>JADKJB010000001.1 GCA_016722525.1 Bacteroidota bacterium
AAGCTGTTCCACCTCTGAAGGCTAAACTGTCTGCCAGGAAATCGTCTTTAAATATTTCCACCAAAGCTCTGCAAATAATCAAATCTTGTTCAACCTGCTCATTCGTTTGCCAGGGAACCTGGTTTCTCCATTCCGTTATGTAGGCCTGTGGAATCATTCGTCAAGTTCAATTTCGGTGTTTATTATCAATTTCCACTTGTCATTTATAATGCTCTTTTTTTATCACCTGATGCCTTTAATGGAATCATATAAAAATCAAGTCCTGCTTTTTTACATTGAGTATAAATCTTTTTCATGAGATCATTTCTATCTACTATTTCATCTAGAATGAAGCCCAACCTTTGCAACGAAGTGACTTGGACATAATTCTATCAATTCCTGTCTGATATCTTTTTGACGGTTTCCAAGCAATTCGTTGATCATTGTTGATGCCCTGGGTAAGTCCGCCAATTTTCTTTTCGTACGTAACCAGGTCTAATGCCGTGAGCATTGGCTTCGAAACATTGATATATCCTGTTTCTGTTTTTCTTTTTCAATGAGACTATCAGGGGGAAGTTACCTGTGCTGATATAATTTATTTTAACCCTTTCTTGTTAGTAGTTCGCAATACTGATATTCAGTTACCACGAAATATTCTTGTGGTTGTTGATGCGATGCACCATGCAATGCGGCCGCATTTAGAAGCGCGCCAGTATTTTCTTTGCAGAAATTTCATCAGGGCTGTCAATAAACATCGACGGGGGCAATATTCCTTTGAAGAATAAGCGGGAGGGACTATCACACAAAATCTTTAAAATAGATACAATCTTTTCGTTGGCAGAAAGCCTTTCCAACATTTGCTTTAAAGCTGTTTCGCTGTCATTCCTGAAATTCTTGCTGGATTTCGTTCAGGCTGAACGACAGCCTGCCATTGATTGATGTTGTTCCATCCAATGCTCCAGTCGCTTGTAATTCGTCTCTACAGCCATCGCTAGATAATTTTTGCGAAAGGTATCACTTTTTGATGCTTTTCGCAAACTATATATCTATTAAAAATTAACAAGCCTGAGCAAATCCGGTTCAAATTCTCTGGGCAATTTTTTGATGAAATCGCAATTAATCTTCTGTGAACGGGCGAGTATGTCTGTCATCAGACCGAATAACCAGAATCCCGGAAAAAATTAGCCTGAATGGGAAATAGATTAGCCTGAAAAAATTGTAAAGCAATGATAATCAATATATAATAAATCCCGTCCGACTCTTTATTGAAAAACCTGAAAATCTATGATTTTCAGGTTTTATGCTTTATGGCGGCCAGATTAACCGGAAACACATTGGCTTTTTCAGCAGATAAGTGTTGATTCACTGATTTTAATTTAACAAACCCAGGAATTGGGGATATCCTGTGCCTTGAAGGAAAATGCCGGGGATTTCTTCCGGTAATTCCTGCACACTTTAAATCGGACCTGACCATAGCATTAATACTTCACTCAGTAAATGATGTTCAAAGGAAATTCATAAAAGAATTCCTGGTGTTAATATCAGCTTATCATCAACATGCATCTATCGGATGTTTTTGGAAATCAGAGGCTATTTAAATCATTCTGTCGGAGCAGAGGCAATTGCTAATTTATTTAACTTAGCAACCATATCAGGTTATAACTCGTCCTGAATCAAACCCCTGCTAACATGAAAACAAAGTTCTTCCTTTCAGGCATTTTCATCTTAGCATTCAAATGCATTGGCTTTTCTCAAAGTCAGTTATGGATGTTAACAAACCAGGAGGAGCTAATAATGTTGGCGCCATTGTCAGTGTCGATCCACTCTCACCCGTTTTAACTAACCATCATTCTTTTTCAACCACCTGATGGTTATCAAATTTCTATGGAAAGCTTGTTCAGGCTGATGATGGCAAACTCTATGGTACCAGCTACGATGGAGGTTATTGGTCCAGCTGCACTATATTCAGTTTTGATCCTAACACAAATGTGTATACCGACGTCCATGATTTTGATATTGTTCATGGCGATTTTCCAAAAAGCGGACTTGCAAAGGGATCCAATGGTATACTCTATGGAGTAACCACTACCGGAGGAAGCAACCAGGCAGGTGTATTGTATTCCTGGAATACCATTTCAGGCACTTACACCATGCTTCATGAATTCGGCAACGGAATTACATATCCTCAAGGAGCTCCTGTCATTCACAGCAATGGTAAAATTTATGGAATGGCTTACGGTGGAATGTATGGAATGGGAATAATCTATAGTTA
Organism: Bacteroidota bacterium; assembly: GCA_016722525.1. Taxonomy (GTDB): domain Bacteria; phylum Bacteroidota; class Bacteroidia; order AKYH767-A; family OLB10; genus JADKJB01. The sequence continues at coordinate 2,252 of JADKJB010000001.1, forward strand.
TGATATCAATACTGCAACTATGTCATGTGTGTATTCTTTTACTGGTTCTGGTGGTTCTGCACCGGTTGGAAGCCTGATTGAGGCTGCTGATGGAAAATTGTACGGACTTACTCCTTCAGGAGGTTCGGCAGGATACGGTGTGCTTTTAGCTTTGATCCTCTTAGCAATTTGTTTTCGAAATTATTTGACTTTGATTTATATGATGGAATGTCTCCAATGGGAAGCCTTATGCAGGCAACCAATGGAATGCTTTATGGCATGGCTGACACAGGTGGATTTTTTAACAGTGGTACCTTATCTGAATTTAATATTAATAATTCGGTTTATACTAAAATTCAGGATTTTGTTCCTGTTCAGGAGTGAGGCCAACCGGCGATCTTTTGAAATGGCGAATGTACTTTATGGAGCCACTAAAAATGGAGGTGTTTATTCTTATGGAACAATCTTTTCATACAGTCTTATTACAAATTCCTTATCAATAGTTGCGATTTCGACAGCTCCTCCGGAGCCAATCCTACTGGAGGGTTAATTGCCTGTCAAACAACAGGACTTCCTTCACCTCAGGAAAACAATTTTATCATTTATCCGAATCCTGTTAACGAAACCATGATAATAAATGAAAGCTCAGGAGTTTTTAATCAAGCCGAAATAACAGTGTCGGATCTAACAGGAAAACAAATTCTTAACTCAACCTTGATATCATTTAATAATTCAAGCCTTCAGTTGGACGTGAGCATGCTTCACCCTGGATTTTACATACTTTCTTTCGCAACAGGAGATAAATTGCGGCAATTGAAGTTTGTGAAAAATTAATGTCAATTATTATTTGAGTACATTGAATAGTTTTCAGGATTTAATTGGAATACTACTTGCGGAAAAGTTAAGTGTTTTTTGATTAGCCCGAATAACATGAATCCCGCCAAAAATTAGCTCGAATGGAAAAACGGTTAGCCGTAATGCCTTGTAAATCATTGTATATCAATTAGATATTAGTCCCGCCCGGACCGCCAACAAAACCCTGAAAGTCATGGACTTTCAGGGTTTTGGCTTTTATAGCCATGGAATTCATTTTTATGAATGGGCTATCGGGATTGATCCTGGCTTTCTATTTTTAATATCAAATCCGAAGCCCAATTCCATTTTTGTATAAATATACATATCTGGAATCAGATTCCATTTTTGTATATTTTGTACAAATCCGGAATCCATGATAAGCCGTGCCATACTTGAAGAAGCCAGATATTCGCTAAAACAATTCCGTCATCAAAATACTTCCACAAAATACTGGATGAAAAAGTAAAACGAGTCGTTCATGGCAAAACAACTAAGCACACATTAGCGATCAAGCAACTCAAAGATTATTATGAACGACCTTGTGAAAAGTATATTAAGTTTACTGTAAATGCTTACATTTATGCCATGAGAATAAAACTTTTATTTCCTTTTAATGATTATCACCTTTTTCACGAAGGGTATGCCTCAACTGGCCTATAAATGGCATGCCACCACAAAATCACCTTACAGTGAAACTTGTTATGCCGCCGGAGTCGATAGTGTGGGTAATTCATTTTATTTATTGAAACTTTGGATATTGTTGTGATGTTGATCCGGGGCCAGGTCAATTCCCTGATTACACACACGAATACAGCATTTGCCTTGATAAAGCTTGATACAAATGGTGTTTTGCAGTTTGCAAAGAAGATCGAATGTACTGTTTCTACCGGTGACTTAAGGTTCTGGAAACTCAAGCCTGACAGGTATGGAAACATAAATATAATTGGCGATTATGACGAAACTGTAGATTTTGATCCGGGACCGGGAATTTACGCGCCACCATCGGTTGCAGGTGGAAATACATTCCTGGCGCGCTATGATCTGAATGGGGATTTCGTATTTATGAAACCCTTTACAGGAAGCACGGGTAACAACCTCATAGTTCCTTCCTACCTGGATGAGGAGGGCCGTGGATGTCTGGCAATGATCAGCAAAGGCAACATATTTTACGATGGCACCCAGTTAAACGGCAATCCACTTTCAAACTGGTATTCTGTTTTTGCTTGGCTGATAACGGGAAATGTCATTCAGCATTTTTTTCGATGCAACGAGCCCTGTCAATATACATTTGACCCCTGAAACATAATGTTGGATTCAACCATGTCATTGGTAATAACCGGGAACACGCTTATGGGTTCTGTTGATTTTGATCCCGGCCCTGGAACTGCTATGTCAGCTCCCACCTCAAATTTTGTTGCAAAATATGCACTCAACGGTACGCTGAAATTTGTCAGATTTTATGAAGACAGTATAAGAATCTCATGTCTTGCTCGATTATCTGGCGACCGTATTCTTATTGCATTAGGCCTGAATGCAACAGTTGATATGGATCCCGGTCCGGGTGTTGAAATTTTTACCCCTTATCCAAATACGGAATTACCATTCTTTGGACATGATGTGCTATTTTCCTTGCTTGATAGTTCCGGAATTTTCATTTATGCGAAAAAATTTGGAGGATATTACACTGAACGCCCGTTGAAAATTTTAGTTGATGAATTTGATAATTTTTATATTGCTGGTCACTTTACAGATTCCATTCTTACTGATCCGAATATTTCCATGCAGGGAATTAATTCGGTAGGAAATCAGGATGCGTTTATAGCCTATTTTGACCAGAACGGAAAAAATCAATTCATACTTCCTCTTGAGAGTATGGGAACTGATTACTATATCAATAATCTTTTACTTGACAAAAATTATCACTTAATAATCTCAGGGGGATATGAAGGTTATACTGACTTTGACCTGGGTATAAACGTTGCACAAGACTTTCTTCAGGATACAGTGATTTTTATGCATCCCGATACCGATTGAAAGAATTCCTCAAACCGGGTTCGATTATCATAAATATTCGGGAACAATTTATCGCGATTACAATTTGAATGGCATACAGGATCCGGGTGATCCTGCATTAAAGAACAGGTTGGTAATTAGAACTCCCGGAAGTAATTACAGTATCTCAGATCAAACTGGTTATTATGCCGGGTACGGTGTAAACGTTAACTATTTATTGGCTCCATTAATTCCTTTTCCTTCATTGATTTCCTCTAATCCGGGATCGCATCAGGCTGCATTGTCATCTGTCAACCCAATCGATGACGACAACCATTTCGGATGGTACCCTAACAGTGCTTATAACGACCTTGCTGTTGAAATTACCTCACCTGGTGGGCTTGGCTACTTTTTGCCACGTGCATTTTATATAACCTGCATCAACCGATCAATTGACAGTGCAGATGCAGCAATACGGTTTATTTTTGACCCGGCATTTTCGGTAGATTCTGTTTTACCAGCTGCCGACTCCACCAATGCGGGAAATTATTACTGGGACTTGGGTAAACTTGCGCCCTTTGAAGAGAAGACGGTGAATATTCACCTGCTGAATACAACTATACTTCCAGGGGCCTTTTCTATACTTACCGCATTTGCTTACCCACTTATCGGAGATATTACACCTCCTGATAACAGCGATACGCTTCAGGTTTCAGTTTTTGGTGCATACGATCCGAATATGAAAACGGTTGAGCCAAATGGTTCGATTACACCTTCACAGGTTGCTGCCGGGCAATGGCTGGATTATACGATTCAATTTCAAAATATCGGGAACGATACTGCCCACCGGGTAATTATTGCAGATACGCTGTCACCGTTACTGGATCTGGCTACTTTGGATGTTATAGGTGCGAGCCATTCTTATAACCTCACCCTGGATGCAAATCGTTTGCTGGTTGTCAGGATGGATAATATTCAATTGCCTGACAGCGCAGCCAATCCAGCGGGTAGCAGTGGTTTTTTCAGGTTTCGAATCAAGCCGATTACAAGTCTGTCGTTAGGCGATTCCATTTTAAATAGTGCAGCCATTTTTTTTGACGTGAATCCCCCGATAATTACCAATGAAACAGTAGTGAAGATTGAACTGTTTATTTCACTTGGTGAACCGGCTGAAAATTATGCAAAAATATATCCCAATATCACCAGCAGCTGGATATACCTGGATAATTCTTCATCAGCAATGAAAGGAGATCTGGAAATCCAATTGACCGATATGATGGGCAGAATTGTCATGCAGAAAATAATCAGGTCTGCCGAGAGCAGGATCCCGCTTGCCGATATGGGAATTTTTCCAAACGGAGTTTATGTTGCCAAGGTATCGGGCGCAGGTAAAACTGCGTTATCCCGAATTGTAAAAACCTGGTGATACAATAAAATATCTGCTAGCTCCATACTGACCGCAAAACAGCTCTCACTTGAGGGCTTTTTTTATTTTGGCAAGTTATTCTACGCAATTAATGCGGAGAATAAGGCGTCTTTTCTCCGCATCATAGGCTAAATGGACCGGTCAATCCATAATTAGCCCGAATACCCGGAATTTCCTTAAAATTAGCGCGAATGTAAAAGCTACTACCATGAAACCCCTCAAACATACAGTTGATGAATGTCTAATAGGTCCTATCAGTATCGTCGAAAATCAGCAATTTGAGTCTTCCTTTTTTTGCCTAACCGAATGATTTTGTTAGTTCATATGATACTTTTATCATTAATTCACCTGGGTTCATTTGTCTGATTATTTGTAAGTGTAATCAATGGATGTTATATTTGCTTCTAACTAATCTGTTTAACATTTATTAAATTACCGATTAAAATAGATCGATCACAGGTTTCGGTTGTAACACTGCATTCATGATGAAAAAATTACATTTGTTTTTGCTGATTTTATTAAGTCAATATTCCATTGGTCAAACGCCGGTGCTCTTAAAAGATTTTACGGCAGGAACATCAGGCACCTTTTTTGAGACATTTATTCCGATCAGCGGGAATAAAATGTTTTTTGTTGCAGAAACCCCCCAGCATGGATTGGAGCCATGGGTGAGCAGCGGTACTCCGGCAACGACTTTAATTCTGAAAGATATAAAACCCGGTCCGGTATCATCATCATGCACCCTTTATGTCAAATATGGTAACAGAGTGTTGTTTCGTGCAGAAACCTTAAATGAAGGAACTGAAATTTGGCAGACAGATGGTACTGTTCCGGGAACAACAATATTCAAGGATATAAATCCGGGAGTAGCCGGTTCTTATAATTCAAAATTCCAATTGTTTAATAATGTTCTCTATTTCAGAGCCACCGATTCAATGAATGGGAATGAACTATGGAGAACAGATGGCACAGTAGCAGGTACTTTTATTGTTAAGGATATTTGTCCCGGTTCATGCAGCACACCGGGGTATGACACCTTTTTTCCCGCTAATGGATTTTTCTATTTTTTTACAAGCAGCATGGGTTCCACGACAAATGAACTTTGGAGAAGTGATGGCACCGTTGCAGGCACACTCATCGTAAAAAGTTTTGCATCGGGCGTTGTCATACCTGAATATTCCAAAGTAGCGAATGGCAAACTTTATTTTATTGCGAGCGATGGATCAGGACCCGGATTATGGGTGAGCGATGGAACCACGGCAGGCACATTCAGGTTAACCGGTGATTATGCATCAAATCCAAGGTGTATTGAAATAAACGGTAAGATTGTGTTTATAGGCCAAAGTGCTTCAACGGGTGAAGAACCCTACGTAACTGACGGAACAGTTGCCGGAACCTTTCTTCTGAAAGATATATATCCTGGTATAGTATCTTCAGGCGCATTCGAATTTACGAAGTACAACAACCTACTTTTTTTTAGTGCAAATGATTCAACACACGGTGAAGAGATATGGATTACGGATGGTAGTGTAACAGGAACAACCATGCTTAAAGATATCAGAACAGGAACTGGCTCATCAAATCCATATAGTTTTTATCCATTCAATAATAAAATGATGTTTATTGCCAATAATAACACCCAAAATGAAGAGCCTTGGATTTCTGACGGCACATCAGCAGGAACCTATATTCTTAAAGATATTTGGAGTGGTAATACCTCAAGCTCTCATGATTTTCTTTTAACAGCCAATAATTCGGTGTATCTTAATGCCAACAACAATATTAATGGTAAAGAATTTTGGAAAACAGACGGTACAGCCGCAGGAACTGTGCTGGTGAAGGACCTTAACCCGGGTGGGCCTAACGGAGGTTGCGATCCGGGTGGAATAATTGCCGGAGGATTGTTTTATTTTTCAGCCCGTGATAATTCAAGCAATTTTGAATTATGGAAGTCAAATGGCACCATTGCCGGAACTGTTAAAGTGGCTGAAATAAATCCATCAGGAGGCAGTTATCCCGACAAGTTGAACGTTGCAGGCAATTACCTTTATTTTAAGGCTGATGATGGCACACATGGTGAAGAGTTATATGCGCTGAAGGTATCCAATATCCGGTTCCCGATTCAGACCTTCACACCGCAACTAAGAACAGGTGAAGAACCGATTCACGATGAAATTACCGTATATCCTACCGTTTCGGGGGGTGTTATTAATATTGTCTCACAATCATCCTTCAGTGAAAAACTGTTGATCTCGGTAACTGATGTAACCGGACAATTGGTTGTTTCAAAGGAAATAAATATAAGTGCAGGAAGTTCACTTCAGATGGATATTTCAGACTTAAGCTCTGGAATTTATTTCTTAACATTCACATCTGCAAAACAGAATCATGCATTTAAAATTCTGAAATTAGAAGAGTTTTGATTGCTGAACCTGTTTGTGAATTTTTAGCTATTATACCAGCTATATGTACGTCGTCAAACCAAATTACACTTTTCAGTTAATAATTTGAGGAGAAGTTTTTATAAAATTAGAGTTTTCTGATTTTCAAGGAGTCATTCCGCAATTCATTTCGACAACTTGCCTTTCGCTCTCCGACACATTAAACCGAATGACAACTAGGGGCCATTATACTTCTCAAGTGAATGAAAACTCAACACCATCAACCTCCCATTCACCCATTCACCCATTCACCCGCACCATTAGTCACATTTTCCACCAAAATCACAGTAGTTTCATTTTCTTAAACCTTATGAGAAACGAGGAATTATTTCGACAAGCGGTTACACAGGCCTACGCTCACATGATGAAGAGCAAGATGCAGGAGAAATTTCCCGATTTTTATTTTGAAAAGGGTCCTGTTATCTATGACTACGATGCAGAAACTTACGTTAGAGTAGGGTACTCAGAAGATGAAACCAGTATATTGAATGCCATTGCTCAGGATATTGACTTTCAACGGTAGGTGGTGGTGGTGGCGGTGGCGGTGGCAGTGGCGGCGGCATTGGCGGCGGGGCGGCATTAGACGTGGCGGTGGAAGGGAAAGGATAGGCGCAGATAGTTATCGGCTGAAGAAAAAATTCATCCGATCTACAGCACAACGTCTAGGGCTATTGTATTGATGTCACTTCAAAGGCGCCCTGAAAATTCTCTCTCATCAATTGAAGCCATCCATTTTCGCCGGGGCCGGTGGATTGATGGATATTTTCACCATTAAAATTAATCACATTTGGAGAGCGGTATATTTTATTGAGATTAAAGGTGATGTTAATAATTTTTGTGCCTTCTGTAAAATTTAAATTGATGGGTAAGACTTCGTCAACAGTTCCTTTTAAGGTTCCGAAATGATAGGTGAGAAAATCGGGATTTCCGGTTGAGTCAATAAACATTCCCTCATGTTTAAAATTGATGTATCCTGATTGCCAGTCCCAGAACATACTATTTATTGGATCCAGGTCGCCGGTTAGGGCACCTATTGTATTGATAGCACTATCCACACCTAAAAGAAACTTTAAAGAATCGTAATTCCCGAATGGAACATTTTCGACAACAAAATATTTAGTTTCAGCACTATCTTCTATGATCAGTTCATAATTGGGTGCTTTGAACTCAACACCAGCGGGAGTCACAAATACAATATTGCTTATATAATATCTCATTTCATCAACACTATAAACATTACCAGCCTCATTGGTATTATTCATTGCTCCAATTTGAATGGCATTACCGTCTACTTCATTTTTAAAAACAAAAATCACCTTTCCTGTTGTAGCCGCAGGAGAAGGAATTTCATTTGAATCGTTTTTACAACTGATAGCTGAGACAGCAAAGAAAATGAATACAATTATTATTTTTTTCATGATTAGTTTCTTCTATTAATCTTTTAATTTACGATTGAATAAATTGCATCGCTTACTTATTGGAAGCTTTGATAAACTTTGATGTTAATGTGAAACTTTCACTACTGATAGCAGCTACATAAATGCCGGAAGCTAATGCAGGCACCGGAATTGAAATGGCACCACTACCCTTTTGCTCCACTATTGTATTACTATAAACCAATCTGCCGGTCATGTCATAAATAGTAACTTCTGCTTTCGTATTTTTATCGAAAGTAAAATAAATATCCAATGCATCAAACACAGGATTAGCACCAAAGACTAAAGAATTTTCCAATGGCACATCAGGCAAATAGTTGAGCAATTTTTTTCCATCGAGTATAAATAAGCCATTGGTAATATCGGAGGCAATAATATTTCCGGAAGGTAAAAACGGATAGAGTCCCCAACATCCTTTATAGCTGTAGTAACTTGTGTTTTCAGGGTAGGTATCGTAAAAAGCAAGCAAAACCGGATTGGAAGGATCGGCAATATCATAGGCTCTTACCCCATCATGATAATAGGACAGCAATAAAATATTTCCAACGATGTAAGGATTATGAGCTACGCTTCCTGATTCGGTTAAGGAATCGGTGACCTGCAGCATGTTCGATCTTACTATATTTTTTAACTGCGGATCCTGGATATCGGTCATATCGAAAATTTTAACTCCTTTACCATGATTTTCATCTGTAAAAACCATTGTCTTACTATTTTCGGTTAGCCATGCACTATGATTGTAACCACTTTCGGCATAGACATCAACTATTGAAATAAGTGTTGGAGCGGAGGGATATTTCATATTATATATCCACAAACCGTTATTACCGTTGGAGCAATAGGCTGTGTCATTTTTAACAAAAGCTTCATGCACCGAAAAAATCCAGGATTAAAAAGAGTACCCATCAAAACCGGATTCAATGGATCAGTTAAAGAAAAAACATCCATGGCACCAAAAGAATTATCAGGGCGGGTATTTGATGCCATATACAACCGGTCATTTTCAATAAAAACAGTATGACATCTTTTAGAAATTGTGTTTGCATCATAAACTTTAACTACTGAATCCGGAAGGTATTGCAAATCGAATATCTGCAATGAATTATCACCCTGGTCGCTCACTGCATAAAGATAATGCGAATAGGTAGCATAATCTTTATTCACTACCAATACAGAAGTGTCCTTAGTTGCCACAAAGTCGATCAAAACGGGGATGGAAGGTACCGTAATGTTAAAAAAATAGGTTCCTTGAGTGCTTGCTAAAAAGGCATATTCCTTTCCATCGGGAGCTGCATAACCCCAACATTCACTGTAGGCTCCTGTCCATGCAGGCGGAATAGAATTATCGTCCCAGTTGGCAAGCAGCGGCAAATTCCACTGTTGTTGAGCCGGAGCTAAAATGGTGCAATAAAATAAAATGCTCAGCGTAGCGAAAATACATTTTGCCAGTTCACTAATTGACTTCATGACCATCCTATTTCCTTTAGCTCAATTAATCAAACCTAAAAAACAATAAATAGTTTGCTGACATTTATTGACTCCAACAAATATAGTCAAAAAACAAAATTAACTGTGGGCATTGAGGGAATTTAACAATTCTATGATTAAAGTTGTCATTCTAACTTCTGCTTCATTAGCCACTTTAACCACTTCTTCATGAGTAATTACCTGAACCTCATCTGTTCCGCCCATATCTGTAATAATGGAAATCGCAAAACAGGGCAACCCCATATGTCGTGCCACAATCACTTCAGGAACGGTCGACATACCGACTGCATCGGCGCCAATGGTGCGTATATAGCGATATTCGGCTGGAGTTTCATAGCAAGGTCCTGTAACGGCTGCATAAACACCTTTATGGCATCTGAAATGATGATTATTGGCAATATGCATTCCTTTGCGAATGAGTTCGGCATCATAAGGGGCACTCATATCAGGAAACCGGGGGCCTAATTCATCATCATTTTTACCTATCAGTGGATTTATGCCCATCAGATTTATATGATCATCAATTATCATTAGATCACCAACTTTAAAATTCTGGTTCATACCGCCGCTGGCATTAGATAAAAAGAGCTGAGATATACCGAGATATTTTAACACACGAATTGGGAATGCCACCTCTTGCATGGTATAGCCTTCATAAAAATGAAAACGGCCTTGCATAGCAACTATTTTCTTACCTCCTAAATGCCCTAAAATTAATTTACTGCCATGACCCTGCACAGTAGAAACCGGAAAACCGGGAATGTCGGCATAAGGAATAGCATGTTCCACTTTAACCTGGTTTACCAAACCGCCCAATCCACTTCCAAGAACAATACCTACTTCAGGATTAAAACCGGTTTTTTCAAGAATATAATCAGCTGTTTCCTTTATTTTTTGTAACATAATTTATGATGATAGAATTAAATTTTTGATGGTTATCTATTTCGATTTCTACCGGAATAAAATAACAGGGTAAATGAGCAATAATTTTAAGTAACGGGGTTCCTTTCAATCTTTGATAATCCTTTTCGGTGGTAACCATGATTGTAGAATCTCTGGCAAACATATCAAATTTTCCTTTTAGCTGCAACATATCATTCACAGAAAATGAATGATGATCGGGAAATTTAACTTCGTTGACTGACATACATTTGCTTTTCAGAAAGAGGAACAGAGGCTCAGAATTAGCAATGCCTGTAAATAAAAGCACATGGCGGTTAACGAGATTTTCAAGCGGGAAAATATCATACGAAGAAACAGAATTTAAAGCTGTGTATTTAAAACCGGAAAAGAAGAGAGACTGCCCCTCGAGCGGATTAATTTCATTGCAAATTTTTAGCTTTTCTTCTTCACCCGGCAAGTGTGGGCATTTCGTAACAATGATACAATCAGCACGCTTATATCCTGATCTTTTTTCACGAAGATCGCCTGCAGGAAGCACATAATCTTTAGTAAAAAGATGATCGTAGGAGGTCAGTAATATGCTAAAACCCGGTTTAATTTGACGATGTTGAAACCCATCATCCATAATAATTACATCAGGAGCAGATGGCAGCGCAAAAAGCTTATTGGCTCCTGCTACTCTTTCTTCGCATACGGCCACGGTTATATCTTCAAATTTTGAAAGGTATTGCAGCGGTTCATCTCCGATTTCATTTACGCCGGCACCTTTTCCTCCGAGCACAAACCCTTTTGTCTTTCTACCAAACCCCCGACTCAAAGTAGCAATTTTAAAATCCTTTTTCAATAATCTTATCAGATACTCTACATGCGGTGTTTTTCCGGTGCCGCCTACACTCAAATTCCCTACAAGAATAACCGGCTTTTCGAATCCGGTTTTCTTAAATATATTTTTATCGAACAAAAAATTCCTGACAGCAGCTATGGTTGCATAAATTACTGAAAAAGGCCAAAGAAGTAATCTGATTTTCATAGTGGTATTCAAACAAAGTAGAGGCATTATTAATTGCCGGATGGGATGAAGGTAGTAATTAAAATAATTTAATTACTATTCTATTTTAAAAAGTATTGATAACCAGTAGCTGGCAAAAAAATAACTGCTGTACAACTATTAAATATCATGCAAAAATGTTGATTTTATTTACTTCTGACTTTTAGATTTTTCCAGTAAAGATTTTTGCTTTTTCAAAAGGTCTTTATATTTTTCATCGCTTGTATCTGCATATGAATTCAAATAATTCTGATAAAATTTAATCGCATTTTTATAGTCTCCAAAATGGGTTTCATAAACACGGCCAATTTCATATTGAATTTCAGCTGATTTACTGTTGTCATGGTCGGCATATTTATAAGCCAACTGATAAGTTTCTATTGCCTTAGAATAACTTCCCTCCGATTCATAAACAACAGCGAGACGCCAGCAATAAGTACTCATATTTTGAGAAATTGCATTTTGAATTGCTCCTTTCAGAAACAATTCTGCTTTTTTGAAATCGTTGTTAACCTGGTGTGCCATTCCAAGATAGTAACTGGTGACCTCATCGTTGGACCGAAAACTATTTGCAGTTGATAGCAAAGCAATGGCAAGGTCATTTTCGCCTACAAGAAATTTACAAATTCCAGCTTTTTTATACAACTCAGAGTCTGATGGTTTCGTTACCAATAAGGGTTTATAGCAGGAAAAAGCTTGAGTATAATCTTTTAGTCTGTATAATATATTTCCTCTGGAAAACAACAAATCCGGTAGTGAATCAATAGCAATTAATTTTAGAGATAACGAATCTGCAGCGGTGACATCATCGAGCAACAAATAATTATGAATAAGCTTCAAACCGGAAACCATATCTTCCGGATTAATTTCAAGCGCTTTCTGATAAAAATAAATTGCTTGATCCGTACTGTCCAGCATATCTGCGCAAGCTGCCAATTGTCTTAAATAAGTACTATTAGTGGAATCCATTTCAAGAAGCTTTGCATACAAATTGTAAGCAACCACATATTCACTTCTTGCAAAAGCGATTCGTGCTTTCAGTGCTTTGGCAGAAATTGAAGTAACAGAATCCGAGATCAGCTTAATCAACCTATTGGAATTAGTAAGGTCGCCCGATAAAAAGTATGCTGATGCCAATAATTCAATGCCATCAATTCCTTTTATTGAATCTTCACAGGCATTCAGGCTGGTGATCACAGAGGCAAAATCTCCATCACGATAAAATGCTTTTGCCTGGTCCATACACTTGTGCTGAGCAAATGCAAAAAAGCCATTCATTGCAAGTAAGCAAGACAATAGGAAACATTTTACTCTGAAAGGCATGATCAAGAGATTAAACTAGTTTGAACTTAAAACTCCTCTAATATTTCCACTCTAAAATAGCAATAATATCGAATACTCATTTAGGTTTACTTTTAACATCCACTACTATTTTGTAAAATTAGAACAACCTTTGTACTAATTTTACAACCAAATTTGAAGAATGTGGAAAAATTAAGTGAAATCATAGCTCAACTTGAGTCTTTTGCCCCGCTATCCTACCAGGAATCGTATGATAATTCAGGACTGATCACCGGCAGTCCTGAAATGGAAATTACCGGGGCACTTATTTGTCTAGATAGTACCGAAGAAATCGTTGACGAAGCTTTGAAACTTGGATTGAATCTCATAATTGCTCATCATCCAATTGTTTTTACGGGTCTAAAAAAGTTGAATGGAAAAAATTATATTGAAAAAACTATTATAAAAGCCATCAAAAATGATATTGCCATTTATGCGATTCATACCAATCTCGACAATGTAAATGTTGGCGTGAATAAAGAAATTTGTGATCGTATTGGTTTAGTAAATACCCGGATATTGTCACCAAAAGGTGGCATCTTAAAAAAGCTGGTTACATTTTGTCCAAACAGCCATTCTTTACCTGTTAAAGAAGCACTTTTTGAAGCCGGAGCAGGAACAATCGGCAACTACGATGAGTGCAGTTTTGGAGTGAACGGGACAGGAAGTTTCAGAGGTAATGCTGATTCTAATCCTGTGGTTGGTCAAAAAAATATTCGAAATTTCGAACCGGAGGAGCGAATAGAGGTAATTTTTGAAGGTTATAAGCAAAACAACATCCTTAAAGCCCTCCGAAGTGCACATCCCTATGAAGAAATTGCATTTGATATTTATTCGATTGATAATCAATATAATAATGTAGGGTCTGGAATGATGGGAGAACTGCCTGCACCCATGGAACTAAACACTTTTTTACAGCAATTGAAAACCAATATGCAGACTGATTGCATCAGGTATACCATTCCAAATCAAAAAGTTATAAAAAAAGTAGCGGTTTGTGGGGGTTCTGGAAGTTTTTTACTTGCAGGATGCCATTAAAGCGGGTGCAGATGCCTTTGTAACTGCCGACTTTAAATACCATCAGTTTTTTGATGCAGAGGGTAAAATACTGATTGCCGACATTGGACACTTTGAAAGTGAGCAATTTACTAAAGAATTAATTTATAAGATTCTTAATAAGAAATTTCCTAAATTTGCACTCCGTTTGTCGGAATTAAAAACGAACCCCATAAACTACTTTTAACATGGCTGCAAAAAAAGCAGAAGTAAAGGCTAAATCGTCTTCCAAAAAGTCGGCTCCAGCCCCTTCAAAAAAGTCAGTTAGCAAGCCGGCCGTACCGGCAAAAAAGACCACTACAAAGCCATCGGCTAAAGAGGCTGCACCTAAGAAGGCACCTGCACCTGTAGCAAAGCCAGTAAAGGCAACAAAAGCACCAAAGGAAGATTCCAATATTTCGAAAATAGCAGATATGATCGCTGAAAAGAAAGCACCAAAAACAAAAGTAGCAGCAGTACCTGCACCGCCTAAAGAGCCCAAAGAACCAAAAGAAAAGAAGTTATCGGCAAGAGCCCTAAAAGCTGCAGAAAAAGTTGCGGTTGAACCGGTTAAAGAACGCAGGTTCTCCTTCAACTTAAAAACTTTCAGTAAAGATAAAGCTGAGTTTACCACAGAAGAAAAATTGCAAGCATTATTCCAATTGCAATTAATTGATTCGGAAATCGATAAAATCAGAATCGTTCGTGGTGAATTACCAATGGAAGTGAATGATTTGGAAGATGAAATAGCTGGGTTACAAACACGTATTGCAAATTACACGGACGAAGTAGAGTCTATGCAAAATACCATTACGTCAAAGAAGCAATCCATAAAAGATTCCACTGCTGCAATTAAAAAATATGAGTCACAGCAGATGAACGTTAAAAATAATCGCGAATTTGATTCTTTAAACAAAGAAATTGAATTTCAGCAATTAGAAATGCAGTTAGCAGAGAAACGCATAAAAGAACATACCGGTGAACTGGCAGCTAAAGTTGCTATTCTTGAGGCTTCCACTCAAAAATTAGATGGTCGTTTACAGGATTTAAAAATAAAAAAGGAAGAACTTGATAACATCATTGCTGAAACGCGCAAAGAAGAAGAACAGCTCCAGAAATTTTCGGAGCAAGCTTCGCACATGATCGATGAAAGATTGTCATCGGCATACCATCGCATTCGTGAGAATGCACGCAATGGATTAGCAGTAGTTACCATTCAACGTGATGCTTGTGGAGGCTGTTTCAATAAGATTCCACCACAGAGGCAACTTGATATCAGACAGCATAAAAAAGTAATTGTATGTGAACACTGTGGAAGAATCCTGGTTGATCACGATATTGAGTTATAGTAAACCAACTCTCTCAAAAAAAAGATCTCCTTACGAGGAGATCTTTTTTTTTGAGGGTATTTTGTAGCTTAGCGGTGCCAATGAAAACACTATTCCTTTCCATTCTGCTCTTTATTTTCCCTCTGAAGGCCCAAGCAGCTGTATTTGAATTCACTCAAAACTGTAAGTCGGCGTATCACGATCTATTTTTGCTCAATTTCACAAAAGCCAGGACCCATTTAGAACAAGAACGTACCTCCAACCCTGAAAACTGCGCCATTTTTTATATTGAAAACTACCTGGATTTTATCACAGCGTTCATTTCTGAAGACCCCTCTGATTTTTCAAGATTAAAAAAAAATATGGATGTGAGGGTAAATGCACTGAGCCCCTTACCCTCCAATTCACCCTGGAAACGCTATGCAAAAGCAGAAATGTTTCTTCAACTGGCCGTTGTTAAGCTCAAATGGAAAGAATATCTGACAGCAGGCTACCTTCTCCGGAAATCCTACAGATTGTTGGAAGAAAACAAAAAGTTATTTCCGGGGTTCGCACCCAATCTAAAAGCTCTAGGCTTTTTCCATGCTGTAATAGGTGCTGTTCCGGATAATTATTTGTGGCTTGCGAATCTGGCAGGCATGCAGGGAACCATTTCTCAAGGCGGTAATGAACTAATGACTCTGGTAAACAAAACTGAATCAGACCCCAGTCTTCAGTTTATGAGATTGGAGTGCTACTTTATTAAAATATTTGTAGCTGTTCACTTTGAAAAAAATAATGATGCAGCACTGCTTTTATTAGATAAAATGAAAATTAGCATTCCTGAAAAAGGTCCGTTACAATTATTTATTGAAGCCAATACACTTTTGCTATCCGGAAAATATGAACAATCGCTGCACGTGCTCAAAACCTATAAACAGAACAAAGATGGGTACCCTTTATATTACCTCAACTATCTTTCTGGAATGATGCGATTGAACCAACTCGACATGACAGCGGATACCGATTTTTACTACTTCATAAACAATTACAAAGGAAAGAGCTTCATAAAATCAGCCTATCACAAACTCGCCTGGATTTGTTTACTGAAAGGCGATAAAGCTGGTTATTTGAAAAATTTGGAACTGGTAAATGCCAACGGAAACGACTTTACTGATGAAGACAAACAGGCACAAAAAGAAGCCCTTTCAAAAGACGCACCGAATTTAATATTATTAAGGTCCAGACTTTTTTTTGATGGAGGAAACTATTCCGGCGCCTTATCGGAACTGGCAGGAAAACCATCAAATGAATTTTCAAATTTAAGAGATCAGTTAGAATTTACTTATCGACTTGCCAGAATATTTGATAAAAAAGGACAAAAGGAAAAAGCTATTAATTACTACACCATCACCTACAATAATGGCCGGAACCAGACTCACTATTTTGCTGCAAACGCGGCACTCAATAACGGACTTATTTATGAAGAACAAAATAAAAAAGAGGATGCAATTGCCTGGTATAAGAAATGTCTGTCGTTAAGAAATCATGATTATCAAAATAGCATTGACCTTAAGGCAGAGGCCGGACTAAACAGGATGAAATAAAAACTGCAGAGTCCGCTTCTATTTTGAAACAACTATTCAATAAATTAATTAAAATAGTAAAAAAAAAATATGAATTTTCTAGACGAAAAACTGAACACCTATGTAGAAGAAAATACCGGAGCAGAACCCGATATTTTGCAAGAACTCAATCGCGAAACCTATGCTAAAATTATTATGCCCAGAATGCTATCCGGGCATTTCCAGGGGCGTGTATTATCCATGCTATCTCATATGATACAACCCGAAAACATACTTGCAATAGGCACCTACACAAGCTATTCGGCACTCTGCTTTTCAGAAGGCCGTAAAAAGGGCGGCAAAATAGTTACCATCGATATAAACGAAGAGCTTGAAGATATGGTAAAGCGTTATATTGTAAAGTCAGGTAAAGAAGCCAGTATCCATCAAATTATTGGAAATGCTATAGAAATAATTCCAACTTTAGAAGAACAATTTGATCTGGTATTTATTGATGCGGATAAAGAAAACTACAGTAACTATTACGATCTTGTTTTCGACAAAGTTAAAGCGGGAGGATACATTATAGCGGATAATGTATTGTGGAGTGGCAACGTTATAAAAAAACCGGATGAAATGGATGAAGAAACGCAGGCAATAGTAGCTTACAACATCAAAGTGCATCAGGACAAACGTGTAGCACATGTGCTTTTCCCAATACGCGATGGATTGATGATTGCCAGAAAATTGTAAGCTATGGACAACTACTCATTAAAAAAGAAACCACATTATCCGGTATCCGAAAAATTAAGGGAGTACCTCAACTATTATTCCAGAGAGATAAAATTTGGTGTTGAATACAAAGACCTCACCAGATACAACAATGCTGTTCCACTATATAATCTGAAAGGGAAAGACACGTTGTGGGAGAGTGTGTTGTTTCCACAATCGGAGATGGAACATTTGAATAAAACACTGATCGATATATACTCTATATTAAAAACCGGTGGAGATACTTCGGTAACAGAACATTTGAGTGTTGACCGTATCGACTATTGTACATTTGGCAATTCCAATCCGTTCCGTATCAGAATTTTAAATATTTTTAACGAGAACTTCGATTATTTTTATGTTAAGCAGGCCGATGCGTCACGAATATATGGCCTGCAGCTGGAGCACATTTTATCTCCTAACCGTATCACCTATTTTGTGGATGGCAACACCTTAATAGAGGAGCATATTGCAGGGATACCCGGCGATATGTTTATTGAAAACAACCTCCATGACAAAGGCATCAACGAACTACGATTGGCTAAAGAGTTCGTAAAATTCAATGAACGTTGCTTTGTACGATTATTGGGCGATATGCGATCCTATAATTACATCATTGATATTACTCCGGATTTCGAACAGGTGCATTATCGGATCCGTGCCATCGATTTCGACCAACAAAGTTATGAGGGCAGGAAAAACCTCTATTTTCCTCAATATTTTAAGGAAAACAAGGCTTTTGTGGATTTATGCATCAAATATATGACACCAGAATCGGTTCTTCAGTATAAACTGGAGGAATACACTTTGATTGTTAAAAGGATAAAAGCGGCCGGAAATATGTTCAATGATTTGTTGAAATGTATGTGTATGGACACTATCTCCACAAAAGAAAAAATAGCTAATCTTGCTGAAGAATTAGCAAACCACTATCAGGATAAGTCATTTCTAAACTGTACTACCATGGGTGAACTTGTAAATGCCAGTCTGCAGGCAGTTGTTAATAAAGTTAAAAATTAAGAGAAACGCGTTAAACTTTCTTATTCCAATTCCATCAAAAACCAAATAAACAAACAAATCATGAAAAAAATCGCCCTCCTAGCGGTGCTCCTGTTCACCGCATTCTCAACAGCAACCTTTGCTCAAAACGAAAAAAAACAAACTACAAAAAAAACTGCTGAGCAGCGTACCGATTTAATGGTTCGTAAATTAACGACAGAACTTACACTCACATCTGACCAGCAAACTCAGGTTAGAGAGATTGTGTTAAAAAGAGAATTAATGAGAGATGCAGGCCAACTGGACAAAGATTCCAGAGAGCGTATTGTTGGAGATATCAATACTTTATTATCTAAAGAACAGCAAGATAAATGGATAGAGATGAGAAAAGAAGCTAAAGAAAAGTACGAGCAAAAAAAATCAACTCAAAGCAATCCCAAAGAACAGAATGTTTCGGATGACATCTATTAAACTATCTCATTTTCAATGATAAAAAGGAGGGGTTTCCCTCCTTTTTATTTTATATGATGGTTAAATTTTTTAACTTTGCCAACTTCAAAAAACAGATGCTATGGCCTACGAATTTTATGACGCAACAATAGTAAAGATCCTGATGAAACAGATATGGTTAAACGCTTCTTTATTCAGATGCCTGAAACTATGAATTTCAGTTTTAAGGCCGGGCAATTCATTATGCTTGACCTACCTATTCAGTCAAAGTATACCAACAGAAGTTACTCGATTGCCTCAGCACCTTCATCCGACAACATTTTTGAATTGTGTATTGTTCTTAAACCAACGGGATTAGGTACTCCCTATAAATGGGAAAATTTTATGTAGGAACACCGGTTAAAGTCTCGAAAGTTCTTGGCAAATTTGGACTGATATAACCTATCGAAACAGATATTTGCTTTATTGGAACGGGAACCGGAATTGCACCGTTGAGATCTATACTATTAGATATTCATAATCGTAAGTTACCCCATAAAAATATCTATATGGTTTTTGGCAATCGGTGGGAAAAAGATATTTTGTATAGAAAAGAGTTTGAATCCCTTGAAAAAGAAATGGATAACTTTACTTTTATTCCTGTTCTTTCCAGAGAAAACGCGGGGTGGGAAGGTCGTAATGGTTATGTTCATGCTGTTTACGAAGAAATTTTTGCCGACAAAAGACCTGCTAAATTTTACATTTGCGGTTGGGCTGACATGCTTAAGGAAGCCCGCCAGCGGCTGGAGGCGATGGGCTATGATAAGAAGTCGATCAAATTTGAATCTTACGATTAACCATTGGCTCTGGAAAGCGAGTATTAAACTCAGGTCGGGTATGACATCATTGAAAGCGGATTGTTTTGAAATAAGTTCGTTTTATTGAATGACCCGAACATTACATCTTTCATTATTAGTTTTTCATTTCTATAACTCATTGTTTTTAAATTATTTAAAGAAAAACTACAGGGTATAGTATTTTTTTAGTCTCACTTACTTTTCAACATTCTTTCAAAGTTGCTTTTCCCATGCTTGTGCATTAAACTACTTAATTATATTTGCACCAAACCAAATTACTATGGGTTCAGGGTCGATATTGGCATTAATGATTGCAGCGGTTGCTTTTTCAGGAATCGCCATTCTAATTTCAAAGGTGGTATTAAAAACCACCCATAACAAAGCAAAAGGGGAACCTTATGAGTGCGGCATACCTACTATTGGACCCAGTTGGATCCAGTTTAGTGTTGGCTATTATTTATTCGCTCTTATATTTCTGATTTTCGATGTAGAGTTAATATTTTTATTTCCTTGGGCAGTAGTAGTAAAGAAAATAGGATGGATCGCTCTTGTTGAAATATTAATATTCATCTTTGTGCTATTCATGGGTTTTCTATACGCACACAAGAAAAAAGCATTAAAATGGATGTAAACCCAAAACCACCTACTGCATTTCCCGGTGAAGTGATTCAAACACCAGGTGGAGGTATTCTCGTAAGCAAAATGGATCAGGTAATTAATTGGGCACGAAGCAACTCCTTGTGGCCATTGGTATTTGGAACCAGCTGTTGTGCTATTGAAATGATGAGTACTGCATCAGCAAAATACGACTGGTCACGTTTTGGTTTTGAAGTTGCGCGTGCTACTCCCCGGCAAGCAGATGTAATTATTATTGCCGGCACCATAGTGAATAAAATGGCACCGGTTCTTAAAAGACTTTACGATCAAATGGCGGAACCTAAATATGTAATAGCTATGGGTGCTTGTGCTACCAGCGGTGGGCCATTTTTTTACAATACCTATTCCGTAGTTAAAGGAGCCGATCATATTATACCTGTTGATGTTTACATAGCAGGTTGTCCGCCCCGCCCCGAAGCACTTATTCACGCTATGCTTGCTTTACAGGAAAAAATTAAAAGTGGCATGACTCGAGAACAGATAAAAATGCAAAAACCTGAACACAACCTTTTAAATGAACAGGGAAGAGTTGCAACTAAAACTTCAGGCATTGTCGCCTGCCATCACTTTTGAAGAAGGTGGTGAATGGCTCAATGTCTCGATTATCGCAGAAGAATGGAAATCTTTTTCAAATTCACTCAAGTTCACACCGGGGTTGGATTTTGATTACCTGTTTTGTCTTACCTGCATAGATTGGAAAACACATCTCACTATGGTGTATCATTTCACGTCCACCATACACCGTCATAATTTTGTTGTTAAAATAAAGCTGGACAGAACCAAGCCTGAAGTAGAAACAGTATCCCACACATGGCGCACAGCCGAATTCCACGAACGTGAAGTTTTGAATTATTCGGAGTGAATTTTTTGAACCATCCTGATCTCAGAAATTTAATTTTGCCTGATGATTGGGTCGGTTATCCCTTACGAAAAGACTATGAGGATCCAATTAACATGATTAAACTCTGATTATGTTAGAAGAGGTAAAAACCACTGCCGAAGGAGATCTGATTATTAATATCGGTCCTCAGCACCCAGCCACTCATGGTGTTTTGCATTTGGTAATAACATTGCATGGTGAAACTATAAAAAAGGTAGAACCACATCTGGGTTACATCCATCGCTCTATTGAAAAAATGTGCGAAAGTTTGAGTTACCGACAATTTATTTATGTCACCAGCAGGATGGATTACCTTTCCTCACACATCAATAATCATGGATGCTCCATGCTGGTTGAAAAAGCCATGCAGATAGAGGTGCCGGAAAGAGCCCAGGTGATCAGAGTATTAATGGATGAACTTACTCGATTGGCTTCGCACCAACTCTGGTGGGGTGCAATGGCAATGGATATTGGAGCCTTCACCCCTTTCTTTCTTTCGTTCAGAGAAAGGGAAATGATCAACGAAATCATGGAAGAAACGTGCGGAGCTCGTTTAACAATGAATTATATGGTGCCCGGGGGTGTTATGTTCGATTTACATCATAACTTCGTTAAAAAAGTAAAGACTTCATAAAACATTTCCGTTTAAAAATTGGCGAATACGATGAGTTGCTTACCGGAAATGTGATTTTTCAAAATAGAATGAAAGGCATCGGATTTTTATCAAAAGAAGATGCAATTTCTTTTGGATGCAGTGGCCCCACCGCCAGAGCAAGTGGCGTTAGCTGTGATATCAGAAAATTATACCCTTACGAAGTTTACAGTAAATTGAATTTCGAAGAGGTGCTGGCTACTGAAGGCGATAGCCTGGCCAGGTATACCGTTCGTTTGCTTGAAATGAAACAATCCATGGATATTATCGACCAGCTGATCGACAATATACCGGAGGGGGAATTTCAAACTAAAACAAAAGCAGTGCTTAAATTACCAAAAGGAGAATTTTACACTCGTGTGGAAACTGCCCGTGGTGATTTTGGAGTTTATGTAGTAAGCGAAGGAGGAACAACACCCTATCGTATCAAATTCCGCTCACCGGGTTTCTCAAATCTGTCAGCTCTGGATCATATGGTTCGAGGACAAAAGTTGGGCGATATGGTTGCTATTATGGGAACCTTAGATTTAGTAATTCCGGATATTGATCGATGAGAAGTGATCCGTTACGAGTGAACAGTGATGAAAGTAACTAGCCTGCACAATAAAACTGTCAGGTTCGAATAAAAAAAAATGAAGCGAATAATGTTCAATAAGGATTAAAGTACTTTAAATTAAATAACAACTTGTACAGACGCAATGTTTGCGTCTTCAAAAAATTCAATAACACACCGAAACCTAAATGTTTTCATTAGAAGGAATCACAGATTTAATACAAAACTGGCTTTACCAGCAGATGAGTCCGGGATGGGCTTTGTTGGTGCAATTTGTATTGATTGGAATATTGGTGATTGGTTTATTTTCAATTTTAGGCCTTGTACTGATCATGATGGAGCGCAGGGTTTCGGCCTGGATGCAATTACGTTTAGGCCCGAACCGTGTGGGACCGGGAGGAATGTTTCAAACTGTTGCCGATACGTTAAAGTTAATAGTCAAAGAAGGCATGACACCATCCGGTGCCGACAAATTTCTTTTCAACCTTGCTCCATTTATTGTGATGATGGTTTCCATGGTAGTGTTGGCACCTCTTATGTTCGCTAAGGGCTTTCAGATTTGGGATGTCAATATTGGTGTGTTTTTTATAACGGCGGTATCTTCCGTTTCTGTAATTGGTATTTTGATGGCCGGGTGGGCCAGTAACAATAAATACTCTCTATTGGGTGCCATGAGAAGTGGTGCACAAATTGTTAGCTATGAGCTATCTGCCGGGTTAGCAATTCTGACCATTGTAATTCTTTCAGGCAGCTTACAAATTTCAGAAATCATTGCCGCACAACAAACAGGATGGTGGATATTTAAAGGGCATATCCCTGTTTTAATTTCTTTCGTGATTTTTATTGTAGCCGTTACAGCTGAAACCAACAGGGCGCCATTCGATCTGGCAGAAGCTGAATCAGAACTTACAGCTGGATTCCATACTGAATATTCAGGAATGAAATTCGCTCTTTTCTTCCTTGCTGAATATGTAAATATCTTTGTGGTTTGTGCTGTAGGTGCCACCCTGTTTCTTGGTGGATGGATGCCTTTCCACATTGGCAACTGGCACGCTTTTAATCAAATTATGGACTATATACCCTCATCGTTATGGTTCTTCGGAAAAACTTTTTTCCTCATATTTCTTATAATGTGGTTCCGGTGGACTTTCCCCCGGCTGCGTATTGATCAATTGCTAAATCTTGAATGGAAATATTTATTGCCAATAAGTATGTTAAACCTGCTGCTAGTTACTGTAATGGCCTTGCTTGGATGGCACTTCTGATGAATCAAAAAAAATCAAATAAAAAGTCAGCTACTGAATACCATAACCTTTCTAAAGGTTAAATTCTAAAAAAATGTTTCTGAAAGAATATATAAAAGAAATAGTATCCGGCATCACATCCTTACTGAAAGGGATGCGCTTAACCGGTTATTATTTCATGCATCATAAAAAGGAGGAAATTACTGAACAGTATCCGGATAACCGTGCTACATTGGTACTTGCCGACCGTTTTAGAGGAGAGGTAGTGATGTCACACGATGCAAGCAATGAACATGCCTGCACCGGCTGCACTGCTTGTGAGTTGGCTTGTCCGAATGGAACTATCAAAATAGTTACCAAACAAGAACTGACCGCAGAAGGCAAAAAGAAAAAAGCGATTGATAAATTCGTTTACCATCTGGAATTATGCACTATGTGTAACCTTTGTATTGAAGCATGTCCTACCAGTGCCATAAAAATGGATCCCACTTTTGAGCACAGTGTTTTTGACAGAAGTTTACTTACAAAAGTGTTAAATAAAGAAGGATCAAAAGTAAGGAGGGTGTTGAGTAATGAGTATATCAGCCATTGTATTTTATATCTTGTCTGCATTCATTCTGGGAGCGGGTGTGCTTGCTGTCACTACACGTAAAATATTCCGTTCGGCTATTTACCTCCTGGGTTCACTGGTCGGAATTTCCGGATTGTACTTCTGGCTTGAACTGGAGTTTATTGCTGCAATCCAAATTATTGTTTATGTTGGTGGAATAGTAGTACTGATAATTTTCTCGATTTTCCTGACTCAGTCATCCGGTAAGGAAATGCCAAAAACAAATATTCGTAGAAGTATCGCCTCCTTGTTATCGGTAATACTTGGATTCGCATTAAGCTTTATGCTAATTGATGAATACGGTTTCGAATCAACGCATCCGCCTTTCGATAACAGTGTGGAGCGTATAGGAACCATGATGCTCCACACCGGTGCCGGCGGGTATATACTTCCATTCGAAGTGATAAGCATATTGCTCCTTGCTGCTATGATAGGCTGTATTGTGATAGCTTTAAAATCAACAACTGAACAGCAATGAGCGAAATTCCTTTGACACATATTTTATTTGTAAGCACTGCGCTGTTCTTTATAGGAATGTATGGATTGTTTACAAGGCGTAATTTGATTACCATGCTTATGGCAATTGAACTGATGCTGAATAGCGTGAATATAAATTTTGTTGCATTTAATAAATATCTCTATCCGGCAAACCTGGATGGTATTTTCTTTACCATATTTATAATTACCATTGCTGCTGCCGAAGCAGCCGTTGCTATTGCTATTATCATTAACCTGTACAGGAAATATCAGTCGATTGATGTGGAACAAACCGATGAATTAAAATACTAAATTTTCATGAGCTACTCCTCCTATATAGCTTTCATTCCTCTTTTGCCTTTGGCAGGATTCCTATTGCTGGGCTTGTTCGGAAAGAAATATCTTGGAAATTTAAGCGGAATTATAGGAGTACTGATTTTATCAGCTGCAACACTGTTATCCATTTATACCGCATACAATTATTTTTTTGTTGACGGATTGGTGAATGGAAGATACCTGGCAATTACACCGCTAAAATATACCTGGTTAACTTTTTCCGAAAACCTATCCATTGATATGGGCATCATGCTGGATCCGATTTCAGTGATGATGTTGGTGGTGGTCACATTTGTTTCATTGATGGTACATATATTCAGTTTAGGGTATATGAAAGGAGAAGAAAGATACAGCACCTATTTTGCTTACTTGTCGCTATTCACTTTCTCCATGCTCGGACTGGTTGTATCAACTAATATTTTCCAGATTTATATGTTCTGGGAGCTGGTAGGTGTTTCCTCCTATCTTCTCATCGGATATTATTTCGATAAACCTTCAGCAGTAGCTGCTTCAAAGAAAGCTTTTATAGTAACCCGCTTTGCCGATTTAGGTTTTTTGATTGGAATTCTACTATTAGGACTTGGGGCAGGAAGTTTGGATTTTGCTACTATTATTTCAAGACTAACCGGAGACATTGCAACTCCGGAATTAACAGGAATGATCACAACATCATTCCTTGGTGTTTCGGCACTTACATGGGCGCTCACACTTATCTTTATAGGAGGAGCAGGTAAATCGGCTATGTTCCCGTTGCATATATGGTTACCCGATGCCATGGAAGGACCGACTCCTGTTTCGGCACTTATTCATGCGGCTACTATGGTGGTGGCAGGCGTATTTTTAGTTGCACGATTGTTCCCTGTATTTGCAAACGACCCGGCAGCGCTTCAAGTAGTTATGTGGATAGGTATCACATCAGCGGTTTTTGCAGCAGTTATCGCATGTACCCAAACCGATATAAAAAGAGTGTTGGCCTACTCTACCATGTCTCAAATCGGTTATATGATGTTTGCCTTAGGTGTTTCAGGTATCGGCGGAGAAAACGGTACGGGTTACATAGGATCGTTATTTCATTTGTTTACACATGCATTTTTTAAATCATTGCTATTTCTGGGAGCCGGAGCAGTCATACATATGGTGCATAGCAACGACATGAATGATATGGGAGGGCTGAAAAAATATATGCCGGTAACACATATCACATTTTTGATTGCATGCCTTGCAATTGCCGGCGTCCCTCCTTTCTCAGGCTTTTTCAGCAAGGAAGAAATATTGTTGGCTGCATGGAACTCCAATAAGATAATATATGTTATGGCACTTTTAACATCCGGTGTCACCGCCTTTTACATGTTCCGCCTCTACTTCAATATATTTTTCCATAAAGAAGCTCATCTGCATGATAATCATGGAGAAGGTTCCCTGGCTATGAAATTACCACTAATACTATTAGCCATTTTAACTTTGGTAACAGGGTTTGTTCCTTTTAGCCAGTTGGTTTCATCCGATGGTATCCCGGCGTATTCTGAATTACATCTTACTTTTTCGATACTACCTGTTCTGCTTGCAATAACCGGAATTGCCACTGCTTACTTCTTATATTTCCGCGAAAGCGAAAAACCTTCACAGCTGGCAAATGGATTTGGAGTTTTTTATAAAGCAGCGTATCAAAAATTTTATATTGATGAAGTATATCTTTTCATCACTCAAAGAATACTATTCAACCTTATTGGAAAGCCGGCTGCATGGATCGATAAAAATATTATTGATGGAACAGTTAACCTAACAGGTAACTTAACAGTTTTGATTTCTGAATTAACGCGAGGAGTTCAATCAGGCAAACTGCAAAGTTATGCCCTGTATTTTCTTGGCGGAATAATCACTTTAACAGTAGTGCTTCTCTATCTAATATAACAGCAACTATGGATCTCAATCTTTTTCTGATCATTCCCTTTCTGGCGGCAATTGCGGTTTTGTTTTGTTCCGGGTTAAAACAAGTGCGACTGGTAGCGCTCACTGCCGCTGTAATTCAATTTCTGTTATCGCTTTCATT
This sequence comes from Bacteroidota bacterium, assembly GCA_016722525.1. GTDB lineage: Bacteria > Bacteroidota > Bacteroidia > AKYH767-A > OLB10 > JADKJB01. The sequence continues at coordinate 29,583 of JADKJB010000001.1, forward strand.
GTTTTACAGCTACACCATGGAACGGAAGTCGGGCAACAATGCATTCATGCTGTTCGAACAGAATTTCACCTGGTTTACTCCATTAAATATTAATTATCATATAGGCGTTGACGGGATTTCTGTAGCTATGATATTACTAACAGCTTTTGTGGTATTAGCAGGCATATTGGTTTCATGGAAAATGGAAAAAATGAACAAGGAGTATTTCTTTTTGTTGCTGTTATTAAGCCTGGGAGCATATGGATTTTTCATTTCGCTTGACCTGTTCAGTTTGTTTTTCTTCCTTGAAGTTGCGGTTATACCTAAGTTTCTACTGATAGGAATATGGGGCAGTGGCAAAAAGGAGTACAGTGCTATGAAGCTTGCGCTGATGCTGATGGCAGGGTCGGCGCTAGTCTTTGTTGGATTAATTGGGCTTTATCTTAACTCCTATACAGCAACCGGTGCTCACACATTTAATATTCTTGAACTCAAGGATATGAATATTCCATTGGATATTCAGAAACTATTTTTTTCTTTTGCGTTTATAGGTTTTGGTATTTTTACTGCCCTTTTCCCTTTCCATACATGGGTTCCTGACGGCCACTCTTCTGCCCCTACAGCAGCGTCCATGTTCCTTGCAGGTATTTCCATGAAGCTGGGAGGCTATGGTTGTTTACGTGTTGCAGTATTTCTGATGCCTGAGGCTGCAAAGGAATACGCTTCGATAATTATTGTGCTCTCCACCATTGCAATCATTTACGGTGCATTTGCTACCATGATGCAAACAGATTTAAAATACATCAATGCGTATTCCTCTATCAGTCATTGTGGTTTTGTGCTGTTAGGAATTGGCATGCTAACTCACACAGCCATAACCGGTGCCGTGATGCAAATGGTTTCGCATGGTTTAATGACCGCACTTTTCTTTGCTGCAATTGGTATGATTTACGAAAGGGCACACACCCGGGAAGTACAACAGATTGGAGGCTTATTGAAAGTACTGCCTTTCATCTCGACCGTATTTGTTATTGCAGGTTTGTGTTCATTAGGTCTCCCCGGCTTCAGTGGTTTCGTTGCAGAAATGACCATTTTTATGGGAGCATGGCAAAATGCTTATTCCTTATACAGAATTGCAACAATTCTGGCTTGTGCCTCTATTGTAGTAACGGCCGTATATATATTAAGAGCTGTTGGAAAAGTGATTATGGGTCCAATCACAAATGCAGAACACAACCATTTTACCGATGCTACATGGAATGAAAAAATCGCAGCCGGCATATTAATTATTGGCATTGTTGCAATAGGAGTTGCTCCATTCTGGCTCAACGAACTTTTAACACCAGGATCAGGATTTGTTATGGAGAGAATGCTGGGATTAGGAATGTAAAAATGGTAAAGTATAAATTATAAAAACTGTTTTAGTTGAAACTATAAAAGGCATTAATAAAAGTTTGATATTCCAATAATTAATTAAACATTTCTCATTACTCTTTATAAAATGACTATTGATTTTTTGATTTTGATGAAAAGTGAATTGCTGCTTATTGCAATTCTATTCATCATTCTATTTATTAAGCTTTTCAGACCTGATTCAACGGACTTAAATCTGCTGGCAGATAATTCCTCTATGTTGAGGATTATTAATATGCTACTTATCATAAACCTTGCTGCAGGTTTTTTCTTAAATAGTGAAGGGACAATTTTCGGGAGCATGTTTAAAAATTCAGAATTGATTCTATTTCAGAAAAACATACTCAATCTGGGAATGCTTCTGGTTTCTTTACAAGCTCACGACTGGTTAAAAACACATAAGCATGTCGCTGAGTTTTATATCTTACTACTTTCCACCTTACTGGGTATGTTTTTTATGTTGTCATCACAAAATTTAATGATGTTTTACATTGGTTTGGAGTTGGCAACAATTCCATTGGCTGCATTAGTGAATTTTGATCTCGATAAACGACGTTCCTCGGAAGCCGCGATGAAGATGATTATGATGTCGGCTTTTTCATCAGGTATATTATTGTTCGGCATTTCGATGTTTTATGGAACCACAGGGACACTCAACTTTAGTGAGCTCACACAAAAACTGGATCATAGCAACCTCCAGTTTTTCTCACTTGTGCTGCTCATCAGTGGATTTGGATTTAAAATTTCCGCCGTACCATTTCATTTATGGACTGCCGATGTCTATGAGGGTTCTCCGGCGCCTGTTACTGCCTATCTGTCTGTAATTTCCAAAGGAGCTATTCTCTTTGTAATGACATCAGTACTCTATACAGTTTTTGCGCCATTAGCTTTTGAATGGTATACCATCCTATTTATTTTAGCCGTTGCCACCATGGTTATTGGAAATCTTTTGCTGTACGTCAATATAACTTAAAGCGGCTTCTGGCTTTTTCATCCATTGCTCAAGTTGGATTTATACTGGTAGGTATTTCGGGTCAGTCGGTTGATGGAAATGTGTCAGTGATTTATTTTATCCTCATCTATTTATTTTCCAACCTGGGTGCATTTGGTGTGATTTCTTTAGTCAGTGCCTTGACAGGAAAAGAGAACATGGAAGATTACAAGGGTTTTTATAAAACAAATCCATTATTAAGTTGGGTATTGGCATTGGCACTTTTTTCATTAGCAGGCATACCTCCTACTGCAGGTTTTTTCGGTAAGTTTTTCTTGCTGATGGCCGGGGCTGCAAAAGAAAACTATATACTTATTACCATTGCTGCATTAAATATGATAGTTTCATTATACTATTATTTACGAATCATTAAAGCAATGTTTATGGATAACAATGAAAATCCACTTCCTTCATTAAAGACCGGTATATTTCCGAAAGCAGGACTTGTAATTTGTGTTATCGGTATCCTATTTACTGGTTTGTATAGTGGCATCTATCATTACATCAATCAATTAATAACAGCATTATAATGGCAATCAATAAAAATCATTTGTTTGATGACCTCAATGGTGTGAAGTGTGCTATTGTTGAATCCGATATTTCATTGCATCGTGCTGAATTTTTAAAGCAGTTATTGGAATTAAATAGTTTTACGGTGGTGATGATTCCATTTGTATCAACAAAAAAAACAGTTGTTGTACCTGATGCTAATGCTTCCGCGGAAGCGCCAGCAGTAGTACCCGAAACTTTCACAGTGGGAGTTACAGATGTTACTTTTAACAGTACCAATGCAATTTTTGGAAGACTGCTTAAATCAAAAGATGGGAGTGTTGTAACCATGGCTTATTGGCAACAAAAAGAATCGGTATCTAACGATCATGTCCCGTATTTTGACAGCAAGATATAAATAGCAACTTTTCACTAATTAATAAAGCAAGGCATTCAAATTTAACACATTAACCTCTTCCATTTTTCCTATTAAATCACTACCTTTGCCAACTTCCCTAAAATGGTTGTATTTAATTGGAAAATCAGATTGACTCTATAGAAGTTTTTGGTGCCAGGGTTCACAACCTGCGCAATATTGATGTTAGTTTTCCCCGAGAAAAACTGATTGTTATTACCGGATTAAGTGGCAGCGGAAAATCGTCACTTGCCTTCGATACTATTTATGCCGAAGGGCAACGGCGTTACATGGAAACTTTTTCGGCATATGCCAGGAATTTTCTGGGTAACATGGAACGACCCGATGTGGATAAGATTACGGGTTTAAGTCCGGTTATTTCAATTGAACAAAAGACGACCAACACCAATCCGCGTTCAACAGTAGGAACTATCACTGAAATTTACGATTTCATGCGATTACTTTTCGCACGGGCGGGAGAAGCCTTTTCCTATGTTACCGGAGAGAAGATGATTCGCTTATCGGATGATCAGATTATCAATTTGATTCTGGAAAAATTTAAGGGTCAGAAGATAATTTTACTGGCTCCCGTTGTCAAGGGAAGAAAAGGCCATTACAGGGAACTTTTTGAAACAATCGTTCAAATGGGTTTTCTTAAAGTTAGAGTTGACGGAACTGTATTAGATATTAAAAAAGGACTTCAGGCCGACCGTTATAAGACACACGATATTGAAATTGTTATTGACCGAATTGCTGTCACGGAAGATCAAAAAGTAAGGATCACCGATTCTGTAAGAACGGCACTAAAGCATGGCAAAGGATCGCTCATGGTTATGGAGGAAGGTTCACAGGACGCAAAACACTTTTCACAACATCTGATGTGTCCTACATCTGGAATATCCTATGATGAACCGGCTCCGAATACATTCTCTTTCAACTCACCATATGGAGCTTGTCAGAAATGTAACGGCTTAGGCACAGTTGCCGAGATAGATTTAAGCAGTGTACTTCCTGATAAAAATGTAACTATAAAAGCAGGTGGAATTGCACCATTGGGGCCATTCAAGGACAACTGGATCTTTTCACAAATACAGGCTATTGGTCGACGTTATGGATTCACTTTAAATTCGCCAATAGGAGAAATACCCGATGAAGCGGTGAATGTAATTCTTTACGGATCGGATGAAGTATTTCAGGTGAGTCGTGATTACAGGCAAGGAGAAAATCAACAATACTCACTGGCATTTGAAGGCATCGTAAATTTTATTGCAGGACAGCTCACAGATAACTCCTCGCCTGCTTTAAAAAAATGGGCTCAGAATTTTATGCAGCCTGTAGTTTGTCCAACTTGTAGTGGAAACCGACTCAAAAAAGAATCACTGTATTTTAAAATAAACGATAAAAATATTTCTGAACTATCTCATCTGGATATTCTACAACTCAGTGATTGGTTTGATGGGCTTGATAAAAAGATCACAGCACGACAACTTAAAATTGGTCAGGAAGTAATAAAAGAAATCAGGAAAAGAATAAAATTTTTACTCGATGTCGGTTTAGATTACCTAACCCTCCATCGCACATCGCGAAGTTTATCAGGCGGTGAATCACAAAGAATCCGACTTGCCACTCAGATAGGATCACAACTGGTGGGCGTACTCTATATTTTAGATGAACCCAGCATTGGACTGCATCAGAGAGATAATGTGAGATTGATTAAATCGTTACAGGAATTAAGAGATGTAGGTAATTCTGTGATTGTAGTTGAGCATGATCGGGAAACTATAATGGCAGCAGATTATGTGATTGATTTGGGACCCGGTGCAGGCGTGCATGGCGGCCATGTTGTGGCTCAAGGCAGCCCTTCCGAAATTCTTCAATCAGATTCGCTGACTGCAAAGTATTTGAACGGCACTATAGCTTTGCTTGCTCCTAAAAATCGTAGTGGTAATGGAAAGAAATTAACCTTGTCGGGTGCAACAGGTAATAATCTTAAAAATGTAACTGTCAATTTCCCTTTAGGAAAATTTATTTGTGTAACCGGAGTCAGCGGTAGTGGTAAATCATCCTTAATCAATGAAACACTGTATCCGATTTTAAGTAATTATTTTTACCGTTCTAGTCTAAAGCCACTTCCCCATAAGGCTATTAAAGGCTTACAATATATTGATAAGGTAATAGAAATAGATCAGTCGCCTATAGGCAGAACTCCCAGGAGCAATCCTGCAACATATACCGGAGTGTTTAGTGACATTCGGAATCTTTTTGCACTGCTGCCGGAATCAAAAATCAGAGGCTATCCTCCCGGCTGGTTTTCCTTTAATGTTAAAGGAGGGAGATGCGAAACTTGTCAGGGTGCCGGTATGCGGGTAATTGAAATGAATTTCCTGCCTGATGTTTATGTGCATTGTGAAAGTTGTAATGGTAAACGTTATAACCGTGAAATTCTTGAAGTCAGGTATAGAGGCAAATCGATCAACGATGTGCTTGATATGAGTATTGAAGAAGCCGTAGCGTTTTTTGCAAACATGCCTTCCATTGCTCATAAAATTCAAACAATAAAAGATGTTGGTTTGGGTTATATAACGTTAGGACAACAATCAACTACATTATCGGGAGGCGAAGCGCAACGAGTAAAGCTTGCTACTGAATTAGCTAAAAAAGATACCGGCAACACATTCTATATTTTGGATGAACCTACAACAGGCTTACATTTTGAAGATGTAAGAATATTGTTGGAAGTACTTGCTAAACTTACCGATAAAGGAAATACAGTAGTGGTAATAGAGCATAATATGGATGTGATAAGAAATGCTGATCATATCATTGACATAGGCCCAGAAGGCGGGCAAAGAGGTGGTGAAGTAATTGCTGAAGGCAGTCCTAATGAAATCATTAAAAGTAAACGAAGTATAACAGGCCAGTATCTTAAAATTGAACTGGAGCAACTCATAGCATAACTTTTATAAAAAATTAACGTAAAACCGGGTTCATTTAAAATTTCCCGTTATGGATTTTTTACACCAACCAGACATGAATTCAGAAGAAGCAAAAATACGTCGGGCCTTTACCGATAAAGATTGGCAGGAAATAAGGGCCGACGATACCTGGTCCATTTTTAAAATTATGGCCGAGTTTGTTGAAGGCTATGAAAAACTCTCCAAGATAGGTCCTTGTGTGTCTGTTTTTGGTTCCGCCAGAACACTTCCGGGAACCAAATATTATGATTTAGCTGAAGAAATTGCTTTCAAAATCGCTGGTGAAGGTTATGGGATTATTTCTGGAGGCGGACCCGGAATAATGGAAGCTGCTAATAAAGGAGCTCAAAAGCAGGTGGAAAATCAGTAGGTGTCAATATTAAATTACCATTTGAACAACAACCTAATCCGTTCATCGATCACGACAAATCAATTACATTCGATTACTTCTTCGTAAGAAAAACCGTTTTTATAAAATATTCCCAGGGCTTTGTGGTTTTGCCCGGAGGATTTGGAACATTGGATGAACTCTTTGAGGCTTTAACACTTATCCAGACCCGTAAGATTGCTAAATTTCCTATTATACTTGCAGGCAAAGAATACTGGCAAGGAATTTATGACTGGATTTGCAATACAATGCTTGAACAAGGTAATATTAACAAAGAAGATTTGCAGCTTTTTAAAATTGCCGATACTGCCGATGAAGTGGTTAAACATATCAATGATTTTTATTCGAGATATCTGTTGAAACCCAATTTTTAATTAAGTTTTCTATATTAATTTTTATATTTTATTTTCTATTTTCTATATAGAAATATTGATTTTATTTCCTGCTTTTTACTGATGCAATAACAAATTAAAGAACGAATCTCTGTCTTTCTCTGCTACTTAAGTACCTCCGTTGTATTTTTATTTTTCGGTCATAAATAACAACGGAGTGACGAAGTGACGGAGGTGCACGGAGTGTTCGGGGTCGAACAAATCTCTGTCTTTCTCTGTTACTTAAGTACCTCCGTTGTTTTTTTATTTTTCGGTCATAAATAACAACGGAGTGACGAAGTGACGGAGGTGCACGGAGTGTTCGGGGTCGAACAAATCTCTGTCTTTCTCTGCTACTTAAGTACCTCCGTTGTATTTTGTTTTTCTGCCAAAATAACAACGGAGTGACGAAGTGACGGAGGTGCACGGAGTGTTCGGGGTCGAACGATTCTGTGTCTTTCTCTGTTACTTAAGTCACTCCGTTGTATTTTGTTTTTCTGCCCAAAATAACAACGGAGTGACGAAGTGACGGAGGTGCACGGAGTGTTCGGGGTCGAACGAATCTCTGTCTTTCTCTGTTCCTTAAGTACCTCCGTTGTATTTTGTTTTTCTGCCAAAAGTAACAACGGAGTGACGAAGTGACGGAGGTGCACGGAGTGTTCGGGGTCGAACAAATCTCTGTCTTTCTCTGTTACTTAAGTACCTCCGTTGTTTTTTGTTTTTCTGCCAAAAATAACAACGGAGTGACGAAGTGACGGAGGTGCACGGAGTGTTCGGGGTCGAACGAATCTCTGTCTTTCTCTGTTACTTAAGTGCCTCCGTTGTTTTTTTTAATTTTCGGCAAAAAATAACAACGGAGTAACGAAGTGGCGCGAAGTTGCACGGCGTGTTTGGCGGGCACTACTTTTATTAGTGATGCAGATGTAAAACTTTTGCTTGTATGCAATGCCTAAAGTATACCGTAACATTATCAGGAGTTAATAGTATAACCCAATTGAATTCTTGAATCTTAAAACTAAAGATTCATTTAATCAACTGATAATCAATTAACAACAGATAAGATGGAGGATAAACTTGTCAATATCCTTTTAGTGGAAGATGATAGCGTGGACGTGATGAATGTTCAGCGCGCTTTTAAAAAAAATAACATACAAAATCCATTATTCTTTGCTAAAAATGGCTTGGAAGCTTTAGCCATGCTAAGAGGCACTGACAATTTTGTTAAAATAAATCCAAGTCCACAAATCATTTTACTTGATTTAAATATGCCACAAATGAGTGGTATTGAATTTTTGAAAGAACTAAGAAAAGATAAAGTTCTCAAAGCAATTAGTGTGTTTGTGATGACAACTTCGAACAATGACCGGGACAGACTAGATGCATACAATTTAAATGTTGCAGGATACATTCTTAAGCCCGTTTCATTCGAAAAATTTGTTACCGCGGTATCCATTCTGGATAGTTACTGGAAACTTTGTGAGCAACCCTAAATACATACATTCATTTTGTAAGCATAAATTAGATGAACGATAAAAAAATTTCAGTACTTGTTATTGATGATGATGAAGTAGATCGCATTGCTCTAAAAAGATCCATTAAATCCTCAGGATTTAATGTTGAAATTATAACAGCTACCAACAAGATGGAAGCCCTTGTTGAAATGGGTAAAAAATATTTGACTGCATCTTTCTGGATTACAATCTACCGGACTGTAATGGTCTTGAATTTCTAAGCAATCACAAAGAAGAGATAAGTGGTGCTCCTGTAATAATTGTAACTTCACATGGAGATGAAAAACTTGCTGTAGATGCAATGAGACAGGGTGCTTGTGATTACATGCCCAAAAACTTAATTTCCGTTGAAGGAATCGGACAAAGTTTAAGATATGCACTACGAGTGTATTAAGTTCAGCAATCTATTATTAAAATAGAAAGAGCGCTTCAAAAATCAGAAAAAAAGCTGGATACAGTAATTGCCAAATCGCCTATCATCATATTTGAAATCGATAAAAATGGTGAATTCACCATGTTCAAAGGCAAAGGAGTTGAACAATTAAAAGTAGATCCGGCTGATATAATAGGAAAAAGCTTTATTGAAACATATAGAATATTACCTATTGACATTCGAAGTCTACGAAATGTAATTCAGGGAAAAGAAATGACTTCAACCATTGAGGTTAACGGTCGACACCTGGAAATTACTTGTATACCTCAAAGGGATGACAACTTTGAACCATCTGGATTAATAGGTATTGCCACTGATATAACTGAATTCAAAATAAATGAGATTGAACTTAAAAGCAATCTTAACAACGCACAGGAAGCTCAAAAAACAAAAGAACAATTCCTTGCCAATATGAGCCATGAAATACGAACACCTATTCATGGAATTATGAGTCTGACTAATTTGATGCTCAAAACTCAAATAGATGCAGATCAACTAACCTATTTGAATGCTGTAAAAAAATCAGCTGACAATCTATTGGTTATCATCAACGACATTTTAGATCTATCGAAGATTGAAGCTCAAAAAATGACTTTCGAAAGCACCATATTCAGTGCCTCGGAAATTGTTGAAACAACTTACGAACTGTTTAGAGAAAAAGCTAACGAAAAAAATATTTCCATTTCAAAAGAAATTGATGAATGCTTACCTGAATACATAAAAGGTGACCCTACCCGACTTAGTCAAATTATTAACAATCTTGTAAACAACGCTATTAAATTTACACATAATGGCGGAGTGAAAATTGGAGTTAAACTGATTGATACCAATGAAAAATGCAGCATGGTAAGCTTCAGTGTGAAAGATTCCGGAATTGGTATTCCACAAAATAAACTAGCAAGCATTTTTGATATGTTCACCCAAGCCGGTGATGACATTACAAGGAAATATGGAGGAACAGGACTTGGTTTAAGCATTGCAAAAAAATTGGTGGATTTACAAGGTGGTATCATCAAAGTAGATAGTATCATCGATGAGGGTACTACATTCACTTTTAGCATGCCTTTTGATCATCCTGATCCGATTGAACTGGAAGCACATCATGCTAAATCGGAAGATCCGGAATGTCGTATTGATGCAGAACTCAAAATACTAATTGTAGAAGATAATGATATCAACCGATTAGTGATTAACAGAATCATGAAAGATTGGGGAGTGAAACTTGATAATGCCGTAAATGGTGGTGATGCCATTGAAAAAATGAAAATCAACAATTACGACATTATACTTTTGGATATTGAAATGCCCGAAATGAATGGGTATCAGTGCATACGTGAAATTCGAAACTCTTTGCCTGAACCAAAAAATTCAGTGTCGGTAATGGCTATGACTGCTCATGCCAATAGAAAAGAGCGCGATAAATGTTTGGGTTTAGGTATGGACGATTATATTTCCAAACCCTTCGACCCTCTTGATCTGAAGCAAAAAATTGTTGCTTTAAGCAAAAAATCACTTGGAGATAATAGTGAAATTGAAATGATGACTGAGCAGGAAAAATCTCCATCTCCATCTGCACCGGTTCAGAAGCTTACTAATTTAAGTTATCTCAAAGAGCTTTCAGATAACAATGAATCTTTCTATAAAGATTTCATTAATTTATTTCTTACTAATACTCCTGAAACCTTAGCTGATTTGCAACAACAGCTCGATTCCAAAAACTGGGAAGGAGTTCGTCAGGCTGCTCATAAAATGAAACCATCGCTCAATTACCTCGGATTAAAGGATGGGCAAAAACTGGCAGCTGTTATAGAAGAAAATGCCTTGAAGAAAATTCAACTTGAAGAAATTGAAGGATTAACAAAACAACTCAACGAAATTTGCATCGCTGCATTTCTTGAATTGGAAGAAGAATTAAAATCAATGATAACAATTTAAAATACTAGCAATAAAACTTAATCAACATGGCAAAAATATTCATTATTGAGGATGACATGATGGTGGCAACGCTAATGAAGCAAGCCCTGTCGAAATATGATCACGATCTGACACATTTCAGCAATGCAGAAGATTGCATAAAAAACCTTCATATTAATCCAGATATTATTACCGTGGACTACAATCTTCCGGGAATGAATGGAATTGAACTCATGGCCAGGATCAAGTCATATAACTCGGCCATAATGGTTGTGCTTGTTTCAGGACAAGAGACATTGGATGTAGTTGTTGAATCCTACAAAGGAGGAGCTTCTGAGTACATTATTAAAAATGATAATCTCTTCATCAATCTTGAAAATTCGATTAAAAATCTTTCCATGAATGTTGTTTTGAAGAAAGAAGTTGAATTTTTGAAAGATCAGATTATCGATCGTCATAAATATTCCAACATTCTTGGAAACAGCAATCCGGTATTACGTGTTTTAAAACTCATTCAAAAAGTTGAAAAGAGCAATATCATGGTGCTGGTAACCGGTCAAAGTGGTACCGGTAAGGAACTGGTTGCAAAAGCGCTTCATTATAATTCACCCCGATCACGCAAGCCGTTTGTAACTGTGAACATGGGTGCTATTCCGGAAGACCTCATAGAATCAGAATTATTTGGCCATGAAAAAGGTGCATTTACGGATGCCCGCGATCGCAGGATTGGTAAATTTGAAGAGGCGAGTGAAGGAACTATTTTCCTTGATGAAATAGGCGAAATGAATTTGCATCTTCAAACAAAATTGCTCAGAGTATTACAGGAAAAAGAAATAACCCGAATAGGAAGCAATAAAATCATAAAACTTGATTTCAGAATGGTAGCGGCCACCAACAGGAACCTTGCCACTGAAGTGAAAGAAGGCAGATTCAGAGAAGATCTATTTTACAGAATCCAGGGATTCCTTATCCATCTTCCACCATTGAAAGAAAGAGGTGACGATGTTATCCTTCTTGCTAAAAATTTCTTGACTGAATTCTGCAAAAACAACAAAACAGAACCAGTGCATCTCTCTAAAGAAGCCAGTAAATTTATGCTGGAGTATGCATGGCCGGGAAATATCAGGGAACTTAAAGCAGTTATGGAAAGAGCAGCGCTTCTTTGCGAAAACAACACCATCCAAATTGAAGATCTTATGTTTGTTCAAGCCTGATACATAAAAATCATTCTCAAAAAAAACCCTGCTCAAAAAAGGCAGGGTTTTTTTTTAAACACTATTGATAAGTGGTATTTGAAAACTGACAATTTTTGCCAAAACCTTACATCTGTAAGAACCCACCTACCCGAACTAAACATAAACAACTTCTTCCTGTAAAATCAATAACTAAGGAAATAGGTGGTAATGGCTCAATTACATTATGAACACAAGAAAAACAAATAAGCTCAAGAATTCATTACGGTTAAGGATCAGCATGCGCATGATCTTTACTGTTGGGATTTCAGCCGCTATTATAGCCGTTGGCATATTTTTTTACCTTCAGTTTACGAATTCGGAGTCTACAAAAGCCGAAAATGCTAAAATCCTTACACAGGACCAACTACCGGTTGATTTAAATGTAGACCAAATGATTACTACTTCAGTTGATACCAATGTGCGTCAAGGAAACAAGTACAAGATTGCCAAGCCACTTTCACTTACTCCTACTATTTCCAAATAACTATGGGTAAGATGAATCGTCTATTAGATTTCAAAGATCCTTCTAAAAAAATACTGGTATTCCTAGCTGTAACAATTCTAAGTCTAACCTGTATTCACAAGGCAAAAGCGATCAGCCGTGTATCAAATGCAACGGGCAATTTTAATTCACCCGCTACCTGGTTGCCTGCAGGAGTCCCTACAGCAACCGATCTGTTGATCATTCAGAATAATCATACCATTTTAATCGATAACAATAGCCTTGCCGCCACTATCACGGTGAACGCGGGCGGAAAATTAATCTGGACAATCGGAAAAAAGCTTACTCTAAAAAATGGCTTTATTGTAAATGGTACTGTAGAAATAATTGAAGGAGATATAGAACTTCAACAACCCGGATCACCTTTTAAAATAGGACCCACAGGCACCTTACTATGGCAACCTGCAAACAACACTGTTGCCGGAGCTACTTTGTTCACTAATGGCATCGAAGATTTTAATCCTTCAAGTAATCTTATAATAAATAAATGGTACAATTATACTAATACACCTATAGGATCGGTTGTAACAGGAAACTTTGGTAATCTGGCCTTAACAACACTTTCCAATGGTTTACTTTTGAGTGGAATCAAAATAATCAATTCGAATTACACAAAATTCTTGGGACTTTAACTATTGATCAGGGTTGGATTGTGTTGGACAAATCAGGCAGTATATCTAACACCTTTATTGGAGCCATTAACTTAAAAAACGTAAACTCCTATCTCGATATCCACTCAGGAAATCATCCGGGCTCGTTCACATTAAAGACCAACTCCATAACAAATATTGGAGGAACCATGAATGGCTTGTACAATGGAAACGGAAACATAAATCTTGAAGTGAATGGTGATGTACTCAATCTTGGAAACATTGAACTCATCTACAATTCCGGTATACAGGGAATCTCTAATGGCAATGCATCTTTAAAAGTAACCGGATTATTCAAGCAAACTACCGGCGATTTCAGAGGTATATTTAATTTATCTTCCACAAATTCCGGAAAAATAAATTTTGAATTTGAAGACATCGAAATTACCGGCGGCATATTTATGGCTCAATATGGTTGCCACACAGCCAACGATATTTCAAATATAACCATAAACAAAAATCTGACTTTAGATTTTACTAATAGCAATGCCAAATTTCGTGGCAACGGACTTAACTCGCTTGGCGGGGTAAACAGTAATTTGCGTCAACAACTTATTGTAAAAGGCAATTTACTCATCAAAGGCAATTTAGCCGCTGAATTTACATCCAGTGGCAGCGGAGGTATTGAAAGCTTTGAAGTGGTAGGCACAACTACTTTTGAAGGGTGCAATTCTAACTTCAACTATGGAGTGCACACCACCACCCTTGAACTAAACGGAAATGTGATTGTAAATGGTGGAGAAGTAAATCTTTCAAAAACATCAGGCACTTTAACAGCTATGTTTAATGGAAATCTCCTGATTCAATCCGGACAATTAAATGTTAAAAGTGAAACCGGAAATACAAACCTGGTTATAAATGGCAATTACTCACAAAGTGGAGGTGCCATATATCTTTATAACAATACCACTCAAGGTGCATCGCATACCATTTACATGACAGTAAATGGAGATTATACGAATACATCCGGGAAATTTAATTTCGATAACAATTCCTCTTCAACTTCCAAACATGTTCTTTCCTTGAATGGCGACAATTTCACCATTGGAGGTCAGGCGGAACTGTCGGGTTCTTTAAACCAACAGAATTTAAATTTCAGCACCATCTACTTCGACCATCAAGGAGTGATCAACTATTCCGAAAACAGTTCATCAACAAAAATACAGAATGTAAAACAGGTGGTCAGTTCAGGGTGCACACTTAAACTGGTGAATGGTAACATGCAAGCCGCTTCATTAAACTTTCTTGTCAAAGATATGATCAGAGTGGCATCCAACGGAATTCTTGATGCAGGGAACAAACAAATTTATTCTAATAATATTGGTCTATATTCAGGTATTAATATTGATGATCAAGCCAGAATCAGGACCTCCCATCAAGACGGATTATACAATGGAGCTGCAAACGCTACCATAAGGGCAAATGGCAATATGAGTTTTACACTACAACCATTGAGTATAGTTGAATATTATGGTTCAAGCAACCAATCTATTACTGGCTCAGGTATTGGAACAGCTCAATCTGCAGATCAGCAATATGGAATGCTAGAAATTAATAAAGAAGGAGCTATTGCAAAACTCGCTTCTTCCTTAGTTCATGTTAGAACTGCAATGGACTTAACCAATGGTGAACTACAATTAAATGGCTATAACATTACTATTCATTCCGGCTCAGCACAGGCAGTAAGTCATGATGAAGGATACATAAAAAGTGAAACATTAGCCTCCAACAGCAAAAGCCTGTTGATTTGGAAAAATATAGAACCAGGTGCACATACAATTCCTTTTGGTATAAATACAGAAAAACTATTACCATTTGTTTTCACTCCGATTTCAGGATTTGGCAATGATTTTTCAGTATCAACAAGATCGTGCTCTAAAGATAACAGACCTCTTAATCCTGGCGTCACCAATATAAACATCAATAATAGTGATGTAAGTTACAACAGAGTAATTGACAGGTGGTACTATATATCAGCCCCTGGAATAATAGCCCATGTAACTGCATCTTACCTTCCTGAAGAAAATACCACACATTCCAGTTTAGCTACCAATAATTTCTCTTTAATGAATTGGAATAATTCAAAATGGGATATTATAGGTGGAAACGGAAATGGCACATTACTTCAAACAGGTAATGTTTCAATACTAAACAATTCTAAATGGGGAAACTTGTTACTTATTTCAAACGAAAAACTGGAGCAGGCGGATATTCTCACCTTCGAAGCAGAACTCAACAATAAACAAGTGGAACTTAGCTGGACTTCATTGGCTAATGTGAGAGTACAAAATTATATAGTTGAAAGATCGTTGGATGGATTCAGCTTTACTCCACTTCTTGATAAGCAGGCTTTAGTTCCAAATGGCTCCCCCATTACCTACAAGGACATCGATCTACTTCCAATTTCAGGTATTTCGTACTACAGGCTAAGACAAAACAATCCTGATGGAAAAATTAAATACTCACAGAATGTCAGAATTGAAAATATTTCAACCAAATATAAAAATCTTGAATTCATTAGTGCAGGGCCCAATCCATTTAGCGCCTCCTTTAACCTGGCCTTTAATGTACCTGCGGCAGGTTCGATTGAAATAAAGTTAACCAGTACTAATGGTCAAACTGCATTTCAAAAAAAGCTGAATGCTGATGAAGGAAAAAATACTGTTGAAATAAATGAACTGGAAAATATGGTTCCCGGAGTTTACATCTTAACATTAAGCGATGGGAAAAGCTTCAAAAACTATAAAATGTTTAAAATATAAAATCAAAAATAACTATTCAAATGGGAAAACAATCACTTAGAGGCAGACAAAAAATGAAGGCCATGAACAAAATGGTTTTCGCGGTAGCCGGAGCATCTTTATTGGGTCTTGCTGCTTATTTAACATTTTTCATTAACACTACACAAGTAACAACTTCAACTGCCGGTTTACATAAAAACATGATGGTTGGATATGATATAAATAGTGGGGATGTAATAGCAGCCTATTCCTGGGATAATGGCGAATTATTGAAATCAGAAAGCGGACCTGATGCCGTTGCGGTTTCAAAAGATGCAATGTGCATGGAAGGTGGTTCCGAAAACTCTAAAGGATTGAGTCCCGGAAAAACAGGAACGCTCTAAATTTCGAAATCCCTGCAGTGAAAGAGTTAAATCTTGGCGGCATTGATATGAGTATTGATTACCGGAAATCAGAAGAAAATTGCGAACTATTTACCCGTGGCAAACATTTTAATATGGGTGTTAAAGGTGGCAAACTCGCTATTGCCTTTAAATTGAAATCTAAAAACAGAAAAATATTGACGTATCGGAAATTACAAGATATGAAATTCCAAATGATGCTGAATTCAGAAACTATCGCTTTTACCATGACCCTATTAAAGGTCGCTCTGAAATATTTGTAAATGGAGTTGCCATTTGGAGCCACGAATCTGATCCGGAGAGTATTTTATCCTGGAAAGAAAAAGACAATCTCGTAGTTGGTAAAGATTTGAAAGGTGATGGTTCAGATAAAGTTTTTGTCGATAATGTATTGGTGAAAGCAACACAGCAAATAAAAGATATGCCGGTAACACTACTTAATTTTGAGGCACGCGCCGAAAATAATTATGTTATGGTGAGTTGGTACACTTCATCGGAAGCAGAAATTGATTCATTTATTGTTGAACGCTCTATGGATGCTAAAGAATTTATGGAAGTAGGAAGACTCAAAGCCACCGGAGCTGCTGCTAAACTGACAGCGTATGCCATAGTTGACAAAAGTCCGAATACCGGTTTGGCTTATTACCGATTGGTACCTTCCAACAAACCCTTAAAATCAATGACTATTTCAATGATAGGCTATAAATACAGAGGCAACGAGGGTGACCTAAAACTTAGCGACCTGCCGGCAGTGGAAGAGTCAAAAAGTAAAAATATTTTTCATGAACAGCATGCCCGATTTTAATTAGTCGGGCATTTTTTTTAATATTAGGCGCATGAGGCTTCGCCACTTTTTTCAAGAATTTCCATTTCCATAAAATAAAATGGGAGTATCTCAAATTCGAATGCCGGTTCTTGTCAATTAATCGTTGCTCCGATAAATTAAAATGCCTAATTTTACAAACACGCTTTCCAACTAAATGGCAACAAACGAACTCGTTATTTACAGATCTTCAGCCGGTTCGGGTAAAACCTACACATTGGTGTTAGAATATTTAAAGCTGGTTCTGGAGAAACCAGGTTCCTACCGTGCAATATTAGCAATCACGTTCACTAATAAAGCAACCGAAGAAATGAAAAACCGGATTATTGGTGCTTTGGTTGCTATTGCAGGAAATAATCAAAAAGAACTCCAGGAAGAGGTTGCCTTACAAACCGGCATTCCGATTCAACAGTTGCCATCGAGAGCGGCAAAAGTGCTCGATCACATTCTTCACGACTACTCGGGATTTGCGGTTTCAACAATTGACAGCTTTTTTAGTAAAATGGTTAGATCGCTGGCGCGAGAATTACATTTACCGTTACGTTTCGATATTGAACTCGATATAGATGCTGTAATCAGAGACATAACCAACCTTGTTTTTGCTGATATAGCTACTGATGATGCTTTACGCAAATGGCTGCAGAATTTTGTCTTCGATAAACTAGACAATGAAAAAGGATGGCGTATTGAGCAAGACCTCCACAAAATCGCCAAACAGCTATTCTCGGAAAAATACAGAAGAATTTTTTACGAGGAAAATACAATTCCGGAGATCCAACTTATTATTGAACTCAAAAAAATAAAATCCACTTTTGAAAAACAAATGGCACTATTTAGTGATGAATTTGTTAAAATAATTTCCGAAAATGAATTTACAGTCGAAGACTTTAATCAGGGA
The DNA here is from genome assembly GCA_016722525.1 of Bacteroidota bacterium. Taxonomy (GTDB): domain Bacteria; phylum Bacteroidota; class Bacteroidia; order AKYH767-A; family OLB10; genus JADKJB01. The sequence goes on from JADKJB010000001.1 coordinate 47,712, forward strand.
AAAAAGGGTGTAGCTGGGTATTTAATCAAAATAAAAAATCCGGTTAAAGACGAAGGTTATATTCCCGGAAAACGCTTTTACGCTGCACTTGAAGAGGCCAATGGCTGGACCACAAAAACTTCTAAAAACAAAGAAGTGATTCAGCATCTGGCTACATCACAACTTATGCCATTGGCAAACAAAGTAGCAGCCTTACTTGATAAGGAGTTTGCCCGATACATCGGAGCTACCGTAGTCCTTTCCACTGCCTATGTGGCAGGAGTGATCGGGATACTGGATGAAAAATTAAAAATATTTCGGGTAGAGAATGAATTGGTATTGCTTAGTGATACCAATATGATTCTGAATAAAGCAATTAGTGGTCAGGATGCACCGTTTATCTATGAGAAAAATGGGAATAAATTCAATCATTTTATGTTGGATGAATTCCAGGACACTTCTGATTTTCAGTGGCAGAATCTCTTGCCTTTGATTCAAAATTCTTTAGGCTCGGGTAATTACACCTTGATTGTTGGCGATGCAAAACAATCGATTTACAGGTGGCGCGGAGGTAACATGCAACTCTTGCTGAAAGGTATCGGTGAAAACCTTCATGGCTTTAACGAAATAACAAGGAATCTTAAATTGGAGGCGAATTACCGAAGCAGAGAAGTAATAGTTAATTTCAATAATGCCTTTTTTTCCAGGGCTCCCGAAATGATAGGTGTTTCTGTGGAATCAGGGGATGCGGGTAATGCCTACGCATCGGAAGGCTTAACTCAGCAATGGAAAAAAGGCAAGGCAGGTGATGGCTATGTGAAAATTAAATTCTTTGAAACTATCGATGAAATAATTGAAGAGGAGGATGAAGATGAAGATGCAAATGGCAAATGGGCAGAGCAATCCTGCTTAGAGTCGTTAAAAACATTACATCAACTATTTCAAAATGGCTATGAGCCCGGCGATGTTGCTATATTGACAAGAACTAATAAAGATGCAAAAGAAATAACTGCATTTTTATTAAAAAATGGAATTTCCAAAATCATTTCTCCTGAATCGATGCAATTGTATCATTCACCCAAAATCTCTTTTCTCATCAACCTGCTCACTTTTCTCATAAATTATGATGATGATTTGGCACTTGCCTATGTTACCTATTATTGGAGAACAAGAAATCATACAGCGGTTGACTTAAATGAAGTCTTTGCCGAAAGCAAAAAAAATAAACTTAACTATTTACCCGAAAGCTTCCGCAAACGCCAAAAAGAATTTAGGAAAATTCCATTGTACGAAGTTGTTGAAGAACTGGCCATACTATTTGAATTAAATAAGCAACCGGAGGCTTTTATGCAACGCTTTCTCGATGTAGTTCTTGAATACTCGGATAAAAACCCTGCAAACATTCATGATTTTTTAATATGGTGGGAGGAGCATAAAGAGAAGGATAATTGTTCGGTGATTGTACCCTCGGGGGAAAATGCTATTCGAGTAATGAGTATTCATAAATCGAAAGGTTTGCAGTTTCCTGTTGTTATAATTCCATTTGCTGATTGGAAACTGGGACCCAGACACGACGAGTTGTTGTGGGTGAAAAGTGATGAAACACCCTTTAATGGCGTGCAGGCACATCCGGTTTATGCAACAAAAAAATTGGCAAACTCGATTTTTAAAAATGATTTTGAACACGAAGTACTGTTGAATAATATTGACAATTTAAATATGCTTTATGTAGCTTGTACCCGTGCCGAAGAGCAGTTGTATGTTTTCACCCAAAAACCAAAAGAAACTAAAGAAATTACTATTAATAGTGCCGGCAAATTAATTTATTACACATTAAAAAAGGCTCCGGAATGGAATGCACTTTTACAAGAAGATCCGGTTATCTGTTTTGAACTTGGCAGTTTTACCACACCATTTCGTAAAAAAGATCATTCGGGCAGAACAGGAAAAGATTTGTTGCAATGGATTTCGGTTCCTTGGAAGGATCGACTCAAAATGCTGATTAGTAAAAAGAAGATTTCTGTTTATGATCCTGAACCTCCTGAGACTACTTATGGCACCTTGTTTCATGCTATTGCTGCTGAAATTAATTCGTCAAAGGTGATTCAGGATGTTTTACAAAAACATATCCATGAAAGCAATGTTGAAGAGCCCATTAAAATAAGGTTACTTAAGGAAATATCCTATTTTGTTTCAGTAGCTGAAACTCATGGCTGGCTGGACGACAACGCAGAGACGTTAAATGAAACTGATTTGCTTTTAGAAGATGGTTCTGTTCTTCGACCTGACAGACTTATCCTTAAACAAAATGAAGCAATTATCATTGATTATAAAACTGGTGCTGAAGAAAAATTTCATCCAAAACAAGTTCAACAGTATGCCGGTGTACTTAAGAGAATGGGATATTCAAAAGTAAAAATGATTTTGGTTTATCTTTCTCTTGAAAAAATAGTAGAGGTAGCAGCCTAAAGCATTAAACGGGGTTTGGACTTTTTACGTTTTAAAAAAGAGTCATTCCCCATGAGATATTTGTAATGAATAGAGTTGTCGTAAATCATCCAGATAAATCGTTGAATGCCCCGGGCATCAATAGTTTTCATAAATGTGAAATCACAAATACTCCTGTATTCGTTAATTTGAAAATCAACTTCAGGGAAAAATAATGGATCAGCGTTCTGATGGTCTCCCTTGAGATATGAAATTATTCCCCATAGAAACGGGAATTCTTTTTTAATAACAGTTGAAGTTATTCGATTGGTTTCAAAAAGAGTATCACAGCTACCCATAATATTTCCGGTTTCATCAAGGGTAATACACTGGCATTTTTCATTCTCATCTTGGCTTAAGTAATTGTTTGATCTCATAATTACAGGTTTAAGAAAGAACTGATAGCACTTATAGCTTACCGTTGGTAGCTGAATAATACGTTTGCAAAATAACCCATCGGCACATGAGCCTTTAAGCCTTAGAAAACATCCTCTGATACTTACTGATGTGTTTTGGCAATAACCTTTGCCTTTTTATGTTTCCTGATTCATTTTACTGAAAGTCAAGTACAAAAGTTTCAAAAAGCTTACATTTCAATGTAATGGCTGGGGCTGTGTTCATGAGCCCCATTTCAAACAGTTAAATTTGCTAATTTTGCACTTCTAAATCAAAGTAATCTATGTCAAACGGAATTTACAAAGTACCACTGGCAGTTAACGAGCCTGTTTTAAACTATGCCCCTGGATCAGCTGAAAGGGTCGAATTGAAGAATGCATTAGCAGCGGGTCGCGCCACTATAAAGGATATACCCATGTATATTGGTGGCAAAGAAATACGCACCGATAAAAAGAAAAAACTGAGTCCACCCCACGATCACCAGCATGTTTTAGGATATTACCACGAGGGAGATGCCAGCCATGTAAAACAAGCTATTGAAGCCGCTTTAGCCGCCAAAAGTGCCTGGGCTTCGCTCGAATGGGAACAACGAGCTGCTATATTTCTTAAAGCCGCAGACCTGCTGGCCGGCCCATACAGACCCATTATAAATGCAGCAACCATGTTAGGTCAATCAAAAAATGCCTATCAGGCGGAGATCGATGCTGCATGTGAAATGATTGATTTCTTGAGGTTCAATGTGCAGTATATGCATGAAATTTACAACCAGCAACCGGTTTCATCAAAAGGTGTATGGAATCGTTTGGAGCAACGCCCCTGGAAGGTTTCGTGTTTGCCTTTAACACCTTTTAATTTTACGGCTATTGCCGGAAACCCGCCCAGTTCGGCCGCTATGATGGGCAACACCATTGTTTGGAAGCCCGCCAACTCTGCCATTTATGCCGCATCTGTTTTGATGGAGGTTTTTATGAAGGCCGGATTACCTGCCGGAGTAATTAACCTGGTGTTTGTTTCGGGACCGGTAGCCGGAGATGTAATTTTTAAACATCCCGATTTTGCTGGAATTCATTTTACCGGTTCTACTGAAGTTTTTAGAAGTGTATGGGGTGAGATCGGCAAAAACATAGCTGCATATAAATCATACCCTCGTATCGTGGGAGAAACCGGAGGGAAAGATTTTATTGTGGCACACGCTTCCGCAGATGTGGATGTGGTTGTGACCGCATTAAGTCGCGGCGCTTTTGAGTTTCAGGGACAAAAATGCAGTGCTGCTTCTCGTGCTTACATTCCCGCCAGTTTATGGCCAGAAGTAAAAAAAGGTATGCTGCGCGATTTACAATCCATGAAAATGGGACCTACTGAAAATTTTGAGAATTTTATTAATGCGGTCATTGATGAAAAAGCCTTTGATAAAATTACTTCCTATATAGAAAACGCGAAAAATAGCAAGGATGTTGAAATTATTGCCGGTGGTAAATTTGACAAAACCAAGGGCTACTTTATTGAACCGACCATTCTGCTTGCCAATAAACCTGACTACCTCACTATGTGTGAAGAAATTTTTGGCCCTGTGCTTTCCATTTATGTTTACGATGACAATAAATTTGAAGAAACACTTGATATTGTTGATAGAACCGGCATTTACGCTCTTACAGGAGCCATTATCGCCCAAGACAGATATGTTATAGATGCTGCCATGAAAAAATTAGTGAATGCTGCAGGGAATTTTTATATCAATGATAAATGTACCGGTGCAGTGGTAGGGCAACCACCTTTTGGTGGGGCCAGAGGTTCCGGAACCAATGATAAAGCAGGTTCAATGATTAACTTGCTCCGCTGGGTTTCTCCAAGAACTATAAAGGAAACATTTGTACCTGCAGTTGATTACAAGTACCCTTTTTTGAACAAGGATTGAACAAATAAGATGTTTTGACTTAAAAAAGTGATGGCCAGTAACCATCGCTTTTTTAATTGATGCATTAGCCGCTTCAATTCCCTGAGTGAAATCCGGGGTTTGCAAATAATTCCGGATTCAAAGAAGAAAATAATGGATCTGCCGGTTGCATCCATGATTTTCCGAAAAGCAGACTAAAATCAATCAAAATCTGCTAAATAGAACACTTTTGTAACTCAGGATTGATTTTTAAGTATAAATTTAAAATATACCTTTGCGATTGGAATCCATAAAAAAGCACGGATGGATTTTTTGTTGCTAAATAGTTCTTTATTTGTGAATAGTGCATGGATGCAGCTACAATCTGCCTGCTTCCATCGGGTAATATACTATTACAGTGCCATTAACCTATTAGTATACTATCAAAATAATAAATTTATTAATGGCAATCTACAATTAAAGCGCTGGTCGTGATTAAACATAACAAAACACTAAAATGAAATATAATTTTGCAGTAGTGATTCCGATGGCTAATGAGCAGGAAGATTTTCACCCTTTCGTTGATTCGCTTTCTGAAGTGATGGACCTGCTTGAATGTGGGAAAGTATATTTTGTGGTTGATAAAGTATCAAAGGATAACACCTTGGATCTGTGCAATGAGCTGGCAAAAAAAGATAGTAGATTTGAAACTGTTTGGTCGCCACAAAACAAAAACGTTGTAGATGCTTATCTGAATGGCTATAAGGCAGCTCTTAATAACAAGCATGACATTATAATTGAAATGGATGCCGGATTATCACACGACCCTAAAGCACTTCCTATGTTTTTAAGAGTATTGAACGAGGGCAATGAGTGCGCATTTGGAAGTCGTTTTATCAATGGAGGATCTATTTGGGACTCTACATGGAAACGTACATTTCTTTCTAAATTCGGAACCATTCTTTCCAATACTTTACTGGGCACCAAAATGTATGATATGACCTCAGGCTTTCAGGGATTTCATGCACACATTGTTCAGCAATTTGTTGACTATGGCCTGCTGTCAAAAGCCCATTTCTACCAAACTGAATTGCGTTATTTGTTACGCAAAAGCCGTTACGCCGAAATACCAATTCATTACAGAGCGCCCTCCCCCAGTGTTTCTAAAAAGGCTATTTATAACTCCTTTGATGTATTGTTTCACTATTTTCTGCTTAGGTTGAAATTCAAATCCCCAGTCATCAGATGAGAATTGAAGCAGCAGTACTTTCAAAATTTCCGGTATTAAAGAACGAAACTTTTGTACAAGCTTTGAAGTATTTCATAGTTGGTGGATTTTGTACAGTGCTTGACTTTGCATTACTCTATATATTAACGAATTTTGTTGGTATCAACTATCTGACATCATCCGTTATTTCTTACATGTCGGGTACATTTTTGAATTATTATTTATGTACCTTCTGGATTTTTAAACATCGGGCAATTGAAAACCGGAAGCATGAATTTCTTTATTATGTTGTAATAACAGGAATAGGTTTAGTCATTAACACTGCATTAATCTATTGCTTTACTGAATTTCTGGGTTTATTCCTTATGTTGTCGAAATTGCTTTCCACCTTTGTCACTTATTGGTGGAACTTTTTAGCAAGAAAATATTTTTTACATACCATTAGATAAATTTATACTATGAAAAATACATTTTTAGTCATTACTTCTATCGCAAATCAGGAGCATCCGGTCTTAAATCAATTCGCAACTGAAGCTGCGAATCACCAGGTGCCATTTATTATGATTGGTGACACTAAAAGCCCTAAAGAGTTCAAGCTCTCCGGTTGTGATTTTTATTCTATTGAAAGACAGGAGTCGCTGGGCTATTCATTATCTGAAAATTTGCCGGTAAAGCATTATGCCCGAAAAAATATTGGCTATTTAGTAGCCATTGCAGCCGGAGCTGAAACCATCATTGAAACGGATGATGATAATTTACCCTACAAAGAATTTTGGCATGACAGAACCCGCAATTTAAAGGCACATACTCTTACTAATCAGGGCTGGGTTAATGTTTACAGATATTTTACTAAAGCTCATATTTGGCCTCGTGGCTTTGCTCTGGAAAATATATTGCATCCAATACCCGAACTTGGCGATCAAAGTATGATCAATTGTCCCATTCAACAAGGTTTGGCAGATGAGAATCCGGATGTTGATGCTATTTACAGACTAACCTTGCCCCTACCGATTACATTCGACAAAGGAAATAATGTTGCGTTGGGAAACAATTCCTTTTGCGCTTTTAATAGTCAGAATACGACCTGGTTTAAAGAAGCATTTCCTCTATTATACTTACCCTCCTACTGCAGCTTTAGAATGACTGACATTTGGCGCTCCTATATTGCTCAAAGAATAGCATGGACTTGCGGTTGGTCAATTTTATTTCACCAAAGTACCGTTTGGCAAGAAAGAAATGATCATAATTTAATGAATGATTTTAAAGATGAAATATCAGGCTATTCTAACAACAACCAAATTTATAAAAGCCTTAGCGATTTAAAATTAAAAGAGGGTGTTGAAAATATTTCAGCTAACTTATTAGTCTGTTACCAAACCTTAGTCGATTTAAAACTTATTCAATCTGAAGAAATGCAACTCGTAAATGCATGGATTAAAGATCTGGAGAAAATTAAATAATCTGCAAGTCACAATCACAATAGAATAATTTGTTAGAGAATTAAATTAGATGCAGGATCATCCGGTAAAATTTTATTCGCAACCTATTTTTCTCACGCTGTTGGTGCTATTTATTACGTACACCATTCTTGGCTTTTGGGGCTATGGAAATGATTATGATACCTACGCCATGATAAAAAGTGGTCGTGACACATTTTTGAATGGCCACTACCATTATTCAAGAGGACCGGGAAATTTTATTCCTGAAATGGTTATTGGCGGAGCTTCGTTGCTTGGTGGATTCATAGTTACGAATATAATTTCGGCACTTCTTGGAACCGCAACGTTGTACTTATTATGGAAGAGGATCAAAACGGTATTGTCACCTACCAATTCCATTCTTGTTATTCTAATTATAGGACTCAATCCCTGGTATGTAATAGCATCATCCTCATCAATGGACTATGTTTACAGTTTATTTTTTGCCATGGCAGGGATAGGAATGATGGAAAAACGAAATATTTTTCCTGCTGCATGCTTATTCGCATTTGCTGTTTCTTCCCGCCTTACTGTTCTTATGATAATTGGAATTATATACCTCTATTATTTCTACATCCGTTTCAAGGAAAATGAGATTAAAGAAATGGGTCGACTATTTCTTTCTGGATGTTTATTGATGGTGTTATCGGTGTTATTCTTTGTCCCCTCCTATGTGGCAGCAGACTATACTTTTAAATTTATGGAATATGGAATTGGAAATTGGGATTTGATTGGAATACTTTCCAGAATAATATATAAACATATTTATTTAATTGGTTTGCTGCCCTTGTTGTTTTTAGCAGTAATGACAATTATTCATGTTTTTAAATCAGGAATAAAATTTAAGTCTAATGCATTGCTCAATACCGGTATCATCATTATTGTTTTAACTGAATTGCTGTTCATAAAAATCCCGGTTGAAATTTCGTACTTATTGCCACAATATTTGATAGCAGTTCCATTGATAGTTTTTCTGGTAAAACCACGAAAAATGACCTTGTACTTGCTGTTGGCATTTACAATTTCCTTCGGTTTTATAGTAAATCCTGATGTTCTGGACCGAAAATACAATGCAGAACGAACTGAAGCAATTAGTGCCGAAGTCGGTTTTTTTATTCGTCCCGGATTGGTAATTGATGACATTATGAAAAGAGAAGAATCTAAAGATTTTTATTGGCAAAAGTAGTTGCTCTTATTTTGCTGAATGAATTGAACCATTTTCGTTTTCCAATTTCAAAATTTGATTTTTAGCCTACTCGATATCTTTTTGAATAAAATACTTTTAAACTGGTTTTTTTTGTATAATTTTATACTTTAATAAAAAACTGACCAAATCATGAAAAAATTATTTTTTTTAACAGCTCTGGCTTTTGTGTTTCATACTGCAGCACAAGCTCAGGAATCTAACATTGTTACTAGCAAACCCTGTTACACCAAACAATGGGTCGATAGTGTAAACACTTCCAATGCTACCAGATTCAGAGAAACTGCTCCTAGCATGTTCGAATGGTATTCCTATGATGGACAAACACAGCCTATTCCCGTACCTGCAAGCTTGATTAATGTAATTAAAGTGAAATTGGAGGAAACCTGTCCACAGTTGGCGAAAAAGACTGCTGAATAAAATTTTTGGGGCAAAAAAATCTGGCTTTTCATTTTGAAAGTATAGTTAGCTAACGCTTTTGTGCTGAAGCCTCGTCGTTGGTGGTTAAAAGAAACTTAAAGGTATTTATTTTATTAAAAACTTAATAATCAATACATTAAAGAATTAACTGTAAATTACTTTTAAACAAACGGCTGTAAATAACTGCAAAATAAGAACCCCTCCTTTTCGTTTGAATACTATACTTTTGAATTATGAAACGCTTCGAAAAAATCTGGCCTTGGCTCAAAAATAAATACGTGCTTACCTTAATCGTGTTTGTGGTATGGATGATCTTTTTCGATCGCAATGATTTTATTTCACAATACAGTTACCGACAGCAGTTGAATAAATTGGAGGTGGATAAACTTTATTTCAGTGCTGAAATTGAACAAAATAAAAATAACATTTTTGAACTTACCTCCGATCCTTCAAATCTGGAGAAGTTTGCCAGAGAAAAATACAGAATGAAAAAGATGATGAGGATATTTTTATGATCATTCATTCTGATAAAAATGCCCCTTTAGCTGAGAAGTAAATTGATTTTTTAAATTCACTTTGTTTTGTGATTCTTGAATCAACCATTGAATTCAATGGCTAATTCGATGGTTGATTCGGTGGGTTAATTCGGTGGGTTGAATTTATTGGTTGATTTTATGATGAATGCCGTTGTAGAAAATATATTTTATATAACGGTTAATAACATGTGTTGCTAATTTCGTAGTAAAGTTTTAATTGAATCCGGGTCAAATTATTTTGGCCCGGATTTTTTTTTGAAATAAATAGTTATTAACAATTGTCGGGGGGGGGGGTATTCTTTTATACATTTGTTGGGTCTTCTCGGAAATTTTGATTGCTCCACTGCTTCCCCCCAGCGAATAAAAAGGATCCATCATTATATAAAGGATTTATAATTTTATTGACTCCTGTGTAAAAATACATTTTTACGCAGATGGAAAAAGTGTGTTCAGTTTACAGTTTTAAATTTTTATACAAACATTTTAAATTCAATTACTATGAAAATTTATTCTCACCTTGTCTTTAGCAGCAAATTATTTCAGCAAAGAAATTTTAAATCACTTTTAATTCTTTTATTTTTCTTTATTGCGAATGCCGGTAAATCCCAAACCCCACTAGATGCAGCAGTTTCCTTCTCGGGCAACGAAGGCTATTTTAAGGTGGTAGTTGCTGATACCAATGATGTGAATGAAATTGAAATGCTTGTTGGAACGGATGACAATGCTTCGGAAATGTTCTCGCATATATTTACTTATGATCAAACATCGGGTTTGCCTTCCGGGATGTCTTATTCACGAACCGGAAATGAAATTAATGTAGGAATGGGTACGGTGACATTGCTGAATGCGTATCATGCCAAAGTGCGACTTAAAAACGGGTCAAATAACTGGTCGAACTGGTATGAGTTCATCGGAAATTAATTGGAAAAATTCCATTTTTTAATCAAACAAATAAATTCAATTCTTTTAATACTTACAGCTATGAAAACGCAACTTCTTTATATTTTAGGATTTTTACTATTCATGCAATTGGCTCTTTTAAATACAATTAATGGTGCCAGTTTTATTTGGACTGGAAATTTTTCTTCCTCCTGGATAAATTCAGGGAATTGGTCGGGTGGCGGTGGTGGTGCAACACCTGGTTCTGGTGACAATATTACCATCAACAGCAATGCTCCTAACAATTTGGTGCTCGATCAAAACCGAACAGTAACCAACTTCACCATCAACGGCGATACCCTAGACTTAGGAACCTATACTTTGACCACAACAGGAGTAACCTATTTCAATGGCGGATTGCTCAACAACGGCAACCTTAACATTTCGGGCTCGTTGTGTCATTTTGGTGGTGCTACTATTGATACCAGGATTGTAGCTAGCTGTGGCTATTACCATATGAATGGAGGAACATTTTTGAAGCCTGTTATATTGATCTCAACTGGATCGGCATCTACCTCGGGAACCGGGAATTGCAATTTTTCCGATAGCTTAACCATCAATCACAGTGGTGTCTATTATTTCACTATGAGCTCTACTTATGGAAATCAGTTCTCAGGGCCCGTTACTATAGTCAATAACGCAACTCATGAATTGTATTTAGCCTCTGGTGATACCAGCTATTTTGAAAATAATTTAATTATTTCTAATACCAGTACAGGAGGTGTGGTTTTTGGAAATACAGGAGGGGTCTCCTATTTAGCCTCAGGTAAAACCATATCCATTGGCTCGAGTGGCTTTACCAACAATTATCTCACACTCAAAAACTTCTATCAACAAGGTGCTACTTCCCAAACCTTAACCTTAACCGGAACAGCCATTTTGAACTTAATAAATGCTAACTTTGATGGAAACCTCACGGCAATAATGTTGTTTCCGCGAATTTAACTGTAAATAGTAACAAGGTGGTGTTTAATACAGGGAGTGGTAAGGTGACTTTTTCGGGAGGGAATTCACAAATCTTAAATGGAAGTAATACCTTTCAGTTTAAAAAAGTCGCAATCAATAAAAACTCAGGATTCGTAACTGTAAACACCCCGGGCAGCGTGGATGACACACTCTTTTTGATTAAGGGAACATTTTTAACCAAAGCCACCAATCTGATCAACTTAAAATTAGGAGCGAAAGTGACGGGAGCCTCCGACAGCAGTTTCATTGACGGTCCGGTTAAGAAAACAGGTAATACTGCATTTGTGTTCCCAAATGGAGCCAACAATTCGTACCGGCCTATTGAAATAACTGCACCTGCGACAACTACGAGTGAATTTACAGCGGAGTTTATGGAGGATTCGGTGATGGTAAATACAGATAATAGAGACGCGACACTGTCGTATCTTTTAACAAACAAATATTGGAAGCTGAAAGAAATTCTGGATGATCGAATGTATATGTCACCTTGAGTCTGGGATTGCCTCCAATGCCTTTACCGATACTTTTATCACAGTTGCCTCCTGGAATGGAACACAATGGAAAGATCTAGGACAAGGGATTATAACAGGCTCCAAAGTAACAGGCAACATAAAATCTTCATCGACTGCTCTGCATAACAGGAATTCACAATAGGATATGGAACTTTCAACAATTCCAAATATTCCAAATTGCTTCAGGGTATTCAAAATCCAGAAGCCGATTTTGATTTTGTCCTTACTCTTCAGGAGTGGTGAAATTAATGTGACGGATAATTCTATCATTAATGCTGCGGCCAAATTGGTCCAGGTTTCTTTCCAATACCTATTCCATCCTAGATTGTTTTAAAAGGGTTACTTGTGGAGCAATTTCACCTAAATGGTGGGAAGCAGGTTGTCCTTTGATAAGTACAAATTTAACGACCGAATACCATGTAAACAATTCAGCATTTCCTATTAGGAATTTATATTTGTTTGAAATGGCAACAGGTTCCACCATACAGAATCTGCGAATAAGAGGAGCAAGTTTGGATCACAAGGATTTTAATGATCCTGATTTTTTATGCGGAGGAATTTATGTAAAAGGTAGTAGCAACACTGCTGCAAACATACTAAATTGTGAAATTTTCGGCTTTAGTCAGGCAGGTATTTGGAAAAATTACGATACTGACTTGTTGAATATTGAAAATTGTTACATTCACAAAGTGAAAGGCCGATCCAAATATGGAATAGGTTATGGCGTTTGGTTGATGAGTGAGCAGAGTCCGATTGCTCAAGTGGTCAATATTACCAATACAATTTTCGATGATTGTAAAGCAGCTATTGATGGTCAAGCAAATATTGTGAATTGGAACATAAACAATTGTACCTTGAGTGAGTGTTTTCAATCAGAAGATATCAATACACATAATGACAATAGGTTCGAAATGGCAGATTGTCCTTGTTCAGGAGCACAACTCCCCTCTTACCTAAACCATTGGCCTTATAGCTACAGTACAGGTGCATTTTATGGAAAATATTGGTCTAGTGCGATTACATGTATGCCCGATTGCCAAGGGAGCCCCTTTAACTCGACACCAGGTCAGGGTTTTGGTAATTTGACAGGAGGAGCAAATTTGGCATATTACACAGCTCCTGGTAACACTGATCCCCTTGGTGCAAATGAAATCCCAATTCATGATGTTGGAGGATCTGTCACTTCTATTCAAAATAGTATCTTTCACAAGAAGTGGAAACTCGGTAAAAATGGAAATATCAATCTTTCATATCCTAATTTAGACGATGTAAATAGGAATGGAAATTCAGCCAACCATGTTAATATTTCCAATAACACTTTTGCTACTGAACTTTTTGAAAAGACAGAAGTTTTGACAACCGATCCTTACAACAATTCAGGTTATGCGAAAATTGCAAACAATTATATAGAGGCCGACATTTGGGCCAATGATGATGACCATATTAAGTTCGATGGTAATTCGTTCAGTTATCAACCGGGAACATCGGTTGTTTCCACCGCCCCGCAACCTCATGAACTCGCTCTTGAATTAAAGGCCGGAACTACTGCCTTACCAACCAGTTATTCGCTTTCTCCTTTGGAAGGTCATAAATACATTCAATATGTGGATGTAAATACAGCGTTTAATCTGGAAGCATCCCTAACCAATGCAGGTGGTTCGGCAGAATCCTATTACATTATAAGACCAAATCCAAACAAAAACATTTCTCCAATAGTTAATAATGTTATTTCAAACGAAAATTATTTTTTCGACTCCGAAGAAAGATTAAATGGTACTACTATAACCAAATCCTTTACATACAATAAACCCGGTTTGTATGGAATTGATTTAATGGGATTTGATGCGCATTATTATGGAACCACCGATAAATATAACTTCAGAGCTTCTTCGTGGCAACATATTCCTGTGATTGTAAAAGGGACTCAGGAACAAATGTTGTATTTTAATATTAAAGACAGTTATCACATCGCGGTAACCAATCCCACAGGTGTAAAAAAACAAGCGTATTTAAATAAATTACTGATTTGGGAAGAGGATATTGCAGAAGGCGGTGATGGTTGGGAGCTGGTGGAAATTGATTTGACTGGTTTGGCTGCAAATGGTACAACTAACATTTTGGATTCCATCCATACAGACGGAACTGAAAACACTTTATCGTTCAGTATTTTTTTATGAATTATTCAACATCGAACGGTACCGCTTTTTCAGGGGTGCAGGTTTATGTAGATGACATTTATATTCCAAGAACAGGAAGTATCACGGGTGATAATTTAGTTAAGGATGGAAGTGTTGAGTTATCAAAGAAAATCTCTGCCCTGAATGCTACTGGTTTCAGAATCTTGCTTCTCAATCCACAGGTGATTGCGGAAACACATCTGTTTCCATTAATTCGATTGAAGAAAATCAGAAATCAATCATTATATCTAGAAATTCCGTTTGAGGTTAAAGGTTGTACTTTTTACAAATTCAATCAATAAAGTAGTTGCATCCGTGGGAACGTATATAGATTTTACAGATTTGTTAAGTTGTGATGATTATTGGAATTATACTTTAGCTATGTCAAATGTTGATTTTGAAGAGTTGGATAATTATAATTTTGATGGTGGAGTCACTTATCCGTATACCAATAGAAAGTTTGTTGTTGACGGTAATATTATAGTTGAAAACCCTGGAACAATTTTGCTTTTTGAAGGTTGTCAATTAGTTTTTAAACCTAACAATCCTCCATACACTATCACAGTGAAAGCCGATGCAACACTTCAGCTGTATCCATTCGTAGATACTACCGATCCGTTAAATGAGATAAGAATTGCTACACATTTATTTTCCTGTGATGACATGTGGGGAGGAATTATAAATGAAGAGGATGGAACCATTGATATTATTGCAGTTTCTGCAGCATCACTACCCACTAAAATTGAAGATGCAGACAAAGCAATACAGAGTGATAACGGAGATGTAAATATTAGGTTTGCCAATTTTAACAATAACTTCATCGGAATAGAACTATTGAATTATGATAAGACGATTTCGAACTTAGCAAGTGATAAAGGATTTTTAGGAATTACATTTTCGTGTTCGGACAGTATCTTAACCAAACCTCTCCATCCCGGAGAACAACCGTTTGCAAATTTTAATTTGGTGGATGTGGTTAATGTAAGCATCGGAGGTTTTGGTGCTACTCCCGCTACTCCCATCACATATAAAAACAAATTTGCTGATGCTATTTTTGGAATCCGATCTCAAAGCAGTATCGCTAAAATATTTAACAATGAGTTCACTAACATAGGAATCAAAGATGTGATCTGCAGATTATGTGAAGGAGCTATTTTTGCTACAGAAGGTAGTAATCTAACTATTGGTGGACTGTTAACTGAAATTCCTATTTCCGAAACTATTTCAAAAACAGCAATGTTGGCATTATCACCAGAGGAGTGAACACCATTGATGTAAAGGGAAATCACTTTGATAAAATTGGTAAAGGAATTATTGCTCATAATGCATCATCATCACCAATTACCATCAATGAAAATAATGAGTTTTATAATGTAGATTATGGAATTGTAATTCGTGAAACTATTGGAATTGTTTTAATCGATGGGAACAATTTCAATGGATTAGGTTATTCTCCTTTGGTTCCTGTAAATTATGGTATTTCGGCAATCACTATTCAAAATTTTAATGATTATGCTACAACCAATACCATATCTGTTAGTGGAAATATTATTACCGATTCCAGAATCGGTATACATGCACTAAACATCCCAAACCTTAGTATAGGTGCAAACTTAAACACACCTGTAGCTGGTACAGGAAACACCATTTCTTTCAGTAAAGAAAAAGGACAATACCATCATGGAATCTGGGTGGAGAATTGCAATAGCGCAAAAATCCAAAGTAATACGATCAATTCAACTGAACCCGGTTTTTATCTTGAAGGCATTACCGTCTACGAATCAACAGATGCTTTAATTAACATGAATACGATTACTGATGCAACGGTACCAGTAAATGTGAGGGGATCCTGTCCCGATACCGAATTCCATTGTAATGTTTTTGATAATGATGCAGAACCAGGGTTGGGAGTTCAACTAGTTGCAGCCGATTTACCACCTCAGGGAGGCAACACTGACCCGTGGAACAACGAATGGTATGGTTATGATAATTCTACTTTGTTTGGAGTTACAGGTTTGGCAAATTCTCCGTTCGATTGGTATTACAAAACTGGTCCTTCCAAGTACAACCCTTATCCGGCATCTGGTACTGCAAATCCCTTTGGTACGTCTGCTCCAGGCTCAGCATGTGTGGTTCAGGCTGCAACAAATGACCCAGATCGGGATGTTCGCTATGCGGCCATTGCTGAAGATTCATTGGCATTCACTGAGTATGAAAATGAGTTCATATATAAATCAAAAAAATATTTGTTTGAACAAATTTATGCCGATACCAGCCTGTTGACCAAAAACACAGCTAAGGACACAACTTTCAGCAGATTTTATTCGGATTTGTACGTCACAAATATTGGACTATTCAGGCATGTTGATTCATTAATCATGGCTAAAATTTAGCAGCAGCACTAACATTAAACGATACTATTCCTGCGCAAATGAAATGGGAATGGAACCTTAAAACAGTGAACACGTTGTTGATTTCAAAAGTACTGGTTGATTCTGCGCTAAGCTCAACGGATTCTTCCTCGTTAGAATCGATCGCCATGCAAGATCCGATAGTAGCGGGCAAGGCCGTATATATTGCCAGAGCCATTCTTTTTAAAGAAGTGCATGATGAATTGCCGGGTTTGAGAACCATGAGCCAGTTGTTAGAACCAGTGGTTAGTGAAATTAAAACCTCTTCATTCCAAATACTTCCAAACCCTGCATTTGATCAATGTGAAATTCTTTTTGAAGCAATGGAGCAAGACTTTATTTTGGAACTTAGAAATGGAGTAGGGCAGGTATTGTACCATAAAAAATTACCTTCCTACACTATAAAATTGCAGTTGCCACTGAAAAGTTACAAACCGGGTTTTTATTTGGTAACTACCATTAGTGAAGCCTATGGATTTCAATTTAAAAAATTAGTCATTGCAAGATAAATAAACATGAAATCTACGATATTAATTTTAGGACTTTGCATATTGTCTTTTACAGCTACATTAGTAACGCGCAAAACAGAGGAAATATTTGGTGCTTTGGTGATAGTGCGGGTATAGATTTTAACAATGGAGCAGTTCCTATCAACTCATCTTTAAATACACGAGGGAGTTGTGTGAGCTATTGCGATACTTCTGGTCAGTTAATTTTATATGCATCAACTGGATGGGCCGACATTTTCATCAATTTCCCATTTTCAACTCAAATATTTAATTCAAGTGATTCACTAATTTTAAATGGTGATTCCATTCGAGGGAACAATTGGTATAAAGAACTTGTTCTTATTCCGATGCCGGATGATTCCATGAAATACTATTTGTTCAGCGCAGGAGTTACCTCAGGTCCTGGTTTTAGTTATTCCATTGTTGATATGAATCAAAATGGTGGCTTGGGAGAAGTGGTGCAGAAAAACGTGTTGCTGCAAAATTTTCCATGTACTGATGGAATAACTGCCATCAAACATGGAAATGGAAGAGACTGGTGGATTATTTTTAGAAGATGGGATAATATCAATGATATGTACTATAAATATTTGATTACTCCAAATGGAATTTCCATTGTTCAGATCCAAAATATTGGGTCAGCAACCAGCAATGGTTTTACAAACATGAACTTTTCTTCTGATGGTACAAAAATGGTTGTAACTAATTTGGCTGGACTAATGGAGCTGTATGATTTTGATCGTTGTACCGGCGTGATCAGTAACCCCGTCACGATTCATCCCGAGCCAACGACAGCTCCGTATGGCAGGTTTTGGGGATGTGAATTCTCCGGCAGCGGTCGGTTTTTGTATGTGAGTACTTATAATACTATAGAAAGCGCGTTATTTCAGTATGATTTATTGTCTTCCAATCCAGTCGCTTCGAGATGTACTTTAGAGTATAACCCCGGGCTCAGGGTTGGAAATGGTTTTTTACGCCGAGGCCCTGATCAAAAAATTTACTTTAGCCGAGCTTGGGAATGTGCTGCTTCTCCTGATTGTTACCCCTACCCCGATAGCGTTTACAACTACGTAAACATGAACCTCAGTGTAATTAACTACCCTGATAGTTTGGGTACAGCTTGTGGCTATGCCCCATTTAGTTTTTACTTAGGTGGGAAAAGGACTTATTATGGCCTTCCAAACAACCCTGATTATGACTTGCCGGCTGTGGCGGGTAGTCCGTGTGACACACTGGTAAGCATCAACGAACCTGCAAGTATAAGCACTAACGCTAACCTACACGTGTATTACGCACCCGACTGGGAGAAAGCTTTTATAAATGCCGAAAAGTTAAAAGGAAAAAATTACCGGTTACGAATGGTAGATGTTTTGGGAAAAGAAGTTTACTCTGAGAGTGGTGCTTTAAATTCACCATACTTTACCAGAGATTTAAACTGTGCTTCGTTTGCCAAAGGGATGTATATTGTGGATTTTGAAACAGAAAATGAAAAGTTGATCAAGAAATTTGTGATTGAATAAGAGTTAAGATTTTGTAATTAGTAATTTACAAGGTTGAGGATATGAAAAAAGTGATGCTACAGGTCAAACATGAACTCACATTCCATCTCTACGATAATCATCCTTACATCCGCGTCCCAAACCGTAAGCCAACGCTTCAGACGCGGACGAGACCGGGAGTTGTTCCTCGAGATATAAGATTTATAATAGACCAAACTAAATTGGGAGCATATCTAATTGGAACAGGTCTTTCCATGCCTGGGCCAAACGGAGCATAATTTTACACAGAAGTTTCTAAAATCATTATTTGTTGCAGGCTCAATGCTTTTTTGGAATTACATCTAAACTTATAGTAAAAAATCTTATAACCCATATAGTCTTTTTGAAAAATGATATGAAATTAAGAATCGAAAGTACTTTCTTGACAATTATTCTCTGTATTTCATTGACATTTTGCGCATCAATAATGTCATTGAGCGAATGGTATTATAAGGAAGATCATTTATCACCTATTGGATTCAAACTTCTTAGTCTATCTGTTATTCTTGCTTATGTAGTCTCGTTTTCTAACCTGACAATCAATGTTTTTGATACTGTCAAACGTCAAAAAGAGAAACTTCAGAAAATGTATTTCTAACTATTTATTTTATTTTTCAATCAATGTTTACTATGGTTATTTTTTTAGGATTATTATTGGTGACATTAGGACTGTGGTAAACAGATTTAGAAATCCTTTACGATTTTCAAAAATTGTCTATTTCGTGAATCCTATAGTAAATAAGGTAATTCTATAAATCAATTAAATGTATTGAATTTGTCAATTATTTTAGAATAATTGACAAATTTTATATTATAAAATACCCTTCATCCGCAAAAGAGAAATAAGATTCCGTAGTCAAAATAATATGATCTAAAATTTGAATTTCTAAAATCTGTCCACAATTTTTCAGCTTTTTGGTTAGATTCAAATCCAGCATCGCTGGGATTCAAATTTCTACTCGGATGATTTAATTCAACTGGAAGTGTGGATAAAAGTAAACAACATTCAAACCTCTCCCGCTACGCATATTGGTAAAACGCTTGCATATGCACTATTGCGCTTGCAAAAATTTCACTGCGAATGTTTACGAATCTATTTTAGAAATCGACAACAACCTTGTTGAAAATGCTATTCGACTAACGGTGATTGGAAGAAAAAACTGCCTGTTCTCCGGATCACACTATGGAACAATAAACTCTGCGATGATGTATGCCTTTTTTGGCTAATGTAAAATGAATGACATCAACCCGCAGGAATGGCTTGCCGATGTACTTTTAAAAATCATCAATACCAAACAGTCGCAGCTTTATACACTGCTTCCTAACTACTAGAAAAAATCCTGAGTTTTTAAACAATTATTGTTTAATTTAGAAACTTAGTTCACCGTATGCTTACAATATATTGTTTATCCTAATCCTGCAAAAAATCGTATATTTATCGAAATATTTGAAAAAAGCAAATCTGGTTCTAAATTTGAATTGAATTTAAGAGATATTACCAGTAGAATAATTGTTACAGAAACAAAGGATCATGGAGGAGATTTTAAATTTGAATTAGATATTACAAATTTGAAGTCCGGATTTTATTTTTTAAGTATAAAAGATGATAGCAATGTAACCGAAACGCACAAAATAATAATTGAAAATTAGCAAGCTATGAAAGCAATAAAGATTTTCCTTTGCAGTATATTTTGGATGATAACTATAGTTGGTCATTCTCAATATTGGAGTCAGATGAATGCACATATTTGGGGGAGTTCTAGTTTGGATGTTATTGACAACAAACTATACCTATGTGGAATCGATACGGTAACGTTAGGGTCAACTAGTTTGAACAAACTTATCAGTGTTTATGATGGGGTTAGCTATGATACATCAATAGGAGTTTCTTACAGTGGTCAGGTTTTTACTTTTGAAAAGTTTAACGGCCAAATTTATGTCGGCGGAAGCTTCAAACACATTGGCGAGCCAATTCCAAATATTAATTTTGGTATTCATACCTTGGCCAGATGGGATGGAACCAATTTTGATTCTATTGGTGCATTCCCGGTTCCTAACGGTAGAGTAAATGTATTGCAAGTGTACAACAATGAGCTTTACATTGGCGGCGAATTTCAAAATGGTGCAGGACAGGGAATAAGTAATCTGATGAAATATGACGGGGTAAATTTTTCGGCAGTTGGTGGAGGCATTGTGGGTAATTTTACTGAAGTATGGGCATGGTAGTTTATAACGGAGACCTGATTGTTGCCGGGAGTTTTTATTCTGCCGGGGGTGTACTAGGCGATAATATCGCCCGATGGGATGGTACACAATGGCATCCAATGGGCGATGGATTAGGTCCTTACATTTTTTGTATGACCGTTGATACCATTTCTAATATTTTGTATGCAGGAGGCAACGTTGCTTGGACTGGTTCTACACCTGTTGAAAAAGTTGCTTTTTGGGATGGAATTAACTGGCAGCAGGTTGGGAGTGGCATTCCACAAGTACCGAACTTACAAACTTTGTGTATGTGTAAAGGGGAGCTTTTTGCCGGTGCCGGTCAAAGCATTCAAACATTTCCGGATAGAATAAAAAAATGGAATGGGCAGGTATGGCAAACTTTAAATAGCTCCCCTTCCGATGGAGGAGTGTATGAGTTATGTGAGTTCCAAGGTTCACTTTTCGCTTCAGGAACCTTTGATGAAATAGATAGTGTTTGTTGTTATTGGGCTTTAGCCTATTATACCGATACAACTACTGTGGGCTTGCAATCACTGCCTACTCAATCAGAGAATGGGTTTCAAATATATCCGAATCCGGCAAATTATCAAATAACACTTGTTTTTGATGAAAAATTAAGGGAAACAACAAACGTATCAATTTATAATACTGAGGGAAAAACGGTATTTGAACAAAATTTCAAAACAGTTAGTAAAGAAATTAATATAGAACTTCCTCAAAATCTTAAAGCCGGAGTATATATTTGTAAAGTCATAAAAAATGGTTTTCAGTTACAGCAGAGAAGTTTTGTTTTGGAATGAGTTGTTTCAGTTTATTGTAATATCATAGTTATTTTTGCAAATAAATTTAAAGATATGACTTTTCCGCAAACCTAATTTGAGTTCTTCAGTTAGGTTTTATGGTTGAAAATACACGTTACCAGTTGGCCCGGATCGAATGAGAAGTGCGCGGACAGGATTACTATCCAATCCTTTCACGATATGACGACCAGCTACAAATTATAAAGATTGGATCTGAAGTAATGAATTTTCCAGCTACGTCCCGTTTATTTATATTGCAAACAATAAAAATACAACCCATCTCTTTCAATTCAATTTACAATCGTCTGAAAGTGGCACACTTAATCCAGCATACTTTACCCGGGATTTAAATTGTGCTGCGTTTGCAACTGGAACTTACTTAATTATATTTGAGACCGATAGCTATCGGTAGGAGAGTGAGCGGTTGGTGAAGAAAATGCAGATTAACTGGAGGTGATGTTTGAAGAAATTCATGCTGCTTTACCTGCACATCGAAATGCTATTTAAAATGAAAATGTCATGTGGAAGTTCTATTTTAAAAGTCAGTAAAAAATCATAAATCCAATCCAACCACAAAGCCGACATTTGTCAACCCTCGTATTCCCCAAAAACTTCTCGCAACACATCAGAAATTTCACCAAGAGTGGAGTATGCTTCTACAGCAGTAAGAATAAAAGGCATTAAATTACCTCCATCGGTTGCCGCTTGTTTCAAATTTCTTAATGCCATCGAAACAGCACTTGCATCACGAGAATCTTTAAGTGCTTTCAATTTATCCATTTGCAGTGTTCTGATGGAATCATCAATGAAAACACTTTCCAAAAGGCGGCTCTTTGATGGTATATTTATTTTGACCTACAATAACCTTATCACCTTTTCGATATCGCGTTGGTAACGATAAGCTGAATCAGCAATTTCCTGCTGAATAAATCCTGCTTCGATGGCATTTACCGCACCGCCCATTTCATCAATACGATGTATATAATCCCATGCTTTTTTTCTCTACTTCATCAGTTAGTGCTTCAATATAAAGGAACCTCCAAGCGGATCCACAGTACTTGCTATTCCGCTTTCATGAGCAAGTATTTGCTGGGTACGTACTGCAATTGTTGCGGCAGCTTCAGTAGGGAGTGATAGTGCTTCATCGTAACCATTTGTATGCAACGATTGAGTGCCACCCAACACTGCAGACAGAGCTTGAACTGTTACCCTTATAATATTATTCATGGTTGTTGTGCAGTTAATGTTGAACCCCGGTTTGTGTATGAAACCGTAACATCATAGCCCGTGGATCAGTGGCACCGAGATCTTTCGTTATTTTGGCCCACATCCTGCGTGCAGCCCGAAACTTTGCAACTTCCTCCAACAAATTATTATGCGCATTAAAAAAAAATGAAATGCGTTTTGCGAAAATATTAATATCAAGTTTTTTAGCAATAGCTGCTTGCAAATAGGCCTTCCCATCGGCCAGCGTAAATGCCAGCTCCTGAACTGCATTTGCACCGGCCTCGCGTATATGATAACCGGATACTGATATGGTATTCCATTTTGGGACTTCATTGGAACAATATTCAAAAATATCGGTTATAATCCGCATGGATGGCTTTGGCGGATAAATGTAGGTCCCGCGCGCCGCATATTCTTTGAGAATATCATTTTGTATGGTACCCGAAATATTTTTAAGCGAAGCTCCCTGCCGTTTTGCTAATGCTATGTACATGCACAACAGTGTGGATGCAGTTGCATTAATGGTCATAGAAGTAGTGATCTTCTCCAATTCAATCCCATCAAAGAGCTGCTCCATATCCAGCAGGGAATCGATTGCTACTCCGGCTGCCAACTTCCCCTTCCGAAAGTTCATGATCGCTATCGTAACCAATTTGTGTTGGTAAATCGAATGCTACACTTAAGCCCGTTGTTCCTTGCGACAAAAGATAACGGTACCTTTTGTTGGATTCTTCTGCTGTACTAAATCCTGCATACTGACGCATCGTCCATATTTTAGAGCGATACATATCCGACTGCACTCCTCTTGTAAATGGAAACTCACCGGGTTCCTCTTCCTGCCTGACAGGACCCTTGTATACTCTTTGAACTTCAATACCTGAATCAGTAAAATACTGACATGGCAATGTTTTTTTGTCAGACATATTTTTCATTTATTCTAAAAATTAACCGACTAAAAAAGCGAATGCACTTCGTTTTTAATCTGGTCGATGGCATTTTGAATTGGATATTCTTCTTGCGCCATCATCGTTTCAAAAATAACTTTACTAAGTTCTACACCCGGCGACAAAGGATTGCATTTGCCTAAAGAAAGGTTAATGAGTTTAATTAATTCATCTCTGCTGGTTCTAACAATAGCCCATCCGGCATTGGTAATATAAACCTGTTGCGTGATATTGTGTTCGTATTCGGTTTTAATGGTCAACAAAAGTTCTTTATGGAACACTAAGACATTCATTCCAGGTTCATAAACACGGCTCAGTAGATTGTTAGGAGAAATGCGTTCGAGGAACAATATAATTCGTTCATAAGCCTGCAAGCGCAGTGGCAATAAATTGTTGTCCATAGTACGCTTTAACTCTGCATATTTCATTTTCTGTTCGTTATCCAAAAACCGCTTTACTAAAAAGTAAGAAGTTCCAAAAACGAGCAGCGAAGGCGCCAGGTAAACAAGGAAATCAATTGCACCTTGAGGTAAATTCATATTTAGCTATTTTGAGAGCTCAAATATCGTAATATTTCAGGATTAAATGATAATGAAAAAAAAGGAATACACCCAATCAGGAGACCGCAGTGAATGATCCAATAAATTTCAATAAAAACAGATGTGCAGATCTACCTTTTGGAAATAAGTGAATTCGTAACAAAAATTTATAAGTTCCGAAATCCACCCTTCAAGCTAAAGCAACTGCTCTTTTAAGGCCGGCAGTTATTTTACTTTTACAGCACTACCTCCTACTTTTTTCTTCCCGCTTCCTTCAAAGCCTTCTGCAATAAGAATTCAATTTGCCCATTCAGACTACGAAATTCATCAGCCGACCACTTTTCAAGTTCTTTCAGCGTGGCTGGATTCATCCTTAAAACAAAGGCTTTTTTATCTTCCTTTTCAGTCATCTTTAATTATGAAGCGTTCCGGCATTAATTACAGGACTCACGTTTCTATCTCCGCAAAGGACCACTAATAAGTTACTTACCATGGCAGCTTTTCGTTCTTCATCAAGATTTATTACCTTTTTCTCACTCAGTTTATGCAAAGCCATTTCAACCATACCCACAGCGCCTTCAACAATTTGTTTTCGTGCTGCAACAATTGCAGTTGCTTGTTGCCTTTGCAGCATGGCACCCGCAATTTCCTGAGCATAGGCTAAATGACTAATTCTGGCCTCTATTACTATAATTCCGGCAGGAGCAAGTCGTTCATTGAGCTCCTCCTCCAACATCCGGTTCACTTTTTCTGATCCTCCTCTCAAAGTTACTTCAGCAGTTTCTTCTTCAAAATTATCGTACGGACAAATACCGGCCAAATGCCTGACTGAAGCCTCACTTTGAATGTGAACATACTGAACATAATCGTCCACTTCAAAGGCAGCTTTGAAAGTGTCTTTGACCTGCCAAACTATTACTGCTGCAATTTCTATAGGATTTCCAATTTTATCATTCACTTTAAGTGGTGTACCATTGAGATTTCTGGCTTTCAATGAAATCTTTTTCCTTGAAAAAAATGGGTTCACCCAAAAGAAACCATTTTCTTTAACAGTGCCGGTATAAGTACCAAACAACACCAGTACCATGGATTCATTTGGATTCACAATCATAAATCCGATGATAGAAAATAGGAATACCACGACCAGAGGAATTAAAATTATTAATTCTTTTTGCATGCCAGAATATACTATTGCTAGTAAAAATCCAAAGCAAACAAGTAACATTAAGTAACCCGATAAGGGTTTAAAATTGCTTTCGTTTTTCATAAGATTAAATTTTATAATATCAATTTGATATCACAATGATAAATATAAAAAGGGGGAATTCCATGATAATATTTAAAATTGTTTGTAATATTTTGATATATAGCTCATTAAATTTATACTATCATCAAACAAAACAAAAAAAAGCTTCAAAACAATCTAAAACCTTCTTCTTATTGTATCAAATTGGAGGTAAGGGCAGCTATCTTCACAAACCTCGCATTCATGGTGAACCAATTTACTAGTTTTGCGTTTCATTTCCAAAATTGCACTATGTCAAAATTAGCCGAACGCATCACTCATTTATCTGAATCACAAACCATTGCTATGGCTAAGCTGAGTAGAGAGCTTCAGGATCAAGGTCATGATATTATCAGTCTCAGCCTGGGTGAGCCGGATTTTGTAACTCCTTCCGATATCTGCGAAAGCGCTAAAAAAGCAATAGATGACGGCTTTACCAAATACACACCCATTGCCGGTTTTGCCGATTTGCGAAAGGCTATTTCAGATAAATTCAAAAATGAAAATGGTTTAGATTATACGCCGGATCAAATTGTGGTATCAACGGGGGCTAAACAATCTATCGCCAATGTGGTGCTAAGTCTTGTTAATCCCGGAGAGGAAGTAATTGTTCCTTCACCGTATTGGGTGAGTTACACACAAATGATAAAATTGGCTGAGGGTGTTCCTGTTTTTGTGACCTCCAGTGTTGAAACCGATTATAAGGTAACTGCTGCTCAAATTCGTAAAGCAATTACACCTAAATCGAAACTACTTATTTTTTCTTCCCCTTGCAATCCCTCAGGCACTGTTTATACTCGTGATGAGCTGTTGGAAATTGCCAAAGCTGTGGCTGAAAAAGAAGATTTGTACATTATTTCGGACGAAATTTATGAACACATTAATTTTTACGGAAAGCATGAGAGCATTGCCCAATTCGATTTTATTAAAGAGCGCGTTATAATAGTTAACGGAGTTTCAAAAGGTTATGCCATGACAGGATGGAGAATAGGGTATATTGGTGCACCAAAATGGATTGCCGATGCATGCGACAAAATGCAGGGACAATTCACATCCGGAACCAGTTCTATTTCACAAAAGGCTGCTACCGCTGCGTTGAAATCAGGATCTGGCTTTTATACCGAAATGTGCAAAACCTACCTCCGCCGTCGCAATTTGGTTGTCAACATGCTTAAAGAAATAAAGGGCTTAAAAGTCAACATTCCAATGGGTGCCTTTTACGTTTTCCCCGATGTAAGTCACTTTTTTGGCAAAACCGATGGCCAAACCAAAATCGGGAATGCAAGTGATTTGTGTATGTTTTTGTTGAAAGATGCCGGCGTTTCAATGGTAACGGGTGAGGCTTTTGGCGATACTAATTGTGTGCGGCTTTCCTACGCCACTTCCGACGAACTATTGGTTAAGGCAATAACCCGGGTAAAAGAGAGTCTTGCGAAACTGAATTGAGTCAAAATTTCAACTAACTTTGCCCCGAAAGGCAATTTTATTTTGAAAAACCAAGAAGACATCCGGGAAATTATTGAATCATTTTCAAATTTGAAGGCAATGATCATTGGCGACATTATGACCGATGCTTATGTTTTTGGTAAAGTTGACCGTATTTCACCCGAAGCACCCGTTCCGGTGGTCCATATAACACATCGCGAAATGCGTCCAGGCGGTGCTGCTAACGTTGCAATAAATATTAAAGCTCTTGGTGCCCAACCCATACTCTGTTCCGTTACCGGTGATGATGATGGAGGCAATGAGTTTATTGAACTTTTAAATAAAGAAAACATCAGCGCCAAAGGGATCATTAAAATTAAAGGACGCAAAACTACTATCAAAACCAGGGTGATTGGAAATAACCACCAACTACTGCGCGTTGACGATGAAACTATTGAAGATTTGAATAGTGCTGCTGAACAAACATTTATTCAACTTTGTATTTCACTTATAGAAAAGGAAAATCCGGATGTATTGATTTTTGAAGATTACGATAAAGGAGTACTTACGCCTGCTGTAATTGAAAGTATCACCAACCATGCGCTTTCGCGGAAAATTCCTATTACAGTAGATCCTAAAAAGAAATATTTCAATAACTATAAAAACGTAACTCTTTTTAAACCCAATCTTCACGAACTCAAGAGTGGTTTGAATGTTACTATCGATAAAATCACTACCGCCAATTTACGATCTGCGGTTAATGAACTAATCGTTGCCCGAAACATTCAAATGGTAATGGTTACACTTTCTGAAGCAGGAGTTTTTATTGCTTCCGAAAATGAGGCCATGATAATTCCCGCTCATGTCAGAAATATTTCTGATGTATCGGGAGCCGGCGATACTGTTATTAGTGTTGCTTCATTGTGTGTTCCGTTGGACCTTCCTAAGGAGACCATTGCCGGGCTATCCAACCTTGCAGGTGGCCTGGTTTGTGAACAGGTTGGTGTGGTGCCAATTAATAAAATACAACTCCTGGAAGAGGTCGAAAAATTCCTTCACTAATAGGAACGATAAAGAAATAAGCTATGTCGATTGAAACCTTCAGGGAGAAGGTCAACTTAAATATTTTTAACAGCAAGGAGACCGTATCCCTTATTTTCAGGATACTGAGTTCATTGGTTGCAGTGCTGGCAATCGGCTTGCTGATTTACACTGTTGGTTTTCCACAAAATGATGAAAGCCAAAAAATTGAAATTTTCTTTATAAAATTTCTTTTTGGTTTTATATCCTGAATTACTTTTGTTCGTTTCCTTTACACTTTCGAACCCGGACGATTTCTCAGATCTACCTGGATAGAGTTAGTATTAGTAGCACTTTTAGTATTTGAAGCGTTTAGCACACTTGCATTCGATGCACCACCTTTAAAATCATTGCTTTCAGCTATCGGTTTTGGCGGTTTTCTATCTGTATATCACACCTTCCTCCAATTTATTTTGGTCATTTTATTGATCATTGATCTTGCTAAAGTGAGCACTTTATTTGATCTCATAAAGTTAGAAGCAAGTACCATGTTCATTTTTTCTTTTATCATTTTAATTCTTGTAGGCGCTCTACTTTTAATGCTACCCGAAATGACCACTGATCACCTGGGTTCTGACTGGATGACTGCAATTTTCACATCAACCAGTGCGAGTTGTGTAACGGGCTTAATAGTGGTAGATACCGCCACCTATTTTACCTTTAAGGGACAATTAGTAATAATGGCGCTTATTCAATTGGGTGGTTTAAATATAATTTCATTTGCAACTTTTTTCGCCTCTTTATATTCGAAAGGACTTGGCATCAAGCACCATTCCATGATGCAGGATTTTTTTAGTTCAGGTTCTTTGTTTGATGCTAAAGCACTGCTGCGGCAAATTATATACATGACTGTATTTATTGAAGGTGTAGGCACCATAGTTATATTTTCACTTTGGGATCCGGCAATAAATTTCAGTTCCTTCGGACAAAAATTTTTCTATTCCATATTTCATGCTATTTCAGCCTTTAACAATGCAGGATTTTCATTGTTCACTAATAATTTATTTGAACCGGTACTTAAAAATTCCTACATGCTGCATTTAACAATTGCAGGCATGATATTTTTTGGAAGCTTGGGCTTTTCCACTATCCGTGATATTTTTGGAATAGGATCAATGAGGGAACGAATGCGATTGCCCTGGAAAAAATATCATCTGAGCACTCAAATTTCTTTATATAGTTCCGTTATACTTATTGTTTTTGGCGCAGCAGTTTTTTATTGGATTGAAAAGGATAATGTTTTGGCAAACCAAATGACGTTTGAAGCCGGCATAACTTCCATCTTTCAATCTGTTACTTGCCGGACTGCCGGTTTCAACACCGTTGATATGGCCCTTTTAAAGGCGCCGACTTTAATTTTGATGGTTTTTTTGATGTTCATTGGAGCTTCTTCAGGCTCTACCGGTGGAGGTATAAAAACTTCTACCTTCACTTTAATTATTGTGTCGGCAATTGCTACTTTAAGGGGAAAGAAAAACCTGGAGCTTTTTAAACACAATATTGCCTGGGAATTGTTAAATAAAGCATTTACAATATTTATTTTCTCTGCTTCTTTCGTCTTTGTGGCAACGTTTTTTCTCGCTGTTTTGGAACCAGGAAAAGATATACTCAAACTTTTGTTTGAAGAAGTTTCAGCTTTTGGTACAGTAGGACTATCAACAGGCATAACTGCTGATATGTCTACAACTTCCAAATACATTCTTATTGCATCTATGTTTGTGGGTCGTGTAGGAACATTGACTCTCGGATTCGCATTAAGCAAAAAAGTTATTACTAAAGCTTATAAATATCCAAATGCACACTTCATGATTGGTTAAACATTATTTATAGAATGAATGTTAACTATATTAAATGTTTACAGAATGACTACTGATTCAAACGCCATAAAAACTTCGAATGCTACTGTTACACCCTATGGCACTACAGGCTTGGGGAAAAAGCAGGAAGTGGCGCTTATGTTCGATAATATTTCAGGCAGGTACGATTTCCTGAACCACCTCCTTTCAATGGGAATTGATAAAGGATGGAGAAAAAAGGCGATCGGTTTACTCAAAGAAAACCCACCCGCTCACTTATTGGATATAGCTACAGGAACAGGTGATTTTGCCATTGCTGCTTTAAAAATTCATCCTGGGAAAATTACCGGTATCGATATTTCGAATGGGATGTTGGAATCAGGAAGAAAAAAAATTCAGGAAATGCATTACACAGACAAAATTGAACTTTTGTATGGTGATGCCGAAAACATTTCATTCCCCGACAATACTTTTGATGCAGCCATCGTTGCCTTTGGTGTGCGAAACTTTGAGGACCTCGATAAGGGTTTAAAGCAAATTTCACGCGTTTTAAAACCAGGATCCAAATTCATCATTCTTGAATTCTCTAATCCACAATCATTTCCTATCAAGCAAATATATACCCTCTATTTTCGTTATATTTTGCCTGTTATTGGCAAATTAGTGTCGAAAGATCAGGCAGCTTACTCCTATCTGCCTCAATCAGTTAAGGCGTTTCCTGATGGCGAAAAATTCCTCGAGCGGCTGAGGCAGGCCGGTTTTACCGAAACGAAGCAAAAAGAACTTACTTTTGGCATCGCATCCATCTATAGTGGCACCAAAAAATAAAAGCGTAAATTGAAACTAACCATCCACCTGTTTTCCTTCTATAATAAACTCCTTTTTGCAGCACTGTTTCTGCTGTTTGTTTTAATTGGAAGTAATGCTTCCGCCCAACGAAAAAAAGTTCAAAACCTTCCAAAATACGATAAACAAATAGTTCACTTTGGCTTTTTATTAGGTATCAATAAAACCGATTTTGTTATTAAACGAATTCCGGATTTCAATAAACTTGATAGTTTGTATGTCGTTGAATCGGTGGGGCAAACAGGATTTAATCTGGGAATAATAGCAAACCTTCGTTTGGCTGAAAACTTCGATCTTAGGTTTGTGCCCGCACTAGCCTTCTCTCAAAGAAATTTGGAATATACTTTTTACGACAATGGCATTAAATCCACAACCATTAAAGCTATTGAATCCACTTTTCTGGAATTTCCATTAGATTTAAAATTTAAATCGAACAGAATAAACAATTATAGGGCCTATGTAATTGTTGGCGGAAAATATAGTATTGATATGGTTTCACAAGCTAAAGTAGAAAGCGTTGACAAGGATTTTGTGAAGCTTAAAAAAAATGATTATGGCTACCAAATTGGTTTAGGTTTTGATTTTTATTTAGAACGTTTCAAATTCTCACCTGAAATAAAAATGTATCACGGCTTGAGTAACCTTTTGGTTGACGATCCAAAAATATTTTCAACATCTCTCGAATCTCTCAAATCCAAAATTTTTCTTATCTCCTTCACTTTTGAGTAGGCGCCACTAATTCTCTGACTCAACCACCCACACTCAACTCAACCACAAACATTTTTTACTAACCAAAATGAACCGCCTCGAACTCATTCTGTCGCCCGAAGAGGCGGCCAATGAGAATTGTGAAACAAATAGCTGTCAAATCAGGGGTTTCATTGAAAGATATTTATACCATTCGACCCATAAAACGATCTATTGATGCCAGAGGGAAAAATGTAATTATCAGACTGGTTGTCGATGTTTTTACTAATGATAAACCTCCTTTTGAAGCTGCCAATCATTCCAGAAAATTACAAAACATTTCTAATAGCGAACCGGTTGTTATCATAGGAGCCGGTCCGGCAGGTTTGTTTGCTGCCATACGTTTGATAGAACAAGGTTTCAAACCAATTATTATTGAAAGAGGCAAAAATGTAAAAGAACGGAGACGCGATTTAGCATCTTTGAATAAAGATCGTATCGTTGATCCCGATTCTAATTATTGTTTTGGCGAAGGTGGCGCCGGCACCTATTCAGATGGAAAATTATATACACGTGCCGATAAACGGGGAAATGTACAGCAAATTTTAAATACATTTATTCAATTCGGAGCATCACCGGATATCGCTGTTGATGCCCATCCACATATTGGAACTAATAAACTTCCCGGTATCATTGAAGCTATGCGAAATGCTATCATCGATTGTGGTGGTGACTTTTTGTTTAATACACGCTTTACAGGTTTAGTTTTAGATGGAAATGCTGTTTGCGGTGTGAGAACCAAAATGGTAAATTCAAGCAGTGCCGAAACAATTATAAAATCAAGAGTCGTAATTTTAGCTACCGGCCATTCAGCCCGCGATGTGTTTGAACTCTTAAATGCTGAAGGAATAGCCATTGAATCAAAACCATTTGCGCTAGGCGTCCGAATTGAACATCCGCAATCACTGATCGATTCCCTGCAGTACCATTGCGACCTCAGAAATCCCTATCTGCCACCAGCCTCCTATTCACTTTCTGCGCAAGCTAACGGTAAAGGCGTATACTCTTTTTGTATGTGTCCGGGTGGAATTATTGCAGCTGCCGCTACCGCTCCCGGTGAAGTGGTAGTGAACGGCTGGTCACCCTCCAAACGTAACAACCCCTACTCCAACTCCGGCCTGGTGGTAAGCGTTGACGACATCAACTTTAAACCTTATGAAAAATCAGGGGAATTGAGAGCCTTGAATTTTCAGAAAAGTGTAGAGCAGAAATGTTTTGAGGCGGGAGGGAATAATTTAACTGCCCCTGCGCAACGCATGATGGATTTTATTAATAACCAATCATCCTCTTCACTCCCCTCCTGCTCCTATATACCTGGATTGCAATCTGTCAACTTAAATGAAGTACTACCAAAATCTGTTGCTGATACCTTACGGGAAGGTTTAAAAATATTTGGCAACAAAATGAGAGGGTATGCCACCAACGAAGCCGTGCTCGTAGCAACCGAATCAAGAACCTCCTCGCCGGTGAGAATTCCTCGCGACAAAGAAACCCTCATGCATCCTCAAATTAGTGGCCTTTATCCTTGCGGAGAAGGAGCCGGATATGCTGGCGGTATCATGTCTGCCGCTATGGATGGAGAGAGAGTGGCAGACAAATGTTCGATGTTTTTTCAAACACATGAATCATTTTAGTTTAATAGTTTGATAGTTTATTAGTTTATTTGTTTATTAGTTTTTAAGATATTTTTTTAACACTTGTCAATTAATCACTGATTAACAGTCAATGAATCCGAGGACGAATCACTTTGCACTTAATCCCGTACCATTAAATGGGTGGATCTCGTAACCACGGAATCCGCCGTGCGGGATCTAAGCACGGCGGAAGCCGGGCTGTAATCCCGCACCACTAAATGGGTGGATCTCTGATCCACGGAACATTACGACAAGTAGTTCGGAGATCTACGCTAAATCAAAATAACATCCAAAAGCCCTTTCATCCCACAATAATTCCTCGCTGAACTGTGCATATAATGGTGCGCCTCTTCCACTATCTGGGCCCTTACGGGATTATCATGAATATAATTCAACTTTTGATCAATCATTTTATTGGAGTACAACTCAAAACAATCATAGCCATCCTTCCAGACTTTAATATCAATCTTTTTAGGATGTTGCTGGCCTCGAAAATGCATCAAATTCAACATCCATCCTTTCCTGCTTTCATTTTCATATTTAATAGCATTGGAGATTTCCCGGGAAGTGAATTTCTTCATATCCCTAATAATATCATTCAAAGCGATGCCTTCCTCAGCGGCTGCAATCATATGAATATGGTTAGACATCAGGCACCAGGCATATAATAAAAGTCCTTTTTTTATCTGACAATATTTTAGAGAATCCACCATGATATCTTTGTAAACTGGCCGTGTAAAAATATCTATCCAGGCTGTAGTGGTAAAAGTGATAAAACAGACTTCACCGTTGAGTAGTTGTGGTTGACGGGACATTTAAAAATAGTTTTAAAAAATTAATTAATATAAAAATATGGCAGCTGCCGTGCGGGATCTAAGCGCGGCGTAAGCCGGGGTGTAATCCGCCGTGCGGGATCTAAGCACGGCGTAAGCCGGGCTGTAATCCCGCACCATTAAATAGGTGGATCTCAGATCCACGAAACATTACACACATGGATCAGAGATCCACCTATTTGCTTGCGCAGGATTTCGGCCCCGCAAGCGGGACCGAAATCCTGTGCGGCAGTAGCGGCAGTATCGGGTCTCAAAACAAAAACCTCACCTGCATCTTCATCTCCGATCGTATGCTTCCTTTTATCTCCTCCAAGCCACTTCCTATGGAAGTTCTGTTCGCGTAAAATGTGGCGGCATATCTAAACCATGCATCCAAACCCTTAACAATTTTATACCTCAAATTGAAGTAGAATCGCGAACCTTTGTAGTAATAGGCAGGAATGGAATACCCATACAAAACATCATTTTCATAAGCATAGATCCGTGCATCGTAGCTGTCGCTGTCGAATATGGCATAACGGGCATTGCACGACCATTTTGTTCCCATCGGATGAAACTGCACATCCTGGAAAATCATGAATCCTTTGTCGGATGTAGATTCCTTTTTATAGTGAACAAATTCAATACGGGTTCTGAAAGTGAACGATTTCGACACTTTCGTGGATATATGAAATCGAATTCCATTTTGTTTTATAGGAACAAGGTAACTTACAAAAATATCTTCCTCAGAACTGTTTTGCATTTTATTCGATTCCCGGTACCGAACATACAACTGCGTACCTCTAGATGGCTGATACGTAATCATTCCCGAAAATTCATGACCGTGGCTGGGAGCATCCGTTCGGTAACGCAGCCATGGAAAGTAAAATTTATCATAAGCAGAAGTGATGGTAACAGTACGGTGAGGTTTGAAGGCTGCCGAGGAATAAATTCCGGTTTCATTAAAATTATTTCCGCTTTCGCGAAGTGCTGAAGAATACAATGCCTTAAAATTTCGTGGATAATTTCGAAATACAACAGAAATAACTAATCTGGAATCAAGACTCATCAGTAAACCATTTACTGTAGCAATTTTGCCATTGATATTGATTCCGGTCTCACCATAAAAATTAATGTTGCGGTATAACCACGAATAATCGATACCTAAATTAGTGAGTGATGTGCCTGAAAATTCAAATTGATTATAGGGTTTCAATTCCTTTGTCAAGGGAAGTGAATACTGTATGTGAACACCTGTCAAACCAATTTGCACATTTCGTTTCTGGTAACCAACATGACTCCCATACAAAATTTCTGTAACTGCATTTTTATCTGCAATCTCACTTGCAGTTCGGTGATATCCACTCTCTTGAAATGAGGTTAGATATTCGTCCGAACTCAATGTATCGGATGGTTGCTGAAGATTTCCATCCATGGTACGTATGGAAAAGAAAAAATCGGGTTGAAACTTTTTCCATTTCAATGAAAAGCATGCACCTCTTTTAAAGTACACTTCGTTGGAAGAAGAATATGGAAGAATGCCTTTGCCGTTCTTGCGGATCATGGCAGGGTCAGTGGCCTTGCCACCTGACAAGCCCGTCCATAATGTTAAACCCTGTCCATAACTGAGTTGATAATCGCCTATCAGAATTATTTTGAAAGGACCAACATCTCTGATAGCAAAATGCATAGAATAAAAATCAAATCCCTGCTTTTGTGCACCTTTAAAAAATTGTTCACCTGCATCCTTTTCTGCGGTGAGGCCCCAACTCAATTTCTTCATAAAATTGAATTTATAGCGGAAATAAATACTTTGAGGGCCGCCCAAATATTCGGGGCCATCATCTGTTTTAGCAAATCCTTTACGCTCTTGCGGAATCCATTGGGTTCTGAGCAGGAGTTGATGCTTACCGTCACTGATCATACGTAATAAAGATGCATTCGGTGCATCAATCTCTCTGCCTACAGTTATATATGGAATGATTTGCCTGATAAAAGATTCATCAAAATCGTTCACCACTTGCAATTCAGGAATAGTTAGTAATTTACCGAATCGTTCCACATGTTGAAAAATATTTTTTATTTGAACCTCTGTAAATATTCCAGACGCTCTAAAATCTTCAATTGAAGCTTTATTTATATTTAAGGGATGATTTAAAAGCTCATTCATATTTTCTGTCAACTCAGTCAAGTCGATCTCCTGATCTTCGGATGTTGAACTGCGTTCAACAATTTCTTCCATCACAATAGAATTTGCATTCTCTTCCTGTGCAAAGCAGGGTGAATAAAAAGCTATCAACAAACAGCTCCCGGACAAAATTGTCCGTTTAAATAAAAGTGTCCTTGTCATTTTATTTATTTTTAAAAATTAGTGAAAATTTGGGCGAAAAACCCAAAAGCTGGTTGTAACCTGATGCAAAATCAAAATACAAAACATTCCATTTAAATTGAAAGCCAAAATGGAATGCATCTTTGCCGGAAGAAACACCACCATACATTCCAAATTGATCCGACATACAATATTTAAATCCACATTGCAACCTTACTTTTTCATTACTATTCTTTTCAACCCCCAAATTCAGCTCAGCATGTTTCCCGAAATTCCATTGCAGGCCACCCGATACCAAAGAGGGAGTTCGTTGACTGCCTGCACCTGATAATTTAGCCCTTTGCGGATTGTGAAGGTAAAATCCCGATCGCAATTCACGGGTGAGTTGAATCAGTATTCCTGCGGAACCGGTTAAAGCATAAGCACCGCCGTATTCGTTGCCAAATTGTTTGGACAAATAATCGAGTCGAACTCCTGCAGTTACAGCCGAACCAAATTTCATGGCATAACAAAGGCCGACATCGCGCTCCTTATACAATTTATAACCAAACTGCCTGTAACCAAACCCAAAGGCTCCCTTTGGCTTTCACAGGAAGAGAAATGGCAAATTCCGAAGTCGAAAGTTCTTTCATCATAAAAGTTCGATCATGATAAAATCCGGTAGAAAATTTTCCATCACCAGGCAAACCTGGCAGGATTATTCAAAACAGACCAAAGCCCGTTTGAAATACTGGCAGTGCCAATGAAGGTTTGAGGGAAGATCAGTGCTATTACTAATAGCAGGCAGTAAAAAAGGCCACCTATAAGGCCGGAGAAAGTTTTAAATACATGAAAAATGTTATAAAAGTTTAATTGTTGAAGCAAATGTAAGTCATTTTTTGAAAAAAAATAAAGAAATGAGATTTTTTTCATTTTGATGTTTGGGGCGGCGGCGGTGGCAGTAGCAGTATAGGTGGCGGTGGTGGTGGCAGTGGTCAACGTAAGCAACTTACCTCTTGAGCCGATTAAAGTCCTGTCCCCATTTTCGCTCTATACACTCCATCCTGAAAAGCTGTTGACTGGAGAACCTGTATGCAGCGGGCATGCATATAAACGTCGACTAAAGAATGCCGACTGAACTTGACAATTTCTTAACATTGAAAAAACATTCTCATAAGCTAGTCGTCGTAATATTGCACCGTGAAATATTACAATTTGAAACAACTCATTAAATCCGTAAAGACTTTTGCCTACCATTTTAAAAGATGGTTCAACGGAATAATTTTCATCACCTGGCTTAAATACGGAGCGGGCTTTCATATCAGACAAAGTTCTGGTGAGCGTAATCGAACCACTTAATAAATGAAGGAAAACAAGAAGTCGCAGAAAAGAAAAGTAGAACTTGTTGTTATTTCTGATGTTCACCTCGGCACCTACGGTTGCCACGCCAAAGAACTGGTTCGATACATGAAAAGTATCAAACCGGGAATGGTCGTTTTAAATGGTGATATTATTGATATCTGGCAATTCTCAAAATCGTATTGGCCCAAATCACACATGCAGGTGATAAAGCAAATAATTTCATGGGCCACCAAAGGCACAAAAGTGTATTACATCACCGGCAACCATGATGAAATGCTTAGACGATTTGAAGGTTTTGAACTAGGATCGCTTAAAATTGAAAACAAACTTATTCTTGAATTGGATGGAAAAAAAGCATGGATATTTCATGGTGATGTTTTCGATATTTCCATGCAAAATGCACGTTGGCTAACCAAAATGGGATCAGTTGGATACGATTTACTGATATATATTAATGCTGCCTGCAACTGGACCCTTCAAAAGATGGGTAAAGAAAAAATATCGCTTTCGAAACGAATAAAAAATAGTGTTAAGCAGGCTGTTAAATTCATAAATAATTTCGAAGAAACCTGTGCTGAAATTGCCATTGATAACAAATATGACTATGTACTTTGCGGACATATTCATCACCCCGAAATTAAAACAATAAGCAATGAACAAGGAAGTGTTGTATACATGAATTCCGGCGATTGGGTAGAGAATTTATCAGCTTTGGAATATCACGATAAAAAATGGAGCCTATTTAATTTCCGGGAACATCAGTTTGCTGATAAGGATGATGACACCGAAGAAGATGCCATGATTTACGCTGAAAAAACAGACATATTCAATCAGCTTTTAAAAGAAATTCAGGTCAGGCCTTCTAATGGAAATAATTCATGAAAATACTTTACGGAATTCAAGGCACCGGAAACGGACATCTTACCCGGGCTATAGAAATACTTTCACATCTTCAGAAAAAAGCGGATGTTGATGTTTTAATCAGTGGGGAACAGTATGATTTACCGCTTCCCTTTGAACCGAAATACAGGATGAAAGGATTGTATTTTGTTTTTGGGAAAAATGGCGGAATAGATCTTATTAAAACTTTTAAGAAAATAAACTCTTTTCGTTTGCTGAAAGAAATTCGACAGTTTCCTATTGAAAAATATGATTTGGTCATCTCCGATTTTGAACCAATCAGCTGTTGGGCGGCGAATCTCAAAAATGTTAAATGTATTGGACTCAGTAATCAGGCTGCTACACTTCATCCGAATGCCCCTGTTCCTAAATCGTTTGATCCTTTAGGAAAGCTGATACTTGAATATTATGCTCCGGTATCGGAAGAGTATGGATTTCACTTCAAGTCACTTTCCGATAAAATATTTACACCCATCATCCGCAAAGAAGTGAGGGAGTGTAAAGTATCGGACAAAGGACATTATACCGTATATTTGCCGGCATATGACGATGACAGAATTATCAAAAATCTTAAAAAATTCAGTGGAATTAAATTTGAAGTCTTCTCCAAACACAACAAAAAGCCTTTAAATCAAAAAAATATCAGAATTTTGCCAATACAAGGAAAAAAGTTCCTTGATAGCATGGCATCTTCAAAAGGCATAATTTGCAACGCCGGGTTTGGCACTACTTCAGAAGCGTTATTTCTAAGAAAAAAACTACTGGTCATCCCAATGAAAAACCAGTACGAACAACAGTGCAATGCTGCCATGCTAAAATCAATGGGAGTTACTTCTATAAAAGCCTGAAAGCCAAACACCATGAAAAATGGAGAATTTTTAAGAATGCAAAAGCTATTAAAGTTGATTACCCCGATCAGACTGAAAAATCATCAGTAAAATTCTTGCCTGAAATTTTTAAATCCTTTATTTTACTACCATGAGTGGTTCTGATTTTCATTGGGGTGTTTCATCTGCAGCAGCACAGACCGAAGGAGCAATTTTGGAAGACGGAAAAAGTGCCTCCATTTGGGATGACTTCTCCAACAAGAAAAAGAAAATAAATGATGGTTCCAACACCTTTCCCGGAACCGACTTTTATCATCGATACACGGAAGATATAGCTATAATAAAATCACTTAGCATTCCAAATTTTCGCTTTTCAATCAGCTGGCCCAGAATTCTTCCCAATGGTACAGGCAAAGTAAATACTAAAGGAATTGATTTTACAATAATGTAATTGATTGCTGCATTGAAAAAAACATCACCCCCTGGATAACTCTCTATCACTGGGATCTTCCACAAGTGCTCGAACAAAAAGGAGGTTGGACGAACAGAGATATCATCGCTTGGTTTAGTGAATATGTTACTGTTTGTTGCAAACATTTTGGTGACCGGGTAAAAAACTGGATGGTGTTGAATGAACCCATGGCATTTGTGGGAGCCGGATACTTTTTAGGTGTACATGCACCCGGCAAAAGAGGCCGCACTAATTTTGTCTCTGCAGCACACCATGCCGTTCTTGCCAACGCTGCAGGTGCAACAATCATCCGGAACCATGTAACCAATGCCTATATTGGAACTACGTTATCACTCTCGTTGGTCACCCCCTTCTCTAACAACACAAAAGATATTGAAGCAGCTGAAAGAGTACATGAACTCATCAATAATTTTTTCTTTTTCCTATGTTGGGAAAAGGGTATCCTTTAAAAAAATTAAAATTCTTAAACAGCATTCAAAAAGTCATGAGAGAGGGCGATGAAAATAAAATGAAAGCTGATCTCGATTTCATAGGAGTGCAAACTTACACAAGGGAAGTAGTCAAACACTCGTGGCTCACGCCCTTTATCAAGGCAACTATGGTAAGTGCAAAAAAGAGAAATGCACCTTATACTCAGATGGGATGGGAAGTATACCCTGAATCTATTTACCAGGTATTGAAAGAGCTTTCAAAAATTCCCGGAATCCCTTCTTTGATAGTTACTGAAAACGGCGCCGCTTTCGCAGATGAACTATCATCTGATGTAAGAATACTTGATGTTCAGCGACAAAATTATTTGGAACAACACATCCAACAGGTGCTCAAAGCCAAATCAGAAGGTGTAGATGTCAGAGGCTATTTCGCATGGTCACTCACCGATAATTTTGAATGGGCCGAAGGCTACCGCCCCCGCTTCGGATTAGTACACATTGATTATGAAAATAATTTAAAAAGAACGATCAAGGAAAGCGGCATTTGGTATGGGGAGAATGCCGGTGTTTGGGCAAAATTCGAGTAACAGTTTTCAGTTTTTTATAATCACTTTTTCACTTCCTATTAATTCATTTTCATCATAAACCGAAAAAATATAAACTCCAGAAACAAACGAAGTAATATTTACTTTATAAATGATTGTACCATTGCCCTCAAAATCATCTTCTTTTATTTTTTTACCATTTATATCAGAAATTTGCAGCCGCAGCTTAGTTTGCTTTTTCAAATTCAATTCCAGCAAAACTTCATCTTTAGCAGGGTTGGGTGTAATTTTTAGTACTTTATTTTCTTTAACGGATTCTTCAACGCCCAAGCTACCCGGTATCCATTTAACTATGCCATTGACCAGGCTGTCACCTGCATATTGAAATCCAC
Organism: Bacteroidota bacterium; assembly: GCA_016722525.1. Lineage (GTDB taxonomy): Bacteria > Bacteroidota > Bacteroidia > AKYH767-A > OLB10 > JADKJB01. Next base: position 88,963 of record JADKJB010000001.1, read on the forward strand.
CTCCAATATATAGTTCATTCTGATAAATAGCGAACGCATTTGCCTCTGCATCAAAGCCGGCTCCAACATTTCGCCATATATTGCCATCAAGCCAACAAATATTATTGATTGTATCATTCATACTATTTGTGATTCCCCATTGGGTTGTTGCGTTATATAAAATACCGTTATATTTTATAAGTTTTATGGCAGGAACGTACGGTTCTTGTCCAACAGCAAACCAATTACTCCCATCCCAAAAGGCTATGCCTGTTGGAGTACTAACGCCTCCGGCTATAGTAAATTGTCCGCCTACGTATAAACGGTTAGTTATTGTATCAGCTAATAATGCTCTTGCGGGTCCATTCAAACCTGTTCCTAATGAATCCCAAGTGACACCATTCCACCGCCCGATGCCTGAAGTTTGAACACCGTTTGCGCTACTGAAAAACCCCCCTACATAAAGTTGGTTTTGAAATACTGTCATGTCATTGACTGCAAAAGAACCTTGCAATCCTGAACCAACAGCATGCCAGCCTGATCCATCCCAACGTGCGATTTTTGATGCCATGACAGTACTATCTACAATTCCGAATTGGCCCCCAACATATAAATCACCATTGTAAACAGACATACAATTTACTTCGGACCCCCCAGTTATTCCTGAACCTAAAGGCAGCCAAGAACCCGACGAATCCAATTTAGCGATATTTCGGCAGTATTTGTTGCCGTTGATTTTTAAAAATGCTCCTGCAATGTATAATTGATTTTGATATTCTGCAAAACATTTTGCCGGTGGTGTAGATGAAAAATCTCCGGTTTCAGCTATCCAAGAACTTCCATCCCACCATCCTACTCCTACTGAATTAATAGAAGTTCCATCAATGGTACCAAATCCGCCACAAACTGCAAGTTTATTATTCCATTCATAAAGACCATAAATATATCTAGGATCAACACCATCTCCAACCTTTTCCCAATGTTGTGCATGGGAAAAGGTTAGATTGATGGAAGTTAATAAAATGACGAAGATAATATTTCTCATTTCACAATCATTAATTTATTGCTGTATGTTGTACCGCTTGTTGTCATTATTTTTAATAAATACAAACCGGAAGGACGTTGGCTGGTGTTTAATTTATAGGAAGATTGTTTTTCATCTAATTTTTCTTTTAAAACAATATTGCCAAGATTGTTGATTAAAACGACATTAGAAATTAATTCTTTGTTATTGTTCAATTTTATTTCTACATTGTTATTCGCAGGATTTGGATAAAGTTGAAAGTTATCATTTGGACTAAAAATCTTTGTTTCTTCCTTGGGCTGATGCATTTCACGTAGATATATTTCCTCCTCATCAATCACCACAGGAAAAGTGTCTCCATACACCAAATGCAATACATTTTGCGCTTGAATTTTAGCGAGTGTGTTTTCTTCATCGGTTGCCATTTCCCGTAAGGTATTGGCCTGACCATCGGACATATCGAACCAAGTTTTGTTTTCTGATGTTAGAGATCGTAAAATTTCACTAAGTGCTAACCAATCTGTTTCAGCCAATCCTGAAGTATTTAAAAGTTCCAATTTTACCGCTGCACTATCCACTTCTCCCAAGCAAATGTAGGTTCCAAACACTGTTTGTTGGTCATCGTAAGTGTTTTCGCCTTCCAGCACCTGAATTGCTTTTTGAAGCGAATCATCAGTGGCAAGCCGAGTAACATAATCGTTCTTCAACAACTGTTTTTCGGTGTAGTAATAATTTATTTCTTTATTTAAGGAGGTAATAGAGATATAGGTGGATTAATTCCTTGAACGGCATTCAAATCTGATCTTAAGCCATCATCCAAAGCAGGATCCCGAGCGTTCAATACTTCAATAACTCCTGCTGAAAGTGGTGAATTGGTATATAAGATCTCGAAAAGAGCATGATCATCCATGGCAGTAGTTGTTTGAATTGCTTTTATTAAACCAGTATCCGATAATGGCTCGTTGGAACGGAGTCTTTCCACTATAGTGTCTAGCGCATAAGTATCGTCAATAATGTTCAAAAGCGAATCGGTCAGTTGGTTATCCAAGCTTGCCAACAAAGTATCCATTTCCAAATGGAGCGAGTCAAGAATATTTTCGAAATGCGCCAGCCTATCAGGTTCACCATTGGTTGGAAAAGGAGTGGGATCGCATGCATCAGTAAAATCTGTCATTGCAGTGGAGTTTGCATCAATATTTATAACTCCCGTTCCCGAGGCTGAAGGAACAACTTCATCGGGCGATCCTGCACCATGTCTGAAATAAGTAAATTGATTATTTGAATATGAACTTAGTTGATTTCGCAATGGAGATTGGGTGAACCAATTCCCTGCCTGAGAAGTTTGATCGGTCAGACTCGGCCAACCTTGATTGGCTAATGTACCACCTGAAATTAAATACCAGTTCGTATTATATATTGATGAACTACTCGAAGTGTTATTATACGAATTGCATTTTATTGTCAAATTAACATTATTCCCTTGCAAATGAATGCTGCGCCAGCAATCGGTGAAGTGATTGCCAGCTTTTAAAGGATCCTGATACCTAATCGCACCTCCAGAAGTGTTGGAGTTTATTGCAACAATACCGTACTTTAAACTGGTAAAAATATTATCAAAAATATTAAATGCCCTCTCGTGATTCAAATATATTCCGAATAGGTTGGATGATTGAGATCCAATGGGACTTAAACTATTGAAATTATTGCCATCAGAAATACTTAAATATCTTCCACCAGAAGCGTTGATGTGTGTTCTAACATTTTTAAAAGTATTTCCCTCAACTTGCCCTCCATAAATTAACACCGACATGGTGGAGTTGGTATTGATGCCGATTCGACAATTAGAAAATTCGTTTCCGATAATTCTGAGCCTGCTATCCGTTAAAAAAAGGGCTTCCTCATAATCATAGAAATCATTTCCATTAATTTCAACTATAAAATTTTGCCATTGTCGAATTCCATAAACTGCCCGTTGGCTAATATTAGGAGGAGCATAAAATATATTAAAGGGAAGTGTTGAAGTAGCCGCATACCTGCTATCCCGCAGATGTCCTCCGAGAAAATGAGAGTTTTCAATGGTACTTGTTGACAATTTGTTGTAGGGGGCAAAACGGATGTCGATGGCATTGTTCAAAAAAGTTGAATTATTATCAATTTCGATTTGCCCTCCTGAACCGTTTAGATCAAATCCTGACAAAAAAGTACTGGGTGCTGTTTCGAAACATTCATAATAATTGTTATCCCAAGTACCTAAAGTTGCAGCATTGTGGGCATGTTCAATTCTTCCTCCATTAACAGTTACTTTTGCTTGACGTACATTAGATGCATTGTAGTCTGTATTTCCTCTCACTTCAATTCCTTTCCACATGCATTGTGCATTTCCGGTCAAAGTAGCGCCGCTGTTCACAATAAGTTGAGCTCCATCTCCGCCTAGAGTGCCATCTCCTTCTTCCAAAATAATTCTTCCATTTGGTCCAAAATAATAAGTTCCACTGTTTAATGTGAGGCTTGCTCCCTTTGCAATAAATATTTCATCTGAAATAGTAACTCCTGAATTTATAGATGTACAAGAATTTGTCGAAGATGCCCATACAGTTGAACTTGAAATTAAAAATTTAGAGTAACAATAGTTTTTGAATTCATCACATGGTATTAGTGGATCTGAAATAACTTGAGCTCCATTTTGTTGATTTGAAATTTCTATTGGCGTAGTTGGACAACTGGATGGATAGGTACAATTTGGCCAACCGTAAGAGGTAGCAAGAGGAACCGCCAATTGCCCTTCCAAATTATCACCCCATGCTACCATTTGGTTATCTTTAGTAAACAAAACACAGTGCCTTTCGCCTACATATCCATAAGACAAATCGGATATACCTGACGGTAATGTTACCTGGACTGGCGTATCATAAGTGCCAGGACTATTTGAGGTTTGTCCACATTGATAAAAGTTATTTAATCCCCAACAATACACAGAATTGTTATTTTTTATTGCCATGGAAGTTGCAACCTGAGTATATATGGATTTGATATCTGAAAGTGTGGCTATTTTTTGAGCATATTTTTCATAAAATGGAAAAGCAGGAGCTCCTAACCCCAATTGACCGTTATTATTAAATCCCCAGGCGTAAACATCCCCTGACTTATCCAATGCCAAAGTTATTCGATCCCCTGCTGAGATAGCAATGATGTTTGAAAGGACACCTGAATTTGTTTGAACCTGTACACCGTAAATGGAGTTAGGTGTAGCTGTATTATCAACGCCAAGTTGACCGAAAGTATTGCTACCAAAAGTTAGAACTGTTCCGTCTCTTAACAATACAACTAAATGATCGGAACCTGCTGAAACTGCAACAGCATTGGTAACAAGTGTAGAACTATTAATTCTAAGTTTTTCGGGCAAAATAGTATTGGTACTTGGATTTCCTATTAAGTCTAGTAAACTATATCCCCAATAATAGGCATAACCTTCACCATCAACAGCCATGGAGTTGTACTTTCCGGCAGCAATATCAATAATATTTGATAGGGAAACATTACTGGAACTTTCAACAGGAACTCCAACTAAACTTCTGTTCATTGTAATGTTAGAATTTCCGATTTGATTTTCATCATTTTTCCCCCAAGCTACAACAGTCTTGTCGCATTTCAATGCTAAAGTATGCTCCCATCCATGACTGATTTTAATTATATTATTTAAAGCCACAGGTGAAGTGCAATAATTGGCTTCATCAGTAACTTGAGGTAAAGCAGGATTGGTATTGTAATAAGTGAGCGAAGGTCCACTAATTAATAAACTACAATTGCCATGTTGAGCGTTTCCGCTAGTACCAAAAACTTCTACATTGCCTGTTGAAGTAATATATGAAGTAAATCGTGCTCCATAAATTATGTTTGAGACTGTGAAAAATCCGAAACTTGAAATAGATGAAGTGGTTTTTAAATAGATTTTGTTGCCAATTTGAGTACTTGTATCACTAGATATACCATTCCAATACATACCATTCCAATAGGCAATTTTTCCAGAAGTGCTATCGATACCAAAATCAAATAAAGATTTGTCCCAACCTAATTTAATAGCCACCGTTGAGGTTCCGTCAATACGCTGAAATGACCAATAATTTTGATTTGATAAAAAACGAACATTTGAACTCAATAAGTCCCCTAGGGTTTGCTTGACATTGAAATACTCCGCTGTAAATGAATTCGAAATAGATGCGGGAGCTGACATTTCAACAGTACCCATTATCCCCGATTTACCTGTAGGAAAAACAAACGCAGTATTCCCAATTTTCTTCAAAGGACCATCAACAAAACTAGCATTTGTAGCACCAATAGCCACCGAACCCGCCTTCATAGTTAACAAATTTGAGGAGGTAGTAATCAAATTCCCACTTACAAATGTAAGGGTATCATCAACACTCAAAATAGAATTAACAATTACATGATTTGCACTTTTATTAATTGCAAGCTTTTTAAACGGAAAATTATAACTTCCATTCAAAGTTTGCGAATTGCTTCCTGCAAAAGTCACTTTTCCGATGGATGTATTAAAAACCACTTTGTTACTGTTAATGGTTATGTCACCATAAAAGTACGAATTTCCGTTGTAACAAAGCTGTACATCTTGTCCACCGGTGCAATTAAAGGTAGCATTGCCGTAAAAAGTGTCCCCTGTGCTGGTGCTCAGCCTGATACGCCCTCCGCTTCCTGCATTGTCAATAGTAACCGCTCCGTGAAACGTGTTGCCTCCATCACTTTGGTGGTTGGTGGTGCTTCCGTTTCGGGCCAAAGTGGCTGTGCCATTGAAGGTGTTGTCCTTAATTAAAAAGCCCGGAGCGGTGACGGTCAGATTACCATTGATCGTGCAATTAATCATATTCACAATTGCCGTACCCGTTAGGGTGAGCGTTTGAGAAGTGGAACCCAGTTGTATGAAATTCTTGAGTGTTAAATAATCATTGGTGAAACCTCCGGTTCCAATCGTAATTGTTTTGCCATTCGCCAGACTACTCACCCCACCTGTATTGCCAAAAACAACACCGCCTCCATTAGTACTGGAAAGCACCAAATTGCCATTAAATAAAGCACTATCTCCTGTTGCCAAATATACCTCATGTGTACTGGTATTGGTTATGGTTACCGGCCCGTTAAAACGTCCTTCCCCGAACTTCCCATAGTAAAATACAACGTTCCTCCGTGACTGATGGTAAGCGTATCGTTAAAAAACGCTGCCACCTGCTCCACTGGTAGAGCTCGTGCCGGCACTAATTAACTCGACCGGATTGTTGAAAGTACCGCCATTCATGTGAAAATAAGCACAGCTGGCCTTAATTTTGGCATTAAATGTTGTTCCACCAAAATGGCACAAGCTACCCGATGGTTTTAAGAGTCCGTTACTGATGGTGCCACTGGAGAAGGTGCTGTTGCCGGTAATAGTTAACGTGTACGAATTCAAATCAAGCGTTCCGCTAGTCAGTGTAAAAGCACTCACCTTTCGATTTTGATCCATCACCGGAGCATTGGTTGCACTCACAATGGTAACATTTGAAGTAGAATCCGGTACACCACTCGGCGACCACGAACCCGAATTGCTCCAAGATGTTCCGCTATTCCCTGTCCAGGAATAACTGGTGGCGAAGGATTGATAAAATAATGTTATCAGCAATAATGTTAAGAATATATATTTTGTTTTCATGATTTTTTGATCGTTAGGATGGTTAAGATCACTTATGATGGATTTGAAAGAATTTCACTTTCGCCGCTTTTTAATTCGAGACGTAGTCATAATACGAACTCCAATTTCCTGAACCATCTTTCAATCGTATTTTAACGTTGTATGCATCCGTCAAAGTGATTGCGCCTGCTCCAAGGAAAACATCAGTGCCTTGTCGAATATATGATAAGCCAGCAGGTAAACCTGAAGTTTGATCGAAAGCGTAGGTATGAGAAAACAAATCGCCAATATTATTCTTACTTCCAATGGCAACTTCAATTTCGGTGCTTGATGTGCTGTCGGGAAGCGCCACAAAAACGGTAACCGTTCCACTCTCATCTTTGACAAAGCTATCTAAAGGAGGCGCCACTGCTTGCGCCATACAAAAATCAACATTCATACAACACATCAACAACAGAAATTGAACAATAGTAAATAGTAAAAAGCCTGAGGCAGGAGTGAGTAACCTATACCTATCGGTTTCGGGTAAACGTTGATGTTTGTTTTTCATTAGGATATAGTTTAAAAAATAAAATTGAAAATACTTAAAAATTTGATCCGGGCATAGCAATCTCACCAATGAATTATTCATTTTAATGGATTGATATTAAAACAAAAATTCCTCACCCACTTTCTCAACACTCGACAGTACTCAGGGGGGAGGTCGGTGGCTGAAAATCTCTTTAAAATAAATTGGGAGTGTTCTATTTTAACTCCAATGTTAATTTTCGTTGCAATTAACGGAGTAATGTTAAATGATATTGGAATGAAAAAAATCAAAAAACTATAAGCATAATTTATGACTTATCAACACTAAACTAAACTAAACTAAACTAAACTAAAGATCAGTTTATTAACAAAAAACAAATATAAAAGGTGTTGATAAAATATTTTTTAGCCCAAAAAATAGCCCTTGTATTTGAGTATAGAACAAATCAAGTTGGATGTAATCATCCCGATTTTCAAATCATCACATAAGTAAATAAGGTATTAGCACATCAGCATATCAACACATCAGCACGTCACTTCTTCCTCTTCATTTCAGAATCAGCTTTTATCACCTTAGATTTCAATCCTTCCTTAAAAGCGGCCACTTTACTTTGCAATTTCTTATCGGAAGTTCCAATAATTTGAGCTGCGAGTATACCGGCATTTTGGGCCGCGTTTAAAGCTACAGTTGCAACCGGAACCCCATTTGGCATCTGCAAAATTGACAAAACCGAATCCCATCCGTCGATGGAATTTGAAGATTTAACGGGAACACCTACAACAGGAAGAGGTGTAATAGAGGCAACCATTCCCGGCAAATGTGCAGCTCCTCCGGCTCCCGCGATGATCACTTTTAATCCGCGTGAAGCAGCGGTTTTTGCATATTCAAACATCCGCTCCGGCGTACGATGCGCCGAGACTACAGAAATCTCAAACGATACTCCTAATTCATCCAAAATATCCGCAGCAGCCTGCATCACATTAAGATCAGATGTGCTTCCCATTATTATTCCAACTAATGGACTGATTTTTTTTGACATTGTGTGTTGATTTAAATATTCACTTTTGATTCGTATGCCGTTTTTCCGGAGGCCGTTTGCCGTAGGCCGTTTACCGTAGGCCGTATGCCGTATGCCCTCTCAACTATATGATCAGGATTGACATTTTTACTGTCAACTGAATCTGGTCACTTTACACTTGTTACTTGTCACTTGTCACTCGAAGAATGTCTTTCACCCTTTTCGCATTCTCAGTTGCTACTGATAACGTATCTGCCGTAACCGTTACATGTCCCATTTTACGGAATGGTTTTGTGATTTTTTTTCCGTAAAGATGAATATGCACTCCCGGCATCGCCATGGCTTGATTAAAACCCTCATAAATAGCATCACCGGTATAACCCTTTTCGCCAAGCAGGTTCACCATTACTGACGGACGTGTGATTGTGGTCTCACCCGGAGCTAAATTAAAGATTGCCCTCAAATGTTGCTCATACTGAGAAGTAACATTTCCTTCAATAGTTTGGTGACCACTATTATGAGGACGAGGTGCAACTTCATTAACAAGTATTTCACCGCTTTTAGTAACAAACATCTCAACGGCGAGTATTCCAACCATTTCAAGTTTTTCTATTACTCTTCTTGCAATAGCAATCGCTTTTTGTTCTTGTTCCAAAGTTAGAGTAGCAGGTGAATATAAAAACTCCACCAGATTCGCTTCAGCATTAAATTCCAAATCAACCACAGGATAATGACATACAACACCATCGCTATTACGAGAAACAATAACAGCTATTTCCTTTTCAAAATCAATCAATTTTTCAAGAACAGAAGGTTCATTAAAAGCACTTTCAAAATCTCTTTCATCCCTTAAAGCTTTTACTCCTTTCCCGTCGTAACCCGAGCGTCTCATTTTCTGCATGACAGGCAAAAAATCTTTGTAGGCTGGTAACTCATCTTGCCTTTGAATTAATCGAAACTCAGCTGTAGGAATGCTATTAATTCGATAAAACTCTTTTTGCAGTCCTTTATCCTGAATCAATCGCAGCACCCTTGATTGCGGAAATACCAGCTTTCCCATACGTTCCAATTCATCAAGGGCATCGACATTTACATGTTCAATTTCAACTGTTATCACATCCATCGATGCACCAAACGCCATTACCTCTTCAAAATTTTTAAAGTTCCCCGTCGTAAACTCATTGCAAAGTTCTTTACAAGGTGCATCTTTATCTGGATCCATGACATAAGTGGCAATATTAAAATCAATAGCTTTCTGGATAAGCATCCTGCCAAGCTGGCCGCCTCCCAATATCCCAAGCTTTATATGGCTACCTCTATAAGAATTCGATTTCATTCCATCCATTTTGTTCAGCAAAACTAATTATTCCATTTCAAGATTAATTGATATATTGTATATTATTGATTTTCAATTGTTTTGACTATTTAATTAGAGAAAACACTTCAAAATCTTCAACGCTTTTTAGTATCTTGCACCGAAATCGTAGCACCAAACCAGGTATTAGTTCAATTATGAGCACTTCTCTTGTGAAAATAAAAGATAAAGAATTTATCATAAAAATAGCATCGGCAACTATACAGGATAGGGTAAAAACCCTTGCAGCTCAGATAAATCACGATTATGAAGGTAAAATGCCAATTATTGTTGGTGTTTTAAATGGGGCGGTACTTTTTACCTGCGACTTGTTTAAAAACTTGAATATGGAATGTGAGCTTACTTTTTTGAGAGTTTCCTCATACCACGGTGGCTTAACTTCCAGTGGTGAGGTTTCGAGAGTAATTGGCCTGAAAGAAAATATTGAAGGCAGGCACGTGCTCATGATTGAAGACATTGTTGATAGCGGTGAAACAGCAATGCATTTGTTTAGTGAATTACAAAAACATAACCCGGCATCCTTAAAACTTGCCACAGCATTATTTAAACCGGCAGCTTTGAAGCATAACCTAACGCCCGACTATGTAGGTTTTGAAGTTGAAAACGATTTCCTTGTTGGATATGGACTCGACTATGATGGGCTGGGAAGAAATCTGAACGACATTTACGTATTGAAACCATAACGATATGCATAACATTATCTTATTTGGACCTCCCGGTGCAGGCAAAGGAACACAATCAGCGAGGTTGATAAAAAAATATCATCTTGTTCATTTATCAACAGGTGATATTTTGAGAGGTGAAATTACAAACGGAACCGCTCTTGGTTTAGAGGCAAAAAAAATGATGGATCAGGGCCTGTTAGTTCCTGATGAAGTGGTAATTGCAATGATCAGCAACAAACTGGATCAAAATCCTGGCTCGAAAGGATTTATATTTGATGGATTTCCACGCACACAGGCTCAAGCCGCTGCACTTGATGATTTGCTTTTGGAAAAAGCAACCGCTATTTCAGCAATGTATGCACTGAATGTTGAAGATGAAGAATTGATAAGAAGAATTATTGGAAGAGGAAAAGATTCGGGACGTTCGGATGATTCGGACCCTGTTATTATAAGAAAGCGAATAGAGGAATACAATAAAAAAACGGCTCCTCTGATAGATTATTACAAGGCACAAAATAAATTTGTGGCAATTGAAGGTCATGGTGATGTGGATGAAATTTTTTATTTATTGTGCAAACAGATCGATCAACTGCCCGTTTTTTAGGTAAAATTTAAAAATAAATGGCAGAAAATAACTTTATCGATTATGTGAAAATTAATTGCCGTTCCGGAGCAGGTGGAGCTGGCTCAACACATTTTCATCGTGATAAACTCACTGCCAAAGGTGGTCCCGATGGTGGTAATGGTGGTAGTGGTGGCGATATTGTTGTAAGAGGTAATAAACAATTGTGGACATTACTTCACCTTAAATTTCGTAAACATGTGATTGCTGATCCTGGTGGTCCGGGAAGAAGTGCGCTTCGAACGGGAGCTGACGGGAAGAATGAAATTCTGGAAGTGCCTCTGGGTACTATTGCGAAAGATTTTGAATCGGGTGAAGTGCTATTTGAAATAGAAGAGGATGGTCAGGAAATAATTTTAACTAAAGGTGGTCGCGGAGGAATGGGAAATGCATTTTTTAAATCTGCAACTCACCAATCTCCACATTACGCTCAAACAGGTGAGGCGGGCTTGGAAGAGTGGAAAGTTCTGGAATTGAAATTGATTGCAGATGTAGGTTTGGTTGGATTTCCTAATGCAGGAAAATCTACGCTGTTGTCGGTGGTATCTGCTGCTAAACCCGAAATAGCAAACTATCCCTTCACTACGCTTGTTCCCAATCTGGGTATTGTTGCTTATCGCGATAACCGCCCGTTTGTAATGGCCGATATTCCCGGCATCATTGAGGGCGCTCATCTTGGAAAGGGTTTAGGATTACGTTTTCTCCGTCATATTGAAAGAAATTCAGTGCTTCTTTTTATGATACCTGCCGACACTAATGATATTAAAAAAGAATATAAGATTCTTAAAACGAACTTAAACAACATAATCCTGAGTTGCTCGACAAGCTGAATAATTGCCATCACAAAAGCAGATATGCTCGATGAGGAATTGATGAAAGCTTTAAAAGAATTTCCAAAAGATAAAATGAGTGATGGCGCCAAAGTACCTGTTTTGTTTATTTCGTCGGTTTCAGGGTTTGGAATACAACAACTTAAAGATGTAATTTGGGAAACTATTAATACCAACTGATTCTGATGATTGAAACACTTCTAAACTTCGATCGAAGTTTTGTTTCTTGCTATCAATGGAATGAACTCCCCTTTCATGGATGATTTCATGTTTTGGGCTGCTGATAAGTTTATCTGGATTCCTTTATATATTTTTCTTGCTATTTTTCTGGTCAAAAAATTTGGGTTGTCATCACTTTACATGATCCTTTTCGTGGTGCTGCTTATTGTTTCCAGTGATCAAATATCCGTTCTCATAAAAAATTCATTCGAGCGATTGCGACCATGCCACGACGAGTCACTTTCTTTTTTGGTACATACCGTTCGCAATAAATGTGGTGGTAAATTTGGATTTGTATCCTCACATGCAGCTAATACTATGGCATTGTTTGTTTATCTATTATTACTAACCAGAAACAGTAACAGATGGATCACGGGAATAACTGCGGCATTTGTGATGCTCGTTAGTTATTCCAGAATTTACATGGGCGTTCATTTTCCTGCTGATATTATTGGAGGTTGGATTGTCGGCATTTTTGCAGCGGGATTTACCTACCTTATTTATCGGCTAATGTTTGACAGTCCTTAAAATATATCAAAAGTGAATACTGTTTTGCAATATTTGTTGGTGGCGGTTTGGGTAGCCTGGCCCGTTACGGAGTTGGTAAATGGATGCAATTTATATTGCCCCTATCATTTCCTTACGGGACTTTGATGTCTAACACGATGAGTTCATTTCTGGTAGGACTGTTTATTGGAATTACAACGGGTAGAATAGAAAATGATAACCCATGGAGATTTTTGATTACTGTAGGTTTTTGCGGAGGATTCAGCACATTTTCAACATTCAGTGCCGAGACTTTTGAGTTTTTTAGAAATGGATTATTTTTGTACGCAGGAATAAATATTGCTGCCAATTTGATTATTTGCTTGCTAATGATTGGAATTGGAATCTGGTTGGGAAAGTTGTTTTAATTCAGTCGTTAAGATATTTCACAACATCATCATCAGTAACTTCAGAAAAATCTACATAAAACTGCCCTACTCCCATAAATTCGTCAGGCGTTTCTAATACAATCAATTCATCAACCTGATTTTTAAAGGATCCGATTATTCTGGGTGATGCAACAGGAACAGCGACCACAATCTTATTAGTACCTTTATTTTTTAACATTTCAATAGATGCCTGCATGGTATAACCTGTAGCAATGCCATCATCTACTATGACAACTGTCTTTCCCTTTATATTTATTGGTGGTTTGTTTCCTAAAAATCTATGGTATCTTTCCTGAAGCAATTTTCTGATATTTTGAGTTTCACTTTTTATATAAGAATCCGGCACCTCGCGGTTGCCCGGATCCAAAACCACAGTTTCCAGACTTACTGCGCCAATGGCATATTCTTTATTCATAGGATGACCAATTTTTTTAGTTAATAGAATGCTAAGTGGCCATTTAAAATATTTAGCTATAACATATCCCAAAGGAACACCACCCCTTGGAATTGCCAAAACAACTACATTTTCACCCTGGAATTTTTCAAGTCCGGAAATTAAATGCTGCGCTGCGTCTATACGATTTTCGAAAATCATTTGATTAAATCTACTTCTTAAAATATTTATGGAACCAGTTGCTTGCAAGTTCCGCTGCCTTTTCTAATGTTCCTGGTTCCTCAAACAAATGAGTGGCTCCTTCCACCACCTGAACTGATTTTATACAGCGCAACTCTGAAAAGGCTTCTCTGTTAAGTTGCAAAACTTCCGTGTCAAGACCACCTACAATCAATAAAGTTGGCGCTTTCACATCTCGCAATTCTTCAAAGGCAAGATCCGGTCGCCCACCACGGGAAACAATGGCAGCAATCCTCATGTTGGATCTGGCAGCAGCTTTCAATGCAGAAGCAGCTCCGGTACTTGCACCAAAATAGCCAACCGAATTAAATACACCTTCCATTTCTTTTTGAATCCATGTGGTAATTTCAATAAACCTGCCGGTGAGAAGCTCTATGTCAAATCTGTTTTCGTAAATAGCATCTTCATCTTCCGTTAACAAATCAACCAATAAGGTGGCAACCCCATCCCTGTTCAATACCGAACTCATATCTATTCCTAGGACTCAATCTGCTGCTACCACTCCCGTGGGAAAAATAACCAAACCATTTGAATCGTCAGGAACAGAAAGAGTTCCATACAACTCATTTCCCTCGATTTTAATCGTTAATTCCTGTAAAGTTGATTTATTCATATCAATATGATAAAAGTAATCATCTGGGTATACTCGAAAAAATGATTTTCATCAACTTAAGCTCTTATATATAAAATTGAGAATTTACAAACTAATAGCACTTGAATGATTATTTTTGCCATTAAATAATCATCTAATGAAACGACTTGTTATTGTAATTTTACTTATTTCTCAACAGCTAACCTGTGCAATCCATATAAGTATAGGTCAGGAGGCACCCAAACCAAAACTTGTAGTAGGTATAGTGGTCGACCAGATGCGTTATGACTACCTATCGCGCTACTGGAGTAAATATGGTGAAGGTGGATTAAAAAATTTGTTCCGAAGGCATTTCATGCACTAACACCCACTTCAATTATGTTCCCACATATACCGGACCCGGGCATTCATCCATTTATACCGGAGCAACCCCTGCAGCACATGGTATTATTGGAAACGATTGGTATAATCGTAAGTTGGGTAAAAATAATTATGTTACTCAAGATACGAGCGTGACCGGAGTGGGGACAACAACCTCTGCCGGGAAAATGTCGCCCCAATATTTATTAACTACTTCCATTTCCGATGAGTTACGCATCGCAAGCAATTTAAGATCCAAAGTGATTGGAATTGCGTTAAAAGACAGAGGCGCAATTCTTCCTGCAGGTCATTCTGCAAATGCTGCCTATTGGTTTGAAGGTTCATCTGGAAACTGGATCTCCAGCTCCTGGTATCTTAGTGAGCTACCGGCATGGGTGGTTGAATTTAACAACAAAAAATTACCACAAGAGTATCTGAAAACACCCTGGACTACCTTGTTGCCCATTGAACAATACATCGAAAGCACTCCTGATGATACGCCATATGAAGACGTTTATGCAGGAGAAACAAAACCGGTTTTCCCTCACAATTTTCACTTGCTGGGACCGCAAAATTATGAATTCATTAAATATAGTCCGGCAGGAAATGTTCTCACCAAAGAATTTGCATTGGCAGCAATGAAAGCGGAAGAATTGGGTAAGGATGAATTTACCGATATCCTTGCAGTGAGTTTTTCGTCACCCGATTACATTGGTCATCAGTTCGGAACACATGCTATAGAAACCCAGGATAATTATTTGCGACTCGACAGAGATCTCGCCGATTTCATTTCTAAAATAGAAGCCTACGTCGGTAAAGCAAACGTTTTATTTTTCCTTACAGCCGATCATGCAGCGATTCCCAATGTTAAATTTTTACAGGATCAGCAAATACCTGCAGGAATATTTAATGTTGCCGGAGTTAGTGATTCTTTAAATAAATTTCTGAACTCAGAATACGGTGCACAAAAGTGGGTATTGGCTTTCGATAACGATCAGGTATATCTCGATTATACAATATTGGAAAAAAATAAAATTGAACTCCGGGAAATTTCAACTGAAATAGCAAAATTCCTGATGAAGTTTGATGGAGTTGCAAGTGTTTTGACTGCCGAAGATCTTACCAGAAATGAATATACTTTCGGAATACGCTCTTTGATTCAAAAAGGATTTTACCCAAAACGTTCCGGTGATGTTATACTCATTCTGGAGCCAGGACTCGTTGAATACAAAATCAAAGGAACCACTCACGGTGCAGGATATACCTATGATACGCATGTCCCGTTGCTTTTTTACGGATGGAAAATCAACAAAGGATCCTATACAGGTCATGTCGACATCACCGACATAGCTCCTACCCTCTCTCAAATTCTCCACATCCAACCTCCAAGTGGGGCCACAGGGAAGGTAATTGAGTATGTGTTGACTAATTCAAGATGATTTAAAAGAACATGGAAAACACAGATTAAACTGATGTGAACTGATTTGCTTCTAAATAAAAATAAATCCGTTTTTCTGTCCGTTAAATGGAACACGGATAACACAGATTTAACGGATCTGAACGGATTTGTTTCTCAGTAAAAACAAATCCGTTTTTCTGTCTGTTAAATGGAACATGGATAACACAGATTTAACGGATCTGCACGGATTTGTTTATCAGTAAAAACTAATCCGTTTTTCTATCCGTTAAATCAGTTAAATCAGTGTTCAATAGACACTCCACCTCCTGTCAAAGGAACACAGATTAGACAGATTAAACTGATTTGAACTGTTTCATTTTTCAGTAAAATAAAATCCGTTTTTCTATTCGTCAAATCCGTTAGATCCGTGTTCAATTGACCTTCCACCATCGGAGAAATTGTATTATTGTTCCAATGAACGAACCTGAAAACCCGCACGAATCAAATCTTCAAAAAAATGCGGGTAAGATTTTTCCACCACCTCAGGATTATCAATGAAAACTGTTCCGACCTTCAATGCTAATGGAGCAAATGCCATGGCAATGCGATGATCTTTATAGGTCTTTATAGGTTTAGAATAATTTTTGATTCCCGAACCGGCGTAAATTTTAAATTTCGATCCGCCACAAAAATCGGTTTTGACGTTCATATTATACAACTCACGTTGCAAGGACGCAGCGCGGTCAGATTCTTTCAAACGAAAGTTTTTCAATCCCAATAAATCTGCTGTAACATTCAAAGCTGCACAGGTATTTGCTACTGCAGGTGCTAAATCGGGGCATCCGGAAAATCATCAATAAAATAATCACATGGCGCCCAGCCTGAAATTTTAGATAGAAAGCACCTTTTTCATTAAAAACGGTTTGCACTCCTAACTTATTCATCATTGCCGAAATTACAGAATCTCCTTGCCAACTTTCAGGTTTTAGTCCTTCCAATAAAATTTCAGCATCATTACTCAATGCAGCAATTTCATACCAGTACGATGCAGCCGACCAATCAGGTTCAATGGTTATATCCCTTCCTATATATTTTCCTTCTTTAATTAAAATAGTATTATTATCTAAACTAATCTCAGCACCAAAATATTCCATCACAGATTTAGTCATCAATATATAGGGAAGCGATAGCATCTCTCCGGTCATTTCTATTTTCAATCCACCATTTATATAGGGCCCAATAAGCATCAATGCACTAATAAACTGGCTACTTATTTCTCCACTGATAGTAACACTGTTTCCTGTCAATTTGGATGGAACAATTTTCAGAGGTAATCTTCCTTCAGTATCTGAATATTCGATTTTTGCTCCTAAAGATCTTAATGCATCAATCAAATCAACAACAGGTCGTTTCTTTAATGATTCGGATGCAGTCACTTCTACATTCTTTCCTGTCAAACAATAATACGCAAGTAAAAATCTTAAAGTTGTTCCACCATCTCCGGCATCAATTATATCTTCCTTACTTGCCAGAATCGAACCTAACTGAACAGTATCCGTTGCTTTGGATAGATTGTGAATTACAAAATCACTCCCGCAAAGGGCTTTAATAATCAATACTCTATTGCTGATACTCTTTGAAGCAGGCATTGCCACATGGGTAAAAATCACCTTATTATTACTCTTAACTTCTGCAATCATCCTTGTAAAGAATTATAAAAGTGAAAAGCTTCCAAAATCAATTCGTGCTGAACACCATCAAATAGAACAGGGTGTCCAATTGATTTTAACAAAGCCATAGAAATTGATTCCTTTTCAGCCTTCTTATCTGATTTCATCAGAAGGTAAACTTCCTGAAAACTATTTTTATTAATAGGGTGATGATTAAATAGAGAAAGAATTGTTTTTGAAACTTCATCTACATTGTTCTTATCCAAACCTGTTAGTCGAGCCGACAAATAAGATTCACAAACCATTCCAATTGCAATTGCTTCACCATGCGACAACGGCTGATTGTTATGACGTAACGAGTAAGTTTCCAGAGCGTGCCCGATAGTATGGCCGAAATTCAGAAATTTTCGTTCATGCTTTTCATATGGATCCTTGTTTACTATATCCGTCTTGACTTTTACAGATGCCAAAATGTGTTTGATTACTATCCGTTTGAATTCATCACTCAATTCAAATAAATTTCCCTTCATCACAGCAGATGAAAGTTCTTTCCACTGATTGTCATCTGCTATTAAGCCATGTTTCAGCATTTCTGCTATCCCGTTCCTCCATTCCTTATCAGGAAGAGTATCAAGAAACTCAGGTGCCACCAAAACTGTTTCAGGAAAGGCAAAAATCCCCACCATATTTTTGAAAAAATCGATGTCAATTCCGGTTTTACCTCCGGCGGATGCATCAACCATACCCAGTAATGAAGTCGGAATATTCACGAACCTGATACCTCTCATATAGGTAGCCGCCACAAATCCTCCGACATCAGTTACCAATCCACCGCCTACGTTAATAATCAATGATTTCCGGTCGGCACCTCCATTAATTAACAGTTTCCATAACGTGTTGCAGGTATTCAGGTTTTTGTTAAACTCCCCAGTACCCATTACTAAATTTTTATAATTTCCAGGTACGCACTTAGAAATTAAAGGAACACAATACTTATGGGTGTTTTCATCCGAAACTATAAAATAGCTGGTATTATCAGAAACAGAACTGAAAAAATCAGCAAGATCCGAAACTATATTAGTTGAATATATAAACTGATTCATTATAATATTTTAATTCCTGATTCATTAAACGAAGCAACAAATTGAAACCTAGTGCTGCTATTTTTCAACATAAAATCCATCTGTTATTTTATTACCGATCATTTCAATTCTCTTTCGGTGATTTACTGGAAAGCAAGGAGGCGATATTCCCCAGCACTCTTCGCCTGCAGCAACTTCAACTTTAAGCCCTGATTTCAAAGTAATTTGATTTGTTTCCGGATGAGGCACTTCTGCAGGAAATACAATGGTAGTTACAAGGTAATTTTGATACCCCTTTATTGTTTTATAAAAACTTTGAGCTGTAAATAATAAAAAAATAATAATAACAGAAAAACGAAAAACAGAAATAAACCTGGATCCCGTAATAAAGATAGAACTTATAAGTGCTATAAAAACCATAATAAATGCCCATCCGAACCGGAATGCGGGATAACTAAAAAACCACATACCAAGATTAAGTAACAGAATCAGATACAAAACAAAATACCTGCTTCTAAAAAACTTCCTGAAAACAATCAAATAAAAACTAACCAGCACCATTGCCAATAAAGCAATAGTCATTATCTTATCGTACAAATTCAATAAATTAAACCACAATGGAATCCATTGAGAAGTTGAGTATTTACTAGCAATTTGTTCACTTACATCTCTTTCAGCATTCAGCCTTGCAAATTCCTGAACATAAAAATACTGCGTTTTAGTATAAGCTTCAGGGATCTTCCAAACCGGATCGAAAAAATCGACGAAATAAACCGGGTAAACAAGATATCCACTAATGAAATAGGAGCGTACCAGCCAGACAGACATCACCACAAAACCAACTCCCAAAAACATCATAAAGCATTTTTTAAATTGATTGCCGGACACAAACAACAGAAATAATGGCAGAAAGAACAATCCAACAGAAGAGAATTTAATAGTAATCAAAAACAGAGTAATAAGAAAAATCATTACAAACTTATCATCTACTTTAGAATAATTTCCTTTTTCTGCCTTTTCAATAAATAGAACAAGTGCCATCTCAGCAAAAAATACATTAATCAAATCACTTGGTGAAGATGTCAACATATTTCTGAGCAGGAAAAATAAACAGAACGTTTTTACAAAATCAACAATCGATAAATTACCAAGCCCCTTTATTAACCTGTTAGGTCCGCTAACAAAATAAACCGAACAAATAAACAGCAGAAACCCATTTAAATCATACAATCCATCGTTGTAAAATTCTCTCATACTAAAAAAAGCAGAGAGCATGTGAAAAGAGGAGTTAAATCCCATCCGATCCTCTATATTGGCTATCCCGGGAGTAAGTTTAAAATCCTCGATCCACCGTATATAAGGCAAATAATATCCCCCCTCATCAATCAGCTCTGATGGGCCTGCTGATTTAATTATTGCAATCAGAAAAATCGCCAGCAGACTGGATTTGGCTATGAAGTGCATTTCTCTCAATCTGAATAGTTCAAATCTAAATAATTCGATAAGCCAAACTCTGTTCGAATATAAAATGAAAAAAGAAAATAGTAAAACAGTATATCTTACAAACGCATCAATAGGAAGAAAGAAGGAAAGAATGTTACAAAATGCAGCAATAAAAAAAATACCTGTGATTAAAACATAAACTATTGATTCACTTTTCTCTTCAATATTTAAAAATTTTCGGATAACTTTTAAAAAAAAAGCCCCCGTTCCAAGGCAGGTAATGAAAATAAAAAACCAATTTAACAGAATTAATGTCATATAATTTCGATCGTTAAAATAAAACTTTGGTTTGATTTCAATTTAAGAATGCAATTTTTTTAAGTAGAATTGAATAGGTTATAAATAAATCTAATGATCTTAGAACATAACAGCAATCTGTGCTTTTTCTAACATTTTATTATTAAAGGATTAATACTACTTTTAAAATGACCCTGTGATTATTCTTTTTGCTATTCCACCAGGATTAATTCCAATTTTAAAATGATCCATTTTCCAGAAAACAGATGAGAAAACTATTAATAATGCAATTAAATTATTTCGAGTAAAGATCTTGAAATCTTTTGTATATGTTTTGGATTTATTCAAAGGTTCAAGAAATAAAGAAAACAAGAGTAGCAATAACATAAAATGTATATGTATCCATCGTCCCCAGTCAATTGCTATCACAAATAAAGGTAATGAAAATATAATTGAAATTATAAAAAATTGAAGAACTCTATTTCTTTTGTCAGGATTATTTGATTTAAGAAAATATGTGAATTGAAGTGTACCTGCAACAATAACTATTGCATAAAGCAAATAACCAGGCCAAAATTCCATGTAATGCTTAAGTGGACTAAAGCTGTCGGCTATTTCCAGTACACCATAAGGATCTATTGTTATTCCTCTTTTCGCAATAATTGCATAGGATTCCCCCTGGTTTACTTTTCCTCCAAATAAAACCAAAACTATCATTGGAATCAATACTGAACCGAAAAACAACAGTACTTTCTTTAATTCAAATTTTCCAGATTGAATGTATCCAGCAAAAATAAAATATGGTATATAAAAAAATGTAAGTTCATGCATCAGCATAGCAAATACAAGCAAAAAATAAATAAAGTACTCCTTTTTTAAATTTTTTTCTGAATACTTTAAATAATAAATGTAGTATGCAAAAATAAAAAATAAAATAATTTCTTTTCGACCAACAAAACCAAAAGCATAACTTGGATATGCCATAAATGTTATTGGTGTTAGAAGCAAACTAATATATAAAAAGTTAAGTTTACTATTCCATATACCTTTGAAATAGTATATCAAGAATAGAACAAAAAAAGTAAGTTGCATGAGGAACAAAATCAAAGATAAACTTGAAGCTGTCAAGTCTTGAATTAAAAAAACCAGTGATCCAGATAGCCCTCTACGCTTAAATCCTCCGTCAGAATAATTAATTAGCCAATCTCCCATTAGATATTGATTGTCGAAACTTTGATCGAAGTTGAAATTGAAAATAAAACTAACGAATGCTCCAATTACAGGTAGCAGCAACAATAGAACAAAATATTTGAATAAGGACTCAGGGTTTTTAATTATAGCTATACTCATAATAATAATAACATGTCAGAATATTACAAAATAAATATTGGTAGAATTACAGTACTACTATGCTAATTTAATAAGGGTATTTTTTACGAAACAACTAAAATAAATGACAAAATCCTAAACTCTAATTTTGAATTGCTGACTGCACAATCACAGATGAGTAGCAAAAGTAATTTTTTTGATCAAATAACTCGCAAATTACAAAAAAAGTATAGATCTTTATCTATCTAGTAGTTTTTTTGGGGGGGGGAGTGAACATTTTCAATTTCGATAATATTTTGTAAGATTAATTACTTACAAACAGAAGTTTTTCCTAATGTGTCGATCATCAACCCAATCTATGTCCCTAATTCAAAAAACTAATATTGAAACTTGCTTTCTTGCAAAATCGAAAAATCTGACTTCATTCTGAGGAAATGATTTACTAAAAACTTATTCCAAAGCAAAACTTGAATTTTTCAGATATTTGGAATCCAACTTTCTCAACTTTATTATTAGCTAAAACAATCAGTATTTCACTATTGAAAGTTAATCTTAGAGTTAATATTTTTTTTCGGTGCAAATACAATTCATTGAAAAACACACTATTATAAAGATGTTTATAATACTTCCAAATCTTTAGCATTGCTTATATTTACGGCCAATTCAGACAAGTATTAATTGATTAGGCAAATGACAAACACCAATACAAGCACCAAAGTCCTTGATTTCGGAAATCTTGAAGTAGCTTTCTCAGGAAAAAGCGACAAGGATCTTACACGTGCCTATTGGTTATTTACAGCCATGGGTAGAAATTTCCTCGTATCTAATGGAACCAGGTTTCTTAATTTTGCTATAGCACTTCATTTGCCCGTTCTCAGCATCGTAAAAGCCACCATTTACAAACATTTTTGTGGCGGTGAAGATATTCATGACTGCGACGAGACAGTCAGAAAACTTTATAAAAGTAAAATAGGCAGTGTCCTCGACTACTCTGTTGAAGGTGAAGAAAATGAGGAGAATTTTGAGTATACCACAGCTGAAATAATTTCGACTATTGCACGTGCCAAAGGTGATCCTGCAACTCCCTTTTGTGTTTTTAAAATGACAGGCGTAGCTGGCTTTGATACTTTGGAAAAAGTAAGCAGCGGAAATGCACTTGCGGCAAAAGACAAAGAGGAGTTTGACAAAGTAAAACACCGTGTAAATAAAATTTGTACTACGGCATTTGAAAATAATGTTCGCTTGTTTATTGATGCTGAAGAATCGTGGATTCAACCGGCTATCGATCAGCTAGCTGATGAGATGATGGAAAAATTCAATAAGCAAAAAGCAATTATTTACAACACTGTTCAACTGTATCGAACAGATCGATTTGAATTTTTGAAGTCATCACATCTAAAATCAAAATCAAAAGGCTATGTCCTTGGAATGAAACTGGTTCGTGGTGCATACATGGAGAAAGAACGCGAAAGAGCTATCGAAAAAGGGTACCCTTCACCCATTCAACCCGACCACGCATCTACCAATCGCGATTATGATGCAACACTCACTTATTGTATTGATCATTTTCCCGAGATTGCAATTTGTGCCGGCACACACAACGAAGAAAGCAGTCACCTTTTAGTTCGATTGATGATTCAAAAAAATATTCCTCACAACCACCCGGATATCTGGTTCTCTCAACTTTTAGGCATGAGCGACCACATATCCTACAACCTCGCCGCCGCCAATTACAACGTAGCCAAATATGTACCCTACGGCCCTGTCATTTCCGTGCTCCCCTATCTCATTCGCCGCGCACAGGAAAACACCTCTATAGCCGGACAAACAGGAAGGGAATTGAAAATGATTCTGGAAGAGAAGAAACGAAGGAAAAAATGATGTGGTGATTTGGTGATGTGGTGATTTGTTGATGTGGTGATGTGGTGATTTGTTGATGTGATAATATGCTGATGTGGAATTGGGTTAATTGGACAATTGCGTAGTTGGTAATTCTACATTTTACATTCACGTTTTACATTTTACATTTTACATTCTACATTCTACATTCCCGTTTTTACATTCTACATTCTACATTCCCGTTTTACATTTTACATTCTACATTCTACATTCCCGTTTTCACATTCCCATTTTCACATCCTTGCAGCCATCAATAAATTCAGGTCTCTATAGGGCAACCGGCAATGCTCACTAACAAATTTATTGGTCACCGTTCCTTTGTATAAATAGATACCGCTTCTTACTGTTTTGTTCGACCATAAAAACTCATCGATACCACCCTCTTCACCAACATTAATTAAAATTGGAGTAAATATATTACTCAATGCATAAGATGCCGTTCGGGCCACACGCGAAGCAATATTTGGCACACAATAATGTATAACTCCATATTTTCTAAAAACTGGGTGTGTATGATTGGTAACTTCCGAAGTCTCAAAACAACCTCCTGATCAATAGATACATCAATGATAACCGAGCCAAACCGCATTTCACTTACCATTTCTTCTGATACATAAACAGGAGTCCGGCCCTCTTTCGCATGTACGGCACCGATAGCTACATCTGCCGTTCGCAAAGCTTTCATCAGAAAACTGGGAACTATGGTGGAGGTATATAACTTTTGACCCAGATTGCGTTGAATCCTTCTGAGTTTATATAGATTATTATCAAAAACTTTCACCTGTGCTCCTAATCCAAGTGCGGTACGAGCCGCATATTCACCAACAGTACCGGCACCGATTATAACCACTTCTGTCGGAGGAACTCCGGTGACTCCTCCCAGCAATTCGCCTTTGCCTGACATAGTATTGGATAAGTACTCTGCCGCAATCAAAATGGATGTACTACCCACAATCTCACTCATCGCCTGAATTACAGGAAGCACTTCGGTCTCATCACGCATATATTCATAGGCAAGAGCTGTTATTCGTTTGTTTTTCAATTTCGAAACAAAATCACGCTGCTGCATAGCAATTTGAAGAATAGACAATAAGGTTTGCCTTTCCTGCATTAACTCCAGCTCTGCATCAGAAGGTGGTGCTACTTTCAAAATTAGTTTTGCGTTTTTGTAAACCTCTTCTGTAGTGTAAGCTATTTGCGCCCCGGCTTCACTGTAATCGGTGTCTGTGAAATTTGCATTTTTGCCGGCATTAGATTCAATTACTACCTGGTGACCATTATTCACCAAAAGCGCGACCGATTCCGGCACCAGTGCTATTCTATTTTCCTGAAAAGATGTCTCTCGAGGAATACCAATAAATAAATTCTGGTTCCTAACCTTAACTTCCATGAGACTTTCCTTTGGCATTAAGATGCCTTGTTGTGCAATTGCCGAAAGGCCCGGTTCATTGTGTATTTGTTTACTCATAAATGCAATTTTAATATTCTTGTCTCACCTTCTGTTTCAATGTAAATTTTTATAGCATCATTTGGAAGCAAAGAAGTAATTCTTTCTGGCCATTCAACAAAACAGTAATTCCCACTGTAAAAATAATTTTCATACCCAAGATCAAAAGCCTCCGATTCTGATTTCAATCTGTAAAAGTCGAAATGATAGATCGGAAACCCATCGCTGGATAAATACTCATTTAATAGTGTATAAGTAGGACTTGCTACCATGTCTTTTACGCCCAATTGCTTACAAAACTCTTTAATCAATGTAGTTTTTCCAGCTCCCATTTCACCAAATAATAAAAACAACTTATGTGGTTTTGAATCTTCAAGAATTTTCTTACTCACCACTTCCAAATCTAAAAGAGTAGTACACTTATAAATTATTGCAGGTACTGTTTCCATTCTCTTGGTTACTTACTGGATAGAGTAATAATTGGCAAAATCATCTCCTCTGCCGAAATACCTCCATGTTGAAATGTATTCTTATAATAATTAACATAGTAATTATAATTATTAGGATATGCAAAAAATTTATCTTGTTTTGCAAATACAAATGCAGTACTCAGATTTGTTCGGGGCAACATCGCATCAATTGGATTCTTGACTTCAAAAACATCTTTCTTTTCATAGTTCAGGTTTTTGCCCTGCTTGTATCTAAGATTCGTATTGGTACTTCTGTCGCCAATCAATTTTGATGGCTCTTTTACTCTTATGGTTCCATGGTCGGTACTAATAACAACTTTAACATTTCGAGCTGCAATTTTGCGAATAGCATCCAATAATGGTGAATGCTCAAACCAGGACACCGTTAGTGAACGATATGCCGATTCATCATCAGCCAGTTCACGTATCACCTGCATATCGGTTCGGGCATGTGAAAGCATATCCACAAAATTATAAACAATTATGTTAAATTTATTTTGAAACATATTTGGAATGTTCTCCACCATGCTTTTACCGGCATCCAGGTTCGTGACTTTGGTGTAAGAAAATTTATGTTGCTTTCGTAAACGTTGCATTTGATCTGCAAAAAATTCTTCCTCGTGCATGTTTTTCCCTCCCTCATCTTCATCATTAAACCACAATTTTGGAAACCGCTTTTCAATGTCGGATGGCATCATTCCTGCAAAAATGGCGTTCCTGGAATATTGGGTTGCAGTGGGCAGAATACTGTAATAGGCTTCCTCTTCTATGATTCGCAACTCTTCACTTAAAATGGGAGCAATCATCTTCCATTGATCGTAACGCAGGTTATCTATCAATATAAAAAATACCGTGTCTTCGGTGGATTCAATAACAGGAAATATTTTTTCCTAAAAAGTGTGTGCGACATAACCGGAGCTTTATCATCTTGCTTCAGCCAATTGATATAATTATTTTCAATAAATTTACTGAACTGCAAATTGGCCTCGTCTTTTTGCATGGTGAGAATGTCATACATACCCTCATCAGTTGATTTTTCCAACTCCAACTCCCAATAAATAAGTTTTTTATAAACTTCCACCCACGACTTGAAATCATGCTTTTCATTCAAAGTCATTCCAATGTTCCGGAATTCTTGTTGATAAACAGAAGTGGCTTTTTCACTCACCAGTCGTTTGGTATCCAGATTTTTTTTTATTGACAATAGTATCTGATTTGGATTTACCGGTTTAATAAGATAGTCAGCAATTTTAGAACCAATCGCATCCTCCATTATATATTCTTCTTCACTCTTGGTGATCATCACCACAGGAATATCAGAATTACTATTTTTAATGCGCACTAATGTCTCTAATCCCGACAAACCAGGCATGTTCTCATCTAAAAAAACAATATCAAATCTTTGCTTCTTAAAAAGGTCCAAGGCATCATGACCGTTAGTTGCAGTTGTGACATCAAATCCCTTTTCTTTTAGAAAAAGCACATGCGGCTTCAGCAAATCAATCTCATCATCAGCCCAAAGAATGCTTAATTTATCCATAAATAACCTAAATTTGTGTGCTAGTTTTAAAGTAATAAAATTACATATAATAATCGAACCATTTTCAATAGTATTGCTTTGAATAAGAAAAAAATAATTAACGACCCTGTTTATGGTTTCATTACTGTGCCTTTTGAAATCGTTCATGATATAATTGGACACCCATGGCTGCAACGGCTCACCAGAATCAGACAACTTGGGCTTACCTATCTCGTTTATCCTGGAGCTATTCACACACGCTTCCACCATGCCATTGGCGCTATGCATCTGATGACGTGTGCTATCGAAACGCTTCGTTCAAAGGGCCATGGAATATCAAATACGGAGGCGGAAGCTGCTACTTTAGCTATTTTGTTGCACGATATTGGACACGGACCCTACTCCCATGCACTTGAAAATTTGCTGGCCCACGATATTTCGCATGAATACCTTTCGGTCTTATTTATGAATCGACTCAACAATGAGTTTTCAGGAAGACTCACTGAAGCTATTCATATTTTTAACAACACACACCCTAAAAAATTTCTACACCAACTCGTTTCCAGTCAATTAGATGTTGACAGGTTGGATTACCTGAACCGTGACAGTTTTTTTACTGGTGTTTCTGAAGGCGTTATCAGCTCAGACCGTATCATCAAAATGATGGAAGTAGTTGATGGCAACTTGATGGTGGAAGAAAAAGGCATCTATTCGGTTTGAAAAATTCATAACCGCCCGAAGATTAATGTATTGGCAGGTTTATTTACATAAAACCGTACTTGCAGCGGAACATATGCTCATCAATATTATTAAAAGAGCTCGTGAAATTTCAAATAATGGTATTCCACTTTTTGGCACCGAACCATTTCTTGAATTAATTGATAATGAGTATACTAGTAAAGATTTTTTGGAAAAAGAATCGTTGTTGGAACGATTTGCCCTGTTGGACGATTTTGATGTTTTTGCTTCTGTCAAAGCTTGGTGTTTTCATTCCGACAAAGTACTTTCCGCTCTGTGCAAAGGTCTTGTAAACAGGAAACTATTAAAAATAGAAATAAGTAGAAATCCTTTCCCTGATGATGTTGTAAAGAAACGAAGAGAAGAATCTGCAATGATTGCAGGTGTTTCAGTTCATGAAGCACATTATCTGGCCTTCACCGGCGATATCGAAAACAATGCTTATGATGCTGAAGATCATGAAATTAACATTCTTTTCAAGAATGGCGAATTCATGGATATTGTTGCCGCTTCCGATAATTTTAATATCGAAGCGCTTACTAAACCGGTAAAAAAGTATTTTCTCTGCTCACTTCGAAATAGCAGTTAATTTCCCTCTTTTATAAACAGATTGATGCATAATTTTTACATTTGTAGCTTGGTTCCTTCCAACCTCTTAGTAAGGATCCGATTAATTTAGTATTCATGGAATTTACAGCCAGGCAGATTAGTGACATGCTTTCAGGAACCGTTCAAGGTGATTCCGATGTTAAGGTGTCGCGCCTTTCAAAAATTGAAGAAGGTGTTCCAGGATCTTTATCGTTTCTCGCCAATCCAAAATATACTGAATTTATTTACGAAACTAAAGCCTCTGTGGTAATAGTAGGTAAAGATTTTATTCCTGAAAAACATGTTGCCGCTACTCTTATCAAAGTGGAGGATGCTTATGCTGCTTTTGCGAAACTTCTGGAAATTTACCATCAAATTGTGCGCGATAAAAAAGGTGTGGAGCAACCTTGTTTTATAGATCAATCAGCAACTACCGGAATTGATATTTATGTAGGTGCTTTTGCCTATGTGGGTAAAAATGCAAAAATTGGAAATCGTGTAAAACTTTATCCAAACTCTTATGTTGGCGATAATGTAATTATTGGTGACGATACTACTTTGTTCCCTGGTGTAATTGTATATTCAGATTGTGTGATTGGTAAATCCTGCACTTTACATGCCGGTGTAATAATTGGTGCCGATGGCTTTGGATTTGCACCCTCTGCAGGCAGCTACAATAAAGTTGCTCAAATTGGAAATGTGATTATTGAAGATTTTGTTGAAATTGGTTCTGGTACCTCTATTGATCGCGCAACTTTAGGATCTACTACTATTCACAAAGGAGTTAAACTAGATAACCTTATCCAAATTGCTCACAATGTTGAAATAGGTGAAAACACAGTGATTGCTGCTCAAACTGGAATCGCAGGCTCTACTAAAATAGGAAAAGACTGTATGATTGGTGGGCAAGTTGGCATTGTTGGGCATTTAACCATTGCCGACAACACTAAAATTGCTGCTCAATCAGGCGTAGGAACAAGCGTTACAGAACCGGGTCAAATAATTCAAGGTTCACCTGCTTTTAGTATTAGTGATTACAGAAGGACTTATGTGGTTTTTAAAAAATTGCCCGATTTAGATAAAAAAATACAGGAATTAGAAAAAGCATTGGCAGAGATCAGGCAAACCATTTCCTGAAATAAAGACATGATAAGACAAACAACAGTTAAAAAGCCTGTAACAATTTCAGGTGTAGGATTGCATACAGGAACTCATGTGAATCTCACTTTTCGTCCTGCTCCTGTAAACCACGGATTAAAGTTCAGAAGGATTGATTTGGCCAACCAACCAATGATTGATGTGGATGTGGATAACGTTGTTGATACTTCCCGTGGCACTACACCGAGCCAGAACGGCGGCAAAATAAGTACTACAGAACATGCGCTCGCAGCGTTAGTAGGTTCCGAAATCGATAACGTTATTATTGATGTGGATGGACCTGAAGTTCCAATCATGGATGGCAGTTCCAAACCCTATTTAGAGGCTATTTTAAAAGCTGGTATTGTTGAACAGGATGCTGAAAGAATTTACTATGAGCTGAAGCAAAATGTTACCTATGAAGAGCCATCACGCAAAGTAGAAATGCTGGCAGTTCCCAGTGTTGATTATCGTATCACCGTGATGGTCGATTACAACTCTCCCGTGCTCGGCACACAGCATGCTCAAATGCATTTGATTTCAGAATTCAAAGAAGAAATTGCCCCATGCCGCACCTTTTGCTTTTTGCATGAACTTGAAATGCTGGTGAAACACAATCTCATTAAAGGTGGTGATCTGGATAATGCAATAGTAGTAGTAGACCGTCCGGTTTCACAACAGAAATTAGATGAACTTGCTGAACTCTTCAATAAACCCCATGTTGAAATAAAAGAAAAAGGTATCTTAAATAATGTGCAACTTCATTTCAAAATGAACCGGCACGCCATAAATTGCTTGATATTGTCGGCGATATGGCACTTATAGGAATGCCCGTTAAAGCACACATCCTTGCTGCTCGCCCCGGTCATGCTGCCAACGTAGAATTTGCCAGAAAAATAAAACAACTTATTAAAAGTGAAAAAACAAAACCTGTTGCTCCAACTTTTAATTTACTCGCACCTCCTGTTTTTGATATCAATCAAATTTCAAAGTATCTCCCTCACAGGTATCCTTTTTTGTTAATTGATAAAATAATTGAATTAACGGAAACGAAGGTAATTGGGTTAAAAAATGTGACGCTCAACGAGTGGTTCTTCCAAGGTCACTTTCCGGAAAACCCGGTGATGCCCGGTGTACTGATGATTGAAGCTATGGCGCAAACCGGTGGCATTCTTGTTCTTAGTACAGTTCCTGACCCTGAAAATTACTGGACATATTTTATGCGTATTGATCAGGCTCGTTTTAAACAGAAAGTCATTCCCGGTGATACCCTCATCTTTGACCTGTCTCTCGCTTCGCCTATACGAAGAGGGATTTGTCATATGGTTGGTAAAGCTTACGTAGGAGATAAAGTTGTGATGGAAGCCGAAATGATGGCTCAAATAGTTAAAAAGAGCTGAGTATGATTTCACCCTTAAGCAACGTTCATCCCGATGCAAAAATTGGAAAAAACGTTACCATTGATGCCTTTACTACTATCGAAGCTGATGTTGTGATTGGTGATGACTCCTGGATTGGTCCGAATGTTACCATTTTTAATGGAGCCCGGATTGGTAAAAATTGTAAAATATTTCCTGGAGCAGTAATTTCTGCAATTCCTCAAGATCTTAAATATCAAGGCGAGCATACTACTCTTGAAATTGGTGATAATTGTACCATTCGTGAAATGGTCACCTTAAATCAAGGAACTTCCGCTCTTGGTAAACTGCAATTGGCAACAATTGTTTGTTAATGGCTTATGTACATGTTGCTCATGACTGTCTCATCGGCAATCATGTTATTCTGGCTAATTCTGTAAATCTTGCCGGTCATGTTGTTATCCTCGACTATGCCATTCTTGAAGGATATGTGGGAGTTTCCCAATTTATTCGTATCGGTGCTCATAGCTTTATTGGAGGACAAACAGGCGTTCGTAAAGATGTTCCCCCATATACCAAAGCTGCTCGTGAACCGCTCTCCTTTGCCGGAATAAATAGCGTTGGATTGAAACGAAGAGGATATGAAACTGCTGTTATAAATCTTATACAAGATGTATATCGGATTCTTTATACTAAAGGATACAGCACCCGTAATGCACTCGACATTATTGAAAAAGAAATTCCTTCCAGTCCTCACAAGGATGAAATAACCGATTTTATTAAATCATCCGAAAGAGGAATCATGAGAGGTTACTCTGGTGGCGAAGATGAATAAAATTGATGCAAACTTAACCGGCATTTCTCTGAATAATGTTGGCAAAAAGTTTAGAAAACAATGGATTTTTAAAGGCATAAATTTTCACATTCATGCCGGCAATAAAATTGCCATTAACGGACATAACGGCTCTGGCAAATCAACTCTCCTTCAAATTATTGGTGGTTATGTGAGCACTAGCGATGGCAAAGTAGTATGGGAATCGCAAAATGGCAGTATCAAAGATGACGCTGTTTACCGTTATGTAGCACTAGCTTCTCCTTATATGGATTTGATTGATGAATTCACATTTAATGAAAATATTGATTTTTTTTCCGACTAAAACCCATGCTAAAAGGATTTTCAAAGGATGATATTCTCCAAGTGACCGGATTGGAACAGGCGGCTTCTCAGCAGTTTCGTTTTTTTCATCGGGTATGAAACAAAAAGTAAAATTAACATTAGCTTTTTAGCAGATGTACAACTGTTGCTGTTGGATGAACCATTATCCAACCTGGATCAATCAGGTTATGAATGGTACAAAAAATGGTGGTTCAATATTCACACGAAAAACTATCCTGGTTTGTTCTAATATGGTGAAAGAAGAAACTTTTTTCTGCGATCGATTCCTTAATATAGAAGAATTTCAATCGTAACCTGTTTCCCCTATCCAACAGGTGAAGTAGTAAGGTCAATAACAGTTTTTTTATTCCATGTTTTAAAATTAGCATACCACTGTTCAGAATATCAAACTACACTTGGTAATTTAAAACCGGAAAAAATTTAATCTCCGCTATAAATTTACGGGGTCGCATACGAGATTAAGAAGCAAAAGTATCGAATTTCACTTAATTTTGAAACCACATTAAATATTTCCGTATGCTATTTTAAAGCATCTGTTAAAGGCTTTTGAAAAGTTACGAAAGAGTAGTAGGGTTTAACCTCAACATCAAATGGACATTATCGGAAAACAGACCTCTAAAACCAATTCCAGAGAACTTAATTTTGCTGAACACCAAAGTTCATTATTCAACACAGATCCTATTCCTTCCTATATATATAAGGACGAAGAAAAAGTGAACAGCACTAATTACACTTTAATTCCTGACAAAATTAACAAGTTGGCTTTTTGGCCACTGGTATACGAAGAATTAATAATAGGGTTGATGCTGGCCCTTTTGCTCCTCACGTTTTAAAAAAATAGCTGAAAGAGTTTTTATGAAACCTGAACCTCTTTTTTTGTGAACAGATTAAATTCATCTTTCAACTCTTTAAACAATTTTTCGAAATCCTGCAATCTGGACAAATGTTGCTGATGCTCCTGCAGAATAGATCCGATTTCATTTTTACCGGGTTTTTCAATGTTCGCATCCAGCAAATTCTCATACTGTTTAAAATCATGTCGCATAATGTCTAATACTTCATTCTGCAAAATAAAACTATTTTGAAAATGTTCTGATTTTGCAGGGACTTCACGTGGTACATATTTAGATACAATTCCACTGAGATCCTGATTTAATAATTTTATTTCAGTCCTGAAGCTTTGTATCTTATTTTGCCAGGAAGCATGTTCGCCATGCATTTGTTTTATTAGATCAGTTGTTTCCATTAGTTCATATGTGGTTTTAGTATGGTTTTGTAATTAGGAAGAAACGAGTCAAGAATTCAGGCACAATAATATTTATATAACCATTCCATAAAAAGTAAAAAGAAGAATATCTCAGAATCTTAAGTTAAAGGTATAAATAAAGAAAACATTTATCAACTAAAGAAAAAAAAAGATTTTCAACATTCAGTTTTGCAAGAGTTTTGCGGCTCACAACCTGCTTTCCACCACATTACACTTCAAATGCATTGCTTTTCAAACATTTTTCTTCATGATTATTTCCTTGCAACAAATAGATTTTCACCCCCCTTTTTAAGGAAATCCATGATTTTTAGGGCTTTTCAGCCAATTTGAATCTGTTACAATTTGCTCAATTACTTACAAACGACACAAAGCACCTGCTAATGAAAAATACCACCCTTCGTTCGATGGTAATTTTGAAATGTACAAAAAAATCCAATTATGGGAAATTTTACAAAAGTAGTTTGCTGTGCCTTTACGATAACAGCGCTTGCCTTTACAAACTTATCAGCACAAAATGTTGAGGCTTCAAGAAAGTATCGGGTGGTCGCCTATAAAAACGGCAACTCATCGGTTACATCCACTTCCAATACCACCGAAGTGGTACCTTATATGAGTATTTACATTCCGAATTCATTTACACCTAATGGTGATGGAATGAATGATTCATTCGGAGCCTATGGGGAAGCTATTAAGGAATTCAGAATGCAAATTTTTAACCGCTGGGGACAAATGATCTTCGAAGCCAATAATGTTGAATACCGGTGGGATGGAACCTATAATGGCGAAAAAGTTCCTCAAAGGAAGTTATGTTTATCGTGTAATCGCAAAAGGTGCTATCGGAAAACAAACTACTAAAGATGGAACTGTCAATATTATTTATTAATTCTAATCGGAACCATAACTAATAGATATGCTAACGCTGGGACTTATCACGCTTTTAAGAAACTATCTTCTTTCAAAATCCAAACATAATATACGTGACTTTTCATCAAGCAAAAAAAATAAATTCAAACACCCTTACTACAACTAAGTAAAAATACACTTTTCTAGAACCCTTATTTTACGGCACTCCTGCAATTTAGAAATTTTCTAAATATTGGGTGAATGCTATTTTAAATTGGGCGAAAATAGCTTTTTCTGTGGCGAGCGAAAGATATTAACAGCTGTTAATATCTTTATATATTGATTATCAATATATTACAATACCTTAACATTGAAACCCTTGTCAATTAAGGGTTTTATTCTATTTTGGCTTCAACCCCAATAAAAATGCAGGTTTCTAGCTTTTCCGGGAATGGGCTTGCAATTTTGAAAAGGGTATTTACTAACCAAAAACCAAAAAAACCAATGTTGAACAAAATCTGTGCTCTGCCGAAAATTTCAGGGTTTTTACTTGCTGTGGCTGAAGCGGTATTTATTCTGATTGCTCCTGCGCCAGTAACGGCGCAAACTTATGCTCCAACGCGCTACTGGACCTTCGAAAGAAGTAATCCGATGCTCGATTCCATGAACAACTTTAACATGGATCCGAATTATTATCAATCACCTTATACTATTAATACCAATGCTGCTAATGTAGGTGTAGGTAAATACATGACTCTGAACAACAGTTCAAGTATGATTAAGTTAGGGCAATTTTTAATAGATACTACTATTACCGTTGAATTTCTTTTTCGTCCGGGATATTTGTTTAATATGACTTCTTTCTTCAAAAGAATTGATGGAGCCTTCGAAGCACAAATGGGATATCCATACATTTCGTTTTATACCAACACCAATAACTATTCCGGCGGTACAACTTTTGACGAATTAAGGGTAGATCTGAGTCAGATTGGAAAACGTTCCTATGGTTATTTTATGGATGGCAACTGGCATCACATTGTATTTTCCTATAATTCTAAAACAGGTGTTAAGAAAATTTATATTGATGGAGATTGCCCTGATGGTTATTCGAAAACCATCACCACCGGATACTTTATTAATAATACATCAGTAAACCGCGATGTGATTTTAAATTCACAAGCGCCCTATTTGAAATACCATGGAGATATAGATGAAATTGCCTATTATAATTATATTTTGCCTCCAAATCAGATTTATAAACATTATCAGGATTTCACACAAAAAAAACATTTTACTTTTGCTGCATCATCAACACCCGCTCCCAGCCCTGCTCCGGTGACTGCCGGTCTTGATATGAACGAGTTTGCTCCGGGTCACCCTTCCGTTTCCGTTTCTGTGATCGATCAACTCAGTCAGTATCCTGCGCCAAGATATAAACCTGGCAATACCCTCATGAAAAATTTTAATTGGATGGATCCTGCTTATATGGGAGGATTATTTCAACCCGGAGTTACTACTACTCAAGCTGTTATTAATAGCACCATTATACAAACAGAATTAGCTAAGAATTTTAATTATCTTTTCAATGTAGGTTACTCAGGTAACCAGTTCGATACTGCTTGGACCGGAGCAGCAAACAATAATCCAACATTTAAACTTGGAATGAGAGTATTCAGAGCGCAACTCAATGGAAACAGCCCTGAATTAGTTTCCCAAACTAAAGCAAGTAATCACTATCTTCAAAATTCCAGTGGTCAGTTTCTAGACCTTAACGGAAACGTTACTTCTAATAAGTTATGGCGTCCCACTGCTCCTACTTCCTCTTATTCTGCCGATGGAAATTCTATTCTTTCAGGACTTAATTATTTATTTACCCGACTTAACCGAGGTGTTGATTTGATTAATGAAAATGGGGAGGTTTTTCCTTTTATCACTGAAACCGCAATGCTCAAAGATCCAGTAGTAACTGCAGCGAAAAATGCTTCGGGATTAGATTGGCAAACTTTTCTTGCAACAAAATTTAAAGAAAATGAAACAGCTTCCTTTCGCGATGTTTTCATGAGTCATCCCAGAATGACAAATTCTAAATTTACTGAATTTGCAATTGATGGCTATCCGCCCTTATACGGATTTAAATATAGTGAGGCCAGAAAAGTGAACCCGGTGGGCCGGAAATTGGAGAAACTGGACCACAGCATGGCATGGATGGCAATGGATTGTTGACTCTCGCGTTCATGAACTGGCTCTTGGCGATCGCTTGTTTTCACCATTCGTCGCAGCAGGATGGGATGCTAATGAAGAATTGAATATTCGCCCTGCACAATGGTTGGGACTACTCAAATGTTTAGGAATGGCTGGTGCTGAATTTTATTATGCTGCATTCTTTTCAATTGGTGCTCCCTGGCCGGATGCGAAAAACTGGATTTGGCAGTCCTCCACTCCCTCTTATGCTCAAGCTGTTACCAGCCGATATGAGGATTTCCTGAGAAATGGTGAACTAATGATAGGAGATGTGCCTAATAACTATATCAATCAAACAGCACCAGGTTATAGCTTTAATACCGGTGACCTTCGTAAACTTGTTGTTGTTAGAAAACATAATGTCGGAAATAAATATGCTATAACAGGAACCATTCAGCCG
Source organism: Bacteroidota bacterium (assembly GCA_016722525.1). Lineage (GTDB taxonomy): Bacteria > Bacteroidota > Bacteroidia > AKYH767-A > OLB10 > JADKJB01. The sequence continues at coordinate 125,726 of JADKJB010000001.1, forward strand.
AATACCAGCATGATCGGAAATGCAGAAAATGCGAGTGTCGCTAAAATCAACCTGGATGGACTCACCGTCAAGTTTGAAGTTAGAAGACAAGGCAGCACTTATATTTATGACAAAACCAATGCAAGCGCTCCTGTTTTCTATCAACTGGATAAATGGCATGAAGCATCACACCCTTCCAGATGGGCCAGCGATTTTGTTTTAGAAGCTGAATTGTTTGACAACAACAATTCCAACGCTATAATTAAAACCACCGTTCCTGCCGGCACGGCTTCCGGAGACTTTACAAATTATACCAGCTATGTTTCATTCAGTACTTCTTCTGATATCATTTTTAATTTCTTCCCTCGTAAAAATGCACCTACTACCCAATACTTATGGGTGAGAGCTCGTAGCAAAGATGGCTCCTCTACCGGCTTTTCAGCTCAACTCGATGGAGGAACTTCAAATACTTTAAGTTGCATTGTTGATACCAACTGGGTATGGTATCGATACAACACTTCCAACATTGCTGTTACTTATTCAGGATTGACAAATGCGAACCATGAATTGAAAATCACAGCAACAAATACAAAAATCGAAATCGATAAAGTAATTTTGACAAGCACATCCGGCGCGGTTTACGGAAGCACTACTAATCCATGCGCAACGGCACAGGCTTCTATTACTGCAGGAGGTCCCGTTTCGTTCTGCCAGGGTGGAAGCGTTGCTCTTACTGCAAGTAACGGTACAACCTACCTGTGGTCCAATGGAGCTACCTCAAAAACCATAACTGTTACTACTTCCGGCACATATACTGTTACCGTTACTACAACTGGCGTTGGATCATCCACGTCTTCACCTGTAACTGTTACCGTCAATGCACTTCCAACTTCAACAATTTCAGCTAGCGGTGCCACCACTTTCTGTTCTGGCGGATCCGTTACACTCACGGCTTCTGCAGGGAGCTCTTACTTGTGGAGTCCGGGCAATCAAACTACACAAGCTCTGACAACCAGCACAGCAGGAACTTATAATGTCAGAGTCACAAATTCGAATGGTTGCACAAAAGTGTCTTCTAATACAACAGTCACAGTAAATAGCCTTCCCTCAGCTGTAATTACACCTAGTGGACCACTCAATATAATTCAAGGTGCAAATGTCATTTTAACATCAAGTTCCGGTTCCAGTTATTTATGGTCACCGGGAGGACAAACAACTCAAGCGAAAACAGTAAGTACTGCAGGTAGTTATACAGTTAGAGTAACAGGCAGTAACGGATGCTCTGCAACATCAGCAGCCGCAGTCGTAACAGTATCTCCTGCCGGAACAGCTTCCATCTCCGCATCTGGTCCAACTACCTTCTGTCAGGGCGGAAGCGTTGCTTTAACAGCAAGTAATGGAACCTCTTATCTATGGTCAACGGGTGCTTCTACAAAAACTATTACGGCAACTACTTCCGGAAATTATATCGTTACCGTTTATAACGGAGGTTCACCGGCAGTGGCACCGGCTATGGCTGTTAATGTTTTAGCACTTCCAACAGCTACAATCACTCCTAGTGGATCAACCAGCGTTTGTTCAGGCAGTTCTATAAATTTGGTTGCCAGTTCAAATTCTGCTTATTCATGGACGCCAGGGGGTCAAACTACTCAAAGTATAACAGTAGCAACCGCCGGAACTTACAACGTTACCGTGACTGGTTCTAATGGATGCACACAAGTTGCAACCGCTGTGCCGGTGACTATTATAACATGTACTTCTATTTGTGCGCCTCCTTTTGGACTAATTACAAATAACGTAAATTCCAATTCTGCAACTGTTTCCTGGGTAAGTCCGAATTCAGGACAAACCGAATTTCAGGTGAAACTGAAGAACATGGCAACTGGTCTTATATATGTTGCAAATAGAGTATCAGCAGCAACAACCATGGTCACTATTGCAGCCAATGCTAATACAAGTTATAGATGGTGGGTAAGATCATGGTGTGGACTATCAAAATCAAGTTACGCTGGATTTTTGTCATTCAATACTCCTACTGTCCGTTTGAATGATACATTAGATGAAACTACTGATGAGTTTACCCCTTTGACACTTACTAATGATCCTGAAGATTTAGATGGCACCATGACTATTCAGCTGGATGAAAACCAGGTTCAGATTTTCCCGAATCCTGCATCCAACGAAGCAAATATCTCTTTCAGCTCATCTGTGGATGAAGTGTTCACCATTTCATTACTGGAATTAAATGGGAAGTTAATAAATCAAATACAAGTTGATGCAAAAGAGGGATTCAATATCCATCCTTTTGATATAACTCATCTTGCCAAAGGTATGTACTTGGTGAATCTAACTGGAAATGGCAAAACCACATTAAAGAAACTGGCAATACAATAACATTTTCTTGTATATAAAAAAAGGCGCTTCACAGAAGCGCCTTTTTTTATATATGTCAGTATTTGGTTTTACTTCAAAAAGCAGAATAGAATTTTCCGAAAATCATGCAATTTTACTAAAATACAACAGTCATTTAAAATAGAAGTTCACTGCTTTTTTTTCTAAGAATCAACCTTTTCAAGGGTTTCAAAAACCATAGTTGTTTAAAAATAGACGTTTTGCTGAATTTTCTTTCAAAATGAATAGGAGGAGTAAGTTGTTCCATTCAGGCTTGAACTCAGGCCTACTTTTGTTGCAACAATAATGAATAAGCAATTAAACATCCTTCAATATTTACAACAAACACTCTGAAAAAGACAGCTACGAAATTAATTAACAGTTTTCAAGGATTATTTCAATCCGGCTCTAAAACTATTAAATTGCTAACAGTTTTAGCAGTAACAAGTACAACTATTGCAAACGCCCAAATTGTAATTAATGGTGGATATGAAGAAGTCGAAGTTTCAAAAGATCAGTTAGCTCCTGTAGACAGAATAGCAGGTAGTCAGATAATGCCTGCAAAAAATATTATTGGCGCTCCTATATGTCCTTCTATCAATTCACTTAATATGGTCGATCTTGGCTATGATAAAGTACTAGTTGATTGGACTAGTTCGCTTAACTTTGATAGTATTCTGTTCCGGTTTTCAGTTTCCGGTTCATTAACCTCCAGAATTATTTCCATTCCAGGAAGTCCGAATCCGGAAAGATATTTTATCAGGGGCCTGTTGTCTCAAACAACTTATGATATTGAAATCAGCACAAAATGCGGAATCATTTACTCTGCCTGGAGTGCACCAATTACAGTTACAACTTTAATTGAGCCAGGACCAAAATTTTCAGCCAATGCAATTACAAATACAGAACACAATGTAAAACTTGTTCCAAATCCTGCAGACCTTTTTACTAAAATTAAATTTAACACCAATTCTGATGATTCCAATGTTGAAATAAAAGTTTCAACCCAGGCTGGACGAATTATATATAGCCAATCGGTAATAACAAGATTGGGTTTAAATGAAATTCCATTAGATGTTTCAACTTTCGCACCCGGTATATACTTTGTAAGTGTTACCAACGAAAGGGTAACTGCAGTTGAAAAACTGGTTGTTTACTAGAATAAAATTTTATAAACAAAAAAAAAGAGGCTAAATAGCCTCTTTTTTTTTGCCCTCTTTTAGCAATGAATAATTAAATTTATAGATTTTAAATACCAATGAAACCAATTTTCAATACATTTTTAACCTTGGATTACATTTAATATTTAGAAATTAAAATCAGGATTTTGTAGCAAAATCAATGCATCCCGGAATATTTCCGGGATTTTTTATTTGAATCTAATTGAAATAGGAGACAAACCTTACAATAGGGATCATGAAGTACTTAAAATCCTACGAAGGCATCTGTGATGCAATATTTTTGAGACCATATGTCTGAAAGGAAAAATAATAAATACATCAAATGACTCTTGAATAGAATTACAAGATTCATGCCAAACAAAGAAAGAAAATAAAAAACCTTCGATAATAAAACACTCAACAATTTAAAAAATGAAAAACAACTTTACAAAAGAAATTACGAAAGGGAATCAAACGCCCAATGTGGTTATTCAATTTAGCTTGCTCGCTGCATTAATGGTATTAATGGCCATACTGAGTGCAAATGCTCAAACGATCAACCCTATGAAATATTGGACTTTTAATGGATCCAATGCTGCCACCGATTCAATGGGTGTTACTAATTTGAATTTTACTTCTTATAATTCACAATATACTGTAGGTACAAATGGATTGGTAGGAAAGTATATTTCCCTTGAATCTAATGGAAGTCTTATTGATGGAGGAACCATACCACTCAACAACGCATTTACCGTTGAGTTTCTTTTTAAGCCAGGGTACAAATTTAATACTACCAACCTATTACAAAGAGCGGATGGTGCTTTTTCAATTAGAATGGAATATGCCAAACTCACTTTTTTTACCTCTCATAATCATCATCTGGAGCCACCGTGGAAGATGCCTTGGAAAGTGAATTAAATGAATTAGGAAGGAAGTCTTATGGATATTATATTTGATGACAACTGGCACCACATGGTCTTCAGATTCGATGGAGCAGCTGGAACAAAACAAATCTGGGTGGATGGTCAACTTGCTTCTGGTTTTAGTAAAACAGTTACTCCGGGAACTTTTTCAAATTCAGGCAATACTACTTTTTGGATGAATCACACTATTAATTATGTAAAATACTTTGGAAGTATCGATGAACTTGCAATATACAATACTGCCATTCCAGCAGCGCTTATTTACAAACATTATCTGGGAGTTCAAAATGGTCAACCTTATAATTTTGTAAACAATTACACGCAAGCTATTCCTGCTGCTGCCGGTGTTTCAGGACCTCTGGATGTAAATGAATTTGCAATTGGTCACCCTAATGTTACTATGACTGCAATGGAGCAGTTGAATACCTTCCCCGTACCAAGATACAAACCAGGAAATACACTTATAAAGAACTTCAACTGGATGGACCCAAAATATATGGGTGGATTGTTCCAACCTGGAGTATCGCAAACTCAAGCGGTCACAAATAGTGTTTTTGGTTATTTTCAGGGCTCAGTTAAATGGAAACACTCCGGAGTTATCGATGCAAAACAAACCTAATGATCATTATTTGCAAAATGCCAACGGCCAGTTTATTGATGAAAATGGTAATATTACAAGTTATAAAAAATGGCGACCAACTGCTCCTCCTTCATCTTATAGTGGAGACGGATATAATGTAAAAAACCGTTTAAATGATATGTTTACTCGTTTAAATCGTGGAGTCGATATAATAAATGAAAATGGTGAAGTATTCCCTTTTATTTCAGCAACAGCTGGAGCTATGGATCCAGTCGTTAATGCTGCTAAAAATGCTTCCGGCCTTGATTGGATAACTTTCCTTTCAAAAAAATTCATGGAAAATGAAACGCAATCATATAGAGATGTGCTTATGTCGCACCCAATGTTAACTAATGCAAAGTTTACCGAATTCGGAATTGAAGGATATCCTCCAATTTATGGATATAAATACAGCGAATCAAGGAAAATAAATTCGCTTATTAACAATCAATACTACTCTACTGCGTCAGTTTACACAAGATGGCCAAGTAACTGGAGAAATTGGACATCAGCATGGCATGGCTGGCAGTGGGTGGTTGAATCAAGGGTTAATGAATTGGCTGTAAATGATAGGCTTTTTTCTCCATTTGTAGCTGCAGGCTGGGACGCCAATGAAGAAGTTAATGTCAGACCAGCTCAATGGTTGGGCCTAATGAAATGCTTGGGAATGTCAGGTGCGGAGTTTTATTATGCCAGTTTCTTTTCACTCGGCGCTCCATGGCCCGATTCGAAAAATTGGATCTGGCAAGCGTCAATCCCTTCTTATGCGCAAGCAATCACCAGCCGTTATGAAGATTTTTTGAGAAATGGATCTTTACTTGATGGCGATGTTGCTAATTCTTATATCAATCCTACTGCACCCGGTTATAGCTTTTGGGCAGGCGATCTTCGTAAACTTGTTATTGTTAGGAAACATAACACGATTAATAAATTTGCAATTACAGGAACTCTTCAGCCCAATACCAACATTGCCGGAAGCACCGAAACGGAAAGTGTTGCAAAAATTGTTCTGGAAGGACAAAATATCTCATTTAAAGTGAGGCGCCAGGGAAACACTTACATTTATGATAAATCCAATCCTGCCGCTCCAGTATTCTACCAACTCGACGGATGGCATGAAAATACACACCCTTCAAGATGGTCAAAAGATTTTAATCTCGAAAGTGAACTTTTGATAACACAAACTCTCAGGTAACAATAAAACATCTGTGCCTGCAGGAACTGCATCCGGTGATTTTACCAACTACACTTCGTATGTATCATGGCCTGATAATACCCCAAATCCTGCTCCGGTTGAATACAACTTCAGCCCCAGAAGCGGATCTAACAATGAACTGTATGTTTGGGTAAGAGCAAGAGCCAGAGGCGGCGTTTCTACTAGTATGAATGTACAGGTTGATAATGCTGCAGCAAAAACAATTGGTTGTATTACTGACACTGCATGGACATGGTACCGTTATGATGCTTGCTCGCAACTTCCTATTAATTTGCAAAATCTTACTATTCAAAATCACATTTTTAGAATTACTCCGGGAAATGACAAGCTTGAAATTGATAAAATTTTATTGACAACAAGTGCTACTTTGATATTAAATTCAGCTCCTCCTTCTTCCGGTTCGGCAAGTGCAACGGTTACGGCTAGTGGCAATACAACTTTCTGCCAAGGCGGAAGTGTTACTCTTACTTCAAGCAGCGGATCATCTTACCAATGGCTTCCAGGTGGACAAACTACACAGTCTATTACAGTTAATGCTTCAGGTTCTTATTATGTGAATGTAGGTTCCGGAACTGGATGTGCTGCAGTTTCAAATGCAGTTACTGTTTCTGTGCTTCAAGCACCATCATCAACAATAACAGCAGGAGGTTCAACAACCCTTTGTCAGGGAGCTTCCGTTTCATTATCTGCTCCTGCCGGCGCAGCGTCGTATCTTTGGACTCCGGGTAACCAAACAACCCAAACCATTACTACCAGCACTGCAGGCTCCTATTCCGTTAGAGTAACAAACACAGGAGGCTGCTCTACTACTTCAGCCCCCGTTACTGTTTCTGTGGGAAATTCTCCTGCAGCAAATATAACTGCAAACGGACCTACTGCTTTCTGCCAGGGACAAAATGTAACATTGACTGCTTCATCAGCAAATGCCTATTTATGGTTTCCCGGTGGCCAAACTACTCAATCAATAACTGTTTCATCTGCAAATTCCTATTCAGTTAGGGTTACCGGATCGGGAGGATGTACTGCAATGTCTGCTCCTACTGCTGTAACCATCAGTGCGGCTCCAACAGCTACAATAACTGCTGGTGGTTCAACTGTCATTTGCAATGGAGGCTCAGTGAGTCTTACAGCAAGTGCCGGTGCTTCCTATTTATGGACTCCGGGTGCATTTACTACCCAGTCAATTAATGTTAGTAACGCTGGAGCCTATACGGTAAGAGTAACCAACAGCACCGGATGCTCTGCAACTTCTTCACCTACTAATATAACTATCTCAACACCACCAACAGCAACTATTACTGCCGGAGGTGCAACAAGTTTCTGTACCGGAAGCAGTGTAACTTTAACTGCCACAGCTGCTGCTGCATATCTTTGGTCACCGGGCGGACAAACTACACAGTCGATTTCTGCCAGCACTACAGGTGCCTATTCGGTGAGAGTAACAAATGCCGGTGGTTGTACCGCTACCTCAGCAAATACTAACGTCAATGTTATCGCTGCTCCAAATGCTGCAATTGCTCCGAGCGGTCCTACTAACTTCTGTACAGGAGGAAGCGTTACGCTGACTTCTTCCGGAGGCGCTTCCTACTTGTGGTCACCGGGTGGACAAACCAGCCAATCTATTAATGTTACTTCATCGGGAGCCTATTCCGTAAGAGTTACTAATAGTTCAGGATGTTCGAAAGTGTCTCCAGTAACCAATGTAAGTGTAAATTCCTCTCCAATTGCAACTATTTCCGCATCCGGAAGCACAAATCTGTGTCAGGGTGAAAGTGTAGTGCTTTCTGCCAGTAATGGAAGCAATTATCTTTGGAGCAATGGACAAACATCACAATCAATAAACGTTTCAACACCCGGATCCTATTTAGTAACGGTGTCTTCAGGAACAGGATGTAGTGCAACTTCAGCACCACAAACAGTAACGGTATCTGCAGCTGTAAATGCATCCATTTCAGCAAACGGCCCTACAGCTTTATCGCCAGGCCAAAATGTAATGCTTACTGCAACCGGAGGCGCATCCTACTTATGGAGCCCAGGCGGACAAACTACGGCATCAATCATTGTTTCAACTGCCGGAACCTATAGCGCAACAGCATTTAATGCATCAGGTTGTTCTAATACCTCTTCACCCATCATTGTTACTGAAATTCCGATTTCAGGACCACCTGCTTCCATATCATCAAATGGTGGCACAGCAATTTGTCCAGGTGAAACGATAGTGTTGACTGCAAATAACGGTTCCGCATATGTGTGGAGCCCCGGCGGACAAACAACACAATCGATTTCTGTAACTTCCGGTGGAAACTATTCAGTTGTTGTTACCTCTATATCCGGTACGGGTGCATCAACGGCTGATATTGATATTACAGTTAGCCCGGTGCCTGCAGCTCCAGCTATTTTGTCCACTTATATTCCTAATTCCTCCTTCCAACTTCAGGCTTATGAGCCTACAGCACACTCTTATCTGTGGGCAAATGGTTCAACTTCACAAACAATAACGATCAACAACACTGGCACCTACACGGTAAGAGCCATAAATGGATTGGGTTGTATATCTTCGCCTGAATCAATGGTTGTAACCAGTATGGCTTCATTACCTTGCGGGAATCCAAATATGCTTTCACATTATAGCATTACTAAAACTGAGGCTATTGTTTCCTGGAATCCTGCTGTTACTGCTGATTCATTCCGTGTAAATTATACAAGAATCTCCACTCAGGTTACCGAAACTATTTATGTGCGTGGGAACATCAGCAATGTTAAATTGAAAAATCTTGCTGAAGGCGAAGCTTACAAATGGACAGTTTACTCCATCTGCGGCAGCAATCAAACCGGATCCAATTTTCGCCAATTTACAACATTGACCGGTCCGTTACCTTGCGGTTCTACACCACAATATTTACAAACGTACAATATTAATTCAACTTTTGCGAAACTTTCATGGTTCGATACTCAAGCTGATAAATTTGTGATCCGTTACAGGGCTGTCGGAACTTCTGCTTATCAATACCGTCGCTCTTACACCTCACTTACTCAAGCTATGATTCAGGGACTGACTCCAAGTACCACCTATGAATGGAGCGTTAGATCAATGTGCGATGCAAATGTTAGCTTGTACTCTACTCCTCTTTTCTTCACTACGCTATCTGCTTGTCCTTCTATTGGAAATGTAACTGTTAGTGAATTAGGATTCAATAAAGCTCGTCTTAGTTGGAATGCTTCCATCGTGGTGGATACTATCATGGTCAGATATGCTTTAAGTGGCACAACAGATTATAAGATTGTTAAAATTGCAGGAAATCCCGGTAATTATTTTGTTCTTGGATTGTTAGCGCAAACAACTTATGATGCTTGGGTGGCTACAAAGTGCAGTTCCGGAAGTACATCCATGTGGGGAACCGGTGTAACATTCACCACTTTCAACGAACCTAACTCAAGGAATACTCCCGAAGCAGGACTGTTGCATTTGAATGCATACCCGAATCCAACCAAATATCAAATTGGTTTTGTGTTTGACGCCAAAGAGGAAGCTCCTTACACTGTAAAAGTTTGTGATATGGCAGGAAAAGAATTGCTTGCAGAAACACGAGTTTCTACTGATGGGAAAAATGGCGACGAAGTTAGTCTTGCCGGTTTCGCTAGTGGAATGTACATGCTGGTAGTTCAGCAAGGTCCAATGATTGGAAGATTTAAATTTAATATAAGTGAATAACATCAATTAAAAAAAACTCCCGGACACTCCGGGAGTTTTTTTTTAATCAGCGTACAACATATAGTTGCTTCTCTTTGTTTTGTATCGGTCCAGATCCTCTTGCCAGCTTTTTCGAATAGCAGCTTCACCTACATGATTAATAATTTGATTACGCAATTTATCAGTACCGGCAAGTGTATCGAAAAACTTGATGAAAAATTTATCCTTATCAGGAAATGATTCATACATACTAATCAGCCAATCGACCATAAGTTTTTTTTGAGTCAGAATCAATTTGGACTTTGCCCCAAAATCAATAAATCGGCAGGCCACCCCTTCATAGGGCGGATCTTTAATGACACCTGCTATTTCTTTAGGAGTGTAACCAAGGTCTCCCCCAACGAAGTCAGGATAACCGGCAATTTCAAAGGGCTTGTCGGTACCTCTGCCCACAGAAACATTTGCTCCTTCAAAAAAACAGAGTGTAGGATAAAGGTAAATGGATCGCATTCCTGGCAAATTGGGTGATGGCCTCACCGGAAGTTCATACAACATGCTATGAGAATACCCTTTCATCTTCACCACACTTACTTCACATTTTATGGCGTCTTTGAGCCATCCTTCGCCGTTAGCCATCATCGCATATTCACCAAGCGTTAGTCCATGAACAACAGGAATAGGTGCAATGCCTACAAATGACTTAAAAGCGGTATCTAAAACAGGACCATCAATATAAAAACCATTTGGGTTAGGCCGGTCCAACACTATTAGTTGAACTTTATTTTCCGCGCAAGCCTCCATCACCAAATGAAGTGTTGAAATATAGGTGTAGAATCTTACTCCTACATCCTGGATATCGAAAATTACATAATCAACATCTGTAAGATCTGAGGAAGTCGGTTTTTTATGGGATCCGTAAAGCGATACAACCGGCAATCCGGTTAAAGCATCCTTACCTGACACTACCTTATCACCCGGCCCAGCTTCTCCTCTAAAACCATGCTCAGGAGCAAAAACCTTCTTAATAAGTATTTTAGCTGCTACCAAAGTGTCGACTAAATGCACTCCTTTTATTAATGAGGTTTGGTTGGCTACTACTGCCACTGCTTTGCCACTTAACCGCTTCAGATACGCTTCAGTTTGCTCTGCTCCGGTAATAATGCCGGATGCCTCTGTTGCAGGTTCTTGCTGGTTACTAATACTTTTAGTCGCTGATCCTGAACAAGAAGTGTTTAGAAACAGCAATAATATTAACATTAAAAAATATCGGTCAATAGTCATCAGAAGGAAATTAGTAATCCATAGTGCGAATTTGGTAATTTTGCGCAACTAATTCATTATAACGATTGAACTTCGAAACTTTTATTGCTAAGAAGATCCTTAAAGGAAAATCCGGGAATGGTCGCCTAGCAAACCCTGTTATTACGGTAGCTACCGGCGGTATCGCTTTAGGTGTAGTGGTGATGATTGTTTCCGTAATGGTGGTAACAGGCTTCCGTAAAGAGATTACTAATAAAGTTACAGGTTTTGGTGCGCACATCAGAATAAATAATTTCGATTCCAATAATTCCTACGAAGAAGTACCTATCTCTAACAAAGCCCTCTTCATAAGTCGGTTGCAGAAAAATCCTGAGATCAGCCATGTTCAGCAATATGCCACAAAAGCAGGTATAATTAAAACCAGTGAGGAAATACAAGGCGTTGTTTTAAAAGGGGTTTCCAGTGATTATAATTGGAATTTTTCGCAAATAAAATGAAAGAAGGGAAGGTGATTCAGGTCCGGGATACTTCTACTTCTACAGAGGTCATGATTTCACTAAAAATGGCACGACAGCTTTCTCTCAAAATCGGAGACGATATGATTGTTTATTTTATTGAACAACCACCTCGAATCAGGAAGTTTATAGTATCAGGTATTTACGAGACCGGACTTGATGAATTTGACAACTTATATGCTTTTTGTGATATCAGTGTTATTAGAAAACTTAATAATTGGAACGCGGACCAGGCAGGTGGTATTGAAGTGCTTTTGAAAAACTTTGATCAACTTGATTTAATGAATGATCAAATATATAAGACTGCAGGATATCAATATTATACGCAAAGCATAAAAGAACAGTATCCGCAGTTATTCAATTGGCTGGATCTTCAAAATGTGAATGTTATTATTATTATAACTTTGATTCTGCTGGTTGCCGGAATAAGTATGATTTCTACCCTGTTAATAATTATACTTGAAAACTCCGGTTTGATTGGCGTACTCAAAGCATTAGGTGCAAACGATAAAAGTATACGTAAAATTTTCATCTACATTGCAATGCCGGTTATTGGAAGAGGTATTCTGGCAGGAAATTTAATCGGTTTAGCTTTATGTGCCATTCAGTGGAAATTTGGCCTTATAACACTTTCTCAGGAATCCTATTATGTGTCGCAAGTGCCTGTCAATTTCTCCTTGATGCACTTGTTTTTATTGAATACCGGAACAATAATAGCTTGCCTTTTAATGCTTATAGGACCTTCTGTGGTTGTTTCGAAAATTACTCCAGCAAAAGTGATCCGATTCGATTAATAAACCATCCTGATTGAATTTCCCCTTTGAAGGGCTTTTTGTACCTTTGCATTTATAAAACAATTTAAACTTCATGTACTGCAAAAACATTTTAGAAACCATTGGTAATACGCCACTTGTGAGATTAAACTCGATAGCTAAAGAAGTAAAAGCTACAGTGCTTGCCAAAGTAGAAACTTTTAACCCGGGGAATTCCATCAAAGACCGAATGGCTGTCAAAATGATTGAAGATGCCGAAAAAGCAGGCCTCCTAAAACCTGGTGGAACCATTATTGAAGGAACTTCCGGCAATACCGGAATGGGTCTCGCAATAGCTGCTATTGTTAAAGGTTATCATTGCATTTTCGCAACTACCGATAAACAAAGCAAGGAAAAGTTGATGCCCTTAGGGCCTATGGTGCAGAGGTAGTAGTTTGTCCTACCAATGTGGAACCTGAAGACCCAAGGTCCTACTATTCTGTTGCTGCAAGACTGAACCGCGAAATCCCTAACTCCTATTACCCGAATCAATATGATAATCCATCCAATGCACAGGCTCACTGTGAATCAACCGGACCTGAAATATGGAAACAAACTGAGGGTAAAATTGATCATCTTGTAGTGGGTGTTGGTACCGGTGGTACCATTTGCGGCACTGCTAAGTACCTCAAAGAAAAAAATCCAAATATTAAAATTTGGGGTATTGATACTTATGGGTCGGTTTTTAAAAAATATAAAGAGACGGGTATTTTCGATAAAAATGAAATCTACCCTTATGTTACAGAAGGTATTGGAGAAGATTTTTTACCTAAAAATGTGGACTTTAATTTAATCGATCATTTCGAAAAAGTTACTGATAAAGATGCAGCCCTCATGACAAGACAAATTGTTCGTCAGGAAGGTATTTGGGTTGGGAACTCGGCAGGTTCTGCTATGGCAGGCTTAATTCAATTGAAAGATAATTTTAAAGAAGGCGAGACCGTTGTTATCATTTTTCATGACCATGGAACCAGATACCTAGGTAAAATTTTTAATGACGACTGGATGCGTGAAAAAGGCTATACCGATAAGAAAGGTATGACCGCCCAGGATATAGTTGCTTCAAATAAAAACGGTGAACTCATCACCATCAAAGTGGATGATACTATTGGTGCTGCATTGAAACTGATTAATCAACACAGCATTTCTCAACTTCCGGTAACACTTGACAACAGAATAGTTGGTTCTATCAATGAGGATCTTGTGTTTAAAAAAATAATTGAAAACCCTGAAGTAACTTCCCAACCAGTAAAATCGATCATGCTTGAAGCAATTCCATTTGTAGATGCTTCCACGCCACTTGAAACACTGTCAGGAATGGTTACAAAAGCAAATGAAGCTGTATTGATCAAAGATTTTAAATTAGATAAAAACTATATTATTACCCGTTATGATATTGTGAAAGCTTTGGCTAATTGAAATCTGAAGCTATGACGTATACCGATCAAATGATGCGTGAAGTAAGGTTGTTACACCCTCCTTCACGCATTGTTTCTTTAGTGCCCTCTCTTACTGAATTACTCTATGATCTTGGCCTTGAAAATGAAATTGCCGGAATCACAAAGTTCTGTATCCATCCTGAAAGTATTTTTAAAACAAAAACCAGAGTCGGAGGCACTAAAAAAATAAATCATGATAAAATAAATGAAATAAATCCTGATTTAATAATTGCCAACAAAGAAGAGAATCTTAAAAGTGATATTGCACTTCTTGAAAATAAATTTACTGTTTGGATCAGTGATATTAAAAATCTGGAAGATGCATTGGATATGATTCTTAAAATCGGAGTTCTGACCGGAAAAGAAAATAATGCTAAAATAATTATAGATAAAATAAACACTAATTTTACTGGTTTGAAATCTTTTGGTGGAATCAAAACCCTGTATCTCATTTGGAAAAACCCTATATGGCCGCAGGAAGTGATACATTTATTCATGATATGATGAACCGATGTGGAATGCATAATGTGCTGGATATGCAAATCAGATATCCTGAATTATCAGAAACCGAGATAAAACAACTTGATCCAAATCTGGTTTTGCTGTCCTCAGAACCCTATCCTTTCAATGAAAATCATATTGCAGAAATAAAAAAAATAGTACCTCAAGCAATTTGCATGACTGTTGATGGAGAGTGTTTTTCCTGGTACGGTTCCCACTTAATACAATCTCCGGAGTATTTCAACTCATTGATTGACTTCTCGAAATCTATTTAAAAAATGGTAAATTAAATAGAGTTAAAATGATGTACAGTATAAGATATTTTTTAGTTGTTCTGCTTACCATGCTCTTGCAGCCAATGATTTGTACTGCCCAAAAAACAGGGTTGGTATTAAGCGGCGGTGGTGTGCGTGGCATGGCTCACATTGGAGTGATTAAGGCCCTCGAAGAAAATGGTATACCCATTGATTTTATCACCGGAACTTCAGCAGGTGCTATAGTTGGCTCTTTTTACTCTATTGGCCTCTCCCCTTCTCAAATAGAAACCCTTGTTATGTCAGAAGAATTCAGGGAATGGGCCACGGGTCAGATCAATGAAGATCTGGATTACTATTTTAAAAAACCGGAACCTGATGCTTCCTGGGTAACTTTAAAATTCTCACTGGATTCATTACTCAGAACACGAATCCCCAGCAGTGTTGTAAATTCCGCAAGATCCGACTTTGCATTAATGGAAAATATGTCTGCTGCAATTGCTAAAGCTGGATACAATTTCGATAGCCTTTTCGTGCCCTTTCGCTGCGTTTCGTCAGATATAAAATCAAAAAAACTAAAAGTATTCAAGGATGGAGATTTACCTATGGCGGTAAGAGCGTCAATGGCCTATCCCTTTTATTTTACGCCCGTAGCTTTTGATAATATGATTTTATTTGATGGTGGCATTTATAATAATTTCCCTGTTGATATAATGCTGGAAGACTTCAATCCTGATATCATGATTGGTGTTAACACAGGATCCTATCCTGACATCCCTTACGAAGAAAATTTACTTTCAATGTTCAAAACAATGCTGGTGCAATCAACCACATATTCTGTACCAAGGGATAGCGATATCATGATTGCTCCATCCGTAAAAGATATTGGTTTGTTTAATTTTGATGAAATGAAAGCTGCAATAGATTCTGGTTATCAGTCAACTATTCGGCAAATGGATGCTATTAAATCACGCATCTCCTCAAGAGTATCATTAGAAGACTTGAATACTAAAAGAAGTAATTTCCGAAAAGGTTTTAATGAAATCTATATTGATAAAGTAAATTCAACAGGAATCAACCATAAACAAGAACAGTATATCAGAAAAATTATTAACCATGACAATCAATGTATGAGTATTGAAGATATCAGACCACATTACTTTCAACTACTCACAGATAAAAACATTAAATCCATCTTCCCTTTGCTCAAATACAATGAGGCTACCGGATATTTCGATATGGATCTGTTAATTAAAAAAGAAAGGGATCTTATTGTTGATTTTGGTGGCAATATTTCTTCCAGCCCAATTAATCAGGCTTTTGTTGGATTACAATACAATGTTTGGGGGAAACAGTCATTAAACATTTATGGAAATATCTACTTTGGGAAATTATACAACTCCGCAGCAGTTCGCTTACGCTACGACATACCCGGCAAACTTAATTATTATGTTGAACCGGTTGCTATATTAAACAGATTTGATTATTTCAAAAGCAGCTCTGCATTTCTTGAGGATGTAAAGCCTGCATTTTTAATTCAATCAGATAGGTTCTACGGTGCTAATTTCGGTATTCCTGCTAGAAACAAAGGAAAAGTAATTGCATCGGCCGGAAACTTTAACCTTATAAATAATTATTATCAAACCAGAGATTTTTCGAGTGAAGACATTTCAGATCGTACTGAATTTGGTGGATGGATGGCTGCGTTGCAGTTTGAAAGAAACACAATGAATAAAAAAATGTATGCATTAAAAGGTACATTTATTAACATAACAGGTAGACTTGTAACCGGAAAAGAAGAAACCACTCCAGGTAGTACCGGACTTATCACAGATACCATAAATAACAGCCACGAATGGTTGCAATTGAGAATGTTTTACGATAACTACTTCAAGAGTGCCGGAGCCTTTACTTTTGGCTTTACCTCTGATATGTTTTTATCCTCACAGCCATTCTTCGCAAATTATACTGCAACCATTTTATCAGCACAGGGATTTCAGCCAACCGCTCAAAGCAAAACTATTTTTCTGGATAATTACAGAGCTCACAACTATATTGGAATGGGATTGAAAACTATTGTAAGTTTTAGGTCTAATCTCGAATTGAGACTCGAAGGCTATGTTTTTCAGCCCTTCCAAGCCATCATTCAAAACAATCAGCTAAAGGCTAAATACGATAATGCGTTTCAATCAAGGTCATTGCTGGCAACAATGACAGGCATTTACAACAGCCCTGTTGGTCCTGTTAGTTTGAGCTTAAATTATTATGAAAAAAGAAACAAACCTTTGTCTGTATTATTTCATTTCGGCTATATAATATTTAATAGAAGGGCATTGGACTAGTTGAGTAAACTTTCTTTTTCTATTTTTTATTTTTTATTTAATTCATAAACCAGAATTTTCCACTTTCCTGCTTGAAATTCTTTTCTTTGGTGTGCTATTTTGCTTAGATCAATTCCTTGCGATTTCCATGCAAATCCTGAATCTTCTTCATCACTTTCAGCAATTATGATGCAGGGATTGAGCTTATTCAAATCCTCAAATACATAGGTCCGGTTTTTATAGACTGTTAGATAGGCACGAATGTTTGTTACCAAAGGCCAACAAACACCTATTGCAACCAGCACAATACGAAACCTTTGGGCTGAAACCATAAAACACAATCCTTTAATGACCAATGAAGAAAATAAACCCATTGCAAAAAACGGACTAATCAAATATCGTCCCGGCAAATAGGCCAATGCCGGTTTATGTACTTCAAGGGCACACCATGCAAACACTGCAAGAATCTGCAAAACTACTTTTTCATCATGACGATATCGATACAAAACTAAAGGGGAAATTAACAGACAAATAAGGAACAAACCTGTTAATGGCGAGACATTATCATTTAAAAAAAAATGAGTAATATTAAAATCAATCATTTTTCTGAACCATTCACCTTCTCCAAACACTACTGCTGTTTGACTATTAATTACATATTCAAAAAAATCTTTGTTAGGCAAATACCATGTCAGCAGATAAATAATTAAAAACAAAATTGTGAACCCAAAAGAAAATAAAAGTTGAGTCAAGATAGACTTCCACTCCTTTTTCCTTAATAATGCTACATAAATCAAATTCAAAATATAAAACCCTACTGGCCATGCTAACATATATAAATACTGGAACTTAATCCAAAATGCCAATGAAACAAACAAGCATGCAAAAAAAATGCGTTTTTGAATAGTTACTTTTAAATGAGTATTTGACAAAAAATACCAACTTGACAAAAGACAGGAAACCGCTACAAACTCGGCAAGAGAATAATGCATATATTGAAAAACTGTATATTGTAAAAAGGTAATTGCTACCATTAACACCGTGAGCCAAATATCTTTTCTAAATACAAAATAGGCTACAGCAAGACTTAATAACAATACTGTTAACCGGGCGATTTCATGATGTATTCCAAAAATTTTAAATGCCACAAACATTAAAAAAGAAAAGGCCGGAGTCTTTATTGCAGCATCCGATTCATACAAATTAAATGTATCGGTTAAAATATAATTTCGGACTTGAGATGTATACAATCCCTCATCGGTAAAAGCATCTCTACTGAAAGAAATCTGGCTGTCAGGGTCAGCTACCAGAAAAGGAAAATGAAGCAAAAGCAATACTAAAAAAATGAATAAGGTATATTTTTTCATAAGCACCTTTTCCATGTTCATTTTTAAAATAAAATGCAAAAAAAACAAAAGTTAGAGCTTTTTAATTACTCAAACTTATGGTAGAACTTTTAAGCCTGTGCAGTTGGACCTCCGAAATTCATCGGAATCGACATCCCTTCCGTTTGCTTTATGGTTCCATGAACCGCTTCAAATTTTGAAATATTATCAGCTAAAGCTGAAAGCAGTCGCTTTGCATGCTGAGGAGTAAGTACGATGCGGGACTTTACCTTTGCCTTAGGAACTCCCGGCATTACTTTAACGAAATCAACAACAAATTCGCTATTGCTGTGTGTAATTATGGCAAGGTTACTATATACTCCCTCAGCCATTTCCTCTGTGAGTTCAATGCTGAGTTGATTAGGGGCTTTCTCTTCCATTTTATATTTATTTTCTTAGTAAAATTAAACAAATTTAAATTAATATGTAAAAAGAACCGCTTTCGTTGATGAAAGCGGTTCTGATTCTTTAGACAAAAATATTATTCTTGACCTGCTAATTCTTCCTTACCGGTCTTCTTTGAGGCCATCAACATATCATATTCTTCCTGAGATCCAACGATAAGTTTTTCGTATTCACGCAACCCTGTACCAGCAGGGATGAGGTGTCCAACAATCACGTTTTCTTTCAGTCCAAGCAAGTAATCAATCTTACCACCTATGGCAGCTTCATTCAGAACTTTTGTAGTCTCCTGGAATGATGCAGCAGAGATCCAGCTCTTTGTATGCAATGATGCTTGTGTTATTCCTTGTAACAGCGGTGTTGAAGTTGCTGAAATAGCTGGACGCGATTCTACCAACTTCATATCCTTACGCTTCAATTGTGAATTTTCATCTCTCAGTCTTCTGATGCTGATGATTTGACCTGCTTTAAAGTCAGTAGAGTCTCCTGGATCCATCACTACTGTTTTGTCAATGATAGTATCATTTTCTTCCATGAAATCTATCTTGTTCACATGCTCTTTTTCAAGGAATTTGGTATCACCCGGATCTTCGATTATTACTTTACGCATCATTTGACGAACAATTACCTCGAAGTGTTTATCGTTGATCTTTACACCTTGTAATCGATAAACTTCTTGAATTTCATTCACAAGATATTCTTGTACCATTGCTGGTCCTTTTATACTTAGAATATCTGATGGCGTAATTGCACCATCGGAAAGAGGTGATCCTGCTCTTATAAAGTCATTGTCCTGAACAAGGATATGCTTGGAAAGAGGGACAAGATACTTCTTCACATCTCCATCGCGGGATGTAATAACTATCTCTCTGTTACCACGCTTAATTCCTCCATAAGATACTTCTCCATCAATTTCAGAAACGATAGCGGGATTCGATGGATTCCTTGCTTCAAATAATTCGGTTACTCTCGGAAGACCTCCGGTGATATCACCTGACTTACCTGTTGCTCTTGGAATCTTTACGAGCACCTGACCTGCAATAATCTTATTTCCGGTATTCACCATTATATGGGCTCCAACAGGAATGTTATATGCTTTAAGAGTCTCTTTATCTTTTCCTTTACTATCTGTTACAATTTTAATTACCGGATTTTTAGTCTTATCACGGCTATCTATAATAACCTTCTCCTTATAACCTGTTTGTTCATCTGACTCTTCACGGAAGGTAACATTTTCTTCGATGTGTTCAAAATCAATTTTACCCGCCATTTCCGAAACGATCACGGCATTGTATGGATCCCATTCACACATCAACTGACCTTTTTCAACAACATCACCAGCTTTAACATACAATGATGCACCGTAAGGGATGTTATTTGTTGAAAGAACAGCACGTGTTTTAGGATCAATGATTCTGATTTCACCTGAACGACCCAATACAACATCAACAGTTTTACTTTCGGTTTTGTAACTGATAGTACGAACTTCTTCAAACTCCAGCTTACCTGCAAACTTAGCTACAAGTTGTGATTCAGTAGCAGCTTTAGATGCCGTTCCTCCAACGTGGAAAGTACGAAGTGTCAGCTGTGTTCCAGGCTCACCGATTGATTGTGCTGCAATAACTCCCACAGCTTCACCTTTACCAACCATTCTTCCGGTTGCAAGATTTCGTCCGTAACATTTACCACAAACACCTGTTTTTGACTCACAAGAAAGTACCGAACGGATCTCTACCATTTCGATAGGAGATTTTTCTATCAGATCAGCAACTTCTTCTGTTATTTCAGCTCCGGTTTCAATGAGTAATTCTCCTGTTAACGGATGATATATATCATGCAACGAAACTCGTCCTAAAATTCTGTCATATAATGATTCAACAACTTCTTCATTATTTTTCAAAGCAGTTTCAGCAAGTCCTCTCAATGTTCCGCAATCAACTTCATTGATGATTACATCCTGAGCAACGTCAACAAGTCTTCTTGTAAGATAACCCGCATCAGCTGTTTTAAGGGCGGTATCGGCCAAACCTTTACGTGCTCCGTGTGTAGAGATAAAATATTCAAGGATAGAAAGACCTTCCTTAAAGTTGGAAAGGATCGGGTTTTCGATAATTTCACCTCCGCTGGCTCCTGATTTTTGTGGTTTCGCCATCAATCCCCTCATACCACCTAACTGACGAATTTGTTCCTTTGAACCCCTAGCGCCTGAGTCGAGCATCATATAAACCGCATTGAATCCCTGACGATCTGATGATAATTGTTTCATCAGATTTTCAGTGATCCTGGAATTCGTACGAGTCCAGATATCGATGATTTGATTGTAACGCTCATTATTGGTGATGAAACCCATATTGTAGTTACTCCTCACCTCTTCCACTTCTTCATGCGCTTTCTTAACCAGTTCAATTTTCTGAACCGGAATCATTACATCATTCAAATTAAATGACAATCCACCGCGGAATGCCATCTTAAATCCGATATCTTTAATGTCATCAAGAAATGCAGCCGTTTTAGCTATACCAGTCAATTTAAGAACTGAACTAATAATTTCTCTCAATGATTTTTTTGTCAGCAATTCATTGATAAAACCTACATCAGTAGGTACTACCTGATTGAATAAAACACGACCAACGGTAGTTTCTGTAAGTTGCATTAACAACTGCTCATCAACTCTGACATTTACTTTTACTTTTATCCATGCATGAAGATCAATTCTGCCTTCGTTGTATGCTATGATTACTTCTTCAGGAGAATAAAAGATAGCCCTTCTCCTTTCACTACGGTTTCCTTGTCATTCCGTTTGCCCTTGGTCATATAATAAAGACCAAGTACCATGTCCTGAGAAGGTACTCTAACCGGAGCGCCATTTGCCGGATTGAGGATGTTGTGTGAAGCAAGCATCAGCATTTGAGCTTCAAGAATAGCTGCATTCCCAAGTGGAACGTGAACAGCCATTTGATCACCGTCGAAATCGGCGTTGAATGCTGTACATACCAACGGGTGCAACTGTATTGCTTTCCCTTCTATAAGCTTAGGCTGAAAAGCCTGAATACCTAAACGGTGAAGGGTTGGTGCACGATTCAACATCACCGGGTGACCTTTCAACACATTTTCAAGAATATCCCAAACAATAGCGTCCTTTCTATCAACAATTTTCTTTGCAGATTTAACTGTTTTAACAATTCCTCTTTCTATCATCTTGCGAATGATAAATGGTTTGAAAAGTTCTGCTGCCATATCTTTTGGCAATCCGCACTCATGCAATTTTAATTCAGGTCCAACAACAATTACTGAACGCGCTGAATAATCGACACGCTTTCCAAGTAAGTTTTGACGGAAACGACCTTGTTTCCCTTTAAGACTGTCGGAAAGTGATTTCAAAGCACGGTTCGACTCTGTTTTCACTGCATTTACTTTCCTTGAATTATCAAACAAGGAATCAACTGCTTCCTGAAGCATCCGCTTTTCGTTACGGAGAATTACGTCCGGAGCCTTTATTTCAATAAGTCTTTTTAAACGATTGTTACGGATAATCACACGACGATACAAATCGTTAAGATCTGAAGTCGCAAATCTTCCCCCATCCAATGGAACCAAAGGGCGCAATTCTGGTGGAATAACCGGAACAACTTTTACGATCATCCACTCAGGTCTGTTTTCAATGTGTGTATTTGCCTGACGAAATGCTTCAACTACTTGAAGTCTCTTTAAAGCTTCGTTTTTTCGTTGTTGTGAAGTTTCAGTGCTTGCCTGAAAACGCAAACGATACGACAATTGATCAAGATTCAACCGTCCTAACAAATCATGTAATGCCTCAGCACCCATCTTTGCAATGAACTTATTAGGATCAGCATCATCAAGATGTTGATTTTCTTTAGGTAAATTTTCAAGGATAGCGAGGTACTCTTCTTCCGTTAAGAAGTCGAGGTAATTAATTCCGTCAGCATCCTTAATTCCTGATTGTATAACCACATACCGCTCATAGTAAATGATAAGATCCAGTTTCTTTGTAGGTAATCCTAAAAGATAACCGATTTTATTTGGCAGTGATCTGAAATACCAGATGTGTGCAACAGGAACAACTAACTGGATGTGTCCCATGCGTTCACGACGCACTTTTTTCTCAGTTACTTCAACACCGCAACGGTCACAAACAATTCCTTTATATCTTATTCTCTTATATTTTCCGCAATGACATTCCCAGTCTTTTACCGGTCCGAAAATCCGCTCACAAAACAACCCATCACGTTCAGGCTTGTAGGTCCTGTAGTTGATTGTTTCAGGCTTTAGCACCTCACCACTTGACTGCTCCAGGATAAGCTCCGGAGAGGCAAGGCTGATAATGATTTTCGAGAAATTGCTTTTAATCTTGAAATCTTTCTTTATGGCCATTTTCTTTGATTGCTTAATTAATTAATAATGCACTCCCTGAATTCTTTACTGCTAGTTATTCCAACGATACCTTAAGACACAATCCTCTTAACTCATGGAGTAACACATTAAATGATTCCGGAATACCAGGAGTTCCAAGATTTTCACCTTTAACAATGGATTCATAGGCTTTCGCGCGACCCATTACATCATCTGATTTTATTGTCAGAAGTTCCTGTAATATATTCGCTGCACCAAATGCTTCAATAGCCCATACCTCCATCTCTCCAAAACGCTGACCACCAAATTGAGCTTTACCACCCAATGGTTGCTGCGTAATAAGTGAGTAAGGTCCGATAGAACGTGCGTGCATTTTATCATCAACCATGTGACCTAACTTCAGCATGTAAATAATACCAACAGTAGCAGGCTGATCAAATCGTTCTCCTGTACCTCCATCATGTAGGTAAGTACTTCCGAATTTTGGTATACCTGCTTTTGAAACATACCCTTCGATATCTGCTATTGTTGCTCCGTCAAAAATTGGTGTTGCAAATTTAACACCTAGTTTTTGTCCGGCCCAGGCAAGCACAGTTTCATAAATCTGTCCAAGGTTCATACGAGAAGGTACACCTAACGGATTGAGCACAATGTCTACCGGAGTTCCATCTTCAAGATATGGCATGTCTTCGTCACGTACTATACGCGCAACAATGCCCTTGTTACCATGACGTCCAGCCATCTTATCACCTACTTTGAGTTTCCTCTTTTTAGCAATATAGACTTTAGCAAGCTGCATGATACCTGGAGGCAATTCATCACCAACCTGAATAGCAAATTTGCGACGCTTATAACCTCCGATTACATCATTTACTTTTATATTGTAATTATGCAAAAGGCGTTTTATCTGCTCATTTTTTTCTTTGTCAGTTGTCCACTTATTAGGATTCATGTTTGCATAATCAATTTCAGAAAGAATCTTCTGAGTGAATTTTGCACCTTTGGGAATAAGTGTTTCTTTGAAATTATCCATCACACCTTGTGATGTTTTTCCACTGACCAGAATAAATAATTTATCTACAAGTTTTGCTTTTAATTCAGCAACCGCTTTATGTTGCTCATCGTCAATTTTAGCAATTACTGTTTTCTCATCTACTTTGTTCGCCTTATCTTTAACTGCACGTGAGAATAACTTCTTAGCAATTACCACACCTCTTACTGAAGGTGGAACTTTTAATGAAGCGTCTTTTACATCACCTGCTTTATCTCCAAAGATTGCACGAAGAAGTTTTTCTTCAGGAGAAGGATCTGTTTCACCTTTTGGAGTAATTTTTCCAATAAGAATATCACCTTCCTGAACCTCTGCGCCTACACGTATCAAACCATTTTCATCCAGCTCACGTGTTGCTTCTTCACTAACGTTAGGAATATCAGCAGTAAGTTCTTCGAGACCACGCTTGGTATCTCTCACTTCAATACTGTACTCATCAACATGCAGTGATGTAAATATATCTTCGCGCACAACACGCTCAGAAATCACAATAGCATCTTCAAAGTTATATCCTTTCCAGGGCATGAAAGCTACTTTAAGATTTCGTCCTAAAGCAAGTTCACCATCCTGAGTTGCATATCCTTCACAAAGCACTTGACCCGCCTTCACTTTTTCACCTTTTCTGACAATAGGCTTAAGGTTGATACAGGTACTCTGATTTGTTTTCTGGTACTTGGTTAATTTGTATATTTTCAGATCATCATCAAAACTGATGAGTTTATCATCATCATTTCTAAAGCTTCTGATTACAATTTCATTGGCATCAACGTATTCAACTACACCATCCGATTCTGCATTCACCAAAACACGTGAATCTCTAACAACAATACCTTCAAGACCCGTTCCTACAATTGGAGCTTCTGGCTTCAACAGTGGTACTGCCTGACGCTGCATGTTAGAACCCATCAGTGCACGATTCGCATCATCATGCTCCAGAAAAGGAATCAACGATGCTGCAATAGATGCAATTTGGTTAGGAGCAACGTCCATCAATTGTAATTTGACAGGCTCCACTTCAGGGAAGTCTCCCTCATACCGTGCTTTAATTCGAAGGTCTTTAAAATTCCCTGTATCATCAATATTAGCAACTGCTTGTGCAATTACTTTGGAATCTTCCTCTTCAGCAGTAAGATAAACAACATTCTTTTCTACTTCAACACGTCCTGCTTCGATGGTACGATAAGGAGTTGAAATAAATCCAAGATTGTTAATTTTAGCATACACACATAAACTTGAGATCAAACCAATATTGGGACCTTCAGGAGTTTCGATAGTACACAAACGACCATAATGCGTATAGTGAACATCTCTAACCTCGAAACCGGCACGTTCTCTGGAAAGACCACCTGGCCCGAGTGCCGAAAGCCTTCTTTTATGCGTAATTTCAGCAAGAGGATTCGTTTGATCCATAAACTGTGATAATTGATTCGTTCCAAAGAACGAATTGATCACAGAAGAAAGTGTTTTGGCGTTAATCAAATCTGCCGGAGTGAAAACTTCATTGTCACGAACGTTCATTCTTTCACGAATGGTTCGGGCCATACGTGCCAATCCAACACCAAACTGAGAATACAATTGTTCTCCAACAGTTCTAACACGTCTGTTACTTAAGTGATCAATATCATCAACATCCGCTTTCGAATTGATCAGCTGAATAAGATATTTTATGATTGAAATAATATCCTGCTTGGTGAGGACTTTAGTATTTTCAGGAATTTCAAGACCTAACTTACGGTTGATTCTGTAACGACCAACTTCACCAAGATCATAACGCTTATCAGAAAAGAACAGTTTATCAATAATACCTCTGGCTGTTTCCTCATCTGGTGGTTCAGCATTACGAAGCTGACGATAGATATGCTCTACGGCTTCTTTTTCAGAGTTGGATGTATCCTTCTGAAGGGTATTGTAAATGATTGCAAAGTCTGCTGAATTGGTATCTTCCTTGTGAAGAATAACCACCTTCACACCTGAATCAACAATCAAATCAATATGATCATCTTCAAGGAAAGTTTCTCTCTCCAGAATTACCTCATTACGTTCTATGGAAACAACTTCACCGGTATCCTCATCAACAAAATCTTCCACCCAGGTTTTCAAAACTCTTGCTGCAAGTTTTCTTCCAATGGCTTTTTTAAGAGCAGCCTTACTGACTTTTAATTCATCCGCTAATCCAAAAATTTCAAGAATGTCTTTATCAGTTTGGAAGCCTATAGCTCTTAAAAGAGTTGTAACAGGGAATTTTTTCTTGCGATCAATGTAAGCATACATCACATTGTTAATGTCGGTTGCAAACTCGATCCATGAACCTTTAAAAGGTATTACCCTCGCAGAATAGAGTTTAGTTCCATTTGCATGGCGACTCTGACCGAAGAATACTCCCGGTGAACGGTGCAACTGCGATACTACTACGCGTTCCGCACCATTAATTACAAAAGTCCCTTTCGGAGTCATGTAAGGAATAGTTCCAAGATATACATCTTGAATTATAGTTTCGAAATCTTCGTGATCAGGATCAGTACAATAAAGCTTCAACTTAGCTTTTAGTGGAACACTATAAGTCAATCCACGTTCAATACATTCATCGAGTGAATAACGGGGAGGATCAACGAAATAATCAAGGAATTCCAGTACAAAATTATTTCTCGAATCGGATATAGGAAAATTTTCGCTGAACACCTTATACAAACCTTCATTGTGTCTGTTATCAGATGTTGTTTCTAATTGGAAAAAATCCTGGAACGATTTTAATTGGACTTCAAGAAAATCAGGATATTCTAGAGCCTGCTTTATGGATGAGAAATTTATCCTTTTAACGCTGTTCTTTTGAGGTGAGTTTTGAATTGCGGCCAAGGGATTTAGGGTTTAAGAATTAAATAATATTAAAACACACATAAAACCGTTCGTGAATTCACGGCGGTCTACAAAAGGGGATAGACCTCTACTCCTGGTTAGGAGTAGAGGTCTGAAATTCAGAATGAAGCTGAAACAGGGTTATTTAACTTCAACCTCAGCGCCTGCGTCTTCAAGTTGTGCTTTAAGAGTGTTAGCTTCGTCCTTATTAACACCTTCTTTAACTGGTTTTGGTGCTCCGTCAACCAAGTCTTTTGCTTCTTTCAAGCCTAAGCCTGTAAGTTCTTTTACCAGTTTAACGACTGCTAGTTTATTTTGACCTGCAGCTTTGAGAATTACATCAAAAGAAGTTTTCTCTTCAGCGGCAGCTCCGGCCCCTGCTCCACCACCTGCCATCATAACAGGAGCTGCAGCTGCAGGCTCAATGCCATATTGGTCTTTTAGTATTTGAGCTAATTCGTTAACTTCTTTTACAGTCAGGTTAACTAACTGTTCTGCGAATGCATTTAAATCTGCCATTGTATTGTTTTTTTTGAGTTACTTATTGATTTATTGGGTTGATATTGAAATTTAAGATCCTGTTGGAAGCTTAAGAACCTTTATTTTCCAGAGTTTTGAGTATTCCTGATAATTTCTGACCACCAGACTGAAGGCCAGCGATTACATTTTTAGCAGGAGATTGAAGTAATGCGATAATATCTCCGATAAGTTCGTTTTTGGACTTCAACGAAACAAGAGCATCCAAATAATTATCACCAACGAATATCGCTGAATCTATCCATGCACCTTTAAGAATTGGACGATCTGAGGTCTTACGGAAATCTTTGATCACTTTAGCAGGAGCATTTCCGGTATCAGAATACATGATAGCTGAAGATCCTTTTAAAGCATCAAAAAGAGGCGAATAATCACCATCCATTTTTTCCAGTGCTTTTTGAATTAAAGTGTTCTTAGCTACACTAACTTTGATATTTTGGTTGAAACAAATTCTTCTGAATTTATTTGTTTTTTCAACCGTAAGATTTGAAATATCTGCAATATAGAAATTGTTGTATTTTGAAAGATTTTCAACCAGTGAGCTGATTATCTCTTCTTTTTCTTCCCTTTTCATTATAGATGATTGTGAACGTTAAGGATTAAATTAATTAACCTGCGATTGTTTTCGCATCGATTCTAATTCCTGCACTCATTGTGCTTGAAATAGCAATGCTCTTGAAATATGCTCCTTTTGCAGCAGATCTTCAATTTAGAAATCGTTTGAAGTAATTCATTTGCGTTTTCGTAAAGTTTTTGAGCATCAAAAGATACTTTTCCTATTGAAGCGTGAATGATTCCGGTTTTATCAACCTTGAAATCAATTTTACCTGCTTTCACTTCCTGAACTGCCTTACCGATATCATTGGTTACGGTTCCGGTTTTAGGATTTGGCATCAAATTACGAGGTCCCAATACTTTACCTAATTTACCAACTTTGGCCATTACACTGGGCATAGTAATCACAACGTCCATATCAATCCAACCGTCTTCGATTTTTTTGATATACTCGTCCAGACCTACATAATCCGCTCCGGCATCAGTTGCTTCTTTTTCCTTATCGGGAGTGCAAAGAACCAGAACTTTAATAGTTTTACCCGTTCCATGAGGAAGGGTAACAATTCCTCTCACCATTTGGTTTGCTTTACGAGGATCAACTCCCAAACGTACTGCAAGGTCAACTGATTCATCAAACTTAGTGTAAGAAATTTCTTTCACCAGTTTGGATGCATCCAGAAGTGAATATTGTTTGGTTCTGTCTACTTTAGACTGAACTGCTTTTTGTTTTTTAGTTAAACTTGGCATTTTTGTGCAATTGTTTATAATGAATAAACTTCTGCCGGATTAATTATTTTCCGGGAAACTCTCCCTCAACTGTAATTCCCATACTACGAGCTGTTCCAGCTACCATTCTCATAGCTGACTCAACAGTAAAGCAATTCAGATCGGGCATTTTTGCTTCTGCAATAGAACGTACCTGATCCCAGGAAACAGTAGCAATTTTCTTACGATTTGGTTCTGACGATCCTGATTTCAACTTGGTACCTTCCAGTAATTGTACTGCAACAGGAGGAGTTTTGATGATAAATTCAAATGATTTATCAACGTAAACAGTAATGATCACCGGGAGAACTTTTCCTGCCTGATCCTGTGTACGAGCGTTAAACTGCTTACAGAACTCCATGATGTTCACCCCTTTTGCTCCTAATGCAGGACCAATTGGAGGAGCAGGATTTGCTGCACCACCTTTTACCTGGAGTTTTATAAGGGCGCCTATTTCTTTAGCCATTTTATTTGAGATATATAGTTCTTGTGTTTAGAGTATCCGAAAGCGTGGAAGCTAACTGGCGGAATCCTTTAGCACAGGAAGGGTTGTTATTCTTTTTCTACCTGCATATAACTTAATTCCAATGGTGTTTTTCTTCCGAAAATTTTAACCATTACCTTAAGCTTTTTCTTTTCTTCATTAACTTCTTCAATGATGCCACTAAAACTATTGAATGGGCCATCCACAACTTTTACCGACTCGCCAACAACGAAAGGATTGTGTATTATTTCCTCCGAATCGGCTAATTCATCTACCTTCCCAAGTATCCTGTTCACCTCTGATGTTCTTAGAGGTGCAGGAGCTTCTCCTTTTGCTCCGAGAAATCCTATCACTCCGGTAGTGTTTTCAATAATATGTGGTATTTCACCGGTAAGAATCGCTTCTATCAATACATACCCCGGGAAATAACTTCTTTCTTTACTTACTTTTTTACCATCTTTTATCTGGTAAACTTTTTCCATTGGTATCAAAACTTGCGCAACATAATCTTGCAATTTCAGTCTTGAGATTTCTGATTCAATATATTGCTTAACTTTCTTCTCTTTACCACTGATAGCTCTAATAACATACCATTTTTTATCGCTCATCGCCATAGTATATTAAAAAGAACTATAAATAAGATTCATCACTAACTGGAAAACGGCATCTATTCCAAAAACCATTAATCCGATAATAAACGAAGCCACCAACACAACCAGTGCACTACTTTGAAGTTCACTCCAAGTTGGCCATGACACTTTATGCATCAATTCATTGTATGAATCTTTTATGTAGGCTTTTATTTTTTCCATTTTAAACTGACTTTAAAATTTCTTTAATATGATAATGTCTCCAGATCCAATTGATGGCACGGGTGGAGAGACTCGAACTCCCAGCCAATGGTTTTGGAGACCACTACTCTACCAATTGAGCTACACCCGTATTATATAAATCTCTTTTGATGTTAGAATCAGCTTATCTTTCAGCAATCACTTAATCGGAAAATACAGCCGGTCCTTTGAAAAGGAACCGGCTGTTTTGTTCCGGGTATAAGCTAATTACTTTATGATTTCGATTACCTGACCTGCACCAACGGTACGGCCACCTTCACGAATCGCGAAACGAAGACCTTTATCCATGGCTACCGGAACAATTAATTGAACTGTGATAGTAACGTTATCTCCTGGCATTACCATTTCACGTCCTTCTGGAAGTACGATTTCTCCGGTAACATCAGTTGTTCTTAAATAAAACTGTGGACGGTATTTATTGTGGAAAGGAGTGTGACGACCACCTTCTTCTTTTTTCAAAACATAAATTTCAGCTTTGAAATCGGTGTGTGGTGTAATCGATCCTGGCTTGGCAACAACCATACCCCTGCGGATATCATTCTTTTCAATACCACGCAACAATAAACCTACGTTATCACCAGCTTCACCTTTATCAAGGATCTTACGGAACATTTCTACTCCTGTAACAGTTGAAGTAAGTTTCTTTTCCTGCATTCCAAGAATATCAACAGTATCGTTAGAATTGATGATACCTCTTTCAATACGTCCAGTTGCTACGGTTCCACGACCTGTAATCGAGAACACGTCTTCAACGGGCATAAGGAATGGCTTATCAATATCACGAGGAGGGATTGGAATAAATGTATCAACAGCTTCCATCAAATCATTGATTTTTGGAACCCAGTTAGCATCACCATTCAATCCACCTAAAGCAGAACCACGAATGATCGGAGTATTGTCACCATCAAATTGATAAAAACTCAACAATTCACGAATCTCCATCTCAACAAGATCAAGAAGTTCAGGATCGTCAACCATATCAACTTTATTCATAAATACTACTATCTTAGGTACACCAACCTGACGTGCAAGCAGGATGTGCTCGCGTGTTTGTGGCATTGGACCATCAGTAGCGGCTACCACCAAAATAGCACCGTCCATTTGGGCAGCACCAGTAACCATATTCTTTACATAATCCGCGTGACCAGGACAATCAACGTGAGCATAGTGACGACTTTTAGTCTGATACTCTACGTGTGATGTATTAATCGTAATTCCTCTTTCTTTTTCTTCAGGAGCGTTGTCAATTGAAGAGAAGTCGCGCACTTCAGCAAGTCCCTGACTAGCAAGAACAGAGGTGATAGCAGCTGTGAGGGTAGTTTTACCGTGGTCAACGTGACCAATAGTTCCAATATTAACGTGAGGTTTGGAACGATCAAATTTTTCTTTTGCCATTTTTTATTGATTATTAGACGAGGTTTTTATTAATTGATTTTTGATTCCTGTTTTAGTTCCTGATTGCCATTTCCTATATATAAGGGCTGCTAGCTTTGACAGGAATATTTTTACTAACTCTAAATATGCTTCACTCTTTTTAAGGTCACTTTATGGAGCCAATGACCAGGATCGAACTGGTGACCTCATCCTTACCATGGATGTGCTCTACCGACTGAGCTACATTGGCTTTTAACTTAGAGTGCAGACTTGAAAGTCACTTTCTTAAAGAAGCAAACTCAACTTCCTCATGCACTTCCTTTATTAAATTCCTCTATAACTTTTAAAGAACTATTCAGAGCGGAAGACCGGGCTCGAACCGGCCACCCTCAGCTTGGAAGGCTGATGCTCTACCAAATGAGCTACTTCCGCTTATCTTTTTGAGAAACCCGGTACAGAACTATGAACCAGATTTCTTCTTTAAATTAAAATACCTCTACAACGAAGTAGAGCTACCTTAATTAGTACTACCAATTAAATCACCAATTTTTAGTTATTTAATTGATCTTCAGCAATCATATGACGTAAATCTGAATGAAACAAATCATTCGTTTACAGCTATCCTAAAACTTTAACCGGTTTAAACCTATAAAGTATTAAGTGGGGAGAGAAGGATTCGAACCTTCGAAGTCGTAAGACAACAGATTTACAGTCTGTCCCATTTGGCCACTCTGGTACCTCCCTCACCTGCTTAAGCAGATAAACTCGGGACGGCTGTTGCCACATGATTCCGAAGAGCCGATGGAGGGATTCGAACCCCCGACCCACTGATTACAAATCAGTAGCTCTGGCCAACTGAGCTACATCGGCAATACTATTTATTAATCACTCAAAGAACACCCTAATTTTGGGATTGCAAATGTATGAAACATATTTTGATATACAAATAGTTACTGAAAAAATTTATCAGTCATTATTTTAACAATTACCTGGTTTAATAAAGTTATTAACAATTCAGTGATCCAAATATTCAAAAATGCAGCGAATGCCTTTATTGAAGAGTCTTGTTTTCAACAAACTATATCTTTTTTGTAATATATATTCTAATTGACTATATTTGCTATTAATGTATCTTTCATTAAATCAAAAAAAAATGAAGCAATCAATCGTAAAATATTACAAATCAGCATTTTTAATTTCTTTGGGTCTCTTTTTGCAAAATCATTCCGTTGGCCAAAATGTAGGTGTAGGAACTGCAACACCATTTGAAAAACTCCATGTTATTGGAAATATCAGATCATCCACTCTTGCAGGTATTGGAAACAGAGTTGTTTTGGCCGACCCAAATGGAACCCTATTAGTAACTCCGGGAACGACTTCTCCTGCCTGGATGACAACAGGAAATTCGGGAACAATAGCAGGAACCAACTTTATCGGCACCACCGACGTTGTTGATTTTGTTATAAATACAGGAGGAAGTGCCGCCATCAACGAGAGAATGCGGGTTTTAGCTACCGGAAACGTAGGAATTGGCATTAGCCTTCCTTTGGCAAGATTACATGTTCAAACTGCTTCGGGTGTAGCTGTACGAGGTACTCAAACCGGCTTTGGCTCGGGCTACCTGGGATATAGTGGCGCCATTGCACTGGGAACTTTTGGCGTTACACCCGGAGCAGTTATTTTTTCAGAAGAAGGAACTGCAACTGCTAATCCATCCTTAATAACTGTAACACGCAATCCCGCTTCCTATGCTGCCCATATTTCTTATTCTGATGTGTGGATCGCAGGTTATTTCGGTGTCGACAATCCCAGTACTACATTCAATCCGCCAGGGATATATGGCCAGTTGAATGAATCTGCAAATTTTGGAAGCTTTGCTTTCCAAAATGCAATTTCAGGATATTTTAATCGGGGAATAGTTTTAGGCAATTCTTCCTATGGTGTTGGAGTCAGTGGGGTTGTTAACAGTCAAAACCAGGATGGAATTGGTATTTTAGGAAGAGTATATTGCAATAATTTAGTTGCTGGAAATACCGGAGGCTATTTTGAATCCAATAATTATGCAGGCGTAAATAACTCATTTGCCTACGTGGCCAATGCGGGTTTAAACAGAAAGATAGCCGGAGTTGGTACTGTAAGTGAGATTATTCCTACTCCAAATCATGGACGCATTACTCTCACTTGCCCCGAATCACCTGAATACTGGTATCAGGATTATGGCACTGTGGAATTAGTGAATGGAAGTGCTCACGTAGAATTAGATCCTATTTTAGCTGACATCATTTTTGTTAATCCCGATTACCCCATCCGCGCATTTTGCACTCCCGTTGATATGCTGAATTTTAATGGCGTTGCTATGGCCAACCGCACTGCTACCGGATTTGACCTTATCGAACTTAATGGTGGATCCAACAGTGGCACACTTGAATATCAGCTGGTTGTTAAACCTAAAACCAATTATGGAGAAGGTAGATTTATGCAAGCTCCGGGTCCTATCGGGATAAAACCTGACAAAGAACCTGCCAAGGCAAAAGCCAAAAATCAACCTGAT
Organism: Bacteroidota bacterium; assembly: GCA_016722525.1. Lineage (GTDB taxonomy): Bacteria > Bacteroidota > Bacteroidia > AKYH767-A > OLB10 > JADKJB01. The sequence goes on from JADKJB010000001.1 coordinate 159,986, forward strand.
GTTTCTACTATATGGAGATGGCCTTCAGACAATGTTGTGTATGACTACACAATTCCTAAACCTGAACCTCAAAAAATGACCAAAACCATTGAGAAGAAATAAAATAAACAAAACAAGCTTCATCCACGTAAAATAATTAAATAAAACTCAAAGTCTCAAAATAATTACCGTCCATTCTATTTAAATTATGAATTTCAATACTTTAAAAATTAAGTTATTACTTTCTACCTTTTCGTTTTCAATTTTAGTATTAGGACCCATCATTTCTTATGGGCAAAATGTTGGAATTGGAACAGCAACTCCACTTGAAAAACTTCATGTCATTGGAAATATTCGGTCTTCAACATTAGCAGGTATTGGTAATAGAACAGTTCTTGCTGATCCCACCGGAACCTTGATACTTGCTACAGCTGCAAATTCACCTTCTTGGATGACTACCGGTAATAGCGGAACATTGGCAACAACTAATTTTATTGGTACCACAGATGTTGTTGATTTTGTTGTTAAAACAGGCGGCAGTGCTGCAGCTAATGAACGAATAAGAGTTTTGCAGGAGGTCCGGTATCAATTAACGCTGCAACAACACAAGCAGGTGATGTTTTAGGGGTTTATGGAACAGGTTACGTTGGCACTATCAATGCCGCAAATAATTTTGCCGTCAATGGATATGTAAATGTTGCAGGAGGAGCTGGCGTCTATGGTGAGAATCCATCTGGAATTGGCGCATTTGGAAATTCCGGAGCAGGTGTAGGGGTATTAGGATTGACCGCAGGAGCAACCGGATTTGGAGTGCAGGCAGCAAATACAAATTTGGGGGGAACCGGAATTATTGCAACCGGGAATAATGTGGCGGGAACCTATCTATTAGCGGGAAGTGCTGGTTCATTCAAAGCAACTCGATTTGGTGTATTGGCTTTTTCAACAGTTTTATCAGGTGTTTCAGGTAGTGCAGTATTGGGTACAAATAATAAAACTATCATTATTTCATTCAACGGCGGGGCTGGTGTCACTGGTGTGGATTCTTCTGCAGGCTCAGGTGTCATTGGTGCCTCTTATTCATTAGGTGGCGAAGGTGTATACGGACTTGGAACAGGAACCAATGGAACCGGAATGCTTGGAGTGGCTAATGTTGGAGCTAGTCCCTATGGAGTTTGGGGTGTTGTTCCAACAGGAACGATCACTGCAAATAATTCATTAGCTATTTTTGGAGATAACCAAACCACCGGAACTAATGCCGTAGGCATACTCGGACAAGAGCTGGCGGCACCAAATAGTGCAACACGCTACGCCATTTTTGCCAATGGCGATTTGGCTGCATCGGGCTTAAAAACTTTCGTAATTGACCACCCATCAGATCCTTCCAATAAATTCCTCAAACATTTTTCTATTGAATCCAATGAAGTGCTCAATATGTACAGAGGAAATGCAATTATGGATGCAAATGGAGAAGCTGTTGTTATGCTGCCATCCTATTTTGAAACAATCAATAATGACAATTATTCCTACAACCTGACTTCAATTGGTCAGCAAAGCAGTGTTTTTGTAAAGCAAGAAATTCAGAACAAACAGTTTGTTATTTCAGGAGGTGCGCCCGGAATGAAAGTATCCTGGATGGTCACTGCAGAAAGAAATGATCCTTATCTGCAACAAAATCCCCAATTGCGGGAAGTGGAAGTTGCTAAAACCGGTGATGCATCGGGCAAATACCTGCTTCCATACCTGTATGGTCAATCAAAGGAAGCTGCAATTTATTACAAACCAATGAAATCACTTACACCTGTAAGTGCTGAATCCAGTCAGACCCCGGAAGTTAAAACCAAGAAAAATCCATAAAACGATAAAGCTTCCAACCTAAAACAAAACAAATCATGAAAAGGCTTTACCTTTTACTACTAAGTTTATCATTCAGTGCTCTTGCAATGGGGCAATGCATGACTTTCCCTGTGAGTTTATCCGAAAGGATCAATCAATCTGATATTATTATTGAAGGAAAAGTTGTTAATAAAACTTCTCTCTGGAATGCTACCCAAGATTTCATATATACCAGCAACGTTATAGAAGTTTACAAAGTATTCAAAGGCAATATCACTACCAATCAAATAGAAATTATTACTGAAGGAGGTCTTGTTGGCAACACTTTTATTAAAGCTGAACCTGCTTTAGAATTTAAAATTGATGAAACAGGAATCTTTTTTGGCGTTCCATCCACTCAAACAAATAGCTTATCGCCTTTCTCTGCGACACTTCAATTTGAAGGTTATGCGGCCAATCAATCATTTATTAAATATGATATCAAATCGCAAGAAGCAATTGACGCCTTCGAAGTTTATTCTGATATTTCTGTTCAAGTTTATCAAAGTATAATTACTCTCACCGGACAACCCTTTACTGAGATACTACCATTCAATGTTGCCCAGCCTGCAAATTCAGGTCCCGGCGGCAACCCCAGCCTACTGGCTTTTCCAACTATTACAGCTATTACTACACCTTCCACTGCTGGTACATTCACTTTGGTTACCATTACCGGAACCAATTTTGGAGCCGGTCCTTTTGGTGGCACCAGAGCCCTTGAATTCAGAGATGCCAATAACGGTGGTGCCGGATTTATTCCAACACCTGCAAATCATATTATTTTGTGGAGTGCAGTTTCCATTCAAGCCTGGGTTCCAACTCAAGCTGGTAGTGGCACCATCAGAGTTACCAATGAATTGAATGAATCAACTATTTCAGGAATTTCAATTATTATTAACTATAACGAGTCCAACGTAAATTCAGGAGGTGTTTATTACCAACCTGATTTAGTGAATGACAATGGGATTGGTGGTTACAACTACCTTTATAATAATACATTCAATGCAAATGCCCCGGCTGTAGCTTCTTTTGAGCGCGCACTTCAAACCTGGAGGTGCAATACTTTTGTTAACTTCAATAAAACAGGAACAACTGCCATTGCTTGTCAAGCTTCTGATGGAAGTAATATTGTAACTTTTGATGGAGCATGTGCACTTCCTGCAGGAGTTTTAGGCGTTTCATATTCTTACTATAACGGCTGCGCATCAAATGTTTGGTACCTGACAGAAAACGATCTTAAATTCAGAACAAATGGAACCGGTGGTATTAACTGGAATTATGGCCCCGCTCCTACCGGTGGTGGCTTGTTCGATTTTGAATCAGTTTCTTTGCACGAATTAGGTCACAGCCACCAATTAGGTCATACCATTGTACCAGTTACTGTAATGAATTACGCAGTTGGTCCAAACACTGATCGAAGAACACTCACTGGAATCAGTGAACTTGCCGGTGGTAATGATATTATGTCACGCAGCATAGTTAATAATTCGTGTGGGCCAAGTGCAATGATTGCATTGAACGCTTCTAATTGTTCCATAAATGCACCTATTGCAAACTTCTCCGGTTCACCTACAACAGGTTGTAATTCAATTTCTGTAACCTTCACCGATTTGAGTGTTGGCACTCCAACAACCTGGAACTGGAGTTTCCCAGGGGGAGCACCGGCAGTTTTTGTCGGGCAAAATCCTCCACCAATTTTATATGCAGCTCCCGGTAGTTACACTGTCACCTTAGTGGTAAGTAACGTTTCAGGAAACGATACTGAAATTAAAACCAATTATATAGTAGTAAACAACTGTCCTCCTCCTGTTGCCAATTTTTCAGCGGCTCCGTTATCCGTTTGCACAGGACAACAGGTATTTTTTAATGACCTATCCTCCAACTCACCAACAGGCTGGGCCTGGACATTCCCTGGCGGATCACCGGCAACATCGGCGTTGCAAAATCCATCAATAAGCTATGCTGCAGCGGGAGTATATGCAGTTACGTTAACGGCCTCCAATCTTTATGGATCAGGATCGATTACAAAAACTGCATATATCACAGTAGTAAACTGCCCATTGCCTCCTGTAGCGGCTTTTTCAGGAACACCCACTACTTTATGTGCAGGCGGAAACGTCACATTCTCTGATTTATCAACTAATAGTCCCAATACCTGGTCATGGACCTTTGCCGGAGGAACACCAGCTACTTCTATTCTCCAAAACCCTGTTATTAATTATGCCGTTGCAGGTGTATACGCAGTTACTTTAACTGTATCTAATATCAGCGGCACAAATACTACTACTATTGCCGGATACATTACAGTTAACGTATGTTCTGCACCGGTAGCAGCCTTCACCGGATGGCCAACAACAGTTTGTGCCGGCTCATCCGTATCGTTTGCCGATCAATCAACAAATTCACCTACAGGTTGGAATTGGATTTTCACCGGAGGAGCTCCATTTCTTTCAGCACTTCAAAATCCAGTTGTTACTTATGCTACGGCAGGTGTTTATAATGTTTCGCTGCAAGCTATCAATGCATTTGGAAATAATTCATTAGTTAAAACAGCTTACATAACAGTTGCCACTTGTCCTGCTTTTGGAACGGGACTTATTGTCAATGATGGCTCTCTTATCCAGGTGGAGACAGGGGCGCTTGTAACAATTCAAGGCGGCATAATTAACCGTGATAATGGGGCAAATATTGGCCGAATAGATAACAATGGTCAAATAACATTATCAGGTGACTGGACCAATAACAGTTCAGGGAATGCATTTATTAATTCCAGCCCTGGTTCAACTGAATTTCTTGGAGCTGCGCAATTTATTACAGGGACCACAACAACAAATTTCTTTGATCTTATTCTAGCTGGCACCGGGATAAAAACGCAAACTTTAAACACCGTTTGTCAAGGAACATTACAACTCCGCGATCGTGAGTTGGCAACGCAAGGATTCTGGATGCATGTCACCAACCCTTCAGTAGGAGCGGTAACTCGTTTCGGAGGATTAAATTCAACACCTGTTCAGGGTTTTGTTAGCAGTACCGGTGCCGGTCGTTTACGCCGAAACACCAATTCTCCCGGTCAATATCTATTCCCTATGGGATCCAGTCAGGGCAATCCAAGATTCAGACCAGTAGCTCTTACCCCAACAAATGCAGCTGCGAATACTTATGCTGGTCGTTTCGTAAATAATGATCCTACTGCTGATGGATTTTCTATTCTGTTAAAAGACGCCAATTTAGGTTCTATTAACCCGCTTTGGTATCAAAAAATAAATGGACTCAGTGGCACAACCAATCCTGACATTAGATTATACTTTGATAATCTTCAAGATGCTATTGCCCCGCTACCAAATCTGCTTATGACACAATGGGCCTACAATGCACCTCCGGTTCAATGGAGATCTATTTCAGGAGTACTAATTTCAGGACTTGCGTCTCCGAATCTTTCCAGTGTTACCAAAAGCGCATGGATTTCATTCAATACTGAAAACTTCAATTTAGCTCCTCAATCTATACCATTGCCTGTTGAATTAATAAATTTCACAGGGGCTTGTGATAAAAATGATATCATCATAAAATGGAGCACTGCATCTGAAATCAACAATGATTATTTCACCTTAGAAAGAAGTTCAGATGGAATTAATTTTGAAGAAGTTGCCAGGTTGAAAGGTGCAGGAACTACATCAGCACTTACAGAATATTCATTTGTTGATAATAATTCCAAATCAAACTCGTCCTGGTACTACCGGTTGAATCAATTTGATTTTAATGGAGAATCAGCATCATCGAAAATCATTACTGTTAATTGTTTTGCGAACACCTCTGCTTCTGCATTGATTAACATATACCCAAATCCTGTTAATACAGAATTAAATATCGTTATCAATCAAAATGCACAGGGAAAAGCTGTTGTCAGAATAGTAAATGTACTCGGTCAAATAGTTTATTCAAAAGAATATCCGGTTGCCTCAGGAATTCAACAGTTAAAAATTGATCTTGGCTATCTTGCTCCTGATATTTATCAGGTAATTGTTGAAAGTGGAAATGAGCGAATTGTAGAGAAAGTGGTTAAACAATTTTAATACTCAGAGAATATTAAATAAAAATCAAAGGTGTCGGATTTAAAATCCGGCACCTTTGATTTTTTATTTTCATATTAAATGTTTTATCTCTAAATCAAGCAACCATTTTTTTCGCCACAGACCTCCACCATATCCTGTAAGTTGTCCATCACTTCCAATTACTCTGTGGCATGGGACTACAATCGAAATTTTGTTCATACCATTAGCCTGAGCAATGGCACGTATGGCAGATTGTTTCCCAAGTGCTGTTGCCTGCTGACTGTAGGAACGGGTGGTTCCATAAGGAATATTGATCAATTCATGCCATACCTGTTTTTGAAAATGCAGTACCAACTAATGATAAGGGAACGCTGAATAATTTTCTTTTTCCCGTGAAGTACTCGTCAAGTTCTTCTTTTAATTTTTCCAGATGTTTATTGGCACCATAAATAATATCAGCATTCATTTTCTTTTTGATCATCTTGAATTCCGTTTCCAGCATTTTGCGATCAGTGAATTCAAGCAAACAAATACCATCCTTGGTTGCACAGGCAAACATAGGACCAAGTGGTGTATCTATCCTAGCAAGATCCACAATGGATTTCTTAAAACTGAATTTAGGAGAAACGCCCAATACGTTTTTAAAAGAATCGCTAAAGCCGCTAATTGATTCATACCCCGAATCAAATGCAGTTGAAGTTACAGAATCTCCTTGTTGAATTTTTTTTAAAGCGGCATTTATTCTGAAAACTCTTTGAAATGCATGAAAGGTCATTCCATGGTTTTTTAAAAACCAACGCCTGATCAGTGAAGGTTCAATATTACGTTTTACTAGGTCAAAGTCCTTTATTTTTATTGAAGGGTCATTGTTCAATTCGTCAAACAATTCTTGTATGACATCAGGAGTATGACCAGGGTTTTTTAGGGGTTGCATACCTTACATGGCCTGTAACCATTCAACATAGCATCTTTTGCAGTAACATAGAATTCCACATTTTCCACTTTGGGTTTCCTTGCAGTACAAGTAGGTCTGCAAAAAATTCCTGTGGTTTTTACGGCAGCAAAGAAGATGCCTTCGAAAGAGGCATCTTTATTAACTAATGCCTGGTACATGTCAGTATTTGAAATCATGATTGCAAAATTGAATAAAGCAAGTCAATTCAACAACCGGAAATTTAACAAACAATTTATTAAAATAAAAAAGCCCCGGTAAGCCGGGGCCAATCAATGCGTACAATGAAAAATTATTTCCTAACCACAAGAAATTTTTTGGTAATGGTGCCTTTCTCTGTAAAGAACCGAATAGTATAAACTCCCTGAGAAAGGCCTGAAGTATTTAATTTGAACTTATCAGTTAAAAGCTCTTTACTAGAAAGTTGGATGCCATATTGATTGTAAATGGTGTATTTTTCAATTTTCAATTCAGCACTAATAACCTGAACAAATTGATCGGCGGGATTAGGATACAAACTAATCATTTCATTATCAATAATCGGCTCTAAGATCCCAACAGTTCCAGTTGTGTCAATTATAATAGAATCATTTTCAAATGCAACAGGAACAATATATTCACCTGCAGTAATTGCAGTTATATTTGATAAAGTAACAGGCAGCGTGATTTTAGCTCCGACATTATCAACAATTACAATTCCTAGTCTTCCTAAAAACCCAAAACCACTACTATTTTGCTGATCTGTTCTTACCAGTGTAATATCCACTCTTCCTTGTTGAAGAAGATCCTTATTAAAAGTGATAAGATCCACTGAAGAAGTTCCTAACCAACAACCACTAAAATCAGGATTCATATAAGAAGTATTCACTAATGCTGTATCGAAATTAACTGTGAATGCGATACCATAAATACTATCGACAGGAGAACTATTTGTACCAAGAAAAATACTCACCTCTACGGTATCGCTGGTACTGGCAGTATCAGGATTAGTTGTAACATACAACACAGGAGCCGGCAATTGAGTTGCGGAAGGATTTAACAACCTGAATGGATGAGTTAAACCATAATTCAATGATACTGCAGTGGTGTCATCATTATCAACAGATCCGCTTCCATCAGTATCAGCATGTTTTAAATTGGCACCATTTGCAAATTGAGCCGACCAATCAGTAGCTGGCTGGGCCGACCATGCCAGTGAGGCTCCTGAACGAACAGGACCTGAATATCCAAAGGCAAGTCCAATGTTAAGAATGTCATTATTATCAGCTGTTAAATCGTAATTAGCATCTCCCGGCCATACATTACTTGCTGGAGGAACACATGAGGTAAAGGACCATCCGCTATTTCCACCAAGATTAACGCTGGTGTTTCCAGCAAAAAACTGAGCACCACCGATAGCTTGAATATCTTTGATTAAAACATATTCAATGCAAATTTGCCCTGATGATTTCTGGATGACGCCGGCACCATTATAACCTTCAATCTGAATTGGGAAACCGCTATTTCCATTACAAATCATATCTCCATTGACAGTCATATTGGAAATTTCAACAAGATTGCCTGGGTTATCCAATATCAACGTATCACAAATGAAATTAAGAGGCAGTCTGACATCACTTTTGAAGGTGGCAGTTCCTGCAGTAATAATTGAATTTATATTAGTAAAATTTCCATTAGCAATTAAATAATTACAACTAAAATTAGATGTTGTATTTGCTGTTCCTGTGAAAGTGATTGAATTAAAATGTGCACCTGCAGGCTGTATAGAAAGGAAAGAACTGGTCATAATAAGATTGGCATCTCCTCCTATGATGGTAACGTTGTAATTCGACCAGAATCCTATAACAGTAATAGTTGAAGTTCCGAAATCAAGAGTTGCATTTCCTCCAAGGTTCACCCCTCCAACATTTATTGCATGTCCATCACTTATGAAAGTACCACTTACAGCACTGAAATTTGATGCACTCAAATCATCCTGTAAAGTCCAATCGCCTGAACCGGCAAAAATGATTTCGGTGAAGGAATTTCCTCCGGAAGATAAAGTGTTACCCGAAACAGATGATGTCATTTTTAGAACTACAGAATATAAATTTAATTCGGCAGGCATTGTAAGTGACCCGGATACATTGATGGCGGAATTACCACTTGAACTGTACAAAACAGTTGCGTTTGGAATTGAAGTAAATGTCAGATTATTTACATAAACACCGAGTGTTGGATGCACATAAACAGTATCGCCGGATGGAGAAAATGAATTTGCATCAAAGATCACATTGTCCTGCATAGAGGGTTGACATTCTCCGCCTGTTCCTCCAGATGACAGCGACCAGTTTGAATTATCATTCCATACGCCTGTTCCACCAATCCAGAACAAATTGCGGAAGCAGCCATGTTAATGGTCCAGCCGGTATTGTTACCTAAATTCAAACTGTTGTTGGCAATGAAGGAGCCACCACCGGTAGCTTGAATATTATTGATAACAAGATAATCAAGATTTGAAAGAGTAACCGGGCTTATCAAAATGGCCTGTGAATTGAAAGGATTGTATTTGTTTAATGTCAATGTATTTGCACAACTACTGGCAATGTTCCAGTCAATATTTACCTGAGCTGTATCAAATAAAAACTCATGAACACCGGAAGAAAATATTAAACTGTCGGCGGTCAGTTTCACAGCCTGAAAAGATGCCCTGAATTCAGCTGTTAATGCGTTAAGATCGGTGAGTGTTACACCAGCATAAGTATCCAGCCTATTACACGTTAGTTTTCCAACATAAACGGGATCTATAAAGGTTACTTGATTAAAAATTGCATCATACGTTTGAAACTCCATGGATGTACCGGTTGTTTGTTCCATCACTACATTCGCATTCGCGCTGCTAATATTGAGTTGATTGCTAAAAGCCACATATCTTTCACCCAGATATAAAGTTGATGTTCCAAAATCTATAAATATGGACGAGTTATTTCCATTAGCCGAAATCACATCAGCATAGATATCATTATTCCCTGAGTTAAATGTTCCCTGGTAAACACTAAGACCATTGCCATGAAACTCGTCAAGGAGTGTCCATGATCCAATACCATCAATCACCAGCGCGGGAATTTGAACACCTGCGGAAAATATGGTATTTCCTAATGCAGCTCCTGCAAACCGCATCTCATATAAATCCCATTGAACACCGGCATTTAAAACCATTGAACCATACATGATGACTGAACCATAGCCGTTGTTTGAAGTAATTTCAGGACTAAATGCAGCTCCTGTCCAGTCCATAGTTTTACAAGTTGCAGGTGAATTGGTTATGGTAACAATTTCGCCTGCCTGGCTGAATGAGTTGGCATCAAAAAATACATCATCTAAAAGAGAAGGAACACAATTTCCTCCCGGCCCTCCGCTGGTTAATGACCAATGATTTTCATCTTCCCAGTTTCCCGTCCCCCCTATCCAATAGAGTGTTCTTGGAGCTGCACCATTAATGGTCCAACCTGTATTATTACCTCCATCAACACTGTTATTGGCAATAAACGTAGCACCACCGGATGCCTGTACGGAAGTTATAATCGCATAATCAACTGTTATTGTTCCTGAATGAATAACAAGAGAACCTGCATTCAGGAAATCAATGGGACGAATTTGGATTGGCTCACCACAAATTCCATTTGCAGTAAATGTGTTGCTCACTGATAGCTGCTTGATTTTAATAAAAACACCGGATGAAGTCATGGCCAGATTGTTTGCACTGAAATTACAATCGAGTGTAGTGCTACCGGCGAAAGTAGCATTGGTACAAGTGGCATTCCCAGAACTATTATTAATATAAAAGGAACTGTTTGCGGTGAGCAGTTGACAATTAAAACTTCCAATAACTTCAGTATTGGATTGACAGAAAATATTATTGAATGAGTGTCCGTTTGCCCAGAGGTATGTTTTTGAAACAATTGCATTGATAAAATTCAGGTCACAGGTTGCCGATGTCAGGTTGACCGTTCCGTAATAGGCATTAAATACATCACTTATATTAATAGTGGAATTACTTAAATCAGCATTTACTGTTGCACCACCAGTTAATCCGAAAATAAATTTTTGAGTTGTGACATCAAATCCTGCTGTTGATAATGTTCCATCATAAACATAAATGCTTTTAGCAACAATATCTTCAGTGAATGCATAAGTTCCTGACCCTTCAAAATAAAGTGTATCTAAATCATTTGCTGCTTGAGAAATCAAGTTACCAGGATTGGTGCCAAGGAAATCAATCCTCTTTATATTCCAGGTCATTGCTGATGTGAGAGTCAAGGAACCATAAATATGTAAAGCATTTCCAAGCCCGTTCATTACCGGATTGAATAATGCCCCTGTCCAATCCATACTATTACAATATATTAAAGTATTATCAATCAATACCTCCTGGCCACTTGTTGAAAAACTGTTGGCATCGAAATATACATTATCGTTAAGAGTTGGTATTGCAGTATGGAATATGGAACCACCACTTGTAGTTGCCCAATGGGCTGCGTAATCACTCCAGTTACCGGATCCACCTACCCAGAAATAATCAGCCGCTCTTAAATTTCCTGAGGCTAATACAAGTAGTGAAACAAAAAAGATGCTTCTTTTCAGAATAAAATTTGCAATTTGGGATTTAATATATGTTTTCATGATAAGAGATTTTAAAGGTAAGGACATTTAGACTTTTTTCACGATACAATGATAATACGGTTTTATAGCCATAAAAAATTCACTTTTTAATGTTTGCCAGATGCAATTTATTTAGTAATTATATACATTTTATTAATTATCAATATTTTAATTAATTTATTATAGGTTATTTTTGAATTTTTTACGTTATTTGCCAACAGAATATACTATTATGGCGAAAAGTAAACTTGAAGAATTGTATGAAGTATTGAGTGAAAAGGATCGAAACCTGTTTGAATTGTACCTGGAATCACCGTTTTTCAAGTGCGACGGCAACTCCAAAAAGCTTTTTGAGGCGCTCTTAAATCAGAAGCAATCCGGTCCAAAGTTTAAATCAGAACTTTATAATAAGGTGTTTGGAGATGTTCCCTATGATGATAAGGCAATGAGATATTGCATTTCGAATTTGAACAAACATCTCGAAAACTTTTTGATTATCAGACAAGTCGACAAGAATGAATCGATATCTAAACAAATTCTTTCCAGAGTTTTTGCTGATCAGGACTGCCAAAAGGCGCTGCTCCTCACCAACAATGAAAGTGGAATGACTTCGGAGTTGGCCGATTCAGATGCATTATTGGAGAAATTCCAAAATGCGGAACTGAATCTCAATTATTATGGAAAGAAATTGAACTCTAAAAGCACGCCTGATTATTCCGGAACATTATTTTACCTCGATGCTTTTTACTTAATTAAAAAACTTCAGCTTAGCTGCGAGTTAACCAACCTGGCGAACATTCTGCAAAAGCAGCAACAAATACATTTGTTGGATGAACTAAAAAATCTTTGTCAGACAGAACCCTATACAACGGTTCCATCAATTCAAATCTATTATCATATTCTTCAATTTTTAACAGACCTCTCGAATGAACAGGCTTTTATAAAATCGCTGAGTTTGGTTAAGGAACACAGTCGCCTATTTAAACCATCCGAAGTATTTGAATTATATCAATACATTAAAAATTATTGCGTTCGAAAAATCAATCAGGGAAATAGTGATTATATAAAAATACTTTTTGAAATTTACAAAGCAATTCTCTCGAACAAACCACTGATGAAGCATGATTATCTTTCGCAATGGGAATTTAAAAATATGGTAAGCATCAGTCTAAGACTCAACGAAAAAAAATGGTGTGAGGAATTCATTACAAAATACATTAACTATCTAAAGCCTGAAGAAAGGGATAATGCCCTTGCCTATAACCTTGCATATTCCTGGTTTATTAATGATGATTACAAAAAATCAATCAGAAAATTACAAGAGGTTGAACTCAAAGATATTTTCTATCAGTTGGATGCCCGTGTAATACTTTTGAAATGTTATTTTGAACTGGACGAAACAGAATCATTTTTTTACCAGGTGTCGTCATTCAGATTATTTTTGCTTAGAAATAAAAGCATTTCTGAATATCAAAAAACCATCTATCGTAATCTCATTAAATTCCTGGCTGCGATTACTCGAGCAGGAACAAGCAAAGCAAAGCTCAAAAAAATTAGAACTGAGGTTGAAAAAGAAAAAAATGTTGCGGATATAAAATGGCTCTATGCTAAAATTGAAATTGCATTGGGAGAATAAAACAACAATTATTATCTAGCTAAAACCATAAGGGAGTAACCTCCAAGTACTCTTACACCAAAATCCGGGTTGAGTCGATATAGTAACTGACGTGGAATTTTTGCCAATTTCGATCTCAAAGATCTGGATGGAAGATCAATATAAGAGCCTGTATAAAACCAGTCAATTACTTCGTAACCGCTATAAGCTAAAGACGCAAGTGCGGTATCTTTTGTGAAATAGTGTATATGTCCGGAGTTTTTTCTTTTTCTTAACAGCGGGTAGCCTCTCCATACCGACTGCACAGAAATATCAAGCGGAATATGAAAAATTATATTCTTTGCTTTTTCCCTGGCTTCCTTCAAAAACCCATAGTAATCATCAACATGTTCAAAAACATCAATCATTAATGAAAGATCGCTTGCACGGGTATTAGGAATTGCTGTTAAACTTTCAAGATAAAATTTTAATTTACCGTTCTCACGGGATTTAGCCATTTCAAAAGCCTGAGGAGAAACTTCAAATCCTTCAAAACTAATATTGGAAGGAAGATGATCCTGAAGTTTTTTTAATATTTCTCCGGAGCCGCAACCAATTTCCAAAATGGAAGAAGGATTTAGTTTATTCTTCAAAATCATTTTAAGAATATTGGCAGCTTTCCAAGGTGCATCTTCAGCATGCCAGTTAGGGTGCTTTTCCAGGTAATCGCCTTTTGTATAAAAATCGGAAGACATCAGTTTTGCCAGAGGATAAGAAATTGAATTTCAAAATTAAAAACTAATTGCCAGGATTCAACATTTTAAATTTAAAATCACAAAAAAAGGGGCCTCAAGCCCCTTAAAATTAGTATGATTTAACTTAAACGCCTCTCAACTTCTCTTTATGTTTAGTAATTTGCTTGCGCAGAGCCTCAACAGCGATATCTGTTGCTTCTTCAAAAGTTTTACATTGTTCTTTTGCAAAAAGTGTTTTGCCGGGAGTATTAATTTTTATCTCCGCAATTTTATTTTCTGAATTATCTGATTTATCCAAACGCAGAAACACTTCGCTATCGATTATACTGTCATAAAATTGAAACAACTTATCGACTTTTTCTTCAACGAACTTCAACAGCTTCTTGTCAGCGGTGAAATGAATAGATTGAACTTTGATTTTCATAATTAAAATGTTTTTATCAGGCTTTTGGATGGGCCTGTTTGTAAATATTTTTTAACTTTTCAATTGTATTGTGAGTGTAAACCTGAGTAGCCGCAAGACTTGAATGACCCAGCAATTCTTTGACAGCATTAATATCAGCACCATTATTCAGCATATGCGTTGCAAAAGTATGTCTCAAAACATGAGGATTTTTCTTGTCGCCGGTTGTGACTTGTCCAAGATACTTCTTCACTAAACGATAAACGAACTTTGTATACACTTTGTTACATCGGTTGTCTACAAATAAAACCAGCGATTTCGCACCATTTTTTGTCAGCCATTCATCTCTTTCAACCAGATACTTTCTTAATACCTCTTTCAAATTTCCGGAAACAGGGATAATACGCTCTTTGTTTCTCTTACCTAATACCTTAATGTGTTGATTGCTGAAATTAATGTCGGTATCTTTAAGATTCACCAGTTCTGACAAACGCATTCCGGTGCCATAAAACAACTCCAAAATAACTCTATCTCTGGATCCGGCAAAACCTTCCTCGAAAACAATTTCAGAAAAAAGTGCTTGCATTTTACTTTCATCGATAAAAACAGGCAGTTTCTTTCCAACTTTAGGTGACTGAATTTTCGACATTGGGTTAGTATCCAATACTTTCTCCCGCAATAAAAAACGAAAAAAGATTTTAAGGCAGTAATTTTACGATTAACAGATCTGGGTGAAATTTTAGCATCTATTAAACTTACAATCCAGGACCGGATATAAAAATGTGTTACAATAGTGATATCGGAAGTGTCGTATTCTTTTTTGATATAATCGAAAAACTGACTTAAATCGGTACTATAGGCGGTCAGAGTATTAGCAGAATAACGCTTTTCATACTGAAGATGGGATAAAAAGCGAGTAAGAGGCATGCACAAATATTTATGTTCAAAGATAATTACACTTTGAACATATCCATGCTTTTAAAAAGAAAAAATCTAAAGTTCTGTACTTTCAGCTGCTCTTAAGGCATCACGATAAACTGCCTTCTTTACAGTAGTTCTGCGGGTAATAGAAGGTTTTTCAAAAGCGGAGCGGCTACGTAAAGCGCGAACTACCCCTGTTTTTTCGAATTTCTTCTTAAACTTCTTTAAAGCCTTATCGATGGACTCGTTTTCTTTGATTGGTACGATGATCATTTACTTTATTTTTAAAGGATTGCAAAGATAATAAAAATAAACAAACCCAAACAGATTTACTTAAATTTCTACCTTTAACTCCCAAGCTGTACAAATGTTCCGCAAAATATCAAAAAAAGCTCAGGAATTAGCCATTAAACCATTGATTTTATGGTACTTAAAAAAGGAACGTCGATTCGTTTTTAAGGATTTGAAAATGATTGTGTTTCCCGGCGTTTTTCACCCTTTGCTTTTTCACAGTACACTAATTCTGGTTAATGAAATTAAAAAAATGGATTTGCGGAACAAAACATTTCTGGAGCCCGGGTGCGGATCAGGATTAGTTTCGTTAATGGCTGCAAAATCAGGAGCCCATGTAACATCATTGGATATTAATCGATTAGCTATCGAAAACACTGTTCAAAACGCAAAATTCAACAAATTAGATCTGAAAATTATCCTTTCCGATTTGTTTGAAAATCTACCGATTCAAAAATTCGATTACATTTTTATCAATCCTCCCTATTACCCGGTAAATCCGAAAAACGAGAGCGAAATGGCCTGGTTTTGTGGACAAAACTTTGAATATTTCACCAAATTATTTCAGCAACTCACCAATTACTATGATTCTAACAGCAAAGTAGTTATGATTCTTTCTGAAGATTGTAACATTCCCAGGATTAAAGCAATCGCAAAAGAACACGATCAAAAACTAGAATTGCTGGAAACAAAACATTCAATTTTAGAAAAAAATTTCCTTTTTCAAATAATTCAAGCAGCCGATTAATTGCACCGTTCTGCATGAAATAATTTCATATATTTGGGAGATATCTTCCACTATGGCTAAACCGTTACCCGATTCCATTAATGAAAATGTGCTTTGTTCGGTAATGAGCACTATATTGTACTTCGACCTGTTTAAACATCCGCTTAAGCGTGATGAAATAATTGAATACACACATTTTCAATCAATTGTTTCCACCGAGCTGGATGCAGCTTTGGCATTTTTACAATCGAACCATATGCTTTATGAAAAAAACGGTTTTTATCTTCCCCATCAGCAATATGAAAATATTGAGAGGCGCATAAAAGGCAATGCGTTGGCAGATGCATCCTGGCAGCAGGCGATAAAAAAATCTATCCTGATAAGCCGGTTTCCATATGTCAGATCAGTGGTCATTTCAGGTTCATTATCCAAAGGCTACATGGATGCAGAATCGGATATTGATTTTTTAATAATAACAGAACCTAAAAGACTGTGGCTCACACGTTCTTTGCTGGCATTTTACAAGAAACTTTTCTCTTCAATTCTCACAAATTGTTTTGTGTAAATTACTTTCTTGACCTTGATAACTTAAAATTACCCGATAACAATTTGTTCATCGCTACAGAACTATTGTTCGCCATACCTGTTTATAAACCGGAAGTGCATTACCAATTCGTAGAAAAAAACAACTGGTCAAAAAAATACTATCCCTCTATTCACCCAAAAGCATTAAAAGACCAATTCGAAATACCCCCTGAACCTTCTTCAAAAATATTTTTGGAAAAAGCACTCAACGGAAAGATGGGTTTATTTTTAGATAAAACGCTGAGAAAACTTACCGTTGATTTTTGGCAAAAAAAGTTCCGTACTATGGAAAGAGCTCAATACAATCGAGATATGCAAGCTTCAGATGGCGTTTCAAAACATCACCCAAATGGATTCCGCGATAGAGTTTTAACAGAACATCAAAAACAATTGGAAACTTTCAAGAAAAAAATAAATGAACTATTAATGCCAACTCCATCATCTTAGCCAATTGAAAAACATCCTTTTTACGCACTCCTATTTTTTGCGATTTGATCCAAAACAGTGGTCGATTATGCAGCCGTATGCTCCATTGGGAACAATTTATGCAGCCGCTGTTCTTAGAAAGGAAGGCTATAACGTGTCGTTATGGGATCCCATGTTTGCAACCTCTGCAAACGAGATAAAACCATCCATGTCGGCTCATCGTCCCGATGCTTTGATCATCTATGATGATGGTTTCAATTATCTGACAAAAATGTGTCTCACCAACATGAGAGAGGCTGCGTTTGAAATGTGTCACATTGCCAAAGAGTTCGGAATACCTGTTTTTGTTTCCAGTTCTGACGCCGCTGATCATTATGAAAAGTACCTCGACCACGGAGCTACAGCAATTTTAAAAGGTGAAGGAGAAACTACCTTAACTGAAGTATTGCAACTTTATTTTAACGGCACAAAAGACTTCTCCTCTGTAGATGGTTTATTGTACCGGAGAGACGGCATAACCATTACCAACAAACCAAGAGAAGTGCTCCGGATTTTGGATGAAATTCCATTCCCTGCATGGGACCTTGTTGATGTGGATAGTTACAAACAAGCATGGATAAAAAACCATGGCTATTTTTCCATGAACATGAGCACCACACGAGGGTGCCCTTTCAAATGCAATTGGTGCGCGAAACCTATATACGGTAACCGTTACAACTCCAGATCACCGGAAAATGTAGTTGAAGAAATAAAATTACTTAAACAAAAATATAATCCTGATCATTTATGGTACTGCGATGATATATTTGGTTTGAAACCGGGATGGGTGAACAAATTTGCAGACCTCATTAATGAAAATAAAATTCAAATAAAATTCAAAATTCAAAGTCGGGTCGACTTACTCCTTCAGGAGAATAATATCGCTGACCTGGCTCGTTCAGGATGCGAAAATGTATGGGTGGGTGCCGAATCAGGGTCTCAGAAGATACTGGATGCTATGGACAAAGGCACCAAGGTGGAGCAAATTAAAGAAGCTACCTTACTCTTAAAAAACATGGAATTAAACCTGCTTTCTTTCTTCAGTTTGGCTATCCGGGAGAGACCGAAGAAGACATCCAAAAACTATAGCCATGGTTATGGAGTTGCTTCCGGATGATGTTGGCATTTCAGTTTCTTATCCGTTGCCCGGCACAAAATTTTATGAGAATGTAAAACACGAACTTAAGGAAAAAGCTAATTGGACCGACTCCGATGAATTGGCACTAATGTTCAGAAATACCTATCCATCCGACTACTACAAACACTTGCACAGATATGTTCATAAAAAGTACAGAAGACACCAGGGTGCCGAGTTATTAAAAAAATGATATCAGGAAGTGAAACTGTTTCTATACAAAATATTAAACGAGCTGCAGGTATTCTTTATCACATTCCAGGCGAATGGAATCATAGAAGAAAAATGAAATCAATTGCCGGTAAAGACACTAATCACCAGGAATTTTTCCATAATACTTCAACAGCAGTAAAAGCATTTGATGACGTCGCAATCAATTACGACAAAGAATTTACTCATACTCGAACGGGCCAACTGCAACGCGAAGTTGTGCACAGATACCTTGAAAATAATTTAGATTCTGAAACTTATAAAAATGTTCTCGAGTTGAATTGCGGTACCGGTGAAGATGCAATTTGGCTTTCCCGAAAAGGGTACAAAGTTACAGCAACTGATGTTTCTTCTGAAATGATTGCTATGGCAAAGTCAAAACAAACGGGTGCAAAAGAAAAAACAGAAATTAATTTTCTTCAATTGCCATTTTCAAAGCTCGACCAATTTAAAGATAACTCATTTGATCTCCTGTTTTCAAATTTCGGTGGCCTTAATTGTATTGATAGTGATGAAATAAGCATTTTATCAAAAGAAATTAACAGACTATTGAGACCCGGAGGAAAATTCATAGCTGTGCTGATGGGACGTAATTGTGTTCTAGAAAAATTTTACTTTACCTTAAAAGGAGACAAACAAAATAAGTTAAGAAGGAGCTCCATTGCTCCTGTTAAAGCAAAAGTTGCAACTTCAGAAATCGACATCAGTTACTATGCGCCTAATGAATTTGCAAAATTACTGCACCCTTATTTTAATACTCCAACATTTATTCCGGTAGGACTATTTATTCCTCCCTCCTATTTAGAAAAACCCTTCACCTATATTCCCGGGTTCCAGCTTCAGCACGCATGCTGGAACGTTTTGCTTCTATCAATCCGGGATGGGCTGATTTTGCTGATCATTATCTTGCTGATTTCACAAAGCCATGAAGATTCTTTTAACTCACGCTTACTATCTGAACGAGGATCCGAAAGAACTTCAAATTATGAAGCCTTATGTTCCACTTGGAATACTTTATATTTCTGCATTTTTAGAGGAGCATAGCTTTCCTAACAGTGTATTCGATGCCACCTTTTCTGATTTTACTACACATAGCGAGGCACTTATACAGCAGCAACCTGATGTGGTAGCGATTTACACCAATTTAATGACCAAACTTAATGTTTTACGATTAATACGGTTTATTAAAAACGAAAAATCATTGAGCCACACGAAAGTCATATTAGGCGGGCCTGAAGTAAAACACCATGCCGACAATTTTATACTACACGGTGCTGATTTTGTTGTGGTAGGAGAAGGAGAAGAAACTATGCTGGAATTGATAACTGCTATTGCAAATAACAACACGGACTATAAAGCGATCAATGGTTTAGTAATTAGTGAAAATGGCACTTCACATATTACAACTCCAAGAAACAACATTCGTGATATAAATACACTTCCATTCCCTGCTAGAAAAAAAGTTGATTTGCAACGCTATTTTGATGCCTGGAAAGGTCGCCATGGGGAGAGTGCAATTTCTGTTAGCACCATGCGTGGCTGCCCTTATACTTGCAAATGGTGCAGTCGTGCTGTTTACGGTCAAAGTTACCGTCGCAGAAATCCTGCCCTTGTTGTAAAAGAGTTGCAATCACTTAAAGAAAATTATAATTTTGATACCATCTGGTTTGTAGATGATGTTTTTACCATTAGTCATAAATGGCTTAGTGAATTTAATGAGGAATTAAAGAAAGTAAATCTGAAAGTAAAATACGAATGCATCACAAGAGCGGACAGAATGAATGAGGAAGTGTTGCAACTCTTAAAAGAATCGGGTTGCTACCGGGTTTGGATAGGTGCAGAAAGCGGTTCTCAAAAAATTATTGATGCCATGGATCGGCGTGTGGATGTGCAACAGGTTCGTGAGATGATAAGGAAGAGTAAAAATTTCGGAATCCAATCGGGAACATTTATTATGATTGGTTATCCGGGAGAAACAGAAGCCGATTTGGTAGAGACGCTGCACCATCTGAAATCATCAAACCCCGATTATTATACTATCACAGTGGCTTATCCAATCAAAGGTACTCCTTTGTATATCGAAACAGAACCTGATTTTACTGTGAAACCTGCGTGGGAAGAGGGATCCGACAGACAAATTGACTTTAAGCGAAATTACCCGCGTAAATATTATGATTATGCTATCCGTTGGATTTACAATGAAGTAGCACTTCATAAAAACCAAACTAACAATGGTTCATTTTTAATTACGGCCAAACATACTTTAAAAGCCGCTGCTGCTCGAGGAGCTATGACCCTTGTGAGAATGACCAACCAGGGATAGGTTGATTTTAACAGAAAGTTTGTAGTTTTGAGCCAACAAATTATTATCTGAATTTTATGGGACGCGCTTTCGAAAAACGTAAACACAAGATGTTCGCCAGATTTTCAAAAATGGCGAAGCAATTTACCAGAATTGGAAAAGAAATAGCCATTGCTGTAAAAGCAAGTGGACCTGACCCCGACAATAATCCGAGGCTCAGGATGGTGATGGTGAATGCGAAAAGTTTGAACATGCCTAAGGATCGTGTAGATGCCGCAATAAAACGTGCAAGTTCTAAAGACACTGAAAGTTACGAAGAGGTTGTATATGAAGGATATGCACCACATGGGATTGCCATTTTGGTGGAATGTGCCACGGATAACAATACCAGAACCGTTGCCAATATAAGAATGTATTTTTCGCGCGCTAACGGGGCTTTGGGCAAAACCGGATCACTTGATTTTTTATTCGATCGTAAAGGGATATTTAAATTAAAAAACACCGGAGTGAGTGTGGAAGATCTTGAACTGGACTTGATTGATTATGGTGCGGAAGAAGTATTTGAGGACGAAGGTGATATTTTTGTTTACACGTCCTTCCAGAATTTTGGAGCGATGCAAAAAGCGCTGGAGGAGAAAAAATAGAAGTAATCAGCACAGAATTACAAAGAATTCCTACCAACCTGGTTGAATTAACGGAAGATCAACAAAAAGAGGTGGAAGTTCTGATTGAAAAGATTGAAGATGATGATGATGTTCAGGCAGTTTACCATAATCTTGCCTGAAAAATAAATTTTTATAAAAATGGTTGAAGTTTTTTGTTGAGGCCTAAATCTATTCCATTAATTTTGCGGTTGAAAATAAACTGCTTGTGGAAACAAAAACATCTCCGGTAAAATACATTTTCGTCACTGGTGGTGTCTCCTCCTCTCTCGGAAAAGGAATTATTTCAGCCTCATTAGCCAAACTACTTCAGGCCAGGGCTATACAGTTACCATCCAAAAATTAGACCCTTACATTAACATCGATCCCGGAACACTCAACCCTTATGAACATGGAGAGTGTTATGTGACTGATGACGGTGCTGAAACTGATTTGGATCTTGGCCATTATGAGCGATTCCTCAATGTCCCAACGTCCCAATCTAATAATGTTACCACCGGCAGGATTTACCAAACTGTAATTAATAAGGAGCGAGAAGGTGCCTACTTAGGTAAAACGGTTCAAGTTATCCCTCATATCACTGATGAGATTAAGCATAGAATCAAACTACTTGGTGAAACAGGTCAATTTGAAGTAGTTATAACTGAAATTGGGGGAACGGTGGGCGATATTGAATCATTGCCTTTTATTGAGGCCGTGCGTCAAATGATCTGGGAAATGGGATCCAATTGCGCTGTCATACATTTAACACTGTTACCTTATTTAACAGTGACCGGAGAGTTAAAAACGAAGCCTACCCAGCACTCTGTCAAAACATTATTAGAATATGGTGTACAACCTGATATTCTGGTTTGCAGATCAGAAAACCTGTAAATCATGAAATTAGAAGAAAAATAGCACTTTTCTGTAATGTAAATGTGAATGCTGTAATCGAATCTATTGATGCCAGCACTATTTATGATGTGCCTTTATTGATGCTGAAAGAACAACTCGACAAAGTAGTTCTTGCTAAGTTGAAACTTCCATTGCGGCAAGAACCGGATATGGAAGGATGGAAAGCATTTCTCGGCAAGTTAAAAAATCCTACAGCGGAAGTCAGGGTTGGACTTATTGGCAAATATATTGAGTTAAAAGATGCTTACAAATCTATTGCCGAAGCATTAATTCATGCTGGAGTAGCGAATGAAACCAAGGTTATTGTTGAATGGATCCATTCTGAGAAATTGGATGATAAAAACGTCGAAGAAAAACTCAGGGATTTACATGGAATTCTGGTTGCACCCGGTTTTGGCGATCGTGGTATAGAAGGTAAAATCTCAGCTATTAAATTTGCCAGAGAGAGTAAGATTCCTTTTTTAGGCATTTGTTTGGGCATGCAATGTGCAGTTATTGAATTCAGCCGCAATGTTTTGGATATGCCAGGGGCGCATTCAACAGAAATGATGCCTGACACCAAATATCCGGTAATTGATATAATGCATGAACAAAAAAACATCACCCGCAAAGGTGGCACTATGCGTCTTGGAGAATTTCCATGCAATGTTTTAAAAAGTTCAAAAGCGTACCACATTTATGGTAAATCGAGGATCAGTGAACGGCATCGCCACCGTTACGAATTCAATAACAAATACCAGAAGAAATTTGAAGAAGCGGGAATGATTGCGTCAGGGATAAATCCCAATGGTAACCTGGTTGAAATAATTGAATATAAAAATCATCCTTGGTTTGTGGGGGTACAGTTTCATCCTGAATACAAAAGTACCGTTGAAAGTCCGCATCCTTTGTTTGTTAAATTTGTGAAAGCAGCTTTAGATCACTCCCGATAACTGCACCTTTGATAATTGAATTGATGGTTGCTTTAATTACTATCTTTGCGCACTTATTTTACATGAATGGATCGTAATTCAATTGCAGGACTCTTACTTATAGGGCTGATTCTCATAGGTTTCAGCATATGGAATCAGCCATCTACTGATGAGTTGGCCGCTCAGCAAAAACAAAAAGACTCTATTGAGGCTATAGCTAAAAATGAGGCTGAAATTCAAAAAAAATTACAGCCCGCCTCAAAACAAATAACCTCTTTTACAGATACTCTTGCAAATGATACCTCATCTTTTGCAGATTCAACCAGGCAAATTCTTAGAGAAAACGAATTTGGAGCTTTTGCAGATGCAGTTGTTGGAAAGGAGCAGTTTTTTACTCTTGAAAATGATGTTATCAAAGCAACATTTACCAACAAGGGTGGTCGGGTTCATTCTGTTGAACTTAAAAACTACAAAACTTTTGATCAAAAACCCCTTACCCTTTTTGATAGTGATTCAACTGTTTTCGGTTTAAACTTTTTTGCACAAAACAGAAATATTTCTACCGATAAATTATTTTTCGAACCGATTCCTGCCGGAAGAAATAAAATCTCCTTCAAGTTAAAAGCAACCGGATCCGGTTTTATTGAATATGCATATTCGTTACCTGCAACCGGATACATGCTCGATTTCGACATTAATTTATCAGGCATGGAACAAGTTGTTGCTTCAAATATTAATTATCTGGAATTAGATTGGAGACAAAATATTTATAAAAAAGAAAAAAGTGTTGAAGCGGAAAGAATTAACTCCACCATTTACTATAAATATCCTGACGAGCATGCCAATTATCTTTCTGAAACTGAAGACGACGAGGAAAAACTGGCAACAACTGTAAAATGGGTAGCTTTCAAGCAACAATATTTCAATACTACCCTCATTGCTAAAAATAATTTCGACAAACCAACAAAAATTTCCACTATTCATCATGAGGGTAAAGATTCACTTGCAAAATCCATGCAAGCCAGCCTCACAATTCCTTATTCGCATAAACCATTTGAGAGCTTTGAAATGAGTTTTTATTTTGGTCCAAATCATTATCAAACACTTAAGCAATTTGATATTGGCATGGAGAAATTAGTACCACTTGGTTGGGGGATATTTGGTTGGGTAAATATGTTTATTGTTATTCCAATTTTTAATTTTCTGAATAAATTCGATCTTAATTATGGTATCATCATACTTATACTTACCATAGTAATTAAGTTGATGCTGCTGCCTTTCACTTATAAGGCTTATCTATCAACAGCGAAGATGAAAGTGTTAAAACCTGAAATGGATGAAATTCAGGCCAAGCATAAAGAGGATCCTATGAAAAGTCAGCAAGAGTTGCTGGCCATGTATAAGAAAGCAGGAGTAAACCCATTAGGTGGTTGCTTGCCGATGGTTTTACAGATGCCCATACTTATTGCGATGTTCCGCTTTTTCCCTGCATCCATTGAATTAAGGCAAGAGAGCTTTTTATGGGCAGATGATTTGTCGACTTACGATTCAATTCTGAATTTACCTTTCAACATTCCTTTTTATGGTGATCACGTGAGTTTGTTCACCATTTTAATGACCATTTCAACGTTGATGTACACGTATCTCAACTCTCAAATGACAGCAGCCAACCCACAAATGAAATGGGTAATGTATTTGATGCCGGTGATGTTTCTTGGAATTTTCAATAACTATTCAGCAGGCTTGAGTTACTATTACTTCCTTGCTAATATGATCAGTTTCGGACAACAGTTTTTATTTAGGGCTGCGGTTGATGAGAAAGCGATTCATGCCAAGATACAGGAAAACAAAAAACGGCCTCAGGCAGCAACCAAATCCAAATTCCAGCAAAGGTTGGAACAGATGGCCAAGGACAGAGGTATTAATCCCAAGAAATAATTTAGCAGGAAATGAGTTTGATGAATAGCAAAAGTTTTATTAAAATAATTTTGTTATTTTATAGTTTCTTGTTCCTATACGCTTGCACCGGTAGCAAAACAACCACTTCTCAGAACAACGATTTTCCTGGAGATGCAAGCGATTCACTTATTGCTTCGGTGGAGCGAACAAGGTGTTACGGTGTTTGTCCAAATTATAAAATACTTTTTTATCGTTCAGGTTATGTAATTTATGAAGGTTACGATCATGTAACTAAAATCGGACGTTATTATACTTTCATCAATAAAGATCAATTAAGCAGTATTGGAATAAAAGCGGAAGAAACCGGTTATTTCAACCTGAATGATTCCTATAAAAATCCTCATTTAACTGATTTTCCTACAATATATTCTGAAGTACGATTTCGAGGTAAAGTGAAGAAAATTACCCGATATGATGCCGAACCCCCGGCAAATCTTGTAGAAATGGAGAATTACTTGGACAAGGTCATTCCTGAGGATCAATTATGGATAAAACATCCCATCCAGGACTTGAAGGAATAATTTTGTTTGTGAGTTTTCAGATAATTGCATTTTCTTCCACCATTTAAAAACCAATTCTTCTTTTCTGATTAAATTGTTTTGTAATTTTTATAGAATAGTTACTTTTGGTCTAAGGAAGCCATCAAAGGACTTCTTACACTATTTATGAGCAAAAAAGGAGCAACAACTCAATCTGCATTTGGTGGAGTTTCTGTTTTAATCATTTGTTTATTTCCAATACTTTACCTTACCTTTTTTAATTTTACCTACGATCCAACCAATGTTCCCAGATTTTTAGTGCTTTCAGTCTTTCTGCTTGGGGCAGTTTGGCTTCTCAAAGATTTTGCTGAAAAATCAATTGCTGTTAAATTTGTCAATTTAGCTCTGATTGGATTTTATGCATGGAGTTTACTATCATTGACCTGGTCTTTGAGTGGCAGTGAATCGATTTTCCAAACACAAAAACATTTCATTTTTGTACTTTCTATTTTCCTGTTTAGTTCGTTGATTAAAAAAACAGCAATATCCCAATCTATATATCCAGATCATTAATTTTTCTGGTTCCCATTATTTTATTCGTATTTATCAAAGAACTTAATGTGGCTTTACATAAGAATACTTTTGACCAGTACACGATGTACCTGTTGCCCGGATTATCGGCTCACAAAAATCTTTTATCGGCTTACTTGTTTTTTATGTCCTCATTTTTTATTCTGGGTTATTTCACTGATTATTCGAAATGGAAAAAATTTTATCTTCCATCATTTGTAGTTGTTTTTACCATTATTTTAATCCTTCTTACACGGGCTGTTTTTGTTGCATTTTTATCTTTTGTTCTTGTTTCCCTATTTTCTGCATGGTATATCAAGTTTAAAACAAAGACAAAAATTAAATTAGAAGGCTGGAAAAATTTAGTTGTCGCTATTGGAATAAGCTTTGCGCTATTTATCACTTTCTATGCATCATTTTCCAAAACCGAATACGCTGCTCAACAAGCTAATCCTGCCGGATATATGGAATCGACAACTGCAAATGAACGATTCGCATTGTGGTATTACTCGGCCAAAATGTTTATAAAATATCCGATTGCAGGGGTGGGTTCAGGTAACTGGAAAATGGTGTTACCAGAACAAAGCCTGAAAGGAGTTTATAGAGCACAATACGAAAATTTGGTTTTTCTACAGCCACACAATGATTACCTGTGGATACTATGTGAGTTAGGTATTATCGGTTTATTACTATATGTAATACCTCTGATTCTGATATTCAATAGAGCTATTAAAACACTCTCAGAAGTAAATAATGCCAAACAACTGACACTACTTTTTCTAATCAGCACGGTAGCGGGATGGGCAACCATTTCGATATTTGATTTTCCCAAAGAACGAACTGAACTAATTCTTTTTTCAGGAACTTGTTTAGGATTGATTTACGGATTTTCTAAAAACGAAACCGAAAAAATACTATTTCATATTCCATGGAATATTTTTAGAACAGGAATAACTTTATTTTTAATTTTAAATATAGTGATCGGTTTATATCGGTTGTCAGGAGAAAAACATTTTATGGCACTGTCTAAATACCAAAAACTAAACAATCTGGAATTAGTTATAACTGAAGCAAAGAAAGCAAAAAAACATTTTATGCAGATGGATCCATTTACATCACCATTTGATCTTTATATTGCAAGAGCCCATGCAGCAAGAGGAAGAACGGATTTAGCTTTTGAATCCTTCGAAAATGCCTTAGCAATTAACCCTAATTCATATGGTTGTCTGAATAATTTTGCCGGAACGTTAGCTAAAGCCGGACAATACGATAAAGCCATACCACTCTACCTTCGTGCTCAATCTATTTATCCTGATCTGGAAGATGGAATGTTTAATATCAGCTACACCTACACTCAGACAAAGCAATATGATTTAGCTGAAGAGTGGGTGCAAAAGGTGAAGAAAAACACGACAAGAAAAGACGCCTATTTAATTAAAATTGAGGAACTGCGTAAACGTTAAGAGCTGGTCAAATTCAGTTAATTGATTCATTCTTTCAGCTGAACAAAATAAAATAAATCCAATTTAAAGTTCGATCTAGTATTACTTCCTAATTATTAAGCACTTTCCTGTAGTTTATGAATTGTTCGAACTGAGTTCCAACTAGTGAAAACTAGGCTTGTCATTGCGCAAAAAAATTCGGAATTTTGTATAAATTAAACCCACTTACCATGGATGCTATTGCCACTCCTAAACCGGAAAGTAAAACTGTCGAAACCGGTGATTTCCTGCCACTAAATGGCACCGATTACATTGAATTTTATGTAGGTAACGCGAAACAGTCTGCCTATTATTACCAGGCTGCATTTGGTTTTGAACAGGTTGCATATTGTGGTCCTGAAACCGGCGTACGCGACCGGGCGTCTTATGTGCTGCAACAAAACAAGGTCAGAATTGTGCTTACTACCCCATTGCAACCAGATTCACCTATTAATCAGCATATAACAAAACATGGTGATGGTGTTAAAGTACTGGCTTTATGGGTGGATGATGCTGAGTTATCCTGGAATGAAACCACGAAAAGAGGAGCAAAAAGTTATGAGGGCCCAAAAATCCTTAAAGATGAAAACGGAGAAGTAAAGGTCGCTTCTATTCATACTTATGGAGATACCATTCACACTTTCGTTGAACGGAAGAACTATAAAGGACCTTTCTTACCCGGCTTTGTTGCAACCAAAAGTAAATTCACTATTAAGTCGACAGGACTTCAATTTGTTGATCATTGTGTTGGCAATGTGGAATTAGGTAAGATGAATGAATGGGTTCGTTTTTATGAAGAAGCGATGGGTTTTAAAACCATTATCACCTTTGATGATGAAGATATTTCCACAGAATATTCAGCCTTGATGAGTAAGGTTGTTTCCAATGGAAATGGGTATGTAAAATTCCCAATCAATGAACCGGCTGAAGGAAAGAAAAAATCTCAAATTGATGAATACCTGGATTTTTATAAGGGTCCTGGTGTTCAACACATTGCAATTATAACCAATAATATTATTGAAACTGTGACCGATCTCATCAGTCGTGGTGTAGAGTTTCTTTCTGTACCCAAAACCTATTATGATACACTTTTGGACAGAGTAGGTAAAATTGATGAAGAACTTAGTGCTCTTAAAGATCTTGGAATTCTTGTAGATCGTGATGATGAGGGTTACCTTCTTCAAATTTTCACCAAACCGGTTGAGGATCGCCCTACTCTATTTTTTGAAATTATTCAACGAAAAGGAGCTAAATCCTTTGGAAAAGGAAATTTCAAAGCACTTTTTGAAGCTATCGAGCGTGAGCAAGGGTTGCGAGGAAATTTATAGAAAGTACCCTTATTATAAATCAAGATATTAAGATCCTCCGGTTGAACCGGGGGATTTTTTTTGTTCAAACAACTTAGGCCAAAGATTATAATACAACCCGCCAATTTTGATACTGTAAGATTTGTTCAGAAATGTTCTTTTGGACCTACTAAAATAAATTACTTTTTATTTGTATTTCTTTAATAATCAGTTATTTATAAGTTTAGTTTTGTTCGTGAAACATTTCATGTGAAACATATTTTGAGTGCATTTAAACGCCCATTTTGATTGAACCATTTGGTTAGTAGAGTCATATAAATAATATCACTCCTTCTGAATGAGCAGAAAATTTAGAAACAGCCGCAGACAAATTGGAAAACTAGGATTAAGGACTATTCTGGTCGTTTCCGTTGTGGCTGCCGGTAGCATTTTAACGGCTGCTCTTTTATTGATCAATATTTTTAGAGACGAAAAAACGCTGGCAGATTCAAATCCAATGGTTGTTTCTGAAATTGAGGTATTTCAAGATCTTACTCCCGTCCTGAAAGGTGCATCCATGCAAAGTCTTCTAGGAATTAAGGTTGTGGTAAAAGGAAATGCTAAAAAACTGCAACTATCCTCCTTTCAATTCACAACTGTAGGCACTTCTCATCCAATTGAAAAAATAATTATTAATACGCGACTTTGGAGCACTGGATTCCAAGCATATTTTTCACCAATTCGGCAATTAGGTGCCGCTTTACCTAATATTACTGAAGAAAACTTTACTATGAATGCCGGAATACCATTGAGCGAAGGCGAAAACTATTTTTGGCTCACTTGTGATATTGGAGATAAAATCGCGGGAAAAGAACTGAAAATAAGAACGGGTTTAGTCACAACAGTAATAGGAACACTCACTTTTGAACCTGATCGAATTACACAACAAGGTTCAAAAAGGATTGTAAACAACCAGCCCTATTTCTCGATTTCCAATGGTGATATTTCTGCCATTGACAAATGGAGCACAACGCGCGACGGATCGGGAAGACACCCACAATCATTTAGTGAAAACGGAGCTACATTTTGCATTCAAGCCGGACATATCCTTACAAATACTTTAAATGCTTGTTTACCTGCATTAATAATTGAAAGAAATGGAGTTTTAAGATCATCCACATCCATCAAAGCCGAATACGTTGATATTCAAGCGGGGGGGACTTTCATTCAGCAAAAAGAGGTGCTAGCTCCTAATAGTCTGAACAAATTTATAATTCGCAATAATGGCAACTTTATACAGCTGCACTCAGGGGCTCTTCCCGGAAAGGTGAAACAGTTTGAGCCCTATTCAACTGTTACATTGAACAATTACAGTTACCAAACATTTGAGCTACCAATCAGCTGGGGGAACCTGGTTATTGATACAAAAGATTCCAATCCTGTTGACTTTTCAAATTGCTTTCGAACAATCAGAGGAGACCTTGAAATTCGTGCAACCGGTACTGAAGGATATTTGTATACTTCATCAAGTGATACGATTCAAATTTCAGGAAGTCTCTATATTAAAGGGGGGAGATTGGCACTTGCTCCAGGTGGTAATGAAACAACATTAATTGTAAAAAAGGATTTCATTTTAGACAAGGGTTGGTTTTCAGATTTATTGCCGAACAAGCAGGGCAACGGAAAAGTAAAGTTTTTTGTTGGTTCTCTGGTTTATTTAAAATCAGGGAACTTTAAAATGACAGGCAAAGAATCGGAAATGTACTTCACAAAAAACAAGGTCACTTATAGTCAAAGCGAAACTGTGGTGATATTGCCGGATGTAACAATAATGGAAAACAGCGCTCTTACAATTGCAGGAAAAAAAATGGGGATATTCCCAACGGGAAAACAACTTCATATCATGAAAGATGCAATTCTGAATACCTGTGTTTCAATTGTTGAAGGTGAGGGGTTATTGTTTGTAGATGATTTTGCAACACTATCAACAGAACATCAGGAAGGAATAAATTCGATTGGCTTAAAGGGATGCATTCGAACAGCCAAGAGGTACTATAGTTCAAAAGCAAATTATGCATTTGTTGGTGCAACCACCCCTCAATATTCAGGAATATTTAAAACAATGCCCCAATCTGAAACAATGAATAATTTAGTTATTTCAAAAGCACGAATAACAGACGTTGTAATTTTAGAACAACCGGTTTTAGTTAAAGGGAGATTGTTGCAACACAAAGGCAACATTAATAAAAATTCATTTGCTCTTGATCAGGGAGAAAAAAGAAACTGCTATTGCAACACCTTGAATTCTGAGTTAGCAAGCATACTTTTATAATTCAAAAACAGCTCCATTCCTTTTTTCATTTCTTCAGTAAATTCATATCGAAGACTATTCATCAGATAAGACTTGGTGCCGCAGAAAAAGTTGGGCTCTTTTTCTAATTTATCCACAACTTCTTGAATATTTTTTATTCCATAAGCTAAGGAAATGTCAAATAACTTCAGAAAGTCCTGATCAATATTTTTATTACTAACCCAACAAGCGAACACAAAAGGAAGTCCTGTAAATTTTTTCCATTCTTCCGACAAATCATAAACAAAGGGGTAGTTTTTCTGTAACTGTAAAGAACGATCTCCAATAACAAGGCCTGCTATTGCACCACCTATGTGGTCTTCAAATCCTGATTGCGCTTCCGTCCAAACCGGATTTATTTTCCAATAAAATTTGGCAAGCACTTTAATAAGATTTACGGAAGTTACAGAATGAAAATCAAGCAGAACGGTTTTAATTTTTTCCAATGGGACAGAACTCAATAACGTAACTGATTTAACAGGTCCATCAGCACCAATGCACCATTTAGAAATTCTTTTGGCATTTGGAATATCAATAATAGCAGCCACAGGCACCAATCCAATGTCGGCCTTTCCCGAAATTAATTTTTCCGCACAAACAGAGGGAATATCAAGACTTAATTCCAGTCTTCCTGAAAAATCATGTTGATTAATTCCGTGAACAAAAGGTGCGGAATTCAAATAGGACACGCAAGAAACTTTTACTATGTGCTGATTCATTTTAGGATTTCAATGCGGATTGAGGATGTATAATTTTATAAACAAGTTCTTTCAACAAATCGTTTTCATTAGTGCTTAGATTATTTACACCTTTTGAACGCAAATCATATTCATGTAACAAAGAAATCACATGAATGGCTGCAGGAAGTGGAAAATTTCTTGCAGCGATATCATAATCCTTCATAAAAAAGGGATTTACTCCCAAGGCAGCTGCGAGGTTAACACCAGGTTTACCTTTGAAAATATGATATGAAATGATTTTATTGAAGAACCCATTCAATGTAGAAACAGTGAGAACAAAAGGATTATTTTTCGGATTAGCACCAAAGTAATTAATAATACGGTTCACCTTTAATAAATCTCTTTTCGAAATGGCGGTTTGCAATTCAAAAACATTAAAATCTTTACTGATTCCAATATTTTTTTCAATCAAAGTAGCGTCTATTTCCGCCCCTTTAGGGATATTTATCATCAACTTATCTAACTCATTCGAAACTTTTGACAAGTCGGTTCCCAGATATTCTGCAAGTAAATCAGAAGCATCTTCTTTTATTTTAAACCCTTTTGATTTTACATAACCAGTGACCCAGGCTGCTATTTGATTATCATAAAGTTTTTTTGATTCAAATGCAACAGCACTTTTTTCTACATTTTTTCCGGTTTTAGTTCGCTTGTCAAGTTTTTTATATTTGTAACAAAACACTAACAAAGTTGATTTCTGCGGTTTCGACAAATAACTCATAAAAGGATCTGATTCATCAAAATCCTTATCATCATCATCATCAGAGGCTTTTTTTCTTTTGAACAGGTCTTTGATGTCCTGCGCTTCTCGAACAATAACCACCTGATAGTTCGACATCATCGGGTATCGCTTTGCATGACTGAGAATAGTACTAATATCTACATCGCGGCCATAAAGAACAGTTTGATTGAATTCCTTTTCCATATCAGAAAGAACAGAATTCTCTATAACTTCTGAAAGTTGATCGATAAAATAAGGTTCCTCACCATGAAAAAGTAGATGGGATGATAAACTTTATTCTTTAAATCCTTTAAAATAGCTTCAAAAGTTTGAGCTGCCATTATTATTAAAATTTCAAATGCTTGACTGTCAATCCATTATTTATCAATTCATTTAATGAATCAATACCAATCTTAAGGTGATCCTACACAAAATTAGTAGTTACTTTAGAATCACTCTCAGCGGTTTTAACACCGTCAGGAATCATGGGCTGATCGGAAACCAGCAACAGGGCACCACAAGGGATTTTGTTAGCGAAACCGGTCACAAAAATCGTTGCTGTTTCCATATCAATGCCCATACATCGTGTTTTCTGCAAATAAGCTTTAAATTCCTTATCGTGTTCCCAAACCCTTCTGTTGGTGGTATAAACAGTACCGGTCCAATAGTCTTTTCCATGATTTCTAATAGTTGTTGAAACTGCCTTTTGAAGACTGAAAGCGGGCAGTGCAGGTATTTCGCGTGGCATATAATCATTCGAGGTTCCCTCACCACGGATAGCAGCAATGGGCAAGATAAGATCTCCAAGTTTGTTTTTTTTCTTTAACCCTCCACATTTGCCCAAAAAAAGACATGCTTTAGGTTGAATGGCAGAAAGCAAATCCATCACAGTTGCTGCATTCGCACTACCCATTCCAAAATTTATAATAGTGATGCCTTTTGAGGTTGCATTAGGCATAGGTCGGTCTTTGCCAACGACCTGAACTTTATGCAGTTTGGCAAACATTTCAACATAATTGCTAAAATTCGTTAATAAGATATACTTACCGAATTTATCAAGAGCATTTCCAGTGTACCTGGGAAGCCAATTGGCTACAATTTCCTTTTTATTTTCCAAAATCTGTCAAATTAAATGTGATTGTTTTCCAAAAGTCAGAATGACTTAATTAACTTAGCGACCGCACATTAAATATGAATGAACTGAATCTTCCCACCTTCCCCTTTCGTATCAGAACTTCCGGGCAAAGTAAGGAAATTTTTGATTCATTGCGGAGAAAATACGTAAGGTTAACTCCGGAAGAATGGGTTAGACAGCACTTTATCATGTATATCAGAAACGTACTTAGTTATCCCTCCGGCTTCATTTCAGTAGAAAAAGCATTGCTTGTTAACACAAAAAGCAGACGAACTGATATTGTTATCCATGAAAAATCAGGACAACCCTGGATGATAATTGAATGCAAAGCTCCTTCAGTGAATATTGATGAAAAAACCTTCTATCAGGCGGCAAATTATAACCACACCTTAAAAGTAAAATATCTGGTGGTAACCAATGGCATCAAACATTTTTTGTTGCAAATTTGAAAATGGAAGTTTCAATTTTATTGAAGGTTTTCCTGATTACAATGATTAATAAAATAGCTTGTAAAAAAATAATTTATGAAAATAATCAAATGGGTTTTTATTTCCATTTTAATACTCATCATCGGTAGTATTTCCATCGTCTTTTTATACCTGCAAAGCTCTCGTCCGGTTTATCATGGTGAAATTCACACCAAGGGGAATGATCAGGATATAAAAATTTACTTTGATCATTTCGGTATACCCCACATATATGCAAGCAATGAACATGATGCCTATTTTGCTTTGGGTTATGTTCAGGCACAAGAGCGTCTATTCCAAATGGAGCTATTGAGGAGAGTAGGATCAGGAAGACTTTCAGAAGTTTTTGGGAAAGACCTCATCCAAGTGGATGCATTTTTCAGAACACTTGGAATAAATAAAGCTGCAAAAGAAACCGCTGCAATTTTTTTTACAAAACCTGAAGAACAATGGCAAAAAGATGCTTTGTCTTATATTGATGGAATCAATGCTTTCATGTTCCAGGGTGCTACTCCTCCTGAGTTTTTGATGTTAGGCATTCCCAAAGTAAAATTTGCGCCGGAAGATATTTACTTAATAACGGCTTATATGTCGTTCAGTTTTGCCGAGGCATTAAGAACTGATCCTATTCTTGATAAAATATTGAAAGAGCATGGAAATAATTATTTAAGTGTATTTTTTTCAGGTACCGACTCCACAAAAACTACCAACTCTATTTCCAGCATTAAAAATACAGTCAGTGATAAAACAGAGATTGCTTTTTTTGTCGATGAACTACTTTCAAAACTTCCAGTAGCACCTTGGTTAGGAAGTAATGCATGGGTCATTGCTCCATCACACTCAACAACAGGTGGGGTGCTTCTTGCCAATGATACTCATATTGGCTATCAGCAGCCTGCAGTTTGGTTTGAAGCGCATCTGGAATATCCCGGATTTAGTTTATACGGAAATTATCTTGCAGGATTGCCTTTCCCACTGGTAGGTCACAACAGAAATTCTTCATGGGGACTTACCATGTTTGAAAACGACGACATGAATCTTTACAGAGAAATGGCAGATGAAAAAAATTCAGATCGCTATAACTACAAAGGCACATGGGAAAATTTTAAAACCAGGGATGAAATAATTAAAGTAAAAGGGTTGCCTGACACCACTATTACCATCAGGGAATCTATTCATGGCCCAATCATCAACGATGTAATGGAAAGCCTGGATGAAAGCGAAAAAAATCCTATTGCACTTTGGTGGACTTATACCCGTTTCCCGGGGACTGCACTAAAAGTAACTTATGATTTATCAAATGCAAAAGACATGGAAGATGGGCGCAAAGCAGCTGCTGCAGTGAATGCTCCCGGATTAAATATACTTTTGGAGATACGAAGGGAAACATTGCATGGTGGGCAGCAGCGAAATTACCCATATATAGAGAAGGCTTGAATACAAAATTGATATTAGATGGCAGTTCAGGGGCGGATGATATTTCGGGTTATTATGAATTTGAAAACAACCCTCAATCGGAAAATCCTCCTGAGGGAATACTCTATTCTGCAAATGGCGGACCGGATACCATTCTGGGAATTCCATACCCCGGTTATTATGCTCCTATGGATCGTTCCAAGCGACTCAAACAATTGTTATTTTCACGAGATAAGTGGTCATTAGAGGATATAAAATTGGTGAGTACAGATGTTACTTCTTTAACTCAACCGTTGAATGCTAAAATTATTATGGCTGTACTTGCTAATGAACCAATATTAAGTAGCTCTAATGTTCATAGGGAGGCCGCTCAGCTTCTGAATAATTGGTCGGGAAGTCATTTGCTTCGCGACACTACACCAACCATTTATTACAAGTTATTATCCCACATTTTTGAAATGGCAATGATAGATGAATTGGGTGAAAAAAATTACAATACTTTAGTAAATACACACTTGGTTAAAAATGCCTACTCGAATTTTCTTGCTAATAACGATTCACCGTGGTGGGATAACTTAGCAACCAAAGATAAAAAAGAAACGAGACTGGATATTTTTAAAGAGGCTTATAGCAAAACAATTGCTGAACTACAAGCCAGTTCGGGTGACCTCACTAATTGGTCATGGGGAGGAGTTCATACTTTGGAACATGCACACCCAATGGGAAAAATGGAACCTTTTGATAAGATTTTTAATGTTGGACCATTTCCTGTTAAGGGAGGTATTGAAACGATTAACAATGCCGGATTTGCTTTAAATACAAGTGGCAAGTATTCCGTTTCCTATGGACCTGCTATGAGAATTATTATTGACATGAAAAATGTGGATGAGGGTGTTAGCGTATTGCCAACGGGTCAGTCGGGGCATTTGAGAAGTCCTCATTATGATGATCAGGCCATTTTATTTAATGTCGGCATGTTTCGTCCTATGCTAATGAATAAAATTGTAATTGAAAAAACCAGCACTACTATTCTGACGCTCAAGTCGATCAAATAAAATTGAAAAGTATAAAAATTGGAATCAACCGTATTAATAATAAGTTACTGAAGAAAGCAACCTCTTAATCATTTTTGGGTCTGAAATGGATTGAAATAGGAACTCCGGATAACTTAAAATTCTCACGCAATTGATTTTCAATATACCTTCTGTAGGGATCTTTAACATACTGAGGAAGATTGCAGAAAAAAGCAAAGTGAGGATTTCTTCCAGGCAATTGTGTAATATATTTAATTTTCACATATTTCCCTTTTATTGCCGGTGGAGGATAATTTTCAATTAGCGGAAGCATTATTTTATTCAGTACAGAAGTTGCAACATGTTGCTTTCTATTCTGAAATACCTCCAATGCAGTTTCAAGTGCTTTATGAATACGTTGTTTATGAATAACTGATGTAAAAATAATTGGAATATCATTGAACGGTGCCAACTTTTCACGAATCGCCTCTTCCACTTTCTTTGTATTTTTTTTCTCGGGTTCCACCAGATCCCATTTGTTAACTAAAAGCACAATCCCTTTCTTATTCTTTTCTGCAAGGCTGTAAATATTTATATCCTGAGCGGTGAGGCCTAAAGTTGCATCAATCATTATGATGCATACATCGGACTCTTCTATGGCCCTGATTGTTCTCATTACAGAATAAAATTCAATATCTTCTTTTACACGTGCCTTGCGTCTTAAACCGGCAGTGTCAATCAGAAAAAAATCAAAACCAAAACCTTTGTATCGGGTGTAAATAGTATCACGGGTTGTTCCTGCGATAGGTGTTACAATAGTACGTTCAAGGCCAAGCAGCGTATTCAAAAAAGATGATTTGCCTACGTTAGGTTGACCAACAATAGCTATTTTGGGGATATCGGTTTCTACGTCCTCTTCGGTAGAAAATCCTTTCACCACTTCATCAAGCAACTCGCCGGTACCACTTCCGCTGATAGCTGAAACATTATAAATATCACCAAGTCCCAGTTTATAAAACTCTGAATTCTCAAATTGGCGTTTGTTGTTATCCACTTTATTTACTGCGAGCAAGATTTTTTTTCCTGATTTGCGTAGTAAGCGGGCTACTTCTTCATCTAAATCAGTCAGACCGGTTGTTACATCAACAACAAAAATAATTACATCAGCTTCTTCAACAGCAAGCAAAACCTGTTTGCGGATTTCACCTTCAAAAACATCATCCGAACCTTTAATAAAACCTCCGGTATCAATAACAGTATAGGGGAACCCAGCCCATTCGGCCTTGCCATAATGACGGTCACGAGTTACACCGCTTTCTTCATCAACAATAGCCTTACGAGATTCAGTTAACCTATTAAATAAAGTTGACTTACCTACATTCGGGCGACCTACAATTGCAACAATGTTTGACACTTTCTTTTTATATTAATCTTCGTTATAACCAAATTTATTGAGGGATCTTTCATCATTTCGCCAATCAGATTTCACCTTAATAGTGAGATCGAGAAATACATGTTTACCAACAAACTTTTCGATTTTTTTTCGGGCATCTGTACCCAGTCTTTTAATTGCTTCACCTTTATGACCAAGAAGAATTGCTTTCTGTGATTCCCTATCGACAAAAATCTCACATCGAATTTTATCAATTGTTGGCTCTTCTTTGTAATCAATAATGGTAACCTCACAGGAATAAGGAACTTCTTTTTGGTATTGCATTAAAATTTTTTCGCGAATAATTTCTGCAACAAAAAAGCGAGTATTTCTATCGCTCAAATCTTCTCCATCAAAAAAGGCAGGAGCTTCAGGAATAAATCTTAATAATGTAGTAACTATAGCCTCCACATTAAAATTTTCGGTTGCCGAAACAGGAATGATTGCTGCGGGATTTAACTCTGTTTCCCAAAATGCAACGCGTTGTTCTAATTCAAGCTGATCGGCCTGATCAATTTTATTAATTACAACCACCAATGGAATTTGAAGGTTTTTTAAACGAAGGCCTACCTCTTCACTCAATTTTCGTTCATTGACTTCAACAACAAACATAGCAGCATCTGCATCCAAAATAGTTGCATCCACCGACTTCATCATACGCTTATGGAGATCATAAGCAGGCTTAAGAATTCCAGGGGTATCTGAAAACACCATTTGAAAATCATCGGTAGTCAGAATCCCCTTTATACGGTGCCTGGTCGTTTGTGCCTTAGGAGTTACCACTGACAATTGCTCACCAACAATTCTATTCATAAGGGTCGACTTCCCAACATTGGGTTTGCCGATAATAGCGATAAAGCCTGCTTTATGTTCCATCTTATATTTGCAAAGGTACGAAAATGCGCGGTGGCGACCCATAACTTTGTAAACTAATGAGTTAAAACAGGCCAAGCACTAACTTAAAAAGGCAATTTTGTATGTCAAATTGTTCAAGAAAATATTTCTATCTAATTCATTTTCAATAATATAAAAAAATATTTGTCTACCATATAACATCCCATGAAAGAAATTTTTTAGGGTCCGGTAATTTCTATAAATTATATTACCTTTGCAGTCCGATTTTCAGGGAATTCGTTCTTACAGCAATTATTTAGAAATTCATAGTTCAATGGTGAATTCGCCAATGGTGAATTACATATTGAAATTTTATAGTGCGGGGTGGAGCAGTGGTAGCTCGTTGGGCTCATAACCCAAAGGTCATCGGTTCGAGTCCGGTCCCCGCTACCAAAGGAAAAAGGTGTCAAATTTGACGCCTTTTTTTATGCCGTCATGGTAAAATTGCAACGCATTGTGAAATCTATCTTGATTTTAATTTAGCTATGTTTTGAAACATCCATTATTTAGGATAATTTAGTTGAATTGCATTTAGGAAGTTAAGAACTATAGCTATCCAAGTCTGAATTCACTCTTCTGGAATTTGAATTATCACAAGTTTCATCCCTTTTAACGTACTACTCATAACCTCAGTCCTGACAAGTGGCTATTGTTCAGAAACATTTCGTTCACTGTACTCCACCTGTAAGGTCTGCTTAGTGCGATAAAATTGCACGTTTGTGGAGTGAAAAATGGTCTGCTTGGCGTGATGGAGTTGAGCGATTCATTAATGAAAAAGAAGTTGGATGCAACAAATTATTTCTTCAGTGGGAGACACAAAG
Source organism: Bacteroidota bacterium (assembly GCA_016722525.1). GTDB lineage: Bacteria > Bacteroidota > Bacteroidia > AKYH767-A > OLB10 > JADKJB01. Next base: position 200,101 of record JADKJB010000001.1, read on the forward strand.
CCTCAGTCCTAACAGGTGGGTATTTTACTAAAATATTTCGTTTACAAAATTCCACCTGTAAGGTCTGCTTAGCGCGATAGAGTTGAAGGTTTCATTAATAAAACAGAAGTTGGATACATTGAATTTTCTCTTCTCCAATGGACACAAGGCATTGTGTCTCTACAACTATTGTTTTCTTGCTGAATTATTTATTTTCTTACTCCACAACAAACTTCTTCACCAGTCTTTCCGCATCAGTTTGAAGCACCACTAGATAAACACCTTTCTTATAATTTATACAATTTAAATTTTTCGTATAATAGGGCGGCTGTATCTTCGATTGCTCCTCAAAAACCATTTTTCCTACAGCATCAAAAACCTGTAGTTTGCAATTGTTCCCTTTCAACTTATCCGCATTTATAAACGCCGTTTCCCAGTTAGGTGAATAGTATACACTCAGTGTTGATTGCTGTGTTTGAAGAATTGCTTCATTAATTCCAACCAGTGTGTCACATGGTGATCCCGCCAATGCGGGCATATCATAATCGGGATTATTGGGTAAACCTAAATAAGATCTTTTACCTCCTAAATAAAAACTCCAGGGTTGAAAATCACAAGCAGTACCAGCCGAATCGGGTGAATTAATCACGCTCAAATTCATGTTTTCCAAATAATACATGGTTGAATCATAAGGAAAATTAGAAGCACCATTGGGACTTCGCCATGAACTACTTAAATAGATTTTTTCATCTGGACCACTTTTTAATTCGCCAATATAGCTGGGCGGTGAAACAGATTGCCAAATAAGTGTTTTAGTTGAAAAAATGTTGGATGCCCATGTATCATACTGCCATAGATAATTGACAGCTGACATTTGAGAGGAAACATACAAATACCTTCCACTTTGAGAATACTCACAGGACCAATAATAAGGATAGGGACCAATGGTGAGTTCAGGTTCCACTAAGTTTGCGTTTGATATATTTCCAGTACATCGATCAAAGCTGTACAACTCTATTAAACCAGCGAGGTTCACAAAACTTATTTTAGATCCATTTGGTGAAATGGAAATTTTGCCAAGGTTAGTCCCATTTAGATATCCTACATTTTGACCGGGCATTGCTGAAATTCCAACAGGAGAAACAAGGAATAAATGCCATTCATTATTGTATTGTGGCTGGCCAACCGGTGAGGGTCTTACTATAATCCACCAATCTCTCCCATTACCATGCTTTACGGCATTGATGCAATCTACATATTTAGTTCCACTTACTAATGAAACGTTTTTTTGAATGACGGTGCCCAAGCCACCATTGCTTTTCATATTTATTACTGAAAATTTTAACCCATTTGGCATTGTCACGCCTATTGAAAATAAGTAATAAAGAGAATCGCAATCTGGCATTGGAACTATAACCATTTCCTGATACCATCCACCACCAGAAATAGAATCTCCATTATTTAACAATAAATGATTTTTATTCCAGACTAAACCGGTAATCACACCTCCAGCACCAGATCTGGTATTTGCATAAAACAACAATTCCCCACTGGTATCAGCTATAGAAACACAAGATCCTCGAGTCACCAGTGAGGTCGAAATGGGTACTGGATTTGCAGGGATTGAAAAATCAATCCCTGCACTGTCACCGAAGCACCAGATGTTATTACGCTGAGCATGTGCAATGTTATTCCACAGAAGCAAACAAAATAAAATGAAAATATTATGTACAATTTTCATTTATCTTAAAATGTTAAACGATTTGGAATGAACTTGATTTTTATCATTAACTGTTCGAACAAAATAAATGCCTTCCCGCAATTCATGAAAATGAAGTTCAAAACTATTTCCATTTACCGGATCAAATAACACCACGTTTCCTGTAGAATTATAAACATGCAGAGAAATTATTTTTTCATCCGGATTCTGGAGCTTCACCAGCACTTTACCGGTTGACGGGTTAGGATTTATTTACACTGAGCCGAGTCTTCTTTACTCAACAACAAACTTCTTCACAAGTCTTTTCACATCACTTTGAAGCATGACAAGATAAACACCTTTCTTATAATTTATACAATCTAAACTCTTCGTAAAATAAGGAGGCTGTATCTTCGATTGCTCCTCAAAACCATTTTTCCTACAGCATCAAAACTTGTAGTTTGCAATTATTCCCTTTCAGGTTATCGGCATTTATAAATGCCGTTTGCCAGTTGGGTGAATAATATATATTCAGTGTTGATTGCTGTGCTTGAATTATTTCTTCATAAATTCCTACTAGTGTGTCGCACGGTGATCCTGCCAATGCCGGCATATCATAATCCGGGTTATTAGGAAGACCCCAGTAAGTACGTTTCCCGCCCAGATAAAAACTCCAGGGTTGAAAATCAGATGCTAATCCTGCAGAGTCCGGAGAGTTTATTACACTCAAATTCATGTTTTCAGGGTAGTACATAGTGGAATCATAAGGATAATAATACCAACCATTTGATTGAATCCAGGCACAACTTAAATAGATTTTATCATCCGGTCCTCTTTTCAAAGCTCCAGCCGTGTACGGTGGTAAAGATGTTTGCCAAATTAAAGTTTTGCTTGCAAAAATATCGGGAGCCCAGGTATCATATTGCCAAAGCCTGCTGATGGGATTGGTTGATGAAGTGACATACAAAAACCGTCCTGAAGCAGAGAATTCACTTGACCAATATGTTGGATAGGGTGGTAATGATAATGAAGGTTCAATTTGTACAGGGTTGTTGATTAAACCGGAGCATCTATCGAAATTGTACAATTCAATCAACGAAATTGCATTCACAAATGCGATTTTTATTCCCAACTGAATTAATACTAAGCCGTCCTGTGTTAGTTCCATTTAGTGTTCCAACATTTTGGGTTGGCATCACAGTGATGCCTGTAGGGGATATCAAATAAGAATACCATGAATTGTTGTCATTTCCAGGAAATGGGACCGGTGACTTTCGAACTATGATCCACCAATCTCTTCCATTTCCATGTTTTACTGCCAAAATGCAATCTACCATCAGAAAATTGAGAAGTTGGACATTTTTTTGTGTAACAGCACCCAAGCCTCCATCCCCTCGCATGTCAACAATGGAATACATTAAACCGAATTGAAATGTGACTCCAATAGAAAAGACATAATAACTAGAGTCATCGGATGGGTTAGGTACAATTACCATTTCTTGATACCAGCCACTACCAGCGACAGAGTCACCACCCATCATAACATCATGGTTTCGATTCCAAATTAAACCGGAGAAAAACCCTCCGCTATTTCCATCTGCATTTCCATAAAACAATAAATCACCACTTGTGTCTGCAATTGAAACACATGAACCACGGGAAACAACTGAACTATTTGTAGCTACAGAACCTGACAAATTATTAAAATCTAAAGCTGCACTGTCTCCAAAACACCAAATATTACCTCGCTGTGCCTGCAAAAAATTGCAGGACAGCAAGATAATTAGTGATACAATTACAAGTCTTAAGAACATTGTTTACTTATTTTAAAATATTAAATGATTGCATATAAAAACCATTCTTGTTGTCCATGCATTTTGCAAAGTATATTCCATCATCAAAGAAAGACATATCCATCTGAAAAGTGTTTTGTTCTACTCACTCTCGTCCTCGTCTGACGAGCCGGCCCGTGGTATGGGACGCGGATGTAAGGATGATTATCGTTGAGATGGAATGTGAGTTCATGCTTTATCTGTAGCATCATTTTTCTTATATCCTCAAACTTCTAAATTACTAATTACAAAATCTTAATTCTCATTCAATTACAAACTTTTTCACAACTCTCTCCTGCTCTGTTTCCACAACCACCATATACATCCCCTTCGCCTTCCCAATCATAGACAAATCCTTTGTATAATACCCATTTTGAATTTTTATTTGCTCCTCATAAATCATTTGCCCTTGCAAATTGTAAAGCATTAATTTACCGGAATGACCTTTTAAATGTTCAGCGTTGATGAATGCTTTTTCCCAGGTTGGGTGGTAGTAAACATGAAGTGCAGGTGGTACTGTATTGGGAATTTGTTGAATTCCGACTAAAGTGTCACACGGGCTGCCATCAAGAGCACCCAAATCATACTCCGGATTATTAGGTAAACCCCAGTAAGTTTCATTTCCTCCCAGGTAAAAACTAAAAGGTGAAAAATCGCAAGCTGACCCAGCACTGTCGGGATAATTAATGACGCTAAGATTTAAGTTGTATATGCTTGTGACTGAATCAGGATATGGATAAGCTAAAATTCCATCATTGTAAACACATGAAAAATAAATCTTATCATCAGGCCCTCGTTTGAGTAATCCTCCTGTTGGAGGAAGTGAAAAATTTGCGATAGTATCTTTGCTGGCAGCAATATCGGGTGCCAGCAAATCAAATTGTACGATACGTGATTCCACATCATCATTACTTGAAACATAAATATATCTGCCGCTTGCAGAAAATTCACATCCGAAATAGAATGGAACCAATCCTGTTGGTTGTTCTGTTTCGATATAAGTTACATTTGTAAATAATCCACTACACCGATCAAAATCCTACACTTCAATTAATCCACGACGATCAACTACCAAATATTTGGAACCATCTTTCGAAAAAGTAGTATGCATGAATCCATTATCGGTGGGAGTACCAACATTTTGAATGAATGGTCCTTCGATTCCAGCTGGTGTCACCAAATATCTGTACATGGAATCATTTACCACATCATACCTCCTAAACAAAACCCACCAATCTCTTCCATTTCCATGTTTAACAGCTGCAACGCAATCAGATGCTTCGTAATTAGTTAATCGCACATTTTTCTGAATAACAGCACCAAGTCCCCCATTTTGATTCATATCAACAACCGAATACCAGAATCCAAAAGGCACCGCAACCCCAGCAGTAAAAATATAAAAAAGATGGGTTGAATCCGGCCACGGAACAATGACCTGTTCCTGAAAAGTAAGCCCTCCAATCAACGTATCTCCATTTTGCATTAAATTATGATTTCGATCCCATACTACTCCTAGTCTAGTTGAGCCCTGCTGCCACAGGAAATAGTAATCTGTGTTAGTATAAAATAAAAGATCACCTGCTGAATCAGAAATGGTGCAACTTCCGCCAGTGGTCACAGTTGATGAATTGAACAACTGTGTTGTTCCTTGATTAAATTTTATACCTGCGCTATCACCAAAGCACCAAACGTTGTTTTTGAATTGTGCGAAACTGATAGAATGCCCGATTATTATAATAAAAAAAGTAACTATTTGTTTTTTCATATTATTGAAAGGCAGATCACTTTGAAGTGACCTGCCTGATTTTTAAAATATTATTGAATTTTTACAAATGATGTATACCATGGGTTTTCATTAACATCAATTATCCTTACATAATATAATCCCTCCTCAAGCCAGCTCACATCCACGCTTTGAAATTGAGTAGTTGTTTCATATACTTTTTTACCCATCACATCCAGAATTTCTAAGCGCTTAATTTCTAATTGTCTGTTTTTTACAATTGTAATATATTGGTGAGAAGGATTTGGATAGATGGAGAAATTGTTATTGAATAAACTGATCGGTACAATGAGATTTTCTTGTTCGGTATTACCAGATAATCTGAGTGCCGGTATTTCTTCATGAATCTCCAGGAATAGCATCTCCCGTGCTGAAAATACAGCATCACCACCTGTTATGGCTTTTTGCCACGCTATGTCTGTGAGTGCAGTGGTATCAGTGGAAGAATAATCAGTAGTGTCAGCAATTGAATTCAGCCGTATAGAATTGACCGTTTTTTTATTCGTTTCGATTTCATTTGTATCAATAATTGAATTGTTCAGGGAAATTAAGGAATCAACAGACAGTACACCTAATTTTTTTTCAGGAATAGATAACAACTCTAAATTGCTTGTTTTAGCACTATTATAAAAAGCAACAAAAGCTGAATCGGTGCCAAACCCTGTAGTAAGCAAAGTTGTATCTGCATTTAACTTTTCATACAATCTCTTTTTGGCCTGATAATCATTTGCGGATAAATAATCGGCATAAGAAGCAGAATCACCTACTATAGGTCCATAAACTATATCACGGTGAATGATACGAAGAGGAGGTGACTGACAAGTTATACCATTGGTTTGTCCGCTAAAAGGTCTAACAGATGGAGTCAATGTTTGGCTTGGACTCAAAGTCGATGTATTGGTTCCTGTGTGATACCAGAAAATTGGATTGTTACTATTCGGCACCCCAATTGCCCGATTAGCTAAAGGAATAGAACCCCATTGATTAGGCCATCCGGTACCACCAAATGGATCAAGGATCGGCTTCGCCCTGAGTGGGTAGATCACCGTTTGCCAGTTGTATTCCGGTATTAAAACCATCCATTTCATTACATTCCAAAACAGTGTTGTCACATGGTTTTCTAATTAGCAGGGCACTACCAGTAATTGTGCTCGTGCCGTTGATCAGATTTCTTCTGAGGTATCCGTCTGTCACAAAATCCAGTTCAACTACAAAATAAGTAGCAGATGTTGCATCATCTGAATTCTCAATTATATTATCATTTACTTCGGCTTCAGGACAATTTTGCAACCAGATGCTTTCATTGATTTGGTTAGCAACTAATGCAGAGTGAGTGATGGTATTTGGTCGTGGTGGAATCGTACTCGTAGGGCTGGTATCAATATCCTTATAGGGCGTACCAATCTTAATTTTAGGGATGTTGAGTGCATGAATACCAATTCGATAGTTTGTTATCCCGTTTGAAAATACATGGATGTCTCCTGTTGTAAAAATACCTGAATTCTGAATCGTCACCGCAGTGCTGTTAAAACTGGCATAAGGCATACTTGTAATAGAAGCAGGAATAGTGTTATTAAATGTGTTGCCATAAACCTGAAAATTCCCGGTGATATTGCGCCCAATAACTGCCGTTGAAAACACTTGTGAAAGTGTTGGTTTCATTGATAGTAACATTCGAAGCATTGTTGTTAATATTTATTCCGCGAAGCAAATTACTGAAACCGTTACCTGTTATTTCACTTTCAATATTGCCATAAAAAGTGATAGCTTGTGGTGAATCCTCAAATTCGTTACCTCCGAAAATGTGGATGGTATTTCCGGTAGTAGTAGTAGAGGCAAGAATTGCGGTTCCGTCATTGCTTTTAAAATACTGATCATCGTCCCGAACCATGTTGGTGAACAGATTGTTTTCGATGTTGAGGCTGCTATTCAGTGATTTTATTCCATAGGCTGCTCCGGAAAATTATTTCTTAATGCCGCAGAACCCCTATGGCAAATGTTACATTATCGATGTTTTGCAATTCAATGTGTGTATTTGGTTCCCAACCTGAGTAGGGATTTTTTTCTAAGTTTCCCACTGAACAGGTAAAGTTACAACCTTTTAAAAGGTGCGCCTACAAAATCGTAATCCTCTTCATAATAAAAAGGATTTGTAATTGTTATCAAAATTAACAAATCGCAGATCTAGTCTTCCTCCATCGGTTTAATTGCTACACATAGCATCTTCGATTTCAGTTGGATTAGAAGATGGGGTATACACATTGCTAGAACCTGGCATGTTATACATATCAATAATACCACCTGAATTCAAGATACCTCCCCACATAGTTTCACATCCAAAAATTCTGGTTGAATTATTACCTGGATTTCCAGACCCCAATATCAGAGGTACTATGTTCAATTTTGCACTAGGTTCAACGATAATTTTCCAAGGTGGATTATTAGACAATACAACTATCTGGCACCCCTCTATTATAAGGTTGTCAGGATTATTAAGAGAATTATTGGAACTTAGTGTAATATCTCTGTCAATATAGAACTTCCCATCAGTGAGAGTAATAGGGTCTCCATTTGAATCAGAATACGGTTCATCAGGAAAGCTCACAAACAAATTTGTTCCGGTTAAATTGGTTGTTGATCATCACAACCCAGAAAATCACGATAATCAAAATCGACGGCGACTGAAATAACTTCTCCATCATCAGGAGTAATAGGATCCAAAGTCGTTATAAAATCATAAGATGTACAACTGCTATAATGAATTCCAGGAAGTTTAAGTTCAATGGCTCGGCTTCCCGATTTACGATCTACCGATGTAAGGTATGCTTCAGTTTTGCAAGGATTGTAGGGGATTATTAGGAGTCATCAAGTGTTGTACATGTATTAAATGGATCAATAAAAGACGTTAAATTTTAAAATACCAGATACAATCTGTTTTGGGTTCATCACTCATGCCGGATGTTGCGCCTTCAACATCCCCATCGGATATAAGGTTGCCGGGATTATCAAACCTTTTCAAATAAACATCGTCCACCCACACCCTTAGCCCTCGTAAAACACTATACCCCGTCATGGGCACTCCGCCATCTGTTAACACAAAACCTGGATCGTCCATTGCAATGCTGAAGGTTATAGTTTGGGTTGGTGTTTGTGCATCAAAATAATCAGTGATATCATGAGAGGTATTATTTTCATCAACATATTGTCCCATCAAATCAATTTGTACCTGTTCCCATCCATCTCCTCCTTCGGATATATCTTCACGCCAAATCACATGTCCGTTTAGTTCCACTTGCTTGCACACATTCATCAAATCAAATGGCTTTCCATAAAGCACTGCAAAATAGCTGTCTTTGATGTTAAATATGAGTTGATGATTGTCAGTTGGTGCCACAATGATAGGTTTATGTATCCAGGATGAAGCAGTATAACTGGAATTGGTTGAACCATCCACCGCCATCACATCTAGACCATACAAACCCGGTTTATCGGTATCAAAAGATTCGTTGAACTGGGACCAAAGTAACATTTACCGGAGAGGAAGAGGGTGAAGTCACAACCTGTGTGTCATCATAATGATTGTCAGAAGATTCGGTGACTGTGCTCGCTGAGCCATTGCTTGGGTGAGGGCGAACAACATAGAAACATTTTGACTTCCTAAACTTCCATGACTGCAGGCAATTTCAATATCATCGCCTAAGTTGATATATGGAATAGCAGGAGCAGTTAATGTAAGACCGCTCACATACCCGGCGGCGGCTGTATATTCAAAATGAACTTCAGGCGGCTGAGGACTTCCACTTGCAACTGTAACTCCAGGATTATAAGAAAAAGAATTGGGTTCATTTACTATCATGGCGTCGGGATCTCCAACAGAAACCAAATTTCCATTTACATCATGGGTTCGTTCATACTCCCAAGTGGTTTCTTCAATATAGTTATCACTAAGCCTTGCATAGCCACCAAAATTACAATCGAAGACACCTACAGGAGATTGCATTGCTTTAAAAGTATTATTTTCAATCATTAATTGATTTAAGGGAACCGGGGTTATAGAACTCCTGATATTTGCAAGGTACGGAATGCTTATATTTTGACTTGGTTGTAAAAAACTGGAATTTGTTACAATCACATTGCCCGCCCTGGTCCTGTAATGTCATAAGCTGAATTTGTACTTGCACCGTTGCGTATTGATATCATTTGAATCATAAAAAAGCAACTTCCTACACAGGACCAAGTCCCGGTTGGTGCTGGATGAGTATAAACACCCGATAATGTATTTGTTTGATTATACCTGTGTTTAAGTATGGTTTCATTGGTAAAAAACTTTCCAAATGAACACGAATCAACAATAAAATTGAGTGGATTGGGCTGCATATCAAGCGCTTCTTTTCCTTCATCAAAAATACAGTTCTTTATAATCACATTAGTGGCAGGCAAATTCGCTGGTGTTGCCCCTTGAAACCATGCGCCATATCCCTTTGCTGTGGTCTCTCCACCACCACCCTTTACATGATGAATGATGCAATGATCCAAAGTTATACTATCGGTATTTGCTCTGGCGAATAACCCTGCATAGGAAAAATTGAATAACTCACAATGAGAAACTAAATAGGGACCTGTTTGACCGCCGAATGAATTTTCAAGTTTAATGCCTGCACACAACAAACGATCTTGGTTAAAATCCTGGTAGCCAGGCATGGCTCCCTGTATGCGTAAATTGTGTATGGAAGACCCCGCTCTTAGTATAAACATATACCCTTGATCAAGTAGTGTCTGGGCAGGTACATTACCTCTTTGGTTGTAAGTAATAAGTGTGCCATTGGGGGTGGTACTTTGATTATAAAATCCGTTTCCAGCCAGTGGTGGTATATGGGAGAAACTAGCAGTTAAAGACAGCAAATCGTAGTCGCCTGTAAATCGAACTCCCTCTCCAACATACAGTGGTGGCACAAAATTAGTGGAAGGCGCTCCTGGATTTAAATCATTTAAATCAATCACCAATCCCGGGCCTAATGGGGCCACAATATCACCCCCTACTGCTGAACCCATATAAGTTGCTGTTCCATTTCCTAAACAACCCAGCAAGCTTAGTGCATCATCATATAAGCACACCTCTGTATTTGGATTGGTTCGTAAATTCAACAGGCATACATTCAAATAATACTTGGTAGTATCATAAATGCCTGCACATCCGCTGGTATCATATTTGGAAACTTTCATTAAATAACTGATAGAAGGAGTGAGCTCTGTAGCAAAAAGTTGAGCTGCGTATAAAGCACTGTCACAGTTCCAGTGCCAATCGTTAACAAAATTTAGTGTGTCTCCAACAATGTAGGCTGCATAAATAGTAGCGGATTGTATAGCTGCATACAATTTTAAAGGATCCGAATTAAACAAACCTATTTTAACTACGGCCGAATCAGGACTAAATGCAAACCATTTATCTTTCGTATCAAACATCAGTTCAGCAGCGGTGCAGGTTGTTCCGAGTGTGAGCTCATAAGGAAATTGCGGTGCATCACCCGGCATCAATTTATACGCCAACGCAAAGTTGCCATAGGATGTTACTGCAGCATTCGTTTTTTTTGTATTACTATCATTCACTCCCTCTCCTTTATCTGTCCATTTGGTTCCATCCCAAAAAGTAATGTGAACCGGTTTTACAGTTAAGTAATCACAATGTGTAGAATCATAAGCAAATTTTGGAGTAATGTTCGAAGTCCCTGCTGTCCGGCTTAAGTTCCAGTAACCGCAATCACTTATAAAAGTGATTGTAGTATCCATGGTACTTCCTAATGCCTGGGTGGTATCAAAATATTCTGCTGTAAAAGCATCTGTTGCATTTGTAGGTGATGTGATTTCAACTATTCTGAATTGGTTTTGTTTACCTACCGGATACGCGAAGGCTGTGTTCCCTATTTTCTTCACCGGTCCACTCACAAAGCTGTTACTGCTGGCACCACTTACTTTTGAACCTGCTTTCATGGTCAATAAATTTGTGGCTGTAGTTAGTAAATTCCCACTCACAAAAAACAAGGTATCATCCACACTCAAAGTGGTATTGGCTGTTACCTGGTTGGCGCTTTTGTTGATAGCCAGTTTTTTAAACGCGTAGTTATAACTCCCGTTTAAGGATTGGGCCGTGTCGCCTGCTAAAGTCACCTTGCCGGTGGAGGTGTTAAATACCACTTTGTTGCTGTTGATAGTTACGTTCTTGTAAAAATAGTTATTTCCCGTGTAACAAACCTGCACATCCTGGCCGGTGGAGTTAAAAGATACATGGTCGCTGTACACATCGGCTTCGGTGGCACTAATCTAAGTCGACCTGAGGAGCCGTTGTTGGCAAAGCTTGTCGCTCCGTTATAAGTATTGTTGCCATCGCTATGGCAATTTGCTGTTCCTGTTTTTGTAAAAGTAGAAGCACTGTTAAAAACGTCATCTTTTAGTAAAAAGCCCCCTGCGCTCAGAGTCAGGTTGCCATTAAATTCGCACCCTACCAGATTCACTATCGCCGTGCCTGTGAGGGTGAGAGTTTGGGCCGCAGTTCCGATTTGCTTTAGCTTTTTTAGTGTTAAATAATCCGCTCCAAAGCCCCCCGATCCAATGCTGATAGTTTTGCCACTGGCCAAAACCGACACACCTCCGCCATTGCCAAATGCCACACCACCATTACCGGTACTGCTTATGGTAACGTTGGCATTATAAAATGAGCTGTCGCCATTGTGCAGTACACCTCTTTAGTAGCATGGTTGGTGATGGTCACAGGTCCATTAAAAAAATCGTTGGTAGAAGAGCCCATCGTAAAATAAAAAACGCCCGAATGGGTAATCGTCAAGCTGTCCTCAAAAGTGCAATTTCCTGTTCCGGTAGTGTTACTGGTTCCCGAGCTAACCAGCACCACCGGCTTTAAAAACAAACCACCGTTCATGTGGTAATAGCCGCAGCTGGCTTCAATCCGGGCATTAATAGTAGCACCTCCAAAATGGCATAACGAGCCAGCTATATTTAGGTTTCCATTGGTTACTAATCCTCCATTAAAATAGGTCACTCCGGTTGTGGTTAATGTATAGGTTCCTAAGTCGACCGTGTCGCCATTGATGGTGAAATTAGCAACCGTTCGGTTTTGATCGAGCACCAAATTGTTGGGAGCATTGCTGTTGAGCGTTATATAATCGGCTACTCCAGGAACAATCCCACTGGACCAATTCCCAGCTGTATTCCAATTTGTGCTGCTAGTGCCGGTCCAGATATAAGATGCTGATAATACGTTAGTTGCGCTACTCAGTACCAGTAGCAAAGTGGTGAGTATATATTTTGTTTGCATGAGGATTGATTTTTATTGGTGAGTATGAATGGTTGTATGCAATTTTTATTTCTAGAGGTTGCTAATAAGCAGCTATTCGCCCATCGGTTAATTGGATATAAACTCATACCAATCACTCCAGTTACCGGCCTGGTTTTTTAAGCGCACCTTTGAATTGTACACCAGCTGCTCGCTAAGGGTTCCCAGGCCCAAATGCACCAGCAGTCCGGTGCGGGTAAAGGTGAGGGTGCCTGAGGGTGATTGATCCACCTCAAAGGTGTGACTGAACACATCCGTTAAATTTGCTTTTGTTCCTATAGCCACTTCTATTTGGGTGCAATTGGAATCAGGCAGTGCGACAAAGAACAAGCCCGTTCCATTTTTCGATGGTAAAGGTGGCATCGGTGGCCGCCTGGCTGTGTATATGTGAGAACTACAACAAAATAAAATTAAAAATAAAATGTTTTTTTTTAACAGCTGTGTGTGGTGGAATGTGTTGTTTGTGAAAATAGCAATGCGCCTTTTTTCTTTGCGTGAAAGAATTTGTTGTTGGGTGGCCATGGTAGTTAAATTAAAAGTTTTTTCTGGTTCTGGTATATTAGTACTATAAAACATTCCGTTAAGCTTCATCAAAAAACAGCACATATTCTTCACTCAAAAATTCACTGCATCGGGGGGAATACAGTTAATTCTAAACAGCTGCTTTCCGCAGTAAAAGCATTGGAAAGCGAAACTAAAATTTAATAGCAACTATTTATTGTTGTTGCCATTTGACACCAATAGTAGGCGGTTGAAAATGAAAAATTTTGTAAAAAAAAAAAAAAAACGCAACTTATGAACCGAAAAATCTTCGTTCTGTTCGCTCAATAGCAAGGCCTTAAGCCCCAATAGCTGACTAAAAACGGTGCATAACTTTTGCGTGCTTTTGAAATGAAGATGCGGGTGAAAGGAAATTGCTGGGTGGAGGGTGGTAAAATTTGGTTGTGGGGAGCGGGATCATGGTGCGATGTTATTCGATTTCAATAAAAGTGGTCTGCAAATTTTTAATGGAGAAGTAACAGCTCACCAGAGAGTTATATAATGTCAGATTCCTTTTGCTTAGAGGAATAGTTTTCTCCACTTTTTTACGCACCAAAATGCACAGACAGTAAATCAATAGCAAAAATAGAAAGCAAGGAGTACATTTTATAGGAATTAGGCACAGATATCCTTAGCAGTAAAGTTGAATCCAAAAATGTCAATTTGAAATTGAAATTTAACCATTTTCCAACACAAATCATTAAATTTGCCTTTAATATCTGAACCATGAAAAACTTCCTTTTGACCCTGATCCTTATCCTTACTATCTGCCACAAAACCTATAGCCAGGAACCCAATGCCGAACACGGACTGGTAAAATGGATGACAATTGAGGAAGCCATGAAACTAAATGAGAAGGTTCAGAAACCTATTTTGCTCGATTTTTATACTGACTGGTGTGGGTGGTGTAAACATATGATGAAAACCACCTATTCTGATCCGGGATTGTCACAATATGTCAACAGCTATTTTTATCCGGTTAAATTTAATGCTGAAGGAAAAGATACTATTGAATACTTGGGGAAAATTTATAAACCTTCCTCAACTGCACCAAAGGCACCACATGAATTTGCAGTAACCATGCTCAATGGAAGTTTATCCTATCCATCAACAGTATTTATAAATGGATATGATATACAGAAAAAGGAATTTAAATTAAATATGCTGGCAGCCGGATTTCTTGAAGTTCAAAAAATTGAACCCATGCTTGTATTTACAGTAGAAAATGCCTTCAGGAATTCCAATTTTGATGATTTCAATTCCAATTTTGTTAAAGCATTTCGCGATTCTACTTTAGATGAACAACTTAAAAAATTAAAATGGTTACAAGCTGCTGAAGCTTTCAACAAACCCGACACCGCCAAGAAAAAAAAGAAATCCCTTGTGTTCATTAATACAACCTGGTGCAATACCGGAAAGGTGATGCAACGAACCTCTTTTATTAATCAGGAAGTTTTTGCTTATGCGAATTCTACTTATAGGCTTATTGAGTTCAATCCGGAAACAAAAGACACCATCAATTTTAAAGGACAAACTTTTACCAACCCATCCCAACCACAAATGCCCTTTCATCAGCTGGCCGTGGCTATGTGCAAAAACAATATTATTTTACCTACAATGGCGCTACTTGATGAGGAAAATAACCTGCTCGATGCCATTCCTTTTTATTTGCCTCCGGCAGTTTTAAAAAAAATACTTTTTTATTATGGAGAAGATATTAATAAAACCAAGTCGTGGCAGGAATTCGTGGAATCCGGAAAATAGTTTATTGTAAAAATTATTCCTGTTTAAGGTTCCTTTCCCGGAAATAATTACTACTTCAATAATCCAAAACTCTAAACACACAACAGAATCAACCACCAAAGAAACCACCGAATTCAACCACCAAAGAAACCACCGAATTCAACCACCGAATTCACATAAAATTTTAATCACAAAAAAAGCCGATGGACACTAAACCACCGGCCTTTTTAATAAATGAAAAGTTAATAAACTATTCCCTAAGAACCTATCTGAACCAAGGAAACACAAATATATTTTCTAAAGTCTACTTAAAAAATAAAGTACTAAGCAGCTCATTTTTTTGACGAATAAAAGATAAAATAGGTGAAGTAAGGTAAATTTAAATGATCCTGTATCAATAAGACTATTTCCCTTATAAAAAAGTTGCATCACCTGAGCATCCTTTATTTTTAGTAAAAACTAAGATACTTTGAATGAGTAAGAATATTTATCTGTAAAAAAAATTGCACTCGATATTTTAGGGTTTATAGTTCAAATAATGGGTTATAAAAGTTAGTATATTGAATTTGAAGAAGTAAGAATTTAAGTTTTTCTATTCCCCAACTTTCTAAATGTCCGGTATTTTTGATTCCAGAAACATCCTCAAACTGAGGGTTTATTCAATAATAATCACCAAAAAGCAACGAATTGGTCTCAAAATTAGTCTCATTTGTAGATTGAATAAGAATTTCTAGTACTTTCAATCTCTATTTCCAATCAAAATCCAAACAAAACACTTCTATGAAAAAAATGCTACTTGCCCTGCTGCTGATGGTTCTGGCTTTTCAAAATCAAACTAAAGCATCGTGCCCTTCCGGATTTAGTGAAATAATAGTAGTTATAGTACCCGATACTTGGCCACAGGAAACAAGCTGGAATATTACTGATAACAGTGGAACCATCTTGGCATCGGGGTTTTCAGTTGGAGATACAGTTTGTATTCCAACTTCCTCTTGTGTGGTTTTTACCATCTATGATACATTCGGAGACGGGATTTATGCACCCGGCGGTTATTGGGTCTATGTGGATGGAAACCTAGTTGCTACCGGCAATAGTTTTGGCTCTATAGCACAACATCCAATTGCATGTCCTCCCGGAATGTTTTGCTCTTCACCACTTCCTTTAAGTTATGGAACTTTTACATCAACTTTTGATAATACATTTTACACAGTAACACCAACTGTAACAGGTACCTATAATATTACAACTTGTGGGTTAAATACTTGTGATACTAAAATATGGATTTATGCTGCATGCAACGGACAATTACTCGACGAAGGTCCTCCCGGCACTTACGCGTTCAATGATAATGCAGCTTGTGGTTTACAAGCGAACTTAAACGTTGTTTTGATTGCCGGACAAACCTATTATGTCCGTATCGGTGATAATCTCGACGATTGTCCGGGGTCTATCGACTTTACATTTAGTTATGTAGGTCCCATTTCAGGATGCACCGATCCACTTGCATGTAATTATAATCCAATGGCTACTGTTGATGATGGCAGTTGTGTTTTTTATCCCGACCCACAGTGTGCTGGTCCTGATTTAAGATTTGACTCACTTGCATTTGTCAACAGTATGAGTTTAATGACCATCACAGCATCGGGTTGCGATGTAGATGAAGGATGCGTCACCGGATATGGAACCCGTTATGTTATTTCGTTCTCCTCAAAAATTGACAACATTGGTACTTTGGATTATTATATAGGCAGTCCTTTCGCCAATCCAACTATGTTTAATACGGTTAATTGTCATGGTCATGCACATTATGAGGGCTACGGCGACTACAGGCTATATGATATAAACAACAATCTTATTCCTGTTGGACACAAGAATGGTTTTTGTGTTATCGATTTATGCGGGTTCGGGCAATATACCTGTGGGAACATGGGAATTTCTGTGAACTGCTATGATATTTATGGCGCAGGTACACAGTGTCAGTGGGTGGATATTACCGATGTTCCGGATGGACAATACCGACTTGCCATAATTGTGAACTCCCATCATTTACCTGACGCTATGAACCATTACGAAATCAATCATGCCAACACTGCTGTTCAGGTTTGTATTCAAATAACACGAAATTTGGCAGGTGTTCCATCCTATACCTTACTACCTAATTGTTCTCCATTTGTTGATTGCATGGGTATTCCCGGTGGTGCAGCCATGCTCGATTGCAGTGGAATTTGTGCTGGCCCGGGTATTTTTGGTAACATTAATGGTGATCTGGCACTCGACTCTATTGATGTTGAAGACTATGCAAATCTTCTGGAAAGTGGTCCGCTAACAGCTTCAACCTGTAATGATTTGAATGGTGATGGCGAATTAACTGTTTATGATGCCGCGCTGGCATTGTGGTGTACTAAAACTCCGCATCATCCTCATCCGGCAGGAAGTAATTTTAATGATTGTAATTTCCCACATAATATTCTTAATCCGAATGATTCAACCGGCTTAGCTATTGCTGATGTTAATTTCACATCCGGTTATGTAGACATCGAACTGTCAACCATCACTGCCGATATCAAAGCATACCAATTCAGCATGCATGGCATAAACGTTACCAGTGTAGTGAGTCTGAGCGATCCTCTCGAATTTCCTGTTGATATCAGACGAATGGGAACCTCTAACGAAATTTTTGCTCTTTCCCGTCAGGATTCTGCTCTTGCGAGAAGCAATTCACCGCAACTCCTGTGCAGGGTTTTCTTTTCCGGCATCACCGATACCATTATTTGTATTGAAGAAATAAAAGAAATCATCAATCAGGATTTTGAAAGAACGGTCACTTATATTTATGGTGGGTGCAGAAACACCTCAACAACAGGCATCAACAGTATACAAAGTCAAATTGCAGTGGCCCTCATACCAAACCCTGTTACCAATATTGCCTATATTCAATTGCCACATGATGTTACTCCCGAAAAAGTTGAAATCATGGATATGACAGGAAAACTTACACGAGTTGAGTTAATCAATAAAGGAACCTCCTGCGCCATTGATTTATCTTCATACAACAGTGGGTTGTACATCATCCGCATCAGCGCAAAAGGACAGAATGGTGTTGCAAGGTTCTTAAAGTTGTAAGTAAATTTCGAAAACAAGTTAGTCTTGAACATTAATAATTATATCAATCATGAGAAATCAAATCCAAAAAACATTTAATTTTTTAGTAACGCTTTTAATTTTTACTTCTCTGATTTCATCATGCAAAAAAGATGATGACAATAACAGCAATCCGATTCCAGCAACAGGAGCTACAATTAAAACTACCATCATTGGCAAGGTGATTGATACTGATGGATTGTTGGTAATAGGCGCAACCGTTAGTATCGGATCATTAACTACTACTACCGACAATCACGGAAATTTCTTTTTGTAAATGCTGATATGCCTAAAGACCGTATGGTATTTACCGCTCGCAAGCCAGGGTATTTCAATAGTATTTTGCAAAGAGAACCCAAAGTGGCGAGGCCAACTACGTAACTATTATGTTACAGGAAAAACTTGCACCAGTCAATATTTCCGGCACTGTAGGTGGTGTTGTAAATATTACTGGCGGAGCTAAAATCACTTTTCCTGCAAATGCATTTGTTGATTTAAATGGCAACAGCTATACCGGTGCAGTAAAAGTTTTTGCGCGTCACATCAGTCCCGGCTCAGCTAATTTTGAAGCAATTGTTCCCGGAGGAGATTTATTTGGCGTGAACACCCTGGGACAAAATCAATCGCTGTATTCAATGGGCATGATTGAGGCTCAACTTTTTGACAATACCGGTCTCAATGAAGTAAAGTTAGCTTCAGGCAAAACCGCCGAATTAAAATTTCCTATTGATGCTTCACAAACATCCTTGGCTCAAAATACTATTCCTTTGTGGCATTTAAACACAACTAACGGTAAATGGATCGAAGATGGGGAAGCTATCAAAACAGGAAATTTTTATATTGGTAACGTAAGTCATTTTTCGACATGGAACTGTGATTATTCAGGACCAAGAACAGATATTCAAGGGAAGGTGGTTGATTGCAATAACAATCCTATGCCTGGAATTGTCGTTACTATAAATGGGTTTATGAATGCTACAACTGATAATTCGGGGGCATTTACAGTATGGGTGCCGGTAGGGTACTGTAATAAGATGCCAGGTTTTGATGGCTAATAATCCAATCCTTACAGCCGATAGCCCTATTCAATCAGTAACTGCTATCGGAGGAATATTAAATATAGTTCCACCAATTACTATACCTTGTTTATCTAGGATTACAGGTTCGATTTTTGTCTGCGGAAGCACAACATTATCAACTGGAATAGTATATGCCTCCTGGAATGGAGGAAACAAATCGGTAATTATTCGTGGAAATCTTGATTAATCACTTTGAGATTGGAATTATTCTTTCTGGAAGCACAAATTTAGCAAATAACAGACCTTGTTTCTTCAGAATGGAATGCCATCAAGTTTACCATTGACTGACTTGTTAATAATGACTACTATCAAACTGGTGGTTTGAACTGGACTCTTTGTAACAAATTAATCACAACCGGGCAGTTACAGTGGCAGTTTTCTCCCGGAGGAGAAAATTAATTGAATAAATTTAATTGTTTGATTTGAAAATCCCGCCATTTTTTAATAGAAGTTTTCATTTTCAATCTTGCAATTCTATTAATTTAACTATTCTCAAAAACCGTAACTTTGCGCTGAAATTCATCCTTCAGCAACATGCAAAAAATACTCAATTATATTAATGGTCAGCTGGTTGAACCGGTTGGCCATTTGTTTTTTGAAAATGTGAACCCCGCTACCGGCGAGCCTTACAGTCAGATTCCCGATTCGGATGATCGCGATGTGGAATTGGCCGTTCAGGCTGCCACAGCCGCTTTCCTGCCTGGAGCAACACCCCCGCATCCAAACGTTCTGCCATTTTGGTTAAATTTCAGAATTAATTGACAAGAACCTCGATAAACTCGCTCTTGCGGAATCCATTGATAATGGCAAACCCGTGAAGCTGGCGAAAACAGTTGATATTCCACGTGCATCGCAGAATTTTTATTTTTATGCAACAGGAATTTTGCATAACCATACTGCCGCGCATCCCATGGAAGGTACGGCCATAAATTATACCCTTCGTCACCCTATCGGTGTGGCCGGTTGCATCTCTCCATGGAACCTTCCCCTCTATCTTTTTACCTGGAAAATTGCACCCGCACTGGCCTCCGGAAATTGTGTGGTGGCAAAGCCCTCTGAAATAACTCCCATGACTGCATATATGCTCTCCCAGTTATGTATAGAAGCAGGATTGCCCGCAGGTGTTTTAAACATCATTCACGGAACAGGTCCTAAAGTTGGAAGTGCAATCACTTCTCATCAAAAAATTCCGGTATTGTCATTCACAGGAGGAACAAAAACAGGCGCCGAAATTTCCAGAGTGGCGGCACCCATGTTTAAGAAATTATCTCTCGAACTAGGAGGAAAAAATCCAAACATCATTTTTGCAGATTGTAATTTTGATGATGCAGTAAAAACTTCTGTTCATTCATCATTCTCGAATCAGGGAGAAATCTGTTTGTGCGGATCACGAATGTTTGTGGAACGTTCGATCTATGAAAAATTTAAAACTGCTTTCATCCAAAAAGTAAAGAATTAAAAGTTGGAGATCCGTTAGCTGATGATACACGAATAGGTGCCATCGTATCAAAGCCACATATGGAAAAAATTCTGTCTTACATCGAACTCGCAAAGCAAGAAGGCGGAAAAATTCTTACCGGCGGAAACAGGATTCATCCGGAAGGAACAAATAAAAATGGATTTTATATTGAACCAACCATCATCGAAGGGTTAACACACAATTGCCGCACCAACATGGAAGAAATTTTGGCCCTGTTGTAACTATGATGCCTTTCGATACCGAAGAAGGAAGTTTTAGATACGCCAACAGCACGCAATACGGATTAGCCGCAACGGTCTGGACCCAAAATCTCACCCGCGCCACAAAGTTGCTGCCGCCCTTCACAGTGGCATCGTTTGGGTCAATTGTTGGCTCCTCCGCGACCTCCGCACCCCATTCGGAGGCATGAAACAATCGGGTGTTGGACGAGAAGGCGGTTTCGAAGCACTCGACTTCTTTACGGAAGAGAAAAATGTGTGCATTTCTCTTAAGTAACTGTATTTCAGTTTATTAAAGAACATTTTTGCAACAATACCCCTGCAAGAATTGACTTCCTTTTAATCAAAGCCCCTCACTTTGTTTTCGTAATTTTGCAGCCTGTAGCGGCGGCGGCAGCGGCAGCGGCAGCAAGATTTCAAATCTAACTATTGAATCAACGATTGAATTAACTACCGAATTAACCTTTGAATAAAAAACATATGTCAACTACATTAACAACCCCAGACTTCGGAATTACTGAATCCTTAAAAAAATTAGGAATAAAAGAAATTAACCATGGAGCCTCAACAGGCACAAAATGGTTGAACACAACTGGAGAAATGATCAAATCCTACTCTCTGCCGACGGGAAACTAATCGGAAAATTCAACAGGCAACTGCTGATGATTACGAAAAAATTATTGCGCTTTCTCAGGAAGCATTTAAAAAATGGAGAACAGTACCTGCGCCAAAACGTGGTGAAGTAGTTCGTCAGATTGGAAATGCTTTGCGCGAAAATAAAGAAGATTTAGGCAGACTCGTTTCCTATGAGATGGGGAAAATTTACCAGGAGGGTTTAGGTGAAGTTCAGGAGATGATCGACATCTGCGATTTTGCTGTTGGTTTATCACGTCAGCTTCACGGTTTCACTATGCACAGTGAACGTCCGAACCATCGTATGTACGAACAATATCATCCACTTGGAATTGTAGGTGTGATCAGTGCATTTAATTTCCCGGTAGCTGTCTGGTCGTGGAATGCTATGCTGGCAATGGTGTGTGGCGACACAGTAGTCTGGAAGCCTTCATCAAAAGTAATGTTATGTGCCATCGCGGTTCATAATATCATTGCAAAAGTTTTAAAAGATAATGATGTACCTGAAGGAACCGTTTGTTTGGTTGCAGGTAACTCTAAAAATGTGGGTGATAATTTCCTCGGCGACAAACGAGTTCCGTTAATTTCTGCTACAGGATCCACTGCTGTTGGAAAACGTGTTGGAAGAATTGTAGGTGAGCGTTTAGGAAGAAGTTTGTTGGAATTAGGTGGAAACAACGCTATCATCATCACTCCTGAAGCCGATATAGAAATGGCACTACGTGCAGTTCTGTTCGGATCTGTTGGCACAGCAGGTCAGCGTTGCACCAGCACCCGCCGATTAATCATCCACGAAAGTGTTTATGATAAATTTACTGAAAAATTATTGAATTCTTACAAACATGTTCGCATAGGCAATCCGCTAGATTCTAAAACTCTGGTGGGCCCGCTTATAGATAAAGGTGCTGTCAAGGATTTTACTAACGCTATTGCGGAAGTGAAAAACGAGGGTGGTAAAATTATCTATGGAGGAGAAGTACTGTCAGGTGAAGGTTACGAATCGGGATGTTATGTGGTTCCGTGCATTGCTGAAGTAAAGAATCACTTTAAGATTGTGCAACATGAAACGTTCGCACCTGTTCTTTATCTTATCAAATACAAGACCATTGAAGAAGCTATTGAATTATCAGAATGATGTTCCTCAGGGACTGTCATCATCGATCTTCTCCAACAACATGCGCGAAACAGAAAGATTCCTTTCAGTGACAGGTTCCGATTGCGGTATTGCCAACGTGAATATCGGTACTTCCGGAGCTGAAATTGGCGGAGCCTTCGGTGGTGAAAAAGAAACCGGTGGCGGACGTGAATCAGGTTCCGATTCCTGGAAAATTTACATGCGCAGACAAACGAATACAATTAATTATGGTGTTGATTTACCTCTAGCCCAAGGAATTACATTCGATGCGTAAAAAAAGGAACACGGATTTAACTGATTAAACTGATAATCACTGGTTTTATGAGTCTATTGCATGAAGAACTTTCTGAGCAAATAATAAGATCTTTTTACAAAGTCTACAATGTACTTGGATACGGTTTTCTTGAAAAAGTATATGAAAATGCTCTTTATATTGAATTGAGAAGTGCCGGATTTAATTTGATTACACAATCACCAATTGAGGTTTTTTATTCCGGAGAAAAGGTTGGATTCTACGTTGCTGATGTAATTGTTGAAAATAAAATAATAATAGAGATTAAAGCTGCTGAAGGTTTACGAGAGGAACATGAATTCCAACTTATAAATTATTTAAAGGCCACAAGTAAGAAGTAGGGTTGCTTCTAAATTTCGGTAAACAGCCAAGTTTCAAAAGAAAAATATTTGAAAATCGCCTCAAATAATTTCTTTCTGACGCAAAATAAATCCGCGCAAATCAGTTCAATCCGTTAAATCCGTGTTCAACCAATCCTTTCCATGACTATAGATATTCATACTCATATCCTCCCTGAAAACATCCCTAATTTCAAAGGCAAATTTGGCTACGGAGGTTTTATTCATCTTGATCATCACAAACCTTGTTGTGCTCGTATGATGGTGGATGATAAATTTTTTAGAGAGGTGGAACAAAATTGCTGGGATGCCGACACCCGGATTAAAGAATGTGATCATCACGGTGTGCGTGTGCAAGTACTTTCAACGGTTCCGGTAATGTTTAGCTACTGGGCAAACGCAAACGATTGTCTGGAAGTCTCAAAATTTTTGAATGATCATATTGCTGGCATAGTAAACAAATTTCCTCAACGTTTTGCAGGATTAGGTACCGTACCTCTTCAGGACCCTCAACTCGCTATCAAAGAACTGGAACGCTGCATGCAAATTGGAATGCGTGGAGTGCAGATTGGAAGTCATGTGAACGACTGGAACCTGAACGCACCTGAGTTGTTTCCATTTTTTGAAGCTGCCGAAAAATTGGGCGCTGCTATTTTCGTACACCCGTGGGAAATGATGGGACAAGAAAAAATGCAGCGCTACTGGTTGCCATGGCTCGTTGGAATGCCGGCTGAGACCTCTTTGGCGATATGCTCTATGATATTCGGTGGCATATTTGAACGATTACCAAAATTACGAGTGGCCTTCGCACATGGTGGTGGTTCATTCCCTTCAACAATAGGAAGAATTGAACATGGTTTTAATTGCCGGCCCGATTTAGTAGCGATCGACAACAAAGTAAATCCAAGGGATTATATTGGAAAATTTTATTTCGATTCGCTCGTTCATGATAAAGATATGCTGCAATACCTCGTGAATCTTGCCGGAGCCGATCGTGTTGCTCTCGGCTCCGATTATCCATTCCCGTTGGGTGAGGACATTCCCGGAACACTTATAAAATCGATGGAGTTTGACGACCAAACAAAAGAACGACTTTTGAGTGGCACTGCACTTGAGTGGCTGGGGGTGGATAAAAATAGTTTTTTAGTTTAATAGTTTGTTGGTTTTAAGGCCCTGCTTGTTGAGGGTAGTTTATTGATGAGTATTTGGTAGCTACTCAAGGAAATGTTTGTTGAAGTTAATACATATTTAAATGCGGATAATTTCAGTAGTACTATTCTTCTTCTTTAGCACAGCTAATTTTGTTAATGCACAGAATACCGGTTCAGGTGCTGTGGTAGTGGAATTATTTACTTCACAGGGCGATATTAACAGTCCGCAGGCGGATAGACTTTTGAGTGAAATTATTGCTGATGCAGAAAAAAACAACAAGCCTGTTTATTGCATTTCCATGCATGTTGATTTCTGGAATCGCTTCGGCTGGAAAGATCCCTTCAGTAGCATGATTTACACACGACGGTTAACCAATTACACTTCAATACTCAAAGAAAAAGAAACCTTTACACCATACATCATCATCAACGGTACAAAAAGTGTTGCCGGAACCGATAGTAAAAAAGTTTTATCTACCATCGAATCCGAATTAAAAATACCGACTTTTGTTCAACCGGATTTCTCCTACACAATTTTCGACGACACCCTTGACATCACCTATGATTCCCATCTCAAGTCTGTTTCAGGGAAAGCGGGAAATGATAAATACATTTATGTGGCAGTTGTTGAAAAGGGCTTATCCACGAAAGTGACCAAAGGGGATAATATTGGTAAAACACTGATCAATGATAATGTTTCAAGATTGTTCTTTACCACCGATTTAAAATCCTCCAAAGGACTTGTTCGTGTTCCACTAAAAAAAATAAAACCGGGAGTTAATAAATCCATAATCTTTTTATTCAGGAAAAAACAACCAGAAAAGTACTCGGAGCCACTTCCAAGAAATTTAGTGATAAGTAAGCAATCCCCTTATAATCTGCTACTACGTACCTTCTACTGCCTACTGCCGCTGCCGCTGCCACTGCCACTGCCACCTGAAAATCAGCCACTTACCCAATCCCTTTTTTTCCTATCTTTGCACCTTAGAAGCTGGCTATGAGCGATCAAATTAAACACGAATGCGGCATTGCGCTGGTTCGATTATTAAAACCACTCTCCTTTTATAAACACAAGTACGGCACCGCGTTTTACGGCGTCAACAAGTTGTATCTCCTTATGGAGAAACAACATAATCGTGGACAGGACGGAGCCGGCGTGGCCAACATAAAGTTGGATGTTGATCCGGGTAACCGCTATATTAGCCGACACAGGAGCAATGCTTCTCAGCCAATAGCGGAACTTTTCGATAAAATAAATTCCCGTTTTACAGACGCAGCCAAAGAACATCCGCAAGAAGTAAATGATCCGGTGTGGCTGAAAAATAATCTGCCTTTTACCGGCGAACTTTTCCTGGGACATCTCAGGTATGGTACTTATGGAAAAAATAGTATCGAAAATTGTCATCCGTTTTTGCGTCAGAATAATTGGATGACTCGCAATCTGGTTGTTGCAGGAAATTTTAATTTAACTAATGTGGATGAATTACTCGATCAGTTACTGGAATTGGGTCAGCATCAAAAGAAAAATCAGATACTGTTACAGTTCTTGAAAAAATAGGCCACTTTTTAGATGAAGAAAATGAACTTCTTTTTAAACGATATAAACAAGAAGGTTACGGAAACAGAGAAATCTCAGCTCTTATAGGTGAAAATATCGATATACAACGTATTTTAACGCGTGCTGCTAAAAACTGGGATGGTGGCTATGTGATTGCTGGAATGATAGGACATGGAGATGCTTTTGTGATGAGAGATCCGAATGGTATTCGTCCCGCCTGGTTTTATTCTGATGATGAAATTGCAGTGGTTGCCTCTGAGCGACCTGCTATGCAAACAGCTTTCAATATTCCAGTAGAGTCATTGCAGGAAGTTAAACCGGGGCATGCAATTGTTATCAGGAAAAATGGCAAAATAGAACAAGTGCAGTTCAGAGAACGCAAGGAACGCAAATCGTGTTCTTTCGAACGGATTTATTTTTCCCGCGGAAGCGATGTGGATATTTATAAAGAAAGAAAAGAATTAGGCCGCTTACTTTGCCCATCGATTCTGGAGTCGGTTGATTACGATTTAAGAAACACTGTTTTCTCCTTTGTTCCCAATACGGCAGAATCGGCTTTCTATGGAATGGTGAGTGGTATCGAAGCTTATCTGAGTGAAGTCAAGAAACGTAAAATACTCAAAGCAGGTCATTCGATCAACGAAGCACAACTGGATGACATTTTATCCATCAAACCACGAATTGAAAAATTGCAATCAAGGATGCAAAACTACGCACCTTCATTACCGACGACTCGCAACGCAATGAACTGGTGGCTCACGTATACGATATTACCTATGGAACCGTTAAGCGCGGAACAGATAATCTTGTAATTATTGATGATTCTATTGTGCGAGGCACTACTCTTAAACGCAGCATATTAAAAATGCTCGATAGGTTGGGGCCAAAAAAGATAATTGTTGTTTCCTCTGCACCACAAATTCGATTCCCCGATTGTTATGGAATTGATATGGCTAAATTGGGTGACTTTGTCGCTTTTGCTGCGGCAATAAATTTGCTGGAAGAAAATAATATGGAGCACATCATCGATGAAGTATATCACAGATGCAAAGAGCAACTCTTATTGCCAACTGCTCAAATGGTAAACCATGTAAAAGATATCTACAGGCCTTTTAGTCCTCAGCAGATATCCGATCGCATTGCAAAAATGATTCGTCCGAAAGATATTAATGCTGAAGTGCAAATTATTTATCAATCTATCGAAAGTCTGCATGAAGCTTGTCCGAACCATTCGGGCGACTGGTATTTTTCAGGAAACTATCCTACACCGGGCGGTAATAAAGTAGTATGTCGCTCCTTTGTAAATTACATGGAAGGCAGAAATGAGAGAGCCTATTAAGCCATAAATCTGCTGCTACCTGTTTGCTAATCAATATGAGCTATTATAGGGAGCAATACCATTCTTTTAAAATAAATTGATTCAACTTTCATGAAAACAAAATCAGCTGCTTTCAGTAAAATATTAAATTACTTCCTTCAGGGATTACTACTCACCGTTCCTATTACAGTTACATTGGTGGTACTGGTTCAAGCTATTATATGGATTGATGGATTGCTTCCAATTCACATTCCAATTACCATTCCCGGCTATCAGGATTTTGAAATTCCCGGAGTTGGGATATTAGTTTTATTCCTGGTTGTTACCTTACTGGGATATTTTGCATCAAGTTTGGTAGCGAATCCGTTTTTCAGTATGATTGAAAAATTATTGGGTAAAACTCCCTTATTTAAAATAATTTATACCTCTGTAAAAGATTTGGTAGAGGCTTTTGTAGGTGAGAAAAAAAGATTCACCCAACCGGTTATGGTTACCGTAAATAACAATCCTGTTATACAACGTATTGGCTTTGTTACCGAAAATGATCTTACACGACTGGGAATTTCTTCTTCAAAAATGGCAGTTTACCTTCCCTTTTCATATGGTTTTAATGGTCAGCTCATCATTGTTGAATCAGATAATATTACAGAACTTAATGTGTCAGGTACCGAAATGATGAAGTTTATTATTTCAGGAGGTGTTACAGATATTTAATATTTTGCTGTATAGCTGAAACAATTATTTCAGTTCTTCATTTATTTTTTACAACTTCTCTTTTTATTGAATTAATTGAAACTACTTCAAACAAAGGCATGAAACTAAATAAAACCGCAACACAACCCGGAAAAAATATTGATGAAGTAGCTATTCGCGCTGCGCTCCCAGGCATGGTTCAAGAAATTGGCGAACTTCAGATGGCACTTTACGCAGCAAATAAAAATAGTCTGTTGGTAGTCTTACAGGGCATGGATGCCTCGGGAAAAGATGGTGCTATCAAGGATGTCTTCTTTGATGTAAATCCAATGGGCTCACATGTAATATGCTTTAAAAAACCAACTGAACATGAATTTTCTCATGACTTTTTATGGCGAATACATGCCAACGCTCCACCCACAGGAATGATACACATTTTTAACCGGTCGCATTACGAAGATATTTTAATCCCTTCTGTGGAAGGGTATATTCCAAAAAATATTGTTTCAAAAAGATACCAGCAGATTAATGATTTTGAAAATATGCTGGTTGAAAATGGCACCTCCATTTTAAAATTCTTTTTAAATATTAATCAGGATGAACAAAAGGAACGCCTCAAAGAACGGATGACAAATCCTAAAAAATTCTGGAAACATAAAGATGCTGATTGGGAAACAATGAAAAAATGGGACAAATATATGGGAGTGTATGAAACCATTTTCGATAAGTGTAAGGATGTTCCATGGCATATTGTACCTTCAGATAAAAACTGGTACAAAGAATATCTGATAGCAGAAAAAGTTATTGAGGCATTGAAAAAAAATCAATCCGAAATATCCTGAATTAGTTACCAAAATGAAAATTTCTAATAAAAAGAAATAATCTAATTTTTTCCTTTAACAGCACTTAACAATGAGCAGCTCGCTCATGATTTCTTTCAAATGGAGTGCAATTGCTGGTTTCCTTTATACTAAGAAAATCTATTTCCAAATGTAAGAATCAATTTGCGACAGCATCCTCAAAAACCACCTGCAAAACTGTTTGCCCGACCATCTTTAAAATACCCGGATCAATTTGCTCCATGGTATCGCTTACTTTATGATGATGACCAAAGAAATCAGAATTAATAACATCGTAATGAATAATATCGATACATGGAATGTTAGCTAACTGATTGATGTAAACATGATCATCAGTGATGCCACCGGAGGTAGCATTAATAAAATAACTTCCATATCCCAAGGCCGCGGCTGTATTCCATACTCGATCTACAAGCGCAGGTGCAAAATTAACCGAGTATCCCTCTTTAGGAAAAACGGCACCTTTAGCACCAACCATATCCAACAAAATACCATATTTGGCAAAATAACCGGGTACGTGCAAATTTTTTGCCCAATACTGTGAACCCAAACACCATGAATTTTGCATTTCAGGAAAACTACTTTCCTCCGGCTGCCCGTAATCTTCCAGATCAAACAAAATAATATCAACACCTATTTGAGGCTGCGCAATACTTAACTGACGGGCTATTTCAATAAGCACTCCTACACCACTTGCTCCATCGTTGGCTCCGTCAAATGCTTTGTTCTTATTTATGCCTTGATCACGGTCGGCAAATGGCCTGGTATCCCAATGAGCACAAAGCAAAATGCGATTTTTATTTTCGGGTTGATAGGAAGGTATAATATTTTTTATTTCAAATTTCTTTTGGTCAAAAGTAGTGACCACACCTTTTTGAACCATCACTTCGGGAATATAAGTACGCAGCTTGGACTCCAGCCATTCTGCACAATTAGCATGCGCTTTCGAACCTGGTATTCGGGGACCAAAACTAACTTGTTTAGCAACAAATGCATAAGCTGAGTCAGCATCAATAGCCGGAACATTTACAACTGGCTTTGCTTTTTCCGGTTCTTTGGTTGCAGATTGCTGTTGTTCACCAGGCTCTTTAGTGTTACATGCACCAAAAATTAAAACACCAAAACTAAAAAAAAATAAAACTATGCTTTTTACTAAACTCCTAACATGATTATTGAAATAACCGGTCGCGTTACTTCGACCATTCAGTGCCATCTTTTCCATCTTTAATTGATATGCCAATATTTGTCAGTGTGTCTCTAATCTTATCGGCTGTTGCAAAATCTTTTGAGGATTTAGCTGTTGCTCTTATATCAATGATCAGCTTCATTAACTCATCAATTGCTTCGCTACTATCCTTCTTTTCCGATTTAATTCCCAGAATGTTAAACAAAAAATTATCGAACAAATTTCGCAGACCTGCAACATCAGCTGCTGAAATTGTTTCATTTCCAGCATTAACTGAATTAATAATTCGAGATGCTTCAAATAAATTTGCAATAACAATTGCTGTATTGAAATCATCATTCATTGCTGCAAAACAATCTGCTTCAATTTTTGGAACGTTGGAAGTTGACGTTGCTGATGCAATTAATTTATCAATAGTTTCATAAGCATTGAGCAGGCGCTGCAACCCTTTTTCAGCTGCTTGCAAGGAATCGTTAGAAAAATCAAGAGTGCTCCTGTAATGCGTTTGAAGTATAAAGAATCGTATTGTTGCCGGCGGATATCCGCGTTCAAGCAAATGATGCCCGCCAAAAAACATTTCACGCAAAGTGATGGTGTTGTTATAGGATTTACCCATTTTTCTACCATTGATGGTAATCATATTATTATGAATCCAATACTTCACAGGGAGAAACACCGCTGGCAATTTTCGATTGTGCTATTTCACTTTCGTGATGAGGGAAAAGTAAATCCATCCCTCCACCATGAATATCAAAGTGCGTACCCAAATATTTAGTCGCCATTGCGGAACATTCAATATGCCAGCCCGGAAATCCTTCTCCCCAAGGACTATTCCAACGTTGAATATGATCAGGCGGCGCCTTTTTCCATAAGGCAAAATCAGTAGTATTTCTTTTTTCTTCCTGACCTTCAAGTTCTCTTGTACCGGCAATCATATCCTCAAGAATTCGTCCGCTGAGTTTGCCATAATCATTTCCATTCGCATATTTAGAAACATCAAAATATACCGAACCATTACTTTCATAGGCAAAGCCTTTGTTAATAATGTCCTTAATCATTTCAATTTGTTCAACAATATGTCCGGTAGCAGTAGGTTCAATGGTAGGCCTGCAGCAATTCAACAAATCCATCATATCATGAAATAGGTTGGTATATCGCTGCACCAATTCCATTGGTTCCAATCGTTCTAACTTGGCCTTTTCCCCTACTTTATCAACCGCTTCTCTACCCTCTTCTTCAAAATGACCCGCATCAGTAATATTCCTGACATATCTTACCTTGTATCCAAGAAAAGTGAGATACCTGAGAATGACATCAAAAGTGACATACGGACGTGAGTGCCCCAGGTGAGATTCACCTGAAACAGTAGGTCCGCAAACATACAAACCGACATAGGGAAAGTTGATTGGTTCAAACAGTTCCTTATTGCGGGAGATGGAATTCGTTATGTATAGTTTGTTATTCATAAATTTTTACCGGGCTTTCTATATAACTTTCTGCGCTTTTAAATTCATAAGCATATCAGTTGTCATTGTGGCTAAATTAAATTTTTCTTTCCAGCCCCAATGTTCCCGGGCCATGGAATCATCAATTGATGCAGGCCAGCTTTCTGCAATGGCTTGTCTGAAATCAGGTTTATAAGTTATAGTAAAATCGGGGAGATGCTTTCTTATTTCATTTGAAATAGTTTCAGGATCAAAACTCATTCCGGCAACATTGTAAGAGGAACGAATTTTAACTTTGTCGGCAGCGGCATGCATCAAACTAATAGTAGCATCTAACGCATCAGGCATATACATCATTGGCAATGTTGTGTTCTTTTCAAGAAAGCATTCATAAGTGCCAGCTTCGAGGGCTTTATGGAATATGTCAACGGCATAATCGGTGGTTCCTCCACCTGGTGCCGACTTATAACTGATCAGGCCCGGGTAACGGATACTGCGTACGTC
The DNA here is from genome assembly GCA_016722525.1 of Bacteroidota bacterium. Lineage (GTDB taxonomy): Bacteria > Bacteroidota > Bacteroidia > AKYH767-A > OLB10 > JADKJB01. The sequence continues at coordinate 232,053 of JADKJB010000001.1, forward strand.
CACTTTATGCTTTCTGAAATAATATTCACACCATCTTTCACCAGCCTGTTTACTTATTCCATAAACTGTTGATGGTTCCATAATGGTATTTTGTGGAGTATGATCACGAGGAGTTGTTGGACCAAAGACAGCAATGGAACTTGGCCAGAATATTTTTACTGCAGTATTTGCTTTGGCAATATCAAGTATATTAAAAAGGCCTTCCATGTTTAGCTTCCAGGCAAACATCGGATTTTTTTCAGCTGTTGCAGAGAGTAAAGCAGCAAGATGATATACCTGGGTAACATTGTATTTATTAATAATAGCAGCAACTGCAGCTCCATCCATAACATCAACAACATGAAAAGGACCTCCTTCAACAATAGGGCCCTTTTGATCACGTACATCAGTAGCAATTACTTGACTTCCGCCCAAATCTTCCCGAAGCCTCAAAACCAGATCAGTACCAATTTGACCTGCTGCACCAAGTATCAGCACAGTATCTTTCTTTGTCATAAATATATGATTTTGAACAGCAAATGTAAGAGTTATTTCTGAGTTAAAGGATGCACTTCCAATAGCTTAAATTGGATTTATATATTTGAAAATCAAATATATAAAATTCCACCCTATTGTTAGTTTTTCTCCAAAATCGCTGAAGAATCCTCACTTTTAATTGGTGTCTAAAACTTTTGAAAATACAATTTGCATAAAAAAAACACCGTTTGATAAGAATATCCTTACATATTTGTGAGATAATTAATAAAGTTCTACTTTCAAACAGTTTTTAATAGTATAAACTTTGATTGAGTTGGCGATATAGGATGAAAGTTGAATAGATTAGATTTGCAAACCGGACTTTTCATATAAACGGCGCTTAAAACAGGAACAAAATAAGTTAAAAATAAATGAACAAAACTATTTTCTTTTTTTCACTGCTTTTGCTCCCAATACTTGGTTTTTGTCAGAAACAGGGACAGGCCAGGATTGATTCGTTAAAAATGGAACTGAAAAATTCTGTTGACGATACTAATAGAGTAATTTTATTGAATAGCATTTCTTATGCTTCATCAACTGTAAACCCTGACGAGGGAGTTGAATTTGCCAAAATTGCCTTTAGCCTGGCTGAAAAATTAAATTATAAAAAAGGCATTGCAGAATCCTACAGCAATACCGCTATTAATCTGACATCTAAAGCAGATTATTCAGGTGCGCTGGAAAATCATTTCAAAGCACTTGCCATTAATGAGGAAAGAGCAAATAACCTAGCAGTGGCTATTTGTTATAGCAATATTGGTGTTGTTTATGACAATCAACAAAACAAGGAAAAGGCCATGGAATATTATCAGAAAGCCATGACTGCTTTCAGAGTTTTACATTATGCCCAGGGGTTAGCCACTACACTCGGAAATCTTGGACTACTCTATAAATCTCGTGGTGAAACTGAAGAGGCTCTCAAGTGTTTTAATGAGGCCCTGTTGCACGCAGAAATGAAAAATGATTTATCAGCAATGGCTACTTGTATTGGTAACATTGGCAATGTCTACCTTGATCAAAAAAATTATGCAAAAGCGTTGGAGTACGACTTAAAAGCATTACAGCTTAATGATAGTATTGGAGATATAGTTGGTGCAGGCATTGGCATGGGAAATGTAGGCGAACTCTATTATATAATAGCAAACGATTCCAACAAAACGCTGCTGGTTAGTCTTTTTGCCGGCAACAAAGAAAAAGCATTACAGCTTTCTGTAAACAATCTTAATAAATCATTAACTATTTTTCGAAAAATTGGATTTTTAAATGGTGTCCAGGAAGTAAATAAGTACCTGATAAATGTGTACGAAAAGATGGGCAACTATCAGTTAGCTCTCTCAGCTGCCCGAGAACATATGTCGGTAAAAGATTCCATTTTTAACGAAGAAAAGAGCAATCGCATTGCAGCATTGGAAGCTAAAAGAATTGAAGAATTAAAACAAAAAGAAATTGAAATCCAAAAACTTCAGATTCAAAAAGCAGAGAAGGATCAACTCTTATTAATTGCTGCCCTCATCTCATTGATCATCATTTCCCTGATACTCTACAACAGGTTTCGGATTAAGAAAATCAGTAATGAGAAGCTGGAACACACCTTAAATGATCTTCGGTCAACGCAACAACAACTTATTCAACAAGAAAAACTCGCCTCTCTCGGAGCGCTGGCGGCAGGTGTTGCGCACGAAATTCAAAATCCACTCAATTTTGTGAATAATTTTTCTGAATTAAGCAATGAATTGATAGCAGAATATGAGGCAGAAAATGACCCGGGTGAAAAGAAAGAAATTTTTGAGGATCTCAGGAGTAATCTGACCAAAATTAATCAACATGGAAAACGAGCTGATACCATTGTGAAGAATATGCTCATGCATTCACGCTCCGAAAACAGTTCCAGAGAACTCACTAATTTGAATCAATTATGTGATGAAGCAATCAGCTTTTCCTTTCATGCTATGCAAGCCCGCATTTCAGGATTTAATTGTAGCATTCACAAACTTTTTTCTGACACTCTGGAACCCATCATGGTAATGCGCAGCGATCTTTCAAGAGTGATTCTGAATATACTGAACAATGCATTTTACGCTATGCATGAGAAAAAAATCAACTCGAAAGATCCTGAGTATAATCCCGAACTTTCTTTATCAACATTCAAATCAGGTGAAAAAATAATTATATCCATAAGCGATAACGGAATCGGTATCCCTGATAAGGTTATGAAAAAATTGTTTGAGCCATTTTTTACTACCAAACCAACTAATGAAGGAACCGGCTTAGGGCTCAGCATAAGTTATGATATTATTAAAGCTCATGGAGGTGACATAAAAGTTGTTAATAAAAACGGAACTACTTTCAGTATTGAATTACCTCTGCCCCATTAAAGTTTAAAAAATATTTAATTTCATTTGAATGGTGTTGTTTTAAGGATACTTTCCCACAATAGCGCTGAGGTCTTTTCCCACGAAAAATCTTTACTCCTTTCAATTCCTTTTGTGATCATCTGATTACAATAATTTGGATCGGCATGTATTCTGATCATCGCTTTACAAATGGAATCAATGTCAAATGGATCTATGAGGGTGGCTGCATCCTGACTCACCTCAGGCATAGCTGTTACATTTGAGGTGATCACCGGCACCCCGCTTCGCATCGCTTCAATAATAGGAACACCAAAACCTTCAAAAGTAGAAACATAAACCATCGCCAAAGCAGCTCCCACAATTTTCACCAACTCTTGAATTGGTTGACGTCCAATAAAAATCACATCTTCTTTGAATTGCATTTGTATAAATGCACCTTCCATATCCGATGTCCACCATTTACGATGTCCTACAATTAATAATTTAATTTTTACATCCCCCGATTTCCTGAATTGGTCATAAGCCTTTAAAAGATTGGAAATATTTTTACGCTGGTGCAACATACCTACAAAAAGAAAATAGGGGCATCCGTTAGTATATTTTTCTTTGACCTCACTTTTTTCTCGAAATTCAATGGGTTGATACAATGTATTCACGCCATTGTAAACCACATCAATTTTATCGCTGTCAATCCCATAGCACTTTATGATATCACTTTTTGAAAACTCAGAAACAGTAGCAATACGATTGGCTTTTTGCGCAAATCGGGGGAAATAATGTTGATAATATTTACGTGTTAGAAAAGGCAGATCTCCCGGGTAGTGCTCAAAATTGAGATCATGGATCACAGCAAGCTGTGGTACATGGGTTGCCAAACTCAAATAACCATCAGGACTCAGAAACAAGTCAGCTTTATGTTTTTTTAAGGCCTTAGGAACAGCATATTCAAACCACAAATAATAAAGAAACGGGTGCCTTGCCGGAGGGAACAATTCAACCGGCTTCACATTGCTGTTAAAAATAAATTCGCTACTCCATGGCCGATCGAAAAAGAAAATAAATTCTACTTCAGGATGCGAAGATGTGATTGATTTTAATGTGTGGTAGGTGAACCAACCTATTCCATCCAGTTTATTATGAAGTAAAAGTCGGGTATTGACAGCTATGCGCAATTGTAAAGAATTGTTTTTTAACTAGTTATAAAGGATGGATATTTTCAGTATTTTTGTAAAATAACTTCTTCTCTGTTGGCAATATTATGTATAATTAATAAAATAAATCAGGAATTTTGAAGTTCAATAGACATTGTCTCCTTTATTGTCATTTATTTATGAAAAAAACGCTTCTCGTTTGTTCTCTTTTAATCCTGTTTGTTTCAGAGTTGTATGCCCAGAATCTTGCTTTGGGTCAGTGGAAAGTCCATCTTCCTTATATAAAGACTAAAAACATAGCCGATACCGGCAACCGGCTTTATTGTGCATCTGAAAGGGGACTGTTTTATTACGAGCGCAATGACAACAGTGTAATACCGCTTTCCAAAATAACAGGCCTTGCTGAATTGAGTGTTAGTACCATTGCCTATGATTCACAAACAAAGGTCCTGGTGGTAGCATATTCCAATGCGAACATAGATCTTTTAACACAAAATAAAATTATCAATGTATCCGATATAAAACGTAAAAATATTACCGGCGACAAAAATATTTATGGAATTACTTTTTACAATAATCTAGCCTATTTGTCATGCGGCTTCGGGATAGTAGTTTTAGATCTAATTAAAAACGAAATTAAAGATACTTATTTTATTGGAGCCAATGGATCTCAGAGAATAATTTATGATATTTCTTTTAATGGTAATTTCATATATGCAGCAGCCGAAGACGGGGTGTATCGTGCCGACATCAACAACCCAAGCCTTGGAAACTTTAATAACTGGACCAAAGTTGTTGACGACATTGGCAATGCAGGCGACTATAATTTAATTGAAGTTTTTGACAATAAGATATTTGTTAATTATGCGAAAGCAAACCTTATTGATAACATAATTATGTTTGATGGAAATTCCTGGGTAACACCACCCTTATCAATCTCTCAAATAGTTGGCAAAAACTATTCTTTCAGAACCTCAAATGATAAATTTTACATAACTAACAATTACAGCGTAAGTGTTTTTGACAATTCATTAAATAGAATCAGGTACATCGACAATGCGGTATACAATAATCCGGATCCACGGGATGCTTATATTGATTCGGATGAAACTTTATGGATTGCCGATTTTCAGCAAGGGCTGGCGCGAATGACTCCAACAAATGCTTACTATTTCATTTTCCCAAATGGTCCGCAGTCTGAATTGGTGAGCGCCATGTCGGTAGTGAATAGTCATTTATGGATTACGCATGCCACCAGAACGGCAGGCTGGTTCAATACTTACGAGCCCGGAAATTTTTCCGACTATACTGGCGGAAACTGGAAAACATACAACAACAAAACACTTCCTGGCACAGGATATAATTTTGATGATTTTTTTGATATGATGTCAATTGCTGTTGATCCTGATAATGCTAACCATGCTTACATTGGTTCAAAAGTAAATGGTGTTTTAGAAATGCTGAACGGTTTGCCCGTAAATGCATTCAGGGAAAACAACAGTTCACTTCAAGTCGGAATTGGTAACCCTACCCAGTGTCAGGCTGTTGGCATGGGCTTCGATAGCAATAAAAATCTTTGGGTATTGAATTCGTTGGCAGCAAAACCATTAAATGTAAAAACCCCTGCCGGCGATTGGAAAGCATTTTCAATTCCCGTTATTTCAGGAGCTCCATTGTACGGTGATTTAACTATAGATTCCTATGGACAAAAATGGGTAAATATTATTGGCAATAATTCACCACTTGGAAATGGACTGGCTGTGTTTGATGATAATGGTACTTTTGATGATGCAACGGACGACCGTGCACGTTTTCTGACAACCGGAATTGGAAGAGGCAACTTGCCTAGTTTCGATATAAGAGCTATTGTAGAAGATAAAGAAAATGAAATATGGGTTGGGACAGGTAAAGGAGTATGTGTGTTTTATTCACCCTCATCAATTATTTCATCAAACAATTTTGATGCGCAACAAATACTCATTAAACAAGATGGAATCAATCAGTATTTGCTCGAAACCGAAGTGGTTACTGCCATTGCTGTTGATGGAGCTAATCGTAAATGGATAGGGACTGAGTCTGGTGGCGTGTTCTTAATGTCTGCCGATGGCACTAAACAAATTCCGAATTTCAATGAAAACAATTCCCCATTGCTTTCAAATTATATCATTGCCATTTCAATTGATCAAAAAACAGGAGAGGTTTTTTTAGGAACCAACAAAGGACTTATTTCCTATAAAGGCGATGCTGTTGACGGTACTGGTGGTTGTAAAGATGTACTTGTTTTTCCAAATCCTGTTCGTGAAAATTATTCGGGGCCTATCGCAATCAGAGGATTAGTACCCAACGGTGTTGTTAAAATTACGGATGTAAGTGGAAACATTGTTTATGAAACTAAAGCAAACGGGACACAAGCAATTTGGTATGGCAAAAATTTTAATGGAGAAAAAGCACATACAGGCGTTTATCTTGTTTTTAGTACTGATGAAGAAGGAGAAAATACCTGCGTAACAAAATTGCTTTTTATTAATTGATAAATTCCGTTTTGATGAAATTATCTTCACGAGGCATCGTTTTGCATACTATCAACTATAGCGAAACAAGTCTGGTTGTGAAAATTTATACCGAACAATCCGGTATGGGTTCTTTTATTGTTAGTGGAGTTAGATCAAAAAAAGGCAAATTCAGTACTTCCCATTTTCAACCTTTAACACTTATAGAATTCAATGCCTTGGGTAAGCCGGGGCAATCCATGTTAAGAATCACCGATGTGCATTTGGCTCCTCCATTTTCAGGAATACCCGGCGATATGATAAAAAGCACTATTGCACTTTTTATTGCAGAGGTAATTTACCGGTCTGTTCGCGAGGAAGAAGTTAACCCATCTCTTTTCAACTTTCTTCACAACGGAATACAATTTCTTGATTTAAGTCATAATAATTGCGCACGATTCCATATTTATTTTATGATCCAGTTCTCAAGATATCTTGGCTTTTATCCGAACGGTATTTTTATTTCCGATACCAGTTATTTCGATCTCCGTGAAGGGCTGTTCAGAAATGACAAGCCTGTACATGCTGATTTTTTCGATATAGTGCAAACTGCCACACTTTACAAATTGATGAACAGTTCCTTTGATAATTTTCATGAAGCAGCTATCCCTGCCGCTATATCAAAGACATTACTTTACGGATTGGTTACTTATTTTGAAATACATCAAACACATGGGCATCAAATTCGATCCCACAAGGTACTGGAAGAAGTTTTGAGCTGAATTACTCCCTGTCAAAAAGAACTTATTCCTTGTTTGCCATCTACCATTTTATACCTGACAACTGTTAGAAAGCTATAAAATTTCTATGCAATAAGTCAGAATAGCAAAATCCTTTCCACTTACCGCTGTTGAAATTATATTTTCAGTATATTTGACCTCCACAAAGAAAAACTCTCTTATTTATTATTCAACAGGCCATCACAATGTATCAACTATCAAAATTGCTACTTATATTTTTTTCATTGCTATTTTTAAATTTTGGATGTATGACCGAGCCAGAAAAGCCACCGGTTGCATCCAAAGAGCAAATACCTTTGCCCGGTATAAATCAATTTGAAAATAAAGAACTCTCTGTTGAAGTTTTTAAAATTGACTCGGCAGAAATAAATGGCAGTAAAGGATGGGGATATGACGTTCTTGTTGATGGTAAAATTTATATTCATCAACCCAATATTCCTGCAATAATGGGTAACAGTGGTTTTGGCAGTGAAGAGAAAGCCAAAAAAACCGGTGATTTTATATTAAATAAAATAAAAAACAATATCATTCCTCCATCGGTTACTCCGGAAGAATTAGATAGTCTGGGCGTATTAAATTGATATGAGAAACTATATTTTATTTTTTTTACTTTTTATTTCTACCTATTCATTCGCTCAGGATATTATTGTACTTCGACAGGGCGAAACTGAAATCAAATGCCACATTGTCGAACTAAATGATACCGCCTTTATTTACAGAAAGTGGAATACCCCCGGAACAGCCAAGTATTCCTACAAACGAAATGAAGTACTCTCCTATACACTTGATAAAGGAAAAGTAAAAAAGAAGTCATCACCTTCAACTTCCATTGAAAGTAGTTCCGAGCAAAAAACCGAAGCCCCAAAAGGGTTATTTAAAATCAAGAAAAAGGTAAATCCTGATGAGGGTTTGCTTGGTAAGTATCATTCAGATGCCATGCTGGATGGATTTGCAATCTTAGCCTCAGGAGATACTGTTTACGGTATACTTACTATTAAGAACGTTGCCATGAACCAGCTATCCGTTTCATTAAAAGATGAAAAGGGAGTTAAAAAAGAATTTAACACAACGGATTTAACCGGTTATTCCTACGCGAATTTGATTTATGAAAAGGTAAGAGTCCGCTATAAAAAGGAAGTGGTTAATGGCCGCGGGACTGAAAACGGACATTTGTTGCTCCATCGTGAAGTCGATGGCAAGGCTAAACTCTACAGAATGTATACTTTAAAATTTAGCAAGACAGCCTTCGCCTATTATCCAGACCCTCCCTCTTATTTAGGAAAGTTAAAATGGTATTATGTAATTGATAATGGGAATGGTCAAATAGAAATTACTCATGGTAAAGGTCTTGGAAGAACACTTTTGAATTTGTTTGAAAATGATTCCGTTTTAAAAGAGCAAATTATGGTGAAATCGCCAAAAATTAAAGATCTGGAAAAGATCATTAGTAGTTATAATGAAAGGCAGTAGGGGTTTAATAGCTAATTAGCGTTTTATGAAAATTCTACATCTCCTTTCAGGTCCCAGGAATATTTCTACTGCCCTGATGTATTCTTTTGCCCAGCGGAAGGATACGAAAATTATTGATGAACCCTTTTATGGATATTATTTGAATTTATCAGGCGCCGACCACCCGGGGAGAAATGATGTATTAGCAAGTCAACCTTTACAGCAGAATGAAATTATTGAATCACTTTTAAATGATCCCACTGAAAAAGCATTGCTTTTTGTTAAAAATATGGCCCATCATCTGGATGCTGTTCCTTTGCACTTTCTTGACCAGTTACAAAATATTATTTTAATTCGAGATCCACAGCAAATACTGGCTTCTTACAATGAAGTCATTAAGAACCCTATGTTGTCTGACATAGGGTTAAAGCGACAATATGAAATATTTAGATATCTTTCAGATCAAAAAAATCCTCCGGTGGTAATTGATTCAAGTGAAGTTCTTAGCAACCCTAAAAACGCGCTCTCGCTTCTTTGCTCCCGGCTTTCCATTCCTTTTGATGCTTCTATGCTCCAATGGCAAGCAGGCCCGAGGCCGGAAGATGGAGTATGGGCCAAATACTGGTATGCAAATGTTCATCGATCAACGGGATTCGAAAAACATTCCATTTCTCAACGCAATTTACCGAAACAGCTTTATAGCGTTTATTCAGAGGCGTTACCCTATTATGAAGAGCTTAAAAAGTTTGCTTTAAAATCATAACCTTATGCTACAGCAATATAATCCCAAAAATGAAAATATTATTATTCATGTTGGAGGAAAATTATATCCTCGTACCGAGGCTAAGATATCGGTTTTTGATAGTGTGGTACAAGGCGGTGATGCAATTTGGGAGGGACTGAGAGTTTATCATGGAGGCATATTTTGTCTGGATCGCCATCTCGACCGCTTGTATGAATCTGCGAAAGCCTTACTGTTTACAGATGTACCAAATAGAGCACAAATTAAAAAAGCGATTTTTGATACATTAAAAGCCAACAATATGGGTGACGGAGTACACATCCGTTTAACACTTACCCGTGGTGAAAAGATCACTTCCGGTATGGATCCCAGATTAAATCAAAAAGGCTCCTGTTTGATTGTACTTCCGGAATGGAAACCGTTGGTGTATGACAATGAAAACGGAATAAAACTTATTACTTCAGCAATTAGAAGAAATGCACCTGAATTTCTCGACAGCAAAATTCATCACAACAATTTACTGAATAATATTCTTGCAAAAATACAGGCCAATCAGGCACATGCTGATGCCGCTCTTATGCTCGACAAAAATGGCTTTATCTCTGAAACGAACGATGCAAATATTTTCATGGTGAAAAATCATCATCTCATCACCCCTTTTGCCGATGCATGTTTGCATGGCATTACAAGAGGCTTGATGCTGGAACTTGCAGCTGAAATGAAGATCATTTCTTACGAAAAAAACATTTCACTGACGGAAATTTATAATGCCGATGAAGTGTTTTGCACAGGAACAATGGGCGAACTTACACCCGTAAAAGAAATTGATGGCAGGGTGATTGAAACTAAATCCGAATCGAAGCTTATCAAAAAATTGAGTGAGGCATTTGTGGAAAAAATTAAATTGCTGAGTGAAAAAATACCTTCCTAATTTTCCGGTCACCACCAGATCCTTTGATTATTTTAGCTTCTCAATAATATCAATTTCCTTTTTAATAATTTTTCCGTCAACAGTATCTGTTGAACTTTCATGATGCATCATACCGCCTTTTTTCTTCGGACAATTAGCCATGTCACCATTGCAGCAATCTTTCATGCCCATATTTTTACACATCTCGGCACACTCTTCTTTGCTCATGTTTTTGCCGCATTTATCCATCATGGGACAATTCCCTTCCATTCCCATTCCCTCTTTGCAGCAGGTGTGCATTCCTTTCATGTCACAATTGCCCCTGCCCATGTGGCCGTGGCCACACTTAGATGAAGACCTATTTCCACATTCCATCATGCACTTCATAGATCCCGGAGGACAACTTTTATCCACACACTCTTTACCATCACATTTTCCGCCGTGGTGCATCATTTTACCAATGCCTCTGGTCAGCTGACAAATCAGCACTGCAACTGCTATCAGTAAAACAGCCCAGGTAATCAAGCGATAAAATGAACTGAGCATTTCAGTTTTGATTTTGGCCAGAAAGTGTAACGAAGCCAATATTACAGCAAGGGTGAGGCAAATAGAGATGTAGAGCATAGGTGAGAGATTTTGCACCAAAAGTATGAATTTTCCTGAAATTGGTAAATATTCAGTGAGTGGTAAGGGGTTGGTGGTGCTAAAAAATCAATATTCAGTATAAAGTGACTGGTGAATAGTAAATAATGCGATTACAATGAAAATTAAAAAAATGAACCCTATTTAGCTAAACATCGGACGAACATGCAGTATCAAATTTAAATATTCTGATTTTTGTGGATTACGATGTTTATCCGATCCATTTGTGTTTCATGAAAAAGCAAAACTGCTGCTATGAAAATTCCATGCAGCAGTTTTACCTTCCGTATTTTAACACATTACAGATTCTTCGATTCGAAAAAAAATTTGCTAAGGGCAGGATTTTTCATTTCTGCATTTTTTCTTCGTCTTGCCGATTTCTTTCATTTCCATTTTCTGCCATAAGGCATATATGGGATTGGGTTCGAACAGCCCTTTGAATTCTTTGTGCAGGAGATAATCCATTTTGGGAACACCAATAAATTCATCTTTTCCAATAATCAGCAATTGTGTATCCTCCTCTAAGTATCGAATATTACGATAATTAATTCCGGTTAACGATTGCAGATCAGTGGCTGCTTTGTATTTATCTATGCCAAATATTTGAATCACCCCTGAGTTATTAATGAACGTTGAATAGGATTTTGGATAATTAGATTGAAGTTGCGCCAAATCCTGCCAGAAGGTCCACACTCGGGCGCCATACCCCCTGCATAAAGTGATAAATGATTCCAATTGGCGAAATTCACCCAGTGCAGCAGTTTCATCTAAAATGAAAAGCGTAGGTTCTTTCGGAATTACTGTTCGGGCAGTGATGGCTCTTATAAGAGTGAGCACCCAAAGGATCAGCAACCGCTGATGCGATTTTAATTTATCAGGGGGGAAAACCAGAAAAATATCGATGGGTTTTCCCTCTACAATATCCATGATATTAAATGTTGAATTACCCAGCGACTTCAACACTCCTTTTGACTTCATTACGTTGATGTAGGTCGTGAATGTGGAATCGACACATGGCCTGGTTTTGTCAGAAGGAATTTGCAGGTACATGGCAAAGGCATCATAAATGGTCTTCGGAATGTTTTTATCCGTGTCAAGAATGACGGCCAGCCGATACTCGAAGTCAGCTTCAAAAAAGAAGCGAAAAACTTCATTCAAGGTGCGTTTATCTTCCGGTTTCTTATACCATATATATCCGATAAGTGCACTCAAAAGCGACTTCGCATTATCGTCCCAGTAAGTTTCATTACAGGAACCCTGTAACGCAAGATTATCGGCAATCATTTCACATTCGGTGTATATATCTTCGCAGGGGAGTTTACAAATATCGAGAGGGTTAAAACTATCGGCCTCTGTGGTTTTTACGATTCCGAAAGGATCCAGCAACACCACCCTATGCCCCATTTCTCTTCTTCGACGAGCCGTCACTAAATAATTTTCTCCTTTGGGGTCGATAACAAAAACCGGACAGGTTTGCTTCAATAAAGTTGGGATGATGACCGATCTACCTTTACCTTTTCCGGTAGGTGCAATGGTTATCAAATGCTGATCACCATCGTAAATCAGTTCTTTAATCTTTTCATATGGATGCTTTCCATTATGAAAGCCAATATAGTTGATAGATGGATTTTTTACAAAGGCAAGGTCAGAGAGTTTAATAGGAGTATTCATGGGCTTTAGGTTTTTGAGGATTAGAATAGCAAATCAAGTGAATGACGCCGTATTTTGCATAACAATTCTGCTGTTAAATCTTCCTTCCATTGAAATTTTAATTGAATGCTATTAGGTTTTATACTTGCTTCATGATGTTTTTCATTTCATTTTCAATCGTTTAAGAATTAACTAAAATCCCAATATTCAATTGCTATTTTCCTTTTTAATTTGCATATTTACTTTTCTTCTCATAATTTATTTTTACTAATCATCAAAAAATGTCGATCCCAACTCAAAAATTTACTGTCAGCGAACTGGTAACGCTGTATAAAGTGATTCTGAATCATACTGCTAAATTGCATCCAAAGGCCATTTCCTTTTGTGAAATTGACGAAGAGCAGGTAGCAGCCTACTTCAATCATTCCTATACGAGCCCGGTACTAAACATTATTTCTAACGATTGCGGATTCGGACAAAATACCAAGGGCGGGGGATTTTATGATATCTACTGTAAACTGAAGCCCGACTATCAAAACGGAATATGGAAATGGCCCTCATCATTAAAAGAGATAGATTTTACAAAGAGCAAAATAGATGGATTGATTCGATACATTCAACTCCATAATTTAGAATCTAAAATAAAAGGTTTTGATGGACTAATTGTTTCACTCTATGCACGATTTTCATCAAATGATACCGAGAGGTTGAACATCTCTTCTGACAACCAAAGCAAATCAATTCTTTCAAGGCATCAGAATTTTTGGCGCTCAGAAAATTTTCCGCTAACCTGGAAAAATTCAAGTTGGAAATGTTATGAAAGAACTGATTTGGGCATCTGTATAAGCGTAATGCATTTCCGGGAAAGCGGAAACATCATAACAGCCAAATTGGAAACAGTGTACCGAATTGGTGACATCCCCGACAAATATCAGTATAGCGGATTGGCCAGTCGTGATCAGTCAGGAGAATATTTAAATCTTGAATTGTTCCGTGATGACGATCCGCATACATTGGCATCATTCATTATGCGTTTAAGTATTCACACACATCATTTACAGGAAATTAGCCTAGGCTACTATACCTACTTTGCGATTCGTTTTCGAAAATTCGTTTGCAAACAAGTGATATGGGAAAGAATTACAGACGAAAACAGAAACAAAACAGAGCCGGTTGAAATTCTTCGAAAAGATTTAAATAATTTCAATAAAATAAATCCTTTCATACGAAGATACTTATATAACAAGGAACTGAACCGAATGGCCATCCCGGATGATCTCATCTCAATTTTACATGGCGAAAAAAACTCGCTGGAAAATATGATCAATGAAAAACTTACAGATACCGAGACCGATGAACATTTAAAAATTTGTCATGGTTTATATACGCTTTCCTATTTAAAACCATTGAAAGAAAAAAATAAACATGACTTAGTATTTGACAGTTTGTGTTTTGAACCTGAAGATCCATCCTTGTCTATAGAAATGGTGGAGACGCGTGTCGTATTTTGTCATAATAAAAACAACCACTACACCGGTAAAGTTAATCTCACTAATGATGTTATACTAAATTCCTATTTGGTTCCTTTCCAGAATCAATCCGATTTTAAAACAAAACTACGTTTAGGTCCTGTGAGTATTTATTTAAAATTACCACCGCTTGCTGAAAACGAAAAACTGGAAACTTATCTGAAATCAAAGGTGATTTTTGGATTAATTAGTGGCTTAAGCGATAGCCAGCAAGTTCCGGTGAGTTATAAGTTTGCACTCACACGAAAATTGAGTGACCATGAAATTAAAAATGGCAACAAACTGGTTTCCATAATAAAAAAAGAATTGTCAAAAGTAAGTGCATCATTGCGGGCCGAGAATCCGGGACTTCAATAAGATTCATGGATCCGTTAAAAACAATATTCCTGAAGAGGAGGAGCTCCGGACTGCAGCATTTTTTCTTAAATTCTGGCAGCGATGTTGCCTCAATGACTACTATTTCAATAATTTCTATAAATTTGACCTCTCTTACCCCCTTTCCACATGAAAAAAGTAACTAAAAAGAACGCTGCTCCTTCACTTCAGTTCAATACCAACTGGCAATACGACCCATCCCCGGAAAGTACCGATCATGTTGTAATTGATAAGCAATACGATCTTTTTATTAACGGGAAGTTCGTTAAACCAACGAAAGGAAAATATTTCGACACCATTAATCCCGCCCGCGAAACCGTTATTGCCAAAGTTGCTGAAGCCGGTCGTGAGGATGTAGATAAAGCCGTTAGCGCTGCACGAAATGCATACGATAAAGTGTGGTCGAAGATGCCGGCTGCCGAGAGGGGAAAATACATCTACCGTATTGCACGAATCATACAGGAAAGAGCACGCGAACTTTCCATTATTGAATCGATGGATGGCGGAAAACCTATACGCGAATCCCGTGATATAGATGTTCCTTTAGCAGCAGCTCATTTCTTTTATTATGCCGGATGGGCCGACAAACTGGACTTCGCTTTTCCGGGTAAAAAAGCGGCTCCGCTGGGTGTTGCAGGACAAATTATCCCCTGGAATTTCCCCTTGCTGATGGCTGCCTGGAAGATCGCCCCCGCATTGGCTGCAGGAAATACTGTAGTACTCAAACCTGCGGAAACCACACCACTCACGGCTCTTAAACTGGCCGAAATTATCAGGGATGCTGATTTGCCCCCGGGTGTTGTGAATATCATAACCGGCGCCGGCGAGACCGGTGCAGCTATTGTGAACCATCCAGGTATCAACAAAATAGCCTTCACCGGATCAACGGATGTGGGTAAAATCATCCAGAAATCACTGGCAGGAACATCTAAAAAATATACCCTTGAATTGGGTGGCAAAGCGGCCAATATCATTTTCGAAGATGCTGCCATCGACCAGGCAGTAGAAGGTATTATCAATGGCATTTTCTTTAATCAGGGGCATGTGTGCTGCGCCGGATCCAGATTGTTTGTTCAGGAAGGTGTAGCCAAAACCGTTATTAAAAAACTCAAAGACCGCATCGAAACGCTTATCGTTGGTGACCCTCTCGATAAAAACACCGACATAGGAGCCATCAACTCAAGGGCTCAATTAAATAAGATCAAATCACTGGTTAAAATAGGTGTGAACGAAGGTGGAACCATGCACCAAAGTTCCTGCTCATTACCTGCTAAAGGCTTCTGGTTCAAACCGACCCTTTTCACTGATGTGGCTCAGTCGAGTCGTATTGTTCAGGAGGAGGTCTTTGGTCCGGTACTGGCAATCCAAACCTTCAGAACCGTGGAAGAGGTGATCGAAAAAGCTAACAACACCCCCTATGGACTGTCGGGTGGAGTGTGGACTGACAAAGGCTCTAAAGTGTTTAAGGTATCTTCAAAGCTGAGGGCAGGTGTAATATGGGCCAACACCTACAATAAATTCGACCCTACTTCTCCTTTCGGAGGCTATAAAGAGAGTGGTTTGGGAAGAGAAGGCGGATTGCATGGGTTGTATGCCTATATGAAATAGGTTAGTGAAAATGTCATTATAGGGAATAGGCCATAGGTCTTTGAGGGAACAGTCAGTGAAATGTCACTATAGGTCACAAATTACTATTCACTGGCCATTGAACACTGCCACTGCAGCTGCTACTGCTACTGCTACTGATTCTGCCAACTGCCGCAGCCAACTTGTTACTACTAACCGGGCACCTGCGAAAAGAGCACTAATTTTAACTACAGTTTGTTGATTAAAATAAATTTTATAGCTTTAACCTTCAATTTCAAACTAACCCTCCCTGTAACACAACAGGCTAAACCACCACCCCCATGATCAAAAGTGCAAAAAATGAAGAATGGAAAGAGCTCAAAATGCCTAAAGGCGCTCTTCGTTATCGTTATGCAATCTCTAACAAAGGAAGGATTGCCAGTTTCACCGACAAAATCAATGATGGAAAAGTGCTCAGCGGAACATCCATTGGCGGATACCCGACCTTAAATGTGAAGCCTTTTGGAGAGAACAAAACATTTTACATTCACAAAATTGTTGCGGAACTTTTTATTAAAAAAAGCAGCCCAAAGCAAAAATTTGTGATTCATAAAGACCACAAAAAGGAAAATAATGCTGTGAAAAATTTGAAATGGTCCACTAAGGAAGAGATGGAAAGTCATCAGCAATCAAGTCCTCTGGTTTTGAAAGCCCGTGAAGATCGTATGAATCGCCCGGTTTATAAAGGCCATAAACTTACTGTTGGTTTAGTAAAACAAATCAAGAGAAAAATATTTGCAAAATCACGTAAACAATCGATGAAAGAAATCGCCGAGCATTATGACATTTCTGAAATGCAGTTGTATCGTATTAAGTCGGGAGAGAATTGGTCGCATGTAGAGATTTAGTTTCATGGAAACAATTTAGAGTGATTCAAATAAAGTGTCGAGCGGGCTCTAATGTGAGACTAATTAACAATAATAATGAACCAGTGTACAATTCTTAATGCTGTAATGACGTCACATAAAATGTCTGTACAACATTAAGAATTGTTGTTTTTTAAGCTGCTTTGTCTTATTTCCAACAGTTATATTTGCAACAATAAATAATTCAATGCCTAAAGTAAAATCAACCACACTAGTAAAAAAAGTCTCATCAAATGGAACTGCATCTCTTAATGGGAAGGCAAGCCCTACTGCAAAACGCCTGGATGTTCAGAAAACATTCAAACTTTATATCGATGGGAAATTTCCTCGTTCTGAATCGGGCAGGTATTTCAAATTAAATGATAAATCTGGAAATTTGATTGCCAATATTTGCCGTGGATCGAAAAAAGATTTTCGTGATGCGGTAGTAGTTGCCCGGAAAGCACAGGAATCGTGGGCGAAAAGATCAGCTTATAACAAAGGACAAATTTTATATCGTATTGCTGAAACTCTTGAAGGAAGAAAATCTCAATTTATAAATTCATTAATCAAGCAAGGTGCTAAAACAGCGGATGCCGAAAACGAGGTAGCCGCTGCTATTGATCGTTTTGTGCATTATGCAGGGTGGTCCGATAAGTACCAACAAATTTTCAGTGCTGTTAACCCTGTGGAATCCTCTCATTTTAATTTTTCTTTTCCGGAACCAACCGGAGTGGTAAGTGCTATTGCGCCACAAGCTCACGGCTTACTCGGATTAGTATCTGTTATTTGTCCGGCCATTGTTGGTGGAAATGCCATCATTATTTTACCGGCCGAAAACGCGCCACTCACAGCTATTGAATTAGCGGAAGTGTTGCATGCATCTGATCTACCAGGAGGGGTAGTGAATATTATCACAGGATTTAAAAAAGAACTGATCACTCCTTTTTCCAACCACATGGATGTAAATGCTTCTGTTTATTGTGGAAATGATGTAGCGGAACTGACAACTATACAGACTAACGCTTCACTCAATGTGAAAAGGGTGATTCATTATTCCATTACCGACTGGCTATCACCTGAAGCACAAAGTCCTTATATGATTATGGATTTACAGGAAATCAAAACAACCTGGCACCCGGTAGGAATCTAACACATTGTGACAAGTGTAAAGTGACAAGTATAAAGTGACAAGTCATCAGCATTATTGACAAGTGACATGTGACAAGCTTGGCCGGATGCATAGAAGACGAGTACTAAAACTTTCAAAAATGAAAAATAAACTATTAATTTTTAATCTGATCTTCACCTTATCAGCTCTATGTTTTACTTGTGCCTTTTCACAGAATAATCCGAATCTCATTGTACTGGTAAAATATAAAACTCAACCCGGGAAAGATAGTTTGGCGCTTTCATCTCTAAATAGCCTCGTAGACAAAGTAAAAAAAGAACCGAACTATGTTAATATTACTATCCATGTTGATCCTGTGGACAAATCAAACATTTTGCTTTATGAACAATGGGCAAGTGAAGAATATTACAAAGGCGAGCACATGAAAACAGCTCACCTGCAACAATTCATGACTGATTCAAGATTATTTTTAGGTGGCCCACCGGAAATTACATACTGGAAAATTGAGGATTGATGCACTTAAACATCCCATAAGATGGAATCGAATGAGACTGGTAGTTAGTTTGATGTTATGAAAGAATACTTGAATGGTAATTTAGTATTAAGCCAAGAAACTAAGAACTAAAAAACCAACCCTTCGACAAGCTCAGGGCAGGCAAACTTACAAACCAACCCTTCGACAAGCTCAGGGCAGGCAAACTTACAAACCAACCCTTCGACAAGCTCAGGGCAGGCAAACTTACAAACCAACCCTTCGACAAGCTCAGGGCAGGCAAACTAAAAAACCAACCCTTCGACAAGCTCAGGGCAGGCAAACTAAAAAACCAACCCTTCGACAAGCTCAGGGCAGGCAAACTTACAAACCAACCCTTCGACAAGCTCAGGGCAGGCAAACTAAAAAACTAATTATTCACCATGGGTCTGAGTCTTTCATCCTTACTTCTCAGATCCAATCCTCCCTCATAAACTGATTTAAGATTGACAAAATAAAACGACCATCCGGATGAACAGCCGAGTCGGATATTTTCTTTAGCATCGTCATCGGTAGGTATATTGGTTTGCTTCAGATCGACTATCGTGTATCCATGTTGTTCGGTGAGATGAATGTCAACTAAACACTGGCGGGCAAAAGTGAATTGAATATGGTCTGTTCCATTTGCTTTAGTGATTGTTCCATACTCAGTTTCATCATACAAATACCAGGTCCATTCATATAGCAAATCGGGTTCAATTTGCTGATCCATTGGAATCGGTCGCTGCTCCAAATTTTTATATCTGGCAGTTTTCAAAAACCATTTTTCTATTTCGGAAGGTACAGCCCAGGCATTGTAAATAGTTGCCATCGGAACTTTTACAGCAATTCTTTTAGAAAATTGTGTCCAGTCAAAATTTTTCATGCTTTATAAAACTTAAATTTAGTGATTAAATGGCCTCATAAAATAGCAACAACTGTTTGCAAACAAATAGCTTCAGGTTGAATGGTTGATTCAAGGATCAGTAATCAACTTTATCAAATAAAAATCAAATTCAAAAGGGATCCCATACCGGAACCCCTTTAGAATTTCTCACGTCAAAAAAACTTTTACTCGATTACAACTTTTTGAATAAATGATTTTTGATCGCTGCTTATAACAATTTCGTAAACTCCTGCTGCGACATTTGAAATATCAAATGCGTAGGTGGTTTTTAAAACATTTCCTGAAACTTGCTTCGACACTATTGTTTGGCCGATTGCATTATTCAATTTTATTGTACACAGTTGTTTAGAAGCAATTGAACCAAAATCGATGAACAAAACAT
Source organism: Bacteroidota bacterium (assembly GCA_016722525.1). GTDB lineage: Bacteria > Bacteroidota > Bacteroidia > AKYH767-A > OLB10 > JADKJB01. The sequence goes on from JADKJB010000001.1 coordinate 252,063, forward strand.
CATTAGCAGGATTAGGATAAACTGAAATTGAACTTTGTCCCCCCACGTTAGATAATCCAACAGTCGTAATAGTGACTGTTTGTAATGTAGTATCTGTGCAGGTTCCATCCGAAATTATCAACATGACCATATAGGTTCCGTTGGCCATATAGGTATGAACCGGGTTTTGTAAAACAGAAGATCCACCATCACCAAAATCCCACAGCCACGAAACAGCACCAACAGAAATATCAGTGAATGTATATGTCTCTAAAACTGATGTATAACTAAAATCAGCTTGAGTTGGAGTAACATTTACAGTAACAGGTATTCTGTTGCTGGTGCAGGGAGGCGCCTGAATTTCCCAATCATAAAAATAATAATAGTAACCGGGTGCTCCGGAATTTGTTCCGGTAATGGATACTAATCCCGCTACGGAATATGGGAAAACAGCACCACTATTATTTCTGAACAAATTTGCATTGCCTGGCATTCCCAATTCAAAATTAGTTCCAGCAGGAATATCAAAATTGAGTGTTAATCTGCTAGGGCCATCAGGAATATTTACAGTTAACGAATTTAAAATTGTTCCGGCATTATCAATAAGCGTGATAGTTCGGTTACCTGCACCAACAGCATACACTTTAACAGAAACTAATTTTACAGGACTGAAACAATCAAAACTTAAAAAACGGTAGGTGTTGTTGTTGTAATTATTTCCTGTACCAAACGTACTATCAATAGGGCCTAATTTCTGTGTCGAAGGATAAATGGCACTTTCTACATAATAAGTAGTTGTTGCAGTTAAAACAGGTGTTGTATAAAAAGCTCCGGTGTAAACCGACAAGCCACCAACCGGCAACGTGTACCACATCAAAGAATCAGTTCCTATAGCTGAAATATTTGCTTGTGTACCAGGACAAATAGTAACATCAGCAGCAGCTGGATCAACCGGCAGATTGATAGAAATATATGAATTGATGGTATATGTATTGGCACCAAAACTGTTGGTAGCTGTTAGGGCTACCGTATAAACACCATTTGTTGTATAGGTGTGAGAAGGACTTTGCAACGTTGAGGAAGTGGCGTCTCCAAAATCCCATAACCAACTTGTTGGGCCGTTAGTACTAAGATCGGTAAAGTTTACAGTACCATTGCAACTGGAAGTAATGTCAGCAACAAAATTTGCAGCAGGTGCTACATTTGATAATACACAGAGCCAATTAATTGCAAAACCTGCGTTTGTGATGCTTACGTCCGATGTTTGAACCAAAGTAATTGATGATCCTGAAGACGTAATAGTACCTCCATTTGGCAAAGTAAATGCGGTATATGCACCAATTAGTGGGCTGGCCGCTGTTGGTCCATCGTAAACATATAGAAAATCATAAGTATCTTCCATTTCAAATAAGGTAAATGTCAGTGTAACAGTTGACGCCCCCGTTGGCGCAATGGTTATGGTACTGTTTGTATTATCTGCATAACTGGCTGCCGGCCCCCCGGTGTCGAACAACTGCCCTGCACATGATGTTTGAGTTTGATTGGTGCCATTACTCAATATTATAATACAGGGGTTAGTTTCATCAATATCAATGTAATTAATTTTTGTAATTGAATCTATTCCACAACTTCCTCCATCAGCGATGAGTTGAACTGTATAAGTACCCACGGCTGTATACGTATGCGCAGGACTAGTTACCGTACTTGTTGTGCCATCACCAAAATCCCAAAGGTAAGAGCCGCCGTTATTGCTTGTATTAATGAAATTAACGGTAGATGGTGCCTGACAAAAAGAAGTAAGCGGTGCATTAAAATTACTAGATACACCAGCAACAAAAGTGTTTCCTACTCCTACCGCGTGCCAGGCATTAGTTGTTTGAATCACCGCATTTGTGCATGCCCCATAAAGATCAGCTGCTGATTGTATCGAATAATAACGGGCGTCGGCATAGGTGGAATTAGGAGAAAGATAAACTGCCCAGGTTCGGTAAAGAATTGCAGCTGCAGTGTCTATTCCCAATGCCGAAACGGTGTAGGCATTGCCAAGATCATTGGTTGCGGCACCACCTTCCGTCAGAAGGTAAAACCAAAAATTTAATACGCCGCTATTATTATGAACTTCATTAGGGGCATTCCAATACTGACCATTATAGCAATCGGGATTCTGAAACTGATTGGGGTTAGCCATGTTTCTGAAAGGTGTATTTCCGATTTCGTTTCCAATAAACCAATCAATGCTTGTAGGCTGTTTACCATAATAGCGAATTGCATTTCCCATACAATCACTAAAACCTTCATTCAAAGCTCCTGATTCATCGGCATAAACCAGAGCACATGTGTTTTCAGTGATACCGTGTGAAATTTCATGACCGGTTATTTCAAGTGAAGTAAGAGGTGTGTAACCATTGCCACCATCGCCATAAGTCATTGACGTACCATCCCAGAACGCATTCACAAAATTATTGTCGTAATGTACATAACTCAATAATTTCTGACCTGCATTATCAAGACTGTTTCTATTGAAATTGAGCAGATAGAAATCATAAGTCATTTGAGCTCCCCAATGTGCATCAGTTGCATATTCATCTAACTGAGCGTTGAAATTATTCCAATTGTTGTCGGTATCAGTAAAATCAGTATTTAAATATGTAGTTCCCTGTTGCAAATTATAAGTTTCAATTCCTAAACCTCTTGTCGTTTCTCTCAACCGGTAGGTGGTTGCGTTTACACTATCTGTTGTAAAACTTTGGTTGCCGCTATAAGCAGTAACGGCAGTACCTGTTACATTGGTTTCAACGATACGGTTGAGTTTATAGATAACAGCACCTGTGACAGCATCTACGAAAACATATTGGCGATCGTAAGGTTCTTGAGCATAGATATCAAATTTATAACACAAGCGATAATTATCAGATGTATACTTTCCATTTGCTGGCGCATAAAATAATTCTCCTTTTGGAAACCAGGTTGCGGCTGGATTATTCTGAACGCTTTTTAAATGCGATTCCCAGGAAGGTACTTGCCAACGATAAAGACTGGCATTCATACTTTGAAGCGCATTGTTCAAGGCAATCGATTTGTCAATTACTGTATTCGAAACAACACGTATTTTATCGAAGAGTTGGCCATTCATTGACTTAATAAAAGCACTTTTAACGTGTACTATAAACATGGAACCTTCCACAGGGATACCGTTTAAAGTTTGACGGTATCGGTAATGACTCATTCCCTCTTTATCTTTTTCTACATTGATCAACACAAAACCACTATTAGCTGGAATTGCAAGATGCAATTTAGCCCATTGTTGAAAATTATCAAATGGAATTTCAGCACCTTGACGAAAAAGAACAAATTCCGGTATGGCTGACTTATCAGAAAATCTGATTTTTTCGGCTCCGGCAATCACTTTTTGAGCATCACTCCCGGTTACTTCACGGGCACTAACAGTAAGTTTAAGTGAAAGTAAAAAGAGAATAAATAATCCAATTAATTTTTTCATGAGGCTAATTTTTGAATATGGTTAAAATGGGGTTATGATTAAAGATGCAATCAGGCAGTATATAATAATAAAGAAACAATAAATTGAAAAATTTAAAACTGCACATTGCAAATTATTTTATGCGCATTAAACAACTCAAAAAATGCACTATTTGAAGGTATATTCGAGTAGTACAAACACGAAAGTACAAATTAAATCTATTTCTAGAACAAATTTATATAAATTAACATATTGATACATTATCTAGAGTTAATTGTGTGCAAATACATTATAAGTGCTTGTTTGATAGAATTTTAATGTCCCTATTTGAGAATTAATACTTATGAAAACAGTTGTATTTTACTTCCAATTTCACTTTTTCTTATTACTATTATTTTATTAGCTTTACAAGACTAAAACCCTAAATCACATGGACTTCCGTCTATTGCTTTTAACTTTCATGAGTGCGCTCTTGCTGATGAGTGGTTGCAAAAAAATGATACGGAAACCCCTGACATTGTAATTCCGTCGAACACAGGAAATATACGATTAGTTGGTATGATAGTAGATGAATCCGGTTTGGGTGTATCCGGAGTAACTGTAAAAGTCGGATCACAAACTTTGGCTACCGACAACGATGGTTTTTTTGTTTTTCAGAGCTTACAAGTTCCATTAAAACGATTCTATGTTTCAGCATCAAGATTTGGATATTTCGACGCAGGATTTGGTGGCATTCCAAAAGAAGGAGGAATAAATTTTGTCAGAATAACTTTGCTGGCTGAAGGCACTCCGAATTTTATTTCTTCTATCTCAGGAGGAACAGTTACTACCAGCGATGGAACAAAAGTGATCTTTCCTCCAAATGCATTTGTAACTGCTACAGGAATTCCTTTCGTTGGATTGGCTTCTATTTATATCCGTCATCTTTCACCCACCAATATTAATTTTTCGTCCTCAATTCCAGGGAGTGACCTTGCGGCTTTAAACTCCGGCGGCGAATTGGTTCCACTGCTTTCTTATGGCATGTTAGGTGTGACAATTCTAGACAATGGTGGTGTTAAATTGAAACTCGCTTCCGGCAAAACCGCAGAAATACGCATGCCCATAGCATCTTCTCAAATGTCAATAGCTCCTTCCACTATTCCGCTTTTACATTTTAATTCCGGAAATGGTATCTGGAAACAAGATGGAACCGCAACAAAAACAGGTGCCGAATATATTGGTACTGTTTCGCATTTTTCGTGGTGGAATTGTGACGTGCTCACTTCTGCACCAGCTCCGGTTATTCAAGGAAGAGTGTTAGATTGCCAGGGAAATCCGCTTGCAGGTGTAGTGGTAACTGTGAATAGTCAGTTCGATGTTTTAACCAATAATTTAGGTGTTTATTCTAATTGGGTCCCTCCCGGCACACCAATCGTTATTCAAGTGCTGCAATCCAATAATTATGCAATACCCATTTCCGCAAATCTGGTATCTATTTCTACTACTCCAGGTTTAAATCTAGTGCAGGATATAACAGTGGCTTGCCCCTCATACATTTCAGGATCCGTTGTCAATTGCGATGGAAATCCTATTTCGATTTATGTATGGTCGACTGCAACCGGAGCGAGTTCGAATGCAACATTTTCTCTCAAAGGAAATTTTGTAATACCTGTTGTCGATAATCAAAGCGTAGCTGTTCATATTTCCAATGGCCAATATAATATTGATACAGTAGTAACAAGTGGCAATCTCGCAACAACATTAAATATTGGAACTGTTACTTTTTGCAATACAGGCAGCACACCTGTAGGGTGCACCGGCGGCCCTACTCAGGCAATTGATATAGATGGAAACGTTTACAATGTTGTTCAAATTGGAAGCCAGTGCTGGATGAAAGAAAATCTAAAAACGAGTAAATACAAAAATGGTGATACTATAGAGTACATTCCTCGTTCACCAACAGTTGATGATTCTATTTGGCACAGTGTAACAACAGGCGCCTATACGTCAATTGATAAAAATGTGTATGGGTTGTTGTATAACTGGTATACGGTGGCAGATCCAAGAGGTTTATGCCCTACAGGATGGCATGTTGCTGATAGTGCTGATTATAAAAATTTGTCTGTTTTTCTTGGTGGCGATGCCGTTGCTGGTGGCAAATTAAAACAAGCCGGAACATCTGCAGCCGGAACCGGGTTATGGACAAGCCCTAACACTGCAGCTACCAATATTAGTGGATTCACAGGACTACCGGCCGGTTTTAGAGCTGGAGGCACAGGCGGTAATGGCGGTACTAGTTATTTTTGGGAATCTACCGGGGGCGGTTCCACTACTGCTTGGTTTCGAAACCTAAGTATGAATAATGGCGCATTTAGCTCAGGTGCAGCAACTAAAACCGTTGGACATTCTGTAAGATGTGTCAAAGACTAAATTTATATTACCCCGACCAGATAAAATAAATGGATCAAAATTGATTGAAAAAAATAATGCCTTCTTGCTAAAAATAATTCGCTATTTTCTGCTATACCACTTATTTAGCTCTCATCTTATTTCCTTTTGCCTCGTGTGTAAGTTCCGCCAAGGCTAGTTTTTCCATTAAAGGAGGAATATACATACCAAAGCGACCACGAAGGCCCTTCTTTAATCCATACCAGCCTTTAACAGGATTCTTTTCAGAGCGCCCCCATGCCTCTACCGTTCCTTCCTTTGCAGGCTTCTGCTCATCAGCACTCCCCAATTCCATCCAGTCGCCATGTTTTTTCAACATTGCATGAAGATCTTGTAGACACCGATAGTCGTATAGTAATGTGGTTTTACCAACAACACAAACAATAACATCCTTTCCATCTTTTACATCCTTATACATTTCATAGGATGAAGTTCCTGGTGGTGTTGTTAATTGCCAAGGGTTTTCTTTTGTACCTGCATCTTTTGACATAATCCTAGGAGATTAATTAAATTGGAAAACGAATTTCCAATAAGTGTAAAATATCAATTAGCCTATCAAAATCAAAATTTACTATAACGCAGAATTTTGATTTGTTGCCATGCAAATTTAAAAATAAAAAACACTTGTTGCTATTTCTTGCTGAGAGGTTTCAACCTAATAATCATGATAATTTTTAAAGCAAAATACTACTTTTAGCTGATTTACTTAACTCCATCTATTAGTTTCTGGACCCAAAAAGCTTACCTTTGCAGCCTCTTTTAAGATATATGAATATCGGGTAATATGTCAAAAACCTCCCATATAGTCCCACAAACCTACCAAATTACAAAAAGCGATCATTTTCGATTAAATGGGCACAAGCCCTGTATCGTTTGGTTTACAGGCCTTTCCGGTTCAGGAAAGAGCACTTTGGCCAACGCTGTTGAACAAAAGCTATTCGAAAAAGGTGTCCATACGTATGTGTTGGATGGAGATAATGTTCGCCACGGACTTAATAATAATGTTGATTTTACCCCTGAAGGGAGAACTGAAAATATTCGTCGAATCGGAGAAGTTGCCAAGCTCTTTGTAAACGCCGGAATAGTAGTATTAACGGCCTTTATTTCCCCATTCCGTGCCGATCGCAATCGTGCTCGTGATCTGGTTGAGAATGACGAATTTATTGAAATTTTTGTAGATTGCCCCATTGCAATCTGTGAACAACGTGATGTGAAGGGTCTTTATAAAAAAGCTCGGGCAGGCGAAATTGCAGATTTCACAGGTATCAATTCGCCATTCGAAACTCCTGAACATCCTGAGCTCATTGTGCGAACAGCTGAAATGTCAATGGATCATTCAGTTAAAATGGTGACTGATTTTATTATTAATAAGATTTTTGTGAACAAATGATTCTATACAATTTAAATCACCTCAGGATTCTGGAATCAGAAGCCATTTACGTGATTCGTGAAACCGCTGCACAATTTGAAAGACCTGCCCTGCTGTTTTCAGGTGGTAAAGACTCCATTGTGATGGTGCATCTCGCTCGTAAAGCATTCTTCCCTGCTAAAATACCATTCCCACTTGTACACATAGATACCGGTCACAACTTTCCCGAAACAATTGTGTTCCGCGATAAACTAGTGAACGAGATTGGTGCAATGTTGCTTGTTGGTTCCGTGCAGGAAAGTATTGATACCGGAAGAGCTGCTGAAGAAAAGGGATTCAATGCATCCCGAAATATTTTGCAAACAATTTCTTTACTCGACACTATCGAAAAATATAAGTTCGATGCCTGCCTGGGCGGCGCTCGTCGTGATGAAGAAAAAGCCCGGGCGAAAGAACGTTTCTTCTCTCACCGGGATGAATTCGGACAATGGGATCCTAAAAATCAACGACCTGAATTGTGGAACCTGCTCAATGGGAAAAAACATATAGGCGAGAACTTTAGGGTTTTTCCACTCAGCAACTGGACTGAAATGGATGTTTGGCAATATATTGCAATGGAACATCTCGAACTTCCATCCATCTACTTCGCTCACGACCGGGAATGTGTCATTCGTGATGGACAAATTCTGGCTACTTCCGATTTCATAGCGCTGAAACCGGATGAAAAACCTGAAACCATGCATGTAAGATATCGCACTGTCGGTGACATGACTTGTACCGGCGCTGTATTATCACCGGCGTCCAATGTGACAGATATTATAAACGAAATTGCTGCTTCACGCACTACCGAACGTGGAACGCGATCCGACGATAAAAGATCTGAAACTGCAATGGAAGATCGTAAAAAACAAGGTTACTTCTAAAAATATGAAAACCCAAAACTGGGATAACTATCAAAACATGGAACTGCTCCGGTTCACTACTGCCGGCAGTGTAGACGATGGTAAAAGTACACTTATAGGCAGACTGTTATACGACAGTAAATCAATATTTGAAGATCAGTTGGAAGCTGTGGAACGCACCAGCAAAGCAAAGGGCTTCGAACATGTGGATCTGGCTCTGCTTACTGATGGTTTAAAAGCTGAACGGGAGCAGGGAATCACTATCGATGTAGCCTACCGGTACTTCGCTACTCCTAAACGTAAGTTTATCATTGCCGATACCCCCGGCCATATTCAGTATACTCGAAACATGGTTACCGGTGCTTCAACGGCTAACCTTGCCCTTATTTTAGTAGATGCCCGTAAAGGAATTTTGGAGCAAACCAATCGCCATTCATTTATTGCATCGCTCCTCCAAATACCTCATATAATTGTTTGTATCAACAAAATGGACCTGGTTGATTATGATCAGGAAGTTTTTGAAAACGTAGTGCGTGAATACAAAAAACTTTCTTCCCGACTTGATGTAAGAGATATTCATTTCATTCCTATAAGTGCACTCAAAGGTGACAATGTTGTTGACAAGTCCAAAAACATGGATTGGTACCAAGGCTCAACACTTCTATATCAACTCGAAAATATTCATATCAGTAGTGATGAGAATCATATCGATTGCCGCTTTCCTGTTCAGTATTATATTCGACCACAATCACAGGAGTACCACGACTACCGCGGATATGCAGGTCGCATTTCAGGTGGCATTTTTAAACCCGGTGATAAAGTAAAAATACTGCCTTCAGGATTCACTGCAAAAATTAAAACTATCAACCCCCTGCATTCCATGGATGTTGATAATGCCATCAGTGAAGCCTTCGCTCCTATGTCGGTAACCATGACCTTAGATACTGACATTGATATTTCACGGGGTGATATGATTGTAAGAGAGAACAATGTACCTTCAGTTGGACAGGATATTGAGATGATGATTTGCTGGCTGAGCGACCGCCCAATTCAGCAAGGTGGCAAATACGCTGTAAAACACACTACTAAAGATGCTCGTTGCATTGTGAAAGAAATTCGATACAAAGTTGATATAAATAGTTTGCATCGTCTCGAAAACGATAAGTTGATAGGCATGAATGATATCGCCAGGATTCAAATCCGTACAACAGCCCCACTATTTTTCGATAGCTATCGTAAGAACCGTATCACCGGAAGCATTATTCTTATTGATGAAGGTACCAACGAAACCGTAGGTGCAGGCATGATTATTTAATGCCACAGAAAATCCGCTTGCCAGGTTTTAATTTTATAAAATAGTGAGATTCCATTCCTGAAAAATTCAAAAATTGAAAAATATGTCTAACTTCAATAGGTTTCTTGAAAAAGCAATAATTGCGGCAATGGAAGCTGGACAGGAGATCATGAATGTTTATGAGGGACCCCATGAAATTGAATTGAAAATTGATAAAAGCCCATTGACAATTGCCGACCGACGATCTCACAATAAAATAATGGAGCATCTTAAAAACACAGACATTCCTGTGTTAAGTGAAGAGGGTAAAACAATTCCCTACCAGGAGCGTCAAAACTGGGATCTATTCTGGTTGGTGGATCCACTTGACGGAACCAAAGAATTTATAAAGCGAAATGGTGAGTTCACAGTTAATATTGCGCTCATTGAAAAAGGGAAACCCATTATGGGTGTTATTTATGCACCTGTCATGGATATTCTTTACTTTGGCTCAACATGGGTTCCCGGACGAATCAAACATCATGCTATGGAGGCATTTAACAATTTGAAAAATGAAGATCATTTTATGGATAATCTTTTTGCTTCTTGTATGAAGATGCCTTTATCCATTGACGCGGTGAACTACACGGTAGTAGCCAGTCGCTCACACCTCACTTCTGAAACAGAAATTTTTATTGATAAGCTTCGGTCACTGCACGGTGAGCTGCAATTTATCTCAAAAGGCAGTTCTTTAAAAATTTGTTTGGTCGCAGAGGGCACTGCCCACGTGTACCCCAGACTGGCTCCAACTATGGAATGGGATACCGCCGCAGGACAAGCTATCGCCGAAAGTGCCGGATGTACCGTATTGAATTACGAAACTAACCAGGAAATAACTTACAATAAAGAAAATTTATTAAATCCATTTTTTGTAGTTATGAGAAAATAAAATGCTCTCCCCAATTATATTTTCGGAGTGCTGTCTAATAATTACTGTTGCTTAGAATTAAAAGGTAACAGTACATTTAAATGGCTCTGCGCTTGAGTGCTAAAAAGACCAATGAAAATTAAAAATACAACAAGTCTCATTATTCAACAATACTGGAGTTATTCAGACTGAATACTCCAAAATATTTTTCACCTGTCGAAGAGAACGATTTAATATACTTCCTGAATAATCATACTGATAATTTTTATGTGGCCGAGATAAGTAATAAAATAATTGGCTGCGGGGGATTCAATTTATCTGAAGATAATGAATCAGCCAAAATCTCCTGGGATATCTTTCATCCACAAAATCATGGGAAAGGGTTTGGCAGTGAACTGTTACTACACCGCATTAAGAAAATTAAAGAGATTCATGGAATCATTTGCATCTCTGTTCGGACTTCCCAATTTACCTATAAGTTTTATGAAAAATTTGGCTTTGAAATAAAAGAAATAATTCAGAATTATTGGACAGAAGGATTTGACCTGTACAGAATGGAAGGTGACATAAATAAATTTAACAAACACTAAGATTATAATTTGTTCATGAAAATCCGATTCCAGTTACAAGTAATCAAGCACCAATTGCAGCATCAAAAACTGTTGCAAGAAGGTTCTTGCATAAGTATTATCGGCTAATGCCGGACGTAAAGATGTTAAAAAAAATAACCAATTCCATAAAAAAAGATTTCAAGGAAGAGAGTTTCCGTGAAATCCTGTCTGGCAGTGCAACCACGTTCCTGATCAGGATGCTGGGCCTGGTGGTAGGTTATGCTTTTACTTTTATTGTTTCTCGCTATTTTGGGTCTCATATTTTAGGAGCTCATACGCTTTCTGTAACTGTACTCATGATGTTTAGTGTGATTGGTAGGTTGGGAATGGATACCCATTTGGTGAAAAATTTCGCAAAAGATCAAGCTGAAGACAGATGGGATAAAATACTTGAAGTTTATCAAAAACTGCTCTGGTAATAGTTCCATTTGGATTATTATTATCTGTTATTTTGTATTTTTCTTCCGGAGTTATTGCCGAGTTCATTTTTAATAAACCCTTTTTAGAACCCTATTTTAAAATTATTTCTTTCGCTGTTTTACCAATGGTAATTCGTTTTATTAATTCGGATTGCTACCGAGGCTTTAGAAAAAACAAAGAATATGCCTACACCCAAAACGTGGGCTATTTACTTTACGCTTCAATTATATTGGGTATTTTAACTTCATTTTCTAAAAATGAAATGCTTCCTAATATTGCGTTTGTTTCCAGTTTATTGATTTTAGCTTTCAGCAGTAGTATACTTATCCTAAAAGAAATTAAATCACATACTACAAATGCCTCCAACGAACTGCCGGTTGGCATCATGCTGGAACATTCTCTGCCTATGATGCTGGCTGCATCATTACTCCTTATTTCAGGTTGGCTCAATACCATTATGCTGGGAATCTGGTCAACAGAAAGTGATGTGGGCATTTACTCCGTTATATTAAAAATTTCCACGCTTTCTACTTTTGTACTCATGTCTATCAACAGTATTGCAGCACCTCGTTTTGCCCAATTACATGCAAAGGGTAACAAGGAAGGGTTAAATAAATATGTCGGACAAATTTCTAAAGTCATATTTTTTACTTCTATCCCTATTTTTATTTTCATCATACTATTTCGCGATTGGTTGCTGGGGCTTTTTGGGGAGGAGTTTGTTGTTGGATCACAGGCCTTACTTATAACTATGCTTGGACAATTTTTTAATGTATTTGCAGGCTCGGTAGGAGCCATACTCAATATGACCGGCCATCAAAAAGCCTTCAGGAATATTTTAGGTATTAGCACTATTATAAATGTTATTGCTTGCATTATTTTCATTCCCCTTTTCGGATTGCTTGGATCGGCTATAGCAGGAATGATATTCATGGGATGCTGGAATCTCATTTCAATGCTTTATATTCAATTAAAATTCAATATTAGAACTTACTTCTGGCCATTCAATTAATTTACTATCCTGATGTCTCAAAAAAAATATCTTTTCATTGGTGGTAGTACAAAATGTGGAACTACATCGGTTTTTAATTATTTTGAGTTTCACCCCGAAATTTGTCCTTGTGTGATGAAAGAATCCCGCTATTTCTGGACTAAAGAATATCCGCTGGATGCAACTTGTCGGGAAGAAAAAAGAACATTTCCTTTGATGACTTATTTGGGAATTGTTCTGACAATAGAATTCGAGTTGAAGCAACTCCCGATTATTTATACTCATCTGCTGCAGCAAAAAAATAAAATCAGAGATCTCTGACAATAAATTTATTTTTATTCTTCGTGATCCTATAGACCGGCTTCAATCATGGTTCAAATTTGCGAAGCTGAACGGACTTATCGAAAAAACGCTGTTGTTTGAAGACTATGTAAAACTGCAGATGAAACATCCTGATCCCAAAAGGCCTCAACATATGCGATCGCTGGAACAGGGAAACTATTCCTTGTATCTTAAACAATATATCGAAATTTTTGGCCCTGAAAATATCCACATTACATTTTACGAGGATCTTGCAAAAGATCCACTTTCGTTCTGTAAGTCAATTTGCCATTTTTTAAAAATTTCATCAGATTACTTTACCACCTATCAGTTTAAAATCTATAATGAATCTGTTGGCAAACGCCATGTAGTAGCACATCAGCTTTTTCGAAAATTAAAACGGACTATACGGCCCGCTACCAGGCTCTTTCACGATTCTTTACGAAAAAGACTTAAATTGGCAGGATATACTATTGAAAAAATGTATACTTCTGCAAATAAAGATAACAACGAAAATACATTTCACATCAATCCTGATTTGATGAACCAACTGCGTCAATACTATGCAGCTGATATCAGTCAAATGAATCAACTTCTCAGGAAAAATCTTCCCTGGAAAACTGGAAGTAATCAATGAAACTACGATTTTCTCTCATCATACTTGCTTTAGTAATTTTCGTGCCTTTTGAGGTAGTGATACTGAAATACTTGCCTGTTTCAGATACCATTTACAGCTATTTGAGGTTCGCTGTTGAAATATTGATTTATATGATGGCAGGATTAGTATTGGCTCGATTCCTGGCAGTTGGAAAAATACCTAAAGGCACTTCAATTGATAAGCCATTAATAATTTTTATAGTTTATGCTTTATTAATTACATTCATTAACAATGCTCCTGTTTTACAATCTTTAATGGGCCTGCGGGCTTTGCTTCGTTATGTACCACTTTTCTATGTTCTTGCGTTTATTAATCTTGAAAAAAATGTAATTCGTAAAATTTTGAACAGCGTTTTAATCATTGCTGGAATTCAATGTGTGATTACCATTTATCAGCATTATTTTGGGGTTTCCGATTTTTGGTATCCCCGTGCAAGCGATCTGGAAATTGCAGGAAAACAGGTGAATTTCAGATTGCTGGCCAGTGGGTTTGGAGGAGGAAGAGAAATGGGTGCCGGTATTGGCACGTTTGGAGATTCAGTATTCCTAGCCTTGTTTCTGGTAATCACTTTTGCTATTGCATTTGCCTCTCAACAAAAAAACATTGCACTGCCTAAATTTCACAAATTTGTTTTTTCCATTGTTTTGTTGTTGATAATGGTTTCTCTTTTCTTTACATACTCAAGAGGCTCTGTGTTAGTTGCATTTGCAACTATCCCCATTATTCTATATTTTCAGGAGGAAGAAAAAAAACCATTGTCTATCTGTCTTTAAGTGTTCTGATTTTATCGCCTGTTATAATCTTTGGAGTTTTGAAAAACAACCTACCTCAGCATCCTACATCAATCCAAAAATAAAATATACCGATCCATTTTCGAACATTACAGCCGTTTTCAGCAGTAGCTATATGGATAATACCATGCAGTTTTCACGAGGCGCCGTGCTTACCGAAATCGGAGGCAACCTTATCAGTTCTTTTAAATTACTTGGCTACAGCCCTGCACAAGAATTTGCCCTTGAAAAAGCATCAGCAAAATTATTCGGTTCAAATATGCCAATTAATAATCTGCCAATTATTAATGATGTGTACTGGGTGGCCTTTATTATATACTATGGTTTCATTGGTTTAGCCATTTACTTTTTTATTTTGTACAAAATTTTTCAGGCTTCGTTGTTTGTCTATCGTAATTCAGATGATGCCTATTTTAAAGTTTTTGCATTAGCAATGGCTGCCGTCATTATTATCTCTTTGCCCTACTCATTAATTCTGAGAACCTTCGTCTTTCGTTCCTTCAGCTTTTTCTTTTGGCTGCTTGCGGGATTGGTATTTGCTGAATGGAGGCGATTAAAAACAATTGAAAATCAAGAAGTTGGAGTTTAGAAAAAATTCATACCTTTAAAAAATAATTAAGACCAGATTTTCGATTTCCTGAAAATTAAACCGTATCGTTGTTGATGAAAATTTTGTTGGTTCATAAGTTCTGGAGAAAAGTAGGTGGTGCGGAAGTTTATTTCCAGGATGTGGCTCGCATTCTGCGCAACCATGGTCATGAAATAAAAATTTACACTACCGATTTTGACGCAGAAGGCAGCCGTGATGTTTATCCTCGCGATAAAAATGTAATCTTTGGTGAAACTGCCGACTATCTTAAAGGTGGATACTTTTCTCGCCTAAAAAATATCCCTGAAGTAATTTATTCTCAAAAAATAAAGAACATTTTAGAAATGTATTGGAAGATTTTAAACCCGACTTAGTTCATGTTTTTGCTATCTATGTAACTATCACACCCAGCATTCTGGATGCATGTAGGGAAGAGCATGTACCCGTTGTTATGTCATGCAATGACTATAAACATATTTGTCCTAATTATCGCCTCTTTCATCACGGAAAAATTTGTGAAGATTGTAAAGGCGGCAAATTCTATAAAGCAGTAGTAAATAATTGTTGTAAACATTCTATTGGTGTCAGCGTAGTAAGCGCTCTGGAATCCTATTTTCATGATTTCAAAAATATTTGGAAAAAAAATATTCATACCTTTCTTTTTGAGAGTCAATTTATGATGAATAAAACGGAAGAGTTTTGGGGAAAAGGTGCTGCGAATCTTGAGTTTCTGGGCAAACCTTTCAATGCAACTCAGTTTCGGGTTTCCACTAACACCAGTGGCTATATTCTTTTTTTGGGAAGACTATCCGATGAAAAAGGTGTTGATATACTTTTAAAAGCTATGAAAGAGGTGCCCGATGCAAAACTTAAAATTGCAGGTAGTGGCACGCACCGCGTTTTTCTTGAACAATTTGCCAGGACTGAAAAAATTACCAACATTGAATTTCTCGGTTCAGTTCATGGTGAAGATTTAGAAACGCTTTTTAACAATTGTAGTTTTGTAGTTGTCCCTTCGCTGTGGCATGAAAATTTTCCTTATGTTATGATGGAATCTTTTGCTCGGGGAAAAGCTGTGCTGGGTTCCGACAAAGGAGGAATACCCGAATATATTATACCCGGTGAAACCGGATATATTTTCAGTCACATAATCATATTGAATTGCAGCTTATATAAAGGAACTTTGGAACAATCCTGGAAAAGCAGTTCAAATGGGTTTGAAAGCGAAGGAATTGGCTGACATACAGTTTAATGAGGAAATTTTTTACCAACGATTATCAGACATTTATCAAAAAGTTTCTGGAAAAGTCATTAAAAAACACGAATTTTCGGCCTGAAAAGGGAGAGTTTGCCCTGAAAGCATGGAATCGATTAATAAAAAAAAATTAGCAAATCTTATTATTGCAGGGGTGAATAAGGCGGGATCTACATCGCTATTTCACTACCTGGCCGCACACCCCGATGTGTGTGGATCAAAAGATAAAGAAACCTGTTATTTTCTGCCACTTTTATACCATGAAACTATTCCTCCATTAATTGAATACGAAAAGCAATTTTTACACTGCAATAATGCCAAATACCGAATGGAAGCAACTCCTGCTTATGTTTTTGGTGGAGAAAAAATAGCTTCAGAAATTCACACTACACTTGGTTCCGTAAAAATAATTATCATTTTAAAAGATCCTGTAGATCGTTTAATTTCATTTTATCAACGAAAAAAAGCTACTTTTCAGCTTTCTCAGAATATGGATCTCGGTGAATATGTGAAAATGTGTCTTGCTAAATCAGCTGATGAACTTGATCTGAGAGAAAACCAGGTGTATACCGGAATATCACTTGGTTTGTATCATAATTTTCTTGAACCCTGGCTGCATCTTTACGGAAGCAATTGTAAAATTGTGTTCTTTGATGATCTAAAAAAGAACACCGGCGGTTTTATGAAAGATATAGCTAAATGGCTGGAAATAGATGAACGATTTTATGATGATTTTGAATTTGATGTGAAAAACAAATCTCTCAATTACAAAAATCGTATGCTGCATCGTATTGCAGTTAGCGCTAATAACGCCGGCCAGCGCCTGTGGCGGAATAATCCTGATTTTAAGAAAAAAATCTTAGGCTTGTATTATAAATTCAATGGCACCGTATTCGAAAACAAAGACAGTGATACAATTAAATTTCTAAGAAATTATTTCAAGCCTCATAATGAACAATTACAAAAAATACTAATTGCTCACGGAATTGAAAATTTACCCGACTGGTTAAACCCTGTGAAAGAAACTGCATGATTGCGCAACTGAATAAAGCCTACCTTTTTGCCAAACCGTCCAAAGTGGTTCCAAGGTTGTTGTCGTATTTCTTTTATGAAGGCCGACCAGCTACAACACGAGGACAATGGTTTAATCCCATCACCTTCCGTGTGTTGAAAAATGCTTCCCATTCAAATCAAATTCCAGAGTGCGAATCACCTGTTTTTATAACCGGTACCGGAAGAAGCGGATCTACTATTTTAGGCCTCGTTCTTTCCATGCATCCTGATGTTGGTTTCTTGAATGAACCAAAAGCATTATGGTTTGTTGCCAATCCAAAAGATGATTTGATTGGTAGCTATTCCAATGGCGATGCATTGTATTTCATGAATGCAAATGATGCCACACCTGCCATTTCTTCAAATGTTAAGTCAATTTATTCCTCCTATTTACAAATCTCCAGCTCAAAACGGATAGTAGACAAATTTCCTGAAATGATTTTCAGAATTGAATATTTGAACACTATTTTCAATAACCCTAAATATCTGTTTTTGTTTAGAAATCCCTGGTCAACGATTGCATCCACTGCTATCTGGTCAAATCAACACACTAATGTTGCTAAACATGAAGACTGGTGGGGTGTTAATAACCGGAAGTGGAATTTGCTTTTGGAACAAGTAGTAACTCATGATCCACACCTGAGCAAGTACAAAAAGGAAATTGAAAAATTTGTCAGTCAAACCGATAAAGCAGCGGTAGAATGGATTGCTACTATGAACCAGGGACTCAAAATGATGGAACTTTTTCCGGAAAAAATCATGCCCGTCAAATATGAGGATTTAGCAGGCGACCCTGAAAAAAATCTAAAGGCTATCTGTGATTTTATTCAATTATCGCCCTCTTCGGAATTTATTGATTTCAGCAAAAAAAACATTCATCCCACCGAACCACATAACCAGATTGCGATCCACCCTTTGCTGTCAGCACCTATTGCTGACTTATGCCTCAAACTTGGGTATAAGTTTTAATTTCCTACTAAAAGGGTGACAGGTAGGCAGGTAATTTAATTTTCGAACCTGCACCCGATGTTTTATGCAAATCTTCCTCCTTAGCTATTTGTTGTTGGGGTATTGCATCAAGTTGCGTAAATGTCACATCACCGGTAATGATTTCTGAAAAATCAACGGTTACCGCTTTAGAAGATAAATTTGTTACAATTACTTTTTTCTGTTTATTGCCTTTGACGATCCATCCATTTAAAGAAGGATATTTTTGTCCACGGTTTGCACTCAAAGATTCATTATTGCTAAAATTCAACTTGACAGCTAAACCACCTTCAGCCATGGCTTGTCCTGACAGAGCGAGACAATGGCCTGCAGCTGTAAAATCAAATTGCTTAGTAGTCTTAGGCTTTAAGGCCTTAGCAAATCCTTGATTGTTATTAAAAATTGCAGCAAACTGAGCGGAGGTAGTTAGATTATGAAAACAAATGAGTTCTGTTGCTGGATTTTCAAGAAACAATAATGTTTGTGATAAGGCGTATAACCCATGCGCCCATGTGCCGGCCAAAACACCCTCACGCTCAAACAAATTATATTCAGTAACCCAGGCTTTCATCCCTTTAGGCAATATTTTATAGTCATACGTATTTGCATTGTTCCATCTCATAAAAGGAGACCCTAGAATAAAAGCAATAGATCCGGGCTTATCAAAAGCCGTTTGCATTGAGGATGCTTTTTCTTTTGCCGTCTCATTTTCGTTATCAGATTCAAGTTGATTACTTAGAAAATTGAAACCACTGCCTCCATAAACATGAAAAGTAATTGCATCAGCACCCTTTATCTCAGCCAATACTTCTCTGTTCCAATTGTTGGTACGCTCTGCAAATTTTTTCTCCTTTTTAGCGGCTCCCTCTTTTACTGAGCTCCCTACAACTGCTATACGAGCATTTGGAAATTCTTTCTTTAATTCAATGATCCACTTGTTAGCTTCAATGGCGTAGTCTTTCCCAGACGGAAATTTCTTTACATAAAAACCCTCACCTAAATACAATTCGTTATCCAACTCAATATAATTTACTGGCAGCCCCAATTTTTTTGCTGCATTCAGCATTTCCAACTGGTACCTGACTGTGCTGTTCATTAAATTCAGCACGTACAGTGGTTGAGCACCGGATTTGTCGCAAGCAAACTTGAGATCTTCCAACTTTATAGGATTGGGTGTTTGGATACTTTTCCATTCACTCTTTAGTTCAATACCTTCCATGAGCCAACCTGTTTTCCAATCCCAGTAACTGGCCACTGTGCCACCCGGATACCGGATTAAGCCCGGCTGTAATTCCTTGACCCGTTCTACAAACCCGGGAGCCTGCCAGGATGGACCTCGCATCATTTGTGCGTTGAAACCGTTAAAATTTCCAGAAAGTGTAATTACTTTGCCGGCATCTTCACTTGTCTTGACCAGGCCCACTAAGTTGGCATTTTGTGAAGTTGGCCTTTTTTCCTGACTGGTGCAGCTGGTGGTGCTTCCTACAAAAAACAGGATGATTAAAATAAATTTATTTGCTTTCATATACTATATGGAATGTTCCGATATTTTATTCAAATTTAGGAAATTTAAATAATTCGAAGCCTTGAAAGTTATTAACTATAACTATTTTTGCTATTATTGAAAAATGTTGAAAGATATCGCATCCTGCTTACTAGCCGAACAACATAGAATGTTAATTTCGCTCACTGGTCTGGCTGAATACGGTTGCAAATAACAGAAGTAGAACCGAAAAAATTAGTAGCATATTGCATGTTGGCAATTCAGGTACTCTAACATCCAAGTTTATCGTGTCAACTGGCATTTAATTTAATTCTAAGAAAGCAAAATCATTCAAACCTCCATTTTCATTTCCGGCAATAGCCGCTCAGGCACAACAATGATGTCAAGAATTCTTGGCAATCATCAGGATATTTTTTCTTTTCAGGAGCTTCACTATTTTGACGAACAACTTAAGGGTGGCGATGCAACTATTGATTTGAATTTGAGTGATGCAGTCAAGCTTTATGCTAAATTATGCAACATCCAGCGAAATGGCTATTTTGGAAATCAAAACATAACACCATTTTTAATTGAGGCTGAAATCAAGTTGAAAGAATTGAATTCGCTGCAGGCAATTGCTGTTTACAAAAAATTTATTTTTGATGAAACGAGTCGTAATCATAAGAGCATTCCGTGCAAACAAACCCCTCAAAATGTTTTTGCACTCGATCAAATTCTTGCCACTTTCCCTGATTGCAAGGCAATAGTAATGATTCGTGACCCAAGAGAAGTTTTGCTTTCGCAGAAAAACAAGTGGAAACGCCGACAACTTTCCGGGGGTAAAATTCCACTTTGGGAATCTTTAAGATCTCGCGTAAATTATCACCCTATTACCATCAGTAAAATATGGAATGCTGCAGTAAATCAAGGCTTTAAATTTAAGAATGACCCAAGAGTGCTTTATGTGTATTATGAAAAACTTTTAAGGCATCCTGAATTAGAGTTAAAAGAAGTATGCAAGCATATCGGTATTCCATACACTTCCGAATTACTCGATATTCCTATTGCGGGATCATCAAACATCGGCGATTTCACTGATCAAAGAGGAATTGACAGCAGCAAAACTGGTCAATGGAGAAAAGGTGGACTCTCCAATACAGAAATAGCTCTTTGTGAAAAACTAACAGAGAGACTTATGCATGAAACCGGATATGAACTTTCTGGCATTAAACCAAATACACTTTCAAGAATCTGGTATTCGTTTTCTTTACCATTTAGTTTGTTCCTGGCAGTGCTTTTCAATATTAAACGCTTGAAAAACCCTGTTCAATTAATACAACGATTCAATCAAAAATAAGGAGCTGACAATAATTTTTCTACAAAATAGTTTCAAAGATCGATATCCTAACCCGGGTCTTTTTCAAAATACCCTACACTTCCACCAACCCATGTTTTATTTAAATTAAATTTAACACCAATCATTTCACCTTTACTTAATCGTGCCATGTTGATAATGAGCTTAGGGTCCTGTTCTCCGGCTGTCCAGCTATAAAGCATTCGAATTTCAGTTTTTACATTTCCATCAGTGGAAGGAATAATCGGCTCATATTTAACTTTACGTTGCAAAATCCAATTTTCAGGATCTTTCACATTCGTAATAGCTTCTTTAGTTACATGAAAAACCACGCCGCTTCCGGAAAAAGAAAAAAGTGGTTTCAAAACATAATTCTCCAGATCTAAAGGTATAGTTGATAGTTCATGCAAAAAAATGGTTTCAGGTACAAATGGATTTTTGAGAAAAGGCATGGTGAATTTGCTGATTCGGAAAAACCAGTTAGGGTGTCCTGCCCATTCTACATCTACCTCTTCAGTTAAATTAAATTCACAGCTAAGATCTTTGCGTTGCTTGAATTCATCAAATATAACGCGGTTGTATATACGCTTTACGGGGGTTAACTTTCCGTTTAATTCATAGAAGAGTTGGCGACCCTCTTTTTTTATCTTACTGATACAGACTGGTCGTATGCCGGTATTAATAAATGTGGCTAAAAAATCGATGCGTGTATTTTGTTTTTCCGGCTCCACCTCCAATAGTATTACATGATCAGGATGATGTCCGTTTAAAAGCAAGTTACACATGTGTGCGACGTATTCATTTTCAGTCATCCCCGCCAAATGACTCACTTCATTGGAGACGCCATAATGCTCTCTAAATTTTTGACCGAGTAAATGTTGATAAAAAAATAAAGAGGGAAAGCCCTGCATCTCTATTAACTGTGGGTCCAGTTGCCAGTTAGCGTCGCGACAAATAGCAAAATCAAAGGCCAGCCACATCGATTGCCCCTCCTCACCGGGAACTTTTAATCCCGGAGGAATTGCTCTGTCAGTTAATGCTTTGTAATCGGGTCGTTTTATCACGCTGATAATTTCTTCACAGGCATGTACCAGTTTCTGCTTAAGTACCGCTGGAATAAAAACCGGTGTTTCAGCAATGCGAAATGGAATTATTTCACCTGCATACGCATTCAAATCATCAATAAAAGCAGCATATTTTTCATCAGTAAAATTTGCATTAAACTGTTCTCTTAGAAATGGAATCATGAGATAAGATAAAATTAGAACATTAAAATTAGCAATTAATAGCTTTTGCTACTATAAATATATTTAAATATTCAATGATAAAAGTACGAAGAGGTTTACACTTTAATCAATAGAAAAATGCCTTATTTTCATCATTGCAAGTTGCAGGAAACCAGGAAGCATAGCACTATAGGTGAGATGGATTTTGTTTTTGTCTTGCAGGTAATCAATCATTTCGTGATACTTTTTTTCACCATAGCTGTTTAGCATCTGTTTCTTTTTATCGGGACGCTGAAAATAAAGATTCATTCCAAACTCATCCGCTTCGGGATGAAACTGAAAACCAATAAATTCATCTGAAAAACGAATTCCCATAGTAGCCCGTTCCAATGGCACATGGGCCCGTTCTTTTTCCACACACAAAACTTTAGCTCCTCTGAGTTCCATAGCGGAACTGTTAGGTTGCACCACTTGCCAGTCGCGGGAATCAACCGCATAAAATGGCTCAGGCAATTGCACTAAAAGAGGTTCTTGCTCTCCCAGATTTGTTTTATGAATGGGAAAAATCCCAAAAGCTGTAGATTTTCGTTTCTTAATTTCTGCAAGTTTCCAATGGCGCACTATCATTTGAAAAGAATGGCAAATCAAGAATACATATTTTTTTTGAACTCCGGGTTTATGATTGTGTTCCCAAATGCTGTCCATCAATGAAGTCCATCGCTGGTCCCACTCTTCTCCTTCACTGAGCGGACTTCCCGGCCCACCGGAGGAAATATAAATATCATAACTTAAATCAGGCATTTCATTTTTACCTCTAACATCAAAAACTTTCCATTCATGTGGAAATACCTGATCCCCAACAATTTGTTTTATGCCTCGCATCCCTTGGTTGGGATGATTGTTGTACATATCAAGAATGGCAATTCGTATTAGATGCTCCCCGGATGAAAAATCTTTAAAATGTTTGCGAAATGGCATGTTGCAAAGATGGTCGGGACTTAGTTGTTATTTGATGCGTAGTTATGTAAAAGCAAAATCGAGCACAAAAGTAGCGATAAAAATTGAGATTCGAAAGCACCTTTTCCAAACACGAAGAATAGTATTGAGTGTTCGGATCAGGTGAGAATTCTCTTCTTAAACTTCAATCAATTTCATTCCGATTCCGCTCTACTTTTGCCCTATTCTGCTCTACAGTTACAACCCTTTATTAGTTTCAGCAACTATATAATCAACAACTGCTTTAAGGTCACCGGTTTTTTTGAAAACTGCTAACTGACGGTCAGCACCGCTTCCTTCTTTAATCATAGTACGAATGTAACCGATTTCTTCTCTACTACCTAAATCATCTATAACATCCTCAACAAAAGCAAGTAGCTCTTCAGTAAGTTCTGCAACAGGCACCTCTTTTTCTTTTCCAAAATCTATAAGTTTGCCTTCAATACCATAACGTGCAGCTCTCCATCTGTTTTCCATAATCAGTGATCGCCCATATTGTCTGAAATCAAGATTTTGGTCCATTAGTTTCACCAATTTTGCAATAATGGCCTGCATTAATGCTGCAAGAGCAATGGTCTCTTCAACACGCATTGGAATATCACACATTCTGAACTCAACGGTGTTAAAGAATGGATGCAATCTTATATCATACCATATTTTTTTCCCGTTGTCGATACATTTTGTTTTAACAAGTAAATTAATATAACGATCATACTCTTCAGCACTGGAAAAATAATCAGGTATACCTGTACGAGGGAATTTATCGAATACTTTTACCCGATAGGATTTGAATCCTGTATTTCTACCTTGCCAAAAGGGCGAATTGGTAGAAAGAGCAAAAATATGCGGGAGAAAATAACGGGCTGAGTTCATCAACTTAATCCCTTGTTCCCTGTTTTTGATTCCAACATGCACATGCAATCCGAAAATGAGATTGGAACGAGCTGCATCCTGCATTTCATTTACAATTTCATGATACCGTGGGTTATCTGTTATTAATTGATCCTGCCACATCGAGAAAGGATGTGTTCCTGCAGCTCCTATGACCAACCCCTGTTGCTGTGCCAATTCAGCAACCATTTTCCTCAAATACAATACTTCTTCTTTCGCTTCCTTAATATTCCTGCAAATATTTGTTCCTACCTCAACAACAGATTGATGCATCTCAGATTTCACCTGCTCTTTCAAAATCATTTTTCCACCTTCAACAATTTGATGCATGTGTGAACGCAACTGCCGGGTTTCAGGATCAATTACCTGAAATTCCTCCTCAATTCCCAGAGTAAATGGAGGCAAATTAATTTGGTTTTGCTCAGTTGCTTCTATAACAGGTTTGTTAGTAATAAGAGGAGTTAAAATTGGTTCAGACATATTTTAATGAATAACGTAAAATGATTTTGAATTGTTAAAATGTTTCTGTAGTAATTTTTTTGCTTTTTGTGATGACCGGAAAACTACAAACTGCTAATCACCGGCTGCATACTACCGGCCAATTTACCGTGGGTGGCATTCCTCAAAAAGCTGCCCCAGTTAAGATTGTTTTTGCCAGGCTCATGTTCTGTTGCTCTTCGTATAACCATCTCCGTTACTGCATTAAGCAACCAGTCGAAGTTATGCTGGCCTACCGAATCAGGATTTGCGTCTGGAGCGGGGTTAGTGAAGTCAATTGCATAAGGCACTCCATCGCGAATAGCAAACTCAATGGTGTTAATATCATACCCCAAAGCAGTATTGAGTTGTAACACATACTCACGCATTTGATGCTTAAGACTTTCGGTTACATGCGGAAATTCGGCTACATATCTTTCATGATGAGGGTTGCGTGGCTCATAAGGCATAATGTGTACATCAGTGCCACCAATGCAATAGCAACGGAAGTAAGCGTCAAAAACTATTTCTTCCTGAAGCAACATCACCAATGAGCCTGTTTCCTGATGTTTAGCATACAATTCCTCAGGATTTCTTAATTTATAAACATGTTTCCAGCCACCACCGGAATAGGGTTTCATATATGCCGGAAAACCGATGTGTGCAAATATTGTTTCCCAATCCAAAGGCATCATCATGTTACGAAATGAATTTTCATTAGTATCAGGAGGATGTTGGTTGGAGGGCAACAGAACGGTTTTGGGAACAGGTACACCCAACTGTTGTGCTACTACATTTGCGATAAGTTTTTCTTCTGTATCCAACCAAAACGGATTATTTAAAACAGCAGCTCCATAAGCAGCCGCACTTTTCACCCATGCCCTGTAAAATGGAACATCGTGTGAAATACGATCTATAATTACATCATAACCCGACGGCTCGCCCTGAACAAACTTGTCAATACGAATGATCTCTGCAACTAACCCTTGCTCATTCCTTGCGTTGATGCTTTCCACTAACGCCTGGGGAAAAATATTTTCCTGTCCGTGTAAAATTCCAATCTTTTTCATTTTGTATTTTTATAAATTTAAATTAATTTAACTTTTACTTCAACGACTTCAATAATCCGGAAAACTTATTTAATTATTTAACATCATGCCTAAATATTTTGGAAACATTTCTCTCCATACAGGCCAATCGTGAGCAGCATCTTTTTGAACATCCAGAAAATGAGGTATCCCTTTCGCATGAAGCACATCAGAAAGTTTCACATTGGCATCCATACACATATCATCCGTTCCCGTGCCTAAAATCAAACCAATTTCTTTGATCCTGTGATCATCCAATCCCGGTAAAAAATCCGGTGGATTATTGAAATACACATTCTCATCATAATAACCTTTCACTCTGTCGCGGATATCAAAGGCGCCGCCCATGTTAATTATGTATCCGGTCACTTCCGGATGACGTAAACCGAAATTAGTTGCATGATACGCGCCAAAACTACATCCTGCCAAAGCCACTTTATTGTGCCCTGACGCCACCATTGCCGGTTTAACTATTTCTTCCATCACAAACCGATCATACAACACATGATTTCGGGCTCTATCGGAGGGATGCAATTTTTCATTGTACCACGAATCATTATCTATGCTGGCAGGAGTATATATTTGAACGAGACCCTGGTTAACAAACCATGAAACAGAATCAATGAGATGAAAATCTTTATTTTGAGTAAAACTCCCCATCGAAGTAGGAAAAATAATTATTGGATATCCCTTTTCTCCAAAAATAAGCATATCCATGTCTTTCCAAGAATCGGAGAATGCCAGCATTTATGTTGTTCTTTCACAATATTTCTTTTTTTCAAATATACTAAAAAGGTATATTGTTACAAATATTGAAAAGTTTATTGCCATCTTTGCTATATAATATAGAAAAAAAACGCCCCTTGCTGAAGTGAAAACAAGAAAAGAAGTTCCTGATAATCAAGGTTTAAAGTCGTTTGTTACCAGACAAAAAATAAATATTTATTCCTCGTTTTTAAAACGAGTCGTGCAAGTCCAACTACTTGCTTTTGAGGACGGTAAGAAAGTTGGAAAAAGAGGGTTGTTGTTACTCAATGATGGCCAGGATCTTGAAAAATTAGAATTAGAAAAAACATTACGTCAATTTGCTGCTTCAGGTACTACCATACCATTTATAGTAGTAGCCATTTCAGCTGGTGAACGAAAAAGCGAATATGGTGTTTCAGGTAGCCCTGACTACCTGGGACGGGGCAATAAAGCCCATCTTTATGAAGATTTTATCATTCATGAACTTTTGCCTTGGATCAAATCGCATACCGGACATGCTTACACCCCTGAATTGACTGCTTTTGCAGGATGTTCTTTAGGTGGGTTATCAGCTCTGGATGTTGCCATTTCGAACCCGCATCACTTTGGAATGGTTGGGGTTTTCAGTGGCTCAATTTGGTGGCGCAGTAAAGGATATGAGGAGGGCTATACCGACAATGACCGTATTATTTTAAGCAAATTGAAAGAGTTAAATCTTGCAAATCATTTTCGCTGCTGGTTAATGGCAGGGACAAACGATGAAAAAAATGATCGCAACAGAAGTGGAATTATTGATGCCGTTGAAGACACCCTCGATCTTTTCGAATTGTTACATAAAAAAATGACCACACCTATTGATCGTCTGACTCTTCGAATTATTGATGGAGGAAATCACAACCCGGCAACATGGGCCAGTCACTTTCCTGATTTTCTTCATACCGCATTTAATAAACAGATGCATCCTCAACATAAAAAAAAGTAAATTAGCAACTCTCATTTGTTAAAACATTTTTACTTAGGAAACATAAAATACAATTTTTTATAGGACTCTATTTCTATTTTCGAAATAGAGTCTGTCTAGAATCCTTGAACCATGTTAAAAGTATGAAGAGTAAGAATTTTGATTGTGCCACTTAAGTTTAAACTGACCAATTCCATAAAGTCATCTCAGTCAATTGCAGCATGATTAAAAAAGCATTAAACTTCAGGCTTACAATTTGTGAAACCAAAATAAATCAAAAAACCAACTGCCAATTCTTCAAAAGTATTTGCCATTTCCATTTTAGCAGAAATAGCCATGAAGCAAAACAAAATGGCAGTATTTCGAAATGAAACCTTCATGTTTTAGCCTGAAGTATTTAATTTAGATTCCAGGGAACCAATTGCGCTATTGAATTGTTATTAAAGCCACTCTGAAATATCAGTTCTCGTATAACTTAATTAAACCATTGACATTTAATAATATCTACTCCACAGACTACTCTTTTGTACCTTTGCAACAAAAATTTACCATTCCAAATGAAAATTCGATATTTACTTCCCCTGATTTTATTTTCGATACTTTTTTCGAAGCTTCAGGCGCAACAGCCCACAACATTATTCACTGTTAAGGGCAAGGTTTTAGATGAATCGACCCAAAAGCCATTGGAATTCGCTACTGTAGTGCTTAAACGACTTAAAGATTCTACTTTGGTTTCAGGCACCATCACCACCGTTAGTGGTGAATTTAAAATCACAGATTTGCCTCCCGGAGGTTACAGCATTGAGATTGCTTTCATTGGTTACCAAAAATACACCAATCGAGTACTACTTAAACCACAGGGAAGTGCTCCGGTAAATGATCTTGGTGTAATAAAATGAAACTCTCTGCCACGATGCTCGAAGGCGCAGAAATTTCAGCTGACAAAAGCTTCGTAATTAATAACATCGATAAAAAACATACAATACAGAACAACTTGCCGTATCATCAGGAGGAAATGTTAATGATGTGTTGCAAAATATTCCGAGCGTGGAGCTGGATCAGGATGGAAATGTGAGTCTGCGCGGAAATGAAAACGTTACTATTTTAATTGATGGCAGACCTTCCGGACTGACAGGATCAGGCGGAAAATCTTTACTTGAATCCATCCCTGCTTCAGCAATCGAAAAGGTGGAAGTTATTACCAACCCATCCGCAAAATACGATCCCGATGGGATTTCAGGCATCATCAACATCATCACTAAAAAAAATAAACTTCAGGGTTTTACCGGAAACATTGGCGCTAACACCAGTTTCGAAAACCGATACGGAGCTAATTTAAGTTTGAATTTCAGGAAAGGAAAATGGAACTTCTTTTCAAATTATGCTTTTACGAAAGATGTAAGACTCAGTACAGGAGATTCCTACAACGAAACTTATTTTAATTCTATCACCAGCATTCGTGTACAAGACGAACAAGGTCAAAACGATCGGATCGGACACAATATAAAATTTGGAACCGATGTAAATATTGATGATCGCAACACTCTTTCGGCAAGTGCCTTATTCAACACCGGGAAAAATGAAAGCTATGAGTCCATCGACTACACGCTTTCCGATAATATTAATTTTACCGATAGTCTTTATACCAGAAATACGAATGGGGATTCTAAAAATCAAAACCTCGATTTTGATATGGCTTTTAAACATTATTTTAAGTCGGAAGGTCGTATCCTGAATATTCAGGGTACGGGATCAATGGATAAAAGTGATGAAAATAATGAGTATGATCAACTCGGATACATCGATGAAGTTACTCCCGTACCTTTTCCTCCTTCCATCGAAAGAGATAATTCAAAAAGCGACAATAAAATTTATACAGCTTCTGCAGATTATGAACATCCGATAGGAAAAAATAAAAAATTTGAATCGGGCTATAAAAGCACTTTTCGAAATTACGATACCGATTTAAACTATGAAACCCTGGATCCTTCAACAGGTCAATTTTTAAATGACACCACACGAACCAATCAATTTATTTATAATGATCAATTGCATGCCCTTTATGCCCAATACCGGCAAAGCATAAAAAAGTTTGGTTACCAATTAGGGATAAGAAGTGAATATGCAACAACTGAATCGGAGTTGGTAACTACCAATGAAATATACAGCAAAGATTATTTTTCAATTTTCCCGAGTGCTTTTTTAACGTTTAAGCCGGATGAAAAATCGCAGTTAAAGGCAACTTATAGCCGAAGAATTAACAGGCCCAGAAAACAACAACTGAATCCCTTTACCGATTATGAAGATCCTCTCAATATCCGAAAAGGGAATCCATATCTTGACCCTGAGTATACCGATAGCTATGAACTGGAATACAGCAGATTTATTGGCAAATTTTCAACCACTGCAACAGGCTACTATCGACTTACAAACGATTACATTCAGCGCTATCGTCAGGTAACTCCTGATGGGGTTACCGTAACCACATTTGAAAATCTTGCTCAGGCTCAAAACTATGGTGTTGAGTTAATTTTAAACGGCAGTGTTTATAAATGGTGGAACATTACTTTGAGTACCAACATGTACCAGAATGTGTTAGATGCTACCAACCTGGAAGCTAATTTAAATTCATCGTCATTTGCCATTTCCGGAAGAATATTTACTACCATAAAATTTCCTTATAAAACCGAATTGCAATTCACCTATTTTTATCGGGCTCCTATGAAAGTGACTCAGGGAACTATGAAAGATATGCAAATGATGACTATTGCAGTTACTAAAAAAGTACTTAAAGATAAGGGCACTGTTTCCGCACGGTTATCCGATCCTTTTGATGTTCAACGATTTGGATTTGAATTTGAAGGAACTAACTACTACCAGAATTTTACGCGCAAACGCCAAAGTCGAATTTTAACCATCTCCTTTACTTACCGTTTTGGTGAATTAAAGGACCGCGATTCAAGGCAGCGCCGCGATCCGGGTCCAAGAGATGATATGGACTTCGAGGGTTAAATTGAATTGGTAATTTTAATCTCATTGCTGTGTGCTCAACTATCTGGCACCTTTGATTCAGATTTATTGAAGTTGAACAATTTGCTTTTAAAAATTTAATGCTTACTATTGTAACTGACTTTAATGTTATTCCAATGAAATCAACTAAGTTATTTATTACATTTATTTGCTTATTGAATAGCAATTTGATCTCTAGCCAAAGTTTTACTGTTACCAACTCACAATCGCCTGCTCAACTTGTTGGAAGTCTTACAGGATCCGGCTTGGTCACAACAAATATAACCGGCCAGATTTCAAATGTGTCTGCTGGTAGTTTTGTAAGTACTGGTGTACAAGGATTTTCTTTCCAAAATGGCATACTGCTTTCAACAGGAGAATTGACCAATATTTTGGGACCTGCTTCCTATCATAACTCCACTGACCTGGGAATGCCGGGAAGCGTTTTGTTAGATGCATTAGTTACGCCACAACTTTCTCAAGACGCACAGATACTTTCATTCGACTTTCAGGCATATTCCGATTCTGTGGAATTTAATTTTGTTTTTAGTTCCGAAGAGTACAATGATTATACGAACACTTCATTTAATGATATATTTGGATTTTTTGTTACAGGTCCCGGGTATAGTCCCAATACAAATGTTGCCCTTATACCGGGAACAACAACTCCTATTTCCATAAACAATGTTAACAACGGTGGACCTGCATCCGGCACTGCCACCGGCCCATGTTTAAATTGTGCTTACTATATTGATAACGTCAATACAAATGCAGTTGGACTAAGTCATGATGGCTATACCGTTACAATGAAAATAAAATTTCCTGTCTGGCCTTGCTCCTCTTATCATTTTGAAATTGCCCTTGCGGATGTAAGTGATGGTATTTTTGATTCTGCAGTGATGTTTGAATCAAACAGTTTTCTGGCATGCCCGGTGATGCAACCTTTTCAAAATGGAATTCCTGCTAGCGATACTACATACATTTGTGCAGGTGGTATGTTGAAACTAAAAGCACCCGATGCCGCTAATTATGTCTGGAATAACGGAGACACGACACAATCGATAACTATTACTCAACCCGGGTCCTATCAATTTTATATTAATGTTGGAAGTTGTTATAGTTTTTCCAACAACATTCAAGTTGTTCAGCAAGGAGCTATTCAAACTCCTGTAATCAGTCAATCGGGAACTCAACTTATTTCCTCTTTACTACCCACTCCAGGAATTACTTATCAATGGAATTTAAATGGAATTCCTATTGCAGGTGCCACTCAAAACACGTTGAAAAAAAATATACCCTCCGGATTGTATTTACTTAGCTTATCAAATAATTCCTATCAACATATAATTTACAAAATAATTGTTGTTGATTAAAAAAGCAAGCTATTTTTAAGTAAAAAATTATTGCTGTTTTCTCTGAATCAGAAGTACACTTTTGAGGAATTTTTGTAACAGTGCCACTTGCGAGTCTGATAAATTTCTGCAATTCAACAAATTATTCAATTTACAATTCACTTGGATCATTAGTTGGCACCGGTGAAATACTATCCGGTGAAATACAACATGTTTGGGTTTCAAATCCCGGCATTTTCATATTATTTTGAAGACAGCCCTGCAACAATCGATCGTTAAAAAATTAGTGATTCAGTAGCTTTTTCAAAAACTATTTGCAAAGGTGCTAAACGTAAATGGATGGATCAGAAGGAAAAATCTTCCGGTGATTTAACTAAACAAGGCACGAAAAACCTCTTCCACCTTTCCAACAGGCACTAATTCAATATTGCCGAATGTTTTTTTATCGCTCCCTTGCAGATTGTATTTGGAAAAAAATATTTTTTCAAAACCCATCTTAGCAGCCTCTTTAATGCGTTGATCTATTCGGTTAACCGGTCTGATCTCACCACTTAACCCTACCTCACCGGCGAAGCAAACTCTTGTAGGTAAGGCAATATCTTCACTCGATGATAGAATTGCACAAATCACAGCCAGATCAATTGCCGGATCTTCCACACGAAGACCTCCGGCAATATTTAAAAAAACATCTTTGGCTGCCAACCGAAACCCACAACGTTTTTCCAATACAGCCAGCAACATACTAAGTCTTCGCAAATCAAATCCTGTTGACGAACGTTGAGGCGTTCCATAGACAGCAGAACTGACTAATGCTTGCACTTCAATCAATAAAGGGCGCAAACCTTCCATAGTACAAGCAATTGCAATGCCGCTCAGATTTTCATCAATATGCGACAATAACACCTCAGAGGGATTCGGAACTTCAGCCAGGCCAGTGCCGCTCATTTCATAAATTCCTATTTCACTAGTTGAACCAAAGCGATTTTTTGTCGATCGAAGTATTCGGTAAACATGATGCCTGTCGCCCTCAAATTGCAAAACAGTATCCACCATATGCTCCAGCACCTTCGGTCCGGCAATGGAACCATCTTTAGTAATATGCCCGATTAAAAAAACCGGAGTAGCTGTTTCTTTAGCAAACTTCAGTAAATCACCTGCACAACCACGAATTTGTGAAACTGTTCCCGGAGTCGATTCAATATCCGGAGAAAATAAGGTCTGAATAGAATCAATTATTACCAGATCCGGCTTCACGGATTCAATATGCCTGAAAATAGCTTGAGTATTTGTTTCTGTGAGTATATAGCAATCGGTATTGGCATGTCCTATTCGCATCGCTCTGATGCTGATTTGTTGTTCGCTCTCTTCTCCTGAAACATACAACACCTTCATCCCTTTAGCACGCATGGCAATTTGCAGCATAAGGGTTGATTTACCAATACCCGGCTCGCCGCCTACCAGTACCAAAGCACCCGGAACTAAACCCCCTCCTAAAACCCGGTTTAATTCTTTACCGGGAAGGGTGGTGCGAATCAATTTGTCGGGTGCTATTTCTCCCAGTAATTGGGGCACTGCTTGCCGGCCTATCGAATCTCCTTTTCCTGAAGATCTCCATGCAGGGATTTGTGATGGAGACGTAGAAACCACTTCTTCAACAAAAGTATTCCATTCATTGCAAGAGGGGCATTTGCCTACCCAGCGTGCAGAAGGCGCGCCACAATTCTGACAGAAAAAAGTAGTTTTAACTTTTGCCATGAAGAAAAGAATTACTTGATCTTATAAAATTCAAGTTGCAAAACCGTGTTGCTGGTCGGATCATCAGTAGCTAAATACAACACGTCGTTATCCAAAGTAACGAATTCCCATTTGTCAATAAATTTTGCAGTATCCCCATAAACTAATTGAAACTTTAAGAAAGCTTTAAAAGTTTTAGCGTCAAGGGTGAACTTTGTATAAATGTTAGTGTCTTGATTGTCGGCAATTGTTGAATCAGGAGAACCATCATCATACAAATCAGGTGGATTATCTTTTCGGAAAACCGTGTACAATTTGTCATCGGTAAAAATCCATTGTTCCTGATAGTGAATGGCGGTGTCTCCCAAAATTCACGTTGCCATGTTCCTTGCAATTCCTTTTTCATTTTTTTCTCAGAACGCAAAAACATATTGTCTTCACAGGAAGAAAAAAACAGCACAACTAAAACGAATAAAAACAGGTTCCTCCACATAACATTATTGGTAACAGAACAAAGTTAAAGAGAAATTATCATGAATTTTGCCACTTTTGAAATATATTTCAACTTGAACTATCTCTGATTTTACGCTCAATAGCACTTGTAGAATAACCCGGAACATAATCAATAGTGCTTATTTCACCTCCTTTGGCTTTCACAATATCATACCCTACAATGTCTTCCACTTTATAATCACCACATTTCACAAGAATATCGGGCTGAACAATTTTAATAAGTTCAAATGGAGTGTCCTCATTAAAAAGTATGACTCCGTTAATAAAAAAAAGCGATGCCATTATGTGCAGCCTCGAGTTTTCATTATTTAGCGGCCGGTGGGGGCCTTTGAGTTTCGAAACCGATGCATCCGAATTTAAACCTACAATTAATATGTTGCCTAAAGAGGCTGCTTTTGATAAATAATCAATATGACCCAAATGCAATAAATCAAAGCATCCATTAGTAAAAACTATTTTCTTATCAGCAAATCGCCAAAAAGACAAAGCCTTTTCCAGTGTTTTTAAATTGAAGATTTTTCTTTCAATTAACTCCTGCTTGTTCATTAGACGATTTTTTTTTGCCACTTATAAACAACATCACCAATGCGAAAATACCTAAAAAAACCACTAATAACGTTTGAGTAGTATGCACCAAGGTAGCATAAACGATTCCATCAGTAGAAGAAACTCCAAAAAGTTGTAAGCCCTGAGAAACAATATAATGGTAGGCTCCAATACCGCCCTGGACAGGAGCCGACATACCCAATCCACCTACCACCAACACAAACATTCCTGCTTTCATATCCAAATGAGCCGTTGATTGCAGACAGAAAAAACAGACCCAAGTCATTAAAAAATACAAGAACCAGATAAAGAAGGTATGAAATACGAACCAACCGGTATTTTTCATCCTCAAAATAGTTTTAAAACCAGATGCTATCTCGTGCATGATTCCTCTTACTTTGATGGAAAAAGCACTTTCATTTTCTTTTTTAATACTCATTCTCCATAGGATCCAAACAAGCAGCAATAAAGAAAGCACTAACCCTGCGATTACTATAGGATTTTGAAGAAAACTAAATTTATCCATTAAAGGACTGACAACTTTTTCAGAAAGAAATCGACTTAATAAATCATATTCAAGAATGGCAACTAATACCATTGAAAAGAATAGCATCAGTAAATCAATCACTCGTTCAACTATAACCGTACCTATTAAAGAATTGAAAGGCACCTTTTCGGAATTTGCCAATGCGCCACATCGCGTTATTTCTCCAATACGAGGAATAGCCAAATTAGCAAAATAACCCAAAAATAAGGCATAAAGTGTGCTGCTGAGCTTTGGTTTAAAACCTAATGGTTCCATGAGCATCACCCACCTGATAGCGCGACTATAAAAAGCCCCAATCGCCAGTACTACCGAAACAGCTAACCACCATGGATCGGCTTGCGATAACTTGCCTGCTATTTCAGCTAAATTTTCTTTTCTGAATGTCAGCCACAATAAACCTAGTCCAATCGAAAATAGAAATAGATACTTGAAACCCGAAAGTAACTTGCTTTTCAAAATCAGCTTTTAAGCAATCTATTATTAGAATCAGGAAAAACTAAGGAGGGTTTAAACGACTTTGCTTCTTCGAAATCCATAACTGCAAAAGAAACTATTATGACAATGTCGCCCACTTGAACTTTTCTGGCAGCGGGGCCATTCAAACAAACTGTACCTGTTCCTCTTTCTCCTTTGATGACATAGGTTTCGAAACGCTCTCCATTTGCAATGTTTAGAACTTGAACAAGCTCATTTTCAATCAGATTTGAAGCTTCCATGAGCTCCTCATCGAGGGTGATACTTCCTACATAATGCAGTTCAGCCTGAGTAACTCTGGCTCTGTGAATCTTAGATTTTAATATCTGAATTTCCATACGGCCACAAAGGTAGGGAAAATTCTAGCTGAGGAAATCAAATCGCGACGTTGTCAATTAAACGTGTTTTGGAGGTTATTACCGCAATACAAGCACGTTGATCGGCATGCGACTGCCATTTTGTGATGGGCTTCAGCGTTAGTGAGTCTACAAATTCAAGGTATTGAACTTTAAATCCGCCTAAGGCTTCAATAATTTTAATAATTGTATGCTTCACTTCTTCCGGCTCATTAATCCGAACCAATTCGGATGCTAAAAGCAAGGAATTATAAATTACCGGGGCAGCTTTTCGTTCTTCAAATGAAAGATGAATATTTCTTGAACTCATTGCCAACCCATCAGGCTCTCGCATCGTAGCACAACCAACTATTTCAATCCCTGTTTTAAGCTGCTCATTCATTTCTTTAATGATTGCCAATTGTTGAAAATCCTTTTGTCCGAAATAAGCCCGGTTGGGGCGAATAATTTCGAAAAACCTGGATACAATGGTGGCAACTCCTTTAAAATGACCGGGTCGGTAAGCACCTTCCATAACCTTCTCAAGATCACCAAATTTCATTTCAATCAAGGATTGGTCTGGATACATTTCAGCGACTGATGGGGTAAAAACCATATCGCATCCATGTTGCTTAAGTAATTCATAATCAGCATCCGGAGTTCTGGGGTAATTTAATAAATCTTTGGCATCTCCAAATTGAGTTGGATTCACAAAAATACTGCTTACAACCAGATCATTTTCACGTTTCGCCCGTTCAATCAGCG
Source organism: Bacteroidota bacterium (assembly GCA_016722525.1). GTDB lineage: Bacteria > Bacteroidota > Bacteroidia > AKYH767-A > OLB10 > JADKJB01. The sequence goes on from JADKJB010000001.1 coordinate 288,596, forward strand.
ACATATGACCTGGATGAAGAGCCCCCATAGTAGGCACAAATCCAATGGATAACCCCATCAATTTCGCCCGTTCCAGATATTCCCTCATCCGGGATTTTGATTCAGCTATCTCCACATTGCAAGAAAACAGGCAATGTTAATCAAAAAAATCAAACCGTTCGCCCTAGTTTTATAACTGGAAAAGCAGGCTGATTTATGCCTTATATCGCTCATAATCAAGTTATTTAAGCTTTCGCAAGCCGCCCTCCATCAATTTGCGGCACTACTTGTTTAATTGCAAAAGAAGAATAAATTACGTACCTTTGCAATTGTAAGCTAAAATTCCTAATATGAAAAAAGCAAAAGTTCTTTACATATCTCATGAAATACATCCCTACCTTGAAGTTACTGAATTAGGCAAAATTTCAAGACAACTGCCCCAAGGTATTCAGGAGCGTGGAAAAGAGATCAGGACTTTTATGCCTCGCTTCGGGCTTATTAATGAAAGAAGGAATCAACTCCATGAAGTAATCAGGCTTTCCGGAATGAACCTTATTATTGACGATACCGATCATCCACTCATTATAAAGGTTGCCTCCATTCAATCTGCCAGAATGCAGGTTTATTTTATTGATAATGAAGAATACTTTCAACGCAAAGCTATTTTCAGAGACACTAAAAAGAAATTTTTCAAGGATAACGATGATCGCACTCTTTTCTTTTGCAGAGGAGTTCTGGAAACAGTTAAAAAATTAGGCTGGAGTCCTGACATTATTCATTGCCATGGCTGGATGACCAGTTTGATTCCTTTACTTATAAAAACAAATTACCGGGAAGACCCGATTTTCAAAGATGCTCGTGTTGTTTATTCGATTTATGATGACAATTTCGATGAGTCATTCAGTGATGATTATGCTACCAAAGTTATGATGGAAGGCATGACTACCGCTGATGTGAAAGACCTAAAGACTCCAACCTGGGAGGGCATCACCATGAACGCTATCGCTAAATCTGATGCAGTCATTCAGGGAAGCGAAACTTTGAGTCCTGCTCTTCAGACTTATATTAAAAAGAATCAAAAGCAATTCCTTGGATTTAAGTCAACTGAAGAGTATTTAGATGCTTACAACAGTTTTTATGATGAATTGCTTGTTGAAGATCCCATATTAATTGAATAAGGTGATAACTCTTTTTCTAAATAAGTAATTATCGTGCATTTAGCACGTTAACAGATTTCTGATTTCTAATTCATTTTTGAGGAATGACTAAACAATTGAAGTGGCTTTTACCTGCTATGCTTTTAGCAGGTGTTTTAACTTTAAATTCTTGCTCCGAGCCCGATTCAGTTGGTATTGAAGTACAACCAGAAGGAGATATCCCGGGGTTATTTTTTACAGATACCATAACCATTGATGCCAGTACGGTTATAGAGGATTCCCTTAGGAGTGATGAGGGTGTTGCTGCATTTAATTTGGCAGGTAGTTATACAGATAACGTTTTCGGTTTATCCAGGGCTAGTTTTTATACGCAGTTTTTTCTTCCCAATAACAGTACTAATTTTAGTTTTGGAACCGATCCTATTCTCGACTCGGTAGTGCTGACTCTTGCTTATGCGGATTATTTTGGAGACACGCTTACTCCCATGAATCTGGAAGTTTTGCAGTTGGAAGAACTGATGGTGATAGATTCTAATTATTTTACCAATAAAAGCCTGACTACAGGACAACAGTTGTTTTCAGGAACCATTGAAGTGCGACCTAAAGACAGTTTGGATGTAGATGGCGGATTAAGGCCTCCTCATTTGAGATTAAAAATGGACAATGCGTGGGGAACCGCATTTATAACCAGTGGCAATGCAAATTTCCTGAGTAATGATGCATTTAAAAGTTATTTCAAAGGAATACAGGTAAAGGCTAGCGATATAACTGCCGAGGATGATGGATGCGTTATGTCTTTTAACTTGTTAGCTGCTATGTCAAAAATGGCTTTTTATTATAAAAATGGCACCGACACTACACAGATAAAAGCTTATTTTGAGGTCAATTCGGGCACGCCACGCTTCAATCATTTTGAACACGATTACACACTTGCCGATTTCGGAAACACCTTTCCGGTTTCAGGTGCAGACAAACTCTATGTGCAATCTATGTCAGGGGTAAAAGTCAGATTAAAATTTCCACATATACGGAACCTCAGCGCAATTAGTGCCGTATCAATTAATAAAGCAGAATTGGTGCTTCCTGTTGAAGATAATACCCTTTATAGAAATCATACTAATCTGATCGTATTTGGTGTTGATTCTGCAGGAGCCGAAGCCTTGATACCTGACCTGCTTGAATCATCCAGCTATTATGGCGGCGCTTATAGTGCAACCGACAAAATTTACAAATTCAATATTGGCCGTTATATTCAGCGTCTTGTGTCAGATCCGAGTAAAGATGATTTTGGAATTAGTCTGGTTTCAAGCGGAGGTGCAATTAATGGTTTCCGTACAATTATACCGGGCACAGTTGCTACCGGTAGTAAAATTCAATTAAGAATAACATATTCAAAACTCGATTAACACCATGTGTGGAATTGTAGCATATATAGGCCACCGTCAGGCATTTCCCATAATTATGAAGGGATTGCAACGGTTAGAGTATCGTGGTTACGACAGTGCAGGCGTTGCTTTGTTGAATGGTGATCTCAATGTTTATAAAAAAGCCGGAAAAGTTTCTGATCTGGCTGAATTTACAAAAGATAAAAATGTATCCGGGACCTTAGGTATGGGTCACACCCGATGGGCTACTCACGGTGAACCCAATGATAAAAATGCGCACCCGCATTTTTCTGAATCTAAAAATTTCGCTATTATTCATAATGGAATTATAGAAAATTATTCTTCTATAAAAACTGAACTCACCAACAGAGGGCATCACTTCAACAGCGATACCGATACTGAAGTGTTGATTCATCTTATCGAAGATGTTTACAACAACCTTCATGTTGATTTGGAAGAAGCTGTTCGTTTAGCATTAAGCGAAGTAATTGGTGCTTATGCCATAGTAGTTATTTCTAAAAATGATCCCGGTAAAATGATAGCTGCAAGAAAAGGCAGTCCTATTGTTTTGGGAATTGGTAAAGATGAATTTTTTGTTGCCTCTGATGCAACTCCAATTATTGAATATACTAAAAATGTTGCTTACCTGAATGATGGTGAAGTGGCGATAATTTCCGATGGTAAACTAACCGTTAAAACTATCGAAAATCAAATCAAGATTCCTTATGTTCAGGAACTTGAAATGCAATTAGAAATGCTGGAAAAAGGCGGCTATGAGCATTTTATGTTGAAAGAAATTTATGAGCAGCCTCGTTCTATCTGGGATAGTATGCGTGGACGGATTGATGCTAAAAACAGACGGCTTCGTTTAGGTGGACTTGGTGATTATGAAAATAAATTCATCAATGCCAAACGTGTAATTATAATCGGTTGTGGTACCTCCTGGCATGCGGGACTTGTTGCAGAATATTTGATAGAGGATCTGGCACGAATTCCTGTTGAGGTAGAGTATGCTTCCGAATTCCGTTACCGTAATCCAATTATTAATGAAGAAGATGTTGTGATAGCAATTTCACAATCAGGTGAAACTGCCGATACGTTAGCCGCAATTGAGCTTGCTAAATCCAAAGGAGCTACCATTTTTGGTGTATGCAATGTTGTTGGATCCAGTATTCCACGGGCTACTCACGCCGGCTCTTATACCCACGCAGGACCTGAAATAGGCGTTGCTTCAACAAAAGCATTTACTGCTCAGGTTACTGTTCTCACTTTACTTGCCCTACAAATAGCAAGGAAAAGAGGTACAATTACTGAATCTCGCTTCCACGCATTGCTGAATGAACTCGAAAGTATACCTGCTAAAGTTGAAACTGCTTTGAAATCGAATGATCTTATTCGCGACCTGGCAGCTAAATTTAAAGATTCCCGCAATGTACTCTATCTTGGAAGAGGATATGGATTTCCTGTTGCTTTGGAAGGGGCTCTTAAGTTAAAAGAAATTTCTTATATTCATGCTGAAGGTTATCCTGCCGCTGAAATGAAACATGGTCCTATTGCACTTATTGATGCTGAAATGCCGGTTGTTGTTATAGCGACTAAAAATAGTTCTTACGAAAAAGTGGTCAGTAACATACAAGAAGTAAAAGCCAGAAAAGGAATTATTATCGCAGTAGTTACAGAAGGTGATATTGAAGTGAAAAAAATTGCCGATCACGTAATTGAAATACCAGAAACCGATGAATTATTAGTTCCACTTGTTTCTGTTATTCCACTCCAACTGCTGAGTTATCATATTGCCGTTATGCGTGAGTGCAATGTAGATCAACCTCGTAACCTGGCAAAATCAGTAACTGTTGAGTAACCTTAATTGCTACTAAGAAGCTGAGCTACAAGAGGCCTTCCGAAACGAAGGCCTTTTTTCTTAAGTACAAACGAATTTTGCGAAGAAAATAGTATTCACATTATTCCTGCCTCATTTTTAGTCCATCCCATCCCTGAGCTTTCAAAGGAGTTTCATGTTCACTCTTATCAATTAATGCAAGTCCGGCAGATTCAGCAGTAACATATCCGATCACACTAACCCCTGTTATAGCTTTCACCTTTTCAAAATCGCTTTGGCGAATTGTGAATAGCAGCTCATAGTCTTCTCCACCATTCAAAGCGGCCACAGTCGGATTGATATTTAATTCCTCAGCTATTGCTACTGTTTCAACATCAATAGGGATCTTATCCTCATAAATTCTGCAGCCTTTGGATGAGGCCACACAGATATGAAACAATTCTGAAGCCAACCCATCAGAAATATCAATCATGGAAGTAGGGACGACATCATTGCTTTTTAATGCACCCACAATATCCTTTCTTGCTTCAGGTTTTAATTGTCTTTCAACAGCGTAATCAAAGCCGCTCAAATCGGGTTGAATATTTGGGTTTTCGATAAATACTTTCTTCTCTCTGTTTAATATTTGCAATCCTGCAAAAGCCGCTCCCAAATCACCACTCACGCAAATCAGATCATTCTCAGCAGCACCACTTCTATAAACTACACTTTCCTTTGCTACCGAACCTATGGCTGTCACGCTTAAAACTAATCCCGACCTCGACGAAGTAGTATCTCCTCCAACCAGATCAACATTATGCCGATCGCATGCAAGCAGCATTCCTTCGTACAATTCTTCCCCCGCCTCTAGCGAAAACCGGTTCGACAACCCCAATCCTACAACAATTCGCTCCGGAGTGCCGTTCATAGCATAAATATCACTCAAATTAACCATTACGGCTTTATATCCTAAATGCTTTAGCGGATAAAAAGAGAGGTCAAAGTGAACACCTTCCAACAAAAGATCACAGGTCACTAATTCAAAATGATCTCCTCTGTCAATTACAGCACAATCGTCACCAATTCCTTTTATAGTTTTTAGGTTCTTTGATTTTATATTTGCCGCAAGGTGACTGATAAGTCCAAACTCTCCTAAATCAGACAACTCCGTTCTGCTATTTTTGTTTTCAAACATTTTAGAATAAGAATTAGAATGTGATAAGATTTATAAATAGTTAACCAATTATACTTAAGTACCTAAAAGTTTGTAAATTTATAAGTAAATTATGAAAACCATGAATTTTATATTAAGTACTTTTCGGCTTTTGTTTTAGAAGTTTTGTAAATTAGTAGTATTGAAAGATTACTATAAAACACTGGGGATCTCCTCTGCTTCCGATAAGCAAGCCATCCGAAAAGCATGGCTCAAGAAGGCATTTGAGTACCACCCAGATCATCATCCGGGCAATCTCATTGCCGAAGAAAATTTCAAAGAGGCTCAGGAAGCCTACAGGATATTATCAGATCCATCACTGAGGTTGCAATATGATTCGGGAAAGTTCAAATGGATAAATCCCGATTTCGCTACTGCACCTATTAAGAATCATTATTTTTATGCGTTGGTTCATTCCAAAAAAATAAAGTGTTTTGAAGAAGTGAGCTTGTCGTTCACCTATACCGGTGATGGCAGAATTTTCAAAAAACCCTCCTTAAAAAACTTTCATTTGACAGGGTCTCCTTTGGTCGCTTTTCGAATGGTTATACATGAGGGGCAAAGAGTTAAAGAAACCAGTCTTACTTACACCGTTTGTCCGCTATTGGAAGGCACATTGTTGATGGAGGCCGCCAGCATTAAAATTGAAGGCAAAATATATTATTCAATTCCAATTGAAATTTCTGTAGCACCAAACACCTGCTACTTTCTCGAAAATCAGGCAGACGATGGCAAGCCCCTAAAACTTACTTTGCATTATGAATTCAAAAAAGGGGAAGAGCCATAAAGGATCAGTGAAAACAAAAAAAATCATGTGGTACTTATTCCACGAAGTCGTACCGCCTATATTTTTCATTCTATAGGTTCAGTATTAAAAGGCGTTTGCACCCTTTGGGGAACTATTATGTTCAACTATTATTTTGGATGGAACTTACTTTTGGGTGCTGCAGCAGGAAGTTTACTTGGCGGAATCAATGTGCAGCTGATGTACTGGTTGGTAAATGTGAAATCCAAATACCGATTTGCCCCGGAGCACCCAATTGTCAGTGAATATAGAGAGCGTGGCTACTTTTTTGGCGAAAGTATGGGCATTCCTTTCATAAAAGGGAATTTTATATATAGAATCGGATCTTTGTTGAGCTGATACCATGACTTATATTTACCATATACTAAAGTTCATAGATGTGTCAAAATTTCGAAATTATTTTGCATTTTTACATCGCTAATACTTTGGCTTACCACCAAAATTCATCCAGCTCTTTTCAGCATATAATTCTCCACTGGCAGTTAAAAATGAAAGACTAAATAAAAAAGAAATGAAAATTCAAGGAATATTTCTAAATATATTAAAATTATGCATTGTGCTTGTTTTTAACTGGTCGTGTAAAACCACAGGAAATAGTACTAAAGGAAATGAAATTGGTTCTGCTCTTGAAAAGCCTGTTTTAGTCGATCAAAAACCCTACAAAAATTCTGCAACTAAGTTTCACAATCTAATTCATACACGACTGGAAGTGTCGTTTGATTGGGCCAACAGAAAATTAATGGGTGAAGCAGAAATAACACTTAAGCCGCACTCCAAACCAACCAATCAATTATTTCTTGATGCCAAAGGAATGGATATCAAAGAAGTTAAAATAATCAAAGGTGTAACTAAAGCAGAAGTTGCTTATACATATCGTAACGACAGTATTTGTATCACTCTTGATAAATTTTATACCAACCGTGATACATTTAAAATCTATGTAGATTATATAGCAAATCCGGAAACGCTTCCTAAAGGTGGCAGTGCTGCTATCACCAGCGATAAAGGGTTGTATTTTATTAACCACGACAATAGTGACCAAACTAAACCTCAACAAATTTGGACACAGGGCGAAACACAATCCAGTTCCGTTTGGTTTCCTACTCTTGACCGACCCAACCAAAAAACAACACAAGAAATTTATATAACTGTTGATACATCATTTGTGACACTGAGTAATGGACTGTTGATTAGTTCGATCGTCAACGCTTCAACAGGCTCCCGCACCGATTACTGGAAGCAGGAGTATCCACATGCGCCATACCTTTTCATGATGGCTATTGGCAAATTTGCAGTAGTAAAAGATACATGGAGAAACAAAGAAGTGAGCTACTATGTGGATCCTGAATACGAGCCATATGCAAGAGAAATTTTTGATCATACTCCGGAAATGCTGGAATTTTTCTCGAAGCAACTTGGTGTCGAATATGCCTGGGAAAAATATGCACAAGTTATTGTAAAGGACTATGTTTCGGGTGCTATGGAAAATACCAGCGCTACTATTTTTGGCGATTTTGTTCAGAAAGACTCCAGAGAATTGTTGGATGGAAATAATGATGACATCGTTTCACATGAATTATATCATCACTGGTTTGGTGATTTGGTTACTTGTGAATCATGGTCAAATTTACTACTCAACGAATCCTTCGCCACCTATGCCGAGTACCTTTGGTTTGAGTACAAAGAGGGCCGCGATCAAGCTGATTATGCGGGCCAAAACGATTTAAATTCCTACTTGCGCGAAGCAAAAAACAAACAAGTTGATCTCATTCGTTTTGATTATCAAAAACAAGAGGACATGTTTGACAATCACACTTATGCTAAAGGCGGTCGTGTATTGCATATGCTGAGAAAATATTGTGGTGACGAGTCTTTCTTCCGTTCACTGAAATTGTATTTGGACAGAAATCGTTTTAAAAGCGCAGAAATTCATGACCTGCGATTGGCTTTTGAAGAAGTTACAGGTGAAGATCTGAATTGGTTTTTTAATCAGTGGTTTCTTGACAAAGGACATCCGTCACTGGTAATAAATTACCTGTTCGATGAAGTTAATTCCAAACAATTGGTGACAATTGAACAAACACAAAATTTAGAAACAACACCCTTATATAAGATCCCTGTTGATGTGGATGTTTATGCTGATCAAGGAGTACAACGTGAAAGAATTACTATTTCTAAACAAAAAGAAACTTTTTCTTTTGATGTAACATCAAAACCACAGTTGGTAAACTTTGATGCACAAAAAATGATTCTGGGAACAAAAATCGATAACCATTCCGATAATGAATGGATGTACCTATTCACTCATGGTCCTCTATATTTGGATCGATATGAGCCACTTTTTAAATTCTCAAAACCTTACCTTGCAGGGTCTCCCGAAAGTGAGCTGTTTAAAAAAGCATTGTCTGATCCATTTTGGAATATAAGACTTTTTGCTGTTAAAAATTGCAACCCCCTTTTAAAAACAGCAAATTCAGAAATTAAGCAAATAGTAATGGCACTTGCCTCAAATGATCCTGATCCCTCGGTAAGAGAAGAAGCATTAGTTGCTTTATCCGACAATTTTAAAAACGATGATGAAGTCAGAAAAATTATAAAAAATGCTATCAATGACAGTTCCTACATGGTGATGGGAACAGCCATCATGTTAACAGTAGAAGATGATAAAAATGAAGGTTTGAAAATAGTAAAAGCTTTTGAAAATGATAACAACAAAAATGTTACTGAAATAGTGGCAGATACTTACACCGCTTATGGTAGCGATGAGCAATATGATTTTATGACAAATGCACTCCGCAATGCCAAAGGGGTCAGGAAATATTCTGCCGTTCGAGGTTATGGCAAGTTTCTGTTACGTTGTAAGCCTCCCGTTTCAACTCAAGGATTGGATAACATTGCTGAAATAGGAAAGAATTATCCGTCATGGGTAGTGCGATTGGCGGCTACTCAATCCTTAAGTGAAATCGCTAAATCATATGGAAAAAAATCCGCCGGAACGGAGGATGTACCAGCCAATCAGGTATTAAAAGATCGTGAAGAAATTGAAAATGGAAACGTCAGAAAAAGAGCAGATGACCTACTAACTCAAATTAAATCTGCTGAAAAAGATGAGCGCTTAATTAAAATATATGGCCAATAAGAGCAAGTTATTTTTTTAATTTCTTCAGCTCCAAGGCTGCTTGCTTTGAATAAAATCCTTGCTTGTTGACAAGGTCTTGAAAAAGCACCGTTCCCTTTTCAAGGTCTTCCATTTCAACATAAGATTTAGCTACATAAAATAGGGCTTCTTCGGCGAAAGGACTTCCCTCCACTTTACTGATTTTCGATAATACTGTTGCAGCCTGATTGAAATTGGCAAGTTGATAAAAACACATCCCTTTATAAAAAATAGCATTCTGGTCATCCGGATGAAGAAGTAAAACTTCGTCAAATCCTTTTATTGCCGATTCATAACGTCCCTGATTGTATAAAATAACAGGTGCAGAAATTAACCCGGTATAAGTAGTTTTTCGTGTGTGTGATGCCCCTGAAACAATTTCTTCCTTGGAAGCATTCTGCTTTTTTCTTTATTCTCAAATTTCACAGGTGTTGATTTGTCCAGACTTTGATCCTTGGCGTTTTCAGTATCTACATCTTTGTAATCTATCACTTTTAAATTATCAACATAGGTGATAAAATTACCGGATGAATAAGTACCCGCGGCCGGCCTTAAAACATCACTACTCTCAGGGGAATCCTCTTCATTAGCTGCTGACGCCGTGGATTCAAGTACCGCATCAGACAATAATTCAGCATCTAACTTTTTAGGTTGCACCAAAGGAGGAAGCACAACTGGAGCAGCAGACGATTCGGATTCAGAGGATGCGGCTTGTCTTTTATTTGAAGTGCTTTCAGGCTGCGGATTTACTAAATTAAGATTGCTGCCAGCGTCATTGATTGCACCTGTATCTTGAATTGTGGCGGCACTCATTGCAGGTAGTGTGTCATTGGATTCATTCAAATTAAGCTGCTCAGGTTGTTGAACAGATTCCGAAACAGCCAAACGTTCATTGTTGACCTCAAGAAATTGCTGATAAGAAAATATTGATAAAATAACAATTGCTGCAACTGATGCAGCTGCAATAAAATAGTTTTTATAATGCACTTGCTGAACAGGTTTAACCAGCTCCCGAATGTTCGTGTTCACTTCCTCCATGGGATCCCCAGTTGTCACTAGCACAAACCCCTCTAAAGCATCGCTGCACAACTCACAATCAATCAGATGCCTTTCCACTTCGTGTTTGTCGCTCTGCTTGAGTTTGCCATTGCGATAAGCTAACAATTGCGGGTATTTAACACAACCTGTTTCTGAGAATAAATCTTTATTTAGCTGACTGTTCATGATTTTTTTTCAACATATAAATTTTGAGATTCCGTTTGCCATTTTGGATGAAGCTTTTCACTTCCAATAAGGTAAATCCTGCAATTTCGGCGACATCCTGATAGCAATATTTTTTAAGATAAAATAGCTCTACACAAATTCTTTGTTCCGTGTTGAGATGATTTATTGCCTCTTCCAGTAAAACCAATTGCTGTTCGGTATTATCAGCTTCAGTCGTTTGGTCCTGATAATGACTTTCCATGTATGCATCAATTCCAGGCCCTTTTTCATCGTCTACATAATACATGGCTTTACGACTTCGAAGCTGCATTAAACAATAATTTCTTGCGACACTATGAATCCAATAACTAAATTTCTGAACCTCATACTTTTTTAAATCTCCCATCAATTTCTCGAAAATATTCAAGGTTGCGTCCTTACTATCATCCTGATTTTTGAGATACTTCATACACACTCCATATACAAGGTGTGAATATCTTTCAAAAAGTACACCCACCGCTTTTTTATCACCCTTTTTGCGATAAGCTGCTATAAGATCCTGGTCTTCCAGGTTATTGTAATTCTTCTTTCCAATCAGCCACATAGGCATTAAGTTCTGCTGTTTTTAAGGTAGATGCTCGGTAGTTTCAGATTCCACAAATTAACTGCTAAAATAATTTTTCGCACTGCTTTTATGGATTCCATAACGTTGTTTCATCTGGATATAAAATTAACAAAATCAATTGAAATATGAAAAATAATTTCACAAGTCGCGCTGCCATTGGGTTTTTAATGATTGCATCAATTCTGACTCTATTTGTTTTCGCATCCACAAATGGAACTATTAAAGGCCATATTAAAGACAAAATCACCCACGAACCAATAGCTTATGCAAAAATAGCTGTTATCGGGAAAGGGATACCAGGAGGTAAAAATGGGACTACAGATGCCTATGGAAATTTTATTTTTACTGCACTTGCCCCCGGCAAGTATGACATTGAAGTATCCACCGTGGGTTACACAAAAAAAATTGTCACTAGTGTCTTGGTGGAGTCAGGGAAAACAACTTTTCTTAAAATTGAAATGGAATCAAGCCCGGAATTAAAATATGTTGAAACAATTTCGATACCTGAAAGCCAAATAAGAAATAACAAACGTTCGGTTCCATCAAAAAAAGAGGACAATACGTCCTATGATATTGCTGCTCCAACAAGCACCGGCAGTTTTTTTATTCAAGCAGAAACTGATTTCAATACCGAACAATATGACTATTTGCCAGAGAACGAGTTTCATGATGCCGTTCGCACTCCTCTTTCAACATTTTCCATAGACGTTGATCCTGCATCTTATGCGAATATGCGAAGGTTCATTACCAGTGGATCGTTACCGCCCATTGATGCTATACGAATTGAGGAACTGGTAAATTATTTTAAGTACGATTATCCTCAGCCAAAAAACGAAGATCCCTTTACTATAACTACTGAAGCTACCATTTGCCCGTGGAACAAAACACACCAATTAGTTTCAATAGGATTGCAGGGGAAAACCATTTCAACCACTGACTTACCTCCATCTAATCTGGTTTTTCTTTTGGATGTTTCAGGCTCCATGATGTCAAACGACAAATTACCTCTTCTAAAAAAGGCACTTGCTTTGCTCACCGATCAGTTAAGAGATGAGGACAGAGTTGCTATTGTAGTTTATGCAGGAAATGCCGGCTTGGTATTGCCATCAACTTCAGGCAGCAATAAAGCAGCTATACTCGAAGCACTTGAATCGCTTCAAGCCGGTGGTTCCACAGCTGGTGGAGCAGGGATTCAACTTGCTTACCAAATAGCCAAAGAAAATTTAATGCTTAATGGTAACAACAGAGTTATTCTGGCTACTGATGGTGATTTTAATGTTGGAGTGAGTAGCGATGGTGAATTAGTTCGATTGATAGAAGAAAAAAGGAACCAGGGATATTCTTAACAGTGCTTGGTTTTGGTACTGGCAATCTGAAAGATTCAAAAATGGAAAAACTTGCAGATAAAGGAAATGGGAATTATGCCTATATCGATAACATACTGGAGGCGAAAAAAGTACTGGTTACTGAGATGGGTGGTACGCTGTTTACCATCGCTAAAGATGTAAAACTACAGGTAGAATTCAATCCTGAATTTGTAAAAACTTATAAGCTGATCGGCTATGAAAACAGACTGCTTAAAGACCAGGATTTTAATGATGATAAGAAAGATGCAGGCGAATTAGGCAGCGGGCACACCGTAACTGCATTGTATGAAATTGTTCCTGTGAGCAGCAATGAAAATTTTATAACCATAGACCCTTTGAGGTATCAACAACCGGCAACTGCTAAAATAAGTGGAGAAGAATTATTCACAGTAAAATTACGATATAAAGATCCGCAAAGCGAAACCAGCAAACTGATAACCAAAAATGTAAAATTCAAAACAACCCCATTCATCAATGGTTCAATAAATCATCGATTTGCAGCCTCTGTGGCAGCATTCGGACTCATCTTAAGAGATTCAAAATTTAAAGGCGATGCCAATTTTGATTTAGTATTAAAAACTGCTAAAGCTGCAAAAGGAAATGATAGCGAAGGCTTTCGTGCTGAATTTATACGAATCATTGAATTGGCAGAATTGCTTAAAAAAAACAACTAAATTTTAACGTCATGAAAAAAATTAAATTAGTATTAATCGCATTCAGTATTGGTACCGGTCAGGTAAGTTTTGCTCAATTCGGAGAATTGCGAGGAACAGTTACCGATAGCAAAACCGGGCTTACTATTCCCGGAGCAACTGTTACCTACCTCTTAAATGGAACCCCAAAAGGGACCATAACAGATGAAAAAGGAGCCTATAAAATAAAACCACTGGTACCAGGCAGCTATGATCTCCTATTTTCATTTGTCACCTATAAAAAGCAGGAGATTAAAAGTGTTTTAGTGAGTTCCGAAAAAACTACTTATATCAATGTAGCACTTGAACCTGATAATGATTTACCTGAAATTGTGATTAATTGGGAGCCACCCATGATTGACCCCGGGATCACCTCGTCCATGACAATCATTACTTCAGAGGATATTGAAAATTCCATGAACCGGGATGTGGTGAGCAGAGTTGCAAACACGGCCGGTGTCGTGCAAACTGAAGAGGGCGGAAGTATTAATATCAGAGGATCACGCGACAATTCAACTCTTTACGTTGTAGATGGAATAAAAATGACAGGCCCGTTTTCGGTTCCTAACAGTGCCATTGAAGAAATTACTGTGATAACCGGTGGAATACCTGCACAATATGGAGATGCCACTGGCGGAGTTGTTTTGATTACGACCAAAAGCTACCGGAAACGGCAGTGATTTAATGAGTTACAGTAAATTAAACCTGCTTTGGAAAAGGCGGGTTTTCTCACATTGTTATGTATGCTAAATTGCTGGATTTTTTTTCTATTTTTGACCCAAAGAGTCTAAAATTCACCAACTATATTATGAAGAAAATTCTTACCTCAACACTATTACTGGCTGTTTCCTGGAATGTTACAACAGCTCAAAAAAATCTTCCATCCAATTTTTTCATGACAAAACTTGAAAATGGGCTGGAAGTACTGGTTATTGAAGACAATTCTGTTCCATTGTCGACAATTGAAATTTGTGTTCATAATGGTTCTTACACTGAAGATCCTGAATACAATGGCTTATCACACTTGTATGAGCACATGTTTTTTAAAGCAAATAAAGATTTGCCTTCGCAGGAAAAATTCCTCGCCCGTATAAATGAGTTGGGAATTTCATTTAACGGAACAACTTCCAATGAAAGGGTCAATTATTTCTTAACTCTTAGCAGCACCAAAGTGAATGAGGGACTATCATTTATTAATTCTGCTATTCGATACCCCTTATTTTTACAGGAAGAAATGAAAAAAGAAAACCCGGTTGTTGATGGTGAATTTCAACGCGCAGAATCCAATCCGGTTTTTTGGCTGTTGAAGGATATGGATAAAAAATTGTGGGGGGCTCATTTTAGCAGAAAAAATACTATTGGAGATCACGATATTATTTTAAATGCCACTCCTGAAAAAATGCGTGTTATTCAGGAGAAATATTATTATCCTAATAATTCCATGATCACTATTGCCGGAGATGTAAATCACGAAGAAATATTCAAACAGGTTCAGTTGGTTTACAGCGACTGGAAACCATCCACATTTAACATTTTTGAGAAATACCCAATTCCTGAATTTGCTCCACTGAGTGAATCCAGTTCATTCATTACTGAAAATGCCAATGCAAAAACTCCTATTATCATGGCTGCATTACATGGCCCTGATACCAGAAATGATATTCCCGCTACCTATGCTGCTGATGTTTTTTCATTTATTTTGGAGCAAAAAAGTTCAAAATTTCAAAAAGATCTGATCGATTCCGGCCTTGCTTTTCAGGCTCAGGTTTCCTATCAAACCTGTAAGTATGTAGGCCCGATAAATATTTTTCTGGTGCCTAACCCTATGAAAGTTCAGGAAGCATACAGTAAATTGAAAGAGCATATTAATATGTGGGATGCTGATGACTATTTTACCGACGAGCAACTGGAGACCGCTAAAAATTTATTAGCGATCAGCCAGACCCGCGAAAAAGAGAGCACTTCTTCCTATGTGCATAATGTTACCTATTGGTGGGCATCTGCAAGTATTGATTATTACACAAGTTACATAGATAATCTAAAAAAAGTATCCCGCCAGGATATTAAAAACTATGTAAATAAATATATCAAAGGCAAGCCAATGGTTACCGGCTTATTGCTTTCTGCTGAAATGAAAACCAAGATGAACATTACTGATGTATCCTCTTTCCTGAAATAATAATGAATTCATTAAAAAATAAAAATAGAAATCATGAAAATATATAACATACAAAAATATATAGCTGTTGTTCTTTTAGTACTCGTAAATGCAGTCACTACCTATGCAGGAGGACCTGCAACTAAAGAAGTCTCGGTAGAGGGAATTAAAGTTATCTTTAAGCAAACACCTAAAGACGTTATTAGTGTTAGGGTTTTGTAAAAGGAGGGAATGCTAACATTCCTGAAGAAAAACAAGGGATGGAAAATTTCGCCTTTTCCCTTGCCATGGAAGGTGGTACATCAAAAAGAGCTAAAGATCAATTCAGCACCGACTGCGAAAAAATCGGAACTGAAATTGGAGGCAATTCAACTTATGACTACGGAACCTTAAACTTAAATTGTATAAAAGCATTTTGGGATGATTCCTGGGCATTGTTTGCCGAAGCGGTAACGAGCCCTGCATTTGATTTGAAAGAGTTTGAATTGATGAAAGGCACTGCAATTGCAGGAGCTAAACAAAATGAATCCAATCCCGATCAACATTTGATGAACATTGCTATGGAAAGCGTTTATAAAGGACGTAGCTATTCTAAAGTTCCTGAAGGAACTCCTGAGTCATTAGAAAAAATGACTTTAAAGGATGTTAAAGATCACTATCAAAAAGCTGTTTGCAAAAGCAGAATTGTTATTGTTGTTGTTGGGAATGTGAACCAGGATGATGTAATAGCTAAAGTAAAGGCTTCATTCGGAAAACTACCACAAGGAACACCTTCGGCTGCTGAACCAAGAGTACAAATTACCAAGCCCGGAGTGTATATCGAAGATCGTGATATTGCAACTAACTATTTGATTGGCATTATGAGTGCGCCAGGCATGGGTACACC
The DNA here is from genome assembly GCA_016722525.1 of Bacteroidota bacterium. Lineage (GTDB taxonomy): Bacteria > Bacteroidota > Bacteroidia > AKYH767-A > OLB10 > JADKJB01. The sequence goes on from JADKJB010000001.1 coordinate 305,042, forward strand.
TGAAGGTATTCCAATGCGTATTGCCATGAATATTTTATACGATCGCTTTTTTGTTGAATTAAGAACAAAAAGAAGTTTATCCTATGCTCCTGCTGCCAGATACAATGCAAGCAGTATCAGTAATCCCTATAATAGTATTTATATTTCAACTCTTGACCCAAAACAATCTATTGATGTAATGGTAGAAGAGATAAATAAAATTAAAAAAGAGGGCTTTACGGAAAAAGAATTACTCGATAAAAAACAGTCTTTTCTTACCCGCTATTATATGGGACTGGAAACTAGTTCTGCCTTATCACAAACACTTGGGTTAATGGAACTCGGTGGTACCTGGAAAAATGCAGACACTTTTACCGACGATGTAAATAAAGCCGGCCTGAAAGAAGTAAATACTACTTTCACTAAATATACCGGCGCTATCAGATGGACTTACCTTGGCAAGAAAGATGCTGTGAAGGAAGAAGATTTTAAGCAAACCTGGAAGGGAAATGTATTGCAAAGTCCCTATTAATATATTTTATAGTAATCTAACCGATTAACTAAAACTCCGGAAATAATTAAAAGCATATTAAATTTCAGTGGAGTCAAATAGTGGCAAAATTTAATAACTTTCGCAAAAAATCCCTCGAATGTTTCGGGGGATTTTTTTATTGCCATAAAATTATTTTTCCTTTCGGAGATAATCAAAATCAAGTGATCGCATTTCACCATTAATTTTACCTGATATTTGAGCTTTCAATTTATCCTTGCTCTGAAAAGTATAAATAATGGATGTTGGAAAATCATGATTGGGGTTTTCAAAATTAAAAGAATTTTTCTCATAGCCAGTTAACTTAAAAGAAATGGGTTGTTTGTTGTTTTGATCTGAAACTGTAGGAATATAAAAAATATCATTGCCACGAAGAAGCAATTGAACAGTTTCTGTCTGAATTGAATCGGCGCCTGTTATTTCATAGCTTTTGCCTTCCATCAAGGTATCATTGATCTGTTTCCAGACTTCCAGTATTTCGCTACTATCAAACTTCATCGACCAACTCCCTTCAAGTTGGGACAATGCTTCAAAATTTTCATTTTTTGATTTACATGAAATCATTGCCATAGCAATGATTAACAATATACTGAGTTGGGAGTTAATTTTCATAGAGTTATTTAAATTGATTACTATTAATTAGACCAAAATTAGTAAACTAACTTGTTTCATGCAAAAAAATGATTCACAACTTTTGAGTGCTTTTGAAAAAGAGTGGTGGGTGAAAAGAATTTGTTTGGTTTAGAGCTGTAAAAATATTTGTTTATAGGAAACCAATTTATGCTTAACACAACTGCTATTCACTACACAATTTTGTAAATTTCAAACAATTATAATTATACTCCGGAATTTGATTTAGTTGAGAATTGAGTTGCTTTAATTTCGAACCGGTAAAAAGTTAGTTCGCTTCTGAATCCAGATAGCAACAACAGCAAAAAAAATATCAGTTTATCAATTGATTTGCACTGCTGCAAATTAAAAATTTCGTTTCAAAAATTTCAACTCAAAAAAAAACCTCTGCTATGACAGAGGTTTTTTTTGAGTTGAAATTCCTTATTTACTCAATATAACTTTTCCTTCAGCACTCCATGCATTGTTGCTTAAGCGCACCAAATACATTCCTGCAGCTACACCCGACCAATCGGGAAATAATTCAATTGAAGAATTTACCGGAAACACATCCATTGAACGAATGGTCCTGCCGAACAGGTCAATCACTTCCAGATTTAATTTTCCTGTAGCAACAAGTGTTTCAACTTTAATTGATGGTTGACTACCGGGATTATTTACAAAATTAAGACTCACACCGTCACTGTATTCAACTAAACCAACATTAGTAATACATAGAGTGTTGGATTGTACAAAACAACCACCAACGGTAGATAATTGCATGAAATAGCAGCCATTTGCATTAGGTGTAAAATCAGGTGAAAACGCACCTTGAATAAAAGTGGTGGATCCATCTGGGTACCAATTATAGAAATAAGTAGAATCCGTTATGTTGGAATTAAATGTTCCTGTAACAGATGAAGAGATGGTAACTGTTGGTAATGATGTAACAATATTCACTCTGACCGTATCAATTATTGAAGCGTTACAAGTTCCATTTCCCGTTAGTGTAAGAAAAACAATACCTGTTTCACCGGGGCCCGGAGTGTAAACAGTAGTTAATGTATTATTAGGAGCAAAGGTTCCGGTTCCTCCAGCCCATTGCGGACTTCCAACAAGGTTTACCGCAGATCCATTTAGAGCAGCAGTAGTAGTTCCTCCCGGACAAAGTCCAACATCAGGGCCACCTGTTAGTGCCAAACCGTTTGAAAGTACCTGGCAGCCGTAGTTGAGATAAGTAGGATTACCAGCTGCATTGAATTCAACAAATGCGCCATCGTTTTCAAATGAAAAACCACCTATTGCGCCAAATTGATTTACCAGCAGGGTGCGATCATAGGTAACGGTGTCGGAACATATGCCGGTAAATCCTATTGACAAACCACGCAATCCGGGAAGGACATTGTAATTTGCGAAATGCCCTGAGGTATTCCCTGAGCATTGGAACAAAAGATATAAATCTTCATTTAAATTAGCAAATGTATTTGCTATAATATTTATATTGGTACTAGTCAGCAGCAATACTTTCGCATTCGCGGGAAGCACACCTCCCACAGGCTCCACAACAGATCCGCAACCCTGAATGTTCTGATTGATGGCAGCAACAGTTGCCGCAGTACCCGGATCCTGACACAATCCCTGCCACGTATTATTCGGCCAATCCACAGTCATGTTAGAAACATTTAATGGTGCACTTCCAACATCAAACCGAACCATTTCATTTTCCCCTTCAGGTGTGCCACATGCATCCACCAGAATACTTGTAATTTCAATACATCCTCCCTGCCCATGAGCAAAATGGATAGGAAACAGGCAAACAGCGCTAATAGCCATTGCAGTTTTAATACTTTTAACAATGTGTAGACATTTCATCATGATATGAATTAAATTTTGAGAACAAATTAAGTTATAATACAGCAGTCAGAAACCCGGTTAACCGAATAGTAACAATCAGTTTACATGAGTCAATTTATTGGGGATGGCAAAGTTACAATTATTCCAGCAGGGTTCAAAAAACTATATAATATTGAAAAACAAAGCGTTACAGCTTTTTAAGGGATTGGTTTGGTCTTTTGTTTGAGGATAATCACAACAACCATAAGAGCTGTAATACAAATAGCCCATTTTACCCAGTATATTTTAACGATAAAAAAAGCGCTTATAAACATACTCACCAACATCATTACAATAGCTGTAATCTTGGTTTTCATGGTCATTCCTTTACCTCTTTTAAAATCAAGTATTTGCTGACCAACATACTTGTTACTAATTATCATACGTAAAAACTTTCGAGAACCTTTTGCAAAACAAAAAGTAGCGATAAGGAAAAAAACCAGACCTGGCATAACCGGTGTGATATAACCGATAATTCCAATACCAACAAACAGGAACCCAAACACAATCCAGAAGGCTCGGGTTATTTTAGCAGTAAATGGTGTCATAAAAATGAGTTTTCGGATTGCGGATGCAAAACTAAGCAGAAACGTTTAACATGTCTACTTTTTATATTTAGATTTCTCCCGATTGATGATTTCAAGATTGTGCTTAACTGATTTTCTGTTATTCAGCAAAACAGTTCTTTCATTGGCATCATCCAGTTTAACCTTTATGTAATAGGAATCGGCACGGTTAAAATAATAGGAAATTGAATCGAGTTTTTGCACAAACTCCGGTGAGCCTGGTTGAATTCCGGAAGCTTTTATCTGCTGGGATTTACTTTGGGGAAACAACAGTGCAAGCAAATCAATTCCTTTTTCAAACTCTGAATTTCCACTTTCAAAAAGAGCAAAAGCCAACTCTTGTTGAATAATTTTATTGCCGGGATTAAATGCATTCATTCGTTGTGTTGATGAAAGTAATCGGCCAACCTCATCTTTTGATTCCCAAGCAGCAATGGTATCGTGGAAGCTAAAATTTTGTAATTCCTTCGGCAGGTTGGTTGCTCTTTTATAATTGCTCCATGTAACAGGTAATAATTTTAATTGCCACATTGGATCAAAAGGATAATGATCAATTAAAAATTCATCAGCAGGAACCAAAAAATATTTTTCGGAGAACTGTTTAACAAATTTTCCCTGGCTATTAACGCCTCCGGCTGCCCATGTGGCATCAACAAGCTGCCATGCATCGTTCACAAAAACTACATTCCAGGTATGACCGGTTTCATCAATTCTACCATTCACTTTCGTAAACCCCGAAACTAAATAGCATTTAATCCCTGAACGGTCACATAATTCCTTAAATAAAGCGGAATATCCATGACAAACAGCTAAACCCGATTTCAAAACATTTTCAGGATCCTGTTTATAAGGTGAACGAAATGATCGAATAGCCTCTTTCGTATCATAGCGAATAGTAGTTGCTATCCAATAATAAAATGAACGAATTTTTTCCTCATTGGTTGCTACTCCTTCAACTAATCTTACATGCAAATCTTGAATTGAAGTTGCTTTAACAGAAGCAGCAATTCGGTCAACCGCCTCGTAGTTAGATTGCGCGAAAGAAGATTCAAATAATACTATTGCAAAAACAAACAACAGCAGGTTTTTCATTAAGGGAGCAGGCGTTTGAATGGTAACGTTTACAAAAAGAAAAAAGTTTGTTTTATTTGAAATATTCAGGCTAAGCCATGACTTTGAGTTTTTGCTAACACTAAATTAAGTGCTATCAATAAGTGACTAATTTTTCAGAATAAAAAACTGACTGTTGCAAATTCCACCTTACAAAAGCAGTTGCTCGAAAGCCAGGCATGAATTATCTATCGCCACCCAATTTGGAATACCTCAATGGATTTGCATTCACTTCACCAAACAATTTACGGTTGTGAAAAATGTCAATTGCCAAATAAATTGCAGAACGAAAAGAATCTTCAGCTGCAATATTTTTTCCGGCGATATCATAGCCTGTGCCGTGATCGGGTGATGTTCTTACAATTGGTAATCCGGCTGTATAATTTACTCCCGAATCGAAAGAAAGTGATTTGAATGGAACCAGGCCCTGATCATGATACATGGCCAACACACCATCGAAGCTCTTAAACTTGGTCATTCCAAAAAAGCCATCAGCAGGGAACGGACCGTATACCAGTATTCCCTGATCAAAAGCAACTTTAATTGCCGGCGAAATAATTTCCTTTTCTTCGGTACCTATCAACCCATCATCGCCGGAATGCGGGTTCAATCCTAAAACTGCTATCCTGGGTTTACGAATATTAAAATCTCTTTTAAGAGAATTATTCATTACTTTAATTTTAGCAATGATTTTCTCTTGTGTTATTTCTTCAGCAACTTTTTTGACCGGCACATGTCCTGTAACGGTAGCCACTCGTAACCGATCACTTACCAGCATCATCAAATAATCCGGTGAATTGAATTGTTGAGCGAGATATTCGGTATGGCCTGGAAAACGAAAACCCTCTTGTTGCATTGTTTTTTTATCGATAGGAGCAGTCACTAAAACATCAATATTGCCTTCAGCAAGATCTTTGCATGCTGCCTGAAGCGAGCTGAAAGCGTATTTGCCACCAATTGGAGTTGGTTGCCCCATATCAATTTTGACTTCTTCTTCCCAACAATTAATGAGATTGGTTCGTTTGTGATTGAGTTCACCAATATTTTTAATCGAAGTATAATTGAACTCGATATTATTCATTGCTTTCCTGTGAAACGAAATTACTTTTGAAGAACCGTAAATTACAGGGGTACACACCTGATGCATTCGGCTGTCAGCAAAAGTTTTAATAATCACCTCCGGGCCAATTCCGTTAAAGTCACCTAAAGTAATTCCAACTCTTAATTTATCTTCGTTTTCGGGCAGATTGCTCATTGACAATAAAAATCTTTACACTGAATATACCTACAAATAAAATGCTAATGCAAGAATTATTTTTTCTTGCCGGATTTACGTTTGACAAAATCAAACATAAATCTCACTCCTACACCGGTTCCGTTTTTGCCTCGGTAACTGTCATTTGATTTTCCAAAAGAGGGGCCTGCAATATCAAAATGCATATATGGATAATCGACAAATCTTTGCAAGAAGCGACCAGCTGTAATTGCGCCGGCAATAGCGCCTCCAATATTTTTCATATCAGCAATATCAGACTTAATGAGTTCATCATATTCTTCCCAGAATGGAAATTCTGCAAGTCGTTCATACACTTGGTTGGCACTATCATTCAACTCTTTTTTTACCTGACTATCAACATCACCCATGCAAACAATTCCATAATGACCAATGGCATTAGCAGCAGCACCTGTGAGTGTTGAAAATTCCATGACCAAATCAGGGGTGTAGCGTTTTGCATAATGTAAAGCATCAGCGAGTATCATTCTGCCTTCAGCATCGGTGTTCAGCACTTCCACTTTCAATCCACTCATCATAGTTATAACATCACCCGGAACATAGGCATTTCCATCGGGGCGATTATCAGTTGCAGGAACTAAAGCGACCACATGAACCGGAAGTTTCTGTTTCGCGATAGCATACATCACACATCCAACTGCAGCTGCACCGGCCATATCCGATTTCATATAGTCCATGGAACCGGGAGTGGGTTTAAGACTCAACCCTCCTGTATCATAAACAACACCCTTTCCCACAAAAACAATAGGTTTTTTATTTACTGCATTTGATGGTTTCCATTCCATTACTGTAAAAGTAGGCGGATCAATACTTCCCTTATTGACCGCCAATAAACCGCCCATCTTAAGCTCACTAATTTTAGCTTTATTAAAAACCTTGACTTTAAATCCCGATTTTTTTCCCATACGTTCAAATGCAGAGGCGAGATTGATTGCATTTAATTTGTTGAGGGGTTCATTTACGAGATCGCGGGCCATGTAAACGGCTTCACAAACCGTAGTTAATTCAATCAGCTGATTATCTTTTATGTTTTTGGAGTCGACTAGTATTTTATGCAAGGAGTTGTCGGTAGCTTCTGATTTATAATTCAGGAACTGATAATTCCCAAGTACCATTCCCTCCAAAAATGCTATAATTTCATGCTCTGTTGAATCGGACCTGACATGAATCGATTTAATTTGAAATCTATTCAAAACACTTGTCAGCTGCTCTCCTGCTTTCCTAAAGCTCTCGAGGTTTTTGTATTCCTCCTTTTTTGTGTTGTCAATTATTTGTAAAAAAACATATCTGTTATATTGATTTACAGTAATAAGTTTATTTTTTTTCTTAATTTCATTGTTTACAAATTCAAGTTCTGATTTGGAAAAAATAGCAGAATCAAATTTTGCGGTTTGATTAGTAAAAATGGCTACATTTTCATCCTTTGCGGAAGTTGTACCTTTACGGATTGTTGTGTTCATTAATTAGTTATAATTTTGAGCGGTTGAAATTAGTCAAATAGGGTCTCATATCAAAACCCTTTTATAATCTGGCAGTACAAAGTTTGAACATTTTAATAGCCCAAATGTTTAATTGTGACAGGGTTATAAAAAAGAGCAGCGAAAGAATGAAAACAGTAGAATTATTGAAATCCGCCCTAAATGGGAATTTTTTAAGTGCAGATGAGGGCAAACACTTGTTCTTCAACGCTCCTACTCCTGAATTGATGTGGACGGGCAATGAAATGCGAAAACAGCGAAAAAAAGATAATACTGTTACCTGGATCATCGACAGAAACGTTAATACCACCAATGTTTGCATTGCGAACTGTAAGTTTTGCAATTTTTACCGTATTCCGGGCCATGAGGAATCATACATCACCACTATTGAACAATACAAGCAAAAAATTGAGGAAACCTTTCGGCTCGGCGGCGACCAGCTTTTGCTGCAAGGAGGCCATCATCCTGAATTAGGATTAGCTTTTATACCAATCTTTTCAAAGAACTTAAGCATCTATATCCTAAACTTAAGCTCCATTCACTGGGCCCTCCTGAGGTTGCTCATATTGCTAAACTGGAGGGATTAACTCATACCGAAGTATTAAAAGCGCTTCAGGAATCAGGGTTGGATTCATTACCCGGTGCAGGTGCAGAGATCCTCAATGATAGGGTTCGGAGGATGATTTCAAAAGGGAAATGTTCGGGAAGAGAATGGTTGGATGTAATGCGGGCAGCTCATAAATTAGGGATTACTACTTCCGCAACTATGATGTTCGGTCACATCGAAACCATTGATGAGCGCTTTGAACACCTGGTGTGGTTAAGACAGGTTCAGTCTGAAAAACCTGCTACTTCAAAAGGATTTGTTGCCTTTATCCCATGGCCTTTTCAGGATGAAGGAACGCTGCTGCAACGGGTAAAAGGCATCCGCAACAACGTAACCGCTGATGAATACATTAGAATGATTGCTTTAAGCAGAATAATGCTTCCTAATATTGACAATATTCAAGCATCCTGGCTAACAGTAGGGAAATCGGTAGCCCAGGTTTGTTTACATTCAGGAGCTAATGATTTTGGATCAATAATGATTGAAGAAAATGTGGTTTCTGCGGCTGGTGCTCCCCACCGTTTTACGAGCCAGGGCATACAAGATGCCATTCGCGAAGCAGGTTTTGAGCCGAAATTACGCAACCAGCAATATGAATACCGTGAAGTTCCTTTAATTATGGAACAACAATTAATTGATTATTGATTTAGATACTAAAATCAAGAGATAAAGAGTTATAATAACATGGTACATTTCATGAAGAAATTAGTTACAGTCATTTTATTTTTAGTCAGTTTTCCTGATTTGCTGATGGCTACCCATAACCGGGCGGGTGAAATTACCTATTCACAAATTTCACAATTCTATTATCAGGCTACTATCACCACTTATACAAAAACCTCCTCTCCGGCCGATCGACCCGAGCTCACTTTGTACTGGGGTGATGGCGATAGCACGGTACTTGCAAGGGCCAGCATAGAGGACGATTTTGGAGGGCCGGGCAGTGATATCAGAAAAAATACTTATATCGGATTTCACACCTACCCCGGACCATCGGTGTATAAAATGTACTTTGAAGATCCAAACAGAAATGGTGGGGTAATAAATATACCAAACTCCATTGATATTCCTTTTTATGTGGAAACGCAATTGGTGATTTCCGCATTTCTAGGCTTCAACAACTCACCTGTTTTGCTACAACCTCCCATCGATGATGGCACAATAGGGCAACCATTTATACATAACGCAAACGCTTTTGATCCGGATGGCGATAGTCTTTCTTACCAATTAATTTTTTGCAAAGGTTCTGAGGGATTGCCAATTCCAGGGTATTCTTATCCCATAGCAAGCAATTCTTTTACACTTGATGCTTATACAGGAGATTTGGTATGGGATAGCCCTACAAGTTGCGGCGAATTTAATGTGGCTTTTCTGATTAAAGAATGGCGAAGTGGAGTGCTTATTGGATTTGTAGAACGTGATATGCAAATTACTATTTATTGCAACAATCCTAATAATAATGTCCCACCATTAATTTCCGCAATTTCCGATACATGTGTTACTGCCGGTGATTTTTTAAGTTTTGATGTAACTGCCACCGACAAGAACTTTAACTTAATTTCATATATGGGTTTTGATGGGTATGCAGGAATAGATACTGCGTGGACACATCCAGGCTGGATTATTTCATACAATTCTCCCACTTCATTTATTAATACTATTGGATACTATGGATTGTCCGATCCTGCTTATAGATTCAGTAATGATAATGATTATATTATAGCTCCAGCAGCTCCCCAAAGAATGGATTCTGTTTCACTTTTGTACGAGGAATTGGTTCGGGTTTTTCTGTGCTAAATGAATTACAATTTTATCAAAGCACTGATGGCATCAATTGGGTTTTGGTTCAAAGTGTTGATTCATTGTCTACATCAGGCACTACCCTTAAAATAAATTTAAATGGAAATACCTACTTAAAATTATCATACTCAAAACAACCTTCCGGAGGTGAATTAGCACTGGATGATATAAAAATATTTGCTTTTAAAAATCTTCTCACTTTGACAGCAACAGGTGCACCTCTCATACTTCCAATTTCTCCAGCACAATTTAATCAACCGGTTTATGGTTACCGGACGGTTACGCAGCAATTTGAATGGCAAACTGTATGTGACCATGTTCGTCTGAGGCCTTATCAGATGGTTTTCAAAGTAGAGGATGATGATCCTTTTGTTAATCTTACCAATCTGCAATCGATGCAAATAACTATTGTTGCTCCGGCACCTTTAAATCCTACGGCAGCGCCTATAGGAAATGCGATACAATTAGGATGGGATCAAAGTGTTTGCAATCAGGCAATAGGCTATAAAATTTACCGACGTAACGGATTTTACGGATTTGTTCCCGGCCCCTGCGAAACTGGTGTTCCGGCATATACCGGATATTCATTAATAAAAACCGTTTCAGGATTCACTACCACTTCGTTTTTGGATAACAACAATAATGCAGGCCTGTCGCCGGGCACCGATTACTGTTATATGATTGTTGCTTATTTTGATGATGGTGCTGAAAGCTATGCATCTGTTGAAGTATGTGCAACATTAAAAAAAGACCTTCCTGTGATTACTAATGTGAGTGTTACAACTACCGGTACCGGTAATGGCACTATGTTTATAGGATGGAGCAAACCTACCGATCTGGATACTAATCAATATCCGGCCCCCTATGAATACCGAGTGCTTCGGGCTGATGGAATTAATGGAACTGCATTTACTCAGGTTGGCACTACCTTTAATTTAAACGATACTTTATTTAATGATAGCGGACTGAATACTATCAGCACTGCATACACCTACAAAATTGAATTGTATGCAACTGTAAGTGGAAGTTTTCAACTGGTAGGCCCATCACAAAATGCCTCTTCCATATTTCTTTCCATTGCATCCACTGATGAGCGATTGAATCTTAGCTGGAATTTAAATGTGCCATGGCAAAATGATACTTATACAGTTTATCGTTTTAATGGTGCTGCATTTGATTCAATTGGATTCAGCACCACTACCGCTTTCTCAGATAGTGGCCTAATAAATGGTCAACAATATTGTTATTTTATTCAGAGTTCAGGTAGCTATTCAGGTACAGGATTTATTGATCCTATAATTAACAATTCACAGGAAGCATGTGCGGCACCATTTGATAATGTTCCCCCTTGTGCTTTGAATACCGATACAGCCAGTTACGATTGCATTGCAAGAAAAGTAACCATTTCCTGGAATCTTCCGGATTCTGTTTGTGCAGATGATGTTGCTTCCTATAACTTGTATTACACACCTACACCGGGAGGGCCCTACTCGATTCTGGCCACAATCAATGATAACGCTATCAACACCTATGAATATACGAACGCTGTTTCAATAGCCGGATGTTATTATGTTACAGCCGTTGATTCAAACGGTAACGAAGGTGCTCCGGGAATGGCTGTATGTGTTGACAATTGTCCTGTTTATGTATTGCCAAATGTTTTTACTCCCGATGGCAATGGAATCAATGATTTATTTCATCCTTTCCCTTACCGATATGTAAAAGATATTTCAATAAAGATTATCAGCCGCTGGGGACTCGAAGTTTTTTCATCCACAGATCCTGACATAAACTGGAATGGCAAAAGCGATAACACTGGCGAAGATCTCCCTGCAGGAGTTTACTACTTCATTTGTACCGTGAATGAAATTTTTCTTGATGGAATTAAAAGTCGTGAATTAAAAGGCTTTATTCAACTATTGAGATCAGGCAATGGTACCAATAACTAAATGCTGACAAAATGTTTACCGGAATAATTGAAGCGTTTGGCCAGGTTGCTTCACTGGATCCTGAAAATGAAAATTTACATATCACCATTAATTGCCCCTTCACCCATGAACTAAAAATAGATCAGAGTGTAGCACATAATGGGGTGTGTTTAACTGTTATTGCCATTGACGGGAGTTGCTATACTGTTACAGCCATTGCTGAAACACTAAGAAAATCGAATCTGGGACTTTTAAACACTAACGACCTTGTAAATATTGAAAGAAGTATGGTCATGAATGGTCGAATTGATGGCCATCTGGTACAGGGGCATGTGGATCATACTGCTGTTTGCAAGTCGGTTAAAGAAGAGGGAGGTAGCTGGTTGTTTACTTTTGAATACGACGACTATGGTGAATGCATCACTGTTGAAAAGGGCTCTATTTGTGTTAACGGAGTGAGTCTTACAGTAGTGGATTCAGGCAAAAACCATTTTTCGGTCGCCATTATCCCTTATACCTATGAACATACCAATTTTAAAAAAATTACAGAAGGTTCAGTGGTGAATCTGGAATTCGATATTATAGGTAAATATGTAGCCAAATACCTCCAGCTCAGAAGTTAATCGAAAACTGTTTTTATAAATTGCCGTTTAGTAACTGAAGCCCGGAAGATTGGTGATTTTGCCTGTCATTTCAAGCCAAAGCACCAAAATTACCAGCAACACAAAAGCTACGGCCAGCCAGATGCTAAGATTTTTATATTTAGCGGCATTTCCCTGCAGTTTTTTGTATCGATAGATATTAAAAACCACTTGTTCGGCGCGGTAAAAGGAACTTTCTCCTTTTACTATATAATCAAAGGCTCCGTATTGCATGGTTTTAACGGCCACATCTATTTTATCCTGGCCGGAAAGCATCACTACATCTGTTTCGGGGCTTAATATTTTGATTTCTCGCAGCACTTCCATGCCATCCATGGCCTCTTTGTTGACAGAATTGAGATAAAAATCAAGAAAAACGATGCCGGGGAGTTCACTCATGGAATTAAGTATTTCTTCTCCCGTATTAAATACCTTTACTTCGTAACTGGTCATTTTAATGAGGTGATCTTTTAGCATTTCTGCCAAAATGGGATCATCGTCAACAATGAAAATCTTTTTTTTCAATTCAGCCATGTGGGGGGGGGTATTAGGAAATGCAATATTAATCTAATTGTTTGAAATTTCAAAGAGCACTTATTTCGGACTTCAGTTCGACGAACGCCTCAGTCATTATTTCATTTAATTTGGTCAAAACCTGAGGGAGCTGATCCAATGCGGTTTGCTCACTAGAGCTTCTTTCAATGGTTATAGCCAATTGTTCGGCAGCAGCCATCCCCATATATCTCAATTGCGATTTCATGGAGTGTGCCGAGATTTTAAGTGAAGGCCAATCTGCCACCGATAATTGTTGATTCATTTGTTCCAATGCCTTTGGGGCCGAATCCAGAAACATGTTTACGTATTTGGAGATTTTTGCTGAATCATCCTTAGTAAATGACTTTAAAAAGGTGAGGTCTGAATGTTTACTCATAATACCTGTTGAATTTAATTAATTACAATTATTGGATTTCTAATTTTGAAAGTTGATTTAACTGATCGGTAAAGTTATAACAAACTCTGTAAAAGAATTGGCGTCAGAATTAACTGACAACATTCCATGGTGCCCCTTCACAATAATATCGTAACTCAATGAAAGGCCCAATCCGGTACCTTCTCCTGCGGGTTTAGTCGTAAAAAAGGGATCGAATATCTTCCCTTTTATTGCTTCCGGAATACCTGTACCATTATCTTTTATTTTTACAACAATAGCATTTTTCTCCAAATGCGTACTCACACCTACACTAGGTTTATAGAGATTGCCTTCGATCCTGGAACGCTGACCGACGGCATAAAATGCATTGTTGAATAAATTAATTAGTACTCTACTGATATCCTGAGTAACAATTTTTATTTGAGGCAAATTAATGTCAAAATGTTTAATGATCTCCGCGGTGAAACTATTGTCGCGGGATCTATTGCCATGATATGAAAGTTCAAGCAATTCGTCAATCATACGATTGATATCAGAGGCCTGCTTATCGGCTTGTCCTGCTCTTGAATGGGTGAGCATTCCCTTCACAATTTTATCGGCACGCTTGCCATGCAGATTTATTTTTTCAAGGTTGGAACGCAGATCCGCCAACACCTCCTCTTTGTTAGTTCCGGGAAGTTTTAATTCATCTATCAGCTCTACTGACAAATCAGAAAAATTATTGACAAAGTTCAGAGGATTTTGTATTTCATGAGCTATTCCAGCTGTAAGCTGACCCAGTGAAGCCATTTTTTGTGCATGCACTAATTGCTCCTGAGCCGAAACCAGTTTATGGTGTGTTTCTGAAAGATCCTTATAAGCGGTGTCTAATTGCAAATGAGACTTTTCTGAGTACGATATCTGGCAAACAGTAAACCACCAATTACTACAATAAAAAGAAAAGCGATAAGCAAAGTGTTTCTGAATGTTTGTCCCCTGCTAACTTCCAATTCCTTCTTGGAAAGAGCAAGGTCCTGCAACGACTTTTCTGCTGTGAGTTGTTGAATTCTTTCCTCACGTTCTATATTAGCCTGATCCGAAATTCTTTTTGCGATATTTAGATCTTCAATGATTTTTTCCTTTTCAAGCCGCTCAATTTCTGCAGCAGTAAGATTCCTGTTTTTTTCTATTTCCTGAGTGCTTAACTGAAGGTAAGAAATTTCTTGACCTTTTCTAAGCATTTCCTGAATCGCTTCTCTTTCTACAAGATCCCTTCTTGTCATTTGACTATTTAACACTCTCGATCTTTCAACTGTATCAACAGAGTCGCGTAACGAAACATATTTAATATTTATTTCATTGGATTTATCATGTTCACCATTTAAAGACCAAATAGTAAACAATTTAAGGTAGGTATCTTTTAAAAGCTTAGCTACTGAAAGTTGATTTGAAAATGTTAAACTCTTCTGATAGTCTGCAATTGCTTTTTCATATTCCCCTTTTTTAAAATTGATGATACCAAAATTTCTATGAACGAGTGCGGCTCCATTCTTATCACTTGTTTTTTGAAAATAACTAAGTGCGTTAGTGAGATACCTCATAGCTTGCAGCAAGTCATTTTTTCTGATGGCAATTTCGGCCAATTGAACACCAATTCGGGCAACCGCTTTTGCATCCCCCGAAGCCGAAAAACCATTATATGCTTTGAGATAAAAACTTTGAGCAAAATCAAAGTTTTTCAAGGCAAGATGAGCTTGCGCAATCAATGCATAAGTAACAGGCAGCGATTTGGTGAGCCCACTTTGTTCAAGTTGCTTTGAGGATTGATCAAACTGCAGGAGCGCTTCATCATAATTAAGATCTCTGTAATGCACATACCCTATTTGCAATCTCACAGTAACTATTGCGAGAATATCTTTGAGCTGACTACGGGCATCTAAAGCCATGTTAAAAAAAGATAATGCCTTTTCACTATTGCCATTATCCAGCTCCATCCATGCAAGATTAGTTGCAGCAACTGCAATTCCATTGTAATTCTTACTTTTCGTAGAAGACTGAAGTCTTTTTTCATTGATGATTCTGGCATTCGCTAAAAGACCACTTCTTTTAATTTCAGGTAAATAAAACATGCCCTCCTGATCGGAAGCACTTTCATACAAACTAAAAAGGTCAATAGAAGGTGTTACCTGCTCCTGAGCCCTTGAAGGTAAAAATCGAGAAAATACCAGTAAAATCAGTAAAATGATTGGTTTGTTGAAGGTCATAGAATTTGCTCATTGGGGCAAATGAATGACAAATATAACAAAAAGCTGTTTGTGAGAGAAATGAAGCGGGTCAAAGCCCTCAAATAACAATTTTCCCGTCATCCATTACAATTATTCGGTCTGTTCGTTTTGCAAAGTCATCGTCGTGAGTAACAATGAGTAACGATTGTTGTTTTTTAGATGCAATTTCACTAAAAATATCAAAAACAATAGTGCTATTCTTACTGTCAAGATTCCCGGTTGGCTCATCACCCATAATTATGAGTGGATCATTAATAAGAGCGCGGGCAATGGCTACACGTTGTTTTTGTCCGCCCGACAGTAAATTTGCTCTTTTGAGGGCCTGGTCATCAATCCCAAGTGTCTTTAGATGTTCCATAGCCCGGTGTTCAACTTCTTCTTCGCTGTATTTCCCTAACTTCAGCCCGGGCATCATCACATTTCGAAGAACAGTAAATTCTGGCAATAAATAATGAAACTGAAAAACAAATCCGATCTTTTCATTGCGAACCCGGGCCAATTCCATTCCATTTCTTTTTTTCATTGAAATAGAATCAATAAAAAGCTCCCCATCATAATCTGTATCCATCGTTGAAAGAATATATAAAAGGGTTGATTTCCCGCAACCCGACTTACCTGTTACCGAAACAAACTCCCCCCTGTTTAGAGTGAGATTTACATCATTAAGAACTTTAAATTGAACGGGATCATGAAAAAACTTGGTGATGCCGCGGGTTTCGATAACAGCTTTGGTGGTACTCATTTGCCACGAATAATAACAACCGGATCAATTTTGCTGGCTTTTCGGGCAGGAAAATAACCTGCGATATAAGTTGTGATAAATGAAAAAGCGATACCAATCAGATAAAAGGTACCATTATAATTAATAGGATAGGTACTAATTGCCGGCAATGCAGCGGTATTAAATGGAATTTGATCAATAATTGATGTGAAAATAAAACCAAGCAGCAATCCAACTGAACCTCCAATTATTCCTATGATAAGAGAAAGATTAATGAATATACGTTTAACATCACTGCCTGAAAAACCGGTTGCTTTCAGAATAGCAATAGCGTCCATTTTTTCATATATCATCATATTCAGGATATTATAAATACCAAACCCTGCCACAATCAGCAAAGTGATACTAACGGCATAGGTAATAATGTTACGAACTTTGGTTCCCGATTCAAATTGGGCATTAGCAGTTTGCACATCTTCGGCATCAATACTAAAAATTTTTGCATATTCTTTGGCAAGTTGAGGAGCTAAATTAATGTCTTTGAGTTTTACCTGAATATCGGTATAATAGCTATCTGTTTTACCGAGTAATTTCTGAGTGGTCGACAACGATGCATAGCTTTGAACATCATCAACAGCAGCGAGGCCGAGTTGAAAAATTCCAACTACTTTCAGCGAAACCTGATCTCCTTTAGCAGTTGTAATTTGAATTATTTCACCTAGCTCAGCCATCATTTTATCGGCAGCTCCTTTACCAAGAATGATGGAGTTTGCTATTTTGTCAAGATCCATTGGATCGCCAGCAATTATATAATCTTTAAAAGAAAAATATTTTATCTCTTCTTTCACTTCAATTCCATTTACCAATCCGTTAAGATCAATGACCCCAACATTATAAAAAACCTGAGCCGCAACTTTAGGTGCTACAGCAAGCACCTTAGGATCTTTATTGAGATAGGCTATGATAGGTATACTATTATAAATTTCGCTGCGACTATCGGAAGGTTTTACTGATCGAATAGAATTCCAACTAGAATTAAATTCCTGCATTCTGTTTATTGGTTGATCCAATGATGGATTAACAGCATTAAACAATCTTACATGTGGGGTACGGTTTAAGATGAGGCTGTCCAGCATTTTGTTTAATCCGGTCATAAAACTCACCAAAGTAATAAACATAGCTATACCAAAAGTTACACCTGCAGCTGCAACAAGCGACTGCCTTAAACGAGCCAGCAACAAAGTTTGCGATATCTCAAGCGTAAGCGACTTCTTCATTTCACAGGCAAAAATATTTTTTGGTTTACATCGAGTCCGCTGGTGATTTCAACCCATTGCATATTTGCAATTCCAACTGCTACTAGGATGGTATCAGATGGGCCGGTTAAAAGCTGGTTATTACCTATCAGATAGGCAGCTGGAATTGTGAGCGCATTTTCTTTCTTTTCGGTGAGTATATTTGCTTCGATGGTAAGGTTGGGGAAAAGCAGTGTTGGCTTTTCTTTAAACTTCGCAAGCACTTTAAAAGTGCGGGTTCGTTGATTCATATAAGGTTCTATTCTCACAACTGCTGCTTCAAAGACCTCCCCCCGGTAACTATCCATGGTGATAAAAACTCGTTGTTGCATTTTTACTTTAGTGATGTCATATTCATCCACCTGCATTTCAATTTCAAACTGATTGGATTCCCCAATGATCGCGATAGGAGTTTGCAAAGAAACAAGTTCTCCTTTTTCTTTGAGTATGGAATAAATAGTTCCATAAATAGAACTCCTGATCGTATAATCGGCTTGCTGCTTTTGAGAAATTTTAAGATTGTTTACGGATTGCTGGTACGATTTTAGAAGTTCCAGTTTTGCCTGATTATATTGCAGTTGTATTCCTTCAAAATCTGTCACCGCTGCCTGAAAAGATAACTCCCTCCGCTCCAGATCAACTTTAGAGCCTACCTGCTGTGCCCATAAATTTTTCTGCCGCTCTAAAAGTATAGAATCATTTTTCATTTTAGCCTTTGCGAGTTGCACCCGAGACTCTAATTCACGCAAAGTATTGGAAGCAGGTCCGGTTTTATCTTTTGATAATTCCATATTCAATCTGGCATTCTCTGTACTCATAGCAGAAATCATATTGTCGATAACAAAAAGAGGAGTTTCAGGATTGATGGTATCACCTTCTTTCACAAGTATCTCTTTAATAATTCCGCCTGAGGTTGCAAAAACTTCGTATTGACCAACAGCTTTTATTACCCCTGATGCATAAATTGATTCCGTAATATCCTGTACAACAGGAGTTGTTGTAACATTGGATTTGTTACAGGAACTAAAAAATAGCAGTGCAACGAAAAATAAACCGATAACTCCTTTTTGTATTAGTGCCGGTTGATTCATATAACTTACGTTGTGAGGGAATTGATTTAAACCGTTAAGATAAAAAAAAGACAACACTCTATCTAAATTTCTCTTCAAATACCGAAATAATAAAATGCAAATCCTGTGTAATAGTTCATTTTATTGTTGCAGAAGATGAAACATCAAATTTAAGAACAATACATTTACTCCATGAAATGCTTGTGCAAATAGAAAATAAAATAAATTGAAAAAAGGTGACATTAATCACCTACCATTATTGATGATGAAATAAAAACATCCTATGAATAAAACGAATTGTACTACCGGTTAAGCTACCCTTACAATTTTAACTATACCAAGAGTGTCCAATAATCTGATTACCGGATAAACAGGATCAAATTCCCACCAACGAGTGGCGAAATTGCTTCTGGCAGCATAGTGATGATGATTATTTTGAAACAATTCCCCAAGCAAGAGAAAATCAATAAAAAGGGTATTTTTAGAGTGATCTCCGTCGGTAAAATTGGTATAACCGTATTTGTGGCCTGCCCAATTAACAATTGCTCCTTGAATAGGACCCATAAAAAAAATGCAAGGGTAAAAATAGCCACATCCACCATTGAGTTGCAAAAATAGCGTAGAAAAGAATATAGGCAGCGACAAACGAATAACGTGACATCGAACTTTCGGCTATTTTTCTAATTTAGGCCATGTGGGATAATTCTTGTCAAAACGAGCTTCCGGTTCCACTTGGTGACTCACCAAAGCATAATAATAGTCTTTGGTTTTCCAGATCATCTGGAACGCATCTCTGAAATAATGTGGAGAATGAGGATCTTTTTCAGTGTCGCTGTAGGCATGATGCATCCTGTGCATAATGGCATAAGCTCTTGGGTTTAAATAAGATGAACCTTGTGTAATCCAGGTAAATATAAAAAAGAATTTTTCCCAGAAAGGGTTCATTGTGAACATCTTATGAGCTCCATAACGGTGATGAAAAAAAGTTTGTGCAAATAATGAAAGATACCAGTGAAGAATCAGAAATAATAGAATCGGCATGTAAGATTTAAGATTTTAAGGGGCAAAGTTGCGAAAAAAAAGCGGGAAATTTATATGATTTTCGTCATTTGCTTTATCTTCAGAACTGTAAGGTATAACAAGGCACCTGCTTATTAGTTCAAATCTTAATAATATTTATGCTTAAAATAGTGATTCAAAGTTTAATTACTGATGCTTGTACTGTTCCCCGATTGCCCGATTTGGAAACAGAGATCAGCTGGTAGGTGCCCGGAGAAAGTTTTGAAATATCCAATTGAGTCTTTTTGCAAGCCTCCATGTCAAAGGTTTTGACGGTTTGGCCATTTTCATTAATAAGGCTGACATTAATTTCCTGATTTCGGTTATTTGTCAGAAACAAGAAATCATGAGACGGATTAGGATAAAAGATAACTTCTGGATTTTCAGTAGTTAAATCGGACACTGTTGTTGCAGTATTGAAACTATAAATTTCACCATCTGTATTACAATACCAACCATGATTGATATCAGGAATTGATAATCCGGAAATATCCACAGAGGAACCACTTGGTTGAGATTGCCAAAGAGAACCTCCATCAATTGTGGAATTAATAGTTCCTGCCATTCCACCCATCCAGCCATGCGTATTGTCTGCAAAAGATACAGAACCGAAATCGATTGGCAAAGAAGAACTTTGGGTGCTCCAGGTTTGACCGTAATCATTTGAGTAAATTATTGTTCCTGCTTCACCACAAAACCAGGCATCACCACCTTTTACATCTACACCTAACAAACCATCAGGAACATTGGAAGCAATAGCGTTCCAGCTATTACCACCGTCCGTTGTTCTGTAAAGTTCACCGCCACCGCAACCAAGAATTCCGGTAGTGCCATTGTTAAAAAATTTCATGCAAAACATATCTTCACCGGTAACATTTTGAGAGACCCAGTTTATTCCGCCATCAGTTGTTTTAGATAATAATCCATTTTTACCCATGACCCAACCTGTCGAAGAATTAATAAAATAAACATTAAACAGGCGTTCAGGAAAAGTTGTTGGATTTGTCCATGTTGCACCTCCGTCGACGGATTTAATAAACAATCCGTCATTTCCCCCACCATTTCTTCCGGCAGAAAATAGTTCATTGGCATTGAGCACACAGGCTTTCGTTGTACGATAATTTGAATTTCCAAGAGTATACGTGTTCCAGGTTGTTCCACCATCAAAAGTTTTAAGAACTACTCCGGTAATGAGTGCACCTCCGATTGCTGAATCACCAAAAATAAAACCATTAGAAGAGTCCAGGAAATGCAAATCAGATAACTCAAGATTGTTTCGCTGCTGCTGAAGTTGCCACGATTGAGCTTGTCCGGTTTTAAGAATAACTAAACAAACAATAATAGTTAGAATAATTTTTTTCATGATGTGTGTTTGCTTTAATTTATTTTAAAATTGAAGATGATTGAAAGTAATTTTAATAAATTAACTGGATTAGATTATGAAAAGCAAGAAAGCAATCCATTTAAAATTTTACGTTCCGGATTAGGAGCACTCACGACAGTATATTGCTACCCTACAACCCTATTATAAACGAACAATCCCGCCATTAGCCGCTCCATTCCATATGCCATTTGTTTGACCACTAAGAATCATACAATACTACTGAGATATGTAAATATGAAAAAACCTAATGTGCTGAATGGGTTAAATGAGTATCTGAACCAGTTAATTTAAAAATTCAGTGGTTGGCTTTAGAATATAACTGCTTTGAATAAATAAACAAATGGCGACATGTGGCAGTTTCACTTTTTATAATGAATCTGGATAAAGTGAACGTCTGTTATTTGCTTGTGATGCACAAATTTTTGAAATAAAAATAAAGATAAATAATAGTACTTTTTTCATTTCAAATATGTCTAAAAAAATCGTTACTTAATATAAATATCAATGACTGCTTAAAGTTTAAACAGTCATTGATATTCTTCATTCTATTTTTTGACAACAATTTTTCTTGTGGAATTTCTTTCTGATGTTTCAATTCTGATCTGATAAATACCATTTTTAATATCAGTTAATGGAATATTTATAGTACTATTCTGCGATTTAGCTGAAATGCTTTCAGATTTTACAAGTCTTCCGGTGATATCATAAATTTCAAATGATTCAATTCTTTCATTTTCATTTCCTGAAATATTGATCTGAACAAAGTCAGAAGCCGGATTTGGATAAATAGAAATAACTTCTCCACCTATTGATTGTGTCGACAAATCACCAATTCTCAAAGCATTAGTTGTAAAGAAAACCCATGGTGTCCATGATGCATTCACTCCGACGGCGCATCTCTTTCTGACTTTTACCTTATAGTTTGAAGAGGGATTCAAACCAGAAATGGTATAGCTATTTGTTGTTGTATTAATATTGAACAGAAAATTAACAGGGTTCCCGGAGGCATCTTCGACCCGTACTGCATAGCCCAATCCACCTACACTTGCATTCCAATTGAAACTGGCTCCGGTAGTCGTAGTTGAAGTCACATTTAATCCTGTTAACTGCACACAATTTACAGCACCGCCTCCTGCTACAAAAGTAAACCAGGCAGACCAATTTGATTTATCTCCTCCACAACGTGTACGAACCTTAAACTTATAGACTAATCCTCCGGTCAATCCTGTAATTGTATAAGCATTTGCATTCGTATTAGGTTTCAGACTGAACGGAGTCGGGTTGTTTTGTCCGTTTTGAATCTCAACATTATAGCTTGAAGCTCCCCCCATAGCGGTCCAATTTAACTGAGCGCTCGTAGCACTCAAAGATGTCGCGGTTAATCCTGTTGGAATTGGGCATTGCGAAAATGCCAGATTAGCTGTAATCAATACAATTAGCATTGAGAATAGTGATAACGTAATTTTTTTCATAAGTCTAATATTTAGGTTGTTAATAATTGATGTAATACTATCAGGATTAAATAACTGTACAAATTAAAAATAGCTGAGCAGGGAAAATCAGCTGCTGAATAAGAAAAATGCTATAGCTTTAGCGGTAATGTCAAGTAACACTATTTTATTTATCTCAAGCTCGACATTTTAAACCGACAATAGTTTTTGTACTCAAAACAATTCAACCATTGTGAATATTTCATATTCAACATATATGAAAATGACAAACAAATTCGAAATTAAATGTTTCTGAAAAATCACAAAACAATACTCTTTAGAAAAAGTGCCGGATTTATTTCATTTAAAAATTCGAAATATTCAGGGCTCTGTTTTAATGTATGATCCCAAATTAATTCAAACTTTTTTTCAAATGATAACTATAAAAAAGGATGATAAAACGACAAAATACCTATTGGAAAGATTCAAATTTCAATGCTTCACCAATTTTATATTTAAAATTGAATCTGTTGCTTTAATTTGACAGAAATAAATCCCGCTTTCAAGATTGATACCATCAAAAATAAATTCTACTTTGCCTTCATTAATGTCGCCTGCATACATCTTGAGGATCATTCTACCGGCAACATCGAATAAATATATTTGAATACTTTGTTTATAATCTGATGAAAACTGGAAGTTAAGAAAAGAAGTGAAGGGATTTGGTGAAATATTTATGCTTGCTTCAGTCCATCCATGGGTAATAGCAATAGTTTTAAGGTCTGTTTTCACCCCGTCATAATCTGTTTGAGAAAGCTTATAATAATTATTGCCATCTTCCGGAAATCCATCAACACATTTATATTGCATATTCGCAGCACTGGTTCCAGATGCTTTGACTTTCATGAATTCAGAGAAAGTGACGGCATTTGTCGATTTTTCAATTGTAAAAAAATCATTGTTTATTTCAGCAGCTGTGATCCAATTCAACTCTATAGTGGCATTTGTGTTTTTTCCGTCAAAAGAAATTAATTCTATTGGTAAAGGAACAAGGCATGCGCTACTCAGATTTGTTAGTTCAAATGAACTTATAACCCCGCAACATGATGCGGGTAATGGCCCTCCTAAACTGCCAAACCAGTTATTCCCTGCACCATAAATACATCCATCGTTTTTTAAAACCAAAGCACTATTCAGTCCTGCTTGAATTTCGAGAACACCTGTTGTTGCAATTTTCGGACAATCAAAATTCCCATCCGGAGGGCTTCCATCTCCTAACTGTCCATCAAAATCAGCACCCCATGACCATAAGTTACCACTTGCATCAAGCGCATACCCATTTTCACCTGAAGCGGCAATACTGGTGATATTAGTTAGAAAACCAGAACAATTGTTTCCAACCACTCTTTTGGGAATGTAAACATCAGGGCCTGCACCTGTTCCTGTTTGAGCATAATTATTTAAACCCCATCCATAAACAGCACCAGTTGCATCAAGTGCCAGCATAAATCTTCGTCCTGCTGCAATAGAAACTATTTTTGTCAATGGAGTACAAGCTGCAGAAGATACAACACGCGATGGAATAGTTGAACCTCCACCAGGACCATAAATATTCCCATTTCCTAATTGACCAAATGAACCACTACCCATTGTCCACAAAGTACTATCCCACCTTAAAATAGCAACAAACTCATCACCAATTTCAACATCATTGGCCCAATTTATTGGAGTGGTTCCATCTTCTGTTATTTCTTTTGCATAAAAATAGGTGTTGCCCGAAATATATGAAGGGCCCATAGTTCCTCCATAATTATTACCCCAACCATAAACATGATGATCAGCAGTTAGTGCAAATGTCATGGCATAGCCGGCTGATACTTTAACAACATTGGTGAGTGGTGTGCCTGGTGCAATGAGAGTTTGCTGTGGATCGGGTTGTGCCGCAACCCATGAAAAACCATCTCCTATTTTACCCCACCAATTATCGCCCCATCCCCACAATGTACCATCACCCCGCAATGCAAAAGCAGTATTAAATCCCAATGCAACCTGTTTTATGTTAACTATGTTGGGACTTGGTACCTGAACCCAAAAGTTATTTGTATTAAAAGGATTGGCAACCAATCCATCTCCCATTTCACCATTTTGATCTGAGCCACTACCCCATACAGTTCCATCGGGTTTTACAGATATACTAACACCCGTTGAAGCCATATTGGTAGCCATTGTCGGCTTCGTAAATTGACTCAACAAAGGAAGTAAAGGAGTAGCAGGAGGAGACGCAGGAGAACAGGATAGAATTTGAAATGCGACTGGGTCAGTACGGAGTTGATTCGATGACTGAGCAAATAACTCTATATGTACTAATAGTATAAAAATTATAATGAAGAAATTTTTCATTTTTGATAGCATGCACTCTAATCAAAATTAATATTTATTCCATGATTTGAAGTTTCAGTCTATGTACTTCTCCATCAATATTAAAATGCAAAATGTAAAAGCCTGTCAACAAATCTTCAGTTAAAATTGCATTTTGATATTCATTCAATTGCATCTGCATAACTTCCTGACCTGCTAAATTATAAACTTTCAAATCAACAGGCAGGGATACAAACTCAGGCAAATTCAGTTGAACTTTACCCGTATTCGTAGGATTTGGAAACAACTTAATACTTTGAGACAACTTTTTTGTAGTTTGCTCTGCCAAACAAGCAGCCGTTGCATTTGCCTTGTTACTTAAAGGCGAATTTCCTGCTGCATTAAATGCCCGTACTCTGTAGTAATATTTTATACCCGTTACTAAGGATAGATTGGAATAAGTAGTAGTGTTTGCTGCTACAGTTGCGATAGTAGTATAAGTGCCATTTAAAGTGGTAGAGCGCCTTATTTGAAAAGAGTTTTCGTTTGTTGAATTATCTACCCACGACAATAAAATAGAATTACACCCATTCACAACTGCAGTCAGATTACTGGGTGCCGTTGGAATAGTTAGAGGAGCAGTGGTTGCATTGGCAACATTGCTGTTTGCTGAAGTACCAGTCGAATTAGAAGCCTTAATTCTATAATAATATGTAGTTGAACCCGCTAATCCGGTATTTGAATAAGTAGTGCTGTTTGCGGGCAAAGTTGCTATTGTAACAAAACCACTTCCTGCTAAAAGAGACCTTTGAACCAAATAGCTGGTTTCATTCGTAGCGTTATCGGTCCAACTAAGATTTATTACTGATGAGCCACTTGCTATGGCTGAAAGATTTGATGGAGCTACCGGTGCTTGAATTGAACCTGCCTGTGTAAACCTTGCTGTAGTTCCGCCTGTGAGGTACACACTATTATCAGTCCCGAAGTCCATACAAACCGGATATCCACTTGAAGTTGTTGCAGACCAGGCTGAAGTACCATTACTATTCACTTTACACAAACCCATTTGCGACATAGTACTACCCGCAATATAAGCTGCATTAGATGCATCCAATTTCATTGGCGCAAGAGCAAGAAATACAAAGCCGGGCCCGTCTGCATCCAGATTTTGCCAGAGAAAATTTCCATTGGCATCGTATTTCATCACAGCTACTCCATAACCAACAGCAGCATAACCACCTACTACAGGATTATTATCAGTTCCAACTTCTACTTTATTTCCATTGATTGAATTTGTTTGAGTCCATAATACTGTTCCTGTTGGCGATAATTTTTTAAGAACACTTCCCGGATTTCCTCCATTGATGATATATGTATTTCCTGAAGCATCGCCAGCTGCGTCGCCTGTAGATAAACTGGCCACACCTGCCATACTCCAGATATTATTTCCATTTAAATCTATTTTCGAAAACCCGTTTAAACTCCCGGTTATACCTCTGTGAACAATCAGGATTTTGTTATCAGGCGTGAATTTGAAAGTAACCGGAGCACCAATCCCTGAATCATAATAATTCCAAACAGAAACACCGGATGAATTAAATTTTTTAACTTTGGTTACCTGTCCGTTGGGACCTGTGCCAATTCCTAATACATATACATTATTGTTTGCATCTACCAGGCATTTTGTAGTAGAAGAGCCATCAAAAGAACTTTCATAAACCACACGCCATAGTAAGGTACCAGATGGATTATACTTCATTAAAATACTTGCTGCATTTACAGGATTAGAATAGCCTGAACGAATTGTACCGGAAACGAGAATATTGCCGGCATTATCTGTCTCCACCCATGTGGCTACTTCGTGTTTTGTATTGTCAGTATTATTATAGGTTGCATTCCAAATTACACTCCCTGCAGAATTACGCTTTGTTAATGTAATGTCGCCAGCAGGATTATAATCCCAGTAAGCGGTATACACATTATTGGTTTGATCCGTTGCTATTGAGACCCCACTTGGATAATTGAACCAGTCTACGGTGACTTGTGCCTGTGAAATTAAACTCAAAAACATCAAATAAATAAATAAGAAATTTTTCATCGGTTTGTTTTTAAATGGTGATAATTTGTCAAAATCACAAATATCATTCATAATTTACATGATTTAAATCACTTTTAGCAGATTAAATTAATATGTGATTAATTTCATTTGAATAATCTAATGAATATCAATTTATTGCAATTCATAAAAGAAAATAAAAGCATACTATTCAATGCTTTCAATTCCTAATTAATTTAACATTCTGGATTTGTTCATCTGATTTTATATTGCCAAAATAAATTCCACTATTCAAGTCCGTTAAATCAATGGTTATTCTATTTATTCCAATTTGTATAGCATCAGTTGGAATCACTTTAACAAGCCTGCCTGTTATATCCACTAATGAAATAGAAATGTTTTGTGTTTCTGACAAATAAAATTCCAAACATGTTTGAGTTGAAATTGGATTTGGAAAAGCAGAAACAAATTGACCAGAATGGATTTCATTGATTGAGTTTGACAAACAAAGATTTGTTTGTATACTTCCGGAATTAACTATAGTAGCAGTACCATATGTTGAACCACCATAAAATACCAATACAGGTGGTGAAATAACCTGAGGAACAAAATTTGAAGTTACAGTTGCGGGAACGCCTTCATTGCAACCGCTATTTCCTAAAGAATCTGTTTTTATCAGGAATAAATTCATAATTCCGACGCCAAAACCAAACATGGATTCCCCCACCATAACATAACCTCCGTCAGTTGATTGTTGAATGGAATAACCAATCTCGTTTGATGAACTGCTGCCGGATGCTCCATAAGTTCTCGACCACATAACAACTCCCTGACTATTTGTTTTTACTACATAAACATCATAGTCACCGGCCGTACTAAAACTGAAAGATTTCCCACACATCACATACCCCCCATCATCAGCTTGGATTACTTCATAACATTCATCGATCAATGATCCTCCGTATAGTTTGGACCATTGCAAAGTGCCGATTGAATCAGTCTTAATCAAGCACATATCTTTTCCGAGTGTACCGGTGGTTTCCGAACTACCAGCTAATACAAATCCACCATCAGTTGTTTGCTTTACAGTAACAGCAGCCTCTTCCCCAATTTCTCCATAAGCTTTGGACCACATTACATTTCCTGCATTGTCGGTTTTTAAAAGATAAAAATCACCTGCGCCAGCTCCATAACTATCAATCTGCCCGGAAAGAATATAACCATCATCCGAAGTTTGTTGAACTGCAGAACCAATTTCCAGCCCTGAACCTCCGTATGACTTTGACCAGGACACATTTCCTGATGCATCTGTTTTTAGCAGAAATGCATCAAAACCACCAGCACCAAAAGCCGGCGTTTGACCTGTAACAATATATCCTCCATCAGAGGTTTGCTGAACAAATGCGCCCCATTCATACCCGCTACCCCCATAAGTTCTCGTCCAGGAAGTATCACCGGAAGCTGTTAACTTAATCAAATAAACGTCTCCTGCAATATCAGCAAAGGATGAAGCTACACCTGATACAACGTAACCACTATCTGAGGTTTGCTGAACACAATACCCATATTCATTATCCGTTGCACCACCGAAAGTCTTTGTCCAGGTTGTGTCTCCATAAACATCTGTTTTAATTACAAGTACGTCACGACCTCCTGATCCGAAACTGGTTGTAGTTCCTGTAATAATGTACCCCCCATCGAAAGTCTGCCTGACACAGTTTCCATTATCCATGGCAGTACCACCATATGCTTTTTGAAATGTTATTTGAGCATTCGCATGGCAAATATAAATTGCCAATGTAACAATAAGTAATAATTTTTTCATAACTTTTTAAATCTTTTGATGGTGTTTTTGTACTGATGAATATATTATCACTCTTTAACAAATTTGATTCTCTGCAATACAGTATCTGTTCCAATACTACAAAAATAAATTCCTGAATTTAAATCAGATAAACTCAAAAAGATACTGTTTGTTCCAGTAAGATATCTCTCCATTGGTGTATTTGAAACAACTCTGCCAGTAACATCAATGATTGTTATTTCAATATTTTTTATATCAGTCAAATTGAAAACCAAAGTTGCTGTTGTTGATACCGGATTGGGGTAAATGCTTACATTTTCATCCAGACCAAAAAAAACATTTTCAGAACTCCCGGAAGCAATTGTCTGGCCCAACTTTGCAGTTGTTCCACCTGTCACATAAATTACATCCTTTGTTTGGAAATCGAATGCATTTGCATAACTTCCCGGTATCACTGCTGTCCACGCAGATGAACCATCACTGTTCACTTTACAAAGCGCCATCTCTGTTAATGTTCCTGCTGCAAGATAAGCTGCATTATCAACATCCATTTTCATTTGAGCATGCAACAATAACGCATATCCGGGCCCATCGGCATCCAGGTTTAGCCAAACAATATTTCCGTTTGAATCATATTTAATAAACGAAGCTCCCGGCATTCCAGAATTTGGAAACACGCAAATAACCGGATTGTCATCATTACCAACCTCAACTCTGAAAGCGGTTATACTATTGGTATCCGCCCAAACCGTAGATCCTGAAAGTGATAATTTCTGTAAAATACTTCCAGGATTAGAAAACACATTTTCACCGTTTATTATATAGGTATTACCTGATGAATCACCGGCTGCATCGCCAATGGTTGCACTTTGAATCCCTGTCTTATTCCAAATGTTGTTTCCATTCAGATCTATTTTCGAAAATCCATTAAATGTGCCTGTTATGGTTCTGCAAATTATAAGTAGATTGCTGTCGGGAGTAAATTTTATATTTAGTGGATAGCCTATCCCAACAGTGTCAAAGTATGACCAAACCGCCGTTCCGGCAGGATCAAATTTTTTAACTTTAGTTACCAATCCGTTTGCTCCCATGCCAAGTCCAAATACATAAATATTGTTGCTGGCATCAACCAGAACTTTTTTAGTTGATGATCCCTCAAATGAACTCTCATAAACAACTCTCCAAAGCAAAGAACCGGAGGAATCAAATTTCATGACTAAACTTGCCGCATCAACTGGATTTGAAAATCCTGAGCGAATTGTACCTGTTACAATCACATCTCCGTTATAGTCAGTTTCAACCCAGGTAGCTACTTCATGACGAGTCAGGTCAGTATTGTCAAATGCTGAATCCCATAAAATTAAACCCGATGAATCCCGTTTTGTTAATGTGATGTCTCCTGACGGATTATAGTCCCAGTTAACAGTGTATACATCAAAATTGTTGTTGGTGGCCACAGCTACTCCTCCCGGATAATTATACCAGTCAACATTTACCTGTGCAGCCAGAACATTACTTAGTAAAATAAAACAAATAAAAAAATTACGTGACATGTGTTATCTGAAATTAAAAATTTATAAAACTACAACTTTGTAAAATGCAGTATTTCGTTATTATTACTATCATCTTTCAATTCAATTTTAGAATTTGAAATTGAAGTAATAACCCAATCATCGTTCAAACTATTGAGAGGGTCGCCGGATCCTGCAAACAAGATAAGTTTTTGGCTGCCACCGTTATCATCACTGCCACTTACTGACCAGGTTCCTGCAGAATTTCCTGCTGATGCGATAACACTTAATTGATTATTTTGTTGGAACACGAAAGTGTAGCCGGCATAATCGGAAGTTTCATCCTTGATTTTGTCGTAATAATAAGTAACTTTCCAGCTTCCCGAAGTCAGAACAGAGGACGCCGAAGGATTGTTTGAATCATCTTTTTTACAGGAATTTAAACCTGTTAAGAGAATAACTGACATAACAATTATTCTACAACTAAACATTAATTTCATAATCTTGATTTTTATGACTGGTTTGACTTAATAATAATTTTCAGGCTGCAGATTTGACTTCAGAAAGAGTACCCATTTCCGTTTTGTAGCAATACCATCCGATATAACCGGCTTCATCAAAGGATACGGCACTGAAATAATATCTTACACCGAGAAAATTTAGTGCAAAATCAACATAACATTTATGCTTCAGTAAATGAGGGTATTTACTGATCATGTATTCAATAGTTTTTTCAAGGCTGTTACCTTTGATAGTACATAAAAATTCAATTCCCGGACTGTTTGCAGATATTAACTCACCACTGAAATTATATT
Source organism: Bacteroidota bacterium (assembly GCA_016722525.1). Classification (GTDB taxonomy): domain Bacteria; phylum Bacteroidota; class Bacteroidia; order AKYH767-A; family OLB10; genus JADKJB01. Next base: position 336,195 of record JADKJB010000001.1, read on the forward strand.
TAATAACAGGCAACTCCGTTGAATTCGGGTTGGAATTTAATGAATTAATATTTCCTGAACTGGTGATTCGGTCGATAGTTAAATTTTCCATAATCGTATTTATTAAATGTTTGAATTAAATTGAATGTCTGTTTTGACAATACGAATTAATCAAATCATTATAAAACCATCAAAGAAAATATACTGAACCGGAAATAATGAGTTCTGAATGGGAATTTATGATCAAAATCAGGGATTTCCGGACCTCAAAAGGAGCCCCAAGGGCAGTTTTAAGAAAAAAAGGGCTGAGTTCAGCAAACTGCAGATTAAGAAGAACTGCATTCTATAGTAAGCCTGTACTAATATAGAAAATTAATTCAACCCGTATTTATTCTTGTATTTTTTATACGATTCCTTCCGAGTATCATCAAGGTTTATATGCCTTCCCTGAATAAAAGCATCTTCCACAACTGAAGTTTTCATATCAAGTAAATCACCTGAAGTAATTATAAATGTAGCGTCTTTACCTTGTTGCAGGGATCCTGTTGAACTGCTGATACCTAATATTTCAGCTGCAGATATGGTGATGGATCTGAGTGCATCCTCTTTTGTAATTCCATATGCCGCAGTAGTACCTGCCTGAAAAGCAAGATTTTGATTCTGCCAGAAACCGGAAATCGAAACAGCGAACTTTACATTTGCCGATTTAAGCAAATAGGCAAGCTTAAAAGGCTCATCCAAATCCTCATCTTCCCTGGAAGGCAGTCTATGAATATTTTCCAAAACAACCGGTATGGAATTTTCTTTTAACAAATCAGTCACCATCCAGGAATCGGTTCCTCCAACAAGAACCATTTTAATGCCCATTTGCCGGCAAAATGCAACTGCCGAAATAATTTCTTTCACATAATTGCAATGAACAAAAAGTTGCTTGGAGCCATCAAACAAACCTTTCATTGCTTCTAAATGAAGATTCTTCTCCAAGGGTTGTTTAATGAAAGAATAGGCTTTTGCGTCTGCAAATAAAGTAATGATTTCATGAATCGCTTTATCAGATCTTTCCTTTTGCTTAATTGCTTCTTCAGATTTATTGGATTGGTAAATTCTTAAAGAGGGCCAATTCAAATGAATGCCATCATCGATTTTATAGGCCGCGTCTTCATAATTCCAGGCGTCGAGTTGCACAACAGAAGATTGTCCTGAAACGATACCCCCCTTGTGGAACAATCTGTGCCATAAGTACTCCGTTTGATCGAAGTGTAGGTGTGACTTTCGAGTCGGTATTATAGGCAACCAATGCACGAACAGAAGGATTAACCCCACCGGTTTCAACAAAATCATTGGTTGCTCTAACTGCTTCTATTTCACTTAAACCTATAATTGTATTCAAAGCAATAAGTCCGGGATAGATGTGCTTCCCCTGAACATTTATAATGGTATCATATGCCGATTTATCTATTCGGATCAAAGAAGCATCAGCAACGAGGGTTAATTTTCCATTTTCAAATCCCACAGCACCGTTTTCAATCACCAATCCGGTTCCTGTATGAGTAACAGCACCAATCATCAAGATTTTTTTCGACTGAACTGGTGCAGGAGCTAAATTTTGAGAAAATCCCCATCCGGGCAGTAGGAGAAGAATAAAGTATAGAATATTTTTTTTCATTATTTTAAATTGATATTAAAAAAACAAACCCTAAAGTGATAAATCGTAATTATATTTTATTCTTCGTTAATACAATGATGCAACTTCTGCACATGGAAGGTTGGCTTTTTTAATTCTCCCGATACCCCCTTGGTTTTTTCAGCAATCATTTTCTTTAAGATACGGTTGCGTTCCAGAGAAATAGTAGTTCTTAATTTTAAGTCTCGATCAATATCATAGTAGCAAATACCATCAATATACGTTTGCAAAACTTTTGAATAAACAGAGAGTGGATTACCATTCCACAAAACCACATCAGCATCCTTACCTACTTTTATACTGCCTACTTTATCATCGATGTGCAATAATTTAGCAGGGTTCAATGTTACAAATTTCAAAGCCTCTTCTTCACTCACTCCACCATATTTGACTGCCTTTGCCGCTTCCTGATTAAGTCTTCTGGCCATTTCCGCATCATCAGAATTATACGCAACGGTCACTCCAACAGCATGCAATATAGCTCCATTATAAGGAATTGCTTCAATTACTTCATACTTATAACCCCACCAATCAGAAAAACTGGATGCTCCAACTCCGTGCACTTTCATTTTATCTGCAACTTTATAACCTTCGAGTATATGTGTAAAAGTATTTATTTTAAAGCCTAATGAATCAGCAACATGCAAGAGCATATTTATTTCTCCTTGTTGATAAGAATGACAAGTAATAAATCTCTTTTTATTCATAATTTCAACCAATGCCTCCAATCTCAGATCTCGTTTAGGAGTTGATTTCCCATTGCTGTCGGCTTTCCAGCCTAGCAATTGCTTTTCATATTCTTTAGCCCTTGTAAATGCATCAACATACACCTGTTCCACACCCATTCTCGACTGCGGATATCGGATTCGGAAATCATCACCCCAATTGGATTGTTTCACATTTTCACCCAAAGCAAACTTTATGAATCCGGGAGCATTCTCGAATTTCATTTTTTCGGCTGACTGGCCCCAACGCAATTTAACAATTGCTGATTGACCACCAATAGGATTGCAGGATCCATGCAACAATTGCGCGGATGTGACACCACCTGAAAGCTGCCTGTAAATATTAATGTCATCAGGGTCTATCACATCCCCGATGCGCACTTCTGAAGTAACTGCATGGGAACACTCATTGACATCATTGCTCACAGCAATATGCGAATGTTCATCAATGATTCCTGCTGTGAGATGCTTTCCGGTTCCATCAATTACCTTAACGCCCGCTCTGGAAAGATTTTTTCCGATAGCTGCGATTTTACCGTTACCGATTAACACGTCTGCATTCTGGACAATCCCCTCTTTTTCGTTTGTCCATACCGTTACATTGGTAAATAAAACCTGCTCTTTTAATGGAAGTGCCTCCAACCCATAGGCTTTGTTAGGGTACCAAACAGCACCAATTACCGGCAACTCGATCTTAGCTGTGTCGGGTTTCACCTCTGGTTGATAAGCAGATACCCATTTGATTTCCCAGTCGATTTGAGTTCCCGACGAATCTGTACCTGTGCCCTTAAAACCTGAGTTGATATCGCCACTTCTAAACCCATTTAATCGGTATGCACCTTTTCCGGGTTCTCTCTTCAGCTCAAAACTAAGATCCAGAATTTCATTATCGAAAGAAAGTTCAGCTTTAGTTTTAAGACTATCTTCTTGAATTGTGGCTTTTAGACTATGAGGTTCTCCTGCAATTACTAAATTAAGCTTTTGCTTCCGAAATTCAATATATAATTTCCACGGATATCGGCCATAATTTTCGTAGTGGTGATATACCTTTCGCCATTCACCCAGTTTTCAAAAATTACATTTTCTTTTTTAAATAAATCGCCTGACGTAATTAAAAAGTTTGCTAACATTCCTTTTTGAAGCGTACCTGTTTTGTCAGATATTCCTAACAGCCGGGCAGGTGTTTCTGTACAAGCTTTTAGCGCTGCTTCTTTCGACAAGCCAAACAACATTGCTTTACGAATTGCCGCGAGGAAATCGGATGGGTCTTTTAATCCAGATGCAGTGAATGCAATTTCAATGCCTGCTTTATTCAATAAAAATGCATTTGCGGGAGCCATTTCCCAGTGCTTTAATTCTCCGAGTGATATATTGAGTGCATCATATGGCTCGGTAACATCTGAAGCTTCAGGGAATTTCAAAGGAATAATAAAGCTGCTGTTGGTAGCTTTAATTTCATCCAACCTCTGGTACTCGTTTCCGGAACCTTTGATAATAAATTGCACACCAAATTCATCACCAATTTTATCGGCTCTTGATGCTTGCAATTTATCATTGGATTCAAAAATCTGAGGCATCTTTTGATTATCTATCCATGACTGTATAGAAATATTGTATTCTTTAACATTTCCACCTTTCTTATACCAATCGGCATCCAGGAATGATTGCCTCAACAAAGCAATGGCTCCCATTTCAGAAGTTGGATACTCCTGTGTGGAAGTCCCTTTATTGAATGAATACAATGCTGCAGCGTTTTCAAGAATCATTAAATTCTGCTCTTTTCTATCAGCTAAAGCAACCACACATCCGGTACCACGGGCAATTCCATCGGCATTAAAAGTCAATACCGTACCGAACCCGGCTTTACGGAGTTCTTTTGCATTATCAGGATTCGCTACAAACACCCGATAGGACTGAAATTCCGACCGTAAAGCCTGATTCCACGAGTAAGCACCTTTAGTATTTGAATTGATTTGAGGTTTTTTTCCTTTTTCACTCTTTTCCGTATTCGCTATACCATAATTTGTATAGGGGTCTATAAAAGAAGGGTAAATGGATTTGCCTTTCAAGTCAATAACAACGGCATCGGTTGGAATAAAACTAATTTTTCCAACAGCGTCCACTTTGCCTTCCCTGATTACTAAACTGGCACTGTCAACAATCGTTTTAGAATCAATGTGAATCTTTGCATTTATTAATACGTAGGTGATGTGCCTTTTGTCCGATACTCCATTAACCGGAAAAGTTTCTTGTGCCTGGGCTACCCAAACAGGGATGGCAAGGCAAGCCAAAATGAATACGCGATATATCTTCATGAATTTATGATTCGTAATGCAATAATATTGAATATAAATTAAAATCCATATTATTTACATTTTCATGTAGCGATTTGATTGCAGCAACCGGAAAAACACTTTGATTGAAATTGTACAGCGAAGTCCAAATACACCTTATTCCATTTAAATGAATTTAGCTGTCACAGGGTAAGAATTTACGCATTTAATTAGGTATTATAAAATAGATTACTATTTTTGTAGACCTTTAAAATTAATCACTTATGTACACTGGACTACTTCATACCCACTCCATTTTAAGATGGATCATGCTTTTGCTGTTAATAATGACAGTATTCAGATCCTATAATGGCTGGAAAAGCAAGCGCAGCTTTACTTCCGGCGACAAGAAACTAACTTTATTCACTCTTATTTTTTCACATGTTCAATTACTTATTGGCTTTTTATTATACATGGTGAGTCCACTGGTACAAGCGGCTATGGCAGATATGGGAGCCGCAATGAAAGACAGGATGTTGCGGTTTTGGGCTGTGGAACATATTGCAGTAATGATCATTGCAATTCTGATTATTACAATTGGTAATGCTTTATCTAAACGTGCCGTCAATGACACCATCCGATTCAAGAAAATATTTATTTTCTTTTTGACAGGTCTTTTATTGATACTAATATCAATTCCATGGCCTTTTATGGCAACCGGAGCTGGTCGTTCATGGTTCTAACGAAACATTATTACTAAATTAATTTTTATACATACACTACCAAGTGTATCTCCCTTTCATGGCTCAATTACCCTCTATTTCAAAAATCGCTACCGAGAGAGTAGTGCTGGTTTCTGTTTCACGACCGGGAGTTTCGGAAACGCAAATCACAGAGTATCTTGATGAACTCGAATTTCTGGCACTCACGGCAGGTGCACAAACGATAAAGAGATTTGTACAAAAACTGGAACACCCCGAACCACGCACCTATGTTGGAAAAGGGAAATTGGAAGAAATCACCACTTTCATTAAAGATCATGATATTCAAATTGCCATTTTTGATGATGAACTTTCTGCATCACAAATTAGAAATATCGAAAAAGCGGCAGGCTGTCGTATTTTAGATAGAACAAATCTTATATTGGATATTTTTGCCCGAAGAGCTCGTACCGCTCAGGCCAGAACTCAAGTCGAGCTCGCACAGTATCAATATTTGTTACCCCGGCTCACGGGAATGTGGACACACCTGGAAAAACAGCGTGGAGGTATCGGGCTCAGAGGGCCCGGCGAAACTGAAATAGAAACAGATCGTCGAGTTATTAAAGATAAATTATCGAGATTGAAAGACAAGCTCAAAGAAATCGATAAACAAAATTATACCCGACGCAAGTCGAGAGAAAATCTGGTAAGAGTTGCACTGGTAGGTTATACCAATGTAGGCAAATCAACGCTCATGAACCTCATCAGTAAATCAGATGTTTTTGCCGAAAACAAACTTTTGCAACGCTTGACACCACCGTTCGCAAAGTGGTATTAGACACCATTCCGTTTTTACTTTCTGATACTGTGGGATTTATCAGAAAACTGCCTCACAATTTAGTGGAGTCTTTTCGCTCTACCTTAGATGAAGTTCGCGAAGCCGACATTTTAGTTCATGTTGTTGATATTTCTCACCGCAATTTTGAAGAGCAAATTGCAGTAGTCAATCAAACTTTGGTGGATTTAAAAGCCGCCGACAAACCTGTACTCATGGTATTCAACAAAATTGACGCCTACACGTTTTCAGAAAAAGAACATGATGATCTTACCCCTGCGACTAAAGAAAACGTAAGTCTTGATGAATTAAAAAAATCCTGGATGGCAAAAGCAAATCATCCAGCTGTTTTTATTGCTGCAGCAAAAAACGAAAACATTACGGAACTAAGGGCAAAATTGATGGAAATGGTAAAGGAAAACACTTTACGCTGTATCCCAATGCAGAATAGTTGTATTCTATTGAAGATTCACTATAGCTTCGGAGGAGGCTCCATCACAGCACCACACTTTTTGCAAGTGCGATTCTCTAAGGAAGTATAAAACTTTTCCATGGCCAAAGGAAGCTCCGTTACTATGTCCTTCAAATCAAAGATGTCTTCATGAAGCATATGGTTGCACTTTTCGCAATACCACTGCAACCGATCCTGCATTCCGGTTCTGCGCTGAACTTCCATCACCAGTCCAACAGTATTTGGACCACGTTGCGGGGAGTGAGGAATGCAGGGAGGCAATAAAAAAATATCCCCTTCGCGAATATCAATCACACGGGGTTTACCGTCTTCCATGATTTTTATTTGAACATCTCCTTCCAACTGAAAGAAAAATTCTTCAGTTTCATTAAAATGATAATCTTTTCTTGAATTGGGTCCGCCAACAACCATAACAATAAAATCCTGATTGGGAGTATAAACAACCTGGTTGCCAACCGGGGGCTTTAGCAGATGACGATTTTCATCGATCCACTTTTTAAAGTTAAACACTGCTGGAATAGACATGGTTATTGATAGATTCTAAATGACGGTTTAATTTATTTGATAGTTTACAATTCTACTTCCAATTGCAATTTGCTTTCCCCTGCCCAAAGTAACACAGTCTTTAGACAGTTCCAAAAAAATGTTCCACTTTTGCCTAACACAAATTAATAAAAAATTATCGAGAAATAAAAAGTATTTAGATGATTATCTTTACGGCATGGATATAAAATTTAATAAACAAAGGGCAATCGTGTGTGGTAGTACCCAAGGAATTGGACTTGCTGTTGCACGTGAACTGGCCTCAATGGGTGCTTCTATCACATTAGTTGCCAGAAACGAAACCACATTGGCAGCAATAGCGGCAACATTACCAACAACAGGAGCACAACAACATCACTACCTGGTCGCAGACTTCAGTGATCCGGAGGGATTAAGAACTGCTGTAGCGACTTATCTACAGGATGGGCATCTGGTAAATATTCTAATTAACAATACAGGCGGGCCATCCGGAGGAGCAATCACAGAAGCGAAAGCCGAAGATTTCGAAAAAACATTTCGCCAGCATCTGGTTTGCAATCATGTTATGGTGCAGTCCCTTTTACCCGGGATGAAACAGTCCGGCTATGGCAGAATCGTAAATATTATTTCTACATCCGTAAAGCAACCTTTGAAAGGATTAGGGGTATCAAATACCATCAGAGCGGCAGTGGCCAACTGGTCGAAAACTCTTGCCACTGAATTGGCTCCTTTTCAAATCACAGTCAACAATGTACTGCCCGGAGCCACAAATACGCAAAGGCTCACCACTTTAATTGAATCAAAATCGGTTAAAACAGGAAAACTGGTCACTGAACTGGAAGCAGAAATGTTGCAGGAAATTCCCATGGGCAGATTTGCCGGACCTGAAGAAATTGCTTTTGCAGTGGGATTCCTAGTTTCACCGGCAGCAGCATACATCACCGGTATTAATATTCCTGTGGATGGGGGCCGGACAGGTTGTTTGTAAAAATGTTATAAAACAAAAAAACCCTTCTATCGAAGGGTTTTTTTGACTTTTGATCGTAACTGATTACTTAACAGCAGCAGCAACAGAATCAACAGCTGCACCAGCTGTAGAATCAATAGCAGCAACAGCATCAGTTGCAGTTTCAGTAACTGCATCAGTTGCAGTAGCTGCAGCATCCTGAATTTGCTCAGTAGCTTCTTCTGCTTTTTCTTCTGCTTTTGGTCCGCATGCAACGAATGCAAACATTCCCACGATCGCCATAACGGCAAATACTTTTTTCATTGTGATGTTGGTTTAATTAATGAAGCTTGAATATGATTTGAGGTGCAAAGATATAGGATTTTTACTGATAAAAACCTATAATTAATAAAAAAAATTTTAAGCCCCTTTTAGGAAATAGTAGTAGCAACCCATCTGCCCGGTTTTTTGTTACATTTGCACTACTAATTTACTGTTAAATCCTCTATAAAATTCTTGAAATTATGGCATTTGAACTCCCAAAATTACCCTATGCATTTAATGCACTTGAACCCAATATTGATGCAAGAACCATGGAAATTCATCATGGCAAGCATCATCAGGCCTATGTGACCAACCTTAATAATGCAATTGCAGGCACAGAAACTGAAAAAATGAGTATTGAAGATATTTGCCGCAACATTTCAAAATTTCCTGTTCCGGTTAGAAACAATGGTGGCGGGCATTATAACCACTCATTATTCTGGAATATCCTCACTCCCAATGCTTCTGCAGCTCCAGTCGGAGCTTTGGCCGATGCCATCAGCACCAATTTTGGGAGTTTCGATGACTTTAAAACTAAATTCGCTGCAGCTGCCACCACCCGATTTGGATCAGGATGGGCTTGGCTAGTGAAAAACGAGGCCGGAAAACTGGAAATCAGCTCAACACCAAACCAAGACAACCCATTAATGGATATTGCCGAAGTTAAAGGCACACCTATTTTGGGACTTGATGTTTGGGAACATGCCTATTACCTGCATTATCAAAATCGCCGCCCCGATTATATCAGTGCTTTTTGGAATGTTATTAATTGGGATGAAGTAGCTAAAAGGTTTTCAAAATAAAAACTGAAATTAATGCCAATAAAAAAACCTCGTTTTAAACGGGGTTTTTTTATTGGATCATGGTGATAAAAGTGTTGAAATTAAATGTTGATACCTACTTATTCTAACAATAATTAAAGTTTTTTTGCATTGTTATTAGTTGGCTAAGGAATACATATGGGATTGTTGGGGATGAATCGCACCAAAAAGATTTTATTGCTTGTTGTTTCTGTTTTTGCCGGCTTGTTTTTGGCAGGTAATCTCCTTGCTTACATTTACAGAGATAAGGTGAAGAAAATAGTTGTTGCATCCATCAACGAAAACCTCAAAGTTAAAATCGAAGTTGGTGAAATTTCATTTTCTTTTATCAGGAATTTCCCCTATGCCACAATCGATTTCGAAACTGTTAAGGTTGATGAACCTAAAGAGTTTTCAGCTAATGGAACAGTAATGAATGCCGGCAGACTGTCGTTACTTTTTAATTTAACGAGTATTTTCAGTGAACATTACCGGCTTAAAAAAATTGTAGTTGCCAATGCTGCACTCAATTTACAAATCGACAAAGATGGAAATGCCAATTATGAGATATGGAAAGATCAGAGTAACAATGCAGATACCGGTTCTTTTAAACTGGAACTGGAAGATGTAGAATTCGAAAACGTAAATGTTTTGTATTATAATGTTGCAAAAGAACAAGACATAAGTTTTCAAGTAGTGAAAGGAAATCTGAGAGGCGATTTTGGTAAAAATCAATTTCAGCTCACCACAAGCGGATCTCTTCAGGATGCATCGGTTCTATTAGCAGACCTCACCTATCTTTCAAAGGCAACCTGTCAGTTGCAGCTTTCGCTGAATGTTGATAAAACAAAAGGGCTGTATACCTTTAATGAATCAACATTGCAACTTTCAAAACTCACTCTGAATCTTACAGGCACCCTATTAAATCCAAAAGATTTTGTGGAGGTGGATCTGCAAATAAGCAGCCCTACAGCGGATCTCCCCGCTTTGTTGTCATTAATTCCCGAAAAATATAAAGCAAGTACAAAAGGCTACAACTATTCCGGGAGTATTGAATTTAAAGGTGCTGTAAAAGGACGCTCAGATAAAACGCACTCTCCATTGGTGACTTTTTCCTTTAATAGCCGTGATGTAAGTTTGAACCCGAAAGATAGCCCATATCATTTGCGAAAAATGAATTGCAATGGATTCTTCACCAACAGGAAAAATAAAGCTTTCCCTGTGACCTATTTGAAATTGCAAAATTTTAAGGCTGAACTGGAAGGCAAACCGGTAGCTGCATCAATAGAAATTGAGAATTTTAATAAGCCTAAAATTAATGTGGAAGCCTCTTTGGAAGCGGACCTTAAAGCTATGAGCCGCTTTTTCAAACCCGATACCCTGGAAGAAATATCGGGTTCAATGAAAATAAATGCCAGGTTTTATGGAATTGCCGGTGAAAAGGCTACCTACAAATCATCGGGTGATATTAGTGTTTCAAATGTTGATTTCAGAATCAAACAAAAACCAACACCCTTTAAAATTAAAAGTGCCCTTTTTCACCTTGATGGCAACGACTTGCTGGTTCAAGAGTTGTATGGAAGTGCCGGGAAAAGTGACTTTAACGTCACTGGCAATTTTCAGAATCTGTTTGCATGGTTATTTTCCGATATTCAAAAACTCGCAGTTACTGCGTCTGTCCAATCCAATTTTTTGGATTTAGATGAATTAATGGCTAAAGAACGATCTGTTTCCAATACTCAGGATACCGTTTACAGATTACGACTGTCCGAAAAATTGCAATTGCAGGTTGAATTGGATGTGCGTAGTTTTAAATTCAGAAAATTTCAGGCAACCGCTCTTACCGGTAGTGTTAAATTGGAAAACCGGTTACTTACTACTCCGGAGCTTAATTTAGAAACAGTGAATGGAAATGTTAAGCTAAAAGGATCCATCGATAACCGTTCTGGAGATAGCTTAAGAATTGAATACGACGCAATTGTCAATGGTCTGGATATCAATAAATTATTTTATGAAATGGGCAATTTCGGACAACAAATGATCGTTGACAAGAATCTGAAAGGTACCGTTTCTGCCGTGGTCAAATTTAAATCAAGCTGGTCGGATAAGCTGGTCTTGAATGAAAACAGTATTTATGCAAAAAGTGAAATAACCATTGAAAATGGCGAATTAATTGACTTTGAGCCGGTGTTGGCATTATCTAAATTCCTGAAAGGTTCCGATCTCAAAAACATCAAATTCTCTACCCTCACTAATACTATTGAAATAAAAAATCGTCGCATTTATATTCCGCTGATGGAAATTAAAAGTACCGCATTGGATTTAACTACTAGTGGGGAGCACACTTTTGATAATGTTGTTAATTACAAACTACAGCTCTATCTCTCCCAGATTATGGGCAGGAAAGTGCGTGCTCAAAACAGTGAATTTGGGACTATTGAGGATGATGGGCTCGGCAGACCAAAGGTTTTTCTTTCCATGAAGGAAACGCTTCAACCCCAAATTCACCTGGGATCGGAATTCGGTAGAGAAAAAAATTACCGATGAGGTGAAGAATGAGACCAAATCCCTCAAAAACATCATTAAATCAGAGTTTAGCAAAAAAGATCCTGTAACAAAACCAATCGACAACAAGCAAAAAAAGGAAGAGCTGCAAATTGATTATGAAGAAGAAGTTCCGCAATAGCTAATTTTGCCGTATTATTGAACTTTAATTTTTAAGAGTATACTGTAAAACGTGAATATTTACACCCGAAAACAGCGCTGGAAGCTTGCTTTGTTACTGGCTGCTTTAATTATTGGAGTTGCATCATTATGGTATACCAATAGTTTGGTTGAAAAACTGTCTGAGCAGGAAAAGAAGAATGTTAAATTATGGGCCTCAGCCGTTCGCCAGTTGTCGGAAATCAATGAAGAACAAGGGGATGTAAGTGTTGCTTTGGAGGTTTTACGGAGCAACAATACCATTCCAATGATCCTTACCGATGCGAATGGGAATATTAATTCTTTCAGAAACCTTGACTCTATTAAATCTGAGGATCCTCAGTGGCTGCTAACGCAGGTCACAGAAATGAAAACAGAACAGGAACCCATTGAGATTATTTTTGGAAAAGATAAAGAAAGAAACTTCGTTTATTTTCGCGATTCATTGCTTATCAAGCAGTTGCGGTATTATCCTTATTTTCAACTTGCTGTTATCAGTCTTTTTCTTTTAGTTTCTTATCTGGCTTTCAGCACTTCCCGAAAGGCTGAACAAAACCAGGTTTGGGTGGGAATGGCTAAAGAAACAGCACATCAGTTAGGAACACCACTTTCGTCACTCATGGCTTGGGTGGAATACCTTAAAATGCATGGAAGAGAAGGTGAGCATCTTGAAGAAATAGAAAAAGACATTTCCCGGCTCAACACGATCACCGAAAGATTCTCAAAAATAGGATCAGCTCCATCACTGAAAAAAGAAGATCTGGTTGAAGTAATTCAAAACTCCATTAACTACATACAAAGCCGATCGTCATCAAGGGTGAAGTTCACTCTTATTAATACAGCCAATCACAATATAATGGCTCCTATGAATGTTCCATTGTTCGAATGGGTGCTCGAAAATTTATTTAAAAATGCGGTGGATGCCATGACCGGGGAGGGTGAACTAAATATTTCTCTTACCGACCAGCAACAATTTGTGTATATCGACATATGTGATACCGGAAAAGGAATTCCCAAATCAAAATTCAAAACTGTTTTCAAACCCGGCTACACCTCTAAAAGTCGGGGTTGGGGACTTGGTCTCTCCCTTTCTAAACGAATTGTAGAAGAATATCACAACGGGCACATTTTTGTAAAAAATTCGGAACTAAACAAAGGAACTACCTTCAGGATTGTATTACCAAAATAGGCGATTCAAGAGTAACCCTGTTCTTCAATTCGAATGTAGATTACTTACATTCAGATTCCATTCATTTCTTTTAGAAATTTCATGCTAGCCGGCTCACCGAAAGGCTGGCCTATTATTCGTAAATTCGTACGGCAAAGTCAGTCCGAGAATTCGAATCACATTTCGTTGCATTACCATGTACCTACACATCCCATTCTGTCGTAAAGCTTGTTCCTATTGTGATTTTCATTTTTCAGTGAATCATGAAAAAATGGATGCTATGATTGAAGCTATGTGCAAGGAAATTGAACTACGAAAAAATTATCTTGAAAATAACGGTGAAAAAACAGTATTACAAACCATTTATTTTGGAGGAGGAACACCTTCTCTTTTAAATAGTCATCACTTAGATAAACTTTTTAATTCCATCACAAAATATTTTACTGTGGCGCCCAATGCTGAAATTACATTGGAAGCTAATCCGGATGATTTAACCGATAAAAAACTCCTGGAATTAAAACAATCACCTATCAATAGATTGAGTATTGGAGTACAATCTTTTTTTGATGACGATTTAATTTTGATGAATCGTGCACATAATGCATCCATGGCTACCAATTCTGTAAAAGCTGCTGCTAACGCAGGATTTAATAACCTAACCATCGATCTTATTTATGGCATTCCGGGCATGAGTGATGATAAATGGAAGAGGAATCTGGATATTGCCTTTTCACTTCCTGTGGAGCATCTGTCATGTTACAGTCTCACGGTTGAGAAAAAAACTGCTCTCGATAAATGGATTCGTGAAGGGAAAATTGCGAAAATTGATGATGAAAGTGCTATCAACCATTTTAAAATTTTAATGTCAGAAGCAGCTGCTAATAAATTCGACCACTATGAAATTTCTAACTTTGGCAGGAAAGGCTTCTATTCCAATCACAATAGTAGTTACTGGAAAAACAAATCCTACCTGGGAATTGGCCCATCGGCCCATTCGTATAATGGAATTTCAAGGCAATGGAATATTTCCGGGAATACTGCTTATATAATGGCTATAAATAAGAATGAAATTCCTGCAGAGATTGAAATTCTTACCATTGAAAATAAATTTAACGAATACATTATGACTGGCATTCGCACAAAATGGGGCTTGAGCCGGAAATATATCCTTAACGAATTCGGTGCTAAATTTGAAGCTGTTTTTATCGAACAAATAAATGAATTTATCGATTCAAGTGCTATTCAATGCATCGATGAAATTTATACACTAACCGATTCGGGTAAATTAATTGCTGACAGAATTGCATCCAAACTTTTTGTTGTGCTATAATTTTACTGATTAAAATGTGAAATCACAAATTGGTAAAAAAGCAAGTCTTCTAAATTAAAAATGAAATTATTTTATTAATTTTCGACCATGATCACAACTATCACCCATAAAGGGAACAAATTCGAACTGAACCTTTCTCAACCCATTGATATTTCAATACCGCTGCGCAGCGGTGAAGAAAATGTAAATGCATGGTATTGTTCCCCTGTTAAAATTGAACCTGTAGTGATGGGCGATTGGGTGGGTGATGTAAATCAGGGCGGTAGTGTTAATTTCAGAAATGTATTCTTAAACCCTCATGGAAACGGAACCCATACTGAGTGTGTAGGGCACATAAGTAAAGAAAACTATTCCTTGAATCAGCACCTTAAATTATTTATGTTTATTGCTCAGGTTATTTCAGTAACACCTGAAAAAATAAATGACGACTTGGTTATTACCAAAAAACAATTAGAAACTTTACTAACTTTTGATCACCTTGAAGCAATTGTTATTCGCACTTTACCAAATAAGAAAGAAAAAAATAACCACCACTATTCAAATACAAATCCTCCTTATTTGCATCATGAAGCTGCCGGTTGGTTAGCCGAAATGGGAGTTCAACATTTGTTACTTGACTTACCATCTGTAGATCGCGAACAGGATGAAGGAAAACTTTTGGCTCATCATGCTTTCTGGAAATATCCTTTCGCGACAAGGCTGGATTGTACTATTACTGAGTTAATTTTTGTTGATGAAAAAATTAAAGATGGTTGGTATTTACTCAATTTACAAATTACCTCCCTGGAAAATGATGCCAGCCCATCAAAGCCGGTGTTGTATAGTTTAACGAAAGTGGAATAAGAGTTAGTTAGTGGTTGGTGGCATTTAGTTCTATAAAAATAATAATTTGAGTTTGATGTTGAACTGACGATTTGTAATTTTAATTGCATTCTACTAAATTGCTGAATCCATAAAAAGATAAAATGAATATTGAAGAACTTCGCAGTTATTGTTTGTCTAAAAAAGGAGTGACTGAGTCATTCCCTTTTGATGAGGATACTTTGGTATTTAAAGTAATGGGCAAAATGTTTTGTTTGACGAGTATCAGCGAACCGGATAGCATCAACCTCAAATGCGAGCCTGAAAAAGCCATTGAACTTCGTGAGCAATACCCGTGCGTGCAGCCTGGCTATCACATGAATAAAAAAATGTGGAATACGGTTGAAATAGATGGCAGTATCAGTAAAAAGCTTTTAAAGGATTGGATTGACCATTCCTATAATGAGGTAGTTGCAGGCCTGCCTAAAAAATTACAAATAGAACTGGGAATTAAATAAAATTCCATCGTAGCAATCATCTCTTAATACTCTTGCTTTTTTAATAAGGTTCTTCATATTGAATATCTTGATACAGAGAAATAGTATCTGTATACTTTTAATAACAATCACATTTATAATCTGTTTCCAGATCGATTACGGTAACAATTTTATCTTTAGGTTCGCAATCGGCAACAATAATTCTTAAAAGCTGATTGTCATCACTTCTCCCCTCATAAGCCACTGTTGGGCAGGGTTTTTCATGAGCTCCTGATTTTTTATGATTAATGGTACCCGCAGAAATAATCTGCAACACCTCTGCTTCGCTAACATGTCTGCAATCCATCCTGCACCTTGCATGTTTAGTATAAATAAAATTAGAGCTATTTACAATGGTTGAAGCGGGTCTGGTTGCTGAAGATTCCGTTCTGTCAGAATCATCTGCTGTGTTTCTATTAAAAAACCAGACCAGGAAAAGCAGTAACAGGAGCGATGCAATTAATTGAATCTTTTTTTTCATTTTTAGTAAATTACCCTTTTTAAAGGATTAAATTCAGGATGTACTTTAGGTGTATTAAGTACGAATTATACCGTAGAAACATTTTAGAAAAAGAGAATTAAAATTACGTCAATTATTTTTATAAATTTCAACTTTTGAAAAGTAATTGTTGATTCTTTATGAAATACAAAAATAATTCACTAATTTAGATTAATATTTCAGTTTTACAACTAAAATTCACGCTTATGAAAAAACTCTACTTAATAGTGCTTTCACTATTTATTTATTCCGGGTCTTCTGCTCAAACCTATTACCCTTTGCTCGACAGCGTTTCCAATGTTTGGTATTTCACAGTAAATGTTGTTCCAGTCCGGGTTCTTCAACCAGCAACCACTAACTGCCTTTATGGCAACTTCACATTTGGCGTTACCAATACACTGGTAACTACAGGAGATACCATTATCAACCTGGTGAATTATAAAAAATTAATACAAGAGGAATACAATCAACCTATATCCGACTGCACATTTGGATATCTCAGAGAAGATACCGCCACCCAAAAAGTTTTTTTTCTTGATAATCAATTCGCTGCTGAAGAATTATTGTATGATTTTTCTATGAACACCGGAGACAGTATCAATCTTGATTTCTTTTCCAATTTCGGTTATTTCACTAGTGGTTACTTTCACCTCGATAGCATTGGATCTGTCAATTTGCCTGCAGGTACCAGAAGGATATTTTATTTAAATAATCATGCAGCGCCTACTCAATTTCCATTGGAGTGGATTGAAAGCGTTGGTCATCCCGGGCATACTATTTATACTAAATCAGCAAATTTTTGGGGTGGTCTTTTCTCGTGGATCTGTGTTGATAATATTGCACGCGACTATTACCAACAGCTTACCTGTTTTGAACATAATGCTCAGAAAGTATATTTCGACTCTTGTGCACATGCCTATGCAGTTAATAATTGGTGTTTTTTTTATGCCGATTCATGTAATTACTGGAACATTTGCGGATCCGTTGAGGAGTTAGGCGAAATTAATTCTTTCGCGATTTCTCCCAATCCAATTCAACTTACTTCTCACATAACTGTTGATGCAAATCGGGAAACCAATGCTATTGTTTATATTTATGGTATGGATGGTCGCCAGTTATACCATTCAAAAGCATTAAGTATACACCCTGGCAACAATAAATTTCCTTTACAAACATCTCAATACCGGCATGGAACATACGTTGTTGAATTGCGTTTCAAAGAAGGCTCCTTGTATCAAAAAATGGTGGTTATCAATTAGGCTTCTTCCCTACCTCACTATGCTTTTTCAAAAGAATTGGCTATCATTTAATTTGTTTATTGTTTTTACTCTCAGCAGCAACTGTTTGGTACTTGCGCAGGATACCATAAATAAATTGAAGATTAGTCCGCTCAATGATCGGTGTTATGTTTTTACCACATGGCAAAAATTTAACGGACAAGATTTTCCTGCAAATGGAATGTATGTTGTTGCGTCTTCTGGGGTAATAATGATTGATACGCCTTGGGATACCACCCAGGTAGCACCTTTACTCGATAGCATTTTTGCTCGTCACCACAAAAAAGTGGTATTATGCATTGCCACACACTACCACGATGACCGGACCGGTGGGTTCCAAATACTTGATCGATACAAAATAAAGACCTGGTCTTCTGCCTTAACCAATTTTTATTGTGATAAAAATAAAACAACCACTGCTTCAGCAATATTCCTGAACGATACCATTTTTAACATAGATGATGTGTTACTTGAAACCTATTACCCCGGGCCCGGTCACACCTCAGATAATATCGTAATCTGGTTACCCAAACAAAAAATTCTATATGGCGGATGCCTGATAAAAAGTACCGATGCACAAAGTCTTGGGAATTTAACTGATGCTGATATTTATAGTTGGAGCACGTCACTAAATAATGTTCGAAAAAAGTATCCAAAACCTGATTTTATTATCCCTGGTCACCAGAATTGGCACTCCACCTTTTCTATACAGCACACATTAAAATTGTTGGAGGTACATAATAACAGGTGAATGAAATTGAAACCAGCTATAAGACTCCAAAAAGTGGGCGAAACCTCGCTTTTCCTTAATCATTAATTATCAGCACTTTACTGATGTAGTTTAAGACAAACCCATCATACTAAAGGCTGATTTTTAGAATTGTCAATAAATTCGCTATGTAAACTTTTGTTTATCAGCATACTATTACTAATTTAGTGATGCTATTTACCTAATACAGTAACCATGAAAAAAATTCTACTTACCTTATCCGTGCTGTTTCTATTTTCAAACAGCGCTTTCTCACAACGTTCTTTCGAAATGGGTTTTTCAGGTGGTATCACCAATTACTTCGGCGATCTTGGAAACGAAACCTGGATTCAAACACAATCGACTCAACCCGGAGCAGCAATCACCTTCCGGAATTTTCTGGGATCTTCAGGTTTTTCCGGAAATTTATACCGACCACTTTCTATTGAAGTGCGTCTTTCCTGGAACAGGCTTCAATATGACGAAACTAAACCACTTCGCGGACAAGAGGGTTGGGAATTGCGGAATTATGGTCGTGGGATTGGTTTCCGTAACGATTTGTTCGGAACTGCACTTCATGTTACCTACACCTTATTTTCCAATCCACGCATACCGTTATACAAACAGAGTGCTGCTTTCTTTTTATTCACCGGTATAGGCGCTTACTATGGCAAACCAAAAGCTGATTTGTTCCGCGGAGCTATTGATATAGATAACCGTTATTTCTTCTGGCCGGACGGATCGGTTCGCGATGCAGCCTATGAGGGTCCGGGTTCGGGTGGCAATATCATTAAAAAAGATGGTGAGTATGAAACTGAATTAGCAAATTGGTTTACTGAAGGCAGAGGTTACAAAGGAGAGTCTAATAAAAAAACCGCTTACAAATACTGGAACATTGGTATTCCAATGGGTTTTGGAATGCGCTATGGATTAACCAAGAAACTTACTTTTTCTACTGAAATCGGATACTATATGTTTTTTACTGATTTTATTGATGATGTTAGTAACGCCTACCCTACATATGCCGAAATCAATTCTAATTTTCCCAACGATCCAATAAAACAGGAAATTGCTCTTTATGTTTCTGATCCTACCGGATTTGGCACCAGCGGCTATCCCGGACCGGCAACCAGTCCGCGAGGTAACCCCGGAAAAAAAGATGCACACAGCTATATCAATGTCGAACTTGCTTACAAATTTGAGTTCCGCAAAGGAATCCCAAAGCTCTGGGGAGCCCGATAAAAAAATATTTGTGACTTAAAACAAGCTGAATTAAACCAATGGTGCAAACAATGGTCTATTCAATCTGTTTTATTTAAATATGAAATTTAAACGCTACTTCCTGTTAGTTGTGCTTTGGTTAGTGTTGCCACACCAAGCAAAGGCTCAAACACTTTATTTTCCTCCGACATCGGGAGCAACCTGGGATACCATTTCTCCAATAGCACTGGGATGGTGTCCTGATAAAATTGATACGCTAACGCAGTTCTTACTAGATAAAAACACCAAAGCATTCATCGTACTCAAAGATGGAAAAATTGCTATCGAAAAGTATTTTGGCACTTTTACTCAGGATAGCATTTGGTATTGGGCTTCTGCCGGAAAATCACTGACAGCTTTTTTGACAGGTGTTGCGCAGGAAGAGGGAATTTTAAATACCACCGATACTGTTTCCAACTATTTAGGAGCTGGATGGACCTCCTGCCCTACTCCGGATGAAGAAAAAATACGTATTATTGATCAATTGAGCATGACTTCAGGTTTTGATGATTTGGTTCCAGATCCTGATTGTACCGATCCTGCCTGTTTAAATTGCATTGCTCCTTCCGGTACCAGATGGGCTTATCACAACGCTCCTTATCATCTGCTTCATGATGTAATTGAAACTGCATCCGGAACCAACTGGAATCAATACACATTTTCAAAACTGACATTCCAAACTGGCATTTCCGGCGCATGGGTAGATCACGTTTTTTACAGCAAGGCACGAACTATGGCTAGATTTGGTTTGCTGGTGCAGGCACAAGGTTCGTGGGACAATACGGTTATTCTTGGTGACACCACTTATTTCAATCAAATGCTCAATACCTCTCAAAGTTTTAATCCCTCCTATGGATATTTATGGTGGCTCAATGGCAAAGGCTCCTACATGCTGCCCGGGTTACAAGCAATTTTCCCCGGTGATCTTATACCTAACGCTCCTGCTGATATGGTTGCTGCGCTGGGAAAAAACGATCAAAAAGTTTATGTTGTGCCATCATTAGGACTAACGGTTATTCGCATGGGAGATAGCGCCGGTGCTCCATTATTTGCATTATCCTCATTCGACAATGAATTATGGGGGAAGTTGAATGCTATTTTTTGCACAACATCTATGTTTGAAAATATTACTGCTGCAACAGTTTCCATTTACCCCATTCCTGCAAAAAATATGCTTTACATAAAAAATACAAAATCCAATCCCATCAGCCACATCACCATTCGAAACAGCCTTGGGCAAATTTGCATGAGTATAAACTCACCAATTTCATCCATTGACATTTCAACTTTAAAAAGCGGAGTATACACTTGTCAAATTTTCATTGATTCTGATGTTAAACCTGAAGTAAGAAAACTAATTGTGGAATGATTTTAAAATAAAAGGTAGTCTAATTATTTTAAGTATTTAATCAACTGTTTTTTCTAATTTCATTTACGAAATTTTAAAACAACAAGAATTCACTTTTCATGTGGGCTCATAAGTTAACTAAATTTATGAGAACTATATTTTTGCAATAAACATCCTCTCTATTTTCACAAACTTTCAACTGGTAAAATCCATCTTCGACTCCGTCTTTATCCACTTCATATGAAGTGTAACCCTTAAAAATCATCTTCCGAAAGCATCAACTAAATGTAGGACGGATTTAGGTGACAAATTTTTGTCAAAATATATTTTGCCTTTGGCAGGAATTGCTGCTTGCTAAATCCCTAAAACACCAAAAAGCATTCCGATTTTAGCCATTTGCCATACATGAATGCAAAAGAACTATCAAAATAAAATTATTTTCTGCATTTTACCTCACCTCCAGTTAACCTGCATTTTCTTCACCAACCGCTCACTCTCCGTCTCAAATAAAATCAAATAAATCCCACTCGCAAACGAAGCACAATTTAAATCTCTGGTAAAATATGGTGAATTTAATACGCCACTTTCTGAGTACACTTCTTTTCCCAAAACTTCTATCATTCGTAACCGGTAATTTTTCCCTTTTAAATTATCGGCATTTATAAAGGCCTTCTCCCAGTCGGGTGCGTAATACACGTGTAGGTTAGAGATAGAGCTTATGCTTGCAGGTCCGTTTATGCTTACCAGCGTATCGCATAGGCTGCCTACTAATGGGCCTAAATCATAATCGGGGTTGTTGGGAAGTCCCCAGTATGTACGTTTCCCACCCAAATAAAAACTCCACGGTTGAAAATCGCATGCTAAGCCCGCTGAGTCCGGAGAATTGATAACACTTAAATTCATGTTTTCGGTGTAATAAGCAGTAGGTGGATATGGATAATTGAAAATACCGGTAGAATCACTCCATGCACAACTCAAATAAATTTTATTGTCCGGACCTCGTTTGAGTGCGCCAATGGTTGCAGGAGGAAAGGTCATTTGCCAAATAAGGGTTTTAGATGCTGGTATATTGGGCGCCCAGGTATCGAATTGCCATAAAATGCCATTTACCGTGGAAGATGTAACATACAAGTACCGACCACTTGGAGAAAATTCGCTTGACCAGTAATAGGGATTAGGTATTGTTGAAAATTCAGTTTCTATATTAACTGGATTTGAAAGTATTCCAGTACATCTATCAAAGTCATAAATTTCAATCATAGAAATAGTGTTTATAAAACAAATTTTATTGTTTACAGGGTTGAAACTTAATCTTCCTGCATTAGTACTGTTGAGAGATCCCACATTTTGAATTGGTAAACTTGAAATACCAGAAGGAGAAATTAAGTACAGATACCATGTATTATTACTAGTTCCCAAATGAACTGTTGATTCTCGAGCTATTAACCACCAATCTCTTCCGTTTCCATGCTTGATAGCGGTTAAGCAATCTACCATTCGCATATTATTTAATAATGGTATGTTTTTCTGAACAACCGCTCCCAAACCATTATCTCCTCTCATATCTACTACTGAGTATAACATACCAATGGAATATGTTACTCCAATTGAAAAAACATAATACATAGAATCATCACCAGGATCTGGAACTATAACCAGTTCATGGTACCAGCCACTACCTGCCACAGAGTCCCCATTTAACAATAATTGGTGATTTCGATTCCAAATCAATCCTGAAGGATTTCCAATTGTTGCTCTTGTATTTCCATAAAATAATAAATTACTATTGGTGTCAGAAATTGAAACACAAGAACCTCGTGTATCAATAGAAGAAGAAAAACCTGTGGAGAAATTGTATTTGAAAAGTCAATGCCTGCTGAATCACCAAACACCCAAACGGAATTTCGGGTTTGAGCGCTAATTGTTAGTGAATATAAAACAATTAAAATTAAAATAACTATATTTTTCATATTGTGAAAGGCAGCAGGTGATACTAACCTACTGCCTGATTTTTATTTAATGATTACCAATTTACCGGAATATTGCACTTTATTGCTAACAAGAATTCTGACAGCATAAATGCCATTTGTCAATGTCGAAACGTTTATTTCTTTGATATTTTCTTTTTGAATACAAATACGATTATAAATATCTCTCAATTCAAACACATATTTTATGCTTTCAGGAATCGAAATGGTAACATGATTGCTGGAGGGATTTGGGTATATTTTTATGTTGAGTTTTATTTCCTCCGGCTTTTTGGTTTCCACTACCGCCTCTGTTGATTTCCTGAAACTGATTTCGGGTGAGTGATATTCTTTTCCTAAAATAGCTGCTGCCTCATAAACTGCTTTTCCTGCCACTATCCAATGTTGAGCAAAAATATACTCCAGAAGTGTGGAGTCTGTGGCGTCTGGATCTAAACCTTGTATGATTTTATTTATAATAACTGAATTAACAGATTTTCGACTGTATTCAATGCTATTGATATCGGTGACCCACTCTCGTCCTCGTCTGACGCGTCGGCCCGTGGTTTGGGACGAGGATGTATGGATTACTTTCGTTGAGATGGAATGTGAGTTCATGTTTGACCTGTAGCATCATCATTTTTTTATATCCTCAACCTTCGAAATTGCTGATTACAAAATCTTAATTCTTATTCAATCACAAATTTCTTATTCAACTTTTCTTTGTCTGTTTCAAAATCCACAATATACATCCCTTTGGTAAAAGAAGCACAATTTAAATCTTTGGTAAAATATGGTGAATTTAAAACACCACTCTCTGCGTACACTTCTTTCCCTAAAACATCTACCAAGCGTAACCTATATTGTTTTCCTTTTAGCTTATCTGCATTAATAAAGGCTTTCTCCCAACCGGGTGCGTAGTACACGTGTAGGGTAGCGTTAGAGCTTATGCTTGCAGGTTCGTTTATGCTGACTAATGTGTCGCAGGGGCTGCCGGCGAGGGCGGGTAGGTCATAATCAGGGTTGTTTGGAAGGCCGAGATAAGTTCTCTTTCCACCTAAATAAAAACTATAAGGTTGAAAATCACAAGCTGTACCCAAACTATCCGGTTC
Source organism: Bacteroidota bacterium (assembly GCA_016722525.1). Taxonomy (GTDB): domain Bacteria; phylum Bacteroidota; class Bacteroidia; order AKYH767-A; family OLB10; genus JADKJB01. Next base: position 360,205 of record JADKJB010000001.1, read on the forward strand.
ATTGACTACTGAAAGGTAAGAATTAAAAACATTCGTCATTGTATCAGCATAGGGAAAGTTAGTTTGCATGCCATTGTTGTACCAGGTAGTTAAGTAAATTTTATTATCAGGGGCTAGTTTTACCTGGCCAAACTGATTGGTAATGGTATTCGTTTGCCATAATGTATCAGCACTTCCAGGAATGTTAGCCGCTTGCAAATCGTATTTTATAAACCTGCTGGTGTCCCAGGAACTTGTCGTATAAAAGATATTTCCTGAAGGAGAAAACTGACCGTCCCAGAAATAATGACTGTATGGTGGTGATTGTTCCGGAAAAACTGTAAACGGATTACTGAGCAAACCTGTACATCTATCAAAATCATATAACTCAAACAACCCGGTTAATGTTAACAAAGCCATCTTATTTCCGTCCGGTGAAAATTTCATCTTTGCAAAGCCATTTGCAGTACTGGTGCCAATATTTTGAGTTATAGTATTTGAAATTCCGGAAGGAGTAATCAAATATTTATATAAAGTATTGTTATTGAAATCCCACCTCTTAAAGACCACCCACCAGTCTCTTCCATTTCCGTGTTTGACAACAGTTAAACCATCTGTGCATTTAAAGTTTTGAAGTTGAATGTTTTTGGATGACTCCTCCTAATCCACCATTTAAACTCATATCTACTATTAAATAAAACAACCCTTTTATGCTATTGCCAGATACGTTTGTTGAAAATACAACATACAGCGAATCTGACCCTGGAAAAGGAATAATAACCGTTTCGTAATACCAAGCTGCCATTACAATAGAATCTCCATTCTGCATTGTGTTGTGTTGTGAATTGTATATTTCACCATTTTGAAATGGAGGACCTAGAATTGAATAAATATCATCATCATAGCCGGAATAGAAAAGTAATTGACCATTTGTATCGCAAATACTCGCGCAACTTCCCCGGGAAAGCAATGCAGAAGAGTCATTAACTGGGACTACCCCATTAAAATCGATAGCAGCACCATGACCAAAAGTCCAAATGTTTCCTCTTTTTTGTGCAAGGACAAAAGGAGGTGAACGTTAAAAACAATATTAGAATATATTTTTTCATTACCTTATGATAGCAATCTTTTTAAAATAAACAATATTAGCTTCATCCGTAACTTTGATAAAATAAATTCCGGGTGCAAAGTCTAGGCTCACTTCCTCTCCTCTGATGTCACCTGAAATTGACTTTAATAAATTGTTTTTTGTATCATAAAATTCTACCACTTTAAAGGCCGAATTAATACCATTAAGTACCACAAAGTCCTGAGCTGGATTAGGTACTGCAATAACAGATTGAATTTCTGCAGTATATGTTGGATTAATCATGGTATTGGGAGCAAATAATCTGGAGGATGGAACAGAAGGTTGAATTTCCAAAAATAGCATGGAAGCTGCTGTGTATATGACATCACCAGCCTGATACCAATTCATGTAGGCTATGGCTTCCAAAGTGGTGGAATCCGTACCACTTAAGGAGGAATCAATAGCAAATGTATTCAGATAAATATGGTTCACCGTTTTTTTATTAAATTCAATGTCATTGTCTTCTGAAACAGCATCATTGATACTGATAGCGGTTAAGACTGAATCTGGATATACGCTCAATTCATTGACCCGAGCCAACTCTCCAACATTTAACGATTGCATACCGAAATAAAAATTCTGATAGGTAGTATCGCTCAGTTCATTTAAATAAAGAATACTGGTATCATTTTCCATAGCCAGATAAGTGTTCATCCGTGCATAATATGTATTTTCATCCACATATTCTGCAAATTCCAGGGAATCATAAACCACATCACCAAAAAGCTCATCCCGAGTTCTTTGATCGGAATAGTCATCGCACACCACTGTTCCAGAGCCAGGAACTCTCAACAAAATGGAAGTGCTGGCTAACGTTGGATCCGGGTCATATTTTTGGTCACTGGTTTTGTAGTACCAGTTAACTGGATCTATAGGCATAAAACTTCCGCTTACCCTTAAATCAGAATTTGCATCCAGCCATTGGTTGTCTGTGGGTTGATCACCGCTTCCATCGACTTGAAATTGATCTGTTATGTAAGCACCATACAACTCAATGGCATTTTCATATCCAGACATTCTATTATTTCGTAGTAAATTACGTTCACAATGTCCGGTAAAAGTTATGGACCTTGGCAAATTTCTAATTACGTTGCAGTTTATGCGGGTATCCCGCGAGTTTTCTATATCAATCCCTCTGAAATTAGTTAAACCAGTGGAGGATACTTCAACATCATTTTCGATGTCAGGTAATGAATTCGAAAAGTTGTCACCTGTTACAAACGCGCCATCACATCTTTGAAGTCGAATCCCTGCATACAAATCCGATATACCGGGTGTAGCTCCTAAATTAAATTTTATACTATTTGGAAAAGGATCATCATTTAAGTCCGAACCTATTCGAATACCGGGAGTATTCATAGCATGTATTCCATATCTAAAATCAGTAATTTCATTACTATTAACAAGAGTATTACCCACAACAATGCCTCTTGAATTTTGTATGGTAACGGCAGTATTGTAATAATTGGTACCTACTCCTTTGTTTTGAAAAGCAGAATTATCAAAGAAGTTTTTAACACCGAAATATCAATATTTGAACTATTATTCAAAACCCTGACACCTATATTTGTATTAGTAAAATAATTCGATTCATTAGTGCCTTGCCCTCCAATGGTAATATTTATTCCAGTTGCTGCACTTGAATTTTCCACATTCACAGCTTGGCCAAAGGAATTGCTATGATAGAAATTATTTTTATTATAAATATTATCGAAATAATTTCTATAAATAACAACACTACTGTTGTACACGCCAATACCACTAAAAGCATCTGAAAAATAGTTTTTTGATCCAGTACTTTGTGTACTTATACCTATAGGAAATTCAATGTTTTTGACATTTTCCAGGCGAATATGTTCAAATGGAAAATGTTCCATGAATGGCTCTTTTGCAATCATCCCGCCTATACAATTGAATTTGCAGCCATAAATGTATGAATTCGCATCCTGATCGTTTTTTAGCAAGACAGATAAATAATTATGATTAAATTCAGCGTATCTCAATTTTAAAATGCCATCATCAACCATGATGGCATTTTTTGCTCCTTCTATCAATGTGCCTCTTCCACTTCCTCCATTTCCAGTTGTAATATATCCATCAATAATTAACTGTCCGCCCGGTTCAACTACAATACCTTCCCACATGTTTTCACATGCAAACAAATGAGAATTTTCCGGAATTGCATAGGTAATTGTTAAAACTCCTGAAGAAGCAATCGTAATTTTTTTGTCTGCCAAAATCGCTATTTGACTTCCATTAATAGTTACTGATCCACTAATTGTTACATCATCGTCCACAATATACTTATCTGAATAAGTTCCGGTAGTGCATGGTGAACATGTCCATGTTGAAAAGTTCAAGGTAGTATAATCATTACAACTTAGCAAATCCGTAAAATCAATATTGGTTCCAATTGAGGCAACAACTTTATTGATTGAATTTGTAAAAGTACACCCCTCAACTTTGAAAGGAATTTCTAAATATAATGATTGGTTTCCTGATTTTCTTTCAATCGAATTAATGGAAACAGCTGTGTTTCCGCAACCACCGGTAGATTGATCGGCCAAATTCTGAAACCAGTAGCATTCAGAACAGAGATTTTCTTTTGATAGCTCTACACTTCCATCCTTGACTAAATTATCGCCGGTAACACTTCCTGTTTTTGGAATGTAAATGTCATCTACATAAACCTGCACACCTGCAAAAGCAGTATTGTTCAGAGTAGAATACTCCATATAAATACTGAACGATAAAATGTTTTCAGTTCCATCTGTATGGATGGAATCCAAGATGTTTGTTGTACCATTAAAAGCAAAACCAGTCAAATCAATTTCCACATATTCCCAACCAGCACCACCTTCTGCAATATCTTCCTCCCACAAAAGTAAGCCATTTAAATAGGCTTGCTTTTTAACTCCTGTGGGCGTAATTGGGGTTTCTTGATAGCTATCCTTAATGTTGAAATACAAGATTTTTTCTGCCGCTCCCTGTACAATAACGGGAATGTGTTGCCAAGCGGAGGCTTTGAAATTATAATCTCCGCTTACAGGAGCCACATCAAAACCCATTACATCTATTCCGTAAAGCCCCGGTTTGTTGTAACCCGGTATTGTTGTACTGGTTTGATCCGTAATTATTTCTCCTTCGTAATAATAATTTTGATCTGAAATAACATTATTAACTGTTGAAGGAATGTTTTTATTGGGATTAGGTCTTATGATGTAAGTCAAAACCTGACTTCCAAAAATTCCCGGTTCTGTGGTTATTTTAAAAGAGGTGTTCAAGGCAACATATTGCATAAAGGTGTGCTGGGGAGTTGCGGAATGTGTATACGTTGATGGCAATGCAACATTGCTTGTATTGACCAAATTCAGTACCATAGAACTTGGATAAAAGTTTGAACCCTGCAGCGCCAAACCCGGTTTGTAACTAAAGAAATTATATGTACTTGAAATACCTGAACTTCCGCTCCACACGCAAGATTCTATATAATTTTGAGCGACTCTGGCATATCCACCTTTATTATTAGCATTAAATAATTCTGTGCTATTGGGATCTAAAAAATCGGTCGCAAAAATAGTATTCGAAATAGTAATATTGTTGGTTGACACTCCGCCTTTACTACTATCTCTGTTTGGAAATCGTAGTGTGATATTACTTTGACCACTTAATACCACTTTTTTATGGAAAATACTGTTATCAATAAGTGTAGTAGCTCCTGCAACATCATAAATAGGAATAAGAACAGGATTTGATCCTGTACAGTGGATCCAATCATTTGTATAGCTAAAAACTTCTGTATTAGGATGTGAAGTTGAGCATTGTGGTTGTGGTAGTGATGTCGGAGTTGTATTTTTTATTCCATAATAACAATTCGCACTAGTGCAATTTGGAGGAGTATAACATAAATGATAATCAGAGATTGCTGCGGTGGTTCCGTTTGGTGGCTCATATGCCCTGAATAGATTGTTATTATGCATATTAATATCCTCCGAGGAAAAAAATTGCGAAAACGAGCAATTCTCTATTGTCCAATTAATTGGATCTCCCTGACCATCAATAGCTGCTTTACAATCATCGAAAATTGTATTCTTAAAATTAACTACTTGTACTTGTTGTGGTAATGGTAAGAGAACTCCTTGTGTCCATACTCCATATCCAATTCCGGTATCTGATCTTCCTTTCACTTTTTGAATGTAACAATTTTCAATGATTAAATCTTTGGGCGAATCTCTTTTCCATATTCCAGCTTGGCTAAAACATGATACTTCACAATTTTTAATAGTTGTTGGGAGCATATAATTACCTGCCTGATCCACTAAAATACCTCCACTCAGAAATGTACTTTGGTTGAAATCCTTGAAATTGCAACTTGATCCTCGTATTCGTAAATTTTGTAGTGTGGAACCCGATTCCATGGCAAACAAATAGATCGATCGCCTCGAAGCATTATCATTAGGTATTAAAATGGCGCTGTGATCCGTAATAATCAACGGACAATTCGGTTCCCACCATTTAGGGGAAGTGCTGCCGTTTTTTCCTTCCAACGTAACTCCTGAATAGACTGGAAATGGCAGCTGAATTAAACCATTTGGATCTAAGCTATTTACGAAAATATTATTTGTTACTTGAACAGACCCCGATGTGGTAAACGTAAGACAATATCTCAGATCAGATTCATTCTGAACATCGCTACAATTTGGTGCACCGGGGATGGCATTAATATTCCAATAACTGAGTGAAAACTCCAAATAACTTTGAGCTGCATTTGTTGATTGAACACTTCCGATGATTCTATTTCCACTTACAATGCCTTTTCCTAAATCCTTCCACTGCGTTCCATTCCATGAAGCCACTTTCACAAAAGTGTCAACCAGAGCGTTTGGTGTATCCCAGGAAAGGGTAACGTACACTTGTGAAGTCCCAACCTGGCGGTTGAGTTTCCAGTAATTGTTGCGGTTCAAATAACCTAAGGTGCTTTCTCTGCTTGATGTATTTACCGATACCGAATCCTCCAAATATTCACCCGTAAATTCACTGGTGGTGGTTGAAGGGGCGCTGATTTCGATGGGTCGGTAGCTGGCATTTCTTCCTACCGGATACGCGAAGGCTGTGTTCCCTATTTTCTTGACCGGTCCACTCACAAAACTGTTACTGCTGGCACCACTTTCTTTTGAACCAGCCTTCATGGTCAGCAAATTTGTGGCTGTTGTGATCAAATTCCCACTCACAAAAAACAGTGTATCATCCACACTCAAAGTCGTATTGGCTGTTACCTGGTTGGCGCTTTTGTTAATAGACAGTTTTTTAAACGCGTAGTTGTAACTCCCGTTTAAGGATTGTGCCGTATCGCCTGCTAAAGTCACCTTGCCGGTGGAGGTGTTAAATACCACTTTGTTGCTGTTGCTAGTTAGGTTCTTGTAAAAATAGTTATTTCCTGTGTAACAAACCTGCACATCCTGGCCGGTGGAGTTAAAAGATACATGGTCGCTGTACACATCGGCTTCGGTGGCACTTAATCTGAGTCGACCTGAGGAGCCGTTGTTGGCAAAGCTTGTCGCTCCGTTATAAGTGTTGTTGCCATCGCTATGGCAATTTGCTGTTCCTGTTTTTGTAAAAGTGGTAGCACTGTTAAAAACGTCATCTTTTAGTAAAAAGCCCCCTGCGCTCAGAGTCAGGTTGCCATTAAATTCGCACCCTACCAGATTCACTATCGCCGTGCCTGTGAGGGTGAGTGTTTGGGCCGTAGTTCCGATTTGCTTTAGCTTTTTTAGTGTTAAATAATCCGCTCCAAAGCCCCCCGATCCAATGCTGATAGTTTTGCCACTGGCCAAAACCGATACACCTCCACCATTGCCAAATGCCACACCACCATTACCGGTACTGCTTATTGTAACGTTCGCATTATAAAATGAGGTGTCGCCATTGGCCAAATACACCTCTTTGCTAGCATGGTTGGTGATGGTCACAGGCCCATTAAAAAATCGTTGGTAGAAGAGCCCATCGTAAAATAAAAAACGCCTGAATGGGTAATCGTCAAGCTGTCCTCAAAAATATTACTTCCTGTTCCGGTAGTGTTACTGGTTCCCGAGCTAACCAGTACCACCGGCTTTAAAAACACTCCACCGTTCATGTGGTAATAGCCGCAGCTGGCTTCAATCCTGGCATTAATAGTAGCACCTCCAAAATGGCATAACGAGCCCGAAATATTCAAGTTTCCGTTGCTTACCAATCCTCCATTAAAATAGGTCACACCGGTTGTGGTTAATGTATAAGTCCCTAAGTCTAGGGTGTCGCCATTGATGGTGAAATTAGCTACCGTTCGGTTTTGATCGAGCACCAAATTGTTGGGAGCATTGCTGTTGAGCGTTATAAAATCGGCTACTCCCGGAATAATCCCACTGGACCAATTCCCAGCTGTATTCCAATTAGAGCTACTAGTGCCGGTCCAAATATAAGAGGCTGATAATAAGTGCGTTACGCTACTCAGCACCAGTAGCATTGTGGTGAGTATATATTTTGTTTGCATGAGGATTAATTTTTATTGTTGAGTATAAATGGTTGTTTGCAATTTTTTTTTGTGCTAGAGGTTGCTAATAAGCAGCTATTCGCCTATCGGTTAATTGGATATAAACTCATACCAATCACTCCAGGTACCGGCCTGGTTTTTTAAGCGCACCTTTGAATTGTACACCAGCTGCTCGGTAAGGGCTCCCAGGCCCAAATGCACCAGCAGTCCGGTGCGGGTAAAGGTGAGTGTGCCTGTGGGTGATTGATCCACCTCAAAGGTGTGACTGAACACATCCGTCAAATTTGCTTTTGTTCCTATTGCCACCTCTATTTGGGTGCAATTGGAATCGGGCAGTGCGACAAAGAAAAGGCCCGTTCCATTTTCGATGGTAAAGGTGGCATCGGTGGCCGCCTGGCTGTGTATTTGCAGAGAGCTACAACAAAATAAAATTAAAAATAAAATTGTTTTTTTTAACAGCTGTGTGTGGTGGAATGTGCTGTTTGTGAAAATAGCAATGCGCCTTTTTTCTTTGCTTGAAAGAATTTGTTGTTGGGTGACCATGGTAGTTAAATTAAAAGTTTTTCCTGGTTCTGGTATATAAGTACTATAAAACATTCCATAATGCTGCATTAAAAAACAGCACCTATTCTTCACTCAAAAATTCACTGCATCGGGGGGAATTCAGTTAATTCTAAACAGCTGCTTTCCGCAGTAAAAGCATTGGAAAGCGAAATTAAAAACATACTTACATTTTAGCACCGAAATGTATTTCAAATGTATATTGAATTTTTATACCCAAAAAAAAAAAAATCGGGATAGTTATGAACAGGTTATGAACAAGACTTAAAGACTGTTGACATTCACTTTGATTTATTAAACATCCTAACATTGAAAGTTCACAGAATTTTTTCTGAAAAACTTGGTCAAAAAAATCTATTGGAAGGATTAACTACTGATAATCAATCGCTTTTGAAAATCAATCAGATTTGTATCTTTGCAGCATGGCAACAAATAACGACGACCTCTTTAAAAACCTGGTTTCTCACTGCAAAGAATATGGGTTTATATTTCAATCGAGTGAAATTTACGATGGACTCAGCGCTGTGTATGACTACGGCCAGTATGGTGCAGAGTTAAAAAAAAACATACGTGATTATTGGTGGAAATCCATGGTGCAGATGCATGAAAATATTGTTGGAATTGATTCTGCTATTTTTATGCACCCTACCACCTGGAAAGCGTCGGGGCACATAGATGCTTTCAATGATCCATTGATAGATAACAAGGATTCCAAAAAAAGATATCGTGCCGATGTGTTGATTGAAGATCATGTTTCAAAAATCGAATCTAAAATTGACAAAGAAGTAAATAAAGCACGTGAAAAATTTGGTGTTTCTTTCGAAGAGCAACAATTTCGAACTACTAATTCCAGGGTGGTTGAAAATCAGAAAAAGATAGATGCGATAAACGAACGTTTTAAAACTGGAATGGATGCATCGGACATGAATGCCATCCGTGAATTAATAATCGACCTCGAAATTGTTTGTCCTGTTTCAGGAACACGCAACTGGACCGAAGTGCGTCAATTTAATCTGATGTTCTCCACACAAATGGGATCGGTGAGTGAAGATGCGAGTACTTTATATTTACGTCCTGAAACCGCACAAGGTATTTTTGTAAATTTTTTGAATGTTCAGAAAACCGGCAGGATGAAAATTCCATTTGGAATTGCACAAACAGGCAAGGCTTTCCGTAACGAAATTGTAGCGCGTCAGTTTATTTTCCGTATGCGGGAATTTGAACAGATGGAAATGCAGTTTTTTGTAAAACCCGGCACCGAAATGGAGTGGTACCAGCATTGGAAAGAGGCTCGCATAAAATGGCATTATTCGTTAGGCTTCCCTGCCGGAAAACACCGTTTTCACGATCATATTAAACTAGCACACTACGCCAACGCTGCCTGTGACATTGAATTTGAATTTCCTTTTGGATTTAAAGAATTAGAAGGCATTCACTCCCGTACTGATTTTGATTTAAAAGCTCATGAAACTTTTTCAGGAAAAAAATTGCAGTACTTCGACCCCGAATTAAATGAAAGCTATGTTCCTTATGTTGTGGAAACATCGATAGGTCTTGATCGTATGTTCCTTTCCGTTATGACACAAGCCTATAAAGAAGAAAAACTTGAGGATGGTTCTGAAAGGGTTGTTTTAAATATTCCTGTATTTCTGGCTCCGGTAAAAGCCGCCATACTCCCGTTAGTAAAAAAAGACGGACTTCCTGAGAAAGCACGCGAAATTATAGATCAATTGAAGTTTGATTACATGTGCCAGTATGATGAAAAAGATTCCATTGGCAAACGCTATCGCCGGCAGGATGCTATAGGCACTCCTTTCTGCATTACTGTCGATCACCAATCACTTGAAGACAACACTGTAACCATTCGCTATCGCGACACCATGACACAGGAGCGAATAGCCATTGATAGGGTCAAAAATACCATTGAAAGCAAAGTGAGTTACAGAGAGACAATTACTGCTTCGTAGGAAGGTTTAAAAACAATTTTATACCAATATCAAACGTACCATCCGTTTTGGTTTTTAAACAGTTGTTTTAACAATGGTCGGTGTATAAATTGCATTTCTTAGTGTTACAGGCTTAAACTGTAAACCCTATTTTTGTTTGACTTTTAAACTAAGAAAAATGAAAAAACTTTACCTCTTAACAATTGCAGCTGTTGTGGCAAGTATTTCACATGCTCAAACCTCCTATTACAAATTTGTAAATGAACCTACCATTGCGTCATCCAGCTTTTTATCCTGTTTAGCAACCAACACCGGCTATGTTTTTGCAGGTAGTGCTAACAACTTGATTTTTGACAGCCACTTTTTTATTGCTAGAACGTCCACCACAGGGGCATTGCAACAAATGCGTTCTTTTCCGAGTTCAGGTTTCAACAGAATCAGCTCTGTCTTAGAGACTTTAGATGGGAAAATAGCCTATTGGGGAACAGAAGGTAATAGCACAAGTTTTGTGAACTCACTTGCATTATTGAAAACAGATATCGTTGGGAATTTTCTTATCACGAAAACTTTTTCCAGCTCCTTGTATTCTCTAAGCAGTACTAAGTTTTTTCAGGACGCGCAAGAAAATTACTATTTGTTAGCCACTGCTACCAATACATTAACTTTTCAGGATGCCATATGCCTTATTAAAACAGATGTTTCAGGAAACATAATAAGTCAAAAACTACTTGATTTAGTAGTCAGCACCAGCTCTATGGATATTATACCAACAGCAGGTAACGGGGTGCTGGTAACAGGTTATGCAAACAATGGCTCTTCAATTGAAACTATTGCCCTATTTAAACTGGATGCTAATTTGTCACTTTCCTGGAGCAAATGGTATTCCAGTCCGACGACAAGATATTTTCATTACGATGTAAAAGAAAAGCCTAACGGAAATTTTATACTCTGCGGAAGATATGACGATACTACAAATCCTTATGGCACACTTGTGATGGAAATCGATAATTCAGGAAATCAGGTATGGGCGAGAAAGTATCAAGCCAATAATGGCTCCAGGAACCATGGGTATGAAATACAATTAACAACATCCGGGGATGCTGTCATTGGAGGCGGAATTGATTTAAATTTAGGAAGTGGGCCTATAATGGCCATGAGCGTGAACGCATCCAGTGGGAGCGTTAACTGGTCCAAATTTCTAAATTCGGGAGCGGTTAGCACAGAAACAATTTACAGCATGCAGTTCACTTCGGGAGGTGATATTCTTGCGTGTGGGTATCGGGATGGAAATGCAACGATGTTAAAGGCAAGCAGCACTTTTGATGTTTGCTCCGATTCGTTGTTTGGCATCACCGATGCAGCGTTAACCATTCCAACTCAATCAGCTTCACCAACCATTTCAAATGCCGTACTCACTTCGGGCAATTGGTCCAAAACACCAGCTTCATTCACAACGGTAGCGGATGCATGCAGTGGAGTAGGCATTTCAGAAAAGGAAGATGATTTAACTTTCAGTGCTTATCCAAATCCTGTTAAATCCACTTTTATTGTAACAGGGAAACACTCCTTCGATGGAATAAAAATATTTGATTCACTTGGAAAACTTGTTTACGAAAAGACGATACAAAATGAACAAGAGTTTGAAATAAGCACTGCCGAACTGCATTCAGGTATTTATCAACTGCAGGTGTGGCGAAATGAAAAAATGAAATCTATCAAGTTGATAAAAATGGATTAACCTTTTCTTAGATGATTAAAAAAAGAGAGTCGCAAAAATTTGCGACTCTCTTTTTTTAATTGATGATTGTAATTCTTTTTGTTACAAACTTATCTCCCGTTTGGATTTTAACAAAATAGAGTCCTTTGCTTTTTCCGGACAAATTAACCGAATACAATCCGATATTTTCCTTTTCAATCATCACATTTTTAACCTTGTTCCCTAAAATATCAAACACTTCAACTTTACATCCATTAATTAATTCAGGTATTCTCATATATATCAAACCGGTAGAAGGAGATGGAAATACCTTTATCAATTCTGCTTTTATTGGCTGATTCATTGAAGTGCCAACGGAAAAAAAGGAAACATCATCAAATGCAAGATTGCCCCCGGCCGGTTGTTTGCGATATAAAAATTTAACATAATCTGCGCCATTTAAATTGGCACTTAAAATTGTTCCGGTGGTAGGTATGGAATCAAAAGCAGCCACTATGGTCCAGTTAATACTATCGGAACTTGCTAATATTTGAAGTTCATTCAAAGGAGAAAATGGAGTTCCATTACCTCTGGCAAAAAACGAAACAGAATCTTTTGCAATAGCAGTCCATGGAGCTACTACAAAATCGCTATCGTTTCCAAATTTATACGAAGGAGCTGATAAGCCAAAATTTCCGGTAGAGGTGTAAAAGGAATTTGAAGTGTTCCATGAAATAAACCAATAAACCGGAACAGTTGCAATGGTTCCTGAATAATTATCAAACCCGGTACCAATTACCTGGAGTTGTGCTTGTGTTTTCAAGTTAAAAGCAAGAGAAAAAAATAGAATTAAGTAATATTTTTTCATGGAATTTCATTTTTTTTGTTCTTGTTTTTAGCATCAATAATCCTGCCAATGCAAAACATGAACAATATACTCAAGAGAAGGAATTACTGTTTGGTATTAAATTGGTTCATGGCCAAAACAGGGCCTGCAGCAATAAAAGTTCGTATTGCATCAGATGATAACGCAATGCGTTCGGCAACTAATTTCATTTCCTCTTCAGGCCATTTACTGAGTACATAATCGGCTTGTTGCCCTTTAAAAAAGTTATTGCCAACGCCAAAACGCAATCGGGCATAGTTGGTGGTATTCATGGTTTCATTAATACTTTTCAAACCATTATGACCACCATCACTACCTTTCAATCGAATGCGAATTGTGCCTGAAGGTAAAGCGATATCATCAGTAATTACCAACATATTTTCGATAGGAATATGTTCTATCTGCAACCAATAATTCACGGCTTTACCACTCAGATTCATAAAAGTATTCGGCTTAAGCAAGATAACCTGTTTACCTCGAATTTTGATACGGGCGATATGACCATACCGTTCAGATGAAAAAAAGGCTTCGATATGCGCAGCGGTATAATCGAGCACATCGAAGCCAATATTGTGCCTTGTGTGAGCATATTCAGCGCCCGGGTTTCCCAACCCTACCACGAGGTATTTCAAAACTCAACGTTTTATTTTGCAGCTTTTGCTGGTGCAGCGGCAGCTTTAGGAGCAGCAGCTTTGGCCGCTTCGGCAGGAGTTTCTACCACATTTCTTGTGGTACGAATACCAACAATAATATTGTTTGCCGTATCCAGAAATTCAACACCTTCCAACTTCAAATCGCCCACGCGAACGGATTGTCCAATAGTTAAATTAGTAACATCAACAGTAACTGCATCTGGCAAGTGTGTAGGGAACGCTTTCACTTTTAGTTTTCTTACCTTAGAAAGTAATTTGCCACCTTGCTTTTGACCTTCAGAAGTTCCTGAAATTTTAACAGGGATATCGATTACCACTTTCTTATCATCGTGAATCGCCAAAAAATCTATGTGGAGAATCTTATCAGATACTGGATGGAATTGCAATTCCTGCATGATAGCAGTGTGAATTTTGCCATCAACATTAATTTTCACCGTGTGCACATCGGGTGAATAAACGAGGCTGCGGAAAGAGAGTACAGGAGCTGAAAAATGAACGGTTTCATCACCACCATAAATAACACAAGGCACCATTCCGGCATCTCTTAGTTTTTTAGTGTGTTGCTTGGTAAGACCTTCTCTTTTGGTTCCTGCTAATTCAAGTGATTTCATGACTATAATTATTATTATTAAGCTTTAACAAATAATGGACTAATAGATTCATAAGCATAAAACTTATGAATTGCTTTTGCAAACAATTCTCCGGTAGGTAATGCAGTAATTTTAGCAGAATGCTTTCTAAGCGGAATTGTGTCGCAAACGATCAACTCAGTAAGAACAGATTCTTCAATACGTTCGTATGCTTTGCCTGATAAAACAGGGTGTGTACAAAAAGCTCTTACACTTTTGGCGCCACGATCCATAATGAGTTGAGCAGCTTTAGAAAGTGTTCCGGCGGTATCAACAATATCATCAACAAGCACTATATTTTTTCCTTCAACATTACCAATTATCGTCATGCTCTCTACTTCATTTGCACGTTTTCTGTGCTTATCGCAGATAACCATATCCACGCTGAAATATTTTGCATATTCCCTAGCTCTGTGTACACCCCCCATATCCGGAGCGGCAATTACAAGGTTCTCCAGATTCATGCTTTTAATGTAAGGCACAAAAATGGTGGAGGCATCCATGTGATCCACCGGAACATCAAAGAACCCCTGGATTTGAGGCGCATGAAGATCCATTGTCATAACACGTGTAACTCCTGCTGCGGTAAGCAAATTGGCAACTAATTTAGATGCTATTGCTACTCTTGGTTTGTCTTTTCTGTCGGAACGTGCATAACCAAAATAGGGAATCACTGCCGTGATATAATGGGCAGATGCGCGTTTTGCAGCATCTATAAGCAACAGCAATTCAAATAAATTATCAACCGGCGAAAAGGTAGATTGAATAATAAATACATCACAACCTCTGACACTCTCATCAAAATAAGGTGAAATTTCACCATCACTAAAATGACTGACAGTTACTTCCCCTAACGGAGAACCATAGCATTCTGCTATTTGTTCGGCCATATATCTGGAAGTTGTACCGGAGAATATTTTTACCTGCCTAGCCATATTGGTTTTTTCAAAGGGGTTGCAAAGTAACAAAATTTCCACCTCATCTCAAAATAGAATTTCCTTAAAAATTCAAGGATTCATGAGGGTTATGAGGGTTTTAAGTGCACCTCCTACATAAAATATCTAAGCAATTCATTTACAGTAAATTGCATTAATACTTCGAACAATTCCATATAATTTGATCGAAAAGTAATTTTTCCTGAAAAGGCCTCAATTTATGAACCACCATTCCAGCAATCCCAAATTAATAATATAATAATCAACCACTTAAATAAATTATTCCAATTCCAATAACTTAATAAAAGAGGTTTCACCATCAACACTTAAGCGTATCGTGTAAACACCTTTATTCAACCCATATTTAGAAGAACTGAATTCAAACGTATAAGCACCCTCCGATTTAAGGCCATTTTCCAGCACACCAACCACTTGTCCTAACACAGAAATCAACTCTAACTTTACTTCTGCATCCTGAGAAAGTGTTAAAGAGATAGTAGTTGCGCCAAAATAGGGATTTGGCATAGCGATAAAAGAAAATCCTTTGCCGGTCAAACTCGCCATAACTATTTCGGAGAGTTCGGAATTCCCATTAAAGTCGATTTGCTTAAGCTGATAATAATAGGGATGTTTTTCTCCACACGAGTATCTTCGAAATTATATTCAGTTGTAGCATTTGTTGTTCCTTGACCTTGTTTCCATCCTATAGTTTCAAAATCAGGCACTCTTACAGCCCTTCTAATTTCAAATCCCTGATTCATCGTTTCAGAGGCGGTGGCCCATTTAACATGAATACTGGTTTTACCCGGAATGGCTACAAGATAAAGTAATTCCACCGGCAATGGGGTAAGAGATTGCGCAATGGCAAACTGCGAATTTGTTCCCATAGCCACCATAGCAGATCGCTGCACTGCTCCAATTACAGAAGCAGGAACACAACTTCCGGTCAGCCCCCAGGTGCCTGCGCCACTCTTATACATTATTGTAAATCCTGTTTGAGGATTTGAATAGCTGGCATTATAAGCAGTGGTAGTATAAGGAGCTACACCATTAGAAGGCAGAGGATCCAATTGCCAATAACCATTATTTAGAGGAGTTTGATCATAAATCGCACTGGTGCATTCAGGTCCAAGGAAGGGAGTTGGTGTTGCAGGTGGCGCATTATTAAATGAAACTGTGGCAGCGGATCTATCATTGAAAGCACCAAAATTAAAGTTGATTCTCTCATAACCCTTCAAAGCCGTACCAACGGGAAAATCATAAGCCCCTCCTGTTGCAGCAAACGATCTTTTAAGATTTCCTTCAACGAAGCTCAATGTATGGCCTGAAGTTACCGATGCAGGAAGGTTGCTTACCACACTAACTCTATTTGCTCCGGTAACAATTCTTCCTAATGTAAGCGTCAACGTTCCATTTATCGTCATCCAGTCAGTAGCTCCACTGTTACCAAGTGTAACGCCTGGGCCTGTGTGATTTATTTTAACATTCGACAATGTTCCACGATTGAAATAATTCTGAGCGGCAGCTCCATTGAACTCAAGAGTTGCGGCAGCGTTATAAATTCCATACGGCAATGAACTGTAATGAACAGTGAAGTTACCAGCAACTTTATGGTATCTGCCGGCCGCATTAAAAGTACCGCCGAGCCAGGGCACAACTGAAGAAATAGTAAAATTTCCTGCATTATCCAAATCATTATTTAATGTAACCGTATTTCCTCCTGCAGTGACCGGTTTATTGATAAGGAGGTGCCATAATTTATTGGTTCCTGTCATTCCACCAGACATCATTTGATTTTGAACCACCGAGTCACTTTCCATGACAATTGTTGAATTGGCCATAGCGTTCAGTACTCCATTATTCACAAAATCTTTACAAACTTTTAATTGAGCTCCAGCCTGTAAAGTCAGGGAGGCTCCAATTGCAACGTTAATGCTTCCACAAACTGCTGTTGCGCCAATAATTGAGGGCTGATTGACAGGAGTTGCTGAAATTGAAACATTATAAACACAATTTGGAACTGCGCAACCGCCCCAATTTTCAGGATTATACCAGTCGGTGCTGACAGTTCCTGTCCACACTAAAGTACCTCCGGCGGCAGGTACAGTGGCAATTGGTGATCCGGCCGAGAAATTTAAATTAAAACCGGAAGTACTATTGGTGAAATTACTTACTATAAGCAGGTATTCATCACCGGCAACAACCGGTATTCTTGACTGATAGGCGCTTCCGAAACCGGGATAGGCAGCAGGTGCCACTCCTATTGCAGCACTATAGCAACCGGTTACGCCCAGAAAACTATAATTACATGAAATGGGTGGCACTGTTGCCAGGTTGGAGCAATTCGCAGGACCAGCAGCTCCGGCCGTTTTCGTTTTCCAAACAGCAAAATCATAATCGGTTCCAACTGTTGAAGGAGCTCCCGGCCAATCGTTAGGAACGATATCAAATTCCAGAAAACCATTGGATACAATATTTATTTTATACCAATAGGATCCGCGTTCACCGGAAGCTAAACAATTAGCACCTGTCGAAAATTCACAATTAGAACCTACTGCTTGTGGCCCTGGGTTAGCAACGGCAATATTGGTTTTACAAACCGGAAATGCCTGATCGCAATCCTGACCAGGGGTGGGCGGCAGCGGTAACGAGCAACCTGCTCCGGCATCCATCAGAAACAATGTAAACGATCCGGTGAGACTCGCATAACCGTCTACCATCACATAGTAGGTAGCCCCAACTGTTAGTCCTGTAAGATTTAACAATGAAGTAGGGTAGGTATTAAAACCACAAGGAGGCATATCCTGACTGCAACCTACTAAATTCAAAGTATTACCACTACCCGCTGCAATAGTTCCAATAACGGGTCCGTAAACGGCAATTTGGGTATTTGGCAAAGTGCCTAGAGTGGTTCTCATTCGTACGCAACCTGATGCCGGTGCAACAAAGGAAAACCAAACAGTATTCATGGTATTGGTACCAAAGGGTTCAAAGCACCCTGGCTGAGCTACAGGTTCATCGGCACTTCCCGAACAGTTATTATTTCCGGCAATTGGAATATTAAAAGGAATTGCCTGCGCCTGAAAAGGCTGGTCGTTGGGAGCACCTGACCCGTAAGAGCTAACGGTAAGGTTATACGTTACAATAGTTGAAGGGCTCTGCGTATCAATAATTATATAATAAGATCCGGCGGCAGGAGATTCACCGACCCCGACAAACTTCCTGTTGTTGCGCCTCCGCCAAATCCAATACAGGTACCTCCTGAACCCGGACAACCTTGATAAACAGCATAGCTGACATCATTGCTGGTAGCACCAGAAATGGAAATTCCAATACATTGGGGTGCGGCTACAGAAAACTGATATACTTTATCCTCACCATAAGCAAATGTGGCATTGCATATTCCAGCTGTTGCTCCCGAATAATCATTCCCCATACATGCGGTGGTGTGACCGGATACCGCATAAGGTAAAGAGGGTATGCTAACGGCGGTAGCACATGTGGCCCCGGCAGCTCCAGATGTTACAGCTGAAATACTCACAAAATTATAATTGTTACACGTAGGAAAAGCGTAGGAATCAAGAATAAGGTAATAAGTTACTCCTCCGGTAACATTTAAACATAATGCCTTGTCACCTAAATAATCCTGAGCAAAGGCAATACAATTTCCGGCACCCGGGCCACAAGCTCCAACAGGGCAACCAGAGTAAAGCATTAAGCCGGTATAAGAAGCTGAAGGGGCACTTAAAGTAATGTTGATTTGTCCGGAAGTAGCCGGAGTGAAAATCCACACCACATCTTCACCTGTGAAATAACTGGAGTTCCCACAAGTGGAAGTATTGGTAGGAGTAAGATTATTCCCTTGCGAGCAGGTAGTTCCCGGCCCTGAATTATAAGGTAAAGAAGCAACATTGGTCACTCCCGTTCCCAGCAAAGTTGCACAGGAACTTCCTACAACAGGAGTTATTGATAACGAATTGTAACTGTTACATGTGGGTGATGCATAAGAATCAAGCACCAGGTAATAAGTAACGCCTGCGGTTAAGGTTGCACAAAAAGATTTATCACCCGAAAAATCCTGCGCATAGGCAATACAGGTAGCTGCTGGCCCTGAACATCCTCCAACAGGACAACCACTGTACAACATCAATCCAGTATAGAATGCAGAAGGAGCACTGAGGGTAAAACTGACTGCACCGGTTGTGGTTGGAGTAAATATCCAAACCTGATCTTCACCGGTAAGATAGCTGGTGCTTCCGCAAACGGGAGTATTGGAGGGAGTAAGATCATTGCCTTGACCACAAGTTGTGCCAGCACCTGACACATAGGGTAAAGAGGCCACATTGAAAACCCCTGTTCCTAGCAAAGCGTTGCAGGAGGTTGTGGTATTAGATACCAGTGAAATATTATCAATTGCCCCTGCAGGGTTCGTTCCCAGGCTACCATCGTTCCTCCATGAAAAAACAAGTCGTTGTGTTGTTCCCGCTGCAGCACATGGCATTGCTAAAGTAGCCGATTGCCAAGTAGTAGAAAGATTGTAGTCGCCCCCAACTTGTCCGGTTGCCAGCAAGGTGCCTGCAGTAACCGGAGTCGCTGTTGAAACCAGGTAAACCCTTATATAATCGTAATTTCCTTCGCCAAACCCTTTCCAGTTAAATGAAAGAGTTATATTAGGTTGTCCTGCCGGAAAGGTAACGTCCCTGTAAAAATGAGAAACCGTAATGCTGGAAGGATTATAAGAGTTATTTGTTGAAGCGGTTCCAATATAAGCACATCGTACTCCGGTAAAGCCTGTCGCACCCGTACCACAAAACCATTGATTGGTTTGCAAAGGAGGTGTGTTAACTTCTGTCCATCCATTAGCTGCAAAAGTTCCACCGCTTTCAAAACCGCCGACGGTGGCAGGGTTAATAATTACAGTTTGAGACTTTGCGACTAATGACAAAGTAAAAAGACAAACAAAAATAACAAACGAGCGGGGTACAGATTTAATCATCTTGAATGATAGGTTAGGGGGTTAGGAATGAACCTTTGTTGTCGGGCGTTCTATACGTTACATACAATTACAGAGCTCAATTTAAAATTACATAGAGTGGTATTAGCTATTAAAGATTTTGAAAATTATAAATTAATCCTAACAATGCCAAAGGTTTTTTACCATTTACAGGAAAAAGTTTTCAACTAAATTATCAGATGGGCCTGGTTCGAGTCCGGCGCACCATTAGGGGAGGCGATCTCGACTTCATTCGATCACTTAATGAAGTTTTTGACTCTTGGTTTGAGAGGGTTCAAAATGAGTTATTTCGGCTGGACTTCGCCCGATCTATTGGGAGGCAGATCAATTACCGGTAAGCTGGCAGGGAAAAGATTAAGATGGGCTGCTTAAAGATTGTTGATATCGGGGATTACTACTTTTTTTCTCCCCTCATAAATAATTTTCCCCTGCCCTTCGAGCGAATTAATCAATTGAGTTACTGTTTGTCGGGAAGCGGCAATATAATCGGCAATTTCCTGGTGAGTGAGCAGCATTTCCATCTCCGCTTTTGAACCTAAAATTCTTCCGGAATGCGCAGCATATTTTTTAAAAAATTCGACCAATCGGGTAGCCACATCTTTAAAAACCAGATCAGAGTATTTGTTTTGAAAATCGACAAGTTTATCACCAACATAACTGTTGTATTTGGTAGTCAAATCAGGATTTCGGTTTAACACCTTTTTGAAATGAGCCACTTCAAAACTACAAACTTTTATGGTATCACTGAGTACTTTAGCATACTCCTTGGGTGCTTGCTTGCTCCCTTCAAGGGCAACATGACCAAAAATGTCATGAATGGTTAATATTTCGGAAATAATTTCTTTTCCCGTTTTATCGTTGGTACAGATCTTTAAAGTACCCTCTTTGATAGTATAAAGTCGCTTCACATCTGAATCCGAAAAAAAGATCATATCGCCTTTGTTTCCGGTTTTAAAATTCGAGATGATGCACAGATCGGAGATATCAGAATCGCTCAGAATATCGAATAAATCGTGGTTGCGGAGGTGCCAGAATTGAGTTTTGTTGAGCATAATTCAATAATCCACATAAAATTAGTATAAAGTCGCAGAATTCCAGCATTTTTTTTACTTTTGCAGCCCATTTAATTGCCCGGATGGCGGAATTGGTAGACGCGCTGGTCTCAAACACCTGTGCCTTCACTGGCATGCCGGTTCGACTCCGGCTCCGGGTACCACCTAAAGGAAGTCTGAAATTTCAGACTTCCTTTCATTTTACTTTTATTATTTTTCAATCAACTTTTCAAATGATTTTCGTTTACGCTATAATCTGCCTTTCTAAAAATTATATTTATGTTGGTCAACCCGATAATGCAATTCGACGTTTTTATGACCACAATAACGGTTTGGCAAAGACTACAAAACCAAATTCTCCATTTTAATCAATTCTTTCTGTCGAATGTGCTGAGAGGAAAGCCGCTCGTGCTCTTGAAAAAATATTTTAAAGTAAGTCCCGGAAAGCGAATTTTGAAAACGATGAGGTAATCATCTTGCCGGAAGCAAAACAAAATAATCGGCAGAATTACTTATTGGAGCAAATTTACTTTCACTTCAATGAAAACAGCAGTACTTTATCTTAAAAAATAAATAATTCAATCAAAAAACACTCCGGTCTTATTCCTGAGCTTTTAACACATTAAAAACATCTTTGTGTATAAATGTCCTCTTATATTGATGTGTAGTGTGAGCGATTTTGTACCCTATTTTGAGAAGTTGGTCTGCTGATCGTTTTATGTTCCACAGATATTTTGAATTTTTTGCGTGATGGAATTCATCAAACTCGACACAAATAATTTTAATATCGGGCCGATCTTCGGCTATGGTATCAATTACGGTATACTCGGAACCTTCAATTTCCAGCTTCAGTAAATCGATTGATGGGTGCTTGTGTTCTTTCATGATACTTATCAGTCGATCTACCGGGGCTTCAATATATGTTTCTGTAGCCTGAAGGTTGATGATAGAGTGACCGGCATAGTTATCTTTTGCAGGATCAAAAAATTTAACTATTTTCTTTTCATTCCAAATACCGGTTTCTAAATAAGTAATATTTTCAAAATCAGCCGCTTTTGATTTATAAGTATAAGCAAATTTACCTTTATCAATAGTGAAACTTTCCCCTTTACGAGTCAAATCCAGCAATTTTAGATAATGATCTTTGGCATAAGGCATGGGATCAATAATAAAGACTTTTGACCCGAAGAGTCTAACCAATTCTACATCAAAAGAAATATCTTCACCAGCACCCACACAATAACAGACCGAATTACTGTTTAAAAAATCTTTTGGTATATGATATCCATGTTTAACTGATCCAACATACTGGAGGTTTTTTAAAGGGGTAACACGTGAATAAGGATCCAGTTGAAGGGTGCGTTTTACTAAGTCTTTAATGATTTTCATAATTTAGAATACTCTATTATTTTGGTTCAGTTTTAAAATTAATACAAAATTAATCGCTGTTACCACCTAGCACTTTATAGGATGCTGATTGAAACAAGTCTATTATATGAGATTGGGAAAATTTAGTTTCACTATTCGAGAATTTATTTGATTCAACCTTTGATTTTTTGAATAAAGCTTCCCCTTTCCTGGTGTTTTCTTTAAAAAACTAATGCTGACTTATTCGACCAAACGTACAAATTATTCTCTAAAAGACCGGGGTGAATTAAACCCGACTTTAGATAATTATCCATTTTCGGAAGTGCTAAAGAAAGCAATCATTATGCTCTATTTTACATCAAAGCTTCACGAACATCCATTGCTTTTCCTAAAACTTTTCCATAGCTGTATAACAAAGCTGATTTTAAAGGAGTGGATTTCTTGAAGAAACGGTAATAATCATCCAGAAATAAATTCCAATTAAACTGGTTCAAATGTGAACTACCATAAGTAATAGAAGGGCCGGGCATTAATGTGGTGTGCCACCATCGGTTTGGAAAAAAAAGTGTTTCCCCTTGATTTAACATTTCCACTACGGGAGTGCATTCTTTAAACAACGGAAATTTTTCAAGATCAACTGTAAAAATATTTTTTATCTTAGAACTTTTAAAATTGTTTTCCTCAGGGTATAAAAACCTTTCCTGATCGGGAGGGAACATATAAAACTCTTTTCTGCCGTAAATTTGAGTGATTTGAGTATGCATAAACAACTCATCAAAGTGCAATGGAAAAACACCACCACATCCGCCAAAAAACAATTCATGTACCTGTGTTCGTTGAATAAGTGCTTTAGGCATCATTGAATTAAGTATGCGGTCCGTTTTCCCATATACCAATCTTGGCAATGTGTCTTGAACTAATTCGGGGAAAATATTCTCCATATTAAAATTATATGGATAAGGCGCAGGGTTTTCGGCGGTGGAGTTAAAAAGCAAATCAATTTGATCTGCCATTTTGATTTTTCGACCATTCACCGTCTTTTCAATATGACTGTATTTTGTCTTGAAAAAATCAGGAGTCCATTTTTTCATAGCCACCCAAGGCAGTGCCGCTTCGGTGAGTATAACAGGCTTTCCTTTTAGTACATATTCATTGATCAATTCTTTTTGCGACAAATTTTTATGTCGGTCAACTGTCAATACTGGTGGGTTTGTAGCTATTTTTCTTTCCATTTTGATGGGGTTGATCAATTATTAAAGTAAAACTACTATTTTATCCAATAAGTTACATTATTTCGATGATTTTTCACGCAGGAAATGTGAATTTTTATGGTCATTTTGTGCACAAAAAACCTCGAGAATACCTGGCTATTCCAACCATGGGTATTTTTTTAGTCTGGAAATAGTAAAATCGCAATCAGCCAGGGATCGTGCGAAAGGGTGATGTCCGTTCCGCTATTCTAACCGGATCCTATGCTTGGTTTGAGTAAAATCACTGAATAATCCTGAAATTTATCGAATAATCAATTTTTCAAAATATCGCTTCCCCATTCTTTCAATCACTACAAAATAAACACCCGATTCCAACTTAGAAGTGCGCACATAATTGCGCTTACCGGTTATATCAACCTCATCTACAAGAGTTCCTAAAGCGTTAAATAGTTCCAATTTACCAATTTCATTTCCGGTATTTTCAAATAGCACCGTAAACCTTCCATCAGAGGGATTTGGAAAAATCTGAAATCCATTTGATGCGATAGTATTTAATCCAACACCCACAAACGCCAGTGTATCGGAACAATTTTCACAACCATTAACATCAGTGGCACATAGCTGGTAGGTACCATTCGCCGCTGCGGTAATGGAACTTCCGGTTGCACCGGTAATTGCTATATTGTTAAAATACCATTGGAGATTTAAACCGGTAACTCCTGTTGTAAATATATTTCCATTAACAAAAAATGTTGGTTTAATGGGTAAAGGATTAATTACAACAATTGTTGGAAGTGAAGTTGCAGTGCATCCATTTACAGAACTTACTACGGCATTGTAGCTTCCACTTACAATTGGATTGAAAACCATTGCTGTGTCACCTGCCAAAATAATTCCACTTTCATACCATTGAATTTGATTGATGGTATCGTTTGTACTCAAGGAAAGCGAATCGCCTTCACAAATAACCAATGAACCTGATGAAATGATAATCGGAGTTGCAGGTGATTCATAAACATAAATAGTATCTGTGGCAACTAAAGGAACAACAGGAGTTTCAAAAATAGTATAGTCGATAATTAGTAAACCTGTAGCACCACCCACTGAGCCTGATGCTGTTCCTGAAACACCATTCCCCGCGAAAGTAATCTCTCCCAAATCATCATCGGCGCCAAACAAACCACCATCCTCATCCCAAACATGAATGGTATAATTTCCATTTAATAATGGGATATTGGGGGTGCTCCATGTGACAGGAGGAAAAGTGTTATCGATTGCAGGATGGGAGTCATAAACCTGATTACCCTGAGGATCAAAAAGCAGAAAATACATATCAGGATCATCAATAAAACCTCCATAATTATTGGGTATAGACGTTACCGTTATACCGGTGAGATACCAGGCCGGAGAGGTGTTTGGAGTTACTGTTTGGGTTACTACATAGGTTCCAGGGGTAGTATAAGTTTGTGAAGGTGGATTCTCCTGCGTACTCTGAAGTCCGTTTCCAAAATCCCATAAATAAGCTAATTGCCCGGGGTTATTATTTACAAAATCAACCGTCAGCGGAGTGCATCCCAAAGAATTCTGCATACTAAAGCCGGGATTATTCACTGTTCCCGGCAATACTTCAAATGGCTGATCGAAACTTATGTTTTGTTGTCCTACCAGTTGCACATCAGCAATAACGGTAATAGTCATTGTATAGTTTCCGGGTAAAACAGGGGTACCTGTTATATTTACACATCCGAAAATAGAAACGGATGGGTCATAGTTACATCCATTTCCAAAATTATTGCACTGCCAGTTCAGGCCAACGGGCAAACCTACTACACTAGCAATCTGATAATTGTATATTGTTAAGCCTAAAGTATCCGTTAACATCACAAAAGTAACATCCACAGCGTATGGCTGACCAGCTGTTGCTACCGGTAAAGTATCCGGATAGATTCCGGCAGTTGTTTGGGTAGAATCAATTACACATTGAGCCTGAGTGGCTTGAAACCAGAATCCACCAATAAAGGACATTAATAAAATAGTAATTGCTTTTTGCATGTGTTTGATTTTTGCACTAAATTAAACTGCTTTGGCAGGAAAATTCCAAAGTTGTCGCAGAAGTTATACCCACCAAATTGTGGAAATGTTGTTATTGAAAATAGTCAGAATAATTCTACAAAAAATGAGGGACTATTCCTCTAACTTTACAAAAAATTCTACCAATGAAAAATGTATTTATACTGATCATAGTATTTTGTTCAACAGCACTATTTGGACAACCTTTAACCTACCAGATTCAATTGGATTTGGGCGATTACATTATTCCAGGCAATCTGGCAAATACTGCTGATGGCGGATTAGTAACTTGTGGTACCGCTTCAATTGGAGCAACGGCAGATGCCTATATTGTTAAAATAAGCAGCGCCGGTGTTGTTCAATGGAAAAAAACCTATGGTACTTCCCTAATTGAAACAGGTAAATATATAATCCAAACATCCGATGGAGGATACCTGATGACGGGCACCATTCGTTTGACTAATTTAAATGAAGATATTTTATTAGTTCGCACCGATGTAAATGGCGATACTTTATGGACACGCAGTTACGGAAATGCGAACAATGATTATGGAAATTCCGTTATTGAACTTCCTTCCGGAAACTTTCTGGTTACCGGCTCCTGTGTTATTGGAAGTACTAAAGCAACTGTACTTAGACTTGATGCTTCAGGAAATCTGCTCAGTTCAAATTTCAATACTTCCATTTATGCTTCTCCAAATATGCGCGCCAATATTATTGGACCTACTTCCCTGGTTTTAACCGGAACATTTGCCACAGAAATTCAAACGGATACGTTAGGAATATATGCAGGACAAACAAACATTCAACTCAGCGGTTCAGGAAACACATCAGATGCCTTGCTATCTACAAGTGGGTTTCACATCAGTACAGGCACCATTGACATTGGAGCACCAACCGGCAATTCAATAGCCATTGCGCATTCTGATGCAACTGGAACTTCAAACATATGGGTTCAAAAATACAGTGCGTCTGGTGCAAGTCTGTCGGCGGTATCAATTATTGAATCCAATGATCAGGGACTAATTGTTGCCGGACACTCGTACGGATTTACCGGCACCGCCAATGGGTTAACTTTATTAAAAACCGATTCCATCGGTACACCTGTTTGGGCAAAAATTTACAATCCGGTGAACGGAAGTGAATATACAGCAGGTGGTGGCATTGCAACTAATGATGGTGGTTATGCTATTTGCGGTTCGGTTTACTATGGTTCGGTTGCAGATTTAATAATCATAAAAACCGATAGTGCAGGAAATAGTGGTTGCAACGAAGCAATTCAATTAGTGACATCTTCGACAGCACCTTATTTAGTAGCTTCACAACTTGGGCCTTTTGCAGGAAGCTTATCCAACACAGGCACCTGGATTAATTCAACAACCGGCACTTCCGGTACCAGCCTGATTCTTTGCTCCTCTACCAGTGGGCTCAATGATTTGTTTTCTAAAAGCATTTTCACTGTAGGCCCAAATCCTTTTACCAATAAAATTGCGCTTCATTGTGCTAACGAATTTAATAATTCACAACTTGAATGGAGCCTCACGGACCTAACAGGAAAAAAAGTTTTCAATAAAAAAACTGTTTCTGAAAATTCCATAGAATTTTTACCGGAACTCCCTTCCGGAGTTTATTTGCTGGAAGTAAGGTCCGATGATCATGTTTTAGTGCATGAAAAACTATTTCATCTGAATAGACAAAACTGATTTGAGGCCTGAGTTGAAATATCGCAATTCTATTCTATCAAGTTCTAATCAGGACATCCGAAATTTTGTTTCGTTTTATATAGAAGTGTCCAAAGAATTATTCAAAAGCAACAACTGAAGGTTTATCAAAAGCATAATCCTTAAATTGAAAATTCCAAACATCTACAGGATTAAATCTTAATTGCCCGGTGCTGGCTCCGGGATAAAAGCCGATCAAAATTTCGAAATTAGACTGAATCAGAAAAACATTGGTGACGGCTACGCCAGCACCAAACCCTTTATAAATTTTTGCATTATACAATGGCGTTTCATCATCTCCAATCATTCCCATTCCCAAAAATAGCACAGGAGTAACTCTGAACCCCAACCATTCTAAGCGATTAAAGAAAAGAAAGCGCATATTGAATGTAAATCGTGCAGTTCCTTCCGGAATCTCACTTTTGAACCCCGGAATACCATTTCCTCGACGAAGCGAAATAAACTCTCCATCGTCTCTATTAATGCCATATAAAAAATTTGAATAACCAAACCATCTTATTTTCGCTTTCCTGAATTTAAACAATCTTGAAAAGGCAAAAATATCGGCATTAATTAAACTTTGTGTTAATCCACGATCAGAGATAAACGTACCGAAAGTAATCCTTGAAGCCAGGTAACCATTTGTTCCAATATATTCAGAACTTCCGATACTCACATCGAAATAATTTCTTCCCGTTAATTCCTTTTGCTCATAACCGGTTGATACTTCTAACAATCTTCCGGTAGGAACATCTTCCTTTTCGCCAAACCCAAAAATATATCTATCAGTAAAGTATTTTCTGTTAGTGAGCCCAACGCTCACCAAATATAAATCTACAGGAACAAAATAGGATTCCAAATTCTGCGATGGAGGAGCAAGGGAACTATAGCGGGTGCGAGTGTATGCTAAAGAAATTACACCTTTAGTTGCTTTTTCTTCAATAGTCGGTCCCTTTTTCAAAGCAAAACTTCTTCCCAACCATACACTTGAAATCCAGGAACTGTACTTGTAATTTTCAAACCCTGATTCTTTAAACTCAATAGAATCTTTGACTATTCTGTTTGCAACCGATACGCCACCAGCCCAATCGGTGAGCGTTGAGTAGAACGGTCGGTTAAAAGAAATTGCTTTAAGATTATCGTTTTGTAGCACTCTATAACTAACTTCCGATGATATAAAAGTATTGGCAATATTGTTTATTAAATAAGAACCTTCAAGATAAATAGGATCAGTAGAAGCGTTTTTATAATTATAAACACCTGTATTTTTAAATCTGTGACCTACACCTAAAAAATTGTATTCAGTAAATGTGATCTTAACTCTGGAGCCGGTGATAGTAAACCCCGGAGCAAAAGTCCATATATCGAGAGTACTCACCACAACATCTACCGAATCGGAAGTTCCATCGACGGGTTTTACCTCAATACGGGCATCTCTGATAAATTCCGATTGCCTCAATAGTCGTTCCGATTCAACTACCTCCAGCCGGTCCAACTCATCCCCTTCATCAAACAAAGATAATTTTTAACCACCCTGCGTTGTGTTTTAAAATGCAGTGCATTGCCTGCTTTCTGAACAAAACTGTGGAGTTTGCCCGGTATCTTTTAATGAATATCCAAAGGCTCCATGGTTTACAATTATTATGGAACGAATAACGCGACATTCCAAATTTTTAGAAAAGATTCATCTTCTGCCCTTTTGTTCAATTTTGCATTAACAGGATCTTTGGGTACATTAAAAATCGCTTTATACAATCGATAAGTGAATTTTCGATCCTTGCTATACCGGTACAAATCTTTATAAAACTTTGCTGTATCCGCTGGCAGCACTTGTTCCTGTGCCGCGAGCAGCAAGGGAATCAGCATGAAAACAAGAAGTGCAAAAATCAACCTCATAGGCAAAGTTAAGAATTGAATTGCAAAGAAGAGCATTAAAAGCCAGACAAATTAAGTATATTCAATTTATTAGTAAAACCATCCTGCTTTAAGGTTTTGCTTGCTATCTTTGCCGCTTTACTTTTATGAACACGCCCTCATTCGACGATATTTACATGGAACTGGCTCAGAAATTAGCTCAGAAATCCCATTGTGTTAAAATTAAGGTTGGGGCAGTTCTCACCCAGGAGACAAGAATTATTTCACTCGGCTATAACGGCCCGCCTGCCGGAACACATAATTGTGATCAGGAATGGCCCGGTCAGGGGTGTGCGCGCGATCGCAAAGGTGGGTGTTCACTTGCTATACATGCTGAGGAAAATGCTATCCTTTATGCTGCTAAAAACAATGCAACTATTGAAGGGGCTACTATTTATGTTACGCTGTCTCCTTGTTTGGCATGTGCACGGGTAATTTTTACAACCGGCATAAAGAAAGTTATTTTTCTAGAATCTTATGCCCATTACAAAGGAATTGAAATAGATGAAGGCGTGGAGTTTCTGCGCCGTTTTAAAGTTGATGTTCAACAATACCAACCCAAACTCTGAGTTTAAAAAGGGTCTACTAAAATATGGAAAACGAAAAAACTTTTAAAAAGTGGTATTATATGCCTTTTCTGTTTGCGATAGTATTGGCGGGTGGAATTTACCTTGGGAATTTACTTCATGTCCCTTTCATTCAGGAACGTTCTTTTTTTTCTGCAAATACCAATCAATTTAACAAATTTTCGGATGTACTCACTTATATTCAGCAAGAGTATGTTGATACTGTTGACAGGAATCAACTGGTCAATGTATCTATTGAAAAAATGTTGCAGTCACTCGACCCACATTCCGCATACATTCCTGCTGAAGATTTAAAATCGGCCAATGAACCATTAGAAGGCAATTTTGAGGGGATCGGAGTTGAATTTCATTTACAGAATGATACCATTATGGTGGTTTCAGCTATTTCAGGAGGGCCTTCTGAAAGTGTTGGCATAAAAGCCGGCGATCGCATTGTGATGGTTGATGACACTGTTGTTGCCGGGGTGAATATTTCCAATTCCGAAGTAATGCAAAAACTAAGAGGGCCAGGGGGAACAAAAGTAAAAGTGAAAATACTTCGTAGATCCGTATCTCAATTATTAGATTTTACTATTACCCGTGGAAAAATTCCTATTTACTCATTAGATGCTTCATTCATGGTAAATGACAGCACCGGCTACTTTAAAATCAGTCGTTTTGCAGCCACCACCTACGATGAATTTATGCAAGCATCCATTGCTATGAAAAAGAAAGGAATGAAGCAACTCATTATCGATTTCAGAGGCAACCCCGGTGGTTATTTGGATGCAGCGACGAAGCTTGCAGATGAATTTCTTGGTAATAAAAAAACTGTTGTTTATACTGAGGGTAAAGCCAGACCAAGAACAAATTATGAAGCAACGGGTGTTGGAGAATTTGAAAATGCCAAAGTGGTGATTTTAATTGATGAGGGTTCGGCATCAGCTTCTGAAATTGTTGCCGGTGCTTTGCAAGATTGGGACAGAGCCACCATTGTTGGAAGAAGAAGTTTCGGGAAAGGACTTGTTCAAGAGCAAACTGTTTTACCCGATGGATCTGCTTTGCGGCTTACTATTGCCCGCTACTATACGCCAACCGGTCGTAGCATTCAAAAACCTTATAAAGATGGTTACGATGAGTATAATAATGAATTAAACTCCCGCTTTGATCACAATGAATTGTTAACAGCAGATTCGATTCATTTTCCGGACTCTCTCAAATTTAAAACACCCGGAGGCAAATTTGTTTATGGCGGTGGTGGTATTATGCCAGATGTATTTGTTCCCATTGACACAACGGGTCGCAATAACGAATTCCTTATTGAAGTAATCAACAAAAGCGTTATAAGTGAGTTTGCATTTGATTATGTAGATGTTAATCGTGCTAGAATGAAAAGTTACAAATCTTTTACTGATTTTAAAAACAATTTCCAGGTAGATAAAATTGTTTTTGATTCCTTCATAAAAGCAGCTTTGGCAAAGGATGTAAAGAAAAATGACAAAGAAATATCAGAAACAGAAGCCTATTTAAAAAATCAGATAAAAGCTTTTATTGGTCGTCAGGTATTTAAAAACGAAGGTTTTTATCCTATCTTGCTTGGAGTAGATAAAACCTTTTTGAAAGCCATTGAAGTAATTAATGCCAAACCCGGCAGCTAATGTTTCAATTACAGGAAAAAAACAGGTCACTGTACTTGGTCGCCCTGGCAATATTTCTTTCCAGAATACCCTTTTTGTTTTCTGGTTTTGGCTCTGAAGAAGATGCCTACGGTTTAATTTTGACTGCCCGGAATATTTCACTGACAGGCCTATACGAAGTTTCACGTATGCCCGGGCATCCTTACAGGAACTTTTACTTGCGATGTTGTGGGAACTACCTCCATGGGTGCTCAATTTAATGACTGCAACGGTATCGACAACAGGTGTCCTGTTTTTTATGTTTACACTTCGACTTTGGAATATTCGAAGTGTAATTCCATCCGGGGTAGCCTTGGCCTTTGTACCTGTTTTATATATTAACAGCACTAATTTAATGGACTATACATGGACACTTTCCCTGGTGCTGGTAGCTATGTATTTTGTTGCAAAAAGAAAAATAGTAGTGGCAGCAATCCTTTTAGGAATGGCTTGTGGATTCAGAATAACTGCAGGGGCCATGGTGGTTGCGTTTGGTGTGCTAATTTATTTTCAGGATCGTACTATTCGACAAATTGTTTTACTTGGAATTGTCACCACAACTGTTGCAATTATCTGCTTCATTCCAGTTTATGCTACTTATGGAACTTCTTTCTTCACGTATTATGAATACTTCCCCTACCCTCCTTTTCTTAAAAATATATACAAAGCAAGCATTGGAGCCTGGGGAGTGATTGGTTGTGTAGCGGTGGCTGTGGCAGTGGCGGTAAGTTTTTTTTCATGGAGGAAAATGGAAGTAGTTGGAAAAAATAAGAAAATTCCACTAATTATCATGAGTACACTAACGATAGTATTGTACACGTATTCTTTTTCAAAATTCCTCAGAAATCGGCATTTGTATTACCGATGGTACCATTTATAATTATTCTGTTTGCCCTATTACTTTCCAGAAAAATGATGTGGGCATTTGCTTTGGCAATGGTATTTTCCTGTTTTCTTTTGGGTATTAATTTAGATGATCCTTTGCCGGGAAGTAAGGCATCTTCCCTTGCCTTTCGAACCACCATTGGCAATACTGCTGTTGCTATCGATCCGCTTACCGGAATGGTCACAGCAGATTTAACCAAAAGAGCTCAAAAAATAAAATATGCTAAAGACGTTGTTAAGAAACTGGCTGCTATCAATACTAAAACGGTAATCATTGCAGGGTGGTGGCAAAATGAATTGAATTATTTTTCATTGAAAAATAAAAATCCTTTGGTAACCTATGTTTATTATTCCGATGAAAAAGAGCGTATGGAATTTAAAAACAATGGCTCCCAAATTTATTTTCTGCCTGAACAGGATTTTTATAATGACCTACGGTTTAAGGGTGCTTTTACTAATACTGTTGCTGAACCTTTTTGAGACTGATGTTAAATTAGAAATTTTAAGCCATTCAAAAATTATTTTCGGTTGCTCTGAAAAGGAATACCAGTGGAATTATCCTCGCTCAGAATCATCCACTTGGAAATTTGAATCACAGTAATGCCGATTTGGACTTAACTAAAAAATTAAAAAGTGCTGAACAGATTTTAGATATTCAAATTTGGGATCATACTATTTTGATGTTAAATAGTATCTCGTTCGAACTTCCAAACATAAACCTGTAAATACCGGGCTTGATGGATGAAACATTTAATTAAAATAAATTTAAAGTAATAGTTTGTTGCAAAATTAAATTCCCTTTGCTGTCATAAATTCGTAGGTTGTACTGTTTACTAAAATCTATATCTTTAAAATTAAAATACACTTTGCTGTTAGAGGGGTTTGGCTAAACCAACATTTTAGGTGCCACCCAACTGATTAGAGTGTGGTAATTGATGCCGTGCTCTTTGCTAAAAGCCATTCTGCTTTTTCCGCTCTGTTTCCAACCCTCAATTAAAGCTTGCTTTTCCTCCTGAGAATAAGTCTTTTTAATAAATGTTGCATCGGTTTGTTCCATTGACCAGGTATTTATATATTTAACGGGCAAAGGAAAACTATGATTCAACTTAAATCAAGATTTAGTTTGTCGGATGGATACGAGGAATCCGACGGAGGTGGATCTTAGAAATTACAATTCTAGATCACATTATAATAACTTCTAAATCTTTCTTTTCTTTTGTAGATAAAGGAATTATATAATTTAAAAAGTTTTGTTTTTGATTCGATCGTATAATACTTTGAACTGTTTTTTATAAAAATTGTACTAGCAAGAAAAGCATAATTGAAAAATTGAATTGTTATTATTTAGTTTTAAAATTATCATTAGTGCTTATTGAAATTACTTCTAATGATCATTGTTAGACTAAAAATAATTATGAATGATGGAATACCAACTTTAATAAGTGAAATTATTGACTCTGTTTTATAGTTGGATATAGAAGTATATAATCCAAAGATTCCAGCAATTATCAAAAAATAATAACTTGAAGTTTTGGTTTTAATATTATCTGGTCCTGACATAATATTTTGAGAATTTAATTATAAATTTTAGTTTTAATTTTTCTAGAATTCATATAATAGGAAAAATGTTCAATATCTTTTTTTGCTAACATGCTATATATAAACCTATATCTAATTTGTTTTTGCTCTGTATCCAAATAAAAAATTTCAAAACCTGGAAACTGTAAATACGCTCCCTTTGAATATATTTTGATTTCATTAATGAGTTCCAACTTAATAATTTTAGGTTTCAAAAAAATCAATATTAGAGGCTTGGAAATAATTAAACTTCCGTTTTTTACAATAATCCACCTGCCAGTAAATCCAATAAAAAAAAATGTAGTAACACATGCGAATTTGACAAAATATATTATATTATCTATTGTTAAATTGTTATCAATATAACAAAAAAATAACATTAACAAGCTAATTCCAAATACCATAATCAATATTTCTATGATATTGGGATTTATTCTAAAAGTTTCTATGCTTGAATTCATTTTCTTCGTGATAATAGGGAGGGATAAAATTTTTATCAAGTTCTTTGAAATCATTTTCTAGTATTATTATATATTGAGCTTGCATCTATCATCAAACCTGGCAGTGAACCAATATTCCTATTTATTAATACCCCATACACTCCTGATGCAACTCCAACTGCATCCACAGAGTTTTTAATATAACCTATATTTTTCAAAGTTTCAGGATTGGAAATATTTGAAGATGCACCAGATAACCCATCCAGGTTATTTATTATTGATAATCCCGAAACAACATATGTTACAGAAGCAAAAGCCCCTTTCGCAGCAAGGATAGAGGAACCACCAGCCATGATACCAAAAATATTTAATGCATTATTTACAGCTTTTTTAGAAAGCATATTACTGTTTGCATTTACTCCATCAGCTGAGCCTTCTTCAAAATAATTTAAAAATCTTGTGACGGAAGTGTTTTTATTATCAGTACTTCCATTTACTCCACCGCCAGCCATTAAATTTATTGGACTATTATCCTTAACGGTATAACCTTTATGAAAATATCCTTTACTTTCAGTGCCGTCCGATGAGGTATACGTGAATTCAGAATCAAAATATTTTTCTCCCCCACCTGAATTCGAAAATGAATTTAGCATCTCACCATGAGTTTCAGCAATATATTTATCCATTGCATCATTAAGTGAATTTGTAGCACCAGAAAGACTAGAGAAAGTGCCTGTAGTTGCGCCATTAAAACTCGCTTTATAAAATGAAAATGAAACACCCCCAGCAGGTTTCATTAATTGATCAAAATAGGCTTCATTATTCACCCTTTTACCTTTAGAATTGGTGGTCCAGGAACTACCAGAAATACCTATGTAACTGTCTGAAAATCTAGCAGCATTCATGAATTTAGCATATGTTACAGACCCCTCACCTCCTCCTCCATGTGTTTCTGCATCATTCAATCCATCCCCTGACATAGTTGGTGCAAATGCCAGGCCTCCATCTGGATCAATATGACTCACTGGATTATTACCCATAGCCACATAGGGATTGAAGTACTGCATTTTCGGATCTTGTACTCCCCACCGACCCAAGGTCGCATCATAGTGCCGAAGTCCGAAATCAAGTCTGCTCAAATTGAGTTGTGATTGCAATTCTTTGCCTTGATATTGTAATTTATTGATAGGGTCAAAGGATAAACTGGTTTGGCTCTGGAATTGGTTAAGTAAACCAAACGGATAGTAATCATTCAATTCAGACACATTTGATTTTTTATGCAAGATGGTTAAATTGTCGAAATACACAGGCGTAGGACTTTCATTGGCAACATAAATGTAAATGTAGCCATTTTTTGGAATAACGATATTCTGAATAGCTAAATCATTTACAGAGTTTTCAGTAGTAACTGGGATTATTCCGGAGGCATCTGCGATCAAGTTAAAATCTTCGTCAAGGGTGATATAGGCGAGGTGCTTTTAATAGCATCGGAGGAGTTGCCTTCTAGGGTGTGGATCCCGAAAGTAATTTTCTCTGTAGCTTTAAAGTGTAATGCCAGCGGAATCATTCTTGCTCATAATCATCCAAGTGGAAATTT
The DNA here is from genome assembly GCA_016722525.1 of Bacteroidota bacterium. GTDB lineage: Bacteria > Bacteroidota > Bacteroidia > AKYH767-A > OLB10 > JADKJB01. The sequence goes on from JADKJB010000001.1 coordinate 396,240, forward strand.
GAATCCTAGCGATGCTGATCTGAATCTTAAAAAAAGCTGAAAAGTGGTGGACAGATTTTGGAGATTATGATTTTAGATTATATCATTTTAACTCCAGAATCTTATTTCTCTTTTGCGGATGAAGGAACCATATAAATGTTGAGAACGGATAAACAGAATTAAAAGCAGTTAAGAATACTTATTCCATAACTAATCTGCCACATGCGAGTTTTTGTTTATTTTGATTAAAAATACAATAAGTAAATGTTCCTGAACTTATGTTCCTTTTCTGAATTTCAAATTCCATTGAAGTGACTTTAGTTTCATAAACTACTTTTCCATCCATTTGATATAACTGAAATATTAATGGTAATTTGCCTTTATGATTTTCTGAGAGCGAAATATGTGTAGAATTATTAAATGGATTTGGAAATATTTTGATTTCATTACTTAATTCTTCCTGTGATGGAAGTGAGGTTACGGTATCACCCCATGCGGCAATCAAATTTGCAGTGGTGTCTCCTACTGTCGTAAAACCACCTCCGATAGCCAAATCATTATTGTAACTTAATAAAGCGTATATAGCTCCACACAAGGTATCTTGAATATAAGTACCTCTCCCTAGTGGCATCCAATCATTTCCATCCCATTTTGCTATACCTGACAATGTATCACCGTTGGAATTAAAGCAATATCCAATATTATTTCCAATGTACACTTCATTTTTGTGAACATATACTTCCGATGGCACTAAACTTGGACCGTTTGGACCAACAGCGTTCCAGATATTTCCATCCCAAAAAGCTACATTTGATGGGCAAGGTAAAGTGCCTCCATTAGCAAAACTAAAACTTCCAACAGCATATAATCGATTGTTAGTAGTGTCTGCATATAAGTCAACTACATCACCATTTAATCCACCTCCAACGGCACTCCACGAAGTTCCATCAAACTTCGCAATGTTGGGTATGCTTACGCCATTTACTGTATAAAAATAGCCTCCTACATACAATTCATTGTTAAAAACCTCAAGTGCATATACCTCGGATAAACCAAGTGATAAGGTACAAACAGGATACCAATTGGTACCATCCCAACGGGCAATATCTCGGATTGTCATACTATCAATCGAAGTGGTGTTGCCTCCAACGTACAAACTTCCATTGTATACAGCCATTGCATGTAGAGTTCCCGATGTAATACCACTTCCTAAAGAATGCCATTGATTCCCATCCCACCTTGCAATTCCTCTCGTATTTGGTATGGTTCCTTGGGCTGAAAATGCTCCACCAACAATTAAATCACCATTAAATTCCCTCATGCATTTTGGCCCTACTTTAAGAGTTCCAGTACCTATAGAATTCCAAGTGGCTCCATTCCAACGCGCAACACTTTTTATGACATTAGTTCCAGACCCAGTTATTCCCCACATGCATACAACTCATTGTTATAAATTAATAAGTCATAAATCACATTTGGCGGAATAAATCCTGCACCATACGGTTTCCAAACCTGACCCTGACTAGTGGTCAAACAGAATATAAAAAGCGTAAACAATATTCTTCTTTTCATAAGCTAAAATAACTCCCTACTGCAACAATGCAGTAGGGAGGAGTAAATATAGTAAATTATTTAGTAATTACCAATTTCTTTTGAAAGCGGGATTCATTGTTCTTTATAACACAGAGATATATACCTGGAGATAATTCTGTTAGTTGCAATCTGAATTGATTTTTCCCCGAAGGCACTTCCTTTTTCATTATTAAGCTTCCAAAAACATCAAATAGTTCAAAAACTGCCATTTCCGCACTTTCATCTAGATTGTAAGAGATAGTAACCTGATTTATGGTGGGATTCGGATTTAATGATAACTGATTGGAATTAATTTTTTTAACTTCGATTTCACTCTTAATTTGTCCTGTCCCGAATCTGCTTTCTGATTCAATATCATCTTCAAATTCTTCATCGAAAACCAGCTTAAGAATTGATCGGGCGTTTGCTGATGCCAATGATGCCTCTGTTTTTTCAGCGATTTCGTATAGCATAGCATGTTGTGTACTGTCTATATCAAAAACGGTTTGATTGTTCAATACCAACTGCAATAACAATCCTTGAACTGCCATCCAATCTGGGTCGATGGTTTCTATTTCAGATAATGTATTGTAAATCTCTTGACTAGTTTCATCAAGGTTTAGACCAATACTCGTAGAAAACAAGGTTTGAATATTTGCCTCGGAGCTTAATAACAAAAGGGCCTCTACTGCAGCATCGACTGAATCACTATCTGCATAGTAACGTATCATATCATTAACATACAATTGTTGGTTCACTTTTTTCTGAGTAATTTGTTTTGCAAGTCCAGCCAAGGTTGGATGTAAAGTATAATTTCCTTGTATTGCCATTAAATCAGCCTTATCTGTTGAATCCAAACTTGTATTTTCATTAAGAATTTCATTTTTAACATAATCAGAAAGTATAGAGTTGGCAACAAAAACATTTTTTAAGCTAGGTGAGGTTAGGGCTGAATGAGATCTACTCAATTCAACCAAAACGGAATCGCTCAAAGGAGGCCGCCAACAAGATATCACTCAAATCTTCTTCATCTCCATTGTAGGTAATTTCATATAATAAATCACCGGTCTCCTCCGTCTGGATCAATTCTTCTAACGTATTATATTCGGTCACTAACGAATCAATATCACTGGTAACAGCGATTATGCGATCATTGCATGGAGGAGGACAGGGTGCCGGTTTGCAAGGAACATCCGGATCGGTGCCAAAACAATTATTAATGACTGGAGTTGGATAATTCGTCCCATTTCCCGCAGAAATCTTGACTCTGATCTCTGATAAACAAGAAATACTTGAAAAGTCATGACCATAATAATCAAAAGGTAGAGTAATTTCTCCTAATAAATCATTATAACTTTGGTTGAAAAACCTATCACCAGCCGGGGGCTTTTACATCGTTGATTGGTGACCCCCTGATCAGCAAGAGTTGAAGTCGTGGCAGAATTAGTACTAAAGTCCCAACTGTAATTATTGTAATATGTCACTAAACTGGTATTAAAATTATTACAATGAATAGATAGCTTTGAATTATTTGCTCTTCCCAAAATTGCGTTATTGCAGTCTTGATGGAAATTACCCTCATCCTGATAATCAATTGCCGCCCATATGGACCTGAATTGAGTACAACTGATCCGTATTTGCTCCGATAAAATTCATTGTCCATCATTGTAAAACCAGAAGTACCAAGAAAGTATGTACCTGCAATATTGTCATTAGGATCTGAATTAATATCGCCAAAGAAGTTTTTACCATATCCATAACCCGGTCCGATGTAATGGTACTTTCCTGCCCAATCTGAAATGTGATAAAGTACATCCGTGAAAGTATTTCCAGTAATTATATGACCAAAGAACATTGACGATGAACTAGTGGTGCTAAGTATTCCAGTTCTTGATGTTAAAAAGTCATTTCCTAAAATTAACAATTTACTGTTGTAGCTATAAATTCCTGCATCAGTTATGTTTTGAAAATTACATGCTTCAATTCTTCCTTTCTTGACATTATTAGTTGCAATTCCTCGTCTTATGTTATCAAATTCATTGTCGGCAAAAGAAGGATTTCCGACTTGAACAACTCCAGGTCCATTAATTTCTATTCCAACGTTGGTTATTGCTCCCAAATGAGGAGAATAACACAGAGCATCTGCGCTAATATATAATGGTCCACAAGTGAATTTGCATCCATTAAAAACTCTTCCAGGATGGGCTACACTTGCATTTTTCAAATTGATGACCAAATCTTTCCAATTTCGGTTGAAGTGTACATTTTCTAGTTGGAAGTTTCCAAAATCATTAGAAACAATTGCGTTTTTTGCATCTTCAATAAAAGTGTTGCCATCAGACGCTTCTAACGTGCCTTGAGCATATTCAATATAGATTCCATCCCACATATTGTCATTACATCCATGAATATAATTATTATTTTCAAAGTTAAGTGTCTTGGTTGAACCAGGAGCTAATATTATTTTTGAATTCTCACCCATTGTTAACTCTAAATCTCGGAATTCAAAATCTGGTTGATCAATTGTTAAAGTGCCATTTAAAGCCACCGATGGGCCCGATGCTGCAGGTACTCCGTTGAAGCCCGATTCAATTCTAGGTGGTAAAGTTGAATAAAATGAAAAACCACTTAATTGACTTGAGAAAAAGTTTCCTGTGAGGGTACCTACTGTGCCCGTACAGCAATCTATAATTGAAACTTCTACACTAGATTTTGCCTGACAACCATTTGCATCGGTTACCACAACTGTATATACTCCAGAATTTGTAACAGTTATATTTTGGGTAGTTTGGCTGGTGTTCCAAAGATAGCTTGAGAATCCCGAGTTGGATGTCAAAGAGATGTACTGCCCTGTACATGCTACAGAAGAAGATAATCCTATTCCGACTGCATTTGGAAGAAGAGAATAACCATATATCTCCCCATCAATTTGATCAGGAAAAACCACCAAAGGTTCAGTTGCTCCACCATAACCTAATGTAGTGGTAATTGATGTGCTTAAATTAGATAATCCGGGTGCGGGATCAGAAAAAGTGGCAGTAGTTGGGTCATTAGGATTATTAATACAAGCCATTCTAGTTCCGGATCCCATATATAATTTTCCATCATATGCCCATTCAATTTGAGAATTCTGAAAATCACTTGCATTTGTGATTGATCCCGATAATAGGGGAATTAAAACTGGTGTAGATGCATTAACATCTACATAAAAAATGTATGGTGCAAGGTTGTGTTTACATATAAATATTTACCATTTGGCGAAAACTCTAATCCTTTAACATCTCGATAATTAGTTCCTCCTCCGCTTATTAGATCAATAAATTTAACAGTGGAGGAGTTAATGATGCCTTGCATATCTAATGATGCAATCATAATAAAATTACGAATACCCCCAGTACTACTTCCACCAGATCCTTCTAAAGGAACTGCTATTTTATAAAGCAAAGTTGAATTTAGAAACGTGTTATTTGGAAAACTATGTACTTCCATCTCACTTCTCATTGAAGCGGAGCCATTTCCATAAAACCCTAAATCCGATACAAAATCGGTGACTCCACCATCAGAGGGGCCATTATCTAAGACAATACCTGTAGCAGTTATTTTGTATCTAAAAATATTCTCTGTACTTGAAATGAATAAAAATCTAAAATTATTTGCTCCTAAAGGAGTAGCTGCAAAATGTATTATCCCGTGATGAAGATTGTTATTGAAATACGATGGCAAAGGGATGGCAGGATTGCCTGGGGCACCACCTGTTCCGATTACGTCGCCAGTTGATAAATCATAAATTACATAGTATGGTTTTGGGTCACCCTGACCTGAGCTGGATGTTCTTCCTGCACCTATAAGATAATATTGGTTACAGTTTCCAGGAACGGGTACTATTAAAAACTCACTATTGCTGTGAAGTAATTCGCCATTGTAACAATTGCATTCAATATCTGCAACAAAACTTCCAGTAGGGTCGTAAATTGTTCCATCAACCACATAAAATAATATATTTCCATTTAAATCCTGTTGTACATTATGAGTAAAGCTTGGAGTAACCGGCAATGAGAAGCTGGCATCCAAAGTTGGGGTTCCGGAATTAAAATCAATTCGATAAGGAGGTTGCGACCAAGAAGGATTTTGTGGGGAAGCTGATTTAAAACCGAAATATTTTGATTACGATTAGTAATACAAATATTCAAAAATGTAGAATCATCATCACAAAAAGAGCAATCATCTGCTTCAACCAATTTTTCGATTGCGATATAATATGATTTGCTGGTATCAAGATTTGCATATAAAGTTATATCTGACTGTAAAGAGTCATTTTCTCCATAGTACCACTTATAAACCAATTCTTTTTGCGCATAAGCTACCGACTGATAAATAGAAAAAGTATGAATAAATGCCATATTCTTACTTCCCATTAATGTTTTGTTTATCAATATTGTATTAATAGTTGAATCTGGTGTAAATGAATACCAAATTTTTTTGTTCCTCAAAATGGTTTCAGTAGCTTCACAAACACTATCAGCGTTTATAGATAAAGGCATTGTATAATCATCACCAGTTTGCAATTTGTAACTAAACGCAAAATATCCAAATGAACTTTGAGAGCTACTGGTTTTTCTATATTCACCATCAATATCGCCTAACCCTTTATCAACCCATTTTGTTCCATTCCAAAATGCAATGTGAACTGGTTTAACTGTAAGATAATCGCAATGAGTGGAATCAAAGGCGAATTTTGGTGTAATATTCGAGCTCCCGGTTGTCCGAACCAATGACCAGTAACCACAATTGCTCACATAATTCAATGTAGTATCAATTGTACTTCCCAATACTTGGGTTGTATCAAAGTATTCGGCCGTAAAGGCATCTGTGGCATTGGAAGGTGCCGTAATTTCCACTTTTCTGAATGTACTATTCTTCCCTACTGGAAACTGAAATCCATTTGAACCAACTTTCTTCACCGGCCCAAGCACAAAACTCGAATTCGATGCACCACTGGCAGTTGAACCTGATTTCATGGTTAATAGATTGGTTGATGTCGTGATCAGATTTTTACTCACAAAAAATAGCGTATCATCCACACTCAAAGTAGTGTTTGCAGTAACATGATTTGCACTTTTATTGATGGCTAACTTTTTGAATGGATAATTATAACTTCCATTAAGCGACTGTGAATTGCCACCTGAGAAAGTCACTTTTCCACTGGAAGTATTAAACACCACCTTATTGCTATTTATAGTTACGTTCCCATGGAAAAAATTTTCACCGGAATAGGCTACCTGAAAATCTTGTCCACTTGAACTGAAAGTAACATTGCCCAAATAAGTATCAGGTGTAGTGCTAGCCATGCGAACTCTTCCGGCGGTTCCAGAATTAGTATAAGATAATTCCGCAAAGACGTTGCCCCCGTCGCTGTGAAAATTTCCGGAGCTGCCGTTTCTTGTCAGGGTGGTTGTTCCATTAAAAGTACTATTTTTGAGCAAAATTCCGGGAGAGGTGACAGTTAAATTTCCATTAAAATTGGCGTTGTTAAAATTTACAATTCCGGTTCCGGTTAACGTCAATGTTTGAGCAGTTGTGCCTAATTGGTAGAAGTTTTTTAGTGTAAGATAATTGTTCGTAAAACCACTGCTGCCAATGGTTATAGTTTTACCTGAGGCTAAATAGGTAACTCCTCCTGTATTGCCAGTGACTATACCCCCGGTACTGGTGTTATTTAGGATTAAATTGCCTGAAATAAAAGTTGTGTCCGCTGTTCCAAAATATATTTCGCGCGTTGAGTTGTTGGTGATAGTAACATTTTGAAAATTGTCACCATATGTTGAACCAGTGGTAAAATAGTAAGATCCTCCATGAGTAATGGATAAACTATCTGAAAATATACAGTTACCAGTACCACTGGTGCTTGCCGATCCGGTTGATACAAGAATAACAGGCTTCAAAAATGTTCCTCCATTCATATGGTAATAGCCACAGTTGGCTTCTGTTCGGGCATCAATAGTAGCACCACCAAAATGACACAGTGAGCCGGATATATTTAGGTTTCCGTTGGTTACTAATCCACCATTGAAATAGGTTACTCCTGTTGTGGTTAGAGTATAAGTCCCTAAATCAACCGTATCGCCATTGATGGTAAAATTGGCTACCGTTCGGTTTTGATCGAGCACCAAATTGTTGGGAGCATTGGTGTTGAGCGTTATATTGTCACCAGAACCAGGTGTTGCACCACCACCGCCACCCGACCAATTCCCTGAAACCAACCATGAGGATGAATTTGTTCCTATCCATATAAATGATGCGGAATATGAGTTTGTGATAAAAATTGTTTGAATGAGAACTGAGATTATTGCTATATATAAGAGTTGCTTTTTCATGGCTATACGTATTAAAAGAATTGAATTATTTATTGATTATAAAATGGAATGTTTCCAATTAATTTCCGATGAACTCATACCAGTTCGACCAGTTATTTGACCCATTTTTAAGTCGCACTTTGGCTTGATACGCATTCAGCAATGTCACCGTACCCATACCTACATTAATTTCATTTCCGGTACGTGAATAGGACATCCCGGAAGGTAAACCCGAAGTTTGATCATAAGTAAATATATGAGAGAACATTTCCGAAGCATTTTCATCCGTTCCAACAAGCATTTCAATTTCATTCACATCATTGGTATCAGCAACTACCACTTTAAAATAGCCTTCATTGCCCGAGAAGGAAACTGCTGCATCTAAGGGCGTTTGTGCTTTCGAATAAAATGTGGAACAACAAAACAAAATCAAAAACCAAATGTGAGATTTTTTTAATTTTTTTTTGCTAAGAAATAAATTTTCAAAACGATTAAATCGTAAGTTTTCTTTCGGTGAAAGATGGAGGCGAAGTGTTTTCATAGTAATAAAAATTATATATCAGTTAGTATTAAAAAACATGTCATGGATCTGAATTGCATTTTCAAAGCACGAATAAGTTCCTCTAAGAAATTCGGCCGTTACGCATCAATACAAAATCAAATCACTCTTATCAGAATTTTCGACTTAGGGGGGGAGAAGCTGAAAATTCTAACCAAACAATAAAAGAAATTGCAATTTTTGATTCGCAATTCCACAGCAATGATAGAAGAATTTTCGATGCAAAAAAAAATCGAATTAGTTATGAACATGTTTTTAACAATAGATCTGTGCCAGAAAGAAGCGAGACACTAGATGCTTACCAAGTAGCGTGAGTGTTGCTCATTATTGATGTTTTTAAAGCTAACATCACTACTAATAGATTTTTAATCAAGATGTAAAAAAAATCACGCGAAGACGCTAAGGCGCAAAGATTTTTTAATCAAGATGTAAAAAAAAATCACGCGAAGACGCTAAGGCGCAAAGATTTTTTAATCAAGATGTAAAAAAAAATCACGCGAAGACGCTAAGGCGCAAAGATTTTTTAATCAAGATGTAAAAAAAATCACGCGAAGACGCTAAGGCGCAAAAGATTTTTTAATCAAGATGTAAAAAAAAATCACGCGAAGACGCTAAGGCGCAAAGATTTTTTAATCAAGATGTAAAAAAAATCACGCGAAGACGCTAAGGCGCAAAGATTTTTTAATCAAGATGTAAAAAAAAATTCACGCGAAGACGCTAAGGCGCAAAGATTTTTTAATCAAGATGTAAAAAAAAATCACGCTAAGACGCTAAGGCGCAAAGATTTTTTAATCACGATGTAAAAAAAATCACGCGAAGACGCTAAGGCGCAAAGATTATGAAACACATGAATTAAGAAATCAAATTTCTTATGAAGGGATTTGATCTTTTGTTTCAGTCGCGAATTCGATTCTATCTTTAAAAATAACCGATTGAAATAAAATAATCAGTGCCACACCAATGCTGATAGAAGAATCGGCAATGTTAAATACCGGTCTGAAAAAAATAAAATATTCACCTCCCCAAATTGGAACCCAGTCCGGAAAAAAACCTTTCACAATTGGAAAATAAAACATATCCACGACTTTTCCGTGGAGCAGAGAAGAATAACCACCATCGGCTGGTAAAAACTGCGCCAATTGAAATTCACTGGATGAAAATAATACTCCATAAATAGTACTGTCAATAATATTACCCATGGCGCCGGCAAAAATTAACGCAATACTGGTTATGAGCATGTAATGCGCTTTTTGTTTAACCAGATGATGCATATACCAGCCAATGCCAGAAACAGCGATAATGCGAAACAGGCTGAGAAAAAGTTTCCCGTACTCCCGGCAAACTCCATTCCAAATGCCATCCCATTATTTTCGGTAAAATGAATGATAAACCAGTCTCCGGCAATATGAAACTCCTGACCCAAATACATATTTGTTTTGATCCAGAATTTTAGTGTCTGGTCAAAAAGTAAAACCAAAAAGATGATAAGCAACGGCCTTTTCAAAATTTATGGATGTGTGGGTCTATAAAAGGAAGTTTCAGGAAACAAAATTAATAAAAATTTATCGTTTTAGTTGTTTTATTAGTCCCTATTTAAAACGGCGATCCAATAAATAACAAGAAAAACTTGTCACCCGTCTCTCCGATCCGGGCAGGCTTTTAACTTGTCACTTGTCACTAATATTAATCTTTATACTGTTGCAATTTCGCTTCAATACTTTGAGTAATGTGAGGTACAGCGCGCAATCGTTCTTTCGGAATCAATTTTCCGGTCACCCGACAAATACCATACGTTTTATTTTCAATACGTATCAGTGCGTTTTCCAGCTGTTCAATAAACTTTTTTTGACGAGCGGCTAATTGCCCTGCTTCTTCCTTCGCAAGCGTATCTGATCCATCTTCCAGCACCTTAAATGTACTGGCTGTATCATCGGTACCATGATCATTTGCACTGTTGAGAGCAGCTTGCAAATTAACGAGTTCCTTACTGGCTTCTGCAAGTTTTTTAATAATGATTTCTTTAAACTCTAAAAGTTCTTTTTCACTGTAATGCGATTTTTCTGATTTGTCAGCTGCCATTGGTAAACTTATTAATGCTGGTTAATACTTGTATATTTTCATCAACGTCAATCAATATACTTCCTGCTTCGTCTAATTGATCGACTAATTGAAATGAAGCAGCGAGGATTTCGTTGCAAATATAGTTTAAATTGTTACTTACAGGTTTATCGAGCAATGCGTGATTCTTAATCCGCACGCTAATTTTATCGGTGACTTCAAATCCTTTATCTTTTCGTATATTCTGAATTCTATTTACTAATTCTCTTGCAATCCCCTCTTCTTTAAGCTCAGTGGAAAGTGTAACATCTAACGCCACAGTTAGTTTACCTTCAGTATTCACTTCCCATCCTGGGATGTCTTCGGAAATGATTTCGACATCCTCTGACAAAATCTCAAACTGCTGATTTTCAGGACTCAGAATAAAAGCACCTTTTTCCTCCAGAGTTGCTATATCTTGTTGAGTCATTTGAGAAACGGCATCAGATAAGGACTTCATTAGGGGTCCGGCTTTTTTACCCAGTACTTTAAAGTTAGGTCTTACCTTTTTTACAAGAATGCCGGTAGTATCGTTAATATACTCTATTTCCTTAACGTTCACTTCTGATAAGATCAGACTTTTTACTGATTCCAATTTCTCAACAAGTCCGGGTTCTAATGCCGGAATCATCATTCTCTGCAAAGGTTGCCGAACTCTGATATTCACTTTTTTGCGAAGTGCCAATACCATAGAAGAAACCTTTTGAGCCAGCTCCATTCTTTCTTCGAGTGGCTTATCAATAAGTTTAGAGTTGGCTATGGGAAACTCCGACAAGTGAACGGAAGTAACTGTTTGCTTTTTAGTGATCGTATTCAAATCACTAAATAGCTGATCTGCATAAAAAGGAGCCACAGGAGACATTAATTGGGCAACAACTTCCAGACAAGTATAAAGAGTTTGATATGCGGCAATTTTATCTGTAGAATAATCTCCTTTCCAAAAACGTCTCCGGCACAATCGCACATACCAATTGCTTAAGTGTTCATCCACAAAAGTTTGAATTGCACGAGTTGCTTTGGTTGGTTCGTAATCCGCATAACAAGCATCCACAACCAAAATAAGAGAATTCAATTCAGATAAAATCCATCTATCAATTTCAGGACGTTCGTTTATCAGAATTTCAGGTTCTTTGAAATGGAAGTTGTCAATATTTGCATACAGAACAAAGAAGGAATAGGTATTATAAAGTGTTCCAAAAAATTTACGTTGCACTTCTCCAATTCCATCCACATTAAACCGCAAATTGTCCCACGGTTGTGCATTTGAGATTAAATACCACCGGGTAGCATCAGGGCCAAATTTCTCCAGAGTTTCAAAAGGATCAGCAGCATTTCCCAAACGCTTCGACATTTTGTTGCCGTTTTTATCAAGGACAAGACCATTTGATACTACATTCTTGAAAGCAACTGAATCGAACAGCATTACAGCTATTGCGTGAAGTGTAAAAAACCATCCGCGGGTTTGATCTACCCCTTCAGCAATAAAATCAGCCGGAAAAGAATTTTTAAACTCTTCCAGATTTTCAAAAGGATAATGCCATTGCGCATAAGGCATAGCGCCTGAATCGAACCAAACATCAATCAGATCTGATTCACGATACAATTTTTTTCCTGATGGTGAGACCAAAATAATAGCATCCACAAAAGGGCGGTGCAGATCAAAATCTTTTGATTCAGTATCAAAATTATTTTCTATTCCTGCTGCTTTTGCATGCTCCAGATACTGATGCAGTTCCTCTATAGAACCAATACAAATCTGTTCTTTACGATCTTCCGATGTCCATACCGGTAGTGGGATACCCCAGAAACGCGAGCGACTCAGATTCCAGTCGACAAGATTCTCTAACCAGTTTCCAAATCTTCCGGTGCCGGTGGATTCCGGCTTCCAGTTAATGGTTTTATTTAACTCTATTAAACGATCCTTACATGCCGTGGTTTTGATAAACCAGGAATCCAGCGGATAATATAAGATCGGCTTATCGGTTCTCCAGCAATGAGGATAAGAGTGCTCATAGCGTTCCACCTTGAAAGCTTTGTTTTCCGTTTTGAGTTTTATAGAGATACGCTCATCAACCGAAAGGTACTTATCACGGCCCTGTTTTTTCTTTTCAATTTCCTTTTCAGCATCGGTAAGATATTCTTCCTTCACATATTCACCGGCAAAATCTGTTACTTCAACAACAAACTTTCCTCTTTTATCAACTAACGGAACAAGCGTACCTGTTTCATCCTTAACCATGATAGAACTAATCCCATTGGCATTGGCAACTCGAAAGTCATCGGCACCAAAAACAGATGCAGTGTGTACGATACCGGTTCCATCCTCAGTAGTAACAAAATCACCAATGATCACTGTAAATGCTTTGCCATTGGGCTGCACATAGGGCATGAGCTGCTCGTAATTCACTCCCGGAAGCAGTTTCCCTGTACTTCAGCTAATACCTGGAAAGGAATCACTTTGTCACCAAGCTTGTATTCATCAAAAGGAATTTCATTTCCTTTTGATGAGAAATATTTTGCAACTAATTCTTTCGCTAGTACTACTGTAATCGGAATACCGGTGTAGGGATTGTAGGTTTTAATAATTGAGTAATTGATTTTTTCACCCACAGCCAATGCACAGTTAGCAGGAAGCGTCCATGGAGTGGTGGTCCAAGCAAGGAAATACAATTCTGTATCCACATCCTTAAACAGAAATTCGGAATGTGATTCGCGTTTAACTTTAAATTGAGCTACAACGGAAGTATCCTTTACATTACGATACGTGCCGGGCTGATTTAGTTCGTGTGAACTTAAACCGGTTCCTGCAGCCGGTGAATAGGGTTGAATCGTGTAGCCTTTATAGAGCAAATCTTTCTCATACAGTTTCTTCAAAAGACTCCATACCGATTCAATGTAATTATTTTCAAAAGTGATATAAGGATGATCGAGATCGACCCAGTAGCCCATTTTACGGGTGAGGTCATCCCAAACTTCCTTATATTTCATCACCTCGCGGCGACAGGCTTTGTTATAATCTTCGATGGATATTTTTTTACCGATATCTTCTTTGGTGATACCGAGTGTTTTCTCCACACTCAATTCAATGGGAAGTCCGTGCGTATCCCAACCACCTTTGCGTTTTACCTGAAATCCTTTCAGAGTTTTGTAACGACAAAAAATATCTTTAATAGCCCGGGCCATGACATGGTGAATTCCGGGCAAACCGTTTGCAGAAGGGGGACCTTCATAAAAAGTAAAAGCCGGTTTTCCTTCGCGGGATGAAATGCTTTGGGCAAATACATCCTCCTTCAGCCACTTTTCAAGTACCTGCTTCCCTATTTCAGGGAGATCGAGCTTTTTGTATTCGGGATAATTCATCTTTTAAAAAGGAGGTGCGAAGGTAGTGAAAAAAGAGGATTTAGCAGTAGCCGGCACCTACTTCAGGGCCTTCAGAAACTAATTCGAATTAATATCGTTACATAAAACATGTTACATAAAATATGTAACATGTTTTATGTAATCAAATTTATACTAATTTTGTGTCATGAATACAAGTAACCCATTCTTAATCAGCGGATACCAATCTCCAAATGAATTCTGCGACCGTGAATCGGAGACTGATCGGATTCGTGAGGCCATCCATAATGGGAGAAATTTGACTCTGATTTCATGGAGGAGAATGGGGAAAACCGGGTTAATTCATCATACTTTTCATTTAATGGGTAAGGAAAAAGACCTGAGTTTTTTCTATGTGGATTTGTTGCCCACACTCAGTCTGGCTGACTTTATAAGGGAATTCAGCAAGGCGGTGATTGGGAAGCTGGATTCACCCACTTCAAAAATTATAAAAAAATAGGAACACTTTTGAGCCATCTCCGGCCAACAATTACGTATGACAACCTCACCGGAGAACCATCGATCCTGTTTGATTTTGTGGATGCCGGGAATGAAGAAAATACACTTGAACAAATTTTCAATTATCTGGAATCGCAGAATAAAAAAATTGTAATTGCATTAGACGAGTTTCAGCAGATTCTTAAATATTCTGAACAAAATACAGAAGCATTGCTGAGATCGTTCATTCAAAGATCCAAAAACATTTTGTTCATATTCTCTGGTAGTCGTAAGCATTTACTGGAGGCTATGTTTCGGGATTCGGGCAGGCCATTTTATAATAGCACAGAAATGCTGTTCCTCGAAAAAATCAATACAGATGCATACCACCCTTTCATCAGTAAAAAATTTAAAGAAGGGGGAAAGAAAATTGCTCCGGAACAGATTGATCAGCTTTTGGAATGGTGCCGTGTTCACACCTGGTATGTTCAATATGTTTGCAACAGACTTTACTCGCTTCCAAAAAATGTAATTGATGTGAATATCCTGCATCAAATGATGGTTACAATTCTTGAAGAAAACGAACCGGGTTATTACGGATACCGAAACCTTCTTACCTCATTTCAATGGAAAGTACTGAATGCAATTGCACAAGAAAAAAACTTGACAGAACCAAATGGAAAAAAATTTCTAACAAAGTATCAACTTGGGGCGGCGAGTTCCGTTTCGCTCGCCATCGAAGCACTTTTAGATAAAGAACTTATTTATCGCGAAAACGATATTTTCAATGTTTACGATGTTTTTCTCTCCCGGTGGATGGAGCGAAAGGTCTGATTTTTAAACTCTTTCAGTATTTCCCTTGCTACAACTCCCAATTTCAGGTACTTTTCCTGGAAAATGACTGGTATCTGATCGAAGCCCGCTATCAGTTTCCGGCAGCCATTAGAACTGCAATTGCATTTGAAAATGAAAGAGTTACCATTAAAAAGGGTTGAATAATCGACAGTAATTCGTTCACCCGGCTCGATTCGATCGATTACGATAAGTTGATTGTCACCATTGATACCACAATTGGGATAACAGGAGTGCCATATTCCTGCTTTCTTTGCTTCGTCTACATTCATAAAAACGATTTTAAAAGTTAAACCTGAAAAACTGATCTATTTACAAAATTAACATATTGTCAATAGAATAAGCAAATTGACAATAAAATAAAATTGACTTTCGCATGCATCATGCATGTAGGAAAAAAAATCAGGCATTTCAGGGTTATTAAGGGGTGGTCGCAACAACAATTAGCCGATCTGATCCATAAAGCACGGCCACTTATTTCGCATATCGAGTCCACCGGAAAAGTGAACCATGATACGCTCATGAGTATTTGCAAAGCATTAAAAATCTCCCCTGACCTTTTCCACTCTGCTTCCGATGAACCATTTCCTGATTATTCTTTTCAGTCGCCTGATATGAGGTTGCTTAAAGCAGAAAACGAACGCCTTCTCGCCGAACTCAAACTCAAAGATGAAATTATTTCCATGTTGAAAAGTCATAATAAAGAGCTTTCAGCAAGAAAGAAGAAGTAACTGTTTTTCTACCCAGCAGAAAACAATTTTCAAAATGCAGTGTTTCAGTTAACTGTAACAAGTCTATTATTCACTGATCGGCAAATCAAGTTCTTAGATTTGATAATGAAGATTGCCATTGATAATGTCAATTAAAATTGCTACTTTTAGTCGATCAATAAAATAACCCATCATGGAAACTAAATCATTCAAGGATAAATTAGGAAAGCTTATCAATAAAGCAGAAACTGAAATTGATGAATTAAGAGTGAAAATTTCTTTGGGCAAAATGAACGGAGCCGATCTTTTTGAAGATATGAAAAAGGAGTTGCGTGATTCCTTTCATGAAATTACCATTGAGCTTAAATCAGAAAGCAATGACATTGCTTTATCGATAAAGAAAAATATTGAAGAATTGCAACTTCAACTCGCACTTGGAAAAGCGGAAGCACTTGATGCTTATGAAGATCAAAAATCGAAAATAAATAAATCCATTAATAGCATTGAACATGATATTCGCAGTACAAAACAAGAATTATCTTACGATGCCAGATTAAAGATTCAAAATGAGCTTGAAAAGTTTCGTTTGAAAATGGAAGTACTTCAAATTCGCTATGAATTGGGGCGTCTTGATTTGAAAGACAATGTTGAAACCAAAAAGCAAAAATTTAAAAAAGATTTTGATCAGCTTTTAGATACCTTGAAAGAGGAGACTTCTGAAAAAGTAGAGGAGTATGGCGAAAATTTAAAAAACGCCTATGATGCGTTGCGCAAATCACTTCAATCGTAAATTCAATTGTTTGATTCGATTGTAAATTCAATTGTAACTCGATAGTACGATTATTGTTCTATCAAACCAACCACTAAATCAACCCATTGAATCAAACCACTGATTTACCCATTGGATTAACCTATTTATTCTAATTCAAATTCGGCTCTGGTTTCGAAGCGTATTTTAATTTTCTCGAAAGGCATAGAAGTTTCTCCTCCGTAAGCAGCGCCATCATTTTGCATTTCCATCATTGCCATGTTGGATGTTTTCATCATCATCGGATAAGGAGTGCCATTATCAATTTCTTCTATCAGCAAAGCTCCACCTAGTTTTTCACCAATACTTTGGGAAAGATATAATGCTTTATCCTTTGCGGCTTGGGTTGCTTTAATCTTAACCTCTTTGCGGAAGGTTTCCATTTTAGAGTGATCCATTTTACTGATATACATGTTTAAAACCGCATTGTCGTTGAGACGAGGTATCAGGTCATCGATCATTTTAGTGGACGAAAATTTAATAACGTAGGTGATGTTGGCAATAAAATCTGGTTCCTGTTTCTTTTTACGTACATACCAATCGCTATAGGCATTTCCGGCCATCCCATCAACTCTTATACTCTCTTTCAGGATACCTGATTTGGCACAAGCTTCAAGAAATTCTTTTTTTATGACTTCAATTCCTATCTTTTCCTTTTTGTTATTCTGGTATTCTCTCAAAACGAAGTTGACATAAATCTCATCAGGATCAACTTCCATTTCGGAGCTGCCTGTGACAACTATTTTTTTGATTTTGGGCTGTTGAATTACAGTCTGGGCCGTTGCAAGTGAGACAATAGAAAATAAAATTGTACAAAGCAGCAATACTTTTAGATGTTTCATATTTGTTATTTTGTTTTTGAATTACAAAAGTAATAACGTTTGAGTGAATATAAAATTCTCTCAAAATTAAAAATTTGTTTCGTATCGGCAGAATTCTCATCTAGGCTCTCGCTCAACCAGATAGTTTGTTTTCCTCACAATAAAAAGATGACGGTTCAACAAAACTGCTGTATTATTAATATCTAACAATTTAAAATAAAAAATATAAAATGAAAAAAAAAGAGCATTGGCAGAAGCAATAAAAATCAATCTCTGGAAATAGAAGCTAAAATAGATTTTTTAAAATAAATTGGATCGGGAAAATAAACAAAGAGACAAGATCCATCGTGAATAGTATTAATAATAGGAGTTGCAAGTTCAGAGGCTACAGCGGGGCAACCAAAACTTCTTCCCAGCCTTCCAGTATTTTTAATAAAAGATTCACTAACGTAATCAGCTCCATGCAGCACAATAGCTCTGTCAAGAGCTTCATCATTGAAACCGGGCTCTTGTCCGAGCAACTGTAACGAAAGGCCATGCTTACCATTATAAACATTTCCGGTCACGTAAAATCCTAAACTACTTTGCAATGAACTAGGGATATTAGAGAAATGTGTTGCATACAAATCACCGGAATTCTTTCCATGAGCTACATAGGTATTGAAAAGTAATTTTCTGGATTTCAGATCTACAATGTACATACGTTTATTAGTAGATGGTTGCGATAGATCTACGATAGTGACCAGATTAGAAGCTGATAACTTATTTTCATGATCCAGTTTCTGATGACCTTCTAAAGCAGTTTTAAAAATCGCAACATCGAGTCCGAGAGCATCGAGCTGTAAATCGGCATACAAATCGTTGATGAACCGGGAAGTTGAATTGGAACTGATAAACGACATTTTGCCGTTAATCACTTGAAAGGGAATGCTGACTGATAGCATCATGATAATCAGTACCACTAATCCTTTTGATCGTTTCATGTGATTTCAGATTTTTACAAAGATAGGTCATGAACGTGAAATGTAAGTGAACTGCTTTAATATAATATTGATATTCAATTATTTATATTTCTTAAAAGTGGTGAAACCTCTTCTATTTGGTTTATTTTGATCTTAAAATCCCTGGTGTTTAAAGGGGAAAATACACTGCTATTTCAACATATAGCTAAGCGCTTCATTTTTGAAAAACTGGAAAAATACTGCTCTAAAAAAACCTAAGTAAAATTGAATAGTTAAAATTAGACATTCGTAATTGGTGGGGATGATAAAGTAATGTGGTCAAATACGCTTCAGTTATACATTCCCGACTCAAACCCTGCATCGATATGTAACTGCCCAGATGAGGAGGCAACAGCTAACTGATCACAGCGTTCATTTTCCGGATGGTTATTATGGCCTTTGATCCATTTAAACTTCACCTGATGTTCGTTATAAATTAAAAGGAACCGTTTCCAGAGATCTGCATTTTTTTTACCGTGAAAATTTTTCTTCACCCAGCCAAACACCCACCCTTTTTCAACTGAATCGACAACATATTTGCTATCAGAAAAAACAATTACCTGTTCCCCTTTTTTTTTCAGGGATTCCAAACCTATGATCACACTCAATAACTCCATTCTATTATTGGTAGTCATTCTAAAACCTTGCGAGAGCTCTTTTCGGTGGGGCCCGGAAATTAAAATAGTTCCATATCCTCCCGGCCCAGGGTTCCCACGAGATGACCCATCAGTAAAAATATTAATCATACATTATTTAAAAAGCGGTTATAATTTACTTGCAATTGGAATTTAAATATATCCATATCCAGTGCAAAAATACGAATATCTATTCTATAAGTTCAACCAACCGATCTTCCAAGAAATGGCAGTATTACATTGTTTATTAGTAGTTTATGGAAATAATACCTGTTGAATGAAACCCTAAGAGTTGTTTTTCGATATAAGTGACACTATTAATAATTTTAAAAAACAATTTTAAAAAAAAGAAAATGAAAAAATTATCAGCCCTTGCAATTTTAGTAATCGGATTTGCAGCTAATGCTAGCGCACAATCAACTGCTTCAGCTTCAGCTTCAGCAACCATTGTAACTCCAATCAGTATCACAAAAACTATCGATCTAGATTTCGGTAACGTTGGCGCTTCAGGTGCTGCCGGAACTGTTTCTATTTCTCCTGCTGGACTTCGTGCCGCAACTGGTGGTGCTACTTTACCAGCAACTGCTGGAACTGTTTCATCTGCTTCATTTAACGTTGCAGGACAAGCTAACTACACGTATGCTATCACTTTGCCAGCATCTGTAGTTATTTCAAGTGGTGCAAACAACATGACAGTAAATGCATTTACAAGTAATCCGGCTTTGACGGGTCTTTTAAGTGGTGCTGGAGCTCAAACAGTAACTGTTGGTGCTACACTTAATGTTGGTGCTGCACAAGCTGCAGGTGTTTACACTTCTGTTACACCATTTGATGTAACTGTAAACTATAACTAATCTTTCATAGATTTTAAAAAGGACGCTGTGTAAATTACACAGCGTCCTTTTTGTTTTCAATTTTCGGGTGGGGCTAAAACTATTTTGATTCAGCAAATAACTTTTTAAATTTCAATAAGTTTTTATTACTTCTCCTTGAGCATAAATTCAAGTCCACTGATAACATCGCCTTCGACAGAATTTTTTACTACAATTTTAAGGGCGGGCGTTTGTGATTCCAGATTTAACTTTTTTAACTGGATGGGATCAATCTGAACTTTATATTCTCCGGGCAATAACCCCAAAATATAAAAAAACCCATCAGCTTCTGACAAGGTTTTCGCAACAAGACTATCGTTATTAGTATAAACCTGTACAACAATTTTACCAATTCCCTTTAAAACCTCATCATTCATTTTAAACACTGAACCGGACAATTCCGCAGAAACAGCTACCGGTATTTCAATGACTTTTAGATTATTTGGATCTACAATTACTTTCAAGGATTTATTTTTTACTGACCAACTAATATTATCGAAACTGCTGGGTTGAACTTTAACAAAATAACTGGTGTAGGGTTCCAGATCAAATATTTGAATAATTGTATCTCCTTGCGGATATTCCATTCTTCCGCCGTTGATAGTCAATTTTAATCCCTCAGCTTTAGGCTCTGTTTCGTCTTTAATTCCATTACTATTCAAATCGAGGAATGGTGCTATTGTTAAGCCCCCTTTGCCAACGCTGGTTCTATTGGTGGGATACAACTTTCTTTTATTCTTGTCAAAAATAAAACTCCCGTTCGCATTTTCATTGATAGTAGTTACAAGATTACTGGCAATTGCTAACAGACCTACCTGAGCAAAAGAAAGGTCCATTCTACAACCCAGTCCAACAAATCGCACATCGCTAGGAATATTTTCCTCATAATAAGCATTAATAGAACCAAATCCTTTGATGCTCTTTTCTACATTACCTTTATATGAAATAATTTTATTCTGAGTATATTCATATTGCACTTGCGGAGTAAAAACAATTTGCCTTGTAATAGGAATACCCAGTGACAAATTACTATAAATATAGGGTTTGTTACTTTCAGCAAATACGGAATAACTACTTATATTGTAGTTAATCCTCTTTACTGCTCCTGATAACAACCATTCAGCTGTAATAAAACTAGATGATTCAAGTATAATTTGATTAAAAGAAATTCTCGAAAAATTGAAAAATATTTATTTCTCAATGGAAAAGAAACCATTGCTTTTCGTTGCTCCAGGTATTCCAGGTTTATAGCCGTTTGATTTTTATTGTACTTTGAATAATTCAATTCAAACTGCACATTGGAAGGAAGGCTATACGTTAAAATACCTCTGGAAACTACTTTGTCGGTATAGTCAGCAGTGAGCAGGAGCAATGGAGTCAAACGAACAGATGTACTAATAAAAGGCATGATCGTTCCTGAAGTTACTGAAGACAAATACTCCACACCTCCTCCAATGGTGATGTAAGGATTTAAACCATAATTGAACCTTGCTCTGGAGAAAAGACTATTTTTTTGACCTTCTATAATTGTTTTAACTATTGAATCGCCAAAGTTTCTATTTATTTCAAAAGTATGAAACCCATCTTCAATAAATCCAGCACTGACATTGTATTCAAACTGACCTGCAGACATAAAATTAAAAGGTATATTAATATATTCGTCTGTTGCCCTTTCTTCTCCGTAGGGTCCATAGAATCGAAGCTTAACGATTGAATTTCCATAAACTAGCGGTACTTGAAAAGTATAAAAACCGGATGCATCTGCCTTTACATAATTTACCAAAACATTGTTGACATATAATTCAACAATCCAACCCGGATTTGTTGTGTTGCTAATAGTATACGTCCCAAATGACCTTTTAAAAGTAGTTGCCGTATTAGTAAATTGAAGCCCTACAGATGGAGCATACACCGAGGAAATAAATTGAGGTTGAATTTTACCAAGCAGTACCTGTCGCAAGGCTTTTCTATCGTTATTGACGTGTCTCCATTGGTAAAACTGTTGTTTTTCAGCAAATCCTGAATTAGTGAAATAATTTAATGCCACGCTAGTTTCGCCTCCCAATAAAATACCACCAAGGCTAAGATTTAACCTTATATCACTTTGCCCTTTGAGGTCATGGGTATGATTAATTAACCAATCAGCTGTACCAAAGCTCGCCATCGGATATTGTCTCCCAATTGTAGAGTCGGCGACAACATCACCTTTGAGCCGGTTCATATTTGCCCGCATCAATTCCTGACGCATTTCTTTAATGATTGGAAGATCAATATCGGTGTCGAGAACAACGGAAAGATTTCGAAAATTAAAATTACACTGGAGGCCAAAAACAGATCCAAAATAAGATCTCTTTAAATACAATTTGCCGTCTGCTCTAATAATATCTTTACTTGACAAATTAAAGATTTTGCTTTGATAAACAATACTATTATTTTGTTTGTCAATTAGGTATTTGGCATTTTCATCAATAATATAACCGGATATGGAATCCATAGATTCGTTGTAGCTGTTTTTAATTTTCAAAAAATTAAAAACATCGGTGACAGAAAGATACAACTCTTGTTCATGATATAAGGCAGGTACTTCAGCACTACCAATTCCTTTTACATTTACATTCACCGACAATTCATCAAATCCATCAGTAATCTCAGCAAAAACTGTAGCTGGAAAAATGAGCCCAATCAAAAACAAAAAAGTAAATACCAAACAACCCCAAAGGCCCTTGCCTATAAAATGTGGTTGTTTGATTTTTAATTTACTTGTCATTGAAACAATATATGAGTCAGGTTTAAAAAATTATTCCTGAATAAAGGTTACCATAAAAGTTCCGCTATAGGAACCTCCCGGGTTAGTCAAAGCACTTCCAACTATTATTGTACCACCAATCCTAACCTGAGTTCTTCCAGGCGGAGCAACATTTGTAACAAAAGGTGATCCTGTACTTGATGCTCCAATTTGAAGCAAAAGCGTTCCTCCATTACTTCCATTAAGTAAAACATTCGGTCCATTTAAAATACTCACAACAGTACCTATGTTTGCTTCTACCTCAAAAATTGCAGGTGAAAAAGGCGTTCCGGAACTCAATTGGATAATATCCCCTGTTGAAGACCGTGTTCCATTAGGATAAATAATAACAGATCCGCCTGAATTACCCATAGTGAAAGTTCCAAAGTTCAGACCTAAGGAGGGATTCACATAAATTACTATTGGTCTTGGAGGGGCTTCCTGTGCAAAGCCAGGTGTAATAAAAATTAATGTAAAAAAGAAAACGAGCAGCCCCTTAGATCCATGTTTGAGAATATATGCACCAATACATAAACTCATCGTTCGTTTTTTAGAAATAGTTTTTTTGAGAAAACAGTATTCACTGAACGAAAATTAACTATATAAATTCCTGTGGAAAAATTTGGTTGTATCGAGAATTGTCCTGTAGTGCTAATTTTTTTTTGCCACAAAAGTTGGCCTTGCATATTACTGATGGTTAATTCACCATTTTCGCCAGGTGGCAACTCATAATACACATAAACGATTCCATCAGAACTATAAACACCCAACTCATCAATGTCAGTAATAAATGGAAGCTCTTTGGAAGTAAAAGAAAGATGAAATCTATTTTCATAAATTCCTTTATTCAATTTTATTCTAAATTCAGGATTCAATTGCAAATTATGATTCGTTCTTAGTTCAGTATCTACAAAATAAACTTTTAAGCTATCCGGCAGTTCATAAATCTCACTTGCTTTAAAAGTAATGAACCCATCTCTTTCAGTTATTAATCCAATCGGTATTTTGCTGGTTAATTCCAAAACATCTGAAAGTGCATTGATAGATAATCTAACTCCATCAGCAGAAAATGAATAGATGTTTGGAATATCATTGTCGGTATTCATCAGCTTCAATGCATCTTTTTCTTTATTGAATTTGTCGTTGGCATTTTGTTCAAAATAAATTACCATCGCATCTTTGACCATCCCAAAATCAGATTGCTTTGCTTCCAACCGTATTAGAGGCCGATCAGCAAATTGAGTGGCTCTGTGAAAAACAGGTTGCAAATCTGTAGTTCTTGCCAGATTATTGACTTGCAAAGTTCCGTTGACCGGATAACTTCCATCGGACACATGAATAAAAAATGCCTGCATGGATGGAATAATATTGGTAATAACTCCATTGCTTGAAATGCCATTTATATAAGTACTGTAGGTTCCACCATACTGATCGGAACTACTCGCATCAAAACAATAAACCGCATTATCGATATTCGTCTTGTTCCATCCCAGAGGAGCATCCCAATCAACTGGCGATGGAAAAGGATTTCCCACAAGATTAAACCCTAATGTAAAAGGTTTGTTGGTGTTTTTTAAAGTAATAGTTTGCAGATTGTTGTTTACAACACCTGAAATATCTACGGTTTTAGAGGCTGCTAAATTCCCAAAATTAGCAGCATAACCCGTCATTTGCACTAACAATCCTGCAGGATTGGAATAATTCACCCATCCGGAAGTCAATGAACTTTCATTGTATCTATAAAAAGGAGGAAAGGTGCTGAGTAAATTCAGATCATCCGAAAATTCATTTACCGTAGCTGATTGAAATGGCGAGCTGAAATATTTGTACCCGAAACCACTTTGTAGAAATCGTTGCATGGTTACACTACCAAGTATATTGCCATTTCCGGAACCATCAATTAATGCTGTTTGTGCAGCGGTTGAAATTAAGGTGACGAATCCTCCGGTAGCAAAATTGCCAACTGTTGCTTTCAGTTTTCCTGAAACATTCAACAAACCTAATAGATTTACACCAGCGGGATTAGATGTTGTAAGATCCTTAATCGAATTAGTTAAGAAAACTCCCGAAGGGATATTTTGGGTCACAGTTCCATTAAATTCAACAGCACCATTGGTTACATCAAATAGTCCGCTATTAGAAATGACTCCACTTAATTGCAATAGTCCACCAGTCACTATTACAGAGGCGCCTGATTGAATTGTGATATTTTTCGCTGCACCGGTTCCAGAGCTTAGAATAGGATAACGTACAAGGCCGGTTGAAATCAAAGCATTAATTGTTGAGTTCGGCACTAAACCACATTGCCAATTTTCAGGAGCTGCCCAATTGGTACTAAGGCTGCCGGTCCATATTCCAGCTACAGAAGAACCGCATCGTTCACCAATTGCAAAATCACCAAAAAATGTAATTCCTATAGCTTGTATAGATGTAGGCAATGGAGCAACAATTGCTGTGGTATCCCAGCTTCCATTATATCTGGCTACCTTAAATAGAGTTGTTGTAGACCCGGCATCAATGTCTGTGACCAACCAATTAAAAGTTATTTTGCAATTATTAAATCCCAACCCATTATTAGTAAACGTCCAGAAACGGTTTACACTTCTGATTGCATTCAAGATGGATCCTGCTACTAAAGGGTGTTCGGTACCTGTTACCCTGGCACTAACTCCACCGGCTACGGTAACAGTGGTTATATTTAAAACAGCAGGGGCATACTTTAAGCTGTCACCTATATCAAATGTTTTTGTAATATTTACACCGGTGGCAAAACTCAATTGTAATGTTCCAAACACCCAACCTGTAGCTATTCCAGCACCGCCGACTTTGCCAGTAGTATTGATAATTACTTTGTTCCCTAGAGTTCTAATATTACCTTTAATAAAAACTAAACTATCATTTAAATTAATATTAGATAGTAAGTTAACCACACCAGAAACTTTATTTATTACAAGTTTATTAAAAGCACTTACTGAAGAAATATCTTGATTAATTGCACCATTGAGAATAAATTTACTACCAACCGCATTGATCACACAAGTACTAATAAAATTTCCGCCGATGGTGTGGATAAAAAATCCCGGAGTAAACGTTGTCCCAATACCAACAGTGAAGCTTCCTGAAACAATAAAATTGGTTAGTGCCGTATAAGCAACAGAGGTTCCTGTACCTAGAGTGCTGGAGAAATTTCCCAAAACGGTAAGTGTTGATGCGGGCATTGTTTTAACTGCTGCCCCACTACTATTTGATAAGATTAAATTTCCATAAGTAAAGGAAGCTACAGTTTGATTGCCGCCATCGTAAATTACCGTACTTGTTGTTGCCAGAGTAACTGTCACGAAAGAAACAGGAAAATTACTTCCGGTAATTCCACCTGTTGTTCCGCCTAGTAAAGAAATGTATTTGCAGAAACTAAAAATGTACCACCAAATGTACTTCGGTTACATCTAAAGGAGTTGAGATCAAAGGTCCCAATTAGCAAACTTATATTGCCAGAAACATTTAAGTTGCTTTGAAGCGATAAGATCCCGGTTGGTTTACTTATTTCAAAATTCCCAAAAGTGGAATTGTTATTTGTGACGGCAGTAGTTATTATCTGATTTCCTGTACCATTAAAAATAAATGTAGAATTAACAGAATTGACCAAAGCATTGTTATTGTTTGTAAAATCGCCTTTGATAGGAATAGCGCTTGGGCCAGTATTTGAAAATCCGGGATTAACATTGTTATCTACTAATATATTAAAAAATTGTCTTGTTCCATTAACAAAATCACTTTGATTACCATCGCTGGAGAATTGAACAGTTCCTGCAGTTGCATTAAAGGTACTACCGGTACCCATGAGCCAGTTGCCATTTATTGCAAACAAAGCATTTACTCCCGTTTGATTATAAATTCCACCACCTGCCAATAAATTTCTTATTTCAAAAGCGCCACCCGATTGATTAAATACACCACCAGTACTAATTCTAAAATCCGCTGATGGTTGGAATTTACATTATTACCGAGATGAAAAACACCCCCTGTTTGCCCTAATACACCTCCGTTATTTACTGAAACAATTCCTGTTGAAGTAACTACACCTCCGGACATATTTACTGTTCCACTCACTGAAAAACGTGTACAATTTAACTGTCCGCCAGAAATAATCAATAACCCCTGACTCTTATGTTTATTCTTCTTGCATTCACCGTGCCATTGATAATAGTTAGCTTTGCACCGGTTCCAGTATTGTTGATTGTTATATTTCTAACTGTAATATTTGAATTAACAAGGGGGTAATTAACAAGTCCACCCGGCAAATTAGCATTATCATTATTTCCAGGAACATTATTACCAACCCAATTCGATGAAGTGTTCCAGGAAGTGTTTGTAGCTCCCGACCATGTAATATTTGCAGCGTTGGCAGTGAAAGAAAAGTAAGATTCCTAAACAACCGAGTATTTCAACATAATAAAACTTACTTCGCTGAATAAAATAGCTAAAGCTGTCTTTTACAGCAAACAATATTGTTAAATAACCCGGCATTAATACATATGTTGAGAATAAATAACTTTCAATTAAATTTCGGATACTTTTTCCTGATCAGGAGAAATTCTTCAAGTATAGTTTCAGTTTTCAGCAAAGCCTACTAATTTAATTCGAGTTCAGTTTCGGCAAGCTTGATTGGATTAATATCTGAATCTGAAACATACTGAATTCGAATTTTTCCTTTACTCAAATTAATGGCATCCAGATTTTTCAACTTCACCTCAAATCGTCTTTTTGAATTAGGTGTATAAACGGAAACTCCTTTAGCCTGGCCGACATTAACTATTTTTCCATCAGCGGTAAAATAATCAACAGACACATCACCATAAACCGACTTATTTCCAGACCTGTTTAAAACCATTTCAACCGCAGTGGTGGTATCGTGTTTAACAACTTTTACATCTGAAATAGCCATTGAAGCATTTAACTCACCTACTCTAACAATAACTGGAATAGTAATTCCAAACACAGGAATTAAAGAAATGGAAATGGAACCCGAATCGATTTTTGCTTCAATTTCACCTAGAGGTTTATCATCTCTTTCTGCTCTAAAATAAACGTGAGAACGATATTCGCCGACTGGCAATTGTTCTGTTCTGGCAACCTGAACTTTCAATAATTGAGATTCGTTTGGACCGAGAACTACGCTGCGGGGGAAAAACCGTAAATACGGACTTGCAAAAAACTGGCCCGAATCTGGTACTGTAATTTTTTCAAAACTACCATCCTCTTTCATTCGTATTTCGACCATCGACAACACATATCTGGCTGAATCCATTCCAATATTAGCAAGATTCAATTCCTGTATTTTTTTTGCACCTTCAAAAACTACCCTACGAGGCGTGATCAATAGATTTCCCTGAGCAACTACTTCAGCAGAATTAAATAAACTAGTAATTAAAAATGCAATTAAGATTTGCAAAAGCAATTTGACATTAGGAGTTGCTAAAAATTTCATTTTAGTTTTGAGTGTACGAGTAGAGCGTTTTTGAGAATCGGTGAATTTCATATTTGATTTTAAATGATAATAAATTGTTTTAAAATTTTGTAAAAATTGATGTTGCAAAATGCTGTGCTATTTTGATTCAACATTTGCACATCCATTCCAATGGCACTACGAGGGTTTTGTTGAACAAAAATCATTTCAATTTAATGGCTGAAACAGACTAAAAAAGAAAAAGGAAGCGAATAGTATTTTACCATTTTGAGTTCAATTTTACATCATTAATTTACAAGACGAATCCATGAATTGAGTCGATGAAAAATTCAGCCAATCACATCCGGGCTGTATAGCCCTATAATAACTTGTAAATTAAAACAACAATAATGTTGCATTCTCCAATAAAAGTTCTAATTGCTAACAATCAAGTGTTGATACCAACCCAATGATATGCCCTATTTCTATTTTCAAAAGCGCAACGAATCAGAATAGTAACGGCTTCAAAATTCAACCACACATCTAACTTGCTTTCACCTTGGGAAGCTGAAAATAGAAATGGTGCGATTAAGTTTAAATATTTGATTTTAAAGTAGTTACTGGCGCATTTAACAACTATCAAGTTCAATTTTTCAGCGAAAGGAAAAAAGCATTCAGGTAAACAAAGTGGATTGAAGCGTCCATGTCAAAAGCTATAAACACAAACTGAAAAAATTATACTCCCAAATTTGACCTGAACAATTTTACAGCAATGGCTAAAAGTATAAAGCCAAACACTTTTCGAACAACACCAATACCAACAGGGCCCAGTAAATTTTCGAGAAAGCGCAGATTTTTTAAACAAAGATAAACCAGGACCAGATTGAGAATAACTCCAATTATGATAGTCACTGAATCATATTGTGCTCTTAATGAAAGCAATGTTGTCATGGTACCTGCACCGGCAATCAAAGGGAAGGCGATAGGAACAATTGAAGCGGTTGCGGGGAGTTCATCCTTATAGATTTTGATTCCCAAAATCATTTCTAAAGAAAGAAAAAACAGTACAAACGATCCAGCTATTGCAAAAGAGGAGAGATCGAGACCTAAAAACTTAAGAATACTTTCTCCGAGAAACAAAAACAACAACATAATGAGGAAAGAAACCACAGTAGCTTTCTCAGGGTGAATACTTCCTGCTTGCTGTCTGATTTGAATAATGGCTGGGATGGAACCAATAATATCAATTACAGCGAAAAGAATCATGGAAACAGTAATGATGTCTTTGAAATTAAGATCCATGTTGTTTAATTTTTTTAATAAAAAAATAAAAGAAGAAGCGCTAAAATAGCATCTGTAAATGCTACTAAATTATACTACAACAATTTAAAGGACTCCAGAAATTTTGTTGTGTAATTACCTTTGATAAAGTCCGGATTTTGCATCAGCTGAACATGAAACGGAATAGTTGTTTTGACACCTTCAATTACATACTCACTTAACGCACGCGACATCGTATTGATTGCTTCATCACGTGTTTGTGCGATGGTAATCAATTTAGAAATCATGGAATCATAGTTAGATGGAATGGTATAACCGGCATAAACATGAGAGTCAACTCTCACACCGTGGCCTCCAGGAACGTGCAGGTTAGTAATTTTTCCCGGTGAGGGCCTAAAATTATTATAGGGATCTTCAGCATTAATACGACATTCAATAGCATGCAATGCGGGGTAGTGGTTCACACCTGAAATTTCTATTCCTGCAGCTATTTTTATCTGTTCTTTAATAAGATCATAATTAATTACTTCTTCGGTGATAGGATGCTCTACCTGAATACGAGTATTCATCTCCATAAAATAAAAATTTCTGTGTTTATCAACCAGAAACTCTACGGTACCAACACCTTCATATTGTACGGCAAGGGCGGCTTTAATAGCAGCGTCACCCATTCTTTCTCGTAGCTCATGAGTCATGAAAGGCGAAGGCGTTTCTTCTACAAGTTTTTGATGTCTACGTTGAATAGAGCAATCACGTTCAGAGAGGTGACAGGCTTTTCCATATTGGTCCCCAGCAATCTGAATTTCGATATGTCGAGGTTCCTCAATATATTTCTCCAGATACATGGCATCGTTTCCAAAAGAGGCACTGGCCTCTTGTTTGGCAGATTCCCATGCAGCTTCAAACTCTTCTGATTTCCAAACAATACGCATTCCTTTTCCGCCACCGCCAGCAGTTGCTTTCAAAATAACAGGGTAACCTATTTTTTTAGCTATTTTCTGACCTTCGGAGATACTATTCAACAATCCTTCGGAGCCGGGAATTGTTGGAACTCCGGCCTTTTTCATAGTGTCCTTGGCATTTGATTTATCACCCATTGAATCAATCATTTCGGGTGAAGCGCCTATGAACTTAATATCATGCTTATCGCAGATGCCGGAAAACTTCGCATTTTCTGATAGAAAACCATAACCCGGATGAATGGCATCGGCATTGGTAATTTCAGCTGCGGAAATTATATTAGCGATGTGCAAGTAGGAGTCTCTGCTAGGTGGCGGGCCAATACAAACTGCCTCATCAGCAAATCGAACATGCAAACTTTCTTTATCTGCTGTGGAATAAACAGCAACAGTTCGGATGCCCATTTCCTTACAAGTACGGATAATGCGCAATGCAATTTCACCTCGGTTAGCAATAAGGATTTTCTTAAACATAAATTAGGGAATTAAAGGGAAAGTCCTTTGATATCATGCGGGCTCAACCAAAAACAAAGGCTGATCATATTCAACAGGAGAGGAGTTATCGACCAACACCTTAACAATTCGACCAGAGATATCGCTTTCGATTTCATTGAACAATTTCATAGCCTCAATAATGCAGATAACCTGACCCTGTTTGATCTCATCTCCAACATTAACAAAGTTGGGTTTATCCGGAGAAGGCGTACGATAAAATGTTCCTATCATGGGGGATTTTACGGTATGGTATTTAGAAACATCCTCCACAGGGGCTGTTTTTACCGGAGCTGCGATTGCAGGAGCAGGAGCGGCGGCTACTAACGGTGCAGCGTATGGGATAGGGGCGGGAGCTGCGACTACATGTTCCATCTGTTTAACAGAATTCTTAATAGTAATCTTAAAATCTTTCTGTTCGAGGCTCACCTCACTGACACCGGCTTTGAAACGAACCGGATTAGTTCTTCAATTTCTTT
This sequence comes from Bacteroidota bacterium, assembly GCA_016722525.1. Lineage (GTDB taxonomy): Bacteria > Bacteroidota > Bacteroidia > AKYH767-A > OLB10 > JADKJB01. Next base: position 427,757 of record JADKJB010000001.1, read on the forward strand.
CTTGTTCATCAGGATGCCTTATTTAGATCCAAATATATGAAATATTTACTTATTACTATCATAGGCCCATTTGATATAAATGGATCCCCATGTAAAACCACCTCCAAATGCTGCTAAAATCAGAGCATCCCCTTTATGAAGTTGGTGCTCCATTCCCACAAACATAAAGGAATAGTGCCATTAGTTGTATTTCCGTACTTCTGAATATTCAACATTACTTTTCACTACCAATACCCATACGCTTTGCGGTGGCATCAATGATTCTTTTATTCGCTTGATGGGGAACCAGCCAGGCTATATCATCCGGTTTCAAATGATTGCGTTCCATTATTTCAGCTGAAACGTCGGCCATTTTAGTTACTGCAAACTTAAATACTGCCTGACCTTCCTGATAAACATAATGTTGACGGGCATCGATAGTTTCGTGAGAGGGCGGGAATGCGCTTCCTCCAGCTTTTTGATGCAAATGCACTCTTCCTGCGCCATCGCTGTGGAGGACAGAATCAATGATTCCATTTCCGGAGGTATCGGCTCCAAAAGAACGGCTCCACCTCCATCACCAAAAATAACACAAGTAGTTCGATCTGTATAGTCTACTATAGCCGACATTTTATCAACTCCAATAACAACTACTTTTTTATATTGCCCTGATTCAATAAATTTCGAACCTGTTGCCAGTGCATAAAGAAATCCTGAACAAGCGGCGTTTAAGTCGAAACCAAAAGCGTTTTTCATTCCAACTTTATCACTAACGATATTAGCAGTAGCAGGGAAGATTAAATCCGGTGTTGTTGTTGCACAAATAACCAGTTCAATTACCGCAGGACCAATTCCGCGTTTTTTTGAGAGTCCGTTTACCGCATGCACAGCAATTTCGGAGGAGCCCTTACCTTCGCCTTTTAAGATACGCCGTTCATTGATTCCTGTTCGGGAAAGAATCCAATCATCAGAAGTGTCAACTTATTTTTCAAGTTCCGCATTGGTCAAAATATACTCAGGAACCCAACCGTTCACAGCAGTAATTGCGGCTCTGATTTTTTCCATAAAAAGTTTATTTAGGAATCTGTTCGTTGACAGGTATTTCGCTCAATGCTATGGAAATTTTTTCAGTTAGCTCAGCTTCGACAACACCCCTGGTAAGCAAAATCATATTTTTAATGGCTTTGGCATTAGAAATACCATGAGCTATAACAACAGTAGAGTTCACTCCTAAAATAGGTGTTCCTCCATAATTTTCAAAATCAAAACGATCGAAATATTCGTCGTGGATATTACGTTTACGAAGCAATGAATAAAAAGACTCTGCAAGTTTAAGCATGACATTTCCTGTAAACCCATCGCACACGAGCACATCAGCTTTATTATTGAACATATCACGACCTTCCAGGTTACCAACGAAATTAAGGTGCGGTGTTGATTTTAAAATCTGGTTGGTTTCTTTAGTGAGCAGATTCCCTTTTTCATCTTCTTCGCCAATGCTTATTAAGCCAACTTTAGGATTGTTAATATGGTAAACACTCTCTACAAAAATGGAACCTAGCACCGCAAACTGCTGCATCATTTCAGGTTTGCAATCGGCATTAATACCTACATCAAGAATAATTCCCATGCCACCATCCTCTTTCGGAATAATGGAACAAATTGCAGGCCTTATAATTCCCTGAATAGGCTTTAAAGCAATCATAGAACCCACCAACATAGCACCGGTATTACCTGCACTTGCAAAAGCATCTAGTTGTTTAGCTTTCAACAAATGAAAACCAACGGTAATACTGGAATCGGGTTTTTGAGAAAATGCTTTGGTTGGATTATCGGCCATCCCGATAATATCGGTAGTATGGACAAATTCAAATAATGATTCATCGCCATTATGTTGGCGAATGATTTCACGAATTTCGGGTTCGTTACCAATAAGAACAAGGGCATGGCGGGAATCAAGCTCTTTTCGCGCCTGAATAGCCCCCAAAGTTGTTTCCAAGAGGAGCGAAATCACCGCCCATCATATCAATGCCAATTCTCATTAACAGCTGATTAAATGTTTAAATAAAATAAGATGACAGGAGCGAATTATGCCGCTGCCTGTTCCATCACTACTTTCCCCTTATAATACATCTTTCCTTCGTGCCAATAGGCGCGATGATAAAGATGAGCTTCGCCGGTTGTGGCGCAAATTGCTACTGTTGGAGCTGTAGCTTTGTAGTGTGTTCTCCTTTTTGCACTCCTTGATTTGGAATGTTTGTGTTTAGGATTTGGCATTTTAGTACTCTTTTTATAGTTTGTTAATTCAAAAATTTAATTTTTTCTACTTCCAAGTTTTAACAAGGCTTCCCATCGGGGATCTACCTGATTAAGGTCCTCACTTTCCGATTTCTCCGAGAGCTTTTTCAAGAACTCAGGATTGCAAGTAGGATTCCCATTTGCATCATCGGGGTGCACCACTCTCATTGGTATAGACAAACTCAGGTAATCATAAATATGTTGAGCCACATTGATATGGTGATCACAATGACTAATCACAATAATGTCGTCTGTTTCTCCAGCTCCCGGTTCACCAAATCGAACTAAGAGAATCTGATGCGAGTCGACTGGAATATCAAATTCCTCAAGGCAACGATCGCAAGTTTGATGTATAGAACCTTTCAGATTAAAGGTTAATGTTAACACCGTTTCTGCTTTGTGGAAATCAAGCTCCACATAAACATTAGCTTTCGAAATTACCGAGTTTTCGAATGATTCAAAGAACTTGTCATCAATTGTGTATTCAAACCGATGATTCCCTTTTGCCAGTCCAGCAAATGGAATCGAGTATTTTACAAGACGATCCACCTTTCCGGTATTTTAATTTTTAACTCAGACAAAGTGGGCAAAGGTAGGTAAAAGACCGGAATTGAAGAAATAGGATGCAAATTATAAGCAATTATTGCACTTATAAAATTGTAATTCAATTAATTAAATCACAAAAAGAGCAAATTCTACCCGAATAACAGCCATTGGCGAATTTTATCGAACCACTAATTTCTGTCGAAAAATGAGTGGCTGAAGCCAGCTCAATAAAGTAAACACCTGCAGGAATTTTTTGAGTATCAACAAAGTAACGGCTGTCCCCAAAAGGTGCTTCTCCTTCAAAATTTTAGCCACATCTCTGCCGAAAACATCTTTCAACACAATTTTAACAATTTGTTTTTGAGCACTATATAATGGAATACAAGTGATTCCTTTAGAGGGATTCGGGAAAACCGGATTTAATTCTATCTGAGTTGCATTGTAACTCAGTCCGGTGGTGCCTAACACTTTAAACTTCCAGTATCCATCAGGAGCAGGCATCGGACGCACCTGTTGCTTTCCTGAAACGGACTGTCCTTGCACATAATAATAAATGGTGGTACCTACAGGCTGGGCAGGGATATCTGCAAGCCAATCGGTAGGATTAAAACCTTGATACATGGGTATAGACTGATACGGAAGTAAAGTATCGGTACGATAAAATAATATCCCATTTAAAATACCCGACCGGTGCTTCATTAATGCTGCAACGAAGTAAGGGTTAACATCATCGTAGGTATCAGGAAGGGGTTGATGACTGATAAGCAGCGGGTCACTGGTTCCAAGTTCTTTAGTAATACAATGCAACGCACCAAGTGCACCGATACTGGCTGTTGAATTAATACCTATTACTTTATAGCCTGGAAGGGCATCTCTATAAATACGAAGTGCAGTTGTATCCTGAGGGATATTATAGGTAGGAACAATGATGGTTTTATTTATGAAAGAAGAATTTGTGTACGTAAAATAATCCCCATTTGTATTCGGATACTGTCCGTTATCAGGAGGCATTGGGATTCGTACAATTTTGTAAGGGGTACCAAAAACCGAATTGAAATTATTTAATACATAAAGCATATTGGCTTCAATTTGTGGTCCATCGGCAACACCTGTAGGATATTCACCAAAAAGCAATGTTTCCTCATCGAGCAATTTTAAATGCATATCAATGTGATGAATAACATCATAAGGAAGCGGGCTCATTTTAATATAGCGATTGATCCCCATAAACCGATTCATTATTGAGTCAATTTCGGGTTCTGTTTTACTAGGATTTTCATCAATAACCAAATTAGAAGAGAAGCCGGTACCAAAGCCATCTGTCATGAAATTACCACCAGTATGAATCAGATTCCACGGTGCTGTAGTAGTTTCATAAAAAGGGGTGTTTAATTGCGTTGCTATCAGACCTGGAATAGCATCATCAAGAGGGCGAGGCCTGTTATAAATCCACTCGATAGTAAGAAGGCTATCCACATCATTCGTGTATGCACTCCATGGTCCATAATCCCGACTCCAAACGCTATTATACGGAACTTGCATACAAGTTACATTCACTGTATCGATATTGTTAGCAGCAAGATAATTAATCACTGTTGTGGCATTACTACAAACTATATAAACACGTGTTTCTTCTTTTGCATATCGAACAATTTCTTTGAGCATGCTTTGGTAATTAGTCCAGGTTATAAGAAAGCCTTGTAACTCTTCCCATTCCCCAATAGTTCTAACCTGCGAAGCAGGAGGAGTGGCAATTGCTGAGGATGAGGTGCTCCTCGATTGAAGATAAGCGGGCATCAAAGCTCTTTCGTTGGGTGACATACGATGAGGCAGTGTTTGAGAAAAAGGAGACCGGTATTTAAAAACAATAAGAAGGTAAATATATATTTCATGAAGATGAGTTTAATTCAAGGCTAAAGTACCAATAAAACAGATTCGTACTTGATTGTTACTACAAAATAAGCAAAACTATAGAGTGAAATGGTTACTTATGATTTGCTAGAAATAATAGTGTTAAACCGGCAATTATGCCAACCTATTTTTTCAAGATTCATTTTAAAAAGGGTATCAGAATTTGGTTGTTTTGACCCCAAAACCCTTTCAGGACAAAGACTTTGGTTTTGATCCTTCCAGTACAGTACTCAGTTCCACTGTTGCATTCAAAAATCAAACACCTGCGGAATTGAAGTATTTACGATTCCCTAACACTTCGGATTAGGGGCATTGCAGGTAAATTAAATTGAAATAAATAGAATTGTCACGGAGCTGGCAAGCCTTTGATTAATTTTGAAAACTCATGAAAACCCCAGCACCCCCAAACACATTCCTCATAAATGGTCGATTTTTAACACAACAACTTTCTGGGGTTCAATCTTTTGCGCGATCCATTTGCAGGGAATTGTCGGCATCCGCTCAATTAGTGATACTTGTTCCAGAAAACGAGAAATTGACAAATGATGAGTTTTCCGATTTAATTGTTCGATTTGGTAAATTCAAAGGGCCAATTTGGGAGCAGTTAGATTTGCCAAGATATGTCAAAAAGCAAAAAGGTCTTACATTAATCAATCTATGTAACACCGGACCACTATTTCTAAAAAATCAGGCAGTTACTATTCATGATTTAGCATTTAAAAAAAACCCAAAATGGTTCCATCCATTGTTCAGTGCTTATTACAATTTTCTTATTCCACAAATTTGCAGAAACAGTAAAATTGTTTTTACTGTTTCAAACACCATCAAAGGAGAATTGGTCGCTCAACTTGGAATCGCAGCTGAAAAAATAGCCATTGTTGCTAATAAAGTAAGTGAAGTCCTTTTGCAAATGGATCCACAAAAACCAAATGGGTTAAAAGCAAATCCAAAAGAATTTTTTTTAATGGTTGGCACGCAGGATCCAAGAAAAAATTTCGCTTTTGTAGAGGAGCTTTTCAAGGAAGGGTTTGAAGGAAAAAAACTGATTATTGCAGGAGGGAGCAATCGTAATTTTAATAGTAGCGTTACCGAAAACAGCCAAAGCGATTTTGTTTTAAAAACCGGGTTTATCACTGAAGCAGAATTAAAATGGCTTTATTTAAATGCCATTGCCTTAATTAATCCTTCGCTTTACGAGGGTTTTGGCATACCTAATTTAGAAGCAATGGCCTTAAGTTGCCCCATAGCCTGCTCTGATATTCCCATATTCAGAGAAATTTGCAAAGATCGAGTGCATTATTTCAATCCGTATGAAAAGAACTCCCTCCAAAGTACACTTCATAAAATTCTTGAAAACAAACTTCCAGCCGACGACAAAGTTTCCCATGCAAAAGTTATCTTTGAAGACTTTCAGTTTACAAAAAGAGCCGCTATTATAATAAACTTCTTGACTAAATGAAAATTGCCCTTGTTCAGGATTGGTTTGTAGTGAATGGAGGAGCCGAAAAGGTGGTTCGTGAGATCGTGCAACTATATCCTGACATTGCGATTTTTTCTCTGGTAGATTTCTTAAATGAAGAAGATCGCAAATACATTTTAAATGGGAAACAGGCGACAACATCCTTCATTCAAAAATTGCCCTTCGCAAAAAAACATTACAGGAATTATCTTCCCCTTTTTCCAACTGCGATAGAAAGCATGGACTTGTCAGAATTTGATCTCATTATTTCTTCATCATCGGCGGTTGCAAAAGGCATCAAAAAAAATCCCGGTCAGATTCATATTTGTTACTGCCATTCTCCGGTAAGATATGCATGGGATCTTGAAGAGGAATATCTCTCACAGCTTTCCTGGATAAAAAGACAATTGTCGAAACCGGTATTAAAATATATACGCAAATGGGACCTGAGCACAACAAAAAGAGTAGATTTTTTTATTGCTAATTCCAGAAACATTGGCGAAAGAATCAGCAGGATTTATGGCCGTCCATCCAAAGTTGTTTATCCTCCTGTTGACATTAAAAGTTTTTACCCGGTAGAAAAAAAAGAGGACTACTATTTCACCACTTTAAGAATAGTTCCTTATAAAAAACTGGATCTTATCATAGAAACTTTCAATCAATTTCCTGACAAAAAATTAATTGTATGTGGTGATGGGCCTTCATTAAATAAAATAAAAGCGTTAGCAAAACAGAATATTCAATTTGCCGGATTTGTAAATCGTGAAACCCTGATAAAATATATGCAAAAAGCAAAAGCATTTATTTTAGCTGCGGAAGAAGATTTTGGCATCACCAGTATTGAAGCTCAAAGTTGTTGCACACCGGTGATTGCCTATAAAAAAAGGGGGGTATTTAGAGACTGTGATAGAAGGGAAAACGGGATTGTTTTTTGAAGAGCAAACAGTTGATTGCTTAAAAAATGCGATCCTTCGTTTCGAAGCTACTGAAATGCTTTTCCAAAAATCAGATTTCATTGCCAACGTTGAGGTGTTTTCAATTGAAAACTTTCGAGTTAATTTAAAAATTGCATTGATGAATATCTGGCAGGAAAGAATATATCTAATTAATTTTATACTACTTTGCCTTGTTGCCTGCTTCCCTGTTTTAAACATGAAAGCAACAGTAATTTTTATCATATGTTTTACAAGTGTCAGTTTTATTACCGGTCTTATTTGGAATATTAAAAAAATTAATAGTGCCAGAGTAAAAGAATTGTTCTTGTTGTTATTCCCTTTTTACTATTTTTCTCGTACCTATATTACAGATCGATCCCCTGAGTCCATATTTTATCTGGAAGTTTCTTTGAGTTTATTGGCATTTCCAATTGCTTTCTTTTTTTATGCCACTTTACATGGATGATAAAAAGAGAGGAATCATCAACGCAGCTTTATTTTTCCACATTTGCTATTATTTTTTACGGACTTATAAATGTTGTCATTAAACTTTTGAATAATCTGGGGCCTGATAAATTCTGGAAAACCCCCGGAGATATGGTGAGTGATCCTTCCTTTGCTTTCCTTATTCGCACCGCATTCGAAAAAACAGTAAAGCTTCATCCTACCTACGCATCCATATTTCTTGGTATAACCATATTGTTATTATTGGATCAACTTTTAAGGAAATTTCAAAGTTTAAATTGGAATCAAAAGTTTTTATTCTATTCCTCCATAAGTATAGCTTTGTTATTGCAAGGGATACTGGCTTCCAGGACTCCTTTTATGGCCACCATGCTTGGAGCCTTTTTGCTATTTTTTTTCCACCTCAAAAAAAAGATTTATGGCCTATACGTTATTGCGGGAATGGCACTAATTACGCTCACATTGGCAGTTTTTGTTCCCTCCTTTTCTTCAAGGTTTAAAGAGATTTCGATTACAAATACCCAATTACCTACTGGCAGCCATGAGAACTCGTTCAATATTCGAACAGGAATTTATAAATGCAGCATGGAGTTAATTTCTGACCATTGGTTTTGGGGAGTAGGGCCGGGAAATGTACAAGCCATGCTCAACACCTGTTATAATGAAATATCAAAAGTTGTTTACGAAAACAAAAACTACAATACACATAATCAGTTTCTCGATTATTGGGCAGGATTAGGCTTTCTGGGACCACTTTCTTTAATTTTGATTTTACTGTACAATAGTTATAAAAACGTAAAAATCAAAAATTACATTGTCCCTGCCTTAAGTGTGCTTTTTCTTATCGGATTATTTACAGAAAACCTACTTACCCGACAAAACGGCATAGTACCTTTTGCTTATTTTATTAGTTGTTATTTTTTTAGTAGTTCACCTCAAAGCAGCCGTAAATAATTGCATTCCAAAGTTTTAAACAAAAGAAACTTTCTTTTTTTAAGCACAATAGGCTAACTGAGCAGAACAAACTAACAATTATCTGTTAAGAAAGCATTCCATAAATCATGGTTAGGGCCTACTTTTTCGTAGTTTTGCGCAGTAAATCAACCTTTTCCAAAAATCAGGAACTAAATAAATCGGCTTGACCAGATATTCACAATACATAAAGAGGATAAACATTGTAAGCGATTTAGTGATATTAAACGGCGTTTATACTGCTGTTTTTTACTTTAAATTCGGTGCTTTTCACGATCCATTTACCTTTATGCTCTTTTATATCAATTTCGCATGGATCTTCGCTACATCCATGGTTAAGCCCTATGATATATCAAGAACTTCTACTTTTTATAAGGTTTTGCGTTCCACATTTTTTGTTTTGGCAGTGCATGTACTTTTAGTCTGCGCCTATTACGTTTTTGAGCAAACCCATCGTTATTCCAGAGAATTGTTGCTGCTCATGTATATGAGTTTGTTTGTGATTTCTTTTTTCTACAAATTATTGTTCCATTATGCCATCAAATTTGCCCGGCGGCAAGGAATGAATTACAGAAATATTGTGATCATTACTCAAAACGACAATCCTATACAATTACAATCTTACTTAAATTCTCATCCTGAATACGGATACAGGGTAAAAAAAGTGATTGATACTGATCGTCCCGAGAACAATAGTTTTCAGGAGGATCTAAAACAATACTCTTTAGAAAATGGGATCCATGAAATTTTTTATTCCATGTCGGCAATTAATTCTGAAACTCTGGCTGATCTCATGAATTTTGCTGAGGAAAATCTTATTCGCATGCGATTGATTGCAGATTTTAAATGGGTGACTGTCAGAGATCTTGAGTTAGAAAAAATTGGTAATGTCCCGGTAATGAAGGTTCATACTACACCTTTGGATGATTGGGATAAACAATTATCCAAACGCATTTTCGATATCCTGTTTTCAACTATAATAATTGTTTCTTTATTAAGCTGGCTACTGCCTATTCTTGCTCTATTTATAAAACTGGATACTAAAGGGCCAGTATTCTTTAAACAGCAGAACGGGACGTGACAACAAATGGTTTTGGTGTTATAAACTTCGCACCATGTATTTAAATGATCATGCCGATATTATTCAGGCAACGGAAAATGATGATAGAATAACTCCTTTCGGCAAGTTCTTAAGAAATTCAAGTCTGGATGAATTGCCCCAGTTTTTAAATGTTTTTATCGGTAATATGTCTGTAGTAGGGCCTCCCATATGCTTAAGCATACCCAAGATTTTTCCATTGAAGTGGATAAATTTATGTCACGACACCGTATAAAGCCTGGCATTACCGGATTGGCACAAACGATGGGTTATCGAGGAGAGACGGTTGAACTGGAACAAAAGAAAAACCGGGTCAAGTTGGACCTATTTTATATGAACAATTGGACTTTTTTGTTCGATTTAAAGATAATTTTCAATACCGTAGTCAGTATATTGAAACCCAACTAAGTCGTTATTGCAGCAGTGCAGAAACTAATTCAAGAGACTGATTCAAGCAGGAACCACATTCCGGCTGGCAAGTTGAATTTAAAGCCTTTTGCTTGGTTTTTATTGGCTTAAGAACGACTTATTTTGCTAATTTTGCTCTTCTTTGTCCGTGCCAATGACACAATTTGCAAATCCTTCTAAATTTACCGGGCTCATCGTTGCTTTAGCGTCGAAGACCATAAAACTTCGCTATAAAAATTCCATTTTTGGATATTTATGGAGCATGATGAATCCTTTGATTTATCTGATGATTTTCACATTTGTATTTGGCCATGTGTTTTCTGAAATTGACAGATATCCCTTATATGCATTAACAGGGTTAATATTTTGGATTTTTTTTTCTACAACTACCATTCAGATAATAGAATCAATCATCAATAGTTCAGGGGTATTAAAATCAATTAATGTCCCAACAATTGCCTTTCCGCTTGCTGCACAACTTGCATCGATTATCAGTTTATTTCTTTCATTGATTCCATTTTTTATATTAATGTTATTCTTCGGGTTAAAACTTGGATGGGAAAGTTTGTTGTTTTTTCCTATTTTGCTACTATATACTTGTTTCACTTTAGGGGCTTCTTTGATATTAACCTCATTCAATGTATACTTTCGTGATATGCAACTTGCCTGGTCATCCTTTATGCCGGCCATATTTTATGCAACACCCATCGCCTATACGTCAAGTTTGATTCCTGAAAAATTTCTTTGGGTGATAAAACTGAATCCTCTGTATCATTTCGTGGAAGCTTTAAGAGAAGTATTATATTATAACCAGGTGCCTTCATTAGCAACATTTGCCTTGTTAACGAGCATTGGCGCAGCGATGCTTGCTTTAGGGTTGTTTGTATTTAATAAACTTGAAAAAGGTTTTGTTTCTCAATACTGATTGGGCCTATGCAAGATAACAGAGAAGTAATAATCGAAGCAAAAAATTTGTCAGTGAGTTTTTTAATTCAACGGCATGGCATCAACAATATTAAGGACTTCATTATTACCATGGGGATCAAAAGCCCTTTTGAAAAGAAAAATGTTTTAAAGAACCTTGATCTTACAATTTACAAAGGAGAGTGCCTTGGAGTAATGGGTCGTAACGGTTGTGGGAAAAGCACACTATTGAGAACAATCGCAGGAATTATGACTCCTGATGGAGGCACACTTAAAGTGAATGGCCAGGTGGCACCTTTAATGGCTCTTGGGGTAGGGCTAGAGCCGGAGCTTTCAGGTTATGAAAATATTAAACTGGTTGGGACTCTCATGGGACTGACAAAAAAAGAACTAAAAGGTTCATTGGATTCAATCATTGATTTTTCAGAACTTACTACTGATGAGATTGAAATGCAGGTGAAACGTTATTCATCAGGAATGATGGCGCGACTTGCTTTCTCCATAGCAGTAGCGGTAGCTCCTGAAATCTTAATTATTGACGAAGCACTTGCTGTTGGCGATTTAGGGTTTCGTCAAAAATGCGCCAAACGGATTAATGAAATAAAAAATTCAGGCAGTACCATCATATATGTATCTCATCATTTGGAAGAGATTAAAAATATTTGCACCAGGGCGATATTTATGGAAGACGGTAAAATTGCGATTTCAGGTGATGTGAATGAAGTTTGCGACTATTACCAAACACATTTAAAAAGAAAAGTAGCCATCCAAACGGTTATTTGAAAAAATGATCCTGCAACTAAATAGTATTTTGATTGTATGCCCTCATGATTAATGTAACTAAAACCTTTCTTCCTCCTATTGATGAATTTAAATCGATACTACAACGCGCATGGGATAAAACGTGGATTACGAATCGTGGAGAATTGGTTAAAGAGCTGGAACAGTCGTTAAAAAATATACTTGGAGTACCATTTATTCCTCTTACCAATAATGGACCTATTCCACTTCAAATTGCAATTAAGACATTGGAATTAAAAGGTGAACTAATTACAACTCCATTTAGCTATGTAGCCACTACCTCCACGATTGTTTGGGAAAATTGCCAGCCCGTTTTTGTCGACATAAATCCTGATTACCTTACTATTGATGAAACCAAAATTGAAGCGCGAATAACTGCTAAAACAACAGCAATTCTGGCCACACATGTTTTTGGAAACCCCTGCGATGTTGAGGCCATTGATCGCATTGCACAAAAACATAAACTTAAAGTCATATATGATGCAGCCCATTGTTTCGGAGTAAAATTAAGGACCAATCTATATTTAATTTTGGTGATGTAAGTACCTGTAGTTTTCATGCCACAAAATTGTTTCATACTGCTGAAGGAGGAGCGATGTTCACCAAAAATGAAGATTTACACAACAAGCTCTTTTACCATCATAACTTTGGCCATAAAGGCCCCTTATCCTTTCAAGGAATTGGTATCAATGCTAAAATGTCGGAGGTGAATGCAGCGGTAGGACTTGCGGTTCTCCCTTACTTAAGTGAAATATTGAATTCCCGAAAAAACATTGTAGCTACTTACAATACGCTTCTTGAAAACTCCGATGTTCGACTGCTGAAAATAAGAGCTAACACGACTTGGAATTATAGTTATTATCCGGTGCTATTCCAATCAGAGGCTGTATTGCTCAGGGTGCTAGAAGCGCTGAATAAAACGCAATTTATCCACGCCGCTATTTCTATCCTTCGCTTTCTTCTCTTCCTTATGTAAGCAAGCAATCAACACCAATTGCCGATTCTATTGCTTCATCTGTACTTTGCTTGCCTTTATACCATGATTTAGCAATTGAAGCTATTGAAGAAATAGTTAAAATTATAAGAGCACACACCTGATGAAATTTACATTAAAAGATATTGAGGACTTTTTAGTAAAAACAGGTTATGATTTTTCCATAAAGGGAGAAGTTCCCAAAAGTAATGGCTCCTATTCACTCAGTAGCTCCAGGAATAAAATCGACCATGGATTGTATTATTTCACTGCAGCATCTATTGAGGAAGCAGATCAAATTTCAAACAGCATCCTACTCACAGATGCTTCGGAGTTACGGGGTTCAAACAATATTATTATTACAGTAAAATATCCGCAATTAATCCATTACAAATTAGCTTTAAGTAAGGAAAGCAGAATTAAACCATCCATACATCCAACTGCAATCATTCATCCTAATGCACAAATCGCGGCCTCAGCGCATATCGGTCCTTTTTGTATAATTGAAGAATGCCTGATCGGCGAAAATGTTTCCTTGCTGGGCCATATCACAGTAAATAACAATTGTGAAATAATGGCTAACAGTGTTATTGAATCCCATTCGGTAATAGGTGCCCGCGGCATGGCCTGGATATGGGATGAAAGTGGCAACCGGGTTATGCAGCCACAAATAGGAGGCGTGATTATTGAAGAAGATTGCATTTTAGGAACCGGGATCGCCATTGTTCGCGGATCTTTAAATGAAAATACTATTATTGGAAAAGGAACAGTAATGGCACATGGCACTAAAATAGGTCATGGCTGCATTATAGGAAAGCACGTTCATTTTGCAAACAATGTTAGTATAGCCGGCAATGCTACAATTGGTGATCGTGTATTTCTGGGAAGCGGATGTGTGGTGTCATCAAATGTAACGATTGGCGAAAGTTGCATTATTGGAGCAGGCGCAGTTGTTCACAAATCTATTATGGATACTTACTGCACTATTGCAGGAGTTCCGGCAGTAATAATAAAGCGAAACAATTTCGAATCCAAACCCAAAGGGGCTCCCAAACCTTATCATAATAAAATTAAAAAAAATGACTAATCCATTCAGCTTTATTTCAGAAAAAGCGACTGTCGGAAAAAATGTTACAATTGGAAATTTTTGCCACATAGAAGCCGATGTAATAATTGGTGATGATGTTGTTATTGGAAATTATTCTATGATTCAAAATGGCAGCCGAATTGGAAACAAAACAAAAATTGGTACTTATACAAAAATAGGATCTAATTGTAAGATAGGCTCAGGGTGTAGTTTTACATCCTATTGTGAAATTCGCGATAATTGTGAATTAGGAAACAATGTTTCAATGGGCAGCAGATGTACCCTATCAGCAAATACCCTGGTAGAAGACGATGTATTAATGAAATATGCTTTTGTTGTTACCGACACCCCGGTGTTATCAAAAAACAATGAAAAAAAATCAGGGAAATTGAAAAAAGGCTCCAAGTTCGGAGCCAATGTCACTATCATGCCAAATGTCACTATAGGCGAGAACGCCGAAATAGGAGCCTGCTCGCAAGTGAGAGTTGATGTTCCGGACAATGAAGTTTGGTATGGAAGTCCCGCAAAGTTCTACAGGAAATCTTAAAAATAAAATCCACAACCTGAGAGCTACAAAATGGTGAAAGGGAGTTAATGAAATTAAAAATCCTATCTAGATTGCACATTTTTTAATGGAGAATAATACAGCTAATAGAAAAAATGAACTAACTTCCATGCCTATGGTTTCGGTTTGTATTCAAACTTACCGGCATGTGAATTTTATTAAACAGTGCCTTGATAGCATTCTGCAACAACAAACAACTTTTAACTTTGAAATTATACTGGGTGAGGATGAATCTGATGATGGCACCAGAGAAATTTGCACTACTTATGCGGAATTGCACCCCGATACTATCAGGCTCTTTTTACGAAGCAGAAAAGATGTTATTCGAATAGATGGGAAAGAAACTGGCAGGTATAATTTTAAAGAAAATCTGAAAGTCTGCAGGGGAAAATACATCGCATTGTGTGAAGGTGATGACTACTGGACAGATTCCTCAAAACTACAGAAACAATATGAATTTCTGGAATCAAACCCTGAGTATTCAGTTTGTTTTCATAAAGTCAAAATATTAAAAAACAACGAACTTTTAGAAGATTACATTACAAGGGTTCCTGCGCCGTCATCCACTTATTCAGATTTGGCAAAGGGAAATTATATTCATACACCTTCAGTCATGTTTCGTAATGGCATTGAATTGCCTAAATGGTTTGACGAAATTTTGGCAGGAGATTATGCATTGCATATTTTAAATGCTCTGAGAGGAAAATTGTTTTGCATGAATGAGGCAATGGCTGTTTACCGCGTACATGAAGGTGGGATTTGGTCGACAACCAGTGAAGAAACGAACCAGCTGAGATGGTTACTGGTACTTACAACGCTCTGCGATAATTTAACAGGAGAAATAAAAGAGCAACTGGATGACCAGCGACTTGAATGGGCCATGATCTTATATAACAAAGGATTTCAAAAAGAGACAACAGCTATTTTAAGTAGTGGGGTTGGAAAAATATTAAAGTTACAAACCGACTTAGTTCTTGAACAGAACCGTCTTTTACAAAACCCCCAACATTTTGCATCGAAAGTGTCTGGAACTTTCCTATTAAAAGCACTTCGTGCCAAACTTTTTAAAAATTCTATAAACAATTAGAGATGTTCAAAGAATTAAAAGAAAAATATGAATTTGTAATGAAGTCGTCAAGCCATATGTGGGCAAACGACAGCTGGAGTTTTTACCGGTTTATGATTTTTATAACTTCTTACAAGGGACAGAAACGGATTTGGACATTTGTATGGAAAGTGATCAAATACATATTTAGAAAAATTTTCAGAATTAAACATGTAAGAACCGAAGGGTATGACTTATGGATGAAAGAATATTTTCCGGATGAAAATAAATTAAAAATCTATAAAACTGAAGCAAGCAAATTTAATTACACGCCCAAAATCAGCATACTTTTACCGGTTTTCAATACCAACATAGACTTTTTACATCTCGCTATTGAATCTGTACTAAACCAGGTGTATCAAAACTGGGAATTGTGCATTTCAGATGATCATTCGAGTGATGAGATGATTAAAAAAATAATCAACAATTATGTTACTACCGATGCGCGAATAAAGGTGAAATACCGACCTACGAATGGGCACATTTCTGTCAATTCAAATTCAGCCTTAGAATTGGCAACAGGAGAATTTATTGCTTTGCTTGATCATGATGATTGCCTTTCAGTCGATGCTTTGTTTCACATAGTAAAGGCTTTAAACATAGATCCCTCTCTTGATATCATATATTCTGATGAGGATAAAATTGATGAAAACGGAAAGCATATAGACCCTCATTTTAAGCCGGATTGGTGTCCTGACAATTTTTTATCTAGGAACTATTTGGGTCACCTGGTGACAATTCGTAAAACCATCCTAGATAAAGCGGGAGGATTTAGGGTTGGATTTGAAGGAAGTCAGGATTATGATTTATTGTTAAGAGCTACTGAACATACTTCTTCCATTCATCATATTCCTTTGGTACTTTATCATTGGAGAATGCATTCTGATTCCACTTCAGTAAATGAAGAGGCAAAGCCCTACGCTTTCAACGCAGGCATTAAAGCGTTGGAAGAGGCACTGGAACGACGTAATATATCAGGTGATGTTAAACTCATTGAAAACCTCCCGGGATTCTATTCAATACGTTACAAACTCTTTCATGAAGGTAAGGTAAGTGTCATTATCCCTACAAAAAACAAACACGATCTCTGTGAAGTCTGCATGGAATCCATATTTAAACTTACTGACTATCCAAATTATGAGGTAATTCTCATAGACAATAACAGTGACGAACCGGCATTTTTTGAGTTTGTAAAATTATGGCAACAAAAGGAACCCAATCGTTTTAAATACATTCGTGATACAGGAGAATTTAATTTTTCGCGCTTGATGAATAAAGGAGCAGCCCATGCTTCAGGAGATTACTTATTGCTACTCAATAATGATACTGAAATTTTGCACGAAGATTGGATGACTGCCATGGTGGAACAATGTCAGTTTAAATCTAATGGAGTTGTTGGAGCTAAATTGCTTTATCCCAACAATACCATCCAGCATGCAGGGGTTATTATTGGGCTTGGAGGCATAGCAGGTCACACTTTTGTTGGTTATGAAAAAGATGCGCCGGGCTACTTTTACTTTCTTAAATGCATCAACAATTATTCTGCAGTCACCGCAGCGTGTGTTATGGTAAGAAAAGAAGCTTTCGATGAGGTAAATGGCTTTGAAGAAGAACTGGCAGTAGAATTCAATGATGTTGATTTTTGTTTGAAACTAAAAGCCAAAGGGTATAAAAACATTTACTTGCCACATGTAGTATTGTATCATTACGAGAGCATTTCAAGAGGGCATCCTCATAAAACAAAAAAATCTTATCAACAGCATTTAACTGATGTTGCTTTTTTCAAGCAGCGCTGGCAAACCTACATTGATTATGATCCCTGTTACAGTCGGCATTTATCTATGATATTTACCGATTTCAGGCTTCGGATCAAAGATTAATTTGGTTTTTACTTGAAGCATTTTAATGGTATATAAAAGTAGAGGGCTGTTGACTTACAAGTATGAAGGAAACAAATACTTCAAATAGTAGCTGCTATCACTCCTCATTTTCTAATAAATCCGGGAAAATAGGTATTCAGGAAAAGAGTGTCACCGGCAATTTCAGGGGGTAATTGTTTGGTGTAAACAACAAAATGCTCGAGTATTTCATGAATTACAATATTTGGCGATTCGTTCACCACATTTGCTACCGGCACAACAGGCATCCATGCGAAAATGGTTCTGTCAAAATTAGGAGTAATAAATATTCGCAGATATTCAGTGAAGCTATCTCTGACCAAAAATAATTTCAGTCCAGTTGGTTTATGGGGCATTTCACGAATACTATAACGAGAATTACCAACACATAAATAAGTAGAATCTACAATAACAGGATCAGGTCCTGATTTGCGTTTTAAATGATAATGGGTAAACCTCATTACATCTCTGAAGCCCATCAGCAACTGGAGATCACCTGCATCAGTAATAGAAGAATCCAATACAAAATCACTTTCTTCAAATGGCACTATTTGTGGAAAGTCCTGGCGAACTCTTTCAATAATTTTTCGGTAACCTAAAAATGCACCATATTCATTCCAATGTGTATCGGTAGTATAAAAGGTAGGTCGTATTTTTTTACCTTCAATCAAAACATCTTTGCAATCGATGGACCTGATTTCTGGATGATTTTTCAACTCTGCATAAAGCTGATCCCGTTTAGAGAATGTCATTCGTTTCCTTAGATCGGCAGGCATATATTCAGGATAAATTCGCTCTTTAACAGGTAACATAGCATAATAATATTTGATATTCCGGATATCAAAATACTTTGTGACTATTTGAAGATTTAGAATAACTGAATCCAATTGTGCCTTAGTAAAAGGGGTTGAAGTGTCAAAAATATATTCTTCACGACTGGTATATAACCAATCGCCTTGACCCACCTTTACAATTTGTGGCATGGGAGAAACACGAAATAAATGAAATCGAAATTTACTTATGGCTTGAACCGCCTCGTTTCGAAATGCAAATCTGTCATTAAAATAATCCTGATATTCATAAAAAAATTTCCATACATTACTAAGCCTCAAATTGGGGAAAGCAGCCAATTCGCGTTTTTCGAAACTAGTGGATTCTTTTTTTCCTAAAAAAGGAATCAGAATAAAAAACAAAAAGGAGTATATTAAGAAAAATTTATGAAAAGAATAGGAGTGTATTTGCTTTTTAATTAGTAGAAACGCGACCAAAGAAATAGCAACTCCAACAGGATACAAAATATAAACATTTGTTGTGAACCGTTCAACAAAAACATAGGACAATGCCATCAAATAGGCAGCCAGTATGAGATATTTTAATGCGTTTTTCATCAAAATCTGAAGTAAATAAATGGATTATAACTTCCTCCGGCTACTGTCAAGGCTGAATAAACAAATAAGGCGAGGAAGAAAACTGTTCTTCCATTAACAAAAACAAACTTCACCACAGCATTCGACTTTACAGATCCTTTAGCTGATTTGAAGATCTTTCGTAACATCCAGTTAAAGCCATTAAATGAAAGAATGATTCCTGCTACAAAAGCAAAAACTACTTCTCTGTTCAAAAACATATCAATAGTATAACCATCAAAATTATTTATGCCGATCATGGAAGAAATAAAACTGGTAGAGTTAGGTAAATCATCGGCCCTAAAAAATACCCAGGCAAATACCACAACCATTAACGTATACAAATGCTGAATAATTTTTGGAGAACGTTCCAGTACTCTGCCTAAACCCAGGCGTTCAAGAATCATAAAAAAACCATGTAACAATCCCCAGATTAGAAAATTCCAACTGGCGCCATGCCACAAACCGGTAAGAAAAAATACAATAAAAAGATTTAAATAAATACGACCCGGCGAAACCCTATTGCCTCCAAGTGGAATGTAAAGATAATCACGAAACCAGTTGGAAAGAGAAATATGCCACCTCTGCCAAAACTCTCTTATAGATCTTGATTTATAAGGAAACTGAAAATTTTCAAGAAAATCAAACCCAAGCATTTTACCCAAACCAATTGCCATATCTGAATATCCTGAAAAGTCAAAATACAACTGCATCGAATAACAAATAATTCCAAACCAGGCAGTAGGAGTAGATAATTGATTGGGGTTTAGTTCAAAAATAAGATCCGCACAGGTACCGAGAGAGTTAGCTATAACTACTTTTTTTCCCAACCCCATAATAAATCGCTCCAGTCCCAAATGAAATTTATGAGAGCTTAAGTATCTATCTTTTAGTTGAAGTACAATATCTTTATATCTTACAATAGGGCCTGCCACCAATTGAGGGAACAAACAAACATATAGAGCAAGATCCACATAGGACTTTTGAGGTTTATATTGCCTTCTGTGAACATCTAACAAATAGGAGATAGCATGAAAAGTGTAAAATGAAATTCCAACAGGAAGTTTAATGTGCACCATTTTCAAAGGGCTCAACTCTAAATGAGCCAGTACAAAATTGATATTTTCAATTACAAAAGAAGCATATTTAAAAACACCCAGAATAAGTAAATTAAGAATCAAGCCTACCACCACCGGGGTTTTACTTTGACTTGTACCAATCCACCTTCCAATAAAATAATTCAATGTAATGGAACCAAACATTAACAAAATAAGTTCTCCTTCGCCAAATACATAAAAGAAAATACTTAAAATCAATAATACTGAGTTGCGCCATTTATGATGCTGAGTTAAATAAGCAAGCAACAGCGTTACCGGAAGAAAAAGGAATAAGAATATTGGAGAACTGAAAACCATTTATTGCCCGGTTTGAATAATTTTTTCACCAACTAAAACAGAAAAAGCTTTTGCTCCAGTACTATTCATATGATCAGGATTAAAGAAAAATGTCGCGTCTTGCATTTGTCCTGTAAAATCAAATAGTGAATACCGGGCAAAATGTGATGTACTATCATTTCCTTAAACCCTTTTGAACTTGCCGCATACAATGGAGGTAAAGATAAAATTAGTTTAACATTATTAGCCCGACACTTCATTTGAATGTTCTTGAATGCAATTACATATTCAGGAACCTGAGAAAATCCACTAATATCATATCCAACAGTGTTAAAGACAGGAATGGGATCTTGAGGACGATGAACCAGCAAATTAGCACCCAATTCATCAAAATTAGTTGTTTTGTAATCAGGGTTTTCCCTTCCATAAACCAGAAATTTAATTCCATTTATAAAATTCACATTTTGCCGGTAAGTTTTACTGAAAAATGTTGCAATCAACGGTTTCTTAAGTTGACCGGCAATCATTTCATTAATCAAAGGGCTATCTACGTAAGGAAATAACACATCTTTTCGATAAATAATATTACTATTTTCGAAGAGTGCGCCGTAATCATCGATGTTATAAATTATTGTTTCAGGTTTATTTTTACTGTTTAAAAGCAAATCTATAATATTTTCATGAAAGAGAATATTAGAGCCGCTTACGCCAAAGTTGTAAGTTTTTTTGCCAGTCATTTTTGAAATTACTTGAGGGTCGTAATTATTCAAGGCTCTTGATGAACCCACGACAACAATTTCAGCGTCAACTTTTCCGTCGAGCAACAAACCAATCCTATTGTCTCTTATTTGTTTTTTAGACAGAGATGAAATCATAGAACCCAAAAACTGATCAACAATTATTAAAATTGCTATACAAATAATATATTTTAAAAAATCTGTTATTCATCATTGATCAGAACTGGAAATATATAAAGGGAACTTCCGCGACATTTGACATCAGCAAAATAGCCATTACGATACTGGTATAAAGTAAATATCTCAGGAAAGGATGCAATTTATTTACTGCCTCATCAATGGTTATCTTTCTGATATTCCATTGAAAGATTTCAAGAATGACAAGGAAAGAAATAACCATATAAAAGGTAACAGCATCTTTACCTACATATAATAAATCCTGTCTTACATTATTTGCATTGCTTGCAATTTGTTTCAATACAGGAACAAAATCGGTAAATAAATTTTGAATTAGAATCCATGAATCAGAAAGGTTATTTGCCCGAAAAAAAACAGCACTAAATGCAAAAAAATGGACTACACAAATTGATTGCACTACATGCCGCATTCCTGTAAACTTTGCAAATCCTGCCTTATCCAAAAGTTTTGAACGGAACTTTAAAGTCGATTTAGTATAAATCACGAGTAGACCATTATAAATTCCCCACGCTACAAAAGTCCAGTTAGCACCATGCCAAAGTCCGCTTATGAAGAATACTAATAGAAAAACAGCAGGCCATTTCCACTTCATTTTAACCAATGGGAACATGATATAATCACGAAACCAATTCATCAGTGAAATATGCCATTGACTCCAAAAATTTGAATATGAATTTGCAAAGAATGGTAGTTTGAAATTTTCCATTAAATCCACTCCCAATAAACGCGCTGATCCTCGTGCGATATCAGAATATCCTGAAAAATCGCAGTAAACCTGATAAGCAAATAGCATACATCCAATATAAACGGTTATTCCATGCGCTTCAGAGGCATTATTAAAAACATGTGAAACCATTGAACTTAACTGATCAGCAATCACAACTTTTTTAAACAAACCCATCATTATTAAACGAAGGCCTGAAGTAATATTATTCCAATTAAATTTATAGTTAAAATGAAATTGGTCGATAAGATGTTTAGCTCTTTCAATAGGACCTGCGACTAACTGAGGGAAAAAAGTGATGTAAAGCGCAAAGATTCCCAGATGTCTTTCGGGAGCAGACTTGCCTTTGTAAACATCCAAAGTGTAGCTCATAGCTTGAAATGAATAAAAAGAAATCCCAAGGGGCAAAATCAAGTGCGCCAGCGGCAACATGTATTCCATATTCAAGCTCTGGAATAGTTGGTTGATAGAGGAGGTAAAAAAATCTAAATACTTAAATAAAGTCAGGTTGCCCAGATTACAAATAATACTTAAGGCCATATAGGGTTTTCTCTCCTGCTTTGTTGCAAGATTTCCCATTTTTACCCCTGTGTAAAAGTCGACAAGAATCGAAAAAATGATTAATAAAATATAAATTGGCTCCCATACCATATAAAAATAAAAACTGGCAACCAACAGCAACATCCATCTGAAACGGGAAGGCAACAAATAAAACAATATTGTAACTAATGGAAGGAAAATTAACAAATGGAAAGAATTAAAAACCACAGGCTATTTTCGATTGTAATTTAATTTCTGAAAACCAATTTACCTTTATTTCCTCTTTTATTTCCTCAATGGATGCAGTTGGGTAATCAAAGGGTCAAATATACAGCTATTTTTGAGGTCAATATCAAACAAAATAAAAAACGGTAAAGGTGCCTGATTTTGCCTTCGAAACACTCCTTATACTTTGATAATCAACCTAATAATAGTTAAGCTCACCAAAAGTATGGAATACAAATTAAAAGATTTCGCCACACTTTGTTTATTGGTTATCAGGATTAGAAAGCCGACCATACCCCAGAGGCTAAAAACTCTAACAAAGGACCAATCATCGACATAAATAGCTGCGGACAAAAAGACGGCAAACAACATCCAGGTCAGGTAAATAATGGCCAGGGGTAAAATGAAATGCTTATTGGAATGCGAAGAATTTTTTAAAGAGGAAACCACCTGAATGGTAAGCCATATTTGCCAAACAAAATAAAGAATCCAAAATCCAAGTTGAAGAATATTTTTGTTAGTTGAAATATCGAGGTTCCCTTTAAATCCTAAAATCATTCCCAGAAATGGTGCTCCTATGTTACCGGAACCTGGCACTAGAGGGCCCGGCTCCAAATTTAAACTGATACACCATTTCCAAAAAACAAAAACAAAAAAAGGGACAAACAACCAAAAAATCGTAATTTTCTTTGCTTTATAACTGACAGAATTGAACAAACTGTAGATGATCATCGGTACAAACGCAATCAAAGAAGTTTCCCGGCACAAAATAGTTACTGAAGCAAAAAATGCAAATTTCATAAAGGACGACTTAAAATAAAAGTACATTGCGCCCAGAAAAAAAACAACTCCATTACTTCAGCTAAGTCTCTGGCAACTGACATATAGAGTCCACATAAAAATAAGGGCAGATAAATATGTTCCGGCAACCCTTTGACCATTTGTATAAACTTTTGAGTAAAGAAAAATATTCCGATAAACGAAAGCATATTGACCAACACTAATGCAAATGGCACCAAAAAAGGCTGACCGCCAAATGAAAAAATCCATGTTATTAATGGATAGCCAATACGCTGCATTCTATAAGGAACAAGGTCGACGGTGACACCATGAGCTATTTTAGAAAATTCAAAAGGGTTAAGAGCATATCTAAAAAAAAACTGGCCGTCATAACCTTGTCCATGCTGCACAACAACCGGAAGAGGCGTTTTTGAAGTGTCTACAAAATCCGTTCCGCCTACAAAGAAGTAGGAAAAATCGAAACCTCCAGCTATGTATCGTCCTAAAACCAAGATCAACAATACAAAAACAATGATAACATACGCGAAACCTGTTCCTGATGAAAATTTCATGGCCTTAAAATACAAAACTATTTAAGATATTTGTCGCATATGAAAAAACAATATGCAATAGGGTTCTTGTTCATTTTTTGCATGTTAACAATATTGCCACCTGTCCAACATATATTTCACCCCTTTAAGCTGGCTGGCTTACAAGGTGCTTTTGATAAAGGGGTAACTCCACAATTTAGTTTTTCATCATGGCGAACCGGAAAATTTCAGGAACAGGCAGATTATTACTTAAAGAATAATATTGGTTTTAATGGTGAATTGGTAAGATTGCGGAATCAGCTTGATTATTCCGTATTCGGAAATATCAATACAGTTCTAACATTGGGCAAAGAAAACTACATTTTTGATCCGAACTACCTATTTGCCAGAGAAGGCACTGATTTACTTCTGATTCCATCCGTACTTCTAAATCACAAGCATTAGCAGCGAGCATGCAAATTCTGGATTCAATAAAAGTGCCGCTGTTGTTTTGTTTTGCTCCAAATAAGGCCAATTATTATAGTGAGTTTTGCCTAAGCCCAGCGAGGCTTCAGTACTCACCAACCAATCCTATTTCCATACTCAGCTAGTAACAAATGGAGTGCACGTAATTGATTTCGACGCGTGGTTTGTGAAGCAAAAACCCTTTGCAGCCTATCCACTGATTCCAAAATACGGTGCCCATTGGAGCACTTATGGAGCAGCGCTGGCAGCTGATTCCATTTTAAAAGTGATTCAATCTATTAAGAACAAAACGTACTCCTCCTTTAATATTCACAAGGTCGAAAAGTCAGAAAAAGCCAAATTTACTGATGATGATTATCTTGCTTCATTAAACTTAATGAAAAAATGGCCTTCACCCTCAATGGCATATCCCAGTTTAAAATTTATTGGTGGAAAAAAACCTAATGTCCTAATTGTTTCCGATAGTTTTATTTGGAATCTTTTTGATCTCGAAATTTTTCAAAATTGTTTTGATAGCAAATCCCAGGTTTGGTATTATAACAAAACTGTTTTCGACTATGGTAAAAATAATATGGGACCTGTATCAGCGTCATTACCTATAAATGCTATTCAAAATCGTGATATTATCATCCTAATAGCTACAGGGCCCAGCTTAAAAGATTTTGGATATAATTTCTTTGAACAGGTAAAAACTCTAGATCGGGATGAATAAAATATATTTCTATCTATTTTTATTGTTGCTGGGTAGTTGTGGTGTAGCGCTCAAATTCAGCACTTCCTTTGAAAGGATGCCAATTGGTTGTGATGAATTTGGATATTTGAATCTTGCAAAAAGCATGGATGCTGGAAAAACATTTACCAATCATTCCCCCAGACCCTATCTTCCTAAACTCATAGACACCTTACGGATAAAAGGCATCACCGAAAACGAAATAGCCTGGATGGTTGGACCACATGCTTACCACTTGATTCCAAATACGTATCAACTCATTAATCAATATCCACCGGGTACATCTTACCTCTTAAGTCTTTTGCCGCAACCAATGAGACAAAAAGCATTTCCGGCATTAATCATTATAGCATTAATTTTATGCATCCTTATTGCTATCAAGTCCTGCTTAAAAAAACCATTTAATTATTTTGATCTGGTTTTCCCACCAATTATTTTTTTAATGATGGTGGCTGCGCCTTTTACTACTGAGCTTTCGAGAATTAATTCCCTGGCACCAACTTTCGGGTTATTATTAGCTGGTGGAATGTTATTGAGGAAGCGCCCGTTTATGGCCACACTTTTTATAGCATTGTCGATAAATTTCAGGATTGCAAATGCATTAATGGTTTTTCCTATACTACTATTTCTCCCATGGAAAGATGCCACTTCTATAAATGGATTTCGGGCGAACCTAATTATTCTAGGAAAATACCTATCCCTGTTAGTTGCGGCTACATTGCCTTTACTGCTCTATAATTACTTTCTTACAGGGCATCCTTTTTCCACCACCTATTCTTCCATAGATACCTCCATGCAACAAAGTGTTGGCGTATTTAAAAATTTAATTTATTACATAAGCATGGATCACTGGTGGTTCAGAGTTCATGTTCTTGGACTGGTAATTTTAATTCTATTTTTACTTAAAAGACAAATTAATTTACCGACCCTTCTACTACTTTTTAGTTTTATGGTACTCAATTACATTTTTTTCGGTTTCCATCAAGTCACCATGGATTATTATCCGTATGCATCATCGCTGATACTCTTCGGTTTTGCTTTAAGCCTAATGGCTGAAAATCAAATAGCAGCCCAACTACAAATGGCGGCTAAACTATTTTTCCTGCTGACAACTTTTCTTATCGTTGGAATAGGTTTTCAGCGCTACTCAAATAAAACACATATTACGTATGAAACTGCCTTGCAACAGTACCAGGTATTGTGTGAATTTAATGTGGTTTGGGCTGATTTATATTCCGGCACCAGCGAATATGTTTGCAACAACGATGGATTCAGGTATGGCACTACAACACCCCGAGCCCGCAAAATCAGCATGCTCTTCTTGAAAGCTAACAATATAAAACAGGCCATTTTACTCGACGATTCTACTGTTGATTCGGCAATAATATTAAAGGAAGTAAAAGAAATAAATTTGAATTCTCATGTGGAGGAAAACAATACAGTTGGACGCATCTTAATTATTGAATAATGGTATTTAGCAGCATAACCTTTTTATTGTATTTTATGCCTGTATTCTTTTTGGTATACTATTCCTTGCCGTATAAATTTAAAAACTACTGGTTGGTATTTGCCAGTTTATTGTTTTATAGCTGGGGAGCTCCGGTTTTTATTTTCGCATTTCTTCTGAGCAGCATTCTCGACTATCTCGCAACTACCCAATTCAATAAATCAAATGGAAAAGTGTATTTTGTTCTTGCCATCGTTTCCAATATTTTGCTATTAGGATATTTCAAATACTCCAATTTTTTTATTGACAACTTTAATGTAATCTCCAATACTTTGTTTGGATCTACCATTCCCTGGGCACATGTGATACTCCCTATCGGAATTTCATTTTTAACCTTTGAAAAAATAAGCTATCTTATTGATGTCTATCGAAAAGATGGCGGAGCACAAGGAAATTACCTCAATTATCTACTTTTTGTCATACTTTTTCCACATCAGATTGCAGGTCCTATTGTTAGGTACAAAGATGTAAGTGAACAAATTCAGAATCGAGCCGGCAACATAAATTTAAATGGTGTGTATGAAGGATTACTACGATTCATTATTGGGCTTGGCAAAAAAGTCCTGCTTGCAAATGTATTGGGAAGTCAAGTTGCCATTATCTTTGCTGTGCCTGTATCAGAACTCACCTTTACAACTGTATGGGTAGGAATAATTGCCTACACTTTTCAAATTTATTTTGACTTTTCAGGATATTCTGACATGGCCATAGGAATCGGCAAAATGTTAGGCTTTAAGTTTCCAGAAAATTTTAAATTCCCCTATTCATCCAGAAGCATCACAGAATTTTGGAAAAGATGGCACATGACATTGGGCAACTGGATGAAAGACTACCTATATATTCCATTGGGTGGTAACAGAGGAAACAGCACCTACATAAATCTTATGATTGTTTTTCTCCTTTCAGGACTTCGGCATGGTGCCAGCTGGAATTTTGTGCTTTGGGGAGCAGTTCATGGTTCATTTCTGGTTATAGAGCGGATTTACTTGAATAAAATGCTGCAACGCATCAATCCAGCTATTGCCAATATGTATACATTCCTCATTGTTGCTTCGGCATGGGTGCTGTTCAGATCAGAGGACATTTCTTACGCATTGATCTATTTGAAAAAAATGTATTCAATTCCTTTAATAGATCTGGACTATCTTGTTTCTCTAAATCCAAAACTATTCCTGGTTATTAGTATTGGTTTTGTTTTTGCCTTTGCCAGTGAAAAAATGCAACTACTATTAACCCGCATATATACCCAATCCAGCAGTAATAAAACAGCCAATTATTTGATTGGCTTTACAGCCATAAGTTTATATATTCTTGCCCTTGGAGAATTGCTGGCAACTGGATTCAATCCATTTATTTATTTCAAATTTTAAAATAAATAGTTGTCAGATCTATAAATTGAATGTTACTTAAAATCCAATTCTGTCTTGTTCCAATAAATCATGTCTTCTAAAACATCTCCTTCCATATATTCCCGTTTTTTACTGGAACAGAAAAAGAAATTATAGTTCCATTTTCCGGAGCTGAATAGATTTGAATAACACCATGCCAACTTTCAACGATTCTTTTAACGATAGCCAAAGTCGTTAAAGTAGAAATATTCTAAACAACGCAAACTGTTGTCTGGAAACAGGCTGGTTTTCAGGAATACTTAAATATAAATTCTTTCTTATTAAAAAATCAAAAATATATTTTCCGGCTAAAATCATATGTTTATTGGCCAAGAAAACTTCACAACAGTACCTTCAGCTTCAATATTTTCAATCCAAATTCGTCCTCCTGCATCTTCAATTAATTTCTGAACAATTGTCAATCCCACTCCTGTAGTTTCCTTCTCATCCTTGGATTTAAGAGTTTTAAAGAGTTCAAATACCTGAGAGTGATATTGAGGTTTAATTCCAGGTCCGTTATCTGTTACCTTAAAAATATACTCGTTTACTGATTTTTCACATGCTACTTCAATAGCACCATCACCAGGATTGTGATGGTGATCGATGGCATTCACAATTAAATTATAAAATATTTTATAAATTCTTGTACGTTGACAAAGAATGACAGGCAAATTATCAGTTTGAAATTTAAATCCGGCAGCACCCTCAATAGATTCAAATATGCCATGTGTTAATTGATTCAGATCCATCTCTACCAGTGCCTCAGCAATTCGTCCACTTCGTGAATAATCCAGTAACCCCTCCAGCAAAGCCGACATCCGATTCAAGCGGCTTCTTAAAAGCAGCAAATTTTCACTGGTATTAGGATCCATTGCATTTCCAAGATCATCTGTAATCCAATTTGTAAGATTATCCATTGCTCGCAATGGCGATTTTAAATCGTGTGAAACGAAATAAACAAATTGTTCATGCTGTTTATTTAATTTTTCAATAGTTTTTTCAGCCTCTCTCTTTTCCATCGACAAATGATAAAGCCGCTCAAAAACAGCTACTTTAATTTTTGTATCTTCAAGATCAAGAGGTTTATAAAGACAATCAACCGTTCCTTCCTCAAACTGATTCATCAATGGTCTTTCGCTTTTACTGACAGCACTCACAAAAATGATTGGAATATGTCTTGTTTTGCTATTAGATCTTAAGAGCCCGGCTACTTCTACCCCATCTATGTCAGGCATTTGGATATCCAATAGAATTAATCCAATATCCTCTTTGATTGCCAGTCGCAAAGCTTCATTTCCACCAGCGGCTTTGATAATATTCCGTCCACACTTTTCAATTACACTTTCAAGAGTAAGTAGGTTTTCAGGACGGTCATCCACAATCAAAATATTCATTACTCTTTCCGAGATTTTGGAAACAGGGTTGGTACTAATAATTTCCATAAATGTTATTTCTTGAGGTTACAATTTGTTAATATTTCCAATTTCATTAACAGCATTATTTTAAAACTATAAGTCTTTTAACTTTCCTTATTTTCCAGAAGTTGGAATACCTTAGTTAATAACAATTCTATATTAACAGGCTTAGTTATATATTCAGTGGCACCTGCATTCATGCATATTTCACGGTCGCCTCTCATCGCTTTGGCAGTTACAGCAATAATTGGCAAATTCCCTAAAAAATCCATCTTTCTGATTTCCTGAATTGCCTGCAGACCATCCATATTAGGCATCATGATATCCATAATAATGAGATCAATATTTTTATGCAGATTCAGTTTTTCTATTGCTTCCATCCCATCCATAGCACACAACACTTCAGCTCCTTCATTTTCAAAAATGGTGGTCATGGAATAAATATTACGAATATCGTCATCTGCAACAAGAATTCGCTTTCCTTCCAACCTGGCAGAGGCTAATACAGAAGTTGGAATATTGAATACTTTCTTTGTAAATGGAATTGCTGTATTCTGTTCCAATTGAATCTGGTAATTCAAAGCCTTGACAGGGGAATGAATTACATTCAATATTTCGCTAACAACTTTTGCATTCACCGGAGAGGTAGTATGCAACATCACCAAATCCTTAATCTCTGCAGGAATATACTCAGAAACAGACCTGCAAATAATAAATGAATTACTTAAAAATAAATTTGCCTTTAATTTCAGTATTTTTTCTACATATTCTTTATCCGATAAAGTAGCATCAATGATTACAATAGCAGGAGCATTATCTAAAAACTCGGTTTCATAGGAATCAGATCCTATAACATGGTAATTCTCCAATGCAAATAATTTTGACCATTCGTCTACAATGTTACCATCAGCACAAATAACAAGGATTTCACCTGCTGTATTAATTTCCTGATACGATGTAGTACTACTTTGCAATTGCTTACTTTCTTTTGATATTTGGCCTATTGGTAAGAACAGTTTAAATACAGAGCCTGCTCCAGCCTCACTCTCAACAATAATGTCACCACCCAGCAAAGAAACGAGTTGCCTGCAAATAGTCAACCCCAAACCTGTGCCTCCGTATTTTCGAGTGGTAGAACTGTCGGCCTGGTTAAATGCTTCAAAGATCAATTTTTGTTTTTCTTCCGGGATCCCGATGCCTGAATCAGTTACTGAAAAGCATATGATACTTTCTGCAGTTAACAATTTTTCATTTTTATAAGCAGTATTTCCTGATGCAGTATTTGCTTCGAGAGTTACAGTTCCACCCGCGGGTGTGAATTTAAAGGCATTTGATAATAGATTTTTGAGAATCTGCTCTACCCGGATTCTGTCAGTATTCATAAATTCAGGCAGAGAAATATCTATTTTACATAAAAATTCAATTTGCTTGGCTTTTGAAACCTCCGAAAATAACTGTTCCATATTCTCACAAATTTCATGAATGGAAGTTTCTTCCTTAATAAGTTCAAGCTTTCCGGCTTCGATCTTTGAAAGATCCAGAATGTCGTTAATTATCACAAGCAGATCACTGCCCGATTTGTGGATCACTTTTGCATGCTCAACTTGTTTGGTTGTCATGTTACCTGGTCGGTTTTCTTCCAGTAATTTGGCAAGAATGAGAACACTGTTCAAAGGAGTTCGAAGTTCATGCGACATATTTGCAAGAAAATCAGACTTGTATTTACTGCTTCTTTCCAACTGTTCGGCTTTAAATGCAAGTGCCTTGTGTGCATCCTCTACAGCCATATTCTTTTCTTCAAGTAACAGTGCTTTATTTTCCAATTCAGAATTTACCCGTTTCAATATATCCTGTTGCTTCCGTAATTCCGATTCTGATAGCTTGAGTTTTCCCGACTGTGTTACAAGTTCATTGTTTATTTGTCGCAAATCTTCATCCTGTTGAGCTAATTCACGGGTATTTAGTTGAGATTCTTCAAGCAACTTTCGAGTAAGAAGGTTGGCTTTCAGATTTAATATATTTGCAGCAACAGGCTCTGAAATTTTTTCAATAAAATCTCTTTGGGGGATAAAATTCTTTGAGTTGATTTAATTTCAATGGCACCTACAACTTTTCCTCCAGCAAACAATGGGATAATAAATATGTCACAGACTTCAATTTTCGAAATCCCTGTTTCTAATGAAGTATGGGAATCATTGATAGATGGTAAATATATTTTCTGGTTGGAGAATATCACTTGGCCAATGAGTCCCTCTTTTAATTCAATACGTTTTAAACTGAGCGTATCTTTATCAGGAGCGAAAAATGAAACCGGCAAAATATGACAATCGTTTGCATTTTGATCATTTACCAGATAAATCACACCTTGTTGAGCTTCTATATACATAACCAGGCCGCAGATTATTTCATCCGACAGTTGTATTATATCTTCTGTATTTCGGTGAAGTATGGTGCTTATTTGAGCAAATCCTTCAGATGCCCAGTTTCTTATAGCATCCTGTTCATACGCATGCTTTAGTTTATCACGCATTTCCAGCAAAGCACTTCCTAAAACATCCTTTTCACTTAGTGGCTGAAAAGTAGCATTGAAGTTAGATTTTCCAATTTCACCTGCAAATGAAGAGGTGCGCTGAAGACCTTCTCTTAACTGATGCAAGGCAGTCTTCATTTCCACCAGAGCGCTTTTACCATTACCAACTTCAACTTCAGGGAGTTCCCCTGCGCTCATTTTCAGCATAATTTCACGAACATTCAGTAAGGGCAGAATTACCTTTTTCATGAGGTAAAATCCTGCTGCCATCACAGAAATAATAATCATAATGGCCAGTGTAAATACAATCAGAAGCAGATGTACATTGTCCTGTTGCATATGATCCTGCATTACTATCGCTTCTTGTTTTTGATGGATATAAGTTCCTTCAGGTTCACCATCATTTTGTTCGTACTTGGAATAATCTCGCTTTCCAGTTGTTCCTCTGCCAGAAATTTTTTCATCGGATCCTGATAGTCGTCAAATTCCACCAGACTCTTCATAATTTTTTCCTGCTCATGAATTATAGCTTCATAATCTTTAAATAATTTATGAACCTGTTCAATATTGTCAGTTGAACGCCAGCCTTTGGTTAATCCCGTAAGTCTGCTTTTTAATTTCGGGTATGCGGCTGTATTCAATTGGATTAAATTATTTTTATCATTATTGTTATTTGGCAAATAGACCCAATTTGAAATAAACATTCGTGATCTGGTAACAAGAAGGTTAAATTCTTCAAGATCTCCCAATGTTGGATTGGTATATTGGGTGATTTCAAAAATTGTATTCTTGTTGTTGTTTATTTTAATTGTACTCAGAAAGGCATTGGCAATTGCAATAGTCACAACTACGGCAAAGACTATGTAAATCCTCCGGTCCATTTTAAGTACGCTTTTTTTAAAAAATTCCATGATTGATTAAATTAATATGACTTAATTGCTAAAACTACCAAATCTTTGGAGAAATTTATACCATCTCTATTTAGTGCTGTTTCATTTAGTTCAAATCTCATTTTACCGTCTATGGTAATCAAATTAAGATGCCCACCCTTTTTGATTCCATTTTTTTCTTCTGCTATTAAAACAACTGATTTCAATTCAGAATTTTCCACAAGATTACTCAGAATAGCAGATTCGTTTTCCGGAATGAATACAATTTGGGATCCAATTGCTTCTGAAGCAGAATAAATGGTTTTAATTACTATGTTTTTGCCATTAATACTTTTGCGCAAAGAAATTTCTTTGAGATATTTGTTAATCGTAGAATTCCCATATACTGAAATAACAAAATCGTTTTTCGATTCTATGTGACTCCAGTCAAAATATTTAGTGAAATTGTAAACAAACATCGCTTTAACTGCATATTCGTCAGTTGCAATTGGGCTACGAAAGGCATAAAAAAATGAAAGCACCGGTAGCAATACAACCAGTACTCTTCTTAAAAACATTCTCCTTAACATTTTACCAAATAGATCTTTCACTTGTAGAAAAACTTATA
This sequence comes from Bacteroidota bacterium, assembly GCA_016722525.1. Classification (GTDB taxonomy): domain Bacteria; phylum Bacteroidota; class Bacteroidia; order AKYH767-A; family OLB10; genus JADKJB01. The sequence continues at coordinate 461,269 of JADKJB010000001.1, forward strand.
TGATAAACTAAATGTGATTTCCCTTGATGCACCCGGCAATGCCGCATGGCCTCCATTATAGGGTTGCAGATAATACTCATTGTTGTCAAGTAAATTAAACGCCCCTAAACTGAAAGTAAGTCCTTTTGTAATAAAGTCATCTGCTTTTAAAGCAATATTAAGTAGTAAGGTTTGATCATATTTCCCCATTATGGCTTCATCATTATCGTCTAAAGCAACTACTCCGTATTTAACACCTGACCAGGCAATAGTTGGATTGATGCTATAATTTTTATAAAACCTGAAAACGGTATTCAAGGATATTTTCTGATTTGGAAATCCTAATAAGAATTGTGATTTTTCAGGAACCTGGTACTCATCTAAGCGATTTTTATTGGCAGCAGAATAAAATCCATAGCTGATATCAATATAACCTTTCTTAAATTTCCATTGAAAATCAGCTTCAAATCCCTGAGTTCCTGTTTCTTTTGGAATTCTTGTAATTGTCCTGGTCGGTGGTGTTATTGTAGTAGAATATTATTGGATCTTTAGTTGTAATATCAAATAAATTACCAGTCAGATAAATATTATTGCCAATTTTTATTCCTGATTCAAATTCAATTACAGAAGTTTGCTCCGGTTTGATGTCGGGATTGAGATCTATATTTTGTGTATTGGGTGAACGATAGGCCTGACTGTACAACAATTTAAAGTGAACTTTTTTGATGACGTTGGTAATAGAAATTCGTGGCACAAATGAAGCCGGGTAGCTATTGTTCCAATTATATCTGGCGCCTGCAGTTAAATTTGCAATTTTTGTTTTCCAAACTGCCTGGGCAAAAACAGATGAATTGCTGTAACTAAGTTTATCATTATTTGTTGAAACAAAAACTTCATGCCCCAATTGTCTTGCTTCATCGTAAAAATACTCTAATCCTCCGGTGAGATTGAATTCATTTGAAGGATCATAAGAACTCTGGATTGCGCCTGTATATCGTGTGGATGAAATATCGAATGGAGTAACTTCTTCATTGTAAATGTCCCCATTAAAATTCCATGGCAATTGAAGTTTGTAATTAAATTTTGGGGTAATTGATAAGTTTTTCAGAACCTGTATTTCTTGTTTTAATTCTCCAATGTAAGAATCAAATTTGACAATATAGGCTTTGGAAGTTATTACATCATAGTTGTCACGTGATTGCACCGAGTACTTATCAATTATGCCACGAAATTGCAGTTTATCATAACTTAATCCGATATTTAAATAGTGTACTTTTAAATCGGAGTTGGCAGACATATCATAGGATCCATCATAAAAGTCTTGGTAAGTTTTGTCGCTTCTGATAGCATCACCAATAAAATAGCTCAATGAATATCCAAAAGGGCCCAATTGTTTTCCGGAGGAGATATTTAATGATTTTCTTCCCTCTGTATTATTCATTATTCCGTAAGCAACTTTTACTTCCGAACCATTTAATTCAATTGGCGATTTTGTAATAATGTTTATTACAGCATATTCTGCATTTCCACCATATATAGCTGAACCAGGTCCACGTATAATCTCAATTCTCTTAATATCGTTTACCGGATAATGATTACCAAATTGAAGAGTAGAAAATAAATTTTCATTCATTTCGATTCCATCAATTAACAACGAAGCTTTTCCCTCATGTGCCCAATTTCCTCTTACTGCCAATCCAACTGCACCTTCAACATCAACCCCGAAATCAAGTCCCGGAACCAATTTCAATAAGTCAGTTAAATCGCGGGCGCCAGATGATTTAATCTCTTCCTCAGTAATTAATGTAATTACACCTGGTGACTCTCTGGTGGTTAGGCCATGAATAGATGCAACACTTACCTCAATACCCATCAAATCTTCAAGTGTCATTTCATAAAAACTGTCCGACATCACCGATGATGAATCCTGGTTCGCATCCTGTCCCTTACAAGGAACAAACTGCAACAAAAGAAGAGCTAAGTTTAAAACTATGCGTCTATTCATGTAGAAATTATCATTGAAAAGGTTGTAACCCTTATCATTTCAACTTACCCTTGTACGGATTTCATGAAAACGGTTACATACTGAGAATAATTTTGTAAATACAGCTCATTTAAAGACTAAAATATATATTATTTGGCTTATAATGAATTAGTTAGATCTTGAATTGTCCATTTTTGTGATAAAAAGTAATTATTTCCTAACACATTACAAAACAACGTTTTAGAAAATATTTAAAAGAAAAAACCATTGATTGATTAATTTAGTGGGATCAAATCATCTAATAACATTATGAGTAACACAATGAGTAAAGCTACTGCCGGATATCACATGCTGATGATTTTATCAGCAGTAGATGGGAAATTTAACGGGAAAGAGGACTTCATTATTAAGACATATATGGAAGAAAATCTTGATGCTCTTACCAACTTGGAAGGTGAAATGGCAGTAATAAGTGCTTTGCCAACAAATGATTACGCCGTTCATTTTAATGATGCAATGAATCAGTTTTATATTCAATCCACAAAAGCAGAACGTAATCAATTTTTAGATATGGCTACTCGTTTAATTGCAGCCGACAAAGAGATATCTCCAAAAGAAAATCTTTTTTTGAATGAGCTTTTCAATGCCTGGGATGAAGAATTTGAAGAATAATATCTGAAAAGTTTATTAGGGGTTATTTCTATCAACTAGATATTTGTTTTTTTTCAGCCGAACAAAATAAAATACAACGGAGGGACTTGAGGGACTGAGGTGAACGGAGGGTTGGTGCTTAGCAAAATTACTCCGTACTTCTTCGTAACTTCATTCCTCCGTTGTATTTTTTCAGCAGAACAAAATAAAAATACAACGGAGGGACTTGAGGGACTAAGGTGAACGGAGGGTTGGTGCTTAGCAAAATTACTCCGTACTTCTTCGTAACTTCATTCCTCCGTTGTATTTTTTCAGCCGAACAAAATAAAAATACAACGGAGGGACTTGAGGGACTGAGGTGAACGGAGGGTTGGTGCTTAGCAAAATTACTCCGTACTTCTTCGTATTCATTCCTCCGTTGTATTTTTCAGCAGAACAAAATAAAAATACAACGGAGGGACCTGAGGGACTGAGGTGAACGGAGGGTTGGTGCTTAGCAAAATTACTCTGGGCAACTTCGTGACTTCGTTCCTCCGTTGTTTTTTTTCAGCAGAACAAAATAAAAAAACAACGGAGGGACTTGAGGGACTAAGGTGAACGGAGAATTGGTGCTTAGCAAAATTACGCTGGGCAACTTCGTAACTTCGTTCCTCCGTTGTTTTTTTTTCAGCCGAACAAAATAAAATACAACGGAGGGACTTGAGGGACTGAGGTGAACGGAGGGTTGGTGCTTAGCAAAATTACCCTGGGCAACTTCAACTTCGTTCCTCCGTTGTTTTTTTTCATCCGAACAAAATAAAAATACAACGGAGGGACTTGAGGGACTGAGGTGAACGGAGGGTTGGTGTTTAGCAAAATTACTTTGGGCAACTTCGTACTTCGTTCCTCCGTTGTTTTTTTCAGCAGAACAAAATAAAAAAACAGAGGGACTTGAGGGACTGAGGTGAACGGAGGGTTGGTTGCAAAAACGGGACTGGTGAGGGACTGGTGAACGGGGGTTGGCTTAGCAAAATTACTCCGTACTCCTCGTTCCTCCGTTTTTTTTTTCAGCAGAACAAAATAAAAATACAACGGAGGGACACGATTTAATATTTGGGCAACTTAAAAAACGATGGAGTAACAACGGAGATGATTTGATCTTTTAGTAGTTCACTGTTGAAATTTATTAACAGGCCTTTATGTTTCCCCTGATAATTTCAAGTAGGATACTATTTGCGCTTTAAATATGGGCGCCAAAAATTCAACCGCTTTTAATTCAACCACCAACTCGTTTTCTACCAAAATATCCATTTGCAATTTACCTCCAAGAAAATTGTTTTTATAAAAAACGGGCACATACGGACGATCGATAACAGAAATACTCTTTAATCTAAACTCCTCCACCAAACAGGAATGATAAACCGATTCAAGTAACCCGGGACCCAACATTTTATGCACCTCCATTGCACAACCAATAATACCGTAGGAAATTTCTTCCAAATAATTTTGCGAAACCATAAAAATCAAAATTGAGACAATTCCTATTCAGATTTCGTTCCAGGTAAACAAATACGAGTAATATGCCACCATTCATACTGACAATTCAGATGAATTCTGGCATAACCTGAAAATTCCTGCTTACAGCCAAAGCCTTCCAGAGAAGCAGAGAAATCCAATTTAAAAACAGCTTCTGCTTTATCCTCTTTGATAGTAATTGATTCTTGTTGAAATTCAATTATATCGAACCTAACAAAAGAATTTCTGAAATCGGAAAGATAATCTTGGTTCTCTTGTTCATGTTCCTCATCAAAAAAAATGGTATCGAATTCCTTTTCCAAAAATACATTAAAAAAAGTTCTACATTTTTCTTCGATTTCACATTCATGATTCGGATGAAATTCTTCATAAATGATATGCAGCACCAATCCCGGTATTCTAACATCATCAATTTCATGAAAAAATAATTCTTCAGTAATAAACTTATAAATAGATCTGTCATCGGTATCATATACACTATCGCAAGAAATCCAATTTTTTTCCAAAATATCCTTAACGCGCTTTAACTCGTAAGAAATTTCTGATTCTGATAATGCTTCTGCTTTTCGATACTGTGGGTTTCCGATAAAATCATACACCTTAACAGGTTTGGCTGCTTGATGTGCTTTTTCAAATTGCTCCATATTATCCAGAAATATTTTCTCAATATGCGGAGGGATGGGGCATTCGGGATCAATGCTATGAAATCCGACTCCAAATTCCAGCTGCAATTTTAATTTTCTGATTTCGTTTTCCATTCGCAGTTGTTCAGGAACCTGCACCCCTTTGGTAGGTTTTCTCATTTTGAAAAATTTTTATGCCATACTAAAAATGGCTGGTTAAAAAATGTAAATCACAACAAATGTACTAACTCGAAAATAAAATGCAAATCGAAAAAAATAATCTCAACTTCAAACTCTTGCAATAATAAAATATTAAAAAACTACTGCAACCCAATAACAATAAGTGTTTCGTCGTTTTAATGCCCATTCAATTGGTCTTTTGAAAAGTTCCCAATATTACAGTAACTTTACCGTTCGCTAAATTATGAATAACAAAAACAGTAACATTTCGCCCGATACCGAAAAAATTGAAAAGGTTGTTGTTGTTCCATTACATGAAGTGGAAGAAAAAGGCATTGTAATTGTACATTGCCACTATGAGGGAGAAGGTGCAGTAAGAATTTGGCGATCCACCTTTTTAATAGATCAATCGGGTGCTCATAGAAGCCGGTTGTTGCACGTTGAAAATGTTTCCCTAGCTCCTCAATGGACCTTGGTAGGACAAGGGGTTGAACACCATTTCACCTTATATTTTGAAGGACTTCCGAAGTCTTGTAAAGTATTTGATCTTCACGAAATTATTCCTCAGCCCGGAGGATTTTTTATTGCGGATATTGTCAGAAATCAGGAGGATGTTTACAGGATAGAAATTCTTTAAACGATAGAACAGTTTCATCCATATCGAATTGTGAATATTGTATTTGATTTATTTTTTTACAGCATTTAAAATTGCATAGCATGACACCTGTTCCTGGATTCCGAAAAAGAGCCGCCCTCAGAAAATAATTCTTGCTTACACCAAACCATTTTCAGACACATCAGAAATGGAAGCTTAATTCAAAATTAAATTGAGTGCCATGAAATAGTCCACATGTATTTTAAAAATTCAAAATTAAGGTCCAACAACAATTTCTTTCAATTATCCATGGTAAACCCTTGAGGCAACGATCAACCCATTATCAATTTCCAATACTTCTGCAACAAGCATATTCTCTTCTCCAGGTACAATTCTCGTGTATTCCATAAAAACGCGTTTATTGTTTGAGGTGATGGTCGTTTCACGATATTCAAGTTGGGGCAAACGATCAAATGCATCCTGCCACCAACTGCGCAATGCAGATTTTCCACTTATAAGTCCGTGAGTTTCCGGGTGCCTAAGCTTCAATTTCGGGCTAAAATGAATGGCCTCTTCATGATACAAAGCTAACAACGATTCCAGTTGATGTTCGTTAAAAGCTTTCAGCCATTTTTTTGCAATAAGATCAAAGTCGTTCATAAAATAATTTGTTCAATGAGCATTAATTTCATTTTAGTGAAATATAAGCAAACTTAGATCACCTATATAAAAGGAATAGTATTTGAAAAACGTAAGCTTGCTGATTAAACTGAAAACTACTTACATGAAGTTCCTGGCACAATTCCCTTTATAATTTAAATTGATACCGGAAAGTTACATCCAAACAAAAGAGGATGCAACAATTTTAAGATAAAAAGTTTATTTAACTCGATTAAACCCATTTGGGTGTTGATGCTCAAATGATTAAGCAAATAAAAGGAATTCTACAAGGGTAACAAAAACTACCTGCTCAGCCTTGCTTAGAGGAAACCATTGTTCCCAAAACGCTATAAGAAGCAGGACATAAACCGTTAGTTCTACTGCGCTCCACAACTTAGTTAGCTCAATTTTCCAAATATGAATCGCGATAAAATCACAGAAAACAAACATCAATAGTCAGTTATAAATAATTATTTTGCAGAAAAATTAATAAACAATCAACTTATAATTATGACACTTAATTTGAAACGTGTAGTAGTAACAGGTTTAGGCGCCATAACTCCATTAGGAAATAACATCGGAGAGTTTTGGAACAATATTATATCAGGAAAAAGTGGTGTTGGTAAAATAACCAAATTTGACACTACCCATTTCAAAACAAAAATAGCTGCAGAGGTCAAAGGATTTAATGCTTCCGATTATTTTGAAAAAAACGAAGCGCGTAAATATGATTTATTTACACAATATGCGGTTGCAGCGGCTCAAGAAGCGATAAAAAATGCCGGTATTGATTTTGACAAACTAAACAAAAATAAGATTGGTGTTATCTGGGGATCAGGGAATGGGGGGATACATACATTTCAGGATCAAGTGGAAGAGTTTGTTAAGGGAAATAAAATTCCCAGATTTAACCCTTATTTTATTCCCAAAATAATAGCAGATATCCCTTCAGGCGTTATAGCTATTAAATACGGATTGAGGGGACTTAACTTCTCAACTATTTCAGCGTGTGCTTCATCAAGCAACGCTATTATTGATGCCTATAATTACATTCGACTGGGCAAAGCTGATATGATCATAACTGGTGGATCAGAGGCTCCCATCAATGAGAGTTCAATTGGCGGATTCAATGCATCAAAAGCATTGTCCACCAATAATGAAAATCCTGAAAGCGCATCAAAACCTTTCGATAGACATCGTGATGGTTTTGTAATGGGCGAAGGTGCAGGGGCTTTGATTGTTGAAAGTTTAGAGAGTGCCCTAAAAAGAGGTGCACCAATTTTATGCGAAATAGCCGGTGCCGGATTAGCAGGGGATGCCTTTCACTTGACAGGCACACATCCCGAAGGTGAAGGCGCTTATCTTGGTATGTTAGATGCTCTTGAAGATGCCGAAATTAACGCTTCACAAATTGATTATATCAATGCGCATGCAACTTCAACTCATATGGGAGATGAGAGTGACCTAAAGGCTATTTCCAGAGTCTTCGGTACCAGAGATAATTCTAAATATTAGTGCTACCAAATCCATGACTGGTCATTTACTAGGCGCAGCAGGAGCTATTGAGACTATTATTTGCGTATTGGCATTACAAAACAGCATTATTCCTCCTACCATCAATACACTGGAGGTGGATGTAGCTCATATTGGTGAATTTAATTTAACATTAGGTCAAGCTCAAAAAAGAAAAATTAATTATGCAATGAGTAACACTTTTGGTTTTGGAGGTCATATAGCTACCATTATTTTAAAAGCATTTAACAATTAAAAATTGAACCAAATAATTTAAGCCATTGCAAAACGATCTGTTGAGTGAATTAATTTAAAGCTTATACTTATTCGAAGAGTGCCTACCTGAAAGTTAACTTCAACAAATAATTTCGTTTGCTAAATTAATCATGATCCTCCGTGCTCCTATTCATTTAATAAATTACAAGACTGGAGCTTTTGTATTCCATTCATTTCCTACTAAAGAAACACATTTGTTGGAGCGGATTGCACCACTGTGTGGTCATCTCTTATTTAGCGATCAACAAGGAATCGAAAAAGTTAAAGTCGAGTATTCAACCATTGATTGTCATTAATTTTATAATTTCCAATTTCTATTGATTATGAAAACTTCAATAGCTGTAACCGGAGCCAGTGGTCATATCGGAAATGTGATTTGCAGAATGCTTATCGTAAGAGGATTTCATGTAAAAGCGCTATACCATTCTGACAAAAGGAGCCTGGAGGGTTTACCCCTCGAACTTTTTCAAGGGGACATACTTGTAAAGGAAGATTTGATTGAACTCGTGGAAGGATGCGATGTTGTTATTAATTGTGCTGCCATAATTAGCATTCATGGCGATCCGACTGGAATAATTTTTAAAACAAACACCGAAGGCCCGAGTAATGTATTTGAGATTGCAAAAACCAGAGGAGTAAAAAAGTTTATCCATTTAAGTAGCGTGCATGCTGTAGAAGAAAATCCGCAAACTTTGCCTTTTGATGAAACAAGGTCCTATAAAACAGCCTCTGCAGATATTTATGATTATTCAAAAGCTTCAGGCGAACAGCAAGTTCTTAACAAACAAAAGAGCAATGCTATTGAAGTGGTGGTACTACGTCCCAGTTCGGTCATAGGACGGTATGATTTTAAGCCTTCTGAAATGGGTAAGGCGTTGCTTGATTTTTATCATCAAAAAATACCTGCTTTACCTGAAGGCGGATTTGATTTTGTTGATGTGCGTGATGTGGCACAATCGGTAATCGAAGCAATTGATAAAGGAAGAAATGGTGAAATTTATTTGCTATCAGGTAAATATTACACGTTGAAAGAATTGGCACATATTGTTTCAAAAGTGACCGGTAAGAAAATTCCGGATAGTAATTCCTTACAAGTTGTTACTGTTAGCTTTGCCACTAATTAATTGGTACAGTAACCTGACAGGAGCAGCGCCACTTTTTACAAAGGCATCCATAAATACGCTAAAAAACGGACATCGGTTTATGGATTCTTCCAAAGCTACAAAAGAACTTAGACATACTGTTAGACCTCTCGAGGATACGATAGCAGATTTTTATGAATGGCAACGCTCGAACCATGTAATTCAATAATAAAATGCTGACATCAACTCTGGAAACTTTGTGTTTTGTTTGGATTGCGATTGCAGCTGCAACTCACATCACCCTATTTTTCATCCCTGCTCCATTTGGACGCCACACCTCTGAAAAGTGGGGAATTTCAATGAACAACAAGGCGGGTTGGTTAATTATGGAATTGCCCTCATTGGCTATAATGGCATACTTCCTATTTTGGGGAACCAATTCCTTCAATTCCTTTGTCTGGATATTGTTTGTATTATGGATGCTTCATTACTTCAATCGGACTTTCATTTATCCCATTCGGATAAAAGCTACATCAAAAAAAATGCCCCTTTTAATTGTGATCAATGCCATTGTATTCAATGTTATAAATGCCGGGCTCAATGGGTATTATCTGGCTGAACTTTCTGCTAAAGAAACATATAGTGAATTATGGTTAACCAGTTACACTTTTATAGGAGGATTGGCTTTATTTGTAATAGGTATGTTCATTAACTGGAAATCTGATTCCATTCTTATCAACCTAAGAAAACCGGGAGAGACCGGCTATAAAATTCCACATGGGTTTTTGTTTAAATACATTTCATCACCCAACCTTTTTGGTGAAATTATTGAATGGTCGGGCTTTGCTTTGATGGCATGGAATCTACCTGCTTTCACTTTCCTAATTTGGACCTTTGCAAATTTGGTTCCGAGGGCTAAAAATCATCATGATTGGTATATTCGAAATTTTGCGGAGTACCCTAAAGAACGAAAAATTGTGTTTCCTTATCTATATTAAATATTGCTATTTTAATCCGGAGATAAAAAAATCTTCTGAATTTGATGGTGTTTCTTTCAATTAAGGGATGGAGCCACTAATTTATTGCTCTCAAAGATTCAATTTCTTTATACAAAATTAGTATCTTTAACCTATTAATTATGCCAAATAGCAAGGCCCCTCTTCCTATTCATTCGCTCTCGTATCAGGAATCACCGGTACAGGTTCGACGCATTGAGCATGACAACCCTTACGATTTCACTCAAGAGCACCGACATAGTTATTTTGAAGTATTTTTCTTTGAGAACGGAGGAGGCATTCAACTGATCGACTTCAAACAATTGCCTGTACTTGCGAACAGTTGTTACATTGTATTTCCGCAACAAATTCATTTATTAAAAAGGGCGCCAAAAGCATGTGGCCGTTTAGTACAATTTAGTGAAGAAATTATTCCCTCTGTTCAACTGAGGCTCCAATTACAGCTTCTTTTTTTTAGTGAGAAATCAGCTATTTTATTTGAGAAAAACAAATTGCAACTAAATCAATTTGGAGCAATTTTGGATTTGCTGGAAGCTGCCTCCAAAGTTCAAACGGAGTTATCGAAAGAAATTACCCTTCATTTTTTACAGGCATTATTATTACAATTAATTGATAGCAGAGAAAAAATTGATGTGCATAGTCTTTCGGGCGATCGCCAATTACTTTTTAGATTCCAGCAGATTTTGGAAGAACAATACCTTGAAAATCATCAGGTGAACCGATACGCTTCCTTTTTAAACACTACTGATAAAAAACTATCAAGCGTTACTACCAAACTTCTTGGAATCACTCCATTACAAGTAATTCACAATCGTTTGCTGTTAGAAGCCAAGCGGCTATTGCTTTTTGAAAACAACTCCCACAAAGAGATCGCTTTTCATTTGGGATTTGATAGCCCTGCCAGCTTTAGTCTTTTTATTAAAAAAAAAACCGGTTTTAGTCCTTCAGAGTTAAATTTACAACTAGTCAAAATTCATAAGTAAACTGCGGGAATTCATAACATCCCTTGTTTTTGAAGTTTGCACCTTTGGTTTCATATTAGAATACTCATTACTAAAACTCACTTACTATGAAAACAAAAATTCTATCCGGAATCTTAATGGCATTCTTAGCATCGGTTCCACAAGTACTCACAGCACAATGGAACATGGTGAGGTTCGACGAATACAATAATTTTAACAAAGCGTTTACTGCTTCACCGCAAACAGCGTTTGTTGGCGGCACCAACATGACCGGTCCCGGTTCATTCCTATTGCGAACAAATGATGGCGGCACTACCTGGGATTCGATCAATTTTAGTACATCTTTAGCTACCACAAACTTATATCACATGAGCTTTACAGATGTTAATAATGGATTTATTGGAGGCATTAATAACAACAATCAGATTTTAATGAGCACCACTGATAATGGCTCAACATGGAATACCATTACGCCCGATCCCTCCTCATCACTTCCCATTATTTCTATTTCATTTATCAATCAGTTAGAAGGATTTGCAAGTAACGAATCGGAAATTTTCAAAACTACCGATGGAGGCGTTACCTGGGTTGCAAATCCCAGTCCATTAATAGTAAATACCATTGCGTTCACCGATATGTTTACTGGCTTTGCAGGTGGCACCACCGGAACATTAGCTTCAGTATTTAAAACAACCGATGGAGGACAAACCTGGAGCAACCTTATTGCCACTACTAATGCGCAATCGTTTGTAAATGCTATGAAAAAGCTGGATGTAATAAATTCAAATGTGATTTATTCATCACTGGAATACTCAAATAAAATATTTAAAACCAGCAATAGCGGTTTAACCTGGGACACTATTAGTATTTCACCAATTAATACCCTTCAAGATTTTGATTTTATTAATGCCACCGATGGGCATGCGCTCTCCAGCATGGGAGAAATTTATGGAACCACTGATGGTGGACTTACCTGGAATTTTGAGTATGCTGTTTCGGGTGGAGTTTATGGTCCAAGTGTTTTCCTTTCTTCCCTTTCGTTTTCGGGAACCACCGGTTACGTTTGCGGAACTAGCGGACTTATCAAGAAATTTACTGATGGTACAACCGGAATGACTAATGGCAATAGCATTTTAGAACAAGTAACCCTATTTCCTAATCCGACAGCTAAAGGAAATGAGATATCAATGTCTGGAATGGAAGGCAATTATACTATTGAAATAGTTAACAGTGTTGGTCAGTTGGTTGTTAAACAAGATCTGTATGCCGAAGGCAGCAATTCCGTCCATAAAATTATGCCCATTTTATCGAGCGGAATATATTCTGTTTCCTTATTTAATGGTCACGAATGTGAAATTCTGAAATTGGTTGTGTATTAATTCAATTATACTTTTAATTTCGTTACTAGTAACAAGTCCCCGGATATGCCGGGGTCTTGTTTATTTGGAGGCTTTTCCTTTTTGAAAAATCAGGATGCAAGGTTTTACTGAGTTTTTCAATCAATGGAAAGTAGCATTTTGAATGAATGATTAAAGATTCATCCATATGTAAAAAAGCCTCCTTTTACATTTCTGGAAAATATTCCTTATTTTTATATCCCTAATCAGGGAACAGAAAAATTGCTATGCTAAAGCAGGAGCGACAATCAAAACAATTTTCTAAAAGCGCTGCGGCGGCCTATTCTCATTTGGATAATTTTATCAAATCTGCAAAACCGGAAGAATTACACAAGTATCGTGTAGAAATTAAAAAACTCAAGGCACTATTGTTTTTAAAAAGGATTTTCAGGAGCGTGATGATGAAGCTTATCTATCAGTTCAATCATTGAAATTATTTCATGTTGCCGGTGAGATCAGACAATTGGACGTTAATCTTAAATTGTTAAAAAAATTTAATTTTATTGACCCGGACGCATTGGCCTCCCAACATAAATTAAGAGCCGGGCTGCTACTAAAACTACTATCCTTTTATAAAAAACATGAAAAGAAAATAAGTAAATCCAATCATAAAATTGCCATTGACTTTGCAGATATTGATAATAACTTTATTGTATTAAAATTCAAAACACAATTTAGCAAAATCGGAAACAATTCTATTCATAAATTTAACAACCCCGACAAATTACATAAAGTAAGAAAACGAATTAAACAATTGCTATATATGTATTGGATTTTACCGAAATCCATCACGACCAATTTGAAGATTAATTTGAATTATCTGGAAAATTTGCAACACATTCTAGGTGAATGGCATGACTTGTTTTTAACTGAAAATTTTTTAAAGGACGACTTAATAACAATAATGCGGCTTTCATAAAATTGAAAAATGCTGAGCGCATCCAAAAGAAACTTCTTAAAAAGCAATTGCGTGATTTCAAAACAAAGTTTTGGTTGAATTAATTCAAAATTAAATCGGCTCTGCAATCAAGATGCAGAACCGATTTATTCAAACCATTTTTATTTTTGTTTTGTTGCTTACTCAAGAGATTTGACGGTGGATATATTCTGAATTAGGGTGTTCGTGGTCGGGCAACAGGCTTCCTCTGCTGTTGATTTCCGGGCTTTGCTGATGGTCTGACTGCCGGTTTCGTTTTCGGCTTAGTTGATGGCTTTGTTTGAGGCCTGGAATCAGGTCTTGTCTGAGGACGTGTGGAGGGTTGTATTGTTGGTTTGCTATCAATTGCAGGATTGTTATTTCCTGGTCTTGATGGTCTGCCATCCATTGATGGAATATTTGTTCCGGGACGACCTGGCTTGCCAGGTGATGTAGTATTGGATTGACGAGGGCGATTCGTTGTATTTGCTTTGTAGTTTTTTCTGTTCGCCTCAAAACGATTGTTAACATACGGTGAAGATGTCCTGCGGGGAGCATAAACCTGTTGAGCATAATTTGAACGACGGTAATTGTAATAGTGATAATGGTGATGGTAATGTGCACAACTCATGTAGTGCCATCTCCATGGTGTTGGCGGCCATGGGCTCCAATAAGAAGGATAATAATCCCAATACCATGGGGAGACCCAAACTATGTAAACTGGTGCATAAAGAAAAGGAACACATGGCCAGAACCACACATTTACATACATACCCTGAAGGCCCGGAGAGTATGCTGAAGGACCCCTTTTAATGTCGCCATTATCTGGCGGTTCAACCGCTTCAACCGGTTCCAGTATTTTTTCTTCGCCGTAAACATCCTCATTTCCAACAATTTGGATAAAAGCAGATTTATCACCATCTTTTTCGAGTTCAATAACTGCCACATCCTGAGATTCTATTTTTGATATGGGTACTTGCAAAACAATTGCATGTACATTTTCTTTTGAATTGTCAACGACCCTGATATAATCAGTTTTGCCATCTCCATTAAGATCCAGATTATTAACTGAATTTTCTTTGTCATTCAATCTTTTTTCAAAATCTTCCAAGGAACCGGATTCTTTGAATAGATCCAAAGCACCCTGCAGACTGAAGTTATCACCTGGCATACCGGTGCTGTCAGCAAAATTAATTTCACCTCTTTCCTGTGCTTTTACTTTACTTGTGATGAAAATCAAGCCCAGCAAAGTAAGAATTCGAATTGTTTTCATAATGATCGATTTTTATTTTAGGATTATATTAAAAGTAAATGGTTTAATTGAATAAGGGGGTGATAAAAGTCATAAGATGGAAAAATCAATAATCAGGCATAATGAGCTTGATTATTGGGTCTATATAAACTATTATAGTTTCTATATAATAGAATTGCTGAAAATTTTTAAGTTGACGATTCAAAATGGTATAATTTCTTGCATAAAAATTTATACATTAGGGGGAATTTTAATTGAGGGATTTGCACATTTTTCTGATCGTGGGTAATAAAATCATATACCTTGACTTTAATTTGTAGTGTTTTTAAAGATTTTGATGTAAAAAATGATTTTTGAATTTACTTTATTTACTATTAAAAAAGTCGATTTATTACTAATAAGGCTCTAGTTATTAAGTTTTGTTAAAAATGAGACATTTTTAGTTAAATTTGAATCATCAGATGTTTGATTCTATTCATAAAAAGGGCTTTTATCTGATTCCCATTAAACTCATACAGTTAGCAGTAGATGAAATCAAATGGCAGAATTTAACCAATAGGGGCAGGCAAAAGTTCTGCAGGAAGAAGTTAAAATATCAAATTCATTAACAACTGCTTGTAAATAAATTTTTATTCTCATAAATCATAGACCCATAACAATGTGTTACTTTTACTTTGAATTATTGGAATTTTCCTATCCAAAGAAATCTAAATTTACCATAAAGACTCAACTATAATCATGAAAATTACATTCAAACTTCTTATCACAAGTATTTTTTTTCCTACAATGTTAATAGGACAAACACCCACATTGTTAAAGGATATAATAAGCGGAAATGTTGGCGGGTTTCAAACTGCGAGTACGTATAATTACTATGATTATCCTTTTTCCAAAGTATGGGAGAAAAACGGGGAGGTGTTTTTTATTGCATGCAACTTCGCTACAGTCCCTAATGGATCTACTCCAACCAACAATTTAGAACTTTGGAAAAGCGATGGGACTACTTCAGGAACGGTACTGCTTAAGGATATTAATCCGGGAAATAATCCATCATATCCTTCTGATTTTATTGATATAAATGGAACTTTATACTTCACTGCTTTTACTAATGCACTTGGTAGAGAATTATGGAAGACGGATGGGACTTCCGGAGGAACTGTTTTGGTAAAAGAAATTATTAATGGAACGGTAGGAGGTTTTCAAACTGCGAGCACTTATAATTATTATGATTACGCCTTCAGTGTAGTTTGGCAAACCGGAAACACCTTTTATTTTACAGCTAACGGTTACGCTTCTGTTCCAAATGGCAACACTCCTACCAACAATATTGAACTTTGGAAAAGTGATGGCACTGCTGCCGGTACTGAAATTGTGAAAGATATTTTCACCGGAAATCAATCTTCCTACCCAACTAATTTTACAGCTATTAACGGAACTCTTTATTTCACTGCTTTTACGAATGCGCTAGGCCGTGAATTGTGGAAGACGGATGGTTCAAATGGAGGAACCCAATTGGTCAAAGAAATTATAAATGGCACTATAGGAGGTTTTCAAACAGCCAGTACTTACGATTATTATGATTACCCCTTGAATGTAGTTTGGCAAACCGGAAACACCTTTTATTTTACAGCTAACGGATACGCTTCTGTCCCAAACGGCAACACTCCTACCAACAATATTGAACTTTGGAAAAGTGATGGCACCGATGCAGGAACAATGATGGTGAAAGATATTTATGTTGGCAATGCCTCTTCCTACCCATCAGATTTCAGAGACATTAATGGAACACTGTACTTTACGGCATATACCAATGCATTGGGACGAGAATTGTGGAAGACGGATGGTTCAAATGGAGGAACCCAATTGGTCAAAGAAATTATAAATGGCACTGTAGGAGGTTTTCAAACTGCGAGCACTTATAATTATTATGATTACGCCTTCAGTGTAGTTTGGCAAACCGGAAACACCTTTTATTTTACAGCTAACGGTTACGCTTCTGTTCCAAATGGCAACACTCCTACCAACAATATTGAACTTTGGAAAAGTGATGGCACTGCTGCCGGAACTGAAATTGTGAAAGATATTTTCACCGGAAATCAACCTTCCTACCCAGCTAATTTTACAGCTATTAACGGAACTCTTTATTTCACTGCTTTTACGAATGCGCTAGGCCGTGAATTGTGGAAGACGGATGGTTCAAATGGAGGAACCCAATTGGTAAAAGAAATTATAAATGGCACTGTAGGGGGTTTTCAAACAGCCAGTACTTACGATTATTATGATTACCCCTTGAATGTAGTTTGGCAAACCGGAAACACCTTTTATTTTACAGCTAACGGATACGCTTCTGTCCCAAACGGCAACACTCCTACCAACAATATTGAACTTTGGAAAAGTGATGGCACTGCATCGGGAACTGTTATAGTTAAAGACATTTATATTGGAAATCCTGCCTCTTATCCCTCCTCATTCAGAGACATCAACGGCACTTTGTATTTTACTGCATATACCAACTCGTTGGGTCGGGAATTGTGGAAGTCGGACGGTACCACTGGTGGAACAACCCTGGTAAAAGAAATTATTAATGGGACCGTTGGAGGTTTCCAAACGGCAAGCACTTATGACTATTATGATTATCCTTTTAATGTTGTTTTTAATATTGGAAACTCCTTTTATTTTGTAGCGAACGATTATGCTTCTGTACCGAATGGGAATACCCCTAACAACAATATCGAGTTATGGAAATCGGATGGTACCCCGGGAGGAACTTCTAAAGTATTAGATATTCACCCTTCAACTACGGATGGTTCTTACCCATCCTATTTTACCAATGCACTAGGTAAAATATTTTTCATTGCCAACGACAATTCTCATGGCAATGAATTATGGACTATCGCTATTCCTGTTTCAGATGGAGAGGAGTTGACATTGGATCAATCATTAAAAATATTTCCCAATCCAACTGCTGGTAATTTATTTATAGAATATCATTCTAAAAATTCAGAACAACGAATTGAAAATATATCATTGACCGATCTGCGTGGTCGTGAATTGTATTTTGCTGATCTAAAAATTAATTCTAACTATTTTCGTCACACCCTTGATATCAATTCACTTGCTCCAGGCATGTACTGTATTAAATTATCCACTGATTCGGGATCCATTGTGAAAAAAGTTATTAAAGAATAGCACCTCTTGCTTCTAGAAGGATGGTTGCATCAACGCATTTTTAAGTAATTCATCTTATAATTTTAATTTTTCATCATTCCCTTTTACGGAAAAATTATCCCGGCAGGTCAAATTTAGTTGACAATTCCTTTTCCATACAGGAAATTACTAAGTACTGTTTTTCAGAAAAAAAGGGATTAAACAAGAACTAATTTTCACAACTAATTAATAGTCTAAGCACTATGTGCTCGTAGGGCACTTTTGTTTAAGCAGAATTTAATTAGATTTCCAACTTATAAATATGCGGAATCAATTCAAGTTTTCCCTATATTTGATAATCCTATGAATATTTAAACCGCCACAAAATGAACTTCAAACACACGCTCCAAATTATTTCATCCCGATTAAAATTATTGGATATGAAAATACAGCATCTTTTATTGCTCTCCAGTTTACTGTTGATCAATAGTACTGCGCAATCACAATGGCTCGACTGGGCTGATGAAACCGCTACACGCTTAACGCTATCCTCAGTCGCTAATAGTGATGGTGAGGAAAAAGACTTTTGGGCTGCCGATTTGAATAATGATGGGAAAGAAGACTTAATTGTGGTAAGAAAGCAGCCATTTTCAACTTCTTCTCAACCTGGCAAATCTAATTTATTACTGATGAATGTTAATGGTCAGTTGATTGATCAAACATCACAGTATGCACCTGAATTTATAAGTATCATAAATTTTGCAAGAGATATTTATGTTGGCGATTTTGATGGAGATAACTGGAAGGATGTAATTGTAGCCAATACCTTTGGACAACAGCCGCTGTATTACAAAAACAGGGGCAACGACCTTTCCGGCAACTGGCTTGGACTATTGAATGAATCGTCAACTCGTTTTCCAATATTAAATGATGACACACCTTTATTTTGTGCTGTTTGGGGTGGTGATGTGAATGGTGATCTGAGTCCGGACATTTATTTTGTAAATTACAAAGTGAATTCTGGTGGTGGTACGGCAAAAGATTTTTTACTTATCAATGATGGTACCGGTCATTTTACTAATGAAAGTCAGGCCCGATTGGGAACACTTCGAAATTCTGCTTTTGGTACTGCAGTTCAAATTACGGATATGGATAATGATGGCGACAATGACATTGTAAAAAATACAACACTTTATAATGTTTCCCCATGGAATGCAAGAGGAGTTATAGTTATGTTTAACAATGGAACTGGCAATTTCACCAACTGGCAAAATTTGGTTCCGACCTCATCACCTTATATGTTCGAAATTGCTGACTTTAACATGGATGGCAAAAAAGATCTTTATGTTGTTGATGATGGAAGTGATTACCTACTAACCATTACGTCTATTGTTGCTAATACCAGCTTAGTCTTCACAAAAACAAATTTAAATTTTTCAAGTTCTAACGGGTTTGGCGGAAACGTTCATGCCGCCGATCTCGATTTAGATGGGGACATGGATATTGGCGTAGCAGATGTTGATGTTGATATTCCTCCCTGCAATAGCAGCAGACGGATGGCTATTTACAAAAACAATGGCGGCGTTTTTTCTGATCCCTATGGTTCAACTATATTTTCCTGGGCTGATAATAGTTACGACTTTGCCTGGATTGATATTAATAACGATGGGTTAAAAGATTTTGTTACCGGATTTTGTGCCGGCTATGGTGTTATAATGAGTGATAACTGCGGGCTGGCACCTGTTCCTTCCGACTACGATCAGGATGGATTAGCAGATGCTTGTGATCCTTGTCCAACGAATCCTGATCCCAATTGCGCTCCACCAACCAATTACCCAACTGTAAGTACCAACAACAGTATTGCTCGTCAATGGAATGAATTATTGCTGGCATCCATAAGAAGAGATTTTGCGCGCCCTACAGTTCATGCCCGCAATCTATTTCACGTTTCCTCTGCCATGTGGGATGCATGGTCTGTATATGATAATGTTTCCTGTGAATTTCTTTTAGGCAAAACTGTGAATGGCTTTACATGTGCATTTAATGGCATTCCGGCCTCGGTTGCTATTCCCGCCGACAGGAACAAAGCCATCAGTTACGCTTCTTATCGATTATTGCGTCATCGTTTTGCAAATTCTCCTCAGGCACAATTGTTATACAAAGCTTATAACGTTCATATGGATACATTGGGCTATGACACTACATTTGTTTCCATCGATTATTCAACTGGAAATGCAGCAGCATTAGGAAATTATATAGCGCAGTGTTACATCAACTATGGGTTGCAGGATGGATCTAATGAGCAAAATAGTTATGCCAGCACCAGTTACGCTCCTGTTAATCCTCCATTAAATGTTGATGTTCCAGGCAACCCTAACATCATCGATTTGAATCGTTGGCAACCGTTAACACTGGATCTTTTCATCGATCAAAGTGGCAATCAAATTCCTGGTGCAACGCCTCCGTTTCTAAGTCCCGAGTGGGGTAAAGTAAAACCCTTTGCATTACAATCCGGTGATTTAACAACTTATCAAAGAAACGGATTTGACTACAAAGTTTATCACGATCCGGGCGCACCTCCACAACTTCAAATGGATGGAGGAGGAACCTCTGCACAATACAAATACAATTTCTCATTGGTTTCTGTGTGGTCATCGCATCTCAATCCGGATGATGGTGTGATGTGGGATATATCTCCTGCCACACAGGGCAACAGAAATGTACTTCCTGCAACTGTTAATGATTATCCTAATTTTTATAATTTAACCGGAGGAGGAACAACAAATGTCGGGCATACAATAAATCCTGTTACCGGTCAGCCTTATGCACCCAATATTGTGGCAAGAGGTGATTACTCCCGGGTATTGGCAGAATTTTGGGCCGATGGGCCTGAATCTGAAACACCACCCGGCCATTGGTTTACTATTTTTAATTATATCACAGATCACCCTTTACAAACAAAAGAGTATAAAGGAACAGGTGCCCCTTTGAACGATCTGGAATGGGATGTAAAAGGATACTTTGCATTGGGTGGAACTATGCATGATGTTGCAATAACTGCCTGGGGAATGAAGGGCTGGTATGATTATATCAGGCCTATTTCTGCTATAAGAGCAATGGCTGCGTTAGGTCAAAGCAGTGATCCGGGAGCCTTGTCGTATCATCTTGCAGGAATTCCATTAATCCCTGGTTACATTGAATTGGTTTTAGCTGGCGATTCATTAGCAGCTGGCGGAGCAAATGTTGGGAAGATAAAATTATTTGCCTGGAGAGGTCACAATGTAATTAATAATGTAGATACTGATCATGCCGGCTCGGGATGGATTCTTGCTGAAAATTGGCTTCCCTATCAGCGACCCTCTTTTGTAACTCCTCCTTTTGCAGGCTTTATTTCAGGTCATTCAACTTACTCGAGAGCTGCAGCAGAAATTCTAACTGACTTTACAGGAAATGCCTATTTCCCCGGTGGGTTGGGAGAGTTTTTAGCAGTACAGGATGAGTTTTTGGTTTTTGAAAATGGACCCAGTCAGGATGTTCATTTGCAATGGGCCACTTACCAGGATGCAGCTGATGAATCCTCGTTATCAAGAATATGGGGTGGTATTCATCCCCCAATTGATGACATTCCCGGAAGAAAGATCGCTGTTGATATAGCACAAGACGCATTTATCAAAGCGGAAAGTTATTTTGGATGTTGCATCGCGATAGCGCCTGCTAAACCGGGAAATATTTCGGCACCATCCTCGGGCGCCAAAGTTTGTCCGGGTGAAACCAAAACATATAGCATATCTAATGTTGCAGGAGCTACTTCTTATAACTGGATTCCACCAATTGGTGGCGTTATTGTTAGCGGGCAAGGAACTAATTCTGTTACTATAAATTATACAAATGCATTTACAACAAATGATTCGTTAAAAGTAGCCGCCAAAAAAACTTGTGCAACCGGCGACTATCGTGCTCTTTTGATTCGAAGAAATAATCCCACCACGCCCGGTGCAATTTCTGGCATTCTAAATGGGGTATGCGGTCTCTTAAATACTCCTTATTCTGTTTCAAATGTTGCAGGCATTACTTACAATTGGAATTTCACTAATTCCGCAGGAACAATTGTATCCGGTCAGGGAACAAATTCCATTCTTGCCAATTTTCCCTCATCGAATGTATCGGGGACATTAACCGTAACAGGAAATAACGCTTGCGGATCCAGTCCTGTAAGAACAGTTGCAATAAAAACAACACCTGCCACTCCGGCGTTAATTACAGGATCAATTTCTTTTTGTGCCTTCCAGCAAGGAGTGCCCTACTCCACAACTCCAATTGCATCTGCAACTTCTTATGTTTGGACTGCACCCACAGGTTCCAAAATATTTGATGGTTCGGTCTTGTCTACCTCAACTACATTAGTAACAACTTCAACAAACGTTACCGTAAATTTTGGCAGCGTTTCCGGAAAAGTTGGTGTACGAGTGAATAACCCCTGCGGATCGGGAGGAACAAGAACACTTGTTGTTAGCGCTACTTGTCGCGAAAGTTTAAATGAAATCGAAAATTTATCTCTGACTGATTTTGATATCCAGGTACATCCAAATCCTTCTTCAGGTGATTTTGTATTTGATATAGTTTTGAGTCCCGGAAGTAAAAATGAGCTCCTTTCAAAAATTCAAATTTTTGATGTGTTGGGAAAAGAAACCTATACAAATGAAATAGTCAGTTATCCGTTTACAATGAAAAATGGAATTCTTAAATCCGGAATTTATACTGCACTTATTCACTATGGTGATACTATTAAAACTTTAAAATTGGTTAAGATTGATTAACAAATAAATTGATCTCTCGATTTAAATTCAGCGGTGTTGCAACTACTCACTTTTGTGGAGAAGTTGTAACACCGTTTTTTCCATTACTTTTCTAATAGCTCTTCAACTAAATCTTAGCCTTTAGGAATTACTTTCTTAAACCAATTTTCTTTTAGAAGTAATTTTTATCAAGCACCTGAGCCTCACTTTTCACTTTTATTTCTTGTCCTTTTCTACTATTTCTCTCGGTGGAATGGCATTAACTTTTAACGCTAAAAAAACTTTCTTCAGACGGATCTAAATTGTATGCAGTATCTTTGGTAAAAAATCATCCTAAAGAAAAACTTAAATGATCAAAAGAATAATTTTAAGTACTGCTATTTAAATTTTAAAATTAATTCCTATACCCGGAGTTATTGTTGAAAATTGTTTCTTAAAATTGAAAGGAACTTTATAGTTTCTGGTGTTAGTGGATCCTAGTGAAACAGTTTTAGACTGATATTCAAGTTCAGCGCCGGAAGAAAATGAATGGTTGGCTGTTGCATAATTACAATTTATTACAAATTTAATTCTTTTGCTTAAAGCAAATCTTCCTTCAAGTCCAAATCCATATGCAATTGCCAAGTCCTTTAATGAAGGCTGATTGTAAGTGAGTATATTTTTATCGTTACCATTAAAAGGGTCTATGGCAATAGTTTCAATAACCATTTTAGTTACCGGGCTTGAAGCGGTCTGAATTCCGACTTTCAGCATAAATGCTAATTCCCATTTTCTAAATGGAAGCGTATATTTTGGCATAAGAAAAAAATTAGTAGACTTCCAATTTTCAGAGTCGTACGATTTCTCAGATCCGGGCAACCCGCTTATTGGGTAATACAATTCAGGGTACTGAACTTCGCCGGTTTTATTTGAAGCATGTTCTACATTTATTCCAATTGCAAATCTTTTAGTAATACCATAAGACACATTAACCCCAACAGCATAACCGAGATCTGCTGCTCCTGCAAGATTGAAATTATTAAACCCTTTTATATTGTTTTGTTCTGCAGAATTTATGGTCTGATATTCTGCAAACTTCCCAACTGCGAAAGAGGGTCCTCCATAAATTGAAACTAAAAATCTGCTTTCCCTAGGGATAGAAATGGAATCCCCTTGAGCATTTAATATGCTACAAATCAGCATGGACGCCATTAAAAATAAACTGGTTTTCATAGTTATGAATTTAACATTGGTGAAGGAACTTAGATTGGAATATTGTGAATACAAATCATTATTTTAATAAACCCTGCTACCACATTTTGAAAGTGTAAGCATACATAGAAATTCGCAAAGTGCCTAATTGGTTATGGTATCATATCTTCCGCAATGGTGTACTAATTATCTGAATCGAATATTTTTCACCTGGTTGCTGTTTCTAAACCACTAATAGGACAAACTTAAAATTATTAGCACTAAAAATCATTCGGTGCCGTAAAATTGTACTTAATCAAGATTTTATTGCAAAACATATCCAAAGCGAGCCCTAAAATCACTAAAATTAGGGGGTTTCAAATTTAAAATCTATATTTATTGCTTAATAAAAACCACTTCCATGAAAAAAATGTTACTCTTAGTGATTTGTTTTGGATTCATTTCCTTAAAATCTAAAGCACAATGTTCCGAAACTGATGTAACCAGGGTGATGCTCATTGGCGACAGTTGGGCCAATTTCATTGGTTTAGACAATGCCATTAACAACTCTTTTGAGAAATGGGGACATTCCAACTATAAATACTTCACCAATGCCACGCTTGCTGAAAATGGCACTACCACCGAAGATTTTCTTGACCCTGCCCGGCTTGCCGAAATACAAAATCAGCTCAATGCCAATCCTGATATTGATTTGGTTCATTTGAGTATAGGTGGTAACGATGTACTAAATGCATGGGATGTAACTTTTTCTCAGGCACAAACCGATTCGCTTCTCGACTCCGTTTACGCGCACATTGTTACCATAATAGATTTCATTAAAATAGCTCGTCCCGGAATTCGTATACTATGGAGCGGTTATGCGTATCCGAATTTTGGAGAAATTATTCAGGAATTGGCTCCATTCCAGTCATCCCACCCCTTTTATGGCACATGGCAAGGCATGGGCTTTCCTACTTTCACCCAGTTGAATGGAATATTAAATACGTATTCTGTTTCTATGGATACATTAGCTGCCAATGATCCACAAGTTGAATTTGTAAGGGCCGCCGGCATTATGCAATATACATTTGGACAAACTACTGCACTCAGTGTTCCGCCGGGAGGCACCTACGCTCCATACACAGTTCCAATGCCGGATGGTTATCCTGACTATCCTTCTCCCAAAAATTCGATGCGTACTTATGTTATTTTTCGCGATTGCTTCCATCTATCCCCACAAGGGTACAACGATTTTTTAGAGTATCAAACTCACAAATTTTATCACAAAGCATTGATGGACGATCAATATTTTATTTCAGAAGGAGGCACCCATGATGGATCTGTTTCTTCCCAAGGAACAGTTTCTACTCAGCTACAAATGGGAACAACGGGTACTGAAGATTTTTCTACCATTCTATCATTCAACAGTACAATAATGCCCGACACCGGTGTATCAAAAGCGAGTTTGTTTTTGCGTCGTGAACTTTTAACCGGAACAAATCCGGTTGGAAACAATCTTCAGGTAAAAATTGTGAGCGGGTCCTTTAGTGCTTCTGCAGATGTGGAAGCATCCGACTATACGGCTCCTGGCGATGCCACTGATAGTCCTTGTCAGTTTGGATCTACTGTTGATAACGGGCACTGGATAAGATTGGATTTACCTGCTTCATTATTACCCTTTATCACTCAAAATGCTATTACCCAATTTATGATTTCTGCTCCCGGAGCTACGGGGCTTATCGAATTTACAGATGCCACCGATTCGGAATTCGCTCCGGTACTAAATATCACTTATGGTCCGGCCACTGTATCAATAGCAGAAAACATGAGTGATCTCGATGATGTTTTTATTTATCCTAATCCAACTTCAGGAATTCTGGTTGTAGAGAGTAATAAATTCACCCCATTAAGTTTACAAGTGTTTGATTTGCCTGGTAAATTAATTTTGGAATCCATTGGCAACACTTCATCCATTGATATTTCAACTTTGCCCCAAGGCATGTATGTGGTGAAAATACATACAGGAAATAAAATTATCTCTAAACGTGTTATCAAAAAGTGATAGATAATTTTACCTGCAACTTCAGCCTGATAGGGCACTATTTTAGTAAATATCGAAACACTATAAAAAGACAAAACCTGATAATCGTTTGATTATCAGGTTTCTTTTTTAGAGGTTTCCCTCTCCGAGGTCGCGAGCAGATTTGAACTGCTGTAGGAGGTTTTGCAGACCTCTGCCTAACCGCTCGGCCACACGACCCTAATTTTTTAGGATTGCAAAGGTATTAATTAAAAATTGAAATTCGTTATTATTTTGATTTGCTGTATTTACGCAAGCATTATTCTCAGAGTTACCAACTTTGAATTTTTTAATGATAATCTTCCTTCAGTGTAATTGATGTTTGGTGTACATTTCCTTTAACAGGAGGATTAAACTTGATGATTTTCACCTCAATAGATTTTTCTCCGGGAAAGGCCATTGCAAGTCCTTTTAAAATACGCCCGCCAACGTGCTCAATGAGTTTTGACCTGATGTTCATTTCCTTACTAACTATTTCATTTACAACAACATAATCCACAGTATCGGAAAGTGTATCATTTTGAACTGAAAGGGAAACATCCATATCTATTTGAACATCAACCTGATATCGGCCTCCTATAGCTGCTTCTTCTTCGAGGCAGCCGTGGTAAGCATAACATTCAATTCCTTCAATAGAAACTCTGGTTTTCATGGTGGATGGGGTTTACCGGCCGCTTACTGTTTTTGGGGGCTGCTATTAAATCAATTTCCTTTTTTTACTTCTTTCGCCCAACTATCTTTCAAGGAGACCGTACGATTGAAAATAATGTTAGCAGCGCTGGAATTTTTGTCGACACAAAAATATCCTTTTCTTAGAAATTGAAACTTGTCGCCTGCAGTTGCATTTTTTAACGATGGTTCTGCAAAAGCAGTTTTGATGATTTTAAGACTATCAGGATTAATATATTCTTTGAAATCGCCCTCTTCCGACGAGGGATCTTCTACCTTGAAGAGACGGTCATAAAGACGCACCTCAACAGGGAATGCAGTCAAGGCCTCCACCCAGTGCAAAGTTCCTTTTACCGTTAATCCACTCACATCGCTCCCGCTTTTACTTTCAGGCAAGTAAGTACAATGAATTTCTGTAACCGTACCGTCCTTATCTTTAACAAACGATTCACACTTTATAATGTATGCGCTTTTAAGTCGTACCATTAATCCGGGTGCCAAACGGAAAAATTTTTTCTCCGGTATTTCCTTAAAATCTTCTCTTTCAATCCAAAGTTCTTTACTAAACGGCAAATCACGGTGACCGGAGTTTTCATTTTCCGGATTATCATCACCTTTTAATATTTCAGTTTGCCCTTCCGGATAATTATCAATAATTAATTTCACCGGATCCATCACTACCATAGCACGCAAAGCATTTTTGTTAAGATCTTCCCGGATACAGAATTCCAAAAGGCCGACGTCGATAATATTTTCACGACGGGCTACACCTACCTTGTCGGCAAAAACTCTGATACTTTCCGGCGTATAGCCACGGCGACGCAAAGCACTTATGGTAGGCATTCTTGGATCGTCCCATCCGTCGACATGTTTGTCATTTACCAGTTGCAGCAATTTTCGTTTGCTCATCACGGTATAATTCAGATTTAATCT
The DNA here is from genome assembly GCA_016722525.1 of Bacteroidota bacterium. GTDB lineage: Bacteria > Bacteroidota > Bacteroidia > AKYH767-A > OLB10 > JADKJB01. The sequence goes on from JADKJB010000001.1 coordinate 488,664, forward strand.
TGCAAATTCAAATTGTTTGCTTGGAAAAATTTCCAGCTTTTCAATGAACCATTCATACAATGGACGATGCACTTCAAATTCCAGTGTACAAATTGAATGTGTAATTTTTTCGATGGAATCGGACTGCCCATGTGCGAAATCATACATGGGATAAATGCACCATTTATCTCCGGTACGATGGTGATGAGCGTGTTTTATACGATACATTAACGGATCACGCAAATGCATATTTGGTGACGCCATATCCACCTTTGCACGTAAAACCTTTTCACCATCTTTAAACTCACCGTTACGCATACGTGTAAACAGATCGAGGTTCTCTTCCACACTGCGGCTTCTGAAAGGACTATTTTTTCCCGGCTCCGTTGGAGTGCCTTTTAATAAAGCAATTTCCGCAGCGGAACTATCATCCACATAGGCCAGCTCCTTTTTAATTAATGTACAAGCGAACTCGAATATTTGTTCAAAATAATCGGATGCATAAAATTCATTGGTCCACTCAAAACCCAGCCACCTGATATCTTCTTTAATACTATCCACATATTCGGTATCTTCTGTTACCGGATTCGTATCATCAAAACGAAGATTGGTTTTTCCTCCAAATTGTTTGGCAAGTCCAAAATTCAGGCAAATTGCTTTAGAATGGCCGATATGCAAATATCCATTGGGTTCGGGAGGAAACGTGTGAGTACACGTCCATCGTGCTTACCATTTTTAACATCTTCGGCAACTATTTCCTCCAGAAAATTCAGGCTTTTTTCCATATTAGTATCTACTATCTATCACTAAAATTAATTGTTTGCGATTACTTTACAGAGCTATTGGCTTAAAAAATCTTCAATGCATTTCTCAATCTCACCACAACCTCCTCTTTTCCCATCAAATTCATCATACCCAATAAATCGACACCGGTTGATTGGCCGCTGACAAACACGCGCATCAGTTGCATGATTTCACCTGCTTTAAGTTGATGCGTTGCAGCAGTTGCTTTAATTGTTGCATCTACATCTGCAATAATAAATGAACTTTGATTTTCCAAAGCTGTTGTCAGTGCAACAAAAAATGGAAGATATTCAGGTTTCCATTTTTTATCTATAGTTGGTTGATCCCATGTTGTTGGAGTTTCAAAAAGGTAACGTCCCTTTTCGAGGATTTCATTTTCGAAATGTATACGATCTTTTAACAATTTCACCACATGCAATAAAAAAGTTTCACTCACTCTTTGATCAGCCGGGTCGTAATTAAATTCGTGGATCACATTCCATTTTAATCGGGCAGCCAATTGTTCATCAGGTTGTTTACGCAGGTATTGTTCGTTGAACCATTTTGCTTTATCAGGATCGAACCGGGCTCCGCCTTTGTGGACATGTTCAAACGAGAAATTTGCTATCAACTCCTCCATAGAAAACAACTCCTGTTCCGTTCCTGGATTCCAGCCCAGTAATGCAAGCATGTTTACAAACGCCTCCGGGTAATAACCTCTTTCACGATATCCTGACGACAGTTCACCAGTAACAGGGTCGGTCCAGTTTAAAGGAAAACCGGAAACCCCAGCCTATCTCCATCCCGCTTACTCAGCTTTCCATTTCCATCAGGTTTCAATAATAATGGGAGATGTGCATATTGAGGCATCTTTTCTTCCCAACCCAGAAAACGGTAAATAATAATATGTGCCGGAGCTGATGGCAGCCATTCTTCACCTCGTATGGCATGAGAAATTTCCATCAATTTATCATCTACAATATGAGCCAGATGGTAGGTAGGCATACCGTCCGATTTCAATAAAACTTTATCATCAATTAAAGATGAGTTTACCGTAACCTCACCTCTAATAATATCGGTAAAAGTAATATCTTCATTAACAGGCATTTTTAGTCTGATTACAAAAGCTACTCCCTCTTTAATTTTACGCTCTACCTCCGAAGCACTCATTGTCAATGAATTATTCATGGAAGTGCGCGTTGTGCTATTGTATTGAGGGGCAACTTCACCGGCGCTTATTAACCGGTTACGCATATTTTCTAAATCTTCCGCAGTATCAAAAGCATAGTAAGCATGGCCTGAGCTGACCATTTGCTCGGCATATTTACTATAAATGCCAAGTTCTTTGCGTTCCGATTGCCGATAGGGTCCATGAGGTCCGCCAACAGCAACCCCCTCATCAATCTTTATTCCGCACCATGTCAATGCTTCTATTATATATTCCTCAGCTCCAGGCACATAACGATTTTGATCGGTATCTTCAATACGTAATAGGAAGTCGCCACCATGCTTTTTTGCGAATAAATAGGCAAACAAGGCTGTCCTAACGCCCCCCATGTGCAAAGGACCGGTTGGACTGGGAGCAAAACGGGTTCTGATTTTTGGATTCATAAATAATTGAAAATTCAAGGTGCAAAAGTAACGAATATCAGGGCTATCCAATGGTATAGTAATCGGTACTTCATTTAGAACCTCCAATGTTATTCAAATGATCTACTACAATTATGACAATTTTAATGTTCAGAGTCCATTTCCATTTATAATTGTAAATATAATTCAGGGCACCGTTTTGTAGAATTAAAACTACAACAGTGTGCTCTGAAAATCAAATGCATACTAGTTAATTCAAGTTTTACCCATAGGAATGGGACTTACACAAAGTAGTTGACGGCCTTCGCCAAATCCTGAATAAATCAGCATGAATTCCTATTACTTTTGCTTTGTGATGACGATAGACGACGTAGTATACGATAAAACTTATTTAACCATTTACCACAAAGCTGAGGAACAATTAATCCACCTGCAATGGAAGGGTTATGCTTCTTCGGAGCAATTCAGGGACGGGTTAAATGCAGCATTGGAAGTGGTAATAGAACACGATATACAAAACTGGTTGGGGAACCTAAAACTCATGCAGGTAATTTTGTCGAGTGATGAAGAGTGGGCTGGTAAAGAGTGGTACCCATTGATTGCAAAGACCAAATTAAAACAAATGGCTATTGTAACCTCTCTCGATTACTTTAATAATACGGTGGTCAAGCGTATTGTTGAAAAATCGGAGCCTCTAATAAATTTCGAAACGCGTTATTTTGTTGATCTTAATGAGGCGTATGATTGGTTAACAAAAAAAGCCTAGTTTTACTTCAGCCGATAGGATCGTTCCATAAAATTATATCTGATAATATTTTTCGCCTCCATAGGTAAAAACGCCTGATCAATTAATTCGTTGGCCTGATTATTTTCTTTAACAAATTGATCCAATATTTTTTCCACCCTTGCCGGGGCAATTCCAATTCTTCTTCCAAATGCAGTGAATTCATTTCTGGTATAGTGTCCGTATTCACGAAATTCCGGAGTATCACTATCACCTTCATACAAGCCACCGGGAGCAGCCAGTTCGGGGCCCAGCTCATGAAGACGGGTACAAAGCATATTAAATAATGGCGCCAGAGTTAAGTCGTTTCGGGATGTTTTTACTAACCCGAAATTTTTCATATGTTCTGAAGCGTTAGCAATAAGGAAAGAGAAGATTAACTGAGAAAAAAATCGTTCTTTCATAATCACCGATGCAGCAACAAAATGATCAATTAAAATTGCTATTTGCTGATAGGTGGCCGTTCTTGCTTTAGGTGAAGCAGCATTCATTCGAGCATCAAGTGTTTCAAAATCTTCGAATCCCTGCAAATAAACCGGTTTTGAATTATTGTAAAAAATATTCCTGCAAATTAATGCAGGTTGTCCATCAGGAAAAAATGAGTGCGTTAGGAATCGTTTCAATATCAAAAACCTGAGACGCCAATTGCAAACATAAGTGTTCGTTGCCGGCCTGTTCCATTGGAAAACGAACATCGCTGGTTCCGGGAGAAACTGTTTTTAACAACCAGCCGCCATTCAGATCAGGTACCAATTGGTTTTTTATTAATTGCACCCGGTACCACTGTTGGCCTCCAAAATGAGGACCGTTAATTTGAGCTTTTTCCCATTCTATTCCCAGAGGAGGCTCGGGAAGAACATGAAATACGCTTCTTCCTAGAAATAACCCACGCAGTGTGGAAGGATTGTAAGATTCAAAACCCTCTTTCAGAGTTCCGGGACACCGCGGTGTTGCATAATAGGATTTATTCATTTTTTTAACCTGAATACCAGTTCCATACCTAAAATATCCATGATTTTTTGAAGAGTTTGAACAGAGGGATTCCCAACACCTTTTTCAATATCTCGAATTGTACGTAAAGCCACTTTCGTGACTTCGGCTAAATCTTCTTGTTTGATTTTCAACTCTTTGCGTCTTTGCAAAATAAGAGCTGCCATTTGCTGTAAGGACTCTTCCATATCCATAGAAGGCTTTTAAATGCCGTTAGGGTGTAAAAATAAAAAAATACATCAATTAACCCGAAAAGTGTCATTAATGGTTCGGATGGTAGTTTACTGAAACCAGTTATAGGTAGAGCAGATTAATAAAAAAGACTACTATTGAAAATTAATCAGCTGGTAAGCCATCCAGAATTTTTCCTATTTCTTTAAAAGCGTTTTCATCTTTAAAAACATAGTTTTCAGCTCCGTGAGAAATGGTTTGAAGAGCCACCCCGTAACGTTTTTGTCCTGAAAGGAACACGCAATGGGCACCGGGTGCAACTTTCTTCAATTTCACCATAGTATCGATTCCATTCATACCGCCTGCGTTGAGATTATCGAGATGATAATCAATGATAACCACAGTTGGATTTTGATAGGCATCCCGCACACAATCTTCGCCATTACTATAATATACCACCTCCCATTGGGGTTTTGATTTTAGAAAGTCTTTCAGCATTTCAGCAAAAAGAGGATCATCTTCAACCAAGAATAATTTACGCAAACTCATAATAGGATGGTGTTTTTAAAGAAGTAAAAGTACAAAAAGGTGTGGAAATAAAAAATAATTTCCAAATGCATTCAGGAATTTGCCAATCAAAGTCTTTTGACAATACATTTCGCTAATTAAGGCACCTTATTAAATAAATGTTTAATTTTAGATGTTGAAATTAAAATCATTTAACCAATACCTATATAATGAAAAAAATATTCTTTGTTTGTTTAGCCTTACTTGCTCATCTGAATGTATTTAGTCAGGCAGGGGTTGATAAACCACAGTATCAAATAGTAACAACACGAGCTGGTAATCCATTGGGAACATTCAATATTGAATTATTTCCTTTAATAGCGCCTTTACACGTTCAAAACTTTGACAGTCTGGTAAATGATCAGTTTTTTGATGGCACCGCATTCCACAGAGTAGTCCCCGGATTTGTTATTCAGGGTGGCGACCCCAACACTATTAACGGACCAATTTCGACATGGGGGCAAGGGCAACCCTGGCAAGCAACAGTGCTGGCTGAATTTAGTGTAGTCCGTCACTTGCGTGGAATAATTGGAGCTGCCAGAGATAACGATCCTAATAGCGCAAGCTCCCAGTTTTATGTTTGTGTGGCCAGTGCCACTTTTCTTGATGGAGATTACACAGTATACGGAAAAGTAACTAGTGGAATGAATATCGTGGATACCATTGTTAGTTCGCCTAAAGACATAAATGATGTACCGCTTCAAAAGATCGAAATGTTTGTAACGTACACAGGTGTAAACGACAGTGTGCCAGATGCACCTGTTTTGAATGCTCCGGCCGATGGAGCTACAGGGATATTAAATACACAGTTGTTTACCTGGTCGGCTGTAAATTCAGCAGTTTTATATACTATAGAATTAAGTACCGATCCTACGTTTGCAACAATAGCTATTACAAAAAATTCGGGGCTCACTTCTATTTCCGTTCCAACACTTCAGGGAGCTACAACCTATTATTGGAGAGTCAAGTCCAACAATGGGGGTCATGAGAGTGTGTATTCTAATGTTCATACTTTTAATTCTGCTACCGCTTCAGCGAACTTGATTTTACCTGTTGATTCGGCAACGAGTATTGCTACCAATCCGATTTTTGAGTGGTCAGCTGTTCCAAATGCAGACAGCTACACCTTGCAGGTTTCTACATCCAGCACATTTACAACTAGCTCCATGGTATACAATACCGCAGGGATAATTTCCACCACACAGCAAGTACCAGGCCTTAATCCAAATACGCTTTACTATTGGAGAGTACGTAGTGCCAATGGAAGTACACAAGGATTTTACTCCGTAAAATTTTCTTTCACAACAGGCACTTCTACCGGATTGGAAGAACTAATTTCCGGCATCACCAATGTTTCAATTGCACCTAATCCGGCAACAGAAAACATAACCCTTACCGCTTATATGAAAATGGTTGGTGAACTTAAAATTTCTATGTGTGATCAGTTGGGTCGTATAGTTTATGCTACTGCAAGTACTGCTTCCTCTGACTATTTTAAAACTACGATTCCTGTTGCTGAACTGACCCCGGGCATTTATTTCATTTGCATGGAGCTGGAAGGCAACCGAGTGATGCGGAAAGTTGCGGTTAAGTAAAACTATTTTAAATTTCTCTTCCTGGTGTTCCAAATATTTTGCTATATTTAGCTTTGTCGAATTAATAGCTATACAATCTTTTAATGGAATATGTAAAGGGAAGGGGAGCACAGATCAACACAAAAAACCGGTTTGAAAGCCGTGAATATGTGCTGGAGCATTTTGAAGGAATTGATGCGCTTCCCGACAGGGACAGTAAAACGAAAGTGCTGATTGAAAATTCCAAAACGGTATTAAACAAAACTGATAGTCCTGATTTACCTTTTGGTTACTCACTAAATCCCTACCAGGGATGTGAACATGGTTGTATTTATTGTTATGCCAGAAATGCGCATCAATATTGGGGCTATAGTGCAGGACTTGACTTTGAACAAACAATTATTGCGAAACCAAATGCCCCGCTTATTTTAAAAAAACACTTCGATAACAAAAACTATGTACCTGATTCCATAAGTTTATCGGGCAACACCGATTGCTATCAACCTACTGAAAGAAAATTAAAAATTACCAGGGAATTACTTAAAGTTTTTCTGGAATATAAGCATCCGGTAGGAATAATTACAAAAAACAGTTTGGTGTTGAGGGATATGGATATTCTTCAGGAACTGGCAAAAAATGGGTTAGTGCATGTGATGATTTCGATTACATCACTTCGTGAAGATTTACGTTTGATGATGGAACCACGTACCGCAACTGCTAAAAATCGATTGAAAGTAATTGAACATTTAACTAGCAACGGAATCCCAGCCGGAGTCATGGCAGCTCCAATAATTCCAGGACTGAATTCAGATGAGATTCCGGAACTAATTAAAGCCGCAGCCAACAGCGGAGCCGCGGCGGCAGGATATACTTTAGTCCGACTGAATGGTTCTGTAAAAGATTTATTTCACGACTGGCTGTTTAAAAATATGCCGGATGCAGCCGACAAAATCTGGAATCATATTGCCGCAACTCATGGTGGCCAGGTTAATGACAACCGATTTGGAACAAGAATGAAAGGTGAGGGACAAATTGCCGAATCCATTAAACAGCTTTTAAACTTGCAGTGAAATTGCATATGAAAGAGAAAAGATGCCTGCATATAATTTTACACTTTTTAAAAGGCCCGGCTCTGTGGAGCAATTAAGCTTATCGTTTTAAATATCTTTTGATAGCAACAAATTTAAAGTTTGTATCTTTGTTTAACTTACTTCAAAACAAATTAAATGAAAAGTAAATTGTTTGCTTTCGCTTTTGTATTAACATCCATTTACAGCATGGCACAAACCGATTCTCCGCAAGGAATTTATTATTTGGAAGGCGTTAGGGAAACTGCATCGGGATTTAAATTGGATGCTGATTCCACATTTGAATTCTTTTTTTCGCAAGGGGCACTTGACAGGACAGGATCAGGCAAGTGGTCGATTGAAAGCGATATAATAACGTTGAACAGTCCCGGCAAAGCGAGCAATGGATTCTTTATTCAGAAAAGTGAAAAAACAACTAAAAATAAAATTTCGGTTTTGGTGAAAGAACCCAATGCCATGCTTTTATCATTTATTTATATTCGTTTAAAATCCAACATCGAAACAGAATTTTTAAAGTTAGGCACCGATGGAAGTATGGAACTGGAAGCCATGGATTTTTCAGGAATTGAATTTTATTTTGAAATTTGTCCGGAAAGAACTTATTCTTTTTCACCTATTCATGAAGGAGACAACTTTTTTGAATTTACCATAGATCCTAAAATTGTTGATGTCCATTTTGAAAATCTGCTTTTGCATAGAGATGGTAAGGTACTGAAAGGAAAGCACCCACTCTTGCGCGGGGAGACTTTTGATTTTGTAAAATCAGAACAATGATTGAAAGCATTATTCCAAATAATCCAAATCCTTTCCATAAGTTTCAGCCAGAAGCAAAACACTTACTAAAGCAAGTGACCACACCATAACACCTGTTAGGATAAGACTTTGAGACAACGACATTTCAAAACTATTTTCAAGCCATAAATGGAAGGGTATGAGTAAAGTAACCGATCCCCGCATAAAATTAGTTACTGTTGCAGTGACGAGCACCCTTAAGTTGGTTCCAAAATGTTCCGCTGTAGCAGTTACAAAAACAGAGAGGTATCCACAACCCAATCCCATCAAAAAACAGAGTGTATAACTTCCTATACCCACAGAGAAAAAATAAAAATAGAGTGCGGAAGCGAGTATCGCCAAAATCATATAGGAGAGAATAATTTTTTTTCGGGTTTTGAATACCTGACTTAATACCCCACTGCTTAAATCCCCTGAAGTTATTCCTAATTGAAACAACGTGAATGCTTTTGTCAACACCCAACCATCTACGTTAAAATCTTTTGCGAGCTCCGGCGATAACGTCATTAAAATACCAACGCTGTACCATATTGGAATACCCATTAAAATACACGCGCTGTATTTTAATGTACGTTCGGGTTTCGAAAACAAGTACCTGAACGATCCTTTAACATGAGATGGAACTTGAATGGCTTTTTGAAACATGGACGACTCCAGCGATTTCATCCGCAACAGCAACAGCAATAATCCGGCAATGCCCGCCACAAAAAATGCAGTTCTCCAGGGCAAAATATCTCCGGCGAGTCCTGCACAAACGGCACCAAGAGCTCCCATTGTAGCCACCAGAATAGTTCCATATCCTCGCCGTTCCACCGACATGGTTTCGCTTACCAGTGTAATGCCGGCACCCAACTCTCCAGCTAATCCCACCCCTGCTAAAAACCGAATTAAAGCATAGGCCTGAACATCTTGCACAAATGCATTTGCAATATTTGCGGATGAATAGAGCAGAATGGAACCAAAAAGTACAGCTACACGGCCTTTTCGGTCACCAATCATTCCGGTTAAAATCCCGCCAATCATCATTCCCAGCATCTGAATACCAAGCAATTTTTCACCTTCCAACTTTAGGTCGTTGCCTGTTAGTCCGAGTTCAGTTAAACTTGGGATCCTGTAAATAGTAAACAAAAACAGGTCAAAAGCATCTACAAAAAAGCCCAATCCTGCAGCTATAACAGCCAGATTAAATGGAGAATGAATTAATCCACTACTTTTCATGCATCAAATATAGAAGCAGTTTTTGAATATTCCACCATTGCAAATAAGTCATAATTTTGCAAGTGTTCATTCGTTCATGCAACCTCCCGATATAAAAGTTAATCTTTAGCAAATAAACCTCTAATTTTGATCTTATCCATGCTTACAGGAACTAAAGAACTATTTTTTATGCAGGCTAACCGATTTGTAATTGCATCTCTTATTGTTCTGATGAACTTTTCATTTTCTCCGGCACAAAATACTTTTTTTAAAACTGTTGGTCATGTTACTGAAGGGAGCGAAGGCCGCACAGTTGCACAAGCTATTGATGGGGGCTATTTTTTATCTTACTATATTTACTATGCAAGCAACTACATTCCCTGCTTAACCAAATTTAATTGTGCCGGCGTTAAGGAATGGGAAAAATTTTATGATGGTGGGATGATAACAATTCCTGCCCAAATAATTGCACAGTCTGACAATGGCTGTCTACTTTCTTTTTCGATAAACTCAAATAATGGAATATGGCAAAATGTGGTAGTGAAAGTTGATGAAAATGGGGATACCAAATGGACCCGTCGTTTAAAAATGCAAGTGGCAGGAATAACCGGCAGCATGGTGCAACATAATGATGGCAGTATTTATTTGTGTGGAAGTGACACAGTGGCTCCTACCGGTACACGAGGGACTACCATTGCTAAACTAAGTTCGTCAGGAAATATATTGTGGCAAAAACATTATGCCGACGGGCAAGACCATAGCCCAAGAGGGTTGGTAATTACTGCTGATAATAAAGTAGCTGTTTTCGGCTATGCGGGATTTGATATGTTTTCATTCTCAAATTTATTTGTCTTTACTACCACGTTGAATGGTCAATTTTTAAAACGTAAGGTTTTTTCGACGTACTATGATGATGAGCCCCACGCTATTTGTGCCGATGCTTCAGGAAATATTTATATTACCGGCAGAAGTTACTTTTTAAATACACAATGGGACATTATGTTTTTGAAATTAAACAGCCAGCTACAAATTTTACAATCTAATTTTATTGATGGCAATACTTCCAATGGTGAAGTAGGCAGATATAACTTATTTACCACCGATAATGCCATTGCAATTTTTGGAGATGAGGGTGGTTGGGATGAGAGAAATCCAATGATTTTAAAACTCAACTTAAATGGAAATCCGATTTGGACTAAACGCTATCCCATTTCGCCATTGTATACCAACTACATTTTTCATGGTGCTCAATGCAATGATGGTGGCTACTTAATGACCGGTGATGCGCGACCCATCACACAATTTAGAATTGCTCCTTTTTTAAAAATTGCTGCAAACGGAGACATGGGCTGTACAACTTCTGATTTTCCAATTTCGGTCAGGAATGAAATCATGACCGTATTGGACACTTCATTAAATACCTATTCGGTTCCCTATTTAATGGACACCGCTGTAATGAACTATTCCGTTCTTTCACTTTCAACCAGCAACACCTCATTTTGTCAGCAGTTAATTCCTTGCGGAAATTTTTTAACTGAATTAGATACTATTTGTCCTGTCAACTGTTTTACTTTTCAGGATCAAAGTGTAAACGCCGGTACATGGAGCTGGTATTTTGAAAACGGAATCCCCTCATCCTCCACGGAACAATTTCCTCCACAAGTATGTTTTCCATCCCCGGGAATGCATTTGGTTAGTTTGAAACTGACCAATCCGGTTGGTTCGGTCACCTACACACAATTCATTAATGCTACAAACGAATGCCCGATTTTTATTCCTACTATTTTTACTCCTAACGGTGATGGAATAAACGATGTATTTCATGCCAAAGGCATAAATGATAATTTTACTTTACAAATTTTTAGTCGATGGGGAAATGAGGTCTTCTCCTCCGGTTTGCCCGGAAAATGGTGGAATGGCCATTCAAACAATGGCCAAAAAGCCGTGGCCGGAATTTACTTTTTCATTTTGTACCATAATCAATCAGGAAAAACTTATAAAGGAACCGTACAGCTGGTTGATTAACTTTTGTTTGTAATTAATTCCGGACTTATCGCAACTAACTCCATGTTCATTTTAACTTAGATGCCGTGTTTATAGCCAATTGAAAAGAAATTGTTCACCGGTTTTTTCTTTTGCAAAAGATACACTTTACAAATTTATAGGGCTGGCTATTTCTTTATTTTCAAATCATGACGAAAGTCTTTTCTTTTTGGAAGTAAATAAATATATATTTGACTGTTCCAAAATAACAGATGAAAGATACCGGTTGGAAAGCATTTTTACAGGAAGTTGGAGGCATTAGCGCTTTTGCTATGCGATTTTTTAAAGAAGGCTTGCAACCCCGTTACGAATGGCAAGAGCTTTTCAAGCAATGCTACATAATTGGTTATAAGTCACTTCCGCTAGTCGGCATTACTGCTGCCATTATGGGATTGGTATTAACCGTTCAGTCGAGACCTACGCTGGAAGAATTTGGTGCTGAATCCTGGCTTCCTGCCATGGTGGCAATTTCGGTGGTACGAGAAATAGGTCCGGTGATAACGGCACTTATTTGTGCGGGTAAAATTGGATCGAGTATAGGAGCCGAGTTAGGATCCATGAAGGTGACCGAGCAAATTGATGCCATGGAAGTTTCGGGAACCAATCCCTTTAAATTTCTGGTGGTGACCAGGGTTATGGCTGCCACTTTAATGTTACCGGTACTGGTTATTCTGGCCGATCTTTTAGCCTTGTATGCCTCCTATTTGGGAGTCAATTTGAAAGATGCGGTGAGCTTTAAGTTATATACGAACCAGATTTTTGAGGCATTAGAATTTAGCGATTTACTACCCGCTTTTGTAAAATCCTACTTTTTTGGTTTTGCAATAGGAATTGTTGGTTGTTATAAAGGATATAATTCAAAAAAGGGGACCGAAGGGGTGGGACATTCCGCAAATTCAGCAGTAGTGGTTGCTTCTTTGCTCATTTTTGTTCTCGATTTGATAGCGGTTCAGATCACTGATTTACTTGGACTCAATTAATAAAATGACTGAATTGACCAACGAAACAAATGACCAGAGTCCGGTTATAGAAATTTCAAATCTGTATAAATCGTTCGGTACAAACAACGTATTGGTCGACTTTAATTTAGTAGTAAACAAAGGAGAAAATGTTGTTGTACTAGGGAAATCGGGCTCAGGAAAATCGGTTCTTATCAAATGTGTTGTGGGATTACTGGAACAGGACCAGGGTTCTGTTAAGGTGCTGGGGCAGGACGTTTCGGATATGGGCCAACAAGAGTTGGATCAAATTCGGGTCAAAATCGGATTTTTATTTCAGAATAGTGCTTTGTACGATTCCATGACTGTTCGTGAAAATCTTGAATTCCCCATGCGCCGCCACTGGTTCAAAATGGAGAGAACCGAAACCGACCAATTGGTAGAAGAGGCCCTGGAAAATGTGGGATTGCTCCATGCAGTGGATATGATGCCTTCTGATTTATCAGGAGGTATGCGCAAGCGGATAGGGTTGGCACGAACTTTAATCCTGAAGCCTGAAATAGTTTTATATGATGAGCCAACTACCGGTCTGGATCCTATTACAGGCCGTGAAATTGTTCAACTCATGATGATGCTGCAAAAAAAATACAATACCTCCTCTATTATTATCAGTCATGATATGAATGTTGCCAAAACAACTGCCAATAAAGTTGTAATTTTGGTGGATGGAAAAAACTACGCGGAGGGTTCGTTTGATGAATTAAAAAGTAATGATGACCCCAAAGTGAAACAATTCTTTGAAAGTATTCTATGAAAAAAAATGCTCCTAATAACATTCGTCTCGGACTGTTTATTTCCTTCGGAACTGTAATTCTCGTATTAGCTCTTTATCTGATTGGCAGCAAGCGCAATATTTTTAGCAACACCATAAAAATAAGCTCCCAGTTTTACAATGTTAATGGTTTAACACCTGGTAATAATGTGCGCTATGCCGGTATTGATATTGGTACGGTAGATAAAGTTAAAATTGAGAATGATTCCAGCGTTACAGTTTACATGATAATTGAAAAGAAAAACAGTAAATACATCAAAAAAAATTCGGTGGTTGCAGTGGGTACCGATGGTTTAATGGGAAATAAATTAGTGAACATTAACCCGGGAACCGGATCCTCACAAATCATCGAAGATAACGATGTATTAAAATCTTTGCGACCAGTCGAAAATGATGAGATGGTACGAACATTGAATACTACCAACGATAATCTTGCAGCTATAACAGGCGACTTACGAAAATTTACTTCGAAGTTAAAGACTGATAAAGGTATCCTGAGGCTTATTGAAGATTCGGTATCCACAGAAAATATACGAATAGCGCTTGTTGCTATCAGAGATGCTGCAATCCATGCCAATAACATTACCATGCAAATTAATCAAATGGCCACCGAATTAAATAATGGCCAGGGGCTTAGCAGGGGTTTTATTAAAAGATACTGTAGCAGCCAACCAACTAAAAGCAACCATTTCAAATCTCCAGCAGGTTTCCTACAGTTTGACGATCATTACTACAGGGCTGGGTGAATTTGCAAAAAATGTGTCTAATCCTGATGGCTTGATTTATGCTGTCAGCAACGACACGCTTTTGTCGGGAAATGTAAAAACAGGAGTCGATAATTTGAAACAAAGCACCGAATTACTCAACGAAAATTTAAAAGCAATGCGAAAAGCTTTCTTTTCAAAAATATTTCAAAGAACAGGAAAAGAAAAATAAAAATAATGCTGCGCCTCGTATAATTTTCTGAGCGATTCTTTATTCTGATTTCAATAAAATAATTCGTTATCATTTGTAGTTGCATCTAAAGTGCTGTTTTTAAAAATCATTTATGCAAATAGCTATTAAAAGCGAACGTTTATTCATAACCCCACTGGCAAGTGATGATTTTGAATTTATTAAAGTACTTGTTAATACTCCAGGGTGGATAAAATTTATTGGAGATCGGAATATTCATTCCAAAGAAGCAGCTCAACAGTACATCCAAAAAATACTTGATAAGGAACATACCCATTATTGGATAGTGCGATTGAAAGACCATGGTGTTGCTATCGGCATCATTACTTTGATGCTCAGAAATTATCTGAATGATTACGATTTTGGTTTTGCTTTTTTACCTGAGTACGGAAAACAGGGTTTTGCATTTGAAGCTGCAGCAGCAGTATTGAATGAGCTCGAAATAAATTCGGAATACAAACAACTACTGGCAATCACCATGCAGCAGAATGTGTCGTCAATAAAACTGCTCGAAAAATTGGGATTTGTTTTTGAAAAAAATATGGTTATTGATAATGAGGAGTTGAAGATGTTTAAGCGGGGATAATTTGTTAGTGACCGCTAGCCAATGATCCATACCAAGTTGAATACAATCAATGGAAAAGAGACCTGTGATCAGTTCTCAAAAAGTGATTCTTTTTATTTTATATTTGTACATTCCAATAATTAATAAAATCTAATTCCAAAAACCATGAATCCAATCGCTAGAAACATGTTAGCTTTCATAGTTGCCATGATCGCTGGTGGAATAGTAAATATGGGCATCATCACTATGAGTGGCTCCATTATTCCTCCTCCAGAAGGAGCTGACATGACTACTCCAGAAGGAATAAAGGCTGCGTTGCCGTTATTGCAACCCCGCCATTTTATTATGCCTTTTCTGGCACATGCTTTTGGCGCCTTCACGGGAGCCCTTGTAGTTGCCTTGCTCGCAGTGACTCATAAAATGAAATTCGCTCTGAGCATTGGTGCCATCAATTTGATTGGGGGCATCGCTGCAGTATTCATGATTCCTGCACCCGTCTGGTTTTGTGCTGTCGACCTGGTATTCGCATACATTCCCATGGCTTATATAGCCGGAAGATTGGGAAATGCGGCATCTAAACAATAGAACCATTTTTGTGATAAGTCGAGTGCTTAGCAGCAGGTTGAAACCGAAATAAGTTAGCAAGACAAAATATTCCTAATAGGGAGTAAACATCAAAGCCATTCTAATTCATAAAACAACAATTACATATGAAAATATTTTATTTGGGGTTAATTGTTATAACTTTCCTTGGATGTAAAAACACTACTAAAGATGTTTCGGCAAACCGGGATTCCATCAATGCTACTCTCGACAACTGGCACGCCGCCGCCGCGAAAGCCGATTTTGAAACGTATTTTAAACTCATCGCCGACGATGGAGTTTTTATAGGCACCGATGCCACCGAGAACTGGAATAAAAAGGATTTTATGGTTTGGGCGAAGCCCTACTTCGATAAAGGGAAAGCCTGGAATTTTACATCAATCGAGCGACATATTTATTTCGACAAATCGAATGAGCTGGCGTGGTTTGATGAGTTACTCAGTACTCAAATGAAAATTTGCAGAGGGTCAGTGGTGTTAGTTAAGGAAAACAATGAATGGAAAATTAAACACTATGTGTTATCCATGACTATTCCAAATGAGTTGGTTGATACTATTGTTAGGATTAAAGCTCCTATAGAAGATGAACTAATGAATAAGCTGAATTCAAAGTAAATCCCTGGTTTAATTTATACCTATATGAAACTTCATAACAAAATTTTTTTGACCCTTCTATCATCTGCAATCTCCCTTATTTCATGCAACAGCAAACAAACCAAACAGGAAGAACAAGTTGTCAATAATTACTATATAAATACTGATGAAGGAGTTCAAACCGGTGGCATAAAAGTTATTACTATCGACACACCTAAAGGTAAATTCAAAGTGTGGACAAAGCGAATTGGAAATAATCCTAAAATTAAATTATTACTACTCAACGGTGGGCCAGGTGCTACGCATGAATATTTTGAAGCAATGGAAAGTTTTTTACCAGCAGAGGGAATTGAATTTATTTACTATGATCAATTAGGGTGTGGAAATTCCGATAACCCTAATGATACCGCAATGTGGGACCTTGCCCGTTTCGTCGAAGAAGTTGAGCAGGTACGACAGGCACTGAATTTGACTAAGGATAATTTTTATTTGCTGGGCCATTCGTGGGGTGGTATTCTTGCCATGCAGTATGCTTTAAAGTATCAGACACAATTAAAAGGTTTAATAATTTCAAATATGATGAGCAGTGCTCCAGCCTATGGGAAATATGCTGATGAGGTTCTTGCCAAGCAAATGGACCCTTCTGTGTTGGCTGAAATACGGGAGATTGAAGCTAAAAAGGATTACACAAATCCGAGATATATGGAATTGCTCTATCCTAATTTTTACACGCAACATATTCTTCGTATGGGACTCGAACTATGGCCTGAACCGGTGAATCGTTCTTTTGCTAAATTGAATCAATCATTATATGTTTCAATGCAGGGTCCAAGTGAATTTGGTATTTCAGGTAAACTTGCAAATTGGGATATTACTGACTCCCTAAAAAATATTACAGTTCCTACTTTAGTAATTGGCGCTCAGCACGACACTATGGATCCTGAACATATGAAATGGATGTCGAAAGAAGTGAAAAATGGCTCTTATCTTTATTGCGAAAACGGTAGCCACATGAGCATGTATGATGATCAGCAAACTTACATGAACGGAATAATAAAGTTCATGAAAAGTGTAAATGAAGGGTCATTGAAAATAGAGTTGTAATTCATCAATAACTATTGGTGTATTAATTCGGGCGGCCGGGCGGGCTATCCGCTCTACTCCCTTGCGTTTTTTTATATTGCAATGCCGACAGTTCAATACAATTCTTCAATGGGAGTAATTTCTTCTGCTCCAGGCAAGGGGGTGCCGCTGCTATCCCTGCCGCAAATGGTAATTCACCGTACCACCTGAATCTCATTTACTTTCCGATATTTATTTTTTTTGTTTATCTTTATTGCCATTGGATGAGGTTCCATAAAAGGACATAAATTGTTAAACAGGTTTGTGAGCATGAATACTAAAATTTGTACCTGTTTTGCAGGAATCATTTTTTTACTTCTTTCATTTTTTTCATCAGTCCGAGGTCAGGGGTTGGAATGGGCTGTTGGTTTCGGATCTTCCTATCAAAATTTCGGACTCAACATTGCCGGCGATTTTGTGGCAGTGGATGATAGTGGGAATGTATTTATAACAGGTTTGTATCTTGATAGTGTTGACTTTGATCCGGGTCCAGGAGTTACTTTAATGGTTCCGCAAGGGAATGATGCATTCATAGTTAAACTAGATGCTTCAGGAAATTTTGTTTGGGTGAAAACATTTACTGGCTCAGGATCTCTTGAGCCCGACGAACTGATATTTGATCATCAGGGAAATTTACTTTTAACAGGTCGTTTTATATACGATGTCGATTTCGATCCTGGACCTGCTACCGCCATTGAAACCGTTTCAAATGTAAAACGATTTGCATTGGTAAAACTTACCTCCGATGGCGATTTAATTTGGTATCGGATTTCGGAACCATCATTACCAATGGGTTGGGGCGCATCTATTGTAACTAATATTCAAAATGAAATTTTTGTTCTGGGAACTTTTGTTTTTCAGGGCGATGTCGATCCCGGACCAGGTGTTTATACAATTGTTGCCGACACTTCCAATCAAATATATGTTATGAAACTTGATAGCTTCGGAAATTTTGTTTGGGTAAAAACCACTTCTGGTATTTACAATTCCTATGTGAGACCAAATGATTTAAAAATGGATTCGCAAGGGTCCATTTACGTGACCGGTTGGTTTAGAGATTCTGTCGATTTTGATCCCGGTGTTGCTGAAAACTACATGGTTGGAGCCGGTTATAGCGATGCATTTTACTGAAATTGGATTCAACTGGAAGTTTTATTTGGGCGCAATCTTTTGGTGGCAATGCACAATTTGCAGTAGATCAAATATCTGCTATCGCATTTGATAATTCCAACTTTGTTTATATTACCGGATCATTCAGAGGGGTAGTTGATTTTGATTATGGTCCGGGTACTAATACGTTGAGCTCTCCAAACTCTGAAAGTGTATTCTTTGGAAAACTCGACTCCAATGGATTTCTGCAGTGGGTGCGTAGCTTACCCGACTCCTACTATTCGAGAGGGGTGGGTATAACTATTGATTGTGCCGGCTCTGTCTATCTCAATGGCATGTTCGGTGGCACTTTGGATCTTGATCCCGGTACAGGAACGCAATTGGTTAGCAGTAGTTTTCGGGAAGGTTTTTTGGGGAAATACACTCCTATTGGTGATTTGATTTGGGCTTTTCCCACAGGCGGTTTAATTAATGATGAGTATATCACATTGATTCAGGATTCCTATGGGTACGTTTATGCCTATGGTTATTGTCAGGATTCCATCGACCTTGACCCCGGACCAGGCACCAGTATATTTGCTGCCAACAACCA
Source organism: Bacteroidota bacterium (assembly GCA_016722525.1). GTDB lineage: Bacteria > Bacteroidota > Bacteroidia > AKYH767-A > OLB10 > JADKJB01. The sequence goes on from JADKJB010000001.1 coordinate 507,531, forward strand.
ACAAGGTGTATTTGTTCAAAAATTCTCCGGATGTTCCTGTTATAACCAAAGCGATCATGTATGCTCAGGCAGTGATTATACTTTTCCTGATGGAGTAACAATACAAAATATACTATCTCAAATAGTACACACCAGTATTTTCCCAACAGGAAGCGCATGCGACAGTGTAATTATTACTTCATTAACAGTGGATAGTCTTCCAATTGTGCAGTTAGATGCTTTTAATACCGACACAATTTGTATTAACTCTCCTCCAATAGCACTTCCATCAGGAACGCCTGTCGGAGGTACATATTCAGGTTCAGGAGTTTTGGGTTCTCTTTTTAATCCGGGGTTGCTTTCACCAGGAAACTATTTCGTGTATTATACCTATATGGATTTAAATCAATGTGAAAATACGGATTCCACATCGATTGCTGTAGACTTATGCTCCGGAGAATCAGAGGATAATGAATTAGGGAATTTCAGGCTGTTTCCAAATCCCGTGAATGATGAAATGACTATTGAATTGATAAATGCACAATCACAAAATACTACAATTGAAATTTATAATATTTACGGGCAACGGGTTTTGGAATTGTATTCAAACAAAGTAGATTCTTACAAATGGAAAATGAAATTTAACTTGAGTGGTTTGCCTGATGGGGTTTATATGATTTCCGTTAAAGGGAAATTTTATAGCCAGCAAAAAACTCATTAAAACTCGCTAAAATCAGATTGACAATTTAATTTTAAATACATTAAAAATTAAATATACATTTTATGGAAAGAATTGAAATATTTCGCGAAAAATTTGTATTCGTTTTTACCACAATTTTAATCACTATTGGATTAATTTGCAAAGAAAGATTTGAAAGTTTCTGGGAGGCCCATTCTTTCGATTTTCATCAAGAAGTATTTTATCTTGTTGTAGTTGCATTGGGTGCATTAATAGCAGAAATTGGCGCAAAACCAATTGTCGATATAATTTTGAAATCAAAGCGAATCAGAAAAATAGTTTCTGGTTCAAATTTTATTGAAGGCTATTGGTTTTACAGACATGGCAAAAGCAAAGAAGACGAAAACAGAGATTCCATTTTCTTAAGTGATGCTTTAGCTGAAATGATGTACAATCCGGTTTCTAAAAAACTAGAAATGGCTGTTTATCGGCACAGACCAGAGATTCACATATTTAACTCAAATTCAAAAACTCTTAAGTTTGATGAAAAAGACAAGTCTTACCTCAATCACTTTATTTACATCAATCGCAATGTATCTCTTGAGCATGTAAATGGATTTGCTGTTGGTCACTATACGTCTGATTCTGAGAGTGATGGGAAAATTTATAGATTTACTGGTACTTTGTATATTACAGGTGATGATGGTAAGAGAATGGTAATTTTGCAAGAAGGAAATAAAATTGATGAGGAAGTAAAAAAATTTAAATCAACCTATAAAGGACCTATAGCAGAATGGAGAGAAGCTTTTCTAAAAATGAAATTAAGTCTGAATGACTCCCTACTATAATCCCTCCCCTTTTTGAAAAACAGCATACTTTCTTTGCAATTGAACTGTTAGAGTTTATGGATTATAAAAGAATACTACTAGAAATTTTGAATTAATAAGTAGATGAGGGCTATTTTGATGTTTGTTTGCGTTTGTTTATTGGCCTGTCGCAATTCTGATCTGGCTCAATTGGAAAGCCATATCGATTCCACTTCATCCATTTTACAAAATGCAAATAGTACATTTGGTAAGGAAGTTGCAGATTCGATTTCGCCGATAGTTCAAACGAAATCGCAAGCCAAAGTGATTTATCAAACAAGGGTTTTAAGAACACAGGAGGGGGTGAGTGATGCTAATTTAAATGGCAAAGCAATTTTAATACAATTGGATGTATCCAAAAATATTTATATTAAATATCCTGATACTATTATAGGTTTCCTAAATCAGTATTATACCAGCCAGAGCCCCACTTTCCCAGATCCATAGCCGATGATTTTGAACATGGAGTTTCAACAGAGCACATTCATTTTCCTACTTTAAAATTTGTTGTAGAACTTTTTGAGAACGAAAATGAAACCAAACCCTATAAAACAGTTTATCATACAATATTCAACGAGGCAGATTCAAAAAAATCTGAAATGATTCAAGAGGAACAAGTCTATGAAAATGTTGATGCAATGCCGGTTATCGCTAACAGCAATGAAGAAATAAGGACTTACATTGAAAATCATGTGTCAACACCTCAAAAAGTAAAAAATGGTGAAGTTTCAGGAATTAGCTGGTTAACTTTTATTGTAGAAAAGGATGGAAGTGTTTCTAATTTGAGAATTGAAAAAGATTTTATCAACTGTAAAGAATGTGACATCGAAGTACTGAGGGTTGCGAATTCATTACCAAAGTTAAATCCCGGAAAAATGAATGGTAATGTTGTACGGGTAAAAATATTTCAGGGATTTCGATTTTAATTTTTGTTGACTCACCTGTTTTTTAATTGCTTTTGAGAATTAAGTGTTAAGTTTGTTGAAAATTTAGATTTCCAAAGTCCCACATTTTTCGTACAGAAATAGTTCATCCAAAAAGTACACTTAATACTAGTAAATGATTATGCTGCAAAAACAACTCGCACTCACCAACGAACAAACCTCTCCACTCTTTCGAATTATGTGGGCCTATAATGTAAATGAGCCTACCAGAAGAAATTTTGATAATAATATTTGTGCATTTCATATTGGAAAAGGATTGGTGCTTTCTGTAGCACACAACATAAGAGCAGAGGCACCGGTAGTTAAATCCCTGGATGAGGCAATTTATGCAACTCATATTGCTCCTCATTTAAGTGCCGATCAAATTATTCTTTTCAGTCGCTGCTATGTACATGATCCTGTAACCAACAAAAGGTATCTCCATATTGCAAATCAGGGTGATTTTCAAAATGTGACAAACGCACTTCGGCAAATTAATTTCGATACCCGTTGGATAACTCTCACAGAGCGGAATATATGTAAACCGCATTTAATTATACAATTTAAGGATCCACTTTTCTACAATGACAAAAAGTTAGATGCTCATTTTACTGACAAGACCTATTTCGCTGAACCCTCATTAAGCAGACATACCTATATTGTAGAATTGGAATTAGTGGAAGCTTTTTATAGTGAAGACATTGCATTGTACAGAATTGTCCATACCCATACCGACATCATCAATAGGATTCCATCCCTGGAAATTGATTTTTCATTGTTGGGCGATGATCAGCAGAATTACTATTGTCTGCAGAGCTCCCCAGGTGGTTTTTTAGGAAGACTCATCAACAAGGCTCAAATTGAGGGCTACCTCGATCATCACGGCACCTTTGGCGATCGCTTTGGTGGCAACTATACAATTGAAGGATTAAGATATCTTATAAAAGGATATTTCCGATTTGGATCATCCGGGGCACCGTATATATATTATGATAGCCAAAGTGGGAAGTTCAAAGCAAACGCCGTACAAAGTGAAGCTTGTCCGTTGCAGCTTTCCATCAACAATAACCGTGAAGGCAATTTTCAATTTGTAAATGCATTGGCATCTCCATTAAGCATTGTAGAGAACAGATTGCGCAAATATCTGGCAGCAATTCCAAGTTGATTTCATGATAATTACAATGAAGGAATGATTTTATTGACTATTAAAATATTAGAGGCCTATAAACCATGTAATAAATTTTTTGTTTAATTTGATTTACTGCTCACGGTCTTATTCTGTCGGTTTGAACTTCAATTCAAAAGCAGAGATTAAAAAGTATAAACTTCTATGAATACTACAAAACAAATCGCAAAGCATTTCAGAGAAGTGCATTTTGGAGGCAACTGGACGAGCTCCAATCTTAAAGAACAGTTGTCGGATGTAACCTGGATACAAGCAACAACAAAAATTCATTCGTTCAATACGATAGCAACATTAGCGTTTCACATTAATTACTATGTTGCGGCTATTTTAAGAATTTTGCAAAGTGAAGATTTAAATGCCAGCGACAAATTGAGTTTTGACCATCCTCCAATAAATAATCAAGCCGATTGGGATAACATGTTAAATAAATTTTGGCAGGATGCAGAATTATTTGCAACTTTGCTGGAGCAACTTCCTGATGAAAAATTATGGAAAATATTTGCAGACATAAAATATGGCATTTACTTCCGAAATCTCCTTGGTTTAAATGAACATACACATTATCATCTGGGCCAGATTGTATTATTAAAAAAATTGGTTTTGATGCAGGAAAAAAGTTAAAAGTGTATCTATAGTCTATTGTTTGGTGCTCGATGGTGTTCCTGCCTTTACCTGCGGGCCTGCCTAATTATTATATTCCTGCCTCGCCGGTCCGACAAGCCTAATTCGTTAAATTTGTTAATTATATGAACGCAATCTTTACCACCACCGACATTCAACTCCGCAAACAGCGATTAGCTGCAGCCTGGCAGTCAATTTTGTCTAACGACGAAGTTGTATTAATTCATTCGGGCACACCTATTCAGAAGCCAGGTGGCCTCGACCAGAACTATCCTTTTTTACCGCATCCTTCTTATTTCTGGCTTACCGGAAGGCGCAGAGAAGGGGAGGTTGTACTCTACAGCAAGAACTCCGGATGGATAGAATTCCAAAAAGCATATACGCGCGATCAATTAGTATGGGAAGGTAACATGCATGATCTGCTCGTTGATGACAAAGGGATGGATGTGAGTACTCTGGATGAATATTTAAAGAAGAATAAATTTTCTCAGTTGTATCATCTTGGACAATCCGGTCAACCGGTTACAGCAGGTAAAACTTTTGATCTCAGAACGGCTCTCGATCAAACACGAAGAAAGAAGGATGCCGCTGAAATTAGATTTATTAAACAACTTGCCGATATTGCCGGTCATGGTTATGGTGCACTAAAAAAAGCACTTCATCCGGGAATCACTGAGAAAGAAGTGCAGGTAATTTATGAATCAGAAATATTCCGTAGGGGAGCACAAACAGTCCCGTATGATTCTATTGTGGGAGCAGGAACCAATGCTGCTATTTTACATGCACTGCCAACACAAAGAATTATCAATGAAAATGAATTCGTATTAGTGGATGCAGGTGTCGATGTGTATGATTATTGCGTGGATATCACCCGAACTTACGGTTCATCAGCAAACATGTCAGCACAACATAAAGCACTTTATCAGTTAGTTTATTCAGTACAAATGGAATGTATCGAATTAACAAAGTCAGGGAACTTTTGGCGTGATGTTCATTCAAAAGCGGCTACTCTTTTTACTGAGGGACTACTCAGCATGGGAATTCTCAAAGGCAATCTTTCCGATTTAATCGAGAAGCAGGTTATTTCTGTATTCTTCCCTCACGGATTGGGTCACTTAGTCGGAATACGTGTCAGAGACACCGGGCACGAAGAAAATATTAACCCTAAAACATATTTCGGGGCAAGGTTACGTGTCGATATTCAACTGGAGGAAGGACATCTTATCACTGTTGAGCCGGGTGTTTATTTTATAAAGGCCCTTTTGGAAGCAGCAGATACACGCGACCGTTTTAACGCATTTATCAACTGGAACGAACTCTCTAAATGGATGCACATCGGTGGGGTTCGTATTGAAGATAACATCCTGGTCACCAAAGAGGGGAATGAAAATTTAACCCAAGTGGTGGAAAAATTGGCAGATATTTAAGTAAACTTTTTCCTTTTGAATTGCTTTTTAATGGCACTATTTCACCGTTTTAAGTAACCCTATTCACCAAATATAGTAATAATTGGTGAATATATTCACCAAAAATAGCTATATTTGGTGAATTAAAATCTTACTTGCACATTCATAAACCAGTTTATGCATTGGAAATCTATAAATTAAATGATTAAGAGAACCATTTCTGATACTTTCAGCAGCCATTTTTTTAAAGGAAAGGCTCTGATATTATTGGGTCCCAGACAAGTTGGAAAAACGACCTTAATAAAACAGGTTCTAAAAGGCCGCGATTTCCTTTTTTTAGATGGTGATGACTCCTCTGTGCGTAATATACTGGCTCAAGCAGGCACCTTCGAAATCAAACAAATAATAGGTCAGCACAAAATTGTTTATATAGATGAAGCGCAACGGATACCCGGAATCGGATTAACTCTAAAAATCATTACGGATCAATTTACAAATGTGCAATTGGTGGTGAGTGGATCATCTTCTTTTGAAATAACCGATTTAACAAGCGAACCGCTAACGGGTCGAAAATTGGAATATCGTTTATATCCAATCAGCTGGGAAGAATTTGAAAATCATGTCGGATATCTCAAGGCTGAACAGCAAATGAATCACCGGGTCGTATACGGAATGTATCCCGATGTGTTGAATCAAAACGGAGAAGATGAACGGATGGTTCTGCAACAACTTGCGCAAAGTTACCTTTATAAAGATGTACTATCACTCACAGGAATCAGAAAGCCGGAGCTATTGGAAAAATTGTTGCGGGCACTCGCTCTGCAGGTTGGCAGTGAAGTCTCCTACAATGAACTCGCAGGATTGCTTGGCGCAGATAAGAATACTCTTATAAAGTACATTCATGTGCTGGAAAAATCCTTTATTATTTTTCAATTAAATTCATATAGTGGAAATCTTCGAAATGAAATTAAGAGCAATAGAAAAATATATTTTTATGATAACGGAATCAGAAATGTGATCATTAATAATTTAAATCCGTTGGAACTTCGTACCGACAAAGGTGCTTTATGGGAAAACTTTTTAATTGCAGAACGTATCAAAGCAAACTCTTATCATCAAACTTACACGAATCACTTTTTTTGGCGGAACACTCAAAAACAAGAGATCGATTTTGTTGAAGAGAAAAATGGTCAAATCCATGCATTCGAATTCAAATGGAAAAGTGGAGGACGCAATAAAATTCCAACAACTTTTCTAAATGAATACAATGCAATTGGTAAAACTATTGACCGCGATAATTTCAGGGAATTTATTAAGCTTCCGTAATGATAAGATAATCGCTTCGGACAATGTTCCGTCTACTTACAATGTCACCAATAAGTCAGGATTTTAGGTTTTGTTTTAATTCAAAGATATTTTTTTACATTTACTGACTTAACAACTAGTTTATAAGCGGAAACGACAAGAAATTAATCGTCACTATGATGCCTACCCAAAACACAATTCCCTCACTCTCCGACAACGCTTTTTTAAGATATTTTAATTTCGTTGCATTATACTTTGCCCAGGGTATACCCGAGGGAATGCTATTATTTGGTATACCAGCCTGGATGGCGATGAATGGGAACACACCGGGGGAAATAGCATCCTTTGCAATCGCATGCGGTCTGCCCTGGAGTTTTAAATTTATTGTAGCCCCATTGATGGATCGTTACACCTATTTGCCAATGGGACGTAAAAGACCCTGGGTGATTTTCGGACAATTGGGATTAATAGCCAGTTGCATCGCATTAGCGTATGTGCCCGATCCGTTAAACAATTTAAATCAGTTCATGCTTGCGGGTTTCATGGTTGCCTTTTTTGGTTCCTTTCAGGATGTTGCCACCGATGGCATGGCTGTAGATATTGTACCTATCGAACAGCAGGCACGTGCCAATGGATTGATGTGGGGATCAAAACTGGTTGGAGTCTCTGCATCACTCGCCCTTGGAAGCTGGATGCTGAATGAATATAGTTTTAACACCGCTATTCTTGTGCTTTCGCTGATGATTGCCTTGATTATGCTGGTGCCTCTATTCAGCAGGGAACGTACCGGTGAAAAACTGTTACCATGGACTCCGGCAGCAGCATCGCCGGAAACGCAACAGTTGCAACTCAATGAATGGAAAACTATTTTTAAATCATTATACAGTGTTTTTAGTTTGAAGAATTCACTGTTACTCGCAGTAATATTATTTATTGCACAAGGTTCGTTCAACTATATGGGAACCCTGCTTCCTATTTTTACAGTTAAGGAATTAGGTTGGACCAATTTAACTTATTCGCAATACTATTCAACTGCAAAATTAATCGGAGGACTTGTGGGAATGGTGATAGGTGGAATTTTAATAGATAAATTTGGCAAGACGCGAATGATGAATATTTATTTTATCACTTTGGCTTTATTAACTGCTGCATTTGCATTTTCAAAAACGTATTGGGGGAATACTGGTTTTATTTATGGATTCATGATCACCTACAACATTGTGTACACTTTTGCCTGCATCGGAATTTTCGCCATAGCAATGCAATGTTGCTGGAAAAAGTCTCAGCGAGTCAGTTCACACTTTACATGACACTCGCCAATCTCGGACGCATCGCAATGGCCGCACTCATCGGACCCATCACTAATAACTTTAGCTGGGAAATTGCACTTCTTTCCTTTGCTATTATGATAGCAGCAGCTTGGTTTCTATTGCAATTTTTAAATATCAACAAACAGGTGGAAGGTGTAGTTAAATTGGAAAAAAAGGAAGCCGATGCACAGGTGTTGGCAATGGCTGCGAATTGAAATCGAACTTTATACGCTCACTAAATATTAATTCAAATGGCGAATAAAAAATCAAAACTCATAGAAATCAAAACAAACCTACCAATGCTAGTGTGGATGATTTTATCAATAAAGTGGAGGACGAGCAAAAGCGCAAAGATTGTTATGTGCTCATGGAAATGATGAAAAAGGCTTCCAAAGAAGAACCTGTTTTGTGGAGCAGCTCCATCATTGGTTTTGGTATAAAACGATACAAGAGTCCATCTACCGGAAGAGAGGTGGATTGGTTGCAAATAGGATTTTCTCCCCGCAAGGCAAATCTTTCATTGTACATTAACGTAGGAATCAAGGAACATGAGGCCGCTCTAAAAAATTAGGTAAACACAAAACCGGAGTTGGTTGTTTATATATTAATAAATTGGAAGATGTCGATTGGAAAGTTTTGAAGGGTATGATTGGTGCTTCATTGAAAAAGAAGTGGTTTTTTTAATTTCAAATTTTGTAATTATTGTGCGATTTATTTGACAAAATGCGAAGGTGAATATTAGTACCTATGCAATAATTTTATAATACATCTACTGAAAAAATGTAGAAGAGCACCCTAAAATATTATTGGGTAGCACTTCTCTAATTTCAGAATAAACGACTAATTTCGTCCATCCGTGAACTATTTCGCCACTGAAATAGCGATTGTGGTCATTGCAAGCTATCACCCCAAAATATTGGACACCATGAAAGCACCAATTACATTTGGCAAAAATTCTGTTTTGATTGGAATATTATTATCTGTAGTGTTTCTTTGTCTTGCAGGATTTAAGTATCCGGGCGGGAATCTAAAAAACAGTAATGCAACAGGTTATAGTTGGACAGAAAATTATATCAGCCACTTACTGGAATATAAAGCAGTAAATGGAATGGATAACGACGCCAGGCCATGGGGAATAGCCGGCGTTGTTTTAATGGGAATTACTTTTGGATTTGGTTTTGCACGCTTTGCAAATAAGATCGATATTAAAAAATATTCTGTAGTAATTAAGTTTCTCGCATACGCATTAATTCTAATTACTGCTCTGATAACCTTACCACCACTTCACGACTTAATGGTAACTTTAGGGAGCGTTTTAACCTTACTTCTGTTTTTCTATGTGACGGTTTGCTTGCTAAAATCAAGTTTGCAGCTGTTTAAATTTTTTTCTGTTTTATTCTTGCTGTGCTATTACGGAGCTGCATTTATGTATTTTACGAGAACCGGATTGGATTATTTACCTGCTGTTCAAAAGATCATTCACCTATCCCAAATAATTTTTATTTTAGGGCTTGAATATTATACCGCCAAAGAGGACTTTAGGCTTATGAAAAATTAAAAAACAAACAACATCAGTAAATACCAATTCCCTTACCCCACCATCCAATTATTTTAAAACAATTTCCAGACAAACCATGTTGCTTACAAATATCCACCCAAAACTTCCTATGCGTGACAGAGCTAAAACAAGAAGTTTTTATGAAAATAAATTGGGTTTCACTTACATTGGGAGTGACGACTTTCAGGTATATTTGATAATGCAAAAGACTATATACAAATTCACTTTTTTGAATTTAAAGAACTCGACCCCAATGAAAATTATGGTCAAGTTTACATCAGAACCGACGATATTGACGAACTGTATCAATTCTATTTGGACAATAAAGCAAGAATACATCCAAACGGAAACTTGCAAATGAAGCCATGGGGTCAGAAAGAATTTGCGCTCTTGGATCCAGACAACAATTTGCTGACTTTCGGACAAAGCAACTAACAAAGGATTGAACCTGAACAGACGGAATTAAATACAACGAACACAAATTTGCCTCAGATTGCCCGGGGCCAGAAAGCACAGGCTTGGAAGCGTGGCCTCTTTTTGGTATATTTGAGTCGATGCTGCACCGTGTTCATCAATTGCGACTAAGCAACACCTTTATATACAATGTTTTGCCGCCAATAGCTAACAAAAGCCGAACATTAAAGAAATCCATAACCCTAAAAAATCTGTATTTTAATGATTCGATTACTTAGCGCTTTTACTCTGATTTTCCTTTTAAACCTACAAAGCATAAACACAAAAGCACAGTGTTGCAATTACAAATTGTTTATGCACGACAGCTATGGAGATGGTTGGAATGGCGCAACAATTCAGGTATTCATCAATAGTATCCCGGTAGGAACATTCAGCGCAAGCAATTTCGGAAGCAATGCTTCCATTGCTATATGTGACGGCGATAGTTTGGATTTAGTTTACAGTGCCGGAGACTATGAAAACGAGAATTCTTATGAATTGCAGGATTCGTCATGGAATATTGTTTTCCAGGATGGTCCGACTCCGGATACAGGCAGTGTGTTTTCATCTATTGGAAACTGTAACACTCCACTGCTTCAGGGAAGTCATCCTTGTACTGCTATTCCAATTGATACCGGTCAATGTGTTTTTACAAATAACATTGGTTTTCCCGGCTCTGGTCTGAATCCGAATTGTGCCAATTACCAAGGTGGTGATATGTGGTTTTCTATGCAGGTTCCACCTTCCGGAAACTTAAGTTTTGAAACCGATAGCGGAAATATTAATGATACCGGTATAGCTGTTTGGACAGACAGTATCTGTAATAGTCCTCAGTTCGTAGGTTGTGATGATGATGCGGGTAACGGCTATTATTCCTTTCTGCTTCTGTTCGACCTAACGCCGGGGGAAACTATTTTTATTCAAGTATGGAAGTGGGGCGGAGGAACAGGCTCATTTGAACTTTGCGTAAATGATTTAGGAACAGTTGTGCTTGACAGCTCTGAAATTCCAATAGTACTGATAAACACCTTAGGGCAAACTATTATTGAAGACACCAAAGTAGATTGCCTTATGGATATTAAATACAATGGGCCGGGAAATACTACTTATGTAACGGATAGTGCCAATGTGTATAGTGGAAATATTGGAATCGAAATCCGCGGACTCACATCAGCCTCCTATCCACAGCGACCTTACGGTGTTGAAACACGTGATTCGGTCGGTGCCAATAACAATGTTTCTATTTTAGGAATGCCTCCAGAGAACGATTGGGTATTGCTATCAAATTTCAATGATCGCTCACTCATCAAGAACTTGTTAGCTTTTAAACTTTTTGGAGAAATGGGCAATTACAGTCCCCGAGCTCAGTTATGTGAAGTGCTCATTGATAGTTCCTACAAAGGCATTTATGTGATTGGAGAAAAAATTAAGCGCGATGTAAATAGGGTTGCTATTGCAAAATTAACTCCTGCTGATACAACAGGAGATGATTTAAGCGGTGGTTACATGCTTCAGCAAAATTATTGGAATGCTAACAATAGTTTTCAATCGAATTATTCTCCTATTGATCATCCTGGGTTTGATGTTCACTTTGTATATGAATATCCTGATGAATTTGCCATTCAGGCTGCACAAAAAGCCTATATCGCCTCCTATGTGGATAGTCTGGAAACAGCACTTTACAGTCCCGGCTTTGCCGACACAGCAACAGGATACCGCAAATACATGGATGTAAAATCATTTATTGATTATTTCCTTGTTAACGAGCTGGCAAGAAGCGCCGATGGATTTAAAAAGAGTGTATTTTTTCATAAAGACAAATACTCCAATGGTGGCAAATTAAAAGCAGGTCCGGTTTGGGATTTTGATTGGGGCTGGAAAAATATGGATGGTGTTTGTACAATTTTTGAAGGATATACTGGTGCAGGTTGGGCGCATCAAATCAATGATTGCTTTACCGATAACTATTCTACCGGTTGGTATGTTCGTTTGTTACAGGATAGTACATTCAATAACGAACTGAGATGCACCTATGAAAATTACAGACAAACCATTCTGGATACCACCAATCTTTTCGCTTATATTGACAGCGTAAGAGTGCAAGTTCAAAATGCACAGTTACGGCACTTTAAAAAATGGCCCCTACTTGGCAAGAGTGGAGCAGCTCCTGACTTTGGAACTGTTGCAACCACGTATAACGCAGAACTGGATTCCTTAAAGAGTTGGATCGGCACCAGAATAAAATGGCTGGATACAAATATACCCGGACTTTGTATTACGACAGGAATAACCGAATCCGGTTTACCCCACGAATTACATTGTTACCCAAATCCGGCAAATGATTTTTTCAATATTGATTATTACGTACCAACAAACACAAAGGTGACTGCTCTCTTATACAATTCTTTGGGTACAGTAGTATTATCCACCGATCCAACAATACAAAGTACCGGGCAACATACCCTTCAACTCGAAACTAAAACACTTTCGAATGGAGTTTATATTTTAAAATTTTATAGAGGAACCGATATTCTAACAAAAAAGATGACAATCACCAGGTAAATTATTTGTCGTTGATAAATAAATGAAATGTTTCCGTGATATTCGCTAATTCCTAAATTTGGTAAAGAAATAGCACTAATAATATCTGTCAGAATATGAATGCTCCTATGAAAAAACTTCTTCTTTTATCAATTGCTATTTTATCGTTTAAAGCTACTACTGCTCAATGGAACCAGATAAGCGTGGGAACCACAGAAAATTTATTTGCTGTAGATTATTATTCAACCAATGATATCTGGATTGGTTCTTTTAACAGGTTTGTAAAGACCGGCAATAACGGAGCAAACTGGAATGTGGTATATCCAATGTATGACATTTTGAATGCTCAGATTTTTGGTTTAATGTATGATGTTCAGCTTACCGGTCCAAATAGTGCAATCAGCACCGGTTTTTTTTACATCGGAAATAGCGAAGTAATTTTTACCACTTCTAATGGAGGTGCTAACTGGGATTTTGCTTCCGTTAATAACACCGTGCCTCTGCCAAGAGCTCTGGTGGCACTCGACAAAAGAGGATCACTTTGCATCGCTGCCGGAAATAACGGCCGTATTGCTCGGAGTATCAATTCAGGGAATTCCTGGACGTTTATTCCATCCGGCACAACTGAATTAATTAATGATATAAAATATTTTTCGACCGATACTTTAATTGCAGCAGGCGAGGACGTCATTCTTAAATCAGTGAACGGAGGAATCACCTGGTCGTTGCAAAATGTATCCGGTTATCACCATTCGGTAACAGGTGTTCATAATATTGTTTATGTAGGAAGTGAAACCTCTCAAACACTTCTTAAATCCGTTGACTATGGCACTACCTATACTCCTGTAACGCTACCATTCACCAGCAACGGAGTTCTATATGCAATCAGTCAGGACACTTTGCTTGCAGCAGGAAACGATGGTTTATATATTTCAGTTTCCGGAGCTCAATACTGGGAAAAATTCAATTTGTCCAATTACAGCAAAGTGAACATGTTCGATTTTCTTGACTCCAATAATGGTTTCGCAGTCGGAGATTCGGGGTTTGCGATACGTACTGCAAATTTAGGTAATGCTCCCGCACTTCCTATCGCTTCCTATTCCATTCAGGGGGGAAGTACTAATTTTTGTTTAGGAGATTCTATTTCTTTAATAAATACAACGGCACCCCTTTCGGGTTATTCTTATCAATGGAAATTAGATAACAACAATTTCAGTACCCAATATAATTCTGGAATAGTTTTGAATACAGCCGGTAATCATACTATGTCACTCACTGTTTCGAATGCCACCGGATCCGACATAACTGTTCAGCAAATCACCGTAACAGGTCATGAACTGCTTCCTTTTACTAGGATAGCAACTTCCGATTCTGTTTGCACAGGAAACAGAGCAAACTTTTCAGTCCAGAATTCACAAACCGGTGTGAGCTATAGTTTGCGAAATGGCTTTTCCCTTATGGGTGCACCTCAAACAGGCACCGGAGGAACTTTGTACTTTGCATCCACTTCGGGCTTGACAAGCACTACCGCATTTAATTTGATTGCACTTAAAACAAATTCCTGTTTTACGGATTCAATTATACAATACGATACAATTTATGCGGCTCCGGCAACATTGCAACCAGCCTGTGTTCCGGTTGGGACTAATGTTATGGGGATTTTAAATTTTTCATTGAACAACATCAATAATACAACATCCCCTTCGGCAGGAACTTACAATGATTTTTCCTGCATATTGAACACGAACCTGGTAGTAGGATCAACCAATGTTTTCACCTGCTCAAACACGAACCAGGGACACTACCGGGTTTGGATCGATCTGGATGGCAATGGCACCTTTAACAACACAAATGAAATACTATTCACCGGTCCTTCTTTGAACAATTCTGTTACCGGGAATGTAATAATCCCTTCATCGCATCAACTCTTTTTTGTTCCTCTGCGGCTGCGTATTGGCTATGATGGAAGCCTTAATTCGTTGTCCACTCCTTGTGGCTCCGGGTTTAACGGGGAATTTGAAGATTATGCTGTAACTATAGTGCCGGCACCGACTATTCCGGTAGCTGCATTTAGTTTATCCTCAACAACAGGCTGTACCACAAATGTCATTTTTTCTAATACCACTTATAATGCTACATCCTATTTTTGGAATTTTGACGATGGTAACACCTCCACCAATCTCAATCCAACACACATTTATACTTCATCAGGAACTTATAACATCCAACTGATTGCATATAATACATTAGGATCAGATACTGCATTCCAAACCATAACTATTCAAAATCCATTAGTTCCCGTAGCTACAGTTTGTTCTCCAACAGCCTGGCCATTTTCATGTGACAAGAAAGAAATACTTAATTTTCAATTGAATGGTGTAAATTCATACTCTAGCAGCAATGTTCTATACGAAGATTACACGTGTACTTTTCAGGTGCACCTGACAAGAGGCGCTTCTTATACCATGGCTTATCAGGTAAGGGATCAGGTAACTAATACCTGTGGCTATTCCTGTGTATGGATTGATTATAATAATGATGGTGCCTTTAATGATTCAACTGAAAGATTGATTTCAGGAAACCTGGGTAGTTGCCCTACCACTTTTGTGCCTTTTACCGTTCCGAATTCTGCGGTGGTCAATGTACCATTGCGTATAAGATTATTAGCCAGTGAAAATCTTATCGCCAACAGTTGCTCGCAGATTTGCGGGCAGTATGAAGAGTATACCGCATTTATTGATTCAGTTCCCAATATGAATGTCAGTTTTACTGCGAACTCAACTAATTTATGTATAAACTCAGTGGTAAACTTTACGAATACAACTGTGAATGCTGTGAATTATTTTTGGGATTTTGGAGATGGGAATACCTCAACTCAAATGAACCCTTCCCATGCCTATACTGCTGCAGGAATTTATTCGATAAAATTAGTCGCATGCAACAGTAACGGTGACTGCGATAGTCTTACAAAAGTTAATTATATAACCGTGGAACCAAATTTTTCTCAAATTACAGCGTTGGGGTCTACAACCTTTTGCCGGGGTGATAGTGTTATTCTATCTGCACAACCCTCCTTTTTCAATTACCAATGGTATCATTACAATACACCAATTCCCGGGGCTACTGCATTAAATTATACCGCTAAAAGCAGAGGGAAATATTTTTGCGTAGCAGAAAATGCGGCCTTATGTTCCGATACTTCAAATTTCATAAAGGTGTATGTTCCTTGCATCCCAATCGGACCTAACCATCAAAAAGAGATTTTGATAGATGAAAATGAATTATTGGAAATGCAAGTTTTCCCAAACCCGGGCAATGGAATCTTTAATATTGAATCACCTTCCGGGGGGCAGTTGGAGATTTATAATCCCATTGGAATCTTAATTTATTCAAAAGAAATAGCACAAACCAATACCATTGTTGATATTTCTCCATTTGCTGATGGAATTTATATTGTGAATCTTAGAACAATAGATGCAGTACTTTCCCGACGAATTGTACTGTTGCATGAGTAAACTCTTCCCTCAACCAAACCTATTTAATTAGTTAGTCCCTTTCATTTAATTTCCCAATTTTAGTAACTTGCAGCATGCAATTTATATTCAACTATCCATATTTAATTCGTTATCAATTATGAAAAAACCTATTATCAAAAAACACTACAAGCATTCTTGATTCTGACCTTCATTTTATTAAATGCCTTTCAGGTAAAAGTAGCTGCCCAAGCCCTAACGGCAGATCGCATTGCAAAAATTAAAACAGCCTGCGGCTGTATCATTTCCGATGATGGAAAACTGGTTGCGTATACCGTAAGTGTTCCTGCCGATCCATTTAAGGAGAATTCTGGAAGCAAAAATGGATAGTATGTTTTAAATACCACCAGCGGAGAAACTAAACCTTACTTTACATCATCCGAAGTAAGCAGTGTTGTGTTTCGTCCTTTAAAGGGAACAATTACTTTTTTAAGTAAGAGTTCTGATGAAACGGTCAATTCAATTTATGAAATGAATGTCACAGGTGGAGAAGCCACTAAAATATTTTCAACCTCAACCAGTATTTTAAATTACAGCTGGCAGTCTGATGGAAAGCATATTACATATACTGTGAAAGAAGCAAGCAAGGCACTTCAAACCCCTTTAAATTACAAGCCCGATTTTTTCGAGGAAGAGATGGCCAATCAAAAAGGATATATGGTGGACCTTACATCTGAAAAGAAAG
Organism: Bacteroidota bacterium; assembly: GCA_016722525.1. Lineage (GTDB taxonomy): Bacteria > Bacteroidota > Bacteroidia > AKYH767-A > OLB10 > JADKJB01. Next base: position 524,576 of record JADKJB010000001.1, read on the forward strand.
AAGCAAAATTGATAAATGTAAACGGATCTGATTGGGTTAAAGGCGGGGTGCCCTTATTCAAGGAGAATGGAATTTACGCAAATGAGCATTATCATGAAATGATAGCAGGCAGACTCAAAAGTAAGGTTATACAGGTTGCTGAAAGTTGGGTAGCTCCGGATAAGATGCAGTCATTTGAAATAAAAGTAATTGAATAATAGTAAATCATAGCTTTTAAAAATCTAATCACCAATAATTATCTTTACACCATGGCTGAACAAAATCTCGTTGATGAAGTGTTTTTCAAATATTTATTACAATTTAGTTACAATGACACTGATTTGGATTATTCGGTGATGAATAAACACAAAATTGTATTACAAACTTTAGCTGATATTGGTAATTCCGGTATCGGAGTGTTTGATATGTCCAAACGGCAAATGGTTTTTTATTCTTCGAACTTCGGAAAACTATTAGGTTATAATCAGTCAGATTATGAAAAGGCAGGTCAGGAATTTTTTTACAACAAAATTCATCCGGACGACAGAGTGAAGTTAGGTATAAACGGCATTTCTGTAATGAAAATATTCCACAATTTTTCAATCGATGATAAATTAAGCCACAAATCAATTTCTGAATACAGAATGTTGAATACGCAAAACAAATACGTACGACTCGTTGAGCAGTACCAAGTATTGGAATTGGATAAAACAGGACAATTATGGCTATTGATCAATTTTGTGGATCTTTCTCCAAATCAGGAAGATTATGATGGAATTAAAAGTCAACTCCTGAACTTTAAGACCGGGCAAATTATCCTTATGGAAGCATCCCCAAAACCACAAATTGAACTAACAAAACGTGAAACAGAAATATTAAAGCTGGTAAAAGATGGATTATTGAGTAAAGAAATCTCTGATAAGCTGGCTATCAGCGTACATACAGTTAATACACACCGTCAACGGTTTTTGGAAAAGCTGGGAGCAAATAACTCTTTTGAAGCAGTATTGTTTGGTTCGAAGTTCGGGCTTCTGAATTAAGAATACTGATAAATCAGTATTGTCGCGTCTGCCATATTGCGGGACCTTTGTGAAAAATATTTAAATCACAAACCCAATATGTATTCAAGACTCATTTTAATCAGCCTTCTTATTATTTCTGGTCAGTTATTTGGCCAGAATCCATCGCAACCACTAACAGGAGTTGCTCCTGGAAAATCTTCTAATCAGCCTGTTGTCATTAAAATTGAACAAAAACAGACACAAACCATCCGGGGAACGGTCATAGATCAATCATCCAGTGGGCCGGTTCCTTATGCAACAGTTGTTGTGCTTAAATCAGACCCTTTCATCGGTGCAATCACCGACTCGTCGGGAAATTTCATCATCCGGAATGTCCCGGTCGGCAGATGGGATATTCAGGCTTCATTTCTTGGTTATCAACCCGCTATTGTAAGGGAAATAATTCTTATTTCTGCTAAAGAAACTTTTTTGACAATACTTATAAAGGAGCGTATAACACAGCTTAACGAAGTTATTATAAAGGCATCAAATGTAAATAAATCACAGCCGCTTAATTCAATGGCTACAGTTAGTGCACGAATGTTAAGTGTTGAGGAATCAAAACGCTATGCAGGAGGCTTTGATGATCCTGCCCGTTTAGCTTCTTCATTTGCAGGTGTGGCAAGTAATACCGATCAAAATGGAATAATCGTAAGAGGTAATGCACCTAAATCGCTGCAATGGAAAATGGAAGGAATAGAAATTCCTAATCCCAGTCACTTTGGAGATTTAAGTGCAATTGGAGGAGGAACCATTACTGCTTTAAGTACTCAAATGCTGGATAACTCCGATTTTCTCACAGGAGCATTTCCGGCAGAATATAACAATGCGTTGTCCGGTGTTTTTGATATTGCAATGAGAACAGGAAATAATGAAAAAAGTGAACATTCATTTCAGGTTGGTACTGTTGGTATAGAAGCATCTTCGGAAGGCCCCTTCAAAAAGGGAGGGAAATCATCTTATCTTTTTAATTACCGTTATTCAACATTGGCTTTGCTGGCTCCACTATTACCTGAAAATGCCGATGGCATGAAATATCAGGATCTTTCATTCAAACTGAATTTTCCAACACAAAAAGCCGGTATTTTTTCGGTTTGGGGAATTGGCCTGGCCGACAAAGCGAGCGCAGACCCTAAAAAAGATACTACGGAATGGAAATATTATGATGATAAAGAACAAAATGATATCAAACAAAATATGGGCGCGGCAGGTGTAAGTCATAAATATTTTTTCAGGAACAACTCATATATTAAAACAACTTTAGCGGCAACAGAAAGTAATACCAACTGGGATACACAAAAGCTTGATGAAAATTTATCCTTGAAACCTTTAAGCAAAATCAACAACACAAACCGGAATTTTGTTTTATCTTCATATGTAAATAAAAAATTCAATGCAAGACACACAAACAAAAGCGGATTACTTGTCACTGGAATGATGTATGATTTACACTTAAGCAATTCACCTACTCAGGGACTGCCTCCACAGGAAGTAGTTAATGCTGATGGATTCAGTACATTAATTTCAGGCTATAGCAGTTCGTCAATTAATCTTACAGACAAACTGCTGATGAACATCGGAATTAATGGCCAGTTTTTTACTTTGAACAATCATTACACGGTTGAACCGAGATTAGGATTTCGTCAGCAACTGAGCGAAAATCAATCGATAGGTTTAGCTTATGGATTACATAGCCGACTTGAAAAATTAAATTATTATTGCAACAATTCAACCTTGACAGGAGAGAAAGCAGTAAACAAAGATCTTGATTTCTCAAAGGCACATCATTTTGTTTTAAGTTACGATTGGAATGTTACCGAATTAATTCATGCTAAGATCGAACCTTATTATCAGCAGTTGTTCTCCGTCCCGGTAATTGCCGACAGCTCCTTCTCATTCCTGAATCTTCAGAGTGATTTGTTCTTTGCCGAGAAATTGCAAAATACAGGCGAAGGCAGAAATTATGGCATTGATATAACACTTGAAAAGTATATGTCGAAAGGCTATTATTATTTATTTACGGCATCGGTTTTTAATTCGGAATATAAAGGTGGTGACAATGTTTGGAGAAGTACCAGATATAACCGGAATTATGTGGTTAACTTTTTAATAGGAAAGGAATGGGAAATGGGAAAAAATGATCAGAACGTTTTAAGTTTAAACACCCGATTCAGTTACCAGGGAGGAAACCGGTATTCACCTGTTGATGAAACCGCTTCACATGTTGCGAATGAAATAGTTTATGATGAAACGAATGCTTATTCCCTGCAGGCTCAATCCTCTTTCAATGTACATTTCACCGCCAGCTATAAAGTCAATAAAAAAGAGAGTTCCCGGGAGTTTGCCTTGAAAATCCTGAATGCAACCGCTCAGCCAGACTTTTATGGATACCAGTATAACCTGACAAGCAATAAAATAGAAAAGGATCTGGTCTCTGTTTTAATACCGAATCTGAGTTATAAAATTGAATTTTAGTTGGTTTAAGCAAGAAGCCCACACGAAACATTAAGTTAGGCATTCAGGTTCAGCCTTAAATTTGCATTAAACAACCAATCACTTTCATTTAATTTCCCAATTTTAGTATCTTGCAGCATGCAATTTATATTCAACTATCCATATTTAATTCATTATCAATTATGAGAAAAACCTATTATCAAAAAACGCTTCAAGCAGGACTGATTCTGGCCTTCATCTTATTAAATGCATTTCATGTGAATGTATTTGCTCAGTCCCTGACCCCTGATCACATTGCAAAAATTAAAACAGTTAGCGGCTGTGTCATTTCTGATGACGGAAAACTAGTTGCTTATACAGTCAGTGTTCCCGCCGATCCTTTTAAGGAGAATTCTGGAAGCAAAAATGGGTTGTATGTTTTAAATACTACCAGCGGAGAGACAAAACCCTACTTTACTTCTTCCGGAGTAGGCAATGTTGTTTTTCGGCCTTTAAAAGGAACAATCACTTTTTTGAGTAAGAGTAATGACGAAAGTGTGAACGCTATTTATGAAATGAATATTTCAGGAGGAGAAGCCACAAAAATATTTTCAACTACAGCGAATATTTTAAATTACAGCTGGCAGCCTGATGGGAAACATATAGCCTATACTGTGAAAGAAGATAGCAAAGCACCTCAAACACCATTAAATTACAAGCCCGATTTTTTCGAGGAAGAGATGGGCACTCAAAAAGGATATATGGTAGACCTTGCATCTGAAAAGAAAGAAGCAAAACTGATAAATGTAAACGGATCTGTTTATATGATGAGCTGGAGCAATGACGGATCTAAACTTGCGGTTTCGGTTACCCCAACTTTATCAGTAGATGATTCATATATGAAACAACAGGTGCTGGTGGTTGATGCAAATACCGGAAATGCAATTGCTACCATCGACAATCAGGGGAAACTGGGACAGATACTTTGGAGTCCCGATAACAAACAGCTGGCATTAAAAGCGGCAAAGGATCTGAATGATCCAACAGATGGCTCCATTCTTCTGGTTTCTGCTGAGGGAGGAAAGCCCATGATTATTGATGCCGGTTTTTTAGGAAAGTATGAACACATCTCATGGAACGATCCAAACGCCATCCATTTCCACGCAAGTGAAGGCACTGCTTCTTCGCTTGGATTTATTCGCGTTGACGGAAGCGGTAAGCAGACCCTATTTAAATCAGGTGACTATGCTATTACCGGATTTGCGAGAGCTTTAAATGGCACCATTGCTTTTGTAGCAAGTTCTGCTTCGCATCCTGCTGAACTATTCACGATTGCCAATACCAAAAACGCTAAATTCTTTAAAAGAACCAACAACAACTCATGGCTATCGGGAATCACTCTGGGGAAGCAGGAAGTTGTTCGTTATAAGGCACGCGATGGTAAATATGAGATCGAAGGCATTGTGATGTACCCTGTAAATTATGTAGCTGGAACAAAAGTTCCATTGATTGTAGTTGCGCATGGTGGCCTGAAGCCCATTACAGCAATGGCTGGTTAACAGGATATTCTACTCCCGGACAAATGGCTGCTACAACTGGCTACGCGGTATTTTATCCTAATTACAGAGGAAGTACCGGACGTGGAAATGAATTTACGTACAGCAGTCAGGGTGATTTGGCAGGGAAAGAATTTGATGATATTGTAGATGGAGTTGATTACCTCATTGCTCAGGGTATTGTTGATAAGAGCAGGGTTGGTGTTACCGGTGGTTCTTACGGTGGGTACGCTTCCGCATGGATGAGCACCTATTATTCTGATCGTTTTGCCGCTGCCGTTATGTTTGTAGGTATCAGCAATAATATTTCCAAATGGGGAACCAGTGACATTCCAGGTGAAATGCGTCTTGTGCATGATAGAAAAGAACTTTGGGAAGACTGGGAGGGGCAGCTGAAGAGAAGTCCGGTTTATTATGTCGATCGCGCCCAGACTCCTATACTGATCATGCATGGCGCTAACGATCCGCGTGTACATCCTACACAATCCATGGAACTCTATCGTCACCTAAAAGTACGCAAGCCCGATTTACCGGTTCGTTTGGTTTATTACCCAGGTGAAGGACATGGTAATACAAAATCAGGATCCAGATACGATTATAACATCCGCATGATGCAATGGTTCGACATCTATCTCAAAACCGGAAATGCAAAAGCAGAGAAGCCTTCGTTGGATATTAAGACTACGAAAAAGTGACAAGTTAAAAGTACCAATTTTCCAGTTAAATACATATAAAAGCAGGTCCTTTATCATGGAATTTACTTTACAGCAAATGAAATGGTAAGGGGCTTTTATTGAAGTGCTGCTTCAAAACCTTTTTAAATTTCATTTTTTTTAAAGAATATCAGTTTTTGAAGACAATCTTAAGGCCAAAACCCTACTTGACATTAATTTTGGAGTTTTCTGACCTATGAATAAGTACATTTTAATAGAATATTGAATAAATCCCGTTCAGGCAATGTTTTTTACAGTCTATCCTGATTTTTTGAAAAATTTGGTTAAGTGAGGACAATGAGTTAAATTTGATTACTAAATAGCTTTATACAGCTGAGACTTCTGTGGTTGAGAAAATTTAAAAATAGAGAATCAGTAATAAGATCGTTAAAAAAAATTTAATACTCCAATTAATCAACAATGCTGTTCTGAAATAAATTTCACCAAAAATGCGGAATCAATTTTTAATAACATTTTTATGTTGCGAAAAAAATTCAAATTTATAGTTCTACTCTTGCTTATTTTTAGAACAGATGTGGCATTTTCTCAATGGCAAATTATAAATTCAGGAGTGACTGATAATTTAGTTGATGGTTGTTTTATTTCTGATTCTACCGGATTTATTATTGGTTCGAACGGAACGATTTTAAAAACTACAGACTCAGGGAATTCATGGTCTGTAAACGCTATTGTGTCGGGCCTCTTTACTTCTATATGTCATGTTGGGCTCGATACTCTTTATGTCGGAGGAAATTGTATTTACCGGAGTGATAATGGCGGCATTTCATGGAATTTAATTACGACATTACCGGATACAATTACGGACTTAGGTTTTTTTGATTCTCAAACCGGATTTTCAATTGTTCCTGATTATAACATATGTACTTCCTTCGGTGGCACATATGAATATGATGACTTTAAGGTTTTTAAAACTACTAATTTTGGTTCCAGCTGGCAACTGGATTTTGATAAAATTGAAAGTAACAGTCGTTTTCAGTTTATTAATGATAGTACAGCATATGTCACAGGGGGTGAAATCAGTATTGTTTTTCACTGCCTCGGTCCATGGCAAAACAGATCAAAAAGAACAAATGACAGCGGGAACACCTGGTTTCCTGTTGCACAAGCAAATTTTGGACACTCTTATTTTTCTTTTATTAATGAAAATATAGGATATTTTGTACTGCCAGGACCTGTATTCACAATTGATAAAACAGTGGATGGAGGCAATACCCTGACACAGTACTATACTGAAATTTATGATAATACAATAAAGCAATGCAAATTTTTTAATGAGATTGATGGTTATTTATTAGGAAGAAATAATATTTATGTAACGGGTTCAAATGGATTAAGTTGGAACAGTGATTTTGTAACTGCAAATACATTTAACATTTTGTTTAGTAATACAACTAATCTTTTATTCGGAGTTGGAAGTAATGGCTTGATTATAAAAAGGAAATTATTCCAAGCGCATATCCTGATACTATTTATAGAATCCAACTTGATAATGATTCCTTAAATTACGCTTTTGTATTTGTTGATAGTTTGTTGACAAAATCTGTAAAAGTAACCAATACAGGTAACGTTCCTTTAAATCTTTCACTGGCCACTTCAAGCAACTTTGGTATTAGTTTTACAAATAGTTCATATGTTAATAATTTAAATGTATCTCTTAATACATCACAGGATACAATTATTTATATACAATTCAGCCCACTGCAAGTACAAAATTATAAAGACTCTTTGATATTTACTGCTGACAGCTTGAATACAGTGAAATTCCCTTTAGAAGGGAATGGGTTTTCTGGTCTGATGGGTAATATTTTACAGGACACCTTGATTTGTGTTGACACCTTGAGGATTGGCAGTGATATCACAATTTCAAGTTCTGCCCGGGTGACTATTTGCTCCGGAACTTATGTTAAAATAATGGGTAACTATAAAGTTACTGTTGAGGGTATTCTTGAAGCTTTAGGAGATTCTGGTAATCATGTCCGGTTTGGTGTTCACGACACGGTTGCTCTCTGGAGAGGAATCTATGTGTACAACCCTAATCCTGATGATACTTCTATTTTCAATTATTGTGATTTTATTGTTAATTGCAATAACCCAATAATTGATATTTGGAAAGGAATAGTAAGTGTTGATCATTGTAATTTCAGCAATAGAAAAGTTGGAGCAGGAGTTATAAGCATGTATAAAATTCAGTATCCCTGTAAACTATTTATATCAAACAGCAATATTTATTCTGCTAATTCAAGTGCAATTATGTGCAATTATTGCGACTCGAGTTATGTAATAAATAATCATATTTATGGAAACATTATGGGGATACAATTTTCAACAGGTAATGGAATGTTTATTACAGGAAATATTATTCATGATAATATTCATGAGGGAATATACGGGATTGGAAAAATGGTCATTCAAAAAAATGAAATATATAATAATGGGGGAGGAATATATTTTGGAGGAACAGACCCAATAATTGAAAACAATGCAATTTATAACAATATTTCATCAACTGTTGGCGGCATTTATAACGGAGGAGGAATGGGTGATGGAGGTGGATCCATATCTCAAAATTTAATATTCAATAATCAAACCACATATGGTGACGGTGCAGGAATGCTTCTGGTTACAAGTAGCAATTTTAATTTGGAGGCTTTAATAACAAACAATGTAATTTGCAATAACAAGGCGTTCAGGAGAGGAAATAATTTTTATGCTTCAACAGGTAATTCTGTAGGGATAGATCTGAAACTTCTGAATAACATCATTTACAATGTTTCAGATACAAATAACAACATCGCATGGTCACATAATAAAGGTCTTGAAATTCAATACAACTGCATCAACCAGGACAGCATAAACATTTGGGGGCAAAATAATATTGACAGCAAACCAAAATTTGTGCATCCTACAGATTCAATTGGAAAATGACTACCCTTGGAACTTATGACTGGTCATTAACAGAAAGCTCACATTGTATCAATTCAGGCGACTCCACCGATACTTCATTTTTATTTCCCTTCGATTTTGCCGGAAACCCCCGAATCTATAACAGCCGGGTGGATATTGGTGCTTATGAATTTCAAGGTGATTTCGTTCCTGAAATTGACACCTCCGGTAATGATGGTGATTCAACAGACTATTCGTTCTCATTATTTCCCAATCCGACAAATGATATACTGAACATTAAAGTTAACTCAGGTAATCTTTCAGAGATTAATATCTATGATGCTGCTTCAAGGCTTATTTTAAGAAAGGAGTTTGCTGAAATCATCTCGGTAAACATGCAAGGGTTTTCAAAAGGAATTTATCTCTATGAAGTCAAAGATAAAAACGGACTGATTAAAAAAGGGAAACTGGTGAAATACTGAAGTGGCTATTTTTATGATATAATGCTAGAGTTTATTTTCAAATACAATTTGAAAATATGTTCTCTCAAAAATTCCTAATAGAACCTGATTTTTAACATCAAGACACAAAAAAGGAGCTGCAATTTGTAAGTTAATTAATAAATGATACGAATACTTTTATGCAAACGTAAATTCAGAAAACAATTCAACATTCTTTCAGTCACCAAACTATCACTCACCCGTTTTCACCTTAACCACCTTCTTCCTGTAAACAATTCCGTTGTTTTCAATTTGTACAAAGTAAATTCCGTCTTTCATTTCAGTCAGGTCGATTTCAAATTTAGATTTGGAGAAAGAAGTTTGAATTATTTGCTGGCCTAAAATATCATAAATAGTAATGGAAGATTTTAAGGATGTACTATTTGTAATTTCAATTTGCAACCATCCGTTTGTCGGGTTCGGATAGATGTTAACGATCGCTTCCGCAACATTAATGGATTGAATGCCTGTCGGGATGTTTCCTAATTTTGCAATAAAGGCTTCATAAGGACCACAAAGGCCACTATTCATATAACAGGGAAGAGTAATGGTATCAAAAACAGCTTCGATATAATAAAATCCGGCAAAATAAATTTCATTACTATTGCCTTTTACAATATCTCTAATGGATTCACAGCACGAGCCATTCATATGTACGGTTTCAAAAGATCTTCCCCACAATGCATTTCCATTGTTATTGAATTTAACCAAATACATGGCAACATGATTTGGTGACACAGTAAATGGGATTCCACCAATACTGAAAGACGAAGCATTTTCCGAAGTGCCTGCTAAATAAAAACCCGACGAATCAACAGATTTTATCATGGATGGTCCGTAAACATCGGATAAGGAAATCCATTGAATATTTGCATTGGGATCAATTGATATAACAAATGTTGTATAATCGTTGACTGAATAATTTATAATAGTATCGTTCCCGAAAAGGGTGGAGTCAATAAATCCACCTCCAAGTGCGACATTTTGATTTGACAAAACAGTCATCAAACCAACGCCACCAAAGTAGTTATCTTCAGAAAATCCCTGACCATGTATTGACCATACAACATTAAAAGCCGGATCACATTTTAAGACGTAATACCCATCGGTACCAAAGTTAGGAGTCAAGGTTTGACCATTAGAAAATGTCACATTGCTAAAGTAAGAACAGGTTACATAAATATTTCCGGATGTATCGGCGACAATTAATGGGATCTGTGCTGAGTTGGAGCTGGCTATTAAAGCTGCGTTTGTGATGACTCCTGAAGTATTGATGGAAGCTAAATAATTTTGTGGTTCCTGATTTGAAAAAGAAAATGACCCAATTACGGCATTTGGAGGAACACAGCCTGAAATGATAAATTCTGTACCATAGGTATTATTCGGACTATTGAAAAATGCATAGTTATCTAACGGTGTCATCCACAACTGGGTTCCTGATGTATCGTAGAGAACGGCAAATCCAACACTTATGCCGCTTGAAGCAAAATTAACAGGTGTGCCGCTGACATCGGTGCCAGTGGTAGCTCCCGTAATCAATATCTGGTTAGCATCGTTGATAGACATTGAACCAATATAAGAGCTGTCAAATTGTACTACGAAAACATAATTGCCATTCGTATCTACTTTAGCAAAAAACTGACCTTCATTAGCAACATTCAGGTTGCCGAATTGAGAAGATGGAGAATTATAGCCCAGTACATACAAATTTCCGGCATCGTCATTCACCATTTTTTGAATCACATCCACACCACCACTACCGGCCCGCGTAGCCCATTGTACATTTTGCGCATTTGTTATTGAGAAAGTAAAAAGAAGAGAAATTAAAAACAAAAGATAAAGCTTCATAGGATATGGAGTATTTTGCAAAAATAGCAATAAGTACGACATTACCCAGAAATGATAAAGTGAATATGGGCAATAAAATGATTAGTTCACCCATACCGATATCGTTTACATAATCAAATTTGATGCTTTCGCTGTCGATGGTTTGTAAAATACCGATGTGAGCCAGACTCTTTGCCGCCGCCGCGAAGTTTGAGCCCGACCCGGGAATTGTTTTGTACTATATATGAATCATCTCATTTTCCCGATTGTTTCCATTTTTGAAATGGATAAGAGGTACATTTTCCATAAAGCATATCCCGGCGAAAAAGTTTATCTCAAAAGAAACAGTGTTGCGTCTATGACTTATTACGAATTTTTTCGAAAAGTAACACCATGGATTGGAGTAATTCGTTAGGTGAAGTGAGTATTCTGTAATGATTTTGTCCGAACATTTGCGGCAGATAATACCTGGCTTGTGCTTCAATAGCAAGTGCATAAGAATTGATGCGGTTTTCATTCAATTCACGCAGCGCTTGTTTCACATCACTAATGCCATATTTTCCTTCATATTTGTCGTAGTCGTTGGGTTTGCCATCTGACAATAAAATAATCCATTTATTTTTTGCAGATTGATTTTTTAATTCATTGCCCGCATGTCGGAGGGCAGCACCAATTCTTGTGTACCCACCTGGTTCTGCCGCCCCGATTTTATATTTCGCATGACTCCACGGCTCACTGAAATCTTTAAGGATATTATAGCTGAGATAATTTCTAGTTTTCGAGAAAAATGTAGCAACCGAAAAATTAATCTGAAACTCTTGCATGATTTCTCCAAATAAAATAGAAACCTGTTTCTCTACATCGATTACCCTGTTTCCGTTAGAATAGCCATCGCTTGAAAGACTGCTATCGAGGAGTAATAGTATGGCGAGATCTTTTTCCTGTTTGCGATTCGACAAATATATTTTATCAGATGGTGTATGGCAGGAATGCACATCACAATAGAGATCTGTTAGCGCATCAAGATCGAATTCGTTGCCATCGGGTTGTCTGCGATGTTGCGATAATTTATTGTTTACGCTGGTCAGCATTTTGCGTAAGCCACTCAGTACAGTATGATGTTCTTTTATTGTGTTTTGGTAGTAAGATACATTTGTCGCCAATTGTTTTTCCGGAAACACTTTGCAGAAATTCTCGCGGTAACGTCTTTTAGAGTAATCCCATTCGGGGTAAGTAATGCAAATTCCAGCTTTTTCTTTTTCTTTGCTTTCGGAGATAGATGCGTTTTCAATAAAATCTGCCTGATAAACAGAGTGTACCATGTCATCCACCCGTACCGTGAATTTCATGTTTAATTCGTCCAATGCATCCTGATGTTTTTCCAAATCATCATCGCCATCAAAATCACGCCACCCACCTTCGAATTCTTCCGCAGTCTCTACTTTTTCAAAATTGTGAGTTAGTACATAGTCTTCTTGCTGTTTCTTGTCTACTTCAACACTTGTAATCTCCTCAACGGCTTTGGCTTTAATTGTAGTAACAGCATCCTGCTTCATTGCCGCTTTAATGGTATCTCCAAAATTTTCAAGTTCGTTGACTGATTTTGTTTCAGGATTGTTATTCATCCACTTTCCGTAAAGCCATGTAAAATCAGGTAAGGTTTCACCAGACTTGTGATTGGCGATGAATTTATTTCTGAAATTTTCATGCAGCTCAAAGGCAATGGGGTAGTCCTTTTGTAAAATGCACAAAACTTCCTTGGCGGTAAAATTGGCTTGTTGCTGTGATTCGATAAGTGTGTGTGAGCCTCCGCCGTTCCAGTTCAGATTCAATTGCTGTTGAATGGAAAGATACAGCGTCCTGTAAAAATAAAAGGAGAGATTTTCTTCAGCAGAATCAAATAGTGAAACGGATGCTGGCAGGAAATAATTATTGTTTTTATAACCACCTTCTCGTTCTGCCTGAAATATTTCAATGGGAAGTCCGGTAAAGGCTCTGGAAATAATAATCAGACGCGACCGTATCTCCTCCAGCGAAATTTTATATTCATCTGCTTCCGATGAACTATTTTTTCTTCGCCTGAAATATTTCGCTACTTTTTCAAAAATATACTCATCCAGTTCCATGGTTTTTCAGATCAATAGATTGCATGCATCAGCAAGAGCAAGCAGAACCTCTTCTTCATCAGTAAGAGGTTCTACCACGGCCACTTTAACAGCCAGCCTTTTTGGAAGGCCACTGCAAATTAATTTAGCTGCATCAACGAGTAATCTTGTGGATGCCGTTTCAGTCAAGCCAAGTTCTTTTAAGTTGCGGATCTTATTTCCAATGTTTACCAGTTTCTTTGCGGTGTCTTCATCAACTCCAGTTTCATTCATCAGAATTTCTGTCTCTACTTTGGGATCGGGGTAGTTAAAAGAAAGAGCAACAAATCGCTGTCTTGTAGATGGTTTTAGTTCTTTAAATCCTTTCTGGTAACCTGGATTAAAAGAAGCGATGAGCATGAAGTCATTATGAGCTTTGATGGTTTCACCCAGTTTGTCTATGTATAATTCTCTGCGGTGGTCGGTGAGTGAATGTATTGCAACAACTACATCAGGACGGGCTTCGGCTACTTCATCCAGATACAGAATATATCCTTTTTTAACTGCTGTAGTAAGCGGTCCGTCAATCCAAACAGTTTCAGAGCCTTTTATAATGTATCTGCCAATTAAGTCCGTAGAGGAGGTTTCTTCATGGCAACTCACTGTCAGTAGTTTCAATCCGGCCTGATGTGCTACATATTCAACAAACCTGGATTTGCCAGTTCCTGTTGGACCTTTTTAAAAGCAATGGCAGTTTATTGCTCATTACTTTTCAAAGACTTCCAGCTCTTTGCCAGTAGCTTTATAGTAGGGAACAGAAGGGGCGTTGTCGGTCATTGCTAATACCTGAAGCATAAATTATTTATTTGAGAGTTCTCTTTCCAGTTGAATAGCCTTTGGGAACAAGATGTTGTTTTCGAGATGAACATGCATATGCAAATCCTGTTCGAACTCATCAATTTTTGCATACATTGCTTTAAATGTATTGCAGGCCCAATCAGGTGGTGTGTAGTTATTGCTTAAAAAATTAATTTCCTTCAACAATCCACCGGCAAGCTCATGTTCCTGTTCCATCACATATATGGGATTTTGTACTGTCCCAAAATGTGGGATAGTTGCTTCACCGCCGGATTGGTTTTCGGCTACCAGCGATTTAATAAACGGGAATAACACCATCTCCTCTTTTTCATGTGATGGGTTAATTCATCTGCTACTTTCGCAAACAGATCGCAGATTTCAATTACAGGCGGATGCCGGCACCATGCACCTGTGCCACTTTTTGTGAGTATGAAAGTATCATCGGGATAGCTTCGGATACGTATGAGTGGTGCTTATCGACAATGTATTCGCATAATACATCCAATTCCATTTTATCAAAATCGGGTGTGCCATCCGGAACATTATCCAGCTTTAACAGGTCCTGTGCAAGCACCTGTAAATTCACATGTTGTTTTTCGCAGGCTTTCTCGAGCGTGATCCCGCCACCGCAGCAAAAGTCTATTCCATATTTTTGAATACGTGAGCCGATTTGATGTTGGCCTTTACAAGGTCACCCACTTTTATTGTTTTCAATTCTGTCAATTCCATAGCTATTATGATTTAAAATTATTAATTTAGTTATAAAGTCCAATAAATTTTTTATCTGAATTCGGACGGATGATCAACATCAAATACGCCCAGTTTTGTACGCTGTCGGGATTCTTGGCTTTCTGCAAATGCTGAATAGTTGCAGTCCCGAACATCTGACTGTAGCCCAGTTGGAATGAGATAGATTTATCCAGGACATAACCAGCAGTAAAGTCAATTTCGGTACCTAAGTAGGAATCCATTTTACCGGTGGTGTTGTATACCTCGTTAGCAGCATTAAACATGTTTCCATTAATGCCAATAAATGCTGAAGATGAAAAGTCATATTTGAATTTCAGATAACCATCAATTAAGCCAACGGAATTCTCATGCCTGCCTGCTACATAAAATTGGTCCATATAACCGTTGTGCATATGGTTGGTTCCATAAAGCGGAGCAAAGGAATTGTTAGTAGTGCTTGTGTTATCAGAAGCAGTACCGCTAAGATATTCTCCGCCAAGGGTGATTTTAAGCTGAGTACCTTTAGATTCGTTAAACTTAAATACATGAGCCACCTGCAAACCGGCTTCAATAGCACTAATGGTATTATTTTTCACATCTTTCCCCGACTGATTATAAAACGATCCTGAGAAGGTAGTATTGTTCAGTTTGTACCGAATTGTTGGCAAGCCAATGGTAAGGGAATAGCGAATTTCATCATCGGTTACATTTCCCACAGAATCTTTTTTAGTATATTGTCTTCCATCATTCCATACCAGAAAAGAAAAATCAAAATTTCCTAATTTCTGTTCCACACGAAATAACAGGGCTGTTTTGTACTGATTGGTCACGGTCAAAATATTTCCCGAAAGAGCTTCGCCATCCTGGTTATATCCGGCTCCTATATCGATTTTGGTATTTTTCCTGACCCATTTCAACAAGGCAAAATCATGAGACCTTCCCTGAAGTGCCCAATCAACATTTCCAAGGAAGCGTGAGTTATCGTATACCAATTCCTGTCTTCCAACTTTCAGTGAGAAATTAGTATCGAGTTGAATGTGTGCCCATGCTTCGTGCAGCGAAAACGCATTGTCGGAAATGTTTAGCTGCGAGGTGCTTCCCCAGGTTCTCACATCCTGAATGCTTGTATAAAAAGTCAGTTTGCTTAATTTGTAGCTACCTTCCAGGCGGAGCCGCTGGCTGATAAATGCAGCAGGATCGGCTTCTTTATCAATTGCACTTCCATACCCATGGCGGTATTCTCCTCTTTCGATAAGCTGTCCGTTAAACACAAACTGACCACTTGTTGTTTTTGTGATTAAGATGGTGGTTGCAAGAAGAAATAGAATTTTTATTTTTTGTATTTTGGCTTTCATAATAGGTTTATTGTTTAGCTGTTTCAATAATAATTTTTACTGTTTCCTTGTTGTCAACGCCAAGTCCTTCCTGCTGGTGAACCAATTCACCCATGGGGTTAAAAACACTGATAATATTGGAATGCGAAAAATCCATTGGTGATATTTCCTTGTATTTAACAGCAAGGACATTTGCAAATTCACGTACTGTCTCCTCATTCCCGTGAAGAAATGTCCACTCATCGCCATCCATTTCCTTTTCTATCGCAAAGGCTTTAAGTTTTCCGGTGTATCATTTTTCGGATCAATACTGACCAATACATACTGAATATTTGTATTGGTTTCTTCAGACACTTGCAGTTCAATGTTTTTCATGTCGGCTACAAGTCGCGGACAAGCTACTTTACAAGTAGTGTAAATCATAACCATTACCAGAACCTTTCCTTTTAAATTGCTCAGTTCTATTTCATCATTTTCTTCGGTTCTCCATTTTGATGATAAATTAAAAATCGATTCGTCGGATATGTTTGCGACAGGCTTTGATTTTTCATTTTCCCCTGACATTTCCAATGACGTATTGTCGGTATTACAGGAAAGCATCAATAGTATTGAGCCAAAAAGTACAAGTATATTTTTCATGACTAATTTTTAATTGGCATATCACTTGCGCATCGGAATCCTAAATTGCGGACAGCGTAATTGGCTTTGAGACTACCTCTGAATGCATACCGCATAAATGCTGCGTAATTCATTAAATCAGTAGCACCTAAAGAACCACTCCCACAGAAGAGGTTGCGGTCATTGCTCGAATCTTTACGTGATTCTCCAGAGATGAGTACGGAATTGAAGTCGTATGTCCATTCCCAAACTAACCCATGCATGTCATACACACCCCAGTAATTTTTGAACGTGCTTCCAACAGTGTTGGCATACGATTTTGGTGCTTCATACCAACTAAGTATATATTCATTGTAGGTTTTTAGTTTGCGTGCATCAGGAAGGTTTTTATTAGCCATAGCAACATATTCCCATTCATCTACAGTTGGTAATCGTTTACCCTGACATCTGCAATATTCATTGGCTGCAAACCAGGATACATTGGTAACTGGAGAATTCATGTTTTGTGAAACATCCGGTGTGGTATCATTTTTCCAATTCCCCATATAATTACCATCAGCAAATATTTTTTTCACCTTCGACTTTCTCCACTTCACATTATCTTTCACGAACTTTTGGTACAAGTTGTTAGTAACCGGCATAATGTCTATGTAAAAATCATTTACCTTAACCGGTATGGAATCATTTCCGTAAATAGGCGCATAAATTCCACCTTTAATAAAGACCATAGTTGGAGTTTGAGCATAACCAATAGTAGCAACCATCACACTAATGGCTAAGCTCAAACTCAATAGAATAATGGTCTTTGTGATTATCATTTTGCAGCTCTTCTCTTTGCTACCATAGCAGAAGTTACATCTTTTTTACTATTTCCCCATGAGCTGTAAACGTATGTCAGTACATTGGCTATTTCATCATCGGTCAATGTCTGAGCTGTCATGACACTATTGTATTTCTTTCCGTTAACAGTAATCTCACCTGTTTTACCATGTAATACAATATCAATAGCCCTGTTAACATCTGCATTCAGATAATCGGAAGCGGCAAGCGGAGGGAATGCATTTGTAACACCTTCACCATTTGCCTGGTGACATGCGAAACATGTTTTACCATATGCTATTTTACCTGCAGCGATTCTTTCAGGGAGTGAAGAAGGTTCAGGTGCAGTCACAGCAGATTTATCATTAGGCATGGTTTGAATGGTAGCTCCTTCAGGATGGTAAATTCCCTCTATTTGTTTACCGGAGTAAATGGTTTTGTTTTCCTCACCTGTTACTTTCAACATACCTAAAGATCCTTTGTTAAAGGTTCTGAAGATGGAGTGGTCAACAATAATAAATGTTCCGGGAACTTCAACTTTAAAATCAACAATAGCAGAACCGCCGGCAGGAATTAAAGTTGTCTGCACATTTTTGTTGATCAAACTGCCCCCTTCAATATAAACATTATCAAAAATTTCTCCAATCACATGGAATGATGATATCAGGTTGGGGCCGCCATTACCAACATACAATCTCACATTTTGACCTACTTCCGCTGTGATCGCATTATCTTCAGTAAGAGATCCAACCTTACCATTAAATACCACATACTCCGGAGCTTCATCAACACCTTTTTGCATATCAAATGCCTGTAATCCTGTTTCTCCGTTTTTGCCTTTAGTATAGAAATCACCTTGCATAATGTAATACTCTTTGTCGACTTTTGGTAATCCCCCTTCCGGTTCAACCAATATTAAGCCATACATACCATTTGCAATGTGCATACCTACAGGTGCGGTTGCACAGTGGTATACATACAGGCCTTCGTTAATTACTTTGAATGAGAAAACCACTTCGTGACCGGGAGCAACAAATGATGATGCAGCACCTCCACCAGGTCCTGTGACCGCATGCAAATCGATGTTGTGTGGCAGTTTATTGTCGGGATGATTTTTAAGATGGAATTCAACTTCATCACCAACTCTTGTTCTGATAAAACTTCCGGAACTGAACCGCCAAATGTCCAGAAGACATATTTCACACCTTCGGCCATCTCCCCTTCTTTCTCCAGAATTTCCATGTTTACGATTAACTTTTTAGCGCTCCGGTTGCCGACAGGTTTAGGTACGTTAGGCGGTGCCGTGAGTTCTGCTTCCATTTCTCCGTTCACGGTAATTCCCATAGGATTAACCGGTGCAGCAGATTTTTGCTCTGATGTATCACAACCTGTCATTATTATAAATAGGAACAATATGGATACTAGGATTGAATTTTGTTTAATATGTTTTTGCATGATGTCGTGATTTTATAAGATTAATTTTTAGTTTCAAGAGCTTCGTCTGTTGGTGTTCCGTATCTGATAAATTCATAAATAAATATTCCGATACCTGTTGTGAATAGGGTTGCACACAATACCAGAATTATAAAGTGGACCTGAAGTTCTTTTTGCACTTCGCCAAATTCAAGTCCCATGATTCGCTCCATGTAAACCTGAGCCACTCCGGCTGCAGCAAATGCAGTTGTCATTCCAATCATTCCAATGTTCGAAAGCCAGAAAGCTAAAACACCATTAGCTGAATCATACAGTTTTCGTCCGGTCATATTGGGCAAAGTGTAGCTGATGATAGCCAGCACAATCATTCCATAGGCACCCCAGAATGCAAGGTGACCATGCATGGCTGTGACCAGAGTTCCATGAGTGTACATATTTACCTGAGGAAGTGTGTGCCAGGCCAATAATCCGGCACCAACAAATGATACAATGGCAGTTCGAGAGTCCAGCTTAATGCTATTTTATTAGGGTGCTTTTTCTCACCTTTTCGATACATGGCAACTGCAAACAAGGCCATTCCCAAAAATGCAAGCGGCTCCAGTGAAGAGAATATTCCGCCTACAATCAGCCAGTATTTAGGTGTACCAATATAGTAGTAGTGGTGGCCGGTTCCCAGTACCCTGAGATAAATGTTAAACCAACAATTATATACAACCATTTTTCAATCACCTCTCTGTCGACACCAGTAATTTTAATCAACAGGAATGCAAGTATACCTCCCATGATTAATTCCCAAACACCTTCCACCCAAAGGTGAACTACCCACCAGCGAAAAAGGAATCCATGGTTTGGTTGTCGAACCAAATCATACCGGGCAAATAGAGTAATGCAGCAAATACCAATCCCATGCTTAACACCAGAGAAGTAGTAGTTCTTTTTTTGCCTTTATATAAGGTGGCCAGAATGATGCCCAGAAAGGTCAGTACGTTTACAACCACTAACCAGTCTAATGGCCTTGGAATTTCTAAAATTTTCTTCCTTCCCAATAGTTGAAGTGATAACCTACAATAGCAATTACTCCAACAACTGCGAGTGAAATTAATTGAACATATGCCAGCTTAACACTTACTAATTCATTCTCTGCTTCTTCAGGAATGATGTAATAGGCAGCGCCCATAAATCCTGAAAGCAACCACACTACAAGTAAGTTAGTATGAACCGCTCGTGCGGTGTTAAAATGGAATAAAGCTGTGGAGATTATCGTAACCCATGTGAGCAAAGGCCATGACGAATCCGTAAATGAGCTGAAGCGATAAGAGTAGCATTGACAATGCAAAGAACCAATAGGCTACTTTTTGTGATTTATATTTCATGATAATAGTTTTTATTGGTTAGTAGTTGTTTTATATTGGGGTTTGGCAGGAAATCCATTCAGGTCGACATTCCCTACCCATCTTAGAAATTCAACCAGATCGTTAGCTTCTTCTTCTGAAAACCCATAGACAACCATTTTTCTGCCTCTTGGCGACCATGGAATTTTTGACATGAGGGCTGCTTTGATATATGCCTCTCCTCTTCGCTCATAGACTTTGGTTAATTCTGGTGCATAATAGGCGCCCTCACCAAGTATTGTGTGACAACCCATACAATTATTTCCTTCCCACAGGTGTTTGCCCCTTACTACTGCGGGAGTGAGATTCTCGGGATGTGTTTGCTTCGGAACTTCCACGCTCAGTGAATGCCACGACAAGCCGAGGAATACGGCGAATGTCAGCGCGGTTCCGCCAATGAAGAATGTGCGCGCCTGATTTTTTGATAGCATGATCTTGGTGTTTAATGGTTAATTGGACAATATTGTCCAGTTAAAATATAAATTTTTTTTATGATTTTAAATGATACTTTTTCAATTTCGGGTCCTGTATAATATCATACAAACTTGTTCGGAACAATTGTGAATTCATTTGTTCACGGATTGGAGCATACATGTGATGGATGGGGCAGGGATTGGTATCTGAACATTCCGGTAATCCTAAAAAGCAGGACGATGAAATATGATCTCCCTCAATAGCTTTGATGATTGATATGATTCTAATGGACTTTATTTTAGTTGATGTAATATGAAAACCACCTCCACTTCCTTTAATAGAAGTTAAAATTGATGCCGATACAAGGTTTTGTAGTATTTGTATCCAAATTATAATTATGATTTTTATCATGTTTTAATTTCTCATCTGGCAGAATCCGGAATGCACTTAAATTCGAATACGCTTATTACCAATTAATATCTGCCACTGAATGCAGTAATTCATAACTGCCGAATGATCAAACGAATTTTATTTTATAACCTTAAATTTAACGGGTAATGATTCTCACTCTTGTAATTGAATAATAATGATGGCGGTCATTTTATTTACGAAAATTCATTTCTAGGTTTACATAAATTAAAAAATAATCCAATGAAAAAAGTTCTATTTATTTCAATCATTTTTATTTCTTCAGTCTTTAATGTAGCACTTTCGGTTAAACCGGAAAACAAACAGTTTAATTTCGAAAAACTGAAAGCACAAAATAAATTTGAGGAAAACAAAGGTCAGATTTCCGACCAATTTCATCGTGCCAACTCTGATGTTCTTTTTACCGGATCGTGTGACGGGTTAACATTTCACATAAAACAAAAAGGTATAAGTTACCAGCTGATGCAGGTTCAGAAATGGAATGAAATAAAGGAGGAAGGAAGATCACAGTTGATAAACAATGCTGTTAAGACACCTGATGAAATAGAAATATATCGTGCAGACCTTAAATGGATAAATTCCAACCCCGATTTTAGTATTGAAAGGGGCT
Organism: Bacteroidota bacterium; assembly: GCA_016722525.1. Taxonomy (GTDB): domain Bacteria; phylum Bacteroidota; class Bacteroidia; order AKYH767-A; family OLB10; genus JADKJB01. Next base: position 546,269 of record JADKJB010000001.1, read on the forward strand.
CTGCAGTTGAGGGGTTTAATAATTATTATAAAATGCCTGGACAACAGAAGCCAGCCCTGTATGTTTTAAGTTATGAAGATATCCGGTTAAAGAATATCTGGAATGGTATTGATGTGCATTTGTATTATAAAAACGGATCACTAGAAATTGATTATGAAGTAAATTCTAATACAGATTATCATCAAATACAGTTTGAAATTAAGGGTACTGATGTTGAAATTAATATCAAAGGGGAGTTGATATTGCACACTCCATTTGGTGACATTATTGAAAGCATGCCGGTAGCTTTCCAAAATGGCAATCAATTAGAAACTAAATGGACTCTTAATGGAAATTCTGTTGGATTAAATATTTCAGATAAATACAATCCCAAATTGCCTTTACATATAGATCCTCCTGTGAGACTATGGGGAACTTATTTTGGAGGATCCGGATTTGATGCCGGTTATGGTTGTGCACTTGATGATAGTGGTAATGTATTTCTTGCTGGATATACTCAATCAATTTCCAATATCGCAACCACGGGGTCACATCAGGTAACTTATGGAGGTGGTGATTATGATGGATTTATTACAAAATTGAATAGTGATGGAAATCGTATCTGGAGCACTTATTATGGCGGTGCCGGATGGGATTGGATTACTTCATGTTCGGCTGATGATAACGGCAATGTTTACGTTTCAGGGTACACTGAATCAGCTTCAGGTATCGCCTCGCCTTTGGCGCATCAAATAACTTTGGGAAGTAGTCGTGATGCTTTTTTAGTAAAATTCAATGGCAACGGAACCCGCGAATGGGGAACTTATTACGGAGGCGATTCTAATGATTATGGCTGGTCATGTAAAGTTGATGTTAATGGCGATTTGATTCTTGCAGGTGAAACATATTCCACTAATGATATTTCAACAGCAGGTGCTCATCAAACCACTTTTGGTGGTAGCACAAACGATGCATTCGTTGTGAAATTTAACGGTAATGGTGTTCGTCAGTGGGGAACTTATTATGGCGGAACCGGGGAAGATTATGGCGTAGGATGTTCAACAGACAGTAATGGAAATATCTTTTTGACAGGATTAACTTTTTCTGATACGGATATTGCCACTCCGGGAGCTCATCAGACTTCTTTTGTAGGAAATTGGGACGCCTACTTAGTGAAATTTAATCCCTCTGGAGTAAGGCAATGGGCAACTTACTACGGCGATCTTGAAGACGATTATGGTTATTCATGCGCTGCTGATTTAAATGGAAATATATTTATGGCGGGATTAACAAAATCAAATGCCGGTATTGCAACTCCGGGATCCTACCAGTCTGTACCGGGAGGAAATATGGATGCATATTTAGTGAAGTTTAATTCATCAGGAGTCAGATTGTGGGCTACATACTATGGAGGTATCGAAGATGATTTTGCATATTCATGCGAGGTCACTCCTTCAGGAAAAATATTTATTGCAGGTCCAACCATTTCTACAACAGGAATTGCAACACCGGGATCACATCAACCGGTTATTGGAGGCGACCGGGATGCATTTGTAGCAAAATTTCATAATAATGGTCCTCTTCTGTGGGGAACATATTACGGTGGGGTAGACGATGATTTTGCATATTCATGTACAGTAAATACCAGCGGCAAAGTATATATTGCAGGACAAACTGCATCTTCAGCAAACATCACAACTACTGGTGTGTATCAACCGGTTTTTGGTGGTGGTGGATATGACGCTTTTATGGCTAAATTGGGATTTGGAACCCTTGTAGGAGAGGAAGAGTTCACAGGCATCAATTTCGAACTGTATCCAAATCCCAGTCATGGCACCTTCACAATTAACTTTGGGGATCAATGGTTGCTGAAAACAATCCGGATCTGCAATGTGATTGGTCAGGAAGTTTATGTTTATACAACCGAAGAAAATAATGTATATTTGAATCTCGAACAAGCTCCCGGAATATATTTCCTGACAATCGAAACGCCTAACTATGAAGATTCTGTATACAAAATTGTTGTCGAATAAAAAAAAGGATTTAAAGTATAAGTTATCTGTTTGCATTTGGCTGTATTCATTTGCAGTTATTCTGTTCTCTGGTTGTGTTACTCTGTATAAGCCTAATGCGGTACATTCCCCTATGCTCCAGAAAAAGGGTGACGGGCATGTTTCAGGTTCCATCGGCATAACGGGAACGGGACTCATGAATTTGCAGGCAGCCTATGCCGTTTCAAACCATATCGGGATTATCACGGAAGGTATGTATCATTACCGGTCTTCCACTTATACTTCGGGTACAGAAACCGGTAAAGAAAAGTTAAACATATTGGGTGGTGAATTAGGTTTAGGATATTTTGAAAAGTTTAGCCAAAATCAGAATAAACTGATTCAAATTTATAGTGGAGCAGGGTTTGGCAAAACCCATGATCGTATTGAAAATTCACTCGATCCTAATCCTGAAGTCAGCTCAGATTTTTTTAACTTTTATGTTCAACCGGGAATCACCTTTACCGGAAAACATATTGACATGGCTGTTGACATAAGAACCAAATATGTTAAACTTTATAATATAAATGCCTATTTGTATGATGAATTTGAATGGTGGAATACGGATTATCATTATGCTTCCGATTCTACATTAGACTTTTTTTTTGTTTGAACCCGCTTTCACTTTTAACTGCAGGAGGCCCAAATTTAAAAGGACTATTTCAGGCCGGTCTCGTCATCCCGATAGTCAATTCGGAGGCTTTTTATTCTTCCAGTTCCTCTTTTTTCTGGCATATCCGTTTTTTAAATTTAGCTTTGGAATGCAATACCGTTTTGGATCAAAGGAATAATTGTTATGCATGATTAAGTGATAGAAGTAGTTTGTAAATGGATTACCGGATTTAATACTGTTATCGATTTACTATTTTTATAACTTATGTTTCATTGATAGTTTAATAAATCAGGTTTCATTTAACTAATTCCGAAAATTCATGGGTCATAAAATTTTGTTTTCTGATAACTAAGAAGTAATTTTACTTCAACTCTAAATATGCTGATCATGAAAGTTACTATACTTTTTATTTTATTATTCCTCCAAACCTCAATACTGACCGCTCAAAACATTCACTGGGGCGGAGCGTTGAATGTTACCTATATGGACAATATTTATGACCTACAGGCGGATAACTATGCCAACCTGATCGTATGCGGGCAGTTCAGTGGAACTGTTGATTTTGATCCGGGTCCCGGTGTGGTAAATATGACAGCGACAGGTACAGGCGAAGATATTTTTTTAGCAAAGTATGACAGTGCAGGAAACTACATGTGGTCGCACAGTTTTGGTACCGGCTTTTTTTATGATGAACGCGACCGGGTTGCCGTTGATTCTTCCGGAAATATTTTTATCACCGGAATGTGGAATGGCACAATCGATTTTAATCCGGATCCGGGTATTGTGAATAATGTATCGAGTAATAATAATTCCAGATCACGCTTTCTTGCTAAATATGACGCCTCCGGAAATTATATCGCTGCAAAAAATGTTGGGAATGCAGTTGGTTCTTTGCCTTCAAGTCAGGATGGACAAACAGGGTTGGGTTGCGATGCTGATGGAAATGTTTACATGAGTGGTTTTTACGGAACTTCATTGACAATTGGCCCCGGCACCACATTGAGTGTATCGGGATTGTCGGATAATTATTTTTCAAAATTTGATGCTCAGTTGAATTTAATTTGGGCATATCGGATTGGATCGAATGAAACAGAGTATTCGCAGGGTATGTATGTGCATCCTTCCGGAAAAATTATTGTTTTGGGAAGTTTTCGGAACACCGTTGATTTTGATCCCGGTGCGGGTGTATTTAATATGGCACAGGTTAGCTCTACACAAGAGGGATATTTTGCTTCGTATGATAGTTCGGGACAGTTTTTATTTGTGAAGCAGTTGTCGGTGGGTACTTCAGCATCCCCAATTGCAACTTTAATTGACAGCGACAATAACATTATTGTAACAGGATCCTGTGCCGGTATGATGGATGCCGATCCTGGTGTTGACTCAGCAATAGTTGGTGAAGGATATAATGATCAGGCATTTGTTGCTGCATACGATAGCCTGGGTAATTACCGTTGGGCATTTGCCTATGGAGATATAAATTCATACAATGCAATCCGTTATGTAGGTGTAGATTCGGTCAATAATATATTTGTCTGTGGCAATTATAATCCCATGACCGATATAAATCCCGGACAGGACACCTCAGTTTTTGGAAATATATACGGTGCTTATGTATCCAGTTTTGATACTTCAGGAAATTTCAGAAATGCTTTTTTCCTTCCGGAAGCAAAAATGAGAGTGAAAAGGGATGACATTTATCTTGCAAGCGGATTTTATGGTTTAGTAGATTTCGATCCCGGACCTCAAGTATTCAATTTGCAAAGCGATACAGCCAATGCAAGCTGGTATTTGTTGAGAATGCATTTGTGTGATGATTACGCTGCATCACCCGGAACCATTAATATTCCATCTTTATGTATAGGCGATACCGTTATACTGTCAGTGGCTCAGGGCGGTCCTCAGTATCTCTGGGAATTTTCAGCTGGATTTACTCCTGTTGGTTCTGTTGCCGGAGACAGTGTTGTGGTTGTTGTTGATAGCAATGCAGTACAGGTAACTATATTGGTTAATAGCATTGATGGTTGCATGAACAGTCCGCTGGTGTTTTCGGTTGCTGATGTTCATCAGCCTGTTGTTCCGGTGATCATATTTAATAGTTTCGGAGATACTTTGTTAACGCAATTGCCGGCTTTATACTACCAATGGTATCAGGATGGAATGCCCATTCTTAATGCAAACGATTCAGCCTTCTACCCAATGGCCCCCGCGTATTATAGTGTCATGACAATTGACAGTAATGGCTGTGAAGCTTTATCTGATTCTTTATTATTTCTTCCTGAAGGGCTAGATGATTTTAAGGCTAATTTAATTCATATTTATCCTAATCCTTTTACAGACAAAATTACACTCTCTCAAACTGGAAAAGGGGATATTATCAGGATAAAGAATTATTCCGGGCAAACAATTCTGCAACAGCAAACAAACGATTTAGAAACGGTCATTGATGGAACCAATATGAATTCAGGCATATATTTTATTGAATATCAGATTAAAGAAAAAATTTATTATTACAAACTTGTAAAAATGACAGATCGTCAATAGAATAATACAAAGTATTTTAAATTATGGGAAAATTATTCGATGAAATTTCACCGGAAATACAAAGCTGGATAGAAAAGCAGAAAATGTTTTTCGTTGCCACCGCCCCACTGGCCACAAACGGTCATGTAAACTGTTCCCCAAAAGGCCTCGACAGCTTTCGTATTCTTTCACCTACAGAAGTGGTTTATCAGGATCTTACCGGAAGCGGAGCAGAAACGATTGCACATATTCAGGAAAATAACCGGATAACAATTATGTTCTGTGCCTTTGAAGGTCCTCCTAAAATATTCAGATTTTACGGAGAAGGGCAACCTGTTTTTCCTGGCGATAAAAAATTCGATGGCTTAAATGAATTATTCCCTAAACGTTTGGGCGTACGTGCTTATATTCTGATAAAAGTAACCCGCATTACCGATTCATGTGGTTATGGAGTTCCTTTATATGAGTTTAAAGAAGACAGGAATCAGATGATCGCCTGGGCAGAGAATAAACAGGAAGATGGAATTTTGGAATACCAGAAAATAAAAAATGTAAAGAGTATTGACGGACTCAAAGCTTTACCTTTGAATACTTCTTCCAAAAACACCCAGCGGTAATTTTACTCCACTTGTTGCATTTAAAAATATTTCGCCTGTTTCGAAATTATTTTTCAGGAAAGTTTGATTGAAGAGATTTTCAATGATGATAGATGAGAATCCGAGTGAATACGTGTTCATCAAGATAAAATGATCTTCCGGATCAAGAAGAGAAGTGACGATGTGAGTCATTTCCAGAATCATTTCTTCGAGATGCCATTTTTCACCATTCACACCATGTCCGTACGCTGGAGGATCGAGAATGATTCCATTGTACTTTTTTCCTCTTTTCACTTCGCGTTTTACATAGGTCATTGCATCTTCAACCATCCATCGGATATTATCCAGCTGACTTAATTCCATGTTTTCTTTCGCCCACGTGACGACTTGTTTTATGGAATCGAGATGTGTGGTATCGGCTCCGGCAGCACGTGCGGCCAAAGATGATCCACCGGTATAAGCGAACAAATTGAGAACTTTAGGTTGAGAAGTTTTAAGATTTTTTACACTACTGTAAATGTAATCCCAGTTCACAGCTTGTTCAGGAAAAATGCCAACATGTTTGAACGCGGTGAGACCTAACCGAAAATTTATACGGGTAGAAGAGTTGTCACTATTTTTTAATTCATAACCCATTCTCCACTGGTCAGGCATTTCTTTCAATTTTTTCCATGTGCCAGACGAACTTGATTTGGAGAGAAATTTGACATGTGCCATCTTTTCCCATTCTTTTCCGGAAATTTGTTTTGCCCATACAGCCTGTGGTTCCGGACGAATGGTAATATATTTTCCAAAACGCTCAAGTTTTTCAAAATCACCACAATCAATGAGTTCGTAGTCGGGGAAGTGTGTTGGGGAGAGTAGCAGCATCAGGACACAAAGGTAAATTTATTTTGTTAAGATTCTGATATTTGTCCAAAGCGAGCTGGCAGAAACACTGTAATTAAAACTTCTATTGCCTGGCTTATCAAAGAACATTTATTGAAATCCTGTTTGCTTACTCTTAAACCTCTTGCGCCAGTTAAGAAATATTTTATTTTGGGATTAAACCCGTGAGAACATCCTCATCAAAAATTTACTGCCACACAATAAAACACCAAATAACTATGTTTATTCCCAGGAAACAATACCCATGAGACTCATTCCAGGGATTCTTTTAGTGACTTCAATGCCGTTTAGCTTAACAGCAGGCGCATTCGAAGTCTCCGCATTTCCGGAATCCAAAGCAGAGGCCATCATTAAAAAAATAATTTCAACAGTTGGATTAAAACCCAATTTTGAAGTTGAACAATCGGATATTTATGATGCCTCCGCCACAGTTATTGATGGCAAAAGAGTTATTTATTATAATCCGGCCTTTTTCGATAATCTCAATCAGGTTACAGGAAGTGAATGGACATCAGTCAGTATTCTTGCTCATGAAATTGGGCATCATTTAAACGGGCATACTTTATCAGGAGGAGAAGTTTCACCTGCAATAGAACTCGAAGCCGACGAGTTTTCCGGATTTGTTTTGAATAAAATGGGAGCATAGTTATTGGAATCGCAACAGGCAATAAACCGAATGGCTCAGAACAAAGATTCCAAAACGCATCCTGCAAAAGACAAGCGACTCATGGCTATCGAAAAGGGATGGCGTAACGCAGGAGTTCAGGATGATCTTTCCGCTGCCTCCAAAGTTGTAAAGCAACATTCAGAATCAAAACCATTTCCACAAACAAAATCTGCGGAAGCAAATAAATCAAAATCAAATACGCAAAAATCAGCTGTCGCGATTAACAGGTCTCCGGAATTCAGACAAAATTATATTCGTTACACCGTACGACTTCACTCACAGCCCGGAACAGTGTATTACCTGACAGCTCAAAATAATCTGGTACGTTATTATGAAAATACTTTTTATATCGTTGGAAAAATCAACGGTACCGGAGAAACAGAATATCCTTATGTGCTTACCGGCATCAATTCCAGATTTTATGTTACTAAATCGGGATCTATAATAGATTCAAAAGGGAAATCTGCCGGATATGTAAAGATTTATAAAGGATAGAATTTTAAATTTGTGTTAAACTTAGTTTGAACAATTAACCATTTTTTGAATTTAATCTATTGTTCTGGACTTTACATTTTTTTTAATAGTTGCATACTTATTCTTAGTGAAATGCAAATGAATGGGCATCAAAAAAATGAGTTGGATCATTTTTAGAGCTATTCTCCAATCAACCTTTTGCTATTAAAATCGTCCGATTTTAATATATTTGACCCTGCTCAGTCCGATTGTTGAATATTTTTATATATTTGTAATTCGGGGAGTTACCCCCTTCAATCTTCGAAAAATCCAAAAAATCATACCCTATGAATTCAATTCTGAAAAAACTAGTACTATTATTTTCAGTCGTTATTGCTCCATTTATTATGGATGGCCAGGACTGGGTCAGCAAGATGCAGGACCGGAATGTTAATTTTTTCGAGACACAAAGTACTTTCTATGAGTACTATAACAATTATGTGTCTACTTATCGTCAGCAAAACGGTACCGATCCTGTTCGTGTTCCGGGGTACAAACAATTTAAAAGATGGGAAGGCTTTATGGCTCCGCGCGTAGGTGTTGACGGAACGAGGTTTGATCCATCGTTACTTTGGAAGGAAAGCGTAAAATATCGTCAGCAGTATTCCGCTTTGAATGCAGGTAACTGGACATTCATGGGTCCTGCCATAGTTCCTGTGGGTGGCGGTGGTGCCGGAAGATTGAATTTTGTAAGGGTTCATCCTACCAATCCCGATATACTTTTTGTGGGTTCACCTGCCGGTGGATTGTGGAAATCGGATGATGCAGGTATTTCATGGACTACCAATACAGACCAACTGGCTCATGTGATTGGTTGTACTGATCTGGCTATTGATCCAAATAATACGGATATCATGTACCTCGCTACAGGTGATGGAGATGCAGGTGATACTTATACCGTTGGAGTTTTAAAAACTACTGATGCCGGAGCAACGTGGAACACAACAGGTCTCTCCTTCTATACGGCAAATTATCGTCAGATGAGTCGCATCTTGATTAATCCTTCCAACACGAATACCATCCTGGTTGCAACAACAGGAGGTATTTATAAAAGTGATGATGCAGGATCTTCATTCACTCAGGTACAAGCCGGTTCTTTTAAAGATATGGAATTTAAACCAGGTGATCCTAATACTGTGTATGCATGCGGTGGTGAATTTTTCCGTTCAACAGATGGCGGACAAACATGGTCACAAGTAACCAGTGGACTTCCATCGGTTACGAATGTTAGTCGTATGGCCATAGCCGTTACACCTGCCGATCCGAATTATGTGTACATGATTGTCGGACTTCCTGCACCAAATTATGGTACCGAAGGTTTTTACAGATCTTCTAACAGTGGTGTTACATGGACAAATCCAAGCACTCCGGCATTAGGAAATCAGCAATGGTATGACCTGTGCATCGCAGTTTCTCCAACCAACAAAGATGAACTTATGTTAGGTGGACAAACAGATTTTCTGAAATCTTTAAATGGCGGAAATTCATGGGGCCAGAGTGGCGGAAATACGCATGTGGATTATCATGATGTAATTTATACCAGCGGCAATCAGGCATATATGTCTTGCGATGGTGGTGTTTATTATACTGATGATAATGGGACCAACTGGAATAACATCAGTAACGGTTTAGAGATTGCTCAAATGTATGGGTTCGGTCAATCTGCTTCAAATGAGAATTTGCTTATTCAGGGATGGCAGGATAACGGTACCAATCGTTTCAATGGATTCAACTGGTCACATATTTTAGGTGGTGACGGAATGTTATGCTTCATTGATCGCACTAACGATCAGAACATGTGGGCTTCCACACAGAATGGTGGTTTGAACAGATCAACTAACGGTGGTGGTTCTTTCAACTCTGCAACTGGAGGTATCAACGAAACAGGCGCATGGGTTACCCCATGGATTCAGGATCCTGTAACTGCAAATACTTTGTATGCCGGGTTTATCAATGTGTGGAGAAGTACCAATGGGGGAGCATCGTGGACAAAAATCAGTAATTTTTCAAATACACAAAACTTAAATACACTGGCAGTTTCTCCTGCAAACAATCAGATAATCTGGGCTGCTAAGGCAACCGGCCTTTCTATGACATCCAATGGCGGAACAAACTGGACTACGATCACTAACGTTCCTTCAGGAACCATCACCGGAATTGCATGCAGCAACACCGATCCTAACAAGGCATGGATAACGTATTCAGGATATACGAACACAAATAAAGTTTTTCAAACCAATGATATGGGTGCAACCTGGATTAACATTTCAGCTTCAATTCCAAATATTCCGGTTAACTGTATCGTGTTCATGAACAATTCAAATGACGGTGTTTATATAGGTACAGATCTGGGTGTTTTTTACAAGGATGCCACCTTGAATGTCTGGGAACCATTTTTCAGCGGACTTCCAAACGTAATCGTAACGCAACTTGAAATTTATTATCCTACCAGCAAAATTCGTGCATCAACTTACGGAAGAGGAGTATGGCAATCGGATTTATTTGTTCCGGGAAGCTTTGCGCCAACTTCAGCTTTCACAGTTAATAAAAGAATTGGTTGTCCTGGATCATTGATGCAGTTTTCCGATTATTCAACCGGCTCACCAACATCCTGGAGTTGGGATTTTCCAGGAGGAAATCCTTCCACATCCAACCAGCAAAATCCAACAGTTGTTTACAACACTGCTGGAACCTATCCGGTAACACTTACAGTAACAAACGGAATTGGAAACAACTCCGCTACTTATACCAACTACATCAATATCACCGCAAGTTCACAGGCAAACCCATCCACAACAGGTGCTGAGCGTTGTGGTCCCGGAACAGTTAATCTGACAGCATCAGGATCGGGATTGGGAGTTATTCGCTGGTGGGATGCTCCGGGTGGAGGAAATCTTTTAGCGACTGGTTCTTCCTATTCGCCATTTATTAACAATACCACCACCTATTATGTGGATGAGGAATTTGCAACCGGCCTTACCGATTTCACAGGAGCATTCGATAATAATATAGGTGCAGGTGCATTCTTTACTGCGAATGATATCAGAGGAAATTATTTTGATGTACTCAATCCTGTTATTCTGAATTCAGTGGATGTGTTTACCGGTTCTGCCGGAAATCGGACCATTGAAATTCTCGATTCTCAGGGTAACACTGTTATTGATACAACAATATTTATGGCTGCAAGTGGTAGTACAGCGCTAACCGTTAACCTTAACTTCCCGTTATACCCTGGCACCAATTACTTCATTAAATGTCGTGGCAATGTTGATCTGTACAGAAATTCATCAGGTGCCGTTTATCCCTATACCAGCTCAAGTGTAAATATTACAAATAGTAATGCCGGCTCACCAGGTTATTATTATTTCTTCTACAACTGGGTGTATTCAGAAATTACATGCAACACAGGAAGAACTGCATGTGCAGCAGTGGATACCTGCTCAACAGTTGGATTAAATGAAATGAGTGATGCAAATCTGTTGGAGATTTCACCAAATCCTTCTAATGGTATTTTCAATATTAAATTTGATGCTGCCTCTTCAGAAAATTGCTTGCTTAAAGTAATTAACAGCATCGGACAGGTTGTTTACACCGAAGAACTTAAGAATCTCAAAGGTGTTTCTTCCCGTAAAATCGATCTTACTGCATTAAGCTCCGGAAATTATATGTTGAATCTTACAGGTAAAGATTTTAATGTCAACAAAAAATTATTGCTCGATAAGAAGTAAATAGTAACAATTAAAGTTATTATTCCAAAGCCCGGACTTATCGTTCGGGCTTTTTTTATGTAATGCAATTTGGTTATTTGAAATTTCTAATAATTGCGGTTTTGGCAATTTGATTTTCATAAGCTCATAAGATGCGTAAGACTATAGTATTAATTATCTCTAATACCAAAGTTTGAATTTGAGTATGAATTTAATGGTTTGGTTCCTAATCTTGACTCAGCACCTTTTTAAAAGAAAATTATTTACTTAGCATTACATAGTAGTATTTGATTGTATAATTTTTATTGATACTCCTATGAAAAATCTCTTCCTGATTCACGCATTTTGTTTTCTCTTCACTAACATTTCTTTTTCACAATCCGATTGCAGTAATCCTACTCACATTGATATTTGTCCGAGTGTGGTTCTGGTTGGAGAAACCAATGCCGGAATGGGTGATGATGCCTCGGCTCCATGTAACATAGCTGGAGAAGATAAAGTGTATGAGTTATCAGCTCCTAATGGAGCCCGCCAGGTTTTTGTTGCTATCGAAAATGCAACAGGGCCAATGACTGTTTTTGTGGAAGAGATGGTTTGTGGAACCGGTATGTGTACTTCGGAAAGTATTCTTTCTGGAAATACAAACTTAACTTTCAACGTTTCAAATTGGAATACGATAACGAATTTTTATTTGTGGGTTGATGCTGCAACGACTGTTACTTATGATATTTCTTTTGGTGCGGATACGGGTTCGGTTTGGATTAATCTTCCTAACCTGCTGGGTAATCTGCAATTTGACAGCAGTTTATGTATGACTCCCATATTTAATGTTGCTAAACCATTTTTCCATGTAAAATTTAATGGAGTGCCACAAACACATCCCATGACTCTGGCTCCGTTGTTCAGTCCTGGAAATATGTGTATCAATACATTTTTTAAAAACACAACCGGACTAGAAGGTGTTAAAAAATTTGACTTTAAATTCAATGGATCCGGTTATGCAATTGTTACGGGTGCTCCATCTATCCCTGGAAGTTATAATATTGGAAACTGGGTCACCACCAGTTCCGGACTGAATTGGAGTTATACTTTCAATGATGTATTGGGGATAGGTAAAGGTGATTTTTTAGGAGTGCCTAATACGTGCCTGACATACGAATTTTGTTTTACTATTATTCCGGTATCGAATGATCCGCAACTTACAAACGTAGATGTTGAAATAGTTGGTGATGGATTTGGTGCTCCCTACAGTGGTTATATTTCAACAGGATGCTGTCCGATTCCATTTGTAAATTGTTTAACCGGTAACTTTGGACCGGGCAGCGGTGCAGGAGCAAGCACATTTGGATTCGGTTTTGCCGATCCTGGCGGACCTTTGCCTGTTCAACTGCTGGAATTTTCTGCAAAGGTCGTGGATGATTTTGTGAACTTGAAATGGGTCACCGCCACAGAAGTAAATAATGATTATTTTACACTACAGCGTTCCATAGATGGGTTTGAATGGGAAAATGTCAAAAATATTGATGGGGCAGGGAATTCAAATTCTGAAATTACATACCGTTATACCGACGAGCATCCACTTGATGGAATTTTATATTACCGGCTAAAGCAAACAGATTTTGATGGCCGAACTTCAAGTTCCAAAACAGTTAAAGTGGATGTTGGAATTAAAGAGAACATAAAAATTTATCCGAACCCCGCAAAGGAATACATCACAATTGAAAATGGAAACAATTCAGATATACAGGTTACATTGATGAGTATTCCCGGAAGAAAATTGGATTTGGAAACAATTAGCGGCGGTGAGAAAATTACTTTATTGATGAAGGAAATTCCCAAAGGAATGTATTTTCTTATTGTGGAATCAAATGGAATGCTAATCAAAAAAGAGAAGGTAATCGTCCAGTGACGATGCCTTCTCTTCAAAAATGCATTGTGATTTGAAAAATCAGTCAACTATTGTAACACCAGCTTTTCCATTTTGCCTTCTGAATTAGAGACAAAATACATTCCCGAAGCCAATTCATCACAATTGACTTTAACTATCCCATCACCTGCTGCATCCATTTCTGCAGTATGAATTTCTTTTATCACCTTGCCGTTTATGTCAATTATAAGCAGATTTTTAAAGGCAGTTTCTGAATCAAATTTTACATAGAAAAAATCAAATGCCGGATTTGGAAATACCTGAAATGTTGCATTGGCTTTTGTTTCAATGCGGACCGATTTTATTTCAGAATAAGTGTACATCCCGTTGAAATCAGTTTGTTTTAAACGATAGTAGGAGGTTCCTTCGAAAGGATTTTCATCAATGGCATGGTAGTATAAAACACTGGTAGAATTTCCTGCACCATCAACATGGAGCAATGGCTCGAAGTCAGTACCATTCTCTGATTTTTCTATAGTAAAATAATCGTTGTTTATTTCAGAAGCTGTTGCCCAGTTGAGATCTACATTTTTATCGGAGTTGAGTTTTACGGTGAATGTCAGCAGTTCGATCGGTAACGGAGTGCTTGATGCGACAAGTGTCCACATAGGATTGTAAACATTGTGATTAGGAATAGAAACGGTGTTCGTGGATGTATTTACAAATCCCATGGGAATCGGGTTCCATACAGTTCCATTATTTGACTGAGCTTGAATGGAGGATTCAGTAATGATATTGGTACTGCCACCAGTCGCATCCCATTCACTGTCCCGGTAAGTGAGCGATATAGTACTAACAGGTTTAGTAGTGTAGTTACCGGCATCCATAACCCACCACCTGTCTACTACATTTTGAGCATTTTCAGTTCCTGACAAACTCATCAGTGAACTCAATCCGTTTGGTAGCGGCCGGTTGTTGGGATTTGCTGCAGTTGCCGTGGGGTATGTGGCAACACTTATGTAGGCGTTACTTCCTGCGCCGGCAGTATTTACTTCAAATGTAACAGGCAAGTAAGCGGTTGATGAAGAATTGCCAAATGGAAAGATATAATTGCCTGTATTGTTTTCTATTTCCCATTTCATTATTCCATAACCAATTGCCGGACCTGTTTCCGATTCAATAAACCCTGATGTTCTGGTTACCGCAGTAGGATTAGAGTTGGTGATAGCGATATCTTTGGAATTTAAGTTGAGAATTTGTGATGAAAGAGAAAGGACGCCTGATGTTGAAGGTGTATTTCCCCCTACAATAATATCTTGTTGAAGGAGTTTGGTGCCGCTTCCTAACAACATCAGATTATTAAACACTGTGACATCATTACCCAAAATAGTTTGTACCCCACCATTCAGAATTACGGTTCCTTCGCTTGTGCCAAATAAACTGCTTCCACTGTTGTTAATGAAATCACCACTTAAATCCACTGTGCCATCATTCACAATGGTTGCCCCCGCAGTGTTTATGATATCGCCCTTTATGGTTATTTGTGATGTGTTGAATAATGTTGCTCCGTTCACTGTTACTACCTGGCTCATAGCCTGGATGATCATGACAAGGTTTAAAATAAAAAATAAAACTGTTAGCTTCATATAGAATCCTTTTTTTCTTTCGAGGGATTTTATTTCCATTTGAATGTTTTTACTTCGTTGGACAATAGTTGGTTGAAACTCCAGCGGTTCACTACATTCATTTACTGAAGTTTCTTTATCCTTTCGTGAAATTGTTGTTGCGTCCATTTTGATTGTGTGTTACTAAATTATTCCATTCCCGTTATACCAGCCATCGCCAAAACCGAATTCAGTATCAGGGAAAACATAACTTTATTTTCATTCAGTCACGAATCATCTTATGCCAAATACAGAACACCAATGGCAAGTATGCTCAGAATTCCCATGATAGTAATAATGGTCATTCTTTTATAGAGAATGATTTCCTGAATTACTTCATATAGTTTCAAAACCGGTATCCCATCCTGTATTATTTTTTCAGTTGAATTTATAATTTCTTCCGGCTTGTCTTTTAATTGTTTGCTCAGATTTTTCATGATAGATGATAGATGATTGGTGTTTTATAAATGAATATTATTGTTCATAAACGACAAGAATTTTGACAGGCTTTGTCAGGATGTTGATAGAATTCCCTGGTACATTCCAGATTACAACATGTGAGTTGTTGGTGAGATAAACATATTCATATCCGGCGAAAGCATTAAACGCTGGAGCATAGTTCACTCCTGCACCTGCATCAACCTGAACACTTACTGATAAAATTTTCGATCCTGTCAACCCGTGGGGAATTGAAACAGAAGTACCTTGTGTTGCTGAAGTAGTTCCTGTTAATTTAATCATCTTTACTTTGGGTGAAGTTGATCCCAGCATAGTAAAACCATTCACTTCAAGTTCTGCTGCAGGTGCTGTTGTGCCTATTCCAACCTTTACTGCATCAACACCTGTTCCGCCAAGCGACATGCTGTTGTTCGCAGAAACTGCAGCGTTATATCCAATTGCTATAGCATTTGATAGCACGGAATTTACACTTGCATTTGTTCCTATCGCAATGTTTCTGAAACCTGAAGAGTTGTTATATCCCGCGTTAATACCTAAAAACACGTTATCTGTACCGGTAGAGTTTTGATATCCTGAAAAATATCCGTTAAATAAATTATTCGTTCCAAGAGTATTATTGTATCCTGCTCCTCTTCCGACAAATGTATTTTGTGATCCGGTGGTAACATATCCGCTATAATCACCAACAAAAGTATTGTTACTGGCACCCACACTGTTATAACCACAACCGTGTCCGATATAAGTATTGCCGGCTCCGACTCCAACATTAAATCCGGAACCGGTACCTACAAAGGTATTGGCACTTCCTGTAGTGGCACTGGCCCCCGAGTTCGCTCCAACAAAAGTATTATTTGAACCTGTAGATAAATTTGCACCTGCAACACCACCTATTAAAGTGTTTGAATTACCTGTAGTGTTTGAATACCCTGCATTTAATCCAAAAAATGAATTTTGAAATCCTGTAGTATTTTGTATTCCTGACTGAGTTCCAAAAAAGGAGTTATGGTATCCGGTACTATTATTGGCACCGCTTTGTGAGCCAACAAATGTGTTTAAATTTCCCAGGTTTGCATAACCTGCAATCCAGCCAATGAAAGTATTTTGACTTCCGGCAGAAGCATTAAAACCTGTGCCTTCGCCAACCATGGTGTTATTACTACCTGTAGTATTTCCTACTCCACAATTTCTTCCAATGAATGTATTTAATGTACCAGTTGAATTATTTAATCCTGATGCATGACCTACGAAAGTGTTGTTCGCTCCAACAGTATTCAATCTGCCGGAGGAACGTCCCACGAAAGTGTTGCCTCCACCGGTTGAATTGGTAAATCCTGCTGATGTTCCCAGAAAAGTATTTTGCGCACCTGTTGTGTTGTTCAATCCACTTGATGCTCCAACGAATGTATTTAAATCTCCGGTTGTGTTTGCTGAACCGGAAATATGTCCGATAAAAGTATTGTTGTTTGCTGTTGTATTTGAATTTCCGGAATTGTATCCTACAAATGTATTTAGTCCGCCTGTTGTATTGCTACTTCCCGCTTGTCCTCCAATAAATGCATTAAAGTTACCAGTAGTGTTAGAGCCACCTGATAAAGTACCATAGAAGGAATTGTTGTTTCCGGTTGTCATCGAATAGCCTGACAAGTAACCAAACATTGAATTATAATTTCCCGACATGGTACCTAAAAAGCCACCTCCGCCGGAATAGGCTCCGTATGCAGAATTATAGTTAGCTGTTGTGTTTGAACCACCTGCAGCTAATCCTGTAAACGTATTTAGTGATCCACTTGTGTTATAATATCCGGCAGACAAACCAGAAAAAGTATTTCCTGTACCTACTGTTGTACTGAAACCTGATTGCATACCCAGGTAGGTGTTCCAGTATCCGGTAGTGTTATTTCTTCCTGAATTTACACCACCGAAAAAGTTGGCAGTTCCAGTTGTATTTGCGTACCCGGCCGAATCACCAATAAATACATTCCAGATGCCTGTTGTATTTGCATTTCCCGTTACATTTCCAAAAAAAGAATTTTTATTTGTATTTTGCGCCATGCTGTTCCATCATAAAACCAAAACTCATTAAGTGTGCTGTCGAATACCAGCAAACCTGTTGCAGGAGTCGCAATAGCAACTCGTTGTGCTGTGGTCATTCTGGGAATCAGTAAGCCCTTTGATGTAGATGTCAAATCGAGCAGCGCACTGGCATCAGGGGTGAGGTTATTGATTCCCACATTCTGACCAAAGGCGACTACCGACATCATCAGCAAAATCCAGATGATCAAAATGAAAAATAAATTTGTGAGTTTGTTTGTGTGCTTGAGCATGGTGAACATTTTTTTAACAATGATACGTCCTGTTCGCAGCTCCTGTCAACAACTCTTTATCCAATGAATGTTTGGCTTATCAAATGGTAATTAGTAACCGTTTGATCATTTGTTGTACCGTTTGATAACCTTCCTGCAAGGGGCAACTATCTCTTGCTTAATTTGTAAAACCTTTAGGAAAAAAACTTATTTTTACCCTTAGAATTATCCGCTATATTAATGATTATCAATAATATATATGTTTCAAAAGTTGAGAAGGCACTTGCTTTTGTCACCTTCTTCCTATTGCACCTCCTTTCTTCCACAACAGGTTATTCCCAACCCGCTCAGTTCCGATTCAATCATTTCACCAGTGAAGATGGTTTGGCTCAAAATACAGTGTACGGAGTCACACAGGATAAATACGGATTCATGTGGTTCTCAACAAAAAATGGGGTTACAAAATATGATGGTTTTTCAGTCAAGAATTTTAAACCTTCAAATATTACAATAGGTGATGTAGTTGATGTTTCACAATGTATTGTTACGGATACAGATGGAAATGTTGTTTTTGGAACCGGTCATGGTTTGTATATCATTGATGTGAATACTGATTCTGTTTTACGAAATGTAAATTTTAATAATTTCGACTCAAGCGATATCTATGTAAATAATATTTTTTCTATTTTGCCTGATGGAAATTTTTATTGGCTGGGTACCGGAAATGGTTTGATTCGTTACAACAAAATAACCAACACCAAAAAATATTTTTCAGGTAGTGATCTTATTCCGGGTTGGGAAACAAAAAGATGCTGGATAAAAAGTGTAGTCAAAGGTCCTGATGGAAATATTTATATCTCCACTCAAAAAGGGCTCGTTAAAATGAATCCTTCCAGTTTTACTTTTAATGTATTTAACTCTAATGGTAAAGGAGAATATTTTGTCGACAATGATTATTTTTCTGCATTGCAATTTGATAAGTCGGGCCGTTTGTGGGCAGGGACTTTAAGGCAAGGTGTTTATTGTTTTGATTTTGTTAATGGAACGCATACTAATATCAATTTTACAGGTCTGACTGACTCATCGGAAACATTCAATGAAGTAAAGAGATTAACACTTGATAAATTTAACCAATTGTGGATTGGAACTCAATACACAGGACTTGTTAAACTTGATACCAGATCACATTCCTTTCAGCGAATCCGTTCTAATACATTTTCATCCTATTCACTTTCGAGTGACCTGATCAGTGCGCTGTATGAAGACAGAAATGGAATACTGTGGATTGGAACTTATAACAATGGCGTTGACAGAACCAATGTAGCAGGAATTCCATTTGTTAATATTCCTTTTGCATCTTCCGACAGTTCCTGTTTTCAACTTAAAGCTGTAGAATGTTTTGCTGAGCAGGATTCAACTTTCATTTGGGTGGGTACAATGCAAGGTTTGTTCAGGTTTAACAGAAACGACTATTCCTGTGCCACATTTGAAGAGGTTACGGGAAATAAAATTAATCTTCCGCACCCATCAATTGTTGGACTTGAGGTTGACAACAACAACAACCTGTGGATTGGATGTCGCTCGGATGGAATTACAAAGGTTAATCTTCAGAATTGCACCTATCAGAATGATGCTCCTGATACCTCAAACCCTGTTATAAAAGGAAGTTTGGATTGCAGAGCAATTGCCAAGAGCCGTGCCGGTGAAATTATTTTGTGTTTTGATACACGTATTCTGAAATATGATTTGCAAAGCGATAAATTAAACCTGGTTGTTGATGCAGATAGTTCAATTTTGAAAATCAGTCGCATGCATTTGATGTCATTCGATAATCAAAATAATATTTTCATCTGTAGCGATTATTATGGATTTTTTAAATTAAATCTGAGTTCATTAATAATGGATCGGATCAGTTCTCCGGATGAAACCAAAGACAGGCTTTCAACAAATACTTTATTGAGACAGTTTAAAAACGGTGAATTTGTTATAACCGATTTTAAGGGGCTATATCTTTTGGATAAAAAACTTAATTTTAAGAGGTTTTACAACGAAAAGCATGGACTCAGTGATGCGAAAATTATTAATTCGCATATCGATGATTTAGGAAGGGTGTGGGTAGCTACTTTTAACGGACTTTCAGTATTCAATCCGAACAGTTCCACTTTCAGGAATTATTATGTTCAGGATGGACTGGCCGAAAATGAGTTCAGGGAATCAAAATCACTCATGGCCAAAGACGGCTACATGTTTTTTCCAACAAACAAAGGCTTTACCTTTCTGAATCCTGGGAATATAAATGTTACATCCCGGCAGACTCCCGTTTTTTTTACGACATTTAAAATTGCCGGCAAAGAACAAAAATTCAAGACTAACATTAACAGTATAAATGCAATTTCGATACCGGCCGGAAATAATTTCTTCAATATTTCATTTGCTTCTGAAGGATTCAATACTATTAACCGATCAGCTTTTATGTATAAACTTGAAGGAGTTGATAAGGAATGGATTGTTGCTTCACCCGGTCAAAATTCAGCCAATTATACAAATATAGAAGGAGGCGATTATGTTTTCAGAATCAAAGAGCAGGGCGATCACGCAATCGAAAAAGTTTTGAAAATACATATGGGAACACTATTTTATAAAGAATGGTGGTTCAGGTTACTGTTAGGAATAGCATTAACTCTCGCAATAGTTTATTTTATTAAATTTCGTGAAAAGCAGATGAGAGAAGTGGAGTCGGCTAAAACAATTGATTATTTCGCGAATTCATTTTATGGTAAAAATTCAGTTGATGAAATATTGTGGGATGTTTGCAGAAATTGTATTTCCCGTTTGGGATTTGAAGACGCTGTTGTTTATATTTTAGATGATGAAAGAAAAGTGCTAATTCAAAAGGCTGCTTACGGACCTAAAAACCCTAAGGATTTTGAAATTGTTCACCCGCTGGAAATACCATTGGGTTATGGTGTAGTTGGTGCTGTAGCAAAAACAGGAAAGGCAGAGTTGATTTTAGATACTACAAAAGATGGAAGATACATCGCGGATGATGAAAGGCGTCTTTCGGAAATTTCAGTACCTATAATTTATGAAAACAAAGTTATTGGTGTAATAGATTCAGAACATTCCCGTAAACGATTTTTTACCAAAGAACATTTGAGGTTACTCAATACCATTGCATCCATTTGCTCTACAAAGATCGCAAAAGCTATGAGTGATCAGGAAGCTTCCAATAGGGAAAGAATGTTACTTGAAATTGGCAAAAAAGTAGCTGAGACAAGACTCATGGCTTTGAGAGCCCAGATGAATCCCCATTTTATATTTAATTCACTGAACTCTATTCAGGAATGCATTGTGCACCAGAAAATTGATGATGCCCAGCGTTACCTGATTCAGTTTTCAAGATTGTTGAGAATGGTTATCGACAACAGTGAACAAAATACCATCCCACTTGATAAGGAAATTGAATTTTTGAAATTATATCTGGATCTGGAATCACTTCGTTTTGGTAAAAGCTTTGAATATAATATCCATATTGAAGATGATCTCGATACGGAGGAAATCCAGTTACCTTCCTTGATAGTTCAGCCTTTTGTTGAAAATGCAATCTGGCATGGGTTGCTGCACAAAAAAGGGCAGCGTGTACTGAATATTTCATTTAAGTTATTCCAGTTTGATCAAATAATGATTGTGGTTGAAGACAATGGTATTGGAAGAAAATTGGCTTCTGAAATAAAAGCAGACAGATTAGATGTTGTTAACCATGAAAGCAAAGGGCTTAAAATTACAATGGAAAGAATAGAATTGGTAAAACTTCAGACGCAATTTAAACCGGAAATATGGGTTGATGACTTATTTGATGAATCCGGAAATGCAGACGTAACCATAATAAGTGCTAAGTTGTCTATCGACATTGATAAAGTGGTAACTAAAGTATAGTTGAAATTAAAATTGCAAGATCATGATTAAAGCTTTGATAATAGATGATGAAGAAAAAGCTGTAAATATTTTACATTCTCTTATTGTCAAAAACATTCCTGAAATAACCAATATTGAAAAAGTATACAATGCGATGGATGCATTTTACACCATAAGGGATTTTAAACCTGACCTTGTATTTCTGGATATTCAAATGCCTTTTTTAAATGGTTTCGATTTGCTGAATAAAATTGAAAATATAAATTTTGATGTTATTTTCACAACAGCCTTCAATCAATATGCAATTAAAGCCATTCGATTCAGTGCGCTCGATTATTTGTTAAAGCCTATTGATATTGCTGAACTCAGAAGTGCTGTTGACAGGCATCTGGAGCGCAGGACATCCATTTCACAAACCGGTTTGCAGTATAAGAATCTTGTGAACAATCTTTCTGCAAAAAGCGACGGGCAGTTTTCCTTGGCAATAAATGGTTCACAGGGAATGCAGTTTCTAACTATTAATGAAATTATCCGACTGGAAGGAGATCGTAATTACACTAATTTTGTATTAACGAATAACAGAAAAATACTTTCATCTAAAACATTGAAAGAGTATGAAGAAATACTTGTTGAAAAAGGTTTTTTAAGAGTCCATAAATCCCATCTGGTAAACCGATCATTTATTTCTTCAATAAGCAATGATGGCAATCTGAATTTAAAAGATGATTCCCTTATAGAAGTTTCCAGAAGAAGAATGGCAGAGATTCGGCGAATGTTGACCCAATGAAATTATTTATGATTTTAAAAATCTCCACTATCATTTCGCATTTAAACAGTATTAATATAAAAAACCGGGATTTCTGATCCCGGTTTTTTAAATAAAATTCGCCAGCTTATACGTTGGCCACAATATCAAATTTGATCAGAAACTCATCTGCGATCGCTTTATCACCAATATCTTCAATAAAAGTTTTGGAGCGGTATTTAATATCATATTTGGTTCTATTGACTTTAACATCTGCTTTAGCTGTCATTTTCTTTCCCTCAAAACGAATGATTGCAGGAAATGTAATATCGTTTGAAATTCCTTTTATTGTTAATTTTCCGGTTACATTAAAATTAGGCTCACCCGCAGTAACTCCGGAACGTGGAGCAACCGATGCAATTTCAAAAGTTGCAGTTGGAAATTTTTCAACGCTAAAGAAATCTTCGGATTTTAAATGAGATTCCAATTTTCCTTTATATTCACCTTCCAGATCGGTAACAGCAATTGTAGTCATGTCCAGAACAATTTTTCCGCCAAGCTGCCCATGGTTGTTTGCTATATCGCCACTCGCAATGGTAATAGTTCCCGAATGTTTGCCGGTGGCTTTCTCGGCTTCCCATTCAATTTTGCTTGCTTTGGGATCAATTTTAAATGTGTCGACATGCAGCAACAATTTTGTTGGCAATGCAAATGCAGCAACAACTGGAATTAGTAATAGTAATAACAGTGGTTTTTTCATAAGTGTTAATTTGTTTTGAAGGGTTATTGATTGATTTAGGAGTTATCTAAATTAAACCAAATAAATGTGATTTTGTTAACCGGCACCTTTGAAATTAAAGTAATTGGATGTCAATAAATTAGAGAGTAAATGTAAGCGGATGAAACGAAATTGGAATTGTTTTTCCCATTTGTTCTGATTAAATTTGGACATAATCTAAAACAATTCATCATGAAATGGAGAAATCGAGAAGGCAGTGGTAATGTGGAAGACCGCCGTGGCATGAGTGGTAAAATGGGTGCCGGTCTCGGACTCGTTGGCACCATCATCGTAATTGTGATTGCCCTGCTCACCGGATCAGATCCTTCTCAGCTCCTTAATCAGGTTAACGTCAGTCAGCCAACGGAGCAAACCGCAACTTCACCGGAATTAAATGATGAGGCATCTAAATTTGCTTCAGTGGTGTTGAAGGAAACAGAAGTTGTTTGGGACAAAGTTTTTCAGGAACAGTTAAATGCCCAATATGAGCAGCCAAAATTAGTTTTGTTTACAGGCGAAGTTCAATCTGCATGTGGCTATGCTTCATCGGCAAGTGGCCCATTTTATTGCCCTTCCGATAAAAAAGCCTACATCGATTTAAGTTTTTATACAGAGTTGAAGGAACGATTCAACGCACCGGGAGATTTTGCGATGGCATATGTAATCGCTCATGAGATTGGACATCATGTTCAAAATATTTTAGGTATATCCGATAAAGTTCATCAGTTGAGAGGTCATGCAAGTGAAGAGGAAATTAATCAGGCTTCAGTCAAGCTGGAATTGCAAGCCGATTTCCTGGCAGGGTTATGGGCACATCATGCTCATGCAATGGATAATATTTTAGAAGAAGGTGATATTGAAGAAGCTCTAACAGCAGCAAATGCAATCGGTGATGATCGTTTGCAAATGGAAGCCCGTGGATATGTGGTTCCTGAATCGTTTACTCACGGCACCAGTGAACAACGGATGTACTGGTTTAAACGAGGCTATAAAAGCGGTAATCTGAATGATGGAAATACTTTTAAGGAAATTGCATCAAAGTAATTTACAATCCCGGTAAATATTTTTCTGCTAATTTTTTTGGTGCCACATTGCAATAGGCACAAGTTATGGCATCCTTAAGCATTTCCTTTCTGATTTTTTTTAATTCGATCAGCGTCCAGCCATACTTTCCCCAGGCATTGGGAACTTTGTATATTACAGAAGAATCAAAAGAGCAAAATACATCCTGATCAATAGGATTCAACCGTACACAAACCCTATTCATTTTTTCATTCAGGGTGATGAATATTTTTTTCTTGACCCTAACAGAAACAACTTCCATATGAGGCGCTTCATCCGTTTCCTCAAAATTGAGTGCAAATGCTTTCGCGAATTTTATGGTAACCATCTTTAATTAGTTGTGTTTCAGTTATCAGAATGATAGTTGTCTGTTTGGAACTTTTGTGTACTCAGGTTATTGAATGCCAGTCTTATACAGAGAAAGAAGATTTTTTAGTTTTTAACTATTTTAGTATAAAACGATTTACCCAATTGCTCAAATTTAATCATATAAATTCCGGAAGAGAAAGAGGATATATCAAGAACTGTTTGATTTTTTACAAATATAAGTTCTCTTCCGGTCATATCATATAATTGAATTTTTATCGCAGTATCCGAAAGCGGCGGATTTAAATGCAGAATTCCATCGGTAGGATTTGGGTAAACAAAATTTGTGGGTGTCGTTTGAACAAGGCCCTCCAAACTAACGGTTCCGGTGCATGGGATAAAATTAATTGCTGCATCCCACAAATCAGATTCTGCTGTGCGAATTCCACACTGGCTACCATCCGGAGAAGCCTTAATTTCGAGGTAACAATCAGAATTGCTTTGGTATTGCGGCCATGTAGTTAGTCCCGATCCATTCGGATCACCTGAGTTTGCAAAAGTTACCCAATACTGCAACATGTTGTTTTGGACGGAGTCATCCTGCGCACTGAACAAAGGTCCGGAGCCAAGAGTTGCATTTTCCCAGTTGTTGAATACATAAAATAATTCCATACCATGGTAACTTCCTAAAGTGGTAAGCACAGGGATTGAATGCTTGTATGTGAAAAAATATCTGTAAACAGGTTCTGTTTGATTTTTACTGACACATTGGGCAGCTCTTCGTGTTGTGGATGTGAATTGTGCATCGGTCAGAATGCCGATATAAGACTCTCTCGCTTCAGCATTGGTAGAGCCCGGAGGATATAGCAAATTCGCTTGTGGTTGTAAGGCAACCGGCACATAAGAATTTATTAATGCAGTAACCATGATTGGTAAAACAGTCTGTGGTGCCGACAAACTCATTTCTTCAGAATTGGATCCTATGATAAGAGGAACTTTATTGAAAATGCCGCTTTGGAATTTTTGAAAAGGGTAATCCGTAAAAATTACATTATCTACAACCGCTTGCCAATTCATACCTACCGCTCCGCCAACAAGGGGTGAAGTCTCATATTGTACTAACGAATCAGAAGGTAAACTACGCATATATGCTATTTTCTGAACATCTGTTCCGGTAACGGTAAAGCTGTCAACATAAGAGATGCCTTTATTTTTTGCATTTAAATAATTATCGATAACAGGAACAGCGCTTTGAATGCACGCTCGTTGAAACAACCCTGTAGCAAGTGGAGAGGTTAAAAGATTTCCAACATTCACACCTCCGGCACTTTCTCCAAAAATCATTACTTTATTTATATCCCCTCCAAAAGCGGAAATATTATTTTGTATCCAGTTCAAAGCAAGAATTTGATCCATCACAGCATAATTACCGGAAATGCCGTTGGCATTTTCCGGTTCCAGTCCGGGATGAGCTAAAAATCCCAAAGGACCTAACCGGTATTGTATAGTAACAACAACAGCATTTCCACGGTCTGCCATATTTTTTCCGAAAAACATTTGAGTTCCGCCGTTCTCTTCGCTAGCACTACCTTGTTGATTTCCTCCTCCATGAATAAATACCAGCACAGGCAAATTACCAGTATTAAGCTGAGGAGTCCAAATATTTAAATACAAACAATCTTCATTACCTATAATTGTATCGTTTGTTCCACCTTGATCAAAGTTTTTCTGTGGGCACACTGGCGCAAAAGAAGTAGTGTTCAATACTCCAGGCCAGTTATCAGGATTTACCGGAGGCTTCCATCGTAATGTGTCAACCGGTGGTTTGGCAAACGGAATTCCTAGAAACTGAAGAACATTTCCATTAGTGCTCCCTTGAATTTGTCCGAATTGTGTGGTAACTAATTGAGCATTCATTCCAGTTGAACAAAGAAGGAATAACAGAAAGATAAATGGCCTTGTTTTCATGGTTTTTAAATAAAAATACGTGATACGACTTGCATATCACGTAATGGTTTAATGATCATTTAATTTTTTTATATTTATGGAGCTAAGATAAATATTAAATTGAATTTTGTCAAAACCAAGACAACCTGAATTCAAGAAATTGAAATAGATTAATCGGCTCTAAAATTTTGAACTTATAAATTGAATCAGTTTTTCGTCATTCATTTTAATCGAAGTTGATTCAGATGTTTGACTGTTTTTAAATTGGGGCGTATCAGCAAGATAATGGATGAATTGTTCTTGTGCAGTCCCAGTCCCCGTAACATGGATGTGAGTAGCATTGGTTAAATGTGTTGAAATTTCTTTAAAAAATTTTCCTTGAACTGTTTTTTCCTGGTTGAATGCAGTATTTTCACTGGAGTTTTGGGTAGTTTTTTCCCCATGTATGTGAGCGATTACCGCAAGTGAATCATCATTACCCTCTGCACTTCCTACTACTACAGCATGATGATTGTCCATCCAAATGCCAAATTTTTTTTGATTAGTCATGTTTTGATTTTTAATTGTATGATCTATATTGGGCAACTATTATACCGAATATTTTGAAAGCGATTAAAAATCAACTTATTCCAATTTAATTGAATATAAATTAAATTTACTATTTGCCGTATTTTTGTTTTAAGTATTTAATGGATGCTTTAATAATAGTTTCTAATTTCTTTTTATCAATGTCGGATAATTTTTTAATGTAAATACAGGCTTTGCCCATTTTGAATTTACCAAAATCATTGAGAAATTTTTCATGATCGGTTAAACCAGTAAATACATATAATGAAATAGCTGCTTTTCTTGGCGAGAAGCCTATCATAGGTGCATCCCCTTCATGTCCGCTTTCGTATTTGTAGTGATATGTCCCAAAACCAATGATACTGGGACCCCACATTTTAGCTTTGAATCCGGAGACCCTTTCCATGAGTGCAATAAGGTCATGACTATCTTTTTCTTCTGTTCCGTGTCAGCAAAATCTTCAATAAATTTCAGAACACTTTCGCCGGTTTCGTGAGTTTTAGTTTTTGCCATATGATGAGTAAGTTAGATGAATCAACTACTATACAAATGCTGAGGCAGCATCAGTGACTTCAGGTGTGTGAAAATACTATTTTCTATAATTATTTCCAACAAAATGTACAAAAAGTATCCATTTTGGTTAAGGAAGGGGTTCATGTAAGGGTTACTAAAGTAAAATTAGAAAATTGCGATATTTTATTTTTTACTTCTCAAGGAAAAAATAAAAAATAAGAGTGAAAAAATTAAAAATACAATATTCACGCTGCGTGCAAAGGGCGGAGCCCCTTCCGGCCAGATTTGTCCGGTTAATACCACGATGTTTAACACGAGAAGCAGTACCAAAATTGGTTTTCGAGGTGTATTCATAGGGATGGAATATATTTTGAATTGCAAATAATACATTCAAAATCAGGAACTCAAAGATATATAACTTTTCATTTAAATCATAAAAAGCTAAAATTATTAACCGGATTGAAGATGGCACGTCGGCATTATTTAACGTCAGAACCGTTTTTACCTGATTCTTTTTTAGCTTGTTTATTCTTTTTCTTAAAATACCCTCTTAACAAAAAATTATGTTGAGCAGCTTCGAGATCTTCATCCAATTTTTTAGAACTTGTTTCCAGATTTTTTATGGTCTCTTTTAAGTGGGCACCTGTTTCTTCATCATGTAGCAAAACACCAATAGCAGTTTTGGTATTACTCCCGGCTGCATTCAGATTTGTGATAAATACATTTGCTGTATCCGCCATTTGCTGCAATTGCAGAACGGATGCCTTTAAGGAATTGAAAACAATAGTATCCGTTGACAACTCATTAGCTAATGTTCCCTTGGTATTGAGACCTTCACTAAACTTAGAAAGGGAATTCATCATTAGCTGTGCATTAGCAGAAGCATTTTGAAGAGATGCAGTTGCAGCATTGATATTTTCATATATCGAATCGTCGTCCAGCAATTTGCCTACCGTCCCTTCACCACCGGCAATTTTTTTACTGATAGTTTTAAAATCTGATGTGATTGCCAGTAAATTTTTATTATTTTCCTGAAGGGTGTTTATCATATCTTCGGATGAAAAAGTTTTTTCCACTTCAAGAGTATCGCCCTCCTGCACTTCTGGTTTATCGGAGGTTCCACCATAGATGACGAGAATTTTATTACCAATCAACCCATCGGTGCTCAACCTAATTTTAGCATCCTTACGGATATACTGCTGTGCTTTGGTTTCAATTTTCATGGTAACTTCCACCTGAGTTGTTCCATAAAAATGCAAATTGGAAACAGTGCCTATTTTTACTCCGGAGAACCAGACATTATTTCCGGTTTGTAATCCGCCAACATCTTCAAAATGTGCAACTATGGGCATTTTTTTCTTAAACGTATTGCGGAGATTACCTACCATAAGAATTCCGGCTACCAAAAATACCAAGCCTACTATTATGAAGATGCCAACTATTACTGTCCGCTTATTTGAAGATTCATTCATGGTTTATTGAATAAAATTATAATTAAAAAAACTCTTTATCTGCTCGTTATCTGAATCAAAAACCTCATCAAATGTTCCGGTTTTTAAAAATTTGCCATCCAGAAGCATAGCTAACCGATTGCTGGTTGTTTTGGCACAGGTGAGATCGTGAGTGATGATTACAGAACTTGTATTATATTGTTGTTGAACTTTTACGATCAATTCATTAATCTCAGCACTGGTTACCGGATCCAACCCGGAGGTAGGTTCATCGTATAACATGATTTGCGGCTTTAGAATTAATGTTCGGGCTATGCCAATTCTTTTTCTCTGTCCTCCCGATAAATCAGCGGGCATTTGCTTCATTTTGTCTAGGAGTCCTACGTCATCGAGTGTTGCTTTAACAGCCTTATCAATTTCATTTTTACTAAGATTTTTCACGTTCATCGTTAAAGGGAATGCCAGATTCTGGTAAACATTCATACTGTCGTACAGCGCACTGCTCTGAAATGAAAATCCAATATGCAATCGTAACGCATCCAGTTCTTTCGGGTCCAGTTTGTCCACATGCTTACCTAACACAATAACTTTTCCTCTGTCGGGCTTCAGCAATCCGGCAATAATTTTTATGAGTACCGATTTCCCTGTTCCTGATTTGCCAAGTACAGCTACATTTTCACCTTTGAAAACATTGAAGTCAATTCCGGTAAGCACATGCAATTCTTCAAAAGATTTAAACAATCCCTTAATTGAAATTACTGATTCCGATTTGTCAATGATATGTTCGTTAAATTGATCCATAGAATTAATATAAACGGATCCAATTAGCAATTTGAACAATGATAATTTCTTCAACAAAAATAAGAAACATGGCAAGTACAACAGCCTGATTTGCCGCTTTACCAACACCTCTTGTCCCTTGAATAGCATGAAAACCTTTATAGCATCCAACAATTCCAATAGTATATCCAAACACAATCGATTTGCCAACTGCAGAGAAAAGATCAATAAAGGTCAATGTTTTAAATGTGTTCTGAGCGAAACTGATGAAACTGGTAGATTCTTCCATGTAAATATTAATGAATGATCCTGTAAGTGCCACCGCACTGCAATATAATGCGAGAATTGGAATAGTAATGGTGGTAGCAATAACACGGGTACCTACCAGATATTTGAAAGGATTGATTGCTGAAACCTCCATAGCTTCAATTTGCTCCGTTACTTTCATGGATCCCAGTTCAGCACCTATGCTGGAACCAACTTTGCCTGCACAAATAAGCGCAGTAACCAACGGGCCTAATGCTTTTATGATAGCAATTCCTATTAATGAAGGTAACCATGACTGAGCACCAAAATCCTCTAATGAAGGACGTGATTGTTTTGTAAATACTATGCCTGTAATGAAGCCCGTCACTGTAATTAATGCAAGTGATTTGTATCCTACCTCAAAACATTGATTGATTATTTCTTTCAGATGGAATGGCGATTTAAAGGCTTCTTTAAAAAATCGCATATTGAATTTCCAGGATCTGTCAACATCTAAAAAATATTGCTCCATTTCTTTAGAAAGCAGATGTTTTTTAGCAGGAGAATTTAAGTTCACAAATGGGTTTTTGAAGTTTTCTGTTTTAGTTCATTTTATTCACAAACTAAAAGCAGCTGATAGTCCAATGCAAACTGGTAATTTTTATTTTAATAATTATAGGAAATAAAAATTCCGGTTTAAATGGGGAAAGAGAGATCTGTTATCAGCTTATTTACAGTATGCAAAGATGACTTATCGAAATAAGTGGTTTGTTATAACATTTTAGTTTTATGTTACATGATTTACAGTTAATTATAGAAAAAACATGAAATAAAAGGTCGATGTGTTAAATTTTGATGAAAAAACAATGTTTCTAATAAAGAAAGGCACGCATCTGAAAGATGGGCAGATTTAATTGCTATAAAAATCGGGAACACTTTATTCCCCTCTAACTATTCCTCCCAGTTTTTGCTTTACAGTCTCTCCGTCCTTATATACTAATTTCAAATTACCTTCCTTGTAGAAGCGAGTCCATTCACCTTCTTTTTTTCCATTTTTCAGATTTCCCGAAAATGTAACACGACCTTTACTATTTGTATAAACCCATAATCCGTGTGGCTTATTGTTTTGAAAAGTGCCTTTAAAGCTGGAGGCCCCATTTGGATAAAATCCCTCAATGGTACAATTATTAGGTTTCGAATCATTTTCAGTAGACTTTAATCTTCCATTTTCATCCCAATACTGCCAAAATCCAGATTTATCATCAAGTATAAATTTCCCTGAACTTTTTTTCTTACCATTTTCATGATAGAAATTCCATTCTCCGTCCCTTTTGTCATCTACAAAAATTCCTTCCGAATCTTTTTGGCCATTT
Source organism: Bacteroidota bacterium (assembly GCA_016722525.1). GTDB lineage: Bacteria > Bacteroidota > Bacteroidia > AKYH767-A > OLB10 > JADKJB01. The sequence goes on from JADKJB010000001.1 coordinate 577,782, forward strand.
TCAAAATAGTAAACAAAGTGGCCATATCTGATATTGAATTTTCTGGATTTGTATGTGCCACTCATCTGAAGAGTATCGGTAATGTAATAGTCATTCACTTGCCATACATTATCCGATTCAGAAATTGCTTTACGGTAATAGACAGCCTCCTTTTCATTGGAAATTTCTTCCCAGTTTTTATCATAGTAAATTGTAATTGTTCCTTGGGAAAAAAGAGGGGTTGTTAATACGCAGCAAAGGCAAAGGGTAAATATGATTCTTTTCATAATTAAGTTTTATTTTGGAAAATATATAACCAGAGGAAATTGTTTCGCAATTTTATTTTTTTCCTCACATATTTTCATATAATCGCCAGGTTTTATAGAATTAGATTTAGTTTTGTATGTATATTCAATTTGAATCGAATTAGAGCTCAGCTGCTCAATCACTTCTTCTAAAGTAAACACATTATTATCGTACAATGTATAGTTATCATCAATAATCATTGGCTTTGGAAAATGAAAAATTACCCGGTAAACAAAATTTAATGGATAATACACAGCATACTCGTACTTTCTTTTTTCACAGGAGGATTTGTTAATTTCCCTGTACATGGTTTGAGGCTCAAATCGAAAAATCCACAAACCTTTGGCAGCCTCATTGGTTCCTTTGTCACCATCCTGCCAAAACCCTCCGACATCAAACTGATAATTTGTAGTAAAAATATTCTTTACAATATCATCGTGCAAATCGATGTCGGCAGTTTTTATTACCTCGGGATATTGCTCTTTAAGGTCAGCTTCTGCAATTTCCTGGAGTTTATTTGCAGAAATATATTCAACAAGAGATCTCCTCATGTCAGCCTCTAAACCATACCGTATAGAAGTGATTTTTAATTTTGCAGGTTCAGTAAAAGATTCTATGGTATACTCATCAACAATATCATCAGGTGGTGTATTTCTTACTTGTACCATTGTATGCAAACTATCAGCAGGCTTCCCTATGATAAGGGCCTTATCGAAATTGATGATACTTATATTTTTAAAATCACCTCCCTGCATCCCTATAGTTGGATCTACCCAGTATGTTTGATTTTCAAAATTAAAGGTTGTAATGCAATGATTAAATACTTCATTACTGGGCCCTAGTTTAACGAGGCTGCTCTGTAAGTCGGTATTCACCAGGACAGGATATGCTTCAGTAACACCGATTTTCTTCAGGAGTGAAACCATTAACAAAGATTTATCTTTGCAGTCACCAAATCGTTGTTTGATTACTTTTTCAGGAGATGCTGGTTTAATACTACCAATACCAGACTCAACTCCCATATACCTAATATCATCCTGAACAAAATTGATAATTTTATTTATTTTTTCTTCCGTAGTTTCAGCTCCTGAAAATAATTCATGAAATACATCTGATAATTCAGGATCTTTTTTCAGTGCAAAAACATTCTGTGCCCAAGTGTTAACTTCTCTCCATGACCTAAAGCTACTTAATGTAAAATATTTGTACGGAATTACCCAGGGAGGTGTATTTTCCTCTAGTTGTAGTGCTTTGATATCCTCTTGCTTCAATTCTATTTGTTGATATCCATCTTTTTCGGAAGTTTGAATTAGACTGTCGCAGCCAACACAATTGTATACGTAATCTTTATCTTTAGGGTAGATTACCCGCATAGATAAAAGGTCAATAGGATTCATGGCTTCCAAAGGAATAAAAAGGTATTTACCATTTTCAAAGATTGGATTTTTCCCGACAAGGGTATAAGCAAATTCTATAAGATCATCTTTGCGTACATCATTCAGGATATCGTATGCAGTTACCTGGCCGGTATAAATACCCTGTTGGAGATTTTGTTCATTATTCATTAACTCCAAAGTAAGATCATGTGTACGGTCAGTCTTGATCCATTTTCTCCAAATGTAAAGATGATGAATGTATAATTTCTGATAGGATGTGTCAAAGGAAACGGAAATTTGCGATGCATTGGTTATTCCGCTGTACGACACAACATTTCGGACCTCACGACAAAACATCATATTTTTTTCTAAATTAATTTGATAGTCAAGAAGCATCTCATAAACCCCCGACATAATTTCATACTTTGAGACAGGAAGCTTTGATGGGATTTTTACTTCCTTAACCCAATCGGGAACCTTTTCAAAACTATAACCCTGTCCTCGTAATGAAATTGACAAAATGAAAGATACTAAAATCAGAAACGATACCTTTAAGCGCATACCTTATAGTATTAAAGAAGTGATTATCAACTAAATGAACTAAATCCGAAACAACTAATTGTACAAATAATGGGAAATTGATGACGGTGAAAATAATTAAATTTCAATTATGTTTTACGCTTCGTAAATTCCTAAAGTCAGGCAAGGAGAATAATTATTTTGATAGCGCGATTTCTTGTCACTGGATGATGGTTTAAGTATGATCAGCATTCATGATCAAATTTTTAATTAATTTCTTAAAGGCTGGAATCAAACAAGTACTTATATAAGTAAAATGCAGACATTTCAATATGATTGAAAATAAGTTCAAAATTATTTGAAAAGCATGAACACACTCACGGGGTAGATTTTCTGTGACAATATGAAATTTGAATTTTTAATTATTCCTGTTTCACGAGTTTCATAATTATATTTTCCTTATCATTTGATATTTCTGCAAAATAAACCCCGGAAGTAAGAGCTGAACCAAATTCAAAATTATATTGGGTAGAAAGATTTTCAAATCTTTCAATTTCTCTTCCCATTAAATCCCTTAAAATAAATTTCACTTTTCCTTCGTATTTTCCATCAAGTGACAGAGTGAAATTTGAAGCTGATGGATTTGGATAAATTTCCGCATTTAAATGGGTGAATTCTGTGTTATTGTATTCTCTGCAATTGACAGAAACAGAAAGTGTTCTGTAAGCACTATTTCCACAACTATTTCCGGCACGTACCTTAACTATTCCTGCAGTAGCTCCAAAAGTTACTGTGATGGTATTGGTTGTTTGTCCCGAAGTGATAACAGCTCCGGCCGGTACCACCCAGTTGTAAGTAGTAGATCCTGTAACTGCAGCAATGGAAAACGTGACGCCGGTTTGATTTATACAGATAGTATTTGATCCAGTGATGACCCCGGGAGTAGGAGGTACGCTTCGGATTGTTGTACTTCTTTCCGTACTGGTTCCGCAAACATTATACGATGAAACTTTCAATGCTCCGGTTATGAAGGAAGGGCCAAAGTTTACCGTGACGGAATTTGTTCCTTGTCCGCTTGCAATTGTTGCATTAGCAGGGGCAGTCCAGTTATAACCGGCAGCTGCTACAACCGCGTTAATGGAGTATACAACATTCGAAGAGCCAGCACAAACTTCAGCAACCGGTCCTGATACCACACCGGGTGTTGAAGGTTTGCTTCGTATAGTCAATGCCCGGTATGCACTGCTGCCTTTGCAATTTACAGCAGCAACTTTAATATCCCCTGTAGTAAAGCCAGAAAGGAAATTTACTACAATGGTTGAAGTGCCCTGACCGCTTACAATGCTTGCAGTTGCCGGAACAACCCAGTTATAGGAAGATGCACTATTTACTGTAGCGCAGGAATATTGTATGCCGGTATTCCCGGGACATTGCACTGCATCGCCTGTCATAGAGGCCGGTTTTGAAGGAACAGCGCTCACAATGCTGATTGTTTTGCAAACAGGCAAACTGTTTCCGCAACCGTTGGATCCATACACGCAAATGTTTCCACTAACTGCAGTATTTAAAAAGTCGACAGCAATCTGATTAGTACCCTGTCCAGAAACAATACTTGCACCTGATGCCACACTCCAGGTGTAAGATGTTGCTCCGTTGACTAACGCCACGGAATATATGTTATTAGTAGTGTTTTTACAGGCTAAAGTTAATCCTGTAGGACTTGTTGGTGTAGTCGGAATTGAATTTACATCCACGGCTATGGTATTGGAATTAACAGAGCCGCAGTTGTTCGTGACTACGCACGAATAATTACCGGCGCCAGAAGCCAAATAACTTGATGAACCTGCACCCGGGATATTTACGGAATTATTTTGCCACTGGTAAGTTAATCCGGATCCGGTGTTTGCATTCAATGTTACCGAACCTCCGGTGCAAAATGAAGTTGGTCCTCCTGCGGAGATAGATGCAGAGGCTGCAGGGTTCACTGTAATGTAACTGGTTTTGACAATTGAATCACTACCGGCACCGTTGGTGGCTACTAATTTTACAGTGTATGTTCCCGGAGTTAAATACTGAACCTGTGGATTTTGCAATGTAGAGTTGGCTGGATTGCCTCCTGTAAAAGTCCATAGCCAGGAAGTTGGTGTATTAACACTCTGGTCGGTGAAGGATACTGTTCCGCCTGCACAGATAATCTGATTGTTACCGGCAAAATTCGCAGCAGGTTTTGGATATAAAAACGATGCAGGTAAATAAGAAGCGATATTAAATACTCTTAATTTGGCAGGAACGGTTGCTCCATTGGTAAAAAGTTCATTGGTAACAAATGCACGGGAACTGTTAAAAAATTCAACTCCCTCCATTTGCCCCTGAACCAATTGCGTTGACATATTGAATTTTCTTTTGTTGCCATTGAAAAGTAAATTATTTTTATAATCATACAGCATGCACATGGAAACAGCCTGTGTTCCGGTTTTAATATATCCTATCAAGGCAATTACACCAAATTGCTGTACAGAAGCGCTGGTCACCAGAAAACCAGTATTGTAAGTTTCACGATATTGAGCAACATGTGTGCCCGGAGTGTTAGGAAGGACGTAATGTTTGGTTTGCAAATCGACCCAGTTTTTACTGAAAAGATGTATAGAGTCATTTAGAAAAATCATTGCTTCGCAGTCAAAATTGTTGTTGTTAGGTAAGGATGGAAATGATGTTTGGTCAGAATATGAAAAATTAATTACAGCAGCGGTAACAGCTGTGGCATTGGTAGGGAGATCGGCTTTGTTAACGCGATAAATTTTTAAATTCTGCCGGTTGCCATTATTATTTCCAAAATCTCCAATGAACAGATAGTCATTGTTTGAAGTCATGTCTTCCCAATCGGTATTTGTTGCATTGCTGATATCTACAGTTTGATACACGGTACTTGTGGAAGTATCAATCCGGTAAATATCATTTGCATTTCCGGAATCATTGAATGTCCATAATTTTCCATTAATGAATGTCAGACCGGATGATTCATTCAGCAAAGGGGCACTGAGGTTGGTTTTATCTGTCAGTGTTAATGTGGTGGCACTGTATGTACAGGATCCATCATTAACCGTTGCTGCAGGATTGTAGTTGGTCGATTGCGGATCGGTGCAGCCATTGATTTGAGCAAAGGTGCCTGAAAGCATCCAAAAATAACATAATAGGCTGATTAACAGTCGTTTCATAAGAATAAAGGATTGGGGTTATCGAAAGGTATAAAAAAAAGCGATACGCTCCAACTTGTATAAATAGAATGTTTGAAAATTACAATCTGATTGGAGTCAATCAATGCGACTGAATAATAATTTTCTTACAATAGTTATTTAAACCATCTTGAACTTGTATCAAATAAATTTCACCAGTCATATCAGGAAGTTCAATATGCATTTTGGATTCATTTATTATTTTTTCATTAAAAATAATTTCACCAAGAATATTGAATATCACAGCGGCGCTGACAACCGATTTAGGACAATAATCACTTGATTATATATGCAAAAGCAAGAAACTTATTAGAAAAATTCAAGTTTCGTGTCAATTGGATTAAGCAAACCATTACTAGTAATTTATTTGATCATTTACCAAATTTATAAGTTGATCCCACAGCAAACCCATAATTTATATGTGAAGTTGCTATATTCCCGCCATCCATAATGAAACCACCATCCTTTTTATCTGTGCTGATAGTTACAGCTACCCTGCTTTCCATGAAAATATCAAATTTTTTAGAAATGGTTTTATTAATCCCAAGATTCAAGTTGTATCCTAAGTAAAATAGTCTATCATTACCAAAATTTTCTAAACTGTCTGTTATAATTTCACTGCTTTCCGGATATATGTGAATCAAATAATCAAAAGTTAATCCTGCAGAAAGATAAAACAATTTGGTCTCTAAGCGGTAATTTACAGGCAATGTTAAGTAATAAAAATTATAATTGACAGGATTTTCCATTCTATAAAGTGAAATAAATAAATCCGGGCCATCGTAAGCAAAGGTAAATTCTTTCACCTTTGTATTCAGGTACAATCCGGATTCAAAACGGGATCTGGAGGATTTAAAGTATTTCAGAAACTGAATGCCTCCATATAATACCTGAAAATTAATGTCTCGAATCTGGTAGTCTCCGGATCGCTCGGAAATTAATTTTATTCCAATTCCAATGCTTGGATGTTTTTCAATTGTTAATGTGTCTGAGCCGGTAACCGGTGATCCAAAAAGAACAAAAAATGCAAATACGAGTAAAATATATTTCATGGGATCTGATTTTCATCAGAAACGTTTAATGCATTGAAAAATTGCACCAATGCCATCAATTGAACTGCTTCAAACCACGCGCTTCTTAAAATTATAGATCTTTAAGTTTTTAATTGAATTAGCGTGGTCTGATGGTGTACATATTTAATTTCATTTTTATTATTTAAGCACATCCAAAATCCAATTCATACATTCCACAGGTTCAACAATAGACCATGAGTGCGGATGTCTGTTTCCTTCAATTCTGTATCCTTTCTGGTAGGAATTAATAAATTCAGCCTTTTTGTTTCCCATGTCATTCAGCAGTTGAATCATTGCCGTTTGGTCTAATCCGTTCATGTAGTACATATCCAATCCCTGTTTTCCATCCACCAGTTTGCATCAAGGTCATTATAAATTCTAACAGGAGTGTTAATAAGATATTTGGCATTTCCTCCATCAGGTTTTGAATAGGTAAAAGACGAATAATAGATGTATTTCTCCTGTACCAGTTCCGGTGATCCGCCACAATATTTTTCTAAATCCTTAATGCCGTATGCAGCTTCGCTGTTATCGGGATATTTTCTAAGTTTCATTTGAAACTTGTTGTAAATATTTATCAAATCACTTGGACCATCACAACTGAAAACTGCTGCTGGTTTAATCACAGTTTTGGTAGCGTCCTGATTGGCTAATTCAGTATAACGCAAACTAAATAGTCCACCCATGCTCCAGCCACCAATTACAATTTTATCTTTCGGGATACTATATTTTAATATTGCATCACCGATCATTTTGTTCATTACCGAGACAATAGCATCAGTCAATGTTAGCCGTTGATTTATGGAAAGCGCAATCACTGTCATGTTGTTTTTATACGCCAATTCACATAATGTTTGTGTGCTGCTGATTAAATGCTCTGTAGTTTCCCATGTGCCGGGCATCAGAACAACTGCCCCTTTAATTTTTCCTATAGGGACTACAGCATGATAATATAGTTGTTTCAGATTATTGTCGCCAACATAAATTTCAGAGCTGTCGGTTTCTGAAATACTATTTTTATATAAGAGTTTCAAGCACTCGTCACTTAAAAAAAGTGGTTCTCCATTTGAAAAATTTCCTTCTAATTTTCTGTTGTTGCCCATGGTAAATATCCCTTTTCCATGAGGTTTTCCATTTTGCATTTCTCCAACATAACTTGAAGTTTGTTGCCCTTTTGTAAATCCTTCCATGGTGCCATACCCTGAAGCCAGATTATTTTCACATGCACCACTCCAGGTAACACTGTCTTCTGCATATGTGTGTTTGAACCATACGGTACAATTTGATTTCAAGTCTTTTAAAAAAAGGCCTTCCGTTTCTTGCGCCTGCATAATATGGCAGCACAAAATGTTTAAAAGAAGCAACCATATTATTTTTGTTTGTTTTCCGGATTTCATGTATGCAATTTTGCTAAAGAGTTTATTATAAACGCACTTTTATTTTCCTTTAAATAAATGTTTAGGTTGCTGAAAAATCAAATAATCAAATACTGGTCATTTGTTGCGGTCATACTTTTCTATAATTTTTCGTGCGTTGGAATTGTCAGGATTAAGTTCGAGGGATTTTCTATATGCTCCAATTCCTTCCTTTTCTTGACCCTTTGCTAATAAGCATTCGCCATAACTATCATAAACATTATAGGAATTAGGGTACAATTCAACATTTAGTTTGAATATTATTTCCGCGTCAGTCAATTTATTATTTTGCATAAAATCATACCCTAAAGTATTTATTGCATTTTCTGAAATATTATATTCAGGTTCTTTTTTAGTTGCTTCCTTCTTACACATCTTGTAAATCTCATTTGCAGTTTTTGTTGATTTTAAATCTGAAATGCTTTTTTTAGTATTCCATAGTGATTCATCTAACTGCCTTTTTGCCTTTTTGCTGTTCGGATAATTTATAAAATTGAGTTGTGCAAATGCAAGTGCTTTATCGTACCACTTTTTGAAAGTGAGATAATCTATAAGCTCTGAAGTGCCTTGTTCAGGTGCAACCTGCGAATAACCCATTTTTTTCGAAAGGGATTCATAGTAATCTGTAATGATTCTTACTGATGCCTCAGCATTTACATCTGGTTTGAAAATATCAAACAACTTTTCGTTCTTAAACCAGGGGAAGTTCGCAATCAATCCGTCATAGGTACCTTTGAATACCACGCTTTGATGCGTCTCATCAGGATAATATCTCCAATTAAAATCCAAACCATTGTTTTTAGTGCTTTCTGCATTTCTTGCAAAAGTCATGATGCAACGCATGTGTCTGGCATTACCAGAGGTATCTCTAAAAATTACAGCCGTATCCATACCCTTGGGCATGGTCATTCCCAGGGCGATGTAAAGCGATTTGCCTGTGTAATCAATTTTATTAAACTCCGTGGTTGCATTTCCAATCCAGTTTTTGACCATGCCTAAACTGGGGTCTAAAGCAATGTAAGAATTAAACAAATGTGGCTGGTACACCATTGTATTAATGACCCTAAGTCCGCCCAGCGAATGCCCAACCAGTATCCGATAGGGTTCGGTGGGGTAGTGGCTGTTTATATAAGGGAAAAGTTCCTGCTCAAGAAATTCAGGAAAATGATCCTTTGTTTTGTCCTCTTTAGATGCAGGCGGAATTAAATCTTTTTCCCTGTCAGGATGAAAAATGGCAACTACAATCATCTGTGGACAAAGTTCATTGCCTGCAGTAGTACTGAGGTGATCTATAATGCCAACCGTTTTCGTGAAATGATTTTCCCCATCAAGCAAATACATCACCGGGTAACGCACATCGTTGTTTTGAGCCCCTGAAGGAACATGGACCAGAATCTGTCTGTCTTCATTTAATATGTTTGAATGTAGTGTATCATATTTTCCAATGGAGAAATTCTGTGCCTTAGTTCCAGTGATTGCTACAAGACAAACAAGAAATGTAATGATTACGGATGATTTCATGGTTCAGCTTTTATATCTTTTCTATATTAATTTTGTGTATTGGAAAATCTGAATTAGTTATATCCCACTCAGAATTAAGAGTGACTATATCCAGTAACAAATTTATAAAGAATTTCCTTTATTTATCAGAATAGAAAATCATTTTTGATTTTATAAAAAGATCAATTTTGTTTGTAACTGATTGAAAAAATTTGGAGAACATACACTTACCACTGCTTGGCATTCCGTCTGCCTAATAGTAAAGAGTTATATTTTATTTGCTGATACAAATAAAATATAATTTAACTTTATAAAGTTTATTTCTATACATCACACCGGAATATTTCCGAAGGTAGTAAAAATAATTTCAAAGTCATAAAAAATATTAAATTTTACAATATTCAGCAGTTAAATAATCAAATTACCTCAATGAAAATTTCACAGGCAAATTGAATTGAAAATTTACTGAATTGCCATTACACATTCCCGGTTTCCAATTAGGCATTTTATTGACTACTCTTAAAATTTCGTTATTTGCATCGATTGAAATTCCTCTAAGTATACTGGCTCCTGTAACTTTACCATTCTTATCTATCACAAATGTGACGAATACAGTTCCAGTTATTCCATTTTCTCTGGAATATGCAGGGTACATTATATTATCGGATAAAAATTTAATCAACCCAGATTCTCCTCCAGGAAAAACCGGTAAATCCATATCCGGATGGCATGAATATATGGTGTCACTTTTGTTAATTTGATAGCCTACAATTACTGTATCATTAACATATTGTTCATACCTCATTTGATTTAAATGGGGCTCAACCGTAATTACTTCGTAAAAGGCTGCTTGTTCTTTTGAGCTAACTAAACTATCGATATTTCTATAAATAGTATCAATCGAAATGCACTTCTTTTTATAAGCAATTTGTGATTCTTCGTCGCCTAAATCAGCGGCATGTTTGATATTGATGCAATATGATTTAATGTCATTTAATTTGTAATTAGCCGAAGCTTTATTATAATAAGCATCAGGCCAACTATAAATTTCAATTGCTTTTGAAAAAAAGGAATTAGCTTCAACATAATCTTTTTGATTGTAATATTCCAATCCCTTATTGTATAATTCTATTGCAGCTTTAGGAACCTGGCCTATCAAATTGTTTCCATGGCAAATGATTAGTAAGGTTAATATAATTCTGATCATATTTTATTGTATTTAATGGTCATCCCTTCCGATTTGCCGGTCATCTGAAGTCTTTATTTTACCGATTGCAAATTACAAGAAAAAACTTAAAACCAAGTATAAGTTTATTTGTTCTGGTATAACCTAATGAAAATCAACCAAAACACTCTGAGCCACACTTGGTCTGTCAAGGATGCCATTGCTTTAACAAGACTACCACAAAAACTTCAAACCAATAAAAAGCGAAACCGCTACAGTTAGGCCGAGAAAGAGGCCGAGTAGGTGTTTGATCCCCTGATGGACTGGTGTTGTTTTGTCTTTTAGTACATAATTCTGAACAATGACCTCGCCCGTAAAGAGGCAAAACCAGTATATGACAAAACATATCCAATTTCCAATACTCTGCATCCACCTGAAATCATGGTAACCCTCATCCAAAAAGAAGAGAAATTGGGTAAAGAAAAAGGAAACCATTAAAGGTGTTAACAGGTTCTCTTTTTTGCCTCCAGTCTGGAGAGTGTGAGTGCGCATGAGGGAGTAACGGTTCTTTTGGAAATTATTGCAGCATCTAGATCCCAGAGTTAAGCTAAGAGCCCAAAGAGGATGATGTATTCTCAATGATATATGAACACTTTTGGTGTTGATGAACAACCAGGTCTAGCGGCCGCTTTCATCCCAAAAATAAAAATTCTGCTCATATTGAACCTTAAAACCTGTATTTAAGTAAAGGTTGTTAGCAGAGATATTTGTTTTAGCTGTTTCTAAAAGTAATCCTCCGGAGTTGGTTTCGCGACAAAAAATTTTGCATGCGTCGATGAGCTTTCTTCCAATGCCGTTGTTACGAAAATCTTCTGCAACAAATAAGTCGTTCAATAACCACTGCCGTTTTAACTTGACCGATGAAAAAATCGGATACAACTGAACGAATCCTGAAAAATGTCCGTTAGGTTCCACTGCAATAAAAACTATCGATTCATTCTCATGCATCCGCTCACCCAAAAATTCCAATGCCGAATTATAATCCGAAACCTCCCCATAAAAAACACGATATTGATCGAAGAGAAAAGCTACTTTCTCTAAATCACTTGCATGTAAGGGACGGATGGATGATTCGTTCATTAAATTGGGATCTTTCATTAAAAGTTTAATTTTGAACAATAGAAATTGTGAGAAGATTGCCAACTTAAATGTTCTTTTCTGCTGTCAATAACCATACTACAGCTGCAATTGTACTACTCGGCAACTGCCTCATGCAATGGAGACAAATCACTTCGCGGCTAAATCACTTAATCGACAATGGTCATTTTCCGGATCGCCGGTACTGGTCCCGGACAATGTTGCGAGTGGCAGGCCAGGCATGATGAAACCATGTTGTTGTATGTTTCAACACGAGTTTCAGGAGTAGAGGTTGCATAACTTTTTACAGCCATTACATATAAATCAGCAAACTGTTTATAGTAATCACTTTTACTAACACCTTCTGTAATTTTTGCTGTATGAATTTTGTCGAAATCTTTTGGGTACATGGCAGGCATTTTACCCGACTTCACATCAAGCTTCGCATCATTGGTGTATTTCTGCATATCTCTCATCAGCTTCGACAACTCACTCGACCCATTAGGATTCACGTCAGTAGTGTCGGCGAGAGCGGTGGGAATAGTGTTTTCGGGAGATATGGTTTGGAAGATCATTATTCCTACAAACAAAGTTATCCCTGCAATTAAAATTTTCGATTTCATTTTATCACTTAATTTCATTTAAGAATTTATAATTCTCCAATCTACTCCCTCAAACTATTAGTACTGAACGGCAATTTCCGCAAGACACACATTACCACATTACCACATTACCACATTACCACATCATCACATCATACACATTACCATATTTTCACCCGATCCGCTTCTGCCCTAAACATCTTGTCGCCTTCTTTTATTCCGAATGTTGAATAAAATTCGCCCATGTTAGAAAGTGGTCCTATCACTCTGTATTTCGCAGGAGAATGTACATCACTCTTTACCTGGGCTGCTAATGATTCCGGACGGTCGTTGATCATCCACGCCAGTGCATAGCCAAGGAAGAAGCGCTGATCAGGAGATAAACCACCGATCATTTGTTTTTCAGTAAATTGTTTTGTTTTTTTAAACGCTTCGTAACCCATCATGATACCTCCTATGTCGGCAATGTTCTCGCCTTGGGTCATTTCGCCGTTGATGGTGAGACTGTCGACAACTACATAACTGTTAAACTGATCGACAACCATTTTTGTTTTAGCAAAAAACTTAGTGCTGTCTTCGCTGGTCCACCAGTTGTTTAGATTTCCTTTTTCGTCATATTGACTTCCCTGATCATCAAAACCGTGAGTGATCTCGTGTCCGAATGTAGATCCACCAATGATAGAATATAGAATGGCATCATCAGCAAGCACTCTTTCATAACCCGGAACGATAATGTTTGATCCAGGAACAACGATTTCATTGTTGGAAGGATTGTAATATGCGTTGTAGGTTTGTGGAGTCATTTCCCATTCAGTTCTGTCAACAGGCTTGCCATATTTACTGATCATGTATTGCATTTCCCACGCATTCGCATTCATAACGTTGCGGACATACGAAGTACGGTCAGTTTGCAATGTGCTCAAATCTTTCCATTTGTCAGGATACCCTACTTTCATTACAATGGAATTTAATTTTACCAGTGCTTTTTCCTTAGTAGCAGGTCCCATCCAGTCAAGCTGCTTGATACGTTCAGCATAGACAGCTTTAATGGAATTTCCAATTTCTTCAAGTTTTTCTTTGGTTCCCTTTGGAAGATATTCAGCAACATAAACCTGACCTATGAGCTCGCCGAGAGAATTGTTGGTCTGGTCTGTTACTCTCTTCCACCGTGGTTTAGGCTCCTGAACTCCGCGAATTGTTTTGCTGTAGAAATTAAAATGTTCATTGTAAGTTTTGTCATCCAGATAACTGGCAAGCCCGCGCACCATTTGAAATTTCAGATAATCCTTCCATACATCCATAGGAACAGACTTAAGAAATTTATTCCAGGCTGCAAGTACTTCAGGTTGGCCAACAATAACCGTATCCGGATTTTGTAAACCAACAGTACTCATGAATGTTGTCCAGTCAAAGTTAGGAGTCGACTTTTTCAATGTTGCAAAATCCATTTTATTGTAATTCTCATGAGGGTCGCGTGTATCTTCACGCTTGCGAGATGCTTTTGCAATTTCAGTTTCAAGGTTGATGACATTCGCTGCAACTTTTGTAGCGCTACCTGCTTCATAACCCATCAATGTGAACATATTCACCATGTATGGAGAAAATTTCTCGCGGATCTTTTTTGCACGGTCATCATTATCGACGTAAAAACTCCTGTCGGGCAGACTTAATCCACCCTGAGAGATAAAAATTGCATACTTATTGCTGATTTTGTCATCCTGACCAATATAAAAACCGAACATCGGTGAGCTGGATAACATATGTACCATGGCGGTGGCTTTTGCAAGACTTGCAGCATCGTTAATGCCGTCAATCATATCCATCTCCGGCTTCAGATTTGAAAGCATGGCACTGTTGATGGTAATACTGTCCATTCCTGAATAAAAGAAATCCCCGATTTTTTGTTTTGGACTGCCTTTCTCTGCATTTTGTATAGAAGCTGAATTTTCACAGATTTGCTTCACCTGAGCGTTGATGGTATCGCGGATAAGCTGCCATAAACCATTGCCCTGCTCGCTTGCCGGAATAGGATTTTTAGAAAACCAGGCACCGTTGGCATACAGGAAAAAGTCCTCGCCCGGCTTTACGGACGTATCTATATTTGAAGCCAGAAAGTCCGGACTATTGTCTGTAACAGGTTGTTTATCAGTGCCGCAAGAGGCAATAACCAATGCTACCACTAAGACTAGTAAGGATAAATTTTTCATAAATTTTGAAGGGTTTGATTGCAAAAATAAAGAAATTACCCTTTTAAATATGAAGTTGCCGGTGATTATCCTTACATGATTTGGTAGTTATCATTTTCTTTTGTAATTTTCGATTCTGGTTTTTGCTGCAGGCATGTATACTTTGTACTTGGTATACTTGTTATTTCCGACCTATTTGATTTTAAATATATAGGTAATTTTAATAAAATTAAGTATGAAAAAAATGCTAATTGTACTCAGTATGTTGTTCTCAACATGCGAATTGTGTTCTCAGATTAATCTGAATAACGGTTTGCTTGCCTGTTATTCGTTTACCGGAAATGCAAATGATTTAACCGGAAACGGACATCATGGAATTGTGAATGGACCAATACTATGCAGTGACCGATTTGGAAATTTGAATAGCGCTTATCAATACGATGGCATTGATGATTATATTAATATTGGTGCGCTTTCGACATTTACGCAATCCTCTTCTTTTTCAATCAGCGTTTGGATTCAACCTAATCAGGTTAAACTGCAAACAATTCTCATGTTGATACCCGATGATTTTGCGGATCGCTTTAATGCAATGGCGTATTATAGCCACAATGGTGTTTCATCTACAATCTGGGATTTTGGAGATTGCACTGCGGGTGGAAGGCTGATACAATTAGGTACGGTATTTTCAAATTCCTGGCAGCATTATGTTTATACTATCAATCCGGTTACAGGAATGAATGTTTATAAAAATGGCGTATTAGATTTGAATCAACCAACAAGTTCAATATGTGTTAACCGTCAACGAACATTGTGGATTGGTGGCGGCTTTGATGCTGCTAATGCACAATTTTATTTTGATGGAGTTATTGATGACATGCGTTTGTATGAACGTGAACTGAATCCTGCTGAAGTGACTACTATGTTTCAGTTAGAGCAAATGTGTTCACCAACTGCGTTACCTGAAATTTCAGCTTCCGATTTTGAAATTAAAACCATTAATAATAATTTGGTCGTTAAAGTTCGTGATGGTTTAACTTCTTCGAATTTTAAAATTGTCAATACGCAAGGTAAGCTGCTTTATAAAAAAGAAAAGGTCAAAGGTGGAGAGGAGTTTGAAGTTTCTTTGTCTGCCTTTACAAGGGGTATGATGATTTATTCCTTTGAAGCAGGAGAAGATGTTGTGGCAGGGAAGATTTATAATTGATATTTAAATACCTGAGTTTGGTGGAGAGATTAGTGGAGGGTTAGGTGGAGGGTCTATTTAACAAGGAGGCGATAGGTCATTGAGTTGCATAGAGACATTTAAGTCAGAAAAAAGTTCTCCCTTTGAAGAAAATATATTCATTTTTCTATCGACACGACAAAGACTGCCGCGACAAGGATGTCACAACAAGACCCATCTATTTCTTCCAATACTTCTTCACCATTTTAAAAATTTGCAATCCCGCAAGCAACAAAAATAAAATTGGAATAAGCAACTGTACTTTAGTATTTAAAAACGGGACTGAAATATTTGATGCCTGACTGACCACTAACGCAAAAACAAACATGCCAGTCACTGTGCCTGCCAACGCTCCAATTAGATATAAGGTAGCCGGCAATTTACCTTTTTGTATATATCCATTATCCACCAGATAAATATTCCATCCGGCCCAAAAAGGCCATTGCACAACATTGAGAACGCTTAATATAAGTCCAAAGAGGAACATTCCGGAAAAGGTTTTTCCTTCAGGTGAAACAAGATTGACATTTTCAGTTGATGCTGAAGCAAAATAAAAATTTCCGGCAAGGAAAACAAGAAACACTACTGTGACCATCTCAAGCCAAAAAATCAACTTCTTTTGTTGAATCAACCAATTTGCCAGAGATAAGGTTAGAATGATTACAATAGCTTCAAGAGTTATAATTCCCAAAAGAAAGTACAGGAGATGATAGGCTCCATCCTTCAGGTAAATATTGGAGCCGATAATATTCAAATACCCCAATGGAACAGAGCCAATGAAGCTTACCACTAGACCCGCAAGGAAATTTTTCAACAATTTCATTGATCCGAAAAGGCTTTGAGTTTTTTAATATGTGCACGGTTTGCTTTTAACATACTCAGTCCTTCCCTAATTGTGAGGCAACGAATTCCAGCTTTCATGTTTACAGTACTTATCTTGTATAGATATTTAAAATGTCTCATGATCTCACTCCATGCAAAAAAAATAGAATGCGATGGGTCATAAATGTGTGTTGGGTCGCTGCCTGCACCATTGAGTTCAATTATAGAATAGTTTTTTCCGTCTTCGAGATCTTCGAATGACTTGAAGCGAATATCCAGTCTGCCATAATGAAATTTCGGAACTTTGGTGCAAATGGAATTTATAAATGATGTTAGCTTTTTATTGATTCGTGATGATGCATCCGTAAACTTAGATCCTCGTGCATGGTTACCATACGGAACAAGGTTTATAAATTCATTCAGCTTCGGGATGTAATCCAATTTGCTGTCATATAGCTTTTCCATCGCTGTGAGCTGAAGATGAAATCTGGGATTTGTCTCTATCAGTTCCCGCAAGGAGGCAACCCCATTTCCCTCTACAATTACAAATTCTTTCCACACAATTCCGGTGATTATTCCTTCTGCTTCACCTGGGATTCGGACATAAAATATGCCCGCTTCAAGTGGCAAATCAATATATTCCTGTAAAATAAAATCAACATTAATTTTTGTAATATACGTAGCTACATCTGCAAAGGTATCCAGTTTCTGAATGGCCATTCCGCGCAAACCGATATCTGGTTTTGCTATTAAAGGGAAAATTAATTTGAAATTTTTAATTTCATCACGAACCTGCTCCGGTGTGCTTCCCAATTTTATTTTTATTGTCTTTGGATAACTGGATTCGGGAAGCATATCATAAATTTCTTTTTTCGATTCCATCAGAAATCCGCCATTTTGGATTTTTGGGTTGGCAGCCGTTGCAAAGAAAATGCCCTGGCTTTAACAGCATAATAAAACCAAACAAAATACATAGGAAAGTAAACCACATCAAATGGCCAGTATTCCCAATGAGTAAATTTATGCAGAAACAGGCTGAATTTTTTCACCGGCAAACATCACAGCATTAAAAATGAATTGGTATGACTCTCCTCTTTAATTATATCATGATAAAAAAGGCTCACTTTGTTTTTCTCGACAACTGCCTGAGTGATGCTTTGCGTTTTTACAACATTGTCTCTGTTGATGATGAGTCCATTTTGTTTGTCACTGCCGCCGGTATGCATATGAAAATACTGCATTCTCTTTTCATCCAGATAGTTTTGCTCCATCTGAAATTGATGGAACCAATTCTTACGCTGGTTGATAATTTCTGTGGTATACAAAGTTACCGACGACCAAATGTGATTGATTTCTTCATCCAGGGAAAGTAAATGTTTTTCAGAATAGTCCCAGCGCATCTGATAAAGTTTGCCATTTTCAAGTACTATGAGCGTGAAAGGTTCCATACCTGTAAGGTCGGTTGAATGCCATCCTGCCAAAGGAGAGTCCTGACTGATAATATCAAGTAATATCAAACCACGGCTGCGGGTATATGATGAATGGATAGTATGCCTGGTGAATGCACCGTTAAGCAATACCGCTACATTGGCATGTTCATCAATAGCGAACCACGTACCTCCTGCTTTGGGATCTCTGGGAAAATATATGTTTTTCTGATTGATAGAATACAATTCAGGCCTGGAGGACGCAGGACGTGATGTTTGCTCGTCGCGGTTCGATGTAAGTATAAATTTATCGCCACTCCTCACAAAAGTTACTGTACACATGTTAAATAATTTTAGACTTGTGTAAATTTACGGTATTTTAAAGTGGAAGGAGCTACACCGAATTCATCACTCACTGCAATAGAATTAAATGAAATCAAAGCAACTTTAATCAGTGCCTGATGATGAATGCAGTGCTCAAGATTGTACAATAACTCCCTGTAGTAATTCGTCTGAAATTCCCCACATTCCCCTGACAGGATTAAATCCTTATTTGGTTTTTCAATATCTTTACGAATGACGTTTAAGCACAAAACAGCAAATTCAACACCATTTTCTATTGCTTGGTTTCTTTCTCTCAGATCATAATTTATTACTCCTCCATCGTATTGATTCAGTAAGCATTGAAACAGTTCGATAATGTGACGTACATGCTGACCGATAGTAGCGCTGCTGAGTGCTTCACATGGCCGGTTGTAATCTTCCTGAGGTAATCTGTTCAACAAGCCGGATAATTCCGCTATTGTTAAATGTATTTTTGTAATACTTGTCATGGTCGGAGACGATTTGTTATCAAAGATAGTTGATTTTTATTTATGATTAACAGAAAAACACAACATATCAGGGTTATGATGGCATACGCAAAGAGTTGGCCATTGTCGCCCATCACTTCAATGCCAAGAATAAAAAGATGGGACATCACGGCGCCGGCCATAACACCACATCCGATGAGGGCACCCCAGAAGGTAGTTCTGGGAATGAGTAACAGAACTCCTGCTATAAGTTCCATGATACCTGAAACTATTCTTCCCCAGGGCTCCACACCCAATGTGCTGAAAATGAAAACGGACTCTTCACTTGCACTGAATTTGAAATACAGGGTTTGAAGCATTATCAGTGCCGGTACAATGCGAAGGATCCAAATGAGTAGGGTTTTCATATGTTTATTTTATCTTTTATTGTATTTTTATTTTAAGTCAGGCTTCAGGATGGTTAACTGCGTTAAGGCATAGTGTAAAATTTACTCCAGTTTTTGTCTGCTTGCTTTTTCAGATTTATTTCATCCTTGTTCCAGCTTTTTAAGGTATTGTTGAAATAGGCATTGTAAAAGAGAAATAGTTTCCCATCAATAATCTTAAATGTTTCAGGGTCAACTTCCACTTTATCGCCACTGTTGCCCATTGCAAAGGCGCACCAGCCTCCATACTGAGGCTCGTATTTTTGATAATTTTTCACTAACAATTGTTTATTTTCTTCCGAAGAACAATAATACGTGATGCCTTCTGCCCTTACTGCAAATTGTTTGGAACCTTTCACGGCTTTTGATTTTACAAAATAAGCAACTGGATCATATCCCATTATTGCTACTCCTTCTGTAATGTTGAATTGAGATTTTCTTTTTTCAGAAATATTTTGCTGTCCGAATGCAACGGAATTTATTAGCAGCAGAAGCGACAGAAATTGAATAATTGGTTTCATTTAAAATGGAATTTTATATTGAATACTAAGAACCAGGGATCGGGTAAGTCCATCAGGCCGGATTTCTCTGACAATAAGAGGAGAAGCAATGACCAATTCCATTTCATTAAAATTCCGAAATCTTTTAGTTGCCTGAATCATTGCATTAATGGTTAATCCTTCTGAATTATTTATTTCCGTTTTTTGGTTAAAAACATTTTGAAAGCTGTCATTTCCCAAATGGTAAATTGCAAGGATTGCGGGAGTGATAACAATGGAGGAATTGGGAATTGAAATCCTGTAGGTACTTCGTAATAAAATATCCCCTTTTCTGACAAATTTATTGGTTGCCGTAAATTGATCTGCTTCCATATTTTCATATAGCCACGGAAAAAATGTGTTCTCATTATTCTGAATAACCGGAAGCTGCAATCCTGCACTTATCCCAAACTGATTTATATCAAGATGGCTGCCCAGAATTACATCATAGGTAGCCAAACTCGATTGGTAATCGAGTGGCAGGGGTAAACCCTCATCATTTTTATTGTTGGAAGCATTTAAGGGAACTTTGATTCCAACGGATGCCGAGAGTTTGCTTTTGTTTTTTTGATGAAAAGAAAAATTACCGGAAACATACCAGTCACCCAGCCCAAAATTATTTCCAAGTTTTCCACTTGCATAAACAGTAGTCACTTTTGACTGCACATTAAAATTATGATAGAAGTAATGTTGGTAGTCGATAAAGGAAGTGAATGTTTGCGTTTTGTCCAGCCCCATCCCGTAAATCATCCCGCCTGAAATAACGTTGTTACTCATAACTGAATCAGATGTGGCATTCAGTTTCAAATTACCCAGACTGCAAAATCCGGCATCACTGCACCCTTGCGAATTCACATAGCCAGGTAAACACAATGCTATCAGAAATATAAATGCCAATCCTTTTTTCATCGGGGACAAACCAATTTGGATACAAATGTAAAGCCACTAACCGGAAGCAATTGTCGGCAGGCTGACATTAGAAAAATAATTCCAGAATCGATTTATTGTTCTCTAAACTGTCTGGTGGTTAAATACCAACTGTTTTATTTTGTATCAGGTTCAAAATCAAGCATCAAAGAATTCATGCAAAACCTTTTTCCAGTGGGTGGCGGACCGTCATCAAAAATGTGACCCAGATGACTTTCACATCTGCCACATACAACTTCAACACGTTGCATTCCATAACTGTTATCCGTATGGTAAATTACACTGTTGGGTCGTAATGATTCATAAAAACTTGGCCATCCGCATGAGCTTGCAAATTTGGAATCCGATCGGAACAATGCATTTCCGCAAGCGGCACAATAGTACATTCCCAAACCCTCATAATCCCAATACTTCCTGTGAAGGCTCGCTCTGTACCTTGCTTGCGGGCAATCTGGTAGATGCTGTCGGGTAAAAACTTTTTCCATTCCGAATCTGAAATATTAAGTTTGGATGTATCGGTTCGCGAGTAATAAGGGTTTTTAGTTTGAGAAGTGTTTTCCATAGAAACTTGATTATTTTGATGATTTGTTGGACTTTGGCAGGAAGCCGTAAGTCCAAGCATAAGGATGAAGGCTAGCGGAGAGGCAAATCTATACATTTTCATATCGGGTTAATAACAAGCAAATAAACAGATTGTTTTCCAAAATAATTTTCGGAAAACAATCTGCAAAAAATAATATTTGATAAAAGAAAAATTTCGAAAAGTTAATTTAAGTGAAAACGCACCAGCCGTCTTTCTAAATAATTTGGGTTGGAAGCAAAAAAGGGCAATGTCTCGGAAACTATTCCTACATTTTTCGCATACCGTGTATTCATTGCTCTTGGATTTCCGGCAAAAGACCAAACCGGAAACATCTGATAATTGATTTTATAGTTAGAGGTAATAAATCCTCCCAAAGGAACAGTTACAAACCAGTCTTTATCGGTCATTTTTTTAGTGACTTTATAAATCGTATCCGTTGAGGAACTGCCGAAACCGTAAGATGCATCAAAAACAATAATGAAATCCTGTGAAGAAAAATAGAGGCCGCCACCCACCCCAACGGTGTAATGCACCGAATCTCGTAAATAAGACTCTGATGGCAGAGGAGGAAATGGGTTTGGTCTGACCATTTTAAAGTACGTTAAATTATTAATCAAAGTATCTTTTTCAACATAACAGCTATCAAAAACAGAAGTAGGTGTTGCATTACCAGAACTATCAACATCAAATCGCTGGTAGATCCAGTAATTCCCGACTTTCAGTTGTGCATAATTATCATACACGGTTGGTGTTGGAGCAGGATCGTCATCATCATCTTTACACGATATTACCATTAAGCTGAAACAGGATAAAATAATTAGTGGAATTAAAATTTGAGGTTTTTTCATGACTTCTGATTTTTGAAATTCATGGTCATAAACGGGGACGAAAATTTTTTATTGCCTGAAAAGATTGCAGACTTTCATAGTGGATTACTTATAAATTATTGTGCATTTCAGTAAAATAGGACAAAAGTATGAGATGTAGAAAATCTGCAAATCACAAATGAAAAGTCACCCTGATTAATCGTCGGAAGCTACCAGTGAAAAGCAAATTATTAAAAGCGTATTGTATTCGGCTCCGCCCGATGATGATCCAACAACAAACCAGCCATTAGATGCATGTACCAACAAAATACCAATGAGCAATTCAAAAATAAATGCAGCACATAACGGTCTTCTGAAATAGGCTAAGGCTAGTGTTAACCCTCCGGCTATTTCAAAAATTGTTACCAGCCATCCCAGTGTAAATCCCATAGGGAAGCCTTCCATGGTTAAAAACTCGCCAAAATTAGACATGCCAACTTCCACAATCCGATAAACACCATGAGCTGCCATACTCAATCCCAAAATCACTCTTAATACACGGTGCCAGTAACATCGGGATACAAATGGAAATGGTCTCATAAACGTAAATTAAATTGTCTTCGCCACCATAAGCGAGCTATCGGTTGTTTATGACTCAATAATACAAAATATGCAGGTCACTTGTCAAGGGCAATTTAGTAAATAATACTATTTTCATACTTTTTTGAGATCCATGAAATCAAACCGTTTGGCACATACGTTTTGAGAATAGAGTAATAAGTTTTGGTTTGGATAAATGAAAATTTGTATTTTATGTTCCTGAGATGAAACTTTGATTCTACATGAAAAAATCGGCGGGAAACTGAATTTTTCATATTTCTACATTGTTTGGTTTTCTGATATTTATTTCATAATTTCGATAGAGACAAAGTGCCAATACGCAATTGTATTCACAGTGAAAAACATTGAAAATGTACATCGTTCGTGAAATCTTCCGTCTTAAATTCGGACACTACCGAGATGTTAAAGCTTTAATTGACGAGGCTTTGAGCAAAAAAATGTTCCCGCAAACCAATCAGAGTCGCATGCTCACCGATTTCACCGGCCCTTCCTACCGGATGATACTGGAATCGGGTTTTGAAGCTCTGGGAGATTTTGAAGAAAGCCTTCAAATGGAAATGGCAGCCGGCAACTGGAATGAATGGTATCACCGTTTTAAACAACATGTGGAATCTTCCGAAAGAGAAATTTTAAAAATCGTTTAGGTCTGCAATCCTGATAGTTTTTAAAGAAAAGCGAGCAGTGCAATTTTTCAATTGTATTTGCTAAGGTCATTTTTTTATCTTCGCAACCGATTTACACGACATTACGACCCGGTTTTATGACCATCAGTAAAAGCCCAGCTATAGGTTTTATCTTTCTCACTTTAGTTATTGATATTACCGGTCTTGGAATAATTATTCCGGTGATGCCGGCTTTAATTCAACAATTAACAGGTGAAACCATTGGAGAAGCTGCCAAATATGCAGGATGGATGTTGTTTGCATTTGCCATCATGCAATTTATTTTTTCACCTATCCTGGGTAACCTGAGTGATCGTTTCGGCCGCCGCCCTGTGTTACTGGCTGCATTGTTCGGGTTTGGGCTGGATTATCTTCTCATGGCAGTTGCTCCAACTATTGGATGGCTCTTCGCCGGTCGGATCATTGCCGGTATTTGTGGCGCAAGTATAACTACCGGCATGGCGTATATAGCCGATATAAGCACCCCTGAAAAAAGAGCTGCAAATTTTGGAATGGTTGGCGCTGCCTTTGGTATCGGATTTATTGTTGGACCTGTTATCGGCGGACTGCTGGGTGAGTATGGACCGCGAGTTCCCTTTTATGCCGCGGCCGGAATTACATTGCTCAATTGGCTGTATGGTTATTTTATTTTGCCGGAGTCACTGTCTGCGGATAAACGTAGAAACTTTGACTGGAAAAGGGCGAACCCTTTTGGTTCAGTCAAGCAACTTAGAAGATATCCTTTGCTGGCAGGATTAATATTTTCACTTTTCTTTGTTTACATCGCTTCACATGCAGTGCAAAGCACCTGGTCGTTTTTTTACTATTGAACGATTTAAGTGGAGTGAATCTATGGTAGGTTATTCGCTCGGCACTGCAGGTGTGCTGGTAGGATTGGTTCAGGGAGTTCTCATCCGTGTGATCAATCCGCGACTGGGACCCAATAAATCAGTTTATACTGGAATGCTTTTGTACTTTATCGGGCTTTTTCTTTTTGCTTTTGCAAATCAGGGATGGATGATGTTTGCGTTTCTGGTTCCTTATTGCCTTGGCGGGATTACAGGTCCTGCCATCCAGGGCATCATGTCAAATCAGGTTCCCGATACCGAGCAAGGAGAGTTGCAAGGCGGGTTTGCAAGTATGGTGAGCATCACGTCTATCATTGGTCCACCACTCATGACCGGCTTGTTTGCTTATTTTACATCCGCGAAAGCGCCATTTCAATTTGCAGGAGCTCCGTTTTTGCTGGGTGCACTGCTGACATTAATCAGTTTGACGCTTGCAGTAAAATCTTTGCGGAAACACAATTAAAATAGTAAAATGCAAAAAATGGGCTAATGTCTCAAGAAAGAAATTAGGTTTTCAAGTCCCCCAAAATGGCATTAAATGCTCATTTTTTTTAAAATGCTATTTTTCTTTGTTGGTTAAAATGATTTTCGAATAATATTTTTTTTCTTGACTTAATTCTGTCTTTATTAAATAAATTCCTGAACCCAAATGATTAAGGTCTAATGGAACCTTGTTCCCGATAAATGAAGGAATATTCATCACTACTCTGCCGCTCATATCGGAAACTTCAATTTTTCCTGAAATGGGTTCCTGATTATTGAAAACGACCGTGGCTATGCCGGATGATGGATTTGGGTAGACAATAATTTCACCTGTTGCATAAGTTATTTCATTCAGCTCTGTAAAACTGACTATTTCGAGTGAAGTTGTATTGGTTGCCACAGGTTGGTTATAATCGAAATAGATGTGTGCGGTATTATAGACAATATCGCCTAAGTTCAGATTATTTTTAATTCGAATTTTATATTTAATAAATCCATTTGATTTTACTTCATTGACAGCGGAATCCGGAAGAAGAATGTTATCCATTCTGATTTCCAGTAATCGAGAGGGATAAAGATTAAAGTAATAATCGTGACTGCATGCAACTATTTCCAGCGAGCCAATATCCAAATGATTGGAAAGAGTATCAAGGATTATTACATTGAATGCAGTATCGTTTCCAAGGTTCTGAAACCTGATGGTGTATTCAATGAATTGCCCATTCTGCATGAATACTATTGGCACCGCATTGTCGGGAACAGAAGCTTTATCATTAGGATCATAGCTGCCGGTTATTATACTTAGTGACTCATCAAAATTATTCGTGGTATCTAAATCTCCAATTAAAGGAAGTAATTGCGCAGTACTCAAAACTATGTCGCCAATTATAGCCAGTGAATCTACACGGGTTAATAAATCATAACTCAACGATTGTAAAGGCATTAAATTTACGAAATTCCATATAAGGGTATCGCCTGTTATACTGTCAGGCGAAGTGGAAGCAGAAAGAAATGTTAATTTATTATCAAGATCAATGGAAACAGATCCTGATTGTGAGTTTCCTCCAATATTTTTAACTGTTAGGTTGTAATTCAAAGGGAATCCGGGTCGTGTGCCTGCAACATTGGTCAGGGTTACTCTTAAATCTTGCCGTGTAAGATCCAGTTGTAAAGCAAAATTATTTGCAGTGTCAAGTTGATTGCCGGTTGTAAAATTAGCAGTATGAACTGACGGTATGGGCGGCAAATAATAAAGTGGGTAAGTTGGAATAGTAATAGAATAATTATCAGGTGTTACATAGGCGCCAAAATCACCGGAACTTCCGGTGCTGACGAAATAATTTCCCGGATCAATTGCTACAATCAATCCTTGCGCACCGCCTTCATTAACATCTTTAATGTTGTTACCATTTTGATCAATAAAGGCATTTCCTCTGATTTGGCTGATGTATGGGTCGGTGCTGTAATAGGATATAAAAAATTATAGGAACTGTTAGGAAATGCACCCTTTAATGTTATTCCCGGGCCGGCCTCTATATCGGTTACATCACTAATTCTTCCCGACATATAAAAATTATTTTGAGTTCCATAAATACATGCAGTCGATCCGATTGAATAAGATTTCCCAAGATTGATACTTTGTTTTGCAATGCCGGAAGTGTCCAGATTAACAAAGAAAGTATAAAACTCTGAACCATTAGAGTAGTCGCAATCATATTGGTGTATTCCGAATCCGTTAGATCCTAATGAATCATATAAATAACAAACTAAATTCAACGACTGATTTTTCCCATACCGTAGTGTTGAGGAACTTAAATAATCATTCTCAGTTGATTTAACCCACACGAGATTGAATAACGAATCGTACTTTGCAATATAAAAAACATCATTTGTAATTGTATTATTTATTAGAGTTACCCCTGGGCCCGGGTCCATATCAACATTGCCCTTGCATTCGCCATATAAATAAATATTGTTAAAGGGATCAGTAACCGAAAGAGATTGTAATTTAGTGGAAAAAAAAGAAACTTTATCCAGGTCCATTGCACTATTTAATTTTACTACAAAGTACTTGCCTTGACTATAAACATCATATGGTTGTCCGCCTGGTGGGATATAATTTTGCAAATACTGACCTGGCCCTGGATCAAAATCAATTTCTCCTAAAAATTTTCCAGAAATGTATAAACTACCCATAGCATCCACATTGAAATCTGTTAAGACTAACGGATTGTAAAGCCAGAGGGTATCCAGCGTCTCAATAATCTTAACATCTGCAAAATTAAAAGCTGAATCGAGTTTTAATATAAAAATATGTTTAGCCCCGGTTGAAGGATTAATATTTACTATACCTGGTCCTGGATCCACGTCTCCTCCTCCTCCATCCAGTGTTCCTGCGATCAATATACTTTTATCTGAAAGTATTTTCACATGTTCCATTCGAACATCATCAGACAAGGTGATTCCTCCGCTATAATTACCGTTTGCATCTAGCTTAACTAAGCCATGTGATTGATTTGTTAAAGTCATTTCTCCAATTCCAGGACCTTGAGTTGTATCAAAATCAAAAGTACCTGCTGGTCCGGAAAAATAAAATAAAAATTACCATCAGCATCCATTGCATCACGTGCCGCAGTACTGAATCCTGCGGGCCCGTTGTAATATCGTGGGCGTGCATAAACTAAATCACCTGTTGGGGTGTACCTTGCAAAAAAATAATTTCCGTCAGGTGTTCCTGAATAATTAAACCCTGGTCCCGGATCAAGATCTCCGCCATAATTAGCACCTGACACGAAAACATCACCATTGGAATAGCTGTACATATTACTTCCAATAGATCCATCTAATGCACCATAATTCGTAAAATTCCATTGCAAATTGAATTGTGCAAAAACGCAAGAAGTTGATAGAAGAAAAATTACCAAAGTGTGGATTGATATTAAAGGTCTCATCATTTGCTTATTTCATGCTAAAGTATAATAAAAACCGACACTTCCTGTACAAATATTGTCGATGACGTAAATTCACCTCACTTGCATAACTCCGTCCTTCAGGGCGGAGTTAAGAAATCAAAGCAAAGGGCTTTAGCCCTGACAAGAGAATCTTTAAGGTGTGTAAGAATTCAATGGCCAAATGCTGTATTCCACATGATCGTAACTGACTAATCTCCACTAAATATAGGTGATTTTAAGGCTGAAACTTTCATAAACCCCTATAATTCACTACCTTTGCATCCCCAAATACAGTCCAATCAGCATGATATCTACTTCCAACCTCTCTCTTCGCTACGGTAAACGCGTTTTATTTGAGGATGTTAACATTAAATTTACTCCAGGAAATTGTTACGGAATTATTGGTGCCAATGGTGCTGGTAAATCTACTTTTTTGAAAATTCTTTCCGGTCAAATTGATCCGTCTACCGGACAAGTGCATATCACACCGGGTGAACGTATGAGTACACTTTCGCAGGATCACTTTGCTTTTGATGAAATGCAGGTGTTGCAGACCGTTCTCATGGGAAATAAAAAACTGTGGGATATCATTATTGAAAAAGATGCACTTTATGCCAAGTCCGATTTTAGTGAAGCTGATGGTGATCGAGTAGGTGAACTGGAAACACACTTCGCAGAAATGGATGGGTGGAATGCAGAAAGTAATGCTGCCGAATTATTAAGCGGATTGCATGTCCCTGAATCTCTTCATACAAAATTTATGAAGGATCTGAATGGTAAAGAAAAAGTTCGGGTGTTGTTAGCACAGGCTCTGTTCGGTAATCCCGATATCTTACTTCTCGATGAGCCAACCAATGATCTCGATGTAGATACCATTTCCTGGTTAGAGAATTTTCTAGCCGATTTTCAAAATATTGTAATTGTGGTTTCTCACGATCGTCACTTCCTCGATGCGGTTTGTACTCACGTTGCCGATATCGATTTTGGAAAAATAAATATTTATACCGGTAACTATTCTTTCTGGTATGAATCCAGTCAGCTCGCTCTTCGTCAACGTTCCGATCAAAATAAGAAAGTTGAAGATAAACGTAAGGAACTGCAGGATTTTATTGAACGATTCAGCGCGAATGCCTCTAAATCTCGACAAGCTACCAGCAGAAAAAAATTGCTTGAAAAACTTGTTGTGGATGATATTCAACCCAGCAATAGAAAATATCCCGGTATTATTTTTAAAGCCGATCGCGATTGTGGTGATCAGATTTTATCTGTTGAACATCTCTCCAAATCAGCACCCGATGGAACAAATTTATTTTCTGATATTACCTTCACACTGAATAAGGGTGATAAAGTAGCAATGCTCTCCAATGAACATATTGCCATCACTACCTTTCTGCAAATTATTACAGGTCACGAAAAAGCGGATAGCGGAAAGTATGGTTGGGGAAGCACTATCACCACTTCGTACTTACCAAATGATAATTCTGAATTTTTTAATAACGACGAAAATTTAATTGATTGGCTGCGTCAGTTTTCTGCCGACAAAAATGAAACTTATATTCGGGGTTTTCTTGGTAAGATGCTCTTTTCAGGAGATGAAACACTGAAGAAATCAAATGTGCTTTCCGGAGGAGAAAAAGTACGCTGTATGATT
This sequence comes from Bacteroidota bacterium, assembly GCA_016722525.1. Classification (GTDB taxonomy): domain Bacteria; phylum Bacteroidota; class Bacteroidia; order AKYH767-A; family OLB10; genus JADKJB01. The sequence continues at coordinate 607,055 of JADKJB010000001.1, forward strand.
TCACGCATGATGCTAACCAATGCAAATTGTCTGATTCTCGATGAGCCTACCAATCACCTTGATCTGGAATCGATCACGGCTTTCAACGACGCACTCAACGACTGGAAACACATTGCAATTTTTACTTCTCATGATCATCAGTTTATTCAAACTGTCGCGAATCGTATCATCGAAATTACACCTAACGGAGTTATCGATAAACAAATGACATTCGATGAATATATTGCTGATGACAAAGTGCGTGCAATGAGAGAAGAAATGTATGCAGTGAATGCATAATTCTAATTAATTTTTCTTTACGCTGTTAGAAAGTCTATCAAATAAATAAACACAGAGGAGCGGAGTAACGGAGGTGCACGGAGGCTTTATAATAAGAAAATAAATTTCACATAGAATAAATAGACTAAAAAGAGCTTATTTATTATTCCTCAAGGCTCTCATCTTTTTCTTTGCCTTTAAGAATTTCAGATAAAAATTCTGCTTTTATAAATCCATTTTCAGCTGCATGCTGAGCTGAGGAATAAGAATTTTCGGCATACACAAAAGGTACTTTATGATCCTTGTAAGTTATATTAATTTCAGAATCTCTTGACGAGGAAGTTACATCACGTATATAAACCGCGAGAATTCTCCCGGGGAATTCGTTTATGATTTCTGAATATATTTCAGGATCCTCCTGACCACTGTCACCGATAAGAATGAATTGCATCAGTGGATACGCATTCATCACTTTTCTGATTTTTTTTGTCTTGTGCTCATTATGGCTCTCTGTAAATATTTTGTTATGCGTGAAACCATAGTCCTTTAAAAAAACTGGTCCCGATGGAATGCCATTTATTTTCATGAAATCAATGAGTAAATCATACAAATTCCAGGGGCTGCTCGACACATAAAATATCGGATTGTTTTCATCGCCTGTTCCGCCATCTTGCAGTGCCCTGTAAAATGCAGCAACACCTGGAAACGCTAATCTTGTTTGTGCATTATTTGTGAATGTATGATAGACCATCCTTGCAATGTTTACAGCATTTGTTTTCAAAATGGTATCATCAATATCACTGATAATTCCAAAACGCGATTTTGGCCCGGGCACCATCACACCTGCTTTGGCTTCTACATGATGATCAAAAGGTATAGGTGAGGAGATTAATTCGAGTTTCGGATAACACCATAAATCAGGGATAACAGCATCGGGATTTAACTCGAGAGTATCACCAAAATATCCGTCTTCATCAGTGAAAATCTCTTTTTCAATTCCCTGAAATGAAATTTTCAGTTTTGCTCCTTTTATTTCATGACTATTAAATCGTTTGTACATGTTGACCAGATTATCCCAAAATTCATCATTGTCGGAAGTTTGAATTCCGCGGTCGTGAAGCACTCTGCCTTTTACATACAAAACTTCACTTGTGCCAAAGGAGTTATATGGACAAATATGCACATTCGTGTCCCATCCCATTCTTTTACGAAAATCGAGTTTGAGCGTGTCTAATTTATGTTCAACAGAATTACTGATACGGTATATAAAATTTCTGAAATCTGTCATGTCAATAATTTTTTTTGGATGGGAATTTCAGATACTCCTCCTGGCACTTTATTAATCTAACAACTGCTTTAGGTTTTTCCTGTAAATTTCTGCCTTCAATGGTTCTTTTTCAAATCGTCGTATCCGTTGAAAAGAAATTATACAAAGTATCACCTTTATCCTGATTTTCTGAAACGGAGGATTTTTCATTTTAGTCCATTCCTCCAGCAAAGTAGATTGAAATGTCCAGTTGTCGATCGCAGTAGTTGGCAAAGAAATGTAATATAAGAGGTCGTATAATGAATCGCCCTTGTAGGCGCCCATTTCAAAATCAATCAGCGACATTTTATCGGTGCCTCTTAAATTTGTAAAATTAAAAGTATTGAAGTCGTAATGTGTTGTTACGTTTTTAATAAACAACCTGATCAGTTTATATTGAATCAAAAAAAACGTAAATTTTATTAATTCACTAAAAGTTAAAGTTCTGAAAATTTGATTTCGAATTTCCAAAGATCTTAGAACAGGATACAAGGCACCTTTAATGATTTCATAAAAAGTAAATCCTTTTGAGGAAGTAGGTATTGATTGAAATTCATTCAGCGCATTGATCCATTTTTTACATTCCTGAGGTGACCAGTTTTTATCAAGAATTGTATCACGGGTATAATTTTCACAATCCAGGTATTCCATCAAAATCATACCGGTGGAATAGGCATAAACCTGAGGTGTTTTAAGGTAAGTAAATTTTAAAGAGGAAGCGGTTTTAAGAAATTGATATTCCCTCTCAAGTTTCACAGGAAAAGCCAGATTGATTTTGAGAATCTTTAAAGAGTTATCCTGTGAATCCCTGACCAGATATACTCTACGTTTACCTTTGGCAGATTTTACTTCTTCAATGGATAAGTGGTATCGTTGAAGAATTTCCTGATCAAACAGATCGACGGAAGAACTCATGGTTTACTTTTTTAAACCAACAACAAAGCGGCCTCCGAAGTATTTGGTGAGTGGTGACTTTGAAAGGAAGTTAACAAACCCATCTCCGAAAATCCTGAAGAACCCGGGAAAATCTGTACCAATAACTTCAACAATTTCAAATGGAGCAAATATTTTTTTAAATTCCCAGGGATAAGCATGACTCTTAATTGTTTTCCCTTTAATATGACGATGGATAAATTTTCCAATCAATTTTATCGGATTGAAAACATGCAATTGATTCATCACTTCACAAACTAAAATCCCATCTTTTTTTAAAACCCTGTTAACATCTGCAAGATATGCCGAATATTCGGAGAGCGGAATCAGATAAAAAAATGCACCTAAGGTTGCTCCATCAAAATGATTCGATTCGAATGGCAGTTTCTTCATATCAGCAACGTGATAATCCAGATTGTTTTTGTATTGTTCCGGCAATTTCGAACGACTCACATCAAGCATGGCATTCGTTAAATCAACTGCAACAACTTTTTTGTAACCAAAAGTAACTAACTCTAAGGCTACCCGTCCTGTTCCTGAAGCAACATCAATGATTTTCTTGTCTGGGGCAATTAACCCATATTTTGAAAGTATCTCAAAGAAAAATTTATTGCGCTGGTTTTTGGCGAAAAGTCCCTTTGGATTTTGCCACCGGTGTTGATCGTATCTCTTCGCTTCCTCAGTATAACTTTCAAGATATTTCTTATTTAAATCACTGTTTGCTTCCGTACTCATGTATTCGGTTGTTTTTGAACTCAATAGGTAAATTTAATCACCCACCAACCCGGGGTAGGTTGAAATGGGGATGCAAGTTACAAATTAATTCTTTTTTACCGTTTAGAGAATATGAATTATACCTGCAAAACAGCAGGACTTTAGAAGCCGATTAGCTCTCAACTAATTGCATTATAGTTGTTTATGAAGATAATTTCACTATCAGGAAGTGTGATAATTCACTATCAGTGCAAACTGTTTAATTGCAGTAAATAGAATAAGAAGTAATTGGATTCCTGTTTTATCAGGATCATTCTATTTTTTTAATGGCGCACCAACGGCAATAGCACAATCATGACCAGGTTGTCCGTGAGGAGGATTCATTCCCGGTGCTGTGGTTACAGGTGCAGCACTTACCGGGACACTACCAGAGGTGGAATTCATGATTGAGGTCGGAGCCTGAACCGGTGTTGATGGAGGAGGAGCTTGCACCGTAGTTGCACCTTGTATTTGGTTTTGGTCAGTAGGAGTTTCCGTATTGATAGTTACAGGTGCAGCAGCAGCTGGAGCAGAAGATAATGGTGCTCCAACAGCTATTTCACAACGATGACCCGGCATCCCATGAGCAGGATTTAATCCATCTGCAGTAGTTGTTGGTTGTGCAGCAGGAACTGCCTCGCCCGGAGCACCAATTATAGGTGTGGAAGTGCTTAATGTGTCGGTTATATTGGCACTTGCTCCCTCCGTTTGAACAACCGCTTCATCAATCGTTTTGTCCTCATTGGCACAAGCTGTTATAAGGGCTATTGATATAGCTGCCAGGAATATGGATAATTTTGTCATGGGTAATTTTTGATTTTAGTTTAAGAGTTATTTCAAAAATAGTAAGAAAAATTTATAAAAACCAGTGTGATAGCGAAATTAACCGCAATCCTTGACCTTTTGAAACAATTAGTGAACAAAAGGTGTCAGATTAATCGGGCCGGCTTCATCAAAAAAATAAAACGCAAAAAAAGCTTTATTACAACCACTTTTTTATTTCTGATTTTTTTCCTGCTCTTTAAAATATTTTTTAAAAGGAAACTCTTGCGCATCGCCTTTAAGTTCTCATTCAATAATTCAGTGCTCACTTTCAAATTCTGAATCCCTGTCTTTACAGTTCCGGTAAGTGCCGTATCGTTACTCACCGCATACACTAACCCATCGGGATTGTTAATATTTTTGAGAATACACTCAGTTCACCGGCAATTGTGTTCAGACTATCTGAAACCTGCTGCAAATTTGAAATGGTTGCTTTTAAATCACTTGCAATTAAAGTATCTTTTAACAAAACTCCTGCTAAGCCGTCACCCCTGTTAAGCCCTGCAGAAATATTGTTCAGATGAACTGTAATGTTGTTTGCATTCACTGCTGCATCACGAAATGCTGCCAAAGCCAATCTGATATTTTCTGCGGAAACAGAATCCTCTATCAATCGTAAAATACCTTTGTCTTTGTTGAGCTTGTTTGTGAATTTTCTTAAGTCACCGGTGATCGCCTGCAAATTATCATTCGTTGTATTCAGTGTCCTGATCATTTCATCACTTTCTACAGGGCGCAATGAAGGAATTTCATCTCCGTCTTCTACGGATTGTGAACTCCCCCTTCCAGGATTAATATTTACAAGTTTATTTCCCATCAACCCATCTGTACCAACTGCAGCAATTGAATTTTTCTTTATAAATTTACTGTTCTTTTTTTCGATAACCATATATACGGTTACACTCGAGTCATTTTCGATTACAACTTTATGAACGGTTCCAATATCAATACCGGCATACCTGACATTGTTGCCTTGCATTAATCCGTTGACGTTATAAAACTGAGAACTTATTTTGATTGTGTTGCTGAAAATATTTCGTTTGCTTCCAATAAAATACAAAGCAATTACTAAAATTACTGTCCCGGCAGATATAAAAATGCCAAGTCGAATGTTGTTAGGAGCATTTTTTTTCATAGTACACTTTCAAAGAATTGTTTCACTTTTGGATCTTCCGATTTTTGCAACTGATCAAAGGAACCTTCGGCATAATTTTTACCATCCACTAAAATTACAACTTTGTTGGATGTTGTTTTAGCCACCGACATATCATGGCTGATTATAATAGATGATGTATTGTATTTTTTTTGAAGGTCCATCATCAATTGTACGATCTCTCTTCCGGTTATTGGATCAAGTCCTGTAGTTGGTTCATCATATAAAACTATTTCAGGTTTGAGAATAAGAGTTCTCGCTAACCCGATACGCTTTCGCATCCCACCTGATAAATCGGCAGGCATCATATCTATGGCATTCAGCAAGCCAACATTTTCAAGAGCTTCTTCCACCAGTTTGTCAGTCTCGACTTTCGACATTTCAAACCAGTGACGACGCATCGGAAATTCCAGATTTTCTCGTACAGTCATGGAATCATACAATGCACTGTTCTGAAAAAGAAATCCAATTTTCACACGTATCTTATCCAATTCTATTTGCGACAGCTCTGCAATTTCATTACCTAAAACTTTTATAGACCCTGTGTCATATTCCAGCAATCCAACAACACATTTGATCAATACCGATTTGCCTGATCCCGATTTGCCTAATACTACCACATTTTCGCCCTTGTTTACAGATAAATTGAAATCAACCAATACTTTATTGTTCCCGAATGATTTACACACATTGGAGATTTCTATTTGTGGTCCATGCCAGTTATCCGTGTCTAACTCAGCCATATCAATTGAAACCTAATAAATCGGTAATCTGTACTGCAATGAGATCAATAACAAAAATAAGAAGAGAGGAAACTACCACTGCCGAATTTGCAGATAATCCAACCCCCTCTGTTCCTTTTTTAGAATTATATCCTTTGTAACAGCCAATAATTCCAATCGCAAAACCAAAGAAGTAAGATTTAATATAAGCAGGAATGAAATCTGAATATTCAAGATATTCAAATACCTGATTATAGTATAACTTGAAACTTAACACATCTTTAAATTGACACCTAAAAAGGACGCATACAATGCAAGTAAATCGGCAACCATCACAAGTACCGGGAGCATCAAAGTGGCAGCCAATACACGGGTTACCACCAGAAATTTAAAAGGGTTGGTTCCTGAAACTTCCATTGCATCTATTTGCTCCGTCACCTTCATCGACCCCAACTCAGCGCCGATACTTGACCCGATTTTTCCAGCACATATCAAAGCAGTTATTACAGGACCTATTTCCCGGATCACCGAAATGGAAACCATTCCGGGTAACCACGATTCCGCTCCAAATTCTTCGAGAGTTGGCCGTGATTGAATAGTTAAAACCATTCCCATAATTGCGGCAGTAATTCCTACAAGTGGAAGTGACTTATAACCAATTATATAGCATTGCCTCAGGAATTCCTGCCACTCGTAACGCGGACGTAATCCTTCTTTGAAAAAACGAGCTGTGAAGGTGCCTACACCTCCAACTTCTTCAAGAAATGCTTTCCATCCTGTTCCACTCATAAAAATTCAATTCTTGTTTTCAAAGATAAAGGTATTGATCTGAAATTTTATTATGGTACAAATTTAACCCCTTTTGTGGCGGTTCCCTATGATCTTAATCACGCCACGGTGTGAAGATAAACATCCTGCCACAGCAAAAAATATTAAAGTTGCCGGAAAAGACAGTAAAGCATCACAGGCTCATCATCGTTTTAAATGCACTACCCCTGAAAAGTTCTTTTGAAGTGTGTAGGAATAGAGGATATAATAGTAAACTCCTTCTGTAGCTGCTTCTCCGTTCTTTAAATTCCCATTCCACCACTTCCCTGGATTTTTTTCCTTAAAAATTTCCTGTCCCCAGCGGTTAAATATTTGTAACGAAAAATTATCGTTTATTCCCTGAGCATAAAAAAGATCATTTACGCCATCACCATCCGGAGTGAATACGTTTGGTATAAAAAAAGGACATTCTGCATCGGTTACAATTTGTTGTGTATAGGTTGTCCCACCAATAGGATTTGTTAACGTCAGATTAATTTCATGTATACCAGATGATTGAAAACATACCTGAGGCGGATGTTGCTCTGTTGATGAAGAGGGTATTCCATTCTCAAAAGTCCATAACCAGGATCCTGAATTTATGCTCTGGTCATAAAATGTATAACAACTCACCGGACAAGTTGTATCTTGTTGAAAAGTAAAATTGCCATAAGGTGTCAGCTGTTGACAAAAGGCAGTATTTCCGGTAATTAAATTTAATCCTGATGGTGGTAAGTCCGTATCATCAACAGGATTTAAAACAGTGAATGTGTTAAGCATCGTATCTAATTCCTGGAAGATCTCATTTCTTTCAGTAACAATAAAATCACTGGTAAAACATCCCAAATTTCCATCGGCTGTGGTCTTCATAAATGGGGCGATTCTGAACTGTGATAGTGGACGGGTGTCCCCTGTCATGAGGAATCCGCCATCGTCGCATTGTGCTCCATGGAAAAGGTAGTTGGTGAATAATGGAGAAATAGTATAACGTTTCGACCATATGGTATTTCCATTCAGGTCACATTTTAACAGCATTGGATTTCTTTCATCAAAGGTTCCTTCATCTCCAAAAATAGCAAGTGAATTATCGGTAGTGTAAATTATGTAGCGAGGCTTTTCTCCGTTAGGTGTCGCGCCATCAATAAATTTGGATTGCAATATATTTAAATCACTATTCAGTTTCAGAAACATCACATCCCATTCGGAATTTATGAAATAACTGTTGCCGGTAACATAAATGTTGCCCGATTTGTCGGAACAAATTGCTTTTGGTTCATCATCATAGTAGGTTGAAAATATTTTTCTTTTAATAAATTGTCCGTTAAGATTAGTGGTGAATACGAATAAATTTGTAAAAGGTAAAGCATCGAATCCAGCCATTCCAAACACAGCAATTTTATTATCGGAAGTAATAGTCAATCCCAAAGGTGTATGATCCTGCCCATCGGCATAATGTTTTTGCCATACTACATTTCCCGATGAACCAAGTTTTGCAATTGTAGTACCTCTGATACCATTTGGAGCAACAGTGTCATTGCCACAAATATAAATGTTGCCATCACTGTGCTGCACCATTCCTCCTGTAATATTGCCAACATGCATTTTTAATCTCGTCGTCCATTCTGTATTTCCAGAGGCATCAACTTTCATAACAGCATGTTGCCATTCACCGGTGTCTGTTCTGATTGAAAATGAAAACAAACAAGAGTTGTCTTTCTGCGGAATTATTTCAGAAGGGAGTGTAACCATTCCACCATCATAAAACATTTCCCATTCTTTGAGACCGGAACAATTCATTTTGGTAATGCAGGATATGTAATCACCGGCGTAATAAATATAATAAGTCAGATAATAGCCGCCATCGGCAGCCTGGGCAACATTGCGTCCTTCACTGCCTTCCGAAACATGTCCCAGGGTTCGGTAAAAGGTATTTTGACAGAATGCATTAGAAGAGTTGAGGAGCAACGCAATGAAGATGCATTTGAAAGTAAATGGAGTGCAATGGGTTCTCAATAAAAAAGATAATTTCATAGTTGTTGGACCATCCTGGTGAAGTAAATGATGAAATTAATTTCAAAGATAAGTTTTTCAATTTACAGATGTTTAAAATAGTTTGGTGGTTGCATGAAGATGTGGATCATGACTTTTCAATGACATTATTTAATAGGTTGCTAATTCAATATGTTGCGCATATATTTGGACTGTGAAACAAAGTGAGTTGTACCATTCTCCTTTTAATTTGCCTGTGATTGCTGCAGGTCTGGGATTTTTTGTAGATGCCTTTGATTTGTTTCTCTTTAGCATCTATCGTATTCAAAGCTTGTCGGAACTCGGACTATCAGGTGTTTTGCTTAAAGCGGAAGGTGAACGTCTTCTGGCAATACAAATGCTGGGAATGATGATAGGGGGTGTACTGACCGGAATAATTGGTGATAAGAAAGGAAGGGTGGCTGTACTGTTTGGTTCTATACTTCTTTATTCGCTTGCCAATATTGCAAATGCGTTTGTTCATGACGTTGATACCTATGCATTTATCCGATTTCTTGCCGGTGTAGGGCTTGCGGGTGAACTCGGTGCAGGAATAACTCTCGTAAGCGAATCCATGACTGTAGAGCGGAGAGGTTACGGAACCATTTTGGTTGCCACCATGGGTGCTCTAGGTGCTGTGTTTGCCGGGTTAGCCGGTGATTTAATGCCCTGGCGGGATGCTTTTTTAGCAGCAGGCATTGCTGGCCTCCTTTTACTGCTGTTAAGAATGAAATCTCTCGAGTCATCAATGTTTAAAATGACAAGTAAAAATCAAACAATTGGCAGAGGTTCATTCTTTTATTTATTTTCCAATCCAAAACGAAGTGCCAGATATTTTGCATGTATACTAATGGGTGTTCCTATCTGGTTTAGTGTGGGTATCCTCATAACGTTATCTCCGGAACTTGCCAAAGAAAGCGGAGTCGATGGCTGGGCCCTTACCAAAGCATTTACACTATTTCAACTTGGTATCACCTCAGGCGATCTGAGCAGTGGAATTTTCAGTCAGGTTTTTAAATCAAGAAAGAAGGTAATTCTCGCATATATGAGCATTGCTGTATTGGCAACAGTATTTTATTTTTATTTTTTCCACAATGGCATTGGCAGTTATGTGCTTTGTTTTTTGATGGGACTAGGTTGCGGATACCTTTCAGTATTCGTTACCACAACTGCTGAGCAATTTGGAACCAATTTAAGAGTGCTTGTTTCAGCAACTGTTACTAATTTTATGAGAGGTTCTGTAACGCTGCTTATTCCATTTCATTTGTGGCTTGAAAACAGTATGGGTACCACATTAACTTTAAGCCTCATAATAACAGGAGTTGTAGTTTGGAGCCTTGCTATTTTAAGCACGTTGTTGTTGTCCGAAACGTATGGAAAAGATCTTAATTATCAGGAATAAAAATTCCAATAAATTAAAGTAATGCAATTCAAATATATTGAAAAAGGAAGTTGACTGTCTAGTTTTCCTTACTAAAAATAAATTCATCACCTTTGAGCAAAGGGTGAATGCCTTTCAGGGTTTTACCATCAAATTTATAGGTTACATTAGTAAAATAAAAATTCATGATTGTCGGGTCAATAGTAAATTCAAAATAATTATCATCAGGATGAAGAGGTTCAAAAGCATAAGTGCGTTCCGGACAAAGTTCAAAAAACAATTCTATTTTGGTGAATTTTGTGGATTCAATTTCAATGACACCATCGCTGCCAATTTTCATAAATTCTGAATCCTTGCCATCATACAATCGGGCGTAATTAAAAGAAAGTAACATGGTATTGGATTCATTTATTACAATAACTGTTTTTTTACTGTTTGTCTTTTCACTTTTCTTTAAAATGTAACCCGGAGAAGATTTCCCCGGAGTATTAAACGTGATTTGATTTCCATTCACTGTCCATGTACCTTTTCCTGTACGATCTAAAGCTCCCTGAGAAAAGAAAAATTCAAAGGTTGAATCTGCATCAACTTTAAAACCTGATGCGGTCTCCATAACACTTTCCAAATAGTAAATGCCAACAGGTGAAGTTGGTTGAGAATTCATATTAGAGTAAAATAAAGTAAGTAGGAAAACCGACAGGTATTTCATTTTGTTGAGGTTTGACAAATTCAAAGTTAAGAAATAATATTAAAATTGCCACCAAAACGTTTTTTATTTTGCAGTAGAGACACCATGCATGGATTTTACAGTAGAGAAAGCAGGCATGCTTTCTCTACTGTAAAATAAATATATTTAATTGCAAACATTTTTAAAAATCAATCAAAAATCCAACTGCAACTGATCCACGCTTCCGGGTCTGCGAAATAAAGAATAATTGTAATCGGGAAATTTTCTTCTTTCCATATGTCGCTTTACCGACAATTTAAACAGCTGATTGATCGATTCAGCAATTTTTCCTTCACCTCTCATTCTTTTTCCAAACCTGTTGTCATTCACCTGACCTCCATGTGTTTCTGAAATATGATTCCAAATCTTTTCTGCTGCGTCGGGCAGATTTTTATAGAGCCAGTCGTGAAAGATCTCTTTAACAGATCCATTAAGCCTCACCATAGTATAACCTGCTGCCAGTGCGCCACAATCAGCAGCAACTTTGATAAGTTCAGGTATTTCATCCGAATTTAATCCGGGAATAATTGGGGCAGTCATCACTCCGGTTGGTATTCCATTTGAATTTAAAAGTTCAATGACTTTCAATCTGTTTTTTGTTGTAGCCGTTCTTGGTTCCATCAGCAGCCGCAATTCTTCTCTCAAAGTTGTAATGGAAATCATTACATGTACGAGACCTTCTTTTGCCATTTCAGAAAGCAAATCAATATCTCTTAATATTAAACTGTTTTTGGTAATGATTCCCACTGGATGTTTGTATTCATAAAATACTTCAAGCAATGATCTGGTAATTTTTAATTTTCTTTCAATGGGTTGATAACAATCTGTATTTCCCGAAAGGCTAACCGAATCCGCAACATAATTTTTGTTGTTAAACTGTTTTTTTAATATTTCAGCTGCATTTGGTTTTGCAATAATCTTTTGCTCAAAATCAAGACCTGCACTGTACCCCCAATACTGATGTGCATTTCGGGCATAACAATATATGCAACCATGCTCGCATCCCTGATAAGGATTAATGGAATAGGCAAAAGGCAAATCCGGGCTGTCCGTTTTATTCAATACCGATTTGGGATTTTCTAACAAAATTTCCGTCTTGCCACCAAAGTCCGGCAGCTCATCAATCCCTTCAAAATGTTCTAATACATATTGCTGATCAGAAAACCTGTTCTTTGTATTTAGTTGCGCACCCCGACCTTTTATATAATCCATTCTACGATTGTAATACTGTCAAACCATTCTTGCTAAATATAGTTAACAGTTTTCATAAATGATGGTTTTTCTCTTTAACCACTTAATTATAAAAAAGCACGAAATCCCACTAATTAATTTTACTCAATTAGTGCGTGCGTGTCAGATTAAAATCTTCATTTAACCAAATAACAACTTAAATGAACAGACTTATAAACAGAAACAAAAGCTCTGATAAAAGCCTTATCTGATGGATACTTTTCGGATGATTTTGTACCCTTCACTTTCCAAACAAACAAAATAAATGCCCGCTTCCAGAGTTGAAACCGGTACGTTTGTGGATAGATTATTTGAAAGCAATATTGGATTTGATTGGAAAACTTCTCTGCCTAACTGATCAAGTAGCGTAAGTTTTACGGCGCCGATAGAATTCATATAGGCACTAACAGTTATTAGATCGTCTGCTGGATTTGGAGAAACAGACAAGTTGTTAATTCCTGAAGATGTTTCATCAATTCCTGTGCTGGTACCAGTAGTAAATGTGAATTTAACAGAATAGAACCCTTGCACAGTCCCATTGGCACTGCGAACACGCCAGTAATAAAGAGTGTTAGGATTGAGTCCGTTCACCTGTTGAGTGGTTGAGGTTAATCCTGCAGTATTGTATACCATAGAACTTACAGTAAATGTGCTTGAAGTTGAAACCTGCAAAGTGTAACTATCTGCACCCGGAACTGCCGACCATTCAAAAACAGGATTGATGGAGATGCCTGTTGAAGAATCGGTAGGCGAAATTAATGTGGCTGCTGCAGAAGCTGAAGTAAACGAATATATATTTGAATAAATACTTTCGTGTCCTCCATTGTTGGATTTAACTCTCCAATAGTAAGTAGTATTTCCCTGCAGCGTTGGGATGATGGTTGAATTTATTCCTGCATTTTTTGAAATGTCAATGGTGCTGAATCCCGGATCCGTACTTAATTCAAGAGTATACATTACCGCACTGTTCACTGTTGACCAGGTAAATGATTGTGTGTTTAAAACACCGGCAGAACCATCCAAAGGAGTATTTAACACCGGTGCATCCGGCACACTATCGTTAACACCGGTATAGGTAACAATCATCGCAATTTTTTGAAGCGGGACATCATTCACATCCCTTGGAGCATTCACAATGGTATCAACGATATCCATTCCACTTGTTACTTTTCCGAATACGGTATAATTGCCATCCAGAAAAGTTGCATTCGCAACACATATATAAAATTGGGAGTTAGCACTGTTTGGATCATTGTCGCGTGCCGCCCCGATTATCCCACGTAAGTGACGCACAACACTAAACTCCGCATTAACCGTTACCTGCCAGGGTTGTCCCTGTCCCCAGGTAGAAATCGGACCGCTGATAGTATTCGGATCACCACCCTGAATAACAAATCCAGGCACCACTCTGTGGAATGCGGTGCTGTCATAAAACTGATCATTCACCAGACTATCAAAATTCTGAACATGCAATGGAGCAATCAATGGAAATAATTCAATATTAAACGTACCCAAAGGATTGCCTGCACGGGTAGTGGAAATCTGGTATTGGGGTTTATCGATGCCCGCTTGTCCGTAGACATTTAATTGAAACAATAAGGCAAATAATGCCATGATTACCTTTTTCATGAATAGTGGGGTTTAAGGAAGTTGTTTAAGCTTCTAAAATTAGTTATTTATTTCAAACAAACAGTATAGTGATTTCCGGGATCCCGGCAGAATATTTATGGAAAGCAGAAATTAATTAAATTGTTTTTAATTGAATCCTGCATTTCATACTTTTACTTCAATTTAATTAGCCACCCCTCATGAGCAAACGTAAAGTATTTATTGTTGAAGATGACCCTCTTTTTGCCGAAATGTTAAAATATTACCTGAAGTCACGTCCCCATTGGGAAGGGTCATATTTTCCCACAGGTGAAGAATGTGTTCAGGTCGCTTATCAAGACCCTGATGTGGTTATCATTGATTATCAGCTCGATAATTTACAGGCCGGTGGTATGAATGGAATTGAGACCATGGTGCAGCTTAAGAAAATTGCCCCTGGGGCTCATTGCGTTTTCCTTTCCGGACAAAAAAGATATGGCGTTGCTCTCCAAACTATTTCTCATGGCGCTGAAAACTATATTTTTAAAGACGAAAATGCTTTCGCGGAAATCGGGAAAATATTAGACACTCTCCCTGTAGACTAACTCTTTGGTCTCTACTTTTTTCAAGTTTTTTATGAAGCAAGGTACTTTTTGTTGATTACTTATTTTTGTAATTTTACAATCGTTCGGCAATTTAAAGCCTATTCTCACCATGGAAGAACCATTGAATCAACTCGGAAACCTTATTCGACTGAGACGTAAAGAGCTGAAAATTAAGCAGGAAGACCTTGCTGAAACGACACAAGTAGCATTGCGAACCATTCGGGACCTGGAGAAGGGAATTGGAAACCCCTCGGTTCATACTATCCAAAAATTGATGGAAATTTTAGGAATTGAACTGATATTCAGATTACGAAAATGAATAAATCACAGTTTGCAACTCCAAGGTGTCCGGGATCTTTAAAAGACGGCTTCGCAACTTACAACTCGGCCACTTTGCGTGGATTGTTTAATGGTCATAGAGTTTTTCATGTGTTGCCGGAAGCTCCTCAGGGAATTAAGTGGGCGGATGCGCAGATTCACAGCAACCATTTTGGCAATCAACAGTGGTACCGGATGCAATTGGAGAAAAATATTTTAAAACCAAAAGCTAATGGTGGGTGGCTCCTTAAAACCGTTTCCTCCGGGGCCGGTAACGTCCAGTTTCCTTATGAACAGGCTGCAAATGAACATTTATGTCTGCAGTTGGCAGCACAAGTGTATGAATTGGAATGTGTGCCCAATGCCTTAATTTTTTTTCCAAAAGGACAACCTGCACTAATTTGTAAATATTTAGGCACACATTTACCTCAAAAGAATTATCTTCCGGGATGCATTGACTTTGGAATTTAACTTGAAAACAGTTTTAAGGAATTAACAAACAGGGTTTCAAAAGATTATTCTTACCAAAGTCTTGCCTTGTTAATAGATAAATATGTTGCCGCTTCTTTAATTGTAAAAGAACGTTTTTTTTCTCAGGTGATATTTTCATGGCTCGTTGCTAACGCCACAGCACATATGCAAAATTTTGGCTTGGTAAAAACTTCAAGGGGTGATTACGATTTAGCTCCGCTCCAACATCAAATGTGTACTGTAATTCATGAACCTGGACCCGAAATTGCACCGCCGGGAGGATTGTATAAAGGAGATAAAGAGTCGCCGGAATTCCGCGAGTACGGTCATTATACACGAAATGAATTTACTTCATTTGGCAGACGTATCGGATTGTTTCCTGCACGTATTGAAAAAATTCTTGATGGATTTGTTGCAGGTATGATTCCGGCATCTGAACTCATCGACAAAGCCTTTCTTCCTGAGGAAGTAAAAAATCTGTTCAGATATAATTTTATGGAAAGACTGTTCCGATTAAAATAAAAAAGCGTTTAAGAATTATTTTTTAACCAGGATTCTGCCTCATTTACATCAACAAAATAACGGGTTTCAAAATTAATAACCGACTCCGCCTTTGTCACTATTCTTCTGACTGCTGAATTGTTAAAATAATCTAAAGAAGTTACAATCGCCATCTTACGAAGTGAGGATTTTGCTATGAGCGGATACCAGACCTCATTAGTCCAATCTTCGTCACTCGACAAAATAACCTGCATCATTTTTAAATCACCCAACCATTTCTCCAATCCATGTTCATTCACTAATTCCAATGCATGGGTCAGTCCCTCCCGATATTGCTGGGAAGTAGCAAAATCTTTCCACTGCATGTAAATTAATTTGTGCTCTGGTTTATGATAAATAGCTAAAAAACTTTTATCAAATACTACATCGTCGATTGTCTTCACGGTGCAAAAATAGATGCAAAGTGTTTAAGATTTTTTAAGATTTGGTGAAGTCAACAAACAACTTTGTGTATTGTGCTTTAAGATGGGTAAAAAGTACTAGCACCTTTTAATCTATTGGCAAACAGCACATAACTGTAGAATATTTACTACGAATTTTTCTTATTTTGCCGTGTTGATTCTCTTATTCAATTGCCCTCTTTTTTAACTGACTAAATTTCGGATAATGGCAGGCACTTCTTTCATCACCCGGTAATTTAATCCAATGCCCTTTTCCTTAAGAGCTGATTCTTTCACGATGACACGGCAGATTAGTTACTTTTGCACTTCGAATTTTTAACATTATTATGAATACCAAAGTCAGAACCCGATTTGCTCCCAGCCCAACCGGACCCTTGCACATGGGCGGGGTAAGAACGGCCTTATTTGCCTATCTATTTGCAAAACAACACAATGGGGATTTTCTATTAAGAATCGAAGATACCGATCAAAACAGGTATGTGTCTGGTGCCGAGGAATATATAATAGAAGCCCTGAGTTGGTGCGGAATTAAAATTGATGAAGGAGTGCCTGTTGGTGGTCCGCATGCCCCTTATCGTCAATCTGAAAGAAAAAATTTGGGCATTTATAAGAAGTACGCAGAGCAACTGGTAAGTTCCGGTCATGCTTATTATGCATTTGATTCGGTTGAAGAAATAGAAGCTATGAGAAATCGGCTAATTAACGCCGGTGAAGTTGCTCCCCAGTATAACAGTAATTCACGAATGTCGATGAGCAACTCGTTGACATTTAGTGATATAGAAGTTAATGAGAAAATAAATGCGGGTCTCCCTTATGTAATCAGGTTAAAAATGCCTGTGGGGGCAGATGTTTCTTTTACGGATATTATTCGAGGGGTGGTAACTGTAAATTCATCACTCGTAGATGATAAAGTACTGCTGAAGTCGGACGGTATGGCTACCTATCATTTGGCTCACATTGTTGATGATGTTCTGATGGAAATTACGCATGCTATCCGTGGAGAAGAGTGGTTGCCTTCAGCGCCGGCGCACATAATGATATACCGTTACCTGGGATGGGAAAGTAAAATGCCACAATATGCGCACCTTCCATTATTATTGAAACCCGATGGAAATGGTAAACTAAGTAAGCGTGATGGTGACAGATTAGGATTTCCGGTATTTCCGTTAAACTGGACAGACCCACTTACCGGAGAACTTTCATCCGGTTACCGGGAAAGGGGTTATTATCCTGAGGCATTTGTGAATATGCTTGCATTTTTAGGATGGAATCCGGGTACTGAACAGGAAATTTTTTCCATGGAAGAGCTGATAAAAGCCTTTTCATTTGAACATGTGCATAAAAGCGGCGCCCGGTTCGACCCTGAGAAAACGAAATGGTTCAATGAACAATATCTGAGACTACAACCGGTTGAAAAACTGAGTGAGAATATGAAAGCTGCAGTGAGTAAAGAATTTCAATTTGATACTAACGACTATCGGCTAAGTGATAAATTTCTTAACAGAGCCGTATCGCTATTAAAAGACAGGGTGCATTTCGAATCTGAAATGATTGCAACTGGTCGTTATCTTTTTGAAGCTCCAACCGGATATGACCAAACTGTTATTTTGAAAAAGTGGAAACCTGAACTGCTTTCATTTTTTCAGGAATTAATTATTGCATTCAATGCATTAACAGAATTTAATTTATCAAATATAGATGCAACCATTAAAGCCACTGCTGCATCTAAACAAATCAAAGCCGGTGACATCATGCAATTATTGAGAGTATTTGTTAGCGGACAGGGTGGTGGTGTTGATTTGTTAGGCATGATAGAGTTGCTCGGAAAAGAAGAAATTGTGCAGAGATTAGAAAAGGCCCTTGAGAAATTTTAGAAAGAGTAAACTTCCTTAGAGCATCTCCTATCAGCCAAAATACAATCGCATAACACATTCCTTCATAGCAAAAATATTTCTAACAGCAAACCGCATTACACCGTTCTTCTTGCCTGATTACAGATTAATATTTTGTAGCAAGCAGGCAGGAAAGTGAAACCGATCAAAATAACATTGGGCTTTAGCCCAGAACAAAAACATCTAGTAGTAAACAATCTCAATTCAAACAAAAAACCGCATAACACCGTCCTTTAGGGCGGTGAAATCGATCAAATAACATTGGGCTTTAGCCCTGAACCAAATTTCAACCAGTCGATAAATTTCACATACAAAAATTCCCATGGAAAAAGGTCTCAATTTTTTGGAAGAAATAGTTGCCGAAGATGTAAAAAACGGCAAACACGGTGGTCGTGTGCTCACACGGTTCCCACCTGAACCAAACGGATATTTACACATCGGGCATTCAAAATCAATTTGCCTGAATTTCGGACTCGCCAAGCAATTCGGTGGTAAAACCAATTTACGTTTCGATGATACCAATCCTGTTACGGAAGATACCGAATATGTAGATAGCATTAAAGAAGATATTAAGTGGCTTGGATTTGATTGGGCCAACGAATTCTATGCTTCTGATTACTTCGAACAGATTTATGATTTCGCATGTACCTTGATTAAGAATGGATTCGCATATGTTGATGACAGTTCTGCAGAAGAAATTGCTGCTATGAAAGGAACACCTACCGAGCCGGGGAAAGATAGTCCCTACAGAAACAGAAGCGTTGAAGAGAACCTGGGCCTCTTTACACGTATGCGCAACGGTGAGTTTAAAGACGGCGAAAAAGTTTTACGTGCAAAAGTAGACATGGCATCTCCAAATATGCATTTGCGGGATCCACTGATGTATCGAATTAAGCACGCACACCATCACCGTACCGGAGACAAATGGTGCATCTATCCGATGTACGATTTTGCTCATGGACAATCCGATTCCATTGAACAAATCACACATTCAATTTGCACTCTCGAATTTGAAGTGCATCGTCCGTTATATGAATGGTTCATCGAAAAACTTGGAATTTTCCCAAGTCATCAGTATGAATTTGCACGATTGAATCTGAATTACACGGTAATGAGTAAACGTAAATTACTTCAACTGGTTAATGAGAAACATGTCGATGGCTGGGATGATCCACGTATGCCAACCATTAGCGCATTACGTCGCCGTGGCTATACTCCGGAGAGTATCAGAGAATTCGCCGACAGAGTAGGAGTAGCACGTCGTGAAAATATTATTGATGTAGGGTTGCTTGAGTTTTGCATTCGTGAAGATCTCAACAAAAATGCCCTGCGTGCCATGGTCGTAATGGATCCTGTTAAACTCATCATTGACAATTACCCGGCCGGACAAACAGAAATTCTCAAGGGAGAAAATAATCCGGAAAAAGAAGATACGGGATTTCGAGATTTGCCTTTCAGCAGAGAGTTATGGATAGAAAGGGAAGATTTTAAAGAGGTACCAGAGAAAAAATATTTTAGGTTGGCTCCGGGATTGATGGTGAGGTTGAAAAGTGCTTACATTATCAAATGCGAGTCATTCGAAAAAGATGCATCCGGAAAAATTACTGTAATTCATTGTACTTACATTCCTGAAAGCAAAAGCGGAAACGATACGAGTGGCATAAATGTAAAAGGAACTCTCCACTGGGTGGAAGCACATCATGCAATTCCTGTTGAAGTAAGATTGTATGAAAGATTATTTAAAGTGGAAGATCCTTCTTCTGAAGAGGGAAACTTTAAGGATTATATCAATCCCAATAGCCTGGAAATTATTTCATCAGCGATGGCAGAACCCTCATTAAAAACTGCATCAACAGGTGATAAATTCCAGTTTCTGAGAAAAGGGTATTTCTGTGTGGATAAAAATTCAATACCGGGTAAACTCATTTTCAACCGTACCGTAACATTGAAAGATACTTGGGCAAAAGAAATGAAAGGGCGGTTAATCTGACCAAACGATTTCTTAAAAGCATTTAAATAGAAAAAATTTATTGTTTAGAACCCATGAAAACCAGAATATCCATTGAAGGAATCGAATGTCATGCCTACCATGGCTGTCTCGAAGAAGAATCGAAAATAGGAGGCCGTTATCAGGTTGATGTTCATGTTGATAAGGATGTAAGCCTTTCCGTACGCAATGACACTCTTACCGACACTGTCGACTATGTGGTTGTAAATGAGGTTGTTAGAAAAGAAATGGCTATACGTTCCAAATTAATCGAACATGTAGGGGGTCGCATATTAAAATCACTTTCAGAGGCAATCCCGGGTGAAAAATCTATTGAGGTGAAAATCATTAAGTTTAACCCTCCTGTCAGGGGTATTGTCAATCACACTTCAATCACTTTAAAAGAGGATTATCGCTAAATCGTAAAGGTCGTAACCCTTAAATCTGATTAAGTCGTAAAGAGGACAAATGAGAATTGTAGCCTGTTATTAAATTTTAATTATTAACTTTGCAGTCCTTAAAAAAATAAGGTCGTGTGGCCGAGCGGTTAGGCTGAGGTCTGCAAAACCTCCTACAGCAGTTCAAATCTGCTCGCGACCTCAAAAGGAGAACTGAAAATGTTCTCCTTTTTTTATTTGTATACAGCAGTTCAAATCTGCCTGCCTGCAGCGCCAAGCGAAGCTTCAGCGCAGCAAGGCAGGCAGGCTCGCGACCTCAAAAAGGATTCAGAAATGAGTCCCTTTTTTTTTTCAAAGTACAAAACCTCCTTCAGCAGTTCAAATGTGCCTGCAGGCTCGCGACCTCGAAAGGGATTCAGAAATGAGTCCCTTTTTTGTTTTTTCCAAAGTACAAAACCTCCTTCAGCAGTTCAAATGTGCCTGCAGGCTCGCGACCTCAAAAGGGATTCAGAAATGAGTCCCTTTTTTGTTTCCATCAGCTTTTCAAAACCAAATCCACTCAGAGCAAAGAAATTTTCCGAATATCCTATTTTGCAGAAAATAATATTTAAGATGAGTCGAGGAATGGTAAAGCATTAAATTTTTATCAAATAGTATTTTACTAATTGCTCTCAAATAGAATTCGTTAGTTGCTCCCTATGATCCTATTTAATTTCTTAAGAATTAAATTCATCCTTTCCGATTGTGTCTCATAATACAGATTTCCCAAATGGCTTCTTGAATTAATTTATCTTCTAAAATAATTGCAAATTCCGAGGTTAGAAAATTCCGAACATCATTTGGTGCATTTACAATTGAATCAACCAAATCAGTCCGGTTATCGAGAATGTAAATAATGTCTTCGAGGTCGTGACTGGTTCTTGGGTCTTTACCACCTCGGTCATGGAAAGCGTCAAATTTTGTAGCCAGAAAATATGATAGGGGCAGTATCCTTATAACTACATTTTCAATTTTAATTTGTTGCAAATGTTGAAATCCTGGGCTAAACCATCTATCTGTAGGTGCCCAACCTATAGCCTTGGTTGACATAACATCCACTCTAATTTCTTCATACATAAATCGGCAGATCACATTTTCATTCGCAGTTTGTGTAAAGCCTTTTTCAATCAGGGCAAGTCTCAACTCTTCTAATTCACCCATAGATAAAATTTCTAAGCTAATATCAACGTCTTTTGTAGGGCGAACATCATCTGCAGCTGGGTCATTAATATACAAACTGACAACTGCTCCTCCAACAAACACAACTCGCTCATTTAATTCTCCAAGTGCTATTGCTACCTCGCGAATTACTCCAAGATTAATTGTTGTGTTCTTCATTTATCAATCTGGTTAGTTTTATTGAAGCAAGTTTTTTTCTCGCACTTTACCAATCCGTATCGCATCAACTAATGCCAGAAATTCGTAGAGGCGTTGGTCATTTTTAACAGCTTTAGGCACCGTCGGGTATAACGGTTCAATCATATGCCCTCTGAGCTCTCCGGTCGCTGATGGCCATACAAAATTTTCCTCACTCACTATCTCATTGTTTAAGGGAGGAGCTGAATGAGCAGTGGGAATGCCTCTAACTACCGATCCTGGATGTTGAGGGAAAGCGTAGGCGATTCCATATAAAAGGAAATCTAAGAGTGCAGAACGCATTACCATTTTGCCATCATCAGCCAAAAATCGGGAATACCGTAATCGAATCAGCGATTGACTGATTTCCGATTGACTCAGCCCTAATGATTCGGCCAAATCCACTTGCCTCCAGTCTTTCTTGTTTGTACTTAGTATTTTAAGTAATATCAAAATGTCTTGAGGTTTAATAAAGTATTGGAATCTTTTCATGATCTATATTTGATATTATAATACGCAATATTAATTAATAAGATGCTATAATTCAAATAATTACTTCCTAATATTGCATATTGCAATACTCGATATTAAAAATTATGCCAATTATTTGATAATGAGACCATTACAGTTTTTAATTCCCAGCCATCTTTACATTCCCAAAATCTTTGAAGAAATCACCCGCCAGACATTTAAAGTAGATTTTGAAAATTATAAAAACAAGTTATTTTATAACTATTTCAACTCAATGTAATTTCATTCCCAGCTTTTTCTATCTTCGTTATAAACAACCAATTTCCATTTTGATTAATAACTAACAAACAGCAATGAAATCTATTTTTACGATCATCCTCTTTTTTTGCATTTTTTCAACAAATACTTATTCTCAATGGAGTAAACTGCCGGGTCCTTATGGTGGTGTATTCAGCGATATTGAGCGGGTTGGAAATGAAATTTGGCTGTCATCTATAAGTGGGTTATATACTTCACAAAATGAGGGGTTAACCTGGCAGAAGTCAACATTGATTCCACAGTATTGCCATGATGTTATTGCTTTTAATGATACTATCGTCATATTATATTCAGTTCCAAGTACTTTTAATGTTCTGAATAAAAGTATTTCCAGCTTTGATGGTGGATTAAGTTGGCATCAACCAGTTTTAATTTCTAATGGAGCAATTACAGGTGCAAAACTTCAAAAGTCATCAAAGGTTTTATTTTATGAAGGGACAGGTGGAAAGAAACAATCATCCGACGGTGGTTTAACATGGACTACTTTGAGTTTAAATTTTAGTCTACTCTTTTCAAATGGGAATATGGCCCTAGGATTTGTTAGTTCTTCAGAAAATTATTATTTCTCAATTGATGGAAATTCTCCGTGGAATTTGATTTATTCAGCATACTCTGGTACAACATTAAAAATTTTGAACGACTGCTTTTTCATCACCGATTATGACACTGTAATTCAGAGTTGTAAATTAATGAAAAGTTGCGACCTTGGAAATACCTGGACAGTCTCAATGTTATCGCCAAGTCAAATTAGCAGCTCAGCGTTGATAAGTCTGAATGACACTTTATATTTTTATTTGTCATCTTCAAGTGCGATGATGAGTGTTGATAATGGAGATACCTGGGTTCCCGGTACATGGCCAAACTGGAATTTGATTTATCCTGGAGTATTTACAACTAATGGCAATAGAGTTATTTTGGATAACAGAAAAGATGTTTACACATTTGTTCCTTCTCAAGGTATTCTTATTCGAACAAACACCGGCACTTCATGTCACATTATTTTGAGTTTAATTTCTAATAAAGGTGTTTTGTTTGCATCAACTTATTATGACTATTTTAAAAGTATTGATGGAGGTCAGAGTTGGGAGTTGCAATTAAATACTGGTGTGCAAGATACATGGGTGTCTGGAGATACTATTTATGGAATTAATTTCAACTTCAATGGGGAAATTGTGTTATCTTATGATAATGGAACAACTTGGAACACAAAATCAATACCTTTTGGGACATCCAGTCCAGGCAATAGGTTTGGAATTGCAAAATTGGACTCCAAAATTTATATTGGTTATGGTCAAAGAATAATTTCAAGTTCTGATGAAGGAACTACTTGGGACACGCTTCCTCCATTACCCAATATTACTGTTGGAACATGTTTTGTTAATAACGTTGTGGGAGGAATAATAAATTCATGTTTTAATAAAATTTATGCTCTTTCAACTAATGGATATGTTTTCAGATTTAATGATCAATTGCAAATCTGGGAAATGCAGTCTAGTTTGTGTACATCTTCAAATAATGAAGATGATAGGTTATTCACTATTGGAAATAAATTGTTAGCTGAATTTGGAAACGATCTATATATTTCAGCGGATTCGGGAATGACATGGACTATGAGCTCGGGACTCTCGCCAAAAAGTATTATGGAATACAATGGAACTTGGTTTGGTGTCTTGGGTATAAATGAGATCTTGTACTCTAATGATGAAGGGGGATCCTGGAATCAACTCGATACAGATTCATCTTTCAGTGCTTATAGAAACTTAACTATTTTAAACGGAGTTTTTTATGCAGATGGTTTCTATGATGGAATCTATAGAAGAAATAATCCCTTATTTACCCTTAGTGGGAATGTTTACCATGATATAAATAATGATGGGATAAGAAATAATGGAGAACCGGGGTTGCAGCAATTGATGGTAGCAACAACACCGGCCGGAATTGGGTCCACAATTAATTCTGCAGGTGATTATAACCTAGTTACTGATATGCCCGGCATAATTAACGCAGTTGCACCAACACAGTTTATGTCTGTTAATCCTTCTTCCTATTCCTTTAGTGGTGAAACCGACAGTCTTGATTTCGGAGTTTATTTGCCACCTAATATTTATGATTTAAAAGCTGACATAACTAATACCAATGTATTTAATCCCGGATTTTCAACTAACATACAATTAACAGTAAAAAATTACGGAAATTATAGCGCAAATCCTCAAGCTAAATTATTGCTGGATACAAATTTGTTGTTTATAAATTCTACACCCTCTCCAACTTATTATTCAAATGATACAGCCGTTTGGAATTTATCGCCATTGAACTTGCTCGATCAGACTACTATTTTGGTGGAAGTACAAACAAAATTACAAACACCTAATGGATCTTTTGTTACTGCGCAAATGGAAGCATGGCCTGTAGCCGGAGATACACTACCATTTGATAATTATGCAAGTTTACGTGGAGAAGTAGTAGGGTCTTACGATCCGAATGATAAAACCTGTTTGCAAGGAAATATATTTACACCTTCAGAACTTCAAAGTAATGCTCCTCTGGAATATGTAATACGTTTTCAAAATCAAGGAACTTTTCCAACTGCTTTTGTTGTTATTACTGATACCTTGTCATCCTTATTAGATTTCACAACCTTCAGAATGGTTTCCTCAAGCCATCCATGTACCTGGTCGCTGAGTGGCTTGGGTGTGTTAGTCATTACTTTTAATCCACTGCATTGCCAACTGAAGCAACTGATCCGTTAAATAGTCATGGGTTTTTTAAATATTCTGTAAAATGTAAAAGTGGTATTTCTGTTGGAAGTGCAATAGATAATAATGCATCAATTGTTTTTGATTTTAATTTGCCAATTGTAACTAATACTGTTACAACACTCATTTCAGATACCATTCCATTGCAGGTTCCTGAAATGATGTCATCAATAATGCATGTAGCTCCTTTTCCAAATCCATCTTCGGATTTTATCTATATAAAAAATCTTGCAATCGAATTTAATGAGATTATTTCTGCTTATACATTTAATTCTCTTGGAGTAATTGTTTCCACTCAAACCCTATTGCAAAACCCACCTCGTATCGATGTTTCTTCATTCGCATCAGGAGTTTATTATACCCGATTATTATCAAAAAGTGGAAAATCTTTCGGATCATTTAAGTTTGTGAAGGAATAGACTGAAAGGTTTTACCTATACATTTGAAATATATATTATGAAGTAAAGTCCTGTTAGGATAAATATTTTCCCAGCATCGGCTCGTATTACTTTTTCGATTTTTGTAATGGGAAGTAATTTGGCAAGGAAAGGGGTAAATAATTTGCCATTTAATCAGTGTGAGTAATTTAGTGTAGTCGATCTTATTAGTTTACGGAAGACGTCGTAGTACTAATTAGATATTTGTTCATTTATAAACAAATTAAATCAGTTATCTAATGAAAGTATTTTATGTAGTTCTTTTTCAATGCTAATCTGTGTCAGTGTTTTTGCCCAAAACAGTTCTGATACCCAGCAAAAAAATAAAAAGTATTCAATTTCCATTTACGGTGGAATGGCTTTACCTACAGGGAAGTTTTCTGAATATCAAACAATTGACCCCTCCCAACAAGGAATTGCACAGGGATTTAATAATTATAATATAGCAGGAGCACCTGATAATGGATATTTGTTTGGATTATCTATTAATTGCAACTTGAAGAATAATTTTGAAATTGGACTGAATGCTGAAAGATTTTCTATGAAAGCTCTTCGTGTAAGCTATCCAGCAATGTATTATCCGGAGAATGTGCGGGATGGTGGAACAATTTTATATGAATCAGGTAATTGGAATGTTACTAATATTTTTCTCGCACCTGCTTATATGCTTTCAATGCGAAAATTGGAATTGGTTGTTTTAGTCAAAGCAGGTCTTCAGGTAGCAACGAGTCCGGAATCACAATTGATTTATGAATTATATTTCAACAATAGCAACTATAAACCTCAGTTCTCTATGTCTCAGCCTAAGTTAAATAATTTAGCTTTAGGTTATGGTGGTGGTCTGGAAGGACGTTATGCCGTGAATAAGAAAATTAAAATTATTTTAAATGGGAATTTTCAACAGCACACCACTCATTTGTTTCTGGACCTGAACTTGAATTTAAATCGGTGTTAGTAGCTCCAAATGTATTACCAATCAACACACATTATCCTTTTAATTTCAAAAAGAAAATTTCCTCACTGTATTTTGGTGGAGGATTAAATTTTTCTTTTTAAATCATCAGAGTATTTAATTTCTACAGTGTTAATTTTGGCTTTTAAAAATTAAAAGGAATTGTAATTAAAATCAATTACAATTCCTTTTTAATTTCCACAATAATAAAACGCAGAAGGATGAATAGTGGTAATCCTGTTTCTGGAGTGAAGTGGTTAAAATCTACAATTTGCTCCTGAGATTTTTTAATTTTCAGGAATTAATTTATTAAAATTCATTGATCATTATTTTTAATCAATCTTAATCAATTTCAACGTTTGCATTTTATCACCATATTGAATCAGCGCAGTGTAAATTCCGGAATTTAGAATTCCGGTTTTGATTGTGAAGGGGAAACTGGCAATTTCATTTGTGTAGATTTCTTTCCCTAAAATATCATAAACCTGAATTTTTGAATAAAGACCACTTTTAATTTCTGGAGTATGACTCCAATCAAAAACGAACTCATCAGAGGAAGGATTTGGGTACACCTGAATATCAAATTCAGATGGAGAAACATTATTTGTTGCTGCTAAATATTCACGACAATTTGCAGTAACCGTGAGTGTCTTTGTTCCGCTTGATCCGCATGCGTTTTTAGCTCTGGCACCAATCTTTCCGCTTAAGGTACCATAATTAACAGTTACGTTTGCCGATGGAGTTTCTAATGTATTTGAGACCGACAAAACCGATCCGTCAAAAATTTTCGAACCTGTTGGTGATGTCCAAACATATGCTGTAGCAGATGCAACAGGGACAATCGAGTAGGGAACTCCTTGCTGTAACGCACAGAAGGAAGTTGGTCCTGTAATCCTAGTTGGAGTGGCAGGTATTGTTCTTATCACTGCTGATCTTACCGCACTAGTTCCGCAATTATTATTTCCGGTGACGGTCAAATTACCTGATGCATTCACAGAGGATAGATTAGCAGTGATGGAATTAGTTCCCTGACCTCCGGCAATCGTACCAACAGAAGTCGTAAAATTCCAATTGTATGTTATACCTGCAACATTAGAAACGGAATATGGTACATTGGTGAGATTGCAAACACCATAAAGCGGACCGGTTATTGCACCTGGTGTAGCCGGATTATTTCTTTTAACAGAAAGTGCACGATAAGCACTTGTGGCACAAGTTTTATTAGCAGCTACTTTTATGGAATCGTTGGCAACAAATGCACTGGTATAATTTACTGTAACAGAGTTTGTACCTTGCCCGCTAACTATAATTCCACCAACAGGTGGAACCCATGTATAGGAAGTGGCACCTGCAACATTAGAGATACTGTATATTTTAGTGTCACCGGGACAAACCTTATTACCGCTCAATGGAGCTGAAATAGTTCCTGGCTTTGCAGGTGCAGTTGCAGTGCAGCAGCCAAAATAACTCTCAGCTTTTATAAATGCATCTTCTGCAATTTCAACTGCTATCAGCCTTCCAGGAATATCATCAATCGGAGGATGGATACCACCCCAGATTCTGGATAATGAAGATTCATCAGCCGCATCCTGATAGGTTGCCCATTGCAAATGAACATCCTGACTAGGTCCATTTTCAAAAACCAAAAACTCATCCTGTTCCGCAACAAATTCTCCTAATCCACCGGGGAAATAAGCATTTCCTGTAAAATCAGTTAAAATTTCTGCGGCAGCTCTGGAATAAGTGGAATGGCCTGAAATAAATCCTGCAAATGGCGGAGTCACAAATGACGGACGCTGGTAGGGCAACCAATTCTCAGCAAGTATCCAACCTGAACCGGCATGATCCACATCAACATTATTGATTACACTATGGCCTCTCCATGCAAATAATTTTATTTTCCCAACATTTGAACCACCTGCTGCTAATGAATCGCCAGCTAATACCAATTCTATATAACCTGGAATCAAAGGCAAGCCTGCCGGGTGATATGACAATCCTCCGGGATCACTGCTTTGGCCTAATTCCGCCATGGCTCTTATTGCTGAAATGGGTCTGATATAATCATACCATCCTTTCATTCCCCATGCAGTTATCGCCACATCATGCATCGTACCTCCTAATGCAAAATATCCTTTAACATCCCATTCAAGATCATTTAATGGTGTGCCTGTACCTTTGTATTTTTTTGTTTGCAGCGGATGATCTGAAACATAATTGAATAAAGTAAACCAATGGCCGGGAGGAGTTTCCGAATCTGGTCCATCTGCCCAAAATTCTGCCAGTACACGTGAATAATCACCCCTGGCAACAATATTAGGTGCATAGGGCTGACCTGTGACAGGATTTAATGCATGCCCAACGTTAGTAGTTCCACCACCTGTTAGGTTATAAAAATTAGGATAATCATTTACTGAAGCCGGAAGAATATTTCTGTTACCTTGAGTGGCTGGTGAGATGTCCCACATTACTCCATCATCAGGATCAAGATGTGATGACCAAACAGAAACCAGCGAGAAATTAAATTTGTATTGTTCCGAGGTGCCGCTTCCATCCATCAGGAGTTGCGGAGGAGTACCCGGATCGTGGTAGACTTTGTAGTCAAATCCATTTCTTTGATGTGTAGTTAAGTCAGTAGATTTTAACGCAAATGGTTTTACCTGACCCCATTCCGGACTCAAAAACGGAGGCGTAGCACCCGGAATTTGGTTGCCACTCTGATCGATGAACAGATCAAGTGTCAAAGGTTGCCAGCGATTCACATCGACAATATTTGGGTTGCCTGGAACATCAACATTCAAAGGAGGATTTACAGGAGCATAACTCGTGTTAGCATAACTATTTTGCTCATTTGATCCATCCTGTAATCCATAGTTAATGTAACATTGCGCAATGTAGTTTCCTAACGCAGCTGCATTACCTGTTGAGTAGTCGAAAGAAGTAAATGTAGTATCATATCCCAATGTGTCCATATGAACATTGTACGCAGTATATAACAATTGTGCCTGAGGAGAATTAGCAAAGCGATGACGCAACAAACGATAGGATGCATAACTAATAGCTTTGGCTCGGTCATCAGCAATATTCACCGATGCAGGAATTCCGTTAAACGGACATGTAAATCCATTCACTGTTTTACCTAAAAGAAATTCACAGGAAGCAATATCATAAACAGACCAGGCATCCCACATCGCAGAGGAAATGTGAAAAAGGTTGCGGGCATGAACCGTAGGGCGTGCAAAATCTCTTCTGATGGATGCAAGCAATAGTTCATTCCATTGTCGTGCGATACTGTAATTAGTGCTAACAGTAGGGTAATTAGTAGAGGGGGCGCAATTAGGATCAGGATTTGTCGGACAAGGATCACAAGCGTCTGCTAAACCATCCTGATCGTAATCGGAAGGTACGGGAGCAAGCCCGCAGTTGTCGCTCATAATGATTCCATAGCCGGCACAAAAGCCCGTGACAAAATCCTTCAGTCCGTCATTATTGATATCGATCCATGCAAAATCATAACTGTTATCAGCCCACGAATATATGGTTGAACCATAAGGATCGGAAAATACACCACCGTTGTTTTTATAGATGGCCATTCGTCTGCTGCTGTTACATGGAGGTATATCTACATCTACATCCGCAACACCTATATCCAGGTCGCCGTCTAAATCAAGATCGGCGGCGTGAACGTTTCCGCCAAAGCCGTTAGTGCTTGTAAAATTTAAATTTGTTTTCGTAAATGTAAGGCTGGTATTGGCAACAATGGAGGTTACGGTAAGTATGTAATCACTGCCATCATCTACGACAAACAGATCTTTATTCCCATCCATATTAAAATCAGCGATCTCGAACATGTATGGTGAAGAGGTTGGGACCAGGTTTTGCCAGTTGATGAAATTACCTGTTCCATCATTGAATAATACAATCACTCCTCTTGCATTCCACGGTGCCACATTATAAAGTGTTGTGTTTTTTACAATATCATTGTCTCCGTCATTATCCATATCTGTAATTTGTACCGCCGTTCCAAATGCAGAATTTCGAAGAGTTCCTAGTCGGGTCTGGCTCTCATTGGTAAAATGACCGGTACCGTCATTAATAAGAAGAAAATCTTTTGCAGTACCACCTCCTGAATTCACTTTATAATTTACAAAATAAATGTCAGGGCTCAAGTCTCCATTCACATCACCTCCCCACACAGCACAAAATAAAGGAGTATCTTCTGTTAACACAGGGAAACGTAATGCAGATTCATTTATCAGTCCAAGCCAGTGTCCTGAGATATCATTTCCTCTGTTTTTGTAATATAACGGCTGTTGCCCAAACGTATTAGCAACAATTACATCTTTCCAGTTGTCTCCGTCAAAATCTCCGATATAAACATCTCTGGCAAAATTTACGGTACTTATGAATTCGGGCGCTAATAATAAAGTTTGATCAATTAACTGCCCATTTATGTTCATGAGTAATAAATTTGATTTACCCGGCTGCGAAGAAGTTGAAAATGGTTGCTTTCTTACAACTATCAAATCTTCTTTTCCATCATTATTCAAATCAGCAGCCCACATGTCTTTTTCCTCTCCATCGCTGTTTGCAACCGATGATAGTGTTAATCGTGTCGCTGTTTCATCAGACCAGTCGAGCCATTGAGCCCGGGCATTACTGCCATTAAATATTAAAAATAAAACTAATAGAAGTTGTGTTGCTTTCATGCCGGATAACTGCACGCGGTATGAAAGAATTTTGAATAGGTGGTTAGAATTCATTTTCTTGGTTTTTAGAGTTCAATGGGTAATCAAATATAAATTAATTCTGAGCGAGGTTAACAAATTCACAAATATAAATATGTCATGACAATTAAACACTTAATATATTGAAAAAGAAGTAGTTGAGAATTTCTGATAATTTAGTCACTCAGTTTGTGGAAATAGGATAAATCAATTTTGGTAATTAAAATGAAGAAGTAAAGCTATTTCGAGTGGCTCATTTTCTATAGCCGTTTTCACTTGTTAAAATGAATGAGCATGTGAATTCTTATTTTTTTTAAAAATCTCAAACGCATACGCGGCACATTGCACTATGAATTATATTTACAATGCTGTTAGGAAAAACAATTCAAATGCAATCCGTAATTTAAAGGTTTATTGTTGAAAATATAAATTTCAATTTTTAGAACTGTGTTTCTTTCATTCTTAAAATTCATATATATTTAAAGTGCTTTCGATACAAATTAAAGGCAATCCTTCATCCGGAAAATTTTGGCCTGATTCTTGACTTTTCGAAAACTGATTTTCATCACACGGTTAATCAATTAAACTAATTAACTTTAACTCAATCAAAAATCAAATTCATCCATTATGAAAGCATTCCGCATTGTTGCTTTGCTGAGCTTGGTATTCCTGATCAGCAGAGCAAACGCCCAGGAACGAGGCGAAATTAATCTTGCAGATAGTACCGGTATGCCCGGTGATAATTTTAGTTTGCAAGGTGCATTAGAGTTATTTAAAAAGGCAAAATCACTGGAGGATTTTGAAAAGCAACTGAATGACAAAGAAAATTCGGTGAATAACCTTGATCTCGATGGAGATGGAAAAACAGACTATGTTCGGGTTATTGATAACACAAAAGAAAGCGTTCATGCAATAGTATTGCAGGTGCCGATTTCTAAAACAGAATCTCAAGATGTTGCTGTGATCGAACTTGAAAAAGATGGCGATAAATCAGCCTTTGTACAAATAGTTGGTAATGAGGATGTTTATGGAGAAGAAAAAATTCTTGAGCCGGCAGAAGATGTAGAACCTTCGGATGGCGGCAACAGCAAACATGGCCCATCTGCTTATTCGCCCGGGCGCCCTGCAATTTATGTGAACGTCTGGTTCTGGCCCTGTGTACCTTTACTGTTTGCCCCTACTTATGTAGTTTGGGTTTCTCCCTGGTATTGGGGTTACTATCCCCCCTACTGGAGCCCATGGCCACCCTCACCCTGGAGATGGCATTATATGAGTTGTTCGCATTATCATCATCATTATCACTATCACAACTACCATCGATCAACCTATGCTCATCAGGTATATGCGCCCCGAAGAACTTCATCTCCTCATGTAAATCATCGTTACGAGGCAAACAGAAAAAATTATAAAGCCAATGTAACAAGTCGTCCAAGACCTTCAAATGGCACAACAACTTCACCCGGCCGACCTTCACGTCCTGGTACCAATAATCCATCTATCGATGGTCGGCCTTCACGACCAGGAACCAACAACCCTGCTATTGACAGCAAACCTACACGCCCAACAACACAACCTTCTACAAGGCCACAAACGCGACCAGAGACAAGACCGCAAACAAAACCAGCAACCCGTCCGCAGACAAAACCCGGAAATGGTTCAAATAATAACTCACAAGTCAAGCCTTCCTCTCGTCCTCAGACAAAACCTGCAACCCGGCCTCAGACAAAACCTTCTCAATCATCGAGGCCCCAGCAAGCTCCTAAACAAGGGGGACAAAAGCACAGATAATTAAATCAAATAGTATTAGAAAAGCTCCGGATATTTTCGGAGCTTTTTTTATGAATTTAATCATGACCTGGTGATTTATTTTCGGATCAATAATAATTGGCAGGGGGTTTAGGGAATTATCTACCTGACAAATGAGTTTTATGCTTTAAGCCTGTATTTCAAATTTTTTTTTATATTTACAACCAATCGCATTCACTCTAATTACAATTATAAATATGAACCGTTATTTTTTAATTATAGCAGCACTGTTATGTAGTTTGCAAGTGTTTTCTCAGGGAGATTCCATTACAGCTATGAAGAAAAGTAAATTTTCAATTTCACTCTTTGGAGGAATGGCGGTTCCTGTTGGGAAATTTTCCGAATTTGAAACCATGAATCCAAATGCTCAAAATGGAATTAAGGTTTATAATGATTTTAGTATTGCAGGAGCGGCAGGAACAGGTTATTTTGCTGGTGTTGATTTAATTTATTCCATAGGTAAAAAAATTAATTTGGGAATAAGTTCCGATTTTTCTAGTTGTAGTGCTGGAACTGTTGGATACCCGGAGATGTACGAACCAAAAAATGTTTTAGGAGGCAATGAATTTTCCTACGAAGCAAAAAATTGGAGTGCCATCAATATTCTACTTTCTCCTTCCGTCATTTTGAGGAAGAAGAAGTGGGAATTGATGGTTATGTTAAAAGGTGGGGTGCAGCTTGCTACAAGCCCTGAATCTAAAATGATGATTGAGACAATTGCTATAGATCCCTTCAACGGAGATGATAGAAGTTATCTGACCTATGACCAGCCTGCGTTAAATGATATGGCACTGGTGTATGGAGGTAAACTGGAGGGACGATACGCAATTTGCAAAAAAGTTAAATTACTTTTAAATGGCGGATATACCACTTCGAACCATTCTTTTTCATCAGGACCAGATTTGAAATATGAAGCCAAATCCATTTATTTAGGAGTAGTAAATACGAGAAAATATTCAATACCTATTAATTTCAATAAGAAAATTTCTTTGCTCCATTTTGGAATCGGTTTAAATTTTAGCTTTTAGTTCTCCGGAAACAGGACCCTTTTCCATTTGTGCTGTTTTGTGTCGGATTTGTTTGTTCAGCCATAAATTACTATTTTTACTAAAATTAAACTTTACGGCATGAAAAAGATTATCTTCCTTTTTGTTTCCATACTTATTTCTCTGCAGGGTTTGGGTACACATATCATCGGTGGAAATTTTACTTACACTTATCTCTCCGGAAATGATTATTAAATCCTTGGTAATCTACAGAGATTGTTTCAATGGTATTCCTCCATTTGATGACCCTGCTGCGATTGGAATTTTTGATGGTTCAGGAAATTTATTTCAAACCATACTTCCTGTTGTTGATGACTCTTCATTAGTATTTTATCCAGGAAATTGCATTCCGGGCAATGTTTGCATTTGCGTGGCAATTATACTGATATTGTTACACTTCCTTCTTCAGGTGGAACTTATACATTAACATATCAACGATGTTGTCGGAGCACGGTTGTTGCGAACCTGGTTAATCCCGCAAGTCAGGGTATGTCCATATTTTGCACCATTAATCCAACGGATCAAAATAATTCCGCAATCTTTAAACATGAATTAGCTGCATTTGGTTATGTAGGCGAAAATTTTAGTTTTGATGGATCATCGATTGATCCTGATGGTGATTTTTTGTTTTACTCCTTGATGATGCCCATGAAGGAGCTTCTCAAGTTGATCCCATTCCGGATCCCCCATCACCACCTCCATACAATTCACTTCCATGGCAACCTCCTTATACAGCATCCAATATGCTTGGTGGGACTATTCCACTTTCAATAGATGGTGTTTCGGGATTAATGACCGGATTACCGAATACGGCTGGGTATTTTGTTGTGAGTCAGAAAGTGGATGAGTATCGAAATGGAAATCTGATTAATACTATGAGAAGAGAGTTTGTAATTGCTGTCAATTATGGTTATTATTCAGATTTGTCCGGAAATGTGAGTGTAAACAATGGGACACAAAATTTGGATATCGGAAAAGCATGGTTGATTCAGTTAAATCTTCTGGATAGTACTCTTACGGCTGTTGATACCAATGAAATTAATAATGGAAGTTATTTGCATTCTCAGGCAATTAACGGTGTTTATCGAGTAAAAGCTTCAGCTGATTCAATCTCTCCATTTTATGCATCTAATATACCAACCTATTATGGTGACGTATTGTTCTGGTATGATGCAACTCCTGTATTCTTGTGCATCACTAATCTTTCAGGAGTTAATATCAATCTGGTGCAAGGAATAAACCCCGGAGGACCAGGTTTTGTTGGTGGACTGATTTCACAGGGAGCAAACAGAACCTCAACCGTCGCACCAAACCTTGGAGGCATTACGGTTATTTTGTACAATCAGCTATACCAACCTGTTGCTTATGCCATTACCGATACAAATGGTCTTTTCGGTATTTCGAACCTTCCATTTGGTAATTACAAAGTATTTATTGATCGACTAAATTACAATGTAGATAACAACCTTGCACCAACTATAAATGTTAATACAACTAATCCGGTTACAAACAACCTCACATTTTTGTTGCACGATACCTGGCTTGAGTATACTGGTGCTGTCGGGCAGGAAGAAATCACCGAAAATCAGGCGAAGCTAATTGTGTATCCAAATCCAGTTGCGTCTGAGCTTACCTTAAGCAATGCAAACTTAATTCCTGTGGGAACGGAATATGCAATCTTTAATGTCTTCGGTGAGGAAATGGTTAAAGGGAAGTTGAATTCTAACCAGATAAATGTGGAATCATTATCTCCACAAATTTACATACTCAGAATCGCGACAGTAAATAAATTTGAATATTTGAAATTTGTAAGAAAGTGATGATACACTTTCATGCAAATCCATCAATCATTCAGAATTTCAAATTTTTTATTTATAGTTCCTAACTCAGTTTGGATTTTTATTAAGTAAACTCCTTTTGAAGAGTTAGAAATATTTAAAGGCACAAGATTTCTTCCGGTAGTCAATGCAATTTGTGTTTCAGAGAGTAATCTTCCGGTAATATCAGTTATTGCTATAATTGCTTTGGTATCATTTTTTAAATTTAATTCGCATGTAAATTCTCCATTATTTGGATTGGGGTAAAGTGATATATTTCCTAATTCAAATGCAACTTCATTAACGGAAACCACCGTGCTTACCATTTTGTAAACAGTACCGTTACTTTGACTGGCAACATATATTTCACCATCTGCATTTTCACCAAAAGTCACAAAATTTTGTCCTGCAAATGTGCCGGCAATAGAAGGAGTGAAAGTTGAAGACAAAGCATAGATTTTGCCTGCACAATAATCGGAATAGAAATAATATCCATTAAGGTCCGGATAATCAGTACCCCGGTATACAAAGCCACCGGTAACAGAACACCCATTGGCAGCTGTATGTGAATATACGTAGACAGGAGGTACATAAGAACCTACAGGTAAGCACCCAACTGTATTGAAAGGTGTATTTCCTTCATAGCATCTCCACCCGTAATTTTCTCCACCACTGGATGTCGCACTTTGAAAGTCTATTTCCTCATAAGTATTTTGGCCTACGTCGGCAATCCATAAATCATGTGTAAGTCTGTCAAAACTAAATCTCCAGGGATTTCTTATGCCATAAGCCCAGATTTCAGGAGCGCCTCCACTTACAGCAAATGGATTGGTAGGTGGAATTGAATATCCGGCACCACCAGACACATCAATTCTTAAAATTTTCCCAAGCAATGAATCGGTGTTTTGTGCCCTGTTTTCAGGATCTCCAGCCGCTCCGCCATCACCCAATCCACAATACAAATAGCCGTCATTTCCAAATTTCAGACAGCCACCATTATGATTTGTATACGGCTGAGGAATGGTAAGTAAAATTTGTTCGCTGGCAACATCTGCGCTGTCAGGGTTGGAACTAACGTGATAACGGGCTATAACACTGTTGCCCTGGCCAGTTTTGTTGGTATAATTTACATAAAAGAATCCATCAGTGGCATAATTCGGACTAAATGCCAATCCGAGTAAACCTTGTTCGTTACCAGGAGAAAAGACCGTTGGTGTAACTTTGTTTTGGATGTTTAAAAAATAATTCGGTGAAACGTTACCTGCTGAATCAACTATAGATATATATCCTAATTGCTGTGCCACGAATAGTCTGTTGTCGCCTGCATGTGCAATATCGCAAACACCTTGGGTAAATCCTGTTGCAAATGGAACAATGTTAACGGTAGGTTGCGCAATGACACTTATTGAATTAAGGATAGCCAATACGAGTAATGTAAATTTTATCTTCATAATGAGTTGTTAAATGGTAAATTTTAGAACAATAGGTGATTCTAATAACATTCTACTGAAGCTTTTGTTACTGCATACTGACAAATTAATGTCGATAAAGGCAGGATGATGTAAAGGGTTGCCTTTTTAATCAAACCATTTACCGCTGTTATTTGGTTACTAAAAGAGTAAGTTATTATTGTTTTACTATTTTATGAATTTTCAATCCAGTGTCAGTTGTCAATTTCACAAAGTAAATTCCAGGAGCCAAATCTTTGATATCCAAAGTTTGATTGTAATAATTTGAGGTCAGTTTAATATCCCGATGGTAATACTCACGGCCGCGGGTATCTTCAATGGAAAGGGTTTGAATTTGCTGATATTCATTTGAAGATTGAAATTTAACGGTAAGTTCACCAGTAGATGGATTTGGGAACACCTTTAGCTCTGAATTTGAAATTAATTCAGGCCCGTCCGATACCGGAACGTCTATAGTCCACAATTCACGACCGTAACTATTGTTGGTAGCGGTGAAAAATATTTTGCCTATTGCATTGGTAAAATAAGAGGGATAGGAACCAGCTGTGGTGGATGGTTGAATATCCATAACTTTAGAAGTGCCTCCTGAAGATCCATCCGATTTCCATAATTCGATATTGTTATTAGGAGTATTACCATTTGGAACCGACGCATAATCATTCGCAACGAAATAGATAGTATTGCCAATATTAAAAACAATATTGAATGGATAATCATAATAATCGTAAGTCGAGGCAGTTTGAAATCCTCCAATAGTTCCATTAATTATTTCTTTTACAAGCATTGTTCCGCCGGTTGTCCCATCAGTCTTCCACAATTCACGACCCAGAGCGTTAGTATACGCTGAAAATAAAGTGTGCCACTTGCATCGTGGAAATCGGATGGATAAGAGGAGGCGTTTCCGATATAAATATCCTTAACCATTTCAGTTCCTCCGGATGTTCCATCACTTTTCCATAATTCAATATTGTTTGTCGGAGTAATGCCATTAGGAACGGATGCATAACTGTTTGCGGTGAAATAAAAGGTGTTGCCTGTTCTCCAAACAACATTGAAAGTATAATCATAATAATCATAAGTACTTGCTGTTTGAAATCCGCCAACGGTTCCATTTATTATTTCCTTAACGAGTACAGTCCCTCCGTTAGATCCATCCGTTTTCCACAATTCCCTTCCGAGTGCATTGGTGTATGCAGTAAAATACAATTCACCATTAACTTCTGTAAAATTAGTTGGATAGGATGATTGATTACCTGAATAAATATCCTTAACCATAACAGTTCCTCCACTGGTGCCATCACTTTTCCACAACTCAATATTGTTTGTAGGTGTGCTCCCGTTGGGTACCGATGCATAACTGTTGGCAGTAAAATAAAATGTACTTCCGGTTCTCCATACTATGTTGAAATTGTAATCATAATAATCATAGGTACTTGCTGTTTGAAATCCACCAACAGTACCATTGATAATTTCTTTCACAAGCACAGTTCCATTTGTGGTTCCATCCGACTTCCACAACTCGCGGCCTAGTGCATTGTTATAGGCTGTAAAATAAAGAGTCCCATTAATATCTGCAAAATCAGAAGGGTATGATGATTGATTTCCGGTATAAATATCTTTTACCATCATTGTTCCTGCTGCAGTGCCATCGCTTTTCCATAACTCAATATTGTTTGTAGGAGTAGTGCCATTTGGAACGGATGCATAACTGTTTGCAGTAAAATAAAAATCACTTCCATTCATCCAAACGACCCCAAAATTGTAATCATAATAATCATAAGTACTTGCTGTTTGAAATCCACCAATGGTACCATTGATGATTTCTTTCACAAGGACAGTTCCTCCGTTAGTTCCGTCCGACTTCCACAACTCACGACCTAATGCATTGTTATAAGCTGTAAAATACAGGGTCCCATTAAAATCTACAAAATCAGAAGGGTATGATGATTGATTTCCAGTATAAATATCTTTTACCATCATTGTTCCTGCGTCGGTGCCGTCACTTTTCCATAACTCGATATTGTTTGTAGGTGTATTGCCATTAGGAACGGAGGCATAACTGTTTGCAGTAAAATAAAAATTATTTCCATTTTGCCATACCACGCGGAAGTTGTAATCGTAATAGTCGTACGTACTTGCTGTTTGAAATCCACCTACAGTTCCATTAATAATCTCCTTGACCAAAACAGTTCCTCCTGTGGTTCCATCAGTTTTCCACAGCTCTCTTCCTAAAGCATTATTATAGGCAGTAAAATATAAAGTACCATTAACCTCAATAAAGTCGGAAGGCCACGAAGGCGCATTGCCCGGGTTTATGTCCTTCAATAAAATTGTTCCGGAAGTTGTACCGTCGCTTTTCCATAACTCAACGTTATTGGTAGGAGTACTTCCATTTGGAACAGTAGAATAATCACAGGCCGTGAAAAATATTTCGCCATTTTTCTCCCACACTTTATTGAAAGGGTAGTCATAATAATCATAAGTACTTGCAGTTTCAAATCCACCTACAGGTCCGCTTTTGATGTCTTTTAGTAAGGCAGGTGTTTGTGCGTTCAATTGAACAGCAATTAAGCATATACTAAGAAGTAGTATTTTGATTTTCATAAAGGGAGTGTTGTGTTGAATTTATTAAATAAATGGGCAATTTAATCAAACGGGGTTCTGCCAATAAAGGTAAGTGTTTGTTCAAATCTAAAAATTTCAACCCTTTCTATTTATCTACATAGAATTGTTAATCTTTTATGAAGGGTATTGTGAGTGCCATTTAATTTGAAATGAATT
This sequence comes from Bacteroidota bacterium, assembly GCA_016722525.1. Classification (GTDB taxonomy): domain Bacteria; phylum Bacteroidota; class Bacteroidia; order AKYH767-A; family OLB10; genus JADKJB01. The sequence continues at coordinate 647,370 of JADKJB010000001.1, forward strand.
ACAAAAACAAGGAAGGCGCTGAAAATCAATATAATATGCAAATTTCTAAAATTAATCTCCTGATCTAATGTGGAATCAAAAATATCCGATTTATAAAAATGTAGAAAAATTTAAAACAGCATCATCTTAAATTGATGTTTTAAGATGATGCTGTTTTATGGATTATTTGTATTTATTATTTATTCCCTGAGCCATTCCTGAAACAATATATTTCAGGTCACCGGCTTTGATAACTTCATCAGCTGATTGCTCTGAAGCTGTATGGATTCCTCCGAATGCCATGAAAGAAGTAATACTGCCATCTTTAGCATATATTGTAAGCCATCCGTAAGCTTTGTGCTGTATACTCCATATTATTTTAGGATAAATATACTGCTCGTCTTTTGCAATTACAAATTCATTCATTTCATTTAACGAAACTACTTTAAAAGGAAATTCATACTTATCTTTGAGCTTTTCAACATCTTTTTCCTTAAGGAATTCCCGGGGAATTAATAAGGTTTTGGTTTTCACAAATTCAATATTCTTTTTGTGATCATAATAAGCTAAACCTTTGATATCATTCAAGGATGCATTCACTAATCTTGAAATTTGCTGAATGGCAAAAAGTAAATCACCAGACATGATATTTTTATTTGCAAAAGAAATAGTCGCAACAGGACTGTCTTTATAAGGACCGGTGATAAGACTTAAAGCGAGATCAAAATGGTCGAAATGAAAACTTTTTTCATGAATAACCGGACCGCTAATTCCATCCAAACGTTGCATGGTTAATGTGTGTTCTCCATCATATGCCAAAAACGCAGCGTATTTTGTATCACCGGAGGAAACAATTTTGTTAAATTCTGAACTTGAAAGAAACTCAACCGGAGTTAAAGTCCAGAAATCCTTAAAAGCACTTCGAAGCGCTTCATTGGTTTTCGTGGCTTCAGCAGTAGTCCCGTCACTCAACTCTACAATGACTGTTTTGGATTTTAATTGTTCACATAGATCTTTTTGGGAATAAGATATTGTGCCGAAGTTGAATTCATGAATGCTGTTATAAGCAGAATGAATGCATTTACAAATACTATAGATGTTTTCATAAGTTGAAATTGGTTAGTGATTTTTGCAAATGTCTACAAATTAATTTGAAGTAGAAAATTTAATAATATCATTATCAATCAAGTAAATATGTGGGTTTATTTGGTTTTTAAGAACCGTAAATGTTGAATTAATAAATAAAGGGAAACACAACCTTTCGTTCTTTCGGATAGTCTGTGAAATTCTTTTTATACCAATCGTGATGATTCTTAGCTCTGGGAACTAAATTGGCAAATGTCCAAACCATAAATGTTAACGCAGGAAGATTCCAGGCCATTACAGCAAATCCCGACCATTGAATTATTTCTCCGAATAAGTTTGGTGATGATACATATTCAAAGAGAAATCCTTTTGGAATTTTGTATCCGCTTTCTCCGGGCTTTCGTAAATGGATCAAAATAGAATCTGATTTTAAATTAATCCACATCCCGATGGCAAACAAAAATATTCCGAATATGAAAGTTTTGCTTGTGAGCCATTCCAGATTGTAATCCTCTTCGGAAGCAAATTCCCCGAGATAATATCCATTCAATCCTGCATTGATGACGTTGAAGATAATGGCATTTAGTACAATAAATAATGGCATTTTTTTAGGAGTTGCTCTTATCCGGACAGGATAAATGAATGTTCGATTTAAATAGTGTATTATCCAAAGTGAAAATAATATCCATACATAAGAATGAAAGGAATGGGTTCCGGTAAATAAAAAATAAATCATAATTGCCAGTGACGGGAATTCCATTATCACCCATCCAAGTTTGTTATTAATGGAAATACCCCATTTATCTGAAGTATGTCTGCCAAAAGGAGCGGTCACATAAAACATAGTAACATGGACAATTATTGCCAGCGCGAGCCAGATATAACTTATCGTATTCAGAGTAGTTAATTCCATTTCGTTTATTGAATATTATTGTTGGTTTTTTGCCATTCATAAAAATCTCTGATTGTTTCTTCAAGAGGCCTTGCAGCATGTCCAAGTTCTGAAGTAGCTTTTGAATGGTCCATATTCGGATGGCAGGATTTCAAAACATCAATCGACGTTTTTGTAAACAGAGGCGGAGTTCCGGAAATTTTGCTGTACAATGAAATGATCGGAAGGAGTAAATGCAAAATGGATGTTGGAATAATCAGACTTGGGACTTTCTTGCCAGTTACTTTTTTAATAATGTTGGCAAGTTGTTTCAAAGTGTAATAATTGCCTGACAACATATATATTTGACCGTTACGCCCTTTTTCTATAGCATGAATAACGGAATCAACCACATCTCTTACATCCACAAAATTATATCCTCCTTCCGGCAAGGCCAGTATTTTCTCATCATAAAATTGTATCAGTGCTTTCCCCATCTCGGATGGTTTAAAATCAAATGGCCCTATAACGGCACTCGGACGAAGAATCACAACCTCTGGTGCATTTGTATTGCCGGTATTTAATAAAAATTGTTCACCCAACGCTTTTGAATAATCATAAACAGCAGCAGTCGCTTTTTTATAAGTACGTTTTTCATCAAATGGAATTGAAAACGGTTCTTCCACAACAGCATGCACACTGCTTAAATGAATTATTTTTTTAATACCGGATTTAATTGCCATTTCAAGCACATTTGCCGGCCCTTCAGTATTTGTTTTGAATACCACTCCATCGGGATCACCATGAATTGAAATGATGGCAGCACAATTAATCACAATATCACAACTTGAAAATACTCTTAAAAGATCTTCTTTGTTGAGAATATTACCTTTAAAAAGTGAAACAGGTAAGCCCTTCAGGGCAGTATTATCAGAATGATACATTGCATTTACCGAAAAGCCCTGTTCTGTCAAAATCTGCAAATTACATTGCCAATATGCCCATTTGCACCGGTAACAGCTATTGTTTTGGTCATGTGATTAGGATGGGGTAAATATAAAAAAATCCCCGGAGAATTTCCCGGGGATTTAATGAAATCCTGTTATGGATTCCGGCCTATTTACAAACGACGATTTTTTTCTGAAGAGACTTATTATTATTTCTGATGTTCAAAGTATAGATACCATTAGCTGCATTGTTTCCTACAGGTAGCTGAATCAATTCTCCGGAGGAATTGAATTGTTGATGCAAAATTATTTTTCCAATGGGATCAGTTAATTCCAGAGTGAATTCACCAGTCAGGCCAAGTATGGAAACGAAAGTGTTGTGTCCTACAGGATTTGGAAAAACAGATAGGTTCTCAAATGAATCCCATTCACCAATACTTGTTGCTTCAGGTGTAAACTTTTTTATCAATCCGTTTGAACCACAAACATAACCGGTTTGTCCGGAAAATGAAAGGGAGTTCAGGAAAACACTCGGACCATAAACTCCTCCGGCAACTGCATATTCTAAATTCCAGTTAAGACCACCATCCACTGTGCCATATATTTCACCCATGCTTGAAAGCACATGACCATGAGTAGCATTGATAAAATCAAAATCCTGAATTGAAAAAATAGGAGATATGGAAATCGTGTCCCAACTCAAACCGCCATTTGTTGTTTTATATAATGTATTGGAATATTGTAAAGACGAAACCATCACATTGCTGTTGACAACATCTATTTTTGACATGCTGCTGATAGTCATGAATGGATTTGCAACTGAAAGCAGATTATTCCAGGTAAGTCCGCCATCAGTTGTTTTCATAACGACAGCAAGATTATTTTCGGTGCCACTCGCATAGCCTTCTGCCACTCCGGTAAATGCAATCTTGACTACAGTAAAAGCTAATGGAGTATTGATCCAGGTAATGCCACCGTCGATGGTTTTATAGAGTGTTGATTCACTACTTACAAAGCCTTGTAAAGGATCAAGAAATGAAATGGAGTTGACAGCAAGTACCGAAGTTGGATCGGGAGTGATATCAGTCCAGGTTGATCCGTTGTCGGTGGTTGCCATTAAAACCTGATTCGTATTATTAAGACCGCCTGCAAAGCCATGATCAGTATCCGTAAAATTCAAATCTAAAACAGTTGCTGAAGATAATAAACCTGCAAAGGGTATGGAATCCCAGGTTAAGCCACCATCATTAGAGCGCATGATGAAGGAACCCGGACCGGAATTAATTCCACTTACGAAAACTGTTTGAGGAAGCGCCGTGAATGCTTTATTAAAATAGTTGTACTCATCAAATCTGACCATATTCCATTGGGCAGTGAGTACTGTGGGCAAAGTTGCAAACATACTGATGAAGCAAAATTGCAGTATCATTTTTTTCATGGTAAGTGAGTTTTAGAATGAACGTTTAATTACAATTCCAAAATTGCACTCTTATTTTCAATCCCTTGTTATGGATTTCGGTAAATTACTTATGAATTTTAACCAGTTGAGAATTTAGCTCCGAAGGGCTGAAGCCGGTTTTATTCTTTATAAAGAGGCTGAAACTGGCAGGGCTATCGAAACCCAGTTGGAAAGAAATTTCCTTGTGAGAAGTTGTTTCAAAGAGCAATAATCGTTTTGCTTCAAGTAAAATACGATCGTGAATTGCCTGTAAAGGACTGATACCCAGATATTTTTTTATAGTCAGGGCTAGTTTTTTTTCAGAAGTGTTCAATTTTTGAGCATATTGAGTAACAACTCTGTTTTCGTGGTATTCTGCTTCCAGTAGTTGCTGGAATTCAAAGCAATCTGCGATCATCTGTCAATGACATTCCTGATGTTGTTGTTCTGAAATCGAGCAATTGCAATATCAAAGCTTGCAAATACTGAAGCGATAATTCTTTTGAAATTACTGATTTGTTTTTTGTTGCATCTTCCAGTAAATCCAGAATTTGTTCAATTTTATTCAATTTCGACAAATCTTTTTCAAAAATCACTGCGGCATTGTCCTCAAAAGAAAATTGTTTTAGTAGTAATCTCACCGTTGATGAAGGAATTACTTCCTCTCTGAATTGAACAAGTCGGCCGTGAGCTTTTTTAGCTCTCCTCAACAAATGAATTTGCTGAGGGAAAACGATATAACAACTTTTAGCAACAACCGGATACTCTTTAAAATCGATGAGTTGAATACCTCCCCCTGTTTCAAAGAAAAAGATCTCAAAATAATCGTGACGATGTTCTGTTGTGAAGTCGTAAGGATTTTTATGTTCAATTCGTCGTACCTGAACCGGTGGCTCATTCAGCATAAGTGAATGTGTTGGCAGCGTGGAAAATGTTTGAGGCATCAATAAATCAGTTTGATGATTATATTAAAATTGAACGCAAGGAATTCAAATTTAATAAATAAAAATGACAATCCGAATTTAAGACTGTTTCATATGAAAAAACCAACAGATAAACGCATCCCAGGGCGACTCAAAACTGACTATCAGCCCTTTAATATTTTTAAAAACCCTGATATTCGGAAATAAAAAGGGGACTGTAGAAATTTTCACTGGTTGTTGGTTCGGGAAACCGAATTAGATTATTTATGAAAATATTTTCTACAATCCCCTGATTGTGTGTTTCAGTCATCATGCACGGTTTATTATTTTGACTCGACGATCACAGTGGTGAACAGGTCGACCTTTTGGTTCATGTGATGAGACCCACTATTTCAACTGACTAAACCGGTTAAAGAGACCTGAAATTTTATTTTTCAGGTGAATTAACTACTATTTTCAATATTCAAAGCTAGTTAAGTAAAATGGAGCTGGCAATGAGTCAGATCAATCAAAAAGTTGAATGTTTTCAAGAAAAAAATTGATGAGGATCAATAAATTTAACGATAAAAGTGGGCAATCCTGTTCAATTCTTCCAAATTCATAATCGCTATTTTTTTTCGGTTAAGTTCAATTACCCTATCCTTGCTCAATTCAGTAAGTGTTCGAACTAATGTCTCAGTGTTTGTTGCAACCAGATGAGCAAGGTCGTTTCTGGAAAGAGTAATTTTGATTGTTTTAAGATCTTCATCCAGCCCATGGGTTTCCATCAGCCACAACAGTGTTTTTGCAGTTCGTTTACGAACCTGATCCGATAAAATATCTACCATTTTATCCATAACAGCATCGAATTGGCATGCAAAAAGTTTCATCAGACTTACGGAAAAAAGTGGATTATTTTCAATACACTCAAAAAAGTTTTTCTTTGGCAGAAAACTCAATTCAGTTTTTTCTATGGTTTCGGCCCAGAAATGATATTCCGAATGCCGCATGAGTGCACTATATCCGACCATTTCACCTTCCCCTGCAATATGGATGATAATCTCTCTGGATGAATCAGAAATTTTATAAATTTTTACTTTCCCTTTGTTGATAATAAAAAGGCCTGTTGGTGTAAATCCGGCTCGATGAATAATTTCCTTTTTTTGAAAGTGAAAAATTTTTAATTGAGATTCAATCTTTTTCTCACATCTATATCAAGCACCCCAAAGGGAGCAAAAAAGTTGTGTTCTTTAGAAAGGATTGTAGTCATGGGAAACACCTCCGATATAATTAATTAATAAAGATAGACAATATTAAATCAATAAGGGAGAAATTGAAATTCAGTAACTTAGATGATATGAGGGAGGATGAAGAGTTTAAAACTCCGGAATTTTGGCCTGATTTAATTTCACTTGCAATTTTAGAAAACCAGATCCGGTGATTTTCAAAACAAAGCACTTACCTTTGGTTACTTCATTTTATTTTGAAAAACCATGAATACAGAAACAATTGCAAAAGAATGGCTGGCTGCCTTCAACAATAAAGATCTTGAGGCACTTTTGAAATTATATAATGAGCAAGCTGTACATTTTAGTCCTAAATTAAAAATCAGGCATCCTGAAACAAACGGATTTATAAAAGGTAAAGCTGAGTTGAGGAACTGGTGGCAGGATGCTTTTAATCGTCTGCCTCAACTCGAATATCGTGAACAGACTTTAACAGCTAATGAATGCCGGGTTTTTATGGAATACACCCGAATTGTTCCAGGAGAAGATTCTATAAATGTTGCTGAAGTTTTGGAAATTAAAGATGGGCTTATTATTGCTTCCCGGGTGTATCATGGGTAATAGTAAATATTTTTTAATCACGTTAAAGTTACATGCTTTAGCGTGATGACAAGACCAAAGCAAAACTTCAATTAAAAAATTTCTACATTATAAACATCTTCCTGATTTCGTGGAATAGAAGGAAAGTAAAATCCTCCGGGTTGAGGAATGATCTCGTGCAAATCAAAATCTTGCATGTTTTTGGCAACCCTTCAAAATACAAAGTAAAAGTGTATCCATTGGTATTATCAGTAAGTGTCCATTGTGGAGCCAATGAAATATTCTCAACATGCAGTAATTTGCTCCGGTGAGAATTAGCTTTGTCAATTAAAAAGTAGATCTCCAAATCCGAATTGCCCCTTCTCCGCTGAAATTACAATGTACTATAATTACCCTTTCTCTTCAGTATCCAGTAGCGGCATATCAACCACTTTAACAGCAGTTTCTTGTTCCGGTAAAATGTGGTGGTTTTTATTTCCCATATGTGTAGGACAAAATTACGCAAAAAATGTTCGTAGTTGCAAATGAATATTTCGTAATATTTTTTTAGTGATACCTGGTTAGCTTTTTCCAGAAATCAAAGGTGAAATAAAATTTAATTCAATTAATTTGGAATTGCTGAATTACTATTTATATTTGCATAGTTAACTAACTTTTACAGGTCATTTTTGTATGACACTATTTTTTCAGGTATGCGAAACACCTATAGCAAAAAGCAGAGCAAGGAGCAACTGCGAATCGAAAATCAAATCAGAAGATTGAAACTGGAAATTAGGCATGGTTCCAATTTTGGATTTTACAGCACCGACAAACAATGTAATCTCCCTCCTCATATGGAGAAAGTAATTCTCGATAGCCTTGAACGTTTCGAAAAGAATTTGAAACAGTCAAAGCCTGATAAGATTCAGAAAGCAGACGAAAATTTCTGACAGGAGTCTGTTATTTAATATCTTATGAAATTTAAAATATTGAAAATTAGTTAAATAGTAAATATTTTGAATTGGTAATAGGGGTATTTAACGATAGGGTTGTCTTGGTTGTATAAAAACTAAAAACTTTATCTTAAGTATGAAAAATGTAATAAGTTTAATGACAGCAATTCTGGTAATTTCTTTATTTGCTTCCTGCAAAAAAGAAATAAATGGTTCAGGCGTATTCATGATTCAATCACGCAATGTTTCGCCGTTTACCGAAGTTAAATCGTGTGGTGACTTTACTGTAATTTTAAAAGAAGATTCAATTCCACATATTGAATTATATGGGGAAGACAATATTCTTCCTGAAATTGAAACTGATGTTTATGGTAATGAGCTTCGATTGTATTACAGGGATTCTAATCGAAAGTATGATGACAATGGCGTCACCATTACCATCTACAATCCTAAGTACCATGCAATTGATTTGCAAGGTTCCGGTACCATGACTTCTCATTCCATCTTAACTGCTGAATCATTCAATGTGAATGTATCCGGTTCGGGTAAAATTGACTTAGCTGTGAATACTGTCAACCTAGGCACAAATGTATCAGGGTCCGGAAAAATAGTTTTTGCAGGGTCTGCAATAAATGCATCTCACAACATTTCAGGTTCAGGAAAAATTGCAGCGTTTGGAATGTTGAGCAATAATGTAAAAGCAACCATTTCGGGTTCGGGAAATTGCGAAGTAAACGTAAAAGATTTCCTGGAAGCAACCATCAGCGGAAGCGGTAACGTTGTTTATAGAGGAAATCCAATGATTAATACACACATTAACGGATCCGGACATGTGAAACCGGAATAAAAATAATCAGCGGAATTTACTATTAAAACTTTATGGAGAGGGTTGTTGAGTTGGTTAGTGCAGGTGGAAAAATACCCTCTCTTTTTTTTTTTGAGATTAAAATCAAGTACCGATAATTGTACTCCTTTTCATATCCTTTTCAAGATCTCTTTAATCTTCAATTTCTTCAGTCCATGCTTTGTAGAGTTCATTGATAAATAAATTTTCACGGGCAGAAATTTCCTTATCAGCTGCAATTAACCGTGTTGCCATATCCAGAAAATGATTACGTTCACCTTTGTTTGAATCGAGATAAAACTGATTCATGGCGTTATTAAAATGAACAGGATAATCTTCAGATTTCAAAGCGCTTATAATTGCTAATTCGTTATCCAGATTGGAGAGGTCACCAAAATTTTCTTCTAAAAATTTTTTAATAATAATATCTTCTTGCCCATTGAATTTTCCATCAACAGCCGACAATATCATCAGCATGTGATACCCCGCAGTGGCTTTATTCATTGTTTTACTCATATTCCATTTATCGAAATTATGCGACTAAATTAAGCAAACCGCAGTTTTAAACTTTAAAAATTATGTAAAAAGCAGTAATTCAGGTGTTTATATAAATAATCGTTAAAGCCGGCTCTTAGCGTCAAAAGTTCTAAAATATTGTATATCAATAAGATACAATATTGTTGCCATTATTTATAACGAATATATAATTCCCTGATCACGTAACAGTTTTCACGTTTTCCGTAGAAGGGGTATCCAATTGTTTAAGGTTCGGCTCAAAAGAACTTCAAAAAGTTATGAAAATCCGTCTAGGTATAGGGTTGATTCTGATGATTATTCGATTTACCCCGTGTTTCGGTCAGGGTACATCTGCTGATGCTTCATCTCAATTAAATCAGAGCTTTTACGACATGTCGTTAGAGGAACTGATGGGGATAGAAGTTAAGGTAGCGTCGATGCAAGGACTTACCACACGTGAGTCGCCGGGTGTCATCACATTAATTACTGAGGAAGAAATTCAATCATCAGGAGCACGTGATCTTATGGACCTTTTGCAACAGGTGCCAGGTTTTGATTTTGGTGTGGATGTGGAGGGCGTTGTTGGACTTGCCGTGAGAGGCAATTGGGCTCATGAAGGAAAAGCGTTGTTATTAATTGATGGTTTGGAAATGAATGAAAATCTATTTTCAACACTTCAGTTTGGAAACCATTATCCGGTAAATGATATCAAGAAAATTGAAATTATCAGAGGACCCGGTTCCGCTATTTATGGTGGCAACGCAGAGTATGCAGTGATCAATATTATTACCAAGTCTCCGGTGGAATTAAATGGAACTGAAATAAAGGCATCATATGGTTTAATGAACGATGTGGAAGGAGGGAAATCATTAAATCTTTCTTCAGGAAAACAATTTGGCAGATTTGGTTATTCGGTAAATTACCATTTCGGCAATGCAATCCGCAGTAATCGGATATACAATGATTTTTATGATGGTTCTTTCGATATGTCAACTAATTCAGATATCGGATTGCATTATATCAATATCGGATTAAGTTACAGCAAACTGCAATTCCGTGGAATCATTGACAAATACAAACTACAGTCGCAGGATAATTATGACATGATTACCTCACAACCCTATGATGTTAAATTTGATTCTTACATAGGAGAACTTAAGCATGAATTGCAGTTATTAAAAATTTAACAATTACTCCAAAACTAAGCGTAAAACTTCAGAAGCCATGGAATTTTGCAGGTGAAATCTACAATGAAGAAGTGATTGAATTTAATATAGCATCTTCACGATATACGGGAACAATTTTAGCGAGCTACGATCCAATACAATCCATTAATATTTCCGGAGGTATTGAACATTTCTATGATATAGCCAAGCAGCTTGGAGAGGTTAACTTTATTTCTACTGCTAATAAGCAACTCAGTTACCAGAATTCTTCATTATTCGCTCAGGCTGGGTGGCAATCCAAAATAGTAAACATAACAACTGGATTCCGATACACCATGAATGATATGTATCCTTCTTCGTTTGTGCCAAGAATTGTGATAACCAAGGTCATCGACAGGGTGCATTTTAAAGCATTGTACAGTCAGGCTTACCGATCACCGAATACCCAGAATATCGATTTGAACCCAGACATACAACCTGAGAACACAACAGTCATTGAATTTGAATCAGGTATTAAATTTGGTGAAAATGTTTATATCACAGGTAATGTTTTTGATATAACAACTAAAGATCCAATAATTTTCTATTATGATAATACAACCGATCAGGACAATTACGAAAACGCAGAAGAAACGGGTACTCAGGGAGGAGAATTGAATTTTCAATGGAAATATAAAAAGGGATTTATCAGAATTTGTTATGGCTATTATTCTTCAGTGAATAAAAACAGGTTGAATGACTACAAGATTCCTGATAAACCACACTCTCTGTTAGGATTACCCAATCAAAAGGTGACTATTAACACACTTTTCAGGATATATCGCAATTACAGTATCAATCCTACCATCGCCTTTTCAGGAGTAAAATACGGAACAGTTGCTTTGGATGACCAGGGGGAAGCTGTTATTGGAAAATATGATCCAACTGTTTTGATAAATATTGGATTCAAGGCAGATAATTTATTCATCACTGGCCTTGCCGGAAGTATAGGCATACATAATTTGCTTGATCAGAGTGAGTATTTCGTTCAACCCTACTATGGAGGACATGCAGCTCTGCCAGGCAATTCACGGGAGATTTCATTTAGTTTGACGTATAAAATTTCATATAAGTGAGAATCATGAGAAGGCATATTTTGAAGTGGGTACTGGTTGTTTTTTTGCCGGTGCTTTCGCTTTTATATGCGTTCCGTCCTGGTTCCTCGGCCAATGAGTATGCAGTGAAGGCTATGTTCATTTATAATTTTACAAAATATGTCGACTGGACATGGATTGACTCGAATGATGAATTCAATATAGCTATTTATGGCAATTCTGAAATAGAGAAATACCTTCATGAGATAGCATTAAGAAAAAATGTAAATGGGAAACATATTAATGTAATGACAATACATTCTCTTAAGGAGGCTGTAAAAGTTCAGGTAATTTTCATACCGTTGAAATATTCCTCTACATTGACAGAATTGGCAGGGCATAATAAATTAAAATCAGTCTTGCTAATTACCGAGCAAGAGGGTTCTATAAAAAACGGAGCCCACATTAATTTCATTCAAATAGATGGGAAAATGAAGTTTGAAATGAATGAAACTACTATGAAAAATGACGGTGTAGGATATTCAAAAGAACTTGAATCACTTGCAGCAAAATTATATTAAAACAAGAATTATGGCATTTTTTAGAAAAAGCGTTTTCAAAATGGACCGGAGGATTTACATCATCTTTTCCATTGTAGTTGCTATTGCGATTGCGAACGCATTGTTGAGTACTTTCAAAATTAATAATAACAAAAATACCATTTTTGAAATTACGCAGTACACAAATCCAACATTAGAGAATCTGGAAGAATTCAACTTGCTTGTGACCAGGTCAAGAATGTTTATTTCAAATTGGGTTTATTTACCAAATAACAACAATGACAAGAGCAATTTGATTCAGTTAAATCAGGTTGCCTATCCTAAATTAAAAAGTACCCTCACGTCCTTAACTAAAGGATGGCGTTCTGACTCCAATGTGGATCAGGTTCACAAATTGTTCAGTGAATATGAAACTATCATACGGGAGCAGGAAAAAATCATGAAAAGCCTGGTGGAGTTTAATGACTACCAGGATCCAATGAAAAAATTTCTGGCTGAAGAACAGCTGGAAAGTGAAATTATTCCCAATACGAATAAAATCATTAAAAATCTTCGTGAACTTATTGCTATTAAGAAGAAAGAAGCCAGTGTGATGCAAAACAACATGCTGCAGGACAATGTACACCTTTTGCTGATCGTGTTTACACTTGCCATAATGGTAATCTTTTCAGTGATGGCTGCAGGATTCTACCTTATGAAAAAAGTAATTTTGCCACTTCTCAATGTGCGCGAAATAATGCTTAAGATGAGTGCCGGCGAATTGCCTGAAGTTGAACTGGAACAAGGTAAAAGTGCACTTGTTGAAATGAAAACGGCCTTGCACCAGCTAAGAGACGGTCTGCAAAGAACATCAACATTTGCAGGCGAAATTGGACGATCAAATTTTGATGCCACTTTTCAACCCCTTAGTGAAAAGGATGTACTGGGAAGTGCACTTTTGGAAATGCGCAGTAAATTAAAAAATGCTTATGAACAGGATGCAATACGAAACTGGACCTCAGAAGGATTTGCTCAGGTAAGTAGTATCTTGCATCGTAATAGTGAAGATCTCAAATTGCTGTCCGATGAAATTATCTGTGGTGTCGTCTCCTACATTGAAGCACAACAAGGAGTTATTTACCTGGTGAATGATCAGTTTGAAAGCGATACTTACATTGAACCGGTTTCCTTTTTCGCTCCGGGCAAAGAAATTCTTGCAGTAAGAAGAATTGAATTGAATGAAGGTCTGGTGGGACAAGTAATATCTTCCAATCAAAAATATATCTTCAGTCTGTCAACGACAATTCCTCATCGCTTGACACAGGAATTTCAAAAATATCGGTTTGCGATATTTTCATAATGCCATTGTTTGCCGGAGGCCGTATGGTCGGGGCAGTTGAAATAAAATCGGTTCATGCTATTTCAGTTCAAAAAAGGGAATTTGTAGAACGAATTTCAGAACCTGTTGCTTCGAACATATTAAACTTAAAAACTAACCTTTTAACAAGAAGGTTGCTTGAAGAATCGCAATTAAAAACCAGAGAGCTTGCCCAGCAGGATGAGGACTTGCGTCAAATCAATCATGAATTGGTGACGCAGTCGGGCAGACTTAAACAATCAGAATCAGAACTTATTAAACAGCAGGAAATTTTACAACGTGTGAATTCTGAATTGGAAAACAAGGCACTTTTGCTTGAAGAAAAGAATATGGCCATCGAGGATGCTCATAAAGCACTTGCCTTTAAAGCAGAACAACTTGAACGAAGCAGTAAATACAAATCAGACTTCCTTGCGAACATGTCGCATGAATTAAGGACACCTTTGAATAGTGTGCTTATCCTTGCAAAATTATTGGGTGAAAATAAGGCGGGTAATATGACTGCCAAGCAGGTTGAGCATGCAAGGGTGATTCATAAATCAGGTAGTGATTTACTGATCATCATCAATGATATTCTGGATTTGTCAAAAATTGAAGCTGGAAAACTGGAGTTAATAAAGGAGAAAACTGCAATTTTTGAAATTTGCAACAACATGGAACAACTTTACAAAGAAGTTTCACGAGATAAAAATATTTCTTTCTCCACTTCCATAAGCAAGGAGTTGCCCGAGTTTATGAATACAGACAGAGTGCGAATTGAACAAGTCCTAAAAATCTGTTATCGAATGCATTTAAATTTACAGAAACGGATGGTTTTGTAAAGCTCGAAGCCACCCTGGCACCCAATGGTAAAATTTATCAAAATGAGAAATTGAAAAACGCGCGAGAGGTAATTTGTTTTGCTGTATCGGATTCCGGAATTGGAATCCCTGAAGGAAAACAGAAACTGATTTTTGAGGCATTCAGTCAGGCTGACAGCTCCACTACAAGAAAATATGGAGGTACAGGACTCGGACTTACAATTTGCAGGCAATTAACATCTTTATTAGGTGGTGATATTATTGTTGAGAGTTTAGATGGCAAAGGCTCTGTTTTTAAATTATTTCTTCCGATTACAGACATGCATAAATCGGAAACAAATAGTTCTCCACAAAAAGCTGTTACCGAGCCTAACTTCTTGAAATCAAATAATCATGACTATGCCGGCGAAATTTTACTTTATTCAAAGGAAGAACAAGAAGGCAGAGAATGGATACAGTTATTTGAATGTGAAAATTATCATGTTTCAACCCTTACAAATTTCGAACTGAGAGCATCACTGTTTCTCCCGAAATTGTAATCATTGATGCAACTCTTTCCGATAAGGAATATGTTCAATTAGTTTCTGATTTGAAGAAACATCCCAAAACAAGGAAGGCTTCAATTGTTTGCCGATCTGTATCTGAGTATGTTCCGACAGAAATCGCAGATAAAATTCTGCTCCATACTACGTCACAGGTAAATTCTAAAATAGTTTCTGAAATTTTGCATACTCTGCACACCAGCGAAATTATAAATGTTGGATCCGCCTTTGCAAATGACTCATTCGCAGGAATGTCTTCAATACATAGTGAGGATGAGATCAAATCCGTATCCGGTAAAAACCGGCTGGAGGGAAAAGTGGTATTGATAGCAGATGATGATATCCGCAACATTTATTCAATGACAACAATTTTTGAAAATGAAGGAGCTGAGGTGATTTGTGCAATGGATGGATTTGAAGTCCTTGAAAAAATGAAGGAGAATGAAAATATCAGCATTGTATTAATGGATATTATGATGCCTCATATGGATGGTCTGCAGGCAATAAAGGAATTGCGAAATAAAGAATCATCAAGAAATATTCCCATAATCGCCGTCACTGCCAAAGCAATGAGAGGCGATCGTGAAATTTGTCTGAGTGCAGGAGCAAATGATTATATCACAAAACCTGTTAATGTTGAATTACTCCTCAGTCAGGTTTTTACCCTTTTAAAAATTCATTGAAATGATAGTTTAATTTGTTGCATTTACGATTTATAGTACCCTAATCAAATTATGGAAACATTAAGTAAGGACATTCAGGAAAAGTTAAAGCAAAGGGTGATGAACATCTTAATTGTTGATGATCGCCCTGAAAATCTGTTGACACTTGAAAGTATTATTGAAAAGGAAGGAAGAAATGTCATTAAGGCTTCCGGAGGAAATGAAGCATTGAGATTAGCAATCAGAGAAGATATCGGATTGATATTACTTGATATTCAAATGCCCGATATTGATGGTATTGAGGTAGCAGGATTACTGCGGTCCAACAGCAAAACAAGGCATATTCCAATTGTATTTGTTTCGGCAGTGAGTAAATCGGAACGTCCTGTGATGAGTAAATTTGAAGAGGGTACCGTAGATTGCCTTTATAAGCCTTTGGATCTTGAAGAAACTAAAATGAAAGTGGCCTTTTTCGAAAAATTGTTTCATGCAAATTCAGAGAAAAACCAATTAGAAGCCCTGGTTGAAAAGAACACTAAGCATCTTGAGCAATTTATTTATATTGTTTCACATGATTTAAAAGCACCACTGCGGGCTATTGAAAATTTGTCTAATTGGATTTCCGACGACCTTGGAAACAGCAGCAACTCCAATACAAATGAAAATTTGCTTTTACTCAAAAACAGGGTGACCAGAATGAATTCAATGCTTGAAGGAATTCTTGATTATTCGAGATGCAGCAGATTAAAGGAATCTCCGGTTGAAATAAATTTACATCAGTTAGTGCATTCTGTTTTTGAAACTATGGAAGCACCGGGTGAATATAAATTGATTGCTGAAAACTTACCTGTTATTGAAGCGGAACAAACCAGAATTTATAAAATATTTTATGTGCTCATTCAAAATGCAATCATTCACCATCATAAGTCTGAATCAGGTGTTTTGCATATTAAGGCTGAGAAAACAGATAATGGTTACAATTTTTATGTTATAGACAATGGACCCGGAATTAAGCTGCAGTATTTTGACAAGGTTTTCGAACTTTTTAATACCCTAAAATCTAAGGATGAAAAAGAAACCACAGGTGTGGGATTGGCGGTAGCCAAAAAACTCATTGAAGATGCCGGTGGGAAAATCTGGATCGATAGCAAGGAAGATCATGGAACTGCGATGATTTTTAATTTGCCATCCGGCAAATAGCAATCATTGAGTATGAAAAGAATATTGAATGTCTTAATTCAGAAAAAATTATACCTGGCTATTCCATCGGATGAGCCGGTGTCAAGACAGCGCTTCACACTCTTCAGAATTTTTTCAATAGTTGGAGCATTAACTTGCTTTGGTGTCTCCATTAAAATGATTGCGACTATTGAAGATTGTGGTTTGTTGCCGGTTTTTATTATTTCGCTGGGTGTAATAATGATTTTTAATTTTTATGGAGTTCGTAATGTCAATAAATTACAGACTGCATATCTTACCATGTTAGTATCTGCTGTTCTTTTACTGCATATAGTTTCTTATACTTGTGGAGGCATCCGGACCGCAGGCACTTTATACTTCGGTGTAATTATACTTTATGCCTATATGCTGCTGGGAAAGAAGGCTGGCCGTTGGTTTACAGCAATAATAATGGTGCATGTAACCTACCTTTTTTTTATTACTTCGTTTACTGATTGGACGTCCTTTGCCTTTTTTTAATAATGACATATTTTTAATCAATGAGGACTTTCTGGTGAATGCTCTCCTGTCATTTATATTAATAGCCGTACAGGGGAACTATCTGCAAAGCAATAAAAATGAAGTTATACAGGCTGTAGAAAAACAGAAGAAACAGCTGGAGGCGAAAAATGCTGTGCTGGAACATAAAAACGAGCTATTGAATACCTACACGGTAAATCTTGAAAGAACCAATGCTGAGTTACGTAAATTTGTATCCGTTACTTCTCATGACCTTAAAGCTCCACTGAGAGCAATAGGAAGTTTGGCAGGTTTTATTGAAGATGTTGAAAGTAAAACACTAAAAGTTGAATCCAGGGAATATCTTGACTTGCTCAAGAACAGAGTTTCACGAATGGATCAATTGTTAAATGCACTCGTGGAGTATTCCACCATTACCGAATCTTCCCATCCCAATGAACAGGTAAATACCGAAGTTTTGCTTTCCGGTATAATAAAGCCTTTCATCAGCGGGCCTTCTGTTCAAATCGAACTTAAAGGAAATTTCCCTGTGATTTCCATTAACCAAAAGCTGCTTTCTAAAGTGTTTGCTAATTTGATTCAAAATGCTTTACTATTTAATGATAAAGAAAATAAGTGTGTGCTGATTTCTACCCATCACACTGATGATTGTTTTGTTTTTTCAGTAAAAGATAACGGGCCCGGAATAGATAAAATATTTTATGATAAAATATTCGTTGTTTTTCAAACACTAAAACCACGCGACGAACTTGAAACTATGGGAGTAGGTCTGGCAGTTGCGAAAAAAATAATTGAGAACTGGGGCGGAATTATTTCTGTCGATTCTCAATTAGGAGTAGGAAGTGTATTTTCTTTTTCGTTTCCACGAAACACTTCAACGATTCAAAAACAGATTGGAGTCACTGACGAAGGAAAAATCTGTTAAAATTTCAAGGCTAACTTAAAACTTGAAATAAATAAAAGGATTGAATCCTGTAGCAAGCAATTCGCCCAGATTAAACAGGTACAATACCACTATCGAAAACATGATAAGCCAATTCAAAGCAGAATTATTGCTTACTTCCGTATATAATGCAGTTAATCTTTTCTGCACTCGTTCAGATTTAAATGAAAAGAGCAAAGCCAGGATCAGGACGAAGTAGAATTTCGTATTGAGATTTTCTAATAGACTGCTGTCGATGACTGGTATTGAATACATTGTTTTGAGAAACCCGTAGGCATAACTAAGATTTTCTGCACGGAAAAATACCCAACCTGTGATTACAACAAGGAAGGTGTATAAGGTAGATGGCACGGGATTTACTTTTTTAAGCAATGTGTTCATGCCAATTCTTTCAGCAACAAGAAAGCTGCCATGGAACACTCCCCAGATCACAAAATTCCAACTGGCTCCATGCCATAAACCGGAGAGGAAAAATACAATCATGAGGTTCAGATAGGTGTTGTTGCCGCGATTCCCTCCCAGAGGAATGTACAAGTAGTCTTTCATCCAGTTCCCAAGTGTCATGTGCCATCGTTTCCAGAATTCTGTAATGCTTTTTGATGAGTAAGGGAAATTGAAATTCTCAGGAAATTTAAATCCGAGCATTTTTCCCATTCCAATAGCCATGTCGGAATACCCGGAGAAATCAAAATAGATCTGAAACGAATAGGCAATAATTCCAACCCAGGCGGAAGTAAAAGTTAGTTCTTCGGAAGGCATTTTGAAGATGTCGTTGACTTGCTCGCCAAGAACGTTGGCAATCAAAACTTTTTTACTCAATCCAATAATAAACCGCAACAATCCCTCATATACTTTTACCGGAGTTAGGTTTGCTTTCCGGTTGTTAATCTGTTCACCAACCTCTTTGTACCTTACAATAGGCCCTGCAATCTGATGAGGAAAAAGAATTACAAACAGCAAATAATTCATGTAGTTCCGCTGAGCTTCACAATCTTTTCTGTAAACATCAATCAGGTAACTTATTTTTTCAAAGGTTAAAAATGAAATCCCAATTGGTAGAATCACATTTGACCATGGTATTTTTGATCCAAATAGTGTTTCGGAAATGAAATTAAAATTGTCTATGAAAAAATTGGAGTATTTAAAGTAACCCAGTAGCAGCACGTTTAATAAAATGGAAGCAAAAAGAAACCACTTTCCATTGGATTTATGAAATTGAGTGGTAGCGAAATAATCTATCAGGCTGCTCGCTACAAAGGCGAATATAAATAAAGGCGCTCCCCAGCTGTAAAAAAGCAGACTCGATGCTACCAGCCAGTAATTTTTAAATTTGTAAGGTATAAGGTAATATACCAGAAAAAATACAGGCATGAAATATAGAAGAAAGGTAATGCTGCTAAAAACCATTTATTCAATAATTAATAGATTACCTAAATGTAAATCGGGTTGAATATGATAAGATAACCCAGTTTCTTTTATTTCACTCACAATAGTCAATGAATCCACTGTATTGTCGTTGAGTAATATTACCTGAGAATAGTTGTTGTCTCTTAAAAAAAACATCGCAGCTTTTCTGGCTCTGGATGTTGTGGGTCCATAACGAAATCCACTATTATTACAAATATATTCGCTCGAACCTGTATAAAGATCTCCCCAAACTATATCATAGTGACATAGGGTCTCATAACTCTTTTTTGAATCTTCGAAATTAATGTGAGGCTTTTTTGAATACCTGACAATTCCAACAGCAAAAGTGAGTATAGCAATTCCAATAAATGAAGTGCGGATAATCGTATTGTATTTTTCAGAAAATTTTATTTGAATAAGCTCGCCTGAAATTATACCAAATAATAGCAAAGATGAAGCATACGGATAATAGTCCATTTTAACTTCATGAAATATAAAGAAGAGATAATTCACCAACATGAAAGAGGTATATTTAAGTAGTTGGGTGTAGTGGAGTTTTTGTGTTGCTGTTAATACAATTCCAATTAGTAAGGTGATACAATGAAATCTCAACCATCTTTGTTCGATACCAAAATAATATGACAAATTTTGAGCAATGTTACCCCATGGAGCCATCTTCTGGTCAATGGAAGAATAGGTAGATGCAAATGGATTTCCTGTTATAAAGGTATTATAAATGAGAATGGGCAATATTGCAAGGACTACAATACCGATGCTTTTCAATACTACAAACAAATTATTTTTAATATTTTGAGAACGGAAAAGATTTTTAACAGGAAGGAATAAAGCAATCGGTAGCAGCATTATCAGGTTGGCAATTCGAAAATTAATGGTCAGCGCCAGAAGGAACAAGGAAACATATGGCCTATGATTTAATATAATTCCTGCGGCAAACAGCAAGCCGAATGTTGGAGCTAATGAATTAATTCGGGATAGTTCAGTTGTAAAGGGAGCCGATACCATTATTATAAAAATCAAAACAGGAAAAAGCAAATCAAAAATTGAGAATCCACTAGAAGTATTCAATTTTAGCGCAATGATGGTCATTAAAATCAGCAAGAAGGTCACTACAAACGGAAAGATAATTTGCCGGTAGGAAATTGGAAACGGTGTAAGCAGCAATGATGTCCCCGGAGGATACTGATTAATAATTTTTTGAGTTCCCGGGATAACATGGTAGGCATGAGGTGTTACCATGTAACTTATTTCATTCTCGGTAATTTTTAGTTTTCGAAGTGTGTCAAGCAAATTATGCAAATAGGGACGATTTGTATGATCTGCACATGCTTTGCCATCTGTAAAAGCTTTACTTAAATTTAAGTATCCGAATTCATCACAACCTATAGGGATTTTTTCGTGTGAGGAACTGAATTTTAAGGCAACACCAAAACTTCCTAAAAAAAGTAATATAAAGTATAAGGAGTATTTATTCATGGAGAAAAGCAGTGTTAAATTGTTCGAAAAAATTATAGCCAAAATCTTTCAGGCTGGGGCCCGTAGCAATCAATAGCACAACATCCCGATTTATAATATCCTCCTTTTGTATTTTCCCGGTTAAGGCACCTAGATTATTTTTTTGAGAATCAAATGCGGTTTTGTTGTAATACCAAACTTTTGAATTTTCTGAAAAGCAGTTTTGGATGATTCCTAAATCATAAAAGTTCCAGATAAAACTATCAGAAATAATTAACACATTTGGTTTTAACCCATTTGTGAACGAGAGTTCAGGGTATGCCATCAGCGGAGATTCCCATTTCTTCATCAGATTGAGGGAAGCAAGGTAGTCATCATCAGTAAAGTGAGGTGTAGCAGAGGTGGTAATTTCTTTAATGCTAAATGAAACCAAATCTTTGTGCAGCGCTTTTTCAATTGTTTTTATTAAAGTATCTCCCGCCAGGGAAGCTCCATAGGTACTCCAGTGGGCTCCGTATTTTGGAATAAGGGGATATTTAGAGGTGTTTTTGATTTCAATAAACCAGGAATCAAAATCAATTACCCAAACATTGTTTTTCAGTAATATATTTTTAAAATAAGTTTGACTGGTTTTTTCAGAGGCCAATGATGCTGACAGCAAAAATTCAGGAAAATAATTCGCTTTATTTGGAGCAAAGCAAAATACCAATTGAATGTGCAGGGAGTCGAGAATTATTTTTGTTTGTTGTAGGGCAAATGTCTTTGAAAACAAAATGGAATCAGTTAACAAATCGCTTCCTTCACGAGCCTTGATATAATTAGGATCATAAATGTAATTTTCCCGGCCCAGTGTCAGATTTGTATTGATGTTTCCGAAAAGCGAGTAATCTGCCTGATTTCTCAGTCTTACGAGTTCGCCGTTGAAACCGGTATTGTTCTTTAAATACATATCGGCATGCTGTTGAAAATTTCCATTGAACCAGTTGGTTAAATGCATAACAGGTGGAGTGCCTTTGTCGAAGGCTCCTTGCAAACCGGCAAGCTTGAAAGGATGAAACGAATGCTGGAAAAGAGGGAGAAAAGCCATCAGCCCAAATGCACAAAGAAACCAAGCAGCGACCTGTTTTTTCATTCTGTACAAATATCCTAAATTGTTTTGTATTTTCAGCCCATGAAATTAAAATGGAATACTTATCAATTTTACGGTGTGGCTGTGCTGTTGATGATTATTTTAATCTCAGGCCGTTTTTTGGTAAGTGGTAATGATTTTTCTTACTTTTTTGTTGCCGGAACCGATTTCGTGGAACCTTCCAAAACCGTGACTCCAATTGTGGTTCAGCAAGGTCAGGGTTATGATGGTCAGTTTTTTTACAGATATGCCTTGAATCCTTTTGATTTCTCTCAAACTAATTATGGTATCAAAGTGGATTTGGTTCCGTACAGGATGCAGCGAATTGGTTATCCTCTGTTAGTTTGGTTATTTTCTTTGGGTGGCAATGGTGTATTGGTTCCGTTTTTTCTGGTTTTCGTTAACATGCTTGCGTATTTAGGAATTTTATTTTTTACGCAACGTTTTATTAAATTTTCGAAAGGACGGGAAATACAGGGATTGATGACATTTTTTCTTTTTGGAATCTATATGTCTTTAGCACGCGATTTATCTGAAGTTACGGAGTTGTTTTTCTTTTTGGGAGCTGTCTATTATTATTTTAACAAGGATATTGTAAAGTTTTCTCTTCTTGCTGCAATGACAGTTTTATGCAGGGAAACATCGGTGTTGGCATTAGCGCCGCTCATTCTAATTGGATGTTTTAACACCATTCAATATTCAAAAAAGTATCTAAACCTCTTTTGGTTTGGTTTACCGGTTTTCATTTTTATATCCTGGAAATGGTTTGTCGGAATGCATGTTGAATCGGAACAGTTGATTTCTGGTTCTGGTAACCTGGGTATGCCCTTTGTAGGCTTATATCATGGATTTTTAGGTAATTTAGATATTTCAACAACAAAAAATAAATTACAATTAATATTTTGGATTTTATATTTTGTCTGGCAATGTTGGCTTATCATAAAAGTTATCTCTGCTATCCGGAAAAATAAGCAGCAAAATCGCCACATTTTGATGCCACTATCTGTAATCTATATTACCTGGCTGACGTTTGCAGTATTTTTATCGGCTGCTATTTATATCGACGATTGGTCCTTTGTGCGTGTCTTTAGCCTATGGAACATGACAGGAATACTAATACTGATTGTATCCCGAAATTCTACTGGAAACGCTTTTAATATATACTCCTGCATATTAATTGTTTTAACTCTGGGAAGATTGATTATCAGACCTTGAGCTCCATTTAAGACAATAAAGGGATCCAGGCAATAATGTTTAAAAGATGGCTTAAAACCCCTTTAATAAACTGTATATTTGCGCCTTTATTTACAATTTTGCGTTCCGCCAGCTAATTGGTTATTGTAAAACCTGAATTGCCTGTTTAATGACCCTCATTCATAAATAATAACCTGTGATTTTTAATTCATTTCATTATTTATTTTTTCTGCCGGTAGTCACACTGATTTCTTATTTATTACCTGTCAGATTCAGGTGGATGTTAATACTTGTTTCCAGCTTGTATTTTTATATGGTTTGGGAACCGATTTACATTTTGCTGATTGTATTTTCAATTGTTGTTGATTATTACTGTGGCATAAAAATGGGAAATCTTCCTACTAAAAAGGAACGAAAACCATACATGGTATTTAGTATGTTTTGTAACCTTGCTAATTTGGCAACCTTTAAATATTTTGATTTTTTTGCCTCATCCATGAACGATCTTTTCCGGGTGATGCATATGGATTATATGATTCCTATGGCGCATTTGATTTTGCCGCTGGGTATCTCATTTTATACTTTTCAGGCAATGAGTTATACACTCGATGTTTATAAAGGAAAGGCTGAACCTGTCAGAAATTTTGGAATATTTTCAGTTTTTGTAACTTTTTTCCCGCAATTGGTTGCAGGCCCCATTGAACGAGTGAAGCATATGCTTCCTCAATACCATTTTAATTACCGTTTCGACTGGGATAAAATGACATCGGGATGCAGATTAATTTTGTTAGGGCTCTTTAAAAAAATAGTAATTGCCGATCAGCTTAGTTTTATGGTTTCTCACGTATTCAATAATCCTGCAGATGCTCATGGCCCGGCAATTTATCTTGCATCTTTACTTTTTGTGCAACAGGTATATTGTGATTTTTCCGGGTATTCAGATATCGCCAGAGGTTCAGCCAGATTATTGGGTATCGACCTTATGGAAAATTTTAAGTTGCCTTTGTTTGCAAAATCCTATACCGCATTTTGGGGTCAGTGGCACATCTCTTTAATGAATTGGTTTAGGGATTATATAATGTTCCCTTTGGTTAAGGCAGGATGGAAATGGCCCTTTGTGTTTTTACTGGTATTCTTTATCAGTGGATTCTGGCATGGAGCGAACTGGACCTTCGTGGTGTGGGGACTATATAATGGAATCATGGTTATTTATACAAAATCAACATTGAAATTCCGTTCAGCATTTCTTGATAAAATTGGTTTAAAGAATTATAGTGGACTCCGTCATGTGATTCAATCCATTTGTGTAGTGCATATTTTTGCATTCGGAGCTGTTTTTTTCAGATCAAATACCATTCAGGATTCATTCATTTTGATCAGTAATTTATTTACTGATTTTGCTCCTGCAGTTAAACAAATCATAGCAAATGAAAATAATGTCCGTCAGGAGTTACTATATCTTGGTAAGGATGCTGTTTCTTTTTATATAATTATGATGTTTGTTTTTCTTCTTGAATTATTTCAATTTAATTTGTTACATCGTTCAGTTGATGAATTCGTAAATAGATTTCACCCTGTCATGAGATACCTGTTGTATGCCGGAGTGGTGATTTCTATTATCCTGATGTCTAATATTCCCGAAGTTCCCTTTATTTATTTTCAGTTTTAGCCAATGATGAAAAACCGGATATTCAGATACCTTTTTATTTGCAGCAATACTTGTTTTTGCGGATCAGGTTGCCGGCACAGTAATTTCCAGTCTGGCAAAATTACAAACTGCCGATGATCGTATTGGAAAACTAAATAATGGTGAAATAATCACAGATATTGCAATTCTTGGCTCATCAAGAGCACTTAATAATTACAGTCCGGTTATTATTTCCAAGGCCACAGGTCATTCCTGCTACAATTTTGGAGTAAGCGGTTCCGATATTTTATTTCATGAGACTGTACTTGACCTGATCCTGAGCCAGCCTCACAAGCCGAAATTAATTATTTACAATATTGATGACCGTGGTATCTTTTTTACCTTTGATGGAATTGTTTACAGGAAAGATGTGTTGTATCCGTTCGTTGATAATGCTATCGTTAATAAAAATGTTTGTCATCAACTTAATAAATGGACTTTTGCCACCTATTTGAGTAAAACCTATCGCCAAAATGTAAATTTCATCAATTCCATGAAATATCTGGTGGATGGGAAGGAGCTTCCCGATTACAAAACAACAAAATTCGATAGTTTTGGTGCCAACTTGCTGGAACAGAGAGCTGGTGATCCGGTACCCACTTTCCTGCATCCTGATTATGATCTGAGTGTCTTGATCCCGGATACTGCCTATCTGCAATCTTTCCAGCGAATACAGGAAAAATGTAAGCTAAATAATATCAAACTAGTTTTATCTTTGCCACCCTTATATGCCGATAATACCCCGGGGTTTAAAGAATTGATATTGAGCAAAAAATTCAATGAAGTGGAATTTTGGGATTTCACAAGTCATATGCAGGATTCTTCCTGTTTCTTTAATCCCGATCATATGAATCGAAAGGGAGCTGAAATATTCTCCGGAATGGTTGCAAACAAAATTAAACTACACTAGTTACTGTATGGTTTTCAGTTCTCCCATATTTCTCTTTCTGTTTCTGCCGGTAACACTTTTACTTGCTTATTTATCGCAACGTTTCAAGTGGAAAAATACAGTGCTGTTAATTCTGAGCGTATTTTTCTATGCTTTCGGAGAAGGAGAAATGGTGATACTGATGTTTGGCTCTATCACACTGAATTATTTTGTTGGAAAGTGGGTGGGTAGAGATAAAGGTAAAACAGCAATCACCGTAGGAATTATTCTTAACATTTTGTTACTGGTAATTTTTAAGTATGCCAATTTCGCCATCGAAAATTTAAATTTAATGCTTGCCTCTTTCGGTGCTGCTCAAATACAAATGGTACATATAAAACTCCCGGTAGGAATTTCCTTTTATACTTTTCATAGTATGTCGTACCTGATTGATGTTTACCGCAGGCAAAATCAATCACAAAAATCATATATCGATCTTGCTTTGTATATCTGTCTGTTTCCTCAACTTGTTGCCGGACCGATAATCCGGTATAAGGATATAGCAAAGCAAATTCATGATCGCACATTAGGATCTCACAGGTTTCAGCTGGGGCTGGAACGTTTTATAATCGGGTTAGGAAAGAAAGTAATTGTAGCGAATTCGTTAGGATCCTGTGCTGATCTTGTTTTTGGACTCGACCCTTCTCAACTTACTTCTCCTTCTGCATGGTTTGGAATTATTTGCTATTCGATGCAGCTCTATTTTGATTTCTCAGCTTATTCCGATATGGCTATCGGTCTGGCAAAAATGCTTGGATTTGACTTCCTTGAAAATTTCAGATTCCCGTATAAATCAAAATCTATCCGGGAATTCTGGCAAAGATGGCACATATCACTTTCAAATTGGTTCAGGGACTATCTTTATATTCCTCTCGGAGGAAATAAGGTAAGCCCGGGTAGAGTTTATATAAATTTGTTTATCGTGTTTTTTCTCACAGGATTATGGCATGGAGCCAGTTGGAATTTCGTCGTATGGGGTCTCTTACATGGACTGTTTATGATTATTGAAAGAGTGGGATTTGGAAAAATTCTGACTAAACTTCCAAGCCCTGTTCAACACCTTTACACCTTGTTTGTAGTTGTTATTGCATGGGTGTTTTTCAGAGCACCTGACATTGGCCATTCATGGAATTTTATTTCATCTATGTTTGGAATGAATAACACTAATAACTTTACTATTGATTTATTGTGGAACAGAGAAGTTGGCTTTTCCTTTCTGATAGGTTTGATCATGGCATTCGACGGATTTAACCTGATATTAAGAAAATTGTATAAAGTAATTTACCGGTCTAATGTAAAATCAGGTCGTATGGTATTTGAAAATTGCAAAACATTATTTTTACTAGCTGTATTTATATATGCTGCACTAACGGTTGCTGCAGGAAGTTATAACCCTTTTATTTATTTCAGATTCTGATGATGAAAGGTATATTAAAATATTTCGTTCTTGTAATTTATTTGCTGGCTCTGTCGTACCTGATTTTAGAACAGATACTGCCAAATAAATATGTCATGTATGGATCAAGCGTCGTCCTCACTGCAATTTCTTTTGTTTTATTAAGGAAGCATATTTCATACTACCCGTTTTATAAATTCTTTCTTATTTTTACTTTTATATTTCTCATTACAGTCCCTTTAATTGGAAGAAAAGAGTCAACGAGTTTTGAGAAACGGACACTTGCTGAATTTCCACAATTCAGAGCCAGTAACATCTGGAAGTTCTTTTTTCAGTATCAGGATTATTTTAACGACCGGTTTGCATTCCGTAATGAAGCGGTGCAGGCTATCAGCAAATTTCGTTTTCGGATATTTCGTGTGTCTCCAATGCCTCATCTTGTTCAGGTTGGTCAGGATGACTGGTTGTTTACCAGCAGAGATGAATATATAAATGATACATCCACACCCTTTACAAAAGAACAGCTGGATTCAGTAATATTAAATCTGCAAATAGTAACAAAATATTTTGATATCAGGAATATCAAATATTATTACGCCATGATCCCGATTAAAGAACGTATTTATCCTGAGTATATGCCAGGCGATTTGCGAAAGCGAATGACGTTCTCTAAGGCAGCCCAATTGAATGAAGCACTGAAGCAGCACCCTGAAATCCGTGCAATTGATGTCAAAGATGTATTAATAGCCGGCAAGCAAGTTCGTCCAACATTTTACACTACCGATACCCATTGGAACGAATACGGCGCATTTCTGGGTTACCGAAAAATTATTGAACGGGTCAGACAAGATTTTCCTCAAATTGTTCCTTTTGAGATATCTGATTTTTCAATAGATTCATCGGTAACCGATGCTGGTGACTTACAGGTACTGATGGGTTTCAGAGATGTGATGAAATTTAATCATTATCATTTGAAACGGAAAAACGGTCCCATCCCTCTGGTTGTGGATTCTACTTATTTATGTGTTTCCAACAAACGTTACAGCATACGTGAAATGCCCGAAAAAGTCAGTGGATTAAAATTGTTTCTTGTTCGTGATAGCTTTACTGAATATCTCAGGATTTTCATAACACCTAATTTCGACCGGACGGTATTTGCGTGGATGCCCGTTGTTCCGGTTGCAAATGTTGTGCAGGAAGCACCTCAGGTGGTTATACACGAAATTTTAGAACATTTTGTTACCTATACGAAGCAGCTTCCTCCCGAAATTGCCGGAGATACTCTTTTCCTGAATCAATATTTCCCAGGGTTTGTGAGTAAAAAGTAAAACCCCTTTCGGGTTATTTTTAAAATTTTCTCCTTACTGCCTGAAACCAGTAAATCGTTTTCTTGCTGAATGCTTTTTTTTCAAAGTACACTGTTGTCAATCTTTGATACGTAACCGGAAATCGGTAAATATCATAGATAAATGCGGACTGTAGCAGGGGTCATGATCAATATATTTCTGCCACCGGTTCTTGAAAAAGGCTACATCATTTAAATGCTGCTGATAGGATTTTTTAGTTTTATGTGGATGCCCTCTTGAAATGGATTCATAATGATACAATACAACATGGGGTAAATAAATATTGTTGTAACCACGATCCTTTAATTTCAGACAAAAATCAACATCATTGAATTCCACTGCAAGCTGTTCTTCAAAACCACCTACTTCTTCGAATGCTTCTTTTCTCACCATTACACACGCCGCAGTGACTGCCGAATAGTTGTTGATGCATTTCAGAAAATAGAAATAACCCGGAGCGTCTTTTTCATAACCTACGAAAGTATGTCCTGCAATTCCTCCCAACCCGATTACTACACCTGCATGTTGAATGGTGTTGTTGGGGTATAATAATTTTGCACCTACTACCCCTGTGGTTTTGAACTGACACTGTTCAACCATAGCACTGATCCAATCGGAGTGAGTAACTTCTGTGTCGTTGTTAAGAAGTATTAAATATTTTCCGGTAGCTGCAGATGCACCGAGATTCATTAATCTTGAAAAATTAAAACCTCCTGTATCACGAATGCATTTAAATCGGTGCGGCTCTTTTTGTTCATAGGATTTCACAAATTCAAAAAACAGGGGATCATCACTGTTGTTATCAATAAGAATTACTTCAAAATCCGGATAATCTGTTAATTTAAAAATGGAATTGAGTACTACTTCACACAAATCCTGTTTATTTTTTGTCGGAACAATAATGCTTACTTTGCCTGGATGGATAATGTTATACCTGATAGAATAAAAGCCCGGCAGGTTATCAATTAAGGTTACTGTTCCTGAAATATTTCGCCTCTTTAAAGCCTCTTCTAGCGCACGTACCCCTGAAAGAAATGCATAGGGTTTCGCCACCTCATTAACCGCTGTCGATTCAGCATGCATTCTCCAGTGATAAAGTACCATTGGAATATGATGAATATTTTTTGTATGCTCAGTCACACGGAGCAAGAGATCGTAATCCTGACTTCCTTCAAAGCCTTCACGAAAGCCACCAATTGTATCAATATAAGTTTTCCGAATGACTACTAAATGCCCCAGATAATTTCTTGATAAAAAATTATCAGGACACCAATCAGGTTTGAAATGAGGATCAATATGTTTTCCGGATTCATCAATCTTATCCTCATCAGAATAAATTAAATCAAGGTGCCTGTTTTCATTCAATGCTTTAGCTACATGAAACAATGCATCGGGCGACAAACAATCATCATGGTCAAGTAAAGCAATAAATTCTCCTGTAGCCAGTTCAAGTGCTGAATTCGAACTCGCAGAAATATGGCCGTTTTCATGACGGTAAACGGCTTTTATACGTGAATCGGAATTTACATAATTTTTAATTACATTTTTTACCATTTCATCCGGAGAATGATCATCAGAGATGCATAATTCCCAGTTTTGATAAACCTGTTCCAATACAGATTCAATTGCTGCATTCAGGAAACCAATATTGGTATTATAAACAGGAAGTAGTATGCTTATTTTAGGTTTGTGATTAAATTCACCTATTTCCTTTCTGTATATATTTAATTTTGCCTCATCAGGAAAATTGGCTTTCATCCATAAATCATAACCCTCGGTCCTCACGTGTTGTATTCCGAATATTTTCCTGAAAATATACCGGATTACTTTCCAGATAAATGTCCATATCCTTTTTTGACCCTTGTAGGAAGTAACAAATATCATGAAGCGGTAAAAACTCCAGCTATCATTGGCCCACATGTGACTCGATGATTTAATTACATGATCATACTTTTCTTTTAATTCCTTAATCATGAATTGCCTGATTTAAGTCGTTTGAAAATTTTTTTGGAAAGTGCTTTTGTCAGAAATGTACCTGATACCTTTGCCGAATAATAATCCGGATTGTTCAGTAATTTTTCATTTTCTTCCAGTAAATCGGTTCTTATTTTTAGTAATCTGGGAATTTCATTTCTTAAGATCTCTTCAGTTTCATTCTGATATCCTTTGTTGAACAGGATAATAGCCCAGTTTAAGCGTTGATCAGCGATGAGTTCCCTGACTTCACCGTTGAGATTGTTGCATAAAGTTGTCAAAACAGAAAGCCATTTCAATTGATTTGATTCCTCACTGTTTGTTGACCAGATGCCTCCACCATGAATTCGGTACACCGCCATGATCCTGTCCATACAATATAATTTTCCGTTCAGTGCATTTAAAACATGCAGGGCATAATCGCCAGCTAGAATTTCATCAAACCATATTGGCAACACCAAGTGATTTCTAAACATAACAGTTGGGGTGTGTATGTAATTACCGCCGGCTAGTTCAGCAATGGTGGATGTTTGGGAAGGAACTTTAGTGATGTAGTCATCAATGAGTTCATTATTCTTTAGAATCTTGACCTTATGGAAGCATACGGAGTATTCAGCATTGCTTTCGAGGAAGTCAAATTGATATTGCAATTTGTTTTCATCAATCCAGAAATCATCCCCTTCACAAATAGCTATATAGTTTCCTTTTGCTGATTTAAGATTTTCTTTGAAATTAAACCGTCCTGTTTCTTTTCCGTTTATTTTGATAACATCTTTCCTGCTTCTTAAAAACAATCGAATAAGATCAGGGTATTTTTCCGCATATTGAACGCAAATTTCTCGTGTGCCATCTGTGGATTCATCTTCACCCAGAATTATTTCAAATGGGAAATTTGTTTTTTGAGAAATAATACTGTCGAGGCATTGTTTAATAAAAGCAGCATGCTGATATGTCTGGATGCAAACCGATACCAAAGGTCTATTCCCCTCACGATTATCTTTTGTTCCCTGATTTATCACTGTCTGTCGGAGTTAGTCAATTATTGTTTTTTCTAAAAATCTGTTTCCGGATTACTCAGGATTTTCTGTAAAATTTAGCCGGATTTCCATACCACACTTCATTATCAGGGACATCATTCCTGACTTGAGAGCAGGCACCTATTTCTGAATTTTCACCAATAGTAACGCTCGGCATGATCGTTACATTTGCTCCAAACTTAGAACCTCTTTTGAGCTTTCCGGTTTTCTTCTCTTCGTTTTTAGCAAGAACAGGTGTATCGGTTACTACAAAAGCGTATTTCATTAATACATCATCTTCTACAATGGTATTTGCGGAGAGAGTGCAACGGCTTCCCATGGATACGTTGTTGCCCAGTATGCAATTGTCGCGGATTTCGCAGTAGGAAGTAAAGCTGCAATTTTTTCCAATCATGCAGCGAACACCAATTTTTGTATAGGTACCTATTTTAGTTTTCGAACCAATTGAGCTGCCCTTTTGGATCATGGAATAATTTCCAATTACAACATCATCTTCAATAATAACATCATCCTCAATATGACAAAAATTGCCAATGATAACATTGTTTCCAATTTTTGCCTTCTCCGAAATATAACTTAAGTTCTTATTCATGGTATTATTTTTTAGAACGAAAGGGCCTGGGTGCACCTTTAGGTTTGGATTCGAAATTATTTCTTTTTATTATGGTTGCAGGCACACCCGCAACGGTACAATAATTTTCCTCAATAGATTTATGCACTACAGCTCCGGCACCTACTATACATCCCTCACCGATTTTCACATTGGATGAAACAACGCATCCGCTTCCCAGGAAATACGATCACCTAAAATAGCATTTCCTGCTATACTTACATTATTTGCGAAATGTACATGTTGTCCAACTACGCATCCATGCCCAATTTTGGTGCCGTGCGCCATTACTGTCCCTTTGCCAATAATAGTATTTTCCGACAACGATCCTCTTACTATTGCAATACCGGTTCCGAGGATACAGTCCTCTTCAATAATTACTCCTCCGGTTTGAGGTTGCATGACACGTTCACCATCTTCATCCCAAATCCAGGCCATACCTCTTGCACCAATTACGGAATGTGATTCAATGATCGTGTTTTTTCGTATTTCTGTTTTTTCGTTTACTGTGATGTGCCCTAACAACGCTACATTTTCACCGAGAGTGCAATTTTGTATGATGCAAAAGGGTCCAATATATACCGATGAAGCAATCTTTGCCTCCGGGTGAATGATAGCAGTTGGATGAATGAAAGGCTCAATCGGAATTTCCTGACTCAAGGCTAACCGGTAGTGCATCAGCTGCGGATTTTGTACTTGTATCATGATGTTTTCCGATGATGAGGATCCTTCATAATCAGTCAGTATAATACTTCCGGTAATTGCACTTGCCTGAGAAATCGTTTCTGCTGTGAGGAAATAAATGCCAAATGGAATTTTGTTTCTGATACTTGACAAAAAATATTCGGTGGCATCTTCAAAACCATTGTTACCTGAAACAGAAAATTTATAATTTTTCGATTTCAGAAAATCCGTTATATCTTGAAGCGTAAATCCTTTCACAAATTTTGTTTTACAAGGTTTGTTATTCTTTGAATATCAGTTAAACTTAGTTCATGGTAAAGAGGCAGGCAAAGAATTTGTTCAGCAATTTTATCCGCTATCGGTGTAGATTGAGGCTTCACATAATTTAATGAGGAAAGTGAAGGATAAAAATATCTTCTTGGCATGATGCCATTTTCATTCAATACCTTCATTACTTTTAGCAAAATTGCTTCGGATTCAAAAATCACCGGGAAATAACTATAATTCCAGCTGGTACCCTCCCGAATTTTCATAAAACGCAGACCACAGTTGGCTAATAGTTCCTGGTAATTTTCCACAGCTGCTTTTCGCGATGTCATTATTGCATCCAGGTAAGGAAGTACGGATAATCCCATGGCACCACTCAGCTCCGACATTTTGGCATTGATTCCCAGCCCCTGAAAAGCCGTAGGACCTTTGTGACCAAAATTATGATGATAAAATAATGTATCATGCAAATGAGAATCAGAGGTAAACATGGCTCCACCTTCAGCGGTATGAAAAAGTTTTGTTGCATGAAAACTGCATGTACTCACATCCCCGAAATTAAAAACAGATTGCCCCTGATACTTAACTCCAAAGCAATGAGCGGCATCGTAAATGACTTTTAGTTGATGCTTTTTTGCAAGATCTTCAATAACATTCACGGCACATGGATTTCCAAAAACATGTGTGGCCAGAATTGCAGTCGTTGAAGGTGTAATGGCTTCCTCTATTTTACTTTCATCAATTGTGAGATGATGAGGATCAATATCAACAAAAACAGGTTGACAGTTTTCCCATACAATCGTTGATGTTGTGGCAACATAACTGAAAGGAGTGGTAATTATTTCACCACGCAGCCCCAGTGCTTTAATAGCAATCTGAAGTGGCACTGTTCCATTATTTGTTAATGTCAGGAACGGAACTCCCAATAGTTCTTTTAATTTATTCTCAAGCTCCTTAACCAATTCACCCCTGTTGGTGATCCAGTGATTATCCCAGGCCTTTTTCAGAATTGCATTGAATTCATCCGCAGGTGGAAGAAATGTTTTGGTTACGTTGATCATTAAAAGTTTATTGGACTATCTTCAATAAGTATATTTTAAATTGGTGTGCAGATAAAGCTATGCGACTGGAACTGCTGTTGTTTTTCTTTTCAGATGAGTGGTGTAGTATTCGCAAACTTCATTCACATCACCTGAAAGCGCAATTTTGCCATCCTCCATGAAAATGGCTCTGGTGCAAGTGTTTTTGATTTCATCCAGATGATGAGAAACATAAATGATAGTACTGCCTGATTTTTTAATTTCATTAATTCTCATGGCGCATTTTTGTCGAAAACCTAAATCACCCACTGCCAGCGCTTCATCAATAATTAAAATTTCCGGATCGGTAGCAACTGCAATGGAGAATGCCAGTCGTGCCATCATACCCGATGAGTATCTTTTAACCTGCATACCAATTTCATCATCGGTTAATTCAGAAAAATCAATTATTGATGCCAATGAATTTTTTAATTCTTTTTTGGATAATCCCATCAGAGTGCCTACAAGCCGGATGTTCTCTAATCCGGAAAGTTCCGGCTCCAGCCCGACACCCAAGGCCATCAGTGGTGCAACATTTCCATTTACGGTAAGTGTGCCTCCATCCGGTTTCATAATGCCTGCAATAGTTCTCAGCAAAGTGCTTTTACCACATCCATTTCTTCCCATTACACCCAAACACTCTCCTTTGTAAATGGTAAGATCCAGGTTTTTTAGTACATTCTTTTTTTCAAAAGGACTTTTCACACCCATGGTGATGATAAAATCTTTAATGTTATTGATACCATGCCGCTGAATCAGAAAACTCACCGATAAACCCTTTGCTTCAATTATTATCTCTCTGTTATTTTGCATGGTGATTATCAGTACTGTGAAACGAATCCTCTTTCGAGCTTGTTAAAAATAAACAATCCTGCAAAAAGTGTGGTGACACCAATTGCTGTGAGTAAAAGAAATGCTGTTAAAGAAGGAGCCTGATTAAAGTATAGTATCTCCCGCAAGGCTCCTATAAAATGATAGAGTGGATTTAATTTAATGACCCATAAAAATTTTTCCGGTATCAGACTCGATGTGTAGGCTATTGGTGTGGCGTAAAAAATAGCCGGCATAAAAGAAGACCATGCAAGTTGCATGTCACGAAAGTATACATTGAATGAAGTCAGAATTAATGAAACTCCGAATGTGAAACAGGTATACAAAATTAATATAGGAAAAAATAAAAGAGTTTCCCACCCGAGTTTTAATCCAAACAATAACATGAGCCCGATGAATGGAATCATGGAGAGAAACAAACTGACTAAGGATGCAAATTGTGCAGATAACGGAAAAGCAAGAGTCGGGACATTTATAGATTTTAAAACACCTGAGCTGTGAATAATGGATTCAATCACCTGAATGGTTGTTGTCGAAAAATATATCCAGAATATAAGACCCGTTAAAGCATACAATGGATATCTGTCGATTTCGGAAAATACCTGTCCAAAAACGAACGTGAAAATAACCAGATAAATCATCGGATTCATCATACTCCACAAAAATCCGAATATGGAATTTTTATATCTGAGTTTGATAGTCTTCATTCCTAAAGTAACTATCAGACCCAGGAATTTTGAAGGATTTGCAAATTGTGTCATAGAAGAAGCTTCAAAATTAAGAAAATTGTGGTGTTATTACCAGTTCTGTTGCTAATAAAAAGTTAAAATACAGGGCTTTAGAAAATTCTTTAGTCCCTAATTAGGTTTTAAAATGCTAACCACCGTGTTGACAATGATTTTCAGATCAAAAAGGAAAGTCCAGTTATTCATATAAAAAAGATCCAGCTTTACTCTGTTTTTCTTTTGTTCAAATTCAACTGTTTCTCCACGGTATCCCATCGATTGTGCCAGTCCGGTGATGCCCGGTTTGATTTTATGTCGCGACATAAATTTGTCAACTTCTGCTGAAAAATCCTGTGTATGCTTAAGCATGTGAGGGCGGGGCCCAACAACCGACATATCGCCAATAAACACATTGAAAAACTGAGGCATTTCATCCAAACTCGAATTCCGGAGAAACTTCCCAATAGGTGTAATCCTCTCATCGTTTTCAGTTGCCTGCAGGGTGTCACTCAGTTCGTTAACATACATTGTTCGAAGCTTATAACACCAGAACCATTTATTATCACGACCAGTTCGCCGTTGCTTAAAAAATACCGGCCCTCTGGAATCAATCTTAATCAAAATTGCCAAAACCGGCATCAGCCAGCTCAGTAAAGAAACTATGATAATTGAGGAGAAGATAATATCAAAAACTCGTTTCACCAGCTGCTTATCCCAATCATCCAGTGGCGTGGTGTGAACTTTCATCACCGGCACTTCTCCTATTTTTTCCAATTCCAGATCACGGAATGTTACCCACTTAAAATCGGCAATGAGCTTTAAGCGGATCAGGTTCTCCTCTGCAAAATTCATCAGTTCAGCCAGCGATTCATAATTTACCGCCGACATAGAATAGAAGATTTCATGAATTCCGTTTTCCAGACAATATACTTTAATATCGTTCAAAAAATTTGCATTTTCCGGCAGATTGGTATCTATTACTTTTTTAACCCGATACCCATATTCCGGATGTGATGAGAGATAGGATTGGAGCTGGACAGGATTATCATTTTGTGAAACAATTACAATGTTTCGGTAGTTCATCCCCCTTCTGCGGGCAAACTTAATTGCATAATGGAAAAATAATTTATACAGAAATGAGAGAATGAACAAACTGGTATACATCAACAATAATAACTCCCTCGAATATCTGTGCGATTGCTCGAATACATAGTAAACACAAACCAGCAACACATGAACCGCAAGTACAAAAAAGGAAGATCTTATTACTTTATAAAAAGTTGAGGTTCTCGAAATATCATAGGGTTTTACCATAGATGTTGCCAGCATCCATGCAAAATTGATATAGAATAACATGAAAGTAAAAGGTTCATGAAAAGCACCGAATTTGTAATAAAAAGTCGCAATATAAACACCGTTTACTATCAGCAAATCGCTGACAATGTTAATCCTCTTTATATATTGTGAATACCTTGTCAAATTGTTTGATTTGGAGCAATCTGAAAAATCGAAATACTCGTGTTAACAGGTGCAAAACTACAAAAACTTGGTGCCCGAATGATCTAAACTATGGCTCTTTTCCACAATTAGTTGTTATTGAACTGTTTGGAAACAACTAAAAGTGAGGGAATTTTTATGAAACTGAATACTATTTATGTATCTAAAAATTTAACAATCAAATTGTTACGTTGCTTCTTTGGTTTTGTTTTCAAAGAAATAGAGACTAAGAAAGTAAGCAAATGGCACTATGCCATTCTGGCGATTTAAGAGATTTTCAGTCAGTAAGGCAAATAAAAACAGAATGCACAATGAAATAACCAGATAATTTTGGATCTTAAAATTACGGTAGGAAGCATAGCAAAGTATGATTAAAAGTGAAACAGGTCCCAAAACTCCTAAGCCAGCCCAATAGTCAAGGAATTGATTGTGAGTGTTATAGTTTTTGTTGTCATACACTTCTTTGGAGATGTTGCTGTAACATTCGTTCAATTTGAACTGCACATTCCCAGGACCAACACCCCAGGCACAATTTTCTGATATAATTTCCAGACTGCATTTATAAATTCCTGTTCTCAAATTAAATGAGTTTTCGTGCTGCTCAGTAGGCAAGGAGGTGTTGGAGAAAGAGATTTCCTTGAACCGGGATGAAAATGAGGGCACAAATAAAATCAGAAACAGAGTCATTATGCCCATGACACCTATTACATATAATGCATACATCTTTTTTTGCAGATGCATAAAAAACAATACCAGTGCAGCTATCATAGTTGCGATGAATGGAGTGCGGGATGCCAGTATTCCAAGAAATAAAAGTGCCAATGATATTGATGAGTAGAACAGGTATTTTTTATTCCATGTTAATGTTTTAAATTTACGTAAGAGCTTATCGAGTAATATTAGGCTGGCTATCCCAATGAAAATGGAAGCATAAGTTGGATGAATGGAAACCGATTGTTCAAAAACTGTTCTCACCAGAAATGCAAAAGAAGGATCTCCTAACATATCAGATGGTGTTTTCCAGAACTTATCGGAACCAAGATGCCCTGAAAACTTAATAGCTACTTTTATTAATCCATAGGTTACTATCACAAATGTGGAGATAATAAAAATGGTGTTTAAAATTCCCCTTTTTCGCTTATCAATTTTTATTGGAATCATAAAAAACGCTAATGGAAAAGCGAGCAGACTCATTGAAACTTCAAGATAAAAATTTGACTGAGGTGAAGGATCCGTTAATGATGTCCGAAATAAAATTAACAGAAAAGGGAAAAGCAGCATAAGTAATTCATAGATCCTGACTCTTGTAATGTTTCGGATATTCCATACCAAACCTGCCAATACTGATGAACAGGTATAAATAATTATGAAAATAACAGATAATTTCATACTCAATGCCGGAAAGCAAGCGACAAGGCAAAGGGCCAGGAAAATAAAATTATTTACTCTTGCCTGCCAGATATTCATTGACACAATTTTTAAATTTTATTCTGAATTTTTCTATAGAAAACCTGTCTGCATTTGCAATGAAATCACTCTTTGTAAAATTATTGCGAACTGAATCGAGTCTTAAAATAGCTTCGCTTAAACTTTCAGTTGTCTGCTCTTGAAAGAACAATCCTGTTTTTCCATCCACAACAGTTTCAAGATATCCCCCTTTTTTAAAAGCTATCACAGGTGTGCAGCAGCTTTGAGCTTCAACACTGGTTATTCCAAAATCCTCTTCCGCGGCAAGCACAAACGCCTTTGCCTTTTGCATCAGGGAGATGAGTTCCTTTTTTGAAACAAAACCGATGAATTCAATATTGCTTTTTGCAGTTTTTTTTATTTTTTGCAATTCAGGCCCTTCACCGGCTACAATTAGTTTTCGATTGGGTAACAGGTTGAATGTTTCAATGATAAGATCCAGTTTTTTGTATGGCACAACTCTCAATGAAGTGAAATAATAGTCTGACTTTTGTGTTTCGGGACTAAAACTAATGGTATCAACAGGAGGATAAATAACAATGGAGTCGCGATTATAAATGCGTTTGATTCTTTCGGAAACATTATTTGAGTTGGCAATAAAAA
This sequence comes from Bacteroidota bacterium, assembly GCA_016722525.1. Classification (GTDB taxonomy): domain Bacteria; phylum Bacteroidota; class Bacteroidia; order AKYH767-A; family OLB10; genus JADKJB01. The sequence goes on from JADKJB010000001.1 coordinate 686,846, forward strand.
GATCAACACGCTCGGTGGTACTTAAATCCCATTTGCGAATGTATTTTAATATTTGCTTTGAAATTAATTTGCTGAGCCACGATAATCGGGATAAATATTCCTTTTCAAGATCCCAGGCATAACGTACCGGCGAATGGCAATAGCATATATGAATCTGGTCTTTCGTTTTCCGGATACCTTTTGCAACAGCATAGGATGATGAAATGATAACATCAAATCCCGAAAAATCCAAACTCTCTATGGCCCTTGGAAAAAAAGGAAGATAAGTGCGGTAATGAGTTCTTGCGAAAGGAAGATTTTGTATAAATGATGTGGTGGATTTTTTGCCGTTGAGAATATAGTTTCGATCCGGCTCTGAAAGGAAATCGACCAAAGAAAATATTTCTATCTCAGGGTAAATTGTCACTATCTCTTTAACCACCTTCTCGGCTCCCCCATTAACTACAAACCAATCCTGCACAAGTGCTATTTTCATCTGGTTAGTGCTGCTAGTAGGGTGGAAGTCCGGTTTTTTGACTGAAACTCTTCAAAGATACCTTTTCCCTTTGAAATTACAGAATAGCGGTTGACATTGTTATGAAGAATGTTTTCAAGAACTGATTCAATAGCATGGGAGTCGGTTGGGTCAAAATAAATTGCAGCATCCCGGCATATTTCCCGAACACCGGAATGTCGGAACAAATAACTACAGTCTCTTGCGACATGGCCCAGATTAGGGATGCCAAATCCTTCATATAGGGATGGGTTTATAAATGCCAGACTATTCCTGTACAGCCATTTCAGTTCCTTTTCATTTATGTAACCGGTTATGACAATATGTTCTGAATTGTGAAGTTTTTGCGAAGTATTGAAATTTCGATTTCCCCCACCGGCAATCACCAGTTTTGTATCATGAAATCCGTTTTTGAAAAGCCTTTCAATCATTCCAAAATTTTTTCTTGGATCATCAGATCCAACCATTAAAAAAAATTGATTTTGTTTCAAATTTAAATCCGGTGGAATTGATTCCGAAGCATCTAAAAATGTATCACCAACCTTATTTCCCACAACGAATATTTTATCATTTGCCTGACCATAGTGATCGGTTAATTCATTCTTTATGGTTTGCGAAACGGTTAATATTGCCTTGCTTGTTTCGCAAATTCGCGGAATGAGAAAATTGTAAAAACTACTGAAAAAAGGATTGAACCAGTTGGGATTTTTCCTGAAAGCAAGATCATGAATAGTAATGACCTGGTTTTTCAAATTTAAAGGCCCGGTGTTGCATAAATTCAATAGTACCGTATCAGGTTTCCTTTTTACAAAGTGAGGCAATTCCAATTGTTCCCATAAATGTCCCTGCAAAGAGCCAAAACGAACAATGCGATCTTCAAATTCATCATCAAGGAGTTTGGCCTTCCCGGGAATAACAATTTTGAAATTTATGGCAGCTGAAATCTCCCTGCAGATTGACCTCGCAAACGCCTGAACACCCGACACTTGTTGAGTTAAAAAACGTCCGTTGATAAGAATTTCGGGCTGCTTCGTGGTTAGGGAATCCATATTTTTTTCAAAAATAAACTCTTAATATGGATTTCGTTCCTGTTATCTCAATAATTTCAACATTAAAATGGGATTTCAATGTATTATGGAAATATAGCTTAGTTTACCTTCTGCAAATAATTGTTCCTATCAGACAAATTTCAAACAAAATAAAGTCAGTTTTTTTGAGCGAAATTGATTTGCCGTTTCAAAAAATAGCTTTTAAATGAGTGCTTTTCCATATCTTAGCCCTTCCAAATGGAAAATCTCACATGAAAAAAAATATTTACATTCCTCTTTGCACTTGTTTCGCTTTTTGCCAATTCTCAAAATCTTCCGCATACTATGTCCCCGGCAGAAAGGGATGCCATGCCGGCTTATATTCAATCCAGGAATTCCTCATCGTCACTCTTGTCTACTCCGCCTTCATCACCCGTTAGAACCATTGGTGAGTGGGAAGAACTTCAAGGATTTACTATTACCTGGACTTCCTATCAAAGCATGCTCAAGGAAATCGTTAGATATGCAAAACTTGAAACCAGAGTTTACATAGTTTGCAGTAATCCTGCAACCGTGATCAGTTACCTGGCTTCAAACAACATCGACACTGTAAACGTAACCTGTTTGCAGTTGCCGTTCAATAGCGTATGGAGCCGCGACTATGGGCCATGGAGTGCATATACCAATGAAGTAGATACTCTTCTTACTATTGACTGGATTTACAATAGACCCAGACCGTTAGATGATGCATTGCCCGCGTTGATTGCTGCACAACTGAATACCCCGTTCTATGAAACTACTACCAGCCCCTGGGATCTTATCCATACAGGTGGAAATTTCATGACCGACGGCTTTGGAACCGGATTTTCTTCCAAGCTGATACTGGATGAAAATCCTTCAAAAACAGAAGCGCAAATTGATACCATCATGAGCCGCTTTATGGGAATCAACAGATATATAAAAATGGATAAACTTCCGTATGATGTGATTCATCACATCGATATGCATATGAAGTTGCTTGATGAGGAAACAATCTTGTTTGGTGAGTATCCCGCCGGTGTTGCCGATGGTCCACAGATTGAAGCCAACCTTTTGTATGTATTGAATAATTATAACTCTGTTTTCGGGACACCTTATAAAATTGTCCGCATCCCAATGCCTCCTGATAATGGACAATATCCCAACACCAATGGTGATTATTTTACATATACTAACTCCTCATTCATCAATAAAACGATCATCGTTCCTACATACAATATTCCTCAGGATACCACAGCCCTGCGTATTTATCGCGATGAATTGCCCGGTTATAATGTAGTTGGCATCAACTCAACTGCAAGTATCGGAGCATTGGGCGCCCTTCATTGTATCACCAAAGAGCTTGGAACCAGTGACCCTTTGCTGATTAGTCACCAACCATTGCCCGATACCTACGACGATGTCAATCCTTATTTTGTGAATGCTTTTATGAAGCACCGTTCCGGAATTTCCAATGCAACAATGTATTACCGGACCGACACACTGCTGCCTTATGTTGCTGTAAGCATGACTTCATTGTCGAGTCAAATCGATCATTGGGGAGCGAATATTCCTGCACATCCTGTTGGAACTATCATATATTATTACGTTGAAGCAGAATCGAATTCAGGAAAGCAACAAGTTCGGCCTATTTCAGCTCCAGCCGGATATTGGGAATTTGAAGTGCTGGGACCAACAGGCCTGGGTGAAGATTTAACAACATTCGAATTGCAATCGGTGTTTCCAAATCCATCAAAAGGAATCACTTGTATCCCATTGATTAGTAATGAAAAACAAAAAATTAATATCAAATTGTTCGATATTCTGGGAAAGCATGTCGAAACGATTTTTGATGGATTCGCTGCTGTTGGCGAAAACAGATATTTTTTGAATACTCAAAATGTCCCTTCCGGCCTTTATTTTATTGAAGTGTATTCAGCTTTAGGTTCGAAAAGAGAAAAGCTGGTGGTAAGATGATTTTTTTCGCCTGGAGCCACTTAAAAGGTCAATAAAAGCAAGAAATTGAACCATTTAAACTACTAATAATCAGTAGTTTAAATAATTTCTTTTTTCTAAATTTCGTTGAGGTTTCCTCAATTCCTACCTTTTACCTACCTTTGCCCACTTTCCCAAAGCTTAAATTATATACTAAGGAGATGGATCGGCTGACGAAATATTCGATTCCATTTGCTGGAATGGCAAAGGGAAATCATCGGCTTCAATATGATATCGATGACACGTTCTTTGAGTTGTTTGAAAATTCTGTAATCGACAAGGCCAAAATCCATGTGGATCTTGACTTCCTGAAAGCTGAAACTGTTTTAACTTTAACATTTCATCTGACAGGATCCATTCGCAAAACCTGCGATCGTTGTCTGGAAGAATTTGACATCCCGGTTGATTCCACACAAATATTACTGGTTCGGTTTGGTGAACCTGGTGTTGGAGAAACCGATGATATTATTGTGATCGCTCTTAGTGATCATCACTTGGATGTTGCACAACATATTTATGATTACCTGAGTCTGGCTATACCGATGAGAATCGTTCACCCCGATGATGCAGATGGAAATGCTACCTGCAATCCGGAATTTCTCGAAAAATTGTCGGGCAGTAAAACAGATGAAGAAGATCATCCCGTTGATCCAAGATGGGAAGCCTTAAAAAATCTTGGTATCCGAAAGAATTAACTATTTGAATTAATAACTATAAAAGAGTACTAAAATGCCAAATCCTAAACACAAACACTCCAAATCCAGGAGTGCAAAAAGGAGAACTCACTACAAAGCTACTGCTCCTACTGTAGCAATTTGCTCCACAACCGGAGAAGCTCATCTTTACCACCGTGCTTACTGGCATGAAGGTAAGATGTACTATAAAGGTAAAGTTGTAATGGAACAACCTGCCGCTTAAGGTATCCGTTGTTAGTTATTCAAACTAAATATTTAATCAGCCGTTGATGAGAATTGGCATTGATATGATGGGCGGTGATTTCGCCCTCTTGAAACAACATTGGGGGCGATTCAGGCCAGAAAAGAGCTTGATCCTTCCCATGCCCTTGTTCTTATTGGTAATGAATCCGAAATTCGGGATATCATACGTCAGCATAGTGGCGATGAGTCCCTTTTTGCATTTGTGAATACCACTGATGTTATTGGAATGGCCGATAACCCTACTAAGGCGTTTTCTCAAAAGCCAAACTCCAGCATCACCGTTGGATTTCATTTGTTGAAAGAAAAGAAGATTGATGCCTTCTGCAGCGCCGGAAATACAGGAGCTATGCTTGTTGGCTCCATGATTGCTATCAAACCAATTCAGGGAATTATCAGACCCGCCATTTGTTCGCACATTCCAAAAGAAGATGGTGGCATGGGTATTATTCTCGACGTTGGAATCAATGCCGATTGTAAACCGGAAATGATGCAGCAGTTTGCTGTACTAGGTTCAATTTTTGCCGAAAACGTATATCACATCGCTCAACCTAAAATCGGATTGATTTCTATAGGTGAAGAAGATGAGAAAGGAAATGTCCTGACCAAAGAAACCAATCAGTTGTTAAAAGCAACTCCACATATAAATTTTGTTGGAAATCTCGAAGGAAGGGATATGTTCAACAACAAAGCAGATGTGCTGGTTTGTGATGGCTTTACCGGAAACGTTATGTTGAAACTTGCGGAATCTTTTATTCCTTATCCGCAAAAAGAAATATTCATGATGAATATTTTGATCGCTTTGATTTTGAAAATTATGGCGGAACTCCAGTTTTAGGAGTTAGTTCCACTGTGATGATTGCGCATTGAATTTCTAATGCCAAAGCAATTAACAATATGATTTTGATAACCCGTGAGGTCGTGGAAGCCGGCCTCACTTACAAAATTTCCAGGGCACTGAGCGAACCGCCAGTCAGTGAGCAGTTGCCTAAATAACCGCTTATGGGAAAGATGAGAGCCGCTATTACTGCTGTGAACGGATGGGTTCCTGAGTATATCCTTACCAATAAAGAACTTGAGAAATTTGTCGATACCACCGATGAATGGATCACCTCCCGGACCGGTATCAACGAAAGAAGAATCTTAAAAGGTGAAGGTCGCGGTTCTTCCGAAATTGCTGCCAATGCCGTAAACGGACTTTTAAAAAAACGCGGAATCGGCCCCGAAGAAATTGAAGTGGTTATTTGTGCAACCACAACCCCCGATTTACAATTTCCTGCTACTGCTAATATCGTGAGTGATATGGTAGGAATGAAGAATGCATTCGGATTTGATTTGAATGCCGCTTGCTCTGGCTTTCTCTATGCACTCGTTACCGGATCAAAATTTATTGAATCGGGTCAGTATAAAAAAGTGGTAATTATTGGTGTCGATAAAATGTCATCAATTATTGACTATTCCGACAGAACTACCTGTGTAATTTTTGGCGATGGCGGCGGAGCTGTGCTTCTGGAACCCGATGAGTCAGGAATGGGAATCATCGATTCAATTCTTCATAGTGATGGGGCCGGAAGAGTGCATCTGCATCAGAAAGCCGGTGGAAGTGTGCTGCCTGCTTCTCATGATACTGTGGATGCTAAACAGCATTTTGTCTATCAGGAAGGCCAGGCTGTATTCAAATTTGCTGTGACTAAAATGGCCGATGTGTCTGCTGAAATCATGGAACGTAATCAGCTCAAGGCTGAAGATGTTGCCTGGCTGGTTCCACATCAGGCAAATAAAAGGATCATTGATGCCACCGCAAAACGAATGGGACTAGGAAGTGAAAAAGTAATGCTCAATATTCAAAAGTTTGGAAATACAACCAATGGTACCATTCCACTGTGTCTATGGGAATGGGAAAATCAACTTCACAAAGGTGATATTCTGATTCTTGCTGCCTTTGGCGGAGGATTTACCTGGGGTTCCGTATATATCAAATGGGCATATGATAGTGGTAAGTAATTATTTTATATATTTGGATTAAAATACTTCAACCTGATGAACAAGAAAGAAATTGAAGAACTTATAAGGTTCGTTTCAAAAGCCGGCGTTAGCGAGGTGAGCCTCGAACAGAAGGATTTTAAAATTACTATAAAAAATTCTGTGAAGCAGGTTGAACATGTGGTGGCTGCTCCGGCTATCGTACATGCCGCACCGTTAGCTGCTGCACCTGCTCCTGTTGCCGCCGCCCCTGCTTCCGCCCCTGCACCGGTTGCCGCTGCCGCCAAAGGTGAAGATACTTCAAAATATCACACTATTAAATCACCAATGATTGGTACTTTTTACAGAGCTTCAAGCCCTGATAAACCTAATTTCGTGAATGTTGGAGATGAAATAAAACAAGGTCAGATGATTTGTATCATTGAAGCCATGAAGTTGTTTAATGAAATCGAAAGCGATATTTCTGGTCGTATAGTAAAAGTGCTGGTCGATAATTCATCACCGGTTGAGTATGATCAGCCTCTCTTCCTGGTTGATCCTTCTTAAGTTTCCTTTGCTCATTTCCTCAAACCATTTAATTTATGTTTAAGAAAATCCTTATTGCAAACAGAGGTGAAATTGCATTACGTATTATTCGTACCTGCAAGGAAATGGGCATCCGTACTGTTGCTGTTTATTCTACCGCCGACAAAGAAAGTTTGCATGTACGTTTTGCCGATGAGGCAGTTTGTATCGGCCCGCCACCCAGCAGAGATTCTTACCTCCATATCGCGAACATTATTTCCGCAGCTGAAATAACCAATGCCGATGCAATTCATCCCGGCTATGGTTTCCTTTCGGAAAATGCTAAATTTTCAAGCATCTGCGATAAACATGAAATCAAATTCATCGGAGCTTCTCCAGAAATGATAGATTCCATGGGCGATAAATCAAATGCAAAAGATACCATGAAAAAAGCCGGCGTGCCTACTATCCCCGGCTCTGATGGATTGCTGAATAGTGTTGCCGAAGGACAAAAAATTGCTAAGAAAATAGGATACCCCGTTATATTAAAAGCTACTGCTGGTGGTGGTGGTCGTGGTATGCGAATAGTTTGGAAGAACGAAGAGTTTGAAGCCGCATGGGATTCTGCTCGTCAGGAAGCAGGTGCCGCTTTCGGTAATGATGGAATGTATCTCGAAAAGTATATCGAGGAACCACGTCATATTGAAATCCAGATTGCCGGTGATCAAAATGGAAAAGCGTGCCATCTCTCCGAACGTGATTGCTCTATCCAACGCCGCCATCAAAAACTGATTGAAGAAACCCCTCTCCGTTTATGACTCATGAATTGAGAGAGCGTATGGGTGAAGCTGCAATTAAAGCCGCCATGGCTGTGAAGTATGAAGGTGTGGGAACAGTTGAGTTTCTGGTTGACAAGCACCGGAATTTTTATTTCATGGAAATGAATACCCGCCTGCAGGTGGAACACCCAATTACTGAAGAGGTAATAAACTACGATCTTATTAAAGAACAGATAAAAATCGCTGCAGGGATTCCTATTTCAGGAGCTAATTATTATCCTGCATTGCATGCTATTGAATGCCGTATCAATGCTGAGGATCCCTATAATAATTTCAGACCGTGTCCGGGAAAAATTACAAATCTCCACGTTCCGGGCGGTCATGGTGTGAGGGTCGATTCTCATGTATATGCCGGATATACAATTCCGTCGAATTACGATTCAATGATATCGAAACTTATCACCATTGCACAAACCCGCGAAGAAGCTATCAACACCATGGAAAGGGCCCTGAGTGAATATGTGATCGAAGGGGTAAAAACTACTATTCCTTTTCACGTTCAGCTTATGCAAAATCCCGACTTCCGTAAAGGTAATTACACTACCAAATTCATGGAATCATTCAAGTTGCTGTAGTTGTATATTGAATCGTTATTTTAAAATTCAAAATTGTCTTTTCAAATTCCAATTCACAGATAACGGAATAGCAAAATACCAGTCATAACGAACCAAAGGCCAACGGCCTACGGCTCACGGACCTCAGTTAACTACAACATTTCAACAAGTTCAAAGTGAATATTAAAGATATTATCACCGTTTCAATGATCCTTTTTGCCGTGATAGATATCATTGGTTCTATTCCGGTAATCATTCAAATCAGACAACGAACAGGAAGCATTCATGCTGAAAAGGCAACTTTGGTTTCGTTCCTGATTATGTTGATATTTCTTTTCTTAGGAGAAAATCTGCTTAAATTTTTAGGTCTTGATATTTCATCGTTTGCCATTGCAGGTTCATTAGTTCTCTTTTTTTTGGCTTTGGAAATGATTCTTGGAATCAAAATTCACAAAGACGAAATGCCGGAGACTGCTACTGTTGTCCCTATCGCTTTTCCATTAATTGCCGGTGCTGGCACAATGACCACTCTACTTTCGTTGCGTGCCCAATATGAAAGCCTCACAATCATCATTGGAATTGTTCTCAATTTGATGCTGGTTTATCTTTGTCTTAAAAACCTGGGTTTTCTTGAAAAATTATTGGGACCCGTTGGAATTGGCGTGGTAAGAAAAGTTTTTGGATTTATTCTCCTTGCCATTGCTGTGAAACTTTTCAGATCGAATCTGGGTATTTGAGGATGCAGTGTTTACCCTAAGGGCCGGCTGTCGGTTATTAACTCACTTTTTAACTAACCTCTTCGATTTTAAATATCAATATCTATCTCCAGGTGTATTCATATTTCGTTGATAATCAAAATCATGACAAGAAATAGACTGTGTGTTTTTTCCAAAATCATTGAATTGTAAATTCTATTTTGCAAAAAAAATTGATTTTTAGTGATGCCTTTTCACTCTTGAATTAACTCATTCACTATCAACACGTGATTGTTAGCAATTAGGGTTTCTCCTCATTTTTCCAAGATGAATGTTCTCTTATTTTACATGATGAATAGTGTGCCGTCAGATCTTTGATACTTACGGCAAAAACCTGGAAATAATCGAGCTCTGCAAAAAGACAGGCAGGGGTTTCCACTAGTATCACTTCATTAAACTTTATCTGTACAAAAAGCCAATTTCAGAATTTATGAAAAGAAGGAATGCAATGATTAACTTGCCTTTGAGTTTAAACAACGACCGAAAAAAAACCAACCCTTTCAATTTTAAAAAGTACCTGCCTGCTAACATTTTTCAGGAAAGGATCCCTGTAACGCGGAGTTTCTGTTTCTCAGCTTTATTTTTAATCACATTACTCGTCGGATTCACTTCGGGCGTTTGTGCTCAGGGAAACCTTTTGATCACACCCCGTCGAGTTGTATTTGAAGGATCAAAAAAGATCCAGGAATTAAATCTCGCCAATATTGGAAAAGATTCAGCACGTTATGTGTTGTCAATGGTTGAAATAAGAATGAAGGATGATGGCAGTTTTGAACGGATCACTGAACCCGACTCCGGACAACTTTTTGCAAGTCCTTATTTGCGATTTTTTCCAAGAAGTGTGGTTCTTGGCCCCAATGAATCGCAGCTTTTGAAAGTTCAGCTTTCTAAAACAGAACAGCTAAAACCAGGCGAATACCGCTCACACGTTTATTTCAGAGCTGAACGTGATGATAAGCCTCTTGGTGAAATTGAAGCCAGAGTAGATTCCGGTTCCATTTCAGTTTCGTTGATCCCGATTTTTGGAATTACAATTCCTGTGATCGTTCGGATAGGTGAGTTGTCAGCATCCGTTTCAATTTCAGATGTTAAAATTCATAAAACAGATACAGCATATGCAGTTGGTATGATGCTTCACCGGGCAGGCAACAAGTCTGTGTATGGAAATATCAAAGCTGAATATATCTCCATCGATGGAAAAGCTACCGAGATAGGCAGGGCAAACGGAGTTTCGGTTTATACTCCAAATACAAAACGGTACTTTGAAATTAAACTGCAAAATACTCCATTGTTAAACCTGAAACAAGGAAAATTAAGAATTCAATATTTGTCTGATTCGGATTACAATCAGGAAAAAATTGCTGAATTTGAAATTAACCTTGATCAATAATATACTTGTGAATTGATCATCTCCAAAATAATTTTTTGCACTTACCTATAAATGCTGAATGATTTGAAAAATGTGAAGTGTGTTACTATCGCCGAAAATATTTTTTCCTGCGAAGTAAATTTCATTTTGCAGGTTTGATAATTCTTTTGAATCTGATTCCGTTTTTTGGAATATCAGCCACTTTTACATGGGACGGGTCTACAAGTACATCCTGGAATACAGGTTCGAACTGGGTGGGCGGCAGCGTTCCGGGAACTAATGATAACGCATCTATTCCCGGCGGATTAATAAATTATCCGGTGATTACTTCCAATGTTACCATCAGGAATATTACCATCAATAGTTCAAGTACCGGAGGAAGATTAACTATCACAGCAGGAACGTTAAACTCACGCAGGGTATCATTACGGGTAAATGGACTATTGATTGTCACTGGAGGCCAGTTTAATTGTACACGTCTGTCTGTCAGTTGTAATGCAACTTTTTCTGGTGGAATTGTGACATCAACAGGAACTATTTCACTTAATAGTGGAGGTGTTTTAAATCAATCAGCCGGATCAATTCATCTTGGGAATAACGTTAATTCATCTCCAACAGCTGATCTTCGAGTTAGTGCCGGTGGCATAGTGAACCAATCTGGTGGTTCAATGTATGTTCAGGATTTACAGGCGGGAGGTGGTGTGTATAATCAAACCGGAACAACAGCACTGTTCAAAATTGACGCCGACTGGCTCATGGGAACAGGTAGTACTTTTAATGCAACCGCAGGCACAGTGCAGTTTACCGATGATGGAAATCAAAGCAATTTTGCAAGCGGAACCAGACAATTTTGTAATATAATTATTGATAACAATGTGGATCCGGGATTTTCCAATTCCAATCCAAGCACTATTCCTATTTCCGGAAACTTTACTAACAACAGTAATTCATTTTCAAATAATGCAAACGCTACTTTTACTTTCAACGGAAGTGGAAATCAAACAATTTATTCCGCAATAACAAACACCAACGCTACATTCGGAAACCTGGTAATCAATAAGCCGGCAGGAATAGTGCAATTGCTTTCAAATATTTACAGTTCTTCAAACCTGACATTAACAAGTGGCACTTTTGATCTTGATATATATCGTTGTAACCGCTCTTCAAATGGCGGAACGTTGAATGTAGGTGCAAATACTTTTTTATTGGTTGGAGGAACAACAGGAGGCGCAACAGGAAGTAATTTTCCTTTAGGTTTCACTTCTGTAGTGCTTTCCGCCACAAGTACTGTTCACTATGAAGGTGCAAGCCAGACTGTTGCTCTGTACACCTATGGTAATCTTGCGTTATCTGGTATCAGTGGTGCCGTTATAAAAACAATGCCTTCTACAGCATTGACAATAGCTGGAAATTTTTCAACCAGTCTGGGTACAGCTACATCCGTTTCTTGTACCGCATTATCGAATTTTACAATAGCCGGCTCATTCACTATTGGAACAGGAACTACTTTCACAGGTGGAGTATTCATTCATTCCATTGCAGGAAATGTTCTCATTACAGGAACTTATAACTCCACTTCAAATAAAATAATTCTGAATGGATTGCTCACTCAAAATGTTTCATCTGTGAGTGCATTCAATAAGTTAGTGATAAATAAAAATACCGGAATGGTGAATTTGAATTCAAACATAAGTTTGAATGATAGTATCGTATTCATCAAAGGGAATGTAAGAACAACAGCCTTCAAAGTTATTTTGAATGCCACAGGAAAAATCGGTGGCGCTTCAGCTGCAACAGGTTGGGTATTTGGAACACTGCAATTGCCTTTTGCTACAGGATCAAATATTACGAAAACATTTGATGTTGGCGATAGTCTCAAATATTCTCCGGCTGTATTAAATATCACCACAGTGACCATAGCCGGTGGCGTTAGTGCAAAAGTAACCGGTACAGATCACCCGCTGATTTCCAATTCAACATTAAATGCTATCAGAGATGTGAATCGTTACTGGACATTTACAAATAACGGTTTAGGATTTAACAACTGTAAAATAACTTTCAACTGGCTGGCTACCGATATTGACGCCGGTTCCACTACTTCTCTTTTTAAAGTTGCAAGATTTAACGGAGTGTGGGATACCACAGCGGTTTTGTTACCATTGCCGACTTCAATTCAGGCAACAAATATTACTTTTTTTGGTGACTTTGCTGTCGGCGAACGCTGTGGTACTACTGTTGCAGGGACTTGGACAGGTGCGCTAAGTACCAATTGGGCAGCACCTGAAAACTGGCAGTGTGGTTTGATTCCGAATTCAACAATTAATTTTTTAATTTCCACGGGACTTATCCGGTATCCTGTTTTGAGTTCAGGTGTTGGTTCGGTGAAAAATATTACTATTCAAACAGGAGCTTCGGTTACTGTTACAAATGCAACTTTGCAAATAAGTGGACTGATTTCGAACAGCGGGTTGTTTAATGTTGCAAATGGTACTGTTGAAATGAATGGCACCGCAGCTCAGATTGTACCAGCCAATGTTTTTGCAGGGAACACCATCAGCAATCTGACAACAAATAACACAACAGGTGTAACACTTTCAGGATTGCTGAACATTACTGGTATTTTAAAAGCCACTATTGGAAATTTTAATACCGGAGGATTCGTAACATTGGTTTCGAATGCAACACAGTCAGCACTCATAGATGGTGCGGGTAATGGTGAGGTACTGGGAAATGTAAATATGCAACGATATCTTCCTGTTGGATTTGGTTATAAATATTTCAGTTCACCCTTCCAAAACGCAACTGTGAATGAATTTTCTGATGATTTAAATTTGCTTGGTGCATTCCATCCTTTTTATAAATATGATGAGAGTTTGAATTCATCAGGATGGGTAAATTATTCCAACCCTGCCGGAGTTCTGGTGCCTTTCGTTGGCTACGCGGCAAATTTTGGTAATTCAACAGCACCCAAAACAGTTGATGTGAGTGGAGTGGTTAATAATCACCTGAAAACAATCAATGTAAAAAATAATAATAAACCGTTTACACTAGGATTTAATCTGGTGGGTAATCCTTACCCATCACCAATCGATTGGGATGCCGCATCCGGTTGGACAAGAACAAATGTCGATAATGCTGTTTATTATTTTGATGCCAGCGCTACCGATCAATATGGTGGCTCTTACAGTTCTTATATAAATGGAATTTCCAGTAATGGCATTGCAGGAAATATCATCCCGGCAATGCAGGGATTTTTTATACATGTTTCTAATGGAACCTTTCCGGTAAACGGTACTTTGCAAATTGATAATCCGGCAAGAACAACTCAATTGCAGCCTTCTTTTCACAGAGAATCAAACACGGACCCTACACCTTTAATTCGCATTGAAACCGGGTTCGCCGATTTTGGTTTTCAAAATGATGCCATGGTTGTGTATTTTGATCAGCAGGCAACACCTGGATTTAATAAAGAGAACGATGCTTTGAAATTGATGAATACCGATTCGTATATCCCAAGCATTTACACCTTTTCGTCGGATGCGAACCGACTTTCCATAAATGCACTTCCTGATGAATTGGAAATGATTGATAAAATTCCGGTGGGACTAAAAATCGAAACAGACGGTTGGGTAAGATTCAATGCCAGTAAAATTGTATCAATTCCTGACAGTCTGAATATTTATTTTGTTGATAGCGAACTGAGAACGAATCACGATTTACGAAAAACACCTGAGTTCAAAATTAATATGAAAAAGGGTGTATATGAAACCAGATTTTTTCTGACATTCACTGAAAAAGAATTTCCTTTTATTACCGATACGGATGAGTTTGGAATTTACAGTTATGGTGAATCTGTTTTTATTTACTACAACCTTGATGATGGGATGCAGGGAGAGGTGACAATTTCTAATTTACAGGGTCAGTTGGTATGGAAGAAGGAATTGCAAAGTGCCGGACATTTCGATATTCAGCCTCACTTATCAGCAGGAATATATGTAGCAAATTTCCGAACGGGTAACAATGTTTTTCTAAAAAAATATTTATAAACGGCAAATGAGAAATTTGTTTCTACATATATTCAAATGGAAACGAATAATAAGATTGGTCATGTGTTGTTTTTTTAATTTAATCATAACTTCCAATACACTCGCTCAGGAAGCGCCACCGCGTCCGATCGTCATTTATGTGAATCCCGCCCTCGGTTTGAATTTCGGAACGTTTACAATGGGAAGTTTCGGAGGAACAGTCATTATTTATCCTAATGGAACCCGTTCATCAACAGGGGATGTGATTCAATTAAGTTCAGGAATTCCTTTCACTCCTGCAATTTTTGAAGTGGAAGCTAATGTTGGAACCGTTGTAAGTATTTTAAACGGACCTAATGTAACTTTAACGGGAAGCAACGGTGGTTCTATGCTGTTGCAGATTGGAAGCTCCAGCACCGGTTCTCCTTTCATTACTAACGTGGCGCCACCGGGAAGAACACAGGTTCGGATAGGAGGAACACTCGTGGTTGGAAGTGCAGTCTCAAATCCGGGAGGCATTTATAGCGGATCATTTATGGTAACATTTATCCAGGAATGATTGGAACGAAAACAATTATGATTTTAATGACCGGTACAAAATGCAAAATTTACTCCAAATTTAAAGATAAATTTCAGCACGCTTATTTTTGTATCATTCTTTTCTTTTCTTTTTTTACAATTGGCACTTTGCATGCCGGTTCCGGTGATGATTTTGAAGAATTGTCAGTAAATGTAAATGTTAAGGGTATAGGAAATGCAGAGATCCCGGCCTTATATCTGGATGAAGAACTTTATTTATCTGTAACAGATGTTTTTAATTTTCTTAAAATTAAAAACACCTATAATGAAAATCTGGACTCCATTTCCGGTTTTCTTATTGATGAAAATGCCGGATTCCTCATTAGCAAGGAAAGAAACGTGATCATATATCAGAATCAGAAATTCGAACTGAATAAAAATGATCTCATCCGATACGATGGAAAATTATATCTGCGACGCACTTTCTATGGATCAGTGTTTGGGTTGCAATGTAATTTTAATTTTAGAAATTTATCTGTGATCCTCGACACAGATGTGGATCTTCCGGTCATCAAAGAGATGCGGCAGGAACTGATGAGGGCAAATCTTAATAAATTAAAAGGTGATCAGGTTGCTGATACAACTATCAAAAGACATTTTCCTGTTGCACATTTCGGAATGGCCGATTGGTTAATAAACAACACTCATAACCTCGATGGCGAAAATGATTTACGACTTAATCTTGCTCTTGGAGCTATTTTGTTTGGTGGTGAAGCCAGTTTATCATTAAACTATTTCAGTAATTCTGATTTTTTGGAAAAGCAGCAATACTATTTGTGGCGGCATGTTAACAATGACAGAAAAGCATTAAGACAAGTTCTTCTCGGAAAAGTTCAGCCACAGTTTACTTCCTCAGTGTATTCACCTGCAGTTGGTGCCATGATTACCAATACCGCAACAACTTTCAATCAATCGTTTGGTTCCTATACAATAAGTAACACCACCAATCCGGGATGGGTTGTAGAGTTGTATGTAAACAATGTGCTTGTTAATTATGTGAAAGCCGATGCATCAGGATTTTATACTTTTCAGGTGCCATTAGTTTATGGAAATTCAATAGTTAAGCTTCGATTTTATGGCCCTTATGGGGAAGAAAGAGCAACAGAAGAATTTGTCAACATTCCTTTCAATTTCATGCCTGCAGGTCGTTTTGAATATAATGTCAGTGGTGGGTTTATAGAAGACGGTTTTCATTCTTATAATATTACCAAAAATTATGGAGACTCCGTTGTTAATACTCCTGTCGAAGGACAAAAAAATAGTATTTTTAGCAGAGCAAAAGTAAATTATGGATTGAATCCTTACATAACTATTGGCGGAGGAGTTGAGTATTTATCCTCTGTGACTTCCGGTCCAACCATGCCGTTCATTAATACCTCCATCCGGCTTACCCCTTTGCTTTTGTTATCAGCCGATTACACCAATAAGGTTGTATCCAAAGGCATTTTAACCTACAGCTTACCCTCCAATGTTCAGTTTGAGTTAAACTATTCAAAATATGATAAGAGCCAAACAGCCATTCGTCTTGATTATCTGGAGCAGCGTAAGATATTTGTATCTTTCCCTTTACGGAGCAGGAAGTTTTCTGCCTATTCGAGATTCTCCTTTAGCCAGGTGTTATTAAAATCTTCTGAATTTATTACTACGGAATGGCTGCTTTCCGGTTCGGTTCATAAAGTGAATTACAACTTAAGCAGCTATGCATTGTTTTTGGACGAGGGTAAACCCTACTTGTATTCCAACCTGTCTCTTGGTATTCATGTTGCAAGAAATGTTGTTGTCACACCGCAATTACAGTATGAGTACACTCAAAATAAAATTGTTTCCTACAAATGCTCTATAGAGAAAAGTATAAAGGGATTTGGAATGATCAGTGCCTATTACGAAGAAAATATTCCCGGAGATATCCGATTTGTTGGTGTTGGGTGCAGAATGGATCTTGACTTTGCACAAGTAGGATTATTAGCTATCGGAAGTAATGTTTCAACTTCATTTAATGAAAATGCAAATGGGAGTCTTATATATGATCATTCCCAAAAACGAATTTTCGCCAGCAACAGAACCAGTGTAGGAAAAGGAGGAATTACAATATCACCTTTCCTCGATCTCAATAACAACGGATTAAAGGACGAATCGGAACCCAAAGCCAATGGCATAAAATTAAATATTAATGGAGGAAGGATTGCATATTCGGAATCAGATACCATCATTCAGATTTTTGATCTGGAACCTTATACTAGTTATTATTTGAAAGTGCAACCAGGTAGCTTCGATAATATTGCCTGGTCTGTGAAAAACAAAACAATTAAAGTTGTGGTAGATCCCAATAACCTTAAAGTTGTACACATTCCGGTTACTGTATCCAGCGAAATTTCCGGATCTGTATATGTGTATGAAGGATCTGCAAAAAGGGGTCTGGGTAAAATTACTATTCAGATTTATGACAGTAATTCAAAACTTGTTTCTAAAATATTATCCGAAACAGATGGCTATTTTAGTGTGATGGGCCTTGCACCCGGTATCTACAGGGTTCAATTGGATGCAACCCAAATGAAAAAATTGAAACTTAAAGCCCAACCTGATTTTTCTAGTGTTGAATTGAAAACAACTACAGAGGGCGATGTAGTGGATGGACTTGAATTTGTACTGCAGCCTGAATAAAAAAAGAGCTGTGAAATAGTTCACAGCTCTTTTAATTATGAATCTTTAATATTAGTTGTAGTTAACAGTAACATCAAAAGGAGTTCCTGATGTGTACACACCTGCTGCCTGAGAAGCACCAACGTTAAGAGTAGCTCCAACAGTTACAGTTTGAGCACCTGTACCACTCAACAAACCTGTTGCTGATGGAGTGCTTGTAAATGCGTTAACTGTCATGTTGTTTGCACCACTGGCAATAGTTACTGATGCTGGTAACGTAATAGCATACGTGTAGTTAGCTGTACCTGCAACATCAAATGAAGCAGAAGTAACAGTTCCTGCAGTAGCCGGTAAAGTAACACCACCAGTTGTTGAACGAACACCGGCAGGAGAAATCACAACAGTACCCGCAGCACCTGAAGCAGCTACATTACCGAAATCAAGATCGATAGTTTTGGTGATACTGATAGGAGTTACAATTGTTGCAGATGCTGAAGCAGTTGCTGTAGCTTGTGCGTTAACCTGTGCGCTGAATCCTACAGCAGCAATTGCAAGAGCAATAATTTTTGAAATGTTTTTCATGTTTTTTTTTTAAAATTAAGTTTTTAGTAAATTGTTTTTATCAAATTATGAACCTTATATTGAAAGCTGAATGAAAAGGTTTCATCATTTCAATTGAATGTTTGTAAATAACAGATAATCAGCACAATAGAAAATAATAAAAAAGGGGTTTCCCCTTCTTTTTTCCGAAAACCCATGTGCCCTAAAGGTTACATTCAGTTTTGAAATAACTTTGTTTTATATAGTAAGCCATTAGGGTATCACCTAGTGAGATTTATTTCTCTTATAGTATACAGTTATTAGTAATTTATTTTAATGGAATGGGTGCCCTTCTTATTTGTAATTGTAATTCCTTAGAAGCAATTTGTACCTTCGCATGCAATTATTATCCTGGATTAAATTAATAATGGGTTTCTGATATGGTTAATATATTTACTGACGGCTCTTCCAGAGGAAATCCAGGACCCGGTGGTTATGGTACTATTCTAATTTCAGGCTCCCACCGAAAAGAGTTATCTCAGGGATTTCGAATGACTACCAACAATCGGATGGAATTGCTAAGTGTAATTATCGGTTTGGAAGCTCTGAAGAAACAAGGGGAACAGGTCGTAGTCTTTTCTGATAGTAAGTATGTTGTTGATTCAGTCGAGAAGGGTTGGGTGTTTGGCTGGGAAAAGAAGAATTTTCATGGGAAGAAAAACGCGGACCTCTGGAAGCGCTTCCTGCTTATTTATGCGCAACACCAGGTTAAATTCCGGTGGATCAAAGGTCATAACAACCATCCTGAGAACGAACGGTGCGATCAATTGGCTGTTGCAGCTTCTTCAGGCACTTTGCATATTGATGCCGGCTTTGAGACGGGTCTGTATAATTGATTACTCATTCCTTAAATTTTTATAGTCACTACTTCAGAATGATTTTGTAATTCGAATTTCGGATGTAAATTTTGAAGCAAAAGGTAGATCGGAAAATTTATTATATGCTGAAAATCAATTGAATACAGGCGCTATTTTACCTTTTTGCACGTTTATGGTCTATCTTTGTAAAAAGAAGATAACAAATGAAGATACTCAAGGGGATTTTAAGTGTGCTGGTAGTAACTCTGTTATTTAGTTTTCCGGTTCAGGTGCTGAATAGTAAGACGCCTATGTTAACGATGGGCAAAGCAAAAAATCGGGCGAATAGTTTATATACTGATCTGCACTTAAAAGAGCTTGGACTTGATCTTGCTGTTTTTGAAACTGCCTTGGAGGGCCATCAGAAATTAGTTCATGAAAATAAATTAGCGGTTCCAAATTTAATGACCATCGTTGACCTTTCGCAACCTTCAACAAATAAGAGATTGTATATTGTTGATCTTGAAAAAGCGCAAGTACTATTTAATACATATGTCTCTCATGGTAAAAATTCAGGAGATTTATTTGCTACACATTTTTCAAATATTCCCAGTTCGTTACAAAGCAGTCTGGGTTTTTATGTGACAGGCGATATTTATAATGGCAAACATGGAATGTCATTGAAGTTAAATGGACAAGAACCTGGTTTCAATGATTTGGCTCTGGCAAGAGCTATAGTATTACATGGCGCTGATTATGTAAGTGAGAATTTTATTAAAAGCACCGGCCGACTGGGAAGAAGTTTTGGTTGTCCCGCCGTCGCATCCGAACTGGCAGCACCAATTATCAAGACTATTCAAAACGGATCTTGTCTGTTCGTTTACTCCCCGGATCCTGCCTATCTAAAAAAATCATTGCTAGCTTGTGCTGATAAAAATTAGGTTGTTTTTCTTAACTTTTTCGCTAAACTTTATTCAGGTGTAATCTAATTGTATCAATAGCATCATAGTGATCTTATCTCTGAAATAAATAAATGCATCAGAAGCATAGCCCCAGACTTTAATCTGATTCGGAACCCAAGCTCACATTTCTTAATTTTGAGTTTTGCGTTGATCACTTTTAATTCCCTTCAAAATTTCCCCGAAAACGTACATTATGGTTGCTGTATACATGCATATCAAAGTACTCATTTCTAACCTCCACCCTGATTTGTACTTGTAAATTTCGTTAAAGTAATCATTCGCATAACCCCAGACTTCAGTCTGAGGTTGTCAGGACATTAATAATTGGGCTTCAGCCCTGAAGAGGATTTTAATCGTGTCCATTATATTTTTTCGATTTGTAATTTTTATTCTTCAGTGAAAGTTGCTTCACCAGAATTCAAAATTTTACCTTGGAGTAACAAATACGCACCATTTGCATAACCCCAGACTTCAGTCTGGGGTTGAGATGGCTGTGTAAATGGGCTTCAGCCCTGAAGAGGATTTTAATCGTGTCTACAATTTTTTTCGTTGCAGAATTTTTTATTCACCCTAACGTTACTAAATTTGTAAATCAAAATAAAATCCATGAAAGCTATCAAGTTTCTTATCGTATCAATTCTCCTATTTTCATTAGTTGCCCCTTCGCAGTCACAGACTATCATCCAACAACCCAAAATCAAAAAAATCGTTGTCACCGGCAGCTCCGAAATGGAAGTCGATCCCGATGAGATTTATGTCAACTTTATGTTGAGAGAGTATCAAAATAACAAAAAAGAAAAAATCGGAATTGAAGTCATCAAAAAAGAATTTCTCGAGGCTTGTGCAAAATCAGGAATCCTGAAAGAAAATATCAGAGTAGATGGTATGGCCGGAAATGCATACAGCGACTGGTTCATCCGCAAAAAGAAACAAGAGCCCGATTTTATTGCTAACATCACCTACGTCATTAAATTTTCATCCACCAAAATGATCGACGACCTGATACCTCGCCTAAACGACAATGCAGTGTTGAACATGTACATCAGCAAAATGGATCACTCTAAAATGGAAACCTTCCGTAAAGAGGTTAAGATTAAAGCAACGCAGGCCGCAAAAGATAAAGCCCTGTACTTATCACAAAGCATCGGAGAGAAATTGGGTGGTGCTTTGCTGATTGAAGAAATTGATAACGGCACCCCATATCCGCTGATGATGAAAGCCTCCAACATGGCTATGATGGAAATGTCAAATGATGGCGCTGCCTACGGAGGTGAAACTTCTATGCCTTTCGAAAAAATAAAAATACGCTTCGAAACCCGAGCTGAATTTGAATTGGAATAAATTTGATTCGAAAGTTTATTCGGTGTTTTAGCCCCGGAAGGGTTTTCACTTTTCTTTGGCAAATATTCAGAATTAGCTGAATAATATATTTCAGAAGAAAATTGATTCACAACCCTTCCGGGGCTAAAACTATTGAATTTACGACTGCAGCGACTTCCTCAACGCATCATAGGCATTTTTCAAATTCTCGCCATACTCTTCTACTTTCTCCGAAGTTTCCTCTTTCAAAGTATCTAAAAGCTGATCAAATTCTTTTTTAAATTTTTGCTTTTTAGTTTCTACGTTATCTTTTAAATCAAGACGACCTAATTCATATCTGATTTGAAGCACTTCCATTTTCAGACGGAATTTTTCAAGTTCATTTTGAATTTTCAAACGGGCATCGTACGACAGTTCGTTTTTAGTATTGCGAATATCGTGTTCGATGCTGTTAATGGATTTGTTTATTTTAGACTTCTGTTCTTCGTAAGCATCCAGGGCTTCTGCTTTTCCAAGTGCCAGTTGAAGTTGCAATTCTTCAATATTACTTTTTACAGATTCTGCAATTTCTTTGCTTTCTGATTTAAGTTCACCTGAAATCTCATGAAAAGATTCACGTAATTCTTTTTTCATGTCTTCGAAAAGATCGGCACCATTCATTTTGCCTAACGAAATTTTCACTCTCAATTCATCAAGCTCAGTTTCAGCCTTGGTAATTAATTTCCCTAATTTATCTTTAAATGATTTTGATTCCATGGTTGGTTGATTTTGAACTTAAAAGTACCAATAAAAATCGGGTTTATCAATGATAATTGTCAACATCGAATGTAAAGGCCTGACAGATAGCAAGCTAAACAATTATGAGCAAAAAGACATTATCGGGTGATGACAAAAATCAAATGAAAATTATTTACTTTTTTTCCTTCCTGAAAGTTCTTTGTTATGACTTTTCAGCATCGTAATAATCTCATCTTTCAACTTAAGTTCAGTTGTGAGTTTTTCTATCTCTGCTTTTAGCAATTTAACCTCCTGCGATACAAATGTATAATCAGCAGCAGGCTCATCGGATGCAGATACCAGCATTTCATGTGAAATTTTAAGAGCCTTGCAAATGCTCATCAACGTATCGTGATTAACTTTTCCGGTAGACTCGATATGCGAAATCAATGGTCGTGCTTTATGTATGAGATCTGCTAAATGCTGTTGCGACCACCCCTTAATAACCCTGAAATGTCTGATTTTTTTTCCTACATGCATGATGCATGCGAAAGTCAATTTTATTTTATTGTCAATTTGCTTATTATATTGACAAATTGCTAATTTTGTAAATAGATCTGTTTTTCAAGTTTAATTTTTAAAATCATTTTTATGACTATAAATGATGTGGTGATGGCGGGTATAAGGCATTCTTGTTTTCCAAATTGTGCTTACTCATTCAGTAATGAACTGGTTTTTATTGATGAGGTTGCTCCAGGAGATAAAATTACAGTAGATTTTTCAACCCTTTTTACCGGTCACGCTGTGCTGTTTAGATGTAATTGCGGATGTAATGGATGTAGAATCAATATTTTAGGTTTTGATCAGCTACCTGTTTATTTTCAGGAAAAATACCTCAGGCTGGGCATGGTACCTCGTGAAACATTAAAAAGTATTGATATTCAAATAAATACTACTAAATACACATCATCCGTTAGATAGATAAAATGTATCCGGCACTTTCAGAAGTTTAATTTACCACCATTTTGTTTTTTTAATTAAAGAATTGATTGATAGATAAATAAGCCAAATTCACCAACTCACTTCATTGCATAAAACATGTTACATAAAATATGTAACATAAAACCTGTAATGTGTGTGAGCGATTTAGGTTTCCGAAGGGGCTCTCAGCATAGGCTTTAGAGTTGAAAATCCCCCTTTTTTCACTACCTTCGCACCTCCTTTTTAAAAGATGAATTATACCGAATATAAGAAGCTGGATCTCCCTGAAATAGGGAAACAGGTACTCGAAAAGTGGCTGAAGGAGGACGTATTTGCCCAAAGCATTGCTTCCCGCGAAGGTAAACCTGCCTTTACTTTTTATGAGGGTCCCCCATCTGCTAACGGTTTGCCCGGAATACATCACGTGATGGCCCGTGCGATCAAAGATATTTTTTGTCGCTATAAAACGCTCAAAGGATTTCAGGTAAAACGCAAAGGCGGTTGGGATACGCACGGACTTCCTATTGAACTGAGTGTTGAAAAAACACTCGGTATCACGAAAGAAGATATCGGTAAAAAAATTTCCATCGAAGATTATAACAAAGCTTGTCGCCGCGAGGTGATGAAATATAAGGAAGTCTGGGATGACCTCACCCGTAAAATGGGCTACTGGGTCGATCTCGATCATCCTTATATCACTTTTGAAAATAATTATATCGAGTCGGTGTGGAGCCTTCTTAAAAAACTTTATGAAAAAGATTTGCTTTATAAAGGTTACACTATTCAACCCTATTCACCTGCTGCAGGTACCGGATTAAGTTCACACGAATTAAATCAACCGGGCACGTATCGAAATGTAAAGGATACTTCTGTGGTTGCACAATTCAAAGTGAAACGCGAATCGCATTCGGAATTTCTTTTCAAAGATGTCGATACTGATTTGTATTTCCTCGCATGGACCACCACTCCATGGACGCTTCCTGCCAACTGCGCGCTTGCTGTAGGTGAGAAGATAACTTATGTGCTGGTTAAAACTTTCAATCCTTATACCGGATTGCCAGTAACTGTTATTCTTGCAAAGGACTTAGTAGGAAAATATTTTTCTGCAAAAGCAGAAGAGGTTTCTTTCGATGATTTTAAAACCGGTGATAAATTAGTTCCTTATCGTATAGTTTCTGAATTCCGCGGAAGCGAACTCAAGAATGTAAATTACGAACAACTCATGCCGTATGTGCAACCCGATGGGAAAGCATTTACGGTTATCATTGGTGATTTTGTTACTACTGAAGATGGTACAGGTATAGTTCACACCGCTTCAGTTTTTGGTGCTGATGATTTTCGAGTTGCCAACGCAAACGGCATCAGCTCCATCATGGTGAAGGATGAAACTGGTACGCTCACACCGTTAGTTGATAAAAGAGGTAAGTTTGTCAAGGAAGTAACAGACTTTGCAGGCGAGTATGTGAAAGAAGAGTATCTTACCGAAGCCGAAAAAGAAATTGAAAAGAAAAAACAAGGCCGTGATAAATATCTTTCGGTTGATGAACGTATTTCCATCAAATTAAAAACCGAGAATAAAGCATTCAAAGTAGAACGTTACGAACACTCGTATCCCCATTGCTGGAGAACGGATAAACCGATCCTCTATTATCCGCTTGATTCCTGGTTCATCAAAACTACTGCCTGCAAAGACCGGCTCATAGCACTTAACAAAACAATCAACTGGAAACCGGAATCAACCGGTACAGGGAGATTTGGGAACTGGCTTGAAAATTTAGTAGACTGGAACCTGAGCCGCTCACGCTTCTGGGGAATTCCTCTACCGGTATGGACATCGGAAGATCGTTCAGAGCAAATATGCATCGGTTCGGTTGAAGAGTTACACCAACATCTTGCGAAAGCAAAAGAAGCAGGAGTAGAAAATAAATTTGATACGGAATCTGCAGAATTCGATTTACATCGTCCTTATGTGGATGATATCGTTTTAGTTTCCGCAACAGGAAAAAAATTATTCAGAGAGTCTGATCTTATCGATGTCTGGTTCGATTCAGGTGCTATGCCTTATGCGCAGTGGCATTATCCGTTTGAAAATCTCGAAGAATTTCAAAAATCATTTCCAGCCGATTTCATTGCTGAAGGTGTAGATCAAACACGCGGTTGGTTTTTTACTTTACATGCTATTTCCGTTATGTTATTTGATTCTGTTGCATTTAAAAATGTAGTTTCAAATGGACTGGTGCTCGATAAAAACGGAAATAAAATGTCGAAGCGTTTGGGAAATGCCGCTGATCCGTTTGAGACAATTGATAAGTATGGTGCTGATGCAACACGCTGGTATTTGATATCCAATGCGCAGCCATGGGATAATTTGCGCTTTAACGCAGATGGTATTACTGAAGTGCAACGAAAATTTTTCGGTACACTATATAATACCTATTCCTTCTTCGCACTATATGCGAACATTGATAAATTTAATTTTAAAGAAACAGAAATACCGGTTGAACAACGCCCTGAAATTGATCGTTGGATATTATCGGAACTCAATTCACTCATTAAATTTGTAGATGAGAGTTATGCCGATTATGAACCGACAAAAGCAGCACGAGCCATTCAAACTTTTGTGGATGAGCATTTGAGTAACTGGTATGTTCGTTTATGCCGCCGTCGTTTTTGGAAAGGAGATTATTCTGCTGACAAAATAGCTGCTTATCAAACACTCTATCGTTGTCTGGAAGTTGTTGCACAACTTATGTCTCCCGTTGCACCATTTTATTCTGATCAACTGTTCAGCGATTTGAACACGATCACGAAAAAACAAAAAGTAACCTCTGTCCATTTGTCGGAGTTTCCTGTTGCTGATGAGAAGTTGATCGACAAATCACTGGAAGAGCGAATGGAGCTTGCGCAGAAGGTTTCGTCGATGGTGCTTGCACTTCGAAAGAAAGTAAATATCAGAGTTCGTCAGCCGTTGCAACGGATGATGATACCGGCTACCGAAGCAGGTCTGGTGGAAAAACTGGAATCTGTTCGCAGTTTAATTCTTTCGGAAGTGAACGTCAGAGAAATTGAATATATCGACGACACCACCGGAATATTGGTAAAAAAGGTGAGGCCTAATTTTAAGGTTCTTGGCAAGAAAGCCGGACCCCTTATGAAGGCCCTTTCGGAAGCAGTTTCTGCCATGAATCAGGCAGCAATAGCCACACTGGAACAGACCGGAAAATTTACACTTCTCGCTGATAACCAGCAATTTGAAATAACAACCGACGATGTGGAAATCATTTCAGAAGATATTCCGGGTTGGGAAGTGAATAGTGATGGTAAACTAACTGTGGCTTTAGATGTTACATTATCCATTGAATTGAAAGAAGAGGGAATTGCCAGGGAACTGGTCAATCGAATCCAAAATATCCGCAAGGACAAAGGTTTTGAGGTTACCGACAAAATTACGGTGCGGATAAAAAACCACGAATTGATCAATAATCCGGTCAGAAACAATTTAAACTATATTTGCAACGAGATCCTTGCTACATCTTTGAATTTGGTCGAAAGCCTTGAGGAAAATGATAGCATTATGATCGAAGTTGATGAAAACATCCATGTATTAACGAGTATAAATAAGATTACCAATGGCAGCTGAAAAATCAGAAAAAACGCATTACAGCGACAAAGAACTTCAAGAGTTCAAAGAAATAATAATCAAAAAACTTGACGATGCCCGCAAGGAATTAGTCAATTTACAAGCTGCATTAAACAGCGCTAATGAACATGGAACCGATGATACTGCCAGTACATTTAAAGTGTTGGAAGATGGCTCCGATACTCTTGCCAAAGAAGAGGCAGGTCAGTTAGCTGCCCGTCAGAAAAAGTTTATTGAGCAATTGGAAAATGCATTAATCCGCATCGAAAACAAAACTTACGGTGTGTGTCGCGTTACCGGAAAATTAATTCCAAAAGAACGTCTGCGTGCTGTACCTCATACTACACAAAGTATGGAAGCTAAGTTGCAACAGTATAAAGATTAAAAATAGTGACAAGCCTGCCCGGATCCGAAGGAGACGGGTGACAAGCTAAAGTGACAAGTTGCTCTTGGTATTAATTGAGTTGTCTTTATTTTTTAAAAACAATCCGATCTATCAAGCATATCGAAATGTCCAAGTTGAATTGTCCTCTAACTTTCTTTCACAGAAATACTGATCAATAAATTTTGAAGCGTCCGATACTCATAATCTTTTTGGTATTACTTTTTGACCAGACGTTAAAATTCTGGATCAAGACCAACATGTATTTGGGTCAGGAATTTCACATTGCCGGTGATTGGTTTATCATACATTTTACCGAAAATAACGGGATGGCATTTGGGATGGAATTTGCCGGTGAATTTGGTAAATTATTCCTGAGTGTATTCAGAATTATTGCAGTGTGTGGCATTGGGTGGTATTTAAATCATCTGGTAAAACACAAAGCTCATTACATGCTTGTAACTGCTATCGCATTGATATTTGCCGGTGCTATGGGAAATATTCTCGACAGTACTTTTTATGGAATGATATTTTCTGCCAGCGATTTTCAATTAGCACAATTATTTCCTCCCGAAGGCGGATATTCCTCTTTCCTCCATGGGAAAGTTGTAGATATGTTTTATTTCCCGGTCTTAAAAGGCAATTTCCCCGACTGGATGCCGATATGGGGTGGTGAGTATTTTATTTTCTTCCGGCCTGTATTCAACATCGCCGATTCATCCATCAGCATCGGTGTGGGCCTGATCATATTTTTTCAATCAATTATTTTCAGGGAAAAAAAAGACGAAGTTTCGGAGACAAATAATCAAATTCCTGTTTCGGAAGTTTGAAAATTTTGAGGGAACCTAAAAATTAATTTACAATAATAATTTTCTCTTTTGAGTTGTATTTGCATAACTCCAGCCTTCAGGCTGGGGGACAAGAGAAAACAAAATCCTCCCGCACCAAAATCCTTAAAGAACCAATGTTCACAATGCGGGAGGAGTGTGGAATTATTTTAAGTAATTTGAATGATCACCAATAGTTTAATGCTTTGGCAAAGTGATTATTCTTTATCATGATCAAGCTTCATCAAAAATATTTAGACTTTCAAAAAACACCATATGTTCATAACCTGTTGATAACTAATTTGATTTTTTTTTTGCATTAAAATTCTAGCTTACCTTTATACAAGAATTACAAAAATGTACGAGTAATTATTTTAGTATCTCTTTCCTTGATTTTATTTGGAAAGATTATTTCGAAAACCTCCATCCCCCCGATTCAGGTTTTCAGTGAAAAGAGTTTAATTGTTTTAGAGTACCGATTGACTGAATTTCTTGCGAGATGTGAAAGTGTATTGGTGAAAGATTTTCAGGTGTTTTTGATTGCAATTTATTTTTAACCTATAAATATTTTTAACATGAAAACAAACCACAACCTTCTTTCACGGAAAGAAACCAAACGATTCATTCGTTTTGAAAATTTAATTTCTTCAAATCAATCTTTAGTAAAATTTCATATTTGGTTTTTGATTTTGTTTTGTTGTTGCACATTTTATTCACATGCTCAAGCACCTTTAGATGCATCAGTCTCTTTCTCCGGTAATCATGGATATTTTAAAGTAATGGTTCCTGATACCAACGATGTTAGTGAAATTGAAATGCTTGTTGGAACTGATGATAACGCTTCAGAAATGTTCTCGCATATATTTACATATGATCAGGTATCTGGTTTGCCTTCAGGATTGTCCTATTCACGTACCGGAAATGAAATTAATATAGGAATGGGGACCGTTACGCTCTTGAATGCCTATAATGCCAAGGTAAGGCTCAAAAACGGGTCAAATAGCTGGTCGGACTGGTATGAGTTCATCGGAAACTAAAATTAGACCTATTTTCTTTAAATCAACAAAAAAATTAACCTTTTAATATTTAAACGTATGAAAAAGCAACTCCTTTACATCTTAGGCATATTAATGACTCTCCAGGTGGGGGTTAGTTCTCAAATGAAGGCGGCCACTCGCACATGGCTGGGGTCAGTGAATAGTTCCTATTTTACTTCTGGGAATTGGAATTCTGGCGTTCCCGACAGCACCGACAACATAATTATAAACTCAAACGCTCCCTATAACCTGACTTTAACCCAAAATCATAAAGTTGCTTCATTCACAATCAATGGCGACACGTTGGATTTAGGTGGTTATACCTTAACTATTACAGGAACTTGTACATTCAATGGTGGTAAAACAACGACCGGAATCATTAAACCCACAGGTACACTTTGTCATTTTGGTGGCGGAATAATTGATTCAAGAATTGAAGCAAATTGCGGATATTATCACATGAACGGATCGTCGTTTTTGAAGACTACTATTCTTGTGTCAACAGGTTCTGCTTCAAGTTCTGGGACAGGCAACTGTACATTTTCTGATAGCTTAACCATCACACATTCAGGTGTGTACTACTTCACCATGGGTTCAACCAACGGTGATAATTTCCAAAATGTTACCATCACCAATAATTCGACCCACGAATTCTACTTAGGAACAGCAGATTCAACTTTTATTTCAGGCAATTTAATCCTAAATAACACCAGCAGTGGGGGTATTGTCACAGGAAATACAGGAGGTGTTACCTATTTAGCATCCGGCAAAACCATATCCATCGGAAGCAGTGGTTTTCCAATAATTACCTAACTCTAAAAACTTTTACCAGCAAGGTTCAACAGCTCAAACATTAACCTTGACCGGAACTGCCATTTTGAACTTAATAAATGCTAACTTTGATGGAAACCTCACCGTAACCTCCCCCGGAATCTTGCTCAAGAACAGCACATTTAACGGCACAACAACCATCACCCGCAACGGCAGTTCGGGAAATTACCACTGTGAGGGTAATAATATATTCTCAGGGCCACTCAGCCTAGATAACGCTGCGAGCGCGGGCAGAATTAGAATGGCGAGCACTACACCCGATACGTATCTCGATAATGTTACATTAAGTTCATCCGGTGGAATGGATTTGCAAATTGCTTATTCCGGTGAAAATTTTTTCCATGGGAACGTAACTATAAATAGTAATAAAGTGGTGTTTAATACTGCCAGTGGAAAGGTTACTTTTTCTGGAGATAGCATTCAAACTTTAAATGGAAGTTATAATTATCCATTTAAGAAACTTGCGATTAATAAAACCGGAGGGTTTGTAACTTCGAACGCAACTTTTAGTGTAGACGATACTCTCTTTTTAATTAAAGGAACCTTTCTAACCAAAAGTTCCAATGAACTTATTTTTAAGTTAGGTTCTAAAGTAGTTGGAGCTTCTGATAGCAGTTACGTTGAAGGTCCAGTTAAAAAAATTGGTAACACTGGGTTTGTTTTTCCAACAGGGGATAATAATTCTTACAGGCCTATTGAAATGAGTGCACCAGCGACTACAACAAGCGAATTTATAGCTGAATTCAAAGATGATTCTCTTTCAGTGAATACAAATACCAAGGATACCACTTTAGCCCGCTTACTTCGAAAACAATACTGGAACCTAAACCGTACATCCGGCACTTCGCAGGTTTATGTGACGCTTGGTTGGAATTCATTTTCATCAATAGCTGATACACTCATCACCGTAGCATCCTGGAATGGATCACAATGGAAGGATTTGGGCAAAGGATTATTGTCAGGAAATGTTACTTCCGGAAATCTAAAATCAAATGTTGTTGCAACTTCATATAGTCAGTTTATTATTGCTTTCAGTGGAAGTTCCGGAGTAATAATGCCACCAGAGTGTTATGAAGTTGCTAATGCAAACGATTTAAAAAATTGTCTTTTACATTCAGGAGTTGCTGTCGTTGTAAACAGTTTTGATTTAAATGGGCTTGCAACAACTGATTTTCCTCTGGTGGTACCTGAAGGGGTTTTGCTGTCTAGTAGTTTTAAATGGTGGGAACCGGAGTGCCTTACAATTACATCCAATCACAAAGCTGTTTACGATCCCAATAATATTAGTTCAATGTTTGTTTTTGCTATGCAACCGAATTCAACTATCCAGAATCTTCGGATAAGAGGCGCGCAATGCAATTACAAAGACTTTAATGAATCGGAAATATTGTGTGGAGGTATTTATGTTGACGGTTCAAACGGATCACTTGCAGCCAACATACTTAACTGCGAAATTTCATGTTTCAGTCAGGCTGGTATTTGGAAAAACGATGTAACTCCAACTCTAAATATTGAAAACTGTTATTTGCATAAAGTAAAAGGGCGGTCGGCAACTGGCATAGGATATGGAGTTTGGACACAATCCTTATATACATCTAGTACTCCGCAAATCATAAATTTTCGTAATGATATATTTGATGATTGTAAAGCGGCCATTGATGGGCAAGCAAAAATCATCAGTTGGTATATTGATAAGTGTACACTTACTCAATTTTTTATTAGTGAAGATATCAATTCCCACAATGATAACCGGTTTGAATTGAGAGCGTGTCCTTGTTCTACCGCAGCAAGTACTAATGCACATTATCTAAATCATTGGACATTTTCAAATAATAATAATTCAGATTTTTACGGTAAATTTTGGGACAATACAATTTCCTGTACAAGAAATTGCCCTCCAAATGACGGAGATTTGGGATTTAGTTCAGATCCTTGGCACAATTTTGGAAATTTAAATGTTGTTGATATCTCCTTTTATTCTCTGGTTGCAAATCAAATCCCAATTCATGATGTGGGAGGATCTGTAACTTCTATCCAAAATAGTATATTTCACAAAAAGTGGGGACTTGGGGTTAATGGCAATATCAATCTTTCATATCCTAATTTGGATAACGCACGGGACGGAGATGGTAGTAACAATGTAAATATTTCAAATAACACTTTTGCTACTGATAAATTTGACAAGGATGTGGTTTTAACTACCAAAGAAAATAATGCAGGTTACACAAAAATTGCAAACAATTATATTGAAGCCGACATTTGGGCTGATGATGGTGACCACATTAAGTTCGATGGTAATTCGTTTAGTTATCAATTAGGGACTTCGGTTGTTTCCACTGCCTCGCAACCTCACGAACTCGCCCTTGAATTAAATGACGGCACAAATGTTTTACCAACTGGTTATTCACTATCTCCTTTTTCGGGTCATAAACAAATTCAATATGTGGATGTCAATACCGCATTTAATATGGAAGCATACATTACCAATGTAGGTGGTTCGGCAGAATCCTATTACATTATAAGGCCAAATCCCAATACAAATGGCGTGAGTACCACGTCTGAAGCTCATGTAATTTCAAACGAAAATTATTTTTTCGACTCCGAGGAAAAATTAAATGGAACTACTGTTACAAAATCCATCACATACAACAAACCTGGTTTGTATGGGATTGATGTAATGGGTTTTGATGCGCATTATTATGGAACCATCGATAAATATAACTTCAGAGCTACTTCGTGGCAACATATTCCTGTGATTGTGAAAGATGATAGCGAAGAACAGGTTTTGTATTTTAATGTTAAGGACAGTTACCAAGAAACGGGGACTGCATTAACAGGAGTGATGAAACAAGCCTATTTAAATGATGTAGCAATTTGGAGTGAAGAAATTACAGATGGTGGTGCTGGATGGGAAGCTGTTCAGGTAGATCTGAAATTAAAAAGAACCTCAACTCCAATCAAAACTCTATTGCATACCGACGGAACGCCCAATGTGTTATCATTTGGCATTTTTATGAGTAGTAATATTGATGCTTCATTATTAAAAGGATTGTATGTTTGGGTAGATGATGTGTACATCAAAAAGTCTGGAAGTCCTACTGGCGATAATCTCATAAAAGATGGAAGTATAGAGCGAATATTGCAAGAAGGAATATTAGAGACAGGAATTTCTGAAAATCGGTTATGGTTTCAGGATATTTCGAAAACATTTTCAGGTTGCGGCGTAACTACGGATGGGGGCATCAGTTCGCAGGAAAGAAAATCTGGCGAATATGCAATACAACTTGAAATTGAACCTCTACCTAGTTGTACCTCCTACGTTGTGGCAGGCTCTGGTGAAACCGTTGTTTCTGTTGGAACAACTATTGATTTTACAGATTTGTTAAGTTGTGATGATTATTGGAATGGAACATCATCGGTGTTAGGATTTGAAGAATTTCCTGGGTTTAGTTCTATTTCCTCTGGCAAAAAATATTATGTAGACACCAATTTAGAAATCAACGACACTGAATCATGGACAATAGAGGGATGTGAAATAGTGTTTGTACC
>JADKJB010000002.1 GCA_016722525.1 Bacteroidota bacterium
CAGAAATAAAATTCTGCTCATACTGCACCTTAAATCCGGTATTCAAATATAAGTTGTTGGCTGAGCTATTTGTTTTAGCAGTTTCTAAAAGTAATCCTCCTGAATTGGTTTCGACACAAAAGTTTTTGCAGGCATCTATGAGCTTTCTTCCAATGCCATTGTCGCGAAAGGGTTCAGCAACAAACAGATCATTCAATAGCCATTGGTGTATTAATTTCACGGATGAAAAAATGGGAAACAGTTGCACAAATCCCGAGAAACTACCATTGGGTTCAACAGCAATAAAAACGATGGATTCGTTTTTATGCAAGCGATCACTTAAAAAATCAAGAGCTGATTTTAAATCTGAATTTTGCCCATAAAAAATACGATACTCATTGAATAGTTCAGCCAGAGATTCCAGGTCGTGCGGCTTTGCAATTCGAATTAATGTGCTGCTCATGTCTCGGAATAGTATTTAAAGGTGATCAAAAAACAATTCAAAACACTATGTCAAAAATAAAAACTAGTTACACATTTACTATAAACTCTTTTGTTGACTGAAAGAGTTTACTTTACCTCAAGCATCATTTTTTTAATGACAGGAACCGGACCCGGGCAGTGCTGCGAATGACAAGCCAGGCAAGATGAAACCATGTTGTTGTAGGTCTCGACACGTGTTTCGGGCGTGGATGTTGCATAGTTCTTAACGGCCATCACATACAAATCTGCAAACTGTTTGTAATATTCACTCTTACTCACGCCATCCGAAATTTTCGCTGTGTGAACTTTGTCGAACCCTACAGGATACGCAGCAGGTGCTTTTCCTACCTTGATATCGGCCTTCGCATCAGTGGTGTATTTCTGCATGTCACGCATTAATTTCGACAGTTCACTCGATCCGTTTGGGTTCACGTCGGTGGTGTCGGCGAGAGCCGATGTGATAGCACTTTCAGGATGGATGGTTTGGAAGACCAGTACTCCTATAAATAAAATTAATCCTACTAGTATGATTTTTGTTTTCATTTTTCTCTTTCAACTAACAAATTTACAATGCACTCAATCAATTCATGAGCAAAACTAAAGAACTAAGAACCAAGAACCAAGCAACAAAAGAACCAAAAAACTAAAATGTTTACCAAATTTTCACCCGATCCCCCACACTTCTCCACATTTTATCACCTTCTTTGATTTCGAAAGTGGTGAAGAATTCATCCATGTTCACCAAGGGTCCAATGACTCTGAATTTCGCAGGAGAGTGTTCGTTACTCTTTACCTGTGCAGCAAGCGATTCAGGACGCTCATTGATCATCCACGCAAGTGCATAACCCAGAAAGAATCTTTTGTCGGGAGTTAAACCACCAACAACTTGTTTGTCCTGATACTGCTTAGTTTTTTTGAATGCTTCATAACCCATCATGACACCACCTATATCGGCAATATTTTCACCCTGAGTTAACTCTCCGTTAATAGTAAGACTATCTACTACCACATAACTATTAAACTGATCAACGACCATTTTTGTTTTTGCAAAAAACTTAGAGCTGTCCTCACTGGTCCACCAGTTGTTCAAATTCCCTTGATCATCATACTGACTTCCCTGATCATCAAACCCATGAGTAATTTCATGTCCGAATGTGGAACCACCAATCATAGAATAGAGGATGGCATCATCAGCCAAAACTCTTTCGTATCCGGGAACAATGATGTTGGAACCGGGAACAACAATCTCATTATTGGAAGGGTTGTAATAAGCGTTGTAGGTTTGTGGCGTCATTTCCCATACGGTTCTGTCAACCGGCTTACCATATTTATCAATCATGTATTTCATTTCCCATACATTCGCGCTAATAACGTTGCGTACATACGATGTTCGGTCTGTTTGCAGGGAGCTCATATCTTTCCACTTATCAGGATAACCAACCTTCATGACAATTGAATTTAATTTCACCAGGGCCTTTTCCTTAGTAGCAGCACTCATCCAGTCGAGTTGCTTGATACGTTCAGCATACACCACTTTAATGGCATCTCCAATTTCAGTAAGTTTTTCCTTGGTTCCTTTTGGAAGATATTCATCCACATAAACCTGTCCAATCAGTTCCCCCAATGAATTGTTGGTTTGATCGGTAACGCGCTTCCATCTTGGACGAGGCTCTTTTACACCACGCATAGTGGTACTGTAAAAACTAAAGTTCTCATTGTAAGTTTTATCATCCAGGTAACTGGCCAGCCCACGTACCAGTTGAAACTTCAAATAATCTTTCCATACATCCATCGGAACGGATTTTAAATATCCATTCCATGCATTAACAACTTCCGGCTGACCAACAATTACTGAATCTGCATTCATGAGTCCAACTGTTGACATGAATGAATTCCAGTCAAAATTCGGAGTTGATTTTTTCAATGCAGCAACATCCATCTTGTTATAATTCTCATGAGGATCGCGGGTATCTTCTCTCTTACGAGATGCTTTGGCAATTGATGTTTCAAGTTTAAATACATTCTCAGAGGCTGCTTTTGATTTCGCTTCATCATAACCCATGATGGCAAACATGTTGGTGAGATACGTTTTGAATTTCTCACGGATGTTAACTGTTCTTTCATCAGTATCAACATAAAAAGTCCGGTCAGGCAAACTTAATCCGCCCTGCGAAATAAAAATGGCGTATTTGCTGCTGATTTTATCATCCTGCCCAACATAAAAACCAAATATTGGAGATGCTGAAAGCATATGTACCGTAGCCGTTGCCTTTGCAAAACTTGCTGCATCGGTGATGCCATCAATCATATCCATTTCCGGTTTCAGATTTGCTAACCCCGCAGCGTTAATAGTTACACTATCCATTCCTGAATAAAAGAAATCGCCTATTTTTTGCTTGTTACTTCCTTTCTCGGCGTCCTTAATAGAAGCTGAATTTTCACAAATTTGCTTTACCTGTGCATTGATGGTGTCCCTGATTAATTGCCATAGTCCATTGCTCTGCTCGCTCGCCGGAATGGGATTATTCTTAAACCAGCCATTGTTGGCATACAGGAAAAAGTCGTCTCCGGGACGAATGGTGGAGTCGATGTTTGCAGCCAGGAAGTCCGGACCATCTGTTGTAACTGGCTGTTTATCAGACCCGCATGAAGCAAAGAATAAGGCAGGTAGAAGAAGTGCAAGGCAATATTTTTTCATAGGAGGGAAGTTATTTGCCTGCAAAAATAGAGAATTATGGGCATCTCTCAAAACTAACTTTCCCTTGATTCGAAACATTATTTGGTGGTATTAAATATTCTCTCTATTTTTAACTATTGGTTTTTGCTGCGGAATGGCACTTTGTACTGAACAAATACATTCTTTATCCAACTAAAAGTTTTTTTAGACTTTACTATTTTAAATTATAAATGTAATGAGGAAAGCTATTTTATTTATTTTCGGATTGATTTTGACCAGCAATTTAGTTGCTCAAATTAGTATTAACATGGGGTTAATTGCCTGTTACCCCTTTACCGGAAATGCTCAGGATCAGAGCGGAAATGGGCATCATGGCACTCTTTACGGGCCTTTGCTGGCAACCGATCGTTTTTCGAATCCCGGAAGTGCTTATCATTTTGATGGTGTTAACGATTACATCGATTTAGGTTTGTTTTCCGGATTTACGCAATCTAATGAATTTTCTATCAGTGTATGGATTCAGCCACAACAAGTGAAGCTGCAAACGATACTCATGTTAAATCCCGATAACTTTACTGATAGGTTCAATGCAATGGCTTATTACAGTCACAACGGTGTTTCATCTACCATTTGGGATTATGGAAATTGTAATGCAGGTGGCAGACTCATACAGGTAGGAACAATTTTTTCGAATGCATGGCAACACTGGGTTTATACTGTGCATCCCTTAACAGGCATGAAGGTTTATAAAAACGGTGTGCTTACTAATTCTCAAACAACAAGTTCAACATTGATAAACCGCCAAAGGAATTTGTGGATAGGCGGTGGATTTGATGCTGCGATGGCGCCATTTTATTTTCATGGAATAATTGATGACATGCGCTTGTATGATCGGGCCGTTACCCCTTCAGAAGTGGCAACACTTTTTACATTGGAATCATTATGTACTCCAACAAATGTGGAAGAAACGGCACCGGGGAAAGCGAATTATTTGGTAACAGTCGACCATGACGTAATTAAGATTAACGTATTACCATCGGCACCATCATCAACGTTCACTTTGCAAAATGCTGAAGGGAAACAAATCTTTAAAAAGGAAAATATTTCAGGCGGCGATTATTTCGAGATTACTTCCGAAAATATTTCTAATGGATTGCTTATTTATTCTTTCAAATCCAAGCATGGAATGATAGCAGGCAAAGTGATTTATTGAAGTGCCCGTAAATAAGATTTTGTAGTTGAAAAAAATCGAATCTCCTTCCGAATTTAATTTACCTGTCTAATACCATTTTAATATTAGCCCGTACATAATGACCGGGCTCCATAGGCATTTCAATAAACCCGAAATTTTTATAAAGATGAATTGCAGCGGCTAATTGAGTATTGGAAAATAGAATGAGTCGATGAATGTTATTTTGTTTTGCAAAATCCAAACAATATTTCAACAGCACCTTTCCCAATCCTGAGCCCTGAAATTCTCCGGTAACAGCCATTTTGCCCAATTCAAAAGTAGTTTCATTGATCTTTAGCAGAGAAGCCGTTCCAATGATTTGGTGGTGATGTTTTAAATAAAATATTTTTCCGCCTTTATCAATAATTTCCGATTGGGGATTTGAAAGTTGTTGGATATCGGTCGCCTCCACACTGAAAATACTTTTTCAACCATTCCTCATTTAAATCTTTAATCGGTTTTTCTAACCCTTTCGCATATTCAATAATTTCATAGCGATCGTTTTTTGCAGGTGGTTCAGTTACGACTAAAAAAATTAAATTTGTTTTGCCAGTATTAGCAATGGTATGATAGCTTTTTTTGGGAACAAGAAAGGTTTCGTCAGCATGGAGAAAAAATATACTTCCATCCAGATTAAAAGTTGCGTTCCTTGAAGTACATAGAATACTTGCTGAGAGTGACAATGAAAATGTATAATTTCTTTCGACCCGGGTGGCATGGACTCTCGTTTAATTTGCAGGAATCATTTTCATGAAGTACCCAGCCTTCACAATTATTCCCCCATTGGTAATGACTATTTTTTATTGCTGATTCCATATCCATTTTGAATTTTTAAAACAGTTAAATTTAAAAGCTCAGGAAGCAATTTTATGTTTTTTAATCAATTTCACTACTTGAATACCTGCCAACAAAATAAAAATTATAGGCAAGATATAATAATTCCCTAAAGTTATAAATAGCATGGAAGTACCAATGGCTTGAGAAATGGCTAGCGCAAATAAATACATGCCCGTTGTGGTTCCAATTAATGCTCCTGATAAAAAAACTAAGTTGAGTAAATTTCCTGCTGACAAATAATTATTTTCGACTAAATAAATGTTCCATCCTGCCCAGAAAGGGATTTGAATAAAATTTAAACAACTCAAAATTACACCGGAAACAAATAATTGAAAGAGCGTTTTGTCTGTAAAGGATACCGGCGATTTGCCATTTGAGCCTGTTGGGTTGATATAAAAATTGTAGGCGAGTAGAAGTAAAAATACAACAGTGAGCACTTCAAAAGTAAAGACCAGTTTTTTCATTGATAGCAACCACTGTGCAAGTTGAAGCGTAACAAAAATCACAATGGCTTCAATAGTAATTATGCCGAGTACCAGTACCGCGAAGGGTAAAAATCCCTGATCAATCAGAAGTTTGGTGGCGAGGATATTTAAATATCCAAAGGGAATAGATCCAATAAAGCTGACTACTAAACCGGCCAGAAAATTTTTCAGCAATTTCATTTTATGAAAAGGCGTTGAGTTTTTTAATTTGAGCCGAGTTGGCTTTTAGCATGGAGATTCCTTCGGATAGCGACAAACAGTTTACACTTGCTTTTATGTTCTGAGCGCTGATTTGAAAAAGAATTTTTTGATGTCTGGCGATCTCCTTCCATGCATAAAACAGGGAATGGCCGGGATCATAAATATGTGTGGGTTCACTTCCTGCACCATTGAGTTCAATAATAGAAAAGTTTTTCCCGTTTTCAAGTTCCTCTAGTGTGTTGTATTTAATATCCAGCCTGCCGAAATAGAATTCAGGAATTTGCAAACAAATTTTATTTATGGATGCTTGCATTTTTTCATTGGCCCATATCGAGGCATCATTAAATTTAGCCCCTCTGGCATGGTTGCCGTAGGGAACCAGGTTTATGAGTTCCCCACGGGAAGGAATCGAATTCAATTTTTCTCCATAGATTTCCTGTAAAGCAGGAAGTTGCATATAATATCTTGGATTTATTTCTAGCAATTCCCTGATGGTTTGAATCCCATCACCAATTACTATCAGAAACTCTTTAGTGACAATACCTGAAATAGTACCATTTTCACTTTCCGGATAGCGTACATAAAAAATTCCGACTTCGTTTGGAAACTCCACAAAAGGCTGAATAAGGAAATCAACTTGAATTTTAGAAATATAACTCCTTAACAACTCATCACTATCAATTTTTTGAATGGCTAACCCCCTCAGTCCAATATCAGGTTTCGCGATAATGGGATAGGTGAAATTTGAATTCTTTATTCCGGCTTTAACAAGTTCAAATGGTGTCTTTGCGGAGAAAAGTAACGTCTCGGGGTACGTGCCTTTTGGCAGTTGGTCGTAAATTTTCTTTTTTGATTCCATCAGAAAACCGCCATTTTCAATTTTAGGATTGGCAGCTGTAAAATAAAAAAAAGATTTCGATTTAAGTGCGTAATATAGCCATATAAAATAGATCGGGAAGTATACCATCCCAAAAGGCCAGTATTCCCAATT
The DNA here is from genome assembly GCA_016722525.1 of Bacteroidota bacterium. Classification (GTDB taxonomy): domain Bacteria; phylum Bacteroidota; class Bacteroidia; order AKYH767-A; family OLB10; genus JADKJB01. The sequence goes on from JADKJB010000002.1 coordinate 6,885, forward strand.
GATGATTTTGTGTACTGCCAGTCTCGCTTTTTTCACAAATGGGCTTCAGATAATGATGAATGAATTCGAAAACTCTTCAGCCAGCAAAATGTCATGATAGAAAAGACTCACTTTATTTTTTTCAATTACAGCCTGAGTAATGCTTTGGGTTTTAACAACGTTATCTCTGTTTATCAGGAGCCCATTCTCATTGTCGTTGTTTTGTGTGTTCAAATGAAAATCTCTCATTTTTAATTCATCAGGAAATTTATTTTGTTGCTGAAATTGCCCGAACCACACTTCTCTTTGTTTGCTAATTTCTTCGCTGTACAAGGTGACTGAAGACCAGATGTGATTTTCTCGGATTCAAATTCATCACAATGCTTTTTAAAGGAGTCCCACCTTAACTGAAACAACCGGGAATCAGTAAACACGATCAAAGTAAAAGGTTCAATATTAAATAAATCTATAGTTTCCCACCCGTCCAGCACCGATTCATGACTCAAAATATCGAGCAGAATTAAACCACGACTCTTTAGATAACTTTTTTGTTGCTGATGTTTTTGAAACGCACCATTCAGCAACACCGCCACATTTGCATTTTCATCAACAGCAAACCAGGTTCCACCGGCAAGGGGGTCCTGAGGAAAGCATATTTTTTTATTATTTATTGTAAAGAGATTCGGTTTGTAGGAAGCGGGACGTGTGGTTTTTTCGTCGCGATTGGAGGTGATGATGTATTTATTTCCGCTTTTTACAAAAGTTACTGTACACATTGCTTTCTATATTTGATGGTAGATGGGGCAACACCAAAATTATCGGAAACAACTAATGAATTAAAAACAACTAAAGCCACTTTTATGAGTGCCTGGTGATGAATGCAATGTTCGAGATTGTATAAAAGTTCACGAAAATAATTGGTTTGGAAAACTCCTGCATCACTTTCCAGGGTCAATGTTTTATTCTCTTTTTTAATTTGAATGGTTATTTCATTCAAACAGGCCATTGCTACTTCCGGGTTATTTTCTATGAGTTTGTTTCTTTCTCTTTTGTCATAATTTATAACTCCGGTTTCATATTGATTTAAAAGGCATTGAAAAAGTTCAATAATATGACGGGTGTGCTCTCCAATGGTAGATCCACTTAATTCCACACAGGGCTTGCAATATTCTTCAGGAGCTATTTGTTGGATAGAGCCCAGTAGATCATGGAGCGTAACTTGTGTATCTGTAATTAATTTCATATTCCGACTGACTTTGCCAGCAAAGATAGTTGATTTCGGTTAATAAATAGAAGAAAGGAACAACAAATCAGCGTAATCAAGGCATATATAAACAGTTGTCCCCCATCCCCCATAATCTCGATACCTAGAATAAATAAATGCGAAGCCAGAGCACCGGCCATTACTCCGGCACCAATTAAGGCGCCCCATACGGTAGTGCGGGGATAAAGCAGTAGAATTCCTGCAAATAGCTCCGCCACTCCCGATACTATGCGTCCCCACGGCTCTACCCCCAGTGTACTGAAAATGAAAACAGATTCTGTACTGGCACTAAATTTAAAGTAAAGTGTTTGAAGCATTATCAACGCAGGAATGATGCGCAGCAACCAAATTCCAATTGATTTCATAGAGCGTGTAATTAAATTAAATAATTGCTATTGCTTTCTTAATAGAATTTATTCCAATTAGCATCAGCCTGTTTCTTAAGTTTTACTTCATCTTTGTTCCAGGTTTTTAATGTGTTGTTGAAAAAAGCATTGTAAAACAAATAGAGTTTTCCTTCAATAATTTTAAAAGTAGCCGGATCGATTTCTACTTTTTCTCCGGAACTCCCCATCGCATAGGCACACCAACCGCCATATGCCGGTTCGTACTTCGAGTAGTTTTTCAAAAACAATGCTTTATTGGCTTCTGTAGAAAAATGATACAATATGCCTTCCGCACGAGCCGAAAATTTGGAGGAACCTTTTACCTCCTTGTTTTCCGTAAAGTAGCTGACTGGATCATATCCCTGAATGGCCACCCCATCAGTTAAATTAAATTGGGCTTTTCTTTTTTCAGCAAGCGTAGATTGTGCCCGGGAAGTATTTCCTGAAAGGATCAGAAGTACTAACACTAATTTAATTGTTTTCATTTTAGAAAGGAATTTTATATTGTAAATTGAGCACGAAACTACGGGTAAGACCATCGGGCCGCACCTCGCGAACAACAAGTGGTGCTGCAATAAGAATTTCAAGTGCAGAAGCATTTTTAAATGATTTTGTAGTGGTGGCTCCTGCATTTAAAGTTAGTCCCTGAGAGTTTTCAATAGTTACGCGTGTCCCTGATAAGTCGAAGTAACTATCGTTCCCAAGATGGTATATGGCCAGTAAGTTGGGCTGAAGTAGGATGCTTGATTTTTCAAAGGCAATGTTATAACTGGCTCTGAATAGCAGGTCACTCTTTCGCTCAAAATCATTTGTCGGCGAATATTTATAAGCTGCTGAATCAGTATATAATTCCGGAAAGAAGGCATTTTCATTTACCTGTTCCAAGGGAAGTTGCGCACCTGCACTAAGTGTAATTTTTTTAATGGCGGCTCTAAAACCCAAAATCAAATCGTAAGTTCCAATACTAGATTGATAATCTAACGGCAGTGGCTGCCCGTCGGCATTTTTATTGTTGGAATAATTTAATGGTACTTTAATTCCTGCCAATACCGATGCCGTTAATTTTTCTTTTGAGCAACTACATAGCTTCCTGAAAAAAACAAATCCCCAATGTCAAAATTGGACCCCAGATCACCTGTTGCATAAACGGCAGTTAATTTAGCATTCAGCACTGCCCGTTCACTTAATTTTCGGCTATACTCCAAATAAGGTGTAAGTACCAGAGTCCCTTCCAGTCCTATGCCCAATGATGCGCCGGGGGCAATAGCGTTTTTGTGGTTGGCATCTGTTTGGGTAAGTTGTGTTTTTAAGTCGCCAATGCTGCAAAACCCGGCATCGCTGCAGCCCTGACCATTTAGTCTTAATGGGACTAATGCGATTAAAATTAAAAGAGATGAAAGGAAGAATTTCATGGTTTCTTTTTTAGGTACTGGACAAAAGTAGGAAGGAAGATCTTGATGTATTGTCGTAAAGGCGACAATACATCAAGATCTTCATCAAAATAGTCGTAATTTCCTTTAAAATAACCTTATGGGAAGGAAATCAGGCACTTATTATTTAGCTTTTTCAGAATCCGGCTCGAAATCTAACACCACGGAATTCATGCAAAATCTTTTGCCGGTAGGAGGAGGCCCATCATCAAATATATGCCCAAGGTGCCCTGCACATCTGCCACAAACAACTTCAATGCGAACCATTCCAAAGGTGTTGTCGGAATGATAGGCCACACTGTTAGCACTCATTGCCTGGTAAAAGCTGGGCCAGCCGCAGGAGCTTCCGAATTTTGAATCAGATTTAAAAAGGGCATTTCCGCAAGCAGCGCAGTAATAGGTGCCTGTTCCCTCAAAGTCCCACAATTTCCCGGTGAAAGCACGCTCTGTTCCCTTGTTACGGGATATATAGTACACTTCCTCTGAAAGTACTTTCTCCCATTCGGCATCAGAAACATTTAGCTTAGAGGTGTCGGTACGAGAATAGTAGGGGTTTTTAGTTTGATTTTGATTTTCCATTAAAGCTTGATTATTTTTATTATTTGTTGGATTTTGGCAAGATGCAGATAGTCCAGCCATCACAATAAAAAGAAGAGTAGGTACGAATTTAAACATTTTCATAGTTATTAGATAACAAGCAAATAAACACATTGTTTTCAATATAATTTCATTGAAAACAATGTGTTTATTTTAATTTTTTAAAACGATAAAACAATTTCAATTTAAATGTATTCGTATCAATCGTCTTTCAACATAGTTCGGATTGGACGCAAAAAAAGGAAGTGTTTCAGATACTATTCCAACATCTTTAGCGTAACGTGTATTCCTTGCCCGTGTGTTTCCGGCAAACGACCAATTCGGAAACATCTGATAATTGACTTTATAATTGGATGTTAGAAAATTTCCCAATGGTACATTTACCAGCCAATCTTTATTTGTCATTTTAATGGTTACTTTATAAATAGTATCAGTCTGATTTATTCCTGCATAACCATAGTATTCATCAAAATGGTAAAGAAATCTTGTGAGGAAAAATGATTTGTCTGTATGGGTAACCGTATAGTGTAAAGAATCTCTTAAATAAGATTCATCCACAACAGGTTGAAATAATGCAGGTCTTATCACTTTGAAATAAGTAATATTGTTTATGATGGTGTCTTTCTCCACATAGCAGCTGTCAAATACATTTTTAGGTGTCGCGTTTCCGGAACTGTCAACATCAAATTGCTGATAGATCCAGTAGTTGCCTACTTTTAATTGAGAGTAATTGGGATAAACGGAGTAGGCGCAGGATTATTGTCTTCGTCATCTTTACAGGAAACCGCCAGTGTGGCAGCCAAAGCGAACAGTATTACTTTTTGAATGGTTTTTGAGGTTTTCATTTTTTTTGTGTTAAGGTGATGATGCCCAAAACGAAAACCGTTTTTTTTTATTGTTGTTCTATTGGAGGCTACCAGATAACATTAAAAGAATTTAGTCTTCTGATGCAATTGTTAAAAAGCAAACAATAAGAAGCGCGTTGTATTCAATACCCCCAGTAGTATATCCAACAACAAACCATCCATTTGCAGCATGAACCAAAAGAATACCCATGAGTAGCTCGAAAATAAACACCACACAAATAGGTCTTCTCAAAAATGACATAGCTAATAATATACCCCCGGCAATTTCAAATAAAGTAATAGCCCAGGCTATAAATACCCCTTCAGGGAACCCCTGAGCTGATAAAAATTCTCCGAAGGGTCTAACGCCTCTGTCCAGTATTCGCATGGCGCCATGTGCAGCCATTAATATGCCCAAAACTAATCTTAAAATGTGGAACCAGTTGGTTCTTGAAAAAAAGGGAAATGGTCGCATAGCATCGATTTGGTTTGACGTGACCTGCTGATTTTTAATTATTGGTTTTCAATACTCAAGTATAAGGCGAAATGGCTTTGCTTCGACATTTGGTTGAGGTAAATAGTACTTTTTCATACTTTATTATTAAGTAATTAGCTATGGTTGTGCTTTCGCAGAAGACTATTATAGACTCTATGAGTCGATTATGAAATATAAAATAGCTTAATGCCAAATCTAGAACTCCAGCAATAGGATTTATTTTTCTTACACTGGTTATTGATATCACCGGCCTAGGTATTATTATTCCAGTAATGCCAGCCTTAATTCAGGGATTAACCGGTGAGAGTATTGGGGAGGCTGCGAAATATGCAGGTTGGATGCTATTCGCCTTTTCTATTATGCAATTTATTTCATCACCAATATTAGGAAATCTCAGTGATCGGTTTGGCAGGCGCCCTGTATTGTTAGCTTCTTTGTTTGGTTTTGGTCTCGACTATATTTTTTTAGCGCTGGCCCCTACTTTAGCATGGTTGTTTGTAGGTAGAATTATTGCCGGTGTTTGTGGTGCAAGTATTACTACCGGTATGGCCTATATTGCCGACATAAGTACTCCCGAAAAACGGGCTCAGAACTTTGGAATGGTAGGAGCTGCTTTTGGAATCGGATTTATTGTTGGACCTGTACTGGGAGGTATACTGGGAGAATACGGTGCCCGAGTTCCTTTTTTTGCTGCAGCAGCACTTGCATTGTTAAACTGGTTGTATGGTTATTTTATTCTTCCCGAATCATTGCCTGCTGAAAAGCGTCGTCCATTTGAATGGAAACGAGCTAACCCTTTTGGTGCAATCAAACAACTGCGTAAATATCCTCTGCTTGCCGGACTACTCTTCGCGCTTTTCTTTATTTATATAGCGTCGCATGCTGTGCAAAGTACCTGGGCGTTTTTTACTATTGAACGATTTCAATGGAGTGAATCCATGATTGGTTATTCGTTAGGTACTGCCGGCCTCATGGTAGGGCTGGTGCAAGGGTTGCTCATACGGGTAATCAATCCCTGGCTGGGGCCCAACAAATCGGTTTATGTGGGCATGTTGCTCTATTTTATTGGTCTTATTCTTTTTGCGTTTGCCTTTCAAGGGTGGATGATGTTTGCTTTCCTTGTGCCTTATTGCCTTGGCGGGATAACCGGGCCTGCCATACAGGGAATTATGTCGAATCAAGTGCCAGATACCGAACAAGGGGAACTTCAAGGCGGGTTTGCCAGTATGGTGAGTATCACCTCTATCATAGGACCTCCGCTTATGACCGGTTTATTTGCATATTTTACCTCTGCTAAAGCACCATTTCAATTCGCAGGAGCACCGTTTTTTATTGGTGCATTATTGACTCTCATCAGCCTGGCGCTTTCAATTCGGAGTTTACGCAAACACCACTAAAACCACCAATCTGCTATGTTGCAGGGGATTGGCATAGGAAAATTGCCCTTTTTTCTTTACCTTTGCACCCCCCAAAGCAGCGATACTCATGATTTCCACTTCAAACCTCTCTTTACGTTACGGCAAACGCGTTTTATTTGAGGATGTTAACATCAAATTTACAGCAGGCAATTGCTATGGTATAATTGGTGCCAACGGTGCCGGTAAATCTACTTTCCTTAAAATTTTGTCCGGTCATATTGATCCCTCCACGGGACAGGTTCACATTACTCCGGGTGAACGAATGAGTACACTTTCGCAGGATCACTTTGCCTTTGATGAAATGCCGGTGTTGCAAACTGTTCTCATGGGAAATAAAAAACTGTGGGATATTATTATTGAAAAGGATGCGCTTTATGCAAAACCGGATTTTAGTGAAGCAGATGGAGATCGTGTAGGAGAGCTTGAAACACATTTTGCTGAAATGGATGGTTGGAATGCCGAAAGTAATGCGGCTGAATTATTGAGCGGCTTGCATGTTCCGGAATCTATGCATTCGAAATTAATGAAAGAGTTGAATGGTAAAGAAAAAGTTAGAGTGCTGCTCGCTCAAGCTCTTTTTGGTAATCCGGATATTCTCTTGCTTGATGAGCCTACCAACGACTTAGATGTGGATACCATCTCCTGGCTGGAGAATTTTTTGGCAGACTTTCAAAATATCGTTATCGTGGTATCTCACGATCGTCACTTCCTCGATGCAGTTTGTACTCATGTATCCGATATTGATTTTGCAAAAATTACAACCTACACCGGAAATTATTCTTTCTGGTATGAATCAAGTCAATTGGCGTTGCGTCAACGCTCAGATCAGAATAAAAAGACAGAAGATAAACGAAAAGAGCTTCAGGACTTTATTGAACGATTCAGTGCCAACGCCTCCAAATCACGACAAGCTACCAGCAGAAAAAAATTATTAGAGAAGTTAGTGCTTGATGATATTCAACCCTCCAATCGTAAGTATCCGGGAATTATTTTTAAAGCCGATCGCGATTGTGGTGATCAGATTTTAAGTGTGGATCACTTGTCAAAAAATACTTTAGAAGGGAATACTTTATTCTCCAACATTACTTTTATTCTTAATAAAGGGGACAAAGTAGCTCTGCTTGCGAACGAACATATAGCCATTACCACCTTCCTTGAAATTTTGACCGGAAATGATAAGGCCAGCAGTGGTGAATTCAGATGGGGAAGCACGATAACTACTTCTTATCTGCCAAACGATAACTCAAAATTTTTCGATAACGATGAAAATCTGATCGATTGGTTGCGTCAGTATTCAGTCGATAAAAACGAAACGTATATTCGTGGTTTTCTGGGTAAGATGCTTTTTTCAGGTGATGAAACACTTAAAATGTCGAATGTGCTTTCAGGAGGAGAAAAAGTGCGTTGCATGATTTCAAGAATGATGCTGACGAATGCCAATTGTCTTATCCTCGACGAACCTACCAACCATCTGGATCTGGAATCTATCACTGCATTTAACGATGCTTTGAACGATTGGAAACACGTAGCTATTTTTACTTCGCATGATCATCAGTTTGTGCAAACTGTTGCCAACAGGATTATTGAACTTACTCCTGCAGGAATCATCGATAAACGAATGACGTATGATGAATATATTGTGGATGAAAAAGTGAAAGCCATGCGCGAAGAGATGTATGGCGTTGGAGTGTGATTCTGACTCGTTGATACTTAAACGTTAAAATTTATTCTTCCCGTAGTTCATCTGCATTTTTTTCCTGAAAAATTTCTTCTAAGCATTCCGAATTTATATAGCCATTTGCTATTGCGTGTTGCGCTGCGGTAACAGAGTTTTCTGAATAAATAATTTCAATTCCCAGTGATTGAAAAACAGTTGCTATCTCACTATCTCTTTCGTCATGACTCACATCTCGAATGTAAATAGCTAGTATTCGACCGGGATATTTTTTGGCAATGTCAGCATAAATTTCGGGGTCTTGCTGTCCGCTATCGCCCATTAAAATAAAACGCATTTCAGGAAATGCATCCATAATTTTTTTAATCTTTTTGGTTTTATGTATGCCATGACCATCGGTAAATAATTTTTCATGGGTGAATCCATAGTCTTTCAGGAAAATGGGTCCCGCCGGAATAGCATGAATGTGCATAAAATCGACTAAAAAATCATAGAGGTTCCAAGGGCTGCTTGAAACGTAAAATAGGGGATTCATTTCATCTCCTCCATGGCCTTTTTGTAATGCTCTGTAAAAAGCTGCTACTCCGTGAAACGGTATACGCGTATGGGAATTGTTGGTGAAAGTATGATACATCATTTTAGCAATGCTGGTAGCATTTGTTTTTAAAATGGTATCATCAATATCACTGATCACTCCAAAACGTGCCAGTATTGACGGTATCAGTACGTTAGCTGTAGCTTTAACCGGTGATTTATATGGGACCGGTGATTCCAGTAATTCCAATTCGGGATGACACCAGGGCCCGGCAAAAACAGTGGACGCAGGAACTTCTACGGACTCACCAAAGTAACCATCCTCATCAGTAAAAAATTCTTTTTGAAATGCTCCGAATGTCACTCGTAATTTAGCGCCTTTAATTTCGTGACTGTTAAACCGCTTGTACATGTTTGCCAGATTATCCCACCAATCATCTTCATTGCTGGTTTGAATGTTTCTGTTATGAAGCACTCGTCCTTTTATGTATAAACTGGTCGAATTGCCAAAAGAGTTATAAGGACAAATGTGTACAACGGTTTCAAACCCCATCCTTTCGCTGAAACGTAATTTCAGTTCATCAAAGGTATGTTCGGTTTGGTTGGTGATGCGATAAAATAAAGTTTTAAAATCAGACATGTATTTATTCTCCCTGAATTTTGATTGCCTGAATTTCGTTTTGACTTTTTGGTAATAAGTGGAACCAATTTGTAAAGGCGCCTTTGCTCAACAACAATTTTAAATTTTCACGATACGGTACTGCGAGCAAGGGCTCCGCTTTAAATCTCTTTATTCGTTGGAAGGATATTATACATAGCAAAGCTCTGAGCCGGATATTTAAAAAACGATTCTTGGTGGGGTCCATTTTAATCCAACCTGAAAGTATTTTTTTCTGGAAGGTCCAGTCAGGCAATTCCGAAACCGGCATAGAAAGGTAATAAAGCACGTCGTAATAACTATCCCCTTTATAGGCACCCATTTCAAAATCTATTAATGACATTTTATTGGTGCCTTTCAGATTGGTGAAGTTGAAAGTATTCAAGTCGTAATGGGTAGTAACATTTTTTATAAATAGACGTGCAATTATATATTGGAGCAGTAGTATTAAAAGGTGTGCTGTTTCTGCTAAAGTTAATGTTTTAAATAATTGCTTGCTAATTTCCATGGACCTGATAACCGGATAAAAAGCACCTTTTATTTTTTCATAAAAATTAAAACTTTTTGATTGTTGCGGTATGGATTGAAATTCTGCAATTGCATTGTGCCAAATAAAAATTTGATTTTCATCCCAGTTTTTTTCAAGTATGGTATCTCTGGTGTATGCAACCATATTCAAATGCTCCATTAAAATCATCCCATGCTCGTAAGCAAATACTTTTGGTGTTTTTAAATAGTTGAACGAAAAAGAAGAGGCGGTATTTAAAAAATTACATTCTCGTTCGAGCTTTTTAGGGAAAGCCAGATTTATTTTCAGAATTTTGAGAGAATGGTCATTAAGGTCTTTTACCAAATAAACTCTACGCTCACCTTTTGAAGATTTTATTTCTTCAATTGACAGGTGATAGCGTTCTAGGATTTCCTGGTCAAATTGATAACCGGAAGAAATCATAACTTATTTTTTTAATGCCACAACAAATCGGCCGCCAAAATACTTTGTGAGTGAAGACTTGGAAAGGAAATTTATAAATTTTTCTCCGAACATTCGTAAAAAGTAAGGAAAATCGGTTCCGATAATGTCCACTACTTCGAAAGGTGCAAACGCTTTTTGTAACTCCCATGGATAAGCATGGCTTTTAATTTTCTTTCCCAGAATATGACGGTGAAAGAATTTCCCGATAAATTTTACAGGATTAAAAAGATGCAACTGATTCATTACTTCACAAACAAGAATGCCCTCTTTTTTTAGTACACGATGCACATCTTTTACATACGGGCCATACTCTTCAAGAGGAATCAGATAAAAGAAAGCACCCATGGTAGCTCCATCAAAAGACTCACTATCAAAAGGTAGTTTTTTCATGTCTGCAATGTGGTAGTCCAGATTGTTCTTGTATTGCTCGGGGAGCTTAGAACGACTTATATCCAGCATGGCATTGGTGAGGTCGGTAGCAACTACTTTTTTGTAGCCCATTGTAACCAACTCAAGTGCTACTCTTCCGGTGCCTGATGCAACATCGATTATTTTTTTATCAGGAGCAACTAAATTATATTTTCTAAGAATCTCGAAAAAGAATCCATTGCGGAGTTTTTTTGTTATTTGACCTGCGGTGCTGTGAAATCTATGCTGATCGTATCTCTTTGCTTCATCAGTATATTTCTCAAGGTAACGCTTATTTAAATCTTGCTTGGTATCCGAACTCATTAAAGTAATTATTTTGTGGTTGTTATATATTGTAATGCAATTTGCAGCCTTGGGTTATGGTTGCTGGTTAGAACGGGCGTGCAAGGTACTGCTTTTTTTGCTCTTTACCGATTCATCAAAGGTGTTTATCCTCTTTTGAATGCAAAAATAGTAGGATAAAAAATTAGCAAGATATTGGTAATTAATACATTAGGAAAAATGAACGAAGGTCTCAGAAAAACTCGTTCGAATTAAAATGGGTATGCTTTTAACTTGTTGTTGAGCAGTAAAAATAAATGGCTCCGGTAAAATTGGTGGGTTCAGTAACCGGAACCATTTAACTGCTAAAAAGCAGAGTTTATTATTTTTTCAGAGGCGCTCCTACAGCTACTGCGCAGTCGTGTCCAGGTGCTCCGTGAGGAGGATTCATCCCCGGAGCGGTAGTTGTGGCTGCAGCTGGAGCGGAGGCTCCAGGAGTTGCTGTTGTGGGAGTTGACATAATTGAATTAGGTTGCGCTGTCGGAGGTGGTGGGATATTAACCTGTGAAGCTCCCTGTATTCCCATTTGATCCGTTGTAATCGTCATGTTTTTTGGATCAGCAGTTGGTGCAGGTGCCGGAGCTGAGGCTAAGGATGCTCCTACAGCAATATCACAACGATGTCCTGGCATGCCATGTGCAGGGTTTAATCCATCTGCAGGTGCATTGGCAGCTGGTGAGGTTGCTGAAATTTCTCCCGGTGCTTGTATGGTCTGGACCGCTGTGGATAAAGAATCCGAAGAGCGCAAGTTGGCATCTGTAACTGCAGTTGAATCTGTAGTTGTGGCTTCGTTTGCAGTATCCTTGTTGTTACAAGCAACCAGCGCAGTGAAAGCAAAGGCTGCCAGGTATAAATAAGTCATTTTCATAGAATGATGTTTTTTTAATTGTACTCCCAAATTTAGTAATAATAAACCACTTTATATGTGGAATTCGTATTTTATTGAAATTCAATTAGTCACAAATAATAAAAACAGGGTTGAATTTTTTTATCATTTATTTTTGGGTTTAGTTAACATGGAAAACATTCAGGGCCACTATGTGCTGCGCTGTCTTTCCGTGCTATTTATTAATCTTTTATTGCAAAATAAGGAAATATTCCTTCTGACATGCAATCAATTGTTGTTGCGGGAGCAAATGTTAAAATATATCCGAATCTGACAAGGGGGTTGTTGCAAATTGAAAATTAAATAGGTCATCCTTAAAATCCAATACTAAAAAAATTCTCCAAATCTGTAACAATGTTTTAACCTCTCTACTAACTGTATGAAAAATGTACAAACAATGCTGCAAGGAACAAAGTCTATAGTAACTAATGAAGAGATAAGAACTGATATAAATCATATTTTTAAATTGGATATATTTGTCCGATTAATGTAATATTCATTTACATTTGCGAAACAAATTGAAGGTATGCTGTCGAAGGCCTGTCAATATGCTATAAAGGCATTGATTTATTTAAGTTCTGAACTGAAACAGGGAAATCCACGGGTCAATTTAAAAGCAATTGCTTCAGCTATAGATTCCCCTCCCGCCTTTACTTCTAAAATTCTACAACAACTGGTTGCTGCACAAATCATTACCTCTGTTAAAGGAGGCGGAGGTGGCTTTGATATCACCCCTGCAAAAATCAAATCCACAAAAGTTATTACTATAATAAAGGCCATTGGGGATGATCATTTGGTCACCTCTTGCTTTTTGGGGCTTCCTCACTGCTCTGATGCCAACCCCTGTCCGGTTCATCATGCATACGCACCTATCAGAGAGCAGCTTGGAATGGAATTGCTTAATATCTCACTGTACGATATTATCAGTGATCCTAAATTAAAAAAGTATCATTTGAAACCATAAAAAAAATTTTATTATTAAACTGGATAATATTGTCCAATTAACCATTAAACACAAATATCATGCTATCAAAAAATCAAGCGCGCATATTCTTCATTGGAGGAACCGCGCTCACATTCGCCGTTTTTCTCGGTCTGTCGTGGCATTCATTGAGCATAGAAGTGCCGAAGAAAACACACGCTGAGAACATTACTCCCGCCGTAATACGAGGCAAGCATTTGTGGGAAGGCAATAATTGTATGGGATGCCATACCATCATGGGTGAAGGAGCCTACTATGCACCGGAACTCACCAAAGTGGTTGAACGAAGAGGAGAAGGCTATATCAAGGCCGCATTAATGTCAAAAGTTCCCTGGTCGCCGAGAGGAAGAAAAATGGTTGCTTATGGATTTTCAGAAGAAGAAGCTAACGATCTGGTTGAATTTCTAAGATGGGTAGGGAATGTCGACCTGAATGGATTTCCTGCCAAACCCCAATATAAAACAACTACTAACCAATAAAAACTATTATCATGAAATATAAATCACAAAAAGTAGCCTATTGGTTCTTTGCATTATCGATGCTACTACTATCGTTGCAGCTCATTTATGGCTTCATCATGGGTTTTGCTCATATGGGATACGACAATCTTCACAGCATTATTCCATTTAACACCGCACGAGCGGTTCATACTAACTTACTTGTAGTGTGGTTGCTTTCAGGATTTATGGGCGCTGCCTATTACATCATTCCTGAAGAAGCAGAGAATGAATTAGTAAGTGTTAAGCTGGCATATGTTCAATTAATTTCACTCGCAGTTGTTGGAGTAATTGCTATTGTAGGTTATCACTTCAACTATTGGGAAGGAAGAAAATTTTTAGAAATTCCAAGGCCATTAGACTGGTTAGTGGTTGTAAACGTACTGACCTTTCTGGGCATCATTCTGGCCACCTTATATAAAGGCAAAAAAAGAACTACTACTTCTCTGGTGTTAAGCATGGGATTGGTATTTGCTGCATTACTCTATTTGCCCGGTATGATTTGGTTCGACAACCAAACCATGGATTCCTTTTTCCGCTGGTGGGTAGTTCACCTTTGGGTGGAAGGTGTTTGGGAATTAATCATGGGAGGTATACTTGCATTCCTGTTGATTAAAATTACTGGTGTCGACAGAGAGGTGATTGAAAAATGGTTGTATATAATTGTTGGTTTAACATTTATCTCAGGGGTACTGGGAACCGGCCACCACTACTACTATATTGGTACACCTAAATACTGGCTGATTGTAGGCGGAATATTCTCTGCACTGGAGCCGCTTGCATTTTTGGGAATGGCCTTGTTTGCAGTTGCCATGTATCGAAAAGGTGAGAAAAAGCACCCTAATAAAATAGCATTAAGCTGGACTCTCGGCACTGCCATTGTATCATTTGTTGGTGCCGGATTATTAGGCCTGGCACACACACTTCCTCAGGTAAATATGTACACTCATGGAACTCTGGTCACAGCCATGCATGGTCACCTTGCATTCTGGGGTGCCTATGGAATGATTGTGCTGGCTATCATCAGCTACACTTTGCCCAATATGACCGGACGAAAACTGTATGATTCAGCTAATGGTGTTTTAGCTTTCTGGCTTTCGAACATTGGAATGATTGGAATGACAACTGCATTTGCTGCAGCCGGAGTGGCTCAGGTTTACATGGAGCGAATCATGGGACTTGAATTTGGCGAAGTACAAAAAGAACTTCAGGTCCACTTTATAATTCTGGTATTGTGTGCAACGCTATTCACAACAGGTATCGGAATATTTATTTATGAATTTATCAGATACGGAACACCAACAGACGAAGCTCTTGAAACTAAAAATTAATCTTATAAAATCACGACATCATGCAAAAACATATTAAACAAAATTCAATCCTAGTATCCATATTGTTCCTATTTATAATAATGACAGGTTGTGATACATCAGAGCAAAAATCTGCTGCACCGGTTAATCCTATGGGAATTACCGTGAACGGAGAAATGGAAGCAGAACTCACGGCACCGCCTAACGTACCTAAACCTGTCGGCAACCGGAGCGCTAAAAAGTTAATCGTAAACATGGAAATTCTGGAGAAAGAAGGGGAGATGGCCGAAGGTGTGAAATATGTCTTCTGGACATTTGGCGGTTCAGTTCCGGGAAGTTTTATCAGAACAAGAGTTGGTGATGAAGTTGAATTCCATCTTAAAAATCATCCCGACAATAAACTGCCACACAACATCGATTTGCATGCGGTCACAGGACCTGGTGGAGGTGCTGCATCATCATTTGTTGCTCCCGGTCACGAAGTGGTTTTCTCATTCAAAGTAATTAACGAAGGCCTGTATGTATACCACTGTGCAACCGCACCTGTAGGTATGCACATTGCAAATGGTATGTATGGCTTAATATTGGTTGAACCGGAAGGGGGATTACCAAAAGTCGACAAAGAGTATTACATTATGCAAGGTGATTTCTATACTAAAGGCAAAAACGGAGAAACAGGATTACAGGCATTTGATATGCAAAAAGGTGTTGATGAAGCTCCGGAGTATGTGGTATTTAATGGTAAGGTTGGATCTCTTACGGGAGATAATGCGATCACAGCGGAAGTAGGTCAAAATGTGAGATTGTATGTTGGTAATGGCGGCCCCAACCTGATATCATCATTCCATGTGATTGGAGAAATTTTTGATAATGTTTATATTGAAGGGGGCAGTTTGATCAACAAAAATGTGCAGACAACTTTAATTCCTGCCGGCGGTTCTGCTATTGTTGATTTTAAAGTTGAAGTTCCCGGAACATTTATTATTGTTGACCACTCCATCTTCAGAACCTTTAACAAAGGATCTTTAGGTATGTTGAAAGTAACAGGTGAGGAAAACAAAACCATTTACTCCGGTAAACAAATAGAGGAATTTACCATCCTGAAGGAGCTACCATTCAAACCATGCCTAATGATAAATCTGCTGTGACTGCACCTAAACCTTCTTCACTTCCTGAAAGAATCGCTGCAGGTAAAATAGCATATGGTAAAACATGTTTCGCATGTCACCAGGCAAATGGTGAAGGTGTTACAAATGCATTCCCTCCGCTTGCCGCTTCCGATTATCTGAATGCAGATGTTAACAGGGCTATTGATATTGTATTACATGGTAAAACAGGTGAGATTACTGTTAACGGAAAGAAATACAATAGTGTCATGACAGCTCAGACATTGACCGATGATGAAATAGCCAATGTACTGACATACGTTTACAGCTCATGGGAAATAGTAAAAAAGATGTAACTTCTGCTATGGTAGCAAAGAGAAGAGCTGCAAAATGATAATCACAAAGACCATTATTCTATTGAGTTTGAGCTTAGCCATTAGTGTGATGGTTGCTACTATTGGTTATGCTCAAACTCCAACTATGGTCTTTATTAAAGGTGGAATTTATGCGCCTATTTACGGAAATGATTCCATACCGGTTAAGGTAAATGATTTTTACATAGACATTATGCCGGTTACTAACAACTTGTACCAAAAGTTCGTGAAAGATAATGTGAAGTGGAGAAAGTCGAAGGTGAAAAAAATATTTGCTGATGGTAATTATATGGGGAATTGGAAAAATGATACCACACCGGATGTTTCACAAAACATGAATTCTCCAGTTACCAATGTATCCTGGTTTGCAGCCAATGAATATTGCAGATGTCAGGGTAAACGATTACCAACTGTAGATGAATGGGAATATGTTGCTATGGCTAATAAAAACCTTCCTGATGCACGCAAACTAAAACCTACAATGAATATATACTTAGTTGGTATGAAGCACCAAAATCGTATGCCAACACTGTTGGAAGCACGTTCAAAATTACTGGGGTGTGTATGACATGCATGGGTTAGTTTGGGAATGGACATACGACTTCAATTCCGTACTCATCTCTGGAGAATCACGTAAAGATTCGAGCAATGACCGCAACCTCTTCTGTGGGAGTGGTTCTTTAGGTGCTACTGATTTAATGAATTACGCAGCATTTATGCGGTATGCATTCAGAGGTAGTCTCAAAGCCAATTACGCTGTCCGCAATTTAGGATTCCGATGCGCAAGTGATATGCCAATTAAAAATTAGTCATGAAAAATATACTTGTACTTTTTGGCTCAATACTATTGATGCTTTCCTGTAATACCGACAATACGTCATTGGAAATGTCAGGGGAAAATGAAAAATCAAAGCCTGTCGCAAACATATCCGACGAATCGATTTTTAATTTATCATCAAAATGGAGAACCGAAGAAAATGATGAAATAGAACTGAGCAATTTAAAAGGAAAGGTTCTGGTAATGGTTATGATTTACACTACTTGTAAAGTAGCTTGTCCGCGACTTGTAGCCGACATGAAAAACATTGAACTGCAAGTGTCTGAAGAAACCAATACAAATATTCAGTATGTATTGGTCAGTATTGATCCGAAAAATGATACACCGGAAAAACTTAAAGCCTTTGCGATAGAAAAGGAAATGGATGGCGATGAGTGGACATTTCTTCACGGGAATGAGGAGACAGTACGTGAATTTGCAAATGTCCTTGCTGTTAAATACAAGGAAATATCACCAATGGATTTTTCGCATTCCAATATTATCAGTGTTTTTAACCCCATGGGTGAATTGGTTCACCAGCAGGAAGGACTTGGCGTTGACAACAAGGAAACAGTAAAAATTATTATTGAAACAGCTAAACAATAAACCTATTATGAAAGCCAAAATACAAAAAATAAAAATTCTATTTCTTCTTGCAACCACCATCTTAATCACAAAAACAACAAGTGGTCAGTTTGTGTTTAACGGACAGCTTATCGAAAGAGGAGAATACCGCCATGGGTATGGAAGTGCAATTGATAAAGAAGCCGATCCTGCTGCATTTATCAGCCAGCGGCTCCCGCCTGGAAGGTAGCTACAAATTAAGCAAACTGACTTTTTATACAAGCATTCAGGATGCGAGAACCTGGGGAAGCACCTCGCAGCTAAACATTTCCGACAATGCGTTTTCGCTGCACGAAGCATGGGCACACATTCAACTCGATACTAATTTCTCACTGAAAGTTGGAAGACAGGAATTGGTATACGATAACTCACGCTTCCTTGGAAATGTTGATTGGGCACTTCAGGGAAGGTCTCATGATTTTGCCTTGTTGAAATGGGTCAGGAAAAATACCAAAATCGATATAGGAGCCGGATATAACCAGGATGGCGAAGCTCTTTCGGGAAATATTTTGACCGTGACCAATCAGTACAAAACAGCCCTGTTATTTCGTGTGGAACAGAAATTAGAAATTTTGATTTTCTTTTCTGGTATGGAATGATGGAAGACAATATACTAAAAAAGATTCTGTGGGAAATTTAACCGATGATGAAATTCGCTATTCCCTTACCATTGGCTTGCCAACAATTCGGTACAAACTGAACAATACTACCTTCTCAGGATCGTTTTATAATCAGTCGGGGAAAGATGTGAAAAATAATACCATTAGTGCTATTGAAGCCGGTTTGCAGGTGGCTCATGTATTTAAGTTTAACGAATCTAAAGGTACTCAGCTTAAAATCACCCTTGGCGGAGAATATCTTAGCGGTACTGCTTCTGATAACACAAGCACTACTAACAATTCCTGTGCTCCGCTTTATGGAAACAACCATATGCACAACGGTTATATGGACCAATTTTATGTAGCAGGCAGGCATGAGAATTCCGTTGGCTTAATTGATGGTTATCTGAAATTCAAATATGACTTTTCATCTTCAGCATTTATTGGCATTAATGGAAACATGTTTAATGCTGCTAACGAGGTATACAACACCACCGGTAAAATGGATTCCTACTTAGGTACCGAAATTGACTTTACTGCTGGTTATGTCCTGGATAAATCTATCTCATTCCAACTGGGCTACAGTCAGATGTTCGGGACTGCAACTATTCAGCATTTGCAGAAAGCCAAGAATCCCGACAGCGTACAAAACTGGGCGTATTTGATGTTGATCATCCGTCCGAATTCAGATAAAAATTTATTGGACTTTATAACTAAATTAATAATTTTAAATCATAATAGCTATGGAATTGACAGAATTGAAAACAATAAAAGTGGGTGACCTTGTAAAGGCCAACATCAAATCGGCTCACGTATTCAAAAAATATGGAATAGACTTTTGCTGCGGTGGCGGGATCACGCTCGAGAAAGCCTGCGAAAAACAACATGTGAATTTACAGGTGCTTGCACAGGACCTGTTAAAGCTGGATAATGTTCCGGATGGCACACCCGATTTTGATAAAAATGGAATTGGATGTATTATGCGAATACATTGTCGATAAGCACCACTCATACGTATCCGAAGCTATCCCGATGATACTTTCATACTCACAAAAAGTGGCACAGGTGCATGGTGCCGGGCATCCGCCTGTAATTGAAATCTGCGATCTGTTTGCGAAAGTAGCAGATGAATTAACCCATCACATGAAAAAAGAGGAGATGGTGTTATTCCCGTTTATTAAATCGCTGGTAGCCGAAAACCAATCCGGCGGTGAAGCAACTATCCCACATTTTGGGACAGTACAAAATCCCATACATGTGATGGAACAGGAACAGAGCTTGCCGGTGGATTGTTGAAGGAAATTAATTTTTTAAACAACTACACACCACCTGATTGGGCCTGCAATACATTTAAAGCAATGTATGCAAAATTGATGAGTTCGAACAGATTTGCATATGCATGTTCATCTCGAAAACAACATCTTGTTCCCAAAGGCTATTCAACTGGAAAGAGAACTCTCAAATAAATAATTTATGCTTCAGGTATTAGCAATGACCGACAACGCCCCTTCTGTTCCCTACTATAAAGCTACTGGCAAAGAGCTGGAAGTCTTTGAAAAAGTAATGAGCAATAAACTGCCATTGCTTTTAAAAGGTCCAACAGGAACTGGCAAATCCAGGTTTGTTGAATATGTAGCACATCAGGCCGGATTGAAACTACTGACAGTGAGTTGCCATGAAGAAACCTCCTCTACGGACTTAATTGGCAGATACATTATAAAAGGCTCTGAAACTGTTTGGATTGACGGACCGCTTACTACAGCAGTTAAAAAAGGATATATTCTGTATCTGGATGAAGTAGCCGAAGCCCGTCCTGATGTAGTTGTTGCAATACATTCACTCACCGACCACCGCAGAGAATTATACATAGACAAACTGGGTGAAACCATCAAAGCTCATAATGACTTCATGCTCATCGCTTCTTTTAATCCAGGTTACCAGAAAGGATTTAAAGAACTAAAACCATCTACAAGACAGCGATTTGTTGCTCTTTCTTTTAACTACCCCGATCCCAAAGTAGAGACAGAAATTCTGATGAATGAAACTGGAGTTGATGAAGACACCGCAAAGAAACTGGTAAACATTGGAAATAAGATCCGCAACTTAAAAGAACTTGGCTTGACTGAAACGGCATCCACAAGATTACTCGTTGATGCAGCTAAATTAATTTGCAGTGGCCTTCCAAAGGCTGGCTGTTAAAGTGGCCGTGGTAGAACCTCTTACTGATGAAGAAGAGGTTCTGCTTGCTCTGCTGATGCATGCAATCTATTGATCTGAAAAACCATGGAACTGGATGAGTATATTTTTGAAAAAGTAGCGAAATATTTCAGGCGAAGAAGAAAAAATAGTTCATCGGAAGCAGATGAATATAAAATTTCGCTGGAGGAGATACGGTCGCGTCTGATTATTATTTCCAGAGCCTTTACCGGACTTCCCATTGAAATATTTCAGGCAAAACGAGAAGGTGGTTATAAAACAATAATTATTTCCTGCCAGCATCCGTTTCACTATTTGATTCTGCTGAAGAAAATCTCTCCTTTTATTTTTACAGGACGCTGTATCTTTCCATTCAACAGCAATTGAATCTGAACTGGAATGGCGGAGGCTCACACACACTTATCGAATCACAGCAACAAGCCAATTTTACCGCCAAGGAAGTTTTGTGCATTTTACCAAAGGACTACCCATTGCTTTGAGCTGCATGAAAATTTCAGAAATAAATTCATCGCCAATCACAAGTCTGGTGAAAACCTACCTGATTTTACATGGCTTTACGGAAAGTGGATGAATAACAATCCTGAAACAAAATCAGTCAACGAACTTGAAAATTTTGGAGATACCATTAAAGCGGCAATGAAGCAGGATGCTGTTACTACAATTAAAGCCAAAGCCGTTGAGGAGATTACAAGTGTTGAAGTAGACAAGAAACAGCAAGAAGACCATGTACTAACTCACAATTTTGAAAAAGTAGGAGACTGCGGAAGAATTCGAAGGTGGGTGGCGTGATTTTGATGGCGATGATGATTTGGAAAACATCAGGATGCATTGGACGAATTAAACATGGAAATTCACGGTACGGGTGGATGACATGGTACACTCTGTTTATCAGGCAGATTTTATTGAAAACGCATCTATCTCGAAAGCAAAGAAAAGAAAAAGCTGGAATTTGCATTACTTACCCCGAATGGGATTACTCTAAAGACGTTACCGCAAGAATTTCTGCAAGTGTTTCCGGAAAAACAATTGGCGACAAATGTATCTACTACCAAAACACAATAAAAGAACATCATACTGTACTGAGTGGCTACGCAAATGCTGACCAGCGTAAACAATAAATTATCGCAACATCGCAGACAACCCGATGGCAACGAATTCGATCTTGATGCGCTAACAGATCTCTATTGTGATGTGCATTCCTGCCATACACCATCTGATAAAATATATTTGTCGAATCGCAAACAGGAAAAAGATCTCGCCATACTATTACTCCTCGATAGCAGTCTTTCAAGCGATGGCTATTCTAACGGAAACAGGGTAATCGATGTAGAGAAACAGGTTTCTATTTTATTTGGAGAAATCATGCAAGAGTTTCAGATTAATTTTTCGGTTGCTACATTTTTCTCGAAAACTAGAAATTATCTCAGCTATAATATCCTTAAAGATTTCAGTGAGCCGTGGAGTCATGGAAAATATAAAATCGGGGCGGCAGAACCAGTGGGTACACAAGAATTGGTGCTGCCCCTCCGACATGCGGCAATGAATTAAAAAATCAATCTGCAAAAAAATAAATGGATTATTTTATTGTCAGATGGCAAACCTAACGACTACGACAAATATGAAGGAAAATATGGCATTAGTGATGTGAAACAAGCGCTGCGTGAATTGAATGAAAACCGCATCAATTCTTAGCACTTGCTATTGAAGCACAAGCCAGGTATTATCTGCCGCAAATGTTCGGACAAAATCATTTAAAACTCACTTCACCTAACGAATTACTCCAATCCATGGTGTTACTTTTCGAAAAAATTCGTAATAAGTCATAGACGCAACACTGTTTCTTTTGAGATAAACTTTTCGCCGGGATATGCTTTATGGAAAATGTACCTCTTATCCATTTCAAAAATGGAAACAATCGGGAAATGAGATGATTCCATATATAGTACAAAACAATTCCCGGGTCGGGCTCAAACTGCGGCGGCGGCAAGAGTCTGGCTCACATCGGTATTTACAAACCATCGACAGCGAAAGCATCAAATTTGATTATGTAAACGATATCGGTATGGGTGAACTAATCATTTTATTGCCCATATTCACTTTATCATTTCTGGGTAATGTCGTACTTATTGCTATTTTTGCAAAATACTCCATATCCTATGAAGCTTTATCTTTTGTTTTTAATTTCTCTTCTTTACTTTCTCAATAACAAATGCGCAAAATGTACAATGGGCTACGCGGGCCGGTAGTGGTGGTGTGGATGTGATTCAAAAAAATGGTGAATGACGATGCCGGAAATTTGTATGTATGGGCTATAATTCTCCATCTTCTCAATTCGGCAACCTGAATGGCTGCTAATGAAGGTCAGTTTTTGCTAAAGTAGATACAGATAGCAATTATGTTTTCGTATTACAAATTTGACGCTCTTATATTGGTTCAATGTCTATCAACGATGCTAACGGGATATTGATTACGGGAGCTACCACTGGCACAAATGTCAGCGGCACCTGTTAATTTTGCTTCAAAGCGGCATAAGTGTTGGATTGCCGTTCTCTACGATACATCAAGATGAGTTGTGGATGACACCGTTAGATAACTATGCATTTTTCAATAGTCCGAGATAATACCTATAATTTACCAGAATTTATCATTTCGGGCTGTGTTCCTCCAAATGCCGTAGTGGGGTAGTTTCTTTTTCCAAATCAGGAACCACAAATTATTTAGCTTCCATCAATACTTCAGGAGTCATCACAAACGCGGCTTTTAATAGCCAGCTCCAACTCGCTGAATCCATTAATTGTCGCCGATACATCCGGAAATATTTATGTAACCTGTTCTTACTTTAGCAATGTGACATTTCTAATGGTCGAAACCTTGACTCTAACTTTGGTACCGATGGGTGACTACGTCTTAAAATGTGATCCTGCCTTTAATGTTGTATGGTCAATACATGGTCAGGGGATTTTCTGAAGATAACTACTTTGTAGTGGCGTTGGTTTGATGACTGTTTTGTCAAATCGAAATGTCGCAGGAGGTGATTTATTGGCTCCACCCTTTTCGGGAACGATACTATTATAAATTATTCAGTCAACGATTATACAACATTTGTTATATCAATTGATCCCAATGCAAATATTCAATGGATTTCCATATCCGATGTTTACGGACCATCCATGATAGAATCCCTGATTCGTCGGGTTTTTATTTAGCAGGCACTTCGGAAAATGCTTCGTCTTTCAATGTTAATTGGAATCCATTTACAATGTCACCAAATCATGTTGCCATGTATTTGGTTAAATTCAACTTTAATAGAAATGCATTGTAGGGAAGATCTTTTGAAACCGTACATATGAATAGCTCGTGTGTGAATCCATTAGAAGATATTGTAAGAGCAATAGTAATAAAATTTATTTTGCCGAGATTTTATTATATCAGAAGCTGTTTTTGATA
>JADKJB010000003.1 GCA_016722525.1 Bacteroidota bacterium
GGTGGAAACAGTACTGACTATGCCACTATAAAATATAATTCATCGGGTGCTCAGCAGTGGATTGCAAGATATAACGGACCGGGAAATAGTGCTGATCATGCACATTCCTTGCAGTGGATAGCTCGGGTAATGTGTATGTAACAGGGAAGAGTAATGGAATCGGGCAGCTATTCCCTTCCGATTATGACTATGCTACCATAAAGTATGATTCAACGGGTGTTCAGCATTGGGTCACACGATATATCGGACCCGGAAATGGAGATGATGTTGCATCTTCACTGGCATTGGACAGTTCGAGAAATGTGTATGTGACAGGTTATAGCTTGGGTAGCGGAACAGGTTTGGATTATGCCACCATAAAGTATGATTCAACGGGTGTTCAGCAGTGGATTGAAAGATATAACGGCCGGAAATGGAGATGATCTTGCATCTGCACTGGTTGTTTTCAGTCTCCCGACGTTGCCTACAACCACGCTTGCATTGGATGACTCGGGGAATGTGTATGTCACTGGTCATAGTCTCGGAATCGGTTCAGAAGATGACTATGCCACCATAAAATATTCACAAAAGCCGGCTTCAGTTGGCATAGAAACAATACCTGCTGAGATTTCTTTATTGCAACTATTTCTAACCCCGCAACCAACCAACTCACAATCGCTTTTAGGAAGCAAAACGGTAAAATGGAGTAACTATCGCTGACATTACGGGAAAATGCTTTTCACAACAACAGCATATAAAACAAATAAGATAGAAATAAACACAAAAGATTTTCCTACCGGAATTTATGTTGTACAAATTCAAACAGCAGATTTTATGGCAACAAAAAAACTTGTAGTTGAAAAATAAATTTAAATTAACAATTAAAAAATAAATCAAATGAATATAAATCTACTGAAAAATCTCTCAACTTTCATCGTTACAGCAATGCTATTTTCCACAACTGCAAATGCACAGGTTGTTTATACGGATGTAATTCCGGATTCAACAATGAACTGTATAGGTAACGGCGGCATTCCTTGCACTAAGAACTATAATCTTGACCTGAATAATGACACGAATAATGATTTCATTTTAACAGCATTTCGCGTTGCTCCTCTCCAAATTGGTTTAGATAAATACAGCAATGTAACTGCCAGTCCATTAAATGGCAATGCTGTAAAAGATACTTTGGTTAATTCCATTAATGTTTCAATTCCTTTACAATTTAATACTGTAATTGACAGCAACTTGTTATTAAACCAATCCTGGCAAACATCGGGATCACAAAGTTTGAAAAATGGTATTACGGTGGAAGTTCTTCTGATACAGTTTTGGGGCTATAGGATAGTTTAGCAGATTATTATTTAGGATTAAGAATATTGCAATCAGGACAAACATACTATGGTTGGGTGAGATTGCGCGTTGATCTTAACACCTTATTATGCCTCTGTTATTATAAGGGTATACTTACAACTCCAATCAGACCAACCCATCCTTGCCGGACAAACAACTGCCACGGAATAATTGAAAACTCTTTTGCTTCATCAATAAATCTTTTCCCCAATCCAGCCACAAATCATCTCACTATCACTTTACCTAAAGCAAACAAGAAAGTTGAAATAACTATCTACCGATATTACTAAAAAATAATTTACTCAACAACAGTAAGTGAAACACAAAAAGATAGAAGTGAACACTCAAGATTTTGCAGATAGAATTTATGTGGTGAAAATTCAAACAGCAGATTTTATTGCAACGAAAAACTTGTTTTTAAAAATAAATTTAAGACACTCTTAAAAAACAACAAAATGAAAAAACATTTACTCACACTCATTTGCATCATGGTATAAACATAGCTAATGCGCAATGGACAACCGCCAATCTCTCTGGCAAGAAGTGGTTTAAGTGCTACCACAGTTGGCACCAAAGCTTTTTGCGGAGGAGAGGCTTTAACGTTAATTCCTCTTTAGTTGATATTTGTAACAGCACGGGTCTCTGGTCAACCACCAATCTCTGCAGCCAAGAAGTGGTTTAAGTGCTAACCGCAGTCAGCACCAAAGCTTTTTGCAGGAGGGTATGATGCTGGTCCTCTACTTAATTATTTTTCTGTAGTTGATATTTATGACAACAGCACGGGTCTCTGGACAACCGCTAATCTCTCTGGTGCAAGAAGTGGTATAGGTGCTACTGCAGTCGGTACCAAAGTATTTTTTGCGGGTGGGGTTGGTGCTTCTGGTGTTTATTCTTCTGTAGTTGATATTTATGACAACAGCACGGGTCTCTGGACAACTGCCAATCTCTCTCAATCAAGAGCTGGTTTGGGTGCTACCGCAGTCGGCACCAAAGTTTTTTTTGCCGGAGGACAGTCGCTTAATGGTTTTAATTATTCTGTAGTTGATATTTATGACAACAGCACGGGTCTCTGGACAACCGCCAATCTCTCTGTAGCAAGAAGTGGTTTAAGTGCTACCACAGTCGGCACCAAAGCTTTTTTTGCGGGTGGTGGAGCTGTAGTTGATATTTATGACAACAGCACGGGTCTTTGGACAACTGCCAATCTCTCTGTAGCAAGAGCTGATTTAAGTGCTACCGCAGTCGGTACCAAAGTGTTTTTTGCGGGTGGTAGTGCTGGTGGGCCGATTGGTCCTATTATATTTTTCTGTAGTTGATATTTATGACAACAGCACGGGTCTCTGGACAACCGACAATCTCTCTGTAGCAAGAGGCGTGAGTGCTACCGCAGTTGGCACCAAAGCTTTTTTTGCGGGTGGTGTTGGTAGTGGTTTTAATCCTTCTTCAGTTGTTGATATTTATGATAATATAAGTACAGATATTAATGAGATGAACAAAAATGAAGTGATAATAGTATTTCCTAATCCTGCCACCAACCATCTCACCATTGCTTTTGGAAGCAACAACAAAAAGGTTGAAGTCGCCATAGCTGATATTACAGGAAAATAATTTACAAAACTGTAGCAACTAATTTTGAAAAAGTAGAAGTGGATACGAAAGATTTTCCAGCCGGAATTTATGCTGTGCAAATTCAAACAGCAGATTTTATTGCAACGAAAAAACTTGTAGTTGAAAAATAAATTCAAATCAACAATTAAAAAATAAATCAAATGAATATAAATCTACTAAAAAGCTTTCTACTTTCATCGTAACAGCAATGCTATTTCCACAACTGCAAATGCACAGATTGTTTATACGGATGTAGTTCCGGATTCAACAATGTTGGATAATTTTCCTATTGGACTAAATACAAAAAACTATAATCTTGATTTAGATAATAACGTGAATGATGATTTCATTTTAACAGCCTATTACGGCCCATCTATTTTGGGGGGAACTCCCAGCATGGTATATGCCAGTCCATTAAACGGCAATGCTCTAAAAGATACTTTGACTACCGGTAATGTTCCCATTCCTTTACAATTAAATGCCGTAATTGACAGTAACCTGTTATTACAACAATCCTGGCAAACATCGGGAAATCATACTTTGAGAGAATCGGGTGGTATAGGGCCTGTCGGGCTATGGAATAATTTATCAGATTATTATTTAGGATTAAGATTATTACAATCAGGACAAACATACTATGGTTGGGTGAGATTACGTGTTGATGTAACACCGTCTTATGCATCTCTAATTGTAAAATTACGCATACAACTCCATTCCCAACCAATCCATCTTTGCCGGACAAACAACTGCCACAGGAATAAGTGAAAATGATTTTGCTTCATCAATAAATCTTTTTCCTAATCCT
The DNA here is from genome assembly GCA_016722525.1 of Bacteroidota bacterium. GTDB lineage: Bacteria > Bacteroidota > Bacteroidia > AKYH767-A > OLB10 > JADKJB01. The sequence continues at coordinate 3,746 of JADKJB010000003.1, forward strand.
GCTAATGATAAACTCACTATCGCATTTGGAAGCATCAACAAAAAAGTTGAAGTCAACATCACTGATATTACAGGAAAAGTAATTTACTCAACTATTGCAAGTGAAACACAAAAAATAGAAGTGAATACAAAAGATTTTGCAGCGGGAATTTATGTTGTGCAAATTCAGTCACCAGATTTTATTGGAACGAAAAAACTTATCATTGAAAAATAATTTAAGTCACGCATTACAAAATCAATAAAATGAAAAAAACAATTACATCGATTATTTTACTTGCTACAATAGGCTCGAGCCATGTTACAAATGCCCAATCACCCAACTGGCTGTGGGCAAAAGCAATGGGCGGAACAAGTATCGATGTTGCGCAGTCCATAGCCGTTGACCCCGCAGGAAGTGGGGCTCTTTACACCACTGGCTATTTCACAGGAACAGTTGACTTTGACCCGGGCGCGGGAGTATTCAATTTAACTGCGGCTGGACTCTGGGACATTTTCATTTTCAAATTAGACGGTTCGGGCAATTTTGTATGGGCTAAAGCAATGGGAGGACCAGGTAACCATGAGGGTGTGTCCATTGCTATTGACCCCGCAAGCGGGGCTATTTACACCACAGGTTTTTTCTCTGCAACAGTTGACTTTGACCCTGGCGTGGGAGTATTCAATTTAACTTCGGCTGGAAGCGGTGACATTTTCATTTCCAAATTAGATGCTTCGGGCAATTTTGTTTGGGCAAAACAAATGGGCGGAATAGCTTACGATAAGTGTTACTCCATCGCCATTGACACTGCAGGAAGCGGGGCTCTTTACACCACAGGTGTTTTCGAAGGAACAGCCGACTTTGACCCGGGCGTGGGAACATTCAATTTAACTCCGGCTGGAAGCTCTGATATTTTCATTTCCAAATTAGACAGTACCGGCAATTTTGTTTGGGCAAAAAGAATGGGCGGAACAGATTTTGATTTTAGTTACTCCATATCCATTGACCCCGCAGGAAGCGGGGATGTTTACACCACAGGGCATTTCGAGGGAACAGCCGACTTTGACCCGGGTGCGGGAACATTCAATTTAACTCCGGCTGGGCAGTATGAAATTTTCATTTCCAAATTAGACAGTTCTGGCAATTTTGTTTGGGCAAAACGAATAGGCGGAACAGGTAGAGATGTTGCTTACTCCATAACCATTGACCCCTCAGGAAGCGGGGATGTTTACACCACTGGCTATTTCACAGGAACAGCCGACTTTGACCCTGGCGCGGGAGTATTCAATTTAGCTGGGGCTGGATTTTTTGACATTTTCATTTCTAAATTAGACGCCTCTGGCAATTTTGTATGGGCAAAAGCAATGGGCGCAACAGGTTGGGATTATGGTCTGTCCATAGCCAGTGACCCCGCAGGAAGTGGGGCTGTTTACACCACAGGTTCTTTCATGGGAACAGCCGACTTTGACCCGGACGCGGGAGTATTCAATTTAACTGCGGCTGGAGGACCTGACATTTTCATCTCCAAATTAGACGCCTCTGGAAATTTTGTATGGGCAAAAGCAATGGGCGGAACAAGTGACGATTCCGGTAACTCCATAACTCTTGATGCTTCCGGGCATGTGCATGTGGCGGGAGATTTTGATAGTCCCACCATCTCGTTTGGCTCCATCACCTTAACCAATGCAGGTGGCAAGGATATATTTATTGCCAGGTTAGATACAGCAATTATTACAGGAAATAATGAAATAGAAAATTCCGGTAAAGGTGTTTTGGTTTTCCCAAATCCTGTTACAAGCCATCTTACCGTTGCATTACCCGGCAACAGCAAAAAAACCGAAGTAACCATCACCGATATTACGGGAAAAATAATTTATACAACCATTTCAGCAGGAACGCACAAAATAGAAGTAAACACGAATGATTTCGCAGAGGGAATTTATGTTGTGAAAATTCAAACAGCAGATTTTATTGCAACGAAAAAACTAATCGTGGAAAAATAAAGTTAGTTTGTGATTTAACGTTAAACAAAAATAATGGTATGCTGACTTGCCTACCGCAGGCAGGAAACTGATCAGGACATTCAAATAAATTAAATTCGAAAAATATGAAATCAAAAATTACTTTACTCGCATCAGCAATATTGCTGATTGCAAACATTACTTTTTCAACTGTTTCTCTTGCACAGGTAACACAGGAATGGGCATCAAGATATAACGGACCCGGAAGTGCTGATGATCACGCACGTTCAATTGTAATGGACGGCTCGGGTAATGTGTATGTAACAGGTTACAGTGCGGGATACGGAAATTCTGACTATTCCACAATAAAATATGATGCACTGGGTGCCCAGCAGTGGGTAGCAATATACAGCGGACCGGGAAATGGCAATGATGCAGCGTCTTCAATTGTAGTGGATGGCATGGGGAATGTTTATGTGACCGGAAATAGTTTGGGTAACGGAACCGGTACCGACTATGCTACCATAAAATATAATTCATCCGGTGTGGAGCAGTGGGTAGCAAGATATAACGGTCCCGGAAATGGAAGTGATGGTGCCACTTCTATCGCAGTGGACGGTTCGGGAAATGTGTATGTGACAGGCGGGAGTATGGGAAGCGGAACAAGTGGTGACTATGCCACCATAAAATATGATCCGATGGGTGTTGAGCAATGGGCAGCAAGATATAATGGACCTCAAGGTGGTCAGGATGGTGCAACTTCACTCAAAGTAGACAGCTTGGGAAATGTGTATGTGACCGGAACGATTCAGGCACAAGGAGTAAGTAGTGACTATGCCACAGTAAAATATAATTCAATGGGTGTTGAACAGTGGGCTGTACAATATAACGGACCACAGGGTTATATTGATAATGCAACTTCAATCGCAGTAGATGACTTCGGGAATACTTATGTGACAGGCAACAGCAGAGGAACCGGAACAGTTGACGACTATGCAACCATAAAGTATAATTCATCGGGTGTTGAGCAGTGGGTAGCAAGATATAATGGACCGGGAAATGGAAGTGATGTTGCATATTCACTCGCAGTGGACGACTCAGGCAATGTGTTTGTAACAGGCAGGAGTACGGGAAGTGGAACGGGCTATGACTATGCCACCATAAAATATAATTCATCAGGTGTTCAGCAATGGGCGTCAAGATATAACGGAATTGGAAATAGTAATGATGAAGCATATTCACTCACAGTGGATGGCTCTGGTAATGTGTACGTGACAGGCAAAAGTGCGGGAGGCGGAACAGCTGTAGATTACGCCACCATAAAATATAATTCGTTGGGTGTTCAGCAATGGGCGTCAAGATATAACGGAACGGGAAATGATGGTGATGCTGCATTTTCACTTGCATTGGATGGTTTAGGAAATGTGTTTGTGACTGGGGAGAGCGATGGAGTAGGAACACTTTCTGACTATGCCACCATAAAATATGATTCAACGGGTATTCTGCAGTGGGTAACAATATATGACGGAAATGGAAGTGCTGCTGATGGTGCAAGTTCACTCGCAGTGGATAATATGGGGAATGTATATGTTACAGGTGAAAGTTGGGGAGGAGTAACGGGCCTTGATTATGCCACCATAAAATATAATGCATCGGGTATTCAACAGTGGGTTGCAAGATATGACGGACCGGGAAATGGGTGGGATCATGCATCGTCAATTGCAGTAGATGGTTCGGGCAATGTGTATGTGACAGGATATAGTACCGGAAACGGAACGTATTTAGACTATGCCACCATAAAGTATGATCCCTCCGGTGTTCAGCAATGGGTAGCCAGATATAACGGATCGGGAAATGACAATGATTTTGCATTTTCACTAACTGTGGACGGCTCGGGCAATGTGTATGTGACAGGTAGGATGCGAGGAGGACCCGGAACAAGTGATGACTATGCCACCATAAAATATAATTCATCGGGAGTTCAGCAGTGGGTTAAAATTTATAACGGACCGGGAAATGATAATGATGATGCACGTGCAGTCGCGGTTGACAACGCAGGGAATGTGTATGTAACAGGTGGGAGTGCTCAAAGCGGAACAGCCTGGAGGGACTATGCAACTATAAAATATAATTCATTGGGTGTTCAGCAGTGGGTAAAAAGATATAACGGACAGGCAAATTTTGATGATTTTGCAACTTCACTTGCAGTAGACACCTCCGGAAATGTGTATGTGACAGGTTTTAGTGTAGGAACCGGAACAAATAATGACTATGCCACAATAAAATATAATTCAATGGGCGACACACTATGGATTGAAAGATATAACGGACCGGGAAACTATATCGATGAAGCACGTTCAGTCTCAGTGGACGGCACAGGGAATGTGTATGTGACAGGCAAGAGTCTTGGAAATGGAACAGGTGACGACTATGCTACTATAAAATATGATTCAACAGGTGTTGAGCAATGGGTTGAAAGATATAACGGACCTGGAAATGGTAGTGATGGTGCATCTAAACTTGTAATTGACAACTCGGGTAATGTGTATGTAACAGGTTCAAGTGCCGGAAGCGGAACAGGTAATGACTTTGCCACCATAAAGTATGATGCATCAGGGGTTGAATTATGGGTTGAAAGATATAACGGACCGGCTAATGGTAGTGATGGAGCATCATCTATTGCATTGGACGGCATGGGGAATGTGTATGTGACAGGGGGAAGTTTTGGAGGCCCCACTGCTAATGACTATGCCACAATAAAATATTCGCAGCCGTTAGGTATACCAACATTAACTTCTGTGATTTCTTTATTTCAACTTTTTCCTAATCCTGCCACTAACACTTTTACCATCGCCTTAAGTAGCATTAGCAAAAAAGTTCATGTTACAATCGCTGACATTACAGGAAAAGTAATTTACTCAACAACCGCAAGTGAAATACAGCAGGTAGAAGTGAATACAAATGATTTTGCAGCCGGAGTTTATGTTGTTCAAATTCAAACAGGAGATTTTATTGCAACGAAAAAATTGGTCATTGAAAAGTAAATTGTGTCCATGGTTCGCGGGGACGCGAACCATCTCATATAACTAAACCCCACTTATTTCTATAATACCTTTGGTTCGCGTCCTCGCGAACCAGGGACAAAACGAAATAACTTGTTATTCAAAAATAAAGTTGGTATGTAAATGAACTACACGTCTTCATACTAAAAAACCAAAAAATCAAATGAAAAATACAATTACAAAAATTATTATGCTCGCTTTAATTGGCTTGAGCAATATTTCATATGGACAAACACCCAACTGGGTTTGGACACAAAGTGCAGGAAGTACGGGAAATGAAAGCAGCTATAGCACCATCACAGATGCCTTTGGCAATGTGTATGTAACAGGTTATTATACTTCTCCTACTATCACCTTAGGAACAACTACATTAACAAATACAAGTGCCGGCAGCGAGGATATCTTTATCGTAAAATACGATGCTTCGGGCAATGTGCTTTGGGCTAAGGGTGAAGGTGGAAGTAGTTATGACTGGGGCATCAGCATTGCCGTTGACGGAAGTGGCAACAGTTTTATTACCGGTTCTTTTGGAAGCCCATCAATTACTTTCGGAGCAACTACTCTAACAAAAACAGGCAGCTATCTTGATCTTTTTATTGTGAAATACGACCCCAACGGAAATGTGTTGTGGGCAAAAAAGCAAGACGGAGGCGGAACCACTACCGATTACCCAACTAGCATTGCAGCAAATGACAGTGGAAATGTTATTATAACGGGTAGTTTTAGCCAGGGCTCTATCACCTTTGGAACAACTACTTTAACCAATGGAAGCAATTTTGCGCCTTGTACTTTTATTGTGAAATATGACGGAAACGGAAATGTTCTTTGGGCGAAGTCCCCGACCGGAAATTCTAGTGGCTCCGGTGTCACCACCGATGCAAGCGGCAATGTGTATGTAACCGGATCTTTTATAACTCCCACCATCTCTTTTGGCACAATTACTTTATCCAATGCAGATATTATTAACATTAGCAATGATATTTTTATTGTGAAATATAATGCCAATGGAACTGCTCTCTGGGCAAGAAAACAAACTGCGGGCGGAACCAGTAATGATTATGCCAACAGCGTAGCCGTGGATACTAGCGGAAATGTTATTATAACGGGTAATTTTCTGAGTCCATCGATTACCTTTGGATCAAATGTTTTAACCAATGCAGGCAGCAGTACCGGTGATATTTTTATTGTTAAGTATGGCCCCACCGGAACTGTTTTGTGGGCAAGGCAACAAGACGCAGGCGGATCACTTGGTGATGATGCCGGCAGTGTTGCAGCGGATGCAAATGGGAATGTGCTGGTCTCGGGTAGTTTTGATAGTCCCACTCTCTCTTTCGGAATAATTACTTTAACCAATGCAGGTAGCAGTGGCAGTGATATTTTTATTGTGAAATACGACCCCAATGGAAATCTTTTGTGGGCCAAGCAACAGGATTCAGGCGGAACCGGTGGTGATGGAGTAAGCAGTGTTGCAGCGGATAACAACGGTAATGTTTATGTAGCAGGCGGCTTTAATTCTCCTTCCATCACCTTCGGGGCAACTACATTAACCAATGCAGGCGGCAACGATATGTTTATAGCCAAACTTGCAACTACAACGGGCATAGAGAATAATATTTTGAATAATGAAGTAAGTGTATATCCCAACCCTACAACAGGTTTACTATTTCTATCAAGCAGTTATAATGTCACTTTAACAGACTTGACAGGAAAAATAATCACACAAGAACAAAACACAAACGCTATTGACATTTCAAATCAACCCTCAGGTATGTATTTCCTTTTACTGGCTGACAACAAGGGACAAATTGTTAAGCGAAGTAAAGTAATGAAAGAATAACAGATGGTTCGCGGGGACGCGAACCAAGGACAAACTCACATCTTCCATGTTCCCGCGAACCAAGAACAAACTCACATCTTCCATGTTCCCGCGAACCAAGAACAAACTCACATCTTCCATGTCCCAGGTTCGCGTCCCCGCGAACCTGAGGATTACTTGAAATTGAAAAATAAATTTAAACTAAACTCTTAAATTTAGCTAAATGAAAAAAAGTCTATTCCTCATCATCTGCATTCTTTTTGCAAAAAATTTATTTGCACAATTTGATACCACAACCGCCATTTATGATTTTAATTCCCTTTCCAATGGAAATCTTAATGGTCAGGATAATTGGGTTACTACAAAATGGAGCACCAATATTGACATCCAGGTTGCCGATACCGGTTATGATGGAACCAAAGCCCTTTATTTTAACCAGGTGGGTCCGGGTGTTGGATGCGATGCAAGCAAAGCACTCGATACTATTGGTTTTCCCGGTTTTTCTTTTACTCCTAATGGCACCTATATTTTATCATTCGACATTAAAAGAAATTACTGGGGACTTGATTTTGGGTTTGCTGCGGACTTAAATGGTGATGGAAAAGTTACCAAAAATGATGCAAACGAAAAAGCATTGATTTTTAGAGCCGGCAATTCATTTGGTGAAAAAATGTTATTGCCAAACGGAACAACGTTTTCTTACAATGCAGGAATTAATGCCTGGACAACTTATGAAATTACATTATCACAAATGAACACAATTGCAGGAGGACTGGTTGGAGTTCGTCTGAAGCAGCTTGGCTCCTCCACATGGACAGTAGTTGCCAGTAATTTGAATGCAGGAATTGATACAACTGTTGCTACTAAACAAAATCCTTTATTGTGGAACATGATGTTCATGCACTACGAAGGTTCATTTGGAGAACTTGATAATATTCGAATCACAAAAATTACACCCTCTTCAACAACCGGCATCAGTTCTCAAAACACCGAAAATTCAGTTTTAATTTATCCAAATCCTGTGGTAAATGAGTTAACTGTTAAGTCTGATAACAATCAGCAATTAGATTTTAAACTTTATGATATTACATTAAGAAAAGTGCTATCGAAAACGTTTAGCAACTCAACTATAATAAATTTAGAACAATTTAAAAGCGGCGTTTATCTATATGAAATTGTGAACAAGGAGGGTATGATCAAGCAGGGGAAGATCGTGAAAGGATGATGCGATTTGAATTCTCGTGAGCAACAAAATTGCAGAGATCAAGAACTGTTGTTTTAAAATGCTTGTTTAGATTAATATTTTCTTTTACGTTTGACCTCACTAATAATTTTACATATCACTAACAGTAGTAACTAATAAAATAGCTAAAATGAAAAATCTGATTTTATCTTTCATCACATTGTTGCTATTACTAGCAATAAGAAATACAGAGGCACAAAGTCTAAATGCGCCTAAACCCGAAAAAAACTTCTTTCAAATGCGCGATGAAATCCTCAAGCAAGTTGAAAAGGGGAAAGAGGAAAATTTCATCAACGAAGAAGAGAGAGAGAAGGATAATGCCATGACAAAATTCAAACGATGGGAACATTTTATGCTACCTCGGGTAGGACCAGCCGGAACTTTTTTTGAACCTGATGCAGTTTACAATTCATATACAAACTATTACTCCAATCACACTCAAAACAAATCATTATTCAGCAATACCTGGCAAGCTATTGGACCATTTTCTGATTTCGGTGATGTCACTCAATCTTATAAGTTAGGAATAGGAAGAATGAATTGTATTGCACAACATCCCTTGGACAGCAATATTTTGTTTGTTGGTACCATGGGAGGAGGAATTTGGAAAACTACCGATGCAGGTCTTACATGGACTTGTCTTGACAATAATTTGCCCAGTATGAGCATCAGCGATATTGCAATTAATCCTTTACATCCCGATAGCATATACGCTGCCACGGGGGATGCCATAGGGAACTATTTTGGGCTATCAGACTATCATCAGGGGCACTATTCTTGCGGTATAATTTTGTCAACTGACGGCGGTACTACCTGGTCACAAACCGGTTTTAACTATCAGCAAGTAGAGAGACAAAATATTTATAGATTAGTTATTGACCCTGTTCAAACAAGTAATCTCTTGGCGGGTGGTGACAGTGGTTTGTATCGTTCTACGGATGCAGGGGCAACATGGACGCAATTGGACACCACACGAATTTACGATATTCAAATTAATCCTCTTGATGCTTCCAAGTATTATGCAATTGTTAATAGTGGATTTAAATTGAAAAGAAGCTATGATGGTGGTGCTACATTCAACATTACTAATACATCCAACTTTTTTGGAAATGGTATGGCCAGAGTTCGTGTTTCTGCAGCCGATACAAGCAAAATATTTGTGGTACGTGGTTCGGGTGTTTTGGTGAGGAGTATTAATGGCGGTCAAACATTCCAACTGGTGAATAACGTAGGAACTTTATTTAATCACCAAGGCGATTATGATAAGGCCTTAGTACTATCGCCTGTTGATACTAATTTGATTTTAATCGGGTTGGTGCCACTTGTTAAATCGGTTAATAAAGGATTAAACTTTGCAGTAATTGATTCTATGGATTCGTACAACAACGGATTGCATGTTGACTTTCACGAACTCGAATTTTCAATATTCAATTCGAATACTCTTTATGCTGTCAATGATGGTGGCGTATATGTAAGCCATGATATTGGCGAAACATGGACTTCGCTCAACAATGGAATGAATGTAACTCAATATTATAAGTTGAGCTCCTCTAACTTAAATCCTGAAATGATTTTAGCTGGGGCACAGGATAATGGGCCTCACCTTTTTAATGGACAAAATTGGAATGTTTTAATTTATGCCGATGGCATGGATTGCAGTTTTGATAAAGCTGATGAAAATACTGCTTATGCCTCTATTCAAAATGGATTTGTTTATAAATCAATTGATGGTGGAATTACTTATCCAAATTTAATTACTCCTGCCGGTTTTTATGGTGATTGGGAAACTCCACATCTTGCCAATCCGATCAATACCAACACACTATATTTGGCGGGGATAAAATCTATGAATCCTTTACTAAAGGCAATTCATGGCAAATTATTTCTCCCGTATTAGATACTAACTTAGTGATTACATCTATTGCGCAATCTCCAGCAGACACACTTACGCTGTATGCAGCGTCTTTCCGCAATATTTTTGTTACTCACGACAAGGGCATTAGCTGGAATAATATCACTGCTGGTTTGCCGGCAGACTCAGCATCAATTACTGATGTGAAAACTGCTGACAATAACTCTAACACAGCCTATGTTACTTTTTCAGGATTTTATGCTGGAGAAAAAATTTACCAAACTACTGATGCTGGTTTGACATGGACAAATATTTCTGGCACCTTGCCCAATGTACCATTCAATACAATTGTAATTCAAAATAATTCAAATAATGATATGTATGCAGGATGTGATTTCGGTGTGTTTTTTAAAAACGATACCATGACTGACTGGGTAGACTTTAATTCTAACTTACCCGGAGTTATCGTTTCCGATTTGGATATCAACTACCGTAGCAGTAAATTATACACAGCCACACATGGTCGAGGAATTTTTTCTGTTGATTTGGTAACACCTGTTGCGCCCATTGCAAATGATGCAGCTATAGCTCAAATTACAAGTCCTGAACCAAAAGACTATTGCGATAGCTTAACAACGCCATTAACATTAAAAATAAAAAACTTTGGAAGCGATACGCTTTACACTGCAACTATAAATTATGCTATTGATAATGGAGTTTTGCAATCTGTTGCATGGGCAGGCTCGTTAGCTCCAAGTCAAACAGTTTTGGATACGGTTGCAACAATAACATTGTATGGAGGCAATCATTATATCAACGCTTTTACATCAAATCCAAATAGTGCTACTGATGCATATCCGTTAAATGATGCCGCTTCAATAAACATTAATGTCGGAACTGCTATAGCTGCATTTCCATTTATTGAAGGATTCGAAACCGGAATATTTCCACCCGTTGATTGGTCAACTTCTTCCAATGGCTCGCTTTGGTCTCAGGATACTACCGTTGGTGCTTATAGCAATTCTACACATTCAGCAGTTGCTGATTTTTACAATGTACAAAGTGGTATTGATTATTTAAGTGCAATGAGAATTGATTTAACCAATGCAACTGCAACTCCATTCCTGGTATTTTCACATGCTTATGCCATGTTTGATGCCACCTATTTAGATACATTAATAATAAGTGCTTCTGGTAATTGTGGCGATACTTGGGATATATTGTATTCAAAATCAGCACAAGACCTTGTAACAGTTGCCAATTTTGTAACTACTCCTTTTGTGCCGGCTGCGAATGAATGGGTTACCACCTATATTGATTTGACAGCCTACATGGGTCAGTATGTTAAAATACGTTTCGAAGCACACAGTGGTTACAGTAATTTATTATATATAGATGACATCAATATATTACATGGAACTGTTGGATTAACGGAAAATGATAGGAGCAACATCAACGTTTTTCCAAATCCAACCAATGGAACATTTAATGTCAGCGACCCCGATAATTTAGTTCAAAATATTCAGGTGTTTGATTCAAATGGAAAACTAATTTACAACAAAAGTTCAAAGCAAATTCACGAGCCTATTGACATGTCATCTTTTCAGCAAAGTTTATATTTTATAAAAATGCAAACGGTAAAAGGAATGGTGACGAAGAAGGTTAGTTTGATGAAATAATTTTAGTTGCAAAAAATTGGCACAATGAAGATGTGAAAAAATAGAGCAGTATTTCCAATTAGAGAAAGTAAGAAAGCGATTTATGCTTTCTTACTTTTTTTTATCAATGATTACTCCTTTGCGCAGTCACTATTTCAAGTAAATCGCAAATTATCATTTTAAAAATATTCCATCAACTACGAGTTGTTTTTTTAGCAGAATCAAAAAATGGGCAAGCACAAAATTTCGTGCAGAAAACTGATTTCCCCGTCGCAAGCCGCACCAACCACACTTCATCTAAAGCTTGCGATAGTTAAAGCTGTGAACTTTTTTGACCTGCAGCAAGTTTGGTCGCATCTATTTACTTTCTCTCAGATTGACCGGTAGGGTTGGGAGGACCGTTTAAAAGATGGTATACCAATAGCTGCAGGGTTTATTGGCGTACTAGAAGTATAAAACAATTGAATATAATAAAAGTCAGATGTTTCTATTGTTATCAACACGAATAGCCTGATTGTGAAACCCAGTTACCTATAAAAAAATGCAGTTTAAAATTTAGTACTATTTTCCGGATCAAAATAGCAATGGAGAAACCATATTTATACCTACTAATATCCGGATAGTCTACCAATTCATATCATCATCCTGAATGCGCTCAACTATTTTAAAGCAAATGAATGCAAATTAGCCCGATCTCAGCAAGAGTTCTTGGGATTGTTGGAAATTTTGTTGCTATTGTAAATTTAGTTACCTTTGAGAAGCAGAGGGTGGATGGGATCAGTATTTGGAGAGCAACAAGAAATAGTGTCCTCGGAGAATGTTAACACTGCTAAGTAATATACGGATTAGTTAATTCAGACTTTTTACTTATAGCAAATTTTAAATTGTTGAGAAGGCTATAAGACATAATGGAGTATTCAACATATTTTATTCATTAAATGAAAGAATATATGAAACACTTAATAATTTTAGCTGTAACATTTTCACTTTTTTCAGCACAAGCGCAAATTCCAACCGACAGTTTAAAAGGATACTATACTTTTAACGGGGTATATACTGATTATTCCGGACAAAGCAACAACATACTTTCTGGTTCAGGCACTTTCGTGGAGGACCGATTTGGGAACAGCAATGAAGCACTTTTGCTCGATGGTATTTCTGATTCCCTGGTCTTGCCCATTCCTGAATTTTCCCCCATATCAGGAGATTTTACGATCAGTTTTTGGTACAAAACCAGTAGTCCATATATCATGAATTGTTTTTCTTCCAAACAATCACCCAACGATACCACCAATAATTTTGAAATACAATTAAGTAGTCATAACAGTTATTACCTTCAGTATTTGCAACAATCCTTCTACCAAACATTTGTTTATTGGAATGGAACCGGCCTCAATACAAACGCAATTGCCGAAGGAACACCCGGCGCATTCACATATGGGGAGTGGTGTCATTTTATAATTACACGCGAAGCCGATACGCTGAGAATATTTCGAAACCATGTACTATACACATTAAGTATTGATAATCTTTACTCCGGATCACTGGGAGATGCAGTAGATTTAATATTCAGCGCAGCGCCTTATCGTTTTAAAGGTTCCATTGATGATGTGCGATTGTACAATCGCAGTCTCGACCAAGGTGAAATTGACTTCCTATGGTTTGAAAAAAACCCTTTTTCAATTATTACCGTGAAACCCACTGATGCATATGTGCAAGGTTCCAACGTGTTGGTTTATTGGGAGTATGATACCTTGCAAATAAGCGATTCTATTTTGGTTGAATATCGTATCAATGGTGGTCCTTGGATCGCAGCCGTTCACACAAATATGGCATATGAAAGTTATACCTATTTAAACATGACGTATGCGCCCGGAACAACTGTTGAAGCACGTGTTTCTGACTTTACGAATCCTTTACTTACCCAATCAACCGGGGCACTACTGGTTAGTGAATATGAGTGGACAGAAGTTGCTTCCACTTTACCGTTTAATGCAAAGGATGGAGCAGGATTAGTAAACTTTCAAAATAAAATGTGGCTATTGGGTGGTTGGGATCCGCCATATCATCCCCCTAACTACACACATAGCGAAATATGGAGTTCAACAGATGGTGCCAACTGGACATTTGAAACAACCGCTCCTTGGCCGGGAAGACATTGTAGTGCCTGGCTTGCAAGCGACAGTGCAATTTGGGTTATAGGAGGAGATCCGCAGTCAGGGTGTTTGACCGATGTTTGGAAAAGTACGGATGGAATCAATTGGACACAAACAACAAGTGCCATTCCAGGATATGTACTAAGAAATAATCCGAACTACGCATACGCTAATGGTCAAATATTTGTGTATGGTGGCGAACAATGCAGCGGTAATCCTTTGAATGATGTTTGGAGTAGCATAGTTGGAATAACGTGGACGCAATTGCCAAATGCTCCTTGGTCGGGAAGAGGCATGCAGGTGAACAGCTGTGTTGACGGAAGTGGCCAAATTTGGATGTTGAGTGGATCAAACGAAGGAACACGTAGATCGTTTAACGAAGTTTGGAAAACAGCGGATGGGATTACATGGACACTGGTGAATGAATCCGCTCCCTGGAGAGGCCGTTTATGGCATACTGTAGCTTGGTTCGATAATAAAATGTGGTTAATGGGTGGACTTGCAACGGGTGCAGAAATGAATGATGTTTGGTATTCAGAAGATGGAATTAACTGGCATGAATTAAAAAGCACTGCAGGAAACGAACCGGCAAATACGCGGCATGCTCAATCCACTACCGTTTTTGACAATGCTTTGTGGTATATGTGCGGAATTGCCTCCAACAACGCATGGAAAATCACTAATACAACAACAATGAGCGGGGTCAATACTACAGGTACGGAAACTTTCGGATTGAAATTATCTCCAAATCCTGCTCTTGAAAATGTAGTAGTCTCATTTACTTCCTCAAATAATAAAAAACACACAATTCAGGTATATAACATGCTGGGTTCCTTAGTTTATGAAATGGAACATACTTGTATTGATTCAAGATGTTCAGCTTCAATCGACATCTCAGAAATTCCGGCCGGTGTATATTTTGTACAAGTTAAAAATCAACCGGGTCTAATTGCCAAAATCATAAAACAATAAGTTGTAACGATGTATTTTATTGGTAGGATGGGATTTATTAAATTGAGAAACCTGAACAGGCATCAACTGCGAAAGCGTTTCACACCACCACTGCGTAAAATTGCAAGCCACAAGGCATTCGTATAAATGACACTTGAATAGGACTAATATTAGCAAACAAGAAATGAAAAAAAGTTTAATCGCTGTATTAATGACATTGCTTTTTTATACAACGTCATTTGCTCAACTCAATAACGTTTCGGAAAAGACAAAACGAATTGAATCGTATTTATCAGAATTAGAAAAAGATGATTTTTACGGAACGGTGCTTGTGGAAATAAACGGAAATAAAGTCATTTCAAAAGGGTATGGATTTAGAAATGTGGAACTCAAGGAAAATAACACCCCCAATACCATTTTTGACATTGGTTCACTGACCAAACAATTTACGGCGGCAGCCATTCTAAAATTAGAACTGCAAGGTAAATTGAGCACCTCCGATTCCCTTTCAAAATACTTTCAAAATGTTCCTGTGGATAAATCCACTATCACCATTCACGATTTATTAAGACACCAATCGGGATTGCAGAGCAATGTGGGTGGAGACTACGAGCCAATTTCGGAAACAGCTTTTATAGATTCTTTAATGATTTCGCCTTTGCAATTTAAAATTGGCTCAGATTTTTCCTATTCAAACATCGGGTACAGTTTATTGGCCCTTATCATTGAAAAAGTATCAGAACAAACCTATGAGCAATACCTGTATGAAAACCTGTGGAAACCTTCAGAAATGGAGCAAACAGGTTATAGCAGACCCAACTTTGATAACGACTTAATTGCGGTTGGGTATGATAAAAACAGGGAAATTTGGGGAAAACCAATCGAAAAAAAGTGGAATGGGAAAGCACCTTTTCTTCATTTATTAGGAAATGGCGGAATACTTTCAACATCAGAAGATATGTTTAAGTGGCATAAATCCCTGATGACTGAAAATATTTTCTCGAAAGCAGCAAAAGAAAAATTATATCATCCATCAATCAGAGCAAACGAAAACAGTAGAGCTATTTATGCTTATGGTTGGGATGTTTTCAGGACAAACAGAAATACTTTCCGGATTTGGCATAATGGAACAAATAATATTTTTTATGCAGATTGTATGCGATTTATTGATGAAAACACAACTTTGATTTTAATGTCAAATAAGTCATTTCGTGGTGTTGATCAACTTAATTTGGAAATAACTAAGATACTATTTGAAGAGAATTACCAACCAACTATTCCTATTCCCTACAATGAAACCAATCAAAAATTTAGTCAAGATATAATTGAAGTTATTTTAACTAAAGGTTTAGAACAAGCTAAAATTACCTATAAAGCTAGACCTGCTAAAACTGCTATTTTAGAAGATGTTTTGAATAGAAAAGGTTACGAACAATTATCTGATAACAAATTTGATGAAGCAATCGGAATTTTTACCATGAATTGTATTGCCTACCCGAGCTCATTTAATGCTTTTGATAGTTTAGGCGAAGCCTATATGAGTAAAGGCGACAAAATTTCAGCCATTAAGAATTATGAAACTAGTTTAAAACTGGATCCAACGAACGAAAATGCAGAAGAGATGATTAAAAAACTGAAGCAATAGTGACAAATTAACCCGAACTGCCAGCAGCTGTTTGGTAGCTTGACGCTGAATATACTCCTACGAAACAATGGTGCTATAACAAACAATTGGAATTCAAAGTAAATTGGGCACTAAAACCCGGCACATCGTCAAATAAAAACCGTTTATGCCATGTTCGGTCGATCTGTAAATTCCGAAGTGTATAGCAAGAAAAGAATTGTAAATAAGTACTCACAAATCCAACTAATAGTGATTAAATATGGTTGAAAAAAAATCAAAACCAGCTGAGATAAAAACAAAACAAAATTCAGCAAGTGTTGAAGAATTTATTGGTACAGTTAAAAACGAACAAAAACAGCAAGACAGTTTTACGTTACTAGCAATCATGAAGCAGGCAACCGGAGAGGAGCCAAAGATGTGGGAAGCTCTCTTATTGGTTTTGAAGTAAAAGGTATAAAAGTCCAACCAGCGGTAGAGAAGTTGATTGGTTCCTGGTAGGTTTCTCTCCTCGAAAAGCAAATCTTTCTGTGTACCTGATGATAAACCATAAGGAACATGAAGCTGCAATTAATAAGCTGGGAAAGCACAAAACAGCCGGCGGTTGTATCTATATCAATAAACTGGAAGATATTGATTTGAAAGTTCTGAAGGGATTGATTGAAGTATCTATAAAGCAAGACAAAAGCTAATGAATGATGATGCGCCCTTCCTCAAGACCAATTAAATTAATTGCAGCTGTTTTTCTGCTGACAACTTTTCTGACCTGGTTTTTCTATGCCCACGAAACTTTACCAAAACCAATACGGGCAGTAACAGCTCTAATTGAAACCCCGTGGCAATTGCTTCCGGACTTTCACATTACTTAAAACTAGGGATAGCTGTTTATGAAACACCATGGGCTATTATTCTAACTAATTTAATATTTTCGGTGACGATGGTTTTATTTCTGCAGTTTTCTTAAAGCGAAATAAAAAAAAGTAACGTAAATTGAAATTCAATATTATTCAAACTTAAACGCATAGCCAAATGGAAAAAGAAAGTTCACCAGTCATTGGTGTATTTACCTGGTTGGCCATAATAGGCAATTCACTCTTTGTTTTATGGATTTTGTATAATGGCATCAATGAAGGGTTTCAGGGAACTGCGATTGAGAAATTTTCTTACATCGCACTCATGGGACTGTTAGCAGTGAACGCGATGCTACTATTACGCCAACGGATAAAATAAAAGTGATGACAGCGTATCACAAAATTTTAGCAGGTGGTGATTTAAGGTCAATAGGGAAAAGCAAATTAGGGAAAGACTGTCAATTGAAGCGTAATTGAAAACATTTATCTGTATAAATATAGACAAATCTCAACTGGCAACTGGATAGGAGAGAATCAGATGGCAAAAGCTACCAAAGCATTATTCTTGCTTGATCACTTTAATAATTTTGCTGTTATCGTTGCTAAGTATTTCAACGAAGTAAATACCAATTGATAAGTTAGATCCAAACTCAAAATCACTTTCAGTTTCGAGATGTTCCATTCTTTCAATTTCTCTTCCTAATGGATCGCGGAGAATAAAGATCACCGGAGCATCCAAATCCGAATGGAGCCTTACTGTAAATTGAGCATTAGCAGGGTTGGGGAAAATGGAAACATCAAAAGTATTTTCCGGACCGGAATAGGAATCTCTGCATGAAACTGCAACGGTCAGTGTACGGTACGAACTATTTCCACAGACGTTGTTTGCTCGTACTTTTACTGAACCCCCACTTGTTCCATAATTTACAACTATGGAAGTGGAATTTTGTCCTGATACGATTAGGGCTCCTACGGGTACTATCCACTCATAGCCGATGGCGCCGGCTACCGCAACTATGGAATAGGGAACTCCTGTTTGATTTGCACAAACGGAAGCAATACCGGATATGGTACCGGGTGTACCGGGTGCACTGCGTACTGTTGTGCTGCGCGCATTGCTGGTTCCGCATATGTTGCTTGCCGTTACTTGCAAAGATCCTGATGTAAACAGTGCACTGAAGCTAACTGTTACCGAAGTTGTCCCCTGACCACTGGTCATAGTAGCATTGGGTGGGGCGATCCAATTGTATCCGGTTGCCGTATTCACTGCAGCAATGGTATATGCAACATTGGTTGTTCCTGCACAAATTCCAACTACTGGCCCTGAAATTAATCCCGGAGTGGATGGCTTTGAGGTTACAAATATGCTCCGCAAAGAACTTGTGCCAATACAATTTACAGCACCTACTTTAAAATAACCCGAAACAAATGAGGGTTGAAAGTTGACCGTAATAGAATTGGTTCCTTGTCCACTGAGTATACTCACGTTGGAGGGTACTGTCCAGATATAACTTGACGTATTGCTAACAGTTTGACAAGTGTAAACAACTCCTGAGTTTCCAGGACACTGTAATAAACTACCCGAAATACTTGCCGGTCGGGCCGGAATGGCAGTTGCAATAGTAATTGCTTTGCAAACAACTGAACTATTACCGCAATTATTAGATGCATATACACAAACGTTTCCACTCACTGCTGTATTCGAATAATCAATACTAATGGCATTCGTTCCTTGTCCTGAAATTATTGTTGCCCCGGTGGGAGCTGTCCATGTATAAGAAGTGGCACCACTAACTACATCTGTTGAATATAAATTACCGGTAGTGTTTTTGCAAACTAGTGCTGGTCCGTTTGTGATTGCAGGAGTGGCTAATCCGGAATTTACACTTACAAGTATTGAATTTGAAATTACACTCCCGCAACTGTTCGAAACGGAACAGGTATAATCGCCTGAAGCAATGGCCGAAAAGGATGAAGCTGTAGCTCCTGCAATGTTTAACGTATTATTTTTCCATTGATACGTTAATCCGGGGCCTGTATTTGCATTAAGCGAAACAGAACCTCCCAAACAAATTGTTGTCGCTCCTCCGGCAGTAATTGTTGCAGCCGGCAGCGGATTTACGGTAATGTAATTAGTTTTTACCAATGAATCGGAACCCGAACTGTTGGAGACAATTAGTTTAACTGTATAAGTTCCGGCAACCTGATAGTTTACTTGTGGATTTTGTGAAGTAGAAGTAGCAGGTGTGCCTCCTGTAAAAATCCATTGCCATGAAGTAGGGGAATTCGTACTTTGGTCGGTGAAAGTTAGATTGGTATTGCTGCAAACAGTTACATTGTTTGCTGTAAAGTTGGCTACTGGTTTAGGATACAAAAAAGCAGCGGGTAAATAAGGGGTAATATCAAAGGTTCTGAGTTTCGCAGTTACAGTAGTGCCGTTTGTAAAAAGTTCATTAGTGACAAATGCCCGGGAACTATTAAAAAATTCCACCCCTTCCACTTGTCCATACACGAGTTGAGTTGACAGATCAAATTTTCTTTTGTTTCCATTAAACAACAAATTGTTCTTGTAATCATAAATCAAACACATCGAAACTGGTTGTGTTCCGGTCTTTAAATACCCGATTAAAGAAATCACTCCAAATTGTTGAACAGATGCACTTGTTACGAGGAAGCCGGTATTATACGTTTCGCGATACTGCGCTACATGAGTTCCGGGGGAGTTGGGAAGTACATAATGCTTTGTTTGCTTGTTCACCCAGTTTTTACTGAACAGATGAATGGAATCATTCAAAAAAATCATGGCTTCGCAATCAAAGTCATTGTTAGTAGGTAATGAGGGAAATGAAGTTTGATCAGAATAGGAAAAATTAATAATAGCCGCGCTTACTGCTGTTGTGGTTGATGTAAGGTCAGCTTTATTGATTCGATAAATTTTAAATTTTGTCTGTTGCCATTGTTATTTCCAAAATCACCAACAAACAAAAAGTCGTTATTGGATGTCATATCTTCCCAATCCACATTGGTAGCATTGGTGATGTCCACCGTTTGATAAACAGTACTTGTGGCTGTATCTACACGATAAATATCATTTGCGTTGCCTGAATCGTTGAATGTCCATAATTTACCATTAATAAAAGTTAAGCCTGAAGATTCATTTAACAAAGGCGCACTCAGTGAAGTTTTAGTAGTTAAAACGAGATTGGTGGCATTGTATGAACAGGACCCATCATTGATAGTAGCTGCAGGATTATAATTATTGGATTGTGGATCGGTACAACCGCTAATTTGCGCAAAGGAGCCTGCTATATAGCTCAAGTTGAAATAGCATAAAATAAGAAGTAAGACCTTTTTCATTTTAGGGTATAATTTCATTTGACGGAATTTACGACAAAAAATGAAAGTGCACAAACTCTGTTTTGCTGTAAAACGCCTAATCAATTATATAACAGCTCTTTAAAGCGAAAAAGTCCTTTCAATGCCATTAAAAAAGGGTGTTTAGCCTCATGTTTAACGTCAAACCAATGTTTACCGAATTAGTCACATAGTATTTAGATATTTTTCTTATCGGTTCACAATAAGTTTTCGTGTTGTCATTCCTTGCTTTGTCTTAAAGTAAATTAGGTAAACTCCGTTGTTATCAAGTTGCAAGGTCGTTGTCTTTTGTATTGTTTGAACTTCTACTATTTTTTGTCCAATAATGTCAGTTACAAAGATTTCAGCGTAATCCTCTGAAAGCACAATTGTAAACTGTCCATTTGACGGGTTCGGAAAAATAGTTTCAATTCCTGTTTGTAGTTCGTTTACAGATGAAACCAGATTTCCATAAAGAAAACTAATCGGTTTACTGCAGGTAAATGTAGAATCATTAGGGTCAGTTATTGTTAAAATACCTGTGAATAAAGTACTTTGAGGAACCGCTGAGGCTGCGGGAACAGTAGCTGTAAAGAATACATCTGTATAACCATTGTTAGCATCACCTGGTATACTCAAAAAACTAGTTATAGTGGGGGTGGTGGTTAAAGTGATGTAAGGATTGGCATCAAGAAGGACCGATAAAAAAGGATAAACGATAAAGTGAGGACTACTGTTATAAGCAGTGAGGTAAAATCCGAATGCATCTACATAGGCAGTATCAACACTGATGGAATCGCAATTGGTTTGTGAATTTGAATTAACTGAAGAAAGTAACAGAACAGCAATTAAAATTGTAATAGTTCTTTTCATTTAGTTTTTGGGTATAGCCTCAGCAGTTAGTTATTTATTTGTTATTGTTGTCCTGCTCAACCTGTTCGATTTTCAGCTTCCCTGTTTTTCTAAATAATTGGTCCGTTTGAAAGGGAGTCATTGCGTGGCCGCTAAATCTCAGCTTCAAAACAGTTTCCGTTTTTCAAACTTCGCTCTCCGTATTTCGCACACCGCTCAAAACCCTTCCATGAGGGCGACGAAATTGCCTTGACCCTGGAGTTGGCGGATACCGAAATCGGCGGTGCTTCGGTGCCTGCCCACGAAGGCGAGGTAGATGCCAAAAGATTTGATTTTGGCTTTACAATCGAACGGTAGACTAATGTGCCCCTGATACTGACCAAGGGTATTGAATTTGACGATAACATCACTCAGGCCGGTTATAGTGATACTTCCGATGGATATGTAGCCGTAGGGCACTTTGGGTGTTATGTAAACATAAATATTACCATTGGTATTGATGTCACTGGTAGAGTCGAGGCGGCAGCTGCCACCTATTGGTACAGACCAGAGGAGCGTTCCGTTGGGACTGAATTTATTTACTTCGCCACCGGTAAAGGAACCGTTATTATTTCCGATGGTAACGAGAGATGCGCCATCGGTTAAGATGCAATTAACCGGTGCCGGTTGATGCCAAACGTGATTCAGGTTATTGTCCATTTTAAAGAGGTAACTCACCTCGGCGAGGCTACCGGAGTCGATCACACTCATTTGACCGTAATAGGCATTGTTTAGTTTTACCACATCAATCCATTTTGCCAAAGTGTAGCTATTGGGAGCATCCATGATACTGAGTGCGTTAGAATTGGTAAGCACTGACTGACCGTCGAAATTCATTTTTTCGGCTTCACCATTGAGAGCCAGGTTAATGAATTCGTGGCTGGAAACAGGATTCACCCAGTTGATTCTACTGAAATAAAAGGGGGCAAGTTGAATTACCCCGAATTCATTTCCATTGTAATCAGTTTTAAAAAATTCGGGATAAGGTCCGGAACCTGAATTGAAATTGAGTCCCCAAACATTCTGGTTGTCCTGATGGCCATATTGAAAATAACTAAAGAACATATTTTCATAAAAGCTTGCCGCACCTGCACCATCGGTAACCCGGTATTTCATAATATAATTGCCATCGCCTATATCGGCCGGCGATGATTCATTAAAACTTTTTTCAAAATAGAAACCGGTGGTACTTTCCAATACAAAACTGATATCAGTGCCATTTAAAATAACGGGAGCGGTGTAGGTGTAATCGTAACCCCCGTTGGATGGTCCAAATGCTTTTACCCAGAGATATTTTGACCCGGAAGGAGCGGCGGGATCGTCCTCTTTTACATCCTGCAAAAGCCAGCATACTGATTAACAAAGCGGATAAAATTGTTTTATTCATCGGATTCTTATTTATGAAACAGTTGCCCTTAATGGTTTGGGTTTAAGGTAAAATTGGTTTCTAAAAATAGAAAAAAATTCACTTACAGGCTTTTTATTTCGAAAATATTAATTAAATCCTGCATCTTGAGGCTTTGTTTGGCGATACTATTATAGTTTTTAGTTTTTTAGTTTGTTGAAAGTTGAAAGGGACAAGTTGGAAGGGACAAGTCGAAAGATTGCTGTTTTTGGAGAGAGGAATGCAAGTTAAGAGATGACCGGTAGAATTTCAGTTCACTTTAGTTGAAACAGTCTCTCTAACTTCGCTCTTCGCATTTCGCATTTCGCTCTCCGTATTTCGTTCTTCGTTCTATTTGTTTTTTCTATGATGCAAAATTGTTATTGCACTCACCAAAAGAAAGGGAATTGTGGAGGCTATTATTTTATAGTTTAAACTCATTACGCCAACCACCAGCATAAATGCCAGCAAAATCCCCAGACTACCAATGCTGATGTATGTCAGCACTTTGTTTGGTTTGTTTTGAAACAGTGTAATAAATAGTAGTATTTGTCCTGCTAAAGGGAGGAGGGTAAAAGGGTGGATGACAGAAAGCGGATCTGTAACTAATTTAGAAAGAATTTCACCTTCAGCCTGAAAGAGAAACATATGCCGGTTGTCGCCCCATTCCAAATAGCCGATGAGGGAGGTGAGTAATAAAATAAAATTCAGTATTTTACTTTTCAATTAAATCGGAATTTTGTTGTTGTTGCTTTACGTTTCAGATTTTTTATTCACAAATCAGGGAATAATGAAACTTTTTTAATCCGGGGTTGACTATTTCTATCAAAAATTATATCCAAACGAAATGCCACCCCAGGGTATAAAATCAACTGAATTATCATTTACAAAAATAAAGGGTGTAAATCCGATTTTTGTAGTAAATCGTCCATCCGGTTTTTGATGCCTGTAACAGAGTCTGCCTGTTATGAAATCATAATTTCCTGAATCAAATTGTTCGGAAGTCCCTTCTTTAACTATTCCATAACCCAATCCGATTTCAATGTGATGCTTATTAAATGATATTAGTTCGTTAACAATTGCATGAACTACAAATTCTGTTTCTAAGGGTGGAGGCAATGGTGTAAAACCAAATTGTCCGGTTGTCTTAAATTTCGGGCCATTTAACAAAACTCTTTCATAAACAAATGAATATACTGAACCATTACCCAATAATTCAGTATGTACACTGTTTTTATAAACGAATGGTAAATTTGGGGTTTGTGAGGATTGACCATACGAATTTGTTGTAAAAAAATTTAAAAAACAAATCAATAGCAGTGTTCTCATTGTTTTTGTTTGCTTCGTGCTATAAAAGAGGTACTTTTATTTTAGAGCGAGGGTATCGGTGTTCCATATTCCAAGGGTAGATTTCCATTTTCCGTCGGCACCCCGTTTAAGCAACTCTGTATATTTACCTCTTTCTACAATAACATTTCCATCAGGCATCTGTATTTTCATTTGTAAACGTCCAACTTCATAACCCAGGTCACCGTTGCTACCCGTTTCTGTAGTTGCTACTTCAGCATCAAAGGCACCTGCTGCGATTGCACCTTCCCAATACTTTTGAATATTGGCTCGTCCTTTAACCGGAGCTTCATTGGGTGGAAGTATAGTAGCGTCTTCAGTGTAACAGTTAGCTGCTGCTACAGCATCTTTTGCATTGAGAGCTTTCACAAAATCTTTGTTCATCTGTGAAAGTTCTTCCGCTGTTGCGGGTTTCAATTTGTCGGGATTAGAACAACCCACAATTAATGTAAAGCAAAAAATTACCGTTGAGGTCAGTGAAAATAATTTTAGCATAATTTTATTTTATTTAGAGCTTACTCTATTCGGTTTTCGGCTTACCCGTTATGGTTGTCAGTTTGTTTTTAGTCTGAATTTTGATCAGCATTGCAATACAATCAATAGTTTGGTATAAGAATTTTGTCTCATACCCACCTCCCAAATGTAACCAAAAGTTCGGAGGTGCCAAATAAAGCAATTTAATGGGGTTGAAGAACTGTGTGAATTGCTGAAAAATTCTAAACAGGAATATTGGAAATTAAACTATTCTTTCCTGCTGTGAAAGTGAAGAAACTGCGTCGAAGTCTTTTAAAGCTTTATTACTCTTTGTGTCACCGTCTTTGCTCCATTTATTGAAATCAGGTAAACTCCACCAGGCAAACTGCTAAGGTCAAATTTTCCGGTCCATGTTCCTGCATTAATTATTCCTTCGAAAAGGACTTGAATCTTTTGGCCATAAACATTGTAAATAGCTATTACTGATTTTTGTTTGTGTGCGAGTTGTT
The DNA here is from genome assembly GCA_016722525.1 of Bacteroidota bacterium. Classification (GTDB taxonomy): domain Bacteria; phylum Bacteroidota; class Bacteroidia; order AKYH767-A; family OLB10; genus JADKJB01. The sequence continues at coordinate 28,852 of JADKJB010000003.1, forward strand.
GTTCAACAGTAATTTCATCAGTTGCCGGATTAGGATAAACCCTTATTGCTTCGACAGCATCAGTTGATGCCACTCCTGTGGGGGAGATAATTTGTGTGACAGCAGTGTTGGTAATAACAGGGGTGTTGTAATCAAAAAATATTCCGGCAGTGCTTGTGATACTGTCGCCAACGGAAAGAGAAACCTGTGGTTTCATACGGTATCTCACAAATCCGTGGCTCGCAGGTTCATTTACATTGCTGTCAGGAAGGAGGATGTTGTTGAAGACAAACCTCATGGTTGAGTCATAGCTCAGGTATTGTGCACTACAGTTATGGGAGGCATTTACTAATTCAAAGGTGGAGAGTTGCAGTTTGTTGGTGATTTTATTTTCTACGCGCACGTAAAACGCAGTATCATTTCCGGTGTTTTGAAAACGGATGATGTATTCGAGAAACGGAGGTGATGTCATTTCATAATCGAAAAGGGAATACCTGTTTACGAGTATATCATTAGGATCATAAGCATTGATTGTATATACATCAAAGTAGTTCTGATTACACGAAGGGTTTGCATCACCCGCTATTGGAAGAATAGCAACACTTGAATGAATGAGGGAACCAATTATCAATCCTGTATTCACATTCACAGTAATGAAAAACTGTCCGTTTTGAAAAGGTAAAATGTTTCCAATTGCAAACATCACAGAATCTGGTGTCACGGAGGCGGGAGCTATACCTGCCGCTAAAAAATTAAGATTAGCATCGGGATAAAAGACAATAGTTGGTGATAGAGGAGTAGTACCTTCATTGGAATAACTTACTATATAGCCGGCATTAAATCCTGACCTGAATGGAGTAGTGGGAGTAATAGTCACACAAAGGTCATTGAATGTTCCGGCAGGTTGAAATGCAAAATCATTCAGCGTGTCAATTTCGTGCCAGGTGCTGAAATTAACGGTATGCGTCAGCGGGGAAGCGTTGAAATAGCCATTACTGTATTCAGGTTCAATTACACAATTGCCGGTATCAGTTACCACCAGAGAGTATTTACCATCAGTACCTGTGAAAGTAAACCGTCCTGAACTCGCTTGTTTTATTTTACGGTAAGGAATATTCAACTCACCGGGATCTTGTATGTTATTAGTATTTAAATCTGCGAATACAGACCCCTCGATGTGATTGTATTTATCGAGAATTTTCACGATCCAGTAATCAGAAACTCCGATTAGTTGCTCAGTTTTATCCCCAGATAATAAAGATTCAGAATACCCACCTGCAATATATCCGCCATCGTCGGTCCCGGAAATGCATGAAAGATAGTCATGGCCATCTCCACCAATGGTGTTTTGCCATTCGATATTACCAATAGGGTCAGTTTTTATGATCCAGTAATCATTATATCCGTTACTGTTTTCCGTTTTATCACCGAAGATGTCGGATCCACTGTATCCTCCTAAAATAAATCCATCATTGTCGGTTTGAACAATCGAACCAAAAATATCTGAACCTGAAGCGACAAAAGTATTTTGCCATTGGATGTTTGTCAGTGAATCGGTCTTGATGATCCAAAAGTCATCATAAATGGAAGTTTCTGTTTTATCACCTGAAATGTTGGAAGCTGAATGTCCTCCCAACATGTAACCTCCATCATTGGTTTTGATAATGCATCTCAACTGTTCCTGACCATTTCCACCGATAGTATTTTGCCATTCAATATTTCCGGCAGCATCTGTTTTTACGACCCAATAATCACTGGCTCCAAGACTATTCTCTGTTTTATCACCGGAAATATTGGAGTAGGAATAACCTCCGAGAAGATAACCTCCGTCATTAGCCTGTACTAAAGAATAGAGTTGATCGTCGCCACTACCGCCGATGGTGTTTTGCCATTGTATAATTCCGGCAGAATCTGTTTTTATAATCCAGTAATCATTATCTCCCAGACTATTTTCCGTTTTATCGCCGGAGATGTTGGATTTGGAACTTCCTCCGATCATGTATCCGCCATCAGAAGTCTGGATAACCGTACTCGGAAAATCTTCATTACTTCCACCGATAGTATTTTGCCATTGGATGACTCCCATCGAATCCAGTTTAACGATCCAAAAGTCATACAATCCAGCACTCATTTCAGTTTTATCACCCGAAATGTTGGTATTGGACGCACCGGCAACAATATACCCATCATCACTGGTTTGAGCTATCGAATAAAAGTAATCATTATTATTGCCTCCAATTGTATTTTGCCATTGAATATTTCCCAGGTAATTCAATTTCAGAATCCAATAGTCAGGTGTATAACTGTCTTCAGTTTTATCGCCTGAAATTTGGGATGCAGAATGCCCTCCAACAATATAACCACCATCACGGGTTTGAAATGTGGAGCGTAGCAATTCAGTATTGTTTCCTCCGATAGAATTCTGCCAGTCAATTATTTGACAAAATGCGCTCTGCAGTGATGCTATGAAAACCAGCACAAGTAAGGGTGTACGAAATTTACTCATTGGTTAAAATTTAGTTCTTAAATTTGATTTATAAAAAATTGATATTCAGAGAGTAACTCGCTTTCAGGCCTCGGCTTTCTGTCTTTGCAAAAGTACCTATTTAATTACTAATTTCATATTCCAGACTATTTTATTTCTCTTTTCAACTTGTACAAAACAGTAGTTTTTCCATCGGATAATTATATTAACTGAAATGCATTTTTTCGTTTTACACGGAAAGTTCCTTTTCCTTTTTCTGAAACTTCTAGTTCACCCAAGAACCTTTCAATAAACCGAAACCTTACCCCTTGATACAACTTTATTTTCCGTGACAACGACATAGAAATACAGTCCAGCAGCGATGTTATTTCGTTGTATAGTTGTGGTATTACCTGTGAAAGCTTTTTGCAGAATCTTTTTACCATCTGCAGAAAACATCAGCAATTCAGCTTCCCGAAAGGTGGTTGTACCTGTTAGAGTGATTGCTGTTTGGTCGGTGAATGGATTTGGGTAGATGGATGATTTAACATCGTTGTCATGTTCCTCTATTCCAACAGGCACATCCTTAAAATCATAACCCAGATGAAAAGTGGTAGCGTTATAGTCGCCTACATCGTAAGTAAATGCATTGAATCCATCCGGAGAATAAATACTATGATCGCCTGATGCGACAGTCAATCGTACATAAGAATATTGCGGGTTAGCAGTCACAGACTGAAAGCCTGTAATAGCGATTCCGTCGAGAGTAACATTGGCATTGGCAGGTGATTTTTTGGTGACAATGTTTACATAGTGATTGGGATTATGCACGAAAGTTGCATTTTGTGGTCCTTCGATATTTTTATAGATGGCACGAATTTTCAGTAAGTCTATTGGAGTAAGAACCACCATATTGGGATCACCCATTTGGTTGGGATTGCATCCGTAGCTTTTCATGAATTGTGAAACAGATATGGGTTTGTCGGCTACGATAAATGAAGCGACATTTAGTGTGGTATCCAGAAATTCACCTCTATTCAAAAAAATGGGAGGGCCGTTATTAATGAAAACCAAATTGGAGTCGGCCGAGGAGAGAATTTTTACCGGATCGCCGCCAAAATTGAGGAGAGGCACCACTACGAAAGAGTTTCCAAACATGGCAGGATAACCGGCATCATACACATGACTATCGGCACCGGTACCACAACCAATAAAAGCCTGCCGTGCACCTGCAAAAGTGGCTATTTTTTTTGAGGAATCCACAGCTGCAACCACCGTGCCGCTCAAATCGTCGAAGGCCTGTAGCTGGAAGGTTTGTCCTTTGTTGAGCGTAACGTAAAAGGGCACACCGGGAGGGCGCACACTTACCGTAAGCACCGAAGGCGTTATGGCAATAGTGGTGGAATCTGCTGTTGCAAGCACCACCATTTCGGAGGGGTTGGCATTGTGGTTGTCTTTGGCAGCTGTGATCATGCAGGAAGACGACAATTCATTTACAGGCAACACCATAGTGGCGTCCGAAAAGTAGAGGCGGTGATGGTAGGCATATACGTTGATGGAATCGTTGGAGGTAATTTTTAAACCTGTATTTGAAATAGCTTCATCACCCTGCGGATATAAAATAGATTGAGGTAGATAGATCTCCGTTGCCTGCATGGCATTTACATTGAACGGGATGCTGAAGCCCGTTGCCGGAAATTCAATAAGTCCACCTGTAGTGCTCTCGCTGCTGATGACGAGTGAAAATTCTGGTGTGCCGTTCATCGAAAGCGTAAGATTTTCCATAAATGCCAGCCAGAACTCCGTGCCTTTAGTGGTATTTGATTGGGCGTGTGCGAAACCTGAGCAGAGTAACAGCAGCAGAGATAGATATTTTTTCATGGGAGATGATGGAATAGTTAAAGATAGAATTTTTTACTGTTTTTGTCAGCTTTAATGAAGTGGGATTGTTTTTAAATGAGAGAGGTTGTTTCCTCCAATCGCATTACTGATAACTTTGAAAGAGTTCCTGTATTGGGAACACTTCAGCTCACCATCATCACAATCCCTTTTCCGATCCATTCCACCAGACAAAAGACGGAAATGGCAGTCAACAAGACGCAGAGGACATTGAAAATAAAGTGAAAATAGTCTTTTGTCACCGGAGCGGGGTTATCGGATGCGGCGAGTGGATCGACTTCCGTGCTCATTTCGCCCACTGATTTAGAAAGCATTTGTGGATAGGGGTGGTGCAGGTGGTAGTTTTCAGTGACCAGTATCCAGTGACCGATGACCAGTTTTCAGTGATCAGTTTTCAATGACCAGTGACCAGTATTCATTGACCAGTGACCAGTTTTCAATTTTCATTGACCAATTTTCAGTTTTCAATTTTCATTGACCAGTTAGCTTAAAAGCATTGAGGAGCGCTCTTCTGTGTGCTCCTTAGACGAGATCATCGCGTCTTTACCGCCGTAATGAAGAAAATTTTAAATTGAAATGGTAATGAAATTATCAAATCAATTCAAAAATTAACGAGACAATAACCAGATCATTTTTTTAAAATAAACTATTTAAGAATTGATACCATTCAAATCACTCCATCAAAATCTTCCCAAGCATCCGCCCTCCTTTTTCATCCATCACAGTCCAAAAATAGACACCTTTTTTCTGTTTGCTTAAATCAACGGTGGTTAATGATGTTGAATTCACAGATTGATGAACTACATTTTGTCCTAAAACATCAACCACATCCACGCAAGCGAAAGGCAAAGCAGACTGGAAAGTGAAGAGGCCGTTTTGTGAGGGATTGGGGAATACAGAAATAGATAGATTGTTGGGTGATTCGTTGAGGCCAGTGTACGTGTATGAGGAGATAAAACGGCCGCCTGGGTTAGGCTCTCCGCTAGGTGAGCATGGAACCGTGTTGACTATGGTATTAGTGGCTGTGCTTATTATACTTACGGAACTGGAAAAGAAATTTACCGCATAAATTTTTGTGCCATCAGGTGTTACCTGCATCCCATACGTACCGTTTCCGCCGTACATAGAGGCAATTATGGCTTGCGTTGAATCGTTGATTGCATAAATTGAATCGAGGTTGTATAAGGTCATATAAATAATTGTTCCGTCGGAATTGGAAGTTATTTGGCCAGGTGATGATGCAACTGGGATAGTTGCAATCAATGAATCTGAAATTAAGTCTATGATACTGTAGGACACCGGCGACAATCCCGTTAAACCACAGGCAACGTATGCTTTGTTTCCGTTGGGATTTACCATAATACTGCCAGGATGAGACCCTACACTGATAGTATCAATTACCTGATTAGCAACAGTTGAAATTACATTGACAACGTCATCACCACGGCATGACACATAAATTTTGCTGCCATCGGGGCTCACATCAATTCCCATTGGACTTGCATTCACTGGAATGATGGCTGAAACGATATTGGTCGTCGCATCAATAACTTTTACTTTATCTTCACCAATGCAAGCAACATAAATTTTACTGTTATCTGGTGTTACAACAACTCCAATTGGGATATAACCAACTGCTATTGTTGTGGCAACTGTGTTGGTAGCCGTATTAATAACACTTAATGAATTGTCATCTCTATTTGCAACGTAAACCTTAGTTCCATCTGGACTTACACATATCCCGGTAGGAAAAGAACCAACTGGAATGGTAGCAATAACTGATTCAGAAGTCACATCGATTACTGTAACATTATCCCCAGCACTATTGGTAATGTATGCGGTTTGGGCTTGCGCTGATTTATGATTCAGCAAATGGTAACTGCAGTTAAAAACTGAAGACTGATGAGGATGCGAGTCAAAAAAGTTGTTTGTTTCATTACTATGAAATTGGTTAATACAAATATAAAACAAAATGTGATCTTTTTATGAAAAAATATTAACCAGTTAAATTTTTCAATAAACTTTAACCAACCTTTCATTTTTAAATACCTCCGCCCATGATGCGTGACCTGTCAGGTCCTGTAACCAACAATGACAAATCACTCATTGACAAATTACTTAATGACCTATTTAATGACTTTTTCAATGACAAATGACTCTTTTTTTCCGTTCGCACAAAGGCTCACTGAATGACATACGCGGCGTTCGCCAGCGAGTCAAATGACCTTTTCAATGACCTTTTCAATGACCCTTTCAATGACTTAATGACCCTTTTTCAATGACCTTTTCCCAGTTCTCATACCGATCAAGTCTTTTGAGTTATGCAAGCACTCATTTAATCCCTGTGTGTTGAATAATGACCTCATTAGGCGCAACGGTATTCCCTTAATTTTTGAAAAGAGTTATTTTGCTGCTCTCATTTTTATGGCTTAGATATTGAGGAATATAATGTATGAAAAGTTCCAATTGTTGTATTTATAAATTTTCAGCAACAAATGAATCGTGGAGTGATTTGTTAACCTTGCTTCCTGCTGATCAAATTGCATCTTACAATATAACACACATTCAGAGTGGATTTATGGATGTGAAATTAGAACTTTGTTCTTGTTCAAAAAGTTTGCTTCAGTGGTATATGATGCAAATTATTGGGGGATTGAAAATGCTACAGACATTAAAAATTCTACCAGTTCATGCTATGAAGTCGTGAGCCGAAACGAAGAGGATATAAATTATTTACAGCAAGTGTACTTCCCAGCATGTTTTGGGATTAAGTTGTCGTGTAGCACGAACCCTCATCATAACAACTTCACCATTTTTCTTTTTATGTTTTAGATTGCCGTAAAATGATCTTTCAGAGCTGTACATATCCAGGTCGTGAATGATATCACTTAAATCTTCATCTTTCCAGAGTTCGGTAATATTTAAGCCTACAAGCTCATTATTTTCATAGAGACAAAAATCTTTGGCACTTTGATTCGCTTCAATGATGGTCAGTGTGCTTTCATCAAAAATCCAGGAAGGATATTGCCGTTCGTGGAGTTGTTGCAGCATTAAATTACTTAGGGTAATGGTTTCGTGAATAGATTTCATAAAAGGAGATTTCTGTAATATAACACTAAAAAGTGGATTAAGTTGATTGTAAACCAAATGAATATTTTAATAACCTCTAAACTGTTTCCGTTTTTGAAGCAAAATCTCCGGGCTCACGGAATGACATACGCGGCGTTCGCCAGCGAGTCAAATGACCCTTTCAAGGACCCAATTAATGACTAATGACCTTTTTTAATGACTCAATGACCAATGACCTTTTTAATGACTATTTCCATGATCCAATGATTTTTATTTGTCAAAGAAAGGTTGCGATTTTCTATGTTATTTTCGCTCCAATACCCAACGCCAAATTAATCCGTCATCAGGATCGTTGAGTTCTGATTCTTTCACAAATCCACATTTTTTTAAAACTGCTGTTGAAGGGTTTTCTTGCGGGAGTGTGTGAGCAAGTATGGATTTTATTCTTTCATCTTTTAAGGCATTTTCAATAAGTGCTAAAGTCATTTCGGTTGCGAGACCGCGATTACGATAGTCGGGCGCAATTTCGTAACCCAATTCAACCGTACCATCGTTTGTTGGCTTTCCTTTATAACCACAGCTACCAATAAGTTTGTTATCATTTTTGTGAATCGGTAAATAGGTCCACCAACCACTTTCATCCTTATTTGCGCTTAGTTTGTCAAGTGAATACTGCATTGCACCAACACCAAATTCAGTCCAGTTATTGTGTATGGAAACCTTTAATTTCTGTGCAAGCTTTTCGTCACCGGCAATAGCTGATTGCAAAATTTCAATGTCGCATGGAATCAGTCTTAAGTTTGCTGTTTCAATTGTCATGTGTATTTCAAGGGTTTATTATTTTTTGATATGTAATTTAACTGACAGAAACCCCATACTGCATTGCTTCCTTAAGTACATCCATATTTATATCCTTAAGTGCCTTGAACTTAATACAATACCCGGTAACAGTAGCCTTGCCTAGTTCTTTACCATAAGTTTTTGGATAAGTAAGTCTTATCTTCGATACCAATTATATAAACAGAGATGCCCTTTGTGTTTGCACTTAGACCAATTTGATAAAATTCTTTGTTTTTTTTAGCATCCACGTATTTCATGGTTTGTGAGCCATATCCTATGTTCGGATTGGAAACTACTTTTCCTTTATCATCTCTGCCATTGAGGAGCCATAATTTACATTCTGGCATTAAATGCATTATTTGCTGATGCAGCGTTTGCATATCACTGCGTTTGGGTTCTGGATGATTGGCAAGATACGCTTTGATTTGTGCTGGTACGTTCATTGTCATTTTATTTCTTCGAAATTAAATTCGTAAATGGTTTATATGTCCGAAGGCTTTCGGGTGGCCAACAGCTGTTCCAGATTATTCAAAGTCAGGGTAAATCCTTGTTGGAAGCTTTCAAGTATACTCTCCATAAGATAGTATGATTCATTAAAAATTGTAATACGTACTGTTGTCGCCATATTGCTATCGGTCCCGATTTGTTCACTGAAATAGTAATCCCATTCAGATCCCGGTAATTCAGTGTTATCATCCTTATCAGCAAATGTATTATATAATTTAAAATTAGCAAGTCTGAAGTTACCTGCCTGAAACTAAAACAGGATAGGAGCAGAAATTTTTCAAAATGAAAAGTAAGCATCACGTTTTCTATCGTTGAATGGTACATAGTTCGTTTATGTAAAAGAGTTTCATTTAACAATGTTTAGAAGTTCTCTTTCTAATCTGTCAAAGTTTTCTTCGTTTTTTGGAATGGCAAAACGCTTAATTTTTTCGCATTCTTCAATTATTTCAAATATCATCCTGAATGATATACTGGTTTTTGAATCGTTAAGTTTTTCAAATGCGATCTCCATATCAAAAACAGGCTGCGAAACTCTTGTCCAGGTAATTAACTTCAAAGGCTGAACAAGTTTAAATAAGGATGAGTTTTCATAGTTACCCTTATCAGGCCCGTGCATTGTAAGTACCCATTTCCCTTCAGGTCGTAGGTCAAATTCATGAAAAGTATTGGTGAACCCTTCCGGCCCCCACCATTTTTGCAAATACAATGGATTTGCAAATACCTGATAAGCTGTTTCCAGACGTGCGTTTAGAACTCTTTTGCTAAAAATTTCCAGGTTGGAATTTGAGGTCATATTTATTCATTTTAAATTTCTTATAATACGAATCAGGGTCTTCATTCAATTCCAGACGTCTATTCGGCCTTTCAGAGCTAGATTCGATCAAAGAAACGAGAGAGAGCCATTTTTTATGAAAGATAATAAGCATATAACGATGGCGATCTTTCTATAAAATTTAAATACTATTTGAAATTTATCGTTTGTGTTTGAATTCGTATGTCAGAAGCTTTCGAATTTAATTTATGATAACTATTCTGATTTAAGTTTTACTGATAAAGTTTTAACCAGTTTATTTATTTCCATATCCTTTTTCATTAATGAAACGATCTTATTACTACCATGAAGGATAGTCGTATGGTTTCTGTTTCCTAAATAGATCCCAATAAAAGTCAATGAAAATGGAGTATCTAGTCGCGCAAAATACATAATCAGATGTCTTGCCAGCACAACTTCTTGTGATCGAAGATTTGATTTTATCAGTGTGGGCGAAATCTTTAGATGAAAACAAACCGTTCTTTCGATAAACTTCAACTGGTCTGACTTCATGGCTTGTTTATATATTTCTTTTGGAAGTTCTTTCTGGTTATATTTTGTTCTTGGTTGCGGTTCCGGTTTCTTTGGCATTTCTAATTTATCCGATTTCAAATAGGGATCTCTTTCCAGTGCAGTACTTGGTTTTAGCTTTAGAAACTGATATGTAATTTCTTTGCCATATATTGGCTGGACTATTCTTCCGTGTTTAGTAAATGTATTGCTGACTTTGATTCCCAGAGCAGATATTGATAAACGTATTTCTTTTAATTGTTCGTTATCTTTTGGAAATAACCGTACTTCATAGCTTTTTCCTAGTCTGATTCTTAAATATCCATCGCGTAAAAATGTTTTTTTTAAAATTTGTCGGGCAATAATTTTATTTATTTCCATGGTATGATTGATCTGTCGATTGAAATTGGATAAACGATAAATATGTCAATTTTGATCCGGAGTTAGTTGGAATACTGACTATTAAATTGACCTCACCATGCTCCAGTGAGAAAACAATTCTGGCTTTTTGCTAGTAGTTTCACATTCGCTGCTGACCTGTTGAAGAATTCATGATGCTTACTGCATCCCGAAAGTAGTAATATGTTTCGAAGTTACAACAACTTACCCTATGCCACCCGATATCCATGAGGCCTGTGGCTATTGAGTGTGTTCGCCCTGTATGAACAGGACGCACAAATTGGAAAGGTAAAGGATAAAGATGAGAAAATCAAATTTATTTTTAGCTAACGGATGGTTAAATTCCAGAGGGTGTAAGTCCCTTCCTTCGGCAGGCTCAGGACAAGTACGCGCGAGGGTAATGCCTCGAAGTATTAGAAAGTCGAAATCTGGTCAGAGGTAACTTTTGTAGTGATGCCAGCCTGACTACGAGGCAAGCAAGCTTCATTTCATTGTGGTTGATAAAAGTGAGAACCTCTCCCTGCAGTATGAAACCTGCGGGGCGGGCTCGATTATGCCACGTTGCTTTGGTATCGAAGTATGGAATTTATCTCCTTCTTTTTGATCTTCATTCCTTCTTCAATATCATAGTCGTCTTGAAGGCCAAGCCAGAATTTTGCTGAATTACCAAAATATTGTGATAAACGTAATGCTGTATCAGCAGTGATTCGTCGGTTTCCTTTCAGAATTTCAGATATCCTTGTTTGAGGTATTCCGATGTCTTTGGAAAGTCTATAGGCTGATATTTCTAAAGGAATTAAAAATTCTTCCATTAGCACTTCTCCAGGATGGATATTCTTTAGTTTTTTCATTTTAGTGATAATCTATAATTTCAACTTCTGATGCATTTCCATATGAATGTGAAATTGGTCTAATTATTTTACTTACTAATAATAAATTTTGCGATGCTGTATTTTTCATTTGTAGTTAGTTTTATTATGTAGTTCCCATTCGGGAGAAAGGAAATATCCAGAGGTATTGATGATTGAGAAATAAAATCACTCCATTCAGAGCAGTATATTCGGCCATAAATATCGAAAACTTCCAAATGAATCTTTTCCATATTTAAATCTCCGTCAACAAATACATTGAGTGTTTCGGTTGTTGGGTTTGGGTACAAATCAACCTTAAATTTTAAGTTATCATTTAAATCTATTAGTCCGGTATAGCTATTACAAAGTTCTATTTCAGACCATACATGTGAAATGATCGAATCAAATGAATAGCTGTTAAAAACAGTATCTGTAACATAAAAATTTAGCCATTCTGTCAACAACTGTGGAACAGTGTCATTGAAGAAGATCGTAGAATAGCTGTTGCATCCAGCATTCAATGTAGAGTCTGTTCTCAATACCAAAATATCTGAATCATCTCCATTGGTGCCACAGCTAAACACTCTTCCTTCGCCTATATGAAATGATTTATGTAATCGTCTGTTAAAACCCGAATTTCCATAGTTTTTGCCTTGAACAAGTGTTAATGCGCTGTCTATTATATATAACATAGGGCCGTTTGACGAAATAAGATAACTGCCATTTAAGTAGGGTATTATATCATATGTGCTGCCGCCGGGTGTTAAGTTTTTCTTGTTTAGAAGTATATTCCAGGAGCTATCCAATTCGATAAAATGTGTTGTTGCAATTGAAGATAAATTATTGTCAGTTGCTGCAATTAAAATATTATGATTTACATTAATAACTTTTTTGTCCTAAATCAAGTGTAGTATTTCCTATAGCGACGGAACGTTGAAAATTTCCGGAAGAATCGGTTTGCAATAATAAAATATCTTTATTCCCCAATATAGTATCACCTACAAAACCAGTCATAAGATAATTGCCATTGGTCAATTTGATTCCATCATTAAAACCTGCAGTATAAACTCCTTGTACTTGTTTAAACCAACTCAAATTACCGCCGGAATCGAATTTTGCTAAAAAAGGTTGTTCTTTATAGGTGAATTGAACAGAATCAAATTCAACACTTTGATAACCACCAATAATAAAGTTGCCTGTGTTATCTTCAAATAAAAGTTTAGGGAGGTTAAATCTGCCATTAGTGGCCATATAGCGGGACCAAATTATATTACCTGAAGTATCTGTTTTTGTTAGAAAAATGTAATTGTCAATTAAAGAAAAGGATCCTCTTCCCAGAACAATTAAATTTGAATCACTGGAAAAAATAATCCGGTTTGGTTCAATATTCATCGAGCTTAAAGTTTTCATCCACAAAGTTTGCCCCAAAGAATCTACTTTAGTAACATTAAAAGTTTCTAAATTATTTGCACCAATAATATAAAGATTGCCCCAGGGATCTAATGTTGCATCATAAACATATTCTGATACATTATTTTGAGGATGGCCAAACCGTTTTTGAAAAGTAACTTGTGCCACAGAAACTTGAAATATAAAATAAAACACTAGAGTGTAATAATATTGCATTTATATTTATTTTTAAAACGTTCATTTTCAGATTTGAGAAAATCTATATAGCATTTTATTTTCACATATCACATTTCACTTACGAAGTACATATCAATTCCCCCTTTATTTTTGGCTTCAATTTTACCCCGGTGTTCGCAATTAAATTGATTTTTTATGATTTCATAAGTACTTCCGCTGATATTAATTTTTCCGGGTTCACCACTTGATTCCATACGCGATGCAATGTTGACGGTATCGCCCCATATATCATAAGCAAATTTCTTAACGCCTACTATTCCAGCTACTACGGGTCCCGTGTGGATACCAATACGGATCTCAAAGATTTCCTTTCCTTCTGACTTTCTTTTTTCCAAATGCCATTGCATGAATTGTTGAATTTCCAAAGCTGCATTAACCACTTCTAGGGCATTTGTTTTGTTGGGAACAGGTAGCCCACCAGCACACATATAGCTATCGCCAATGGTTTTTATTTTTTCTATGTTGTGCTTACTGATGATATCATCAAAGGCTTTGAAGCAGGTATGGATTTCGGCGACCAACTCTTTTGGAGTGAGCTTTTCTGAAATTTGAGTAAAACCTTTGAAATCGGTGAACATCACGGTGACTTCGTCAAACTGTCTGGCATCGGCGCTACCTTTTTGCTTGAGTTCTTCTGCAACTTCCTCAGGAAGTATGTTCAGCAACAATCCATCGCTTAACTTTTTGCCTTTTTTGATTTTGTTTCTTTGTTTTAAAAATATTCCGGCAAATAACAATACTATGGTGAATCCGCCAACAAAACCATTGCGGACGAGTTTCTGCTTTTTAAGCTCTTCATTGGCGATTACATCTTTTTTTTCCTGTTTACCTTGTGCTATAGCTTCTTTTTTATCGAAATCATATTGCATTTCCTGTTCAGTAATTTTTTTGATATTGCCCTCATTGATGATGCTATCACGAAACTGAATATGTAATTTATAATTTTCAAATGCTTGTCGGAAGTTGTTTTGTGAGCTGTCTAGTGTTGTAAGAGATTTGTAATTATACTTTAACTGGTCAATGGCTTCTATTTCTTTAGCTATGGTTAAAGAACTATCTATGTAATATTTTGCAGTTTTATACTGTTTTCGTTGAATATAAATCCCTGCAATATTGCCATATGAAGCAGCCATGTTGGATTTATTTTTAACTTTCTTATTGATAGTTAATCCGATATAATAGTGTTTTAAAGCTTCAGCAAAATTACCCTGTTTTTCGTAGATTGATCCAATGTTATCGGAGGCTGTAGCGGCTGCATCATCGTCCCCTATTTCATTTGCTAATTCAAGTGATTTAAGATAGTTCATATGTGCTTCCTGGAATTTCCCCAAATTAAAATAGATGACTCCAATATTATTGTAGGAGTTGGAGGCCCCGGATTTATCATCTAATTTTAGACGAATTTTAAGTGAAATGGAAAAATGTTTTAAGGATTCCTGATAATTATTTTGGTTAAGATAGATAATACCGAGATTATTTTCGGTATAAGAAATTCCTAATTCATCATTTGAAGCAGTTCTTATTTTTAGGGCTTTATATAGAAATTTCAAAGCTTCCGGGTTATTTCCTTTCATCATGTATGCAATGCCCATCATGTTGTAGGCACCTGAAATCTGCGACTTTATAACTGGTATTAATTTTTCAGGTGCAGATGGTAGCAACTTATTGAATATAGTAAGCGCCTCAATACAACATTTAATAGCTATATCCGTACTTCCAAGATTTGCTTTAGCACGAGCCATAGCCAATTTTGCATTGGCAATACCAATTTGAAATTTTAGTTTTATAGAATGGTCTAACGCTTGATTTGCATAATATATGGATGTGTCTGGATTAATATTTCTAAATTCATACGCAATTAAATTGAGTAAATTTATTTGTGCTGTATCTGTTTTGCTTTTTAAAATTGAAACCATAGAATCAATCTTTTCTTGACCCTGTTTTTGAGCTAGAAGTTTAGATGGAGCCAGGTTTAGAAGGAAAATAATAGGTATCCATTTAATCATTTGATGGGGATTTAAATAGTTTACTTTCAAACTTTCAAAGTTATAAGGCCAATTATAAAAGTTTAAGGAAAAATAATACTTATCCTGCACATATATTTCTACCCTATTCCAAATCGAATAGTCTCCAAAATGGCTTCAGATTCACTTTTGAGCCAGCTTTTGTTGCTATCGGATGTCCAAAAGATAATGCGGACAACGTTAGTATCGTGGGTGAAATAGTATTCCAGGTAACTGCAATTTATTTTTAATTTACTGTTTTTTAACTCGTAGGAAAGTGTTGAGTAGCTTTTTGTATTAGTATTTCCAGTAGCCACAATAAGGTTTTCAGCTTTCAGTTTTGATTTAAGATGAAATGAAATACCGTTAATGGTTTCAGCAAGGGTGCAATCTTTGTAGAGAAATCCGGCTGTGGAGCAGTAAGGCTCAATAGTTGAATGAGCAGTAAATAACAACAATTTTTTACCTGGTTGGCTTCTTATTGATTTTACAAATCCCTGGTCATAATTCAGCGTGGTTTTGCGGTTTAAGGAATGGAACCAATAATCGCCGTAATAGAGCAGGGATAGCTGTGCTTTATTATTTTCAACAAGCTGCTTTCCGCCAGAAGTTGTAATCTTTGTTCCGGTAGCTGTTTTATAACCCGTGCACGAACAAAGAAGAGATGAAATTAAAACACAGAGTAAAAGTAGAGATTTCATTATTCCTGTTTTGGAGTACGGTAAATTTAGTAAATCAATCTTTAATTTTTGACTTGATTGCTTGTTTTAAATTACAAATAACTTAACCACCATTTTTTCTTATTATTCATTTTGTAGACATCAAACTTTTTGCACATAGGGTAGAGGGATACTATTACTACTATCCAAACTGCATATACCACTATAAGAGGGAATCCATAATCTTTCAATGCCGGATTTTCAGTCAACCATAAATCCAGTACCATACTGCGCCAGCCAAAACCCGTTAATTGTGCAGTCAGCATGGCAAGAGCATGAATTGCAAAAAGATGAATTATGTAATAGAAAAAGGGCACTCTCCCGAAGATGGTGAAAAAATTGACTGCAGTTCCTTTGATTTTTTCAGCGTAAGCAAGAAAAATGAACGCAGGCCCTAACGTTAATAGCAGATAATCCAGTGATGGAGGATATTTATCGGGGTTAAAAAAGGAAAATAAGGTTTGTGTAAGAGTGTCATACTTCACCCATGGCTCTGTATCACCGTAGTTGTTTATCCCTCTTACTATCAGAAAAAGCATGAAAGAAGCAATGCCTGTATTTCGTAGAATTTTTTTTCGCTTTTCAGCAGCTACCGTTGAATCAAATAGCGGGCCCAGGCAATATCCTAATGACATCACACCCACCCAGGGAATAATGGGGTAATCTACTGAAAAGGAATAGTTGGACCATGGTTTGAATACAGCAGGTTCATGCAGGAGCGACCACCATATGTTTCCAGGAAAATGGATTGTATCAAGCAAATTGTGTCCGAATATTACTACGCAGCTAAACAGCAATATTGCTTTGGCAGGAAGCCTTACTAGAGCAGCCAGCACTATCATGCTTATTCCCAGTGACCAGATCACTGCTACACCATTCATTCGAAAATATATATCAAAACACCATGCAAAGTTTACAATAGTAAGTTCGATGATCACTAGCCACAATCCACGTTTAAAAAGAAATGCCGAAAGTTCATTCACAGGTTTTCTTTTTCCTACCATAAACGCCGATATACCCGCCAGCAAACTGAATATAGGTGCACAAAAGTGAGTGATAAAACGGGTTAAGAATATGGGGATAGTGGTCTGAAGCGGGTCAGAAGGATTATAAATGAAGGCAGACGCATGAAAGTAATCTCTGGTATGATCGAGTGCCATAACTACCATAACGAGGCCTTTGAGAAAATCTATAGAAGTAATTCGATTTTGTTGAAATGCTATCATAAAATGGAATTGAAATTTATGGATTGCTTAATTTATTAATTATTCGAGTAACTCCTGGATGCGAAGCTATTCCATATAATTTTAATATCAACTAAAGTCTTATAGGTGGCCATTTGCTTATTTCATCTGTACGGATATTTTTACCGCTTGAAAATGCAGAAAACTAAAAATCGAAACAGTCCATAAATTACGCTTATTAATTGATTTTGAACCCTCCCAATGGAATAAATTATTTATAAAGAATCACTAATTTAATATTTTTCTGCAATCAAAATTAAGTCTACTATAGTGCTGCCATCCGAAGCCGGTGACTCTATCCGTTTAGTATCAATAAGTCTGAAATTATTTTCCAGAAGTGCTGCAGTAAGATACCCGGCTTCATGAAAATTCATATAAATTTCATCGCCCTGACTGCCTTTGCGGATGCCTGATTTATTGTTGTCGTCTTCCATGGTACTAATATATAGAACTCCACTGGGTTTTATTCTTAATGCAGCATCGTGTATTAATTTTACTGCTTCTTCACGGGAGAGATAAGGTAGACAAAAACCTGCTAAAATTCCATCATACTGAATATCGATTTTATCTATCGCACGACAATCCATAATCTTAAAATTTGCGGATGGATTATTTAATTTAGCAAGTTCAATCATGTTGGGTGCTAAATCCGTTGCTGTGATTTTTAAATCGGGTCTTTTATCAAGAAGATACTTGGTAATATTTCCCGGCCCGCAGGCTAGTTCAAGAATCGCTGCGTTAGGCGAATGGAGTTGATTACAAAATGTATCCAGTGTTTCATGATACAAACTCACATCCATGAATTTGTACTGGTATTCATTGGCGTATTTATTAAATATCTCTGCGGCGTGTATGGAATGATCCATGGTTACGATTATAATAATTCAATTTAGACATTTCCTAAAATAAAGTGCTTCAAAGCAATTTTACCTTTTCACTATTTAAAGAGCACTATATAGCAGTAGGAGAAGTTTGGGTTACTTCAAAAGTACAAAATTGACAATAATAAACAACAGCAACTATTTCAAAATAGCGTCTTACTTATTGAAACACTATTTTCTCAAAATAAATTACTTGTCCTTTTTCTGAAATTCGCACTAAATATGCTCCTGGAGCAAGTTCCCTTTTTCAATGAAGTAAACAGATCCGTTTGCTTTTTTAGTGCTAATAGTTTGACCGGATACATCCAACAACTCAATACTGCCATTGCTAATTGGAAAATCAAGAGTTATGGTAACTCGATTAACAGTAGGAATTGGATAAGGTGAAACTTGGTGATCAATAACTTCGTGAATCGCTGAAGAATTATTTACAACATAGAAAACAACATTATTGGCTGCACCGGAATTTGGAATTCCAATTGAATCACCGGCACTATTAATTCCTAAATCAGCAGGGCTGCTTAAGCCGGTGAGTACGACAATTGGGGGATAGGAAAAGATGGAATCGGTTTTATTCAATGCACTGTTTCCCCATGCCGAAAAATACCAGTTGCCTTGCTGATCACGAGAGATGCCATCGCAATTTGAAAGCGTTGTACTTAAAACTGTGGTAATGGTGGAATCAACTAAACTCATTGCTTGAACTGGAGCGTTACTCCCCCATGTGACAAAAACGCATCGGTTTAAAGCTCCGTCATAATGAATTCCGTTAGGCGATTTAATAGTAGTTGCCATTATATTGAAAGTACTTGTGACGGTGTTTACCCGATAAATTTTCTTTGCTGAATAATCGGTAACAAATAAATTCGTACTTCCATCACTCGTTATTCCATTTAAGAATGAAGCATTCAGATTTACATTAAATACTAAGGCACCGGAAGTCAGATCGAAACCTTTTATCCGAGCGCCATCGCAACAATATAGAATGGACCCCATGATTTCAATTCCATAGGGACCATTGGTCATACCGGTGCAGAAATCAGTAAGGCTGCCATTAGCAGGATTGCAAATCAGTACTTTGCCACTGCTGCGCTGCCCCACTAGCCATCTGTTATTTACAGCATCGTATTCCACACTCTCCGGGCTGCTGAATAGTTGCGCACTGGCGGTAAGCTGGAGAAGTAGTAATGAAATGAAAAGAACTAATTTCTTTGTGAAATGCAGTAACATAGTAGTATTTATTTTAAGGAATAAAATAGCAATCACAATTATTGTGATTCAGTGTGCAAGTTAAGTGAAATTATTTAGATTCGAAAAATATTTATTCGAATGAGGCGCAATTTTGTTTTAAAGATTACAACCTTCACTATTTTACTGGAAAGAAGTAGCAAGTAACTTGTATTACCTGAAGCTCAATGAGCTGCTGATACTTATTTCAATTTTAAATAGCCTGCAACCCAATAAACTCCACAGTTAACGGGACCTGTCGTGATCCAGTAGTAGCAAAATAAGAATGGGATTTGTTTAGCCCGGAGCCTGGTCTTTACTTTGAAGGAACATTAAATATGAACCCAACGCCAAAAACATTTTCAATACTTAAATTCGGATCTTCTTTTAAATATTTACGGATCTTAGTGATAAATACATCCAAACTCCTTCCAAGAAAATAATCATTCTCACCCCAAAGATCTTTTAATATTTCTTCCCGTTTCAAAACAACATTCCTATGGTCGGATAAGTAGTTCAGAATATCGCATTCGCGTTCTGTAATTCTTTTTGTTTTCCCATTTATATGAAGGGATTGATTGGTGCAATCAAATTGGTATTTACCTAAGGTAATAATTTTAGTTTTGTCAGTCCCATTGCTATCCGACATTCTACGAATAACCGCTTTAATTTTCCAAAGCAACTCTTCTTCATCAAAAGGTTTCGTAATATAATCATCGGCGCCAAGGCCATACCCAATAAGTTTATCTTCCTTTAAAGATTTGGCCGTAATAAAAATGACAGGTACTTTTTTGTCCTCCATTCGGATACTTTTTGCAACGGCAAACCCATCCGTTTTTGGCAACATAACATCCAACAGGCATAAATTAAATTGATGGTTCTTAAATGCAATTAATGCCAGTGCTCCATCTTTAGCAAGCACCACATTAAACCCTTCCGTTTCCAACAAATCGACTAAAAGGACACCCAAATTAGGGTCATCCTCTGCAAGCAATATTTTGAATTTTTGTTTAGACATAGGGGAAAGTTAGTAGGAATGTTGTACCCTTACCCATCTTACTTTTCAGTTCAATAGTACCATCATGCAATTGAACAATTTTTTTCAGGTAAGCTAAACCAAGGCCAAATCCTTTCACATTATGCACGTTACCGGTTGGTACTCTAAAATATTTATCAAATACCTTTTTTTGAAACTCTTTTTCTATACCAATTCCATTATCAGAAAATTGTACAATTAAGTTGTGCGCACTGTTGGAAGTTCGAATTGAAAGTTCAGGAAAATCCGCTGAAAATTTGATGCCATTGTCAATAAGATTGCATAGGGCATTGGTAAGATGAGTTTTATCACCTGAAATTGTAAAATTAGTGGCATCCAGAAATAATTTTAAATTGCCATTTTTATTTTCAATTTGGATATTTATACATTTTATGGCATCATGTATCAACTGATGAAAATTCAATTCTGTTTTCTGTAAAGGAATTTCACCTCTTTCAAGAGCGGTCATACTCAACACCTGTTCAACCTCAAGCCGTAATTTTTCATTTTCTTCAAGTATGATCTCAGAGTAGTGCATTATTTTGCTTTCCTGTTTGTTCATGGAGTCTTTACTGATCATTTTCCCGGCTAAAGCGATATTGGTTAATGGAGTTTTGAATTCATGAGTCATATTGTTTAAAAAGTCGGTGGTATGTTCCGATATTTTTTTTCATTGTGCAGTGATAGTATAGTTCGCCAAAACAGGATCAGTACAACAACTATAAGAAATACAGAGGTAATGAATAATGTGCCCATCTCCGCAATTATGAACTGCTTCTTCTCAGGGAGAATTAATTTTAAGGCTACTCCGGAATTGCCTGCAACTTCTTCCAATGTTTTATTGTAGTAGGAACTGCTAAAACCGTTTCCGTAATTTGCAGCAGGGTTTGGATTTAAAACCTCAAAAGTATAATCGATATGAAAATTATAAAAATTCATGTAATAGTTAAAAATCGAATCAATTTTAGCGACTTCACTTTTGCCTAGTTTGGCAGCGGGGACCGAAGTAGTGTTGGTATCTACACATGCTTCTATTTTTCTATAAGTTTCTTCATCTGACTTTATAGCTTCTGTAGTTTTGGAAAGCACCATATTCGCCTTTTCGTTAAAAAACTCCTCTTTAATTTTTGCTGTTTGAAAAATCCAATTAACTTGAATTATCAATACCAACAACAGGGCAATTGATGAGATGGTGATAAAAACGGATGTTCTGTTTAGTTTCATGGCAGCTCACAAATTTAGCCATTTTATTTGGCATTTAGAGGTCATTAACAACTCATTAACAAAGCAATAACTACTCAATAACAAATTCCTTCAAAATCATAAGTATCTTTGTATTCTAATTGACACTGACGGAATAAGTATTTCTTACAATTTAACGCTATTTCAACTATGAAAAAATGCTTCTCTCTTTTGGCTGTTGTTATTTCACTAATATCATGTGCCAGCAATCAAAACTCCGAAAATGTTTTTGCAATGGTATCAAACCGAAACAACTCCGCTGTTGGTGAATGGGTTAGTTCAGAGGCAACCACTGAGGTTTTTAAGGATGGGTATACCTTTTTGAAAAATCCTGCACAAGATACTTCGTTGCAAATAAGCATATATATTCGTAAAATGTTTGAAGACAAAGCAGGAAATCTCTGGTTCGGTACCTATGGTATTGGAGTTGGGCAATACAGTATAGCAGAAACATCAGATCTAAGTGTGAAAGCGCTGAGTTATTTCACTATGAAAGAAGGAATGAGTGGAAATATTGTGAGGGACATTGTACAAGATGCTAAAGGCAATATGTGGTTTGCAACCAACGGAGGAGTGAGTCGTTTCAATCCTTCCAATAGTACGAAAGGGTTTACTAATTTCACAGTTAAAGAGGGTCTCGCTAGTGATCAGGTGTGGAGTATTTTGGTGGATAATTCTGGAACTATTTGGTTGGGCACAGATGGTGGCGTTAGTAGTTTTGATGGGAATTCATTTTCTGATTTCCCGCTTCCTCCTGCCAATCTTAAAGATTTCCCCGATGCTTATCCAGCGCCGAAATTAGTTACAAGCCTATTGCAAGATAATGCAGGAAACATTTGGTTTGGAACAAATGGTCAAGGAGTTTATCGGTTGAATGTGGCAAATTCCGCTGCTAAAAGTGACAATTCTAGTGTAAAAAATCAACCGGATTTAACACACTATCTTGTTAAAGATGGTCTTTGTAGCAACTTTGTTCAAAGTTTATATGAAGATAAAAAAGGTAACATTTGGATTAGCAGTCGTGATGGAGGAACGAGTTGTTACAATGCCCAGACCGCTGAAAAAATTCGTTCCGGTGGAGTGCTCATGGAAAATGGAAAATCAACACACAATGGAACTACACCATTTACTAATTTTAATGTTAAAATGGGTTGAGCACCAATTTTGTCTGGACGGTATATGAAGATAAGTCAGGCAATATCTGGTTCGCAACGGCTGGTGGAGGTGTGGATGTATATGATGGAAATAAATTTGTAAATTATACCAGAAAAAACGGCCTTCCCGATGATTATGTGCAAACTATTTTAGAAGATAAAGATGGAAATCTATGGTTTGGAACCGCATCAGGACTCAGCCGTTTTGAAATTCATATGCCGGAAACCGGCAAGGCGGGATTTATTAAATACCAAAAAACTACTTCCGGATGTTAGTAGCGGTTACTGCTTATTTTTATTGATTACCTCCAACAAACCATTTTGAAACTTGTCATCATAGAGTTGCCAGAACATAATTCCGCCTAGTTTGTTTGCTAATGCGTATTTGGTTTTAATGGCGATTGATTGCTC
Organism: Bacteroidota bacterium; assembly: GCA_016722525.1. GTDB lineage: Bacteria > Bacteroidota > Bacteroidia > AKYH767-A > OLB10 > JADKJB01. The sequence goes on from JADKJB010000003.1 coordinate 51,745, forward strand.
ATCATCGTAGGTAGCCAGCAATCTTCTCTTTACATTTATAGCATAGGGCGCCTTGGCCACTTCATCCCACTTTATTTCGAATCCATTTGCTACGGAAAGTGAATCATTCATAAATTTATAGGAGAAGGCATGTGAAAAATTACATGGCATATATAAATCAACTGCGTAATCGGGTTCAATTTGGAAGAACCTACCATAAAAAGCTGCTCCTATCACTAGTTTGTTTGCAGGTACTCCCGCCTTTAAAAGTAACTGTACCGCATGATCTGTTGATTCTATCTGTTGAGGTGTAGAAAAAAGTGGTGTGTGATGGCCGCTGAAGGTGCTGTAGCCATGTACCAGGTCGTAGGTCATAATATTGATGAAATTGGTGAATGGAATTATTTCTTTCCACTCAATAGCAGATGCAATATATTCGGTGAACCCTCCCGCAGCAAAACTAATTTCAAAGGAATCGCCATTCACTTTTCTTAACTCTTTCAACAGTTCGGTGAAATTAGAACGATCCTCTGATCGGTAAGTATGATCGGGAAAGCCCTTTATGGCAGGATACTCCCAGTCTAAATCAATTCCATCTGTTTTAAAATAGTCTGACAGTTTCTTTACCGATTGCACAAAATCCTCACGACCTTTTCTTGTATTAAAAACATCCGAACAAGTTTTACATCCTCCCCAACCCCCAAGTGACAACATAATTTTAAGTTGAGGATGTTCCTTCTTTAACTGAACCATTTTCTTAATTGTTGCGCTGTCGGTCGCGTTGTTGATCTGTAAGGAGTTTCCATTTAAGTTCCCAAAACAGAAAATAAGATGGGTAAGCTTATTCGTTTCAAAACTGTCAATAGGAATAGTTGATCCGGCATAATATCCTACAACACGAAACCCTGAGCTATCCTGAGCGGTTAATTTTTGCCCATAGTTCATGCAAACAAACAATGCTACTAAAAAAGCGACTCTATTTATTTTCAATTTGCTTAGCACTTTTTTGACTAGTTTTTTTTGTGATCAACTTGATAGGGTTAAAGTTCCTTTACCTCGTAAAAGAATCGAATAGTAACGGCCAAATTTATTTGACCTGTTTTTGCCTGCAATAATAGGCATTTTTAGCTGAAATTGGATTTTTGCATGGCATACATACCGTGTCCCCCCAAAACGCCATAAAAACAGGATTATTGATCTTTTATTTATAGCAAAAGCAGCGTTATTGTTGGTTTTTTAGTCTTTAGAATATATACAATTCATTTAATTTGTATAGCCATGAAAACAATCGCATTTAGTTCCAAACAGTTTTAAAATTAGAATCGTTTCTCTTTGCATTTTCACGCTGGTATCTTTTGTATCACAGGCACAAATCCTCAATGGGAGTTTCGAAAATGGATTTGGTGGGGATTTGACAAATTGGGAGTGGACCTGCGGTGCTCAATCGTTTAATAGTACTCCTCCAGGTGGGGGTAGCTGGTGCATAAAAGTTGCTGGTGGAAACTTGCAAGGCTGCTTTCCCGGATATGCTTATCAGAAATTACCTGCCATAACCAATGGACAAACATTTGTGCTTTCAGGTTGGGCGTATGCAGAAATATCACAACCCATTGGAATGTTTTTTGGTGTTGTAAATAATGGTGTTCTCACAACACAAGCGGGAGCAACAACCAATTCTGCTTCCTGGTCGGGGCTCACCTCGCAATCGAATTTTTCACTGGGACCAGATGATACAGCGGCAGTCATTTTATATGGAGGTACTACCACGGGACCTGTTCAAGGCTATGGTTATTTTGATTTAGTCACATTGAGTCCTGTCACCGGAGTTTCCCACGCAGAAGCAATCCAAAACATGCAACTGTTCCCGGTTCCCATGAATGACCAACTTCATGTTGAATTTCAAAACAATCAACTTTCGGAATTCCTCTTATATGATTTGGGTGCTAGAAAACTGGAACACCATTATTTTTTAAATTCAATTACCATCAATACACAAAGTTTAGCTAAAGGTGTATATTTGTATCAATTGAAGAATAGGAACGGATCTGTTAAGAACGGTAAAATAGTGAAGAAGTGATAGCTATTTTTAAAAGTTCTAACCTAATACATTTTAAAATATCAAATTAATGACTTTAGACATTCATAACAGAGAAGACATTTACAACAGATTAAAAAATCTGGAACAAAACGCTAAGCCCGTTTTTGGAAGTATGTCTCCGCAGCATATTGTAGAGCATTTGGCTTTTATGTTGCAGGTTTCAACAGGTAAAAATCCGCAGCGTTTTTATTCAACCGATGATGTTGCAACAACGCTAAAACAGCAATTAATTTATTCTGATGCAGCATTGCCTCACAATATTAAAAGTCCTGTTTTAGGTGATCTGCCACCACCATTAATTTTTAAGGATTTGCAAACCGCAATCGAGAACCTAAAAAACGAAATGAATGATTTTGATGGTTACTATAAAGCCAATCCCGATGCAAAAAATATGCAACCTCGTATGGGCTTATTGAGTTTTCAGGAATGGACTACTTTGCATAACAAGCATTTTACGCACCACTTCAGCCAATTCAATTTGGTTTAAGAAGTAGAGACTTAATTAAAAACAGTTTTTTAATTGTAAAATATTTCATTGCAATTTCCCGAGCTTCTTGTACGTTGTATCAATACCTAGATAAATTATGAATTCCGACATTTTTTCGCAAGTTGATAATTACATCAGTAGCCTGCTTGCTCCTGAAGATGCTGTTTTAAAAGCTACTATCAGCTCCCTGGATGTAGCTAATTTTCCTCAAATGAGCGTATCAGCAAATCAAGGGAAATTTTTGCAGGTTATGATGATTTTGTGTGGTGCCAAAAGAGTGTTGGAGTTGGGGACGTTAGGGGGTTACAGCACAATTTGGATGGCCAGAGCATTGCCTGAAAATGGTAAATTAATCACTGTCGAAATAGATGCGGCTCATGGTGAACTAGCCCGGCAAAATATTGAAAGAGCCGGACTTTCAAATAAAGTAGAAGTAAAAATAGGCCAGGCAATGGATATATTGCAAACACTGATTGCTGAAAAAGCAGAGCCTTTTGATTTGATTTTTATTGATGCCGATAAACCGCCTTACACTGAATATTTTGAACATGCAATTTCACTTTCAAGACCCGGGTCTGTCATTATTTGTGATAATGTTATAAGAGAGGGTAAAGTACTTGAAGCTACAACACAAGATGAAAAAGTTAAAGGCGTTCAACGATTGAATGAAAGTTTAAAGAATAATAAATTGGTAACGGCAACAATTTTGCAAACGGTAGGTGTAAAAGAATACGATGGAATGGTGGTAGCAGTAGTGAATAGAAATGATCATTAATTTTAATGTTATGTATTCGAAATGAAAAATTATCACGACTATATTTTTTAATGATAGCTTGGAATTTATCAGCACTTTTGATGAATTACCACTTTGGAGTGCCTCCTTTGGTTTGATGTTGCTGAAACATCTGGAAGTTGAACCGAACTTAAAGATTGTGGATATCGGCTCCGGAACCGGGTTTCCATTATTAGAACTTGCCGGGAGATTTGGTAATTCCTGTAAATTTTATGGAGTGGATCCCTGGAGGAATGCCAATGACAGAGCTAGAAAAAAAATTGGGAATTATGATTTGGAAAATGTTGAAATAATTGAATCTTCAGCAAATAGTATGCCTTTTGAAGCGGATACTATCGACCTCATAGTTTCTAATCTTGGTATCAATAATTTTGAAAATACGGGACAGGTGTTTTTAGAATGTAAAAGAATCTTAAAACCTAATGGCAAACTTGTGCTGACTACTAACCTGAACGGACATTGGAAGGAATTTTACCGCATTTTTGAAATGTCGCTAGAACAATTAAATAAACAGGAATTACTACCTGGACTTATTCAACATCAGCTACACCGAGGGACAGTGGACACTATTTCAAAACTTTATACTGAAAGTGGATTCACTGTTAATCGTTACTTTGATGATAATTTTACAATGAAGTTTCAAGACGGAAGCGCATTCCTCAACCATTACTTTGTCAAACTAGGGTGGTTGCAATCATGGCGGGAACTTTTACCAAAGCAAGAAGTAAAGGAAATATTTTTGAAGCTGGAGGCGAACCTTAATGCTTTGGCACTTGCTGAAAAAGGGCTCGAGATCAGTGTTCCGATGTTATTTATGGAAGGTGTAAAAAATAAGTAGTTTCGTGAATTTAGATGTTAAGTGAACTTATAAATAATTCCAGCTAGCTTAAATATACTTTAGGATATTAATACTAATTGCTTTTAACCATCGTTAAAAGATGTTACAATTTAGAACGAGTTATACAAAAAAATGTGCAATTAATTTCCTGAAATTTGTTTACCAATTGTTTCAAATAGAGAAACTACTTCTATAAAGATTTTATTTATGAATACCATCACCTATCATAGAGTTGGACACAATGATGTGCAAACACTAATCGACTATCGGACAGCATTTTCTTTGGAGCTGGCTGGAGAACATCCTCTTGAGATCGTGGATGCACTGAAAATTCAAATGAAAAATTATTTTGTAAAAGCCATCTCAAATAACGATTGTATTGCCTATTTAGCTAAAGAAAATAGTGAAATTGCCGGAATTGGTACAATTATTTTGCGAGAACAACCGGGTAATTTTAAAAATCCATCGGGTAGAGTTGGTTATTTAATGAACATGTATACCGTACCCAAATTCAGGCGAAAAGGGATTTGCACAGGGATTTTAAATTCTTTAATAAATGAAGCTAGAGCAATTGGGATTACCACATTCGAATTGCATTCAACCAAAGCAGGCGAAGCCGTTTATACGAGTAGCGGTTTCGAATTGCATAATGAACCCACTTTCAGAAAATATTTTTAGTAGGTCAACAGCTTCGCGTTTTTAAATAAACTATTATTGGAATTGAATTTTATAGCAGGACCGAAAAATTTAGTCATTTTTATTCTGCGGTAACAATTTTTTAATTAATTTGGATATTTCTTTTGCCTTACATATAAAACGTATTCTGAGGAAAAAATGGTCGCAGTGGTTTTTTGATGATAGCTATTATTGTTAGATACAGGATGCAGGAATAGTTTTAAAACAATGTGTAAATAAATGAGCCTACCACCGATGACTGCGAAACTACCACTAATAAACCCATCAATACAAAAACAACTATGAAAGGAATTAACCAAAATTTACGTTTCGACCAAAAATATTTTACCAGTTGAACCACCACATTGAGTCTTTCCATTATCCCATATTTTGATAATCGTTGTTAATATATTTTGTTGAACTCCAATTGGAATCCGGGTTTACTTGCTTCTTTGTAAAGTATCCAATCAACATAAACAATGGGCTTAGTAGCAGAAAATACATTATAAAAAGAAACACACTAAATACTATTTGACCTATTATTGTTGCTGTTACTAACCATAAATGCAAAACAAAGTTTCCGGGAATTTTAAATAGTACAATTGCCAACAGGACCAAAGGTACCATATACAGCTGTACAGGGTATTCAGCAATGGGAATGGCATTTTTAAAATATTGGGTATAGCAATACCACCCTGCCAGGAGTAATACCACCAGTGAAAAATAAAATCTATCTTTTCTTTTAATGGCAGGAGCCAAACCGTTTTAATCTGTTTAATCATCGGCGTATAGATTGGGCTGAATGGTTTTCATTACGGATTTCAGGTCACTGGATTTACAGATCATAAATTCTCCATCAAATACCAGAATATCCATATCAGTATAGAGAAATGTTCGGATCGCATCTTCCAGGGATGCTACAATAGGCTCACCTCTTACGTTAAATGAAGTATTGATCAAAGCAGGACAACCTGTTTTTTCATAAAAACTTTGTAGTAATTCATAAAATGGTCTGTTATCTGTTTTTGAAACAGTTTGTATCCTTGCAGTTCCATCTTCATGAATAACTGCGGGCATGAGCTCCGCCGTGCCACGTTTAGCCGCTGCAGTTACCATCATGGTGTTATAATTGGCTGTACCTAATTCAAATAATTCGGTTGCTTTTTCATATAGTACAGCAGGAGCGAACGGCCGGAAATTTTCACGTAGCTTAATTTTTTCATTAAGTATAGCTTTCATGGTGGATTGGCGGGGATCTGCCAGAATAGAGCGATTGCCAAGTGCCCTGGGGCCAAATTCCATACGGCCATTGTACCATCCAACAATTTTTCCTGCGGCCAGTGCTTCCGATATTATTTCAATATCCCCGGCTATTTTGGTGAAAGGTATTTTATTTTTAAGTAGGGCTTCTTCGGTAGTTGTAACTTTAGGATATTCGTTCAACGCATTTCCTAAATACACTTCCGAACCTCTTTTTGCAGGACTTATTTTTTGATGAAATTGATGCCATCCCAAGTAAGCGGCGCCAACAGCTGATCCGGCGTCTCCCGGACAAGGATAAAAATAGTGACTTTCGAATATTTTTTCTTCGACAATCTTCTGATTTAGTTTGCAGTTGAGCGCAACTCCTCCTGCAAAAACCACGTTTTGTTTCAGCGTTAGTGCTTTGGCAATTTTAACTATTTTAAGCGTTACCTCTTCCAATACTGCTTGTATGGAAGCCGCCACATCTTTATAAAATAAATCTATTTCGCTTTCAGGTTTTCTTTGGGGTTTGCCGAATAATTTTTCAAAATTTCTATTGATCATACTCAACCCTTCTGAGTAATTAAAATAGTTCATGTTTAACCGGTACGAGCCATCTGGAAATAGTTCGATTAATGCATCATAAATGAGTTGCTTGTATACCGGTTTTCCATAGGGGGCAAGTCCCATTAGTTTGTATTCACCTGAATTCACTTTAAATCCACAGTATTGTGTAAAGGCTGAATAGAGTAACCCTAATGAGTGTGGAAAATGTTGCTCCCGCAACAATTCAAATTTGTTGTTTTCATAACAGCTAATGGTAGTCGTTGTATGCTCTCCAACTCCATCCAGAGTGATAATGGCGGCGTCTTTAAATTCGGATGAATAATAGGCTGCTGCAGCATGTGAATCATGATGTGCAGCGTATAACACTTTACCTTTGAAATTTAAAGTTTTACGAATTTCCGATCCAATCCATAACCTGTTTTTCACCCATAGCGGAATTGCTTTGGCAAAGTGCTGGTAAGTAAAAGGGATCCGATTTGTAATGGTATCCAAAATCCTCTCAAATTTCCAAAATGGTTTTTCATAATATACAATGCAATCAATAGCATCACTTGTTATTCCCGCAAGGGCCATGCACTGGTTTGCGGCTAATAGTGGGAAAGCGTTATCATGTTTTATTCTGCTCAGTCGTTCTTCCTGAATAGCTGCAATGATAACACCATCCTGTAACAATGCTGCTGCAGAATCATGATAATGTGCTGAAATACCCAAAATGTACATGTTATAATCAGGTTGACTTAAGTAAAATTTTAGTTAAGGTTTAAATTCGGAATCAATTATTAATTATTTTTAAAAGCAGTTGACCAAGTAGTGATTGTCCGGTACTATTTAAATGTGGATCATTGTTATAATAAACGGGTTGTTTGGTATCCTCACGTTTATACATCTCCAAAGGATCAATTAATGTTAGTTGTTTATTGCACATTTTTAAAATTTCGCTGTACAAAGGTGTTTGGGCAGAAGTGTAATTATAATATTCCACAGATGATAAAGATCCCAGTTGGGAATGGCGTTCAAAATACGGTAAAGATAATTGGGATTGATGTGGAATAATGATAAAAAATATTTTTGTATCAGGACCAAGCAACTCAATTATTTTAAGGAACTCTTTTTTAAATATTTCAAAATCATGTTCTCTGCCATTTTTAAGGAATAGGGTGTTTTCTATTAATTGGGGATCTGCCTGGTAATTTAACTTTTCTCTTTTAGAGTAGTTTTCAAAAGAATATTCCTCTTTTATTTTTGGTTTATAGCTCCCGCCACCATCATCATAAAACTGATACCGCCATCCGGCAAACCGATAATTTAAAAAAGCCAGACTTAACAAATGATCTGATAGCCACCAATAACATTTTCTGGTGAGTGATAATGAATTAGAAGAAACGGGATGTGTAATATCAAACAAGTCGTTTCCTGTATAAAATTGATAAATGAAAATATCAGGCTGATAATTGTGAATGCGATCTTTAATGTATAGGGTTTGTTGTAAAATTCCTGTACCTGGAACAGCTGCATTTATTACCGCATAGTTCTGTAAACTATCCTTTAGTAATTTCACATAGGAATTGGGATCAGCAGTAAAGGAATCACCACAGACCAGAATTTTCTTTTTGTTGGAATTCAATTCTGATGAGCGATTAAGACCATTCAGTTCCGGTTTGTAAAAGTCAAACAATTGAAGTCTGTATGTAGCCTCCAACGTAATGGTGAGCAGAATAATAGTAACGAATGAAGAAATGAGAAGATTAGTTAATTTCTTTTTTATCATTGTAAACCGGTTTTGATTTAAGAGCCATATCTGCCGCAACAATAATTGCCATACTTCCAAATACCAATCCTGCCAGCTTAACCTGATCAATGAAAGAATTAAAGAACCCATGAAAAATAAATGTTACGAAACCTAACAGCGCAGCTAAAACCATATTTTTTATGAGCAAATCTGTTGTTTGATAGTAGGCCTTGAAACCATATCTAATTGTGGCAAATATCCATAGAAGAAAAAGAACAAAACCGGGCAATCCGGTTTCAGATAAACTGGTTAGTGGATCTGAATGAGCATTTCCACGGTTACCAGTCATAGAGCTGATACGGGTCATTTCAGATGGTAATTGATAGGGTCCATAAACAAACTGGTAGGTGCCGGGGCCAAAGCCGGTTATGGGTCGGTCCCGGAACATCCTTATAGCACATTTCCATCTATTCCACCGTTCCAGATTGGAGACGTTGGTATTTAAGTTTCCGGATGATAACAAATGTTCCCCAACTTTTTGAGTATCGCTTTGATACGTATTTGTTTTGGCCTTATCTAATAGAACATCTTTGAAAATAAAAAGTAGAATTAATAGCGTGGCTACTCCCCAAAAAAAATGTTTAAATTTTAAATTGAGTTTGAGTAAAACGTAAAATAAAAAGCAAACAATTAAACTGAGCCATCCAGCTCTTGAAAAGGAGAGTAACTCGGCAAGTATAAATATTAGGGTTACCATATACAAAACTATTGAAACGCTTTTTGAAAACTTGAAAACCGTTGTATTCAATGAAACGATTAATAAAAAAGGAATGCTATAAGCCAAAACAGCGCCATAAATAGTATGGTCACTAAAAAATGGCAGGCTTAATTCATAAACAGTTCTTGGATCAAACCGTAGCTGGAATGTTTGTAGAAAGTAAATAAGATTGGAACTATTAAACCGAACGTAAACAGAAAAAAACTTAGGCATGCGTTCTTTTTTTCAAACCAATGAGCAGTGAGTATATAAAAAACAGTTAAAAATAGAAATCGTGCCACCACTCTTTTAAAAGAAATAAGTGGCATTTCACTATATATCGCTGCAATTGTCATCCATACTAAATCTGCAAGTAAAATCAGCGATAACGGGTGGATTAAAATTGTTCTGAATTGTTCTGTCTTTGAAACCAATAGAACCAAGGTGACTATTGCCAATATCAAAACCATTATTTCGGAAGGAGCCGAGAGCGATGAGCCGCCGGCAAATGCAACAGCTACTGATAACGGGACCGTAAAAATGCAAAGCGAATAGTACAGGTCCCTTTTGAGTATAAAGTATAGTAATGCCAGGCCCCAACCAGAATAAATGTCAAATATTCGCTTAATCCCTCCATACAATCCTATATTCAGTGTATTAACTAACAATTGAGGAAAAATTTGAATCACTATCATACGCTTAAATCCTGAAACAACTCGAAGAAACAGCTGCGTTTTCATGCTTTTATCGGTAAGGGTTTGAAATAGTTCCAATAACTCCTGAAATATTTATCGATTTTTTGTACTCACAAATATATAAAAATCATTCTGCAATTCTATTAACTTAAAGTAAAAGTTAATTATTAGCAGGTGCTTTCTTGTTAACTTCGAACTGCACTCCGAATTTAAAATTGCAAATTAGGAGTGCAACACCTATTTTTACTAACAGTATAGTAATTGACTCTGGTTATTGGAAATAATATAGTAAAAAATTTGTGGCCAATTCCGGTTATTCGTTATTTCCCATTGGCATTTCCTTTTCAAATTGGCTTCCTCAAGCAATTTTTATTTTCTTACATTTGAGGCATCGTTAAAACAACTTCAATGGTTGGGATATGAAGTTGTGGCCTCCTTGAATGGTTTTTGACAATCCGGATGTTTTAAATAAAGTAGTTATTATTGTATTAAATGATAGAATAATTTATGGCCAGTGGAAGAAATAGCTTTAGTAGCAACGGAAAACAGAAAGAGGAGTCACCCAAAGTAAAGGTTTCGAAAGAGAGTTTGCGTCAGGCGCTAATTCTGTTTACTTATTTAAAACCTTACAGAGGTAAATTCATTTTAAGTCTGGTATTTATCGCATTGTCTGCATTTACAACAAGTTTGTTTCCTCTGTTCCTGGGAAAAATGATTGACGCAGCCTCCCCCGGATCCAGCTTGCCGGGTGTCGGTACCAGTACTATAGGCACGCAGTTTAATTTTGGATTAAATGATATTCACTGGAGTTTGAATACCACGTTACTGCTTATTTTTCTTCAACTCAGTGTTCAAACAATATTTTCTTTTATGCGGGTGTATTTACTCACCGAAGTAGGTGAAAAATCGCTCGCCGATATGCGAAAGGATGTTTATAGTAAACTACTTACTATGCCAATGAGTTTTTTTACCGAAAAAAGAGTGGGGGAACTCAGTAATCGTATTTCATCGGACCTATCACAAATTCAGGATGCAATTTCTTTTACACTGGCTGAATTTTTGAGAGGAATTTTTACTTTGATTATTGGGCTTGTATTTATATTTTGGATTAGTTCCAAACTGGCTTTTGTCATGCTGGCGGTTGTTCCCATCATTGCTGTATTAGCTGTAATTTTTGGAATACGTATACGTAAAATGGCACGCAAGGCACAAGATCAACTCGCCGAAAGTGGTACCATTGTTCAGGAAACATTTCAGGGAATTTCGGTGGTAAAAGCTTTTACCAGTGAGTTTTTTGAAATTGGTCGTTATGTTAAAAGTATTTATGCTGTTGTTGACACAGCTATTTCCAATGGACGTTACCGTGGCGCATTTATTTCGTTCATGATTTTTAGTGTGTTTGGTACCATTGCTTTTGTGATGTGGTTTGGTGCAGGCATGATTCAATCCGGACAGCTTACGATTGGTTCCTTAACTATGTTTGTAATTTTTTCGATGTTTGTTGGAGGTACTTTTGCCGGCTTTGCGGATATTTTTAGTCAGTTGCAAAAAATATTGGGGGCTACGGAAAGTATTCGTGAAATTTTACGCAGCAAGGGAGAAGATGTACAATTGAATCAAACTACAGTTGAACAGAAATATCATTTGAATGGAAATGTACGATTTGACAAAGTAGCATTCAGCTACCCAAGTCGTAAAGATTTGACAGTGTTAAAAGAGATTTCACTTGTTGCAAAAAATGGGGAGCAAATAGCTATTGTAGGGCCAAGTGGAGCAGGCAAAAGTACGATCGCTTCTTTATTACTTAAATTTTATGAACCGGATAGTGGCCAATTGTATTTTGATGAACGGCCTTCCGGTGATTTCCCGCTTTCACAGTTGCGAATGCAAATGGCCTTTGTGCCACAGGATGTAATTCTGTTTGGTGGAACTATTAAGGAAAATATTGCCTACGGAAAGCCCGGAGCAAGTGAGGAGGAGATTCGGCTGGCAGCAACAAAAGCTAATGCCCATGAGTTTGTGGAACGGTTCCCTGAGCAATATGAAACTATTGTCGGCGAACGTGGTATTAAATTGAGTGGTGGTCAACGACAACGTATCGCTATTGCCAGAGCCATACTCAAGAATCCTGCAATTTTAATTTTAGATGAAGCCACTTCCTCTCTCGATAGTGAAAGTGAACAGTTAGTACAGGAAGCATTAGAGAATTTGATGAAAGGTCGTACTTCTTTTGTGATTGCTCATCGGCTTTCAACAATTCGTAATGCCGATAAAATCGTTTTAATAGATAAGGGAATCGTAAGTGAAAGCGGTACACATACAGAATTAATGAATCATAACGGCCTCTATAGAAAACTTAATGAAATGCAGTTTGAATTTGGGAGTGTAACCGCTGTTTCAATAAAAGAATAAGTTTCTTCAAAAAAGAAAATAACTCAACTATTTCCTAATCCCTCCAATGGAAAATCTACCATAGGCTTGAGGGCGATGGTAGATGATGTTGAAGTTATTGTTTCCAACCTAATAGGATAAGAAATGAGTAGCGCACATTACAAAAATATTTCTGAATTTGATCTTTACATTGAAGGTGAAAAGGGAGTTTATTTTGTGAAATTGAATTACAACGAACAAACTACCGTTTTAAAAGTAGTGAAAGAATAATTTCTCGAAATTTAGGAGTTACATACTCTTTAATGCTGCTGATTTTTTGAACCTTCGTTACTAAAAGGAACCAAAATCGGTATTGTTAACTGATTGCAATTTTTCAGATTAGGCTTTAGAACTAAGTTTGTTTAAGTCAAATTGTAATGATGATTTTGTTTAAGAAACAACGTAAATAACTTAAAAACAAGTAGATAGAGTGATTTTGGAAGCTACAAAAAAATTACAAAAATTAAACATATTAAAGATTTTGTTTGTTCTATATTAGTAAAAATTAAAAATGTATATGAAAAAATTTACGCTCATTGGGTTGTTATTTGTTCTTGCAAATCATTTAACAGCACAAGTAAATACGGAATTGACAGGAATTGTCCGGAATAATTATTATTCTACTGTTTTTGATCCATTAGATTCAACTATCAGCTATCAGCAATTTGATTCGGCCACAGTACGACTAGGAAATGCTAATATGTTAACGGGATTAGTAACTAATGCCGGAAATTTTACCTACAACGGAGCCGTTAATTTGACAGGAGCAGCTTTGAACCCTTATGAAAATACCTATATTTTTATGGGTGGATCCGATATGATTACTTTTAGTTTAGTTAGTGGTAATATTATTAATCAAGTACCACTTTCAAATCCGATTGCGCCGAGTTATTTTGATAATTTCAGATTTAATAATGCCGACAGTACTATGTATGGTTTGGCTCGAAGAAATTACTACGATACTTTAACAATGACTACCTATGGTGAAATGTTCCTTTCAAAAACGAATACCAATACAGGCGTAATAACTGAAATCTCCTCGTCTTCAATTGGTCAGGGGTTTGCTTTAGCAGGAAGCGCTATTGATCCCTATCAGATGGTTTATTACTTTTCATCTGGAAGTAATTTAATTGGGTTGGATATTTATAATGGAACCATCTACAGCAATGCTCCAATGGTACTTCCTTCAAATGCATATTTCGATAACTTTACTTACAGTTGTGCTGATACTGCTATTTATGGATTGGTGCGTCAAAATTATTTATCCTATGTTCCGATTCCATTTTCTCCCGGCGATTCAATGGCAGTTCTCGATTCTGCAACAGTTCGACTTGGTAAAATTGATCCCAATACCGGAGTTGTAACAATCATTTCTCCTTCAGCAATAACTATGGGAGGATACAGCTTGAATGCAAGTTCAGCTATTGATCCTAATACCATGACATTCTTTTATGGCACGGGTAGTGACCTTATTGGAGTTTCTCTAATTACAGGACTATTAGTCAGCAATAACGTACTGAATTTTATAGATGGAGAATATTTTGACCTTATGAGGAATTTTGACAATTGCCGTACTGCATCTGCAATACGAACCGACCCGGGTTTATCCGGAATTCCTTCGGTTGAATCAGCATCAGAAGTACAAATTTATCCTAATCCCGCCACCACGTTAATTAAATTTGATAGTAAAAAATCCATCCATACAATCCAAATACTATCGTTGTCAGGAAAAGTTGTTGCGAAATTTGAGAATGTGAGTCGCAATTCCGGTGTCGATATTAGTACACTTGCATCGGGTATGTATTTTGTTAAAATGGAAAATAATGATGATTCAATCGTTGTTAAAAAAATTGTGAAGCAATTATACTGTTATAAAGGGGTTGCAAAATAACTTGGAAACAGGAGCTAAAAATTCAATTTTAGCTCCTGTTTTTTATTGATTTATGCAGACATTAACAAAACCACTTTCAACAGTTTGAAGTAGTGAGTACAAGCATCAACTTCATCACATGCATTTTTGCAACTGCTATTTTTGTATCCGGTAGTTTTTATAATATTTGTATTAGTTCTTACAAAGTTTCAAATAAAAATAGGGGCCTACCTATCCGGGATGATTTCTTTTCATTCGGAGTATGTTTTAGAAACAATTACTCTCAACCGGGATTCATAAGCAACAATACTGATTTTAATTATCCGGGCCAGGCAATAACAAGTATTATTTTCAATAGTACCAGTGGCACCCGGAATGAATTAAAGAGTCATAACGGCTTTTGCAGGAAGCCGAATGAAATATTTATTATATATTGCAAAATATTTTATTAATCTTATTTGCTCATGGTTATTGAAAAATAAAACGGCACAAGGTGGTCCTTTATAATCCTCAGGCTGTATTTTATACAATGCCTCTGGCGTTAATTGCATTGGCTTCCTATATCGATGCTTCAAAATATGAAGTGGTTATAATAGATGCCCGACTTGAAGATGATGCTGACAAGAGAGTATTGGATGAAATGAATGGAGCCATTTGTTTAGGCATGTCTGTACTTACCGGTGCTCCAATTAAGGATGCATTGCATATCACTGATTTGATAAATTCGCGTTTCCCTGAAGCACATATCTGTTGGGGTGGTTGGCATCCGTCTCTTTTTCCGGATGAAACTCTTTCCGAAACATGCGTACACAGTGTGGTGAGAGGGCAGGGCGAAATAGCTTTCGCTGAAATCCTTGATCGGCTTGTCTCTGGCCGTGATCTGATGGAGATTAATGGAGTTTCTTTCAAGAAGGAAGGGGAAGTGATCCACAATAAAGAAAGGACCATGGTTGATATTAATACATTTCCTCCATTCAATTATGACTTCATCGACGTACCTGCCTATGAAAGATTAAGTGGCAGAAAACAAATAGATTTTATCAGTTCACAGGGTTGTCGTTTCAGGTGTAATTTTTGTGCCGATCCATTTATGTATAAACGCGGCTGGTATGGATTTTCGCCTCATCGACTTGCTGATGAACTTGAAATTTTGTGGAAAAAATATAAGTTTGAGCATGTTCATTTTCAGGATGAAACGTTCTTCACTCTTGGCAACAGAGTCTCTGATATTGCAGATGAATTTATTAAAAGAAAATTTTCATTTACCTGGTTTGGAACTATGCGGGCCGATCAGGGCGCCCGTTTGCCGGATGAAGTGATTGCCCGTTGTAAAAAATCCGGACTCGAACGAGTGATGATCGGACTAGAATCAGGTTCGCAACGCATGATTGACTGGATGAAAAAGGATATTAAGATTCCTCAGGTATTTGAAAGTGCCGAAAAATGTTTGAAGCATGGAATTGCTATTAACTTTAGCGTAATCATTGGTTTTCCCGGCGAAACCGAGGATGATATGAATGAAACGCTAAATGTTGTGAGAGCTTTGCGCAAAATGAGTCCCGAATTCCGGGTTAGTATTTTTTATTTTAAGCCTTATCCCGGTAATGAAATTGCCGATCAACTTATTGCTGAAGGCTATCAAATGCCTAAAGGAATTCAAGCTTGGTCGGAATTTGATTATGTTGTGAAAGGGTCGCCATGGATTCCTGAAAGGAAATTTAATGAAGTTGAAAATTTCAAATTTTATCAGCGATTGGCCTGGTCAAAGCCAGGTTTATTGCTCAGGCCAGTCCAAAGTCTGGCAAAATGGCGCTGCGAAAATGCCAATTACGTTTTACCTATTGAGAAAGTGCTTTATGATAGCCTTGGAGTTGGAAACAAACTTAGTTAATAAGTCAGAAGCTGTATTTTTTTTAAACATGTTGAGAGATTATGAATAAGATTTTCGTAGATGGGAAAATATTCGAAAAAACGAATTTTTTAAATGAACAATTGTTAACCGTAGACTATGAAGCTTGTATATTCAGAAATTGTATTTTTTCAGGAAGCGTAATTTCTAAAAGTAATTTTACCGATTGTAAATTTGAAAATTGTGATTTAAGTAATGTAAAACTTGATGGTGCTGCAATCAGAAATGTTGAATTTAATGGATGTAAATTGCTCGGAATTCATTTTGAGAAATGTAACCCAATTTTATTCAGTGCGCATTTCCAAAAGTGTAATTTGAATTTCTCCTCTTTTAGTAAATTGAAACTGAGAAAACTAAAATTCAATGACACAAGCTTACAGGAAGTCGATTTTGTTGAAGCTGATTTAACAGAAGCGATTTTTGATAACTGTGATTTAAGCAGGGCCCTTTTCGAAAGTACTTTACTGGAAAAGACCGACTTCCGAACAGCCTACAATTATTCTATCGATCCTGAAGCAAACCGCATTAAGAAAGCCAAATTCTCCAAGGAGGGGTTGGTTGGATTATTGGATAAGTATGATATTGAAATTGAATAATTACTGAACATTGAACTTCTGTAAAGTGATAGTATACAATCAATAAGCTGCAATTCAAAAGCTAATTATCAGCTTTTTAGTATTTTAGTGAATCTGTTCGATCTTCTATTTGTCAATTAACCACCAATTACGATAAACTTCAGCATATAATACATCAGGAATGGATGCTATATTTTTGAAAAAAACGAACTCCGAAGATCCCGATTTTCACCTGTTGGTAGTGCTTCTTGATAAAGATCTGGAAGTGCGAAATGGTGCTGAACAATCTTTCTTTGCTCAGTTTAACAAAATCGATAAAATCCGTCATGTGGTTTTAGCTTATGTAAACAATAAGCCTGTTGGCTGCGGAGCCTTTAAAGAATTTGATGCGAACACTGTGGAGATTAAAAGAATGTTTGTAAAAGGTGAAAATCGTGGACGAGGAATTGCTGCTGCTATTTTAAAAGATCTTGAACTATGGGCATTTTCTTTAAATTATACCGGTTGTATTTTAGAAACAGGGAAGAGACAACATGAAGCAATTGGCCTCTATCAAAAATCAGGATATCATGTTATCCCTAATTATGGTCAGTATGAAAATGTAGAAAGTAGTATCTGTATGTTAAAAGTTGTCACCCAATCACGAACAGCCGATGAAAAGTGATTTATTAAAAGTAAAATTGAATAAGTTGAAAGGTATGAATAAATTTTTGATTTCTTGTTATATTACAGTGTGCTTACTTATAACGTCGTGTAGTTTTAATGGAATCTTTCTGCAGCCCGATGCCATTCCTGCACAAATTAAAAAGGCTACAATCAAAGATGGAACTGATTCAACAGTTGTCTATTTTAATGAAGAAAATCATCAACCTGTTTTTGTTAAAAATGGAACCGATACACTGGATAAGAGATTTACTATTGAAAGTGTCGTCTTTAAAAGTACCAGTGGCAATAATCTCAATGGCTGGTTTATAGAACCTGTGAATGAAACTCCGGAAATTACGCTGCTTGCTTTTCATGGCAATGCAGGTTGCCTACTCAGCCAATATCAATTCATGATTCCATTGGTTCAAAAAGGTTTCCGGATTTTTATATTTGATTATAGCGGATTTGGTTTTTCTGAAGGGAAAGCAACCCGAAAAAATGTGCTGTTGGATGGGTTATCGGCACTTGATTTTTTACTCAGTCGCCCGGAGAAGAAAGCAACCAAACTTGTTCTTTATGGACAATCATTAGGTGGTCACCTCTCTGCGGTGGTCGCGAATCAACGACAACAGGATATTGATGGATTGGTTATTGAAGGAGCTTTCTCTTCACACGATGATATAGCAGCTAATACAGCAGGTTTTTTGGGTCGTTTACTTGTGAAGGAAATGTATAGTGGGAAAAAATCGATTACAGGATATAAAAAACCCTTGTTGGTTATTCACAGTACTGAAGATACAACGGTTCCGTTTTCAAATGGAAAAACTATTTTTGAAAACGCCAATGAACCAAAGGAATTTTATGAAATAAAAGGGAGTCATATTTATGGCCCCATTCTTTATCCCGATGAAATTGCTAATAAAATCACAAATATGTTTAAAAAAAATTAACAAGATAATTGCAAGATATGTAAATTCGTGAACTTATATACGCTTTCACAACATGAATAAAACCAGATTAGAAGCCTTCAGCGATGGTGTTTTAGCTATCATAATAACTATTATGGTATTGGAAATTAAAGTCCCGCATGGGACCGAATGGTCCGTTTTAATACCACTTATTCCGGTGTCTTTAAGCTACGTATTAAGCTTTCTCTTTATCGGAATTTATTGGGGGAATCACCACCATTTAATGCATTCTGTAAAAAAGGTCACCTCTGGAATGATCTTGGCGAATTTAAACCTGCTTTTTTGGCTTTCTCTGGTTCCCTTTGGAACCGGTTGGATGGGAGAAAATAATTTTGAAGCAAACGCCGTTTTGGTTTATGGAGTAATTCTTTTATTGTGTGGGCTTGCATTTACCATATTTCAGAAACAAATTGAGAAAAATTTGCATGAATCTGTGGAGTTAAAAAATGCATTTTCGAGTCTTACCAAAAAGGGAATCGTATCTTTAATTACTTATTCTACAGCTATTGTTATGGCTTATGTGAGCACCATTATCTCTGGATTACTCTTTCTGGCTGTTGCAATTATGTGGCTCATTCCCGATCAAAAAATAGAAAAAGCTGTTAATGATCTCAAGTAAGGTTTTCTTCTATTTTTCGCAGTTGTGATCGATCATACTGCCTCCAAGCAGCCTGAAGATTGATTTTATAGGTGGGTCATACGTTGTCGTGACGCGGTGATAAATTGGCGAAAATCGCTATGTGGATGGTTTTTCCTACTTTTATAGCTTATAATTTCAAGGAATGATTCAAAAATATCTCGATAATTTGAAAATTGCTGCTTTAAATCCAATGCAACTGGCCGTTATTGCAGCCGCAAAAAAACCTAACGATATACTTCTGCTTTCACCAACAGGTTCCGGAAAAACGCTGGCATTTTTATTGCCGATATTGAGCACTTTGAAAACAGAAATTCAGCTGGTCCAGGCTTTAATTATTGTTCCATCCCGCGAATTGGCATTGCAAATTGAACAAGTGTTTAAATTGATGAACACCGGATTTAAAGTGAACTGCTGTTATGGCGGTCATTCCACAAAAACCGAAAGAAATAACTTTTCGCATCCCCCTGCAGTTTTGGTAGGAACACCCGGCAGAATTGCTTACCATTTAAAACATGCCAACTTTGATGCAAATAGAATTCATACTTTAGTGTTGGATGAGTTTGATAAAGCGCTCGAACTAGGGTTCAAAGAGGAGATGTCAGCTATTATTTCCCAGCTAGGGAAAATTAAAAAAATAATATTAACTTCTGCTACTTCTATGAAGGAGATCCCTTCCTTTACGGGGGTAAGTAATCTGGTAGAATTAAATTATCTGGATAGCAATGCCCCTGTGCTGGCTAGTCTGAAGTTGAAATATATTAAAGCTCCTGATAAAGATAAACTGCAAATATTGTTTTCATTGATTTGTAAATTGCAAAACAAACTGGCGTTGGTATTTTGTAACCACAGAGATGCAGTAGATCGAATTAGTGCTCTTTTATCTGAAAAAGGAATTGCCCATGGAATATTTCATGGAGGAATGGAGCAAGATGACCGTGAACGCGCCTTGATAAAATTTAGAAATGGCAGCCATCGTATACTTATCACTACCGACTTGGCCTCACGAGGCTTGGATATCCCTGAAATAGCAGCAGTAATTCATTATCAGTTACCCTTAACAGAAGATGCATTCACACATAGAAATGGACGGACCGCGCGGATGAATGCTTCCGGTACCGCCTATCTGTTGCTGGCCGCTTCAGATCAGTTTCCTTCTTTTTTGAATGAAATGCCTGAAGAGGAATCATTACCTAAAACAACTACGTTACCCGGAAAAAATCCCTGGAGTACTTTATATATTGCTGCAGGCAAAAAGGATAAAATTAATAAAATGGATATTGTTGGAACCTTGCTGCAGAAAGGAAATATTACTAAAGAAGAATTAGGTAGGGTTGAGGTGTTAGATCACTCTTCCTACGCGGCCGTGAGCAGCAAAAAAATAGAAGCCGTTGTTAACCTCATCAAGAATGAGAAAATAAAAAATAAAAAAATTAAAATTGATATTTCCAGATAAACTAGTTCTATTTTAAACGCTGCCGGTAGTTCAATTTCCACGTTGTTTAGTCAGTTAGTTGGAAATAATTTTTATCAATTCTATGCAAGTTTGTTGGAGTTTCATATGGGGAGATGTATTTTTAAATTGTAGAATTTGAATGAAAGCTTTTGTTCAAACACTTAGATTCAAACTATATATAAAGTATTTTGTATATGGTTTGATTTTAGTTTTTCTTTTCAGGACATCTTTAAACCAAGGCGATTTTAAAATATTTTTGGAAGCAGCTAAATTAATAGCTGAAGGAGTTAACCCTTACGATAAGTGGATTTTTGTCACTGAAAATAATTTTGGACGTTATTTTTACAGCCCTTTGTTTGCAGTTATTCTCATCCCTTTCAACAGTTTTACTGCCAGTGTACCTCAATTTCTGTGGCTGATCGCAAGTGCTTTGTTTTTAGGCCGAATCTGGATACTGCTGGTGAAATATCTTACCCCTGAGACATTAACAAAACAACAATTTCAATTGCTTATAATACTAAGTTTTGTTTGTAGTGTAAGATTTATCTTATACAATTTTGGAATGATACAAATGACTGTTTTTTTGTTGTGGGGAAGTCTGGAAAGTTTATCCCTGTTCAGGAAATGTAAATTTTTTTTGGAGGTGCACTGTTAGCACTTGTCATTAATATTAAAATTTTGCCAATAGTACTAGTCCCCTATTTAGTTTACCGAAAGGAATTCAAAGGTGCAATTAGTACATTGCTATTTAGTTTGCTTTTTTTAGTCCTGCCGGCAATCGTTTTAGGATGGCAGTGGAATTTGAATTTACTCACAGCATGGTGGCATGTTATTAATCCGGCCAACGCTGAACATTTAATGGAATTGGAATTAGGGCCTCATAGCCTCACTGCTTTACTACCAACATTGCTGTGCGATACGAAAGGGACGCTCCCTTACGTACGAAACCTTTTTGAGCTGGATACCACAGCAGCAACAGTTATTTTAAATGTGGTGCGTGGCAGCTTGGTTTTATTTACTTTATATTTTTTGAAGTGGCCCCCGTTTGTTACATCTAATTCTCGTTTAAATGAATTAAGAGAATTAAGTTATTTATTTTTGCTGATCCCGTTGATTTTTCCGCATCAGCAGAAATATTCCTTTTTTCTTATTTTACCAGCTATCTTCTATAGTTCTTATTTTATAATTTTGAATTTTAATACGAAAATGGCGACTGTGAGTAAATGGAAGTTTTATGTCATACTTATTCTGTGTTTCTTATCGTTTACACTAATGACACTTTCCACCGACGGGCTAATTGGTAAAAATTGGAATCAAATCAGTCAGTATTATAAAACCATAACTTATGGAGCGCTATTGCTGATACCCCTTTTGATTTTATGTAAACCTGAGCCTATTATAGTGGCAAATTCGAAACGTTAGGTTGTTGTAATCTCACCGAAACAAGTTCGGGAAGCCGGTCCGATCATTATTTGATAGTACTTTTTCAAACGATTGCTTATCTTGCACAAAATTCCTTTAAATGTCCGACCAGGGAGCTATTCGTCTCAATAAATTTATAAGCGAAAGTGGCTTGTGCTCTCGCCGTGAAGCCGATCGCTTTATTGAGCTGGGAAATGTATTTCTTAACGGGCGAAGAGCCATTATTGGAGATCAGGTTAAGGTAGGTGACCGCGTTCGTGTTAACGGTCATGAATTGGAGCCCAGAGAAGGGGAAGATATTGTTTTTATTGCCCTGAATAAACCTGTAGGTATTACTTCTACCACCGAAGATGGTGTTCGGGATAATATTGTTCAGTTTGTTAATTATACTAAACGTATTTTCCCGATAGGCAGGCTCGATAAAGATTCACAAGGGCTCATTTTTTTAACCAATAACGGCGACATGGTTAACAAAATTCTCAGGGCGGGTAACAAACATGAAAAGGAGTATGTGGTAACAGTGAATAAGCCACTTTCTGAAGCCGTAATTCAAGGAATGGCTAATGGGGTTCCTATGTTAGGGGTAACCACTAAAAAATGTAAAATTACTCAGGAAGGGGCCAATACTTTTAGAATCGTTTTAGTTCAGGGATTAAATCGGCAAATACGGCGCATGTGCGAACATTTTGGCTATGAGGTGACCAAACTGGAGCGTGTCCGGATTATGAATATTAGCCTTAAAGGACTGCCTTTGGGAGATTGGAGAGATCTTACTGAAAATGAAATGCAGATTATTTACAGTATGATTGAAGATTCTTCTTCCGTTGCAACTAAAAAATCTTCCTTAAAACCGGCTACTAAGAAACAATCAAATTCTGATGCATCCGAAAATCCGGCAAGAAAAAACACTTCCGGAACACGAAAAAATAATTCAGGGAATTCAACACACCAAAAATATGGAAAACCTGATGGAGGAAATAGAAACAACAAAGGCCGCAATTCAGGGTCTGGTGCTGGTCGGAAGTCAGGCGGACGAAGAAGTGGAAGGTAGTAGTATTTAATTTTAAATTAGCAATGATGCAAAAAACAGAATCTGAAAAAACGAATTTGCATCCGCGCAATGCGCACCGCAACAGATACGATTTCGCGAAACTTATTAAAGTGGTTAGTGAACTCAAAAATTTTGTATCCGTAAATTCATATGGTGACCCCTCTATTGATTTTGCCAATCCTGCTGCTGTAAAAACCCTCAACAAAGCATTGTTGAAATACTTTTACAAAATTAACTATTGGGAAATACCCGACAATTACTTATGTCCGCCTATTCCCGGACGTGCCGATTACTTGCATTATATTGCGGACTTACTTGGTGAATTTAATGATGGAGTCATTCCACAGGGTCCAAATATTACAGGTCTGGATATTGGAGTGGCTGCAAATTGTATTTATCCGCTGCTGGGCAACGCAATTTATGGTTGAATTTTACTGCCAGTGATATTGATCAGGAAGCACTGCGAATTGCACAATATATTTTGAATAGAAATTTTCAGGATAGTGCACCTGTTAAACTTTTACATCAACCTTTTAGCTCCATAATGTTTAAAGGAATAATTCAACCTGATGACAGGTTTGATTTTGTTCTTTGCAATCCTCCTTTTCATGAAAGTGCTGAAGAAGCGCGTAAAGCTGCTTTTCGGAAAGTGCGTAATTTAACAGGTAAAGATGTGCAGAGAGTTGTTCGGAATTTCAGTGGCGGAAGCAATGAGCTCTGGTGCAGAGGAGGTGAAAAAGAATTTATATCAAATATGATCGCCGAAAGTCGTTCCTTTAAACAGCAATGTTTTTGGTTTACTTCGCTGGTGTCTAAAAGTGCGAATCTTGATTTTTTACAGAAAAAATTAGCAACGACTCCAACTACTGAAACAAGAATACTTGATATGTCGCAGGGACATAAATCCAGTAGGTTGATTGCATGGACATTTTTAGATAAAAAACAACAAATTAAGTGGCGAGAAGAGAGATGGAAAAAATAGTAATTTAGTTAGTTGATTTTGATATATTATAATTATGGATAAAAATCAAAACGCCGATAAGGAATTGTATGATAAATGGCATCAGGATCCTGCGAATTGGAAAATGGGAATATTCTATTTTAACAAAGCGGATAAACGAATATTTCCCCCTAAGAGACATAAAATGTTAGGCTGGACGATAAATTTTGCGAACCCGGTTTCAGTGCTGGCATTGTTAGGATTGTTTGTTATTGTTTGGGTCGTTATGAGCTTCTTGAGAACAGGTTTGTAACTTAGAGTAGATAGCTTATAACAAACAAGCTGTAGTTTCAACTGTTAAATATTTTTGATCATTTTGAAGTTGTAGGATGAAAGGAAGGGTTTAATTTAGTGCAGGTAATTGTTTCCCAAAGTGGGGAATTTCGTTGTGTTTATGGACTTTGCTATACTTTCAACTGTGCAAAATGGCAAAGCAGCGATTGCTTACTTTACTTCACCCCGATTCACTTTAGTTTAAATGCATTAAAAGAAATTTGCTATAAATCAATGATTTTTAGTACTTTTATTATATTCTAACTCAGTGCCATGCCTTACTGCTTGTAATTTAATTTGAATTGACTTTTCCAAAACTATTTAATTGTGGATTAATTAGTCAGGGTGGAGGGAAGTCTAGGAATTCTATAAGCCACAGAGAGGTATATTGGCAAATTGGCACTATTCTGGCAAAGTTTGATTTATGATAGGTATAAAAATTTTTCGTTCATTATTTTATTTTATATTGGCTGCTGTAGGTTTGTTTGTGGGATTACAGCTATCCTTTACATTTTATTTCAATGCTAAAATCAAAACTGAATTGCAAACAGCAATTTCAAATCAAACTAAAGGGGAATATAAAATTGAAATTGGAAATCTTGGGATAAATATTTTTACACAATCAATTTATATAACTGATTTTTTAATTAAACCCGAGTACCATGGCACTATTTCTGCTCCAAAATATTTTGTGCGGGCGGCTCAGGTTAATTTTATAAATATTGGAATTATTTCCCTTGTAGCAAAAAAAGACTTAATCATATCCAGTATTGAGGTTGTTGAACCTTCGGGGTATATTTACAGAAATAGTAACCGTTCTGGTAAAAGTTTAGCGGATTCAGTTTCGCATTTTTCTATTTATGATCTATTGAAAAGTAGTATTCATGCAGTAGAAGTTGCTACTATCGAAATTGATAATGCTGATATAAGAATTTATGATGACTATAGGGATTCGATTCCTGCAATTATGAGCAAGCAAAATGAATTGAGAGTTTCAAACATTAAAATTGATTCAACTGTTGATGCAGCGGGGAAGTTATTCATGGCGGAGAAAGTGAATCTTGTAATTAATCAATTTTCGTATACAACTAAAGATAGTTTGTATTCTTTTCATGTCAATAAACTTGTAACATCATATACAGAAGGGGCTTTACTGATTGATTCTCTTGAGGTATTACCCAACTACAGCAAGTTGAAATTTGCACATCATGCAGGTCAGCAAACCGATAGAATCAAGATTTATGCTGCCAGTTTAAAGTTTAGTGAAATGGATGTTAAATTATTCTTTGAAAGAAATTGGTTTATTGCCAAGAATTTGGAAATTGATAAATTATTTATTTCTGCCTACCGTGATAAAAACGACTCCAGAATTCCGAATCGACCTAAATCTGTTCAAGCTTTGCTAAAAAGTATACCTATTTATGCAGCAATTGATTCTATTCACTTGAAAGGATCAGACATTATTTATGAAGAGGTGGCTGAAGGAGGAACTTCCCCTGGACGAATTTCTTTTACTAAGGTAGCTGCTACTATTTCAGGTTTTACCAGTGATACCACCCTGTTTTCTAAATATAATTCGTTGGTGGTAAAGGCTCAGGGAAAATTTATGAATGTCGGGAAAATTGATGTTGAGTACGTATTTCCTTTAAATACCGATGAAATGGTTTTTGATTGCTCGGGTAAACTCTTGGACATGCCTATGGCCGCCATTAATCCTATGCTCGAACCTAATGCTAATGTAACAATGAAATCGGGAAAAATTGATGCTATGTTTTTTTCATTTCACGCTAATGATGATTTCGCTAAAGGGAAAATGAAATTTATTTATCACAATCTGAAACTTGATTTTTTAAATAAAAAGGAAAAGAAATCAGGACCTGTTGAGGATGTGCTGGCTTTTCTGGTCCATAAACTTATTATTAAGGAAAATAATCCTTCGCAAAACGAATCGATACGGATTACTGAAATAAATAACCCTCGACATAAAGGACGCTTTATTTTTAATTATACATGGAAGTCACTATTAAGTGGTATCAAGCCTGCTATCGGATTGCCTGAAAGATTAAGTAGACCCTTAAAAAAATAGGGGGTTGAGGTTCATTAAAATGCAGTTCGAATTTTAATGAACCGATTATTTTTATTTTACATGGAGATAGGTTACAATTCTTAATTGTAATTTACTATGAATTAACTGTTACAAAAGAATAAGCACTTTTTAATTAATTAATTAGTTTTATTAGTGTTGCTTCATAATATTAGAAAATGCTATTTGTACTATGAAGGTTACCACTGCTACAGTTTTTGAGATTTTGTCACGGTTGCGTGAGTATTTTCAAACAGGAAATTATAGTCGTGCAGCTAATTATGAAGAGCCTTTTCGATCTGAACTCTACAGTTCTACACAAATGGAGCGCCACGCCAAGGTTGTGGCCCGATCCTATAAATTGCTGGTTGGGCATGTAGCCGATCCGTTGTTGAAACGATTGGGAGCCAATGAAAAGGAGCTCCTGGAGGTACGTGATCTACTTGCACAAAGCATTCGTTCTGGGCAACCTATTTCACCTGGAGCTGAATGGCTGCTTGATAATTTTTATCTTATTGAAGAACAGATTACCATTGCACGTAAACACTTACCTAAAGGATATAGTGAAGACTTGCCTTATCTCGCTAATGGAATTTCGTCAGGTATGCCTCGTGTTTATGATATTGTTTTGGAAATTATTTCTCATAGTGATGGCCGGGTGGATTCGAAAAGCCTTAGTAATTTTATTGGAGCTTTTCAAACACAAACCTTACTCACCTTGGGGGAACTATGGGCACTCCCTATTATGCTCCGTTTGGCTGTGATTGAAAACCTGCGCAGGGTTTCGGAAAAATTGCTTTAGACATGATTGATCATAATCTTGCCGATTATTGGGCTGATAAAATGCTAAATACTGTAAAAGATGAACCGGGGAATCTGATTCTAACTATTGCGGACATGGCCTTATCTAAACCTGTTCTTTCAAGTCCTTTTGTGGCCGGATTTACTAGGAAATTGCAAGGGAAAGGACCTGCTCTGGCTTTGCCTCTTAGTTGGATGGAGCAGCAGCTTTCAGCCTTGGGGATTAATAGCAATGATCTTGTTTGGCAGGAAAATCAAAAACAGGCCGCCGATCAGGTTTCTGTAAGCAACTGTATTGGAACTCTTCGTTTTCTGGGTGCCATTAACTGGCGTGAATTTGTGGAATCGCTAAGTGATGTAGAGAAAATTTTAAGAAAGGATAAATCCGGAACTTATCCAATCATGGATTTTGAAACCCGTGACAGGTACCGGCATGTAGTTGAAGCCATTTCTAAATCCAGTAATTTTTCTGAATCTGAAGTTGCTCAAATAGCCATTGATTTGGCTGAAGAGCAAATTGTAACTGATGCAAATTCTGTCAGAAAAAATCATGTAGGGTTTTTTCTTGTTGATAAAGGTTTGAAATTAACCGAAAAATCTGCACGACGAAGGTTTACCTTTTTTCAGAAAGTTCGACGTTGGGCAACTGGCATTGCTGTTTTTATTTATTTGTCATCGATCTTTTTATTGACCTTGGTAGTAGCTGCAGGTATGTGTTTTATAGCTTTTCATTTTGGTGATCTGGGTTGGAAGTTATTTATTTTAGTTTTTGTTTTGTCTATTTCCGGAGCAGCACACCTCGCAGTTTCAATGGTAAATTGGCTCGCTACAATTTGGGTTAATCCTAAATTTCTTCCTCGTATGGATTATTCCGAAGGCATCCCTGATGATTGTCGTACCCTTGTTGTGGTTCCAACCATGTTAACTGGAAAAACATATATTGATGAACTTGTTGAAGGGCTCGAAATACGATTTTTGGCTAATAGAGAAGCAAATCTGTATTTTGGGTTGTTAACGGATTTTTTAGATGCGAATACTAATGATATGCCTGAAGATGACGAACTACTCCAGGCCGTTACGAATGGTATCATTGCATTAAATCTAAAATACAGTCAAAATAATACTACTATTTTTTTCCTTTTTCATCGACCTAGGACATGGAATTGTAAGGAGCAAAAATGGATGGGTTATGAACGTAAAAGAGGGAAGCTCGCTGCTTTAAATGCGCTAATACTTGATCGCGGAAGAGATGAGTTTTCTAAAATAGTGGGCAATTATCAAATACTCCATAGTGTAAAATATGTAATTACTCTGGATTCTGATACGCAAATGCCACGTGAAGCTGCATGGAAATTTATTGCAACCATGGCGCATCCGCTCAATAGGGCGATTTATAGTGAAGAAAAAAAACGAGTCATCGAAGGGTATGGAATTTTGCAACCAAGAGTGGCTGCAAGTATTCCCAAAGATTCCTCTTCAATGTATTTACGGATTCAGGGTAATGTTACTGGCATCGATCCTTATACGCGCGTTTCTTCTGATGTGTATCAGGATCTTTTTGAGGAAGGCTCCTTTATTGGTAAGGGGATTTATGATGTGGTAATGTTTGAAAGGCCGTGCATCAGATTTTACCCGAAAATCGAATTCTTAGTCATGATTTATTAGAAGGCTGTTATATAAGGGCTGGTTTATTAAGTGACGTGTTGCTGTACGAAGAAAGTCCTACTCAATACTGGGCAGATATTAAACGGCATCATCGGTGGATTAGAGGTGACTGGCAAATAGGAGCGTGGATGCTGCTTTTGTTAGTAATACCAAAGGTCGGCTTGTAAGAAATAAACTTTCAACCTTATCTAAATGGAAAATATTTGATAACCTCAGAAGAAGCCTTTTCCTGTTTCGCTTTTGATGCTTTTTGTTTTAGGTTGGACCGTTTTACCTTTTCCTTGGTTCTGGACGATGGCTTTAATAAGTATCATTATTTTACCTGTTCTAATTGCTGTGGGATGGAAATTAGTTAATAAGCCAAAGGACCTGTCTATGAAGGCTCATTTTTCGGAAGTAGGACTTTCAACCGGTGATTTGATGGTTAGATTTATATTTGAAATTGCAGTGCTTCCATTTCAGGCTATCCTATACACTCATGCCGTTATTATAACTAACTGGCGCATGATTGTAACTGGAAAAAAATTATTGGAATGGATGCCTTCTGGACATTCGCCATTGAAAAAACAAATTGGTTTAGGAGCTGTTTATTTGCATATGTGGTTGGAGTCTCTGTTGGTACTTATAATTTCTCTTTTGATTTTATTCATGAATCCACCTTCTTTTTATGCAGCCTCGCCATTGCTTTTATTATGGTTACTTGCTCCGGGACTGGCTTGGAAAATTAGTAATCCTGACAAAGAAGCAGCTGTTGAACTTTCTGAAAAACAATTGGAATTTCTTCACTGCACCGCTCGAAAAACCTGGTCCTTTTTTGAAGAGTTTGTTAATGAAGATGGAAACTGGTTGCCACCTGATAATTATCAGGAACATCCCATAGCTGTTGTTGCCTACCGAACTTCTCCTACAAACCTTGGATTGAATTTGTTAGCCAATCTTTCTGCTTACGACTTTGGCTATATAACTGCTGATGATTTGATTTACCGATGTAGCAATTCTATGATGTCGATGCAAAAAATGGAAAGATATAAGGGTCATTTTTACAACTGGTATGATACTTTATCTCTGGCACCACTTTATCCCAGATATGTTTCTTCTGTTGATAGTGGTAATCTTGCCGGGCATTTACTAACCTTACGTCAAGGACTACTCGCTTTACCTGATCAACCAATATTCACAAATGCTATTTTAAAGGATTACGATCAACTGCCTTTATTGTACGTGATGCTTCAAAAGAGTATCATCAGCAACCTATTGAATCAATTCTCACTTTATTAAACGACTTGCCGGAGGAAATTAAATCTTTAACCGAAGTAAAAAATTATCTTGAAAAATTGATTTCACTTTCCGACGTATCCAATTTTGATTTTAATTCAGAAATACACAAAGTAGTTCAATCAGATAAATCCAAATGGTCAAAAAAGTGGGTGCAACAATTGCATGAGGCGAATGATATGATGCTGCAGCGTATCCCATGGATCGATTTGTTGCCGGTGCCGGAGCCTTTTGTGGATTTGCAACTCTTAACTAAAATTCCTACTCATCAAGAGCTTCTGCAATTGTCGAATGTGCTTTGTCCTTATTTTGATTTATATGAAAATCAAGAGCAAAGTCCTGAAAATAGACTGTGGTTAACTAAGATACGTAAACTTGTTGCGCAAGCAAGTAAACAGTCCGTTGAATGGATGCAAAAACTGATGCAGTTGGCTGAACAATGTGAGCAATTGGCTGATATGGAGTATGATTTTCTCTACAATAGTTCAACAAACCTTTTCAGAATTGGTTATAATGTTGAACAGCAACGCAACGACAATAGTTATTATGATTTGCTGGCATCAGAAGCCAGATTGGGAGTGTTTGTGGCAATAGCCCAGGGTAAAGTTCCTCAGGCGTGTTGGTTTGCGTTAGGTCGCTTACTTACCAATTCCGGAGGTGATCCGGTACTATTATCATGGAGTGGTTCTATGTTTGAATATCTTATGCCTCAATTAATAATGCCATCCTATGAAAATACACTGTTATTTCAAACATCAAAAGCCGTTGTTAAACGTCAAATTGAATATGGAAAGCAGCAAAATATTCCTTGGGGTATTTCAGAATCCGGTTATAACATGACCGATACTAATCTCAATTATCAATACCGTGCATTTGGAGTACCCGGACTTGGTTTGAAACGTGGTCTTGAGGACGATTTAGTTGTGGCCCCCTATGCATCTCTGTTAGCCTTAATGATTGCCCCCGGTAAAGCTTGTGATAATTTGCAATTATTGTCGATGGAAGGTTTTGAGGGTGAATTTGGATTCCATGAAGCCATTGATTTTACCAAAACTCGGTTACCAAGAGGAAAAAAATATAGCGTGGTGCAGTCTTATATGGTACATCATCAAAGTATGGGTCTGCTTTCCCTGGCATATGTTTTACTGAACAAACCTATGCAACAACGATTTGTTTTGGAACTCCGATTTCAAGCAACTTTATTATTGCTTCAAGAGCGTATTCCAAGAGCTTCTATTTTTTATGCTCATACAGAAGACCTTATTGACACACATGCTTTTGCTGCGGAATCTAAAATACGGGTAATTTCAACTCCTGATACGATTACCCCTGAACTTCAACTTTTGAGTAACGGACGCTATCAGGTAATGATTACCAACGCAGGCGGTGGATACAGTCGTTGGAAGGATATCACAGTTACCCGATGGAGAGAAGATACTACCATAGATGATCATGGAATATTTTGTTATATTAAAGATGTAGCCAATGGAAAATTCTGGTCCAATACGCATCAGCCAACATTGCATCCTGCCGAAGATTATGAGGCCGTTTTTACACAAGGTCGTGCAGAGTTTCGGAGAATGGATTTTGGAATAGAAACGAAAACAGAAATTGTGGTTTCTCCTGAAGACGATACTGAAATGAGAAGGTTAAGAATAACTAACCGAAACGAATTTGTTAAAGTGCTGGAATTTACCAGCTATGCTGAAGTTGTTATTGCCAGTCAGGCTTCCGACGAATCACACCCTGCTTTCAGTAATCTTTTTGTACAAACAGAAATTAAATCTGAACAGAAAGCTATTCTCTGTACGCGGCGTCCACGTTCTGAGGAGGAAAACCCGCCTTGGATGTTTCATTTAATGGATGTTCACGGTGTGGCAATTGAATCGATATCCTTTGAAACTGATCGTAAAAAATTTATTGGAAGGGGTAATTCTCTTGTTCATCCATATGCTATGGATCATGATTTGTTGTCAGGTAATCAAGGTTCCGTATTGGATCCTGTTTTGGCAATCCGCTATCGGGTAAGCATAAAACCCAATCAAACTGCTGTTGTTGATTTAATTTTTGGAATAAGTGAAACCAAACAAGCTTGCGAAAGCCTAATGCAAAAGTACCGGGATCAACATTTGAAAAAAAGAGCTTTTGAACTTACGTGGACGCATAGTCAGGTGTTGTTGCGGCAAATTAATGCTTCCGAAGCCGATGCTCAATTGTATGATCAGCTAGCCGCTTCTATTATTTATGTCAATCCTTTTATGCGTGCAGAAGCTGCCGTTATACAAAATAATTTTAAAGACCAGTCTGGATTGTGGAGTCATTCTGTTTCTGGTGATTTGCCAATTATACTGTTGCATGTTTTCGATTCCGAGAATGTCGAAATTGTTAGGCAAATGATACAGGCACACGCTTATTGGCGGTTGAAGGGTCTTGCGGTTGATCTTGTGATTTTAAACCAGGATCATGGATCCTACCGACAGGTTTTGCAGGAGCAACTACTTGGACTTATTAATGAAAAGGTCGCCAGCAGTTATGTTTTCAGTAAACCCGGAAATATTTTTGTTAAATCGGTTGACCAGATTTCATTGGAATACCGTATTCTTTTTGAAAGTGTAGCCCGTGTTATTATTACTGATACCAAAGGACCATTGATGGAACAAGTTAATAAGCACCACCTTGAAAAAATAGCGCCTCCATTATTAGAACGTAAATCGTTTACCGAATCAGAAAATCACCTTGAACTCAGTTTGCCCGAAAATCTGCTGTTTTTTAATGGTATTGGTGGCTTTACTCCGGATGGGAAAGAATACAAAATACGGATTGATACTAAGAATACAACGCCTTCCCCTTGGGTGAATGTTATCGCTAACCCCGACTTTGGAACTGTTATTTCTGAAAGCGGATCGGCATATACCTGGGCTATTAATGCTCATGAATATCGCATTACTCCATGGAATAATGATCCCGTATGTGATAGCGGAGGAGAAGCTTTTTATATTCGTGATGAAGAATCCGGAATGATTTGGTCACCTGCTCCTTTTCCTGTAAAAGGAAACACTCCTTACATTATTACACATGGATTTGGGTTCTCTAAATTTGAACATATAGAATACGGCATAGCTACCGAAATGTGTGTTTTTGTCGATGCAATTGCTCCTGTTAAATTTATTGTCCTGAAAATAAATAATCATTCTGGAAGAGAACGCAAGTTATCTGCTACTGGGTTTATTGACATTATTTTAGGTGAAGTAAGATCTAAAACCAACATGCATATACTCTCAGAACGTGATATTGGAACCGGTGCTTTGTTGTTCCGAAACAGGTACAATTCTGCTTTCTCTGAGCGTGTAACATTTTTTAAAGTGGACGATAGTAAATCTGGATTTACTACCGATCGATCTGAATTTATTGGCAGAAATGGAAATTTACGAATTCCTAAAGCGCTGTTTAGAAAGCGACTTTCAGGAAGATGTGGCGCCGGAATGGATACCTGCGCAGCATTGCAGATGACTTTTGATTTGTTGGATGGAGAGGAAAAAGAAATTGTATTTCAAATCGGTAATGCAACTAATACAAAAACGGCTATGGAATTAATCTCCAAATTTTCTTCAACTGAATCCGTTGTTCAAGCTTTCAAAGATGTGAGAGAATACTGGATCACAGTTACCCGTAAAGTGCAAATTTATACTCCGGATCAGGCTTTAAACGTTTTGGCTAATGGTTGGCTGACTTATCAGACTGTAGCATGTAGAATATTTGCACGAAGTGGGTTTTATCAGTCTGGAGGTGCTTTTGGTTTCAGGGACCAGTTGCAAGACGTTTTATCACTGATGCACATACGCCCCGAAATGGTTAAGTCTCAAATTCTTTTAAGTGCATCGCGTCAGTTTACTGAAGGTGATGTGCAACATTGGTGGCATCCTCCCGAAGGCAGAGGTGTGCGAACCAGATGCTCTGATGATTTGTTATGGCTGCCTTTTGTGGTACACAGGTATGTTGTTGCAACTGGTGATTATGAAATTCTAAATGAACAAGTTGGATTTATTGAGAGTAGACCGCTTCACCTTGGAGAAGATTCTCTATATGATTTGCCTGTTTATGGAAATCTCAATGGCACTTTATATGAACATTGTGTGCGAGCTATTAAGCATGGTTTGAAGTTTGGCACTCATGGCTTGCCATTAATAGGGTCGGGTGATTGGAATGATGGATTTGATAGAGTTGGAAATAAAGGAACCGGGGAAAGCGTTTGGCTTGCTTTCTTTCTTTATGATATAGTATTGAATTTTGATGTTATAGCTACTTTTAAAAAGGATATATCTTTTGCTGATTTATGTAAAAGAGAAGCCGTTACTTTGCAACAGAATATTGAAGCATCAGGTTGGGATGGTGATTGGTACCTAAGGGCATTTTTTGACGATGGCACCCCTTTAGGGGCAAGTAAAAATAAAGAGTGTAGTATCGATGCTATTGCTCAAAGTTGGTCGGTGCTATCCGGTGCCGCCAGTGCTACTAGAGCCGTGAAAGCTATGGCTTCGCTGGATAAATATCTTGTTAATAGAGAGTTAAACATCATCCAATTGCTCCGACCACCTTTCGATCTGGATGTGCTTAATCCGGGTTATATAAAAGGATATGTTCCCGGTGTAAGAGAAAACGGAGGGCAATATTCACATGCCGCTATTTGGGCATTAATGGCTTTTGCCGACCTGGGTCAAAGAGAGAAGGTGTGGGAATTGTTTAATATGATTCAGCCAATAAACCACACCTCCGATGCTGATGCTATTACTATTTACAAGGTGGAACCTTATGTAATGGCAGCTGATGTTTATGCTAACGATTCGCATAAAGGAATGGGTGGCTGGACCTGGTACACAGGGTCTTCAGGATGGATGTATCAGTTTATTGCAGAATCATTTATAGGAATGAAAATAGAAAATAATTGTTTAAAATTCAAACCTTGCTTTCCGCTAGATTGGCCTTCCGTTACTATCGATTATTCTTTTGGAAAGTCTGTTTACCATATTGTTGTATTTCAAATGAACAATCAGTCTGATTCGTATTGGAAAATGGATACTAGTAGTGGAGTTGGGGATGCAATTTTGCTGATAGATGATGGTCTCGATCACCAAGTTGAGGTGCATGTCAAAATTAGTAACTAAATTTGCCTGCGTAACTCCAATAGTTAGAATTTAGAATCTATTTATTGGATTCAATCGAAACTGGAACTATTGTTTTATGACTGAAATACTTATTATTTTATTTTTGATTTTGTTGAATGGTGTTTTCGCAATGGCGGAAATTTCGATGGTCTCCTCCAGAAAATCGAGGTTGGAAAGTGCAGCAAAGAAAGGAGATGCTGCTGCAAAGAAAGCATTGGCACTTTCTCAAAATCCGGGAAAATTTCTTTCTACGGTTCAAATAGGAATTACATTGATTGGAATTTTGACTGGAATTTATAGTGGTCAAAAAATCGAATCCGATCTGCAATTGTATTTAAATGGATTTGAAGTTCTTAAACCTTACAGCGCATCTTTATCTATTGCAATTATTGTAGTGGTCTTAACTTTTTTTTCACTCGTTTTGGGCGAGCTGGTACCAAAGCGCATCGGACTTATCAATCCCGAAAGTATTGCCAAAACATTGGCCTATCCCATGTATATAATTTCTATTATTGCGGCTCCTTTTATTTGGCTGCTTACTTTCAGCAGCGATTTAATTTTAAGAACTTTTAACATCAAAAAATCTAGTGATAGTCATCTTTCAGAAGAAGAGATCAAAGCGATTATCATGGAAGGTACTGAAACCGGAGTAGTACAGGAAATTGAGCAGGATATTGTTGATAACGTTTTTCATTTGGGCGACCGAAGAATTAAGACACTGATGACACTGCGGCCCGATATTCATTGGCTGGATGTAAATGATACTTTTGTTGAAATAAAAGAAAAAATAGCAGATTCTTTGCATAAATCGTTTATCGTTTGTAAAGACAATATTGATAATGTAATTGGAATATTGGACTCCAAAGATCTGTTAAATGCCACTTTAAGAAATGAACCTTTTCAAATTGAAAAAAGGGTGAAACCGGCTCAGTTTTTTCCTGAAAATACGAAAGCATTTAAGGCGCTGTCGTTACTCAGAAAATCAAAACAACATATAGCACTAGTGGTTGATGAGTATGGTAGTGTTCAGGGTGTTCTTACTATGAATGATTTGATGGAGGTGTTAGTGGGCGATTTAACACAACAGCTTCACGATAGCCATGAAATAGTTCCGCGAAACGATGGCTCTTTTCTGATCGACACCAGTTTGCCGCTGCCTGAATTCAACAGGTATTTTGATGTTGAAATTGAGAATGATTTATTATTGGCCAATTTAAATACTGTAGGAGGTTTAGTATATCATCTCTCTAATAATATTCCTACCGCAGGATATAAATTTCAATGGAAAAATTTCGCCTTCGAAATTGTTGACATGGACGGCCGAAGAATTGATAAAGTTATAGTTAAGAAACTGGAGAAATAATTCACTGTTCCAATAGCTTAATTTATGCACAAGTATCACGCGATTTTAAACCATTCTGGATTTATAAGTCCGCTTTATTAATGGTTAAGGGCTTCTAATCCCCGAAAATTTATTAAAACATTAATTGAATAGTTTAACCCTCAATGCTGAATGGCTGCATGTAGCAAAGAGGTAGCCCTATTCGAACTTTTAAGTAGCAAAAAATTGGAGTACATGATTGAATTTTAGCAGACCTTAATAATTAATTTTCATTTTTAAAAGAAACAACTTCTTTTCAATTATCTTAGCACCTATGAATTCTCCAAATCAGGCCACTTCATCCGAGCACAACACTAAAAAAAAAATTCATCCAATAGTATTTACTTTCCTCATTCTTCCTATGGGAGTAATGTCGGGATATGTAAATGTCACACTTGCTTTTCTTTATTCAAGTGCCGGATTATCTGTAGAGCAGGTTGCGGCTTTGGTTGCAGCCGGATTGGCACCCCATATTTTTAAATTCCTCTGGGCACCACTCGTTGACTCTACGCTATCTGCAAAAAAATGGTACCTCATTGCAAATACCCTTAGCGCACTTGGCATGCTGGCAATGGGAATTTTGCCTGTTACCAGTTCTAATCTTGTTTTGATTTCCGCAATAGTTTGGCTGGCTAATTTTGCCGTTACATTTGTAGCTATGGCTACTGAAAGTATTATGGCCTACGATGTACCCGAAGAATTGAAAGGTCGTGCCGGAGGATATTTTCAGGCCGGAAACCTTGGCGGTAACGGGG
This sequence comes from Bacteroidota bacterium, assembly GCA_016722525.1. GTDB lineage: Bacteria > Bacteroidota > Bacteroidia > AKYH767-A > OLB10 > JADKJB01. The sequence continues at coordinate 88,966 of JADKJB010000003.1, forward strand.
TAGGAGGAGGAATTGGGCTACTCCTCGCTCAACGTTTGCCTGATCCATGGATGACAGCAGTGATTATCGCCGGCTCTTGTTTTTTATGTAGTGCCGGGTTGTTTTTTGTGAATGATGTGAAGTCAAGTGTGAGAGGAGAAAGTTTGATTTCCTCTTTTCGAAATGTAATAGTGGATATTTGGAATATTTTAAAATCACAATCCGGTTTGCTGGTTGTTATTTTATGTTTTTTGCCTATGGGAACCGGAGCCGCTTCTAACTTATGGGCTGCTGTGGCAGATGATTGGAATGCAAGCGCCGATACGGTAGCTCTGGTCACCGGAGTAATGGGGGGATTACTTTCTGCTGCCGGATGTTTGCTGGGTGGCTGGATTTGTGATCGTATGAATCGCAAAACCGCTTATTGGCTTTTTGGTTTGGTAGGTGGTTTAACGGCATTAGGAATGGCGTTTGCACCTAAAACAGAACTCATGTATATTCTATGGACTTCCTTCTATGCGATTACTGTTGGATTATCTTACGCTGGCTTCACAGCTGTTGTTTTGGAGGCCATTGGCACTGGAGCAGCAGCAACCAAATACAATATTTTTGCAGCTCTTTCCAATACCCCTATTTATTATATGATTTACATAAACGGACAAGCTCATACACAATGGGGACCTAAAGGCATGCTAAGTACAGAAGCTGTTTTTGCTTTTTTAGCAGTCTTATTTTTTATACTGTTGCAGCTAATTATTACCAGTAAAAAAAATAGCAGTACCAAAGCCTGATCTATTTTATTTCTGTTTCGTTTTGCAAATAGCGTCATTGCAGTTCGAAATTTCCCAAATGAAAACTATTCACTTAATTCTTTAATGGAATACTATATGGAATTTTCAATCTCCGAAATGATGATGGTGAAATTTAATTTCCAAATTGTAAAATAAATACACTTCGTGCTTTCGTGTCCCCTCAAACCGGGCTAGAGCCACGAAGGCACAAAAAAGTTAATCGCATGACAATCATCATATCCGGTAACTTTCATTATCCCTAACTTTCCGCCAAAATTTCCTGGTATATGAAACACAAAATGAAGCCCGAAAGTCTGATGATGTCGCACGGTTACAAACCTGAACTTTCAGAAGGAGCCATCAAGAGTCCCATATTTCAAACCTCCACTTTCGTATTTAAAAGCGCCGAAGAAGGGAAAGCATTTTTTGAAATCGCTTACGGTCTCAGAGAAAAACATAAGGGTGAAAAAACGGGACTTATTTATAGCCGAATCAATAACCCCGATTTGGAAATACTTGAAAACAGATTGTGCTTGTGGGATGAAGCCGAAGAAGCCGCCGCATTTGAAAGTGGTATGTCGGCGATTACTACAGTATTACTCGAATTTCTGAAGCCCGGCGACTTATTGCTTAGTAGTATTCCGCTTTACGGGGGCAGTGATCACTTCATCAATAAAATTCTTCCTAAATGGGGAATAAACGTTGCTTCGTTTACTGTTGACCAGACCAAAGAAGATATTATTAAACAAGTCGAAGCAACCGGACTTGCCGATAAGCTTGCTATGGTCTATATTGAAACCCCGGCCAATCCAACCAATGATCTTTACGATATCAAAGGATGTAAGGAAATAGCGAATCTTTTTTCAACTCCTGAAAAGGAAATTTTGCTCGCTGTTGATAACACATATATGGGACCGTTATGGCAACATCCACTGAAGCATGGTGCCGATCTGGTTTTATATTCAGCTACTAAATATATCGGCGGACACAGTGACGTAATTGCCGGTGCTTGTCTGGGCTCTTTCAAATTAATGAAACGCGTCAAAGGACTTCGCACCTTTCTTGGAAACATGGCCGGCCCCTGGACAGGATGGTTGCTGTTGCGAAGTCTTGAAACATTAAAAGTCCGAATGGACACTCAAGCCTTTAATGCGGAGCGCGTTGCAAATTTCCTGAATCATCACAACAAAGTAGAGAAAGTTTACTTCTTGGGAAACTTAAAGGAAGAGGATGGTGAACAATATCAGATAAAACAACGTCAGTGTTTATCGAACGGAGGTATGATTTCATTTGATGTAAAAGGCGGTGAAAAGGAAGCATTTAAATTTTTAAACTCCCTAAAACTCATCAAACTGGCCGTCAGCCTCGGAAGCACCGAAAGCCTCGCCGAGCACCCCGCCACCATGACCCACGCCGATGTCGAATTCGCCCACAAACAAAAGCTCTCCATCACCGAAAAAATGATCCGCCTCTCCATCGGCGTCGAAAATTACAACGACATCATCAGCGATATTGATCAGGCTTTGGAGAAAATATAAGCTTTTCTCTGAGCCGGCATTGTAGGGACTATTTACAACGGAGGTACAAAGGGAACAAAGTTTAACGGAGACTCTCCGTTCTCCTCTGTTGACTTCGTCTCTCCGTTGTTATTTTTTCTGCCACGAATTTGGTATTTCAGGTACTTTTGCTTAATTTTAGTTTCATCTAATAAAAATACCATGAAATCTATTACAAATATTTGTGTGCTATTCCTATTTGTCCTATCCTCTTTTTTATGCTCCGCCCAAACACCCCCCGGCTCACAAAAACTAAACCTGGTCGTCAGCAACGTATGCGATTACTACGGACAATACATCATCAACAATGATCCCTCCACTTCCGGAATACCTCCATTATTAGGAAATGCCGGATGTGTGTATGCTTCCAACTATGTACAAATTGATTCGCTTCAGGCATTGAACCGGGTTAAATACCTTGATGTCACGGATGATTCCCCCAACCCCGACCGGCAGAAATTGTTTTATGTAGCGGGGGATAATCAAATGCTCTCCTTTTATAGTTCCTTTCCTGTTTCCTGGTGTGATCCGGTAATAGTTCCGCGTGACACCTTCCTTATCGACAGCATAGCCGGAATTGATGCTAACGTTAATCGGCTGTATGTAATTAGAAGCACAGCACAAAATAATTTGTTGCTTTATGACACACTTTCTACAACACCTATCACTTCCATCACAGTTGCAATGACTCCTAAATTTATGGATGTAAATTATATTTATCTGGCGGTGGTTGGAATTGACGGGAACAATAATGTGCGGTTAAATATTTTTAATACCAATACCATGTCGCTTATCGAAGATACAGTTCTGGGCACTATGGCGGATAACCCCATTTCGCTGTTGTTTGCCGGTCAGCAGCTAGTATACCTGGCTTCGCAGCCCGGAGATTCCATTTTGAATATGACAAAATACAATCGGCAAAATAATTCTATCACAGCTTCCACCATTTATTCTTATTCAGGTGCCCATGCCTTTGACTGGGATGGCAGTTATTTTCATTTTCAACCCGAAGAAGATTCTACAGGAAACAATTTCGATACCCACATCTATAAATACGACCTCTATAACATGCAGCAATATGCGGTGTATAACTTAGGTCTTCGCTTTCATAAATTGATTTATGCAGGAGGAGGAGGTTTTTCCTATTACGCATTTATGCATGGCGTTATAGAAAGTGCCTTGAATGGCAAGGTGATGATTTACACTAATTTTAATTATTCTCTGGTTGATTCGTTTCAAACTACCTACCAGGTGGATCTTATAGCAAGTGATTTCCGTTGTCCGGTTAGCCTCGAAGAATACGATGATTCTAAAGTGAAAATACTGGCTTATCCGAATCCAACATCCAACAGTATCACCATTAATGCATCGGGATTAATTTGCGGAAGAGACTACAAAATGGATCTGATTGACATGCATGGCAAAATCTGGTATCAAAAAACAATTCATGCCAAAATGAGTATTGAAATCCCTATTGAAACTATGCCTTCCGGTGTTTATATTTTACGGATTCATACTCTGAAAGGAATGGTGACTGAAAAGATTGTGAAGGAAGGTTGAAGCAGTAGCTTTTTCTCCGTGAAACTCCGTGACTTAGTGCCTCCGTGTTTAATTTTCCACCGCGACCTGATTCCGGTGGTGGAGGGGCTATTTAACACAGAGGTACGGAGAACCACGGAGTTACACAGAGGTGAATTTTGATTTACATACCATTCCCTGCCCCCTAAATATCACCTCTCCCGCCTGACAAAAATCATATTCTGCTATCCGGTAATGAGCTAATTTTTCGCGTTATAAATCACGCAATCTCATTTACCAAATAGAATAGTATTATGTCAAATTCCTCACTTCCCAAATATCCCGGCAAACGGATCACCACCAATGGTAACGCATTGGTTTGCAGTACCGAACAGCTTATCAGCGATGCCGGAGTGTTCTATCCAATCACCCCATCAACCGAAATGGGTGAGCTGTTTCAAAATGCCTATGCCAAAGGACAACTCAACGCTTTTGGTCGTCCGCTCACTGCTATTGAAGCAGAAGGAGAACACGCAGCACAGGGTGGTGCCATTGCAATGTCGGTAACCGGCAAGCGAACTGTGAATTTTACTTCCGGACAAGGAATCGTTTACGGGCTCGAGCAATATTACCACGCTCCAGGTAAACTAAGTACTATGGTGATTGAGGTTGGTGCCCGTGCGCTCACTAAACATGCACTCAATGTTCACTGTGGTCACGACGACGTATATGCCGCACTCGATACCGGATGGATTATCACTTTTGCAAAAGATGCACAACAAGCTGCCGACCAGGCTATTATTTTAAGGAGAATTACAGAGCTTGCACTTAATCCGGGAATGAATGTGCAGGATGGATTTTTAACAACGCATCTCGAAATAACTTTCCGCAAACCGGAAGCAGCACTCATCCGTGAATTTTTAGGAGATCCTGCCGATGAAATTGAAACTCCAACCGAAGCGCAACGAATTTTATTCGGACCAAAGCGCAGAAGAATTCCAGCAGGGATCGATCTTAAAAATCCACTGTTACTAGGACCCGTACAAAATCAGGAACATTACATGAATGGTATTGCTGCACGACGAAATAATTTCAGTGAAGAAATTTTACCATTCTTTGAAAAAGCATTTGCTGATTACGGAAAACTTACCGGCAGAAATTATGGATTGATTTCATCATACAACTGCGAAAATGCTGAAACAGTTTTTGTAGCATTAGGCTCTGCAGCCGAAAATATTGAAGCAGTAGTTGATTACTTAAAGGATACAAGAAATGTAAATGTTGGTGTTATTCATGTCAACGTTATTCGTCCTTTTCCTGAGAAAGCAATCATTGAAGCACTGAAAAGTAAAAAGAAAGTGATCATACTCGAACGTACCGACGAATCATTGTCCGGAGAAAATCCACTTACATCTGAAATTAAAATCGCGCTAAGCAAGGCTGAAGCAAACTTTTTTAATAATGCCTATGAGGGATTGCCATCAATGAATCCTTTAACTGAAAAACCTGAAATATTTTCAGGATCTTATGGTTTAGGATCTCGCGATTTCAGACCCGAAGGAATTATTGGAGCGTATGATTTTGCAGAAGGCAGAATAGCACGTACGGATGGAAAGAAAGCAGGACAAGGTGCAAGTTTTTTTTATATCGGCATTGATCATCCTTACGCTGTAATTTCCGATGAAAATCCATCCTGTCTTCCCGAAGATTCTATCGCCGTTCGTTTTCACTCTATCGGTGGATGGGGAATGATTACAACCGGAAAAAATCTGAGTGAAGTTTTAGGTGAATTTTCAAATTACATTTCGGAGCGAGATACACTTGTTGAAGCAGATGGTAGTTTGAAAGAAGTGATTCATATCAGTGCCAATCCTAAATATGGTTCTGAAAAGAAGGGCGCTCCTACCAATTATTTCATGGTTGCTGCTCCCCAGCGTGTGCGTGTCAACTGTGACCTGCATCATGTAAGAACGGTTTTGTGTTGTGATCCTAAAATATTTCTTCATACCAATCCACTTGATGGACTTGCCGATGGTGGCGCTTTTGTTTGGGAATCCAATGAAGATACAACTGAAAAAGCCTGGCAGCGTATTCCAAAACAGTATCGCCGGATGATCATTGATAAAAAAATAAAAGTATATATTCTTAATGGTTTTTCTATTGCTAAAAAAGCAACTAATCGCGAAGATTTGCAAACCCGTATGCAGGGAAATGCATTTCTTGGTGCCTTCTTCAGGGTTTCACCTTTCTTGCAAACATTTCATATTCCCATTGAAGAATATAAATCGACCATCCGCAAACAGTACGAGAAAAAATTCGGAAGATTTGGTGAGCAGGTAGTGGCTTCCAATATGTCGGTGATGCAATCGGGTTTTGATGCCGTCATAGAAGTTCCTTACGGAGATGTAGATGCTCCCGACAATTCCCGTTTCATCGGGGGATTGATCCATTGCATGGCCGGTATTCATGAAATAAAAGATGAAGCATTAGATAAGCCACCAATGTTTCGCACCGCAACTTTTGATGAGGAGTTCAGAGCAGGTCTTGGTTATAATCAGCCATCAAGTGCATTGTCATCAGTTGGATTAATTGCCTCTGCAACCGGCATCACCAGCAGTAAATATGTATCACGCCGGCAAATTCCAATCTGGATCGCTGATAATTGTACGCAATGTATGGAGTGCATGGTGGTGTGTCCTGATACTGCGCTACCAAACACTGCACAGGATATTAAAGTGATTTTAAATACAGCAGTTCGCAATTATATCAAGGATGCAAGTGCCCGGGAAACCTTATTAAAAAGAGTCCCTGAAGTGGAGAAAATGGTCAGAGCTAAAATGCTCGAGGTTACAAATTCAAAAGATAAACAAATCGCACCTGAATTTCAATTAATGGTTATTGAAACTTTTCGCGAATTGAAAGACTCCGCAATTTCAGAAGAATCATTAAGTGAGTTGGGCGCGATATTGAAAATTGTTCCGGTTGCTTATCTGAACACTAAAGCGATTTTCGGAAGTATGGAGAAGAAGGAACCCGGCTCCGGTGGATTGTTTTCTATTGTGGTGAGAGATCTTTGCAAAGGATGTGCCGCCTGCGTGGAAGCGTGCGGTAGTCATAACGCCCTGCGCATGGTGGAAGAAACGGAACAACATCATGCTGATATGGATTCAGCATATGAGTTTTCGAATTGCTTGCTGACACACCCAAAAAATATCTCGGTATTTTCGATGAGGATCATGCTGAAAATTCAAAAGCCGCAGCACTCAAGATGCACCTGATGTTGCAATCGAAATATAACGCACTTGTTTCCGGTGACGGTGCCTGTGCAGGATGTGGCGAAAAATCAATCCTTCGTTCAGTGGCAACACTTACCGAAACACTTATGCGCCCTGTTTTTCACAGAAAAGCAAATCGATTAAATGCTAAGGCTGTTCAACTTGAAAAAGAGGGATTAAAAATATTTCAGGAGTTGCGACTTAAAGATGAAAAAGTATATCAGCTTTTCCGGAAATCTATTCTGCATTTGATCATGGGATTTGGAACAGAAGATTCTAAAGAAACAGATAAAAATATTTCTGAAAAATTTAAAGGGAGTGATGCCGATATCATCCAAGCGCTTATTTTAGTTTTGAAGACAGAAGCCGCCAATCATATTTCACTTCGAGCCATCGAAGGTATTGCACCGAATGGAATGGCCGCTATGGCGATGGCTGCACATACTGGCTGTAATACAGTTTTTGGTTCTACACCTCCAAACAATCCACACCCTTATCCATGGATGAATTCACTATTTCAGGATGGCGCTACCATTGGTTGGCTCATCGGCGAAAGTTTTATCCGCGATCATGCAGCCCGTTCTGTTATTCCCGAAAGGTTAGCCGATTTAATACTTGGCAAATTTGAAAATTCATTTGCCGAGAACGATTATTTCCGCTTCACACATTTTACCGATACATACATGACCGATGATGAAGTAATGGAGCTTCCGAAAGTGTGGGTAGTAGGTGGTGATGGTGGTATGGGTGATATCGGATTTCAAAATGTATCGAAAGCAGTTTTGCAAAATCGCCCGAACGTTAAAATGCTGATGCTCGACACGCAGGTTTATTCCAACACCGGAGGACAAAATTCCGATTCATCGGTGATGGCCGGTGGTTTTGATATGAATCAGTCGGGTGCTGCTACTGCAGGAAAACTAACTGAGAAAAAATGGGTCGCCGAAGCATTCCTTGGCGGACACGGTTCTCCATTCGTTGCACAGGTATCCCTTGCAAATTCTGGATCACTCTACAAAGCAATTCTCGATGGTTTATGTTATCGCGGTACTGCATTCTACCAGGTATTCACAACTTGTCAGCCCGAACACGGTGTGCCTGATCATGCCAGTCCGGAGCAGGCACTGTATGTTCGCGACAGCAGGGGCGTACCTGAGTTTGTTTTCAATCCGCAATTAGGTGAATCATTCATGGAGGCGTTGAACATTAAAGGAAATCCGAATTACATGGGTGACTGGTATACACGTCCTGCACCGATTACAAAAGTTCCTTACGTATATACTACCGCACACTGGGCCTTTACGGAAGCTCGCTTCAGAATGCACCACAAGTCAGTTGATGAAGCTGAGGTTAACGGCAAAATTCAACTGGAAGATTTACTGCAACTGATCACTCAGGATGACGTAGTTCATCGTCGCTTTCTGAACCCCAACCACCGTTCTTATATCCCCGATTTCGAAGTGTATACTTATGAATATAAAGACGATGGTAAAAAGCGTGCACATCTGTTATCACGACAAATGGTATTGTTTTGCGTTGAACGGAGAAAATCGTGGAGGATGATGCAGAGCAGAGCCGGTGTTGTGAATGCTGATTACAAAGCTCAAAAAGATTTGCTTGCAAAAATCGACAAAGGTGAAATGACCAGAGAAGAATTTTTAAACCGGACGTTGAATGCGGAAGTGACGGTTTAAAAAAATATTTTAATTTTGAAAAGAGTATGAAGATAACTGAGTAGTTTCTTCATGCTCTTTTTGATTTTATGCTATCGAACAACAATGAATCGGTGATAGGAACGGCGAAATGATTTTAAACATCGTTCTCAGGTTGAACTACTCTCCCTCTTTAATAAAATTATGCACACTCGCCATACCATATTCATCATAAACTTTCAGAGTATAATATCCTTCTGCCAGGTTTGACAGATCAACTTTTACCATGACATCTTTGTATCCGGAATATTCAGTCAGTTGCCTTCCCGCCACATCATAAATAACCAGTTTAGCTATTTTTTCGCCTGAGGAGATTGTCAAATTATTTTTCACCGGGTTTGGATAGAGTTGACAACTGTTGTCGGAGCTGAAATTGATTTTAATAATTTTTGACAGGGTAGTTGATCCGTTGTAATCGGTTTGTTTTAATCTGTAATATGAATTCCCGGTCAGCGGATGTTCATCTTTTGCAAAGTAACTTAATGGTGAAGTACTGTTTCCTGCTCCATCCACATTCATTAATTTACTGAAATGGGTTCCATCATCAGATCTTTCAACTGTGAAGTAGTCATTATTAATTTCTGTTTCGGTTACCCATTTCAGATCTACCACCTCATGATTTCTTTTTCCATTGAAATAGAGTAATTCAATTGGAAGTGGGTTTGCCAGTGTGAGGGTTATAGTATCACGACAACCATTTGCATCAATTATAGTTAGCAGGTAAGTGCCTTGTAACTGGCAGGTAAATATGTTTGAATTTTGAAATGTTCCGTTGTTTAATGTATACTGATATGGAGATGCCCCACCTGTTCCTGTTACAACAATATTGTTTCCGCAAACTGAAGTAGAATCCAATGCAGAAATTACAGGTGCAACCACTTGCCCTACCAACACGTTTGTTGTGCTGATGCAATTTTTAATATCCTTTGCAGTGATGGTGTAGTTACCAGGAGTTAGTCCGGTGAATACATTGCTTGCCTGAAACAAGACGCCGTTTTTACTGTATGTGATGGCTCCCGTTCCGCCCAGTGCATTTGCTGTAATAGTCCCGTCGTTTGCAAAACAGGAAGAAAGTGTTGAAGCTGCTGAAACAGTTGGTCCGGGCAAATTTGCAACTGTCACATTCAATACTTTAGTACAGCCGTTTACATCTTTTACAGTTAATGGATACGTACTAGCAGGCAACGCACTAAAAAGTGTTGATGCCTGAAACACAGTTCCGTTAATGCTATAAGTTAGTGGAGCAATTCCACCGGTTGCTGCAGCGGTGATTGTGCCGTTACTATTTCCACAACTTGCATTTACAATGGATCCTGTAAGTGTTTGAGGAACGTTTGGACTTGTAATAAGAATGTTTTTAGAGGTCTGGCACCCGTTGGCATCTACAACGATTATCGTATATGGCCCGGCAGTTAGTCCTGAAAAAATATTACTTGCCTGAAAAATAGTTCCATTTGAAGAGTATTGCAGCGGAGCAATTCCACCAAGACCTGTTGCTGTTATTGTTCCATTCGCGTTTGCGCATGTTGCAGCGGTCGATGCAAGTGTTAATGTAGGAGCTAATAAATCAGAAATTTGTACACCGGTCGAATTCAAACAACCGTTCGCATCCTTAATAGTAATTGTATAAAATCCGGCTGCCAGACCTGTGAATGTATTGCTGCTCTGGAACGTAGTGCCATTGATACTGTATTGATAAGGCACGGTTCCGCTTGCTCCATTGGCAATAACCATGCCGTTGGAACCATTGCAGGTGGCTGCGATTGTTAGTCCGGTCACAGTAGGACGAGGTGTATTTGTAATGATAGCAGTTGTCGTTTTGTAACATAACGAAGCATCCCCAACGGTTACGGTGTATGTGCCAGCTGCAAGTCCCGTAAAAATTCCGGTATTTTGAAATACCGTTCCATTGATACTATATAGATATGGCGTAGTACCGCCTGATGCCGTTGCCGTAATGGTTCCATTTGCAGTCAGACAAGTAGTAGCTCCTGCAACAGCAGTGACAGCAGGTCCTGAAGGGTTAACAATCGTATCAATTTTAGTATTCATACAACCATTGTCATCCATCACATCAATGACATAAACTCCTGAACTTAGATTTGTAAACAAACCACTTGGCTGAAATCCTCCGCCATTAATGCTAAATAATAATGGAGGAACACCACCACTTCCAAAAGCAGTAATGGTACCATCATTTAGCTGGCATGTTCCGTTTGATTTGGATATTGAAAGTGATGGCCCTCCGGTTGCAGGAACAATAAAGGTTACGGTGTCAAGACAGCCGCCCGGAATTATTGGGGGACCTATGTCAAAACTTTCGTCATCTGCCATTATCACGTCATAAATTCCGGGTGCAAGTCCGATGAATGTATAGGTGGGGTCAAATGTAATCCATGGCCCGCCGATTCCTGAAATGCTTGCGTGGTAAGGAGTCTTTGGTCCTATGCCGGTTAGTGCTATTGATCCGTTGGATGTGTTGCAAGGTGTTCCCGTCACCACAGCCGATGCTGTTGAAAGTACACCGGACCCTATTGTTGCAATAATTGTTTTTGAGCATCCATTGGTATTCATAGCGGTTACGTAATAAGTTCCCTGGTTGAGATTGGAAAAAAGAGGTGACGTATTTGGTACAAATGCTCCAAAGTTTAAACTGAAAGTGCAGGTGCCACAATTTCCACCATTTACCAAAGGCTCGTCTATTTTTCCTAATGCGAAATTACATGGGTAAGTTCCGGAAGCTTTTACTGTTAATGTTGATATGCCTGGACCTGAACCCACATTGGTAATAGTTACTGAGGTTGTTTGAATGCAGTTAGTAGCATCCTTAACATAAACAGTGTAAACACCGGATCCAATGTTTATGAATATATTGTTAGCCTGGTAGGTGACACCATTAATACTGTATTGTAACGGAGCAACACCACCCGAGGCGGTTACTGTTATAACTGCATTGCTTCCGGTACAAGTTGCGTTGGTTGCAGTGGCAGATATAACAGCAGCAAGTGCAGTGCCTACTGTTACTGTAACTGTTGAAATGCAGCCATTCGCATCTTTCACATAAACAGTGTAGTTTCCTCCGGCAATACCATTAAACACGCTGCTCGCCTGATAGGTAACTCCATTTATACTGTATTGCAAGGGCGCAGCGCCACCTAAACCATTTGCAGTGATACTTCCACTGCTTGATGAACAGGAACTGGAAAGAGTACTTGCGGTTATTGATAAGTTAGCGACGTTTGTCATGACAACGCTAGTGGCACTGGTACAACCATTCACATCTTTCACGGTTACAGCATACGGACCGGTGGCAAGACTATTAAAAATATTGCTGGCTTGAAATGTAGTTCCATTTATACTGTAAGTCAACGGTGCAGTGCCTCCTGAACCTGAAGCAGTAATAATTCCATTGCTGGAACTGCACGCTGTTGGAGTAACGGATGCAGTCACTGTGGGTGCAGCAGTATTGGCAACTACTACGATTGCTGCTCCAAGACAACCATTACCATCCCTAACCATCAGCGTGTATGTGCCGGCTGCTATTCCTGAAAACAGTGTACTCACCTGAAAATTAATTCCGTTGATACTGTATTGCAAAGCTCCGGCACCACCGCTTCCGGCGGCTGTTATACTACCGGTATTTAATCCACATGATGAAGCAGCTGTAGTAGCTGTCACCTGCGGACCACTGGTGCTGTTTACCGTAACAGAAACTGTGTTGATACAATTGTTAAAATCTTTTACACTTACTACATATATGCCTGGTGTAAGTCCGGCGAAAAAATTGCTTGCCTGGAAAGTTACACCATTAATACTGTATTGTAATGGAAGTGTACCTCCTGATCCGTTTGCTGTGATACTTGCATTGGCATTATTACAAGAAGCTGTTGTGGCTGTAGCAGTAACTGTTGGAGCCGGTGAATTCGGAACCGTTACACTCACATTACTCAAACATCCATTGGCATCTTTTACAGTTACTGTATAGGATCCAGAGAACAGGTTGTTAAAAATATTACTTGCCTGATAGGTATTTGCATTCAAACTGTACTGCAAAGGAGCGGTTCCCCCTGCGGCTATAGCTGTTATTATTCCGTTATTGGTATTGCAGTATGTTGTAGTTGGTATTGCTGAAATAGAAGGTCCGGATGAATTGTTGATGGTGATGCTCGATACATTTATACATCCGGTCGCATCTTTCACAGTTAGAGTATACGTGCCTGGGAGAATTCCATTAAAAATATTACTGGTTTGGAATGTACTTCCGTTTATACTGTATGATAAAGGAGCTGTTCCACCGGTTCCGGTAGCAGTAATAGTTCCGGTGTTACTTCCGCACGTGGCATCTGTTTTTGTGTAAGTAGCGGTTGGACCGTTTGTGTTTGTAATATTAATTAATGCAGTGCTGCTGCAACCATTGGCATCGGTGACACCGACTGTGTAATTTCCGGCTGGCAGACCTGTACAAGTATTTACCGGTTTAAATTCACCTCCATTGTTATTATAGCTGAATGGAGCCGTTCCGCATGAAGCTGTTATCGTGATTGTTCCATTACTGTTGCCACAGGTTGAATTTGCTGTTGCTGTGGAAATGGCTGCACCGGGTAGCACAAAACTGGTACTGGTTGCAACACCGCTGCAAATTAAGTTCACAGTAGCGTTGACAGTATAATTAATATTTGGAGATAAACCGGCAAATACCCCATTGGTGTTACTGGCAACCTGGGTAGCACCATTCATTAAAACGTAAGTTACAGTGGAACCCGCCGGAGGAACCGGACTTACAGTTATGGTTGCTGAAAGTGTTGCACATGCCGAACTAACGTTTAAAGAAAATACGTTTGAAACGCATCCGTATGATGCAACATCGAATGAACTGACGAAACCGTTTCCGGAAGCATATAATATTTTTTGAGACTCATAAAAAGCCAGATCGTATACGGAGCTTGAACTAAATCCCGGAATTGTGATATCCGGATTTATAGCATCATTAAATATTCCTCCAACAAACTTATAAACTTTAATAGTTCCGTTTGTAGAACCCACAAAAATGTTGTTGCATTCATCGGCAATAATGCCACCTGACATAAGCTGCACATTGGCTGCAACAGTAAGTGGCGTTCCCACTCCCGTACCTGTTGCTTTGTCGAATGCTTTTAAATTCTTTCCATCCCAGTAAAAGAGGTATGATGAATTTATAGCAAGTACATTACTGGAGTTATCCATTTGTGTCGAAGACATATAGGGCCGGTTAGCAATTTCCTGAATCGCAATAAATCCGGAGGGCACATTCCATGCAACTGATGCACCGCTATAGGGAGCGTTGTTTTTGTAAATTTTATTTGAAAGAGAAGGTGTTCCATATAAGGAACCATAAATGGTATATAAACTATTTGTAAGCGGATCAATAACCAGGTCAGATATATCCTGGGCCCAACCGCCTCCGCTGTATGGAATTCCGGTTACATTAAGAGGTGAAATAACTGTTGATGGAGGGGAGCACAATGCAAAATTATTATTGGAATTGGTTCCTCCGCCGGCTACTAAAAGTTGTGCAACACCACTGTTGCATCGCCAGTACATTTTCCAGTTTTCCAGAAAGCTGGCGTTAGCTGCTGTAATGTAATTATCATATATTCCTGTTGTGTTAATGCGGATAATTCTATGTCCTCCCGATGGAGCAAATCCTTGTCCAAGATAAACATTTCCAGTGGTCTTTTCAACTACCCAACCACCGTAGTAGGTCCCAAATGTCCAGGAAGGAATTGTCAATGAGCCGCTGAATGTCCATTGTAAAATTCCTGCTGCATTGAATTTTGCAAGTTTATGAACAGAACCGTCACCTCCACCGGTGATATATACGTTTCCGGCATAATCAAAGTCCACATCCTTCGCGATGCCGTTGTTTAAACCGGTAAGATTTGCTGTATTTGTTACAAATGGATCAATTACCAGAGTTTGGGTATAATCGTAATTTTCGGGAAATAAAAATCCGACTTCATTCCCGGAAACGGTATATAGTGATTTTATAGATGTGGTATTTTTATTTTTGAGGATGGAGTATCCCCATAAAAGGAGAATGGAATTGTTTCCAAAACACTGTTAATACTTGAATTTACAATGAGGTTACCAAATTCATCCAGTCGAACTTTTCTAACGTCTCCGCCAAAACGCAATTTAATGGTACTGATATTTGCTCCAGGTCTTACAATTAAACTGTATTCATAACCAATTTCAGATCTTTCTGTAAAATTATAAACAAGGTCAACTCCCGGATATAATTCTTTATAGGTAATTTTTTTATAAGCATTTGCATGAGAAGGCAATGAACCATACGTATGATAACCTTCCTGTATGTCTTCTGAAATGATTTCAGGAGACGGATTGGAATTCATCCATTCCATAGTAATGGCACGATCAACTATTTTCTGTAATTCAAAATCAGTTTCTTTTTCTCTTCTTTTTTTCTTTCTTTCCTCTTTTTCTCTTTCTTCCGGAGTAGGGCCTTTCAGTTTTCGGTGCAAATGAATTACTCCTCTTTCAGTTAGTAAAACAGGCATTTCCAGACCCTCGTATCCGTAAAGTATTTTACCCATACCCGGAAATTTGGAATAAGTCTCCCCATATTGTCCGACGTTTTCTATAAATCTTGAAGATACTCCATACACATCCTTCTCGTGTCCTTTTACAAAATCGGATGATGAACGTTCAGGACTACTGTTGGTTTGTGCAACTAATGATGTACATGAAATAAATAGTGTGGCAATTAAAACAAATCGATTTGTGGTTAGAATCGATATTCTTTTTTTTGTTTTCATTTAAATGGTATTGAATATATTCCTGTAATGAAATTATCAGGACTAATTTTAAAGTATTTAATAAAGAATTCGTGAATTGTGGAACTACTGTAAACCATAGTTTACATAGCTGAAAATGAATCATACTTTGATAGTATGAAGGATTCCGTAAAATTTAAGATGATTACAGGGTGGAATTAAACTTTGGGAGGATGAAAAATCCCATGTTCAGTATCAAAAGAAAGTAGTATATTATTTAATACAGGTTTATTGTTTTTTAAACCTATAGCTGAATTTAAAAGTTTTTCAAATCCGTTTGAATAAACAATCTCATCTAACGGTGTTGTGTTTAAATGATGATGTAGTGGTAGTTTGTTATGGTGTGCCAGATCTGATTTTTCATGAGCATCATCATTGTAATGCAAAGACATAAATTCAAACACTGAAATCCCTGGCGTTTCCACTTTATAGTGATACATATAATGCTGAAAAAGGATCGGCAATTCCGAAAAATTGGCGAAACTGTTTCCCGGAAATAAACTACCGAGAAGCAGATAAAATGAGAGAAATATGGAAACGATTGCTTTCACTATAACAAAGTAACAATTTAGTTGGTATTTTGCAATGAGTTTTCTGCCAAATGGGTAAAAAGGGCTGCTGAACGGGATTTTTTGAGAACCTGAATCACTTCCTGGAAGGCTAATATAACATTTGTATATCAACATATTATGGCCTCCTGAGCACATTATAGTCGTATAACATTGGAATGATTCTAAATTGTATAAAAATCAATGATAATGATAGAGCATGATCTTTCACAAGTCACTAACCATTTTGATTTTCAGTATGATTTTGTCATAAATCACTATGGGAATTTTGGATTTTTTAAATTTTAAGTCATTAATTTATTAAGGCTGATTATTTGCTAAATTTGGGAAATCATTTACCGGGTTTGATATTTTTATTAGCATTAGTTTTATTTTATTAATCTATTTAAATGACCACCATGTTAAACATGAATTGCAACTCGCATCAAAGAATATTTATTATTCTGATATTACTGTGCAACAGTTTTATTTCTGTTCAAACTAATGCTCAGTGTAATGCTATCGATCAGAGTCAACTCAATTACAACGGAGGCATGAGTGCGCGAAATCTTCCGGGCTATAGTGAATTTCAGGTTTTTACTGCCGGCACCACCGGTACTCTTTGCCAGATTGAAATGGGATTTTTTAATCCAATGTCAGGTACCGGAATTTTTAATGTTTACAACGGGTCAGGAATTAATGGTGCCATTTTACAAACACAACAGGTAACTGTAACCGGTAGCGGTAATTTTTTCTATGCCTTTCCGCTTTCCGTTTCTGTAACATCTGGTTTGGTTTATACATTTCAGTTTATTCCCATACAAGGTGGCGGACTTCCTGATCCGTACGGAGTACAAGTGGAAAATCCGGGAACATATCAGGGCGGAGAATTAAATATTATTGACCCATCAGGAACCTATCCCACCGGATTTGACATGGTTTTTAAAACCTATGTAACGGTCTCAACAAACCTTGTCGAAGCGGAGGAATTAGGGACTATTGTAACCGTTTCTCCAAACCCTTTTTCACTGGAAACTACTCTAAAAACAACAAGTGAATTACGGAATGGAGCCTTAGAGATAGTCAACGAATTGGGAGCCTTGCAAAGTGTAGTTACCGGTATTTCGGGACACGAAATTCCTCTTTCACGAAACAATTTACCCGCTGGAATTTATTTTATCCGGTTAACCGATGAAAATAAATTGTATGAAATCGAAAAGTTGGTTGTGACTGATTAATCAAAATGTAAACGGAAAAACACCGGTGTCTTTTTCCTAAGTATATAACTATTCAGTGAGATATGTTTAATTCGTACTTGTTCATCAGACTCCGTATTTTGTACAATCGGCTTTTTAAAAACAATCAACTACAGGACAACGAGCCAGAATCCATCAAGGCTATTTTTAATAACTATTACCACAATAATCATTGGGGAAGCCCTGAATCCATTTCAGGACCCGGCTCAGAAGAAAAAGTTACTGAATTATTACTACCTCAAATCAACAAACTTTTCACGGATTATAAAATTCAATCAGTTCTTGATATCCCATGTGGTGATTTTAACTGGATGCAAAATGTGGATTTGAAAAACATAAATTACAATGGATCAGATATTGTTGAGGAAATGATAGAATCGAACAATCAAAAGTATCAGCAGAAGAATTTATCTTTTCAGGTTTTGGATTTAACTTCCGATGAATTGCCACAGGTTGATTTGATAATTTGCCGCGATTGCCTCGTTCATTTTTCTAATGAAAATATTTTTAAGGCGCTCCGCCAAATTAAAAAATCGAAATCAAAGTATTTGCTGACAACTTCATTTAACAAGTTCCCGGGTAACTACAATATTCCTACAGGAAAATGGAGACCACTGAATCTGAGAACAAGTCCATTTAAATTCCCAAAACCTGTTTGCCTGATAGACGAATTGGAGTTTAAAGCTGTTCCGAAATGGTATAAAAAATCATTAGCCTTATGGGAAATTGCTGATATAAAAATTAAGTGTTAAGTTCAAAACAAATTTTAATGCCTGTACAATGCCATGAAACTACTTGCTGAATTATTGATCGCGTTTGTTATTTTAGAACATCTTTACTTCTTGTGGATGGAGATGTTCGCCTGGGAAACCATCGGCAAAAAGGTATTCAAAAATGCAATGCCACCCGATCTTTTTAAGCCCACTAAAGTTTTAGCTGCCAACCAGGGATTGTATAATGGATTTTTAGCCGCAGGTCTGGTTTGGACTTTCTTCATTTTCGATCCTTTGTGGAAATCCAATATTGCCATTTTTTTCTTGTGCTTTGTTGCAATTGCAGGTATTTATGGCGCTTTAACAGCATCAAAAAAAATATTTTTTATTCAGTCAGTGCCAGCTATACTGGCCATAATTTGCCTCATTTTATAAAATCAACAACTCTTTCGGATCGGGGTTATAGTGCCTTAGTGTTGAATTCGATTGCGTGTTAACTGGATTGATGCACTTTCAGACTAAAGTCTTAAAAGAGAGTAAAGGCTTGTTAATGAGTAGTTAATGAGAGCTGTGTGGATAGTCCTGCAGCTGCACTTTCATACAATTGACAATTAGGGCCACTACAAATTTTAACTCACTTTACCACTCATCCGAAGGGATAACCGGGTTGGTCAGGATGTGTGTAAAATTTTGGCCAGATCATTTTTTTTACCTACCTTCATGCAACTCGTTTGTTTACTAGGAGAAAGAACGCTTACTTTGCATAAAAACAAACTGTTTACTACAATTTACTTTGGCAGTAATTCACCATCTAACAACAATTATAAGTAACTATGGCAAGATCGCAGGAAACATTCAGTAAAAAGGAAAAAGATAAGAAGAAGCTGAAGAAAAGACAGGATAAGCAGCAAAAGAAAGAAGAGCGCAGGTCCAATTCTGACAAAGGAAAGAGTTTTGAGGACATGTTAGCGTATGTTGATGAAAATGGTATGATTACTTCTACTCCTCCTGATCCGGGAAGAAAAAGAGCCATCAAAACTGAAGATATTCAAATTAGTATTTCCAGGCAAGGCGCCATCGATCCGGCAGATTTAATTCGTAAAGGATCTGTTTCATTTTTCAATGATGCTAAAGGTTATGGCTTCATTAAAGATCTGGAAAGCCAGGAAAGTATTTTCGTGCACATCAATAATCTCGAAGGTCCGGTTAAAGAAAACGATAAAGTAACTTTTGAAACTTAAATGGGACCTAAAGGTATTAGTGCCATTAAAGTTAAACTTTCAGAGTAGTATTTCGATTTTGTTTTGATAAATAAACTACCGCTTTTTTATCATGTTGATAGCAAAGATTTTTTTGATATAAATTAAATGCATTTCCTGGCATAATAAAAAAACGCAAGGCTCTTTATGAAAAGAACTTTGCGTTTTTTAGAATATAAAAAACCGCAATTTAATGCACTTGAATGTTTTCGCTTTTTTCAATTACTTGAAAATAGTTTTAGTACCCTGCTATAATTTGTTCCAATTCAGACTTGGTTTTGCCAAGTATAATTTGAAGATTATTGAACATAATGTCTTTTTTTCCTTCGGCGAACTGTAAATCCTCATCAGTCAGATAAGGAAACTCCTTTTTAAGTTGAGACTTTTGATTGTTCCATATTGCCTGTTCCGGTGTTGGTTTTGATGGGAGAATTGCCATTTCGATTTTGTATTTGCATTGATCAATGCAAAGGTGGATATAATATAGTTAACAATAGGACAACTTTTTTATGAGTTGATTTAATTGTATTGGATGGAAGGCTTGCCTACCCATTCTGTTGATCTAATCAATGATCCTTGTCGGTATAATTATTTTGTTTTGGAGCGGATGTTTTATGAGATTGAAGTTTGATGGGAAATCAATACCCATTCTAACAAATTCAAATAGAATTAGTTAGAATGGGTATAGCGAAAGAATTAAAGAGCTTTGCATATTACCCCATTCCTCTCTGAATTTGATGAAATTGCCTATTTTTGTTCAAACCGAAAACCTGATAGTAGTGAAAAAAGGGGCTTACATAGTATTAATTTCTTTGCTTTTAACGCAATCAGGCGGTTTGTTTTTTGTTTTTAAAATCAGTCAACTTGCGCATTGGCAGGAAATGATGCATGAATTGTTGGAAAGAATTGATGGATTTGAAAAATTGACGCTTTCTATTGAAGAATTTGAGAAGGCTAAAATTAACTCTCGTGAAATTTTTTACAAGGGTGAAATGTATGATTTTAAATCGGCGGTTTACTCATCAAATACAGTTGAACTTCTGGCTATAAAAGATACTAGAGAAAAAGAAATTATTGAGAAAATAAAACAAATTGCCCAAAATTCAAATAAGCAAAAAAGGCATATTCCTTTGCAATTATTGAATCAGTTTACTTTAACATTTTTTAGTCTGGCAACTATTTGTGATTTTGCCTGTAGGAAATCTGAGAGTTATTTATTTCCACCTTTTATTGAAAATCCTCAAGGCTGTTTTTTGGAAGTATTTGCTCCGCCACCTGAACTAGAATCCTGTTTTTTGTAAGTAAACGATCCTCTCCTCAAACAGGAGGTTAATTCTCATTGGTACTAGTTACTTTATAATTTAAATGTATGAAACACACATGCTATGTTGTTGTAGCACTCTTGCTGTTAAAATTTCAAACAGCATCTGCACAATTATCCTCAGATACTACACGATCAGTGAATTTAAACGAAGTAGTTATTTCTGTAAATAAGACGGAGGAATCCAAAAGAAATGTTACTCAGCAAGTACAAGTTTTAAGTGCAACTCAAATTTCAAACTCTCAGGCTCAAAGTACTGCTGACCTTATTTTTAATTCTGGGAATGTGTTCGTACAAAAAAGTCAGGCTGGTGGAGGTAGCCCAGTTATAAGAGGGTTTGAATCTAGTCGTATTTTATTGGTTATTGATGGTGTTCGTATGAACAATATAATTTATCGGGCCGGTCACTTGCAAAACAGCATCACTATGGATAATCAAATCCTTGATCGTTTAGAAATTTTGTTCGGACCATCGTCTACAGTTTATGGAAGTGATGCTTTAGGTGGAGTAATCCATTTTTATACTAAAAAACCATCCTTCGCTTACGATCAGCAAAAACAAAATATACAGGTGAATGCTATCACCAGATATGGCGGAGTGAACAATGAATTTAACGGGCATTTTGACTTCAATATAGGAGGGAAAAAATTTGCTTCGCTAACATCTTTTACCTATTCTGATTTTGATGATTTATTAGGAGGGAAAAACCAAAACCCTTTTTATTCAACTTCGTTTGGTGAACGGCCCTTTTATGTTGAAAGAATTAATAACCGTGACTCATTGGTTAAAAACACCAACCGTTTTCTCCAAATTCAAAGCGGATATGCGCAATACGATCTGCTGCAGAAATTTGCATACAAGCAAAACGAACATATCTCACATGGATTAAATTTGCAATATTCTAACTCCACCGATATCCCGCGATACGATCGCCTCACCGACCCCTCCTCAGCAGGACTCAGTTTTGCGGAGTGGTATTATGGACCGCAGGAGCGATTTCTCGTAGCCTATGATTTGAATATCAGAAATAATGAATCCTTTTTTCAGAATATGCATGCTGGTGTAAATTACCAACAGATCGAAGAAAGTCGTCATACCAGAAAATTTGGTAGCAATAATCGTCAGAATCGAATTGAAAATGTGGATGTAGTAGGTGTAAATTTAGATATTCAAAGAATTGTTCGTAAACATACTATCCGATTGGGTTTAGATGCTCAGTATAACACTCTTGTTTCAACAGCTAAGGAAGAAGATATAGTTACAGGAATTAATTCACCTCTCGATACCAGATATCCCGATGGGGACAATACCATGTTGAACGCTGCACTCTATTTGTCACATACCATGCATATTAATGACAAATTTACTTTAACCGATGGAATACGAATAGGATTTACTTCACTTAATTCTAATTTTGTAGATACCTCATTTTTCAGATTACCTTTTAATAAAGCAGATCAAAACTATCCTGTTTATTCCGGAAGCGTGGGTTTAGTAAATACTCCGACTGAGGATCTGAAATTAACACTTTTATTTTCTACCGGCTTCAGAGCCCCCAATGTTGATGATTTAAGTAAAGTTTTTGATTCAGGTGATGGAGCTGTAATTGTGCCGAATGAAAAATTAGAACCTGAAAAAACAATTAACACAGAATTGGGGATTACTAAGTTGTTTAATAACACTACAAGCTGGGAAAATACTGTTTACTTTACCCGTTTCATTGATGCCATTGTAACCGATAAATTTGAGTTTAACGGACAGGATTCTATTATTTATGATGGAACGTTGAGTGAAGTACTGGCAAATCAAAATAAGGAAAGAGCCTACATTTACGGATTTTCCTCGAACCTCAAATCACAATGTACCGATAACTTAGCGCTAACTTTAGGGTTCAATTATACGTATGGAAGAATAAAAACAGATAGTTCAGATTATCCTTTGGATCATATTCCGCCTTTCATGGCTCGCTTGCAGTTAACTTATAGCAATCAGAATTTTAGCTCGGATTTTTTTGTTAATTATAATAGCTGGAAAAAATTGAAAGATTATAATTTGAATGGAGAAGATAATGAACAGTATGCTACTCCTGAAGGAATGCCAGCCTGGTTTACCCTTAATTTCCGGGTTTCTTACAAGACCAATAAATTCCTTACTTTAAATGCCGGTATCGATAATGTTTTTGATACGCAGTATAGAACTTTTGCCAGTGGTATTAATGCTCCGGGTAGAAATTTGTTTGCTGGAATAAGATTTAATTATTAGAAGTAACACTCTTAAGTTATTTTTGATATTGCAAAATCGAATCAAACTTAAGAGTGTTTCATAGTATCGCCACAGTGGGTTACATGAACATGTGATTTTGTAAATGCATTTTTTGATTTACTTTTATTGAATGGGTTCGGACTACTGATGAAGATATAAGGGTTCTTTTGATCAAAATTGGCTCTGATTTATCAAGAACTATTTTAATTTTATAGCTATGACTAATTATAGACTTATTATCTGTTTAATGCTTTTGAGTTTATTCAGTAATTATACTGCGAACTCGCAAGGGAATTTAGGAATTGTAGCCCCTTTTCTTCCCGATGTATTTTCTCGTTTCCCGGTTGTTCGGGATTTAACGATGACAGCGGATGGATCGGAAGTGTATTTTACAGCACAAAGCCCCTTAAGTGAAATTTCCAGTATTGTGTGTATGAAGAAGAAAATGGGCAAATGGTTGGAACCGGAGTTAACTAATTTTTCAAGTGGTTATCAGGATATGGAGCCATTCATATCTCATGATGGTAAAAAATTGTATTTTGTTTCTAATAGGCCGTTAGACCAAACGACTAAAGCGGATAAAGATTTTGATATCTGGTTGGTGGAAAGAAAAGATGTAGAAAGTGAATGGACAGCACCAGTTAATTTGGGGCTGCCTGTTAATTCGAAGGAAAATGAATTTTATCCCTCTGTAGCCATTTCCGGCAACCTCTATTTTACTTGCGATGGCCCCAATTCGAAAGGTAAGGATGATATTTTCATTTCAAAATTTATTAACGGGAACTATGCAATTCCTGTTTCTGTTGGGGATGCTATCAATACAGAAGGTTATGAATTCAATGCTTTTGTGGCACCGGATGAATCTTTTCTGCTTTTTACCTGTTACAATCGAAAGGACGGTTTTGGTAGTGGTGATTTATATATTAGTTTTAGTAGCTCTCCCGCTAGTTGGTCAGAACCATTGAATTTGGGCCCTGAAATTAATTCTCCTCAAATGGACTATTGTCCTTTTATGGCAGGAAATACCGATTTTTTATACTTTACCAGCAAACGAAATACAATTCAACCAATTAGTACCACTAATCCGTCAATGAATGATCTGTTGCACGAACTAAATAAATACGATAATGGATCCAGTAGAATTTATATAATAACTAACCATTCTTTTATTAAGAAATAGAAATTTGTGGTCTGACCCTAACATAAATCATTATAAATTTATAAGTTTGTAACGCATTCTGTACATCGCCAACCTACTGGTGTCAAAAAATTGCAAATACAACTGAAAATTTTATTCAATGAAGTATGTTGTCGCTTTTTTATATTTCCTAAACCTGTTCGATGCAGCCCATGCTCAGCTCGTTAACGACGAGGCTTCTTTTTTTAACGGAAAGTATGATAAATCTCAAATTGTAAGCAAGCAAATTGAGAATGTTAAAATCAGTATGTCTGCCGCTAATGAATTGTATTCGATTCAAACATTTTATTTTGATGTCAAAGGATTGCTCACAAGGCAAACCATTGCAGATTCCTCAGGAAGAATAAATGCAGAATTTCGTTTTAAGTACAACTCTTACGATGATTTAATTCAAAGAATTCAAAGGGATTATACTTTGAATTCTCTCGACACTGTTATTTTTACTAAATTCTATTGGGACTCTTTACTGATTAAGGAAACATCCAATCAGCCGCCTTTAACTAATGAGTATTTTTATGATTCCGCTAAAAACAGAGTAAAATCAGTAGCCTCATTAGTTAGTAATAATAGTTTCGTTTATAAATACGCACTTCTGAATGCTTTTGATAGTTTAGGCAGAATTATTCAAATAAAAAGAGTTTCATTTGCAAATGAATTAGATTCCATTGGAACCATTGTTTCAAATCGAAAATTATCTTACGGGGCTAATGGGAAGATTGCAATTGATTTTGAATCAATTAACAATGGTGACTCTTATATCTCAAATAATGGTACTAAATCCTATCGCTATAATAAAAACGAATCACTGGTTGAAGTTATTGATACTAAGGGAACCAGGACTAAATACAAGTACAACAATGAAGAATTAATTACCACTAAGGAGCTTATACTAAATATTCAGGATAGTAAAACTGTGGTTATCGATAATTATACTTATAGTTTTAGAAAATAGTTTAGGTAGGAAGTTAGAGTTTTATAAATTTATTCTAAAGTCAATCTGCATATTTATTGGCGGTACATGCAAGTTTTAATCAATGAAAACGGACATTTTAATAAAATGTATTTTTCTTGTTAATACTGATAAAAAAAATAGTAACATCCTTGAAATTGAAACTATATTTAAAATGTTTTATAAGTACGCCTATTTTGCTTTTTATTAGTAATGGGCTTTTCGCTCAAAATGATATTTTCGATAAACCCATAAGGTTTCAATCAATGTCGCAACGATGGGAATTGGATTCAATTGATAAAAAAGGAACTTATCGGGTAACAGCCTATAAGCCTGTTTTTGTCACAATGGTTCGTTGGTCAGATAATCCAAACACTTTACCGGTTAGCGAAAATGCGGAGTATTCATTAATTGTTCCCATAGATTATAGTCACTATGAAGCAAAGTTGAACCTTAGCTTAAAAACTAAAATTTTGCAAGGTTTAATAAAGGGATATGGAGATATTTGGGTAGGCTATACGCAAAGGCGCATTGGCAAGCTTACAATAAAGAACTTTCAAGACCTTTTAGAGAACTTAATTATGAACCGGAAGTGATTTTAAATGTGGCGATAAATTCGAGTTTTTATGGTATCCGAATTCGAATGATAGGGGTGGCACTTAACCATCAGTCCAACGGAAAAACAAAACCGCTTTCAAGAAGTTGGAATCGCGTCATTTTTCATGCAGGTTTTGATACAAAATCATGGCAATTATTTGTGCGGCATTGGATAGGGCTACCTGATTCTGAAGATGAAAACCCTGGAATAATTAATTATTATGGAAGGGGAGAGATGGTTTTAATTCGTAATTTTAGGAGAAATCAATTTGCTCTTACCGCAACAAATTCACTTCGATTTTCTATTAGAAATAGAGGTAGTATTTTGACTGCATGGAGTTTCCCTGTTAATAAAAATTTGAGAATGCAATTTCATTTGGGTCACGGATATGGTGAAACCCTTGTAGATTATAATCATTCTCAAACAACTATTGGAGTAGCTGTTTCTCTTATCGATTGGTAATGGGATAAGCAACTTATTTTTTAATTAATTCATCTGCAATGAAAATAGGAAAATTGTATAAGAGCAAATGGTGTTAAATGTAGAACTGAGGATGTTAAAATTCCTGGTTAGAAATATTTGGAGAAATATATATAGTTGTTTGTATAAATTAGCAGTAACTACTTCTGTTATAACAATCATTTTCATTTCTGCTTACCATTTAAGTTATGGACAACAAGATTGCGAATTAAAAATTTCTAAGGATAGTATTTTTGTATATACCTGTAAGAACCCCAATTCGGGTGTAAAAACCATTAAGGCTAATTTCACAATTAGTACAAAGGCTTCAGTATTCGCAGGGCACCTTTTAAATGTACCTGATTATATTCATTGGCAATATAATAGTATTCAAACGAAAGTATTGAAAGTTGAAAGCGAAAATGAACTTTTTTACCGCTCAGAAATTGAGGCTCCCTGGCCTGTTACTAATAGAGAGCTTGTAGTTAAACTTAAAATTACTCAGGATCCGCAGTCAAAAATTATGTGGATAGAGATTAAAAATGCGGCAACTTTAATTCCTGAAACGGAAAATTTGGTTAGAATAAAAAAATCGTATGGAAAATATATTGTTACACCTATTGATACTAATAAACTCCAGGTCGACTATTTTTTGGATATAGATCCTGGCGGTTCTATTCCAGATTGGATTTTGAATATGGCCATTGCCGAAGGACCTTACCAAACATTTAAAAACTTAATTGACAGAATAAATTCAGGAATAAAAATACAAGCGGCCACATTCATTATTGACTAATGTATCGCTAACAGTAACTGCCCTATTTTATTTTTGCTTACGCATTGTTTTGAAGCGAGTATATGGAAGGGTTATTCTATAAAAAAATGTAATATATTGACAATCAAGTTTATATAATGATGTTACTTTATTCATTATCTTAGTAGCAGTTATGAGCCTAGCAACTACTGCCTTCAGAAAATTTAAAAGCTTTAATGTTATTGTTAACCCCCAAAAGTTATTTTACGATCCTTCGTGGTTGGTATTGGGGGTAAATAATATTTGCAATCTGCATTGTAAAATGTGCGATGTTGGAACTAAATCGAACGACACTAATTTTGCAGTGAATCTGGTCGGGACTCATCCACTTCATATGCCTCTGGAATTAATCACCACAATTTTTGATCAAGCGGCCCGTTATTTTCCAAAAACTAAAATGGGATATGCATTTACGGAGCCACTTGTATACACCCATTTAATTGAATCACTGGAATATGCGAAACATAAAAATTTATTTACTTCAGTTACTACAAATGCATTAAACCTATCAAAGTTTGCAAGTGATTTATGCAAAGCAAACTTAAATGAAATCATGATTTCGCTCGATGGTCCTGAAGAAATTCATAATTTTATTCGTGGTCACAAGAGCTCATTTCAAAGAGCCATTTCTGGAATTGAAGCCCTGATGGAACACAAAAATCGTCCTGATATTTCTGTTTTTTGTGTGATTACAGAATGGAATACCGCACATCTCAAAACGTTTGTTGATTTTTTTAGAAAGTTTCCATTAAAGCAACTTGGATTTATGCATACCGTATATACTACCGAGCCTATTGTGGTTCATCATAATAAACAATGGGGAAATTTATACCCCGCTACAGTTTCCAATATTGCTGAAACCGATATCAGCAAAACGAATTTAGAGGAATTGTGGGGCCAAATTCAAAGCATTAAAAACGACACGTACCCTTTTCCCGTTACATTTTCTCCCGAAGTTAAGTCAAAAGAGGAGTTGTACAAATTTTACAAACAGCCCGAGTTGTTGATTGGCAAACGATGTAACGATGCCTTTTCTACCATTATGATTAAGTCCGATGGCTCAGTTATTCCTGCTCATGGAAGATGTTACAATCTTACTGCTGGAAATTTGTATAAAAACAGTTTGCCCGAAATCTGGAATTCTGAAATTCTTGGAAAATTCAGAAAAGATTTAATGAGTGTAGGGGGTTTAATGCCCGCCTGTTCCAGGTGTTGTTCGGCTTTTTAATTTTATGCTAACTCTGCGTTTCTAAATCTCTATCCTCTGCGCCCCTGCGCCTCTGCGTTCAATTTTCGCCGCAACCCAATACACAATCCAAATTACCCCAGTACTCCCCAAAACTAAACCTCTTTCCTCAATATCTCCAAAGGAGGCTTATTCACCACATCTCTGCTATTCAGCAATCCAATAATTACGGTGAGTGAAGTTATCGCAACATAACCAATCAGCATCGGAATCCAGTCGGGAACTAAAATGGTATTGAAACTAAATTTCGCCAATGCCATACTCACTCCAACCGAAATTAATATCCCCGTAAGGGCTGATAAGCTACCCAATAAAAAATACTCCAGCGCATTAATATTAAAAATCTGCTTACGACTCGCTCCCATAGTTCTCAGCAAAACACTCTCTTGTATCCGTTGAAATTTGCTGATCATTACAGAACCTATCAACACAAGTATTCCGGTGATGATGCTAAAAAACGCCATGAATCGAATGATGAACGATACTTTTTTAATCACACCATCAACTGTTTCCAGGATGAGGTTCAAGTCGATAATGGATACATTTGGAAAATTTGTTACCAGCAATTGCTGAAAATCGGCCGACTGTTTTGTGTCTGTAAATCGGGTAAGCAAAACATAGAATTTAGGAGCTTTTTCGAGAACGCCATTCGGGAATAACACAAGAAAATTGGTCTGCACCCGTTGAAAATCAATTTTACGAATACTACCCACATACGTTTTAATTATGGCTCCCTGAACATTAAAAGTGACAGGATCACCCACTCTCACATTCATATCCTCAGCAAGCCGTTTATCTAAAGAAACAAAAATAGTATCCTCAGCATTTTCTATTGTGCCATCCCAGTTCCCTTCAATCAGTTCTTCCGAATCAATCAAAGTATCTCGGTAGGTCACACGATATTCCCTGTCGAGCACCCACTCCTGTACTTTCGAGGTAGTATCATCTTTTAATTCATCAATGGTTCTTCCATCAATATTTTCGATACGCATGGTGATGATTGGAACACTCGCGATAACAGGCATGTTATTATTTAGTGTTGCCTGATTTATAGAATCTTTCTGCGACTCCTGAATATCAAACACCACCATGTTAGGCCTGCTATCCGCAGCCGATGAAAACTTTAACTTATCCAGCAACAGCTGCTGACTTAACAATAACGTCATGATCAATGAAGTTCCTAAACCTATGGTGATCACCAGAATGAGAGTTTGATTGTTCGGCCTGTAAAGATTTGACAATCCCTGTCGCCAGGTGAACGAACTTTTCACCGGCAAATACTTCCGTGTAAGCCAGGTAATGAGTTTCGCAAAACCGGCCAGGAGACCGAATGAAACATATAACACCGCCGAGAAAATCAATGTTTTGTTGATGGAGCCCAACTGCATATAGGTGAACCCCGTTATGAATAGAACTATGAGTACATACACCAGATAAGGTAGTCTGTCGGGCTCATTGGATTCATAGGACAAACGCAGCGCTTTCAAGGGCGACACCCTCCTGATATTCAGTAAAGGAAATAATGCGAATAAAATGGAAGTGATAATTCCCATGCCCACACCCATGAAGATAGACGCCCAGCTCAATTCCAAATTCAATTCAAACGGGAGGAAATCGGCGAATAAAACCGGCAGAAAATATTGAATCATTGTCCCCAAGAATGCTCCAAGGACAGAACCAAGGAAGCCCATGAAAAAAATCTGCATTAAGAAAATTCCAACACCATCGCTCCCTTTAGCTCCCAGGCAACGAAGTATCGCCACCGATTGCACCTTTTCCTTCATGTAAATGTGAACCGAGCTCGCAACGCCAATGCATCCTAACAGCAACGCAATAAATGCGGTAAGATTTAAGAATCCTGTCAGATCTGCATACGCATTTCCCACTTGTTGTTTTCGGCCATCCACGTCTTCAAAGCGGAGATCATCTTTTTCGAGACGCGGTTTAATTACCTCTTCAAAGACTGAGTTTTTAAAACCCTCCGGATATTTTACGTACATGGAATAGCTTATTCTGCTTCCTTTCTGCAATAAATTTGTTGATTCAACCAAATTCAACGGAATAAAAACAGGTGGTGCCACACTGCTGGTGATTCCTGATTGTCCGGGAACTTTCAAAATACTTCCTGCAATTTTAAAAATTTGGGTGCCAATTTTTATTTCATCACCGGGAGAAGCGTTAAATTGTGTGAGCAATGTTTTATCTACCAATGCCATTTGTCCTGTAGAATACACATTAGTAGCATTAGAAGGATTGGTTAAAAGTTTTCCATAGTAGGGAAATTCACTTTCCACTGCGCGTATGTTCACAAGCCGTGCTCCTCCATTTTTTGGAAAGAGCACCATCGAAGCAAAATTAATTTCTTCGGTAGTTTGTAAATTCAGCGAATCGAGAAATTGCTTTAATGAATCTGGAAATGGTTGTTTGGATTCAATTTCCAAATCGGCACTTAACAACGATTTTGCTTCTTCATTGACCTGGCGTTTTAAATTATCGCCAAACGAATTAATCGCCACCAACGCTGCAATACCCAAAATAATACTACTCATAAAAAGAAAAAGCCTCGAGCGATTTTTACGGCTATCGCGCCAAGCCATTTTTAAAAGCCACTGTAATTTCATAAACCGATCAATAAGTTTTAGTTGGTAGTTTCTGAAATTGCGCCTGCATGCTGCTGCAGGTTAGTGAGCTCATCGGAAACAATTCGGCCGCCTTTCATTTTTATAATGCGATCCGATTTTCCAGCAAGTTCCATATCGTGAGTAACCAGTATGAGTGTTGTGCCCAACGCTTTGTTTAAATCAAATATTAAATCCTGAATAGTTGCACCTGTTTCGCCATCTAAATTTCCTGTAGGCTCATCGGCAAACAATATTTTTGGACCATTCGAAAAGGCACGGGCTATGGATACACGTTGTTGTTCACCGCCAGAAAGTTGGGCAGGATAGTGGTTGTATCGGTTCCCTAATCCTACTTTTTCGAGCAAATCAATCGCTCGCTGGCGGATGTTTTGTTCTTTGCGCAGCTCTAAAGGAATCATCACATTTTCCAATGCGGTGAGTGTGGGCATCAGGTTAAAGCTCTGAAAAATAAATCCCACGTTCTGATTACGTACCGCAGCACGCTCATCTTCCGAAAGGTTATCGAGTGTAATTCCATTCAGTATCACAGACCCCTCCGACGAACGATCCAATCCCGCACAAAGTCCCAACAGCGTGGTTTTCCCGCTCCCCGACGGCCCCACAATAGCACAACTGGCTCCTTTATGGATGGAAAAAGAAACATGATCCAAAACGGTGAGTGATTTCCCTCCGCTGGGATAGGTTTTTGTTAAATTTTTAACTTCTAAAATGGCTTCCGACATTAATTTATGCTTCTAAGTATGACTTCTTTGTGTGATATTTGCATCGTTACTACAACATCGAAAGTGTTTATTTGTTTGATCCAAAGGCAATTTATCTCTGCCTCTGCGTCTCTGCGTCTCTGCGTTCAATCCTTACCCAACCCCACAAAGATCGATATTTCCCCACAACTATTTCAAACCCACTTAATCCTCCATCATGACCAATAAATTCCACTTTTTATTCCTAGTAATCATAGGACTTTTTCTCACAGTAGGGTGCTCCAATCCTGAAACCACCGAAAAGCCCCCACAGCAAGCAGAGCTTTCCGCCAAAGAAACCGCTTCCAAAAAGGGACCCAAACGCGTCATTCTCTTCTTCGGCAACAGCCTCACAGCAGGTTACGGCATCGACACCAGGGAGCGGTTTACCTCATTGCTGCAAGCTCGTCTCGATTCATTGGGGTATAATTATGAAGTGATTAATTCGGGGGTGAGTGGTGAAACAACCTCTAGTGGAAACAGTAGGGTGGAGTGGGTGGTAGAGCGACAAAAAGTTGATATATTTGTTTTAGAACTTGGCGCCAATGATGGGTTAAGAGGCATTCCAACGAGCGAGACAACACAAAATCTGAACTCCATCATCGACAAAGTAAAGAAAGCTCACCCCGATGTCACCATTATCCTCGCCGGCATGATGATTCCTCCTAACATGGGGCCTGATTACAGCAACGATTTTAAAGAAATTTTTCCTCAAATAGCCAAACAAAAAAACACTTTACTCATCCCCTTCCTCCTCGAAGGTGTCGCCGGCGATCCCAAACTCAATCTCCCCGACGGCATACACCCAACACCCGAAGGACATAAAATTGTAACCGAAAATATTTGGCCGATACTTGAGAAAGAATTGGTGAAATGAAAAAAGCGGCCGCAGCGGTGGCAGCGGCGGATAATTATTTTAAATTTTTTGATCCAAATCATTTTTTAATGCCCTACCTGCAGCAAGCAGGCCCAATGACTAACCTACTAACCTTCACAAACCCACTAACCTTCACTCACCCACTCGCTCTTCACTAATATTTCACACTTGTGCTGAGCCTGTCGATGCATTCCCTTCACCATGAAACGCCACACCAGCCTCCAACCTCTCAGCCGTGATCATCATAACGGATTAATGTTCTGTTTCCGGCTCAACAAGGGACTCGAAAAAAAAATTGACGAAACACGATTAAAAAATTATGTGGATTGGTTTTATGAAAATCATATTCAGGAACATTTCAGTGTGGAAGAAAAATTGATTTTTCCTGTACTGGGTAGTGAACACGAACTCATCAAAACAGCATTGGAACAGCATCAGCATATTTTAGCGTTGTTCAATAATAAAAAGGACCTGACGGCAACAATAAAAGATTTGGCCATACAACTCGAAGCGCATATACGTTTTGAAGAACGGGTACTTTTTAATGAAATTCAGCTACATGCAAGCGAAGAGCAATTAAACACTATTCATATAGCTGAACTGGAAACATCATGCCGGGTAGGGTGGGAGGATGAATTCTGGATGTGAGGCTAAAAATATTTTCGTATTAATTTATTATTTTTGCTTCCTTATAATTTTAATTTCCGAATATCAATTTTAATTTATATGTTCAACAAACTCAACAACTTTATTTTTAGTTACATTTCTACTTTCGAAATGGTGGGTGTAATTATGCGCATTATCAGTTTTAGTCTGGTTAGCTGGCTGGGGCCCGAAAGTCCTTTTATGTTTGTATGGATTTTTAATACCATCGACGCCATATTACTTACCTGGTGTGCTTTGTTAAGAAAAGACAAAGCCTATACGTTGTTAAATGCATTTTGGATATTGGTGGGTATAGTTGGCATATTACGGGCCGGTGGAATTATTTAAAGCATCGAGGTTCAAAATCAAATTTTATTTTTACAAAACTCAATACCTCCGGAGAGCTTCGCATGTTGCCTGCTTGTTGCTTAAATCAGGCAGAATTTCAAGAAGTCTCAAAATTACTTTTCGTCAATTCAACCTTCTTAACATCTTTAAAGACAGCGAATTACATTTTTACCACAAACAATTTATTCAATTTGCTTTTTCCTGAAACACTTACAATCACTGGCTTTGAAGGCCATCCACAGCAATATATTGCGGTGTTTTGCCAAAATGACCCCAAAATTCAGGGTTTTCCCTGATTGACTTCGTCAAAATGGTTGTTTTACTTTGAAAGAAAAATTTCAGTTATGTATACCTCGGCTACTCACTCTCGCTTCCCATTCAAATTCTTTTTACTACTTTTAACAGGAACACTCATCGCTTCTTTAACTGATATTAATTCTGATGTTTTGGACACCATTAGTTTTAGTACAATGTGTAAATATAATTTTATTGATTCTAACAATATTGAAAAATGCGCATATTTTTATCAATATAATAATAATAAGGATAATTTTATGTTTATTATTTTGGGTATAACCATTATACCATATGACATAAATTTATATAACGTATTAACAAACTTAATTACTAAAATGGAACCCCACCTACAGTTCTAATAATAATTGATTATGCATTCTCTCACACAAATTATAATTTTCTCAATATATTTTATTTAGTATTTTTCATATCATTTTTGTTACTAAAATAATTATTACTAATAAATATACATCGATTATTAAACATGAAAGACTTAAATAAAATATTACTCACACTAATCTTTATTTGCAAGGGTTTAAATTCATGTTCACAAAACATAGGAATTTATGGTGGCTTAAATTTATCCGACGTAGGTAGCAGTAGTACTAATTCTGTACAAACTGGATTTCATTTTGGTGCATCGACTCAACTTCTCCTTAAAAATAATTCTTTTGTAGAAATTTCAGCTTATTTTTCACGGAAAGGATTTCGTTCAATAGAAACATTTCCTTATGAATATGGACCACCTGAAAAAGTAAAAGTACAATTAATTTTAAATTACTTAGAACATTCTTTTTGTTTTAAACAAAAAATTATTATCAATAAATGTAAACTACATGCCATATTAGGACCTATCTTGGCAATCGGTTTACGTGGAAAATATATGTATGATTATACTGATAGCGGTATCGATGAAGATGCAAGTGTTAAATGGGATAGAGATAATTTTAATAGAATTGATTGTGGATTGAAAGGAGGTTTTGGTATTGAATTTAATACTTGGCAAATAGATGCTGCTTATACATATGGTGTATTAAATATAAGTAATAATAGAAACTGGCAAAATCGAACTTTGTCCTTTAGTTTAACAAAATGGTTTGGAAAATTAGAATAGTTGTTTATTTTTCAAAATAACTTATTTTAACACGGCTTTAATATTAACATAGGCAGAAAATTTAACTTAACAATTTTGGGAAAAGCAATGAATAATACTGAAACTGGTCTTATGAACAAAATGGAAGCAATCATACAAAAATTCGAACTCCAATGGAATTTTTAAATCAGCCGACAACACAAAACATCAATATAAATCACTATGAATAAAAGCATCTGTATATCAATATTTCTTATTTTATACTCACTAACACTCTCAGCACAAAAAATATCCCTGCACGGGGGTATCAACTTTGCAAACATGGATATTTCCGGAGTTGATGAAGGAGAATTTTCAACTCAAACCAAATCAAAAGTGGGTGGTCAAATGGGAATGCGGATAGCCTTTCCGGTCTATAAATCGTTATTTATTGAAACGGGACTTACTGCTTCTACAAAAGGATATAAAATACATGAATCCTACAATTTCTTCGGTTATGAAACTGAAGTCAACAGCAGGCTGAATGCGTATTATCTGGAATTGCCTTTGAACATAAAAGGGGTTTTGAACGTTGGTAAAATAAATATTTATGGGGCATTTGGACCCTATTTTGCCATGGGAATTTATGGTAATTATAGAACCAAATCAACTTTTGATGGAGAAACAGAAGTTCTGAAAGGCGATGTCTCCTGGGGTACCAGCGCTGATGATGAACTCAAAAGGCCCGATGGCGGAATTAATTTTGGAGCAGGAATGGAATATAAAAGATTAGTTGTTGGAATAGTCTATTCACATGGGTTGTTAAATATTTCCAATGTAGGAGAAATAAAGAACCGTGTTTTTTCTGTTACTGTTGGTTGTAAATTAGGAAAAATGGAATAGCTTTTAGGTTTATGTATCGAAATCATCATACTTTAACATATAGTTCATTAATCGATTTTCCATCTTGCTTCTATTTTTTTAAGAATTTCATTCTCCGATTCCAGTGAAACATTTAGTCTACGCAGTCGCTGAATCTCCATATGCAACGGATCAACTTCTTCCGGTTTGGCTTTTAGTAAAAAATTTCCGGGTTCCAGCTTTTGAAAATTAATAAAGGAAGGATGAATTTTGATTGTCCGGCATAGTTCCAAAAAATTACTCAGTGAAATAGTCTGTTTATTCAGCGCGTATCTCAATCCGTTACCTGAAACATGCATTTCAGCTGCAATCTTTTCAACCGACAATCCGGTTAAATCAATAGCCTTTTTAATTCGTCTAAAAACAAAACGGTTGGTTTTCATGTGTTGGCTGGTTTGAATAGAAAATTCTTAATTTTATTCTTATTTTGAAGTAAATATAGTAAAATGTATACTGCTTGAGGCTATAGATTGTTTTTGCATTGTTTTGAGCTATTTTTTTAAAATTCGTACTATTTATTAACCACCTATTTATGTAAATGATTGATTAATAGCAATATATCCAACTTTTACTTTCCTGAAAACGCATACACAACCATGCTGTTCAACCCACTACCTTTTGTATTTTTGCACAGAATATATCAGATTTAAAATCACTTTGCATTCTAACTAGGGAAAGGGATTATTTCAATGACCAAACAAAGCATTTGGCAAAGTCAAATTACTAACTTAGCTCAGGGTCTCACCAATGATCAATGACCCAATGACCCCTTCAATGACCAATGACCCAATGACCAATGTCCGTTTAGATAAAGATATTATAGTGATCGGCGCCGGAATCGCCGGCTTGGCTGCTTCTATTCGGCTGGCTGTCATGGGTGGACGAGTGAATGTATTTGAAACCAATGATTTTTCGGGTGGGAAAATGTTTGACTGGAGCAAGGATGGCTTTCGTTTCGACATGGGCCCTTCTGTTTTTACCATGCCTCAATATGTCGAAGATTTATTTCGTTTGGCCGGAAAAGATCCTGCCGATTACATTGACATCATCCGCCCCGAACTGCCTTTTAATTATTTTTTTGATGATGGACTCGTTCTTAATTTTTATGCCGACATCGAAAAACTAATTAAAGAAGTTACTTCCAAAACTTCCGATAACGAAGAAACGATTCGTCAGTATCTCGAAAATATTCAGACTAAATTCGATTTAACTAACAATGTTTTTCTGCAGAACTCACTGCATATTTTGTCAAATTATCTCTCTAAAGATGCATTCAAAGGATTGATGAACTTCCGCAAAGTGGAAGTCTTTAAAAGTATGGATGAGGCCAACAAAAAGAATTTTAAGGACGAACATACCATTCGTCTCTTTAACTCTTTTGCCAGTTACCTGGGATCAAATCCGTTCAAGGCACCCGGTGTTTTAAATGTCATTTCACATTTTCAACTTAACGCCGGAATTTATTTGCCCAAAGGCGGAATGATCTCTATCGCAAATGCATTGAAGAAACTGGCAATGGAGCTTGGTGTGAATTTTCATTTCAATTCACCCGTTGAAAAAATTCTTATCAGAGACAATAAAGCCTGTGGTATTATCACCAATGGTAGTGAAGTGTTGAGCGATATGGTGGTGAGTAACATTGACGTTTACAATGCCTACAAACACCTTATGCCGGAACAAAAAGGTCCGTCGATGGTGCTCAATCACCCTAAATCACACTCGGTGATGGTGTATTTGTGGGGCATGAAAAAGACGTTCCCAAAACTGGCGCTGCATAACATGATCCTCGCCAACGATATGAAAGATGAATACAACACACTCTTTCACAATTCCGATATCGGTGATGATTTTACGACGTATATTTATGTGAGCAGCAAATGCAATCCTACCGATGCTCCCGAAGGTTGTGAGAACTGGTATGTGCTTATCAACGCACCGCATATCAACGGACAGGATTGGGAAGCTATGCAGGAAAAAGTGAAGCAGAAATTATTAAAACGTTTACACCATGTGTTAGGTGAAGATGTTTCGGAACACATTGCCTTTGAAAGAGTACAGGATCCTCGTCATCTCGAAAAGCAAACCAATTCCGCCTTCGGCGCCATTTACGGAAATAGTTTTAACAGCAAATTTTCAGTATTCCTTCGCCACCCGAACTTCACAGGTAAAATAAAAGACCTCTATTTCTGTGGAGGAACGGTTCATCCAGGAAGCGGTGTGCCTCTGTCTATTTTATCTGCTAAAATTGTGGCCGATATCATCGAAAAGAAATCCAAACGCAAGCTCAAAGCCAATGTCAGCTAAGCGTTACTTTTTAAAGGCATAGATTATTTTCAGTTATTAATTGATCATCACAATAAGAAAAAAGGAGGCCTGGGTCACGAGGCTCGCTTGGCTATTTACCTCGAAGGAAAGCTCGACCAACAAAAATTTCAGCAAGCACTCGATGTTAATTCACACTATCAACAGCTGCAGGCTATACGAGTAAGCAAAGCATTCGGCCTCGGTTATCCCTCTATCACATTTACAAATGCTAAAGGAAAAATCCCTGTACTTTTTCAGGAATTAGAAGGGAATGATATCCCGGAAAATGCATTAAACATTCAAGTGAAGGTGTATGAAAATCCACCTATAAACATTCAGGTTTTTTATCTGTCAAACAACACAACCTGTGTACTCTTTACCTTTCATCACATACTCTTCGATTTTGCAGGAGTGCAATCTTTTATCGCATCCCTTTGCGGGATGGAAAATATCCCATTGCTTCCGACAGAATCAAAACCAAGGCCATTTACAAAAAGATTCAAATCATTTTTTGAAGCTGTGTTTTTACTTTCAGAGAAGCCAATGCAAAAATGACCATAGAAGAAAAAGCGCTTCCGCATCATAAACCACACCTAACCACATACAAAGAAATTACTTTTACAGAAGCTGAAAAACTACGCATATACGAAAATGTCTCAAAGCATGGTCTGTCGCTGAATACGGGCATGTATCTGCTTGCCGGAGTTAGTCAAGGCATGCACGACGAAATTTTCAGCAAACAAAAAAGTCATAACTTCATCTGGGCACCTGTTCCGGTAAATGTTCGCAAAAGGGAACGGCCGATGCAATTTTGTTCAACGGGTTATCATTTCTATTTTACAAACTCCGTCCCGAAGTACTTAATGATTTAGAAAGTACCACCAGAGAAATTAAATCTCAAATGATGGATCAGATGCGCAAAGAGTTACCGGCAGCCTTCATCGATTTCGCCGATGGTTACTGGTACATGCCAATGCCTTTTTATGCTCCTATGCTCTACCTACCTTCTTGGGGAAAATTATCCAGCTTCTCCTTTTCTGTTTTAGGAAGCACCTTTCAAAACCTAAACGAATTCATGGGATTAAAAGTATCAAACATAAAAAACTACCCATCCAATTCCATTGCCCCCGGCATCACCTTCCTCTTCTACGAATTCCGTGGTGAATTGCGAATGATGACCAGCTGGGTGAAAGGGCAATATAGCGATGAAGAACAAATGGCGATGATAAAAAGGGTGATGGAAAATTTGGTCAACGGTCGTTAGTCATTTGCAAAGCTCAAAATAGTTACAGACATTCGCGGAGTTGGACAGATTTACTCTCTTTAAAGAATCAAATCAGTGTTCATCTGTTAAATCGGTTTGATCAGCGTTCCTTTTCGACCAGCCCGGCCACTGATGACTCGGAACTGTTTACTGGTCACTCAATACTTGTCACTTTAAACTTGTCACTTGTCACTAATTCTGTACCCAAGAATTTCATAAGCAAACCGCCACTCTTTAAAAACGTTTTCCTTTTTTAATTCATCTTCCTGATGCAAATTCGTCTGGTAGTTTTTATAATTTTTCAACTCTTCTGCGAAAAGCAATTCAACTTTGTTATAGTCTCCTATATTCAACTGTGCATAAACTTGTTTCAGAATTTCCTGCGGCTGTGAAATAAAATCATCATACCGCATTTCGAATATATTTTCTTTAGAAAGAAGCTTACGATCTTCGAAATATTGTTTCATCGTTTCTTTGTAAGTGTAAAAAATATGATTTTCCATTTCAGCATTTCCAATTTCCTGGAAAGCTACTTGTGGTATCACGCTCTCGTACAATTTTTCGTTCGATGAAAATACAGAATATGGGTGACGGTGGATGTGAATGAATTTGGCATCGGGAAATAATTCCAGCAATAATTTAACCCTTCCCGTATTAAACGGACTTTTTAACAACAGCTGTTTATTGTTATTTTTTAAAGTCAACTTTTTGAAAAGCCACATTAAATTCTTCGAAAAGTTTTTTCTTTCCGATGGATCGCCTTTGAACAGCACGAACCTGTCGAAGTAATTGGAAAATTGTTGAGGAAAATAAATAGCATTCGCCATTGACTCAATTCCCATATTCCCTAAGGCAAATTCCTCCTCCTTCGGCACATCTGCGCCAAGCTCAAGGTTATCCATCGGACGAGTCTTGGGCAGAACTTTAGATGCAATAAATTTAAGCACAATACCAAAAGTAAACAGCACATGCGGCCCCATGCATTCATAAAATCTGCAAAAGGCAAACCGCGGATCTTTACTCATCAGATACATCAAAAACGTTGTGCCACTGCGAGGATAGCCAAGAATAAAAACCGGAGACTTTATTTCCGTTTTCCGGATCTTCCGGTTGTAAAGTAATTTCTCAAGATAAATAAATGGAATGTTGAGTATTGCGAAAGGGATTGTCAACAGAAATTTAGGCAAAAAATGGGCACTTATTTTAAAATTATTATCCGTCGCCAGTTTCCAAATATTGCCAAGCCTACTTCCACTAAGTATGTGCGAACCGAATCGGGTGGATTTGCGGAAATCAATTTGCATGCTGATGAAAATATATTATTTGCCTGAGGCTGTAAATATATGACAAACATAGATTGTTTCACGCAAAGGCGCTAAGGCGCGAAGTTGGGTCGAATTCGGTGTCACGCAAAGGCGCAAAGGCGCGAAGGCGCGAAGTTGGGTTGAATTTGGTGTCACGCAAAGGCGCTAAGGCGCGAAGGCGCGAAGTTGGGTTGAATTTGGTGTCACGCAAAGGCGCGAAGTTGGGGTCAGAGATCTTTGCGTCTTTGCGTCTTAGCGTGAACCCCTTTTCTCTAAGCTTAAATATTTGTATTTCAATGGATTTAATAATGTATAAGGAATAAAAATTCTGTGAATTCACTGGATTGGCCTACATTTGTCAGGTATAGGTTATGTCATTATCAAGAACTCCATCTTTTTACCTTGTTTGTTTTCTGCTTTCGCACCTTTCAGGTTTTGCGATGGCTCAAAAAACCCTCGTTTATGGCCGTATCACCGAAGCAGGCGGCAATAATCCGGTTGCGTTTGCCAATGTCGCTTTTAAAGGCACTACCATTGGGACCTCTTCCGATCAACTGGGCAATTTTACCCTCGAAACAAACGAAACGTACAACCAACTCACCTTTTCCGCTGTAGGTTATATCGACACCACCATCTTTATTAAAGTGCACGAAAGACAGGAGCTTAAAGTATATCTCGCTACCCGTGACTATATGTTAAGTGAAGTAGTCATTAACGCCGGCGAAAACCCTGCTTTTGCTATTCTCCGGAAAGTTGTTGCAAACAAACCGATCAACAACCCTGAAAAATATAATACTTACGAGTATCGCTCTTACAATAAAGTGCAGTTTGATCTCAATAATTTTTCCGACAAAATAAAAA
The DNA here is from genome assembly GCA_016722525.1 of Bacteroidota bacterium. Classification (GTDB taxonomy): domain Bacteria; phylum Bacteroidota; class Bacteroidia; order AKYH767-A; family OLB10; genus JADKJB01. Next base: position 130,528 of record JADKJB010000003.1, read on the forward strand.
AGAATCCCCTCTTCCGCCCTTTCCCTTTCATCTGGCAATACCAGGATACCATGGCAAATGGAGTGAGGTATCTCCGTTTTTATTCAAAGAAAATGTTCGGGATCACTATTTTCGCCAACAGCCGCAAAGTTATAAGGAGTATGTTGTAGGAAGTCAGAACAAACAATTTTTTCGAGGGCCTAAAATAGAGGAGTTCATAGAGGAATTGTATTTGAATCCAAATGTGTATGAAAATTTTGTTTCTATTCTGACAAAAAATTTCCCGAGTCCGGTGAACGACAATTTTAACCGATTTTATAAATATTATCTCAACGATACCTTAAAATATATCGATGGTGTTCCCTGTCACCATATTCGGTTTTATCCTAAAAACTCCAACGATGTAGCTTTTTCCGGTGAGATGTTTATTCACGATTCCACATTCGCAGTAAAACGAATCGATTTAAATTTCAGTATCGAAGCCAATATAAATTTCGTACGAAGTTTTTGGATTCGCATGGATTATGATTGGTTGAATCAACAAAATTGGTTTATCAAAGAGATCATCGTGCTGGCGGATTTCACTGTCGTGGAAAATGCATCAGAACTCACCGGGTTCTTCGGAAGAAGATTTTCAGAGTATAAAAATGTGGTGCTGAATCAACCTCGCCCCGATAGTATATACGCGCCATTTGACCAGGTGATTGCACTCGACAGTTCCGAATTCCGTACAGAAATATTCTGGGAGCAGGAGCGAAGTGATACGCTATCAAAAGAAGAACAAAATGTGGCTAATCTGGTGGATACCATTCAGGACAACTGGAAATTTAAATTATTCAGAGGAGCATTCACTACGGTAGGAACCGGTTGGGTGCCGGTAAAGAATTTCGATATCGGAAATATTTTCACCTTCACCAGTTATAACGATATTGAAGGAGTACGACTCAAAACAGGATTCCGCACAGCCAAAAGCAGTACTTTTCCCATACAGCCAAGAGGTTATATTGCTTATGGAACCCGAGATGAGAAATGGAAGTACATGGGAGAGTTAAATATTATTGATTTCGGTGATCCGGGAAAACATAATTTGATTGGTGCATATATTCAGAGTGATGTCGATCAGCTTGGGCGAAGTTACTGGGCCATTCCTTTAGATCATTTTTTAACCTATGTGTTGCAGGTAGCTCCATTCGATACCCGCACTTTCGTGGAAAATAAATCAGCTTACATTGAGCGCCAATGGTTTTTCGGTTTTGTAACACGTCTTTCAGTTTTAACTCAAAATGTAAAGCCTTTTGGTGGCTATAGTTTTTACAGCAAATCAAGTGACGGCTCCACAACACCCGTTTCTGATTTCACTTTATCGGGATTTCGTTTTTCGGGTCGGTTTGCTTATGGTGAAAAGGAGGTACATCCAAAATTCTATGATAGTGAATCACGGTTTTTCATGTTGAAATATCCTGCAGTTTCATTTGAATACACGGTTGGTGAAAAGGGATTGTTGAATTCCGAATTCGATTATCAACGATTGAATCTGAGAGTAGAGCATCAGCAGCGAATCGGGCGTTTTGGTTATTTGGCCTACATTGTAGAAGGAGGAAAGGTCTGGGGAGAGGTTCCCTATCCATTTCTGGCGATACCATTTGGAAACCAGTCAATAATTGCAGATAAGGCCTCGTTTAACGGCATGAACTATCTCGAATTTGCATCCGATAAGTATGTATCTATTCATCTGGAGCATCATTTTGAAGGGTTCTTTTTAAACAAAATACCATTCAATCGCATCTTAAAACTGCGTGAATTTGTATTTGGAAAAATCTTTCTCGGCAGGTTGTCCGACAAAAACAACGAAACAAAGTGGGCTTTTCCGGAACGGCTATTTGCCATCGAAGAACCCTACTACGAAGTGGGTTTCGGCATCGAAAACATCCTGAAAATAAGCAGGATCGACTTCACCTGGCGACTCAACTACCTTGATCATCCTCATGTATACAGCTTCCTGCCAAAGCCCTCCTTTCAGTTCCGGTTTTGATTTGTGAAAGGCTTCAGCTAGTGGCAATACTCTTCATAAAACTTCATTATCTTTGCATAAATTCCTTCAATAAAAATGACAACAAAAAAGTTACTCATTACGATAGTTTCGGTTTGTTTCTTCATATGTTTTCAAGCGCCCGTTAAAGCACAACAGAATCAGATGGCTTTGCTGGAAGAATTACGAACTGATCTGCAATTTGCATTCAATGAAGAATCGGTTTGTTATAAATTATATGATAAAGTAAAAAACATCGCCAATCCTGAAACAGTTTTATTAGGATATATCGGTGCTCTTCATATAGCAAGATCCCGTTTTATTCCACTGTTCGACAAAAGAGAATCACTCCATACGGGAGAACAAAAACTCGAGGCCTCCATAAAGAAAGATCCCCAGAATGTGGAGTTGATTTTTCTACGGCTAACAATTCAACTCAATCTGCCTTCAATTTTGGGATATAATGATAATATCGATTCAGATAAAATATTTCTGATCAACAACTACAAAAAATCGACACCGGATCTAAGAGCGAAAATTGTTAAATTTGTGAAAGAGTCGGAGGATTTTGCCGATGCAGAAAAGGCAAAATTTGTTTTTTAAAGTTGGATGTAGTTATTGCTATAAATTGTCGTTAACCAGTCTTTATCCTCATCAAATAAATGTCCGTTTTTACTACTACCGAAATCAGTCAGACGTTATGCGATTTTATAAAGGAAAATTTGGTTGCTGTTGAAGTTTCAGTAGCACCATCTACACCATTAGAAAAACTCGGACTCGATTCCTTCTCCATCATTTAAACACTGGTTACTGAATACTGGTCACTGAATACTGATCACTTGTCACTAATCACTTGTCACTGAATACTGATCACTAATCACTGGTCACTAAACACTGTCACTGAATACTGATCACTTGTCACTTTAAACTTTACACTTGTCACTCTATACTAAACCATGAACATCCTGACAACACCAGACATACTCATCATCGGCGCCGGTTCTGCCGGTGTTGCTGCGGCGGTGGGAGCTGGAAGTGCAGGTGCTTCGGTGGTGTTGTTGGAAAAAAATGGGTTTCCCGGTGGGAAGGCTACTGCCGCTTATGTAGGTACTGTTTGTGGATTGTATTACAGAAGTGAAAATCCTGTTTCAAGATTAGTGAACAACGGTTTTCCGGAAAGTTTCGCCGGTGAACTCATGGAGCGGAGTAAAATAAAACCGGTTTTGTATAAGGATGGGTTACATTTTTTACCTTATAGTCAGTTTCAGTTCATGCGCATATGCGATGAGCTCGCTAAGAAAAATACAGATGCACTTTGTTTTCATTCGCATGTCATTGACGCTGCTGTTGAAGACAATAAAATTACTTCCGTAGATGCTTTGTATTTTAATAAACGGGTTCGATTTTTCCCAAAGGCAATTATTGACACCAGCGGCGAAGCTGTCATTGCTTCCACGATTCCATTGGATGCTATCACAAGCGATCAGTACCAGGCAGCTGCACAGGTTTTTGTTTTATCGGGATTGGCAGATAGCAGTGATGAACTGCTTGGAATGAGTTTATTGAGATCGATAAAAAAAGGTATCAGTGATGGTAGCTATAATCCTGAGCATATACGTTTGTCGGTTGTGCCGGGAAGTGTTAGAAACGGACAGGTTCTTCTGAAGCTTGGGATACCTTTGCGTGTCGACAACGATCCTGCACACATCACCGATATCGAACTTTTTTCAAGAAAGGCGATTGAGGAAATTCTGGTTTTTCTCAAACAACACAACGAACTTTTTAAAAATGCACATTTAGCAATGATTGCTCCTGAAGCAGGTATCAGAACCGGTCCGCGACATAAAGGAAAAAGTTTATTGAATGAATCTGATGTGATGAATTGTATCAAATCAGTTGATTCGATTGCAAGAGGAGCATGGCCAATTGAATATTGGGAACCCGGTAAGAATCCGGAAATGGGATTTTTTGAAATGGATAATTACTATGATATCCCGGCCGGTGCATTGCAATCCTATAAAATCGAAAATCTTTTTTTCGCCGGACGAAATATTTCCGCCGATGATAAAGCTATCGCGAGTGCACGCGTAATTGGAACTTGTCTGGCAACCGGCTATGCCGCAGGAAAGCTTGCCGCTGGATTTGTTAAAAAGCAATCGACAGATGCGACATTATCTGCTATACGGAACGAACTATTTGCACCCACAAATGTGATATGAGAGTTCCGGAGCTGTTACATCAGTCGGCATTAAAATTTCCTGATCAAATTGCTATTTATGACAATATTGGTACTTTAACTTATAAAGAGTTAAGTGATGCCGTTAAATCAACAGCTACCATGCTGAAAGCAAACGGCATTCCTGTTTCAAAAGGAGTTGGGGTGATGGGAGGCAACAGCCGTTATTTTATTATCATGGTTTTTGCTGTGATGGAAAGTGGTGCTGTGGTGATGCCTGTTTCAAATCAGGTGATCAAAAGTGAATTAGATGATATAATAAAAACCGCCGGACTTTCAGTTCTGATTGATGATGGAACAAATGATTATCCTTATAAAAACACTTCTATTATTAATTGTGTTGGTCAGCAGTGGAGAATATATTTTAATGAATCAGTTGCTGCATCTTCAACTTTTGCCTCTCATGTGAACGACCCTGCTTTGATCCGTTTTACATCCGGCACCACCGGAACATCAAAAGGAGTTATTTTATCGCACCAAACTATTTTTGAAAGGACTGAATCTGCAAACAAAGTTCTGCAATTAGGAAGCAATGATCGCATTATATGGGTGCTTTCAATGGCCTATCATTTTGTGGTATCTATTATTTTGTATTTGCGTTACGGAAGTTCTGTAATTATTTGTAATGAATTTCTTGCTGATACTATTATTGATGAAACAAATCGGTTCAATGGAACTTTTCTATATGCTTCGCCCATGCATATCCGCATGCTTGCCTCTGATAATTCGGGACGAATGATGCCAACGTTGCAAAAGGTAATTTCCACCTCCACTGCAATCCCTAAAGAACATTGTATTGCTTTTAAAAACAGATTTGGCATTGCAGTAAGTCAGGCATACGGTATAATTGAAATTGGATTGCCGATTATCAATTTTGAAAAGTCAGATCAGTTTCCCGATGCAGTGGGATATGCTTTACCGGATTATACCGTAGAAATACTGGATAACAATTTTAACATCTTATCTTCAGATGAAACAGGACATCTCGCTATTAAAGGCCCGGGTATGCTCGATGGGTATTTAAATCCTCCTGCTACCCGCGATCAAATTCTGAATAACGGCTGGTTCATGACCGGAGATCTGGCATCTAAAATGGATGACGGACTAATTCGTATCGAAGGTAGAATGAAAAGTATGATCAATGTTTCGGGTAATAAAGTTTTTCCCGAGGAAGTTGAAACGATTTTAAATCAACATCCTTTGATAGCCGAAAGTAAAGTGAGTGGATATGTGCATTCACTGCTGGGCGAATCCGTCCGAGCCGAAATCGTGTTGCATCCTCATTCCACCAAACCCGACACCGAATCTCTGCGCACATTTTGTCGCATGTATCTTTCTGCCTATAAAACCCCGCAGCAGTTTATATATGTGGAGAGTTTACCTAAAACCGATAGCGGGAAATTGAAAAGGGTCATTGAAAAGGGCCATTAAGTCATTACGTCATTGAGTCATTAGTCATTTTAAATGGTCATTGATCACTAGAACACTAATCATAGGAAAAATTATCTTTTATTCGATGATCTCACTTCTCAACTGTCGCTAAAATGAAACGGGTTAAATTTAGATAATTTTAATTACAAACAATGCATCCGATACATCCATTTCATTACGATTTAAACTATTAATAAACCCGGTTCTTGCAGCTGGCGAATTCGCATTATTAGTTGAGTTATTGAGATTATACTTTTGCCTCCACAGTTGCTTACATCCTCTTCGATTGATATTCAGCTATTAACTTTGGAACTTTTTTTTGAAATAACTGGTCAGTCGTTGCAATATATAACAGGTTGCATAACCAAATAACACTCCTGCAAGAAGTCCCATTAAACCACCAAACATTACAGCATATTCAACAGTCCACCAATGTGTGATAGTATTGTATAACCAAAAGCTTGCTCCTCCCAAAAAAACACCTCCAAAGGTGGAACCCAATATTACAAAAGTTCTAAATCCTGCTGTTAAAGACTTTTTATGGATACCTATGAATATAGCAGTAGTTAATACTCCCATTGACGCTAATCCGGCAATCAGCAAAATTATGAGAAAGGTTAAAGCAATACTGAATCCGATTCCAACCACCATGAATACCAATCCCAGTAATGCAATAAAAAATAATCCGGGAGCAAAATCATCTTCAATATCTATTTCATCGTTATTGCTGATGGCAGTGGTTGTGTCGGGCCTTTGAATATTCATTCCACCATTTGCAGTATCGATAGCTTGACTAAAACTTTCAGAAATAGGTGTTAAAAATAATAAGAGGATAATTAATTTTTTAAGCGTATCCATAGTTTCTAAATCAGCAGTTTGGTAACGGAAACAATTGATCGTTGTAATCGACTATCATGCTTAATGAATTTTGAATTGCAAATGTATAAATTCAAATTACTTATGCTTCATAGCCCAGCATCAGTTTGGCGCGCCCTGCCACTTCCTCAGGAGTAATTCTGGTGAGGCATCTGTTATCATGCCTCATGCATTCAGTACTGTGGCAATTTCCACAAGTAAGGTCTTCAGAAGTAAAGCCAAATAACTTTTCTCCTGGAGGTCTACCCCAATAACTGGGTGAAATACTTAAAAAGCAATCGTGGGTACCTGATTTACCCAACGTCCATGCATCAACCCGACATTATAAGATAGTAAAAGATTAACCCTCCTTACGGTATTTATCAATTTACAACACCTTTTCAACTTTCACGATACCGCGCAAAAAAGGGCAACGAAGTCGATTTTTTGACTTCGTTGCCCTTTTTAAAATTTCCGGTTATTTAACTAATACCTTGATATAAGAATTCTTTTCGGATGATTCAATATGCAAATAGTAAATTCCTTTAGCCAGTTTACTTACATCTTTTTGAATCAAGTTATATCCTTCTTTTACTTGAACTGACTGACGCAATACAATTCTTCCGCTTAAATCAATTAAGCTGATCGCTATAGGTTCATCTGAATTGGAAACAAATTCACAATTAAAATAGTCCGATGCTGGATTTGGAAAAATATTAAAATCCCCTGAATGTTGTTTTAACTCTTCATTTGGAAGTTGATTCATTTCTTCAACAATAGATTTTGCATTAATGGTACTAAGTTCCACAATCCAATAATCTCCGTTTCCCTTATGTCCGGTAACATCACCATCATTGGAATTTGACCTGCCTGGAATAATATAACCGGAACTTGCAGTTTGATAACCCTTGCCCGGAGCATCGTCGCCGGAGCCGCCCAGACTTTTTTCCCATTCAATTGCCAAAGAGTTATCAGTTTTAACCAACCAATAATCTACAAATCCATTGTTAAATGAAACATCTCCATCATTTGATTGAGTATAACCCGAAATAATAAATCCGCCATCAGTAGACTGCTCAACATTTGTTGCAACATCCTCACTGGTTCCCCCAAATGAGTTTTGTGACTGAAGCTTTCCAATATTACTCAATTTAGCTACCCAGTAATCACGACCTCCTTGATTACCTGTTACATCACCATCGGTTGAAGTAGAAAACCCGGCAACAACAAACCCGCTATCAGACCTTACGTCTACCGAAAACGCACGGTCTTCGCCTGAACCGCCAAATGATTTCTGCCATTTAACTGTTCCATTTTTACGAAGTCTGACAACCCAATAATCATAATCACCAAGACTTCCTGTTACATCACCATCATTAGAATTTGACCAACCGGCCACAATGTAACCTCCTGCTACCACATTCTGAATACTCCATGCCATATCTTCACCTGATCCGCCCAGTGCTCTTTTCCATTGTACATTTCCTCCTTTACCCAACTTCACAACCCAATAGTCAGCGCCACCATGATGTCCGATTACATCTCCATCGGAAGAATAGGTAGTACCTGCTACAAGATATCCCCCATCACTTGTTTGAACAACATCATAAGCATAATCCTGTCCGGAACCACCCAGCGAGGTTTGCCATTTAATAATTCCCTGATGATTAAGTTTAACTATCCAGAAATCTTCATCCCCATTATTTCCTGTTACATTACCATCGTTAGAATAAGATCCGCCTGCAACAATATAGCCGCCATCTGTGGTTTGTTTTATTGCAAAAGCATTATCATTATTTGTTCCTCCTAATGATTTCTGCCATTGAATATTGCCTAGGCTATTAAGTTTTAAAATCCAATAATCCTGCAATCCAAGACTTACTAATTTGTCTCCGTCAGGGGAATCAGACCAGCCAGCCACAATACTACCTCCATCAGAAGTTGGGCTGATTGAATACGAGTAATCCTCGCCAGAGCCACCAAATGTTTTTTGCATTATTATGGAAGGCTGAGCCAATGAGACGAAATATCCAAAGGCAATAAATAATGTGAGTAGAACTTTTTTCATGTGATTTGTTTTTAAGTTAGACAATTACACGAAACTAAAAGAAGTTTTGCATACAAAATATGACTTTAGACATAACTTGAAATGATAATTATCATCTAACCAAACTCCTTACACTTTTCACTTTCTACTCGTCTCTAATCACTTGTCTCATTGCACTTGTCAAATCATTGTTGTCACTGGTAACTGATCACTTTACACTTTGCCACTTTACGCTTTGCACTTGTCAACTTGTCCCTTAAAAATTAAAACTGGTCACTGGCCACTGATCACTTTAAACTTGTCACTTGTCCCTTAAAACTTTAAACTGGTCACTGGCCACTGTTCACTTGTCATTTTAAACTTGTCATTTTAAACTTGTCACTTGTCCCTTAAAACTTTAAACTGGTCACTGGCCACTGTTCACTTGTCATTTTAAACTTGTCACTTTAAACTTGTCACTTGTCCCTTTCAACTTGTCCCTTAAAACTTAAAACTGGTCACTGGCCACTGATCACTGGTAACTGTTCACTTGTCATTTTAAACTTGTCATTTGTCCCTTTCAACTTGTCCCTTAAAAATTAAAACTGGTCACTGGCCACTGATCACTGGTAACTGATCACTTGTCATTTTAAACTTGTCACTTGTCCCTTTCAACTTGTCCCTTAAAACTTTAAACTGGTCACTGGCCACTGTTCACTTGTCATTTTAAACTTGTCACTTGTCCCTTTCAACTTGTCCATTAAAACTGGCCACTGGTCACTGATCACTGGTCACTTTATCCTGGTAACTCGTCACTTTAAATCGAACACTCTCATACCGAAAAATGCCATTATCCCTATCCGTTACCATTTCCATTCCTTGAGATTCATCAATAGAAATTTCGCGGGCGGAATTGAGTAGCTCTTGAAGCGCAATTCGTACCTGCATCCTCGCCAGCGAGGCTCCTATGCAAAAGTGTGCTCCTTTACCAAAACTCAAATGCTGACGGGAATTTTCCCGGTTCATATCGAAGACACATCCATTCTCAAATTTTTCAGGATCGGTGTTAGCGGCACCTGGCATCACAATTACAATGGTGTTTTTTGGAATAGTTTTTCCGGCGATTTCAACATCGTTGTTTGCTCTTCGTAAAAATCGGCCCACGGGAGTGTAGTAGCGCAATGATTCTTCAATAAAATCTTCTAACTTTTCAGGATACGCTTTTAATTCATTAAACAATTCCTTGTTCCGTGCAAGATGAACGAAACAGTTGGATAGCAGACTCGTGGTTGTTTCATACCCGGCAAATAAAATGAAGGCTCCTGCCATCACCATCTCTACAAAGGAAACATCTCCCTTTTTAATGTGGTCATTAAAAACAGATAAAGGATTTTCATCATTTGCGTTTTGTTGCTCTGCTGCTTTTAATTTTTCTGCAAAAGCAATGATCATATCAAGCATCGGTTCAATCCCTTGGGGAATATGATTGAAATTAGGACGTGGCGTTTCAATTTTTTTGTCAACCATACTCGTCATTAATTTCAATTCCTTCATGCCTTCATTTCCTATTAATTTTCGAAGTTTAAAAAGTTTTGGAATATTTTTTAACAAGCTCCACGAGATCGAAAATTTTTCTGGCCAGTTAGGACTGTTTTTTCTTCTCGGACCTGTTCCTCCGGTGACAAATAATGCGCGATTAATTGCTATTGCATCACTATGTAATTTTATTAGTGCATTTTTATCGGTAGCTAAACCAAACAGTACCGAAAGTGTGGCCAGCGGAATGGGGTCGGCCCAAGCTTCAAAAATGTCGCCATTCCCGGTTTTGATAAAATTTTCTGTTATTCTTTTTATGGTAGCTTCAATGGATCTTTCCCACTTTAAAACATTTTTTTGTGAAAACACCAGAGCCACAACCGATCGTATTCGCTTATGGTCTTCGCCATCCATTAACACAAAAAACGGACTCTTATGAGTAGGTATAACGCTGCTGCTAAAATTTTCAGCATCACCAAAAACTTGCTTCACATCCTCATACCGGTGCACAGCATAATAGTAATTTTCATAGGGCAATTTATAAACAACTCTATCAGGATCGTTTCGTAGCCAGTCGTAATAGGGATAGGATTTGCCCTTGCTTCAGGATCTAATGCATCCATTTCCTGAATAGCAGCTAATGAGTGAAACGGACACTTTTTGATTTCTTTAGACATGCAATTTGGATTGCATTAAAATAGGTTTAATCTAGTCTTTATCGAATGATTGTCAAATAGTTATAATACAAACTGCCGACAAATTCCAAAACATTTCAGTAAATATCAATGATCTTTTTGGATAGCGCCCTTTTTTTAATAAATTTGATTTCTCAAAGGTAACCCAATCATTCATTTCAAAGTTAAAGGTTTTTGAGTTTATTATTTAATAAAGGATTTCTTTATCTGAGAATTTAAAGGCGGAAACTATCTCTGCATGTAAAATTTGTAACTTTAACTCAAGCTAAAAGTATTAAAAAGGATGCTTTTCAATTCACTCAATTTTGCAATATTTTTACCAATAGTTTTTATCCTGTATTGGTTTGTAACAAATAAGAAATTACAAACGCAAAATATTTTGTTGTTGGCTGCCAGCTATTTTTTTTATTCCTGTTGGGATTGGAGGTTTCTATTTCTGCTTTTGTTTTCTACCGGTCTCGATTATTTTACCGGATTAAAAATGGCGGATGCTTCGGATAAAGCCAAACGTAAATTTTGGTTTTGGTTAAGTATCATTATAAATCTTGGATTTTTAGGGATTTTCAAATATTATAATTTCTTTGTCGGATCTTTTGCAGAGGCAATGGCAAATTTTGGATGGAAAGTTAATTATGCCACACTTAATATTATTCTTCCGGTAGGAATTTCTTTCTATACCTTTCATGGCTTGTCCTATGTGATAGATATTTACAACGATAGAATTAAACCGGTCAGAAATTTTATCGATTACTCTGTTTTTGTTAGCTTCTTTCCTTTGTTGGTCGCCGGTCCTATCGAGAGAGCTACACACCTGCTGCCACAAATTCAAAAGCCACGCATATTTAATTATGGCTTCGCTGTTCAAGGGCTGCGGCAAATATTGTGGGGCCTTTTTAAAAAAATGGTCATTGCCGATAATTGTGCGCAATATGCCGATATGATTTTTAATGACTCCGGTCAATATAATTCAAGCACATTGGTTTTAGGGGCTTTGTTTTTTACCATTCAAATTTATTGTGATTTTTCCGGGTATTCCGACATTGCCTTAGGTACCGCTAAACTGTTTGGTATCGAATTGCTGCGCAATTTTGCATACCCCTATTTCTCTCGCGATATTGCTGAGTTCTGGCGCCGTTGGCACATCTCTTTAAGTTCCTGGTTCCGTGATTATCTCTATTATCCATTAGGTGGGAGCAGAGGTTCGAAATGGATGAGTATTAGAAACACTTTTATCATTTTCCTGGTCTCCGGATTTTGGCATGGCGCAAACTGGACCTTTTTAGCATGGGGATTTCTGAATGCTCTTTATTTTCTTCCGCTTTTAATTCTTGGAAAAAATAGAAATAACCTCGATATAATTGCACAGGGGAAATTGTTCCCTTCAATCACGGAAATAGTTAATGTAGCAATAACATTTACACTTACCGTTTTCGCATGGATATTTTTCAGAGCAACTTCTATTCATGAAGCTCTCAGTTATATTTCAGGAATATTTACTACTTCAATTTTTAAAAAACCTGAAATTCCTACTGCCGGTATGGTTGTTTTAGGATTGTCGGGTTTTTTCTTTCTAATAGAATGGCTGGGACGGGAGCATCAGTTTGCATTGTCACACTTTGGTTCAAAATGGCCGCGATTGATTCGATGGAGTTTTTATGCTACAATCATTTTGTTAATTGGAATTTTTATGCAAACCAATGAAACACCTTTCATTTATTTTCAATTCTAAAGAATGAAAAAGTTGTTATTGAAAATGTGTGGTGTTATAATTTTTATGGGTTTATTCTATTTTGTGGGTCTTCTCTGTCTGGGATTTTTTGCCCCTCCTTATTTGAGAAAAAATCTGATTTTCCCAATCGGGGGATACGGGCATTTAAATTCAAGAATGCAGGATGTAAAAAATGTCAACAATGTAGATATTCTTTTTTTGGGCTCTTCACATGCCTATCGTGAATTTGATACCAGAATTTTTAAGGCTCAGGGATATAAATCTTTCAATTTAGGTTCGAGCGGACAAACTCCATTGCAAACAGTGGTGCTTTTGAAAAGATACCTGCACTCCCTCCATCCTAAGCTTGTGGTGTACGAAGTGTATCCTGCAACTTTTACTTTTGATGGAGTTGAAGCGGCTATTGATCTTATTGCGAATGATAGAGTTGGTTGGGATACCTATAAAATGGCGTTTTCTCTAAATGACATTTTAACTTATAATACACTGCTTTATGCATCTTTGTGTCAGCTTTTAGAGTATACCAGAATTTTGAGGAAGCTCAAAATGTAAATGATGATTATTATGTGAGAGGCGGTGGGTTTGTTGAAAAAAAATTGTCCAGATTTGAAAATAGGAAACACCCTGTCGAAAAATGGAACCTGGATGCTGGTCAGTTAAAAGCCTTTGAAAGTGTTATTCGTTTTTTGAAACAGGAAAAGTGCAATTTTGTGCTCGTTCAGGCTCCGGTTACTCGCAGTTTGTACCATGCTAAAACCAATAATAGCGAAATAGATACTTTCTTTTCCACTTATGGCCGTTATTTCAATTTCAATGAAGTTGCTTTACCACTTGACGATTCTCTGCATTTCTACGACTCCGATCATCTGAATCAAGAGGGGGTAGTTATTTTTAATACTGCTTTTATTAAAGCAATGAATTTTTGATTAGTAGCCATTGTACTTTGTAAATTCATTTTTACCACATGAAAGCGGGAGTATTTATACGTTTTACTTAATTGATGCTACACGTTTATTTTAACTGTTTGCTGAGCTCTCGTGCAACAGATCTTTGGTATTCAGAATGCAACACTTTTTAAAATACATCAGATTTTTTCATTTTTGATAAATTGTTCTACTTTTGATTAGTCTGAACTCAAAACCCGGGCTCGCTATTATTGGTACTTCTTAAATGAAATATACTACTCAAATCGTTATTAAATCGCCAATTGCAACAGTGGTTAACTTGTTTGATAACCCCGACAATTTAAAAAAATGGATGAAGGGTCTCGAAAGCTTTGAGCATTTAAATGGAGTTCAAGGACAGCCGGGAGCAAAATCGAAGCTCACTTTTGTTATAGGTAAAAGAAAAATGGAGATGATTGAAACTATTACCGTCCGCAATCTCCCTCAAGAATTTTCCGGCACTTATGAGGCCAATGGTGTTTTTAATAAAATCAGTAATAAATTTATTCCCATCTCTGAAAATAGTACGCAATATATTTCCGAAAATGATGTTCAATTTTCTGGTGTAATGAAGTTGTTTGGATGGATGATGCAAGGTGCATTTAAAAAACAGACACGTACATTCCTGAATGATTTTAAAAACTTTGCTGAAAAGGAATAGCAATGCAAAAAACATAATTACTCACTTACCTAAAATACAAACACATGAAAATCGTAAAAAAAATTCTTATCATTATTGCTGCCTTGGTTGTTTTTTCTCTGATTATTGGTTTGTTCTACAAAAAGGAATATGCTGTTGAACGGGAAATTGTCATTAATAAACCTGTAACAGAAGTGTTTGCGTACATAAAATTAATTAAGAACCAGGACTATTACAGCGTCTGGAACATGAAAGATCCTGCCTCTATCCGAGAATCAAAAGGTACTGATGGAACTGTTGGTTATGTGTATTCCTGGGATAGTAAAATGGATGATGTAGGTAAAGGAGACCAGGAATTAGTTAAGATTGTTGAAAACGAAAGACTCGAAATGGAGCTGCGATTCAAAAAACCATTTGAAGCAACAGGCTATGGTTATTTTGCAACTGATCAGATAACCCCAAATCAAACAAAAGTGAAATGGGGATTTAGTGGCAAAATGCTTATCCAAGTAATCTGATGCTCTTATTTATGAATATGGATAAGAACCTTGGAAATGATTTAGCAGCCGGATTAACTAATCTGAAAAACAACTTAGAAAAGTAAAAGTTTACTTTAGTACGAAGCGCTCTTAGCGCCTTAGCGTCTTTGCGTGAAAATCCTGCAGCTTCACGCAAAGGCGCAAAAACGCAAAGGTTTTAATAGCGTGGTAGGTGAAGGGGATCGAAGTTGTACCTCTTAGCGCCTTAGCGTCTTTGCGTGAAAATCCTGCAGCTTCACTACTTTTCCTAATATCAAATACACATCTCTTCCTTTGAAAAGATAATAAGTATTGCTTTTGTCGCAGGAAACAAATACAAATTGACTACTGGTTTATTTCAATAAAACGCTCAATATCTTTTACAAGGCCAAAAACAATTATTGTATCCGACTCAATCAAAACTGTTTCAGAATTCGGTACACCAAGAATATGACATTCTTTTAAAACTTCCCCGTCCCTTACTACTTCAGTTTCTCTTTTTAATGTGATGAGGTTCAGGTTATATTTACTTCTTAAATTTATGTCACCAAGACTGCGATTTGCCATGGTACGAGGTGTTTTAATTTCTACAATTTCGTAATTGTCGGGTAGCATCAATGACGTCAAGATGTTTGGATTCAGCAATCTTTCAGCAACCGCTAAGCCTACATCATTTTCAGGAGATAAAATTTCAGATACTCCAATTTTTTCAAGTATTTGGCGTTGATGTTTGCCATTGGCGCGAGCCATAATACGTTTCACCTTTAATTCCATTAATTGTACTACACAAAGCATTAATGCTTCAAAATCTTTACCTATAGCTACCACCACAGCATCCATATCCTGTATGTTCTGCGATCGTAACACCCGTATGTCAGTGGCATCCATACAAACAGCATACGAAACTTCATCTTTAATGTCTTCGATGTGGTCTTCGCTGCTGTCCATTGCCAGTACTTCAGCGCCTCTTAAAGCAAGTGTACGTGCAATGGCGTTTCCAAATTGCCCTAACCCTATTACTGCAAATTTGTATTGTGACATAGTTGATCAAATAATGTAAAGAATATATTTCATTTTTAACAAGTTGCAATTAACAAGTGACAAGTGTCCAGATGTGTCCAGTTGGCAGTGGGAGTTATTAATGACAATTGACTTTTTCACTAACCCATCAACCCACTAACCTATGACTATTTCTCCAACGCCTGTTTTAAATCTTCAATCAAATCCTCAACATCTTCAATTCCTACACTCAAACGAATCAGTGAATCTAACACACCTGATTTCTCTCTCTTCTTTAGGAATGCTTGCATGTGTCATAGAGGCAGGATGTCCGATAAGCGATTCCACTCCGCCAAGTGATTCGGCTAATGCAAATACCTTTGTAGCTGCTGCCACTTTGAAAGCATCTTCCATGGAATTCCCCTTCATAATAAAGGAGAGCATTCCTCCAAAATCACGCATCTGTTCTTTCGCAATTTTGTGGTTGGGATGATCTTCAAAACCCGGCCAGTAAACTTTATCAATTCTAGGATGATTTTTTAAAAAGTGTGCAATCTCTTTTCCGTTTTTGCAATGCGCCTGCATTCGTACATGTAGGGTTTTTAATCCACGAATAACAAGAAAGCTGTCCATGGGCCCAGGTACCGGTCCACAGGAATTGGTGATAAAAGCCAGTTCTTCGTATAGCTTATCATCGTTAGTGCAGGCAGCACCCATCACTACATCCGAATGCCCGCCTAAATATTTGGTTGCCGAATGCATTACAATGCTCGCCCCAAGATCGAGTGGGTTCTGTAAGTAGGGCGATGCAAAAGTGTTGTCAACAACTAAAATTAAATTATGAAGCTTCGCTATTTCAGAACAAACTTTTATATCAATAATTTTCATTAATGGATTTGTAGGGGTTTCCACCCACAACATCCTGGTGTTTTCGTTTACATGCTTACGAATGTCATTGGCATCATGCATGTTCACAAAATGAAATTTGATACCAAAATGAGCAAAAACTTTGGTAAACATCCGGTATGAACCTCCATATATATCGTCGGTAGCTATCACCTCATCTCCCGGACGCAGCAATTTCAATATGGTATCTTCGGCACCCTGACCGCTGGAAAAGCATAAACCATATTTTGCGTTTTCCAGTGAAGCAATACATTTCTCCAATGCAACTCGGGTTGGATTTTTTCCACGCGCATAAGCATATCCTTTATGCTTCCCCGGCGACTCTTGAACGTATGTGGAGGTTTGATATATAGGTGTCATTATTGCACCTGTGGTAGGATCCGGTTCTTGCCCGGCATGTATGGCTCTCGTTCCAAATTTCATAATTCTATTTTGCCCCAAAATTACTTAATTATCCCGTATCCCCATCCTGGTCCCTCACCAACTCCATGCTCCCTTTCATTCAAGCGAAATAAACTTTTCCCTTTTACCGTTTGTTCAACTCCTTATTGCTTTTTTATCCGTCTTGAAATAGGATAAAACCGGAAAAAACTGTAATTTTGTCACTCTCTCCAATATTTTAGATGGAAGTCCAACCCGGAAAACTTCTTCAAAACATAGAGTTCCCAGCTGATTTACGGAAACTCAAAGAAGATCAACTCATTCAAGTCTGTGATGAATTGAGACAATATATTATTGATATTGTTTCTGTTAATGGTGGTCATTTCGGCGCAAGTTTAGGTGTCGTGGAACTGACCGTAGCATTGCATTATGCTTTTAATACCCCTGATGATCAATTAGTTTGGGATGTTGGCCACCAGGCCTATGGCCATAAAATACTCACTGGCCGCCGTAATGTATTTCATACCAATCGTATTTATAATGGCATCTCCGGCTTCCCCAAAAGAGCTGAAAGTGAATACGATACATTTGGTGTTGGCCATTCATCTACTTCTATCTCTGCCGCCCTGGGAATGTCTGTGGCTTCCCGTTTAAAAGGGGATAAAAACCGCCAGCATATTGCTGTAATTGGCGACGGCGCCATGACTGCCGGCCTTGCTTTTGAAGGGTTGAATCATGGTGGTGTTGAAAATTCTAATCTTTTAGTGGTGCTCAACGATAATTGTATGAGCATTGATCCAAATGTGGGAGCATTGAAAGAATACCTCACTGATATTGCCACCTCGCACACCTATAACAAAGTAAAAGATGAGGTTTGGAATATTCTTGGTAAAATCAGTAAGTTCGGACCCAATGCTCAAGCAATTGCACAAAAATTTGAAAATGCCCTTAAATCAGCTATCCTCAAACAAAGTAATATGTTTGAATCGCTCCAGTTTAGATATTTCGGCCCTATCGATGGCCATGATGTGAACCACCTTGTTAAGGTATTTAATGACTTAAAAGATATTCCCGGACCTAAAATTTTGCATTGCGTTACCGTTAAAGGTAAAGGCTATGAGCTCGCTGAAAAAGATCAAACAAGGTGGCATGCTCCCGGTTTATTCGATAAAATAAGTGGTGAAATTTTTAAGCCCGTTGAAAATGGCCCGAAGCCTCCAAAATATCAGGATGTTTTTGGAAATACTTTGGTAGAGCTTGCGTTGAAAAATAAAAAAATTGTTGGAATTACTCCTGCTATGCCCTCCGGTTGTTCTATGAATATTATGATGAAAGAACTTCCCGAAAGAGCTTTTGATGTGGGTATTGCTGAACAGCACGCTGTAACTTTTTCAGCCGGAATGGCCACACAGGGATTGATTCCTTTTTGTAATATTTATTCTTCGTTTATGCAACGCGCTTACGATCAGGTGGTGCATGATGTTGCCTTGCAAAACTTGCATGTAGTTTTTTGTCTCGATCGTGGTGGCTTAGCTGGTGCTGATGGCCCTACTCACCATGGCGTATTCGATTTCGCCTTCTTCCGGTGCATTCCAAATATGGTAGTGTCGGCTCCAATGAATGAAGAAGAATTACGTAATTTAATGTATTCTGCTTCACTGCATAATGGACCCTATTCGATTCGGTATCCAAGAGGAAATGGTGTAATGATAGATTGGAAAACACCTCTGAAAAAAATTCCTGCAGGCAAAGGAATTAAAATGAGAGGCGGGGAAGAAATTGCTATCCTGACCATCGGTCACCCTGGTAATTTTGCCATCCAGGCATGCGATTTGCTCGCCAAAGAAGGGTTTTATCCGGCTCATTATAATATGCGTTTCGTGAAACCTCTTGATGCTATTTTGTTGCATGAAGTTTTTACTACCTATAAAAAAATTATTACTGTCGAAGATCATTCTATTCAAGGTGGTTTTGGTAGTGCCGTTGCCGAATTTATGATCGATAATGGGTATATGGCGCAAATATCCAGACTGGGAGTCCCCGATAGATTTATTGAACATGGCGAACAAAAAGAATTGTATGAAGAGTGTGGTTTTGATACCAACGCTATTATGAACGCCGTTCGTAAATTGGTTGGATCTGCCTACCTGATTTCAAGCTGATAGGTTTTTTCCCCGGTTCAGAAAGTTTGATTTTAGTACTATTTTCAGAAGAATATCAATTTTAAGTCATTGTTATACAGTTAATTACAACTATTCCCCGCTGACTGTAATCAGGGTTCCCGATTTTCACCTTGATTTATTTATATTTTAGTAGTACTTTTAAACCTCTAATTCTTGTTAAACTTAAATAAAACATAAAAAAAATGAAATACATCAGCACTCTGTTTGTAATGATAGCATTATTTTCCGTAGGAACCGTTAATGCACAATCAGCCTCTAAATTAAATGGCACCAGTTATACTTTCGTGATGAAAGATGCTGTTAACGGTGGTGAAGAAACATTTGATCAAATTACTTTTGAAAACAATCAAGTGAGTTCTCAATCATTTAGTAAAACTGGTTTCACCAGTGGAAAATTTATTGAAAAAAATGGAGTAAACACTTCTAATTTTGAATTTACTTTGACAAGCCCTACTGAAGGAACACGTTTGTATAGAGGAAAAGTGGAAGGCAACAATATTGATGGTATGATTATTATTACAAATAAAAGCGGACAACAAGTTACTTACGCTTTGCGCGGAATGAATACTGCCGAATGGAATCGTACACAGGAAATGAAGAAAGCTAAATAAATTAGTTTATTCCAAAGTTTAAAGGCCGTTACAATCGTAACGGCCTTTTTTATTGCTGATAGTATTCAATAAGTTTGTATTATTCAAGCAACATAATTTTCTTGCTTGCAGTTTTCCTTTGTTGGAAATTATCATAACTGAATATATACCATTTCCCAATGAAGAAATATCTATTTTCCCTGAAGGGGCAATAGAAAATGTACTCCAAACCATTTCCCCTATGGGGTTGTATATTTTAACAGCGGAAACATTAGTTGCATTATTTAAAAATAGTTGGCCGGAAGAGGGATTGGGAAAAATAGAAAAATCAAATGAACTATTTTCAGGTATTCCTGTATTCAATAGCACGGGTATTGACGAAGAAAAACACCCGTTGGAATCAGTAACAATAACATAATAAGTACCATTCTGAGTAGCAATATATTCGTTGTTATTTGTGCCAAGTACAAAAATACTGTCGCGATACCAGGTGTAACTGATATAGCCCGGAGTGGCTATTAACGTATCTCCAAAAGACGTTAGTAGTGGGGTTGCAGGATTGGAATAAACGGTAACTGCATTCATGGTTATAGTATCCGTGCCGGCAGCACTCCCAACAATTAATGTTACAGGATAGGTGCCTGGAACAGGATAGCAAACATTGGTTGGGTTCTGTTGTGTTGAAAATGCAGTTGTAGCTCCTTGAAAAATCCATAACCAATTAGTAGGGCTTCCTGAAGAAACATCCGTGTAATTCACGCACATTCCTTCACAAAAGGCACTATCTGAAACCGTAAAGGCAGCTACCGGAGCAGCAACTGAATTTTCAGCGGTAATTAAAATTTCGTCAATTCCGAATGCCGGATCTGTAGCATTAAAAGTTACGTTATTCACAAACCTGAATCCAAATCGTAAGGTGTTTTGCCCTGCAAATGCTGGCAAGGCAATTTGTTGCTGCACCCAGGTAGGCTGATTGTTGAACTGTGTGGGGTTCGCGTTTACTAAGGTCCAGCTGGCTCCGCTGTTGCTGCTGTAATACAATTCTCCAAAGGAGTTGCTGCCTCCTCCACACAGCCACCAGAAGGAAATGATTACTGTTGAGAAACCTGTTGTTGTCAGGTCCTGATTCATCGCTGCAAAATAACTCTCGTCGCCTCCGCAAAATCCATTTGCAGCCAAAAAGGAATTGTTGAATATGCCCGATGCCTGGGCCGCATCGCTGGAAATGTGCAAATAGGAAGTGCTGGATCCCCCTGTTGAACCTACAGGTTGACTTTGGGTAGTAGGGATGTTAAATGTGGTGGGAATTCCAGCGCAAATTAATTGGCCGCTTCCCCCCTGATAGGCATCATTGATTACCCATTGATTGTATCCTGTTGCAGCATCGACTCCCCCTTCATCAGAGGTATTTAAGGTGAAAGAGCCTCCTCCGGTTTGGAATCGTTCGTAAAATAAGGTGTCGATGGTTTGAGAATAACTGTTCGAAAACCCTAATACGAGTAGCAATTGAAATAAGAGTTTTTTCATAGGTTTGTTTTTATCTTTGTGAAAGCTAAAATACAAAAAATAACTTATCTAACTCTTGGTTTCAGGGTCTTCAATTATATAGTTTTGTTTTGAAATTAGTTAATTCACTTTTTATGAATCTGTTTAAATCAGTCTTTCTGCTTTTTGTTTGCCTCTTTGCAGGTAATATTGAATATTCATTCGCCACTATAATTACCGGAAAAGTAACCGGCCCAAATTCGGAACCTCTTCCATTTGCCAATGTTTATATCAAAGGAACTTCTAACGGAACAACCACAAATATAGATGGCAAGTACAAACTCGATGTTCCTCCTGGACCATGTGAATTGGTTTTTCGCTATATTGGATACCGCATGCGAACAGAACCTTTGCTGGTTGCACAGAATCCTATTTTGATAGATATTCAGCTGGTACCTGAAAACTACACTCTTCTTGAAGTAAATATTAAAGCTGAAGATGATGATCCCGCCTATTCGATAATCCGCAAATCAATTGCCAAAAGAAAATTCTATCTCAATCAGGTAGATGAATTTTCCTGCAATGTGTATATCAAAGGACTGCAAAAGCTTACCAGTATCCCTGATAAATTTATGGGTGTTGATGTTGATTTAAGCGAATTCGTTGATAGTACCACCGGAATAGTTTATCTCTCCGAATCAGTTTCAAAATACCACTTCAAAAAGCCCGATGTTGTAAAAGAAGAAATGATCTCATCCAAAGTGAGTGGTAGTAACAGATCTTTCAGCTTCAATCAGGCCTCCGATATGGATTTCAATTTTTATGAAAATATTATTGCTATCACCGGTCTCAGTGAAAGAGGTTTTGTATCTCCGGTTGCATCAAATGCTTTGTTTTATTATAAATACAGACTGGATGGCTCCTTTCTTGAAAATGGGCATTGGGTAAATAGAATTGAAGTGATCCCGAAAAGAAAAAATGATCCCGTTTTTGCCGGTTATATATTTATTCAGGATAGTACCTGGCGAATTCATAGCACAGATCTTTTTCTGACCAAAGACGCGCAATTGCAGTTTGTGGATACACTCAAAGTAAATCAGGTCTTTATCCCCATAAGTAGTGAAGATGATATCTGGAAAATAGGATCTGTAACTTTTCGGTTTGTGTTTAGTGCTTTTGGCTTTGCCGGAAATGGAAATTATGTAGGTGTTTTCTCCGGCTATGAAGTGACCCCGGGATTTAAAAAGAAATTTTTCAAAGGTAACGTAATGAAGATAAATGAAGATGCCAATAAACGCGATACCACCTACTGGGAGTTAATTCGGCCCATACCACTCACTCCGGAGGAACTCACCGATTATACCAAGCGCGACAGTATGCAAGTGATAAAAGAGGCTAAACCCTATCTCGATTCTTTGGATAGATTGTCAAATAAATTTAAACCCGGTAACCTGATCAGAGGATATTCTTATGAGAATAAATTTAGAAAAACAGAGTTTTCGTTCTCCTCCCTGCTCGAAAATGTTCAGTTTAATACTGTCGAGGGCTTAAATATTGGAATCGGAATTAATTATGTAAAACGTTATGAAAACAGAAGCTCCTACGAGACTGATTTTAATATACGTTACGGATTTTCAAATACAAAAGTATGCGCTGATGGGGGAATTCAATACAATTGGAATGTTAAAAAATTTGCATTTGTGAAAATGGAAGGAGGCGATGACCTGGTTCAGTTCAATGAAAATGCTCCTATTAGTCCCATAATTAATTCTGGATACTCACTATTTGGTGAAAAAAATTATATGAAGCTGTTTAGAAAACAATATGGAAAAGTAGCAGCCCGAATTGAACCTGTCAATGGAATTCGTCTCAATGGTGCTATCGAGTTTTCTCACAGGAAGGCTGTACTTAATACAACAGATTATACGTTCATTGATTACTCCAACCAGACCTACACAAGCAACAATCCGCTTGATCCCGTAAATGATACCCGGTTTTTTGAAAATAATAGCGCCCTCAAAATTGCCGTGAGTGCCCGTTTCAGGATAAAGCAAACTTATATCGATCGACCTGACATGAACTACATTATTGGTTCAAAGTTTCCTGACCTTTCCGTTTCTTACAATAAAGGAATCAATAAAATATTTGGAAGTGATGTTAACTATGATAAAATTGAAATGAGTATTGATGATAAAATTTCTCTTGGAATGGTAGGGAAGTTCCAATACCATTTGTCATACGGTAAATTTTTAAATAACAAAAATTTGTATTTTATGGATTTTGCACATTTTAACGGCAACCAAACTTTTCTGTCAGGGTTTGAACAAAAACGTTTCGACTTGCTTCCATATTACAATTACAGTACATCCGATGAATACTTTCAGCTATTCACCGAACACGAATTCGGAGGATTTATATTGAATAAAATACCGTTACTGCGAAAACTAAAACTCAACGAAATAGCAGGCTTTCGTTACCTTCGTGTACCCGGTGATAACGACCATTTTGAAACCTCTTTCGGTTTCGAAAAACTGCGCGTTTTCAGGGCCGATTTTGTACTCTCCTTCGACAACAACGGCAAAACGCACACAGGTTTTGTTTTTGGTATTAAGGGTTTAATTGGAAGATAAGTACTTTTAAAACAATATTTTTTTAAACTTGAAATTATTCATTTAGCAATATGAAAGTTGAAATTCGGACTTTGAAATTTTCCATACAATCGAATCCAAATAGGTAACAGCATTTCAGTTGCTCGTGCATTGGTGATATCGCCAAGATCAAGGATATGCTCCCACCCAAAATCATTTCTTAAAATTGTTTCAACTTTAGTTTTAGCAGCAGCATCATTCCCACAAATAAATATATCATGATCGCCAGGTACTAATGAGGCATTGACCATCAAATTGCAATTCATGGTATTCAGCGTTTTTACAACCTTTACAGATGGGAAATTCCGTTGCAGGGTTTCTCCCAATGAGTCTGTGTTACAAACAGATAAAGTTGGGATGGCGCCTTTTTCAAAATAAAGAGGATTAGCCACATCAATCAGAATTTTACCTGTAAGATTCTCTTCCTTTGCAAGTTTCAGTACTTCCATTGATACTTCACCTTTGGTGCAGTTGAAAACAATTTCACCATACATGGCAGCCTCAGCAAATGTTCCCTGCGAAGCGCCTTTGCCGGCATTTTTTACAAACTCAGCAGCCTTTTCATTGGTGGCACTTCTGGATCCCATCATTACCTCATACCCGTGAGTTACCAATTTCGAACCAATGGCATTTCCTACCATCCCTGTGCCTAATATTCCTATTTTCATATTTTTTGTGTTTATCTTTGTAAGCGTAAATATAGTCGGTTTGATGCTATTTTGCAAAGGCTTTGAAAAGAATTTTAGCTATTATACTTAAAGCATAAATACATCGAGGTCTGTCGCATTCACTGCTCCATGCTGTTGAGCGAAGCCCAACTACTTGTTTTTAAAATAATTGAATGAAACCCACCTTACGCTCCCTCATTCTTGCTTTTTTCCTCCTTCAACTCTGCTCCTGTGGTACTAAATCCGTCCAGATGGATTCCGGCTTAGCCAACACTCCAGAAGTTGTTGACTCCACTGCTGCCGACACTTTACCAAAGCACAACATACCAGTTCTGAATGCTGCCTATCTGGCAAACTTTTTTTTACAACATCCTGAGTTACTGGAAGAGCAACAGCAATTGATGGAATTTTATGAAAAAAGAAATTTTAAATGCGCCTGGTTCAATAATTTCGGACTCACAGAACAAGCTGGCAAGATTGTAAATCTGGTAACCGATTATATTCAAACAGGAGTAGTGGATACCACGGTGCTCATTCCCGGAATTGTTCAATTGTACGATACCGTTAGTGCTGATACTTTTATACTTGAGGGAAACGATTCGTTGATATTGCAAGCGGAAGTTATGTTTTCAAATCAGTTTTTTGCTTTTTCACGTAAGGCCTGGAAGGGGTTAAAAGAAGAAAAATTAAAAAAACTCGAATGGTTTCTTCCTTTGAACAGGTCAACACAGGTGGCCTATCTCGATTCTATTCTCTCAGCTCCTCCTTCCGATATTGCCGGTACAGAACCTGTTTATAAACAATTTTTGCTGCTGAAAGCTAAGTTAAAGAGTTATGCCGCTATCCAGGATGAAGGGGGATGGAATTCGATTTCGGGGTTTGCCAATGACCTAAAACCCGGCGATACCTCCGAAGTGATAAGCAACGTGAAACAACGTATGCTATTAACCGGCGATTATTCGGGAAATTTACAACAGGTTTTCGATTCATCATTGGCCCGGGCTGTTATAGTAACAAGAACCTGTTTCGGACTAACTCCAATAGCAGTAATTGATAAAAAACTGATTGATGAATTAAATATTCCTGTCAAATATCGTATCCGTAAAATTTTAATTAATCTCGAACGCTGGAAGTGGGTACCTGCAGATCCCGGATCTGATTTTATAGCTGTTAATATTCCTGAATTTATGTTGCATGTTTTTGAGTCCAATAAAGTGGTAAAGAGTATGAAAGTAATTGTTGGGAAAGCAGCAAACAAAACAGTAATATTCAGTGGCGACCTCACTTACGTTGTTTTAAGTCCGTATTGGGTGATCCCCAGAAGTATTGTAGCTAAAGAAACACTCCCTGCAGTAAAAAAAAATGCATCCTATCTTGCTAAACATAATATGGAAGTAGTTTCCAATTCTAATCCACCCAAAGTGATAAGTACTTCATCCATTGCATGGAAAAACTACAACGGCTCTAACTTTCCTTATACCATTCGTCAAAAACCCGGGCCTGCGAATTCGTTAGGATATGTGAAGTTTTTGTTCCCGAATAACTATAGTATTTACTTGCACGATACCCCTTCGCGAAATTTATTTGAGAAGGAGGGACGAACCTTTAGTCATGGCTGTATACGAGTTGCTGAACCGGCCTGGTTGGCCAATTATTTGCTTAGAAATGATTCCTCCTGGACGGAAGAAAAAATTGATAAAGCCATGCATGGGGGAAAAGAAATATATATTACGCTCAACAAAAAAGTTCCTGTTTATATCACCTATTTTACTGCATGGATAGATGGGAGTGGAAAACTGAATTTCAGAAACGATATTTACGGCCATGATTTGAAATTGGCAAAGGAATTGTTCGAATAAACGCCCCTATTCGGTACATTTTCGTATTTTTGTATCTCAGCAAAACTTATAATGATCCGCCTCACTAAAATTTTCCATTACGAAATGGCTCATGCCCTTTACGGCTATGATGGACCTTGTAAAAATATTCATGGACATTCTTATGAGTTGGAGGTAAGTATTGGTGGTACTCCCCTCGCCAATCCCAGTCATCCCAAACACGGCATGGTGATGGATTTTTCCGACCTCAAAACAATTGTCAAAAATCAGATCGTCGATCGCCTCGACCATGCCCTGCTGCTGAATGGCAATTCCCCACATCGCGACATTCCTGAACTGGATACCAATTTCGAAAAAGTCATTTTTGTCGATTATCAGCCAACCTGTGAAAATATGCTGATGGATTTTGTTAGTCGAATAAGTTTGCTTTTACCCGACAATGTTAAACTCATTAGTCTGAAACTCAAGGAAACACCTACTTCCTACGCCGAATGGCATTTTTCGGATCAGAAGTAATAAGGTGTTAATAACAACCTTAATTTTCAACATCTTACAAATAAAAATCAGAGTTTCGTATATTGGCAATCCGATTAATTAAAGGGTTTCCATATGCTTAAATATTTAGTGGCTGTAATTTGCTGCATTTTCAGTTTCGCCCCGCTGTTTGCTCAGCAACATCAGCTGATGCCAGTTCCTAAAGAAGTCATATGGGGCGAGCAACGATTTCAAATCGACAAAGGGTTTCATGTTGTTTTGAATGATACCTCCGCTTCAAGAGCCGGTAAAGCGGTGGTGCGGTTTTTAAGAAGGTTGGATAATAGAACTCAATTGTTGATTAATAAGGAGTTTTTTCGTAAACCGCTGAACGGTGTAGGCCCTTATTTGGTGATTCAATATGACAGAAAAGGCCTTTTGAAGCCCGGTGAAGAGGAATCCTATTCGCTGCAGATAACCGGTGATCAGGCTATACTTAAAGCAGCAACCGACATCGGAATCGTATATGGGTTGGAAACATTTCTGCAGTTAGTCGCTTCCGATAATTTAGGCTACTACGTGAATGGAGTTACAATCAATGATCAACCCCGGTTCGTCTGGCGGGGATTACTGATTGATGTTTGTCGCCATTTTTCACCTATCGATGTAATTACAAGAAATATCGATGCAATGGCTATGGTAAAAATGAACGTCCTTCATTTGCACCTTTCCGAAGATCAGGGATTCCGGATTGAAAGTAAAGTTTTTCCTAAATTGCATTTGCTGGGGTCTAACGGTGATTATTATACGCAGGAACAAATTAAGTATATAATTCAATATGCTTCCGACAGAGGCATCAGAGTAGTCCCAGAATTTGATATTCCCGGGCATGCTACCAGTTGGTTTGTAGGTTACCCGGAGCTCGCTGCTGCTAAAGGCCCCTATAGCATTGAAAAGAAATTTGGCGTCTTTGGGCCATCCATGGATCCTACAAAAAAACAAACATATAAGTTTTTAAATAAGTTCCTTACGGAGATGTGTAACCTGTTTCCGGATGAATATTTTCATATCGGTGGTGATGAAAATAACGGTAAACAATGGGACGACAATAAAAATATTCAGGAATATATGCGGAAGCATAATATCAAGAATAATCATGAGCTTCAGAATTATTTTAATGGGAAATTGTTGTCGATACTGCAAAAAAATAAGAAGAAAATGATCGGATGGGATGAGATTCTTCAACCCGGACTTCCCAATGATGCAGTCATACAGTCCTGGAGAGGTAAAGAGGGCTTGAAGGAAGCCGCAACAAAAGGGCATCAGGTAATTCTTTCTAATGGCTATTATATCGATCTGGTACAGCCTGCCTGGAAATTATATGCTAACGATCCGGCACCTTCCGATCTTAAATTGTCTGACAACGAGCAAAAACTAATCCTTGGCGGGGAGGCAACTATGTGGGCTGAATTGGTTACTCCGGAAAATATCGATTCCCGAATTTGGCCACGCACTGCCGCAATTGCAGAAAGGTTGTGGTCGCCTGCCGATGTGAATGCTGTTAATGATATGTACCGGCGCCTGGATATAATGAATATCCGACTCGAAGAAATCGGAGTGCAGCATATCATAAATCAAGAAATGATGCTGCGTCGTATCGCTCAGTCTAATGAAATTACTCCACTCTTAAATTTAGTGAATGTGGTGGAACCCTTAAAAGATTATAAAAGACACAGCCAGGGTATTCCCTATAGCACCGATTTACCATTCACCCGTTTGCCGGATATCGCATTTCCTGATGCAAAAGAGGCCAGAGTGTTTAAGATGTTGTGTGAGCAATTGGTGATGAAAAAAGATACCACCGCGAAAATTGAAATTGAAAAACAATTGCTTGGATGGAAAAATAATCATAATGAGTTGGCTTTAATTTCCCGAAATATTCCCGCACTTAAAGATTGGGAAAAACTGTCGTTGCTGTTGCAGGATGTTGCAGCAATTGGTTTGGAAAGTCTTCAAAAAATGAATAATCGTACTACTGTCACCGATCAATGGGTCACGGATTCAAATAAAAAACTGAAGGAAGCAGCTTTACCTGTTCAGGAATCCGAATTGATGGTAGTTGAATCTGTAATGATGCTGTTTCAATATGCCTTACCAAAATAGTAACATGATCGAAGTATGTGTTGATAGCTATGAAATGGCCATATCAGCGCAACATGCAGGTGCCAATAGAATTGAATTGTGCGTTTCTCTATTGGAAGGGGGTACCACTCCTCCATTGTCGCTGGTGCAAAAAGTATGTGGCAAGTTGCAAATCCCGGTGCATGTGATGATTCGGCCCAGAGGTGGCGATTTTCTTTATAGTGAGGAGGAGTTTGATATGATGAAAATGGATATTCAGCACTTCGAAAAAGCCGGTGCCCATGGATTTGTTTTTGGAGTGCTCAATAGTGATGGCAGTGTCGACAAGGACCGCTGTAGTCTTCTTAAAAATTATATGAAAGGGAAAAGCAGTACTTTTCATCGTGCCTTTGATATGACTTCGGACCCATTTTTATCGCTCGAAGAAATTATTGCTTTAGGTATGGATACCATCCTGACTTCAGGCCACCGTCAAACCGCTGAAGATGGTTTTGAATTACTTAAGGAACTTGTTAAACGATCTGCCAATCGTATAAAAATTATGGCAGGCAGTGGAGTAAATGCACAAAATGTAAGATTGCTTCATGAAGCCGGTATTCGTAATTTCCATTTCACTGCCAGAAAGAGAATAGATGGTAAAATGAAATATCGGAACGAGGCGCTTCAGTCGATGGGCGCTCAGGTTTTGTATAGTGAATACGATTCATTTATTTTTGATGATGCTAAAGTACTAGATGTCCTGGCCGCGCTGAAAAGTGTATGAGAATTTATCTGTTTTTAATCGCGTTGCTGGTAATTTCCATCTGGGGATGTGCGGATAAGTATTTGAACGTAGTAAAGAAATCGGATTTTATTTCTGAATGGCAATTCACTGAAAAAAATAAAAATTTGTGGAACAAAGCCACTGTTCCGGGGGTGGTTCAATCCGATTTGTTCCATGCAGGAATTATCCAAGACCCGCTTTTTGAAAGTAATGAAGTACAGCTTCAATGGATAGGTTTAACAGATTGGAATTACAAAGCAGTATTTCAGGTGGATGACAGTTTATTAAAATTTAAAAGTATTGATTTTGTTTTTGAAGGATTAGATACCTACGCAAAGGTTTTTGTAAATGATTCATTGCTCCTCACCGCCGACAATATGTTCAGAGAATGGCGAGCCAATGCAAAACGGTTTTTGAGAAAAGGGAGAATACTTTACGTGTCGATTTCTTTTCTCCCGCACTTCGAGGTAAGTTGAATTGCAAAAACTTCCCTATCGCTTACCTGCTCCCAATGATAACTCCAATGAACAAGTAAGTGTTTTTGTCAGAAAGGCTCCCTACCAATTTGGCTGGGATTGGTCCCCACGCTTCCTCACAATGGGAATTTGGAAACCAATAAAAATGGTTGCTCACGATAAATTATTTATTTCTGACCTTTTTATTAAAACTATCGAAATAGCAGATACCTGTGCCTGGCTGAGCGCAGACATTACTATTTTTTCTCAGGAGGATTTATCAAATGCTACAGTTACTGTCAAGGAAGGATTCAAACAATTTAAAATAAAAAAAGGATTTACGACGGCTCAGCTTAAAGTTAAAATTGCACAACCCGAACTCTGGTGGCCGAATGGTTTAGGGACTCAGAAATTGTATGATTTTACAGCTAAGCTTTTTGTTAATGGATATCTGGTGGATTCGGTTACGGACCGTGCCGGCATACGAACCATTGAACTTATTCAGGACGATGACGAATGGGGGAACAGTTTTTATTTTAGAGTGAATGGTTTACCGGTTTTTATGAAAGGAGCCAACTATGTGCCTCAAAGTAATTTTCTGACTGAGGTGAGTGAGGAAAAATATCAGAAAATTCTTAATGATGTTTCTGCTGTTGGAATGAATATGTTAAGGGTTTGGGGAGGTGGGGTATATGAAAATGAAATATTTTATGACTTGTGTGATGAAAAAGGTATTCTTGTTTGGCAGGATTTTATGTTTGCCTGTAGCATGTATCCCGGCGATTCTGCTTTCGTTAATAACGTTAAAAATGAAGTAAATTATCAGGTTAAACGACTTCGTAATCACCCATCCATCGCATTGTGGTGTGGTAATAATGAAATTAATGTAGCATGGAATAATTGGGGCTGGCAAAATGAATTTAAATATTCTCCGATAGATTCCGCTACCATTTTTCGAAGCTATCTCCATAGTTTTGAAAAAGTAATTCCTGAAATGTTGCAACAACTCGACCCTGTTCGCCCTTACTTACCATCATCGCCCATCAGCAACTGGGGGAACCATCAAAATTTTATGTCTGGCGATAACCATTATTGGGGGGTATGGCATGGCGAAGAAAGTATCGATTCATTCAGCGTTTATGTTCCACGATTTATGTCGGAATATGGGATGCAATCCTATCCATCATATGCGTCTTTAAAAAGCAACACAACATTAAATCCTATCCCACTCAATTCCGACTTTATTAAAAATCGTCAACGTAGTTATAAAGGCAACGGTCTGTTGCTAAAATATATTGATGATAAATTTGGTCAGGTTTTGAATACGGAAGATTTATGTTATAAATCTCAGATAAATCAAGCTGAAGCCATGAGAATTGCCATTGAAAGTCATCGTAAGCAAGCACGGTTTTGTATGGGTTCTCTGTACTGGCAGTTAAACGATGTTTGGGATGGAGCCTCCTGGAGTACTCTTGAACACAGTGGCAAATGGAAGGCCGCCCATTATCATTTAAAACGGTTGTATGCAAGAGACATTCTTATTTCTGAAACAATTAATGATACCACAAGAGTATTTATACAAAGTGATAATATTGAAGGAATTGCCGGAACTTTATTTGTTGATGTTTTAGATTTTAAAGGAAGATCAATTGGGAATTATCAAAAGGAGGTATATTCAGGATATCTTGTTTCAGCACTAGCCTTTGAAATGCCTATCCTTACCATATTAAGGAATGAAAGAAAAGAAGATTTTTTCTGCGAGTCAGGCTTCTATTTAAAAATCAAACAATAGCCGAAACAATTCATTATTTTGTTCCTCCGGCGAAATTAAATCTCTCAACACCTAATTTGCAACAGACCATCACTGCAACTGCTTCAGGTGCAGAAATAAAAATAGCTTCAAACACCCTCGTCAAAAATCTTTTTTTAGAATTTGAAAATATAGACGGTACCTTCTCCGATAATTACTTTGATCTGCTGCCTGGTGTAGAAAAAATAGTGCTCTTCACCCCAATTAAAGCAGACGTAACAGATTATAAACTCCAACTAAAGTATTTTCAAAAATAAATACCATAAAAACTCACCCTGAAGTTCCTATCTCAGAATGTGGTAGTTAGCATTCATAACTTATAGCATGGTTTGCCAGCAACGACGCTATACCTTTCGTCTCTACCACCAAATTCCATAAATCATTTCATCAGACTCAAGCACCAGCCACTAAACACTAAACACTGGTCACTGAATACTGGTCACTAAACACTGGTAAATGAATACTGAATACTGATCACTAAACACTGGCAACTTGTCCCTTTCCACTTGTCCCTTTCCACTTGTCACTTTAAACTTGTCCCTTAAATCTTACCTTCCTTAATCTCCTCCACCACCGCAGGATCCAAAAGGGTAGTAGTATCTCCTAAATTCGAAATTTCACCTTCTGCAATCTTCCGTAAAATCCTTCTCATAATTTTTCCGCTTCGTGTTTTCGGCAAGCCATTCACAAACTGAATTTTATCCGGCTTTGCAATGGGTCCTATGATTCGTGTCACCGTCTGAATAATATCCAGTCGTCTCAAACTTTCATCTCCATGGTGACCATTATAAATAACGTATGCGTATATACCCTGACCTTTGATATCATGAGGATACCCCCACCACGGCGCTCTCTACAACTCCTTCGTGCATGTTAATGGCATTTTCTACTTCAGCGGTACCAATGCGATGACCACTAACATTGAGAACGTCATCAACACGACCGGTAATTCGATAATTACCTGCTTCATCGCGTAAGCAACCATCGCCGGTAAAATATAAATTCTCATAGGTGGAAAAATAATTCAGGCGACATCGTTCATGATCGCCATAGGTGGTGCGAAGAATTCCTGGCCAAGGGGATTTGAGACAAAGATTTCCACTCACATTATTTCCTTCAATAATAATTCCTTGTTCATCCACCAAACAAGGATGCACTCCCGGAAGTGGCAATGTAGCATAGGTTGGTTTGTGTGGCGTAACTCCGGCAAGATTTGAAATGAGTATGCCACCGGTTTCAGTCTGCCACCAGGTGTCAACAACCGGACAGCGTTCCTTCCCAATATTTTTATGATACCAGTGCCACGCCTCTTCGTTGATAGGTTCACCAACGGTGCCAAGAACTTTCAACGACGACAAATCTTTTCCCTTCAGGTAATCCATTCCGAATGCCATTAAACTGCGAATGGCGGTTGGTGCTGTGTATAAAATATCCACCTTATAACGGTCAACAATATCCCAAAATCTTCCGGCATCGGGATATGTAGGGATTCCTTCAAACATTAATGTGGTGGCTCCTGCACTCAACGGCCCATAAACAATATAACTATGGCCTGTAATCCAGCCAATGTCGGCAGTACAAAAATGAATTTGTCCGGGTTGGTATTGAAACACATTTACAAACGTATAGTTCGCCCACACCATATATCCTCCACAAGCATGGACTACTCCCTTCGGTTTGCCGGTCGAGCCGGAAGTGTAGAGGATAAACAACATATCGTTAGCATCCATTACTTCGGGTGGACAATCGGGGTTGCCCTGCGTTTCTACTTTCTTAATTTCATCTTCCCACCACACATCACGGCCTTTAATCATACTAACTGCTGTGCGTGTACGTGTACAAACAATAACACGCTTTACAAATGGACAAGTAATTAATGCATCGTCAATAACGCTTTTTAAGGGAATAGCTTTCGCGCCACGAAAGGCGCCATCGCAGGTAATAATATATTCAGCATGAGCATCCAGCAACCTGTCGGCAATCGACTGCGCACTGAAACCTCCGAATACCACCGAATGTATGGCTCCTATGCGTGCACAAGCAAGCAACGCTATCGCTAACTCGGGAATCATTCCCATGTAAATGCAAACCCGGTCACCTTTTTAACACCATTATTTTTTAGCACATTCGAAAACTGCTTCACTTTAAAAAGCAGCTCTTTGTAAGTGAGAATACGGTGATGCTCCTCCGGATCATTCGATTCCCAGATAATAGCGGGCTGGTCTCCAAGTGATTCAATATGCCGATCCAAACAATTTTCGGTGATGTTCATTTTCCCACCTACAAACCAATTGATGGAAGGCTCGCTAAAGTTCCAATCGAGCACTTGGTCCCATTTTTTTGCCACGTAAAATGAGAAGCCACCTCCGCCCAAAATTTTTCCGGATCTTTTTCAGCGGCCTTATAAGCTTCTTTGTATTGGGCTAAAGTGGTGATTTGGTAAGGGTAGTTCATTGGAATAGTAGAATTTAAGTCTAAGTATTGAGTAACTTGTTCATCTAAAATGTTACAAGCTGCAAGAACATAATAAAATAGTAAAAAACAATTTGATTGAATAATTGCAAAGCACTCTCTGTTGATAATCAATTTGTTGACTTTGAGTAATCTTTGCATAAATAGAAGAAAGAGGCATCTATATTAATAAATTTAAAATGCAGGTCCCCATTTGCCTTAAACTCCATTACTGGATTTGGAAAGCAATGATGATTTGTAAATTGCCAAAGTACTATTTGTGAAAATGATTTTGAAGCGTATAACTTTTGAAACATTTTCCCGGAAAAGTTGAAGGAGTAGTACAATGGTAAAATAAAAAAGGTGGCCTCATTAAAGGCCACCTTTGCAAATAATAGCATGTTCAGAATTAAGCCAGATCGAAGCGATCCAGATGCATCACTTTGTTCCAGGCTGCAACAAAATCCTGTACGAATTTTGTTGGTGAGTCAGAACAGGCATATACTTCAGCGATTGCTCTGAGTTCAGAGTTGGAACCGAAGATGAGATCAACGCGGGATCCGGTCCATTTGAGTTCGCCGGTAACCCGATCACGACCTTCAAAAACTTGTTGTGACTCCGAATTTGCTTTCCATGTAGTGCCCATATCAAGTAAGTTTACGAAGAAGTCGTTGGTGAGTACTTCAGGACGTTTTGTGAATACCCCATGATTGGACTGACCGAAGTTCGTATTTAAGGCTCGCATGCCACCAACAAGAACTGTCATCTCGGAGGTAGTTAATGTTAATAATTGGGATCTGTCCACTAACATTTCTTCTGCCGACGCAGTGTTTTTTGGTTTATAGTAGTTACGGAAACCATCAGCTGCAGGCTCTAAAATAGCAAATGATTCCACATCGGTTTGTGCTTGTGAGGCATCAGCTCTTCCCGGTGTAAATGGGACTGTTACAGAATGTCCTGCATGCTTTGCTGCTTGCTCAACGCCTGCACATCCGGCAAGAACAATTAAATCGGCAAGTGAAACCTGTTTGCTCGTTTGATTGCTGTTGAATGCTGTTTGGATGCCTTTCAAGGTCTCGAGCACTTTGGCTAGTTGACCAGGATTATTGACTTCCCAATCTTTTTGCGGTGCAAGGGATATGCGCGCACCGTTAGCTCCTCCTCGTTTATCGGAACCGCGGAAGGTGGATGCTGAAGCCCAGGCGGTAGCTACAAGTTGAGATACACTAAGCCCTGAAGCAAGTATTTTCGCTTTTATTGTGGTGATGTCAGTAGCATCAATTAATTGGTGTGTAACTGCAGGGATAGGATCTTGCCATATTAGCACTTCCTTTGGAACCTCTGGTCCCAGGTATCGGGCAATTGGACCCATATCCCTATGCGTTAGCTTAAACCAGGCACGGGCAAAAGCATCTGCGAAAGCATCGGGATGCTCGAGGAAGTGCCTTGAAATTTTCTCATAAGAAGGATCTACCTTCATGGAGAGGTCTGTGGTAAGCATAAATGGCGCATGTCTTTTTGATGGATCATGGGCATCAGGAACAGTACCGGCTCCAGCATTATTTTTGGGTTTCCACTGATGGGCGCCTGCCGGGCTTTTGGTAAGCTCCCAATCGTAGCCGAAAAGATTCTCGAAATAGTTATTGCTCCATTTTGTGGGTGTCAGGGTCCAGGCTCCTTCGAGTCCGCTGGTGATGGTGTCACCTGCATTGCCGGTGCCAAAAGTGTTCTTCCAACCCTGACTTTGCTCCTCAATGCCTGCACCTGCCGGCTCAGCTCCAACATACTTTCCGGGATCGGCTGCGCCATGGGCTTTTCCGAATGAGTGACCACCCGCAATAAGTGCTACTGTTTCTTCATCATTCATAGCCATACGGCCAAAGGTCTCGCGAATATCACGAGCCGATGCGAGCGGATCAGGATGTCCATTCGGGCCTTCAGGATTCACATAGATTAATCCCATCTGAACTGCTGCCAATGGATTTTCTAGTTCACGGTCACCGGTATAACGTTTATCATCCAACCACTTGCCTTCTGAACCCCAATATATATCTTCTGAAGGCTCCCAAACATCAGCACGCCCTCCTGCAAATCCAAAAGTTTTAAATCCCATCGATTCCAGCGCGCAATTGCCTGTGAGAATCATGAGGTCGGCCCACGAAATTTTGTTGCCATATTTTTGTTTGATCGGCCACAACAGCAACCGAGCTTTATCAAGATTTGCATTATCAGGCCAGCTGTTAAGAGGAGCAAAGCGCTGAGTGCCAAAACCCGCTCCACCGCGGCCGTCAGAGATGCGGTACGTGCCCGCACTGTGCCATGCCATTCGTATAAATAAGGGTCCGTAGTGTCCGTAATCGGCCGGCCACCATGCCTGTGAAGTGGTCATCAAATCATGAAGGTCTTGCTTCAAAGCTTTCAAATCAAGAGTCTTAAACGCTGCGGCATAGTTGAAGTCGGCTCCCATCGGATTAGACAGTGAGGAGTTTTGGCGGAGTATATTCAATTTCAATTGATTTGGCCACCAGTCAAGATTTCTCGGACCGGCACCGGCACTTTGCTTTACGGCACCTCCTGAAAATGGGCACTTACTTTCACTGTTTACGTTGTACGAAGTGGTGCTTGCACCTGTGTTTTTTTCCATTTGTTAAAAGATTGATATGTTGTTGATAATGATAAATTTTATTTTCTTTTCAGTTTTTCAAACTGTAATTTGATTGCTTTGCAAAGTTATAGTAAAATTGAAACGCTTTGTTGTATTTCTTAGAACTTAATAGGAATAGAAACTACCATTAATTAACAGGAGAATCTTTGGTTTGTTTATTTTTAAAGGCTTTTAATGCAAGGTTTTTAGGAAGCTTTCAGCGTACGAAATAATTGAGCTTTGAAGTTGTTGAAAGAGCTTACCAACAATCAGACTGATTACAATGATATGGGATAAAGTATAAAACGTAAATACTTAGTAAAAGGCATCGCTGCGAAAAGTGCGGTTGCTTTATTGGCTGATGGCTTTGGGATGTTCGAATTAAGAGAAATAGTTGCCTATGCACATCCATTAAAAGACGGCTCAAATAAAATTTTACTGAAATATGGGATGAAGTTATTGGAGACTTTTTATTAGGTACATCAATGCTATGTAATTGGTATACTCATCAAAAGGATGAATGGGTGAAAAGAAATTCACAGAATAAAAGTTAATCCTTTTCCAAATCGATTGCATCAACACCAAATTAAAAAAAGCAGCAGTTGACTGCAGCAGTTGAATACTATTCGAATATCCCCCCACTCACAACAAAAAAACTAAAAAACCAAGAAACTAAAAAACCACAAAACTAAAAACTAAATCTCTACCATATTCAAAATAGATTCAAATACAACCCTTCCATCCGTATTTCCCAGCACGCTATCAGTAGCTCTTTCAGGATGAGGCATCATACCAAACACGTTTCTTTTTTTGTTACATATACCCGCAATGTGGTCGGTTGCACCGTTAGGGTTGGCGACATCCGATAAGTTTCCTGCAGCATCACAATATCTGAAAAGCACCTGATTGTTTTCGTTGAGTGATTTAATTGTTGCCTCATCAGCAAAATATTTTCCTTCACCATGAGCAATTGGAACTTTGATGACCTGACCAATATCCAATTTTGAAGTGACAAGACTCTCGTCCGTCTCGGCACGTATAAAAATATTTTTACATGCAAACTGTCGTGAGTTGTTATGCATTAACACACCCGGTAACAAGTGTGCTTCCGTTAATATTTGGAAGCCGTTACAAATTCCTAAAACGTTTCCGCCTTTATCGGCAAATTCCATTACTTCCTGCATGATTGGGGAGAAGCGTGCAATAGCACCCGACCGTAAATAATCACCGTAAGAAAATCCACCAGGCAAAATAATAAAATCACACCCGTTCAAATGATGATCCTTGTGCCACAACATCTCAACTTTCTGACCCATCACAGTTCCTAAAACATACTGCATATCGCGGTCGCAATTAGACCCTGGAAATACTACTACACCAAATTTCATGAGCTATTTTTTATAGCTACAAAAGTACGAAAAATTGATCTTTGTTTAGCGGTTAACCTGGAGTTGAGGGTAGGATGGAAGCAGGCCCCATTCATTTATTTCACATCCAAAGTGTTTCCAAATTGTTTTCACAGGATAGGTTTTCCGTACTTTGCAATCTGAGTTTATAGGGAAAATTTGCCACAGGCTAGCTCATCATGGAATTCACATGATTGAAAATCAGCGTTCCTACCAAAACCCAGAAAACTGTTTCTCCCCACCATGCTTTTTTGGTTGCTAAAAAATAATAGGATATCATTGTCGCTAACGGTATGGCCAAAATAGAAAAACGATATACAGCCACCGATCCGGCAAAGCCAAAGAGGCTAGCGATACCAACAAAAACATAAATATTACTTGCTGGAAATTCCTGATACGAGTGGCGTTTTTGTAAAAGTTTTGCCGAATTTTCCAAAAAGTTAAAACGAAAATAACCGAAACAACAGTTAAGGTTATTCGGTATCCTTGTATCATAAGTCCTCCTGCATCAAGCAATTGACTGATATCTTTGGGAAAAAATTTAGTTTTAAATTCATCCAGTTCATTGTTCCAGAAGTAATAAATCAATGCAAAAAAGAAAGGGAGCACCAATCCCAACAATCCAACAATCCAATCGCGCCAGGCAAATGTTTTGAGGATGAATAGGCTGATAGCTAGAAACAAAATGAAAGTGATCGAAGGCAGGTAGAAAAGTGTAGCTATTCCTATCAAAAAACAACTATCAAATATCATGGGTAAAGGAGCCGAATTCTTATAGATTTTGAATAATTTATCCAAAACAAAAATAAACAGGGAGTTTGCAAATAGCACCGGATGGAAAGTGAGAAACTGTGGAATTATACCCATAAATAGCAAGAGCAATAATGCCGGTAAGTAGGAATTTTTGTAAAGTACTTCATGCTTTCCTATGATATAGTTCAAGTGAAAAATCTGTGATATGGTCAGAGAAAATCCTAAAAACCCTGTGAGCCAGGTCGGTAGACCACTGAGCATCCAAACCACCAGGTTGTAAAAGGGCATTGGGTTTTCAACAAGGTAATCGGCCGAACTATGCCACGATGATAACCACATAACTCCCAAAAAACAGGAATCAATATAAATGAAGATGGATGTGAATTTTTAAAGAGGCTGACAATCATCTAGTTGTAATTTATAATGAGCTTCTTGCACTATCAAAGGTGAAAAAATTGCTTGGGTTAGAAAAATGGTTTATTTTTGCAATCAAATCAAAATTATTATGGACGCAGTTTGGCATGGAATAGCAGATTTTTTTCAATGGATATTTGCATTTGCAAAGCCAATGGGAAGATATATTAACATCTTCTTTATTGCATTTGGCTTTGTCGGAACTGCATTTTGGTTGTGGTATGGTGAATCTGTACGCAAGGGCGGTAAAAACTTCCTGGCCGATAATGCCGATAAGAAATAATCAAATCAATTCGTTACTTTTTTCATTAAATCCTGTCCAATATCTTTGCGGAAGTATTTCTTTTCATAATTGATTTTAGTAGCATTTCTTGTCGATTTTTCCGCGGCTTCTTCAATGCTATTTCCAAAAGATGTAATTGCTAGTACCCTTCCTCCTGAAGTAATAATTTTTCCTTCTTTCATTTCGGTTCCTGCGTGAAAGAGTAAGCTCTCCTCGCAATTTTCCAATCCTGTAATCACTTGCCCTTTCTCATAATCTTCCGGGTACCCACCTGAAACTAACATGGTGGTCACTGCAGTTCTTGAATCTGTTTCAATTTTGACTTTGTTGAGTGATTGATTTGCAACTGCAATAAATAATTCTACTAAATCATTTTTCAATCGAGGTATCACAACTTCCGTTTCCGGATCTCCCATTCTTGCATTGTATTCAATTACAAAAGGTTCTCCTTTAACACACATCAATCCAATAAAAATAAAACCTTTGTACACAATTCCGGCTTCCTGCAATCCATTTACTGTGGGAATAATAATGCGCTCTTCAACTTTTTTCATAAAAGGCATATCAACAAATGGCACTGGTGAAACAGCACCCATCCCACCTGTATTTAATCCTGTATCGCCTTCGCCAATTCTTTTGTAATCTTTTGCTTCTGGCAAAATAACATAATTTTTACCATCGCTCAGCACAAACACACTAACTTCAATTCCATCTAAAAACTCTTCTATTACAACCTTACTTCCCGCTTCTCCAAATTTCCCCTCCTCCAGCATTAATTTTAATTCTTGCTGAGCAACAACTAGATCATGTAAAATTAATACTCCTTTCCCGGCAGCCAGGCCATCTGCCTTCAGCACATACGGGGGTTTTAATGTTTCTAGAAATAAATATCCTTCCTGTAAGGTAGCTTTTGTAAATGTAGCGTAAGCGGCAGTAGGTATGTTATTTTTTTGCATAAACAGCTTTGAAAAATCTTTGCTGCCTTCGAGTTGCGCCCCGGCACTATCAGGTCCTATAAGCAAAATGGTGTTTAATTCAGGGTCTGCTTCAAAAAAATTTCTGATACCTTTTACCAATGGATCCTCAGGGCCTACTACCACCATGGTTATTGATTTTTCAATTACAAAAGCTCTAATAGCAGCAAAATCATTTACGCCAATAGGAACGTTTGTGCCAAACCGTGAGCTACCTGCATTCCCCGGAGCAATGTATAGATGCGTACATAGTGGACTCTGTGCCATCTTCCATGCCAAGGCATTCTCTCTTCCCCTGATCCTAATAAAAGTAGTTTCATAATAATTAGTCATTAGTAATTAGTCATTGGCGATGCCATGCCTGTTCTGCTCACTTGTCACTGCCCTCTGCTCATTGAAAACTTGTCACCGGTCACTTGAAACTTGTTACTGTTCACTTCACTTTGCTCTGTTCACTAGTCACTGCCTCTACTCATCGAAAACTTGTCACTTGTCACTTGAAACTGGTCACCGGTCACTGTTCACTGTTCACTTGAAACTGGTCACCGGTCACTTAAAACTTGTCACTTGTCACTTGAAACTGGTCACAAAGGAATATTCCCATGCTTCTTCTTAGGCAATACTGCAACTTTATTCTCCAGCATTTTAAATGCTTTGATTAGTTTAGAGCGGGTTTCTTCAGGCTTAATAACTTCATCAATGTAACCTCTTTCAGCAGCCTTGTATGGGTTGGCGAACATTTCAGTATATTCTTTTTCTTTTTCTTTTAATTTGGCTTCAGGATCTTTGGCCTCTGAAATTTCCTTTTTGAAAATTATTTCTGCTGCACCTTTCGAGCCCATTACAGCAATTTCAGCTGTTGGCCATGCATAGTTCATGTCAGCGCCTATATGTTTGGAGTTCATCACATCATAAGCCCCACCATATGCTTTGCGGGTAATTACCGTGATGCGTGGAACAGTTGCTTCACAAAATGCATATAGCAGTTTTGCTCCGTTAGTAATTATGGCATTCCATTCCTGATCGGTACCCGGAAGAAAACCGGGTACATCTTCAAATACCAATAACGGAACATTAAATGAATCACAGAACCGAACAAATCGTGCTGCTTTGGTAGATGCATGTATGTCTAATACCCCTGCCAAAAATGCGGGTTGATTCGCAATTATACCAATGCTCCTTCCCGCTATCCTTGCAAATCCTACAACAATATTTTCGGCAAAGTTTTTATGCACTTCGAAAAAAGGTTTCTTCATCAATTACATTTGAAATTACATCCCGAATGTCGTAGGGTTGGTTCGGATTTGCAGGAATAATACTGTTTAAGGCTACACGTTTTTCATCACCACCCTGGTAGGCAAAAAGGGCGGAGCTTCTTCACAATTGGAAGGAATATAACTCAATAGTAATTTAATGTTGTTGATGCATTCAATTTCATTGGCACATGAAAAATGCGTAACACCCGATTTGGTGGAATGCGTTGAGGCACCACCCAATTCCTCTGAAGTTACTTCTTCATGGGTAACCGTTTTTACAACATTAGGGCCGGTTACAAACATGTATGAAGTGTTTTCAACCATCATAATAAAATCCGTAATGGCCGGTGAATATACCGCGCCTCCTGCACAGGGTCCCATAATTGCACTTATTTGTGGAATTACTCCCGATGCCATGGTATTCTTGTAAAAAATATCGGCATAACCCCCTAATGAAACCACTCCCTCCTGAATACGAGCTCCTCCTGAATCGTTTAGCCCAATAACCGGAGCCCCATTTTGCATGGCCAGTTCCATGATTTTGCATATTTTTTCAGCATGCGTCTCTGACAGCGAACCGCCAAAAACGGTGAAATCCTGTGAAAAAACATAAACCGGCCTGTTTTGAATTGTTCCATAACCTGTAATCACTCCATCACCGGGGTATACTTCCTTGTCAAGCCCGAAATCTCTGGAGCGATGGGTAACCAGCATACCAATTTCTTCAAATGAACCATCATCTAATAGAAAATGAATCCGCTCTCTGGCTGTTAACTTCCCTTTTTTGTGTTGTGCTTCAATTCGCTTTTTGCCTCCTCCCAAATGAGCAGATGCAATTTTATCTTCTAATATTTTAAATTTCTGATCCATAATGCGTTACAAAATAAAATAGGAACTATATCCAGCTACAAAGATGCTGAAAATTGAGCGATTACCGAAATGGAATAGGGATTTCGACTTTTTATTTGCAAAACAGGA
This sequence comes from Bacteroidota bacterium, assembly GCA_016722525.1. Classification (GTDB taxonomy): domain Bacteria; phylum Bacteroidota; class Bacteroidia; order AKYH767-A; family OLB10; genus JADKJB01. The sequence goes on from JADKJB010000003.1 coordinate 173,647, forward strand.
TTTTCTTCATGTTAACTATATAAAAACTGTTATACTTTTGAAACATTGAATTAACGCTATGTTTTTTATTATAGCCTTACAACCCGCTAATGTCAGATAATGCTAAAAACGGTTCGGATAAAGTTTTTGATGTAAAGCTTGATTCTGTTGCAGATTTTAAATTCGGTGAGAATGTTGTTAAAGTTTTTGATGATATGGTCTCCCGTTCAGTTCCATTTTACGACGAAATTCAAAGGATGATCAGAGAACAGGTGGTTGATTTCGCTGCTCCCGGGAGTAATGTGATTGACTTAGGTTCTTCAACCGGAACCACCCTTCTCGGTCTGGACTCCATGCTGCCTCCCGATGTGGGGTTTATTGGAATTGATGATTCTCAGGAAATGGTGCTTAAGTGTATTCAGAATTTTGAAAACGCCGGGTTAAAAAGAAAATATGAAGTGCGATTGGCAGATCTGAATCAAGGAGTAAAAATTGAAAATGCGTCTGTTGTTATTATGTGCCTGACGCTGCAATTTATCAGACCACTTTATCGTGAAGAACTTGTAAAGTCTATTTGTGCTCAGTTGAATGATAATGGTTGTCTGATTCTTGTTGAAAAAGTTTTAGGGGAGGATTCTTTGTTTAACCGCTTTTTTATAAAGTATTATTATGAAATGAAAAAAAGACATCATTATAGCGAAATGGAAATTTCTCAGAAGAGAGAAGCATTGGAAAATGTGCTCATCCCTTACCGTTTGTCTGAGAATATAACCATGCTTAACAGATGCGGATTTTCTTCTATTGAAGTATTTTTTAAATGGTATAATTTCACAGCGCTTATTGCAAAAAAATAAAATGGTTAAAATTGGAAATGTTGTTTTTCATTATAGGAATTTTCTATTCCCGGGCTTTTATTTTTTGTTGTTTATTCCTCTGTTGGGGTCATTGAAAACCCTGCAATTCCTATAGTTGTTGGATTTTGATCGCTTTGTCAGGACAAATAATAAGAATGGCAACTATTGGTTTGGTTTATATAATCAGGGGCGGGAAAAATCGCCAGATTTATGCAGAAGGATTAGTTACTGAAGGTCTGTTTTCACATTGCCGCAATCCGTTATATGTTGGCAATATTTTAATTCTTGTCGGACTTGGAATTATGTCTAATTCGCTTTTTTTTATTGCTGTAATGATTCCTTTGTTTCTTTTTCTTTATCAGGCAATCGTTCTTGCTGAAGAAAATTTTTTAAGAAATAAATTCGGGAATTCATTTGATGAATACACAAGAAAAGTGAATCGCTGGATACCTGATTTCAATGGCATCCGTGCAACTATGTCTTCAATGGAATTTAATTGGAAACGGGTTTTTATCAGGGAGTATACCACTATGTATATATGGAGCTCGGGAGCCGTGTTGCTGATCGTGGAAAAATATTTTCAGATTCACGGTAAGCATTTTTTGATGGAAAAGCTTCCCATTTTCATCTCTCTTTTGTTACTATTGCTTTTAGGGTACCTGTTTGTGAGGTATATGAAAAAATCAAAAAAATGGACTACTAACTAACAACCCGCAAGGATGTCAACTGAATTACATATTAATAATGGATGGTTGAGTGATAGTGATCAAAGAATTCTGATCGCCGGTCCTTGTAGTGCTGAATCGGAAGAACAGGTAATGGAAACAGCCACCGAAATAAAAAGGTGAATCCCAATGCAATTTTCAGAGCTGGAGTTTGGAAACCTCGTACCCGACCTGGTTTGTTTGAGGGAATAGGTGAACCCGCACTTCAATGGTTGTTGCGGGTAAAAATGGAGCTCGGACTTCGGGTAACCACAGAAGTGGCGATACCTCGACATGTTGAATCTGCTCTAAAAAATAATATCGATGTTCTTTGGGTAGGAGCTCGTACCACTGTGAATCCTTTTATGGTTCAGGAACTTGCAGAAGCTTTGAGAGGTACAGACATTCCTGTTATGGTCAAAACCCGCTACATCCCGACTTGCAACTCTGGATTGGGGCATTGGAAAGGTTTAATAAAGTGGGAATTACTAAGCTGGCTGCTATTCATCGGGGCTTTTATACTTTTGAGCACTCTGAATACCGAAATATGCCTCGTTGGGAGTTGGTTTATGAACTAAAATCGCTTTTCCCTTCATTACCTGTTGTTTGTGATATCAGTCATATCGCCGGCACTACCTCTCTGCTTCAAATGGTGGCTCAGCAGGCTGTCGATTTGAATCTCGATGGGTTGATGATTGAAACTCACCGCAACCCTGCCGTGGCATTAAGCGATGCACAACAGCAAATCACCCCCTCTCAACTTAAAGAATTGTTGACACATCTGATTAAACGTAATGCGGGCTTTACAGAAGAAGTAATTAAGAACAGAATGAATGGCATTCGCAATAAAATTGATGTCCTCGATGAATTGATGTTAAAATCACTCAGCAATCGTATGGATCTCGCCAGGGAAATCGGAGAACTTAAGAAAGAGCATAATGTGAGCATTCTGCAACTGGAACGTTGGAAAGAGGTTATTGAAAATTGTATGAAAAAAGCGGATGATGCCGGCCTTTACAGAGAATTTGTAAGAAACATTTTTATTCAAATTCACGATGAATCTATCCGAATCCAATCTGCTATTCTTACAGGTAAAATTGAGGACCTGGTGAAGCACTAAAAAATGGATTTTTCTATCTGGCGGTCGTAAGAATTAGGCGGGTTTATTGGTTTCACTTTTAGTACCCTTCATTTCAAACTGCGTTGCAACTTCTCAAAATTTTCCGAATGATCTTTCCCTGATTTGGAACCGTATTCTTTCCAAAAGGCCTCAATCTTTTGAACTCTGTTTTCCGGATTGGGATGGGTGCTGAGAAATTGTAATGGCCCCATACTCCCTCCTGCTTGTTCCATTCTTTCAAAAAACACTGCGAATGAACGCGGGTTATAGTCGGTATCACTCAAATATTTGACTGCAAATTCATCTGCTTCTTCCTCATCACTTCTACTAAATTTTAAGCCCAGTAAGTTAATTCCCATATTTGTCAGCAATTCTGATTCTCCGCCAAGGATTAAATTTGTAAGTACTTTGATACCATAAGTTTTGGTCATCTGGTCCGTGCTGTGCCGCAAATCACCATGAGCGATTTCGTGAGCCAGGATGCCTGCCAGTTCATCCTCTGATTGCACAAATTTGATCAATCCGGAATAGACATAAATATAACCACCAGGAGTACAAAAGGCATTGTAAAGAGTATCATTATCAATTACTTTCAATTGCCAGGCAAACTCCTCTCGATGTAAAATTTTTGACGATTGCAGAATTTTTCCAGAGATTCTATTCAAATGCTGATACAATTCCTTGTTGTCATTTTCACTTAAAATAGGGAAATTAATAGGGTCATTCTCAATTTGTCCTGCAACCTTTTCGCCTAAAGCCAAATCCTCGGAGGTAGAAAAAAGAGTGTAGTCTCCATCCTTGCTTTTACAAGCACTGATGAGCAAAATCGTACCTAGAATAAGTTTCCAAATTGTTTTCATTGGCTAAAGGTCGTAACATTTTAAAGAAAACAGGAAAGTATTCAAAAGGGTTTTTTAATGGCCGATAATTTTCTATTTTTGCTTCATATTTAAATAGCTTCTTATGAAAGAATTAATAGCATCTTTTACAGCACAACTTCGTCAGGCAGTAGATATTGGTGAAGGCGCTTCCTTTAATAAACATAGCGGAGAAATCAGAAATGTGCTGATTACTGGCCTTGGTGGATCCGGAATCGGAGGCAGCATCATTAATCAAATCATCGAACATGAAATTAAAGTTCCTGTTGTTGTTAATAAAGACTATTTCCTTCCCGCCTTTGTTGGTCCTGAAACATTAGTGATCGTATCCTCCTACTCAGGCAATACAGAAGAAACACTTGGAGCCATGAAAATTGCCATGGAAAAAGGTGCTAAAATCGTTTGTGTTACCTCAGGAGGTAAAGTGCTCGAAATCGCTAAAGAAAAAGGATACGACCATATCATTATCCCGGGAGGAATGCCTCCCAGAGCTTGTCTGGCTTATTCATTTACACAGCTGTTTTTTGTATTGCACGGTTTTGGTTTGATAGGAAACTGGTTCAAAGCTGATTTCGAAACCAGTATTCATCTCCTCGATCATGAAGAGGAACACATTTGTTCAGAAGCCTATTATTTGGCTGAAAAACTTCATAAACATGTTCCTGTAATTTACAGTCAGGCAAATTATGATGCAGTGTCTGTTCGATTCCGCCAGCAAATAAATGAAAATGCTAAAATGCTGTGCTGGCATCACGTGCTTCCTGAAATGAATCATAATGAATTGGTAGGTTGGACTATCCCTAATGATAAATTAGCTGTGGTGTTCTTGAGAAATGAAAATGATTACGAAAGAACAAAAGCACGCATGGAATTGACAAAATCAATTGTAACCAAATATACTCCCTATGTTTTTGAAGTGTATTCTAAAGGGGCTACCCAACTTCAGAAATCACTCTATCTAATTCATTTTGGCGATTGGGTTTCCTGGTACCTCTCTGAAATTAGAAATATCGATGCTACAGAAGTGAAAGTTATCGATTTCCTTAAAGGCGAATTATCGAAAATATAATTTTTTTAAAATCATGGCCAATGCCAAGGGGCTTTTCTAGTCAAAATAATAGTTCAATTTTTTAAACCCAAAGTCAGCCTCCTCCAAAAAAAATAAAGTTGGAGGAGAGGTAGCGGTTATTTTTTTGTATCAATCTTGAATTCTATTCTTCTGTTTTTTGATTTCTCTTCAGGAGTTGTATTTGGAGCTATCGGCTTTGTTTCGCCATACCCTTTGTAGGTTAAGCGTTCCTTTTCAATACCATTGAGAATTAAAAAATCTACAACACTTTTGACCTGTTTTCTGATAACAATAAATTATAATCGTCTCTTCCATCTGTATCGGTATGTCCGGATATTTCTACTGTAAGCGTAGCGTATTCCCTAAGTAATCTTACCAGGCTCATCAAAGTAGTTTTTGATTCAGGTTTAATTTCTGCTTTATCAGTATCAAAAAATACATTATTTAGCACAATGTTATTACCTGCTTCCATGGATTTCATGGCAATGTTCATTTCTATTTCCTTGAAAGATGCAGAATCAGAAATATCAAAGTTGTTAGATTCAAATATATAACCATCAGCATATACGAAAGCACCATACCTTCTGCCCGAAGGCAATGAAACAAGATATTTACCTGTTTTGCTATCAGTAATAAAACTTCCAATCCGCTCCTGCTTGTTGAGGTCAATGAGTTCGATATACGCTGCAAGCGGTAATTTTGTAATGGCATCGGTGACATAGCCTTTCAATACCGACATGCGGGTGAGTGGTTTGTCAGCCTCCGATAAGAAAGTGACTTTATATAAATCCTTTTCACCAAATCCGTTATCAGCAATGGATGCATAATACGCATTGTTCCCGTTTGCCGATACCACAAAATATACATCATCATCAGGGGTGTTAACCGGAAATCCGATATTGACAGGTTTTTTCCAGGCATTGTTTCCAAGTGTGGAATAGAATACATCGTATCCGCCCATACTGTTATGACCCTTCGATGAGAAATAAAGTGTCAATCCACCTGGGTGAATAAACACCCCTTCTTCATCGAAAGGGGTGTTTATAACAGCACCTAAATTAAGAGCAACTCCCCATTCTTTTTTAATTGGATCCCACTGACTCTTGTATAAGTCTCTTCCACCATATCCCCCTGGCCGGTCACTGGAGAAGTATATGGTGTTTCCATCTGCTGATAAACAGGCTGAAGACTCATGGTATTTAGTATTAATGTTTTTTCCCGGATCAATTGGCAGGGTCCATTCCCCTTTATCAATGTAGGACATCAATATATCTCCGTTATTTCGATCTCCTTTAAATACAAATAGAATGTGTCCGTCAGGGGAAAGCCCTGCTGCTGCATCATGTGTAGGCGTATTCACAATGGATCCCATGTTTTTGGCAAGTGTCCAAATCCCGTTTACTAATTCGCTGGTATAAATGTCTTCGAAATACTCAAGATCTTCCGGATCAGTTTCATTGCCGTTTCCACCTGGACGCCTCGATGTAAAAAATAAAGAGGTGCCATCCACTGTTATTAGAGGATTGTATTCCGGGTTCCTTGAATTGATGGTAACACCCAAATTTTCAATTGTAACATTGATTGGTTTCGCTTCCCGCTCTTTACCATTCTTACATTCTTCTATTCGCCTCCCTATAGCATCTACCGGTTCCCTGTTTTTTATGGCATTTAAATAGTCCGTGTAGGATGCAATAGCATCATCCCAGCGTAAAAGCATCTGGTAAGTGCGACCCAAATAATAATGTACTTCCGGATTTACTTCCGGATTCAGTTCAATAGCCCTTAATAAATTCACCAATGCAAGTTGCTTCTTTCGAGCCATCAGATAACTGGCTCCCATTTTATATTTTAAATCAGCATTTGAATTGTTGAACTTGGAGGCATTTTCGTAATAAGGAATTGCAAATTTGAAAAGAAATGGCCTTCCGGAATAAAAAAATTCGTCTCCATTTTTTAGGTCTGCAATCGCAATGCGAAGCTGTGTCTCCTGGTTAGGGAAAAATCGCTCTGAAAATGGAATGTCTTGCGCACTCACCCGTAATGTTGCAAGGAGGAGGATGAAAAGTAGAAAAAGCGAAGTTTTTTTGGTAACCATTTGTTTTTTTTCAGATGCTGAAATTACGAGATTTCATTGGATTTTACATAGTAGTTGGAATAGGTTATTGACAATCAAAAGTTAAAAATATGTTTCGGAAATTTTTATTTATGGACCAGTTTAGGATAGACTTTTTAAAAATAGTATATCGAAAATATCATTTAATATATTAATAAAGAGTGATTTATGGTTTTTTGGTGGTTGTAATTTTCTTTGCCAGGCCAATAGGGGTGAGGTTAGTGTTAAGTGTCTTCAATGAAGTAAAGGGATGAAAAGGTGGAATTCTTAAATTAGTTAATTTAACACCCTCAATTAATGATGTAGTGTTAAACGAAGAAGTCCAGCTGTTTAATTCCCTTAAAGAAGGGGATGTAATAGCGTTTGAAAAAATATTCAAACGCTATTATTCACCTCTGTGCAATTATATAATTGGGATATTAAATGATTTTGATGAGGCCGAAGAGGTGGTTCAACAAACTATGATTAACATTTGGGAAAAGAAAAATAATTTGGAAATAACTACTTCGCTGAAATCGTACCTCTATCGATCCGTGCATAACGCAGCATTAAATAAAGTACGGCAAACGAAAGTCAGGAAAATGTATGCGATCGAAAAAGTTTATGAAGGCGAAGGATTCTCCGAACAGGCTTCTCATAAAGTAATTAAAACCGAACTGGAATTGCAAATAGCTTCTTCAATAGAAAAATTACCTCAACAATGTCGTATGGTATTTAAGTTGAGTCGATTTGAAGAAATGAAGTATGCTGAAATTGCAGCTCATCTCGATATTTCAATAAAAACAGTTGAAAATCACATGGGTAAAGCGCTAAAACTCCTTCGAGGATATCTTAAAGATTACCTGATCTGGGTTATTGTGTTTTCCCCTCATTATTATAACTAATTAGTGAATGAATATTTATTTATAAAATCTTATCAGGCCTCAATTCCTTGAATGTGACTTGGGAAATAAAGGATTGTTGATAAAAAAAATTTAGAAGTGGAAGATAACGAATATGTAGAAATGCTTATTGCTAAAGTACTTGCAGAGGAAGCATCTGACGAGGAAGTAATGGAGTTGCTGGCATGGAGAAACGCCTCGGTAGAGAATGAAGAGTATTTTAGTGTTTTGCAGCAAATATATTCCACCTCCCCAAATACAAAAGTGGATCACGTGTTTAATTCGGATACGGCCTGGACTTTGGTGAAACAAAAACTGGAAAGCACTAAAATTGATTCGCAAATCATTCCTTTACATCGTATTAAAAATGCAAACTTTTTTTTAAAAATTGCAGCTTCATTGGCAATTATTATCGGATTAAGTTTTTCTATGTATAAAGTCTTTTTTGAGAAAAAAATTGTTCCTGTAACTGTCGCGTCCAATTCTGTGGTAAAAGAATTCAAATTACCCGATAGTACAATTGTTTTTTTGAATCGAAATTCTCAAATCATTTATTCGTTTTCTGACAATCACCGACAGGTAAAATTAGATGGCGAAGCTTTTTTTGATCTTACTGATGATCCACAAAGGCCTTTCGAGGTAAAAGCTGGAAATTTGCTAATTCAGGATATCGGTACTGCTTTCAATGTTAAGGCAGCTACCGGAAGTGATTCTGTAATTGTTTTTGTTGAAAGTGGAGAAGTGGTCCTTACTTCTCCTTCAAACAATTATGTACGACTGGTTCAGGGAGAAAAAGCTGTGTACCTGAAAAAACGCGATCAGTTTATCAAAGAAATGATTTCAGATACCAATACACTAGCATATAAAACCAGAATTTTTGTTTTTGAAAATGCCAGTCTTATTTCTGCTGTTCAAAAAATAAATGAAGTGTACGGTATCAATATTCAACTTGTAGGTGATATTGAGGCTTGCCATATTACAGCAACATTTAAGAATGAAAGCGCCAATACCATGATTGAAGTGATTGCTGCTACTCTTAATCTTACAATAAAAAATGAAAATGGAGCAGTTATTTTGGAAGGAGTAGGTTGTGAAGAGTAAAATATGCTTTGTCAGAAAATTTTATTTTTTTATTTTGCTATTTATTTTTTCTCTTTGCTATCAGGGGTTTTCTCAATCTGCTAAACCTATTCTTGAAAAAACCATTACTTTGAAGTTTCAGAATATGCGAATCGATGCTGTTTTAAATCTAATAGCTGCCCAGGAGAAATTTAATTTTTCGTATAATCCTGCCGATATCGATGTCTCTAAAACGGTATCCGGTGTTTATGTAAAAAAACCGGTTCGTGAGTTGTTAAATACTATATTCAATGGCAGTGTAAACTACAAAGAAAAAAATGGGTATCTCATTCTTCAAAAAGGAAAAACTAGGCCAGCTGTGGTTGAACCTAAAGAGTGGATAACATTCAGTGGTTATGTGCGTGATGAAAAAGGTGATATTATTCCATGGACAAGTGTATATGATAAAGCATCAATGGAATCTACCATCAGCAATGATTACGGTTTTTATAAAATCAGGTTTCATCAGAAACAGCTTCCTTTAATTTTGTTTTTTAGTAAGCAAGGTTATCATGATACTACTCTTTATGTGGATAAAAATGCGCAGTCCTTTGTAAATATTGTGCTTCGTAAACAACAAGTAGTTCCAAAAAACAATTCCGATACCCTGAATATAGTTGCTGACGCAGAAGAAACGGCTAATTCTTTTTTTGGAGAATTGGAATCGGCTCCTAATGCAAAAAACATTTCGGATACCCTGTATCGGACGTGGCAGGTGTCACTTTTACCTTATCTGGGTACAAATGGAAAATTAGGTGGTAACGTGATAAATGATTATTCATTTAACGTCTTAGGCGGGTATGCTTTAGGACACAAAAAATTGGAACTTTCTGGTTGCTTTAATCTTACCAGAGGCGATGCATCGTATGTTCAGTTGGCTGGATTTTTTAACCTTAATGGTGGAAATGTTACAGGTGTGCAAATGGCAGGATTCACTAATGTGGTTAAAGGAAATGTTAAAGGTGTGCAGATGGCAGGATTTGTTAACCTCAATTGGAATAATTTTGAAGGAGCTCAGTTCGCCGGATTTGTAAATACTGCCTTAGATTCAGTAAAAGGGTTTCAGGCTGCCGGTTTCTGTAACGTTTCCCAAAAGTCAATGGTCGGAACTCAGGTCGCTGGATTTTGTAATGTTTCTTTGGATACTTTGAAGGGTACCCAAATTGGTTTTGTGAATTACACCAGGTACATTAAAGGTAGTCAGATTGGTTTTTTAAATATTGCCCAGGCAACTAGCGGGGTGCCGGTTGGATTTATTAGTTATGTGCACAGTGGCTATCATAAATTTGAAATAGCTGCTGATGAAGTAATGCCTGTAAATTTGGCCATTAGAACAGGGGTGACTTCCTTTTATAATATTTTAACTGCAGGTCTAAATCCTGCAGGTGGCGACTCTCTAATCTGGAACTTTGGTTATGGATTAGGGACTTCTTTTAAACTGGGCGCCAAAACAATGTTCGATTTAGACCTCTCTGCATCTCAAATTGTGGAGGGCAATACTTTTGAAAAAATAAATCTCCTTAGTAAAGTGTACGCGGGAGTTGATACCCGCATCAATAAAACCATGTCATTGGCAATAGGTGTTACCGTAAACGGACAAATAACAAAAACGGATTACAACAACTATCCGGATATATTCACTTATTATGAACCCAATATTTTTTACTCGAACACCTGGGAGCTCGAGAAAACTCAATTGCAAATGTGGTTGGGCGCTAAAGTAGCTTTGAGGTTTTTTTAATGCAACGAAATCGAACTATTCCCGAATGCCTCAAATCTACAACAGGCATGCGCTTGCTTGCTAAAATTCCGGATCTTTTTTAATAATGCAAGAAATAAAATATTTATAAGTCAGAATAGGGGTGGTTTACTGGGAAAGTGTCTTAGGAACAAATCATCTAAAAATTTGATCCCTATGTTTAACAAAATCACCCTTGCCACATTTATTTTCATTTTAACCTTAGCATCAAGTCAGGCGCAGCAACTTTCGCAAACCATTCGCGGTGCTGTAATTGATAAAGTATCGAATGCAACTTTACCCGGAGCGAATATAGTAATCCTTAATTCTGAGCCACTTTTAGGAGCTGCATCAGATTTGGATGGTAATTTTAAGATTACCAAGGTCCCTGTTGGGAAACATACTTTGAAAATTACATTTCTTGGATATAAAGAACTGACCTTGCCCAATGTAATTGTTAATTCAGGTAAAGAAGTAGTTATTAATATTTCTCTTGAAGAGAATTTCGTGCAAGGTAAAGAAATTGTAATTTCCGGTAAACAGGATAAAAGTAAAACAATAAATGAAATGGCCACAGTGAGTGCTCGTACATTTTCAGTGGAGGAAACTCAAAAATATGCTGCCGCAGTCAATGATCCGGGCCGGATGGCCAGCTCTTTTGCCGGAGTCATTAGTTCCGATGATGGCAATAACAGTATCTCAATTAGGGGAAATTCCCCTACAGGATTGCTATGGAGAATGGAAGGTGTTGAAATTCCAAATCCCAATCACTTCTCTGCTCCGGGATCTGCCGGTGGTGGAATTTCTATTCTTAGTGCCCAGGTAAGGGCAAATTCCGATTTCATGACCGGCGCTTTTCCGGCCGAGTATGGAAATGCAATGAGTGGCGTTTTTGATATTAAATTGAGAAAAGGGAATAACGAAAAGGCCGAATATACTTTACAAGCTGGCTTTCTGGGTTTAGATGCTGCTGTTGAAGGACCATTTAAAAAAGGATACAATGGCTCTTATCTGATCAACTACCGTTACTCTACATTGTCCATTTTAGGTAAAATGGGTGTTGGAGTTGGTGGAGGATCAACTGATTTCCAGGATTTGAGTTATAATGTTTTCTTGCCCACAAAAAAAGCAGGCGCTTTTACACTTTTTGGTTTTGGAGGACTCAGTTCTCAAAAATTTGAAGCAGAAGCTGATTCTACAAAATGGAAAGAATCTTATGAGCGGTACAGCTCAGAATTTGATGCCAATACCGGAGCAGCTGGTATTACCCATTCCATTATTCTGGGTAAAGAAACATTTCTTAAATCTGCTTTCGTAGCCTCTCTGGCTGCACAAAGTTATAAGGAATCAAAATTAAATGATGAATATGTAAATCTTGATCGTCACAATGAAATTTCCGATCAGGGAAAATTTACGCTAACATCAACTTTGAATCATAAATTTAGTTCCCGACATAGTATTCGATCCGGATTCATAGTAAATCGAATTAATTATAATGTAAAACAAATTGCTTACGATGAGGAAATTGATGCAACTCGACTTTATTTGGAAGATAAAGGAAACACGTATACTATGCAGTTATATGCACAGTCAAATTATTATCTTACTGAAGCCCTCTCAATAAACACCGGTTTGCATTACTTTCAACTCGCACTTAATAATTCTATCAGCATCGAACCAAGAGCTTCCGTAAAGTATGAAATTAATAAATCGCAAGCTATTAGTTTTGGCTATGGCTTGCATAGTCAGCTGCAACCGATTGGAGTCTATTTTGCGAAATCTGAATCTGAAAAAGTAACCAATAGGAATCTTGCAATGAGTAAATCACACCATTTTGTTGCTTCCTATGATCGTATGCTTTCTGAATCCATGCGAATGAAGGTTGAAACCTACTACCAATCGCTTTATAATATCCCTGTTAGTAGTGATGAATTAAATTCTTTTTCCATGGTGAATGTAAGCGAAGGTTATATCGCCGACCCTTTAAAGAATAAAGGAATCGGACAAAATTATGGTCTCGAATTAACTTTGGAGCAGTTCCTGAAAAGAATTATTATTTTCTGCTTTCAGGTTCTTTATATGATTCCAAATATAAGGGTTCCGATGGTGTATTGCGCGATACCCGTTATAATGGCAATTATGCATTGACATTTACGGCCGGGAAGGAAATTGAAACAGGAAAGAAATTTCGTAACCGAATAATCGGCTTCAACATAAAAACAGTTTATCGCGGTGGCTTCCGTGATACTCCTATTGACCTGGCCGCTTCTGAAGCCCTTCCCGGAGAAGGTACAGTATATAAAGATAATGAAGCTTATTCAATTCAATATCCGGCGTACTTTCGTACAGATATCAGACTCAGTGTAAAAAGAAATAGAACTCATTCTACTCAAACATTGGCCTTGGATATTCAAAACGTGACCAATCGTAAAAATATTTATGGGAAGTTTTATAACAATGAAACCAACAGTATTAAAACCTACTATCAAACTTCCCTTATCCCCGTGTTGAGTTATAAGATAGAATTTTAGTGTGAATGAGTTGGAAATGACGAAGTGCTATAGCAAGCCAGCATATCTGATCTCTTAGCAGTAGTCAGATTTGCTGGTTTATTAGGGAATTGGCTTGCATTTTTTTCTAAAATTGAGCTAAAGTCTCTTTAATTTATCCTTCGTCAACCAAAGTCAAGGCGAGTTAATAATTAATTTTTCATTCCTTATCTTTGTTCCATATACAAACAAAATAATGGAATATAGAAAACTAGGAACCTCTGGCATTCAAGTTAGCGTATTGTCCTTAGGCAGTTGGCTTACTTTCGGCAAACAAATTACCGATGCAACTGCTGAAGAATTAATGATAACTGCCTATGAAGGTGGAATCAATTTTTTTGATAATGCCGAAATCTATTCCCGCGGCCAATCGGAGATCGTGATGGGAAACATCCTCAAAAAACTCAACTGGGACCGCTCATCTTACTTGGTTTCCAGTAAGGTTTTCTTTGGACTTGGAGATACAAAACCCAATCAACGCGGCCTTTCCCGCAAACATGTTGTTGAAGGCTGCCATGCAGCATTGAAGCGTTTGCAGGTCGATTATATCGATCTTTTTTTCTGTCATCGCCCCGATAAAAGTACTCCTATCGAAGAGACTGTATGGACCATGCACAATTTAATTCAACAGGGTAAAATTCTTTACTGGGGAACTTCTGAGTGGAATGCTTCAGAAATAATGGAAGCGCATCTTATTGCCAAACAGCACCATCTGATTGCCCCGGTGATGGAACAACCCGAGTATAATATGTTCAGAAGAGATAAACTCGAAAATGAGTTCCTGCACCTCTTTAAACACCACGGACTGGGAACTACCATCTGGTCGCCACTCGCATCAGGAGTCTTATCCGGAAAGTACCTCGAAGGCTTTCCCACCGACACCCGCATTGGCATTGAAGGACTTGATTGGCTTAAAAACCGCGCTTTGGCCGAAGACCGTATCGAAAAAGCTAAAGGCATAAAGAAAATTGCTGATCAACTTGGAGTTTCTATGGTGAAATTATCTTTGGCCTGGTGTCTCAAAAATCCCAATGTTAGCACCGTAATCCTTGGGGCCTCCAAAGTAACCCAACTTAAAGAAAATCTTGAATCTCTGGATATAGTTGCGTTTTTGACCGAAGATGTAATGCACCAAATAGAATTCGTTCTCTCCAATAAACCCCTGTTACCGGAGTTTTAAATCTGGTTGCAGCAAATTATATGTTGAGTCGAACGAAGTCGGAACGAAGGGGTGCTATTAAATTAAAGGGTAATTCTTACTTTCGGTAAAATAAACAGCAGTCATCATCCCATCACCAATTTGAACGAACAAATGATAATTCAAAGTCTGTTTTAAATAATGTCCGGCATTAAAAATAAAATTATTTTTCGTGATCTTGGACTTGTAGATTACAAAAAAACATGGGACTACCAAGAGTCTCTTTTGAATCTTATAGTGACCAATAAACTCTCAAACCGGTTGTTGAATCCCGATGAACAAATTCCTTCTAAACATTATCTTTTATTCTGCGAGCACCCTCATGTTTTTACTCTCGGAAAAAGCGGCAACCCGGATCATTTATTGCTTGACGAAAATCAACTTCAAGAAAACAATGCTGTTTTTTATAAAATAAATAGAGGCGGTGACATTACTTATCATGGCCCCGGACAAGTAGTCGGTTATCCAATATTTGATCTCGACTGCTTTTTTAATGATATTCATTTATATCTTCGTTATTTAGAAGAAGCAGTAATTAGAATGTTAAATGAATATGGAATCATCAGCTCACGCATTGATAAACTTACCGGCGTTTGGATTGATGCGGAAAATCCTGCTAAAGCCAGAAAAATATGCGCCTTCGGTGTGCGCTGCAGCCGTTGGGTAACTATGCACGGGTTCGCACTCAATGTGAATACCAATCTCGATTATTTTAATCACATTATTCCTTGCGGGATAAATGATAAAATGGTCACCTCCATGCATTTTGAACTTGGATATGAAGTAAATATTTTTGAGGTGAAAGAAAGTCTAAAAAAGCATTTATGTAGTCTGTTTAATATCGAGCTTTTTGAAGAAAAGGCTCCTCAACTTACATGAACTATGGCTGAACCTAAACGAAAGTGGTGGCAAATAATCCTCGGGATTATTATTGTGTTAAATATTTTTTTATGGGCTACCGGTCGACTCTATTTGTATAAGGCACTTATTTACAACTATGTCAACATCGACGACCTCAACCTTTTTTATACCCGTCAAGTGACTGCATCAAATGGCGTTCCTTGGCCGAATGGGAAAGACTTCAATGCAAAATCACTAGCCCCGGAATTGCGCAATGCACTTGAAACCTATGAATCTGTTGCTTTTTTAGTGATCAAAGATGATTCTATTCGATATGAAGAATATTGGGATAGCTATGGTCCTGGGTCTCTTTCTAATTCTTTTTCAATGGCTAAAAGTATTGTTTCCATTTTAGTTGGAATCGCTGTGGATGAAGGAAAAATAAGTAGTCTCGACCAATCAGTTTGTAAATATCTGCCCGAGTTTTGTTCTCCCGAAAATGAAAGACTTACTGTCAGACATTTATTGATGATGAGCTCAGGTTTAAATTGGGATGAGGGATACACAAGTTTGTTCGGACAAGTAACCAGATCTTATTACGATAGTAATCTGAAAAGTCAAATGCTGGGGTTAAAAGTGGTTGATGAGCCCGGCAAGGAATGGAATTATATGAGCGCCAATACGCAGTTGTTGGCTTTTATTGTTGAAAAAGCAACGGGTATGAGTTCAAGTGAATATGCTTCTCAAAAGTTGTGGATCCCTATTCAAGCTGAAAAAAATGCACAATGGAGCCTCGATCAAAAAGAGGGAAGTGAAAAAGCTTTTTGCTGCTTTTATTCCAATGCTCGGGATTTTGCTCGAATAGGAAAACTCTTTCTTCAAAAAGGGAAGTGGAATGGTAAACAGGTAGTTTCTGAAGCTTATGTGAATGCTGCTATTTCTCCAGCCCCAATTACTGAAAATGGAACGCCTGTCTCTATTTATGGTTATCAATGGTGGTTAACCAATTCCCGGAATAAAAATGTTTTTTATGCCAGAGGTATTTTAGGGCAGTATATATTTGTTATTCCCGATCTTAATATTATTTTTGTCAGACTTGGTCATAAAAGAGGTGAGAAAGGAACTGATGGTCAACTTCTTGATGTGCCCGTTTATATTGATCAAGTATTGAAAATGTATGGAAATTTGTAAGCCCTTAAGAAATAAATTTTCAGTTAATTTGTAAACTTATTTAAGAATATTCTGAATGTTAAAAGATATTCCTGAGTTACGTGTCGAAGACATCGCACTCGCAATTGTCCCTGATCTGAGAATTGATACCGAACCTAATGAATTTACAATTTGGGATGTTTTTTTGATTAACCTCAAAAAACAACCAATTCATAAAGTGCTCGTAAGTTCTAAAGGTTATGGCTCATTGCAAGGGGAAGAAGTTAAAACCTCGGTGTTAAGGCATTTTATTGAAGAACTTGAACCAATGAGCGCGGCTCTGGTTGAACCTATCGACCGTGAAGTGTTCGGATTGAATAACGAATATTGGGTAAGCTTTTATGTTGGTAAAACTATCTATGATAAAAAATACCTGTTCCTCCCTGAAAGTATCATGGTCGACAATTTTTCTCTGATCCCTGTTCTCAATAAGACTGGCGTTATGATCAAATAAACGTTTAATTTTTAGCTCTTCTTTCGATAATTACATCTTTGAGTTCGCCGCCACTTCAAAACGAATTCTTTACTCAAACACTGATATAATCAGGGATATGATGCTTTAATAAGGACTTGATAAAAATTAACTGACTGGTTGTTTTTAAAAACTTGTTTATTGTTGTTCTTTACTTTAAGTTGATAGCCTGAGTTTATTTTATTTTAAAAATACTTTTCTGTGAAAACATTTAAAAACATCTCCTAATTTCAAGTTCCGGTTGTTCTTACTGGAATGGCACCTGGAAGCTAATAAGTCATTTTTAAAATATAATCTCACTTACAAGAATTGCTTAGTCACAATTATAGTATTAAAATTTATAATCTGATTCAATCTAAGTGAAAGAACATTGAAAAAAATAGAATTTTGAAAGCCTTATATCTTTGCCTGATTTTCTTAAATATAAACTAAATAATTAGTAGTAGCATGAAAAACATTTTATTCCTTGACATCGAAACTGTTCCCCAATTTCCAACTTTTAACGAATGCCCCGATGATTTAAAGTCGTTATGGGAACATAAGGCAATCAATTTAAAAAAATCGGATTCTGATACGGCCTCCGATATCTATAACAGAGCCGGAATATACGCAGAATTTGGAAAAATAATTTGTATATCCGTGGGATTTATTATAGAAGATGTAAATGGGCTGGAGTTAAAAATAAAATCCTTTTGTGGACATACTGAAAAAGATTTGCTGGTGGAATTCGCTGCTCTTTTAAATAAATATTATTCAAAATCTGAAAGCAAACTCTGTGCACACAATGGCAGAGAGTTTGATTTCCCATACATTGCTCGTCGTATGATTATCAATAATGTTCAACTTCCTGTGATTTTGGATACCGCCGGAAAAAAGCCCTGGGAGGTGAATCATCTTGATACTATGGAAATGTGGAAATTCGGTGATTTTAAAAGTTATACCCCTCTGACATTACTTGCTTATAGTCTTGGCATACCAAGTCCTAAAGATGATATCGATGGTAGCATGGTGTGGTCGGTTTATTGGAAGGACAATAACCTGGAAAGAATAAAAACCTATTGCGAAAAAGATGTAGAGGCCTTAACGAATGTCTATCTCAGAATGAAAGGATTTAATGTCATTCCCAAAGAACATATTTTTAGAGTCTAAAAAAAGGAATATTTTTCAATTTTTGAAATCCAACCCAATGTTTTAATTTTTCACATAACCAACCCTATGTCCCTATGTGTTAATTTTTCCACCAGCCCCTATGTTAATTTTTTTTACACAACTAACCCTATGTCCCCTATGTCCCTATGTGTTAATTTTTTTTTACACCACTAACCCTATGTCCCCTATGTCCCTATGTGTTAATTTTTTTACACAACTAACCCTATGTCCCCTATGTCCCTATGTGTTATTTTTCACCAACCCTATGTCCCTATGTCCCTATGTGTTAATTTTTTTTACACAACCAACCCTATGTCCCCTATGTCCCTATGTGTTAATATTTTTTTACACAACCAACCCTATGTCCCCTATGTCCCTATGTGTTAATTTTTTTTTACACACACTCACACAACCCTATGTCCCCTATGCGATTCAATTTTGCACCTTTGAAATTTTATCTGCCTTCACAATTTTTCTTTTCAAATATTGATAATCCAAATAGTAGAGAACCTTTATAGAAATACTATTGATTTGAGGATCCTTAATCATATTTTTAAAATTCTCACCATATTTGGGAACCTGAGTGATGGCATACTCATCACTTTCAATAGCATTTTTATAAACTACTGATAAATTACTTCCGGGAGCAAATTGCCAGGAATAAACAAAGTCAATATTAAAAGCATTATAATTGAAATCGTTGTTCGTAGCATATTCATAATTATCTTCAAACTCCCCATCTTCAAGCAATGTTAAATATTTTCTATACTGCGCAGTAACCCAATAATGGCGGGCATTTATACTAATAAACATGTCATTTTTAAAAATGTATATCAAGTTTAACTCATTAATGTAAGTATTTAATCTTCGTAAACCGTATATTATTTCTTCATCATTTACAATATCGGCCCACCCAAGATTATAAGGATCGTATCCATAAAATGATATTAACTTAATCGTTAATTTGTCGTTGATTCTGTAACGAAGTGTAGTATTAAAATTAAATCCTTCTGAAACAAATTGATCGATGAAGTTACTCAGATTAAGATTAATGTCGAGAGCAACTTTTTTTCGATAGTCAGTGCTATATCCCAGATAGCTATAATAATATTTGATTGAATTACTAAAACGTCCTTCAACACGAGGCTCAAAATAATCATAGTGATCACCTGGAGTGAATCCTCCCCCAAGGAAAATATTATGGTAATTCAGCAAAGTTCCAAAGAGGTTTACATTTACTTCATGGATAACAGGTTTCCCTGTTTGGAAATGAGTCGCATACGTGTAATAAACATTATTGTATGAATTTCTCAAAAATTTCCAGGGTTTGTAAAGATTGTGTCTGACAAACATTTCATACACAACTTTATTGTTTATTACCTGAAAGCCCAAATCACTCGTATAATAGTTGTTGTCATAAACTGATCTTGCTCCTCCATATTCAAAAGTGCCCCCTATTTTTTTTAATCCAAGACCATAATTATACCCTAGTGTATTCACAAATTCCCTGGCAGGGGAACCTTCAAGTTTAGTGAACTGTTGACTAATTGCTCCTTCTCCTTCAAATTCAAAGGTGTTTTTTGTTACTTATCGTAAATCCAGATCCTGTGACATTTGCATCATCGTAGTGTTTATCTCTAATTACATTAGTGTTGATAATATAAAAATTACTATTGTTTTTTAACTGTTGATCCACTACAAGCACATTGAAGTTAGTAAAGGGTTCTGTTAGTACTTTGCGTGAATTACCGGCAGAGTCTTTTATTGTTGCATAAGTGTTGTCTGTAATCGCATTAAATACTCCAATGCCCATTCCGTGATCTGTTCTACCTGATAGTTTAATCGCATTCAATAACTTCGCTTTTGATGGATTTTCATCAACAGTCTCGCCAGGATTTAATTGTGAATCTAAAGAGTAAAATCCAGACGGAATTTTCCCTATCCGCCTGGAATAAAATAAATTGTTTTTATCAAACAACTCCACACTCTCCTTAAAAAAAGACCGGTTTTCGTCATAGGTTACTTCTCTATAACTGAGGTTTTTTACTTTGTCATCTGATTGGACTTGACCAAAATCAGGCAGCAATGTCATATCAATTGTAAATCGGTCATCAATGCCATACTTAATATCGGCTCCAGCATTATAGGAAAAAGAGTTACTGTATGTGGAATTTCCTTCATTGTTAATAACTGGTGATGATTCCAGATAAGATGACAAATAGGGAGTAAGTGATAACCTGAGTGGTGCAGTTACATTACTTATTCCTTTCAGCGTTCCCCAATAAATCTTAGAGTTGCTTGCAGTGCTGGGCGTTTTTGCCCACTGGGTTAATTCCCTGGTACGTCTCACATATCTGTTTACCTGGAAAGCCCATTGCTGCTCTGCTGTTTTTGGAAACCTTATTGCTGAATAAGGGATCTTCATCTCCAAAATCCATCCTTTTTCTGTAATCTTAACTTCGCTCTCCACTGCATCGTAAGTAAAATCAGATGCTTTGTTATCGAATTGCACCCCTGATGCAAACACTCCAAAAAATAGGCATCTTGACGATTATTATAAGGATCTATTCCTATACGTAAATAATCAGCATTGATGTCTTCAGCGTCTCTGGCACCCAACTCCCTTAAAATTGAATCAGGATGTGAATCAAACATGATCGCTCCTATATAAATCGCATCATTATCGTAAACGATTCTTACTTCATTCGGATGATCTGGAATAGAACCCTCATTCGGAAGGAATTGAAAAAAACTGTCCATAACAGGAGCTTGCTTCCATAAATCCTCATCAAGATGCCCATCAATTTTGATTGCACTTGTTGCTCTTATTGTTGTGTAGGATTTTAAAGTATCCTGAGCTTTAACCAGAACATTCATCAAAAGGATAATCAAAAAGAGTAGTATGCGCCTCATTATCTAAATATGGGATTTAAAAGTAAAGCAAATCTAATTGAAATATTCGGCCTTAAATATCTGATAGTTAGATTACTACATTAAAATGTGAGAATTGGTGGCAAAAAACTATTTTGCAATTTGCAAAATTTTCAACCTGTTCGACATAAAATATGGTTTAATGGAGTTGTTAATTTTTAACAATAGCAGAGCGAAAAATATTTTTTCGTCTGTAACAATTCAATGTAGTTATACATCTTATTCAAATACATAAAACTTAAATTCTATGAAAATCCCAAAAATTGTGACCTCTGTTCATGTAGTGTTATTGACTCTATTTTTAACCACTAGTGCTTTTTCTCGGCACTCAAATGCTATTCGGCTCTCAGCTGACGAGGTAAGAGTGGTTTCCGGATTTACTAAAGTTGCAATCAGTGGGGCTTTTAAAGTGATCCTCATCCAAGGTGCTTCCGAAGGCATTTCGGTGAAAGCAAATCCTAAAGTCATGAAAAATATCATTACTAAGGTTGAAGGCTCTACCCTTAAAATTAATAGTGAGGGAATGTATTATAATGATGAAGAAATCGAGTTGACCATAAACTTCATAAGTCTGGTTGCTATGGATTGCTCCGGAAGTACTCAGCTTTCGGGAGAAGGGCAATTAAAATTCGATAATTTTGAATTTAGTGCAAGTGGCTCTGCCAAAGCAGAACTTAATTTTCTAGCAAAAAAGTTGGATATCGATATGAGTGGCGCTGGTCATTTAAATTTCCAGGGTGCTGTAAACGAAGTTGAGTTGGATATCTCAGGTAGTGGAAAATTTATGGCGGCTTCGCTTACCTCCGATAAATATGAAATCAACATTTCCGGATCTGGAAATGCAGAAATAGCAGTTGCTAGTATTTTGGAAGTTGATATATCTGGCTCTGGGGTTGTTAAATATAAAGGTGAACCAACTATCTCCAGAGATATTTCTGGCTCAGCTAAAATTATAAAATTGTAAAATTTTATTTTGCTCTGAAGTTTTACAGCGATCTCTTAAAACTTCAGAGCAAAATTATTTCATTTTAAAAGATGGCGTTGCTGAATGTTAAATGAGTACAGCCTCTTTATTAATATTCTTTTGCCTTCTTACGATTCGGCAATGGTCAGCCTTTTTTCAAAACCTCAATTAACTCATCCAGTTTAGGAGATAAAATTATTTCAATGCGTCGATTTTTCTTCCGGGCTTCAGTACTGCTACCTGTATCGATCGGAACATATTCCCCTTTACCTGCCGGAGTAAGTCTTTTCGGATCTATAGTTGACGATTTAGTGAGTATTCGAACTACTGAAGTTGCTCGTAACACACTCAAATCCCAATTGTCTTTGATACTTCCTCCTTTAATAGGTACATTATCGGTATGGCCTTCGATAAGCACGTTAATGTCAACATTTTTTCAAGTACTTTAGCCAACTGATTTAATGCCTCTGCACCTTTCGGATCAACAATAATACTTCCTGATGAAAATAATAACTGCTCTTCAAGAGAAACATATACTTTCCCGTTCTTTTGCTCTATAGTTAATCCATTATTATTGAAACCCAGGAGGGCCTTTGTAACATTTTCTTTGAGTAATTTCACTTCACTTTCTTTGCTGTTCAGGATTTGTTGCAGCTCATCTACTTTTGCTTCTCTCGTTTTTAGTTTTTCATTTATGTCAGCGAGATATTTTTCTCTCACTTTGAGTGAATCTTCTTTCCTGAGTAGCTCCTCTTGAGTCAATTGTAATTGTTGAATAAGCTTTTTCGTATCTCCTTGATTGGCGGATAATAGCTTCTCATTATTTGCCACCAGTTTTTCATAGGATTCAGAAAGTTCATTATATAAATTGGTGAGTCTCCTGTTACCAGTACCTAAAGTAGAGGTATCTGTCCTCAAATAATTGACATCGCGTGTGAGATCTTTCAGATTACGGGACATCTCCTCTTTTTGTGTTGAATATTCCAGCTCCTGAGCTTTTAGTCGGGAATTTTCTTCTTCGCATTTAAGTTTGCTGGCATTTACATCATCAAGCATTCGCGAAGGAACACAAGATGCAAAAGTCATGCTGATGATAACTGCAAATCCTGTTTTTTTTAGATAAAAATTCATGAGTTTTTTATTAGTAGTAATTTTTTGATATTAAATTTTTGGGGATAGGTTTTAATTTTTGATGATCTCCGGAAGGGTACATCCCTAATAACGAAATGATTATTCTTGAATGGGATAATTGCAAAATTCGGGAATCTCATCTAATTATTTAGCGGATATTTTATCGTTATTCGTAATTTTATTAACCGATTTATTCAATTTATTAAAAAGGGATGATTACCTTTATTATTGAAAATAGCATGCAAGGAGACGTATTCAATTTGAAATCTGCTGGTAATAGCCGTATTTCAATTTGCGGAGCTGATATTTATGGATAGAATTTATTTTTTTATAAAGAGGAAACGGAAAACGGTTTTTAATCGTTTAATAGTAGTGAAAGTGGTTTCTAAAATAACCTAATATGAACTCTTTAAGCGCCAACTGGATTACAGAAACTCATATCGATTTTGAATATAAAAAATACCTTTTGCTCGGATATTTGCAAAAAGTAAGCGAAAATTTTACGGAATCTAAATTATATCCGTCTCTTAGTCAGCTTGTTACACATTATCAGAATGTCGTGGCAATCCGCAATAATAAAAAGAACCTCTACGATAGTTTTCCTGATAAACTCACTGGAGCCGACTTGTCCGGATTTAGGATGATTTACCAGAAAATTCTTAATGATGATCAGATTATGCAGGAAATTGAGAGTATTCTTGACTTTTCAATCCCCCAATTTGAAAAATACATAGCTGAAGGAAGAGCTATTTATGATTTTATCGAATCTCGAATGAGTATTGCACCGGTTGGCATTATTCCTCTTCATGCAAATGAAGGCTATCTTTTATTAAAATATGCTCCGGGTGGCGATACACTGGTGTATGAGTATCATATCACTATTTTTGAAGGACCGGAAGAGAAATACAGGGGTATTTCTACTCAATATCTTTGTGCTTATTCCCAATCCATCCATAATACTTTCGAAAATATTAAGCAGGATTTAATAAAATACCATCTCAAATTGCCCAATCCGGCCACATACGTTATCGAATCCGATTTGCAAGTACCTCTTCAGGAAACACTTTTACCCCTTGCAAAACGCACGCTGGTTAAATTTGTAGCTGCTCAAACTAACAATTAAAAGGGTTTTCTCCCGTTTACTTCACTGAAAGCAATTTTAGAGATCTGCTTGTCGCTTTGCTTCCATCTTTTTACTTATTTTCACATCCTTTAAATAATTTCCGGAACTCATCAGGGTTATATATTAACTGCCATTGTTTTACTTTCCGATTTGACTTGCAAAGCCACCATATTATCCCTCGTTTTTACTGTAAGCATTGCCTTTTCAGCTCTTGCTCAGTTGCAGGGTAATACACGACAAAAATTCATAGCAACAAACATCGATACTGTAATCATTGATTCATTAAGTATTATTCCGGGCTCGGTGACGCTTTTTTTTCCTTCCGGTGCTTCCTTTTCCAATACCAATTCAGTGCTTTTGAATGAAGCGGCATCACAGTTAATTTATTTAAGAAACAACAAACAGGAATACCCTGATTCTTTACTGGTTGTTTACAAGGTTTTTCCATTGCTCTTATCTAAAACTTATAGTAAAAGAGATAGAGGGTTCATTGAAAAAAATTATTCAGGGTTGTATAATCCATTTTCTTACGGCGACCAGGGTGGAGATAATAATATTTTTAAAATGGAAGGATTGCAACGAAATGGAAATATCTCAAGAGGTGTAAGCTTTGGGAATAATCAGGATGTAGTTGTGAACTCCAGTTTTAATTTACAATTATCAGGAAAACTGAATGATGATGTTGAAATTTTAGCGGCAATAACTGATAATAATATCCCGGTACAGCCGGAAGGTAATACCCAGCAAATTCAGGATTTCGATAAAGTATATATTCAACTTTCTAAAAATAAAAATAAACTGCTTGTTGGTGATTTTGAATTGCGTCGCCCGGAAAGTTATTTTATGAATTTCTTTAAGAAAGGCCAGGGTGGCGTATTTTCCTCCGAATACCTGCCTGGAATACGCAAAGATCAGGTAATGCGGACTACTTTCAGTGGCGCTATTTCAAAAGGCAAGTTTGCACGTAATGTATTCAATGGCCTCGAGGCGAATCAAGGACCCTATAAACTGGTTGGCTCCGAAAATGAATCCTTTATTATTGTACTTTCAGGAACAGAAAAGGTTTTTATGGACGGAGAGCAACTTTCCAGAGGAGAACAGTTTGATTATATTATTGATTATAACACTGCAGAAATAAAATTTACAACCCGCAGGCCAATAACAAAAGATAAAAGAATTGTTGTGGAGTTTCAATATTCCGATAAAAATTATTCACGAACATTTATTTATGTGAATCAGGAATATGAAGATAGCAGACTTAAGCTAAAAGCAAATATTTTTTCTGAACAAGATGCAAAAAACCAACCGCTTTTGCAGGATCTTGATGACGAGCAAAAAATAAAGTTAGCTTCCGTTGGTGATAGTATCCAAGATGCAATTTTCCCAAATATTGATAGCGTAGCTTTTAATTCTACTGAAGTGCTTTATCAAAAAATAGATTCACTTGGATACGAAGTTTATTTGTACTCCACAGATTCAACAGTTGCTTATTACCGCCTCGGATTTAGCTTCGTAGGAGCTAATAAAGGAAATTATATTCCTGTTGCGGCAAGTGCAAACGGACGGGTATTTAAATGGTTGCTTCCACTCAATAATATCCCTCAAGGATCCTATGAACCGGTTTTGCTTTTAATCTCTCCGAAAAAACAACAGCTTTTTACGCTGGGTGCCGATTACAAATTATCCTCCTCTAGTAAAGTGTTTTTTGAAGCAGCCTATTCCAATTATGATGTCAACCTTTTTTCGAATAGCGATAAAGCTAACGATGGCGGATATGCGTTTGCGGGTGGAATTGAAAAAATTTCAAGATTATCTGTTGATACCTTGAAAGGATGGAAGTTAACCTCTTCATTGCGTTTAGAACATGTCAATACTCAGTTTAAACCGCTGGAAACTTTCCGTACAACCGAATTTAATCGGGATTGGAATCTTAGCAATAATTCTCTGGAAGGAAACGAAAATGCTGTAGGTGCGGCCTTAACACTTGCCAAACCCGGTCAAAAATTGGATATCAATTTAAGACTTTTTAAAAGGGAATGACTATACCGGAATAATGAATATTTTAAACTCAAGAGTGAATATTAAAAAGTTTCTTTTCGCTGTTGATGGAAGCTATTTGTATAGCAGTAGCCCTGTTGTTAAAACTGGATTCATCCGCTCGCTATCAGATCTTTCACGTCCTGTTGGCAGGGTTGTTTTCGGTGTCAGATATGAACAGGAACGCAACCGTTTTGTGAATGAAATAACCGACTCTTTAGCATTAAATAGCTATTCATTCGATGCCGGGAAAGTATACCTGGCATCTTCAGATACCTCTAAAATCCGATTCCGATTTGATGTGTCTCGAAGGTACGATTATCAGGTCAGAAAAAATGACTTTAAAAGAGCTACCGAAGCAGATGAAGCATCGGGAAGAATCGATTTTGTGGGTAATCCTAAAAGTCGTTTGACTTTAGCTGCTAACTATCGAAATTTGGTTATATCTGATACGCTGTTCTCTACTCAGAAACCGGAAGAATCTTTGTTGAACCGAATAGAATATACTGCTGTTATTCTAAAAGGCCTTTTTTCTTCAACAACCTTTTATGAAGCGGGAACCGGACAGGAACTTAAACGTGAATACGCTTTTCTTGAAGTCGCACCAGGTACCGGTATCTATACTTATGTGGGCGATTATAATGGTAATGGAGTTAAAGATATTGACGAATTTGAAATTGCTGCGTTTCAGGATCAGGCCAATTTTGTAAAAATATTTTTACCTACTAATGAATATGTCAAAACTCGTACGAACCAATTTAATCAGGTGCTATCAATAAACCCTGCCGCCTATTTTCAGAAACAGGAGGGTTGGCAACAAATCATTAGTCGCTTTTCTAATCAAACTTCTTTCAGAACTGAAAATAAAACACTAGAGGAGGATTTGCTAAAATCGCTGAATCCATTTGGAAATGATGTAGCTGATAGTCTCCTAATTACAACAAATTCAGCCTTGCGTAATACGCTCTCATTTAATCGTAGTAGTACTGTTTTTGGGATGGATGTTACCTGGCAGGATAATAGAAGTAAAACCTTACTCACGAATGGTTTTGAAAGTCGTGAATTAAGTAGTTTCGTTAATAATATCAGATGGAATATTTCAAGGGTCTATAGTATTAATGTAAATGGTGAAAATGGTACCAAATCTAACCGGTCAGAGTTCTCTTCCAATCGTGACTATAAGATTAAATTTAATAGTATTGAACCAAAATTCTCTATCCAACCCGGAATCTCTTTAAGAAATACATTGCTCTATAAGTATGTCATAAAAGAAAATGTACTTGGTGAAGGAAATGAGAAATCGGAACAACATACCATTGGTGTGGAGTTTAAATACAGTTCGGTAAAACAAGGTGTTTTAACTGCAAAATTTAATTTGATAGAAATTACATATAATTCCCCAGAAAATACTGCTATCGCTTATGAAATACTGGAAGGACTGAAAAAAGGAAGAAATTATACCTGGGGGTTGTCATTGCAACGAACACTTTCTAATAGTATTCAGGTGAATTTAAATTATGAAGGTCGTAAACCGACCGGAACAAAGGTAATTCATACAGGTGGTGTTCAGGCCAGAGCCTTCTTCTAGAAAATGTTTGTTTTTTCTTTAGTAACAGGGCACCACGAATTCAAAAATCGAATGCTATTTAAGCGTTAAACTGCTGGCACCAATCTGGCTGCCATCAACATAAATCTCAATGATGTATTTTCCCTTTGCATACAAAGATCCTTTGGTCCAGTAAAGACACAATTCTGTTTCTTTATTATCGTATTCAAAAGATTCTTTAGCTGTATATAAAGTCGCCTGGTTGTTGTATAGAAACGTTTCAGAACTGGTCGACATAACAGCTCCATCCGGACTTAACACACGTAAATAGGCATCTTTATTTCCGCGATCTACAATCAAATTTTCCAGAATCGTGAAACAGGTTCTGATTTTATCAACCGATGACGCACGTGTGGTCTCTGATTCTTTTCCGCTGGAGCGATATTTAACTCCGGTAGCTCGTGTGTTGATTGTTTTTAAAATAGACCCAATGGCAACTTTGTTTGCCAACATGGTATTTTCCTGAGTTAAATTTTGAACCTTGCCCTGTTCCGACACCAGACTGCTGTTAAGAGTATTATTTTGAGCATTCAGTTCCTCATTCACAATTCTCAGCGAATCAATTTGAGCAATATAATTTTGATTCAATAATTTTAGGGAAGCAAGTTCGGTTTTTGCCCTGCGAAGTTGAGCTGCGTCTCCGGAATTGATCAATTTTGAATCTCCGCCATTTTCGACTTAATCTCTTCGTCCTTTGTAGTGAGTTGTGTTTGAAGGGAGGAGTTTTCCTGATTTATTTTTCATATTCTACCTTCATGCGTTGCAATTCGGCCGAAAGTGACTCTTTTTCTGAAAGTGTACTTTCAAGGGTCATGTTTACCTCTTCAAGATGGGTTTTTTGTCAAAGAACTGCCAGAGTAACAATCCGTTTACTCCAAGTAAAATAGAAATAACAACAATTACAATGACTTTTTTAGAATCCTGTTCTTTCTTGTCGAATTCATTGGCTTGCATAGAGTTATCGTCCATAGGGGGTGGTGCTGTACGGTATAGGTTGGGTTGCTTTTTTTTTAAAACTGGGTACGAAGTTAACATTAAAAAGTACGCCAGTCAATTCCTTTTTTCTACCCTCCCCTTTTTTAGGCCTAAATCATTACTTTTACCTATTAATCATTAGCAATCATTTCACTTTTAAAAGTAACTTTTCGATGCTTTCCTGGATTTCTGATCTTATTAATCTTTTTTATCCCGAAGTATGTGCCGCTTGTAATAACGCCCTTTTTAGAGGTGAAGCAACCATTTGTACTAATTGTCTTTATCACCTGCCAAAGACTAACTTTCATCTGTTATCTGGCAATCCTGTAGAAAAGCAGTTTTGGGGTAAAATTCCTGTATTTTCTGCCACCGCACTCTACTATTTTAATAAAGGAGAACGTGTCCAACACTTAATCCATCGCCTTAAATATAGAGGAGAAAAGGAGGTGGGTGCATTGGCCGGACGTATTTTAGGCAACGACCTTAAATCCTCTGAGCGTTTTGGAACTGTTAATGCTATAATTCCTGTCCCCCTTCATAGTAGTAAGCTGAGAATCAGAGGATTTAACCAAAGCGATTTTCTTGCTTCTGGTTTAGCTGAAGCTATGAATGCAACTTTTTATGCTGATTTTTTGATCCGTCAAAAAGCAACTTCGACGCAAACCCGTAAAAGCAGGTATTCCAGATTTGAAAATGTAGATAAAGTGTTTGCTTTAAACCCTTCTTATCCAATTGCTCCATACCATTTTCTGTTGGTGGATGATGTTATTACAACAGGCTCGACGCTTACTTCTTGTGCAGAGACCTTACTCGAAATTCCCGGTTCCAAAGTGAGTATCGCAACAATTGCTTACGCAAGGCTTTAAAAAATGTATTTTTGCCATTCACTCCGATGTATGGTCGAGAATATTGCAATTCCTTCATCTGTATCAGGCAAAGAAGCCAGATACGAAATATTGATTCCTCAAATTAACGCCCTGGTAACCGGGGAGCCTGATCTTATTGCCAATGTGGCCAATATTATGGCAGCACTGAAAGATACTATGGCCTTTTTTTGGGTTGGAATCTACTTTGTAAAAAACAATGAATTGGTTCTGGGTCCATTCCAAGGACCTGTTGCGTGTACTCGTATTGCCTTGGGCAAAGGTGTTTGTGGTACTGCCTGGAAAGAAAAAAAAGTGATTGTAGTGGAGGATGTGGATACTTTTCCAGGCCATATCGCCTGCAATGCGCTGTCGCGATCTGAAATTGTATTGCCCATTTATAAAAATAATGAAGTGGCTATGATACTCGATGTCGATAGCGAACAGTACTCTTTTTTTGATGCAGTCGATGAAAAATTTCTTGGTAGAATTGTTAAAATTATTGAGGCGCTTTGAAATCATTTAAATCATTGATCTGCCTCTTATCGGTAGTTTTGTGCTTATCCGGATGTGCAAATAGGGTGACCCCACTGGGGGGTACTAAGGATGTGCTGCCTCCTAAAATCGTTTCAATTATTCCTGCTCAGAAATCCACTGATTTTGCCTCTGAAGATATTGTAATAACGTTTGACGAATATGTGCAATTAAAGGAAATAAGCAAGCAGCTTGTTATTTCTCCCTTGATAACTCCGCACCTCAAATTGCTGTCAGAAAAAAAAGCATTGTCATTGAACTGCCTGATTCGTTAGCTCCTAACACTACTTATTCTATTAATTTTGGAAATTCCATTGCAGATAATAATGAAAGCAATGTATTTCCCTCATTCAGATATGTTTTTTCAACGGGATCTTTTATTGATTCACTTAAAGTAGATGGAAAAATTATTAATGCTGAAACAAAAAAACCTGAAAAGGATGCTTTAGCACTGCTGTATAAAAGTTCCTTTGCCGATTCCCTGTTTTTGAAGATGCCACCCGATTACTTTGCAAAAACTTCTGAAGAAGGTGTGTTTGCCATTCGAAATGTAAAACCCGGAAGCTACAGACTTTTCGCTTTAACTGATAAAAATCAGAATCTTATTTATGATTTAAAAGATGAAACAGTAGGATTTGTTTCTGATGCTTTTAATTTGATAGACTCTTTGAATTTTATTGTTCCCGTTACTAAACAATTACCTTTAACTCAAAGCGTGAAAAATTATTCGATAGAAGATCCGGCCAAATTAATCACTACTTTTTCTCGTCCGTTATTGAATCCTTCTTTTAAGTTTATTTCGGGAAAAACAAAAAATGTTTTAGCGGAATATTCTACATTTAAAGATACAGTAAATTTATTTTGTGAGCCCTTTGGTATGGATACCATAAAAATTGTCTGGTACGAAAATGAAATCCCTTTTGATACCGTTCAATATAAAAAAACCGTGGACAAATTTCAAAAGATGCAGCACCTAAAAAAAGCAGCTCCATGGACTTCTTACCCAGTTCAATCATCGGCTCTAAAAGCTGAAACGAATCCCTCTATCAAATGGTCGGCTCCTATAATAATATTTGATACAACCTTAGTGGCTATTTTGAAAGACTCACTTCCTTTTGCTGCAAAGATTTATTTTACGGATAGTTTAAAAACTAATTTACAAGCTGAAGGAAATTGGAATGAGGGAAATTACACGTTTGTTATTTTGCCACTTGCTGTTACTGATATGTACGACAGAATAAATGATTCGGTGGTAGTTGCATTTTCTGTACCTGGTGAACGAACAGTGGGAAGTATCTCGTTCAAGCTTCAAACGCAAAAAAGTGGTAGTTATATATTGCAGCTCGTAAATGAAAAAGATGCAGTGCTCCGTCAACGCATTACAAATGGTAAAATGGAAGGACTTTTTGAACAAGTTGAACCCGGCACTTTTCGATTGAGAATTGTTTATGATGAAAATGGAAATGGTCGTTGGGATTCTGGCGACTACCGAAAAGGAATTCAACCCGAAGTTATTGAATATAACATGGAAGTGATTACCGTTCGGGCAAATTGGGAAGTTGAAGTAGACTGGATTCAATAACTGTACTAGTTAATTTTGAAATATGACTCGGGTTGCCTGCGCCATCATTTTCATAAGAATAAAATTCTCGTAACCCAACGAGGACCACATATGAATATGGCATTTAAATGGGAGTTTCCAGGTGGTAAAATTGAACCTGATGAAAGTCCTGTCGAATGCATTCATAGAGAAATCTACGAAGAACTCGATATTAAAATTGAAATCATGGAGGAACTGACTACGGTGAATTTTGATTACCCCAATTTCAGTATCGAATTGATTCCTTTTAAAGCAATTTTTTTAAGCGGAGACATTGTACTAAAAGACCATATTAATTACCTCTGGCTCTTGCCCAAAGACCTCCGTAATCTCGATTGGGCTGAAGCTGATATAAGTATTGTGGAGGAAGTTATTGCAACTTCAAGTCAAATATGAATTGTTTTATGTTTTATCGAATCAGTTTAAAGTTTATTCAGAATTTGAATTAGGGTCGATGATTATTAAAAATTATTTTCACTTTCAATTTACTTATTTTTGCTAAAATAGAATTTCACATCATGTCATCCGAAAATCCATCCATCAACTCCTCCAGGGCCCCTGAACCGGTAGGCTCTTATCCACATGCTCGAAAAGTCGGAAACTTACTCTTCCTTTCTGGTGTAGGACCACGAGAAAGAGGTACAAAAAAAATACCTGGAGTGGAATTGGATGAAAAAGGGAGTATAGTATCTTATGATATTGAAATTCAGTGCCATTCAGTTTTAAGAATGTGCGAACTATTCTTGAAGAAGCCAGGTCCTCTTGGGATAAAATGGTAGATGTAACAGTTTTTCTAACTAACATGAAAAACGATTTTCCCATATACAATCGCCTCTATGCTGAATATTTCAAAGATGCCCAGCCATGTCGTACTACTGTGGAAATCAATTGCCTGCCAACTCCCATTGCAATCGAGCTTAAAGTAATTGCCACACTTTAGGTCCCAAAAAACAGAAGTCACTTTTAGTGACCAGCCTCTTACCCTCACAGAACGAAATAGAATTATTCACAAACAAAGTTTTTTTAACTTAAAAATCCCTTTTTTCACATATTATATATATATTTGCACCTGTAATTGATAGAAAGAGGGGACGATAGTCCCCTTTTTTAATACATATGATCGCCAAAGAAAATATAGAAAACATTGTAAATCAATGGATTAAATCTTCCGAGTGTTTCTTGGTGGAGGTAAAATCCGCTCCTTCTAAAGTGACTGTATTTATCGACAAACCGGCCGGGGTTACTTTAGCTGAATGCAGTAGTCTGAACCGATTTATTTTTGATGCTCTGGAAGCCGATAATGTATGGGAAACTCACGAACTGGAGGTCTCCTCCCCTGGGATGGATCAACCTCTAAGGGTTTATCAACAATATCTTCGACGAATAGGCCGTGAAGTTAGAATTATTACTACCGAAGGAAGAGAGTTGAAAGGGAAATTGAAAAGTGCAAACGAAATAGGTATTGAATTGCTGGAGTTAATCTCCCGCAAGGAAAATAAAAAAAAGGTGATCTCGGAAGAACTTCGCCTTCTTAATTATGAAAACATTAAAGAAACTAAATTAATATTATCATTTAAAAATTAACAGTAATGGATCACTCAGTACTGATAGAATCCTTCTCGGAATTTAAAGAATTTAAAAGCATTGACCGTGCTACCATGATGAGCATTCTTGAAGATGTTTTCAAGAATATGTTGCGTAAAAAATATGGTACAGCCGATAATCTTGATGTTATCATCAACATCGATAAAGGTGACTTGGAAGTGTATCGACGCCGTATTATCGTAGAAGATGGTACTGTTGAAGATGAAAATATTCACATTCCTTATTCCGAAGCTATTAAAATCGAACCCGATTTTGAAATTGGCGAAGAGGTTACTGAAACAGTCAAGCTGGAATCTTTTGGTCGCCGGGCTGTTTTAGCTGCCCGGCAGAATTTGCAGGCTCGTATCATGGAATTGGAAAAAGATTCTATCTATAAAAATATAAAGATCGCGTAGGCGAAATTATTGCAGGCGAAATTTATCAGGTCTGGAAAAAAGAAGCGCTGGTTTTGGATGATGAAGGTAATGAACTTATTCTCCCTAAAATAGAGCAAATCCCTTCTGATTTTTTCCGCAAAGGCGATTCCGTCAGAGCTGTTGTTTTGCGCGTAGAAATGGTAAACGGAACACCCAAAATTATTCTTTCACGTACCTCACCTATTTTCCTTGAAAGGTTATTCGAACAGGAAGTTCCTGAAGTGTTTGATGGCCTGATTACAATCAAAAAAATCGTTCGTGAACCTGGTGAAAGAGCAAAAGTAGCTGTTGAATCTTATGACGATCGTATTGATCCGGTAGGTGCTTGTGTGGGTATGAAAGGATCCAGAATTCATGGCATAGTTCGCGAATTGAAAAACGAAAATATTGACGTTATTAATTATACAAACAATATTTCCTTGTATATCACCAGGTCATTATCTCCTGCAAAAATTTCATCTATCAAATTAGATGATGATACAAAACGGGCTTCCGTTTATATGAAACCAGATCAGGTTTCATTAGCAATTGGTAAGGGCGGGCACAATATCAGACTCGCTGGTAAACTGACCGGTTTCGAAATTGATGTTTACCGCGATTCAGATGAAGCTGAAGAAGATGTTGATCTTGATGAATTCTCAGACGAAATAGAGAGCTGGATCATTGATGAACTCAAAGGTATCGGTTGTGATACTGCTAAGAGTGTGCTTGATCTTGGCGTTGAAGATTTGGTGAAACGTACCGATCTTGAAGAAGAAACTATTAAGGAAGTGATGCGAATTCTGCGTTCTGAATTTGAATAAACCCGGGTTTAGAATACCAGTACCCTGTAAAGTATAAGTTGAAAATTAATATTAAAGAATGTCAGAAACTTCAACAATAAGACTCAGTAAGGTGCTTAAGGAATTTAGCATCGGCATCGATCATATTCTTGATTTCCTTGAAAAAAAGGGAATCAATGTTGAGAAAAGTCCGAATGCAAAAATTGCTATTGATGCCTATGAACTCCTGCAAAGGGAATTTCAAACCGATAAGCAAATTAAGAAAACGGCAGAGGAAATTACTAATCAGAAGTTTAAAAAAGATAATGTCATTATTGAAGCCAAGGCATCTTCTTTAGTAGTTAAAGAACTTGAAGTTGAACCAGAAGATAATCTCACCCGTGATCTTGCTCAGATCAAACAGGATGCTGCCGAAAAAGAAAAACCTTCCACTGCCGCCAAAAAAAGTCAACCTGCTGAAGAAAAACTTGAAGAATCAAAAGTAATAAAAGCAAAAATCGAAAAAACACAACCTAAAGTTGTTGATAAAATTGATCTGGATGCTCTTGATACTCCCAAGAAAAAAAGCGCTAAGAAAAAGGCAGCTGATGAAATAGCTGAAGCTGCAGAAATTAAGGCTGCTACTGAAATTAAAGAGGCAGAAAAGAAAAAAGATTCCGACAAGAAAAAAACTAAAGAAAAGGAAAAGCCGGTTGAAAGTGAGATTCCTAAAGAAAAGGAAGCGGTCAAGGAAAAACCTTCTGTTAAAAGTAAAGAAAAAGGTAAAGAAAAAGAAACTGTAGCAGAAAATCCAACAGAATTGCCTGCTGCTGAAGTGAAAACTGAAGAGGTTGCGAAAGAAGTAATTGCCTCTGAAGAAACACCGGTGTTAGACACGGAAGTAGTTGCTCCTCCTGGTGATTTGAAGGATGTCCCTTTTAGAATGGATCGGGATAAGCTTACAGGCCCTACCATTCTTGGCAAAATTGTGCTGCCTGTTGATCCTCCTAAAAAGAAGCCGGTTGCATCTTCATCAACTATTGACGATGATAAACGAAAGAAAAAAAGAAAACGTACTGAGAAAAAAATAAATGTTGCTGATTCCAATACAGTTCCTCGTCCCCATACCGAAATCAGGACAGAACCTTGGAAAAGACCGGGTAGCCCTCCTGGTGGCGGCGGTGGTGCCGGCGCAGCTAAAGGCAAAAAATATACGCCTCCCCCTAAAGTTGAACCTACTGAAAAGGAAATTCAGGATCAGATTAAGGCCACTCTCGCTCGTTTAAGTGGTGCTGGTAAATCGAAATCTTCTAAACACCGTAAAGAAAAACGTGAAGCTTATCATAAAGCCGAAGAGGTTGCTGCCGAAGAAGCTAATCAGGCTAAAATGATAAAGGTAACCGAATTCGTTTCAGCTAATGAATTAGCGAAACTTATCGGAGTTCCTGTTACCGAAATCATCGCGACCTGTATGAGTCTTGGAATTATTGTCTCGATTAATCAAAGACTGGATGCCGAAACACTCACTGTTGTTGCCGATGAATTTGGATTTAAAGTTGAATTTGTTTCCGTAGATGTTCAAGAGGCTATTCAGGAAAAGGCTGACGAACCTGAAGACTTAAAGCCTCGTTCACCAATTGTTACTGTAATGGGTCACGTCGATCATGGAAAAACATCTTTACTGGATTATATTCGTAAAGCAAATGTTATTTCCGGTGAAGCAGGTGGGATCACTCAGCATATTGGTGCTGATGAAGTCAAGTTGGATGATGGCCGTAAAATAACTTTCCTCGATACACCCGGTCACGAAGCTTTTACTGCCATGCGCGCCAGGGGTGCTAAAGTTACCGATGTTGCAATTATTGTTATTGCAGCTGATGATAGCGTGATGCCTCAAACCATTGAAGCCATTAATCATGCTCAGGCAGCTAATGTCCCTATTGTTTTTGCAATTAATAAAATTGATAAGCCGGGTGCAAGTCCGGATAGAATAAAAGAACAACTTTCTAAAATGAATATCCTTGTTGAAGAATGGGGAGGTAAATATCAATGTCAGGAGATTTCTGCTAAACAAGGCTTGAATATTTCGAACTTGCTGGAGAAAGTTTTGCTGGAAGCTGAAATACTCGATCTTAAAGCCAATCCAAATAAAAATGCTGTTGGTACTGTAATTGAATCTTCATTAGATAAGGGAAGAGGTTATGTAACTACTGTTTTGGTGCAAAATGGTTCCCTTCAAGTGGGTGATATTGTGTTGGCGGGTTGTTATGCCGGTCGTGTTAAAGCACTTTTTAATGAACGTGGTAATCGCATGAATGAGGCGGGCCCCGCTCAACCCGTCATCATGCTGGGGATGGCAGGTGCCGTTCAGGCTGGTGACCAGTTTAATGTGATGGATGATGAAAGAGATGCCCGTGAAATTGCAAACAAAAGATTACAACTCCAGCGGGAACAAGGAATTCGTACACATAAACATATTACTCTTGATGAAATTGGACGACGACTCGCAATTGGAAACTTTAAAGAACTCAACGTTATTGTTAAAGGTGATGTAGATGGTTCTGTTGAAGCTCTTGCAGACTCCTTACTCAAATTGTCGACACTTGAAATTCAAGTGAACGTAATTCACAAATCGGTTGGTGCTATCACCGAATCTGATGTACTCCTTGCCTCTGCTTCCAATGCAATAATTATAGGTTTCCAGGTTCGTCCTGCTATTAATGCACGGCGACTTGCAGAACAGGAGCAAATTGATATCAGACTTTATTCCATCATCTATGATGCTATAAATGAAGTGAAGGATGCCATGGAAGGAATGCTTGCTCCTGAATTCCAGGAAAAAATTATTTGTAACCTCGAAGTTCGTGAAGTATTCAAAATACCTAAAGCTGGAACAATTGCGGGTTGCATGGTGCTCGATGGGAAAATAACACGTAACACTAAAGTACGCATCATTCGCGATGGAATCGTTGCTCATTCCGGTGAACTCTCCTCTCTGAAACGTTTTAAGGATGACGTTAAGGAAGTAGCAACAGGATACGAATGTGGACTTAGTTTAAATAATTTTAATGATATTCAAATTGGTGATATCGTTGAAGGATATGAGCAGGTCGCAGTGAAAAGGACTCTTGCATAATTATGGAATTCAGCATTTTATAGCAATATTAAAATTCTTTGCCGGGCACCTGTAACTATTTAGTTAAGGTGCCCGTCTCATTTTTAGAAATTTGCAATTTTGTCAATTGACCTGGTAAACTAACATGACCGTCTTGGAGTATAATAAATGCGTTGATCAATTCTCTGATGGAGTCTATCGGTTTATATTGCATAATATTCGGGATCAAGATGATGCTAAAGATATTGTGCAGGATACCTATGAAAAATTATGGATGACCTTTCAGAATGTAAATTTCGAAAAAGCGAAATCCTACATCTTTACCACTGCTTACCGGACCATGATTGACAAAATCAGAAGAGGTAAAAAATCTGCAAAGATGGAAGAAGCTAATTTAGGAACTCTGAAAAGCGAAGAGCAGTATTCTGATATTAAACAAATATTAAATGAAGCAGTTGCTAAACTCCCCGAAATACAAAAATCAGTAATTATGTTACGAGATTATGAGGGGTATAGTTATGAAGAAATAGGAGGGATCACAGGTCTTAACGAATCTCAAGTGAAAGTATACATCTACAGAGCTCGTACGTTTCTGAAAGAATATATTGGCAGCATACAAAATGTTATTTAATACTATCATAAATTCACCCAATAACCCCTGGCTTCAGCCTGAGGTAAACGCAACTCAAAACAATTGGGGCTTCAGCCCCAGCAACCAAATAAATTCGAACCACCAATTTCAATCAACAAATAACCTGGCTTTAGCGATTGGAATCGCAACTCAAATAACCCCTGGCTTCAGCCTGGGGTAAACGCAACTCAACTCAATTGGGGCTTCAGCCCCAGCAACAAAATAAATTCGAATCACCAATTTCAATCACCAAAATGAAAATCAATAAAAACAATTACGAGGCAATTTTCATCGATTATTATAATGGAAACCTCTCTGCTGAGCATGTGGCAGATTTGTTTTTGTTTCTTGAATCTAACCCGGATTTGAAAGCAGAATTCGAAAGTTTCAACAATATCACTATCAGAGCATCTTCACTTGAATTCCCACAAAAAGAGAAATTAAAAAAGGGAGAAGTTAATCAGTCCAATTTTTCACAGTACATGATTGCTTTTGTTGAAGGAGATTGTGCTCCCGGCGAAATTAAAATGCTGGAAGAATTCATTAAAACAAATCCAATTTATGAAAATGAATTTAAATTGTTTCAGGCAACCAAATTAGTTGCATCAAATGAAGCCTTTCCCGGTAAAAATGATCTCAAGAAACCAATACCGATGGGGTTCAATTTTGCCGGTGTAGTGAGATATGCAGTTGCTGCCATACTTTTACTTTCATTAATAGCAGGAGCATATTTCATGTTCGTTAAATCAAACGAAAAACCAAAGATTGAATTTGCCCTAGAGCCTACTTCTTTACCTGCAACGGATTTGCCAAAACAAAAGAATGCCATTGAAATGAATTCAAAGAGGTTAACTGATAACAAGTCTACCGCTTCGCCAGTCGAAAAGACAATGATATTGGAGCCATCTCAACTTGCTCAAAAACGCAAAAGAGAAATACCGGGCAACAACATTTCCCATAGTGCTAGTCAATCTTCGGCAACAAATTTAGTACAACCTGAATCAATTCCCGTTGCATACTTGGAACCCATTCAAATTATGGAATTACCTCTTTTACATCAGGAGTTGCAAATTCAACAACAACCACTCATCTCAGTAGTTTCGAACCACACTGCGCTTGCTCAGGAAAAATATATGACCGTTTTGGAAGTATTACGCCAGGTATCCGATCGCAAATTGCAAAAGATGGTTTCTAATGACAATGAAGCTCATGAGTTAGCTGATGATAATGTATCTTCCCGCAATTCTGTACAGAATTTTTTAGAGAATGGTATTGAAAAAGTTTCAAAAGATAAAGTTTCCATAAGCACTGCAACCGACCTCTCTTCCGGCATTTCTAGTTTCAGTTTTGCAATGGGCAATTTTAAAATCGAAAAAGATATGGTAAAGTAAAGTTGACTGTCATTTACTTACAATCACATATCTCAAGGAACAAGCCTTAGTAGTGACCCCCAAAAAGGTGGAGCGAAGTCGAGACCTGCAATCGGCTTGAACCATGCAGTGGAACTACAGAGATTTTCAATCTGCAATGATAAAAATAAAAATCACTTGTAACTTTCCTTGCAACCCAACCGTCCTACTCTTAATTAAAACAAAAAAATCTTTCAAATTATGAATACTATAAAACTATCTGGGTCATTAATTGCCAGCTTATTATTCTCCACTGCAACTTTCGCTCAATCAGCAATGAATTTCGATAAAATTAAAATTGCCGGTTCAGCAGTTGTTGAACTGCGACAAGGTGAAGTTGCAGGTATTACCAGCGAAGACCAAGGAGCAAACAATAACATCATGAATTTTGTAAGTACATCAGTTGATGGTTGGTTAGTAATTACCGGTTCGTCTGATGATATTATTGTAACTGCCAATCAACTAAATAAAATTGATATTAGTGGTTCAGGAAAATTGGAATCAAATGGAGCGTTTAATACAAACGAAATCGATTTGCGCGTGACAGGAGCCGGAAAAATGGACTTAAGCCTCCAGGCAAAGAAAACAAATTGTGTGATTAGTGGATCAGGAAAAATTGAATTGGAGGAACTTTGAAGCGATGGAGGTTGACATCAGTGGATCAGGTAAAATTGATGCGGAGAATTTTAAAGTTAAAACCTGCACGGCCACTATCAGTGGCAGTGGCAAGTGCCTGGTGGATGTAACTGATGAGCTCACCTCGAACATCAGTGGAAGTGGAAGTGTTTATTATTTAACTAAACCAACAAAAGAGAATAATACAATTACCGGAGGTGGTAGAATTGCAGATGTTAATACCCAGTTTAAGGATACCACCAGGATTGTATTGGGCAAAACAAAAATTTTGATCGTCGATGGCGAAGGTCGTAATATGAGAATCAGTTTTAAAGACTCCGCGAAAACCGAATGCGGACAGACTAAAAGTCATTGGGCTGGCTTTGAAATGGGAGTGAATATGCTCATGGATAATGATTTCTCAACTACTCCTCCGAAAGGATATGAATTTTTGGAACCTAGAATTGAAAAATCTATTGCTCTCAACTTAAATCTGGTGGATCTTGAAATGAAATTATACCGTCGCAATATCATGTTGGTAACCGGGTTAGGATTTTCTGTTAATAATTTTCGATTTAAATCGGATGCTTATCTCGCTCCAAATGTGGACTCTGTTGCAGCTGTTTCTGACCCTTCCATTTCCCTTAAGAAAAACAAACTGGTTGTAGGTTATTTAAATGTTCCTTTGTTATTGGAGTTCAATACAAGTCAGTATTCCAAAAAAACAGCTCATTTAGCGGTAGGAGTGATTGGAGGACTTCGTATAGGCTCTCACGTTAAAATGATTCAATCGCAAAATGGGGAGGAAGCTAAAGTGAAAATTTATGATAATTTTAATTTAAATCCAATTAAATGTGATGCAACTGTCAGATTAGGCTACCGTAATTTCACTGTCTTTGCAAGCTATGGATTGTTAAATTTTTTCAAAAACAATTCCAGCCCTGAATTAGCTGCCTTCAATACAGGAATTAAATTTATTGGTTGGTAAATAACTTTCTTAGAATCAGCATATATAGCGGTTCATTGAGGTCGCAGCCGGGGGTGGTTCCCCGGCTGTTTTTTTATGTTTTAAAATTGG
The DNA here is from genome assembly GCA_016722525.1 of Bacteroidota bacterium. GTDB lineage: Bacteria > Bacteroidota > Bacteroidia > AKYH767-A > OLB10 > JADKJB01. Next base: position 214,913 of record JADKJB010000003.1, read on the forward strand.
AAAAACCGCCTCTGTGTTTTGTTTTCCCACAAACCCAATAACTCATTTCCTAACCCGCCACCAACCACTTTCCAGATTTCACCACATTTTCTATCTTTGCCAAATGGAACATAACGAACAGGAACAGCTTCGCCGTAAGGCATTGGAAGAATTGTACAGTCTGGGTATTAATCCTTACCCGGCCGAACTATTTGAAATTAATAGCAATTCACAAGAAATACACAGTAATTTTGAGGCTAAAGGTTCGGAAATGGTGGACCTTAGTCTTGCAGGACGTATTATGAGCCGCAGGATTATGGGAAATGCCTCTTTTGCCGAATTGCAGGATTCAAAAGGTCGTATTCAGCTTTATTTTAAAAGAGATGATGTTTGTCCGGGAGATGATAAGACCCTCTACAATACCGTTTTTAAAAAATTGTTAGATATCGGTGACATCATTGGTGTAAAAGGTTATGCATTTAAAACTCAAATGGGTGAAATCAGTGTGCATGTGACAGATTTTCATATCCTCACCAAGTCACTTCGGCCGCTGCCTATCGTGAAAGAAAAGGACGGCGTTGTTTACGATGCTTTTTCGGACCCTGAAATTAGGTACCGTCAGCGTTATGTTGATCTCATCGTTAATCCCCATGTGAGAGATACGTTTATTAAACGGACGCAATTGGTAAACTCTATGAGAAATTACTTGAATCAGAAGTCTTATTTGGAAGTGGAAACTCCAATCCTTCAACCGCTTTATGGCGGTGCAGCTGCTCGTCCTTTTAAAACGCATCACAACACACTCGACATGACTTTGTATCTTCGTATAGCCAATGAGTTATATCTGAAGAGATTGATCGTTGGCGGGTTTGATGGAGTTTATGAGTTTTCTAAAGATTTCAGAAACGAAGGGATGAGCCGTTTTCATAATCCTGAATTTACACAAATGGAGCTCTATGTTGCCTATAAAGATTATGCATGGATGATGGATCTTGTTGAAGAGATGGTGGAAAAAATAGCAATGGATCTTCACGGAAAAACTGCCGTGCAGGTGGGTGATCATACTATCGATTTCAAGCGACCATGGCAGCGGTATAGCATGTACGAAGCAATTCAACATTTTACCGGTTTCGATATTTCAGAAATGGATGAGAAGGGAATGAGGGAAGTGGCATTGAAACTAAACATCAAAACTGATGATACTATGGGCCGTGGTAAACTCATCGATGAAATTTTTGGCGAGACTTGCGAGCACAAACTTATTCAGCCTACTTTCATTACCGATTACCCTGTTGAAATGTCGCCACTTGCAAAAAAACATCGCAGCAAACCTGGACTGGTGGAACGATTTGAAGCTATTTGCAACGGTAAAGAAATTTGCAATGCTTACAGTGAGTTAAACGACCCTATTGATCAACGTAAACGTTTTGAAGAGCAATTAGAGCTAGGCAAACGAGGTGATGAAGAAGCGATGCAACTGGATGAAGATTTTCTTCGTGCTATAGAATATGGAATGCCACCAACTGCCGGTCTTGGTATCGGCATCGACCGCCTCTCTATGATTATGACCAACTCTCCTTCTATCCAGGATGTATTATTTTTTCCACAAATGCGGCCTGAAGCAAACATTGGAGGCTTGCATATGGACGATGTCATTACCGGAATTCCTTCTCCATGGAGTGAAGTACTTACTAAAATGGGAATTACTTCAAAAGAACAATTGAAAAGTCAGAACCCTAATAAACTCTTCAACGACCTTGGCGGTATGAGGAAAAAAATTGAAAATTGAAGAGCCAATGCCGGGATTGGAAGTAGTAAGAGCATGGATGGGTTGAGGGTAATACATTGGTTTCATTCACTTTTGAATTTTGATTTTATGGTAGGGCAATGGCTTATTTTAGATTAGTAAAATGTGTTTGTTAAAAAACAGACTATATATTTTATCTATCGATTCTCTTTTATTTGTAGCGGTTTTCTAACTAATAACTATCGCGTATTTATTTTTTTAATTCAATGAACTGTGAGTTAATTTTGAAACAGTATAATAATTGGACTTTTTATTGTGTAAAAATATCTCACACCTCTCCCACTATCAGATTTCTATTTGAACAATAAATTCTCCGAATCAAAATTTACAAACCATTTTTATGGAAATCGAATAACATCGCAGTATGATCCTTCTGCTCTATACCAAATTTTACCACCCTCCACCCAACAATTTCCTTTCACCCGCCTCTTCATTTCAAAGGCACGCAAAAGTTATGCACCTTTTTTAGTTAGCTTTAGGGCTTAAGGCGTTGCTATTGAACGAACAGAACGAAGATTTTTCGGTTGATAAGTTGCGTTTTTTTTTTTTTTACAAAATTTTTCATTTTCAACCACCTACTATTGGTGTGAAATGGCAACAACAATAAAAAGTTGCTATTAAATTTTAGTTTCGCTTTCCAATGCTTTTACTGCGGAAAGCACGCGTACAAAATTAACTGTATTCCCCCCGATGCAGTGAATTTTTGAGTGAAGAATATGTGCTGTTTTTTAATGCAGCTTTACGGAATGTTTTATAGTACTTAATATACCAGAACCAGGAAAAACTTTTAATTTAACTACCATGGCTACCCAACAACCAATTCTTTCACGCAAAGAAAAAAGGCGCATTGCTATTTTCACAAACAGCACATTGCACCACACACAGCTGTTAAAAAAAACAATTTTATTTTTAATTTTATTTTGTTGTAGTTCTCTACAAATACACAGCCAGGCGGCCACCGATGCCACCTTTACCATCGAAAACGGAACGGGCCTGTTCTTTGTCGCACTGGCCGATTCCAATTGCACCCAAATAGAGGTGGCTATAGGAACAAAAGCAAATTTAACGGATGTGTTTAGTCACACCTTTGAGCTGGATCAATCACCCTCAGGCACCCTCACCTTTACCCGCGCCGGACTTCGGGTGCATTTGGGCCTGGGAGCCCTTAGCGAGCAGCTGGTGTACAATTCAAAGGTGCGCTTAAAAAACCAGGCCGGTAACTGGAGTGATTGGTATGAGTTTATATCCAATTAACCGATGGGCGAATAGCTGCTTATTAGCAACCTCTAGCACAAAAAAAAATTGCAAACAACCATTTTACTCACCAATAAAAATTAATCCTCATGCAAACAAAATATATACTCACCACTTTGCTACTGGTGCTAAGTAGCGTAACGCACCTATTATCAGCCTCTTATATTTGGACCGGCAATAGTAGTACTAATTGGAATACAGCTGGGAATTGGTCCAGTGGAATTGTTCCTGGGTAGCCGATTTTATAACGCTCAACAGCAATGCTCCCAACAATTTGGTGCTCGATCAAAACCGAACGGTTGCTAATTTCACCATCAATGGCGACACAGTCGATTTAGGGACTTATACATTAACCACAACCGGTGTGACCTATTTTAATGGAGGATTAGTAACCAATGGAAACCTAAATATAGCTGGCTCGTTATGCCATTTTGGAGGTGCTACTATTAATGCCCGGATTGAAGCCAGTTGCGGCTATTACCACATGAACGGAGGAGTGTTTTTAAAGCCGGTGGATCTGGTTTCATCGGGAACCAGTAACACTACCGGAACAGGAAATTGCACTTTTGAGGATAGCTTGACGATTACCCATTCGGGCGTTTTTTATTTTACGATGGGCTCCTCTACCAACGATTTTTTTAATGGACCTGTGACCATCACCAACCATGCTAGCAAAGAGGTGTATTTGGCTAATGGCGACAGCTCATTTTATAATGCGAACGTTACAATAAGCAGTACCGGTAATGGTGGTGTGGCATTTGGCAATGGCGGAGGTGTGTCGGTTTTGGCCAGTGGCAAAACTATCAGCATTGGCTCGGGGGGCTTTGGAGCGGATTATTTAACATTAAAAAGGCTAAAACAACTCGGAACTACGGCCCAAACACTCACCCTCACAGGCACGGCGATAGTGAATCTGGTAGGGTGCGAATTTAATGGCAACCTGACTCTGAGCGCAGGGGGCTTTTTACTAAAAGATGACGTTTTTAACAGTGCTTCTACTTTTACAAAACAGGAACAGCAAATTGCCATAGCGATGGCAACAACACTTATAACGGAGCGACAAGCTTTGCAAACAACGGCTCCTCAGGTCGACTTAGATTAAGTGCCACCGCAGCCGATGTGTACAGCGACCATGTATCTTTTAACTCCACCGGCCAGGATGTGCAGGTTTGTTACACGGGAAATAACTATTTTTACAAGAACGTAACTATCAACAGCAACAAAGTGGTATTTAACACCTCCACCGGCAAGGTGACTTTAGCAGGCGACACGGCCCAATCCTTAAACGGGAGTTACAACTACGCGTTTAAAAAACTGGCTATTAACAAAAGCTCCAATCAGGTAACGGCCAATACGACCTTGAGTGTGGATGATACACTGTTTTTTGTGAGTGGGAATTTAATCACAACAGCCACAAATTTATTGACGATGAAAGCAGGTTCAAAAGTAAGTGGTGCATCGAGTAGTAGTTTTGTGAGTGGACCAATAAAAAAAATAGGGAACACAGCCTTTCAATTTCCTGTAGGGTAAGAACAACCAATTCAGAAAAGTGGAAATCACAGCACCCACAAATGCCACAGATGCCTTTACAGCAGAATATTTTGATACCACCCAGGCATTAGGAAGTGCCATGGATACTACAATCACTTTTATCAGTGATTGCGGCTACTGGAACTTAAGCCGGACAGCAGGTACTTCGAACATTACTCCAAAATTTGCATTTGATTCTACACATTGTGATTACTTAACTGTAAAACCTGTACACATTGCTTTTGGGATGGAACTAAATGGACAGATAAAGGAGAGGGAGTGAATGATAGTAATACAAAAAAAACGAATGCTGCAGTAACATCCTATGGCAACTTTGCGTTGGCGTATAAATTGATGCCGGGTGATGCTCCGCAGATGCCCTATGAATTAGCAAGTACTTCAACCTGTAACCCGGTTGAAATGTTGTTTGAAAACTCCGATCTCTGGTTTTCATTTGCGGTGGATTCGGCACTAATTAAATTGGGCATATTTGCTCCTGATCCCAATAAGTGGTATGCACCCATAAAGGAACTAGTTTTGTATGAAAATTATACTCCCGGAAGTGAATTAACCTATACTAAAGATTGGCAAATGAATTGCGATAGTGCATTTTTAGTTTTCAAACTTTCACAACCGCATTGGATACATCTAAAAAATATTTAGCAAAATTTTCGAAATATGAAATGGGAGATTGTGATGGAATAAGTGATACCACAAATTATTATCTAAATATTTGCTTAAGGAATTTGAGGATGTTTACGGGTCCTATTACCTACACTTACGATAATGCCAATGATCTTTTGAATCGCCTTGGAACTCCCATCAGTTCTGGAAACATGATGCCAGGAGACATTTTAATGCCAGGTGCTATGTGTCCCAGTGAAATAGATATTTCCGGGGTGGCTCCACTGGTAGTTGATGGGGTTATCTTATCAGGAGATTATGATTTGATAGATAACCCGGAAGGTACATTACTATTTTCAAATAACAGAGGTAGCTTTGCCAACCAAGTGCTGGATAATGCTGGTTATATGTTTATAATGCGGGGCGGGTCAACGATACGAAATTTGAGATTAAGAGGTGCTATGACCGGCTACATAGATTACAATGAAGATGTAACTTTGTGTAGTGGTGTTAGGATGGAAAACGAGCCAATGGGATTAACAGGACCCTATGTGATTTCGCATTGTGAGCTTTATAATTTTTCCTGTAAAGCAATTTATGCCAGAGCCAATACCGATCAAGTAACAGTTGAAAATTGCTATATTCATCATGTCAAATCTACAGATAACGGAAGATCAAACAAAGGTTATGGATTTTGGATTGATGGAATCAATGATAACAGCAATTTAACCGGGCCCGCTACAACTTTTGCTATTACAAATTGTATTTTTGATGAATGTAAAGAAGCGCTCGATGCACAACCGAATCCGGTTGATATTATAATTCAAGAGTGTACCTTTGGTACATTTTTTAGTAATGAAGTTATTAAAAAACATAAGTACAATGATTTAAACATTTATAATCATCCAACTCTAGGACAACCATTTTATGATGATCACACACCTCCTTGTTCAACTTCTACTTCTCCCAACATTGGAAATCCGGCATCCGGAAACGTTACTATTTTGAAATCATTATTTTATCTTGAAGGCGAAAAGAATTATCCTATTTCACTTCCCTATCCTGCCGACTATTATGGCTTAAATCCAACTCAAGACAAAGTTTACCAGGTAACTATTTCAGAAAATACATTTTCAAAAGCCTATGATTTGCCGGGTATATTGGCATGTCAATTTGGTGGTTATGCGCGTTTACAAGAGAACTACATGGAAGAATCCGTTTGGGACTATGAAAGAACCCATGGTGTGAATGGCCAAACAAGTTCAACAACAAACCCTCCTATTTTAATCAATACGCCCAATGCATTTTCTTATGCAGCAGGCGAATCTGTTGCGAGTCAGTGTGCTACTTGTGTGCAGCCACCAGAAGTTAATTTTGCGTTTGATAATGTTGCAGGGTATGTTCCGGGATTTACTTTTAACAGCGACCCTATTGCATATGTTAATGAAGGAGACAACATTAAAATAAATTTGACAACGGGAAGTTTAGGTGTCTCCAAAGTTTCCTATGTAGTTCGACCACATCCCAATAATGCAGCGGCAGCTGGAAACAATCAATCTTCCAATAACGGATATGATTTAGCACAACAAATTGTTGGCCCAACCGATTTACCAATTACCTTGGAGTATGGACCCATCACTTCGTTACCGGAATGGAACACAGATAGACCAGGATTGTATGGCGTGGATGTTTTTGCGGTAGATGGCACTACCAATTCAGCATATCATGCTTCAAAAATGGTGTACCAGCCAATTATTGTGGCACCCCATCACAACTATAATTTAATATTTAATATAAAAGACAGCTACTATGCGGATTTATACGACACGCCAGGAACATCGACAGGCGTTTATAAGCAAGTGGAATTAAACGGAAATGTGATTTGGCGTGAAGAAATTTCCGAAGGAGGTGACGATTGGGAGTACGTGAGTATTAACTTAATGACCGATAGCTATGATGGAGACCCTATTAAAAACTATTTTAACACTAAAAGCTTCAAAAACACGATAACATTTAGTATCGCTATGCCCGATTATGAAGATGTGTCAACCAGTACAGTGCGCGGTGTATTGGTATGGGTAGATGATGTATATTTGAAGAAATATGACAGTGCACAAAATTTAATTAGTGATGGAGGTGTGGAGCATACAACAAAAAGTACTTTCTCCGTTAACCCTGAGGTGGCTAATATTTGGTATATGACCAATGCACAAGATCTATCAACTTATTTTACTTTAGATGCAGCCGAATTTCCAGGAGTATCTGCTGAAGTAAATGCAAACAGGCCCTCCACAGAGCGCAAGTCAGGATTTCAAGCCATCAGGTTAAAATTGCCGGGTGTATGGGCGGGAAATGTTGGTTCAGTATCTCAAGACTATGGTTCTATCCAGCCTTTTCCAGGTCAACAGGCTCCTGCCAATGGAGAGGTAGTATCGGCGGCTGTAGATTTTGATTATCGTGATTTTCTGGGTTGTGATGATCTAACAACCAATTTAACCGGAACAAATTTGTTTGTGAGCTTTCCCGATGAACCGTATTCTGATTCAAATGGAGACCCTATTACTCTCACTGATGGGAAGTTCTATATTGACAGAGATATTACACTAAGTTCCAATAATTCTCTTAATAATCCTGACAACCTTAATAATTCAACCAGAATTTTGGATGTGAAACTATGGGGAGGGATCTTGAATTCAGGTGGTATTATTGATATGTATAACATGCCAGGTTCTAGCAATGTGTATACCCCATCTTCTAATCCAACTGAAATCGAAGATGCTATTGTAGCAATTGAAAGCGATGGAGGAAGACTAGATCTACGATTTGTTGATTTTGATAACAATTACAAATCCTTTTTATTATATGAAGAGGATTACGATTTTGTAGGCGCACCTTTTATAAAGGTTGTAACTTTACCTGTTCAGTGGGAAACTTAGAAAAGTATCCCTACTCAGGTTGGGAACCAAATACACACATTGAATTGCAAAACATCGATAATGTAACATTTACCATAGGGGGTTCTGCGGCATTAAGAAATAATTTTTCAGGAGCAGCCTATGGAATAAAATCACTGAATAGCAGCCTCAACATCGAAAACAACCTGTTCACCAACATGGTTCGGGACGATGATCAGTATTATAGAAGCAATGACGGAACCGCAATTCTTGCCTCGACTACTACCGGAAATACCATCAACATTTTCGGTGATAACGAATTTGGAGATTCACCACAAGCTATCACTTTTTATGGCAATATTGAAAGTGAAATAAAAGGAAATAGTTTCAGTAATTTGCTTCGAGGAATAAATATTAACAACAATTCTTCGAATGTTACTATCAATGAAACCAACACTTTCACAAGTGTTTCAACGGCAGTTATTGGGCGCAATATCACCGGGAATTTTCAGGTTTATGGCAACACATTTGAAAATACAGTGCCGGTAACAATTAGCAGTATGCCTTATAACAGCTTCAATAGCACTGCGGTGACTTTACAGAATCCAAATATAGCATCCACAGGTTTAATTCGTGTTTCGGGCAATACAATAGACAATTATCGCATTGGCATTCATGCACGCAATATCCAGTACATAACCATTGGAAGTGATCTTTTTACAGCAAATTACGGTACTCCAAATACCATAAATTTTGGTCAAACTGAATTTACTGCAAACCATCGTGGAATATGGTTGGAAAATTGTCCGGATGCACATGTTCAGCAAAATAATATTTCCAAAACCAACCCTTCCATACCTTTCGGAACGTTTACCGTGGAAGGCATTTTTCATACTTTAAGTCCCAGAGGATTGATTAATTGGAATGTACTCGATCAAATCCAAATTCCCATTCATATCAGAGATGATTGTTCAGCTACTGAGTTGCATTGCAATAACATTAACAATGATCCTGATCCCGGCTTGGGAGTTTTCCTTACCAGTGCAGTATTACCTGATCAAGGTTCCGCCGCAACTCCTTGGAACAACAGATGGTTTGGTTATGACAATACTACCTTTTTAGGAGTGAATACGGACGCACCGGGTAATCAATTCACCTGGTTTTATCAAACTCCTGGTGTTGAGTTTAATCCCTACCCTGATCCTTTTGCAGCATTAAGTCAATCCACATCTTCCACCGGAATTACATGCGCCGTTGAAACCGCCCCCGATGATCCCGATCGTGATGTGCGCTATGGTGATATAGTTGAAGATTCACTTTCTTTTGTTGATTATGTAGACGAGTTTACCTACAAATCCAAACAGTATTTATTTGAACAAATTAATGCCGATACCAACTTATTGGTCCGGAACACCAGCAAAGATACTTTATTTAGTGAATTCTACTCAAATTTTAAACTATCAAATATTGGATTGTTCTTGCGGGTTGATTCTTTAATTTTAGCAGGTAATTTTGATACAGCTTTCACTTTAAATAGTTCCATTCTATATACCAATCAAATTGAAACCAATCAGAAAGCAATAAATGGTATATTAGTTACTAAAGTATTGCGGGATTCTGTTTTAAATGAATCTGATTCAACTACATTGCAGGAAATAGCAATTCAGGATCCAATTTTGGGTGGTAAGGCGGTGTTTATGGCTCGAGCAATTCTTTTGAGGAAATTCATGATGTATTACCAGCTCTTAGAACTAGTGCTCAACCCCAATTCTACCTATTCCTAAAGCCAAAAATCATCATTTGCACTTGTTCCAAATCCGGCCACCGATAGGTGTGAAATCCGTTTTTTTAAATATGGAGCATGATTTTATATTAGAAATAAGAAACAGTGTGGGGCAACTAATTTACTATAAAAAGATTGCAGCAAAAACTTCGTCGTTCGAAATTGCACTGACCCAAATTAACTCCGGTTTCTATCTGGTTTCAATAAATGATGGAGTTGCTATTTTTGATCAGAAAAAATTGGTAATAGCTAAATAATAAATCATGAAAATGAAACTGTTCATACATATTATTTGCTTATTCCTAATTGCATCTCAACACACAAATGCACAAAAGCGAAACAATGTTTGGTGTTTTGGTGATTCTACAGGAATAGATTTCAATAACGGTCCAATACCCATCACCACTTCATTGAATACACGAGGAAGTTGTGTCAGCTATTGTGATACGACAGGACAATTGCAATTGTACGCATCCACCGGCGATAACAATGACTTTACTAATTTTCCTTTTTATGCAAGGGTATTTAATAGTTCAAATTTGTTAGTTGCAAATGGTGATTCTATACGTGGAATAGGTTGGTACAAGGAACTTGTTCTCATTCCGATGCCGGATGATTCTATGAAATATTATCTTTTCAGCATCGGAGTCACCTCAGGTCCCGGATTTAGTTACTCGATTATTGATATGGCACAAAATGGGGGATTGGGGGAAGTTGTGCAGAAGAATGTGATATTGGAAAGTTTCTATGTTGTTGATGGTTTGAGTGCCGTTAAACATGGAAATGGAAGGGATTGGTGGATTGTATTAAGAAATGCTTCAGTTTATTCAAATGATCAGTATGTGTATTTGGTCACCCATAATGGAATTTCAATTCCATTAATTCAATCAGTAGGTAGTGATAACCATACGAATGCTGGTCGGTATGAATTTGCTCCCGAAGGCAATAAATTAATTTATATTACTTATACCGGACTCTTGGAATTGTACGATTTCGACCGATGTACTGGTTTTATCAGCAATCCAATTACCATTCAGCCCACACCTACTTCAGCTCCTTATGGATGGTTTATAGGATGTGAATTTTCTGCGAGTGGAAGATTTTTGTATGTGAGTACAAATCATCCAACTGTAAGTGTATTAATTCAGTATGATTTATGGTCATCCAATCCGGCAGCAACATGTGATACTTTAGAATTTAGTTCAATTCCACAAATATCAAATGGATTTTTAAAAAGAGGTCCTGATCAGAAAATTTACTTTAGTAAGTCTTGGGAATGCGGTGCTTTTCCTGATTGCTATCCTTATCCAGATAGCGTTTACAATTACGTAAACATGAATCTGAGTGTAATTAATTACCCCGATAGTTTAGGAACTGCCTGTGGCTATGCGCCATTTAGTTTTTACCTTGGAGGCAAGAGAACATATTATGGCCTCCCCAACAATCCCGATTATGACATGCCCGCCCTGGCAGGCAGCCCATGCGATACACTGGTCAGCATAAACGAACCTGCAAGCTCAGGTAGCTCTAACGCCAACCTACACGTGTATTACGCACCCGACTGGGAGAAAGCCTTTATAAATGTCGATAAGCTAAAAGGAAAAAATTACCGGTTACGAATGGTAGATGTATTAGGAAAAGAAGTGTACGCTGAAAGTGGTGTTTTAAATTCACCATATTTTACAAAAAATTTGAATTGTGCATCATTTGCGAAGGGGATGTATTTGATAACTTTTGAGACCGATAGCTATCGGTCGGAGAGGGAGCGAATGGTGAAGAAGTTTGTGGTGGAGTGAGAAAATCAGCCTCAGCTTCATGTTTTCCAAACACAATTCAATTTCTATTTCAAAGTCAGAAATAGCTCAATTAATTTTAAAGGCGAAACCATCAAACAAAACGGTCCCTATTAAAAACTATTTTAACACTAAAAGCTTCAAAAACACGATAACATTTAGTATCTCTATGCCCAATTATTCATTAGTGTCAACCAGTGCAGTGCGTGGTGTATTGGTATGGGTAGATGATGTATATTTGAAGAAATATGACAGTGCGCAGAATTTAATTAGTGATGGGGGTGTGGAGCATACAACAAAAGTACTTTCTCCGTTAACCCTGAGGTGGCTAATATTTGGTATATGACCAATGCACAAGATATATCAGCTTATTCTACTTTGGATGCAGCCAGCCAAGGAGTACCTGCGGAGGTAAATGCCAACAGTACCACCTCAGAGCGCAAGTCAGGATTTCAAGCCATCAGGTTAAAATTGCCAGGTTTATGGGAGGGAAATATGACTCCTCCAAGCAATGTATTCTATGGTTCTATCCAGCCTTTTCTAGGTCAACAGGCTCCAGCCAATGGAGAGGTAGTATCGGCGGCTGTAGATTTTGACATACGCGAATTTATTGATTGCGATGATTTTGAAAACGCTCCTTTCAATTACACAGCGTGGATTCCAGCCAATGCAAATAGCACCCAAACCGATGAGAATTTTTTAGTGGATCAAACTATTACATTAAGCAGCGGTGATATTTTAATTTTGGAAGGCACTAATTTACTTTTTATAAATCCAACTTTATCCTCTCCTTTTAAAATAGAAGTTCCAACTGGAGCTACCTTATTGCTGGAGTCTTCAACCAACAATACTACAACTATTTCAGGCTGTAAAACCATGTGGCAGGGCATTGAAGTGACAGGAGAGGGTAAAGTAACAATAAACACCGCATCAGTCATTGAAGATGCGGTACAAGGAGTAAAAGTACTAGGTGATGTAAACAATAGTGCTAATGCAGAAATCGAAATTTCACAAGCAACATTTAAAAACAACCGGGAGAGCATTCATTTGGAAAACGATGATTTTTCAAATACAGATATAACAGTCGCGAGTTGTTATTTTACTTGCGAAACAGGGAGGTTATTGAAAGTACCGTTTATTGGAGCGATTGTAGAGCAGCACATTTATCTGGACGAAGTCATGAATGTAAAAATAGGAGGTTCGTTTCCTACTCACAATCGATTCAACAATGCCCTTCAAGCAATTTATGCTAAAAACAGTTCACTGGTGTTGTTTTATTGTGACTTCGACACCTTGATTGATTTTAGGAGTTACCCTTTGCAACGCGGCACAGGATTAGTGGCCTGGAATTATAGTTCTACTCCAAGAACAATTAAAGTTGGTTCTACGGGAGGATCCTCACAAAACAACTGCAGGTTCCGGCTGTTAAAAGATGGTATAGTGATAGGTGGGAACATTAATTTAGAAGTCACCAACAATAGCTTTAAGAACATTGCCAATAAAGGAATCACGATTTCAAATGGCTATTCATTAAATAGTTTTCAAATAGACAATAACTTGTTTCAAAACATTAGAATTGGAAACAGCTACAGGGGCTTATCCGCAAGTGAGATCATAATTTTTGAAAATGATTATGTAAACACCGATTATTCTGGTGCAACAAATTTTAGATTCTATAATACTGCAATTACATTGCAAAATTATACTGATCTTGCCAATCAAAATGTGCAGGTATTTTCAAACACCATTACCGACTGTCGTATTGGAATCCTCGCGAATACTATTCCCGGTATTGTTATTGGAAGTTATGATAGCAATGGTGGCTCGCTCCCCAATTTAATTAATTTCAACCTTGGCAATGGTACTGACCTGAACAGTTACCATACAGGCATTTGGTTGCAAAATAGTTCCAATGCTGTAATTAAAGAAAATTTCATTATTAATAATGCACTAATTACTACCAATCCTGAGCTTGTTCGTGGAATTGTAGCTGATAATTCCACAAGTTTGAATATTTGTGGAAATACACTAGATAAATTAGGCTTTGCCATGCAATTTGAAGGGAATTGTCAACTTTCTGAACTCAAGAATAATATAATAAGTGACTACTTCACTGGTATTAATTATGTGGATGGTCAGTTTACTGATCAGGGAACTCACGCTGAACCGTGGAATAATACCTGGACCCAGACTACAACGAATACTAATTTACAGAAAGTTGATGGAAATTTAGTTCCAACTGGTGCATTCGGATGGTCATTTCAGGGGCTGGATGATCCAGGGAATGATTTCAGCCCGAATCCTTATAATGCAGCTGTTGTGAATCCTGATCCAAATGCCTCCACAACCAATTCAATTATTTGTGAAGCAGAGACCCTGTTAGTAGCAAACATCGATAGAGATTTGGTGTATGGACCGGTGGTTGCAGATACCATTACATATTTGGACAATCAGGACAATTACCGTTACCTGGCAAGAGCTGCATTATTTAGGTTATTATCTGCAAATCCGGGATTGATAACTATAAGCAGTCCTTTGGATTCTGTTTTCGGTGCCTTTTATGATGAAATGAGATTTGAAAATATAGGAAAATTTGATTCGGTACAATTAGCAATAAACACAAATGAACTTGTAGATGCAGAAGCCATTAATGATGCAATTGATGATGATAACACAATCGAAGCTAACAATAAATTTATAAATGCTATTCTAATCAACAAAATCGCAGCTGGTATTGAACTGGATCATTCAGATTCTACTGCATTGGAGTCAATTTTCGAGCAACATTGGAAAGAAGGAGGGCTTGCAGTTTACAGTGCTGCAACTTTGTTGTTTGAAGAGTATTACACCACAGGATATAGCTTACGAGAACAAGGAACAATTGCTATTACTGATATAGCTAAACACCCACTTCAGAAGAAAGATTTAGGAATCTATCCCAATCCCGCAAAAGGCAAAATATTCTTCAGTCGCATTTTACCTCCAACCGCCATTGTAAAATTATTTGATGCATCAGGAAGGCTGATTGTAACCGGAACCACTTCAAATGAACTGGATATTAGTGGAATCGAAGATGGCTATTACTTATTGAAAGTTTATGAAAATGAAAAGGATATTTACTACAAAAATGTAGTGATCTTAAATTAATTTAAAAAACTGCCCGCATGAAAACAAATTCATGCGGGCTTTTAGAAAAAAAATATGAAACAATGCTTATTAATTATTTTAATTTTTACTACCTGTAACGTTCACTCTCAAAATCGAAACTCGGTCTGGTGTTTTGGCGACAGTGCAGGAATTGATTTTTCATCTGGAACAGGTGTACCCATCTTAAGTGGCATGGACGGTCGAGGTAGTTGTGCAAGTATTGCAGATACAAATGGGAATTTACTTTTTTATGCAAATACCAGATCCGCAAATGGCAATTATTCAGCATTGGTTTTTGATTCTACTCATTCGGTAATGCTTAACGGAGATTCAATTTTTGGTCAGGGATGGTATCAGGAGGTAGTAATTGTTCCCAACCCTGCAAATGATAGTACCTACTATTTATTTTCAATTGGAGTTGCTAGTGGTAGTTTTGGACTTTACTATAGTATCGTTGATATGCGACTCAACGCCGGCCTTGGGGCCGTCACCACCAAAAATGTTCAACTGCAAAGTTTCGCAATGGTTGATTGCATTAATGCCGTCAAGCATGGTAATGGCAGGGACTGGTGGCTTATTTTTAGAAAATCAGAATTCCCGAATTCAAGTAATAACGATTGGTACTCTTATTTAATAACACCAACTGGCATTCAGAATTTTTCAATCCAATCTATTGGTGTTCAAAACAGAACTAATCTAGGACATATAAGCTTTTCTCCGAATGCTGATAAGATGGTTTTTTGTAGTCTCCAGGATGTTATTGAACTTTTCGATTTTGACAGATGTACAGGGGTGTTAAGTAATCCCATTACAATACAAGACGATCCAGGTATGATACCCTCTAAATACACATGGAGTTGTGAATTTTCACCCGATGCTAGTAAGTTGTATGTGAGTACGAACTTAGATACCTCCTACCTATTTCAATATGATTTAAATGCGGCAAATATTTCTGCTACTAAGGATACATTATGGGAACTAAAAAATATACCTTCAGCATGTGGTGCATTAAAATTGGCCCCAGACAACAAAATTTATTTGTCTAATTGGTATTATGATTTTTTTAATAATCCTTATCCGTATCAAGATTCTGTATTTAATACATATAACATGAATTTGTCTGTAATTAATCAACCTGATAGCTTGGGAACGGTCTGTGATTTTCAGCCGTACAGTTTTTACTTGGGAGGAAAGCGAACTTATTTGGGGTTGCCGAATAACCCTGATTATGATATGCCGGCATTGGCGGGATCACCATGTGACACACTGGCTGGAATCAATGAAGCAATAATTCAAACACAGCAATCAACACTGAATGTGTACTACTCACCCAACTGGCAAACGGCGTTTATTAATGCGGATAAATTGAAAGGGAATAATTGCAAACTACAAGTTTTTGATGCTGTAGGAAAAATGGTTTTTGAGGAGCAATCGAAGATACAGCCACCCTATTATACGAAAAATTTAAATTGTATAAATTTTAAGAAAGGTGTTTATCTTGTGGTGCTTCAAACTGATGTGGAAAGACTGGTGAAGAAGTTTGTTGTGGAGTAAGAAAATAAATAATTCAGCAAGAAAACAATAGTTGTAGAGACACAATGCCTTGTGTCCATTGGAGAAGAGAAAATTTAATGTATCCAACTTCTGTTTTATTAATGAAACATTCAACTCTATCGCGCTAAGCAGACCTTACAGGTGGAATTTTGTAAACGAAATATTTTAGTAAAATACCCACCTTTCAGGACTGAGGCATTGTGTCTCCCACTGAAGAAATATTTTGTTGCATGCTACTTCTTTTCATTAATGAAAGGTTTAACTTCATCGCGCTAAGCAGACCTATTTTCACTCCACAAACGTTCAATTTTATCGCGCTAAGCAGACCTTACAGGTGGAGTACAGTGAACGAAATGTTTCTGAACAATAGCCACCTGTCAGAACTGCGGCTATGATTGGTTTTGCAAAAGGAATTTATATTGTGGTATTGGAAACGAATAAAGTACAGTCGTTTATGATTCTCGTATGGCATAGCATAAAACGAACCTTTAGTTGGCTAACGAGAAGATGTGAAAGTTATGATTTTTGGAAATCGTTGCTGAAGTATCTATTTCCTTTCAAAAAAATATAAATTTTTAAGAGCATTGCTTTAAAGCCAAAACTCTTTACAGACACACCATAACCCCGGGTTACACAATGCTAACTTAATAACTTTTTTTCATTATTTCATATCGTTGAAAAAGATAAGTTTGAATCAAAAGCAGATTAGTTTTCTAATTTGTTGTGAAAAATTAGTATGAAAAAGGATGTTACTAAATTCAAAAAAAAATTGTCTATTGAAAAACTTAATATTTGATTGATCCCAATTTGGGAATAGTACATTTAAAGTAAAAAAGAACAACTTTTTGCAATTCATTTCATAAAAACTTTCTTAAGCGCATTTCAACTCATTTACTCGACTACCATCATCTTTCTTCTCATTAACTTTTCACCAGCTTTCAATTCATAAAAATAGGTTCCTTGCGTGACTTGAGTTTCAAACTTTACAATATGTTTACCGAATTCCATAATTTGATTGTTGATTGGAGCAGCTATGCAACGACCGGTTAAATCGTAAATTTTTAATGATACTATTTCCTGTTTATGTAATTTAAAACTAAAATAGGTTTGCCCTGCAAATGGATTTGGGTAGTTTTGTTCCAACAGATTATTTTCATCATTATTTAAAATTTCCATCTGACTAACAATTGTAGTATCGATAATTGCTGTCCACAATGAAAGCTGAACATTATCTAATCGCGTCCAAATTGGTCTTATGATATTATTATGAGCCGTTACATTGGTATAGTCACCAAAGAAAACCCCCGGATCTGGAATGAAAGGGCTATCACTTATTTTGAAATTCTCAAAGGTGATCCCACCATCAGTTGAACGAGCCATATAAACATCTGTCCGTGTATCATTGTAATTCCTCCGATCGTAATACACAAACCACAGGTTGCCATTCGTTGGTCTATGGTCATCCAGGTAAAAATTGATGACGCTGTGTGGCATCATCGTTCACTGGCCGGTAGTGACCAGGGAATTTCCTCCATCGGTTGATTTTACTAACCAAATATCAGTATTTGTTGTTCCATTTCGTTGGTCACTCCAGTTTATATAAATGGTTCCATCGTTAGGGCCGCCACTGGTATCACAATTCGTGATAGGTAACCCATTTGCCCTTAAAATACCCGGTATAGCAAAATCCCAACCACCGGGAATTGTAGTAACATTAATATCCTGATTCAGCCAGGTCGTGCCCCCGTCGGTTGATTTATCAAAAACTAGTCCTGCCGGACCGGCCCACGACACATATAGCTCACCGTTAGGTCCTAATGCAGGCACAGCACCCTCAGTAGTATTATCTTCATCAATACAATCTCCTGATAGTTGATTTATTTTTAGCGGAGTTGTCCAGTTTTGACCCTGATCAAGGGACTTTGAAAATAATATTCTGGAACTATCCGTTGTCTGTGTACTTCCATATTCATCAAACTCTGTCCATGTCATGTAAATTGTATTACTGTTTCTTTCAATTGTTACCCAGTGCTTATCCTGGGCTTTGGTTCCATTGAGGCCTGCAAACCCTCCGTTGGTCCAGGTGCCTCCGGGAGTTGGAGTGCGTTGACTTACAATTCTGTCAATCCAGTTTCCGGATGGTGGATTACTGAGATGAAAAAAATAGAAACTACCTGTAGTATCACATGCAATAACAGGATCACCCCAAACCCCATAGGAGGAAGTGAGGATGTTTTCGTTCCAGGTTAGTCCCCCATCTGTAGAGTAGTAGTAATTATCAATATTGGAACCTGCAACAAGTTCATTGGTGTTTTTCGGATTTATAGCAATAGAGGGCTCATTAGGAAAGTTCTGGGTGCTGATTAAAATATTCTGATGCTGACTGCTTGCAATTAAAGGTAAGTGTAAAAAAATTGTAAGTCCGATATATAGTGATTTAGTATTCATTATGCTATCTAAAGATTAAAATAAGATTTTATTGATTTAAAACATGTGCTTATTTATTGACGTAACATTTTCATTTCAACAATTTCATCGGGAATGCTGTCGGTGCGGGTTATGCTTTTGAATTCATATTCCTTTGGATTGATAAAGCTATAACTAATTGCTTTTTCGGTTTGCTTTCCTGCTTTGTTCATTGTAGCCTTAAGAATTAACTTTCTGTTAGTTTCCCAAATCCCCTTGAAAAACCAAGTTTCACCAAAATTGTCAATGGTGTACATGTATGTTGTATCACTGGTCGAGCTGTAACTAAATATTCTGGCAGCCATATACTTCCCTTTTTCAGGAATGATTGCTACTTCACTCAGCTGTATGCCCCATCCCCCGGCAATTTTTTCAGATGTATGGCTCAGTTTATATTTTATTTTCTTTTTTTCGATCAGGGTCACCATCTCCCCTTTCCATTCACCATTAAAAGCAGCCAGCATTTTTATCCTGTCAGGTGGTTTGTTGGTAGGTTGTGCGGAAGATAATGTTGGTAGCAATGCTACAAGTAAGGTTAAACTAGCTAGCGAAACTTTTAAATAACTCATAAAGTGCAGGTATCAGAGAATAAACAGAACACAGAAAGATTGGAATACTACAAATCTAAGATTTTGTCAGGTTCTGTGTAATGATTCGGTTGATTTTTACCGAAACCGCACATTTATTTTATAAGTATAAGAATTTAATGAAAAAGATGCGTTTTTTAATGGATGATCTTGAAACCCGCGCCAGTGTACTGCTGGAAGCCGGTCGTTTCATGGCATTGCGGAAAGATAGGGGAAGAACATGCGCCTTGTATGAACTTTATGGACGCTATGTGGAAGTTGTAGTGAAAAGCAAAGAAGTTGAACAAATCGATTTTTTGAACGATACCAACCGTCTGGCACTTTATGTCAGAAAAAGGAAATTCGTTTATTTTTTGCATGAAAAAGGCGGACTTACGGGTCCGCCTGGGTTTTGAACACTATGAGCTTCTTAACTTCTTTGTATGTATTCATTCAAATCCATGATGCTGCTTTCAAAGGTAAAAGTATCGTTAATCATAAAATAGTTTTGTCTGTCAATAGTTTTATGATATGCAATTTTCGCTAAATCTAGTTTACTTGATTCAAAGGTCATTAACTTGATCAGCTCAGCGATCTGTTGTGTTGTAAAGAAATTTGAAGCAATTGCCTGACGAGCCACCTGCATTTTACTGCTTTCAAAACTCAATTTATCAATAGTATATCGCAACTGATTAAAATCATAATCGTGCATTCCATAGTAAATTGGAGCTGGAGTAGGAATGCACACATTAGGTGCATATACAGGTGCAAGTGCTATTATTTTGTTGATGCGAAATCTAAATTGACGATCGATCATCGCATTTACTCTTGATCGTGCAGGAATGTCGATATATCCGTTATATATAACTACAGGAATTGAGTATGGACCATAATAATTCGGATCGAGACGAGTAACTCTCAGGAAATGAGTTCCAGGTTGAAGATCATCAATAGAAAATCGATTCACCGGTGTGCCAAATGCCTGGTTGTCGAGAATTACAGTGAACCATGCCTGATCTGCAATTCTTAAATTAAGTTCCGATGCCAGGTGCGATGCTTGAAGCTGCACGGAGGCGATAATAAATGCTGAAATAAATAGTATCCGTTTCATGATTTTTGCCCTCCATATTTTAAGTGAGATGTGGAACCCTAAACCAACACTTGTGCCAAAAAATATTTTTTAGCATTCCCGGATAAGCGTTCAACAAAAAAAAGGCACGCAGATGGAGATCTGCATGCCTTTTATAGGATTCTGTTTTATTTAATTTAAAACACAGTCGATGTCGATGTTTTGAAGAAAGGGCTCCAAAAATTCGATCGATTTGAATGCGCGAATATTTTCTACTTTATTATCGTCAATGTGGTACCATAACTCAATATAATAATCGTTCAGGTAAAACAGGTTGACCCTGTGTTTGGATTTTTGATATACATGCAGAAAAGTTGCCCCATGCCATAAGTACCATGCTTTTTCATCCACCGTAAGTTCGTTGAATTCTGAAATAGTAACATTATTTGTCATAATTCGATGTGTGTTTTTAAGTTTGTTATTACTAAGTTACTTCCCGATAAATCAGATAAACTCTTCTTTTTGGTCAACTGCTCAGTTTATAGGGTGCAAGGGTGCATCGGGAAAGGCAGGTGTGCTTTTTGCTAAATAAAAATTTCAGGAAGGATGTTATGAATTCGTGTGTAACCGGAAGGGGCCACCTCATCTACCTTTGGAGATCAGCATGTAACTTTACTACTCACCAACTCTCTAACGGATTATTTAAGGGAAATGGGGAGCCTAATTTTGAGGATGTTCATACATTCGATTCTCGAACATGGTATGCATTGCAACAGAATAGGAAAAGATTTTAATAGCTGTAAAAGGTAGAAAGCGAAAAATAACGAAATAAAAAAACCCCGCACTACTGCGGGGTCCAAAAACCAACTTTAAAACGATCGCCCGGGAATGGGGGATTGTATCGTGAGCCTTATTCCTTTACTTTAAAAACCTGGTTGGTTTCGGCAACCCTTTTTTGGTAAAGCAAAACGGCAACTGTAATCAATGTGATTGGAAGAATGAGAAGTAACATCTGCTTGTTTATTATGTTACAAATGTATGTTGGTAAAACAGTGAAATTCGGAAAATTTGATAAACAGCTATTTTTACAGGGTAAACGGAGTGTGACAGACTGTGAAGATTTTTAGTCCTTTTTCCCGACAAGATTTAAAATTCCATTTATATTTATAATTACTTTAAAATCAAATATATATGTAATAATAGGTGATTACTTGCTCCTTCCATTCATTTCAATTTTTAAAGAAAAAAATAGAGTTCTTGGTCTTCCAGGACCATATATATAGTTGGAATCGCGGTAAGGGCCTGAATCAAAATCGTTCTGAAATGCATCTAAAAGGTTTTGAATACCTCCGGATGCTGTCATTTGAAATTGTTTAATATGGAGAGGTAATGCATATTCAAGTTTTGTGTTTAGTTCCAAGAAAGAGTTGGATTGAATCAGTTCATCCTGGTCAACCCCTGGTGCGCCGGCAAAATGAGCAATATTCATCGGCCCTGTAAAGACTCCTGATAAGGAATATTTCAAATCCCTTGTCAGTCTAAAAGTAGAAGCAAAATAACCATAAGATGATGGGGTACGCAAAAATTGTTTGATGCCCGGAATTTCTGCCGACCAGGTAACTGCTTGTTCATATTGACTTTCCTGAAAGGTAAAACCAAATTCAGCTTCAACTTTATAATTAAAATTGAATCTTGTCTCTAATGTTATTCCTTTTACCGTTGCGTTGCTGCCGTTAGTACGGAATAAAATAGTATTCGTTGAATTGGGTTCAGCAGGTTGCTCTTCCAATATGAAGGTGTTTCTTATTTGAGTATAAAAAGCGGCAACTGTGAATCCGTAAATATATTTTTGCCTTGGAACATTGTAATCTGCTGAAAAGGAATAGCTGGTGGAATATTCAGGCTGGAGTTGCGGATCTATTGCTGTTAATGCCACTCCTCCGCCTGAAAAAGCAATATGCATGTCGGTGTCAAAAGCTTGTGGCGCACGGAAACCTGAAGATCGTGAAATTCTAGCCTGTAGTTTCGAATTAAATTTGTAGAGCAAATTTATTCGTGGACTGACTACATTTTTTCTGATTTGTTATGAGTGGAAATGCGTATTCCTGAAAGCAGGTTTAATTTTGGATGTATTTCCCAGTCACTTTGCAAAAACAATCCATTTTGAAATGTTTCCTGATTGATTAAATACTGATAGGCTTTTATGGCATCGTTTACATAGTCGTATTGATATTCATAACCGGTTGTGAAATGGTTTTTTCCACTAATAAAATTTAACACGGTATGACTGAATTGTATTCCGGCAATAACTGTTTGATTTTTTGTTGTACCATATCCATCTGATCAAAAGCACCGGTATAATGTTCGCGAATGGTGGATTGTCCTCCACTGTACAATTCAAGTTTGCTTCTTATGTTATAGAAGTTATAGGTGTAATCAATATTACCTGCAAGAATCCTAGAATCTCTGAACTCTGATTGCATTCTTAAATGAGGTTCACGATTCAATTGATCGCCCATTTCTGATTTCATTAATACTGTTCATGCTGATCCGGATTTTTGAATCATTATCCGGGTTAATAAATGTGTTTACACCGAATGAAATATTTTTGAATGCTGCTAACTCTGAAAAGCCATCTTTATTAGCGTCCCAGGACTCTCGATTGCGATGCGAAATTAAAATTGAACTACCTGCATTTTTTTTACGGTTTATTGCAGAGGCGTATAAATCGCTTTGATTATCGAAGGCATCACTTTTAATTAATGAAGATGTTGATTGCATCTGAAGCCCGTATTCGGTTGGGTCTTTAGTAATTATATTAATAGTTCCCGCCACTGCGCTGGAACCATATAATACAGAACCTCCTCCTTTCACAATTTCAACACGTTCAATCATTGAAGCCGGTAGTTGTTCCAATCCATACAGACCTGCCAATGAAGAAAATAGTGCTCTGCTGTTTATTAAAATCTGGGTATAAGATCCGGGAAGCCCGTTCATTCTTACTTGTGTATAATTGCATGTTTGGCAATCTTTTTCAATCCGAATTCCAGGTTGAAATGAAAGACCCTCTGCCAAATTTAATGATTGAGTTGATTCCATAATTCGTGAATCCAGAATGTTCACCGGTACTGCGGAGTCAATACGCCTTTTCTCATTGCGTGTTCCGGTCACAACTATTTCATCCAATGCTTTTGATAGCTGTTTGATGGATAGAGAAAGTTCCACAACCGGATTTTTATCTGTCAACAAAACGCTTTTGTAAAACTCCAAATACCCAATAAATGAAACTCGTAATTCATGATTCCCAGTTCTTAAACCTGTGATCTCAAATTGGCCGTTTTCATTAGTAACTGCTCCTAAAGTTGTTCCTGATATCCCCACGTTGGCAAAGGGAAGGGGTTTGCCAGATGAAAAAACTACCCCTTTAATGGTTCCTGAAATAGGCTGTGCTTTGATCAAAAGCGGAAACATTAAATTGATAATCAATATAATAACTAAATTTTTGTATTGCATTTTTAGGTATTTATAGTTGTAGAACAACCTCTTTTTGGTAAAATTTAGGCAAATGTAATAAATAAAGTTAGATAAGTCTAAATATAAAGTTGTTGCAATTTTTATATCTTTGTGAGACAAATGAAAAATTCTTTTACAGAGGAGAATTACCTGAAAGCTATTTATAAACTTTCTGAAAAGCATGAGCTGGTAGCCACCACGGATATTGCGAATATGTTAAATATTCGATCGGCAACAGTTACAGATATGTTGAAAAAGCTTGCAGTAAAAAAACTGATTCGGTACGAACGCTACAAAGGATTGCATTTAACTGAGAAAGGCAGATCCATAGGAGTTAAAATTATCCGAAAACACCGACTCTGGGAATTATTTTTGGTTCAGCAACTCAAGTTCAAATGGGATGAGGTACATGAAATAGCAGAGCAATTGGAGCACATTCAATCGGATGAACTCATTAATAGAATAGATGAAATTCTAGGGTTTCCTAAATCAGATCCGCATGGTGATCCGATACCTGACAGGAATGGTATTTTCGGAAAAACAAGTTCTATTCCGCTTTCTGATATGAAACCCAAAAGTATTTCAACAGTTTCTGGTGTCAGTGAAAATAGTGCTGAATTTTTAAAGTATCTCGATAAAATTGGCCTTGCCTTAGGGGATAAAATTACCATTCATTCTGTTGAGGCTTACGATCAATTGCACCGTATATCAATCAACCAGGGGAAAGAAATTTCCGTCAGCAAGAGCGTAGCGCAAAATATTCTGGTGCTGGTTAAATAACAGCCAGAACTGCATTCCCTCAGGGGCTTCGAATTTTTCAGACAAAATCGAACTTAACTCTGGCATTCAAAATTTTACAGCTACTACAAATGGCAACTTATATTTTTGAATCGCCCCTTTTAGATTAAACACTTCGAGTAACGCAATATAAATACCAAACGGGGCCAAGGTTCCATCATCACCAACTCCATCCCATGTGAATATTTCAGAAGTGCCTGAAAGGTTGTTTTTATTTTGAGTAAAAATCACTTGTCCGGACACGTTATAAATCCAAATATTTGAAATGTACCCCGGACTTCCGGATACTATTGAAAAAGTTACAAAATCATCTTTGCCATCATTATTGGGTGTAAATATTTCGGGAGTCACGGAGGCGTTTTTTTGAGCAATTCCCAATTCACTAAATTGAGAATTTTTAAAACCGGGAGTAGCGAAACCGGCAACAGTTGATGCCGAATGCCAGGAGGAAGCATCCATCGAATTGAAGGTCGGATTTATTTTTTCAAGAGAAATCCCTTTGGTGTTGTTCAATAATTCAAAGTGATAACTTTTGTTGTATTTAAATTCATCTATTCTTTGTCCGCCTGCTATAATTGCAATGTGACCTTCATCAATATTCATTCCCGGGAGCTGATTGATTTGTAGAAAGTGGAAAGGATAACTTGAATAGTATTGCGAAGCAACAACGGATGAATTTTCGGTTATCACAAGGAATTCATCCGGAAAAATTAACCAAGGTTCTTCCGTAACAAAAAAAAGCGCTTCAGGCTCGTTAGTGCTTTGATTTATTGCACTTATTTTTAATTCATTCAAATCCTTTATTTTGCGGCTTTTATTAAAAATTTCAACAAAATCAAAACCACTTTCGAAAGGATCGAATAGCACTTCATTCAGTATAATTTCATTTTTACGAATAGAATCCGCTATTCCAAACCGGGTAGTGCTTCCTGATAATAAATTATTACCTGAGCAATCAGCAATTCCGCTTACTTCAATGGTATAAACAGTTGATGGGAGCACAGGGTATTGAAATTTTATCCGAATCCTTTGGTTATTTTCCCCTGAAATACCAGCCGATGTAAGAAGTAGTGAATTGTTAACGGAATAGTTGTTTATGTTGGCAACGGAGTTTGGATCAATGGGTTCGTTAAATACCAAAATAACTGAAGCCGAATCATTACAAAATGCTCTTAATAATATTGGAGGTATGTTGTCAATAATTGTTCCGGCAACACTGTTTTGTTGTCCCGGCGTCCCACCTTGAATATGTTCACAGGGCTTCCAGTTAGTTGGATTTGGGCAACTGTAAGTAGTGTCTACTCTTTCCAGAGACCATCCACCATCCTTTTTATAGGATGATCCATACCAGGAATCGCTATAAGTAACAGAATCAATCGGGAATCCCTGAGGATCCCTGATTGATATTTTTTCTCCTCCATTAGTAAGTGATAGCGAACTTACTCCGGCGTATTTCCCATACCCCTGCAAAATAGGTAGTATCGGAATTTGAGCAAATGATCATATATTCCCCGGTGTTTATTGTTAACGCAGGTAACTGTTTTGCGCTGCCATCAAAAACTACCCACCCAGCAAGGTTAACAGGAGCTTGGCCCGTATTTAATATTTCAATATATTCAGCAGGAGGTACTCCATTTGATGGATCAGGATCTGCCATAATTTCAGTGATGAGAATAGTGGAAGTGGTTGAAGTGGCAGTCGGAAAATGATGTTCGGAATTGGTAGCGCCAAACAGAATAAAAGGGAAAGCAAAAAGTGTGTAAAAAAGAAAAGTTTTCATCTGAAAAAAGGATTAAAAAGTTTATAATTAGAAAAATAGTTATTGCAAAAATACAGGGAATTTCTGATTTGTCAAGAAAAATAGGATATTTAAAATCTCAGAGAACCAATCAATTGCCGATAGGTGCTGTTTTCTTAACCATTTATATATCTTTGTAGGAACAGTAATATAACCAATTCAACTATGCCGCAATCGCAATTTCTGGATAAGCTGTTTGAGTATTTACATTTCCCGCTTTTTGTTTTTGGTAAAACAGAGTTCAGTGCCTGGTATATGCTGAAACTTTTAATAGCCATTTTTATTCTTGCATGGCTTTCTAAACGACTCAAAAATTTCCTGGTGAATAAAGTACTTATTCGATACAATGAGGATATAGGAGTACGGCAATCGATGGGTACTATTGCACGCTATATTTTTTTTGTATTAGGGCTGTTCGTTTTAATTCACGCCAGTGGAATTGATTTGAGTGGATTAGCCTTGGTAGGAGGGGCATTAGGTGTTGGAATTGGATTTGGCTTGCAGAATATCACAAACAATTTTGTTAGTGGAATTGTAATTTTATTAGAGCGTCCTGTGAAATTGGGGGACAGAATTGAAGTTGGGGGCACCAGTGGGGATGTTGTAAGTATTTCGGCACGAGCTACAACAGTTGTTACTAATGATGGAATTAGTGTTATCATTCCCAATTCAGAGCTTATTTCTACTCGTGTAACAAACTGGAGTCTGACCGGAAAGATGGTTCGTTTTAAAATACCAATTCCGGTACCCTATGGAACGGATCAGGATTTAATTGTAAAACTATTGTTAGAAGTTGCAAAGGAAGACCCTAATGTAGCAAAGGAACCGGCAACCTCAATACGATTGAAAGAATTCGCGCCAAGCAGTATAATATTTGAATTAGTGATTTGGACATCTAAACTCATGCAGCGGCAAGGTATGATGAGAAGCAGGATGAATATGGCAATTTACCGGAAATTTAATGAAAATGGTATAGCAATGCCATTTCCACAAATGGAAGTGTCCATGAAAGATTCTGGACCCGAGCCAAAAAATAAAGTCAATTGATCAAAGACACAAAAATTTCAAAATATATTTGAAGTTGACAATGAATTTATACATTTAATTCTTAAACCGTTACTATGAAAGTTGCAGTAGTAGGAGCCACCGGTTTGGTGGGAACAGTGATGTTAAAAGTATTAGCTGAAAGGAATTTCCCTGTTCATGAACTTATTCCCGTTGCTACTAAACGTTCTGTTGGTAGAGAAATTCATTTCAAGGGGAAGTCATACAAGGTTGTTTCACTGACAGAAGCAATTGCAAAAAAACCAGATGTTGCATTGTTTTCAGCGGGTGGTGGAACATCGCTTGAGTGGGCACCAAAAGTTGCGGAAGCAGGTACGGTTGTTATTGATAACTCATCGGCCTGGCGGATGGATCCGGAGAAAAAATTGGTTGTTCCGGAAATTAATGCTGACGTACTTAATTCAACTGATAAAATAATCGCAAATCCCAATTGCTCTACAATTCAAATGGTAATGGCTTTGGCACCATTACATAGAAAATATAAAATTAAACGAATTGTTGTTTCAACCTACCAATCAGTAACAGGAACCGGAGCCAAAGCCTTGCAGCAACTTGAGGATGAGGTTTCCGGCCATATTGCCGAAATGGTTTATAATTTTCCAATTCATAAAAATGTGATTCCGCATTGTGATGTTTTCACCGAAAATGGTTACACCAAGGAGGAAATGAAACTTGCTAACGAAACCCGAAAAATTCTTCGTGATGAAAGCATCGGAGTTACAGCTACAACGGTAAGAGTACCTGTTAAAGGAGGTCACTCTGAAGCAATAAACGTGGAGTTTGAAAATGAATTTAATATTGATGATATTAAAGATATTATTTTCAAATCACCCGGACTTATACTTTATGATGATCCTCAGAAAAACATATATCCAATGCCCTTGTTTGCAGAAGGGAAAGATGACGTTTTTGTAGGAAGAGTCAGGAGAGATGAAAGTCAGCCAAAAACACTCAATCTTTGGGTGGTAGCAGACAATCTCCGTAAAGGAGCCGCTACCAATGCAGTGCAAATAGCAGAATACCTTTTGCAAAAAAAATTGATTGATAATAGAAAATAAATTATCATACAGACACCCAGTAAATTTATGATTCGGAAAGCATTGATAACATCAAAAATGGGCCCTAAATCGATTCGGTGGAGACAACATTCGTCTACCCGAATTGAAAGTTTTACGGATTCAGTATTTGCCTTTGCAGTAACTTTAATTGTTGTTTCGCTTCAAGTGCCAGAAACCTTCAAGGAATTGATGTTGAGTATGCGGGGTTTTATTGGTTTCGCTATTTGCTTTCTGATAATGATGTTGGTCTGGTTTGATCAATATATATTTTTTAGAAAGTATGGGTTGCAGGATGTAAAAACCATTTTCTTGAATAGCTTTCTATTGTTTGTTGTTTTAATTTATGTTTATCCGTTAAAATTTATATTCTCATTTTTGACTCAGGGAAATGAGAATATTCACATGGATGGCCATGTCACATTTAAGTTCAGTGAGAATTATGAGGTCAATCAGCTGATGATATTATATGGAATAGGATTTTTTGTTATTTATGGAATTTTTTTGTTGTTACATTATCATGCACTTTGTAAAAAGGAAGAATTGCAACTTAACAAATTGGAAGTTTTTAATACGTGGACTGCCATGTTCGGTAATTTAACAATGATGAGTATTGGATTTTTATCAGTTCTATTTGCATGGATGGGCATGTTTCTGGAAGGTATTTGGTCTATTTTATCAGGACTGAGTTATTCCCTCATCGGTATATTTTTGCATTTAATTTACAAATGGAGAGAGTAGAAAATGAAGCAATTATTTTCTAGAAAGAAATCGAAGAAGTTGCTCATGGAGAGCTACTTGTTGAAATAAAAGTGAAAAGTTAATTTTTTAAAAAGTACGGAGACTATTTTAATTTCGAACTAAAAGGATTTGCCAAACCCGAATATCCTTTTAAATCCATTTTTATAGAGCCAACTAAAATTTTAGCTTCGGCTCTTATTACAATTTTATTTTTATCATCACTTACCCAAATAGTCATGTCCTCTTCTTCTTTAAATACTCTTCCTTCAAGTAGTACAGGTCGAAATTTTATACATTTTACATTTCCAAATTTAGTTTTTATGGTTTCTTTACCAACATATTTTATCGTTAACGGAAAAACTTCATCATCCAGATAAGCATTAATAGGAAATTCGGCTCCCGGTAGCGCATTGACGAAGTCAAGTGTTCTTGCATAGTAAAACGCGGAAACAAGATCCTGCACATATTCCGGAACATTTATGGTAAGTTTATCAGAAGTTGCCGTTTTTTCTGATGATTGAATGTTACATTCTGATTTATAATATAACCACCTTCATCAACTCTTCGGATAAAGACCCATGGCATTAAGGATTCAAAATCTAAGTACGTCTCATAGCGGTCACGAACTTTGAAGAACCAGTCAAAGGCTCCTTTGGTTGTGCCCAGTCCAACAATATGATACGATTTTCTGTTACCAATTTCCTTGAACGACTCCTTAATTTCCAGGCGTGCTTCTCCGGCATCGACAAAGCCATAGTGAATTCTATATTCTATAATTTCACCTGTTTTAAAAGCCTCATTATTGATGGTACGGTACTTAAATTGTGCGCTCCCACTAAAAGTAAGCAAAACCAACAATGCTAGTACGGAAATTTTAATACTCATATCTCGCCCGTATTGCAAAGGGTGTTCCAAAAAAAATTGATTGAAAATCAGTTGTTTTGAGAGGATTCATCATCCTGTTGTTCAGTATTTTCAGCATTAAAGTCCTCGTGAATAGTTGGTTCTTCAACTTGATTTTCATCAAAAACAGTAGTTTCTAAATGATTTTCCGGTCCCAGATCAACAGGAATTTCATCTGAGAGTTCTGATGGCATTCCGATTTCATTTGCATCAACGGATTGAATATCTTTTAATTTAGGCAAGTCTTTTACGGAACGCAAGCCGAAGTGATCCATAAAATTTTTACTGGTTGCATATAAAAGGGGCTTTCCAGGACCATCACTTTTACCGGCAATAACGACTAATTCTTTTTCAAGAAGTTTCTGAATGGAATAATCGCAACTAACTCCTCTAATATGTTTCCAGTTCCGGTTTTGAAATGGGTTGTTTGTAGGCAATTATTGCTAATGTTTCCAAGAGCTGCCGTTGAAAGTCGTTTTCTCTTTTAGTTGCAGCATTACGTGAATGGCAGAGTGATATTCTTTTTTACTGAGAAACTGAAATCCGCCGGCAATTTCATTCAATTCAAATGCAAATGATTCATCACTGAATTTTTGTTTGATCTGTTCAATAGCCTCTTGGAGATCTTCTTTTTTCAGTTCCCATCCATAAACAGTTTTAAGACATGAAATAATTTCATCAGGGCTAGTGGCCTGTTCCGACGTCAAAATAAGAGCTTCGATGTGTTGAGTTAGTAATTTCATTTTTGGGTAATTAATAGTAATTTATAAAACAATATTAACAATTCGGCCTGGGACGATAATCACTTTTTTGGGAGTCCCTCCATTAAGAAACTTTAACATTTCATTTGATTCAAGAACTATTTTTTCAATTTCTTCTTTTGATAAACTTAAAGGAAGTGTTAATTTAAATCGTGTTTTTCCATTCACAGAAACAGGGTATTCAAAATCGTCTTCAACCAGATATTTTTCATCATGTATTGGAAAACTTGCTTTTGTAATACTTGGTGTATTTCCCATTTGGCTCCAAAGTTCTTCCGCTATATGCGGTGCAAATGGGGAAATTAGAATGGTAAGCGGTTCCAGTATTTCTCTTTTGATGCATTTTAGGTCCGTAAGTTCATTAACGCAAATCATGAAGGAGCTCACTGATGTATTGAAAGAAAATTTTTCAATATCATCGTTCACCTTTTTAATAGTTTTATGGAGTATTTTTAATTCAGATTTTAGCGCACTATCATTGCTGATTTCAAAATTGCCACTCATAAAAAACAGACGCCAATATTTTCTCAGAAAGTTAGCAACACCTGATATGCCATTAGTATTCCAGGGCTTACTTTGCTCAATTGGCCCAAGGAACATTTCATACATGCGCAAACAATCGGCACCATATTGTTCAATTATAAGATCGGGGCTGACAACATTCCATTTTGACTTCGACATTTTCTCCACTTCCGATCCGCAGATATATTTGCCATCTTCAGTAATAAATTCAGCATCAGCAAACTCCTCTCTCCAGGTTTTGAAAGATTCAATATCTAAAATGTTATTGTGAACGATGTTCACATCTACATGCAAGGGGGTGTTAGGATAACTATCTTTAAGTCCAAAGGAAACAAATTTATGAGTCCCATTAATTCGATATACAAAGGAAGAGGTGCCTTGTATCATACCTTGATTAACTAATTTTTTTGCAGGTTCTTCAACAGGAACATGTCCGGTATCGAAGAGGAACTTTGTCCAAAAGCGAACATACAATAAATGACCTGTTGCATGTTCAGAACCACCAAGGTACAAATCTATATCACGCCAGTAATTTATGGCATCTGTTGCAGCAAAATAATTTTCGTTTGTAGCATCCATGTATCTTAAAAAATACCATGATGAACCCGCCCACCCCGGCATGGTAGTGAGTTCATAATCATACTTGCCTTTATACTTCCAGTCTTTGGCTCGGCCAAGAGGAGGTTCTCCACTTTCTGTAGGAAGAAATTTATCTATTTCGGGCAAAACTAAAGGCAATTCACTTTCGGGAATTGTATATGGAACCCCATCTTTGTAATACACAGGTATTGGTTCCCCCCAATAACGTTGTCGACCAAAAACGGCATCCCGTAAACGGTAATTAATTTTCTTTTCACCTAAACCACCCGATACAATTTGATCGATTGCTTTTTTAATGGCATCAGCAACAGGTAAGCCATTTAAAAAATCGCTATTGATTACGATCCCCGTTTTAGATTCGTACGCTTCCTTAGCAACGTCACCTCCCTTCACTACTTCTTTTATTTCCAGATCGAAATGTTTTGCAAATGCATAATCTCTGCTATCATGCCCCGGAACGGCCATTACTGCTCCTGTTCCATATCCGGATAATACATAATCGCCAATCCATACAGGAATTTTACTTTTAGAAAAAGGATGAACAACATAAGCACCTGTAAATTGGCCTGTAATCTTTTACATCAGCCATACGCTCCCGCTCCGATCGGTTTTTAGCAT
The DNA here is from genome assembly GCA_016722525.1 of Bacteroidota bacterium. Taxonomy (GTDB): domain Bacteria; phylum Bacteroidota; class Bacteroidia; order AKYH767-A; family OLB10; genus JADKJB01. The sequence goes on from JADKJB010000003.1 coordinate 247,753, forward strand.
AAGCTATATAGGCATCTACTTGAGTCGAATATTCAGGAGTGGTTATTATTTTACTAATTCATGTTCGGGAGCAAGAGTAATAAATGTAACTCCGAAAATAGTGTCAGGTCGGGTGGTGAAGACTTCCAATTTGTTTGGAATTATCTTTTATAGTTGGTTCATTCAAATCGAGTTGAAAAGAAGCTTCATGAATAGCAAATCTCACTAAGGCACCTTCCGATTTACCTATCCAATAACGTTGCGCTTCTTTCAATGAATCACTCCAATCGATTGCGTCTAACCCGAGGAGTAACCTTTCAGCATATGCGCTAATACGAAGGCTCCATTGGCTCATTAATTTTTTCTCTACAGGATATCCGCCACGCTCCGAAACGCCATCTTTAACTTCCTCATTTGCAAGCACAGTGCCAAGAGCAGGGCACCAGTTTACTATTGCTTCACTCAAAAAGGCAAGCCGATAATTCAACAATAAAGTTTGCTTTTCTGTTTCACTAAAGTCGGCCCACTCAATTGCTGAAAATATTTTTGTTTCACTGCATGCAGCATTGACTTGTTTGTTGCCTTGACGAGTAAATTCTTCTAACAGCGTTTCAATAGGCTCTGCCTTATCAGAATTTTTATTGTACCATGAATGAAAAAGCTTCAGGAAAACCCATTGCGTCCATTTGTAATAGCCTGGATCGCAGGTTCTGACCTCCCGGCTCCAGTCAAATGAAAACCCAATTCGATCAAGTTGTTCGCGGTAGCGCTTAATATTATTTGTTGTGGTAACTGCCGGATGTTGTCCTGTTTGAATAGCATATTGTTCAGCCGGCAAACCAAAAGCATCGTATCCCATGGGATGCAATACATTGTAACCTTTCATTTTCTTAAATCGCGAAAAAATATCAGAAGCGATATAGCCCAATGGATGGCCTACATGCAAACCTGCACCTGAAGGATAAGGGAACATATCGAGCACATAAAATTTTGGCAGCTTGCTATCTATAACTACTTTGTAGGATTCGTTAGCTTTCCAATACTGCTGCCAGCGTTGCTCAATATCTTTAAAATTATATTCCATATTTATTAAGCTATTCTTTGTCCCACCTGGAAAAGCAACCTTAAATGGCAAAATTCCATTGTAATAAATTAACAATAAAGGTGGCGAATCCCATAGCGGGAAAAATAAGGGTACGAAGATAGTAAAAATGCCCTTTTACTAACGTTTTTAGTGTTAATAATCAGGTAAGATCCACCAATCAAAGACTTGCTATGAGGCCGAAAAAGACTACTTTTGTGGCTTTCAAAATAAAGATGGCTCCTGAAAGCAATAAAATGGCCCGGAAAACTCTCCGGACTTCTTACATATCAACCGTTGTCAGTATTGCTCTGGTGCTATTTATGATTGGTACCTTAGGGGTATTAATTTTACATGCCCGTAAAATCTCCAATTATGTAAAGGAAAATATTCAGTTGTCTGTGATGTTATTGCCTGATGCCGGATTGGAGGAAGTAGGGAAGCTTGTGAAATCTTTGGAGCAATCTAAGTTTGTGAAATCCTCCATCTATATCACTAAGGATGAGGCAGCTGCCAAGTTAAAGGAAGACCTGGGTGAAGATTTTGTAGATTTCTTGGGTTATAATCCACTGCTCGGATCCATAGATGTGAAACTAAAAGCGGAGTACGCTGATATGGAAAGTGTTAATACCCTAAAAGCTACTATAATAACATTCCCTGTGGTGAAAGAAGTTTATTATCAACAATCATTAATTGATATGATTAATAAGAATATGCGAACACTGACTTTAATTATACTGGGATTTAGCGCATTGTTGTTTTTTGTAGCTGCAGCTCTGATCAATAACACCATTCGGTTGTCACTGTATTCCCGCAGACTATTGATCAAAAGTATGAAGTTGGTTGGCGCTACGAGAGGATTTATTAGAAAACCATTTGTTTTAGGTGGCATCATGCCGAGATTTTACGGAGCTGTAATTGCCAATATGTTGTTGGCTGTTTTACTCTACTTTTCGAAAAAGGAAATTCCTGACCTTGTCGAAATACAAGATTTCAATATGGTGTTGATATTAATGGTAGGTGTTATTCTGGCAGGAATTGTTATTGCAGGACTGAGTACATTTTTTGCAGTAAATAAATATTTGCGAAGAAGTACACAGGATTTATACTAATATGGAATTATCTATTAATTAAAATAAAATTGCTATGGCCAAAGAAAAAGTGACTGCAGATTTCGCCTTTGGGCGGATTAATTACATACTGATGCTGAGTGGAATCGGATTGATTTTGCTTGGATTTTTTCTTATGTCAGGTGGCGGTTCTAAAGACCCAAATGTATTCAGTGAAGATATTTTCAGCCCGGTTCGGATTACCATTGCACCCTTATTAGTGCTTTCTGGATTTGTTTTGGAAATTTATGCTATTGTAAAAAAATCAAAAGACTAACCCTCAACCATGACCTTATTTGAGGCCATTATTCTGGGTATTGTAGAAGGCATTACCGAATTCCTCCCAATTTCTTCAACAGGACATATGATCATTGCATCCTCTCTTATGGGGATAGCAGAAGATAGTTTTACTAAAACGTTTACCGTTTCAATTCAATTTGGAGCAATTCTGTCAGTAATTTTTCTTTATTGGAAACGCTTTTTTCAATCCATGGATTTTTATTACAAATTATTTGTAGCATTTATTCCTGCAGCTGTGTTTGGTAAACTTTTAAACGATTTTATTGATTCGCTTTTAGGCAATGTTGCTGTTGTTGCCTATATGTTATTGGCAGGAGGTGTTTTTCTTATTTTTATGGATCACTTGATCAAACAAAAAACGGAAGAAACTGATGATCCAATCAGCTACAAAACTGCTTTTAAAATAGGACTCTTCCAGGTCATTGCAATGATTCCGGGTGTTTCACGATCAGCCGCCACCATTATTGGAGGCCTTACGTTGGGCTTGACTAGAAAAACTGCAGCTGAGTTTTCATTTTTCCTTGCTGTTCCTACCATGTTTGCAGCAACGGTTTATAAGTTGTATGAGTTTTATCAATCAGGAGTGCAAATTGAACAACATCAAATTACCTTATTGGTTGTTGGAAATATAGTGGCATTTGTTGTTGCGGTATTAGCAATCAAATCCTTCATAGGGGTGGTCACTAAATATGGTCTGAAAGTGTATGGTTATTACCGAATTGTAATTGGTGTACTGATTATAGTTCTTATGGTACTGGGTGTTGATCTTAAAATTGTGGATTGATTATTATGGACTTTGAAAAAGGAGAGGTTTTGTTATTCAATAAACCTCTTCGGTGGACTTCTTTTGATCTGGTAAAAAAAGTAAGAGGATTGGTTAAAGTTAAAAAAGTGGGACATGCTGGTACATTAGATCCACTTGCTACCGGACTCCTAATCATTTGCACCGGTAAAATGACTAAACAAATTGATCTTTATCAGGGTCAGGAAAAAGAATACACCGGAACTTTTCGTCTTGGAATAACTACAGCTTCTTATGATTTGGAGCAACCTGTTGATTTTACTTTTCCGGTCGATCACATAACAGAAGATTCTATATACACTACAGTTAAACAATTTTTAGGTAAAATATCCCAATACCCTCCTCCTCATTCAGCTGTAAAAATTGGAGGTAAAAGAGCCTACGAAATTGCAAGAAAAGGAGAGCAGGCTAACGTGAAACTTCGTGAAGTAGAGGTAAAGGAATTTGAAATAACAAACATCACTTTTCCAGTGGTAGCTTTTAGAATTGTATGCAGCAAAGGAACTTACATAAGATCGATTGCTCACGATTTTGGAAAAGCATTAAATTCAGGTGCTTGTCTGGAATCATTGGTGCGTACCCGTATTGGGGAATTTCGACTTGAAGATGCTTTTGATTTGGATGATTTCATAAAAAGCATTGATAGTCAGGTTGCTTAATGACAACAATGCAGTTTTTTATGATTCGTTTATTTTTAACTGACCCGGATTTTTGTAGAATATAATTTACAAAATTAACTTCATTTCCAAATATTTAGAGGTCAATTGTCGAAAAAGGTAGTTCCTACACTATCTTTGCACCCCCGATATAAAGAAATCCGTAAATTATCTTTAATCAATAGCTATGAAACTTTCACAATTCAAGTTCAACATCAGTGAGAATATGCTTGCTACGCATCCAGCTGCAAGCCGCGACGAATCCCGTTTAATGGTTGTTGACCGTAAAACAGGTAAGATAGAGCACAAGACCTTCAAAGACATTATCAATTATTTTGGTGAAGACGATGTTTTTATTCTTAATAACACCCGCGTTTTCCCTGCAAGGCTTTATGGAAATAAAGAAAAGACAGGCGCCAAAATTGAGGTTTTCCTTTTGCGTGAACTCAATCGCGACAGCAAATTGTGGGATGTATTGGTAGATCCGGCCCGTAAAATCAGAATTGGCAACAAATTGTATTTTGGTGAAAATGATATGTTGGTAGCCGAGGTAATTGACAATACAACTTCTCGCGGTCGCACACTCCGTTTTCTTTTTGATGGCACTCCTGAAGAATTCCGTAAAACAATTGAAACATTAGGGCATACTCCTTTACCTAAGTATATCAAGCGTAAAGCTGAACCAGCTGATAAAGAACGTTATCAAACTGTTTATGCAAAGCATGAGGGAGCTGTTGCGGCACCTACAGCAGGCTTGCATTTCAGCCGCGAGCTGTTGAAACGTCTCGAACTGAAAGGTGTGAAAATGGCTGAAGTAACTCTGCATGTTGGTTTAGGAACTTTCCGACCAGTTGAAGTGGAGGATTTAACAAAGCATAAAATGGATTCTGAGCAATTCATTATTGAGAATGATGCGGTGGATATTGTGAATAAAGCCAGAGGTCAAAAGCGAAAAATTTGTGCTGTAGGAACAACTAGTATGCGTGCAGTGGAATCTTCGGTTTCAACTACCGGTGAACTAAAGCCTGCGCAAGGTTGGACCAACAAGTTTATTTTCCCACCCTATGATTTCAGTGTTGCTAATTGTATGGTCACTAATTTCCATATGCCCGAATCCACTTTGTTAATGATGACGGCAGCTTTTGGTGGTTATGATTTAATCATGCATGCGTATAAAGTAGCTATAAAAGAAAAATACAGATTCTTCAGCTATGGTGATGCCATGCTGATTCTGTAATTGGTTTTTAATTTCGGCAAACAAAATTGTTTGTCAATATTTGGGTGCCTTGAAAAATTTCGCAATTATTGTTGCTGGTGGTAGTGGTGTACGCATGGGTAGCGGTATTCCTAAACAATTCTTACCTATAAATGGGATTCCCGTTCTTTTTCATACCATCAGGAAATTTGAAGGAATAGTTGATGAAATAATACTGGTGCTGCCTGCTTCACATTTTACTTATTGGAATGAACTCTGTGAAAAATATTCTTTTAAGCTGAATATCAGACTAGTAGAAGGAGGAGATTCACGCACAAAATCGGTAATACATGGACTGAACGCTATCAAAGAAGCCGGAATTATTGCCATTCATGATGCGGTGAGACCATTAGTTTCCAGAAAGTTGATCAGTTATTTGTTGAAAGAAGCGGAACTCCATGGAAACGCCATTCCAGCAATTCCTGTACGTGATTCCCTAAGAAAGAAAAATGGTGATCAAAATACGGCGGTAAACAGATCCGAATATTTTAGCGTTCAAACCCCACAATGCTTTCAATATCAAATAATTAAAACAGGATATGAAAATTGTTATGGAAGGGATTTTTCAGATGATGCCAGTGTAATTGATTACGGAGGGGGTAAAATTAACCTTGTAGAAGGGGAGATTTCCAATATCAAAATTACTTTTCGTGAAGATATTTTGTTTGCTGAGGCCTTGTTAAATGCAACTGAAATGTAATAATTGATCCATTTCTCCTCCTTTTATCATTTTCATGAAGTACTTTTGTTATAGAAGGAAACGTTTTCATTTGACATCCGTAAAATAGATTAACGTTTAAATCAGCAGGTGATTTGAACATTAAAGTGTTAGTAAGACATTGGTACACATAGCACACAAGCCACTGATCTTTAGTTAATCTTGCAACTCGAAGTCGGAACAATGGAAGTTAAAAAATTAATTAATTTATTTAGACTGATCCCGGTGCTGCTGCTTTTAATAAGCATGGCCGGGGGCTTAGCGGCGCAAGAAGTATCTGATACTCTTTTAAAGATCAATCCCAATCCGGTAACAGAAGTTAAAAACCAAAGTGTTTTTATTGTTGATACCATTGGAGATTTGGTTCTTCGTGAACATGATATTCGTGCAGGTTTGCTTTATGATGCAGAAAGGGGTGCTATAGTTTGGCAAAAAGATATGTATTATGCGTATCCAATAGCTTCACTTACAAAAATGATGGTAGCTCTTATTACTATTGAAGATATTAAAGCAGGCAAAGTTGATTGGTCGGATGAGGTGCATGTAGAAAGAGTTTATAAAAAAAGCAGAAGGAGCCGTTCCGTTTATAAAACAACTGAAACATATACTCTGGAGGCGTTAGTTCAACTTGCAATGATTCCTTCCAACAATCAGGCATGTGTTGATATTGCAAAATACCTGAGCCCCGATTTGGAGACTTTTGTAAAACGTATGAATGAAAGGGCAATGGGTTTAAATATGAGAAATACTTTTTATTCAAACCCATCCGGATTACCTGCAGTAGTGAAGGAGGCAGATAACAGCGCATCTCCACACGATTTGTTGTTGCTTGCCATTGAGATGATCAAATACGAGGAAATTCTAAAGATTACATCTATTGGTTATGCGGAAGTAAGCAATGATAAAAGAACCGGAATTTTCAGAAATCATAATCATCTGGTAATTAATTATGAAAATGATGTTGATGGGTTAAAAACAGGATATACCAAAAGAGCTAAATTTTGTTTAGTTGCAACTGCAAAGAAAGAAGGTCATAGGATGATCAGTATTGTTTTAGGTGTTGATGGGCCGTATTTAAGGAATGAGATTGTATCCTCGATGCTCAATAATTATTATGAGCGAATTGGATGTGGTCCAATGACACCAAGTTCCGGCGGTCCGGTGGCAAGAAAACGCTTAGTAAACGCTCCTGTGAAAGAGGAGGTGGTAGCTGAAGCCGATAGTAATTATACCTATAAAACCGTTTGGACCAAGCAACGAAGATCTCACACAGTGAAAAGCGGTGAAACCTTGTCCTCTATAGCACAAAAGTATAAATCTACTTATCAGCAAGTTAAAAAATGGAACAGGCTTAGTTCAAATAAAATTATGAAGGGACAGAAATTATATGTGTATGTTAATGTCCCGAAAAAAGTAGCAGTCAAGAATCCTGACGTACTCGATAACGAAGATGAAACACTCCCTGAAACAAATGACGGTGCTTTGCAAGTTGCAGATAGTAAAAATGATTCTATTGGACAGGATGTTGTAGGCCCCAAAGTTGAACAGGTGGTTGCAATTAAAAAACCTGCTATTGTAAAGAAAAAACCAGATCCTGTAAAACCTCAAACCACCCCTGCACCTGCAACTAAAAAATACGTATATCATGTTGTTCAGCCTGGTGACACGCTGTGGAGCATTGCACAAAGATATCAGGGTATTTCAGTAGATGATTTAAAGAAGACTAATAACATTTCCAATTCCAAAAGTCTGAAACCGGAACTAAGTTGAAAATTAAGGTGAAAATTTCATAAGCAGAATTTATTTCTTTTCATTAAATAATGACTGTAATTTTTACACAATCAATTTTAAACCTGATCCATTTAATTAAAGAAAGTTCAATTATGAAAAACATTTTTGCAATTATACTTTGCAGTTTGATATTTGTATCCCACCTGGCAGCTCAAAAAAATAAGCAGCCTATCGTTATTCCTGATTTGCCAATTGATACAACCACCGGATTATATTCCTATACAAAAGTAGTTGAAGTAGCAGGAAAAAATAAAACAGAGCTTTACAATAAAGCATTTGCATGGGCAAACACTTATTATAAAAACCCTGCAGATGTTATAAGAGAAAAGAATGCCGAAGAAGGAAAACTGCTGATCAAAGCCAGATATAAAATTTATAATGAAGCAGATAAAAAGGGGGTTATTACTGCTGCCGGTGATGTGATGTATTCTCTTACTATTAATATCAAAGATGGAAAATATAGATATGAAATCACCAAAATAAACTGGCAGCAAACATCCATGTTTCCTATTGAACGGTGGAAGGATACCGCGTCCTCCTCCTTTAATTCTGCTTACCCCTATTATTTAAAACAAACGGATGAGAAAATCAAAGAAATCATAGCCGCACTTGAAAAGGGTATGAAAGCAGAATCTAAAGATAAAAAGGATGATTGGTAATTTTTGATTATTTTTTTTAGCATATCTTTTACAGTTAATCAAACTTCTTCAAGAGTTATATGTTGAATTGGTTATGATAAAGAATCTATTTTAGAGGATTGAAATGGAAAAACCAGTTGTTCTTTTTGATGGGCTTTGTCATTTATGCGATTGGGGAGTTCAATTCATTTTGAATCACGAAAGCGACCACCTGCTTTGTTTTGTTTCAATTCAATCGGAGTCAGGTATACGTATTTTAAATAAATACAAGTTCACTCAAAACGAGCTTAAAAGCATGGTTTTTATTGAAGATGGAAAGGCTTACACCAAGAGTGAAGCTATTCTTTTTATAACGCGGCATTTAATACGTCCGTGGCGATTTTTATTTCGACTTAGAATATTTCCGCTTTTTTTTAGAGATTTATATATGACTTCATTGCAAGAAACAGATATCGTTTTTTTGGCAAAAAAGAGTTTTGCCGGATTCCTGAGAAAAAGTGGGAAGATCGGTTTCTTTAAATTTTATTTTAGCAAATTTTAAATTACTCGAATCGCCTCGCTTTTTGCTTCAATTGTTTCAGAATTGGAATGGGTAATATTAATGATTCCAGGTTTTGCTTTTTTAGTAAAAGTTCCCAGATCATCCCATCCAAAATACTGAGCACCATTTCTGGTTGCAAAAGTGAGAAGGTCTTTTATTGCTATTTTTGGAAAATTAATATGAAGTACTTTTAACTCTTCAAGAATAGATAGCGTATCATTTGAAGCCAGACTGTCTGTTCCAACTGTTAACTGACAATTCTGGTCGTGCAGCATATACATATCCGGCAATGCATTTTCAATAAATAAATTAGCTTTCGGACAAATACTGAACCATATTCGGTTGAGGGTATTCAGTTTTTTAGAAATTGAATATCTGTCAAACTTGTATAGGTATTGTGTACTAAAAGAATATTGGATGTAAGCGGAAAATGTTTTGAGATTGTTTGTAAGGAAGTAGTTCCTGAAGGAATGAGCCAGGACATGTCGATACCTTTTTTTGAAAACATTTTTAGTAATTTGCCAGATGCATTTAAGAACATCTCATTTTCAGATGAACTTTCCTGGTTATGAATACACCATTTTGAGTTAGTTGCATTGTGAAAATTCTGAATGAATTCAAACAGGTTTGTTGTACATGAATAGGGAGCATGAGGGACCAGAGATGCGTTTGTATGTGATGCTTTTCCCTGATTCAATAAATGAAGTCCTTCCCGGAAAGTGATTGCTGCATCTGAAGCAGACATGGAAAAAATTTCGATAAAACTGTGATATCTTATTGCACTTTTATTTTTTAGAACAAAGGTGGATGCATTATTGCAAATATCGCCAACGGCTTGAATGCCACTTTTCCACATATATTCATTGGCCTCTTCATTAGATGTAAGGTCAGATAGCTCAGCATTTTTTCGGGTTTGAACAAACTCGTTAATGAATCCATCTAAACCTGTATGTTGGTGAATCTTATTTTTAAAATGAGAAAGTTCTAAATGACAATGTGTGTTTATAAATCCCGGTGAAAGAATGCCTTTAAACTCTTCGGCCTCATCAAATACCGATGGTACCAAATCGAGAATTTTGCCATCGTCTTCAATAACGAGGGTATGTTTATTTAATAGCTGTCCATTAGGATTCAAAATAAAATCGGCAGTTAGTTTCCTCATCATGCAAAGGTCTTGAATTTTAACTTAAGAGCGGTTTCTTTACAACTAAACTAGTTTGACTAGACTACAAATTGCTTTTTTCAGCTACATAATGGCTTACTAATCAAGAAAATATGCTTGCAACTCAAAAATCACTATCTTTGTTAAACGTTATGGTAATGATACCCGATATCCGCAAATTATCTAAAGAAGAACTTACTCAGCATTTTCAGGAAATGGGGGAGAAGTCTTTTCGTGCTCGTCAGGTTCATGAATGGCTTTGGCAGAAATCGGCTCGTTCTTTTGATGAAATGACGAATTTATCCAAAGAGCTTCGCGAAAAGCTTAAGCACCTTTTTTTACTCAATTCAGTTTCTGTTGCAACCAGCCAGGTTAGTAAAGATCGAACTATTAAAAGTGGTTTCAGGTTATATGATGGTCAAATTATTGAAGGCGTTTTAATCCCTACTGACGAGAGAATGACTGCCTGTGTTTCGTCTCAGGTAGGATGTAGTTTAACCTGTAAATTTTGTGCAACCGGCAAACTCGATCGCATTAGAAATCTGGATGCTGCTGAAATTTATGACCAAGTAGCTATCATCAAAAAACAAGCAGAGGATAATTACGCTATACCTCTCAGCAACATTGTTTATATGGGAATGGGTGAACCGCTTTTGAATTACAGCAATGTACTTAAATCAATTGAGCGGATAACTGCTCCTGATGGTTTGAATATGTCTCCGAAAAGAATTACGGTTTCCACTGCAGGAATAGCAAAAATGATAATGAAGCTGGGAGATGATGGAGTGAAATTCAACCTGGCTTTATCATTACATGCAGCCAATGATGAGAAGCGCAACAAAATAATGCCTATCAATGAACATAATACACTGGAAGCACTGCGTGAAGCTCTTCGTTATTTTTATAGCAAAACAGAATCAAGAGTAACGTATGAGTATATAGTTTTTAATGGTTTTAATGATGAATTAGTAGACGCTAAGGAGTTGGCTGAATTTTGCCAAACGGTGCCTTGTAAAGTAAATCTCATTGAATACAATCCTATTGAAGGCGGAGAATTTGTAAATGCCAAAGAAGATAAGCTAGAAGTGTTTAAAAACTTTTTAGAAAGTCGAAATATCATAGTGAATGTTCGACGCAGCAGAGGGAAAGATATTGACGCAGCATGTGGTCAATTGGCGAATAAGAATAAAGTGGCGAGCCTGCCCGGATCGAAAGTGTCGGATGAAAAGAGAACAGCTTTGTAAAATCTGCTAAACTATATATCGTTCGATGAAGCGACTACTGGTTTTATTTCTATTTTCAGTAACATTTGCTCATGGGCAAGGTTACAATCACCAGTGGCTACTAGGTAGTTATAATTTTTTCCAAGACCCCAAAGGAAGAATGCTTTTTGATACAAGTAATTACATCTTGCTAAATGAAAACCGTAAGATGCCTTTCAAAGGCACTCAGGCCAACATCAGTGACTCCAACGGCAACCTTATTATGAGCAGTAATGGTGTTTGGATCGCCAATGCAACAGGTGATACTATGATGAATGGGAGCGGATTAAATCCTAGTGTTTTCACTTCGAACTGGCCATTTGGAATACCCATAGGTGGGATAAATATTATTCTGCCGTTGCCCGCAGACAGTAGTAAATATATATTGTTTCATAAAACCTTGTGGGCATCTTTTGCACCTGCACTGACGGGTTTTACAAGACTGTAATTGATTTATCCCTTGATAATGGTTTAGGAGCAGTATTGAGTAAAAAATGACACGTTATTGTCAGATTCATTAAGCTGGGAGTTGGTGCATGTAAACATGCCAATGGCAGAGATTGGTGGGGTGGTGCTCATGAGAGACAATAATCCTGAATTATATACATATTTATTAACTCCCATGGGAATAGACACCCTATTTATTCAACCAACAGGATTTATTGCTAATCGATGGGGTAATGTGTCTCCGTTAGTTTTTTCTCAAGATGGAAATAAACTATTATATTGCACTTCAATTGATCAGGGTCCAGGAGGATCTAATGGAAATGGTACTGTTTTACTTTTTGATTTTGACAGATGTACCGGAATTATAAGTAATTTAATATCCACAGAAGTGTCGCAAAGCAGCTATTTGTGGGGTCTTGCCTTTTCCCCTTCAGGGAAATATGCATATGCATGTTCTTCAACTAACATTTTTCAAATTGATGTTGATAATTTAACTGTCGATACTGTCGCAACATATGATGGTTTTATTTCTCCTGTAGGATTTTCATGTTGCGCAACTACCTTTTTTAGCATGTATCTCGCCGCAAATGGAAAAATTTATGTCACAAGTGGCAGTGGAGTTCAACATTTACACGAGATTAATTATCCCGATAGTGCAGGAATTGCATGTGATGTTCAACAGCATGCGATCAATTTAGGCTATGCCCAGTTAAGGGCAGTGCCTAACCACCCCAATTATTATTTAGGATGTGATACCACAAGTAGTTGTGCTTGTCTGACAACAGGAATTAATGAAGTAACTAGCCATGATTTCAACTTTTCAGTCTCCCTAACCCCAACAATGGTAATTTTAAAATAATGTATCTTTTACCTAAGAATAAAAAAGGAAAGTTGGAAATATTTGATGTGAATGGAAGACTAATTTATGAATTGCATTTACCTCAGTGGAGCACGATGCAAGAGATTTCTTTACCTTCATTTATTACTGCTGGTGTTTATAATTGCGTGATCACTTCTGAAGATAAAAGAGTAAATCGGAAAATTGCTATGATTAAAGAATAATTAAGAAATTATCTATTGTACGATGAAAAAATATTTAGTCCATATTGTAATGTTATTGCTTTCATTAGAATCTTTGGGACAAGGGTATAATCATCAGTGGTTGTTGGGTTATTGGAATCCTCCAGATCTAAAAGGAAGAATGTTGATTGATAATAATTCTTATACTTTATTAACAGAAAACCGTAAAATGGCATTTTGGGGTACCGAAGCTAACATCAGTGATTCCAACGGCAATCTTCTCATGAGTAGTAATGGAATATGGATTGCTAATGCCACAGGCGACACCATGTTAAATGGTGGAGGCCTAAATCCAGGAGGGGTTACTCCTAACTGGCCTAGTGGATTACCAATGATGGCGAATAATATTTTTTTACCTCTCCCTGGAGATACTAGTATTTTCATCTTGCTTCACCATACAGCTACTTTTAATGGTATATATTCACCAACAAAAGAATTATTTTCAACTTTAATTGATCTGACATTAGATAATGGATTAGGAGGCATTACTCAAAAAAACAATATTGTTTTTCAGGATACATTAAATTGGGGTGTTTCTGCTTGTAGACATGCTAACGGGAGGGATTGGTGGGTGGTAATGATGAAAGATAGTAGTGATTTAGTTTTTAAAATTCTAATAACACCTGCTGGTATTTCTTCTGTTTCAACGCAACAATTGAATTATCTTCCATTACCTTTTGGGGAAATCCAGCTCAATTAACATTTTCACAAAATGGAAATCAACTAATCTCCACTACTTATTTTCCAGAAAGTTCTTTACCAATGGACTCAGCGAATAGTTCTTTAGTTATTTTTGATTTTGATAGATGTAATGGACTTTTTTCGAATTCTAGAGTTGTGAAATTAAGTGATTCAAGTTATTTATGGGGCCTGGCCTTTTCTCCATCAGGGCAATTTGCTTATTCTTGCAGTGATAATTATATTTTTCAAATTAATATTGATGATTTGTCTGTAGATACTGTGGCTATTTACGATGGTTTTATATCTCCTGTTGGTTTTTCTTGTTGCCAAACAAGTTTCTTTAACATGTATCTCGCAGCGAACGGAAAAATTTATGTCACCAGTGGCAGTGGAGTTCAACATCTACATGAGATAAATTATTCGGATAGTGCCGGAATTGCATGTGATGTTCAGCAACATGCTATCTATCTTGGTTATGCACAATTACGGGCAGTGCCTAACCACCCCAATTATTATTTAGGATGCGATACGACAAGTAGTTGTGCCTGTCTTACAACAGGAATTAATGAAGTAACTAGCCATGATTTCAATTTTTCGGTCTCCCCTAACCCCAACAATGGTAGTTTTAAAATCATGTATCTTTTACCTCAGAATAAAAAGGAAAGTTGGAAATATTTGATTTAAATGGAAGGCGGGTGTTTGAAATGAATCTACCGCAGTGGAGTACGATGCAGGAGGTTGTTTTGCCTTATGGGATTTCGGCTGGGGTTTATAATTGCGTGATTACAAGTGGGGGTGTTAGAATAAATAAGAAAATTGCGGTGATTAAAAATTGATTTGTTGAATAATTCATGTACTTGAAAAGTGATAACTACTTCCCGTGCCCTGCCGTAGAATGACATTAATTTTGGCGCCTATTGATTTGTTCCAAGCTGTGAAATTATAAAAATACTTGGTTAACCAGTCAATAAGCCAGAATTGTAGTCGGACAAAATTCAAATTTTCGCTTTTACTTTTGCCTTAACTTTTTGTTTTGATTTTTTGATGGCATATACTTCTTTTTCTTCTTGCACATTTTTATGAATCATTTTTTCATTAACAGAGTAAGTGTGCGATTTATTTGAAGCGTGTTTAGTTTTCCCCGGGTTTGTAATTTTTTGAGTACGTAACAGGTATTCTCTATTGAAAGCTTCTTGTTTAACATTAAACAATGTAGCAAGTCTGCGAATTATTTCTTTTGGAAATGATTTTTTATAATTAAGAATTTCAGAAAGGTAACTTTTGCCAACATCTAATTTTTTTGATAAATCACTTGCATTCATGTTTTGATCAGCCATAAATGAATATAATAATTGTACCGGGTCAAGGGCAGACTGAGTAGTTTGTTCATCATCATATTTTTCTATTAAAACGGTTAGTAAGTCAATCTCGTCTTCAATTTGAATTGTTTGTTTATTCTCTTCCAATAGTGATTCCAAAATCTCACAATATTGATTATACTGTTTATAATTTTGTATCACCCGATATTTTAAAGCTACGTTTTTGTTCATTTATTTCTATTTGTTTTAATCATTTGCTAGTGTTTTCTAACATTTAGAGTGACCGTATATTGTTCCTTCCTGGCATTAAGTTTATCGTACTCAGGATGTGTTCCTAGCCAACAGACATATAAATGAATCTGTTTTTTACCAAAATAATATTTGCAGATCAATCTGTGGTTGTTTCCTCCTATATCAAACACTACTCTATCACATCCTTTGCCTAAAAAGTCTACTGAATTGAATGTTTTTTTCATATCCATTGGCTTATTCCAATCTGCCTCTTTTAACTTACACAACCATTCATTGAATGAGTTTTCGGCATTTTGCCTTTTAGCATAAGCTTCAATGGATTGTCGCTTAATGAGGTGCACTTTCACAAATATACGTAAATTTATTAAAAAGTTCGCTATTAGCGAACACATTTAAATTGTATAGAACATAACAGCCAGAAAGTCAAATATATATTGGTGCTAAAACATAATTCAAAGAGACACTTTGGTTCTTATCATCAAATATTGACTTTTATTTAGAAAGAGGAATAATTTTTCGCAAAGTATTTGAGCATAGTTTCATCCACACTCACTCACCTACTCTCCCACTCCCCTTTTCACTCGCCCCTTCTCTCTTTCTACAAAAGCTAAACCGCTCCCGGTGATTGAACCGGAAGCGGTTGAAAAGCTTTTCGAAAAGTATGATGTCCCTTGCTGCATCCTGACATCATGTTGAAAAGAATGAGTCAAAGGAACGGGAGAAAACAAGAGTTACAAATAGCCGGTGAGGAAGCGGTTGGAATAATTGAGGGAATTGATCCAAATGCTATGTAAATGGGTCTAATGAGGAGATTAATTGCAGTTAATTCGTTGCTCTAAGTTAGAGGAAGATAAAGAAAAAGTCAGCTTTCGAAAGCTGACTTTCTACGGGTAAGAAGAAAAAATAGTGCCAGAATGAAAAGCCGCCGCACCATTTTTAGAACTTACTACCAAAGAAAAGAAAGTGTTTATAAGAGAACAACAGGCAACTTAGGAGGAGGTATAAAAACTGAGGGAACGGGCAACTTGAATGAGGCAAAGTAATTTTATCAGTTCAATGTAGTTGTCAAAATAATTTTAAAAGATAAATACACAGTAGTTTTTATTTTAACCACTTATGCCATAATAGGTGTTTTGTTACGATACATTTTTGACGTTAATGTAATAATAACTTTTGTGCCTGGATTATTTTTTTCAAATACCAATAGGTTGGTAGCTTTAGAGTCAAGAAGTATGAGGCGCTCGGTGATAAGATTCACTCCTTTCGATTCATGTTCAGGATGGTGGAGGGATTTATTTTGACCATAACCAACGCCATTATCTGTTACAGATATTTCGAGTCTTTTATCAGTTAAGAGTCGCATGTTCAATAGTATATTTCCCGGTATTGATGATGGCATAATACCATGCCAGATCGCATTTTCAATAAAGGGTTGAATGATCATATTAGGTATTTCAAAGGTATAAACGTCAATGGCAGGATCAATATGAATTTGCCAGGTAAGTTTTTCGCCAAAACGCATTTGTTCGAGACTGAGATAAAATTCTATTCGACTGATCTCTTCGTGCAAAGTGATAAGGCTTTTATCAGCCATGTTCAACTGCATTCGCATTAAGCGGGAAAATTTGGAAAGATATTCGTTGGCTTCAACCGGATGGTGTGAATTTATAAAATGCTGTATGGAATTCAGCGAGTTAAAAATAAAATGTGGATTGAGATTGCTTGCAAGTGCTTTTTGCTGCAGCTCCACCAGCTTTTGCTGAATGAGAGACTTTTCTTCTTGTTTGGCACTTTGAATGTTCAGTTGGTTTTTAATGAAAATAAAAATTAAAGGAAAGCTCCAGTAGTAGTGAGTAAATAAAACCATATTGTTTTGTAAAAGGGTGAGTTATATTTACTTGAAGTGGATAAACTGGTCCCCAGAAACCTTGATTGGATCCGGCTCGTATTTGGATACTATGGGTCCCGGTTCCAGTGAAGCAAATTGAATTTCTCTTGAAGGCGCTGAAATCCAATTCCCTCATCAAGCCTGTATTGATAGTTTACTTTTATAGGATTGGAATAATTAAATGTATGAAATTTTATGGCAAACGAATTTTGTTTATATGAAAAAATAATTTCACTTCCGGGATGAAAAAGGGTATCTGCCGTTGTTACAATTAAATCATCAATTTTATAGTTTGCAATTAAGGTGCTCTTCAATTTTTCCAGATCGAGTTCCATTAATCCTTCGGTAGTAGCAATATAAGCTTTTTTTTGCGAAGCTTCGTATTGGATATCATTAATACAATCAGATAAAATACCATCATGAATAGTGAGTACAATATTTGAATCAGCCTTTACCAGGTACAAACCGTTTTTAGTCCCAACCAAAAATTCATTTTCATCTATAAGTGAAACACATGTTGTATTTTCAATATCAATATTCTTAAGTAGCTTTATTTTTGACAGAGAAGGGTTGTTTTTGAAAATAGTTACACCCTTGTTTGAAACAATTACAATTCTATCTGCTGTAGTCTCAGTAATGGAAGTTATTTCGTTTTTGTTCAACATTTCGTCAAAATTCAGGATTTCGTCCGATCTGTTTAGTACACAAAATCCCTGCTGACTACCAATCCAAAATCTATGATATTTATCTTTAAAAATTGTATTGATTCGCAATTTATTTGATAACCCTACAAATACTGAATCTAATTTTCGTATTAATTTATAATCAGGTAAATGATATTGACTGATAGAATTGTCCCAATTTCCCACCCATAAGGTAGTAGAGTCAGACCACAAACTGCTTCCATGTGAATACCTTATTTTAAAATTAGCATTTGCTACAGTAAACATTTTTTGAAAAGGATTTTCTAAACGTATATCAGTAATTGCAATTACATATTGGTTATTCCCAACAGCTGTGATAGCTCTGACAAACTGTGTCATTTCTGGCATATTTTTAACAGAAGAAATGCTTTTGGTTGTAGGATGAAGTATTGCAATTCCATCATTGGTTCCTAACAGCAAAGATCCATTTTCCGATTTAATTATTTTTTTGATATTAGAAGCAGGTAGATCATCAGAGGTTGAATAATTTAACAAATACATATTTGCAAAGAGAAAAACCCCTTTCCCAGACATTCCTACCCAGATGTTTCCACTTTTGTCCAGCATCATATGAGTTACTGATGCATTTTTAAGAGTTAACCTTTCAGAAATATTTACAACAACGTTGTTGGTGACCATATAGATGTCTTTTGTTCCCCAAACATTGAACCATAGCGCATTGTTATTGTCAATTAAAATATTTCGCACCCTTAACTCTTCGCCGGTTACTACCTTCACTGAATCATAAATCAATAAATTTTTAAGTTTATAAATAGTTCCATCACTTCCTAAATAAATAGTTCCTTCAGGAGCTTCATAGATAGAATAAACAGGTTTGTTATCGAAACCTTGAATATTAAGCTTTACCTGAAGGCCATTTACAAATTCATACAAGCCATCAGATCTTCCTAAAAGAATTCGGTGATCGCTAAGCTTTTTCATTGACAAGGCTTTGTTACCCGGTTTTTTCAGGTAAATGGAATCTGTCGCAAAAGCAACACCATCCGATAGCTTAAGAAAATCAAAATTGTGATATTCATGCAGGGAGATCAAAAAATCATCTTGTATAATGAGCTGATTGCATTGAGAGATATTCGATTTATTGATTTGTTTTATTTGAAAAGAAATAGGATCAAACTTGAATATGCCATTTATTCCGCATCCAAAGAACAAATCGCCGCTTGGTGATGCATATATTGCAGATAGGTAGGAAGTAACACCTAATTGCGAGAGGGAGTTGTTTTCGAAATTAATGCCATTAAACCGACTCAATCCGTTTTCTGTAGCAAACCACATATAGCCAATGCTATCCTGATCCATACTATAAATTGTTGAACTGATTAGTCCGTCTTTGACAGAATAATTTTGATAGGGATACACTTGACAATTGGCAACATAGAAAGAGCTTAAGAAAAATACTATGGAAAAGAAAAACCCGCAAGTGCTACTTAGTCGTATCCGGATAAGATTCATTTTCGCAATTAAACAATTAATATTTTAAAAATGCTCATAAATAAAGACCATTAAAAACTCATATTCCATTTAGGAGCGCAACATCAATGAAAATTTCCTTAATGAATCTAAAAAAGTAGAATTTTTTCGTTTTGAAACAGGGACTTTAAATCCATCCGACAACACTGCAATTCCACCATCTTCGTTACTATAATCTTTAAGATATTGCATGTTTATCATAAACGACTTATGCGTACGTACAAATTTCCCTGGAGGCAGTTTGCGTTCGAAATCAATTAAAGGTCGAGATATGAGATACTGTTTTCCGGTGGCGGTAAAAACGCGTGTGTAATTGTCATCGGCCTGAAGCCGAATAATATTTGATATTTCCTCAATACTAAATCCATTTGAATGGGCTAAAGCGATTCTGGTTATTTCATTGGTACCAGTTTGGGATTCATCGGTTTCTTTATCGAAATGCAACTTGATTTTTCCAACAGCCAATTGCAATTCCTTAATGTTGATGGGTTTTAATAAATAGTCCAATACACCCGCCTTAACAGCTTGAATTCCGAAATCAACTGATGCGGAAACAAATATGACGGCAAATTTGCGTTCAGGAAAATGGTCGAGCAAATCGAAGCCATTGTGAACAGGCATCAGGATGTCTAAAAATACAATGTTGGGTTCAAGAGACAAAATACAAGCACGAGCCTGAGAGACCGAGTTGGCCACGCCAACAATTTCAATTTCACTGCAGTGAGTATTCAGTAAAGCGCGAAGATTTTCGCAGCCATGCATTTCATCATCTACAATAAGAGCTTTAAATTTTTTCATACAGGTAAACTTCTTTAAAAGTCAGAACAATACGACCAAAAGGGTCTCAAAAGGTGAATTAAAAGTACAAAACAAATTGGAATTAGCAAATCACTTAGCTCTTTTACGAAAAGGATGTTCCAACAATTACTGCTATTTAGTCAGTGACAGGTCAAATTGCTGCTCAGGTAACTGTAAAACGAGGTCAAATGATTAAATTCGCAACTCTAAATTCAACAAAAATTCATTCTATGAAAATATATCGTAAATCATTGATTATTATATTGTTCCTGATTCCACTATGGAGCAATGGTCAAGCTCCAATGACACTGGTGCCGGACACTATATTGCTTAAGAAGTATATTTCAACACTTTCGGCCGATGAAATGGAAGGTCGTGAAACCGGTACCCCGGAGAGAAATTGGCTTATGAATATCTCCTAAGAGAATTCAGGACAGTAGGGCTTTTGCCAAAAGGAAGTGTGGGTTATTTGCAACCCTTCCCTTTTAATGCCGGTTCTTTTTTAGGAACTACAAATTCGTTGAAGGTGAATAAAAAGGATTTTGTAGTTGGTGATCAATTTTATCCTTTAGCCTATTCAGCAAATAAAAGTTTTAGCGGCACCAGTATATTGATTGGATATGGAATTTCGGCTCCGGGAAGAAATGATTATGATGGGTTAACTGATTTAGCAGGAAAAGTTTTTGTAATGGAAATAGGTTACCCTGAAGGAATGGATGCACATTCAAAAATGGCGGAATACGCTGATCTTCGGACACGAATTGATACTGCTATTTTTAAAGGGGCAGCGGCTGTGGTTTTTATCAATACAGATAAAAAAACTGAAAATCCCTCAAAAAAATATTCTAATCGAATAACAGCATCTAATATCCCGGTAGTTTTTGCCGGTGGTGATGCAACTGCATTAATAGTGGAAGCTAAAACAGCACTAATAAGTGGCGAAGCGGAAATTTTGAAAAATGAAAAAACCGGGCATAATATGCTAGGTTTTATCGATAACAAGGCTGAAAACACAATTGTTATCGGTGCTCATTATGATCATTTGGGATACGGTATTGAAGGGTCTTTATTCAGAGGTGAAAATAAAGAAATACACAACGGTGCTGATGATAATGCGAGCGGAACTGCAGGGTTAATTGAACTTGCAAGATTGTTAAAGAATTCTGCTTACAAAGGAAATAATTATCTGTTTATTGCTTTCTCCGGGGAAGAAATGGGATTGTTGGGATCGAATCACCTAATCAAACACATCCCAATACCGGTGGAGAAAATTAATTATATGCTCAACATGGACATGATAGGTCGCTTGAAGCCAGAAGACCCGGTTTTAATTATTAACGGAGCAGGCACATCACCGGAATGGAATAAGGCTTTTAATTTGATAAGTGTTGAAGGAATGAAAACAAAAACCACAGAATCCGGCGTAGGGCCTTCCGATCATACTTCATTTTACTTAAAGGATATTCCAGTTTTACATTTCTTCTCAGGAACACATGCCGATTACCATAAGCCTGAGGATGATGAAAACAAAATTAATTATTTGGGAGAAAAAATGATTTTGGAATATATGCTGAAGATGATTGCGGTAATTGACAATAAGGGAAAAATTGCCTTCACAAAAACCAAAGATTCAGATTCTGAAGATGCTCCTCGTTTCAAAGTTACATTAGGAGTAGTTCCTGATTATGCGTTTGACGGAGAAGGAATGAGAATTGATGGTTTAAGCGATGGTAAACCCGCCCAAAAGGCCGGACTCCTTGCCGGAGATATTGTGGTTCAGCTAGGTGAAAATAAGGTGACAGATATGATGAGTTATATGAAAGCTCTCGGTCGTTTTGTTAAAGGAGATAAAACAAATGTAATTGTTAAACGAGGAACGGAATCTGTTACAAAAGAAATTGAATTTTAAATTTTCGTTTAATTCTGAATACTTCAAATGCAATCCGGTAAAAAAGTAGCAGTTATAGGTGGCGGTAGTTGGGCAACAGCTATTGTTAAAATCCTTTCCAACAACTCTGATAACATTTTTTGGTGGTTACGTAGTGAAGATACGGTTAATTATATTCTTGCTAATCGTCACAATCCGGTTTATTTGAGTGATGTTGAAATTGTTCTTGATAAAGTAACACCCTCCGCATCGCTGCAGGAAGTTATTAAAGATGCACATATCGTTATTCTGGCTGTCCCTTCTGCATTTTTAAAAAATGTGCTGAACGACATTGATGAAAATATTTTTAAGGACAAAATTGTATTTTCTGCTATTAAAGGAATTGTTCCGGAAGAGCTGCTGATTGTTGGTGAATTCCTGCATAGAAATTTTCATATTCCAATAAATAATATTGGTGTTATTACAGGACCCTGTCATGCCGAAGAAGTAGCCCTTGAAAAACTATCTTATCTTACAATTGCGTGTCAGAATACCAACCATGCTGCTTTGTTGGCTGGATTAATGAACTGCAGGTATATTAGAACAACTGTTTCAGATGATATTTATGGCACTGAATATTCTGCTGTAATTAAAAACATAATTGCCATTGCAAGCGGCATTTGTAACGGACAGGGCTATGGCGATAACTTTCAAGCTGTTCTTATTGCCAATTCCATTCAAGAAATAAAACGCTTTTTAGATGCAGTTTCTCCAATTACTCGCGACATTAATGATTCAGCTTATCTGGGCGATCTGTTAGTAACGGCTTATTCGCAATTCAGTCGCAACAGAACTTTTGGTGCAATGATTGGGAAAGGGTATTCGGTGAAATCGGCTCAATTGGAAATGAATATGATTGCAGAAGGTTATTATGCGGTAAAGTGCATTTCTGAATTGAATAAAAAATACGACGTAGAACTGCCGGTTTGTCAAATGGTTTATCGCATTTTATACGAACATTCTTCAGTTAAAGTGGAAATGAAATTACTCAGTGAACGGCTGAAATAAAATTAGAAGTATTTCAACAATAAATCTACAAGTATTTTTTTGAATTTTGAATAGGGCGGATACAGTAGCTTTGCTGTTGTGAGTCCAATTCTCTGATTAAAAACCACCCTTTCATTCGAAAATGTCATGAAGCCTGCTTTTCCATGTGAACGTCCAATTCCGCTTCCATGTATACCGCCGAAAGGAAGCGCCGGATTTAAAAATTGTACCGCACATTCATTATAGCAAATACTACCCGATGAAGTGCCTTTACGGAATGTTTCTTTAATTTTTTTGTTCCTTGAAAAAATATAAATCGCTAATGTTTCGTGATGCTTTTGCATTATTTCTATGGCCTCTTTTTCGCTTTGCACTTTCAATATCGGCATTATAGGGCCAAATATTTCTTTTTTCATTAATTCTGATTCCGGATGCACGTCCATAACTATCATTGGTGGCAATAGACGCAACTCTTTGTTGTTCTCATTGGTTTCTTCATAGCCTGACAACATTAATAATCTATTATATTGATCTGAATTAACGATAGAGGCATAAGAATTTTTTTCGACATTTTCAGGATCATAAAATCTGCAACTCGCAATCTTCAATTCATCAGCCAGCTCATTGGCAATATCACTATGTGCTAAAACATAATCCGGAGCAATGCAGGACTGTCCGCTGTTTACATACTTAGCAGCATTTATTTTTGCAGCTGCGTCTTTTATATCCGCATCATGATGTACATACACAGGAGATTTTCCTCCCAATTCAAGTGTCACTGAAGTTAGGTTTTTGGCAGCAGATTCCATGACCAAAGTGCCAATGCCGGGGCTGCCGGTAAAAAAAATATGATCAAAAGGCAAAGTTAATAACTGTTCTGATGTCTCTTTTCCTCCTTCAATAACCATGACCTCGTTTTCTTTAAAATTGGCAGAAATAAATTTTTTCAGTTCAGCTGATGTATGAGGAGTATGTTCGGAAGGTTTAAGCACGATAGCATTTCCTGCAGCTATAGCCGAAACCATGGGTCCAAGGCAGAGGTTGATCGGATAATTCCAGGGGGCAATTATAAGGCAAACACCTTTGCTTTCTTTGATAACCTGAGCTGAGGTTCCCAAAAGAGCTAAAGGAGTTGCTATATTTTCTGAAAGCATCCAGCTCCGTAGACGGGCTTTGGTATACCGAATTTCCTTAAGTACTACATATAACTCAGTAATATCAGTTTCAAGATGTGGCTTTCTGAAATCATTAAAAACAGCTTCCCTGAAATTCTGCCTGTTCTTCAAAATGGCTTTTTCCAAGGCCGATAATGATTTAATGCGGTCCCTCAAAGATCTGTTTCTAAGTTTATATTTATTGGCATTGAGCTTATCAAATGCTGATTGGAAAGGATTGTTAGACATACAGTTTTAATGTATTAAATGGTAAATAGTCAACCGATTAAACACCTGTTATTCAGTTATACACGGAGTTAGTGTATTCTACTGAAGAACGATTTACAAAGTAATGCAATCCTATGATAATAAGTTGATTTATGGAATTGCAGTTATGAGCAGGTAGGTGTTCGATTTTTTGTGAATAACTGGCAGCAGGCAAGTACAATGCCCTTGTTCCACTGAGTATCTTTGTGGCAAATGGGACCATCCAGGATGAAAAAGCTAAGGAATTTATTATTATTGATTTCTCTCCTGCTTTTTGCATTTTCCATCATTTCTGAAAAGGTCATTTATCAAAGGCTGCACGATTACCGGCGCATTACTGCTTCGGCCGGCGAGCAAATGGCCTGCCTGCAAAAGGAAAGTGAAAAGTGTCTTGAACAAATTGCAACAAAACTTCCTCAAAAAAATTCACAAATAGGGTTAGGGGAAAACCTGATTTCTTTTAAATCGAGTGTTCCCTGGCTGAGTATTTTCATCTATAAAGGCGACTCGCTTTTGTGGTGGTCCGACAATACCATTATTCCTGCTAACAGCAATGTGCAGCCTGGATTCCGATACTATAAAAATGGCTGGTATGAATTCTTTTTAACACAAAAGGAAACATACAAGATTATTGGTGTATTAAAAATCAGAAATCAGTATGCTTTCCAGAACCGATTCCTTTCTAACGATTATCACCCCGACCTCGGAATTTGTGCTTCAACGGAACTTTTAAGAGATAAAACTGAAAATAGTTTTGAGGTGCAAGGAAAATCAAAGTTTCCATTATTTTATTTGCGATTCAATGAAGTAGAACAACCAGGCGATTCTAATGGCATAATAGCGCTTTTGTACTTTATCTCTTATTTATTGTTTTTAATTGCTGTATATTATATAATTGCTTCAAAATTTGGCTCTGAACTTAAAGCCGGACTTGTTACTTTATTCACAGTAATTGTAACAAGGTTTCTCAGTGTTTATTTTAGTTTTCCGGGTTCACTTTACGGATTGCCACTTTTTAGTCCAAGTTATTATGCAAGTTCATTTCTTCTGAATTCATTAGGTGATCTTTTGATAAGTGCCCTTCTTATAGCTTACCTGGTAAGTGTGATTTACAAAATTTTTGGAACGCGATTCGGAAGCTATTTGTCCTCTTCACATCAAAGATTTACCTTTATTTCGGTGGTCATAGCCATACTCCTGACTTTTTTATATTCGGTATTTATTAATTTTCTTTTAGCGGGACTAATTATTAATTCAAGAATCTCATTCAACATCAACAATGTATTTGAATTAGATGTTTACAGTCTGGTTGGTGTTGTAATCATCGGGATATTATTGTTTTCTTTCTACCTCGTATGTGATGGAGGGGTTAGGTTTATTCAAAGAGCCAGGCTTGGAATAAAAAAAGTTTTAGTATTATTTTTAGTAGCACAAATTATTTTTTTAATACTAATTTTTGTTTTACGTGATCGATTTTTATTTAATGAGTATGGAGTAGGGGCATTTTTACTTACTAATTTTTTAATGTTCTACAGCGGATACATTCGCAGAAATATGCGGAATATTTATGCTTTTACCAGGTACCTGCTCATCATTTTTGGATTTAGTATTTATGCTGCCCAAACTATATCGGAATTCAACAAATTGCGTGAAAAGAGAATAGAAAAGTGCTGGCGGTAAAGCTGGAAAACGAACAGGATCAAATAGCAGAATATCTTTTTAATGACATTGCTGAAAAGGTGGCTGTGGATAAAGTCATAAATGGATTTTTTGGAAGTCCTTATGAACTATTGTTGAATTCAGTATTATCAGATGATCCGATTTCAAAGAGAATGACTCAATTGTATTTCACAGGTTATTGGGGTAAATACGACATTAGTATTAAATGTTTTAATTCCGAAGGGCTCCCCGTCAATACAGGTGGCGACCCAACCTGGAACCTCGATTATTTCAATATACTTATTCGGGAAGAAAGCAATCCCACCTACAGTGATTTTCTTTATTTTTCTGGCAACACCTCCGGTAGAATATCCTACATCGGGCGTATTCCGGTATTTGATCCGGATAACAAACAACAACAAACTGGTACCATTGTAATAAATCTTACCTCCAAAGCCTTGCAGGGGGAAGCGGGCTTTCCGGAGCTTTTAATAAGTGATAAAATTCCACAGAAAAGAGATATTTCTAATTACTCTTACGCACATTACAAAAACGGGTTGCTTGTAAATCAATTTGGGGAGTTTAGCTACCTGGTGAACAGTATTTCTTACAAGTCTTTACTATTGGCCAGGCATCAGGAGAATTTTCAAAATTTCGACGGATATTCACATTTATTTTATAAAACGGGTGATGATGGACTATTGATAATAAGTATTCGCAACCCTGGAATCTTAGAGTTTATTACCTTGTTTTCGTATCTCTTTTCGTTTTATGGTATTGGTTTTATTTTTGTTTTTTTTACCGGAATATTTATTAGGAAAAAAGGGAGAGTCTCAATTAATTTTAAAAGTAGAATACAGGTAACTGTAGTAGCAATAGTAGTTACAACTATGTTACTTATAGGAGGCGCTACTGTGTATTATATTTTCAGAAATTATGTAACCAATTTAAACAGTACCGTTAACGATCGGTTAAAATCGATGCTAATTTCTATTCAGGATGAGTTGAGTAAGCGGTCACTTGATGAGAATGAAATCAGCGATGAAATGAATTATACTTTTTCTAAATTGGCCAATACGCTTGCAATAGACTTCAATATTTTCACCAGCCGCGGTAGACTGGTATATTCAACACAACCTAAAATCTACGATCAGGCTATAGTTGCTCAAACCATGAATCGATTGGCTATCGATAATCTTTCCATGAAGGATAAGTCGCTTTTTGTTCAGTTCGAAGAAATCGGAAAACTACAGTATCTTTCAGCTTATGAACCTGTTCGAAACAATAATTACCAAACGATAGGTTATATCAATCTGCCCTATTTTGCTCGTCAGGACGAGTTGAAGAAAAATATTTCATCTTTCCTGGTGGCACTGATCAATATTTATGTTTTATTGTTTGCATTTTCAATTTTTATAACATTTATTATATCGAGCAGGATCACCAAACCACTGCAAATAATTCAACAAAGACTGGGCAAAATTAAACTTGGAAAACGAAATGAGTTAATTGAATGGACACAGGATGATGAGATAGGAGCCCTGGTAAAAGAATATAACCGGATGGTGGAAGAACTATCGGAAAGCGCAGATTTATTGGCTCGCTCTGAAAGAGAAAGTGCCTGGCGGGAAATGGCAAAACAGGTGGCTCACGAAATTAAAAATCCGCTCACGCCAATGAAGCTTAGCGTACAGCATCTTGAAAGAGCATGGAAAGAGAAGAGCCCGAATCTGGATGGCATCATGCAACGGGTTTCCCAAACATTGATCGAGCAAATAGATACGCTTTCGAATATAGCAACTGAGTTTTCTAATTTTGCAAAAATGCCGAAAGCGAATAATGACGAGGTAGAGCTGTCTGGAATATTAAAAAATACGGTAACGCTTTATAGTGAGAATGAATCTGCTACTATCACCTACTACCAGCACCAGTCTGGTAATTATATGGTATTCAGCGATCGGGAGCAATTATTGCGTGTTTTTTCTAACCTGATTAAAAATGCAATTCAATCAATACCTGATGGAACTAAAGGGCATGTGCATGTAGAATTAAAAAACGAAAAGGGTTTTGTAATTGCTTCCATTAAAGATAACGGAGTTGGCATATCTGACAATGAGGCAGAAAGAATATTTACGCCAAACTTTACTACTAAAACGGGTGGAACTGGTCTCGGACTGGCAATGGTGAAAAATATTATTGAACAAGCTAATGGTAAGGTTTGGTTTCAAACCAAAATAGGAGAAGGAACTACCTTTTATGTTTCACTCCCTGAATGGCATGCTGACACAACCAGCATTGCCAGTGATTGAAAGCATTTCTTTTAGTGGGTTTTCTTAATTGCCTTTTTATGAAGTCTGAAAACGGGAAAAACAATAAGGAAGTTTATACTTTGACGGAGTTATTAGTGAAAGTTTGCCAAGCAGGAAATTTATGTTAAAAAAATGCCTTTGGAATTAAACGCTGTACGCACTAATTTATAACTTTGGCTTTTTAACTCAGGATTAAAATAATAGCAGACTATGAGTACTAAACTGCAAAGGCCCGTTCGTGTGCTGGTAGCAAAAGTGGGTCTCGATGGGCATGACAGAGGGGCAAAAGTAATTGCCTCATTTTTAAGGGATGCAGGCATGGAGGTTATTTACACCGGTTTAAGACAAACTCCTGAAATGGTGGTAAACGCAGCTATTCAAGAAGATGTTGATGTCATTGGTGTTAGTATACTTTCGGGCGCTCATATGACAGTTTTCCCTAAAATTCTTGGTCTGCTTCAGGAAAAAGGAGTTAATGATATATTGATCACAGGCGGAGGAATTATTCCGGAGGAAGACATGCGTGTATTGCAGGACAAGGGCGTTGGGATGCTTTTCCCTCCGGGTACAAACACTACTGAAATAGTTAATTATATTAATGATTGGGTAGCAAATAATCGAAAATTCTGATATGACATTTGATAATCTTATTACTGAAAAAAAGGATGGAATATTTACAATTACCATCAATCGCCCCGACAAACTAAATGCGCTGAATAAAAATACTATTTACGAAATCGGAAAAGCGATTAAAGAAGCTGAAAATGATGCAGATACACGCGTTGTTATACTGACCGGAGCAGGATCAAAAGCTTTTGTTGCTGGAGCCGACATTTCTGAATTCAGTAGTTTTTCAGAAGCGGAAGGTGCCGGATTGGCTAAGCACGGCCATGATGTTTTTAAAAGTATTGAAAACAGCTCCAAACCGGTTATTGCTGCAATAAATGGCTTTGCATTAGGCGGTGGATGTGAACTGGCAATGTCGTGTCATATACGCGTTGCCTCTGAAACGGCCAAGTTCGGACAGCCTGAAGTAAAATTAGGCCTGATTCCAGGTTATGGTGGAACACAACGATTGCCAATACTAATTGGTCGTAGCAAAGCACTTGAGTTATTAATGACAGCGGATATGATTGGGGCTGCAGAAGCATTGGCATTGGGACTTGTGAATTACGTAACAACTCCTGATGAAATGATGATTAAATGTCGCGAAATAGCAGGTAAAATAGCTCAACAAGCTCCGCTGGCAATTTCCGGAATTATCAGATGCGTTAATAAGCTTTATGACAAAGAAGATGTAAATTTTGAAACCGAGATAGAGGAGTTTGGAAAATGTTTTGTTACTCAAGATTTTACCGAAGGTACCACAGCATTTCTCGAGAAAAGAAAAGCTAATTTTAAAGGAGTTTAATCAAATTGCGAACTGTAAGTATACTTGTAAAGGGGCGAGTGCAAGGAGTTTTTTTTAGACGATGTACCATTAATAATGCCTCAAAAAATGGGATTTGTGGCTTTGTAAAAAATACGCTGCAAGGAGATGTTTATATAGAAGCAGAAGGGGACGAGCCTGCTATTGAAAAGTTTATAAAATGGTGTCACAAAGGATCCCCTGCCTCCAGGGTTGAAAGTGTTGAAGTAAATGAATTGCAATTTGTAAACTATACCGGATTTATAATGCGTTAGGAATAAATGTAATTCACAACGTTTATCAATGTGAATTTTAAATAGCAATCAAAAAGGATATTAAGCTGAGTCAAAGAAAATAGGTAATTCATACTGAGTAAAGGCGAAAAACAAAATAAATTGGGTACACTCAGAAAACTCGCCAGCCAGTCAGCCATTTACGGCCTAAGTAGTATCATAGGCCGTTTTCTCAATTATTTATTGGTCCCACTCCATACCAATATTTTTACCCAACCGGGCCAATATGGGGTGGTAACAGAACTGTACGCATACATTTCGTTTCTCATGATTATCTATACCTATGGTATGGAAACCTCTTTCTTTCATTTCTCCGAAAAGGAAAAGGAAAATAAAAACAAAGTTTTTAGTACCGGAATGATAGCACTCTTGTTTTCGACACTACTGTTTTCCGGGTTCATTGTGCTTTTTTCCGACCAATTAGCCGCCATATTGGATTACGAAAAACATCCTGAATATATCATCTGGATGGCGTTAATAATTGGATTCGATACTTTAACGGCCTTGCCTTTCGCCAGACTTCGCCAAAAAGGGAAAGCTCAGAAGTTTGCTTTGCTAAAAATCGCAAATATCAGTATCAATATCGCCTTCAATATTTTATTTTTTATTCTGCTGCCTGTTTGGAATAAAGCCGATTCAGGGGTGTTGAAATCTTTTGCTGATTTGGTTTATGATCCTAAAGTTGGAGTGGGATATGTTTTTATCGCCAACCTTTTAGCCAGCGCAGCAACGGTGGTGATGATGCTTCCTGACTTCCGTTTCAATAAAAAGGATTTCGATACAAAATTACTAGGTAACATTGTTTTGTATTCGCTTCCACTTCTTATTGCTGGCCTTGCCGGAATGGTGAATGAAACACTGGACAGAATAATGATTAAATTTCTGGTGCCTGAAAAAGCAACCGCAATGAAACAATTGGGTATATACGGAGCCTGTTATAAACTTTCAATATTGATGACCCTCTTTATTCAGGCTTTCAGATACGCGGCAGAACCATTTTTCTTTGCCCAGTTCAAAAAGGAGGATGCCCGAAATGTTTATGCAATGGTGATGAAATATTTTGTGATTACTTGTGCCATCATATTTTTGGCTATTATGATGTATCTGGATGTAATTAAATATTTTATTGGAAAAAATTATTGGCCGGGATTAAAAGTTGTGCCGGTTTTGCTTTTAGCTAATATGTGTCTTGGAATTTTCTTTAATCTGAGTATGTGGTATAAGTTAACCGGTCAAACCCGCTATGGGGCCTATTTTGCTATTTTTGGGGCTACCATTACCATTATCTTTAATTTTATTTTGATCCCCAAAATGGGATTTATGGGAGCAGCATGGACTACGCTCATTTGCTACTTTTCAATGATGTTGTTTTCCTATTACATTGGCCAAAAAAATTACCCTGTCAACTATGAAACAAAAAAAATTCTTCTATACGTGGCCTTTTCGATTTTGCTTTTCTTGCTAAGTCAGCTAATCTTGAAATTTTTGAATCCGGGGCTTGTTTTGCAACTATCCATTAATACCATAATTTTGTTTGGATATTTATTTGTACTTTCAAAATATGAAAGGCCTCCGGTTACAACAGGTTAAATTTACGTACTATGAAAATTAAAATTATCAATCACTCTCATCACCCCCTGCCTGCATACGAAACAGGATTGTCTGCGGGAATGGATCTCCGTGCCAATCTTGACGCTCCGGTGGAACTACTGCCTTTGCAACGACAACTTGTCCCAACCGGATTGTTTCTCGAATTGCCGGTTGGTTATGAAGCGCAAATCAGACCCCGCAGTGGATTGGCTTTCAAATTTGGAGTCACGGTGTTAAATTCTCCCGGAACTATAGATGCGGATTACCGGGGAGAGATTAAAATCTTGTTAGTAAACATTTCTGATCAGCCATTTGTAGTGAAGGATGGGGAACGAATAGCACAAATGGTTGTGGCTGAACATGCCCGGGTGGTTTGGGAGCAAAGTCAAGAATTAAATACTACTGATAGAGGAGCAGGAGGCTTTGGACATACGGGAACAAAGTAATTGGTTGATTATCAATTAAATTAGTTTTCTATTATTCCTGAGGATTCCTGATTTACTAACAGGATAATAGACCCCATTTTTGTACTTTTGCGCTTCCTTTCAAATGATTACATTTAATTTAAACGATTTAATACACTATGAAAATTATTGTGCCAATGGCAGGAATGGGGAAAAGGATGCGTCCACACACCCTTACAATTCCTAAACCGCTTATTCCGGTTGCAGGTAAACCAATAGTGCAGCACCTGGTGGGATAATATGGGTGAGCAAAATTGAGGATCCTCGTATGTTTGGTGTGGTGAAGTTGGATGGTTCAGGAATCATTACAGATTTTGTTGAAAAACCTCAGACTTTCGTTTCCGACCTTGCTATCATAGGTATTTACTACATCAAAGACGGTGATAATCTCAAAAAGGAGTTGCAATTTCTAATAGATAACGATATCCGCGACAAAGGGGAATACCAGCTTACCAATGCTTTGGAAAATATGAAACTCAAAGGCAAAAAGTTGCGCGCAGCAACCATTGAAGAATGGCTCGATTGCGGTAATAAGGATGCCACCGTGTACACCAATCGTAGAATGCTGGAAATTAAGAAAGGCACTGCTGCTAATAAAACCGCTTCTGGTAATATCAAAAATTCAGTAATTATTGAGCCTTGTTATATTGGAGAAGATGTTAAAATTGAAAATTCAGTCGTTGGTCCATTTACTTCTGTTGGCAAAGGAACACAAATATTAAATTCAGTTATTAAAAATTCAATTATACAAACCAATTCAATTGTTCAAGCTGAATGTATTGACAATTCCATGATTGGAAATTTTGTTCAGTTAAAAGGAAAAATGAGTGAGTTTAGTATGGGGGATTATACCACTGAGCTTTAAGCACTATAGTTATATTTGATTCGCAAATGTTGTTGAAAAAACTCTTCTTCTTTTTATTAATCGCAACCGTGATGGCTGCTTGCAAGCCATCCCAAAAGGCAGCCCAACCAACGGCAACAACTACTCAAAAGGGAAAAAAAGTTTTATCTGAGGAGGAATCTATAAATCTGAACTATCTTTTTGTAAATGCCAATAAAGAGAAAATCCTTGGTAATCCTGAAAAAGCAGCCGAACTTTTTGCTCAGTGCATTCGCATAGATGGAGGCAATCATGCTGCCATGTTTGAACTTGCGAAAATTTATCTCGATCAGAAAAAGATCAATGATGCTATTTTCTTTGCCAGAACCGCTTATCAAATTGACCCTAAAAATACCTGGTATCGATTGTTCCTTGCCGAATTATTAATGGCTACTAAAAAAAGTGCCGAAGGAGAAGCTATTTATGCTGCACTGGTAAAAGAATATCCACACAATGTTGATTATGCTTTCAAATTTGCTTCCGCATTATTATACAATGGTAAAATCCAAGAAGCTATCAAAGTTTATGACAAAGTGGAGGAAGAAATTGGAGTTAATCAGGATCTAATTATAGAAAAAGAACGACTCTGGTTGCGTTTGGGAAAAATAGATAAAGCTGCTGCTGAAGTTGAAAAACTGATCGCTAAAGAACCTTTGGAATTAAAAAATTATTCGTTGCTGGTGGAACTTTATCAAGTGAATAATTTGCCGGAAAAGGCTTTCGAAACTATTGGAAGAATGCAACAGGTAAATAGTAGCAGCCCCTATGTGTATCTGGCACTGGCTGAATATTACCGCAGTAATAATCAGAAGGATAAATCATTCGAACAATTAAAACTGGCTTTTGCAAGTAAAGAATTAGAACAGGACCTTAAGATCAAAATAATTTCATCCTACCTGCCAATTGTGCAGGGCAATCCGGAAATGTTGGAACAGAGTCTGGTGCTTGCTAAAATAATGGCTGAAACTCATGCCAATGACCCTGTTTCACTTGCTATTTATGGCGACTTTTTAACTATCGATCAAAAGTTTGAAGCTGCTCAACAACAATATATGGCTTCTTTAGCTATTGACTCCAAAAATGTGATGATCTGGCAACAGCTACTGATCTGCCAGTCTCAAATAAATGATTTGCCGGGGATGTTAAAAAGTTCTGAAGAGGCCCTTTCCTTGTTCCCCGAACAATCGGTTTTTTATCTTTTCAATGGGGTAGCATTAACTAATGCGAAGCGCAATGAAGAAGCCATTAAGTCATTTCTTGCCGGCAGTAAACTTGTTGTTGACAATGATGATCAACTTAAGGAATTTTATACCAGGTTAGCTGATTGTTATAATACGCTGAAACAATTTGATGAGTCGGACAAGTATTTTGATAAAGCCTTAAAGCTCGATCCTAATGACCCGTTAGTATTAAATAACTACAGTTATTATTTGTCGCTGCGAAAAGCTAATCTTGAAAAGGCAGAAACTATGTCGAAGCGTTCCAATGAACTAAGGCCCAACCAGGCTTCCTATGAAGATACTTATGGCTGGATTTTATTCGTAATGGGAAAATATGAAGAAGCCGAAAAATGGCTTCAAAAAGCACTCGACAACGGAGGTGCAAATAACGGAACCATACTGGAACATATGGGGGATGTTAATTTCAAATTAGGGAAAACAGAAAAAGCGCTCGATTTCTGGAACCGTGCTAAATTAGCAGGCGATGCCAGTGATTTGATCGATCAAAAAATCATGGACAAAAAATTCTATGAATAGAAAGAATTC
Organism: Bacteroidota bacterium; assembly: GCA_016722525.1. Taxonomy (GTDB): domain Bacteria; phylum Bacteroidota; class Bacteroidia; order AKYH767-A; family OLB10; genus JADKJB01. Next base: position 282,414 of record JADKJB010000003.1, read on the forward strand.
ATACAATTGTATTTTGAAAAACTCGTATCTTTTTTTTATGTCTTTTATACTCCTGATTTTTAGTGCAGGTTGTAAAACCACTCATAAAGCAAGCACGCCTAAAGTTAAAGACGAACGAAAAACTGTTGACAAAACAGCCCCGGACTTGCAACAGCTAATTAGTGAAAATTCTTTTAAGTCAACTACACTTACAGCTAAGGCTGCTGTTAAAGCTGTGGTAGGTGATCAATCAACAGCATTTAACATAAACCTCCGTCTTTTACGGACAGTGTAATATGGATATCGGTTTCGCCGTTACTTGGTATCGAAGTGGCTCGTGTCATGATCACCCGGGATACAGTAAAATTTATGGATCGATTAAATAATAAGTATTCCGTTTCCGACTTTGATTTTCTGAATAAATTGCTTCATATGAATGTAGATTTTGATATACTTCAGGGCATTCTAACCGGCAATTTATTTGCTTATAAAAAAAACAAATTCAATTCGGTTTACCTCGAAGATAAATATTACATTTTGAGTACCCTGAGTAAACGGAAACTGAAACGCTCCTTGGAAGATGCCGATCCAAGTAAACCAATTATTCAGGATCTTTATATTGATGGCTTAACCTATAGGATAACACATTTGAGTGTTGAAGATCAAAAGACAGATAAATCATTACTTACAGATTATTCCGATCACCGGCAAACCGAAGGAGGTTTATTTCCTTTTCATTCCCATACCGAAATAATAGCCGAAAAGAATGTAAAAATCGAAATTGATTATAGCAAAATAACGCTGAATAATAATCTTGAATTCCCTTTCAATATACCTTCCGGATATGAAAAGATGTATTAAGGTTTTTTTCGTTGTTTTATTTTTCTTTATTGCTGGTTCTTCTTTTGCTCAAAGCAAAAAGGAATTAGAAAAAAAGAAGCAGCAGTTGCAGCGGGAGATAGATGAAACAAATAAACAACTGCAGGCTACTTCTAAAAGTAAAAAACTCACCTCAGTACAAGTCAATGCTTTGAAAAAAAAAATCAGACTTCGTCAGGAGCTGGTGAATACCATTGATGGGGAGTTGAATGCTTTGAGTAATCAGATTGAAACTACTTCTGGTGAAATTACCAATCTGGAACATAAAATGAATCAGCTCAAAAGTGAGTATGCTAATATGATTCTTTTTGCTCAGCGAAATCAAGGTAGCTACCAAAGAATGATGTTTGTTTTTGCCTCCGATAATTTTAATCAGGCCTACAAACGTTTAAAGTATCTTCAACAATACAGCGAAGACCGAAAGAGGCAAGCAATACTTATTGATAGTACGCAAAATCAACTTGCTTCTAAAAAACGTGTTTTGGAAGTGCAAAAAGTCGAGAAAACCTCTTTGAGAAATACAGAAGTTAAACAAAAACAAAATCTTGAAATTGATAAAAAACAACAGGACCAGGTTTTGGCAAAATTACAAGACAATGAAAAGCAATTAAAAAAGCAGCTGGAAGAAAAACAACGCGCAAAACGAAAACTGGATAAAGCCATTGATGCAATGATCCGAAAGGAAATTGAAAATGCTAAGAAAAAGGCCACTGCATCTGGAAAAAAGAATGTTACCAACTCAAATGTTTTTTCACTCACGCCGGAAGCGCAAAAGCTATCCAGCAATTTTGCAGGAAACAAAGGTAAACTCCCCTGGCCTGTTGAAAAAGGTCGTATCACTAGTAGTTTTGGTGAACACCCGCATCCAGAACTGAAAGGTATTGTGGTGAAAAATAATGGTGTCGATATTCAATCTTCTCCTAACAGTCAGGCCAGATCTGTATTTGATGGGGAAGTTACCGGAGTGATATCCATCCCTGGGGCAAACAGTGCTGTTATTGTCAGACATGGCGAATACCTGAGTGTTTATTCTAATCTGGAGGATGTTTTCGTAAAAAAAGGCGACAAAGTTACTACTCGTCAGAAGATAGGCAAGGCATACACGGATTCTGATGCAGGTATTTCAGAACTGCACCTGGAGATATGGAAGGGGACTTCTAAGCTGGATCCTTCCGGTTGGTTGGCCAGGAATTAACAATTTCTTGTAAAATGTCGTACCTTTGTAGCTATATAATACAAATAACATGTTGAATCTCATCATTTTAGGATTTATCGGTGGCCTTGGCGGAACAGAAATTCTGTTGCTTATTGTGGTCATACTCCTCTTCTTTGGCGGAAAAAGAATACCTGAACTTGCAAAAGGATTAGGTAAAGGCATTCGTGAATTTAAAGATGCCTCCAGCGGAAAATCTGACGAGCCCAAAGATATTCAGAAGAAAGATTAATAATCCGGAGTTGCCGGATTTATCAATACTGCTGTCACACTCTAAAAGAGCGTGGTGGCTTTTTTTTTGAGAAAATGTATATTTGAATTTTCAAAGATTTTATGAACGAGCACTATTTTATAAAATGCACTAATTGTAATCACCTCAACTCTTTCAAAACTGAGTTTGTTACTTTTTGTGACCAATGTGGCAAAAAGTTAAAAAATAATTTTCAGGAGTGGATTAAAAACAATCCCGGCAAAACGATTAAAGATTTCAAGAAAGAAATTTGTGTAACTGACAACGGGCATTCAGCAGTTAAAATTCCATTGAAACGGAATCGATACCGAATTTTTGTCCCTTTACTAATTGGAGTGCTAGTTCTATTTTTAGTATGGATTAATTTTGCACCAATCGATCTAAAAGCAATCTATCTTCCTTCAAAAACACCCACTGCTATTTTGAAGGATAATTGGAATCGGAGTACTTATGGAAAGTATGGGATAGCTATTTCTGCTCCTGAAAAACTAGTAAAAATTGAACCTAACTATCCGGATGAACTTAAGCCGTACATAGTAGAAATGGAATCTTTCAATTACCGTCCATCAAAGAAATTCACTGTAGCTATAAACAATACTTTCTTTAAGGAACAGGTTCGATTAAGTCTGTAAGGTGCCGCTGTTAGTTTCTTAAATGTATTAATAAATACCAATGGAATCAGTAACGTAGAGTTTGAACAAAGTCCCTTGTTGATTGAAGATGTGCGAGGTGTTTTCATAGAGGGTACTTATCATGAAAAAGGAACGTTTATGAAGTTTCAGTGTGCGATTTACTGCAAGCGTTCTAATATTTGGCAAGTGGTTTCAAGTTATATGTATGTAGATGAAGTTGCAAATAAAGCTGCTGAAAAAATCCTTGACTCAATTGAAATCAGTTCTTTTGTAAAATCAGTTTAAATAAAAATTTAACTATGAATGGCGCCCATATTCATTTACTTTTAAATCATGCTCCCATTCTTGGGTCTATTTTTCTTTGTGTTTGTTGCTTTACGGGTTATTTTCCGGAAACAAAAGTATTACGGCTGCCGCATTAGTTACTTTAGTAGCAGTGTCTTTATTTTGTATTCCAACATATCTTTCAGGAGAAGAAGCTGAACATGTAGTTGAATCAATAATTGGAATTAATAAAATAGCCATGGAATCGCATGAAGAGCAAGCTGAAATTGCTTTTTGGGTGTTATTAATGAATGGAGCAATCGCGCTTGGCACCTTAATTTCTGCATACAAAACAAGTTTCTTTTCTAAACCTCTTCTTTGGATCAACCTGTTACTTTTAATCATTGTGGTTGCATTAATGACCCGCACAGGCAACTCAGGAGGGCAAATTCGCCATAGTGAAATCAATGCCACAGCCCAATTAGCTAAAAACTTGAATAGCGGGAAACAAATATTTTAGCTTAAAGTAGGGCTTTGCCTTGAAACCAAATGGTATTTAATTTTCTATTTTGAATAGGGTAAAGCATTCATTTTCAATAAACAATAGCCCTTTCTACATTATTTGAATAATTTCTATTAATTTTTTCACATCAGGGTAGTGACTTTAATCAGGTTTTAAAATGATTTGCCTCATGCTTGTATGGCCTCATAATTTAATACATTTGTTATAAATAAATTAAAATCATGGAAGGAACTAAGATTGAAATACTGCATAACGAACACCGCGAATGGTTAAATAAGTTGGATTTTTATAAGGATGATTTGCCAATTTTGAGAAAAAGACTGGAGGAGGTAGCAGCTAAAAATACTGCCAAAGAAGTGATGCAGATGGTTGAACATTTTCAAAATCAATTTATCATTCAGCGTAATGAATTGGATGAATTTCGTCATGCTATTAAGCAACATGAAAATAGTTTAGAAGCTGCAATCAAATCCAATGAAACAGCAATTAATCGTCAGCGATTAACAGATCATCCTGAAATGCGTGAAAGAATGGAACGCTTTGAAAAATTGTTTCAGGAGTTTAGGATGGATTTATTGAAGTTTGTTGCTAAGCATATGTAATTTGCCCAAGCCTTTTTCTCTCCATCAGATGAAAAGCAGTTTTACAATTGTTCCATAAATTTGAATAATTGTTTAACCTCTTGTTGTCACTACGAATTCAGCACTTTTTTCCAGCTTATCAAAAAGGTGCATGAGATCTTTGGGAGGTGATTTGAGTTTTCTAGCAACTATATCCATCCAGGCGCCGTCAACAGTGAGTTTAGCTGCTAATGTGCCATCTGATTTATAGAAGTGGTTCATGATGGACCAGCGAGAGCCATCTTCCGACATTTTTACCAGTATGGCATCAATGCGGATATTTTCGTTTCCATGTATTTCTTTAAGGAAAATAGTTTCTTCTCTGAAGAGCACCGGAAACACATTATGCTCCTTAAACCATTCCATTCCAAACCCATTTTCTGCCATAAAAAGCAAACGGGTTTGCGCGGCATAATCGTTATAAGCAGAATGGCGCATGTGTATGTTCGCATCAAGATCTGCCCAGCGAATGGTGTACGTTTTTGAATACATAATTGGTCACAAAGTTATTTTTTGGTATTAATAAACTCCAATAACTTATCCTTACTGCTGGTTGTATAAAACGATTCAGTGAGTTGATAATAATCGGGTGTGTTGATGCAATAGTCATAGCTGAACAATGCTATTTCGAGTCTGGAACTTTCAATGGAAAAGAGTTCGATTATACCTGCAATTTGTCTAACGGTAAAACACTTCTTCGTACTGATGATTTGTTTAGCAAGCGTAACTTTGGTGCTGTTTACGGATACGTTACCTATACTTCTTTTAATATCATCAAAATCGGGTGCAGTTACTTCGCAGGTAACAACTGGAGGAGGTGGTGGGGGTGGGTTGAAGTCATCTAAAATGCCAGGACAAAATGCCAACCAGTCGTTTTTGTAAGGAACATGTGAAAATATTTCAGTTCCGTAAGAATAATTTTCAAGATCATAAACTTTAGAAAATGCTTCTTTCATGAATGCAAGCCGATTTGATTCAAGTTCAAATAGTGTCGCCAGTTTCATCATCTGTCCTAACGACAAACAATTAACAGAAATCATTTTCATAGCTTCGAATCTTCGGTTAGCATCTGTTCTTTGCATCACCACCGGCTTGCTTATCACTTCGAAATCATTATCTGCAAGTGGGGTGTTACATCCGCTTTCTCCTCTGTATCCGGAGGCAACCGGATAAGTAAGATTGGGATACCATGATTGAGGACCGGGAGGAATCGGAGGTCCCGGATTTGGGTCAACAATGATCGGAGGTTCCTGACGGCTAACAAAATCGTATAATCGTATGGCGTTAGAAAAGTTTGCGAAGGCGTCATACACATCAAAAAAATTACCTGGATCGAAAACATGTTTGTAGCTCTTTTTGCAAAATTCAAAACGGTAATAGTCGCCGCCAAAAACCATGGCCATATCTTTTACCTGAGAGCTTAATAAACAGGAACCCTGAAGCATATTTTTGGAAAATTGAAGCTTCTGTTGGTCATTGGGCTGCAAAGCCAACTGATTTAAATTTTGTTTGAAAATGTTGGCCGGCATTGGCGACTGGCAACGCTGAGCTTGCGTAATAAATGGAATAAATAGTAAGAGTAGTACTAGCTTTTTCATAAATAGTTGATAATTTTTATTGTCCCTTCTTATGGGTTTGTCAAAAGTAGTACAATTGATTCATTTTTCAAATTTGGTGATTTGAAATCAATGACAAATTCATTGGGTTAACTTTTTATGTTCTAATCTTAATTTGGAAATTAGTTTTCATGCGAAAACGTGTTTATATACTGTTAATAACTATCCTAATTTTTTTTTGCATAAAAATTCAATATACATTTGAAATGCATTTTGGTGCCAAAATGTATTGGTGATTTTAGTTTTGCTTTCTAATGCTTTTAATGCGGAAAGTAGAAAGGAAACAATTGCAAATTTTTAATGCGCAAGGGAGAATGGTTTTCAAAGAGAAATCGAAGCTACATCCACCTTATTAAACGAATAATGTGAATGGCATTAATTTCAAGAAAGGTGTTTGTCTTGTGATGCGTCAAGCAGCGAAAAGGCGGTAGGTGAAGAAGTTTGTTGTGGAATAGAAAAAAAAAAATTCATCACGTTAAAAATTGGTGATAAAGAAGAAAGGCATATTTAAAGCTAATCGATTGTGAAGCTACTTTTTTTATCGTGATGAGGAAACTAATCGGCACAACTTTATTTTAACTGCACCTCAATGCCTCAAAACTCAGGCAGCTTCACCTCATCCTTTACCAAAAAAGCAGTAGCATAAATAGGTTGCAGTTCTTTCAAAAATTTCATTGCCTCCAAACGGGTCTTAAAATCACCCACCCTGATTTTGAAATTGGGCTGATGATAAACCAGATAGGAGCCTACATTTGGATAGATTTGAAGAAAATCTGTTTTTACTTCGTTTGCTTTTAATCGCTGAGGTCCAAAGAAAATTTGAACTCTGTACCCCGGCATTGTCTTTTTCGACTGGTTAATAGCAATATGTCTGTTCATTAGCACTTTTACCAAACTGTCTTGCGACTTCATAGAATACTGCCCTAAACAGGTTTCAGGAATTAAAAACAGCAGAAATAATACGGTCAAAAGTAGGTTTGAAGTTTTCACGATGGTGTAAAATTAGATGAAAATTTGATTCAAGTGAAACAATGCTCATTCAATGGGTTTACCAAATTGTGACATTGTTAGGAAAAAAGTAGCAATAATTTCGGTGTTGAATTTTACTGAGAAGGGCGATTCTAAATTTGTAAGTTTCTGATATTTAATTCTATAAACTGATTTTGTTTATTGAAAACAGCTCCGGTAGCAGACTTATTCCATGCTTGTAAAATGGATGCCGGTTCAATTTGGCAATGTGGTAAACGAATTTTACCACATCTTATTTAGAATCGTTTTAAATTACAAAAGTCACAAATGGCCTTTTCGAAATCATAAATGTTTGTTTTAAATTTGTCCACCTCTAAATCGGGGTACTATTTCTACTTATAAAGCATACATAACTAAATCAATCCTATGAAAGGTAGCGTGTTCGCCTCCAAAATCACGTCGGTTTGCCTCATTTTTTTCTCCTTGTTTTTATTTTCTGTTCATGATGGCAATGCACAACCCGACGGTGCAGCCCTTTTCAAAGCTCAATGTGCTCAGTGTCACAGTGTTGGAGCCAATAAAATTATTGGCCCGGGGTTGAAAGATGTTCATACCCGAAAAAATGAGGAATGGCTGATTAAGTGGATCAAAAACTCTTCAGCAGTAATTAAATCTGGTGATGCTTATGGGGTTAAGTTATATAACGACTATAATCAAACAGCAATGCCATCATTTGCTTTGTCCGATGATGAAGTAAAGTCGATTTTAGGTTATGTAAAAGCAGAAGGCGAAAAAGCTGCCGCTGCTCCGGCACCCGGCGCTGCCGTACCCGGTGCAGAGCCTGTTAAACCGGGTTTCCCATGGTTGATTTGGTCTATTATTTTGACTTTGGTAATTTTATTTGCTGTTTTAGGGAAAGTTAAAAGTGGTCTGGAAAGAGCACTCCGATCAAAGCAAGGAATACCTGAACCCGAGCCTGTTACATCAAAACAAGCTTCAAAAAACTGGATACGTGGCAACAAAAAATTAATTGCTGTAATGTTTTTGGTTTTGGTTACATGGGGAAGTGTTAAAGGATGGTATGCCTTGTCGAGTATTGGCCTTTCACAAAATTATGAACCCACTCAGCCAATTAAATTTTCTCATAAAATACATGCCGGTCAAAACGGAATTTCATGCGTTTATTGTCACTCCGGTGCGGAGAAAAGTCGCCATGCTAACATTCCATCACCGAATGTTTGTATGAATTGTCACAAATATGTTCAAACAGGACCGGTTTATGGCACCACTGAAATAGCCAAGATTTATGCAGCGCTCGATTACGATCCAAACACCTCTACTTATGGGCCGAATCCAAAACCAATTCAGTGGATCAGGGTACATAACTTACCTGATTTAGCCTATTTCAACCATGCTCAACACGTAACTGTTGGTAAACTTGAATGCCAAACTTGCCATGGTCCAGTGCAGGAAATGGAAGTGGTAAAGCAGTTTTCACCTTTAACTATGGGTTGGTGTATTCAATGCCACCGTGATACTGAAGTAAAAATGGAGGGCAATGCATATTACACAGAATTACACGCAAAATTAAAAACCAAATACGGTGCTGATGCAAAACTAACAGTCGATAAAATCGGTGGTTTAGAATGTGCCCGTTGCCATTATTAATATAAAGTTCCAATTTTAGATACAATCCTATAAGCAATATGGAAAAAAAATACTGGAAAGGTGTTGAAGAGCTTCGGAATGACGCGGAGTTCGTCAAACTGAAAAACAACGAGTTTTTCGAACATCTCCCCGTGGATGAAGTTTTAGGTAAGAAAGCCGAATCTACTGATGCAACACCACGAAGGGATTTTCTTAAGTTTCTAGGTTTTGGTATGGCTGCTGCTACACTTGCCGCCTGTGAAGCACCTGTTAAAAAATCAATTCCTTATTTGATTAAACCGGAGGAATGATGCCGGGTATTCCTAATTATTATGCTTCTACTTTTTGGGATGGTCATGATTATGCGAGCCTATTAGTGAAGACGCGTGAAGGCCGCCCAATTAAAGTGGATGGCAACGAACTTTCCGGAATTTCTAAAGGCGCTACTCATGCCAGGGTTCAGGCCTCTGTTCTCGGTTTATATGATAGCAATCGTTTGCGTGGCCCACAAGTTGCCGGCAAAGATGCCACTTGGGCCGATGCTGATAAAGATATTAAAGCAAAGCTGGAAGCAGCAGCTCAAAAAGGAGGTAAGATCCGAATTTTATCTGCTTCTATAATTAGTCCTTCAACAAAAGCTTTGATAGCAGAATTTGCTTCCAAGTATGCAGGTACTGAAGTCGTTACTTATGACGCTATTTCTTGCTCCGGTACATTAAAAGCAAATGAGTTGTCGTTTGGTAAATCAGCTTTGCCAGTTTACAGTTTCGATGCTGCCAATGTTGTGGTCGGGTTTAATGCCGATTTCTTATCGAATTGGGCGAACTCCACTTTAAATGCACGTCAGTATGCTGCAAACAGAAAACTTTTTGAAAAAGAATATGTCGCGGCATTACCAATTTGAATCAGCCTTGTCATTAACAGGTTCAAATGCCGATCACCGTTATAAAATTAAACCAAGTCAGGAAGGTGCTGCTGTTGTTTCTTTATATAATAAAATAGCCTCTTTAGCCGGTGCGGCATCAGCAGGAAGCGCAACAACAGGTGTTGAAGATGGAATTTCGAAAGCAGCTCGTGACCTGTGGAACAGTAAAGGAAAGTCATTGGTTATTTCTGGTTCTAATGATGTAAATGTTCAAGTTGTTGTTAATGCAATCAATGCTCTTTTAGGTAATTACGGCACTACAATCAACATCGATTCACATTCTAATTTCCGTCAAGGCAGCGATGAAAAACTTGCGGCATTAATTGCTGAAATGCAAGGTGGTTCCGTTGATGTATTATTCTTAAATAATGTCAATCCTGTTTATTCTTATCCAGACAGTGAAGGATTTATAAATGCTTTGAAGAAAGTTCCTACCGTAGTTTCTTTTGCAGGAAGCAACGATGAAACTTCTGCATTAGCAGGATATATTTGTCCCGATCATCATTACCTGGAATCCTGGAACGATGCAGAACCTACTAAAAATGTATTCAGTCTTGCGCAACCTACTATCAGACCACTTTTCAAAACACGTCAGATGCAGGATAGTTTGATTCAATGGGCAGGATTACCCTATAACGATTATCTCGCTTTCATTCAAGGAATTTGGAGTAAAAACATGTATGGCCAGCAAACCGGAATTACTTCTTTTGAAGCTTTTTGGACCAAATCATTACAAGAAGGTGTTTTTGAAATTGCTTCTTCTACCGGCTCACCAATTCCATTTAATGCCGATATTAATTCGGCTGCCAATGCTGCTGTTGCTGGAAAGTCAGAGGGGGTAGAATTAATTATTTATGAAAAAACCGGTTTAGGAAATGGTGCCCATGCAAACAATCCATGGCTGCAGGAACTTCCTGATCCAATTTCAAAAGTTTGTTGGGATAATTATTTTGCCATGTCTCCTGCTTTTGCAGAAGCACAAGGCTATAAACAGGGAAATGTAATTGAAGTAAAAACTGGAAAAGTAGCAGTTAAAGGACCGGTTTACTTACAACCCGGCATGGCCGATCAAACTATTGCTGCTGCTCTTGGCTATGGCCGTACCAATGCCGGCAAAGCAGCTAATAATGTTGGTTTTAACGCCTATACATTGGCCACCCTTAAAAATGGAGCCATTCATTTTTATGCTACCGGTGTCTATTGGAAAAACGGTAGATGATGATCATCAATTAGCATCCACTCAAACGCATCATACCATGATGGGTAGAGCAATTGTTAAGGAAACCAATCTGGATCAATACATAAAAGACCCAAAGGCTGGAAATCCTGATGTGATGCTTGAAACCTATAAGGGTAAAGTGAAGGCAACGGAGATGGATTTATGGGCTACCGAAAAAAAACCGGGTCACGATAAACCCAACCATTTCTGGGGAATGTCAATTGATTTGAATTCTTGCATCGGCTGTGGTTCTTGTGTGATTGCCTGTCAGGTGGAAAATAATGTGCCTGTAGTGGGTAAGGACGAAATTGGAAGATCACGTGAAATGCATTGGATCAGAATTGATCGTTACTATTCAAGTGATACAACAAAAGAAAGCGCTGAAAAAGCTGACATGGGTAAGATTGATATGCTTACCAGCATGGAAGTGCCTTCTGATAATCCGGAAGTTGTTTTTCAACCAATGCTTTGTCAACATTGTAACCATGCTCCTTGTGAAACAGTTTGTCCGGTTGCAGCAACAACTCATAGTTCCGAAGGGCTTAACATGATGGCTTACAATCGCTGTGTGGGTACCCGTTATTGTGCAAACAACTGTCCTTATAAAGTAAGAAGATATAACTGGTTCAAATATTCTGACAATACCGATTTCGATTTCAACATGAATGACGATTTGGGTAAAATGGTTTTGAACCCGGATGTGGTAGTGAGGTCTAGAGGGGTTATGGAGAAGTGTTCTATGTGCGTTCAGCGAATTCAATATGGAAAGTTAGAAGCAAAAAAATTAGGTCGTAGACCTAAAGATGGAGAGATCAATACAGCTTGTGCACAATCTTGTCCTACCAATGCAATCATATTTGGTGATTATAATGATGCAGAAAGCAAGTTGTCGCAGCAAGCAAAAGATGAAAGAGCTTACCACGTTCTGGAAGAACTTAATGTGCAGCCTTCAATATATTATCAAACCAAGGTTAGAAATAAAGATGTAGGCGGAAAAGCCTGATGACATTATTGATTTTGAACAATCAGACACAGACAATTTAAATTATGCACTACGAATCAGAATTAAGGGAACCGCTCATCCTTGGTGATAAAAGTCTTCACCAGATTACAGAGGATGTTTGCAGGCCTATAGAAGGCAAAGCCAATAAATACTGGTGGTTCGCCTTCACCATAGCTTCTATGGCACTTTTATGGTGGATCATTTCAGTATCCTATACTGTTGGTACCGGATTAGGAGTTTGGGGAATAAATAAAACTGTGGGTTGGGCCTGGGATATCACTAACTTCGTTTGGTGGGTTGGTATCGGTCATGCCGGAACACTTATCTCAGCAATCCTTTTGTTATTTCGTCAGAAATGGAGACTCTCTATTAACCGTTCTGCTGAAGCAATGACCATTTTTGCTGTAATCTGTGCAGCTTCATTTATTGTATCGCACATGGGTCGTCCATGGGTCGCTTACTGGCCATTGCCATTAGCGAATCAGTTTGGTTCCTTATGGGTGAATTTTAACTCTCCACTTGTTTGGGATGTATTTGCGATCTCTACGTATTTCTCAGTTTCTTTAGTTTTCTGGTATACCGGTCTTATTCCTGATTTTGCTGCTGTACGTGACAGAGCAAAAACTAAATCCTCAAAATTCTGGTACACAGTTTTAAGTTTCGGCTGGACAGGAACCGCTAAAAACTGGCAACGTTTTGAAGAGGTTTCACTGGTGCTTGCAGGACTATCAACACCTCTAGTACTGTCAGTTCACTCTGTAGTATCCATGGATTTCGCAACTTCTTTGGTTCCTGGTTGGCATACTACCATCTTCCCGCCATATTTCGTTGCAGGTGCGATTTTCTCAGGATTTGCCATGGTGCAAACACTGCTTATTATAACCAGAAAAGTTTTAAATCTGGAAGATTACATCACAATTTACCACATCGACATGATGAACAGGATTATCCTGATCACCGGATCGATTGTAGGTGTGGCATACATGACTGAGTTTTTTATTGCCTGGTATTCAGGCGTAGAATATGAGCAGTATGCATTTATCAACAGAGCTACCGGTCCTTACTGGTGGGCCTATTGGAGTATGATGACCTGCAATGTAATTACGCCTCAATTATTCTGGTCCTCAAAACTAAGGACAAGTATTTTTGCGACATTCTTTATTTCTATATTCGTAAATATTGGGATGTGGTTTGAACGATTTGTAATTATCGTTACTTCACTACACCGTGATTACATCCCTTCCAGTTGGACTATGTATTCACCTACCTGGGTGGAGGTCGGTATTTTCATTGGCTCACTCGGGTTGTTTTTTGTCCCCTTCCTTTTATTCACCAGATTCTTCCCTGTTATAGCTATGAGCGAATTAAAAACAATTGTAAAGAGTTCCAGTTCACAGGCAAAAAAGAAAGGAGCTAATCACCATGAGCACTAATAAAGCATATGCTGTTTTCGAGGACGATGACGTTGTCCTGAGCGCTATTCCTAAATTAAAGGAAAGAAAATTTAAGGTGACAGATGTAATATCTCCATTTCCTATTCATGGATTGGATCATGTATTGGGGTTGAAAAGAACACGTATTTCAGTTTGTGCATTTATGTATGGTGCCACCGGAACCAGTCTTGCACTTTTGATGATGTGGTATATGAACATTTTTGACTGGCCTATGGATATAGGGGGCAAACCAAGTTTTGCTTTGTATAAAAATTTATTGGCATTCATTCCGGTAACATTCGAAGCAACAGTATTGTGTGCCGCTCACGGTATGGTCATAACATTCTTTCTGAGAAGTAAATTGCTTCCGGGTGTTGAGCCTCATGTAATTGATGATCGTATGTCCGATGACCGTTTTGTAATGGTTATTAATGTGAAAAACGATAGCGAAAAAGCTGCTGCTCATGCAGCAATGATGGAAGTTGGTGCTACCTATGTTAAAAATTAAGCAGCTAAATTGAAAACAAAGAAACTAAGAGCAATGAATCAAATAAAATCGAAGCTGTTTTCAGGCCTGATGTTGCTAAACTTCATGGTGGTCGCAGTTTCTTGCCAGAGAGGGCCACAAGATCCGGGAACGGAATTTATGCCTGATATGTACCGCTCACCATCCTATGAAACGTATGCGCCTAATGCGTTATTCGCCGACAGTTCTTCCGCAAGGTTGCCCGTTGCAGGTACCATACCCAGAGATTACACATTTTTCCATTACCCGCCTTCTAACGACGGATATGCGGCTGCAGGAAATGATCTTAAAAATCCGTTTGAAGCCAATGCCACAAATACTGCTGAAGGCAAAAGATTATATACTAATTTCTGTATGCATTGTCATGGTGAAACCGGTGGTGGTGATGGTTCTTTAATTGCAACCGGTAAATTTCCACCGCCTCCCGCTTATGCAACAGGCGTTTCTTCCCGAGGAGGAAATATGCGTGATCTTACTGATGGAAAAATATTTCACACTATTACTTATGGAGTCAACCTGATGGGAGCACATGCTTCGCAGTTGAATCATGAGGAACGATGGAAAATTGTGATGTACGTACACCAACTTGGAAAAGCAGGTGGTGCAATTAATACCGCAGCCAGCGATTCAACTGGTGCGCCGAAAGATTCAACTGTGGCCTTGAAATAATAACAGCAGAAATTATGAATTACTCTTTCAATCAAAAGAATAAGACCTTTGCATTCATCCTGATGGCAATCGGAATCATTTCGGTAGTTGCTAGTTTTGTAACACACAGTCATCAGGCATGGTCAAATCTTCTCCACAACTCATTTTTTTTCATGACCATTGCGCTTGCAGGAACTTTTTTCCTTGCAGTGCAGTATGTGGCTGAAGTGGGTTGGTCAGTAGTACTAAAAAGAATACTTGAAGCAATGGGACAATTTCTCCCCATCGGAGCTTTGCTTATGTTGATCGTGTTCTTCGGTAATTTCATTGCAGCTCATAACGGAGGCCATTATCTCTACCACTGGTTGCATTCAGAATTGTTTGATCCTGCATCGGCAGAGTATGATAAAATTATTGCCGGTAAATCAGGTTATTTGAATCTTCCATTTTTTCTGATTAGAGTATTCGCCTATTTCGCTATATGGATCGGGTTTACTCATCTATTCAGAAAACTCTCTTTGAAAGAAGATATTGAAGGCGGCACAGCAAATTATCTAAAGGCAAAAAAATACGCTACAACCTTTTTGGTGCTGTTCGCAGTTACCTCATCAACATCTGCATGGGATTTTATTATGTCCATAGATACTCACTGGTATTCAACGCTCTTTGGTTGGTATACTTTTGCAGGAATGTTTATTAGTGGTTTGGCAGTATTGAATTTCACTTTGGCTTACTTGGTTAAAAAAGGGAATATGCCATGGATTACTGAACACCATTTGCATGACGCCGGTAAGTTTATGTTTGCATTCAGTATCTTCTGGACCTATTTATGGTTCGCACAATTCATGCTTATTTGGTATGCAAACATTCCTGAAGAGGTTACCTATTTCATGGTGCGATTCGACCACTACAAAGGATTGTTTATTGCCAATTTTATGATTAATTTTATTGTGCCCTTCCTTTTGCTGATGACTCGTGATGCGAAAAGAAGATTGAACCTTATTATGACGGTTTCAGTAATCATTTTCTGTGGCCATTGGATTGATGTGTTCCTCATGGTTGCTCCGGGTGTTGTGAAAGAGCATTGGCATCTTGGTTGGATGGAAATTGGAACTATGTTAGGGTTTCTTGGTTTGTTTATGTTTGTTATTCAGGCTTCACTTGCAAAAGCTCCATTGCTGCGTGAAAAACATCCACTACTTCAAGAAAGTCTTCACCATTCAATTTAATATACCGGTTCTTTAGAAATAGAAATTTGAATAACAGAATAATAAAGCCTAATTAATGAATATCCTTATAATAATCGCACTGCTACTAGCTGTTCTGGTAGTCATCAGGTTGATGAATGTTTCTCAGCTTGCCTCTGTCATTGCCGGCGAAGATGAAGAGGCAGAACAAAAGCGTCATAACAGTATGAACGGCCTTGGTCTGATGT
Source organism: Bacteroidota bacterium (assembly GCA_016722525.1). Classification (GTDB taxonomy): domain Bacteria; phylum Bacteroidota; class Bacteroidia; order AKYH767-A; family OLB10; genus JADKJB01. Next base: position 298,195 of record JADKJB010000003.1, read on the forward strand.
TGTTTTCAGTAGTCGGTATTTTACTCATGATTTACATGACATTCAAATATCAGCCATTTCTGTTGCCTGAATCAGCTTCAGCTCATGGCGTTAAAACGGATTTTCTGTTAAACATCAACTTTGCTGTTATTGGTATTGTGTTTTTGGCTACTCAAATTTTGATGTTCTGGTTTGTTTATAAATACCAGCACAGCAAAAATAGATTTGCATTATTTTACCCTGATAACCATAAGTTGGAAATAATTTGGACCGTTGTACCAACCATTGTACTTTCTGCATTAATTGTTACTGGTTTGAAAGAATGGAATAAGATGACTCAAAGTCACCCTCAGGATGGAATGGTAGTTCAGGTTTATGGGTATCAGTTTAATTGGATCGCCCGTTATGCCGGCCAGGATAATAAATTGGGACGCTCTTTTTATAAATTGATCACAGATGACAATCCACTTGGAATTGATTATAGTGACCCGGCTTCGAAAGATGATATTATGACTAAAGGAAATGAAATGCATCTTCCTAAAGGAGTACCTGTCATGTTCGAATTCAATTCGAGAGATGTTATTCACTCTGCTTACTTCCCTCATTTTAGAACACAAATGAATTGTGTTCCCGGTATGACCACCAGGTTCTATATGGAGCCTACCATCACTACCGCCGAGATGAAAGGAATTACCAAGAATGAAAAGTTCGAGTATGTATTGCTCTGCAATAAAGTTTGTGGTGTTGCACACTACAATATGAAGATGAATGTTGTGGTGGATGATCCGGCGGAATTTAAAAATTGGCTCAAAGGCCAGAAGCAGATCATGGCTCCTGTTCCTTCAACTACAGCTAGTGAAGTGGTAAAAGTAAATGAAGAAAAGGAAAACAATATATAGTAGTATAATTGTTTAAAATAAAAGAATAAAGTACATCAATAATATTATTAAGATGGAAGTTAAAGAGAATACCCATTCAGGACATGTTGCAGCAGGTGATGCGCATGATCATGGTCACGATCACCACCATGAACATCATCAAACCTTCTGGACAAAATATATTTTCAGTACCGATCATAAAATGATATCCAAGCAGTTTCTTGTAACTGCTATTTTTATGGCATTCCTTGCAATGGCTATGTCAATGATATTCAGATTGCAGTTGGCTTGGCCAGATCAAACTTTTCCAATTCTTGAAAGTCTGATTGGAAAATGGGGTAAGGACGGAAAGTTGGATCCCGGATTTTATTTGGCTCTGGTTACTATTCACGGTACCATCATGGTTTTTATGGTGCTTACAGGTGGTCTCTCCGGAACCTTCAGTAACCTGCTCATTCCTTTCCAGGTGGGAGCAAGAGACATGGCATCAGGGTTTCTGAACATGCTATCTTTCTGGTTCTTTGCTGCTTCTTCTGTAGTGATGTTTGGTTCACTGTTTATTGAGGCTGGGCCTGCTTCAGGAGGTTGGACAGTTTATCCTCCGCTAAGTGCACTTCCACAAGCGATCCCCGGTTCCGGACTTGGTATGACACTTTGGCTGGTTTCAATGGTTTTGTTCATTGTTTCGGCATTGCTTGGTGGTATCAATTATGTGGCAACCGTTGTAAACCTTCGTACCAAAGGAATGTCAATGACACGTTTGCCTCTTACTGTTTGGGCGTTTCTTATCACTGCAATTTTAGGTATCCTTTCATTTCCGGTTCTTGTTGCGGCAGCGTTATTGCTGGTGTCAGACAGAAGTTTGGGGACCAGCTTTTATCTTTCCGATATCTTCATTGGCGGTGTTCCGCTGGATCATTCGGGTGGTAGTCCGATTCTGTACCAACACTTATTTTGGTTTCTAGGTCACCCCGAAGTATACATTGTATTGTTGCCTGCCTTAGGACTTGCATCGGAAGTAATTTCAACGATGTCTCGTAAACCTATTTTTGGTTATAAAGCCATGATTGGCTCCATGCTTGTAATCGCATTTCTATCATTTATTGTTTGGGGTCACCACATGTTTGTTACCGGTATGAATCCTTTTCTTGGATCTGTATTTGTGTTTACTACTTTATTGGTCGCAATACCATCTGCTGTAAAAGTGTTTAACTATATGGCTACTCTCTGGAAAGCTAATATAGTTTTGTCCCCAGCCATGCTTTTTGCCATCGGTCTGGTTTCGTTCTTTATCACCGGCGGATTAACAGGAATTATTCTTGGTGATTCAGCATTGGATATCAACCTTCATGATACCTATTTTGTTGTAGCGCACTTCCACATTGTAATGGGAAGTTCTGCAATATTTGGGATGTTTGCCGGGGTTTACCATTGGTTCCCCAGAATGTATGGACGCATGATGAACAAAACATTAGGGTATGTTCACTTCTGGTTAACTATCATTTGCGTTTATGCTGTTTTCTTCCCAATGCATTTTATCGGCCTGGCAGGTGTTCCAAGAAGATATTATGCAAATACTGCCTATGAGGGATTTGATCAACTCGTGAATATAAACGAAATGATAACCGTATTTGCTTTAATCGCTGGATTAGCCCAAGTAATTTTCGCAATCAACTTTTTTTATAGCATGTTCAAAGGCAAAACGGCTCCACAAAATCCTTGGAATTCCAACACTTTAGAATGGACTGCACCTGTAGAACATTTACATGGCAATTGGCCTGGTGCTGTTCCTGAAGTTCACAGATGGCCTTACGATTATAGCAAGCCCGGTGCTAAAGAAGATTTTATTCCTCAAACAGTGCCTCATTCAGCTACGCCTGAATCAAACCTGCCAGGTGATCATTAAAGTTTAATACTCAAGATAAAAAGCAGTCCCGTAATTTGCGGGACTGCTTTTTCTAACAAGGTCGTTGTTTATTTTCTTTTTTAACTTTAACACGAGAAGAAACAGATGTTAATCATTGATGATCGAGATGGATGCTGTTCAAAAGTGTAAAGTTCCAACTTTGAAACTTGGGTCATTTGCTGCATGGATGCTAATTTTTTCGCTCTTTTCAGTTCTGGGAAAAGCTCAGCCAATAGCCGAATATACAATTTTCAGACTCGATACTGCACTAGGCTTGGAATTGGCGGAGCAGGCTTCGTATAGTCTGGAATCTCTTTCCAATGAAATTCCAAATCCCAAAATTTATTGCTATTGAACAGCCAAGTGGCGAGGATGAATTTATTCGAAATTCTGGAACAAAGCCTTTTTGGTTTCGAATTGTAGTGAATAATAAATCACAACAGAATCTTGCGATAGCACTAAGAGTTTTTGGCTATGGAGATCAAATTCGGGCAATCGTTGATTATCGGGGCAATCGCACGGATTATAATTTGTATCAGTCATTAAAAAATCCTAATTATTTTTATCCCGGAGGGAAAGTGCTGTTAAGCCCAGGTCAAAATAGTATTTATATCCATTTTAAAAGTGCCTGGGGTAAATATCCTTTTTCTTTTGATATTACTGATGAAAAATCGACTCAGGATGATAAAATAACATTTCTGAATTCGCGGTTTGGGATCATCCTGACATTGTTCGCGTTTCTATTTCTGATTATTTTTCAAATGCTGTATGTATTGCTGCAACTTTATTATCATAAAAAAAGAGAATATCTGGAATACTTTTTTTACCTCTTTTGTATTGCGATTTACTTTTTTGTAAGATTGGATTTAAACTCTAACTCGAATCTTCTGAGTACAATTAATATTAATCTCGCCCCACTTTTGAATGAAGTAATGCTAATTCTGCCATACACTTTTTATCTCCGTTTTTCACGGTACTTTCTCAGCATGGAATCCCGGTTTCCGGCAATAAACAAACAGATAAAAAAAGTGGAATGGATAAATACAATTTTTATTTTACCATTGCTCATCTTTCATTTTCTGGGTTGGTCTGATATTGTAATCACAGCCTCTGTTATTTTTGTGTTCACTTTATTTATTTATACTTTATGGTTAATTCGATTTTTTTACTTGAGACGCAATCCTGTCATCCTCTTTTTACTTGCAGGAAGTTTATGTGCCGCTACCGGACATGCTCTGGCAATGTCATTTAATTTGTTTCCATATTTAGATGAACTTTTTCACCTTCCTCCATTTTATTCTACTATTGCAGGGTTGATCTTCGAAATTTTCTTTTTCAATACAGGTTTGGGTTATAAAGCTATGTATGAACAAGAGCAAAAATTGAAAGCACAAGTAATAATTAATCAGCAGCTCGATGCAAATCAAAAAATCCAAAACAAGTTACATGGCATGCGTGATAAAATTGCAAATGATTTGCATGACGATGTTGGTTCTACGTTGTCGAGTATAGGATTGTATAGTGATGTGGCTTTGAAAAGTTTGGAGGAAGAGAATAGTCAGGTGAATGTGAAAAGTATTTTGCAAAAAATTTCTGATAGTGCGCAACGAACTATGCAATCAATGAATGAAATAGTTTGGGCTATTCATACAAAGAATGATCATGGAGAAGGACTTCTTCTCAGAATCAAGAATACTGCGGCAGAACGCCTCAGTCATACAGGAATCAGATTTTCAATGAATACTATTGGTGCAATGGATACTATTCAATTCAGCATGGAAGCAAGAAGAAATATCACTTTGCTCTTTAAAGAAGCAATTAACAATGCTGCCAAGTACAGTCAAGCTGAAAATATCCAGTGTGATGTAATTATGAAAGATGGCAATCTGTTGATTCATATTAATGATGATGGAATTGGATTTGAAAATAATGTAGCTGATAAAGGAAATGGGATGAACTCTATGTTGGCAAGGGTAAATGCTTTAAATGGTACATTTTCTATTCATACATCCCCTGGGAATGGAACTAAAATTACCATGGAATTTTTAATAGAAGAGATTTCTATGGATAATTCCGGTTAATTCACTTTATCTAGTGATTGAAACTATAGTTTTTATTAATCATCTTTGTACATCAAATGAAAATGCGAATCCTAATTTTTGATGATAGTAGCGACAGACGGGATAGTCTTCAGCTGTTGATTCAATCTACCGATGGCCTTATACTGGCCGGTTTGGCTGCACATACCAACAATGCAGTTGAAGTTGTTAAAGAATTCTATCGATGTTATTCTCATGGATATTGGTATGCCCGGTGTTTCCGGAATTACCGCAACGAGAACAATCAAGAAAATTTTCCCAAATATTCAAATTGTAATTCAAACCGTATTTGATGATCAGGAACGTATTTTTGAAGCCATTAAAGCCGGTGCTTCAGGATACCTTTTAAAAAGTAGCCCGGCATCAAAAATAGTTGAAGCAATTTTTGATGCTTATTCAGGTGGCGCTCCCATGACTCCTAGTATTGCTGCCCAAGTGATTGGTTTTTTCAGAGAACAAGCTCCTGCTATAAACCTCAATTATGGTCTTAGTGAAAGAGAAAAAGAAGTGCTTACATTGCTTGTTGATGGAAAGAGTTATAAAATGATAGCCGCTGATATGAATATCAGTTATAATACCGTAAATTCTCATATCAAAAAAATATATGAAAAACTGCATGTGCACTCCATTGGTGAGGCTATTTCAAAAGCTATCAATAAGAATATAATTAGCTGAAATACATATAGTTGGTTCAAGCATTATTGTATAGGAGAGATCCTCTTAAATAGCCTCTTTGCAACAACAAAATTTCCCATTAACAGCTATTGTTCCTGTATTACTCCTTTCGCGTTGTAATTGACTTCATTTTTACCTGCACCTTTGTTTTTTTAACGAACTTTGGAATAATTTAAGGCGTAGTTCGTTTCTGATTTATGAGTTTATTATTTAAATTTCTATCTTTAATTCTATTCTCAAGTATTGTTATACCTGGATTTTCTCAGATAAAAAGCAGCACTAATTCTGAATATCCACTCATCAGTTTCAGAAGCAAGCCTAAATTTTTTATTACACTCGACAAAACAGGTTCCTTTGTTGCTGGTAAAGGAGCCACCACAAATGAAATTCGAATAGGACTTGAGTTCAAAAAGAAGTTGCGACTCGGAATAGGCTTTGCAGCGCTTGTGTCGGATGTTGTTGCTGAGAAAACAATTAAAACACAAGTCACACAAGTAGATTCGGTTTTAAATGCCAATCTGTCATTGGCCTATTTTTCAATGAGCGGAGAATATATTTTTTATAACAGTAAACGATGGCAGATTACTATGCCGGTAACACTTGGGATAGGATCCTCTTATTTTAATTACTTTGAACTCATTGATGGCGATTATAAAACGAAAAAAACAGATCAGGGTACCGTAGTGCTTTTCGGGCCAACAGGAGTAGCCACCTATCGAATATTGCGTTGGGTAGGTGTAAGTGGTGGGGTCGGTTTCAGATATGCGGTGGTGAATAATTCAAAAGTCAAAGAGTCATTTAATTCGCCGATCTACCTTATTCGATTGCGCATTTTTCTTGGCGAAATTTATAAATCAGTGTTCCCTCGAGGGCTCTCCGGCAAAAGAAACCCTCCTTATTCTAACGAGTATTGGGATTAAACAAATTGGAGTTTCTTTTGCAATTTAGTTGAAAACAATAGTTAAAGTGTTTTAATATATTTGAAGTATGATTTGGTTTAAAAAATACGATTTGGCCCATATAGCCTTTCTTAGTAAGAACAATATGCTGGAACACTTAGGAATTGAAATCACTGAACTTGGAGATGATTTCATTCAGGGTAAAATGCCGGTTGATCATCGAACTGTGCAGCCAATGAATATTTTGCATGGAGGCGCTTCAGTGGCACTTGCCGAATCGCTGGGAAGCATCGGGTCTTATCTTACCGTTGATCATACTAAATTTCACTGTGTTGGAATGGAAATTAATGCGAACCATTTACGTCCGGTTTCAACAGGTTATGTTTTTGGAACGGCTAAACCAATTCACCTCGGAACCAAATCGCAGGTGTGGTCAATTGAAATTGTTAATGAAGCCAATAAATTGGTTTGCATTAGTCGCATTACTATGGCGGTTATTGCGGTTTGATAAAAATTGAATGCATTTTATTTAGGTTACCATTAGTATGCTTAATATTAAAACTAAAATAAAGCAACGATTGCGATGGAAAGCCATCGAACTAAGGTATAAGTTTGGATTCACAAAGAATTTTAATGTAACTAACCCTGGCCGTAGACTATTATTATATCATGGAATTGATAAATTTGGAAGAACTGATATAAATAGTCGTTTTATTAGCGAAACAGAATTTGAAAAACAGTTGATTTGGCTAAAAAAAAATTGTCATATTGTTACCATGCAGGATTATTTTTCAGGGTATCAACATTTGGAAAAATTAACAATTGCAATTAGTTTTGATGATGGTTATCGCAACAACTTTAACTTAGCTTTACCTTTGTTGGAAAAACATGAGGTTCCGGCAACTTTTTTTATCACTACAGCACCTTTGGATGGGATGAATATTCTTTGGCCTGACTTATTGGATATAGCTGGATTTGTGTTAAAGAAGGAGCTGGAATTTAATGAGGAGCAATTTGTTTTTAGATCAGGAATTGGATACATTTCTACCAGAAATGGTAAATACCTGAAAAATTATTTAAGAGTTGCAGATGTAGTCAGTATAAAAAATTTTGTTGTTAGGTATGACTATTTGTTGCAGGAATTAAAACTGATAAATGGAATTTATATTTTGAATTAATGAGAGATGCTGATATAAGGATGGCAAGTCAATCGCCATTTATTACAATCGGAAGTCATAGTGTTACCCATGGTTCACTATTGCATCAATCAAAAACTGTAGTACAAGAGGAAATGACCAGGTCAAAGAATGCCTTAGAAACACTTACAGGAAAATCGATATACTCCTTTGCTTTCCCCTTTGGAGATTATACTCCGGAGTTAACAGAAGTAGCTGTCAATTGCGGATATACCAATATTGCTTGCGTTGATTACTGTTATGGTGAAAATTCAGTAAACAAACAGTTTTCTGATCGTTTTGGCATGAACCCTCATATTTCTTTTCCTGTTCAGATTACTGAAATCAAAAGAGGTTCTTATTTTTAGTAAATATTATGAGTACAGCAATCAGGATTGTTCCCATTTCAGAAGATAGATTGCAAGATCTGCAAAAATTGTATCATCTCACTTTCGGTAAACGATATTCGGTGAATTATATTCGATTAAAGTATGATACAGCATACACCGGAATGCAACATGTAGCGAACATCGCTTATGATGGGAATAAACCAGTTGCATTTCTTGGAGCTGTTCCTATGCCATTTTTATTGAATAATACTAAACTTATTGGGGTGCAATATTGCGACTATATGACTCTTCCCGAATACCGGAGGAGGGGAATCCACTCACAACTTCTGGAAAGTACTACTGATTTTGTTTCTAAAGAGGGGGCCGATTTTATTTTTGCAATGCATACTATCAACTCAGCAAACGGTGATTTGCGTTTCAATTGGAATTTTCAGGAACCATTAAATGCCTACGTTATATCGTTGCAAGCGCCTAGAATTTTTCAACTTGCAAACAGGATGCAACACTATGCAGCTGTATTTAAAAAAACAGGCGCAACGCAAAACAACCTTCGGGTGACTGGCCAAAATTTGACTTACTAGATGTAGTTGGTGTTGATTATTCAGATTCTTTTTTCAGGTATAAAGAATTTTCGAATAGCCGACGCATTAAATTGAAAAATGTTTTTCAGTGGATTAAGCCCGGTGTTGTTATGGAAGTTGGAAACACTGAAGCCATGAGTGAAACTGATTTAAAAAATAGTTTTGAAGCATTAATTCTAATGGCCCGCAAATCAGGATGTTCAAAATTAATCGTGCAGCCTCGTAAAAACACTATTACAGATAAATATTTGTCCTCACTTTATAAATCAGTTGACGGGTACAAGCCTGCATTTCAAATTTTAAAAAGCGGATTGAATTTTAGTGAACTCCAATTAAATTATTGTGATTTTGATACTTTTTGATCAATAACAATAAGTTAAGTCTTCAATATTATTTAATTATTTTCATTTCATCAATCAATCTTTTGCAACCTGCAAACTTATCAATGATAAATAAAGTGAAACGAATATCCAATGAAATATTTCTGCATTGATCGGGATCGAAATCAATATCACTCATGGTGCCTTCCCAAACACGATCGAAGTTAGTGCCAATCAATTCTCCATTCGCATTTAAGACGGGACTGCCCGAATTTCCTCCTGTGGTATGGTTGGAGGCAACAAAAGCAACGGGCAGGGTGCCGTTTACCCCATAAGGACCAAAATCACCGGCTGCGTTAAGTGTTTTTAATTTCTCAGATACTTCAAATTCTTCAATAGCAGGATTTTCTTTTTCAAATATTCCTTTTATGGTAGTGAAATACGAATAAGTAACCGCATCTTTCGGCTCATATTCACTCACCTGCCCATAGGCAACACGCAAGGTAGAATTGGCATCGGGATAAAATTTACGATCCTTCTGCATATCCATCTGCGCAGCCATGTATTTGCGGTTAAGTAAACTCACTGAAGCATTTAGTTTGGTAATTTCCTTTTCGAGATGCGTGGTATAAATATCCCAGAATGACTGAGCAAGTTTATAGGCAGGGTCGTTTAGTAATTGTTTTGATTTTTTTGAAGTGTAGCTGGTAAGAAATGATTTTAACTTTGTTGAATCACTAAATGCGCTCTTGCTATAAAGTTCATCTGCATATTTACTGAAATTGCCTTTGTATTTCGAAAAAATATCTTTCAATTCATTGGGACGCATAGTTAGATCAATGTCTGCAAAATATAAATGCATCATCGAAGCAAATAATTTTTTATCGGTAGCCACATCAAAATTTCTGTAAAATCCTGATGAGCTGGAGAGCAGACGAGTGACCTCTATTTTCACAGAGTCTTCATCGACCACTTCAGAAGTTGAAAGTTTAGCAAGCTTATTTAATCCTCTGGCATATTTTAAAAGTTCAACTCCATATGCTGCTTCGTTAATATAATCCTGAACTTTTATCAATGGAGCCAGGGAAGAGTGTACAATATTAAAATCGGGAAGCAGTGTTGCATATTCACTCTTATTGTTTTCGGTGTACCATTTTTTAAAAGCTGCTTCTTCCTTCTGTTTCATCTGCATTGTTTCTAATCTCTCCAATCCTTTAAGTTCTCCTTGCCACTTTTTCCAGCCATTTGCAATGGATACTTGCTTATCGGTATATTGAATTCGAAGTTTATCGTTAGTGCGAATAGCTTCATCAATAATTTCTAAACGGGCATCACGAATTTTAATCCTTGATGGATTAGTTACTTCAATAATATTTTTGATGGCCGCAGCTGGTAAATATTGAGTGGTATTGCCCGGGAATCCATATACCATGGTAAAATCTCCCGGTTGAACGCCTTTGAGAGAGATTGGAAAAAAATATCTGGGTTTGAAAGGAACATTAGCAGGGGAGTAATCGGCAGGTCTATTATCGGCTCCTGCATATACTCTGAAAACGGAAAAGTCGCCGGTGTGTCGTGGCCACATCCAGTTGTCGGTGTCACCACCAAATTTCCCAATGGAGTTTGGTGGTGTTCCAACTAATCTCACATCTTTAAAAGTCTCCATCACAAAAAGATAAAATTGATTGCCATTATAAAAAGGACGCACAGAACCGGAGTAATGAGTTCCTTCAACTGCTTTTTTTATGAGCTCTACAGATATTTCTTTTATTTTAGCTTCACGTTCTTTCTCCGTCATATTGGCAGAAAGTTCAGAAGTAATGGGTTGTGTTACATCCTCCATGCGAATAATAAATGTAACGGTTAGTCCTTTGCAAGGTAATTCTTCATCCATTTTAAATGACCAGTACCCATTTTTCAAAATATTTTTTTCAACTGTACTTAGCGCTTGAACTCGGGTTATGCCACAATGATGATTGGTGAGCAACAGCCCCTGGTCGGATATAATTTCACCTGTACACTTGTTATCAAACAGCACCACAGCATCTTTCATACTCGATTTGTTGACGCTATAAATATCCTCTGCCGAAACTTTCATTCCTTGCGATTGCATTTCTGCTTCATTTAGTTGCTTTAGAAAAATAGGAAGCCACATGCCCTCTCCGGCAATGATAAAAGAATTTAGAAACAGAATAAATGCAACTAGAAAGAGTGTAATTTTTTTCATACCGGAATAAATTTAATTTTTCAAAGAAACAAAAAAGGGACGAACTTTGCAGCCCGTCCCTCTCTAAATGATGTGGTTTTTAAAACGGAAGATCGTTATCTGCTGGTCCGTTGAAGCCATTACCGGATGACATAGCCGGTTCGTCAAATGCCGGAATATCATTGGAAGGTTGGTTGTTTGCAGAACCAGGAGACTGGACTTCAATGCGCCATGCTTTAACATCGGTATACCATTTCCCATTGTATTCTCTTGATTCCACATTGAATGAAACCTTAAGTTCGGTGCCGGGTTGCACATTTTTCAGTGAATCGGTTTTATCGCCCCAAACTGATATGCTGACTTTTTTAGGATAATTGTTATCCATAAAATCCAGGATAAAAAATTGTTTTTTCCAGGGTTGACCGGTTTTTCCCTCTCCTGTTTCAAGGGGCAACACCTGTGATACTTTGCCGGTGAGTTCTAATGCCATTTTCTTAAATTTAATTGAATAATAGTTTATTTGTACTGCAAGATAAGGCTATTCTACTGCACCACGACAAGTTGTTGAAAAATAAACGTTTATAAGTATTTATTTAGGATATATTCACTTCATTTTCAATGATTTTATTTTCGATGACAGGTATTTATTTTTTTTCGCAATAAGAAACCCGGAAAACTGTTTTATTTTTGGCTATGATTACTAAGATGAAAGAGTTACTGCTAGCATTTATGTTAGTTGGGTTATCATTCTCACTATTTGCGCAATCGGGCCGAAAGGGAGATATGAAGAAACCTTTTGTGTTTTCACAACAGTTCAAACATTCTTTTGGGGTTGGTGCCTCTTTTTATAAATATTCAGATGCTTACGAACCTGTTTACCAACTTTCATATAATCCCAGCTTAAGTCTGACCCACTCCTGGTCTGACTTTTCCTTTTCTTTAGGCACTCAGTTAAGCGGGGGTTATCATATCAGTTCAAATGCGGACGATTCGGCGTTTATTTATGCCGACTTACCTTTGCTGGCCGAATTTAATTTTGGACACAATGCGTCCAAAGATTTTTATAATGATTTAGGTTGGTTTTTTGGAGGTGGATACACCTATCATCTGTTAAAGGAAAACTGGAACCACGGTCCTGTAGTAACATTTGGGGTGAGAGGATTTGTATTCGGGCCCTCATTCACTATTCGATACAGCCGCTATTTTGCACAACAGGAAAAAGAGGTCTCTTTGCATACGATCACACTTTTGATAAATGCGGGAAGGTATTTCGAACAAGTAAAACTGAACAATAAATTAAGCCGGTTTTCGAACGGATTCAGAAGATAAAACATTACTTTTTGCTGATGAATCCTATCAGATAAACTAAAATAACGGCACCAATTAATGAGGTGGCTAAAGAACCCATTAAACCACCACCGGAGGAAACACCAAGTTGATTAAAAACATAACCACCGATAATGCCACCAAGTATCCCCACAATAATATTACCGATCGCCCCAAAACCATTTCCACGAATAATTTTTCCGCTCAGCCAACCCGCAATTGCCCCGATTAAAATAAAGTAAACTATATTCATGGGACAAATATAGAAAGAAGCATTTCGAAATTTGTAACAGATTGTGTGAATACTCCGAATTCAATGGCTTCCGCTTTCAAGGCTTCCTTTTAAAAACAGGCAAGAAAAATTGAAATTTAGGATTTGATCAAAATCTATTCAGTTTTTCGAAAAGTCAGATGTTGTTAGTTAGAAAAATATTGGAAAATCCGGGCTTGTGCCTGTATTAAAAGGTTTTTTTGCCCGGTTCTCCATTCACCTGTTGGAGTCCGTACTCCATATACAATCGTTCAGTATGAAATTAAGGGAGTTTTAGCGACGAAACCAATTGGATCTAAACTGGTAATGGGTCAATTATAAAACGAAAAAAGCCGCTTCCTGTGAAGGGAAGCGGCTTTTTTTAATTACAATGCAATTAAGAAAGATGTGCACTGATAAGTTTTGTCATTTCGAACATACTTACAGTTTTCTTTCCACCAAAAACTTTTTTCAAGTTCTCGTCAGCATTGATGTTACGGCGCTCTTTAGGATCTTGAAGTTTGTTCTTCTTGATATACTCCCAAAGTTTTTTAGTGACTTCAGTACGTGGCAGTGGTTTGCTACCTACGATAGGTTGCAGTGCCGCACTAATAGTCATTGCTTTCATAAATGCTGCATTAGGCTTGCGTTTCACCTTTGGTGCAGCTTTTTTAGCAGCTTTTTTAGGAGCAGCTTTTTTTGCAGCGGCTTTTTTAGGAGCAGCTTTTTTTGCAGCAGCTTTTTTAGGAGCAGCTTTTTTTGCAGTTTTCTTAGCGGCAGCTTTCTTAGCAGGCGCTTTTTTCTTAACTTTAGTAGCCATTTAGATTAGTTTTTTTAATAGATCTAATAGGACGAAGTAACAAATTATTTGAATACACAAACACTATAAAAAAAATGTTTTCAATAGATGACTCTTAATAAGTATGAAAACTCCATATTTAACAGGTGTTTCGGAGGCTTTTCATAGGCAAAAATATTTTCATTAACAGTAAAATATTTTTCAACAGTACGTTTAAAACTTCTTTTTTAGCTATGAAAACATCCTTTGACCCTGTTTTTCCCCTCTGAGTAGTCAAATTTCTATAGTAGTTCAACAGATTTATTTATAAAATTTGTCAATTCTTCTCCTTTAAGGAGGTTCTGAGATAGCCTGGCAAGATCGATAACCTGTTTCATCTTTATAGCTTGTAACTCACTTGCTGGTTCGGCCAGAATTTTACTCATCAAAGGATGATTGGTATTAATGATCACATTAAAATTCTCTTTCATTTCCCCCATAAAACTATATCCTCCGCCTGTAGCCGACATTTCTTTCATTCTTCTCATAAATTCAGGACGGGTAATAACTACCGGCTGGTCTGAAGGTTGAAGGTTCTCTAAAACTACAGCGTATTGCTCTATAGGTACGTTTTTTTCGGCAATACTTTTAAGCATTTCTTCCTGTTCTTTTGAAAGAATGGAAACAGAGGACTCTTCCTTTACAATCAGTTTTTCAATGGTATCAGCATCAACCCTGACAAATGAAATGTTTTCGATTTTCATTTCTAGAGCATTTAAAAAATGAGAATCCAGGGGTCCTTCCATAAGTAATACATCGTAACCTCGACCTTTGGCCGCTTCTATATATGCATGTTGATCATCAGTGTTGGAGGCATACAAGTAAACGGTCTTATTATTTTTATCAGTCTGTAAAGGGGCCGCCTTTTCCTTGTATTCATCCAGAGTATAAAAGGTGTTTTCGGTATTTTTCAACAAGCAAAACTTCCTGGCGCGATCATAAAATTTGTCGTCGCTCAACATCCCATATTTGATAAATACACCGATATCATCCCATTTAGATTCAAAGTCGGGGCGATTGTCCTTGAATATTTCTTCTAACCGGTCTGCTACCTTTTTAGTGATATGCGAGCTGATTTTTTTCACATTGGAATCGCTTTGCAAATAACTTCTTGAAACATTCAAAGGAATATCCGGCGAATCAATGACCCCATGCAACAACATCAGGAAATCAGGAACGATACCTTCCACCGAGTCGGTTACAAATACCTGACTGCTATAGAGCTGAATCTTATTTTTCTGAGCCTCAATGTTCTTTTTAAGCCTGGGAAAATAGAGAATTCCCGTAAGATTAAAAGGGTAGTCAACATTTAAATGGATATGAAACAATGGATCTTCGGAGTAGGGGTAGAGTTCCTTATAAAAAGCCAGATAATCTTCCTCCTTTAAATCGGCCGGTTTTTTGACCCAGGCTGGTTTCGTATTATTAATAATTTTACCTTCAAATTGTATTTCAACGGGAAGAAATTTGCAGTATTTGTTCAGCAATGTTTCTACTCTTTCGGTTTCCATAAACTCCATGGAGTCTTCGTTAAGGTGCAGAATAATATCTGTCCCCCTTTCAGATCGCAAGGTATCGGTCAATGTGAATTCGGGACTGCCATCGCACTCCCATCTTACTGCTTTGTTTTCATCGCTTTCGCGGAAGGATCTGGTAATGATTTCCACTTTTTGTGCTACCATAAAGGCAGAATAAAAACCTAATCCGAAATGGCCTATAATTGCTCCGGAATCCATTTTGTCCTTGTATTTATTAACAAACTCCTCTGCACCCGAAAAGGCAATTTGATTAATATAGCGATCAATTTCATCAGCAGTCATTCCAACTCCTTTATCAGAAATAGTAAGCGTTTTTGCTTCCTTATCGATCTTAACATCTACTTGCAAATGGCTCAATTCGCCCTTGAATTCCCCGGCTATGGATAATGTTTTTAGCTTTTGAGAGGCATCCACAGCATTGGAGACCAGTTCCCTGAGAAATATCTCATGGTCTGAATAAAGGAACTTTTTAATAATTGGGAAAATGTTTTCTGTTTGTACGTTAATTTTTCCTGTTGACATGGTATTTTTTTGATTTATGGAATGCAAAAGTACTAAGGAAATAGCAAGTTTTGGCTATACGAATAGCGGAAATGCTTATTTCCTTACCTTAAAAGGGTAAAACAGATCGTGTAAATTAAATTTTTGATATTTATCATTTGACTATTCCTATCTTGCTGATGTGGAAAAACAACAATTTGATACTTTAGTAATAGGTTCCGGAGCCGGAGGTTTAGCTGCTGCCATTTGTTTAGCTCGCTCGGGTCAGAAGGTATTGGTTCTTGAACAACATGATGTGCCGGGTGGTTGGTGTCACAGTTTTCAAATCGATGGTCACAGATTTAGCCCGGGGGTCCATTATATTGGATTAGTCGGAGAGGGACAATCTACTAACGAATTGTATCAGGGTCTAGGAGTTGCCAATGACCTGGTTTTTTTTAGAATGAATCCAAATGCTTATGAACATTGCGTTATTGGGAATGAAAGAATTGATATGCCCGCCGGGATTGAAAATCTTATTTCCTCCCTGTCGAAAAGATTTCCCGACGAAAAGAAAAATATAAGCAGTTACCTGCATATGGTACAAAGTGTAAGCCAACAGATCCAGCTGGTTCCACTCATGAAAACATTCTGGGATCATGTTACTATTCCTTATCGTACGCGCTACATGGGAAAATACGGACTTTTCAGTCTAAAACGGGTTATCGATTGGTATATTAAAGATCCACAACTTAAAGCCGTTCTTAATGTGCAATGTGGTGACCACGGGTTGCCCCCTTACAGAGCAAGTTTTCTGGTTCACTGTGCTGTAATGAGCCATTATTTTGATGGAGCCTGCTACCCTATGGGTGGTGGAGGGGGTATTGTTAAAGCAATGACTAATGGAGTAAAGAAACATGGCGGCGAAGTCAGAACCCGGCAAAAAGTAAAGAAAATTATTATTGAAAATAATAAGGCCATCGGTGTTGAAATGGAAAACAAAGAGCAAATTTTTGCCAGAAACATAATTTCCAACGCCGATCCGGGTATCACTTATTTGAATCTTGTTGGCACAGAAAACATCAGCAAAAAATTAGCAAAAAAACTTGCATCAACAAAATATTCAGTCACCTCACTTATTTTATTTCTTACTTTAGAGATGGATGTAAAAAAGTCAGGCATGGATTCCGGAAATATTTGGCTATTGCGTGATAATAATATTGATGCGATTTATCAGAAACTAACCAGCGCAGACATTCTGGAAGAGAAGGAATTTCCTGCTGTTTTCATCAGTTGTACTACCTTAAAAGATCCTACGAGTTTTAATGGCCATCACCATAATTTTGAAGTTGTCACTTTTATTGATTATAGTAGTTTTAGCGCATTTAATTCTAATGCCGATTACCATGGTGAGGCCTATTCACTTTGTAAAGAAAGGATCATGGATAAAATGATGAATAGTCTTGAGAAAGTGTTGCCAGGTGCTAAATTACACGTGGTGCAAATGGAATTGGGTACCCCTAAAACTAACCAGTTTTATATTAATACAACCAATGGAAATGTTTATGGAACCGAAAAAACCATTAACCAGATAGGCCCTTTTTCATTTGGAAGCAAATCGGAAATAAAGAATTTATTCCTTTGCGGAGCCAGCACTTTATCGCATGGAGTTGGAGGCGCTACTAATTCAGGAGTTGCTACGGCAGCAGCTATTTTGGGCTGCAGAGCTGCAGAGTTGATTGTCCCTGATAAAGATCAAAACATTCGTATTTATGATGCTGAAGATGCCACGACCTGGCCTGATTGGGTGCATCAGAAAAGAGAATCGAAAAAAAAGAGACATCAGTTTTGATGTCTCTTTTTTTATAAAGTTAGTTTTTAATCAATTATCCAATAGTATAATTACAATGAATAATTCATGGATACAGCCCCTACTTTGTAATTACAATTTTATTCTCAGAAACCGATTTTCCATCAGCAAGTATGCGCAAAAGGTAAGTGCCACCGGCAAGCGATCTTCTTTGTAAAACGAAACTGTTTTCAGTAATAGTTGCTGTTTTCACTATTCTTCCATTATTGTCAAATAGCTGGTACTCTATATGATGATTCAGTAATTCATTGTTAAATGAAATTTGAGTTTCAGAGCTAAAAGGATTGGGAAAAATGTCAATGGTTGCCGCACGATCATTTAAGTCATCAACACTAGTTGTGCTATCTTCAGGATGATATTCCCAAAAATCTTTTTTCAATACCCCGGAAGCCATGCCATCATACCCGGTACCTACATAACCCAAGTTTCCTATGGAGAATTGAGTAGCTTCTTCTCTCGGTCCACCCAAAAAATCAGCTTTTTGCGACCAGGTGTTTGAAATAGGATCGTATTGATAGAAATCAAAATAGTAATTTCCGTTAGCAGTTCCCATACCAATATATCCTTTGCCATTGAGCGCAAATCCACTTGCTTCAAGTCTGGGTGTTCCCATAAAATCAGCTTTTTGCGACCAGGTGTCTGTGATTTTATCCCATTCCCAAAAATCATTCAGGTAGCTGGTAGCTGCACTTATACCTGTTCCAACATAACCTTTAGTGCCAATAGCAAATCCTGTTGCATAATGACGCGCAGGTCCGGGCAGATCTGTTTTTTGCATCCAACTATTAGTAACTGAATCGTATTCCCATAAGTCAGCCATAGATGCTCCTAGCGTGGAGGAGGCGCCTGTAGCAATATATCCTTTTGTGTCGATTGAAAAAGCTACCGCCGCTTGCCTTGCAGTTCCAGGAAAAAGAGCCATTTGTGTCCAGCTATTTAAAATCGGATCATACTGCCATAATTCATTCCCAATAGGAGCAGGAAGCACATAGCCTTTGCTACCAATGCTAAAGGCCGCGGCTTCAACAATTCCAGTTCCTCCATAATTGGCTTTTTGTGTCCAGGTGTTAGTCGGTTGATCATACTCCCACCAATCTGTTGCATAAGTTGAAGTGAAGCCGGTTCCAAGATAACCCTTTGTGCCTGATGAAAACCCGGTGGCATCAGCACGGTTCAAGCCACCAAAATCTGCTTTTTGAGTCCAATAGTCAGCCTTTATCGAATGGAATAGCAATAAATGTACAATTATTAAAACAAGTATTTTTTGCATATAAGTCTAATTTTATGATTTTTTAATTTGGACGGACAATAAATCTAAGATGTTGCAGCAACAAATCCCAAACGTAGAATTTCATACTATACTCCTATTTTTAACGAAATTCAAACAGTTTCAGCAAAAGTATGGAATAAAGGCCTGTTAAAATCTTTCAATTCAGAGCTGTTGAATTGAACCCGGTTTAAATGCAAAAAGGCCACTATGAAATTGCTTCATAGCGGCCTTCAATGGAATTTATCCGGTTATTGACCAGTTAACTGCTCAATATCATTATTTACTGAAAGTATTAAGAGACAAGTAGCGGTACAAAAAACCGGACTTGTAATACAATGGTGACCATTCCAGCTGCCATCTTCGTTTTGAATTCCTAAAAGTCGACCACTGGTTTTGTCGTACCAGCCTTGCCAGTCATTATCACGACTCATAATCATCCCTTCTCCGGTTTGCAAAAAGCTTAAAAACTCCTCACCTCCATTGTTCCCAAATCCAGTAACTACCTGATCATCTTGTGACAATTTTTTTGATGATTTATTTACTTGGTAAGCAGTTTTATATTTCAACGCCTTTGATTCACTTAGGCCGGCTTTCTTAAGATTTTCAACAGTGACTTCTTCATTTAATATTTTTCCCTCTTTTTTAGCTTTTTTCAAAGTTGCTTTTGCTTCACCTGTTTCTTTGGATGAGGCTCGTGTAGAGCCGGAAACGGAATAAAGCACCACACCTGCCGCCGATTCTGTGACAACATTATCGGTTTCTGTGTCTATGTTTCCCTTTTGGTAATCACGTGATTTATCCAGGATTTCTTCGTCTACATCAATTCCATTATCTTTTGCTGCTTCCAGAGCGCTGGTTGCAAAAGATGATTGCAGAACACCTGCCCAACCGGAACCTTTCAGACTTCCATTTGCATTGTGTCCATTTTCAATTTTAGCAACACATTTGGAAATGGATTTTTTGACACGATTTTTCAATGGGGCATCATTTTCAATTGCACTTAAAATATTGGTGAGGAACTGCGAAGTTAACACCACGTCAATATTTTGCCCTAATTTAACTTGAGGTTGGGTTTGTGTGATGGAGGTGATGTTTAACGATTCATCAGGAGCCGATTCAACTTGTTCTAAAAGATATTGGAGTGCTTTTTTTAATTGTTTTGAATACGGGCCGCTTTGTAAATCACTTCCACATCGTTGAATTGCCATTGCTACCATTGCTGTAGTTGCAGGGTCGGAGGAAACTGCATGTGGATCGGAAATGTTCTGGCGTTGGTGGCTTCCAGCACCCCATCCTCCATCATTGGATTGTGCTTTTTCCATCCATTCTAAACCTTTATCTAACGAAGCCATTACTTTTCCGGGAATTTTGTAATAAAACCCTTTATCCAGTCCTTCCCCTTCAAAAGCAGTTTTAAAAACACATTTTGCTGGTGGAGTACTTTTGGGATTGGTACCTACCAAAACAGTTGCTTTTTTTGATGCAGCACTTACTGATAGTTGTTCCAAAGGATTCTCCAATAATATCGCCTTTGTTGTTTTTAGATTTTCTTTAGATGGCTTACGGCTTGATTCGTTTGTTGAAAATGATAGAACTGAAACCGTAATTGAAGTTGTTAGCATTGCAGCCAGAATCAGATGATTTGTTTTCATGATTTATTTTTTTTGATTGTTCCCGGTTTAGATGCTGGCCTTGGAAACATTCCATAAATCACATAAAATAATCGGGAATTTTTAGAAGGTAAATTCTGTAGACAAAAAATAAGTAGTAAAATGTAGCGTTGCTAAATTGATACCCCAAAAAACTATTTTGTCAGGTCCTCCATGGTATATCCATAACTCATAAAATCATCGCGATACAGATCAAATACTTTTTCAGCCAGCTGTGGAGTATAAAATTGTTGATAGACAGGAATGTTATCTTTGAAATGACTCCAACGAACTTGTGAAAAATTCTTATCAAGGTCTCTGTTTTTTTTATGATGGTGACCACTGGTAATGCCACTGAGATCAAACCTGAAATTTTTCCTTTCATTTAAATCATTGATTGCATCATTCAGGTTTTCCAGCCTTATGATTTCATCATAACAATCTGTTAACTCGTACTCAAATCCTTTTTTCTGTAAAGCATAATGCGGATCACATGTATGAAGATCTGTTTTTGAAAGATATTTTACAAAGCTTTTAAATGATACATCCGCATTCCATCTCCACAAAGCCTTTTTAACAGGTTCATGCATTGTTTCATATTCCATGGTATGAATATATCCACTAACGACTCTGTGAAACGGATTTCGAACCACTTTAAATTTATAAAATTCCTTATTTTTAAAGTCCTCCCTGCTTATGGGATGATTTTTAGAAAAAACGTGCATTCTGTATTCATGAACCCAGGGATTGTATTGAAGGGCTTCTTCAAGCAGTCCCATATGACGAAAAAACATTTTTGTCAAAATGGTACAGCCCGCTTTTGGACTCCAATCCATAATAATCTTGTTTTTACTGTC
Source organism: Bacteroidota bacterium (assembly GCA_016722525.1). Classification (GTDB taxonomy): domain Bacteria; phylum Bacteroidota; class Bacteroidia; order AKYH767-A; family OLB10; genus JADKJB01. The sequence continues at coordinate 319,341 of JADKJB010000003.1, forward strand.
GATTAAGGAAGTGATCATTTTGACGGGATATAAGTGCTTTAATTTATGCGAATTTAGAAAAAAAATGCAGAATCAAAAGAGATTAAATTTAATGTTTATAGTTTCTCCGGAATTGCATTATTTTTTGGTTCGTTTATTAATTTATAGCAATATGTGCTTAATTTGTTTGCATAATGCTAAAGGCAACAAGAATTTAGAGTTTCCCTGGGACTTCTTTCGTAAGCTTTACGGGGTATGCATTTTATATTTTCAGCAACCCACTTATTTGATTGCAAACACCCCTATCATTGTCGATCCTAAAGTTGTTATAAGGAATTTATTTGGTCGTAATTTTATGGAAACATCCACAATCTCATTTTTCTATAAAACTGAGGAGTATTTGGTAATGGTTGTAGCAGTAATCCTAAAAGAAACTTCAGTGTTTTTCGAATGAAGATAGCGGAAACAAAAAGAATAGGAACTTGTGCTGAGTCAGAAATTGAATTTGGTATGCGATAGTTTGGAAAAAGTTAGAGCGCTTTAGTTTGCCACACAAAAGAGCTCTTCTCTTCTTTTCTTTTATCAAAAATAAAAAAAAGTTTTAATTGCCAATGTCTCTGATTCTGAATAAATGGATCAGAAGGTCAAGGTCGGTCTGAATAAATCAGTTGCTTAAAAAATCAACTTTCTTTGTGTTATCATCTCCAACCACATCCACTATTTTATTTATTGGATCAATTCCGGCCTCATAGGGTTTTCTATCTAGAATTAGTGTAAATTGTGTCTCCTTTTTGGAAATAAAATGTTTTTGGAGATAGATGAGATCTCCTTGTTTTTTATTTTCTTGAGGTTCGGCATAAACACCAATTTCGATCCAGTCGCTGACTGGAATTTCCGTTTCTTTTCCAAGGGAATCGGCCCTGTATTTTTGTGATTGTACTTTCAGGGATAATGCATATTTCCCATCAGTTGTTTTGCCTGCATTTGCTTCCAGCGCACGATTATTGAAAAGTGTGATGGTTTCAAACAAATCTGTAATGAGGTATTTTAAAGAGTCAGGAGTATTTTCAATGAATGCATCAACGGCATGATGTGAAGTAGGATAGGGAGGTTCTTTATATCCGAAATCAGTTAAAAGCTTTCGGAGAGATTTATTTACATTATCTTCTCCAATCATTTCTCGTAAGTAATACATCACCAAACTTCCTTTGTTGTAATGAATGTATCCCTGATTTTCAACCAGCATTAACGGTAGTTCTTTTAAGCGTTCTCTCCCTCTTTCGCGGAGATATTTATCCATTTCATACTTCAGGAATTTTTTCATTGCATTTCTTCCATATTCTTTCTCCATAACCATGAGCGCTGACTATTGTGAAAATGTTTCTGTCATCATGGTAGCACCTTGCATTTCAGAGGAAATTTCCTGATGTGCCCAGTATTGATGAGCCATTTCATGAGCAACTACATAAAATACCATATCAATATCATCTTCATCTTCAATTTTTGCAATGAAGCCTATTCCTTCAGAGTATGGCATGGTTCCCGGAAACGCCTGTGCAAATGCTGCATATCTGGGAAATTCAATTATCCGTACCTGTTTGTGATAGTAAGGGCCGAAATTCTCAATATAATAGTCGAGTGATTTTTTCATGGAACGCTCCATGTTTTCAACATTATATTTGTGTTTGGAATCATAATAAACTTCCACATCAATGCCGTTGTGATTCGATCGGGCTACTTCAAACTTTGCTGAGATGAATGCATAGAAGTTAACTGAATAATGATCAAGTTTATAATGGTAGACATTGCGTCCGTTCTTTTTCTGCATATCAACCTTCGTACCTGGAGCAATTGCAATTTGGTCAGCAGAAGTGCTAAACCAGGATTCTACGTTTACCCAATCGGAGTTATTACTTAAATAATTATTCATGCAATTTGCATTGCAATTTCGTTCGAGCTTAGGCATTCTTTCAATTTCCGACAGCCCATGATCCTTTCGCTGATCTTTTTCCTGCAATTCATAGTTAGGCTGATATCCGATTTGTGGAACAAAATCTCGATTATTAAAAAATGAACCGTTGTCGACTACAGAACTGAAGCTCACCTCATTCTCAAATCCTTCAGCATAATAATCGGAGGTGAATTCAATTAATATACTATCGCCCGGTTGAAGTGGTTTGTTCAATGCATAAATACGATACAGTAATTTTTTATTATCCAGAATGTTTTTAGAAGCCGGTATTTTAACTTCTGATTTAAAGTATCTGGGCATCGTAATGTGAATGGAGTCTATAGCTATTGTTCCTTTGTTTTTTGACCAGAAAGAACCTTTGATGTTTAACTTTCTCTCTTCAGGAAATAAATCAATATAATATTTAAAATCGGTTGCTCTCGGTTGATTGATTCCATTATACCTTTTAAATTGTTTTTCATATTCAGCCTGAGAATTTTCCTGTTCTTTAGTGGACTCATGTTCATTCAGAATTTCGATGTTGTAAAAGACAAATCCGGCAGTGAGGGTCCAAATTATAAAAATGACAGACAGGTATCTACCAGTTTTGCTTTTAAAACCGTTTCCAATTTGAATCATTTTAAATTGGAAAGAGGATTCTTTCCCTCTCACCCATGCAAAAACCGAAAGTATGCCAATCATGAGAGCAACCAATGCCCAGTATATCCTGAACCAGGTAAGACTTTTAATAAAAGGACCGAATCCATTCATATCGGAATAAGTGAAGGAAGGTTTGCCTCCATACTGCACCATATTGGAATCTACTTCCAACGCCATCCACACAAAGCTGTTTACTAACAGGAACACTACAAATGCAAAAAACGCCAGGTATTTATTATTGATCAATGAATGAATGAACATGGCCATAGCTACCATCATCAGAAGACCAACATAATCAATCACCAACAGTGTTTTAATGTATACATCAATTCGAACATCCGTAAAGCCTTTAACATATTGGACAATGACACAAGTGATAATGCAAATTACCTGAACTACAAAAATAACAATGGCCATAGAGGTAAATTTCGACAGGTACGAAATCCATGTCGGGTGAGGCGTAGCATCATAAATTTCTTCAATCTTGCTTTCCCTTTCCTTCCAAACAAGCTGTCCGGAATAAATGATGATAATGGCAATCAGAAAAATGTAAAAGGCTCCCTGTATAGAATCGATCATGGAATAGGTCACAGGATAAGTGGATAACCCATAAGGTCCGGAATTGGATATTAATGAAGGAATAAAATTCATCAGGCCTGCAACTATCAAAACGATAAATGCCGGGCTTTTTAAAATTCCCAGTACCTCATATTTGAGTCGTGTCCTGAACATTGTCCAGGCTGCATTTTGATTGTAGGATGGGTTTACTGATGGAAGTGGTTGATAGGAAGTAGTAGTAAATTCATCCTCATTTTGAATCTTCTGCTTCTTTAATTTTTTTGTTTTTTCAGTGAAGGAAAACACTTTTGCTGTTATTGCAATAAGTACTACGCTTATACCCAACCAAATTAAACGATTGTAGAGATACAATCCAATTAGAGGTAATATTTCATTATTTTTCTGGTTAACAGTCCAGTACTTTGTTAAAATTGCAAATGTTGAATTCCCATAAGGATCCATTAAAATAGCCAGCCATTCTGTATCAAGATCTTCTGCGAATTCGCCTGCAATACCTGTCGCCAGAAGCAATGCGAGTGATCCAATAAAAGCCGCAATAGTATTTCGTGTTAAAGCAGCAATCATAAAAACTATCGCTCCGCTGAAAAATGTATTGGGTATTGCCAGTTGAAAAATTGCAGCGAGGTGTGCATTGAGGAATAGCGGACCTACTTTTTCAGGTTCCATATCAGGCATCATGCATCCAATTATAATTCCAAGAGATACACCTATTAATGGGATTACTGAAATGGTAATAGCACCTAAAAACCGACCAATGAGATATTGCAAGCGATGTACGGGTGTGGTGAAAATTATCTGATAGGTGTTGTAGGAGAAATCACGGGTTGTGGATGCAAGGATAAACGAGGTTGTCATTAGTAATGTGAGGAATGACATCACGGAATAATAAGTCTGAATTACAAACGGTGCATTTTTAGTAATGTTTCCGAATGAACCTCCCACCGAGATACTGTCACTATAAGTTGCTCCAAAAATCAAGAGTGCATTAATAACGAAAAAAATATACACCATTGGCTGACGTAGCCAATACTTTATTTCGAAAATAAAAAACTTCATCATGAGTTAATAGTTTTGAAAAATACATCTTCAAGATCGGCCTCAGCTTTTTTAAATCCATCACCGGGATCTACTTCACTGTAAACGTGAATGAGTGGTTTGCCGGAAACCAATTTGCCTGAAATAAGTTGAAAATTTTTCTGATATTTTTCCATCTCCTCTTTGCTGATAGTCTTTTCCCAGATTTTTCCTTTCAACGTCTCTAATGCCGAATCGGGTTGACCCGCAAAAAGTAATTTGCCTTTATCAATGATGGCCATGGTAGGACAAAGTTCACGTACGTCCTGGACTATGTGTGTAGAGAGAATAACAATTACGTTTTCTCCAATTTCTGCAAGCAGATTATAAAAACGGTTACGTTCACCGGGATCGAGGCCTGCTGTGGGTTCATCCACAATGATTAGTTGTGGATTGCCAATCAGTGATTGTGCAATTCCAAATCTTTGCTTCATGCCGCCTGAGAATCCACTGATCGATTTTTTGCGATGCTGAAACAAATTCACTCTGTTCAACAAGGCAAGCACCAGTTCTTTTCGCTCCTTAGTATTTACAATTCCTTTCAGAACAGCAATATGGTCAAGCATCTCATAGGCTGTCACTCGAGGGTATACGCCAAATTCCTGAGGCAGATAACCTAAAATTTGTCGTACTTTTTGTTTTTCTTTCAACACATCCAGTTCACCAAGCATCACCGTACCGCTGTCGGCTTCCTGCAGTGTTGCAATGGTGCGCATCAATGTTGATTTACCGGCTCCGTTGGGTCCCAGTAATCCGAACATACCATGGGGTATCACCATAGATACGTTATCGAGTGCCTTTACCCCGTTTGGGTAAGTTTTGCAAAGGTTATTAATGACTAATTCCATAGAAAGGGGTTTATAAAATACAAAGAAAGGAATTACTTGTTAAAAAGCAATTCCTCTTTGTGACGACTTCACTGAAGTTAAAGTTACATTTTGATGTGGCAGATGCAAATGAATTCGCCGGTTCCTATATTTAACTGGTTTTGCCGGGCTGCAAATATTGTTTGAGATTCTCGACATAATTTTCAAAAGCCTTTATACCTGTTTTTGTGATTTTGCAGGTGGTAAGAGGATAATTATCTCTGAAACTTTTAGCAACTTCGATATAACCGGCCTCGGTAAGTTTTGCGATCTGTACACTCAGGTTTCCTGCAGTGGCGCCAGTTTTTTCTTTGAGGTAAGAGAATTCAGCTTCCTTAATGCCAATAAGAAGTGAAACCACTGAGAGCCTTAGTTGTGAATGCAATAAAGGATCAAGTTCTTTAAACATAGAATTGTGTTTTCATGTGGATGAATTAAACTGATTGAGAAAGATTCACCTGTTTTTTGAACCTGTTTTTGAGCATATGTCCGGGAACAATATATCCCAAAAGTACAGCAGCGGCTAGAAGCAGTAATTGAATTTCAAATCCTACAAAAAATGCAGCGATACCTAAAATCCAGTTAATGATTCCACCAAGGACAAGCGGTTGAAATTTAACAGCACCTCCCGAAATGAATAACCAGGTTCCATAAATGATCATAACAAGCGGATACGTTGACAAACCTAACTTCGACATGCTGAACAAAACAATAAATAATGAAACGAGAAATGATATGACCACATATTTCATGACGTCATCAACGTATGATCGCACTTTTTGTTTGCGCTCTTGTTTGTAGGAGTATATCCCGGTTGCTATTCCTCCCAAAGGCATTAATATGGCCCATGGTAAGGATGAATTTTCATAATTAATCTGCATGAGAAAATAGCTAATAGTGCTTGCAGCGAAAACTAACCATCCCCAAATAAGATAGTAAAAACTATCATCCTGAATATCATTCTGAGCTGTTTTTATCATTCTGCTGATAACCTCAAAACTTTCGTGTTCGGTAAGTGATTTCTCGTTTTGCATGATGTTACTATTTATTTTAAATTAATTTTAGTGTTTAAAAATACATGTGGTGTATTGCCCATCATATAGAAGTTTTTATTATTGAACTTCTTTGAGGGTTTGCTTTGCTTTGTCGAGCCCCCATGATGGCATAATAGAAGAAGCAGATTTAAACTCGGCGAATTTCTGTATGGACTGATTCAATAAATCGGCCGCAACTTTTTTGCTTCCGCCATATTCTTCAGGCGTATACATGGCTGCAAGTCCCTGCAACAAATAAGGGCGGGGATTTGTTGCATCCTGAATAATAGCGGCACTCAACAACTGATTTGCCTGCATTCCTAGTTCGTACCCTCTTGCCATTGGATCAATAGAAATTTTCATACTAATTATCCAACTTTTTAATGTACTTATTTCTGAATTCGCAGGAGAAAGCGTGACAGCTTTTTCTAAAATCAACAATGATTGATCATAATAACGGTCGGCCTGAATGTTTTCTTTCGCTTCCATACCAGCCTTTAAGTAGGCATACGATTCATAATAGAAAATGAGCCATTCTCCACTATTTTCTTTTGAAATTTTTTCAAAGACACCTGCCTGATTGAGCCAGGAGTCCATTCCTGAAATTTTTTCCATGCCTGAGATTTCTTTTTCCATTTGCTTAATAAATGTTTTATCCGATGCATTCACAAGAACAGGAATTGTCAGCATCATTAATGCAATTAGAATTTGTTTGAAGTTTTTCATGAGCTTTCTATTTTAATTAGTACGTCACAAATGTAAAGTAGTTTATAATATAAACCAAATAAATATTAATTTACTTTTATAAAGAACTATAAATCAATAGAATAAATTTATTGAGAATTTTATAATTTAATATAAACCAGCTTGAGGGCATAAAAAAAACCAACATTTTAAATGTTGGTTTTTGATAACTTAAGAAGAACCCGGAATTATTAATCTCTGCGGCCCATGTAAATCATAATATAATAAGCAAGAGTTGCAAGAGCTGAAAGTGCAGCAACTACGTAAGTCATTGCAGCCCACCAAAGCGCATTTTTTGCCATAACAAGTTCCTGAGGGTTGGCAGTGCGGCTGCTTTCTAACCAAGCCATAGCTCTGTTACTTGCATCGAATTCAACCGGGAGAGTGACAAAACTGAATAATGTTATGAGACCGAACATTACAATTCCTATGAGTAACAGACTTGGAAAAGTATTTACGAGTAAAATTCCTGCAAGTATTACCCAATGCACCCATTTGGAACCAATATTAACAACAGGGACTAAGGCTGAACGCAATTGCAACCAGGTATAAGCTCTTGCATGTTGCACAGCGTGTCCGCATTCATGTGCAGATACTGCAGCAGAGGCAGCGCTTCTACCATAATATACATCATGACTTAAGTTAACCGTTTTATCAAGTGGATTGTAGTGGTCTGTTAGTTGCCCTTCCACAGAAATTATTTTTACATCATTGATTCCATTATCATGAAGCATTTTTTCTGCGATTTCTTTTCCGCTAAGTCCTGAACCAATGGTTATTTCAGAATATTGTTTAAATTTTCGTTTTAACTGCATACTTATCAGCCAACCGATGAGCATGAATGCAATTGAAATAATGTAAATGATCATATTTTTGAGTGTTATTAATTGTGCGAATTTAAGATAAATACAGTGTTTTCCTTTTATGCCTATGGCGTTTTAACAAAAAAAGTTGCTCATTGTTATCGCATTCAATTAAATATTTGAACGAATAGGTTTCAAAATCCCTTAACGTAGAATTATTTTATTGAAATTCAGCTATATACGTTAAGAATTTTATTCCCATCTGAAAAATTTAACCGCCAAAGCATAAGCGGCAATGCCCCATAAGATAATAACTAAAAGATGAAAAGAAATGTCATAAAGACCGGCACCTTCGAAAGCTACCTTTCTTAAGGCGTCATTGAGATAAGTAAGAGGAAGAATTTTACACAAAGGCTGTAACCAACTTGGAAACGATTCGATAGGGAAAAAAGTTCCGGAGAGAAGAAACTGCGGCAGTGTAATCAGGTTTGCCAGAGGTGGAATCATGGATTCGTTTTTTGCCAGTCCCGATATAATAAATCCAAATCCCATAAAGACAAGCAATCCCATTGCTGCCAGCAATAACATGAACAGAGCGGTTAACAGCCCGTGCACTAATGTAAATCCGAAAGCAAAATAGCCAATTGAAATTATGAAAATTGCACCGAGCATAGCAAAAACAAGTCGACTCAATGCTTCTCCCATAAGAATAAAAGGTTTTTGTATTGGCGTTGCGAAAAAGCGTTTAATCACGAGTGTTTGTCTTAAGTTAAAGAAAACAAAAGCAGTTCCAAAAACTCCGGTACTCAGAATGGAGAATCCCAATTGACCAGGCAGAATAAAATCTATCATGGAATACTTTCTTCCTTTCACTTGTGAAGGCCTCAATTCTGCCACCAAACCGGATGGTTGCATATCTTTAAGATTCAGCTGATTGATGAGATTTTCTAAAACCGATTTCAAAACAGATCCTTTATCCATAGATGCTGCTGACGTTTGCATGTCGAGAAAATAAAGTGGACCAGCACTGTCGGGATTAGTTTTAATGGTGATAACGGCATCAATACGTCCTTTCTCCAGTTCAGTGTATAATTCATTGTCGGAATTAGCTTCCATCAATTGAATCCCTTGAATAGCTTTTAACTGCCGATAAACAGGATTGTTTTTTTCTGAAGTGGAATGAATCCCTAAATCAAGGTTTAATGAATTCCCGCCGAGAAAACCAAAAACAAGAATAAAAATAAGTGGAAACAACAACGTAAAAACTACCGCAGATGGGCTACGTGTTATAGAACGAAAACTCGCTTTTGAAATGGCAAGCATCGCATAAAGTTGTTTGTATTTTTTCATTCTTCACAATTAATAAGCACCTGACTCAGGAATTCCAGTGAGGTGGTAGGTTAATCTTCTCTCCATTCTTTACCTGTAAGGTTCAAAAAAACATCTTCAAGATTTGCTTTTTTTACTTCTTTTTTTCTTTCAAAACCTGATGCAACTAATTTATCGATGAGATTGTCAGGGCTGTCGAATGCAATAATTTTTCCCTTCTCAACAATAGCAACTCTGTCACACAATTGTTCAGCTTCATCCATATAATGCGTTGTAATAACAACGGTAGTTCCGCTATTGCGGATATTTTTTATCAACTCCCATAAATTTCTTCTCGCTTGAGGATCCAGCCCTGTAGTAGGTTCATCCAGAAAAATAATTTTTGGTTGATTGATGAGTGTAGTAGCAATGGAGAAGCGCTGTTTTTGGCCGCCTGATAATTCTTTGTATTTTGCTTTGGCCTTTTCTTCCAATGCAACTTTTTTTAGTAACTCCATAGGTTGCACCGGAACATTGTACAAACCTGCAAACAAATCAATTAATTCTAGTAGCGTTAAACTCGGATAATACCCTGCAGCCTGCAATTGAACCCCAATTTGTTGTTTAATCTGGTTCGCATATTTTCGTGTATCGAGTCCGTTTATAAATACCTCACCACTTGTTTGTTCTCTGAGAGTTTCCATGATTTCCATGGTTGTTGTTTTGCCTGCACCATTTGGTCCAAGCAAACCGAAAATCTCACCCTCATACACCTCAAAGCTAATCGCATCTACAGCACGCAGTTCACCATATTTTTTCACCAGCGATTGCACTTTAATAACAACACTGTTTCTATTCATAAAAGACGAATTCAAAGTGTAAAGGTACATAATACCTGATATTAGCAGAAATACAAAACCTTAACTAAAGCAGATGAATGCGTTGAGCTAAAAGCATCCTGCTAATAGCAAAATGGGCATTTTGGTTACCTGCGAATGCTTAACTTTGCGTACTTAATTTAGTGCTGCAAAATGATCCAGATTGGAAATGCTCTAGTATCGTCTGAAATTTTTGAAAAAAAATTTGTTTGTGATCTGGATAAATGCAGGGGTGCCTGTTGCGTAGAAGGAGATAGTGGAGCACCACTGGAGAAAGAGGAACTAGCAATACTGGAAAAGATCTATCCTAAAGTAGCTCCTTATTTGTCGGAAGATGGCAGGAAATCGATAGAAAAGTATGGAAAGTATCTTATCGATAGTGATGGTGATTATGTAACACCTCTGGTTAATGGAGAGTTGGAGTGCGCCTATACTATTTTTGAAAATGGGTTGGCGAAGTGTGGTATAGAAAAGGCCTATGAAGATGGAAAGATAAAATTCAAAAAGCCGATCTCCTGCCATTTGTATCCCATCAGAATACAAAAATTAAAAAGTGGTACAGAAGCGCTCAATTATCATAAATGGGATCTTTGTAAGGCGGCATGCACTTTAGGGAAAAAACTAGAAGTTCCTATTTATAAATTCCTTAAAGCTCCGCTAATCAGAAAGTACGGTAAGAAATGGTTCAATGAATTGGAAATTGCCGTGAAACATCTAGAAAAATAACTTTTTTTCCACGATGTCATTAAAACCTTTGAATGGCTTATAAACATTGAGTAAGGTCTGTTTCAATTAACAAACCATACTAGAAAACAAAACATTTTGTATTATTTTTTTATTAACTCAATTGTGTTGAAAAATAGAGGCGATTGTTCAAAAAATTGAATTGTTTTAGAGTTTAATTTTATGAAAGTTTGCAGTGGAATCAGAAGCAGGATCTTTCTACCTTAAAGCCACTGATTCTCAATCAAAATTCAAATTAGTAAAGAGTGAAAATGGCCTGGTTGGCGAACTGACCGGGTAGTGGAATTGTCAACTATTTAAAAATTAAAGATATATGGAAGTTTTGCTGCAGGAGAACAAGGATCGTTTCGTTTTACTCCCAATTAAGTACCCGGAAATATGGAAAATGTACAAGAAGCATGAAGCATCTTTCTGGACAGCTGAAGAAATCGACCTTTCACCTGATTTAAAAGATTGGGAACGCCTCACTAATGATGAGCAACACTTTGTAAAACACATACTTGCCTTTTTCGCTGCAAGCGATGGTATTGTCAATGAGAATCTTGCAGTGAATTTCATGAAAGAGGTGCAATTGCCTGAAGCACGTTGCTTTTATGGGTTTCAAATTATGATTGAAAACATTCACTCTGAAACTTACTCTCTATTAATAGACACTTATATCAAGGATCCAATTGAAAAGGACCGATTGTTTCATGCACTTGATACAGTTCCTTGTGTTCAAAAGAAAGCCGAATGGGCACTTAAATGGATTAACAACGGTTCTTTTGCTGAAAGACTTGTGGCTTTTGCAGCTGTAGAAGGAATTTTCTTTTCAGGAAGCTTCTGCTCTATTTTCTGGTTGAAAAAACGAGGACTTATGCCGGGGTTGAGTTTCTCTAATGAGTTGATCTCAAGGGATGAGGGACTGCATTGTGATTTTGCTTGCCTGCTGTATAGTATGCTTGATACTAAATTGTCGCAACAACGCATCTATGAAATTATTGAAGATGCTGTTAAAAATGAACATGAATTTGTTACTGATGCACTTCCGGTTTCATTAATTGGAATGAATTCTAAACTCATGTGTCAGTATATTGAGTTTGTTGCCGATCGTTTATTGGTTTCTTTGGGATATCCTAAAATATATAACGCAACCAATCCGTTTGATTTTATGGAAACCATTTCATTGCAAGGCAAAACCAACTTCTTCGAGAAAAGAGTTGCTGAATACCAAAAAGCAGGTGTAATGAATACCAAGGAACAGCAGGAATTTAAATTAGACGAAGATTTCTAGAATTATTTCCGGCCACTACCCGCATAAAATGGGCAATGTTTGAAACTTGGTTAATAACTACCAAAGGGCTTCCGGAAAAACAACTTATTTAATTTTCACATTAGCATCACAAAGTTGATGCAGTAGAAGTCAACAAAAAGTTGGACTGTAACTGCGTCTCCCTTAGTTAAAAATCCAAAACAGGAAATTATTTCCTGAATCAAATTATAAAACCACAATAAAATTTTTAAATCATGTTTGTATACAAAAGAGACGGCCGGAAGGAAACAGTAAAATTTGATAAAATAACCTCCCGCATTCAGCGCCTTTGTTATGGGCTTTCTCCAGAACATGTGGAGCCGGTGCAAGTAGCTATTAAAGTTATTGAGGGCATTTATGATGGTGTTACTACCAGCGAACTCGATAATCTGGCTGCTGAAATTGCTGCTTCTCTTACCACAAAGCATCCTGATTATGCATTGCTGGCTTCGAGGATAGCCATCTCTAATTTACATAAAAATACGAAGAAGTCGTTTTCTGAAACCATGCGTGACTTGCATGATTACATTGATCCAATCACTAAACTGAATTCATCTTTAATTGCTGATGATGTTTTTAAAATTATAAACGAAAACGCTGACCTGCTGGATTCCACAATTATTTATGACCGTGATTTTGGGTATGATTTTTTTGGTTTTAAAACATTAGAGAAATCGTACTTGCTCAAATTGAATGGCAAAGTGGTGGAGCGCCCTCAGCATATGCTTATGCGTGTTTCCGTTGGAATTCACAAAGAGGACATTGATTCTGCAATTGAAACCTACAATCTCATGAGCGAGCGATGGTTCACTCATGCAACTCCTACTCTGTTCAATGCAGGAACTCCGAAACCACAACTCTCTTCTTGTTTTCTACTTACAATGCAAGGCGACAGTATTGATGGAATTTATGACACATTAAAACAGTGTGCACAAATTTCTCAATCGGCTGGCGGCATTGGATTGAGTATTCATAACATTCGTGCAACAGGTTCTTATATCAGAGGAACCAATGGTACCAGCAACGGTATTGTTCCAATGCTTCGTGTATTCAATGATACTGCCAGATATGTGGATCAGGGTGGTGGGAAAAGAAAAGGTTCTTTCGCAATTTATCTGGAGCCCTGGCATGCCGATATTTTTGAATTCCTGGAGTTGAAAAAGAACCATGGTAAGGAAGAATTACGTGCAAGAGATTTGTTTTTAGCACTTTGGGTTTCTGATTTATTTATGAAGCGCGTTGAAGAAGAAGGAGACTGGTCACTCTTTTGCCCTAATGAATCGCCGGGACTTTCAGACTGTTACGGAGACGAATTTGAAGCCTTGTACACACGTTATGAAAGAGAAGGAAAAGCCAGAAAAGTCATCAAAGCAAGAGAACTCTGGACAGCCATTCTTGAATCGCAAATTGAAACCGGAACGCCTTACATGCTTTACAAAGATGCTTGTAATGAGAAATCAAATCAAAAAAATCTAGGTACAATAAAGAGTTCCAATCTTTGCACCGAGATCATTGAATATACGTCTAAAGATGAAGTAGCTGTTTGCAATCTCGCTTCCGTTTCCTTGCCGCGCTTTGTGGTGGATGGCAAATTTGATCATCAAAAATTGTTTGATATCACCTATGTGGTGACCAAAAACCTGAATAAAATTATTGATGTCAATTATTATCCCGTACCGGAAGCCCGCAACTCTAATATGCGTCATCGCCCAATCGGAATAGGTGTGCAGGGCCTTGCCGATGCATTTATATTATTGCGTATGCCTTTTGAATCAGAAGAAGCACGTGCGCTAAACCGTGAGATATTTGAAACTATTTACTATGCAGCAATGACTGCTTCAAAGGATCTTGCAAAAGTACTTGGACCCTATGAAACTTACGAAGGATCACCTTTGTCGAAAGGTATTTTCCAGTATGACATGTGGAATGTAACTCCATCATCACGTTGGGAGTGGGATGTACTCAAAGAAGAGGTTGCTAAATTTGGAGCCAGAAATTCTCTGTTGCTGGCACCAATGCCAACTGCATCTACCTCACAAATTCTTGGAAATAACGAGTGCTTTGAGGCTTATACTTCCAACATTTATACACGAAGAGTCCTTTCCGGTGAATTTGTGATTGTTAATAAACACCTGTTGCTCGACTTAGTAAATATGGGATTATGGAACAATGACCTCAAAAACAAACTTATGGCCAGTAACGGTTCAGTTCAAAACATTACTGAAATTCCGGAAAACATAAAGGAGTTGTACAAAACTGTTTGGGAAATCAAACAAAGAGCCATAATTGATATGGCCGCCGATCGTGGGGCTTATATTTGCCAAAGTCAATCACTCAATGTATTTATTCCAAATGCAAATTTTGCTAAACTAAGTTCAATGCACTTTTATGCCTGGAAAAAAGGCTTAAAGACCGGAATGTATTATCTGAGAACTAAATCTGCAGTAGATGCAATTAAATTTACGATTGATTCCTCTTACATAAAACAAAACGATGAAAACGAAGCCAATGCTGCCAGTATTGCTTCCAATTTAAAAATAGCCAATGAGGTCGCTCTTGCTGAAGTAAGTTGCAGTATCGATAATCCGGATGATTGCCTGGCGTGCGGCAGTTAAAATAAATTCTGTTTCCCTTTAAGGGGGATCCAATACGAATGAAAAGAGCCCCGAAAACATTCCGGGGCTCTTTTTTTAATTGTGCTATTGCCAATACGTATTAACTTTCATCTTAACTTATAGAAAGTCATGTGATCAAATTCCACCTATTTTTATCCCTTGCAAACAATTAGTTGCCTGCCCGCTTTTAATAACTAACTTTAACAAAGATAAGTTCCAACCACCAACCATAACACCAATTTACAAATGTCAACTATTTCCGATGTGTCCTCTCTGACTTTAATAGCCAAAACAATTTTTGGATTGGAGGAGCTACTTGCTGCAGAATTGCAGAAAATTGGTGCTCGTGATATTGAGGTTTTGAATAGGGCAGTTATGTTTACGGGCGATAAGGGAATGATTTATAAGAGTAATTTGACCCTGCGCACGGCACTTCGTATTTTGGTTCCAATTGCAAAGTTTGAAGTTAGCAATGAGCAAAGTTTATATGAGGGTATCAAAGCCATCAACTGGGAAGAATACCTCGATGTAACAGATTCACTCGCTATTGATACGGTATTGAGTACAGATATATTTACTCATTCTCAATTTATTTCTCAAAAAGCTAAAGATGCTATTGTGGATCAATTTCGAGAAAAATATGATAAACGACCTGATGTAGATCTTGACAGACCTACACTAAGAATTAATCTGCATATTCACGATACAACTTGCTCTGTTGCATTAGATTCTTCAGGCGACAGTCTGCATAAAAGAGGCTATCGGGATCAAACTAATCTGGCGCCGATTAATGAAGTACTTGCTGCAGGATTGGTGTTGCTCACGGGATGGGATTGCAAAAAAACACTTATTGATCCCATGTGTGGATCAGGTACCATATTGATTGAAGCAGCACTTATTGCCGCAAATATTCCTCCGGGATATTACAGAGTGGATTATGGATTTATGCATTGGAAAAAGTTTCTTCCCTACGAGGAAAGTCTTTATCAAACTATTTATGATGCTGCTATAGCACGCATCATATCAGAAACACCAAATATACTTGGAGGAGAATTGTCTCACCATGTAACCCGAAAAGCTAAAGAAAATATTAAGCTGGCACGTGTTGAAGACATTGTTTCCATAAGAGAGAGCGACATGGTTGATTTCGAAGTGCCTGAAGGGGGTGGAATTGTAATTATGAATCCCCCGTACGGAGAACGAATGGATAAAGATAATCTCGAAGAACTTTACAAAAGTATTGGAGATACATTTAAAAAGAAATATACTGGCTTTGATTGCTGGCTGATAACCTCAAACATGCAAGCGCTGAAGTTTGTTGGACTTCGCCCATCAAGAAAAATTCCTGTATTTAACGGCCCGCTTGAATGCCGGTTTGTAAAATATCAGATGTATGCTGGAACAAAAAAATACATAAAATAATCAATAACATTGAATCATAATTCAAAGATCGAAATCCTGTTTTGATAGAAATAAAAGCCCTCTAATTACGGGGCTTTTTTTATTTCTAAATACTTACATTACTATGAATTTTCCAGTATAATTTCTGTTACCTTCTGCATTTTTAAGTTCATAAATATAAACCCCTTTCTGTAAAGATTTGGCAGATATAGTGGCTTTTTCGCCTGTGAGCTGTTGTTGAGAAATTAATTTTCCTTTGACATCGAAAACTTTTAAATTAAACAACTCACCATTTCGATTACTGAAAGTCACAACAGCATCTTCTGTAACCGGATTTGGCAATAGGGTTACAACATCTAAAGCAGTAGGTTCATTAAGACCTACCGGTATGGTATAAACGAGAGTATTTAATGTGGTATTTGTTACAACAGCAGCGTTAAAATCAAAATAAATATATCCTGTATTATTTAACACAGTATTATTTGGCAACCCTGTTTTGATACGGCTTCTATATCTCACGAAACCATGACTTTCAGGTTCATTAATATTGCTATCAGGAAGTAGTATATTATCAAATGTAAAAGTAACGATTCCGCTAGTTCGTAAATCAACATCAACAGGATGGCTTGATGCAATAAGTTCAAAGCTGGATAGATCGAGTATATTTTTATTTAATGTATCAAGAATCATCACTTTGAAAGCCGTATCGTTTCCGGTATTTTGGAAACGGATTACAAAATCAAGAGTATCCGACATTAAGGTATAATGTGGCACTTGAACACCTTCTGGAATTACCGATTTGTCATTGGGATCAAATGCGCAAATGGTTGATTGTGTTAATAACGATTCATCAACATCAGCAATGTTGCCATTCACATCCCTTGCAATTACCTGAATGGCATTTGTTATGGATACTCCTGGGCCGGGCAGTGCTAGTGTAACAATTATATTTCTTGTTTCTCCTGGTAATAGGTTGATATAATTCCAGGTATAAACATTACCGTTAATGTTATCTGGGGGAATATTTGCTGAAACATACCCACAATTAGTGGACCGAATTAATTTTACCTCACCATAAGTTGGACTCGTTCCTGTATTGGTAAATGTTATATAATAATTAATGTCTCTAAAGCATCTCGGCAGTACCGCTCCTGTTAAACTTCCATCAATATCTATGAAATCAATAACACCTTTTAATCCGAAATCAATTCCTGAAACATTGGTGCTGCCTAATGCTACAGATACCATAGAAGGAGTGGTAACATTCCATATTGGTGAGGCCTTGATCTCTACATCTTTGTTTCCTGCTGTAGTTCCAAAAGTATAAACGCCAGTAGAATTTGTAAAGGAATAAGCACTGTCAGGCAACAGAAGTATTTTTTGATTGTACATAGGATTTTCAGTTCCATTTTGAGTGCCACTGGAATCAGAGTCAAGAAAAACAGTACCAGAAACAAAAACATCGCCAATGTTAAATCCGCCAGGAATGGTAAATGAGTTAAATATATTTTGATCATAATTCACCGTATAATTTCCTGTAGGAACACTCGAAAAAATAGTCCAATCGGCGGTTAAGTGGTCATCGTCAATAATAGTAACAGAATTTGGGTATATAGTACTAGTTCCTTTATACATAAAAAAATCACCAAAGACTGAAGGGGCAGAGCCCATTGTAAAGAAAAACCCTGATGCAGTTACAGTAGTGGTTATTGTAGTCCCTCTTACTCCTGCATTTGGATTGATGGAAATAAAAGTTTGGGAATAGGAAGCTGTAAATACGAATAAGAAGAATAGTAGAAGTTGGAGTTTTTTCATGTCATTATGTTTCTTATGTAAATGTAAACACAACTTTACTAGTATCCAAAGAAATTTTCAATTTGGTACTTAAGTACGAATTGAAACACTAAATAAGTAAATGCAGGCTTCCTGTTTCAAGTAATATAAAGTATTGAAAAACAAGCACTAAAGAACGGTTCACTTTAAAGTTTTTTAACTTTTTTTCGAATGTAATACTATCTCTAAGAGCTTCAGAGTAGATGGACATCAGGTAATTTGGATTGTATTTAATCCTTTTGTTCAGCAAGTCAGCCAATAAAGTATCTTGAGTAGATTGAACTTGTTTTTCGGCTTTCGATAGCAGAATAATCTTCATATTAACATACCATTTTCGCTGTATTTGTAAGGATGATTTTTTAAAATATCGAAGGCCTTTTCTGTTTCCCCGGTATTAAAATAAACAGCAACAAGATTCATCCTTGCATCAGGAAAATCGGGGTTCATTGCGAATACACGGTCAAAGCAGTTCATTGCTGAAACATGATCTCCTTTTTCTTCATAAAGGGCTCCCAAATCGTTGAGCACTTGCATGTGAAAGGGATTTTGAAGAGCAGCTTTTTTGTAGTGATCAAAGGCCTTTACATGATTTCCTTGATAATAGAAGGATTGGCCAAGATGCCATTCGAGTGGTGTAGAAGTCATATCTACTATTTGGAAAGGACTTTTTTGCTTTTTCGATTAGTTGTTGCATTTGTAAAAAGGCACTTTTTTTTTTGCTGAAGTAATGCAGCGTTTACATAAATTTCTGAGCGGTATCTTTCCAAATGAATCCAGGATATAGTAATCAAGATACCGACCGAAAAGAAGAGAAAAATTTTGTTTGATGATTTTAATGTTTGGGGTTTGGTTTCTTTTAATGCAACAATTATTGCTGTTAAGCAAAGCAAAAGTAACATAGAAAAAAAGCGTTCTTTAGGATATCCGAATAGGGAAGTGCATACAAATGAGATCAAAGAAAGTAACAATAAAAAAAGGAGTATTCTAATGTCAGGGTGTTCGGATTTTTTTATGTTTCGAACGGTAGTAATCAAAATGAAACTCAGGAAGGCTAACCAGGATAATAGTCCTAGAATTCCTGATTCACAAAGCACTAACAAGTAGTCGTTATGTGGATGCTCAAATCTCAAAGTACCTACCGACATGAAATTATTTCCGTATAATCCGAACTTAGGATAAAGAATTTTCCAATTGGCCACACCATTTCCTAAAATAGGATTTTCTTTTGCCATCAGAATAGAATTTCTTGCCAAGAAAAGACGATCGTAAACACTATTGTTGTTTTTTACGTTATCCTTTTCGAAAATTTTATCAGGGGCTTTTACATATGCTTTAATAGCTACCCATTTTCTGGGGAGTTGTGAATAGTCTATTTTATCCGGGAAAAACACTAAAATAGAAACAGGAATAATTAAAAATGCAATAGCTGTAAATACCAAAAATCGAGTTTTATATAAAATAAAAAGTGCCGTGTTTCGAAATAATTTTCGATAAATAAATAAAAAAAATATTGCTACTATTATTTGAATTGCAATTGCAAAGTACGCTGAAGCACTTTGGATAATTAGTATTAATAGGAAGGAAATTATTGCTGTAAATAGTGCTCCCCATCTCAAATAGCTTTTATGACAAATAAAAGTATATACAGAAAAAGGTAGTGCTATGACCAGTGTTTCCGCAAAAAAATTCTTGTTTGATAATGTAGAAGTAACATTATTTTTAATAGCAAAAACAGTTCCATGGGATAAGGTATCAATGATCATTGGAATGAACTGAAATAGCCCTATAATTGAAAATGCAAATGCAGCAAAAGTTACAAAAAGGGGTAGTTTGGAAATCCAATCAGGACGATTTCTTAAAAGTTGAATCATTAAAAGCAGAAAGAAAAAACATACCATGATTTTTGTAAGTTCATAAACACCATCACCGAAATTTATCGTCTTGGTTAACGATAAAATGGTTACTACCAGGTAACCTCCAAAAGTTAGCAGGACAGGTTCTTTCCAAAAATGGGTTGTAATGGGTAATTTTCTGAAAATCATTAATATACCAATACTCACCAGCAGCACGGTTAGCATGAAATAACGTAACGTAAGTTCAGGATCTTGTGAAACCGGAAGATAAACAAATGGCAGAAGCCCAAAAAGGAAAAAGCAAATAATTGAAGTTTCGGAAGGTCTTTTTAAAGGCATTGCAGCAACAAGAATTTTCAGATATGAAAGATAGTTATTATCTTTCGCACTTCAATGATGTTTGATTAAAAATATCATACTTTATACTGATTGTTTTTAACTCTTTAATATTCTTTAATTTTCAAATTATGAACCAAACCGATTTTTTAATGATGTTGAGGAAATACAGGCTGTTCTATGCAGTTGTGTTTTTGCTTTCATCTGCAATTGGGGGTTATTTTTTAATCGATGAAGTACTCCAATATAATGGGGAGTCTACTTTTTACCTGGCCAATGAGAGCCTGGTGAATCCTACTGTTTTTGGTCAGCCGGGTCAGGAAGACATACTTCAGGTTAGTCTCGTTCAGGAGCGGGTGTACCAATTAGCCTATTCCACTGAAATGATGGTATATCTCATTGATCAGTTTGATTTATACAAGCATTATAAGATTGATACCACTGAATTGTATCATTTTGAAGAAGCTGTTAGAGAGCTTACCGATAAAATTTCTTTCAACAAACTCACCACAGATCTTTCCAGTATAGGTGTTCGTGACAGAAATAATGAAATCGCAGCTGCTATGTCGAATGCTTTAGTTTGGAAATTGGATCAACTCAACAAAAAATACCTCATCAATAAGTTGCAGGCTAATCTTAATTTCTATGAAGCTTTTGTGAACCAATCTGAGAAAATGAGCAGAGAACAGAATAAAAAGCTGATGGAATACATGGATGTTTTCAGTAACAAAAGGAAAGAAAACAAAAGTAATAATATTGATTTTAAGCCACTATCAGAAATAGAATTTTCATTGTATGAAGCCGTAGGAAGAATCCGGGATGTAACCACACAATTGCTTAGATCCAGAAGTTTGTATAATAACGCCCTTACATCGTTGCAATCAAAAAATCTACCTTCACTTGTAATTATTAAGAAGGCATTGCCGGATATGAAATCCAAGAAAAAATATTTGCTGCTTTTTTCTGTTTTGCTTGGCTTAGTAGTGCTTTCTGCTTCAATAATTATTATGTACTATTTCTTCAGCTATTTTGAAGAGTTGAAAATTGTATTTTGGAAATTACCTGATGCGAAACGAAATTGAACGCAATTAGTATCACCTATTTTTGAAATGGGAATAGTTGCAGTTGTGAATTCATTTTTTAAGTTCCTACTTTTCAATAGCCACTGTTATCTTTTTGCAACAGAATACCGGACTGAACCGTTGCTATTTTATAATTGCATTTTCTCATCATCTACACTTTCTCGTCAGGTTGTTTTGCCAGAGAATGAAAGTCGGTATCAGAAGAATCTGTTCCAATTAATTGCAGGTATTCCTTTTTTATTAAATCAAAATAAAAGTAGTACCTGCCTTTATCACTTTATTCTACAACCCAATAACAATAAGTAAAAACATCAGCTAAAAAAAGTTCTTTAATTATTTTTCTTTCTGCTATTTCTTGCCGCTGTGATAGTACTAAATTCAAAATGCACCAAAACCATTATAATTTCGATTCTGCACCAACGTGAGGCACTTTAATTGTTAAGGCAAAGGGCCTTTTAGCATTTTGGAGCAAAGAAAGACTGTTGTATTTGTCGGAAATATCTCATTCGGACTATAACTTTCTTCATCACCATCACCGATGCTCTTTTATATACTATCTTTGTTGATTCGCTTCTCAAATATGGATACGCCTAAAACTAAAGAAATTCAGGAAGATTATTATTGGCAAGCAGCTATATGACTATCAGCATAAGGCAATTGAGGAAATTTTTGCTAAAATAAAGGATCATCCAAAGAGATATAACCTGCTTTATCAATTGCCCACCGGTGGAGGCAAAACGGTGATTTTTTCAGAGATTACCCGTCGTTATATACAAGCAACTGGCAAAAAGGTGCTCATTTTAACGCATCGAATTGAACTTTGTGCTCAAACCGCTAAAATGCTTGAGGAATTCGGTGTGAGTAATTTGGTCATCAACAGTGCAGTTAAAGAGTTGCCTGTTCCCAATGAGTACATGTGTTTTGTGGCGATGGTAGAAACGTTGAATAATCGATTGCGCGACAAAATCCTGGATCTTGATAATATTGGATTGATGATTGTTGATGAAGCGCATTATAATTCATTTGGTAAATTGTTTCGTTTCTACGAAAAAGGGGTCGTACTTGGAGTTACTGCTACTCCTCTTAGTTCCAATATAGATATTCGCATGAAGGATACCTATGATGAATTGATAGTAGGAGAGTCGATAGCTTCACTCATTGAATCAGGTTTCTTAGCCAGGGCAACTACCTATCATTATCATGTTGGACTTACTTCACTAAAGGTAGGTCGTAGCGGTGATTATACAGTAAGTTCTTCGGAGCGTTTGTATAATAATAATGCCATGCAGGATAAGTTATTGAGTGCCTACAAAGAAAAATGCATTGGTAAGAAGACATTAATTTTTAATAATGGAATCGCCACCTCTCAATATGTTTATGCTACTTTTCAGGAAGCAGGATTTGAGATCAAACATCTGGATCATACTTATACCTCCAAAGAACGAAGAGACATACTGCAATGGTTTAGGGAGAAGCCCGATGCCATACTGACATCGGTGAGTATTCTTACAACAGGCTTTGATGAACCAACGGTAGATTGTATTATTCTTAATCGGGCAACCAAATCACTCACCTTATATTTTCAAATGATTGGTCGCGGATCGCGGGTGTTGCCATTTAAAAAGGAATTTTCAGTAGTTGATCTTGGCAATAATTTGAATCGTTTCGGATTATGGGAAGAGCCTGTTAACTGGCCATCAATTTTTGAATCCCCTGAATTTTATCTGGAGGGAATTCCAGGAGACGAGCAAATAGAGCTCAACTACCGGTATGAGATGCCAGAGGATTTATGCCAATTATTTAGCAAATCGGATCCCATACACTTTGACGTATTTGAAGAACACCGTTTAGCTTTGAGTGAATTCAAGCGACCCAAAGTGGTTATGGAAAATTCGATTCATCAACATATAAAAATTTGTATGGAAAATAGTACAACTGTTGATGAGGCCTTGCACCTGGCTGATTTGCTTAAAGAAGAAATTGAGTATCGCGTAAGGGTATATTCACGTTGTTTGAGCAAAACTTCGGAGAGCTATGTAAAATGGCTACAAGAAGATTACAAGCGAAATCTAAAAGTCAATATCATCCGTAATTCGCACCAGGCATCAGGGTTGTTCAAAGGGGCGGAATGAGCATTGAAAAATTTATGCTAAAGAGTCATATAATTTTAATCCTCTTGATATTTTCTCCAGGGACAAAGCAATTCGCTTCACTTTAGTGGGATCAGTTTTTGCAGCATAGATCCAATCAATAAATGCTTTTTGCTCACTAGCACTATATTTTTTGAATAAACTTAATGCTCCCGGAACATCCTGCAAGCACCATTGAAATTCTTCCGGAATCAGAAAGGGTTCATCATCTGCAAATAGAACAACATGTACCCAATCGCCTTGTTGTTTATTTATTTTTTTTCGAATTTCGGTTTTAACGGGTAAAAAAAGTTTACCATCACCCATAGGCATAAGCTTGTAACTTTTCAGTTCATACGAGTCAATTTTGCCTTTAACCTGAACCCAACCAAAAGGTTTTTTTTTGTCTTGTTTCAATTCTGGAATTGCTGCATAGGTCCACCCACCTTTACCAGGAAATTTTTCGAGAAGATATTTTTTATTTACAAGTGGCTTTTCCATAAACACAACTTAACAGGCATCGCATTTAATAAGGCTATTAAACTAGTAGTATTTTATTGGGGCAATTATAATGAAGTTCATTTTATGAGTAAATTAATTGATAACTTTCTAAAAAATAATCAACTCCCTAAGTTGTTTTAATTAAGTCTGATTTCATTTTTTGAATTAAAAGCTCCAGCTCATTTTCTTTTATAATAAAATCATTTACCGAAATTAAAGGAGTATTAACACTCACATAAAATTTTATTTTAGGTTCAGTGCCTGATGGTCTGGCTGAAACAATATTTTCTCCCTCAGTGATAAATTGTAACACATTTGATTTTGGTAAATCGATAGGTTTCTCCAAACCTGTTAGCAGGTCTTTCTCAATGGAAAGCTGGTAATCCATTAATTTAACAACTTTTTTGCCTCCAAGTGAACGAGGAGGAGTGCTTCTGTAAGAGGTCATCATTTCCGCAATTTCTTCCGCACCTTTTTTGCCTGATTTGGTGAATGAGATCAATTCTTCTTTGTACAATCCAAATTCAACATAAATTGCAAGAAGCATTTCATAAAGTGTTTTTCCTTTATTTTTATAGAAGGCACACATTTCTGCAATCATAGTGCATGCTACAACGGCGTCCTTGTCTCTGACATGATCACCTATTAAATAGCCGTAACTTTCTTCAGCTCCTGCTATAAACTTAGCTTTGCCTTCCATAGACGTCATCAAGGCTCCAATATATTTAAAGCCAGTTAATACATTGAAGCATTTCACCCCTTTAGAGATAGAAATTTTATCAATCAGATAGGAAGTTACAATTGTTTTCACAATGTATTCACTTCCTTTCAGCCATCCTTTCTGTTCCCATTGAGTGAGCAAATAATGAAACAAAGAACTCCCGTTTGATTCCCATTAAGAAGTATAAATTTATTTTCGTTATTCTTTATTGCAATACCAACTCTGTCGGCATCCGGATCAGTAGCCATTACAAGGTCAGCATCAATTAATTTTGCATTATTTAAAGCCATGGTCATAGCTTCTTTTTCTTCCGGGTTCGGATATACAACGGTCGGGAAATTGCCATCAACAATACACTGTTCCTGCACCAAATTAATATTGGTAAATCCAACAGCTTTTAAAGCATCAGGTATAATTGTAATTCCAGTGCCATGAATGGGAGAATATACAATTTTTAAGTCGTGTTGTGCTTTAATGATTTCAGGATGGATGCTAACGGATTTAACTGTTTGAATAAATAAATCATCTATTTTTTGTCCAATAGTTTCAATCAATTGTGGTTTTGAAGCAAATTTTATCTGATCCACAGATATTATTTTTTTCACTTCATCAATGATGTTTTTGTCATGTGGCGCGATTATTTGACCGCCATCTTTCCAATAAGCTTTATAACCACTGTATTCTTTAGGATTGTGAGAGGCAGTGAGCATTACTCCACTATGACAACCTAGCGCCCTGATGGCATAGGAAAGTTCAGGTGTGGGACGTAAGCTTTCAAATGCAAAAACATAAATATCATTGGAAGAAAACACATCGGCAACAACCTGTGCAAATTCTTTGGCATTATTACGGTTGTCAAAAGCAATAGCAACTTTAATTTTTTCATCAGGGAAAGCCATTTTGAGGTAGTTGCTCAAACCTTGTGTTGCTGCTCCGATCGTATATTTATTTACTCTGTTGGAACCAACTCCCATGATGCCACGTAATCCGCCAGTTCCAAAATCAAGGTCTTTATAAAAGGCATCTGTTAACTCTTCAGTTTCGTTATTTTCAATTAATTTTTGAAGCGTTCTTTTAGTTGGTTCGTCGTAGTTTCCTTCCAACCATTTGGTGACCCTGTCGGAAATAGGTTTGTCCAAATTATACATACGGTAAATTTAAATTAGTGACACTAATGAAATTATTATGATACTACTCAAATTCTTTTTGTAAAGTCAATTGAGGGTAAAGACTGGTTTTTTTTATGAATACCACAAATGCACCTTCCTTCGATGGGAAGCGGCAGTGATTGGAAGCACGGCAAAAGTAGCAATTTTCTGTTTTCGGATTAAACGATAGCCTCAAGACATTAAATATTACGTGCAGATTTTTGCGAAAATTCAATACCTGATTCTAATTATGTTTATTTTGGGGGCATGCACCAGTCTATTAAAATTATTAGGAAGCCAGGCCTCACTTTGCTGATTTTGATGGCTTTCTCAGCTATTTCCTGTAATTATTCACCGTTGCCTACCGTTGCTGTGGTGTAGGTGGAGCGTTATATGGGGACTTGGTACGAAATGGCTTCCTTTCCTACTTCTTTTCAAAAAGGGTGTACCTGTTCAAAGGCGGATTATCAGTTGTCTGATGATAAAAAGTATGTGAAAGTCATTAACTCCTGCATGAAAAAGGGAAAGCAAGGTGCAGTACTGGGAAAAGCTTATTTGGTGGAAGGTTCCGGGAATGCAAAGTTGAAAGTTCAATTTTTCTGGCCCTTTAAGGCAGATTATTACATCATCGCTCTTGCTGATGATTATTCTTATGCTATGGTGGGTCATCCGAACCGAGATTATCTTTGGATCTTAAACCGTACCAAACATATGGACTCGTCTATTTTTAATGAACTGGTCGCTAAAGCTACAACTCTGGGTTTTGATACTTCTAAATTGCAAATGACTTCCCAGGAGTGTGATGCCGGCAAATAGAGATTTTAAGAATAGGTAGGAAATTCTTCTTCCTTATTTGTAATTCGAAAAGCGGTATTTCATCTTGTATCGATTTTTTTTAAAATAAAAACAATCCATCAAGAGCTAAACCAAATAAGCACCCACCATTCAGTAAAGAATCCAATTAAAAATCCGACATAAATTTGTTTAGGCGTATGTGCATTCATAACCAGCCTGGCTGTTCCCAAAAGTCCTGAAATTAGGATAGCCCCAATGATGATGGATGATAATTCAGTGTGGAGTAACTGCGATAATCCGAAAAGCATTCCGGTTAAACCGCCAATTCCAATCATGTGAATACTAACTTTCCATCTAAAACTTAAAACCCAAGCTATAAAAATGGTGATGGTTGCTCCCAAAACCATCAGACTCAATAATCGGGGCACCGGTAATTGTTTTAATAAAAAATAACAAATTAGGTAGAACACTGCGGTCGATATAAATGGAAGTCGGCGCTCAGCGATCGTATCCATTTCGAGAGATTTAATTTTCCCTTTTTGCAATAATAGAATTGCTACTAAAACAGGCAATGCACCTGTAGTAATAAAAACCAGTGTTATAATAATCCGTTGTACCTGTGGTGAAATACTGTAAGCAATATAAGTATTTAAATTCATCACTAAAGCCACTGCAAAAAATGGCATTAACAACGGATGCAAAACATAGGAAAGTAACTTTGCTAATGATTTGGACATGCTAAAACTTTAAAAAAGTGAAGTATGGATCAATGAAGTATTTAACTGTGTTCTAAAGTTCTTTGCGTAATCAGGCAACTGGTATTCCAAGCTGTTCTCGGTACTTGGCAATAGTTCGTCTGGCAATATTATATCCTTTGTCGTTCAGCAATTTCATTAGTTTTTCATCAGGCAAAGGTTTCTTTTTGTCTTCATTGCCAATGTAGTCACTCAGTATTTTCTTCACTTCTCTGCTAGATACTTCTTCGCCGCTATCAGTAGAAAGTGCTTCCGAAAAAAAACTTTTCAATAGGAAGGTTCCGAAAGGAGTTTGTACATATTTACTATTTGCGACCCTTGAAATAGTGGAAATATCGAGCAGCACAATATCTGCAATATCCTTCAAAATCATTGGCCTTAATTTTTTCTCATCGCCTTCAAGAAAATATTCTTTTTGATAATTCATGATGGCATCCATGGTTCGGATAAGAGTGATCTGTCGCTGACGAATGGCATCAATAAACCATTTTGCAGCGTCGAGTTTTTGTTTAACAAACATTACTGCATCGCGACTCGATTTACTGGCCTTTGCATCTTTCGAATAGGCTTCCAGCATCTCATTGTATTGTTTGCTTACTCTCAAATCAGGGGCGTTTCTGGAGTTCAGCGACAGTTCCAAAATGCCATCGGCGTTGGAAATAATAAAATCGGGAACAATATGTTGAGACGATCTTGGTTCGTCGGAAAAACTGCCCCCGGGACGGGGATTCAGGTGTAAGATTTCATGTATTGCAAGTTTTAATTCTGCTTCGGTCAGCGTAAGTGACTTTTCAATTTTTTCGTAATGCTTTTTCGAAAACTCATCCATGTAATCAGAAAGTATTTTCCTTGCATTAATACCATCATTGCCTAAATCAGGCTTGCGATCGAGTTGCAATAATAAGCACTCTTGTAAATCTCTGGCTCCAACACCTGAGGGATCAAAAGTCTGAATCACTTTCAATACCTCCATGATGTCTTCTTCAGTGGTTTCAATGTTTTGAGAAAAGGCCAGATCATCAACAAGTGCTTTAACCTCACGCCGTAAATAGCCGTCATCATCTAAACTACCTATGAGATGAGTTGCAATCAGATATTGTTTGTCGTCAAAATCACACATCCCTAACTGACTTAAAAGCAATTCATGAAAAGTATTTCCAACGCTTAAAGGAATTTCATTTCGTTCGTCATCAGCAGATGAATTATTTGCATTCAGTTTGTAATAGGGCTCATCATCCTGGATATATTCCGAAATATCAAAATCATCCCGTTCATTTTCTTTAGGTTCACCCTCTTCATCAAATTGTTCATCTGATTCACCGGTATCGTCCTGATCATCCTCTAAAGGAGAATTTTCATCCTCTTCCTGTCCTTCTTCCAGAGCAGGGTTGAGCTCCAGCTCCTCTTTTATGCGTTGCTCCAATGCAATAGTAGGCACTTGCAGCAGTTTCATAAGTTGAATCTGCTGTGGTGACAGCTTTTGCAGAAGTTTTTGTTGCAGTGATTGTTTTAACATAAGGGTTCATCCAGGGATGAGGAATAAATATTAAAATTCAGCGTTCAAAGGTGTTCGAGGGAATGGGATCACATCCCTGATGTTACCCATTCCAGTTATGAATAATATCAACCTTTCAAATCCCAAGCCAAAACCTGCGTGAGGTACTGTTCCGAATTTTCGTGTTTCGAGGTACCACCAAAGGCTTTCTTCATGGATACCCATTTCTTGAATTCTTTGTTTCAATTTATCATAATCTTCTTCTCTTTGTGATCCCCCAACAATTTCACCAATTCCGGGGAATAACACATCCATAGCTCGAACTGTCTTCCCATCATCGTTCTGCTTCATGTAAAAAGCTTTTATATGTTTTGGGTAATTGAATAGAATGACAGGATTTTTAAAATGCTTTTCTACCAGAAAGCGTTCATGTTCCGATTGAAGATCAGTACCCCAATCAACTTTAAACTCAAATTTTCTTTTGAATTTTGAGGATCTCCACTGCTTCTGTATAAGTTAATCTGACAAAGGGCTGGTCCAGAATTCCTTTTAAACGAGTAATGAGTTCGTTATCGTACATTTTATTAAGGAACTCGAGATCATCCAAGCAATTATTTAATGCATAGGTAACCAAATATTTGAGCATATCTTCCACCAGATCCATATTATCATCGAGCTCATAAAAGGCCATTTCTGGCTCAATCATCCAGAACTCAGCCAGGTGACGTGCTGTATTTGAATTTTCAGCTCTAAAAGTAGGGCCAAAAGTATATACCTGTCCAAGAGCCAAAGCCCCCAGTTCACCTTCCAGCTGACCACTCACGGTGAGATTGGTTTCTTTACCAAAAAAATCCTCTTTGTAATTTAAAGTTCCATCAGGGTTTTTGGGTGGGTTACTCATGTCCATGGTAGTAACTTTAAACATGGCGCCTGCGCCTTCGGCATCTGATCCCGTAATTATATGAGTATGGAGATAATAAAAGCCCCGATCATTAAAGTATTTATGAATTCCAAAAGACATAGCATGACGCACTCGTAAAACTGCACCAAAGGTATTGGTACGAGGTCTTAAATGGGCTATTTCCCGAAGAAACTCAAGTGTATGTCCTTTTTTTGAAGTGGGTAGGTATCAGGATCAGCACATCCGTAAACTTCAATTTGCTGCGCCTGTATTTCCACCGGTTGCCCCCGAACCCTGAGAGGCAACTAACTTCCCGGAAACGGAAAGCGATGATCCCGTATTAATTTTTTTAATTAAGTCCTCATTAAAGTTATTGGGATCGGCAACGATTTGGACATTATGAATAGTGCTTCCATCATTCAAAGCAATAAAAATCACGTTCTTATTGCCGCGACGAGTCCTTACCCATCCTTTTACATTTACTTCCTGATTTTCTGGAAGGAATTTCAATAGTTCTTTTACTAGTGTTCTTTTCATTTAATAGGGAACTTAACTGTTCATACATGAGTTGCAAAATTCGTTTATTTGGTTTAATAAGGCAAACGAACACTAAACTATTAGCAAATAAAAAAGGCTGCCGTATTACGGCAGCCTTTTTTATTTATTCTGTGATTAATTATTTTGAAACAGATATTGATTTAACAACAGATGCTGCATCAGTGAAAATTCTAACACTGTAATTGCCATTAGCAAAAGTGCTTAAGTCAACGATAAATTGTCCGCCAAGAGTTTTACCATATACATTGGAAGAAATTTCTTGTCCAACAGCATTGTAAACAACCACTTTAAGGTTTTCTTCTTTGGTGAAGTTGGCATCAATCGTAACTAATCCTGAAGTAAGTGTAGGATAAACCTTGATAGCATTTTCAAGTTGAGCTTCTGCAATTGAAGTAGTAACATTTAAGTTAATGTCATCAATATACATGTTGTTTCCATAGTTAGAAGTAGCTTTAAACTTAACTAATACTTCAGCCTGACCCAAATAAGAAGTAAGGTCAACATTCTCAGCTCTCCACTGTGCAGCAGTTGGAACAAACGCATTTGTTTGTCCACCCGGAACAGTTGAAAGAGCTGTTCCAGCTTTATTGAACAATGAAGTCCATGAAGTACCACAATTCGTTGAAACAAAAACCTCAAGTCTGTCGTTTTCAGCAGCATATTGTCTGTAAGCAACACTAAAATCAAGAGAAGCTGAACCAGTTAAGCCTTGAAAATCAATTTTCTTAATGAATAGTTCATCAATACGACCGTTTGTACTGTTGTAGAAATCCATTTTAGCAGACTGTGCAGAGTTACCAAAACCACCAGCATTAGTTACACGACTCCAACCAATACCATCTGAATTGTTATCGTTCACGATCCAATCAACAGGAGGAAACACTGAAGCAGCAAAACCTTCAACTACCGGAGGTAGAGTGGCAGTAATGGAATAAGAGAAGTTTTTATTGAAGTTGTGATTAACAGGTGCAATATCAATACCTGCATCAAGATCTGAAGTGAAAATATGCAAAGCATGTGTTCCGTTAGAAGCAGAAACGTTGTTAATAGTAACTTGTGCTGTTGCGTTTTGAGCCAATGAACCAGTCCATGGTTGTGATATAATTGCTCCACCATCAATTTGATAGTTAACATTACAAGATGTAATTGTTGCTGCAGCATTATTTTTTAAGGTAACAACCGGACTAAAAGTACCCGTACAGATAAGAGATGGGATTCCAGTAACAGTTGTAATTTGCATATCAACAGCAGGGAGACCTGCGATTGGAGCAGAATAAGCTGCCTGATGAACAACTTTAGAAGCATTATCTTGAATAAAGAGCACTGCTGCTAATTGATTAAGATTATAAACATACCAAGGAATATCAACAGTAAGGCTCACGTTTTGAGTTGCACCAGCTGAAATTGCAGTTACAGCAGTTCCTTGATCATCTGGAACCATCTTTTTCATAACACCGTAAAAATCAAGCTCTCCATTAGTTCCTGGAGGCGTTGTGAAATTAATTTCACGCTCAATCATTGCAGTTTGAAGTACTAATGTTCCAATAGGAGTTCCTGTGCAAGTAATATCTGCATTAATAGTCATCTGCGTATAAGCAGCATTGAAGCTATGAGTAGCAGCAATTGTGAAAGGTGATGTAACGTTAGTATAGCGATTGTCGATAAACGATTGAGTAACTCCATTTGGTGCACCTGCATAAGCAGTACCATCTACTCTCACATTTGGAACACCAGTAACACCGTAAAGGGCAACACGTGTATTCACTTCTGTTTTGTTATGGTTGTACATCGGATCAAAGCCTGGCCACCAAACCTGATATTTTAAACCAATAATTTTAGTGGTATTAGCATCCAAAATAGTATTGAATGCAGGATTTTGTGCGGCACAAGGTCCGCAGGACGCCTGAGTAAATTCTTCTGCAAGAATAAACCGCTGCGATTGAGCGAGTGCCGTACCAGTTACTAATGTCAGCGACAATGCTGCAATGGAGTAGATTTTTTTCATGACTCTGGTTGGATTTTTAGATTTTTATTTTTAGGAGTAGCGAAGATAGGCAATATTTTCCCTCACTAATATAAGTGATATTGTATAATTATTGTAAATTTCTTATAAATTATAGTAAATTATTCACTTTCAGTGGCCCTAAACGAAATTTGTGGCTTAAATTCTACTTTTTCATAATTGAAATGCAGCCCAAATTTTGAGAAAGTTGATAAAATTAAGAGCACCAGGAAAACCAGTACTACCCGACATCTTCATTTTTTAATTTTTGCTTTTGGCAACAATAACAATCTCCTTGTTGGTTTTAGCCAGAATAGTGAATTTTTTTATCAGCTGGCGTTCAAATTTATTCAGGAAGTTGATTTTTTTCAGCTGGTTATCAAAAATACCGGGAGTTATGTATTGATGTTTTACCACTTTGAAATTATCTTTTTCAAGAATAGTATTTATTTGAGAAAGACTGCTGAAATATCTCTTGTAGATGGGTTCGCCTTTCTTTTGCATTTTTTTCTTTTTGAAAGGATATAATACACGATCATTAATCCAGTTTGCAGGACTATGATTACTTACAATAGTAAAAACAATTACCCCATTAGGTTTAGCCACTCGGCAAAGTTCATGGAGTGCTAAAGGGAAGTTGTGGATGTATTCGATGCTCCCAATGCTGAAAACAAAATCGAAGCTGTCTGAAACAAACGGTAATGCACAAGTGTCGGCTACTACTCCGGGCAATTCACCAAGTCGTTTACGTGAAGAAGCAATATTATGATAGCTAATATCAGAGGCAAAATAATTCCCTTTATTCTCATTAACAATTTCTCCCAAAACTCCGGGACCGGAACCTGCATCTAAAAAATCTTTGCCGGCAACATTTAAATCCTGAATGATAGAACGAATCAATTCCTGACGGAATTGGCGGTTTAAATTTTTATTTGAAAGGTAATTGCGTTCGTAATAGGTCTCACTTTTACGACGATAATCTTCTTGAATTTCACTTGAATTACTGGGTTTCATTTACCGTGATTTTTATTCATGAGATCTTTCCATTCCCGTTCGCCTAAAATTTCCGCACTATCTATTAACATGATTGGAATCCCATCTTTAATAGTATAACGGTAGCGAGTAAGTGCATCAGTAGAAACGAGAAATTCACCAGCTACAAACAAGGAAGCGCCTGAAAACGGGCAGCGCAATTTTTCCAATAGGAGTTTAGCGATCATCAATGGGGATGTATATGATTTTTTTTAATTTACTTCAGAACGATTGTAATTCTCATACCATTTCAATTCAAAAACAACAACCCGGGAACTTCATTTTTGAAATTATCCATAGTTTTTAAAGGCAGTTAAGAAGATGCAAAAATAGGAATTTTGTTCGAATGCCAACCACGATTCCAGTTCAGCCATTAGATGAGGTGCTTTCAAAGGAGTGCCAATGAGTTAAATTGCAACTAATTTCATAGGACCGATTAAGTTTAATGAAGCCCCCGCTTTTTGGAAACGAAAAACTTGTTTTCTTAGATTTTGTGAAGAAAGGAGTGAGTCTTAGATTGACAGTTCTGAAAAGAGGCTAAATTTTAACTGAATAAGAATTTATCCATTTACATTTTAACCAATTTATTTTTGTAATTATCAGATATTTAGACTTTTATGCTTCAAATAGGTGTTGAAAATGCGCAATTGCTTACCCCTTTTTAAAAACATCAGTACTTTGTAAAGAAAATGCAATATTTTACGAAAAGACCCACTTATTAAGGTCGAAAGCTTCATCATGCTTGCTTATTTGGATAAGATTTCTTTTCTTTACGGTTCTGAACTTTAATTTTAATCCAACTTAAATGAAAAAAATCTACTTATTTATAGTAATCTGTCTTTCAGTTCTATCTTTAAATGGTCAAAGTCTGACTGCAACAAACATATATCTTAGTGGGGATCCTTTATTTTTTATGGAAGGTCATGCTACAATTACTAATGTGAGTGCAGCATCTAAAGATGTTACGGTTCAAAGAACTGTGAATAATCTATTTGCTGGTCATAACAGTTATTTTTGTTGGGTACAATGTTATGGATCGCAAACATCTTTAGCTCCAGACAACATTACATTAGCACCCGGAACAAATACCGATGTATTCAGAGGTGATTTGGAAACTAATGCTATTTCAGGAATTAGTCTGGTTTCTTATTGCTTCTTTGATGTGAACAATACTTCCGACTCTGTTTGTGTAGAATATCTGTATGATGCTACCACCGGTATTGGAGAAGTAGCTTCAGGAAAAAATTTCATTTCTAAACCTTATCCTAACCCAGCTTCATCTGCAACTAATTTTTATATTAATGTGGCTAAAGGTGCTAAAAATGCAAGACTTAAATTCTTTAATATGCTTGGTGCTGAAGTTAAAGACGTAGCAGTGACAGAGAATAGAAATTCATTGAAAGTAAACTTAACTGATTTGAAATCCGGAATTTATTTCTATTCACTTTTAGTAGATGGAAAAGGTACTACTACAGGCAAATTAATGATTTCCAGAGATTAATCTTTAATAAGAATTTGTTTTAAAAGTCCTGCTGAAAGTCAGGACTTTTTTATTTAAAATTGATGACGGATTTTTTCAGTAATTTAGCCGCTTTGTGAAATGTGAGTATGAATAAAAAGCAAGATGCACTTGATTATCATTCCCAGGGAAGACCGGGAAAAATAGAAGTAGTTCCAACCAAACCTTATAGTTCTCAATTAGACCTTTCGCTGGCCTATTCTCCAGGGGTTGCAGAACCATGCCTGAGGATACATGAAAATCCGGAGGATGTATATAAGTATACAGCTAAAGGTAATCTGGTAGCTGTTATTTCAAATGGAACAGCCGTTTTAGGATTGGGAAATATTGGCCCCGAGGCATCCAAACCGGTGATGGAAGGGAAGGGTCTTCTTTTTAAAATTTTTGCAGATATTGATGTTTTCGACATTGAAGTCAATCAGTCTGATGTTGAGGGTTTTGTGAATACTGTAAAGGCTATATCGCCAACTTTTGGAGGAATTAATCTGGAAGATATTAAGGCTCCTGAATGTTTTGAAATTGAAAAAAGACTCAAGGAAGAATTGTCAATTCCTGTTATGCATGACGATCAGCACGGAACGGCAATTATTACTGCAGCTGCATTGATTAATGCTTTAGAAATTTCCAATAAGCATATCGCAGAAATAAAAATTGTTGTTAATGGTGCCGGAGCTTCCGCTATTTCATGCACCAAGTTATTTGTTTCACTAGGTGCCAGACTGGAAAATATTGTGATGCTTGATTCTACCGGAGTAATTAGATCCGATAGAGAGCAGATGGATGCACAGAAGAAATATTTTGCCACTAACCGTGACATTCATACTTTGGAAGAAGCTATGATTGATGCAGATTTTTTCATAGGATTATCAAAAGGAAATATTCTTAACGGCGACCACCTTCGCTTGATGGCTGCTAATCCGATTGTTTTTGCCTTAGCTAATCCGGATCCTGAAATATCTTACGCGGCTGCACATGAATCGCGAAATGATATCATTCTTGCAACGGGGAGGTCTGATTTCCCTAATCAGGTTAATAATGTTATAGGTTTTCCTTTTATTTTCAGAGGCGCACTTGATGTTAGGGCAACACAAATAAATGAAGAGATGAAACTGGCCGCTGTGAGAGCTATTGCAAATCTTGCACGTCAACCTGTTCCTGAAATAGTCAACCTGGCATATAATAAAACGAACATCCTGTTTGGGAAAGATTATATAATACCCAAACCACTTGACCCTCGACTCATTACAACAGTAGCGCCTGCTGTAGCTAAAGCAGCAATGGAATCAGGAGTGGCACGTTTACCTATACTCAACTGGGATGCCTATGAACTGGAGCTATCAAAGCGGCTGGGTCATGATAATAAACTGATTCGTGTAGTTACCAACAGAGCAAAACAAAACCCACAACGGGTAGTTTTTGCGGAAGCAGATACTTATAAAATCTTAAAGTCAGCTCAGATTGTTAAGGATGAGGGGATTGCAAAACCAATACTTTTAGGAAACAAAGAAAAAATTAATCAGTTAATTCTGGATCATAATCTGGATCTGGGTGATATTCCCATTATTGATCCACGAAATGATTCTGATAATCTGGATTATTTTGGCGAGTTATTTTTCAAAAAAAGAGCCCGAAATGGATTTAACTTTCATGAGGCCCGAAAAATAATGAAAGAACGTAATTATTATGGAGCCATGATGGTTGAAACCGGTCAGGCTGATGCTCTAATTTCGGGCCAAACCCGTAAATACGCGGATATTCTCAGGCCTGCACTTTTTATTATAGGTACTCAGGAAGAAGTTACCAGTGTTGCCGGTATGTACATAATGATTACAAAACGGGGACCTATCTTTTTTGCTGATACTACAATTAACGTAAATCCTACTACGGAGGAGCTAGTTGAAATTACTTTGTTAACAGCCAAAGCGGTACAGCAATTTAATATGAAGCCCAGGATTGCGATGGTTTCATTTTCAAATTTTGGCTCATCCAAAGACCCACAAGCGAAGAAAGTTAAAAATGCAGTTAAAATTTTACATGAAAAGTTCCCTGGATTGATTGTAGATGGTGAAATGCAAGCTAATTTCGCTTTTAACACCCAGATGCTAAAAGATAATTTCCCATTTAGTGAACTCGCAAATGAAGGAGCCAATACGCTCATATTTCCGAATTTGGAATCCGGAAATATTGCTTATAAATTATTGCAGGAAATGGGAGCAGCAGAAGCAATTGGTCCGGTGCTTTTAGGTATGAAAAAACCCGTTCATATTCTTCAACTGGGAAGCTCGGTTAGGGAAATTGTGAATATGGTAACTATTGCAGTTGTGGATGCTCAGGCTCGCAAATCCGCCAATATCTAAAAATTATGTACTCCTACATTTGTGGAAATATCAGGGCACTCAACCCTACGTCAGTTCTTATTGATAACCAGGGTATGGGTTATCAGATTCAAATTTCTTTACATACTTATTCAGCAATTAAAGATCTCAAAGAGGTTCAGCTTTTTACTCATTGTATCATTAAGGTAGAAAGTCAGGCGGTTTCTCAATTTGCTATTTATGGTTTTGCCGATGAAAAAGAACGAAGTCTTTTTCTCGACTTGATTAGTGTTTCAGGAGTTGGTAACAATACCGCACAGTTAATTCTTTCTTCTTTCGAACCAGGTGATCTGGTGCAGGTTATTGCAACTGGAAATGTAGGTGCGCTTCAAAAAGTAAAAGGGATTGGTTCAAAGTCGGCGCAGCGTATTATTATTGATCTCAAAGATAAAATCTTAAAAAGTGTAGGTGAATTAAAAATTCCGGTTTTTTTAGGCAATACTATAAAAGAGGAATCGTTAAGTGCCTTGATGACTCTTGGTTTTAACAGATTAAATGCTGAAAAAGCCGTCGAAAAAGCTATTAAAGGGAATCCTGAAGGCGCCTCGGTGGAGAAAATTATAAAAGCAGCTCTTGGTTACTTATCGTCCTAGGGAAACAGCTATGATATAAAGGTTTACAGTTAAGATTTTTGTGTTATTTTAGCCGATTGTTAATGAGTTTTTCCTTTTATTATCCGAATTCTATCGGTAAGAGTTTGATAACCAAAAGGAAATGAAATTATTTTAGAGTGATGGCGGATAAGTCTTTTGATATAAAGAGTAGCTCCACACGAATCTGAACATTATTGTTAATTTGAGTTGAAGGTGTATTTTAAAAGTTTACTAAAATTCGGTGTTTCTTTGGGCTTTGCCATTCCGGTTATTGGATTGGTTATGGCAGGGTCACCTAAAATAACTTCTGATTACAGATATGCCAGCTTTGATCAAGCCGGATCCTCCATGGAAATGCCTCCTGATTCAGGCAAAAAAGATTCCATTAAACTCCCGTATCCCTGGAAAGACAATCTTACCGACCCACTTTCCAACAAACCAAGTGAAAGCCCGATGTATCTGGCTGATCCCTCTAATATTCAAATGGGGATTGATTATGATCCGGAAGAGAATCAATATAACATCAATGAAAAGATGGGGGATATGTTTTACCGAAACCCTACTTATCTCACTTTTGATGAATTTGTAAGAAGTGAATACAGTAAATCAACGAAAAATTATTGGAAAGAAATTTCTGAAAACAGTTCAGAAACACAAAAGAAAAGTATCATTCCAAAAATATATGTCGGTGGACAAGCTTTTGATAGAATTTTGGTGGGAACACGATTGATATACGTCCTCAAGGGTCAGCGGAGTTAACTTTTGGTGTTAACATTTACAGAAACGACAATCCCTCTATTCCCGAAAAGCAGCGTAGAAACGCTTCGTTCGATTTTAAAGAAAAAATTCAGATGAACGTTGTGGGTAACATTGGAGAAAAGATGAAACTCACTACGAATTACAATACGGAAGCCAGTTTTGATTTTGAAAACAAAATGAAGCTCGAGTATACAGGATATGAAGATGAGATCATTAAAAAATTAGAAGCCGGTAACGTATCTCTTCCCTTATCAGGATCACTTATTCAGGGCAGTCAGAGTTTGTTTGGTATTAAAGCACAATTACAATTTGGTCGATTAAAAGTAACCACTGTAATATCGCAACAAGAGGGTCAAGCATCAACCATTGATGTTCCTCCGGGCGGAGGGCAAGTTTCAAAATTTGAAATACCTGTAGATCAGTATGAAGCCAACAAGCATTATTTTCTTTCCAATTATTTCAAAGATAATTACGATAACGCATTAAGGAATCTTCCTATTATTAATTCATCAACGAACATTTCCAAGCTGGAAGTGTGGATCACCAACAAAAACAGTAGTACTGAAAATACCCGTGACATTGTTGCATTCATGGATCTGGGTGAATACAATATTTTCAGTAGTGCATTTGTTTCACAGGGCACTTCTGTTTATCCTTCAGATAGTTTATCAAATAACCTTTATAATTTGATGAACACCCAATACCTGTCGAATCGTGATATAAATACAGTATCTCAAAGCCTTGATCCCCTTGCCGGGCCGCCTTATAACTTTGCGCCTCAACAAGATTATGTTCGTTTAGTTGGTGCTCGCAAACTCAATCAAAATGAATATACTTTTAATCCTCGTCTCGGTTATATTTCGCTCAATCAATCGCTCAATTCTAATGAGGTACTGGCTGTAGCATTTGAATACACAGTTGGGAATACAGTTCTTAAAGTAGGTGATCTTACTACTGCTGGTATCAATCCTCCGAAGACATTGTTCGTGAAATTGTTGAAAAGCACTAACATTAATCCTAAATTACCGACTTGGGATTTGATGATGAAAAACGTTTATTCAGTTGGATCTTTTCAGATTCAGAAAGAAAACTTTAAACTGAATATTATTTATAACGACAATTCCGATGGGTTGAAAAAATTAATTATCTGCCTGTGCCAACATCGGAAGTCAATTTATCAGGCAAGCCTATTATCCAGGTGATGGGTCTCGATAAACTGGATGGAAGGAACGATCCTTTTGCTGATGGAATTTTTGACTATGTAGATGGCTATACAATTAACTCCAGCACCGGAAGAGTTATTTTCCCTGTTCGCGAACCTTTTGGAAAATACTTGCGATCTCAGTTTTTAAATAATACACTTGCAAATCAATTTGTTTATGAACAATTGTATGATTCTACACGTACTTCTGCTCAACAATTGCCGGAACTCAATAGGTTCACACTTATAGGAAGTTATCAGAGTTCATCAAGTTCCGAAATTTTTCTGAATGCTATTAATATTCCCCAAGGATCTGTAATGGTTACTGCCGGCGGAGTGCCTCTAACCGAAAATGTTGATTATACTGTAGATTATAATCTTGGTCGTGTGAAAATTATTAATGCAGGAATTCTGGCCTCTGCAACCCCAATAAAAATTTCGCTTGAAAGTAATTCTCTTTTCAGCATACAGTCGAAGTCGTTATATGGTGCTCGGTTTGATTATCTGGTAAACAAAGACTTCAATGTTGGAGGAACCATTCTTTATTTAAATGAACGTCCAATTACCCGCAAAGTAAACATAGGTGATGAACCGATACGAAATACAATCTGGGGCGTTGATGGAACGTACACCACAAAATCACGGTTTATTACCAGAATGATTGATAAGCTTCCTTTCCTTGAAACTAAAGCGGAATCAAATATTACAGTTACCGGAGAGTTTGCCAATCTTATTCCGGGAACATCAAAAGCAATTGGTAAAAACGGCAACGCCTATATTGATGACTTTGAGGGAAGTCAATCGACTATTGATCTAAAAAATCCGGGCACCTGGTATTTGGCTTCAATTCCGCAGGGGCAGAGTATTTTCCCTGAGGCGGTCTATAATGATTCGTTGATTTCAGGATTTAATCGTGCAAAACTTGCCTGGTATACTATTGATCCCACAGTTTTTTATAGAAGCAATAGTAACTTATTACCTCCAAACATTACAACAACGGATCTTTCCAATCATAACGTTCGTGAAGTTTTAGAAACAGAGTTATTCCCATTTAAACAAAATTCAACAGGACAAGCTACCAACCTGAATATACTCAACCTTGCCTTTTACCCTGAGCAACGCGGACCATACAACTTTAATGTCAACGGACTTAATACAGATGGAACACTTGCCAATCCTGTTGGAAGCTGGGCAGGAATTATGCGCAGAATAGAAACCTACGATTTTGAAACAGCGAACGTCGAATTTATTCAGTTTTGGCTCATGGATCCTTTCAATGATGAATCGGTAACTTCAGGAGGAGGGTCACTCTATTTTAACCTGGGTGACATTTCAGAAGATATCCTTAAAGATTCATACCGTTCTTTTGAAAATGGATTACCTTCTCCAACAAACAACTTAACTGTTGATTCCACAAATTGGGGTTTGGTTCCCCAATCACAAAGTATAGTCAATGCATTTGATAATGATCCCAACTCAAGAGCAGCACAAGATGTTGGATTGGACGGACTATCAACTATTAACGAAAGAGATTTCTTCAAGCAGCAATATATTGATGCCATTGTTAGTGCATTCGGTTTAGGTTCCGCTGCTTATCAAAATGCACTCACCGATCCTGCCGGAGATAATTTTCAATATTTCAGAGGAAGCATTTTAGATGATAACAATGCTGATATTTTAACCCGATACAAAAACTACAATAATACGGAAGGTAACTCTACCACTTCGGAACAATCTCCTGAGGACTACTCTACATCGGCAACTAATTTGCCTGATGGGGAGGACATCAACAGGGATAATACCATGAGTGATTTTGAAAATTATTTTCAATACAAAGTTGATATTAGCTCGGGGCAGATGGTAGTAGGTTCAAATTATATAGTTGATCAGGTAACAACTTCTGTGCAAACTCGTGATAACAGCGTAAAAAATATAAAATGGTATCAGTTTAAAATTCCTGTTAATACTCCTACTGAAGTAATTGGAACAGGTGCAGATCTTAAATCTGTAAATTTTATAAGGATGTTCCTAAAGGATTTTAGTGATACTTTGGTATTGCGGTTTGCAAAACTTGAACTTTTACGTGGAGAATGGAGAAAATACCAATTCTCTTTGCTTTCAAATGGGGAGTATATTCCGGTTGATCCCAGTGTAACTCCTTTTGATGTTACGGTTGTAAATCTGGAAGAGAACGGCGATCGCACCCCTATCAGGTATGTATTGCCTCCCGGAATTGAAAGAGAAACTAATGTAGGATCAACCAACCTTCAACAATTAAATGAACAGTCATTAAGTTTGAAAGTTTGTAATCTCGAAGATGGCGATGCACGCGCTGCCTATAAAAACACACAGTTCGATGTAAGGAATTACAAAAAAGTAAAGATGTATCTCCATGCTGAAGATGGTGGTTTGAGTGATGAACTGCAAGATGGTGAAGTAACAGCATTTGTCAGAATGGGATCAGATTTCACCAACAACTATTATGAGTATGAGATTCCGTTAAAAGTTACCCGATTTGGGGCAACAGTAGATACCGACATTTGGCCCGTGGATAATAACATGGAAATAAATGTGGAGGAGTTGATAAATGGCAAGTTGAAACGAAACAATGTGTATGCTGTAACCGGTTCAGCTAACAGTGTGCCCTATACGTTTAGTGATGGAACCAGAAAAATTACCATAGTAGGTAACCCCACACTTAGCGAGGTAAAAACGCTGATGATTGGAATAAGAAATCCTAAAAAAGATTTAAATCCCGGAGATGACGGCGCTTCTAAATGCGTGGTTCTTTGGGTGAATGAACTACGCATGAACGATTTCGATAACAATGGCGGATGGGCTGCCAATGCCAGGGTCACCACTAAGCTGGCGGACCTTGGAACTTTGACTCTTTCGGGTGCGAAAAGTACAGATGGATTTGGTAGCCTGGAAAGTAAACTCAACGATCGTCAGAAAGAAAACATTTCACAATACGATTTATCAACTTCATTAGAATTCGGAAAATTTTTCCCGCAAAAAACAGGCATTTCATTGCCATTATACTTCGGTTATTCAGAAGTGTTTAGCAATCCTCAATTCAACCCACTCGATCCCGACGTGCCTTTTGAAGATGCACTTGATGCCCTTGAAGATCAATCCGAGCGCGCGCAATTAAAACGTATTGCTCAGGATTATACCAAACGAC
This sequence comes from Bacteroidota bacterium, assembly GCA_016722525.1. Classification (GTDB taxonomy): domain Bacteria; phylum Bacteroidota; class Bacteroidia; order AKYH767-A; family OLB10; genus JADKJB01. The sequence goes on from JADKJB010000003.1 coordinate 362,040, forward strand.
AAAGTATCAATCTGACCAATATCAAAAAGAATCGAACAGGTGGCGCAGGAAAACCTAAGATATATGATATTGAAAATTTTAATTTGTCATTAGGGTATACACAGGTTTATCATCGAAATATAAATTTAGAGTACGATAATCAAAAAGACTATCTCGCTGCTTTAGGCTATAATTATTTGACACAACCTGCTTATATAACGCCTTTCGGAAAATCGAAATTCACTCAGAAATCGAAATGGGTTAAACCTATTAAAGATCTCAATATTAATTTTGTGCCAACCAGTTTCACTTTCAGAACAGATATAAACAGGCATTACGGAGAAACGCAAGTCCGGGATCTTTCTGATTTTTCTTTTAGGCAGCCAGCTACTTACAATAAAACATTTATCACCACTCGCCAGTATTCCTTTGGGTACGATATCACCCGTTCTATTAAATTTGACTTTACAGCCAACAACATTGCAAATATTGATGAGCCTTATGGTAAGTTAGATACTGAAGCTAAAAAGGATTCAGTGAAAAATAACTTTTGGAATCTGGGGAGAAATATTGACTATCGACATGGTGGATCATTAAGTTACAATGTTCCATTAAATAAGTTTCCTGCAACAGATTGGATTTCACTGAATGCCAAATATCTTTTCGATTACCACTGGCAAACTGGGCCACTGGCAATAATTACTCAAACAAATCAATTGGGTATTAACCCTTCAATTGGAAACACCATTCAAAATTCCAACACGCAACAAATTAACAGCACGTTTACAATGACGACACTTTATAACAAAGTGCCGTTATTCAAGAAGTTGCTTGGCCCTAAACCTCCTAAGCCTATTGCTAAGCCCAAAGTTGAAACGAAGCCAGCAGTTGTGGACACAGCAGGCGGTAAGAAGCCACCTCCAATTAAAAAGAAGGATAGAACCTATAGTGATGTAACAAGGGCATTTGCTAAAGTCATTTTCAGTCTAAAAAATGTATCATTAAATTATAGTCAAACAAACGGAACATTGTTGCCCGGTTTCAACAGAACACCTGAGTTATTGGGCCAAAATTTTTATACTGATGATGATGGAAAATCCCAAATGGCTCCAGGTTTGCCTTTTGCATTTGGAAGCCAAAAAGATATTCGATCAACAGCAGCCAAAAACCGATGGCTGACCACCGATACCGTATTTAACACCGCATTGTTGCAAACCTATACGGAGAATATTACCGGACGGGCTACCATTGAACCGGCAAATGGCTTAAGGATTGAGTTAAATGCAAACAGAAATTATGCACGAAGCGTTTCTGAAATTCCAAGAGCTTCTAATGATGGCGAATACAATTCCTTCTCCAGATTGGAATCAGGTAATTTTAGCATGTCTTTCATTTCCATAAATACTGCTTTCACAAAAGATCGCAAAGATTATAGTTCGGCTGTGTTTGATGAATTTTCAGCAAACAGAAGAATTATTTCACTTCGATTGGCAGAGGTAAATGGATTATCAAATGGAGTAGATGCATTTGGATTTGCTGATGGTTATGGCCCCACATCGCAAGAGGTACTTACCTATTCTTTCATTGCTGCCTATAGTGGAAAGTCGGCGGATAAGATAAAACTGAATTCTTTCCCTTCTATTCCTAATGTAAACTGGCGCATCACCTATGATGGATTGTCGAAATTAAAATTCGCAAAAAAATTATTCAATAGTGTTAACTTGACGCACGGTTACAGATCCTCCTATGGCATATCTTCTTTCAATTCAAGTTTGTTGTACAAGCAAGATGGATCTGCACGTGATTTGAGTAACAACTTTATACCTAAAGAAGAATACGGGCAGGTTACAATCAATGAACAATTCAGTCCATTAATTGGAGTCGATGTTAATTTCAAAAACAATAAACTAACAACCCGTTTTGAATATAAACGCGACAGAAACATGTCGCTGTCATTCACAGATATTCAATTGTCAGAAATTAAATACACAGCAGCTGGTATCAGTATCCGATTTACTTTGGCGCAATAAAATCTTGATAATTTAAGAGGGAATGGCCCTTTTGCTGAGTTGAGGTTTTTAACTAAAACCATTATATTTGTAGCATCGCTGACAGAACTCAAAAAATTATACTACTATGAATTTCCCACAAGAATTAAAGTACACCAAAGACCATGAATGGATCCGTATTGAAGGTGACATTGCTACAATAGGAATCACCGATTTTGCTCAAGGAGAATTAGGTGACATCGTTTATGTTGACATCGACACAGTTGGTGATTCCATTGATAAGGAAGCGGTTTTCGGTACTGTTGAAGCCGTAAAAACAGTTTCAGATCTATTTATGCCGGTCAGCGGTGAAATCGTTGAGTTTAATAAGGCTCTTGAAACACAGCCTGAAATGGTCAATACAGATCCTTATGGAGCTGGATGGATGGTGAAGGTGAAGATGACAAACACTGATGAGCTGGCTGCATTACTTTCAGCAAGTGATTACAGTGCATTGGTAAGTGCCTGATAATTCAAAAAAAAGGACTTGCCACCATGATCCGATATTATTTGGCTCCTTTGTTTTGGGCTGGTATCATTCTGTTTCTCAGTAGTATACCTTCGAATGATTTGCCGGATTTTTCATTTTGGACATTGTTTTCTTTCGACAAATTCGCACATGTTGTAATGTATGCAATTCTGTCATTTCAGGTGATGAAAGCGTGTGTGAGGCAGTACGCAAATAAAAGTCTTCGTTATAAGGCCGTTAAAGTATCAGTTGTAACAGGTGTGATTTATGGTGGATTGATTGAACTTTTTCAGGAATATATGCTGACCGATCGTTATGGTGATTGGATGGATTTGATTTCTAACATTGTTGGAACTATTTTAGGAATAGTCTTGTTCAAATTGATATTTTTTGAATATGTTCAATAAGGAGTTGTTTCAAAAAATTATTTCCTGATAAGCCCGTTGAAACTATTTTAAATAATAAGATACAGAATAGATGTACTGGCTCTTCTTAAATATTAAGCGGAGATAAAAATTGTTAACCGGCAGTTTATTTGAATAGCCGGTTCATTCGATTTAATTCAGGATAAATTTCAACTTTAACTTTTAGCAACAAAAAGCCTTTTTATATTTTTATTTGCTTACTCTTAAGTTAGTGTTTTATGTTAAATTCGTAAAAGCTGAGCCAGTAAAGTTCACCAAACAAAAGTATAAATGAGGAATTGATTCTATTTTCATTAGCATCAGATTAGATTAATTTATTACAAGTCAATAGAACTTCCAGGATTACTGAGATATATAATGTTAGGTATACGAACAGCTGCAGCAGGAAGAGGAATTGATAATAGTGAGTTGGAGCATTTATTTCAGTTTAGTTTTAATCTTAAGATTCGTGCTTAAAAGGAGTATGGCAACAATATCATTTTAATTGGTCACAGCATAAAAATTGAGTAAATTTCACAAAATAATTTTATCATGACAAGTTCAACAAACAATCACAATGGGGTTTATCCTGCCTATGAGATCAGACCTATTGATGAGTCACAATTTTTACAGGAACATCAAACGCGTTGGACAAATTTAAAATTTGCAATTCGAGTATTTGCTCAATTTATGAAGGGATTCAGAGCACTGCATTTTACAGGCCCCTGTTTTACAGTTTTTGGTTCTGCGCGATTTAAAGAAGATCATGAATATTATAAAGTTGCTTATGCATTTGGAAAAGCTTTTGCAAAAATGGGTGCAACAGTAATGACCGGCGGTGGTCCCGGACTCATGGAAGCTGCCAATAAAGGTGCTTATGAAAATGGAGGTTATTCTGTTGGGTGCAATATTTTTTTGCCACATGAACAATTGGTCAATCCATTTATGCACCGATGGGTGGTGATTCGATATTTCTTTATAAGAAAAGTATTAATGCTTAAATATTCTTTTGGTTTTGTAGTTATGCCGGGAGGATTTGGAACCATGGATGAGTTGTTTGAAACATGTACACTAATTCAGACCCGAACAATCAGAAATTTTCCCATTGTCGTTTATGGCCTTTCCTATCATGAACCATTAAGAAATTTTTTTCAAAAAATGATTTTGGAAAAAACAATCAGTGAAGAGGACCTGAAATTAGTGCTCTTTACAGATAATGTTGAGGAAGGAATAAATCACATTCAAAAATACTTGCGTGAAAATTATCATATTGAACCTGTTAAACCACTGCCTTGGCTGTTAGAGAGAAAAAGAAAAAATAAATTTAATCAATTCTTAGAATTGATTTGGCTGGTTTGGATGCTATCACGACCTGTTTGTTTGAATAAAAAAATAAATTTTCGTTTTCGGGTTACAGTTCTGGAATGCAATTATTTTTTCTGCGCTGCACTTATTTTATTGTCCTGAATACTATCCATTTGAAATGGAGGCTCTAAAATAAATAGGAAGGAGTTTGCTTTGAAGTGGAATTCACATAAATTCCTAATAGATTAGTCTTTTGAAAAGTACTCTCCAGACTGGTAAACTCCAGTATTTTGTTTTTGGATTTGCATCAAAAGATCATTTGCCAAGGAGCTGGCTCCAAATCTGAAAAAATCCGGAGTGAGCCAGGCCTCCCCTAATGTTTCTCGTAAAACAACCAGGTATTGTAACGCCAATTTAGCTGTGGCAATTCCACCGGCAGGTTTCATTCCAATCATTTTGCCTTCATTATAATAGAAATCACGAATTGCTTCAAGCATCACCAGGGTAACCGGCAGCGTTGCGGCAGGCTGAATTTTTCCGGTAGATGTTTTTATAAAATCAGCTCCGGCGTACATGGCCAGATCACTTGCTTTTCTGACATTATCCAATGTACTTAATTCTCCTGTTTCTAAAATAACTTTCAAATGTGCCTTTCCGCAAACTTCTTTAATGGCAGCGATTTCATCAAACACATAATTGAATTCCCCCATGAGAAAATGACCTCTGGATATAACCATATCTATTTCATCGGCACCTTCGGCAACAGCATATTTAGTTTCCCGCAACTTTATGTCACGGGTCGACATACCACTTGGGAAGGCGGTAGCAACTGATGCCACTTTTATTTTAGTGCCAATAAGTGCTTTTTTAGCGATAGCTACCATGTTGGGATACACGCATACTGCAGCAGCCGAAGGGATATCCGGAAGAGATTCATGAGGACGAATAGCTTTGGAGCAGAGCTGTTTTACCTTTCCTGGTGTATCTTTAGCATCAAGAGTAGTAAGGTCCATCATGCTAATGGCCATACGTAATGCATCCATTTTTGAAGATGCTTTTATACTTCTTTTGGTAAGCCTTGAAACTCGTTCTTCAATTCCAACCTGGTCTATGGTTGGAGAATTGCTTAGGATTGATTTTATAGAAGCCATAAGTTAAGGTCAAAGAAAAACTGAGAGCACTAAATTAACTGATATTTTCGAAAAAAAACAAGTGAAAGATTCTTTGAGTTTTAACATGATTGACGTTTTTCAACATTACTTCACAATAACAATTCTTTTCACAAGAAATCCTTTTTCTGTTGAGGCACGTAACATATAAACTCCTTCAGCTTTATCTGAAAGATCAATATTTATAGTTGAAGAATATGCTATTTTTTGAATTGAATCATATATTTTTCTTCCTCCCATATCCATCAATTCCAATGACACTGAAGTGGCAGCAGGAAAATTGAATTGTACTTCAAACTTTCCATTTGAAATAGTTGGAGAAATGGTTATAAAGGATGGATCCAGAATTTCATTCACTCCAACTGGAACACAGCCCAAAGAAGTTAATAGCTGAGATCTTAAAGTTGTTATCGCTGCATTCATTCTGGTAGATTGACCAAGAGAAAATATATTCATGCAGTTATCATCAGTATAATCCATGTAGTTTTCATACATATCTACCATATTTGCAGTGTAAGGGGGAGGAAAAGGAGTTACCTCTGTACAAGTATTTGGAGTGTTTGTTGGACAACCAAATGCGGGATTGGCTGTTGGAGGGGTATCGCAAATAAAATCTCCACTTGTAGCGCAGTTATTTGCTGAAGTCCCAACACATCCACTATTAAATGTATGTTGTAAATTTAGCCAATGCCCTACTTCATGTGTAATGGTTCGGCCTAAATCATATGCTGAAATCGTTCCCGGAACATTAGGTCCTCCTACGGCAGAATAAAGTGCTACCACATGGTCATTACCGGTAGAGCCAGGGGGTAGATTCGCGTAACCTAACAGGCCGCCACCTAAATCACCAATATATATATTCAGATATTTGGTATGATCCCATTCCGGAGAAACAGTATGTGGATTATTCGGGAAGGATCCTGTATAAGAAACTCTGACTATTCCATCAGTAGCGGTACCCGTTGGTGTACGTTGAGCCAAACAAAATTGAATTTGGGTATTAGCCGCAACAGGAAGAAACATAGAACGCGTATTTATTGCATCTACATTTGTTCTCGAATAATCTTTGTTTAAGACATCAATTTGTTCAAACAACCTGTTGTCGGGTATGTTTTGGGCGGTGTTGGTGTATAAAACATGAAAGACTACCGGTATGGTAACGACCAATCCTGCCTTGAATTCAGGATTTTCCAAGATTAATCGATCAGCGGCCTCGTTAAGAGCCGTTCTCTGTTTTTTCAGCTCCGGAAAAGCTAAATCCAGTGCAGCTTGATGCTCATCCGTTCCGCAACGCTGGATTTGTCCATTTGAACTCAACACTAAAAAGAAAAATAATACGCTGAGTAATATTCGTGATTTCATAATAATTGGGGTTTTGAAATGTTTATCAAAAATAACAAATATTATTAAAATTCCAAATTTTACTTAATTTTAACCCAACAAACATGTATTCCAATGCAAGTAAAAGTACTTTTTTTTCCCCTTCAGGATTTCACAAAGATTAAAGAGATGGAGGTTGAAAATTGCGAAACCAAGTCTGAATTGAAGCTTTTTCTTTCTGAAGCCTATCCGGGAATAGAAAAAATTTCATTTGCCATTTCGGTAAATAGGATTATTAATCCAGCCAATGAATTGCTTACAGATGGGGATGAGGTGGCATTGTTGCCTCCTTTTTCAGGCGGATGAAAACAGAATGGTCGATTTTCTTTTTAATAATTTTGGTATTATATGAATTTGATGGTGAAAACGTTCAGGTAAAACCAATATTAGCTATCTTTGAATCTGGCCAAAAACACTATGCTAAAAGACTCTTTCGGGCGTGTTCACGATTATTTAAGGATTAGTTTAACAGACCGATGTAATTACCAATGTTTGTATTGTTTGCCTGAGCCTGAGTTTAAAAGTGGTTGCCATAGTTCGTCACATGACAGTATGAGTGCCGATGAGATTGAATCAATTGCTGCTGTTTTTGTTCAGCAAGGTGTAAAAAAAATACGAATTACCGGAGGTGAGCCTCTTGTACGGAAAGATGCAGGTGATATAATTGATCGCTTAGGTAAATTTGATATAAAACTTGCGATTACAACTAACGGTTCACGAATAAATGCTTTTATTGATGCGTTTCAAAGATCTAAATTGAGATCTGTTAATGTAAGTCTGGATTCATTAAATCCTGCCACTTTTAAGCAACTTACAAATAAGGATGATTTTAAAAAAGTTTATTCAAATATTGAACTTTTATTATCATTAAATTACCATGTTAAAATAAACATGGTAGTAATGAATGGATATAATGATCATGAAATTGGTGATTTTGTAGCATGGACGCGCAATTTCCCTGTTCATATACGGTTTATTGAGTTTATGTCATTTCCGGGAAATCACTGGAGACCTGAAAAACTATTTACTTATAAGGAAATACTCAATGCAATTGAAGCCAGGTATCCATTGGTAAATAAACTTGAAGACCACCCTAATGATACTACTAAAAAATATCAGGTAAAGGGTCATCAGGGAACATTTGCAGTTATTAGTACCATGAGCGAGCCGTTTTGCAGCGGATGCAACCGGTTGCGATTAACTTCCGATGGTAAAATGAGAAATTGTTTATTTGCAAAATCAGAAATGGATTTGCTAACCCCTTTCCGGAAAGGAAAAGATATTGTGCCATTGATACAGGATTGTCTTGCAGGAAAACATTTTAAATTGGGCGGAAATGCTGATTCAAACTGGGGGTTAGCAGAAACGGTTTCAGATAAAAGATCGATGATGGGAATTGGAGGTTAGATTTTCCAATATGGGATTGATAGCAGAAGTATAAAGAAAAAAGTTTATACACTTAAAAGAAATTACAGTTGATGAAAAAAGGGAATCTATTTGTTTCTGTTGAAGAGGCACAAGAAATTATTTCCCGTACCATTAAAGGAGCTACTCCCATCAATTTAAAAACAGAAAACGCTTCTGGTTTTGTGTTGGCTAAATCATTAAAATCTCCTGTTTATTCACCACTATTTAATCATTCAGCAATGGATGGTTATGCGTTTCGTTTTGGTGATTTTGTGAAAGGATCTCATTTGCAAATTGAAGGTGAATCTTCTGCCGGAACTTTTTATGCCGGTAAGTTAAAGAGCAATCAGGCTGTCCGAATTTTTACGGGTGCACCAATCCCTCAAGGTGCAGATACCGTTGTTATGCAGGAAAAAACGAAGGTTCTGAATGATAAGCTTACAATTATTGACTCATCCCTGAAAAAAGGGTCTAATATCCGACTCAAAGGTTCCCAGATTAAAAAAGGCGAAACGGCAGTCAACAAGGATACGCTTCTCAATCCTGGTTCAATTGGTTTTATTGCGAGTTTGGGAATTTCTGAAATAAATGTTTTCCCTAAACCTCGAATTGCTGTTATAGTCACCGGTGATGAATTGGTTTCTCCTGGGGAAACTTTACAGCCTGGCCAAATATTCGAATCAAATTCACACACACTTTTAGCAGCATTGTCAGATGATCAGTTTCATGAGGTTACAATTTTTCGTGTTAAGGATAACTTTAATGCCACCAGAAAAATTTTCGACAAAGCTATTTTCGGATTTTGATTTTATATTATTTACAGGCGGCATATCGGTTGAGAATACGATTTTGTAGGACGTGTAATGGAGGATGCCAATGTTGAAACTAAGTTTTATAGCAAAACAAAACCAGGTAAGCCTCTCTTCTTTGGAAAGAAAAATTCAGTTTGTATTTTTGGAATTCCGGGAAATCCTGCATCGGTACTCACCTGCTATTATGAACTTGTAAGACCGGCTTTAAAGAAGTATATCAATCATCCGCAACCCGGACCCATTGTACTTCAACTACCACTTGCAAATTCAATTTCAAAAAAGCCCGGACTCACACATTTCTTAAAGGGGTTAACAGATCATAAGTCGGTAACCCAATTACAGGGTCAGGAATCCTATATTTTGAAATCATTTATTTCGGCAAATTGTTTTATTGTGTTAAAGGAAATGGATGTTGAGAAAAAGACAGGCGATATAGTGGAAGTTCATTTAATATGATCTCAAAAGAAACAACAACCCGTGAAAGGATAAACTTTCCGAATCAATAAATTATACAAAAAAGTTGTTTTGGATACATTACCCGTTTTATTCTTAATACTTCTTTTTTTAATCGCCATCTTATATTCCAGTGTTGGACACGGAGGAGCAAGTGGTTATCTTGCCCTCATGGGGATATTTCATTTTGCACCCGAAGTCATGCGCCCTTCAGCTTTATTATTAAATGTTTTTGTTTCGCTCATTGCCGGGGTGCAATATTCGCGTTCAACGGAAATGAATAAAAAACTATTTCTTTGGCTAATATTGGGGAGTATCCCGGCTTCTTTTTTGGGAGCATTGATTTCTATAGATGTTGTTGTTTACAAACAAATTCTTGGGGTGTTACTGGTGTTTCAGGCCGTACGATTGTTGGGATTTGCAAAAGCTCAGTTTCATGGAATAAAGGAGCCTGATGCGATACCGGCAATTTTATTGGGAATTTGTATAGGTTTACTTTCCGGGATGATAGGGATAGGCGGTGGAATAATATTGAGTCCCATTTTGTTGATGTTGGGATGGGCAAATATCAGACAAACCGCCTTAATTTCTGCCTGGTTTATTTTTCTAAACTCATTATCAGGACTAAGCGGACTCTTTTACAGGGTACTAAATTCGATCCTGTTTTGTATATTTGGATATTGGTAGCTCTTCTTGGGGTTTAATTGGTTCCTGGATAGGAAGTAAAAATTTAATTCCGCTACTTTAAAAATTGTACTTGGTGTTGTATTGGTTGTTGCTGGTTTAAAATTAATTTTAGTCAAATGAGCTTTCTTCATTCATGTACAGCATTTATACTTGCTGGTGGAAAGAGTTCCCGGATGGGAAAGGATAAAGGATTGATATTAATTGAAGGAAAAGAAATGATCGTGTTGATGATTGAGCTTTTAAAACCGCATTTCAAAGAAGTCCGAATAATTACTAACAACCCTGAATATGCGAAATTCAATTTAACCATCCATACTGATATATTCCTCGATCAGGGACCACTTGCAGGAATTTATGCCGGGTTAACCTTCTCTGAAACACCTTGGAATTTTTTTATCGCTTGTGATATGCCATTTATGAATATTGAAATTATACAGAAACTGGCAGTTGATGCAGAGAGTTTTGATATTGTTGTTCCTTTTCATAACAACCACTCGGAGCCTTTGTGTGCATTTTATAACACAACATGTTTAACTGTTATCGAACATCAATTACACAAGGGTGAAAATAAAATTCAGAATATTTTTAAACTTGTAAAGACCAAAGAAGTTGAATTTGGTGAAGTTGATTCATCTACAAGGAATCCTTTCCTGAATATTAATACTTAAAAGAATTGAAAAATTCATCCATGCAATGATACTTTAGTAACGAAGAAAAACAACTTTACAGTCGCCATATTAAATTGGAGGAAATAGGTTTGGTTGGACAACTGAAACTTAAAAGTGCAAAAGTTATGGTAGTGGGAGCAGGAGGCTTGGGTTGTCCGGTTTTGCTTTATTTAACTGCTGCCGGTGTTGGAAAAATCGGAATTGTTGATTTTGATGTGGTGGAAATATCTAATTTGCAACGTCAGGTGTTGTATACTGTAAATGACATAGGAAAACACAAAGCAGAACAGGCAGTTCAACATCTCAAGTTAAGAAATCCTTATGTGGACTTTGATTATTTTTCCGAAAAGCTTTCTGTGAATAATGCTTTACAGCTATTTAAAAATTACGATATCATTATTGATGGTACCGATAATTTTGAAACAAGGTATCTTATAAACGATGCATGTGTTTTGACCTGTAAAACTTTAGTGTATGGATCTATTCAAAAATTTGCCGGGCAGGTTACTGTTTTTAATTTTCCATTTGATGAAATGAAAAGATCAGCAACTTATCGTTGCCTGTTCCCGGAGCCACCAGCTCACAATACCGTTTTCAATTGCGAAGATGTTGGTGTGCTTGGAATTTTGCCCGGATTAATCGGAACCATCCAGGCCACTGAGGCAATAAAAATCATTACAGGCATAGGTAAAACGCTTGCAGGAGAATTATTGATGATTGACTCTTCAACAATGAATTTTGATAGTATCCAATTTGCACGTAATGAAAGCAGTTGGAAAAATTTCCCTTCATCACCAGATGCATTTCAAAAATTTGACTACTCCTTTTTTTGCAATGGATCAGCATTAAATTCTGAAATCAGGAGAATATCTGCAAAAGAACTCCGGGAGAATATTCAAAACAAAAGATCAATACAAATTATTGATGTACGCAATTCAGATGAATTGCCCTTGCTTAATGATGAGAGGGTAGTGCGTATTCCGATCAATGAAATCAGAAACAGGATATCTGAAATCAGTAAAGATTTACCGGTGATTGTTGCCTGTGCATCAGGAGAACGGAGTGCTTGGTAATAAGAATTGCTACAAGAGAATTTGGTATGGAAAATTCGTGCAATCTTAGCGGCGAATCGGGGAGGATGCCCGAAACTTTAAATTTGAAATGATGGCTGAAAAGAAAAAAAAGGAGGTTTTTGTTGAAGGCCCCATTGCTCCTCAAAAAATTGGTGAAAGTATCGGCAAACATGCCAGTATGAAGGGAATTGGAGCCCACAGCATTTTTCTCGAACAGGTGAGGGCTGATGAAATTAGTGGTAAAAAGGTAATAGCCATCGAGTATTCCTGCTACCGGGAGATGGCTGATGAGGTGTTTTTCACTATCAGGGAAGCGGCTTTTTCAAAATTTGATTTATCTTGCATGCACATTTACCATAGTCTGGGAAGGGTGGAAGCAGGTCAAATTTCATTATTTGTTTTCACTTCATCTCCTCACAGAAAAAAGGCGATCAATGCCTGTTCCTTTATTGTTGAAGAAATTAAGGCTAAAGCCCCTGTTTGGGGAAAGGAAATACTGGAAGATGAGAGTAGTATCTGGAAAAAAAATACACCTAGCACACCATAAAAATTATGATTCAAACTGAAACATTAACCGATCTGGAAATTGCCACACGAGCTGAAATCCGCTCTATCAGAGATATTGCACGCAAATTAAAAATCGATCTGGAACTTCTGGAGCAATATGGTAAGTATAAAGCCAAGTTGCCATTGTCATTGATTGATGAGAAAAAAGTTGCCGCCGGGAATCTCGTTTTGGTATCAGCAATTAACCCAACTCCGGCCGGAGAGGGAAAAACTACCGTATCCATCGGACTTACCGACGGATTGAATAAAATTGGTAAAGATGCTATGGTGGTGCTTCGTGAGCCTTCTCTAGGTCCTGTATTTGGGATGAAAGGTGGCGCTGCAGGTGGCGGTTATTCTCAGGTGATCCCCATGGTGGACATAAATTTGCATTTTACCGGCGATTTTTCTGCTATCGAAAAGGCAAATAATCTGTTGGCTGCACTCATCGATAATAATATCCAAAGCAAAACGAGAAATCTGAATATTGACCCCCGGACTATAGTCTGGAAACGGGTGATGGATATGAACGACCGGGCATTGCGACATATCATTATTGGTATAGGTGGAAGTGCTAACGGTATTCCCAGAGAGGATGGTTTTAATATCACTGCCGCCTCTGAAGTGATGGCAATCATTTGTCTTTCAAAGGATTTCGATGATTTAAAGAAGCGATTAGGAAGTATTTTCATCGGTTACACCTTCGATAAAAAACCAATTTATGCCCGCGATTTAAAGGCTGAAGGCGCCATGGCACTTTTGCTTCGCGATGCCTTAAAACCTAACCTCGTACAAACTCTCGAAGGAAATCCTGCCATCATTCATGGTGGTCCGTTCGCCAATATTGCACAGGGTACTAATTCGATTGTCGCCACTAAAATGGGATTGTCGCTATGCGATTTCGTTGTTACGGAAGCTGGATTTGGCGCAGATTTAGGTGCCGAAAAATTCCTAGATATTAAATGTCCTGTTGGCGGATTAAAACCAAAAGCGTTGGTATTGGTTGTTACTATCAGAGCTCTCCGTCACCATGGAGGAGCTAAAAAGAGGAATACAATACCCCCAACATGATGTACATCAAAAAGGGTTTTGAAAATTTGGCCAAGCACATCGAGAATTGTAAAAAATTCGGACTTACACCGGTGGCTGCATTGAATAGTTTTTATTCCGACTCTGATGAAGAGGTTCAGTATGTAACTGCTGAATGTGCGAAACTGGGCGTGAAAGCGGTCCTTTCAAAAGGCTGGGGGCAAGGTGGTGAAGGAACCAAAGAGCTTGCTCAGGCTGTTGTTGATGTAATCGAAAGTGGTGTCAATAATTATAAGCCGCTTTACGATTGGAGTTTGTCCATTGAAGAAAAAATTAAAAAAATAGCCACCGAAATTTATGGTGCCGATGATGTTACTTATACCTCAAAAGCAAAATCGCAATTGAAAGATTTTGTGAAACTGGGATGTGATGGCTACCCTATTTGTATGGCTAAAACTCAGAAATCCTTTTCTGATGATGAAAATAAAATAGGCAGACCAACAGGATTTAAAGTGAACGTAAGAGAATTCGAATTGGCCGCAGGTGCAGGGTTTGTGGTGCCTATATTAGGTGAAATGATGCGTATGCCGGGATTGCCAGCAATACCTGCTTCCGAAGGAATGGATATTGCCAATGACGGGCATATTACAGGATTGTCGTAGAAACAGTGACAAGTGTAAAGTGACAAGTTAAAAGTCACCAGGAACCAGTAACCAGTATAAGGTGATAAGTTGAAATTGAAATAATGAAAAATTAAAATTGAAGTAAACACGTTGACTACATTAGACTTTAAATGTGTATGTGATAGTTGAACTCTTGACCTGTCACTTGTCACTTTACACTTGTCACTCCTGTAAAGAAAATGAACGGAAAAAAATACACCGGCCTTTTTTATAACAACGGAAAATTTTCCGGAGTGGAGGATGTATTGGCGGTGGAGGAGTCTTTAAGTATTGCTATCAATGGTGAGCCTTTTACAGTTACCATGCGGACTCCCGGAAGTGAAGAGGAATTAGTTCGGGGTTTATTATATACCGAGGAGGTTTACAGAGATTCGGTGAAGCCGGAAATAGAAATACTGAATACTAACGGTAAGGGATATATCACAGATATTAATGTTAAAATCCCCAGTGATAAAATCTTGAAGGACTTCGCCGGTTCGCGAAACATTATTTCAGCATCCTCCTGTGGCTTGTGTGGAAGAACTTCCTTTGAAGATACTAAAACGCAAAATACAATTTCAGAAACAGGAAAATTGGATCCGGAAAAAGTGTATGATCTGTTTGAAAAAATGAGCCAACACCAAATTGATTTTAAAGAATCAGGCGGAACACATGCTTCCGCAGCATTTACGCTCGATGGTGCATTGCTCGATATTCGGGAAGATATTGGCCGTCATAATGCAGTGGATAAAGTAGTGGGTGGATTAATTTCTAAAAATAAATTGCATCAAGCAAAAATATTAACCGTGAGTGGTCGAATCAGCTATGAAATAGTGAACAAAGCGCTGTCGGCAGGAATACCTTTTCTGGCATCTGTTTCAGCACCTTCTACCATGGCCATCGAAAATGCACAGGCAGCAGGAATGACCCTCTTGGCCTTTTGCAGGAATCACAAATTAACGGTTTACACACATGATGAGCGAATCATTCAAAATGAAGTTGTTCATGCTAATAAATAATTGAGATGTCGAAAAATTTAAGTGAACTTTCGGGAAGAAAGGGACTTCAGAAAAATTTATTTGAGGAATTAGGAAAGGCTGCATCTTTAACAGGAACACCCTCAGTTGAAGATTTGGAAAAACTTCGACAGGAATTTTTAGTTGGAAAATCCTCTGTTTATGGAACCGTATCTTTTTATGATTTCCTTAAACCGGAAAATCAAGGCAAGAAAGTATATGTGTGTAATGGAAGTTCCTGCATGACCGCCGGAACGCAACCATCATTAATTTCAAAATTGAATAATCATTTCTCTAAGGATGAAATTGGTGAAATGTGTTGTTTGGGCAGATGTCATGAAAACAGCTCGTTTCATTTGAATGGAAAAAATTTTTCGGGAACAGATATCAATGAAATTGCATCCATAAAGGAAAAAAAGAAGAGTACATCTGAAAAATATAATGTTGGTAGCAAGGGCTCACCGGTTCTTACCGTTCCTTACGGATCAATAAACGAGTATTACAATATCTTCCTCGACTGCATTAAGAAGGATCCCATTGCTTTACTCGATGAATTGAAAGCCTCCGGGCTGAGAGGCAGGGGAGGAGCAGGGTTTTTGATGTCGTTTAAATTGGAATCGTGCCGGAGTGTTAAAGGTGAAACAAAATTTATAGTATGTAATGCCGATGAGGGCGATCCCGGTGCGTATTCCGATCGTTACATTATGGAAGAGCGACCACATTCATTGTTGATGGGAATGATGATTGCCGGTTTTATTACCGGTGCCTCTTATGGTGTTGTTTACATCCGTGCCGAGTATCCCGAATCCATTGATATTATTGGTGATGCAATAAATGCTTTGCGCGATGCAAAGTTACTTGGTGAAAATATTGCAGAGTCAGGTTTTGATTTTGAATTTAAAATTATCAAGGCTCAGGGTGCTTATATCTGTGGAGAGGAAACCGCTTTACTTTCCTCTATTGAAGGTCAGCGCCCCGAAGTTCGAACCCGTCCGCCTTATCCAACACAACAGGGATTATTCAATAAACCTACTGTTGTCAATAATGTGGAGACACTCGCCAACCTGCCATTCATCATGAAAAATGGTGGCAAAGCTTATGCAGCTATTGGAACTCAAAAATCATCGGGTACCAAATTAATTTCCCTCGACGGATATTTTAAACGGCCAGGCATATATGAAGTTGATATGGGAACTCCACTTCGGGTGGTTGTTGATGAATTAGGTGGTGGATTTAAAAGTCCGGTTAAAGCCATGCATATCGGAGGTCCATTAGGCGGACTGGTTCCAGTAAGTAAAATAGATAATTTAACAGTTGATTTTGATTCCTTCGCCAAAGAGGGTTTCTTACTCGGGCATGCTTCGGTCGTATGCATCCCAGAAAACTATCCTCTCATAGAATACATCGAACATTTGTTTCGCTTTACTGCACATGAAAGTTGTGGCAAATGTTTCCCTTGCCGCATAGGTTCCACACGAGGATATGAAATGATTGAAAAAGCACGAACAAGCGAATATAAAATAGATAGAGTATTATTAGACGACCTGCTCGAAACACTCGAGATCGGATCTCTGTGTGCTCTCGGAGGAGGAGTACCGTTGCCGGTAAAAAATGCATTGAAGTATTTCCCAGTGACCAGTGACCAGTGAAAAGTGACAAGTGCCATGTAATAAGTAATAAGAGAAAAGTGACCGGAAAAGTATACACAGCACTCATTCACTAATTATCACATTATCCAATTATCACATTACCCAATAATTAAGTCATGGAAAAGACGGCATACATAAACGATAAATCATTTCCCATCAGAGACGGAGAAACAATTCTTCAGTTCGTAAGAAGAAATTTCGGACACGATTTCGTTCCTACACTATGCGATGCTCCGAATCTGGATCCCTTTGGTGCATGCAGGGTTTGCAGTGTGGATGTGGCCTTGGTAAAAGATGGACCTGCAAAAGCGCAGGCTTCTTGTCACACGCCGGTTATTGCGAATTCTTATATCTACACCGATTCCGACAGAATAAAAAAATTGCGCCGCAATATTGTAGAGCTGGTTTTAACCGACCATCCCCTCGATTGTCTCACCTGTGAAGTTAACAATAACTGCGAGTTGCAAACAGTCGCTGCCCGTGTTGGAATTCGTGATGTGCGTTATCCGGAAGGGAAAAATCATCTCGATAAGAAAAAAGATCTCAGTCATCCTTACATGACTTCCGACTTTTCTAAATGTATTAATTGTGGACGTTGTGTGCGTGCTTGTGATGAAGTGCAGGGAGAGCTGGTTCTGACAATGGCCGGTCGTGGTTTCGATAGTCATATTGTAAAAAGCTACAACGATAATTTCTTTGAATCCGATTGTGTAAGCTGCGGAGCTTGTGCGCAGGCTTGCCCAACTTCGGCTATATCAGATGTATTTGAATCGAAATCGGTTGCCGTTGATAAAAAGGTTAGAACAGTTTGTACCTATTGTGGTGTTGGATGTAATCTGGATGTTGCTGTTTCAAACGGGAAAGTTAAATCTATTCAGGCGCCTTTTGATGCTGAAGTGAATGAGGGACATACTTGTCTGAAAGGTCGTTTTGCATTTTCATTTTACAATCATCCAGAACGTTTAAGAACTCCATTGATAAAAAGAAATGGTGAATTTGTTCCTGCTACCTGGGAGGAAGCCTATGATTATATTGCTTCAAAACTCACACAGATAAAAAATGATTTTGGTCCGGATGCTATAGGGGGAATCTCCTCTGCAAGATGTACCAACGAAGAGAATTATCTGATGCAGAAATTTATACGGGCTGTAATTGGAACCAATAACATCGACAGTTGTGCCAGGGTTTGTCATAGTCCTACCGCATTGGGAATGCAAAGAACATTTGGAACAGGCGCAGCAACCAATTCTGTTGTTGATCTCAAATATACCGATTGTATTATGGTGATAGGAGCCAATCCTACCGATGCGCATCCTGTAACAGGGGCCAAGCTCAAGCAATTTGCAATGAAAGGGAAACCTTCAATTGTTATTGATCCAAGAAGAACAGAAATGGCACGTTATGCCACTTATCATTTGCAATTAAGGCCAGGAACAAATGTTGCAATGTTAAACATGCTTTTGTATTTCATCATCAGCGATAAACTTGAAGACAGTGAATTTATTTCCGCACGGACCGAAGGATATGAGGAATTTAAGCAACATATTCTTAAATTGGATATTAATGAACTTGAAAAGATAACCGGAGTTGACAAAGAACTTGCACGCAAAGCCGCTAAGGCTTATGCTGAGGCTCCTAATGCCATGTCATTTCACGGTTTGGGTGTTACTGAACATTCTCAAGGAACGTACACCGTTATGCTCATCGCTGATCTGGCTATGATTACAGGTAACATTGGCAGAAGAGGTGTTGGTGTAAATCCGTTACGTGGACAAAATAATGTACAAGGAGCTGCCGATATGGGTTGCCAGCCTCATCAGGGAGCAGGTTACCTCGACAGTTATGATCCTGAAATAAATAAAAAGTACAGCGATTTTTATAAAGTAAAAATTCCGATTGGAAAAGGAATGAAAATTCCTGAGATGTACGATGCATCTATTAATGGAAAATTAAAAGCACTCTGGCTGATGGGCGAAGATAACGTGCAAACAGATCCTAACACACAGCATGTGATGAAGGCAATGAATCAACTGGATTTATTGGTGGTTCAGGAAATATTCATGACCGAGACCGCAAAAATGGCGCATGTGGTTTTACCGGCATCCTCATTTTTAGAAAAGAGTGGAACGTTTACCAATGGGGAACGAAGAATTCAAAAGGTGCAAAATGTTGTTGAACCAATAGAAGGAACAAAACCCGACGGACAAATAATTGTTGAGATCATGAATCGTATGGGTTATAAACAGGCAGCATATGATCCTAAAACGTTGCTTGAAGAAATTTCTCAAATTGTTCCTTTTTTCGCCGGAGTTAAGTGGGATGAATTAGGTGAAAATGGTAAGCAATGGCCTGTTTTGCCCGATGGTTCTGATACCGAAATTTTGCATACCGAAACATTCAAGCGTGGCAGAGGAAAATTCCAGGTTGCATCCTGGAAAGAATCCGAAGAAATTGTCAATCACGGAGCAGAATTTCCATACATCCTCACCACCAACCGTGAGCTCGAGCATTACAATTGCGGAACTATGACACGTCGTACAGGGAACGTTGAAATCATAACCGATGATGTATTACTTATAAATCCATCAGATGCAAAAAATCATCTCATCAACGATGGTGATATGGTTTGTATTTCTTCAGCAAGAGGAAAAATTGATGTGAAAGCAAAAATCACCGACGAAGTTCGTGAGGGTGTACTTTCCTCAACATTTCATTTTCCCGAAGTCCGTATGAATGACCTTACTTCGAGTGTGAGTGACAGCGAAGCGATGTGCCCCGAATATAAAGTTGTGGCAGTGAATATTCGGAAGAGTAAAGGGAAGAAGGCGGCTGTGGCGGCGGCAGTAGGCAGGTTTTGATAATGTGGCGGTGGCGGCTGCTGCAGGCAGGTTTTAGAAAGAAGCGGCAGTGGCAGTAAGCAGGCTTTAAAAGAAATGGCAGTGGCTTTGGCAGTAGATAGGTTTTTAAATGATGACAGTGGTGGTAGCTAACGGCAGGTTTTATAAGGGTAGCAATAGCGGCAGCTGTTGGCAGGGGTTATGGTTTTTTGTGTTGTAAATTTTATTATTTTTGCTCTATAATATTTTTTTATTAATTTTTTTAATAACTTTTCATATGGAAAAATGATTCAAGGGATTGGATGTTTATAAATTGGCTTATGATATGGCTATGAGAATTTTTTCTTTAAGTTTAAACTTTCCTAAAGTGGAAATTTATTCACTCACGGATCAAATACGAAGATCATCCAGATCAGTTTGTGCGAATATAGGAGAGGGATATCGAAAACGAAGGTATCCGCGCCACTTTGCAAGTAAAATGACCGATGCTGATGCTGAAAGTTCAGAAACAATGATTTGGCTGGACTTTGCAAAAGATTGTGGCTACCTTTCACCTGAAAAACATACGGAATTGATTGAGGAGTATGAAAAAATTGGAAAAATGTTAGGAGGTATGGCAGATAACCCGGAAAAGTTTATCCCTAAATAATACTCGAAGAGCATACTTTAAATATAAACTCAATTGTCGCAGCAGCCGCCACTATTGTAAACGAGTCTAAAAATTCTAAACCCTAATAAACAACATCTCAATAGAATACAAACTCAACCGCCACTGCAACTGCCGCCGCCGTTACTCTAATCAAGTCTAAAAATTATAGTCGTTAATGATCAACATCACCAACAAAATAAAAACCCACCGCATCGCCATTGCTCAGGCTGTAGTAAAGGTCAGTAAGCAGGAGACAATTGATGCTATTGTGAATAAAAAAGTTCCAAAAGGTGATGTAATTGAAGCTAGTCGTGTGGCAGGTTTGTTTGGTGTGAAACGCACCAGCGACATGATACCCGATTGTCATCCGCTTCCCATTGAATTTACGGAAATACGTCACACAATTGAAGGGCTTGAAGTAAAAATTGAAGTCGAGGTGCATACGATTTATAAAACCGGTGTTGAAGTGGAGGCCATGCATGGTGCTTCGGTAGTTGCTTTAACGATGTATGACATGTTAAAGCCAATCGATAAGGAGATTGAAATATCAACCATCAAATTGCTTCGCAAAAAGGGCGGAAAATCACAGTATAACGATCAGCTAAAGCGTGAAATTAATGCTGCTGTTGTTGTTTGTTCCGATAGTATTTCAGCAGGTAAAAAGGAGGACTTTGCAGGGAAAGCAATCATTGAAAAATTAAAAAAATTTCAAGTTAAAATTGGAGATTATACCATCATTCCCGATGAGATAAAAAATATTCAGGAAAAAGTTTTAGCATTGTATGCTTCCAAAGTTGATCTTATCATCATCACGGGTGGTACCGGATTGTCGAAACGTGATGTAACACCGGAGGCTATTCGTCCGTTGCTCGATCGTGAAATTCCCGGCATCGCCGAAGCGGCCCGAAGTTACGGACAGGAACATATGCCGTATGCCATGCTTTCGCGAAGTGTGGCGGGCTTAAAGGGTAACACGCTCATTCTTGCATTACCCGGATCAACTCGCGGAGCAGAGGAGAGCATGGATGCATTGTTCCCCTATTTATTGCATTTGTTCAGGGTGATGGATATTGAAATGAGTCATGATTTATTGTGATTTATTGTGATTGTTATGATCATTTATGATCTCTTAGGATTGATTAATTATGATTTGATTTATTGGGATTGTTATGATTTATTATGATCACTTATGATAAATATGTTATGATGATTTATTGGGATAGATTTTTTTATGATTTGATTTTTTATGATAAATATTATTAAAGAATTTGAGATTAATGATGCTGTATTCAAGCAATTGCTTTCACAGCTTTCTAGCAAAGAGTATCTTTGGCGGGAACATGAGGGTAAGTGGAATCTTCTGGAAGTTGTTTGTCATTTGTATGATGAAGAGCGCGATGATTTCAAAACTCGATTCAAATCAGTACTTGATGATCCAGACAAACCATTCCCGCCTATTGATCCAGTTGGTTGGGTAACAGATCGTAATTATTCGGAGCAGGATTTCAATACTATGGTGGCGAAATTTCTATTGGAAAGAAAAGCATCAATCGCATGGCTTCAATCATTAGAAAATCCACCTTTAGAAAATTCTTACATGCATCCTAAATTAGGTCCCATGTCGGGTCGCTTTATCCTTTCCAATTGGCTCGCACACGATTACCTTCATATCCGGCAAATTTTAAGAATAAAGTATAATTATTTACAATATACTTCCGAACAGGATTTAAGTTATGCAGGGGAATGGTAGAGAGCGGCGGTAGGCAGTTGCGGTAGGCGGATGAAAGTGATTTAATTGCTAATGACTAACCCATTTACTTTTTACTTATACTACCTTCAATGACTTAATGACTTTTTTAATGAACCAATGACAAACTCAATGAAACCTATGACCCCTTATGACCTTTACCAATATGAACTGGATTATACTCATCATTGCCGGACTATTTGAAGTGGCTTTTGCTGCATGTTTGGGAAAAGCAAAAGGTGCTGCTGGAAATGTCTATTATTTTTGGATGGCTGCATTTCTGGTATGCCTGACTGTTAGCATGATATTATTGTACAAAGCAACTCAAACACTTCCTATTGGTACAGCCTATGCGGTATGGACAGGAATAGGTGCTGTGGGAACGGCTATTGTGGGAATATTATTTTTCAAAGAGCCGGCTGATTTCTGGCGACTGTTTTTTATTTTCACACTCATTGCTTCCATCATAGGGTTAAAATGGGTTTCCATGTGAGATATGGAATTCAATATTGAACAAAAAAAGCCGGAATTTTATCCGGCTTTTTTTTTGTTTTAAATACAAGCAACTTACTTCTCTGCAATTTTAAACTTATCAAAGGTGTCGTTCTTTATAGACTCTAATGCCTTTGTATAAAACGGATTAATTTCATTGATTACCTGCCAGTATGCATTTGTATTCCATAAATCCCGGCGATTAAAGCGCGAGTTTGTACTTTTATTAGCTGGTTAGAAATAGCCAGGCCGGCAGTGTCCTTAACAATCCCCTTTTTTTCACCATAAGCGATTAGCTCAGACAACAGTTTTTCGGTCATTACAAATTTACTTTTAAAAGTACTGATGTCAGGATATTGCTTTAACAACGCAGCCCTGTTATTGTCTGTATAATTCAGTGCAAAATCATACATCACAGATTTTCTGATCAAATCGGTGTGATATCTGCTATTCATGTTGGTATCGAGTGGAACAAAAATATCCGGCATAATTCCGCCACCTCCATAAACAATTCTTTTTGCTTGTGTAAAATATTTTAAGGAATCTACAAAATGAATACTATCGGCATGATACAATTCGCCATGCTTGAATCGGTTGTTAAGATCCATTTCATAAGCTTCATCACCAGCTTCATACGATTTTTGAATGCATCTTCCTGAAGGAGTATAGTAGCGTGCGATGGTAAGTCGCACCGCCGAACCGTCAGGTAATGGAAAAGGTTTTTGAACCAGACCTTTAGCAAAAGAACGGCGTCCTATTACCAGGCCCCTATCCCAGTCCTGTATCGCACCTGTAACAATTTCACTTGCTGAAGCAGAACTTTCATCAATCAGCACAACTAATTTACCCTTTTCAAATCCACCTGTGGTAGTGGAAAAATATTCCTGTTTTGGACTACTTCTTCCTTCAGTGTAAACTATTCGTTTATTGTCTGGTAAAAATTCATCAGCAAGTTCAATGGCTCTGTTTAAATATCCTCCACCATTATCACTAAGATCAAGAATTAGAGATTTCATTCCCTGACCTTTTAATTTTGCAAGCGCCTCTTTAAATTCTTCAACCGTAGTATCGGCAAAGCGACTAATTTTAATATAGCCTGTTTCCGGTGTCGACATATAAGAAGCATCAATGCTGTACAATGGAATTTTATCTCTGGTAATTTCAAAATCCAACACTTCAGGTTCACCTCTTCTGAAAATGCCCACAATAACTTTAGTGCCTTTATCGCCGCGCAATTTTTTCATTACATCTGAGTTGGTGATTTTTATATTGGCTACATTCGAAGTATCAATTTTCACTATCCTGTCACCGGCACGAATACCTACTTTTTCTGAGGGGCCTCCCGGAATAGGTTGGGTCACCATAATGGTATCTTCAAATATGTTAAATTGAATACCTACGCCCTCAAACTTACCCACCAAAGGTTCATTCATATCCTTTAGTTCGCTGGCGGGAATGTAAACGGAATGAGGGTCAAGATCTTTGAGTATGGCTTTTATAGCATCTTCAGCGAGTTTATCCTCATTGGAAGTATCTACATATGCGTAGTTAATTATTTGCAACATAGCATCCAGTTTACGAGAAGCCTGACTTTGTGCGGAAAGGACTCCGGGAAAGGCAAGCAACAACGAGAATAAAAACAGAATAGTGATTTTTTTCATAGTGTGATTATAACATTTGAAATAGTTGTACTTGCTCGGAGCAACAATTATTGTGCCTTGGTATTGAATTAACTGAAAAAACATGAAATCTGCATCATCAAGTGGAAAACTATTCTTTATTTCCACCTTTTGTAGAAGAGTTTGTTCCGATGAATTGTAAGTCACGATCGAAGAGATACATGCCGCCTTTATCGTTCCCAATCAGATTCAGTTTATCTAGAATATTTCTGGCCAACGCTTCTTCTTCAATTTGTTCAGAAACATACCATTGAAGGAAATTGTGTGTGGTGTAATCTTTTCACCTAAACATCTTTCCACCAATTTATTAATTTCTCCTGATACATGTATTTCATGTTTTAGGATTTGTTCAAATATTTCCTGTATGCCTTTGAACTGAGCAGGAGGGGCTTTTAATGCCGGAACGGTTCCATGACCGCCTCTTTCATTCACAAACATGATCAGTTTGAGCATATGCAGGCGCTCTTCATCAGCATGTTTATATAGAAATTTAGACACTCCATTGTATCCTTTTACTTCAGCCCATGAAGCCATAGCTAAATAGTACTGTGAAGACGATGCTTCTAATTCTACTTGTTGATTCAACAAGGATTCGATTTTTTTCGATAACATTTTCTTAATTTAATTTATTTATGGTTATTAACAAGATATCAGTTTCAAATGTTCAATGCTGTAAGTTTTGTTGGTTGGAATTTGATGGATGAAGAAAATGGTCGCCTCTCAACCAGCTTCAATCCAATCGCCATGTTGTTTTATTAAATCAATTAATTCGTCAACAGCGATAGCTGTATCAATATTTTTTTTGACTACTTCTTTTCCTTTATAAAGTGTAATCTTACCAATCCCAACCCCAACGTACCCATAATCGGCATCAGCCATTTCACCGGGGCCATTCACAATGCAACCCATGATTCCAATTTTTAATCCTTTGAGATGACTGGTTCGTGATCTGATTTTTGCTGTAGTTACCTGCAAGTCAAAAAGAGTTCTTCCGCATGACGGACATGAAATATATTCTGTTTTGGAGATTCGGGTTCTGGTTGCCTGAAGAATTCCGAATGCAGTACTGTTAATACTTTTTTCTGAAGCTACATTTTGAGCTTTGATCCATAATCCGTCGCCCATACCATCAAGAAACAAGGCACCTGCATCGGTTGAAGCATGCAGTTGTAAGGTTGTTTCCTGAATATTTTTATAATTGTGTTTAATTATTGCCGGATTTTTAACTCCCTGTTCCATCATTTCAATAAAAATTCTCCGCTCATCCGCCATTGCGTGTTCATTCATTGAATCAATAATGAATACTACAGTAGGGTCATTTTTTATTTTGTTGAGAAATGTATGGTCGAAGATCAATGACGCATCAACAGCCACAAAATTCAATCGGTCCGATTTGGAACCGGTGGTCAGATATTCGTTCCCGCAGAACAGTGGATAACACCTTGTTTTATTCTCTAAGCTATTCCATGTTTGAGGATTGTAAATTAATCCAAGCGTTCCAGGTATATCAAATTCAACCAGTTGATCACCACAATAAATAGAATCACAAGCCTGATCGCTTATGTTCCATTTGTCGAGAGGTATCGAATAGTTGTACCCTACCTGAAAAAGTGAAGCCGCTGTTATTTTTTCTTTCTGACTGTAATCAGCAACTACGCACGGAACGTGAGAGCCACCAAAATTATTCACTGCAAAGGTCTCTCTTCTTTTGTATTCAAATGGTGAATATGGAAGCGATAAATTATTTTTAATTTCTTTAATTGCCTGATGATTGGTTCTATGGTTATAACGAGCTACTAATGCTTTTGCAACAGGGATTTCGAATTCCGGATCTTCTGTGAGTGAAACACGGATGGTATCACCTATGCCATCTTCGAGTAACGTTCCAATTCCTGCTGCGGATTTTATTCTTCCATCTTCACCTTCTCCGGCTTCAGTCACACCCAAGTGCAATGGGTAATTCATCCCTTCAGCTTTCATTTGCATAATTAACAAACGATAAGCCTGAACCATCACTTGCGGATTACTCGATTTCATACTAAGCACAATATTGAAATACGAATGATCTTCGCAAATCCTGAGGAATTCCAATGCAGATTCTACCATGCCTAATGGGGTATCTCCATAGCGACTCAGGATGCGATCACTGAGCGAACCGTGATTGGTGCCAATACGCATAGCAGTACCATATTCTTTGCAAATTTTTACCAGTGGGGTGAAGCGTTCACGGATACGTTCCAGCTCTGCTTCGTAGGAAAGGTCAGTAAAATCAAAGGTTTCAAATTTCTTCTTGTCGGCGTAATTTCCGGGATTTACACGCACTTTTCAACAATCCTTGCAGCTACTTCGGCAGCATTGGGGGTAAAGTGGATATCTGCAATCAGCGGGGTATTGTACCCTCTTTTTTTAAGTTCTTTTTGATGTTTTCGAGGTTTTTTGCCTCATTGATGCTGGGTGCGGTGATTCGCACATATTCGCAACCGGCATCAATCATCCGTATACTCTGCTCCACAGTTGCTATGGTATCCATAGTATCGGTGGTAGTCATTGATTGCACCCGGATCGGGTTATTCCCTCCAAGAGCTATAGCGCCAATTTTAACTTCACGGGTGAGCAAACGCTCATAGCGAGTTAAGCTGTTGCAGTAAAAAGAGGTTGTTGTAAGCGCTTCCATAAAGTGCAAATTTAGTTTAAAAACAACCATTACGATCTATTGTTTAGCA
Organism: Bacteroidota bacterium; assembly: GCA_016722525.1. Taxonomy (GTDB): domain Bacteria; phylum Bacteroidota; class Bacteroidia; order AKYH767-A; family OLB10; genus JADKJB01. Next base: position 388,923 of record JADKJB010000003.1, read on the forward strand.
AGTTTGGAATTCTAAACAATACTTAAACCAGGGCTTCTTTTAAATATTCAGCCCTACTTTATGTAAAAAATTGATAATCAATCTAATAATCCAAATTTCCGAGACTCCCACTCATAGGATAAACAAAACAAAATCTGCTTGAATAGCTTTTAAAACCGATACTCATTATTCACGAATGAAGCACGGAATTTTTATGGCTTTACGTCTATAAAAATTTTTTTCGAAAACATTTCGTTACCGATCATTACCTTTATCAGGTAAACACCATTGGAATTCACAAATTTATTTGGTTCTACTGATTGAACGTGGTAGCCACTACTTAAAGTAACAGGAATTTGTTCAAAATCTTGAATTTTTTCACCCAGCAAATTGTACAAACTGACTTTCAGATTTGCAGATTCAGTCAAAAACATAGTAAAGTAAATGGTGCTAGTGCCGGGATGGTAACTAATTTCGCAGGAATGATTTGTTTGATTGGCTGCTGAAAAAAGTCCGGTTTTAGTAATTGAAAATTCATCCTTTATTTCACCGTTTGTGGATAAATATTTTCCAGTCAGACGATCTCCATGAACATCCAATATCAAGGAGCAGTTAGAGGTGAAATCGTTAAAATACATACATGGCATTGGTGCATCACTCATAGGGGGGCCTGCATTTTGTCCTGATGTCCCGCAAATCGCATAAATAGTTCCTGCATAGGGCGATTTTTTGATAAAATCATTTGTTGCCGGTTGTATACGCATGGAACTATCAAAAGTAGTCGACAAGCCATAATGACCTTTGAGGAGATAACTTCTTTCATTTACGTGGGAGTGGCCATTCAGCACCAAATCTACTTTGAACGTTTCCAGTAATGGAACCAGGTGTGTCCTCATGTCAATTAACTCCATTTCGGTATCACTGTTGTGAGTTCCTTTGGTGTAGGGAGGGTGATGAAAATATACTATTGTCCAACGCTGGGAGTTGGTTGAAAGGTCTTTTACCAGCCATTCATACATGGGGCTTCCCGGAGTATTCAAAGCGCCATAACTGTCAAGTGAAATAAAGTGAATGTTGGAGTAATTATAGGAATAGTACTTAGGTGTACCTGATGGTATCCCTCCCGCCTCTCCATTTTGTGGAACAGTAAATATGGAAAAATAATTAAAGTTGTTGGTAAATGAGGCTGCTGACAGATATCCAATGTTCCCGTAATCATGATTGCCGGGAGCAGGATAAAGTGGAAATTGTTTTAACTGTTCAGGATATACGTCGAAAACATAACTTTGATATTCTGAATCTGTTCCGGAAGCATAGGCATTGTCGCCCAACCAAATCCATAAGTTTGTTGTAACTTGAGAGTAATTTTTATACGCATCTCTAACATCTCTCTGCATTTGTGAACCACTTCCAAAATCTCCGGTAGCCCAAATTCGAACCGGTGAAAATATACCTGGAGCCGGAGCTGTAATGAATGAATTTAGAGAATCTCCTTGAAGTATTTCAGATTCACTACCTATTGCATAATAATAGGTAGTTGATGGAGATAGGCCGGTTAGTTGGATAATATGTTCAGTGGTATCATTGGTAGAAATCACTTCCTTACCATATGCTATACTTTTTCCAAATACAACTCTGCTGCTTGTTGGTATATTGGTTCGCCATCTGATCACTATTGATGTTGGAGTAACCTGTTGCAAATAGGCCCCTCTTAAAACTTGGGTTGGAGTGCCTGCTGCGCCTACAGAATCGGTGCTTGCAGGGGCACAGGAAATCAGTCCAAGTGAACACAAAAAGATTGTTTTGAGTAACCAGAGCTTCATTAAAGGAGGTAATTAAATTCAGCACAAAGGTAGCAACTATTTAATCCCGAAATCAAAATTTGTTCGCCATGAATAGCTCCTACTTCCTGATCAGTAAATATTAAATTGCCGTGTTTGAACTTAATTTCATTTTTTTATTTTATTTTTGAATTACTTACCAGTAATTCACCCTATTAAAAAACAACTCATGAAAAAGATTCTACTCTTCTTTATTTACCTTTCTTCAATTGCAAATCTGTCCGTAGCTCAAAACAAAATCAGTAAACAGGATTTTAACGAGTTGTTCAGTTTTATGTCAGGGTCTTTTAGCAGCGAAGTGCAGTCTAAAAACGATACAGACTATTTTGATATTCGATTACATATGTCACCTATTTGGAGCGATAGCAAGCAAGAAAGTTGGTTATATGTTGAACAAGCCATGTCCTCAACTCTTGAAAACCCTATCGTCAGCGTTTCTACAAGTTGGTACAGAAGGATGATGAGACGATTGAAAGTATTGTTTATACCATAAAAGAACCACTTCGGTTCGCAGGTGCCTGGGAAAACAAGCAACTCCTCCAAGGTATTACTCCCGATTCGTTAGAGTTACGAAGTGGATGTTCTATTCTTATTAAAAAGAAGGGGGCGGGTGAATTTGAAGGAAGTACTAACGGAAAGGATTGCCCGAGTAATCTCAGAGAGGCATCCTATGCAAAATCAGAAGTTGTTATCAATCAAAAGCAATTAGTTTCCTGGGATAGGGGTTTCGACAGTTCCGACAAACAGGTTTGGGGAGCTGAAAAGGGAGGCTATGTTTTTGAGAAACTTAAGGAATGAATCTCTGATAGATTCTCCAGAATAGTAAAGCAGCAACAGATACGTTTAGAAATTTATTGCAATTTAGTTTTTAGTATTTCAACTCTATTTTTCAGCTTTCACAAATCGTTCTGTCACAACTTCTGTTTTAGTGTAAATTACAGCCACATATAAACCAGGTGAAAGTTGTGAAACATTTATACTTTCTGTATTTCCCATCTCATTTAAAACAACTATTTTACCTTCTAGATTCCGGATTTCAATTTTTGAGATATTCGGTTTCTCGAAATAAAGAAAATCAAGAACAGGATTGGGATAGATTATTGACTCTATGGTTTCAACCAGTGCTTTTCTGCAGGTAATTACAGAAACAGTTTTAGTAGCAGAAGCTTTAGAGCACCCGATTGAATTTGTTACCACTACTTTATAGGGCCCGGCACTTTTTGCTGTATAAACTGCTGCTGTTGCACCAGGAATTACATTGCCATATTTTTTCCAGGAATACGTATACCCAGCACCGGTATTAGCATTTAAATCAACGCTATCGCCGGCACAAATTGTTGTTGGACCGGAAGGTGTTATAATTGCTGCCGGTAAAGCTAAAACCGTTACAATTTTTGATCCTGATTTTTTTGTACATCCACTGGCATTAGTAAACTGAACTCTATAAGAACCTGAGGTGGTAACAATTAGTGTTCTGATGGTAGCACCGCTAATTGGATTTCCGTATTTATACCACTGGTAAGTATAACCCGTTCCTGCACTTGTTTTTAACGTTACACTACTTCCTGCGCAAATTGTTAAGGGACCGGATGCGGTAACCCATGTAGGAGGTTGGGCTGCATAACTAACTGCAACGGGGTTTGATATTTTGGTACAACCATAAGAATTAGATACGCGTACCGTGTAAGATCCGGAGTCAGCTACCGTAATTGTTTTTGTTGTTATGCCTGTTAATATATTTCCGTTTTTAAACCATTGATACGTGGTGGCATTACCTGCAGTGAGAGTTATGCTATCTCCTGACAAATCAACTGGCTCGCAGAAGGCGTAATAGTGGCAACCGGCAAGCTGATAGAGTATACCGCTGCTTCTGCTGAAAATCTTGGGCAGCCGCTAGCATCCGATACCCGAACCCGATAAAATCCTGAAATGGTGGCTGTATAGGTAGGGTTAGTTGCACCACTTATGGGTCCGCTCGAATTGTACCATTGGTAGGTGTATCCGGCTCCGGTGTTTGCTTGTAACACTATGGAACTGCCGGCACAGAATACCATTGGAACAGTATTGGTTATTTGAGCCGGAGGGGGAACACATTCCACATTAAATCCGCCGGGAACCGGATAGACTATTCCACCCCAGGGGGCAAAGTAATCCCATATTACTTCGTAATTTCCGGATGGCGCTCCTGAAGGAATGTCCCAATCAACCATTAGATGATCATCGTCAATAACTGTTACATTGTATGGATAAAAGACATACGTATTTTGTCGCATATAAAAATCACCCCATGTTGAAGGTGCAGATCCCCAGGTGAAAAAGAAATCACTGCTGGTAACTGTTGTAGTTATGGTTTGTCCTTTTAAACCGAAATCATGATTGATGGAAATAAATTGCTGGGCATGCGTGGTTGTACAAAAGGAAAAAATTGCAAGCAGAGTTCCGATAAAAATATTTTTCATGATGTAGTTAATTATGTGAAAGTAAAATTAACAAAATTCATGGCTTTATCTCAAATGGAACTAAAATGGTACTTTAGTATGAATCAAAAGAGCCTAATTAATTGATTGAAAAAGCTCCTCCTGTTTCATCTCGAAAAGCAACTTAAGTACCTGATATTTATAAATTTCGCCCGAAGGTTTTTCTTTTAAATACCCCTCTTTGATGTATTGAGTCAGCTTCCTTGCGGGGATGTCCAAAAGTTTCATGGCTTCACTGTGAGAAATAGTAGATAATTTTTTTCTTTCGAGCTGAACTTCAGCATAAAGCGATTGCCATTCCAGAAGGAGTTTAAGCGTTTCCTTGGACGGGAAATTAGAAAAAAAACGAAGTTCACCCTGAGCAGACAATTTTTGTTAAAGTTTTTGGTAGTAAAAATAAGTAATTTTAAAATGATGACTAAAAAGAGCTCTCAAAAGTCATTCTATCCCTCCATTTTACTTCCCACCACCCAGGCTAACCCTTTTCAGAATACAATAATAAATGAAAATCAGGAATTTAATCGGAGATTACTATAAAAAAAGGGTAGGAAATAACTCCTACCCATGCAAAAGAAGACCTAACCACAAGTCTATAAAACAGTTAATTTCTTTGTTATGGTATTTTCGCCAATGGCTGCTCTTAGGAAATAAACACCTTTCGAGAAGTTTTTGATATCCAGTTTAGTTTTAGAAGTTGGATTTTCTATGCTTTGTACTATTTTACCTGTCAGATCAGTTATGGTAATGTTTTAACAAATTCTGAACCGGAGTAATTGAATTCAACGAAATCAGTTGCCGGAGATGGGTAGATAGTTACTAATTGACTTAGCAGTGTTTCGTTTACTCCAAGGAAATTTGGATCAATTACAACTTCATCACCCAAGGTATTAAAGTTAACAACATCCTGTGAGTAAGTGATACCGATTACATCGCTGGGAGTAACATTTAAAGTCATTTTTCCGGAAACATTATCTGTTGTCACAATAGTGACTTTGGCAACAGGACCGGTTCCGCTGATATTTTGCTGATTAATTCTTGATAAAGCGATATCAACAAATCCATTCAATCCGGCAGAACGATCCACTTTTACCATGTCCACACCGTTAGTGCCAAAAACAGAGCCTGGATAAGTTACGGCTACAGTTGTTATATCTACCAACGACTGATCAAAATACAACCGGAAAGCCAGTCCGTATAAACTATCTACAGGAGAGCTGATAGCCACATCAAAATCAACAGCCATCATAGTTCCTACCGTGTCGAAATTTGCGGTTACAGTTAAATCTGCAACTGTAGCAATAGCAGGTGCCATGTTTCGCAGTGGATGGTTAAGTCCGTAGTTAAGCATGATGGCGGTAGTATCATTTAAATCAACAGTTCCATTTCCATCAGTGTCGGCGTGTTTGTAATTAATTCCACTGGTAAAACTGTTGGTCCAATCGGGACAAGGTTGCGCCACCCAAGTCGTGTTTGCTGAAGGCCGCACCGGACCGATATCATTATACGCAATACCTACAGCAAGCAAATCATACAGGTTAGCTGTACCATCTGAATTGGCATCACCGGGCCATACATCGTTGGTGTTGCAGCCATTAATATAAACTTGATAAATATAAGTTTGTGTTCCATAATAATCGCAATGGTCATCATTCACATTTAATGTGTAGGTATATGGCTGACTACTTATATCTGCAGGAGTAGGAATCCATTGAAAAGTTCCAACAGGAAAAGGTGTACCTGCTGATGTCCATGTGGCTGTTGTACCTGTGATATTGGGAGACAAAGTAACATTTTGGCCGGCATCTATATCATTGGAAATTACATCAAAAGTGATGGTATCTCCCGGGCATCCATTTGTAATGAAAGAATTAGTTCCGTTAATGCCAGATAAGGTAGGTGAATTATTGGAGCTGTTTTCTACCACAATTTGAAAATCACGATTTACTTCTCCAATAAAAAATCCGTTTCTGTATTCAGATACTTTCATGCAGACTACAGCAACCTGTGCTGCATTAGGCGTTACTTCTAATAAGCCATTTGCGAAATTTAATGTGGTAGGCAAAAGAGAACTAAAAGGTTGCTGATAGGTAATACCCGGGGTATATGTTAAAACAACTGGAACCGAGCCGTTGAAATCACGGGCAGGGGTGAGTTCATAAATTAAGGAATCTCCATCCACATCAAAAGCATTCCAGCTTAATTGTGTTGTAGAAATGTTGTTAATGATATTCAGAGGAATGTTTCCAAATTGAACAGAATTATTGAAAGGAACATCCAAATTATTGAGCATCGAAGAAATATAAGTGCCATATGCGGCACCATTCGTAAGATTTGTTATTGCGCCATTTCTGCAACAGGTATTGTAACTGAACTGCCAATCATTGCAATTAAATGGAAGCGTAACAGTTCCTTCATAAAAATTTTGTTCTACCCCATATAAGGTTCCACCATTGCAGGTGGAGTTCGGCAAAGACGCTGCGCAAATAGGAGAAATTTGTACAGGGAGTCCAATTAAATTGAGTGTAATAGTTCCGTTTCCACTGCATGAGATAGAATTATAATTCAAATCAATAGTGGTTGGAGCTGGAATCCCAGAACAATCTCTGTAAAGAGATGCTGAAACATTATAAGTGTTGCCCGATACCCATTTGTAGTAAATTTCACCACCAACAAAATGAGATGCATTAGTTTGAATTGGTGAAAGAATTCCAAAGAACAGGATTAAAGCTGTTGCTTGTAAAATGTTTTTGAAGTAAATTTTGATTGTTTTCATAATCTTAAAATTTTAATGATAATGGATCAGCCGTTTTATCACGCTACAAACATATTCAGGTTGGTGTTATTATAAAAATACATAATTGTTCATTTGTCGGTAAAATAATAGGAGCTATTAGTGCTATATACGTGTTAGTTAATTATTATATACTTGTTAATCAATGATATAATTAATTTTAAAGAAATTAAAAAATTGTATATTTGTCGGATATGAATGATTTATTAAATACCAAATTAATAAGCACATTATCCTGTTTTACCCCTTCAGAATGGCGGTTTTTTAAAAACTTCCTTATTTCAGGGGTTGCTGGTCCGATAGGGAAGTCGTTGGAGTTTTACAATTTATTAACCGACTATTACCCTCACTTCACTCATAAAGACTTGAATCGAAATAGGGTTTTCAAGGTATTATTTGCAAAACAGGAATATGAAGATAAGAAATTAAGGTACGTGATGACGGATCTTTTCAAACAGGCCTCCAGCTTTCTAAAATTCAATGCTTTAAAATTTCATCCTGAGGAAAGTAATTACCTGTTAACTTCAGAATTGGCAAAGCGTGGAGCCGATAAAGCATTTCTGGCCAGCTATAAGTCAGAAGAGGGAAATAGTTTGTGGGATGCAGATTATTATTTTAATCGGTATCGGGAAGATCTTACCTATTTGAATTTGTATCTGCCAAGGCAAAAACGAAGTATGGAACATCCAATTGCAGCTATTGCCAGGAATCTGGATGTATTTTTTGTTTCAAGAAAACTACAACTGCTTTGTGAAATTGTGAATGTTAGAAATGTAATGTCTACGGAGTATGATTTTATTTTACAGGAGCAAATCATTTCAGTATTGAAACAGGGAGCTTTCGCAGAAGTTCCGGTTATTGCTATTTATTTCAGAATATTTATGACACTCACGGAGCCTGATGAGGTAAAAAATTTCTTCGAGCTGAAAGATTTGCTTTCCATAAACAGCAACTTATTTAAAAGAGATGAATTGAGAGATATGTACCAGTATCTCATGAATTATTGTATAAAAAAAATAAATCTTGGGGACTCTGAGTATGTCAAACAATTGTTTAAAATCTATCAATTAGTTATCGAAAATAAAGTCCTGTTCACAGGTGACCATTTATCGCAGTGGGATTTTAAAAACATTGTTGTGATTGGAATTAGAGCTGATGAAGCCGCATGGGTGTTTGATTTTATTGAAGAGTTTAAGAAGCATTTGCTTTTTTCTGAACGAGAAAATGCTTATATATATAATATGGCATATTATTGTTTCAGTACCGGGCAATATCGAAAATCGCTGTCGTTACTGCGTCAGGTTGAATTCAGCGATTTGTATTATCAACTGGACATGCGTGCCATTCTTCTGAAATGTTATTATGAAATGGATGATCAGGAAACATTTTATTATCACACCACTGCTTTTAAGGTGTTTTTGAGTCGTAACAAATTAATTTCAGATTACCAGCGTGTGATATACCGAAATATGATCAAGTATGCCACCCGGTTAATGAAATCTTATGGCAACAAAAAACAACTCGAACAGCTACTTGTAGAAATAGAACAAGTGAAACAAATTGCAGATATTAATTGGCTGAGGAAAAAAATCGGCGAAACTCTTTGGAAAAAGTAAATGGGTACGTGAGTAAGTGGTTAATTGATCAATGTGTACATGTGCTCGAAGGTGGAACAGTTTCACTAACTATTTAACTCGCTAAATTAATGTTTTTAGCCCTCATTTTTAATATTCAATAATTCACAAGCTTTACCTGCAGCAATTTGTTCAGCTTTCTTTTTTACAAAGTCGGCACCGGTAGCGACTTCCTGCTCATCAATGAGCAATCGAACTTTAATAAGTTTTCCTCCAATACCTTCATCAACGGTTTCAAATAGCAATGCTTTTTTTTCTCGTTGAGCCCAATTAATGATACGACTTTTAAAATTAGAATCGGATTGTTCAATTTCATTCAAGTCTACATGGTGTTTAATAATTCGATCGACGATAAATTTTTCGGTATGAGGATAACCTTTATCGAGGTAAATGGCACCTACCAGCGCTTCAAACGCATCCCCATACATAGATCGGTACATGCCGGTTCCCGCGTTGTTTTTTATGTATTTATCAAGACCAATTTTGAGTGCCAGATTTTTCAAGTGATCTCTACTCACAATCCTTGATCGCATTTCGGTAAGGAATCCCTCATCTCTGAAAGGGAAACGGCGAAAAAGCAGATCGGCTACAATTGCACCTAAAACAGCATCTCCAAGAAATTCAAGCCGCTCGTTGGAAAGCTGCATGCCATTAACTGTCGAAGAAGCAACTGATTTATGAGAAAATGCGAGCTTATAAACAGAAAGGTTGTTGGGATAAAAGCCAAGTATATTTTTTAACGTCCGAATTAGATCCTTATCATCTGAAAAGTAAAGACGATATGGTAAGAGTATATCCACTTGTTTGGTAATTATTTTTTGGGGAGATATAAGATTGGAAAAACAGTTAGTGCTGTAAGCAAATAGAAATTAAAATTGAACAATAGAAATAATCAACGAAGCAGCAACTTACTTTACTTTACCAAATATCACTGATGCATTGTGACCGCCAAATCCAAAAGTATTACTCAAGGCAGCATTTATTTTACGGTGTTGAGCTTTGTTAAAAGTAAAATTAAAACGGGGATCAAATTCAGGATCATCCGTAAAGTGGTTTATAGTTGGAGGAACAATATCATTCTTCACAGCAAGAATTGATGCAACAGCTTCAATTGCACCGGCAGCTCCCAACAGGTGACCGGTCATGGATTTAGTAGAACTAATATTCAACTTAAACGCATGTTCGCCAAAAACGCTGGAGATAGCCTTCACTTCACTGATGTCTCCTAACGGTGTAGAAGTGCCATGAACATTAATATAATCAATGTCGGTGGGTTGCATTTCAGCATCGTGCAACGCATTTTTCATTACATTCAATGCACCAAGTCCTTCAGGATGAGGTGCAGTTATGTGATGCGCATCGGCAGACATTCCGCCACCAAACATTTCAGCATAAATTTTTGCGCCTCTTGCAATTGCATGCTCGTACTCTTCTAGCACTACAGCGGCGGCGCCTTCACCAATAACAAAGCCATCGCGATTTAAATCAAAAGGACGGGAGGCTGTTGCAGGATCATCATTCCGTTCCGATAAAGCATGCATAGCATTAAATCCGCCTAATGCAGGTTCATTAATTGAAGACTCAGACCCACCTGCTATCATTGCATCAGCTTTACCTAAACGAATCAGCATAAAAGCATCGTTCAATGCATGAGTGGAGGAAGCGCAGGCAGAAACAGTGGCATAATTGGGTCCCCTCAAACCATAACGAATAGAGATATGCCCTGAGGCAATATCAATGATCATTTTTGGAATAAAGAAAGGGTTGAAACGTGGAGTGCCATCACCTTTTGCAAAGTTCAAAGCCTCGTCCCAGAAAGTGCGTAAGCCTCCAATTCCGGCAGCCCAAATAACACCAACTCTGTCTGGATTGAAGCCAGCATGAGTTACTACTTTTGAATCGTCGATGGCTTCAATGGCTGCAGCTAGTCCGTACTGGCTGAATGGGTCCATCTTGCGGGCTTCTTTACGATCCAGGAAAGTTCCGGGATCGAAATTTCTAACCTCACAAGCAAAGCGGGTTTTAAATTTGGAGGCGTCGAAACGTGTAATTGCAGAAGCTCCTGAAACACCGTTAACTAATCCATTCCAAAATTCAGGAACAGAGTTTCCAAGTGGCGTCAGAGCACCAAGTCCTGTTACAACAACTCTTTTTAGCTCCATCAGCCTGTAAAAAGGTTGATTACTTTACGTTAGCTGAAATATAGTCAACTGCTTGTCCTACTGTGCTGATTTTCTCAGCCTGATCATCTGGAATAGCGATGTTAAATTCTTTCTCAAATTCCATGATCAGTTCTACAGTGTCCAATGAATCAGCACCGAGATCATTTGTAAAGCTGGATTCAGTTTGAACTTCACTCTCATCAACGCCCAGTTTATCAACAATTATTGCTTTAACGCGGGATGCAATATCAGACATAGCTTTATATATAATTTAAAGTTGAGGCGCAAAGTAACAAATTTATCCGCTAATCATCAAAATATATTATCAAATAATTGATATTCAACCGCATAATCATGTGATTCGCGCTCCTTTTAAGGTCTAAACAGATATCTTCCAAGGTTTAATAGGGCAACTTTATAGGAAAGATAAAGATTAGAAACCTATATCTTTGAAGCATGAAAAGAATTGCGGTTTTTGCATCCGGTTCCGGAAGTAATGCTGAAAATTTAGCCACTTATTTTGCAAATCATTCTGAAATAACAGTTGCTTTAGTTTTAAGTGATCGGAAAAACGCCTTTGTTTTGCAAAGGATGGCCCCTTTAGGAGTGCCGACAAGGTTTATGCCCAAAGAGGATTTTGAAAACGGTACTGTACTGGAACTTCTTAAAAGGAATAAAATTGATCTTATTGTATTGGCAGGTTTTCTGAGATTGGTGTCTCCATCATTATTAGCTGCTTACCCTCATCGTATCATTAACTTACACCCGGCTCTATTACCAAAGTTTGGTGGTAAGGGTATGTTCGGAATGCATGTTCATGAAGCTGTTGTTGAAGCGGGTGAACCCGAAACCGGTATTACCATTCACTTTATTGATGCTAAATTTGATGAAGGTGAAATTATTGCTCAATATAAAACTGAAATTTTTCAAGGAGAAACGGCTGAATCAATAGCTGCTAAAATTCATTTATTGGAAATGAAATGGTACCCCAACGTAGTAGAAAAAGTTTGCAATGAATTAGCTTAAATTTTTCAGATTGAACTCTTATTTTATAGTTATATTTGCAGTTGAATTTATGAACTAAAATTTGAAAGAATGAAAAAATTAGGCATCCTTCTTCTTGGTATATTTATGATTTCAGGAGTTGTATCAGCTCAACCATTTAAGGTGAAATCAAATGTTATTGGCATTGGAATTGGTTTTGGAAGCTCGTTGGGAAGTTTCAGCAAAAGTTCACAAACTCCGGGATTTAGTGCCCTTTATGAAAGAGGCGTTTGGAATGTGAGAAAAGTGGATGTGATTAGCCTTGGAGGGTATATCGGTTTTAAAGCGTTCAAAGACGAAAACAATTATTCCATTTATAATTATACGCAAAAATGGAACTATACTATCATAGGATTCCGTGGTGCCTATCACTATAACGGATTCACCAATCTTCCCAAACTTGATATTTATGGTGGCGCAATGGTGTCTTACAATATTTTAAATTATAAGTATGAAGATAACAATCCTAATGGCAATTTTAGCTACAACGATAACAATAGCAGCGGAGCAAGTGCAACGGCGTTTGTAGGCGGACGTTATTTTTTTAATGAGGGATTTGGAGTCTACTCTGAATTAGGATATGGAGTTTCTTTTGTAACTGCCGGAGTTTGTTTTAAGTTTTGATTCGGGAATATTTGTAAGAGTGTAATTCAGAATCGTTGTAATTTTTACTGGCAGAACGTATGCTTATTTTCGATAAATGAGTTTTCGATTTAATCGATTTTACCAATGACAGCTGGGAAAGCATTTGGAACAATTGTTGTTTTTTAACAATCGTGCCCTTGTTGTAATAGGAGCAACGGGTTTCTAGATTCCTTCTTATTAATGGGCGTCCCGTTCGTCGGTTACGACTTCGAAAAATATTGCTTCAATTTGTTCAGTGGTTTTCTGAAGGTAGTAAAAAGCCCCGGTTTAAGATCGTTGATTTTCCATGCCATTTTATCTTCCATGTTGGCTTTTAACTTAACAAAAAAGCTGGTGTTGCTGATGCCGCCCATTCGCATTTTAACGATTGTTTCGGGAAGATAAGCTACTTTGATTTTGTGTTTGTGAATGAGGCGCAGCATGAGTTCGTAATCGGCTGATAGTTTCAAGTCAAGATTGAATCCACCCAAGCGATCATAAACCGATTTTTTTACAAAGAAAGTAGGGTGGGGTGGCATCCATCCTTTTTTGAAGGCCCCTTCTTTATATTCACCTGCCTTCCAGGTGCGAAGCACTTTATTAGTATCGTCGCGATCAACAAAAACTAAATCGGCATATACACCCTCAACGGTAGGGTCAGCGGCGAATTGCTGGGCAATTTTGGAAAGAACCTGGTTGTTAGCATAAATATCGTCGGAGTGTAACATCCCTACTACATCTCCTGTTGCGGTTTTAATTCCTTTATTCAATGCATCATAAAGGCCTTTATCTTTTTCGGAAATTACCTTGTCAATGTAGGGCGAATAGCGATTTACCACACCTAGGGTGTTGTCTTTTGACAATCCATCAATTATGAGATACTCAATATTGGGAAAATCCTGAGAAACTACCGATTTGATAGTGTCTTCAACTGTTTGAGCACTGTTATAAGTAATGGTAATAATAGAAATTTTCACTCAAAAAGGGATTTAAGTTCAGACTAAATGACAATTTAATTAACTGTGTCCTGATTTTCGCTTCCGGACAGTAGTTCGCTTTTTATACCATAAACCTGTTGCAGGGTTACAGTTACTGTTATTCAATAACCCGGTCTTTTTGTTTAACTGCCGGGTTGCCGCGATAAATCGTGTAGGCTTCAAGGTCTTTGCTGGCAACGGATTGCACACTTAATACGGAATGAGATTTGCAAGTGATACCCGGGCAAACAAGCGCCTGAGCACCGATCCAAACACCATCTTCGATGGTAATTTTGCCGATTTCAAGATCAAATGCAGACTTTTTATAGTTGTGATTTCCGCAAAGCAGCATGGCACCTTGTGATAAACAGGCATTATTACCAATTTTGACTTGCGCATGATTTTCAATCCAGCAGCATTCACCAATCCATACATGATCTCCGATTTCCAGCAACCAAGGGTATTTTATTCTTACGTTTTGCTTAATAACAACACCTGTTCCCACTTTTGCTCCAAACATCCGCAAAAGCGAAACCTTAATGCCATTAATAACGGAAAGGTGATTAATAAAAAATAGAGCTGAAACCAGATGCCATAACCCTAATTTTATTGTGGAGCCCCCGTTTTTGTACCAGGAATTATTGAATTTAGAGAGATCTGTTTTTACTTGCATGAGCTTAATTTTGTAAAAATTCAATAGCAGTATCACACCAGGTGTCCGGAGTAATTGTACTTGCAATTTCGGCACTGGCTGTACCCATTTGAACCAATTTTTCGGTAGGGGTAAGCATTATTTTCATAAACACTTCAACCAGGGAGTCGACACTGCATGGTTGGTGAAAATAGCCGTTTTTTCCATCATTAAGAAACTTGGTGGCTGCACTTGTTGTAGTGCTGCAAATTAATGGAAATCCGGCAGCAGCAAATTCATGAACCACAACTCCCCAATGTTCATAATAGGCTGGAAGTATGAATACACCGGTGTCCGCTATAAATTTTTTCATTTCATGAGGTTGAACAAAACCAAAATTTTTAATTTTAGGGTGATTGGGAAATTCGATTCATATTCACCTTTTCGAGACACCAGAGTTCCCATTCATTAGGGTGCTGATTTTGAAATAATTCGAAGGCTTTCCACATTTCACGAACCCCTTTTAGTTTTGCGAATCGTCCTACATAAATTATTTTTTTTGGGAAGGACTTTTCTTTAGCACTTTTGCTTGTCAAAAATTGCTGATGAAAATAATCATAATCGCAAGAATAAAGTCCTTCTTTAATAGTATCATTTTTAAACCCCAGCTTGAGCGCATATGTTTTTTGCGGAGCTCCGGCAGCCCAGCAATGCGAAAAATATTTTTTTAATCGGTACGGCCCTCCAATTGATGCTATATTTTGTTTAATGGTATTTCTCCATGGATTATCAAGCGTCATTACTGTTTTCACTTTCCCTTTAAAATTACTACACACCTGTAAATAACCGTTGTCAATCCAGCCACTACAAAAAATTATATCGGGTTGAAGATTTTTACAGGCATCAAGCAGTTCGGAATCTGTATATTTATTTCTCTCATAGAAAAATATATTTTGGCCTTCAAGAGAAAACTGAAAAGGAGCAATAGCATTGATGGGGTATTTAAATACATGTACCTCAACATTGCGATTTGCAGCAAGTTTTTTCATGCATGCAACCATGTAGCCAGCGAGTTCGGTGTATAGAAATAAATACCTTTTCATAATGGGGGAACAATGAATGCTATTCAGAGTTTAATTTTATTAATTTACACTTTGTTTACTTTTAAGGAACAATTTATATTTTATGCAAAATTAACTTAATAAATAGTTAAATTATTGTGATGTATTTTCTAAGCTGCATTTATGGCATACAGTTACATTTCCCAGCGGATGCTACCGGAATAAATTTTTATTGTCTTCAACAGATTTTTTACTTTCTATAACTTCAACCGCTTTATCATAAGCCCTGTTTGACCAAATATCATATTCATTTTGATTCATTTCAACTGCATGTTTAAGTGCTTTTAATATGGCATCATTATCTTCCAGTGCAAGATCCCATCCCGCTTTTATGTGCGACATGTTTCGCCACGGGGTACGATCGCTAATGATCACCGGACAGCCCGAAACCATGCTTTCAACAATGGCATGGCCGTAATTTTCATTTTCGGTAAGAAGAAAGAGAAAATGATAATTACTTAAGACAGAATTTAACGAAGAATGATCAATTAATCCTTTGTAATTTATGGTAATGGTGGGATTTATTTTGGTAATTTCTTCCTGACATTTTTCCCAATAATCCTGTTCTTCAATTGGGCCAAAAATATCATAACAAACCGTATAAGAGGCATCCAATTTTTGCAGTGTAGTAATGCATTGCAATAAATTTTTCACCTGGCTAACTCTTCCAAGAAAGAAAAGATCGGCTTTTTTTTCTTGCTTTACTCTTGGAACTCTGTTTATAGTTACCACCGGAGCAAGATCAATAGCCAACTGTATTGTTACTTCGTCACCAAAGGCCTTTCGTATTTCGGCCTCTTCAATTTTTGTAGAGGCATGCCAGGTTACATTTTTAAAAAGACCTGTTATTCGGGCAGCTTGGATGAATATTTTTTTCTTCAAGGGTTTTATTGCAAGTGCTCCTTTACTTAACATTCCTCGGGGGCCTGCAACTACTTTACACTTTACCTTAATTTTTCGAATAGCTATAAGAGGTAACAAAGTAAAGTAAAGGGAAAATAAACTGTTGAGATGAATTATATCAGGTTTTTCATCTTCTATTAACTTTTGAATATTTTTTAAAGAAAGCTCATGTTTTGAAAAATAGTAGACGGATGAATTGTCGTCACGTAGATTCCATGCATTACTTTTCACAGAATCATAGGGTTTGTCTTCTTTTAGATCGGTGTTGCGGGTAACAATTCGTAAATCGAATTCATCATTCAGTCGTGAAACCATGTTTGCGCAGGTCCTTACCGGCCCACCTGCATTGAGCCCGGGTAAATACCAGTCGATAAAAATAAGGACTTTCCTTTTTTTCATTTGAGTGCTGTTGGGGCAGCTGGTTCCGCTGCTAAAACTGAAGTTTGGGGTTTGCGGTCGGCAAACGAATTTGAATCAGTATAAATAATGCATAGCACGAAAAGGAAAGTGATGGTATAGGGATTCAGCGACCCCATGAGCCAGGCTTCAAAGAAAGCGCTAAATAATATTGCGTACATAAATGGCAGTGCTGTATATGCTTTTGGAATAGCCTTTATAATAGTTCTCAAAAAAGCAGCAAACCATAAAATTAATCCAATAATACCGGTGTTAATCCAAATGGCCAAATAACTGTTATGAACACCTCCAATGTGTCCTAGCTTACTCAATATGTGGTGGCTGATAATAAAGTAATATTCATCAAAGCCAAAGCCCATTCCGAGGAAAAAGTTTTTGATATCGGCATTAATAAACTTCCACGCCCATGCCCATGCAACGAGCCTGCCTGAGCCACTTTCAAGGGTGTCGGCTCTCATCGCCTTAGCTAATCCCAATGAAGTTAATATTTCAGTGAGATTGGATACTACCAACTGATAAACTATTGCGGTGAGTATCACAATTGCGGTTCCAAGCAGAGGTGATAATTTATAGAAACGTGAGAAGAAAAGGAAGATGCCAATAGAGATAATGGTATTACGCGAACCCGACAATAACACTGATACGGCAATCAAGCCATACAACAATACTTGTTCGTTTTTAGTGAAGAGTCCTGGAAATTTGATCTGAGCGGAATAAATTAACATAAAAAACAGCATGCAAAAAAGGCCGATAGCATTAGGATTGCCCATTACACCGGAATAGCGATCCCCAACAACAACCTGATTGTTGGCTACAACAAATAGCAATAAACCTATTGCTAGCATAAACGACATCAAAAAAACGTGATCCTTAATAAATATAGTGCCTTTATCAGTAAATAATTTAATACTATAAGCAGGGCCAATTAGAAAAATCAAGCCGTAAGATATGGTTTTTTGAACAGCTACTCCGAATTCAGGGCCACGCATTATTTGAAAACAAGCCCAAACAAGGAAAGGAATGAAAGGCGGAAAAAAGCTATCTTGTTTTTTAAAAGATTTCCTGTCAAAAAAGTAAAATAAAGTAAGCAATATAAGATAAATGATTTTAACCTCCTTGGCAAAATGTAATGCTGGCTTAAAGCTATCAGAGAGTATTAGTATCAGAATAAATCCGGAAATCAGCTCCGAGTACATCTCCTTTTTTTTTAATAATAAAATAGAGACAGTAACTACAGCAACTCCGGCCATAGAATGTACAAAACCCGCTGCCAGCCATATGAGCAGCATTACAGCGAATTGTCCGTTTCTTTTTAAATACTCAAGCATTATTTATTAGGGACTCTTTAATTTTGCTGAATAACTGCAAGTGTTTTTCACTTACAATTTTCCATGTAAAGTTATTCTTTACTTTCGAATAAGAGGTCTCCGACATACTCCTTCTTTTTTCCGGGTCCAAATTAATGTAATTCAGGATAGCATTTTTGAGAGATTGCACATCTTTTTTCTCAATTATGTAACCATTTGTTGTATCCACCATTTCGGTAGTAGCGCCTGTATCGGTCACTATTATTGGCATTCCATAGGCCATTGCTTCCAGCACCACCGTTGGCATTCCTTCAAAGAGGGTAGGAAGTACAAAAACATCGTTAGATTTATAAAGTTCGATCAATTCGGGGTCTGAGGCAAAACCAAGAAAATGTAAATTAGGGAAATCATACTCCTTTACGTAGGCATCAAATAAGGGGCCTTTGCCCACCAGATTAAATTCCACCAGTTTTTCATATCCTTCCGCATTGAGTTCTTTCACGGCTGTAGCCAGAATATCAATACCCTTATTAAATGCAAACCTGCCAACAAAGAGAAATTTCATCGGCGTGTTAGCAAAGTTACGAGGAATAGCATCTGGTACATTCACAGCATTTGGAAGCACTACCACATTTTCAGCAGGTCCATTTTTACGAAGTAGTTCGGTAAGTCTGCCTCCAAGTGAAACCACATTCCGTGAGCTTCGGAATTGTTTTCTGAGTATCACCCGGAATGGAAGTCCGTTGAACTTATCTTTTGAAGTAATTCCTTGAAAAGGTTCCAGTCCATGTGGATTCAGTACCGTTCGGTTTTTTACT
Source organism: Bacteroidota bacterium (assembly GCA_016722525.1). Lineage (GTDB taxonomy): Bacteria > Bacteroidota > Bacteroidia > AKYH767-A > OLB10 > JADKJB01. The sequence goes on from JADKJB010000003.1 coordinate 407,649, forward strand.
TTTTGCATTCCCGACCAAAGAGCGAGCCCTTGTGCATAGACGACAGCACCCGGATATTTTTCAACTTCTTCCAACACTCTTTTTGAATACCTGAAGCAATCCAGCAAATAGGTTCCTGATGTGCGTTCGGGGGCCAGTACAATTTCTTTTATTCCCAATGAAACATTAAAAACTGTAACTCCCTCATGGGGATGAATCACAATAAGATCAACACCTTCATTTTTGGCCAGTTCTTCAGCCAGGAGCCGGGAATGGCGTTGAATGCCTCCAACCATGTAAGGGAAAATGCCATCGGTACAAAAAATTACCTGTGTTTTAGAGTTATTCATCGACTAAAGTTTTTATTCCTTCGTTGATTCCAATAACCGGTTCCCAACCAATTGATCTCAATTTAGTAATATCGGCCAGCAGGTGCATTCTTTCAACTTTACGGACTCTTGCGGGGTCTACTTCAATCTCAATTCTGTCACCAAGGGCATTTGAAAATGAATCTACAATTTCAGTTACTGCATATTCAATTCCTCTGCCAAGGTTAAATATATTTATTCCTGAATCAATTTTAGTGATAAGCATACTTACGGCATTTGCCATGTCATAGGTATGAATGAAATCTCTCTTGGGGGTAAGGTTCCCTAATTTTATTTTTCTGTTGCCTGACAACACCTGCTTTTGAATTTCAGGTATCAGGTGAGGATTGGTTTCGTTTGGGCCAAATGCATTAAAGAATCGGCAAATGATAACAGGTATTTTTGTTTCCAGATAAAATTCATTGCAAAGATGTTCTCCTACAAGTTTCGACAATCCATAAATATCCAAGGGTCCAGTTTCATGTTTTTCTGAAACAGCTTCATCATAAATAGGATAAACTGCCGCGGTGGAAGCAAAGAACACTTTTTTTACTCCTGATTTTTTAGCTCCATCTAAAACATTAATGGTTCCTTGAATATTAATATTTGCCGATTCATGAGGGTGCTCATTGCAATAGGGGATAAAATGGATTGCAGCCAGGTGAATTACCATATCAGGTTTCACATCTTGCATAATTTTAATTACAGACTCACGGTCGAGAATATCTGTTTTAAAAAAATGGGTTTCATCAATTTTTATAAAATCCCTGTTTCCAAACGACAGGTTATCGATAACAAACAATTCATGATTTTGTGTTTGTAAATGACGGATAACCGCAGAGCCAATAAATCCTGCTCCGCCTGTAATTAATATTTTGCTCATAATTTTTATTTAAAATTTATTTTTTTCTTAACTGAGAGAACTGAGTAACGATTTGTAGTTAGTAATATTGGCATCTTTAGTGTAATGATCCAAAACCAGCTTCATCATGGATTTTCTGGTTTCGCTGTTAAGTTGCACCGGAACGATAGTAGAATTTTCATCAATAATATAACCGCACTGAAATGCTTTGACAAATTCGGAATAGTCACCAATTCCTGTTGAAATTAATACAGGCAATCCAGCCGAAAGATATTCAGCAAATTTAGTTGGAGCAGCGACTCTGTTCGTAACACTTTGTTCACGGTACAATACCCCATAGTCGCACATTGATAAAAACGACTGCACTTTATCATGAGTCAACCAGGTGTTACTGATTTGACCCGGGAATTGTGCTTTCATTTTTTCTATGCTTTCATCTGATTTAGATAAAAATATCAATTTGTACTTCTTATCTATGGCCAGTATTCTGCCTAAAATTTTTTCAAGGGCACTAAACGATTGCCATCCTGAGGTCGATCCGGAGTAAACCAGAATTATATCATTCGGGTTATAGCCATTTTTGGTTCTCAGGTCAAGTAATTGGCTCTCTTCAGGGATAGAAAGCTGAAAGGTAGATTGTAAGGTGCAGGGAATAACAACATGTTTACTTTCTTTATAGCCGTATGCTTCACTCCACCATTTCACCAGCTCTTGCGAAACGGCAATTCTGAAATCAGCCTGAAGCACCGCATCTTTTTCCCAACCGGCAATGGACTTTTTCAAATTGTCATGTGCCACCACATCATATTCATTCCATTCGGCAGCTATTGCTCCTCGGCCATCGAGACAAACTTTTTTTGCGAGCCCGATCTTTTTTACAAACAGAGCAATTTTGGTGGCAATTACATTTCTGGAAATCACAACACGTTCGCCTGTAAAAAGGCAAATGAGTGCAAAAACAATACAGCTGAATTGCCAATAGCGGGCTTTTGGCAATGCCGGAAGTACCAACGCATTCGGAACCTCCTTGCGTATTTTCCTTCTGTTTTCAGCAAAATTGTGAAGAGATATTATAGCAACCAACTTAATTTTAGCATCCAGGTGTTTATTGATGTAATTACAAACATCATTTACCTGACTTGAAAATACTCCTGAAGGCTGATCATTATAGGTTAAATAAATCATGGGATTTACATTACAACGAAAAACGATAAAGGTTACAATATACCCTCAAATTTATTCAGGAAGCATCTTATAAAAATCAGTCTCCACAGAATACTTTTCAAACGCTGAATTCAGGAATTTGTTAAAAACTGTCAGATTGTGACCCGTTATCATTTTAGGATGAGAAATAAAGTGCATGTACTCATTCTTTTCCCAAAAACTACGATAAATGTTTAACTTCACGGAAGTGAGTAATTCTACAGAAATTCGTTCCCATACGCTGTTGCTCAAATCACTGCCTTTAGAGGAAGCAGGGCTTTTGCCGACTACAATTCTCGAAGGTTGTCCTTCGCCTTTGTGAAAGGTATGTTCGCTAAAAAGCTTAAATAAGACCTTTATCCAAACTTTATTCAGAAAGGTTGTGAACGGTGAGATCTTGATGGAACTGATATTGTATTGAATAAAAGGCCCATTTTTATCTTCCTTACAAACATCCTCATTGAAACGGTAAATGGATTTTTCAGGGGCATCCGAAAAATCGAATAACTGCGCATCGGTGAATTGATATATACCTCCTAATACACTGAACTCATGTATAATACCATGTTTCTTAAAGAAGGGGAGAAAATCTGTAAAAGGTTGGATTCCCCAACCACCGGCACGATACGCATCTATTTTATAATTGGGAAATTGAGGCAATAATATTTCTTGCAGCAAAAGAATGGAACCATCAAATACTTTAGAGCGATCAGGTTCAGATACGTTATGAAATCTATATTTTTCGATGTTGTTAAGGCGCCACTGATTAATTTCGGGCAGGTATTGAGCATCCAGCCAATGAGGGTGAATATGCGGAAAAACGTAATGCCCTTTTTGAACAAGATTCCGCAATTGTGAAGCGATCGTTTCAAAATCAGTTCGACAAGCAGTGGTTGTTTGAGCTTGTTCTTTGAGTCGCAGTAAGTAGGTGGTGTCCACAAAGAAAATAGCATGGATGTTGTGCTTTCCCATCACATCAATGAGTTGATTGGTAGGATCAATCATACAATCGTTTATGGTTCCACTGCGATTGCCCAGATAAAGTTCGTAATCGAAAGTAATGAGCAACTTTTTATGCATACACGAGTTTTATGTCTGAAAAACGATTAAACAAGTTTTTTTATTCTATTGTTGATTGCTGAATAATAAACTTCTGTCATTTCCTCGGCAATACGATGCTCATTAAAATTGGTTTTGCAATAGGCACTAAGTGATTTTTGGTCATAACTGGCATAATTTAACATCAGTTTTTCCATTGCAGCTGCAAAATCAAATAGCTCCTGTTTTTCGACTATTATTCCATGTTCAGGATGAATAAAATCGCGTGGGCCTCCGGAATCTGTTGTTACAACCGGTCTTCCGCATGCAAGGCTTTCAATTAACACTACACCAAAAGTTTCATATTGACTTGCAAGGACAAATGCATGGCATTTATCAAGCTCGTCTTTAACTTCATTTCGCCACAATTTTCCGGTGAATCGAATTTGCTTATCCAATCCAAGAAATCTCACATATTCTCTGAGTTCATCCTCTAAAGGACCTTCACCACCAATAGTAAGATGGACATCAAGCTTTTTCTTAGTCAGAATATGGATAGCATCGACGATGAGTTTAATATTTTTTCGTGGAAGCAGAAATGAATTAGTCATAAAATGAAAAGTTTCTCCGGGAGAATATGTTTTTATTTTAACATTTTCCAGAAAAATACTATTGATCAGATTATGAATTACCTGAAAAGTATTTTCTTTCAAATGGAGCTGATTTTCGAGATCCTTACGGAAATTATGACTTACAATCAGAGCTTTGTCGGCATATTCATAAATTTCACGGGAGATTTCAATATCAATTTTATTCGTAATATATCCCATCAGAAAAGCTGTGAGATGTTCGGTAATTACAAATGGGATTTTGTGAACCTTTGCAATATGGAAACCTGCAATTCCTGCATGAAAAACAGAATGTGCATGGATGATGTCGGGTTGTCCAAAATTTTTAACATATTCTTCAAATACTACGTTCACTGATTTCCCGAATTGTTTATAGCTCCATCTTCGCATTTTTGGAATGCCAGCATGAGCTTTAATATTGAACGTCGGAATATTTTTGTCCATGTAAAAATCAAGATGTTCCTTGTTGGAACCTGAAAAAATTTCACCGGGAGGAGTATATTCCGGATAAATAATACCAACAAAATGTCCCTCTTTTTCCAAAGCACGAGCTTGCTCCTCGAAGAAAGTCCCTAAAACAGAAGTTTCAGGTGTTTTATACCAGGAGGGCATAATAAGAATATGCAACGGTTTATGGTTTGAAGGGTATTCCATTAAGAAGGAGATTCCAGAAGAATCTTTGTTTTAAAGTTGATATTAGTAACTCTCTGGTAGACTTCCCGGGCGTCCAGAGGTGCAAATTTAGTCCTTATTTACCTGATCGATGATATCCACGATTTGATTTCTGCCAGATTTTATTTTGGAAATCAAATCGTAAGCTTTCGCTTTCAATGGCAGGATATCCTTTTTCCAAAGATACCCTTCTTTCAGATCTCCTCCAAATCCTTTTTTAAACCTAAAGATTCCATCTAAAGCCGGATTATTATTTTTTAATCGGACACCTACGAAGTCATATCGTTTCACATGCTTGTTTTTTAAATATTTCATCACCTCAAAGTTTAGCAACTTGGCGGCTCCGTATAATTTCGAATCGCCTTGAGTGCCAGCATGAGTAAGAAATGCTGAATATTTAGAATATAAAAGGAATATACCACTTACAGGCTCGTTATTATCGTACACTACAGCAGAGCATATGTGATCATCACCCATAAAATTAGAAACCGTTTTGAAATACTCAAATTTATCCAAATGAAGTCCACCTTTTTTCATTGTACTTGAATAGGTTTTATAAAAGTCGGGCAAAGTTTCTTTTCCAATTTTTACAATAGCCCCATTATTCACCGAATGCGCAACAGCCTTTTGGTATTTCGGATGAAATTTTTCGAGTAGTTGTTCTTCGGATTGATTTTCAAGGTCAACAATGTAAGTGCCGAATTCGCAATATTCGGCTCCTTGTGGATATGCAGATAAAATTCCATAAGGGTGTGGTTGAACAAGCCTTTCAAAACTTTCATTTTTCTGAAGCATTTGAATCAACCTGTTAAAAAATTCAGTTTGTTCATTTGAGCTTATCTCTTTGGCATCTCTAAAAGGAGCGAAGAGAATTTGAGCAGGTGAAAAAAATTTAACATTCAGTAAACGAATCGGCATATAAGCCTTCGAAACCTCATCGTAAACTATTTTAATTTTTTCATTAAAATAGTGCATGTGAAAGCGGGAGAATTCGGAAAGAAATTGAAAAGGCCAGTCATCATTGATAACTCCGAGTAATACATGATCGGCAGGATTGGAGTGATCGAGTAACTTCATTCCGATTAAATGCTGTAAATACTTTTTTGATTCAATTCATCAGAGAACAGTACCATACATTTTTCAAGAATTCTTCGGGTTGAATCGCCATCCCAAAAAGGTGGAATTTCCCCTTTTTTATGCTTACCTGTCTTGATGAGTTCAATTTTTTCTTTCACTACAACAACATCAAATGGGACTAATTCATTGGTGCCAATAGTTATGGTAGAAGGTCTCTCTGTATTAGGCCTCAAGGTGAGACAAGGAATCCGTCGGAAAGTGGTCTCTTCTTGAATTCCACCACTATCAGTGATCACGAAATTGGAATCGGAAGTTAACTTTTGAAACTGAAATAATCTAAGGGCTCCGTAAGGATAAGTTTTTTGTTGGAAGTAATACGGTCTTTCATTCCAAAACTTTCCAATTTTGATGTGGTTCGAGGGTGAATTGGGAATACCAAATGCATGGATTCAGTAATAAAATCGATAATGTCGATGAGTTTAGACAACCCTTCTTTAAAATCAACTGTTGCCGGACGATGCATGGTCATAAGGGCATAGTTGTGTTTGGTAATTCCAGCTTATTTAAAAATGCTATCCTGTCTTATTTTATCTTCAAAAGCAACCAGGGTATCAATCATAGTGTTGCCAACAAGAGTAATCGCATCAGCAGGCTTTTTTTCATTCAGCAGATTATCGATTCCACTTTGTTCTGTAACGAAAAAATAATCGGTGATTTCGTCCGTGAGTAATCTGTTAATTTCTTCAGGCATGGATCGATCATTACTTCTAAGACCGCTTTCGATGTGAGCGAGTTTAACTCCCATTTTGTTAGCAGTAATAGCAGCTGCAAAAGTGGAGTTCACATCGCCTACCACCATCATTAATGAAGGGGCAAATTCCTTTACTACTTTTTCGATACGAAGCATAATTTCTGCCATTTGAGTATTGGCTGAATCGGCTGGTATGTTGAGAAAATAGTCAGGTGTTAGTTCAAATTGCCTAAAAAACACATCAGCCATTTTGTCATCATAATGTTGGCCGGTGTGCACTATTTTAATATCGAATGGATTCCCCAGTTGCTCATTTACTTTTTTGAACTGGGTAACTTTAATGAAATTGGGACGTGTGCCCACCACTATTAATATTTTGCACATGCAAGCAGTGTTTAAATGGTAAAATTATCAATTATAAATAAAATTCTATGATAAGTGTATACGGAAAAGACATTAAAAATGTTTTGGCTACCCTGCATTTTTAATAAAAAAAAGCACTTCTTTTATTTCAGAGAGTCTTGCATCATCACTGCTTCAATGAAATACCTAACTGCCCAGCTGGGAATTTCGTAGGAGCTATAATTGCCACTAATAGGCCATGAGCCTGATATGCCGCCATCTATGAAGGATATTTTAGACATCATCTGCTTGCTTTTCACATAATCGGTGAGTAAATCAGCTTTAATTTTCAAGTCAGTGTTTCCCGTTAATGATGCTAATTTATAGGCATTGATTGCTAAAAGGCAATTTCCCGGGAGGCATGAAAAACTGGAGGAGGATTGGAAATCCTCGTCGATTTCACCCACCAGAAAACCGGTTTTATTGACCATGTTTAAAACTGGGACTAACCCATTAAAAGCAGCATTTTTCCAATTTTCGTTACCGGTAAGAATTCCGGCCTCCAGAATTCCTGCAATAGCGTAAGCAATTGTTATGGTATAAGCAGAGGAGCTGGAATCAAACCCATTCCCACTAAAATAGCCATTTGGCCTTTGAAGACTTAAAGCGAACAGGATATTTTTTTCTCCTGCTTCATAATATTTTTTTTCTCCGGTTATGGCAGCCAGTCGGATCAATGCTGCACCAGCTAAAGTGTTGGAACTGAGTTGATGATAGGTGAATTGGCGCCAACTTCCATCATTTGATTGAATTTTTAGGAGCCAATCGGCACTGCTTATGCACGCTTCAATCAGATCAGAACCACCTCGGGCGTTATGGTAATCCAATAAACTATGAATGATCATTCCATTATTAAAAACTCTTGGGGCCTGATTCATATAATCACCATATGAAGCAGGGAAAGTCCCATCTCTCCGCTGCGTTCTGATCACCCAATTCACCAATTCACGAGTGAGTTCTGGAACATTGATTTCCTGCTGGTATATTTCAGGATAAAATTGTTTGATTCTGGTGAGCACAGGAACCCAATTGGCCGTCGACATAGGATAGGCCTGTGTAAGTTGATGTGTCATCATGGAATATTTGGCGGCAGCTCCACCATCTGGTAAAAGGCTTGCTTTGAACCATTTTAATGCGGAACCAATATGTTCTGAAGAGGAAGATTTTGTATCAGCAGATTTTTCTGAGTAGTCAAAAAACCTATACTTAATCTGGGTCAGAATTTTTTCCAGCATGGTTTTTAGAGAAGAAGTTAAATAACTTTGGATACGAGATCCTGATAGGTGTGAATACCTGAAATAGCTCCGTTTTTTAATTCATAAATACGGTCACAATTACGAAGCGTGGTGATACGATGCGCAATAATAAAAATTGTTTTATTGGTTTCCGATAAGGCATCAATGGATTCGGTTACCTAGTTTTCGGTTTTGTTATCTAAAGCACTTGTAGCTTCATCAAAAATTAGAATTTCGGCATTTCTGTAAAGCGAACGAGCAATTCCAATGCGCTGTCGTTGTCCACCTGAAAGATTGCTTCCTTTTTCACCAATCTGACTTTCTATCCCTTCAGGAAGACTGTCTACTAATTGATCGAGAGATGACTGAATAATTGCTTTTCGCAACATCTCTTCATTTACTTCAGAATCACCTAAAGTAATGTTATCTTTTATAGTGCCGTCGATCAGGAAAATATCTTGTTTTACGTAGCCAATGAGACTTCTCCAGGAGGAAGTATGTTTTTTTTCTAAAGGCACACCATCAACAAGTATATTTCCTGAATTCTCCTCGTAAAAACGTAATAGAATATTCATGATTGTGGTTTTTCCTGAACCGGATGAACCAACAAAACCAACCTTTTCACCCTTTTTGACTTCGAAATTCAGATCTTCGAAAATGTGCTTATTTGATTTTGGAAAACTAAAAGCTATATTTTTAAATGTAATTGTGTCTTTGAAATGAATAGGTACTTGAGGCACTTTAGCCGCGTTAACATTTACCAACTGCTCATAAATATCAAGATTGTGAATGGAAACCTGATTTTTATGGATGTAAACAAAAGCATTCAGAATCCGGTTCATGGAGGGCATTAAGCGGTAGGCTGCTGCTGCAAAAGCACCTACCATAATCACTACATTTTCTTTGCCGTCGGATAGAAACAATGCATAAATAAAAATGAGAATAATACCCATTAATGCAATTACTTCATTGGTGCGAAGAGGAATTTGGCCAATCAAAGTGGCACTTTGTTGAAGCTCCTGATAACTCTTGAGGTGCTTCAAATAACGTGCTTTATACTTTTCCTCTTTACCGGCAAGTTTTATATCCACATAACCATTTATGGCCTCGGTTAAGGTACTCAAAGCATAGGGGAAAACATTGTCAATGCCGATTCCAATGCTTGCACCTTTTTTTCTAAGGGCGATGTATACAAAATAAGTGGCAGGGCCCATGGTAATAATCATAAACCCAAAAAGAAATAAATTGTAGTAAGCGATACTGCCAATGACAAGAAGGACTATGAAGGCTTCCGACATGAGCATTGTAAGCGGGTTAATAATCCAATGCACATAAGTAGTTGGATTATAAAACACATTTCTCATTATAACCGATGATTTTATGGCACTGTAATCGAGAAAATCAAGTAAATAATATTTAGTGAACTGATTGCGGGTTATATGTACGGCAATATCTGAAGCCATCCTCGACTGTACCCAGTTCACAAAAATGCCAAACAATGTTTTGAAGATAAAATAGCTGAGTAAACAAACAATAAGAAATACAATGAAATTTTTTTCAGATTCGAAAGCAAAATAATTGTAAATCCCAGAAAGGTATTGGTTTGTTTGAATGCCTGCCATGTCGGTACCTGCACTTACAAGAGGCAACACTGCGGCAAGTCCAATTACATCGAAAATGGCAGATAAAAAAACAAGCACAATTAAGCCCATTATTCTTGTTTTTTGGGCAGGATTAGTATGCTTTATAACGCTTTTAATAGCGTTTATGATGCTATTTCCTTTGTGTTCAAAATTTTCTTCACTCATTTCTATGGAAACACCTAAATTAAATTAAAACTCAAAGAAAAGGTTATTTATAATAACCACCACCATATCCGGCAGGGATATTTTTAATATTCACATTATTTAACAAGAAAGTAAGGTGTTTGATATCATTTTTCTCAACAATGGTATGGGCGATGTCAACAAAGTCCTTTTTAGAGAATCCGGCCTTTAGAATATAAATGTTGAGGTCAGAAAACTTCATTAACGATAGCGCATCAGAAAGGAGGCCTACAGGCGGAGTATCCAGAATTACATAGTCATACATGGTTTTCAGCTCTTTAATCAGCTCTTCAACCATTGGATCTACAATCAATTCTGAAGCATTTGGGGTGCGGGGGCCGGTAAGAATGACCTGAAGATTTTCGATAGGGGTTTCTTTTATTATTTCACTTAATCGAGCTTTACCAACCAGGTAAGAGGTAACTCCAATATCATTTTTTAAGTTGAAAGCATTGGCTTGCTTTGGTTTATGAAGATCGAAATCGACCAAAACCACCTTTTTCTTGGTTTTTGCCAGAATGGTACCGGTATTAATGGCATTAAAGGTTTTTCCTTCACCGGCCACCGAAGAAGTGAATAGCACCACTTTACTGGTTGCTTTAGGGCTGAAGTAGGAAAGATTTGTACGTACCACCCGATACGCTTCACTGGTAAGGGATTGTGGGAATTTATCTACAACCAGGTAATCCTCTTTAGCTTCTTTGCTTTTCCCGATAACTCCAATAACAGGTAAAGTGGTCAATTCAGATAAATCGTCCTTGGTTAGGATATAATTATAGAATATACTTTTCAGGAAAATCACTAAGAAAGCCAATGCCATTCCAATTCCAAAGCCGGTTAATAGAATTTTTTCTTTAATCGGTTTTTCAAGTCCTGTAGTTATTGCCGGTTCCAGAATTACCTTGTCAGCAACAATACCTGCCTTTTCAATAACGGTTTGAGCTCTGGTTTCGAGCAAAAACAGGTATATTTTTTCATTAATTTCAACTTTCCTGTTAATGTTCACCAATCCTCTCATGGTAGAGGGCATTTGATTCATGGCGCCCTGAAATTGGCCCTAATTGGGAGGAAAGGGAGTTTATTTTTACCACCAGATTCCGTCGCATATTCATAACTCCTGAAATCAGATTTTGACGAGCAATGGAAATTTGAGCATCTATTTCTTTAACAACAGGCGAGTTGGGTGTGTTGCTGAAAAGTAAATTGGTTTTTCTTTGCTGCAAAGCACTTAATTCTACAAATGCCGCTCCTTGTGAAGGGTCGGGGGAATCACCCATCATAGAAGGAGAGAAGGAAGTTGCATCTGAGCCGGAGGTGAGTTGTTCATATAAATAATCAACAGATCGCAATTGCATCGTCAATCGAGCCTGTTCATTTTCAAATCCAACCTTTTGCTGAAGCAAAACTCCTTGTTCATTTTCAGGATTCATAGTGGTTTTTTGACGCTGAAACTGCTCTAGGTTCGATTCCACACCATTCAAAATATCTTCAATATCTTTCAACTGGCTATCAATAAAAGAAAGCGTGTTTTCATTAATTTCTTTCTGTACCGAAACCGAATTAGCAATGTATGTCTCGGTTAAAGTTTTAATAAAATTTACCGCTTTTTCAGGTACCTGATCCTCAATGAACAAATTGATAACCGTTGCTTCTGCATCCATGGAAAGTTGTATTCCTTGTTGGTACCTTTTAACAAGTGAATTTCTTTCATTAAAACGGAAAAGATATTTTGTTTCATTAATACTGGTGACCGATTTTTTATTGATAATGGTTGTATCGTTAGTTATGATCAGTGAAAACTTGTCATTGACAACCGGCTCACCAAATTTATGTACACCAGAATATTTTTTTCCTTCAATGTTGATGTTTAGTCGATACTTTTCGGCACTCACCACAGTTAAGTAAAAGGGAACTCCATAATAAGTCCAGTCAATTATTTTGCCATCTACCAAAAATGGTCTACCCTGATAAATTTCACCTGTTTTTAGTCGTCCTTCAATAAAATAGGAAACATCAAGGTTGAGTTTACTCACTACTTCGTTGATTAGGCTGGAAGAAGAAAGTACTTCAATTTCGTTGGCAATTTCGTCTTTGGATGGTCCTCCACCGGCTAATGAAGCGCTGAGGGCATCAGTAATGGCATTTTTCTGCGGCTTTATAAGCACTTTGGCAGAAGCACCATAAAAATTAGTTGCCCTGTACAAATAGAAAACCGAAGCTCCAATACTTAATCCCAGGAAAAGTACGAACCAATACCAATTTTTTGCAATCAAAACGAATGTTTTTTTAACATCTTTTTGATCAATTATTGAAGTATTTGAAGTTGGCTTACTCATAAATTATATTGATTGTGTTGTAAAGAGAAAGGTTTATACTAATTTGAGAAAATAAAGTTATCGTATTCCGATCTAAATTAGTGATGTAAGCATCGATAATTTTTTACTTAGTTTTGCACAAAATTAACAATTTCCTGTTAAAGGAAATTCTAAGTTTAGACTTCGCTTCAAAATCCAATAGAAATAGATAGGTAATTGCAACTTAATCGAGCTAATAAACGTTAAGCGGGAATAATTATTGACATTAATACAAAAATTTCCAAACTTCATTTGATGAAAACAGCATTAATCACAGGAATTACCGGTCAGGATGGAGCCTACCTGGCTGAGCTTTTATTGCAAAAAGGATACATGGTACATGGTATCAAGCGTAGAAGTTCACTTTTCAATACTCAAAGAGTCGATCACTTGTATCATGATCAGCATGAGCAAAATGTACGATTTAAGATGCATTACGGAGATTTGACCGATTCTGCCAATATTATCAGAATTATTCAGGAGGTTCAACCTGATGAGATTTATAATTTGGTGGCCATGTCACACGTAAAAGTGAGTTTTGAAACTCCTGAATATACAGCTAATGCTGATGGCATTGGTGCTTTAAGAATTCTTGAAGCAGTTCGATTGCTTGGTATGACACAAAAAACCCGTGTTTATCAGGCCTCAACATCGGAGCTTTATGGTTTGGTGCAAGAAATTCCACAAAGAGAAACTACTCCTTTTTATCCACGATCACCATATGCCGTAGCCAAGTTGTATGCTTATTGGATCATGATCAATTACCGTGAATCCTATAATATGTATGCTGTTAATGGTATTTTATTTAATCATGAGTCACCATTGCGCGGTGAAACTTTTGTGACCCGCAAAGTGACACGTGCCGTAGCACGAATTGCGATGGGACTTCAGGATTGTGTTTATATGGGAAATATAGATGCCAAGAGAGATTGGGGGCACGCAAAAGACTATGTAGAAGCCATGTGGTTAATGTTGCAGCATGATACTCCGGAGGACTTTGTAGTTGCAACCGGTGTTACTACCACTGTGCGCGAATTTATCAGTAAAGCATTTAACGAAATTGGTGTGGAGCTCGAATTTAAAGGGAAAGATGAAGCAGAAATCGCAATTGTTAAGACTTCTACGAATCCGCTGTATCCAATTGAAATCGGGAAAGTAGTCATGCAAATCGATCCTAATTATTATCGTCCTGCAGAAGTTGAATTGTTGATTGGTGATCCTGCCAAAGCGAAAGAAAAACTGGGATGGGTCCCTAAACACGATTTGAATTCCATCATTAAAGAGATGGTTGAAAATGACATTAAGCTGTTTAACCGAGACAAGTACTTAAAGCAGGGTGGTCACGAGATCATCAATTATTTTGAATAAGTATCCAGTTTGTCATTCCAATCATTGAGATTATAAAATATTCAGAAAACAAATACAATACTAAGGTGAATAAGAATTCAAAAATATATGTTGCAGGCCACCGTGGAATGGTTGGTTCTGCTATTGTGAGAAAATTGGAATCGGCAGGATATATCAATATTGTAGTCAGAACTTCCAAAGAACTCGATTTAAGGAATCAGCAACAGGTGTGTGATTTTTTGCTCTCGAGCAGCCTGAATTTGTATTTCTAGCTGCAGCTAAAGTGGGCGGAATTGTAAGCAAACAATACCTATCGTGCCGATTTTTATATGAGAACTTAATGATTCAATCTAATGTAATCAAACAATCTCGTGAAACGGAGTAAAAAATTATTGTTTCTGGGATCGTCCTGTATTTATCCTAAAATGTGCCCTCAGCCCATTAAGGAAGAATATCTGCTTACCGGTTTATTGGAACAAACCAATGAACCTTATGCTATTGCAAAAATTGCAGGACTAAAAATGTGTGAAGCTTATCGTTCACAATATGGATGTGATTTTATATCGGTAATGCCAACAAACCTTTACGGTCCCAATGACAATTATGATCTTAAAAATTCCCATGTATTGCCGGCTCTTATTCGTAAGTTTTATGAGGCAATAAAAGATGGAAAAAAGGAAGTTGAAATTTGGGGAAGTGGAAAACCTATGAGAGAGTTTCTGCATGTGGATGATTTGGCAGATGCTTGTTATTTTTTAATGGAAAATTATAGTGAATCCGGCTTTTTAAATATTGGCACCGGGGTTGATTTAAGTATTGGAGAACTTGCTCAGTTGGTAAAAACAGTAAGTGGCTTTGATGGTGAACTTCGATTTGATGCCAGTAAACCTGATGGAACACCACGTAAATTGCTGGATGTTTCAGCGGTTCACAGCCTGGGATGGAAGCATCGTATTTCACTTGAAGCAGGAGTGAAAATGATTTGGCAGGAAGTGAATAGCAATGCTGTTTTTGCTTAAATAAATTCTTTTTATTTGTTGCAGTATTTTTTTAACTTAGAGCCTTTACTCAGGCCCTATGTATCCCCATTTGTTATTGATAGTGTTTCTGAAGACATCAGACAGCTTGTCCTGAGTTTTATCGATAGGTTTGATCATGCCATTTTTCTGGATAGTAATAGTCAGGCACAATGCCCAATCCCATTAACCGGTATCAAGTACGATTTTATTGCTGCAGCAGGAATGTTGCATGAAGTAGGAGTGAAAAGCAACAATTTATTTGAATTGCAAGAATTTCTCGATAACCACCAGGGAAAGAAAAACTGGATTTTTGGTTACTTAACCTATGAGGTTAAAAATCAAATTGAAATAATCCATTCTGCAAATAGTGAAGCGGTCAGTTTCCCTGAGTATAATTTTTTTGTGCCTAAATATATTTTCATCTCACAAAACGGGAAAACCCAACTTATTTCGCTGATGGAAGATCCTGAAACTGCATGGACTTCTTTTTTGGATACCATGGAGTCTTCTAAAATAGGCAAGGCCCCTCAAGTTAAAATTGCGTATGTTCCCAACCGTAATGATTACCTGGTTGCTGTAAAAAAAATACTTGAACGCATCAAACGGGGAGATATTTATGAGGTTAATCTTTGTCAGCAAATCACCGGAACTTCAGTTGCATTTAAACCTTCAACCACCTATCTGGATTTAGTGAAATCCTCGCCCGGGCCGTTTTCATGTTACCTGAAGCATCATAAACGCTATTTGCTATGTGCCAGTCCGGAACGTTTTGTCAGCAGATCGGGTTCAAAATTAATTTCTCAGCCCATAAAAGGTACTGCAAGGCGTGGAAGTAACGAGCAGTCTGATGAACTCAGTAAGAACCATCTCGCTACCAGTGAAAAGGAAAAGGCAGAAAATGTTATGATCGTAGATCTGGTCAGGAACGATCTTTCTAAATTTGCAGTCACAGGAACTGTTCTGGTCGATGAACTTTTTGGAGTCTATACTTTTCCAAGAGTACATCAAATGATTTCAACGGTGAGTTGCGAAGTTAAAAAAGCGGTTACATTCACCCAAATTTTGAGGTCGGCATTTCCTATGGGCTCCATGACCGGAGCTCCTAAAGTAAGTGCGATGAATATTATTGAGGAATTTGAAAATTTTAAAAGAGGATTATTTTCAGGAACTGTAGGTTACATACAACCTGATGGTGATTTTGATTTTAATGTTGTTATTAGGAGTATTTTATATGATTCAGAATCTCGTACCATTGCAATTGCGGCAGGAGGAGCCATCACAAATAAAAGTATACCGGAAGAAGAATTCGATGAAATGGTTTTGAAGTTGCGACCTCAGCTGCAGGCGCTGGGACTGGATCCCGAAAAATTGTTTAATTGAAGTTATAAAATCAACTATGCAGGAGAAATTTTTAGCTTTCCGGTCAGCACATAACTTTCCCGACAAAGAAAAGCGTGTGCTCCTTACAGTTAGTGGAGGAATTGACTCTGTTGTAATGGCTCATTTGTACCACAAAGCAGGTTATTCTTGTGTAGTGGCTCACTGTAATTTTCAGCTTCGGGGCGGAGCATCTGATCAAGACGAGCAGTTTGTTGAAAAGTTGGCTGCACACTATCAATTTCATTTCCATTCTATGAAATTTGATATTGCCAATTTTGCTAAAGACAATTCGGTTTCCATTCAGGAAGCTGCACGAAAGTTAAGGTATGAATGGTTTTCTGAGATTTGTGAAACGTCAGGATGTGAAGCAATCGCAACGGCTCATCATGCAAATGATGTTGCCGAAACGTTGATTTTTAATCTTGTGCGCGGAGCAGGATTTGCCGGAATGCATGGCATACCTGTTAAAAATGGAAAAATAATTCGCCCCATTCTTTTTGCTGAAAAAATGAAATTGAACAATATGCCAAAATTAATAAGTTGCAATGGCGCGAAGATGCTTCTAATTTTAACGATGATTATACAAGGAATAAAATCAGGCATCATATCATTCCCTTGCTGAAGGAAATAATCGAAGGCCATCAACAACATGAATAAGCACGCCGCTTCGGTTAAGAATTTTGAACTGTTAACTTCTGATTATATTTCCGGTATAGAAAAAGAACTGCTTCAGGAAAAATGGGGTGGTGTCCTTAAAACTATTTCCCTGAAAAAACTTTTTTCGTATCCTGTTCCTGAATTTTTATTATTCCTTTTAATAGGCAAATATGGTTTTAATGAAACTGTTTGCAATGCCATATTTTCATCAAATCGTACCGGAGCTGAGTTTTTAGCTCCCGGTTTTCGTTTGGTACTTGACAGGGATGAACTGGTTCTATTTAACCTAAATTCGATTCACGATGCAAACATTTATTTAATAGATCAGTTTACCCATAGTCTGAAACTTATGCCGGGAATTTTTGATATGAAAAAAGTTGTTTGGTCAAGCGCTGATGCAGTTCAGGTTCCTGATGATTTCAGAAACAAAGAAACTGTTTATCTGGATGCATCCAAACTCAAATTGCCACTCTCCATAAGAAGATGGAAAGATGGCGATTCCTTTCATCCTCTTGGTATGAAAGGTTCTAAATTAATTAGCGACTTTTTAACTGATGAGAAATTACCGGTGGCCGAAAAAGAATTAGTATATTTACTTTTGTCGGAGAATGAAATAGTTTGGGTACTTGGCCAGCGTTTGGATGAAAAATACAGGATTACAAGTTCTACCCTTGAAGCATGGAAATGTACTTATTTAATAAATTGAGCTGATTAAAAGATGAATGAAGATGTACTTTTTGAAGAAAGACAGTATATAGGTTCCAATAAGAGTACACTCAGTTTGAGAATTTTTTTGGCCATTTTTTGTTTCGTAGCTTACCATTATACCGATGTTCCTGAAGTGAATGGGGATTTTTTGTTTTTTTTGGGTGTCTTTATTCTGGCAATTTCTGTTTTGTTGCTGTTTGTAACTCACATTCATACAAAGGTTTATAAAAGTTACATTTTGCTGGAAGCTACTTTAGGAAAGCGGAAAGTTAAGATTCCTATTTCCACCATTGTAAAAACGGAAAAAGTAAAATATAGCATGTACATTATTAATAATCCGGCTTATAATCTTCATCGTGACGGTGTTATTAAATTTTATACAGGCGGAAAGGATGCGGTTAAGCTTACTGACAGCGAGGGTTTGATATATCTTATCGGAACAAGTAAACCAGAAGAGTTGCTGCGTGTTATCAAAGATCAAAAGGAATTTCTGGTTAAACGAATAGATTCCTGAAAATATATACATTTGTAATGTCTAAAACAACACAATAATTATGGGTAAATGGATTAAAATCGGGATAATCGCCCTTGCAGTGATTTTCCTTTACAGATTAGTAGCAGGTTCTTATAACAATATGGTATCCAAGGGGGAAATGGTCACAAAGTCCTGGCAGGATGTGGAAAGTGATTATCAACGCAGACTCGACCTGATTCCTAATTTGGTGAATACAGTAAAAGGTTATGCTGATTTTGAGAAATCAACTCTTACTGCCGTTATTGAAGCCAGGGCCCAAGCTACCCAGGTTAAAGTAGATGCGAATAACATTACTCCAGAAGCATTGAAAAATTATCAGGCTGCTCAAGGGCAACTATCTTCTTCTCTGAGCCGTTTATTAGTCACCGTTGAGCAATATCCTGATTTAAAGGCAAATCAGAATTTTCTTGAACTTCAGGCAGAACTTGCCGGAACGGAAAACAGAATTAAAGTGGCACGAAATAAGTTTAACGAAACCGTTAAGGAGTATAACACTTATGTGAAATCTTTCCCACGAAATTTGTTTGCCAGTATGTTTGGTTTCGCCCCCAAAACTTATTTTGAAGCGGATGAAGCAGCATCAAAAGTTCCGGAAGTGAAATTCTAAAAGTAAATTGGAAGCATACAAAGCGATCTCTGCTGCCGAACTGGCTGAAATTAAAGCCGCAATCGGGGCTGCAGAAAAACGAACTTCAGGAGAAATCCGTGTTTTTATTGAAGACTCTGCAGAGGATGGACCACTCGATAGAGCAGCATTTTTGTTCAATAAACTGGGAATGGATAAAACCAACCTCCGAAATGGGGTGTTGATTTATGTGGCCTTCGTGGATCATAAATTTTGTATCATCGGCGATTCAGGGATCAATCAAAAAGTTGGTGCTACTTTCTGGAATGCCATTAAGGAGAAAATGATAGGCCATTTTAAAGAAAATCGTATTGCTCAAGGTTTGCTGGAGGCCATAGTAGATTCCGGTGAGGCACTTGCAAAATATTTTCCCTATGCAGCAGCTGATCGAAATGAATTACCCGATGATATCATGTTTGGTGACGGTAAAAAATGAATAAACTGAAATTTCTTTTATTTTGTTTGTTGCTTCCCTTTTTAGGGAGGTCTCAGCAATTTCCTGAAAAACCAAATCCGCCACGATTGGTGAACGATTTCACTAATACACTGAATGATCAGGAAAAAAACGCATTAGAACAGAAGTTGTTAATTTATAACGATAGCACATCTACACAAATTGCCATTGTGATGATTCGCTCTTTGGATGGGTACCCGGCTGATGATTATGCTATTCAGCTAGCCGAAAAATGGGGGATTGGACAGAAAGGAACCAATAACGGAGTACTCATTTTTATTGCAAAAGACGACCGGAAAATATTTATTCCAACCGGTTATGGAATGGAAGGCGTGATGCCCGATGGATTGGTGAAGCGTATCATTGAAAATGATATTAAACCTTCGTTCCGCGAAGGAAAATATTATGAGGGATTAGATAGAGCCACCGATAGTATGTTTCGGTTGGCTGCCGGTGAATATAAAGCAGAACCCAAAAAGAAACAAAAAGAGAGCCCGCCACTTGCTTTTATAATTGGAATTTTACTTTTTATATCATTGTTTTTGTGGATGAAAGTGAGATCTGTCAAACAATATTCTCTTGTTAATAACATAACTTTTTGGGCCGCATGGGCATTGCTCAATCAGGCCACCCGTACGCATAGAGGTAGTTGGGGCGGTTTCTCGGGTGGTGGCGGTAGTAGCTGGGGTGGTGGAAGTAGTGGAGGAGGCTTTGGTGGCTTCGGTGGGGGTAGTTTCGGTGGGGGTGGTGCAGGAGGAAGTTGGTAACAGGTAGAATGAAACGAAAACGATTGCCTTATATCGCAAGTGCTTCTGATTTATATTGTATTGTGAATTTTAAAAGGGTAGATAGTCCAATGAAGTATTTTATACTGACATGCTTCGTAATTTCATTGTTCCTTGCATGCACTAATCCATTAATTGATTCCAGAAAAAAAGTTCCGGTAATTGGGTTTTTGGATTTCATTCAGGATCCAACAATAGAACTTGCCAAACAAGGTTTTTTTGATGCACTCCGGGAGCAGGGATTCTCGGAAGTAGATTCTACCATCCAGGTGGTGTATGCAAATGCTCAGGGAGATATCCCTACATTGAACCAATCTTGTGATTATATTCTTTCTAAAGAACCCGATCTCATTGGAACTAATGTTACTCTTTCAACAATAACAGCGGTGAAACGAACAAAATCGGTTCCTATTTTTATGATGGTGGCTCCTCGTCCCGACATAGCAGGACTGACCGCAGTTGATGGCAAACCTCCAGCTAACCTTTATGGCGTATACGAAACTCTTGATTATATTGACTCTGCAGTAGTGATTATTAATGAATTGTTTCCAAAAGCAAAACGTATTGGAACCGTTTTTAATCAATCGGAGCCACAGTCGAAAGATGCCTATAATGCACTTTATAAAAAATGCAATCAGCTTGGGCTGGAATTAATCAGTTTGCCGGTAAATAATTCCTCCGAAACTCAACTGGTTACCGAGGCCCTGTTGAACAAAAAAATAGATGCTTTTTTCGCACTGCCTGACAATGTTATCTTCGCCTCTTTTGAAATTGTTGCAAAAAGTTGTGATAAGGCCGGCGTACCGGTTTTTACGAGTGAAGCCGGTCTTGTTACCCGCGGAGCACTTGCTTCATTTGGTGCCGATTTTTATTATTGGGGTTATCAGTCAGGTGCGCTGGCAGCAAAATATCTATTGTCAGAAAAAAAAGTATTAACTGCTCCTGAAATTGTGAATATTCGTAAAAAAATTTACAATCCGTCGGTAGCTCAAAAATTCGGCATACAACCCGATTCAACTTTTAAAGCATATACTCCTGGGAGTTAGTAAGTAAATTCCACTGTATGGATTTTTATATAGCAGCAATACTTCAGGGTTTAGGTTATGCAGCTATGGGGCTGGGTATATTTATTTCGCTTCGTATCTTTAATATTCCTGACATTACCACTGATGGGAGTTACACTTTTGGTGGCATCATTGCGGCAGTTACAATTACTCAGGGAGTACATCCGGTAAATGTACTTGTGTTATCCTTGGCAGGAGGTGCGGCAGCGGGTGTTTGCAGCGGTTTAATTCATACAAAGCTGAAAGTAAATCCTTTGTTAGCGGGTATTTTGGTTATGACTGCTTTGTATTCGATCAACCTCAGTGTAATGGGCCGCTCCAACCTTCCACTCATGGATGATAGTACTATTTTTAACCATTTTAATGTTTCTGAAAACGCACTCACCAACCAGTTGGGCGTGATGATTTTTTTTATTGTATTGCTCGTTGTTTTTTTAACCTGGCTGCTAAAAACCGATTTCGGAATTGCTATGAGAGCCACTGGCAGTAGTGAGCAAATGGCCAGTGCTGTTGGCATAAATACCAATACAATGAAAGTGATTGGACTTGCTATGGCCAATGCGCTGACTGCATTAAGTGGATATTTATTGGTGCAGTATCAGGGTTTCGCTGATATCAATATGGGAATAGGAATTGTAATCTCCGGTTTGGCAGCAGTGATGTTGGGTGAAGCAATAGCAAAATTATTTCGAAGTAATAAAATTGTTGTACAGGTGCTTTTTGTTGTTGCAGGAAGCATTATTTTCAGAATGATTCTGGCATTTACATTATCCATGGGAGTGAATCCTAATTATCTCAAGCTCATTACAGCGCTCCTGGTTCTTGTAGTAATTTCATTTTCCCGCTTCCGAAATATACGATCATGATTCAGTTGAACCATATTCATAAGTATTTTTTTAAAGATGCAGCTAATGAAGTGCATGCTTTGAATGATCTTTCGTTTGAAGTTCCTGCGGGCCAATTCCTGGTGCTTCTCGGTTCTAACGGTTCCGGTAAATCAACACTTTTAAATTGTATCGGGGGAAGTGTGCTTCCAAACGAAGGGCAAGTATTAATTGATCAAACAGATGTTTCCGGTTTACGGGAAGATCAAAGGAGTAAATGGATTTCACGTGTATTTCAAAACCCGTTAACAGGTACCGCTTCTGATTTAACCGTGATAGAAAATTTTCGACTTGCATCTCTAAGAACACGTTCTAAATCGTTTCGTATTGGTATAGATAGCAAGTTCCGTAGCTTAATTAAGGAGCAAATTACACAATTAAATTTGGGATTGGAAAATAAACTCGATCAACCTATTGGTGGTTTGTCGGGCGGACAGCGGCAGTCATTAACGCTATTGATGGCTGTAATGGATACCTCCAAAATTCTATTGTTGGACGAACCTGCTTCTGCACTTGATCCGCGCACTGCGGAATTAATTATGCAACTTGCTGAAAAGTTAATTAAGCAGTACCAACTCACGGCTATTCTGGTAACTCATAATCTTAAAGAAGCCGTAACGTATGGTGACAGAGTTATAATAATGCGTGAAGGAAAAATTTCGCATGATTTAAACAAAACAGGATCACCACAATTATCGATGACGCAGCTGCTGGATCTTTTTTAATTTCAATTTTGATCTGGTAATTTCAATTTTTTTCATTGACATGCATGCAACTAGTTAATCATGGAGTATGTTGAAGTAAGGTCCATTCAGTTTAAATACAAAATGGAAAAGGAACACTTTTTTCAATGCTACTTTGCAGGATTTTCAAGTTGCTTTCAAGTTGTTGAAATTGAATAATATACAATTATTTATCGGGTTTAAAATTAATTTAGAAAAATGTCGTTTTATAAAGGAGGCTCAACAATTGGGCAGGAAAGCATTCCAATGTGTTAACTTATTGAATTGCAGTAATGTTACAGATTGCTACAGCTTTAAAAAACAGGTATTTGCCATAAACCGCATTAATCATTACTTTTGACGTTCAGTAGATCCAATTTGCTTATGATTCGCAATATAGTATTGATATTCATTATTTTATTCTGGAGTTCCGTTTTTAGCATTGGATCTGTTTCTGCGCCTGTAGGTGCATTACCTGAAGCACCGGCTCCAACCCCGCAAATTTTGCAACCGGTAAAATGGAGTTACAAAGCAGAGCAATCAAACGCCGGAGAAGCTATTTTAATTCTGACTGCAACCATTGAAAAGGGATGGCACTTATATTCTCAGGATATTGCTGATGGAGGACCAATAAAAACAACTTTCACATTTGCATCAAATCCCAACTTTGAATTAGTAGGAACCCCTGCAGAGGGTATTTTGCAACCAAGCGGTTTTAAACAAAAAATTAAATTAAAATCAAAAAAATCATTCACCATTAGTGGCGGTGTTGAATTCATGGTTTGCGATGATGAAAAATGTTTGCCACCTGAATTAGTTGAATTTAAAATTAATATTAAAGGTGAGACTGCTTCTGAGGAGCCTGCTTCTAAAACCGAAACCGAAGTCGCACAGGTTCCCTCTCCAATTGATTCTATTCCTCCAAATCCGAATTTGGTGCCTCCCGATTCTGTTCCTGAACAACTGGTAGTTCAAGGAGAAAGCCCCATTGTTGAGTTGGAACCTGGTTGTGGGGAATTAAAAGATGAACTTCATATTGATTCTATTTGGGGAATTTTTATTGGGGGTATTTTAGGAGGGCTTTTGGCTTTATTAACACCTTGTGTTTTTCCAATGATTCCAATGACTGTGAGTTTTTTTACCAAGCAGAGTGGCTCACGAAAAAAAGGAATGATCAATGCCATGATTTATGCCATTTCAATAATTGTAATTTATGTGGCATTAGGATTTCTGGTAACTGTAACACTTGGATCCGATGCTTTGAATGAGATGGCAAGTAATTCATTTTCAACCTAGCCTTCTTTATCATTTTGTAGTTTTTGCTGTTTCATTTTTTGGAGCATTTGAAATTGTATTACCTTCCTGGATAGTAAATAAGGCGGATCAGGCATCTGATAAAGGTGGATTGATTGGGATATTTTTTATGGCCTTTACCTTATCGCT
Source organism: Bacteroidota bacterium (assembly GCA_016722525.1). Taxonomy (GTDB): domain Bacteria; phylum Bacteroidota; class Bacteroidia; order AKYH767-A; family OLB10; genus JADKJB01. The sequence goes on from JADKJB010000003.1 coordinate 431,668, forward strand.
CGTATCATTTTCCTGTACCGGTCCTATAATAGGAACGTTGCTGGTGGAAGCAGCTCACGGACGAAGTTACCTTGGCCCGTTAGCCGGAATGACAGGATTCTCAGTGGCACTGGCCTTGCCTTTTGCATTGTTCGCTGCCTTCCCTTCCTGGCTCAGCTCCTTGCCTAAATCAGGAGGATGGCTCAATTCAGTGAAGGTGACATTGGGCTTTTTGGAACTGGCACTTGCATTGAAATTTTTGTCTAATGTAGATCTGGCATATCATTGGGGATTTCTTAAACGTGAGGTGTTCATTTCTTTATGGGTCATTATTTTCGGTATGCTCGGATTTTATCTGTTAGGGAAATTAAAGTTCTCCCATGACAGCGATGTAAAACATATATCCGTTCCCCGTTTGATATTTGCAATCATTACTTTGTCTTTTACGCTTTATTTAGTGCCCGGAATATGGGGTGCTCCTTTACGGATGATCAGTGGATTTCCTCCACCTGAGTTTTATAAAGAATGGGTAGATCCTAAATCTTCTGATTGCCCTCACGATCTTACCTGCTTTAAAGATTATGAAGAAGGAATGGAATATGCTAAAAAGCAAAATAAGCCGGTGATGCTTGATTTTACCGGTTGGAGTTGTGTGAATTGTCGCAAAATGGAAGATAATGTTTGGTCCAATCCCAAAGTTCTAAAGCGATTGTCGGAAGATTATATTATCATTTCTTTGTATGTGGATGATAAAACTGCATTACCCGAAAACGAACAGTTTGTTTCTTCTTCAGGTAAAAAAATAAGAACTACCGGAAACAAATGGAGCGACATGCAGCGCACCCAGTATGCTACCAATTCGCAGCCTTATTATGTTTTATTGGATAATCAGGGCAAAATCCTTGCGCAACCAGAGGTTATACACCTGAGGTGGAGACGTATGTTAAGTTTCTGGATGAGGGTATTTGCAGATATGTGAAAAGATGATTTTTGATGATGCGTTTTTATATCGTGCAACCAGCACCCTAAATCCAAAATCGTATATCAATTAGAATGAATTTAATTAAAAACGAGTTTCTGGAAGCACAAAAAGTTTTGGAGGAATTTATTTCTTCTGAAATTAATTTTGAAAAAATTGCACACGCATCTGATTTGATAGTGGAGGCATTTAACAACGGCAATAAAATTATTTCTTGTGGTAACGGTGGTAGTATGTGTGATGCTATGCATTTTGCTGAGGAGCTATCAGGTCGTTTTCGTGAAAACAGACCTGCATTAGCTGCCATGGCCATTTCGGATTCATCTTACATCAGCTGTGTTGCCAACGACTACGGTTACGACCAGGTTTTTTCCCGCTATCTGGAAGCATTCGGTAAACAGAACGACGTGTTATTGGCTATCAGCACCAGTGGTAATTCCAAAACTGTAATTAACGCCATTCAGGTTGCCAAGAGTAAAGGAATGAAAGTAATAGGTCTCACCGGAAAAGACGGTGGTAAAATGGCTTCCCTATGCGATGTTGAAATTCGTGCGCCTCATTCAAAATATGCTGATCGTGCACAAGAAATACATATTAAAGTAATTCATTCAATAATTTTGACGGTGGAGCAGCAGCTATTTACTTCATAACTCTGCCTGAAAAATAGTGCTTTAAGTATTTTAAATTAGTTGGTCTCCACTTAATCAACATAAATCCTATGGCACGTAAACGCAGCATTTGTTTGTTTCTATTTTTTCAAATTACTTTTTTAAATTATGCAATGGCTCAAATTTTTCCCCAACAGGTAATTAATTCTGCATTGCAAAAACGATCAGATAGTTTGTCAAGATTCCCTCAACCAAATACTTCTACAATTCAAGGTGATATCCATTCAGGTGTTAAGCAGTTATTGTCAAGAACGGCTGAATTACTCCATCCGGTTTTAAATCGAACAGATTTTACATCGGCTTCATCGGCAATTGATACGGTTTTTGTAGGTGCTGTACCCAATGATACACTTGTTATAACAGGAACCTGGTTTAACAACGGCCCAATATTAGTTTTTAATGATGGTGTATTAATATTTGATACTGCCAACGCCACAATTCTTGGTGATATTTTTGTTTTTCAGGATGGGAAAATGTTTGCAAATAATTCAACCCTGGCTTTTCCTCAACTTTATTTTTATCAACGATCCTGGATACTTGCTAATAACGGATATGTGGAAGTCAATAACTGTACGCTCGATGTTACCGGATTGTCTCATAATCTTCTGGCAGTGCATCACTCTCAAATTGTAATGAACAATATTCAGAATTTAGGTTTCACTACTGCCAGTGCTTATGGACAAGCATCCATTGCTATTGATAGCACCAACCAGGCCGGAGAGTTTATTTTGAATGATAGCGCAAGTTATAGCTTCACGAATGCAAACACTGTTTTGTTATGGCATACTGTTCCTAATAACGCCGTAGTTGATATTACCTTTCCATCAGCGGGAATCGTTCCAAGTTACAGTTTCAATTCCGGTACTGCAGGAGTATCAGGAATAAACTACGATGTTCAACTTGGTAGTTGTTCTGATGTCATGTGGGCATTGATGCCGGTGAATGGTTCTGATGTTACTGTGAACGGATCTACCATAAGAGCAATAGGCCTTTGGTTTGAAAGAGGTGATACAGTGAATGTTTCCGGGTTGGTGAATAATTCATCCTATTCGAGTTTTCTGGCGCCGCTCAATGACAGGGTGCTTCAATTGAATAATTGCTCAGTGCAAACATGGAGCTTGTATGTTTTTGATAGCTCCAGTATTGCTATCACCGGTTGCATAGTTGGTGAGGTCGGAAGTATGGGACGGTCCTATGTTGTTGCTCAAGGAGTTTTTTGCGATGGCTCCGGAGGTTATTACTGGACCAATGACACCTCATTTAGTATTGCAATTTCTTCTACCGTTTTCACTAGCATCAGGAGCCAGGGGTCTGGAATATTTGTGTTTGGTTATGGATCGGTAAATGGCAGTGCTGCCGCTATTGGCAATTCAGTGCTGATTGTAACTCAAAGCAGTTTACCTCAGGATCCCATTCCTTATGATAATGGAGTTGCCTGGTTAGTAAATATTAATCCAATTCCAGTTTCGTATGTAAACAGTACTGTTGCTATAAATGGATCGGCATGGATTGATCAGGGTCCATCAGGAGCTATGATGGATTTCGGTTCTTATGACTTGTACTATTCTACTTCTCTGAATCCAGGTACATGGATACCAATTTCAAGTGGTAGCACCACAGAGGTTCGCAATGCCTTTTTGGGACAGTGGATTACTACAGGATTAGCTGCAGGAGCTTACAATTTGCGATTAAATACATTTAACAATTTCGGTGACAGTATTGATGCAGTAAAGCAGGTAACTTTATTGCCTTCGGTTGTAGGATTAAATGAAATAGAGAATGAAAATGTTGTGATTGTTCAACCAAATCCAGCGACAGATCAAGTACAAATTTCATTCAATTTGTTAACTGATGATCAAATTTATTTTTCACTATTTGATATAATGGGAAAGCAGTTGATGTCCCGGAATTATTTTTTAAATTCTGGCAAAAAGATCTGAATATTTCTATTGGTGAGTTCTCCGAAGGAACGTATTTTTATAGATTAAATGGAAAAGAGTTTTCTCATTATGGAAAAATTGTTGTAGCAAAATAATTGTTTTACAAGGGAACTTGTTAAATCACTTTTACCATTTGATGAGGATATAACTAAGCTGAATATTTTTGTAAGTTAACAATTCGCCAAAAAAATTTCTGCTGGTTGGAAGGTAGCGCTTCCCCAAAAAAAATAAAAAAAGGACTTCACAACTGAAGTCCTTTTTTTATTACTTGTTTTAGGTTATAAAACTCAATAACTAATGATGGAAACATAAGTATTTCCGTTAACTGTCCAGCTAATTTTAAAGCCATAAGCACAGTTATAAGGAGTGGGATTTCCATTTTGATCAACACCTAAAATTAAGTTATAATCGGAGTTGGAAAGATGGTGAGTGAGTTGTCCTGCGTTTGGTCGCCACAAGCCACAATAGGTATTGGATACAAGAGGTACCGTATAATAAGTTGTGAAAATTTGAGCAAAACGGTTAACTCCCCATGAGTCCACATCTGCATAACCGTTCAAAGTAGTGTCACCATTAACAGTAAAATTAATTTTAGGACTTAATGGACCGGTAGGGTTGTAGCTCCATTGTGTCATTCGGGCACTATTCCATATAGCACCAGCTCCATTGTCGTAAGTAACCTGAATATTGAAAGCGCGCTCCTGATATTTAAGAGTAGCGTTACCTAACAAGAAACCAATCCAGTCATTGCCATTAATATTTTTAAGTGTTTTAATACCATTAAAAGTGATCGAGCGATTATCATACAGTCTGGTCACCTTAAAATTCGTAAAAGTCATTGTAAGTACGGCATTGACATCGCTCCAGAAAGTACCACTTGTTAACTGTACCTTAACTTGTCCCGCGCGGGTTCGGGAAGGACTGAAACAAGGAGTGATTCCATCGAAATTAAAAAAGAGAATTTTTTGGGCGATTTGAGATGAATCAATGGTTACTCCACACAATGGACTGGATAGCGTATTCACTCCTTTTCCAAAGGTCGGAATCTCAGATAAGGCATTGTTAATGTCATTATCAACCTGATCTATTTCTCCTTTATAAAACTGACTGTCATCATTGAATTGTTTTGCTTGGGAATCCAGAGCAGGGTTTTCGTCTTCTTTCTTTTTACAAGAGGTAATTACCATTGTCGACAGTACGACAACAAGTAACGATACATACAAGGTACGTTTCATAGGCTTATGAGGATTAAATGGTTTGTAAAATTAAGGAATAAACAGGTAGTGGTCAACAACCATATTTTTTATTCTATTTTTCGATGCGCAATTTTTGTGCCGATTGATTTCGGAAAGGCAAAATTCACGACCTTATTGGCTCCAAAACGCCGAAATTGCATCTTTTATTATGGAAATGTAAGAAAACGCTACAAATTGTTGGAAAAGCAAAGCCGGATCACATCTGAATAAATGCGAATCCGGCTTTTTAGAGTTAAAATTATTTTGTCATTCTGGTCATCACCATTTGCATAGTTTGATACTCTTTACCACCAATTGGAGTCATGAACATTTTCATTTTTTGTGTGCCATCATCATTGAAAGTTAATTCTTCACGGACATCCATATCTTTACCTGTGACCGGATCCACTTGTTTGCCTTTCATATACAGGATTTTTCCTTTTTCAGCAGGTTTACCTTCCATGATCATAATTCCGGTACCCATGTTATCTATCCATGTGCTTATAAACATCTTTTTTGCATTGTCGAAAGCAAGAGTACTAATGCCTTCAAAAGGCATATCATTAAAACTTCCAGTATGAGTGGATTGCTGATAACGACCTCCCAGGATCATGGTATTTGCTACTTTAGAAGTGCTTTTTATGGGAGCAGCACCGGGAGACATCCACATAGTAATTTCTGCTATCCAGGCTCCATCATCTTTAGCTATTTGGGCATGCACTTCACCTGGCGTAGCATATAACTCATAGGCTTTCATCATTTCTTTTTCCTCTTTGCTCATTGGAGCGGCAATTAAAGTGGAATTTTCTGTTTGTGCAAATGCAGCATTTATAAGAAGTGCTAAAGCTGCAGTAAAAATTAATTTTTTCATGGCGTTTTTAGGTTTGGATTGGAGCAAAAATAGAAAAAAATTGAAGAAAATGCAATATTTATTTCATCTGGAAATCTCAATCCCAGCGATGCTGATTTGAATCTTAAAAAAAGCTGAAAAGTGGTGGACAGATTTTAGAGATTCAAATTCTGGATCATATTATTTTGACTAAGGAATCATATTTCTCTTTTGCTGATGAAGGGATTTTATAAGGGAGACTTAAAATTAAATTCACTCTTTATTTTAAATCAATCTTTAAACTCAACGTTGGAGAATTAAGTTTTGCGAATACTTCCTTTCGTTCATTAAAATATTGCATTGGTATACCCCATTGTTTAATTCTTTAGGGAGAATTATTGAAATGTTTGACAACTCATTGGAGTACTCCTGCTTTATTACAATCTTCCCAGTCGCATCTGTTAAAGTAATTTTGTAAATTCCCTTTATAGGAATTAAAATTTTTATTTCCAATCTATCATTAGTAGGATTTGGGAATATCTCAAAAGAATTTTCCACTAAAAGATTGGGTTGTACTCCTGTAATGGTATCTCTATAGCGGGCTATTCCAGCAAAGGGAACGCCTCCAATTGAATCAAAAATACCAGACACATATAATTCATATTGAAAAACATTTATACAATATACTAATTTGTTTGGTGAAGGAATAACTGGCGCCCAATTTGTTCCATCAAATCTCATTAAAGCACTTGGATTAGAGAATGGGGTAGTTCCAGCATAAAGCTGGCTTTTGTACTTTGTAATTGTTCTGACAGCATCACTCAGCCCATTACCTAATGGAAGCCATACAGTTCCATCCCATTGAGCAATAAAATTGAGTGGTGTTGTTCCTGATCCTGTAAAACTTCCGCCAGCATATAAAGTGTTAGAACTTGAATCAACATATACTGATCTCACATAGTAATTCAGCCCATCGCCAATAGTATGCCATTGGTTCCCATCCCACCTAGCGATGTTATTGGCTGGTGTAGTCCCCGCAAAATCGAATCGACCAGCCACAATTAGATCTCCATTAAATTTTGTCATGCACAATATTTGCCTAAAATTACTAAAAACTCCACCTCCCACATCACTCCAGGAGGTGCCGTTATATCTGGCAATTGCACTATAAGTAACACTATCAATATCAAATGGCTGAGATGCACCTAAATATAGTTCGTTGTTGTATGTGACAAGACTTTTTACATATGCGCTGCTTTCGCTGTAATCAGTAAGATGATATTGATTCCCATCCCAATAAGTTAAATTATTAGCTTTTGGATCAGGAAAACTTGCACCACCGACATAAAGAAAATCTCCACCAATATATAAATTTCCATTAAATTCAGCAGATGAAAATAATCCACCACTCAATCCACCCCCAAGGTATCCCACATTGCACCATCCCAAATACCAATATTAGATAGGAACATATTATTTATAGTGTCTTTAATACCCACCAATAAATTTCCATTATGAACATGATTATAATTTGAATTATTTCGAAGTCCCGTACCCAATGAATCCCATACCTGTGCTTTAAGAGACTCTGGTATGGGATTAATTGTCCATAAAAATAGAAACAATAAAAATGTATTCTTCATGCGTTTTTTAATGTTGAATAACGAATTTTTTAGTATCATATTCATTTTCACTCCACTCTCGTCCTCGTCTTACGCGCCGGCCCGTGGTTTGGGACGAGGATGTAGGGATATTATCGTAGAGATGAAATGTGTGTTCATGTTTGACCTGTAGCATCATTTTTATTATATCCTCAACCTTCTAAATTTCTAATAACAAAATCTTAATTCTTATTCAATCACAAATTTCTTCGTCAGCTTTTCCTTCTCTGTTTCCAATAACACAATATACATCCCCTTTGCAAATAATGCACAATTCAAATTCTTTGTAAAATAAGGCGGGTTAAGTTTGCCGCTTTCGCTGAAGACCTCTTCGCCTCTAATATCATATACTCGCAACCGATAGTTGTGGCCGATTAGCCTTTGGGCGTTGATGAAGGCTGTTTGCCAACCGGGATGGTAGTAAACAAATAACTCTGAAGGATGAATGTTGGCTGGTGCAGGGTTAATGGAAACAAGGGTATCACATGAACTTCCAACTAGTGGTCCTAAATCATAATCGGGGTTGTTGGGGAGACCTTTGTAGGTGCGTTTGCCGCCCAGGTAAAAGCTCCAGGGTAAGTAATTACATGCCAGTCCCGCTAAATCGGGAGAATGAATTACTCCCAGGTTCATGTTTTCAGGAAAGTACTGACTATTGTTATAAGGAAAGTTAAATCCTCCACCACTCCATGAACAGGCAAAATATATTTTATTATCTGGTCCTCTTTTGAGAGCTCCTGCAGTGTTGGCTGGATTTTGAACTTGCCAAAGCAAAGTCTTTGTCGATAGAATATTAGGTGCCCACGTATCAAATTGCCAAAGTCTACTTATTTGAGTACTACTACTGACATATAAATATTGGCCACTGGGAGAAAATTCACTGGCCCAGTAATATGGATACGGACTGGAGGATAACTGCGGTTCAATAGTCACCGGATTAGAAACTAAGCCAGTACAACGATTAAAATCATAAAGTTCAATAAGTCCTCCAAGGTTTGTAAAGCAAATTTTAGTACCAGCTGGTGAAACAGCTATGTTTCCAAGATTTGTTCCATTAAATTCACCTACATTTTGCACAGGTATTGGATTAATTCCTGATGGAGAAATTAAAAACAAAAGCCATGTATTGTTATAAGTCGGTTGTCCTACGGGAGATTCTCTAACCATCACCCACCAATCTCTTCCATTGCCATGTTTTATCGCTGTGACACAATCAACTAGTAAGCCACTTAATAATGAAATATTTTTTTGAATAACTTCTCCTAAACCATTATCACCTCGCATATCAACGATTGAATACATCAAACCGTATGCAGTTGTTACACCATTTGAGAACACTAAAAATAAAGAATCATCAGCTGGATCTGGTACAATCACCATTTCATGATACCAGCCTTCTCCTCCTATAGAATCTCCCCCTAACATTAAATCGTTTACTCTATTCCAAATAAACCCTGAATAATCACCTGGCCATCCAGATCGAGTGCTACAGTATAAAAGTAAATTCCCGCTTGTATCAGCAATAGAAGCACAAGATCCTCTTGTAACAAGTGAAGTGCTAATAGGAATAGGATTGGTTGTATTATTAAAATCAATACCCGCACTATCTCCAAAACACCAGATATTGTTTCGGTTTTGCGCTACAGAACAAAATGGCAACATTAACGCAATTAAAATACAATATCTGGTGAATCGACTAATCATCATTTTATCAAACTGAATGTTTTGGTTTCTACAATTCCTTTAGCAGTAAATATGCGCGAATTGAATAGTCTTTCTTTGAGTGAATCCAAGCACTTATTCTTTTACCAATTTCCCTGAAAGCCGTTGACCTACTGTAACCAAATTAACAAAATACATCCCATCGGCCATTCCAGTCATATTAAAATTGCGGGTATAATATCCATTCACAATTTGAATGTCTTCCTGATGCATCATTTTTCCTTGCACATCAAAAATTTCTAAGGTGCCTTTGGAGGCGGTTAAGTTGCTAGCATTGATGAAAGCAGTTTGCCATTGAGGATGGTAAAAGATATTAAGTTGAGGCTTGATGATGGAGGGTTGTGGTTCAGAAATACCAACAAGTGTATCGCACGAACTGCCAACTAAAGGACCTAAATCATAATTTGGGTTATTGGGTAGCCCCCAGTAAGTGCGTTTGCCACCTAGATAAAAACTCCAAGGTTGGAAATCACAGGAAAATCCTGCTGAATCAGGTGAATTTATTAAACTCAAATTCATATTTTCTAAATAATATTGGCTGGAATTGTAATTAACATAATTGAATCCACCTCCAGTCCAAGCACAACTAAAATAAATTTTATTATCTGGTCCTCTTTTTAATGCCCCAGCAGTGTTAGCAGGATTTTGAACTTGCCATAGCAAAGTCTTTGTTGATGGAATATTAGGTGCCCAAGTATCAAACTGCCAAAGTCTACTTATTTGAGTACTACTACTGACATATAAATATTGGCCACTGGGAGAAAATTCACTGGCCCAGTAATATGGATACGGACTGGAGGATAACTGCGGTTCAATAGTCACCGGATTAGAAACTAAGCCAGTACAACGATTAAAATCATAAAGTTCAATTAAGCCTCCCAGATTCGTAAAGCAAATTTTAGTTCCATCCGGCGAAACAGCAATATTCCCAAGATTTGTTCCATTTAATTCCCCTACATTTTGCACAGGTATTGGATTAATTCCTGATGGAGAAATCAAAAACAAAAGCCATGTATTGTTATAAGTCGGTTGTCCTGTGGGAGATTCTCTCACCATAAGCCACCAATCTCTTCCATTGCCATGTTTTATCGCTGTGACACAATCAACCATTTTACCACTTAATAATGAAATATTTTTTTGAGTAACTTCTCCCAAGCCATTATCACCACGCATATCAATAATTGAGTACATTAAACCATAAGGCATGGTTACACCAATTGAGGATAATAAAAATAAAGAATCATCATTTGGAACTGGTACAATAACCATTTCATAATACCATCCGTCTCCTCCTATAGAATCTCCACCTAACATTAAATTGTTAATTCTGTTCCATATGAACCCTGAATAAACTCCTGGCCATCCAGATCGAGTGCTACAATAGAAAAGTAAATTCCCTGAAGTATCAGATATTGAAGCACAAGATCCTCTGGTAACAAGAGAAGTGTTGATAGGAAAAGGATTGGTTGTATCATTAAAATCAATCCCTGCACTATCTCCAAAACACCAGATATTGTTCCGGTTTTGAGCAAAACTTGTTTGGGGGCCCAATAACAATATGCAAAGTTTTAAAACTAATATTGTAGATTTCATGTTTATTTATCTTGCAATGATTAATTTTTTAAATTGAAATCCATTGGCCTCACTACTGGTAGTTACCAAATAAAACCCCGGTTGGAACTTATAAGTGGCAAGTCCAATTTAAAATCGCTATATCTGATGTTAATAGAATAATTAATAGTTGGAATATCCTTTCTGAAACCATCAAAACCATCAAATGTAATTTCAATACCTTATCACCTCCAATTAACCTGCATCTTCTTCACCAGCCGCTCCCTCTCTGTCTCAAACGTTATCAAATAAATTCCACTCGAAAACGAAGCACAGTTTAAATCTCTGGTAAAGTATTGCGAATTTAACACACCACTCTCAGCGTACACTTCTTTTCCTAACACATCTATCATACGTAAACGGTAATTTTCCCCTTTAAATTATCAGCATTTATAAAGGCCTTCTCCCAGTCGGGCGCATAATACAAGTGTAGGTTAGCGTTAGTGTTACCAGTGCTTGCAGGTTCGTTGATGCTTACCAGTGTGTCGCAGGGGCTGCCGGTGAGGGCGGGCATGACATAATCAGGGTTATTGGGAAGGCCATAATAGGTCCGTTTCCCTCCTAAATAGAAACTATAAGGTGTGTAGTCACAGGCTAAACCTAAACTATCAGGTGAATTAATTACACTGAGGTTCATGTTATATTGATTGTAAACACTATCGGGATATGGATAGCAATATGGGAATGCATCACACTGATAAGCTGTTGAAAAATAAATTTTGTCATCAGGTCCCCGTTTTAAAAATCCATATCCAATTAAATAATTTGAATTTGAAGTAAGTGAAATTCGTGAGGTTACAGGATTTGGTGATAATAAATCATACTGATATAAATCTTTAGTGGCACTATTATTATTAGTAGCAACATACAAAAATCGCCCATTGGGTGAAAATTCGCAACTCCAAAACCGACCATACGGAGCAGAAATAGGTTCAGGATGAATAGTTATAGAATTACTGATTATTCCTGTGCAACGATCAAAGTCGTATATTTCCATAAGACCCGGCAAATTAATCATGGCAAATTTATTGCCATCAGGCGAAAATTTCATTTTAGTAAATCCATTATTTGTTGGTGAGCCAATATTTTGAATTATTACATTTGAAATTCCTGATGGTGTTATCAAATATTTATAAAACAGATCATTTACAGTATCCCACCGTCTAAATATAATCCACCAATCTCGACCGTTGCCATGCTTAATTGCAGTTAATCCATCCGTACATTTAAAATTCTCCAACTGCACATTTTTTTGCACAACCCCTCCCAAGCCACCATTTAGACTCATATCAACAACTGAATAGTACAAACCATAACTATTAGTTACACCAATAGAAAATAAATAATAAAGATTCGAATTGGCAGGATCTTGAGTGATGGTTAATTCCTGATACCAATTAAGCCCAACAATGGAATCACCATTTGTCATAACTTGATTTAAAACATTTCGAACATATAATAATTCATCAGGAATTAACAATAGTGGATCACTTGTGCTTGCATAAAAGAGTAAATTCCCTAATGAATCCGCAATGGAAGTGCATCTGCCTCTTGCATCCATTCCTGTAGCTATTGGAATTGGGTTTTGTAAATTCGTAAAATCAATGCCAGCCGAATCGCCTAAGCACCAGACAAAATTACGTTTTTGAGCAAATAAACATGTGGAAGCAATTATACAAAATGAAAGAGTTAATGTTAATTTCATAGAATTAAATTCATGCCAAGTTCAAATCAAAAACTTACTCAATCACAAATTTCTTAGTCAATTTTTCCTTATCCGTTTCCAATACTACAACATACAACCCCTTTGCAAATGATGTACAATTTAAATTTTTCGTATAATATGGTGGGTTAAGTTTGTCGCTTTCGCTTAAGATTTCCTTTCCCTGTATATCATATACTCGCAACCGGTAGTTGTGGCCGGTTAGCTTTTGGGCGTTTATGAAGGCCGTTTGCCACCCGGTATGGTAATATATAAATAACTCAGCCGTGGTATTGTTAGTTGATGGTTGTTCTGTAATTCCAACCAGTGTATCGCAGGGGCTGCCCGCCAAAGCAGGTAAATCATAATCAGGATTATTAGGTAAACCCCAATAAGTACGTTTCCCACCGAGATAAAAACTCCATGGTTGAAAATCGCAAGCTAATCCTGAAGAGTCAGGTAAGTTTATTACACTCAAATTCATGTTTTCAGTATAGTACATGGTGGAGTCATAAGGATAATTAAAATTGCCGCTGGAATCACTCCATGCACAACTCATGTAAATTTTATTGTTAGGTGCTCTTTTTAATGCTCCTGCTGTGAATGGAGGATAATATGTTTGCCATATTAATGTTTTTGTTGAATCTATATTTGATGCCCAAGTATCAAATTGCCAAAGCTTACTTGGCGTGGTGCTGGCACTAACATACAAATACCTTCCAGATGACGAAAATTCACTAGACCAATACATGGGATTGGGTTGTATTGGTATCTGAGGTTCAATATTCACCGGGTTCGAGATGATTCCAGAACATCTATCAAAATCATATAACTCTATCATGCCTCCAAGATTTGTGAATACAAGTTTTGAGCTATCTGAATAGAAAGTAATATTTCCAATATTAGTTCCATTTAAAGAACCTACATTTTGAATATTAACCATTGAAATCCCAGATGGAGAAATTAAATAGGAGTACCAACTATTATTATAAGCTGGTTGTTGAACAGGTGAGGGTCTGGCAATTACCCACCAATCTCTACCATTACCATGTTTAATGGCAGTAAGGCAATCTACCATTCGGATATTACTTAACAGTGAAACATTCTTCTGTATAACTTCCCCTAATCCGTTGTCGCCTCTCATGTCAACTGTAGAATATTTAAGTCCGAAGGAAATAGTCACCCCAATCGAAAAAACATAATACATAGAATCATCCACTGGATTGGGTACAATAACAAGTTCATGATACCAACCACCGCCTGAGATTGAATCACCTTCTAACATCAGTAGATTATTCTTATTCCATAATAAACCGCTAGTTACACCTCCTGCTCCTGATCTAGTATTTCCGTAAAACAATAAATTGCTATTAGTATCAGAAACGGAAACACAAGTGCCACGTGAATTCATTGCAGAAATTCCTGCAACAGGAATTCCGCTACCAAAATCTATTGCAGCGGAATCTCCAAAACACCAAATGTTATTACGTTGGGCAGTTAAAATTACAGGAATAAAAAGTAACAATAAGAACAATTTAAAGAAGTATGTTAATTTTTTCATCTTACGATGCTGAATGTTTTAGTATCAGTGAATCCTTTTTGAGTATAGGCACGTAATTTATACAAACCTTCGTGGTATGATTGAATATTCAGTTCAATCAAATTACTGTTACCAGTTTGCGATGCAATTAAATTTCCAATAGAGGAGTACAATTCAATTAAAGTTAACTTATCATCTCCATTTTGAATTTCAGCTTTAATACTATTATTTGCAGGATTAGGATATATTTTAATAATACTTATTGGATGTGGAACAATTGCTTCCACTTCGACAGGCTTTGAAGTTCCAATACGTAATGAAGATGTTTCAGGATGCATTTCTCTGAACTGAACGGCAGCAGCATAATAAAAAGATTCGCCGATTGTTATGTAAGTACCGGTTAACAAGCCATCAAGGAATGTGCTGTCAGATGAATTTACTGGTGTTCCATTGATTATTTTACTAAAATATAAGGAATTGAATGTTTTTGAATTAAATTCTATATCATTTGTGTCTGTAATCAAATTATTAATGGCTTGAGCAGAATCTGGCCAAGTAGCGGCAAGTTTTCTCACTTTTTGAAATTTTGCAACATTAGAGGAGTCCATTCTCAAGAAAAAACTTTCGAAATCCGAATCGTAAGAATCACCTCTATAAATCAATGATGAATCATTTTTCATGGCGATGTAGGAATTCTGAGTTGCAAGATAGCGACTCTTGTCAACACTTTCAGTATAAACTGCACTGTCACCTACTACAGGTCCAAAATTATCCTTCCTGTTGGGAGTAGTTCTGAAAAAGGAAGTGCAAAGTGAACCGGAAGTTCCTGATGCTGCTTCTGGACTAACAATATTCGCATTAAATGGACGTGGACTAAATTTATTTCCATTTACATCAGAACCTTCATAATACCAGTTGATTCCAACCGATAATCCATAATTAGCACCATCGACTTTTAAACTTGGTGCGGCCTGCCAATTCCATTCATTACCCCATGATTCTAGAGAAGTAGCGTCACCTTGATCAACATCAATACTGGCTCCATTCGGACCGTTTAGCCATACACCGGTGAAGAAATGACTCATTTCATTGGAGCGTAATTTAGTAGTTCCACAATTGTCATAAATGTTAATTGCCACACCAATATTGTCAATAATATTACAATTTAAAAAACAATCCGCAGAAGTTTCAATATCAAGTCCTCTAAAATTCAAATCTTCATTTTCTGTACTATTGTCAACAGAATTGTTTGCGACCTTTGCTCCGGCACAATTTTGCAACCAAATACCTCCATAATAATTAGTTAAAGGGAAAGTGGTTTTATCAAACTCAATAGTGTTGCCTGCGACCAGTGCTCCAGCTACATCAGTACCAATGTTAATATCAGGTGTATTGAGAGTATGAATACCAATCCTGAAATCGGTGATTGTATTTCCATATATTTCAGCATTTATTGCTGGAGATGCAATGGGGTTTTGAACTTTTATAGCTGTGCGATGATTATAAAATAACACCGTACTTGGGTTAGGGTCGAATTGATAGTTGGGATTATTGAAAGTGTTGTTATAGATTTTCAATGTGCTTCCGATTATGTTATCTACATTTATTCCAAGATTCACATCGTTAAATTCATTATCCATAATTTCAATGGAATAATTGGTTGCACTTCCATTATTGCGAATATTTATTGCTCGTCCGTAATCAGTGGCCAAAATCCCATCATCTCTTCTGTATATTCTTGAAAATATGTTACGCTGCAATATCACTTTGCTATTTGTTATGCTTACCGCATTAATCGCATCTGAAAAATTATTGAGTGTTCCCGCTCCCGGGCCGGAGGTGCCAAGCGGAAAATTAAAATTTGTAATTCCATTCAGTACAACATGCTCATTTGGAATTACTCCTTCAAATGGCGATTTGGAAATTACTCCGTCTGTGCAAAGAAATTCACAGCCATTTATTTTCGATTGATTGCTAAATGGTGAAGTAGTACCATCAAAATCAATATCAAGGCCATTATGATCAAAGGAAACACTTCGTAATTGAACATTGCCTCCATTACTTGTTATAGCAACTTTAGCATCTTCAATTTTTACAGGTAAGAAATTTATGTTTCCGAATAAATCCAATGTTCCGTTATCGTTAACAATCCCATTCCACATGTTTGCGCAACCAAATAAATGAGAACCTGTGGTGGAAGAAGTACTTTTTATTTCCAGCTCAGCCGTTGCTGCGGAAACTGCAATGCCAACATCTGATGAAAATGCCAAAATACAATCAATTAGAGTCAGAGTTTGATTTGAACCTAAAGAAATATTAGAAGGAACAAAATATTGTCCACCCTGAGTAACACCACCAATTCCCGGAAAAGGAATAAATCCGACAGCTGAAGTCCCATATGCGGGTGGAGTTGTGTTAGCTGTCCAATAATCATTACAACTTAGCAAATCCGTAAAATCAACAGTTGTTCCAACAGAAACAACTGTTTCACCAGAGCCTGCTACTACGTAAGTGGTACAACTGGGTAGTGGAGAAATTTCAAGTTGTATTGCATATTCGCCTGATTTTCTTTCCTGCGAACTGATTCCCCCATCGGTAGTTTCGCCACAACCTGTAAATGTTTTCGAAATATCCTGAAACCATAACCAATTTTCAGAAATTCCTGTTTCTAATTTTCCTTCTTGCAATATTCGCTCTATACTTCCATCTTTTATAAGATTATCACCGGTAGGGCTGTCATACTTTTTGATATAAACATCATCCACCCAAACAAACAATCCTTTCAATAATGAAGCATCAATATTACTGTTCATAAAAATTCCAAATGATAACACATTGGGTGTTCCATCAGTGAGTAATAGAGTTTTGATTGCTGTCGTGGTCCCTGAAATATTTCCTTTCAGATCTATCCGTACAGCTTCCCATCCATCACCGCCTTCGGTAATTTCCTCACTCCAAATTGCTGTATTATTCAAATAGGCTTGTTTCATCACTCCTGTCAATGAAGTTCCCGTTTCTTTGTAACTGTCCTTAACATTAAAATACAAAACCTGTTCTTCGCTATCATCTTTCACAATCACCGGAATGTGTTGCCACGAAGAAGCCCTGAAATCATAACCAGCAGTTCCATAATCATGTGCATCAAATCCCATTACATCAATACCATACAAACCGGGTTTATTGTAGGTTATGGATTTGGTAACAGTAGTACCATTTAATTTTTCTTCGGAGTCGAAAAAATAATTTTCGTTTGAAATAACGTGTGCTTCTGATGTGGTACTCACTCCATTGGTATTCGGATTTGGCCTTATAATGTAATAGGATTCTGCCGAACCACCTGCATTGGTTATGGAGGCTTCCAGATAAAATTGTGTATTTACATTCACATATTGAATGTATTTATGACCTTCCAAAGGAGAAAGCGAATAACTGGTAGATAAGGCATTGGTTCCATCATTTAACTGAAGAGAGAGTTCATTGGGTTGCGGGGCCGTTGCAGCTGATGCAGCTAGATTATCACCAGATTTGTAATCAAAATAATTGTCTTCAACGATATTATGTGGATCAGCACTCCATACACTTGCATCAATATAATTATCTGAAATTTTAGCGTACCCTGTATTATTATAATTAATTGAGTTTATGGAGCTAAACCAAGCCTGAGAAGGAGTGAATCTAAAAGTTGAAAAAGTATTTTTCCGGATAATAATTTTGTTATCACTTACCCCACCTTTTGAAACATCTCTATTGGGGAATTTTAAACTCATATTTCCATTTGTGCCCAAATTCCATTTTTTATGAAATATACTATTTTCAACTGTAATATTGGCTCCGCCAATATCGTACAAAGGAATGTAACTTAAATTATCATTATAAACTATACATGGATCAGCTTTCTTAGAATAAGTGCTTTGTATTACATTATTACATATTGGTTCAATTGATGTAGTCAAGTCTGATGCCAACCCATTAAAACTATTACTCAATAAGCCAGAACATGGATATTTAATATGGCAATCGTAAACGATGTTTCCATTGCCATCCAAATGCTGTTTATGAAATTCGTTATAATTGTGCATATGAATATCCTCGCCTTGAAAAAACTGACTCAAGCTACAATGCAAAATATTCCAATGGATGGGGTAACCTTGTCCATCAATAGCAGCTTTGCAATCGTCAAAAATACAGTTGGTAAAATTTACAGTGGGTGTGGTTGACAATTTTCCCATCGACCATACTCATATCCTATTCCATAACTAGATCGGCCTTTTACTTTGTGAATGTAACAATTGGAAATGTTCAACAAGTCAGTATCGTATTTTTTCCAAATACCTGCCTGACTAAAACCGAAAATTTCACAATTTAGTATGTTCACTGCAGTAGCACCATTATCAAACACATATATGCCACCGCATAAATACTCAGGATCATTAAAATCCTTATGATCCAAGCTTGCTCCTCTAATCCGCAGATTCTGTATGGTTGCGCCGGGTTGCATGGAAAATAAATACAATGCCTCCGGTTCACAATCTAAGGATAAGCAAGCTGCATCAGGATCATTGGGGCAAAAACATGTTGCATCAAAATAGGAAAATGTATGTGTTGAAGTGATAAGAGGACAACCCGTCTTCCACCATTCAGAAGTCCCCTGAAGAGTTACGCCAAAATCAACTTCCAATGGAAAATCTATTCCGTTTCCATCCAGATCAATATTTCCAGTAATAGTAATTTGTGATGAATGCTGTAAGCAGCTTTGTAAACTTGTAGCTGTTGTTACTTGGTTACAATTAGTAAACACAGGTAAGGTATGATTGCTTCTGTATCCAATAATAAATTGATTGTAATAAGAAGCGGTGCTTAAAGATTTAATGCTTCCTGAGATGTGGTTACCAGTGATAATACCGTTGCCCAAATCCTTCCATTGCGATCCATTCCAGGATGCTACGGTAATGAGCGTGTCAACTAATGATGAATGAGAATTCCATCCAACAGTCACATAAACCTGCGAGGTACCGGAAGTGCGGTTCAGGTTCCAATATTGTTTTCGCAGCAAGCGGGCTAAGGTAGTGTCCTTGGTATTGGAATTAACAGAAAGGGAATCATCTTTAAATTCAGCTATAAACTCACTTGTTGTTGTTGATGGTGCACTTATTTCAATAGGCCGGTACGAATTGTTGGCTCCAGTTGGGAACACAAATGCAGTATTACCCGTTTTCTTAACTGGACCGTCAATGAAACTGCTGTCGGAGGCTCCCGTCACTTTCGCTCCCGATTTTAAGTTGATCAGATTGGTGGCTTTGGTTAAAAATGTTCCCTTTATCAAAAAGAGTGTGTCATCCACGCTGCCCGGGGTGTTTACAGTTACGAATCCTGAGTTTTTATTGATTGCGACTTTTTTAAACTGAAAGGTATTACTTCCATTTAAGATTTGTGAATTCCCACCCGAAAAAGTCACCTTACCACTCCCTGTATTAAACACCACCTTGTTACTGTTTAAAGTTAAATTACCAGAAACAACATTATTGCCGGAATAGGCGATTTGCACATCCTGTCCGCCGGTGGAATTAAAGGTCGCGTCTCCATAGAAATTGTCAGGAATTGTATTGGCGAAGCGTACCCTCCCTACACTTCCTGCATTATCTAATGAAAATGCTCCAATAAAATTATTTCCTCCATCGCAATGGTAATTTCCCGAACTGCCGTTTCGGGTGATGGAGGTGGCGCCATTAAATGTGCTGTTCTTTAGCAAGATTCCAGGGGAGGTTACAGTGAAGTTTCCATCAAAGTTAGCATTTATTAAGTTCAAAATGGCAGTTCCGGTTAAGGTTAAGGTTTGGGAAGTAGCACCCTGTTGGTAGAAGTTTTTTAGTGTCAGATAATTATTCGTAAAACCACTGCTGCCAATGGATATAGTTTTACCTGAGGCTAAATAGGTAACGCCACCTGTATTGCCTGTGACAAAACCTCCGGTACTGGTGTTATTTAGGATTAAATTGCCTGAAATAAAAGTTGTGTCCGCTGTTCCTAAATATATTTCGCGCGTTGAGTTGTTGGTGATAGTAACATTTTGAAAATTGTCACCATATGTTGAACCAGTGGTAAAATAGTAAGATCCTCCATGAGTAATGGATAAACTATCTGAAAAAATACAGTTACCAGTGCCACTGGTATTTGCCGATCCTGTTGATACAAGAATAACAGGCCTTAAAAAAGAGCCGCCGTTCATATGGTAATAACCACAGTTAGCTTCCGTTCGGGCATTTATGGTAGCGCCACCAAAGTGACACAACGAACCGGATATATTTAGATTGCCGTTGTTGAGCAATCCACCATTGAAATAGGTTACTCCTGTTGTGGTCAAAGTATAGGTTCCTAAGTCTAGAGTATCGCCGTTGATAGTGAAGTTGGTTACTGTTCGGTTTTGATCGAGCACCAAATTATTAGGAGCATTGCTGTTGATGGTAATATTGTCACCAGAACTAGGTGTTCCACCACCTCCACTTGACCAATTCGTTGAACTTGTCCAGGATGAAGAATAATTTCCAGTCCAAATAAAACTGGCACCATTAATTGTATTTAAAAGAGCCAATTGCATGAATAGTAAAAATCCTAAAATATAAATGAGTTGCTTTTTCATAGCTGTAAGTATTAAAATAATTGAATTTATTTGATTGATTAAAAAATGGAATGTTTCCAACTAATTTCCGATGAACTCATACCAGTTCGACCAGTTATTTGACCCGTTTTTAAGTCGTACTTTGGCATGATAAGCATTCAGCAATGTCACAGTACCCATACCTACATTAATTTCATTTCCGGTACGTGAATAGGACATCCCGGAAGGTAAACCCGAAGTTTGATCATAAGTAAATATATGAGAGAACATTTCCGAAGCATTTTCATCCGTTCCAACAAGCATTTCAATTTCATTCACATCATTGGTATCAGCAACTACCACTTTAAAATAGCCTTCGTTGCCCGAGAAGGAAACTGCTGCATCTAAGGGCGTTTGTGCTTTGCCGGCATTCGCAATAAATAAAAATAACAGAATTAAAATTGATTTGAAATTTCTTTGCTGAAATAATTTGCAGCTAAAAACAAGGTGGGAATAATTTTGCATACTAATTGAATTTAAAATGTTTGTATAAAAATTTAAAACTGTAAACTGAACACACTTTTTCTATCAGCGTAAAAAATGTATTTTTACACAGGAGTCAATAAAATTATAAATCCTTTATATAATGATGGATCCTTTTATTCGCTGGGGGGAAGCGGTGGATCAATCAAAATTTCCGAGACGACCCGACGAATGTATAAATGAATACCTCTTCCCCTACAATTGTTAATAACTATTCATTTCAAAAAAAATTTGCTGGGAGCCATATTTCACATTTGCGCATCCAATTACAATTCCTTATAACATACATATACGTTATAAAATATCATTTTTATTAGGAAAAATTAGATGTAATGAGAGTTATCTTAAAAAACAGAAAAAGGCATCTGAGCTGAATTATTTATATATTCATTTCATTGGTTACCAAAAATTATCGAAAGCAGTTGATCCCCAACACCACCTCATAATAGATGTTACAAAACTGTCATCAGGCTAATTCAGGAGGGCATTTAAGGCTTGTAGTGGGCCACGTATCAGGTATTTTTGGTAACAAGCCCTTTTTGAGAAAAATACTGTCCCAGTTTTGCATTATAAATTATTTTACCTATCTTTGAGTCTCGTTTTTTTAGATAAACTTTTTAATTTTAAGTATGCGACCATTTCGTTTTTTCACTTCCACCTGAGAATTGTTTTCATTCAGGATTTAAATTTTATGCAAATTAAGAATGTCTGATCGAAACCTGGCCTTTTTGGTTTGGGTATTGATGCAGGAGTGCATGTGCTATGCTATTTTTGAATAGGATTGAATGTTACATGCAATGACTCGTGATAACTAGTTAAGATCTGCTTTTTAAAATTTTTCAATTTAACTTTTAATATATTTTCATCATGCTAATTAAAACTTTTGGAAGTGCCGTTTATGGCATCAATGCAACAACAATTACGGTAGAAGTGAATTGTGATGTAGGTACACGCTTTTATTTGGTCGGTTTGCCTGACAATGCCATAAAGGAGAGTCAGCAACGATTGCTTGCGGCATTTAAAAATGTAGGTTATAAAATGCCCGGAAAAAAGATTGTTGTGAATATGGCTCCGGCCGATATTCGTAAAGAAGGTTCAGCTTATGATCTTACCATTGCAATGGGAATACTGGCAGCATCTGAACAAATTCCTGCTGATGGAATTGGCGATTATATTATAATGGGTGAGCTTTCGCTTGATGGAAATGTGTTGCCCATTAAAGGAGCCTTGAACATCGCGATTCAGTCGGCACGGGAAGGATTTAAAGGGTTTTTTCTTCCAAAAGAAAATGCCAGGGAAGCAGCTATTGTAGAAAAGCTCGAAGTTTATGGTGTCGAAAATATTGTAGAAGTGATTAATTTTTTCAAAAAAGAGAGTACACCGGAACGCGTTTGTATTAATATTTTGGAAGAATTTGAACGTGTGCAGAATCATATGGAAATTGACTTTTCAGATGTTAAAGGTCAGGAAAATATTAAGCGAGCACTGGAAATTGCTGCTGCTGGCGGGCACAATGTGATTCTTATCGGCCCACCGGGTTCAGGTAAAACCATGTTGGCCAAACGGCTGCCAACAATATTGCCACCGCTCACCATCGAAGAAGCCCTTGAAACAACTAAAATTCATTCAGTAGCAGGAAAGGTGGGACGCAACACTTCATTAGTAAGTATACGACCGTTTCGTTCTCCGCACCATACCATTAGTGATGTGGCATTGGTAGGTGGTGGAGGCAATCCACAACCGGGTGAAATTTCACTCGCACACAATGGTGTTTTATTCCTGGATGAATTGCCTGAATTCAAACGCACTGTTTTGGAGGTGATGCGACAGCCGCTTGAAGAACGCAAAGTGACCATCTCAAGAGCGCGCATGAGTGTAGAGTTCCCTGCGAGTTTTATGTTGGTTTCTTCAATGAATCCTTGCCCTTGTGGTTTTTACAATCATCCTGAAAAGGATTGTGTATGTGGACCGGGAATTGTCCAAAAATATCTTAACAAAATCTCCGGTCCTTTGCTCGATAGAATCGATATTCATGTGGAGGTTACACCGGTCCCGTTTGGTGAACTTTCGAACGATCGTATCTCCGAAAAAAGCGAAGTCGTTCGCGAAAGAGTGGTGCAGGCACGACTTATTCAGGCGCAGCGTTTTGTTGAATCAGAAGGAGTTTATTGTAATTCTCAAATGAGTGCCAAACAATTGCGAAACATTTGTAAACTCACACCCGAATGCAATCAACTACTTAAAGTTGCTGTTGAACGTATTGGCTTATCGGCTCGCGCTTACGATAGAATACTTAAAGTTGCCAGAACCATAGCTGATCTCGGTAAGTGTGATGCTATTCTTGCCGAGCATCTTGCCGAAGCAATTCAATACCGAAATTTGGATAGAGATGGCTGGGCGGGGTGAAAACGGGAATGTAAAATCCAAAATCTAAAATGTAAAATGTAAAATATTATTACATTCTCGTTTTCATTCTACATTCTACATTTTACATTCCCGTTTTCATTTTACATTTTAGATTCTACATTCTACATTTTACATTCTCGTTTTTATTTTACATTGAAGATTCTACATTCTACATTTTACATTCTCGTTTTTATTTTACATTGAAGATTCTACATTCTACATTTTACATTCTCGTTTTTATTTTACATTGAAGATTCTACATTCTACATTTTACATTCCCGTTTTTATTTTACATTGAAGATTCTACATTCTACATTTTACATTCCCGTTTCATTCTACATTGAAGATTCTACATTCTACATTTTACATTCCCGTTTTCATTCTAGATTTTACATTCTACATTCTACATTTTACATTCCCGTTTTCACTCTACAATTTATGCACAAGAAATTTATCATTTTACCTCTAAACAAATCTATTCTATGAAAAACGAATTCTCAAAAGAACAACGAACTTACGATCTCGCTGATCGTTTGGTACGATTTAGTACTATGATAGGCCAAATGGCCGAATCTATTATTGATTCTAAAGAAGGAATTAACATTAGAAACCAATTGATCCGTTCCTGCTCTTCAGCTGCTTTGAATTACGGTGAGGCGCTGGTGCCTGAATCAACGGCAGATTTTATACATAAAATCAGTATTTGTTTAAAGGAATTAATGGAGTCGCGAACATTTAAAAATAATTATTAGTCGCAATTTGTGTCCTAATTGTGAAATTATCAACAATTGCGAAAAGGAAAGCTCCGAACTCGTAGCAATTTTCATCACCAGTGTTCGAACTGCCCGGAAAAATGCAAATTCTCGATCTTGAAAACGGGAATGTATCGGCTAGCTCAACCAAGGTGTAAAATCTAAAATCTTAAATATTATTAATTTCACGTTTAAATTCTACATTCTACATTTTAAATTCCCGTTTAAATTCTACATTTTAGATTTTACATTCTACATTTTGCATTTCCGTTTTTATTTTACATTGAAGATTTTGCATTCTCGTTTCATTCTACATTTTACATTCCCGTTTTCACTCTACATTTTAGATTTTACATTCCCGTTTTCACTCTACATTTAACATTTCCGTTTTTATTTTACATTGAAGATTTTACATTCTACATTTTAAATTCCCGTTTTCATTCTACATTGAGGATTTTACATTCTAAATTTTACATTCTCGTTTCATTCTACATTTTAGATTCTACATTCTACATTTTACATTCTCGTTTGCATTTTACATTGAAGATTTTACATTCTACATTTTACATTCTCGCTTCAGTCCAGAAACCTTAATGGATATCGTCGGGTGGGCTTAGCGTACAATGTAATTGTGCTTTAAAAACTCCTCCAATAGCGAATGCATTTGCCCAAATGAGATATTTTTTGCATTTTTGGTCATAAGTGGAGAGAATTCTCCTACTTACAGCCCATCATGAAACAGAAAAGGCGCATATTCAGGACTTTAAGTATTTTAATTTTTATTTTGACGGCTATTGGGCCAGTTGATAAATTATATGCGCAACAGTTTACAATTCGTAACTATTCGCCTTCAGATGGGCTAGCTAGCTCCAACATTTATTGCTCCATACAGGACTCAAAAGGATTCATGTGGTTTGGAACCGATGCTGGAGTGAGCAGATTTGATGGTCGCCGATTTGAGAGTTTTAGTATGGATGAAGGTCTTAGTGACAATGAAGTTTTCAAAATTTTTGAAGATAAACAAAACCGTATTTGGTTTCTTACACTAAGTGGAAGATTATCGTTTTTTCAGAATGGTATTTTTTACAACGAGTCAAATGCACCTTTTTTGCAAAGTGTTTTTCTGGGTCAGTCCTGGGTCGATTATTTTGTTGACGAATCCGGTAAGATTTGGCTAAGTGCTGTTGGAAATAAAGTGATTAGCATTGACGGTGACATTGTTCGACGCTATCAGTTCCAGAGTAGATTTGTTGGTAACGGTATGGTATTTATGGAACGCCAAAAAGGCAAACCTGATTTTTACCTTGGAAGTGTAAATTATGTTTTTGATGATAAAAATAAGCGATTTATTGAATCGGATAAATGTTCAGGGAAATTTTCCTTTAATCGCACGAAAGCTGCAGGTTCCGATTTAAAATCGATAATACGAATATGCGCCGAAGGATTAGTGAAGATGGGCGGAACATGTAGCGGTGATACACTATTATACGCTTTTTCTAATACGGAAAGCGAAGAAGATTATAATGCAATTTACTACAATGGCAATGGAGAAATATGGGTGAGTACCAGAAACCAGGGGCTGTTGATCTTCTCACAACGCGACTCGGTTCGTATTAACCGTGTGTTACTGAAAGGTGTAATTCAAAATAGTTTGTTTAAAGATCGGGAAGGAAATTTTTGGATCGCTTCTCAGAATAAAGGTTTGTTTATGATTCCATCGGGGTTCAAGAAAATAACTTATTATAACTCTACCGATGGATTGCCTTCCGACAATCTATTTTCGCTGGCTTCCATTGGGAATGATATGGTTATGGTGGGTAGTGACAATGGTGGCGTATCTACAGTAAGTTTATTGAACGGAATAGTTGAAAATTTTTATCTCGATACTCAAATACCGGGACAAAACCGTGTTTTATCACTCATCACCGATAGCGCGAATACGCTTTGGATAGGTACCGATCAAGGAGTGTTCAGCAATAAAGAAAATACCGATGTACTGGTGCGATATCCGATATTAACTAATCAGTTTTCTTTACCTTATTCAGTTAAAAATATTACTAAAGGAAAAGATGGAACTATTTTTATTTCACATTTTGCAGGTATAGCAGAAAAAAAACCGGATGACTGGAAGTTTGTAAATCTTTTGAAGTCGCAAGAATCGATACGTACTTATAGTTGTTACCAGGCATCAACGGGATTGTACGTTTCCAATATTCAGGGACTTCATTTGTACAGAATGATTCACTAATACCCCTCTATCAAAATGAACCTGTGCTTCGCGAAAGAATTTCTAAAATAACGGAGGCTCCTGACTCTACTCTTATTTTATCCACTAATGGAAAAGGGTTGGTGTTTTATAAGAAAGGAAAAGTAATAAACAATCTTACTCGTGCAAATGGATTACCTTCTAACCAGTGCCAAGCTGTTTTTATAAGTAAAAATCTTGTTTGGGTAGCCACCAATAAAGGGATGTGCAGATTCAGGTACAAAGAAAATGTTATTTCAGAAGTACTGGTAATTAATCGTCAAAATGGATTGTTAAGTGAAGATGTTCGGGATGTATATTATGAAAACGGCAAAGTATTTACTGCAACATCACAAGGACTTTTTATTATTGATGAATCATTGTTTTATCAATCAGCTGCACCGCCTCCTGTTTACTTTCGGTTCCTGAAAACAGATAACAGAAGTTATACCGGATTAAAAAATATTACATTGTCGCACAATGAAGGTCCGTTGCAGGTGGGTATTGGTGCCATAAATTTTTTGAATCCCAATGCGATCATGTATCAATATAGAACCGATCCTGGTGAAGCATGGATTACCACCCGAAATGATGAAATTATTTTATCGAATCTGATACCGGGGAGCTACCGCATACAGGTTCGTGCCCGCAATGCCGGAAGTGAATGGAGTTTGCCTGTTGAAGAACGAATAAGTGTGGTAGCACCTTTTTGGCGGTCTACATGGTTTAGTTTATCTATTATCATTATTTTATTGAGCCTTGTATTTTCCATTTATTTTTCAAAACAGAAAACTGCGATGAAGAAAAAAATCAGAGACCTTGAAATGGAACGCGCTGTTACCTTGGAGCGGGAACGTATATCACGGGATTTGCATGATGATTTGGGCGCCGATTTAACAGGTATAGTTATGAATGCTGAATTTTTGAAGCTGAATAAAAATACCGAACCTCAGTTTACAAAACATGTACAATCAATAGCCACTTCTGCCCGGGAAACAGTGGAGAAAATTGGTGAAATTTTGTGGGCGATGAACACTCAAAATGATTCGCTCAAAAATTTACTTGCCTATATCACCGAGTATGTGGGTGCTACCTGTGAGAAAAGGGGAATCACTGTTGTGATGAATATACCTGTGGATGTTCCCAATGTGATAATAGGAACCGTGGCTAAACGAAATTTATTTCTTGCAGTTAAAGAAGGTGTTAATAATATTTTTAAACATGCAGGGGCAACTGAAATAAAGTATTCCATTCAAATTCATTCCAATTACATTCGTATTTCACTTGAAGATAATGGTTGTGGCTTTGATCCCTCGCACACCCGTGAACATGGATACGGCATCAAGAACCTTAAAAAAAGGATGGAAGAAATTGGCGCCCGAATTAGTGTAGATTCCGCCATTGCTAAAGGATCTTCCCTGAAAATTGATTATTTTTTTAAAGCTTAGTCGGTTTTTTAAAATTGTAAAAAGACCTTTTTCTAAAAGGTGTTTCGGGAGATATTTGTAAAGCACTCAAAATCAAATGTTAATAATGCCATAAAATTTCATACTTTAGTATGATTGCTATCTGGAAATAAATCATTTAATTTATAGTATGATGAAAAAGACCGACGTATTAATTGTAGAAGACCATGAAAATATTCGAGATGGTTTGGTTTATATTGTAAATTCAGCTGATAGTTTGCATTGCATGGGCGCAGTTTCTTCCGGAGAAGCGGCCCTGAAATTTGTAGAAGCACATCATCCTGAAATTGTTCTCATGGATATAAATTTACCGGGTATGAGTGGTATTGAATGTACTAAAATTATTAAAGCGGCTCATCCAAACATCCTGGTTATGATGTGTACAGTCTATGAAGATGATGAGAAAATTTTCAAAGCGCTTGCCGTAGGCGCAAGTGGCTACATCTTAAAGAAAAGCTCCTCCACCGAAGTTTTGGATGCTATTAATCAACTATTGAATGGTGGTGCTCCTATGAGTAGTCAGATCGCACGAAAAGTAGTGAGTTACTTTCACAGCTCCACCGCTACCATGAACGATTCCGAAGGTATTACCGAACGCGAAGTTGAAATCCTGACGCTTTTATCAAATGGCTTTCGCAATAAGGAAATTGCCGATAAGCTGTTTATTTCACTACATACCGTAAAGTCTCATATTTACAACATCTATCAAAAGCTGCATGTTCAAAGCCGTATAGAAGCGGTAAATAAATTCAGAGGCATGAATAATGTTAATATGTTGTAAATCAAATTTTTGAAGAATTCACGGGGGTGTCATCTTTCATACTTTTTACCTATTTACCTTTTTAATTAACTGTTTTATCTTTAACACGGTTTTATAGTTGAATACAGTTTATTGTTATCTCTAAAATATTAGGCTCAATTCTTAAAGTACTTTCTCTAACCAGGTATCTTTAATTGTTTCCTATTGTTTTTTGTGTGCTACAAGGCGGCCAAGTTGTTGGTCGCCTTGATTTTCTTAATAACTTAAAAGTAGAAATCAAAAAATCAGTAGTAGAATTAATATTAAGATCAGGAGTATCAAGTGAAAAAAGGACATACTCTTATAAGTTTCAAAATTTACTTCAAAATTTGCGAAATAACTTCGGTAAATTCTTTATCATCAACATTTGTTGAAGAACCAAAGAACGTAACGAATCGACCCTCTTTGTCAATTAAATATTTCTGGAAATTCCATTTTACCGGTGCATCCGTAATTCCATTTTGTTCTTTTTCGGTAAGGAATTTATAGAGTGGATCCATGTCTTTTCCTTTAACAGAAATTTTAGAAAACATAGGAAATGTTACGCCGTAATTTTTGAGCAGAATGATTTTATATCATCATTTGTTCCAGGTTCCTGACCCATGAAATTGTTAGCAGGAAATCCGAGTATCACAAAATCTTTCTCTTTGTTTTGGTCATAAAATGCCTGCAATTCTTTGTATTGAGAGGTATAACCACATTTGCTTGCTACATTAACAATTAAAATGGTTTTGCCTTTGAATTGTGAAAAATTAACGGGCTTGCCATCAATGTCATTCATAGTAAACTGGTAAATTGTTTTGTCGCTGTTTTGAGATTGTTTCCATATAAGGTTTAATATCGCCACCTTTATTTCCAAACAAGCCAAATATTCCGAACATAAGTGTTGTAATTGCTAACATAATTAAAATGAGTATTGAGGTTTTTATTTTGTTTTTAATTGTCAATGAAAGATGAATGTGGAAACGGTGAACATTAAATGCATTGACAATATTACCAATTAAAACAAAAATGACATGGAATTGTTTTAAAAGCTTGTATACTGCAGGATAGAGTTAAACAACAGAGGTTTTTGAATGACGGTACTTTTTTATTGAAGATAATAATTAAATGGCGGAAGCGGATTGAAGATGGATAGGTGAACTTCATCCTTAAAGGACAGTATTGGTAAGTAGTTGTTTATTAAAATTTAAAGTAACAAATAATTAAGTGTAAGTTGGTTGTTGGGCTGGTCGCTTAATTCTCACCGATTCCGTGGCAATTTTTATATTTTTTTCCACTCCCACAAGGACAGGCATCATTTCTTCCTACTTTAGGTTCAGCTCTTACAGGTGCTATTTTAGGAGGTGCCTGTTGTGGCTGTTGACCTTCGGGACCGGATCCGGCAGCAACGGTAGCTCCTGCGGGAATCTCGTCGTGAGTTGTTTTTAACTTGCTAATATCGGTACGTTGAGGTGTGCGCGCTTCCCGAACATTTGCCGAATCCTGTACTGGAATAAAACCTTTGAATAAAAATGAAATCACATCCCGGTTGACCTCATCGAGCATCTTTTTGAACAACTCAAATGATTCAAACTTATAAATCAACAAAGGATCTTTTTGCTCATAAACGGCATTCTGAACTGATGTTTTTAATTCATCCATCTCACGCAAGTGCTCTTTCCAGGAATCATCAATAAAAGCCAGTGTCATGGTTCTTTCAAAGGCTGCCATCATTTCAGCACCTTTGGATTCATAGGCTTTTTTAAGATTTACAATTACCTGAACCTGTTTCATGCCGTCGGTAAATGGTACCACAATATTTTCGATCGTTTGTCCCTGGTTAAGATAAAGCTGGGTGATTACCGGTGTTGCTTTATCGGCGATGAGGCCTGATTTATCTTTATATTGTTGTTTTGCGGCTACATAAATTTTTCCGGCTAAATCTTCAGCTTTTATTTTCATAAATTCCTGTTGATCAACAGGGGCATCAATGGAAAATGCACGTATCGTTTCCATTTTGAAATCATCAAAATCGCGATGTTCAGCATACGTATTAGAAACACTCTCACTCAAATCATACATCATATTATCGAGATCGAGTGATAATCTTTCACCAAACAAGGCATGGCGACGTTTTTTGTAAATGACTTCGCGTTGAGAATTCATTACATCATCGTATTCAAGCAAACGTTTTCTGATTCCGAAGTTATTTTCTTCTACTTTTTTCTGTGCGCGTTCAATTGATTTAGAGATCATGGAATGTTGAATAACTTCACCTTCTTTGATCCCCATTCTATCCATGAGTTTGGCAATTCTTTCAGAGCCAAACAATCGCATAAGATTGTCTTCCAATGATACAAAAAACTGCGTAGATCCCGGATCTCCCTGGCGGCCTGATCGTCCTCTTAACTGACGATCGACACGACGCGATTCATGTCGTTCGGTACCAATGATTGCAAGTCCACCAGATTCCTTTACGCCTGCACCCAATTTGATATCGGTACCACGACCTGCCATATTGGTGGCAATAGTTACAGTTCCTGACTGACCAGCTTCGGCAACAACTTCGGCTTCACGTTGGTGCATTTTAGCATTGAGTACGTTGTGCTTAATGTTACGTAACTTCAGCATTCTGCTAAGTAATTCTGAGATTTCAACGGAAGTAGTACCTACCAATACCGGTCGGCCGGCAGTAGTGAGTGCTACAATTTCATCAATTACAGCATTGTATTTTTCACGGGTAGTTTTGTAAACTAAATCTTCCCGATCGTCTCGCACGATTTTTCTATTGGTAGGAATTACCACAACATCTAACTTGTAGATCGTCCAGAATTCTCCTGCTTCGGTTTCAGCTGTTCCAGTCATACCGGCAAGCTTGTGGTACATCCTGAAATAGTTTTGAAGCGTAACGGTCGCATAGGTTTGGGTAGCAGCTTCAATCTTTACATTTTCTTTCGCTTCAATAGCTTGATGTAAACCATCAGAGTATCTTCTTCCTTCCAGCACACGACCGGTTTGTTCATCTACAATTTTTACTTTACTGTCGGCAATAATATATTCCACATCCTTTTCGTAAAGGGTGTAGGCTTTTAACAGTTGGTTAATGGTATGAATGCGTTCTGATTTCATAGCGAAATCACGCATTAAAATATCCTTGCGTTCAATTTTTTCCTGATCAGTTGCTTTTGATTTTTCAATTTCAGCAATTTCCGATCCAACATCAGGCATAACAAAAAACTGCGCATCTTCGCCACTGTTAGTAATCAGATCAACACCCTTTTCAGTAAGTTCAATGTTGTTATTTTTTTCATCGATCACAAAAAATAATTCTGCATCAACAATATGCATATCCCGCTGCTGATCCTGTATATAACGGTTTTCGGTTTTCTGCAATAATGCCCGGACACCTTGCTCGGACAAAAATTTAATTAAAGCTTTATTTTTAGGTAGTCCCCGAAAGGCCCGGTACAAGGGCAGCCCCGCCTCTTCATCTTTACCATCAGCAATTTTTTTCTTTGCATCGGCAATTGAGGTATTGATATAGTTCCTCTG
Organism: Bacteroidota bacterium; assembly: GCA_016722525.1. Taxonomy (GTDB): domain Bacteria; phylum Bacteroidota; class Bacteroidia; order AKYH767-A; family OLB10; genus JADKJB01. The sequence goes on from JADKJB010000003.1 coordinate 463,874, forward strand.
CGTATTTACCAATAATTCAATTCTAGGTTTTAAAGCAAAAAATTCATGTAAATCACCTTTAGGAGTTGGACCGGAAATAATTAAAGGAGTTCGTGCATCATCAATTAATACAGAATCGACCTCATCAACTATAGCGTAATGATGGCCTCTTTGCACCATGTCTTCAGGGCTTCTGGCCATGTTATCTCTTAGATAATCGAAACCAAATTCGTTATTAGTTCCATAGGTAATATCTGAATTGTATGCACGTTTACGTTCGTCGGAATTAGGTTGGTATTTATCGATGCAATCAAAAGTGAGTCCTAAAAATTCAAACAAAGGACCGTTCCACTCGGAATCTCTTTTTGCAAGGTAGTCGTTGACCGTTACAATGTGTACTCCTTTGCCGGGAAGGGCATTCAGATAAATCGGTAAAGTTGCAACCAGCGTTTTTCCTTCGCCGGTAGCCATCTCCGCAATTTTACCCTGATGCAATACCGAACCACCAATGAGCTGAACATCGTAGTGAATCATGTTCCAGGTAACTTCGTTGCCCGCAGCCATCCAGGTGCTGGAATAAATAGCCTGATCTCCTTCAATCCGTATATAGCTTTTTTTCACCGACAGGTCGCGGTCATGTTGGGTTGCAGTAACTTTTATCTCGGAGTTATTAGTAAACCTACGTGCGGTTTCACGAACAACAGCAAAAGCTTCAGGTAAAATTTCAGCAAGGAGGTCTTCAATTTTTTTATTTTCTTCTTTTTTCAATTCATCAATCTTACGATATAGATCTTCCTTTTCAACAAGATCCATCTGAGGATTGCTATCAATATTAACATTGATGTCTTCGATTTCTTTGAGCAAATCTTTGGTGAATTCCGAAATTTTATTTTTGAATTCAACTGTTTTATCACGAAGCTCATTATCGTTTAATTGACTAATTACAGTTTCTGCTTGCTTAATATTTGCAGCCAGAGGAACTAGTTCTTTTAAATCTCTTTCCGACTTGTTTCCAAAAAATTTGGAGATGGTTTTATTAATAAAATCGATCATTGTTTTAATACTTAAATGTACTGATTTGTAACGGTTTTAATAGGAATCGGCAAAGGTACTGATTTATTGATGATTTCATGGCTAAGCAATCCTTAGCTATTGGTTATGAATAGAATACAATAAGCGGGTCAGGTTTTACCTGCTGTAGCAAGATTTAACTTCCGTAAAGAGGGGGCAAATTTATAAGCAGATAAAACAACCAAAAGTGTCATGGTGCCACCAAAAATTACAGAGGGAACCAATCCTAATAAACGCGCAGCAAGACCTGATTCAAAGGCACCAATTTCATTAGATGATCCGATAAAAATAGTATTCACCGCCGACACTCTTCCACGCATTGCATCGGGAGTTAATGTTTGCATAATTGTAGAGCGGATTACAACGCTTACGCTATCCAACATTCCGCTTAATGCGAGCAAGGCAAATGAAAGATAGAAGTTTTTTGAGAGTGCAAATAGTATCATACATATTCCAAATCCAGCCACAGCTAAAAGCAATTTATTTCCTGCATTAACAACCGGAGGACGGAAAGCAAGAGCTAAAGCCATTATTACCGCACCTAATGCAGGAGCAGCTCTTAAAAACCCCAATCCCTGTGCCCCGGTGCCCAACACCTGATCGGCAAACATGGGAAGCAATGCGACCGCTCCGCCAAACAATACCGCAAACAAATCTAATGTGATAGCAGACAGCATCACCTGATTGCCAAAAACAAATTTTACCCCGGAAGAAAGGCTTTCAAGCAAGGGTACTGCAGGTCCTGTTTGTGAAACGGGTTTGGAACTTATTCGGGTGTAAGCAAAGAAAGCCGCAGCAATGAAAAAACAGACCACCGCGCTTGCCGCATAAGGGCCATAAAATCCATAAATCAATCCACCAATGGCCGGTCCGGTTACAGCACCTGACTGCCAAATTGTGCTGCTCCAGGCAGAAGCATTTGCGTATAATTTTTTAGGAACTAATTGTGAGGCGAAAGCCGCAATGGTAGGAGCAAGAATTCCACGGGCAAAGCCAGTAAAAAAAATCATTACATAAACCGGTAGCGTTCCATATTTCTCAAAATTGGCATTCGCATTAATGGTGAATAGCGTTAGTAAAATAGATATGCTGAATAGCATTACAAGGAAAAACAAAATAAGTTTTTTGCGATTGTATTTGTCGGCAAGATGACCTCCGAATAGTGCAATTGAAATAGCGGGAATCGCTTCAGCCAGCCCGATCAAACCCAGGGAGAAAGCATCTTTAGTATAATTGTAAATCAGCCAGCCAAAAATAACAGCTTGCATTTGCCAGCCAATAGTGAGCGTAAAACGTGCAAGAATAAACCAGCGATATTCTGCTATTTTGAGAGCAGCGTAGGCATCGTGATTAAAAAGTGTGCGGAAAGTTTTGATAAATTGATTGTTTTTTCGAGTCGTCAGTCAGCAGAATTTAGTAAAACTAATAATCTTACCACTTACTACTCACCACTCACCACTCACCACTTACCGCTTACTACTTACAACTAACAACTAACCCATCTAATATTCATCTTCATTGAAGAAGAAATCATCCTTGGTGGGATAATCGGGCCATATTTCTTCAATACTTTCATAAGCTTCACCCTCATCTTCCAATTCCTGGAGATTTTCAATAACTTCTAATGGAGCACCTGAACGTATAGCGTAATCGATAAGTTCGTCTTTGGTAGCAGGCCATGGAGCATCTTCGAGGTGAGATGCCAATTCTAAAGTCCAGTACATGCTTGATTATTTTTAAGGTTAGTATTCAGTTGGGTTCTATTCCCTTTTTCAAAGGCGTGCAAAAATAAAAAAATTGAATTCATAAAAGCAAAAAACTTAATAACCATTTAAATCCTTGGTTTCCAGTTAATTTCATCTCCACCCTGGTCATAAACGACTTTTCTTGCCAACACAAAAGGTAATCCGACAGCCTATTTAGGTAAACCAGCACTAAAGGGTTTACCTCATTTTCTTCAGCCAGATGACTTACAAGCCTTTCGCATCTCCTGCAAACACATCTTGCAAGATGACACCAGGTTGCGTGAGCATGCCCACCCGGAAGAATAAATGTTCGAAGTTCAGGGAGCGTTTCGTTCATGCTATCCATTTCTTTTTCAAGAAGCAGTACATCATTCTCATTGAGATCGGGCAACTTCATTTTTGATTTATCAGGATCGGCTGCCAGCATAGAACCAATTGTGAATAATCGATCCTGAACTTCCTGCAAAGTTTCTAAAACATGTTTGTCCTGTAGCAAATCTCTGATCATCCCTATAGTGGAATTGAGTTCATCAACAGTCCCGTAAGTTTCGATTCTTAAATGATGCTTTGGCACCCTTGTTCCTCCTATGAGCGATGTTTTGCCGGAGTCGCCTGTTTTGGTATATATTTTCATCGCTTTGAATATTGGTTGTACTAAAGAACATGTTGTTGAGCTATTGAAATAAATCAACCTGCAGCAAGCCTGGCTTCTTTTGCCGAAATAATTTTATCGTTCACAGTATCTGATTCAATATTGCCATCACGTAAACGTATAATGCGATGTGCATGCCTGGCAATATCTTCTTCGTGGGTAACAACTACAATGGTATTTCCTTTTTTATGAATTTCTTCGAAAAGTATCATAATTTCCTCGGATGTTTTAGAATCGAGGTTGCCGGTAGGCTCATCGGCCAGAATGATTGAAGGGTTATTTACAAGTGCTCTGGCAACAGCAACACGTTGACGCTGACCACCTGAAAGCTCATTGGGTCTGTGTTTAATACGATCGCCCAAACCTACATCCACAAGGGTTTTGGATGCACGTTGTTCCCTTTCACTTTTTGAAATGCCTGCATAAACAAGTGGTAAGGCTACATTTTCAAGAGCCGTAGAGCGGGGGAGCAGGTTGAAAGTCTGAAATACAAAGCCAATTTCTTTGTTTCGTACTTCAGCAAGCTCATTGTCGGTCATATTACTCACATTAATTCCTTTTAACACATAATCGCCCCCTGAAGGAGTATCTAAACATCCAATAATATTCATGAGTGTGGACTTCCCCGACCCGGAAGAACCCATAAGGGCCACGTATTCATTTTTATAAATGGTGGTCGTTATTGACCTTAATGCATGAATGGTTTCCGTACCAACGGTATATTGACGAGAAATGGTATTCAGACTAATGACAGCTTCCATAGAATTGATTTAACAAAAGGAACAGATTTAGGTTTTGAAGAGACAAAGATAATAGTTGTGGATAGGCTTACAATTCGGATTGCAGCTATTTGTTGCAGCCATGCAAAGCTACTATTTTTAGCATTCGAAAGGGCACTGGTGCCAAGGATTACAACCGCAATAAAAAATCCTGTTTTGAAAACCCTTTGTTAAAGAACACTATTCCGACCAGGAAGAAATCAAGTGAGATGGTAACGGCAGGGTCTGATTTTATTTTCGCCCATGCTTTTTTCATTCCGGAGGACCAATTGATATCATCAAAAACCAGCACTGTATTTTCATGACAATGCTTTTTAAAAAGCTCAAAATAGTTTATGGTCGCTTCATAGGTATGATTTCCATCGATGAATGCATAATCAACTACTTTTAACTCATTCAAGAGAATGGGAAGTGTTTCATTAAAATTGCCTGTTAAACAGCTGATGGTATTGAAGTTATTTTTTTCAAAATTTTCAACGGCAGCCATTGCTGTTTCCGGGCATCCTTCCAGCGTAAATAATTTTCCTGACGGGTTTCCTGCTGACTGATACATGGCACTTATACCCAGAGATGTTCCTAATTCAACCATTATTGAAGGCTTTAGATATTCCGTAATTCGATAAAGTAGCCTGCAATACGAAGGTGCTTTCGCGAAATTTTTTGCAATGGTTTTGATACTCCTTGTTTTAGCTAATCCATCAAATGAGCTTCCGGCACCAAGGTCAATTACCTGTAATTCTCTTTTGTCGTGGAGTAAATTTTTTCTTATGGTTTCTATTTTTGTAAAAACGGCATCAGGGTTTTTTTTATAAATGCCCTGAGTAAGTAAATTAAAAACAAAAGGCGAATGCACACTGTATTCGTTTCCTGCCGAAAACAAATGATGGATGTAGTTTATACTAAGCTGAAAATTGGCAGATGAAATCAGGGTCATGAAAGAAGAATTAATTTAGTTTTTGGGGGTGGGGTATTGGCTATCTTGTACTTCACTCAGGCTTTTTATTGTAGTTGACAGATTTAGAAGTGAATTAAATTTTTATCCAAACGCCACCTCCGGGTCGCAGAGTGATGAGGGGATCGGGCGTAATTTTTTATTTGAAACTAATTCCGGTTTAAATTTTGAAGTATCATAGTAAGCACAATCTGCATTTCCATCATAGCAAAATTATTACCGATGCACATACGCGGTCCGGCGCCGAAAGGCAAGTACGAATTTTTCGGACGATTTTTGCTTTCTTCCGGAGTGAAACGTTCGGGGATGAATTTTTCGGGCTCAGGCCAGAATCTTTTATCGCGGTGCAAAGCATATGGGCTGATGAGTATGTTGTGTCCGGCCGAAATTTTATAATTGCTTATTGCATCAGCATGAATGGTTTTTCTTCCAATGATCCAGGCCGGAGGATAAATGCGCATAGATTCTTCCATACACATGGTTAAATATTTAAGGTGAGGAAGATCATCAAACATTACGTATATTCACGGCTCGAAGTAAAAAACTCAATGCATCGCCCACATTTTTTGCTTCTGATTTTACATCTGCATTTAACAATGTTTTACCTACTATTTGAAGGGTAAGAGCCATCATTTCTGCAGCCAGGTTAAACTCCTTGCCTTTCAAATCATTTTGCCAGCGATTCAGCATTTCTTCAGTACAGGCAGCCATTTCACTTGTAAGTAATTGTAGTTTTTGTTTGTGAAAAGCAGGTTGAATCATTCTTCGTTGTCGCAGCCAAAACTCACCTTCACTGGTGAGCAAGCCGTTACCAAGAAGATATTTTAATTGTTCATACCTCAAACTTTTAGTGTAATTTTTATTGTTCTCCTGAAGTACATGGTGAATAAAATCAGGATTTTGGATGTAGGAAACGTTTCTTAAAGAAAATCTTATTGTAACGATATCTCCATATTTTTCCTGGAGTTCCGCAAAAAATCAAGTACCCGAGTTCGCAAATGAAACAGATTTCCTAAAATAGGATGTCCGAATGGACCAGGAGGGCGCATGTTAAAAAGTTATTTGAACCAAAAACTGATTTCTTTTTTTGTACGCAGGAACAACAATGGAATTTTCTGAAACCTGTTTACCGGATCTGGGCAAAAGCAACAACCCTTCACTGCCTGCAAATGGTCTGCTTTTGATCAATGCACCTTTGTTATCGATAGAAGCTGGAATTACATTATTGCGTTTACTGATATCATCATTGTAAACAACAATGAGTTTCTCGCTATTCAGCATAGAGCAAAAGGAGGAAAATATTCCGTTGTCATCCATGGAAACTTGTTCCTTTTCAACAATGGTACTCCAGTCTACTGAACCATCACTATTTATCGAGATCACTACAATGTTATCAAAATGATATTCGAGCCGACGGGTAAAAGACTGACTGAAAGAATCGTAATAAGAATACTCAGTAGTATAAGCAGCTTCGGCCACAATAACAGCACCACCGTCGTTACGCAGAACAATTCGTTCAATAGGATAACCCACCAGACTCATTCCCGAATAGGTATTTCTTTCACCTCTCAATCGTACATTTTTCTGACTATCAATACCTGAAGTTTTAACTTTTAATTCATCGTTGGAATTAAGATCGATAGAGGCATAAAAAATCCCGGCACCGGTACTGGATTCTCTTTCTGAAAAGAATCCTGCTAAAACAGCCAGGTTATTAATGTTGTCAAAAGCGACCGCGAGTCCGGTAATCATTTTGTCGCCCGATACCTTAAATTCTTTGAACGTAACTTGTCCGGTTTTTGAACTGTAAACGTAATATTCAGTTTTTCTTTTTGAAGAAAGGGCTTTTATTTTCTCGGAATTGACTCCAAGCATAACCAAATCATTTTTATCGGATAGAGAAAAACCGGTGAGGTCGAAAGTTTTTTGGGAAAATGGGATGATCACATTTTTCTGTTCAACTTCTGCGAAAGCCGTATCTATAACTGAAGTGAAAACGGTTTGACTTTCATCACTGGTAAATTCCCGCATTACAATGGCCATCCGCTCGCGACCCTGCGAAATAATGACTTTACTTTTTCATAATTCGTTTTTACAGGAGCAAAACTACTTACGGGTTTTTCGATACTTTGAAGAGCGCCTGTAGGATCAATTGTGGAGATATAATAGCTTACTTTATCTTCATTTCTATTGTAAATGGAAGAAATGACAACTACCTTTTCGTTAAAAAATGTTACTGTTTCAATAGCTGATTCTGAATTTGAAGATTCTATTGTTTTTTCCCATTTTAAAGTGAGTGTTTTATTGAAATAAGTCAGTTTGTATTTTCTGCTTTTAAATCCCACTCTGTCGTTTTCAATATTCATGCTGAGGTTGCTCATCAAAACAAAATAACCATCTTCATCTTGTCCTATTACTTTTGTATACCCTAAAGTGATAGCATCAATGGAATTGGGCGAAATTAACAGCTGTTGTGCATGTGTAATTGAACCGGTTGTAAAAATGCACAGGAGGAGAAATAGCAACTTATTGTGATAACAGAGCATCTTTCAAAAGTAGTTATTAAGTAAGGAATTCAATTTAAATTTTCAAAATACTCTTTCGTAAACGGTTTCAACTGCTTTTGCCTCTTCACCATCCGGAGATATATTATACATGGTGATGATAATCTTGTTATCATTTTCTTTACTGATTTCAGTGCGCCATCCCCAGGCAGGCTCATCTCCATACTTTGCAAGAACGGAATAAGAGTCGGAAATGGTATTGTTTTGCGAAAACATTATTGCCGTTCCATTATGAAAGCTGTCGATCCAGACTGTTTGCAGTTTGCCATCGCCTAACGAACATCCAATAATGGCTAGACCTTCAATAGGTTTTCCTTCCAGGCTTCCCTTATATTCGTGCATCAGAAACCGTCCTCCCAAAATCGAACGCATAGTGCCAATGCAAGGTGATTCGTCGGCAAGTTTATCGGGTTCGAACCAAACTTTGGTTAAACCTTCGTAATTTCCTTCTAATGAATTCAGAAAATGGTGCATTCCTTCTTTAAGTGATGCTTCAAATTTTACACTCATGAATTTTATTTTCTTTAATAATCTGACTTATACAAGTTAAAAAGTGGTGATGTAATTTTATTGTTTCGATAAGCTATAATAGGCCCTAAGTCCAAGGGCATTATTTAAGGTCAGTTTTGGGTCGTAGGTAATTTTTATATTTTCAAGAGTAACGTTGTAAAGTAATTGCAACATCCATTTCCCAGTTGTTCTAATATTAACTCCTAAACCTGCAAAGGCTCCAAATCCAAGTGAAACAGGTTTTGCTCCCGGGAAAAAAGTAGTGCCTCCATTTTGGTCGTAATAGGGCTCAAATAAATTTATCCTTAAGTTTTCGATCTCAATTTCATTCTTGTCAAATTTTGCGAGCGTAGCATGAAGGCCACCTTCCATAAAAACATTGAACGTTTCACCCTTCCCGAATAAATGCTGATAGCCTGCTTGAAAATGCAAACGTTGTTCTTCGCCACTAATATTAAACTGTTTTATGCTATTGTTAACTTGCGTAGAACCGGGCAATGGTCGGGTTGTAATGGTAAAATTCCCTACAGCTTTTAGTATGGCTGCATTCACATTTATGAGGACTGCATTTTTAGCATCAACAGAATAGCGACCAGTAAAACCAATTAAAAAGGCTGTTTTGTAACGCATATTTGCAGGCATATCACTTTCGTCGAAATTCCAGTCTTCAGGGGGAACTCCCAATGCTTCGCCAATGTAATCGGGTTGTCCATATCCACCGCCATATTGATTAATAATTTTCTCATACATCCAGCTATTTTCATAGGTGTTTTTGTTACCATCAAAATCAAAACCGTAACCATCGTATAAGGTTGCCGAATAGCTATTTGGAAAATAGGAACCCAAATAGAGTCCGGTAGCAAACCCTTTGCGATTTTTCAAAATAAGATTTCCGTCTTCATCGTAGTTTTCAGGAGATTGGGCGAAAAGGGAAGTAGAATGAAAAACTAATATAAAAAATACTATTAATTTTAATGCTTTCCCAAACAGAGGTTGATAGAATATAGTATTTTTTGTTAGAATCATCATTTTGGTTATTAGATACATGGTGTTTTCTTAAAGTAAACAAAACCGCTTTTCAATTAGATTCAAATATCGGCAAACAGTACAATTATTGTACATAATTGGATTCTTTATGAAAATGGCTTTAAACCCCTGTATCCAACTATTCCATTAATAATCAATTACTTAATTAATTTATTTTACCTACTTGCAGATATTAAAAAACTCCCTATATTTGCAGTCCTTAAAAAAATGGGAGCTTAGCTCAGCTGGTTCAGAGCATCTGCCTTACAAGCAGAGGGTCACTGGTTCGAACCCAGTAGTTCCCACCAAAAGTTCCGCAATTGCGGAACTTTTTTTTTACTTTTTACTTTTACTTCAGCAGGGAATTTAGCTCAACTGCTTGCAGCAGGCAGGGTTCAGAGCACTCCGTCAACGACGGGGGTGGTCACTGGTTCGAACCCAGTAGTTCCCACCAAAGATTCCACAGTTGTGGAACTTTTTTTTGTTTATAACCTTTTCAAACTACTTTTCATGCACAAACTCTACATTCTTTATTAAAAATTTATTGACAGCTACTACACTGGTTTCACTGGTGATGCTATTGTGGAGCGTTTGCGAAAACACAATAGCAATCATAAAGGATTTACCGGTAGAGCTAACGATTGGAAAGTAGTTTGGCTTGAAGAAAATTTAACAGAGCAGGAAGCCCGAAGTCGCGAAGAAGAAATAAAAAACTGGAAAAGCCGCAAAAGAATTGAAGAGTTGATTGGGAAAGGAAAAGCTTAGCTCAGCTGGTTCAGAGCACTCCGTCTTTGACGGAGGTGGTCACTGGTTCGAATCCAGTAGTTCCCACATTGAAAATTTAGTACCTACAACTTAAAAAGTTGTAGGTACTTTTTCATTTGCACACTATTTGCACACGAAGGGTTGAATTTTGCATATTTCAGAAAATATTTAGTTCTTGTAACTTCAATCAATCTTTTTAAAGAGATGAGATCTTAAAACTCGCCTGAGTCAAGCCCAAATTAATTGAACCATTTTAATAATTCAATTTGGTAGGAAGGGGAGGTTTTTTAGTGTAGGGAGATTTTCTAACACGAGGTAGGGGGATACTCCATGTACACTCATAATATGAATTAAACTCAGAGCTTAATTTGAAAAAAATTGCCAAACATTATCAAATATAACAAACTAAAGTGTTTCCTCCCGTTCCCTTTTATGAAAGCTGGTCCAGATCCTTTATTCCCATACATAAAATCTTCTGTATAAATCTCTCACGTAGTTCAATTTCAGAGCACAAAGAAACTGAAAGTTTGTTTTGAACAGGCTCTCAAGTCTTGAACTTAGTGGAATTGTAAGATTATACTCTGTTTACTTTGAATTAAAGTAGATATTGAAATGGACGTGATTTAATCATTGTTAGGTTGAATAGTTTTTCTCTGAACAATCGATTAGTTTAAAAGTCTAAATATTTTTGTAAATCACTTTATACAACTACAAACAATTCAATTATACCATAGTATTTTTAACTATTCCACTATTAATTACAACTTCAACCGGTTGATAACTTTTTTTAAAATTTAATTAGGTTTTTTCTACCAAACATGTTTATCATCGCTTCAGAATTGTTTCTAGAGTAAAAATCATTTATCAGATTTATCCCCCTAAATCTGGTAGTTGAGGTGTAAGTCTTTTGATTTGAGTAAGAGTATTTATTAAACAGGTGATTTCTTAAAATCATTACATTCATTATTGGATTGAAGTATCTATTAGTTAATATTTATTAGTTTAAAATTCATCGTCATGAAAAAACAAAAACTCCATTGGGAAGCAGTCAAGGCACCAGCAATTCTCAAAACTATTTTTCTGCAACAGAATTACAAAATACTTCTGACAATTTTGCTCACGAGTATTTTTACTTACGGTAAAGCTCAGGCACCACTTGATGCCGCAGTTTCTTTCTCCGGTAATCAAGGATATTTTAAAGTAATGGTTCCTGACACTAACGATATAAGCGAAATTGAAATGCTTGTTGGAACCGAAGACAACGCTTCAGAAATGTTTTCTCTATATTTACTTATGATCAAACATCAGGTCTACCATCAGGATTATCATATTCACGTGCCGGTAATGAAATCAATGTAGGAATGGGTACGGTTACTCTTTTGAATGCCTATAATGCCAAGGTAAGGCTCAAAAATGGGTCAAACAGTTGGTCTGACTGGTATGAGTTCATCGGAAACTAAACTTCGACTCATTTTCTTTAAATCAACAAAAAATTTACCTTTTAATATTTAAACGTATGAAAAAGCAACTCCTTTACATCTTAGGCATATTAATGACTCTCCAGGTGGGGTTAATACTCAAATTGAAGCGGCCACGAGGACATGGAACGGGTCGGTTAACAATTCCTGGTTTACAGCTGGGAATTGGTCAAGCAGTTCAATACCAGACAGTTTGGATAATATTGTATTGAATTCCAATGCTCCGAATAACCTCACTTTAACCCAAAACCACAAGGTCACGGCGTTTACCATCAATGGTGATACGCTTGACTTAGGTGGGTATACATTGACTGTCACCGGAAATTGTACTTTCTCAGGTGGAAAAACAACTACCGGAATCATTAAACCTATTGGCACTTTATGTCATTTTGGTGGCGGTATTATTGATTCCCGAATTGAAGCTAATTGCGGATATTATCACATGAACGGGGGCTCGTTTTTAAAGGTAACTATCTTAATATCAACAGGTTCTGCATCTACTACAGGGACCGGAAATTGTACTTTTGCAGATAGTTTATCTATTTCACACAGCGGAACGTATTATTTACAATGGGTTCCACGAATAATGATATTTTTAACGGCCCTTTGACTATTGTGAATTCTTCAACACATGAGTTCTATTTGGCCACAGGAGATACCAGTTACTTCAATAATAATTTGATAATCAACAACACAAGTGCAGGCGGAGTTGTTTTTGGTAACACCGGAGGAGTTTCCTATTTAGCTTCCGGCAAAACCATCTCCATCGGTTCAAGTGGCTTCACGGATAATTACCTGACGCTGAAAAATTTTTACCAATTAGGATCCACAGCACAAACACTTACTTTAACAGGAACAGCAATTGTAAATTGTAATAACGCCAATTTTAACGGAAATCTAACTGTCACAGCACCCGGAATTTTGCTTAAAAATAGTACTTTCAATGGAACCACAACCCTTACACGTAACGGCAGTTCCGGAAATTTCCACAGCGACGGTGGAAATTTATATAACAATTCATTCACCATAGACAATTCCGGGTCTTCTGGAAGAATCAGACTAGCAAGTACTACGGCAGATACTTATAATGGGAGTGCAACCTTTAGTTCTTCAGGAGGACAAGATGTACAAATAGCTTATTCGGGGAATAATATTTTTGCAGGTAACATTACCATAAATAGCAACAAAGTGGTGTTTAATACGGCAAGTGGGAAAGTGACATTCTCAGGTGGAAATTCACAGACACTTAACGGAAGTTATAATTATCCATTCAAAATTAGCTATCAACAAAAGTGCAAATCATGTAACTGCCAATACGACATTAAGTGTGGATGATACGTTGTTTTTTGTGAGTAAAAATCTAATCACCACATCAACAAATCTTTTAACCATAAAAGCAGGTTCGGTTGTCAGTGGTGCATCAAATTCAAGTTTCGTGAGTGGACCAGTAAAGAAAACTGGAAACTCTGCATTTCAATTTCCGGTAGGGAAGAATAGTATATTTAGAAAAGTTGAAATAACAGCACCTTCAAATGCAACAGATGCTTTTACGGCGGAATATTTTGACACATCACAAACATCAGGTTCTACCATGGATACCACAATTAATTTTATAAGTGATTGTGGCTATTGGTCACTTACACGAAATACCGGATCATCTAACATTACACCCAAGTTTGCTTTTGACTCAACTCATTGCGATTACCTTTCTGTAAAACCTGTACATATCGCTTTTTGGGATGGAACCAAGTGGGTGGATAAAGGAGAGGGTGTAAATGATAGTAACACAAAAAAGACGAGTGCAGCGGTTACCTCATATGGAAACTATGCATTGGCTTACAAGTTAATAGCAGGGGATGCACCACAGATGCCATATGCTTTGTCAGTTAGTACAACTTGTACAGCAATTGAGATTTTA
>JADKJB010000004.1 GCA_016722525.1 Bacteroidota bacterium
TTGCTATTGAACGAACAGGGCGAAGATTTTCGGTTGATAAGGTTCTGCGTTTTTTTTTTTTTTTTTCAAAGATTTTCTTTTCAACCACCTACTATTGGTGGGAAATGGCATCAACAATAAATAGTTGCTAACAAACTTTAGTTTCGCTTTCAATACTTTTACTGGAAAACACGCGTACAAATTAACTGTATTCCCCGATGCGGTGAATTTTGAGCGAAAGATAGTGCTATTTTAATTGCGTTACGGAATGTTTTATAGCCACTTAATATACCAGAACCAGGAAAACTTTTAATTTAACTATAACTTGGCTACCCAACAACCAGTTCTTCCGAAAGAAAAAGGCGTGCTATTTTCCACAAACAGCACATTGCACCACACATAGCTGTTAAAAAAAACAATTTTATTTTAATTTTATTTTGTTGTAGCTCTCTAAAAAATACACAGCCAGGCGGCCACCGATGCCACCTTTACCATCGAAACGGAACGGGCCTGTTCTTTGTCGCACTGGCCGATTCCAATTGCACCCAAATAGAGGTGGCTATAGGAACAAAAGCAAATTTAACGGATGTGTTTAGTCACACCTTTGAGCTGGATCAATCACCCGGCGGCACCCTCACCTTTACCCGCCCGGACTGCTGGTGCATTTGGGCCTGGGAGCCCTTACCGAGCAACTGGTGTACAATTCAAAGGTGCGCTTAAAAAATCAGGCCGGTAACTGGAGTGATTGGTATGAGTTTATATCCAATTAACCAATGGGCGAATAGCTGCTTATTAGCAACCTCTAGAAAAATACATTGCAAACAACCATTTATACTCACCAATAAAAATTAATCCTCATGCAAACAAAATATATACTCACAACAATACTACTGGTACTGGAGTAGCGTAACTCACTATTATCAGCATCTTATATTTGGACCGGCACTAATAGCACTAATTGAATCCAGCTGGGAATTGGTCCAGTAGGATTATTCCGGGAGTAGCCGATTTTATAACGCTCAACAGCAATACTCCCAACAATTTGGTGCTCGATCAAAACCGAACGGTTGCTAATTTCACCATCAATGGCGACACGGTCGATCTAGGGACTTACACATTAACCACAGCCGGAGTGACCTATTTTAATGGAGGTTGGTAAGCAACGGAAACTTAAATATTCCTGGCTCGTTATGCCATTTGAAGTGCTACTATTAATGCCGGATTGAAGCCAGCTGCGGCTATTACCACATGAACGGTGGTTTTGTTTTAAAGCCGGTGGTGCTGTTAGTTAGCCTGGGAACCAGTAACACCACCGGAACAGGAAATAGTATTTTTGAGGACAGCTTGACGATTACCCATTCGGGCGTTTTTTATTTTACGATGGGCTCCTCTACCAACGATTTTTTTAATGGACCTGTCAGTGTCACCAACCATGCTAGCAAAGAGGTGTACATGGCTAATGGCGACACCTCATTTTATAATCCGAACGTTACAATAAGCAGTACCGGTAATGATGTGTGGCATTTTGGCAATGGTGGAGGGTGTCGGTTTTGGCAAGTGGCAAAACTATCAGCATTAGTTCCGGGGCTTTGGAGCCGGATTATTTAACATTAAAAAGCTAAAGCAACTCGGAACTACGGCCCCAAACACTCACCCTCACAGGCACGGCGATAGTGAATCTGGTAGGTGCGAATTTAATGGCAACCTGACTCTGAGCGCAGGGGGCTTTTTACTAAAAGATGACGTTTTTAAAAGTGCCCACTTTTACAAAAACAGGGAACGCAGCAAGTGCCATAGCGATGGCAACAATACTTATAACGGAGCGACAAGCTTTTGCCAACAACGGCTCCTCAAGTCGACTTAGATTAAGTGCCACCCAAGCCGATGTACAGCGACCATGTATCTTTTAACTCCACCGGCCAGGATGTGCAGGTTTGTTACACGGAAATAACTATTTTTACAAGAACGTAACTATCAACACAACAAAGTGGTATTTAACACCTCCACCGGCAAGGTGACTTTAGCCAGGCGACACGGCCCAATCCTTAAACGGGAGTTACAACTACGCGTTTAAAAAACTGGCTATTAACAAAAACGCCAATCAGGTAACAGCCAATACGACCCTGAGTGTGGATGATACACTGTTTTTTGTGAGTGGGAATTTGATCACAACATCCACAAATTTATTGACCATGAAGGCAGGTTCAAAAGTAAGTGGTGCCAGCAGTGGTAGTTTTGTGAGTGGACCGGTGAAGAAAATAGGGAACTCAGCCTTTCAATTTCCGGTAGGGAAGAACAACCAATTCAGAAGCGTTGAAATCACAGCACCCACAAATGCCACAGATGCTTTTACCGCAGAATATTTTGATACTACCCAGGCATTAGGAAGTGCCATGGATACTACAATCACTTTTATCAGTGATTGCGGTTACTGGAACTTAAGCCGGACAGCAGGGACTTCGAACATTACTCCAAAATTTGCTTATGATTCCACACATTGTGATTACTTAACTGTAAAGCCTGTTCACATTACTTTTTGGGATGGAACCAAATGGACCGATAAAGGAGAGGGAGTAAATGACAGTAATACAAAAAAAACGAATGCTGCAGTATCATCGTATGGGAATTTTGCATTGGCGTACAAGTTAATGCCTGGTGAGTCACCGCAGATGCCCTATGAATTAACAAGTACTTCAACCTGTAACCCGGTTGAAATGTTGTTTGAAAACTCCGATCTCTGGTTTTCATTTGCGGTAGATTCGGCACTAATTAAATTAGGCATATTTGCTCCTGATCCCAATAGATGGTATGCACCAATTAAGGAACTAGTCTTATATGAAAATTATACTCCCGGAAGTGAATTAACCTATACTCAAGATTGGCAAATGAATTGCGATAGTGCATTTTTTAGTTTTCAAACTTTCACAACCGCATTGATACATCTAAAAATATTTAGCAAAATTTTGAAATATGAAATGGGAGATTGTGATGGAATAAGTGATACCACAAATTATTATCTAAATATTTGCTTAAGGAATTTGAGGATGTTTACTGGTTTCTACCTACATTTACGATGATGTAGACGATCTTTTCGATTACTTAGGTACGCCTAATAGTGCTGGATCAATGAATGCTGGCGATGTTTTGATTCCTGGATTATTTGTGACTTCCATCGATATTTCCTCAGTGGCTCCACTGGTGGTTGATGGGGTTATCTTATCAGGAGATTATGATTTGATAGATAACCCGGAAGGTACATTACTATTTTCAAATAACAGAGGTAGCTTTGCCAACCAAGTGCTGGATAATGCTGGTTATATGTTTATAATGCGGGGTCAACGATAAAAAATTTGAGATTAAGAGGTGCTATGACCGCTACATAGATTACAATGAAGATGTAACTTTGTGTAGTGGTGTTAGGATGGAAAACGAGCCAATGGGATTAACAGACCCCTATGTGATTTCGCATTGTGAGCTTTATAATTTTCCTGTAAGCAATTTATGCCAGAGCCAATACCGATGAAGTAACAGTTGAAAATTGCTATATTCATCATGTCAAATCTACAGATAACGGAAGATCAAACAAAGGTTATGGATTTTGGATTGATGGAATCAATGATAACGGCGATTTAAGCGGGCCCGCTACAACTTTTGCTATTACAAATTGTATTTTTTTGATGAATGTAAAAAGCGCTCGATGCACAGCCGAATCCGGTTGATATTATAATTCAAGAGTGTACATTCGGTACATTTTTTAGTAATGAAGCTATTAAAAAACATAAGTACAATGATTCAAAAATTTATAATCATCCAACTCTAGGACAACCATTTTATGATGATCACACACCTCCTTGTTCAACTTCTACTTCTCCCAACATTGGAAATCCGGCATCCGGAAACGTTACTATTTTAAAATCATTATTTTATCTTGAAGGCGAAAAGAATTATCCTATTTCACTTCCCTATCCTGCCGACTTTGTTGGCTTAAATACTTCACCAACTCCAGACAAAGTTTACCAGGTAACTATTTCAGAAAATACATTTTCAAAAGCCTATGATTTACCGGGTACATTGGCATGTCAATTTGGTGGTTATGCGCGTTTACAAGAAAATTACTTGGAAGAATCCGTTTGGGACTATGAAAGAACCCATGGTGTGAATGGCCAAACAAGTTCAACAACAAACCCTCCTATTTTAATCAATGCGCCCAATGCATTTTCTTATGCAGCAGGTGAATCTGTTACGAGTCAGTGTGCTGATTGTGTGCAGCCACCAGAGGTTAATTTTGCGTTTGATAATGTTGCAGGGTATGTTCCAGGATTTACTTTTAACAGCGACCCTATTGCATATGTTAATGAAGGAGACAACATTAAAATAAATTTGACAACGGGAAGTTTAGGTGTCTCCAAAGTTTCCTGTAGTTCGACCACATCCCAATAATGCAGCGGCAGCTGGAAACAATCAATCTTCCAATAACGGATATGATTTAGCACAACAAATAGTTGGCCCAACTGATAATCCTATTACCTTGGAGTATGGACCCATCACCCTTTACCGGAATGGAACACAGATAGACCAGGATTGTATGGCGTGGATGTTTTGCCGTAGATGGCACTTACCAGCCCTCTCTATTCAGCATATCATGCTTCAAAAATGGTGTACCAACCAATTATTGTGGCACCCCATCACAACTATAATTTAATATTTAATATAAAAGACAGCTACTATGGATTTATACGACACGCCAGGAACAGCGACAGGCGTTTATAAGCAAGTGGAATTAAACGGAAATGTGATTTGGCGTGAAGAAATTTCCGAAGGAGGTGACGATTGGGAGTACGTGAGTATTAACTTAATGACCGATAGCTATGATGGAGACCTATTAAAAACTATTTTAACACTAAAAGCTTCAAAAAACACGATAACATTTAGTATCGCTATGCCCGATTATGAAGATGTGTCAACCAGTACAGTGCGCGGTGTATTGGTATGGGTAGATGATGTATATTTGAAGAAATATGACAGTGCGCAGAATTTAATTAGTGATGGGGGTGTGGAGCATACAACAAAAAGTACTTTCTCCGTTAACCCTGAGGTGGCTAATATTTGGTATATGACCAATGCACAAGATCTATCAACTTATTTTACTTTAGATGCAGCCGAATTTCCAGGAGTATCTGCTGAAGCAAATGCAAACAGTACCTCCACAGAGCGCAAGTCAGGATTTCAAGCCATCAGATTAAAATTTGCCAGGTGTATGGGCGGGAAATGTTGGTTCAGTATCTCAAGACTATGGTTCTATCCAGCCTTTTCCAAATCAAACCACTCCTGCCAATGGAGAGGTAGTGTCAGCAGCGGTGGATTTTGATTATCGGGATTTTCTGAGTTGTGATGATCTAACAACCAATTTAACCGGAACAAATTTGTTTGTGAGCTTTCCCGATGAACCGTATTCTGATTCAAATGGAGACCCTATCACTCTCACTGATGGCAAATATTATATTGACAGAGACATAATACTTGAAAATAGTAATACAAATAGTCTACCTGATAACCTTATTATAGAGGGATGCCAGATAGTTGTATTGTCTCATAATCCTCCTTGGAAAATTATCGTTGAACCTAGTGCAAAATTGAACATAGTGCCACTTTTTTTTGGGGTCTGGAAATCCAAGTAATAATTCAACCAGAATTTTCGGATGTGAAACTATGTGGGAGGTATCTTGAATTCAGGTGGTATTATTGATATGTATAACATGCCAGGTTCTAGCAATGTGTATACCCCATCTTCTAATCCAACTGAAATCGAAGATGCTATTGTAGCAATTGAAAGCGATGGAGGAAGACTAGATCTGCGATTTGTTAATTTTGATAACAATTACAAATCCTTTTTATTATATGAAGAGGATTACGATTTTGTAGGCGCACCTTTTATAAAAGGTTGTAACTTTACCTGTTCAGTGGGAAACTTAGAAAAATATCCCTACTCAGGTTGGGAACCAAATACACATTGAATTGCAAAACATCGATAATGTAACATTTACCATAGGGGGTTCTGCGGCATTAAGAAATAATTTTTCCGGAGCAGCCTATGGAATAAAATCACTGAATAGCAGCCTCAACATCGAAAACAATCTGTTCACCAACATGGTTCGGGACGATGATCAGTATTTTAAAAGCAATGACGGAACCGCAATTCTTGCCTCTACTACTACTACCGGAAATACCATCCACATTTTTGGGGGTAACGAATTTGAAGATTCACCACAAGCTATCACTTTTTATGGCAATATTGAAAGTGAAATAACAGGTAACAGTTTCAGTAATTTACTTCGAGGAATAAATATTAACAACAATGCTTCTGCTTTAAATAACATTTATGACAACACTTTCACAAGTGTATCAACGGCAGTTATTGGACGTAATATCACCGGGAATTTTCAGGTTTATAACAACTCATTTGAAAATACAGTGCCGGCAACAATTAGCAGTATGCCTTATAGCAGCTTCAATAGCACTGCGGTGACGATTCAGAATTCAGGTATTTTTACAACAGGAGACATCCATGTATTTTCAAACGGGATAACAAACTATCGAATTGGTATTCATGCACTAAATATTCCCGGTATCGTAATTGGTGGGTATGATAATGGGACACCGCCTGCACCAACGCCCAATACAATCAATTTTAATGTGAATGATGGTTCTGGAATAACCAATATTTATTCAGGTATCTGGCTGCAACACAGTGACTACGCAGTCTTGAAAGAAAATTTCATTACTAATAATGCACTAATTACTACCAATCCTGAGCTCATTCGTGGTATTGTTGCCAATAATTCATTAAGTTTAAATATTTGTGGCAACACAGTAGAAAATTTAGGCTTTGCAATGCAATTTGAAGGAGATTGCCAACTTTCAGAACTCAAAAACAACAGCATCATCGATTATTACACCGGCATTAATTACATCGATGCGAAATTTACAGCCCAAGGCACTTCTTCAACACCTTGGGATAATACATGGACTCAAACAGTAATAAATACATCCTTGTATAAAGTCGATGGGAATTTGGATCCTCCCGCTGCATTTGATTGGTCGTTCCAGGGAGCAAATGTTACTTCGGGAAATGATTACAGTCCGAATCCGTATAATGGCGCTGTTGTAATTCCTGATCCGGGTGCAACACCCAATTCAATTGATTGTGAAGCAGAGACCCTATTAGTAGCAAACATCGACAGAGATTTGGTGTACGGACCTGTGGTTGCAGATACCATTACCTATTCAGAAAACCAGGATAATTATCGGTATCTGGCCAGAGCCTCATTATTTAATCTACTATCAGACAATCCGGGACTAATCACAATCAGTAGTCCATTTGATTCTGCATTTGCTGCATTTTATAATGAAATGAGACTGGAAAATACCGGCAAATTTGATTCTGTGCGATTGGACATAAACTCTAACCAGCTTGTAGCTGCAGACGTTAGAAATGAAGCGATAGATGATGACAATGCTATTGAATCCAACATTAAAGCAATTAATAATATTCAGATAAATAAAATTGTTTTGGATATTGATTTAGATGATGCCGATTCAACTGTGCTTGAAACAATATTTGAACAACATTGGAAGAATGGCGGACTTTCGGTTTACGATGCTGCTGCAATTTTATTTAAAGAATATTATTCCACCGGATATTCACTAAGAGAACAAACAGCCATGATGGAATTAATAAAACCTATCGTTGTCAAAAAGGATTTAGGTGTCTACCCCAACCCCGCAAAAGGTAAAATATATTTTGATCGCATATTAGCACCAACTTCCATTATAAGATTATTTGATGCATCCGGAAGGCTCATTGTTACCGGAACCAGCTCGTACGAATTGGATATAAACGGCGTGGAAGATGGCTTTTATGTGCTAAAAGTGTACGAAAACCAAACAGATGTTTTTATCAAAAATGTAGTAATTATAAATTAATTTATCAAATAGCCTGTATGAAATTATTTTCATACGGGCTATTAAAATGCAAGAAATGAAATATTACTTATTTATTATAATAATTTTTACTTCAAGTTTTGTTAATTCCTAAGATCGCAATTCCGTCTGGTGCTTTGGTGATAGTGCAGGTATTGATTTTGGAAGTGGAGTTGCTCTGCCCATTGCGAGCGGAATGGATGGGCGAGGTAGTTGTGCAAGCATTGCAGATGAATATGGTAATTTATTGTTTTATGCAAGTACTATGTATCCATATTCTAATGTATTTGAATATTCCACATTTGTTTTTGATTCAAATAATTCTATTATGCAAAACGGAGATTCTATTTTTGGAAAAGGTTGGTATCAGGAATTAATTATTGTTCCTAGTCCCGCAAACGATAGTACTTATTATTTGTTTTCTATCGGAGTATCGGGTGGTGATTTTGGACTTAAATATAGTATCATTGACATGCGCATGAACGGGGGGCTTGGGGCTGTTACTGTTAAAAATATTCAACTGCAAAGTTTTGCTATGGTAGATTGCATTAATGCAGTGAAACATGGTAATGGAAGAGATTGGTGGCTTATTTTCAGAAAATCTGATGTTCCAACATTTGGCTCCAACAACGATTGGTACACATACCTAATCACTCCAACAGGCATTCAAAATTTTTCAATTCAATCTATTGGAGTCCAAAACAGAACAAACCTGGGTCACATTAGCTTTTCCCCAAATGCAGATAAGATGGCATTTTGTAACCTTACCGATGTAGTGGAACTTTTCGATTTCAATAGATGTACGGGAATACTTAGCAATCCCATCACAATTGAAAACGATCCAGGAATGTCACCATATTTATATACCTGGAGTTGTGAATTTTCAGGCGATGCCAGTAAGTTGTATGTGAGTACGAACTTAGATACGTCTTACCTTTTTCAATATGATTTGAATGCACCTAATATTTCAGCGAGTAAGGATGCGATTTGGATATTACAAAATACACCCTCTGCGTGTGGAACATTAAAACTTGCACCTGATAACAAAATTTATTTATCAAATTGGTATTATGATTTCTTTAATTTTCCTTATCCATACCCAGACACTGTTTACAACATGTACAACATGAATTTATCAGTGATAAACCAACCGGATAGTTTAGGAGTTGCATGTGATTTTCAGCCGTACAGTTTTTACTTGGGAGGAAAGCGAACTTATTTGGGGTTGCCGAATAACCCCAATTACGACTTACCAGCTTTAGCAGGTAGCCCTTGCGATACCCTTGTAGGTAAAAACGAACTTGCAATTACCAACACTAACGCAAATCTACACGTGTACTACGCACCCGATTGGGAGAAAGCCTTTATTAATGCCGATAAGCTAAAAGGAAAAAATTACCGGTTACGTATGGTAGATGTTTTGGGCAAAGAAGTTTACACAGAAAGTGGTGCTTTAAATTCGAAATATTTTACCAGAGATTTAAACTGTGCTTCGTTTGCGAGTGGAATTTATTTGATAACATTTGAGACGGAGAAAGAGCGGCTGGTGAAGAAGATGCAGGTTAATTGGAGGTGAGGGTAGATGAAAATAGTGATAGATTATCTTGATGTTTCCAGAATCGGTATTCATGCACTAAACATCCCTAACCTTAGTATAGGTGCAAACTTAAAAACACACCTGTAGCTGGTACAGGAAACACCATTTCTTTCAGTAAAGAAAAGGACAATACCATCACGGGATCTGGGTGGAGAATTGCAATAGCGCAAAAATCCAAAGTAATACGATCATTTCAACTGAACCCGGTTTTTATCTTGAAGGCATTACCGTCTACGAATCAACAGATGCATTAATTAATATGAACACGATTACCGATGCAACGGTTCCGGTAATTGTGAGAGGATCATGTCCCGATACCGAATTCCATTGTAATGTTTTTGATAATGATGCAGAACCCGGCTTGGGAGTGCAACTAGTTGCCGCCGATTTACCACCTCAGGGAGACAATAGCGATCCGTGGAACAACGAATGGTTTGGTTATGATAATTCTACACTGTTTGGAGTCACAGGTGTAGCAAACAATCAGTTCGATTGGTTTTACAATACAGGTGATACTAAGTACAACCCAAATCCCAAAACTGGAACAGCACAAGCAGTTCCAACATCCGCTACCGGTTCAGGATGTGCGGTTCAGGCTGCAACCAATGACCCGGATCGGGATATTCGCTATGCTGCCATTGCTGAAGATTCATTGGCATTCACTGAGTATGAAAATGAATTCATTTATAAAGCAAAAAAATATTTGTTTGAACAAATTTATGCCGATACCAGCCTTTTGACCCAAAACACCAATAAAGACACAACTTTCAGCAGATTCTATTCGGATTTATACGTTACAAATATTGGATTATTTATGCGTGTGGATTCATTAATCATGGCTGATAATTTAGCAGCTGCATTAACATTAAACGATACTATTCCTGCTGCAAACGAAATGGAATGGAACCTCAAAACAGTGAACACGCTATTGATTTCAAAAGTACTAGTTGATTCTGTGTTAAGTTCAACTGATTCATCTACATTAGAATCGATCGCCATTCAAGATCCTTTAGTAGCAGGCAAAGCGGTATATATGGCCAGAGCCATTCTCTTTAGAGAGGTGCATAATGAATTGCCGGGTTTGAGAACCATGAACCAGTTGTTAGAACCAGTGGTTAGTGAAATTAAAACCTCTTCATTCCAAATACTTCCGAACCCTGCATTTGATCAATGTGAAATTCTTTTTGAAGCAATGGAGCAAGACTTTATTTTGGAACTTAGAAATGGAGTAGGACAGGTGCTGTACCATAAAAAATTACCCTCCAACACGTTAAAATTTGATTTGCCTTTGAAAAGCTACAAACCTGGTTTTTATTTGGTAACTACAAGGAGTGAAACCAATGGATTTCAATTTAAAAATTAATCATTGCAAGATAAATAAACATGAAATCTACAATATTAGTTTTAGGATTTAGCTTATTACTTTTTTGCTCATTCAAAAGTAACGCACAAAACAGAAATATGGTTTGGACTTTTGGCGACTCAGCAGGCATAGATTTTACAAATATTCAAAATCCAATACCAATTGCAACTGGAATAGATGGGCGGGGAAGTTGTGTGAGTATTTCTGATACCTCAGGGAAATTGTTATTTTATGCTGCTACAAGTAATAAAACCTTTGTGCCTTTTCCATATTTAGGCTATGTTTTTGATTCCACCCATGTTCAAATGATGAATGGCGATTCTATTCGAGGCACGGGCTGGTACAAAGAACTTGTTCTTATTCCGATGCCGGATGATTCCATGAAATACTATTTGTTCAGCGCAGGAGTTACCTCAGGTCCTGGTTTTAGTTATTCAATTGTTGATATGAATCAAAATGGCGGTTTGGGAGAAGTTGTTCAAAAGAATGTGTTACTTCAAAGTTTTAATGTAGTGGATGGGTTGAGTGCGGTTAAACATGGAAATGGCAGAGACTGGTGGGTAGTGATTAGAAATGCTTCCATGTACTCAAACCAACATTATGTGTTTCGAGTTTCTCCAAATGGAATATCCACTCCCTTTATTCAATCCGTTGGAAGTGTCAATCATACAAATTCGGGGAGGTATGAATTTTCTCCTGATGGCTCCCAATTAATATACATAAATCTAATTGGCCTCATGGAGCTGTATGATTTTGATCGTTGCACCGGTGTGATCAGTAACCCCGTCACCATTCATCCGGAGCCAACAACAGCCCCTTTATGGTAGGTTTTGGGGATGTGAATTCTCTGGTAGCGGTCGGTTTCTGTATGTGAGTACTTACGATACAGGAAGTTTAAGTGCGTTATATCAATATGATTTATTATCTTCCAATTCGGCGGGTACAAGATGCACGTTGGAATATATACCAGGTTTAAGAGTAGGAAATGGTTTTTTACGGCGAGGCCCTAATCAAAAAATATACTTTAGCCGGGCATGGGAATGTGATGCCTTTCCGGCATGCTACCCTTATCCCGACAGTGTTTATAATCAGATTAACATGAACCTCAGTGTAATTAATTCACCCGATAGTTTAGGTTTGGC
Organism: Bacteroidota bacterium; assembly: GCA_016722525.1. Lineage (GTDB taxonomy): Bacteria > Bacteroidota > Bacteroidia > AKYH767-A > OLB10 > JADKJB01. Next base: position 12,062 of record JADKJB010000004.1, read on the forward strand.
ATGTAACTACACACCTTATAGCTTTTATTTGGGAGGGAAACGAACGTATTATGGACTCCCAAATAACCCCGATTATGACCTGCCCTCCCTTGCAGGCAGCCCCTGCGACACACTGGTAAGCATAAACGAGCCTGCAAGCATAAGCACTAACGCTAACCTACACGTGTACTACGCAGCCGATTGGGAGAAAGCATTCATAAATGCCGATAAGCTAACTGGAAAACATTACCGGTTGCGCATGGTTGATGTATTAGGAAAAGAAGTGTACGCTGAGAGTGGTGCTTTAAATTCACCATATTTTACCAGGGATTTAAATTGTGCTTCGTTTGCGAGTGGGATTTATTTAGTAACTTTTGAGACGGAGTGTGAGCGGTTGGTGAAGAAAATGCAGGTTAATTGGAGGTGATGTAAGATGAAAATAGTGATAGATTATCTTGATGTTTCCAGAATCGGTATACATGCAATAAACATCCCTAACCTTAGCATAGGTGCAAATTTAAACACTCCTGTTGCTGGTACAGGAAACACCATTTCTTTCAGCAAAGAAAAAGGACAATACCATCACGGGATCTGGGTGGAGAATTGCAATAGCGCAAAAATCCAAAGTAATACGATCATTTCAACTGAACCCGGTTTTTATCTTGAAGGCATTACCGTCTACGAATCAACAGATGCTTTAATTAACATGAATACGATTACTGATGCAACGGTTCCGGTAAATGTAAGAGGTTCCTGTCCTGATACCGAATTCCATTGTAATGTTTTTGATAACGATGCAGAATCAGGGTTGGGAGTGCAACTGGTTGCAGCAGATTTACCACCTCAGGGAGACATCAACGACCCGTGGAACAACGAATGGTATGGGTATGATAATACTACTTTGTTTGGGGTTACCGGAGGGGCTAATTCGCCATTCAACTGGTTTTACAATAGCGGTGATATCAAATACAACCCAAATCCGGCATCTGGCACTGCAAATCCCTTTGGGACATCCGCACCAGGCTCAGGATGTATGGTTCAGGCCGCAACAAATGACCCTGATCGGGATGACCGCTATGCGGCAATAGCTGAAGATTCGTTGGTATTTACTGAGTATGAAAATGAATTCACTTATAAATCAAAGCAATATTTGTTTGAACAAATTAATGCCGATACCAGCCTTCTGACAAAAAACACATCTAAAGACACCACTTTTAGTAGATTTTATTCGGATATATTAGTCACAAATATTGGATCATTCAGGCGAGTCGATTCATTAATAATGGCTGATAATTTAGCAGCAGCACTAACATTAAACGATACTATTCCTGCTGCAAATGAAATGGAATGGAACCTTAAAACAGTGAACACGTTGTTGATTTCAAAAGTACTGGTTGATTCTGCGCTAAGCTCAACGGATTCTTCCTCGTTAGAATCGATCGCCATGCAAGATCCGATAGTAGCAGGCAAAGCGGTATATATGGCAAGAGCTATTCTTTTTAAAGAAGTACATGATGAATTGCCGGGTTTGAGAACCATGAACCAGTTGTTAGAACCAGTGATTAGTGAAATCAAAACCTCTTCATTCCAAATACTTCCGAACCCTGCATTTGATCAATGTGAAATTCTTTTTGAAGCAATGGAGCAAGACTTTATTTTGGAACTTAGAAATGGAGTAGGACAGGTGCTGTACCATAAAAAATTACCCTCCAACACGTTAAAATTTGATTTGCCTTTGAAAAGCTACAAACCTGGTTTCTATTTGGTAACGACCATTAGTGAAGCCAACGGATTTCAATTTAAAAAATTAATCATTGCAAGATAAATAAACATGAAATCTACAATATTAGTTTTAGGATTTAGCTTATTACTTTTTTGCTCATACAAAAGTAACGCACAAAACAGAAATATGGTTTGGACTTTTGGCGACTCAGCAGGCATAGATTTTACAAATATTCAAAATCCAATACCAATTGCAACTGGAATAGATGGGCGGGGAAGTTGTGTGAGTATTTCTGATACATTAGGAGAATTGATATTTTCGCAGCAGCAAGTAATGTGTCATTCGCCAATTTTCCATATTTGGGTTCTGTTTTTGATTCCATCCATGTTCAAATGATGAGTGGCGATTGCATTCGGGCACAGGTTGGTACAAATAAGGATAAATGTTTAACGCACAAATTTTGAAATGTGATGGCTCAAATAAAATTTAAATGCTCATAGGCATTTCCCAGAATTAGCGTATCATCCACCTTTAGCCATTTTTTAAGAATGGTAGCGTAAATACTCCGAAAATCGGTTTGAAATTGTAGATTGCCTGCAGAGAGTTTTTCAAGATCAGGAAGTGCGTTGTAAAATCCGTTCTTTTTTAATGATCCCCGGCTAAAATAAGATTATTGGCTTCACCATGGTCAGTGCCGCCGCTACCATTTTGTTGTACTCTTCTTCCAAATTCAGAAAATGCCATAATAAGAGTTTGGTCATATTTCCCCTGTTTTTTTAAATCGTTAATTAATGATTGCATACCTTCTGAAACTATTGCAAGCAATTTTTCCTGGACTATATTTTGTCGCGCATGGGTATCAAAACCTGAAAGGGAAACATAATATATTTTTGTTTCGCTTCCGGAGCAAATCAATTCTGCAATCAATTTCAAATTTTTACCAAAAGTAGTGTTAGGATAAGTCTCTGTTGATTTATATATTTTGGATTTATCATAAATATAAGATACAGATGATGCTGTTTCGATAAGGGTTTTGTATAGGTAATTTAAATTGTTTTCGATTTGGTGGGAAGTTTTTGGTTGTAGCTCTATTAGTTCCTTGAAAAACGGATCACGCGTGGCCTTATACAATCTCTCCGGATTATTCACTGCAAGCCCTTTACTATTTTGACCCTTTAATGCTTTCCCTAAACTTTCATCTACTTCAATAGCCATGTGTGCATTTTCGCAACCTAAGCAACTTGCATCGAGATACCGGCCTAACCAACCTGATTCAATATATTTATCGCTGCTGCTGGCGGTTGTCCAAATATCCATTGACCTAAAATGAGAGTGATCAGGATTCGGATACCCTACATTATTAATTACACATAAATCGCCATCATCAAACATTTTTTTCATGGCATTCATACCTGGGTTGAGGCCAATTTCATCAGTAACTTTGAGCATATCCGATTTTGGAATTGCAATGTTTGGACGTAGTTTAAAGTACAGATCCTGATTATATGGAATAAATGTGTTTAAGCCATCATTGCCTCCTGAAAGCTGAATTACAATCAATATTTTTTCATCTATTCCTGGGTTAAATAGTCCTGGTTGCCCTAACCCTTTCAAGAATTTAGGTATCAGCAACGACCCAGAAGCAAGCGCTGACAATTGAAGAAATTTTTTTCTATCTATAGGTTGCATTTCATTTATCAGGTCAGCACAATTGATATTCCGGTAAGCTCATTAAATAAATTGCTGTTTTTAAACTTTTAATTTCGCCCTCAGAGGATGAAGTAAATGATTCAATCATTTTTAACGTAGCTGCATCGGGTTTGACCTGAAGCAAGAAATTACAAATTGATAGGGTAGAATTCGAACTATTTGTAGCATTGAATTTTTTAAGGAAAGCAGTTGTATCAAATTGTGTCTGAATTTTTTTCCCTTTGAGGGCACCATCAGTTTGAAACCTCATATTTTCCTGAGCATCAAAATCCTCTTTTGGTGCAATCAGTGTTTCTGCATCTTGTAATAGTACTTCAGGCAAACGGGTTCGAAAAATCATGGTAGAGCTATCAATCCAGTTCATATTTTCAGGCCAACCTGCAACATTGGGTGGATCGAAAAGCGTTTGTCCCAGCACTCTCTGGATGGGAATGCGGGCAACAGGATTGGTAAATGTTATATTGAAATGCTTTGCCATTCCACTAATAAGTTCTATTGGCGATTTAATTCTGGTACCAATATTTTCTTTTTTATAAAACCATTCTGATAAAAAAATATTTTTTAACAGTAACTCAATATTATAACCTGATTTAAAAAATGAAGTGCTGAGTGCTTCAATACTATTTTTATCGACAATAGCATTAACAAAATATTTATAGACTTTAGTAACAATAAAAGTAGCGCATTCTTTTTTCTCCAGCAGGATTTTCACTATAGCATCTCCATCAAAATTTCCTGTTTGACCAAGAAAAGTTTTTACTCCGTTATCATGGTGTTCGGTTCGAATTAATAAGTTACCATCAGCATCAAAGGCCCAACCGGTAAGTGCTCTTGCGCCCTCTTTGACATCTTTTTCAGAATAATTTCCAATGCCAAGTGTAAATAACTCCATCAGTTCACGAGCGAAGTTTTCATTAGGATTGGCTTTTCTGTTGCTATTGTTATTTAAGTATTGCAACAAGGCAGCATTTCTGATCATAGATTTTAGCAGATCACCAAAACTCCCTAAAGCATTTTCTCCAATAGTATTATAGTAGGTCAACATAAATTTTGGATTGCCAATTCTACAAGCAAAATGTCCCATCCAAAATAACGTCATTTTTCACGAAGAAAAAATTCGGCGTGAATTTGTCTTTCGAAAATCTTGTTAACTATTTGTAGCTTGGCCTCTTTTTCCATCTTATTGTAGGCTTTCTTTTGAACATCGTCAAAAGTTTTAGTTTCTCGATGTGTAACAGGATTCCATCCTGTCAAAGTAAGCGGAACAAATTTTTTGGATTTTTGGAAGATTGCTTCAACTTCATTTTCTATCAGATTTCCAGATGCTAAATCGAGAGGGGGGCCGAAACCCGCGCGCCAATAAAGATGATGAATATTCAGCAGTGATGAAGTCATTTATAGGTGGTTGGATGCTTTTTAGCAGAGATAGTTTACAATGGTAAAAATAAAAATCCCGTTTATATTTTTATAAACGGGATCTTAAAATTAATATTGGGTTATTTTATTGTTTTATCAATACGGGTTCTTTTGTAAATACTCTATTTTTGAGATCATAGCAATTTCCTTTTGTAAGTATATGCACTCTTAGGTTTTCGATAGAGATGGGGGAACCATCTTGAAGATCAGCTATATTAGAGTGTTTTATTTCATGGCCATCAACAATAGTTACTAATGTAGAACCTATTATTTCCAAATACCGGCCTTCAGTAATTAATACGCCGGTATCCTCTCCCAATCCAATACCTATACAACTCGGATTTGCAGCCACAGCTTGAGCAACTCGGCCGAAGCGACCTCTTTTATCAAAGTGAGAGTCTATAATTACATCTTTAATAAAAGCGAGTCCTGTAGTAATTTTAACTTCACCTTTCAACAAAGCTCCTGAACTACTGCCGTGGTAAATCATGGTATTAGGCATGGCCATGGCACCTGCACTTGTTCCTGCAATTACAAAGTTCTCCTGATAATATCGTTGATGCAGGATTTGAAGAATTTCTGTTCCGCCAAAAATGGTGCTTAAACGTAATTGGTTACCACCGGTAAACATAACACCATCACATTTTTTTATTCGTTCTATGAATTCCGGATTTTTAGCATCATCACGTGTTTTATATGCATTAATTGAACTGACTGTTACCCAGTTTACCGAATGCAGCAATGTAGGCTTCTCCAACCTCTTCAGGGATTGATGATGCACTGTAATTACTTCAACAGTAGAGTCTTTGTGGCCTTTAATTTCCTGAAGAATCCTACTCAGGATTTGTAATTCAAAAAAGTTAATATTGTTTTTTTGTTCATTGTTTGGTTCGTTTTCAGAACCCTTATCTTCATTCCCCCCAATAGCGATCAATTTTCCTTTTGGCAGTTCCATAATGATGTATTAGTGCGACAAAATTAAGCCATTATAGCACATATGTTAACAAATTGCAAAAAGCTTATCAAGAGCAGTTTGTTATTACTTTAATTTAAGGTGTTGACAATTAGTCAGATAAAAGTGAGTCAGGGTCTGTTTTTTTGCATGTTTTTTTATTTAAAAAGGGTTTTAACATGAAAATGGGCTGCAAAAGGATCTAAAAATCACTATAAATTGTTCCAGTATTGGGTATAAATAGCTTCCGGATCGTATTCTTTGGCTTGTTTAAGAGGATTAAAATACCGATTTTCACGAGGATCGTTCCCAACACCGGCTATGTAAGCCCAATTTCCCCAGTTACTTGAAGGCGAATAGTCGATTAATTTTTCTTCAAAATACATAGCTCCCCAAGTCCAATTAACTTTTAAATCATTAATGAGATAAGAGGCTGCATTTTGTCGGCCTCGATTGCTTAAAAATCCTGTTGCATTGAGTTCTTTCATACAAGCATCAATAAATGTTGCTCCGGTTGTTCCTTGTTGCCAACTGGCAAATTGTACTTCCTGATCCTCTCCAAAAGAAAAAACTTTGTCTTTAAATCCTCCTACTTTAAAATATCTGTTGCCATGTTTTTTAAACATAAATCTAAAATAATCGCGCCAGAGTAATTCGAAAATCAGCCAATAAGTGGAATCATTTGACACACGAGTTGTCTCATATTTTTTTACCTCAAAGTAAATTCTTCTAGGCGAAATACACCCCAAAGCCAGGTAAGGCGATAACTTAGTTGAATACTCAGATCCTATCATACCATTCCGGGTGCTTTTGTAGTTTTTAAGATGATCTCCATCCCATAAATAATATTTTAGCCTTGCTAATGCTGCTGCTTCTCCACCTTTTAAATTCAATCCATTCGATGGAATACTCGGTGGTTCTATAATTCCAAGTTGCTCAAAGGTGGGTAAATCAAATCTGTTTTCAATTGTTGGTGAAGAGAGTTTTTCAGGTGTTGGGTATTCCTGTCTTACCGATGTTTCTTTTTCAATTTTTTTTCGAAATGCAGTAAATACGTTTGGAATATCTTTGATTGGGAAAGGAAGATCTTGTTTATGGTAGAGTGTATGCCCTATAAATGCAGTTAAAGGAATGCGATGTTTCCATAAAGCCTTTTCAACCAGCTGCATCTCATTATTTTCTTCAAAGGCTACTTCCTGATGAACATAAATATCATTCACCTCATAGTGAAGAGCTATCTTTATAATTTCTACTTCCGGATTACCGAATAACACGATAAGATCACTTCCAATTTCTTTCAGTTTTTCTTTGAAAGTAAGAACAGATTCAAAAATAAATTTTGTTCTGAATGATCCCGTTTTGAGAGTACCGATCGAAGTTTTTGAAAAAAAATAGGGATTAAAACAATAAACTGGAATTACCCTGGCGTTTTTTCTTACCGCTTCATGAATAATTACATTGTCATGAATTCTTAAATCATTCCTGAACCAAATCAAGATGGTTTTTTGTTCCATATATGCTCAACAACCATTCTGCTTTAAAGTTAAATAAATGGACTTAAAAACTTAGCTATATGGAGATAAGTTAGCTGCAACCTAAACTGGTTCCACAATTCAGGCACTTGTAGCAGGAACCGGATCGTATGGTAATATGACCACAGGTGTTGCACAGGGGAGCATCTCCTATGGTGCTTTCAATATATTGTTGCGATGGGTCTTCAGGTTTAACATTTTCGGGATGAACTTTTTTAACCTGTTCAACAGTGTGATCCTTTTCATGCTTTTTTGAAAGAGAAGGATCAGGCTTGATATGAGCAAGATCTTGCCTGTCAAAGGTATTCAAGAGCCAGTAATCTGAAAATATAGTCAACAACTGAAGTCGAATTTTTAATATAGGGGTGGTCTACATGACCTGAAGGATCAAATCGGGTGAAAATGAATTTTTCCACAAATTCCTCCGAGAGGTACGCCATATTGAAGTCCTATTGAAAGCGCTATAGCAAAACAATTGAGTAAGAGCGGGAAGGAGGCCCTTCCTTGTGCATATCAATAAATATTTCACCAAGTGTTCCATCACCGTATTCACCTGTTCTGATAAAAATTGTATGACCGCCAACTTTGCCTTTTTGAGTAAAACCATCGCGTTTTGATGGAAGCATTTTACGATGCACAATGCTTGAAAGCTGTCTTTTGAAAGTTGTATCAGCCGAAACCTGGATAATTTTTTTGCAGCTTCCAGCACTTCATCTGCTGTTAATTCATGATCTGTTTCAACATTAGAATTTTTATCTGCCTTGTTGGAAAGAGGTTGCGATAATTTACTTCCATCTCTGTACAAAGCATTTGATTTTAGTCCCAACTGCCATGAAAGCTCATAGCATTTTCTGATATCTTCCACTGTTGCTTCGTTTGGAAGATTTATAGTTTTAGAAATGGCACCGGAAATAAAAGGTTGCACTGCCGCCATCATTTTGATATGTCCAAATGGATGAATAAATCTTTTTCCGGTTTTGCCGCATCGGTTAGCACAATCAAAAACTGAAAGATGTTCTTCCCTGAGAAAAGGAGCACCTTCAATGGTCATTGTTCCACAAACGTAGGTGTTCGATTCTTCAATTTGTTCTGAAGTAAAACCAAGGTTTGTTAAAAGATCAAATGAGAATGAATTGTACTGATCACTATTAAAGCCTAATCGATGCATACAATCTTCGCCAAGCGTCCATTTATTGAAAAGGAAACGGATATCAAATGCGGATGATGCACCTTTATCCAATGTTGCAATGTCATTTTTATTGAAGCCTTTTGCCAGTAGTGATTCATGATTGACAAATGGTGCTCCGGTGAAAGAAGCTTTTCCAGACATGAATTCTATAATTGACTTTATCTGATGCTGGTTGTATCCCAGATTCTTGAGTGCCAGTTGAACACTTTGATTTACTATTCTAAAATATCCACCACCTGATAATTTTTTAAATTTCACCAAAGCGAAATCGGGTTCAACTCCGGTGGTATCGCAATCCATCAGCAGGCCAATGGTTCCGGTAGGTGCAATACAACTTACCTGTGCATTTACGGTATCCATATTTTTCTCCTAATTTTAAGGCCTGGTCCCAGGCGTTGCAGGCAGCTTAATAAATAATCAGGACATTTATCCGCATCAATACCTTGTGGAATGATTTCAATTTCTTCAAAGGCATTTTCTGCATGATAAGCGGCATATCTGTGGTTACGAATCACCCGCAACATGTGATTTTTGTTTTTCTCATATTGTTGGAAAGGGCCAAGGATAGAAGCTATCTCTGCCGATGTTTTGTATGAAGTGCCAGTTATTATTGCTGTGACAGCGGCTGAAATATTTCTTGCTTTTTCACTATCATAAGGAATTCCTGCTATCATCAAAACGGAACCCAGATTCGCATAGCCAAGTCCTAAGGTTCTATAATCGAACGACAATTGCGCAACTTCTTTTGATGGGAATTGGGCCATTAGTACAGAAATTTCCAAAACAACAGTCCATAAACGTGATGCATGTTCCAATCCTGCTACATCAAAATGGTTTGTTTCCTTATTAAAAAATTTAGCCAGATTTAAAGATGCAAGGTTGCAGGCAGTGTTATCTAAGAACATGTACTCTGAGCAAGGATTGGATGCATTGATTCGTCCACCTTCAGGGCAAGTATGCCATTCATTGATTGTAGTATCAAACTGCACGCCCGGATCAGCACAACTCCAGGCGGCAAAAGAAATTTCATCCCATATTTTTTTTGCCGGAATGGTTTTCATTACATGACCATCGTTACGTGCAATTAATTCCCAGTCACCTTTCTCACTAAGAGCCTTAAAAAAGGAGTTTGGAATGCGGACAGAATTATTAGAATTCTGTCCTGAAACGGTCTGATAAGCTTCACCTTCATAATCAGAAGGATATCCGGCTTCAATGAGGGCCGCTACTTTTTTTTCTTCTTCAACTTTCCAGTTGATAAATTCTTCGATTTCTGGATGATCCAGATCCAGGCAAACCATTTTAGCGGCTCTTCGGGTGGTACCTCCTGATTTGATGGCGCCGGCTGCCCTGTCACCAATTTTTAAAAATGACATAAGACCAGACGATTGACCTCCGCCGGCAAGTTTCTCACTGGAACCTCTCAGTTTCGAAAAATTAGTTCCGGTTCCACTGCCATATTTAAATATTCGGGCTTCCCGAACCCACAAATCCATGATCCCGCCTTCGTTCACCAGATCATCATCCACTGAGAGAATAAAGCAGGCATGTGGTTGCGGGCGTTCGTAAGCAGACGAAGATCTCCTTATTTTTCCAGAGGCAGGATCTACATAAAAATGACCTTGAGCCGAACCTTTTATTCCATATTCACTGAAAAGGCCGGTGTTAAACCATTGAGGTGAATTCGGAGCTGCCATTTGTGCAAGAAGCATGTAGACTACCTCATCATAAAATATTTCGCGTTCCTGCTTGTTTTTAAAATAGCCATATTTTTCGCCCCAACCACTCCAGCAATTTGCTAGTCGGTGAACAACCTGTTTCACAGAGTTTTCTGCACCTTTTTCACTAATTTTTGCCGGCACTCCAGTTTTTCTGAAATATTTCTGTGCCAATATATCAGTGGCGACCTGAGACCATCCGGATGGAACCTCCACATGATCCATTCTGAATATTTCTTCACCGGAAGGATTCCGGATCACAGATGGTCTTAAATCATAGGTAAACTGATCAAAAGGTGATTTGCCATTTATAGTATAATGACGTTTGAAAGAAAGACCTTTGGTATTTTTAGTTTTTTGATTTTCAATTGATTTCATTGCCATTTTCATTCCATTTTGAGAGTTCCAAGGACGCCATAGCTTCATGGAATTTATATGATTTGCGTCATGAATTCAGTTTAACTTTTTAAGAAATCCGGTTGAAAAGTTTCTTTCCATTCTTTAAATTTACTGAATAATTCATTGTAAAATGTATTACGCGCGGTTATTTAAGAGTGAGCTGAGGATGTTTATTTTTTGAAAGCCAATTTTTAAAAAACGCCTTTTTCTCTTTCATGGTACAAAGTTGTTTTTGCGTTATTCAGAAACAATACCTAATTTTCAGCAAACTTTTACAACACATTTAAACCCGTTTTATGAAAATACTTGATATACGCGCCATGCGCGGACCCAATTTCTGGTCAATTCGCCGTCATAAGCTCATCGTGATGAAGCTCGATCTTCAGGAAATGGAAGAGAAGCCTACCAATCATATTTCCGGGTTCCTGGAGAGGTTAAAAAAGATGTTTCCATCTATGTATGAACACCGTTGTTCAGAGGATCATGCCGGAGGTTTTTTAACAGAGTAGAAGAAGGAACCTGGATGGGCCATGTAATTGAGCACATTGCTCTTGAAATTCAAACCCTTGCGGGAATGGATTGTGGTTTTGGCCGCACCCGAGGGACAGGAGAGGTCGGGGTTTATAGTGTGGTTTTTAGTTATATGGAAGAAAAAGTTGGGATTTTTGCTGCTAAATCGTCTGTGAAAATTGCTGAAGCATTAATTAATAACGTTGAATATGATTTAGAAGCCGATATTCAATCCATGCGCGAAATCAGAGAGGACCATCGACTCGGACCCTCCACCGGTTCAATAGTTGAAGAGGCTCAAAATAGAGGAATTCCCTGGATAAGACTGAACCGAAATTCTTTGGTGATGCTCGGATATGGAGTCAAGCAAAAACGTATTCAGGCTACTATTACCAGTCAAACAAGTAGTATTGCAGTTGAAATTGCCTGCGATAAAGAAGATACGAAGAACCTCTTAGAAGCTTCCAATATTCCGGTTCCTAAAGGAAGAATAATTTATGATGCTGAGGATTTGAAATTAGCTATAGATTCCATTGGTTATCCTGTGGTTTTGAAACCAATTAACGGAAATCATGGCAGGGGTGCAACGATCAATGTTCGTGATTGGGCAGGAGCTACTGAAGCACTTGAAGTTGCCAAGCGTATATCACGTGCCGTTATAGTAGAAAAATATATCACAGGTTTCGATCACCGAATTTTATTGATAAATTTCCAATATGTTGCTGCTGCAAAACGTACTCCGGCTTTGGTCACTGGTGATGGAAAATCTACTATTCAACAGTTGATCGACAAAGTAAACAGTGATCCAAGAAGGGGATATGGCCACGAAAAGGTACTTACTGCGATTAAAGTGGACGAAACTACGCTCACGATTTTAAGGGAAAAAGAACTTTCATTAGACACTATCTTACCTTCAGGTAAGATAGTGTTTCTGAAATCTACTGCCAATCTCAGCACAGGAGGTACATCCACTGATGTTACAGATTTGGTTCATCCTTTCAATGTTTTTATGTGTGAAAGAATTGCACGAATTATCGGACTTGATATTTGTGGTATTGATATCATGACCAATGATATTAGCAGACCCATTGACGAAGATGGCGGTGCTGTCTTAGAAGTGAATGCAGCTCGGGTTTTAGAATGCATATAGCGCCTACAGAAGGTTTGCCACGAAATGTTGCTGAACCTGTCATTGATATGTTGTATCCTCCGGGAAGTAATGCCAGAATTCCTATTGTTGCTGTTAGCGGAACTAACGGAAAAACAACAACGACTCGTTTAATCGCACACATGGCAAAAACAGCAGGCCATAAAGTTGGATTCACTACCACAGACGGAATTTATATTCAGAATCAAATGGTACAAAAAGGAGATTGTACCGGTCCTGTCAGTTCTGAATTTGTATTGAAAGATCCTACAGTTGATTTCGCTGTGCTGGAGTGTGCACGAGGAGGTATATTGAGGGCCGGCCTTGGGTTTCATAATTGTGATATAGGAGTTGTTACTAACGTAGCTGCCGACCATCTTGGTTTGCGTGATATTAATACGCTTGAAGATATGGCCAGAGTGAAAGGAGTAATTCCTGAAAGTGTTTTTCCGGGAGGATACGCGATCTTGAATGCTGATGATGAACTGGTGGTTAAGATGGCAGATAAGTTAGAGTGTAAAATCGCTTTTTTTAGTTTGAATGAAAATAATCCTGTAGTTAAAAAACATTGTGAAGCCGGAGGTTTGGCAGCTATTGCTGAAAGTGGATTTGTTACCATTATGAAAGGTAACTGGAAAATTAGAGTAGATAAGATAGTTAATATTCCCCTTACCTTCTCAGGAAAAGCCATTTTTATGATTCAGAATATTTTACCCGCTGTACTTGCCGGATTCATTCGTAATTTTAAAATGGAAGATATACGATTGGCACTGGAAACTTTTATTCCTTCGCCGGCTCAAACTCCCGGAAGAATGAATCTGTTCCAATTTAAGAAGTATCAGGTGATGGTGGATTATGCTCATAACCCGGCAGGTTTTCAAGCTGTAGCCAAGTTCCTGGAAAAAATCGAAGCCAAACCCAAAATGGGTGTCATAGCAGGAGTTGGAGATAGAAGAGATGAAGATATAATTTCACTCGGTGTTTTGGCCGCTCAAATGTTTGATGAAATAATTGTTCGTCAGGATAGAAATTTGCGCGGACGATCAGAGCAGGAAATAATTGACCTGATGATTCAAGGTATTCATAGTGTGGATCAGAAAAAAACAGTGAAAGTTATTCCAACAGAATCAGAGGCTATTGATTATGTGATGAAACATTCAAAAAAAGGGGCCTTTATAACTATATGCAGTGATGTGGTGCCGGATGCATTAGAGCAGATTATGCGATATAAAGAAGAAGAAGATAAATTTGAAATTCATGCTGAAGATATCCCCAACCAACACTAAATTTTTGAAGCAGGGAATTATTGCACTTTAAAAAAACGAAAATTTCTGATCGTTTTGTTGTAGTGCCATTCAAAATAGAAAACTCCATTACATGATAATTGTCATCATCTAATGGAGTTTTTTGATTTATACTTGCATTTATTGGAATTGCATTGATTCCATTTTCAAAAGTAGGCTCAAGTATTAATTTAGTGTTTTTTAGTATGAAAAAGGTGCTGATTTATTTTTGGATTTTAGCTTTTTCACTTATTGCAACTAACACCCTGGAGTTGATTAAGCTTCCATTTTTGTTTCAACATTATTATGAATATAAAGATAGTTTAAATGCTATTACTTTTAGAGAGTTTATGTACGAGCATTATATAGCCGAATCTGCCAGAAATGTGAATAATCCCGATTCTGGAAAAGACGAGCAATTACCATATAATTCTGGTGAAAGCTTTCAGTTTTCACCAGTCATTCCTTTTTCATTAGGCAATACACAAACGAATTCACCGGTTCAAGAAGTAACAAGTTATTTTGTTGAATGGGATGAAAATTTTATTTCCTATTTCATTGCCGGTATCTGGCAACCACCAAAGGTTAATTGAAGGTACGAAACTTAATTTTTGAATTTACAAGAAAATTAATTTGAATATTTTTCAATTTTATATAACCTTAAAATTATCAAAATGGATACCACGCATTTGCATTTATTATTGAATCATTTTCCGATAATCGGAACATTAATAGCCATTGTAATTTTAGCTTATGGCGTACTTGTCGACAGCAGAAGAACTGCCAAAATTTCACTTGCTGTATTGGTAGTAATGTCACTTATTGCCATCCCTGTGTTTCTTACCGGTGAACCTGCTGAAGAATCGGTTGAAAAATTACCGGGAGTTGCAGAATCAATCATTGAAGATCACGAAGAAGCTGCTGAAGTGGCTATATGGATGATGGCAGTATTAGGAGTTCTGGCTGCACTTTCTTTTGTCAATTTGATAAGCTCCAATAAGATCAACAAATCGCTTGTTGGGATAACGCTGTTTGTTGGTTTCATCACCTTTGGTGCCATGGCCAGAACAGGTTATTTAGGCGGACAAATTCGTCATTCAGAAATCAGACAGGGCATAATGGTAAAAAATGGTTTGGAGGGAAATCAAGAACAATCGACACCATCAGAAAAGGATGATGATTAGTTGAGAATTCAATCTTCCTGAAATTAAAAACAGAAATGGCCTTTATTCAGGGCCATTTCTGTTTTTAATTTTATTCACAAACAAAATGCCAGTCGGCAGGTTGTTTAAATTTAAGATATCCTACTTCAGGTCTTAACTTAGTACCTTTGTAAATCGAACTGCATTTATGAAAGCCGACAATCCTCCGAATCGATTAATTAAGTCAACCAGTCCTTATCTGCTTCAACATGCATACAATCCTGTTGATTGGTTTCCATGGGGTGAGGAAGCACTTAATAAGGCTAAAGCAGAAGACAAACTTTTATTGGTTAGTATCGGATATAGCGCTTGCCATTGGTGTCATGTTATGGAACATGAATCTTTCGAAGATTATGAAATAGCGGAAGTAATGAACCGTTTTTTTGTTTGTGTTAAAGTTGACCGGGAAGAAAGGCCTGATATCGATCAGGTTTATATGGCAGCTGTTCAATTAATGACTGAAAGAGGAGGATGGCCATTGAATTGTTTTGCTTTGCCGGATGGCAGACCAGTTTATGGAGGCACCTATTTCCCAAAGCAACAATGGAAAAATATTCTTTTAAATCTGGCTGAAATTTATAAGAAAGATAAACCGAAATTTGAAGATTACGCCCAACAGCTCACCGATGGAATTAAAAAATTTGAACAGATACTGACGGTTGAAGAAACTGTTGAATTTGATTCTCAGCTTTTAGACCGGGCAGTTGCAAATTGGATGAAGTATTTTGACCAGGAGGACGGAGGGCCAAACAGAGCACCTAAATTTCCGATGCCAAATAATTATCTTTTTCTTATCGGATATAGTTTTATAACAGGAAACGAAATTTTGACAGCTCATATCACACTCACCTTAAAGAAAATGGCCTTTGGTGGAATTTATGATCAGATAGGTGGAGGATTTTCAAGATATTCGGTTGATACTATTTGGAAGGTTCCACATTTCGAGAAAATGCTTTATGATAATGCCCAGTTAATATCCTTATATTCAGATGCATTTAAGTTGTTTAAAGATCCTGTTTATAAAGATGTGGTTTACCAAACAATTGAATTTATAAATAGAGAATTGACAGGTAGTGTTGGAAATATTTTTTCTGCCCTTGATGCTGATTCTGAAGGTGTAGAAGGCAAGTTTTATATTTGGACCAAAGAGGAAATTGAAGTAGTGGCAGGAAATGATTTTGATTTAATAACAGCATATTTTAATATCAATGAGGATGGATATTGGGAACACAATAACTATATTCTATTGCGAAAAAAAAATGTTGCGGATATTGCAACAGATTTTACTATTTCAATGGATGTGCTTCATGCTAAAATTAGTGATTTTAAAACGAAGCTATTAGAAAAAAGAGCAGAGCGGGTGAGACCAGGGCTTGATGATAAAACACTGACTTCATGGAATGCATTAATGATAACGGCTTTCATTGACGCTTATGATGCCTTTGGTGAAGATTCCTTTCTTGAAAATGCCAGGAGAACAACAGATTTTGTTTTGAAAATGATGACTAACACTGATGGTGGGTTGAATCATAATTATAAGAATGGAATCAGCAACATAAATGGTTTTCTGGAAGATTATTCGTTTTTTATTCAGGCACTTATCAGAATGTACCAGGCTACTTTCGAAATTAACTATCTCGATAAAGCACAATCTCTTTTATTATATGCCATCAATAAATTCGGTGATGCAACTACAGGGCTTTTTTATTTTGCTTCTGCAGATGATGCACCACTTATAGCTCGAAAAATGGAATTGCAGGACAATGTCATTCCTTCATCTAATTCACAAATGGCAATTAATCTTTATAATCTGGGGCATTATTTTGAAAATGAGGAGTGGGTGGAGCGAAGTAAAAAAATGCTTTCTCAAATGTCAAAATTCCTTGAAACTTATCCTTCAGGTTACAGCAATTGGCTGCAATTATGGATTTATTTTTCACAGTCAACAAAGGAGTTCGCTGTATGCGGGAAAAATGCATTGAATAAGAGGAATGAGTTGGCTTCCTCTTATTTGTATCCGGGAACCATCATAGCCGGATGTGTTTCAACCGAAAATGTGAGCCTCACCAGAGATAGAATCATAAAGGATAAAACCTTAATTTATTTTTGTAAAGATCGTACTTGCTCCCTACCGGTTGAAAATAGTTCCGAGGCTTTGGATATTTCAAAATAATTTTTTAAAAAGCATTTTCAATCGCTTGAATATTAAGGCGTTTAGCCTTTAGTTAGCCAATATGACTAAGATCATTTTGAGACTAAGGAAATATTTGTTACTTTCAATATTCAATTCATGCGAGAACCCATTCGCACTTATTAAATGCTAACTTCTAAAACTTGAATTTTATGAAAGCATACGATGAAAAACACATCAAAAACATTGCACTGGTTGGAGGAGCTAAAACCGGTAAAACAACTCTTGCCGAAACTATGTTGTTTGAAGCCGGTTTAATTAACAGACGAGGATCGGTGGAGGATAAAAATACTATTTCTGATTTTCATGAAATTGAACATGAGCGAGGCAATTCTGTCTATGCAACTTCTCTTCATACTGAATGGCGTGATTATAAAATTAACCTGATAGATACACCAGGGCTGGATGATTTTATTGGTGAGGTTTTGTCAGCAGTAAGAGTTTGTGATACTGCTGTAATGTTGCTCAATGCACAACATGGTGTTGAAGTAGGTGCTGAGTTAATATGGAATTATGTGGATGAGTATAAGAAGCCAACAATTTTTGCGGTGAATCAACTCGATCACGAATACTCAGATTTTAATTCAACTGTTGAGCAAGCTAAAGCCAGATTCGGAAAGCAGGTAACAATTATGCAGTATCCTATCAATCAGGGAATAGGTTTTGATTCAATAATTGATTTGTTGAAAATGACCATGTATAAATTTCCGAAAGGAGGAGGTAAGCCTGAAAAATTGCCAATTCCTGAAAGTGAAATGGAGAGAGCCAACCAGCTGCACAATGAATTAGTAGAAAGAGCAGCTGAAAATGATGAGAAATTGATGGAGTTGTATTTCGAAAAAGGAAATCTTGATGAAGATGAAATGCGGGTAGGAATAAAAAAAGGAATGATGAACCATGATATTTTTCCGGTTTTTTGTCTTTCTGCCAAACAAAATATGGGAAGTGGCCGTCTGATGGGATTTATTGATAACGTTGCACCATCCGCAATTGAAATGCCCTTTGAAAAAACTATTGATGAGAAAGAAATTCCTTGCAACCCATCAGGACCGACTGTGCTTTTTGTTTTCAAAACGCTTGTAGAGCCTCATTTAGGAAAACTCACTTTCTTTAAGGTGCTTTCAGGAGAGGTTGTGGTTGGTATGGAATTAAATAATTCTAATACGAACACTACAGAACGTATTGGCCAGCTTTTTATAATGGACGGGAAAAACAGAAATCCCATTGAGCGTTTAAAAGCCGGTGACATAGGTTCAACTTTAAAACTAAAGAATACACAAACAAATCATACCCTTCACGGGAAAGGAATTGAAGTTCAGATTAAGCCGATCGAATTTCCTCTTCCCAGAATAAGAACTGCAATTGTTGCAAAAAACAAAACCGATGATGAGAAATTGAGTGAGGTTTTGAGTGAAATCCATATGGAAGATCCAACATTGATTGTGAGTTATGAGCGTGAAACAAAACAAGTTTTACTTTTAGGTCAGGGTGAATTACACCTTGCTGTTACAAAATGGCGGTTGGCCCATATTTATAAAATGGAAATTGAATTTGAAAAACCTCGTATACCCTACAGAGAAACTATTTTGAAATCAGCCAATGCTTCCTATAAGCACAAAAAACAATCGGGTGGGGCCGGTCAATTTGGCGAAGTGTATATTAAAATTGAACCGCTGTTTGATGGGCAACCTCTAAAATCGGAATATCAGGTTAGAGATAAAGAAGAAGTACAGCTCCCATGGGGTGGTAAGCTTGTTTTTAATAACTGTATCACAGGTGGTGTAATTGATTCCAGATTTATTCCTTCTATCATGAAAGGGGTTATGGATAAAATGAATGTTGGCCCTTTAACCGGTTCTTATGTGAGAGATATTGCAGTAAGCGTATATGATGGTAAAATGCATCCTGTTGATTCCAATGATATTTCGTTTAAAATTGCCGGTATGATGGCATTCAGGGATGCTTTTCATCAAGCAGAACCCCAGTTGCTGGAACCTATTTATGATGTTGAAATAGAAATGCCTGAAGAATTGATGGGCGATGTAATGAGTGAATTGCAATCGCGAAGATCAGTAATCACAGGCATGGATAGCAGAGGCGGCTACCAGGTTATTAAAGCCAAAACGCCATTGGCTGAATTAGATAAATCTTCTGTTTCTCTTAGGTCTATCACCCAGGGAAGAGCACGGATTAAGAGTGTTTTCTCGGAATATTTGCCCGTGCCTCCTGAACTTCAGAAAAAATTGGCTGAAGACTACCATAAAAACATACGGCAAGATGATTGATAACCAATTTAATAGGATCTCTTTCTAAATGTAACTTTGAATACTGCTTTTCGTTCAAGTCAGTAATGAAAAGCTCCAATCTCCTTCTAAAATCAAATTTATTATCGGGTTTTGTTCTGGGTTTATTCTTGCTTTCTTTTTCGTCATGTGTTAAAGATGAAAGAAATTGTATTGCAAGCGGTGGAAAAGGAAGTTTGAAAGTGGAGGTTTTTCCCGTTTATAAAGGGCAACCCGTCACTTCAACAAATGCTTTTAAAGATACCGTTTATATAAAATATGGCGCCAAAAGTTTTCCTGGCCAAAGCCCAAGTAAATATGAACTCAAATATGTAATTCCTGAAGGAAAAAATTCCATTAACATAACAAAACTCAATTGTGGAGTCTATTATTTTTATGTGGTTTGTAAGGATTCCATTTCTGGTAAGCGAATAACAGGTGGAGCCAACTTTATTTCTGATAAAATTACCGGCAGTTTTAATCTTGTTGTACCTGTCGATTTAAAATAATTTATTCGATTGATATTGTTTTTTATTTTTATAGGACATTCAGCTTTTTGATTTTTTATAGGGTTGATTCCGGTGTTAAAATAATTCTATTTTCGGAGTTGCATTTGTCACATAATTTATTTTCTTTGTAAAAAATAAAATTATTATGTCAGATGAGGAATTAGGAATCGGTTCAAGGGTACGTCACCCCGAATTTGGTGATGGCGTGGTAATCAATATTAAGCCGAAAACGTACTTGATTGTTTTTATTTCCCGTGGCAGAATTGAAGTGGCCAAATCATATGTTAATTTGGAAATACTCGATGCTGTAGAGCCTGAAGCAGATCTTATAAGTCTTTTCGATGTGGAACGCACACTTACTACTATTATTAAACGATACAGCGATATTCAGGAAACTGTTCCTATGGGTGCAAAATGGACAGGAGGAAAAATGTTTTTGCAGCCTTCCAATACCGGATTAAAACCAAAGGAAGTTCCAATCGACACGTTCTTCAGTAAAATTGTAATGCTACGCGACAGATTGCGTGTTTTAGAACAACGAATAAACGCACACGATAAATTATCGGAAGAAGATAAAGTAAACCTCCAGCAATACATTACCAGAATATACGGAAGCCTTACCACATTTAATGTTTTATTCAGAGATGATAAAGATCATTTTGTAGGGGAGAAGGGAAGCAAAGAGTAAAATAGTTTTTTCAATCGTGTTTTATTTTCTCAATTCTTTCAGCCAGTTGAGAATATTGTTTTCAACACGTTCATTTACTGAAGTTGTTTCAGCACGAACAAATTTTTCACCTCTAACAATTTCATAAAGTTCAATATACCTTTCTGAAACCATATTTACTATTTCAGAATTCATTTCCGGTACAACTTGTCCCTCCAGTCCCTGGAAATTATTTTCAATCAGCCATTGTCGTAAAAACTCTTTGGATAACTGCTTCTGCTGGATTCCTTTTAACTGTCTCTCCTCATACCCATTCGAATAAAAATAGCGGGATGAATCAGGAGTATGAATTTCATCAATAACCATAATTTCGCCTTCTGATTTACCGAATTCGTATTTAGTATCAACAAGTATTAATCCTTGTTGGGCTGCCATTTCGGTGCCTCTCTGAAATAATTTGTGTGTGTATTTTTCAAGCATCAGATAATCGTCCTCACCAACAACCCCATTTTCAATAATTGCTTCTCTTGATATGTCTTCATCATGCCCATGATTACTTTTAGTAGTTGGGGTGATAATGGGATGTGGCAATTTGTCGTTTTCTTTCAGTCCTTCCGGAAGAATTACTCCACATAATTCTCTACCACCACTTTTGTAAGTTCTCCATGCATGTCCGGCAAGATAGCCCCGAATAACCATTTCCACTCTGTATGGAACGCACATTTTACCAATGGTAACATTTGGATCTGGAACAGCTAAAATCCAATTAGGGACATCTTCTTTGGTGGCTTCCATAAAATAAGCAGCAAGTTGGTTCAGCACTTGCCCTTTAAAAGGAATTGCTTCAGGTAAAACCACATCAAAAGCTGAAATGCGATCACTCACAATCATGACCATATATTTATTATCGATAGTATAAACATCACGAACCTTTCCTTTATAGTACATGGTTTGTCCGGGAAAATGAAATGATGTAGTTTTTAATGTATTCATAATATTCAATTCAGTTTAATCGTAGATATCATTTTTCTTGGATAGTTTTAAATCTTGAAGTACAGATGATTTTACATTGATCTGGAAATAATAGTTTTGTTGATTTCCAAAAGGTACCCAATTCGCTCGCATCTCCCAGCAATGAAGATCCTGTAAATTCCTATAGAAGTATAGGATAAATCTTTAGCTCTAAAATCATAACCTGAGTTAAAAGTGAGTTTCCATTTGGGTGTAAGTGACAGATCGCCAAAGAAGTTTAAAGTCTGATTTATTTCCGAATCAAGTATTCCGGGACGGAATAGGAGAGATTGTAATTTATGGAAAGATTGTATGGTATGACTAAATCTTCTTCCGGACTAGTTTTTTTTGATGGGCCTGTCCCGGGAGTTTTCTTTTTAGTGTTGTTGTTCAGTGCAAAACTAACCGCAAAAGAGGAACTTACTAGTCGAGCGAGTCTGTTGTTTTTTTCAAGCTCAGAGGTATTTATTCTGCTTCCTGATTCATCCAATGCATAAGGATCGAAGCTGGCTGATAAGTTAATATTCACACGATCAAACAAAATAGTTCTTCCATTAATGTTAATGTTTGACCAATTAAAGGAATCTACAGCCGTATTGTAGGAAACCCCTGCAGCTAAACTTTCAAATATTTTTATTTTTTTAAAATTAACGGAGGTATCAGTGACACTTCTGGTTTTCATTTCCAGATTATTATCCAGATTAAAACCTATTACTCCATATTTACCTGATGGGGCTCCTCCAAAAATACCTGTTTCAAAAATGGAATACTGCGCCACATTGCCTTCTGCATCGGTTTGATATTCTTTGTAATATTTATAAGATGGGTCACTGTAATCGGGTCGGTATCCGTATGAAATGGTAGGTGACATTACATGGCGCAGTGCTGCAATTTTTCCTTTTCGGAATTGCAACATTCCATATACTCTTGTATTCATGCTGGCTGAAAACAGGAAGTCGCGGGAAGCTCTGAATGCACTAATAGTATCTGTAATGATACTATCATTTGCTGCATCATAATTTTTGCGTATGGTTTTCGTATACCATTTCTCATTGTAGGAGATAGAAGGCGATAGAGTAAAGTGCTTTAATATTTTAAATGAAGTACTTACAGGAATGCTGTGAGACATACCATATCTGAACTGGTCAGCACTTCCTTCTTTGAACAACAGTGAATCTTTGGTTTGAATAGAATTTTGGAAATTGTTCTGGTAGCTGATACCAATTTTTTCAAACCATTTTTCCGTCCCTACAGCCACTCTTCTTTTGAAAGGATACAATCTGTTTACGCTGAAATTGGTATTGGGTAAACTCAATGAAACATCCTTGGTAATTGTATTTTGTGAATGCGATAAACTTGAAGTAAAGGCATAGGGTTTGCCGGGCCATGATTTTGACCAAGCCACTGATGATTGAAAGGTATTAGTTAAGTAATTGGATGCCGATGACAAATTATTCTGGTAATAACTGGAACTTCCAGCATTCACATTGGCAGAAAAAACACTGCTTGGTCGTGCTTTAGAATCCTGTCTGTGATTCCATCGTATGAAAAAATCTTTTGATAAGTTATAATCAGGAAGTTCTTTTTCTGAGGTTTTTATTTCTGAATAACTAACTGATACATTTCCATTATACCGATAGCGATTGGCATAATTGGAATTAAGTTTTACTGCCCAGCTGCCTAAAGTATATATATCTGTAGTGATTGCAAAATCTACCACATCTCCAATTCCAAAATAGTAGCCGCCATCTTTAAAATAAAAACCCAATCGCCCCGATTCACCATATGCAGGTAATAGAATGCCTGCCGACCGACTTTTTCTGGTTGGGAAAAATCCAAACGGAATAGCTAAAGGCATGGGCACATCTTCAATTACCAGATAAGCCGGTCCGGTAACTACTTTATTGTTTTGCACTACTTTTAGTTTTTTGGCTGAAATGGAGTAGTGAGGATGAGGAAGATCACATGTGGTATATGCACCATTTCTGATAAAATAGTTGCGCTCATCAATTTTTTTAATTGTTTGCCCTAAAATAAACCCATCCCCCTGTTTGGTATTAACCTGAGTAATTTTGCCTTTTTTTGTATCGAAATTATAAATTACAGTTTTGGCAGTAAACATGTCGGCTCCCTGTTTGAATATGGGAAGTCCTGATTCGTTGCCAGTACTATCCACCACACCTCGTGCGAATAACTTTCTCGTTGTCCAGTCTACTTCAATGTACGCAGCATCCATTTGAATGTCTTCATAATTGACTTTAGCATTTCCGTAGAGGTATACTCGCTCGCCTTCAATATCAAATTTGATTGAATCATCGGCTGTGTAATGAACTTTCGATTTTAATTCTTCACTGGTAGTAAGTTGCAATGAATCTGTGACGAGTGAATCGTTTGAATTACGCACTAGTGTATCCGGGACAAATGAAACTGTATCAACAATCAGGGTTTTGGCCAAACTGTCGGTAGTTATCTGCGCTTTTAGTTCAACTACTGATGCGATGCAAAATAAAAGCAGGGCAAAAGCGGTTAATATTTTTGTTGATATTGAATTCCCGGTTATGGGCATCGCAAGGTTAAGAGGAGTAATTTTGAGGTCTCAAAGCTAAAGAAAATAAAAATTGTCTCCATTGAACAAACTATTCATATCCACTATTTTACTGTTATCTATCCTGTTTACCTCATTTTCAACGGGAAACAATCGTCCAAAGTATCAAATTCGAACTATTGTTATTGATGCCGGCCACGGAGGACATGACACAGGTTGTCTCGGTTCTTCAAGTCAGGAGAAGCATATTGCTCTTTCTGTATCACTCAAACTGGGAGCTTTAATCGAAAAATTGTTTCCCGAAGTCAATGTCATTTATACCCGAAAAACGGATGTTTTTATCGAATTGCATGAACGTGCAGCAATTGCTAACCGGAATAAAGCCGATCTTTTTATTTGTATCCATTGTAATTCAGGACCTTCAGCGGCTTTTGGTGCCGAAACTTATGTGATGGGTCTTCACAAAACAACCGATAACTTATCTGTTGCGAAACGGGAAAACTCTTCTATTTTATTAGAAAAGGATTACAAAAGTAAGTATGATGGCTTTGACCCGAATTCGCCTGAAGCTAACATCATATTTTCGTTGTATCAAAATACTTTCATGAATCAAAGCCTGAATTTTGCTTCGCTCGTGCAAAAGCAGTTTGAACAAAATGCTGGCAGATTTAATAGAGGTGTGAAACAAGCAGGATTTCTGGTGCTTTTTAAAACTGCAATGCCTAGTGTGTTGATAGAACTGGGTTTTCTCACAAATCGAACTGATGAAAAGTTCCTGACAAGCGAAAAAGGACAAGATGTCATGGCTAATTCGATGCTCAAGGCTTTTAAAGAATATAAATCTGATACCGCGAAGAAAGCCGGAGGTCAATACAATGATGATAATCAAGATGTTGCCGATAGCGAGGAAGAAAAAAGGCTGTTATTAAGAATGAAAAGAAAAATGATACTTCCATTGAAAAACTCCTGAAGTAATTGATAGTCAAGTTGTAATTGTTGAACAAGTTAAAGAAGCACCACCTATTATTCCCGCTACTCATGAAGCGGGCAGGGTTTTTTATACTATTCAGGTTGGAGCCACTGCCAATTCATCTCCTAAGGATGAAATCAGATTCAATAAAGTAAATCAATTGCGAAAATTGATAGGAGATGATGGCATGACTCGCTTTTATTCAGGCATTTATGATGATGTTGAGGTTGCACGGAAATCTTTACAGGACCTGAAACAGGCGGGTTTTAAGGATGCTTTTATTTGCGCTTTTTCAGGAGCAAAAAGGATTTCTGTTACCGAAGCAGGTCAATTGCTGAAAAGAAAGTAAATTCGCATTCTGTATCAACGTCTTGTTTCCTTAATTGCTATTACCAAAAATCATTAATAACCGATTGTGAAATTATCAAAAGAAGTAAAAGTAGGAATCCTTGTGACCAGCGCGGTATTTGCTTTGTTTTGGGGAATGAATTACCTGAAAGGTATGGATGTATTCACCGGACAAAATACCTATTATGCGGTATACAATCAGGTTGCCGGCTTAACAACTTCCAGTGAGGTTATTTTGAATGGGGTGAAAATTGGTCAGGTTCAAAAATTGAGTTCATAAAAGATAACTCGGGCCGAATTTTAACAACTATGGTAGTTAAACAGAATGTATTTATTGGTAAAGAATCCATTGCACGTATCTCCAGTTCTGATTTATTAGGTGATAAAGCGGTCACTATTATTTTAAACACTACATCTGAAGCATTATCCGATGGCGATACGCTAAGTTCTGATGTAGAAACTACCTTGACGGATCAGGTAATGCCTATTAAAGATAAAGCAGAAAGTCTTATTCAATCACTCGATTCAGTTGCGGTAGCCCTAAAAGGAGTTTTTAATCCGAACACACAACGGAATCTTAATTCAAGCTTTAATAACCTTGATAAAACAATGGCAAGTATTGAAAGAGCTTCTGCCAGTCTTGATAATCTTGTATCATCTGATAATAGTAAATTAACAAAGATGATAGCTAATATTGAATCCATTACCGGGAACATTAAGAATAACAATGAATCACTGGCAAATGCACTTAAAAATATCTCTTCCATAACCGACTCACTTGCCAAATCTAATCTTGCAGCTACTATCAACAGTGCAAATCAAACCTTAAAGGAAACGGCTGCCATTATGGGAAAAATAAATAAAGGCGAGGGAACCATTGGAATGCTTATTAATAACGATAGTCTATATGTTGCATTGGAACAGTCTGCGGTTAATCTTGATAAGTTATTAATTGATTTGAAACAGAATCCTAAACGATATGTTCACCTATCTGTTTTTGGTGGTGGAGGAAAATCAAAAAAATAGTAATCTTCTGAAAAATGTTACCTTTTAATATTGTCCTGTAATTTATGATAAGCAGTATCATATTTATTATTTTGCTTGCTTCAGGTGTAATTTTTTTTACAATGAGCATCAAAAAAATTCTGCGCAATATCCGACTGGGTCGCGATGTCAATATTAACGATCAATCAGGAAAACGATGGATTACTATGGCTCGTGTTGCACTTGGTCAGTCGAAAATGGTGACACGGCCGGTGGCAGGATTTTTTCACATTATTATTTATGTTGGTTTTATCATTATTAACTTCGAAGTTCTTGAAATAATAATTGATGGTATTTTTGGGACACATCGGATTTTCGCTAATCCATTAGGTTCCATATATAATTTTTTCATTGGTAGTTTCGAGATTTTAGCATTTGGTGTTTTGGTTGCTTGTGTTGTTTTTTTCTCACGCAGAAATATAATCCGACTGAATAGATTTATAAGTAAAGATCTAGATGGATTTCCGAAATCCGACGCGAATATTATTTTAATTGTTGAAGTAATTCTGATGTCATTGTTTTTAAGTATGAATGCTGCTGATCAATTGCTTCAGGAAAGGGGTGCTGAACATTATATCAAAGCTGGTGCCTTTCCGGTGAGTTCATTGTTGGTTCCTTTACTTTCAAATATCTCTACAGAAACGCTGATTGCTATTGAACGATTTTGTTGGTGGCTGCATATCGCTGGAATTTTATTATTCTTGAATTACGTTCCTTTTTCTAAACACTTTCACATATTTCTTTCTTTTCCGAATACCTGGTATAGTAACTTGAATAAAAAAGGAAAATTTACCAATTTGGAATCTGTTACCAATGAAGTAAAGTTAATGCTCGATCCTTCAGCGGTTCCACCACCATCAACTCCTGGTGCAGCTCCGGTTCGTTTTGGCGTTAAAGATGTGCGCGATCTGACATGGAAAAATCTGATGGATTCTTACTCGTGTACTGAATGCGGACGATGTACTTCTGTTTGTCCTGCCAACATTACCGGTAAAGCACTTTCACCAAGGAAAATAATGATGGATACCCGCGACCGTTTGGAAGAGGTTGGAAGAAATATTGATCAGCGTGGTCCTGAATATGATGATGGTAAATCATTACTCAACGATTATATTTCCCCTGAAGAATTGTGGGCTTGTACCACTTGTAATGCATGTGTTCAGGCTTGCCCGGTGAACATTGATCCATTATCCATCATCATTGATATGCGACGTTTTCTCGTCATGGAACAATCGGCAGCCCCTTCAGAACTTAACGGTATGTTTACTAAAATTGAAAATAATGGTGCCCCATGGCAGTTCTCACCAGCCGATCGTTTGAACTGGGTGAATAAGGACTAAATAAATTAGATATGTCAAACACTATTTTAAAAGTATCAACTATGTCTGAAATGGCTTCCAGGGGTGAAACTCCTGAAATTTTATTTTGGGTAGGTTGTGCTGGTAGCTTTGATTCAAGGGCACAGAAAATTACCAGAGCCATAGCATTGATTCTTCAGCATACCGGAATATCTTTTGCAGTTTTAGGTACCGAAGAAAGTTGTACAGGTGACCCTGCTAAAAAGAGCTGGCAATGAGTTTTTATTTCAAATGCAGGCAATGACCAATATTGAGGTGTTGAATGGCTATGGTGTAAAGAAAATTGTTACCGGTTGTCCACATTGTTTTAATATTATTAAAAATGAATACCCCGGTTTAGGTGGTAGCTATGATGTGGTGCATCATTCTGAATTGCTTCAGCAATTAATTAATGATGGTAGATTGAAAGTAGCAGGTGGAACTTTTGCCGGAAAAAAAATTACTTTCCATGATCCTTGTTACCTTGGAAGAGCAAATGATGTTTATGAAGCACCCAGAGAGGTGATTTCTAAGCTGGACGCTGCCCTCACTGAAATGAAAAGGAGTCGTGCAAATGGATTGTGTTGCGGCGCCGGTGGTGCTCAAATGTTTAAAGAACCCGAAAAAGGTAATAGAGATATTAATATTGAACGAACAGAAGAAGCATTAGCGCTAGAGCCTGAAGTGATAGCCGTTGGATGCCCTTTTTGTATGACTATGATGACCGATGGTGTTAAACATTTTGAAAAAGAACAAGATGTTAAAGTATTGGATATTGCTGAATTAATTGCAACTGCTAACGATTTATAATAAGCTGTACTATGTACGTTGAATTCGATACTCTTCCCGGATCTTCAAAAGTTTGGATCTATCAGGCTTCAGGGTTGATGAATGACCAGCAAGTGGAAACTATTTTTAATGAAGCTAAAGTTTTTATTGAAACATGGACTGCTCATCAGGCAGAGCTGAAAGCCAGTGTTGCCATGTTTCTTAATTTATTTTTAGTTATAGCTGTTGATGAATCTTTTAATGATGCCTCCGGATGCAGTATTGATAAAAAAGTTCATTTTGTAAAGCACCTGGAACAAAAACAGGTTTAAATTTTTTTGACAGAATGAAAGTTGCCTATTTAGATGGTACTTCTATTCAGATTGCATCCATGAACCACTTTTCTTCTTTATTGCAAACTAATAAAATTAGTGAAGACACTCTAATATTTAATAATCTTGTTGCCAATTTAGATGAATTCAAGAGTTCCTGGAAAACACCAATTAAAAATTCATGGCTGGCAAGTTTGATTTGAAACATTCTATCTTAAAAAGTAAAAATTATTAATTTATGCATTTAGCACAAGATCTCGACAGCCTTTTCACGTTTGCCTCTATGATCAGTCTCCTCACTTTGACTGTTCTTGAAATTGTATTGGGTATTGATAATATTATTTTCATTTCTATCATTGCCGGAAAATTACCTAAGAGTCAACAGAAAAGAGCAAGAGCAATTGGATTATCACTTGCCTTAATAATGAGAGTTGCGCTTCTATTCAGTATTACCTGGGTGGTTGGTATGAAAGGTGCCTTGTTTCACGTGTTGGATATCTCTCCCTGGGTGGTTTTAGATCTTACCGATGCTTATTTAAATGAAGTGTTGTGGAGTTGCTCCGGCAGAGACCTGATATTGTTGGCCGGTGGAATTTTTCTTTTGTATAAAACCACTATTGAAATACGTCATAAAATAGAAGGGGAGGATGACTTGAAGGATCCATCTTTGAAAAAAGTTGCTCTTAATGCCGCAATTCTTCAAATTGTGATTATTGATATTGTTTTTTCTTTTGATTCTATTTTAACAGCGGTTGGACTTGTAGATAATTTGTTGATTATGGTCCTTGCTGTTATTTTTGCTATGATTGTTATGCTTATTTTTTCTGAGAAAGTTTCAGATTTCGTTAACAACAATCCTACAATAAAAATGCTGGCTTTGGCATTTTTATTAATGATAGGTATGATATTGGTTGCAGATGCCTTCCATTTCCACGTACCAAAAGGATATGTTTATTTCTCAATGGCCTTCTCTTTATTGGTGGAGTCTTTGAATATGCGAATGCATAAAAAGAAGCAGTTAAAAATTAAAGCTAAAATTCATAATGAGCCTAAAAAAGTAATTTAAGAGTAAATTAATTACCTCGACTGCTATTAATTTTATAAGGGTTAATTTCATGGATTTATTTATTTTCGAACGAACTTTTAAAAGTCAAAGCAGTGAATATTCCAAATCTGATTTCTTCAATACGAATTATTTTAGCCCCCTTTTTGTGGTATCTGGTGTATGCCGACAATAAGATTGTTTTTACATGGTTAATTACCGTTGCATTTTTTACCGATTTAATTGATGGCTTTATTGCACGAAGTACTCATCAGGTTTCTAAACTTGGAAGTAAATTGGATTCACTTGGTGATTCACTAACTATTCTATCTGGATTTGTAGGTTTAGCTGCATTCAATTTTGATTTAATACTCGAACATATTTTTATTATAGTTTTTGTTATCGCATTGCACATCATTCAATTGCTGCTGAGTTTATGGCGATATGGTAAACCAAGTAGCTTTCATACTTTGGCAGCTAAATCAGGGCATTGACTATTGGCGTTTTTATGCTCATTACACTTCATTTTTATTTTATTGATTGGCTGTTTTATTTAGCAATGATTTTGTTGATTTTTGATGCTATTGAAGAAAGTATCATGGTGTTACTCATTCCTGAATGGGAAAATGACATTAAAGGAATATATTGGTTATGGAAAAGGAAACGATGAGTTAGATTTTACTAACTCCTTAAAAATAGTTCCTGTTTTATTTTCAAAAAATTCTTTCCAAATCTTTGTTAAAAATAAAATAAAAAAAACGTCTCTTAATAAGTAGACGTTTTTTTAGTCGGGGTGACTGGATTCGAACCAGCGACCTCCAGCACCCCATGCTGATACGCTACCGGACTGCGCTACACCCCGAAAAATTTATTAGAGCGGCAAAAGTAATGATTTATTTTTTCTTCTCTATAACTGTATTTGAAACGTTCGCAAAATATTGGTATTCAGTGATATAAATTAATTACTTAGTATGTTAAATGAAAAGACTAGGCGGGTTATCAATTACTGCCGCTATATTTGTTTAGTTACTTATTACTATTTTTGTGCAGCAGCAAAATAATTTTTTTTAATACCTGTTTATGTTTCCTATTGGCCATTTCAAAAATTTATTAATTCTCTTTTTTATTTTTTCATTTAGTAATTCAGCATACGGACAATCCGGCAAAAAATTTACTATTAGTGGTTATGTAAAAGATGCTCAAACAGGTGAATATCTTATTGGTGCCAATGTATATGTTAAAGAACTTTTAAAAGGCACTTCCACTAACCAATATGGGTTTTATTCTTTAACTTTCAATGAAGGAACTTATAGCCTGGTCATTTCTTTTCTCGGTTATAAAGAACAGACGAAGCAACTGGTCTTGGATAAGGATTTTAGAATTAATGCTGAACTCGAAGATGCTGCATTCACTGCTAAAGAAATAATTATTACGGGCGAAAAGAAGGATGCAAATGTGCAGTCTACTCAAATGGGCAAATTCGATTTAGATGTTGAAAAAGTAAAATCTCTTCCTGCATTTATGGGTGAGGTGGATATTCTTAAATCTATTCAGTTGCTTCCTGGTATTCAATCTGCAGGAGAGGGAAATTCAGGATATTATGTAAGAGGAGGAGGGCCCGATCAAAATCTTATTTTGCTCGATGAAGCGGTTGTTTACAATGCTTCACACTTGTTTGGTTTCTTTTCTGTTTTTAATGCCGATGCAGTTAAAAATGTAACTATCATAAAAGGTGGAATGCCTGCTCAGTATGGAGGGAGGCTGGCCTCTGTTTTGGACATCTCTATGAAGGAAGGTAACAGTAAAGAATATCATATGGAAGGAGGACTTGGATTTATTGCATCCCGTTTTACCGTAGAAGGTCCAAAAAAAAGATACTGCCTCATTTATTATTTCCGGCAGACGAACATTTATCGATTTATTCCTGAGGGAGCCTTTCGTGAAAGAAGGTTCAAATGCCGAAGGAAACAGCTATTTTTTCTATGACCTGAACGCCAAAATTAATTACCGGATATCTGATAAAGACCGGTTGTTTATAAGTGGTTATTTTGGAAGAGATGTTTTTTCGTTTAAAAGTAGTGATACCGGTTTTAAAGTTAAAGTGCCATGGGGAAATGCTACCGCCTCCGCCAGGTGGAACCACCTTTTTAATGATAAACTATTTTTGAATACTACATTAGTTTTCTCCGATTATAATTTCTCTTTCGCTGCCGAACAGCAGCAATTTGAATTTAAATTGTTTTCAGGTATCAGAGACTGGAACGGTAAAATAGATTTCAACTATTTCCCTTCTATATTGCATAATGTGCGTTTCGGAATAAATTATACCCATCACACTTTTACTCCTTCTAATGTCACTGCTCGTTCCGGTGAAACTGATTTCGATCTCGGTGACATAGTGAAACTCTATTCTCATGAAGGAGCAGCTTATGTAAACGATGATTGGGATATTAATGAAAAATTATCCGTGAGTGTTGGATTAAGATATACCTATTTCAATCAAGTAGGACCTTTTAAAAGATATGTACAAAATCCGGATCTTGAAATTGTGGAGACAATCACCTACGATAGCAATGAGAGTGTTCAGCAATATAATAACATTGAGCCACGTTTTTCTTCTAAATACAGTCTCGGCAAGACCTCCTCTCTCAAAGCTTCCGTTACAAAAAATTACCAATACATTCACCTGGCTTCATTGTCATCTGCTTCATTACCCACCGACGTTTGGGTGCCTTCTTCCACTAATGTGAAACCACAGATCGGATGGCAATACGCACTTGGATATTTTAGGAATTTTAAAGATAATCTTTGGGAAACATCTATTGAAGTCTATTATAAGGATATGAAAAATCAAGTTGAATACCGTGAAGGAGCTCAGCCGGATGATGACATAAAAAATAATCAGGACAACAATTTTGTTTATGGAAAAGGTTGGTCTTATGGTGCCGAATTTTTTGTGAAGAAAACAAAAGGCAGATGGAATGGATGGGTGGGCTATACATTGGCATGGACCTATCGCAATTTTCCGGATCTGAATCAAGGTAAAGATTTTCCTGCAAAATATGATCGCAGACATGATGTTTCAATTGTTTTAACCTATGAGTTAAATAAAAAATGGTCGTTCGGGGCAACCTGGATTTATGCAACAGGTAATTCACTCAATTTACCACAAAGCAGACTCTTTCTCTATGGTCCTGTTGATTTGGGTGGTCTCGTTGCTAATCCGGCTCCACCCGGTCAAATTTATTATGAATACGGTGAGCGTAATTCTTACCGTCAGGAGGCCTATCACCGGTTGGATATTTCTGCAACACTCAAAGTGAAAAAGCGAAAACGTTATGAAGCAAGTTGGAACTTCTCTGTTTTCAATGTTTACAATCGCTATAACCCTTACTTTATTTATTTTGATGATTCCATTGATGAAAGTACCGGACAATTTAAGCTGCAGGCAAAACAAGTTTCGTTGTTTCCAATTATTCCATCAATAACTTACAATTTTAAATACTAATACCAATAATGAATTTCAATACCCATATACTTCAAGCTGCAATTTTGATAATTGCTATTTCGCTGCTAAGTGCATGTGAGAGAGATATTACTGTTGATCTTCCTGTACCTGAAAAACAGCTGGTAATTGAAGGTTATATTAATCCCGGATCACCTGCATACATTTTTATATCAAGTACTGATGCTTTTTTTGCTCCTTACGATCAGGCATCATTAATAAGTGCTGCGATTAAAGACGCTATAGTAACTATAACCGATGGTGTTAATACAGATACACTTGTTGCTCCACTTCCTGATGTGGGATATCTTTATATTTCTCCCTCATTGATCGGTGAAATAGGGAAAACCTATTTTCTTAAAGTAGAAACCTCTGATGGAAAAGTAGCTACATCAATTACGCATATTGAAAGTCCGGTTGGGTTAGATAGTGTATGGTTTAAAATTCAACAAGGTAAGGATTCACTGGGCTGGACATGGGCGAGGTTGAATGATCCGGCAACTCCAGCAAATAGTTATAGATGGTTTGCAAAGCGTCTGGGTAAGGACGATGATTTTATTGCTCCTATTGGTTCTGTAATTGAAGATAAATTTTTTAATGGACTCAGTTTTGATTTTGCATATAACCGGGGAGCAGTACCCAACTCTACTGCAGCTGACGATAGTAATGAGGAACAAGGTTTTTTTAAAACCGGAGATACTATTGTAGTGAAATTCGCTTCTATAACTAAAGAAAGTTTTGATTTCTGGAGATCTGCAGAAACACAAGCATCCTCTAATGGAAATCCTTTTGGTTCTCCTGCTCCATTACAAAGTAATATCGAAGGTGGCATTGGTGTTTGGGAGGGCTTTTCCTTTACCCTTGATACCATTGTCGCTCAATGATATTACAAAAATCAATCTTTGATTAAACAGAAAATACTAATTTTGTATTCTCCTCACAACTTCAATTACTACTATGTCAGAAAAAACAGAACATCACAAATGTCTAATCATAGGTTCGGGACCTGCCGGATATACAGCTGCTATTTATGCTGCACGTGCTGATATGAAACCTGTTATGATTCAGGGTATGCAGCCGGGAGGCCAATTAACTATTACTACAGAAGTTGAAAACTATCCCGGCTACCCTAAAGGAACAATGGGTCCTGAAATGATGGAAGATTTTAAGGCACAAGCGGAACGATTTGGAACTGATATCAGATGGGGATTTGTATCCTCTGTGGACTTTTCAGGACCTGTTCATAAGGTGATTGTTGATGAAAAAACAGAAATGACAGCTGATACCATCATTATAGCAACCGGAGCTTCTGCCAAGTGGCTCGGATTGGAATCGGAACAAAAGTATAATGGTTTTGGTGTTTCTGCTTGTGCTGTTTGCGACGGTTTCTTTTTTAAAGGACAGGATGTTGCAATTGTTGGTGCAGGTGATACTGCCGCCGAAGAAGCAACTTATCTGGCCAAACTTTGTAAAAAAGTTTATATGATTGTTCGCCGTAATGAAATGCGGGCTTCAAAAGCAATGCAACATCGTGTCATGAATACGCCTAATATTGAAGTTATTTATAATTCCGAAACAAAAGAAATTGTTGGTGATAAAGCAGTTACCGGAGCACGAATTATTGATAGAAATTCAGGTGAAGAAAGGTTGCTGGCAGTAACAGGGTTTTTTGTTGCGATTGGTCATGAACCCAATACTCAAATTTTTAAAGATTGGCTCGATCTGGATGAAACGGGATATATAAAAACGATTCCCGGAAGTACAAAAACTAATATCCCCGGTGTTTTTGCTTCAGGGGATGCTCAGGATCACATATACAGACAGGCTGTTACTGCTGCAGGTACCGGTTGTATGGCTGCAATTGATGCTGAAAGGTATTTGGCTGCCCAAGGTGTTCATTGATACCCCTTATACAAAAATAACTTCTGTTGCCCCATGGCCGTATTTGGTTTGAGCAGCGTCACGGAAGGCAATTCCGGGATATTGCCTCAGCTCATCTCGAATAGCCTGTTTTAGCCTGCCATTTCCTACTCCATGAATAAATACTATTCGTTTAAAATGTTGCTTCATGGCTGCATTCATTTCTTTGTGAAAATGAGCTAACTGAATTTGAATCATATCAGCGTTCGATAATCCTGCTAAATCTTTCTTGAGTTCTTCTATATGAAGGTCCACTTCTTTTTCATTTATAAGTATTCCATGAGCCGCATAGTTCTCTTCTGACTTTTTATTAGCTACTGAAGTGATGTGTTTTTTACTGTCTGGTTTAGTATATTGATCAAACAAATCTTTTAAATCCACCTCTTCGGAAACAACTTCCGAGTATAGAGTACTAATTTTTGAAAATGAAATTGTACCTTTTAAGTTTTTATTTGAAAGTTGTAAATCAGGTAATAGCACACCCACCTCTTTTTTAAATGAGCCCGTAACAGGTAATTCACTTTCACTGAAAAGCAAACATTGAATTTGAAACAAACTGATATCAACAAGATCCTCACGCTTAATTTCAAGTACCTGCGTACTTGCACCATTTTCAAGTGAGCCGCTTAGGAGGCCTCTCCATTTTCTTTTTTCATTTGCGTAAATAGTAAATACAATTTTAAATCCTGAATTATTTATTAAATGATATCGAATTTTTCCAGTTAATACTGCCCCTAAAGTAGAGGGTATTGCTGATAATACAATTGTTCCTGAAGCACATAATTGAATCAATTCAGCATCATCAAAGGAAGTGGGAGTTTCCTTCTGAACAACTGGGCTTGGTTCCTGTTTTACTTCTGCTTTTCCTGATTGAATCAACTCCTTTTCAAAAACTTCAATTTCAAAACCATCTTCAATAGCAACCACTACTTTATTGCCTGCAATATTTTTACTACTGTTTCATTTTGTTTTTCATTGATGAAACTAACTTTATCACCCGCGCTGAATTTCATTTTACGTAATTTTTTTTTATAAAAAAACTGCTTCATCAAAATAGGTAATAGTTTTCAATAAACTCGAATAAGTTGTTGTTTCTTTTGAAATCAACATTTTTATATTTTAAAAATACAACCAATAGAATTTTGTTTTTCCGTTTCCATTGAACTCAACAGTAGGAGCAGGAAATTTCAAAAAACCAAAAACGCCAAAAATTGTTTTCAATGATCGGCTTCGTGTTTTTATTTTTGTCAGATCTATATCAGGAGCAATATAGAATTGTCTGTATCTTTTAAAATTGGTGGTGTTTCCTGATGCTTCAGAAATTACATTTTGACGAGCTCCTGTCATGCCTTCAGCCCCATAACCAACCGAAAAATTGAGCCATGAAGGGAATCGGGATTCGCTCTTTAAAAGGATTTAATATTGGCCGATAACCAATAGGTTTGTCCATTGTAATCTTTAAACAAGCTTTCGATAGAATTTTCACCCAACTGGTCAGGTCGGTAACTGGGATATTTCGTTTCATGATAAGAAAACTTCACTTTTATTCGCTGTTCATCCCAGGCGAGTTCCTGTGAAATAGCCATTAAAGTCCCTGTAGTGTTGGCGATCATATCTCCAGATGAAAATCCCCATTGCTCTGAAAAACCATCCATAATTTCAATGGTTGTTAAAAAAATAAATCCAACTGAACCACCCAGACAAATAGCCTTCTTCCGTTCCATTCCCGTCCATTTAAATAAATCAATGCCCCACTTGCCAAGGTAATAGGCCGAGCCAAAATGTCCGGCTTTGTCGACTTGCAACCATTCACCATTGTCATCAAAAAAATGAAAATTTCCCAGTGGATAATCTTTATACCACAAATTGTATAATCCTGCCACAGAAACAGCATAGGTGCTACCAATCCCAATCCCAACAATTTTCCCCCTTTGTGGAATATAAATGTTGGCGGGTTCAAGAAAATTTAATGTATCCTGGGCAACAATGTTATTGATTGAAAAAGTGAAAGCAATCATTACCACCAATTGTGCAATGCTCCTGCTTTTTTTTGAAGAATTTTTTGGGGGATGTTGCAATTTTGTGTTTTCAGTTCAACAAAGTCTTTTTGCCTGCTTCAAGAATTTCAAATGCAGCTTCTTTTGTTGAGGATTCTGCATAAGTTCTGAGTACTGGTTCAGTTCCGCTCGCCCTTATCATCAGCCAATCACCGTTTTCAAAAAAATACTTGTAACCATCCAGATCTTCCATTCTTGTTACTTTATATTTTCCGAACGAATGGTAGTTTCCGGATTTACATTTGGTCAAAACTTTTTGTTTAACCTCTTCACTTATATGAAGGTCGGAGCGCTCAAACGCGAAGGGGCCAACAATTTTATAAACTTCTTCAATTAACTCTTGTAGCGATTTTCCTGATTTAGCCATGAATTCCCAAAGTACCAAACCAATCCAAATCCCATCTCTTTCGGGTATATGACCCTTGATTGCAATCCCTCCTGATTCCTCGCCTCCAACCATTACATCTTCCTTAATCATGATTTCAGCTATATACTTGAATCCAATTTTAACGGTCTCTAATTCGAGCCCGTAATGTTTGCACAAAACTGCGACTTTAGGTGTGGTTGAAAATGCTGTACATACTTTTCCCGTCATCCCTTTGTACTTATGAAGGTAGTGAATGAGCAACAGTAATATGTGATGCGAATCAACAAAGTTTCCCTCCGAATCGTAAAGCCCCACTCTGTCAGCATCGCCATCGGTAACTAAACCACAATCAATGTTGCCAGATAAACGAATGAGCTCGGAAAATTCGAGGAGGTTTTTGTGAATAGGCTCCGGAGCCTGTCCCATAAATGACGGATTGTAATCGCAATGAAGAAATGTGATGTCGGGAAGTAGTCTGCGCATCACATTTTGGCCTGCACCATACATGGCATCATAAGCAAAACGAAGTTCGGAGTTTCGCAATGCATTTAAATCAAGGGATTTTTCGACATGTTGGCAGTACATGGTTTCTAAATCTGTGAACTCTAATTTCCCATTTATTTCAAAGTCCGATAAGTTAATGGTATCTATATCTATTCCTGAATTATCAGGAATCATATCTTCGATCTCTGTAACAAGTCCGGGTAAAAGTGGGC
This sequence comes from Bacteroidota bacterium, assembly GCA_016722525.1. GTDB lineage: Bacteria > Bacteroidota > Bacteroidia > AKYH767-A > OLB10 > JADKJB01. The sequence continues at coordinate 50,433 of JADKJB010000004.1, forward strand.
CACCATACCCACCTTTCAGTTTGAATCCATTGTATTCGGGTGGATTGTGGCTGGCTGTAATAATAATTCCTAAATCACAACCAAGTTGTATTGCTCCCATTGAAATCATAGGAGTAGAAACAAACCCTTTTGCTAACAGAACTTTAACTCCTTTTGAACACATTACTTTTGCAACTGTTTCAGTGAATAATTCACCCCCGAAACGACAATCGTGACCAAGCACTATTTTTGCATTTTTATTTTGCTTCAGCACCCAGTTTGCAGAAGCTTCGGCTACTCTGGCAACATTTGCGACGGTAAAATCCTTCGCAATAATGGCCCTCCATCCATCTGTTCCAAATTTGATCTTATTCATAGATCGGTGCTATTTTAATTGAAATAATTAATAAATATTTAATTAATAATTTATTACATAGTCAATTACCTTGTCCCATTCCGTTGCCATCAATGCTTTATAGTACAGGTAGGAATCCTGTCTTTTGATGGATTGGGAATTAATTTTTGTAATGATCATGTTAAATTTTTTATTTTTTAGAAAAGCAGGCATATCCATTTCATCAATCAGTATCTCCATATCACCCATAGCTCGCTGACTCATTTCATTCATTGCGGAATCATTGATATAAATAGTCATTGATTTTGGCTCGTAGCTTAATACATCATTTACTTTTCGCCAAATTTCATTTACCTCAATTCTAGTAACTTTAATTTTGTTACGTTGAATATGTGAAATGATCCTGTCTCCACCCATGTTAAAAAAAATTTCCTGATTGTTGATAAAAAATTCTTCAATGGCTTTAATCAGTTTTTTACTGTTTTCAGATTTTTCATCAGTACCCTCTGAGTAAGTATCTATCAGGTAACTCACATATTTATCCGGTGGGTAGTACCCAAGCAGTGAAGTGTTATACTTTAAATTACCTACGTAATTTTTCTTTATTTCTTCTGATTCTCCTACCGATTTAACTTGCTTCCCAGCAAACTGAACAATATTGTATGCAAAATTTTTACTCAAAAGGTAAGTTGTATACGTGGAACTGAAAATTCCATTTGCGTTCGTATTAATTTTGTTTTTCATAAATATTTCATTCAGATCCTTAAAATCTACATAGCCAAATGAAACTTCTTCATCTGTTCCGTTTCTTTGTACAAATGAAAATCCGAGTGTTTTAGTAACAACTTCTTTTTTGGTGTTTTCCCATTTCTCATAAACAAAAATTGTTTCCTGAGAAAGAAAGGATACACCGGAATTTTTTTCTATTTCCTTTAAGGTACCGCCTGTTATTTGAATTTCTTTTTGTTGTGAATCCCAAAGTTTTACTCTGTTTTCAGTGATTTCCCGGTAAACAAGAGCGTTCACCTGATCTACAAAATTACTTCCATAGGATTCCACCTGTTCCGATCTCCGGAGCATGAGCAAAACCGGAATTTCATCAGCAAAAACAAATGCCGGTGCAAATTCAAGAATAAGTAGCAGAGATAAGATTTTAAGGCGCCGCATTAGTTCTCAATTTCTTTATTATGGGGTAAAATTAATGAATTTGAATGAAATTCAACTTATGATCTGATCTTCCGCCGATTAAGTTCATTTTGAAACCTCCTGGCATTTAATAAGTGATCGCTATATGTTTTGGCAAAACTGTGGTAGCCTGAAAAATCTTCCTTAGCACAAAAAAACATGTATTCATGCCTTGAATAATTTAACACCGCCTCAATGGAACTAATAGCTGGGATGCAAATTGGACCGGGAGGCAATCCGGTATATAAATAGGTATTATAGGGGGAATCTACTTCTTTGTGAATATTTAAAACTCGCTGAATCGTAAAGTCTCCAACTGCAAATACCAGTGTAGGATCAGCTTCTAACTTCCAGCCTTTATGGAATCTGTTTAAATAAACACCGGCGATTATCGGTTTTCATCGTTTTTTCTTGTCTCCTGCTCAACAATTGAGGCAAGAATGCTGATCTGACTTTGTGTCAATTGAATAGCTTTGGCTTGAGCCTTTCTTTTTGCATTCCAAAATATCTTGTATTCGCTTGCCATTCTTTCAATAAACTTTTTGGCGCTGCTGTTCCAATAAAATTCATAGGTGTTTGGAATAAACATGGCTATACAATTGGTGTCATTGAAACCAAATTTTGACATATAGCTGTTATTTCCTAAAAGCTCCATTATGGAGGCTGAATCAGCTTCTAATTGGTTGCTGACCACGGAGGCCAGCTGCTCTTTAGTTCTAACGTTAGTGAAAACAACTTTTACAGGTACTTGCTTTCCGCTTCTCAGCAATGCAATAAGTTCCCTGTTGCTCATGTTTTTCCTGATCAGGTACTTTCCCGCTTTAACCTGGTTCGTGTACTTCATTTGTTCAGATACCCATTCAAAGGATGCCTGGTTTTGGAGCAGCTGCTGATTACTTAATATTTCTACAACATCTTTAAACGTTGCACCTGTAGGAATATAAATGAATTGTTCTTTTTTATCTGTAAGTTGGACATTTGGAAAAAAAACTTTTTTGTAAAATCCATATCCAATTAGTAAAACAGAAAATATAGTCACCAAAATAAGTGAAATGATAATTTTTTTTCCTTTCGATATTTTTTTTTGTTTGGCCATGAATTATATCGATTCAATTTTATTTAACAGTTCGGTAACTTTTGGATGTCCGGGTCGGCGCTCAAGATATTTTATCAACAGTGTTTTTGCTTTTTCTTTTTTACCGGTATACATGTATAAGCCTGCTTTATTTAGAATTGCCTGGTCGTAATCAGGATCTAATTCCAAAGCACGGTTATAAAACTGCATGGCTTTGCTGGTATCACCATCCTGTAAAAGAATGAGATAACCTAAATTGGAAATTGCAGCAGGATATTTTGGGTATTCTAAAACTGTTTTCTCTAATAGGCTTTTTCCTTCTGAGATGCGTTTGTTTTGAGCTAATGATGTGGCGTATTTATTGGCAAAGTCAGGATGCAAGGGCGCCAATTCATAGGCATTTTTATAATATAACATTGCTTGTGCTAAATCCCCTGTTTGGAAAAAGGAATCTCCGATTCGATAACTGGTCCAGGCGTGTGAATTATCTATGCTTGCATGGTTTAATAGTAACATTGGATTTTCATAGGTCCTGACATATTTAATCACCTGATTAAAATTGTCTTCAAGAAATGCAATATGCACCAAATAAATAAAATTTTTCTTGATATCAGAAACGGTATTATCCGGAAAATATTTCTTTGCGGAGTCCAGCACCTCTTTGCCAAAGTTGAATTTTTCAAAATAAGCAATAAATGCCTTGCCTTTTGAAATGGACGTCGGTGATGTATTGTTGATACAATTGATGCCTATAAATTCTCGCAACTGAGAAATAGATTCTTCTTTAACAGGAATTCGAATGTAATGATCATGAACTGAAACATGTGGTATGTCGGTGGCTCCTGAACTGGGCATATGACAACTAATGCAATTGTTATTAGTAAGATTTAATACTTCCGGTTTTTCTGAACATAATCCATCTTTTTCACTGGAATGACAGCTTTTGCAGGCAGCATTAAACTTCTCAGGGCCGGTTTGCTTTACACTTACATGTGGATCATGGCAGGTGATGCAAGTGAGTGCATTTTTATAGGGTGTAAGTGTTTTTGTAGCTTGCTGCTCTGATCGTGCAATAGATACACTGAAACATTTACTGAGCTTCAGCCTTTCAACATGTGATGCCATAATATGTTCCTGTTCCCGGCCTTTGTAAACTGGCATAAATACATTCATAATGTCTGACAGTTTCATGCCAGGTTTAAAATCAAGAAATGATTTGCCATCATTCAGTACAGCATTTCCTTGTATGTGGCATCGCTGACAAACATCCATCTGCAGGCTAATAGGTAATTTTGCAGGATTAACAATGGAGTAATCGATTCCTGTTACCACATCTACCGCTTTGCCCATCTTTTTATCCTTAACATGTGATTCACCAGGACCATGACATCGTTCACATCCAATTCCATTATCAACAAACTCGTATTTCTTTTCCCAGCCTTTTGTAAATTTAGGGTACGAATTGTGACACGACATGCATTCCAATCCAATCAGTCTGCTGAATCTCGAATTGCCTCCATTTTCAAATCCAGGCGGTAAATCCCATTGCCCTTTTTGAGTATAAAAAGTCATAGGCATCTGGTTCAGGTAGCCTTCGGTATTCATAATGTGTGAATTGGTGTGGTGCCCAGAACCTACTATGTAACTTACAGTTTCAATTCTTTTATAAACGGTATCCATTCCCTCCATCCTAAATTCCATTATTCGCAAACTATCACGATCCCAAAAAGGTTGGTAATAGAAGTCTAAATTTTTATCATAAACCAATTGATGGTTGCCAAATTTTGCTGCACTCTTTGTTTGTGATGCAACATCAAATGATTTACCCATTCCGGTTTGAATAAAAGTTTCATAAATTGAACTGTGACATTCTTTGCAGGTTTGCATTCCAACATACCCTACCGTACTGTCAAGACTTGCATACTTTTCAGATATGTTTTCGGAATTTATTTTTTCTGTGTGGCAATTATAACTTAAAACCACTAGCATTGATATGCCTGATAAAAGCACTAGAAATTTTAAAATTTTACTTCCTATTAACTTCACAGATTTTTAAGAGTAGAAGTTGATACTATAAAAGATGACTTACTTTCTGCATAAAATAAACATTGGTCCATGAGCCATTGATTAAAGTCCAGTCTTTGAATTCACCTGTGCACAAAAAGCCAGCAGCAGAAAACAATCTGATGCTGGCTTCGTTATTCACATGAATATGACAATATATTTGATGTAAATGCAGCACGTTAAATGCATATTCAGAGATCAGATTAAGCGATTCAAGAGCAATTCCTTTTCTGCGGGCATCTGGTTTGCCAACCAAAATGCCGACACCAGCTCGTCTATGTGCGGGCTCAAATTCAAACAAATCAATATACCCAACAGTTTCTGCCGGGGCTGTTAACACAGGTTTTTTATCAATCGCTAATCGGAGTTGTTTGTTAGTGTAGATATCCTGATGGGCCATTTTTACAAACTGCTCCATAGTATGACGTGAAACGGAACAAGTGTCCCACTGACTGGCCATATATTCTGATCGTTTTCCCACTGGTACATTAAGTCAATATCAACAGACTCCAGTGCTCTTAAAACTATTTTATCACCTGAAATCATATTTTTGGAATTTCAATCATACCTTCATATACTTTGGTTGCAGGCCCCTTCAGCCATATATCGGTAAATCCCTCCTCGGTACGTTTAAAACTGACATATAAAACACCACCGTTAGCAACTACTTCCACATCGCAATTTGGAAGTGTTTTGCCTTCTAAATCGAGTGCGATTGCAGCCGCCACACTTCCTGTTCCACATGACCAGGTTTCATCCTCAACTCCACGTTCATAGGTTCTGATTGTGAGTTTACCTTTAGAACCGGTAACAAAATTTACATTAATTCCATTTTCTTTGAAACGCTCATTATATCTCACTTTTCTTCCCTCATTTACCACATTCAAATCACTGATACTTTCAACAAAGTGATGAAATGCGGTGAGCCGGTATCAATAATGTAATTATTATTTTCTTTTTCGATACGATTTACATCATTCATCTTTAATGAAACAATGGTATCAATAGCATTTTTTTCTGTAATCAAAACCTCATGAATACCGTCAATAGCCTCAAAAACTGCTTTGTTTTCGATTATTCCAAGAATCTGTGCAAAAGCTGTTATGCATCTCCCTCCGTTCCCACACATACTTCCTTCCATGCCATTTGCATTGAAATACTTCATTCTAAAATCTAACATTCCTGATTCTTCCAGCAATATTAAACCATCAGCTCCAATACCAAAACGTCGGTCGCATAAATTAGCCACTATGGAAGGATGATCAAAAACGATTTTTTGAGACCGGTTATCCACCATAATAAAATCATTGCCGGTGCCCTGGTATTTGAAGAAATGCAGTTTTTTCAATTTAGTTATTTTAAACCAATTTAGATTTCTATTGTTATATATCGTGTTTTGATTTCGAGAAGATAAAGATAATTTAAACTGCAATAAAATCTGTCCTTAAACGTAATAAATTAATAGAAATTCAATTTTATCTTATGTTGCTCAAACAGGCGTTCATCTTCATATTTTTTTCATGCAACCTAAATAATTTTGTCCTCGTTAAATCCAAAACCATATAGAAAACAAAATTACCTTAATTCTAAATTCATTTCAAAATGATAACTAAGTTAAGAAAAGCAATTGGTATGTTTCTGTTGGCAGGTTTTGCAGGTTTTGCCGGATCAGGGGTTTATAACAGCTGGAATAAACCTGAAATTACTGCAGCCGCTAATACAACCGGTTCAAGTCAACCGATTCGTTTAACAGGTATGCTTCCTGGAAACGGAGAGGATGCTCCCACTCAATTCGTTGCAGCTTCAGAAGCATCGGTACCTGCAGTCGTTCATGTCAAAACCACCTATAGCGCCATGACGGCCGGAAATGGTCAGTATTATAACCCTTTTCAGGATTTTTTCTGGGGTGATCGCGGTGCTAAAAATCCTGCCCCTGCAATGAGCGCTGGTTCGGGAGTAATCATCACCGATGATGGCTATATTGTTACCAATAATCATGTGGTGGCAAATTCCGATAAGGTTGAAGTTACCTTAAACGATAAACGCACCCTTTTGGCTAAAGTAATTGGTACTGACCCTTCTACAGATCTGGCATTGCTTAAAATAGAGGATAAGGGGTTACCCTTCATTCCTTATGGAAATTCGGATGGGGTTAGGGTAGGGGAATGGGTTCTTGCGGTTGGTAACCCTTTTAATCTCACCTCAACAGTAACAGCTGGTATTGTGAGCGCTAAAGCACGTAATATTCACATTTTGCCTGATCAACAATTTCCAATAGAATCATTTATCCAAACAGACGCAGCAGTTAATCCGGGTAATAGTGGAGGAGCTTTGGTTAATACTAATGGTGAACTTATTGGGATCAACACAGCCATCGCATCAAGTACAGGATCCTATTCCGGATACTCCTTCGCAATACCTGTTAACATGGTGAAAAAGGTAGTGGATGATTTACTCGAGTATGGAAACGTTCAACGTGGATTTATTGGTGTGAATATTAAGGATATTGATTCAGAACTTGCTTCCGAAAAAGGAATTAAGTCACTCAAAGGGGTTTATGTAGCCGGTATCACTGATGGAGGTGCTGCCGCATCTGCAGGAATTCAAGAGGGCGATATTATCACAAAAGTTCACGGAACAGAAGTGAATAGCTCTCCAGAGCTGCAAGAACAAGTTAGCAGATTCAGGCCCGGTGATAAAATTGATGTAACTATCCTTCGCTCCGGTTCTGTTAAGTCGGTGGCTCTTACCCTTAGAAATAAAGACGGTAATATGAAAATTGTGACCAATGAAATAGTTTCATTATTGGGTGCTGAATTCGAAACCATCTCTAAAGAAGAAGGCGCCAGGCTGGGTGTTTTAAATGATGTGAAAATTTCTAAACTTAATGCCGGTAAACTGAGAAGTGCTGGAATTCGGGAAGGGTTCATTATTGAAAGTATCGATAATAGACCTGTGGCCAGCGCTGAAGATATTGTTTCAGCACTAAAAAATAAAAAAGGTGGAGTTCTCATTGAAGGAATTTATCCCAATGGAGTTCGTGCATATCATAGTTTTGGATTATAAATAGCTAAAGTGTTAATGTGTTAGGTAGTAAGGCTTCCCTGTAAGGAGGCCTTTTTTATTATAGATATTATTCTACATTAAAGATTTGCACTTTCACATTAGACCTTTTTCATTGATTATTTTAGAATCATTTTGAATAGTTGTAAGTTTTATTCCTGTCTTGACATCAAAATTTTTTCGTTATACTTTTGCCGCACCACTAATTTTTTAGGAGTACGACCTAACTCACTTATCTTAATCCAGAATATGAGGCAACTAAAGATTACAAAATCTATTACCAATCGGGAGAGCCAATCATTAGAAAAGTATTTACAGGAAATCGGCCGGGAAAGCCTTATTAATGCAGAAGAAGAGGTAAAGTTAGCCCGAAGAATAAGAGAAGGTGATCAGGTTGCCCTCGATAGACTTACAAAAGCCAACCTTAGGTTTGTGGTTTCTGTTGCCAAACAATATCAGAATCAAGGCTTGAGTTTGCCTGACCTGATTAATGAAGGTAACCTGGGTCTCATTAAAGCAGCAAAAAGATTTGATGAAACAAGAGGTTTTAAATTTATCTCCTACGCAGTTTGTTGGATTCGTCAATCGATACTCCAATCACTGGCAGAGCAGTCAAGAATTGTAAGGCTTCCTTTAAATCAGGTTGGCTCCTTGAACAAAATCAGCAAAGCTTTCAGTAAACTGGAACAAGAATTTGAAAGAGAGCCTTCTTCAGAGGAGCTATCTAATATCCTCGAAATTCCTTCTGACAAAATTGCAGACACTCTAAGGGTCTCGGGGAAGCATATTTCTATGGATGCCCCTTTTGTTAATGGTGAAGATAATAGTTTGCTGGATGTGCTTGAAAATTCTGATTCTCCTCGTGCCGACAACCTTTTAATGTCTGAATCACTTCAACAAGAAATTGATCGTTCGTTGAGCACTCTCACCGATAGAGAAAGAGAAGTAGTAAAACTTTTCTTTGGAATTGGATTGAATCATGGCCTTACTCTTGAAGAAATAGGTACTAAATTTGACCTTACTCGCGAACGCGTAAGACAGATTAAAGAAAAAGCCATCCGAAGACTCCGCCACAAATCCAGAAGTCGACTCCTAAAGGCCTATCTGGGATAATCTTTCCGGATTAATCGTAATTCAAGTTGGGTTACTTGTTGTTTTTTTTATAATTTTAAAAATTATTTGTATCACTTAAATATTAATCATATGTCAACCGACGAATCAAATGTTTCCTTAAGCAAAGAAAAATATGAAACTGGTCTAAACGACTGGATACAACAGGAAAGCTGCCATTGAGCTGATCCATATCCTGGGTTCATTATGGTATGATAAGTCCGTTGAACTGATCATTTTTAGAAATCAAATAGTGGACCGGAGCGCCAGTCAAATTCTTGCATTACATCAGTATGCCAAAGAAATTGTAAATAAACCGATCACCGTTTATGATTCAGTTTTAATAGCTAAGGAGCTGAATAGCTTGAAACTTGCTCCTGCAAGAATAGATTTAGGTAGACTTACTTCTCAATGGGTGAATGAAAAAGAGAAATACAAAAATAATTCTAAATCATTTGTAGAAGATAAGTTAAAAGATTTTATTGGCATAGAAAAGAAAAAAATTGTACCTAAAGATGTAATCCTTTATGGTTTTGGTCGGATAGGTAGAATTGTAGCGCGTGAATTAGTTGCTCAAGCCGGTAAAGGGGAACAATTGAGATTGAGAGCAATAGTTACTCGCGATAAATCGGATGAAGATATAATCAAACGTGCCGACCTGCTTCGAGCCGATTCTGTGCATGGTCCTTTTGCAGGAACTGTTGTGGAAGACCTCGCCAACAGAGCGTTAATTATTAATGGTCATAAAGTGCACATGATCTCTGCTAGAAATCCAGAAGAAATTGATTATACCAAATACGGAATTAGTGATGCCTTATTGATTGATAATACTGGTGTTTCCAGAGATCGTGAAGGACTCAGTAAACATCTTAAAGCAAAAGGGGTGAGTAAAGTGCTCTTAACGGCTCCCGGAAAAGGGGATATTCCAAACGTGGTTTATGGTATTAATCAACGGGAACACAAAGAAGATGAAACTATTTTTTCAGCGGCTTCCTGTACTACTAATGCAATTGTTCCGGTACTTGCTGTTATCGACAAAACCCTTGGCATCGATCGGGGTCATATTGAAACAATCCATTCCTATACCAACGATCAAAACCTGCTTGACAATTATCATCCTAAATATAGAAGAGGTCGTTCCGCTCCTTTAAATATGGTAATAACTGAAACTGGTGCTGATAAGGCCGTATCGAAAGCTCTACCGCAACTTGCAGGTAAAATAACTGGAAATTCGGTGCGTGTTCCAACCCCAAATGTTTCGTTAGCCATTCTAAATTTAAATGTTAATCAAAATACAAGTAAAGACGTAGTGAATGAAATATTGCGTGATGCAGCTTTAAATGGCGGTCTCGTGGAGCAAATTCAATATCTTTATTCCAATGAAACTGTTTCTTCTGATCTGGTTGGGAATCCATGTGCCAGCATATTCGATAGTCCTGCAACTATTGTTTCAAAAGACGGAAAAAATCTAGTGCTCTATGTGTGGTATGATAATGAATATGGATACAGCAGGCAAGTAATCAGGTTTGCAAAATATTTATCGAACGTTATAAGATTGACATATTATTAATAGTACACTAGTATGCTGAATAAAAAAGGCTGTACCATCAAGTACAGCCTTTTTTTATAAGTGAAAATCAAAATTGATTTTAAAAACCTCTATTTTTTTACAACCTGTTTTTTTGCGAAACAATGCTTTCTTAAAGTAAACTTTCAATGATTTGTTCAACGCTAATGTTTTCAGCTTCGGCTTTATAATTTTTAACAATCCGGTGGCGAAGTATTGCTGGTGCCACAGCTTTCACATCTTCAATATCAGGAGAGTATTTCCCATTAAAAGCAGCATGACACTTTGCACCTACCACCAAAAACTGTGATGCTCTGGGCCCTGCTCCCCACGATAGGTAATTGTTAACCATAGTGGTGGCGTTCGGGGTATTTGGACGTGATTTTGTAGAAAGATTCACGGCATAATTTAAAACGTTATCAGGAATTGGAATGCGTCTGATTAATTGCTGAAAGTACAATATTTCTTCACCTGAAATTATCTTTGCCAAATCCGGATTGTATTCAGAGGTAGTATTTTTTACTACCTGAACCTCTTGCTCAAAGGTGGGGTAATCAAGCATAACGTTAAACATAAACCTGTCCAGTTGTGCTTCAGGAAGCGGGTAAGTTCCTTCCTGTTCAATTGGGTTTTGTGTTGCAAGAACAAAGAAGGGCTTATCCAATTCATAGCGTTTGCCCGCAGCCGTTACTGCTCTTTCCTGCATGGCCTCAAGTAGTGCGGCCTGTGTTTTTGGTGGGGTTCGGTTAATTTCATCCTCCAGAATAATATTAGCAAATAAGGGTCCAATAATAAATTTAAAATGCCGGTTGTCGTCTAAAATCTCAGTGCCAATAATATCGGAAGGCATTAAGTCAGGAGTAAATTGTATACGATTATAACTCAAACCCAATACTCTTGCAATGGTATTTACGAGTAACGTTTTTGCTAATCCCGGAACACCAACCAGCAAACAATGGCCTTGACTAAAAATCGAAATAATTACATCACGAACTACTTCATCTTGTCCGATAATTACTTTACCGATTTCATTTCTGAGTTTCCCATAATTGACTACAAGGTCATTTAAAGCCTCAACATCTGAATTATATTGTTTCGCCATAATAGTTTTTTTAAATTCAATCTTTTGCAAACCAATGCTCCAGACTGACACATGACTTAAGATCATCGGAGAGCTGCACAAAAGTTGTTCTTTTTTTCTTCTTGACCCATGCCACCAAAGCTTTACTTTCTTTTTCCGTAAGTGTTGCTTCTTGTATACGTTGATAATCGGTAGTAAGATTGGCTTTGTGTGGTTTACTTCTTGATTTAAGGAATAATATTTTAAACGCAGTGTTTCCTTCAGCAGAAAGAGACTGAATAGGAGCAGAGGTTTCGCCAACATTCATTTTTTCTAATTGAAAGAAAACAGTTGGATCAACTTCATCAGCTTCAAAACGTGTAGTCCCTAATTTTTGATTCACCACGTTACCTCCATTGAATCTGGAATCAGCATCGTTTGAAAAACGTTGCGCTGCCTCAGAAAAAGAAAGTGAATCACTTATGATAAGTTTGTGGATGCTATCGGATTTTGCAAAAGTTTTGTTGATATCCGGTGCAGAAAAAGCAGGTTTCAAAAGAATATGTCTGACATTGATTTGTTCTCCTCTTCTTTCAATAAGTTGAATTATGTGAAATCCGAATTTTGTTTCAACTATTTCTGAAACTTCCCCCTTACGAAGTTTGAAAGCAGCAGCTTCAAATTCAGGAACCAAATCACCTCGTCCAACAAATCCGAGCTCACCACCATTTCTTGAAGAACCATCTTGAGAATACAATATAGCAAGAGTAGAGAATTCTTCTCCTTTCAAAACCCGTTGTCGGTATGATTCCAGTTTGTCTTTTACATTTTTCTTTTCTTCATTACTCACTGGAACATTAATAACAATTTGCGAATATTCGATTTCCGCATTAATAAAAGGTAAGCTATCTTCTGGAATACTATTAAAAAATTCCTTGACATCAGAAGGGGAGACGGAAACGTTTTTGGTAACAGTTCCTTGCATGGCCTGCATCAGCAACTGTTCCATGATGAGTGGTTTAAATTCATCTTTTATTTCAAGAATACTCTTTTCATAATACTCTTCAAGTTTAGCCTCTGATCCTATTTGACTTACCATATAACCCACTCTTCGGTCCAGTTCATTCTCCACTTGGTTGTCTGTAACTTCAACACTATCAAGAATCGCTTGATTGAGCAAAAGTTTATTGATCAATAACTGATCCGTAACCCGGCATCTTAATTCTTCTGATCCTGTTGTTCCCTGAGAAACAATTTGCTGATACTGAGTTTCTATTTCAGATTTTAATAATATTTTATTTCCTATCACTGCGGTTACCTGATCAATAATTTGTTCCGGCTGAGCGGTTGCTATTCCTGCCTGAGAAAGCAGTAATAAATTTACAATGATAATGACCAGATTAATAAATTTCAATTTCATTTTTTTAATTGCTTCATCATAAGCTGCCTTTTCCATTTCTTTGATCAGGCTCAATTTTCTTTTGTTAATCACCAAACCCTAATGTCGTCTTTCACAAAACTTAATGGTGAAAGACTTTCTCTGATTTTCATATCTTTTATATTGACCAGATAAAGATTCGTCGAATCTTCCATTTCAATATATCTATTGTTTCTAAGGAATGATTCCTTATCATAGGTTTTTATTGGAACTTTTTTGAGTAACTCATCAAACAACAACCAGGTTTCATCATCAAGGTGGAAATCACTGGCAAATTGGTAGCAATATCCTTCCAGTAACAGCCTTTCTTTTGAATTAGTTGATTTATACCATTCCTTGACTTTTTTTATTTTAGGAGCATCCTTTTTTACTCTAAGGTAAAGAACTTTGATAATATTGTCTTTGAGTTCAAAATTTCTTTGATTTTCCTGATAATACTTTTCAATTTCCTGATCAGAGACAACTGTATCCAGCTTTTGGCGAATTAACTCAGTCTCATAAATATAAGTAATCAGTGAATTACGATACTCCTCTAGTTTTTGTTCAACATCTTTTTTTTCATCATCCAAATTTGTTTCAGCCTTGTGAAGTATTGCCTGCTGTCGGATCCAATTTTGAATGAAGCTGTTTGCCAGCAAGGCGCTATCTTCTTTAGTAGTGCCAGGTGAAATCATTCTACGTATTTCGTCAACATAAAGGTATTGATCATGTACTCTTGCAATAGCATCTTCAGGTTGATCCTTAGTTTCTTTACGAAGAAAGTCACAAGAAGAACAAAATAGAGCTAGCAGGAGGCCAGATAGCTCATTGCCCCGCTTTTACGGGGCAATGGTAAACAATATGCTTTGAAGTCAGATTTGTTTGGCAATAGCAACCAAAATTATTTACTGAAAGAGTTTAATACATCTTGATTTACAGAAACAGGATATTTGGTTCTGAGTTGTTTGATCCATTCTTTTTCAAGATAGTTTTGATAATCGGCGGTGATAATACCTTTTGCTTCTTCAAGTGTTTTTGGAGTAGCTTCAAGAATATTTATTACATCCACAAATACCACTGAATTGTTTTTGTTCATATCCGCCGATAAACCCTTTTGCCAGGTGATTGCATCAATAATTTCATTTTCACCCTTAAGGAATTTGCCGTCTTTAGTAGTCAGGTTCAACTGGGAGTCTTTATTTATAGTTTGTAAAACTTCAACCAACGGTTTTTGCTTTTTCATCAGTTTACGTGTTTTGGCTGCGATGTCGGCATTTGCATTGGTGTAAATAATAGCATCACATCTCTTCTCCCACATGTAGTTGTTTTTATTTTTTCATAAAACCCAACTAATCCTGTTGAATCTTTAACAGCTTTTGACCATACTTTTTTATCTGTTAAATCAAATAATAAAATACCATCCCTGTATTCCTGCATTAAGGCCTTGAATTCAGGATATTTATTTTCGAGCTGACTTTCTTCATAGTTCAAACAGGTTTCGTCAACAAACTGAGTATATAAATTATAACCTACCTGCTTGGAGGTGGTATTTTGTTTTTTTGCCTGATGATTGTTGATGTATTTAGCAAAATCCTCTTGAGTAAAGGTTAACGTCCCTAAAGTGAATAAGGGCTTATTCATACCTTTTACCATTTCAGGTGACCACTCTCCATTGAGTATGGAAGTGTCTAAAGCATTTACAAATAGATCCTTGTTTTTTGGGACTTCTTTAAATTTATATTCACTTTTTATTCTGGCAATCATCGAATTTTTACTCACTTCTGCTCTGCTATCTTTAGCAACTTGATTTTTGAGTTCACTTTTCTTATCTTCAAAAGAAGGAATAGGTTTTTTCTCTAATCTTTTAATGATATGCCATCCATAACTGGTTTTTATTGGTTGTGAATAATCACCATCGTTTTTAAGTGCGAAAGCTACTTTTTCAAATTCAGGAACCATTCTTCCGGTACCAAAAGGGGGTAGAGCACCGCCGTTTTTAGCCGATCCTTTATCATCTGAAAATTTGGTCGCCAGATCTTCGAATTTTTCACCTGATTTAAGTTTTGTATAAATCTCATCAATTTTCATTTGCGCTTGTTTTGCAATTGAATCAGGAGAATTGGCAGGTGATTTAACCATAATATGGGCGACTTTAACTTCTCCCTGAGCATCTCTCATATCAATTACTTTTATAATATGATACCCGAATTTGGTCCTTACCGGCATTGAAATTTGTCCGATTTTAGTAGTATACGCAGCCGATTCAAAAGGATAAACCATTTGCATTCCTGTGAAATATCCAAGATCACCTCCATTTTCTTTTGCTGAAGGATCGTTGGAAGAGTCACGAGCCATTGTTTCAAAATCAGCTCCTTTTAAAATCAATTCTCTGATTTTTAAAGCTCTGTTATAGGCCATCATGGAATCTTTCGGCAAAGCATCCTGAGCTACATTAATCAATATGTGACTAGCCCGAACATCTTTTTGAAGTCTGTCATAGGCCTCTTTTATTAGCCCATCAGAAACCTCTTTATCAGTCATATAAGGTTGAGCGAGTTGTTTACGGTAACCCTTCAACTCATTGATGAAAGTTTGGCTGGTATCAAGTTTTTCTTCCTCAGCTTCTTTAACCTTGAGCTTGTAATTGATATACAATTCCAGATATTCCCGAACATCTTTCATGTCGTAAGCTCCTTCTTTGTTGTTGTTTTTGCGATATACTTTTTCAAACTCTGATTTAGTAACAGGGGTTCCGGCAATTGTCATTAATACCGGGTTAGCAGACTCTTGAGCTATTAGAATTTGGAAACATCCGGATACCAGTAGCATAAGAAAGCCTGAGGTCAGTTTTTTCATAATAATTTATTTAATATGTTATTGAGTTTTAATGGGATGCAAATTTAATAAAATGAATGGTATATTCTAAAAATTGAAGGGTCAAAGCTATTTGATAATTAATGAAATTAGCGTGAATAATTAGGCGCATCTTTAATAATAGTCACTCCGTGTGGATGGCTTTCTTTAACGCCGTTCATAGAAATCTTGATAAATTGTGCTTGCTGCAGAGTTTTAATGTCTTTTGCGCCACAATACCCCATGCTAGCCCTTAATCCACCAATGAGCTGATAAACTTCTTCAGCTAAAGTGCCTTTATATGGAACTCTTCCAACAATTCCTTCTGGAACGAGTTTCTTGATATCTTCTTCAGCATCCTGAAAATAACGGTCTCTTGAGCCCTCTCTCATAGCTTCAATGGACCCCATCCTCTAATCACTTTGTATTTGCGGCCTTCATAAATAATGCTTTCTCCCGGAGACTCTTCAACACCTGCAAAAAGAGAACCCGCCATGATGCAGTGGGCGCCTGCTGCTATCGCCTTGGGTATATCACCTGTAAATCGTATTCCTCCATCTGCAATTATTGGTACACCTGAATCTTTAAGGGCTTTTGAAACATCCATGATAGCAGTAAGTTGTGGTACTCCCACACCCGCAACAACACGCGTTGTGCAAATGGATCCTGGTCCGATTCCAACTTTAACCGCATCTGCACCTGCTTTAATCAACATCTTGGCAGCATCTCCTGTTGCAATGTTTCCAACCACTGTATCCAGTAAAGGGAATTTTTTCTTTACATTCTTGAGTGCTATCAAAACACCTTTTGAATGTCCATGTGCAGTATCAATTACAATTGCATCTACTCCGGCATTTACTAAAGCTTCAACTCTTTCAAGAATATCAGAAGTCACTCCAACAGCAGCAGCAACTCTTAACCGACCAAGTTTGTCTTTGCAGGAATTTGGACGCGATTTGTATTTAATAATATCTTTATAGGTGATGAGTCCTATAAGTTTCCCTTTCTTATCAACGACCGGTAGTTTTTCGATTTTATAATCTTGCAAAATAATTTCAGCTTTTTGCAAACTGGTAATTCCTTCTACCGTGATGAGGTTTTCTTTAGTCATCACCTCCTTCACCGATCTGGTGGGCTGCTTTTCGAACCGTAAATCTCTGTTTGTAAGTATTCCTACCAGAATATTTTGAGCATTAACTATTGGTATTCCTCCAATTTTCTGCTCTTTCATAATGTTAAGTGCTTCTTGAATAGTAGCATTTTCGTTCAGTGTGATCGGATCATGTATCATACCGCTTTCAGATCTTTTCACTTTGCGGACTTCAGCAGCTTGATTGCTGATGCTCATATTTTTATGTAAAACACCTAAGCCACCCTCTTGCGCCATGGCAATAGCTAATGATGATTCTGTAAGTGTATCCATTGCCGCAGAAACAATCGGAACATTGATTTTTATGTTTCTTGAAAAAAGACTGGAAATATCAACATCTCTGGGTAGAATTTCAGAATAAGCAGGAACCAGCAATACGTCATCATAGGTGAGTCCTTCTTCCAAAATTTTAATTGACGGAGTTTTCATGGCAGTAGGTATTAAAGCTGGGAATATCAAAAATGCATTGGGGTGCAAAGGTAGCAAAAACAGTCTTTCAAAAATTTTAAACCCCAGCTAAAACTATCCTTACCTTAACAACGAAATAGTTCCCGTTCTTCGCAGCTCTTTTTTGTTAAACCCTTTGAAAATCAATATGTAAACATACAATCCTGTAGGTGCATTCTTGCTTTCAAACTGACCATTCCAACCTAAATCGGGTTGGGTAGAGGCAAACACCTGCTGTCCCCATCTATTATAGATTTGCAAGCTGTAATTTTCCGGATCTGCGAATAGCAGGTAGGGTTTAAAAATCGGATTTTTTCCTCCGGGAGTAAATGCGTTTGGTATATAAGCATTAGCACTTTGGGGAGCACAGGCTATGTTCGAAATGGAACTGTCTCTGAATCCAAAACTGTTTTGATTTTTCTCAACAGCTTGAACCACATAACATATATTTCCATCGCCGGCCGGGAAACTGGAAACATCTTCTCTGAAAAACAAGGTGTCTCCTGAAACAGTGGCAAAAGGCTGACTTGCGGTGAACCCATCAATGACTCTGTAAATGTTAAAATAGCCTGTTGTTCCCTGCCAACCAAAGTAATCGATCCAACTCAGGTCACTAATGTAATCATTGCCTCCTTCTGCAGAAAGCAATACTGTTCCTGAAACATTGCTGAAAAGTTGCTCATCTACGCAACTGTCGGTAGCAGAAATTTTATAAAATTTTTGTTGTTGATCTGCACCTGCAAAGGCATCTAAAAAAGTTATCGTATTGGAAGCAGTATAATTTTTCTCATCAACGAAGGTAAAGGATCCTGTTGCAAAATTACTTCGGTATAAACGGTAAGAAACAATATCACCACCAGGATCAACATAACAGTTTACTTCAACACCGGAACCTCTAACATCTAGAGATTTTATGTAAAGAAATTGTGGTTGAATAAAAATGTCGGCAATAATACTTTTTATATTTGAAGAGGCTGTTTGTCCGTTTACTCCAACTACCCGAATTACAAATTCATATAATGAGCCCTGATTGGTAAGTATTTTTTCATAATTAAAAACAGTACTGGGAACAAACGCATCACGCACCCAGTTTCCTGAATTTTCCCTAACCCAAATTTCATATCTGGATATTCCATCCTTTAAGTTTTCATAAGGAGTCCAGTTTAAACTGGCTAATGCGCCACATTTTTCATAGGACAAATTCAGCAACATAGTTTTATGGTTTGCAGCAAGTGAACCCAGATTGCGACAGGTGTCGAATGCAGCAATGCTAAAAGTCTCTACAACAGTGGCTGAATTCGTAAGTGGATAGGTAAATGATAGCGTATTGATTCCATAAACAGCACCTATTGAATCATAGGAGGACCCATTGAACTCATAGATAACATATCCATCAGTATCTGCACTTGAATCAGGAAACCAGCTAATTTGAACATCGCCTGAAATAAGATTGATGCTCACTGTGTCCAATAGGGGTTTCGCTGGTCCTTTTGTGTCACGAAATAATTCACCATCGATGGATGAAGTGGATTGGCAACCTGAGGCATCCCCTTGAATGACTTTATAATTAATGAATTTACTACAAAATATATTCGTGTCGCTGGTTGTAGTATCGGTAGTGGTTCTAAATGTCGTATATGCGCCAGACGTTAGTTCTTTGGAAACAATATAATTAGCTAATGTAGTTGGCAAGGGCGGAGTATGAATCCTGTTCCAGTTGAGTTTTACTGACTCATTGGACAAAGGTGTTACTATCATCCTCATTGTTCTCAGGGTATCAGAAGGTACAGAATAATTGGTGCAACATCCGGCTCGTGTTTTTATATAGAAAAAGAGAACTGTGTTGTTTGCATTTACACTGTTAATAGTTGTAGTTAATGTGTTGTAGTTAAATATGCTGTCGACTGGCAAAAATGGACCTGCTGTATTGGTACTATAGGATACGTGATAACCACCAAAAACAGTTCCGGTATCGATGGGTGGTATCCAGTTCAGGGTTACTGCTCCGCTCAAACCAACTGAAATACATCTCAATGATGGTGGGGATGGTTGTCCGTTTGACTGGTGTGAATGAACTAAAATTAATATCAAGGCAAGTATCTGCAATAGGAGGATCTTTCCTTTGTCTGATTTTACTTTGAATTTGGAACGAATGGGCATCAATTTAAAAGCAATAATCATTTAACGTTCAGAATAGATTCTTAGTCTGTGTTTTTCAGCTCTCAAAGGTAGTGATTATCAAGTAATAAGGATAAATAATGCAAAAAAAGGAAGCCTGATCAGGCTTCCTTTTAACTATAATTGAAATTTTTTATCTAATCAAAGAAACAGTTCCATTAAACTGATGCTTTTTACCACCTTTAGTTATAACTTCAATGGTGTAAACATAAACACCTTCTGAGGCTTTATTACCATCTTTATCGTATCCACTCCAGAACTTGTTGTAATCATCACCTTCATATACTTTTTGCCCCCATCTGTTAAAAATGGCCATTTTATAGGATTTTACATCTAATACATAACCTGCATCAAAGAAATAATCATTGATGCCATCTGCATTAGGAGTGAAGGCATTGGGAATGTAAAAAGGATTAACTACAACTTCCTGTATATACTCATCAAAACAACCTGCAATATTTGTAACTAAGAGTCGCACTTTATACTGTCCGATTTCATTAAAATAATGAGCAGGGTTTTGTTCAAATGATTGTGCACCATCGGCGAAGTCCCAAAGCCAGGAAACCGCATTTTGTGATTGGTCATTAAAAACGATTTTAGCATTGAAAACATTTGTGACAACGGTGATGGAACAAACTTAGCTTCTGGCAATGGGAAGAAAGTGATATCCACCGGCTGAGTTAAAGTTCCAATACATCCTGCACTTGTTGTAATGGTAAGTGTGATTGGATAATTTCCAGGAGCTGTAAATACATGCGAAGGGTTAGAAATATTGGACGATAAATTGTCGCCAAAATCCCAATTAAATTGTGAACCTGGAGGGAATGAAGAGTTGTTTGTGAAGTTGATTTCAGGAATGGCACAGGTAAGACTGGTATCATTCGTGAAACTGATGACCGGTGTTTGATTAACAATAAAGTTTATTGCAGGTGAAGTTCCTGAACATCCATTAACATCAATAACAGAAACGGTAATAACTCCTGATTGAGTGGCAACAAAAGAAGGAGCCAAAGATCCGGTAGACCACACATAATTAACATAACCTGGAGTTGCGTTGAGTGTAGAAGATTCACCGTCACAAATTTCAAAATCTCCGGTAATTACAGGTAGGGGCAATGCATTAACTGTGATATTGGCGTCTCCTGAAATGGTCCCCGGACAATTTGCATCATTAATACTCACTAATGTATAATCCATATTAATGCCGGGTGAAACAGGAATACTTACTGAAGTATTATTTGTAGTCAATGGCCCGGTAGTAATATTGCCATTAGTATAGGTATAGTTGAAAGGTGCAACTCCGATAAAGGAAATAGTAAGATTTGTTGATTGGCCGAAACAAATTACAGCGTCACCAGATATTGCAGCTGTGGGAATTTGATTCACTGAAACGTTAGCTACTCCTGAAGCAGAACCAACACAATTTGCATCACTAACTGTTAATACATTATACGAAGTAGTCACACCAGGATTCACAGAAATAATTTCAGGATTACTGGATGTGGTAAAAGGTCCATAAGTGATAGACCCGTCAGAGTAAGTGTAAGTGTAAGGAGCTGTCCCTGTAAATCCAACATTAAACGAAGTACTGGAGCCCAAACAGATCGATGGATTTCCTGTAACATTCGCAACCGGTAATTGATTTACAATCACCTCGGCCGTGCCTGAAAATAGACCAATACATTTTTCATCGGACATAGAGATCAGACTGTAGGTTGCAGTTGCATTCGGTGTTACAGGAATTATTTCAGGATTATTTGAAGTAGTAAACGGACCATATGTAGTTGAACCATCTGAATAGGTATAAGTATAAGGTGAATTGCCATTAAAGCTTATAGTAAATTCAGAACTTTCTCCATTACATATTTCTGCATCGCCGGAAAGGGAAACAGTTGCATCAGGAATTGGATTTACAACAATTGCGGCAACGCCGGAAGGGGTTCCGGGGCAACCCGAACCAGTTACATTAGTAACGTTGTAATTGGTATTGTTAACAGGTCCAACATTAATAGTTGTACTAAAATTATTTGTTGTAAACGGACCATATGAAGTACCACCGTCAGAATAAATATATTCGAATGGAGGTACACCGGTGAACGCCAGATTTAAATTGGTATTTGCTCCCCGGCAAATTTCTGTGGATCCGGTTAATGTTGAAGTGGGTAGAGGAATAACTGTAACAGCAGCCACACCTGATCCCGCTCCGGAGCAATTTGCATCACTAATGGTAGTTATCCCATAGGTAGTTGTAACACTTGGATTTACATTTATAAGAACTGGATTTTGGTTGGTCACAAAGGGTCCAAAAACAGTTGATCCATCATTATAACTATATGAATAAGGTCCACTACCCGTAAATTGAACTGTGAGATTAGTATTATTCCCATTACAAATGGAGGTTGTTCCTGAGATAATTGCAGTTGGTAATGGATTCACAATCACATTGGCAGTTCCTGAAACAGATCCGGGACAATTGGCATCGCTAATACTAACCATATTGTAAAGAGTGGTGGTTCCTGGAGTTATAGGAACTATTGCCGGATTATTTGGAGTAGTGAAAGGACCAAAAGTAGCAGCACCATTAGAATAACTGTAAGTATAAGGCCCTGTTCCAACAAAATTAATATTAAGATTGGTGCTTGTCCCTGCACAAATTGTATTGTTTCCTGTAATAGTTGCAGTAGGTAATGCATTTACAGTAACTGTTGCTGTTGCCGCATTGGTGTTTCCTACACAACCAAATCCAGTTACTGTTGGAGTAAGTCCGTAAACAGTAGTACCCCCGGGAGACACATTGATAATTTCAGGATCGTTCGAAGTGGTAAATGGACCGAATACGGTACCACCAGAAGTATAACTATAGGTGTACGGTGCGACTCCGGTGAAATTGATCGAGATATTAGTATTGCCTCCACTGCAAATTGCAGTACTACCTAAAATCTGAGCAGTAGGAATTGGAGTAACTGATATGTTTGCCTGACCACTTATAGTACCTGCACAATTATTATTGGAAACATTTACCAAAGTATAAGTTGAAGTAGCAGCCGGACTGACAGGAATATTTACAATCGCTGCTCCACTTACAAATGGCCCCTGATTTGAAGTTCCATTATAATAAGAATAGGTGTAAGGGCCAGGTGCTCCGGCAAAATTTACGGTTATGTTGGTTCCCTGACCTGCACAAATTGTATCTATTCCAGAAATAGCAGCAGTAGGAATAGCAAAAACAGTGATATTGGCATTGTCAGTTCCAACACATCCATTTCCATCTGTAACTGTAACAGTGATAGGGCCAGCAATTCCGATGTTCACATTTTGGGTAATTGCACCAGTAGACCATAGGTAATTACTATATCCTGCACCTGCATTAATCAATGTGGTAGATCCCTGACACGTAGTAAATGTTCCAGTAATATTTGGTACTGGGTTAGGGTTTACTACTGTTGTTGCACTGGTATTATTTACACAACCATTACCGTCGGTAACTGTAACCGTAAATGTTGCTCCAATATTTGCAATGATCGATTGAGTGCCTGCGCCTGTTGACCATAAATAGGAAGAATAAACAGCGGAGGTTCCAATGGTTGTGTTGAATCCCTGACAAAATCCAAGATTACCTGTGATTACAGGTTGAGGCAATGCATTAACCGTAACAAGTGTTGTGGCTGATGCAGTACAACTATTAGCGGCTGTAACAGTGACCGTATAATTACCTGCAACACCAACAGTAACAAATTGTGTTCCCGGTAAGCCGCCACTCCATTGGTAATTGGTATATCCACCTCCCGCATTCAATGTAGTATTCTGACCTTGACAAACTGTTGTAACACCAGCAATGGCAGGAGTAGGGAGGGGATTAACTACAAGTGTACGTGAGGTGCTTTTAGTACAACCATTAGCATCTGTCACTGTAACCGTATAGACACCGGCCACATTGACATTCACATTTTGATTTGCCGGCAAGCCACCGCTCCATTGGTAGGATGAAAATCCAGGACCAGCGTTGAAGATGGTAGAAGTCCCCGCACAAATAATATTGTTACCGGTTATAACAGGATTAGGAAGTGGATTAACAGTAAGAGTAATACTTGCTGTTTTCGTACACCCGCTCGCGTTAGTAACTGTAACGGTATAGGAGTTTGCAGTTCCTGTTGTAATGGTTTGGCCAATTCCAAGTCCACCGCTCCATTGGTAATTGGAAAATCCAGGTCCGGCATCAAAGGTAGTTGTTTGTCCCTGGCAAATTGAATTATCACCAGTGATAATCGGATTTGGAAGTGCATTAACAACTACAGCAATATTATCAGTTCCGGTACATAAATTGGCATTAGTTACTGTAACCGTGTAGGTACCTGAAGTACCAACAGTTACAAATTGAGTAGCGGGCAATCCTGCACTCCATTGGTAGTTCGTATAACCACCACCTGCATTTAAAGTTGTGGTTTGACCTTGGCAAATGGAAGTTATGCCAGTAATATTTGGAACAGGGTTCGCATTTACTGTAAGTGTTCGGGTGGTACTTTTTGTACAACCATTTGCATCGGTAACGGTTACTGTATAGGTACCGGCAACACTAACCGAAACGTTTTGATTGGAAGGTAATCCATTACTCCATTGATAACTCGCAAAGCCAGGTCCGGCGTTAAATATGGTCGAACCACCGGCACAAATAACATTGGTGCCGGTTATAACCGGTGCTGGCAAAGGATTTACCGTGACTGTGGTACTTCCGGAAGAGGTACAACCTCCATTTTGCGTTACAGTTACAGTTACAGTTTGAGCAGTACTAACATTTATTGATGCAGTTACGGCACCTGTATTCCATAAATAAGAATTACCTATTGTAGTACAGGTAAGCGTTACATTACCACCTACACAAAAAGAAGGGTTTACCGGTGCTATCACAGCAACAGGATTCGGATTCGTTATTTGAACTCCATCAAGCGATGATACCGAAATACAACCGCTGCTATCACTTAATTCTACACGGTAGGCCACTGTATCAGCACAAAGTTGCTTTGTAGTGGTATCTGTATAGGTAAGTAGGGCAGTAGAGTCAATTAAATTCCAGGTTCCAATAGGGAAATTTTTATAAATCTTATACTTGGTTGCATGTGAACTTAGTAAAGGAACCCGAAGTGCATTCCAGGTTAAAATCGTTTGATTCTGTCCACCTACTGCTGCGTTGAGTTTGATTGTACGTAGCGTGTCGGAAGGTAAAGAGATGCTGTCACCACTACATCGGAACGAGTTCTGATGTAATAATAAATGGACTGATTTTGAGCATTGGTACCTAGCAAAGCGGTAAGGTTCGCAAGGGAATGTGTGTAAGTATAGGTTATGGGCAATAAATACCCGGTTTTAACACTATCTACTACCTGAAACGGTCCTCCTGCAGCTAATGAAGCATAAATTTCATAAGAATGGAAAGTGTTTTGCGAATCACGAGGTGCAGATTTTGTCCAGGAAAGAGTGACTCCACCGTTAGTGTTTACAGAAGCACATCGCAACACAGGTGGTTTTAATTTTGGAGGAGGTAAAATAACGATAGAAAAAGTACTAACGTTTGAAGCATTGGCGGGGCAATAATTATCCGTTGCTTTCACAACAAAATTATAAGTATTGGAGATTCTTGTGCAATTGGTATCCAACCCTGCAACGTGGTCGCAAGTAGTGACCCAGTTAAAAGTTACCTGACCTGCTATGGCATAAGAGGTGACAAGATTAGGATTGGCAATGGTAGGTGCTGCTGGAGCGATAGTAGCACAGGGAGGAATCAGACAGCCAGTATTTGGGTTTGAAAAATTGGTTCCAAATTCACTTCCTGATGCCTCAATGGTTATAGTTTGAGGCCACCATTCGTAAAGAAATCAAAATCCTGTGTTGTTAATACGAAACGAACAGTATCACCTGCGTAAACGGTGTCAAGATAAGATGTTTGTAATCCGGTTACAGGATCATAAAAAGGAGCATTTACGGTGGGTGGTAGGTTTTGAACACCGCCAAGTATAGCCGGGCAATTATTATTCATTACCACATTTATTTCTCTGAAAATTTCAGCAACTTTTACGTTACATTTATAAGCTGTCACCTTTACTACCGTAACAAAGTAACCACCTGTAAAAGACGTATAAGAAATTTCACCTGTTTGAGAATTGATTGTTGCTCCAACATTTGCAGGGTTTTGTGTAGCGGAAGGCAGTTGACTATTGACATTGTATCCAGGGGCAAATGCAATTACATTTCCTCCATCATCAAGCGGCTGCCCCCATGAATAAACAAGAGAATCCAGTTCCACATCCACTGCATTGGGATTGTACTTAAATGGATAGCCGGTGCAAATAATGGTTGAAGGCTTTTCAGCGAAAAAAGGAGAATTATCAAAGCAAGGCAATGTACTCACACCGTTATATGGATACATCACAGCTCTGTTTGAAAATCCAATACCACCGGCTCCGGGAATATTTGTTAATGCACTACTTCTGCAACACTCTCCCCCATGAAAAAGTCCATCCAGTTGCGGGTGGGATACCGGGCAAATTGACAGGTGCTGATTGATAAATAAATTCTTCAACCAAGCCTGGTATAGGATTTCCGCCATTACCAGCAGGGCAATTCGGACATTGAGTTACTCCATTGGATGCAGTCCCATTTGGACTGATATCATTTTGAGTTACCAAATTACATGCGATGTTTGGAACACCAGGAACGTTTGTGGTGATAGTGATATTAGCAGGACCAGGAATACCGTTACAATCCCTATAGAATTTCATTTTGAATACAAATTGCCCGGTAGGAAGGCAGGTCCATGTAATTTCGCCTCCCATACCATGACTGGCGAACAGGTTGCCAGAAGAGAATAATAATCCTGAAAGGAGGAACAGTAGTACAAGAATTCTTTTCAAGGTCGTTGAGTTTAAATAGTTTAATAGGGAGATACAACAAACAAATATACAATAATTTTGTTAAAAAAAATTGTGTAAGAATTCATCGCCTAGATGACGCATTTTTCAAGGTTGGAGTTGCACCCGAATAAGTCGAAAACACTGACATGTAATTAGTTGAAAATCAACAAAAAAGGAAAAAACTTATGAACAGCTGTTCATAAAAGATCAACTCCCCTTAACCAGCAATTACCTCTGTCATGGATTCTGGCCTTAAATGTTTGTCAGTTATTTCCATGATTTTCAAAGGATTAATTGAATTTATTGCTTCTAAATAGCGATTCAGGAATTCATAATCGAGATCGTGTAAGATTAAGCCCTTAAATCGATCAGAAAGAGCAAAAGGGCCATCCAGGCTTCTGAGAAAGGATCCTGCAAGGTATTTTTTTACTAAATCCAACTCCACTTCCGGCACAGGTTCATTTGCCAGCCGATGGAGTTCTTTATATATTTCCTTGATTGCTTCATGGCAAACATCTGAACCCACTTCAGTTGTTATAAAAAATGATCCGGAAAATTTAAAGGGATGAACACCTGAACCTATGCCATAAGTATAACCTTTGTCTTCACGGATATTCGACATTAATCGGGAACCAAAATAACCACCCAAAATTGTATTGACAATTGAAACTGCAAAATAATCATGATGGTCTTTTCCAAAAAGTCTTTTTCCAATTCTAATTGCAGATTGAACGCTATCTTTTTTATCAATTTTTATTTTTTGAGGTACAAATTCGGGTAATGAATTAATTTTACTAACTTCTGGTGTTGTTGGAGAATTATTTATTTGACCAAAAACAGAATTTACCGTTGCAATTATTTTAGCATCAACTTTACCTGAAAGCAGGATAATGGCTTCATTCAACCGATAACTTTTAGAAAAAAATAATTGCAAGGATTCAATAGTAATATCATTAAATGAATTTTCGGCAGGTGTGTATCCATAGGGGTGCGAGTTTCCAAAAAGAGCTTCCTGAAACCGTGTTTTTGATAGCCAGGATACTTTTTCACGGTTCACTTTTAATGTTTGAATACTCCTGGTTTTCCAAACATTAAGTTCATTTTCCGGAAATGCCGCATCATTCAAAATTTCATTAAGAACAGGAAGAGTTTCATTAAAAAATCGGGTTAACGAAAACAAGCTGAAACTCTTAAAGTCCGGGCCTGAATCAGCGTGCAGATAAGCTCCGAAGTAGTCAAGGTTTTCAGCAATTTCAATGGCCTTTTTACTTGAAGTTCCGGATTCGGCAAGTTGATGACATGCAGTGGAAATTGCAAAAGACTCTTTATCGGTTGCGCCGGTTGGATATATGATTTCGAATTTAACGACATCTTCATTTCCGGAATTAATTACATATATTCCAATACCGTTATCAAGTTGTATTTTTTTTGCCTGAAGAATGTTGATAGCTTCCGGCACTTTCAGTTCAGGTGGGTTTGCTCTGTTGAGAATCATAATTTTATTTTTTTGCCAGGTAATAAAGTACTGAACTGTTATCTTCTTTCAGTATAGATTTTGCAATTTTTTGTATTTGATCAGCATCAACTTTCCTATAGGATTCTATCTGATCGTTAATCAGGTTAGCATCGCCGAGCATTTCAAAATAGGCAAGGTTCAATGCACGGTTGTCATGGTTCATTTCACCAAAAATTAATCCTGATTCCGCCTTTTGCTTCACCTTATTCAATTCTCTTTCAGTTACTTTCTGCTCAATCATTTTTTGAATTTCCTCATCCAGGGCTTTTTCTGCTTCGGCCATATTTACACCGCTCACCAGCTTTCCTTCTGCAACCACAAGTCCAGGATCCAGGTCTCCTGTCATATAAGCACTGATACTTGAAAATAATTTTTTCTCCTTTACAAGTACATTAAATAATCTCGATGATTTTCCACCAGATAATACATCGGTTAATAAATCAGTAGCATAATATTCTGCATCAAACCTGGAGCAGCAATGCCATGATTTATAAATAGCATCATAGGGTACAGCTTTTTCAATCGTTAGTGTCCTTTTACCTTCTTGTGCAGGCTCAATTGGAATTAAATTTCGCACTATTTTTTTTGATGGAATAGGACCGAACCATTTTTCAGTTAATTGTTGAGCTCTTTCAAATGTGATATCACCTGATAAAGTCAGAATGGCATTTGCGGGATGATAATAATCATTAAAAAATTGTTTTACATCTTCCAAGGTAGCATCTTCAATATGTGCAACTTCTTTGCCAATGGTTGCCCACTGGTAAGGATGAACCTGGTAGGCAAGAGGTCTCAGTAACAGCCAGGTATCGCCATAGGGCTGATTTAAATATCGTTGTCTGAATTCTTCCACCACTACCAGTCGCTGTGTGTCCAGGCTTAAAGGAGAAAACGCAAGTTCAAACATTCTGTCGGACTCCAACCAGAAAGCAGTTTCCAGATTTGGTGAAGGAATTGTCAAGTAATAATTTCATAAATAAATATTAGATTTTAGAAATTTCTTTTTTAACAAATTGGAATTCTTCCCAGATTTCTTTCACTATTTCCGCTGCAGGTTTTATTTCTCTAAAAGATGCTGCCACCTGCCCGATTTCCAGTTCGCCTTCGATAAGGTCGCCCTCAAACATTCCTTTTTTTGCTCTTGCTCTACCTAGTATTAACTTAAGATCATCAACGTCGGCACCTTACTTTCGGCTTCCTGAATTTTGGAGTAAAATTCATTTTTCATCAGCCGGACTGGAGTTAGTTTTTTTAAAGTTAAAATGGTATCTCCTTCCTTAGATTCTAGAATCCTGTTTTTAAAGTTAATGTGCGCAGATGATTCAGTTGACAATACGAATCGGGATCCAATCTGAACACCTTCCGCACCGAGCGCAAATGCCGCCATCATGGATCTTCCTGAACCTATACCGCCTGCGGCAATTACAGGAATTTTTTTTACTACGTTCTTAATTAGAGGAATCAGGCACATAGTGGTTGTTTCTTCTTTTCCATTATGTCCTCCGCTTCAAAACCCTCTGCAACTATTGCATCCACACCTGATTCTTCAGCTTTGATAGCGAATTTAGAATTGGCAATAACATGTACTACCGTAATGCCATGGCTCTTCAATTGTGAAGTCCATATAGCTGGATTGCCTGCAGAGGTAAATACAATTTCAACTCCTTCTTCGAAAATAATGTTCATTAACTGATCAATGTCGGGATAGAGCAAAGGAACGTTAACACCAAAGGGTTTTGAAGTAGCAGCTTTACAATTTCTTATGTGTTCACGTAAAACTTCTGGATACATGGACCCGGCACCAATAATCCCTAATGCTCCGGCATTACTTACCGCAGCAGCAAGTTGCCAATTGCTGCACCAAATCATGCCAGCCTGAATAATGGGAACTTCAATTTTAAACAGATTACAAATACGATTGTTCATATTTGGCGATATTAAGTTATTTTTAAATGGTAAGCAATACAATCGACAATACATTTTACTCTGGCAAGGTATTCCCTTAGCATCCATAATCTATGCTGTCGTGCGGGTTCTTTTGCAACAAAACCTATCGCATGAATACCCAAACAAGAGGCGCTGAAAATAGCGCGTTCAAGTTGACCTTGCTGACTAATAATGATGATACTGTCTGATTCGAAGTATTCTTTGACCCGACGAATCGAAGCCCATGTTCGGAGTCCTTGAGTATCGGATAAAATTATAGAATCTGCAACTCCATATTTTACTAAAACCTGCCGCATTTCATCGGGTTCGCTGTAAACTCCTGGCAATTCTAAACCGCTAACAATGATTTTTTCAGCCTTTTTGCCAGCTAAAAGTTGGAATGAAGCGCTCATTCGCTCGTTAAAGTGATAATTGATCCATAAATCCGGTTCGTAATTTCCGGCACCCAATACAATGGCAATTTTTCTTTTTGGCAAACTTTCAACACTTTTGTAGATTCGGTCTTTTGTGAAAAACGAAATCATTTGGTAGTTAAGGAATGTGAAAATAGCTAGAAAAACCGGTGTTGAAATCAGGACAATTAAAATTCGAAATAGAAGTTTTTTTAGTGACATACTCAATAATCTGGTGCAAATAAACAGAATACTTAAATAGGATCAAGGGGTAACTTATCCTTGTATTGCAATATCTTGTATTTTTGCGGTATCAGGATGGAACGGAAACCTGATAACAAGCACGAAGAATGAAAATTATTATCCCGGTTGCCGGAATCGGTACAAAATTAAGACCTCATACTCACACGCAGCCAAAGGCGCTGGTTCCGGTTGCAGGCAAGCCAATTCTGGCCCATATTGTTGATTCTCTGGTTAGTTCAGGATTTGATGACTTTATTTTTATTATCGGATACCTGGGAGATAAAATAGAATCATTTATTTCCGAAAAGTACCCAAAAATAAAAGCATCCTTTGTGGTGCAAGAACCCAGAGAGGGTACCGGTCATGCGGTTTGGCTTGCAAACCAATTTATTGGAAATAAAGAGGAAATATTAATTGTTTTAGGTGATACTATTGTTGATTTTGATTTGAAATCCATTATTAACAGTCCAAATTCACTTTTAGGAGTAAAACGTGTTGATGACCCAAGGAATTTTGGTGTAGCCGAGGTTGATCAGGATGGATTCATTATTAAGCTTTCAGAAAAGCCAAATATCCCTAAGTCTAATATGGCTCTTGTTGGAGTTTATCTTATCAAAGAATCGGATCGACTTATGGAAGTGCTCGATCATATGGTAAAAAATAAACAAAAAACCAGAGATGAATATAGTCTGACTGAAGGCATTATGAAAATGATTGAGAAAGGAACAAAAGTGGCCACTTTCCAGGTGGGTAACTGGTATGATTGTGGAGGAAAAACTAATCTTTTAGAAACCAATGCAGTCTTGTTGAAAAGGTTTTCAGATACTAAAAAGGTGTACGATTATGTTAACACTATTATTATTGAACCTGTTAGCATCGGGAATGATTGTGATATCAGTGACTCCATCATCGGCCCTAATGTATCAATTGGTGAACGCACCATTATAAGATCTTCCATTATCAGGAATTCCATCATAGGATCCTTTTCACAATTGGAAACTGCTGTTTTACATCAATCAGTGGTAGGAAGTGATGCCTATTTAAAAGGCCTGAGCCAGAGCCTTAATATTGGCGATAGTACTGAAATTGATTTTAGCTAATAGAAATTATTTATGGAAACATTGCCATCAGAAATTATGCAGGGAAGTCTTGAAAAAGATATTGAAATTTTTAGCCTTATTAAAAAAGAGCTTAAAGACAGCGGGGAGGAATTGAACTTATTGCATCCGAAAATTTTGTTAGTAAACAAGTCATGGAAGCCATGGGTTCTTGCCTTACCAATAAATACGCTGAAGGATTGCCCGGCAAACGTTATTATGGAGGGTGCGAAATTGTTGATGAAATCGAACAATTAGCCATCGATCGTGCAAAGACCCTTTTTAATGCAGAATGGGTTAATGTTCAGCCTCATTCAGGAGCTCAAGCCAATGCAGCAGTGATGCTGGGTGTATTAAAACCGGGTGATAAAATAATGGGCTTCGACTTATCTCACGGGGGACATTTAACTCATGGTTCACCGGTAAATTTTTCAGGTAAATTATATTCACCTTCCTTTTACGGAGTTGAAGAAGCCACAGGGGTGATTAATTATGATCATGTTGAGGCCACTGCTTTAAAAGAGAATCCTAAACTCATTATCTGTGGTGCTTCAGCCTATTCAAGGGATTGGGACTATATAAGGTTGCGTTCAATTGCCGACAAAGTAGGTGCTTTGTTACTTGCCGATATTTCGCATCCCTCTGGATTAATCGCCCGAGGCTTGCTGAATGATCCGATTCCACACTGCCACATAATTACAACCACCACGCACAAAACTCTTCGGGGACCTCGTGGAGGGATGATTCTTATGGGTAAAGACTTCCCAAACCCTTGGGGAATCACTACTCCAAAGGGAGAGGTTAAAATGATGTCTTCGATTCTTGACGGAGCAGTTTTTCCAGGAACACAAGGGGGGCCTCTTGAGCATGTTATTGCTGCAAAGGCAGTTGCATTCAACGAAGCATTGAGTGATGACTACTTTGAGTATTGCATACAAGTTGTAAAAAATGCAAAAAAAATGGCCGCCGAATTGATGAAACTGGGATACAAAGTAATTTCAGGTGGAACCGATAATCATATGATGCTCATTGATTTAAGATCAAAAAATATCAATGGAAAAGAAGCTGAAAATGCACTGGTTGCAGCTGAAATTACTATCAATAAAAATATGGTGCCTTTTGATGACAAATCTCCCTTTGTTACCTCAGGAATCAGAGTTGGAACAGCCGCAATAACTTCAAGAGGAATGAAGGAAAATGATATGGTTGAAATTGTTCACCTGGTAGATAAAGTTTTAGTTAATTTCAAAGACAAAAAGGTGATCAGAGCAGTTAAGAAAGAAGTGCATGAATTGATGAAGAAATTCCCACTTTATTAATGTAATATTTCAGTTTTATTCACGTTGTTGGATGTGATTTGCTACTTCCAATTTTAAAATTGTATCAATATTTATAGTTTTTAATTTCACTTCAAAAAATGCGCCTGATAGCTTTTTTATCCATAATGCTTCTTGTAAGCACTTTGTCTATTGGTCAAATTGGGGAAGTAATACCTATGAGTTTTTAAATTTATCGTCTTCAGCCAGAATTGCAGCTATGGGAGGAAGTTGGTTCCCGTAAAGGATAATGATTTGAATCTTGTATTTGGGAATCCCGCATTACTCAATCCTGAAATGAACAAGCAACTTACATTTAGTGGAGTGAGTTATTTTGCAGATATAAAATATGGCTATGTGGCATATGCCCGCGATATTAAGCAACTGGGTACGTTTGCTGCCGGCATGCACTATGTAAACTATGGTGATTTTACCGAAACCGACGATACCGGCCAGAAGTTAGGTGAATTCAAAGCAGGTGAATATTCGCTTAATCTATCCTGGGCCCGACCTTTATACGACAGTTCATTCACTGTTGGTGTAACTTTAAAAACTATTTATTCATCTCTGGAAAGTTATTCTTCTATGGGAATGGCGTTGGATTTGGGAGCCAATTATTATTTTGAAAAATCTCTGATTGATATTTCTTTAGTTGCAAAAAATGTGGGACGACAATTTAAATATTATACCTCCGGTAATAACGAACCCTTACCTTTTGAGATACAAATGGGTGTTTCAAAAAAACTAGCAAAAGCACCTTTCAGGTTTTCGATAATTATGCATCACCTCGAAAATTTGATATTACCTATTCCGACCCATTACTTGCCAATGAAGTGGACCCGATAACAGGTGAAAGTAATACAGAGAAAATTACTTTTGGTGATAAGGTTTTGCGTCATTTTATTGTTGGATCTGAGCTATTACTTTCTAAAAATTTTCATGTTCGGGCTTCTTACAATTTTCAAAGGCGGAATGAATTAGGAGTTGATACTAAAATGTCAACAGTTGGGCTGAGTTGGGGATTAGGTTTCAGGATTTCCAAATTTCATCTGAGCTATGGAAGGTCCACTTATCATTTAGCCGGGGCATCTAACCACTTTTCGCTTTCAGCCAATCTGGGTGAGTTTTTCACTAAAAAGTCGGCTGCCGGCATTAACTAATAGTCCATCAAATCTTTTTTAATTCCTTCTAATTATAACCCAAACATAGAAATTGGAAAGGTAAATTTGTTATATTTGCCTTGCTATGAATGAGGATATGGCCCTTGACAACCCGGTAATTGCAATTGATGGATTTTCTTCTTGTGGGAAAAGTACTGTTGCGAAAGCACTTGCTCATAAACTAGGGATCAGATACATTGATTCTGGTGCCATGTACCGCGCGGTAACCTATTATTTTCTAAATAACAAAATTGCTTTCCCGGCTGCCGGTAAACATTCCGATTTTAATTACGAGCCAATTTTAGATAAAATACATATCTCTTTTAAAATATCCTCTGAAAATGGACTTTCTGAGATTTATCTCAATAATGTTTATGTGGAGAAGGCAATCAGATCGATGGAAGTTTCTGAGAATGTCAGTCATGTGAGTGCTATTAAGCAGGTAAGAAGAAGAATGGTGGATCTCCAAAAGCAAATGAAACAGGATGGAGGTTTGGTGATGGATGGAAGGGATATTGGTACAACAGTGTTTCCTGAAGCCGAATTAAAAATATTTATGACTGCCGATCCTGAAGTAAGAGCATTAAGGAGATTCCGGGAATTGCAGTCTGCAGGAGTTGAGGTTACATTGGAAGAGGTTAGAAACAACATCAATAGTCGTGATTACGAAGATACCCATAGAGAAGAAAGCCCTCTGAGAAAAGCTGACGATGCTATTGAATTGGATAATACCCAACTCAACTTTGAAGAACAAGTTGCGTTTGTGATAGCATGTTTACGAAAATTATCAATCGTGGATAAACCTTAGCTGAAATTTGATTGTTCGTTCTTTAAACCATTATCCGGTTTTCCTGTTTTAGTCTTAAATTTGCATCATGAAAATTACAATTGATCACGAGTCAGGATTTTGTTTCGGTGTTGTTTTTGCCATCCAAATGGCTGAGGCTGAATTAGATGAAAGTGGCATTTTGTATTGTCTCGGAGATATCGTGCATAATAATATGGAAGTGGACCGACTTTCTAAAAAAGGATTAAAGATTATTAATCATGAGCAGTTAAAAGAACTGCGAAATTGTAAAGTATTGATAAGAGCTCATGGTGAACCACCTGAAACTTACCAAATTGCAGTTCAAAATAATATAGAGCTAATTGATGCTTCTTGCCCGGTTGTTTTGAAATTACAAAATCGTGTCAGATCCAGTTTTGAAGAAGTTGAAGCTAACAATGGTCAAATTGTAATTTATGGCGAAACAGGACATGCTGAAGTAAATGGGCTTGTAGGGCAAACAGGAGGAAAGGCTATTATTGTCACAGGAGAATCCGATTTAGGTAAAGTCGATTTTGCCCGACCTGTTTATCTTTTCTCTCAAACCACTAAAAGTACAGCTGGGTTCAATCATATAAAATCAGTAATGGAACAAAAAGTAGCTAATTTTAAAGGAGTTATTGATCCGGCTGATTTTATTTCAAATGATACTATCTGTCGTCAGGTATCTAATAGAGAACCTCAGTTGCAAAAATTTGCTAATCAACATGATGTAATAATTTTTGTAAGTGGAAAAAAGAGTTCTAATGGCAAAGCACTTTTCGGAGTTTGTGAAGCAACAAATCCTAAAACTTATTTTGTTTCGGAAACATCTGAAATTCAATTAGATTGGTTCAATAATGCCGAAACCGTTGGAATTTGTGGAGCAACTTCAACACCCATGTGGTTGATGGAGGATGTTTCAGCTTACATTACCTTGTTGCAAATCCGCAAGAGGCCAATAACTGATACTTTCAAAGAAATAAACATCGTTTTGTGCGATAAAACCTGTATTTCTTTTTTTTTGTAAAAGAACTTTTGGTACATTTGCGCTCCTTTTCGGAAAGAAAGGAATAGTTAACCCTTATTATTAAAATGATTACAGAAACGGAAAACGTAAAAATGAATCAAAAATCTTCTCATCCAATCACTATCAAAAGGGCAGAGCCTACAGGATCCGACTTTGATTGGGATAATGTTGGTAAGAGTTCTGACATCTACAAAGCAGATGACCGGGAATCTTTCGAGAAGATGTATGACCAAACTCTAAGCTCGGTAGCTGCCCATGATGTTGTCATGGGTAAAATTATTGGCTTAACCAGCAAAGAGGCAGTTGTTAACATTGGTTTTAAATCGGATGGTCTAATTCCATTATCGGAATTCAGGCATATGCCGGATCTTAAAATTGGCGATGAAGTAGAAGTTTATGTGGAAACTCAGGAAGACAGAAATGGACAACTGATTTTATCACATAAAAAAGCTCGTGCGCTTAAATCCTGGGAAAATGTTAATGGTGCTTTGGAACGCGATGAAATAATTCAAGGATTTGTAAAATGTCGTACCAAAGGCGGACTTATTGTCGATGTATTTGGTATTGAAGCTTTCCTTCCAGGATCTCAAATAGATGTAAAACCTATTCGTGATTATGATGTTTTTGTTGGAAAAACTATGGAATTTAAAGTTGTGAAAATCAACAACGAATTTAAAAACGTAGTTGTTTCTCACAAAGTTCTGATTGAAGAGGAACTTGAAAGTCAGAAAGCTGAAATTATTTCTAAACTTGAAAAAGGACAGGTACTTGAAGGTACTGTTAAAAATATCACTTCTTACGGTGTATTCATGGATCTTGGTGGTGTTGATGGTTTACTTCACATCACAGACATCTCCTGGGGCCGCATCAATCACCCTGAAGAGGTATTGCAATTAGATCAGAAAATCAATGTTGTTATTCTTGATTTTGATGATGAAAAGAAAAGAATTGCATTAGGTCTTAAGCAACTTACTCCTCAGCCATGGGATGCTCTTAATACTGAACTCAAAATTGGAGATAAAGTAAAAGGTAAAGTGGTTGTTATTGCCGATTACGGTGCATTTGTTGAAATTATTCCTGGAGTAGAAGGTTTAATTCACGTTTCAGAAATGTCCTGGTCTCAGCATTTACGTAGCCCTCAGGATTTCCTTAAAGTAGGAGATGAAATTGAGGCAGTGATTTTGACTCTTGATCGTGAAGAACGTAAAATGTCACTAGGATTAAAGCAATTAATGCCTGACCCTTGGGGACAAATCTCTACGAAATATCCAGTTGGTTCGAAACATAATGCGAAGGTGCGTAACTTCACCAACTTTGGAGTCTTTGTTGAACTTGAAGAAGGAATTGATGGTTTGATTCATATCTCTGATCTTTCTTGGTCTAAGAAAATCAAACATCCTTCTGAATTCACTAAAATAGGTGAAGAAATTGAAGTGCTTGTGCTCGAAGTAGATGCAGAAAATCGTCGTCTTAGTCTAGGTCACAAACAAATTGAAGATAATCCATGGGAAAGCTATGAAACCATTTTTAAAGTTGACTCACTTCATGAAGGTATAGTAGGAAAAGTAACCGATAAGGGTGCTGTTATTACATTACCGTATGGGGTGGAAGGATTTGCTCCTTACCGTCACTTGCTCAGAGAAAATGGTGCAACTGCAAAAACTGACGAGAAAATTGAAGTCAAAGTAATTGAATTCTCGAAAGAAAACAGAAAGATTATTGTTTCTCACACCCGTACTTACGAAGATGCTAAAAATGTAGCTAAATCTGAAACTGCTGAAAAAGCTGAAGATTCAACTTCTAAGAGCATAAAAAAGGTGAAAGAAAATGTTGAAAAATCAACATTAGGTGATCTGGGAGTTTTAAGTGCACTAAGATCTGAGCTTGAAACTTCAGAAAAGAAAACGAAAGATATAATTGTTGATGCTTCTTCTGAAGAGATAGCCAAAAAGCCTAAAAAGGCAAAGGTTGCCAAAGAAAAAGAAAGTGAAGAATCAGAAACAGAAAATCCTGAATAATTAAAACAATCCTCCGCAAATAGCGGGGGATTTTTTTTGACCTGATAAAATCTCTTACTTTTGCCAGCATAACATTCAATATGTCGTCAAGGACCATACTTAGCCAACAGAACTTTGAAATTACCATCAACCGGTTATGTTTTGAACTTATTGAAAACCATGATGACTTTTCTGAATCAGCGATTATAGGACTCCAACCTCGTGGAATCTACCTGGCAAATCGAATCGCTGGCCAGTTGCGACATTTCCTTCCCGGAAAGGAAATTCTTTCCGGAAACCTGGATATCACCTTTTTTAGAGATGACTTCAGACGTAGAGAAAACGTGATTGTACCTTCTTCTACTCAAATAGATTTTATTATCGAAAATAAGAAAGTGATTCTTATAGATGATGTATTGTATACCGGCCGAACTATTAGAGCGGCATTAGATGCAATTCTTGCCTTTGGCAGACCTTCAAAAGTTGAATTGCTTGCTCTTATCAATAGGAAATTCAGTAGGGATGTACCCATAGAACCTAATTATACCGGAAAAGCAATTGATACTATAATGTCTGATAAAGTTAAAGTTTCTTGGAAGGAGACTGAAGGAAAAGATGAGGTTTGGTTATTTACTAAGGAAAAAGAGGAATGACACAGCAATTAAGCGTTAAGCATCTCTTGGGAATTAAAGATCTGACAGTTGAAGATATCAGTCAGATATTCGCTACCGCAGCCAATTTTAAGGATGTCATCAACAGGCCTATTAAGAAAGTGCCTTCACTCCGTGATACCACGGTAGCTAACCTTTTTTTTGAAAACTCAACTCGTACAAGGTTATCATTTGAACTTGCTGAAAAACGACTTTCCGCTGATATTATTAATTTTTCAGCATCCTCTTCATCAGTAAGTAAAGGAGAAACACTTATTGATACGGTTAATAATATATTAGCTATGAAAGTTGATATGATCGTGATGCGTCATCCTAAGCCAGGCGCTGCCGTTTTTTTATCAAAACATGTAAAAGCTAAAATAATTAATGCTGGAGATGGAACGCATGAGCACCCAACTCAGGCCCTTCTGGATGCATTTTCGATTTATGAAAAATTGGGTACGCTTTCGGGAGTTAAAGTGGTCATAATTGGAGATATTATGCATTCAAGGGTGGCGCTTTCTAATATTTTTTGTCTGAAAAAACTAGGAGCTGAAGTAATGGTTTGCGGACCAGTGACACTCATTCCACGGCACATCGAAGCTTTAGGTGTTATAGTTGAAAATAATCTGAGAAAAGCTCTCAATTGGTGTGATGTGGCGAATGTGCTGCGCATCCAGCTTGAAAGACAAGATATCAAATACTTTCCCTCATTGAGGGAATATATCATGCTTTATGGTATCAACAGGGAAATGCTCGATAGTTTAAAAAAGGAAATTGTGGTGATGCATCCGGGACCTATTAATCGAGGAGTCGAACTCACAAGTGATGCCGCAGATTCTCGGCAATCCATTATATTGCAACAAGTTGAGAATGGTGTTGCTGTTCGAATGGCTGTTTTGTATTTACTTGCCGGAAGACAAGATTAAAAAGGTTTTAAAAGTTTTTTTGGTATTTGATTTCTAATTTTATTAAATTTGTTAAGTTCTTAACTTATAACTTATGCACTATTCTTTAGACAAAACCGAAAAGTACGCAGTTATCAGATTGCACGAACAGAAATTAAACACCTTAATTTCTGCCGAGTTAAAGTCTGAATTGCTTATTATTAATAGTCAGGGTTATAATAATATTATTCTGGATTTGTCAGACACTCAGTTTTGTGATTCCTCTGGATTAAGTGCTGTTCTTGTTGGTAACAGGGTTTGCAGGAATGCAGGCGGATCATTTATTCTAACTGGTCTTAGCGAACCAATAAAAAAATTAATTGCAATATCTCAATTGGAGCAGGTGCTGGTTATTACTCCAACTCTGGATCAGGCTATTGAAATTATTTTTACTGACGAAATCGAAAAACCTTAATCTTTAATAGTACTCAAAAAAAAATATTATGAAGTATTTTTTACAAATTGTCTTTATTCTGGCTTTGACTTTTTCAATTGGTAAAAGTACAGCGCAATGTATTCCTGATGTCACGCTTACTGTCCCTGGCATTTATCCTGATAGTGCCACCGGATTGCCTGCAGGCAATGTTGGCCAACCTTACAGTGAAGTGATTCAGGCCAGGGTATTAACTGATACTGTTTATAATGGTTTGCCAGCTGTAATTAGTAATATTACTATTACCGGAGTAACCGGTTTGCCGCCAGGACTTACTTATGCATGTAATCCTGCAACTTGTATATTTCCTGGTGGAACTAATGGTTGCATACTACTTTCCGGCACCCCTTCGGTTGCAGGTGCCTTCAGTGTGAATGTTGATTTGAATATAAATGGTTCTATTTTCGGTGTGCCTGTTCCACCTGTTGCTCAGTCTATCGATTATTATGTCATTACTATTGGAACAGTAGGCCTTCCAGGTGATCTTTCTTCAATAAAATTTGATCTTCTTCAAAACACTCCTAATCCTGCTGTCAACTACACCGATGTTTCATTTACTTCTCCTATCGGAGGTGATTTTACAATCAAAATGTTCAATATGATTGGTAAAGAAGTATATAAACAAACAATCAGAGGTATGGCGGGATTGAATTCCTCTCGAATTCTGTTAGATGAATATACTCCTGGTGTTTATATGTTATCTCTTGAAAATGGAAATACAGTAGTTACAAAGCGTATGATAGTTTCCCGAAAATAATGCCTTTTGAATTAACAATTCTCGGAAGCAGTTCTGCCACACCAACATATAACCGACATCCAACCGCTCAGGTATTAAACATACGTGAGCGATTTTTTTTGATTGATTGTGGTGAAGGTACCCAAACCCAATTGGTGCGTTATAAGCTGAAGTACAATCGGATTAGTCATGTTTTTATCAGTCACCTACATGGTGATCACTACCTGGGGTTGATGGGGTTGCTTTCAACCATGCATTTACAGGGTCGTACGAATGAACTCCATTTATTTGCACAACAGGAATTGATGGATATCATAGAACTTCAATTACGATTGTCACAAACTATTTTAAGGTATAATCTCATTTTTCATCCGGTAAAAAATTACACCGGTACACTTATTCACGAAGATGAGGATGTAACTGTGTGGACCATTGTACTAAATCACAGAGTTCCGTGTACTGGTTTTTTATTCCGTGAAAAACCAAAACCACGAAAGTTGCTTATTAGTAAAATGCAGCAATTCAATATTCCTTTCAAGCATTTTGCAGGAATTAAAAACGGATCGGATTATGAGGATGATTTTGGAAAAGTCATCAAGAATAAAGATTTAACTATCAGTTCAGGTTTACCCAGATCCTATGCATTCTGCTCAGACACATTATTCAATGAACAGTTGGCAGATGAAGTTAAAAATGTAGATCTTTTATATCATGAAGCAACTTTTATGCACGATCTGGTTGACAGAGCCAAAGCAACATTTCATTCTACTTGTATTGAAGCTGCGACCATAGCAAAAAATGCAACGGTTGGGAAATTGATTATTGGTCACTTTTCGGCTCGTTACAAAAATCTTTCTCCATTGTTGTCAGAGGCTAAAACAGTTTTTGAAAATACAGAACTGGCTCTAGAGGGCAATAAATTTATTGTTGCTGAAAAGCAGGAAACTATTTAGTTGAATCCTTTAGTTTTTGAGCAATCGTTTCAAAAAGTGATTTTTCATCTTCAGGATGTATCCATAACATTTCCTTATATCTTTTGAACCAGGTCATTTGACGCTTGGCATAATTGCGGGTATTTTTAGCAATGAGTTCAATCGTTTCTTCCAAACTTAAATTACCATCAATGTGTTCAAACATTTCTTTATAACCAACTGTTCGCAATGCATTCTTATTTCTGTGAGCCATTACAGCAATCGTCTCTTCTTTTAATCCTTGAATAATCATGTGCTGAACTCGCTCATTAATTCTTTGATATAACTTTTCGCGTTCCCAATAGATACCGGTAATTAACCAAGGCCACGGGAAACTAATTTCCTTTTTTCCCAGTAATGTTGAATAAGGGGTTCCTGTTGAAATAGTTACTTCCAAAGCTCTGGTAATGCGTCTTGGATTATTTATATCAATATTTTTTAAACTGTCGGGATCACTTTGTTTTAATAAATCTCTGAGTTTATCCAGTCCTTCCTCTTTATAAATTCGATTGAGTTCCTCTCTTAAAACAGGATCCGTTTCAGGTAAATCATCTATTCCATTAATCAATGCGTCAATATAAAGTCCGGAGCCTCCGGCAAGAATGACAATATCGTTTGTTAGGAATAGTTTTTTTAGTAAATCTAATGCTGCATCAGCATAAGCACCGGCATTTAAGTCTTCAGAAATTGAATGGGAATTTATAAAATAATGCTTTGCTTGCCCGAGTTCGAGATGTGTGGGTTTTGCAGTGCCAATGGTAAGTTCTTTGTAAAACTGACGTGAATCAGCAGAAACAATTACGGTGTTAAATTTCTTTGCAAGTTCAATCGCTAATGCTGTTTTTCCAGATGCAGTTGGTCCTGCAACTACCACTAGCAGTTTACTCACTGCGATAAAAAGTAAGCAACAAGGTACTATTCTTTTTCAGCTTCATCATCAGAAGTTTCTTCAATATTATCAAACTCTTCCTCATCCACTTCTTCTGTGAATTCAGTACTAACTTCACCTGTGGAGTCAATGTTATCGGAATCAGTTTCAACTTCTTCTTCCAACAACTCCTGAAACATTTCCTCATCAATAAATTCGGGATCAATTGCACCTTTAGGTATTTCTACGGAAACATATTGCTTTGGAGCATCTCCATGAATTTTTACGCAAACCGGATATTTTTTTCCCGGTGCGCTATCAGGTAAAATTTTGAAGAGTTCTATAAAAAAAGACCATTGAGAAGGGGCATCAAAAACATAATAAATTTTCTGATGAGGATCGGCAATGAAATCACACAGAATCGCATCTTTCATCAATAACTTTTCCTGAGAATGGTTCTCACCGGTTTTGACGAGGGTAATTTCCTGTCCTTTTTTCCAAAGGTCATTGCTCATAAAAAACGAAGCAGGTTTTGTTGCATCAAAACCAATAGCCTCCTGAATAGCAAGGTGAAAATGCTCGAACGACTGAACCGATTTAATTTCTATATCCCGGTAAGTATCATCAAATTCTTCGAAAGAAACCCTGAATCTATATATTGCCATGTGTTGAGTTGTATTGGTAAGTAAGAAACCTCCTACAAAATTAGCAAATTGAATTTAAAAGTAAAACAGGAAATACACTCTAAAAAATAAATTTTAATTATTTACAGGTGATAAACCCATTATTTTTCCTTTTTCGATCATAAAATGCCAGGCTTCCTGAAATTCATTCCGAATTATACCATCTAAAATGGCTTCACGGATAGCGTTTTTTATCACACCTATTTCAGGGCCGGGTTTAAGGTTAAAAGCTTTCATAATCATTTCACCGGTCACAGGAGGTTGCCAGTTTCTGACCTTATCTTTGCTTTCTACTTCTTCTAATTTTTCCTTAACCAATTCAAAATTGTGGAGATATTTTTTAACTTTTGTTTCGTTTTTAGAAGTAATATCGGCCTGACACAATGTCATAAGGTCATAAATGTCATCGCCTGCTTCAAATAATAATCGTCGGACTGCCGAATCGGTTACTACATTTTGAGCCAGCACGATAGGTCTTAAATGCAGCAAAACCAGTTTCTGCACATACTTCATTTTTTCGTTTAACGGAAGTTTCAGCTGGTTGAAAATAATGGGCACCATCCGGGCCCCTTTATCTTCATGTCCGTGAAAGGTCCAACCTGTTCCTTCTTCAAACCTTTTCGTTGCCGGCTTCGCGATGTCGTGCAGAATAGCAGCCCATCTTAGCCAAAGGTTTTTGGTATTTAAACTAATATTGTCCAATACTTGAAGTGTATGGTAAAAATTATCTTTGTGTCCTTTATTCCCCACAAATTCTACTCCATAAAGGGCAGTCATTTGAGGAAAAATGAGATGCAATAGTTTAGTGTCAAACAGTATTTTAAATCCTACAGAAGGTATGTCCGAAAGGATGATCTTATTTAATTCATCACTGATGCGTTCTTTAGAAACAATTTTTATACGGTCTCTATTTTCAGCAATTGCATTCAATGAATCTTTTTCAATGGTGAAACCCAGTTGCGCGGCAAATCTTACTGCTCTCATCATTCGCAAAGGATCATCGGAATAAGTAATTGTTGGATCCAATGGTGTGCGAAGAATGCCTTTATTCAAGTC
Organism: Bacteroidota bacterium; assembly: GCA_016722525.1. GTDB lineage: Bacteria > Bacteroidota > Bacteroidia > AKYH767-A > OLB10 > JADKJB01. The sequence goes on from JADKJB010000004.1 coordinate 94,688, forward strand.
ATTTATTCCTTCAAATGGATCTAGTAGTTGACCTTTATCTGAACTGTTCAAACCGATGGCGAGTGCATTGATCGTAAAATCCCTTCGCTTCTGGTCATCAACAAGTGAACCTGATTCTACAGTTGGTTTCCTTGAATCGGAATTATAAGACTCTTTTCTTGCGCCCACAAATTCAATATTCCATTCACCAAACTGCAGCATTGCAGTGCCAAAATTTTTGAATACCGAAACGTGTATATTATTCCCCAGCTTATGTGCTACTTGTTGCGCAATGTCAATTCCGTTTCCTGTTACAACTATATCTATATCCTTACACGTACGAGCGAGTAAACTATCTCTGACATAGCCACCAATAACATATCCTTCAACATGATTTTCATCGCATACAGATCCGATTACTCTAAAGAAATCCTGTGAAATAAAATTTTGCACTTTTCCTGTAAGCTTATTGATTATGAATTATTTTTTGATGAATTCAATCTGTCCTCCTGGTGAAAGTCGGATGATGACCAGATTTTCAGTATTTAATTTGGAGCCAGACCTCAAATTTACCACATATGCAGGCTTGTTCAAAATAGTAGCATCATGAATTGGTTGCCCTGATTTTTTAAAACAGCTGTAAAAACAGGTTTTCCAAATTTGTACGGCAGGTTTTTAGTAAAGGTATCTTAACAATTCTAAATGAAATTTCATTATTTAGCATCAGTTGTGCAGGTACATTTACCACATTTTCAAATAGGAGCTGCAATGGTTTGGAAGTATATTCAACAAGATCCCAAAGTACATCCGGAGCTTCTTTTAAATATTTTCCAAGCAGCCCGCTATCATGCAAAAGTATGCACTTAAAATCTGCAAAATCACATTCTAATATGGCTTGAGCCGCTTCAATATTTTTTAAATCAGTAGCAAGCGACCAGCCCGTTTCGCCGGGGTACACAATTATGCCTCCATCCCGGAGTGTTTTTACACAGTTTGTAATTTCCAGGTCTGAATTCATTTATGGAGATAGAATTTCGGGTGTAATGATGGTAGTAGCACAGCTAAAATGCCCTTTTGGACATTTGTTAAATCCATGTAAACCACAAGGACGGCAATCAAGCTGTTCAGGAGTTTGAACAATGATTGATTGAGTAGAAAGTGGGCCAAACCCAAATTCAGGGACCGTACTGCAGAAAAATGAAGTGACCGGTGCATCCATCGCTGATGCTATGTGAAGTGGTCCTGAATCATTTACATAATTCATATTGGCATCTTTCATTAAAGCGGCAGTTTGCAAAAGCGACAACTTCCCTGCAAGATTAGTTGCATTTGCATTTCCGGATGCATCTATAATATTTTTGCAAAGATTAAAATCAGAAGGAGCACCGACCAGGAAAGTATTTGAACCTGCCGGAGTTTTGTTTAATAGCTCTACCCATTTCGATTGAGGAAGTTGCTTAGTGAACCAAACCGATGCAGGTGCCATTACGTAATAAGGACTTTTTTTAAGTGTTTCAGTTTTTTCGAAATCTGTTGTTGACGGATATAATTTCGGCTTAATGCTTTTCCCGGTACACCATTTTTCAATGAGTGCAGCATTGCGTGCAGTTTCATGACGGCCATCGCCAATAACATGAGGAACTTTGTGAGTAAATAAAAATGAGAGTGGATTTTTATTGAAACCCGTTTTAATAGTTGCTCCGGACAATACAGTAATTAATCCTGATGAAAAAAATCGCTGCAGGTTCACCACCAAATCAAAATGATGTGATCTTACTTTGTTAATACTATTTATAAGACTGGTGAACTTGCCACTGTTTTTTTTCCATACCATTGTTTCAGTTAGCAATGGGTGGTTTTTTAAAAGACTTTCGTTTCCTTCCCTTACCAGCATAAAAAGCTTTGCCTTGGGGAAACATAGATGCAACTGCTCAATTATTGCTGTTGCAAGAATTACATCTCCAAGGAAAGCGGTTTGTATAACCAGTATTTTCTTCATTTCACTTAAGCTGAAACGTTATGATCACGTAATGCATCATTAAGTGAAGTTTTCAAATCAGTGGATGCTTTTCTTTTACCAATAATTAATGCACAGGAACCTGGTACTGGCCTGCCGGAAAATCTTTGAATAACTCCCGGTATAACAACAGAACGTGCCGGAACCCGGCCTTTGTATTCAACAGGTGAGGAGCCGGTAACATCAATTATTTTTGTTGACATGGTTAAAACCACGTTTGCACCAAGCACCGCTTCTTTTTCGATATGTACGCCTTCTACAACAATGCACCTGGATCCAATGAAACAATTATCTTCTATGATTACAGGAGCAGCCTGCACAGGTTCAAGTACTCCGCCAATTCCAACACCACCACTCAGGTGTACATTTTTACCAATCTGCGCACATGAACCAACTGTAGCCCAGGTATCCACCATCGTGCCTGAATCCACATAAGCACCAATGTTCACAAAGGAGGGCATGAGAATGGCGCCGGAAGCAATATAGGACCCATAGCGGGCTATCGCATGAGGAACCACTCTAACCCCGAGTGCCTGGTAATTTTTCTTTAAAGGAATTTTATCATAAAATTCAAATGGTCCGGTTTCAATAGTTTCCATTTTGCTTATTGGAAAAAACAAAATAACTGCTTTTTTAACCCATTCATTAACTATCCATTCATTTCCCACTGGTGTGGCCACTCTGATTTTACCATTATCCAACTGCTCAATTACCTCCCGGATGGCGGCTTTTACCTCTTCTTTTTCAAGGAGTTTACGGTCGTTCCAGGCATTTTCAATGATAGCTTGAAGCATAATTTTATAAATTAGACCCGCAAAGGTAAGTTTTAGTGTTCGATTTTATTGATTTTAAATGGTTTTGCTTCCGGTCAATTTTCCTAAATTTGCGGCAACAAGAATGGGAAGGATAATTGCAATTGATTATGGTACAAAGCGTACTGGTTTGGCTGTGACTGATGAGACGCAGACCTTCGCGTTCGGACTTACCACACTAGCTACTCATGAATTAAGCAATTATTTGAGAACTTATGTTGCCGAGCATGTGATTGAGGGTTTTGTAATAGGTGAGCCCAAAACAATGGCAAATGGGCCTACCAATGCAACTGTTCATGTTGAATTATTTGTTAAGCAATTGGGAAAGATTTTTCCTGGTTTGCCCCTTTACAGGATGGATGAGCGATTCACATCAAAAATGGCATCACAATCAATAATTGACAGTGGAATTAAAAAAATGGGAAGAAGAAATAAATCAATGGTGGACATGGTTAGTGCCACTATAATTCTTCAGTCTTGGATTGAAAAAAAAAATTTTAAATAATAATAATAACGGTAGGCGCAAGTCACCAATAGATTCAGTAAAATGATTTATCCTATTATAGCTTATGGAAGTCAGGTGCTCAAAAGAAAGCTCTTGAAGTAGCACCTGATTATCCGGATCTTCAGCAATTAATAAAAACATGTTTGATACCATGTATGCTTGCGCCGGAGTCGGATTAGCTGCTCCCCAGGTTAATTTTTCAATAAGGGTTTTTATTGTTGATGGTGCACCTTTTGATGATGAAGATGCTTCCTTAACGAATTTCAAAAAAGTTTTTATCAATCCTGTGATGTTGGATGAATCAGGAGATAAATGGAAATTTAATGAAGGTTGTTTGAGTATTCCCGGAGTGAGAGATGATATTGAAAGAAGATCTGTTATTTTAATTAAATACCACGACGAAAATTTTGTTGAATATACAGAATCATTTTCAGGGATTGCCGCCCGAATTATTCAACATGAATACGATCATATTGAAGGAGTTTTGTTTACTGATAAATTGAGTCCTTTAAAACGCCAGTTGTTCAAAAGAAAATTAAATGATATCACAAAAGGTATTGTGAATGTAGATTATAAAATGAAATTTCCATCCAGATAATTTGCAATGTTTTTGATGCTTAAAACTGTTGGTTCCTTTTTGAAGAATACTAATTCCTATTGATTAATTAAATACCAAAAAAAGCAAAGTGCTGATTTATTTAACTGGTTTTATGGGTGCAGGAAAAACAACAGCAGGAAAAAAACTTGCGACGTTGTTGGGCTATAATTTTATTGATCTGGATGAGCTCATTGAAATTGAAACCGGCAAAAATATGTCACAGCTTTTTGAATCAGGTCTGCCATATTTCCGGGAGGTGGAGTCTTTGACTTTGAAAAGCACTTCGAAGTATACTGATACCGTTATAGCTACTGGTGGCGGTTCACCCTGTTTTCATGGAAACATGGAATGGATGAACCAACATGGTGTAACAGTTTATATCCGAATGACTGTAGGAAGCCTCTTTCACCGGTTAGCCGCATCAAAACAAAAACGACCGCTGATTGCCGGTAAAAGTGATGTGGATCTGATGGAATTTATTCTGACTACACTTAAAGAAAGGTTGGTTTTTTATAAACAAGCGAAATACATCATAAAAGGAGAAAGCCTTGATGCTAAAGAATTGATGTCATTATTAAAAGAAGGAGAATCTCAACTTAGATAAACAGCATCCTCAACACCAAATTCTACACTTACATGTTCCTGAAAAGTTGTTGAAAGTGTTAAACCCACAAAATCGGTGAGGATGGGATAGCGGCGGTGATCGCGATCGACTAACAAAACAGTTCTTATTTTTCGGGTATCATCACCGAGTATTGCCTTCATAGCATAAATGAGCGTTTTCCCGGAATTGAGAACATCGTCTACAAGAATTATTGACTTCCCTTTTAAATCTTCACGCCTTCCCGAAATCGTTACCTCTTTTTCAAATTGATTATGCTTGTCTATTCTTAAATCAAGTAAACTAGTTTTCAAATTGCAAATGCTGTTCAGTGCAACCTGAATTTTTTGAGCCAACAAATAACCATTTTGCCAAATGCCAATGATAATAATTTCTTTTTCTTCAAAATTATCCTCATAAATCTGATAAGCGATTCTTTGGATTCTTTGTGCAATCTGATGATTGTTCAGAAGAAGGGTACGAGCCTTATTCATAGTGGAGGAAAGTTTCAGTTGGAGTGAAATGTAACTCTTCCACCTTTTACAAAATACTTTTTATAGTAGGGGTGGTTAAGATCACTGATAACCACACCTTTTGACCGGCTGGCATGAGCGAATTTATCTCCGCCAAGGTAAACCCCAACATGAGAAATAGTTTTTCGGTTAATTTTGAAAAAAACCAAATCACCCTCTTTTAACTGATCTTTTGTTAAAAGGGTGACCTGCTTAAAAAGATCAGCTGAATTTCCTGTTAATAAGTAACAGTAAGCATTTTCATAAATCTTATTGACAAAAGCAGAACAATCAATGCCTTCCAGTGATTTCCCCGCATAACGATAGGGAGTTCCCAACCATTTTTCAATAGAATTATAGAGATCAATATTTAAAATTTGACTGATATCGACACCAAAAACCTGACTGTAATATCCTTTCAAATAATCTTCGAAAATAGTGGTGCTAGTCTTTGTTTCCGGTTGTTGTGGCGCCAAAACGGACTCCTGTGCAAACAGGAATTGGGGGCTTAAAGCTAACCCGATGAAAACCAATAAAGTATAAAATATTTTCTTTATCATGGCTGCAAATTTACGAATAATCCTCCAACCTAAATAGTTGACAATCTAAGTTTTGAACAAAAAACCTGCACTATTTGTTAACTAGAATTACAAACAGTTCTCTGTTTTGGCGAGGTTTTATGGAATTATAACACAATTCCAAGCACTTAATTTGAAAAAAGGGCTCGAAATATTGCAAATACTCTGTTTTATTGCCTCCGAAAGGAGGTCCTCCTTCAAATTCAGTATTGAAAAGCACTCCTGCTAAAGTGCCTCCCTGAACCAGCAACTCATGCATTTTTTTAGCATAGGCAGTACGCAAGGTTGGGTGCAACGCGCAGAAAAAAGTTTGCTCTACAATCAGATCATATTTGTGTGAATGTTCAAAAAAATCACCTTGAAACAAGTGCTTATTTGGAAAATCAGGAATTCTTTGCTTCAGGTTTTCTAATGGTTGCAAAGCCAAATCCAATACAGACACATTCGTGAAATTATTCCTGTGTAAATATTCTGCTTCATAGGAGTTTCCGGCTCCGGGTATAAGAATATTCATTTCTCTATTCACGAGCTGATCGAAATATTCTTTCAAAGGAGTAGCCACTTCCCCAATGTCCCAGCCAGCCTGATTATTTTCATATCTGTTTTGCCAGTAATTTTTATCGAAGTATTCGGTCATTCAGTAGTAAGTGAATTTGTTGATTTGGATTTGCGAACAAATGGCAGGAGAATTTATTTTTTACTCTGCTTAAAGTTTTGATGAATAAATTATTTATACATGATACTTTAACTTTTATGCACTTTTAATTGTACTTTCTAACTAACAGCGCTACATTTTCAACATGCGAAGTATGAGGGAACATATCAACAGGTTTCATTTTCTCTACCACATAATTTTCAGATAATAATAAAATGTCTCTGGCTTGAGTGGCAGGGTTACAGCTAACATAAACAATTTTTTTTGCACCGGAATCAGCTATTCTTTTTACAACATCATCGTGCATGCCGGCTCTGGGAGGGTCTGTAATTATTACATCAGGAGCACCGTGAATCTGAAAGAATTCCTTTGTTAAAACATCTTTCATATCACCTGCAAAAAAATTCATGTTTTTTATCGAATTTAATTTGGCGTTTTGTTCAGCATCATCAATAGCTTCTTTTACGTATTCTACGCCAATTACTTTAAGCGCTTTAGCTGAAACAAATGCAGCAATAGAACCTGTTCCTGTATAGAGATCATAAACTGTTTCTATACCTGTTAATCCTGCATATTCACGTGCAATTCGATACAATTCCAAAGCCTGTAAAGTATTTGTCTGGAAAAATGATTTCGGACCAATAATAAATTTAAGGTTTTCCAATTGCTCAATGATATAGGGTCTACCATGATATACAATAGTTTCCTGATCAAATATGGTGTCGTTTCTTTTTCCATTAATCACGTATTGAAGAGATGTAATCCATGGAAATTTTGTTTTAATAGCACTCATCAGTCCTTCCACTATATCAGCATGAAATTCCTTGAATACCACAATCACCATCCATTCATCAGTGGTAGTGTTGCGAATAATAAGGTTGCGCATAATTCCATCTTGTTGTTTAAGATCGAAGTAGGAGATGTTATTTTTTAATGTAGTTTCTCTAACAAACAAGCGTATGGAATCTGCCCGGTGGTCTTGCAAAAAGCAGGTGTTGATATCAAGAACTTTATTGAATTTACCTGGAATGTGAAATCCTAAACCATTCATTTGGTGGTCTCCATCAAATTCCATTTCCTCTTTCAACAAAAATCTTTTGTGAGTAAAAGTATATTCCATTTTGTTTCTGTAATTCCTGGTGTTTTGTGCACCAAGAATTGGATCAATGGGAGGCGCTGTGATTTTGGCTAACCTTTCCATTGCATCTCTCACCACTTTTTCCTTAAAACGTATCTGGGCATCATAATCAAATCTTGCCATTTGCACCCACCACATAAACCGAAGTGTGTACAAAATGGAGTTGTGCGCCAAGGAGAAAAATGGGTTGTTTTTACCACCTGCCTTCATCGAAAGATTTTGATTTTCGAGTGATTTCTACATCTACCACATCTCCGGCACTCCGCCTTCAATAAAATAGCTTTTTTCCTCAAATTTCCCTACTGATCTGCCTTTATCTGCAATATCAATAATCTGAACACCTTCAATTATAGTCCTTTTCATAGCCTGGCAAAAGTACTATATTTGTATTGTTTAACGACTTTAAATGATTTTTCGAAGGGAGTAAAAGCATTATAAATTTTAGAGATGACAGGCATAAAAAGGAAGTATTTTTTATGGTTGACAATTTAGGTTGCTCTATTTTGTTGGAAGGGACAGCACCACCCTGGGTAAATAAATTAAAATGGACTCCCTACGAAACCTGGCTGGGAGGAGTTAAAAACTATGAAATTTACAGGAGTGATGGTGAAACAGGTGCTTTTCAATTATCCCGCACTACAGCTGATTCTGTTCAATGGTTTCTTGATGATAACCTGGATGTAAGTGTCGGCAAATATCATTATTTTGTGAGAGCATTTGAAGGAAACGGTGGCGCCGGAGCATCCAGTACCTCTAATGAAATTGAGTTATTTCAACCGCCATATATTTTCCTTCCCAACGCATTCACTCCTAACGGTGATGGAAACAATGATACATGGGGTGGGTTCGAGAATTTCGTAAAAGAAATTAAGTTCTCCATTTTTAACAGATGGGGGCAGTTAATCTATTCAGGAGCAGGCAATACTGCTTCCTGGGATGGCCGATTTGATGGTGCTCCGGTTCCCGAAGGTTTGTACATTTATCATGTCAGTTATTCCGGATTTCAAAAAGGGCAAAATTACTCTTTGCATGGAACAATCAGCCTTATTCGATGATAGAACACTAGTACCTGAAGTCATTAATTCTTACCTTTACAGAATCAAAATAAAAATAGAATGATTGCTATATTGAATAGTAAACAAGCCATTGAACTTGAAGAGAAATACAGTGCACATAATTATCATCCGTTACCGGTAGTTTTAGCTCGCGGTGAAGGAGTTTATGTTTGGGACGTGGAGGGTAAAAAATATTTTGATTTTTTATCGGCGTATTCTGCCGTCAATCAAGGTCATTGTCATCCAAGAATTATTCATGCACTCATTGACCAGGCATCCAAACTTACACTCACATCAAGGGCTTTTCATAACAATTTAATGGGAGAGTACTCAGAGTATATCACCTCCTATTTTGGATACGACAAAGTACTTCCAATGAATACCGGAGTGGAGGCTGTTGAAACAGGCATTAAGCTTTGCAGAAAATGGGCTTACGAAGTAAAAGGTATTGAAGTAAATAAAGCTAAAATTATTGTTTGTGAAGGTAATTTTCATGGCAGAACCCTAGCGGCTATTTCAGCGTCTACAGACCCGGATTCCAACCGTAATTTTGGACCCTATTTGCCAGGATATATCATCATTCCTTTTAATAATCTGGAAGCTTTGGCAACCGCGTTGCAGGACAAGAATGTAGCTGGATTTTTAATGGAGCCTATACAGGGTGAAGCAGGTGTTTTGGTTCCAGATGAGGGTTTTCTGGCCAAAGCATTCGAGTTATGCCGCAATGCAAATGTTTTATTTATTGCTGATGAAATACAAACCGGAATTGCTCGTACCGGTAAACTGCTCGCCTGCGATCATGAAAATGTTAAAGCTGATATTTTGTTGCTTGGAAAAGCGCTTTCTGGTGGTACTATACCCGTTTCGGCTGTGCTTGCGAATGATGAAATTATGTTGTGCATAAAGCCCGGCGAACATGGTTCTACTTACGGGGGAAATCCGTTAGCATGTAAAGTCGCTATGGAGTCACTTGCGGTAGTTAAAGATGAAGCACTTGCAGAAAATGCCGAACGCATGGGACACATTTTAAGAAACGAATTGCGTTCTATTAAATCTGAAATGATTTCGATGGTTCGTGGAAAAGGTCTGCTAAATGCTATTGTTATTAAACCAATCAATCGCAAAGATGCATGACGTTTGCTTAAAGTTAGCTGAGAATGGTTTGCTGGCAAAACCAACCCATGGAGATATTATCAGATTTGCTCCACCATTGATCATTAACGAAGATCAATTAATGGAGTGTGCGGAAATCATTAGTAAAACAATTAAATCCTTTCATTCCTGATCAAGAAATTTCAGCAGAAGGGTCCTCCTTTTTAAAATTCCTGCACAAATAAGTGTAATAACCAATCCCATTATTATCATTCCCACCAGTGAAAAAGAGGCCATCATTGTAGGTGTTGACCACATTGCCATGGTGTCAGCCATTTTTTCGACTTCACTTTCCGACATCCCTTTTTCAATCATTTTTTGTTCCTGCATCATTCTGATATAAGTAACCATTCCCGGGTTAATTACCGTGAAGTATAAGTATGAAAAAACGGCAGATATAGCTCCTCCTACTATTGATATAACCATTCCCATGGAAAAACCTTTTCCAAAAGTGATAAAGCCGTTGCCTGATTTATCTCGGAATTCTTTTATGCCAAGGAATATTATAACAGCCATTAATACTATGTTAAAGTACATGCTGATGTTTTGTAGTGTCTCATTTTTTTCTAAGCCAAGGCTGTAAAAAATAAGAGGAAGTGCTGCAAGTACACCACCCAGAATTAAACCATATTTGACGGAAGTGCTCATAGTATTTATTTTATAGAATTATTAAATTGAATGAATTATTTATGCAAATGTAAACTTTTCATAATGATTCCAAAATCATTTTTGCACCCATTTCGCCAATCAAACTCCCTATGGCCACTCCCATACCACCCATTCTTACCGCACAATACAAATTGCCCTCCACTTGTCTGACAATAGTTGATTTCGATTCTCCAACACCCATAATCCCGCTCCAACGCATTTCAATGGTATACTTTGCATCCGGCAAAATCATTTCATTTAAAAGTGCTTCCAGCTTATTTTGAATGATAGTAGTAGTGCCAAATTCGGCAGTGGTTTCACCTTTAAAATCAAGATTTCTGCCGCCTCCCAGAAGCACACGGTTACCTACATTTCGAAAATAATAATAACCCTTTTCGAAATGAAAACTTCCTTTTATTTTGAGGTTTGGAATCGGTTCTGTGATAAGAACCTGTGCCCGGGCAGGTACAACTGCAATTTCAGGAAGCAGAGCAGCAGCAAATCCATTATTAGCGATAAGTGTTCTTTTTGATTTAAATGAAAATCCGTCTTCGCAATTAATTAGTGTATTTTTTTCCGAATTATGAACTGCACTTATACTAAGACCGTTAATTATTTTTACACCGGTTTTATGTGCCAGATTCACGAGCGCTTCCATCATTTTTCCGGTATTAATTTGCCCTTCACATTGATTTAACACCATATGATTTACGTTGTTAAACCCAAATTCATTAATTTTTTCGTCTGCATTTGAATACGTATTGGAAGTGCCGGTCAAAGGTTTCAGCATCCGATTAAAGTATTCCATTTTAGCAACTCCTATTTCAAAGGCAGCCGTATCTGATGTTGAAAAAACTTCGTAACCGCCCAATGGTTCATAATCCAGGCTGACATCTCCCAGGAGGTTCCTCAATTTTTGCAATCCATGCCAGCGCAGTTCAATTCGTTTAAAAACAGCTTCTTCACTTTCTTTCGACAAATCATCTATCAGTTCAGTCATGCTTCCGAAACAGGCAAATCCGGCGTTTCTGGTACTCGCTCCATAAGGAATAAATCCTCTGTCAATGACTACAACATTTAATTTAGGAGCTATTAACTTAAGATTGATGGCGGCATTTAGTCCAACAATACCACTGCCAATAACACATACATCGATATTGTTAAAAATGGTCTCTTTTTCCCAAAAAACTAGGTACGTACATTTTTTTTGACTAAGATAATTGAAAAATGATATTAGTTTTAGCGTTCATCGGGTTTTGATATTATCAGGACTGGAAATTTTTTGCTTTTAACTGCAATGGATGCGTAATTGGATATTATGTGTTTGATATTGTGAGTTTTATGGTTTTGTTTACAACTTAATTTTGCCTACTCTGTGAATCAGTCTTTTTCTGTACTATCCTGTATTGCGAAAAAATGCATTTCTAAAATACCTTTGATTAACTTTGTTAGGCTGTAAAACTATTAACATTCAGGACTGTTTATACTCATCATGATAGGCTTCAGATTCAATAATTACAATCCACTTAACCAAACACCATTTGAGAAGTTATTTGATATCTTCAAACAACTTCTTACTTATACCAGTGGTGATTTTAATGAAGCTATTAGTTGGATAACCGAATTAGATAAGGAATATAAATTGACCGAACCGGGTTATGGAATTGGTGATTTTATTCAAGACCTAAAAGACAAGGGATACATTCGTGATGATGCACCCGGATCAGGAAATATTGTTATTACCTCCAAAACCGAGCAGGCAATAAGGCAACAGGCTCTGGAAAAGGTTTTTGGGAAATTAAAAAAAGGAAAATCCGGTAATCATGCAACGCGTTTTTCGGGTAGCGGAGATGAACTCAGTAGCGACTCTCGTCCCTTCCGTTTTGGTGATGGATTAGAACAAATTTCGATGCTCGAGTCTTTGAAAAATGCGCAGGTAAATAATGGTATTGGTGATTTTATTATTACTGAAGACGATCTGGAAGTAAAGGAAAAGGAACACAAAACGCAGACTTCAACTGTTTTAATGATTGATATTTCACATTCGATGATTCTTTATGGCGAAGATCGAATTACTCCTGCCAAAAATGTTGCCATGGCACTCGCTGAATTAGTCAAAAGAAAATACCCGAAAGATACACTTGATATTATAGTTTTTGGTGATGATGCCTGGCAAATTGAGGTTAAAGATTTGCCCTATCTCCAAGTTGGTCCTTTTCATACCAACACTGTATCTGGTCTGGAATTAGCCATGGATCTTTTGAGAAGAAGGAAAAATGCCAACAAACAAATTTTTATGATTACAGATGGAAAACCAACATGTATTAAAGAGAATGGTCGTTATTATAAAAATAGTTTTGGATTAGACAGAAAGATTTTAAATAAATGTCTTACGTTGGCACAAAGTTGTCGTAGGTTAAAAATTCCTATTACCACTTTCATGGTAGCAACCGATCCTTACCTGAAGGAGTTTGTTCATGACTTTACAGAAGCTAATCATGGCAAAGCATTCTATACATCACTTCAGGGATTGGGAGAATTTATTTTTGAAGATTTTGAAAGAAATAAAAAACGAAAAATTTAGAAAGATTTAAGTTTAACAATTATTAAGAAGAGCAACATCCGCTTTGTTGCAGGAAGTTATTTAAACTGATTAAAATATTGCCTTTATGAAGAACATATCAACCCTTGGAGAATTAAAAAAGTCAGGATACATCAGCAAGCGTATAAAAGATGAATTGCGTGATAATTTAATTCGAAAAATAAGAAATAAAGAAAATATTTTCACTGGAATAATTGGCTTTGAAGACACAGTTGTTCCTGAAATTGAAAGAGCGATCTTGTCTCGTCACAATATGAATTTATTAGGCTTAAGAGGTCAGGCAAAGACCCGAATTGCCCGACAAATGACAGAGCTTTTAGATGAATATATACCCATAGTTTCAGGTAGTGAGCTCAACGATGATCCCTTGAATCCCATATCAGCTTTTTCCAAACAATTGATAGCTGAACATGGCGATCAGACTCCTGTTTCATGGATACATCGTGATGAACGCTATGTCGAAAAACTGGCCACACCTGATGTTTCTATTGCCGATCTGATTGGCGATGTGGATCCTATCAAAGCAGCAAATCTTCGTTTAAATTATGCCGATGAGCGGGTAATTCACTATGGTATTATTCCCCGAAGCAACCGTTGTATATTTGTGATCAACGAACTACCCGATTTGCAGGCAAGAATTCAAGTTGCATTATTCAATATTTTACAAGAAGGCGATATTCAAATACGCGGGTTTAAAATCAGAATTCCTTTAGATATTCAGTTCATTTTTACTGCAAATCCAGAGGATTATACCAATCGTGGAAGCATAGTTACTCCGTTAAAAGATCGGATAGGAAGTCAGATTTTGACACACTACCCTAAAAGTATAGAATTGTCAAAGAAAATAACAGCTCAGGAAGCGAAACTGCCGGCTGAACAAAAGGAAAATGTAGAAGTTGGTGATCTGGTTGCCACCATTCTGGAACGGATAGCATTTGAAGCCCGTGAAAGTGAATTTGTGGATTCAAAAAGTGGTGTTTCTGCCAGGTTAACTATTTCAGCCTATGAAAATTTGGTTAGTACCGCCGAACGTCGTATGTTGCTTAACAATGAAAGTAAAACTTTTGCTCGTATCTGTGATTTGATGGGTGTGATTCCAGCAGTTAATGGAAAAATAGAATTGGTTTACGAGGGGGAGCAGGAGGGTGCAGGGATTGTTGCAATGAGCTTGCTTGGAAAAGCAATTCGTAATGAGTTTCTGCAAAGATTCCCTGACCCGGGCAAACTCAAAAAGAAAAAGGAAGTCAACCCCTATCAACCAATTATTGATTGGTTTGGTGAAGGCAACGTGGTTGATTTAATGTTACTTGAAGGGGAAAAAGTTTATAGGAAAGGTTTAGAAGCTATTCCGGGATTGGCGGCTTTAGTTGATGCCTATTGCGGAAAGGTTGGAAAAAATGAAAAGTTGTTGCTGATGGAGTTTGTATTGTTTGCCATGGCGGAACATTCATTGATAGGCAAAAATATTCTTGAAAGAGGTGTACAGTTTAGAGATATTCTTGGGTCTATGCTTTCAGAACGTGATTTTTTTAATGATCAGCAAAATAATTAAATCTGTTCGGACTCTGAAGTTTTACTTGTTTCTGATAGCAATATAATTTCATTTTAGCGCTATCACGACATTTAAGTAAGTACTCATTTACCTTAGCGGAATGATTACCCACTACAGCCTGAATGAGATTAAGAAAGAGTTGCTTGAAATACCTGATAAAAAACTGGTAGAACTTGTTATTGCGCTTGCGAAGTATAAAAGAGATAATAAGGAATTTCTTAATTACCTGCTCTATTATTCGTCTGCTGTCGATGTTTTTATTAATGGTATTCTGTCCGAAATTGACGGTCATTTTGAAATGATCAATGAACAATCTAATCTTTATTATTCAAAAAAAAGCCTTAGGAAAATTCTTAGAATTATCAATAAATATAGTAAGTATATAGGCGATAAAAGTAAAACAGCTCAGTTACTGCTATATTTTTGCACCAAGTTAAAAAATTCCGGGTTGCCCTATCAAAAGAGTCAGACTCTGATAAATATGTATGACAGCCAAATTAAAAAAATAAACAAATTAATTGACTCTATGCATGAAGACTTTAAACATGATTTTCAAACAGACCTGGATAAACTTGTTTAAATAGTTACTGTAAAAAAGTAAAAAACACAAAGTGAAAACAACTCCTGAAGTCTTTGATTTTGCAATAGTGGGTGCCGGCGCTGCCGGGTTGCACCTTGCCCAGGCTATGATGGAGGATTCTTTTTTTAGAAATAAAAAAATTCTAATCATTGATAAGGCAGCAAAGGATGTGAATGATAAGACCTGGTGCTATTGGGAAACGGGTAAAGGTAAATGGGATAAAATAGCTCATAAAATATGGGAAAAGGGTTATTTTGTCACCAACAATCGCTATCAGCTTTTAGAGATGGGTCCTTTCAAGTATAAGATGCTGCGGGCAATTGATTTTTACAACCATGCCAAACAACAAATTTTATTGCAAGCCAATTTTAAATGGGTTCAGGAGGAGGTATTAAATATAGTAGATGGAGCTAATGTTAAAATCGAATGTGAGAAACATTCGTTTCAGGCAATTCATGTTTTCGATAGTCGAATTGATAAAGAGTTTTTTCAAAATAAAGACTCTTCTATTCGCATTTTACAGCACTTCAAAGGTTGGATGATTGAAACCGTTTCGGATGTGTTTAATCCGGATGAATTTGTTATGATGGATTTTCGTTTGAAGTGGAAGGAAAGTGCAAGTTTTACTTATGTGTTGCCAACATCAAAGCGAAAAGCACTTGTGGAATTTACTTTGTTCACTCCTGAGTTGATTAACGATGCTGATTATGATCTCATGCTGAAATCATATGTTGAAAATATTCTTAAAGTAAAAGATTATAAAATCACAGAAGTAGAGCAAGGTGTTATTCCAATGACTAATTACCCTTTTCATAAAAAGAGTTCAGCTTATATAACTAAAATAGGCACAGCAGGTTCATGGGTAAAGCCTTCATCAGGATATTCTTTTAAAAATTCTGAACGTTTTGCTGCTAAAGTTGTGAGCAACATTAAAAATGGAAGAGTGCCCTCTAAAGGCATTGGAACAAACAGGCACAGAAAATACGATTCGATTTTTCTGGATGTTCTAAAAAATAAAAATGAATTGGGAGAAAAAATATTTACAGCAATGTATTTAAAAAATCCTGCCTATAGAATTTTTAGGTTTTTGGATGAGAAAACGACCTTGGCAGAAGATTTAAAAATTATTGCTTCATTTGAATCGGCGCCTTTTATAGCTTCGTTTTTTAATGTTGTAAAAAAAAGTAAAATTGTTTCCGGATTTTAGGCTGGAAATGACTCTCAACATTTCTGGATCAATAAATATTTATTTCCATTTAGTTTAATGGGGGAGCAGGCTTTACTTTCCACAATCTGAAGTAAGTTCCTAAAACGATATTTGATTGAAAGAAAAAAAATTGTTGATGAGCAACATCATTTTTGTTTGCAGTGATCCTGATATCAGGCAGATTGATAAAACCACCCTTCACTTCGCCTTGAATAAAGAAATGCTCCCTGAAAGTGATATTCATACCTAATACTGTTGAAATTCCATAACCGGAAACATGGAATTCATCATTTCGGGCGTTTCCTAAAATTGTGACATCGCTCTTAGGAAATAAAAATCCCATCCCAAAACCCTGAATTACATTTACATCAAATTTTCCCATGTTGTATTTTCTTAAATTGAGTAAATTATTTTGATGCCGCATTTCAATATTGATGTAATTCAATCCATCGGTATGTTCCATTAATAGAAAATTAGGATTAATTTCAATTTCTTCATTGTTATATACTCCGTTGTAATCTGTGGCAGTGTTTTTAATAGTACCCGAAATAGCCACATTCTGATATTGAGTGACAACATATTTCATGTGATCAAAGCCCATTGAAATACTCCAATTATTTTTAAGAAAGTAGCCTACTCTGAAGTTAGTTTGTGGAATTGTGAACGCACCTGGATTCAAAAAGGGGTCAATAGCAAACTTTCTCTGCTTGTCGTGGGCTTCTACATCACGTAAAGTGAAATTGAAATCCGCAGAAGTAAAATGTATGTCAGATTTCGTATACCAGTCACGGTTCCAGCCCCAATAGAAATAAAACTTTTGATGATTATTTTTAGGGGGAAATATTGTGGTTTGTTGTGAGAAAGTAGTTGTTGCTACGCAAATTAGTAATGAAACTATCAAGTACTTTCTCATAACTCTCAGTTATAAATTGTAAATTATTTGTGCTTTTTCAGGGTTTAAAATTACTTCTTTTGAAATGAGTTATCAATATAAATTTATTGTGCTCGTAGTGCTCTTTTCAACAAAGATCTGTTCCTTGAGCCAACTGTTAGAATAGTGGGATTAATTCTCCGAAATTTATTGGCATTTAAAAAATATGCCACTTAGGCCTTGAGTTATTTAAAGCGTTGATATGTAGTGATTTAATTGTTTTTTATATAGTTCGATTTATATTTTATTGCATTAGAAATTTTTAGGTTTTGTGCATCAATTAGTTAATCCTGTATTTCTATAATTTCCACATGTGGTAAGTAATCACTTATTGTTGATAATACAAATCAACGGGCCATGGAATTGTTTGCTGCTATGCTGAAACTGGCAGATGATGATTTTAAAAAAGTGGAGTTTATAGATGGTCGTCAAATGGAATCAACAAGAATTTGAGAAAAGCAATCTGGCTCGTGTTTATGGTTCAACAGATCATATATAGTGCCTTGAGGCAATATGCTTGCAACTGACTTTATCATATCAGGAGGAAGGGCATGACGTCATTTTAATACTAAGAGCTATTGAGAGCAGTGTAGTGATGATGAAAAAACTTAAGTGACTGCTATATATTTAAAAAGGGTACAATACGGTGTTCACCGAACTGTACCCTTTGAAGAAAATAATACGCTTACTTTGTAATCATTAACTTAAGGGTTTTGCGGTTGCCATTGCTGGATGTTACTGAAACAAAATACAAGCCTGAATTCAAACTGCCACCCTGATTAATTTCAAACTGATTTTCAGTTTCAGTCAGTTTTCCCTCAAAAACAGTTTGAACCTGTTTACCTAACTGATCAAATATTTCTATAGTAACATTTTCGTTAGTCTTATTCTTTACAATAAGATTAACAGACTCTCCTGCACCGGCTGCATTGGGATAAAGGAATGAATTGAAAGAAGTGGCCTCATTTTCATTGATTCCTGTTGGAGTCACCACTTTGTATGCATTTACATATTCATAATCGGTTCCCACCTTTTTCCAAATAACAGTAAATACGTTTACGTTAGCAGGAATCCAGGCAGCATTTAATTTATAAGAAAAGGAATTGGTGAATTCTGTGTTAGCAGTTACAGGTCCATTCACAATTAAATCACCCATCACATTAGGGCTAACGGAAACGCGCATAGGTTGTTTATGGACTGCAGTGTTTCCAATTCCATTCTGGTATTTAATTACGTTGCTTTCAGATAAATATACACCAAGATAATATTCACCTGTTGTATTTTGGAAAAATTTCACTTTAGTATCAATATACAAAGTGTCGTTAGAAAGATTGGTATTAAAACCTGCGTTCACAACCGGAGAAAGATTGGATATAGAATCGATCACTGCAAATACACGGTTTTTAGTACTGGTTGTGTATATGCCGCCGGAAGTGGAGTATTGGGTTTCATTTTTTCCATTCACATAAAAAGCAGGAGTACTGCTCACCAAATCAAAATAGGAATACATGGTTGCAGCATTGGGGGAATACAACTGACTGGTGGTACTATTGTGCAATTCAAAAATGACTGCTACATCTTTTTTTGCTACCCAAATATCATTGAATAACGTCCAACCCCAGGTTCCACATGGGTTGCACCAGGTCGCTGTTTTTTTCGACATAAGTGCCATTTGCTTTTGCTCCACATTTTGGGCACTTAGATTTAAAACATAAAAAGTAAAAATAATAAACAGGTAGTTAGTTTTTTTCATAGTTTTTGATTTTGTAATATTTTATAGGAAATTTAGTATCAGATTGTAGATAAGAACACTCTAAAGATACAACAATTCGTTATCAATATATAGACTGTATTTTATTCAAGGCCATGAGAGGCTACAAT
Organism: Bacteroidota bacterium; assembly: GCA_016722525.1. Lineage (GTDB taxonomy): Bacteria > Bacteroidota > Bacteroidia > AKYH767-A > OLB10 > JADKJB01. The sequence goes on from JADKJB010000004.1 coordinate 113,691, forward strand.
CACTAAGGTGATTTTTTAAGTAATTGAATATTAATAATATATGTAACTAATTGCTATCGGGATTTGATTTCTTTTTGATCTTCAGCTCATCAAAACAATTAATTTAATGTAACTGGTCATTTTTTATAATTTTTCTCGTAAAAATCCAGCCAGTCCTGGGGTGTCATTTTAGAAGCCAATTCGCCAATAAGTTTAAAGGGAATCTGATCCATTTTTTTAAAACGCATACAACTTTTTCCCATATCCAATTTAGAGGTATTGTTTTTTTGATATTCAGTGGTAAACCATTTTAGCATTTCTGGCTTTGCATATAGTCCCATATGATAAATTGCAACAAAGTTTTTCTGTGATGCAATATTCATAAAAGGAACAGGAAGTTTAGGATTACAATGATAACCTGCAGGATATAACTTATGAGGAATTACATATCCGATCATTCCATAACTCATCTCTTCTACAAAACCTTTAGGAAGATTTTTCTTTATGACTTTCCTGAGCTCTGAAATAGCTGTTTTTCTTTCTTCAGGCAGACTTTCAATATAAGCTTCTGGAGTAATTTCTTTTGATTGCATGAGTTGATTTATTGAAGTGTTTTATTGCAATAAAAACAAAGTTAATAATTGTTGATTCAAAATGAAATGAATGAAAAATGGATTCCATACAAATTGCTACTTAATAAAACTTAAGCCAAAGGCATTAATTTGTTGAAATTCACTGAGTAAAGTAAGAGTTTTGGTGTTTTAGTCTAATTAGGTAGTGAAACAAAGTATTTTTGTAAAGACCGTTTTTTTTGATTTTCTTTGTAATCCTTAAATAGCCAAAATATTTCACGGGGAATTCGCCCGGCTGGCTAGAGCGTAACGACGTACGTCGGAAAGTCTGACGAATCGTTCATATTAAGAATTAGCAGTACCAGTAGCCACTTAAATACGGGGGATTAGCTCAGCTGGCTAGAGCGCTTGCATGGCATGCAAGAGGTCACCGGTTCGACTCCGGTATTCTCCACAAAAAAGGCCCGATAATTGTTTTTATCGGGCTTTTAATTTTATAAAACGGCTTCAGTTATTTTAGCTCCCTTTTCAAACTATCCCAGGCACCACCATTGTAAGCGTCAATTCCGCTTGATTTAAGTATTTCCCTCGCCATGGCACTTCTTGCTCCACTTCGGCAACATGTGATCACAATTCTTCCCTCTTTTTTAATTTGCTAACTTGTTCGGCGATTTTATTTACCGGAATATTTATCGATCCTTTGATGTGTCCGCTTTTGTATTCCTCCGGTGTTCTGACATCTACAATCAGTGCACCATTTTCAAACAACGTTTTAAAATTTGCTTTGGTTCCGAAAATACTTTTTATAAATTTTATCATATTTCTTTATTAAAAATTGGGTAATATGTTGAGGTGATAATCAGGTATTAGGAGACACAGTTCTTTAGGGTTAGCTTTGTAATTGTTAAACCCGGAACCCTTTTTCGTCATCCTTCAATTCCTGTTTATTATAGTTTTCAGGCTTCCTATTCCTCCACCGTCAAAAACTTCAATACCTTGATTTTTCAAATAAGTGGTGGCCTGATTACTTCTTGCACCGGAGCGACAGAAAACAATTATAGGTGTTTTCATTGATTTAAATTCATCCAATCTGGTGGGAACGGTATGAAGAGGAATATTTAAAGCGCCTTTGATAGTTTCTTCCTCAAATTCTTCGCAACTCCTTACATCAACGAGTGTAACATTTTGGTTATTTAATAATTCTTCAATTTTCATGATCTTATTTTATTTATACTGCAAAGATGCATCTTGAAGAAGGTTCATTTCAGTAACTTTTGTTACCCAGGAAAAGAAATATATTAAAAAGAACGTGTAAGCACTGAATTTGCAGATTCATTATTGCAGTAAATTCACTAAAATACACCCTGATTCATAAATGTTTTTTTATAATAGGACTTAAGTGATTCACTGCTTCTTTGAAATACAAATGCTAAAAACTCCAGATCGTTAGTTTGAGCAACTGCTTCTCTGAAAATAGTTATTTCCGGTTCCAGCCAGTTTTCATAAGAACGAGGATGGGTCAATCTGTGCTGCAGGATGTACTCATTGTTGATAGTAGAAGTGGGCCGATTTAATGGTAAGCCGGAAATAAGGAAGGGAAGTTGATTACGGGTAATTTCTGGGATATTGTTATAGATCTCATCAGTGAAAAAAGTGTCTGCCTGATGTTTGGTTTTTGTTTCAATGTGATCGGCGAAAACGTTTTTTAGTTTTAAGGATAAGTCTTTGTGCTTGATGTTGTTTTTAAGAATACCAAAGAATGGGAGGGTAGTGACTTTTTCGGGGAAGTCAATTTTATCGGAACCCAAAAGTATTTTTGTAAGCGTGTGATGTGTTACTCTTAAGTCTTTCGCTTGCATAGTTTGAATGAACTCCAATAGTTTATCCAAAGCTAAAATTTCAGGAACATTGACTTTTGCCGTTCTATGGTCTGAACCTTTTTCAATTGTTATCAAATCCAGAAACAGGTTTCCGTACTTATTGAATTTATTTTGAGATACCCCTTGAATGGACAGCATTTCACCTTCGGTGAGTGGTAAATGCGCCACCATTTCGTGCAAAGTTTTATCGGTAAATATAATGTAAGGAGGCATTCCTTCCCGATCTGCAATTTTCTTCCTTAGTGCCCTGAGTTTATCGAATAAATCATCTTCAGCTTCACTTAAATAGTCCAAATGTTCTTCATCAAATACGTGATGATGTGCGGGTCTGCTTTCAACAATTTCAACCTTTTTGGTTCCCTTTCACCACGTTCATCCCGTAAGGAGTAACTTTAAGCGAAAAGCCATCATCATAAGCTATTTCTATCAAACCGAGTTGAAGGAATTGCAGCAAATAGCCCTGCCATGTTTCAAACGAATGTTCTTTGCCTAAACCAAATGTTTTGATGTGCTGATAACCTTTCTCCAAAAGCTCGGCATTCTGAGACCCTCTCAGAATATAAATGAGCATATTAATACCAATGCACTCACCGCTGCGTATAAGTGCACTGAGTGCTTTTTGAGCTGCCGTGGTGCCATCACTCACTTTTGGTGGATCAGAACATACATCACAATTTTTGCAGTTGCGATTAAAGTTATCGCCAAAATAATTAAGTAATATTCTTCGCCGGCATACTCTGGCTTCGGCATATTGCTGTATCCTGAGTAATTTTTCTCTATTTATTTCAGGCTGTCCGCTCTCTTCAGCGAATTTGGAAAGCAACACTAAATCACCCACACTATAAAATAGTACCGTATCACTGTTTAATCCATCGCGACCGGCCCTGCCAATTTCCTGGTAATAACTTTCCATATTCTTGGGCAGGTTGTAATGGATAATCCAGCGAATGTTAGATTTATCAATGCCCATCCCAAATGCAATGGTGGCACATATTATTTTAACGTCATCTTTTATGAATGCTTCCTGTACTTTGCTCCTTTCATCTGATGGCATGCCGGCATGGTAATAGGCGGCATCAATTCCGGCTGCAATCAGAAATGCAGCTACTTCTTCGGTTTTTTTTCGTGACAAACAATAAACAATCCCTGACTGCCCTTTTCTTTGATTGATGAAACGAAGTACTTCAACATGCTTCTTTTTTTATTGAGTCCCGACATTACATCCAGTCGCAAATTCGGACGGTCAAATGAAGAGATAAACACTTCAGGATTCTCCAATTCCAGTTGTGTAATAATATCTTTTCTGGTTGTTTTGTCGGCAGTAGCTGTGAGCGCAACAATCCCAATTCCGGGAAATTTTTCTTTTAAGATTTTTAATTTGGTATATTCTGGTCTGAAGTCGTGACCCCACTGTGAAACGCAATGTGCCTCATCAATTGCAATCATGGATATGTTGATGAGCGGCAGCAGTGTATCGCAAATTGAAAGCGCCTTTTCCGGAGAAATATAAAGCAGCTTTATTTCTCCGTTGATGCAATCTTGGGTAATTCGTTCTTCCTCTGCAGGTGAGAGGGAACTGTTAAGAAATGCAGCTGCTACTCCATTTGCATGAAGACTTTCAACTTGATCTTTCATTAATGCAATTAAAGGTGAAATAACAAGAGCTGTGCCTGTTAAAAGTAATGCCGGCACCTGAAAGCAAATAGATTTTCCACCGCCGGTCGGCATTAATACCAGAACATTTCTTTGTTCTAAAACAGCCTGAATTATTTCCAGTTGCAGCGGACGAAATTGATCGTAACCGAAATAATGTTTGAGAATTTTGTGAGTTGGATCCATTTTGAAAAGTTTTATTAAGTTAGAAAAATGATAAAAATTCAATGCAAATATATTGATTTTACAATCCTCAATTATTCGAATCCACCCGTAAAAGTAGTTTTGTTGATAAATTTTATTTAGAATTATTCTAAATAAAATTGCACTTTGAGGTGAACTTATTTACTTTTGTGGGTACGCAGGTTGATGGATATGTAAGTATAACTTATTAAAATTCATTGATATATGTTAAAAATACAATTAGTATACCTTAATTTAATTTAATCCATGTGTGACTATAAGGTACTTTATAAAGATAGTTCTGGGTATGTGGTTAAATGTGAGAGTTGCAATAGTTTGCAATTGGCTTTTGGAAATGTGTCATTCCCTATTAAAGAATCAGATTTTGTAATTTTGTACTCGGTGGTTGAACGAGAGTTGGAAAATAGGGTAGAAGATACCGATCAGTTAATACGGAAAATTTATCTTGTTATTCCTGGAAGTAAAACAAGCTTGGTTTTTAACCTATTTGAACTTAAGAATTTCCAACATCTTTTGCAGGAAGCGCACTTGCAGAATGAAATAAATATTTTATTGCAATAATTCTATAAATGGATCATTTATTAGTTAAACAACAGGTTTTACAACGTTACCAGTTTCCGTCTCTCAAAGATGGAGAAATGGAGAGCGACCAAAATTCAGACTTCATTGCTACATTGATTAAAGCTTTTGAAGATGATGGTAATTTTAAATATAGCGAATTTGATAAGTTCCCACTTGAAATCATCATTGATTACATTCGTCGCACGCACCGGTTATATCTTAATAAGTCCCTTCAGGAAATTGAACAGAGTATTGCTTTACTTAATGATGCCTATTCAATAGGACACCCATTACTAGAAATGCTTAATGAGTTTTTTCTTGACTATAAAACAGAACTGGTGCTTCACGTCAAAGAAGGAAGATCAGCAGTTGTTGCCCTACATTCTTTATTTGAATAGTGCAATGAATGATAGTTTCGATCAATATGATTTTTCAGACGGCAACAATCATTCACCATAGACCAGTTCTTAAAGAACCATGAAGATAATGATGCCATACTTGAAGTTGTCAGGGAGAAAATCTCCATGTATGAACCACCGGTTGTAAATCGTTTTGTTTATCAGGTTTTGTTAAACCAATTGGAATTTTTTGGTCATGACTTAAAAATACATGGAAGGATCGAAGATCAGGTGTTGCTTCCAGCAGCGCTCAATATGGAGAAAAAACTCACTGAGATGCTTTCGGAAACGGCAATGATGAATTGATTCCGAATTCCTTTTTTTAGGCTCCTTTTTTTAAATGTTCTCGCTTCATTTCCACTACCATTTCAATTAGTAATCCAAGATGAATGGGTTTAGAAATAAACCTTTCTCCACCTGCTTCAAGCGCTGCTTTTATCAATTCTTCATTATTTGTAGCACTTAAAAAAAGAACCGGGATATCCTTATAGCGTAAATCGTTTTTAAGTTCTTTGCACATACTAATGCCATTCACATAAGGCATCATAATGTCCAGTATAATTACATCGGGTAAAAAGTCATTCAATTTATCGAAACCGGTAAACCCGTTGGTGGCAGTCACAACATCAAAACCCCTTTTTCTGAAATTATAAGAAAGCAATTCTCCAATTTCCGGTTCATCGTCTACAATAAGTAGTTTATAATTTAAGTTTTTCATTCAAGCGCAAAATTAATTGTGCTTGAATAACTGTAAATTTAGATTAAGTTAAATTAATGTTAATTATGCTGCTTTAATAGGTCGAAAAAATGAATAAAAAAAAGCCCTGATCAAAAATCAGGGCTTTTTAAAAAAATCAATAACTTATTCAGTAATGATCAATTTTCTTGTAATTTTTTGTCCTTCGAATTCAAGTGTGTAGTAGTAAATACCTGCACCAAAATCACGGGAATTGATGGTGAAGCTATGTGCTCCTGCATCTTTAGATCCGTTGACAGGAACAGCAATTTCCTGACCTAATACATTTGATATCGTAATAGTAACATTTCCACCAATTGGAAGCATATAATCAACTGTTGATGCACCAGTGAAAGGGTTAGGATAATTCTGACCTAAAGAAATTCCTGAAGCAATTGGATCATTGATTCCAACTGTACAAGGTCCGGTAATTTCTTCGAAACAGAAATCATCAATGGCCCATCCTTCATAGTTGTTAACTGTGTTATCAGATGCAAAACGGAAGCGGAAGATTACAGTACCGCTATTGAAGAAATTAACTTCTTTTTCTGCCAATACCCAGTTTGTTTCTGTACCTGACCATCCCGGCAATCCAGGTGATCCGCCAAGTCCGGTAATGAATGGAGTGTTGAACCATGTAGGAAGTGATGAAGCAAAACCAAGATGTTGCCATGTAGTTGCATTGTCCACTGAATATTCAACAATTCCACCATCGGCAAAGGGTTCAGTATCATATTTATGTCTGAAACTCAGTTTATAACATTTAGTGTTATCAACGGTGAATACAGGGGTAAATAACCCTGAGGTATCCCTATTGGCATAATTAGAATCCAGACTGATTGTCCAGGCATTCGTACCACTGAATGCACCGTTAATGATGGTTTGATTTGGCGTACCAAGCTCCCAATCGTTTATAGTAGAATTATAAGTCAGAGCATTTACAGAAACCCATTGTGGACCTGATTCGAAATCGTTACAATATGGATTACCAGCAGTAATAGAAACACTGTCAAATACTGAAATAGTAATGCATGTGGTATCATCAAATGGATTCAAATCAATTCCATTGTTAGGATCGGAAGTAATCACACAAACATCATAAACTCCCGGAGCGGCTGTCCACTGTTGACTGAATGCATGTACCTGATTTTGCTGCGAAGGCAATGCCGGAGCATACGAAATAGGATCAGTGACTAAAGGAACACCATTAATTGTGAGCGTTGCATTTACCGAAGTAAGTGGAGTAGTTCCGGGGTTTGAAATAGGTGATGAAAACTGAACTACCTGACCAGGGAAGATGAAATTATTATTGATAGTATTTGTATTTACAATAATAGGTGAAGCAGTTAAAGGAACAGGAATGGTGATACTGAAATCATCAATTGAGAAACCATCAATTTGAACTGAGGCATCAGAAGTGAAAATAAAACGGAATTGCACCAGACCCACACTATCCAGGAAGTTCAGACAGGTTGCTTCAGTTTTAATCCAACCACCGGTTGCTCCCGCCCATGCAGGTAAATTTGAAGAAATGATAGCAGCTTGATTGTACCAATTCACCCAGCAAGGAGCTGTAAGGCCTGGGCCACCAAGTAAAATCCATGGTCCGCCATTGATGTTGTATTCTAATCTCACTCCATCCCATGCCGCTTCAGTATTGTGGTTTCTCCAGAAAGAAAGTTTAGCATCCACTGCATTTGATAAATCAAATATTGGAGTATAAAGCTCGCAATTAGCAGTTGGTCCATAAGCGCTGATCAGATTAACGTCCCAAGAGTTAGGTGGTGAGAAGGCATTATTGGTAGTTCCAAATGCAGGAGTTCCAAGTTCCCAAATAGTTGTTGCTCCACCGGGAGTTAAAGTACTCCATCCAACATTTGGTCCATCGAAGTTATCATTATAAGGACCTGTGTAACTCAAAGGAATTACAGGCACACCAACTCTTTGAACACAAGTAGTGTCGTTCGAATTATCTGTATCACCAGCTAATTCCGTCCAAGCGCAGAAATCATATTGACCTGAAGGAACAGTAAACGTTGGCATACTGAAAGTAGTGATTGAATTCGGTGCAAGAGTACCATTGAATGTAGCAGTCACCGGAGCGCCTCCATTAAGTGAATAAGCTACAGGAATAGTTGTTTGAGGTGCAGTTCCAAAATTCCTGATCTGAACTGTTACGTTTGAAGTTCCGTTGGCAGGTCCATTTGGTGTAGGTTCAGTAATTAATGTAACACCTACATCATTTGCACCAGGTTGCTTCACACATAAATCGTCAATACTTACACCATCATTAGGTACACCATTGAATCCACTAATGAATTCAAAGCGGAACTGAATAAATGTAATTGCATTTGCAGTAACAATATTTTGTAAATAATAGCGCGATTCTGCCCATCCTCCTGAACTTCCATCCCAGCCGGCAGCACCAAAGTTTAATGAATTATTATTGTACCAGTTCAACCCATCAGGATCACCAACAGTACCAAGCACAATCCAGTTACCAGAGCCATTCGCATTGTAAGAAATTCTTAATCCTTCTCCTCCGGCAGTAAGTTGATTTCTAAAGAAAGATAAGTAGGGATTAACAGCGCCAACAAGGTCATAAATTGGAGTGTTGAGAGATGCAAAAGCACCAAAACCATAACCGTTATTCAGGTTAATATCCCATGCATTGACACCAGAATTAGCTCCTGTAGTAGCTCCAAAGTTAGGAGTACCTAATTGCCATTGGGCAGCAGCAGCATTATTTGTTGAATCCTGGAATCCTGCATTACCACTTTCGAAATCGTCGCAGGCAGTAAGTGAAAGAACTGGAATACCAAGTGAGCTTTTGCAAATAGTATCATTAAAATTATTTCCATCGCCAGGTAAGCTCGTATATGCACAAATTGTATAGGTACCAACCGGAACGTTAAAGCATGGGAGGGTAACAGATGCCGATGCTCCCGGAGTAAGTGTACCTGTATAATTAACAGTACCGGTGAGACCTCCCGGGTTAACCACATAAGTAACAGGGAAGGTTATTTGATTATTTAAACCATAGTTTTTTACATTGACAATTACATCCAAACAATTTCCTGCAGGACCTGTAGTGCCGGGTTGAGTAATAGAAGAAACACCAACATCATCAGGCTGTGGAAGAGTGATACAGAAGTTGTCAATTGAAAATCCGTCACCGGTTACCGAACCATCAGAGGTAAACACAAAACGGAACCAACACTGTGGTAGGTTATTGAATTGAGCATCAAGTAATACAGATGAACGAACCCAACCTCCTGAGTTTCCTTCCCATCCTGGAAGTTGGCTAGAGTTTAAAGCAGCATCAGTGTACCAGTTTTCACAATCAACACAATTAGGGTCAGTTTGAATAAAAGGAGAGAGTACGTTCCATGGGCCAAGAATCGTATCAGTAGTCCATTCTACACGAACACCATCCCATGTTGCTTCAGTACTATGATTTCTCCAGAATTCAAATTTAGCACCTGCTCCAATTGTAAAACTTAATTCAGGAGAAAGCAAATAAGCCAACGCGCCATTGTCATAGGGGGTGGTGAGATTTATATCCCAAGAGTTGGGTGCAGAGTAAGCAGAACTGGTTGCTCCAAAAGCAGGAGTACCTAATTCCCAAACACTAGTAAGATTGGCTGCATTGGGTGCCCACAGGTTAGTAGTAATATCAAAGATATCGCAATAAGGGAATGAAATTCCCGCTTGAATATCAAAACAAACTAAATCCGAAGGCCCTGGGCCAGGCAGGTAATTAATATTTGCACAAAAAGAAGCATCAATAACTTCAATGTAATAACAGATAGAATCACCTGGTGCCAATGAATCGCCATTCGCTAAAGTGTCTGGAATCTGAGCATTAAAAGTACTATCGGAAATGTTAGTCATTAGAATACCTGGTTCAGCAATGCCGTTTACCGTATAATTTAAAGTGGCAGAAGCAATTAGTGAAGCATCTGTAAAGGCAGCATTGATATTAAAAGGACCCAAATTATAAACTGTACCTGAATAATTAGGAGGAAGTGGATAGACATTTGGGATATCTGTTTCACACAATGTAGCAGTCACAACGAGGTCATCAATTGCCCAACCATTTCTGCCTGATCCGCCACTGTTATTTCCATCAGCTAATTTAAAGCGAAATCTAACATCCGGGTTGTTACCGGCAAGATTAGAAACATCAAATATTTCAGTCTGCCACCAGGTATTGTCAGGGATAGTGCTTTGACCGGGCTGCCAGGCAGCATAACTTGCCTCCTGAAAACGACTTCCCTGAGTGCGGAATAAACCGGTTCCAAGATAAGAACAGTTATTGTTAGCACCTCCGGCATCATCCACCAACTGAATCCAGCTAACTCCACCATCGGTTGAAATTTCGATAGTTGCATTATCAAAAAACTCAATCTTACAGATTTGCTTGAAATTCAACTTAACGAAAAAGTTGAAAGAACAATCAATAGGATCTGTTTCAAGATAAGAGATACTATTAGGTGCATCAATAAATGAGGTATCACTAGTTGTTATACTAGAATAAATCCTTGTATTGATGTTAAAACCCGGTGTTCCGCTAGATGTTACAGCATAAGGTGCTGATTCAAAATCTTCGACGTAAACCTGGGCTTTCAGCAAAAATGAACTGCTGAGTAATAATAAAGTAAAGATTAACTTCCTCATGATCATGGTTTTAGGTTATTCAATATTTGCATTTGGTTGATTGGTGCGTATTTTATAGGAGGTTCAAAACTACGAAACTAATTTTATGAACTGTAATATAAGCTATATTTATTGGTCACCCCAAAAATGGTGGTAAGACATTGACTATCATATTCCTGTTTTTTATTGACGCGCATGGTATCAGGATGGTTGCATCAGCTGAGAAAAGTTACAAACACCTAAAACCGGATAGGAGCAACGAAACACAACAATTACAATTCATTTTTACATCATTCGTGCATCCACGATTTATAATAGGTGTCGTCAGAAATTTTAAGGGCATCTTCCGTGAGCCATAAGGGTTTAAAAGTATCAATCATTACAGCTAATTCTTTAGTTTCTTTAGCCCCAATCGATTTTTCAACAGTTCCCGGATGGGGTCCATGTGGTATTCCACCGGGATGTAATGTGATTTGACCACGTTCAACATTTTTTCTACTCATAAAATCTCCATCAACGTAATACAATACTTCATCAGAATCAATATTACTGTGATTATAAGGGGCTGGAATCGCTTGGGGTGATAATCGTAAAGTCTTGGTACAAAGGAACAAATGACGAAATTATGAGCTTCAAAAGTTTGATGAACCGGTGGTGGCTGATGCACACTTCCTGTGATTGGCTCAAAGTCATGAATGGAAAATGCCCATGGATAATTGTTGCCATCCCAGCCAATTGCATCGAATGGATGTGTAGCGTATATATATGTATAAACTAAACCTTGTTTTTTAATAAGTACTTTAAAGTCGCCTTTTTCATCATGGGTTTGTAGGTTTTGAGGTTTTCTGATATCACGTTCACAATAAGGAGCATGTTCCTCTAATTGGCCGTATTCATTTCTGTATCGGCGCGGTATTTCGATTGGACTGAAGGATTCAACGATCAGAAGACGATTATTTTCATTTTTAAATTCTAACCTAAAAATGGTTCCTCGTGGAATAATCAGATAATCGCCATAGCCAAAATCAATACTTCCATAAAGAGAATGCATTGTGCCGCTTCCCTCATGTACAAAAATCATTTCATCGGCATCGGCATTTTTTAAGAAATAATCGGTAATTGATTTTCTTGGAGCTGCTAATGATATTTGAAGGTCATTATTGACCAACACCTGCTTTTTACTTATGATATAATCATCTTCCGGATCGATTTTGAATCCAAGCAAGCTATAATTTCTTAGAAATCTCTGGTGGGCAATTTTGGGTTCGCGAGAAAAAACAGGTCCAAGTTCCTTAACAATTGTTGGTGGGTATAAATGATAAATTAAGGAATAAACATTAGAAAATCCATTTGTAGAAAATAACTCTTCTGAATAAAGTTCTCCGTTCGGTTTACGAAACTGAGTATGACGTTTATGGGGAATTTGTCCTAAAGTGTGGTACTGTGGCATATTTCATATTTGATTTGAGTTACAAATTTATGAAAATTGAGCTTAAGGAGCGTTTAATTCCGGCATTAAATGTCAAAATAATAGTTTGACAGTATATACAGCAAATAAAAGATGGATTTTTGGCATTTTTGAAAGAAAAACAAGAGTACACAAAACTGAAACTAACTTGAACGTTTTTAACCCGGCAAGTTTAATTGTTAATTTTCTTATTAAAACTTTCAATTACTCTATAAGATCGCAATAGAGATATTTTTAAATTTGCGTATCAGCCAATAAAATTAAATATCAGAATGTTTCGAAAAGTCATGCGTTGGTTGCTTTGGTCATTCATAGGAGTGTTAAGCATGCTTTTTATTATTGCAGTGGTTTCGTTAACATATGTCTTTTTAAATCAAGATCGCATTGTAAAATCAATAACGGCATCCATTGGTAAAGAAATAAACGGAGAAATCAGCAATCAGGATGTTAGTTTTGATTTAATCCAATTCTTCCCTGCAACGGCCATACATCTCAAGGAATTTTCAGCAAGAGATTCCATGTATGCAAAACACAAAATGGAATTATTGCATGCAAAAGATGTTTTCGTCAGAGTTAATTTTAAGGATCTTTTTTCTTCAAAAATTGATATTGAACACATCACACTGGAAAATGGAAATATATATTTATTTACGGATTCGACCGGTTACTCCAATAAATACCTTTTTACTGAGAATAGCAAATCAAATACAGGCACTTTCCAAACAAAATTAACAAGACTGGTTTTCAAAAACTTCAAAGTGATTTATCGGGATCAAATAAAAAATAAATTTTTCAATATTTATTTTAACCAACTAAAATGTAATTTCTTTATTGAAAAAAGTCTGAAAAAAGTTGACCTTGCATCAATTGGAAAAATCAAGTTTCTGGGGTTTAATGTATATAAAGGTTTTTATGGAATATCAACACCTTTTGAAACGACTATTTCATTTTTTATATTCTTCTCAAAATAAGGAACTGGTTATTCCCGCTTCAACAATTTATCTGAATAGTTTTCCCTATGAAATGAGTGCCAATTTCAATTTGGCCGATTCTGGAAAATTTTCTTTTAAGTTAGGATCGAACCGTATCAAACTAACTGATTTAGTTAAGATGACTACACCGGTAACTGCAAAAAAATTGTCACCATTTGATTTGAAGTATCCGGTACAATTTCAATTGGAAATGGAGGGTTCGCTGGCTTATAAATCGATACCAAAAATTAATTGTAGATTGATTGCTGAAAGAAACACTTTGCGTGTTAAAAACTTTGAATTCAGAGCTTGTAATTTAGTTGCGGATTTTAGTAATCACAACGATTCGAATTTGATTCCTTCTGATGAAAATTCAAAAGTAACTATAAATAAATTTAAAGCTAATTGGGAGGGTATTCCTTTGAATTCTGAAAGTATTGTCATTCGAAATTTAAAAAAACCTCTTGTTTCAGCAAGCGTGTATTCCAATTTTGCATTGAAAGAAGTAAACAGATTAGCTGTAGCTGATCTGTTTAATTTTTCAAGAGGAACATGCAGCTTCATCTTTCAGATAAATGCTTTACCGGACAGTTTGCATTTGAATGCAGTTGTAAATGGAAGTATTTTAATTAAAGATGGTAGATCGGTTTATGGACCCAGATCCATGCCTTTCGATAACATCAACGGAAAAATAATTATCAATGACGGCGATGTCGAAATTAATGATTTATCCTGCAATACAGGAAGCAGTAAGCTCAGTTTGACAGGGGAGGCCCCAGGACTTATCAATTTCCTCAGCAATTCTAAACAAGAAGCAAAAATTTCTTGGCGCATCAAATCTCCATTTATCGATTTGAAGGATTTTACACCGTTTCTTTCAAAACGGAAAGATATAGCCGGTAAAAAAGTTCAGAAGACATCTGTTTTTTTTCATGAAGGCAGTAAATTGGATCTTTTTTTGGATGCAAGTATTTTAGATATGGAATTTAACATTGCTAAAGTTGTATTTCAAAACTTTACTGCAACAGAACTTACTGGGAAAGTAAAGTTGATAAAAGATGAATGGAAACTGAAGACTATATTTTTTAAACATGCCGAAGGAGATGTAAAACTAAATGGAATTTTGAAGGAGGTAAATACAAATCTTTTATCGGTTAATGTTGATGCTGAAATGAGAAAGCTAAACATTAGTCAAGTATTGAAATCATTTGATAATTTCGGTCAAACAGCACTAACCAGTGAAAATATTGATGGCGTGTTATATGCAGATGCCAGTTTTGATTTTACCATGAGTAGCAAAATTGCTGTTGCGCAATCCAGTCTCTCCGGTAAAGTTGATTTAACTGTGATTAATGGTAATTTTAAAGGTTTTCAACCTATAGGAAAGTTGGGCAAGTTTTTATTTCCTAAGCGTGATTTTACTGATATTAAATTCTCGGAAATAGCAAATAGTTTTATTTTAAAGGGAGATGAGCTGTTTATTGAACGGATGAAAGTGAACACTTCTGTGCTGGAAATGTATCTTGAAGGTAGTTATTTCCTGAATGGTAAAACTGATTTGGATATTCAGATTCCAATGGCAAATTTGAAAAAGCGTGATTGGGATGAACTCTCAAAAGATATTGGTGATAAAGGTGATAAGGGAATGAATGTTTTTATTCATGCAGTCACAGATGACAAGGGAGAACTAAAATTTAAGTATGACCCACTTAAGAAGATAAAAGAGAAAAATAATACTGGTTTTAAAAAGTTTATAGATCGTTTGAAATAGTTGTTTTTATACATCTCTTATTATTAGAGAAAAGCTATTTATTTCTGTTAGTTTATTTTTCAAAAATATCATTTTTAGGCAATTGTAAAACTGAGGTAATTTTCTTATTTTTGTAACCAATTAACTAAATACACCTCTTTTTAAAATCAAAATAATGAAACTTGTAACTTACCTTGAATTCGGCAAAGAACAGCTAGGTTTGGTCATCAATAACAAGGTTTATAATCTTAAGTTGGCGGCTTCTGTTAAAAGTGCTCTTAAAATGCCTGATAATATGAAGGATTTTCTGAAAGCAGGCTCTCATGTTATGTCGGTGGCAAAGGATATCGACAACCTTATTAAAACAGGTATGATGGGCACTCGTTCATTGGAAATGGATAAGCTCCAAATTCTCGCTCCAATTACCCGTCCGGCTTCACTTCGTGATGGTTATGCGTTTCGTCAGCATGTTGAGGCTGCACGCAGAAACCGTGGCGTTGAAATGATTCAGGAGTTTGATGAGTACCCAATCTTTTATTTTAATAATCATCGGTCTGTAATAGGACCTGGAGATGTTTATTGTATGCCTGATCATTTTGATAAGCTGGATTTTGAATTGGAATGGGCTTGCATTATTGGTCGTAAGGGTATCAATATCAAAGCGGAAGAAGCGTCGGGTTTTATAGCTGGATACACTATTTTAAATGACCTGAGTGCAAGAACCTTGCAAATGGAGGAAATGAAATTGAACTTAGGGCCTGCAAAAGGAAAGGATTTTGCCACTGTGATAGGCCCAATGCTTGTCACAGCAGACGAATTGGAGCCAATGAAAATCCCTGCTAAGGACGGCCATACCGGAAGTAATTTTAATTTGGATATGAAGTGCTGGGTGAATGGAATTCAAGTTTCTCAAGGTAACACCGGCGATATGGATTGGACCTTCGAGGAATTAATTGAAAGAGCATCCTATGGCACCTATTTATACCCTGGTGATGTAATAGGTTCAGGAACAGTTGGAACCGGCTGTTTTCTAGAGTTGAATGGAACAGGTATGCTTAAGGATCCTAAAAATTTTAAACCTCAATGGCTCAAAGAAAATGATGTTGTTGAAATGGAAGTTTCTGAACTGGGTCGACTCACAAATACTATCAGGAAATTCGAAAGTGATTTCTCGATCCTCGCAAGGAAAAAATCTGTTACTCATGCAGAAAACTAATTGTTTGAATTGTTATTTTTGAAGAGAAAGAGGAATTTGATTTGATAGATAAAACCAATTCAGCAGGAATTTCTATTCAGGAACAGGAAGTGGAGAAGAAGGAAATTCTCAAACGCTACCGATCCTTACTAAGAGCATGCAGGAATAGTATTGATAAAACTGATCGGAAAATGATTCGATTGGCTTTCGATACTGCTTTGGAAGCGCATAAGACGATGCGAAGAAGGTCTGGTGAACCTTATATATATCATCCAATAGCTGTTGCTCAAATTGCTGCTGAAGAAATTGGATTAGGAGCAACAGCAATAGTTTGTGCACTCTTACACGATGTTGTGGAGGATACTCATATCTCACTTGAAGATATTAGAGGCCTATTTGGGCCCAAAGTGGAAAAAATCATTGACGGCTTAACTAAAATTTCTGGAGTTTTTGATCAGAAGAGTTCTCTTCAGGCTGAAAATTTCAGAAAAATGTTGCTCACGCTTTCAGATGATGTCCGTGTCATTCTTATAAAACTGTCGGATCGTTTGCATAACATGCGCACATTAGATTCGATGCCTCGAGAGAAACAATTAAAGATAGCTTCTGAAACAGCCTACTTGTATGCCCCATTAGCTCATCGATTAGGATTGTATGCAATTAAAACGGAGCTGGACGATTTGGCATTGAAACATACTGAACCGGAAGTTTATCGAACAATTGCTCAAAAGCTGCAACAAACAAAAAAGGATCGCGATAAATTTATTTTTGAATTTATTAAACCTCTGAAAGAAGAATTTATCAGGATGGGTTTTAAAGCTGAGATAAAGGGAAGGCCAAAATCAATTAATTCCATCTGGAATAAGATGAAAAAGCAGCAAGTCCCTTTTGAAGAAATTTATGACTTGTTCGCTATTCGTATAATTCTCGATTCACCTTCAGATCAGGAAAAAGCGGACTGTTGGAGGGCCTATTCTATAGTAACAGATTTTTTTGTTCCCAATCCTGATCGACTGCGTGATTGGATTTCAACACCCAAAGCCAACGGTTATGAATCTTTGCACACTACTGTAATGAGCAATAGTGGCAAATGGGTAGAAGTTCAGATCCGTTCAATACGGATGGATGAAATTGCAGAGAAAGGATATGCTGCGCATTGGAAGTATAAGGAATCGGCAGCTGAAAATGCCCTTGATGACTGGTTGGGGCGCATTCGTGAATTGTTAGAAAATGCGGATGCCAATGCAATTGATTTTATTGATGATTTCAAACTGAATCTTTTTGCAGATGAGATTTTTATTTTTACCCCTTCCGGTGAATTAAAAACACTTCCTTCAGAAAGTACAGCATTGGATTTTGCTTTTGAAATCCATACCGATATTGGCAGCAGATGCATTGGAGCTAAAATCAATCACAAACTTGTTCCCATCAGTCACAAATTACATAGTGGTGACCAGGTTGAAATTCTTACATCCTCTAAGCAGCACCCGAAAGAGGATTGGCTGAGTTTTGTTGTTACTGCAAAGGCGAAATCTAAAATTAAAACTGCTCTAAAGGAACAGAAAAGAATGTCGGCCGATGATGGTAAAGAAAAACTGGAAAGGCGACTCCGTAATCTCAAAGTAGATATTGCCTCTTTAAATATTAATGATCTTTTACTTTTTTACAAAGTACCTACAGCATTGGATTTGTATCATCGCATTGCTATTGAAGCTATTGATCTTAAAAACCTGAGAGATTTCTTCACAGAGGAAGGAGTACCTAAGCACAAATCCGTGCAAAAGCCTGAAGGACAGTCGTTTGAAGAGCTAGTGAAAACCGTTAGAGGATCAGCAGATATGTTGGTTATTGGCGAAAACATGGATAAGATGGATTACAATTTGTCTCCATGCTGCAATCCGATACCCGGTGATGATGTGTTTGGATTTGTAACAGTGAGTGAAGGCATAAAATACATAGAACCAATTGCCCGAATGCGATTCAATTAATGTCGAAACATGGCTATCGCATTGTTAAAGCACGCTGGACAGGCCAAAAAGAGATAGCCTTTTTAGCAGGCATCAGGATCAATGGGGCCGATGAGGTGGGTGTTGTGAACAACATAACCAGAGTTATTTCCAATGAATTAAAAGTTAACATGCGATCTATCAGCATTGAAAGTAATGAAGGTCTATTTGAGGGCACTATTATGCTCTTTGTTCATGATACAGAGCACCTTAAGAAACTGATGGCCAAACTGAGCCACGTGAATGGTATATTGAGTGTATCTCGGATGGATACGAATCAGTAACTTCGCATTTCTGAAAGTAATTAAAAATGGAAAGTACCAAAGAAACCGTAAAGAAGATTTTTTCTCTTTTCCTTGAGGGAAAAGGATTCAGAAAAACTCCTGAAAGATTTACTATTCTTGATGAAATATATTCTATAAACAATCACTTTGATGTGGAATCGTTGTATATCCACATGAAAAATAAAAAGTACAGAGTGAGCAGAGCTACCATTTATAATACTATTGAACATTTGTTAGCCTGCAATTTAATTGCCAAGCATCAATTCGGAAAAAATATTGCTCAATTTGAAAAGTCCTATTCTTTCAAGCAACATGATCATCTTATTTGTATTGATTGTGAAAGGGTACTCGAATTTTGTGATCCCCGTATTCAACAAATTCAATCAATGATGGGAGAAATTTTAAATTTTAAGGTAACACATCATTCTCTCAATTTATTTGGAAAATGCAATACTCTTTCAAAGGAAGGTACTTGTGAATATTATAATCTAAAAAAAGCCAACACTAAATAAATGATAATTTAAAATTATGGAATTTACCTTTAAAATTGAAGAAAAGAAAGATTATTGCTTACTGCATTTTGCAGGCAACCTGATTGAAAAAAATCAGGCCACTGAGCTGATGGAACGATTTGAAGAACTATTGAGTAAAGATATTCGGAAGTTCGTAATTGATATGAGTGATTTTAAATATATGAACAGCACAGGTTTGAACACGCTTCTTACAATTCTTACCAGAGCTCGCAAGGCCGGTGGTGAAGCTATTATCAGTTCTGTTCCAGACAATATTAAATCCTTAATGTTGATTACTAAGCTGAATAATATTTTCACTATTGTATCAAACGAATCAGAAGCTTTACATTCTTTGTTAAAGGAAGCATAAAATAATTTTAATACTTATTAAATTTTAATTCTGATGAAAGTAGACGTATTGTTAGGGCTTCAATGGGGAGATGAAGGTAAAGGTAAAGTAGTAGATGTACTCGCACCCCGTTATGATGTTATAGCTCGCTTTCAGGGAGGTCCCAATGCCGGCCATACACTTGAATTTGAAGGAATCAAACATGTATTGCATACTATTCCATCTGGCATTTTTCATCCCGGAAAAGTGAATATAATTGGTAATGGAGTGGTAATTGATCCTGTGATTTTTAAAAAGGAAGTTGATGCATTAATTAAAATGGGAGTCGACATAAGTAAAAATCTTTTTATATCCAGAAAAGCACATCTCATTCTCCCTACTCACCGAATGCTTGATGCCGCATCGGAAGCCAGCAAAGGTAAAGCCAAAATAGGGTCCACACTGAAAGGCATTGGTCCCGCCTATATGGATAAAACCGGAAGAAATGGTTTGCGTGTTGGAGACATAGAGCACAGTGGCTTTCAAGCCAGATACGATGCTCTTGTAGCAAAGCACACTGAATTACTGAATTTCTATCATTTTGAAAATAGTATCACCGAATATGAGAAGGGATTTTTAGAAGGAATTGAAATGATTCGTTCCATGAATTTGATCGATAGTGAATACGAAATTAATGATTTCCTCAGTAAAGGTAAATCAGTTTTGGCTGAAGGTGCCCAGGGTTCGTTGCTTGATATTGATTTTGGGTCCTATCCTTTTGTTACTTCTTCCAATACTATTACAGCAGGTACTTGTACCGGTCTGGGTGTTGCCCCATCTAAAATTGGTGAAGTATATGGTATTTTCAAGGCGTATTGCACCCGGGTTGGAAGTGGTCCATTTCCTACGGAACTGAATGATGAAACAGGAGAGCTTATCCGTAAAGTCGGTAATGAATTTGGTGCTACTACTGGCCGCCCGCGCAGATGCGGATGGCTGGATTTGCCAGCTCTTAAATATACCATTTTGCTGAATGGAGTAACTAAGTTGATTATGACAAAACCCGACGTTCTCAGCGGTTTTAAATCAATAAGTGTTTGTACTCATTATATTTACGAGGGTCGTAAAATTGACCACATGCCTTTTGATATTGTAAATAATGAGGTGCAACCTGTATTGATGGAATTTCCGGGATGGACTTTACAAGGAGACGGAATGAATGATGCCAGTCAGTTACCTAAGGAACTTTCAGATTATATTAACTTTCTGGAAACCGAATTGGGTGTGCCTGTTGTAATTGTCTCAATTGGTCCTGATCGAAAGGAGACTCTGGCCAGACACCCGGAATTTGCCTGATTGTACAATGAATAAATGTATAGGATTCACAACGACCTTTACCAATCTGGTGGCATTGGTTCTGTTTTTTATTTGTTTTCCTGCAATCCTATATGCACAACAAACCTCTCAGGTTGAAATTGACAATGCCGACACTTTTGAGGGTGATGAATCTTTAGGGAAAAATGTCTCACGTCTTTTAGGAAATGTCAGATTCAAACACCAGGGTGCTTTGATGTATTGCGACAGTGCTTATCTGTATCAGGAAACCAATAGTCTGGATGCATTTGGTAGAATCAGAATTGTACAAGGTGATAGTATAAATCTGTCCGGAAATTTTTTGAAATATGATGGCAATACCAGAGTGGCTAATGTAATTGGTAATGTTACCATGACTGATAAAACGATGGTGCTTACGTCCAGCATTCTTAATTATAACATGAATTCTGAAACCGCCGAATATTTCAATGGCGGGAAAATTGTTGATAAAGATAATGTGCTTACGAGTAAAAATGGATATTACTTTTCAAAAGATAAAATGTTGTTTTTTAAAGATTCGGTTGTTTTAACTAATCCAAAATATGTCATTTATGCTGATTCGTTAAAGTATCATACAGTGACAAAGATTGCCGGATTTGAAGGCCCAACCAGAATTTTTTCTTTAGCTGCTGATAGTGCAAAAATTTATTGTGAGCAAGGATGGTACAACACTATTGAGGAAAAATCTTCATTTAACAAGAATGCCTGGATTATGTCCAAGGAAAACAGATTAGAGGGTGATAGTCTTGTTTATGACAATAAAACTAAAGTTGGATTTGGTTTTAGAAATGTTGTTATCTCAGATACAATTCAAAAAGTTATTATTTCTGGTGATTATGGATATAATAATGATGTAAGTAAAAATGCATGGGTTACCGGTAAGGCTCTACTCACAAAAGCGTTTGAAACTGATTCGCTTTTTCTGCATGCGGATACTTTATATGCGAAGCAAGATACTGTTACTAAGAGTCGCACCTGGATGGCTTATAAAGGAGTTCGAATTTTCAAAAAGGATTTGCAGGGGAAATGCGATTCACTTGTTTATAATGCCTCTGATTCTACACTCTCATTTTTTACTGAACCGGTTTTGTGGAGTGAACAGAATTAGCTTACTGCAACTTTTATGAATATGCAAATGGCTAATTCAGAAATAAGTGAACTTCGATTGCGAGACGCAGCTTTTATCATTTCTAAAGAAGACACTTTGCGATTCAATCAGATTAAGGGTCGGAATATGTTAGGTCACTTTACTGAGAATAAATTAAAAAGCATTAATGTTGAAGGTAATGGACAATCAATTTATTATACACGAAACAGTAAAAAGCAGTTAACAGGAGTAAACAGGGCTGATTGTTCCGATATGTTGATTTTTTTGAATGAAAGTAAGGTGAGTAGTATTACCATGATTAATAAGCCAGACGCAACATTATTTCCAATCAACGAACTTAATCCGAACGAACTCAAACTTAAAGGTCTTATCTGGCACGATGATTTAAGGCCTTCAAATAAAGAAGATATTTTTCGAAAAACCGATCCTAAGTAACTTCTTTAGGTTCAGAAGATAGATCGGATACTTTTCTCCTCATCAGTAAAGCACAAAGAACTGAAATGATGAGTCCGATTGGGAAAACTTCCAGAAATGTAAAAAGTGCCATTACGCCGGGATTGTCATAATTTTCCATGTTTTTATTGAAAGCAACAATTTCATTTTTGATTTCTTCACTGCTTTTACCACTGGAATTTAATTTATTCAGGTAGAAGGCAGCATACTTTTCAATAAAGGAATTATCGATATAGTTTATATAGAACAACCATCCGGCCACATAGCATAAGCAAGCTATTACGGTTATTAAAATTCCTGTTCTGAAAGAAATATTGAATGAAATAGCACCACCCAAATTTTTATCACGATGGGAACGAATACCGAAAAAAATCATTGAAAAAGCCAATACCATTGAAATATAGCCAACGCTTTCACCTCTGTCGAAATCTGAGGAGTCACCAACCAGTGCCATCATAATAAAAATCATTGACACAAGAATAAGGCCTGCGATCAAGCCATATACAATCACAATTTTCTTCATAAATAAGTGTAGAAGGTTATTCGAGTAAAGTAACCCTTCCGGTATAATTTTTGTACTCGCCGTTAAAAGTCTTTACTTTGATCTGGTAGACATAAACACCAGTCTGACATTTTGTTCCTGAATACATATCATTGCCATTCCAACCATCTTGACCAGTTCTGGCTGAAAACACCATGTTCCCCCATCTATTAAAAATGGACATTTGAATTCCATCAATGCCTATTCCTGACACATTAAATATTTCGTTTATTCCATCACCGTTAGGTGTAAAGGCATTAGGAATATAAACAGTTGAGGATTGATTAATCACAATCTCGGTATAGGCGGTATCGCGACAGCCAAAATCGTTCATGATATACAAAGTCACATTATAGATTCCGGTTTCTTCAAAGGTATGCTCTGTGTTTTGAGTTGAGGAAAGAGATGAATTATCTCCAAAGTCCCAATTCCACCAGGTTGCTCCTGAACCTGTATCAAAGAAACTTATAGTAGGATTTAAAATATTGGCAACTGAAGGAGTGGTGCCAATACCTGCAACTGGCACCGGGTAAACCTTAACAGCATCATTGATAATTAACTCAGCTGCACAGCCTTCAGCAGAAATTACTTTTAAAGTGACCGTATAATTTCCCGGTTCATAATAGATGTGAACAGGTTCAAAATCGTTACTGCTAGTATTATCTCCAAAATACCATTGGTATAATGCTCCGTTTGCTGAGGTGATCGTATTATTATCAAAAACCACCTCCAAAGGAGCGCATCCTTCAAATGGTAGCGCAACAAAATCAACAACAGGGAGCGGGTTCACAACTACTTCCACATTGGCTAATGCTGAAGGTGTTCCGCAACCATCACTAACGGTAACGATATATGTTGTTGTTAGAATTGGACTTACATTGACCTGAGATGAAGTATTCGAAATGCCACTCCAGGAATAGGTATAAGGTCCTCCATTGCCACCTGAAGCAATGGCACTAATTAATGTTTGTTCGCCCTCACAAATGGAATCATCTGGAGAAGTGATTAAAGACAAAGCCGGATTGACTACCACCACAACAGGTGCTCCAGTTGCCTGGCAACCTAATGAATCAGTTACTGTAACCGAAAATGCAGCTGTAAGAATAGGATTTACAAACTGACTACTTCCTGAAATGCCATTATTCCAAAGGTATTGATAACCACCGTTACCACCTTGAGCAGTAGCACTTATTAAAGTGGATTGACCAATACATATAGTTTCTGAACCATTCACAAATACAACCAGTGGCAAAGGCTCCTGAACCACCACTGATGCAGCAAGTGAGCAATTGTTGGCATCAGTAATAGTTACTGAGAAATTACCGCCATCAATGTTTGGTAATAAAGAATTGGTGCCGCCATTCGTCCATAAGTAGGAATAAGGAGTGGTCCCGCCGGTAACACTCACTTGAGCTGTACCATCAGCATCGCCATTACATGTAACAGGAGTGGAAGCAATAGTAGCAGCCAGCAAGGTCGGGCTGACAATTGTTTCTGATAAACTATTGGAACATCCATTTGCATCTGTTACCGTGACAGTATAGGTGCCTGAAAGAAGTGAACCGATAACAGGAGTGGTTGCATTATTTGACCAGAGATAGGAGTAGGGAGCTGTACCACCAGAAACATTCACGGTTGCATTGCCATCCGATGATCCAAAACATAGTGTAGGAATAGCGCTGGTTGTACTAACAAGTGCTGAAGGTTCAAAAATTAAATAGGTTTGCGAATAGGAGCAGCCGTTAGCATCACTTACAACCACCGTGTAATTTCCTGCTGAAAGATTTGAATTATCATGTCCGGATAATCCAGATTGTAACCAGGAGTAGGAATAAGGTGCAGTTCCACCACCAGGTGTCAGTATTAATGATCCATCAGATAGACCATTGCAGCTTATGTTGGTAAGTTGTTGCTGTATAGTTATTGGCAAAGGTTCAAGAACGGTAGCTGCTAATGCAGTTGAGCATCCATTTGCATCGGTAACAGTAACTATATAAGTTCCTGCAACAAGGTTGGAAGCAGTAACTCCTGTTGTTCCCCCAGTCCAATTGTAGGAGTAGGGGGTTACTCCACCCAATACGGAAACGGATGCAGTTCCATCTCCGCTTCCATTGCATAAAGTTGCTGTAGATGATGTATTGAGAAGAATTTGAGCCGGTTCCAAAATGGTTCCGGTTGCTGCGGCAGAACATCCATTGGCATCGGTTACCATTACATCGTATACGCCTTGAGCAAGATTATTAAAGATGTTTGATGTTTGGAAAGAAACACCATTGTTGATGCTAAATTGCAATGGCAACGTACCTCCATTGGTACTAAGGGTAAGTATTCCGTTACTTAACCCATTACATGATGCGCCAATTCCAGTTAAACTATGAACAATCGGAGCAGGAGCATCAAGTATAAGAGCAGAATCAGCAATCATGCAACCATTACTATCCTGAACCATTATTGAATAAATTCCTGCCGCCATATTTGAAAAAATATTTGTTGGTTGATAGGTTAATCCTCCATTTGCACTGAAAGTTAATGCTCCGGTTCCACCGTTACCATTAACTATTAAGGTTCCGTTTGAATTACTGCAAGTTGAATTTGTGAGTGCTACTGAAGTTGTAATAGCAGCGGGCTCCGTAATTGTAAATGAAGAATCTGCCAAACATCCATTAGCATCAATAACAGAAATACTATAATTGCCAGTTGAAAGATTTCCAAAATAATTAATCATCTGTGTATTGGAACTTCCGTTTATTGAATATTGGAAAGGCCCGGTTCCACCGGTAATTTGCACTGTAGCCGTACCATTATCGGAATTGTAACATAAACTGTTGGTAACAGGTATTGTTGCAATAACCGGCCCTGGAGTATTAGAGATGGATGAGTTGGCGGTTGCAGTACAGCCATTCACATCAGAAACCAATACTGAATAATTGCCCTGAATAAGATTAGTGAATGTTCCTGAAGCTTGAAAATTCGATCCATTATTAATGGAGTATTGCATTGAACCAGAGCCACCGGAAACAAGAGTTTGTATTTCTCCATTGGTATTTCCACATGTACTTGATATCGATAAGGTATTTAACTGTAATGCATTTGGTTCAACAATAGTAATTTCCAGATGCTACGCATCCAATTGAATCTTCAACAATGATATTATAAATACCTCCTGAAAGTGTAGAGAAACTATTACTTAATTGAAAAGATACACCATTATTAATACTATAATTGAGAATGCCTGTTCCATTTAGGGCTGAAATAGTAATTGCTCCATTGCCCGCTCCAAAGCAGGTTACGTCAGTTGCAATTAATGAACTGATAATTGGTGCATTGATATTATTTACCGATGAAACAATCATTGTTGAACATCCTGAGGCATCCGAAACTGTTACGTTATAATTTCCAGCCAACAAACCATTGAATAAGCCAGAGTTTTGAGCGGGTCCATTATTAAGACTGAAAGTTAAGTTTCCATTTCCTCCATTCGCTATTATTGTAATTGATCCATCCGGGTTACCACAAGTGGCGTTCACAGATGATGCATTGGTGAGTATTGCAGGAGGTTCCGAAATTGTTGATGTGGAACTAGCTTCACAGCCATTAGCATCGCTCACAATGATGGCATAAGTTCCTGCAACCAGATTGCTAAAGTTTCCAATTGCACTCCAGGTAAAACCACCATCGATGGAATAAGAAAGAGGATTTACACCACCATTAGCATTAACATTTAGTGTTCCATCATTAATACCGAAACATGTAACATTCGTTACCGGAGTACTTGCAATAACTGGTGCAGCAGCATTATTTATTACAACCGGTGTTGAGAAAGTACAATTGCTGCCATCTTTTACAAATACAGAATACGTGCCGGCCGGCAATGAATTAAAAATGTTGGAAGGTTGATAAGTTAAACCACTGTCAATACTAAAGGTATAAGTTCCACTTCCACCGATAGCAGTAATCGAGAATCCGCCATCGCTATTTCCACAATTGGCGTCAGTAGCAGCAAAAGTAAAACTGATAGCGTCAGGTTGAATCAAAGTTGCTGTTGAAGTTACGGTGCATCCATTTGCATCTGTAACTATGATATTGTAATTTCCGGTGGTGAGTGAATTGAAAACGAAACTGAGTGTATTGGTGACCCCATTATCAATGCTATATTCCAAAGGCAAAGTACCTCCATTGGCCAAAATGGAAATGGTTCCATCATTTGAACCATTACAGGTAATATCTGTTGAAATCACATTATTCAATAAAGGTCCGGGAGCATTTGGAACAGTGTTGTTTAAATTAAATGAACAACCGTTTACATCTGTTACAACAATTGTGTAAAGACCTGATGCCAGGTTATTGAAATTATTAGATTGTTGAGTACTGGTTCCGCCATTAATACTATATAAAAGTAAGCCGGTACCACCTTGTGCACTGATGGAAATGGAGCCGTTATTATTTCCGCAAGTAGCAGTTGTATGGGAAGCTACTGCTGTAAGTAAAACCGGTTCAATAAGACTCACTTGGCTGGTAGCATTACATCCATTCACATCGGTCACAATAATGTTATAGATTCCTGGAGGTAAATTCTGAAATGTACTTCCTGGTTGACTTGTAACTCCATTATCAATACTGTAACTCAGTACTCCGGTTCCTCCGGAAGCATTGAGTGTTATAATTCCGTTGTCGGCACCATTACAGGTGATATCCGTAACGATGGTATTTTGAATAGCCGGAGCAGCAGCATTGTTTACAGTTGCAATTATTGAAGAAGTACATAAATTAACATCTCTTATAATAATTGTGTAATTGCCGGTCGTGAGGGAAGTAAAGTTTATTGAAGTTTGAAAAGATACCCCGTTATCAATACTATATTGTAGTGAGCCAGTTCCACCTGATGCATTAATTGTTAATGTGCCGTCAGCATTTCCACATGAAGCATCAGTTGCCGTAAAAGAGGCCGTAATGGCACCAGGTTCGGAAATGTTGGTTTGAGCAGATGCAGTACAACCATTAGCGTCCATAATCAAAATATCATAGGTGCCAGGTTGAAGTCCGGTGAAGGAATTCGTTGCCTGATAAATAGCTCCGTTATCAATACTGAATTGAAGTGGAAGCGTACCATTATTTCCATTTATTGAAATTGATCCGTCATCTAGTCCATTACAACTGATATCCAGAGTAACCACTGATTGAACAAGCGGTCCTGGTGCATCTGAAATATTAGCCTGATAAATAGCCTGGCAACCATTTGCATCCTCAATAACTATATCATAAATTCCAGCTAAAAGGTTATTGAATGCAGAGCCGGGCTGGAAAGTACTGCCATTATTACTACTATAAAGATAAGCCACAGTTCCTCCTGACGCATTGATAATGAGAGAGCCATTGTTAGAACTACATGTGGTATTAGTGGTATTTATTATAGCTGTTAATTCTGAAGGTTCACTAATTGTTACAGTAGTATTTGCCTGACAACCATTTACATCTTCCACCAGCAAATCGTAATTGCCCGGAGCAAGGTTTGTGAAAACGTTACCTGCCTGAAAAGTTGTTCCATTGTTAATGCTGAATTGAAGAGCACCGGTACCTCCATTGGCTGTAATGGTAATTGTACCGTTGTTAGCGCCAAAGCAGGTAATATCAGTAAAGCCAGCATTAGAAATGGATGGAGCTGCAGCATTACTTACTACTCCGTTACCTGAAATAGTGCAACTGTTTGCATCTTCTATTACAATGCTATAATTGCCTGCAGTAAGGTTGTTGAAAGTATTGGAAGCTTGAAATGTGCTGCCATTATCATTGCTGAATTGATAACTACCGGTTCCGCCTATGGCATTTACAGTAAGAGTTCCATCACTGTTTCCACATGAGGCAGGAGTTGAAGTTGTGTTAAATGAAATAGCGGACGGCTCAGTGATAGTTCCGGTTGAAGTCACTGTACATCCGTTAGCATCAGTTACCACTATATCATAATTACCAGGACTTAAGTTATTGAAAGTTGTTGTTGGTAGATTAGTAGTTCCATTATCAATACTGTATTGCAAAGGATTCGCTCCACCAATGGTAACTATCGTTAATACCCCATTGTTGGCTCCATTGCAATTAATATTTGTTTCAGTTATATTTTGAATTACAGGAGCGGGACTATCTGTTATTATTTCATTACTTGTTACAGAACATCCATTTGCATCAGTCACCTCGATATTGTAGTTACCGGCGGGAATATTGTTGAAAATATTTCCGGCTTGTTGCGTGGTTCCGCCGTCAATGCTGTAACTATATGCACTTGTTCCACCATTTGCCAATAGAGTTATGGTTCCGTTAGGATCGCTACAGGTTGTGTTAATTAATTGGCTTACTACAACCAAAAGAGCGGGTTCAGTAAGAACAATATTATTAGTTGCCTGACAGCCGAGTGCGTCCTGCACAATAATATCATAAGATCCGGCAGAAAGGTTACTAAATGAATTGGTTGCTTGAAAACTGGTTCCATTATCTATGCTAAAAGATAGGGGCGCGGTACCTCCATTAGTAATTATGGTGATTTGTCCGTCATCAGAATTAAAACAAGTAAGTGAAGTTGAATTTACTGTAGTAATTGAAGGGGCAGCAGTATTATTTACAGAAGTAGTGGTTGCCGCACTGCAATTATTTGCATCGGAAACAACCACATCATAATTTCCGGCTAAAAGATTATTGAAAGCACCAGAAGCCTGGAAGGTACTTCCATTATCAATACTATATTGATATCCGGGTGTTCCTCCGTTAGCATTGAGTGTAATGGTTCCATCACTATTTCCACAAGAAGCCGGAGTAGTTACATCAACAATACTGATGGCGGAAGGTTCACTAACAGTAGCCTGTATGGTTGCGGTACAATTGTTTGCATCAGCTATGACCACACTATAAGTGCCCATTGCAATATTATTGAAAACGTTGGAGACCTGATAAGTTAATCCGTTGTCAATAGAATAATTAATAATTCCAGTGCCACCATTTGCAGAAACAGTAATGCTTCCATCATTAGCTCCAAGGCACAGTGCATCTGTTGTGCTAACCAAAGTAATGGTAGGTGCGGGCATATCGCTGACAATAACTGGTTCAGAATATGAACAACCATGATCATCGAAAACTGTGACCGTATAATTTCCGGAAATGAGATTGGTAAAAATGTTACTTGCTTGAGATGTACCACCATTCAATGAGTAATTGTAGGGAGCGATTCCTCCTGAAGCATTTATTGTTATTTCACCGTTGTTAGAGCTGCAGGATGATGACAAAGCAACATAACTAAGTTGCAATAATGTTGGTTCTGAAATTGTTGTTTGAAAGATACTCGTACAGCCGTTCACATCTGTAACCATAATATCATAGGTTCCAGCGAATAAATTATTAAAAGTATTTGAAGGTTGACTTGTTAATCCATTGTCGATACTAAAGGTAAGTGGACCTGATCCTCCAGTTGCATTAATTATGAGGGTTCCATCAGCAGAACCAACACAAAGTGCATCTGTGGTAGGAATACTGTCAATTGTTGGGCCGGGAAGATTCGGTACAAAATCAGCTGATTTCAATTCACATCCATTGGCATCATGAATGGTAATATTATAATTCGCCGAAAGTAAATTACTAAAAGTATTTAAAATCTGGAAAGGACTTGAATCCAGGCTATAAGTAAGTACACCAGTTCCACCATTTCCATTTATGACAATGACACCATTCGCGTCTCCACAAGTAGATGGAGTAACGACAGTTGACATTACTATTTGAGTAGGTTCAGCTACTGAAGTATTTACACTTGCGGTACAACCGTTTGCATCTGTTACTAAAATAGTATAATTACCATCTACCAATCCGGGAAATAATCCGCTAGCCTGATTGGGGCCGCCATTCATACTAAAAGTTAGTGGAGCAGTACCACCAATCACAGTAAGGTCAATGGATCCATCATCACTATCAAAACAAGCAGCATCAATAACTGTGGTGTTTGAGATAACCGGTGAAGGAGCATCATTAATAACAAAGTTTATAGATAATGAACATCCATTTGCGTCAACTGCATTCACACTATGATTTCCTGCAAGAAGGTTGTTGAAAGTTATGGAAGCCTGTAATGTCCACCATCGATGCTGTACTGGTATCCTGGTGTAGCACCATTTGCTGTAATTGTTACCGAACCATTTGCTGCACTGCAGGTAGATCCAACTGTAGCACTATTTAGGGTAAGCGCTGAGGGTTCCGATAAATTAACATTTGATGCTGCAGTACATCCATTAGCATCAGTAACTAAAATGGCGTAAGCACCGGCAGTAAGATTGTTGAAATAATTGGAAATTTGTCCGGGTGCACCATTTAAACTATATTCAAGTGGATTGGTGCCGCCAATGGCAATAATACTTATGTCACCTGTATTTGCACCGAAACAGGTAATATTGGTTATTGGAACATTTGAAATTAAAGGGGAAGGTGCATCTGTTATAATAACAACACTAGGAAGTGAAATACATCCGTTAGCGTCTTTAACTTTTATGGTATAGTTTCCGGGAGTTAAATTGTTGAAAGTACCAGATGCCTGATAAGGTCCTGCATTTATATTATACTGATAGGCTCCTGTACCACCATTTGCATTCACAACCACTGAACCATTAGAGATGCCACATGTTGAGCCGGTGACTACAGTATTAATAACTATGGGAGGAGGTTCTGTTACTGTCGCACTTGTTGTTGCTGTACATCCATTCGCATCAGTAATTATGATTGAATAATTACCTGCAGTAAGTCCTGCGAAATTTCCGGTAGGACGAGTAGGGCCACCAACAATAGTATATTGTATAGGATTGGTTCCAAACGAAGTGGCTACAGCGATAAATCCGGTTGACCATCCATTACAGAGGATATTAGTAACATTGGTACTATTTACAACCGGACCCGGAGCATTGCCAACAACAACATTTCCATTCACTGTACATCCGCTCGCATCTTTGATAATGAATGGGTAGTTTCCGGCACTAAGGTTACTAAATAATCCTGATGGTTGAACGGGATTACCGTTAAACCCAAATACATAAGTACCGGTTCCTCCATTTGCATTTATAGATACAGATCCGTTAGGGTCGCCACATGTAGATCCTGAAACATTTAACACCGGACTGATCACTAAAGGTTCATTAATAATAATGTTAGTTGCAACCGTACATCCGTTGGCATCTGTTACCTGAATAGTTTGGTTTCCTGCAGAAAGTCCACTGAACGTAGAGTCTGATTGGTAAGTTGCACCATTGTCAATTGAATACTGCAAAGGAAATGCACCACCGTTAGTATTGATAATGAGTGATCCATCTGATCCACCAAAACAAGTAACATCAGTTGTGATTACTGACGGAATAACAGGTCCGGGAACATTGCTTACTGAAGTATTTGCTACAACCAGACAACCATTACCATCTTGAACAGTAATAAAATAATTCCCTGCTGAAAGATTACTAAAAGTATTTCCCAACTGGAAAGGTCCTCCATTTAATGAATACATCAAAGTTCCGATTCCACCGGTAGCATTTACTGTAACGGCACCGTTGCTAAAACCGCAAGTTGAATTTATTGATGACCAGGGTGAAAGTACGACATCAGGTTGACCTATATTTACGTTAGCTGTTGCGGTACATCCATTTGCATCACGCACAATAACAGAATAAGCACCTGAAAGTAAGTTAGGAAAAATGTTTGATGATTGGAAAGGCCCGCTATTCAAACTGTATTGAAGAGGGTTGGTGCCTCCAATCACATTTACTGTGATAATTCCATCGAGTCCACCGAAACAAGTTACTTCACTGGTTAGAACAGCTGAAATAACAGGAGCGGGTTCATCGGGTACGAAAATATTAATAGATGAAGTACACCCATCCTGATCGGTAACCATGGCGATGTAATTGCCAGAAACTAAATTGTTGAATGCCGCTGACCCTTGACCAGGGCCTCCGTTAATACTGTATGAATAAGGATTATTACCACCGGCAGCGCTCAGGATAAGTGATCCATCATTGTTGCTACAAGTGGAGTTGGAGGGAACCGCATTTATATTAAGAGGAGGATCAGCAATTACCGCAACAAGAACGGATGCGGTGCAATTATTAAAATCTGTAACGGTCACAGTATAATTCCCGGGGCCCAAATTTTGAAATAATCCGGAAGCTTGTGATGGTCCTCCGTTGATACTGTATTGCTTTGGATTTACACCTCCTAAACTGGAAGCAGTAATGCTACCGTTATTGAGTCCACATATTGGAATATTAAGAACAGTAGAAATAGTTAAAAGTGGAGGTTCTGTAATAATAATATTTAATGTTGCCTGACAGCCTGCACCATCTTCAACAACAATGCTATAATTTCCCTGAGGCAGGTTATTAAATGAATTAGATGCTTGAAACGTAGCTCCATTATCAATACTATATTGCAGCGCACCTGTTCCACCGGAAGTATTAACTGTAATGGAGCCATTTGAATTCCCGTTGCAACTTACATTGGTAAACGGAGCTGAATTAATGATTGGACCTGAAATGCTATTCACCTGACCAACAACAAGTGTTTGACATCCATTTACATCTCTGACCACGATATTGTAATTACCTGAAGCAAGATTGGTAAATACATTTCCAGCCTGAAAAGATACTCCGCCGTTATTGCTATATTGTAAAACTCCAATTCCTCCATTTACATTTACTGTTAATGAACCATTGCTAGCGCCACAATTAGCATCAACAGCTACTATATTTAAAATTATAGGATTTGGTTGCTGAATAACAATCTGAGTAGAAGCAGTGCAACCGTTTGCATCAGTAACGGTCACTGTATATGTGCCGGCGGTAAGAGTATTTGCTGAGGATCCTGTTCCACCTGAAGGAGCCCACAAATATTGATAAGGTATAGCTCCACCAACTACATTAACAGTGGCTGAACCATTTGTTCCGGCATTACAGGTGACTGCAACAGGCACTGTATTCAACACAATAGCCACAGGAGCAGTGATCACAAAATTTATAACTGACGAGCATCCACCATTATCAACAGCAGTGAGTGTGTAATTTCCCGGGGCGAGGTTGTTTATGGTATTGGAACCATTTACATTGTTTGCAGTTTGAATAGTTACACCGGCATTATTTTTCCAGATATAATCCCATGGAGCGGATCCCTGTCCGGTTCCAATTACAGAGCCATTATTTTGACCCGGACACGTAGGGTCAGTAATTGCCACTAACGGCGAAGCACAGCAGGTAAGTGTAGCAAAAAAGTCGGAAACAGGATCACCAACGCAAGCTAAAGAAGTCCAAGATCCTGACTCCCCATCACCATATGTATCAACACCTATATTTAAAGACGTACCGGGCACGCATTGGTTGGGAGGTAGCGTGGTAACGGTCCAGCAGAAGGTCCAATCACAACCGTTATTAGGATTGTTGTCACCAAAATTGTTTCCCGGATTTCCGTCAAGAACTCCTCCTGCATTTCCAAGTTGAGATTCAAAATAAAAACCAGGACCATGTACTTGTCCTGTTGCAGTGCTGACAACATTGTTATTGTACCAAGACCAGGTGCCTTGTCCGGAACAAGATACTGGAGGATTAGTAACTAGAGTACTCATATCCCAACCTGCAGAAAAAGTGGGAACAATACCATGCAGCCAGTTTATCGATGTTTGATTGTAATCGGTAATTGTGTAACAGAAAGTTACCGTTTGTGATGCCTGGTAGGTTCCATTTACAGGAGGGGGTGAGGCGGTAAAACTACTTTGAATAACACATCCTGCACAATCAAAATTATTTTGTAGCGCCAGTGTAAATGCACATTGGTCATTTAAATTACCTCCGCTTACCTGGAGATAGTAGGCTCCTGGAGCCAATCCCCCAAAGGAGGTGTTAGTATCCCACCACCACCTATGGCACAACCTCTGCCAACTAAATTACCACAATTGTTGCCTGCATACAATCCAATATTTGGAGTTTGCATACCTGCAATGTTGATGTTAAGGGTTGGTCCTGTGATGTTAAAACGATACCAAACATCCGCAGCAGGAGAGGCCATATTGCCAACCGGCTGACAACCTGTGAGTGTGGTATATGGGCTTTCAGCAGTAGCACAAATGTTTGTGGTATTAATGTTCGTCCATGCGCCTACACCGTTAGGGCATGCTGCCGGAGCCGGAAGAGCACCTAAGTTCATTGCTGAGGCACAGGCATCATTGGCAGGAGGTGCGCCTCCGTTACACGAAGGGCAATTGGAAGCAGGACAAGGAACACAAGAAAGGGAGGCTTCCCAACCATTATCGCGTCCGGTAAAATCTGAAGTGAATTCTATAGTCAGGCAACCGGATGTGGCTGTGAGTAAGCCTGGAAGATTTGTGCCTGTAAAAGTTCCAAGAATTGGTGATGAAGTGTTGGGCCCATTATATACCGTAAGAAAATCATAACCATTTTCAAGTTCAAATGCAGAAAATGAAAGCCTTACACATTCTCCTGATACAGAAGAACAAAAAGTCATTACATAATTTTCATTGTTGAAATAATTTCCTGCCGGTCCGTTGCTATCGAAAAAGTTTCCCGAACAAGTTGATACGTTGGAATTCGATATATTGTAATTCTGAGCTATAGCAACATTTGTGCACAACGTTAGAATTAAAAATGTTACGAGTAATCTTATTTTTTCCATTTACTGACAATTAAGACTATTGGTTCAAATAAAAAATAACCAGCGAAAAATGTTAAACAATTACAGTATCACAAATTAAAAACCAACATAAGACTCAATTCTGGTATTCAACTATAAAGTAATTTTTAATCATTTATTCGCTTTTTTCTTTGTTCATGATGCATCTGAGGCTGATGATTTCTGATCTGAATTATCTTAGAGTCCGGTCTAATATCTATATTACCTCGTAATGTTAATAAAAAATATTCAATCTCCCAAACAATTTACTGCCAAATCTTTATGAACAAGTGTTCATATCATTTGGGCGCATTTATCGGGTCAGAATATTTACTTCAAACTAGAATCAAGAACTTGTATTATTATTATAAATATTATAACTAAAAGAATGTTCTTTTTACTGAAAAAATATTTAAATATTTGAAATTCAATATTATGTGTAATAATCAAGTTTTCTACATGAATTCCAGGATAGGGTGACTGATACCTGTTAAACAGACTTTGTTACCCATGTAGCTATCTCAAAAAAGTGAGTCTTCAAGCAAACTGGATCGTTTTGTTTTGATGAATTTGTAGCTTTTTGGAAAAATTGAGACTTTTTAATTCAGGTTGCAATTCAATAAAAAATGCAACTTCTGAGGAAAAATTTGAGCCAAAGACCGATCGTTTTTAATGCAGAGAAATTTGGATTTTCTCGAATTTGGCAAACGAGTTTTTTTCTAAAAACTGAGAATTAATTCAAAGTTTAATCGTTTGCACAATTGATTTTTTTTTAAGGTTTGCTTCAGAGTTGATGCTGTTACGAAAAAGTTTAAAGTTTTTCACAAGATTTATTTTCTCTTTCAATCCCCATTGTTTGCTGTAATAGGTAATTCCATCCACAACAGTATCCTGAGGAATATTTTTACTCCTCCCTTCCGCCAAATAGTGTATGGATTTTAAGTACAACTCATGAGCGTGCTCCATCACTTTAATATGTACTTCGGGGAGCGTTTCGTCACTGGTAAAAGTGGTATGTTCTGTAGTAATTAAGTTGCCGGTATCAATGCCTTTATTGATCCACATAATGGTGTTTCCAATTAAATGAAATTGTTTTGTTGCAATACACCAATTTGTACAATTGGGTCCTCCTTTGATATATGGAGAAATACCGGTATGCAAATTAACTATTCCTATAGAAGGTTTCAGCGATAAAAGTTTATCTTTTATTAATCTGGTTCCTGAAACAATAATGAGATCAGGAATTATTGATTTTGTGAAAGAAATAGTTGCTTCAGCATTAATATTTTCAACATTTAAAATTTCAGTTTCGGGCCATTTTGAAAACCTCACATGGTAATAATTGAGCATTCCAAACCAGGAAGCCGAGATCGCTTTTAAAAATAATTTTTCGAAAACTTTTTCAATTATTGTACTAAAAGTTAATGCTCTTTTACTTTTTTTTGTTTCAGTTACGATGCCTGAAATCGGAAAAAGTTGGTGTATTTTATTGGCAAGTGCCATTTGGTTGGCCTCGTTACCCACCCAAAGTACTATTCTCATTTGTAGTGGATAATTTTCTTTATTTTTTCAAGAGAATTTGAAATACGCAACCTTGTTTTCCACCAGGGTTCATTATATAATTCAATTCTTGGAATTTCGAATATTGAATCTGTCAAAGGATTATAAACATCTTGCTTAACAGCCAGGCCAATGGAGTAACCGGCTGCTTTACTTAGTCGTATGGTGGTGTCATTATAGCTACCA
The DNA here is from genome assembly GCA_016722525.1 of Bacteroidota bacterium. GTDB lineage: Bacteria > Bacteroidota > Bacteroidia > AKYH767-A > OLB10 > JADKJB01. Next base: position 150,753 of record JADKJB010000004.1, read on the forward strand.
ACCGGATAAGAAATAGTTTTTGGGAAATAGCCTAAATGTTTCAAAATACTATTACCGGACTGTATCAATTCAGCACTAATTTCTTTTTCATCTGTCATGGTGCCTAACATACAATGTGATACTGTATGTGAACCAATGTAATGACCGGCTGCTTTTAATTGTGAAATATCCTCCCAGTTCATCATTAATTCCGGAAGTGTTACATCTTTAAATGTGGAAGTCACACAGTTCATAACAATGTTTCGTTCTTCATGAGTAACTTTTTTTAATTCCGGCTTCAGCTTTTTTACATAATTTAGTTTGGCTTCTGTGTTTTTTAACTCAGTAATATGTAAAGTTGCAGGAAGAAAATCAAAATGAATATCAATTGCGTCTATATTAGAATATTGAAAAAGATGTTCAAGAACGTGTGTCCAGGTAGGTATGTTTTTATCGATACATTCAGTGACTATATAAAACGAAGCTTTCACATTGTATTTGGCCAGTACAGGAGCAGCGTAAACGATATTGTCCTTATAGCCATCATCAAAGACAATTGTTGCAAAGTTTTTATTCGAATTTATTTTTTTATCAGTTACTAAATCTTCAAGTAAAACAACTTCATATTCTTTGGAAATAAATTTTATACATTTTTCAAACAAATTTACATCCATAGGATCCCAAAGCAGATCACGTTCAGGAGATACTCTGTGAAAGAGAAAATTTCGAATCATTTTTTAATTTGAAAACAGTTTTTAAATTTTTGGAAAAAATGGAAGGTTCCTTTTTGCTCAGCCAAATATAATCATATTATTAAAGTGTACATGAAATCAATTGATTAATTCCTTGAGGCGTTGCCTTTTCTGTTTCAAATTGCATTTCAATCCATATCTTTGTACCATGTTAAAACTAAAATTGCCTACTGATCCAAAATGGGTAAAAAATGTAGTAGAAAAGAATATTGCTGAAATTCTTACCGATCATGCCTGGTGTGAGCAAAAGGCCGCATCCAATGCCATTTCAATCGTTGTAAAATATCCCGAATTCACTGATTTGGTGCAAGAAATGATAAAGTTGAGCCAAGAGGAACTGTCTCATTTCCAAATGGTTCACGAGAAAATAGTGCAGCGGGGTTGGGTTTTGGGTAAAGAGCGTAAGGATGATTATGTAGGACGGCTGTATGAATTCATGAAAAAAGGCGGATCAAGACAAGAATCACTGATAGATCGGTTGCTTTTTGCCGCCATGATTGAAGCCCGTAGTTGTGAAAGGTTCAAAGTGCTTTCTGAAAATATTAACGAGGATGAATTAGCCGCTTTTTATTATGAACTCATGGTGAGTGAGGCTACTCATTATACTATGTTCATTGGTTTTGCAAGAAAATATGGTCAGGGAATTGATGTGGATCAACGATGGGAGGAGTGGCTGGCATACGAAGCAAAAATTATTTTAAACTATGGAGTAAAAGAATCGATTCATGGATAAATCTAAATTGAAATCTGATTATTTATTTAAAGGATCGTTTTTTTTATATTTAAATCAAGGGTTTTCAATTCAGTTTTGTTAAAAAGTAACAATCATTTTTTTTAGGTTCCTATCAGTTTTTTATTTTATCCAATTCTTCAAAGACTGAATTATTGGAAATGTATTCAGGAACTATTTCTTTCATTTTAGCAACAATTGCAGTGTTGTTTTGAGTGCAAAATAAATCGATTAACTCGTTCACCGATTTTTGTACTTCTGTAAAGTTATATTCTTTTACTGTTGCAATAAGAATTTTTTGGTGATGAGTAGGAATTGTGTTTTCTTCTGACGCCAAAAGTTCTTCATACAATTCTCTCCCGGTCGCAGGCCTGTAAAAACCAGTTGAATATCTTTTCCTAATTCCAATCCACTTAGAGTACCATTTTTTGGCTAGGTCAACAATTTTGACCGATTTCCCCATATCAAAAACAAAAATTTCTCCCCCTTTACCCATTGCATCAGCTTCCAGCACCAGTTGACAAGCCTCCGGTATAGTCATAAAAAATCGAGTAATCTCAGGATGCGTGATAGTAATAGGTTGCCGTTCTTCGATTTGTTTATTAAATCGTGGTATCACCGAGCCGGAAGAACCCAAAACATTTCCAAAACGTGTAGTGATGAATTTAGTTTTCGATTGTTTGTTCAGTGATTGAAGATAAATTTCTGCGATTCGTTTTGTGGCGCCCATTATACTTGTCGGATTCACTGCTTTGTCGGTAGAAATCATGACAAATTTTTCGGAACCACTTTCATGAGCAAGATCAGCAACCAACTTTGTTCCAAGAACATTAGTTAAAATTGCTTCTGAAGGATTATTCTCCATAATTGGAACATGCTTATAAGCTGCGGCATGAAATACCAACTGCGGACGGAATGTTTTGAATACATTTTCCATGCGTTCCAGGTTCCTTATATCGCCTATTACAGGTTCGGTAATTATGCCGTTTCTATGCTCAATCATTTCCATTTCAAGAGCATACAATGGGGATTCTGCCGAATCGAGCATAATTACTTTAGATGGATGAAATTTAAGTATTTGCCGCACTAATTCACTTCCTATCGAACCTGCGGCACCCGTAATTAGTATTCTCTTTCCTCTAAGTTGATTGCTAATGCCTTCAACATTCAGTTTTATTGGTTCTCTTTCGAGAAGATCTTCAATTTTGATCTTTTTTATCTGTTTAAAACTTAATGAACCATTGATCCAGTTGCTAACAGGTGGAACATTGAGGACTTTTGTATGGTGCCTTAGACAAATATCAACTATTTCTTGTTTACGATTCGCTGTAATATTTTGGATAGCAATAATCAAATGCTGTACATGGTTTTCTATTAGAATCCGCTCCAGATCTTTTGTTGTATTATAAATGGTAACTCCTTCGACTTTCTTTCCTGTTTTTTTCTCGTTATCATCTAAAAACGCCAACACTTTATATTTGGTTCCTGCATCTCTGTCAAGGGTCCTTTTAGTAATAACACCTGCTTCACCGGCTCCATAAATAATTACATTAGTTTTTTCACTGGTCGGATTCATGGATTCAACATAAATAATTTTAATCAACAACCTGGATGTGGTCATGAGAAAAATTGTGAGTAGAAACTCAATTATTATAATTGAATAGGGAACAGCATAAACATCAGCCAAAACAAAAATTAAAGGATTCAAAACTGCAAAAAAGGCTGAACCTGAAAAAATAGTCACCAGAATTCTTTGCACATCTCTGGTGCTGGTATAGCGGATAATGCCGGCGAAGGTTTGAAAGCTCACAAAGGAAACCGCTCTAACCAGAATTACAACAGGAAAAACATAATAAAAGGTATCGATTTCGACCTGAGGAATAGAAAAATTAAACCGGATAAGATAAGCGGCCACCAAGGAAAAGATCACAATACCTAAATCAACCAGAAAGATAATGCCTCTCGGAAGGTTTTTCTTAAACATGTTTATGGCTCGGCTTTAAAGACAAAGATATTCAAAGTTTCATGAACATGAGTATTTTAGCCGATAGGAAGCTCCGATTTTATTCTTAAATTTGTGCCTTTAAAATTAAAAATATGCCAAAATCACTTGTTACCGGAGGCGCAGGTTTTATTGGGGCGCATGTTACCAATGAATTAGTGAAAATGGGACATTCAGTCGTTGTTCTCGACGATTTGAGTGGAGGTTTTGTTGAAAATGTAAACCCTAATGCGGTATTTGTCGAGGGTTCTATTACTGACAATGAATTGTTGTCAAGGCTCTTTGATGAGCATAAATTTGATTATGTGTATCATTTGGCTGCTTATGCGGCTGAGGGTCTTAGTCATTTTATTAAACGTTACAACTATACCAATAACCTAATTGGAAGTGTGAATTTGATCAATGAATCAGTGAAGCACAAAGTAAAATGCTTTGTATTTACTTCGTCCATAGCAGTTTATGGTGCCGCGAAGCCACCTATGCGAGAAGATTCTGTTCCAATGCCTGAAGATCCTTATGGAATAGCGAAGTTGGCTGTGGAGCAGGATTTGAAAGCTACTCATGAGATGTTTGGTCTTAATTATGTGATTTTCAGACCTCACAATGTTTATGGTGAATACCAAAATCTGGGAGATCGCTATCGGAATGTGGTGGGGATATTTATGAACCAGTTGATGCAGGGTAAACAGCTTACCGTTTTTGGCGATGGCGGACAAACACGCGCATTTAGCTATATCGGTGACGTAGCCCCTTATATTGCAAAATCGGTGGACGTACCTGAAGCATACAATCAGATTTTTAATATTGGTGCCGATAAAGATTTTACGGTTGCAGAGCTTGCTAAAACTACTATGAAAGCGATTGGAATAGAAGGAGAGTTAAGATACCTTCCGGCTCGCAATGAGGTGCTTCATGCACATTCCGATCATTCTAAAATGCGCAGTGTTTTTAATACATCAGAACCTATTGGATTGTACGATGGTTTAAAGTTTATGGCAGATTGGGCAAAAACCGCTGGCATAAGAACCAGTCCGAAATTTAAAAATATCGAAATACTGGAGAAACTGCCAACAGTTTGGCTTGAAGATTAATTATGCCAAGAATTTTGTTTGTTGCTTCTCATCGACCTGATCGATCTCCTGCACAGCGTTTTCGTTTTGAGCAATATCTCAGTTTTTTAAAAGAAAACGGGTATGCGTATGATTTTTCCTATCTCATTACTGAGGAGGATGATAAAATCTTTTATTCCCCGGGTAACTTACATAATAAACTGTTTGTTTTTTTTAAAAGTGCCTTCCGGCGATTTCGTGATGTCTTAAATGCCGGGTATTATGATATTATTTTTATTCAAAGGGAGGCCTTTATGACGGGATCCTCTTTTTTTGAAAAACGATTCGCCTCAAGTAATGCAAAAGTTGTTTTTGATTTCGATGATGCTATCTGGTATCACGATGTTTCAGATGCCAATAAAAAATTCGGATGGCTTAAAGACCCAGCTAAAACCGGAAAAATAATTGGACTTTCAGATCTTGTTATTGCAGGTAATCAATACCTTTCAGATTATGCAAGTGGGTTCAATAAAAATGTAATCATTATTCCAACTACCATTGATACGGATGACTATAAACCTGCAAACAATGTAGTTCATCATAAAGATAAAATTGTAATTGGATGGAGTGGAAGTATCACAACAATTCGTCATTTTGAACTGGCCTTGCCTTTCCTTAAAAACTAAGAACAAAATATGGCAATCGGTTAGAGTTTCGTGTTATTGGTGATGGTAATTTTCGGAATACAGAATTGGATATTCAAGGTATACCATGGAAAAAAGAAGATGAAATCAAAGAAATTACTTCCTTTGATATTGGAATAATGCCCATTCCTGATGATGATTGGTCGAAAGGAAAATGTGGGCTAAAAGGAGTGCAATATATGGCGCTTGAAGTAGCTACAGTGATGTCGCCGGTCGGGGTGAATACAGCCATTATTGAAGAAGGGGTGAATGGGTTTCTGGCTTCTTCTACAGAAGAATGGGTGGAGAAAATTTCTTTGTTAATAGACAATGCTGAACTTCGAAGAAAGCTTGGAGTCTCAGCACGTAAAACAGTAATTGATAAATACTCAGTGCACTCTCAAAAACAAGTTTATCTGCAAGTGTTCAATAAATTAATAACGGAAGCCAAACAAAAAAAATGAAACAAACAGCACTCACCAACAAGCATATTGCCTTAGGAGCCAAAATGGTTGAATTTGCAGGTTATAATATGCCTGTCCTTTATACAGGAATTAATGACGAACATGAAACTGTAAGAAATAAATTAGGTGTTTTTGATGTATCTCACATGGGTGAGTTTATTTTGAAAGGCGAAAATGCGCTCGATCTCATTCAAAGGGTAACCAGTAATGACGCTTCAAAATTGACCGATGGTAAAGTTCAATACTCCTGCCTTCCAAATAAAACAGGCGGAATTGTAGATGATTTATTCGTTTATAGAATTGATGAAAAATCCTATATGTTGGTTGTTAATGCTTCAAATATCGACAAAGATTGGAATTGGATTCAGTCACTGAATACGGCTAATGTTGAAATGCACAATATTTCTGATAAAACTTCCTTATTAGCAGTTCAAGGACCTTTGGCAGTGAAGGTGTTACAAACACTCACCGATATGGACCTTTCATCGATGGAATACTATACTTTCCGTAAGGGTAATTTTGCCGGTTGCAACAATATTTTGGTTTCAGCAACCGGGTATACAGGAGCAGGTGGATTTGAAATTTATTTTGACAACGAACATGCTGAAAAAATCTGGGACGCTATTTTTAATGCAGGTGCAGCATATGGAATCAAGCCAGCAGGTTTAGGTTGTCGTGATACCCTTAGATTAGAAATGGGATTCTGTCTGTATGGTAATGATATTGATGATACTACTTCGCCCATTGAAGCAGGGCTCGGCTGGATTACTAAATTTTCAAAAGAATTTACAAATAGCGAGGCACTTAAAAAGCAAAAAGAAGAGGGAGTTGCCAGAAAACTTGTAGGTTTTGAAATGATTGACAGAGGCATTCCAAGACATGGATACCCCATTCAGGATGCGAATGGAAATAAAATAGGAGAAGTAACCAGCGGCACGCAGGCTCCAAGTTTACAAAAAGCAGTTGGAATGGGTTATGTAGAAATAGCATATGCCAAAGAGGGGTCAGAAATTAATGTGAACGTTAGAGATAAAGGATTGAAAGCCAGAGTTGTAAAAATTCCATTTTATAAGAAATAAACATTTTACTACCTTTGGTCGCTATTAAATTTAAATTAATGTTTAATTACTTCATTCTTTTTTCATTTTAGAATTGAACTTTTGCCCTCTTAAAATAAAATGTTTTGTTAAACAGTCTGCTGCTTAACGTACAAAATTTCGAATATGAATAAAACCATCGACGTTTGTTTTTCTCCTGCTTTGTTTAATCTATACGATTCACAAGATAGTATAGTAGTAGTAATAGATATCCTTAGAGCAACAGCATCAATGTGTGTTGCATTTCAGAATGGAGTTAAGAGTATTGTTCCGGTAGCAACTGTTGAAGAGTCACTGGCATATCGTAAGAAGGGTTTCCTTGTTGGCGCTGAAAGAAAAGGTGAAATGGTTGAGGGCTTTGATTTGGGTAATTCGCCATTTAGCTATATGGATCCCATTGTTCGTAATCGTGATATTGCGCTTACAACCACAAATGGAACACAAGCGATTCAGACCGCACGAAATGCCTATCAGATTGCAATTGGTTCTTTTCTGAATTTAGATGCACTTTGTCAATGGTTAATAACGCAGGATAGAAATATTATTTTACTCTGTTCCGGTTGGAAGAATGCTTTTAATTTTGAAGATACACTTTTTGCCGGTGCAGTTGTTCAAAAATTACTTCCATTCTATGCACTCACTTATCACCGCGATTCAGCACTTGCTGCCATGCATTTGTATGATCTTGCAAAAGAGGATCTTTATGGATTTCTTGAAAAATCTTCCCACCGCAAAAGATTAGAAAAATTGCAAATTGAAGATGATATTGTTTTTTGTCTTACCCCAAATCAAACTGATGTTATACCTGTAATGGTAGGTGATGCCATTTATAATTTGAATGTACTTCAGTCGTTGTGAAAAAGTAGCCAGTAACCAGTAACCAGTAACCAGTAACCAGTAACCAGTAACCAGGAGCATGTAGCATGTAGCCAGTAGCCAGTAGCCAGTAGCCAGTAGCCAGTAGCCAGTAGCCAGTAGCCAGTAGCAAGTAGCCAGTGATTTTTTTATTGTGTTAAATTTACTTTTTTGTAGATTTTTTAATAGACTTTTTAATGACTTTTTCAATGACCTTTTTAATGACCCTTTGAACCATTGAATCAGCAACTGAATCAGCAACTGAATTAACAACTGAATCAACAACTGAATCAACAACTGAATTAACAACTGAATTAACTTTTTTTAAACCCCTTTTCCCATGAAACAACTATTCAAAATTTTTCTTCTTGCATTAATCATCTTTATGATCGCCATTTACACATTAACAGCCTGGGGCTTTTGGAGCCATCAGCGTATAAACAGAATGGCAGTGTTTGCATTACCTCCTGAAATGTTCGGGTTTTATAAGTACCATATCGACTATTTGACCACGCACGCTGTGGATCCTGATAAAAGAAGATATGCAGTAGAAGGTGAAGCAGCTTGTCATTTTATTGATTTGGATAGGTACGGAAAAAATCCATTCGATAGTATACCGCAATATTGGAACGATGCAGTCGCAAAATATACTGAGGATACATTGATGGCACATGGAATTGTTCCATGGCATATTGAAAAAATGATGTTTCGGTTAACTAATGCATTTAAACAAAAGGATTTTGAAAAAATACTAAAGTATTCTGGCGATATAGGTCATTACATTGGCGACGCTCATGTGCCATTGCATTGTACTCAAAATTACAACGGTCAACTTACAAATCAACATGGAATACATGGATTTTGGGAATCACGTGTTCCTGAATTGATCGGTGAGGAATATGATTTTATTACCGGAAGATGCCGGTATATCAAAAATCCATTGAAAGAAGCCTGGCGTATAGTCAAGGATAGTTATAATGCTCATGATTCTGTTTTAGACTTTGAACGAGAACTGAGTAGTAAATTTCCTGCTGACAGAAAATATTCCTACATTCAAAAAGGAAATGTTATGATGAAAGTTCATTCAGAAGAGTATGCTAAAGCCTATGATAAAATGTTAAATAGCATGGCTGAAAGAAGAATGAGGGAATCTATTATTTTAGTGGCTTCTTTTTGGTATACAGCATGGATCAATTCCGGTCAGCCGGATCTTGGTGAGTTGTCAGGAAAGGATTTTTCTGAGGCTACTATTGAGCAAATGAAAAAAGAGGAAATAGATTGGAATAATGGAACACTTAAGGTAAAAGGACACGACGAGTGAAAAACGGGAATGTAAAATGTAGAATTTAAAATGTAGAATGTAAAATTAATTGCATCATGCTTGAAAATACCGAAGGACGAAAAATGCAGCAGCAGTTAGTTCTGTGCAAAAATAAATATTCCAATTACAAAATATTCACTCACTTAATAAACTATCGAATATGCAACCGAATCACCCACCGAATTACCCACTGAATAAACCACTGTATCACCCATCGAATCCACAATCGAATCTTTTATCTTTGTAAAAAATTCAATTTATGCAACGCCCGAAAAACTACCTCGAATACAACCGTAACGCATGGAATCATCAGGTGAAATCGGGTAACCGTTGGACCTTGCCATTTAGTGATGAGGTTATTGAGAATGCAAGAAATGGTGAGTGGGAAGTTGTGCTTACTCCGCATAGAGTCATTCCACACGATTAGTTTAAAGCCCCTGGAAAAAAAATTCTTGGTTTAGCTTCTGCCGGAGGACAACAATGTCCGGTTTTAGCTGCTGCGGGCTTCGATGTGACCGTTTTCGATAACTCACAAGGTCAGCTGGATCAGGATACCGCCATGGCAGAAAAGCATCATCTCAACATAAAAACTGTTCAAGGTGATATGGCTGACTTATCAGTTTTTGCTGATGAGACCTTTGACTTGGTTTTTAATCCTTGTTCTACCGGCTTTGTGCCTGATGTGGCTGCAGTCTACAAAGAAGCTTCGCGAGTGCTGAAAAAAGGCGGTGTATTCATGACCGGATTTACTAAACCTGTGTACTATCTCTTTGATGTAAAACTGGTTGAAGAGGGTATTTTTACGCTCAAATATTCAACTCCCTATTCTGATCTTGAATCTCTGAACGATGAGGAGCTGGATATGTTTGTAAGTAAAAATGAACCAGTTGTTTTTGGTCATTCACTGGAAGCTTTTATTGACGGACAATTGCAAGCTGGACTTACACTTACCAATTTGTTCGAAGACAGTTGGGGAGAAAATAACCCAATTGATAAGTATTTCCCGGCTTTTGTAGGTACCAGAGCCGTTAAAATTGGCTAATAGCGACTAATAGCACTATTACTTCACATCCGGGTGTGTTTAAGTTCCCATCTTTGGTTGCAATGCATCTGAACTTATCCTTACTTTTGAGTCTTAATTTTGAACTATGGGATCTGAAAAGTATAGGTTAGAGCATGATTTTCTGGGTGAAAAGGAAATCCCGGCCAATGCGTATTATGGAATTCAAACTTTAAGAGCTATCGAGAATTTTAGTATAACCCGACTTCCGATCTCCAGAGAGCCGTTATTAATTAAATCGTTTGGTTTTGTTAAAAAAGCTGCAGCTATGGCCAATCGTGACTGTGGAGTTATTACAAAGGAAGTAGCAGATGCTGTCATTTATGGATCTGAGAAGTTGATAGAGGGCTCATTTTTGGATCAGTTCATAACAGATATGATTCAAGGGGGTGCCGGCACTTCATGCAATATGAATGTGAATGAAGTGATCGCTAATATTGGTTTAGAGCACATGGGAAAAATTAAGGGTGATTACGATTTCCTCCATCCTAATAATCATGTGAATTGTTCCCAATCAACCAATGATGCCTATCCCACAGCTTTTCGAATAGCCCTTTACAAAAAAATAGAAGTTTTTATTCAATCCATGCAACAGGTTCAAAATGCATTTGCCAAAAAAGGCAATGAGTTTAAGGATATTCTTAAAATGGGCCGTACGCAATTGCAGGATGCAGTTCCAATGACCCTGGGTGTTGAATTTAGAAGTTATGCAACCACCATTGGGGAAGATATTCAACGTATGCGTGAGGTTCAACGATTGGTCACTGAAATAAATATGGGTGCTACAGCTATCGGCACCGGAATTAATGCTCCTGAAGGTTATGCCGAAAAAGTAACCCGCTATTTGGCTGCTATTACAGGATTGCCTTTAACACTCTCCCCTGATTTAATTGAAGCAACTGTTGATACCGGTGCCTATCTCCAGATTTCAGGTACATTAAAACGTTGCGCCGTTAAGTTGTCAAAAATATGTAATGATTTACGATTACTCTCCTCTGGCCCACGTACCGGATTCAATGAAATTAATCTTCCTCAAATGCAACCCGGTTCATCTATCATGCCGGGCAAAGTGAATCCTGTAATTCCTGAGGTGCTGAATCAGGTATGTTTTTATGTTGCCGGTGCAGATACTACAATTACCATGGCTTGTGAAGCCGGTCAGCTGCAGTTAAATGTTATGGAACCGGTAATTGCATTCAGTCTTTTTACTTCTTTGGAATATATGACAAATGCTTGCGACACGCTTTCTGAAAAATGTATAACTGGTATAACTGCTAATCACGAAGTTTGTTATTCTCATGTGATGAATAGTGTTGGAATTGTAACCTCATTAAATCCTATTCTTGGGTATGAAAAATGTTCTGCCATAGCTAAAGAAGCATTGCAAACAGGCAAAACCATTCAGCAAATTGTGGTTGAAGAACAAAATTTAATTTCGATGGAAAAGTGGAACGAAATATATTCCATTGAGAATATGATTTCTCCTAAATTTATTATTTGAAAAGCCTTTAAATCAGCTGTCAATTATAGGGGTCTATAAAATGTTTCTTTAAATCCAAGCCAAGAAAATATAGCGGAATGTTTCTGCAAAGTAATTGAATGAATACAACTATTGGTACTGATATTATTAAAGCAGGCATTGTTCTTAAACAAGGTGGACTGGTTGCAATACCTACTGAAACGGTTTATGGGCTAGCTGCAAATGCACTGGATGAGCGTGCTGTGATGCAAATTTTTAAAACTAAAACAGACCTGAATTTGATCCTTTAATAGTTCATGTTTCCAGGTATTGCAGAAGTTGAAAAATACGTGGATGAAATTCCATCAGCTGCCCGGCAGTTGATGCAAAAATTCTGGCCCGGGCCGCTTACAATATTGCTGAAAAAAAAATCGATCATTCCGGATTTGGTAACTTCGGGACTGGATACCGTTGCAGTACGTATGCCCAATCATGCCTTAACATTGGAACTTTTAAAAGTGCTCGATTTTCCTTTGGCTGCTCCAAGTGCAAATCCGTTTGGATACATAAGCCCTACCACTGCTCAGCATGTAGCCGATCAGTTAGGTGGTAAACTGGAATATATTCTTGATGGTGGTCCTTGTCAAGTTGGAATTGAGTCAACCATCGTTGGTTTTGAAAATGAGTTGTTGGTAGTTTACCGTTTGGGTGGTACTACAGTGAATGAAATTAGTGCTGTTGCAGGAGAAATTATTTTGGCTCCTAATTCATCTTCCAACCCAAGCGCACCAGGAATGCTCATGAGTCATTATGCTCCTTCCAAACCACTTTATTTTGGTGATCTGAAAGCGTTGATGAAACAACATGACAAAGCTAATTTTGCTATACTTTGTTTTTCAGGAAAGGAATTGCCTGATGAAATACAAGCAAAGTTGATTTTCCGGCTTTCTCCGGAAGGAAAAATGGAAGAAGCTGCACGTAATTTATTTGCAGCTTTGCGTCAGCTGGATCGCGCATCTGTAGATTGTATTTTGGCAGAGCAGTTTCCTGATATTGGTTTGGGAAAAGCAATTAATGATCGTTTGTTGCGTGCTTCTGTGCGCAACTAAGTGTTATCAGTTTTTAAAATATCCGTAAAGCCAGGCCGAGTAAAGTATTTACAGTAGCTACATTTTGGTAAACAGTTGTGCCCTGATTGCCATTGCCCTGATAATTTTGAAGTATAAAAGTGGGCCGTGCTCTTTGGTATTCTACATGTGCCATAATACTCATTCGTGGCGATACGTGATAACGGACCCCGGTTCCTAAAGAAATAGAAATTGAACTTCCCACCTCCGATTCCCTTGTTTCACTCTGGCCGGTGTTATTCTGAGTTACAGTTTGCTTCGGTGAGACAGCAATGATGAAACCAGTTAAAAATCTAAAATCAATATCAAGATTTTTTAATGGGATTGAAACAAACGGACCCACATGAAATCCACCAAAGCCCCACCTGGAAGAAGAAACAGTGAATTGTCCGCCGTATTCCTGAGCATAATTATCAGCTAATTCCTGCACATCCATTCGGAGCGAAGAACCCTTGATGGTAGCAGAAATACCAAAATTTGGAACGAATTTTATTCCAAAATCAATCACTGAAAGCTGAAAACCTTGTCTGGCAAAACCAGCTTGTTGATTGGTCCATTCCCGATCACCAAAATTACCAACAGGAAAACTGGGGCCAAAATAAACACCTAAATAGCCTTTTCGTTGTTTTTGTTTTTCCCCTGCTGTTTCATTACTTTTTTGGGCATACATACACGAAGAAAACAATAGCAAAAAACACACTAACAGATATCTCATGATTGGTCTATTTGATACTGCTAATATAGGATTTTGTTTTGAAAATTCAAATTTGCCGTAATCCCTAACCTGAAGATGGTAATAAATGGCTAGTTACCATTTGGCACTTTCTGTTTCAAAGTGAAAAATTAGTATCTGCTCTGTTATTACAAAGATTCAATATCGTTTATCGTTGACAATTTCTTATAAAAAGGAAATACAGTAATTAAAGTCATGAAATTCCATCGAGTTTATTCCGGAGCCAGAATGCAACTTTAACAAGCAGTATTAGCGCCGGCACTTCAACAAGTGGACCAATAACTCCTGTAAAGGCTTGTCCGCTGTTTATACCAAAAACTCCAATTGCTACGGCAATAGCAAGTTCAAAATTATTACCTGTTGCTGTAAATGAAATGGCAGTGTTTTTAGAATAATCGGCACCCAGTTTTTTTCCTGCCAGGAAAGAAATTAGAAACATCAAAGCAAAATAAATTAGAAGTGGAACGGCTATTCGGATCGCATCTTTTGGTATGGACACAATCATGTTACCCTTCAAACTAAACATAACAAGAATGGTAAACAACAGTGCCACAAGTGTGATGGGACTAATGAATGGAATAAACTTTAGCGTATACCAGTCATCGCCTTTCAGCTTGCGCAGAGAATAGCGTGTTAAAAACCCGGCAAAGAAAGGAATTCCCAGAAAAATTAATACACTCTCAGTAATTTGACCAATACTGATATTTATATCCATACTTTGAATCCCAAAAAAGGGTGGGAGCACAGTAATGAAAATCCATGCAAATAAACTTAAAAGAATTGATAAATGTTACTGATTCAGGAATGAAATATCCGATGGAAACACCAATTCCCATAGCAACAAAAATCCATAAAGTGAGAAAACGGTCGATGAAGCTCAACCGTTTTCTGTTAGTTGCAGGATTGCAATTTTCAACACTCAGAATTGCATTTATGATCGCTGTTCACGGATGAAGTTTTCAATTTGTTTTTAATCTCATCCCGCACCAATCGGGTTTTCACTAATTTTTCTTCATGTGTTCCTGTGAATGAGGATGGATCATCAAACCACCATGCAAGGCGTTCGGCAATGCCCGGAAATACCGGGCAACTTTCAGCATTCTTAGCATCACAAACCGTAATCACAAAGCGAAACAACTTGCCTGCTCTCCAGATATCAAACACATCTTTAACCGGATTTTGTGAAATGTCTATGCCAATTTCACGCATCACTTCAATGGCAAGCGGATTCAGTTTTCCCGGCTCCAGACCGGCACTTTCGGCAGTATAACGTTCACCACCTAAGTGATTTAAAAATGATTCGGCCATCTGGCTTCTTGCGCTGTTGTGAACGCAAATGAATAATACGCTGGTTTTTTCCATGGTGTTGTATTTTTAGCAGCATCCTCCTCCAGGAGTGCACGTTCCTGCTTTCTCAGCGTAAACTGTGATGCTGAATATTCCTGTTTTGCTGTTTTTGTATTCAGCGATTTCATCCTGTGAAAGATATTGAGAAAGTATTTCATCAGGAACTGTAATCACTTTTTCTTTTTGAATTTTAATGTTTGTAAATCCATGTTGTTTGATGAGATCCAGATACTCTTCTTTTTGAATGGCTCCAGAAACACAACCTGCATACATTTCGGCAGTTTGTTGAATTTTAGAAGGCAGAGTTCCAACCAAAACAATATCCGAAATGCTAAAATGTCCTCCCGGTTTCATCACCCTGTTGATCTCACAGAATGCGGCAGCTTTATCGGGCACCAGATTCAAAACACAGTTACTCACCACTACATCGGCAGTATTGGCAGTGACAGGCATTTTTTCGATATCGCCCAAACGAAATTCCACGTTGTTGTAATTTAGTTTTTCAGCGTTCTCACGGGCTTTGTCAATCATTGCGGGTGTCATGTCAATACCGATTACCTTTCCCGATTCACCGGTTTCAGCACGGGCAATGAAGCAATCATTCCCGGCACCGGAGCCCTAAGTCAATCACAATGTCACCTTTTTTAATTTGTGCGAATTGCGTCGGTAAGCCACAACCTAATCCGAGATCGGCATTGGGGTCATAACCTTCCATGCCTACATATTCTTCCGACATAATATTATACACTTCACCACATGATCCGGTTGCACCGCAGCATGAAGAGGAATTCACCAATTTGTCCTGTGTGGCGATTTCAGAATATTTCTGTTTCACCATTTCTTTTATTTGTTCAGCAGTTTGCATAATTTTAGTTTTTTAACAACATTTTACAGCCGTTTTGTAAGAACCAAATAGAGCGGCTAATATCTCCTTGTATTTGTTCCAGGTCACTTCATTAATACAATAACATATGGCATTTCCTTCAATCGATCCTTTGATCAATCCCGCATTTTTTAATTCTTTGAGATGTTGTGAAACTGTAGGTTGTGCCAAAGGCAACTCACTAACGATGTCACCACATACGCAGGAATTCACTTTTAATAAATGCTGGATGATGGCAATTCTGGCAGGATGTCCGAGCGCTTTCGCGACAGCAGCAAGTTCAACCTGATCCTGGGTAAAGAAATCTGTTTTGGATGCTCCCATTATGTTATTTTAATATTGCAATATTACGATGAAGAATTGAGTTTGCAGCAATTTGACCAAAAAATAATGTAAATGATTGAAATTCAGTACAAAAAAAACGACACGATAATTAAATCGTGTCGCTAATTGGGAATTTTGAGATTGGAATTAAGCTACCCGAACTCTACTTCTTTTGAAATTAGATTGAGCTTGTTGCTTGGCAATTCCATGATTTCTTGATCTGTTTGAAGGGACCGTTTTTTCATAGGGCGCTACATTTTTAACTTCTGTAAAAGGATGTGTCTTTACTTCCAGTTCTTTAGGAAGCAGCTTTTTAATGTCTTTCAAATAGCTGAGTTCATCCAACGAACATAAAGTAATTGCATGACCACCTTCACCGGCCCGCCCTGTTCTTCCAATTCGATGAATATACGTTTCAGGTACTTCAGGTATTTCGAAATTAATTACGTGAGTCAGTTTGTCAACATCAATACCGCGGGATGCAATATCGGTTGCAACTAAAATTTTTACCGTCCTGTTTTTAAAACCCTCGAGAGCTTTTTGACGGGAATTTTGTGATTTGTCGCCATGGATGGCTTCTGCCTTAATGCCTTTTTTAGCAAGATCTTTTGCAACTCTGTCGGCACCTCTTTTTGTACGGGTGAAAATTAGTGCATGATCAATTTCCTCTTTTTGAGAATGTAGGTAAGCAGATCTCGTTTATTTGTTTTGTCAACATAGTAAACCGATTGCTGTACTTTTTCAGCTGGCGAAGAAACTACTGCAACATTTACTGCAACAGGGTTTTTCAAAATTTGCGATACCAACTGACTTATTTCAAGTGGAACTGTTGCGGAAAAAAATACGGTTTGCCTTTTTACCGGAACTACTTTGAGGATTTTTTGATGTCATTCACAAATCCCATGTCGAGCATGCGATCGGCTTCATCCAACACTAAAAATTCGATATGCTTCAGATGAATAAATCCTGTTGCATTAAATCGAGTAATCGGCCCGGTGTGGCAATTAATATATCAACACCATTCTGAAGCGCTCTTGTTTGTGGATTCTGTCCGACTCCACCATATACAACAGTGTGTCTCAGATTAAGACCTGCACCATAATCCCTGAAGCTTTCGCTGATTTGAATAGCAAGTTCACGCGTTGGTGCAAGTACCAATGCTTTTATTTTTATATCGTGACGACTCAGGCGTTGGTCGTTCAATAATTGCAAAATAGGCAGTGCAAATGCTGCTGTTTTTCCTGTGCCTGTCTGAGCACAACCGAATACATCTTTTCCTTCCAGAATTGGAGGAATTGCTTGTTGTTGAATAGGTGTAGGAGTGGTGTAACCTGTTTTAATTAAGGCGTTACAAATAACCTCATTACTGATTAAATCTTTAAATGTCATTTTGTTTTTTTAGTACTATAAAATTGATGCCAACATCCCAATGATTGGCTGTTTATTAATTGTATAAAAGATCTGGGATATAATTGGAATCTTTTGTTAAAAGGCCGGGAACTGAAAATAGGGCCGAACTTTTCTGACTGCAAAGATACGACATTTTGAGCCTTAAAGTTCGTTTATTAGAAATATAATAAGTCTTTTGTTGTTTAAATCATTGAAAATAAGATATTTGTGACTTAAATATAGTTTTGTTTTAATGGCAAGTTTTCAGCACTAAAATAGAATTTTGAATGATTTCAATCTTGTAGAAATTTAGTCAATTATGATTTATATCATATTCCAGACTGTCTGTTTTTAAGAATTTCACCACATCAATTTGTGAAATCAAAACAAACAAAAATCTAACCTAAAACTATGAACATGAAAACGCGTCGATTATTAGTTAATTTACTCTCTTTAGGAGTTATTTTTTATTTAGGTGGTTGTGGAAATGCTGAAAGCCCAGCAACAACTGAAGATACTGCAGCAACTGAAACTGAAGTTTCCACTGCCCGACAATCAGCCGTAAAGGATGATGTTTCCGCTAAAAATATTGTTGGTGTTGCTGTAGGATCAGCGGATCATACTACTTTGGTTGCTGCTGTTAAGGCTGCTGAACTGGTTGATGTGTTGTCAAACGCAGGTCCGTTTACCGTTTTTGCGCCTACTAATGCTGCTTTTGATGCGTTACCAAAAGGAACTGTTGATGATCTTTTAAAACCTGAAAACAAAGAGAAATTACAGGATATTTTGCAGTATCACGTAGCCGTTGCCGTTTACAAAACTGAAAACCTGAAAGACGGACAAATATTAAATATGGTAAATGGAAGCAACGCAACCATAGGAGTGAAAGACGGCAAAGTAACAATCAATGGTGCCAATGTTGTAGCATCAGTACCTGCTACAAATGGAATTATTCATGTAATTGATGCGGTTATTCTGCCTCCAGCTGCCAAGTAACTGTTAGCAATACTTCTAAAAAGGGATTTGAATTATTTCAGATCCCTTTTTTTTTTAAAAGAGCAAGTATAAAAGAATTCCACTGCAAGCCGCCATCACCAGCAGTGTTGTAAACCCAAAAAAATTCTGTTTTTTGGTATTGACATAATGCTTCATTAATTTTTTGTTGTTGGCAATATGCAGAATAATACCAATGAGCACGGGTGCGGTAATTCCGTATAATACAGCAGAGTAATAAAGTGCTTTTACCGGGCTAACTCCGGTTAGATGAATTGCCAATCCTAACAACATGGATATTACCATTGTAAAATAGAAACCTTTTGCTTCACTAAATTTCTTATCAAGTCCCTCTTCCCAATCAAATGCTTCGGCAAACATATAACTTAGCGAACCCGCCAATACCGGTATGGCCAACAATCCGGTACCAATTACACCTAACGCGAAGAGTGCATATGCCATTTCTCCTGCGAGGGGTTTGAGAGCTTGCGCTGCCTGTTCCACGGTTTCTACATCTGTAATACCAGCCTTAAACAAAACGGTTCCCGAAGTAAGTATGATAAAATAAAAAACTACATTCGTAAGCAACATGCCTCCTTTGATGTCGGTTTGCATATCGCTTATCAACTTTTTGTCGACAATAATATGTTTGCGATGTTTTTTTTCTTCCACCTCCATATTTGCCTGCCAAAAAAAGAGGTACGGGGAAATGGTGGTTCCTAAAATTCCTACCAAGGCGATAAAATATTCTTTTTCAAATTTGAATTGAGGAATAAAGGTTCCTTGTATGACATCGAGCCAGTTTGTTTTGGTGGTGAATGGAATTATTAAATAACAGAAAAGCACCAGACACAACCACTTTAATATTTTCGCAATAGCGGTGTACGACCAGTAAATAATTCCAAAAATAAGCAACAGTGTAAAAAATATTGAAAACACAAAAGGGGCTACTTGAGGAATTATCAGGTTTCCAACAGCACCCATAGCAGCAATATCTGCGCCGATGTTCAAAGTGATTGCAGGAAAACTCGCAAGCACTAAAATATATAGAATTGATTTTGGGTACGATGATTTTATTGTTCCTGTAATGCCCTTACCGGTAATTATTCCCACCCGTGCACACATCTCCTGGATGTTGACCATAAGAGGGTAGGTGACAATGGCGGTCCATAATAAGTTGGTTCCGAATTTGGCTCCGGCCTGTGTATAAGTAGCAATGCCCGATGGATCATCGTCACTGGCCCCGGTAACCAATCCGGGCCCCAGTTTGCTAAAAAATAATTTAATCTTTTTTGTTAGAGAGCTTCCTTTGGACATAGATCTTACAAAGATGTGGAGATTTTGTTTGCAAAGGGCAATTTGCCATTTAACTGTTACCAAAATTTAATAACTTATTTTTAGGACTCAAAAGAATGCTAATAGCTTTTGGATATTAACTTGAGAATAAAATACTATATAATTTGATTTTTGAATCAATAAATGACGCACTTAGAAAAGCTCCTTACAACATACTTTGCCATTTCAGGTAAATTTTTCTTAAACATGAAATCTTTGTACATAAGAGAAATTTTTCGGGAATGCTTCGACAAGCTCAGCACAGGTGTAAAATGTAAAATGCGGGAATGTAAAATGTAAAATTCCCAATGTAAAATGTAAAATGCAGAATGTAGAATGTAGAATGTAAAATGTAGAATGTAAAATGACTTTTTCAATGACTCTCCCGTTCAAACAAAGGCTCACGGGATGACATACGTGGCGTTCGCCAGCGAGTCAAATGACCTAATGACCAATAACCCTCAGACCTTTTTTCACTCCTTCACCACCTTCACCCCCGCCACTCCACTTTTCCATTTCATTTTTACGAAATAAATGCCGGAAGGAAATGCTGTTATATTAACCTGTTTAAACTGGCTCCAGGGTGAAATATAATCTTTTAAAATGCAATTACCAAGTACATCATAAATTTCCATCTCTCCCGGCGCATCCTGAACGTTGAATTGAATGGTAAAATTTCCTGTTGTGGGGTTGGGGTAGGATTTAATTTGCAACTCCTCATGGCTTTGTGGTGAATTTATTCCGGTTGTTAAACAGGTGCATGAACTGGTGGTATCACAACCGATGAAGTAGTTGGGGTGGTTGGGGAGTCCGTTTGAATAAAAATATTGAAATTGAATAGTATGTTGGGCCAAATCACAAGCAAGGCCCAAACTATCAGGTTGGTTTATTACATGCATGTGAAAAGTACTGTTTCCTGTAGATATGTAAATTTTCCCGTCGGGCGCCAATTGCATCATTTCAAAATAGGTTCCAAAAGGAGGACTTGGGGAATAAAAACCATCCCATATAGCTACAGTAGTTTGTGATGATGGGATATTGGAAGCATCCATGTCAAATTGATAGACCGATTCAATGTTGGCAGTGTATAAAAACCTTGAATTGGGAGAAAAAGCCATTCCTCCAGAAAAACCCGAGCTTTGAGGAATTATTATGTGAATGGGATTGTTAAACATTCCACTGCACCTGTCAAAGTCAAATATATCAAGTCCTCCTACAGTGGTATATTCTGCATGAAAGCTGGCATACTTTTTACCATCCGGGGAAAATCCTGCCATTCCTAAATTCCAAGTTCGAGCACTCCCTATATTTTGCGTATAGGGTCCAAAAACACCTCCGGGTGTGACTAAAAACTTATAGTAGGTATTCGAATTTACACGCTGACAAATTACCCCCAATCTACACCGTTGGCATGTTTGCAAGCGGTAATTTTACCGGGATTAAGTGTGTCCTGCAAGACCACATTATTTTTATTAAGAACTGCGCCTAAGCCACCATTTACATTCATATCAATCAGGCTTGTATATAAGTAGTGCGCCCTGTTGTAAAAAGGCGCATTGTCGACAGTGCTGTGAAACAACCAGTATAGATTTGAACTATCAGGAAATGGTAATATTAAACAAGCCTGAGGAACAGTGAGACCATAAGCAAATTGGTTAATAAATGTTGTTGGACTAATGTTATCACCATTTGACATTGTATCATTGCTTGCATCAGCAATATAATAACCATTGGTATAAAATAATAAATTGCCAGTATTATCGGAAATATTGGCAGAAGTTCTATTGATATCCATTTCAAGGCTGTCAAATGAGATTACTAGATTACCTGATTGAAAATTCATTACTGTATGGCCATATGGGGCACCCCAATAACTTCCATAACCAACCTGCCACAAATTGCTAATTCCTTGGCCTTTAACTAAACCAGTATTAAAGCAAAAATAAATCAGCAAAAAAATTATTCTTTTCATTTTTAATTTTATAAGTTCAATAAAGAAATCATGCAAATAATCACTAAGCCTGAAATATTAATTAACGCACAATTACTATTTTTCCATTATAAATATCGTTACCAGTCACGAAAGTATAATAATAAACACCGGGCACTAACGCCTTTGTGCTAAATTCATATTTTGAATCTCCGCCTTTTAAAATAAATTGAAATAAGTTTTGACCGGTAGAGCTTTTTAATGCAAAATTGGCAGCTTCAGAGCTTTCGTATTCCAGAGTAATTTTATCGCTGGCAGGGTTTGGGTAAACCTTCAATTTAGGTGAGTCAGTTTGAGCCTCTGCCTTTTTCCTGATAGCAATACCTGCAAGCAAACAAATATCAAAATCGTTGTAATGAATTGTTTTATCAATCAATGCATAAATTGAACGGGCACGGAACACTGCATTGCCACCGGCAAGCGGACATTGGCTCGCAACGTTTTTAATTAATTGGATTTGCTGAGGTGAAAAATTCATATTACCCTTTGCAATATAGTTTAGATAAATATTATTGATTGCTTGTTCATTAAATTCGATAATGTTTGTAATGGATAACAAATTATTTTCATTTGATATAACATTGGTTTGAACATTTCGTAAATTTGAAATTTGAGTCAAAATGCTATCAGATTTCGTTACAATATCAGTGATAGTTATAGCTTCATTGCTAATGTTGTTGACTATAGATTCAACAGACGTTGAGTCAAGATACATTATAGCACTATCCAATAAATTCATTTGTACATTTATGCCTTCAAGTTTTTGATTAATTATGGAATCATTCTGCATAAATTGCATTTTGAGGATTGAATCAATTGTGAATATCATTGATTTTGCATCTTCAATTGGTTTAAGCTCTGCAATTGTAGTGTTTTGACTATTAATAAAAAAGTTATTTAAAATCGAATCAGAAAGTAAATTAGGATTTTCATCAATTTTATCATACAATGACTTATTAAGTATCCATTTTGTTTCCAGAGTGTATGGGTCATTTTCTATGGAATCATTTGCTATTAGTCTATCCAGATCTGTGATTGCTGCTGAGGCCATAAAAGGGTAATTAATTTGACAATAATCTGTAATCCCATCATTACAAACAAAATCTTGCATTGCTCCAGCACTAAAAAACCAATTAAGAGGGCTTTGATTAATAGGTATCAACGGGGATGTTGAAGAATTTACTTGATAGGGAACAAGAGTACCTTCATTCCAAGCATGATATCCAGCTGGAATAGCAGGTTGAGATACATTCCACTTATTTCCCTTATAATTTTGTGGTTCAGTCACAATTGAATTTTGACCATAATGCAGTCCATAAACGTGATTATTAATTTCGTTCCCTCTAAGTAGTGTTCCTGTTCCGGTAATATTTCCCAACACAAAGATTCCGTTATCAGTTCCATCCATATCATTACAAGCAATAACTGCATCATCGCCATTAAAAATTGCAATGGATGACTGAGTAGTTTTGTCATAATTGATCCCATCACCTCGAATGTGATTGCACAATGTTTTAATATTGTTGCAGCCACTCATATAAATTCCGTCATGGTTATTGTGGTTATTATCCATGAATATCCGGTTATCAATAATATTTAAGCCATTCGTAGCATTTGAATAAATACCTCCAAATGAATTTAATCCCTGTTGTCTAAAATATATAGTATTTTCATAAATAAAATACATGTCAGAGGTTGGTAAATTTTGTCCTTCTGCCCTTATTGCCCATGAATAAGAACTTCCATTTGATACATCTCCAAAAATAATCTCATTGTTATTTATCTGCAATATTTCAGCCATATCAAACATAAATAAATCAATCCCATCATCAAAAGCATCTATGAAATTATTACTAATAATGGTACTGAATCTTGCCAGGCGGCTTCGGTACCCAATACCCAAACCCATCATCACATTCTCATCACTTTTAAGTTCAATTTGATCGGCATAAATACCAAAATCACAGTTTTCAAAAGTTGGTTGCGAAATGCCCTGTTGATGGCCAAACCCACTTTGGTCAATTGTAACTGCACGCATACCTGTTGCCGAAGTTTGGTAAATGCCGGAACCAAAAATTGCGCTTCCATTAAAGCTGTTGAACGATTGCCAGGTTGTGCTTAAGTAATAGGTATTATCCATTTTGATATTTGAAAAAGTACAATTTTAATTCTCAAATTACTTCTATAGCCTAAAATTCCATTACTCATGTTGGTAAATGTATTAACTCCTGTATTGGTCATTTTTAAGGAAATGTCACCAACTTCAATTCCAGCTTTTGGGTAATAAGCACTTACGCTAGGGCAATTTGCACATTGGTACATCGGCTTCATGGTTCCGGAGCCATTAAAGTTACAATAATAAATGGAGATTGCCACACTATTGCCTTTAACAAATGCACTAGCCACCGGCGGAACATGCAAACTCACATAGTTGTCGTTGAACGAGCTTTCGTTTAGATTTACGACGGTATGGTTGTTTGCGTAAACAGCATAAAGTGCATCGTTAACTATAGATCGGGAAATAGTTAAAACAGCACCCGGTGAACCCGGGCCCGACAACAACGTAATCCCTTTCCACATTTTAGAACATGCACTTAAAGTACATGTTGAAAAGGTAAGCATTTTTCCCGAATTTAACACAATTTCTGAAGCAGGTTCACAATAAAAGGTTTTTGATGCAAAGTTATAGTCCTGGTCAATAATAAATTGTCCTTGCAGGTCATACGAAGCTGCATTTGAAAAAGCAGTGTTTGATACAATAGTGCTTAGGTTAATGCTAGTCTGCCCGGGTAATGGTTTAATGGTATAGGTTGCATTCTGCACACAATTTCCTAAAATATCAACACATGCAGTATCATCATCTATCGGGGTCATTGTTGAATTTGCCAGCACTGCTGTATTACAAACATTTGGATTTGTGTTGGTAATGGTACCGGTTACTGTATAAGTTAAAGTTCCGTTTGGAGGTACCATTCCGGCAGATATGGGATAAGGATTCCCTGAACCACCCGATCCGAATATATTCGCGCCAATTGCTGAAAAGCCTATCGGAAAATCATCCCACAAATTCAATACAGGAGAAGTAGAACCCGGATCGTTGTTTCCGGTTATCGTAATTTCAAATGTTACCGGTTCAATACCCGAAGCAATTGCATTAGTATTTAAGGCAGATTTGGTTACCATGAAACAATCAGTGCACATGCTCCCTCCATTATTGCTAGGAACTGCGGGCAAATCGTAAATTGCTGGTTGTCCATCACCACAATAATCTTCCCATTGTATATCAACAGTTGGCAAGGTTAAATCACCAAAGTTACACAGAGGTTCAACGTCAAATGCAATACAAAAGCAATCGCTAGAATACATGTATTCGTTGCCAATTCCATTCGATACCGAAATGGATCCGGTGGTACTTCCGGATGGTGTAATGGTATATGTTGCATTTCCATTGCAATTTACAATATTTATATTGGATACATTCAAATTTGTAATGTTACTAAAGTTGTAATTCAAGGGCTTTAGTTCACCCTGAGCCGTACTTTTAAAACAGGCTTTTATATTTTGAATGACAGGCCCACAGGCGGTGTATGAGGAAGGGAATGGCAAACTAGCAGTTTCATCGGGAGTTAAAAGTGCTATTTTGTTCAAAATAACATGTGTTGAGGTTACTTCACTGCATAAATCTGCAACAGCAATAGGATCCACTGTTTGTATACAATTCCATCCCCACACAAAATCAAATTCAGCGGGTTGCGTGCAAGGATCGTATTTAGCCTTTATGATTCCCTGATAAATTTGACCGTTTGCCGGAAAGTATTCAAATTCGTCACTTGTACCTAAGCCATGGGGAATAAGCCAGAAGTAATTTCCTGTTGAAGGGTTAGTTATTGTAATTGGAGAAGTTGTTTTAACAGGTGAATAACCATAAGGATAATTCGCCGAAATAGTGTATTCAATTTCCCAATCATGCAAATAGTTATTGAATGCTGTAAGATCCGGTACTGATAAAAATACATTTTGAGCAGGAGTAGTTCCAATTCCTAAGGTTGAACTAATACCTGCATTTGGATTTAGAAATTCAAAATTCCATGCTATTTCATGGGTAAAAGCATTGTAAATAGCAGGCCAGATAGTACACTGCAAATTTGGATTTGGTGGATTTAAGGTGTAAAGATTTGGTAATGTATTGAGGTTGTTTTGAATAAAGCTAAAACTACAACCACTATTGGGTACCAGGCAAGCAGAAGTGTTATTTTCAAAAGTAACATTTATGTCACCTGAAACGCCAACCGAATTTGATGTGGGGCATGCAGGATCTGGTCGGCAGGGTATGGTTATTTTTTGAATCTGGAATTCATCCCCATTAAATAAGCCAGAAGTTGGGAAAGGATTACTGTCTTCAAAACAATTGATTGCTCCTAATTGGCCAATATTTATTGTGAAGGGGTTAGTTGTGGCAGCTACTTGAAAACTGTTAACTGACCAGCCGCCATCGGGTCTTTTAGATTGTATTTTTAAAGTAACGTTTCCGCCATTATCAGTATCTGTAATCCAACCTGCAGGTGTTTGAACACTTATTGAAGCAGGAAATATATTCAGCGGTTTGTATTCAAATGGGAAAAGCTGTAATGAAGGCTGTTGCGTTTGCCTTTTCAATGAATTGGCAGCTGTAACCTGAATGCTATAATCACAATTTTGAGTTAAAAAATTGCTTTGGTAATTAGCGTTATTTAACATATCAGTAGCTACAAACTGATGTTGGCCACCACTTGGTTCACAGAAAAAATAAAATGCATCCCCGAAGTTGGACTGGTTAACCACAGTGCATAATGTACATAAAGAGGCAGGTAAAAGGCATGTTGGACTGGAAGGAATATTGAATTTTAATCCACTATTTTCTAATTCCAAGATGCTGTTCTTAGGACGTTTGTCTAAAGGTAAATTAGAAGGAGACCCCGGTGCTAAAATATAACTCAAATTTTTTGGAGAACCTGTCAGGTACATGTAATCATTAATATCAACATCCTTAAATAATAATGCAGGATCCACTATATTTTGAGAAACATGCTGATTGCCGCACACCTTATAATGCGTTCTCAATCTGTAAATCTGTCCAATGTCATAATCTATTGATGTAATTCCTGAATTATTTATGGTTGCGGTTACCCCTGTCGGGAGGGAATTGTTATATATATATCCTATAATAGTTGTGAGAATAGTTTCCGAAAAGGTAAAAAGCAATTTAGTGTCGTCTGAAGGATAAGGTAAACGTTCAAAAAAACTTTGAAAAATTGGGGATGATGCATCTACACTCAAGTGAAAAATTGTGGGATTGGTTACCGTTGAGTTATAAAACTTTTCACAATCAATACATGGATTAGCAGCTGCTGAGGGAACATCTATATACAAATCAAACCCGGTAACCTCAAGATCGTAATCATCCGGCCCGTTACCACTATATTCAAAATCTCTGAATAATTGGAGGTGATCAAGAAATACCTGCTGCTCTTTCATGTTACAATAGGAATATCCTCCATTTGAAGGATCGCCATCTGTAAAATTAGAAACCGAGTAATCGGTAAGCTTATCTCCATAAGTTGACCTGTACCAAGCAACTCCTGAAAATTCTGAATAATTGTTAATTTCTTGACCCGTAGTATAGGCTATAGGAGTTGTGTTGTCAGTAAGCCGATCATTATCCGCATCGGGGAAACCGAGAGTCGTTCGCTCAATTCTGTAGCTGTTCACAATGATACCCGGAAATTTACAACCGGGGCAGTGTACTGTTGTATGACCGTTGACTGATGAAAGAGGAAGGAAACAAGCCGCCGGAGAACAATCTGTAATGTTCAGACTACCACAATGATCG
This sequence comes from Bacteroidota bacterium, assembly GCA_016722525.1. Lineage (GTDB taxonomy): Bacteria > Bacteroidota > Bacteroidia > AKYH767-A > OLB10 > JADKJB01. Next base: position 178,194 of record JADKJB010000004.1, read on the forward strand.
GTATTTTTGAGAATGCTAAATGACACTTTAAAATTTGTTTGCGGTGCGGAAAAACAACAAGCATAAAAACTGTATTTAAATTTAGCTATTTGAACACCTAATGGAGTTAATGCACTTGCCAAATCAAAGCCTGTCGGTAAATCACTTGTTCTGAAATAAAGACAATAGTTGCGTGCTTCACAAGGAATTGGGGTAGGGGGTAGACCTGGTAAATAAAAACAGGGCCCTCCATTTTGTGCATACGATAAACATGGGAAATTATCGTAGTGAAAAGGGCTCCAAATAACGTTATTCAGAGGGTTCACTTGATCGGTCATTTCGAAAAAGGCATCATAAGGATTCGCCAAAAGTAAACCCCCATCCTCTACATTAATTTCAACCTTTATAATTCCACTAATTCCGGAAGGTGTTAATCCATTTGAAAAACCAAGAGCCTGGGCATCATCAATATTACCAAATAATTCAAGAATATTAATTTCATAATTTTCAGGAGTATTTTTGAAATATGGACTTTGAGGAATTAGTGGTGCTGATACAACAGTACTGCTATTTGGATTTGAAAAAGAAAGTTCTAAATTAATATCTTTTAAGGGTTCTGTATTATAACCACTTATTCCATTTGATCCTGAAATAACTGCATAATTAGTTGCACTTGCATCAGGCGATATAATATTTCCACAAGCAGTGGTGCATCTTGCACTAAGTTGGAATTGATTAAAAAACTTAGGAGCATTTAACAACGATTCATCCTGACTGCAACAATGAAATTCTTTAAATGAAAATTGGATGGATTCATTCGGACGGAGTTTTTGTACACGAATAAAGAAATCTTCTAAAGGAGTAGGAACATTGGAAATACAATCTGTTATTTCATCAGGAATTGGATTAATCGGAGTTGTTGATAAAAGAGAAACATTACAAGGTGCTGGACATGGCGTATAACTTACATCATGGAGCAATGATAGCGCTGACGGAATAGGATTCAATAGTTCCACATCAATTATATCAAGTGTTGTGAATAAAGAAGTGTTTTTTACTTCTATAGTCCAGATGGTATTATCTCCCTGACACTTTAGGTTATTTTGAAGGGCAGTACCAGCATTAGGGGTTATTCGAGTTACGGTATATTTTGGTTGTTCACTCACAAAATGCAACTCTGTTTTATATTCATCTTCATAACAACTACTACAAAAATTATTTGGAGCTACAGCATTGCATCGCCATATAAAATGAGCGAATTTAGGAGCGGTTGGGGGGGTAGTAACCGGACCGCAATCTGCCGCACAACCTGTTATTTTAGCGGATTGTCGTAATTGAACAAAACTTCCAGGAGAAATCAGTTGTGAAAGAGCAGTAAATTGACCCAAGGTACAAGCATACCAAGAAATACCATTATCCAAGGAATAGTCTGTGTTTTGCAATGTGTATTCACTGCACTGATCAATATCAAACATAAATGAAACATGAGCGTCGCCGGTTCCAGTATTTTGATATACAAAATTCCAAACTTCAGTATTGCCGGTGTTAGCATCAACATTTTGAACATTTGGTGCTGTGAAATAAGGAAAACTAATTTGGACAGGAAGCGGTTGGGTAGGAAATGGAGTACCATTATAAGTCCAATACTGCACTAAATATAAAGCACCGGAAGCGTTGTTGATTAGTGAAAAAAGTGAACAATCAAGATACACAGAAAAATCTAATTGTTCAATTGCGCTTCCGGAACAACTTGTTATCGCCCAATCATAAGTGTGAGATGTTTGATTAAAAATGGGTTGAAGATTTTGATTTAAACTACAATCTGTAATGGCACAATCTTCAAGTACTACCGGTTGGTTCCCGGATAAGCCGGAATAACAATCAGGGTATGGAGGCCATGTAGTAGGATAGGGTGGAATAGTAGGAGCAATACTCGTAACTACATATATCTGCAATGAAATTGTGAAGTTTGGTGGAGGTCCTATAAGAGAAAGGTCCAGGTCTCGTATTCCAAAACCAGCATTTTTTTACACAAACTTATAGGCGGAGATGTAAGATAGCTGTCGGGTATCGGAACCTGATTTTGAGCAAGAATTGATAAGAAAGAACATAAAAAGATCATGGAAAATAGTGCTTTTTTCATAGTTTTAGTTTTTAAAAGGAGTATATAAACGAACGTTAATTTTAAAAATTAAACACCTTAATGTTAGTGCAATTAAATACATTACAATCACATGAAAATCCTTTGGGGGGTTAAAGGATTCATTTGAATACATTATTCATTTCAAAAGTATTAAATTATTTAATAAAAGTCAAATTAACTTATTAACAATTAAATGGTTGAAGTGTATACGTAATTGATTCAAATTTTATTTTTACTATAGCCAATACTTTACAGCTTAAACTCAAAAATACCTCAAAAATGCTTACTTTTGCTTAATTATGTCGATAATTGTAAAGCCGTTTAGTTCTCTTGTGTTCTTGTTTTTGTTCCTGTTTCCTCAGGTTCAGAAGGGCGTGCATGATTTTTCGCACCGGAATGATACGCATTGTGACGCGAAGGCTGAAAAACACTTTCATACTTTTGAACATGTTTGTTATTTATGTGATTTCAGTGTTCCTGTTACCACAGAGTTTCAAACTTTCCATTTTAAACTGTTTGAAAAAGTTAATGGAAATTTTTATCTGATCCCACTTGCAACACTAGTTATTTCAGATTGCTTTTTACAACTACCTGCCAGAGCACCGCCTTTTGCCATTTCCTGATCGATGTGATCTTCACTTTTGAATCGCATCTTTTAATTCTTCTAAATCAATTTTAAGTTGGTACATTGAAATTCTTCTTTGATGGAATTTTGATTTTTAGTGATGAGTTAAACCTTGGAAAATAAAATACTCAAGGTTACCGGATCCATTTACTGAACTTTATTATTTAGGCAGGAATTAGATTCATTGAAATAATTTCCAATTTAAACAACTAACAAATGAAATGCATTTCATCATTTGTTGAAAATATTATATAAGTATGAAATTTCAAAATAAACAAAACTATATATTGATAATTTGGTTGCTGCTGTTGTTCCCGTTATCAGCAATTGCATCAGGCAGTGATTTTCTGCAGGGAACATTAAGTGGGAAAGTAACCGATAAATCAACCGGATTTTCAATCCCAGGGGCAACCGTTTACGTCGTCGATTTTAAAACCGGAGGAGTAACTGATAAAGACGGAAACTATATTATTCGTAATCTGCCTGAATCAAAATTAAAAGTACAGGTAACTTGTATCGGATACAAAATGATTGTAAAGACAATCGACCTGAATACTACCTCTACAATGGATTTTGTTTTGGAGGAATCCGTTTCAGAATTGAGTGAGATTGTTGTCACCGGACTTTCACAGGCCGGTGAAAAAAACCGTACTCCCACATCAATAGTTACAGTGCCTGCAATTAGCTTAATTCAAAGTTCTTCTACAAATATTATTGATGCTCTTACAAATCAACCCGGAGTGAGTCAGTTGACAACAGGCGCCTCCATATCAAAACCAGTCATACGTGGATTAGGTTATAATAGGGTAGTTGTGGTTAATGATGGAATCCGGCAAGAAGGACAACAATGGGGTGATGAACATGGAATTGAAGTGGATGAATTTGCTGTTAATAAAGTTGAAATACTTAAAGGCCCGGCCAGCCTGATGTACGGTTCAGATGCGATGGCCGGTGTGATTAATTTTATAAGTGCACCAACACTACCTGCTGGAACCATTGAAGGCAATGTTCTTACTAACTACCAAACTAATAACGGACTCATTGGCTATTCATTGAATTTGGCAGGAAATGAAAAGGATATCATTTGGGATTTGCGTTGGAGCAATAAAATGGCTCACGACTATAAAAATAAATACGATGGTTATGTCCTGAATTCCGGATTCAAGGAATATTCCTTGAGTGGAATTGTAGGTGTCAACCGATCATGGGGATTTTCGCATCTTCATTTCAGCATGTATTCCATGAACCCGGGTATTGTTGAAGGTGATCGTGATAGTCTTACCGGAAAATTCATAAAACCAATAGCAGTTAACGACACTGTTGATGATGTACAAATCGCTTCAAATGATGATTTTAAATCCTATTCAAACAACATTCCCTTTCAAGAAATCAATCATTATAAGGCTGTGTTGAATAATAATTTTGTGATTGGAGATGGTAGTCTCAAAGCTATTTTGGGTTTTCAGCAAAACCGTAGAAAGGAATTTGGTGATGTGCTGAATCCTGATAATTATGGATTGTATTTTCTGTTAAATACTTTGAATTATGATTTCAGATATATTTTTCCTGAGAAAAATCAGTATACTTTTTCTGTCGGAATTAATGGAATGTATCAATCATCGCAAAACAAAGGAACCGAATTTCTGGTTCCTGAATACACGCTCTTCGATGCAGGAATATTTGGTGTGGTGCACAAGTCGTTTGACAAACTTGATATCAGCGGCGGATTAAGATATGATATAAGAAGTCAGAATGGCAAAGAATTATTTCTAAATTCAGATGGTGAAAAAACTAACGAACCTTTACCCGGAGATGAGCAAAAGTTTTATGCTTTTGATGAAATGTTTGAAGGTGTTTCCGGATCATTAGGAGCTACTTATCAGCTCTCAGACATCTTGTACGCCAAAGTCAATGTTTCGCGAGGCTTCAGGGCTCCTAACATTGCTGAAATCGGCTCCAATGGCGAACATGAAGGAAGTGGGCGCTATGAAATTGGAGATCCAGGTTTGAAGTCTGAAAGTAGTTTGCAATGGGATTATACTTTTGGTATTAATTCGGATCACTTTTCTGGAGAAGTTAACCTATTCTCAAATTCAATCAATAATTTTATTTTTACAAGTAAGTTAAGTAGTGTTGATGGCGGCGATTCTTTGAATGCAGATATGCCTGTCTATAAATTTACTTCAGGAGATGCAAATCTTTCAGGTGGTGAAATAAGTATTGATATTCATCCCCATCCTCTCGACTGGCTTCATTTTGAAAATACCTTTTCTTATGTAAATGCTGTTCAGCGACACCAACCCGATTCTGCAAAATATCTTCCTTTTACACCTGCTCCAAAATTAACTTCTGAATTAAGAGCTGATACAAAAAAACTATTCAAGGGTATTACTGGTTCCTATTTTAAAGTTGGAGTTGATTACTATTTCCAGCAAAAAAAGGTATACGAAATCAATAACACGGAAACACCAACAAGCAGTTATTATTTGGTTAATATTGGCGCAGGCACTGATATTTCACGAAATAACAAGACAATTTTATCGATTTATTTTAGTGTGAATAATTTGCTGGATGAATCCTATCAAAATCATTTAAGCAGATTAAAGTATGCACCTGAAAATTATGCTACCGGAAGAAATGGCGTATTTGAAATGGGAAGAAATTTCAGTTTTAAAGTTATGGTGCCGCTGAAAATTAAAGGGAATTAATACTTTGAAAGAAGAGTTGCACTTTGGTAATTAACCGGTGCAACTCTTTTTTCATTTGGTTACTCTATTTCAATTTCATCAACAAAAATCCACGCCTTTTCACCTGCTCCCGGATGCCAGGAAGGACATACACCTAAATTTTTTGCAGTTACTTTTACAAATCTGGCTTTTGTTCCGGGAATGATTGCCTCAAAATCTTTTACGAAGGAACCATCGGCATCGGTGGAAACATCGTTTTTTTTGGTATAAACTTGCCTGTAATTTTTTCCATCAGTGGAAACTGCATATTCAACCTGAGTCGGAAACCAGATCCATGAAGGGTACTGCTGTAAAAATGTAGTATTTATTTTTGAAAAGGATCTGATCTTTTCCAGGTCGATAATAACTTCGAAGTCATCACCATAAAATCCCTGCCAACTACCAAAGGCATTTGGTTCACCATTTATTCCATCAATCAAACCATTGTTTCCACCAGCTGTGTAAAGGTGACTGTAAGGATTCGTATAGGAAATTGTTCTTCGATAAGGCAATTTAAGAAAGGAGGACTCTTCGGTAAAACTATTTTCCATGCCACTTTTAAAACCTTTCATTTTAAAGTTTGTGGAGGCTTTTATATGAAATGGTTTGGTATACATACGTGAATCCGAATTAGGTTCAGTTCCATCGGTGGTATAGCGAATGGTAGCATTTTCTGTATAGGTTTGCATATCAATTGAACAGGAGTCCAGAAATGCCTTTTCTCCTGATCGGAGAAATGGAATCATGACTACTTTTAGGGTATCAATGGAAGCAGGAATTGGAAATTGTATTCCTGTTAAAATGTTGGTCATTTTAAAATTTAGTATTCCACCATTCATCAAATCTTTATGTAGAAGTGGTTGTTTCATTTTATTTCCATTCAGCAATGCATCTTTAATAAAAATATTTTGAGTGTTTAAACTATCTGCTATTATTATGAATTTATTTCCATTTCCATTGCCAATTGTAATTTTGTTGAATAGAGGAGAGCCAAAATAATAACTATTATCCCCGGGGCAAACCGGATAAAAACCCATTGCAGAAAATACATACCAGGCTGACATTTGACCACAGTCCTCATTTCCAATCAAGCCATCCCTGTTGTTGGTGTAAAATTCATTCATTATTTTACGTACTAAAATTGCAGAATTACCGGGTTCATCAGTAAAATTGTAGAGGTAAGCGAGGTGATGACTGGGTTCATTGCCATGAGCATATTGGCCTATCATACCACTTATATCAGGTTGTGATCTGCCGGTCAATTTGGCGGAAGTGCTAAAGAGCGTATCTAATCTGTTTTTAAATGTTTTTGAACCACCCATCATTTCAATCATGCTTTTGCTATCGTGAGGAATAAACCATGTATATTGCCAGGCGTTAGCTTCAGTATATATACCACTTACTTCAAAAGGATCGAATGGTTTTACCCAATTCGAATTCTTTTTACCTCTCATAAAACCGGATTCAACATCATATACATTTAAATAAGATTTTGAGCGTTTCAAAAATTGGTTGTATTCATTTATTTTACCAAGATCTTTTGCCATCATGGCTATACACCAGTCGTCATAAGCATATTCAAGTGTTTTGGAAACCGATTCGTTTTCTTTATCAGCAGGAATGTAGCCTTGTGATTTATAATTTTTAAGACCAAGATGATCCTGCATCGAACTTTTAACCATAGCTTCAAAAGCAATTTCACTATCAAAATCTTTAAGTCCTTTAGCCCATGCATCGTAAATGACAGGAATTGAATGATAACCAATCATACAATCTGTTTCATTTGAAGCAAGTTCCCAAACCGGGAGTAGTCCTGATTCTTTATATTTAATTAATAATGCTCTGACAAAATCCTGAGCTCGTTGAGGATCTATAATCGTGAATAGTGGATGTAAAGCCCTGAAAGTATCCCATAATGAAAAAACAGTATACATATTTCCTCTTTCAATTTTGTGAATTTCGCCGTCCATTCCCCGATACCTGCCATCAACATCTGACATAATATTCGGGCTAATCATGGTATGGTAGAGTGCTGTATAGAAATTAATTTTATCATTTTTTGTTGCGCCTTCAACAAGAATTCTGTTTAATTCATTATCCCATGATGTTGAAGCATCCATGGTAGTTTTCAGAAAATCCCAGGCAGGAATTTCCGAGGAAAGATTGAGTTTCGCGTTTTCAACACTAACAGTAGATATTCCCACTTTAACATAGATAGCTTCAAATTTTTTGGTACGGAATAGCACCCATGCTTTTGCTCCTTCTGCATTTTTATATGAATTGCCTATTACGGATTCACCTTTGGCATTAGTGAGACCAGATTTTTCAAAAGGTTTTGAAAACTCAGCATAAAAATAAATGATGTGATTTTTTGCCCATCCTTTTGACCTTCGATAGCCACTCATGATCTTATTATTACTAAAAGTGATTTCCGCATCGGTAACTTTGTCACTTATTCCATGAACAAGATCAGTGATGATTACCGAGCTGTCAGATGCCGGGAAAGTGTATTTCTGAAATCCACAACGGGTAGTAACAGTCATTTCTGCTTGTATGCCATAATCTTCCAGTTTGACTCTATAATATCCGGGCGATGCTCTTTCTGTTTCATGATTAAATGCTGATCGATATCCGGAAAGGGGTTCAGATTCAATCCCTGAATGCATTTGAATGCCTTTTGTTGCCATAAATAAAATGTCACCATAATCGGATGCTCCGGTGCCACTTAAGTGTGTATGACTGAAACCAATTATTGTTGGATTCGAAGAGTGATAACCTGAACAATTTTCCCAACCCGAAGTTCGTGTATCCGGACTGAGTTGCACCATACCAAAAGGTTGAGTTGCACCCGGAAACGTATGCCCGAATCCATCAGTACCAATAAATGGATTTACCAATGAGGTGAGTTTTTTATGCTGTCCGAATAAATTACCGGAATTTAAAAAGAACAAAGAAGAACAAATCAATATAAACTTAAATAATTTAGACATAGTAGTTGTTTAGAGTTGTTTTTACGCAGAAAGCTTCGTTGCTTAAAAAAAAACAAGTTATTTGTAAATTACCTATCCGAAAAATCAGAGTCGATTAATTTATTTCCGTTGGTATCATACTTCGCATAATTGAAACCAGAGTGAATTGCATAGGCACCGGTTTCACCTTTTTTATTCATGGCTAAAAAGCCGACTTGTAAATCTTTGATATTTTTCTCATGCTTGATAATTCTTTCAACAGCGATTTTGCATGCTTCAGTTGGAGAAATACCTTGTCGCATGAGCTCCACCACCAGGAAACTTCCGCATTGTCTAATAACAGTCTCGCCTAATCCTGTTGCACAAGCAGCACCAACTTCATTGTCAACAAATAACCCTGCACCTATAATTGGAGAGTCACCAACCCTTCCATGCATTTTGTAAGCAAGTCCGCTGGTGGTGCATGATCCTGATAGGTTTCCTAAATGATCCATCGCCAACATACCAATGGTATCATGATTTTCGATATTGATTACAGGTTTGTATTGACTTGATTTAAGCCATTCCTTCCAGGCAATTTTAGATTTTGGAGTTAACAAATCAGTTTTTTTGAATCCCTGATCAATTGCAAAAGCCAAAGCGCCATCACCAACTATCATCACATGTGGAGTTTTTTCCATCACCATTCTGGCAACAGAAACAGGATTAACAATATGCTCCAAACAAGCAACAGATCCGCAATCTCCATTGTGGTTCATGATACATGCATCCAGCGTCACTCTTCCATCTCTATCAGGGGCACCACCGATTCCAACACTGGTGTTTTCGGGATCGCTTTCAATAACATTCACACCTTTCTCTACTGCATCAATTGCTGTTCCTTTAGCTGACAATATTTTCCAGGCAGCCTCATTGGCAGGTAAGCCATGGTTCCAGGTAGAGATAACAATAGGTCCGCTCACGCTTAATGAAGAATTAGGAATACCGTTTTTAGCTTCCATCAGAATAGGTAATACACCTGCTGCAATAGTTCCGGTTGCAGTTATTTTCAGGAATTCTCTTCTGGTTTTCAATTTTGAAGTTTTCATTTTAAATTTTTGAATTTATTATTCTATACGATCTCTTTTATAGCCCAATGTTCCAAAATACAGAATATAACCATAACATAAAACAGTAATCATAAGTGCAGCTTGCAAACCTATTTCATCAGCCAGAAAACCAGTGAGTAACGGTACAATGGCACCACCAACTATTGCCATACATAATATTCCGGAACCCTCGCCGGTAAATTTGCCAAGTCCTTCCATGGACATAGTAAAAATGTTAGCAAACATAATTGAATTGAAAAGGCCTACTGCTATCATACTATACATGGCAAGATGCCCGGATGTATTGGTGCTAATAAGTATTAAGCTGATTGCTGCGATAGCACAAAAAGAAAGCATAAAGTGAGGTCGTATTCGTTGTAATAATGCAGCCCCAATAAAACGACCCACCATTGCTCCGCCCCAATAAAACGAAACATATTTTCCTGCATCACTTTCTACCATTCCATCAATTTTTAAATCCATGAGGTAATTAACCATGAAGCTTCCAATAGTGACTTCTCCACCTACATACAGGAATATTGCAAGTGCTCCCCGGATCAGATGTTTGTATTGCCAGGCACTTTTTTTTCCAAAATGCTTAGTGTCGTGATACTCTTCCATAGTGGCGTCGCTAATAGCAGGTAACCTGGAAAATGCAATTAAGACCGCAATAATACCAAGTAATAGCGCTATGAGAACATAGGGTCCTTGCACACTTGCAGCCTCTTCAGCCGGAGAACGATGCATGCCCTGTGTTTCAAGAATTAGTAACGATCCGAAATACGGAGCTATAGTAGTTCCTAATGAATTTATGGCTTGTGTCAGATTTAATCGGCTGGATGCAGTTTCAGGGGGACCGAGCACCGCAACAAAGGGATTCGCGGCCACCTGAAGAATAGTAATTCCTGACGCCAAGACAAACAATGCTGTAAGGAAAAATGTGTAGGAAATAAAAATAGATGCTGGAAAAAATAATAATGCACCCAATCCGGTCACACTTAAACCTAATACAATTCCCCGTTTATATCCAATTTTTGAAATGATAGTTCCTGCAGGAATTGATGTTATAAAATAAGCTCCAAAAAAGCAAAACTGTATCAACATGGTTTGTGTGTAATTCAGAGCAAAAAGTCCTTTGAGATGTGGTATCAGGATATCATTCAAAACAGTGATGAATCCCCACATAAAGAAGAGCGTGCTCAATAATGCTAAAGAATACCTGTGGTTGTTTGCACTAGCTGAATTCATAATTTATTTTTTCCGGATCAATGTACAAATAATATATAGCTTGTCACCAATGTCGACAATTTTTCAAGGTAAGAATAGCTAAAATTCTGGTACAGTTTATTTTGATACTTCACCAAAAGCATTGAAAAATGGAGAAAAGTTGTTTTAAAATCATTCACCATCTAAACCCAATGATTCACCCTGAATAATAAGAGCCTTGCCTTTGATTTTATTTTTAAGTAATTGTAATTCAAATATATATGATTGCAAATTGAGTGTGAATTCCATAAACCAGCTCATAAAGTGATTTTGCCCAAAACTTCCGACTGTTTACCAAATAAAGCAAGTATCGCATTGTGTTTTGGTTAATTTCGAGATGTGTTCAAAAAACAAAAACGGCAAACCAACAAAAAAATGATAAAAATGATACAATTAAAAACAAAAATGATGATGATAGTCTTAATAGGCTTATTCATTACATCGAATGCTTCCGCTCAATTGTGGAACATAGGTAATACAGTAATTACATTTGTAGACGCATCAAGGGGAAATCGTCAAATTGAAACAGTAATTTTTTATCCTGCCGATGTGAGTGGCAATCAGGTTGCACTGGGTTCCCCATCAGACAAGAAGTTTCCTGTAATAGTGTTTGGCCATGGTCAGGAAATTGCCTGGACCAATTATCAGTATTTATGGGATCGCTTAGTGGTGAAAGGATTCATACTTGCAATGCCTTTAACAGAGACAGGAAGTAATCCAGATGTAACTGAATTCGCGAAGGATCTTGCATTTGTGGCTGCTGAGTTTACAACTATGCGTTTTGACCCGGCTTCATTTTTCTACAAAAGACATAATAGCAAGTCCTGTGTTATGGGACATGGTATGGGTGGTGGAGCTGCTACGTTAGCCGTTCAATACAATCCTGCAATTACAACACTGGTGACTTTAGCTGCAACTGAAACGGTTCCAAGTGCGATAGCCGCTGCTTCAAACATTACCATACCGGCAGTTGTAATAGGTGGAGGAGAAGATTGTGTTGCTCCAATATCAAGTAACCAGATGCCCATGTTCAATAACCTTGCATCTGATTGCAAAACTTTCATCAATCAACTTGATGCTTCACATTGTAATTTCGCGCAGAATGCCGGTGCATGTACCAGTTCAGAAGTACTGTGTAACGGGTTCCCCACTTCCTACCAGAGCACTAATCTCACCTCCACTTATTTCGTAGTATCTTTCTTAAGATATTATATGAAATCAAATGCACCGGCGCTGTCGAAATTTGAATGGAAACTTAAGCAGAAAAGAATATTACCTACATCATGTCTTGTAATGGTAATGCCCCAAGATTCTCTGCTGATGATGAAGATTCAGAAATGAATGAAGATTTTGCAGTAGAAAATATCAAAATGTATCCAAACCCCGTGTTGTCTGGCAGTTCAGCTAATATTAACTTCACTTCAGTTTTTGAAACCGAAGCCACAGTTATTGTAACTAATACCATTGGACAGATTGTTGCCTCTCAACGAGTTCTTATTGATGAAGATATGAATGAAGTAAGCTTGCCGGTTGAGAAATTAAAGCCGGGTTATTATATGGTAACAGTCACAAATGATGGAGGTAAGATTTCCAAACCACTAATCATTCAGTAAGTAGAACCCCAACGAGCGAGCCCCTTCTGCATCATGCAGAGGGGGCTTTGTATTTTTATGATATGCCACTGAATGGCATCTTGCCTGACAAATTGAAGCTATTTTCTAATTTATTGAAAATCATTATTATTTTTTTTCTTTACCTTTTTTTATTCTGATTTTAAACATATTAAGGTTCAAAACTCTTCTGTCTTAAGGCTTTTAGGACGGAAACGGTTTTTGAATATTGTTAACTTTGAGCTTTCAAAAATAAAGTATTCTATAATTTCATGGCCAAGCAAACGCAGGAATCAGTTTATAATGAGGCAAGTATCCAATCTCTCGACTGGAAAGAGCACATTCGTTTAAGACCGGGAATGTATATTGGAAAGCTGGGAGATGGAACCTCTCGCGATGATGGTATATATGTATTACTCAAGGAAATTATCGACAATTCTATCGATGAATATGTGATGGGAAATGGTCGTAAAATAGATATACATATCGAAGAGGGTATTGTGGAAGTACGCGATTATGGTCGCGGCATTCCACTGGGAAAGGTGGTTGAATGTGTATCCAAAATCAATACAGGAGGTAAATATGATAGCCAGGCATTTCAAAAATCGGTTGGCTTAAACGGAGTCGGAACCAAGGCTGTGAATGCGCTTTCGCAGAAGTTTGTGGTTCAGTCGTTTAGGGAAGGACAAAGTGTGATCGCAGAATTTAATCAAGGTAATCTCATTAAAGAAAATAAAGTTCGGGCAAGTGGTGAAATAAATGGTACTCTGATCACTTTTACTCCTGATACAGAAATTTTTACAGGTTACAATTACCGACACGATTTTGTGGAAATGATGATTCGTAACTACACCTATTTGAACGTAGGCTTAACGATCAATTTTAATGGTACTTCATTTACCTCCAAGGATGGTTTGCTTGATTTATTGAGAAACAATTTAAGCGATGAAAGTTTATATCCAATTATTCATTTACGAGGTGATGATATAGAAATCGCATTCACTCATACCAGCTCTTATGGTGAGGATTATTATTCGTTTGTGAACGGGCAACATACCACTCAGGGAGGAACCCATCAGGCAGCATTCAGAGAGGCTATAGTAAAAACGGCCAGAGAATTTTATAAAAAAGAATTTGATCCAAGTGATGTACGATCTTCTATTACTGCTGCAGTAAGCATCCGTATTCAGGAGCCTGTTTTTGAATCTCAAACAAAAACCAAATTAGGTTCACAGGTGACTTCACCCGGTGGGCCTTCATTAAGAAACTGGATCAATGATTTCGTTAAAACCGCCCTCGATAATTTTTTACATAAGAATCCAATAATTGCAGATGCCTGGCTCAAAAAAATTCAGCAATCTGAGAGAGAACGAAAAGAAATTGCAGGTATTAAAAAACTGGCTAACGAAAGAGCCAAGAAAGCCAATCTTCACAATAAAAAATTACGTGATTGTAGAGTGCATTTGCATTCAAAACATGCCGATAGACTTTATTCAACTTTATTCATCACCGAGGGTGATTCTGCCAGTGGTTCAATTACCATTGCACGAGATGTTTCCACACAAGCTGTATTTTCACTTAAAGGAAAACCTTTAAATTGTTTCGGACTTACAAAAAAAATTGTCTACGAAAATGAGGAGTTTAACTTATTGCAAAATGCTCTGAATATTGAAGATGGTTTAGATGAACTTCGATATAATAAAATTGTTGTTGCTACAGATGCTGATGTAGATGGCATGCACATACGTTTATTGTTATTGACATTCTTTCTGCAGTTTTTTCCGGATCTGGTAAGAAATGGGCATTTATATATTCTTCAAACTCCATTATTCAGGGTTAGAAATAAAAAGGAAACTATTTATTGCTATACTGAACAAGAACGACTTCAAGCCATTGAGAAACTAAAACCGAAACCTGAGATTACTCGCTTTAAGGGATTAGGTGAAATATCACCCAATGAATTTAAGGGTTTTATAGGCAAGAAAATCAGACTCGAACCAGTTGAATTGAAAGGTGAATCTTCGTTACATGCATTGTTGGATTATTATATGGGTAAAAACACCCCTGACCGACAAGATTTCATTATTCAGAATCTGAAACTCGAAGAAGAACTCATTGTAGTGCCTGCTGTAGAAAAAATGGAAGAACAGGAAGAACTCCTTGCTTAACAGGTAAAATTAAATTTTTCGTCTGAAAAAAAATTAGAACTTATTTATAAATTGTTAAAGTATCCATGTCAGATAGTATTGAACTTCCCGAAAACCAGCATAACTCAGCCGATAAACATCCTAGTATTGATACAGCTGCCATTGCAGGCATGTACCGCACCTGGTTTTTGGATTACGCTTCATACGTTATTCTCGAAAGAGCGGTGCCTTATATTGAAGATGGTTTAAAACCTGTCCAGCGACGGATTCTTCACTCTATGTATGAGATGGAGGATGGACGTTATAACAAGGTCGCCAATATTATTGGAAACACCATGAAGTATCATCCGCATGGCGATGCTTCTATAGGCGATGCGTTGATTCAGGTTGGACAAAAAGACCTGCTGGTTGATACACAAGGTAACTGGGGTAATATTCATACTGGCGACAGTGCAGCAGCATCTCGTTACATCGAAGCACGGTTATCGAAATTTGCTCTTGATGTTGTTTTTAATCCTAAAACAACTGTCTGGCAACAATCTTATGACGGTAGAAACAGAGAGCCGGTTACCTTGCCTGTTAAATTTCCTTTGTTGCTTGCTATGGGTGTTGAAGGTATTGCTGTTGGTTTAGCAAGTAAAATTCTGCCTCATAATTTCTGTGAATTGCTTCAGGCTTCTATAGATGTGATAAAAGGTAAAAGGCCTAATCTTGTTCCTGATTTTATTACCGGTGGTTTAGCGGATTTTTCTAAGTACAATGAAGGCCTCAGAGGAGGTCGAATCAGAGTGCGAGCCGTTATAGATAAAATAGATAAAAAAACTTTGGTAATTTCTCAAATTCCTTTTGGTACCACTACCACATCTGTAATTGAGTCCATACTGGCAGCGGTTGAGAAAGGAAAAATAAAGATTAAAAAAGTTGAAGATAATACCGCTGCTCAGGTAGAGATTGTGATCAATTTGCACCCTGATGCTTCTCAGGATCCTGACAAGGCCATAGAAGCATTGTATGCATTTTCACTATGCGAGGTTTCAATTGCTCCGAATTCCTGCATCATTGAAGAAGGAAGACCACGGTTTGTTGGTGTCAATGATATACTTGAAATTTCAACTAGAAATACAGTTGATTTGTTAAAACTGGAACTTGAAATTGCAAGAGAAGAAAAGAACAGGAATGGCACTACAGTTCACTGGAAAAAATCTTTATTGAGAAGCGAATCTACCGCGCCCTTGAGGTGTGCGAAACATGGGAACAAATAATTGATACCATTGCAACAGGCCTTAAACCCTACCTGAAAATATTACGCAGACCGGTAACAGTTGAAGATATGGCCGGGTTAACCGAATTAAAAATAAAAAGAATTTCCAGATTTGATTCTAACAAAGCAGAGGAAAAAATTGCTGCCATTGAAGCTGAACTCGCCAGAATCAATGATGACCTTGTTAATCTTAAAACTTATGCGATCAACTATTTCAAAGAGTTGTTGAAAAAGTTTGGCAAAGGCCGGGAACGTCGCACTCAGATCACTTCCTTTGAAACAATTATTGCTTCAAAAGTTATTGCTAATAATCAGAAATTATATGTTAACAGGCAGGAAGGCTTTGTAGGTTATGGCATGAAGCGTGATGAATTCATTTGCGATTGTTCCGATATTGACGATATCATTGCTTTTACCGGTGATGCCAAATTTATGGTTTCACGAATTGATGAAAAAAAATATATGGGGAAGGATATTCGTCATATAGCCACATTTGAAAAAAACGAGGAAAGTAAAATTTATAACCTCATTTATCAGGATGGTCTCAAAGGCGCTATCATGGTGAAGCGATTTAATATATCCGGAATCACGCGTGATAAAGTATATGAACTAACAAAAGGCACAGAGGGATCAAAAGTCCTTTATTTTGCAATTTCCGGACCCGATAACGGTCCACGTGTAAATGTTGTTTTGAAACCTAGACCCAAGCTTAAGAATCTGAATCTTGAAGTTAAATTTAATGAGATTCTTATCAAAAACAGATCTGCAATTGGTATAGTTCTCACTAAATTTCCGATTGCTAAAATACGGGCTTTAGATGCGGCACCCAACAGTAGTTCAGGTCTGCCGGTTCCTGTTAAACCGGTAACATCACCTTCTCCCGCAACTAAAGAAGTTGCAAATCCAGAGGACAAAGGCAAACCAAAATCGCAAATAAAACTTGATTTCTGATTCAGGATCAAAAAAAATTATCATCGTGCCAGAATTCAGATAATCACATCGATTATCGAGGGATTTGATGGTAAATTGCCCTTTCACAGGTATCTCAAAAATATTTTCTTAAAGAACCGGAAGTACGGATCTCGCGACAGAAAAATTATTGCAGATTGGTGTTATGCTTTTTTCGATTAGGTAAAGCCCTTAATAAGCACGATTTTTTGACAAGATTGAGTGTGGGTTATTATCTTGTATGGCTTCAAAGATGATATGATAAATTTTTTTTCTGCGCAGCTTTTGGTTCAGATGTTATAGAATTGCAATCAGATTCCCTTCAAGAAAGGGTTCATACTATTGAGCGCAGGTATCCTGATTTCAGGATGGAGGATATTTGCTCTTTTCAATCCGGCATTTCTGATGGCTTACTTAGAAACAGGTTGGCCTTTTCCATCTTAACTCCTCCAAGAGTATGGATTAGAATGAATCAAAAAAGTCATGTACAGATTTTAGAAGAATTCAAAAATCTGAATATTAATTTTATTACAGATAGTCAATTGCCAAATGCACTGTCATTGAATCCTGGTGTGCATCTGGAGCCATTAATTACTTTTAAAAGTGGATTGTTTAAAGTACAGGATCGATCCTCCCAATTGGCAGGCAACAGGATTCCTGCAAAAGAGAGTGAGCAATGGTGGGATTGTTGTTGTGGAGCAGGAGGGAAGTCGTTGCAACTAATGGATCGGTTCCCCGGAATCAAAATCACTGCTACAGATAGCAGGGCTTCAATTCTCGATAATTTTAGTTTGCGTTTATCCGAAAACGAACGACAAAAAGTAGGTCTTTATATTGCCGATCTGGAACAACCTCCGGGTGACTTATTTGAAGGTAAAATGTTTGACGGTATTATCGCAGATGTTCCTTGTTCTGGCTCCGGAACATGGGGAAGAACCCCAGAAATGCTCTGCTATTTTGATGAAGATCAAATAGCGAATTTTGTTTTAAAACAACGAAAAATCTTGGTAAATGCCTTACCTTTTCTTAAAGTAAATGGTAAACTTATTTATATCACATGCTCGGTGTTTAGGGCGGAAAACGAGGAAATGGTGGACTTTATTTCAACCTTACCGGGAATGCAGCTACAGGATAGTTCTATAATTGATGGAATATCACAAAACTCAGATTCCATGTTTTACGCAATTTTCTCCCGTATTGCTGAATAAAAGCGTACTATTCAAACTCAAAATTGGATTTTATTTATAATTCTCATTTTTTGGGACACGGTAATTGTAAAAGCCCTAAATTTGATTTCCTAATTCTTTGAATCCAACTTAACTATAAAAATGAAAAAATTTTACCTGGTCATTCTGGGGTTACTATTATCAACAATAGTTTCTGCCCAAAACTTTAATTTAACACTAAGATCTGTGCTTCCTTATGGGGTTTCACTATCTAATATTGGAGGTTTTGTTGATTCTCAAGGCAATGAATACGCATTGGTGGGCTATTATGAAGGCCTTTCTATCGTTGATGTAACAGATCCGGATAATCCAGTAGAGGCCTTCACTATTCCCGGTGCTCAATCGGATTGGCGCGAAGTGAAAATATGGGGGGATTACGCTTATGTTACTACTGAAGGCGGAAACCAGGGACTTCAAATTGTTGATCTGTCTGATCTGCCAAATTCTGTCAATTCAAAATATTGGGCTGGTAGCGGTGCCATTAATGGACAACTTGAAACTATTCATGCATTGCATATCGAAGATGCCCATGCCTATTTATTTGGCAGCAATTTATTCAATGGAGCAGCAATAATTATCGATCTGGTTGATCCCTGGAATCCTGTTTATAAAGGACATACCCCGGGTCCCTATGTGCACGATGGTTATGTAAGGAATAACGTGCTCTATGCCGGACATATTTATGATGGATTTTTTGCAGTTTATGATGTAACAAATAAAGCTAATCCAATTCTTTTAGCTCACAGGAATACTCAAGCAATTTTAACACATAACACCTGGCTTAATGATGCCAGTTCGGTTTTGTTTACTACTGATGAAACTAACGACTCCTACCTCACTTCCTATGATATTACCGATTTGGGTGATATTAAGGAACTGGATCGCTTTCAGCTAACTCCCGGTTCAGGTTCAATAGTTCACAATACACACATTCTGAATGATTTTGCTGTAACATCATGGTATAAGGATGGGATCTCAATTACTGATGTTTCCAGACCCGCTAATATTATTTCTGTCGCATCTTATGATACCTATATTCAGGGTACAGGAGGTGGCTTTAATGGGTGTTGGGGTGTATACCCTTTTCTGCCTTCAGGAACAATTGTTGTTTCCGATATCGATAATGGTTTGTACGTACTTACTCCTACCTATACTCGCGCCTGTTATCTTGAAGGTATAGTTACTGATTCAATTTCAGGATTGCCACTTAACAATGCCACTGTTGAAGTTTTAAGTGCTAATTTGACTAAAGTAACTAATTTGTTAGGTGAATATAAAACAGGTACTGTAACTCCGGGAACAGTATCCGTGCAAGTGTCACGTGCAGGTTACGAATCAAAATAATTAATAATGTAATTTTGGTTAATGGTCAGTTAACAACTCTTGATGTACCACTTAATCCACTTACTGCATTTACTGCTTCAGGTCAGGTGATTGATGCTATATCAGGATTGCCTGTTCCGGGTGCGAAAGTTCAAATATTTAATGCGGGCTCTGATGATTTACTCACGACCGATGCC
>JADKJB010000005.1 GCA_016722525.1 Bacteroidota bacterium
ACAGGAATTAGTAAACAGCAATCCTAAAGGAACTACAAAAGAATATCTGGTGGATCAGTTTAAATATGACAGAAGAAACGACACTTACACATGTCCCGCCGGACAAACCTTGCATACCTTTGGTACCTGGCACACCAAAAACGTGAGGACAAAATTTCATACCAATATAAAAGTACCGTACTCCAAAATGTAAACACTGTCCGGTAAAACATTTGTGCACCGGTAGAGCAAAAGGTGGAAGGGAAATTGAACGAAGTCAATATGCAGAAGCCGTTGAATTAAACAACAGGAATTACAAAAGAAATCAAAAATTATACAGAACTCGGCAAGAAATCAACGAACATATTTTTGGAACCATCAAACGAAAGTGGGGTTACAATTACACCAACCTCATTGGACTGGAAAAAGTAAATGGAGAATGGAGTTTGATAATGCTTTCATACAACATAAAGCGGTCCTTTAATATTCTTGAATTCGACGATTTAATGTAAACACTCAAAAAAATGGAAACCAAAATACCGAAAAGCTTGGAGACTTCGATCAAATCCTACTCCTAATGCTTCCATTACACTTCCTTTTTTTATGAATTGGAAATTGCAGCCTGATTTTTTTATGAGCGTATATCGCGTTTAATTGGTTTATAATTTTACATGCCACTCCTCCGAGGATATTGGTTGTGAAAAACGGAGTTTTTTCACAACCTGACGTTTCGGGGCTTAAAGAAGTGGTGGTTTAGAAGCACCAACTGTCAACCTACTACAACTGTTTATTAGATGCACAAATGTTTGATTAACCACTTCACCCGCCATTTCTTTTAAGCCCTTGTTATGCGAATACTCTACTCTCATACTCCCAATGCACTTCACCTTGGGCACATGTTATCATATAATTTGTTTGCAGCTAATGTTTTTTTAATCAAGTATTATTTTGCCTTTCCACCTTCTTTTTGATGTGCTGACGGAAATGATATAAATTCCTTTAGCAAATTCGTTTAAATCAATTTTGTGTTTTGATTTTCCTGAACCGCTCTCTTCATAAATAAGCCTTCCTGTCAAATCGTTAATCCTCCAATCAAATTTGTCAGATGCATTTGCTGATTCCAATTCAATTGTAAATATTCCTTTGCCCGGATTTGGAAAAACATAAATGCTTTCATTTGTACTTAATTGATAAATGCTACTTATAACACCAAAATTTCCAATGCAAAAGTTGTCGAAGTAAACAGTTTCTCCTATACCATTATAATATTCGAGCGCAATTTCTATTGTGGTAACATTAGCAAGCAAAGCACTCAACTTCCTAATGTAATTGTCCATAAACTACTGTCAAGTGGTAATGTAAAAGAGTGCCAAGCATTCTTCAATGTTGCTGCATCATTTGCTGTAATCGGATATGTAGCTTCTCGCCCCACACCAGCTAATCTCACCAAGTAAGGCGGTAATGCAAGGTTAGTGAGGTTAGTAATATCCTTCACATCAAATGTAATTGTTCCTGTACCTTTGAGTGAGCTTAAATCTCCTCTGAATTTAGGAGGTGCATAGCCATAAGAAAGGCTACCACCTGCGTCTCCAATCCTTATACAGTTAGATGGATTACCTTCAGTATTAACTGAAGCGATAGAAGCAGCATTTATGAAATTCCATCCGTCAAGTCCATCAAGGGAATCGAAAGGAGAGCAAACATATCCCTGATTTACATTAATGATTGGTGTAAAGGTAAGCCCAACATTATCCAGTAAGTCGTATTCATCACCATTTACGTATTCTGTTCTTATTCGGATAAATTCTACCGACTGCATTAAACCCGCCCATGTTCCTGAAACCATATTCCAGTCTGTCGGATTCAGAGATGCAGAAGTCCTAATAAAAGTATCTTGCAGCATTGAAAAGCTTCCAATAAACTTTGCATAATTACCGCCACCTTTGAGTTCTATTTTATCATTGTTGGCTGAAATCATTGTTCCAGCGATTTTGTGTACAAGCAAATCCCAATAGATTGAATCAGTAATGTTAGCTGAGGACCAGTTTCCGTCATAGCAGGAGGTGCTATTACAAAATTTAAGGTACCAGCTGCCGGTTCATTTACACGCAGTGCGCTCCCAGGATTACCATGACAGTATCAACTACAATTGAGCCATCACCTTCAATTCCCCAAAAGAGATGTCATGGTTTTCAAAATTAAATATAATTTGTGCTGTCGTTTCTTTGTAGAAAGTTAAAGCAAAATTGAAAGGAGTAACAATTGTTTCATTTTTTGTTTGTTTTTAATTGTTTAAATAATTGTTTGATTATAAAACAAATTTAGCTTAAAGATTAATCAAATAATAGTTCTGTTTAATTTCTGTTGAAGTTGATTCATTTATTGCGCAAGTTTTAGTAGTGGTCGTTCAAAGCTGAAGGTAACAATTAGCAATGTCGCCAAAGAGTTTCGCATAACGGTTTCGTAGTTGCCGCTGAGGCCGGCCACCAATTTAATAGTTCTCTATATGCATCGGCCGGCCTTTGCGGCAACTACGTGTTATCGGAATACCCATACCACAATTTAATTTCTGTTAAGATTTACTCTTTGACAATTTTCTTTCCTCTTTTCGCCATCAACAATTACTTCAAGTAAATAAATTCCTTTTGAAACAACACTCAAGTCAATTGATTTTGTATAACTATTGCTTAGTTTACTTTCTTCAATACTGAAAACAACTTGACCTAAAACACTCTTTATTACAAATGTTGCTAGTAATGAATTTGGTTTTTCTATATGGATGGATATGGAATTGTTAAATGGGTTTGGAAACTCTGTAACTCCTATTTTTGTGTATAAATTTTCAATACCTGTGGGTATTATTTCAATAAAATCGGCCCAAGGATACGAGCCATTTATACTATCAAAATCATGAAGTTTTATATAATTGTTATTTGAAGGATCAAAGCTGAAAACTACACCAAAATTATTTACACCCCCCAGACGAGACATTCCATAAAGCTTACCATCGCTTGCATTGAAAAGTGATCCGTAAGGTATTGCACCGTTTATACTATCAAAATCATACAATTTATTATAGGAATTATTTGAAGGATCAAAATTAAATATCACGCCAGAATTGTGACTTCCTCCCCACCTTGTCATTCCATATAACTTTCCATTACTTAGCTGAATTAAATTTCCATAGGGACTTTCACACATTATTGAATCAAAATCAAATGCTTTAAGATAAGTATTAGTTAACAAGTCATAGCAAAATCAAGTTCCTGTACCATTAATTCCACCTGATGAAGTTAATCCGTAAAGTTTTCCATTAATCCCTTGAAGTAAGCTTCCGTAAGGAAATTTACCATCATTATTGCCCATTAAATTATAAATAACCGAATACGTAAAGTTCGTTGTATCATATTTAAAAATAACTCCATTACTATTAGCGCCACCCCAAAATGTCATGCCATAAAGATTTCCGTTATTAGCTTCAATTAAGCTTCCATAAGGTTGCTTTCCATTAAGACCATTAAAATCGTGGAGTTTAGTAAAGCTATTGTTAGTGGGGTCAACTTTAAAAACTACCCCAAAATTATTTAGCCCTCCATTGGTTGTCATTCCATACAACATACCATTGCTTGCAAGTAGTAAATTATTCCCGTATGAATTTCCACCATAAAGACCAGTAAAACTAAAAACAGGTGTACAGGAATTATTACTTAAATCAAAACTGAATATTGTGCCAGCTCCACCACCACCATTTGATGTTAATCCCAATAATTTATTGCCACTAACCATAGTCAAGCTACCACGCGGAGAAGAGCCAACATAATAATTTAAAGAATCAATTGCTGAAAAATCTGTTCCATCACCGTTAATTTTGAAAATTAGTCCTTTATTATTTGAACCTCCTAATGATGCAAGTCCCCAAAGTTGAGGCGTTTGGGCAAAAAGTATTTTAACTATTAAAATTAAAATCAGTGTAGCGTTTACTTTTTTCATATCATTAATGTATTAGTTGCTGTCAAATGGGTTTCCGATAACGTTCCCGTTGTTGCCGCAGGGGCCGGCCACCAATTTAATAATTTTCTATAAACATCGGCCGGCCCTTGCGGCAACAACGTGTTATCGGAATACCCCATCCGCGAATATCTAATAATTACTTTCAATCTTTTAGAATTTTCTTCAAGTATTGCTGTCCATCAATTTCTATTACAAGTAGGTAAATTCCTTTAGGGAATAAATTCATGTCAATTGCTTTTGTATACGAATCACCTATTATAGTTTCTTGGCTATTTATTTTTATTTGACCCAAAATATCATGAAGTGAAATTGTTACATTTTTATAAGAATTATTATTTATCGTGATTGAAAATTCGGAATCAAAGGGATTGGGTGCAATCAAAAAATTGTCGTTATATCCATACTCATTTGAAGTCAGCCATACTACAGAGTCACATGGTAAATTTGAATAAACTTGGTACAACCCAATTACACTGTCCTCATAACATCTAAATTCATGTATTATAGGATCACAAAACCCCATTGAGGGAACAGAAAAAAGTGTTTCCTACATCTTCAATGACTGTACCTGCAAAATCGAAATAATGAGAAGGGGTTGCATATGTGATATCGTATGTTTTCTTCAAGGATCCATTTATTGTGATTGTGCCAATGGAGGTAACAACCATTTGAACACTTGTATCAAAGCCCGAAATATCCATTCCATATATTGTCTGTGTGTCACCTATAGCAGCATTATAGTTGTAAAGCATCACAAATTGATTGCTACTTGGTAAATAATAATAAACGGAATCGTTGCTTTCTCGTACAATATAAGTTGTATCTGCCATACAACCTGCATTGCTATTTACATAAACATTTCTACAACTATATCCATTAAAATAAATGCTGGAGAGCTTGTAACCTTAATTGGACTAATACTTAATGGCGGGAAGAAATAATTATATAAACTGTAATGCCAAGTAGCATTATTCGCTCCAAATGGCTGAGCATTAATATCCTCTTGAAAAGTATCAGACAGAGAAAAACGAATAAATATTTGTGCATGTTTTTTGATTGACTATGAATGGGGTTTCCGATAACGATCCCGCAGTAGCCGCTGGCCGGCATAAGAATTCCAGATGCTTCCTGCTTCCCAAAGATAACCAAAAGATCTGAAGCCACAAAAACTTCCTGCAGCCGGCTAGCGTGCTACTGCGTGTTAGGCGATGGTGCGCTTAATCTCAGCTCTTCAACGTCTCTGTCCCTGTTCGTTGGGAAAAAGTAGCTGTCTGTGAAACTTGTCCGGTATGAATTGTCTGCGATTAATGACCTGTTTTGTTGAAATAAAATTTCAATTAACGTCCAGAATTTATTTGAGAAATTTTATTGTTTGTCTATGCAATGTTTTGTCAGGTAAAAAACAGCTACCTTTTCCGCAGCGCTAACGTAATCATACTTGCGTAGAAAAGACAATTCGCACTGTCGCATAACGTTTTCGTGGTTGCCGCAGGGGCCGGCCACCAAGTTAATAAAAACTAATAGCTTCGGCCGGCCCTTGCGGCACACGTGTTATGGGCAGCAGGAAGCCGCGAAGAAAGTTCCGATCAATACTTCCTTGACTTGTTTGGCAATTGCATTAGCATCCAATGGACTTTTCTTTAACTCTGATTTACTGAGCATAATAAAATCACTTTTTGAAGTATCTATTAATGCACCATAAACCCGTGAAACATATCTGTCTGGAAATATATCATCATATTTCAGTCTTATTTCATTACGCGCTACTCGTCTTTTAAATTCATCGTAATCGCTTCTTACAGTTCCAATCGTTATCAACACTAATCCAAATCTAATGTTGTTTGCTTTTAAAGTGCTGTCCATGGAATATGGGACACTGACAGAATCAACCTCATATAATTTTCCATTTTGATAACTATTTCTTGAAATAAAAGCTAGCCCTTTATGAAAATGGGTGGAATCCATTAGCTGAATATTCATTTTAATCTTTAAACTGTCGTAACGTTTGGCAGCTACCCGAAGGGCGGGACTTTTACCACAAAACTTCATTTGAAAAACTAATGTTTGATTAACCACAAAACTGTCTTTGGAACACGAAACCCCGCCTTTTGGGTAGCTGCTGTTAGCGGTTCGGGCTTCTTGTCTATGGTTATCAAATAGCTTCATTTCTCACTTTAATTTTTTTACTTCTAAGTTGTTCCATTATTTTTTTCCAAGTTTTATCGTTTAAACTTCCTGCTGGATAAAGTTTGTCTCGAAAGCCGTTTGTAATTACTCTGAGTGAAGTCGAAAGTTTATGAGGAGTTTCAACCACAACTTCACGTATGTCTTCTAGCGGATAAATGTCTTTACGCCAAAACCAAATTGTATTTCTGACGATTAAATATTGACCTGAAATTTGGAAATAGTGCATTTGATAGCTCAACATTCCTGTAATTACAAGTGTCGCAAAAGATAATGAAATAATAGCACCATAATTTGTCAAAAAAACTTGTGGTTTAGTTGATACCATAAAACCAATAAAAATTACCCAGCCATAAAAGAATAGTCCGTTAAAAGTAAATAGATGATTTCCATTAAATTCATTAACGTCAATGTCGTTTAAATCTATGTCGGCAAAATTTGGTCTGTCAATGTTAAAGTTAAGTTTTGAGAATTGTTTGTTGTCTTTCAAAATGTCATTTGCTCTGTCAAGAATAACTCTCAGGTCTGGTTTATTTCTGTAATAGTCAACCCATAAATAAATTTCAGAATTGTCGTTTAGCTGAATTGTTGTTGCTTCAACTGGCATAGACACAAAAGAAATTTATGAAATTGTTTTCCTGTTATTTGAATTTGCTTTATTTCAGTCCAACCATACTTTTTCGTCTCAAAAATTGTCGAAAGTTCAATTCCTTCTTTACCAATTGTCAGTGATGGAAAATAGGTTAGTAAGTAGTAAAAAGTGTAGAATAGAAAAGGGTAAAATATTAAAGGGAACAATAAACATTGTCTTTGTTAACGGAACACCACTTTTAAGGTCGTTTTATTACCTTGAAGATTGATAATGTCCCCATACCTCCAAAAATACCAGCTACAACTAATAGAATTAGTCCTGTCAAAAAATATATTTCTCTTACTTGTCAACTTTTCTGTCATTGTTGTTGTGTCGTATTTTAGCCTGACCGCTAACGATCCGCAGTAGCCGCTGGCCGGCATAAGAATTCCAGGTGCCCCCTGCTTCCCAAAGATAACCAAAAGATCTGAAGCCACAAAAACTTCCTGCAGCCGGCTAGCGTGCTACTGCGTGTTAGGCGATGGTGCGCTTAATCTCAGCTCTTCAACGTCTCTGTCCCTGTTCGTTCGGAAAAAGGTAGCTGTCTGTGAAACTTGTCCGGTATGAATTGTCTGCGATTAATGACCTGTTTTGTTGAAATAAAATTTCAATTAACGTCCAGAATTTATTTGAGAAATTTTATTGTTTGTCTATGCAATGTTTTGTCAGGTAAAAACAGCTACCTTTTTCCGCAGCGCTAACGTAATCATACTTGCGTAGAAAAGACAATTCGCACTGTCGCCTAACGATCCCGCAGTAGCCGCTGGCCGGCAAAGAATTCCAGATGCTTCCTGCTTCCCCAAAGATAACCAAAAGATCTGAAGCCACAAAACTTCCTGAAGCCGGCTTAGCGTGCTACTGCGTGTTAGGCGATGGTGCGCTTAATCTCAGCTCTTCCAACGTCTCTGTCCCTGTTCGTTCGGAAAAAGGTAGCTGTCTGTGAAATTGTCCGTATGAATTGTCTGCGATTAATGACCTGTTTTGTTGAAATAAAATTTCAATTAACGTCCAGAATTTATTTGAGAAATTTTATTGTTTGTCTATGCAATGTTTTGTCAGGTAAAAAACAGCTACCTTTTTCCGCAGCGCTAACGTAATCATACTTGCGTAGAAAAGACAATTCGCACTGTCGCCTGACGATCCTGCAGTAGCCGCTGGCCGGCATAAGAATTCAGGTGCCTCCTGCTTCCCAAAGATAACCAAAGATCTGAAGCCACAAAACTTCCTGCAGCCGGCTAGCGTGCTACTGCGTGTTAGGCGATGGTGCGCTTAATCTCAGCTTCTCAACGTCTCCGGCACTGTTCGTTCGGAAAAAGGTAGCTGTCCCTCAAATTTGTCCCGTATGAATTGTCTGCGATTATGTTCTGTTTTGTTGAAATAAAATTTCAATTAACGTCCAGAATTTATTTGAGAAATTTTATTGTTTGTCTATGCAATGTTTTGTCAGGTAAAAAACAGCTACCTTTTTCCGTAGCGCTAACGTAATCATACTTGCGTAGAAAGACAATTCGCACTATCGCTTAACGATCCCGCAGTAGCCGCTGGCCGGCATAAGAATTCCAGGTGCTTCCTGCTTCCCAAAGATAACCAAAAGATCTGAAGCCACAAAAACTTCCTGCAGCCGGCTAGCGTGCTACTGCGTGTTAGGCGATGGTGCGCTTAATCTCAGCTCTTCAACGTCTCTGTCCCTGTTCGTTCGGAAAAAGGTAGCTGTCTCTGAAACTTGTCCGGTATGGAATTGTCTGCGATTAATGACCTGTTTTGTTGAAATAAAATTTCAATTAACGTCCAGAATTTATTTGAGAAATTTTATTGTTTGTCTATGCAATGTTTTGTCAGGTAAAAAAACAGCTACCTTTTTCCGCAGCGCTAACGTAATCATACTTGCGTAGAAAAGACAATTCGCACTGTCGCATAACGATCCCGCCAGTACAGCATAAGAATTCAGGTGCTTCCTGCTTCCCAAAGATAACCAAAAGATCTAGCCACAAAACTTCCTGCAGCCGGCTAGCGTGCTACTGCGTGTTAGGCGATGGTGCGCTCATCTCAGTCTTCAACGTCTCTGTCCCTGTTCGTTCGGAAAAAGGTAGCTGGATCTGTGAAACTTGTCCGGTATGAATTGTCTGCGATTAATGACCTGTTTTGTTGAAATAAATTTCAATTAACGTCCAGAATTTATTTGAGAAATTTATTGTTTGTCTATGCAATGTTTTGTCAGGTAAAAAAACAGCTACCTTTTTCCGCAGCGCTAACGTAATCATACTTGCGTAGAAAAGACAATTCGCACTGTCGCATAACGATCCCGCAGTAGCCGCTGGCCGGCATAAGAATTCCAGATGCTTCCTGCTTCCCAAAGATAACCAAATCAGCTCTTCAACGTCTCTGTCCCTGTTCGTTCGGAAAAAGGTAGCTGTCTAAACTTGTCCGGTATGAATTGTCTGCGATTAATGACCTGTTTTGTTGAAATAAATTTCAATTAACGTCAGAATTATTTGAGAAATTTTATTGTTTGTCTATGCAATGTTTTGTCAGGTAAAAAAACAGCTACCTTTTTCCGCAGCGCTAACGTAATCATACTTGCGTAGAAAAGACAATTCGCACTGTCGCATAACTAGTTTATACCCGATAAACCCTAATCCCAATGATGCTAATTCTGGATATTATGCGTATGTTTTGGTCCGACAATAACATTTGGTAAGTAGCTTTTATTTGATGAGTGTTTAGGGTTAAATTCTGTTTTAACAAATTTACTGGTTTAAAATGAAACAACCTAATATTCCAATCATGCGGTTATAAACTGGCATGTCAACCCAAAAATTGATCCAGGCACAAAATGTCTTACATATTCAAATTATCAAAAGGATTATAAATCTTCTGCAAAAGTGTTTTACTCACATGGGTATAAATTTCGGTAGTCCTTATGCTGTTATGTCCCAGAACTTTTTGGATAACATGTTGGTTGGTGCCCGCATCCATCATATGAGTTGCGTAACTGTGCCGGAGATCATGAAATTTGTGTTTTTTGGGTAACCCACTCCGCTCCACCGCTTTCTTGAATACCAACTGCAAACTTCGTTGTGAATAGGGTTTGCCCTCCTTCTCGCCTTCAAAAAGCCACACCTTCGGACGGTAAATTTTGAAATATTCACGCAACTGTGAAATCAGATTCGCCGATATCGGTACCATCCGGTCCTTGTTGCCCTTACCTTTTAGTACTGCCAACATTCCCTGATCAGAATGGATATTCTCAGGTTTTAGTTTCACCACCTCCCCGATCTCAACCCACACCCATAACCAATACTCAACATCATCCGGTGCTTTTGGTTCTTGACTGATTTCAGCAACTTTGCCACCTGTTCCAGACTCATAATATTTGGAAGTGGATGACCCTTTCGGGGACGCTTTATAAAATCAGGATCGACTGCCTCACCGGTATTCACCTCATAAAATTTTTGATGGCACT
The DNA here is from genome assembly GCA_016722525.1 of Bacteroidota bacterium. Lineage (GTDB taxonomy): Bacteria > Bacteroidota > Bacteroidia > AKYH767-A > OLB10 > JADKJB01. Next base: position 10,269 of record JADKJB010000005.1, read on the forward strand.
AATCATTGTGCTCTGATAGGAATAAGATAAATTCCGGTCAATAATCCGCTCCTTCTGAAAACGCTGCATATCGCCGGCATCCAAATCCTCCCAGTCTTCATCAGCAAAAAATTTGAGAAATTCCATTACCGCACTCGTGTAATTTTGAATGGAGTTTTCACTGTATCGAACGACCCGCATGTGTTCCTTAAATTTTTCCACAGCTTCCATTACCGATGCATCCAACACAACCTTCTGCTTTGCACCTGCCTTCATTGACTGCCTACCGCCGTTGCCAACTGCCGCCGCCGCCACAACCTCTTCATCATCCTGTCTGCTGCCGCTGCTTACTGCCGCTGCAACCTTTTCATCAACCTGACTACCGCCACTGCCAACTGCCGCCGCCGCCTCAACCTCTTCATCATCCTGTCTGCTGCCGCTGCCTGCTGCCGCTGCCTACTGCCGCCGCCGCCTCATCATCCTGCCTGCTACCACTTTCAATCGCCGGGGTTGCTTCATCAAGCTGTCTGCTGCCGCTGCCTACTGCCGCCGCCGCCGCCTCATCAACCTGACTACCGCCACTGCCAACTGCCGCCGCCGCCTCAACCTCTTCATCATCCTGTCTGCTGCCGCTGCCTACTGCCGCCGCCGCCGCCTCATCAACCTGACTACCGCCACTGCCAACTGCCGCCGCCGCCTTACCTTCTCCAAATAACACAGCAAACGAAAACTTCAACTCTGCGCTGTATTCCCCGTACCAACACTTGTTCGACTGCGACCATCGTATTCCCGGAATTTTCCTGATTTGTTCATTGCGTGAATCCTCACGACTTAAACTCACCCCGATGCAATCCATGCCACGGTGGTGTAAACTAAAAATTTTGTAATCCATGATGTGAAAAATTAAAAAAAAAATTAATCTTTGAAAGTTCAAAAATACGATACAAAAACAAATAAACAATAACCCCGAAGAAATATCTCCAGGGTTATTGTTGTACGAAATAAAAAATTCTTACTTATTCACCACAAATTTATCAGTTTTAAAATTATTTCCCGAGCTCATTATTTTGTAAAAATAAACACCATCAGCCATTTCTCTGGTTGCTGCAACACCGCCAATAAAAATCGACGAACCGCAAAACAGCTGTAGTCCTGTTACCAATTATAGTATCTAACACATCGTATGCATTTGATCCGTTTAAGGATAATCCTCCACCAAACCCTACCAAATTTCGCTACGCTGCAGCACTGAATTTTTCACGAGCAATCAAAAGTGAATTTATGGACCAGGTGTTAGTTAGTACATCATAAATATTTACGCGGTTGCTCAGTTGCAAATTTTGTTGTTAATTATTTGTATGATCGAGTCGACTGCATCATCACCATAGAAAATCAGCAACACATCAGCACACAGCCTAACCACATTCAATTATTACTACATCACAGTTAGACATCTGCAAAATATCAACCATCCCCTTATTACCTATGACCCCATGACCTATGAACCTTTTCTTTATTGACCAATTTACCCAATTGTGACATAAGTCCTTTGTTTTTAGTCTCTTTTTAGCTTAATTTAGCGGTGTAAATGCAGGTGGTAATTATTTCCAAGGTGTTTGAATAGGATTCGAACATCTTTTTTATCGGATGTAAAAACTAAACCGATTTATAAATTGTTAATAATCAGTAAACTAACCTAAAAATCAATATCTCCATGAAAAATCTTTACGCCAAAATGCTTCTGGTAGTTTTCGCTTCAGCCATGCTGTTGCCAATCAGCCTCTTAGCACAAAACGAAAAGCAGCATTTCGACAAATGCCTGGCCGAAATTATGTACAAAGAGCAAATGGCTACTAATCCTGAATTCCGCAAAAATCAACAACTATTAGAACTGGAAACTCAAAATTATGTGAATCAAAGAAGTGGCCAGAACACTACTTCCCCGGGACAAAAAACGCCTCTGTAGTACGTGTCATTCCTGTAGTTTTTCACATTATTCATGAGGGTGGCCCCGAAAATATTTCTCGTTTACAGTGTATCGATCAACTTGATTCATTAAACGTTGATTTCCGTCGACTCAACGCCGATGCTGTGAATACTCCTGCTCCTTTCCAGAATTCAGGCGGTGATGCCGAAATCGAATTCCGACTGGCAACTCTAGACCCTAACGGAAATTGTACTGATGGTGTGGTTCGGGTATTCAGTACACTTACCAATGATGCGCGTGACAATGTAAAAGCGCTTAGTTACTGGCCTAGTAATAAATATTTAAATATATGGGTAGTTAAATCGATTGAAAATACCAGTGGAGGAGCCGGTTTTGTGGTTGGTTTCGCTCAGTTTCCCGGCGGCGCCGCAGCTACTGATGGTGTAGTGCTTAAATACGATTTTACTAGTTCCATTGGCACTGCTGCTAATTCAGGAAATGTTGGGCGGACAGCAACCCATGAAATTGGTCATTGGTTAAATCTTCGCCATATTTGGGGGGATGCCAATTGCGGAAGCGATTTTGTTACCGACACCCCTACACAACAAGGCCCTAATCAAAGTAATTGTCCGAATTTTCCAAGTATCACCTGTAATAATGGTCCTAATGGTGACATGTTCACCAATTATATGGATTATACGAATGGTAATTGTCAGAATATATTTTCAGTCGGTCAATGTACCCGTATGAATGCTGCCCTTAGCTCTGCTACCAGTGGAAGAAATAATCTCTGGACCCCTGCCAACTTAATTGCAACAGGTACTACCGGCACTCCGGGTGCTGTTTGTGTTCCTGTTGCCGCCTTCATTAATAAAGTGCACTATGTATGCGAAGGAACTACTATCACTTTTACCGACGGATCCTGGAATGGAACTCCCGATACCTGGAGTTGGGATTTTCCGGGTGGAACCCCGGCTACTTCTGCCGATCAAAACCCTGTAATTCAATATAACACTGCTGGCACATATGATATCACACTTACTGTTACCAATAGTGCAGGTAGTAATTCTTACACCGAAACTGCATCGGTGGTGGTGGTTCCCGCTGGTGGTCAGTACAGTGTTCCCTATTCTGAAGGTTTTGAAAGCATTTCATTTCCCGGAACTGAATGGGCCGTTGAAAATGGCGGGGGAAATACATGGACACAAACCGGTCTTGCTACCCACTCAGGCTTAAGTGCTGTTTACATTAATAATTTTACCGGAAATACTACTCAAACTACTGATGTTTTTGTTACTCCAACTTACAACCTCAGTAATGTCACTCAGGCCAACCTGACTTTCTGGCTGGCTTTTGCAGCACGTTCAGCTTCCAGCACCGATCAGTTAAAAGTATTTGCATCTACAACTTGTGGGCAGCTATGGAGCATTCGTTATAATAAAACAGGAACAACATTGTCTACAGCAGGTTTAATTACTTCCAATTTTATTCCTACTGCTGCACAATGGCGTCAGGAAACTGTGAATATATCCAGCTCTTCTTATAATAATAAACCAAACGTTCGTTTCAAATTTGAGTACTTTCAGGGAAATGGTAATAACATTTTTATTGATGATCTTAATCTTGACGGCACGGTTGGCCTTAATGAAGTCCTGGAAGCTTCATTGGCTCTTAGCGTATACCCTAACCCTGTTATGAATCAGGCTACTGTTGAATTTACGCTCACTGAAAAAAATGCAATTCGTATTGATGTTGTTGATGTATTGGGTCGTGTAGTAAATACTATTACTGAAACCACACTCGATGCCGGCGACTATCAATTTGAACTTCCTTCAGGACTTGCTTCCGGACTATACAGCGTGCTGCTAAATGTGAATGGCTACACTACTTCACGCAAAGTTGTAATTCAATAATATATCTCCTTAACCCAATTCAAATAAAATGAAAACAATTTTACTGGCTGCGGCCATATTGGTGACTGTACTTACCGGCAGCTATGCACAACAATTCAGGACTTGCGACACCGACGAAATGATGCGCAAAGCGAAATTAGAAGACCCCTCCTATGCGGTAAGATTGGCTGAGCTGCAACAATTTACTGAAAGCTATGTGCAACAAGCCGGGAATCAGAAAACGTCCGGAACCATCATATATACCATTCCGGTTGTGTTCCACGTCATTCATAATTATGGTGGCGAAAATATTTCGAAAGCCCAAATTTTGGATGCTGTTGATATCCTGAATAAAAGTTTTCAAAAATTTTATGCCGACAGTGTCGATGTTGCTCTTGCATTCCAACCTATTATTGCCGATGTACAAGTACAATTTCGTCTGGCACAATTAGATCCTAACGGAAATTGTACTGATGGAATTACCCGTACGGTTTCCTCACTGACTTATGCCGGTGATGACCAGGTGAAGCAACTTATTAATTGGCCACAAAATAAATATTTTAATATTTGGGTGGTTCAAACTATTGCAAGCGGTGCCGCCGGTTATGCTTATTTCCCCGGCATAACACCTGCTTATAAAGATGGAGTTGTTATTCGTGGCGATTATGTTGGCAGTATTGGTACCAGCAATGGTTCTAACTACTCTGCTCGCTCACTTACTCATGAAGTAGGGCACTATTTTAATCTTGCCCATACCTGGGGTGGAACCAACAACCCGGGACTTCCTCAAAATTGTTCCGATGACGATTTTGTTCAGGATACGCCGAACACTATTGGAGTTAATAATTTCTCCTGTGATACCACTCAGATTACCTGTGGCACTCTTGATAATGTTCAGAATTATATGGATTATGCCAGCTGTCACCTGATGTTTACTGAAGGACAAAAAGCTCGTATGCATGCAGCTCTAAACAGTTCTGCAAGTTCAAGAAATAATCTGCACGATATAAATAACCTTATTGCTACCGGGACTAACGACGGATTTGTTCCATCACCTTGCGCTCCGCTTGCTGATTTTAATGGTGACATAAAATACATCTGCGCAGGAACTTCTATAACCTACAACGACCTCTCCTGGACAGCTGATCCAACTTCATGGAACTGGGATGTTCCGGGTGGAACACCGTCCACATCCGCTGATCAGAATCCTGTAATTCAGTATAACACTCCCGGCGTATACGATGTAACTTTAACAGCTTCAAATGCCGGCGGAAGTAATTCCACTACCCGTACCGGGATTGTTGTTGTGAGTCCTGCTACAGGGGCAAATGCGGTTCCTTTTGTAGAAGATTTTGAAAACACCGGACCTATTCCTTCTTCTTATGATTGGATCGTTGAAAATGAAGCAGGCAATGCATGGCAACTTTCTACCGTAGCTGCATTCAGCGGATCCAATTCCATGCGATTATTAAATCATTCCGGAAATGCGAATGGTACCACCGATGTTTTTGTAACACCGGGTTATGATCTCACCAATATTGTAAGTGCCAGTATGACTTTCCAATTGGCATTTGCCGCCAGATCCAATTCTTCCACCGATCAGCTAAAAGTTTTCGCTTCCAACAATTGCGGTCAGCAGTGGAATATACGTTATACTAAAACCGGACTTACTTTGTCCACTGCCGGAATTCTTTCTGCCAGCTTTACCCCTACCAGTGCTCAGTGGCGCCAGGAAAATGTAAATATTAGTGGCGTTGCTTATAACAATCGCCCTTCGGTTCGATTTAAATTTGAATATTCACAAAATACCGGGAACAACATTTATATTGATGATATTAACATTACCGGTACATCAACTGTTGGAATTCAGGATGTGGAATTCCTTGCCACCCTTTCCGTTTATCCGAATCCAACTAATGGTTTATCAAATATTTCTTTTAGCCTGTCGGAGCCACAAACAATGAAAATTGAAATTACTGATGTTGCAGGTAGAATTGTTGAAGTGGTTGAAAATAATAAACTCCAAGAGGGAAATTATAATTATTCATTTGGGAAAAATCTTTCCGAAGGCGTTTACTTCGTAAGATTTCAATCGAATGACAACGATTTAACTCGAAAAGTTATAGTTACAAAATAATGCCATGTCAGAAGGTAAATCATCACCGAAAAAATTTTCCATCAGCTTAAGCTATCTGGTTTATGCTCCCCCTGAAAAAGTTTTCGATGCCCTGACCAATGAAGGAATTATTGGTCAGTGGTGTGATGGCGGGGGCAAAGTGGAGCATGGTATAGATGGTGAAGTAGAATTGTTCGATGGTTGGGTAAAAGGAAAAGTGGTGAGCTTTGATAAAAAAAAGAAAAAACTTTCCTATACCTGGAAGCCTGCCGAATGGGATAAAAAAACAGCCCCTTCACTGGTTGAATATGAATTAAAAAGTCATGCAGTTGGCACCGAAGTTTTATTGGAGCACACCGGTTTCCCTTCGCGGGAAGAAGCCGATAAGCACCTGAATGGTTGGACCGACTATGTATTCGAACCACTCAACGACTATTTCACCTTCCAATAGGTCACAAATAAACAACCAAAGGGCGTCTCCAAAAAGACGCCCTTTTTTTATTAAAACCAACAGTCATTAGTCATTGGGCCATTGAAAAGGGCGATCCACTGCCCGCACTGAGCTTGTCGAAGTGAGCTTGTCGATGTGAGCTTGTCGATGTGAGCTTGTCGATGTGAGGTTGTCGATGTGAGCTTGTCGATGTGAGCTTGTCGAAGTGAGGTTGTCGATGCCTGTCTGGATCGAAAAGACGGGTGAACGAGAACCTGCAATGAGCAAAGCCTGCAGTGAGCGGAGTCTATAGTGAGCGGAGCCGAACTGCCGAACTGCTCCGGTTAGCCTACTGAGCTTATCAGCACATTAGCACATCCGCAAATCACCAAATCAACCCATTACCACATCACCACATTCCCCAATTAACCAATTACACATTACCCCTCTTCCCCAATCAGCACACCAGCACACATCAACCTACCACATTCCCCAATTCCCCAATTCCCCAATCAGCACATCACCCATCAGCACATCAACCCATTACTTCATTACCACATTCCCCAATCAGCACATTACCCCATCAGCAATCACCACCATCAGCACATCCAACCCATTACCCCTTTCCACCACTCCCCATCAGCACATCAGCACATCAGCACATTATTCTTGTATTATTCTCCTTTTTATCCTATTTTCGCACCTCAGAATTTTTGGACTTCCATCCAAATCTTCGGGGCCTATAGCTCAGTTGGTTAGAGCAACAGACTCATAATCTGTGGGTCCTTGGTTCGAGCCCAAGTAGGCCCCACATAGCCCTTCGGGAATGTAAAATGTAGAATGTCCAATGTAAAATGCTGAATGGAGTATTTTTCGTTGGGCATTTTGCTTTAGGGGTGATAGAGAAATTCAAGTGGGACGCAAGCTTTAATCCCCAATTGACAGTTTTTCAAGAGTATGTTACCTCTTGCCCATCAACTCCTGTTGTAGTTTTTAAACCTATTTGCATTCGATTTGGTGAATTTGCATACGATGATTATCTTGTGTTCATACTAAAACTGAATGATTTTTTATTCAAATAAATGCCGGAGTGGGTTAAAATATTTACGCAAAATATGGTAGTTTGTAAATGGATTAAAGATCGTCTTCTTCTAAGCACAGTTCTGGCTTGCTTTTTAATTTTTACTTCGCTCTCCAAACAAGTATCTGCTCAAAAAGAAAATAATCAATGGATGATCGGTTGGGAATTTCCAACTGATCATTCATTAATTAGATTTTAATACAATAAGTCCTATATCAAATCTTCAATCCCTCAGGTTTGGCATTTTCTTAACTAATGCAAGTATATGTGACACATCAGCCCAACTGTTATTTTACACAAACGGTCATGTAATATACAACCGCAACCACGATTCATTATTTAATACTAGGCATTAATCCAGGGTGGGCAACCAATTATTATGAACCAATGGTATGGGCATCCCACAAGGTGCATTTATAATTCCCAGACCCGGATTTTATGGCCAATATTTTGTTTTATGAATCTGCAGAAATTGTTGTTCTTGATTCTGTAACAGGACTTCTCCTTGGTAAATCTATCATATAGTTTAATTGATAAGAGTCTTGGATGGAGGTCTTGGGGGCATAGTCGTAGGCACCAAAAACGTCAATGCTATAAATGATACACTTGTTTATGGACGCATAACCGGAGTTAAACATGCAAATGGCCGTGACTGGTGGATCTTAGTGCATCATTATAATGATGATGAATATTATTCCATTCTGGTAACTCCTACAGGAATTTTAGGCCCTTATACTCAAAATATAGGTAGATTTCATCTTTTTGAACGTTAGCAATGCAATCCTGCTTTAGTCCTCAGGGTGATCAATTTGTGATCGGATTAACGGTAAATAAAACAGACGTTGGAAAATGTTGTTGACTTATTTGATTTTGATCGTTGTTCCGGATTGCTACAACCATCGGGAAATTGAAATTCCAGATACTGTTTTACTGGCAAGCGGTTGTAGTTTTTCGCCAAGCGGAAGATGGTTATATGTAAGTACCAAAAACATTTACCAGTATGATACTTGGGATACAAACATTAAATGCCACCGGGGCATTGTTTCAACATGGATACCACGCAACTCCCACACAGAACCTATCACCATCTGCTGCCGGATGGGAAGATTTATGACGAACTGGTTTGTGCCGATTTTCTGCACGTCATTAATGAACCAGATTTGCAAGGTGTTGCATGTGATGAAAAGTAACGAACAGGTACAGTTGTGCGCTTAACACTTCATGATGCCCAATGCAGCAAATTATTCATTGGGAGCGGTACCGGGCGTGTTTGTGATAGCTACCAGTTAATGAAATTGATCACAATTTCATGTTTACGTTATCCCAAACCCTAACAATGGGAAATTTTAATATAAGTTACTTTTTACCTCAAAATAAAAATGGCAGTTTGAAATATACGATTTGAAATGGTAAAATTGATTTATCATCTCCATTTACCACAATGGAGTTCGTATCCAAGAATACACCCCAAATGAAATTGCATCTGGAATTTACAACTGCAGGAGTTCAATGAATCACACACCAATATAAAATTAGTTTGGTGAAGAATTGAATAGCCCTTCAGCATATAAAATAATCTTACTCTGAGAAAATTTATTTGCACACGATTATATAATAATCTTTCCAGTGGTAAATTATAGAAACTACAACGATATGAGTTCTGTACTTTTCTAAATGGTTCTACTTCCAAATGATCTGTTAGTGGCCGTTTTCAATTGTTGCTTCCTTTTCAACAATATCTACACTTTTGCGGTAATATTCTTTTATTTCTTGTGAATATTTTATCGTATTAAAAATAATTAATAAAACTTCTTTTTGCGGCTCATTCAAACTTCGAGCAAGTTCATCAGATTTGTCAGCACTGTTAAACCAAATTAGTGTTCCAAAATTGCCAATATGCCGAATGACGAGAAGGGGAACTTTTGAATTATTGGATGAATTGTATTTCTCTTTTGTTTGAATTATGGTTTTTGCGTCAGTGTCCCCAATCTCCGTAACAAATTTCACCGTCATCAATTTTTGTCCATTAGGTTTTTTATAATAGGGTGTCTTTAAAACTCGCTAACAATTTCAGCTTCAATTGGACTTGAAAATCTTTGAAAGGTATTGGATTGACAACCATAAGCATCCTGTAATTTTTCATTTCTACATCTTCTGTAAACAAGATCATGTGTTCCGAAGAGAGTTCCTCCCAATCTAACGTATTTTATTATTTTATCTTGAGTGTATTCTCTTTGACTTACATGATAGTTTTGTAACGTCTGAAACTACTAAGAAAATTGTGTGAATATATTTCGGATTTAAAGGAAACTTCAAAAGTCTGTTGGTTTTTTTAAGCATTTGAAATTATAGTCATGTTTTTGCTTAAGTAATTGGATAATTTTTTCACCTGTTTCTATCTTGTGGTCTTCCAAACTAAAACATATTTGCGTTTAATAAATACAAATTTTAATTGTCTTATTAATGAAAGAAAGAAAACGTGTTCCTTAGATGCCATGACATAAACCATCCAAATGAAATAAATATTACTGATACTACTACGTTTTGTGCAAAACCTTTATCCAAAAATCTATGATAAACTCCCAAATTTCTTTCATTTTTATGTGAGTTAATGTTAGGCAAAACCCTTCAAATATTACGTTATCGCAATCTTGCAAAGCTTTGTGCAGTACTTGTTTTGATTTTATTGTCCAACCTAAAATCGGCAAGCCTAATTTTCGTAGTCTATTGACTTTTTATTAGGAAGATCTAAAAATTAAAGCAATGAAATGCGGTTTACTTTTAAAATTGAAAAACATGTTTTCAATAACAATTTTGTCACAAAACTGATTTGTTCACCTTAAAATTGCTTGATAATTGTCCTCTTGTTATTTGAGGAGCATTTTGGCAAACCAAGCTAAAGAAAATGGATTAAAGGATTGTATAGCAATATTACCTTTATAGTTCTTTTATTATATTAAGTACAGATTGTTCAAAAGGTCCAACTTTATTTTTGTTTTTAGTTCTATAAGTATTGGTACTTTCCCATTAACCAAATCAAAAACTTCAAGCAACGTAGGTATTTCATGGTGAGTCTCAAGCAATCTAAGTGATTTTATTTCTGGGAAAGTCAAATTTCTAATTTTTTTATCTAATCCGCACATTCTTTTTGTATTGTCATCATGAAAAACTATAACCTGATTATCGGCTAATATATGTACATCAATTTCTATAAGGTAATTCTCGTCAATAGCTTTTTGAAATGCAGCCAGTGAATTTTCAGGAATTATCCCATCATTTGTATGCAACCCCCGATGAGCAATGGGTATAGTTTTGATGAAATTTGCATTTATTATAGCAACAGGCAACAAATCGAGTTTCGCTATGAATGGGGCCAAAACATAGTTAATGCACAAAGTGGCATAATATTAAAATTAAAAGAATTTGCATACGAATGATATCTATTTGCATACGATTATTACGTTAATCAACTAATTTTCAAGGTGATATGATGGCTTTTTATTGGTTCAAGTAGGCCCACCCCCCTGAAGCAGAGAAAGCCTTGCCTAACCGGCGGGGCTTTCACGCTTCAGGGGGGTGGGCCTAATCCTGAAGCGTGTTGCGAACTTCGTAGCGTTAGCGGAGAAGTGAAGCAACTCTGCTTTGGGATAGGATTTGTAAACAAAGCATTCATTTATCGAAAACCTCTGGAACCCTTGCGGACAAGACTTGCAGGGGTTTTTGCTTTTTTGAAATCGTATGCGAATTAACCTGTGGAATTACGCGACCTTAAGTGTTTGGTTCTCAATGCGAAATTTTATTAATTCAAATTCTTAACAAAAAACTCCTTTAGTTTGACTTCAATTTGTTTTACATATTCAGGTTTCCAATAGGTTGCTATATGACGTGCGCCTTCAATAAGAATTAACTCTGTAGTTTTTGCATTTGAGTCTTTGCTGAATGCTTCATCCGTTATATAATTTATATCAGCACTGCTTCCCGCAATCATCAATAGAGGTTGATGGATCAGATCCATATTAGTTTATGCATCCGATGTCATTAATCAAGCAGCCGGCTCATGGTGTATAAAAAAGTTGAATTTGAATGCGCGCGAGTTCAATAATAATATTCATAACCATCGAGATAAAGATCGGGTGGTGTTTTAGCAATTTCTTCGTCGGCGTGTTAAATAAAAATATCGAATATAGATCCCCACATTGGCAATTTTAATTATTGCTTAACAAATTTTATTTTGTTGTTTATTTCACCATTGGACTCTCTAAATATTACATAGTACAGACCGGGTGACAAATTTGCAATATCTATATTTTCCGGAGGTTGAAATTATTTTAGTTAAAACTGACTGGCCATTAACATTAATCATTTCAATTGAGAATATACCGTCATGCATACCTTCAATTTGCACAGTAGATGATGATGGGTTAGGAACAACTGTAAGTTTATTCACCAAATTCTTAGAACTTGAAGTTTGATTATTACTGGAAGAAGCCCTATAGGCAACTCCATTGCAAGTTTCCAATAATATATCAACTTCATCCAATGGCAAACTTCCATCCAAAATTCCTATTTCTAAGTTAGTTAAGCATATTATTTTATCTAAATATTCTTGGTCGGCTACCTCTATCCAATTATACATCGTGTTTAGCAAATTGACAGACAAATCTCTTCTACCAGCTACTCTGTACACTTGAGCTTTATTAAAGGTTAAGTACAATTTTTCAGAATAGTCATTTGAAGTTATCGCTCTATTAATATAAGTATCAAGCACCGAACAAACCTGTAATACTTCTGATGATAGATTTGTCGCATTGTCAATTTCTTCCAATTGTCCTTTTTGGAAAGCGTTACCATATACCTCTAACATTTTTTCCAAAGACACTTTTGAATATATTTTCAGAAGCATCAGGCGCAGAAATAACATATAATAACACCTCAGCAAATAATGCAAGTGATTCAACCAATTCTATACCGTCAATTTGTTTAATTCTCTCAGAAGCTTCGACGGCTGCTTCATTTAGAATTTTATTGGTGTAAGATGATGTTGTAATATATTCACAAGTGGGGCAATCCGCCATTGGAGATTCTACTCTGCATCCTGGGCATGGTATTGCTTGACCACATGGTGTTGCACTTATAGGAGAACTATCAATCAAAGTCACTGCTTGCTGGAAAAACGGCGGTGGGCAATATGTTGTGTTAACATTGGTGTTTACTAAATAATCATCTATTGAAAAATTGCCATTCATATTCCAATGGTTGTTACTAACATCCAAACCTAAAGGGAATGGATTACAATTTACTCCAGCCCGAACGGTTCCATTTATTGCAGACTGCGAACCGCCACCACCTAATGGCTGTAAATCATTATAACCTCCAATTAACTCTATCCTTCTGGCAATATTTAATCCTATCGTAGTTCCGTTATCTGTTGCGGTTACTTGAGGAGAGAATGTTGCAGTGCCTTGCATATCTAAAATGGAATTATAACCCATATTAAATCCAAATTGTGTATTTCTTGATACTAATCCACAATCCACTCTTATAGTTGTTCCAACACCTCTTATTCCTGTTGAATTTTCACTTATCCAAGGGTTATGAACTGTTAAGCTTGCTGTTGCATCACCTTCATAAAAGTAACCTTCATCGTTATATGTACAATAGCCACCGTCACTATTGGACGGGAATGACATTCTATACCCTTACCAACCAAATTTTGTGTTGTTGGTAAAGCACAATTCCTGAGATTGATTCCTTTATCGTATGAGTACAATCCATATTTACAATCTCTGAATATAGAACCATCAATTGACAATGGAGAACCACCATAGGTTTGGAAAGCATAAATTCCAAACTTTCCAAATTGAAAAGTGGAATGGTTTATAATAACGTTGGGCTGTCCAAAAGGAATAAACCTCTATGACCATTAAACGACCCGGTATTAGAAGTAAGAAGTGCATTATCTATTTTTATAGCTGTGTTTAGCCCATCACATTGTAGTCTACTATCAGGCCACAACTCAACTTTTCCTAATACTATTTCAAAATTTGTAACTGTTTTGGAATATATACAGACTCTTGAATTATTTCCATTACCTTTTTATTCTGATTGGTATTTGCTAAAACAAATTGACAATTGGTTTGAGCTGTAATATTGTTGCTGGGAAATAATTGGCTATTGAATCTAATAAATCCATCCCCAGTGAATGTAAATATTGAAGGTCCTCCAGATATATCTTTTAAACTTAAACGACCAGTTATTTCCAGAATCGAATTTATATCAACCAATTCAATAGTTGCTCCTCTGTATTCCAATTCTCCTCCTTCTTCAACAACAATAATTCCATCGTTAACAATTGCAAAGGAACTTTCATTCATAATCAATTTAGAACCCGACTTTACCACAAGTCTTGCTGATTCTCCAATAATTATTTTACTGTTAGACTTTAACTCCAGTACACTTCCATTTGCAATTGTAAAAATTGAATTAGGTTTAAGTTCAATAATAGAATTTTCTCTTGCAGTAAAATGTGTTGGTATGGTAAAAAGATGGGTTCCGTTTGCATCAACACCTTGGGAAAAAAGATGTGTTCCGCTTTTGCCTCTATCAAGTAACACCTCTTTAAATTCATCTACAATAAGACTCGGAAGTGCTGTATTAAAAATATGTGGGCTCAGTTGTATTTCTCCACACCAACGAACATTCTGGTCCACTAAATAATCATCAAATTTTAAACGAGCCTTAACAGCACCTTGTCCATATGTTGCGGGCAAATAATTTTCACTTAATATTTCAAATGAAATTCCATTTAACCAAATATTTCTATTTTCGAACGATTTGGAAGGTTGAGTGGCATCAAAATTAAAATTTAAATTCGGTCCTGATTTATGAGTATAAATAGGAACAGGTGCTGGATTAGACGCTATATAAAATTTGGGTTTTGTAGCAAAGCTGAATCCATCTTTTGTATCTCCACGGGAATGAACATTATATTTGAGAATTCCATTTACATCAAACTCAGAATAACCTGGCTGAGAAAAATCGGAAAATTTATTTAAAAATCCATCATTATCTGTATTATGATAGTTGTACAACTCTGAAAAACCAGTAAATGGATTAGGAAGTGTATTTGGTGAGTAGTTGTTGATAGGAGTAGACCAGTGATTCCAAATACAAGCAGAATTGTTCACATCAAGAACGGGGCTTTCGTAATGAAAATCAAAATTTCCTTCTGCTGTAATGGGAAGTAACCAACTTGCTAAAGAATTTGGTTCCTCTTGCGAAGAGCCTTGTCCAGCATTTAATAAAAAAGGAGTAGTATCGTCTTTAATATCTTTTCCTATTTGCATATAACAGTTCATGCCCGGCACCCATGGTTCTTTGCATGTATTTCCTTCCCACAGCGAATGGTCGAAATAATTAATATTCTGATGATTTTCAAGCCATAAGTATTGATTCTTTGTATCGCCAAGTGCAAGGCAATCAATATAGGGCATTTTCAATCTGATTGCATCTCCATATGTAACAAAATCTCTTAAAACAACATCAATTCCATTTGGATAGAGTAGAAAATCATTAAAAGATAAATCAGAATCAATATCACTATTTGTTAAATCCTTAGCCATTATCAAATCCGACTTAGTAATAGTTTGGTTTTAAATCACTCCAACCACGCCAGCCACAAAATCTCTATCCCATCCTGAAACAACATTCGAAACCCCAGCTCCATTACTTTGAGTGGCATTCCCCATGGATTGGATTTAAATGGTACAGTATGGTTACCTGCACCATCTCCTAAATGCCAATCATTGTCACCAAACATACCATGAAAAATTCCTGAATTACAAATTGAATACTATTTAAATCAGAGCACATTCCGAAGGCACAGCTAACATCAATTCCTGAAGTACCAATTGTGTTTAAAGGATAAGTCCCATAAATGCATGCACCTCGGAACCACCACCAGGACTACATGGTTGATTTGGATTATTTCTAAAAAAATCATTAAAACATCGATCCGGTTATTATTTCCTGCTGGTTTAATTACAAAGGAGTAATAACATTATTTGCATCAGCAATTGTATAATGGTCAAAATCCGCAACTGAAGTATAAGTGCCAAAATTCAACTGGCCATTATCTAATCTCGTGTCTATTTCATCGAGAACATCAGTTATATGGTTCCCTGAACATGGAATTTGAATGACAGAATTAATATAATCACCTTCAACTTTTAATTTTCCAAATGAAGATTCCCAAAAGTACCTTGATATATAAGCGTTCGGATTTGGACTGGTGGTGAAGTTTGGGTCAAAAAATCATCCACATTTATAGGTAAATTTCCATATGTCCAATTTGTCTGGTCATTGGGAGCACATGGTCCAAGTAGTTCAGCAAATGCCATCATAACTCTTATTGAAGTACCGTTGGTATTTACAGGATAGGAATGCCCATTATAAGAAAGTTGTTGAGATTTTGATTCCTGAATTGTGCCTACCACAAAAATCAGAAGTGTACAAATATTCCTAAAGAAATAAAATTTTGATTTCATAAAATGAGTTTTAAATAGTGAACAATTCCTTATATTTATTTGATTATTAACTTTTGAAAATATTGATTAAAATTAGAATCGTTTAAAACAAGGAAATAAAATCCTGAATCAATCGATGGAATGTTGATTTTATTTTCGTTAATATCATAAATCTGGATAATTTTACCTGATACACTCATTAACGAGGCAGAAATAAAGGTAAAATTGCTTTGAATATTTAAAACGGCATTAGAAGAAATTGGATTGGGAAAAATAGTATTTACTTTGTTACTGGTTTCTGTAAGTCCCACCACTTGCCCTGTCCATGGCCTAAAAGTAAGGGTAAAGGAAGTTGAAATTGGAACTCCTTGATTTAAGAAATCAATAAAATTCATGCTATCAGGTTGACAACATAAAAATGCAGCATTGCAAGTATCTGTAATCAAATGGAAGCAAAATAACAATTAGTCGGTAGGTTGGTTCGGAATTAACATCCAATATAAAACTCGGCTTTAGGTAATCCAGGGGTAGTGGGAAATGGCAAAGAATCCGCATATAATACCGAACTGTCCCAACTTAATTTTAATGGATAGTTCGCATTTCTAACATAAAGTATATAATCGTTGGCTTGAAAAATATTTATATCAATATTGGTTACTGAATCAAAACCTTGACATATAAACGTGTCAAATGCACCAGGGATACTATCAAATTCGTATTTTTTCTCATTAAAACACCCTCATCATAGCAGGTAAATATTTCTCCATAAGTTCCATCATATCCTATAAAAACGGTATCCTTCTGACCAATTGCATCCTCAATAAAAATTGGAAAAACCCATGATGGCTGCTGAAGAGCACCGGGAATCAAATATGTTTGTGAAAAGGAGGTTTTGCCTAAAAGAATATTCGCTATAATAAAAATGCAAAGTTGGAATTTAAAAATCATGGTTTAAAATTTTGAAAAGTGTATTGTGAAAGTAAATGTAAAAAATTGAAATATCAAATTTTACAAGAAAAGTTGACATATATTTGATTAAATGGCCGGAACTATTTTCATGACTTTGAATATAGTTTTTATTTGCATACGATCCCCAAGAATTTGCATACGATTAATTCAGTAAAGGACTATAAATCAAAAGAGTAAATAGGTAAAATATTGGTTCAAGTAGGCCCACCCCCCTGAAGCAGAGAAGCCTCGCCTAACCGGCGGGGCTTTCACGCTCAGGGCTGGCCTAATCCCGAAGCGTGTTGCGCAACCGTAGCGCAAGCGGGAGAAGTGAAGCAACTCTGCTTCGGGATTGGATTAGGAAGTATTGATTTTCATTTTGCTACCAACTTACAGAGCTCTTTCATCAGCTTTATATAAAATAAAAAGCCTAACGCATAACAAAGGCCGGGGCGTTTTTCGCTTCAGGGTGGGCCGATCCTGAAGCGTGTTGGTGAACTCCGAAGCGGAGCGAAGGAGTGAAACAACTCTGCTTCAGGATTGCTTTTTGAAATCGTATGCGAATTCGAGAATCTTATATGAAAGTGTTATCAATTCCCTTGCACAATCTGCTTTAACTTACTCATTAAAAAATTGAATCTCTCCGTGCGGGTTTCATAAAATAAATTTCCTAAAACCGCTTCCTGCGAAGTACTGTCTGCAAGAATGTTTTGAAATTCCGCCTTTAGAAAATTCAAAACGTCTTCAGGTGAGTTTAAAATTGTTTCTACTAAATCAATTCTGTTATCAAGTATGTAAATGATGTCTTCAAAATCATGACTGGTACGTGGATCTTTCCCACCCCGATCGTGATAAGCATCAAATTTTGATGCAAGAAAATAAGCCAACGGCAAAATACGAACAAGTGCATCTTCTACTTTAACTTCCTGTAAATATTTAAATCCTGGGCCATACCATTTATCTGATGGAGCCCAACCAATAGCTTGTGTTGACATTACATCTACTTTCACATCTTCATAAAGAAAACGGCAAATGACTTTTTCATTCGTGGTTTGACGAAATCCTTTCTTAATCAAATCAAGTCTTAGATTTTCCAATTCACCCACAGACAAAATTTCCAAACTTATATCTACATCTTTAGTTGGGCGTACATCATCGGCTGCAGAGTCGTTAATGTATAAACTCACTACTGCTCCACCAACAAATACCACACGCTCATTTAATTCACCGAGAGCTTGTGCTACTTTTTTTATGACACCCAGGTTAATAGTCGTATTCTTCACATTAATCGATTTGTTAGTTCTTCTATAGCAAGTTTTCTTTCCCGGGCTTTTCCTACCCGCAACGCATCTACCAATGATAGTAATTCATGCAATTGATTATCGTTACTCACAGCATCTGGTACCGAAGGATACAATGGTAAAATACTTTGTCCTCTCATTTTACCTTTTGCACTCGGCCAAACATAATTCTCATCACTCATTATAATTTTGTTTAGCGGTAAAAATGAATGAGCGGTAGGTACACCTCTCACCATTGCGCCTGGTTTTTGAGGAAAGACATAACTTATACCATATTTTAAAAATTCCAATAGCGAATTGCGCATAACCTTTTTCCCATTTTCAAATAATAACCCTGCATATTGCATTCGTACCAAAGACTGACTGATTTCCGATTGACTCATAATTAAGGAATCTGCCAATTCTTTTTGCTTCCAATCATCATTATTGGTAGCAATTATTTTAAGCAGAATTACAACATCCTGCGGTTTCATCTGATAATTACATTGTTTTATTTATTTTGAGATTATCGCACATCGCAATATGAAATAATATAACTAATTAATTTCATAATCAAGAATTTGTGAATCAATATCGCATATCGCAATATACGATATTTAAATCTTGGGGTTACATCTCAGTTAATCAAGTTATTAACTGCGGAAATCAAATGAATTCGCATACGACTGTTAAGTATTTGCATACGATTAACTTTGTAATCGGCTAAATATCAGTTATATAGTTGCTATTAATTTCATTTTGCTCCTAACTTTCAGGACTCTTTCATCAGCTTTATCTAAAACACAAAAACAATCGCTCCCCCAGCGGGGCTTTTTACGCTTCAGGGCTGGGTGGGCCATTACAAGTAAAGCTTTTATCATTGCTGTTCTCAAAAATGAGGAGTCAACTATTTTATAAATTAAAAATCCTCTTTGTTATCTAATTTAAAATCTTTATTCTGTAGCTGAAAGTAAAAAGGACCCCTACCATAAAATGGTAAAGGTCCTTTATTTTGTAAGCGTATTTTTTCTTTATTGAATTACTATTTTACGGTTGATAACTTCATTTGCACTCCTGATAGTTACAAAATAAATCCCTTTGGTCCATTTATCAACAACAAACGAATATCCGTTTTGACCTTCTTTTAACTCTAACGGTTGATTATATACGTCTTTTCCGGTAATATCGGTTATTCTCATAAAAGCTGAATGCGCTTCCGATGCAACAAGAGAAATATTCAGTTCATTTTGAACAGGATTCGGAAAAACTTGTAACGATGTTTTCTGTACCGGAGCAGATTTTGAATTGACTTCAGTAACAGCCAGTAAATTGTGAGCTATGTAAGTGATCACAAGTTTAGGTCGCAGTGCTGCATTCGAATGATCACTGGAAGCGAATAAGAGTTTCCTGAAATGATTTTCCGATTTCATTTTTAATCTGAAACCGAAACTTTGAGAAGGATTTGAAACCATATCCTGAACCAGTCCTGTTACATTGATATTGGGGTAACTCTGAGTGGAAGAGCTGCTTGCAGATAAAGTAACCTGGTTCAACGTGGTAATAGAAGGCTGGTTGTTCCAGGTAACCGTTTGTTCATCCCAGGCGGAAGTGACACGATTAATCAAGGTGGTGTTTTTGTAAAAGAAGGATGAAAAATGATTCCCTTCCTGGTTATCCGAATTGTAATACAATGATAAGGTTGCATTTGTAATAACCGCTCCTGCAGGAATAGCACTTAGATCAAATTGAATCAGTGAGCGGATATTCGAAGTATTGCCGTTATTGGTCCATGCCATGGCATTCAAATCAGACTTATTGCCAAAATTGCGGGTCGCATATCCACATGGCACACAACTGAAGAGTTCAGCGTCCTTGCCTGTAGTAGGGCCTGGTTGTAAGGTTAGAGTAGACTGGCTTTTTGCAGACAAGGCGGCTGCAGCAACAAAAATGAAGGTAAATAGTTGTTTTCTCATGTTTATTTCAATTTGTAATTCCATACGAAATTAATAAAATAAGCAAATAAACCAAACTGTCTTGGTTTTTTGCAGGTCCTTTCCTGTTCCATATTTATAAGGTCTACTCTTTTGTTTAAATCATTAAAGCCTTAAACTATAGTTAATTCCGTGAAAAACTCACCACTTTCGGAAATGCTCAGTCACTGATTAGTTAACACTTAACGTGATGTCACCGGTTTTTTGGAGTGGCTGTTCCAGAATCAGTGACACGAAATTGACCCAATAAACCGCACAATTAAAATACTTTTTGATTTTCTCTTTTTGATAGTATTGGAAATCAATAACTCACTTTTCCAATAAATTTGAAATACTACATATAAATTAAAGCGATTTTAACTTCTTTTTCAGATCTTTCCACCTTCCACCAAGCAGCACTTACAACCTGTAACTCACTCAATGAAAAACATCATCTTCGATCTTGGAGTCGTAATCCTTGATGTCGATTACCACCGAACAACCGAAGCTTTCAAAAAGCTGAACATCCCTTATTTTGATGAATTGTATTCCAAGAAAAAACAGGGCTCCTTTTTCGACGATTTTGAAACCGGACATCTCTCCAATGAAGAATTTCGTGAGGAAATAAGAAAACATGTACCCCATACCGTTACCAATGATCAAATTGATGAGGCCTGGAATGCCATGTTGCTTTCAGTTCCGGAAACTACTTTTGAGCTGTTGGAAAATATCGGCAAATAAAAACGAATATTTTTACTCAGCAACACCAACCGAATTCACATTGCTGCCTTTTCAAAGATTATCGAAAAGCAATATGGATTTCAAAAGTTTGAAGCCCTCTTCGAAAAAATCTATTACTCCTGCAACGTTGGTATGCGAAAACCTAACGCCGAAATTTTTGACCTCGTTGTCCGTGAAAATAATTTAAACCTCTCCGAAACCCTCTTCATCGACGACTCCCCCCAACACGTCGAAGGCGCCCGCTCGTATGGACTAACAGCGTTGCATTTACAAAATAATTCCAAAGTCGAAAATCTGATTTCATATATGTAATTGCGGCGGGCGCCGTGGCAGTGGCAGTAGCGGAGACAGCCGCAAAAGTACTAGCGGCAGCAATCCTCGAATCCAACCACCGAATCAACCACCGAATCAACCACTGAATTTAACCATCGAATCAACAACTGAATTCAACCACTGATTCAACCACTGAATTAACAAGTGAATCAACCACCGAATCAACCACTGAATCAACAACCGAATTTAACCACTGAATCAACCACCGAATCAACAACCGAATTTAACCACTGAATCAACCACCGAATTCAACCACCGAATTCAACCACTGAATCAACCACTGAATCACCTGATTTCCTGACAAAGTTCAATCAACACCCCATTCGTACTCTTCGGATGTAAAAAACAAACCAATTTATTATCAGCACCGCATTTAGGTTCTTTATTCAGCAAAACAAACCCTTCTTTTTCGAGACGTTTCATTTCTACAACAATATCTTCCACATCAAAAGCAATATGATGAATTCCTTCGCCTCTCTTTTCAATGAACTTCGCAATCGGGCTATCGGGATTTGTGGCTTCAAGCAATTCAATTTTATTTTCACCGGTCAGAAAAAATGATGTCGACACTCCCTCACTTTCTACTACTTCTGTTTTGTAAGGAGCTTTACCAAAAAGTTTTGTAAACAATTCATTGGAAGTTTCGAGGTTCTTAACGGCAATGCCTATATGCTCAATTTTTTTCATCGGGAGTAACTGAAGGTGGGGTATCAGAATTATTTTGGGGTGTGTAAATATAATGAATGTTCACAGGTTTACGCTGACCTTCCTTATCATCAACTTTCACATCACTCTCAATTTCTGGAACCGGAATTAGCGCCGGAGCCACTTTCCAATAAGCGTTCTCCTCATCAACTTCCTCCTCTGCCTCCTCTTCCCACTCATACACCTTTCGCTGAGGTCCTTCCTTCCGGTAAAAGAAAGCGAATAAAAATCCGGCCAACCCCCCAAACAAATGCGCCTCCCAGGAAACCCCTGTAAATAGTGGAAAAATGCCCCATATCATGCCTCCATATAAAAATACAACCAGCATCGACAAGGCCATTAAGCGAACATCGCGTCTGAACATTCCGCTGAAAAAGAGAAAACTAGTCAGCCCATATACAAGTCCGCTAGCACCAATGTGATACGACTCTCGTCCACCCAGCCATAACCAAAATCCGCCAAGGATATAAACACCTAAAAATACCCGTAAAGCCAGACTCTTGTAAAAATACACCACACCGGCGACCAACACAAGCATAGGTAATGAATTAGAAATGAGATGCTTGAAATCACCATGAATAAACGGACTGGTAATCACTCCTTTTAATCCCGAAACAGTTCTTGGAAAAACACCATATTCTGTTAACAAAAACCCCGATTGCATCTCCAGTAATT
This sequence comes from Bacteroidota bacterium, assembly GCA_016722525.1. Classification (GTDB taxonomy): domain Bacteria; phylum Bacteroidota; class Bacteroidia; order AKYH767-A; family OLB10; genus JADKJB01. The sequence goes on from JADKJB010000005.1 coordinate 32,871, forward strand.
TGACGCCCCACAGCACTGAAACCAGAATAAATCCGGGAATAAAGCTCTTCAAAATTCGAATTAATTCTTTGTCCATAATCAAGTACCATCCCACATCCCCAAAATCATTCCATATCCAGCTTCATGCCTTATAGGGTGGTCTTTGTCAGGTTTTTCTGCCCATTCGACATATAACTGACAACAATAGGTACCTTTGCGGGGATGATTAAGAAGCTAAAAATAGCTAAAATAGCTAGTCTTACAGGTCATACCGGTTCCGTTTATTCACTGGAAGAAACCGGACACTCAAATACCTTTTATTCAGGAAGTAGCGATAAGGTGGTTGCACAATGGGATGTGGATAGCCCGGGCGATGGCACCTTACTGGCAAGATCTTCAGATATCATTTATTCCCTCAAATTTGTCGAAGAACGTGGTATTTTATTGGTGGGACAATCCGGCGGAGGAATTCATGTAGTGAACCTGGAGACCCGCACCGAAGAAAGGTTGTTACAATATCATCATGCAGCCGTGTTTGATCTTGCTTTTTCATTTAAACATGGTTTGCTTTTTTCCCTTTCGGGAAATGGGGAATTGGGTATGCTGAATGCAATCGATTTTTCCTTGGAAAATAAATTAATTCTTGGGAAAGGTAAACTTCGTTCAGTGGCATTGAATCACGATGAAACTGTTCTTGCTATTGGTGCTGCAGACGGAAGCATTTTTACTTTTTCACTTCCGGGGATGCAACCTCTTAAACATTTTCAGGCACACCAAATCGGATTTTCTGTAAATGCGCTTTGCTTCAGTCCTGATGGCAACTATTTACTGTCTGGTTCACGTGATGCACATCTCAATATTTTTGAAGTGAAAAATGATTTTCATTTATTTAAATCTGTTCCTGCTCACAATTATGCGATCTATTCCATTGCATACAGTCCCGATAAAAAATATTTCGCAACAGGTAGTCGCGATAAAACAATAAAAATCTGGGATGCCAATTCTTTCGATGTGCTGGTTCGTATCGATAAAACAAATAACGACGGACACGTAAATTCTGTCAATAAAATATTGTGGCATAAAAATTCCGGCCACCTCATCTCCGCCAGCGACGATAGATCAGTTATGGTTTGGAATATTGAATGTATTAATTGAAATTTATTTCTATATTACTCACACATATTAACAAATATCTAACTTCGTAAATCCAATTCCTTACTGGTCACTGGTCACTGGTCACTGGTCACTTGTCACTTTAAACTTGTCACTTTAAACTTGTCACTTTGAATCCCAACCTCAACCCCGACGAATCCGCTCTCAACAATGTTGATCGTGAAATGGAGAAAGTACTTCGTCCACTGGATTTCAACGACTTTACCGGACAGGCAAAGGTGGTTGAAAACCTGAAAGTATTTGTGAAAGCGGCTCAACTGCGATCCGAATCCCTCGACCATGTTTTACTGCACGGTCCTCCCGGATTAGGAAAAACTACCCTTGCAAATATTATTGCCAATGAACTTGGCGTGAATATACGTATCACCTCAGGGCCGGTGCTCGATAAACCCGGCGATCTGGCAGGACTACTTACTAATTTGGAAACAAATGATGTTTTGTTTATTGATGAAATCCACCGCCTGAGTCCGGTTGTTGAAGAATACCTTTATTCTGCAATGGAAGATTTTCGTATCGATATAATGATTGATGCAGGACCTAATGCGCGATCGGTACAAATTAAATTGAATCCTTTCACGCTGGTAGGTGCTACCACACGTTCCGGTTTACTTACCGCACCCTTAAGAGCCCGTTTTGGCATTAACTCACGACTTGAATATTATGATGCGAAATTATTGCAGCTGATTGTACTGCGCTCTGCCGAGATATTAAAAGTCCCCATCGAAGATGCTGCTTCGTTTGAAATTGCCAGAAGAAGTCGCGGCACACCTAGAATTGCAAATTCCTTGTTGCGAAGAGTCCGTGATTTTGCACAAATAAAAGGAACCGGAAGTATCGATATGCCAATAGTTGAATATTCATTGAACGCCTTGAATGTGGATGCACACGGGTTGGATGAGATGGATAATAAAATTCTTTCCGTGATCATCGATAAATTCAAAGGAGGACCTGTTGGCATAAGTACCATTGCAACAGCTGTTGGTGAAGAAGCGGGAACAATTGAAGAGGTGTATGAACCTTTTTTAATTATGGAAGGCTACCTCGCACGCACCCCTCGTGGAAGAGAAATTACCGATAAAGCCTACAAACATCTGGGCAAAAAAAGATCCGCCCCTCCCGGCTCCCTCTTCGACGAAGCATAACCCCTCTGCCCCTCCCCTCTGCGCCTCCCTCTGCCCCTCCCCTCTGCCCCTCCCCTCTGCGCCTCTGCGTCTCTGCGTTCAACTATTTTTACTCCTCAAATGCACCTCACAAAACCCACCCACCTCATAAAATCCGAAGCATCCCGCCTAGGTTTTTTTCATGTGGGTATTTCTAAAGCCGATTTTCTGGAAGAGGAAGCGCCACGATTGGAACAGTGGTTAACAAAAAACATGCACGGTCAAATGTCGTACATGGAACGGAATTTTGATAAGCGACTCGATCCCCGGTTGTTGGTGGAGGGGGCGAAATCTGTCATCTCGCTTTTGATCAATTATTTTCCCGATAAGGAACAGCTGCATTCCGATGCACCTAAGATCTCACGGTATGCCTATGGGAAAGATTACCATGTGGTGATAAAAGATAAACTCAAAGAGTTAGTTCAATTCATCAGAGATCATATTGGAGAAGTAAGTGGAAGAGCTTTCACCGATTAGGCTCCGGTATTAGATCGTGCATGGGCAAAAAAAAGTGGCTTGGGCTGGATAGGAAAAAACAGCAATCTTATCAATCCTAAAAATGGATCCTACTTTTTTATTGCGGAACTTATTCTCGATCTCGAGTTGGAACCCGATGCTCCAATAAAAGACTATTGTGGTACCTGCACACGTTGCATCGATGCTTGTCCTACCGATGCAATTATAAAACCTTATGTGGTAGATGGAAGTAAATGTATTTCCTATTTTACTATCGAACTTAGGGATGCCCTTCCAGCTGCACTAATGAACAATTTCGATAACTGGGCCTTCGGCTGCGATATTTGCCAGGAAGTTTGTCCGTGGAATCGCTTTTCAAAACCAACTGCTGAACCGGACTTTTATCCAAAAAAAGAAATCCTTGAAATGAATACAGAAGAGTGGAATGAAATTAGTGAGGATGTTTTTAAAAAATATTCCACGATTCCCTCTCAGTCGAGCAGGTTATGAAGGATTAAAAAGGAATTTAAATTTCTTAAAAAAATAACTCCTGTCCCCCGCCGGGCTAAAGCCCGTCGGGGGACAGGGAGGCAAGGGCATACTCTTATCTCCGCCCTGAAGGACGGAGTTAGTATAGCATTTACAACTTTGGTTTTTTGTTAAGGACAGCGATATTGCAATTGCACATGTGCATGGCTTTAGTCAAACCAATCTCACTAAGTCCGCCCTGAAGGACGGAGTTAGTATTGCATTTGCATCTTTGATTTTTTTGTTACAGACGGCGATGTCGTAATCGCACATGTGCATGGCTTTAGTCAAACCAATCTTACTAACTCCGTCCTTCAGGGCGGAGTTAAAACAAAGGATAATCCAAAAGGGCTTCAGCCCCAGCAACGCATTAACTTCGGCAACTTACTTATCTACTTACTCTACAACTCTATTGTTACTCCCCCGCCGGGCTAAAGCCCGGCGGGGGAGAGGGAGCAAGGGCATACTCCTATCTCCGCCCTGAAGGACGGAGTTAGTATAGCTTTTATAACTTTGATTTTTTTGTTAAGGACAGCGATATTGTAATTGCACATGTGCATGGCTATCGTCACACCAACGCACTAACGCCGGCAACTAACGTACCTACTTACCCAATCCCACTAACTCCGTCCTTCAGGGCGGAGTTTAGGCAAAGGATAATCCAAAGGGCTTCAGCCCCAGCAACGCATTTACTTCGGCAACCTACTTACCTACTTACACTACAACTCTATTGTTAATCCCCCGCCGGGCTAAAGCCCGGCGGATTGGGCATGGGCATCCTCTTACCTCCGCCTGAAGGACGGAGTTAGTATTGCTTTTACAACTTTGATCTTTTTGTTGCAGTCGGCGATATTGCAATTACACATGCCAATGGCTTTAGTCAAACCAATCCACTAACGCCGCCCTGAAGGACGGAGTTAGTATAGCATTTACAACTTTGACTTTTTTGTTGCTAAAGGCGATATCGCATTTGCACATGTACATGGCTTTAATCAAACCAATCCCACTAACTCCGTCCTTCAGGGCGGAGTTTATGCAAAGGATAATCCAAAAAGGCTTCAGCCCCAGTGACGTATTAACTTAGTGTAAACAAATCTATTTAATATTATAGGCTATAGGCGGGTATAACCATACCCAAATAGAGAGCCTCTCAAATAAAAAACACCTGTTTAAAGCAGGCGGAGATAAAAAAACTACTTAGAAACGTGTCTGAATGTCTCAGCAATTATATCCGAATACCGATGGCCAAAAGTAGCGATACACCACACCATCAACATCCTTCTTTCATCACTTTTTAGCCATTTAACGGCCTTCTTCAACTCTTTTCTGAATAATACTCGGTCGAAACTCACCTTTAACAGGATCTCCTTAGTGTACTCAAACATCTCGTATGGGTTTGATTTGGGAAACTAAATTTACTACCTTAATTCGCTAAATGCAAGTATATTTTTAGTAAATATTACCTGCTCTTGTTGAAAACTTTTTTTGTGACTGATAATCAATTTTTTGGCTCATTCCATCGGTAGGGGGTGTGCTGCAATCCTACCAGGTCAATTACTCGGTCAACAACTGTAGCCGCTAATTGTTCAATAGTTTGTGGCCGGCTATAAAACGATGGTGAAGCCGGACATATTATACCACCTGCTTCAGTTACCGTTTTCATATTATTTATCTGTATGAGGTTCAAAGGAGTATCGCGCGTTACCAGCACTAATTTTCTTCTTTCTTTCAGAATTACATCGGCAGCTCTGGTGGTGAGATCATTTGAAATTCCTGTTGCTATTCTACCTAATGTACCCATTGAACAGGGACAAATTATCATGGACCCGTATCGGGCGGAGCCGGATGCAAAAGGAGCCATGAAATCATTCTTATCATAATAGGTAAAATCATAATCCTTGAAAGTATCTTCTCCTAACTCAAACTTCCAAACTTCCCGGGCATTGTCCGACATAATTACCCCAACATGCTCCAACTGATCTTTTAACAATATCAGTTTATCAAACAATACTTTTGCATAAACAGCACCGCTGGCTCCGCTTACAGAAACGACTAATCTTAATTTGTTCGAACTCATTCTATCTGCTTTTGCCTTCCTTCAAATTTGTATCGAAAAGAAAATAGAAGGGCACTATTATATTGCCCTTTATTAAAACGATAAGTCTGTCCCGAAACGTGGTCTCTTACTGGTATAAAAGATCTTTCAAAGCGCGTGTTAAAGCTGAACCCTTTTGCCAGCATCACATTCAAACCTCCCATAACACCAAATTCCAATTTCTCAAATGGAAAGCTCGAATTGAATTCCCCATATTCATCTTCTTCATAGGTCGAAAGCAAAACGCCTATTGATGGACCTGCTTCCAATATAAATCTTTTCGAGTATTTCCATTGTACTAGTAGGGGTACTTCAAAATAGTTTAATCTCAACAGGTAGGAGGTATAATCTTCTTTGTCAGGATTGGCATTTTTTCTGCTTCCTTTCTGAATATAAAGAATCTCCATTTGCATATCGAATTTCGGCGACAACTGTGTACTTACAAATCCGCCTGCCAGAATTCCTGCTTTATTAAATCCACTCAACTGATCTCCTGAAATTTGCGATGTTGAAAGTCCAGCAACAATACCAGCCTTAAATCCTTGCCCGTTAACCTGAATACCAACCAGGGAAAAAAATACTACTAATAAAATAATAAAAATATTTTTATGCATATCAAGATTAAAATTGTACGCTTATAATAAATTCTTTATATCCTGAAATTACCGGGTAGCTGTCAAGGAGATTAACAGAACAGATTAAATAACTACAAAGGACTGAGTGCGTTTTTAATTTTCTATTTCCCTCTGTTCCACCTGTATAATTTCTTTTGTGGCCTCATTGTATAAGTAAGCGACTATAGAAAAATGTTGTTCACTCCAGGTTGGGTCCAGAGTTTTTGAATAATTCAGGGTACTAATTTCACCAATCAAAGTAGGTGTTACTATTTCTCCGTAGGTTCCATTCATAGTGCCGCGCAATACTTCACGATGATTATAAAATTCAATATCCTCAGGAGTTGCGTCATAATCTTTTTGCCAATTTTTTATGCTATCCTCCACCATATAAACACACAACTTATAATTCCCTGAAAGTGTTTCAAAAAATTCTGTTTTTATTTCAGTCTCCAATAATCTTGTTGAACTATTAAAGTTATTTGAAATGGTTAAGGCTACCGGAACGGGGGTAGTATTACTAAATACGGCACTCACCTCATCACCCCATTTAGTGGAACCAATAATGTAACTTCCATTTACTTGTCTGCGATTGACCATTCCATTTGGATTTCCTGCAACCGAAATACCAAAATCCGTATCCAGTTCGGTTCCTTCAGGTGTTCTGAAATCATAGGTGTAATAGGGGGCCGATGGCGGAAAAGGCGTTGCAAATCCACCTGCATGAATTGCCATAATGATAAGTCTGTCGCCATAAATTGCCTTTAAATCATAAATCGCTTTAGATGCTCTGGGGCAATTTCCGCATTTATGACCGGTGAAATCTTCCACCAGCACTTTCCGACTACCAGCGGGTGGTGCCACCACTTCTTTAACAGGACCCTCAATTTTATCACAGGAGTTTAACCCCACGGTGAATGCTACAAGTATAAATATCCGAAGTATTGTTTTCATGTTAATGTAGTATTTATTATAACGATTTACTGTTTAATTGGTTTTACTTTATTCAAATATACTAAAAACTACTGGTAACCGAAATGGAGAATCCGTTGGAAGCCGGCACGTTCCTGCAAACACCACCTACACATAACAAACCTTCCCGTTGCTTTCCGTATCCCATCGAAATTCTATTTGAACCCCTGGTATAACCGAATGAAGCGTTGGGATAATGAATTCTCTCATTCTCCTTATCATTGCCATAATTATATTCATCAAAAACAGCAAAAAACCAATGCGGCGATACACTGTATTCAACAAGGGCCATTGCCCAGCTTTGCTTGTCTTGTTTGGTGTAAAGGTGTTGTAATTCAACACGCACACTGTTGGTTTTGTTTATCTTGTATTGAATTTCAACGATCCCGATATTTGAATAAATGGTTCCAAAATTTTCTCCCAATCCCTGTATCACACCTTTGTCATATAATGTATAAATATAGGATACAATCAGTTTTAAATTCTTGTTGAGTTTTTTCTGTACTTCAATGTTTACCTCTTCAAAATATTTTACTTCCCCAATACCAAAAAATTTGCTTTCATACCCCATCTCATCATTGGTGTTTATAGTATCCAATCCGTTGGCACGTGAATAATTAAATGATACATTGGTTCCAGTTTCACCTCCAAGTACCGATCCTTTTTTGAAATTGTAAAATACCTCACCCTGAAATCCTACCTCACCATTTGGCTGTGTTGCATAGGGATATAACGTAGCTAGCCTATACGTTTGTTGTTTGGTCAATGCTGGAAGAAAACTTAAGTTGAGATCATTTCCTGTTGCATCACGATCTGATCGGAATCCCATATTATCAATGTATTTTGCCGACAACGAAACACCCAATCCTTTTTTCGCATAACCGGCATTCAGATACAATGCTTGTCCCTCTTTATAAATGCCTTTAGGATAAGCTGCGGTTGAATTTACCAGCGATGGGTCGTTGTACTTGTAAGCATATTCTGTATAAAAACTAAAATTCCCATTGGTTAATCGCATCCGGGTAGCAAACGCAAGTACGTTTTCCGGAAGTTTGTACAAATCATTTTTATCTTCCTGGTATTTGCTGATTACGCCACCACCCACAGTTATTTTTGTTTTTGACTTCTCCAATGCTTTGAAGGCATCCATTAAAGCAAAATCACCATCAAACCCTCTAACTAAACCTGCCTTGTCAAAGTAAGTGCGTTGCTGAGCAATAAATCCCTTTAAATAAACGCCATTCCAGGGATTGTATTTTAACCTGATCCCATCCATCGCATTGTCGATTCCTAAACCTCGTTCCTCATAACTTCTGAAAATCAATCCACTTCCAAACTGCTCATAAAAATTCCCAAGAGTAACTTCCAGATTTTCAACAGTATAAGTAGCATAACGGTAGGTGATCCCACTTCCTTTATAACGGGTGTCAAAGCCAAGTAAAGGATTTTGGTAGGACTCATAACGTATACCGGCGTTAAAGTTGCCTCTCGTAAAAGTTAAATTACCAAATCCATTGGATAGTATTTTTTCAGGCACTACGGGAGCGCCAATTACTGAATCTTCCAGATAATACTGGGCATCTAGCTGGAAGTTTCCATGAATTTCAAAGGGTAAATTTATTTGTGCTTTCGCAGAGGATGCTGAAAATACCACAAGGGCTACCAGCAACAATTTATAAAGGCTCTTCACAGTTTTAATCGCTTTTAAGGGTTTTCGGGAGGTGAAAATAACCCAAATACCTCAAATTCGCTACTTTATTAATAACGAATTGATAATCAAATAGTAATTTTATTATTTCACCGGTTGACCTGCTGCCACTTTCTTGACTTTCTCAATAAGTTTATCCTCATCACCGGGAGCAAATGAGGTGTGTTGGTCAACTACCTCGCGATTCCCATTTAATAAAAAAGTATGCGGAACCATATTTACATTCATAGCGCGTTTAAAATCCCCATTAGGGTCTAGATACACCTCATACTCCCAGCCTTTCCCATTAATAAAAGGAGCTACAGAAGGAATAGTTCGGGCATCGTCAATGGAAATAGCTATCAGCTTCACTCCTGTTTCCTTTTGCCAATCTGCATACACATCACTTATGGTATTGAGTTCATTCACACAGGGCTTGCACCAGGTTGCCCAGAAACTGAGGATAATGGGCTTGCCATCATTCATCAATTTGTCGGTGCTGATCACTGAGCCATCAAGTGCCTTTATATTCACCGTCGGGATTCCACTCTTGGTGGTACTTTCCTGTGCAAAAACTGAGCTAATTATTGTTAAACTCAGGATTATAATTGAGACGAGTTGCTTTTTCATAGACTTGGTGAATAGTTTGAGGGGGTTAAAGTTAAGAAATTATTTCGCTGGGGCGGATACAATAATGTTGCCATTAATTCCCTTTTGCCAGTACTTGCTTTTTGAACCATCTGGGAAGAATCACAGCACCAATGAACAGGTAAGGGTAGTAACTGATGAGGCGCCATAATAAAGCAAGCGAATCAGATATCCCGGTAGGAATCAACTCCCCTAGGAATCGCGAAAAAATAACTTCCGCTATTCCACTGCCACCCCGGGGTTGGACTTACGAGCAGTATGATCCACATAACCAATTGACGGGCATAAATAATCATGTTTTCATACCAACCATGATGTATAAATGCCATAATTATGCAATTGATCACCATATAGCGGGCAGTCCATGAAAAAATAGTGGCACCAAATGACTTGACCCAATAGGAAACCGCTTGCCCTCGAATTTCTCCTGAAGCTATAACCATATCATTTCCCGTATGCCAGGCATTGTTTTTCCAGCGGCGCAGTAATGGAAGTGAGAATATTCTTAACAACACCCATTTTACTGCACGTGGATTTATAAACAAGGCATATGCAACAAGCAGCGTGTATGCTGCAATGATTCCATAGCCCAGCCAGAAAAAATAATAGATGCCTCCTGTTTCTGCTAATGCTGCAGAGGCATTAGGATCAAGAGAAATGAAAAGATTTGCTTTCCCAACAAAAAGAAATACTAACGGCACTGCCAATACAAAAAATAATTCGTCCAGGAATGAAGTGGTTAGTACTACAGCAATACTTCTTCCCATATTCACTTTTCTTTATTCAGAATATAAAAAGCAAAGGCAGTTCCTCCTACCATGGTTGGGGTTATAGCCGAAGCAAATTCCCATAACATGATCACAGGGAAACTGCGGCGCCAGGATATGAGTTCTCCTGAAAGTACTTTGATACGATACATGTATGCAATATCACGAATACACATCATTACTATTGCAGCAATAATCCAGAGCGTAGTATATCCCGTCCAGCTGATTTGCTCGTAAGCTTTGAGGTCGAAATTAGAAATCAGGAGGTACAAAGCAACGCCCAGCCCAATTATGACAGGCAGAATAATTTTTCCGGGCCTGAAATTTTTTATAATCTCATGCCCGTCAATTTGCATCAGTAACGGATTGGTTTACTTCTGTGAGATAAAAATTATTGAACCCTTCGCTAATCTGAATGAAAACCAATTTCGATTGAATCAGATCTAACAAAGCGAGAAAAGAAAAACAGGCATGAATTTTTGATTGACAGGCCGAAAATATATCCAGAAAAGTAACATTAGGTTTTAACCGCACCAATCGCTGAATATTTTCCTTTTCCTGATCAATGGTAAACGGATATTGAATCACAGTATGCCGAACCCGCTGTTCACTAAACCGAAATCGATCCATTACTTTTTCAAAAGTCATCATCAGCTTGAAAAGTGTAAGTGCATTCAATTCAGAGGAATAACTGGAGCCATCGGCATTCATAGCTATACTCGACAACTCGGCAGGTACATTGCCTCGTTCCTGTTTAAGCGTGCGATCCTCTTCCATTTGCTTGAGTTCATTTGCAGCCTCTTTATATTGTTTATATTCCAGTAACTGGCGCACAAGATCCAAGCGCGGATCAATGTCATTTCCCATTTCATCCTTCACCAATCTTGGCAACAACATTTTCGCTTTTATTCGCATGAGTGTTGAAGCTACCAGAATAAATTCACTGGCAAGCTCAATATTCATGCTATCAGCCGCTTTTATATAATCGAAAAAATCGTTGGTTATTTTTGAAATCGGAATATTGTGAATATCCAGTTCATCGCGTTCAATAAAAAACAACAGGAGGTCAAAAGGACCTTCAAACTGGGGTAATTTAATCTCGTACTGGTTTTGAGTGCTAACTGCTTCCAAAAGTTTTTTTTATGCAAACAAAGATACGATTCCCATGAAAATAAGCGCTGTTTTTGAACATTTAATACCTACTCCTTGTTTTTAGAAAAAGAACCATTAATTTAGCCAATTCATTAACAATCAATATGAAAAAAATCTATCACCTAGCTAACTGTACTACTTGTCAGCGGATACTTAAAGAACTCAAGCCCGGAAAAGAGGATAGTATGCAGGATATAAAGACTGAGCCGATAACCGAAAAGCAGCTGGATCAAATGGCAGTGCTTGCCGGAAGCTATGAAGCGCTTTTCAGCCGCATTGCACTAAAATATCGCTCCATGGGGTTGAATGAGCTAACACTTAACGAAAAAGATTATCGCAAATATATATTGCAGGAATACACTTTCCTGAAAAGACCCGTTTTTATCATTGGTAAAAATATTTTTATAGGAAACTCTCCTAAAAATATAGCAGCTGTTGCTAAAGAAATGGCCAAAAAATAACCCCCCAACTCACTCGCTTACTAACTTACTAGCCACCATCAACCTGTCAACTTTTTCTTTAACTTCGCTCCTTCTTTAAATTTCTTTTGCAAAATAAAAACCTATACGCACACTTGGCGGTACTGAGTGCCAATTTAATTTATGGCGCAAATTATTCTATCGCTAAAAATGTGATGCCCGAATACATTCAGCCTTTTGGTTTCATTTTTATAAGGGTGTTATTTACAGCAGTGGTGTTTTTATTGCTGGGTTTGTTTATCAAAGGAAAAAAAGTAGAACGCGAAGATTTCCCTCGTTTGTTTTTTTGTGCTTTGTTTGGTATTGCAATCAATCAACTTTTGTTTTTCAAAGGCCTCGACCTAACCACGCCCATTCACGCTTCGCTAATGATGACCACCAATCCAATTATGGTTTTACTCGTTGCAGGATTATTGATTCGGGAAAAAATTACCCTTCAAAAATTATCGGTATCGTAATTGGCATCAGTGGCGCATTTCTGTTATTGCTGTGGGGGAAAAATTTTTCGTGGAATCAGAATTCCACCTTAGGCGATTCCTTTGTGTTAATTAATTCACTTTCATTTGGGGTTTTTTTGATTATAGTAAAGCCTATGATGCAAAAATATCCTACACTCACGGTAATGAAATGGGTATTTCTTTTTGGAAGTTTTATGGTTGCTCCTTTCGGCTATTCAGAATTTAATAGCATTCAATGGCCCACATTCGAAACCGAAACATGGATGTCAGTTGCCTATGTTGTTATTGCCACAACTTCGCTGGCTTACCTGCTCAATACTTATGCGCTTAAAAATCTCTCGCCCTCATCCGTAAGTATATATATTTATTTGCAGCCCCTATTTGCTACTTTTTTTGCAATATTGCTTGGTAAGGATAATTTGCAGGCCATTCATCTGTTTTCAGCGTTGCTGATTTTTACCGGCGTCTATCTCGTTTCTTCCGGTGGTTTAAAAGAAATGAGTATCAGGTTGTGGTCAACGAAAAAAAACTAATTTTACAGCTTAAATAAATTCATATGATTAGGTCAATGACCGGTTTTGGGAAAGCCACCGGAAGTGCAGGAAGTAATATGATCACTGTTGAAGTGAAATCACTCAACAGTAAATTTCTGGAATTAAATCTTCGCATTCCCTCTGTGTATAAAGATAAAGATCTTGAATTGCGCAACGAGATTAGTAAAAATGTGGAGCGGGGAAAGGTGGATTTTATTGTCACTATTGAACAGGTACCCGGTGCCCGTAAAAGTGCCTTCAATAAGGACATTATAAAGACTTATTTTGAGGATTTTACCACTCTTAAAAAAGACTTGAAACTAAGTTCCGATGACTATTTGAGCATCATTATGCGTTTGCCAAATGTACTCAACCTCGAAAAAACAGAAGCCGATCCTAAAGAGTGGAAAACAATTGAAATCCTCACACGAAAAGCTTTAAAAGAATTTAACGACTTTCGGATTAAAGAGGGTAAAGCACTTCAGAAAGATTTTGAAATCAGGTTAAGTGGTATTAAAGAAAGTCTGAAAAAAATTGAAAAAATTGAACCCGATCGTATTAAGTCTATCAAGGGCAGGCTCAATAAAGGTCTCGAAGGTCTTGATGAATCGGGGATGATTGACAAAAACAGGTTCGAGCAGGAATTGGTTTATTACATTGAAAAAATTGATATCTCCGAAGAGAAAGTCCGATTGCGGTCACACCTCTCTTTTTTCATGGATACTTTGAAAGATGCCGATTCCAATGGGAAAAAATTAGGCTTCATCATACAGGAAATTGGTCGCGAAATAAATACCATAGGCTCCAAAGCAAATGATGCAAACATACAGCGGCATGTTGTTGTTATGAAAGATGAATTGGAAAAAATGAAAGAACAAGCCGCAAATATAATTTAGTACAACCCGCTCCTCGACTAATTCCCAACTGTTTCATTCAGCAACCGACACAACTAATTAAATGGCTCCCAAACTTATTCTTTTGTGTGGACCCTCCGGCAGTGGCAAAACTACTATTGTGCAACATTTGCTAAAAACATATTCTAATTTAAGCTTTTCCGTATCGGCTACTACACGCAGCAAAAGAAGTAATGAAATTAACGGCAAGGATTATTATTTTTTAACTGTTGAAGAATTTCGTAAAAAAATACAGGCTGATGAATTTCTTGAATGGGAAGAGGTATATACCCATGGCTTTTATGGAACGCTGCGCTCTGAAGTCGACCGCATTGCTGCAATGGGGAAAGTAGCTATTTTTGATGTGGATGTTGAAGGCGGCGTTCATATTAAAGGCCGCTATGGCAAAAATCTTCTGGATGTTTTTGTCAGACCTCCTTCTGTTGAGGATTTATATAAAAGATTAGTTGCACGGGCTTCTGAAACACCTGAGAGTTTGGAAAAAAGGATTTTGAAAGCAACTCATGAGCTCACCTATGCCGACCGATTTAATAATGTGATCATTAATAAAGATATGCACGTTGCATTCGCTGAAGCTGAAAATCTGGTAAGCGCTTTTTTAAATGATCACGAAGAATTGCCGGTTAAAAAATAATAATCGTTTCTGATTTCTTACTTACATCGTAGTATTTACTCCAGCACATTTAATAACCCCACATGGTAAAATTTCAAATTCGTACTTTTACTACTTCACTTTTGAAAAAGTCATTATGAAAACCGGACTCTTCTTTGGATCCTTCAATCCCATACACAATGGGCATTTGGTAATTGCAGGGTACATGGCTGAATTTACGGATCTATCGCAGGTGTGGCTGGTGGTATCACCACACAACCCATTAAAACCGGCCGGCTCCCTATTGCAGGATCACCACAGGTTTGAATTAGCCCGAATAGCTGTTGGAAATTACCGAAAACTTAAAGCATCAAAAGCAGAATTTGCATTGCCAAAGCCCTCCTACACAATTAATACCCTGGTGTATTTGCTTGAACAACATCCTGATCATGAATTTGTTTTAATTATGGGAAGCGATAATCTGGAATCCTTCAAAAAATGGAAAAACTGGGAGCAGATTCTGGAACACCATGAAATATATATTTATCCCAGACCGGGACACGATGGGGGTGAATTAATTAATCATCCGAAAGTTAAAATTGTTGAAGCTCCGTTGATGCAGCTTTCATCCACTTTTATCCGCAAAGCGATACACGACAAAAAAGATATTCGTTACATGCTTCCCGAATCAGTTTATGCATATATTGATGAAATGAACTTTTATAAGAAGTGATTTGCCTTTGGCCAGGTCTGAAGTAGGATTTGAATTTTATTTGGATATTTATGCAAAGGGTATCATTTTATTAGTAAATTTAATTAACGATTCTGCAGATAATAAAATTCTTCATCCATGAAATCAACTTTCATCAGGTCTCTAGCACAAATGCTGATTTGTGTGATGATTTCGTCATCGGCATTTTCTTTAGGTTGGCAACAAAAAACGAATTTTACACCGGGTAACAGATATGGCGCCTTTAGTTTCTCCATTGGACAAAAGGGATATGTTGGAAGTGGAGTAATTCAGGTTGGAACATCCATCACCCTGGTAAACGATTTCTGGGAATACGATCCAATACTGGATTCCTGGACTCAGAAAGCCACATTACCTTCAACCGGACGCATTGGAGCTGCCACCTTTGTGGTCCTCAACGCCGGTTTTGTTACTACCGGCTACAATCTGGTTACACATTTAAATGATAATTGGAAATATGATACTGCTATGAATACCTGGCAGGCCATGTCCGTTTTCCCAGGAGGTAACCGTTATACGTGTGCAAGTTTTAATGTAAGCGATTATGGATTTGTAGGAATGGGTTATGCAACCAGTTGTTATTCCGATTTTTATCGTTACAATCCTATTTCAGATACCTGGACTCTCATTGCCCCTATTCCCGGAACTGCCCGCCAAACGGCGAAAGGATTTAGTATACTGGATTATGGGTATGTGGTTGGAGGTGCTAATGAAGCAGCATTTTATAATTGTAAACAACTATGGAGGTATGACCCTATTGGTGATGTGTGGCTTCAAAAAACCGACTACCCCGGAAATGGATCACATGGGTTGTCGGCATTTGTGATGAATGATGAAGGGTATGTTGGAGCAGGAGCGTTTTTAAGCAGTGGAGTGAACAATGTTTTCGATGATTTCTTTAAGTATGATCCTTCCTTAGATAATTGGACCTCCATTCCCGATTTTGATGGAGGAATTCGTCAAGGCACTGTTTCAATGACTATAAACAATCGCGGTTATGTAGGTCTCGGATCTACCTTGATTTACCCACAAATTGATTATAAATCCGATTGGTGGACCTTTACAGATCCAACCGGTATCGAAGATCAAAATATTGATGAAAATGATGTGATAGCCTACTTTGATAGCAATCATAATTTGAACATCAATTTGAAAAGTTCTCTTAAAACTAAAACTGCTGTTGAAGTTTTTGATGCAAACGGTAAAATGATTCGTAGATCAATGTTCGATGCAAATCAACAGAATTTAAAAATCGAAAATAGGAATCTCTCTCATGGCATGTATTCTTACGCTGTGTACCTATCATCCGAAAAACTCATTTCCGGAAAAGTGATTTACTTAAATAATCAGTGAGGCACTGAGCAACGTCGATGGTTAATTGACTCGATGGAGAACAGCGCATATGCCATCCCGTGATCCTTATACCAAGGTCAGAGTCGTAGGTCATTAATTGAATCTGCCAACTTATTTACGCGACAATAAACGACCTCATCGATATGGAACCAAAAACATTTTTTTCATTAAAAAATGAAACGTCTTCATTTTTTTGTTGCAGCGCTAAGGTGTATAACATTGGTAAATAATGTTCCATACTTGGCACCGATAAATCTGCCATGGTACCAAAGCGGCGGAAATTAATAATTGCATCATGATCGCCATCTTCAATGAGCTTTGCTATTTTCATATCAAATTCGGATGCCCAGTCAAAGGCTTGGGTGTTGAGTCGCATCAATCTGAGGTTGTGAACCATATTTCCGCTACCAATTATCAGAACCCCTTTTTGCGAAGGTGCTGCAGTTCCTTTGCCAGTTCATAATGGTATAGTGGCGGTTTTGTGTAATCCAAACTTAATTGAAAACAAGGAACATCGGCTTTCGGATACATCCTGCACAAAACCGACCAGCTTCCATGATCAAGGCCCCATTCCTGATCCGGTTCTACAATTGTTTTATTGATTTCTTTGGCCGTCATTGTTGCGATTTCTGGTGCTCCAGATGACGGGTACTGAAAATTGAAAAGTGCATCCGGAAACCCGCTGAAATCATGAATAGTTTTGGGTTTAGGCATCACAGCAACTTTAGTCCCAGCTGTCTCCCAATGTGCCGAAATGCAAAATGGCCTTTGATTGAGGAGTTCTGACCAATTTGAATCCATTTTGTACTGAATTCGTTATCTTCAATAGCATTCATTGGCTTCCATGTCCAATAAAAGGGTTGAAATGGCAATTCTTCCTCTTGTAGTTGATGCAAGTGGTTTAATATAGCCCGTGTTTCCTCATAATAATCGTTTTGTTTACTGACTTTCTAATAACAGACCCTATTCAAGGATTTTATTTTGATTTTCAAAAATAATGAAATTCAATGTGTTGCAGCAAATTTTATACAAAAATTGTGGAGTTAACAAACATGCATAAGTAAACAGCTAAATAGTAGTAAAATTAACTCCAATTTTACTACTATTGTAAACCCTATACTACTATTATGTCAGCTGTAAAAATTTTGATTGTTGATGATGAGCAGGATGTTGAACTGTTGTTTCGCCAACGATTCCGTAAAGAGCTTCGGGAAGGTGATTTCCAGTTCCACTTTGCTTTTTCTGCCGAAAGTGCACTGAGTTTTCTTCAAGCGCTTCAGCCTTTTGATGTAGTGCTGGTGCTTTCCGATATTAACATGCCCGGAATGAATGGCCTGGAGTTACTTCGCCATATCAAATCTACGTTCTCCGATTTAAAGGTTATTATGGTAACCGCTTATGGTGACGATTCTAATCACACGACTGCAATTGAATACGGTGCCGATGATTTTATAACTAAACCTGTAGATTTTACTATTTTAAAAGAACGTATTCAGACTATCAACCAGGCAAGATTTAATAAATAAATACAGCTCTTATGATAAAAATCAAAAGAAACTTCCTTCTAAAGCTTTTTCTATTTTTACTTGTTTGGATTCCTTATGGAATACATGCTCAGGACACGAAAATACTTGGTTTTGTAGATGTCCTCAGTTATTATAAAAACGACAAACTTTCTTTTGCTTTTGGTGAGCAGGATCTGTTTATCACTTCTGAGCTCACCGATAAAATATCGTTCCTTGGAGAAACTGTTTTTAAATTCGATTCCGAGTCAAATTCCAACTTTAATATAAGCGTTGAACGGGTAATTATACGGTATAATCTTAAAGGGAATCACTATTTTGTTGTGGGGAAGCATCACACTCCGGTAAATTATTGGAATGAGACCTATCATCATGGAAGGGTTTTTTCTCCCAATATTTTCAGGCCATTACTTTTTTCAGGACTTTATGATTCCTTTACATACTACCGGGATTGGCTTGCAGGGAATAAACCTGACTAAAATAAATTTTGGTTATGATGTGGTGGTAGGAAATGGTATTGGAGCCGGCGATTTGGAAGATAACGATAACAATAAAAGTATAACGGTTTCGGCGCATATTAAGCCTTATGAAGGCCTCCGAATTGGTGCCTCCTACTATCATGATGTGATCTCTAAAGGTGTCGAAAACCATCATGGCAGCCATTCCGAATCAGGTGGAATTGATGAAGCTATAACGCAACAGATTTTTGGAGGTTCCTTTGCTTTTTTTAAGAAAAAAATAGAATTGTTAGCGGAAGGTACTTATGTAAATAATTATTCCGATTCATTGCAAAACAAAAATACTTATGGATTATATGCACACGCAGGGTATCGCATTAAAAATAAAATAATTCCTTTTGTAAGATACGATAAAGTTAATTATGCGAAAAATGATATGTGGTTTAAGACCGCTAATCGACAAGCATTTATAGGCGGCATTAGATACGAATTTAGTTACCTGGCCGTGATTAAGGCCGAATACCAACTTAATGATTTTGAAACAGGCGATGATAATGAAACAGTAACTATTCAGTTTGCTATCGGATTTTAACTCTTAGAAAAGAAACTGAAAAATGAAACAACAAATTCACAAATATATAATACTGTTGATATTCCTGTTTATAGGTACCAACTTGCCCGGTCAGGAAATATCATTAGTAGTTATTGGTAACGAAAAAGGAGCCCCGGAGGGAATGACAATTCCTGAACTGAAAAAAGTTTTCAGAGGGGAAAAACAATGGTGGAATGATGGCACCAAAGTAGTGGTAGCCCTTATGAAAACAGCTACTCCTTCCGGATCAGCTACAGCAAAAAAATTATTGGGGATGACAGGGGATGAGTTAAATAAATACTGGCTTTCACTGGTTTTTCAAGGAAAAGCTAAAGCTCCAGCCTTCTTTAATTCCGAAAAAGAGCTGGTCGAATTTGTAAATCAAAATAAAGGTGCAATAGGAATCGTTGATCAAACAATTCCCGGGGCCTCCAGAACCATTTCTATTGCCGGTAAAAACAGTTTTTAATACTGAGCAACTGGTAGTATGAAAATTTCTATTAAAACACGCATTTGGCTAACTATTTTTAGTATCGTTTTTGTGTTTGCTTTATTTCTTATGTTTTTCTTTCCTATCCAACAGGAAAAATATTTCATGAAGAATTATAATACTGAGGTTGAAAGTTTAGCGCGTACTGTAGCCCTTGGCGTTAAAATAGCACTCACTGAACAAAATTTTGAAGGTGTTCAAACTGCCATTGATTTTGCCAAATCAGATAATCGTATGCGTTTTGTTGCTCTCGTTCAAAAAGAGGAAAGCAATTCGCATACAATACGAGCATTTTTCCGGAGAATTATCCCTATACTCCGGAAATGATTTCCCACAGCCTCATCATAAAAAGGCTCCTTTTAAAGCAGGTGAAATAAAGGCGATGTTGTGATTGGCGTTACGACTGATGAAATAGTGCAGAATATGAAAGATATTCGAATGGCTGCTCTTTTCATTAGTATGATAGTTTTTGCTTTTGGTATTCTTATAGGGTTTTGGCTTGCCCTCACTATTTCGCGCCCGGTATTGGCTTTAAGGGATGCAGCTATTAAGGTCGGTGCAGGTGATTTCAGTTTACGTGTACTACCTGGAAACAATGATGAAATTGGTGAACTTAGCCTGGCTTTTAATAAAATGGTTGCGGATCTGGCTATTGCCGAAGAGAAAATTCGGACTGCACAACATCAATTGGTTCAACAGGAAAAAATGGCCTCCTTAGGTCAACTTACAGCAGGTATTGCACATGAAATTCAGAATCCTTTAAATTTTGTAAATAATTTTTCGGAATTGTCAGTTGAACTTCTGAATGAATTGAAAGCTGAAACAAGTAAAGAAGCCTCCGATGCTATTATGAAAGATTTGCAATTAAATCTTGATAAAATAAAACATCATGGGAAAAGGGCCGACAATATTGTAAAAGGTATGCTTATGCATAGCGGTTCAGGTGGAAACGAAAAAAAAGAAGTAAATCTCAATCAGCTTATTGATGAATTTCTTACCCTGGCTTATTTGGGAATGCGCGCCACCGACAGTTCTTTTGTTTGCACCATTGAGAAAAAACTCGATCCCCAATTACCAGCAATAATGGCAATGTCGCAGGAACTAAGCCGCGTTTTGCTAAATTTATTTCAAAACTCCTTTTATGCTACTCATGAACAATTTCTACAGATGAAGGGTTCCGGGAAACCATATATACCTTCGCTAATTGTATCTACTTTCAAAAAAGAAAATTCTGTTCTGTTATCTGTTTACGATAATGGTGGCGGTGTTCCTGATGCAATAAAAGATAAAATATTTAATCCTTTTTTTACTACAAAGCCAACAGGAAAAGGAACCGGACTTGGCTTATCAATGAGTTACGATATTATTGTGAAAGGTCATGGTGGCAAAATAAAAGTAGATAGCCAATTAGGTAAATATACTGAGTTTACAATCGAACTACCGATCTGATTTTTTCCTTTCAATAACTTTTAATGCTTCTCGTTTACTTAAGGGCATCAATGGATTTTTAAAACATAGTTTCGGACAAATAACGGATCCGTTTTTGAATATTCCCTTAGTATCCATCCAATTGCTTTTTTGAACAAAAAATTCTTTAGAATTAGCTAAATTCTCAATATATTTTGAAAGTAATTCTAAGTCTGTTTGTCTCTTGTACTTTAGCTGAAATAGAATACTCATACGTTGCAACCAAATGTTTTTCGATTTGTTCCAGCTTTCAGTAACCGGTTGTATGTGAACAGGAAATTTCAGCAACCAAGGCCCCACTACCTGATTTGCCAAATAATCAACCGTATCCCACCATGATTTGTGAACAATTAAATATTCAAAAAAGGCAGCGTCGTTTTCTGTCCAAAGTTTTTTACATTTAATAAGCAACTCGATTGCAAAGTATTGTAACTCGCGCTCCGGCAATAGCCATAACTCTTTAACTATTTGCTGCAGCTCTTTTTTTTCCGGTAGTGGATTGCTATTAAGATATTTTTTACTTATGTCTCTTCGCTGTTCCGATTTAATTCCAAAAAATTCGAACTGCTCCCGCATGTACTTTTTCATTGGAAGGGCATCCAAATCATTGCGATGCTTATTTAACAAATTGTGAATGTTTGTTACATATGGGTGCATAGTGCTATTGGAAATGTAGAATGCGATTTAATTTTTATGAATTTTGATCTTCAACAGCAATTGTGTTGCTGTTATTTTGCGAACTGAAATTATTTATTTAAACAATTTCTTTTATTCAAGATACTATTAAATTCTATTACTTTTAAAGAGTGCTGAAACCTGTTCTTTAACTCAAATTCGTTAAATAGTGTGATAGCATAATTGTTTTATACGTAACTTTAAACAGAAGCAGTTTTAAGTTTTGAAAATTAAGCTATTCGTATTCCGTTTGCAGTATTTCGTTCTGTTTGCAACAAAATTACAGTGCCGTCATTTTGCACCGCACCTAAAACCAGGCACTCAGAAATAAAATTAGCAATCTGTTTGGCCGGTAAATTTATCACCGCTACTACTTGTTTTCCGAGGAGTTCCTGTTTACTGTAATGCGCTGTTATTTGCGCTGAAGACTTTTTAACTCCCATCTCACCAAAATCAATCCATAAACGAAATGAAGGCTTATTTGCTTCCGGAAAATTTTCGACATTAATTATTGTTCCGGTTCTGACTTCAATCTTCACCAAGTCATTCCAACTAATTGTTTCCATACCATTAAATTTTTTTATTACGAGAGCATAGCATATATAGCAATAGTCAATTTATGATAGAGGGTAATTCCGATAACAATATTAAATGGGAAAGTAATGCCTAAAGCCGCTGTTAGATAAAATGTAGGGTTGGCGTTTGGTATTGCAATTTTAATAGCTGCAGGTGCTGCAATATAGGAAGCACTTGCGGCCATCGATGCCAGCACCACCGCACCTCCCACCGAGAGTCCTGTCATATAACCAGTCACTATTCCCAATACTGCACTAATAATTGGCATTATTATTCCAAAACCAATCAATGCACTACCTACTTTTTTTCAGATCCTTTATTTTGTCAGCTGCCACTATTCCCATTTCAAGCATGAATATTGCCAGAAACCCTTTAAATAAATCAAAAAAGAAAAAGTTGAGTTGTTTGTTACCCGAATAAGCAACAAACATCCCTATGAATAGTCCGCCAATTAATAAAATCATACTTTTTCCAAAGAAAATTTCATGAACCAGATTTTTTGCTCCTGAGTTTCCTTTTGATGAGTGGAGTCTGTAAAGTAAAATAGCAATTCCTATTGCCGGAATCTCCAGCATCACCAGCAATACGGTCATATACTCTTCATAAAACACTCCAATGTCTTTTAAATAACTCACAACAACTGCAAAAGTCACAGCACTAACCGATCCATAGTGTGCCGCCAAAGCAGCGGCATCTTCAAGAGAAAAGCGAAGTATTTTGTTAAGTATAAAATAGGCAATAAATGTTATTAAGGCCCCGAGCACCAGTGTGCCAGCCAGGGAAGGAAGAATATGTTCGAAATTTGTTTTATAAAGTTCGATTCCCCCTTTGATCCCGATGGAAAGTAACAAGTAGATACTTAATACATTGTAAAAAGCTTCCGGAATCCTTAAATCTGATTTAACCAGCCTTGCCAACACACCAAGTATAAAAAATAATACTACAGGATCTAATGTGGTCATAGGGAGCAGTTTGTTAGTTAAAAAACCTGCTGCAAAAATACTTTTCATTTGAATATTAATCTGACTTGTGCATAATTTTTATACTATTGTTTCCAATAGTTTTTATTTTAGCAACTTATTAGCAATTCCGGCGATGTCGCAACACACTTTCAAAAAGACCTATCATAATTTATATGAGAAACAACGGTTCAATAATGTGTTGTTATTTACAGTTTTATTTGCTCTTGAAGCGATTTTTGTGTATGCCTCCATGGAACAGTATCTGGCCAATAAACCGTGGGGGATAAAACCCTCTCACAACTGGTTCATGATAGCGCTGACTTTATTAATACCCACGCCTTTATTGATCGGATTTTATATGGCCCGACTGGAAACTGTTATTAATGAAGATGGCATTTTTTACCGATGGGCTCCTTTCTTCAAAGCTTACAAAATGATTCAATGGGATTCCGTAAAGGAGATTTCAATAATCGACTTAAAAAGCGCAGGGTTTTGGTGGCGCTTTTCAAGCAAATATGGTGAAGTGCAGTATGTCGGTGGCGGATTTGGCATTCAAGTTAAAATGAAAAGTGGAAGAAGGCGTTTGATTGGAACCCGAAAAGCCGAAGAGCTCAACCGTATACTGATTCGTATTGCCGGAACAAAATACGTACCTGCAACAATTGGCAGACATATCGAATTTGATTGAATGACTGATTTAAATTATAAATCCAGTGTTTATTCAACACAACTATTCCCGCTGAAATAGTTCCCTCTCTTAGTCTAATAGTTAAGTATGCAAGTATCACCTAAATGGTTCGAAGACAATGGCTATAAGCTTCATGAAGTATTATATCATCAGGATTTGATTCCATTCGTCAAAAATTACATTTTGAAAAAAAACATTTTTACTTTTGGTTATCTTTTCCTTAACCTGCTGTTTTTGTTATTACTTTTAACCAGAATCATCTTCTCCTTAGCAAATTTCCAACTTGATTTCTCGAACACATTCACCTTTTTGGGTTTTGGATGTGCGCTCACTTTTCTGCTAATTCCCATTCATGAAGGACTCCATGGAATTGCTTACAAAATGTGTGGCGCCCCAACCGTGACCTTTGCTGCCAACTGGAAGAAAATGTATTTTATGGCTATTGCCGATAAATTCCCGATTGGTCGTAAACCGTTCCTGTTTGTTGGTCTTGCACCCTTTGTGATAATTAGCCTACTATTCATTTTTTTAGCAGCTACGGGGAGTCCCCAATTTCAAATTATGTATTTTACAGTGCTGCTGGTGCATGCATCTATGTGTATCGGTGATTTTGCTTTAATGAGCTACTTTTCTGAACAAGGTGATAAAGAAGTTATTACTTTTGACGATTATGAAAATTCACTCACTTATTTCTATAGTAAGTAACCATCCGAATATTTGAATCACCTAATCTCTTGAATTTTGGATGGATCCAGTATCTTTAAAAAGTAACTTTAAAACAGGGTGCATTACTCAATGAAAAAACAGGACAAAAAACAACAAAATAAAAATACCGGTCCGTCTGATCAGCCAAAACAAAAAATTGTTGTGGTAAATGTTCATCAGTCGAAGTTGGTTGTATGGGCAGCAATCATTTGTTCTCTTATTGCATTTTTATTATACGCGAATACTTTAGGTCACGACTACACGGTAGATGATGCCACAGTTATATCCAATAATAAAATAACGAAGCAGGGAGTTGCTGCTTTGCCAGAAATTTTTACCACTTCATACAGAGCGGGATTCTGGGATCGGAAGGAGGGACTTTACCGGCCCCTATCAGTAGCAATGTTTGCAGTTGAATGGCAACTGGCCCCGGAGAGTCCATTCCCGGGACATTTAATGAACGTAATTCTTTATGCATTGACCGCCTTTCTGCTTATGTTGACTCTCGCTTCCGTTTTTAGAGAGTATTCACTGCTACTGGCTTTTACTGCTACCTTACTTTTTGTGATCCATCCCATTCATACCGAAGTGGTCGCAAACATAAAAAGTAGAGATGAAATTTTATGTTTTCTATTCGCTGTATTAACCTTATTCTATTTAGATAAATATCTGCGATCGAACAACAAGATTTTTATGGTTGTTTCAGCAATAGCATTTTTCTTTGCCTTTTTATCAAAAGAAAACGCCATTACCCTAATTGCCATCATCCCTTTATTTGTTTGGTTTTTTTCTGATAAATCCTTGCAATCAACTATTCGTATTTCACTACTATTTTTTGGAGTCACTGCCGTTTATTTGGTACTACGATACAGTATCCTTGGTGAAATGAGTGGCTCTGCGGAAATGCAACTGATTAATAATTCAATTTTAGGAACCGAAAATAGAATCGATCAATTTGCAACTGCAATTTCTATTATGGGAAAATATTTTTACCTCTTGTTTATTCCACACCCGTTGGTATTTGATTATTCATACAATCAAATACCGGTCACTTCTTTTGGTGCGCCGGCAGCACTGTTGTCTTTAGCGATTTGCTTATTTCTGGCTTATCTGGCTTTTGCCGGAATAAAGAAAAAAAATCCACTTGCATTTGGATTGCTATTCTTTTTTGGCACGATCTCTCTGGTGGCAAATGTTCTGTTCTTGATTGAATCCTCCATGGCAGAACGTTTTACTTACATGCCTTCACTCGGATTTGCTATTGCTGTTTCAGTGGTTTTACTGAAAGCTTTTAAACTGCTTAATCCTTTTACAATAAAAAATTTCACCGACTTGTTTACTGTTAAACCGGTTTTTACAGCACTATTAGGAATTGTTTTCGTTTTATACTCGTTCAAAACCATAAGCAGAAATTCAGAGTGGAAAAATAATCTGACCCTTCTTGCAAAAGATGTAAAAACATCACCTAACAGTTCGCGCATACGGTATGCCTATGGAAGCGCTCTATTGATTGAAAAAGCGCTGAAGGAAAAAGATCCAACTCTTAAAAACGGATACCTGGATAAAAGTATTGCTGAACTTGAAAAAGGCGTTTCCATTTTACCTAACTACTCGGAAGCCTGGAACCATCTTGGTATTGCATACAAAGAGAAAAAAAATGGACCTGCTGCCGTTGCATCTTTTGAAAAAGCCCGCTCCTTTAAAGTATACACCGATGCCGATTTTTATATTTCATCCGGTCTCGCCTATGGTATGACACAACAATATGATCTGGCAATAGCCGACTTTACCAAAGCTATTAGTATTGATCCCACCAATGCCGAAGCTTTCAATAACAAAGGCATGTATTTTACGGAAAAAGGGGTGCTTGATAGCGCGCTTGTTTTTTTGAATAAAGCTATTGAAATTAAGCCCGACTCCTATGAAG
This sequence comes from Bacteroidota bacterium, assembly GCA_016722525.1. Taxonomy (GTDB): domain Bacteria; phylum Bacteroidota; class Bacteroidia; order AKYH767-A; family OLB10; genus JADKJB01. The sequence continues at coordinate 59,245 of JADKJB010000005.1, forward strand.
CAATTTATAACAAAGGAAATACGTACGCCAAAGCAGGCGACTATTCAACTGCTATTAACTTGTACAATCAGGCGATAAAAATAAAACCCGGCTATATGGATGCAGTCCTTAATCTTGGAAATAGTTATGCTGCTTTAAAAGAGTATCAAGATGCCCTCAAATATTTTAAATTGGTTGAACAAGCCGACCCTACTAATGTTAAAGTAGTTTTCAATATTGGAATCACTTACCGGATTTTAGGTGACGAAACCAATGCTGCTGCATATTTTGCAAAAGCCGAAAAAATGAAATCCGGACAATGACCCTACCCTCCCTATACATTTAGTAATTTTGTTAAGTAATTGAATGAAAAGATTTACATCTACAATAACGTTCCTTTTAGTTCTGCTGGTGGCTTCCTGTAAAACAGATCCTTCCGGAACTAACAAGGCACGACCTTTTTTCAATTTCCAGGCTTATTTTTTGAATGAAGTTGCACTGCTCAAAAAAAATAATGTCGTGCTTACAAAAACTGTTATTAATGAAAATAGTTCCGAAACACTTGTGATCAATGAAGTAGACTGGCTTACAGAACTACAATCCTTCATTGCTGTTGACATTAACAAACCGGCCTTGCTAAGTGCCTATCGGACTGATAGTTTGCAAAACGGAACAAGAACTCTAATTCAATATAAAGCAAAAGACACTTCCCCACAGATTCGGAATATTGTTATAAAACAAAATCTGAACATTCCTGATACCATCATCATTACCAGGATTATGTCTAATACTTACGTTTCTTCAACCGAAATTATGTATTACTATGGGAATGGGAATTTTGAAATTAATGTGGAGAATAATCCTGTAGCAGGTAAAAAAATAGCTTTCGTGTTAAAAGGCGTTGCCGGTAAAATTTAAAAGTAGGTGGACCTAAACCAGTTTCCAAAAACGATATTTGCATCTGATTACTTTATAACTGATTAAATTTTAAACACTGCCATGAGCCTCTTAACTTCACTTATAATTACTACCGGTTTATGGAAAGCTGTTTTGTTTACCCCGGGAGGAGAACTCCCTTTCCAACTTGAAATTAAAGAACATCTGGGACAGTATTCCTTTACTATAATTAACGGTAATGAACATATGTTGTTGGATGAAGTGACGATCAAAGATGATTCTGTCATTGTAAAATTTCCAGTCTATGAATCAGAGCTTCGTTTGAAAATAACGAATAAAAATTTACTTGATGGTTCCTTTATCAACCTGACCAGAGCTACTCATGGAACTATTCGCTTACAAGCAACTGCAGGATCACAGTCGCGTTTTGCCATTCAATCCAATCAACCCCCATTAAATATTGCAGGAAAGTGGTCGGTCCTATTTTCACCTGGCACCAGCGATAGTTCTTTTGCGGTGGGTGTTTTTGAACAGAAACAAAATCATATTACCGGAACTTTCCTGACTACCAGTGGTGATTACCGTTATCTGGAAGGGGTTGTAGATGGCGATAGTTTATTTCTTTCCACATTTAATGGTGTTTTCGTTTATCTTTTCAAAGCCAAAATAACCGGCAACAGTTTGAGTGGGAGGTATTATTCGGGAACTCATTACCAAACTTCATGGGTTGGACTTGCTGATAATAATGCACAACTTCCTGATCCATCAACCCTTACAAAAATAAGAGGCGGCGATCAAGGTCTCGCTATCCGTTTTCCTGATCTTGATAGCAATTGGGTTTCTTTGGAGGATTCGAAATATAAAGAGAAGGTAATTGTGTTGCAAATAATGGGGTCCTGGTGTCCAAATTGTCTGGATGAAACCGAATATTTGGCTCCTTATTATGACAAGAACAAAGCACGCGGCATGGAAATTATTGGCCTCTCCTTCGAAAAAACCAATGATTTCAGTAAAGCCGCCGAAAACGTAAAAAAATTGCGTAAACGATTGAATATCAAATATACTTTGCTAATTGCGGCGCACCGGGATCAGGTAAGAGCCACTATTCCGGGTATTGAAAACTTCATGGGCTTTCCAACAACCATTTTTTTAGACAAAACTCATAAAGTCCGGAAAATACATGCCGGGTTCAATGGGGCGGCCACAGGTACTGAGTATGAGAAGTTTAAAGATGATTTCGAAGCTTTCATGAACATGCTGTTAAAAGAGTAACTCTTCAGTTCCTTCCGTTTTCAGTTAAATTAAACCGTTTGACTGGTTATTTGCTTTCACACTAAGAAATAACTACCTCTTGCCATGTAAAACCGGTCATTGGCGGAATTTTTCCCTGTTTTTACCTACTGCTTCCTTAATTTCGTAATTCAAACAAATAAAAGCATTCGGATTATGCCAACATTTACATTCTACAAAATGAAAAAAACTGTACTATTAGTATTAAGTGTTTTGTTTCTTCCTTTTATCGGGAATTCACAATGTACTACTACCAATGCAACCAGCTGTACTTGCTTAAACACCAGCTCCATTAACTGTGACTTGCTGCCCGATATTATTGTAGGCAGACCACCCTTATTGGCATCCGGGCAATATGGAAATATTGAATATTCCCAAACAGGTAATGGTGTTGAAAACGGGAGATTACGAATTTCGGTTTCTTCCCCTAATATTGGACGCGGTCCGTTAGAGGTTCGCACTACAACCAAGTATGTTTGTGGTACCGATACTATCACCGGAACAGCACCTGCGACGTGTCCAACTACCGGGCTTCCTCCAAAGCAGTTGGTGGTGCAAAGAGTATATCATAAAAACGGCAATACCATGAGCTTTATTGATCGTGATGCAGGCACTATGACTTATCACCCTTCACATGGTCACATGCACGTTGATGATTGGGGTATTTATTCATTACGTCAGCAAACAGCTGATCCAAATCCGTTAAATTGGCCAATCATAGGTAATGGAGCGAAACTTGCCTTTTGCTTAATGGATTATGGTTCTTGCTCCACCTACAATGGTCATTGTGTTGATGCCAATAACAATACTTTATTAAATGGTAACTTTCCTAACTATGGTCTTGGTGGAGGTGCTTACAATTGTTCTCCAACAGTTCAGGGGATTTCTTCCGGTTACACCGACATTTATTATCAGCACCTGGATGGTATGTATATCTCAATTCCTCCCGGTACCTGCAATGGAAACTACTTTATAGTTGTTCAATTAGATCCCTATAATTATTTCCTGGAAGAAAATGAAAACAATAACACTATAGTTGTTCCTTATACCTTAACTCAACAATCTCCAGGTGCTGTAGCAACTATTACTTCCAGCAGTTCGACTGCTGTTTGTGCAGGACAAGCGGTAACGCTCACGGCAAACTCAGGAGTAGGAAATACTTATCTTTGGTCAAATGGCGCAACTACTCAAAGCATTAATGTAACTACTGCAGGAAATTATGTAGTAACCGTTTCATCACCTGTTTGCGGTACAGCTGTTTCTCCAGCTAAAAATGTTTCATTTATTGGTGTAACGCCAACTACAACCAATGCGGCTATTTGCGGGCAAGGTTCAGCAACACTTAACGCATCGGCAACAGGTGCAACAATTAATTGGTACGCGGCATCTTCTGGCGGTGCTGTTTTAGGAACAGGAAATGGCTTTACTCCTACAGTTAATACTACTACTACCTTCTTTGCTGAAGCTACCACTGGTGCATCTTTTCAGGATATGCAACACCTACCAATAATACCATTGGCGGCGGAGGATATTTAACAAGCAGTCAGTATCTGATTTTGATGTTTTACAAACTTTCAATCTTGCATCTGTAAAAGTTTATTCATCTGCAGCAACCACTACCACTGTAGAGTTACGTAATTCAAGTGGAACTCTTTTGAATAGTCAGGTAGCCAGTATCCCTTCCGGCGAAAGCCGTATCGTTCTTAACTGGTCTATTCCTCCGGGTTCAGATTACAGACTTGTTCGTGCAGGATCAGCCAGTCTTTATAGAAATAATGCAGGGGTGACTTATCCTTATACCGTTCCAAATTATCTTTCAATTAAAAATTCATCTGCAGGAACTTCCTATTACTATTTCTTTTATGATTGGGAAATTAATTCGCCCGGAATAACCTGTGTGAGCGCAAGAGTACCTGCAACACTTACTGTGAATACACTTCCAACTGTAAGTGTTTCCGGATCAACGGGCATCTGTCCGGGTGCTTCAACGTTACTTACTGCCTCGGGTGCTGCTTCTTACCTCTGGTCACCTGCTACGGGGTTGAGTGCTACTAACGTTGCAAGCGTAAACGCTAGCCCTGCTGCTACCACTACCTATACTGTTACAGGTACCAATACGAACGGTTGTTCGGCTTCTCAAAATGTTACCGTTACTGTGAATGCTAATCCTGTAGTAGTGGTAAGCGCTAATGCTGCTATTTGTGCGGGTGCTTCAACCTCACTCACTGCTTCGGGTGCTGCTTCTTACATCTGGTCACCTGCTACCGGGTTGAGTGCTACTAACGTTGCAAGCGTAAACGCTAGCCCTGCTGCTACTACTACCTATACTGTTACAGGTACCAATGCGGCCGGTTGTACGGCTTCTCAAAATGTTACCGTTACTGTGAATCCGTTACCGGTTGTGACGCTGGCTAATTTTAGTTCTGTTTGTCAAACTGCTGCTGCCTTTGCGCTTTCCGGTGGTTCCCCTGCGGGTGGTGTATATTCCGGTCCCGGGGTGAATGCCGGGTCTTTCTCCCCTGCTACTGCCGGTATTGGTACACATACTATCTCTTATTTGTATCAAAATGCCAACGGTTGTTCTGCTTCGACTTCTAAAACCATTACCGTTGACAACTGTAATTGTATTACTCCAGGTACTCCCGGTTCTATTGCAGGGGCTGCCTCCGTTTGTGCAAATAGTGCAGTCACCTATTCGGTAAACTTTAATGCCAATGTGTCCTCTTATAACTGGGTTGCACTCCTAATGCGACTATCACCGCCGGTCAGGGAACTAATACGGTTACCGTTACTTATGGATCTAATTACACTACCGGTAGTCTTTGTGTGGCTGCGGCTAATGCCTGCGGCAGTTCACTGCCCCGTTGTAAAACCATTACTAAAACTACTTCCCGTACTCCGGGTAATATTTTAGGGCAGCTTACTGGTCAATGCCAGGCCAATGTGAACCTTTCTGTGGCCGCTGTGGCGGGTGCTACTTCCTATAACTGGTCGGTTCCTGCTGGTACTACACTGATCTCCGGGCAGGGTACCAATGCTATTACACTGACCACTAATGTCGGTTTTGTTTCAGGACAGGTTTGTGTGACGGCCTTTAACGGTTGCATCAACAGTACTTCTCGTTGTGCTGTTCTTTATGGCGCTCCTGCTAAAGGGGTTATTCAGGGAGTGAGCACAGTTTGTGCCGGTCAAACCAATCTGAACTATTCGGTTCCTGCTGCCTTTGGAGCAACTACCTATACCTGGACCGTTCCATCTGGTAGCACTATTGTTTCTGGTCAGGGAACTAATGCCATTGTTGTTACCTTTGGAGCCACAGCAGGTAATGTTGCTGTTACAGCTAAAAATACCTGTGGTAACAGAGGTACCAGTACCTTCCCGGTAACCATCAATTGCAGAGTTTCAGGTGTCGAAAACCTGGATGTATATCCTAACCCTGCCAGCACAAACGTGGATGTAATATTCAATGCAAATGATAAGGGCATTGCCAGTATTCAACTGATGGATCTCACTGGCAGAATGGTATATACAAAAACTGTTGAAGCACTCGAAGGCCGCAACAAAATTACTATTGATGTGGATGGCTACAGCAAGGGTGTTTACCTTATGAATGTTACTAAAAACAATGCTATTTCAAGAATAAAACTCGTAGTAGAATAAAAGTCTCCCCGTCTCATAAAGGCTCTCTGAATAACAGAGGGCCTTTATTTGTTTTAACGGGTTTGAAAATTTTAAAATTAACACGGCAATAGTTCTTTTGAATGAAGCCAGTATACTAACTAGCAGCCATTACAATTGAATTTGGTGCCCCAATAAATAGTTTTATTACAAATACGCCTTTGCTATTGATTTTTTCCTTATATTTGATTCCCTTTTCCAAAACTCCCAATAATTAAATACTTCACCCATGAAAAAAATTACGCTTCTATTAGTAATTATGCTTGCTTGTGTTGGTATTTCCCATTCGCAATGCACCACAACAAACGCAACAACGTGTGTTTGTGCTACAGCAGGTGTTACAAATTGTGATTTGCTGCCGGATATCATGGTTGCACGGCCACCACTTTTAATTAATGGAAGTTCGGGAGTTGTAGAATACAGTCAGACGGGCAATGGCTCCAACGATGGCTTACTTCGCATCACTGTATCAACTCCCAATATCGGTTTAGGCCCTCTGGAAGTTAGGGGAACCAACGTTTTTGTTTGTGGAACCGATACTATAGTTGGAACTGCACCTACCACCTGTCCAACAACAGGACTTCCACCAAAGCAACTTTTAAATCAAAGGGTTTATCATAAAAATGGCAGTGTAATGACCTCCACCGATTACCCTGCAGGGACCATGACTTACCATCCATCGCACGGTCACCAACACGTTGACGATTGGGGTGTTTACACTTTACGTACAGCCACCACCGATCCCAATCCATTAAATTGGCCCATTGTCGGAACCGGTGCTAAACTCTCCTTCTGTCTACTCGACCTCAGCAATTGTACCAGTAGTAACGGTCATTGCGTAAATGATCAGGGAACTGTTCTTAATAGTTCCAACATGCCGAATTACGGTCTTGGCGGAGGTACTTACGGTTGTTCACAAACGCTGCAAGGCATTTCTGCCGGCTATGTTGATATTTACAGTCAGTCACTTGATGGTATGTTCATCACTATTCCTCCTAATATTTGTAATGGACTCTACTATATTGTAGTGCAACTTGATCCTAACAACAATTTCTTAGAATCCAATGAAACCAACAACGTTATTTCTGTTCCTTTTACTCTTACCAAACAGTCGGGTACTGTTCCAACAATTTCCGTAAGCGGATCCACTTCGCTATGTCCGGGAAACACTGTGGTTTTAACATCCAGCCCTGCTCCCTCGTATCTTTGGTCAAATGGTGCCACAACACAATCCATCACAGTATCGCAAGCCGGAAATTATTCTGTAACTACAAATGTTAACAGCTTGTGCCCTGCATCCTCTTTGCCCATGGCAGTAACCGTTCAAAATATGCCGGTAACAATAACCCCTACCAGTACCGCTCTTTGCCCGGGACAAAATTCAACCCTTAACACCACAGTTACTACTCCTCCGAACGGGACCGTGCAAACAAGTTTTACGAATAGCATAGTTTATAACATCCCAGATAACAACGCGACAGGGGTTGCTTCTCCTTTAATTGTTTCAGGTATTAACCCTGCAACTCTTGCAAGCGGATCTATATTTTCAGTTATGGCAAACATTACTCACACCTATACAGGGGATCTGGTAGTTGCACTTATTTCACCATCAGGGAATACTGTTAATCTGAGTAACCGCAGAGGTGGTGGTGGAGATAATTTCAATAATACCATTTTCAGTATGTCAGCTTCTACAGCTATTGCAAGCGGCAGCCCTCCCTTCAATGGCTCCTACATTCCTGATGGCTCCTTAAATTCATTTACAGGTGCTACAAACGGTACCTGGCAATTAAAAGTAACCGACCTTGCTGGTGTTGATATAGGAACGATAAATAGCTGGACCTTAACATTCAATAATGTTGTTACCACACAACTTGTTTATTCATGGACTTCTATCCCTCCGGGATTTACCTCTGCCTTGCAGAATCCCAATGTAACCCCTGCGGCAAATACCACCTACAATTTAATTGTTACTAATATCATTAATGGTTGCTCCGGAACAGGTTCCGTTGCGGTCTCAGTTAATCCGGTTGTTTTATCGGTCAGTTCTAATACTGCTATTTGTGCCGGTGCTTCAACCACACTTGCTGCCTCGGGTGCTGCTTCTTACCTGTGGTCGCCTGCTACCGGGTTGAGTGCTACTAACGTTGCGAGCGTAACCGCTAGCCCAGCTGCTACCACTACCTATACTGTTACAGGTACCAATACGACTGGTTGTACGGCTTCTCAAAATGTTACCGTTACCGTAAATGCCCTTCCTGTGGTGGTGGTAAGTAATGATACTGCTTTTTGTGCCGGTGGAACCAGCACACTTGCTGCCTCGGGTGCCGATTCTTACCTGTGGTCGCCTGCTACGGGGTTGAGTGCTACTAACGTTGCAAGCGTAAACGCTAGCCCTGCTGCTACCACTACCTATACTGTTACAGGTACCAATACGAACGGTTGTTCGGCTTCTCAAAATGTTACCATTACCATAAATGCCCTTCCAATGGTTTTGGTAGGTGCTAATGCTCCTATTTGTGCGGGTGCTTCAACCTCACTCACTGCTTCGGGTGCTGCTTCTTACATCTGGTCACCTGCTACCGGGTTGAGTGCTACTAACGTTGCAAGCGTAACCGCTAGCCCTGCTGCTACTACTACCTATACTGTTACAGGTGCCAATGCGGCCGGTTGTACGGCTTCTCAAAATGTTACCGTTACTGTGAATCCGTTACCGGTTGTGACGCTGGCTAATTTTAGTTCTGTTTGTCAAACTGCTGCTGCCTTTGCGCTTTCCGGTGGTTCCCCTGCAGGTGGTTCTTATTCCGGTCCCGGGGTGAATGCCGGGTCTTTCTCTCCTGCTACTGCCGGTATTGGTACACATACTATCTCTTATTTGTATCAAGATGCCAACGGTTGTTCTGCTTCGACTTCTAAAACCATTACCGTTGACAACTGTAATTGTATTACTCCAGGTACTCCCGGTTCTATTGCAGGGGCTGCCTCCGTTTGTGCAAGTAGTGCAGTCACCTATTCGGTTAACTTTAATGCCAATGTGTCCTCTTATAACTGGGTTGCACCTCCTAATGCGACTATCACTGCCGGTCAGGGAACTAATACGGTTACCGTTACTTATGGATCTAATTACACTACCGGTAGTCTTTGTGTGGCTGCGGCTAATGCCTGCGGCAGTTCACTGCCCCGTTGTAAAACCATTACTAAAACTACTTCCCGTACTCCGGGTAATATTTTAGGGCAGCTTACTGGTCAATGCCAGGCCAATGTGAACCTTTCTGTGGCCGCTGTGGCGGGTGCTACTTCCTATAACTGGTCGGTTCCTGCTGGAACTACACTGATCTCCGGGCAGGGTACCAATGCTATTACACTGACCACTAATGTCGGTTTTGTTTCAGGACAGGTTTGTGTGACGGCCTTTAACGGTTGCATCAACAGTACTTCTCGTTGTGCTGTTCTTTATGGCGCTCCTGCTAAAGGGGTTATTCAGGGAGTGAGCACAGTTTGTGCCGGTCAAACCAATCTGAACTATTCGGTTCCTGCTGCCTTTGGAGCAACTACCTATACCTGGACCGTTCCATCTGGTAGCACTATTGTTTCTGGTCAGGGTACTAATGCCATTGTGGTTACCTTTGGAGCCACAGCAGGTAATGTTGCTGTTACAGCTAAAAATACCTGTGGTAACAGAGGTACCAGTACCTTCCCGGTAACCATCAATTGCAGAGTTTCAGGTGTCGAAAATAATTTTGATATTCTGTTGACACCAAACCCTGCGTCTTCCAACACAGAGGTTCATATATCAGGAAATATTATTGAAAAAGCTGTTGTTACTGTAACCAATGTACTAGGTAAAGACGTTTACATGGAAAATGTAGTTCTCGATCAGAAGCAACTGTTTTCACTTAACCTCACCGGACTATCAAAAGGTATTTATTTGGTAACAGTTACGTCAGGAAGTAATAAAAAATCAGTTCGTTTGGTTGTGGATTGAAGTTTAATTTAAAAATGATGTTAAAAAAAATATTACTACTTCTTATAACAGGAATCCTTCCGGGATTCCTGTTTTCACAACAGGCCTGGACTGTTTATAATTCGATCAACTCACCATTGCCTGAAAACTCGGTAAGGTGCATTACACAAGCTCCAAATGGGTTGCTTTGGGTCGGAACCGATTATGGACTCGCCTCCTTTGACGGCACCAATTGGAATATTTTTCAAACCACTAATTCAGGGATTCCCGACAATTCAATTCGAAGTCTTGTTGTTGACAATCAAAACAATATTTGGATAGGAACATTTACCAGTGGATTGGTAAAATATGACGGTAGTAACTGGACTGTTTACAACACCTTTAACTCGGATATTCCTGATGATTTTGTTAGAAGTCTTGTGATTGATACTTTAGGAAATTTCTGGGTAGGCACTATTGGAGGATTAGGTTATTTTGATGGTACCAATTGGGATATATACAATTCCTCTAACTCTGTACTTACCTCCAATAACATAGGAGCACTGCATGTAGATACCAATAACAATAGTGTTTCGATAGGAACTATCAACGGAGGTTTATATTTAAAAGATGGTACAAGCTGGACCCATTTTACGTTATGGAATTCCAATCTTCCCGACAATACCATTCTTGGAATTGATAAAGACACCACTAATGTTATTTGGCTTGCAACACCGGCTTCAGGGCTATCAGGTTACATTGGCGGGGTTGCATTTCTAACATTAAATACTGTTTCTTCAGCCATTTCAAGTAACAGTCTTACATCAATAAATATTGCCACTGACCAGTCTATTTGGGTAGGGAGCAACGATTCGGGTTTGTGTAAAAAAGAGGGCCCGGTGTTTTATAATTACAACACATTAAATTCAGGTATGCCTGATAATTTTGTTCAAACAATTTTTATTGATAATCAGGATATCATCTGGGTAGGAACACAAATAGGCGGATTGGTGCGTTTGGATCCATCACTCTTAACATCGGTTCAGGAAGTAGCAACAACAGCATTTACAATTTTTCCGGTTCCAGCGGGAGAAACGCTTTATTTAAATTCAGAAATCAGTAAACCTGTTTTGCTTGAAATTTATGATCTGTCAGGAAAACAAATTCATCTTAGCACCACGTTTACTGAGCCCGGAAAAATTGCTATTCAAACAGCTTCGCTATCTTCAGGTGTTTATCTGATAAAAGTAGTTTTTGAAAATGGCGAAAGTGGATCCCGCTTATTTGTTATTGGAAAATAAATTAGCTCGATATCAACCCCCGCCCATCCTTTTTCTCCACAAAGCATTAAAAGATTCTTTAGCGGGAGTTTTCATTTTACGAAGTCCAAGCGGTGATTTAGTGAAAATGTTAGACATAAAAAAACTGGCTGGTCGTATACTCTTCCAATTCATAATTTCACGCTTAAGCATTGCCTGTTTCCATAAAAAATAAAACAGCTTTTCGGATGTTCCCGAACTCTGATCATCGACTGCTTTTTGACGATTATTCAGCAACAGCTTATTAAAATTAATGTTTACCGGACACCATTCGGTATCGGCAGCACTTAAAGTTGACAGGTGATTGTGAAACCCATGCGTTTTCATTCCCTCTTTAATAGGAATAACAATATTTCCCGGAGGCCCCATCCAGGTAGAACGGTAAGGTTGGGCGCCAATAATCGAATAAACAGGATCGTTATACAAACAGGAACCACATCGGATGCAAGTCAATACATTTCGTTGCAGTTCTTCGGCCATCACTTTAGATCGGCCATTATCAATTAACACTACATACATTTCATCAGGACCATCCACCTCACCATTTCTTCGTGGTCCTTTTAGGAGTGAGTTATAGGCAGTAATTTTTTGACCGGTGCCATATGTTGCCAGCATAGGCCAGAGCACATGCAAATCATTCACCGTTGGAACCACTCTGTCGATACCGGTAATCACAATATGTATTCTTGGACGAGCCGCTGCAAGCATTACATTCCCTTCATTTTCAGTAATAGCCACTATTCCCTGGTCGGCTACCAAAAAATTCGCTCCAGTAATTCCAATGCCGGGTTTGACGTATTTACTTCGTACTACTTTTGCTGCTTCTGCCGCAAGAGCTTCTGCATCATTTTGAACTTTTACGCCCAGTTTTTCCTGAAACAATTGCTGAATATCTTCTTTACTCTTATGAATGGCAGGCATCACCATATGTGAAGGTTTTTCACCTGCCAGTTGCAGTATAAACTGACCCAGATCCGTTTCAGTCCATTGTATATTTCCTGCTAACAGTGCTTCATCAAGATGTATTTCTTCAGCAGTAAGGGTTTTGGATTTTACTATCTTTGATTCACCTGATTTGTTCATGATGGCCATTATTTCATTACAGGCTTCAGCGGCATCTTGCGCCCAAATAACCTTGCCACCGGCTTTAATAAAATTAGCTTCAAATTCAATGAGGTAATTATCTAAATTTTCAAGTGCTTTCCATCTGGAAAAGACGGCTCTTCTTTTGGCTGTTTCAAGATTAGAAAACTGAGTAATGGCTTCTTCAAAACCAATGAGGTACTGCTTTTTAGCAGCACGAATTTTTTGTTGCAGAGCAGTATCTCCTACTACCTGTGAAACGTCTTCCTTAAATTGTTCAAATGAGTTGTGCAAAATTGAATACGTTTTTGAAATCAACGCAAAAGTAAGTGAAATTTAGTTGGTCGTAAAAAAAGTATCTTCCTACTTCAAGAACAAAATTATAAATTAGTTTTTTTACGTCTCCAAATTCCGTTAGTTGGATTGCTGAAGGAACATCATAAATATCGTGATAGGCCTTAGAGCCACCGGTGGTATAAAAGAAAAATGCGGGTACTCCCTTTTCGCTGAACCAATAGTGATCACTGTTTCGGGCTTTTCCTCTTTTCCAACCGTTTGAAGCAATTGCTGATCGGCATTAATTTTTCCAAAATTTTAAACTCGTCTTCAAACACTTCACCATTCACCACCATCAATCCCTCTTCTCCATTTCCCATTAAATCGAGATTAATGAGAAAGCGGATAGTTTTCAATGGCAGCGGTGGATTTTCGGTGTAGAATTTAGATCCTACTAATCCTGCTTCTTCACCCGCAAAAGCAATAAATAAAAGTGATTTAGCTGGCCGATTTTCAGGTTTTGAATAATATTTTGCCAAGTCCAAAATCATTGCTGTGCCACTCGCATTGTCATTAGCTCCGGCAAAAAGAGCATCCTTACCCATTCTGCCAAGGTGATCGTAATGGGCAGTAAAAACTAAAAAAGAATCGGAATTGGTTGTTCCCGGTAACAGTGCCATTACATTTTGTGTTGCATAGTTACTGATAAACTTATTTTCTATATCGAGTTTAATGTTAGTTGCATTGGATGGAAAAGAGTCTTGTAACACTCTGATAAAAACCTGATCATTTACCTTTTGCGAAACGCTCCATGTTAGTTTTTTTGCTTCCACCACTACCATCCCTTTTACCATGGGAGGGTTACGCAAAACAGAATCGAATGCTGCTGCTGCAACTGAATCTAATCCTGCTTTATCGACCAGAATAAAACTTGTAGAATAATCGTTTTGTTTGAAATCAATGAGTGGCCAGGTAAGTTTAAGTAGTGGAAAAGTCCCTTTGACCGTGGGACAAGCCGGACTAACGATATAATCTTTGCCGGCTACCAGTTTTTTATTTCCAATTGTAACATTCATCGCACCCGGGAAGGTGTTTACCGGAAAACTGAACGGCTGAAACATAGTTCCGTTCACGGGACTTAATCCTGATTTCTTAAATTCGCGGCGAATAAATTTTGCAGCTTTTAAATCACCTTGCTTATAATAACCTCTGCCATCAAATTTCGGTGAAGCCAGCTTTTCGATTGTTGTTTTTGCATATTGACTAAAACAATCGGAGGGAGCAACAATTTGAGAACCAAAAATAAAAGAGATAAAAAATAGCTGAATTAAATTTTTTCTCATGCAGTAAATCTACGATCAACAAGATCCCTGAGCTTTAAAAAAGCATCGTTGTCTCCATTCCAATTGTACTTTTCGGAAAGGTTCGTTTGCAGCACTTCAATGGCGTGTTGGATTCCATTGCTGCTATTAAGTAAATCAATTGCCTCGTTGTAACTATTTAAATCGCCATCGAACAATTCATTAATAAAGGCAAATTTTTCGTTTATACCAATTGATTTTCTCAAATCGGATACCGGATTTTTCTGCAGTTTTACAGCCAGGCTATTGTCTTCCGTTGCAGCTGAAATTTTATCGCGAAGTGATTTTGTAGGTTGGAACTTTTCAGCAATAGTAGGTGCATCATCAAAAAGTGATGCCATGTTTGCTGTTTTATTTGCCGGTTTAGTAAATTCCTTTGTTCGCTCTTTTGCTAAAGTTACCTGAGGTTCTTCGACCTGTTCAACAGGGAGTTTTTGAACAGGTGCATCTGTGGCTTCCAAAAAATTGTCGGCATGTTTAGAAATCGGTTCGGAGGTACTATTTTTTTCTTCAACGGCAATCACTTCTTCTACCAGAGTAGCAGTAACAATTGCTTTATTCGTTTCAGCGACCGGTAAAGTTGGCGTAACAACTGGCACTTCCTTTTCTGCTTCCGGTGTAAATGTTTTAGCTTCTTCAGTTAAATTTAAATGAATAGCAGCAATAAGTTCATCGGTTTTATGAAAACGAGAATCAGGTTCCGGAATCACTTGGCGCGTTGGAGGAATTGAACTACCAACCTGATTTATTTTGTTCAATTTATTTAATTGTTCATACAATTTCCTGATGTTCGCCATCAGCATATCTATTTCGATTTGGGGAATAACCTCTTTATAAGAAAGCACCATTTCCTGTTGCTCTTTAACAACTTCTAATAAATCGCTGATTTCCTGCTGAATCACTTCTTTGCTCATGGTATTCAATTTTGACTTTAATTAGTAACGGAAAATAATTCCTCAAATTTCGTAAAATTTTAATTGGTTTGAGTTCCAATTACAACCGCCAACCAGTAACCATTAATTAACCAAAAGACACTATGCATCAGGCATTTCCGTTGAATTTTGACAACCGATTGAATTTTACATATCCCTCATTACATCTCGTTAACTAGGTATATTTTGGCAATTTGTCAGTTGAACGTCATAAATCTTTTAAAGGTGATTTAAGTCAGTTAACAAGGTTGTCCTATAAGATTCCTTGTGAAGTAACTTCGCACCGTGAAAATTTTACTACTTGCTTTTTTAGGCATTTTACTGGTTCCGGGGCTAGGTTTTAGTCAAAAAATTAAGTTGAAGGGAACTCATGGCACCCCCGTTAGTCAAGCCGTTGTGATTATAAAACCGCTTACTGAAAAAAGAGAAAGCATTTTCCTCACCGATAATTCAGGCTCTGTGGAAATTGGTCCCTATGCCGGCAAAGTACAAATCTTTGTTTCACACCTTTCTTTTGAAAACTACGTAGATACGCTCGATTTTATAACAGGTGATCTGACTATTCAGCTAGTTGAAAAGGATATTCAACTTAAAGAAGTGGTGGTAAGTTCCGAATATTCACCCCGAACCGCCGGTGAAAGTGTTTATACTGTTGCTGTAGTGAATAAGCAACAAATTGATAATCAGGCTGCTTCAAGCCTTGATGAGGTGCTCAAACAGCAATTAAATGTAAGAATTTCTCAGGATCAGGTGCTTGGATCGGGAGTTACCATGAATGGCTTAAGTGGCCAGAACATCAAATTTTTGGTGGATGGGGTGCCGGTTATTGGCCGTTTGGATGGCAATATTGATGTGAGCCAGATAAACCTCAGCAATGTAGTGCGCATTGAATTGGTAAATGGTCCCATGGCTACCAGCTATGGAACAGATGCCGCAGGCGGAGTAGTGAATGTGATCACACGTCAGCCTTCCAACAATAAATATGAGGGTGGTGTTAACTTCCTTTACGAAGATATTGGCCGCTACAATGTAGATGCTTCGGCTGGCACTTCAAGAGGGAAGTCTTCCCTACTTATTGGTGGTGGTCGTAATTTTTTTGATGGGTGGTCAGTAGCTGATACCGGCAGATGGCAGGAGTGGAAACCCAAAGAGCAAATTTTAGGAAATATTAACTACCGCTATTCTGGGGAAAAAATCATTTTGAGTTATCAGTTAAATGCTTTCGCTGAAAAAATTTCCAATAAAGGCACTCCGCGAATGTCTCCCTATTTTGCCTATGCGTTTGATGAATACTACAAAACGAAAAGGTATACGAATCAGGTTAATGCTTCATATATACTAAGGCGTGACCTTTTTGCGAATGCCACTTTCTCCTATTCGCATTATCAAAGAACTAAAAACACCTTCCGAAAAGATTTGGTTACACTGGAAGAAAACCTGGTGCTTGGTCAGGTTCCTGATGATTCAACAAGTCAGTCTAGTATATTAGCCACTCAGGACACCACACGGATGCAATCATGGATGGCCAGAGGAACCATCAGTAAAACGAACACAGAAGCTCCATTGAATTATCAGGTCGGTTATGATGTGAACTTAGAGAATGCTGCAGGCACCCGGTTTAATGAAAGCATTAAACGTACCGCTGACATTGCCATTTTGCAAGTGCTGAATACCATGCAACCCCTCGACTTGAAATTAAACCAGCCATCAGGATTTCATATAACACCGATTACAAATCACCTGTTGTACCGTCGCTGCTTTTTAAATATACGTTTACTGAAAATATAATTGCGAGGCTTTCCTATGGTAAAGGTTTTAGAGCTCCGGGAATTAAAGAACGTTATTTGTATTTTGTTGATATCAATCACAATATTCAGGGAAATGAAAATCTACTACCTGAATATTCCGACAATTTCTTTTTGTCCGTTAACCAAACGGTAACGTCGGGAAGCCTGAGAAATACCTTGGAGGTTTCGGGTTTTTATAATGACATCCGCAATCTCATCACCCTTGCCCAACCTGATCCAAACAGCTCCCTATTTACTTATATAAACCTTGGTAAATTTGCTACTCATGGAGCTGGAATTTCCAATACCGTTAACTGGAAATCTCTTTCTGTTCAATTCGGTATATCATATACCGGTCGCTATAACATATATGCCGACAGCGGTAATTTTGATACCTATATTTATAGCCCAGATATAAACACCATACTGCAATATGCCTTTCCAAGATTTAATTTAACAACTTCTTTATACTTCAAATACAATGGGAAGTTGCCCGGCTACAAATTAAATGAGGATAATTCCATCACGCAATTTTCAAACGACAGTTACAAATTTTTGGATGCCACGATACGCAAAGGGTTATTTAAAAATAGTTTTTTTATAACCACCGGAGTGAGAAACATTTTAAATGTTACGAATGTTAATGCATTGAGTCAGGGCTCTGCACACAGTGGATCAACGAATGAACAAGCTGTGGGAACAGGTCGATCACTGTTTATTAAATTACAATATCAGTTCGGAAAATGAAAAAGTTATTGTTCTATATAATTGGTCTCCTGTTTTTTGCTTCATGTGAAAAAGAGGATACCGCTATTGTACTTCCGCCCCCGGGCGATTTAAAGCTATCGGTAGCGAACATGGGCAGTAACTACGACAACCAGGTGTACTTTGATTTTGAAACCGGTTTTCAGAAGAGTGTTCCCTACCGCTCTTATGATCTTGCTTTTGAAGCTTCCGCAGATGGTTTCAGAGTCTATCTGAATACAGGAAAATTTATGTTTATTGCCAACACCTTTTCCACCGATATTCAAACAGCTGATTCTACAGGGAAAGAATGGAAAACAGAAACTGATCATCTTTATGACGACTCTACCGCATTTGGCAATTGGTTGGATGGCACATCAATGAGTAAGAATGAAATTTATATTATTGACAGGGGAAGGGCAGAGCATTTCGGGTCAGCGCGCTGGAGAAAAATTCAATTAGTTGCTGTTGACAATAATCAATACCGGATCAGATATTCCTTATACAACAACACCCTTTTATCCGAATTTACTATTCCAAAAAACAGTGCCTATTCACTTATGTATTTCTCTTTTGACGATGGAGGTAAAATGGTAGAAGTAGCTCCTGAAAAGGAATTGTGGGATGTGGTGTTTACCAAATTCACTCATACCTATTATTCAGAACCCGTGAATTCTCCCTATCGGTATTATATTGTTACAGGAGGGCTGTTGAACAGATGGGCTGCCAATGAAAATGAAATTGTGAAGCAGGATTCTACTCCCGGGTACAAGACTTTTGAACAGGTGAAGGCCGCTGATATTTCGGCATTCAATTTTCATAAAGATGCCGCTTTAATTGGTTTTAGCTGGAAGGAGTACGATTTTAATCTGGGATATATTATTTATACCGATCGGTTTTATATGCTTCACGATAACAAAGGATACTATTATAAAATACGATTCCTCGATTTTTACGACAGCCAGGGAAATAAAGGGGCTGCATCATTTGAATATCAACGATTATAAATATAAAAAAAATGAAAATTATGTTACGTAGTATAGTGTTTGCAGGAGCTCTTATGCTTTCATTAAGTTTTAATTCCTTTAGTCAGGGAACAGTGTATGATGTGGTTTCTATTGGTGCCGGTTATGGCAATCAATCCTTTTACAGTCTTGAAAATGGAGAGGTAAGTAATGTTTCCAATACCGATTGGGACCTGGCCTTTCAGATATCTGGTTTTCAGGCAACAATTCTGGTCAATGGAAAAAGTAATGTAAAATTGTTCCGTTCAGGATTAGATATCAATAGCTGGTCGACAGTAACTGCCGCCGACACTGTTGGTGCATTAAATTCAGCGAATGAACTTTTAAACCAGGATACCAGCTGGTGGTCGGGAGCATTTAATATTACCAACGATGCAACCAATCAATTCGATTTAGGCTGGGGGGTGTATGATTTAGCAACTCATGCTGTGGTGGGTGATTCATTATTTTTTATTCAATTATCCAATGGGATTGTAAAAAAGTTATGGATTCAATCTCTTGCAAATAGCATTTACACTTTTGTTTATGCCGATTTAGATGGCAGCAATGAGGTGAACACTTCATTAAACAAACAGAGTTTTGCAGGTAAAAATTTCGGTTACTATTCCTTTACAACAGGTACTACTATCGATAGGGAACCGAATAAATATACATGGGATTTATCGTTTGCACAATATATGTCAGCATCTCCTATTGTTTATAAAGTATCGGGAGTATTGGCTAACGACAGCGTTGCGGCATTAAAAGTTTATCCTGTTGATCCTATGCTGGCTTCCCCCTGGGGCTCCACTTTTTCCTACCACATTAATACCATTGGATATTTGTGGAAGAGTTATGATTTTAATAGTAACAGCTGGGCTATTGAAGATTCGTTAGTGTATTTTGTTTCTGCCAGAAACGGAAATTTATGGAAAGTAGTTTTCACCGGATTCGCTGGTGCCTCCACCGGCAATTACGAATTTTATAAAGAGCAAGTTTCTGCAACCGGATTGATTGAAAATGGGGGTCAACCGGCACTTCTTCATGTAGCTCCAAATCCTGCTTCTGCAACAGCAAGTTTAACGTTATTTATAAATCGTTACAATGCTGCAAATACGTTGGTAGTTTATGATTTAAGTGGGCGAGTGGTTTCACAACAAGCGATACCTCAACAGGAAGGGTTATTCAATGTTCCATTATCATTGGACGGAATGGCAAATGGTACTTATGTAATTAAAGCTCTGGTTGACGGAAAAATTTATATTCACAAACTGGTTGTGTTGAATTAAAAAATGATATTTCTTAATAGAGTCCGGGAAGAATAAAAATACTCCCGGACTTTTTTATACTTTCCATTTTAAAAAATTAGCAACTGATCACTCCTCCGCATAAAGAATAAATCAATGGCTGTTGCTAACCATTATTTTTCATTATTCCATTTTCAATTGCATACCACACCAATCCTGCGGTATTTTTTGATCTGGTTTTTTCCAGCAAACTTTTTCTTTTCCCTTCGATAGTTTTTTCTGAAAGGCAAAGCATTTCCGAAATTTCCCGCGAAGAATATTGGTTACAAATTAATTGTAAAACTTCTTTTTCGCTTTGAGATAATTCGACAGAGGCATTAAGGCTTGCTATGGAGTCCTGATACTCGGCATTATAAAGAATATCGGTGACTTCGCGAGCAAAATACCTATTCCCCAGCATCACTTGTTCAATCGCATCCTGGAGTTCCAGCTTATTGGTATTTTTTAAAAGATAGCCATTAGCTCCAGATTTAAACATCAGGTTAATGCTTGCTCTATCATTCATCATAGATAGTGCTACAATTTTAACCTGTTGATTAATTTTTCTTACTTGTCTGGTAGCTTCTATACCATCCATTTCAGGCATTCTGATATCCATAATAATTACATCAATGGTATCATGCAAATTCAACAGTTCGAGTACCTCCAACCCATTTTCTGCATGAAACAACTTATCTACTATTCCGGTTCTACGCAAAGTGAGGGCAAGTCCTTTTCTAAAAATTGCATGATCATCGGCTAGTATCAGGTTTACTGGATTCATTAATAGAACTTTCTAGGTTAGTTAAATTATTTCTTTAATATCAAACAACAATTGATATGAAGTTGGTTTTCCTATGGCTGAATGCACTTCGCATTTTCCATTATAGAGTCTTATTCGTGCGTTAATGTTTGGAATGCCAAGACCTGAATGCGCTGCATCATTGGGATCAAAACCGGAACCATTATCGGCATAGTTCAATTCCATTTTAATCCCGGTGGCTATCAATTCCAAACTAATTACAGAGCATGAGGAGTGTTGAATGGAGTTATTAATTAATTCTTGAATAATCCGGTACAAGTTAATTCCAAAATTATTATTTAATGAGGGTAACTGTTGTGAGATTTTAAAATCGAATTTAATCTTTTTATTTTGTGCTATATGATTACTGAAGCGTTCGAGTTCAAATTTAAAGCCATTCAACAAAAGATATTTCGATGACTGATTTCTAATTATATTTCTTAAATCGCCAATAATACTGTCCAATAATTTAATTCCCTCTTTTGCTGAAATTACCGATGTACTGTCTGCACTTTCTTCCTGAATTTCATCAATAATAAATCGGAGTGCTGAAAGACTGCCACCCAAATCATCGTGCAAATTTTCAGATATCCGGGTTTTCTCGTTTTCCTGAGCTTTATAAATCTCATTTAATATATTTTTCTGATTTACAACCCTTTGCCTGTAAATATTGAGAATAATGCCTATCAAAAAAGCTGACATTATAAGAAATGACAGTGCAATTACTATTACAAAAAGGGTGAAGTCCTGTTGGTTTGCCATTACCTGATTTTTAAAGGGATGCAAAATAATCCATAAGCAAAAAGTAAATTTACTAAAATATTGGAACAAGAATGAATAAACCAGGTACTTTTCATTAAAGGGATATTATCTGCAAAGAGTACGGTAGCCGTAATAAATACGGTCATATTCACTGAAAAATAAATAAAAAAACCGGTTGCAATCCAGAATCCAGGGTGTTTAGAGGGTTCAATCCCTTCTTCTTTACTAATACGAATGAGTGCATAAGCAGCCAGTGCTTGCACCAATAGTGATTCCGCCGTTCTGAAAACTGGGTTGTATAACCAGGGTCCGGGATCAACCACCGTTGTGTAAACACCGTATAGCAGGTATGCAATGGCTATGATGATTGCCGGATACAGAAATTCTTCTTCTGCATAAAAGAGGTAAAAGAAACTGATCAGAAAAAGTCCTTCAACAATGTAAAAAATATCTCCTAATAAATTATTATTCATTCCATAATAAGCCATCGTAGAAGCAGCAATTTCAGCCATCAGCGCCACCAAAAAATATACTGCTATTAGTTTGAATGGCCGCGGGCACATTCGGAATCGGATTAAGCCAGTTATAGCAGGGAAAAGTGCAAATGCTGCAGATATGTATGCTAGTGTTTTCAAAGGCTCTTTGGTAAAACTATTAATATGTATGTTTACCGATACTCCATCCTACTTGAGCTAATAGTTTTTCCCCCGATTCAATTGCGCCGGGTTCCATTTCTGTTCCCATACTATCGTTCCATCTGTTCAAGAAACCGAAGAGAGCAATCACACCAAGAATTTCAACAATTTCCCCATCGTCCCAATGTTTGCGTAAATTTGAAGCTACTGTATCATCGACCCCATTTGGAATGACGGAGGCCGCCAGAGCAAAGTCCAAAGCTGCCCGTTCGGCATCGTTAAATGCGTCATGGGTTTTATAACTCCAAATATGCTCTAACTGATCCTGAGAAGCATGGTACCTCTCGGCTGCGCGTATAGTATGCGCCTGACAATACCTGCAGCCTGCTGCATTGCTGCTGATATATCCTATTAATCTCTTCAGTGCACTGGTAACACGGCCCTCATTTTCCATTACCGCTTTATTCAGTTCTATAAAAGCATATGCAATGCGAGGCCTGTGATGCATTGTTTTTACACTGTTGGGGCAAAATCCCAATGTTTCATTAAAGAACTCCACCAGCTTTTGAAGTTCTAAATCCTCGTTTGCCACCTTCGGCATAACTAATGGTTGCTTCATATTTTACTCTATTTTGTGTGTGGAAAGATAGCCATAATTACATAGCGTTAATCCGTCTCTTCAATTTGCCCCGAAATAGTAGTGATCATTTTTGTTTTGAAAATTCCTTATCGTTAAATGCCTTTGATCCCCCTTTGGGTATGGACAATGAGATCCAATCAGACGTAGCAGCCATTTTTCCGATAAAAACTATTTGCCCAATATGATATGGATAATGTGCAAGTTGCCTGTTGATGGCCTCCACGACAGTATGTTCTTTATTTCGGATAAAAATTATCTTTTGCAAGTCGCTGGTGGACAAATCTTCTAAAGCTTTGAACAAACAATTCCATCCTAATTCCCATGTATCCAAAACATCCTGTCTCGATGAAAAACTATTTTCAAATTCAGCGTCTCTGTTTCTTATTGTTTTTTCTCCGTCGGTGGTTAAAAAATCTTTCCATCGTGATAACATATTTCCACAAAGGTGTTTCACAATTATGGCAATACTGTTGCTATCTTCATTATATTGCCAGAATAATTTATCATCTTCCAATTGTGCGAACGTTTGTTCACCAAGCAGTTTGTAATATTCAAACTGCTTTTTTACACTGTCTAAATAATCATTGGTCATAATTCTTCAAATTTAAATGCTATAAAGTAAACACCGAAGGAGTAAGATAACTATTTTTTTAAATAAAAATCTATTTTTCGTGAACTTCGATATTCTACTATATTATACCAGACAATACCTGCTTTTACATCAGTTTACTAATTGAATTGGTCTATATATTTTCAACAGCATGTCTTTCATTGTTGAAACAAACTCATAGAGTATGCCTCCCACTTGACTTTGCAAGGAGTGAATAGGTTTTATTTTGAAAAATGGTAGAATCAAACTGACTTTTTAAATTGTTATAATAGGGGATGCTGTCATTATTAAGCAATAAGATAGTTACATCATATTTGCTGAACAATTTTTTTGAATAGTAGGGATAACCGGATTTTAAGAAGGAAAGCATGTTCATTCGATCCGTTTCGCGTTCTTGAGAATCAATATATGGGTTTGAAAAAGTAGGTCTTGTAGCCACCATTTTTCTTCCGGTTGGCAAAACAGGAAAAATGGAAAGTTCCTGGTTACATAGCAGTACTTTATTAGCGGCAATATTTTCTACAATCCATTTGTATATTTCTACTTTATCGACTTCATTAGCTTTAGCAACAGCCAAACTACGTTGTTTAATAAAATCCAGCCGTTTCATATAAATTGGATAAGAACATAAAACAATTACAACAATCAAAAACAAAAATACTTTTGATGAACTCGCGTAAAGCGATGCCATGGTGAACTTCGTGCCGGGAAATTTCAGATTCCAGCTCACTAACTTTTCAAATAGTACAACAAATCCAACACCAAAAAAACAGCTTCAATTGCTTTCAGATAAAAGTAAAAATGGAAAGAAGGAACAATGCCCGGTAACAAAATATTGAATTTTGTGCGTATGATAGGAACAACCGTTGCATAAATGAATAATAGTATAGCGCTAAATAACCATGCAAAAAATATTCGCCGTATCAATGAATTTTTAAAATTTCTATAAAATGTGAAAACTCCAAGTAGTGCAATGATCGAGGAAACTGAAACATTCTTAATAATCAGGTAATGAAAATTGAACCAATTAAAATATTTACCGGTGAATTCAAAAGCAATTCTGTTCACCATTTGCAGCTGATATTTGCCAATTATATATAACAAGAAGGGAAAACTCACAATTATAAATAACATAAACGCTATAAGACCTTGTATAAAATATTTTTTTAATAAATCATAGTTGTTTCCCTTATAAGCTATCACCATCCTTTCCCCCTGAATAAAAATCAGGATTAAAATTAGGAGTAAAGTGGGTGCGGTATGGCCAAGGAAACTGATACCTAATAAAATTCCTAAAATAATAAACCAAAATATTTTTTGTGTTGAAAAGGCCTTATAGCATCCTAATAGATTTAGGTAAAATAAATTGCATGAATGATACCGGGTACAGCCAGGGAGAATAGGTAGCGGCACTCCATCCCCACAAATTTCCGGTAGTAAAAAATAAGAACCCGGCCAAAGCAGCCAACATAACTTTTGAACCAAAAAAATAGAAAGTCATGAAAGCAAATGCAAGAGGAGCGAAAAGATTTAAGTATATTCCGGCTCTTGCTAAAACTATGTTAACAGGTAATCCTGTTATTTTTACTATTGCTGTTTCAATTAAGAATACAAGTGGGTTATACCACAAATACTCATTTCGATAACTTGGGTCTTTGCCAAAATTGCCATCAAGCGTTCCTTGTACAAAAGACTGGTCCCGGTCGAAATCGGCTTCGACAGTCCAGGTTAAGTCATGGGCCGTTTTATAACATTGAACAAAGGCAAGTGTCATCAAAACAATCACTACAACAGCAACACCGATTTTATCCTGTCCTTTTAACATCCTAAAGGGTAATTTTTGTTTATATTTATAGAAAGAGCCGCACATTGTCCGGATCTGGAAATTTTTCTCTGCGGCTCTATTATAGGAAATATTTCAATACTAAAGTTCGAATTGCTGGATTTTAAATTGGGTTGTGCAACGTACATGCGTAATAGGCGCCGTTTTTCCGTTAATGCACTTGCCATGTTGATAATTGGAATAGTAATTACCAAGATTTTGAAATTAATTTTGTTCACTTCGTTTTGAAATACAAGTTGAATTCATCTTCTTTGATTTCTTCCGGCATTTTTCTTAAATGTCCATTAGCAACTACTGCCTTAAATGTTTCATTGCCTAAATTGTTGCCTCCCACAAAATTTGAGTTGCAGGTAACAACCAAATTACCCAAATAAAAATAGTATTGAAATGTTTTCACTGCGAGGCCATTGTAACTAGAAAACGGCATACTTTTATACATAGTACTTTCCAGTTTGTAACAAACAATCATACCACTATCCAGTATCGCTTGAGTAATTTCCGGGATTGGTATCACTGCAGAATCATTACTATTTGCTGACGTATTATAAGTATACCAATCATTCGGAGTAATTGTAAATATTTTTGAATAAATTTCTATTGTTCCATTTTCTCCACTTGGTCCTTGAGGGCCCTGAGCACCAATGTCACCCTCATCTTCCGTTTCGCAACTGGTATATACTACAGAAAATGATAACAAGAAATAGAGCAATACTTTTGAATGTTGGAATCGAGCCATAATTGTAAAATATTTAAGTTTGGTATAGATTGATAAGGATGATGGATGTTTTTAAGCTACAAGAAGTTGGCGATTTTGAAGCGCTATACTGTTTGCCTGCACCGAACTTGATACGAAGCATAAATCTCCATTTAAGCAATGAACTGACAATTTCTTAAGCCCGCTGTGCTTGTTGCGCAACTAAAGTAAACATGTTAATTAATATCAGCAACTTTTCTAAAATAGGTTTTATGCTGAACGGAGATGTCAGGCAATTCAAGAATCATGTTTTAATGCCGGCAGTTATTTAGGATTTTAAAAATCCTGATTTCGTCTTTCTGCTTGTTAATTTCAATACAAATCCGACTCCACAATTCCAATTTTCTCATACCGCTCCTTGTTCATTTCATAGTGCATGGTAGTCTTTTGATTAAGGTATTCATTTAAAAGTCCTGATTTATATTCTCCACTAACTATATCCACTAAATGTGAAATAACATGCCAATAATTCAGTTGCACAAATCTGTTTTTATTGATTTGTTCAAAATTCACAGCTACCAGCCACAGAAATTCGGTTCTTAACCCGTTTAACTTTGTAGTGTTATTTATTGAATATAAATATTCTTTATTCGCGTTGGAGTTAGAGATCCATTTTCATAGAAAAATATTTGAAAAGAAGAGCCGAATCCACCACCATAATTAAAACGACCATTTATCAAACCGGTTCGGTTGGATAAGAATGTCCTGGTGACCATTGTGGAGTCGGTACCAAAATCTGTCCATCCATCTAAAGAACCTAACCAATAACCAAAACCTAGTAAATTTCCAGTGTGAACTATTTTCAAAGATGTTCCAGCAGGCAAGTTAGCAGCACCACTAAAATCAAGAGGTGCACCACTGATGGAAAATACAGAATCTGTTTCATTCAAAATATTTACCCCGTAAATCCCACTGGATGGATAAGTAATGTAATTAGTAAAAGTGTAATTGCAGGAATCAATAAACTGAGTAATATATTGTTCAAAATTGGAGATAACAGTAGTTACGCCAAGCGAAACATATTTGTTTTCAATGTTGCTTCTGATGGCAGAAAGATTGAATAATCTAGCATCGTTTATTAATGCACTGCCAAGAGCCGGGCTATTTAAAACTCCGTCGGTTCTGATATCAGTTGAAATATCACCAATCAACTGAGAAAGTTCAGCTTCTGTTCTGTAACCCTGCAAAATTAAAGACATGGCCAATAAAACAGCATTGTTATCTCCATCTTGGGAAATATCCAGCAGTTCCGATTCAGGCATTCCTGGCTTCTGGATAAAAAACATGTTTAGCACTTCTGTCTGCGCCTGAATTTTAGCATTCGCGAATGATGTGCCGTTACTAAGTAAATATCCCATTCTCGAAGCTTCCAGAGTAGTTAACAGATTTACGTTAACAGAACTTTTATTTGCTAAATCGGATAATGCATATAAAGAGATTGGTGCGATGGAATTAGCATTTGTAATTTCATTAAAGTAAAACCCATCGGCCTTTAATTTGGCATAGGGACTAACGAGAGATAGGTTTGCTATTTCAAACGAACCCAGATTGTCGAGTATTTGTGTGCTAAAAGATTGACCCGTTTGAGAAAAATCATAAGCGTTCAGTTCAAAAACGGTCAATGCTGAGCCATTCAAAAAGGGCCCTTTCTGACTCGAGCCGGATATTTTGTCTTTCTCAAAAGTAGTTACAGTCTCTTTGTCGTCTTTCTTGCAGGAAACAAATGCAAGAGTGGAGATAAAAAATATTCGAAGTAATGTTTTCATAGTTCTTAGTTTATTAAGATTAACTTTTAGACTTCTTTATCTCAAAGATAACCAAAAGGTTCTAATTCTCCAAAAGCTAAGGATTCTGCTATGTTTTCGATGAATTGTGCGCTAAGAAAAGGGGGCTGTTTAGAACAATTCCAAACTCAGCTTTTAAATTCCAGGGGGTAACTTTACTCCGGATTAGGAGCAATGTTTAGTCAGGAATAAACAAATTATCAAAAAACCTTTTTGAGAGGTTATGCTTTCTGGTCTCTTTGTTTCCTGATCACGGATTTGCTTTGAGCTTTCAGTATTTGAACCTGTTTTCGTGCCATGGGTAAAGTAACCGGGGATTGTTTGGATAATCGCTCCAAACCAAATTGGGCTCGTTCCTAAACTGATAATGTGTAATTCATTTTTAAGCCAATTTCTTCAATACAAAGCCTACTCCACAATTCCAATTTTCTCGTACCGCTCCTTGTTCATTTCATAGTGCATGGTGGTCATTATTATTCGTGGTTGTGTTAAAAGGTTTCCTTGTTAAACTTACACTAAAATATTATGAATAATAACCCGAGTTAATTTTTATTTTTTTCAACAAAGTAACGACATGCGACTCAATTTATGCTTTGTTGATTGCATTTCTTTTTCGTTTCATTATTTCAAATATTCCTAAAACTAGAATTGAAATAACCAATGCTTGAAGAAATATGATTCCGATTCCATAAATGAATAAGTAAATCAATTCTGCATTTCCGGACTCGGTCATATAATCCCTGTGATAACTTGTTACAATTATTACAAAATGCTCGAAATAGAAACCAATTTTCATACAGAATGCTACAAGCAGCACAAATAAATACTTATATCCTAATTTCTTAATGAATAAAGTAAACGGTAAAATCAAAGTAATTATAAGGAGCATCCAATAAGTGGTTTTATAAGCTCCCTTTGCCCGGTTAGTAATTGGAAAATCCTCTGAATGCATAGCGGTTCCGACTAAAAAATAGATCAAGGAAATTATTGAGTAAATAATAATTGTCCATCTAATTAAATTCAACACCTTCTTCGTTTCAAAACGGTTTTTGAAAAGTCCTTCAATAAACATTATAATTAGTAGCATCGGAATCAGACAATAAATCAGATTCGCATCCACAATTTCTAATATTCTTTTGAATAATTCCATCTTAATTTTTAAGTTATTCCTTAAATGATAAGGGTCTCAATCTAAGATTCATTATTGCAAGTTAAGGTCATTAGATGAGAAATTAAACTTAACAATCAGTTTTTTCATTTCCGTTATTTTCTTCCTTTTCTGCTCCAGGAACTTATATTCGGTTTGAGGTATGTAAGGTAATTTTTTTACTAACAGGTTCCAAATAAATACAGCTAGTTTATGGGTTGTGCTTGTTAACAACAAAAGTGAGTGGAGCTGGCTAAGGGACTGACCTGACAAGCGGAATTAGCGGTATCGGAGAAAAGGGTATCGGTGCCATCGGTGATGATGCCCTGAACGAGTGTGGCACCGGGTCATCCTCATAACAACGTGTAGGCTATGTGTAAGGCGAGGACGAGAGAGGATGTAATTCTCCTTTGCTTATCCTGAAAGGGGCACTTGCACACTTGCCACCTGGCCACCTGTAAGGTTGAAGGAACAGTTGGTACAGTCACCAACCGATAAGTAAAACTCCGGAATGGAAGACCATGTAGTCAAAAATAGCTGCTCTTAAATTACCTAGAAGGCATGTTCTGACGCATAGTGTCCACAGTATGTATCCTTATATATACTACCGCAGACGGCAGGCTCGCCGCTGGAATAATATTTCTCGCAATGACAACTATCGTAATGGTCACATTTGCCTCTACCTTCAGGCTTAACCTGGTCTTGATGTGCAAGTAGGATTTGTTCTGCTTCCAGTTGAAGTTTCTTTATTTCTTCACGGATTTCGGAAAATCGCTTTTTAGCGTCTTCGTAATTGAGGTTTGCCATTTCTAGTTATTTAGATGTTAAAATGATATGATTGAAAGTGGTTATACTGATGAATGAATGAAGTATCAGCCTAATTTTTACTCTCGCAGCTTCTGCTTTTTAAGGAAGCTGCGTATTTCAAAAGTAAATAATGCAAACTAAACCACAAAATATAATTTACGCTATCCTGAAATTAGAAATTCAAATACATGATGAAGCAGCTTCCCTGCGAAAAAGCAGCCGGGAGTTGCCAACCATACTCGTTACAATGCGCAGGCAATGCCTAAGGAGGCCGAGAGGGTATGAAATTCTTCTTTGCTTAACCTTAAGTTCCAATTTGTCCTTGTAAAAATTGTCCAAGTATGAGTAAAATAGTTAAGCCTAAAAACCAAAATATATTTTTTCGTTGTCCCTTGATAGTTGTCCTAATAGCAAGCACAAGTGTCGTAAGGAAAATTACTCCCCAAATGAGATTAACTGTTGAGTAAAGTCTGGCAGTCTTGTAGTAATAGGGTGTTGGACCTTCCCCGCCAAAGGGATAACCGGCTGTCTTGTCAAGAATGCCAATTATGTAAAACTCACTCAAGTTCATAAGCGTCAATAGTCCGCTTAGGATAATTGTCAATAAAGATATTGTCAAAAATGTTGGCCCATTTATTTTCGTTTCTGTCGTCATTTAAAATGCGCTATAATGGTTTGCAGCTAAAAGAAGTTGGCGATTTCGGAGACGAAAACTTTCTGCCACCACTGAGCTTGATACTCCAATTTCTTGGAGGTGTTGTTATAGCCAGTTATATTCATACGCTATTAAAAAGTCTCTATATCATTTGATTATTAAAATTTGTTTAGTTCAATGCAATACCCACTACAAATCCTACCCAAGGTTTATTATTGTATATCCATATCTTTCGGTCGGGATTCAGAAGATAATCGTATCCTATAGCTATTCCAAAACTAGCTACGTTTGATTCTATAAAACCAGCAATTCCTGTCTGAATTATCATTCCACTATATTCATCGGTTCTCTTATTCTGAGTGGTAAAGGGACTGATTAGTGTTGTACCTGGACCTGCAAAAACCCCAAAGTCGTATCCACGATTACTAATTTTATGATAACTCCTGCCCAATGGATCCCTTTTGCTCATTATATGGTAGTAGTCATACCTCCAGCCAACATATAAAGCCATGTTTAAGTCTGTTGTCAACTGTGCAGGTAACCCGTAAACAGATGGGCGGTATTTTAAAATAATGGAAGTGATATCAACATCAAGACTTTGCTTCTTAAAAACCATCGGGCTAAATACAGTACTATCTGTTGTGTTTAAAGGGATAGTCAAAAATTGTTTTTTATCCGGTTGTCGTTTTATGTGATGATAAACATCTATCTGTTCATTTGTAACATCTAAATAAACATTCTGGGCATTTTTATTTTCAGTTTTCAATTTGTAATATCCACTGTTTAAACCATGAGTGGAAGCTTTCTCTAATGTATTGCAAGAAGTGAGAAGTCCAATAAGCCAAATTGTAATAACAAAGTATGTATTACTATTCCTCACAAATAAATCAAACAATTTAAAATATTTCATTTGTCAAGTTCTCAAATAATTAATTCTTTTTCAAGATAAAGTGGTAATTCATAATTGGCTATAATCGGGTCACGCAAGGGAATTTCACCCTTAAGTTCCCACGGAACCGTGCTTGAGGCTCTCACCTAACATGGCTCTTCTGGTTTAATCACAAATATAATAATTAAGCATTGAAATATCTAATTTCCTGGGAGGGAATAATGTAGGTAATTCATCTTTAAAAAACTAACGTAACCAAATCAGGTGTTTTTGAAATTGCGTATTATCATACGAGGATGATGCGTAGTTCAATTTATTCAGCTCCATCACACTCACCTACAAGAACCGTTGTTCTCGTTTTTCCTTAATGTTAAGCATAAAGAAAGTTTCCGTTCAATGCACCTTAAGGTGGTTTGCTAACTCTTCTTGACAAGCGTCAGCGGAAATCAATTTCTCTCGTCTGTTGATAGTGAATCTTTGCTCAGTTCGCTCGGCTTGAGCTCGTCGAAGGGTTTCGTTCTGTTAACTCTTAAAGTCTTCCATGTTTTACACAGCATTCACCTTCGGTGAATTGAAGGTGTTTCAAGACACACAAAGCTTTGTAGATTTGCGCTGGGCGAACTTATCAGCACAAATGTTAATTCGAAGGATTAAATGTCTTGTCCTGAAATAGATTTCTTTAAACCTATTACAGGCCAAGACAGCTTTAAATTGTATATGCTTTTGTATGTAATCTTTTTTAGGAACAGAGTGTGTATCCCTTTACAAATGAATACTTTATTTAATTAAGCCCCCTAATTTATTAATGATAAACTGAAAAATCTATTTAATGAACAAGGATGGAAGTATTAATTTTTTATATCTTAGCTCAATAAATTTTAAATGAAATAAAGATAACTATGAAATGGAAAATTACATTTTTATTTCTGTACATATTACTCTCATTTACATCCACTGGTCAAACTATTCCTACGATTAAAGTAGCATTCGCGGTTTTCCCAGGTCTTTTTGAAACTGATAAGGCATTTATAGTTAAAAAAATAAATGAATTAGGAGAAGCGCAAAAAGTAAAAGTTTTTTTAGACAATCAAATGAACAAATATTCCAATTCTCAAATTTCCATTTATTTTAAAATAAACAAGCGGCTTTACGGATACAATTTTAAGGGCAAAAATAATGTTGAATTTCAAATGATACCAACCGGAACAAGAGGGTTCGAGCAAAGCATGATATATGATATCAACGACTTAAATCTTTTTGGAGGATTCCCTTGTTATTTTTGACTCTTTGCAGATAAAATTTAATTGGCTTGATGAAACTATCAGTAAAATAAAGTTTGAACTAGTAAATGAAACTAATGATAAGTTTACAATTGAAAAGAAGGAAACAGTTTATTAAAGTTTCATTTTATTAACTTGGGTGACAGTGATGTCTTTTATAATGCAAAAGCATCATACAACATTGGTCAATCATATAAATCTTCGCTTTTGTCAATTCGAATACCGGGATATATTAATAAGCAACGCCTGAAATATTTTATTACAGAAATGAATCGATTATTTCCTGAATTAAGAGATGTTGAATTTTATAATGCGCTATGCTTTCATTTTAAAGATTGGGGCTATATTAACAAAAGCTCTTCTGATCAATTATACAATATTTACTGGTAAGTAATGGAAAAAGTATTGATTGCTTTTGTGATTGGTGGCATAAGTTACATGCTTAGTTATTTTTATTAAAAAACAAATGGCTTAAACAAAATTAGCTTATGTGATTTATTCCGTTTTCATTTCCTTTGTCGTTTGCCTTCTATCTTTTTTAAGAATAGATTATTTTTCAATCGGCATTGGAAATGAAATCAGCCTTTTAATGAGTTTGCTTCATTAGATAAAATTATAGACTCATCAACTCAAGAGGAATTCAAGAACTATTATAAAGACAATTTTAATTTTATTGATGTTTCGTATAATTATGAAATTATACAGGATTCATCAGAGAAGATTGTAATCTCTGATAGAGGGGATATTGCTGAATTCCTCAATAAAATTTCCCCGATAGCAGCCTTATTGATTTGATTATTATAGATATGTACTTTGATAAGAAGGGGCTTGATAAAGATGACAATGATTTAAAAAATGCGATTAACTTATTTTATAAATATGATAAAATTGCAATTGGAAAAACAAATAATTTTAACCTTTTTTTGAAGGATTTTCCGCTTGCGTTCGGAAATATAATGCATGAAGATCATGACCGACTATTAATTGATGAAAATTTATTAACTGATAATGGACAAAGCCTTGCTTATTTATCCTATAATAAACTTAATTCCAATGGTTGCCATCTTAAATATTCCTCCATTATTTCTGAAGAAGATACGCATAGTAAAAAACGTATGTACTGTCAAATTTTATACCTATACAGTATATCAAAGACAGTTTTGTATGCAATAATTTAAAAGATAACTCTAATAAAAATTTATCAAGTGGTACGTTAAGTTCAGACATGTATCCTATATACCAAAACATTAGTTTTTTCGACAATGATTTTGCTTTAGAAATGTTTGAACAAAAATTGGCTTTTAACAAAGAAGCAGGCAATAAAAATATACTTGTACTAGGTACATTGTCTGATTATTCAAGTGATATTCATCAAACTGTTTTTGGAAAAACGCATGGGGTTTCATTTCTTATTAATACTTTAATTGCTCTTCAAAAAAAGCATCATCATCAAACAGTAACAGCGTTTCTGTTTTTGCTTGTGGTTCTTTCAATTTTTATACTTTCTGTTTCTTGCGATAGAATACGAAAAAAAATAAAACACTTTTTCTCAGATATTTTTGATTTTTCAACAAATAAATTAAATAAAGCTATAACAATTAAAATAAAGAATTTCACCAAGAATATAGTCTCTTTCATTTTGGTTTTTGAAGATGAGTTGGTTGCTCTTTTTTTGCTGGTTGTACTATATTGTATTTATGCCCTTTTTCATACAATACCAAATATATTTCTGGTGCTTTTTATTTTCTACATCAATACAAAAGTGCATAAGCATGTGAAAAATCAATTAAACAAAAGCACAAAGGCGCCCCAGTAAAAGGGTGAGCTATAGGGACTACCGCCCGCAATAAAATGTAGTTGGGTTTCGCGGAAGGCATCATTTAGATTGGACGATTTCGTCCAATTCGAATAAAATTCTTCCATAAAAATGCTTGTAAAGTCATCATCGATTTTCCATAGTGATGAAATAACACTATTAGCACCTGTGCTAATAACTGCTTTCTCAAGGCTGCATAATCCTTCATTGCCGGCATTTTCCCCAAGTTTAGAGTCACAAGCGGATAGTACCACCAATTTTGTTTCTGTTAAGTCAATTGTAGCTAACTCATCGGAAGTTAAAATTCCATTCTCCTGAAATTGTTTTCTTATTTTTTATAAAATCGCTTGCTCCTGCTAATAGTAAACCGGACTTTTTCTCTGGATTGAAAAACTTAAACCTATCACGAATATAATCCGGTTCATACTCACGAGTAATTTCAAGACCTTTAGCATAAAAGCCATGCGTTGCTAAATGGAGAACCGTAGGCTTGCTAACTGTTTTTAAATTATATTCCGAGGCCTTTTCACCTGAGTAAATAAAAGATTCAACACCATTTTTTTTTAAAATTCCGGATATTGCGTAAATCTCTTTTTGTGAAAATGGGAGTGGTGAAATTTCTTCAAATGAATTAATAGCTCTTAACTCATTATCTGAACTACTAAATGCTAGGTTTGACAAGTTCCCTTCTTGGTTATTTTCAAAATCGGTATTTGCCCTATTCCCTCCACCAGATGTGTATTTTGGATTGCCAAAAAGCACAACATTATCGTTACGACTCACCCTAATATTTTCATCTGAATTAATAGCGTTATAACCACTTAGATTTAGTACTTTCCTTTTTCGCACAGATACTTCTCAGAATTTCCTTCTTTAATTTTAAGCAAAGACCAATTTAAGCTTTGAAAGGATCCTGTTGAAACAAAATAAATATTCTCCGCTTTTTGTATTGAAAATGTAACTTCAGAAGGTAATAAACTCCAAAGTTTAGCGATTGATGTATTGACAGTTTTTCTATGAGCATTATCATGATTAATTTGGGTTACAAGAATATCTATTTCTTCAGAATTAAATAGAATGCTTTTCTTGCTTGAATCAGCATCACTTACAAAAAAGTAATAACAACTATTGCATTCGTTTGAAGTACTATCAAAATATTTTCCGGGAAATATTTCAATTAACACTTCATTGTCATTAAGCATTGGAACTTCAGTTTTTACTTCTTTAAAGGTAGTTGCTGCTCCCATATGCATCTGAGGTCCGGTGTATCCCAAATTTAATCCAGTAGTTGAACTTTTATCTTTATTAAAATACAGATTTAAAAAACTATTTTTATCTTCTTTAAATTTCTCTTCTATATTAGCTACCTTTTCCTGATTGTTTTCAACATTTAATGAATACAATTTTTCTAATTCAAACTTTCTTCTTTTCAATTCATAGTATTTTGTAATAAGCTTTTTATCTGACCTTTTTCTAAGCGAGTTAATCATTTCAGTGTTTTTAGTAGAAAAATAGTTTTTCCTTTTTCTAAAATACTCAAGCAACGTTTTGTCTTCTTTATGTTCATTTATATAAGAAACAAGTATGTTCTCATCTTTTTCGAACAATGCAAAGTACTCTATGGTTGCTTCTAATGAGAAAGGATCGTAATGAGTGTATACCTTTTTTTCAATATAGTCTAAGTTCTGGTTTATTATTGCCTTCTCATAGCTGCTTGTCTTAGAGCAAAGTGATAATTCCATTTTTAGTGAATTAATAAAATAAATGTCTGCCTGAGATTTAGCAGGAACAGCCATTAGTTTATTTATTATTGACTGACATTCCTCAAATTGCTTTTTTTCGGAGAGCTAATTTAAAATGTGAAATACTATTCGCCCTTAAATAAGGAGTTATTTGTATGAAGTGAAGTTTATAAAATTTTGGGCTTAACAACGAATCTGATTTAGCAACCAAAAGGGCAGCCTCATCGTATTTATTTTCATCAAATTTTAGCTGAATTAAAGAGGAAGTTATGTTAAATAACTTGCCACTTTCAATATTCCCAATTGCTTTTAGATCGTTGATTGTTTTATCCAAAACGGAATCAATATAACCATAATCTTTGTTTCCTGTAACATAGCTTGGGGCAATCAATAAATCAGTTGCATAATTTGATTTTAAAAGGCAGTAGTTTTCTTTTTCTAATTTTTCTTTAAAATCCATTTTTGAATATTCATTTAACACCGCACTTCCAATTTTCAATGCTTCCCGACATTTACCCATACTCGCAAGGCGATAAGAGAGCCGAATAGCTTCAGTTGGTGCATAATTGGTTTTTGAAAGTAAATATTCTTCCAATCTTTCGGATTTTTTAC
Source organism: Bacteroidota bacterium (assembly GCA_016722525.1). Lineage (GTDB taxonomy): Bacteria > Bacteroidota > Bacteroidia > AKYH767-A > OLB10 > JADKJB01. The sequence goes on from JADKJB010000005.1 coordinate 95,602, forward strand.
ATTCAATATATGCAGAACCGTAATCGCCAACCAAAATGTAACTGCTGATTAATAAATCTTGTGTATCAATAAACTTCATCATGTTGTTATACTCATCCATCTTTTTTAAATAATCAAGCGTCTGAAAAAGCTTGTTAGATTTAAATGGAACAAACAACTCTGGCTTAAATATTTCAATAATTTTCTTTAAATACTCTAATTGTCTCTCGTATTCGTCCATTAAATAATAATTATTAATAACATCTTTAGCATATCTAAAATAAAAGTTCCTCGTTTTTATATCCTTTGATAATTCACCTAATATTTTGCGGCCAATACTTTCATTTGCCTTAATAGCCTCATCTTTATTGTGATTCAAAAAGGATGCTTTTGCAAATAAAATTTCAGATTCATACAATTTATAATTTGAGCCATAAATGTTCTTTCTTATTGCCACGCTCTTTTTGGAATAATCATATGCTTTTGAAAAATTAAGGCATTCATAGTAAATATCAGCAATAGCATAATAACTTGAGGCAAGTGATGAATCCCTGTTAATATCTGTGTATCTAACGCCATTTAGTCCCTTCTCGACCCATATGCAATATAAATCGGCATTTTTTTCTGCAGTTTCATAATCCACTGCCCGAATCGCTTTGTAAGCAGTATTTTCAAGTTTTAAATCTTGGCATGAACTAAGCCCTATTAAAAATAAAAGCAGGGGTAATCTTATATGTTTAGTCTTGTTCATTTGGTTAATTTGAGACTCAAAAGTATTATTCAGATAAATTTATTTAGTCACTAAAGCCTGTCATTTATTTAATTTTTCATCAATTCGTACTTTAAAAGCATACACTTTATCTTTTGGCAAAATATCTTCTTGCGTCTTTTCAAAGTACCATTGTTCATTATATATTTTTCCTTCATATTCAAATCTAGCAACAAGGCAATTTTCAATTATATTTAATGGAGGACTTTTTACAATGCTACAAACCTCCCTTTGCTTGTTGAGTTCAACTTGAGCTCGCTTTAATACATCCATTACCTCCTCAGGCTCAAGAGTAAAAAAAGACAACTCAAATATTGCTGAAAGTTTTTTAGAATGTCTAATAAGCACTTTGCAAACATTGGGAATTGATACATCAACTAATCTGTATTTGCCATAATTTGAGCTGTCTTTTATTACAATATCGTTAGTATCCCTATTGTCTAAAATATATTTTATCCCTTGATATATTGGACATGTTCTGTTTTCAATTTTATTTAATTTTTCGCCTGAATTTAATTCATTAGAATTTAATTCTTCAAAATTGAAGCTTTGTTTTGTAGTAGTTTCTCCGTTAGTTTTTTTTAAATTATCTATCGAATAATAACTTTCTGCCATCGGAGGATAAATAAGCCTAATAATGTTCGATGCTCTAAATCTATCATCAATAAAGATAGTATCAATTAAAGTCAGCTTTTGATTAGGTTTTAACTTATACATATAACCTCGCCCACAGTCCCATGGATATAAGAAGAAGTAAGGGTGAGTATTGGCGGTCAATGCCAAATGGATATTAAATATAAATCTTATTGAGTTATTACTTATATTTCTATAATTTAATTTAACTTGAACACAATTGTAATTATCAATCGTCATAGGAGTTAAACTGACCTTTTCAACTTGGAGAGATTCTTCAAATGGTATTCCATCATGCAATAAACATTTAGCTTCTAACAAATCATCCCTCTCAAAAGCTAAGCATTCATCGTCCCATAAATCTTTTATGGGATGAAACTGAGGAATATCTGGCCAATTACATTTCTTAACCAATTCATTCATTCTTCTAATTTGCTCTTCGCTTTCAACACTACTAAAACCAGAAATTCCTCTAATTGCTAAATCATTGTAAAAGTTACTTTCAATATTAGCACTTTGGCTCATTTGCCACCATAATGTACTTCGATAGGCTTCTCTTGCAGCTTTTAATCTTGTATTATCGGTTGCATATCCTTGATATTCACAAATTTTATATTCATCCCTAAATTTAAATAGTTTTTTAAAAATGGCTTCAATCTCTTCGGGTTCCTCAGCGCAGTAAATGGAAATATATCTGAAGGAGTATTTGGGCAGCAATCATATCTGCTCCAAGTTCGATTGTTGCATTTGAGCAGATTAATGAGAAAAGGCACTTTGAATCTTCTATTCTTTTATTAAGTGTATTGTATTATATGTGCCATTTCATGAGAGAGAATATAATATAGCTGCGGCTCACTTTCATGCATGCTAAGGCTTTTTAGTTTCGAGGCTATTTGTTCTACATCAATATATATTTTATTTGACCCTTCGTTTACATGAGTGCCTCCTTTAGTTGTAAATTCATATTCTACATTTATATTACTATAATGTGCATAATGATCCAAACTACCTTTTTCATTAAGCCGCTTTATTATTTCACTGGTTCTACTTTTAATCCATTCAATCGTATTTTGCTCCAGAGTGTCCGTTTGCCCTAAAGACACTTGGAAAAAAAAGCATAAATAATAGGAAGAAAATTATTTTTTTGCTACTATTCATTTTAAAGAAGTTGAACAATATTTATAAATAAATTTTAATCTGTAAATTTAACAATTTTAGCTTTTTCAACAAAAATTAATATTTAATTGTATTAATTGCTGTTAGAAATTGCGTATACCAATTTAACTTTAGGCCGAGTTGTAAAATTCCTTAAAGCAATTTACTATTGTGCTTTAAACTTGCATCCAAAATAAATAGAAACAGTACTTGTTTTACTTACTCTGTAGGCCGTATCCCATTTCGGATTTTATTTTCACCTCGAAACCCCAATAAAATGGTAAATAGGCCCAAAATTTATAGGGAAAACCCTTGCTTTTTTCAGGGTTTTCCCTATATTTTAAAAGTTCAGGGTTTTCCCTCTTGTTTTGCACTAGTTGATGTCCTTTATTTGTGGTGTGTGTTTAGTTCAAAGAATGGCCCAATCAAAGGTTTGCCCCTTAACAAGCTGTTCTTGAAAATCCAATTTTTTTTGGTATTATTCTCAACTGCAGTGGCTTTACAACCACTGCAGTTTTTACAAGTTGCAAACCTATGACTCAGGGAAAAAAAAGGGCGAAAGCTAAAGGCCACGTATTAATAACCGAAGATCCTGAAAATGAGGTGGTTTTAAAGCCACCGCCAGTGAAAAAGAAAAATAGTGGCAGCAAATCTGTTTCATAATGCTACTATAACTTACTCATTAACAATATTTTAAACATACTGGTTGTTAATAACTTTGAAAATAGTTGTTCGTTTCTCCAAATTTAGTTTCCTTTATACTTTATACCCCCCAAATAGTATGCTTACCTTCGAATCTGAGTACCCGTTTTCTGAAACCATCGACTATATGGTTCAAATGCGACAGGATCTGCTGAAGTTATTACGCGATTGTGCAGTGGTGGAAGAGTCCGTATCCAAGTTTTCTTTATTTTCCTCTAAAAGAGCCTTCCGTAAAGAAGAATTAGCGCTTGGCTTGCACTCTTACAACCACTTTTGTGAGTTTAGCCGGAGCTAAAAGCACCTGTTGTTGCCCTTTTTTGCTGCCCTCAAGCTGCGTTTCACCACCGATTGTGGGTTTGGCATAATATAGTTGCCCGGTTCATTTGATTGTACCTGAATCATTGGTAATTTTGCTTTTTCAACCTATTCAATATGTTCCTGGAATCTTCCGGTCATTTATCACGACGCAAAGGCGCCATCGAAGTCATTTGTGGTTCCATGTTTTCCGGCAAAACGGAAGAATTAATCCGCCGACTCAAGCGTGCACGTATTGCTAAGCTGAAAGTAGAAATATTTAAACCTATTACCGATCAGCGGTACGATGAGCAGAATATTGTTTCGCACGACGCTAACTCTATCATTTCAACTCCCATTCCCGCCTCTTCAAATATTTTGTTGTTGAGCAATGAGGTAGATGTGATTGGAATTGATGAGGCTCAATTTTTTGATGATGAGTTGCCTAATGTCTGCGAGCAACTGGCCAACAGTGGTCTTCGCGTTATTGTTGCCGGTCTCGATATGGATTATCTGGGCAAACCTTTTGGTCCCATGCCGCAGTTATTAGCTGTAGCCGATTATATTACCAAGGTACACGCCATATGCATGCATTGTGGCGATCTGGCACATCATTCCTTCCGAACAGTAACCGATAATTCACTTGTTCTGCTAGGTGAAAAAGAAAGCTATATTCCTTTATGCCGATCTTGTTTTGTCAAGGCAGCAGCAATGCAAAAAGCCGGTAAAATATAATGCAACCCGCTCCACTATTAGAATTTATTGAAGGTGCAACACGAAACTATTAGTAGCAACGCTATTGCCGGACTGCTCAATTGTAAATTTATTTGCAATAACCCGGAAACAATATTAATTAAATACCTGCTCACCGACAGCCGAAAAGTGGTTTCGCCGCAGGTCTCGCTCTTTTTTGCGATCAAAGGCGATCGTCGTGATGGACATGAATTTATTGCCGACCTCCATCAAACAGGAGTAAGAAATTTTGTGGTGTCAGATGCATCAGTAATTGAAAAATTCCCCGACAGTAATTTTATTATCATAGCCGATACGCTAAGCGCATTACAACAAATAGCGGCACACCATCGCCGAGCATTTTCTTTTCCTGTGGTAGCCATAACTGGCAGTAACGGAAAAACTATTGTTAAAGAGTGGTTGTACCAGCTCTTGCGCGAGGATCATCATATTGTAAGAAGTCCTAAGAGTTATAATTCTCAAATTGGTGTTCCTTTGTCGGTATGGCAAATGAATGTCGAAAATGATTTAGCCATTTTTGAAGCGGGGATCTCTGAGCGAGGTGAAATGCAAAAGCTGGAAGAAATTATTCAACCCGAAACAGGCATCTTTACCAATATCGGTTCTGCACACGACGAAAATTTTTCTTCCTTATCAGAGAAAGTAGATGAAAAACTGATGCTTTTCCGCCACTGCAAAAACTTAATTTATTGCAAAGATTATCATCTTATCACCGATGAAATTAACAAAGCGACTTTTCTGCGTGAATCATTAAATTTATTTACGTGGTCGAGTAAGCTCAAAGCCGATTTGCAAATTGGACGCATTGCTAAAAATAATGGTGAAACAGAAATTCAGGGAATTTTTAAAAATCGTTTCAACAGTATTACTATTCCCTTTACGGATGATGCATCTATTGAAACGCAATTCATTGCTGGGCCTTTATGCTTTTTATGAATTATGAGCAGGATACTATTGCAGAGCGCATGCTGCTAAGTCCTGTTGCAATGCGCCTCGAAATGAAAGAGGGTGTAAATAACTGTTCCATTATCAACGATAGTTATAATTCCGACATTGGCTCCTTAACCATTGCACTCGATTTTTTTAATCAGCAAAAGCAACATACCAAACGCACCGTAGTTTTATCAGATATTTTACAAAGTGGAAAGATGAAACAACGCTTTATAAAGATGTCGCCGACCTGTTGCAAAAAAGGTGTTTCGCGTTTAATTGGTATTGGAGCAGCGATACTTCGACAGCAATCGCATTTTACCGGCGACACTGTATTTTATGCTTCCACAGATGAATTTTTGCAGGCCTATTCACCTGCTATTTTCAGCAACGAAACCGTTTTACTAAAAGGAGCAAGGTTATTTGGCTTTGAGCGCATATCGAAAGTACTGCAACAAAAGGCGCACGAAACAGTTCTTGAAATAAATCTGAACTCTTTAATTCACAACCTTAATTATTACCGGTCTCGACTTAAAACCGAAACTAAAATAATGGTTATGGTAAAAGCCTTTTCCTACGGCAGTGGCAGCTTCGAAATTTCAAATATTTTACAGTTTCACCGTGTTGATTATTTAGCGGTGGCTTATGCCGATGAGGGAGTAGAGCTGCGCAAGGCGGGTATTACCTTGCCCATAATGGTTATGAATCCTGAGGAGCAAAGTTTTGACACGATGCTGAACTACAATCTGGAACCTGAAATTTATAGCTTCCGGATATTGCATCAGTTCAGTGAAATAGTAAAAGAAAACTATCGGACCGGCACGGATTAAAGTTTCCCATTCACCTGAAGCTCGATACCGGTATGCATCGTTTAGGTTTTGATGAGAACGATATTAATGAGCTCGTAGTTCGCATTCGTAACAACCGACATCTAAAAGTAGTCTCTATCTTTTCGCATCTTGCTGGAAGCGACGAGGCGGTGCATGATGGTTTTACCAAAAAGCAGGCGTTACTATTTACCTCCATGGCTGATCAGATTTCCGAGCACTTTCAGCATAAAATATTCCGGCACCTGCTTAACTCCGCCGGCATTATACGTTTTCCCGAATGGCAGTTTGATATGGTGCGGCTGGGTATAGGTTTGCACGGAATAGCAGCCACTCAGAATGAACAAAAACATTTGCAATTTGTAGCAACACTTAAAACAACTATATCACAAATAAAAACGGTTAAAGCCACAGAAACAATCGGCTACTCACGGCGCGGTCTATTGGTGCGCGATACGCAGGTGGCTACTATTGCAGTTGGCTATGCGGATGGATTAAACCGAAAGTTAGGTAATGGTATAGGAAAAATGCTGGTGCACAGTAAAAAGTGTCCCGTCCTGGGAAGCATCTGCATGGACATGACCATGATTGATGTGACCGATGTAGTTGCTAAAGAAGGCGATGAAGTAATTGTATTTGGACCCGGTTATTCGATCGTTGAAATGGCAAACGATTTGGGAACGATCCCGTACGAAATTTTAACTATGGTTTCGCAAAGAGTGAAGAGAGTATACTTCCACGAGTAGATTACATTTTCATTTCTTTATAGGATCTATTTAGGAGTGCTATCTGAACTACCTTTTCAATTCTCCATTTTTACTTCTTACTTCTCCATAAACTGCAGTACTGCATCCGAATAGCTCTGAAATCCCATTGTTGTTTGAATGCTGCTATGGCCGGCTCCGGGGATGCGGTGTGCTTCTTTGTAAATGCCCTGATAGTTAGCATACACGACCTCACCATGAGTATCAATATTTAAAAATCGTCATCAATTCCGTGGATCCAGAAAAAGGGCTGTTGAACACTTTTGATTTCATCACCATTATTGATTTTTAAATCTGTTACCAATGTTCCTGGAAGAGCGAGTCCCGATGCATCCTGAACCATGGTTTCTGCATTCGCAAATGGTGCTTCAAGTATCAGTTTTGACGGGGTCATGTTGCGTGGATGGGCTGTTAATTTTGTGGCAGGCGCAGATCCTAAACTAAAACCATACAATACCAACCGATCATTGCTTAAACCTTTATTTTTTAACCAAAGCAGAGCAGCATCGGCATCGGCATACAAACCCTTTTCGCTTGTTTCTCCTCCCGACATTCCAAATCCTCTGTAATCGATCATTAATATTCCAAAACGATTTTTACTTCCAGCATTGGCGAGCAATTTTGCTCTGGGCCAGTAAAAATCCATATGATCGCGGTTGCCATGACAATACATGATAACAGTATCGGTTGCAATTTTGGAAATTTCACCTATATATATTGCATAAATTGTTGTCGGTGTCGATTCATCAGGTGCTTGTGATGGCAATGTGAAAATATGAACCAGAGAGCTGGGGATGGCGTAATCGCTGTTGAGGTAAAAATCCACTTCCCCGGTATATTTATCCAGTTGGTATTCCTTTAGTGCTGTAGGATCGTATAAATTATCATCCAATCGCAGACAACCGGTGAGAACCAGGAATGATGCAATTACAAGTAATACATTTTTCATGCTTTATTTGTTTAAAATTTGCGGGTGCACCCGATATAAACTCCAAATGCTCCGTTAGTATTGAATGGTGTCTGGTATTCCACCACCAATTTCTCATTAGATAGGAATGGTGCTATAACTTTTGCTTCAACATTGAAATTCCATTTAGCTCCAACAAAACTATGTCCGGCAACGGGTGTAAAGAACCAGTGATTTTGTTGTTCCTGATCAAGAGATCGGGATTTAGCCATTTCAAACCAGTTGCTTACTCCGAAATAAATTAAATTACGTTTTTTCCCATACTCCCAGAATGAAAAAATATCAAATTGTGGATAAACCTTTGCAGCATCTTTGTTTCTGTAAATAATGTTGCAAACCGGAATTACACTTATTCCCGGAATGTACTTATTTTGTTTAACAAATTGTTTTGTTACTCCAAGTTCTATCTGAAAATTACCATAAAGTGCGGATGTAATATTAATAGAACCAAAACCGGTTAATGTACTATCAATGCCATAGCCGTAAGTAGCCGACAAAAATGGCATTGGAATAGTAATATCCTCATATTTAAAAAGTGGTCCGCCCAATGATAAATCAATTGCTTGTTCCCTTTTTGCCAAAGGCTTCACGAATCGTGCCGGCGAACACGAAAATAACAAAAGCAATATAATTATCACTAAGGTACCTTTAACCATTTTCAAATTTTAAACAAAATTACCCATTTGTCTGTGTGAAAGAATGAGATTTGTCAGCTATGTTAAAAAATAGTGATCGGGGATTAAATCTGTGAACTATGAATTCAAACGAATTTACTTTTTCATGAAACTTATTTTGTTAATTTGCAACCAATATTCATCACTGGTCACTGGTCACCTGCCTGCTAACGCCAAGCAAAAGCTTGTCTTTAGCTTGGCAGGCAGGCTGGTCACTTGTCACTGTAGTTTATAAAGAAAAATGAAAGATTTCAAGGAATACTACATCATCCCTGCCTCCCGGAGGACATATATGCTGCTCTAACTAATCCATTGACTTTAGAGTTTTGGACCGGGAAGAGGCATTATGTCAACTGAACCCGGTTAGAATTTTCGATTTGGGAAGGTAGCATTTCGGGAATCAATTTAGAATTTGAGACCAACAAAAAAATTGTTCAACAATGGTTTTTTGGCGATCAGGAAGAGCCCTCCATTGTAACTATAAAATTACATCCTCACAAAGATGGAACATCTGTTGAGCTTCGTCATACCAATATTCCGGATGAGGATTTTGAGGATATCGTAGAGGGATGGCAGGGAAACTATTTTGGATCGTTGATAGATTTTATGAGGAGTAATTATTTTATTTGTTGCAGGCTATTTTTCAAATTAAATTATCTGAGGAAGGAATTGTTTAAAATCATAATTTTACTATTGAAAACCGGTTTGCAATTGAAAAAATACTAATCATTGACGATGAGGAAAACTCCGGAAGTTACTTACAAGGATTGTAAGTCTGGAAGGTTTTGAAGTTGTTGAAGCTGTTGATTGTAAAACAGCCTCTCAACAAATTATCTCATCTGATATAGATGTTATTTTATGCGATGTTAAGTTACCTGATGGGAGCGGTGTTGAACTTGTCAAAAAATAAAAGCTCTTAATCCACTCACAGAAATAATTTTGCTGACCGCCTATGGAAATATTCAAGATGGCGTACAGGCCATAAAAAATGGTGCTTTGATTATATAACAAAAGGTGATGATAACAACAAAATAATTCCCTTGCTTGCTCGGGCAATAGAAAAGGTTGAACTGGCCAAAAGAATACAACAACTGGAGAAACAACTGGGTAATAAACATTCATTCGCTACTATTCTGGGCAAGTCCAAACCTATACTTCTCGCTATTGAAATGGCGAAAAAAGTTGCTGTTACTGATACAACTGTTTTGTTAACCGGTGAAACCGGAACAGGTAAAGAAGTCTTTGCACAATCCATTCATCAGGCAAGTACCCGAAGTAAGAATAATTTTGTTGCTATAAACTGTTCTGCTTTCAGTAAAGATTTACTGGAGAGCGAAATGTTCGGACATAAATCAGGCGCGTTTACAGGAGCAGTTGTTGATAAAAGAGGTCTCTTTGAAGAAGCCAACAATGGCACAATTTTTTTGGATGAAATTGGTGAGATGAGTCTGGAATTACAAGCGAAACTTTTGCGTGTGATTGAAACAGGCGAGTTTATAAAGGTGGGTGAAACAAAAACAACTAAAGTAAATGTTCGAATAATCGTCGCTACTCACCGTGATCTTAAAAGGAAATTGAATCCAGACATTTTTAGAGAAGATTTATTCTACCGTCTTGCGGTTTTTCAAATTAAATTGCCCGCTTTGAGCGAAAGAGTATTAGATATTGAAGTCTCTTGCAAATATTTTGTAGTGTTGTTTGCTGCCAAAACAAACAAACAATTAAAAACTATTACTCCGGAATTTTTAGAAATGCTCAAACAGCATGCTTTCCCCGGCAACATCCGTGAACTAAAAAATATAATTGAACGAAGTGTGATTTTAACCACCGGTGATGCACTTTCTCCGGATTCTTTGCCTTTTGAAATTCAGTCTAAAACAAATACATCTTCTGGAAGTAAAATTCTTTCGGCTTTTGATCTTGCAAGTGCCGAAAAAATTCATATTCAAAAAGTGCTGAACTACACTAACGGAAACAAAACAGAAGCCGCCCGATTGCTGAACATCGCTTTAACCACTCTTTACCGAAAACTGGAAGAGTACAAAATAAGTTAAACCCCTATCAAAATGCTAGTATCAACCCTTTCATTTTGAAAGGGTTTTTTTGTTTAGAGATTGCATTGTATGCTTTTTGAGGTGTATAATCATTTATAAATCAAACAGTTTCAAAAATAAATGCTCCGGGTTACCTTCCTTGGAGTATCTATTGTTGTGTCTTAGTAAAATCTAATACAATGACAACGTCAAATAAGGAAGTTGATAGACTCTCGGTAATGTTATTCCGGTTATTTCTTCTTTTAATATTTGGAGGATTGTTATTAACCGAATTATTAAATGAATTAAGTCAAAAATAATTACGCATAGAATTAAATGATTCATAACATGAAAAACAAATCCAATCAAAACCATCTATTCGCAAATGCAACGATTTGCAGATGTAACTAAAACATTGATTGCAAAGGAAAATTGGAAGAGCTAAACGCTGCCTGATTAAGGCTGAAGAAATTTTCACTAAAGGAACTTGAAGTTAAAAACGCCATTACCAATGTATATGTTTATTCTGTTTCATCATTTTGGAACTGCATAAATGCAACATCAGAAATTTGTTTCCTGAATCGCTAAAATCAGTATATAAAAAACAGGTCAACGCATCCGGAATATGATAAACTGTTCTCTGGTTATCTATTAATTCCAATAAAAGACACTATGCTTATAAAAATGCTGTGTAAACTAAACTTAAACAGGACCAAAGTCATAGTTAGAGTTTTTTCTATAACCAATTTTGACTTCAATACTAATTTAGAATAACCTTCAACTTCAAAATCACTTCATTATGGAAGCACTAATTACAATCGGACTACTCCTTTCAGGACTTATTTGCTTTTGGCTGTTTTACAAATTTGTAAACTGGTTCGAAAACATATAAACATCATTGCTACTAAAAACTATAATCAAAAAATACAATGACAGCCTTATTCATTTTAGCATTAGCGGTTTTTTGCTACCTTATTTATGTGTTAGTAAAACCCGAAAAATTTTAACTGATAAAATTAAATACCTATGAACACAGAATTAATTGGTGTTGTTGCCATGTTCACTTTAACGGTGCTCCTGGCCATTCCACTTGGAAAATACATTGCAAAGGTTTTTAAAGGTGAGAAAACAGTTCTTGATTTTCTTGCTCCTTTTGAACGATTTATATATCGCATTTGTGGTATCGATGCCACAAAAGAAATGAACTGGAAACAGCATATGTTCGCACTTTTAGCTATGAATATGCTTTGGTTTGTTTATGCCTTTGTGATGTTGATAACTCAGGGTAGTTTATTCCTCAATCCGGATGGAAATCCATCGATGACTTCCGATTTAAGTTTCAACACTGCAATCAGTTTCGTGGTGAACTGTAACTTACAACATTATTCCGGCGAATCGGGGCTAACTTATCTTACCCAATTGGTGGTCATCACTTTTTCAATTTGTTTCTGCAGCAACAGGTATTGCTGCGTTAGTAGTGGTTTTTAATGCCATGAAGGATAAAGTGACCGATAAACTTGGAAATTTTTTTGATATATTCACGAAAACAATAACACGCATATTATTACCTATAAGTGTAGTAATTGCAGTCATTCTTGTTTTCAACGGGTCGCCTGCAAGTTTTGAAGGAAAGGATACCATTACTACATTACAAGGTGATACCGTTCAGGTTTCGCGAGGCCCGGCTGCAGGGATGATCGCTATAAAACATTTAGGAACAAACGGTGGCGGTTGGTTTGGGGTTAACTCAGCTCATCCACTTGAAAATCCAAATTACCTCACCAACATGGTGGTGATGATTGCTCAGGTGCTTATTCCACTGGCAATGATTTTTGCATCGGGATATTTCTTGAATCGAAAACGTCTTTCCTGGATAATTTTTGGTGTCATGACGGCCGGAATGCTCACCTTCTTGATTCCAACAATGATTGCCGAAATAAATGGAAATCCTGCCATTACCGAAATGGGAATTGATCAGAGCAAGGGAAGTATGGAGGGAAAAGAAGTCCGGTTTGGTGCAGCCGCCTCTGCTTATTGGAGTATTGTAACAACAATCATCTCTACTGGCTCCGTCAATTCTATGCACGATAGCTCAATGCCAGTTTCAGGTACTATGCAATTTTTGGCATGATGACGAATGCCTTTATGGTGGTTGTGGAGTTGGGATTTTAAATTACTACATTTTTATCATCATTGCAGTTTTTATTTCAGGATTGATGGTTGGCCGTACACGGGTTAGGTGATAACAATATTTTCTGGAATGTTACTACCGGATTTGTATTAATCCTCAGCCGATTCTTACCTATTATTGGTCCGGTTGCCATAGCAGGAATTTTGGCAAAGAAAAAATATATTCCTGAATCAGCCGGAACTTTAAGAACCGACACAGGTACATTCGGACTGATGACTTACGCAGTAATTATGATTATTGCTGCACTGGCATTTTTCCCTGCTTTGGCTTTAGGTCCTTTGGCCGAATATTTTTCCTTGTACAATTAATATGAAGCTGTTTGATAAAAAGCTGATGAATGATGCACTCAAGCAATCTTTTGTTAAGCTGAACCCAAAGTATATGGTGAAAAATCCTGTAATGTTTACCGTTGAAATTGGCACCTTGGTTATGCTAATTGTATGCCTCTGGATTTTGTCCGGTGAGCAGTCACAGGGAAGTTTTACCTATAATTTTATTGTATTTATTGTATTGTTGTTCACCTTATTGTTTGCAAATTTTGCTGAAGCTATTGCCGAAGCACGAGGTAAGGCTCAAGCTGAATCGTTGAGAAAAACAAGAGAAGACACTCCTGCAAAGTTGTTTCAATCAGGATCAATAAAACAACTAGTTCCTTCAACTTACAAAAAAAGGTGATGTATTTGTTTGTGATGCCGGTGATATTATTCCGCTCGACGGCGAAATAATTGAAGGGATTGCTACAATTGATGAATCTGCTATAACAGGTGAGTCTGCTCCGGTAATTCGTGAATCGGGTGGTGATAAATCAAGTGTTACCGGTGGAACTAAAGTGCTATCCGATAAAATTAAAGTTGAAGTCACCGTAGAACCCGGAGAGTCGTTTTTAGATAAAATGATTTCGTTGGTAGAAGGTGCCAGTCGTCAAAAAACGCCGAATGAAATTGCGCTAACAATTTTACTTGCTGCTTTCACAATTGTGTTCACAATTGTTTGTGTAACTTTAAAGCCCTTTGCTGATTTGCCAACACTCCTATAACGATATCTGCATTTATTTCGTTGTTCGTTTGTTTGATTCCAACAACCATCGGTGGATTGCTCTCCGCAATTGGTATTGCAGGTATGGACAGAGCTTTCGCGCAAACGTGATTACAAAATCCGGAAAAGTTGTTGAAACAGCGGTGATATAGATGTATTACTTTTGATAAAACCGGAACCATCACCATTGAAATCGAAAAGCAACTAATTTCTATCCTAAATGGTTACGATAAAGACAAATTTATTTCGAATTGCGTAACTGGCTTCTCTTTCGGACGAAACTCCGGAAGGAAAATCGATAGTGGAACTTGCCAAACTTCAAGGTGTCAAATCACAACCTTTCGATAGCATCATAAAAGATGCACGATTTATAAAATTCACTGCCGAAACACGTTCAAGCGGAATTGATCTTGCTAACGGTACCCGCATCCGGAGCCCGAAGATAAAATGAACTATATCAAAAAGAACAGCTCGAAGGCAGATTAGTTGCTATGATGGGTGATGGAACAAATGATGCTCCTGCTCTTGCCCAGGCTGATGTTGGCGTGGCATGAATAGCGGAACACAGGCAGCGAAAGAAGCCGGCAACATGGTGGATTTGGATAATGACCCTACCAAACTAATTGAAGTTGTGGAAATCGGTAAACAGTTACTTATAACCCGAGGAACATTAACCACATTCTCTATTGCTAATGATGTTGCTAAATATTTTGCAATTGTACCAGCCTTATTTATTGCATCTATTCCAGCCTTGCAAGGCTTGAACATCATGAATCTGCATAGTCCTGAAAGCGCCATTTTATCAGCTGTAATTTTCAACGCGCTGATAATACTATTCATACCAATCTTGCATTAAGAGGTGTAAAGTACAAACCCATTGGTGCAAGTGCATTGCTGCAAAGAAATTTACTGATTTACGGAATAGGTGGATTAGCAATTCCCTTTGCAGGGATTAAGTTGCTTGATTTAGTTGTAGGAATATTCTTTTAATCCAATATAAAAACAAATAAAATGAAAACATACATTTTACCTTCATTAAAACTAACTGTTATTCTCATCATTCTCTGTGCTGCACTATATCCTATGCTGATAGCAGGTGTTGCAAAAATAACTCCGGGTGGAGGTGATGGTGTTACACTTTCTCAAAATGGGAAAGTTGTAGGCTATGAAAACATTGGTCAGAAATTTACAGAAAATAAATACTTTTGGGGCAGACCCTCTGCGGTTAATTATAATGCTGCCGGATCTTGCGGAAGTAACAAAGGCCCTTCTAACCCCGATTACCTGGCAACAGTGCAGGCTCGAATTGATACTTTCCTGTTATATAACCCGGTATCTCCAAATCACAGATTCCTGCCGAAATGGTAACGGCATCTGGCAGTGGACTGGATCCCAACATTTCAGTGGCTGCTGCAATTGTACAGATTAAAAGAATTGCTGCAACCAGGAATATTAAAGAAGAAATTTTACAAAATCTCATCACACAAAATACCGAAGGCTCTCTGTTTGGTTTATTCGGTCCTGAAAAAATAAATGTCCTTAAATTAAATATCTCACTAGATCAAATAAAATAAATTTAATAATGAAAAAACTATTATCCGGCATTATGATGCTGTCTGCAACATTTGCCACTGCTCAAATCGACACATCAAAATCAAATCTTGTTTTCTCCGGTTATGCTGAAGCTTATTACGGATACGATTTCAATGAGCCTGCCAACCATAACCGGCCCTCATTTATTTACAGTCACAACAGGCATAATGAATTTAACCTGAATCTGGGCTTTATCAAAGCCGGTTATTCAACAGACAAAGTTCGTTAACTTGCTCGCAACCGGAACCTACATGAATGCGAACTATTCAGCTGAACCGTGTATTGAAAATATTTACGAAGCCAATGCAGGTATTAAACTTTGCAAAATAAAAATTTTGGGTGGATGCAGGTGTATGTTTGGATCACACATTGATTTGAAAGTGCTATCTCAAAAGACTGCTGGGTGTTGACAAGAAGTATACTGGCTGAAAACTCTCCTTATTATGAAAGCGGAGTTAAACTCTCCATACATCAGATAATACAAAATGGTTTTTAAGTGGTTTGGTCTTGAATGGATGGCAGCATATTCAACGCCCTGACGGAAATAATACTCCTGCCTTTGGAACACAAATTACATTCAATCCAAATTCCAATGTATCAATAAACTATAGTACTTTTTATCGGAAATGATAAAACCGGATACATCCAAACAAATGAGATATTTTCACAATATTTATGGTGTGTTCCATATTTCTTGATAACTTCCATGTTACCGCCGGATTCGATTACGGCATGGAGCAGCAATCTGAAGGCAGCAGCGACTACAACAGCTGGTACAGCCCTGTTGTTATTGTTAAAGTAAACTTAAACGATCAATGGTCTGTTTCAGCCAGAGGTGAATATTATGTTGACGAAAATGGAATCATCATAGCAACCGGTACAGAAAATGGATTTCAAACAACCGGATGTTCCTTAAATGTCGATTATAAAATTCGTGAAAATGCAGTGTGGCGAATTGAAGGAAGAACTCTTAACAGCAAAGATAAAATCTTCACTAAAGATGACACTGCTGAAAATGGGAGTACATTTGTTACCACATCTATTACGATTGCGTTTTAATGACCGAAAAAGATAAAACCGTTGAACATTTTCTGGATCTTATTAAGAGATCAAGCAGAGGCAAGTTCAAAATTTACATCGGGATGAGTGCCGGTGTGGGGAAATCTTTTCGTATGTTGCAGGAAGCCCAATCGCTGCTTAAAAACGGTATCGATGTAAAAATCGGTTTTATTGAAACTCATAGCCGAACCGAAACACTTGCTTTGCTGGAAGGGTTACCCATAGTTCCAAGAAGAAAGCTGTTTTATAAGGGAAAAGAGCTGGAGGAAATGGATGTCCAGGCCATTATTAATCTCAGGCCCGAAGTTGTTGTTGTAGATGAACTTGCCCATTCAAATATTGAAGGAAGCCAAAATGAAAAACGCTGGCAGGATGTGATGGACATTTTATCAGCAGGTATCAATGTTATTTCCGCTGTAAACATTCAGCATATCGAAAGTTTGAATGAAGAAATAAAACTCATCACCGGTATTGAAGTGACCGAGCGGATTCCCGATAGTGTTCTGGCCCAAGCCGATGAAGTGGTTAATATAGATCTGACTGCAGATGAATTAATTGCACGGCTAAAAGAAGGTAAAATTTATCATTCCGATAAAATTGAAACCGCCCTCAAAAATTTTTTTAAGAGTGAAAATATATTACAACTTCGTGAACTGGCATTGAAAGAAGTAGCGGTTCAGGTTGAAAGGAAAGTTGAAAAAGAAATTCCCAAACACTCCGGTCTGCGCCATGAACGGTTTTTAGCCTGCATCAGCAGTAATGATCACACTGCGAGAGCCATTATCCGTAAAACTGCCAGACTTGCCAGCTATTATAACAGCAATGGTTTGTGCTTTTGTGCAAACACCTAAAGAAAGTTCGAATAAAATCGCATTAGACAAACAACGCCATCTAATTAATAACTATAAACTTGCAACGGAATTAGGTGCTGTTGTAATTATTAAAGAAGGTACTAATGTTGCTAAGTCAATAGTTGAAGTTGCAGAAGAAAAAGAAGTCACTACTATTTGTGTAGGAAACCCTCATTTAACTATTTTTCATATTATAATGGCCACGAACACATTTAATCAGTTATTAAAAAAAATAAAAACACTGGATATTGACCTAGTTATTCTGTCATGAAAATAAAAGCAAAACTTACATTAGGTGTTGGACTTTTGTTTCTGTTCATCATTCTCCTTTCGGTATTGGCCACCTATTATATTAATGCCTTAAACAAAGACACTCAAAATATTCTGGTCGCCAATTATAACACCCTGGATTATTCACGCAATATGCTCATAGCGCTTGATGAAGATTTTTCCAGTCAAATTGCTATCCGTAAATTTACAGAAAACCTTGCCAAACAACAGAAAAATATAACAGAAATCGGTGAAAAGGAATTGACTGAAAATTTAGCTCTTGACTTTGAAAAACTCAAATTAAATCCCAAAGACAGCCTTCAGTATTTAAGAATCAGAAAAGACTTAACTGATATTATGCTGTTGAATATGCAGGCTATTCAACGAAAAAGTGATATTGCAAAACATACTGCCACAATCGCAACTTGGTGGATTGCTGCAACAGGCACTCTATGTTTTTTAATTGCCTTTATTTTATTGGTCAATTTACCAGGAAGTATAGCGAACCCGATAAAAGAATTAACTCAAAGTATTAAACAAATTGCTGCCAAAAATTATAAAGAAAGGGTACATTTTGAAAGCCAGGATGAGTTTGGGGAATTAGCCTATGCCTTCAATGTGATGGCACAGAAGCTGGAAGAATACGACAGTAGTAAGTTGTCGAAAATCTTGTTTGAAAAGAAAAGAATTGAAACATTGGTTAATAACCTGCATGATCCGGTTATAGGTTTAGATGAAAATTTCATCCTGCTTTTTGCCAATGAAGAAGCATATAAAGTTATTGGAATAAAACAAGAAGATTTAATTGGGAAAAACGCGAAAGAAATCGCTTTAAAAAATGACCTCCTTAGACATATAATTCAGGACGTGGTGTTGGCTACAGATAACAAAAACGTTATTGATAATAAACCATTAAAAATTTATGCCGATAACAAGGAGAGTTATTTTAATAAGGAGATCATAAATATTATGATAACACCTACCGGGGAACAAATTTCCAGACATATTGGTTATGTTTTTTTATTGAAAAATATCACCCCCTTTAAAGAATTGGATTTTGCTAAAACAAATTTTATTGCTACCATTTCGCATGAACTTAAGACCCCCATTTCATCCATAAAAATGAGCATTCAATTGCTTGAGAATGAAAAAATCGGTAAGATAAATGAAGAGCAGAAAAATCTGGTTGAAAGCATAAAAGGGGATTCTGAAAGACTTTTGAAAATTACCGGTGAATTACTGAATATGACACAGATCGAAAGTGGTAATATTCAATTATCAATTCTTCCCTCCGACCCTAAAGAAATTTTGCAATATGCGGTAAATGCAACTAAAACCCAGGCCGAACAAAAGAATATAAAATTTGAAATCAGTTGTCCTGAAAATTTGCCCATGGTGCAGGCCGACAGTGAAAAAACGGCATGGGTCCTGACAAATCTTATTTCAAATGCCATTCGTTATTCCTTTGAAAAATCTACGATAAATTTATCTATTTCATCCAACAACCAACAAATTAAGTTTGCCAATCAAGGATAACGGTCAGGGTATATCTCCTCAATATAAGGATAAAATTTTTGATCGCTATTTTCGCATTCCCGGAACCGCCAAAACAGGTACCGGTCTGGGTTTGTCAATAAGTAAAGAATTTATTGAGGCTCAGGGTGGAAGAATTGCTGTTGAAAGTGACTTAGGAAAAGGAAGTACTTTTAGTGTAGAACTTAACGCTGTTGTTTGAATAACAGATTAACAAATTCAACCTGGTATCAAGATACTATTTTGACTTCTCACACATCTTCAAAAACATTGAAATCAACCAGGCAATGTCTTTTGTTTTAAATTCGCTTTTGAACAAACCTAGCCCCGCATATTTTCTCATACTATATGCATATTCCGTTTTATCAGAGAAGCATACTTTAGCTCTTTATAAAACTTTTCTTTACTAAATTATCTTTTACGTCTTTTTCAGAAATAATTTCACTTCATTCAAAAATCTTCTATTTTTGCTATCTATTCCTTCCAAACACATTTATAATCACATTTTTACATGAAAAAAGCTATTCCATTTGCTGCATTTATGCTACTATTTACTTTACAGGTGTTTTCTCAAATCACTTTTCAAAAATATTTTAATGCTGCGAGTCTGGCTTCAACAACTATTCAGACAAGTGATGGAGGTTATGCAATTGTATATTCAAATGGATCCTCTTCCACAACGCCGGTATTGATTAAGACAAATGCAAACGGCGATACACTCTGGACTAAAAGACTCGGAGTACCTGCCTTATTGAACGATGGAAATTCAGTGTTGCAAACACAGGATGGCGGATACCTGGTTTGCGGTGGATCAATCATAAAAACGAATAGCAGCGGTGTTCCACTATGGTCAAAAAAATTACTAAATAACCTCTTTTTTAATTCCACACAAGCTGTTGAACTTCCAAATGGTGATTTGGTTGTTGTTGGTAAAAGCATGCAGACAAGTGGAATGGGTATTTCTGGTGTCCGGTGAGAGAATATGGGAAATCAGATGTTTGCCAAAACTGGTGGCGGCAGTGACCAGGACGAAGTATTGTGTATTAAAGCTACAAATACAGGTGGATTTATTATCGGAGGCCAAACCCATCAGCAAAATGGTGTTAATCTCAAAGGGTTTTTAATCAATACTGATGGTAGTGGAAATGTCCTTTGGTCAAAAACATACGACACACCTGCAAATGAATTGTTTTATTCTGTGTATGCCCTTTCTGATGGTGGCTTTGCTGCAATCGGTATTTCATCCGTAACTTCAGGTGTTAATGAAAAAATGATTGTGGTTAAAGTAAATGCTTCCGGTGCTTTTGTTTGGTCAAAATCTTATCAGGACGCTGTCACTTATGGTTTTGATATTTATGAAACACCCAACCATCGGTTACTGCTGGCCGGAACCACTAAACATACTACTGCTTACAGTGGTCTTTTAATCAATGCCGATAGTACTGGTACTATTCTCTGGAGAAAAGAGTACACTCCCAGCGGAAGTACCTTTGCCACCAGGTTCAATACCTTGCGTCCAACCAGCGATGGGGGCTTTATTCTGGAGGTCTTGATTTCCCGAGTTCAGGAGGTGGTAAATGTTATGTGTTAAAAACGGATAGCAATGGAGATAATTTCAACAACTGTTTTCAGTCCACTGTACCTATGACTGCAACCACAATTACCCCGACTGTTGCAAATTATATCATGACAACGATCTCTGATATTTCATCAACAGTTACCAATACTCATAGCTGTTTTTGTGATACTGTTTCAACAATTTGTACAAGTGTTGGACTGACTCCGGAACCGATGGAATCAATATGGAGTGTTTATCCGAATCCGTGTTCTAATCTTATAAATATTGTAAGTTCGTCTGTGGAGGCAACCGATTTATCAATTTACGATATCAATGCAAAAAAAATATTTCAAAAATCATTTATGGGAAATATAAACATCAGCATGGAAGCATTTTCAAGTGGACTTTATTTTTATGAATTTAAAAATAAAAGCGGAGTTGTTTCAAAAGGTAAGTTGATGAAAAATTAATTTTCATCTTGAGTTGTGTACATATGTCGTTGTTTACTGATCCGGAAAATGCCAGTTACTCACGCTCGCATTCGTTACATTTACAGTAAAGGCTTGTCCGGTAACGGGATCGATTCTTTTAAACACTCCTGAAAATGTTCCGGTGATGTATCCCCCTGGAGGAGGGTAGGAATTGATAGTAATTGAGCCTGAAACAATTTCAGTGTAGTATTTTGTTGTTAATCCGTTGAACTCTTTTCGGATTGAAAAACCGGTTGTGTAGAAATCTGCCGGTGCAGTATATACGCCTGGACCGTTACCATTAAACTTCAGGCTTCCATTAAATCCTCCGTTGGAGCTGCTCATGCATCCGTAAAATTTCAAGACAGTTTCATTTGATGCCGATTGATAATTTCCTGCCACATACCCGGCATTATAATTGGTCATGGAACACCAGTCAAACGGAATGGTTTGATTCACAAATCCATCACCATTTGCTGTCAGCACACTTGGTGCGTTACTAATCATATTGGGTACGCGAGCCAGATCCATTTTACCTGTGATGGAAACCGTTTGTGAACCGTTTGAAACCGATGTCTTAAGTGTTCCCGATAAATAGGCTTTCAATTTTCCTATTTCATTTCCATAACTGAGAACTTGGATGTTGCTGGATGCTCCTGCTTCTTCACTGGTAAAAAGATCACCGCTTGATGTGATGTTGTCGGCAACATAAAGTCTGGTGAAGTTAACAAGTCCTGCATCGCAAACATAATTTCCCGTTGAGTTTCCGGTTACATAGGCATAAAGCGTAACCGTTTTTCCCTGAAGGGTTGTTCCTGTTAAACTCAAATATGTTTTTCCGCTTTGGCGATATTGTGCTGATGATTGCGTAACATCCAGAATCAGCATCTCGTTCACATATCCTGCCCCGTTAAGAATAATCATATTGGCGGTATCGGGAGTATAACACATAGCAATATTGCCCAGGTTGGTGGTTAAATTCTGAGCCGGTGTTGTTACCGTCATGGTCACTTGTTTTTTAGGAGCAACAAGGCGCATGGTGGCATTTATATTGGATTTTACCGGAATAGTAAACACCCCTGTTGTACTATATATTCCGGTAAAACCAAACTGACTTCCATAATTAACTTCCACCCATGCCGGAACCCCTGTGTTATTACAATCACGCATAATGCCTGTGAGATAAGCAGGACATTGTAAAACAATATCACCCATGTTGTGTAGTTGTCCCTGAGCAATTGGATTTATAGTAAACATTTGCGAAAAAACTCCAATTCCGTTAGACGGAGGCACGTTTACATCAAACGATAAATTTGAAGGAACTCTTTTTATAAAGTAACCATCATTATCTGTAAATTCATAATTATCGTAATCGAAATAAACTATAATATTGGATAGCGGATTGTTGTTGCAATCAAGCACTCTTCCCTTCAGGTAAGCAGCTGAGTGTAATGCTCCACATCCCCAAAAGCTAAAATGGCTTACATTAGCTTCATAAAAATTTCCGTTTTTTGTTGCTTCAACCTCCTCTTTCCACAATGCTGTTTGTTCATTAAAAGAACAAAAAACTGTGGTAGCAGGCAGATGCCTGTTGAGAGACCGGAATGGGTAATTGTAATGTTGCTGTTTTTCCGGGTGCCATTTTTAATTTAATACTGGAGCCCGTAAATAAACCAATGTAACCAAATGAATAAGTACGAAATTGTTTGGGAACATTTTGTGAGTTGATTGCCATTCTGTCGTTACCCGGAAATTTTAAACGATAAGTGGAATCTGTGTTATCCGAAATATCATAGTAGACCAGCACTTGTCCTGTATAAGGACTTCCATCTTCGTTTACTACCGCATCGGGTGGAAAAATAAGTTTACTTCCGGAAGGTGTTGCTGTGATGGTTCCTCCAACTGAGCTGTTAAAAGTTGCTGTTTGCGCGGCAAGTAAAATCACGTCTAAATATTGGACTCCTGATTCGGCAGAAATTCCAAGATAGTTTTTAGCGTAACCCGATTTATTTATTGTAACAACACCTCTTTCCACAGGAATAGAAACACCATTTAATGCATACAGTCCATTCTCATCGGTTAGCACTGTGGTGGTGCCCAATGTAACTTCAGCAAACTCAATGGGCTGCTTCCATTCGTTGGTTACTCTTCCGGCAACAATTACCTTAGTGGTGTTTCCGGGAAATGGGGTTGGCTGTTCATCGGTATCTTTTTTACATGCCTGAAAACAGAGGCTACAACAAATGATTATTGTAAGTAAATATATTCTGTTAATACACATGGGTTTATAAAGATTTTGTGGTTGCTTTGGAGACGCATTTCTCTTATGTTAGGTTGCAGTATGTTTTTAAGCATCCCGCAAGGGTCATATGGCTCAAAAACAAATATATTTCGTATATTTAAACTTTCTGATGATATGTTGTGTTAACTTTTTACCAAAAAACAAACCAGTTACTTATTGATAAGCCTATGAAAAAATTAGTCTCCCTTTTTTTTGCTACCCTCTTCTTTGCTGGATTATCTTCAGCCCAAACGAACGGTACTCTTTCCTGGGATGGATTAACCCGCAATTACATCGTTTACCTCCCCTCCACCTATACACCGGGTTCATCATTCCCTTTGGTTTTTGTATTGCATGGTTTTACTCAGTCTTCAAGTACCATTATGGATGTTAGCGGTTTTAACGACGTTGCAGAAGATAATGATTTTATTGCGGTTTATCCGAATGGTGTGAACAATGGCTGGAATACCAATGCCGGTTTTCCGGGAGGATCAACGGCTGATGACATAGGATTTATTGGTGCCCTTATTGACGAAATGCATCTGTTGTATAATATAGATACCAACAAAGTTTACTCCTGTGGTTTTTCTGCAGGTGGGTATATGAGCCATCGTTTAGCTTGTGAATCCGATCGTTGCTTTGCCGCTATTGCTTCGGTTTCAGGAACAATGTCGAACAATGCATTCAACGATTGTGTTCCTTCTAAAAATATGCCTGTCATGCAAATTCATGGAACCAGTGATATTGTGGTAAATTATAACGGAGGTTTTGGTGGGAAGTCGGTTGACGATGTAATTAATCTTTGGGTTGCAAATAATAGTTGTCCTACAACACCAGTAGTAACCCTATTGCCCGATATCAATACTACTGACGGCTCCACGGTTGAACAAAATATTTTTGAGCCCTGCACGGATAGTGCAACAGTTATTCTTTTAAAAGTAATCGGAGGTGGTCATCAATGGCCCGGCTCTACCTCGTTGTTAGGTGGTATCGGAAATATTAACAAAGATATTATTGCAAGTGAAGAAATCTGGAATTTTTTTAGTGGGTATTCCTGTCCGGTAACAACTTCTGTTTCTGAAAATCTAAACAGCGCATTTGCATTCAACATTCAAAACCTTGGCGAGGGCATTTATAATCTCATCTTAAATGATTCGCAACAAAAAGGTTTTTCTTTTTCGATTTTTGATTTAACAGGTAAAATTATTTCAACCGAGAAAATTATTACACCATCGTTAAGTTTTAATATCGACCTCAGCAAATATTCCAATGGTGTTTATTTTTTAAATTTTATTTCTGAATCAGAAAGTAAAACCATTAAACTGATCAGATAAGAATATCCTTGAACCTGGATTATTTTGTGACCAACCGAACCACTATCGTTGTGTTAAGTGCAAAAGCCCGGTTCCTGGAGTTTTTCACACACCCCACCATGAATGGCGGGGTTGTTCAATGTTGTAGTGAATGAATGCATAACCCCGGCCTTTAGGGTGGGTCAGAAAGGAT
Organism: Bacteroidota bacterium; assembly: GCA_016722525.1. Lineage (GTDB taxonomy): Bacteria > Bacteroidota > Bacteroidia > AKYH767-A > OLB10 > JADKJB01. The sequence continues at coordinate 120,429 of JADKJB010000005.1, forward strand.
AAATTTCATTGGGCTTTAGCTCTGACTTACATGATCTGTTTGGCAACCCTTCTCATTTATTTAACTTTTTACTTCCAAAAAACTTGACTTGTTCCTTTTGATTCATTAATTTTGACATATATTGTCAAAACAATAATTGTCAAACAATGAATAATTTCGGAACTTTAATACGTAAACACCGCACCGACAAAGAGTTACCTCTCAGGGTGGTTGCCGCCTATCTGGAGATTGACCAGGCTATTTTGAGCAAATTTGAACACGGTAACCGCAAACCGACCCGCGAGCAGGTGGTAAAACTGGCTGAGTTCTTCAAAACAAACCCCGATGATCTGCTAGTTGCCTGGTTGGCGGATAAAGTGATTTATGCCCTGGATGATGATGATCTTTCGATAAAAGCACTCAAGGTTGCAGAGGATAGTGTTGAATACCTAACACCAGCCAAAATCAATACCCGAAATGTGATTCAACAGCTAAAATCCTATTTTGAAAAGGATAGCCGAATCTCCTCTGCCTGGCTTTTTGGGTCTGTATCCCGCGGAGAAGCGACAGAAAAAAGTGATATCGATGTGATGATTGAATTGTATCCGAATATAAAATTTTCAATGATGGATATGCTTGATCTCCAATTTCAATTACATGAACATTTTGGTCGCAAGGTTGATGTGGTAGAAAAAGGATATCTTAAAGATTTTGCTATGAAAAGTGTTTCTAATGATTTAAAATTAATAATCAAAAAATGATACCAAGCGAAAAAGATCGTGTAATTCATATTATTAATGCGATTGACCGCATTGCCGGCCATACATTAAATAAAGATGAAACTACCTTTCTGAGAAACGAAATGTTAATAGATGCTGTGCTTTATCAATTTATAATAATTGGCGAGGCTATACTATTTATTGAAAACGAAAAACTTGCTCGTTATTCTTACCCATGGCATCTTGTTAGAGGTTTCAGAAACTATTTAGCACATGAATATTTTGGAGTTAATATGAAAATGGTCTGGGAAACAGTTGTTACAGATCTGCCAAACCTGAAAAAAGTGGTCCAACAAATTCTGGAAAAAGAATTTTGATTCTGCTTATAAGACTTCTTATTGATCTGCAGAGATTTTATATGCAACACTAAAAAGGGAGAAAGACCAATCGTCTTTCTCCCCACTTCTGGTTAGGTAGTATTAATTTTGAAAGGAAAACTCTTTAAATTCCATTGATCATTGGCGGAAGGATAACATTCCTCCATTGTTTCTTTCCAAGAGTGCCATTGTTTTTGTTTTTTACAATTGTGAATACTATGTTAAGTACTATACTCGAAATTATCTTATCCAAAAAGGAAAACCTATGATTTTTATCAACTTTTCAGAAAATATTTTTAAACAAATTCACGAAAGGATATTTTAACTCCGATGTTGTAGACCCAATCCTGGTTTTTATTTTGAGCGGTTGTTTCGAACCCATTTCTCTAACTCCACTGCATGGAAAACAATGGATGAAACAGCCAGACAAATAAATAACTCCCGGATGGTGAGTGGTTGTGTTTTGAAAATTATATTTGCCTCCGGTAAATAAATAACAATCAACTGAAGAAAAAAAGTAAGTACAACAGCACCAACCAATGGCAAATTTGAAAAAATCCCTTGTTTATACAAAAATTCCCTGTCACTTCTGATTGCTAAAACATGTCCCAGTTGCGAAAAGGCCAACACTGTAAAAATCATAGTTTGCCAATGATATCCATATTGTTTTGAAATGGCCAGAGTTAAAAGCGAAGTAGCTGCCATCAGTATCCCCACCCAAACAATATGATATTTGATACCGTCAGCAAAAAGACTCTCATTCGTTTTACGGGGAGGTCTTTTCATAATATCTCTTTCTTCTTTTTCACTGGCAAGTGCCAATCCTGGTAATCCATCTGTAACTAAATTAATCCATAAAATGTGTATAGGTAAAAGAGGAATTGGTAATCCCACTAATGGAGCCAGAAAAATAGTCAAGATCTCTGCACTATTACATGTCATTATATATTTTACAAATTTTCTGATATTGTCGTAAATTCTCCTTCCTTCCCTGACAGCCTTTACAATAGTGGTAAAGTTATCATCCAGTAAAATCATATCAGCAGCCTTTTTACTTACATCTGCTCCGGTAATTCCCATAGCGACGCCAATATCAGCAGCTTTCAATGAAGGGGCATCGTTTACTCCATCACCGGTCATTGCTACGAAATGATTTCTTTTCTGCAGGGCTTTTACAATACGAAGTTTTTGTACAGGAGAAACCCTTGCGAAAACACTTATCTTTTCCACACGACTATTCAACTCCTCGGCCGACATTTTTTCAAGTTCTTTGCCAGAAACAACTAAATCATCTTTATGTAAAATCCCTGTTTCCCTTGCAATAAACGATGCAGTGGCGGGATGGTCGCCCGTTATCATAACCGGCCTTATTCCCGCAGACTTGCATTCGCTGATAGCTAATTTTGCTTCTTCACGGGGAGGATCCATCAAACCAACAATCCCACAAATAGTGAGATTTTTTTCAATGGAAGTCACATCAATCCGATCAGGTAATATATCAAGGATGGAATAACCAAATACCAAAACTCTCAACCCTTCCCTGGCCCATTCATTTGCCATTTTACCTGTCATTGCTAATTCATCACTTGTTTTTGCTTTCTCAAAAACAGATTCAACAGCGCCTTTTGTTAAGACCAAATAGCGGTTGTTAAATGCATGTATTGTAGTCATACATTTTCTTTCTGCATCAAATGGTATTTCTGCTATCCGGGGAAATCGTAAAACAATGTTTTCTATTTTGTCTTTCCCGAATTTTTCCCTGGCAAATTCAACTAATGCAATTTCCGTTGGATCACCTGATATAATTATTTTTGCAGTATCCTTTACATCATGATTCAGTGCCAGTGAGATAAACATTGCTGAGGTCTGTTCTATCCAGTCAGAGTCCTTGTTAATTTCCATTTCTCTGACCACTTTCATCTTATTAAGGGTCAGTGTTCCGGTTTTATCGGAGCATATATAGGTTACCGAACCTAAAGTTTCAACGGCCGGTAACTTACGAATGAGGGCATTTTGTTTAACCAATCTTCGGGCACCTAACGCCAGGGCCAGTGTGATAAGTGCAGGCAACGCTTCGGGAATAGCAGCAACCGCAAGGCTTATCGACAACAACAACATTTGCATGGGCTCTTCTCCATTCAACAATCCAATTCCAAAAATAATGAGACAAATAACCAGCACTATATAGGATAGTTTTCGTCCAAAATCAGCCATTCTTTTTTGAAGTGGCGTATACGTATCTTCTTCATCCAGCAATCCTGCAATCTTGCCAATTTCCGTTTGCATACCTGTTGCAACAACGATTCCCGTTCCTCGTCCCTTGTTCACAATTGTTCCTTTATAGGCCATATTTATTCTGTCGCCAATTGCGGTCTCCAATTCAGTTAAGGCCTCGGTTTTTTTTTCAATGGCAACTGATTCGCCTGTGATAGAAGATTCATCTATTTGCAAACTATGAACATCATGTAACCGGATATCAGCAGGTACCACGTTTCCGGCGTGAAGCAACACAATGTCTCCGGGTACAAGTAATGATGAAGAAATTCTTCTGTGAATTCCATCACGTTTTACATCTGCCAGATAGGACGTCATTTTTTTAAGGGCTTCCATAGCTCTTTCAGCCCTGTACTCCTGAACAAAACCGACAATGGCATTCAGGAAAATTATGATCAGAATAATAAATGTATCCGTAAGATCACCAACGATTCCCGAAATAACAGCGGCAACCATCAATACGATAATCATGAAATCTTTGAATTGCTTCAGGAAAAAAAACCAGGCAGGTTGCTTCTTCTTTTCCTTAATCTCATTAGGTCCATAAATAGCTCTTCTTTCTGCAACCTTTTCAGCAGTCAGACCTAAAGTTGAAGACCCTGTAATTTCAAATGTACTGGCAATATCTAAAGTATGCCACATATATTTATTTTCTTCCTGATTTCCATTTTCAATAATACCATATTATTATTTCTCAGGGTGGACCCTTGCTGTTTTAATCATGATCAGCTCAGCTATGTTTTCCGCATCAATTATGCCTTCAAAAACAGTATTTTTCCTTATCAGGATAATCGGTGATCGTGTTTGCTGAAAGAGTTGAAAAATATCATTTAATGAAGAATCCATCTCAGAATAAATAAGATTTTTATCTGTTATCGTTTCAATTATTGCAGATTCACCAAACTGGCTAATACCTTTTATGATATGATCCCTGCTTAAAATGCCATAAGGATTTCCGCTTTCAGTTACCAAGAAGCTTTTTGCTTCGCCATCTAATAATATTTTTACCGCATCGCCAATAGTTTTATTTCTATCGATTTTTGGAAAATTGGTCATCAGTGCATCGGAGGCTTTAAGATCGCTAATGTAAAACTGGTTTTTCACCATTTCTGCTTCTGCATGCGCTCCAAGAATTATGAACAAACCGATAAAGATTAAAAACGGATTCATATAAAATCCAAGAATCACAAATCCGATAGCCACAATTTTTCCAATGCTAGCTGCTACCTGAGTTGCTTTTAAACGGTTCGTTTTCATGGCCAGCAATGCTCTCAACACTCTTCCGCCATCCATTGGAAATGCAGGAATCAGATTAAATAATGCCAGCCAGATATTTACCATTCCTAACATTGGTAAAAAATTAGATGACCCTATTACCAGTGCTTTTTCCGTTTCGTTTTCCGGAAAATTAAAATCATAAATAAATGGTAATAATAAAATCATAATTACCACGTTCACTAAAGGTCCTGCAAAAGCAACTACCAGTTCCTGCATCGGCTTCTCCGGCATTTTTCAAGACGCGCCACACCACCTATAGGGTATAGCGTTATATCCTTTGTTTTAATTCCATAGTGTTTGGCAGCTAAAGCGTGACCCAGTTCATGAAGCGTAACACAAAAAAACAAACTCAGCACAAATAATACCGACCAGCCAATCTGATAGGCATCCAATCCGGCTTTCATATTAATATAAATGATGTAAAATATAATCAAGGAAAATGTCCAGTGAATTTGAATTTCAATTCCTGCAACATTTATCAAGGATTTAGATTGCTTCATAACAAATATTAGAATAAATTAATTAAAATACCTCGACTTTGTACTACTTCATCCTTTTGATGTACCTTTTTTATAAATTATAAAATAGGTAATTGCAACGAATACACTTCCGCCTACTAAGTTACCTAAAATTACCGGTATCATGTTATTCAAAAAGCCTCCCCAGGTAATATCCCATTGCAGCGGATCGGTATTCAGGAAAATACCCATGATAATAAAATACATATTGGCTATACTATGTTCAAAACCCGCAGCAACAAAAGCAGTGATTGGAAAAATAATTGCCAGTACCTTATCTGTAACACTTCTTCCTGCCAAAGCCATCCAAACAGCCAGACACACGAGCATGTTACAAAGTATGCCACTGAAAAATGCTTTTTGAAAAGGTATGGCACATTTTGCTGCCGCTATTTCAAGATAGTGCGTTTGAATAGCGCCACCATTCATCGAAGGGTGACCTGATGGTACTACCAATAGCGCCAATATCAAAGCTCCGGCAAAATTGGAGAAACAAACGATTAGCCAGTTTCTCAATACCTCTGTAATCCCAATTTTTCCATCGGCCCAGGCCATTGCCAGAAGATTATTACCTGTAAAAAGTTCCGCCCCGGCCACAACCACCAAAATCAACCCTAGTGAAAAACAGAGGCCTCCAAGTATTCTTGAAGTGGCGAATGACAGCGTTGTATCCGAAGTAACCAGGGTAAACAACAGGGCACCAAATCCAATAAACACCCCCGCCAGAACACCCAGCATTACGAGTGATAAAAAAGGAGACGAGCCTTAACAACACCAACATTCTCCACCCGATCTGCTATTTCAGAAGGGGAAAAGGCATCGAAACCGAATAGTTCTTTCATAGTTGTAGCCGAATTTAAACCTATACGAAGTGAGAATATATTGGAGAATTATAAGATGATTTTTATCATAAATAATTCCCCTCCAAATCATGAATTTGGCAAATAATATTCTATAGTATCGCATTTAATAAGTGAAAAAATAAACCTTTTCTTCAAAATAACAAAATGATGGCAAAAGAACCCAATAAAATGATCCGGCAGTCGAATGAAATCCTTCAAAACATCTATGACCGCAGATCTGTCAGAAAATTTAAGGAGGTTGCTGTTGACAGGAAGTTAATTGAGCAACTACTGGATGCCGGTCGCATGGCTCCCTCTGCCTTAAACAAACAACCCTGGAAATTTTATGTGGTAACAGACAAAGAACTTATTCGCACCATGTCGAAACAAATTGCGAAAGTTTCTGTAAAGCAAATTGCAAAAATTGGGATCAAAGAAATAGTAAAATCCATTTGGCATTATATTCACACACCTCATGACTTGAACTTTTTTAACCAATCTGATTTTATTTTTCACGGCGCTCCGGCAGTAATTTTTGTAACTGCACTCAAAGATAATGAATGGGCTGCCCTCGATGTTGGAATGTGTTGCCAGAATATGATGCTGGCAGCAAAGTCGCTGGGACTCGATAGTTGTCCGGTTGGTTTGGCTAAGTTTATTGAAGAGACAAAAGCCGTTTCCAAATTGGGATTATCAAAAAAAGAAACTGTCCATATCGCCATATTAATTGGGTATGGTGATGAAGTGCCGGAGATAAAAGAGCGGAAAAAAGATAATGTGGTTTATATAAGCTGAACTAATAGTTAACTTTTTAGTGCTTCTTTTGAAATTACTATGCTTGAACTAAACAAACTTTTTAAAAATCAAATCTTCTTCCACCTTTTCAATGTAGGCAGCATGTTTAAAGACATATTCACCAGATTTTCCGGAAGGTTCATTTTCTGCATTTGTGTTTTTATAATATCTTCCATTTGGTCCAAGGTCATATCCGGATTTTTCAGAACTCCGTTTTCATAACAGTACATGCAATATTCACTGCTTTTTGAACCATTTTTTTCTGTTCCTTTAACTGCATCTGAATCAAGTGGCATCGTGCAACTTTGACAAAATAATTTAGTTTCCATGATTGTTGTTTTTTATTTTTTATCCATTGCTTCTTTTATCCAAGTTATCAATTCGGTATCAATTTCTTCTTCAGATTTTATTTCAACAAAATAAAGAAGCCGGTGTGCCGACAATTTAACTAATTTTTTGATACGCTTATTCTTTATTGGGTGATTTAAACTAAAATCAAGTTGTATCTTGTCTTTAAATATTTTTACCGCAGTAAAAGTGAATGTACTTACAAATTGAATGCAACATTCCAGAGATTCAATTTTAAAAGGGCCTACCTTATCTTTTATTTTTTCGCACAATTTTTGATATAATATTTTACCACCCTCTTTACTTAGAAAGTGCTGCTCGAGTGGATACATTCTACAGGAATGAGATTGATTCTTTCGCATAAATTGTCGTCCACATTTTGGACATTTCCATAATGTAGCTATTTTAAGTGCTACTTTCATAAGATTCAAAAATTAATGGAACAATTGTTTATCTTTTCTCAGGTTCCACTTCAGGCGGAGAACTCTTGCCTGGTTCCTCAACAGGTACAATTCTTACAGGATGCTCCGGTTCGGTTTTGCGTGTAGGAATATTTACATCTGGTCTTATTTCAGGAATTGCCGGAGTTACCGGAACTTCCTTGGGTTTATCTGGTGAATTCATTGAAATAATTATTTATCCTGTTGCTCTTATGAGTTGCTTACAATGTTACTTCTTGAATTTTGCTTTTGCTGACTTGTTCTTCTGCAATCCTGATATTCTCAATTCCTTTCAAAAGTGCATCTGCATTAAATGAAATGCTGTCAATTCCCTGATCAACTAAAAATTGTGCAAATTCCGGATAGTCACTTGGAGCCTGCCCACATAAAGCAATCTTAACACCACATTTTTTAGCAGTTTGTATTACTTGCGTGAGCATTTCTTTCACCGCGCGGTTGTTTTCATCAAACAATCCGCTAATGACTGCTGAGTCGCGGTCGATACCCAGTGTGAGTTGAGTTAAATCATTAGATCCAATGGAAAATCCGTCAAATATTTTCGCAAACTCATCGGCAAGGATTACGTTACTTGGAATTTCTGCCATCACATAAACTTCCAGATTGTTTGTTCCTCTTTCCAATCCAAACTCTTTCATCGTTTCAATCACTTTTTTCCCTTCTTCAACTGTTCTGCAAAATGGAATCATCACCTTAACATTAGTTAATCCCATTTCATCCCTTACTACTTTTATAGCCTGGCATTCCAATCCGAACCCTTCTTTATATCGTTCATTATAATACCTGGAGGCACCTCTGAAACCGAGCATTGGATTTTCCTCGTGGGGTTCAAAATTTTTTCCTCCGATCAGCAGTGAATATTCATTTGTTTTAAAATCGCTCATTCGGACAATAACTTCCTTCGGATAAAATGCTGCTGCTACCATGGCAACCGATTCAGATAATTTCTCTATAAAAAATTGTTTCTTATCGGTAAAGTTTGAAGTAATCGCTTCAATCGCTCTCTTATCATTACTGTCGACAAGTTCATCATACTTTACCAAAGCCATAGGGTGAATCCTGATGGTGTTGGTAATCATGAATTCCATCCGCAATAACCCTACACCCTGATTTGGATAAAAGGACAGCCCAAACGCTTTGTCCGGATCTGCCAGAATAAACATAGGTTTTGTACGTGTTTCCTTTCCCTGATCGAATAATATTTCTTTTTCTTCCCATTCCAGCTTCCCATCATATACATTCCCTTCATCTCCATCAATGCACGATACCGTTATAATCTGTCCGTCATGCAGCTTACTGGTTGCATCCATGGTTCCAACTACTGCATGTATTCCAAGCTCCCGTGCCACAATAGAAGCGTGGCTGGTTCTTCCGCCTTTATTGGTTACAATACTTACCGCCTTACGCAGCAGTGCATTCCAGTCGGGGTTGGTAATATCTGCAACAATGATATCTCCTTGTTGCACTTTTGAAGCGTCAGCCAGTGATTGAACAATACTAACTCTTCCGGAAGCAATGGCTTTGCCAACAGATTTACCTGTACATAGTGGCTGTTCCTTTGAATTTAATTTATATTCTTTTGTTGATACGGCTTTCTTTTGTGAATGAACGGTTTCCTGTCGTGCCTGTAAAATGAACAACTCTCCTGTTTCCCCATCCTTCGCCCATTCAATATCCATGGGCAGACCATAATGCTTTTCAATGATAAAACACCATTTTCCAAGTTGTTCTGCATCGGCATTACTCAAACAATAGATATTTCTTTGGGATGCAGGTGTTTCAATATTTTTAATTGGTTTCTCTGTTCCTTCAGAATAAACCATCATGTTTTCTTTGGCACCAAGTTTTCTTTTTATGATACTTTTTTTATTGGATTCAATAGCTGGTTTAAAAAGATAAAACTCATCCGGGTTCACTGCACCCTGCACCACATTTTCACCCAGCCCCCAGGCACCGGTAAGGTAAATCACATTTTTGAAGCCTGTTTCAGGATCCATGGTAAATGCAACCCCGGCACTGCCTGTATCAGAACGTACCATCTGCTGAATGCCTACCGATAATGCTACTTGCATATGTTCAAAATGATTATCGATCCGATATTTTATTGCACGATCGTTGAACAGAGAAACATAACAACGCAGGATGGCCGATATTACCTGCTCAACTCCCTTTACATTTAAAAACGAATCATGCTGACCGGCAAAACTTGCTGAAGGAAGATCTTCCGCAGTAGCGCTGCTTCTCACAGCCACCGGTGCAGGAAATCCCTTCATTGCTTGATAATTTTCTGTTATCGCTTGCAGTAGGTCATCAGGCAATTTTCCGGAAGCAATTATCTCCCTGCATTTTTTTCCTACCTCACGAAGGTTTGTAAGCTCTTTGGTATCGAGGCTGAGCAATTCGGCAGTAAGTTTCTTTTCAAAATCATTTTCCTTAAGAAAAAGTCTGTACGCATCTGCTGTCAACACAAAGCCTCCGGGTAACCGAATTCCTTTTGGCGACAAAGCAAAAATCATTTCACCTAATGAGGCATTTTTTCCTCCTGCCTGAGGTAAATCAGAGAGTTTTATTTCACTGTAAGATTTACAAAAATTCAAATGTTTTATATATTCCATAACCTTTCTCGTTCGGGGATTTTTCCCAAAAACCTGTCATGTGAAATTAATAAATACCTGCCTTTATTGGCCTTGAAGACGATCATATAAAAACATGATTGTTATCATTTTTATTTACTTTGTTCATTTCTAACTTCGTAGTTAATTTAGTGGATGTTGTTTGTTAAAAATCTCTTAAAAATTATGCAAAATAATTCAGAAAAATCTCGGGCTATTCCGGTTCCGATTTCGGAATACATTAAACAAAACTTCAGGGAGGATTATCTTACTGAAATAAAGTTAGTAAAAGATAGTAAGGGCATTGGATTTTATTATGTAGATGTAACCCATGAGGATAATATTTATCATTTGAAGTTTAATGAGTCGGGTGATTTGATGCAAAATGAAATTGAATCTGTTTCATATCCGGAAGATGAAATTGAAATAGGAAATGTTGATTGAGTAAAACATGCGTTTTATAACGCAAAAACCTTTTCTCTTTTCTGGAATTAGTAAATGTTATTTTGATCTGTCAGAAAGAAATATTTTTTGTGAATACCTGTCTCCGATGGAATTTTCAACAACCACAAAATATACTCCACCGGCAAATTGGTCTAAACCAATTTGCAACGAAGTGCCAATAAGACTCCTTTCCATGAAAAGTCTTCCGGATGTGCCATAGCAATAAATTTTGTATGGATTATAATCTTTGGGGGATGGAGGAAGTTTAATTTGAAGTACATTTCCATTGGCAACAAAAATATCAGGTTTTTGATTTAATAAATTTTCCGTCATAGAGGTTGTGCTATCGACCCTCACCGATACATCATCAATAAAATAATAGGCCCCATAGGATCCGATAGTTCCCGGTTGAGAAATGGTAGTGGTGGTATCGTTATGAAAATTGCCAATGGTTATATACTGCTCGCCACCTTGCGCAACAATTTGCCCACTTACTTTTTTCCAAATCGAAGTATCCTGTAGTGGTCCAGTATTATTTTCAATTTGTGGAATTACATTTATGTGCAACGCATTCGAAAAAGGACCGGGTGGTATCGGACTCAGATAAGCACCCATTTCCACTATGGCCTGAATATAACCATCATTCAGACTGACATAAAATTCAACATTGTAGGTCAGTCCTGCCACGAGTGGTGAGGAGAGGGTCCCGGTTATATACTCCCTGTATTCGGTTCCATAATTGTAACTATAAATTCCTGCGTATCCTTCTCCCGACCGTGGAACCTGCACCTGAGGGCTGAATGCCTGCACAATTGAAATGATAATAATCGGAACTGCCTATCGTTGGTTTGTTCCAGTCATTGATATATACATTGCTGAATTGTCCAAATCCAGGACAAGTGATATAACTATCGAAACCGGGATTCAAAACCAGGTTCTGGCTCTTTACATAGACCGTGGATGCACACATAAAAATCGAAATAACCAGAAAAAGTTTGACTGTTATTTTCATGAGTTATGGTTTTTTGTTGGAGGATGGTTCTTTGCTAAGGCGATATATAAATCCGGCCAAAAAATGCACCGTGTTATTTTTTATTTCAGAAGAACCATAAATTGATGGTTCTTCTATTTCAACGAGTCCTAAATTATCTCTTAGCTGAAGTGACAAGCCTATTTGTTCTCCGAAAGGTATTATAACTCCTCCTCCAAAAGAAATTCCATAATCAAATTTTTTGTACTGATCATCTTGATCAATGGTTAAAACTCCCTGATAGGGAATATCAACTTTTAATTTTGAATTTCTCAAATAGCTGATGTATGGTCCTGCACTGATGAACGGTTTTAGCTTTGAATTAAAAACAACAACAATATTTAATGGAACGGTTACATAATCCAGATTGTATTTCAATTTCCTTCCAATTTCATCCCCAAAGTTATTGGTAAACATTGCTTTAAATATGGCTCCCTTTCTTTCGAAAGCCACTGCTGTTGCTACAGCCAATTTTTTAGAAAACTGATAACGAATTGAAAGGCCTGCAGTATAAGAAAATGCGATACCATCTAAATTATTTATAGATTTTTCACCGTACCACCTGCGTATGCCACCTCCCACTTCAGCCCCAAACACCATTTCCCGCTGCGCAAATACTATTTGTGAATTCAAAATTAGCAGAGCTACTAGTATTAAATTTTGTTTCATAGTGCAGATTCCAAATTAGTGAATGTGTTGTTGATGCTGGATTAAAATGCCTAAACAATTTTTTTTCTGCCAAGCTGGATTTGCAAATTCCATAAGTCGCAACTTCTCTAATAACTCATTATTCATTGCAGTTTTAATTTTTATGGTCTGAATTCTTGTTTTATTTGTTAGTTCACTACAATTTTTCCAAACTTATAAGCTGATCCAATCAAGAGCCTGTATATATACACTCCTTTTGCTTTGTTTTTAAGGATACTTCAACATGCTTATCTTTTGTTCTGATAGATGTCACAGTATTTCCCTGCATATCAAAAAGTTCAAGACTGAAAATAATTTGTGAAGAGGAAAATACACAAAAATCAGTTACAGGAACAGGAGCTACAGAAAGTATATCCGTATCATCGTATTCATTCATCCCCACCATCGAACTATACTCCCACCAATCATTTAACCTGGTGTTGGTAGTATCAATTCCTGTTCCCAGATAGGCCTTGTCATTAATAGTAAATGACGCTGGTCCTTTGCGCGATGTTCCGGGCATAGCGGCTGCGACTGACCAGGTTTCTGTAAATTGGTTGTAAGCCCAAAAGTCATTGTTATATCTTCCTGCATTATCGAGCCCGGTTCCGATATATCCGAATTGCAATAACGAAAATCCCTCTGCTGAAAATCGGGGAGTTCCGGGAAAGTCTTGTTTCTGCGTCCAGGAATTATTTACAGCATCGTATTGATAGAAGTCTTTCAATATAATAGTACCAGTTGTTTTTCCCGTTCCAATAAAGCCCTTATCGCCAAGGGAAAACCCTGAAGCGACATATCTTTCTACTCCGGAAAAATCCATTTTCTGCAACCAACTGTCAGTTGCAGGATCGTATTCCCAGAGGTCATTATATAAATTGGTGCCGTCGAAACCAGTTCCTACGTATCCCTTACTATTAATACAAAAAGCGACTGCTCCTGAACGGCCATTTGCGGGTAGTGATGATTTTTGGATCCAGACATTTGATAAGGGTTCATATTCCCAGATATCATTTCTATATTGACCGGTGTTGTCAATACCTGTTAACACATATCCCTTGCCGTTAATTGAAAACGACACACAATACTGCCTGGGTGTTCCTCCGAAGTCAGCTATTTGAGTCCAGCTGTCATTGGCAGGATCATACTGCCAGAAATCATTCTTCAGCTGAAAGCCGACATCCATTCCTGTTCCGATAAATCCTTTGGAGCCAACGGAAAAACCAACTGCATCATCTCTCTGTATTCCCTGAAAAGTTGTTTTTTGAACCCAGTAGTTTTGACTATTGCAGATTCCAAAACATAAAAAAAAGCAACAAATTAAAAGTAAGGCTTTTTTCATGGCTTCAGCTAACAGACTAATTATGCACAGTCAAATTACTTAAAATCACTTTCCACATCAACGGATATTCGCTCTTTTCTGTTTGCCAGCTCCCAAGCAGTAGCAAAAACCAATTGGGCGATTTTTGCTGTTTTATCAAAATCTATTTTATCAATAGTATCGGTGGGTTTGTGATAATCTTCATGCAATCCAGTAAAATAAAATATTACAGGAATATTATTTTTAGCAAAATTATAATGGTCAGATCGGTAATACAATTTTAATTTATCGGACGGATCATTGTAACGATAATCGAGTTCAAGGTTACAGCAATTTTGTTAGCGTTTTCATTGATACTATGTAATTGAGTACTTAATTTGTCGGAACCAATAAGATACGTATAATTTACGCTGTTCCTTGCAATCGTATCCACTCTTCCAATCATATCAATATTTAAATTCGCAACCGTATTTTTTAATGGAAAAACCGGGAAATTGGTATAATATTCAGAACCCAACAGGCCTTTTTCTTCTCCTGAAAAGGTCATCACCAAAATACTTCTCTTAGGTCCATGCCCTTCGTTCTTTGCTTTTTCAAAAGCCTCAGCAATATTTAAAATAGAGGCGCTTCCTGATCCATCATCATCTGCGCCATAATATATTTTATCCTCCCTTTTACCTAAGTGATCCAAGTGAGCTGTTATGACAATAATTTCCTCTTTTAATGAAGATCCTTCAATAAATCCTAATACATTATTACATGAAACTTTTCTTGCGTTGTTGACTACCTCTACTTTTTGTGCAATTGATAAACCCATTGATTTCCTTTTTCGCACCTGCTTTTTTTCCCATGAAGCAAGGTCTGTTCCTCCTTGAAGCAATATTCGATTCCCAATTTCCTTTGAAACATAAATAATAGGAGTAGATTTTGCTGCTTCGTCGTTATCCAGCATTAACCTGCCGGCTGCCAGCCGCTTATTCATTTTTTCAAAAGTTTTTTCATAATCCTGATGAATTAACAGGATGGCTGCTGCTTTCTGATTGGTTGCAAGTTCAACTTTTGTCATCCTGTCATTTTGCCATTTACTTGCTTCCTTTTTTCCTGAAACTAGTGCTATTCCTTTTTTATTCACGGGTTCACCATCCAGAATCAAAACCACTTTGCCGGAAACATCTTTATCCTTATAATCATCCCACCCCGAAAGGGAATCGGTGATACCATAGCCTACAAATACTATTTCGTTTGCATTTAACTGTAACGATGGTGGTGCGTCAATGGTAAAATAATCTGATCCATAATTTAAAACTTTACCGGCAATTTCCAATTTCATGTTTTCTGGAAACTGTTTCATCAAGGGAATTTGCTGAAAATAGGATCCTGTGTTACAAGGTGGTATTCCGAACTGAGCAAATTGCTGTGAAACATACGCAGCGGCCTTTATCATACCGGGCATAGCAGTTTCTCTGCCTTCAAGCGAATCGGAAGCTAATACCGATAAATGCTTTTTTATAATTTCAGCACTAATAGAATTACCATAACGCAAAGCAACAGTATCCTGACTAAAAAGAACTGTTATTGAAAATAGCAGCTGAAATGTAATAAGACAAACCTTATTCTTTATCATGTAGTTGAATTTATATGCTATTCCTTTTTAACAAACAAACATCCTTAACCACTAACCAATAATTTTCTCTACTCGTTTAAGATGTCGGCCCCCTTCAAAAGCAGTATTTCTAAAAGCTTCCACCATTGCAGCAGCTGTTTCATGTGAAACGAATCTAGCAGGTATGCACAGAACGTTAGCATCATTATGTTGCCTTGCAAGAGTTGCGATTTCAACAGTCCAGCATAATGCTGCGCGAATGTGTTGGTGTTTATTTGCCGTAATACATACACCGTTTCCGCTACCGCAAATAACAATTCCTGCTGCTGCTTCACCGGATTCTACTTTTAATGCCACCTGATGTGCAAAATCAGGATAATCTACTGAATCCAAAGAATAGGTGCCCACATCTATTTGTGTAATTCCCAGGCAACCTTTTTAGATACTCTTTAATGAATTCTTTGCATTCATATCCTGCATGATCCGATCCTAGTACTATTCTATTTGCTGCCATTTGAGGTGGTTTTTTTGTAATGTATTGAGGGGAAACAACTAATGAGGTAATTTTTCAGTAAATTTACTTAATTAACAGCAATTGTGGTGTTATTAACAACTACCTTTGTTCAAAACATAAATAGCTGGCAGGTAATGCTTTGAAAGTGCTAGTTATCAACATGGTTTTGGTGCATAAATAAATACGATGGCGATAACTATTTGAATCTTTCACTTGACAATGCCGATTACATCCGGCCTTAACATTAAATCATTTACTTGGTCATTCCAAATCTTAAAAGTAATGGTATATTTCTGAACAAGGTAGTTGACAATATTTGAGTCTTTATTTAAAATTTAATTAACATTATAACGTTATTAACCGTTGTTAATAAGTAGTAAAAAAAACTAACTATCAATTCATTGAAGCAGTAACAACCCTAAATTAAATGTTCATAAGGTGGTAGCATTGACAGGAGCAATGAATGTAATAATATTATACACATTATGAACAGACTAATATTTACATTAAAAAATTATTTAAAATTTAAATATAATTATAATGGTAGGAACGAAATTTTGAAGAAGTAATTAAATCCGGATATTTGCATCGTCCCATTGATCCGGCGCTGGATCTGTTTGCCGAAATTGAAAAACTTAAAAAGAAAAAAATGCTGTCATACTTGCCTCACTACTACCAGAACGCTGATATTCAGGATATAGCTGATTTTCGTGGTGATAGCCTGGGATTGGCGCAACAGGCAGAAAAAACTACTGCCGATATCATCGTTTTTGCAGGGGTACATTTTATGGCCGAAACAGCTAAATTATTGAATCCTAATAAGAAAGTACTGTTGCCTGATCTCAGAGCCGGTTGTTCATTAGCCGACTCTTGTCCACCGGCAGCATTTAAAGCTTTTAAAGAGCAGCATCCCGATCATGTGGTGATTTCTTATATCAATTGTACCGCCGATATTAAGGCTCTGAGTGATATTATTTGTACTTCGTCGAATGCAATAAAAATTGTGGAATCGGTCCCTCTGAATAAGAAAATAATTTTTGCTCCTGATAAAAATCTGGGTGCCTACATTGTCAAAAAAACCGGAAGAGAAATGGTTTTATGGGATGGCGCCTGTATGGTACATGAAATTTTTTCGCTGGAGAAAATAGTAAAATTGAAGCAGCAGCATCCTCATGCTAAAGTTATTGCACATCCCGAATGTGAAGCACATGTTTTAAAACAATCCGACTTTATTGGAAGTACTACAGCTCTGTTGAATTATACCATACAAAATGCAGCCGATGCATTTATAGTAGTAACTGAATCGGGCATCATTCATCAAATGCAATTGGCTTCACCGGCAAAAAGTTTTATTCCTGCCCCTCCTGAAAATACTTGTGCTTGTAACGATTGCCCGCATATGAAATTAAATACGTTGGAAAAGTTATATTTATGTATGAAGTATGAGGTGCCTGAAGTAATAATTCCCCGGATCTTGCAAAAAAGCACTTCTTCCACAGAAACGAATGCTTGAAATAGCTGCCAGTCACGGATTATGAAAACTCTAAAAAAAATAGTTTCGATCGTTGCATTTTTAGCTTTTGGTTTTACCTGCCTTGCTCAAAAACCGGAAGAGGTAAACCCTAATGGATTTAATAAATTTTATTTTTCTAATGGTAAATTAAGTAGCGAGGTAATCTGGTAAATGGTAAACCGGATGGTTTGTGGAAAGCGTATTTTGAATCCGGAGTATTGAAGTCGGAAGGAAATCGTGTAAATGGAAAATTGGATGGAATCTGGACGTTTTATAATGAAGATGGTAAAATTTCAGCAGCGTACAGTTATTCTGATGGAATAAAAATGGTAGCCAGAAAGAATTTTTTGCCAATGGTATGTTGCAGGCCGACGAACCGGTTTTAAATGGAATTAAACAGGGATTGGCAAAGTATTATTCGGAAACAGGATTATTTATTAAAGAAGTGAATTATGATAAAGGCGTGGAAAATGGAATTGGTAGAGCTTTTGCAGAAGATGGAAGAATAATTTCATTGCTTATTTATAAAAATGGATACCTGGTTAAAGATGAAAAAATCAACAGAACAGATAAATTTAATTTTAAACAAGGTGTATGGAAGGAATTTTATCCCGACCAAAAAACTAAAACAGAAGCCAATTATAAAGATGATAAATTAGAGGGCCCATTCAAGTATTATTCCACGGATGGTACTATCAAAAAAATGGAGGTTTATAAAAATGGCGAATTGGTAGTAGATAAGCTCCAAAGTGTGAAACTTGAAATTAAACGCGATTATCATAATAACGGTCGGCCAAAATCATCTGTGAATTTAATTGATGGTAAAAAACAGGGCGTTTATAGAGAATATAGTCGCGAAGGCGTAATTACTTCAGCTAAAATGTTCCGTAACGATAACGTGGTCGCAGAAGGTCTGGTAGATGAAAGTATGTTGTATCAGGCCCTGGAAATTTCTTTATCCTAATGGTGCTGTTAAGTCAGAAGGTGAATTTAAAGATGGCAAAAGAATCGGTTTGTGGAAGTTTTATTATGAAAATGGAAAACTGGAGCAAACTGGAAATTATGTAAATAATAAACCCGATGGTGAGTGGAAATGGTATTTTCTTTCAGGAAAATTATTACGAGAAGAAACTTATCTAAAAGGAAAAGAAGAAGGCTATATGAGAGAGTTTAGCGAAAACGCCTCCATTGTTGCCGAAGGAAATTATATAGAAGGAAGACGTGATGGCCCTGGAAATTTGTGAGTGATTCCTATACTTCTCAAGGTGAATATGTCGATGGCCAACCTACCGGCGAGTGGAAAGGGTATTTCTCAAATGGAAAAATTGCTTTTGAAGGCTCCTATTTTGATGGTAATCAAAATGGCGAACACCGCTCTTATTATGAAAATGGCAAAACAAGAGAACTCCGTAATTATACATCGGGTCTGGCTGATGGCGAATGGAAATCTTACGATGTTACAGGTGAACTTATTTTAACTACTACTTACCTGGCAGGTGAAGAGATTAAATTTGATGGATCAAAATTTCCCGGAGGGAAATATTTTTTTAAATAACCTCCTTCAACAGCCTTATGGGCCTTGAATCCAACCACTAAACGAAAACCAATTTTGATTAACCGGCTCGCAGTGAGCTTCGTTGAACTGTAACCTTTCAGTTCCTTTTTCAGTTAAAAACTTGTTGTAAAAAATGGCGATTTCAGCAACATTGCAAATCGTTATTATTCAATGACTTAACTTTAATCAATTCAAATTACGTTCAAAATAACACAATTATGAAACGAATTTTTTCGGTAGTTACGCTGCTGGTACTCCTTTTGGTGTCGCGGCATTCAGTCAAAATAACAGTCCTGCTGTTAAAGCTGACAAGTTGTATCAGTCATTTGCTTATCATGAAGCGATTGATGAATACATTAAAGTATTGGCCCCAAGAACCGGATAATGCAATCGCAATTCGCAATATTGCCGATTGTTACAGACTTACCAATAATTCGAGAAGTCGGAAGTTTATTTTGCCAAAGTGGTAAAACTTGCCGATGCGAAACCTATTGATAAGTACCATTATGCGCAGGCGTTAATGTATAATGCCAAATATGAAGAAGCAAAAATTCTTTTCTGAATATGCGGCTGTAGCCGAGATCTGATGAAAGAGCAAAATTCTATCTCTGCTATCGGAAAAATGGATGAATTTTTCGTGATAGCGCAAAATCTATCGTTTCAAAAATAATGATCAATTCAGATAAAGCTGATTTTTTCGCCGGTGTTTTATCAGGGAGAATTGTTTTCGTTTCATCTCGTGAATCGCAAGCCAAAGATCGTACACACACCTGGACAGAAATCCTTTTCTTACCTTGTATTATTCAGGGTAAAGGAAACAAGTTTACGTTCCGGAATTATTATCAAAAGAACTGCAAAGTAAATTCAATGATGGGCCAGCTTGTTTTAACCAATCAGGTAATGTTATTGTATCTGACCAGAAACAACAGCACTTTATCAAATCGGGCCGATCGTGTTGTGAAACTAAAATAGTTACTTCAAAATTTGAAGACAGTAAATGGTCTGATCCTGAAGATTTGCCTTTTATAAGCAATAAATATAATTCCGCACACGCCTGGCTTGCAAAAAGATGGCAAACGTCTTTACTTCCTCTTCAGATATGCCAGGTGGATTTGGTGGTATGGATTTATTTTATGTCGACAAAACAGCAGATGGGTCGAGCGCACCAATCTATTTAGGTAATAAAATTAATAACAAATGAAATGATCTTTTTACCTTTGTGAACTATGACAATACCTTGTACTTCTCCTCTGACGGACAAGTTGGATTAGGCGGATTAGATAACTATGAGTGTACCTATAAGGATGGAAAATGGTCGGAACCGCGTAATATGGGCTATCCTGTAAATACACACAAAGATGATTTTGGTTTAATTCTGGATAAAGAGGGATCAAAAGGATATTTGTCATCAAATAGAAATAGTGGCAAAGGCGATGACGATATTTATTTTGTGGAATTGCTTAAGAAAATTGTTGTTGCCGGAACAGTAACCGATAAGAAAACAGGCAAGCCTATTGAAGGTGCCGATGTGATTCTGAAAGACCGTGAAGGAAAAGAAATTGCAAAAACACAAGCGAAAATAGATGGAACGTATGAATTCGAATTGGAATATAACAAGGAGTATACGTTGCTCGCTCAAAAAGCAGGTTATTCGAAAGAAACTAAAACGGTATCAACCGTAAATACTAAAGAAAGTAAAATTGTAGTTGACTTTAAAATTGCAAAAATTGTTTTTGGTGTGGAAGGAATTGTTTCCGACAAAGAAACCAGGAGCCCCTCTTGATAAATCAAATGTTGTTTTATTAAGTACCGATAATAAAGAACTGGGAACAGTTACTACCGGTCCTGATGGCTTCGATTTTTTACACTGGAACCGGATAAAAATATCATTGTGAAAGCTTCTAAGGAGGATATTCTCGAAAAGCGAAGTGGTAAGTACTATTGAAAGAAAAAGGGTATCATTACAGGATATGCCACTTGAAAAAATAGTTCTTAATAAAACCAATTCGTCTCGATAACATTTACTACGATTTAGCGAAGTGGAATATCAGACCCGATGCAGCTAAAGAGCTGGATAAATTAGTGCAGGTTTTAATAGATAATCCAACTATTGTGATTGAATTAAGTTCACACACCGATTGCCGCGCGAGTGATGCCTACAACTGGGATCTTTCCGATAAACGTGCTAAATCAGCAGCTAAATATATTGTTGAAATTGGTAAAATTGCCAAAGAACGTATCACCGGAAAAGGTTATGGCGAAACCATGCTGATAAATCGTTGCGCAAATGGTGTTAAATGTTCTGAACCCGAACACCAGGAAAACCGAAGAACTGAATTTAAGGTGTTGAAGTTCTAAAAAACGGAACGCTAAAATATTTATTCCCCATCCCGCAGCAATGCGGGATTTTTCTTTATACTCATTTTACATTCTACATTCAGGATTTTACATTCCCGTTTCCCGCCATGTGAGCCTAAAAATCCCACACGAAGGTTCCTCCCTAGCGCTAACGGCTATTTAATATACTTTTCAATTTCGAAAAGCCTCATAAATAATTTATTATCAATACGATACAAACATTAGTGCATTTATTTCAAAAAAGACCTAACTTTGTATTGATCCTGAACGTTTTACATTAATGTTGAAAACTGCTACTGCTAAAAAATTTGCAATTTTACTCTGTATGGTTTCAGGGTTGGCGTTGCTTTTAGCAAATTATTTTTCTTTTGATGAGTTCAAAATTCGTTTTGATAAGAATGAATTAGTTACTCATGCCGACAAAATAGCAGGTCAAAAGAAAGGACGCATTCCACTTAAGGACAGAATGGATCTTGCCATCATGCAGGAAGCCGAACGAACCAAAGACCTTGCTACCAATACAGTTCCAAGAGAAAGACTCATGCAGGCGTATTTGTATGCGGAGCAGTTACGGGCATCAACAACCAACAACCGGGTTGCAGGGGCAATTCCGGGCATGAACTGGATGGAAAGAGGTCCCAATAATGTTGGTGGCCGAACCCGCGCAATCATGGTCGATCCTAATGATGTTACACGTAAAACAGTTTGGTCGGCCGGTGTTGGTGGCGGTTTGTGGAAAACAACAGATATTACAGTGGCAGCTCCGGCATGGAGCGCAATAAATGATCTTTTCAATAACATTGCCATAACGGCTTTGGCATATGCGCCCGCTACTCCGCAAATTATGTATTTCGGAACCGGTGAAGGTTTTTTTAATGCCGATGCTATTCGGGGAGACGGTATCTGGAAATCTACCAATGGAGGCACTACCTGGTTACAACTCGGTTCTACAGTCAATGCTAATTTTCAATATGTTCAAAAATAGTGGTCCATCCCGTTTCCGGGGATGTATATGCTGGTACACGTAACGGTTTGTTCAAATCCACTAACGGCGGCACTTCATGGACCAAAGTATTGGGATCGAGTGGGTGCTATCGACAATCGTATTTCAGATATCGAAATTAGCGCTGATAATAACATTTATGTTGGTATCGGCATTTTACCTACTGATGGAGTTTATAAATCGGCCACCGGTAATGCCGGAAGCTGGACAAAATTAAATACTGGAGCAAACGGTTTTGCTACTACCGGTTTTAGCAGAGTTGAACTTGCTTGCGCACCATCTAACGCTTCGGTCCTTTATGCATTGTTGCAAAGCACCGCTACCATGGTATTTTGCAAATTCTTCAATCTGTTGATGCGGGTGTAAACTGGACGGTAAGATCAAATCCCGTTGATGCCGATGGAGGAATAGGAGCAGATTTTACCCGTGGTCAGGGCTGGTATGATTTAATTGGAACTGTTGATCCTAATAGTGCCCAGTACCCTTTATGTTGGCGGAGTGGATATTTTTAAATCTACTAACGGCGGAACTACCTGGCAACAAATTTCACACTGGTATGGTGGTTTCGGCTTTCAGGAAGTACATGCCGATCAACATGCAATTGTGTTCGAACCTGGAAACTCCAATGTAATTTATTTTGGTAACGATGGCGGAATTCAGCGCACAGCAAATGGAACCGCTGCTATTCCGGATATTATCTCCAAAAGTGATAATTATAATGTTACCCAGTTTTATGCATGTGCCATGAATCCTACGGCTTACTCCTCACAATTTATTGCAGGAGCGCAGGATAACGGCTCACAACAATATAACGCTCTTGGCATAAATGCAACGGTGGAGGTTACTGGAGGCGATGGCTGTTTTACACATATCGATCAGGATCAGCCGCAATTTCAGTTTACTTCTTATGTTTACAATAATTATTACAGGTCCACCAACGGAGGCGCTTCTTTTGCAGGGTTTACCAGCAACAATACCGGCTCGTTTGTAAATCCAACCGATTACGACAACCTGAAGAATAATCTTTATGCCAGCAATGGCAATGGCAATTACTATGTTATTTTAAATGCACCTGTCAATAATGTTTTCACCACTACAGCTGTGGCGGCATTCAACAGTGGACGGGTTACACATATCAGCAGTTCTCCCAATACTTCGAACCGGGTCTTTTTCGGATTAAATAATGGTCGTGTAGTCAGAGTTGACAATGCCCATACAGGAACACCTGTAGCAACTAACCTGGCTGTAGCCGGAATGCCAACAGGAACCGTTTCGTGCATTGCCATTGAAAATGGAAACGACAATCATCTTTTAGCAACCTATTCCAATTATGGTTCTAACAGTGTATGGGAAACGGTAAATGGTGGTGTAACATGGACTTCGGTAGAAGGTAATTTGCCTGATATGCCGGTGCGCTGGGCACTCTTTAATCCGAACGCCGCGAACCAGGCCATTCTTGCTACCGAAATAGGTGTTTGGTCCACCGACTTGCTCAATGGAGGAGCTACCGTATGGGGGCCCTCTAATAACGGTTTGGCCAATGTGCGCACAGACATGTTGCAAATTCGTACTTCCGATAAATTAGTAATAGCAGCCACTCATGGACGTGGATTATTTTCAACCGATGTATTCGCCGATCCTTTTCCCGATTTTGTTTCAGATCGACGTATAGCCTACACCGGTAAGCCAATTGCGTTTACAGATGTTTCCTATAAGGCTACTTCCTGGTCGTGGAATTTTGGAGATGCAACCAATTCAGTAGTAAAAAATCCTACCAAAATTTATTCTACACCGGGACTCTATACCGTTACATTGCAAATAAATGGCAGTGCGTTATTGCAGAATATAAAAGTAGGTTACATACAGGTTTTACCCAATCGGGGAATTCCCTATGATCCTGCAGCAGGGGGAAACTTCGATGTTAATGCACTCGATTTTGGTGCTGAAACTTTTTCTGGCACTCCTTTCCAAAGAGGCAATTCTGCAATAGCAGGAAAGAATGGTACCCTGAGTGGAAGTAATGCCTGGGTTACAGGCGTAAGCACAGCGACTTACCTTGATAATACCGACGCGCGGTTATGGACACCCAACTATAATTTTACAGCACCGGGAGTTTATACGCTTAAGTTTTACAGAAAGAATGTTTTTGAAATAGGATGGGATGGCTTACGCGTAGAATATTCTCTTGACAAAGGAGACAACTGGACTCCATTAGGTGTGGTGGCTGCCAATTGGTATGATTTTGCAAATACCGGCGGAGCAACGGCATTCCCTGTTAATCAGCCCTACTTTAACCAAACCAAATCAGCCTATACACTGTGCCAATATAATGTTTCTTCGTTGGCCGGAAATGGAAATGTTGCTTTTCGTTTGCGATTTAAATCAGATGTAACAGTTACCGCAGCAGGTACATCTATAGATGATTTCGAAATAATAGGACCCTCCAATTCACCACTACCGGTTGAACTGGCCGATTTCTCGGGAAAAGCTTTTGAAAATTATAATGAATTAAAATGGACTACCCTTTCTGAAATTAATAATGACCATTTCGATCTGGAGCGTTCTGTTAATGGTGTAGAATTTATTAAGGTGGGAACTATTCAGGGAAAGGGAACTACCTCTTCCACATCAGAATATGTTTACAACGATAAACAAATTGAAAATAAAAATTATTACTATCGCCTCAAACAAGTCGATTATAACGGTATGTCTAAGTATTCCGGAACAATACTGTTAAAACGTTTCATAACAAAAGAGGAACTGGTTAGTTTTATTTTCCCAAACCCATTTACGGATGTAGTGAACATCACTTTTAACAAACAAATTAAGGACCCTATTTCTGTTGAACTCTTTGACCTTAGCGGAAAAAAGGTTTATTCACAAAAACACTTATCCCAAGGCGTTCACATTTCAGTTGATTTTTCAAAAACAACAATTGGAAGCGGAACCTATTTGATGAAAGTTTTCGTTGGTGATGAGGTGAGTATACAGAAGGTTTTCAGGAAGTGAGAAGCTTTTTAAATTTCTTTTAAGACTATTTGTACCTGTTCTAGTAACTCCTTTTTCGCTGGCTTATTTTGATTAATTTAGATTAATTTTATGAGCTGTTGATTTGGAACATTTTTGTTTTCAGTCATTTGGTGTTCGAGCGCGGGTCGATCGTTGTAATTTGTCAGAAGGTTTCCTTTCCTTCACGCCACCCTGTCGAGATTTTTAAATCTCACATTTGTGGAGGTTTAAGGGTCTTTTCACGTTAACCTCGCGGGTTTCTGAGCGCTTATGGAGCTAGTAACTTGCGGTTAACATTACCAATTTTCTTTATACCTGAGTTGTTGTGGTGGGGCATTTTTCTCAATTTTGTTTTCCGAGATCAACAAGTTTTACCTTGCTCTATGTGAGACCGGGCAGGCCCCCACCAAACAAGTTGTTTATTACAAAGAAAGATTATTTAAACCTTCACAATCCACTTCACAACAACACCTCTTTTTGAAATGCAATTCAAATAGTACACACCCGGAGGAAATTTTTTAAGAGAAAAATTGAATTCTGATAAAGCACTGTCAACTAGTCCATCAAAAAGAGTGACTAACTTTGATCCGGAAGCACCATACAATTCAATGGTTACAGATTCCCTTATTTTTGCATTAACCGATAATGTCAATTCATCTTTGCAAGGAATCGGATATACAACAAAGGCTTCTTCTAATAATTTCATCCCCAAACCAGTTCCACACGGACTTATCACCCGTTAGCCGGGAGGAGATGAAATGGAAGGAAATTTGATCATACCATCTGCATAGAGATAAACAAAATCAGCATCGACATAATTACAAAGTGTTGCGTTTGGAGAAATGTCAATGGTAAGCCATAAATAATTTTTTTGGGAAGGAGTCATCCCGCTGAAGGAACTCATCCCTGCGTAATAAGCTGATGGCATCAACATTGCAAAGTTTCCTAATGAGATTAAATTATATGTTCCTATAAGTAGCCCTAGCGACGTGTCTAGTGCTGTAGAATCATTATAATGCCATAATTGGGCTTTTATAAGGTCATTCACGGGATTTGAAGAACCGTTACTATTGAATATCATATTGGTTAAAGTCACCGGCGCAGCTCCAATTTCAACCTCAATTCGCAGAATCATTTGTTTAGTCTTGCCGGATAAACAGGTTGTGTCGTAGCCTGAGTTGTAGTGGAAGAAATATACTGAGCAGAAAGACTCATGAAAAAGCAGATTAAAGAAAACAAGAGGACATGAGAAAGTTTTTCATGGCAATTATAAAAGCAATTTTTGTTTTATAAAGTTAAGCATAAAAGTATGAATAATCGATTTAAACTCACTTCCCCAATTCCGCCAACTCCCACCGCTACCGCCACGCCAACTGCCGCTGCCAACTGCCCCCGCTAACCAACTACCGCCGCCGCTTACCGCCGCCGCCACTATCTTTTTTCCTCTTCGGCCTTTCATTTCCACCACTATATTTTTCCGGTTTTCTGGATACAAAGCCTTCATCGAAACCGTGCAATAAGAAATCGATTTGTTTGCGGGAAAGGTCTGTATTTTTAATTTCTACTTTTACCTCATCACCTAATCGAAACACTTTGCCTGAGCGATGACCTATTATGCAATAGTTGGTTTCATCGAGTTCATAAAAATCATTTCCGATATCACGCAAACGAATCAGTCCTTCGCATTTACTTTCGATGAGCTCCACATAAAAACCCCATTCAGTAACACCGGAAATCAGGCCATCAAAAACTTGGCCTTTTTTGTCTTGAAGGTATTGTACCTGCTTGTATTTAATAGAAGCCCTTTCCGCTTCCGAGGCTTTTATCTCCATGTCAGTTGCATGTTGACACATAGCTTCGTAATCTTTTTGATCAACAGATTTGCCACCTTTCATGTAATGATCCAGTAAACGATGCACCAATACATCCGGATAGCGTCGGATAGGCGAGGTAAAGTGCGTATAAAAATCAAAGGCTAAACCGTAGTGACCAATATTTTCGGTGGTATAAACGGCTTTCGACATAGTGCGTATAGCCAGTTGTTCCAAAACATTTTGTTCTTTTTTCCCTTTCACTGCTTTCATCAACTGATTGAGGGATTGCGCAACTTCTTTATCGGTTTTAATATTAATTCGATATCCAAAGCGTTCTGCAAACAGAGAAAACTTTTGCAATTTTTCCGGAACCGGTGAGTCATGTATACGATATACAAAAACGGGAGCTTTTTTCCCCGATTCTTTTTTACTATCTTTTTTATAGGAGGCGTGGTGGCGGCCAATAAACTCTGCTACTTTACGATTCGCCAGCAGCATAAATTCTTCAATCAACTTATTGGAATCTTTGTTCTCTTTGGTATAAACCCCAAGTGGATTCCCTTTGCTGTCGAGTTGAAATTTTATTTCAACTTTTTCGAAAGTAATGGCTCCCATTTTAAAACGAGCAGCACGCAATTTTTTGGCGAGACCATCCAGCAAAAGAATTTCATCCACCAGCGGGCCTTTTTTTGTTTCTATCACCTCCTGAGCATCCTCATAGGCAAATCTTTTGTCGGAATGAATAATAGTTCTTCCAAACCATTCCTCATGCACCACTGCGTCATTATCTATTTTAAAAATTGCGGAATAGCAAAGCTTATCCTCATTAGGCCGCAACGAACAAACGTTATTGGAAAGTTTTTCAGGCAACATTGGAATTACTCTGTCAACCAGATAAACAGAGGTGCCTCTTTCAACGGCTTCATCATCCATATCCATTCCCGGCTTCAGAAAATAGGATACATCCGCAATATGAATTCCAATTTCCCACATTGTAGCATCTATTTTCGCCACCGACAACGCATCATCAAAATCTTTTGCATCAACAGGGTCAATAGTGAAGGTTGTTACTCCTCGCATATCGCGGCGTTTTTTAATTTCCGAATTCGGAATTTCAAAAGGAATTGCTTCAGCTTCTTTTTCAACTTTTTCAGGAAAGCGTATCGGAAAACCATACTCCACCAGAATCGCGTTCATTTCCGTATTGTTGTCGCCTGCCACACCCAACACTTCAATAATTTCACCGATAGGATTTTTAGTTCCTTCAGGCCATTCTGTTATTCTTGCAATAGCTTTTTCACCATTAGCTCCACCATTTAATTTGTTGATGGGAATAAAAATATCAATAGTATTTTTATTGCCTGAAGGCACCAGGAAGGCAAACTTATCTGATACCTGTAAAATACCGGCAAAATCTGTTTTCGAACGCTTTACAATCTCTACCACCCTACCCTCTTGACGGCCACCTTTTCGGGTAGCCGATAGCAATACTTTAACGATATCCCCACTTAGGGCATTAAGCGTATGGTTGGGTGAAATAATAATATCATCTTCAAAGTTCTCGTTCATTACATACGCTACTCCTGTTGCTATAATGTCAATAGTACCTTCAACATATTCCTTTACAGGTACAGTCTTATAGCGACCCGGATCTACTTCAAAGAGTTCGCCCGAAAGCACCAGTTCAGAAAGCAGGGTTACCAGTATTTTTCTGTTGGAATCGCGATCATCTATAAATAAATATTTTGCAAATAATACGGGTTCATTTTGTGCCAGTAATTTTGATACCTGTTTGTAGTTGAAGTTGCGAGTGGGATGGTTCCTGAAAATGGTTAACAAAGCCCTTTTCAGGGATGCCGTGCTTTCGGCGGCTGACGGATTTGATTTTTTTAACATTCTTTATAAATATGATTGACAAAGGTAACAACGCATTACAAAGAAAATAGATACCTTTGGTTTTAATATCAACACCTGAGTTTAATAATTTGGCTGCCCTATTATTGAGACTTTAGTATTCTATCCATTCCTTATCTTTGCTTTACTATGTACCAACTCACTATCAACGACGACGTGGTTATCTCTGCAGAAACCGACAAAGAGGGCGTTTATACACTGAATTCTAAAACCTTTAGTCCCGATATAATTAAAATCCGTGAAGGGGTCTTTCATGTAATTTCCTCCAACAAATCATACACCGCCGAAGTGATTAAGCACGACCCTGTCGAAAAAACTTTCCATATCAGGGTAAATGCAAATAGTTATAAAGTCCAGGTACGCGATAAATACGATGTGCTGCTCAAAGAGCTCGGCCTGGATGCATTAAATGCAAAGAAAATAACCGATCTCAAAGCTCCCATGCCGGGACTGGTAGTTGAAGTGGTAGTTGAAGAAGGCCAGCAAGTAAAAATGGGGGATAAAATGATCGTTCTGGAAGCCATGAAAATGGAAAATATATTAAAGGCTCCGGGAGATGCTGTTATTAAAAAAGTGAATGTTTCAAAGGGAAATACCGTAGAGAAAAACGAAGTGCTCATCCTATTCAGTTAATCATTCTTATCATTGGTGTTATGAAAAAAGAAAATTCAAGAAGAGACTTTCTAAAAAAATCAGCTATGCTTACTATTGCCGGTGCAGGCATGCATCTGGCAGGAAATACCGTTTTAGGTAGTGCGATTTTCCCCGGGTCGGAAGGCGATGCTTTTACGTTGCCGCCACTGCCTTATGCCCACGAT
The DNA here is from genome assembly GCA_016722525.1 of Bacteroidota bacterium. Classification (GTDB taxonomy): domain Bacteria; phylum Bacteroidota; class Bacteroidia; order AKYH767-A; family OLB10; genus JADKJB01. The sequence continues at coordinate 150,212 of JADKJB010000005.1, forward strand.
GCCCTGGAGCCCTATATCGACTCCCAAACGATGCAGATTCATCATGGCAAACATCATAAAGCGTATGTAGACAATTTGAATAAAGCCGTTAAGGAAAATAAACTTGAGAACATTAAGCTGGAGGATTTGATGAAGAATATTTCTAAATATCCTACTGCAGTGCGAAACAACGGAGGCGGACATTACAACCATAGTATGTTCTGGAAACTGATGACCCCATCCGGTGGCGGGGAACCTGGTGGTGCTGTTTCTCATGCTATCAATACCGCTTTTGGAAGCTTCAGTGCTATGCAGGAAAAGTTTAATGCAGCAGCCACATCCCGCTTCGGTTCAGGATGGGCCTGGCTCGTTATGCAAAATGGTAAACTGGTTATTGGCTCAACTCCCAACCAGGATAATCCACTTATGGATATCTCTGAGTTAAAAGGACAACCGATCTTAGCGCTCGATGTATGGGAACATGCCTACTATCTCAAATATCAAAACAAACGGATTGATTACGTAAATGCGTTTTGGAATTTAGTGAATTGGGGGGAGGTGAATAGGTTAATGGGGTAGTGGAAGGGTTAGTGGGTTAGTAGAAGAGCGAGTAGAAGGGTTAGTGGGTTAGTGAAATGGTTAGTGGGTTAGTGGAAGAGCTAGTTGAAGGGTTAGTGGGTTAGTGAAATGGTTAGTGAGTTAATGGTTAGTAGGCGAGTGAAAAGGGTTAATGGTTATTTGAGTTAGTTAAAGGGGTGAGTGAATTAGTTTATGACTTCTTTTTTTTAGTAAAGGATTATAGTTTTGTGAACACGCTTTTTACATTATTTTTTTAATACTTTTTTGTGGCAACGCTAAAACTTTTTGAGCTTGATATTTACAAATTATCGCATCTGCTAGGAAATGTTACCTACGAAAAAGTTTCTTGTTGGAATAATTTTGTTAGGGACACTCTGTGGAAACAGGTTATTGAAGTTGGACGCAAGTTTTAAATAATTAACTTTGTAATATGATCACCCAGGCAGACTTAAAACTAATAGCCAAAGAAAAGCTTGATGATGCTGAAATAGTTTTGAAAAATCAAAAGTTTGATAGTGCAATCTATTTAGGAGGTTATGCGATAGAGTTAACGTTAAAATCTAGAGTATGCAAATCACTAAAGTGGCCAGACTTTCCAGAAAGCGGAGGTGAATTTAAAGGTTTTGCTAGTTTAAAAACTCACGATTTTGACGTTCTACTTAAATTCTCAGGTCAGGAAAAGAAAATCAAGAAGTCTTATTTTACAGCATGGAATAATATCATGCGATGGAATCCGGAATTGCGATATATTAAAGGTGGTAAATTTACCAGGACCGATGCAGAAATGTTTATCACCTCTACTAAAAAAATCATGAAGGCATTATGACCCCATTTATAAATAGACTTGTTGCAGCTGAAAAATATCTTTCAAAGAGGGTAGTAAACTTCAATTTGTTTGCGGCCTTTCAAAAAGATGATCTTTTTAAAAAATGGGATATATATGTCAGTTTTCAAGTTAATGAAATCGACAGAAATGAAATAATGGAGAAAATATCAAAACATTTTCAGTCTAACTTATTAGTAAATGATTTAATAAGTATTTCAAGAATTATGTATTTACCTCCAAACGACAAGTTCGTTAAATCATTCACAAATAATTTGTCGTTGGAACATAGTTGTAAAGAAGTTGATAATCCCGCAAGTAACCAATTACACTATCTACAGGCTTATATAATAACATCAAGCAAAAAGATAAAAACCAGCGTCTGACGCCAACCGTACTCTTGTGTCTTAACCTCTTCCGATATTTTAAGTGAACGATACAATTAGCAGCACACACTCCCTTTTTTAAAACGCCTCCCCAAACGATACATAAAACCCCTCAGAATAATCTCCCTTTGCGTAATCGAAACGTAGATTTACATTTTCTTTTTTATCAATTCGGATTCTAAGTCCGCCACCATAGGTTGGATGCAGTACATTTTTTTCATCGGGATTGCTGGAAACTCTTCCGGCTCCACCGAAAAATGCAGCGCCAACCCAGTTCCATATTGTCAGCCGGTATTCCGCTTGCAGCGCACCATACACAGCACCTCGGTATCTGCCCTGATAGTAACCTCGCATGATACTTTCGCTTCCCAGTAATGGCAACATACGAAATGGTACATTATCCTGTGTGATGCTTACAACAGATTGGAAAGCCATTACTCCGCCGGTATGAATTTTTTTATAATACCGGATATAGCCATCTGTACGCGAAAAATCAGTGTCGCTTCCAATTTGTTTAAAAAACCAACTATGGCTAAATGAAAAATACAAGCCCTTCGTTGCATTCAAAATATTATCACGGCTGTCGATCAACAAACGTGGACCAACACCGGAAGCGTGAATGACTTCACCTGCAGGAGGAAGATCAGTGCCTGGGATTGTTTCATTCAATTCTATCTTGTGATAACGTTGCCGTATACCTGCAAATACATTTGGAACGATTTTAAACAGGAATGAATTATCCAGTTCAAGTCTTTTAGCAGCGTAATTTACCTTATCCGATTCTTTGGTATCGTTTCCAATGCCCCAATAATCTTCCGGAAATTTATAATAGCCATTGTCACCTATTATTCTGAACCTACTTTTAAAGAACTGCAAATCAAAATTAGCGGTGAGAATAAATTGTTTGTTTTGTGTGAAGTTAACTTCCGTTTCAAATGTGCTTGTTTGTGCTAATGTGTCATCGCTGAATCGCATGTTAAATAAAGCCACACCACCAAAATACCATCGCGTTTCCGGAGCATAACCAACGACAGGAAAAGGATAAATTTTTATTTTTTTAAATGATACACTATCCGCATCTCCACCTTTTAAATGAAATGCATGGGTCAGAAAAAACAGGATCAAAAGCGAACGCAAATGGTGCATAAATGAGAGTCATGGAAGAAAACCTAACGTTCAAAAATAAATATAAATTTCAATCATTAACTCATCAACAGAACACTGGTCACTTTAAACTGGTCTCTGATCACTTAACACTGGTAACTGGTCACTTTGAACTGGTTACTAGTCACTGATCACTTTACATTGGTTACTGGTCACTGGCTACTGATCACTTAACACTGGTAACTGGCTACTGGCTACTTGTCACTTTCCATTTCCCACTATCTTCAAACAAGCGTAATATCAAACTGCACAAGATCCACAAACTCCTGAACACGTTCATCAACTTCGTCCTGTTCGAGGTTCATGATTCTTTCGGTACCAAATTTCTCCACACAGAAAGAAGCCATTGCGGATCCAAAAATAATTCCACGTTTCATATTTTCAAATGAAATGTCTTTGGTGCGGGCCAGATAGCCAATAAAGCCACCTGCAAAAGTATCACCTGCTCCTGTTGGATCGAATACTTCTTCTAACGGTAAGGCAGGTGCGAAAAACACTTGTTCCGAATTGAATAATAGGGCACCATGCTCCCCTTTTTTAATGATGAGGTATTTAGGCCCCATTTTCAGAATTTTTTGAGCAGCCTTAACTAACGAATATTCTCCTGAAAGCTGACGTGCTTCTGCATCATTGATGGTCAGCACATCCGTCATTTTTATGACTTTCATTAAATCGTCCATGGCGGTTTCCATCCAAAAATTCATAGTATCCAATACCACCAGTTTCGGGCGATTATGTAATCTTTCAATCACTTGCATTTGTATGGCTGGCATCAAATTTCCCAGCATTAAAAAAGTACAATCCTGATACGATTGAGGAATCACGGGATCGAAAGTCATCAGCACATTTAATTCCGTTGCTAAAGTGTCGCGGGTGTTCATATCATTGTGATATTTACCTGCCCAAAAAAATGATTTTTCGCCTTTTTTCACCTGCAATCCATCGGTATGGATTCCATGATCGTTAAATTGTTGGATAGTTTCAGCAGGAAAGTCATCGCCCACTACCGATACCATGTTAATATTTTGAGTAAAATAAGACGCTGCAAGAGAGGCGTAGGTGGCGGCTCCACCAATTATTTTATCGGTTTTACCGAATGGAGTTTCAATGGCATCAAAGGCAACGGTTCCAACTACTAGTAAGCTCATATTTAGGATTTAGGGGTTTAAATTCGGGGGGAGATTGATTTTCAGCAGGCAAAGGTATTAATTTAGGGGTTTGGTTTTCTTGGATTAGAATCAAATTATCTTTAGCCTGTAAAAGGGTTTGTTTAAATCTAATAGCATTCAAATTATGAAATATTTTTTATCAGTTATATTCTTAGGGTTGCTATTTCTAAACGATTCTGAAGCTCAAAAGCTCAACGAGTACACGGCAGCTAATAAGATTACTTACATGATAGGAGATACCCTCACTTTGGGTGTTGGCTCCTCATGCGATGGATTTTTTACATCTATTAATTCCAGTATTGGTACAACCCTACTGATGAATATTGCTGTTGAGCAGGATTATGATCCCCGATTGCCTTCCGGCTTTGAAGGGAGTATGGTGCAGATTTTGAAAATTCGTAAACAGGATAATAAAATACTATTTACTTTTTCTACCGAAGACCTGGGAAATTTTGTTGTTGATATTGAAGCAGCGATTAAAACCTGTGAAGTAGCCTATTGTCAAACGGAGGGGTTTCTTACGCAACAGCAATTTGAAAAACTGGTGTTACTCTATCATGCGTGTTCAAGTGGCACTATTACGTCTAACAAATTTGACGAGCTAAGATTCGAGATGATAAACGGGGTTCCCTAGCTTACGTACTACTCCAAAATATTGTGATGTCACTGGTACTACTTGGTGATCAAGCGTTCTAAAACTCGCTAACATACTAAATACTAACATATTAATTAATTGGTACGGACTTTTGAAATGTAAGTTTTTGCATTATCTTTGCCGTCCCGTAATAATGTTATTAACACATGGTTTATAACTATTACGGTCGTTCTCTCCAAATATCCCATACACGTGCTTTAGTCCCGACAAACATCGGGGTGATTGAAGCGGGGACTGATGATCTTCTCACTGCAAAACAGCGAGAAGGTTATTCCTCCTTAGCTCAGTTGGTTAGAGCACATGACTGTTAATCATGGGGTCCCTGGTTCGAGCCCAGGGGGAGCGGTGCAGTAGAGCCGTGAAGCTATGCGCAAGCGCATGCTTTACGGCACACTGCACCGCCCTGCAGCGTGAAACAAGCGAAGCGCGTTTCTCTGCTTCAGGGCGGAATGTTAACCGAAGCAAGAAGTTCATTTGAACTTCTTGCTTTTTTTTAAACACTTTTATATTCGTGCATTTCATGCACTTTTTTCTAACTTTTTAAACCCACTTTTCCATGGAACACCCAAAATTTTGCGCTTACGTTTTGTACAGTTTAAAAGATGATCAATTTTATATTGGTTATACTTCAAACTTTGAACGCCGAATGCAAGTACACACCGATGGTAAAACAAAAAGCACTGCACCACGCAGACCATTTATTCCAATTCATTGCGAATATTATTTCGCAAAAAGTGATGCGTTGCGAAGAGAAGAGTATTTTAAAACTACTGCAGGAAAGAGAACTTTGCGTTTAATGTTAAAAGATAGCTTGAACGAAGTGAAACCAAAAAAGGCACAGCCCTGAAGTGTGTTTGATCAGCACAGCACCAGCGTGCTGACCAAACTCTGCTTCAGGGGGTATTGTAAGAAAAACTGTAAGAAATTTCACCTTTTTGCAACTTTTTTAAAATATCGAAGTAAAAAGCCTAAAAAAAAGACATGAAAAAGATCAGTTTAATATTGTTATCCGGTCTGGTATTTATCAGTTATACTGCAGTTGCACAAATAGATAACCTTTCTAATATGAGCTCTGATTGGGTTCGTAGTTCAACAAGAAATGCGGCAACCGATGCAGCAGATATTGTTGTTTATAATCCCGCAGGATTAACTAAGCTTGAAAACGGCTTACATATTAATTTCAGCAACCAATTTTTATTTCGCAAGCCAAGTCATCAATATGATATTGGAATGGGAGAAGGAATGCGTGAGTATGAGCAACAAAGTGCTGATCTCTTTCTGCCCAATTTGTTTCTTACCTATAAAAAAGATAACTGGGCTGTTTTTACCGGTGCGTTTATGAGCGGAGGAGGTGCTTCTATTGACTATTCAAAAGGATCTATAACAACCGACTTAATCGGATTACAGGCGTTAGGAGAAGCACAGGGAGCATACACGGCAGTTAAAGATCCAACCTTAAAAGCAAGTTCGTTTTATCTTACTACCACTCTGGGTGGAACCTATTCTTTTCGGAAATGATTTCTGTTGCAGCGGCAATAAGATATATCAATGCAAAAAATACAACTGATGCAGGATTAACTCTCACCTCATCACCTTTTGGCCTTGCCGATGCTCCGCTTGTTCTCGATGCTGAATACAATGCATCCGGTATCGGTGAAGTAATAAGTATTTGTTTGAAGCCCTTCGATAAATTTCTATTCACCGCTCGTTACGAAACAAAAGTTAAACTTGATTTTAAAACAAAAACGAATACAGATGATTTCGGCGTAACAGTCAATGAAGAAAAAAACAGACGTGATTTACCAGGTGTACTGGCCCTTGGAGCCGCGTATGAAATTAACGATCAGATTAAAGTACTCGGTGAATTCAATTATTACATGCAGAAAAATGCAGACTGGGGAAAGTCGTCGGAGCTTACCGGAAATGCACCGCTTGCTGATCTTGCAGGTGATGCTTCTGCATACGCAATGGGTTTGGAATACAAATTAACTGACAAGTTTATCGTAAGTGCTGGTGGTGGGTATACAAAATTCGATTATACCAATAAGGAAGGGTATTATGCTTCTTTAGGAACATTTGAAGTTGTTCCCGATGATAATTGGAATATTAACGCAGGATTTAAATATAAAGTCACCAAGATGTTGTCGGTGAATGCGGGGTACATGCAGGCAATCTACAAAAAAGACCAGCATGTAAATGCATTAATGGCTTATCCGCTTGAGGTTGATGTAACTGTCAACAATTCAATCCGCATAGCTTCACTTGGTGTAAATCTTTCTTTTTAAAAAACACTGTTTATTTAAAATAGAACCTGAAGCAGGAAGCTCATTTGAGCTTCCTGCTTTTTTTTTCCATCAGTTTACTCATAAAATATTTGACACGTTTTCTTAACTCTGTTTGTTACCTGGGGATTTTCAAATTTTAAATTTACAACCAATATTCGGAGGGAAGGCCCAAAACAGCGATTAACGTTTTGTAAAGCTTAGAAGAATATTTAAAAACTTCTGCGGGAAAAAGAACATTGTGACTGATGTTAAAAGAATGTTTGGATGAAGAATATTAAATGCATTGTTAGCGTGGGATAATTTTGAGTTTGGCTTCTGTATGTTCTAAAAACGCATTACATTGTTTTAGATATTCCTGCATTTCATCCATATCATCGCCAAAAATGTTTTCACTAAATTCATAAACTCTCTGCAACATTTTGATGTATGATTCGGCATCTCCTTGTTTTGTTAATTTTTTTAAAGCCCCCATGTAATCATCTCTGAAAACAGTTGGAATAATAATCTTTGTTTGTCCGGTTTTTACCAATTCAGCATTCATCATAACCCGGGCAATTCTTCCATTACCATCCAAAACCGGATGCACTTCACTCAACACAAACATCATATAAGCTGCTTTTGAAAAAGGATGTTCCAATGCATTGTAAAAATTAAAACTTTGTATGAGAGTGCCTTTCACCAAATTAAAATCTACAAATACTGTACTACCGGCGAAATTATTTTTGTCTTTGAATTGACCGGGATTTTTGTCTGCTCTTGCAGAAAGCAGAATTTTGTGCCTATAAGATAGCATACTGATAAGTTCTTCTGTCGATTGAGGTGTAAGAGACATATCTTGTCGACTAGAAACTAACTTGTAAGTGCCTAATACATCATGACTATCTTGATTTCTTGCTGGCAGTGGCTGGTTTGTTTGAATAATTTCTTTTGCTTCTTTTATTTCAAAAACAGTTCCTTCGATGTAATTAGAAAAATAACTTTCAAAAAATGCAAAATTCCGAAAAGATTTTGCTGTCCTGTTTTTGTCTGGTCGGCTTTTAAATTCTTTCTTTTGCAATTGACGGAAAAGTTCTTCAAACAACACCATCCTGCCAGGGTCATATGGGGAACCGAATGCTCTGGCTATTGCAAGAGGAGAGGAAAGTATTTTTGAAGTGTGAATGGAAAGCAAAGCACTAATCATTTTGTTTAACCGCTCAAACTCTTTTTGCATATTAAGGTTTGTCGATATTGCTCTTGCTCTGTCTCGAACGTTGTTTATTTCAACTTCTCCGTTCACCCTGATTATTTGTTCTAACTTATCTTCCAATTCAGGTAGGGTTAAGCATTTTGAAGATGGCCCCGTATTCCTTGACACTTGTAGGTTCTCTAAAAATGCCCTTGCTTTTTGTGAAACATACAATTCGCCTGAGATGGGATTGTCTCCTTCAATAGGCTTATGTCCTTCCAAAAATTGAATTGTAGTGCCAGGAAGTTTTACTTTTTTAGTATAGGAGTAGGTTAAAAATATATGACCAGCATTAGTTGGCTTGAATTCAAAAGCTGAACGGTGACTCAACAGTGCTCCCGGATAAAGATTCCCAAGTATCAAAAACAAGTTTCTCCTAACGATTTCTTCAATAGGTTCATCTAAATTTGAGGAATAGACCCGGGGTGCAATTTTTCTGATGGACCCCTCTTTTAACAATTTGGAAATCTGTTTGGAGACCTTTGATTCAGAGGAACCAAAAATTATCTCTGAAAGAGGGTTCGGGAAAATATTTTCCATTATGAGGACTTTTTATTGAAATTTAGAAAAGATTTTCCAATATAGGGCAGATTCGGGAAAATATTTTCCATTTAATTTTAAATCGGTTTCACTTCTAATTTTGAAAGACTCATACAAGAACATGCCGATGGTAAAACTATGAAGTACTGAACCTCGAAGACCATTCATTCAATTCCTTGTGAATAGTACTTTTCCATAGCGCCTTTCTCTGCTTAACAAAAGAGGTTATGAGCATGCCAATTAATTGTACATTTGATCAATAAATGTAATTTCCACTCCCATGAAAAAGAGTCTCCTCCTGTCCTTCTTAGCTATCTTTTTGCTTCCTTGCTTTCCTTCTCCCAGGTAATTGATTGGCAAAATACGATTGGGGGAGTTTTGGAGACGACCTTCGTTCCTTGTCACAAACTTCCGATGGAGGATATATTTTTAGGTGGTTTTCCAGATCCAATATATCCGGTGATAAAACAGAAAACAACAATGGTGGCTATGACTACTGGATCGTAAAACAGACAACACTGGCGCAATTCAATGGCAGAATACCATTGGAGGGAGTGGGGATGATTACCTTGTTTCCATTACCCAAACTTCGGATGGAGGATATATTATGGGAGGATATTCCAATTCCAACATCTCCGGTGATAAAACAGAAGACTGCAATGGTTATTATGATTATTGGATCGTAAAAACTGATAATTTAGGAATCATACTATGGGAAAATACTATGGGGGGCAGTAGCGAAGATCGTCTTTATTCCATTGTCCAAACTAACGATGGAGGGTACATTTTGGGAGGGTTTTCTGCCTCGACCATTTCTGGCGATAAAACAGAAAACTGCCATGGTGGATATGATAACTGGATTGTGAAAACAGATAGCATTGGAGACATTATATGGCAGAATACCATTGGGGGAAGTGGTCAAGATTATCTTTATTCCCTTGTACAAACAATTGATGGGGGTATATTTTGGCCGGAATTTCTTATTCCAATATTTCCTTTGATAAAACTGAAAATAGTATTGGTGGTGGTGATTATTGGATTGTAAAACTGATAATTTAGGAGTCATTCAATGGCAAAATACAATTGGAGGAATAATTATGATCGGCTTAATACCATTGTTCAAACTTCGGATGGAGGATATATTTTGGGAGGGCCATCTGTGTCCAATATTTCCGGTGACAAAACAGAAAACAGCAAGGGTGGAGAAGATTACTGGGTCGTAAAAACAGATAGCTTAGGGGTCATTCAATGGCAAAATACCATTGGGGGGAGTAGCGAAGATCGTCTTTATTCCATTGTCCAAACTAACGATGGAGGTTACATTTTGGCTGGATTGTCCGACTCAAATATTTCTGGCGATAAAAATGAAAATAGTATAGGTGATAGTGATTATTGGATCGCAAAAACAGATAGCACCGGAGCTATTCAATGGCAAAATACCATTGGTGGGGGTTCTCAAGATTATCTTTATTCCATAGCCCAAACTTCCTCCGGGGAATACATTTTAGGAGGAACATCCTCTTCCAAATTTCAGGTGATAAGAACGAACCTTACAAGGGATATTATGATTACTGGATTGTAAAAATTACAGATAAATACAATTTAATAGGTGGAAAGGTATTTATCGATGCTAATAATAATGGGTCATTAGATGTAGGTGAATTTCCAATTATAAATAAAAAGCTCACAGAAAGTAGTACCGGGAACTTTAGCTTTACTCAGCAAAATGGTATTTATTATGTTCCCGTTGTTGATCCCGGTAGTTATACAGTTGCTCCTGATTTAATAAATCTTTTCAATGCCGTTCCTGTTTCCCACAGTGTAGTATTTTCCGGAATAGAGCAAACCGATACTTTGAATGATTTTGCATTTCAGCCTGCCGGAGTGTTTAATGATTTGTGTGTGAAGATTACGCCTCTTGGCCAATTTCGTTCGGGATTCAATGCAACTTATTTGGTTAGTTATTCCAATGATGGAAATACTACCCTAATTCCCACGGTGATTTTCTTTCCAGATAATGATGTGAGTTTTGTTTCTGCCAATCCAGTTGCATCTACAGTAACAATTGATTCGCTGGTTTGGAATTTCGGACCACTCGCTCCTTTTCAGTCAGGACAAATATTAATAACTGTTAATGTACATATCGGTGTGCCTATAGGAACTTTAATTAATTCAGGAGTTCACATAGAACCCCTTGCGGGAGATGCCAATACGATTTGCAATCAGTCGTATTGGGAAGTTTTAACAACTGGCAGTTATGATCCCAATGATATCCTTGTAGATCAATATACATTGTTGTCAATGCAGTTTCCGAATCCACCTTTCTTAGAGTATCTTATCCGTTTTCAAAATACAGGTAACGACACAGCATTTACCGTAAAAATTCTCAACCTCATCGATACCACCAAACTCGAGTTAAGCACGTTTGAATTTGTTGCTTCTTCACATCCTGTGAATCTCTCATGGGTTCCATGGGAGCGGAATATGCAATTTATGTTCAACAACATATTGCTACCCGATAGTAATGTAAACGAACCACAAAGTCATGGATTTGTCCGTTACCGTATTAAGCCAAAATCAAATTTAATAGCCGGCGATTCCATTTCAAACAACGCAGCAATCTATTTTGATTTCAATGATCCCGTCATAACGAACACCGCCTATACGCACATTATGTTACCGACTTCGTTACCTGAAATAACTACATCTGAAAATTTACTTCTGTATCCTAATCCTGCGAATACAACGCTTAACATTGAGACACGCATGTTGCCGGTTTCAGGTAGTAAATTAACAATCTCTGATGTTACAGGACGTACACTTCTTACAAAAACGCTGGATGCAAATTCAACCAGGCATCAAATTGACATTGCATCATTTTCAGCTGGGATTTATTTTGTGCAGGTAGAAGCAGGTGAAAAAATTACCAGAGGAAGGTTTGTGAAAGAGTAGATTTAATCTTATCAAATGGGTAGCTTTTCGCCTTAGAATTTTGGTAATATATTAATTATCAATTATTTTCGCTTTTTTCTCAATTTTAAATGTATTATATGCATAGACATATAAAAAACGTCATTTTTATAAAACTATATCTATTTGCATATAAAAATTATATATTTGTATCAAATCGTTGCAATCACATATAATGAAGCCACTAAGTCAATTTGTAAAAGAAAAAAGAAGAGAGGCAAATTTGACTCAAGAGAGATTTGCTGAAAAAGCAGGTGTGGCCCTCACGGTTTTAAGAAAAATCGAACAAGGAAAGGAAAATGTTAATCTGGAGAAAGTGAATCAGGTCCTTAAAATGTTTGGTCACGTTTTGGCACCGGTACAATTTCAGGAACTGGAAATTAAAAATCAAATCCGTTGAGCATGCGTAGTGCAGAAATTTTTTATAACGAAGTACTTGCAGGTATTCTCACAGAAACGGATGAAGGGTTATATACTTTCCAGTATGATAAAGAATATATCAACTCTTTCCCTGATAAATTTATCAGTTTTACAATGCCTGTAACGGATACTATATTTATTGAGAAACGTTTATTTTCTTTTTTTGAAGGCCTGATCCCGGAGGGATGGTTATTAGATATTGCTTCAAAAAACTGGAAAATAAATCCTAATGATAGAATGGGATTACTGATGTCTTGTTGTCAAAATTGCATTGGTGCAGTAAGTGTTAAGCCAATACATAATGAGGATGAAAATGAATAGCAAGTGTTTATATTGTTACAAGGATCTTGATGATTCAATCGTAGGAGATTTTCATGCTCACTGTAGTATGGATTTTTTTGGGATGAAGACTTCACCCTACTTAGGCTATTCGCTCAATCAAATGTCTGAATTGGCAAAAGAAGTTGTTGAAAGAAGTGTTGCAGTACCAGGAGTACAACCAAAGTTGTCATTAAGTTTAGTTAATGATACTATGGCTGATGGAAACAAAGGGCGTTTAACAATAGTTGGAGCTCTTGGTGGAAATTATATTTTTAAACCACCATCAGATATATTTCCTGAAATGCCACAAAATGAACATGTAACTATGCGCATAGCTGAAGCCTTCGGATTAAAAACAGTTAAGTCAAGTTTGATACGTTTACAATCGGGTGAATTATCTTATATCACCAGGCGAATCGATCGCAAGGAGGACGGAGAAAAAATTCACATGCTGGATATGTTTCAAATATTGGAGGCTTCGGATAAATATATGAGTTCCATGGAAAGAGTCGGGAAAGCTATTGGCCAGTATTCTAGCAATACTTTATTAGATAAATTGAACTTCTTTGAATTAACCGTTTTTTGTTTCCTTACCGGAAACAACGATATGCATCTTAAGAATATTTCAATGATAAATTCAGGAACAAGTTGGGTATTAGCTCCTGCTTATGATCTTTTAAATGTGGTAATTTTAAATCCTGATGATAAGGAGGAGTTGGCGTTGACTCTGGAAGGGAAAAAAAAAATTAAGCCGGATCAATTTTGAACATCTGGGAAAGGTTTTGGAGCTGAATGAGAAACAGATTGAAGGTGTGTTCCGAAGGTTGGTAAAAAACAAAAATGAAGCAATAACTCTGATCGAAAATTCATTTTTATCAAAAGAAAGCCAAGAGAATTATAAAACTTTAATGGAGGAACGGTATAAAGTTATAGGTTGAAAATTTGCCAACTTTTGAACTTTGAAACTCCTATGATTGCATCAGTTCATTTCCTCACTCACGTTTAAACTGGTTGGTCGCATTTTGATTTTCGGGAGCAAAAGGCGGTGAAAATTACACCGTGTTTTTACAAAATCTGCCAATTTATGATTCAAGGGCTTTCCTTATAAAAGGCTTATAGTGCATATTGAAATATCTGCTCACAGGTTTACTACCAGATACAAGCCCTGGGAGTTGCAAGAAAAAATTGAAATTACCAATAAATTAGTAGTTTCGCTTACTAATTTTCAAAAACACTATGACTGTATTTCCCTCAAAACTTTATCTGTTCCTTGCATTGGCTTTCACATTTTTAGCCTCTTCTGTTCATGCTCAGATAACCTTCCAAAAAGTAATCGGCAGTACCGATTATGAGGAAGGAATGGCAGTTTTACAAACCAATGACCAGGGTTATATTATGACCGGCTTTACCTATGGCATGGGAGCCGGACAATATGATACTTATCTGATTTAAACGATTTTCCCCTTGTTTTTTAATGTTTGTATTTTGGATAAGATCGTGAAACAAATAAATTTTTTGTAAATTGCTGAATTAATTACAATTATATGTGGACCATTAAAAATTCATTTCTGATAAAAATTATAATTCTTGTTTCAATTGCTTTTCAATATTTGGAATGTCAAGGTCAAAAATTAGTCTCCAGACTCAGTGTTTCATGTGTTAATATTGTCGCAGATATTCAATATAGCTATTTTCTTGACAGTATAGGCACTTGGAATAATTCTCTTTCTTGTCCTGGGGTGTATTTTAATAACGGTGGCGAAATAGTGTTACGATTCTCACCATCTTGTACCAACAATTATGTATTAAATGTCAATCATAATTATAATCAATATGTTTATGGCATTGGGATTCGGAATTCAACAGGTAGTTGTACTCCTGGCGGATTTACATGTTTGACTCCTTTCAGCGTAGTGAATACAAGTGGAAATTACTATAAATGTTATTATAATCTTAGTTTAGATAGTCTTTCTACGTACGATATTTTAATTGATTACGATTTTTCACCAGGCATGTTCCCGGGAAATGTTAATGCAATGATTTCAACACCTCATGCAACTAATATTCGTTTTCAAAATATTACTCCTGATTCTATAGCAATAAATTGGGATGGAACATTTGATGATGTTATCATCGAATATGGTCCTAAAGGATTTTCACCAGGCACAGGAAATACCACAGGACCCCAGGGTACAGCAATACAAAGTTTATTAAAACCGGTAACTATTCTTGGCCTGACAAACGACTCTACTTATGATTTTTATTTACGCGACAAATGTGGAAGTGCTTATAGTTCCAATTCAATTAAAAAACAGATTAAAATTCCCCCAATAGATAGTTTAATAAATACATATTTTAGCTGTGGATCATTTAGTTTTAATTATGTGAATTATGGTTCAAGTCAAGATCATAGCGGCTCTTGGCCAATGGTAAATTGTGGAGGATCATGTCCCCCTACTTCCCCGGAAAAAATTTTGCGATATGTACCTGATACATCTGGATTTCATGTCATAAATAAAGTGAATTCCGGGTCAACATCACCCTATTTTCATTTATTTTATAAGGAAGCTGTTTTAGGTCTTGATGAATTCAATTGGCAATGTATTGGTACAGGTGGACAAAACGTTCAGTGGTCTCATAGCTTTGGCCCATTAGTAGCTGGCACACCTTACTATGTTATGATTAAGGGCACACAGGATCTTGGAGGTTGTAGCAATCCTGGTATCCAATCATCATCTTATTCTGTTGGGTGTCCTGGAACTTGTCCGATTTTAACCAGTCCGGATGTTACCAGCATCGGATATACGAACTTAACGGTACTAATGCGCCAGGGAAATTCGTTAGGCTATTTCTTGTTGGAGTATGGACCAGCTGGATTTGTACCTGGAACAGATTCTTTGCCCGGAACCGGAGGTATTGTATTATTATTGTCTAATCTTTATTATAATTATGTTATCAATGGTCTGCTGCCCGGTACAACGTACGACTTTTATTACAGACAGTATTGTAATGTTTTCCAAAATTATAGCCCAAATTCAATTAAGCGTAGCTATACAACTCTTGCTTATTGCTCTGTCACTCCCTTATCGATTACTTCCAATACTACTTCCAACTCCACTTGCATCGGATCATCTGTTACATTGACACAAATAGGAGGATTGTTAAGTCCAATTGGGAATTTCAAATGGTATACTGACTCCTGCGGAGGAACTTTAGTTGGAACGGGTACTGGTATTACAGTTTTTCCCAATACAACCACTTCCTATTTTGTAAGATCAGAGGACACATGCTCCATAGGAAGTTGTGCATCTATATCAATTACGGTTGATTCTTTACCAACAGTTCAGATAATAAATGATCCTTTAATTGAAATTTGTTTTGGTGACTCTATAATTCTTCAGGCAACAATGGATAGTAATTATTCATATCAATGGAAACGATATGGTGCAAATATTATTAATGCTAATCAAAACACTTTAACCACTTTGCAACCCGGTCGATATTCTGTACAGGTTTCCGATACAATGGGATGTATTAATACTTCACAACAAGTGCGGATTAGCATTATTTGTTACCCTCCTATTGATGCTAGCGGACGCTTAGCAAATCAAAATGATTTACTGTCAGAAAAATTAATGATTTTTCCAAATCCGAATGTTGGCATGTTTAATTGTGTGTTCCCAGTTTTCAATAGTAACGGAATTATTACGATTTGGAACTCATTAGGGAAACAGGTATATTTTAATGAGATTGTTAATTTTGTCAGTGAGAAAAATATTGATATTTCTGAGCAGCCTGATGGCTTGTATTTATTGAGATTTGAATATGACAATGGGTTTGGGTCAACAAAAGATATTTATTAGTAAATAGTATTTTTAAGTTCAGTCTTATTTGAATGACCATTAAATATTTCTTTAAAAAGGAATAAATGACAGGATTTTGAACTCCTGTTAACATTTTAATCAGGTGATTCTCACCACCTAATTAGTACTTCCGTCAAACTACCTAGATCTGTATCTGCTTTTTAAGTAAATTTACTTTCATAAAATCCATTTTTAAAGGCACATGAATTTTCCGGGAACACTCAAATCAAAATTACATAAAACTGGTACCACCATCTTCACCATTATGTCAGGACTGGCTAATGAATATGGAGCTATTAATTTATCTCAGGGCTTTCCGGATTTCCCTGTTTCGGCAGAGTTAATTGAACTAATTAACCGGAACATGAAAGCAGGACACAATCAGTATGCCCCTATGCCCGGTTATCGACCTTTGCGGGAAGTTATTGCAGCGAAAATTCAGAATCTCTACTCTGCGGTTTATGATCCTGATAAAGAAATTACGATTACTGCCGGTGGTACCCAAGCTATCTATTCTGCAATTACTTCTGTAATAAAAGAGGGCGATGAGGTCATTGTTTTTGAACCTGCCTACGATTGTTATGTGCCTGCTATTGAATTGAACGGAGGTATTCCGGTTCAGCTACAATTGAAAGATCCCGATTTTCACATTGATTGGAATGAAGTAAAAAAAATGGTCAATCAGCGAACCCGCATGATCATGATAAATTCTCCGCATAATCCTACCGGTGCTATTCTAACGGCCAAGGATATGCATCAACTGGAAAAGATAACACATAACCGTGATATAGTAATTGTAAGTGATGAGGTTTACGAACACATTATTTTCGATGGCTACGAACACCAAAGTGTGATGCGGTACCCAAAACTTGCAGAAAGAAGTTTCGTTGTGTTTTCTTTTGGAAAAACATTTCATGCTACCGGATGGAAAACAGGTTATTGTATTGCCCCGGAAAACCTGATGACCGAATTCCGTAAAGTGCATCAGTTTCAAGTATTTTCGGTGAACACGCCAATTCAATATGCTTTGGCTGAATATATGTCAAACCCGGTGAATTATTCCGGTATTAATAAATTTTATCAGCAGAAACGCGATCTCTTTCTTTCCTTGATTAAAGGTTCCCGATTTAAGCCGCTAACTTGTTCCGGTTCCTATTTTCAATTGCTCGATTATTCTAAAATTTCTGATGAAAAGGATACAGATTTTGCTATAAAAGTTACTAAGGAACACGGTGTAGCTGCAATTCCTATTTCAGTATTTTATAAAAACCCCATCGAGCAAAAAGCACTACGGTTTTGTTTTGCCAAAGAAGATGCTACGTTGGTGGCTGCCGCCGAAAAACTGCGAAATATATAAACGCTACTATGAAAGATTTAAAAATAACCTTACTGCAATCAACTTTATTTTGGGAGCAGCCGGAAGCTAACCGGAATCATTTTGGAAAAAAGTTGAAAGACGTTAGAAAAAATTCAACGCACCTCATTCTTTTACCTGAACTGTTTACATCAGGCTTTACCATGAACGCAAAAAGTGTGGCTGAATCCATGGAGGGCCCTTCAGTGGCATGGATGCTGGAAATGGCTGAAAATAAAAATGCTGTGGTTTGTGGCAGCCTGGTCATTAAGGAAAAGAATAAGTTCTTCAATCGTCTGATATGGGCACAGCCCGATGGTAAAATAGTTCATTACGATAAGCGACATCTTTTTCGTATGGCAAAAGAAGATAAAACCTACGAACAAGGCAAGGATCGTTTGCTGATTGATTTAAACGGATGGAATATTTGTCCATTGGTTTGTTACGATCTGCGTTTTCCTGTATGGAGCCGCAGTAAAGGCGAAATTGATCTGTTAGTATATATTGCTAATTGGCCTTCCCGGCGAAGTTATCCGTGGAAACAATTGTTAATTGCCAGAGCCATCGAGAATCAATGTTTCGTAGCCGGGTTAAATCGGATTGGCATGGATGGCAATAACATACTACACTCAGGCGACAGTGTAGCTCTGGATCCTTTGGGGATGTCCATCAGCACCATCAAAGCCAATAAGGAAAGTGTTGAAACCTGTACGTTGAAATATAAACAACTCGAAGAATTGCGCGCTTCCTTCCCGGTACTAAAAGACGCCGACAAATTCAAAATTATCTAATCAATTTGCTGCTTCACTCTCTCTCCGCGTCTTTGCGTCTTTGCTCCTTCGCGTCTTCGCGTCTTTGCTCCTTCGCGTCTTTGCTCCTTTGCGCCTTCGCGCCTTCGCGTCTTTGCTCCTTCGCGCCTTTGCACCTTCGCGCCTTTGCGCCTTAGCGTGAAACCCTTACTCACATGACTAAAAGTTTTAACCCTGAACTACTTTTAAATGAAGTAACTTTCAAAGCAACTACATCCGGTGGCAAAGGTGGTCAGAATGTGAATAAGGTTGCTACTAAGGTTGAGCTCTATTTCAATGTTTCTGCTTCTAAAATTCTCGACGAAGAACAGAAAGAGATTTTATTGTTGAAATTGGAATCCCGGATTACCGACTCCGGTGTATTCCGGCTTACCAGTTCCGAAAAACGAACACAGTTGGAAAACAAAGATGGGGTTAAAAAAAAATTTATTAACCTCATCAATAAATCGCTGGCAAAACCCAAACCCAGAAAAAAAACAAAGCCTAGTAAGGCAAGCTCAGAAGAACGTATCAAAGAAAAAAAACTAACGGGTGAAAAGAAAAAAAGCCGGGCGAAGATCAGTTGATTATTTTACTCCGTATTCAGCCAGTAAATAGATCAAGCTTGCCATAGCAGCAGCACCCAGATGCAACTCTCTTTTATTTATCTTATCAAACGTATCAATTTCTGTGTGATGGTAATCAAAGTACCTCTGCGTATCAGGCCGGAGTCCAATTAATAAAGTGCCCTCGTCTTTCAATTGACCAATATCTGCACCACCACCATCTTTATCCCAATCGTACAATCCGTAAGGTTGGAATAGTGGTTTCCAATTAAGGAGTTTTGTTAATTTAGTGCTATCAATCGATTCGGATGAAAAACCATGGGGCGTAAAACCGCCGGCATCCGATTCAATAGCTGCAATATGGTTTTCACCCGATTCTTTTGAAGCCTGCGCATACTTCTTTGCTCCTTTCAAACCATTTTCTTCATTCATAAACAAAACCACCCTAACGGTACGTTTTGGTTTAATGGCAAGATCTCTGAAAATACGAAGTACTTCCATAGACTGCACACAACCCGAACCGTCATCATGCGCGCCTTGACCCGTATCCCAGGCATCCAAATGCCCACCTACAACAATGATCTCTTCAGGAAATTCAGTCCCCTTTATTTCAGCAATTACATTATACGATTTTTTATCTGTTAGTGTCTCACAATTCATAAACAATACCACCTCTGCTTCGGGGTTTTCTTTTAGAATTTTACTCAAACTCTCGGCACCAATTGTAGAAATGGCACAAGCCGGAATTTTGGTAATAGTATCATTATAGCCCATGGCACCTGTGTGCGGGTTGTCATCCAAAGCTAAAGTCAGAGAGCGGGTAATAGAACCAATGGCTCCATATTTAGCTGCGTTCATAGCACCTGCCCAACGATATTTCCCTGCCTCCCCATATGCGGTCATGGTGGAGATGTGTCGCTGGTTCATAGGCACGTTGAAAAAAACAATTTTACCTTTAACTTTTTCTGTCCCTAATTGAGCAAGTTCTTCAAAGCTTTTTACTTCAATTACTTTTGTTCTTAATCCGTTTACCGGTGTAGGTATGCTTCCGCCAAGACTACAAATTCTGAGCGGCGTTTTTTTTCCTTTTGAAATAACGGCGAGCTCTTCTTTATCATTACGGATCCAGTGAGGGACCATCACCTCTTGTAAATAAACGGTTCCATTTTTTTCTTGCTCCATAGCTGCCTTAGCCCATTGAACAGCCTTTTCTGCTCCGGCAGAACCGCTCAGTCTGGGACCTATGTTAGTAGTGAGCTCCCTCAACCAGTCGTAGCCTTTTCCCTGTTCCAATGCATAGGTATAAATACTTCTGATGATGGTTGAATCACTGTTTTGTGCTGGTAGCGAAAAAGGAAAAAGTAGCAGCAGGAAAAATAGGTAGGCGAAGAGTCGGTTCATAGGGTTAGAAGGATAAGCCGACAAATATAAGCTATTCAGTTTATATAGTCCTCCGAAGCTACCAAATTGAAAAATGAAGTTCTCCTGGAAACGGTTCTTTGATCCAAAATGTAAATAGGGATCCTGTTTAAAGAACTTGCTAAAGATTATAGATCTATAACCTTTCGTTAATTCATCCTCATATTTCTTGCGGAACTATTGCCAAAAACAGCATGGTGTAATTGTGCTGCATAGCCCAAAACTCTCGGATTAATCAGCAGCATCATTATCAGCAATGAACAGGCAATAAATAAATTTACAGGTATGAAAGGTAACAATTGCTGTAACGAAATAAATAATAAACTAATTGCCGACATAATTAAAGCAGTGCTTCTATGCCCAAAGCCATAGCTCAGAATTAAATGATGTAAATGGTTTCTGTCGGCATGAAAAGGAGAGTTTCCATTCACCAATCTTATCATAAATACTCGTGAAATATCAAATAGCGGAACAAACAATACGGCATAAATGAATGCAGGACTGACTGCAATTTCAGGTTGACTTGCACCGGAATTTATTAATTCGATACTGAGTACCGAAATCATAAATCCGACTACAAGTGAACCGGTGTCGCCCATAAAGATTCGTGCAGGAGAAAAATTGAAGAATAGGAAACCTAAAAGAGCACCGGTAATGCAAAAGGTTAATACTGCATAATCAAATTTTCCATAGTGAAAAAATAAGGCACCCATACAAGAAGTTGCTATTACCCCCAAACAACCTGCTAAACCATCAGCACCATCTATAAAGTTAAAGGCGTTGGTAAACATAACAACCAGAAACAGTGTGATAGGTAATTGAAATAGTTCCGGCACTTCATGTATCCATAAAATTCCATAAAGATGTATTAATTTAAAACCTCCAAAGTAAATTGCACAAGCACTGATGCATTGAAGTGCTAATTTTTTTATTGGGGGCACATTCATTAGATCGTCAAAAAAACCTGTAAAGAATAGTATTAAAACTGCTCCAAATAAATACCGAATTTTATCCGGTTCCTGAAGATCGGCGAATACAAGAAAGGAGGTAAATATTCCTGCAACTATTGCTATTCCTCCCATGGAGGGTGTTATTCGTGTATGATGTTTCCTGCTATCCGGCTCATCAAATAGTTTCCACTTTCCACAAATTTTTATCCATACAGGAATCAGCAGTAGTGTGATGACTAAGGCAAGTCCAAACGGAGTTACAAAATGTAATAAATACTCCATAAATTATTTTTGTTTCTTAAGTATATTTATTTCAACTCTTCGATTTAATTTTTTACCTTCAGGAGTTAGATTGTTCTCCAGCGGCATGGTTTCACCATAAGCAACGGTTTTAATGCGACTCTCTGCTATTCCCTGTTTCATCATATAGGTTTTAACTATATTAGTACGGGATTGAGAAAGATTCATATTGTGGAATTCATCTCCTTCGGCATCGGTATGACCTGACAATATCACTTCAGTATTTTTATCGGCATACAACACATCAATAGCTCTTTCAATGATATCATAAATGTCATCAGTCGTCATTCGGATGGATCCTGTAGCAAACAGTATGTTGTCATATTTCCTTATCAATTCCTGATTGTTTTTTATTACCGGCACATTAGGATCAGGACAACCTTTGTTACTTGCGGGTCCACTTTCCATTGGACAATTATCCTGCATGTCAATCAAACCGTCATTGTCTGAATCTGGACAACCTCTTGTAGCCGGATTTCCTTTTATGTAAGGACAGTCATCAACGTTGTCTTCGATTCCATCCTTGTCGAAATCTTTAATTTCTGCGATTTCATTTTCAATTAGTTCGGCCAATTCCAGTGGTGGATTTTTGTCTTCCTGAATTTTCACTATTTGAGGACTATCTTCTTGAACTGTTTTTTGCGGAACGTTATTTTCTATTAAAACAAATTCAAGATGGTCGGGTACCTCTATATTATTTTGTGGAAGCGGAACGGTTTCCATAGGTGCGAGAGGATCTGCAGGTTTAGCAACAATCTCCGGTTTTTTAATTTCTTTTACCTTTTTTGGACGAGGTGAATAGGTAAGTGATATTTCAAATGCATTTGTTCCTTTTCCTGATTGGCTCAGTTCACTGGTATTTACATCATAGCTCATCCCAACAAATAGTAAATTCATCTGATACCCGGCATAAGCAATTATGGCATCGTTCATTCGGTGGAAAGCTCCCAGTTGCACCGAGTTTTTATTGTCGAGCTGGTAGGACAGTAACGATCCAAAAGTGGTTTCTTTAAATTGATCCTGTTTTAAATACATAAACGAAGGGCGGATCTCTGTTTTTTCATTCAGCAAATAACCTGCACCGCCATAGAAAGTATTTTTAATAGGAGCTCTATTGTCGTCAACAATAAATGTTTCGTTCGGTCTTGTTACATGTGACATGCTCGCACCAAAGAAGGGCTTAAAACGAATATCTTTGTGGAGTGCGCCTCTTTGCCAAGCCAATCCAATATTTACATCCGGACGAGTTACACCTGTTTCAGTAAATACTTCATTGGAGTTGGCTGATGGATCATAGCCTGCATCAGGATTGTATTGGCTATCGAAAGATAATTTAGAGGGATCAAAACTTTTACTTACAATTCCAACTTGAACGCCGGCAGAAATAACATTAATTTTTTCTGATCCAATTGGTAAATTGTAAGATAGGTTTCCAACAATATTCATGGTTCTTATTCCTGCATCTCCTGCACCATTTCTGGTTATAGCTGCACCAAGTCCAACTCGGTTCACTTTTTTATCCACCGAAAAACCTTGCGTAGTAAATGGTGTTCCCATTCCCGCCCACTGATTACGATAAATAGCTGTTACCCGAATATATTCAATACCGTTGCCGGCCCATGCCGGATTTAATACCAAGGGATTATTAAAATATTGCGAAAACCTGGCATCCTGTGCCTTTGTTAGTTTTGGCAGTGTAAGAAGTACTGATACAAGGATCAGAAGTATAGTTTTATTCATTTCCTTACCTTATTACACTGATGTTACCTCTAAACAATTCTTTGATGCCACTATCAAATGTTACTTCAATAACATAGGCATATGTTCCGTTTGGTGCAGTAGCGCCATTTACGGAGCCATCCCAACCATTAGTTTCTTTTGGTGAAAACCATATGCGTTGTCCCCATTGATTGTATATGGCTATTTCGCTGGTGCGGATGTTGTTTCCACGCACCCTGAATACATCGTTGTTACCATCATTGTTCGGAGTAAATCCTGTTGGTATAAATAAGTTGTTATCAAGTAAAACAGAAACCGGAGGTAGTATTTTTGCAATAACTTCAAACCTGTCTGTGCCCACACAACCAAAGCTGTTTATCACTTCTACATAGTACGTTTTTGTTTGCTGAAGCACCGGAGTTATAAAGGATAAACCCGTACCAAGTGATGATCCTCCTGTGGCCGTATTGTACCATTTGTACGTGATACCACTTTGTGGCTGAACCGATAAAATAGCTGAGGTACCTTTACAAACAGAATCTGAATTTGCTACTATACTTGTCGGCACCGTTTTTACGACTACTTCAATGGAATCAGAAAAAACGGGTGCGCCGGAAGTGGGGGTATATCTTACTTGATAGAAACCCGTTAGTTTAGCTTCATAAGTTTTTTGATTGGCTCCTGAAAGCAAGGTTCCGTTACGGAACCATTGATTTCCGGTATTAAAAAATGAGGTGAGCAAAACACTGTCACCCTGGCAAAAAATAGTGGGCCCACCGGCACTTATCATGTTTGAAGAGCTGATGTATGTAACCTGTGATGTGGAAGGGTTGGATGGGCAACCATTGGCATCGGTTACAGTAACCATATAGGTGCCTGCTTGTGTTACCGTTATGGTTTGTGTAGTGGCACCGGTCGACCACTCATAGCCTGTACCGTTATTTGCTGTTAATGTAACATTGGATCCTTGAAGTAGAAAAACAGTACCCGATGGCGTTATGCTTGAATTTGTAGCAGGAAAAAAGACTACCGTTTGCGGTAGTGATATCGCAGAGCAGCCAGCGCCGTTGGTAACTAAAACAGTATAATTTCCGGGCGTGGAGGCATACACCACTTGTGACGTTGATCCATTGGACCACAGAAAACTGGTGGCATTGCTTGCCGATAATTGTACCGAATCGCCATTGCATAAAGGTAGTGTGCTGGAAGCAGTTATAGTTGCTGCGGGAGCTTGAAGTACCTGAATTTGTACCGAAGCCGATTGACCACTACACCCTTGCGCATTGGAAACGGTTAGTGTAAATGTTCCGGCAGTCATCACGTTTATTGCAGCTGTAGTGGCTCCATTCGACCACAAGTAGGAGGTGCCGGTAATGGAGGAAATCAATCGAACCGTATCTCCATTACAAATAGTTGTACTTCCTTGTACGTTTATAGATACCGTTAGTCCTTGTGTAATTGTTACTGCCAGCACATTGGAATTTACCGTGGTGCCCTGAGGATTTGTGGCTGTACAGGTAATGTTATGTAAACCCTGGCTCAACGATGTAATTGTTAGTACCCCATTGGCAGAGGTTCCTAAAACGGTAGCCCCTTCTTTAAATATATAGTTGGACAGGTTTCCCGGTGTTGCTACCAATGTAACCGGCGATCCGGAACAAAATGAATTTCCGCCTGATTGCGTGGCAAGGGTTAATGTTGTGGCAGTTGTTGAAGTTATTTTTCTTATTAATTGGCTAAAAGGATCGCAAACATAAATCGCATTATCAGAAGTGTTGTACCAAAGCGAACTCACTCCATTGAAAGAGGCACTGGCAGCCGGTCCGTTTTGTGAACCTGCAACGCCGTCTTGTCCTGCATAATTGGTGACAGTTCCCAGAGAAATTTTTCTAATCAAAAAATTATTTCCATCACCAATAAAAACATCACCTGCATTATTCACACAAACGCCCCAGGGAGCATTAAATGAGGCTGATAAGGCAGCACCATTTAAACTACCCATTGTTCCATCTCCGGCAAATGTTGAAACTACTCCGGCAGGAGTTACTTTTCTTATTTTATTATTGTATTCATCAGCAACAATAACATTGTTGGCAGCATCTATTGCAATACTGTAGGGATGATCGAATTTTGCAGTAGCTCCCGGTCCGTCTACGTCGCCTTGCGAATAAACTATTCCGGCTAAAGTGGTGACATTACCGCCGGCAATTTTCCGTATCGTGTGAGTCATTCGGTCAGCAACATAAATTAAGGTACCTATTTTATTCACTGCAATACCTGACGAGAAACCAAACTGTGCGATGTTGGCGGGGCCATTAGTAACACCAAAGGCACCTGTTCCGGCAACAGTAGTTACTACACCGGCAGCTGTTATTTTTCGAATCTTATAATTTTTGGTATCGGCAACATAAATGTTTCCAAGTGTATCACAGGCTACTGCCCAGGGTTCATTAAAAGAAGCTAAAATGCCGGCTCCATCGTTTCCTCCGGGACTACCCGACCCGGCGAATGTTGAAACTACACCGGAAGCAGTTATTTTACGGATGGTATGCCCATAGCGGTTGGCGATGTAAATGTTTCCCTGAGGATCACAGGCAACACCATGTGGATTGTTAAATGAAGCCGTAGCGGCAGGACCATCATTAGATCCTACAACACCTGCCATTCCTGCTACAGTACTAACTGTTTGAGCTGAAACAACGATTGCGGCAATAGTAAAGAAGATTGTAAGTATGGATCTCATGCAGGTTTTAATAGGCTCCCGTTTTCTCTTGTATTATACAATGTTGTACTGTTATCGCTTGCTGAAGGTTAGCGAAATCTTACATTTGTAAGAATTGAAGCAAAACGGATTAGTTTTTACCGGAGGGGGAACCAAAAAGCTACAGAAGAACCTTAAATCATTTAAAAAATACTGTTTTATTGATTCAAGGATGTATTTTTGAAGTAATTATTTGAAAGCTGTAATAAAACGGAAGTAAGCTTATGCCTGAATTTGTAAAGAAATTGCTCGACAACAATCAAAAATGGGTGAAGAGCAAGTTAAATGCCGATCCGGATTATTTTAAAAGATTGAATCAGAAGCACGAACCAAAAGTTCTTTGGATTGGCTGTTCTGATGCCCGTGTTCCTGCCAATGAAATAACCGGAATGATGCCGGGCGATGTTTTTGTGCATCGAAATATTTCCAATATGGTGGTGCATTCTGACATGAATATGCTCAGCGTTTTATCTTATGGGGTCAGAAGTACTCAACGTGAAACATATTGTTGTTTGCGGCCATTATTCTTGCGGGGGTATTCTCGCCGCTATGAATAATAAATCATTAGGACTTATCGATAACTGGTTACGGCACGTAAAAGATGTATACAGGGCCAATAGTGAAGAACTGGAAAAAATTAAAGACGAAAATCAAAGATATAACCGCCTGGTAGAATTAAATGTAATGCAACAGGTAATTAATTTATGTAAAACCAGCATTGTTCAAACGGCATGGAGTAAAGATCAGTTTCCTTACATTCACGGTTGGGTATACGATGTTCACGATGGAATTTTAAAAGACCTGAATGTTACATTCAATTCTAATAAAGGACTTTCTCACATGTACAAATTTGAAAGCCTGTAAAAAATTATTGGATCAGTATTACCAGAGTTATTGAAAAGAAATGGTAACAATAATTTTTATAAACACTTCCGCGAAAGCGCTAAGAAAATAATTAACTATTAAAGTACCACCTGTCCTGCAGTGCGGTTGTTTCTTTGTCCGCTTATTTCTGTTGATCCGCTTTTTGAGGGATGCAGGTGTGAGACCTTTTTAGTAATAAATCCAAACAGATTAAAAAATCCATATTCAAGTGTTCGCAGCATCATTTTAAAAAGCGAATTTTCTTTTTCTTTTCTTAATGCTACCATTATACTAAGTACAATACCAGCCTTTGGTTGATAAAGATCGTCCAGATTATTTATCACTAAATCATATCGAGGTTGTATGTAACGGAAAATACTTGTTCTACTTGCAAAATCAAACCCTGAATAATAATTTTTGTATCTGTCAGGTAATGGCATTCCGGCAAACTGGCAATTCAAAAATAAATATTCAAAGTGATGGGCATGTGAAGCCACTAACATGTGAAATTCATTTACAAAAGCATCTTTACGTATGGATGAAACGGGTAAACAATACAAAGCTTTTCTGACCATGCTTCTTATTAGATGAAATTTTATTTCTGACCGGTCAACCAGCTCTACTACCACCTCCGTTTTTCCAAACATTGGATGAATGTGGATTTCTATTACCAAAGGATGCGTTTCACAAAAAGCAACAAAATCAGAGGTTGCTTTTTTATCAGCAAGCAAATCAATGGATGTAATATCATTTAACAATTTGCTTGGAGCTCCTGAATGATTTAAGAAAATCAAATTTAATGCAGGTGTGCTTTTTGCGAAAGCCTCTAAAAAGTTAATTCGGTGAGAAGTCATTTTAATACGATTTAGTCAAAACAGCTAAAATGTGGGGTGGGGTAGTTTTTGATTTTACAGACTAATAGAACCATAATGCTATTTTACGAAGAAAGGAAGGCACCACATCTTTATTAACTTTTGCTGATGGTGGCGTTTCCATTTTGCGGTAACGGCCACGATAGGCATTTCCTTTAGTACTTGTTGATTTGTTAATAGTTACAGAATTTAACAAAAAGTTCATGTTTGAAATATCGTAATCGGTTTTAATCAAACCAGCATTAATAACAGCCTGCTTCCTGGTGGTATTTGCTCTCACCACAAATAAATTGAGATCACTGATTTTCATCATTGGGATGGCATCAATTTGTTGTTCGGTACCGGGAGTGTCAACTATTATTAAATCATAGTGCTTACGCAAATCATTCAATATATCATTTCTTTTATGCGACGACAAAAGACTATTTACACCAGCTACCAGGTTTCCGGAAACTAATACATCCAGATTAGGAAATGAGGTAAGGGAAACCGCATCATGAATATCACATTTACCTTCGAGTACATCGGCAAGAGAATGTTCCGGAGTAACTTCAAAGTTATCGGCAACTTCCGGATTAAACGGATTCATATCTACTATTAAAACTTTTTTATCCATAGCAGCAAAAGCTTTCGAAAAATTTAAGGCGATGTATGTTTTTCCTTCTCCACGAACCGACGATGTAATGGTGATCATTTTTGTCTCCGGTTTCAGCAACACCCGCGTGCATAAATCATTAAATGACTCCTCGCATCTTTCTGGATTCTTCTTTTCATTTGCAATATTACCGATAAATTGTATACCAATTTGCTGATTTAACTCAACCCTTTGGCTTATTTTCGTTTGCTTCTTCATGTTCAGTAAAGCTGCCACAATGGTGGAGATACTAACACCTGTTAATAACCCTAAACAGAGTAGTAACCAGGCCGGTGTATTGACGGGTAAATTGTTTGTTGATGCAGGTTTAAGGATTTGTGTATTTTCTGTCAGGAAATTTCCAGACACAATCATTTGCGCTCTTTTTTCAACCAACAGATCGTACACTTTTTTATCCAATACTAATTTGCGATCCAATGCAATTAACGAGTTGGCTTTATCAGGAAACGTGGCAAGCTGATTTTTAGTCAGGGCAATAGCGCCATTTATTTTTTCTAATTGTAATGCGGTTCTTTTTCTTGTATTTAAAATTCTTTCCGCTATCTGCGATTTTAAAGTTTCTATTTCGTTATCCTGAGTAGAAGAATTCTCACTCGTTTTATTAGCGGTATAGTATGCGTTCAATTTGGTTATTTGCATCGAAAATTCGGGGTCAGAAATAGCTCCATATTCTATCATTGAATTATTGGAATCTCTATTTTTTCTTAAATAATTACTAATATTATCTAAGGATGACATGTTCATTTCCAGCTCTGTTTTCTGTAGCTGTAAATCGGTTAGAACCTCTAAAGAATTTTCGTTATCGTTGTTTAAATCTGTTATTTCATTTTGTTTTTTGTACGAGGCAATTTGTTCTTCAGTAGCAGCTAATTCATTGGACAATAATTCTATCCGCTGGTTAAGGGCAGTCATCGGAGTTTCATTCGGAGCATCGGTAACTTGACTGGTTGCATTTACAAAATGGGAGGCCAGGGCGTTTGTAATTTGTGATGCTAACGGTGCGCTCTGTTGGCGGCAACTAATTGTAATTACGCCGTTATTATTTGTGACACTAAGTTGGTTGTCGTTTTGTAAATTTTGCGCCAGGTATTCAGGCGATTGAATAGCACATGAAAACTCCGGTTCTTTATAAATAGACGGAGAAATATATGGGACTTTGTTTTTCTTAGTTATAGTAAGAGCCAAATCATTGTATATAGTTTCTTCACCAAATTTTCCTGGCTTAGATCGACTTCTTCCATATAGAGTACTGATTATTTGATAATCTTTATCCGACAATTCATGGATGGTTAATAGTTGTTCCTTAAAATTTTTGTTTAAAACGGTATAAGTAATAGTGTATGGAGATGCATAGCTGCTCTCTCTTGTTTTATAATCTTGAGTAACATAATAGGAGATAAGATTCTTTTCTTTTTCTAGGGCTTCGCTAATAAACCTTGCTGATTTAATCTGTTCAGTAACGGCATTCTCATCATTATTAAGTAAGGAGAAACTGTTTGCCTGGGTTTTCATATCATATTGTATTACCGCCTCGGATTCATAGGTGGAAGGAGTAATATATATATATACGCCTGCTCCGGCCATACAGATTGCGATAAGGCTACTAAATAGCAGCTTATAACTACCTACAAGATTGATAAATTGATGGCTTAATGATTTTTTTTCCATGATTTTAGATACGCAATTACAAAACATCTTACATATTATCTGTAAGAAAGGTTACATTGATAGTTAGTATGAGAGCAAATAATTTATTGTTTCTGAGGTGGAAAAGGAAACAATTGTAGCTTAATTCTTACAGGCTTCTTGCAATCTGTTGAAAGGTATTTTATGATGTGGAACATATATTAGAATGGTAGCAGGACCGGTCTTGACGACCACTAGCAAAGGTCTTTTAATTACTATTTCATCACTAAAACGGGACTGAATAGTCGATTCTAGTACATCAAATGTTTTTCAGAAGCAATGTTTATAGTTCTCAAGGAATTCCGCTTTGTGAAGGTTACAATGAGTCACTGATGAGGAGAATATCCTCTTAAATAGAGAAATTGAGGCTCATCTTCTGATTAAGAATTGGAGGTGAAGTACTTAAGTGGTGTGGTTATTTGTTCTTCTTCGTGTATTGATTTATCAAGGCAGACCTTGGTTCGCTTGAGAGGAGTTGTCGAGCAGCAAAAGTTCATAAAGGGGCTGACGATAGGTATTTAAGCGTTTATACGGATAAAAAGTGCCTTTAAGACATGTATTTAGTGTTATAGTATTTGAATTTAAACCACCGGAAGGCTTACTTTGCCAGGGTGCATCCATAATGTAATGGAACAGTTTCTGTCAATTACATATTTTCTTAAGCTCTTTTCGCTCTGATTGATGGACCAGGAAGCATAGCAAAGAATAACGGTCGTCCGGCACCTAATTTTTTACTATTTTAATAGCTAATTTGAGAGGGCCTGAATACCTTTATGGTCATAGGTAATTTGACAAGTAAATACCTTTCTACGTTTGTACTGTAAACGTTATAAAAATGCTGGAAAACATCACCTCCGTACAACAGTTTCACGCTCTTATTGGTTCAACTAATGTGGTATTAGTCGACTTTTATGCGGACTGGTGTGAGCCCTGTAAATGGCTGGATAAAATATTGGATCAAGTTGTTTTGGAAATGCCCGAAAAGTGTGTTATAGCTAAGGTAAATGTGGAAATTTTGGTCACATTGGGCGACGATTTTGGAGTTAAAAGTGTACCTGTTTTGCTTTTATTTAGGAATGGATTTGAGGTTTGGAGGATGAATGGCTTTATGATGGCGGCGGATTTATTAGAAAAGTTGGAACTGTTTTCACGTGAAACATAAAGACGCACATTATTATTAAGTTCCTTTTTCAATATTCAATTTTTGACGAGAACATAAATCAGAGTTTCAATTCGCTTTTGATCCATGGATTTTTGATATTTTCGACGATTTCGTCTTTATTTTTTGATGCTGTCGAATTTTACAATTTTTATTTTTTTCATTTACTGGAGATTCGTGATATTATATTTCACGTGAAAAAATAATTTTTATAAAATTCGTGTTTCATATCTTTTATATAATAAACAAAAAAATATTTTTAATAGGAGAGTATCATTTTATACTTCTGATGCTTAAATCAACTCTAATGAGTATTTATGAGGCTATTCGTTTTTTTTGGGAGCTGGTTCAATTTTATTTACCATTTATTCGGGTCTTTTCACGTGAAACTTTTTTGTTTTAACTCGACTTCCGGATTTTTATCACTCATTTGCTGCTTTTAGATTAGTAATTGAATGATTTTTTATTATTCCAGATGGTTTGAAGCAAAAATTTGGGAGACACGATTGACTTGTTGGTTATTTTAATCGAAGATGGAGACTATTTTTCTACTATCTTATAGTTAGTTTTTACTTTTTGGCAGACTACATCGATTTTTTGTCATTTTGCCGATCTCTTGTTTCACGTGAAGCTTTTTTCTCCTGTTTTTTCAGCGGTTTGTGTGTTTAGATGGTTTGTTGTAGTTGGTATCGTACCTATTCCTGCCATTGAAGTCGATTTCAGCGTATGTTTTATTGGAATTAGTGATGACCAGGGAAAACCTCGAGCTGTTTGGTAGAAATGACGCTGTTTTTATGCCGCTTCTTTCTTTATTGAAGCCCCAAAAGCATGAAAAGTATAAGCAGAAGCGCCTTTTCTATAAAATTTCTGTATTTTCTAGCTATTTATGGGCTATTACAGCACTATTTTGGTGAAAAATTGGGTTATTTTAAGTCAGGAAAGCCTGTTTAATGCAATATAGGGTGAATCTTGTATTGAAATTGCTTCTTTTCAATGAAAATGTGCTTTGAAGCGTGAAAAACAGAGTGAAAAGTGGCTATAAGTGAAGGGATTAGCTCTTTTTAGATAGGTAAGAGGCGTGTGTAGGCTAACATACCTTCGTTCCACGTGAAACGGAGCTTTAGCGACCCATATGAACCATTAAAATTGAGATATCAGCAGGAGAAACACCGCTTATTCTGCTGGCTTGTCCAAGAGTACGGGGCTTAACTAGACCTAGTTTTTGTTTTGCTTCATTGGAAAGTGACCGAATTTGAGTGTAATCATAGTCAAGTTCGAGTGAAATATGTTCCAATTTGGCCATTTTATTGACCATATCCTGTTCTTTATCGATGTAACCCTGATATTTCATCAGAATCTCCGCTTGTTCAACGGTTTCCGGCAAAAAGGGGGCAAGATATTCCTTTAAAAAGGGGATTTCTGCAGCCAGGTCATTGATTCCTAAATGGGGCCGACCAATAATACTTATTAGCTTGATTTTCTGACGAATAGGTTCAGATTCGAGTCTTACAAGGAGCGGATTTAGCTCTTCGGGTAGGATGCTTTTTTCTTTAAAGAAGGCGATAATAGATTCAGCACCTTTCACCTTTTCGAGGACTTTTTCCATCCGCTCTTTTGAGGCTAAACCCATGTTAAATCCTTTCGGAGTTAACCTTATATCGGCGTTATCTTGCCTCAGTATAGTTCGGAACTCTGCACGTGATGTGAACATCCTATAAGGCTCATCAGTTCCCTTTGTGACGAGGTCATCAATCAGTACTCCAATGTAGGCATCTGACCGCTTTAAAATGAACGGTTGTTGATTATTTAACTTCAAGTGAGCATTAATTCCTGCCATCAATCCCTGACACGCCGCTTCCTCATAACCGGTAGTGCCATTTATTTGTCCGGCGAAGTACAGGTGTTCAACAAGCTTGGTTTCCAGAGTCAGGTTTAGCTGCATAGGCGGAAAGTAGTCGTATTCGATAGCATACCCTGGTCTGAACATTTTAACATTTTCAAATCCTGGAACTAGTCTAAGAGCCTTATATTGAACATCTTCAGGTAATGATGAGGAAAACCCATTCACATAGATCTCGACAGTATTCCAGCCCTCAGGTTCCACAAAAAGTTGGTGCCTTTCGCGCTCGGCAAAACGACTTATTTTATCTTCAATGGAAGGGCAGTATCTGGGACCTAACCCTTGTATTCTGCCCGAATACATAGGCGATTTTTCGAAACCGGTGCGTAAAATTGCATGTACTTTTTCGTTCGTATAGGTAATGTAACAACTTCTTTGATGGGTCGGAATAGCGGTATCCGTGAAGGAGAATTTACCCGGCAGCTCATCCCCCTTTTGTTCCTCCATTTTTGAATAGTCCAATGATCTTCCATCAATCCTGGGAGGTGTGCCGGTTTTCATTCTACCACTGGTGAATCCCAATTCAAGTAATTGTTCCGTAATTCCGGTGGAGGCTTTTTCACCGGTTCTTCCTCCACCAAATCTCTTTTCACCAATATGAATTAAGCCATTCAAAAAAGTTCCGTTAGTTAACACAACGGCCTTCGATTTAAACTCCACACCCATTCCGGTAACAACGCCTTTGAGTTGTCCATTTTCAATAATTAAACTACTCACCATATCCTGCCAAAAATCCACATTAGGAGTTTGTTCCAAAAGCAACCGCCACTCTTCTGCGAACCTCATTCGGTCGTTTTGGGTGCGCGGACTCCACATCGCAGGACCTTTAGAGCGATTTAACATTCTAAACTGAATCATGGAACGATCACTCACAATACCTGAATAACCACCCAGGGCATCTATCTCTCGCACAATTTGACCTTTAGCAATGCCACCCATAGCAGGGTTGCACGACATTTGGGCGATGGTTTGCATATTCATGGTAATCAACAACACCTTGGAGCCTAAATTGGCCGCTGCAGCTGCTGCCTCACAACCGGCATGACCGGCTCCCACAACTATCACATCATATTCAGGGTAATTCATTGGCTTTCAAGCCTTATGTTCCACGTGAAAAAAGGGGCGCAAAATAAGGTTATCAACAAATTGATTGTAAATAATTGATATGCAACTATATAATTACAAATTTATTAACAATCGAAGTGCAAAGTTAATAAATGTTTTTCGCACTGCGTTGAGCCGCTCCCTTCGACAGGCTCAGGGGGCTTTGATTTATTCCGAAGCATAAATTCTTCCTTCGACGGGCTCAGGGGGCTGTGATTTATTCCGAAGCATAAATGCTTCCTTTGGCGAATCCGCTCCCTTCGGCAGGCTCAGGGAGCTGTGAATTGTTCCGAAGCATAAATGCTTCCTTCGGCGGGCTCTTTAGGCAGGCTCAGGATAAACTCAGGGTGATGGGTTAGTCGGAAAAAAACTTGTCAAAGACAATTACATTTATTTATTTTGTGATAGAATTAATTTTTTATTCACTTTTTGAAATTTTTCTTATGGGAGGTTACATGTATATTTTGCTTTGCTGTACCGGAGAATATTACACTGGCAGCACTAAAAATCTTAAGAGAAGGGTAGAAGAACACCAACGTGGAGAAGGTGCCAATTTTACCAAAGTACGTTTACCTGTCAAATTGGAATATTTTGAAAAATACAGCCGAATTGACCACGCATTTTACCGCGAAAAACAAGTTCAGGGATGGCGGCGCCAAAAAAAGAAAGCATTGATTCAGGGACATCCACAATTGCTCCCATTCTTAGCCCGCAGCTATGGATCTTTTATGCCTTATGATGAGGATGATGAACTGAATGATGAAGATGTGTCTGGAGCGGAGTAAATGTAGAATAGATTCTATTAGATAAAAGTTAAATTTTATCTATCATTGCTTCCAGGTTACCTGATTAAAAACCTAAAGATCTCTCATGAAAAGCATCTCCTACCTAAAGTTAATTGCAATCATTGTTTGCAGTTTAATAGTTGTAAATACAACGATTGCACAAGTTTATTCTCCCGACTCTTCGTTCAATGGAAATGGAATTGCCACCATTACTTTTTATAACAATATTGATCGTGGATTCGGATGTGCTATTCAACCCGATCAAAAAATGGTGATGGTGGGATTGAGTAAAAATCCTGCGACCAATTTTTTTGAACTTTGTGTGGCCCGACTTATCCTTAGTACAACGTTCGACACCACATTCAGCAACGATGGAAAAAGTTATGTGAGCATGGGTAACCAAGGCGCTATTGGTGGTCAAACACCCAAATTGAAATTTGATAGCGATGGTAAAATAGTAATCGTTAATTCCGGAAGTCCAAATAATGGAACCAGTCAGGATATTATGGTTTGCCGATTGGATACGAATGGTGTACTTGATGCTACATTTAATGGAACGGGAGTATTGTTTGTAGATATGACCGGGGCAGGAACGCAACCTGATTTGGCCAATGACTTTGACTTCGATGCACAAGGAAATATTTATATTGTTGGGGCAACTCGAACAGGAGGTTCTCCTCTTGATAATGATTTTGCCGTGATTAAAGTTTCTCCAACAGGACAATTGGTGACCTCATTTGATGGAGACGGAAAAAAACTATTTAACCCTACCGGATTTGCAGAATTTGGAACTGGAATCAGAGTATTGTCGGATGGTAAAATTGTTTTTGGTGGAGCGGCAGGCGGAAATGCCATGATTATGAAAATGGATTCTACCGGGGCCTTGGATAATACTTTTGGAGGAACAGGTGCTTCAGCAATTACTTTTACAGGAAGCAGTTTTGAAATGTTTGGCATGGAGCTCGATAGCGATGAACGAATCATTATTTCAGGGACTGTTTATTCTGCCACTAAAAATGTAGGTGTTGCCAGGTGCTTACAGACGGGACTGCTGGATGCAAGTTATGGAACGGCAGGGAAACTCGACATTAATATTGGAGGTGGAGATAATGATGCATTTGCTATTTTTCGCTTGAGTGATGATAAAATTTTAATCGGAGGTGCCGTAGTAAATGCAGCTACCGGATCAGATTTTATGGCCGCTCGAATTGATACCTCTGGTTCGTTGGATCTTTCTTTCAATACAACCGGATTCATCACTCAAAATCTCGTGCCAGGAAATGTTGATGAGTTTGCCAATTCTATGGCAGTTACCGCCGACGATAGAATTGTACTTACAGGAACAGTAGTTTTTGGATCTGCAATTAATGAAGATGTTGGAATTTTATTGTTGAAGCCTGAAACTGTAACCGGATTGGAAACAAAAGGTGATGATACAGTTCCGGCAATTTTTCCAAATCCATTCACAGATGCAATTACCATTGAATGTTTGAAACCTATGAATTTAATTATTTGTGATTTTCATGGTAAAGTCCTCAAAGAATTTCAAACAACAACCGGCACCAATAAAATTTCTGTAAGCGAATTTTCAAAGGGTATTTATTTTTTCAAAGATCAACTGTCGGGCAAAGTGAGTAAATTGGTGAAGATGTAATTGGTCTTTTCTGATAGCTGTAATTTTGTTGTTGAGGTATTTTGTTTTACAACATGCAGCTATTATTTTATTTACTCTTTTAAATTTCCCGGCAACTTCAAGCCCTATATTTCCGGCAAAACGATTCGGCATTACCGGGGTGGGGTCACTTCATTCCGGAGATCGTTTGCACTTGATGCCAACAGAATACAGGAAAAAGGAAAATTACATGCCAATGCCAAAGCACCGATGGATGAAAATCATTCAGCGTTCGGTCCGTTTCCGGTTTTAAAAACACCGGCTTCGTGCCCACTAGGTATTTGATTTCCGTAAAGCCAATTTTGATTAGGTGGGTTCGTCGAAAATTTTTTTCTTTACGGAAGATGGAGGAATAGATTTAGGGAGGAGAACAAAAGTTTTTAAAGTTTCATTAAACCTCATCGCAAATCGCCATTTTTTTTTCAATAAGTTCTTCCCTATTTCAAAGGGGGTGTCGTGTCCGCGTTCTTGTTATTTTGAAGTTAAACTACTATCTTTAATGCATGATGCTGTAGTCCATTTAACCGACGTTGGTATCCGACACAAATAATTCTAAAATTTGTCCCGGATGAATTAATACCCGTACTAATTAACTCATAAAGTGCTAAAATTCCCATTTTAAAAACGTAATGAAAAATAGATATGTGCAATTTGATGTTTTTGATACATTTTTTATAATCAATTTTTGGAAAATAAAACGCAGGTGGGTGTTCCGGGGAATAATTGTTAGCTGCCATACTATGACTCGACTATTAACTACTCTGACTTTATTAGTATTGATTCATACTTTTGTATGTGATCAAAAAATGAGCAATGACAACAAACTTAGCTTGCGAAAAGTAAACCGTAACCTAATGGGACAACAGATTAAACAACTTAAAGATGGAGCATTACTCATTCGCGTTCAAAATAAGGAAAATTCTATAAAAGCTCTAAATGATAGGAAGCAATTTGCTTTAGCAAACAAAATCCAGATTAAACAGGTAAGTTATAACAAAAAAATAATAGCAGCTTTTAGAAAAAAATTTAATTTTTGTCCCATTTACTTTTTTTTCAGCAATTCTTCTGATACTATTTTGGCAAATCACTTGAATGAAATTATTTTCCTTAATGATGGTTTGCAGCCAGATACTTCAATCAAATTTGTTTATAATAAATTTTTAACAGCTGAATTTGCAATAATAGAACAAGACACTTCAAAATGCTTTTCTAATTATTATTACCAACCAAGTGAAAATGGAGTTGAAAAAAGTAGTGCATATAACGGAGGACCTGATTTGAGAGTTTAAAAATAATGAGTGATAAATTAGTGCAATTATAACGTCCATTTCCATATTATGTCAGAACATTTAATTCGCTTCCAATTATCAGACGAAAACCTTTCAAAGTAGTGAAGAGATTGAATAAAAAATTGTTGTAATACTATGTAAAGAATAAAGGTAGATAACAGACATATTGCCGCAACACTTTTTCTCTAATTTTAGATAATTGAGAAAAGTGCTTTGGCAATATGTCAAAAGTTAGCGGTAATTATAAATCCCGACAATAAAATTCATAACAATGAAAGAATATAAATTTTGCCAGAGCTGCGGATTCCCAATGAAGAAAGACAAAAAAGGTGGGGGGTGAAAAGACGGAACAACAAGTAGAAAGTATTGCTCCATGTGCTATGAGAATGGTGCATTCCTAACTCCACCAGAAATTAACACAGCAGAAAAGAGGCAGAAGTTTTGCATACAAGAAATGAAGAAATGCGGAATCAACGGTTTCTTTGCCTGGCTGGCTACCAGATCAATTCCAAAACTTGAGCGATGGAAACGATAATGGTTATATTGATTCTTTAAAAGACTGAAAGTAGTATCTAATTAAAAAAGTAAATGAACAATCAACAAATCATTGAATGGTTATTAGAAGGAGACAACTCTATTCAATATCAGGTTCATCGTGATTTGTTAGGATCTGACAAAAAGAAACTTCAAGTCCGAATAGCAAATGAAGGATGGGGTGAGAAAATTTTAGCAAAACGTAAGCCGGACGGCCAATGGGGAGATAGATTTTATCAACCCAAGTGGATTTCGACCCATTACACACTACTTGATCTGCGCAATTTAAATCTCCCACCAAACAATGAGATGGTGCAAGAGACCATCGAACTGGTCTTACGGAATAACCTGGCAGATGATGGAGGTATTCAATTGGGTCCATCCACATCGCAGCAGAGTGACGTTTGTGTAAATGGAATGTTTTTGAATTATGCATCCTATTTTAAAACACCTGATAAAAAGTTACATTCTATTATTGACTGCATTCTCAATGAGATTATGCCGGATGGAGGTTTTAATTGCAGGATAATCAGAAGCGGAGCTAAACACAGTTCCTTGCACTCCACCATATCTGTGCTTGAAGGTTTTGTGGAATTCCTTAAAGCCGGTCATTCCTACAGAAAAGAGGAAATTCTCAGCGCTCAAAAAAGTTCAATTGAGTTTATCTTGTTACATCAATTATTCTTGTCTGATCGAACAGGTCAAATTATTAATAAGGACTTTCTGAAGCTGACTTATCCCTGCAGATGGAAATATGATATTCTGCGAGCCATGGACTTTTTTCAATACGCAGGAATTGGCTGGGACGACAGGATGAAAGCAGCGATTGATGTACTAAAGTCAAAACGAAACAATGAAGGATTCTGGAATATGCAAGCTGCTCATCCGGGTCAGGTACACGTCAGCATGGAGAAAGCTGGCAAACCAAGCAGATGGATTACATTGAGAGTTTTACGAGTAATGAAACATTTTGAAATAGAATAACAGAGCTAGCAGCAGTGACCCTTGTACAAGCCCTCTCAAAAAGACAAACATATTTCCGGTTTCAATAGCTGCCACCTATCTCTATAGGGATTTTTTAAAAAAACCTATTTGTAATGACAGCCGACTTCAGTAATAAAATTTGACTACTGCGATCATGCTATTGATAATTGCCTGCAACTTCGAGAGAATATCTGGTTAGATTATCTTACTCGGTTAATGGAAAATAATACTATTGATCCAAATTCTTGCGCATAGATTTCCAGCATAAGCTGTATGGCCTAATAGTTTATTTTGCCACATAACTCCTTGATTAGTAAGTAGATATTGCTTTTATAGCCTTTTCGGTGATGCCTGACAGATTTTAGCAGGACTTTTTTCATTTTTTTAAT
Source organism: Bacteroidota bacterium (assembly GCA_016722525.1). Classification (GTDB taxonomy): domain Bacteria; phylum Bacteroidota; class Bacteroidia; order AKYH767-A; family OLB10; genus JADKJB01. The sequence goes on from JADKJB010000005.1 coordinate 190,344, forward strand.
TTTATTTGGCGAAATTTACAAACGCAAAATAGAATTACTAATGGATAAAATTCTTGTTACCACCGATTTCTCGACTAATTCAAAAGCCGGATTGCGCTTTGCCATTCAATTGGCATCACAGCATCAATTTGAATTGACATTCTTGCACTCCTACTACATTATTAAACCTACTTCATGGAGTGATGCGACTTTTGCCACCTATAAAAAAAGAGAAGAAGATAAGATTCAAAACAAACTCAATCGTTTTGTAACTGATGTTTACAAAAGAATGGGAGTTGTACCGGGTACTATCAAATGCATCATTAAAAGTTCTGTATTCACTGACAGTAACATCAGGGAATATGCTGCTGAAAATAAATTCAGTTATATCTGCATCAGCACAAGAGGCGCTGGTAAACTGAAAAAAATATTCGGTACAAACACTTCCAGTCTCATTAATCAATCTCATACACCTGTAATTTCAGTCCCACCCCATTACCGCACCACTAAAATAAAAAGCATTCTTTATGCTTCCGACCTTGTCAGTCTTGAAAATGAATTGAAAAAAGTAGTTGCTTTTGCAAAACCATTATCAGCAAAGTGGAACTGCTTCATTTCGTTTTTCCCACTGAAATAACTACCAAGAAAAATATCATGAACGAAGCAGTAAGGAAATTTTCAAAGCATAATATCAAACTGCATCTTGAAAATATCAATCTTGACAAAAGTTTAATTTCAAATATTGAATTAGCAATCAAACAATCAAAACCATCCCTGCTGATAATGTTCACACAGCAAAACAGAAGCTTCTTTCAAAAAATATTTCTCTCAAGCAATTCTGCAGAATATTCTTTCAATGCCAAAGTGCCGCTGCTCGTTTTTAATAAAATCTAAATCAACAAACAAGGGCACTGCTATTTAAAATAATTAAAGAATAACACTACACGGAGTCGGCCTTCATGTAACAGCGGTGACCATTACTCCACCTCACTCAAAAAGATAAAAATTTTTCCCGGCTTCCATCAGCAATCCAAGATCAATTTAGGGAAAAAGCATTTTTTAGAAATAAAAGGACTTCACAGCCGACCTCAGAATAATAATGTTGATATTAGCGCGCATTTTATGGAAAAGGGTCTGAAATTCCCATTTGAAAAGCGCAATAAAAAATAGTTAGCAACAATTATAAGACAACAACAATATGACAAACATTGAAAGCAAGAAAATATCTATAATAAGAAATTTAATTTTAATTGTTTTTACTTTACAAATATCATCTTGCACAGGACAAGTGATAGAAAAACCAATTAATGATACAACAGAAAATGGAATAAATAATCAACCAATCAATTTAAATCAAAGGACAACATTTCCACAAATTCACACCAATCTAAATGGAATGGTAAGAGAGTTTGTAAGGACAATGTATCAAGACAAAAAAGGGAACTATTGGTTTGGAACAAATGGAGATGGGATTATACGCTATGACGGGCAAACACTTGAAAAAATCATAATTGAAGGAATCAATTCACATCTAAGAATTACAGGAATTATTGAAGATAAAGCAGGCCATATATGGTTTGGATCTGATGAACTCATAAAATACGATGGTGAGAAATTTACTGCATACACAAAAAAAGATGGCCTGCCAGCCGGTGAAATATTTGGACTGACAATTGACAAAAGCGGTCTCATTTGGATTGGATCAACAGGCGGGATTAGTCTTTTTGACGGCAAAAAGTTTACACCTTTCTTATTGCCTGATACAAAGATTGAAGATCCAAAACCTATGCTTTCCGCTAAATTGGTTTTTAACTTTTTAGAAGACAAAAATGGAACGATGTGGCTGGTTACCGATGGGAATGGAATTTTCAAATTCAAGAATGGCGAATTCATTCCGTTTAACATCTAAAATGGACTTACCGACAATAATGTCGCGGATATTTTAGAAGACAAACAAGGAAATATTTGGATTGGCACTTTTTATGGCGGTGTGAGTAAATATGATGGTAAAACATACACTAACTTCACAAAGGATGGCATTGTTAAAGGTGAAGAAACCGGTGGGTTTTTAGAAGATAGAAAAGGAAACATTTGGTTTACGGCAGAAAATGTTGGAGTATATAAATATGATGGGGCGAATTTTACATTATACACTACCGAAGACGGATTAACTTCAAATCTTGTTATTCGTATCTTTGAAGATAACAAAGGACAACTTTGGTTTGGAACTTGGCAAGGCATATGCATTTTTGACGGTGAAAAATTCGTGAATGCTAAAGACAAGGAACCTTGGACGAAGTAAAAATAACTGTTGCTAACAGCACATTTGCCATGAGCTGGGTTTCGTGCTCCGAAGACAGATTCTGTTTTAAAAAGCAACTAATTTTATTAATTGCTTTTCATAACTCAATAAAAAAATTAATCATAGATTTTTTATTTATGTAGTTTAAGCCAGGAAAAAACCGCACTCAAAGTGCTCTGTTTCCCGAATCGCGTGATCAGATTATTGGATAGGATAACGAAGTACGCTTCATTGATATTTTTGTGGAGCGCCTTCACCTGGTGGATTTCAAGTTTAAAATGAAAAAAACACATAGAAGGCTTAATGTTTTAAGTCACTTATCTCGCTAAAAACAAAAAGCTTCAAAATGCCGCATTCGTTTTTTTAACTCCCTATACACGAAGATCCAAAATTAGCCCAAGGCAAATCGCTTTAAATGAGTCATATTTGTAACGTGATGGGGAGGTTTTATACTGATTACCGTTAAGCATCATTTTAGACAACCTTTATCGAGATACTATGCGCTACGACAGTTCATCAAAAAGTATTATGAATCAGGGGAAATACGGATGAACAAGCAGCAGCAGTGCATAGCCGGGCTTTGGTTTCGTATTGCCAAATTCTGTGGGTCCGTAGTTCAAAACTTCGATTTTTAGGTATAAATTTGGTTTCAGTTCCGGGCAAACAGTTGTTTGGTTCCCCAATTGCAGCATTTAGAACCCACCAGCAATGTGTGAAAGGATATCTGGTTGAAACTGTTCCAGTTGTCAATTCAAATGATACAGTTATCAATTGAATCGAATATATTCATTGAAATTCTAATTCATCCCTATCTTTGAATTTTATAATGGTATTTATGAATTCATCAAAGAAAAAGCCCTTTCCGTTACTCTTTTTTTTGCTGATTCATTTTCATGGAACTTACGGTCAGGAAAACCCAACCTCCTTTCAGCACCTCTCTATTGAAAATGGTTTAACCAGCAACCATATAAATTGTGTTTTGCAGGATAAAAATGGATTTATTTGGATTGGAACTAATGAGGGATTGAATAAATTTAACGGTTATTCGCTAAAAACTTTTCGTAACATAGAAGACGATAGCCTTTCTTTAGCTTCCAATTTTATAACCTGTGGCTATAAGGATAGCAAAAATCGTTTGTGGTTTGGCGGCGATTTTTTATGTTATTGCAATCCTGATGTAGAAAAATTTACAAACTTCAATTTCATAGAGGGGGACAAAACTGGGATCAATTCACAGTACATCAATGCGATTGTAGAAGATGATGCAGGAGTAATATGGGTTGGAACTAGAAATGGGCTGTGCGCTTTTAATGAAGCAACAAAGAAATTTGCAACCTTTTTGCAGGATACCAGTGTAATTAAAACTAGTGTAGATGCAAGAAATTTTATTACTGGATTGGTGGCAGATAAATACGGAGTGTTGTGGGTGGCCACAATGCATGGGTTGCACCAGTTTAATACCAAAACTAAAAAATTTGTGGTTCCTGCACCTCAAGATTCAACTCTTGCTGCGCTTGCCAATCTTGATATAAATTCGTTTTGTCTCGATAACAGCCGAAATATTTGGATTGCAGCTGCTGATTCAAACTTGTTCTATTTTAATAGACAACAAAAATATTTGCAAAAAATTAATTACAATCTTTATTGTGATAAATCTCTTTCATTCATAATAGGAAATATTAATTGTGATAAATCTGGTAAAATTTGGTTAGCATCAGGCTTCAACGGCATTATCGTTTTAAATCCTGAAACCAACGAATGGAAAAAATATCAGCATGATATGTTTGATGCCAAGAGCTTGGTGGATGATAAAACACAATGTGTATTTGAAGGCGTGTCGGGTTTAATTTGGATTGGAACACACCGTGGTGGTGTGGATAGAATTCAGCCCTATCCGGATAAATTTCATTCGTACGTTTTACAGCCGGGAAAACCTGCTTCCCTTTGCAATAATGATATTACAATAGGCCTTGAAGATAGTAAAGGGAATTTGTGGCTGGGGGCCAAGGAAGGCATGATGTATTTTGACAGAATAACAAATGCCTTTACCTGTTTTAAGCATGAGGCATTAAATGAAAATTCGCTTTCGAGTAATACTATCTATACGATTACAAAAGATTCTGGTGATAATTTATGGATTGGTACCAATAAGGGATTCAATTACTTTAACATCAAAACAAAAAGATGGAAACATTATTTTCAAATTAAAAATGATATAAATGCATTACCTGGCGTCGAAGTATTCGATAGTTATGTAAGAAAGGATGGAACTGTTTTGGCTGGAACCAATGGCAGTGTTTGTTTATTTAATCCGGCTACCGAAACTTTTACAACAAGGTTTAATAATGAGAACATTAATCATTTAAGACGCAATAATTATATAACCACCTTTGAGCATAGTGACGGCACCTTATGGCTTTCAACCAGCAGCACAGGCATATTGCATGTTACCAGCTCTTTTCAAGTTATTGATTCTTTCTTCTTATCAGGTGGGTTTAATGCGGCATCGGTTCATCAGTTTGTAGAAGATACCAAAAGAAATGTTTGGATGGCAACTACCAAAGGTTTGTATCGATGGAATAACAGCACGTCGAATTTTACCGTTTTTAATAGTGCTGAATTAGGTCTAAGTGGAGATATAAAGTCCGTTGTAGCAGAGAACGAGAAGAGTGTTTGGATCAGCACTGTTACAGGAATATCTCAGCTTGTTTTTAAATCGGAATCCGAAATAGAGTTTGTAAAAAAGTTTGACGAATCGGATGGGTTGCAGGGAAATACATTTAACAATTTTGCCGGTATAAAACTAAATTCCGGAGAGCTATTTTTTGGAGGGATCAATGGATTTAATTTGTTCAACCCAGCTTCAATTCACTATAATAAATTTATTCCTCAAGTTCGAATCATTGCGTTTAAAGTTTTTGACAAAGAGTTGCAATTTGACAAAGAAATTGATTCAATAGTTCAAATAAACTTAAGTTATGGTCAAAACTTTTTCACCTTTGAAATGGGCGCATTGAGTTTTGACCACCCCGAAAAAAATCAATTTGGCTATCAGTTGGTTGGCTTTGATAAGGAAATGATTTATACCGGAACTAATCATATTGCATCGTATACTAATATTCCCCCGGGTAATTATGTGCTTCATATTATTGCTTCTAACAATGATGGAGTTTGGAATACTGAGGGAATTCGAATAAACCTGAGCATAGTTCCGCCATTTTGGAAAACAAATTGGTTTCAAATTATTGTATTTACACTGTTGTGTTTAGCCGCTTATGGACTTTATTATTTACGAATCAAAAAAATTAAAAATGATGAAAAAATAAAAAGCGAAATCAACAAGCAAATAGCAGAAGCGCGTTTAACTGCTTTAAGTGCTCAGATGAATCCGCATTTTATTTTTAATTCTCTAAATTCTATTCAGCAATTTATTTCGGAATCGGAAAAAGAAAATGCTTTAAAGTATCTCTCCAAATTTTCAAAGCTCATACGATTGGTTTTGCAAAACGCAAATAAAAATTCCACCACTATTAGAAATGAAGTGAGCATGTTAGAGTTTTATTTGGAATTGGAATCGTTGCGGTTCTCCAATAAGTTTTCTTATCAAATTACAGTTGATGACAGAATAAACAAGGATGGAATTGAAATTCCATCAATGGTTTTGCAGCCCTATGTGGAAAATGCCATTATTCATGGCTTGCTGAATAAAACAACCAACGGGAATCTTGAAATTAAGATCAGTCAAATCAACAATAGTATTATTTGCGTGATTGAAGACAATGGTATTGGAAGAGCTGAAGCAGCGACCATCAAAAATCGAAAACTTATAGGTCATGAATCTCTGGGAATGAAAATGACAGCCGAGAGAGTGCTAATGCTGGAACGTCTTACCAATAAAAAAGTGAAAATAGCCGTGCACGATTTAAAAGACGAAAAGGAAAATGCTGCCGGAACAAGAGTAGAAATTGAAATTGATATCGAAGAATTCATATGATTTACGCAATTATTGTAGAAGACGAAAAACGGAGTGCTAAACTCCTTGTGAATTTGTTGGAGGAGTACTGTGCTGATGTGGAAGTGGTGGGAATAGCGGCAACTGTTGCTGAAGGATTTCAGCTCATCAAAAAAAAAGCACCAGACGTTATTTTTCTCGACATAGAGATGCAAAAAGAAACAGGCTTTGATTTACTTAACAAGTTTGATGAAATAAAATTCGAAATTATTTTTACCACAGCATTTGAAAATTACGCACTCAAAGCAATTAAGTTTTGCGCCATTGACTATTTGCTAAAACCTATTGATGTTGATGAACTTAAAGTAGCAATAGAAAAAGTAATACGCATTCAGCAAAAGAATACACTAAATAAAAAATTGGAAGCCTTTATTCAAAATATGCGGAGTAACAACCCCAGCCAGTTTCAAATAGCGTTGCCCTCCACGGATGGAATGAGCATTGTGCGTGTGAGTGAAATTCTTTATTTAAAATCCGACAGACAATACACGATTTTTTGTTTAACGTCGGGAGAAAAGATTTTGACCTCCAAAAATTTGGGGGAATATGAGGAACTTTTACTGGAACATAATTTTTTTAGAGCCCATCATTCCTCCCTTATTAATTTGAATGAAGTGAAAAAATATTCACGTGGCGAGGGGGGATACGCACTGATGAGCAATGGCGACCAAATTGATATCTCCAAACGAAAAAAGGAAGCTTTTTTAAAGCAGTTTTTAAAACAGTAACCACTCTTCTTTCCCACCTGTAAAGTAATAGTGGCCAGCTGTCAATTATTGCTTCTTTTTGATAGTTGTTTCATCTAAATTAGCGTATAAACCGGGGCTGGTTAATCTCCTAAACTGATTTTAGGATCCAAAAGGAACGGCTATTTATCATATATACTAAGCAGATGAGAATAACTATGGATAATTTTTATACATTTATAAGAGTAACATTTTTATTGCATTTGGTTATGTCATTTCAGGTAAAAGCGCAACCCATAATCCAATGGCAAAAATGCCTGGGAGGCACTAAAATGGATAATGGCTATTCATTAAAAACAACTTATGACGGCGGCTACATTTCTGCTGGCGAATCTTTATCCAATGATGGAGATGTAACCATGCATCATGGAAGTACCGACACCTTAGATATTTGGATAGTAAAGACGGATGCAACAGGAACTATTCAATGGCAAAAATCATTTGGTGGTTCCAAAACCGATTTTAGTTCTTGTATTATCCAAACTACTGACAGTGGTTATGTTTTTGTGGGAACAACCTACTCCAGTGATGGAGACCTAACTTTGAATATGGGAAATGCTGATATTTGGGTTGTTAAATTGGATGCAGCTGGAAACCTGCAATGGCAAAAGTCATTTGGTGGAACTGGAATAGATTTGGGAAGAACAATAAAACAAACTTTTGATGGCGGATTTATATTGGGCGCAACAACTTTTTCCAATGATGGAGATGTAAGTGGCAATCATGGATTATCCGATTTATGGTTGGTAAAATTGGATGTAGCAGGAAATTTGCAATGGCAAAAATGTTTAGGTGGAACATCTTACGAAGGTGGTTTAGTAAACACAAGCAATACAGGATTTAATTTTACAGATGTCTCAATTACTCAAACTGCCGACAGTGGTTATTTTATGGCGAGTGCATCCTGCTCGAATGACGGAGACCTTACTTTTCATCACGGTAGCACAGCCCAGGGGTACACCGATTATTGGATGGTTAAATTAAACAGTTCAGGAGTTATTTCTTGGCAGCAATCATTGGGGGGTACGCAGCCTGATTATATTTCTTCCGCATCGCAAACAACTGATGGTGGTTATATTTTAGCAGGAAGCACTTTGAGTAATGATGGCGATGTAAGTGGACGACATGGAAATGCCTACGATTTTTGGATTGTAAAAGTAGATGCGACAGGTACAGTGCAATGGAAAAATACTTTGGGCGGTACCGGTGGCGATAGAGCCTATGACATTTTTGAAACAACAGACGGAGGTTATTTTGTTTCAGGCCAAACAGGTTCGCCAAATAATGGGGATGTGGCAGGTAGGCGCGGAGGAGGAAGTGATGCATGGGTTTTGAAATTGGATGTCTCAGGAATTTTACAATGGCAAAAATGTTTGGGGGGCTCTAATTATGATTATGCAACAGCAGGGTTTCAAACTGCTGATGGCGGTTATATGGTGGAAGGATGGACGGGGTCAAACAATAATGATGTTGCCGGAAATCACAGTTCTGGAGCTAATGTTATTGCAACATACAATGATTTGTGGATGGTTAAACTTTCTCCGGTTTCTTCTAATGTAGTTAAGGGAAATGTGTTTGAAGACTTAAATGCAAACTGTATTAAAGACTCCGCCGAAATAGGCTTGAAGGGAAGATTAATTAAAGCCATGCCGGGGAACTATTTTGCAAGCACCGATGTGCTTGGAAACTATACGTTGTTTGTAGATTCGGGGGCTTACCTGATAAGTCATATTCCACCTTCATATTATAATCAATCATGTCCTGCAGCTGCAGGAACTTATAATGTTTCCATTAATTCTGCAACACCCAATTCATTCGGGATTGATTTTGCTGATACCCTTACTTCTCATTGCGCCGACTTGGAAGTGAGTATTGCAACTTCTTATTTACGGGCATGCAGAAAAAATACCTATGTAATTCAATACAAAAATACCGGAGCAACAGATGCGGTTAATGTTGCCGTGTCTGTAAATTTTAGTTCGCAAATAATTCCTCTTACCAGCAGCATCCCATGGATCGGGCAATACCTTTTAATTTAGATACCGTGCGCGCAGGTCAAACCGGCTTTATTGGTATCACCGATTCCATCTCCTGCAATGCAACTTTGGGGGATACGTTATGTACTACCGTGAATATTACAACTTCCTCTGTGGAATGTGATAGCAACAACAACAGTGCAAGCGATTGCCATATTGTAATTGGTTCCTGCGACCCAAATGGATTGGAAGTTCAATCGCAAGTTGGCAACAGTGGATATGTGATACAAGAAAATATTTATAATACGGATAGTTTGACGTATTTGATCCATTTTCAAAATATTGGAAATGATACTGCTTTTACTGTGATAGTCAGAGATACGCTGAGCAATTTATTAGATGTTGCATCCATTAATTCCATAGCTACAAGCCATTCCTATACGTTTAGAATTTATGAGCAAGGTATTTGTGAATGGACGTTTAACAACATTCTTCTGCCTGACAGCGCAACAAATGAATTACTCAGTCAAGGGTTTATTAAATTTACCGTACAGCAAACTCCGGGTAATGCAGCAGGCACTACTATTCCAAACACAGCTGCTATTTGGTTTGACTATAATCAATTCTTAGCCACCAACAGCACATTTAATTTTATTCAGAGTATAGTGAGCACACCAACCATTTACCCGTCAAATGCAGCCGCAAGCATTTATCCCAATCCGTTTAGTGTTTCAGCTACACTGGCAATAAATAAGAAATTAAAAAATGCAGAACTGATTATTTACAATGTGGTTGGAGAAGAAGTTCGTCGGGTTAAAAATATTTATTCAAATGTAATACCTATTGAACGTGGTAAATTGTGTAGCGGAATATATGCATATAAAATTGTACAGGGGAATAGCATTGTTATAAATGGAAAATTTAGTGTGGAGTGATACAAGATACAACCTATTTTCAGCTGGATAGGACGAATTTATTAATTAAAAAAATGTTACTATGAATTATAAACAGGCTACCTGCATTTTAGTATTGCTGTTTTTATATAGCAGCGTAAACGCACAACGATGGATGTCATCTCCATACCTGAAAGCGAAACCTGATTCCTCAGGGAATTTTAATTTTTATGATATTCAAAAAGCATTTCTTAAGTATGAAAAGAAGTATGATAGAAAAAATAAAATAGAAGAGGATGCCGATAAGGACGAAGGGTCAGGTGAAGACGAAGGCAAGTTTGATGGGTATATGCAATATAAGCGCTGGGAATGGTTTACTGAGCAACGGGTCTATCCTACAGGGACCTTTCCTGCTTTAGAAATGATTCAAAGTGAATATCAAAAATTTGTGGATAAAGCAACTTCCTTAGGGCACAGTAGCAATTATAAATCCTCTTCAAATACGTGGTTAAATCTTTCTTCTCCTACTATGCCTGCAGGTACCTGGGCCGGAATGGGTAGGGTAAATTGTTTAGCTTTTTTACCCGGAAACAATAACACACTTTTTATTGGCGCTGCCTGCGGAGGTGTTTGGAAAAGTACCGACGGTGGACAGACTTGGGCTATACTGAACACCGATCAACTTCCATCTTTAAGTATAACTAGCATTTGCATTGACCCTAGCAATACGAGCAACATTTACCTTGCCACAGGTGATAATTTTACGGGTATTGCGGGTTCTTTAAAACCAGGACATTACAGTGCGGGAATTTTCAAATCGAACGATGGAGGACAAACATGGGTGCTGGCAGGAATGCCATCTGTACAATCACAACAATTTATCCCTCAGCAAATGATTATTGACCAGGTTAATCCTGCTATAATGATTCTGGCATCTAATACCGGTATCTGGAAAACAATAGATAGCGGAACGAACTGGACACTTCAACAACCCGGTTTTTTTTATAGTATGGAATTTAATCCGTTAAATCACAATGTAGTTTTTGCAACCGACTGGCAAGGCTTATGGCGTTCCAATAACAATGGAACAACATGGACCTACCGAGGTGGTGGATATCCTAACACATTCGGAGTTGCAGGCAGAGTTACTTTAGCGGTAACACCTGCTGATACCAATATCGTTTACACATGGGGAAAAATAGCTAATGCCACTACAAAGTTTAAGAAATATACCAATGCAGGAAACACATTTAATGGATTCGTAAATATGACCGACCCATATTCCATTGCATCACCTTATGGGTTTGTTGACATGGCTATTGGAGTTTCAAAAACAAATGCGCTTAATGTGATAGTGGGTGGAGTAACCAGCGCCAAAAGTTTAAATGGAGGAACATCATGGGTACAAGGGTCAGATTATTTAAATCATTTGCTTCCCAATTATTTTCATGGCGACATAAAAAAAATAATTTATGAACCAGGCAGTGGCACTAAACTATACGCACTTAATGATGCCGGACTTGCAGTGAGTGCAGACAATTCTCTAACCTGGACGAACATAAGTAATGGATTGCAAATAACCGACATTTATAAAGTGGCCAGTGACCCGTCTAATGCAGACATTATTTATTACGGGTCACAAGACAATGGGAGCAATCGGTGGAACAATGCGAATGACAGCATTGAATTTTTAAATGGTGGAGATGGTTTTCAGCCACTGGTGGACCCCAACCATCCTGATACAATTTTTACAAGTGCTCAAATTGGCAATTTTAAAAAATCAACTGATGGTGGAGTAACTTTTTTTTCTGCATCTCCAGGTGTAACACTGTGGAATCCTCCATTTATGTTCAATCCTTTGAATTCACAAACAATGTATGCGGGTTGCTCATCAGGATTAAAAAAATCAATTATGGGGGGTATACAAGGAAGTTATGTGAACATGACTTTGAATAGTCTTACCTTCATTAAGACATTTGATGTTTCAAAAGCAGATACAAATTACCAGTACGCGGCATCAACAGATTCAATGATTAAGACTACAAACAACGGTGTTACCTGGACATTAATCACATCAGGATTGCCGGTCAATTTAGCAGCTATAAGTTACGTTACATGCAGTTCGTCCAACCCAAATAAAGTATGGGTAACTTTTTCAGGATATTCAGCGGGCAATAAAGTTTATATGTCAAATGATGGAGGAAATACCTGGATAAATTATTCAGGCACCCTACCAAATATTCCGATTAACTGTATGGTTTATGTTGAAGGCAGTAATGATGAAATTTATATCGGAACTGATTTTGGAGTTTTTTACCGCGATGCATGGTCGCCTGATTGGTCGCCTTTCAATACCGGATTGCCAAATGTAATTGTTGGTCATCTTGACATTCACTATGGCTCTATGAAAATACGAGCCGGAACGTATGGTAGAGGGATATGGGAAACTAATTTGCTGCTAACCGGAACCTTGCCTGTGGAACTACTCAGTTTTACCGGCAATCACAACGCAATAACCAATGCAAACGATTTAAAATGGACAACAGCATCAGAAATTAATGTCAGTCATTTTGATGTGATGAAAAGTAACGATTCCAAATATTTTTCTAGTATTGGACAGTTAAATGGCGCCGGAAATTCAAGCCAGATTAAAAATTATGTTTTTTATGATAGGGAAAATACCCTCGGCTCTAATTATTACTATCTTAATCAAATTGACTTTAATGGTCAGTCAATGCCGTCCAATATTATTTACATTCGAAATGGTGATGATGCTAATACTATTGCACTTTTCCCCAATCCTGCAAGCGATAAAATCCAATTCCAGTTTTTAAGAAACAACGAAATTTATGATTTGGAGTTGTATGATGTCGTAGGTCAGCAAATTATTATTCAACCTGCAGTAAAAATTAGTGCTGATAAAAATAACACGTTTGATATTTCATTTTTAAATTCAGGGGTTTACTTTTAAAACTTACCAGTAATTTAACTAATCATTACTTGAATGGCAGGTTTGTTAAAAAATAATATAGATGCTGATGAAAAATAATTTTGCGTACTATCTTCTATTCCTGATATTTATTTGTAGCAATGCAAGAGCACAACGTTGGCTGGAAGATTCATACTTGAAAGCGAAACCCGATAGCTCAGGCAACTATAATTTTTATGATGTCCAAAAAGCCTTTCTGAAGTATGAAAGAAAACAGGAAAGAAAAAATAAAATAGAAAATGATGCAGATAAAGACGAAGGTACTGGCGAAAATGAAGGAAAGTTTGTGGGTTATATGCAATACAAACGATGGGAATGGTATAATGAACAACGCGTTTTCCCATCTGGAGAATTCCCAAGCGTAGAGATGGTCTTAGAGGAATATAAAAAATTTAAGACCACTTCCTTGTCATCCCAGCGAACCTCTGAAGTAAATAAAACAACGAGTGCAGGTTGGGTTAACTTAACCGCGCCATTGGTTCTTACAGGCAGCAGTGCCGGCACCGGAAGAGTAAATTGTATGGCTTTTATGCCAGGTAACATCAACTCTTTTTTAATTGGTACTGCTTGCGGTGGGGTATGGAAAACAGTAAATGGCGGATTAAATTGGACAGTTTTAAATACAGATAATCTGCCCTCTTTAAGTATAGCCAGTATAGCCATTGACCCACTAAACACCAATACTATTTATATAGCAACCGGAGATAATTTTGCGGGCATTCCTAACTTTTTTAAAACCTTGCAAGGGCATTTTAGTGCAGGTATTTTTAAATCAACGGATGGGGGTCTCACATGGAATCCAACCGGGTTGTCGTATCAGCAAACCGATTTGCTTTATCCTCAACAACTTATTATTGATCCTGTTGTACCGTCTACACTCTTACTGGTTTCGAGTACCGGGATCTGGCGCAATACCACTGGCGCAATTGGTGCATGGACCAATGTTAAAGCCGGAAGTTTTTATAACATTGAGTTTAATCCTCTTGACAGAAATATTGTGTATGCTACAAATGGTCAGGGTCTATGGCGTTCAGACAATAATGGAGTAAACTGGATTTATAAAGGTGGTGGATATTCCAATCTTACCGGCGGAAGAGTATCACTGGCAATTACTCCTATTGATACCAGTTATATTTATTTGTGGGGTCCTACTTTGGGAGTAAAGCGTTCTTTTAATAGTGGAACTTCTTTCAATTCGATATCTAATCCCGATGCAATAATTCTTCCTTATGGATATGGTGATAGAGCAATTGCCGTGTCACCATTGAATAAACTCAAATTGCAAGTTGGCGGTGGAAATGCCTCGCTGAAATCCAGCAACGGAGGATTTAATTGGACACCATCCTCCACCTGGTCGAATCATTTATCCCCTGATTATATTCATCAGGATGTAAAAAAATTTGTGTACGCTCCCGGAGGTGCAAAGCTGTATGTACTCACTGATGGTGGCATTTTTGTTACAACAAACGATGGCGCAACTTGGACCAATCTTAGCAATGGCTTGCAGATAGCCGAAATTTATAGAATTACAAGCAGCCCTTTCAATAAAGACACCATATATTATGGTTGTCAAGATGCGGCAACAAACCTTTGGGATGGTATTAATAACTCCTCATCGCAAGTGCTAAGCAGCGACGGAATGCAATCGTTGATAGATTATACCAACCCCAAAATTGTTTTCGCGTGTAAACCCTCGGGAGACTTAAAAAAATCTGTGGATGGTGGCCAAAATTTTGTTCTTGCATCTCCTGGTCAATCACCTTGGATCACACCTTATGTAATGAATCAAAAAAATCCTCAAACCATGTACATCGGTACAAATTCAGGAGTTCAAAAATCATATAGTCAAGCAGTTTTTTTAAGTTGGTTTAATGTTTCACCTGGCGTGGTTGATAGCGTAACTTCATTGGCTGTAACCAAAGCAGATACCAACTATGTGTATGCATCAAAGTTTGGAAAAATAGTAAAGTCCGTTGATGGTGGAGCTAATTGGACAAATATTACTGCAGGGTTACCTTTGAACGCCAACTTCTTAATTCCTGCCGGTATTTCATTTATTGTAGTGAGCCCCACCAACCCGCTAAAGGTGTGGATTACACTATCAGGTTATTCCGCCGCAAACAAGGTTTTTCAATCTGTTGATGGGGGCAGTACCTGGAATAATTATTCCGGTACACTTCCAAATATTCCAATCAATTGTATAACCTATGTGAATGGAAGCAACGATGAAGTTATTATTGGAACTGACTTTGGTGTTTTTATAGAGATAATTCATTGCCCGATTGGTTGTCGTATAACACAGGATTGCCAAATGTGATTGTAAACCACCTCGACATTCAATATAGTGCCATGAAATTAAGAGCTGGCACATACGGAAGAGGACTTTGGGAAACAGATTTGCCGGTTATAACGGGGACTCTTCCTGTTGAATTATTGAGTTTTACCGGTACCTTTAGCAAGGTCCACAATTGCAACGATTTATTTTGGTCAACCGCATCAGAAATTAATTGCAGTTATTTTGATATAATGAAAAGCAACGACGCAAAATATTTTTCAAAAATAGCTCAAGTTACTGGTGCAGGAAATTCAACACAAATAAGAAACTATATGTTTTCAGATAAAGTATTTAACAATAGCATCAATTATTATTATCTTAATCAGGTGGACTTTGACGGGAAGGAAACACCTTCCAATATTATTTCCATTCGCACAGGTGATGCTGCAAATAGTATTGCTCTTTTCCCTAATCCTGCCAGCAATATAATTCAATTTCAGTTTTTAAGACAAAATGAAATTTATGATTTAGAGTTGTATGATATTTTAGGCAAACAAATCACTATGCAACCCGAAGTAAAAATTAGTGCTGATGAAAATAGCAAATTTAATATTTCATTTTTACATGCAGGGGTTTATTTTTTAAAGCTAACGAGTAATTTGAACGGTGATTTTTTATATGGAAGGTTTGTGAAAAAATAAAGAGTACTTTAGCCTCAGAGGCGTTATTTTTTAATTTGTAGCTCATGATTTTATTTAAGTATAAGAATAACTCAACAGACTGAATTTTTCCCGTCAGTATATAATTAATTTTTTTGGGCAAAAATTTAATCTAAAACAGGTTTATAAGAATTTGTGGTAAAAGTATTTTATTTTTAAGCGGGGTGAATAAATTCTAAATGGAGTTGATTTGTTTTTAAAGTCAATCTACTTTCCCCCAACCCTTAGTTGTTTGATCTTTGGAGTTACTCACCAGGTACTTTGGCTTTTGATGGAATAGCAACTTAGTTGTACCTGAGAGGGCTCTGATAATTTGCAATTTATAATCAATAATATACCTTCAATTATTTCCGTTGTATAGTAATTATTCCTAATATAAAACTACATCAAGAACTTTTTTTGTTATATACAACTTAAAACAAATAGTTAACATAAACTTCAAAATCTCTGTAGTTTTTACAATTTCAAGAATTGACTGCACAATGGTGGAGAATAAAAATCTGATACCAGCACCTCATCACATCAGCTCAAGCGTTCTGCCGTCAGTAAACTTTTCATTTTGGAACTTCCATCTATTTTACAACAATTCTATTATTTAATCCAGTGCAGGTAAAGCGCATGACTTGTCAAAATCTAACATTTTAATTATTTCGAAGAGCATCGTGGGCCGTTGTAACTGCATCACCCATTAAGGTATGGTGTTTTATATGGAGAAAAGTCCCGTCTATTGGGAATTTCTGCAAAGGCAAAAAAGGAGATAATTAAATAGCTGCATGAGGCTATTCCATTCCTTTTAAGCGGGGAATTTGCTTGGCCTTCAAGTGTAGAGCTTCACAAATAGAACACGCTCATTCTTTCCATTGTTGACAGAATTGATTTTTAAAAGGAACGGTGAAGCAGTGCATTTCTTCCTGGAACGTTTGCACACATGGGTAATCTAAACCATTTACTTAGCACTATTGGCTCAGTAATTTTGTTTTGGATTTGAGTATCTTTACGGGCATGAAAAAAATCGTGGTTCTGTTTTTTCTGATTTCTGGTCCACTCTTAGCTCAAAATGTGCTAATAAATGTTACTGAATTGCCAGTAGCTGCTTCCCTGCGTGGTTTGTCGGTGGTAGATGATAAAATATTTTGGGTGGGAGGTACAATGGGTACGATTTGTAAAAGTGCTACAGGTGGTAAATCGTTTGAGTGCATGAAGGTGTTGGGTAATGAAGATGCTGATTTTAGGTCTGTATTTGCATTTGATATACGAAAAGCAATTATCGCTAATGTGGGAACACCGGCAAAAATTTTCTTACGGAAGATGGCGGCACGTCCTGGCTACAAGTGTATGTGAATACCCACAAAGATGCCTTTATTGATGGCATGGACTTTTGGAACGCGAATGACGGCCTAGCCTTTGGCGACCCTATTGAAGGTAAGTTGCTTTTAGTTAATACAGAAGATGGTGGCGCGACATGGAAGGAATTGCCACGTGAATCGCAACCTGATCTTGAAGAAGGAGAAGCTTCTTTTGCTGCCAGTGGAACTACTATTCGTTGTTTTGAAAATGGAAGAGTGATTATTGCTACAGGAGGCAAGGTTTCGCGGTTGCTTCTTTCGAATGATTTTGGCAAATCTTGGAGCACGATCTACACCCCTATTCTTCAAGGAGAAGCTACTACCGGCATTTTTTCATTCGACTTCATCAATAAAAATGAAGGGATTATTGTTGGTGGCGACTACCAAATAGATTCTCTGAAAATGGATCATGTTTTTTATACTTCCAATGGCGGCATGGGTTGGCAGCGCCCCGTTGCCCCTACCAATGGCTATCGCGAATGTGTGCTGATTGTAAATGATAGTATTGCTCTAACAGTAGGCCCAAACGGGATGGATGTTTCTTATGATGCAGGTAAATACTGGGAATCGTTATCGGACTTGAAGGGTTTTCATACGGTGAAAAAATCTAAAAAAGGGGATGCAATTGTATTATCCGGAGCAGCAGGAAAAATTGCGACGATTTCCGCCAAAGCGTTAACGGAAAAACAATAATTGATTTTTAGGTGTAACGGTTCCGGCTACTTATTTAATAGGGCTCTTTTATGGTAACATTCCTTTTTATAAAGTGCCATACTGCACGCTGTGGCATTTCAGACTTTTCAGAGAAAAACTACACCTCTTGGGAAGTAGTTTTATTTCTAAAATGAGGGGGATGAACGTTGGGTGGCTATAGATGGTAATTTATTAAATTAGGGCATTATAACGCCGATTAAAAAGTACTGAAAAAATGATAAATAATTAATATTCAATAGTATAAATAAACTTTAGATCTATGAAACGAGTAAAGCAATTTTTTTTTTAAAATCCAGATTTGCTATCTCGGTGATCATTAGTTTTCAAACTCAAAGTTGTTTAACTTTGTTGTAGAGGGTTAGTTTTTTTGAGACAGAAGAATTTTCAACGTTATTTTAAAATATCATCAGGATGATCAACAAGAAAGTTATGTTTCAAGTACTGCTGTTGCTTTTGGTTGCAAGCATTTCTAAGTCACAGGATACCATCATCAAAATAAACAATACACGGATTATTGCTAAAGTCCTGGAGATAAATATGCGTGATATTAAGTACAAAAAGTTTATAAATCTTGAAGGACCTATTTACGTCATTGACCGAAAGCACGTTTCAAGAATTATTTATGCTAACGGAACGGCAGATACGATTTCAAATAAAACGGTTTATGGAATTCCCGAAAATGTGAAGTCGGACCCAAGAGTAAAAGATTATGGCCGGAATTTACTTTCCGCAACCATCTCCGATGTTTTTTTCGGATTCGCAACACTAGGTTATGAACACATTCTTAAAACAGGAAAAATTGGAATTAAAATTCCGTTGTCAAAAGGATTCAAAGACATTCATATTAGCACTACTACACAAAATTATCAAAATAGTTATTACTACAATGACGGGTGGGATGTGTCAGGATATTATAACAGAAACAAAATTTTTAGTACCGGACTTGATTTTTATTATTATACAGGCGGACAGGGAACCTGGCGCTATTTTGTAGGCCCTTGTATTGAGTATGGACAGTTTTATTATAAATATTATGAACTCATTTCCTATTCACCAACCACCTATAAGTTAAAAAAAGGAATTGGAAATTATGGAGCAATTATTTTTAAAAACGGGATGCTCTTTCAGCCCTCAAAAAATTTCAATGTTTCAATTAACATAGGCGCTGGATTTTATCAGGGACAAACAAAAAATGGTAACTCAGAGCAGTTTACTTTTTTTAATTTCGAGGATTTTTTTGCGGTAGAATTTGGATTGAATGTAGGATATAAGTTTTAGGTAATTTATTTTTAAATGGGAAACTCCATACCTAATACATCTAAGTTCAATATTTTAAAGGGAATAATAGGATTCTTCGTTTTACTTCTTTTTACAGGACTGCAGTTGCATGCGCAGGATACGCTCTACCATGCAAATAAAGGTAAGCTACTCGTTAAAATACTTGAAGTAAGCAACGCCGAAGTAAAATACAAATTAAGCGTTAATCCCGATGGTCCGGTGTATGTAATCAAGAGAAAAGATGCAGAAAAAATTGTGTATGCCACAGGTGAAGTAGCAGCGTTTAACATAACTCAGGAAACTCAAAAGCTTCCTAAGAAAAAATTGCCACATCAAAATTTTGTCTATTTCCACCTAAGTGATCTATTGTTAGGTCAATTATCAATAAGCTATGAGCACACTTTATTGAACAACCATTTGGGAATTCGACTTCCGGTTTCAGTCGGAATTATTGAACTCGGGCAAATGAAGTATTTTGAATATAATTCAAGAAATGTATTTTTAGGAATTGGAGAATATGGATATTACAACAAGAACAAAATATTCAGTGCAGGAATAGATTTATTTTGCTATCCTTTTGAATGGGGCTATGCGAATTATTTTGTGGGCCCCTCTTTGGGTTATGGAATGGTAAACTACCAGACGGAATATTATAACTCCAACCCAACAGTGCCATTGGCATATAATCAGGTGCAAGTTGATTACTATGGCTGGTTGATTAAAAATGGAGTACTGTTTGTTCCCAATAAGCATTTGTGTATATCCTTATCACTTGCTATGGGAATATATACTACAAGCAGGTTGTATTATAACATTTATAATCCCAATGATGTACAGTATAGTCCAATTTCCACCAGGGCTGTTGAAGCTGGATTAAGTGTTGGGTACAAATTTTAATAGCCCGGAGTTATTCAATTTATACAGTTGCTTTGTAACTTTAAAAACGCCGGATTGAAATTAAAAATAACTAGAACAGGACTCATAAAGCCTGCTTCGGTAATGCTCAGAAGGGTTCTAAATCCAGAAGTTGAAGTTTGCGTTTTTACTCATTTCCATATCAATTAACCCAACTATCTACTTAATTTACCCTGCTCAGGAACACCTTCACCAAATTCTTTTCAATTGTAAATCAATTTGTTATCTTTGATTTCTAATTGTCAAAGAGATGAAGCCCTTAGTTTTAATTGTAATTGCAATTTTATCATTTTCAATACGGTTGTCCGCTCAAACTACCGTAACCATCCAACCTAATCCTTCACAGGGAAAAGACGCAGAGGTTTTTAGTTGCGTACCATGCGGCTATGCCGGAAATAATTATGGCACTAAAAAGGACTTTAATGCTTTTGCCTGGACCAATTCAGGTAACCTTACCATGGTGCGTTCATTAATACAATTCGATCTGAGTGCTATACCTTCAAATGCACTGATAACCGATGCAAAACTTTCTCTCTTTTTTAATCCTACCAGTTCAGAAGGAACGCACTCAGGTGCGAATGCTTCCTATTTGCAACGTGTAATGGCTCCATGGTTAGAATCAACCGTTACCTGGAATAACCAACCTGTAACTACAACTACCAATCAAGTTTTGATTCCAACCAGCGCTACCAGCACACAAAATTATTTAAATATTAATGTTACGAATTTAATAAGGGATATGCTTGTAAATCCATCAACCAATTATGGTTTTATGATGCGTTTAGTCAATGAATCAGTAATGCGAAAAATGATTCTTGCTTCAAGCGATCACCTTACTGCAGCTTTAAGACCAAAACTGGATATCACCTATACAACACCGTTACCTGTTTCATTGCTTAATTTTGGTGTGAAAAGTTTAAATAAGGCGAATGAAGTTAACTGGTCAACAGCTGCTGAAGTGAACAATGCCGGGTTTGAAATAGAACGTTCTTTTTGTGATGTAGTTAATTTTGAAAAAATTGGAAGTGTTGCAGGTCATGGCACCTCATCACAGTTGCACAAGTATATTTTTACAGATCGAAATGTTTCATGCAATGTGAATTATATGTACCGACTCAAACAAATTGATTTTAATGGAACGTACAGTTTTTCATCAATTATTCAAGTAAAGTCTGCTCCTTCTGAAGTGTTATTGAGTGTCGGGCCCAATCCTTTCAGCGAATATTCAAATATTTACTATAACCTTGAAGAAGCATCCAAGGTAAGAATAGATGTCATTCATGCATCGGGCATGAATATGCTCACACTTTTAGCAGCGGAGCAGCAAGCAGGCAATTATGAAATAATTTTTGATCCCAAATCAAAAGGATGGAGTGCAGGAGTATATGAAATTCGAATTTTTGTCAACGAAACCGTGCTTCGAAAAAGAATAGCTTTTGCTCCATAGGAAAACTCATCTTGTGTTCTGGTTTTAAAATTTGGGATATTTTTTTCTTTCCGATGCTATTAATTGGTGCTGATTTTGGGTATTCATTGTTTTTTGTATGGAAAAGTTACAACCATCATTTTCAAAAGTTTGTAATTTTCAACAGTTATTTTGCCATTTTAATGGAATAGAATGTACTATTTTTGTTCCTTAACCCGGTATGGGTTAACAGTAGGATTGATGCTAAGGCCAACCAGTTTTAAATAGTTAAGTAGAATTATGAATAAAATAACACTCCCGTTACTCCTGCTGCTGTTCACTTCAATTATTGCAACTGCTCAGAGTCCGAATCCTGCATTAATTGGTTACTGGCACAATTGGAATGATGCATCAGCTCCCTACATCCAACTGGATCAGGTCGATTCCCGATACCAGGTAATTGATGTCTCGTTTGCAGTTCCGCATTTCGGAACCGATTATCAAATGGAATTTATTCCTGACCAGGTTTCAGTACCAACAATGATTAATCAAATCCAGGTGCTGCAAAATCTGGGTAAAAAAGTAATCATCAGTATGGGAGGAGCCACCGCACCCATCTCTTTGGATAACATTTCTGAACGCGACATATTTATCAGTACCATGGGAAATATTCTCAATACCTATAATTTTGATGGTATTGATATTGATTTTGAAGGCGCATCCCTTTCAGTAACCGGTGGAACAATTTCAGCTCCTGCTGATCCTGCCATTGTGAATCTTATTTATGCAGTGAAGCAAATAATGAGCAATTATTTCGTTGCGCACAACAAAAAATTGCTTCTTACTATGGCTCCTGAAACAGCATTTGTTCAAGGGGGTATGTCTGCTTATGGTGGTATTTGGGGCGCTTATCTTCCCGTTATTAATGCCTTACGCGATTCACTTGAAATTTTGCATGTCCAATTATATAATAGTGGAAGTATGTTTGGTATTGATGGTACTATATATACTCAAGGGACCGCCGATTTTATTGTTGCAATGACAGAAGCGGTGATTCTGGGATTTAATACCAATGGTGGTTTGTTCAGCGGATTGCCGGCAAGTAAAGTTGCTATTGGATTGCCTGCATGCTCTAATGCAGCCGGTGGAGGTTTTGCTGATACTGCAATGGTAAAAAGTGCAGTCGATTATTTGCTAGGAAATGGTCCTCAACCCGGATCCTATGTGCTTGCTCAAGCCGGAGGTTATCCTGACTTAAGAGGCATGATGACATGGTCCATCAATTGGGATGCAGTAAACACCTGCGCAAGCTCGTATGAGTTTGCAGAGAATTTTGAAAATATTTTTGGTAGCCAAACAGCACTTGCCGAATTAAATGGACCACCATCAATTTTTCAAATTTATCCGAATCCAACACACGAAATAGTTCTAATTTCAACAACAACTATTCTACAAAAAAACGAGGCAGTACACTTTTATGATTCGCTTGGCAGAATGGTATTTTCAACTTTAATCACAGCACCTAAACAAGCAATAGATATTTCTACGCTGCCTGCCGGAATTTATTTTGTTCAATACCAAAATAAATTTATGAAGCTGATAAAGTCATAGTTGAAATTTTCATTGTAAAAGGCACTTTGATTTATGAACAGAGAGGTATTTGTATACTTGTGCTGAATGGAAATGTAGGTAGAGGTTAAAAGTATTTAAATAAAGCAAGTCAAATTTTATATACATAGCTTCTCGCTGATCGCAACAATTTTCCGATCTTTGTTCTTGCTGTTCTAACACTAATTAAAATTTTATTATGGGGAAATTATTTTCAGAAATAACACCGGAAATTCAGGAATGGATTGAAAACCAAAAAATGTTTTTTGTCGCAACAGCACCTTTAACTGCCGATGGTCACGTTAACTGTTCTCCTAAAGGACTTGATTCATTCAGAATTCTTACTCCTACTCTTGTTGCCTATCAGGATCTGACTGGCAGCGGGATCGAGACCATTGCTCACATACAGGAAAATAAACGGATTGTGATTATGTTTTGCGCCTTGGAAGGGCCTCCTAAAATTTACAGATTTTATGGCAACGGTGAGGTGGTGTTTCCGGATTCAGAAAATTTCCTTTCTGTTTCAGTGCGTTTCCCTGCTCGAATCGGAGTAAGGGCCTACATCCTGATTCATCTTACCCGTATTCAGGATTCATGTGGTTATGGTGTTCCTCAATATGATTTTAAGGAGGAAAGAGAGGTGCTTACAAAGTGGGCGGATGTTAAAGGTGAAAAAGCGGTTCTGGAATATCAAAAAGTAAAAAACTTAAAAAGTATTGATGGTCTTCAAGGATTAGGAACTAAATAGGAAGGATTTTTAATAGTACTGAAGTTCAAAAAGAGAATTCATAACATATATAGAATTAGCACTACTAAAAGTAGAATGGCCACCCAGACATAAATTTTATGCTGTACAGGAAATTCATAACCGCAAATAGGACAAATAGTGGCTTCAGAATTTATTTCCATTGCGCACGATGGGCATTCTTTCTTTTTCATTTGAAATACCGCTGGCTAATATGTCTGCAAACTTATTGTTTCCTTTTATAATTTCCGCTTGATTTATAAGGTAATTTTAAAATAGTACTATTTATGCTAACTGTATTTACTTAAAGGCAGGAAGTGCGATTTGAGGTTTTGAAGAATTCTGAATAAAAGTTCAAACTCAGGTTGAAGCCATGCAGGAACTTTGTAAACACTTTCAATAGAGTCATTTATTGCAACAGCGAGACCTTCAACTGATCCATCGCTCTTTGGATAAAGTTAGGCTGTTTTATTGGTGATTTATCAAAAAAGCTTCCTATCTTTACTTTGCTAAACTTAAGGCCCTATTCCAATGAAAAAACTACTCACGCTGATCCTCCTCTTTTCAACAGGTTATGTGCTTGCACAACCCAATTTTTCACAAACCAATTTTCTTGAAATGGTAAAAGGCGAACGTGACGCTCATGCCGGGAAACTAATTCCATCTGCTTTAAGTGCATCTACCGATTACGATGTAAAGTATTACAACTGCTTTTGGAACATTGATCCGGCGGTGAGTTATATTTCAGGAAAAGTTACCACTCTTTTCAATCCGACTCAGCCCTTATTTGATTCTATTGTTTTTGATTTGACGAATGCCTTAACTGTTGATTCAATATGGTATCATAATACAACACTTACATTTAATCACAGTAATGATTTAATTACAATCCCGCTCCCTGCTACCATTCCAGTTAACACACTCGACTCTATAACAGTTTTTTATCAGGGAGTTCCGGGCAGCACCGGGTTTGGATCCTTTATTCAGGATACTCATAGCGGCACTCCAATAATTTGGACTTTATCTGAACCTTATGGTTCAAGTGATTGGTGGCCATGTAAAAATGGGTTAACCGATAAGGCCGATTCAATTGATATCGCCATTAATACCTCCTCCAACTATAAGGCAGCAAGTAATGGAATTCTGGTTTCCACAACACCTAACGGTAACAATACCATTTATCAGTGGAAACATCGTTACCCCATTGCTACGTATCTTATTTGTCTTGCTGTTACCAATTATGCCGAATATTCTCATTTTGTTCCCTTTGCAGGAGACACCCTCGAAGTTGTGAACTATATTTATCCTGAAGATTCGGCCAGTGCAGTAGCACAAACAAGTGAAATCACTGCTATGATTCAGTTATACGATACACTTTTTGGAGTGTATGCATTTCAAAACGAGAAGTACGGTCATGCACAATTTGGATGGGGTGGAGGAATGGAGCATCAAACCATAACATTCGTTTCCGGATTTGACTACGATTTACTTGCGCATGAATTGGCACACCACTGGTTTGGTGATAAAGTTACTTGCGGTAGTTGGGAAGATATCTGGCTCAATGAGGGGTTCGCAACCTACCTTGCCGGATTGTGCTTCGAACATCTGATTCCTGCCTACTGGTTGCCTTTCAAACAAAACCAAATCAATTTCATCACATCGCAAAATGATGGGTCGGTACTTTGCACCGATACGCTGGACATAAATCGTTTATTTGATGGTAGGCTCACTTATGTGAAAGGGGCAATGATTTTACATCAGGTTAGATGGGTGATTGGGGATTCAGCGTTTTATGCAGGAATAAATAGCTATCTGACTGATGTAACTTGTGCGTATGAATTTGCAAGAACCAGTGATTTAAAATCACATTTAGAAATTGCAAGTGGTCAAAATCTTACCTGGTATTTTAATGATTGGTTTATAGGGGAGGGATTTCCCTCGTACCAGATTAACTGGTCGCAAATAGGCAGTTCTGTTTATCTGGAAGTGAATCAAACACAATCACACCCATCGGTTCCATTTTTTGAATTGCCGCTACCCATTCAGTTTTCCAATGGCACTCAGGATACAATAGTTCGCATAGATCACACCACTTCTGGTCAGAATTTTATACTGAACATCCCTTTCCTGTTACTACCGTTAACTTTGATCCTGAGTGGTGGATTATTTCAAATTACAATACTATTGCTACCGGACTCGCTGAAAGTTTATCCGGATATAACATTTCTTTCTACCCGAATCCTGCCACAACAACGCTGACTATCCAAAGTGATTTGCCGGCTGGTTCAGAAATGTTGGTGACTGTGTCAGATGTATTAGGAAAAACCATTTTGACTAAATCTATCACTGATTTTAACAACACTCTTGATGTAAATGCCTTAAATCAGGGAATATATTTTAGAAATTTCTTATGGGAATAGCAC
This sequence comes from Bacteroidota bacterium, assembly GCA_016722525.1. Taxonomy (GTDB): domain Bacteria; phylum Bacteroidota; class Bacteroidia; order AKYH767-A; family OLB10; genus JADKJB01. The sequence goes on from JADKJB010000005.1 coordinate 216,669, forward strand.
TCGTGTTAAAAAGTTTATAAAAAAATAGGTTTCTTGTAGCGGAGGAAGTACTACCATTTATATAGCATCTCAACATTTAAAAGTAGCATCAAAGTGATTAGTAAAACTAACTTTATACTGTTATTTATATTTGGATTTGTTGGAATAAGTTTTTGTCAAACCGATACATCTAACGTTTCCTTCGTTGCTTATTGGTCAAAAGGGGAACAGCACAAGTTTAGAGTATCAAAAATTAAAAAACAGTGGAAAGGGGATGAAATCACTAAAAATGATACCATTCTATACGATGTTAAATTTGAAGTCTTGGATTCAACGGCTACCTCCTACAAAATCAAATGGAGTTATGAAAATGATCTTACCAACATTTACAATTTGCCTCCTGAAATATTAGAAAAATTTGCAAAGTATCAATTTACCGAAGTTATTTATTCTACCACAGAAATGGGGGAATTTGTTGGCATTGAAAATTGGGAAGCCATTGGAAAAATGATGAAGGATTTGTTCACCGATCTGGCGCAGTACCAGGAGTTGGAAAAAAAATTGAACGCAAATGAGTTGCAGAAAGCAATGGATTCTTTTATCTCAGTTTATAGTTCAAAACAAGGAGTAGAGCAGTTGGTTTTTAAAGAACTGCAAACTTTTCATTTCCCTTTTGGTGTAGCATTTTCATTCAAAGAACCGATAGAATATGAGGAAGAGTTGCCAAAATATGTTTGGAGGTGAGCCAATTAAAGGAGATGCTAAAATTGTGTTCGAAAGTGTTGATTTTAAAAAGTCGCGGTGCATATTTATTCAACAAATGAAATTAAATCCGGATGACACCAAAAGAGTTATGATGCAGGTTTTGAGTAGCATGGGATTAAAAGATCATGAAATGGAACTAGCCATGCAATCCGCTAAATTTGATATCAACGATACTAACAGATTTGAATATTTGTATTACCGGGCCTGCCGGTTCGAATCGAAACTCATCGGGAAACTATTATTGATATGAATAGAGAAAATAGCAAACGCATCGATAGAACTATCATTGAATTAATGGATGAGAAATGACTTTAGTCAAATTTCATTTCAAATGGGGATTTCAATAACTCACTTTTTAAATCAATAGTTTTTTTAACATAGGTGTGAATAAATACTAGTTGGAATGTTCCTTACTCCTTTTTACCTGAAAGAGTTCTTCGGAATCACCTTATCTCATTGTTAATTATTTTGTTGCCTGCCATTACGGAACGGTTAAATTATTATTTTTACGATTATTAAACCAAAAAGGCAGAGTATTGTCAAACGCTGCGTTTCGCAGCTGAATTTACTAGCATTCAATCAATCTTATTTTCCACACAACCCAATTAATCAATATGTTACAAAAAATTACATTAAGGCTAGCCCTGGCATTTAGTATGTTTTTATCCTATTCAACACAGGCACAACAATGGGGCAATTATACTTTATACAGCACCTTGAATGGTACCACTACTTACCTGGTAGATACTAATGGCACTACATTTAAAACGTGGACGCATACTTCAGCGAATAAAAATGGGTACTCCGCCTATCTGATTCCTGGAGGGACTTTATTGCGTTCGGTGGCGCGGTCTGGCAACTCGTTTATGGGAGGGCCAATATGTGGTCAGGTGCAAAAGGTAGATTGGAATGGTACTATTATTTGGGACTTTGTTTATTCCACAACTAATTATTGCTCCCATCACGATATTCATCCAATGCCAAATGGCAATGTTCTGGTAATTGCATATGAAAGACGTACGGCGGCAGAAGTATTTGCTGCAGGAAGCACAACGAGTATTGAAATGTGGCCGGACAAAATTGTTGAAATTGAACCGGTTGGATTGAACGGTGGAAATATTGTTTGGGAGTGGAAAGCCTGGGATCACCTGGTTCAAAATGTAGACCCGCTTAAAGCGAACTATCAAACTTCTATTGTTAATAATCCGCAATTGCTCAATATTAATTATAACACAGCTAAGGATTGGATGCATATGAATGGGGTTTCCTATAATCCTATGCTTGATCAGATTACTTTTAGCAGTCATAATTTGGATGAAATTTATGTAATTGACCATAGCACTACAACTGCTGAAGCTGCCGGACACACTGGAGGTAATTCAGGAAAAGGGGGTGACATCTTATATCGTTGGGGAAATCCTTTGGCCTATCAGGCAGGGGGAACGGCAACAATTAATGTGGTTCATGATGCTCATTGGAATCCGGAAAATGTGCCTAACCCTGGTTATTTATGTGCCTATAATAACAAAGGAATTTCCAGCAATGCATCTTGTGGCGATCAGGTGGCTCCTCCTTACAATGGATACAATTATACCATTACTCCCGGCAGTGCTTTTTTGCCTGCAACGTATACCCTACGACAACCTAGTGGAGGTTATAACAGTAATATGGGAAACATGCAGGTGCTCCCCAATGGCAATACAATTATCTGTATTTCAACAGCCGGAGTAATTAAAGAATTTGATCCTAACGGAAATTTGTTGTGGTCGAAAACTACTACCGGGTCAACACCCAAAGCATTTCGTTACGACAGCTGTTTTGTGTTTAATCCTGCACCGGCCATCCCAATTGTTACCGAAAATAATGATACTTTATACTCGACACCAGCTGTTACCTACCAATGGTATTTTAATGGATACCAAATTGCAGGTGCAACAAGTCAGACCTATGTTCCTACGCAATCGGGAAATTATAAAGTTCGTATTACTGATGCCAATGGTTGTGTATTGCAATATTCTGTCGATAATTTCATTACGGTTGCAACCGGAATTAGTGAAACCAATAATTCCATAGAATTAAACTTGTATCCCAATCCAACCAAAGGAGTTTTAATTATACAACACAATTATTCCAATGAGCCCTTTGAAGTACTGGTTACCGATGAGGTTGGGAAACTATTGATTTCTGAAAAAAACAGTGCTTATGTGGACCTCTCTTCGTTTGAAACCGGAATTTATTTTGTCACAATCATTACTTCCAGTGCAGGAAAAACAACACAACGCATATCGCACATACGTTAATATGGAGGAGCCAACCATTTTAAACACGAGCCTTTCAAAACAGATCAGATTATTTTAAATACGACTTATGAAAAAAACACTTATTACAATAATTTTATTTTCTATAACTACATTAACTTTTGCGAAAAAAGTAAAATTTGCCTGTGACATGACCGGTATTCCTGTTTTGGCAACAGGGATGCATATTTCAGGTGATTTTCAAACTGTAGCCGGATTTGCAGGAGGCGACTGGAACTCAGCCTCAACTCCTTTAACCCAGGAGGCCGGAACAGAGATATACAGTATCATTGTTGATATTCCTGCATTTACGAAATATGAATATAAATTTGTAAACGGCGATCATTTTTATGAAGCAGAATTTGTTCCTGAATTTTCACGTGTCGGCTACAATTTTAATGATAACCGCTGGCTGTATGTGGATAGCTTAGCAAATGATACTACATTTATTGGAGCAATTGTTTTTGCAGCAAATGCTCCGGCAGGACTATTTTTGGTTCGTTATTATGTTAACATGCAAAATGAAATTGTTTCCAATGATGGTGTGCACCTGGCAGGCAGTTTTCAGGGCTTCAATCCTGCTACGACCTATCTTTATAGCTTTGCACAGAATATTCACGAGGTAATTTCTTACGTTGCGGCAGGAACGTATGCATATAAGTTTTATAACGGTAACAACTCAGGAGCAGCAGAAGCCGTTCCCTCAGCATGCGCAGTTAATGGGAATCGTGAAGTCGCGGTTAATGCAGATGTGCTTCTCGGCGTTGTTTGCTTTGCTTCCTGTGACCCCTGTGTAACAGGAATTGCGGATAATGACTTAGCGGCAAAAATGGAAATTTTTCCCAACCCTGCGCAATCCTATTCACAAATAAAAATAGGGAATGCTGCAGCGCCACTTACTGTTCTGCTGCAAGATGTAACCGGAAGAATTATCAGAGAATACAATAATGTGCAGGGAGCCTTGCTGGTCATTGAAAGAGGAAACCTTCAGTCAGGAATTTATTTTGTTCATATTAAAGGGAATTCTGTCGATATCTCAACGGCTAAATTGGTTTTCGAATAATTGGGGATGGGTTAGTTGTATGAATTAAAAGGTACCTTTCACACCCCGATCCATTATTGGCGGGGTGTTTTATATTTGGATAATGAAAAACTTACTACTGATTGCACTGTTCTTTCACCTTCTGCATTTACAAGCGAAAGCGCAAGTAGATTTTTATGATGTGAATACCATTCAAAAAATTGAAATTTATTTTTCTCAGCCAGATTGGGATTACCAGTTAGATACCGCCAAAGAGGGAAGCGAATCGTATATTACTGCCGATTGGGTAAAAGTCAACAACGTTCAGTTTAACAATGCCGGTGTTAAGTACAAAGGAAATAGTTCCTTTGATTCTACTAAAATCAAAAACCCTATTCACATTGAATTGGATAATAGCACTCCTCAGTCGTATCAGGGATTTACTGATATAAAACTGAGCAATGGGTATAGTGATCCAAGTGTTATAAGAGAAGTGCTGGCTTATGATGTGCTCAAAAATTACATGGATTGCCCACGTTCCAATTTCGCTACAGTATATATTAATGGTGCTTACATCGGATTGTATTCTAACGATGAAAGTATTGATAAAAAATTCTGTTCCCGCAATTTTAATTCCTCATCCGGAACTTTTTTTAAATGTAATCCGGTGGTCACCCCCGGGCCAACAACAAAAAGTAATTTGCGTTATATTCCGGGAGTCGACAGTACCGGTTATTTCAACTTTTACGAACTCAAATCAGATTATGGATGGGATGAATTGGTGCGTTTATGCGATACCGTTACTAATTACAGTACTTCCATAGATTTGATTTTGGATGTGGATCGAATAGTATGGATGCTTGCCTTTAATTCTGTGTTGGTAAATTTGGATAGCTATACAGGAGTCTTTTGTCAGAATTATTATCTCTATCGCGATAAAACCGGAAGATTTAATCCTGTAATTTGGGATTTAAATATGGCTTTCGGCGGATTTCCATTCGTTGGAAGCGGAGGCACGAGTATGGGAAGCTTGACTATAACCAATATGGTTCAATTGTCTCCAACTTTTCATGATGTGGATCCTTTCTGGCCACTAATAAATGCGGTGATGGGAAATCCGACATGGAAAAAACAATACATAGCTCATGCACGTACCATCATCAGTGAAAACTTTTCGAATGGAGGTTATCTCAATACTGCAACACAATTGCAAACATTAGTCGACAGCTCCGTACAGGCCGACACCAATGCCTTGTTTAATTACGCACAATTTCAGAATGGAATTACCACCGATTATATGGTGGGAAGTTATATGGTTCCGGGATTAGGAAACCTGATGGATGCACGAGCTGCTTACTTACAGTCACTACCCGATTTTCAAACGGTGCCGCCTTCTATTTCAACTGTTAGCAGTAGCAATTCCAGCCCTGAGCTCAACGATACCGTAACTATAACTGCACTGGTAACAAATTCGGTTTCGGTTTATCTGGGATATCGTAATTCAACCTCCGCAAAGTTTATAAGGAGCTCCATGTTTGATGATGGCTTGCACAACGATGGAATGGCTAATGATTCTATTTTTGGAATTCAAATACCGATCGGTTCCTTATTTGCTCAATATTATATTTATGCGGAGAATAATGATGCTGCCCAATTTTCCCCTGAACGTGCCGAGCACGAATTTTATACACTGCAAACAAACTGGACCTATCCGTTTGCGGGGCAAATTGTAATCAATTAATTTGTTTCGGTTAATGTTAACGGTAAAATAAATGATTATGGAAACCGGGCCGACTGGATAGAATTGTATAATAACAGTTCATCACCGCTGTCTCTTTATGGATTGTATATTACGGATGACTTTGATCGAATGGCCAAGTTTGCTTTTGCCAAAGATGCAATAATTCCGGCCAACGGGTTTTATATGGTATGGGCCGATGAAGAAGATCCTACTACCGGTTTCGCGCATGCTAATTTTAAACTTGCCGCAGGCGGTGAGCAATTGATGTTAAGCGATGGGTTCTCGCTGGTACTCGATAGCATTACTTATGGTACTCAATTCGATGATGTGGCAACAGGGCGCTGTCCGAATGGGACCGGGAATTTCCAATTCATAGGACAACCGTCTTTTAATAGTAATAATTGCAAATCAGATACCAACAATTTTGGAAATAGTTGGGGCGCCATTGCTATATATCCTAATCCGGCAATATCAAATTTCACCTTCGATACTGAAGGAACTCTTCCTGTTGATAAGATAACTATTTTTGATTGCCTTGGAAAAGTAGTCCAGACTGTAGCGCCGGGCATCGAAAAATCTGTTTCTGTAAGAACATTGAACAGAGGAATTTATTTTCTTGAATTTTTTAGTCTGGTAACAGGTGATCGCAAAAAAATAAAATTGGTTAAATCGGGTGTTGCTGATTAGCCGATTCTTTAAAGCATCCTCTTGTTTTTAATCGGGTGATGACCATTTTTTGACTCAGAATAAGTCCATTTCTACGGTATTTGGCTCAAAGTTTACCCCTAAAACTAGTGATTTTACCAAAAAATTCGATTTTAAGGCGCTTTTTTTCACCAAATATGGTGATTTAAGTGGTTGACGTTTTGTAGTTTACAAAAAAGATTGTAGCTTGCCTTTCAATTTACCCCCCCCTTTAACCCCCCGTTAACATGAAAAAATTCTTAATTGTACTGATTAGTGTAATTAGTTTGCCATTTTTATCACTAGCTCAATCTGTGGGAGATTACCGCAGTTCATCAACCGGTGCATGGAGTACCATTGGCACTTGGCAAATCTACAATGGTACTGCATGGGTAGCTGCAGTTTCCGCACCATCAAGTTCCGATGGAGTTATTAGCATTCAGAATGCTACAGTTGTAACTGTAAATTCTGTGGTGAATGTTGATCAAGTAATTGTAAACTCAGGAGGTTCACTTATAATTAGTAGTGGAACCTTTCAATTAGCTGATGGAGCAGGAGTCGATTTATTAGTTAATGGATCAATGACTTTCTCAGGAAGCTTTATTGAAGATGCCGGGCAAATTGATGTAGCAAGTGGGGGTTCTTTTACCTGGACAAACGGTAACATGCGCGGCTCAGGAACAACTAATTTCCTTGCTGGATCAACAGTTACTTTGAGCACTGGTGGTGGCAGCAGAATAATTGGAGATACACGTACTATTAATAATTATGGTATTTTAAACTGGAGTTCAGGGACGTTTGGATTGTTATTTGCAAACAGCGTTCAGTTTAATAATTACGGATCATTTACAATAAGTGCAGATGCAAGTTTTGGATTAAGCGGTTCGCCGGTTGCACCTGCATTTAATAACATGACATCAGGAATTTTTACAAAATCAGGTACATTTATTGTTTCGATACCAGGAGTTGCATTTACTAATAGCGGAGTTGTTATTGTTAACGATGGTACTTTAAGACTAAGTGCTACCACATTCACTAATTTTGGCACCATACAAGTTGCCTCTGGTAAAACTTTAGATCTATTAAATACTACCACCAATTTAAATGGTAATACTGCTATAACGGGTTCGGGGAATATTAATTTGAATGGAGGAACAACCAATATTCAGTTTGCTGTTCAAATTCCATCAGGAGTTGCTGTAAACTTACAAACAGGGATTATTCAGGGAGTAAACAAGTTACGGTTTTTAAATGCTTCCACAATGAATTGGAGTGGAGGGGAATTAAGTGGTAATGCCAACACAGAATTTGATTCGGGTTCTATTTTAAATATTACCGGCAATGTTGGTTTACGCGGCAATCATTACATAACCAATAATGGAACCATTAACTGGAACTCAGCAAGCAATATAGTTTATGATGGAGGTTCCACGAACTCAGAAATTTTAAATAATAACATATTTAACATAAGTGCCGCTACAAATATTGTTAACACACTTGGGGGATCCAACTTTTTTACACTCACAAACAATGGTACTATTAACAAAACAGTAGGTGTTACCTCTTTAGATGCAAACGTTAACTTAGTTAACAGTAGTACCATAAATGTAACTTCAGGAACATTAACTTTAAATAATACTTTCGGTACACACTCAGGTGCTTATAGTAACAACAGCACAATCAATGGAACTCACACCATAAACTTTACAGGTTCTACTTTTACAAACAATGGATTTATGAATAGTACGCTGGCAATGGCAGGTGCTACTACTCAAACATTGGCAGGAAACGGAATTATTAATAACCTTACTATTAATAATAGCAATAATGTTTCAATTTCTAATATGCAAAGGGTTTATGGTGTTTTAACTTTTATCTCAGGTAAAATATTGGCGCCCTCTTCTCAATTAGATCTTACAGAAACCGCTACATTAATTGGAGTAAGTTCAAACAGGTATGTTGCAGGAAATGTCAAAAAGATATCCTGCCGGAAATTCAACTTTCACCTATCCGGTAGGAGATGCCAACTATTACACACCCGTTACGGCATCTGTATATAATGCAGCTCCTCCTTGTACACTTGAAGTACAAACTTTTGCAGGCGATCATCCTAATTTTGCAACTTCCGGTTTAAACTCGATCAAATCAGTAAATAGGTATTGGACAATTGATGATGGAAATTCAGGTGGATTTGACTCCTTTGATTTTACTTTTAACTTCGACGCAGCAGATGTTGATGGTGGAGCAAACACCAGTAATTTCACGATTTCAAAATTCGATAGCCCTTCAACCTGGTCTCCGTTAATTGCTTCCGGTCAAACCGCAACTTCTATTACAACGACTAACATAACCTCTTTTAGTGATTTTCAAATTGGAGAACCCTGTACCCCAACTAATGAATACCGATCAGCTGTTGGCATAGGCGGATGGAATACTCCTGGTACTTGGGAAACATATAACGGCTGCGCATGGGTGCCAGCCAGTGTTGCACCGGATGGAACCAATAGTAGTACAATAACTATTCGTAATGGATTCAATGTGACCAACAATTCACAAAATATTCAAGGAGATGAAATAATAATTGAAGCCGGTGCTACTTTGTTTGTTGCTGAAGGTGATCTTACAGTACTCGATGGAACAGGGGATGATTTGATTATTAATGGAACATTGCAAATGAACGGTGGTACAACAATAGCAATCAACGTAAAAGTGGCTGTAGCCAATGGTTCAATTGACTGTATTTCTCTGGATACGTTTGGAGGTCCTGCAATTCTTGAAATTACTGCCAATGGTTCCATGAACATATTTACCAATGGAGATAGTTTTACATTGAATGGGGGAGTTGTGGTTAACAACTTTGGTGAAATAAGCTGGAATGGTCCCGGTGGCGACTTTATTATGGAAGATGCTGCTGTAATCAATAACTCAAATATTTTTACTGTTGAAACAAATAATAGCATTGTTTCAACCACATCAGGAACAATAAACAATCTTGTTGGGGGAACATTTACCAAGTCAAATACAACAACGACTGTTATTGAAGCAAACATTGCATGGACAAATACCGGCACACTTGTTATCGAGGCCGGAACTTTTACTCTGACCAGTGGGTCCGGAACATCTCAGGGTACCATTGATGTTAATGCAGGAGCTACACTAGAAGGTTCTTATTTGGTGTATTCAGGAAACTCTTTTATTAATAATGGAATTGTTAACCTGTCAGGGCTTGAACTTTTTGCTGTTGGAATGAACGTTTCTGGTACAGGTTCTATTGCCAACTTAATAATGAATAATAACGACGGAGCAGGAATAGTTGGCCAACAAACAATCACCAACACTTTAGATTTACAAGTGGGTGAAATATTTGCAAACGGAACCAACAAATTAATATTAGAGGATGATGTTGTAATTTCAAATGCAAGTTCATTGTCATATATTGTAGGAAATTTAGAGTGGGATATTCAAACACCGGGCTCTAAAGTATTTCCGATTGGGGATGTAGACTTTTATGCCCCTATTACATTAGGACCAAGTTTCACAGTGGGCGGTTCTGTGTCTGCAAGAACAGTTGTCGGTGATAATTCCGGAATAGATAATTCTGGAATTAAAAATAACAAAAGCGTTAACCGCACCTGGTCAATTACCAACGAAAGTTTAACGTTTAGCGAATGTGATATTGATTTTAACTGGCCTACTTCAGATGTAGATGTTACGCCGATTTCAATCAGTTTGGTGTTGCATTAAAAGATGAGAATACCAGCGTGTGGTCATTGCAATCTGTAACTAATCCACTGGCTAATTCAATAAATATACAAAATACGACTGCCTTTGGCGAGTTTCAAATTGGTGAAACAGGTGGTGTGCCTGCCGACTACCGCACGGTAGGTAACGGTCAGTGGGAAGACCCTGCTGTTTGGGAATATTACAATGGCTCCATTTGGGTACCTGCACCTATTGCTCCTGATGACTTTAGTGACAACATTCTTATTCGTATTGGACATGTTGTTGATTTAACAAATCAAACTTTAAAAGTTGACCAAGTAGTTTTAGAAGGAGCCGGATCTATTCTTTCATTTATTAATAGCACCGTAAGTTGGAACAGCGAAAACGCACAAGGCTTTATTACTACCAACTCCGGATCTACTCTTAATATTATTGGTTCTTCGGTTGATGCTGATGGTGGTTCAGTTAGTATTGGTATATCAAGTGGCGCTAACCTGCTGTTGAGCTCAAACACTACAGTTGGTGATGGAATAACAATAAACAACAGTGGTACTGCTTTAGTTAATGGCGGTGGCACCATAACAGTTGGGAACAATGCCGGCATAAACAACGCAAGCATAATGAGTATTGAGGCTGATTTTGATTTATCGGGCACAAACGCCAATGTATCAAACAGCGGCACATTAAATTTTTATGGCATTCATCAGTTCAATGGTAACTCGCCAAATTTCCTGTCTAATATTTCTACAGGCACTATAAATGTTGATGGGCAACTGACTTTAAATGCACAATTAAATAACCTCGGAAATTTATCCGTATTGAATAACAATGTTGGCAACACACTTTCATTAAACAATGGAAACAACACCTACAGCGGAACAATCAATGTAAGTTCTGGTGCAACTTTTACAAGTACACAAAATGTAGCATTTGCCGGATCATCAGTAATCAACGATGGAGCAATTAGTGGTTCCGAGTTTGGATTTAGCGGAAGTGTTACACAAACCTATAGTGGTAACGGTACTGTTCAGAATATGGCCATGTACAATGCTGCCGGTTTAGATTTAACAAGTGACATTACCGTAAACGGAAATATGACTTTTTCAAACGGTATTATTAATGCCAACGGCAATACCTTTATATGCGGCCCTGCAATTAGTTTCGCTACCGGAAGTTCAAGCTGGGTAAATGGAAAAATGCAACGCTCCGTTTCGTCTGATATCAACACATTATTCGTCATAGGTGACGCTTCAACAAGAGGCGAAGTAATTGTTCACCCCAACTCATTAACAACTCCGGGAACTATTACTGCAAACGTAACAGCAGGCGATCATCCTGATGTTGCTAACTCGGGAATTAACGGCACAAAAAGCGTAAATAAATTCTGGCATATTGAAAACAACGGAACGGTGTTTAACGATTGCTGGGTAAATTTTACATGGGATGCGGCAGATGTAGATGGGGCAGCCGACTTTAACAATTTTGTTGTTGCAAAATATGATAACCCAACATGGACTGCGCTAACCGTTGGTCCGCCTCTTTCATATACTGTAACTGCATTTGGAATTACATCATTCAGTGATTTCCAGATTGGAGAACCAGCGGCATGTGTTGTAAATATTCCTGATGCAAACTTCAAAGCAGCATTGTTGGCAAATGGGGCTATAAACACTAACAGTAATGGATCAATTGAATGTTCTGAAGCAGCAGCTTATGGAGGTTCAATAAATGTTCCCAATTTAGGTATTTCTGACTTGACAGGTATTGAAGCCTTTACCTCGATAACAGGATTGATTTGTAGTAACAATTCTCTTGCCTCATTAAATGTAAGTGCAAATACTGCACTCATAAGTTTGTATTGTAACCAAAATGCCATTACCAGTTTAGATTTAAGTTTCAATACTGCACTTCAAACGGCTTCTTGCCTTTTAAATTCTATCACCAGCTTAAATGTTACAGGATGTACAAACCTTGGCATATTAAATTGTGCCGGAAACCAAATTACCAATATTGACCTTTCAACAAACACACAATTAGTTACACTAAGCATAAATTCAAATCAGATTTCAAATTTGGATATTACCGGTATCACCGGATTAACATTTTTTGAGTGTCATTTGAATGCAATCACCAGTCTTGATCTTTCTGCGAATACAGGATTAACTCACTTTAATTGCGCAGCAAATGCATTAACCAGTCTGAACATTCAAAATGGCAATAACTCCAACTTCACTTATTTTAATGCAGTCCAAAACAACTCATTGAATTGCATTAAGGTTGATAACCCAACCTACATGAACACTTTTTGGTCGTCAGCTAAAGATGCGGGAGCAACTTATAGCACTATATGTCCTCTTTGTTTTGTAAGTATCCCTGATGCAAACTTTAAAAATGCATTGCTTGCAAATGGTGCTATTAATACAAACAGCAACGGGGAAATAGAATGTAGTGAAGCAGCTTCTTTCACAGGAAGTATTATTGTGCCTTCCTTAAGTATTTCGGACCTTACAGGTATTGAAGCGTTTACAGGAATAACCTATTTAGATTGTTATAATAACAACTTAACCAGTATCAACCTTACAGCTAATACTGCACTTGTTACATTATACTGTCATGCTAACGATTTAACTTCACTTGATTTATCCGCTAATACTGCCCTTCAAACTTTAAATTGCACCTCGAATCAGTTAGCCGCGTTAAATCTGTCTTCCAACATTGCATTGCAAAATATTGAAGTTGGATATAATGCAATCACAAGTTTAGATTTAACCGCATTGTTAAATTTAACTTCTGCATCCATGCAAATCAATCAACTCAGCAGTATTGATTTATCACAGAACACCAACCTTACTTATCTTGCTGTGAATGATAATCAGCTTACAGCACTTGATGTATCCATGCTCACTGGTTTAACTCAATTATATGCTCAAACAAATGCTCCACTTGCCAGCATAAATATTCAAAACGGCAATAATGCAAACCTTACTTCTTTTGATGTAACTAATAGTCCACTGCTTACTTGTATACAAGTTGATAATGCTGCAAATGCAAGTGGATACACAGGTTGGTTTAAAGATGCAAGTGCAACTTATAGTACAGTTTGTCCGCTTGTATGTGTTGTAAACATTCCTGATGCAAACTTCAAAAATGCATTGTTAGCTAATTTAACTATTAATACAAACAGCAATCTGGAAATTGAGTGTTCTGAAGCTGCTGCTTATTCAGGCACCATCAATGTGTTTTCTTTATCTATTACAGATTTAACTGGTATTGAAGCATTCACTTCCCTCACAGTTTTGAATTGTTCAAGCAATCAACTTACGAATATTAATTTGTCGGCCAATATTGCACTTACTTCATTGGTTTGTTCTGCTAACCAGCTTTCAACACTTGACATTTCAACTAATACAGCACTTCAGTATTTGAGCTGTGATTTCAATCAAATCACAACACTGGATTTATCTAATAATACCGGATTAATTGGCCTGTGGTGCTACAACAACTTACTCTCAACACTAGATGTTTCTGTCAATACAGCTCTTCAAATTTTGGATTGCGGCAACAACCAATTTGCTACCCTCGATTTATCGGGTAATACTGCTTTAGTTGAATTATATTGTTCTTCAACTCAACTGTCGGATTTAAACATTCAAAACGGAAATAACACTAACCTCACTGCATTTGATGCAACAAGTAATCCGTTCTTGTTTTGTATACAGGTTGATGATGCATCCTACATGAATAGCAATTGGAGTGCTGGTAAAGATGCAGGGGCAACTTATAGCACAATATGTCCGCTTCCTTGTGTGATAAACATTCCTGATGCAAACTTTAAAACTGCCTTATTAGCAAACGCTGCTATTAATACCAACAGTAACGGAGAAATAGAATGCACTGAGGCTGCTGCTTATACAGGGAGCATTATCGTAAACAATTTAGGCATTAGCAATTTAACAGGTATTGAAGCATTTGGATTATTGACTCAATTAAATTGCTCAGGAAACTCATTAACCACTCTTAATGTAAGCAGCAATACATTATTAACTCATCTTGATGCAACAACCAACCAACTGACCAGTTTAGATGTAAGTAACAATTTAGGATTGGTTCTGCTAAGATGTGGAACTAACCAGCTTACCAGTTTAAATATTTCGGCAAACACAGCCTTAACAGACCTATACTGTCATGGCAATCAATTAACAGTGCTGGATATTTCCACCAATACTTTATTGACGGCTCTTTTTTGCGAAATTAATCAGATTGCAATTTTGGATGTTTCAACCAATGCAGCTTTGCAATATGTAGACTGTTACAATAACCAAATAACAAGTCTCGATTTTTCTGCAAGTACAGCTCTGTACTTTTTGAATTGCAATACCAATCAATTAACAACATTGAATGTACAGAATGGCAATAACAATAATTTTACCGGGCTCTTAGCGTTAAATAATCCACTTTTAACTTGTATACAGGTGGATAATGTAACTTATTCTAATGCCAACTGGAATGCAGGTAAAGACGCAGGCGCAACGTTTAGTACAAATTGTTCTCTTGTATGCAATGTTTCACTTACAACCTCTGCAAGCGACACATTAATTGTTTGCACCGAGAGTGGGCAAACTTTAGGAAACGTTACACTTATTGCTTCCGGCGGAACAGCACCTTACACTTATGGTGGCGATGCAACTACCAATTTATCTCCCGGTAATTATTCTTACTCGGTTATTGATAATCTTGGTTGCACAGCTACAGCAACATTAAATGTTCAATTAACCAATTGCTTAATTCCATATTACGAACCTCCTGCAAATGGAATTGCACCTAATATTATTGGTTCTGAGTTAACTCAACTTTATAGTTATCCTGATTCATTGGTAGATACCACTTCCAATAACGATATTTTCCTTATCGATTATATTCAAGGAGAAGTGCTCATTGAAGTCATTTGCGATTCAGGTCAGTATGCTGCTACACTTGCATTATTGCAAACCCCTGCCTATGGATTAAATAATATCATAAATAATGGAGAAAGTGATTTCATTATTACAGGAATGTTCCCTATTGCAAATCTGCCTCTGTTAGATGGGCTTCAAAGTTTACTGAATTATGTGCGGCCTTATTATCCGCCAGTAGCTTCATCGTTCAATCTCCCAGCAACCGGATTAACTACTTCGCAAGGTGATAAGGTAATGTATTCTGATAAAGCAAAAGAAGCATGGCAGGTCACGGGGAAGGGAATTAAAGTGGGTGTAATGAGTGATAGTTACAATACAAAATTTGGAAACCCTGCTGCACTTGATATTATTAACGGGGATTTGCCGGGAAGTGCTAACCCTAATTACACGAAGTCTGTGATTGTGGCTGAAGAGTATCCATTTGGAAGAGGTACCGATGAGGGCCGAGGCATGATGCAGATTGTTCATGATGTGGCCCCGGGTGCAGAGCTGGTATTTAAATCAGGATTTATCAGTGCAGGAAATTTTGCTGAGGGGATATTAGCTCTTCGTGATTCGGGATGCAACATCATTGTTGATGATATTTCTTATTTGACCGAGCCTTTCTTTCAGGATGGAGTAGTGGCACAGGCTGTTGAAGAAGTTTCTGCATCTGGTGTAAACTATTTCTCCTCCGCAGGAAACTTTGGGATAAAATCATTTGAAGGAAACTTTAATCCTATGCCGGCTCCGGCAGGTTACACCGGTGATGTTCATAACTATGGAGGTGGCGATTATTTGCAAAGCGTTACACTGCCGGCCGGTACCTATACCATAGTGTTACAATGGGACGATAATTTCTATTCATTAGGACAATTGCCCGGTGCAATTAATAACCTGGACATTTTTATTACCGATGCCAATGGAGGCAATATATTTGGTTTTAACAGAAACAACCGTTGGGGTGACCCGATTGAAGTAGTTCCTTTTGTTTCTAAATCAACCGTTACGGCAAACATAATGGTGCGCCGCACTATTGGAACCGGCAACGTGAAGTTTAAATACATCATTTTCCGTGGTGAGGGTGTTATTACTGAATATAACCAGGGAACAGGTACTGTTGTTGGGCAGGCCAACGCTGCAAGTGCTATTGCTGTCGGAGCTGCACTATACACCAATACTCCTGCTTATGGTGTTAATCCTCCAACTGCTGCAACATTCTCTTCAAGAGGTGGTGTACTGGCAAATGGCACAGACAGAAACAAGCCTGATATTGTTGCACCAAACGGAGTTAACACCACTGTAAATTTTGGTGGCGTTAATATTGATAACGACCCATTCCCTAACTTCTTTGGAACATCGGCTGCTGCTCCTCATGCTGCAGGTGTTGCTGCATTGATGATGGAAACCAAAAAGAAGTATTATAATGGTGACATGCTTACCGGTGCGCAAACAAAATCCATCTTAAAATCTACAGCAGTGAATATGGATGGGCCTGGTGATGATGTGGCGACCGGTTCAGGATTAATTAAAGCTGACGACGCATTGCAATCATTGGCCAATCCTTTCCCGATTGTGGAAGAAATGTATTTGCAAGATTCAGCATATACTCCCGGAGTTGATCCTGTTTCTGTAATCATCAATGGCTCTTATTTTAATTCAAATGCTTCAGTAATTTTCCAATATGACACAATTCCTGCAGTTGTTCTTAATTCCACCCAGTTATCGGTGAGCATTCCAACATTCCTTGGCAATCCGCCTTTAACCGTTTATAATCCTCCAATTTCGCCAAGTGGATTGGATGGGGGTGTTAGCGATTCTTTATATTTCTTCGGAACCATTCCGCAAAATGTTCGGGTTACAGTGAACAGTGCAATCAAACTTTTTGGTGAAGTAATTCCTGCTTATTCATTTGATGTTTCCATCAATGGTGTTCCACTTGCAAGTACTGGCCAAACATTAAGCAGTTTAGGTTTAACTGATGTCACTTATACTTCGTCAGCAACTACAATTTCTAACATTGGATTGTATTACCGTCGTGGTGCTTCTGCAGTTACTGATTTGAGTAATCCGCAGTCTCTGGCTCTATCTGCACTCTACAACTATCAGTTTGTAGATGGTGTTTTAACCATAAACAGGATGCCGCTTACAGTAACACCAAAAGACACAACACTTGTTTTCGGTGCTTCTATCAAAGGCAAAGAAATTCAGTTTGATTATACTTATAATGCAACCAACATTCCACTTGCTAATCAGGCAAACTTCCTCGATTCTCTGGAAACAGAACACATGTCAACAATGTCTGACGGAGTGATTTTAGTTGATGGTAAAGTAGCCGTTAATGGCGAAACTTTAACCGAAGCCGATTTCCTCAATATGAGTTTCTTAACCAGTGGAAAAGTTGCAGTTAATGGAAAAGTTGCAGTTAATGGAAAAGTTGCGGTTAATTCTATTGTATATGATACAACTTATTATATTCCTGTTGCCACGGAATCTATTTTTGATTATCATGTTGATTCAGCAAACGCAGTGCTTTACAACGGAAAAGTCGCTGTGAATGGAAAAGTCTGTGAATGGAAGAGCTGCGGTTAACGGAAAAGTAGCAGTAAATGGTAAAGTAGCCGTGAACGGTAAAGTAGCTGTAAATGGAAAAGTGGCAGTGAATGGAAAAGTTGCAGTGAATAGCAGCATTTAATGATGAAACAAATGAAAACGCTGTTTTAATTCTCGACTCACTGGATGTATACGATACTCTTAATGATTCCATAGTTGGTTACACTTCAATGAACATGATTACCGGTGTTGAAGTAGGTACCTGGATAATTGCTCCCGGAGTATTGATGTCTGAAAACTTTGATATCACTTACGGTTTAGGTCATCTCACAATCACACCTGAAGTTCTTACTGTAACTGCAAATGATACAACTGCAGGATGTAATGGGGTAATTCCAACATTCACTTCCACTAATGAAATTTATCAATACGAATGCGTTGATAGTAATGTTGTAGCAAGTGGACCTACTTACACAGTACTCGATAATTTAAATAATGTTGTAACCGGACCTCTTGCTCCCGGAACCTATCAAATTGTTCCATCTAATCTAGTGCAACTGGGTTCAGTTCCGAACTACACCATTACTTATGTGAATGGAACACTTACAGTAGGCGATTCATTAACCGCAACTGCTGTTGAAGGTGCCATTACGTGTGCAGGCGGAACCACCACAGTCAATATAACTGCCTCCGGTGGTACAGGACCTTATTCTGGCACAGGAGCACAAATTGCTCACGCCGGGCCCTATTCGTTTTTAGTAACCGATGCTTTAGGTTGTTCTATAATGGTAACCGGAACTATTTCCGAACCACCCATCTTGTACGCTTCGTCTACTTACTCAGATGTTGCTTGCCACGGTGGAACAAGTGTTGTAAATATTAATGCAATCGGAGGTACGCCCCCCTATTCAGGATTAGGAATGCAAACGGTTGGTGTTGGTCCATTCTCGTTTATAGTTACTGATGCTAATGGATGTACTTCGACAACAAACGGAATTATTTCGCAACCATCAGATCCATTAACTGCTACCAAAACAGAGGGAACAATTTTATGTGCCGGTGGAAATACCACTGTAACAATTGTTGCATCGGGTGGTGCAGGATTTTATTCAGGAGCCGGAGTTCATACTGTTTCAGCAGGACCCTATTCGTTTGTTGTAACCGACATTAACGGATGTACAATAACTGTTAGTGGTACTATTTCTGAACCATCACAGTTGGTAGCTTCACCCACTGCAGGTACAATAGCCTGTTTTGGAGGAACAACTACTATTGCTATCACAGCCTCAGGTGGAGTTGGACCCTATGCCGGAACAGGAACTCAAATTGTTTCAGCCGGTCCGTATTCATTTATAGTTACTGATGCGAATGGTTGCACTGCCGAAGCAAGCGGAACTATTACAGAACCTGCCGCCCCTCTTTCAGCATCCGTCACCGGTAGTATTAACTGCTTTGGCGGAACCGGAATTGTTGATGTAGTTGCCAGTGGTGGAACTTTCCCTTATAGCGGAATTGGTACGTTGACTAATCAGTCAGCAGGAATTAATACTTATCTGGTTACTGATGCTAACGGATGTACCAGTTCAGCTTCGATTACACTGGTGAATCCTGCTCCTATAACTGTTGCTATCTCCACGATCAATGCAACTTGTAATTTGAATAACGCATCTGCAACAGCAACTCCAACTGCTGGCTTTATACCATATACTTATCTATGGTCTCCAGGGGGTCAAACAACAGCTACTGCTAGTTCATTAACTGCCGGAAATTATACAGTAGTTGTAACTGATGTAAATGGTTGTACTGCTACTGCGAGTACATCTGTTTCTAATGTTGGAACTTTCCCAGCTGTTCCCGGAATTATTAGTGGTCCTTCGGGGGGTTGTCGTACTCAGACAGGAGTAGTCTATAGTATCGCTGCTATACCGGGTGCCACTTCCTATACCTGGACATTGCCTGCCGGTGCTACCGGAAGTTCAACAACAACTTCTATTACACTTGCATTTAGTAATACATACAGCGGTGGAAATTTAAGTGTGAAAGCAAATAATTCCTGTGGATCAAGTGCGAACAGTACATTAAATATTTTACGATATACTGCGGCACCTGCAACACCTGGAACAATCACCGGCACCGGAAATATTTGTGGACCACAAACTTCAACCTACTCTATTGCACCAGTTGCCAATGCAACCAGTTATACCTGGAGTATAGTTGGAATTGGAGGTGCTGCATCAACAATAGTTGCAGGGCAGGGTACTACTTCAATTTCCATAAATTATCCTTCAGGATATATAGCAGGATTTATTTATGTTCAGGCAAACAATTGTATTGGAAGCAGCGGATACCGTTTCAAACTTTCCATGGGTGTTTTAGTATTGCCTCCAATATTCACAGCTGCTCCTACAACTCAAGTTTGTGCAGGAAGTACTAAAACTTACAGTCTTGTTAAGTTCCCGAATGCAACATCCTATACCTGGAATGCACCGGCGGGGGCCATCATTTCAAACGGCCTTGGCTTAACCGGAAATCCATTAACTGTAGATAGTTCCGTTGTAAGTGTAAACATCACTTATCCTGCAGGATTTGTATCCGGTAATGTATCGGTTTATGCAACCAACCCTTGCGGAAGTAGTCCTGTTTCAACAATAAGTGTTACTTCATTCATCAATGCACCCGGTGCTATTTCCGGACCAACAACAGGTTTATGCGGTACCACAGGTAAAGTGTATTCAGTTGCTGCTGTCTCAGGGGCATCCTCTTACACATGGACAATTCCTGCCGGTGCAACCATTAGTGGAAGTGCAACAGGGAATTCGATTTCTGTGAACTTTGGGGCAGGATTCAATGGAACAGGTAACATCACTGTTAAGGCAAATAATGCTTGTGGATCAAGTTCTGCTTCGTCAATAACATTGAATTCAGCTATTCCTACACCTGGAGCAATATCCGGACCTGTGATTAATCTGTGTAACAAAACCAATCAGACTTATTCAGTTTCAGCGGTTAGTGGTGCTACATCTTACACATGGACAATTCCAACAGGAGCTACTATTTCTGGAAGTGCAACCGGTACTACCATCAATGTTAATTACGGAAGTGGTTTTGTTGGAACTGGTACCATAACAGTAAAAGCAAATAATGCTTGTGGATTTGGTCCGGTGAGATCCTTAACAGTTTCTTCACGTCCTGCTCAACCTGGAACTATTAGTGGGAATACAACCGTATGTAAATCGAATACTTCAGTGACTTATTCGGTGGCAGCTGTTACCGGTGCCACATCATACACCTGGACCATTTCAGGCGGTGCAACTTTCGTTGGAAGTACTACTGGCAGAACCATTAAAGTTAAATACACTACCGCAACATCTTCAATAGCTGTTTTAACTGTTACTGCTAATAATGCCTGTGGAAGTTCAGTGGTTCGAACATTGTCCATTAACGTGAATCTGGGTTGTCGTGAAATAGAAGACCTGAGTAATCAGGAACCGGAAGTTTATGTGAATGTTTATCCGAATCCTGCTAAAGACAAAGTTACTTTGGACTACGCTTCACTTGCCAATGAAACACATCAGGTTTTGGTGATGGATGCCTATGGTAAGATAGTAGTACAACAATCTTTTGTTGCACTTGAAGATGGAATCAATTCCGGACAAATTGATATCAGTAATCTGGCGAGCGGCATGTACTTCGTTCAATTCCAAAAAGAGGGCACTTTAATAAAAGTGATCCGATTGGCTGTTGAGCATTAATCAATAACCAAAAGTTGAAACTTAGTGAATAATAAAAAGTCGATCAGTATTTTTACTGATCGACTTTTTATTATTTTTAACTGAACGTAAACGCCAGGAAATATCATAAATATTTGATAATGAGAAAATTAGTGCCGATTTTAGTTTTTTTGACCAATTTCTTGATGCTCAGTTCCATTGCTTTTTCACAGTCATCCAGTGACAGTTTAAAATCATTATTAAAAACCAACCTTGCCGACACCTCCCGGGTAAAGTTTTTAAATGCATTGAGCAAAGATTATTTCAACGTTAATCCTGATAGCGCTGTACTTATTGCTATGAATGCAAAAGCACTCGCAGAAAAAATTGATTTAAAATCGGGGTTAGCACTTTCCCTAAAAAATATGGGAATAGGCTATTATCTGCAGGGAAAATATGTAGAGGCAATAAACACCTGGCAGCAAGCAATCACAGTTTATGAGATTCTAAACGATAAGATAGGTGTTGCAAATATGCTAAGTAATCAAGGAGCGCTGTATCTGAATCAGGGTGATGAGTCTAAATCTTTAGAATTGCAATTTCAAGCTTTGAAAATCGCAGAAGAAGCGAATGATACTTTGAGAGTACTGACATCTATTAATAATATAGGCGCAGTTTATATACTTAAATCCGCAACATACAAAAAAGCACTTGATTATTTTTTAAGGTCATACGATCTGGCACAAGCAATACATGATCAATATTTATTGGGCACTGCAACGGTGAACCTTGGTGAAATATATTATAAGATGGGAGATGATTCAACCGCTTTAGTTTATCTCAATATATCGAGAAAGGCTTACGAAGGTACAGAGGATCTGCCTTACACTTTGAATTATATCGGCAAAATCTATTTAAGGCAAAAGAAATTTGATGAAGCATTGAAGACTCATACGGAAGCATATAATTATGCTCATAAACTTGATGTGCGTTTTGACATGACACAATCATTAATTGGCATTGCGCAAACACATCTTGAAAAAAAAGATTTTAATTCTGCAATAGTCAACTTTAAAAAATCATTGGAATCAGCCATTCCATTAAATGCAAATATGGAAATTAAAGAGGCTTATCAGGGTTTATCAACGTCCTATTCGCAGAAAAAAGATTTTACCAACGCGTTTAAATATCAGGAATTACTTCTTACCATAAAAGATACTATTTACAACATTAATACCGACAAGAAATTAGGAACCTTACAATTCACATTTGATTTAGAGAAAAAGGAATCGCAAATTAGTTTGCTCACAAAGGATAAAGAAATACAGGAACAGGAACTGCAACGTCAGAAACTGGTACGAAATGGTTTTATTGGTGGATTTGCCGTGGTTTTATTATTCGCAGGTGTATTTTTTAAGCAGCGTAACCGTATCTCTAAAGAGAAAAAGAGAAGCGATGAATTATTGTTAAATATTCTTCCTGCTGAAGTTGCTGAAGAATTAAAAGCGAAAGGATCTGCGGAAGCGAAATCGATAAATTCGGTTACTGTTTTGTTTACCGATTTCAAGGGATTCACTCAGTTGTCGGAGAAGCTTTCGGCACAGGAACTGGTAGGCGAAATCAACGAGTGCTTCTCGGCCTTTGATCATATCATGCAGAAATATGGCATTGAAAAAATTAAAACTATCGGTGATGCCTATATGGCCGCCGGAGGATTGCCTGTGCCAAATGAAACACATGCTGTGGATGTAGTAAAGGCAGCATTGGCTATACAACAATTTATGATTGACCTCAAGGCAAAAAAAGAAGCTGCCGGGCAGTTGTTTTTTGAAATTCGAATTGGTGTGCATACCGGCCCTGTTGTTGCCGGTATTGTGGGAGTGAAAAAATACTCTTATGATATTTGGGGTGATACCGTAAATACCGCCAGCCGAATGGAAAGCAGTGGCGAAGTAGGAAAAGTAAATATCAGTGGAAGTACCTATGAAGAAGTAAAAGAACTGTTCTTGACTGAATACCGTGGAAAAGTTACTGCAAAAGGCAAAGGAGAAATTGATATGTACTTTGTTGAGGGTGTCAAAAACGGGTAATGAATTTTAATCAAAATTAATTTAAGGGATTATTTAGAATTAATTACAAAATCTGCAACTTGATGTACCGCATTGGTTGGGTTGTGCTTTTTGCAGGAAAATACATAGTACACAGTTAAACCGATTTCGGATACACCTTATTGATCGCTTCCATTTTTGTAGTGACCTGTAATTTTTCATAAATGTTTCGTGCATGCTTTCGCACCGTTTCCACACTTATTTCTTTTTTAGTTGCAATTTCCTTATACATTAAACCTTGGGCAAGCAGATCGAGAATTTCTTTCTCACGCGTAGTAAGTTGTTCCGCATGAATGGAGCCGGTAGGCTTTGCGGTAAACGAATTTACAACCAAACGTGCAATCTGCGAACTCATAGGGGAGCCGCCCAGAGTAATTTCCCTGATGGCAGTTATAAGTTTGTCGCCTGTTGTATTCTTTATCATATAACCGGTAGCCCCTGAACATAATGCCTGAAAAATGTATTGAGGGTTTTCGAAAACAGTACAAATTAAGTATTGCACATTGGGATTTCTGGGCTTAGCTTCTGCCACGCATTCAATTCCACTTTTCCCCGGCATGTTAATATCCATGAGCACCACGTCGCAATTGAGGTGCTCCAGTGATTTAAGGAAATTATCGCCGTTCGAAAATGATTTTACTACTTCCATATCAGCTACACCGGAAAGTATTTCTTCGGTAAGTTTTCTTATTTCACTATCGTCTTCTACAATGACAATTTTTATTTTTTTCATATTTTTAAGGAAATTACTCCGGTAATTATTTTTTAATTCTAGAGAAATGGAAACCAAAGTTAAAATTTATTTCGAGTACCGGTAGAGAATTAAGTGAGAATACCTCTGGCAAGTACAACTGAACCCTTTCCCGGGGAAGAGTTGATCAGAAGCGTCCCGCCAATTAATTCGATCCTTTTTTTCATATTTCCTAACCCGTTTCCTGCTGTAATTGTTGGATCATTTATAGAGAATCCAACACCATCATCTTTAATTTCAAGTTGGTATTCATGGTTGATTACAGAAAAGGAGATAGTTATTTTTTTTGCTTGTGAATATTTAACCGAATTGTTTAATGCTTCTTTTAGCACTAAAAATATATTTCTTCTCGATTCCGGACTGATGTTAAAATTATTTTCAACTGTTTCAAAATTTAAAGTGAAAGGAATTCCGGTATCCTCCAGAAACTGATCTGCATACTGTTTCATAAAATTGCTTAAGCCTTCCAGGGTATCATATCCCGGATTAACCGCCCAAACAATTTCATGCAAAGAGGAACTTACCCCTTTTGAATAGGTAGTTATTTTTTTCAGGGATTGTTCCGCCGACTCAGGATCGATTCGTACTTTTCGAACCGCCAGATCACTTAACATGGTAATGCGGGTTAATCCCGATCCCAGTTCATCGTGAATATCCCTTGCTATACTAACACGAACATTTTGTGCCTCACGTTGCTTTTCTGTTTCAATTAATTGTAATTGTGTTTGCTGAAGTTTGAGATACGACTGTTTTAATTTCCCATTCAAACGGAACAATAAAAAGGCGATTGCAAAAATAGCCAGAATGCCGGCAATTGAAAAATTACGAATTAAAGTCTGACGTTTAATTTCTTCCTTATTGATGGCATCTTTCTTTTCGAATTCAAATAACTGCAACTGCTTTTCCTTTTCAAATTCATTTTTTAGTTGAATGGAATTTAATTCTCTCACTTTATCACTATTCATATCATCCGAATAGGCATCAAAACTTTTATCAATTGTAACCATAGCGAGCTTGGGGCTATTCGTAGCTGCTTGCGCAAGAGCGAGGTATTTAAATGTATGAAAAAGCAGATTAGGATTTCCCGATTCTCCGGCCAGTGAAGCCGCTTTTTCAGCATACTGCAAGGATTTTTCATGGTTGCCTTTCAAAAATTCAAACCTTCCTAAAATGGATAACAATCTTATTTGTAATACCGGAGAGCCATCCTTTTCAATGTAATCTTTCATTTTGTAAGCCCAAACTTTACAGGAATCAAAATCACGAATTCGATTATAGGTTTCAGCAATATTCAGTGTGGTGTTGGCTGCATTATCTATGTCTCCGGCCTCCAGACACAGAGCGATGGATTTTTTATTATAGAACAAAATGCTGTCAACAGGAGCATCCATGTCATCCAGTAAGGTGCTTCGACCAGTATAGGCATTCGCAAGTTGTACTTTATTGGTTCCTGTTTGAAGAATGGAAATTGCTTTTGAATTATACACTAGTGCTTTTTCAATATCTCCCATTTCCCTGTGATTGTAGCCTATATAATTGAATGCAGAACCCTGGTCATTGATGCTATTTAGAATTTCTGCAAACTTTAAATAATTTTGAAAAGCTGCCAGACTTCTCGGATAATCAGTAATTTGATATCGGGCAATACCTAATGATTTATATAATGACATCAATTGCATTGAATAGAGTTGCTTCGCTGTTTTTGAAGCAGCTGTAGCATTCAATTTTTCAACAATAGGAATAACAGGCAGGGCATAAACTAGTATTGAATCAAACTCCTCAACAATTTGATATTCTCTACATAGACGAATAATGGTGTTTATGTAAACAGAATCAACACTTTCATTTTTTTTATGAAATGAAATAATACTTTTTAAACTATCTGCGACAGGAGATTCATTTTGTGAATAAAGTGTTGATGAAATGGCGCAATTAAATATTATAAGGATGCTGCAAAAAAATTTATACATGTATTTCTAGTTTTGGTTCGTAGGGTGTTGCAAGAGATGTTTTCAAATGAAATGTGTTTACAATTAGCCAAATTTTAATTCCATTGTTTTCAAATTAAACAACAATCTTTTTTCTATCAGGCAGGAGGGTACAATCCCGGAAATATCTTTAATCATTTCCAGTGCTGCAATATTTGAAAGAATGGCGTTAGAGGCAGCCATGCTAGGTGCTATAAATTTTTCATTTTGTTGTTGAATCAGCTGATCCTGTAGGTTGATAGTAGCACCCCAATGTTCAAATAGTTGTTCGTAGCTTTTGGTTTTAGGTCCTAATAGGGGGCCTATTAAACCCTGATACGACATATACCCACACTTTATATATTTGAAATTGTATTTAGGGCATAAGGAAGAAGCCCACAGTACCAGTTCCGGAGGCTGATCAGCAGCCAGAACCAGGTAACTGATGGGGCCTGATTCTCTGACCAACTCTTCCAGATCTAAAATAGATTTGATGCTTTTCTCTATGGCAACAATAGTACATTTAGAATTTAATTCCATGAGTCTGGATGCTGCCTGCAGTACTTTGCTTTTCCCTAGATCGCTTTCTGAAAAAAGTACTTGTCGGTTCAAATTGGTTTCTTCAACAACATCAAAATCGACCAATGTTATTTTACCTATACCTGATGCCGTTAGTGACAAGGCAATGAAATTGCCAATGCCGCCAATTCCCAAAATCAAAACGTGTGTGTGTGTGAGTAGCAATTGTTGATCGATATGCGTTTCGAATTGAGGTTCGGATTGTATGGCATCAAATAAAAGGAGTTGCCGGTGATAGCGATTTAGTGCAATTGGCAAGTCGTCGGTAAAATATTCGAAAACGCCAAGGTCAATAAATTTTTGAATGAGTTTCTCCGCAACATTTTCTGGTATTTGATACGTACTTTTTAGCTTCGAAACAATTTCCATGGTAGCGCTGGTTTCCTGCAAGCTGCTGATCAGGTAATCCAATACTTCGTTTTCCGGAATACGAATGCCCTCATCCAGAGTTTTAATGAAATCTATGTAACCATCCTTACGAAGTAGATGATAATGCGATTTTAAACGTAGCTGTTGCTTCATGCTAGCAAGATAACAGAAATAATAATCCATCAGCAAACCACCACCGCCTTTTAGGGAGCATTTAATCCTGATTTTGAATCAACCGCTGTGAGATCAATTTCTGTCCCATCCTCCTCTGAGTAGCGATGCGGGCTCATTCTCTTGAGTTACTACTATTTGCTGTGAATTTTTTTCAAGTAATTCAGGTTTTGTGTTGGATTGGTTGTAAGGAGTTACAGTTGCAAGCAGGATAAGAAGTGTTTCTATTAACATGGCTTTTAGGTTTAAGTTATTTGTGAGTTAACTAAAATTTATACTTTATATCGGCATTATAATGCCTACATTTCAATTTCCATCCCAACCGCCTCTTAGCATCGGTGTAAGTTCCGATTGATGAGCTTCTATCACCTGCTCCTTGCCTTTGTCGGTTGGAACTGGAGATGTTGTTGTGTGATTGTAGGGCACGACAGCCGTAAGCAGGATAAGAAGTGTTTCTATTAGCATGATATCTTGGTTTTGATATCTCAAAGGTAGGTTCTGAATGAAGGGGAGGAAATACTACTTTGGTGGTAGGAAATAGCAGGGTAGGTATTTGGAAAATCAATACTAGCTATAGAAAATTATCCAACATGTAATGAAAGCCTAATAAATTACCGAATTAACTGGGCCAATACCCTTATGGATTAGTACTATTCAGATTACCAGAAATTCAATTCATGGATAGGACTTAAATGAAAGAGAAAACTTATTTTTATCTGATTTATCTTTTCCAAATAATTTATTTAATATTCCTTTTTTGGATGCATCCTTTTTTTCTATGGAGGAAATTGAAATTTGAAGCCAATTTATTTTCGTTGGTTTTTAAAATCGCGATTAATTTTTAACAAACAAATGAACAGCTTCGAGCAGTTGATTTCGTGTAAACGGTTTCGGAAGGCATAAATCCGCAAAAATATGTGAGTTTTCAAGAATGTCTTTGTCCATTCCTGTAATTATGATTACCGGTGTATTTTTCTTGAAGGGATTATCCTTAATGGCATCAACCAGGTCAAATCCTCCCCAATGAGGGAGCATGATGTCGGAAATCACCAGATCATAATAAAATTCATTTATTTTAGATTTGCCTTCTGTAATAGTAGCGGCCGTATCAACTTCAAAGCCATCTTTAATGAGGATTTTTTCAACGGCATCTAAAATTTCTTGCTCATCGTCAATAAGTAAAATTTTCATAAGTTGTTTTTAATTAAAATTGAATTTTAGGGTAAATGGAGAATCCGCGCAAACTGACCCACTAGTTCCGCGGTAAAGAGGTCCACTCATTCCGTGGCAAACTGACCCGCCTATTCCGCGGCAAAATGACCCCCTAAATTAAAGGAAAGCTCTGCTGTTTTGCAGACCATAAATCCGTTCGTTTTCAGTATGCTTTGCATACCCGAAATATACGAGGGATTTATGGCAAATCAAAACATCGACATGAGCAAACTCAGACAAATTCTCAAACATTACATGCACCACCAGGGAACACGTACCATACGTGACCTGACAGGTGTATCACGCAATACTGTTAAAAAGTACATTGCTCAGTTTAAGGCTCTTAAAACTCCTTGGGATGAGCTCAATAAGCTCAATGACAAGGCACTGGAGGCATTGTTTATTGAAGAACCCATTGTGCCGGACCCTCCTGAAAGACAAAAGGCGCTTTATTCATTTTTTCCTGCTGCTGAAAAGAAACTGAAGTATCCGGGGATGACCCTGCAAAAGCTTTGGGAAGAGTATTCAGCCAATCACATAGACGGTTTTCAGAGTACCGGATTTTACAAACACTACAAATTATGGAAAGGTCGTTCGCATCCTTCCATGCATATGGTTCACAAGGCGGGTCAAAAGATGTTTGTTGATTTTGCAGGGAAAACCCTTCAGGTGGTTGACAACCAGACAGGGGAAGTAAAATCAGTAGAAGTGTTTGTGGCTATTTTAGGAGCCAGTCAGTTGACGTTTGTTACTGCTGTGGAGAGTCAGGACATGGAAGATTTTATCCGGTGTTGTGAGCTTGCACTACATTATTTTGGAGGTGCTCCGGTTGCCATTGTACCGGATAATCTGAAATCGGCAGTTACCAAGAGCAGTCGATATGAACCGAGGATAAATGAAAACTTTGAAGCTTTTGCCGAGCATTACGGCATGGCAGTATTGCCGGCAAGAGTATATAAGCCTAAAGACAAATCGCTGGTGGAAGGCGCTGTTAAAATCGCTTATAACAGGATTTACACAAATCTTCATGGAAGGGAATTTACATCCATTGTTGATTTAAACCAAGCCATCCTATTGCTTCTTGAAAATCACAATACCACTCCTTTCCATGGCCGTACGTACTCCCGAAAGGAACAGTTCGATGAAATGGAAAAACAAACCCTGCAGCCACTTCACCCCATGCGCTTTGAAATGCGTCAAACAACTATAGTTACCGTGATGAAAAACGGGCATGTGTGCCTGCACAGCGACAAGCATTACTACAGTGTTCCTTATGACCTTATCGGCAAAAAAGTAAAGCTGTTTTACTCCAAATCAAAAATAGAAATCTATTACAAATACGATTTAAAGGCCAGTCATGAGCGTATTAAAAGTCCGCACAACTATACTACCGACCGGGCCCATCTGGCCACTTTTAATCTACATATAGCCGACTGGAACCCCGAGCGGTTTTTAACCGAAGCAGGTAAGATACACCCCGATGTGAAATCCTACGTCAATCAGGTATTGCGAAAAAAAGCACATCCCGAACAAGCTTACAAATCCTGTCAGGGTATTCTCTCCTTTGCAAAACGGGTAGGACATGACCGGCTGATTCGCGCCTGTCAACGCGCTCACCTGTATGGTCTGTATCATTACAGAGCTATTGAAAACATCTTGTTACGCAATCTTGACCAAACAGAAATAGAAGATGAACCTACTCAAATGCCAACGCACGACAACATCCGTGGTGAAGAATATTACACTTAAACTAGTACTAAAACTAAAAAAATGAATGCAGAAATTATTGAAAAAATGAAAACGATGAAGTTCTACGGAATGCTTCGTGCCTTCCGCTCCAACCTGGAATCAGGAGCTATGAACAACCTCACCACTGATGAGATGGTTGCTCATCTCATTGAGGAAGAGTGGGATGACCGTTATAATCGAAAGATTGCGCGCATCCTGTTAAATGCAAAGTTCCGTTACAAAGCTTCCATCGAACAGATGTACTTCGAAGCGGAAAGAGGGATGGATAAAAATCTGGTCATGAGGCTGGCAGATGGCTCTTTCATAGAAAATAAAGAAAACATCCTAATCACGGGAAGCACCGGAATCGGGAAAAGCTATCTTGCATCCGCTCTGGGTCAACAAGCCTGTACGCTAGGCTACCGGGTGATGTATCTCAATGCAAGTAAACTGTTTGCAAAATTAAAAATGGCCAAAGCAGATAACTCCTATATCACTGAGATTGCCAAAATGGAACGGCAACAGCTGATCATACTTGATGACTTTGGAATACAGCCCCTGGATGCACAAAGCCGGTCCATGTTCATGGAGATCATTGAAGACAGGCATGGAAAAGCTTCTACATTGATTACTTCACAGGTACCGGTATCAAAGTGGTATGAGGTGATAGGTGAAGTCACCATCGCTGATGCTATTATGGACCGACTTATCCATAATGCCCACCGGATAGAATTAAAAGGAGAATCTTTGAGAAAAACACTAAAAAATAAAACCGATAATCAATCAGAAATAAATAACTAAATTTGTTAAAGTGAAACAGCACCAGCATCCCTTATTTAGGCACTTAACTTTGACGGGTCACTTTGGCGCGGAATTGGTGGGTCAGTTTGCGCGGAATATCCACTTACACATCATTTTAAAATTAATTTAACAAAGTGTACCACTTAGGAACCAGGGTTTTCAGATGTAGTGTTTTATTATTTGACTAAGATATGGTGTTGCTATTTCGTGGTGCAGTTCTCGATTGAAAATTTTACAGCTAATATTTTTGATGTAAAAAATTGTTTTTTCGATTTTGTATCTTATTTTTATACGCTGTCTTAATTCCAGTAACTCATGATAAAATCATTTATTCTGCCGGTAGGCATTTGCATTATCGTTTCATTTTTTGCCTGTAATCAAATGGAAGAAAAACAAGCACTAAAGTCAGAAAGTGCTGAGGGTTCAACCAACCCTAAGGGGCGCAGAGCCTGGGAATTACAACGATTAAGTGACCCCGCTACCGGTAAAATACCGCCGTTTATTCGTGAAAAAGAACTGGCCTTTGCTTCAACATTGCCAAATGATGCCAACACATACCTGCGAAGTACCTCCTCGGCGAACTGGATTATGGTACTTCTGCCAGTGGCGGCTCCGCCTTTTATCTGGGAAATGGAATGTACAAATCAGTGGATGGCGGAGTAACATGGAACTCACTGGCAAGTACGGTTTCGGGAACTCCTCAAACGTTCGATAATGTTTGGGATGCGACCTGGAATGTAGTAACCGATCCGGGGAACCTCAGCCAGGATGTAGTTTATGCAGCAGCTTACGATGCCATTTTTAGAAGTACCAATGGCGGAACCAGCTGGTCTGTTGTGAGAGGAAATTCTGGAACGTTGGCTACCAATTCCTATTTTACGGATATAGCTGTTTCACCTACCAGTGTGGCCTATGCCACTTTAAGCAGCGAAGGACCACAAGCCGGAGTATGGCGTTCACCAACAGGCGTCACATGGACCAATATTCTTCCTGCAGGATTTCCATCAGAATATGGCAGATTAGTAATTGGCATTGATCCCAATAATGAAAATACTATATATTTCTTTGGGCCTACACCGGGCTTTGGTAAAATGAGCACCGATTTTCAAGGAGATACGTTGTGGAATAGTCTGTGGAAGTACCAGTATATTTCAGGTACAGGAGCAGGAGCCGGTGGTTTATGGACGGATTTATCGCAAAACCTGCCCGGAAATATTAATGTGTTTAATGGCATGAATACACAAGGCGGGTACGATGTAGTGGTTAAAGTAAAACCCGGAAATTCCAATGTGGTATTTTTAGGAGGCACGAATATTTTTAGATCCACATCGGGCTTTACCGACTCAACAAGCACCACTGTAATAGGTGGTTATGGAATTGGCGCCACCTTACCTTTTGTTGCAGAGTATCCCAACCATCATCCCGATCAACATGTAATAGCGTTTCTCCCCTCTAACCCCAATGTAATGTTTTCAGCTAACGATGGAGGGATCTCAAAAACGACTGATAATACTGCGTCGTCTGTAAGCTGGAATGAAATTGATGGTGGATTTATTTCCTCTCAGTTTTATACCATAGCCATTGACCATAGCAGTACTAATGATATAATTATTGGTGGCTTACAAGATAATGGCACCTACTTTACAAACAACACAGTCAGCACATCACCCTGGGAGCATTCATTTGATGGCGATGGTTCGTATTGTGCTATTGCAGATGCCGGAGCCACCTACTATTTTTCCAAGCAACAGGGAAGAATGTTAAAAGCAACCCTTAATGCATCCGGCGTTATTACTTCCTATCGTCGATTTGATCCCATAGGCGCAACGGGTTATGGTTTTATAAATCCGTATGTGATTGATCCGAATAACAATAATTTAATGTACTTATGTGCAGGAAAACATATTTGGAGAAATGACGATTTGTCGGGGATTGCTTTAACAAATGTGTACGACAGTATTTCAACTAATTGGGTGCAGTTTGCCGATAGTTTGCCGCTTGCTATTGAAACACTTACAGCGGTTGCAATTTCAAAAACTCCTGCTAACACACTTTATTACGGAACCAATCGTCGGAAAATATTTAAAGTCGCCAATGCTAATATTGGAAATCCTACCCGAACTGAAATTACTTCAACTACCTTCCCGTCTACAGGTTACACCAGTTGTATAGCAGTTAATCCTGATAATGCTGATGAGATAGTAGTGGTATTTTCAAACTATTCTATTTACAGTATATTCCAGACCAAAGATGGAGGGGTAACCTGGAATCGTGTGGCTGGCAATTTGGAACAAAACACTAACGGCACGGGCAATGGGCCGTCATGTAGATGGGTCGAAATTTTGCCTGTTGCTGATGGAACGGTTTATTTGGCAGGAACCAGTACCGGCCTTTATGCTACCGATACACTTATTAACAATGGAACAATATGGGTGCAACAGGGAACTACTAACATTGGCAACGCAGTTGTCGATATGATTGATGCACGTACCTCAGATGGTCAAGTTGTTGTGGCCACACATGGAAGTGGTGTTTTTTCAACGAAAATCACAAGTGTTAACCAAATCACGTCTTTAAGTGACGTTGTGGCTTCCGCTATTTCATTTAACATATATCCCAATCCTGTTAGTGACGTGCTTCAACTCACCTGGGAGGATCAATTATCAAATAGAAGAGTAGCAATGACTATAGTGAATGAATTAGGGCAGTTGGTTAAACAAAAAGAAATAAGTACTCCGGCCATAAATAAAACTACTATATCAGTGGGCGATCTTCCAAAAGGCATTTACTACATTAAACTCGATTCAGGCAAATCCAATGCGGTGAAGTCGTTTGTGAAACTGTGAATTAATTCACAGTAACAACCTTCTTTGGCTTCCAAATAGATTTGACTACCGCCACTGTTCCAAGAATAAGGGCAGGAATTCCAATGACCAGTACTACTACTGAAAGTCCTTCCTGACCAGAGCAGGCTAGCCCGCAGGATCCTGCTGCAATTAAAAAAGTTAATAACAGACTAACCAGGCAGGTTACAACTGTTAACACCACTTCTTTTGTTTTATCTTGTTGGTGATAAGTTTGAGAAATACTGGATGAGGTGCTTGAAAAAGTTGCATTTGCAATCTGTCGATTGGAACTAACACCAATTCCATATTTCCAATCATTTTCGGCATAGCGGTCGCCGATGTTTATAAACAAAGAAAACCCGCATAACACCATGGTTAAGGCAAAAAGTTTTTGTTTTGCGTAGGTGTTTTTAAAAAGCCCTGATTTATGTTTTCTCACCGGATAAAGTAAGGCGACTAGTGATGTGAAAGCGGCGAGGCTAAAAGTGGTAACATCGGAGGTTAAAATACCCAATTCATGCAACTGTTTGCCAATAAATAAACCACATCCTGCCAATAAAGTGTGTGCAATAAAATGAAGTCCACGGGCTACTTTACGGTTGTTTAAAGACCAATACCCAATTTTTCGGGTTCGTGGAATAAAAGGTTTGAAAGTAAAATTCAATAATAGGGCTATAGCCCCTGCAAAAGCCAGAAACCAGCTATCGTGTTGCTTTTTATTCGGATGAGAGTGATTACTGATTCTATTTGATGGAGCAGAAGTTTTGTTTTTAAAGTTCTTTTGCTGTAAATGAGTTAACGGAGATCTTAGATCAGGTGAATTTGAAAATTCGCTATTTAAGCCAGTTTTTATATTGTTTACATCTGTAAGCTGGCCGTGATGGGAAAGTACCGGGTAATGTGCTTTCTGAATATCCAGCTGTGCAGGAGTTGCTGCTGAAAAAGATGAAATCGACTTTGATTTATTTTGAAGAAAAGTAAGTTCTTCTTTGGTTGGATTTGATTTTTTATGAGGGGAGTATTTTTTTGAAATACTGATATGATAACCGGACCGATAGTGTCGCTTTTGAACATCAACGGAACAGGATACCATCAAACAAGTTAAAATCGCAAGTGAAATGAGCTTTTTCATTTTGTTGGGATTAAGACTATTTCGTGTACAATTTAATTATACGCAATACAATAGTATTCTAATTTTTTGTGACTGCCAAATGAGACATCACCTTTACGTTTCAAGGGCAAAAAACTTTTTATAACTAACTTTGTTACTTAGTTAACCCAGACAAGGGGCTCTTAAGCCATTCAAAGAACGACATTTAGGTAAATAAATTAAGATATGGAACGAAGAAAATTCATCAAAGGATCTGCCATCATAGGAGCAACCGTTGCATTACCGGAATTGTTAAATGCGGCATCAGGGTTGTTTGATACAGGTGCTGGAAGGAAAGTTTACAGGGTGCTTAACACCGACAAAACCATGGTGGGAACACTTCCTGTTTTAAGAGCATTTGCCGGTGACCATAACGATTATGTTTCTCCTTATGTTTTTTTCGATGAATTCGGACCGGTAAAAGTCAACCCTCAGGATCAGCCACTGCGAGTAGATGCGCACCCCCATGCCGGAATCATTCCGATTACCTATTTTCTGGAAGGCAGCGGACACCATCGTGATAGTCTCAATTATGATTTCCAAATCAGTAAAGGGGATTTTATGATGTTTAATTCCGGAAGAGGAGCCATTCACATGGAGGAAACCGGACAAAATCTATTTAATCAGGGTGGCATTTACCATGGCTTTCAAATATGGCTCAATTCACCATCAAAATATAAATTTGTTGATCCCACAGCGCAAGTATTCCATAGTGATAAAATGGCTGATATCAATGAAAAGGATTATTCGGCTAAAATTGTGCTTGGACAAATGTTTGAAGCGAAATCGAAAATAGAAACCCTTTTCCCTGTATTTTATTTTCACATCAACATGAAAGCCGGTTGTAAAATAAGCATACCTGTTGATGCAACTCACAACGCCTTTGTCTATGTTATTAAAGGAAATATTGAAACGGAAGGACGTACAGAAGTAAAGTCTAATCAGGTAGTGTTATTTGAACGCGGTAAAAATTTGATTAACCTTTTCAGTAGCGGCGATGCGGAAATTTTATTGCTTGGCGGAAAACCTCACAATGAACCTGTTTTCGCATACGGACCCTTCGTTATGAATAGTGAAGAGGAGATTCGAAAATGCTACAGTGATTACCGCTCCGGGAAAATGGGCAATCCTGAACTGGTGAACGGAAACCGTCATTAAACATTTATTTGAGCTCGTCTTTCCGCTGTTTCATGGTTCATCCCATAGAATTGGGAAAATTAGGAAATATGATTTTTAATCTGTAACAAAGTTTTTTAATGATTCATAAATTTTCAGTACATTTGGATAAGATTTCTGACAGTTAAGGGTAATTATGTAATTTATTGTTCATTCATATCTCAAATTGACTAGAAAAGGAATTAAATTTCGGGTTAATTTAATGGAGATGTTTTTTAGAAAGTTTTTTGAATAGGTTATAGATTTTACAGAACTCAAGTGAGATTGATTTCACCAAAGTGAAATGGAGAAAATGGGAAGAGCTCGAAAATTATGAAAGTAAAGTTTTGTTTAGCATTGATTGGCGGACTGATTAGCTTCTTCGCTAGTTATGCGCAAAATAGTCAGTCATTAAATTCAGCCAATTCCAGTTTTAGCGAAATAGATTCTTTAAACGTTGTTGCACAAAATTTCTTAAAAGTCAATTTAACCTCCGCAAAGGAAACCGCGGTAAAGGCAAACAAATATGCATTGGAAAATGGTTATTTGCATGGATACATTTATAGCACATGTATCATAAGCGTAACAAAAGCCAATACCAGTGACTGCAGAGGTGCTTTAAAATCTTAGCTCAGGCTGAGATGCAGGCTGAAAAAGCTAACGATACTTTGGGTTTGGGACTCATCGCCTCTTCCAAAAGCAAATGCTATTATTATCTTGCTGTTTATGATTCAGCCAAAATCTTTCAGGAAAATGCCATTGAGTATTTCATTTTGGTTAATGAAAATTCTAAACTGACAAACGAATACATACAGCTTGCAAAAGTATATTTAAAAGCAGGTGATACTAAAAAGGCAGGACTCTATTATGGGAAGGCTGTTGAGATACAGAACAAATTTCCTGATTCTGAAAATCTTGCATGGAATCTGGATGTGCTTGGAGAGATTTATAACGCTCAGCGATTGTTTGATGAAGCTATTGTTGAACATAGAAAGAGTCAAAGGGAATTTGAAAGTCTGAATAACCTTTCTGGATTTGCCTGTGCATCACTTCATATCGGTAATTCCTATTATATGAAGGTGGAGGATGACAGTGCAAAAAAATATTACAACCTGGCATTGACCTCTTACCAACAACTGGGCGATAGTAACGGTATAGCTATATGTTATTCCAACTTAAGCCGTTTAGCCTTGGAAGGAAGTGATTATAAATCTGCTATTGAATTAGCTAACAAATCAATTGCGACTATACGCGGAGGCGATTATAAACTCATTGAGACATCAACTTTGCAGCAATTAGGTGATATTTACGCAGAGTTGGGAAAGAATGATCTTGCGATTTACCACATCAACAAAGCGATGGAAGTA
Organism: Bacteroidota bacterium; assembly: GCA_016722525.1. Classification (GTDB taxonomy): domain Bacteria; phylum Bacteroidota; class Bacteroidia; order AKYH767-A; family OLB10; genus JADKJB01. The sequence goes on from JADKJB010000005.1 coordinate 254,280, forward strand.
GCAAGGCAAATTAATCATAAGGTTACCGTTATGGATTGTTACAAATCTCTGTCTGAGATTTATACTACTATGAATCGTCCTGACTTATCCTATGCTAATTTGTTGATGGCTTATCGATTAAAGGACAGTATTCAGCCGATCGCTTTTAGTAAACAACTGGCAGAAATGCAGGATCAGTTGGAAACACAGAAGAGTGAAAACCAAATCACACTTTTGCAGCAGGCCAATAAAATTAAATCACTCGAAATTAGTGAGCAGTCGAATCAGATTGCTAAAAGAAATATTTTTATACTATTTGGCATTTTGGTGATTACATTGATTGCTGTTGTAGTTTATATTTTCGCACAAAAGCAAAAGTTGAAGAATCGGGTTGAAAAGGAATTGGCAATTAAAACTACCGAAGAGAATGAACGGTTGCGGTTTGCCCGTGATGTTCATGATGATTTGGGCTCGGGGTTGACTAAGATTAATTTCTTGAGTGAATTGATTACAACTGGAAAGGGATCGGATACAGTAATAAGAGAAAATGCAGCCGGAATTTCCGAGACCGCAAAATCTCTGATTGAGAATATGCGGGATCTAATATGGGCCCTCAATCCCGAAAACACTACACTCGCAAATCTACTTGCCAGTATCCGAGAATATGCCTCTGATTATCTCGAGGAGTATCCGGCTACCTTACAAATGAATTTTCAGGACATGGATGGTTCGATGACCATCACCAAAGAAAGCCATCGTGAAATATTTATGACCATTAAAGAATGCCTGAACAACATTGTTAAACATTCAAAGGCTACTCGAATCGAAATGGATGCCTCCATTTATAATAACCTGCTTTTTATCTCCTTAAAGGATAATGGAATCGGAATTAAGAATGATGAAATTGTTATGGGAAATGGATTGAATAACATGAGAAACCGAATTGAATCTATTGGAGGTATATTTAGTTTGGAAAATGCAACAGGATGTGGAACATTGATGAGCATAACGATTGGTTTAGAGAATATTATTAAGACCAAAACCTCATTTACTACTTTTATGTGATTGATTTCATATTTGTTGTACTTAAATTTGTAAAATGAACATTCAGGTAGGAATCGTAGAAGATGAAAAACAAATTCACAGTGCTATTTCATCATTAATTAATGGAAGCGAAGGCTTTTCTTGTATTCATGTATTTGAAAACGCTGAAGAGGCAATTTCAGTAATTCCGACACTGGAACTTGATGTGGTATTAATGGATATTCATCTTCCCGGAAAATCGGGTATTGAATGTGTGGCGATTTTGAAACCGCTTTGTCCAAAGACTCAGTTTATGATGTTTACTTCTTTTGAAGATACCGAATCTGTCTTTAAAGCGCTCAAAGCGGGTGCCACCGGGTACCTTACCAAAACAACGCAGCCCACTAAAATTCTGGATTCCATTACCGATGTTTATAGAGGAGGTTCTCCCATGAGTAGTCATATAGCACGAAAAATTGTGACCTCTTTTCAAGTTGAGGATAACAATAAGGAGTTGCAGAAACTTTCTCTGCGCGAAAAGGAGGTGCTGGATTTACTTTCAAAAGGACTTCGTTACAAAGAAATTGCTGATCAACTTTTCCTCAGCACCGAAACAGTACGAACACACATTCGCAACATCTACGAAAAGCTCCAGGTCAACTCGCGTACTGATGCATTGAATAAAGTTTTTCGGAAGTAATATCAGTACTCTGCAGAATGATTATTTTATGAAGTATAATTTTTCCTTTGATTGATGTTTTAGTGACAAGTGACAAGTTTAAAGTGACAAGGTCAAGTTGTGAATTGAATAAAAGATAATTTTTCCTCAGCATGATGTTTTAGTGACCAGTGACCAGTTTTTTCGATAGAATGTAATTTTTCCATTGATTGATGATTTAGCCTGCCCGGATCCGAAGGAGACGGGTGACCAGTGATCAGTGACCAGTGGATTTTATTTGAATCAGAAAAAAAGTGCATTGAAATTTGTTTTGTTTTTCGTTTTGTTATGAATTGGTAGCATTGATATAAGAATAATTTTCTATTTGATATTTCGCGGACGCCATGCATGGGGTCCGTACAGCTATTTATTTATTTGAAAATAAATTTCCACAAAAAATTAGTATTCGTTTAAATGATATCATGTTTTTTGACTTATTCCATAAAAATTTTCATACTGATTTCTGCCTACCGCCACCGCCGCTACTACAGCTGCAGCCTACTGCCACTGCCACTGCCACTGCCTACCGCCGCCCCCACCGCCACCCTTTTACTACTTTCATGTGATTGCATTCACCGAAACACAGCGGTACTTTTGACACTACTGTTTGATAATTCCATTGAACAGATTTAATCTTTAAATCAATCCAATTAAATTATGGTACGAACAGCTACTTTATGCTTAATGATGGTCATTTATAGCACTTTCATAAGCGCACAAACAAAATTTCAAATACATATGGGAGGAACCACTATTGGCAACATGGATATTAGTCGGCCTACAAATGATGGTGGCTATATTTTTGCTGGTACCAATCAATTGGCTCCATATGATATATTTTTAATCAAGGTTGATTCTGTTGCAGGTATGACATGGAGCAGAACATTTGGACATGTTACAGGTTCTGAACGATTATATGAAGCTATTCAAACAACAGATGGCGGATATATGCTTGCGGGCAATAGTGTTTTATTATATAATTACAGTATGTTTTTTGTGAAGACGGATTCAAATGGAGATACACTATTTACCAGGACATTTGGCGGTTCAGGATCAGAAACTGCCACAACTATCATCCAAACAAATGATGGAGGATATCTGGCTGCAGGAACCACTGCTGATATCAATAATCCACCCAATACTTCTTTGTTGCTTTATAAGATGAACGCAGCAGGAGACTCATCGTGGAGTACGGTGCTAAGTGCTCCGGGTGTTTCAAGCGGAGAAGTTGCCAGATCGGTAAATCAAACTTCAGATGGGGGATACATCATTGCAGGGGAATACAATTTTGGACAATTTCAACGTGATTGTTATCTTATCAAAATTGACAGCGTAGGTAATGTTTTATGGAATAAAACATATCAGTTGCCCGGGGGAGCGATTGTTGCTTCAGCACAACAAACTTCAGATGATGGATTTATCATTGGGGGAAATTATGTTCCTCCCGGCGGGTTATATAACAAATTATATCTTATACGCACTAATAGTTTAGGCGATACATTATGGACTTCTGTTTACGGTGGGCCAGCATTAGATAATTTTGGCTGGGTGCAGCAAACGAGTGATGGTGGTTTTATTCAGTGTGGATTAACAGAAAATTTCGGGGCTAACTCAGGAGGTGATGGTTATATGATTAAAACTACGTCAACAGGTACCTTATCCTGGAGTTACCGTTATGGTGGAATATCTGCTGATCAGTTCTCATCAGTACACCAGACACCGGATAATGGTTATATTGTTGGAGGTTATACCGCTAGTTTTGGATCAGGATATTTATATGCTGTTAAGACCGATTCAGTTGGAATAAGTAACTGTTACCAAACTGCTACCCCAACAATTCGCTATACGCCACCTGTTACAATAGGTACAACAGCCCTCAGTAATGCACCGGCAAATGCATGGATATCAATTCCAACTATTGCTGTTGGCAGCATTGATACAACAGTGAATACTATTTGTTTTATATCAACTGACATTAACGAAATCAATAGCAGTATTTTGGAAGTTGCTGTTTACCCAAACCCGGCAACCACTCAGATTCATGTTAAATTAAATATTAAAAATTCTAAAACAGGAAAATATTTTCTGACAAATGCCCTCGGACAAAAAATGCTAAGTGGATTGCTCCATTCTCTCAACGAAGAATCAATTTTGAACATTGAATCCTTCCCATCCGGAATTTATATTCTAACAATAATCTCCGAAGACTCTTTAAATCAAACGCAAATTGTAAAACAGTAGGCAATTGGTGCGGCTGCGGCAGTAGCAGCAGCGGTAATTTCCGTTTCAAAAAATTATCATTTTGATGCCTACCGCCACTGCCTACCGCCTACCGCCACTGCCCATTGCCACATATTCCAAAATATGGATGAATTTCTTTTTCAAAAAGATTATCATGTAGATGCCTGCCTACCGCCACCGCCTACCGCCGCCGCTTACCGCCCCTGCCACCCTTTTACTACTTTCATGGTATTGATTTCCCTTCCCTTGCATAATAGCTTTGTTGCAAACAAAAAATGAAACAGATGAAAAAAATTCTTCAAGGTATTGCATTCAGTTTGCTCACTTGTTTAACGGTGCAGGCGCAGGAGTTTAAGGAATCGGTTGAGGTGCTTTCAAAAAAGGCAGTCAAGGGATATCTCTATGATATCTCTAGTGATGAAACCGGGAAGAGTTTGGTCACTTACAAAATGAAGATGGACAAAAAAGGTGATCAGGTCGAATATGAGCAATACTCGTTCGATAAGGATCTTAAATTTTTAGGAAGCGCAGATACACAAGAAAAGAAAGAAATGAAACCCGATACAGAAGCGATGAGTTTCGTTGCTTATGTTGGAGGATCTACTTCTTTTGATGTATTGAGTATGAAATTGAAATTGCAAAAGCTGGTTGTGCAAAAAGAATGGGTTCATGAGAAGCAAGCATATAAAACGAAAAAAGTAATATCGAGAGAAAACATTAAACCTAAAAATGAGGACGGAAAAGTGTATTTAGGTTATGCAAGTTATGAATCATCACGGCCTAACGAGCCCGATTTATTTGTTTTAGCTAAAGCGGAATCAAAAGATAAAGGACAAGCGGATATTTTCAGAGTGGTGCTCTTTAACACAGACATGGAAATAAAAGAGACGATTCTCGAACTTCAAGGATCTCATTCACTTGTTTTTTGCACACAACTAACCAGTGACGATGTAGTTGCAGTATTTGCTCCGAATGCAACCGGACCGGATCCGTCAAAGTATGTTTATTTTAAGTTTGATATTCGTGGTAAAATGCTGGGTAGAACAGAATTCAAGAGTCCTGCCACTGCATTATTGATCACGAGTGCCTATGAAAAAGATGGCAGCATGTACTTCTTTGGAACTTCAACAAAATCGACTGAATGTTTTAACCAAGTATTTAATGAATACGCACCAATTTACAATCCGGGTTATACCGAAGGTGGGAATAATAAACTTGATTTTAAATGGCAGAAATCGTTAGAAGAGAAAATGGATAATTTTCATATTTTGAAATTCAGTGACAACAAACTTGCCTCTGCTTCAACAACACCTGTTGCAGATTTTAAAAGTAAATTCCGGCCTGCTGTTGGAGATAAAGGCGCAACACCTTACAAGGGAAGAAGATTTTTAGTACAGAGTTTTGTAGTTACGGCAAACGAAGATTACCTGATTGCGGGGCAGCTTATGGGAAGCGTGAATTTGGGAACGGGCAATAAAGTTGATTCCTATGAGGATGTTGTTTGTTTTCATTTCGATAAAACCGGCGCGCTAAAAGCTCAATACGGGTTGGGTAAATTGAATAACGATAAAAAGAGTGAAATCTTTGATATGTTTCAGAATTTTTATCTCTCACCCGATGGCAAGAGTGCCTATTGGGAAGTGATGGAAGTAAAAGGTGTAAAAGGATACGAGGGATTTTTGGAAGCTTACTATGGAGTGCCTTCTTTTTACCCGCTCTACTACCCCCGCATAGGCAAAATTGATTTGTCGAATGCTACTGTTGGAGCATTTAAAACCATGGGAGATGGAAAGTATTTCTTAAAAAGAAATTTCCTCCGCCAGCAAGATGCAACGGAGAACAGTGTCACCTACTTTGGTCATGATGATGATTTTAAAAATTTGTGGGTTGGCAAGATGCTGATGCCATAATAGAATATAAAAAATGAAAAAATGCCCCGATGAACTTATGGAGTTTGTCGGGGCTTTTTGGGGTTTATTTAAAAGAAGGAGGGCATAAATAATGACAGTAAATAAGCAATAAAATGCCTTTTATTTCAAAAGTCATTCTATAAAATGCTATCAACCAATTAAATATGTTATATTCGCTTATCTGAAAAAAATTGAGCACAAAATGACCCTATGCACTCCTATTCAAAACTCATTTACATCAAATTACTTCACACTGCCATCTGGATATTTTTCAATGTGGTAATTTTTTACATGCTCTATGCCGTACTAGTAAACAAAATCGATATGTGGTTGTGGATCGGATATGGCTTATTTATTTTGGAAGGACTCGTTTTGCTTTACTTCAAATTTTTTTGTCCGTTAACTATCATTGCCCGCCGATATTCCGATTCAACAAAAGCAAATTTTGATATTTACATTCCGGAATGGTTGGCAAAGTACAATAAGCAAATTTATACAAGCTTATTAGTAGTTATTTTTTTAATCACGATTTTCCGCTTGTTTCAACGGTCATAATAAAATAATTCTTAAGTAATTTGAATGAATTACATACTTGTTGTTAATCGGGTTGTTAGCAACTAACGGTTTTCTGATAGTATCAAGGAAAGCAAAAATAAATATTGGGTTTGTGTGTTTTTGTTTTGTGTTAGACCTGTTTAAAAATGGATCCCCTATTAAATAGCAACATAATGGCTATATCCTATTTTGAACATTTTTATATCAGCGTCCATTGGTTTTAGTTTCTGTATTCTGTTAGGGACTGTTTATTTCATTATGTGGTTTGATTTTTCATCTATTGATTGGAGTTGCTTTGGTGGCCACATTGCCTCTTGTAGAGAGAACATCCTGATTTTTTTGTTAAGGATTCCTATTGCAACGCTGGCTAGTATTTTAATTATTCAAAATAGCAATCGTTTACTGGCATTTCAGTTTCGAAGTTGATTCCGCAATTGTATCTTTTATTTTAGCAGTGGACCTGAAATAGGCTCAGGATAGCATTTTTGAACTCACCAAGCTGATTCATAGGTTAATTCGGCCACTAATGTTAAAGAGATAGGTATTTAAACTATATTTACTTTTCCAATAAAATATTTATATGCATGTTAGTCCGGTTTCAATTTACCGTTCACGATTTTTGGTCTTTTTGACGATAACTTTGTTGATTCTTTGGAGTAAATCTGCATGTAGTCAAAATTATGCTGTTAACTTTAATGGAATAGATGACTATATCTCTTTTGGCAATGATTCCAACTTAAATTTGGAGCAGTTTACGGTTGAGTGTTGGTTCAAAAGAAGCGGTGCCGGTGTAGCTACAAATACAGGAACTGATGGCGCCATTGCAGTGCCGTTAGTTACCAAAGGAACCAGTGAGTCAGATAACAATACCAGAGATCTTAATTATTTTCTTGGTATAGATTCTATAACTAATGTATTAACTACAGATATTGAGGAAGGCAACTTTCAGCATACTCCCGGCTTAAATCACCCAGTATATGGAAACACACCAATTTTGTGGAATGTGTGGTACCATGCTGCAATGACTTTTAACGGAAATCAAATGTCGATATATCTAAACGGGCAGTTAGAAATAGCTGTTGGATTGGGAGTGAAGGTGCAATCTCAAAGTATTCAACATACAGGAATTGGAACGGCATTAACTTCATATGGAGCCGCTGAGGGATTTTTTAAGGGAAAGATTGATGAAGTTCGAATATGGAATTATGCGAGAACAATTCGGGAGATTCAAAATTCTATTAATACAAGTATTTCAACTCCCCAAGCGGGGCTTGTTGCAAATTGGGATTTGGATGAAGGGGCTGGAACTTTTATTTATGATTCATCAGGCAATACTATTACCGGATTGTTTTATGGTACAGGACCTGCCTGGGGCTCCGGTGCTCCTATGAATTTGAGTATAAATTACGTTCCTGATTATCCGGCTACAATTTCTCCACAAAATAATGATACTTGTGTTGCAGTTAATAATGCTGAATTAAAAATTCATGCGTTTGATAGCGGTAGCGATCCCATTTCAGTTAAATTTTTTGGTCGACCCGCTTTTAATTCTCCACCACCTTTTACCATTGTACCGTTACCTGACACACAATTTTATGTTTCAGAATTGTGGGGTGGGACTAATGAAGTTTTAAAATCTCAAACAAATTGGATTGTTGCAAATCAATCGGGCAGAAACATAAAGTATGTAACTCAAATGGGGGACTGTGTTCAAAATGGCGATAACGGAGGTGACGATACAGAATGGAGACGCGCAGACACCGCTTTCGCGATTCTGGAAGATCCATTTACTACCGGACTTATGCAAGGAATACCTTTTTCAGTAAGTGTTGGGAATCACGACCAGATACCTAAAGGAACGGCTACCGGAACCACTATTTTTTATAATCAGTTTTTTGGTACTTCGCGTTTTGGAGGCAGAAGTTATTACGGAGGTCATTATGGTCTAAATAATGATAATCACTTCTCCTTATTTTCTGCTTCGGGAATGGATTTTGTTGAAGTAAGTCTGGAATATGATGGCGCTGCAAATCCCAATCCTGCTGTTCTTAATTGGGCCGACAGTATCATTCAAGCATATCCCAACAGGCGGGCTATTGTAACCAGTCATTATATTTTAAATGTAGATGGCAGCTTTGGAATTCAGGGTCAGGCAATTTATGATCAACTCAAAGATAATCCTAATTTGTTTTTAATGTTATGCGCACATATGCATGATGAATTTGTAAGGAAAGATGTTTACAATGGAAATACTGTTTATACTATTTTATCAGATTATCAGACGCGGTCTTACGGTGGTTATGGATGGTTAAAAATACTGGAATTCAGACCTGAAATAAATAAAATATTGGTAAAAACATATTCTCCTTTTTTGGATTTGTATGAGACTGACTCAAACAGTGAGTATACTATTGATCATGCTATGACTCCTGCTTTTCAACTTCTGGACAGCGTAGTTATTACCTCAGGATCGGAAGCTTCTTTCATATGGTCGGGATTACAAATGAATGCTGCTTACGAATGGTATGCAGTAATGAGTGATGGCAAATACGAACAAATTACAGAGTTAAACAAATTCAGCACCAATAACAATGAACAGATTTATATTGGTACTGATGTTATTCAATGTGGAGGACAGGTAAGTTTTGGAACCAATGATACCAATTATACTTATCTATGGTCTACGGGAAGTACAAATCCATTTATCACCGTTAATCAAACAGGGAACTATACTATAACCGCAACCAGCATTGCAGGCAACTGTGCTATAAAAGATACCGTCTCCATTACCATAAATGAAATTCCCCAGACTTTTTTGGGTGCAGATACCTCCGCATGTGCTCAACTTGTTTTAGGTGCATCTACTGATACGAACTTTGTTTACACCTGGCAGGATGGCAGCAATGATTCAATTTTAACGGCATATACATCGGGCACTTATTCGTTGTATATTCAAAATAGTAGTACAGGTTGCTTTAGCTCAGATACAATAAGTCTGATCATATATCCTTTGCCCGTTGTGAATCTGGGAAGTGATACAGTACAATGTGGAGGAAGTATTGCTATTGGAATAGCTGATCCGGGGAATACTTACTCTTGGTCAACGGGCAGTTTGGATTCTATTTTAACTATTGCAACGTCGGGTCAGTATGTGGTAACGGCTACTTCAATAGCAAACGGGTGTATGAATTCCGATACCATGGAAGTCACCATCAATGCTATTCCGCAATCCTATCTTGGTTTAGATACTGCTGCATGTGTTCAACTTGTTTTAGGTGCATCCACCGATGCCAATTTTATTTATACCTGGCAGGATGGAAGTACTGATTCAATTTTTACTGCGTATACATCTGGTGATTACTCATTGTTAATTCAAAATAGTAGTACCGGATGCTTTAGTTCAGACACTATAAATATAACCATATATTCATTGCCGGTAGTAAATCTGGGCTCCGACACCACTCAATGCGACGGAAATGTAACTATTGGAAGCACTGCTATTGGAAGCACATTTCTTTGGTCAACAGGCAGTATCGACTCCAGTATTACAACGAATATTTCAGGAACATATATTTTAACTGCAACAAGTAGTATTGGAGGATGTATTAATTCAGATACAGTTAATGTAACTATTCATCCTGTTCCGTTATTAAATCTGGGTGTTGATACGGCAGCTTGTGCGCAATTAACGCTGTATGGAACATCCGGATCAAATTATAATTATTATTGGAACGATGGAAGTAATTTGCAGGATATTACTATTACTTCGTCAGGGATTTATTCGCTTAGCATCGAAAATGGTAGTACAGGATGCACCAATGCAGATACTATCCAAATTGTAATTTATCCTTTACCTGTTTTTGATTTGGGTAATGATACAACATGTACTATATGTGAACTTAATCTTACAGTACCCGATTTTTTTCAGTCCTATTTGTGGAACACCGGAGCAACAAACAATTCGATTCATATTTATACTCCGGGTAAATATATTTTAGAAGTTGTTGATGGAAATGGATGTTCCTCCAGGGATTCGATTCTAATAGGAACTTCAACAGTTATTTATCCCAACCCTGTAACCGATCAACTCATAGTTTATTTACCTGTTCAGAACTCAACACCTCAATTTTATTTGTACGATGAACTTGGTCGTTCGTTAACTGTTGAAGTTGTAAATAATTACAACAACTTCGTTATTAATACCAGAGAATTTTCAAAGGGAATTTATTTTTTAACAATAGCAAATGAAGGAGAACAGCAGCGATTTAAAATAATAAAACAATAACGGCCTATTGTTTTAAGAAGCAGTGCGATTATTCGCATACAAAAATGCCAAGCAATTCTATTCAATTAAAAGTAGCAATTTCGAGTCTATTGGTTTCTAAGAGGTTGATAATTAAAATGTTAATAGAATTGTAAAATTTAGTATATTTACCCAGACAATCATCAATTTCTAATAAATAACCCCTAAAAATTTATGGACATTAAAAAAATTAAATTAGACGATTTCGTTGGTAAGGTCAATGATCATACTGCGGAACCACAGCAAAAAGTAGCAATAAGCGGTTACGTTGGTAAATCACCCAATGCCAGCCATGTTCGGATTTATAAAGATCTGTCGCTTGGTCATTATGCAGAAGTACATGCTAATGATGTAATACATCAGGAGCCATTACCTCAAAATAGCAATCACATAGGCGGAAGCGTTATGTGGCTAAAGAAAGATGCCAAAATTTCTACCGGGAATAATTCATTTCATTACGACGCTCAAAATAATTATTTTAAAGGAGATATCGCTAATGGATTAGCACATGGAGTTACCAAATCAAATCCTACAGGACTTTGCACAGATAACATGGCAGTTCCGGGTCCTATAACCGTAAGCAGGCCAACTGGAATGTGCACCGATTACATGGCAGCAGTTCCGGGTACCATAACAAAATCAAGCCCGACAGGACTCTGCACCGATTACATGGCTATGGGTGCCCCGACAAAATCGAGCCCTACAGGACTATGTACAGACTACATGGCTATGGGCACCCCGACAAAATCAAGTCCTACAGGACTCTGCACCGATTACATGGCTATGGGAACTCCAACAAAAACCGGCCCAACCGGACAATGTACAGATTTCTATGCTATGGGAGCGCCTACGAAAAGTGCGCCAACCGGGCAATGTACTGACTATAGTGCATAATAATCGGGATATTGTTCTCTCGCTGCAATATTAGAGAACAATAATTTATTTACTCATTTAAATAAATCAGGCGATTCTACTCCTAGTTAGACGCCTGGTTTATTTTTTATATTCTTTTTTAATGATTTTAACTGAAGCAGGTGTTGTAAATTATTTACTTTACCGTGGACTAATAAGTGCAGAAATAGCAATTTCTAATCAACTGGAAATCCGGCAAATGTTTAGCAGGAACAGAAACTTTTTGATTTCTGTGAATGAAAAAAGAAGATATTTTCTAAAGCAGATCAGTACAGTAACTAACGAAAAAATACAGACTTTAAAAAAGGAAGCGAATTTTTATTGGATGGTGAAAAACAACGCCTTGTTTCAGCCATTGCAACCTTATGTTTGTGAATTAATTGATTATAATTCACAAATAAATGCATTAATTGTGGAAGCAATTTCAGAGGGACAGGATTTGTTTCAATATTTACAAAAAAATAGAAATTTAGAAAAGGAAGTTGCTGAATCCTTGGCAACCGCACTTGCTGCTTTTCATAAAATAGCAATGAATAGTATAGTTGCTGCAAAAGCACAGCAAATTTTTCCAAAAGTTATCCCCTGGATTTTTCGCATTGATGATGATAACAGAATGAATCTCCACATAACAACACCCGCATCAAAACAGGTAGTCGAAATAGTAAATGCGCACGCTAACTATATTGAATTAATTCGGGCCAACCGTGATCAATGGGAAACTAAATCTTTGGTCCATGGAGATATTAAATTTCCAAATTTATTTATAGACCGATCAACCGGTGCTATGAGTATAAAATTAATTGACATGGAAATTAGCGATATTGGAGATCCGTGCTGGGATGTCGCCGGAGTATTTCAGGCTTTCCTCACCTGGTGGGTTGATTTTGCAAATTCCGACAACGAACAACTGATAAAACTGCAGCCATCTATCAATCAATTTTGGAAAAAATATATTGAAAGTCTGGAAGTCACAGGGACAAATGAAAAAATATACTTAATAAAGAGCATGCAATATGCAGCGATTAGAATGATTCAAACCTGTTACGAAATGGCAGGTGTTCAACAAACGTTGCAACCCAATCAGGTCAAAACGTTGCAAATGAGTTTGAATATTTTACTAAATCCGGAAAATGGATGTAAAGATTTGTTGGGAATTAACTGAAAAATAAATGGCATCTACACAGCACATTCTGGAAAAAATAATTCAGCATTTTCATTTAAATGAACAGGGCGATGTTTTGTACTCCAATCAATTGTCCGAGGAGGGACAGGCGATTTCTATTTCAAACCCAAGCCAGGAAATATCAGATATCATTTACAGAGATTTTTATACCAAAGGCATTGGCGAAGATACCTCAGAAAAAATACTTCCTGCAGCAATTGATACCGATTTATTTTACAATTCACTTTGTGCAGCATATAGCCCTGATCCAGGCATGGATAAAGGATGGAAAGTTATCCAGTATGAACAGGATGGTTCAGTATATGTAACTAAAAGTAGCTTGATTCTGCAAAAACGGCCCGGTCAGTATGTTCTTGAATACGAACAAACAGGCGATGGTCAAAAGTTATCGGAATTTGTGAGTTTATTAGTTCCTCCAATAGTAAATACCAGAGGAAATTATTTTTATTACATTCACGGAAGCCAGCCCTTACAATCAAATCCGCCTTTATTGATCAGATTTTATTTCAATTTATTGCCTGCCGGTGCTCCTATATTGATTCAGCAATTGACATCACGACTTAACCAATTTAAGGTTCCCTTTTCTTTTAAATGTTGTACAAGGCCGGTTGATTATGTGCGAAGTGATGTAGCCGTATTGTATGTGAATCATGATTACTTTGCAATAGTGATCATGTTGTTAAATAGTATTGTCCCTTTTATAGCTCAACACTTAAACGAAAAGGTTCCTTTATTTGCTTTACCAGTGTACAAAGGAATCTCGTTTGCCGAGAACCCATCTCTTCACATGAGTTTTGGACAAAGTCGCTGCAACCTTATATCTCAAGGCTTGGTGGAAGCTGTTGGAAAAAAGTTAAATGAGGACCAATGGGTTGCTTACATTCTGGAATCCATTACACAAAATAAATTTGACATAAAAAGAATGCATTTAAACCCGGGATCAAAATACCCGTACAATTTTTCACTCATAGAAAATTGAATCACGACCAATGAATGATATTTATAAGGAAGTAGCATTTGATATCGGAGCAGATTTATGCCGAAATGCCATCTGGAATGGCCCGGCATGTAATTGGATTGAATACAATTATGATTTTAATGTAAACTCATTTAATTATAAACCACTTTCATTTGAGTTTTATGATGGCACTTCAGGAATCGCATTTTTTTTATTGAATTTGTACCAGGTTACCGGTGAAATTATTTTTAAAACTACTGCGCTTGGAGCATTGGAACATGCATGGAATGCAAAAGAAAATGGGTTAACTACTACAAAGGGTTCATTTTATTTAGGAACATCAGGTCTTGCTTATGTTTATTTAAAGGCAGCGCAGCTATTCAATGAGCACTCACTTTCAAAACGGGCAGAAGAAATATTAACTGAACTGAATGATTTTGATTTAGCTAATTCAGGCTATGAAGTTTTGTCGGGCATTGCCGGTACTATTCCGCTCATGATTTGGGCTTCCAAAGTATTGAACAATCCTCTTTACATACAAACTGCTCAAAAGTGGGCAGAATTTTTATTGTCGAAGGCAAATTCAGGAAATGAAATGTTAAGTTGGAATTTCATGAACAACAATGAAATTCCCCTATCGGATTTGCTCATGGTACTGCCGGAATTGGCTATGCGTTTTCACAACTTTTTAATATTACCCGCGAAGAAAAATTCAAGGATGCTTGTCTGAAGGCATTCAGATTCGAAGATCAATTTTACAATGCCCAATGGTCTAACTGGCAAATTCTTGGAGCGATAAATTCAGAAGATCCCTTTGTGATTCACCATGCAAGGTATCAGTCAAAATGGTGTCATGGTGCTGCAGGAATCGGCCTTTCACGCATTGCAGGATATATTCACACCAATGATTTGCAGGCATTGCAGATGATTCACAGTGCTTGCAGGGCTGCTATAAATGCAGAACCAGTCACAAATAATTATTCCCTTTGTCATGGTCATCTAAGCAATGCGGAATTATTGCTGCATGCCGGTTCTTTTTTAATGATGCTGTTTATTTCAACGAGGGTTTAAAGTTTGCCAATAAGGGAATGGAACGTTCTTTTCAGCAGAAACGCGAATGGCTGTGTGGATCAAAAGGCCAGATCTTATCCTATTCATTTATGAACGGCATTGCCGGAATCGGAAATTATTATTTAAGAATTGCAAACCCACGACTCATCAGTTCAGGACTGATGATGGATGAATTGAATCAACTCTAAAAAAGTTTGATAGGGCAACAGCAAACTTCAGTACTTACAAAATTAGCCTTGGCTAGTTCTGCTATCAACAAAATACATATCAATATCACCTTTGTTTTTCGCAGGAATTTTCCCTCTGTAAGTGCACAAAAACTTATCCTTTATTAATTCATAAGTAACTCCTGAAATATTTACTTTTCCGGGCTCTCCGCTGCTTTCCATTCGCGATGCAGTGTTCACGGTATCGCCCCAAATATCATAGGCAAATTTCTTTATCCCAACAATCCCGGCCACCACCGGACCTGAATGAATACCTAAACGCAACTCAAAAAAGGGGTTGCCTTCAGCTTGTCTGACTTCTTTATTTTTAATAATAAAATCCTGCATTTCCAAAGCTGCTAAGACTACATCAAACGCATGCGTGGAATTCACCACTGGAATACCTCCTGCACACATATAGGCATCGCCGATTGTTTTGATTTTTTCAATACCATATTTCGTTACTATTCGGTCGAATTCAGAAAAACAGTAATTTATTTCTTTTACCAAATCTTCCGGAGCCATTAGTTCACTGGCTTGAGTAAAATTTTTAAAATCGGTAAAAAGTACTGAAACAGATTCAAATTTTTTAGCCTTCGATTCCCCGGTGTTCTTAAGCTCCTCCGCTGTTTCGGCAGGTAGAATGTTTAATAATAAATTTTCACTTCGTTTTTTTTCTTTAGAAATTTTATTGCGCTGGATAAATACTACAATAGAAAATGCAAGTAGGCCAAGTAGTCCAACCAGAATGGAGTTTTTTATATTACGTTGCCTGATTTTTTCCTGTAATGCAATAGCATCTTTCTTTTCCTGGGCTGCTTTTTCTGCTGTGGTTTTTTTATCAAATTCATATTGCATGGACGTTTGAACAGTTTGAATAGTATTTTCTTCGTTTATCAGACTATCCCGATAAACAATATAAAACTGATAACTTTCGAAGGCTTTTCTAAAGTCCCCTGTGAATTTATAATATTCGGACAAACCACTGTAAGCATTTTTAATACCATCTTTATCTTTGATGGACTGTGATAATTCCAAGCTCTTATCCAGATAAATTTTGGCATTTTTAGAGTCGTTAATAAGAAGATACAAATTTCCAATCGCAAAAAGACTTGTCACACGACCTAATTTAAAATCTGTTTCTTCATACAGATGCAATCCGGAAAAGTAATTTTCAAGGGCTTCTTTAAATAGCTGATTGCTTCCTCCTTTCGATGGATCTTTCATCTCAATTTCAGCCTTTTTTGTTAGAGAATTTCCAATAAATTCATAGGTTCCGGCGATACTGTATTTTTCTCCTATTTCTTCATATGTTATGAGTGCCTTTTTATATTCTTCAACGGCTAAATCAAAATTTCCTTGTATGTAATATAGTTCACCAATACTGGTTTTCGAGGATGCGATACCATAATTGTATCCTATTTCTTCACAGAGCCGCAACGATTCTAAATTTTCTTTCATCGAAGCTTTGTAGTTCCTTTGTTTCAAGTATATAAAGGCTAATGCACTATGCAAAGATGATTGGTTGGATTTATCATTTATTTGTTCAAACAATTTTAAAGAAGCAAACCCGTTTTTCAATGCTTCCGGGTAATTCCCCATCGCTGCATAGCTTTCACAAAGCCCTGAATAGGATTTTGCTATATAGAAAGTACCGTTAACTTTCAGAGATAAACTCAGCGCTTTGTTAAAATGTGCAATTGCTTCCGGAAAGTTTCCTTTTGCATGTACCCATGCCAACTTTATATAGGTCGAAATTTCACCAATTGTGTCTCGTTTCCCCTGGTAAAGAGATAGCGCTTTATAATAGTAAGTTAAGGATTCTTCATTTTTATATAATGTGCTATATGCCTGCCCACTCTAAAGTAAGAATTACTTAGACCCTCTTTGTAATTTAATGTGTTAGAAAGTGACTCGGCTTCTTTTGCATATTTGAGAGCCGATTCATAGTCATATTGCATCCTGCATGAATCGCTCAGTTCATTAAGCAATTTAACTTTAATTGAGTCATTTTTTTGAACTCTTAATAAACCCTTCAGAGAATCAATGGAACCGTTCGAAAAAATCGAAAAGGGGCCTGAAAAAAAAAGAATAAATAAACTAAAATATAAGACCCTTAAATTTGGATTCATAAATAACAACGTAATGAATTTCTTTTTTTATGAGTTGCTCTGCCAAGGAGCTTTTGCCATTTAAAATTGTGTGTTTAATAGCAATATCATTCCACAGACTGGGTAAAGATACATTTATTTATAAAAAGCACTAAAAATAGATGGCAGGAGTGGTCTGCTATAAGGTAACAAAAATGCCAATAAGCAAAGATTTAATTGGGAAAAACGTTCCATATAATTTCTTACATTGATTGTAATGGTTAACTTATTGTTAGCTGTTTAAAGAAAAACTGAAGCAGGTATTTTTTGATGAAGTGAAACAAGGGGCTGCTTTGATGTAAAACATACCTATTTAATGTTTTACGAATTCGTTCATTAAGTTCATTTTGAACTCGTTTCAATTCCTTTTTGCTGGTCTTTGTAAAATCGGTACCCTTAGGAAAAGAGCCTCTGATTAACATGTAGATATTTTCATTGGTCCCTCTTTCCAAAGGGGTGGCTGGATGACAAAAATACACTTGCATTTTTGTGTATTTTGTGAACAATTTATACTCAGCCATTTTGTGGCCTTGGTCATAAGTCATGGATTTCTTCATTTGATTTGGCAAGGTATCAAATTCACATTCACATGATTTTCTAACAGAGGTTGCATTCTTTTTTCATAATTTAATCAAGATCACTGTTCTGGTCTTGCGTTCAACTATACTGCCCATGGCTGATTGGTGGCCTTTCCCCATTATTAAATCTCCTTCCCAAAGGCCTGCAACTGAACGTGATTCCACTTTTTCGGGGCGTTCTTCGATGCTAATCATATCCGGAATCGATTCTCTTTTGTCATACACGCCTTTACGTTTATATCTACTTTTCTTTTTCTGTCGCAAGTAGCCGATTAATTCCTTTTTTAGTTCCCCTCGAGGCAATAAGTAGATATAAGTGTAAATTGATTCGTGTGAAATTTGCATATCCTTCCGTCCAACATATTGGACTTTTAAATATCTTGCAATTTGCTGAGGAGTTCAATGTTTTTTTTAAATATTTGTAACCCACTTTATAGAGTTCATCAGGGTCTTCTAATCGTCGTCCCCTATAATGTTTCCGACTTTTTCTATCTGCCTCTACCTGTGCTTTAGATGCTTTGTGAGTAAAAGGAATCGAGATAGCTCTCTACTTATTGTGCTTGTTGGTCCATTTAACTTAAGCCCTATTTCAGCTGAAGTTCAATTTAAACCCAGAAACGGCTCTATTTTGATTTTTCTTCAAAAAGTAATCTTTGATATTTTGCCATATCATAACATAATACTATTTTTATATTCATTTAGATACTTGAACCTGCCGATTTAATTCTCTGTTTATTTTTAAATAACATCTATCCCAAGACTATTTTCACAAATCAGGAACCATGAGAAAAAAATATTATTTGTTAAGCATAATTCTTGCAATGTTCAATTCCATCGGAATTGCGCAACAAAAATTGCAAGTTAAAGCCGATTCATTACTTACGGTTTATTCAAAAACAGAAATCGATTCAGTTAAATGCACCTTGCTTTTTGAAATATCAAAATTGTATTGGTTTACTAATCTGTCTAAAGGAATTGATTATGGAAATCGATCACTTATGTTGGCTAAGAAAATTAATTATAATAAAGGAATTGTCGAAGGGAATTACAGCTTGGCTTACCTAAATCTGAATAGAGGAAAATACTATGAAGCGCTTGAATTCAGTAACAACACATTAATTTCGCTAAAAAAAAGCAAAGATGAATATATAGAAGCAATGACCTACGCTAATTTAGGATTTATTTATAATTACCTTGGAAAGGTAAAGCAGGCGCAGGAAAATTGCTACAAAGCAATTGATTTGGCAACGAAATTAAATTTTCTTGAATGTGTTGCTATCGGATTCACCAATCTGGGAACGATATATTTTTGGATTGGCAATGATGAGGAATCATTGAAAAATTATACTCACGCTATGGACATTGCAAAAAAAATTAAATACAAATTATATATTGCTGCCAACTATCACAATATTGCCATATTCAAGCAAATTGACAAGAATTGGAATGAATCGACAGCAGACGTCAAACTTGCATTAAAAATTAATCAGGAAATTGAAAATAAGCTTTGGGAGGGATACAACTACAATAGTTTGGGTTCAAATTATTTAGAACAGGGCAAAAGCGTGGAGGCTCTTCAATTTTATTTGGCTGGCTTAAAAATTTCACATGAAATCGAAGATTATTCAAATTTAAGTACTTGCTTAAATAATATTGGGCATCTTTATATGCGGCAAAAAAATTATGTATTGGCAAAGAAGTACTTTGATGAATCACTGAGCTATTCAATAAAGTCAAATTTTGCTATTGGAATACCTGATAATTACGAGGGATTGGCCATGTTGGATACCACTATTGGCAATTGGAAGTCTGCATTTGCAAATCTAAAACTACAAATGCTGTATAAAGATAGTTTTGTCAATGATGAAAATACCAAGAAGTTGTTGCAAACTTCTATGCAGTTTGAATTTGATGCCAAGGAAGCATTGACGAAGGCTGCGCAGGAAAAAAAGGATGCTTTGGCATTAAAAGAATTGGAGAAACAAAAGCTGGTTCGAAATGGATTTGTTGGGGGCTTTTCTGTTGTGTTGCTTTTCGCAGGTGTTTTTTTCGCGCAAAGAAATAAAATAAAAAAAGGAAAGCAACGTAGTGATGAATTACTTTTAAATATTTTACCCGGGGAAGTAGCTGAAGAATTAAAATCAAAGGGTAGCGCAGATGCGAAGCAATTTGATCAGGTTACGGTTATGTTCACCGATTTTAAAGGGTTTACTCAAATTTCAGAAAAATTGTCACCTTCTGAATTGGTAGCTGAAATTCACACTTGCTTCAAGGCTTTCGATGACATTATAACGAAATTTAATATCGAAAAAATAAAAACCATCGGCGACAGCTATATGTGTGCAGGTGGATTGCCATTGACAAACAAAACAAATGCAATTGATGTAGTTAACGCAGCATTGGAAATTCAGCAGTTTATGCTACTTCATCTAAAACAAAGAAGCGCTGAAAACAAAGAACCTTTTGAGATAAGAATAGGTATTCACACGGGCCCTGTTGTGGCCGGAATTGTAGGAATCAAGAAATTTGCTTACGATATTTGGGGCGATACCGTAAATATTGCTTCACGAATGGAGAGTAGTGGTCAGCCAGGAAAGATAAATATTAGTGGTAGCACATATGAACTTGTTAAGGATAAATTTAATTGTGCACACCGGGGAAAAATTCCGGCAAAAAATAAAGGAGAAATAGATATGTACTTTTTAGAAAGGATTTAAGAATAATTTTGGATTCGAATTGAACGGCCGCACTTATTTGTTCGAAACGCCCGAATGATTCAAATATTGAATTTGATGTTAGAGATATCATGCTGTTTTATTTTCAGGTTCAATGGTATAAATTAATTCCAAACAACTGCTAAGGGTTCCTAACAGTCGCTTTTTTTTAATAAAGTGGGTGGGTAGTTATTCGAATTCCGTAAATCAAATAAGAAAATTCAAAATGCAAAGGATACTCCCAGATTAAAGGTAATAATTTCGATTGTTTTCGAAAAATTAAAATCTCTGGTTACAGCAACTGTATTCACAATGCCTTGCGGTGTCAAAATGCTTATGAAGTGAGTAAGAAACCGCTAATGAAGTATAAACTCCTCCCGTAGCTTTTCCTGCCATATTTAAATTTGTATATGCAGCCGATAAGTTATAGGTGTCAAAATTGTTATTAGAAAGTTCTGAAAATTCATTCAAAGGTTGTAAATAACCTATTGCTAGTCGAAGAGAGGTTTTGGGAATTTTATTTGTTTCAACTTTAACTAATGATTGCTGGCCTTGAAGGGTTGTGAAATATAGAAGTATAATAGATAGAAAGATTAAAAATTTAGTGACCAGGTAAGATTTCATTTCTAACTTCAAAGTAAAATTGTCCATTTCTTACAAATTAATTTTCTCTTGTAACAATTCCTTCCTTCAATGCCATGTAGGCAAGATCGGCGGCATTACTTACATTCAGCTTAGCGTACGAATTAGTACGATGTGTTTCAACTGTTTTCACAGAAATCTTTAAAATAGCTGCGATATCTTTATTGGAAAACCCACGACAAATTAAACCTACTACATCTTTTTCGCGCAGAGTCAGAATCGTTTTTATCGAATTGTTTTTATGCACTACAAGAGTATCTATCATGCGATCCATCATTAGGTGTGATACATCTTTTGAAAAGTATCGCCCTCCATTACAAACACAATTTATGGCTTCCTGCAATTCTAAAAAACTGGTATTTTTGAGCAGGTATCCATCTGCGCCTGCACGAAACATATCTGTTACACTATTCGGATCATCCATCATAGTCAACGCAATAATTTTTCCGGCGAAATTATTTAAAACAATTTGTCGCGTAGTTTCAATGCCATTTAGCATTGGCATGTTAATATCCATAAACAGTATATCCGGTTTATCCGCCTCTACTTTTTTCAGCGCTTCAATCCCATTTTCAGCATGCAAAACATCTTTTATGTAGGGGACTTTACGCAGCAGGCTTTCCATTCCTTCACGGAAGAGCAGATGATCATCAACAATAAGTGCAGTGAGAGAATTCATGTTATTACTTTGTGAAAGTACAACGTTATTACAGCAAATCCAAAACCTCATAAAGAAGTTTGGCCTTTAGCACTATGAGCAGGACTATTTTTTACTGGAAATGGCAGCTAACTCAAATTGTATCCTAAAAGTAGTGGCAATATCGGTTTCACTGGTAAATTGTATTTGTCCATGATAAAGTTGTACCCTTGTTTTAATATTTTTTAGGCCCATGCCGGCATTTTCAGGAGAAAGATTTTCAAACCCTTTCCCATTGTCTGAATAAATTATTTCCAGCTTATTTGATGTATTTGCAATGCTCAATTTAATAATGGAGGCTTTGGAGTGCTTGACGGAATTATGTAATAGCTCTTGTAAGACCCGGAAAATGGCAATTTGAAAATCGGGAAGCAGGTTTAATTCAGTTATGAGAAATTTCAATTCGACATGTATGCCTTTGAGTTTTTTATATTGATCAAATAGAGAAGATAATTCAGATCTCAATCCATTTTGAAGTAAGTATTTTGAGGATTGATTCCGAACAATATTTCGAATGTCTTTAACAATAGTATCAATCAGTGTTGCATTTTGAACCACTATTTCTTTAGTAGACTCATTAATTAGTTCTGTATACAACAATTCATTTTGCAACTTCAGTGCAGATAATTTTCCTCCAATATCATCATGAAGATCCTCTGAGATGCGATTTTGTTCCGACTCTTGTGTTTGGAATACGGTCTTTAGAATTTCTTTTTCTCGCTGAATGCGGACCCGAAAATAATTATATAGTAAAAGAATAACGAGCACAGCTAAAATGAAGAAAATAAATGAAGCTACAAATACGGCAAATATTACTTCTTTTTGTTCGGTAGGCATAGTATTCCTTTTATATAAAGTAAATTCGCAACCATTGACAAAATCGAATGTATAATCCAGGTATATCTTCGAAGATAAACATGGTCGTCTAATAAAAAATTACCGGTAGCAAATACGATAGTGGATACGCTAAAATACATAAAAACAGCCAATGCCATCCAAAACCGATAATTTTTAAATAGATACTGTTCGGTATCACCGGTGAGATTGACTAAAACGGTAGCTGAAATGAGCAGCAAAATGCTGTTTTCAATAGCTAAACTCGGAATATCAAATTCTTTGCTATCAATGTTGCTGAATACTTTAATCGTTAAAATTGTAAATGTTAAAAGACAAAAAATTCTAACAACTTTCTTCAGATTATTATATTTCATCCAATGTGTTAATGCCAATGCAATCAGTAAAAACTGGATCAGGCAAAACACATTCATCACTCCAATATTGTGTATTTTGAAGCTTTGTAACAAAAACAAAAACAAATCGACTACAGCAGCAGTATAAAAGTAAATTCGAAATATACTGCTGCCGAATCGTAAACTTTATTTTTGTACAAAAAGGTAATAACGGCCACTATAAGTGTAGACGCCAGCGAACCATAAGCCAGAAATAAAATAGCAAACAATTTAGAAAAACTGAATTAACCGTTATTCAGAGGATTATCTGTTGCACAATAATCCGGGCAGGGCAATGACAGTTCTGCCAATCTTTCTTCATATTGGTCTTCATTATCTGTTTTCACACCAACAAGTATCAATACGGGTTTATTATTAGCATCCAATCCATAATAATAACGGATGCCCACACAACCTGATTGATCTAAAATAGCTTTAATGGCATCTCGGCCAAAAAAACCACCTATTTTATTTCCGGGAGTGATTGTTCCGCGAAATCTTGCAGTCATTTCTGCAGCATCGTCAAGGGAAATGTCGTGGTTTTCGTGTCCTGTAGGCATAGTTTTAATTTTTAAATTATTTATAATCAATTTATTAAATAGAATTAACCAACTCTATACTTCCAAAGATAATTGCTTTCAATCAGATTCCAAGAGAGCTCAGGTAAAACCCTTAGGCACTCAGGTAAAACCCTTAGTTTTTTAGGATGGCTATTATTGTAGTGAAAGTAATTCACAAAGAGCATGATGAAAATGGTGCCCGGCAGAATAGTGTTTTGAGATCTTGCATAGTTGAGTTTTTAATGTAAACATCTGTTTTAAAAACCCCGTTTGAGGTGGAGGGAATAAGCATAATAGTAGAGCAATACTGAATTTGTTTTTTCTGACCGCTGCACCAAGAAGTAAAAGATCAGTAGGAATACTATTTTTTATCATCAGACCTGTATAAAATCCACAAAATGTGGTAGTACTATGTATGTGTGGAATTGATAAATTTGCAATTGAAATCATTTTGATTCTGCTAAAGTCTTGAATATTAAATTCCTGTTATCATGAAAAATCGAATTATTTTCATAGCACTCATCTCCATTTTATGGGTTGATTTAGCAATGGCACAATTACTGGAAAAACCTTCCCCCTTTTTTTAAAAAAAAAAAAAAAAAAAAAAAAAAAAAAAAATATTTTAAAAAAAAAAAAATTAAAAATAAAACCCTCCCCCCCACCCCCAAAAACCCCCCCCCCCCCCTAAAAAAAAAAAACAAAAAAATTCCTCCCCCCCCAAAAAAAATAAAACCTTTTTATTAAAAAAAAAAAAAAAAAATTTTAAAAAATTTTTAAAAAAATGTTTTAAAAAAAAAAAAAAAAAAAAAAAAAAAAAAAAAAAAATTTTAAAAAAAAAAAAAAAAAAAAAATTAATTTTTAAAAAAAAAAAAAAAAAAAAAATTTTTTTAAAAAAAAAAAAATTTTTAAAAACCTACATACAACATCTGGCTCCTGCAGGGCTTATTACCAGCACAGCCAGAATGAACGACCTCGACTTTGATGCCAATAACAATAAATGGGTTTGTTTTGGAAATTTTGGATTAGGAATGTATGATGGAACCGGCTGGACTAGTTATAATACTGGTAATTCCGGAATCCCCTCTGACTCGGTTATATGTCTTGATTTTGACAACGCCGGGAATTCATGGATCGGAACAAATGATGGAGCCGTTTTTAAATCAGGCACCAACTGGACTGTTTATAACACATCCAATTCAGGATTACCATCCAATTCAATTACTGCAATATTAAGTGACGGGGGAAGCACTTGGTTTGGTACCAGAAACGGGCTGGTATTTTATGATGGCACCAACTGGAGTTTATATAATACAGTTAATTCCGGATTGTCAAACGATTCCATTACGGTAATCAAAAAAGGAAACAACAATGATATTTGGCTTGGAACCAGAAATGGAGTTTCAAATTTAATAATGGCAACTGGACTGTTTTCACAGCGGCAAATTCTGTACTCAGCGGTTATATTACAGATCTTGAAGTTGATAATTATGACAAAGTATGGATTTCCTGTGGTGTTTTTTCAGCGCTGCAATCTGCTTCTACAGATGGAATTTATTTTATTGAAAACGGTGTCGTGAAAAGTTTTCAAGATGATTTGTTTTATCACGAAACGGATATTATTTATCCCCGTCAGGTAAATTTTTCAAAAGACGGAAACGGGAAAGTTTATTTCAGAGGGAATATGTATCTTAATCAAGGAATATTTGTTGTTGATGGAGGTGCATTTGATTATTTCATAGTTCCAAATATCAATTTTGGAATACAGTCACAAGGAATGATTTTTGAAGTGGATAATTTGAATTTGATATGGTCAATAGCGAAATACCGATTTTATATGTATTCATTCGACATAACCAATTATACGATCCCATTAGAGGCAATTAATTACAAAAGCTTTCGGGAGCTGGATGTTAACGATGTTGCCGCCGGTATTAATGCAGGTGGTGATATGCACTGGGATCTTTCTAATGCGAAGTATGAGGTGCCAAAAGGATCAGGGAAAAATTCCGTTTTTACTTCAGCACTTTGGATTGGAGCATTGGATCAGGCAGGACAGTTACATTTATCGGCACAAACATATCGTCAAACCGGTGATGATTTCTGGCCCGGACCTATTGATGAAATAGCAGTTCCTTTTGACTCGGCAAGCACAATAGCCTTTAATAGAGTTTGGAAAATTGACAAATGGAAAATTGAAGAATTCAAAACAAATTTTCTGCTGGGAAATGTGACCAATGGGACTTATGGCGTGCCTGAAGAAATGTCATCATGGCCGGCAAAAGGGAATGGAATAGTTTCAGGAAATTTAGCGCCGTTTGTAGACTTCAATGCAAATGGTTTTTACAATCCAATGGATGGTGATTATCCTGAAATTAAAGGAGATCAAATGATCTATCGCATTTTTAATGACTCCCTTGCCGATCATTCTAATTCCTCCGGGCTGAAACTCGGAATCGAAATTCATGCATCCGCATATTCATTTTATTGTCAAGGAACGGCGGACACCAACAATGTAATAAACAGAACAACTTTTTACAATTATACCATTATAAACAGAAGTCAGAATAATTATGACAGCCTTTTTGTTGGCTTATGGTGTGACATGGATCTGGGAAATGCAAGTGATGATTATGTAGGATGTGATACTACGTTAGCAACAGGTTTCACTTACAATGGTGATAATGACGATGAAATGGTTTATGGATTAAACCCTCCAATTCAAAACGTGAAAATTCTGAAAGGAATTTTGGCTGATCCGGGAGATGGCATTGATAATGATCTGGATGGGACTATTGATGAACCTAGTGAACGGACCACCATGAATCATTTTATGTATTATAATAATGCCGCTGGTGGCGCTTCAACAAATCCTAATGGGGCAAACGATTACTGGAATTATATGCAGAGCATCTGGTTAGATGGCCAGCATCTTACCTATGGCGGTGATGGGCGGGACCCGTTAAATCCACCAACAAACTTTTTTTACTCCGGCACACCTTATGCTGCCACCGGCTGGACGGAAGCTAGTCCCGCAAACATCCCTGAAGACAGGAGGTTTCTTATGAGCTCAGGACCAGTTACCTTCAATGCCGGCGACACGGCAACAATTGATTTTGCTTATATTTTCACTTGGGACTCATTAAATGCAAACGGGTTAACAACATCCATTGCTAAAAACATACAGGGATTGCAGTTAGTGCAGAATTGGTTTGATAACAATAGCTTCCCCTCATGCATAAATTACACAGTAAATGTTCTGGAAATAAACTCAAATTTGAATACAATTTCCATATTTCCTAATCCTGCTGCTAATCGTTTGTTTGTAAACAGAAATGCAGATGACCTATCAACCTTGAATTTTGTAATTTATGATTTGCTTGGCGCAGAAGTGAAAGCAGGAAAATTATTTTCTGATGAAATAAATATTGAAGAGTTAGCTAAGCAGATGTATATTTTGAAGATAGGAAATGAAAAGGGCTATGATTATTTGAGATTTGTGAAGATGTGAGGCCTTCGAAAAATAGACCATAGCTGAGGCCGCAGAAGATAGGTTCATGATTTTTGTACCGGAAATAGTGTTTTTATAAATTGGACGATTTATAACTTCATTTTTATAAAGCTACTACCATTTTATCCGGCATAGTGGTGCCTTGATGGTTACTGAAGTGTTAGGAATTGTTACTTTCATTTTAGTTGTGAAAAAATTAATTTTTCTTCCGAAATTCAGGCATAACATATCCTTTCTCAATGGCATAAATAATCAATCCTATCATATTTTTAGAATGTGTTTTCAGCATCAGATGTACCCGGTGTGTTTCAATTGTTTTTTCAGTCAAGTTAAGCACGCGACCAATTTCTTTTGAAGAATGCTGGTGACAAATAAGTTGCAGAATTTCTACTTCACGTTCCGATAAATAACTATGGTTCTCAACAGTATTGATTGTTTTGTCACCGTTTGTAAGGATGTCATTCTCATACTCCGCAATTTCTTCTGATAAATAAAACCCCATTGCATACAATTTCGATTACTTTATGGAGCTCGCATATATCAGTATTTTTATGAAGAAATCCATTTGCTCCAGCCTTAAAAATTTTCATGATCGATATTCGATCATCGATCATTGAAACAACTACAATTTTAACTGTAGTATTAAATTTTCGGATGCACTTTGTAATTTCAATGCCATCGCGTCCGGGCATTCTAATATCGAGGAATATTAAATCAACAGCTTCAGCTTCTAATGTTTCAATAGCTTCGTTTCCATTGGCCGCAATGAAAATGTTAAACGTTGGTTGAATTCGCAACAAAGCCTGTTTCAGCCCTTCTCTAAATAGAGGATGATCATCTGCCACGATGATTTTAATAGATTCCATAAAGCCACTTTTTTAAATAATAAATTAAGAATCAAAAAAACATGCTATATACGGCCACGGGGGGTTGACCATTTTATAGTAAGGCAATAACTCAATTCGAAGTAAAAATAGAAGAAAACGGGATATCTCTAGAATTTGAAGAAAAAATCTTTTCAACACAATTAGGCATTGATTTTTAGGGTGTTATATTTTTTTTAAAATCGCACTTTGAAGATATTAACAACATAACGGGAATAGAAAATCGAAATTATTGCAACTACACCATGCCAAACACTGCCATTTTGTCTCAGGGTTTCCCCTTAGGGGTAAACCTGTGTTTTGGTGAAAAGGTTTTTTTAGGAGAGGGTTTCTTTTATTTTTGATTTGCTGCAAATAAATTCAGACCACCAGAATCGAGTTTTTGAAGCACCAAATCATTTGTGACTAATTTAAATACTTCACTTTATGTCTTCCTTCTACATCGACTTTCATTGCCATCCGGCTATGAAGCCCTATGGCCACAGTTTCAAAAAAACTGCCGGCTCCAATTCAAAAAACAGAAAAGATAAAAACAGCATTTGGCATTATGATCCTCCAAGCACTTTTGATAAGGTTTTAAATTATGTTGGGACGCTTACAAAATTTCGACAAAGTGATTTTTCAACATTGACTTATGGGAATGCCCGGATTATATGTGCTTCACTTTATCCCATCGAAAAACCGTTTGTAGCTACTAAGAAGTTTGGTTCCGGCGATGTGAGTGATTTGCTTACCAACCTTGCAACAGGTTTAAGTGATAAACGAATTGATTTTATTCAAAAAATGGAAGATTATTTTAACGATCTCCAGGAAGAGTATTTATTTTATGTGAAGCAATCCGATGCATTGATTGAGGTAGAAGGCCAAAAAGCAAAATATCGTTTGGTAAGTAATTATGAGGAGATTCAGAATAATCAGCTTTTAAATGAAAATCTCAAGCCCAATGATCCCGAAATTATAAGTGTTGTGCTTTCAATAGAGGGGGCGCATATTTTTAATTGTGCTCCTTATCTGAAAAAACCATTAAAGAGCATAAATACAATTGATATATTAATATCCAGGCTAAAAACATGGCCGCATCCGGTCTTTTTCATGACATTCGCTCATCACTATTACAATAATTTGTGTGGGCATGCACCAAGTTTGAATTCAACACTCCAAAAAATTTCACCGCAAACGGAGGGGTTGGGAGGTGGTTTTACCGAATTGGGCTGGAAAGTACTGGATTCACTTTTAAGTACTAAAAACGGGAAACGAATTTTAATTGACGTTAAGCACATGAGTCCCATCTCCAGGGCCGAGTACTTTCTCTATTTAGCAAAAAAATATAAAGACCAGGATATTCCAATCATTGTAAGTCATGGCGCTGTTAACGGTCTCCATTCACCCCAAGTTCCTGTTCATGTAAATGCAGCTACTGCTGGAAAATTTATGACTGGTGAAATAAATTTTTATGACAATGAACTTGAAGTAATTGCCCGCTCCAATGGAATTTTGGGATTGCAATTGGATGAACGAAGAATTGCTAATGATGGCACGCGCAAAAAAGCAGAAGGAAATTTATCTAAAAGAGAAATCCAACATGAACATGCACGATTGATGTGGAATCAAATTCAACATATTGGAGAAGTACTAGACAGCAGAAATCTTCCTGCCTGGAATTGCATCACGCTTGGAACCGACTATGATGGCATTGTAGATCCACTCAATGGTTTCTGGACTGCTGAGCAGTTTCCGGATCTGGAACAAGCTGTTTCTAAACATGCCTATAACTACCTTTCAAAGCCCAATGCTATCAAAAACGACTATAATAAAATTACTGTAAATGATTTGATGGAAAAAGTGATGCGCCTCAACGGAATTAATTTCCTGCAACGGTATTTTAAATAAGCTCTATCTGAAAAGAGACTATTCAATAATTGAAAAAATGTATTTACCTAAAAAAGTACTATCATGTTAAACTTCAGTTCTGATATAATAGAAATTGCAATTAGTATTGTATTTGTAGTGTTACTATTCTCCATTTTTCACAGTGGGGTCATGGAATTACTCCAGATACTACTGCGTTCACGCAATCATTTTTTATTATCTAGTTTAAACAAAGTATTCAATGATCGAAGTAATATAAATCTATGCGAAAAAATATTTACACATCCGATTATTAAAACAACCAAACCCCAATCGCAAACTTTACCGGCATATATTTCATCCGATTTTTTTTCTGATTCAATGATCAGTGTTTTGAATGGGTTGAACGAACTGGATTCTGTGACGGTTGACAAAGTATCAGACATAACAAATTACAACGATATCAATACTAAAAAAATTGAAGTCGATACAGTACTTGATACCATCAAGACCAACGTTGCTAATTTTAAACACAGCCCCGTAAAAGTTTTGTTGAACAGTATTCTCCTTCAATCAGATAGCATTGAAGATTTTCGCAACAAATTAGGTCGCTGGTATGATGGTTATATGGAGCGGGTATCGTCTCAGTATAAAAGGAAACTGATGTTTTATAGCATGCTTTTAGGCATATCGGTTGCTGTAATTTTTAATGCAAATGTCATTGTACTATTAAAAGCTATTCAGCAGGATAAAACTCTGAGAACAGCATTGGTAATAAAAGCTGAATTATTGAACAATGAACATGCTGCGCAAATTCAAAATGAAAGTAAAGTAAACAGTGATTCAGCCACAACCGGGAAAATAAAAACAACAGAGGAAGCGATTAATAACTTAAAAAATGTCGCTGCAGAAATCAATCAAATAGGTTTACCGATAGGGTGGTCGAAGGAACCTGACTCAAAGCTGAGTTTCATAGAAAGAAACTTTAAAGGAGCAGGATTTTGGGAAATTGCCTTTGGCTGGATCTTGATGGGCATAGGAATGTCGTTTGGTTCAGAATATTGGTTTAATATTCTTTCAAAAATATTCCAAATAAGGGGCGTCGTAAAACCAACTAAAAAAGAGAATTCAAAATAAGCAGCATGGCAACTTTTATTAATGTACACACTCACATATTTAGTATTAATCATGTTCCCGAATATGTGATCGGACAAAACAGATGGTTTTTCCCCATTTCGGTAAAACGATTTGGAGGCATCAATGATTGGGTCCTTACACCTTTGATGCCTGTGATTGGACTTTTTACAAAAAGGAAATCTGCAGCACGATTGCAAACTTTTGCCCGATTAGGGTTGGCAACTGATCAGGAGGATCAGTATAATTCTTTAGCTGAATATTACAAAGGCTTGGGACATGATTTTCGTTATGTAGTGCTTCCCATGGACATGGAGCAAATGGGAGCCGGACTCACCGAATCAAATTTGTACACTCAACTACTGGATATTATTGAGATGCGACAAAATCCTGAGGTGGCACATAGATTAATACCTTTTTTGCCAGTAGATCCACGGAGACCGGAATTCAAGGACGGTACTGCCATTTTAAATTTTGTTAAACATTACATCCTGAAATTTGGATTTGCAGGTATAAAATTATATCCGGCTCTTGGTTTTTTCCCTTTCGATCCCAAATTAACTGAAATGTATGAATGGGCTATTTCAAATCAAATTCCCATCATGGTGCATTGTATTCAGGGTGTAATTCACTGGCAGGGAAGTATGGATAACTGGAAATCGATTTTATCTGTTGCTGATGGACTGGAAGGATATAGTAATGATAGCGAATGGGAAAAATTGAGTGACAAAGATAAAACCATAAAACGTGAAATATTTCAAAGAAATTTTACGCAGCCCAACAACTATGATGTGCTGATTAAATACTTGAGAAAAGTTGGGGTGGCAAACCCTGAAAAGTTAAAACTTTGCCTGGGCCATTTTGGAATGGATGATGACAAGTGGTTCGCGGATTGTAAAAATTTAATTGCCAACTACGAAAATTTCTATGCAGATATATCTTATGTAGTAGCTCAGGAGAAATGTAAAGCAAGACTCATTGAGGTGATGCGTACGGATCAGTTTAAACCAAAAATTCTTTTTGGAACAGACTTTTATGTAGTTTCAAAAGAGAAAAAGGAAGATGAGATATTAAAAGTGTATCTCGAAAACATAAAAGAGTTTGCTCCTTATGCCGAGGTGAATGCGGAAAATTATTTGAGGACTTTGATTCGATAATATATCAGGAATAATCGCAAAAAGATTAAACAAAAAACTAAATTATGCCTCCACTATCAAAACAAATGCGTGATGAATACGCTAATTTATTCAATACCTTAACAACAAAAAGTAATAAATTATCAGAAGTAAAAACAATAATTGGAAAAATCCAGGCATCAAAAGGAAGGTATCAAAAAGTTGCTGATATTGTTAAAATCCCCTGGTATTTTGTTGCCATCACACATCAGTTGGAGGCGTCCGGAAATTTCAGCAAACACCTTCACAACGGTGATGCACTCAACGCACGAACCATTCAAGTTCCAAAAGGAAGGCCGAAGACTGGAATACCTCCATTTACATGGGAAGAAAGTGCTATTGACGCGCTGGAATGGGAAGGGTACAAAAAACTTTCGAGCTGGAGCTTGTCATCCCTTCTTTTTCGCTTTGAATTGTATAATGGGTTTGGTTACAGAAGAGGAAAAAAGATTTATTCTCCATATTTATGGAGCTACAGCCAGCATTATACAAAAGGCAAGTATGTTGCTGATGGGCATTTTGACCCGGAAGCAATTTCCAAGCAATGCGGGGCTGCCGTTTTGTTAAAAGCACTTGAAATGGTGGGCGAAAAAATTGAAGCTGAAACTGAGACTACCCATAGAAATTTATTTAAAGTTCCGTTGGCACCTAATACTTATAACTCCGATGCAGTTGCTCTTCAATACCTGCTAAATGAATACGGCTATAAATTAAATCCGGATGGTCACGCTGGAAATAAAACATCGGATGCAGTTTTTAGTTTTACCGGAAATTATTTGCCTGGTGATAACAGGTAGTTATGATCAATATTTAAATGTAGTACAATAAATTTCAGTATGGAGTCAACACAAAAAAAGAGTGTATCTAAAAAGTTAGCTGGGTATACAGCTATATTTTTAACTATACTAATATTAGGTGCTTTTATCTGCTTTTACTTGTGGTACTATGTATCGAATAATGAATCTAAAATTAACAATCGGCAATTTCGGACTCTGGAGCGCATAGCTCACAACATGAATCAAAGAATTCCGGATTTTGCAAAACTTGCAAAGGTTAAAATTACCGATGCTGATAAAAGATATAAAATCAAGGAAATTGATAACCGTCAGCTGAAAAAAAGTTTAACTCAAAATTCACAAGGTGTTTTTGATTTGGTCCGATTTAGTGAAAACTATTTTGTGGGGAATGAAAAAGATACAGCAACTAATATATTTGCAAGCAACAAATATACTGATTCAACCTATGTGCTTGATCTGGACCATGAAACCTATGTGGTTTTCCGGCAAGCTACAAATGGTGATGGGAAGAGTGCCATAGAACTTGGAATTAGAGTAAGTCATTATTTGCCAAGACTTTTGAAATACGATTTTTTTACCAACTACACACTTATCAAAAACAACAAGGTTGTTTACAGTGATTTTTCACAGAGAATCGACACACTTGGCGTAGACAGTTTACTTGACAAAGTTTCGGCATTTAAATCAAAAAGTATCAGGAAAGTAAAATTCTCAGGCGAGAATTACACATTGTTCACCATCCCATTTACAATGTTCAACCGTGACATTTATACCCTTACGGGAGTGATTCCAACACAGAAAATTGCTACCGAAAAAATGAGGGTCTCTGATTCTTATGTTTTTGCTCTGCTCTTTTTATTGCTGGGTGTAGCAGTGGCTTTCCCATTTCTGAAAATTTATCTTATGAGTCCGCTGGAGAAGATGAAATCTATCGACATATTGCTGGCGATGTTCTCACTCACTATGGGAGCCGGATTATTTTTTTATGCGATTTTCAGCCAGTTTCAATACCGGTGCATCGACCAAGTCAAATATGACAATTTGCAAGTGAATTTATCCGAACAAATAGAAAAGAGTTTTGCGAACGATCTTTCACAAACCATTGACCAACTTCGGGCTTTTGATTCTTCATTAGCAACAAATCCTTACGACATCACCAATGTCAGGGGTGATTCAATTAGTAAACACATACACGCAAAAATACTTTCAGCTCCGAATAATTTAGATACTGGATATAAAGATTTTAAATTGGCATTTTGGTTGGATCCATCTGGGCGCGATGTTATCAAATGGGTAAATGACTCTATTCTGCCTGCATCCGGTGATTACAGCGACAGAGACTATTTTATCAAAGGGAAGAAAGGCGCCTTCTGGAGTCTGTCAAATAGGAGCGTACCACCTTTTGTGATTCAACCGGTACGTTCCTGGACGGATGGCGAATTCAGAGCTGTGGTAGCGATTAAATCAAAAGTCCCGGAAATCGATTCAAGTAATTTTAGAGCAAAATCAAAGATTGAACTTGCAGCAATTTCATCACGATTGCCCTCGGTAATTTCTGCAATTTTACCAGACGCATTCAATTTTTGTATAGTGGACAAAAAGGGGGAAGTTTGGTTTCATTCAGATATCAACAGATGTTTAAATGAAAACATTTTGGAGGAATGCAACAACAATCCCAACCTGGCAAGTGCCATTGATTTAAGAACCTCTATATTCTTTGATGAAACTTATTCAGGAGCATTAAGTCGAATCAGAGTAGAACCAATTGATGGGTTGCCATTATATCTGGTGACCATAAGGGACAAGAGCCCAATAATGGTAAAGAACATCAAGATATTTGTGGTCACTTTGTTTTTCCTGATTGTGATATTACTGATGGTGGGATTGCAGATAGCAATCTTGTTAATGTTCAATATCAGAAACTCCAAATTGAAAGCAAATCAGCTACGACTGGATTGGCTGTGGCCCGATAAAAAGAGAAGTGACATTTACGGCAGATTCAGCATTTTCAATTTAGGGATGGCCGTTCTCACAATTTACATTCTGACCTGGCCCAGACCATCTTACCAGTACCCTATGCTTTCTTTTTATATGATATTTTTCAATATATATGCGACACTTACCGCCTATTATTTTATTTGTCATTACCGATTTTTGACATCAATTTCTGATAAGGGGCGCATAAAAAGACTTGTTACATATGTCTCGGGTGCAATTTTTCTGTTTGGAGTTGTGACCTTGTTTTATAGCAGTATCAGTTCAAAATGGATTGCCGGAATTTACAGTGCAGGGGTATTAGTTAGTGCCTTTTATTTGTTCAAAGATTTTATTAAGGAAACGAACCAGGAAGCTGATACTTCAGGAGAGAAAGATAATCAGTTAGTATCAGAGAACCGGCTATTAAATGGGTTCACTACCATGTTGTTAACTTGGGTCACACTGGCTTCATTGCTTCCAGTGTATTGTTTTTTCGTTCTTTCTCATAATGTGGAAGCCGAAATTATTGGACGACAGCACCAGTTAGCCTGGGTAAATGGGATAAACAACTATACCAACATAGACTCTGAGCTAATCAATGGCTATCACAAATTTGAATTCAATAGAAAAGATAGCATTAGAAATATTTACCTTGAAGCAAATTATTACGAAACCACTTTAACCGATTCCATTCCTGATATAAATGATCAAGATACATTGGATGAATGCAGTTCATCACAGGCTTTTATTGTGCGGTTAAATGATTTGTTTCATTTCAATTTCAATGCGGCGTGCTCAAAGGAAAATATGTTGAGCCGTTTTGAGCTGCAAGATAAATTAACCTATAACTGGATTAACAAAGATTGGAGCAACTTAAAATTAATTTCAAAGGATGCTACTGCATCACACGAAAGTAAAGGGGATAAATTATACCTTGAAACAAAAATACCTCTTTACCAACTTCCTTTGTGGTCTGAAGACACAGGCATAATAAAAGCACTTCTTTTCTGGATCACTATACTGTTTTTCTTTTGTGTCATGTTTTTTGGGGCGAGGTATTTTATCCGAAAAATATTTTTACCTGATTATTTGAATGACGATCATGGTAATGAAAAAGGCTATTTGGAACAGCTATCGAATTTCAACCCCTGCAACAGCGAATTTGACATGGGTATCAGAATCTTTGTTGTGAGTTTACCCCATTCCGGAAAAAATAATTATTTCCGTGATGAGGAACATTTCAAAAATTTCAACAAAATATTTATTGATTTCGCAAAAATAAGTGATGAAGAAAGTTGGGAGGAGGAGAAAAGTAAAATTGAAGAAGCTAAGCCGTCAGATTTACTTGTCTGTTATCATTTTGAAAACAACTTATCGGATTTATCCACCAACAACCTGAAACTTAAGACCCTTGAACTGATGCTCAGGTTGAAACTTAAAAATATTGTTTTAATTTCTACCATCCATCCTGCTACTTATTTGAATTACGTGAGCAAAATGGAGGATGAGGTTGAGGGGTTGACGACTGATATTGCCCAACTGATAAATGACCGGAATTATTACTTATGGTCGAGTTTGTTAAGTTCATTTGAGGTGATTTACTATTCTCTCAAAAGAGAAATTTCGAATTATGATGATACCACTAAAGTTTTTGAAGGCGTTCTGGAAAATGAATGCAATCACGGATTGTATTTAAGAAATTTAAAAACACAACAAGTTATCAGAAATTCTTATAATAATCAAGACTTAAGCCTTGAACAGATTGAAGAAATATATCTTAAAATACAAACCCTTTCATACACTTATTATTTAAGCTTGTGGAACAGTTTAACCAGAGAAGAACAATATTTACTTTATGATTTGGCGGAAGACGGATTGGTGAATTATAAAAATTTTGATTCCTTAACCAAATTGTATTTGAAAGGACTGATAGTAAAAGATGGAAGGCTTCATGTTATGAACAGGAGCTTCAGGAACTTTATTCTTACTGAAGTAAAAAAGGGAAACCCGATTTTGAATGATGAAAGCAGGGCTAAAGACAGTGCATGGAGTAAATTTAAAGTTCCATTTTATATCATTTTTATTGCAGTAATGTTTTTCCTCTTTTATACTCAGCAAGATTCCTTCAACACCTTAACAACAGTTTTGGGTGGATTTACCGCTTCCTTCCCATTGATATTGAAATTATGGAACATGGTAAGTTTAGGAAAAACACATAACAAATTAATTGTAGAATAGAAAAACGAATCAATGAACGTTGCAGAACAGAAAGCGGAGTTAATCCCAACAGATCATTATTCACACCAGAGGAGTTGGCGCAGCAACTCAAAGGTAAATGGATCAATGAAAATATTGCCATATTAATAGTACATGGAATAGGTGATCAAAAACCTTTGGAAACATTGGATCAGTTTGCCAGAGGCTTTAAAGGTGCCATGGTGATTTATGGCGGTCATGGACTCAACCTTCAAATGAGTCACCAATTAGTTGCTAAAAAGTCAGGAGATGAATCCTATTACTGGTTTGATAATTTTATCAGGATATCTCTTAAAGGAAGTGACAAACACCTCGATATTTATGAATACTACTGGGCAAACCGTACCGAAAACAAAGTTGACATGAAGCGAATTTTTGGCTGGCTGAGAAAGGTTACTTCCGGTGCTAAAAAGTATTATCAACAAAATAAGACCTTAAGCACCAATGTTGAAGACCGAAGCGCTTTTATTGATGAAAAGAGTGGATTCAATTCATTTAATTACTGGTTTGTTATATATTTCCTGGGGTCATTAGCTACAATTTTATCGTTGCTGGTCAAAGCATCCATTTGGCTGATAAAGTTAATACCGTTTGTCGGAGTTACCATAGCTGACATGTTGCAAAGTAGAATGGCAGAATCTATTACAAGTACTGCTAATATTTTGGGTGATATCACCATTTATAACGAAGTAAATCCACGCTCTGAATTATCTTATATACGCAAAGATATTTTAAATGGTGCAGTAAAAGCTATTCGTTTCTTGGTAGAACCCACTGATGCCGGCATGGAAAAAATGCGGCCATTCTTTGGGAAGCCAGATTTCATTTGATGCAATCAACCGACTCACTCACCAGATAAACCTGGGAGAGCTGAATGGCTATAATATTCAGGGAAACAGAATAAATAGTGCCGGTACGGAAATTCTTAACGACGGGAAGGTTACACATATTAGTAATGTGCTGAACCGGTATTTTACATTTGGAAGTCCTCTCGACAAAATAGCTTTTTTCCTCCGCGAACAATGCGAAGAAGATCAATACTTGCGAATACAAATGCTTCAAAACTTTCATTGCTTTAAACAACGCACCTGGAATACCGATGCCGCAAAAAAAATTGTGCTAACAACCACCATCGTTCGACAGTTTGATCATATTCCCTGGGTGAATTATTACCATGGCAGGGACTATGTGAGTGGTTCGTTGGATTATTATAATCCCTTAACCAATGTACAATGTAATTTTCCTGATTCTATATGGGGATTTACCCACAGTAACTATTGGTACTCTGAGCAGTTTTTTGGTGATGTAATGGTGAATGTAATTAGAGAATAAAATATATAAACATTAACATAGCTTTATGAAAAAGAAAAAAAACACCTTAAATATCACACTTCCTGAGCAGGGAAAAGTTAAATTGACTATAGTTTTTGGAGATAGACAAAAGGGCCATTCCGCACTCTATAATTTCGACAAAAAATATGTAGTCGGTGACGTTACCGGGGTTAATTTAGGTTCGGCGAATGATTTAAAAGGGAAAACACTTTTTATTAGTTCTATGGTAACTGATGTAAATCCATCCACCGACTGGACCACCATCACCTATGTTATAAATGGGGAAGATATAAAAACATTTGAAGAAGAAACGGAGTCACCAAACGATTCTATGGTATATGCAACAACATTAAAATTTATATGAAAAAATTTACATTTATTCGTTCTTGTTGTTCACCGTATTGAATTCAACATGGACTAAAGCTCAGGAAGTAATTGATTTTAACAGAATTAAAAGCGCCCTCTTCCCCTGCTTTTCAATACTGGGAGTACAACCTAATGATGTTGCACGTCCAAAAACATTTGAAGCATTGGAGGCTAATCTGTTTTCTTCGTTTAGTGGCGAAAACAATTCTATACTGCCCAATAATTACGCATTGGAATTTTCACCTTATTGGCTGATGAGTCATCCAAAGTTACAATACAAGCAATTGCAACCGAGTTTCGGACAAACTGTTCTGCAGAATGCTTCCATTTCAGTTGCAACAAACCAGTATAAGAATAGTGAAGATACTGCATTAATTTTTAGCAAGATGGGATTTGGATTCAGGACCATGCTGGTTGAAGGGAAAACAGACAGTAAAGTTCAGGAATTGGTTCTTGATCAGTTACAGCAACGAGTGGTATTGAGCCAGGTGGTATTACAAATGTTGAGTGAAAATACGCAACTGACAGATCTCAACGAAATCAGAGATGCAATAGAAAAAGAATTTATAGCAGCCGGATTATCGGAAGAACAGGCTGGTAATGATGCGAATGAAATTTATCAGGTGATGAAACAATCAAATAGTAATGATAACAAAAGTGCATCTATGGAAGAAAGCAGAAAGTTAATAGAAAAAACAAGCGATTTTTTGATAGCAGATCCATCCGTCAGCAGCCGGATTAAAAATGCCGCCAAAAATTTGCAGGAGGCCAACCTCGATAAAAAGGGATTTATGGTGGAGCTTGCCGGTGCATTTGTTTTGGATTTTCCCGAAAACAATACCAATTATTCAAAAGTTACCAAATATGGTATTTGGCTCACCCCAGGATACCGCTTTAAAGATGTAAGTGGAAAATCAGGAAACATTATTGAATTGTTGGGTGTAATACGCTATTTGCGAAATGAAGCGGTAACGGATTTTTCAGACAACTTTGATCTCGGATTAAGAGCTGTGATCGGAATCAAAAAACTCTCTTTTTCGGGTGAAATAATTCACCGGAATCAAAGCGTATTGTTATCCTCAACCACCCAGGACAATATTGTTACCAAAACTACCAAAACATTATCTGATACCAGATATGATTTTAATATTGAGTACAAATTATCAGACAAACTTGTTTTGTCATACACATTCGGACAAAATTTTTACATTCAATACTGAGTTTGTAGGAAACCTTATTTCAGTTGCCAGTTTAAATTTTGGCTTCGGTGGACCGAAGGCAGATTTACAGAAATTAATTTTAAAATACTATGAAAACTAATTATATCAAAAAATTAATTCTTGTTTCAATAGCGGTTTGTCTTTTCAGTTGCTCAGGATCAAAAGTACCCACAAAGGTAATTCTTTTGGAAACTAAGAAAGGATAAAGTAACTAGTAATTAAAAAAATGTAAAAACACCTTATAGTAATGGATGATCAAAACACCAAAGACTCGGAGAAAAAAGCAAACATGTCAGAAAAAAAATATTTTGCAGACCAGGATTTAAAATGGCAAAACAGTTTGTTGCCCTTTATGAAGTATTCAATAATTGGATTCTTTATTTTCTTTTTCGGAGCTTCTTTTTTTCAACTTTACAGCTTGCACGATAAAATGAACTATCCGATTCAGCTAACACTTCCTGCCCTTGAAATGAAAAATGGAACCAGTGAGGAGTTTGAAAAACAAAAATATCAAACACTTGTCTTGCTTGAAGAATATGGATTGAAGAGACGTTATCACCAGGCAAATGTAGGTCTAATGATGGGATCATGGATTAAATATCTGGGGTTTATGACTGGTATGATGTTGACGCTTTGTGGAGCGGTTTTTATCCTAGGGAAGATCAATATTGATAAATCGACCGTAGATATTGAAGCGAAATCATTAGGAAAATTTGTTGTGAACTCCTCCTCACCGGGAATCTTCCTGGCAACACTTGGAGTTGTACTCATCACTTTTGCAATTTCGCACAGAACAGATGTGTCGGTAAAAGATGGGTCATCCTTTTTAAAACTCCTGTATATAAAGGATTCAAATCAAGGAGGCACCCATCAAAAATTTGGAGAAGAAATTAATGAAACAACACCCAATGATACTACACAAACTGAATTACCGGAAGAGTAGCATTCCAAAGGCAGCAACTCTAATTTGCGTGATGTTATTAATGCTTTTTGCACCTGTTCGCCTATTAGGACAGGAATGTACCTCATTTACAAATACACCGAAGATGTTATTTGGAATGAAAAGGAATACGAGGGCGCGCTCAATAATATAAGTAAATATCTGAACGAAAACAACATCAAAGTCCCGAAGATGCCCATGCAACCCATATACTATAGAGCTGTTGCCCACTGCAACAATGATAGTTTTGAAAAGGGTATACAAAACTTTGACTGGATTTTACATAATTTTAAATTGGCTCCTTCCATTTTAAAGGACTTTAGAAAATTAAAGAATAAATGCACCTCATCATCAACTATTGCCGACTATTATAAAGTTTGTGGGCAAGAGCAACTTGGGAGAGGGACAAGCTATTCTTTTGAATTAGCAGATCCTGAAGTAACAATTCAAACAAAGTCCATGCAATCAATTAATTGGAACGACCTCGACAGATTAAAACCGGGTACTTCTTATTTGGGTGAATCGCCCGGGTATGACAAACTTTCAACAAGTAGCTTAGCCGCTCGAAAATTTAATGATGCAAACATTGAATCTTTGAAAGATTCAATTGAAAATGGGGTTCCAGCAAGCTGGGATGGTTTTCAATATTAACCAGCCCTCATTTTGCAGTTGTTTTGTACAATGATATGAAAAGAGACTATTATGTTTCTCAACTAGAGGAATTAGAAAGTAGTCTTCAATTTTTGGTTAAGCAATATGGTTTTGCAATTCCTGAAAATAAAATTATCATACATGTAGCAACCGACAAGTATACGATGAAAGGAATTGCTGAAAAAATTCATGGAATTTCTATTAGTGAAAGTTTGGTCGGTTATTCAACAGATCCTGATTTGACGATAGTGGTATTTTCTCCGGGCTTTTTTCTGGGAACAATCAAACACGAACTCTGTCATATACTAATTAATTATACATGGGGAGCTATGGCTCCATGGCTTTCTGAAGGCATTCCTGCTATGTATGAAGTTTCAAAATATAGTGACAGCACCCTGAAGGTTGAAACAAACTGGAGAGCAAAAGTAATGAATGGAGCCCTCGATCATAATTACAATATAAGTTTAGATAGTCTTATTAAATGTGACTGGCTCAAGTTTAATGCACAGTCTGATAGTTTATACAACCCCGGAGATTGGCGGTCAATCATGCATTGGCAAGATATTTTTGTTTCTACCTTCTGGATCAAAACAAACTGAATGAAGTACTAAATCGGTATATCGCCAGAGATCCTGAAACTATGGAGGAGTCGGTAGAGGATAATGCAGTTAAAATTGTTATGGATGTATTAAGCAAACCTATGGCACAAATACAATTTGATTTTCAAAAATGGTATATTGACAAATGGC
Source organism: Bacteroidota bacterium (assembly GCA_016722525.1). GTDB lineage: Bacteria > Bacteroidota > Bacteroidia > AKYH767-A > OLB10 > JADKJB01. The sequence goes on from JADKJB010000005.1 coordinate 296,746, forward strand.
GTAAGTAGATTTTAATATATACACTAAAATATGACATTCATTTCTTAAAATTAAAGTTGCAAGTTCAAGTTATTAGTACAATTATTTTGAGAGGACTTGATGTGTTGTTTTAAAGTGAAGTTGGCATCGATCTGTTAAAAATCAATCAAACCCTATTACTTATTAACATTCCTAAATCACAAGTGCTCAAAAATTGTTAATAAATTATTATCTTAAAAAACTTGATTTCGGTAAAGTTCATCATTACATTTACTTTATAATGTCGCCTATCCCCCCGCAGGTGATTTTTATTAAGGATGCCGATTTGTTAAAAAACAAATAAAGTTATTTTAGGTGTGTACAGTTTATTTTGAAACTCCCAAAGGGTATTGGAATTGTTATGGGTTTTAAAATACAGTTTATTTACCTGAAGTAATGAGTAATGTTGTTCCATTTATTTTATGGAAGTCATAAAATATATTCTTCATTACAATTCATTATTGAATCATGTACTTTAATAAAATTTAAATCTAACTACTATGAAAACACGCACTCAAAATTCCAATTCAAAAAAATTCCGGCATAATGCCGCAATTAAAATTATTGTAAAACCAATTATCATTTTATTTTTGGTAGTATTAAACTATTCAGTTGGTTTTAGTTCAGTTTCGGGGACAGCATCTGTTTATTCAACAACACCGGGCTGGGTAACAGGACAGCCTGTAAATATTTGCTCTGATGATCTACATCTGCAAATTATTATTACCAGCACTACTACTTTATCAGGTTATATTTTTAATCATACGATTCCGCAAACCACAGGTGCTCCATATACTACTGCAGAAGGTCTGAATACTCTTCCATGCGGAACAGGAAATTTAACAGGGTCTTCAGGGCAAATCGATTATACATTAAATTTGACAGCAGGAGTTGCCTGTATTTTAGATATTATCCTTCGTGTGCCGTGCGATTTTATTACTTCTACAAATGGTACCACACATTTTGATTTCCAATTTTCTAATTCAATTCTACCTGTTGGAGTTGATTTATCTAAACCAATAATGATTTTAGATAATTTCAGAGATGCAAACCTTGCACCGCTATCTCAAGGAGTACCTCAACCACTTATATATACACCATTAACTTTTCGCCAATTCGATATAGTTGTCACAAATAGTATCGTTGAAGAGCTAACTTTAAACTATATTGAAGAACAGGAAATAGATTTTGATCATTTTGAATTTTATACCTGTTCAAATATTCTAGATCCTGCTTGTTTAGCTTCAGGATCAACAATATTTTCTAGTAACCCTATAACTACTATTGACGACAATATGATTTCGCAAATTACAGGAAGTTTAGGCCGGCTGCAGCAAGGACAATTTATTCGGGTTCGGGAGTATTTTAAAGTAAACCAGTGTACCAACGATGCAAACAACAATGACGGTTCACAATACTCTTTAAGCTTGCCTTGTATTAATAGAACCCCACTACAAAATTGTTTTCAATCACAAATACAAACACGAAGTATTTTAGTTTTAACTTCTACCGGAGGTATAGGAGTAGCAATGAGTATAACCCCCACATTGGATATTTGTGGTATTGACCCTTCAATAATTAAATTCACGTTTACTAATCCTAATTTTAATAATGGGATAGCTAATTCAGGTCATAAAACCTCGACAGTGTAAAATTTACACTCAATACATCATGGTTTAATTATGATCCCAATCAAATTTTCCTCATTGAGGGGGACAAACAATTCAAGTTTCCAATTTGATCAATCCTGCAGCATTTTTATCTTACTCAGCTGGTTTTTACTGCCAATTTTAACACGGTGGATTTTACAGGGAGCTCTCCTCTTACCAATGTTTTTGTCGATGCCTATATAACCAATAATATTTATAATGAATTTTTGGAGAATAGAAGTTTTAGTATAGAATTTAGGAATGTACAATTTGATTGCAACGGAGTTAATGATGATAAAACCTATTTTACAGATTGTGATAAAGGTGGCTGGCAGAACAGTTACATCTTTTTTGGACAAAGCAATAGTTATAGTGAATTGGCATCGTATTCAAATATGTGCGGAACCCAATTTGTAGATGTAGGACTTTCTGATGCTGATAATTATACTAACAGATCTTTTCCTGAAACCTTGTATCTAGACGCAAATCCAACGGATGTAACTACATCAAATCCCAATGTTACGCTTGATTATTATTTTAGTTACAACGGGTTAGAACCTAATCCGAATCCCTTTACTTTTTACCGTTACTATGGGACTTATACTCCCTATTTCCAGTGCCCTGATCTTTCCTATAATGCAGTTATAAAAATTCCTACTAGTTTTATCTCATTAACAGCTGCTGACATTACGTATTTTCCAGATCCTAATTTAACAGCTACATCTCCTACCTCTTTGATTGGGCTCGCCCCTGAACCGGGTTATAATGTATACAGAATAACAGGCATTGATCATGACGGGAAACTTTCTCTAAATTGTCAATTGGCCCCTTGTGGAGGTGGTGCACATGGTTTCGAAAAGTTTTATTTTGAATTAAGAAGCAGATGCAAGGAAGGTTGTGTTGATGATAAATGTGATTATGTGATCAAGTGCAAGGAAGATTCTCTTTACAGACATTGTCAAGGGAGTTGTGGTCCCGGATTTATTGTTGGTACTTGTGGTGTGGATGATTTCGTAAATGATGCTGATTGTGTTGGATTTGATTTCGACAGAGAAACATTTGGCTGGGATAATGATCAAATGATAAATCAATTAAATGCAGGAAGCCCGGGAATAAGTTTGAATCGTGTTTATCCATGTGACTTAATAACTGTAAAATCAAAAGGGGTTATCTATTCAACGCCTGCTGTAGATGAACTCTATTATTCCATACTTTGTAATGCTTCAAACGCTAATGGAAATTTCGTTAATCATCAGTTCTTTGAATTTGTTGATGCTCGTTTTGAAGATGGTTCTGGGAATTTAATTTATCAGTTGAATTTATCAGATTTCTCTATTTTAAATCCGACTCCACTTTCCAAAGAATATAAGTTTAGTATAACCGACCCAATACTTCTGGCTTCATTACAAGCAGGAAGTGGAACAGAGTTGGTTTTTAAAGCTACGATGAAGGTTAATGACAATTTAAATGCAACCTTTGACCCATCTGTTTTTGCCAATAGCTTTTTTACTATGCCTCAAATTCGAGGACAATTTAAAGCCAGAGTTGGAAGCACCCATCATGAGTCATGTGACAGCTGGGGAGATAACATGACGATTTTAAATGTTAAAACATTCGTAAATCAGGTTGATAATAACATTGGTTGCCCCGATGAACCGGCTCATGGATTATGTGAACGAAGCTTTAAAATAACCACAGAAGTTGAAGGGGGTTTTACAAATTTTATGGAAGATTTCCCCAGCGAGTTCCGACCAATAACATTATGGCCATCTAATGTAGGGACAGATTTAATTACCATGCAACTACCAGCCGGTATTCGTTTGGATAATACCTATGGAGGTGCAAGCTTTAATATACTAGAATGGGGAACAAACTGGGCCGATGTTATTTATAGTTATAATTCATTTACACAGACTGTCACTTTTTCGGGATATAATCCAATTGGTGGAGGATCTCCTGTTTACAATTGGCCCGCATTAGACAATCACGGTTTGCAAATCAAAATGTCACTTTCAGGATATTTTGTGAACGATTGTCCACCTGAAGATCCTGCCAATATTGATGTGGTTTTGCATGCACCGTTTACCGATCATGCCTATACAGCTGATACAGATTGCCGATCCAATCAAACAATTGAAACATCAGGAATAAATTTCGATTATGTTAATTCTGATTACGATCTAGTCATGAATGCAAATGTGCAGTATCCAATTATTTTAACCTCCAATCAGGGATCTTTTAATAACTTAAGTATCCGGTTAGATTATTTTAATCCTAATTGTTGTTATGCATGTGGAAACATAACTATTGAAAATATTTGGATTCAAGTTCCTGTTATACCCGGAAATATTTCCATCACATCTATAAATGGATTTACTCCTGATGCAAATGGATTTATTCTCATTCCTAACAGCGCATTACCAAATAATGTTCTTGTTCAGGGCAATCCTTATCCGCTAAATATTAATTATCAAATAAATAATTGCACCGCAGGTGTTCAGTTTCCACTTACTATTCATTATGGTTTTTCATGTATTGGAAACCCAGGCGATCCAGGTTATACTGCATGTATTGATAATCAGGAAACCATACAATTTAATACGGAACTATCCGGCTTTGGATTCTCTGTTACCAACTTGACTCCGTTGTCAGGATCACCTTGTAATTCTTATCCATTCCTGGTAACCATGAATAGCACTTTAAATGGCGATGTTGAAAATCCTACTCTCAGCGTAAATGGAGATGGACTTATTTTGGGAAATCCAACATTCTGTGATAATGATCAGACACCTTGCGCTCCCCCACCACTCCCTTTGTTTTCGCCATATAACTATGCGGCACCAAATTATAGTTGGGATATTGATCAGGTTGTTTTGGGTAATAACGATGGTATACCGGGAGCAACAACCAACAACTATCAGTTTTATCTTGATTTTGCCGGCGATTGCAGCATGGCCAATGGGCAAGCTGACATTGTTTTCACGGCCAGCGGATATAATATTTGTAATGTGCAAATCACACAAAATGTTCCCTATACTATTGTTTTTCCTCCGGGGCAAACGCAAAATTGTACAGGTTGTTTCTCCTGCGATTCCCTATCTTTAAACTACACGCAAAAAGCAGATTGCAAATTCTCCTTCAATGCTATTGTTCCACCATCGGCACCTTGCACTTCCTCCACAATTGAATGGGACTTTGGTGATGGAGCTACTGACTTCGGAACTAGTGTGAGTCACCAGTATACCCTCGATAATACTTACGTAGTATGCTACAAATGGACTTGTTTTCAGGACTCGGTGCCTGTTGATAGCTGTATGGTTTGCGATACAATAATAGTCGCATGCATGGCAGATACGTTTTGTCTTAAAATTCCCAAAGACAATGATGCAGATATTGGAGAAGGTATTATGGAAACTCCTGATGGAGGTTTTGTCATAGCGGCAACAATGCATGAACCGGGGACCGGAGGTGGCGATGCGGATATGTATTTTGTAAAATACAGTTCTGCTATTACACAGGAGTATTTTAACCGAATCGGAAATTATGGAAATTATTTATACAAAGAAAATGGTAATTCTATTTTGGTCCGTCCTGATGGTTATTTTATTGCTGGTACCGTGTTTTTAAATTCAAATGATGAAGATGTATTTGTTGCGAAAGTCAAAGTTGACGGTTCTTTAGAATACGGATATAGATATGGTTCGGATGAGCTTCGTAAAGAAGGTGCTTTTAAAATAATTGATATGTCATCGAACACTGAACAAGCTTTGCTGGTCGTGGGTTATGCGGAACTTAAAACAGGAAATAAAAATGTGTTGGCATTGAAATTGGACCCTTCGGATTTGAGTATAATAGCTGAAAACACCTACTTCTATGGCGAACAGGAATCAAGCCAGGAAATTGGTTATGATGCAGTCAAAACAGGTGTTCATACCATGACAGATCATTTTGCAATTGTAGGTGAGCAATATACAAACACCAATGATAAAAACATTATTGTGTTAAACATTGCTTCAGATTTATCTTTGCTAAGCGGCAAATTATTATTGTCTGCTAAACGCAGTGATATAGGATACGGAATAACAGCAGCATCCGGAAGTTTATATATTACAGGAAGCACCAGCTATGACTCCGACCCTAATCACCTGCTTGTTATGAAACTGTCAGCATTTGGTTTGGCGTATGAATCTCATATTATTTATATGCAATCAGCCTTCACTATTGAAGAAGGAAGAAAAATAATTGCCGACAGTGATGGCTTTTTGGTTGTGGTAGGAACAAACGATACAAAAATTCCAACCTCAGGACCCGATGCATTAATACTGAAACTCAGAGCAACAGATGACTTGTCAAAAATTTGGAGCATGAGTACCAATCTTCAGCCTTTCAATGAAAGATTTCATGGCGTGACCGAATATCATAATGACAGCTACCTTGCTACCGGAAGTTATGTGGGAGCATCTTATGGCGATGAGGATGTTTTTGTGGCCAGAGTAGATAAAACAACGGGTAAATCATGTTGTCTGAATGAATATCCTGTTGTTGGTAAAAAGTCCAGTTATACTTTAAAGGATGTCACTGAAAAGAAACCAAAACTAATAATGCTGCCACACGGTGAGTTTCCTCCATACGGTGGCGACAAATATATTTGCTCCTCATCACATTCAACCAGGTATGTAGCGGAAGGAAATATAATTTCAAATAGAGAAAACAACACCATCTCTATTTATCCAAATCCTACTGCCGGAGAATTTATTGTAAAATTTGAAACAGAGTTCTATGAAAATTGCATAATACACTTAACGGATATTTCAGGACGTTTGGTTAAAACTATTGAAATTAAACCTGATGATGAGTCTAAAATACTGATTGATGCCAAGGATGTTTCTCCAGGCATTTATTTTATTGAAGTCGATACTAAGAGCGACAAATGGAAATCCAAAATTTTGATTAACAGATAAGGGGTTAGTATGGGATCGGCAGTGGGTTATGTTGCCGGTCCCAATTTTATTTTGCTAAACTTCATATTCCAAATTGCTGAATTTAAAAACTAGAACTAAGGCACTACCGGAAAAGTACAATTGGTTGCTCAAAGAAAGCGGACCAAACATGATTAAAAATGCCCTTAACTTGTATGATGTTTGAGAAACGCTGGGCAAAAAAAACAACTCAACTATTTTAGCCTGGGCAAAAGAAATTGGAGATGATTTGGCAAAGGTATATCTGGATGATGAAATTCCCTTGGTGTGGTTTGTTTGTAGCGGTGGTTGTAAAACGAAGTTCAAAACAGGTAGTAAAAGATCCTTTATGGGCATTGAATAGGCTTCACCAATACCAGTGTTAGGAGATGTTTTGGTATTTGTTCGCAAAACAAAAGACGGAAAATTTGCAGGACCTGTTGGAGTTTATGTAGGTGAAGACGGTACCTGTTTCTTTTACAGACATATACAGCTCAATATGGGCTTTTAAACCAATACTCAAAAAGCAGGGGCAAACAAAATTACGGGTTCTTTCAATGAATTCTTTCCTTATCTTGAAAACAAATTTTCAGCTTTGTTTTTATTGGTAAAAATGGAGTTGCGAATAGGAAAAATGTGATTACTTTTATTGTTATTTAAAACTAACTATGATTGACAGGATTCCCTTCCGGTTTGCAGTGAAATTCATGATGATTCTGATAATTACAGTTCTCGTTTTTCATACTTTGATTATTACCGGGATCATTCCCTATTCCGTAGTTTGGGGAGGCAAACTCAAAAACGCAGATCAAATGTATTTGTTTGAAACCGGCAGCATAGTCATGAATATGTTGTTGTTAGTTTTTATTGCAGTTAAGGCACACTATGTCAAAATTAGAATTCCCTCAAAAATTATTACCGGGTTACTCTGGTCATTTGTTGTTTTGTTTTCGCTTAACACTGTTGGGAATTTATTTGCAGAAACAAATGCCGAAACTTTTATATTTACACCATTAACATTTATAACAGCAGTTTTAATTTACAGGATTGTAAAGGAACCAACGGATGAAAAATGAGTGGTCCGCATGGAATGATTACTTTATAAAATAAGTGTTTTAAATGCAACCTCGTCATATCTGATTTATTCATGAACCCATACCTGAAAAGCATATTTAAACTTGTTGTAATTTGTTTTTTATTTGCATCCTGTCACAGTTTTTACTTTACAAAACCACAACCAGTTGATGGTCGTAATATTTATAAATTACCACACAAGTACCGTGGACAATGGACCGGAGAAGGGGATACAATAATTCTATCAAAGCACTACTATAGCTATACCAGCAGTCATAATGATAGTATTCCAAAAACAGAAGCTGATACATCCGCTACAATTAAGATCATTGATAGTTTAGTTTATCTTTTTGATGAGAACGCCGAGCCTGATTTAATCGGCGCCTATCCTTACACAATAAAAAATGATACTGTATTTTATGAAAGGCATGAGTCGTTGAAAATATTTTTTGGATCGGAAGCCTTTTTCCGAAAAGTTCATGATGGATACATATTGAATACTATAACTGAATCAAAAAGGTGGTGGACTTGTTCCTATATCAGTAAAAAACAAAACAGTGATATAGTGATTACAATTTTAAACAATGATATGGTGGCCAAAATTCCTCAAAATAATTTTTATTACAATTCAGAATACAGTCACTATCTTAATGTTTCATGGACTAAAAATGAATTGAATAAACTTATTGCGGAGGGTTACTTTTTGGATACGTTAATTGTGTTGAAAAAGAAGAAGATATGAACTTCAGAGCCGGATACGGCATCCTTTGAATTTGATATAAATTTGAATGAAGGGGAATAGATGGTGATTCAAAATTATATTTTGGTATATGCAAGTTGTTGAGGGCCCCCTTTCTATCACGGGAAAACCAGGATAGTTATAATTTCTGCATTACCTGGAAGAGAACATATTGAAGATTTTGTTAAAAACCCAAGGTGACAGATAATCAAAGTTTGGTTATTGTTTATAATCTATAAGATGAAAACAATTTTTATATCTTTGAGTCTATTACACTTTCGGCCATTTTAAAGTTTAAACTATACTGATAATGAAAAAGTCAATCTTGCTTCTTATTGCAACTATGTTTTTTGGCTATGTTAATGCGCAGGAAAACTTAAACTTCACTTTCAATCACCTGGCACTTTCCGTCAGGGATGTGAACATTTCAGCTGAATTTTATTCCAAAGTATTAAATCTTAAAGAAATTACCAACCGGACCAAGATGGAGGGGATCAGGTGGTTTTCAATGGGTGAAGGCAAGGAGTTGCATCTTATTTCAATTGTGAACGAACCTGTAACTATTAATAAGGCAATTCATATAGCATTGACCACCTCAGACTTTGATACATTTGTTAATAAACTTGAATCGATGAAAATTGCTTATTCAGATTGGCCTGGAATTCCGCAAAAAGTAAATATAAGAGCCGATGGTATTAAGCAGATTTTCTTTCAGGATCCGGATGGTTATTGGGTTGAAGTAAATAGTGTAGGAAACAGGTAATATTATTTTTATTCATTCATGTCTGCAAAAATCACCATAATAGATTGTTTATTTTATGCTTCTCTTTATGAAGGTAAATGCTTAAGCAAAAAAGTTAGCAGTCGTTATGATATTCTTGAATGGCGCTGTAGTCAGGGCCATCGTTGGGAAACCTCATATTATAACGTTCAGGCAGGACTCTGGTGTCCGCAATGTTCCAAAAATGAAATCAAGCTCCAATACCTGGAAAAATACAAACAAATAGCGGAGTCACATGGTGGGGGAATGTTTATCGGATATTTATGTAAACAAATCGACTAAACTTAAATTTAAGTGTCAACAGGGACATGTTTTCATGTCAGCACCATCTGCGGTGCGGGATGGTGTTTGGTGTACGACATGTAGCGGTCGCTTTAAACATTCCATTGAATTTTATCAGAAGGTTGCCGAAGAAAGAGGAGGAAAAGTATTATCCAAACGTTATGTAACGGCCAAGCAACCTATTAAATGGCAATGTGCAAAAGGGCACATTTTTTCATCAAGGCCTTCGGATGTTTATCATGCTAATGTATGGTGCCTCAAATGTTCTATCAACGAGCGGCGTACCAGTGGAGCTCTTTACAAACACACATTATCTGAAATGCAAAAAATTGCAGAGAAGAATGGAGGAAAATGTTTATCTGAGTCCTATCTGGGTGGCTTTATTCATATGAAATGGGTTTGCAGCAACAAACATGTTTTTGAAACCACTCCTTTTACTGTCTTAAAGGGTAGCTGGTGTAAAATTTGCAGACACAAGGAAGGTGATATTAAAAAAAGAACACCTTACAAAAAATTAGCAGAGCTGGTTAAATCAAAAGGTGGCCGATTAATAACAACATCGAATGAATATATCGAGCAATACGACCAATTGAAAATCATTTGTCAGTCAGGACATCAGTGGACAGCAAAGCTGGGAAATCTGATTAAAGGAAGTTGGTGTCATACCTGCCGGAATATCACCATCGCGAACAAAAACCGTTTGCCATTTAATGTTTATTTGAAAATGGCAAAAGCGAAAAAGGGAAAATTGCTTACCATGGAATCGGAATATAAAAACAGTGTGGAAAAAATGCATTGGCAATGCAAAGAAGGACATCAATGGATGGCTGCCGGTTCACGTGTTCAGCAAGGGTTCTGGTGCAAGCAATGTCGTTGGGATGAGATTGAGCAAAATAGAAAAGCGAAATTGAAGGTACGGAAATAGGGAAAAGTGGGGACTACTGCATTGAATATTGTTCATTATTTAATATTGAATTGCGCCCTTTCTAATATTATTTAATAGCTTGTACCGATACACTATCAAAAAGTTAACACAAATAATTCATATATATTTTAAATACTAATAATAGTGAAAAAAGTTATCTACTCCTTTATTTTGACAACCCTTATTTTTATCGGTTTGTTTACCAGGGTATCTGCCCAATTTAATTCTGATTCTTCTCAAACATTTTTTGTGTGTAATGCAACCGGCGTACAGAATTCAGTCAGTGCATTTGGTGATAGTAATGGAGGAACTTATTCATTTTGGATTGACAAGAGAATTGGCACTGCGGGGTTCAGCTATTTATGGACAGCATATGGATTCGGCGGGACTACCTCAATGGTCGGCTAACGGGAAATTGTTTTATCAGCAGAATGCCAAGGAAGTTTGGTTGATGAAAGCTGTTTCCTGGCAAAACGGAATTTTGGTTGCTTGGATTCAAGGGGGATACGGTGCAGGAGGTGATACGTTGTATTGCAATTTTTATAATAATAATGGAGTGAGTCAATGGACGCAACCGACAGTTGTAGCTAATAAACAGGGGAGCATTATTTATGTCAGTTCCGATAATCTGGATATTTATCCTAACGATAGTGGTGCAACAATAACCTATGGGCTGACTCAAAGTGGAGGTAACAGTTATTTTAGTTTCAACAGAATTGATTTTTCAGGAAATCTTCACTGGCCACTTGATTTGTTTTCCTATCAGGGAGGAGGTTATTACTACCAAACGGCCAGCGATAATTACAATGGATTTTATGTAGCCACCACAACAGGTGGATTGGGTGCACACATTTTTCTTGGACATTTTGATTTGCAGGGGAATCTTACTATTCCTGCGCCGGTTGATGTTTGTGGTACTGCAGGCGGTAGAGGGAGCTCTGGATGGAAAGTATTATGTGATGCCGATACCAATGCTTATATAGTTTGGTCAAGTTACACCAATAACGACGTTTCAATAGCCAAAATAAAGCCGAACGGGACATTGCCCTGGCCTGATGCAAAACAAATCTGTGCCGCAGCCGGATCTCAGGACAACCCGGATGCAATAATAAATGGCAATACGATTTATGCTGTGTGGAGTGATGGTCGTCCAACAGCTGTGAGCAATTATGATATCTATATGCAAAAGCTCGATACAGCCGGAACGGGATTGTGGACTTCGAACGGAATACTTTTATCACATGTAGCAAGTTTTTACCCTGTTCCAAAACTTGTTTCATCAGGAAATAATGTAGTGGCAACTTATGTAGTAGGTGGTGTATATCGCGGACAACAAATTCAGCCGGATAGTACGGTAACGTGGTACCAGAACGGAGTAGTAATTAATACCAACAACCCTCCATTTTATGGCGACTATCAACTGGTGTCATCATCATCGGGAAGCGTAACTGCTATCTGGAGAGAAGATATGGATCAAATATGTGCTGCAAGAGTCAAACCAAATGGGACTCTCACAAATATTGTGGAACAATCGCCATTTCATTTCACTATTTATCCAAATCCTTTTAGTGATAAACTAATTGTAAATTTACCTGATATTTCATCGGCACCCAAAATTGAAATGTATGATGCACTAGGACGCAAACTGAATATAGCACTTGAAATTGCTGAAAAGGATTATATTTTAAATACTAAACAGCTTGCAAAGGGGATTTATATATTAAATGTATTAACAAATTCAACAAATCAAAAATATACGTTGATAAAAGAATAAATGCTAGTAATGATTAAGATTGGATTTATGGGTAATAAAATACTTAGTCAACAATTTGAATTGTTTTGCATAATATGTTTTTAACACGTACAATAAAACGCTTTTACTTTATGTAAAACTAAAATTAATTCGGCAATGACACCAACTACCAAAGTTTCTATAAAGGATTGTTTATATTATGCAAAACATAATAGGGGCAAATTTCTAAGTAAAAGCGTGGATAGCATTTATGAATTGTTGGAATGGCAATGTGAGAAAGGCCATAGATGGCAAAAATCATACTATTACATTGAGAAGGGGAAATGGTGCCCCCAGTGTTTAAAGCAGAATTCAAAGGAGTATTATTTCGCCCGATATCAGCAAATTGCCAAAGAGCATGGTGGAATATGTTTGTCAAAAAGGTATATCGATAGTAATACAAAATTAGAATTTAAGTGTAGTCAGGGACATGTTTTTTCCTCAGTGCCAAATGAAATTTACAAAGGCCGATGGTGTACCAGCTGCCGTGGTGGCTCCAAACGAACGTTGGAGTTTTATCAAAATATTGCAGAAAAGAATGGCGGGACTATTCTTTCAAAAAAATACATTGGATCAACTTATAAATTGAAATGGCAATGCAAGGAGGGCCATGTATTTTCAACAACACCAATGGTTGTCCACTTACGAAATGTTTGGTGTCCCGACTGTAAACGTATCCGCCGCCGTGCCGATGGATCGGCATTTAAGCATACAATTATTGATATGCAAAAATTGGCGAAATCGAAGCATGGGAAATGTCTTTCAAAAAAGTATCAGGGAGTACACACTATCTTAAAATGGGTCTGTCAGGAAAATCATGTATTTGAAACGGAAGCTCACAATGTACTTCAAGGATCATGGTGTCCGAAATGTGTAATTGCTAAGCATAAAATAAAATTACGTACTACCTATAAGTTTTATCAAAATCTTGTAAGTAGTAAAGGGGCCAAATTGATAACCACCAAAAAGGAATATGATGATTTTCATGATAAACTGACTATAGTATGTAAGTTTGGGCACCAATGGACAACGCGCCATTCCAACATTAAAAGTGGTGCCTGGTGTCATGAATGTAGATTTATCACATCTGCCAATAAAAGACGTCTTCCATTTGAAGTGTATATCAAAGCGGCAAAAGCAAGAGGTGGGAAGCTATTAAGTACAGAAGCTGAATGTTTGAATAGTTTATCAAAGTTGCGCTGGCAATGTGATCAAGGGCATGAATGGAAAGCAATAGGATATTCTGTAATTAAAGGTACATGGTGTCAAAAATGTTATCTGGAAAAAATTCAGAAAAAAATCGAATAGATTTTATTATAGGGATATTAGTTCAGGAAAAATTGAGTGTGTGATACTTAAGGTTGCTTCTTTTGCAAATCCATTTTAATAATTGAAAATGTAACCGCATATTATGCATGCATGGCGTCCGGAGATTTAATTGAGAGAATTTATTTTAATTTTGAATGATTTATACGGAATCACCTATTTTATAAAATCAGTTTAGTTCATATATTTGGTTTGACAAAGGGGTAAAATATTAAATTTAAAGAATAAATTATTACATTTAGCCAAAACTAAGATGGACAGGATGAAGCCGGTTTTTAATTTCAGATTTTGGACCTTTATTCTATTGTCAATTTTATCAACGTGCCAGCTTTTTGCGCAGGATACTATTTTTGTGAATAACAAAAAGAAAATTCTATCTAAAGTTATTGAAGTCAACAACCGGGATGTTAAATTTAAAAAATATTCCAATTTGGAGGGGAAGACCTATCTCATTGACAAAAGAGATCTGATTAAAATTGTCTATTCCAATGGCACTGCCGACACATTTAATGTGAAACTTGCAAAAATTCCCGTAAAGGCTCCACCGGCACCTGTGGTAAAAAAGTTTGATCCCAGAGCAGCCGACTATTTCAAAAACCATGTTTTTTTTAATGTCACAGATTTGTTTTTTGGGGTGTTTACTGCGGGGTATGAGCGAACTATGAAAAGCGGAAGGTATAGTTATTTGATTCCACTATCCATTGGAATGAATTATATGGGATTAACCAATTCCGAATATGATCAATCGAATCCGATGAGTTCTGTTTTTCCTATGGGAGCTTATTACTATAAAAATAAAATATTCAGTACGGGTATAGAATTAAATTTTTTCCCGGCAGGTCAAGGTACTTTGAAATATTTTTTAGGACCTGCACTTGAATACGGACAGTTCCGGTATTATCTGTATGAGGGAAATGAAAACAATCCGGGGACATTCACTATAAAAAAGACTACGAGTCCGTTTATAACTCTTATGTTTAAGAATGGATTTCTTTATCAGTATTCTAAAAAAATCAATTTAAAGGCATTCCTTGCCATGGGATTTCAAAATTGGTCAGTGAATCCTAAAAGTACAACAAATGATAACAACTATTATTATACGGATACAAATTTGGACAAATTTTCCTTTGAATTAGGAATTACTGCCGGTTATAAATTTTAGAAGATGAAAATAAAAATAGTATTACTTGCAATTTTGATTTTTACAAGCTGTAGGAAAGAGTGTATGAACAGATCGCTTCAGGAACTGCATTGCAAGGATGGGTATATCACTGTTTCTGATACCAGATACATCAATCACCCTCCGGGTTTTGGTTACACAGAAAACGAACTGGTGATCATTAATGATACTGCAACCTTTCATGATTTGTTTCAAAACCATTTGTCGGAAGATCTTGTTGATTTCAGTTACCAAAGTATTGTGGCCGTCAACATACCTGTAGGCGCCGGTAGTAATGTTTCCAGTCAGGGATGCCTTTGTTATAATCCTGATACGGATAAGTGGATGTTCAACATCGAATACTCCATCAGTAACCAATGCAAGGGATCCGGAATTTCTACGATGAATTTTGTGGCAACATTAATTTGTCCGAAACTCACGGATAATGCGGATGTTGAATTTGATGTTAGAGATATTAATCCGTTTTGAATACTTTTTTATTTGTTCGATCAGGATTTTCAATGAAGAAATTCAAAATGCATAGGACGCTCCCAGATTGAAAGTAAAAAATTCGATTGGTTTCGAAAAATTAAAATCTCTGGATACAACAACAGTATTGATAGTTCCTTGAGGTACTGCAATTCTTGAAATGTAATCCACCGTTCCACCCTCATTAAATTCATGATCTGAATGCTGATATTTTCCATTCAGAAAAACCGCATTTTATTAGTGGTAGTCCAGTAAGAAGTCATAGTAGAGAGATCCCATAATTGGATGGTCCCATCGTCGGAACCACTTACCAAAGAAGTTCCATCCGGTGAAAAATCTACTGTATTTATTTTTTTAAGGTGCCCTTTTAGGGAGCCTTTAACTTTTAAAGGATGGGTCTCCCAAATTAGTATGTTACTGTCGTTGGCAAAAGTGGCCATTAAATTACCGGCAGGTGAAAATTTGATGCCTGTAATGGAGCCGGCATGTATTTTAGAAAATTCCTGCGTGGGTTTCTGTGATAGAATAGAATGGGATAGCAGCGTAAATACGATGATAAATTTAAGTTTCATGTGTTGCCTTTATTGAAATGAACCACTCTGAGAATTAGGTATTTAGGTTACCTTAAACCAGTAGCAGGAAGTTTATCAGTAAAGATATAATTTACATGTGGTATTAAAAACAGTTGTTATTCATAAATTCATGCAAGCAACCAGTAAAATGAGGATCAAAATTTGATGAAACCCATCTATTTAAGGTAATTCATAAGGATAAGCGGCTGATAGAAGATTTCGATTTGTATAGGAATAGGTTGGAGGAGTCTGGATTTTGGTTATTTTTAGGGAATAATGAATTCATCAAACCTCTAACTGCAAAAAGATGAAAAAAATAGTATTCCTTATGCTCCTAATGAGCATTTTCCGAGCCCCTGCCAGTGCACAAAAGCAAGGACAAGAACGTATTGATTCGATGCTGGTAGTGCTGAAAAGTAGCGCAGAAGACACCAATAAAGTAACTCTGCTCAACGATATTTGCTTTACCTATTACGCAATTAACCCCGATGAGGGATTAATTTTTGGCAATCAGGCATTGGCTCTCGCCGAAAAACTGAAATGGAAATATGGAATCGCTCAGGCCAACAGCAGAATAGGATCTAATTATTTTGGCAAGGCGGATTATCCGAATGCACTAACATTTTGGTTGAAGGCATTAAAGCAAAACGAAGAAATCGGCAATAAAAAATCTGTGGGAATCAATCTTGGTAACATTGGCAATATTTTTCTGCTACAGAATGATTACGAAAAAGCACTCGATTATTACTTTAGAGCTACCAAATTGAATGAAGAGTCTGGAAACAAAAATGCATTAGCGTTAAATTTTGGCAACATCGGAACTGTATATGGCTATCAATTGAAGTTCGAACAAGGGCTGGAGTATTTTTTAAAAGCACTAAAAATTCAAGAAGAAATTCAGGATGTAGCAGGAATAGCAAGAAGTACAATCAGTATTGCGAATGTGTATATGGGGTTGAAAGATTATTCCAAGGCATTGGAATATAATTTTCGTGCACTTGGTATGGTTTCCGAGTTTGGTGTTACCAATTTAGTTGCAACAAGCCAGACCAACATCGCTAAGAACTATTTTGAACTTGCAAACGAATCAAACAAAGCGCAACTGAATAACATCTTAAATGGGAATAAAAATGTTGCCCTTCAACTGGCAAAATCTTATAACGATAGTGCTATCATGCTGTTTAACGAAATAGGAGATATGAGTGCATTATACCAGACCTATCAGAGCTTAAGTGAAATTCAGTCTTTACTTGGAGATAAAAGTGGAGCACTGGAGAGTTATAAAAATTACTCACTTTTTAAGGACTCTGTATTTAATATGGAAAAGGATAAGAAACTTACCCAAACTACCATGCAATATGAGTTCGATAAAAGGAAGCAGCTACCAAAGCGGAACAGGAAAAAAAGGACATTCGTCAGCGAAATATTCGCAACTCCATTTTAGCCGGACTTGCCGGCGCACTTATTTTTTTGGTGGTGGTCTACCGTCAGCGTAATAAAATTAATAAAGCCAGAAAACGTAGTGATGAATTGTTGTTAAACATTCTTCCGGCCGAAGTAGCCGAAGAGCTAAAAGAAAAAGGCAGTGCCGATGCAAAACAGTTCAATGAAGTTACCGTCATGTTCACCGACTTCAAAGGGTTTACACAGATTTCAGAAAAGTTGACACCAACGGAATTGGTCGCCGAAATTCATACCTGCTTCAAAGCATTTGACCACATCATTGGTAAATACAACATCGAAAAAATAAAGACTATTGGCGATGCTTATATGGCTGCAGGAGGTTTGCCAGTTGCCAATTCTACAAATGCAACGGATGTGGTAAATGCTGCAATAGAAATTCAACAATTTATGCAACAACATTTACAGCAACGACGAAATGAAAATAAAGAACTATTTGAAATAAGAATCGGTGTTCACACTGGGCCCGTCGTAGCGGGAATTGTAGGAGTGAAAAAATTCGCTTATGATATTTGGGGCGACACCGTAAACATAGCATCGCGAATGGAATCCAGCGGTGAAGCAGGGAAAGTAAATATCAGTGGGAGTACTTATGAATTGGTGAAAGGTAAATTTAATTGCACCCATCGCGGAAAAATTCAGGCGAAGAATAAAGGTGAAGTGGATATGTACTTTGTGGAACCAGGCTAAATCAGATATTAAATTTGCGGAAAGTATAGCATCGAATGCTATTCACCCTTAGCGAAATGTTTAAGTTGTTCCGCATTTAGCACCACTTCTTTATTCTCTAAGTATTTATGAGTAGTATTACAAAACAAGAAATACCAAAAACATTCAAGCGGATTATTATGATAGTGCGTAAATATAAAGCTGAGGACAAAGAGAAGTGCATAGAGATTTTCCAAAGTAATTTTCCTAAATATTTTGATGAAAGTGAACTTAGTCAATTCGAGAAATGGTTAGAGCATCAGGTCGACCAAGATTCGAAATACCAAAGTCCTACCTATACCAACTCTGAAAAAGATGCATATTTTGTTATCGAACTTGCTGATTCAGGCGTTGTGGGTTGCGGTGGATTTTATATCCTAAAAGACGAAAATGAAGCCCGGCTCGCATGGGGTATGATTCATGCTGATTTTCATGGAAAAGGTTACGGAACCGCACTTTATAACTATCGAAAAGAAATTATTAGAACTGAATGGCCCAATCATATTATGGCACTTGGAACAAGTCAGCACACGTATTCTTTTTATGAGAAAATGGGAATGACCATAACTGCAAAAATTGACGAAGGTTATGGTCCTGACCTGGACAGGTACGACATGATACAAAAATAAAATCTTGCTACCAACTAAATCAATCGAACAATGAGAAAGTATTTCTTCCTGATTACAATGCTGTTCATTACGAGCCTTAACGCATCGCTCGGACAGTCAAAAATTAAAGCAATCAAAGCAGGCAGGTTGATTGATGTAGTATCCGGTACGGTTCTCTTAAATCAAATAATTTTGATTGACAGTACGATGATCGTTGAAATTGGAGGCGCTGTAGTAATTCCTCAAAATGCCGAAATAATTGACTTGAGCAATGCAACGGTGTTACCGGGACTAATAGATTGTCATACACATTTAACTTTTCAGCCGGGCGACAATTATTACGAAGACATATTCAGGAAGACTCCAATTGATTATGCTATTCTTGCTCACGTTTACGCAAAAAGGACCTTGCAATCAGGATTCACCATGGTGCGTGATGTTGGAGCTGATCAGCTCATTGACATCTCTTGCGCAACGCAATTAACAACGGTTCTATTGAAGGACCACGAATGTTGGTGTCGACATTTGGGTTAGGCAGTACAGGAGGTCATGCTGACTTAACCGGCTTCAATCCGAATATAGATTGGAAATATAATAAGGACTATACCGGTGTTGCTGACGGTGAGGATGAAATACGAAAACGTGTGCGCAATAACGTTAAGTTTGGAGCTGATTGGATTAAGTTCATGGCTTCAGGTGGGGTTTTAAGTGAAGAAGAAACGCCGGGATTGCCGCAATATTCTTTTGCAGAAATGAAAGCACTATGTGATGAGGCCCATTTATGGAACAGAAAAGTTTGTGCCCATGCTCATGGTACTGAAGCTATAAAACTTGCAGTAAAAGCCGGCGTTTCGAGTATTGAACATGGAAGTTTAATAGATGCGGAAGGCATACAATTGATGAAAGAAAAAGGCGTCTATCTGGTTGCAGATATTTACAACGACGATTATATTCTTGCTGAATTTGGAAAGAAAGGATACCCCGAAAAAATATTGAATAAGGAACGTATGATTGGAAAATTACAACGTGAAAATTTTCAGAAGGCAGCTAAAGCAGGAGTTAAAATTGCATACGGAACCGATGCAGGAGTCTATCCTCATGGCTGGAATGGCAAACAATTCTTCTACATGGTAAAATATGGATTAACCCCCATGCAGGCTATTCAATCAGCTACAATCAATGCCGCCGACTTACTCGACTGGAAGGACAGAACAGGCTCTGTAACCAAAGGCAAAATTGCCGATATTATCGCCGTTGAAGGCAATCCGCTAGACGACATAACTATCCTTGAACATGTGAAATTTGTAATGAAAGAAGGAGTGGTTTATAAAAATGAGTTTGGTAAAAAGTAAGTGCTTGCTTTTTAGGAAATTGGTCGGTTCTATTGCGATAAGAGCGGATTTATCTTCTTGCATGGAGTTTATATTTGGCCCTTTGTATTGGTTTCTCCATTTCGCTCAATGCATTGAGTAAAATCAATACCAATCAAATCTTCCACAAGATAATTTTCATCTCATAAACTCCATTCACAACCAAAGCGGCACGGAGAAGTCTTTATGAGGTTAATTAATGGGCAGTCTATTTTATTTCTTTGTAAATGAAATAGAAATAGTTTAAATTCACCGAAAAATGACCCCATGCAAAACAACTGTTATTTAACCAATAGTAAAGTTTTTCTTTTCGTTTTACATTTCCTTTTTCTCAATAATTTAACTTATTCACAACCGGGTACCCTGGATTTGTCATATGGAAGAGAGGGAATTGTTACTACCGGTATTATTTCGGAAATCACTCCCGGGATAGTCATTCAACCCGATGGAAAAATCGTTGTCGGTGGGTATAATACTGTGAACGGTGACATTATATATTCTGAATACGGTCTTTCACGCTATTTTCCGAATGGAGCAGTTGATACCGCTTTTGGCTACCGTGGAATTGTTCATACTACATTTCCTGGAACATTCGCGAAGGAATGGATCTGGTTTTACAACCGGATGGTAAAATTATTTTGGCTGGTCAAAATTATAGTGAATACGCTTTGGCCCGGTATAATACAGATGGAGCGCTGGATGCAACTTTTGGTGTGAATGGTTTGGTATCTGTTGATATTGGTGGCCAACCCGATGAAGTTAGGTCTGTGTTGTTGCAACCCGATGGCAAAATCCTGGTATCTGGACAAAGCAGGGTAAATTTGATGCGCGACTTTTCAATAGCACGTTTTGAAAGTAATGGTGATTTCGATCTTACATTTGGAAATCAAGGAAAGGTGATTGTTTCAATTTCTCTGGTAGGCCAGGAATATTGTGATGGAATGGTTTTGCAGCCCGATGGGAAAATTGTAGTTGCTGGCACCGTGGATTTAGGCTCAGGGAATGATTTTGCAGTGGTAAGGTATAACACCGATGGCACTCTTGATTCTACTTTCGGGGTTGGTGGAATAAAAGTGCTACCGGTAACCAATAAACCGGATTATTGTAAATCATTAGATATTCAATCGGATGGGAAAATTGTTCTTGGAGGTTTCACCGAATACATGGTGGATTCCCTCGAAACAACTTTGGCTCGAATCCTTCCTGATGGCTCAATAGATTCAACCTTTGGAACTGCCGGGGTCGCACATCCGGTAAACACTACCTATGATTTTATTTCAAAAGTTATGATTGACCCGGATGATAAGGTGCTTGTAGTTAACAGGTATAGCGTATTCAGATGTCTGAACAACGGTTCCCTCGATCTCACTTTTGGTACTTCAGGAATAGTAAATCATCCAAGTGAGACTATTATGAATCTTAAAATGTTTCCCGATTCATCAATTGTAGTGGTGGGAATCCACAAAGATCCGTGGAATAGCAGCGTCTATGTTTCCAAAATGGGACCGTATGGAAATATTCTTTTTTCTGTGATACATGACTATGGTTACCCTTATGATTTGTTTGGGTATGACATCAATGTCCTGAACGATGACAAAACAGTTATTATGGGCAATTTTGATCAATTTCAAGGTGCAGAGGGTGTTGCTTTGGGGCGATATGACAGTATTGGGCGATTAGATCGAAATTTCGGAGTGGAAGGCATTTCCAAGAACTAATACCAATGCAATAATGTATTCATTTAAAAGACAAAACGACGGCAAATTTATTGCCGGCGGCAAAGCGCATTGAATAAATATGGATTAATGCGTTTTGATTCCAATGGAATATCTGATCAAACGTTTGGTGTAAACGGCAGTGTTGAAACAATGGGTTTTCCTCCTTCATTTGTATCACAAGGAATCAAATCACTGGCTTTGCAAAGTGATCAGAAGATAGTTGTTACAGGTTATGGAAGCGGAGGTATAGGTACAGTCAGGTATTTGCCTGATGGAACATTGGACCCTTCGTTTTCAGGAGATGGAATTGCAATTGAAAATTTCAGCGGCAATTACAGTGAAGCCTACGATGTAAAAGTGCAATATGATGGTAAAATTCTTGTTGCAGGTAAATTTTTAACTCCTTCAAATAATGCAATAGGCATATTGCGTTACAATACTGATGGTACGCTTGATAATACTTTTGGCATTAACGGCAAAGTAGAAATTACCCACCCAGATGGTATCCAAGCAAATGACCTGTTCATTTTACCCGACCATAAAATTCTTGTCACCGGTTCAACGCTATTATTTAACAACAATGCGATTTTTCTTCTTAAATTAAATGAAGATGGATCAGAAGATGCAACTTTGGAACATTAGGTATGGTCATAACAGACCTTTCAAGTTATGATGATAATGGGGCAGTGATACTTGCACAAAGTGATGGTAAAATTTTGATTGGTGCCAATTCTTTATCAGTTATTCGTTTACTGCGATATAATTCTGATGGTTCAGTGGATCCAGGATTTGGAAATGTTGGGGTAGGAGCAATCAATTTACCCACACAATCAGGTTGCAATAGCTTAGCTTTTCAATCGGATGGGAAAATAATGGTTGGAGGTGGCACTTCCCATACTCCGAATTACTATTTCTTGCTTGCACGATTCGATTCTTCAGGAGTGCTGAGCTCTATAAATGAAATGCCAAATAAGCCGGTCCACACCAATCAGCTCTCACCAAACCCATCAAACGGAGACTTTAATTTTTTAAATGCTGCAAATGCCACAATAGACATTGAAATATATTCTAGTGATGGAAAACTTGTTTTCAAAAAGCTGCACCACCCATCGGCACAAATACTCACAACCAATCTTCCTTCGGGAATGTACCATGTTAAGGTTGTGGATGGAATGCATCAAGGAGTGCATAAGGTGGTGGTGGTGAGAGAATAAATCTGGCAGAAAAAGTTGACCTCAAATTGATTTCATTTTAAACCTAACAAACAATTTTCAAAACAATTCTCATGGATGCATTTTCAAAAACTCCTGCCAGGGAATTCCTCCTGACCCGATTAAATACACCTTATACGGATTAAACAATTTTGAAATTCCTTCATTCCTGATTTCTCATCATGGCCGGTTTAACTTCGAGTGCAACACTTTTATTTCGATGCCCCATTACAAAATCAACTTCGTGGTTTCCCTCTCTCCAATACTACAAGTTAAAATCATCCTTGCAAAAGGTTAACAGATAGGCTCTAATTGAAGATTTCATTGAACGTCTCCATACAGTGTTGGATTGGCTTCATCAATAGCTCCGAACCCCGTAAACCGATTCACAAGTAGTATGTATTCAGCTCTTTATTGTAATTTTCCCATTTTACTCAACGTATTGAGTAAATTTACTCAATACGTTGAGTAAAAATAATTAATTTCAGTAATCTAACTGAATAGTAGCGAATCAGGACGCAATATTTGCCTAATTTTCTTAATGCACAATTGGATGGAGTAAGCGAGTTTGAGGAACAGAGCGGAGTGCTTTTTATTCTGAATAATACTTATTCATCTTCAGCCATCCCCGAAACCGAGCAGAATTTACCGACCACCAATCGTATTTATATTCCAGTTCAAAAACAGCCTCGCCGGAAAAGTGAATCGGTTTTGTTCCTACGCTGGTTACGGCATCAAAACTTATGGTGGCTTTACGGACGCATTGATCAGGTTCAACAACAGCATCTGAAAATTTATAATTTACATTTCTGAATTCTTCAAAAGCATTGTGGAAGTTACATAGCTCTGCGAGGTTCTTGATTGATTTCGGAAAGCAACTTTGTATCTTCTCTTTAAAAGTGTCCGAGAAAAACATCTTTATAAATTCTTCGCAGCGTTCGTACGTATCGGCTACATGGTAGGGATGAAATTCTTCATAAATAAAATTAGTTGTCATTCCCGAAATGGGTCTGTCTGAAATTGTTTGCTGAAACAACTCTTCCGTAACAAATTTGTAAAGCTGTCGGTCTTCTGCCGGATGAATATTATCATACGCAATATTATGGACAAACAAGATATCATTCATGAGTTCGAGTTCTACTTTCACTTGTTCATTAGTTAATTCCTCCTCCTTTTTGAATTCAGGCCTGCCTATATAATCATAGAGAAGAACCTCTTTGGCATCCTTCATCGACTCTTCAAATTCGATGATGTTCTTGAGAAATGCATTTAAAATTTCGGGAGGAGTATTTTCATTACCCCCGTTCATTCCACCATACTCGGCGGCTATCTTTGCTTGCAGGAATTCATTTTCGAAACGAAGTGCTTCTTCATCGTTGTTAGGTATTTTATTAAGTTTATCTGACATAGTTTCAAAGCTTTTAAAATTGAAATTATTATGGAGTTAAAATTACCATGCATGTTAAACACAGCCAAATATTTTCCTAATCGAAACGTTACGTTGGCTCAGTCAGGATGGACTTTTGCCAGAGGAGAGGTTTAATTTCTGAAAAACATCCTTCGGAATTTTTGGAATATTTATTGAGATAGTTAAATATATGCTAGTGAAAATGCTGATAATTTATGTTTTTAAATTAAATTGCCCTAAGGAGAAAAATCTTTCTTCTCATGTTTATTTCCAGACGCTATGCATGGCGTCCGTACTCCATTCTTTCGACTTTTAATTGATTATAGTTGAAGATTGAAATTACATTTTTTCAAATAATTTTCAAGGAATCTACTTCAATAAATTCAATACAACAACTAAGAAACCTTGTCTGTCATCATCAATTTCATAAAAACAAATGGCAGAGCCTACTCCCCCACCATTACCGGATCCCGACTCCAAAAACCCAGCACAACCAAAGCCAACAACACACCAATTAAACCCGGCACACTCGCTTCAAGTCCAAAGCTGCCACCTGTGAGCCATACGGGTGCCTGATTAAAAACTGGCTTTAGTAACCCGGACTGTTCATTACCACTCACTCCAAACCCAAGCACTGTTCCCTGAACGAAGTTTGCCATGAAATGTAAAGCTAACGGCATGGACAGACTTTTTGTTTTGATAAATGCCCATCCGAAAAGAATGGAAGCAAGAAATATATTCACGGATGCAATCACTCTGGTATTTCCGGTCATGCCTGGATTATTAAAATGAGTCAGTAAAAAATATGCAGAAATTAATATTTGTGCCGGCACATATCCCAAACCGTTACCTAATCGCTGAAACAAAAATCCACGGAACAAAAATTCTTCTGCAACAGCAACACAGAGAAATATTCCTGCAGCTTGAATGATCATGTTCAAATCAAAGGAAGTTGTTTGCCACGTCACCCAACCACCAAGGTATAGGAAAGTCGCCGGAATAAACATAAGCGCGGCTCCTATACCTAAACCTATACCAAAATTTTTAGCCCACAATGAATCAAGACTTCCAATCACTTCCGTCAAGGGTTTTCTGCGAAGCAGCTGACATACATAACTTGCAGCTACAACAATCAGTGCCTGCATCAGCATAGTGACTTCCCATCCGTAATGTTTTGCAATGAGTAGGGCAGGCAAGGTAAATGATCCCAATACCAGGAAAAAGACAACGATCCACCAGAAATTACGAAGTTGTTTACTCTTATTATAAAATAAATGCATTTTGTTGTAATAAACGGTTAGATGCGCTGAGGGTTCATTTGGTTACATCCTGGAAAAAATATTTTGTTTCCAGGGGTTGATAGCATCTTTCCCCCTTTTTTTATAATGCAATTTGGATTCCAATTCTTTATACTTTTGTTCACTGAAATCAACACCCTCATTATATGAAAAATATTCTCATCTCCTTCATCACTTTAATAAGTGCCTTACTTCTTCCTCAATTGAACCAAGCACAGGCACCTGACTTTTTATGGGCACATGGGATGGGAAATTCAGGCCATGAAGAAGCCCAATTAGTTGCGGCTGACCCTTCCGGAAATATAGTTGTAGCCGGATTTTTGAAGGTATGGTGGATTTTGATCCGGGAGCGACCAGCTCTACTTTGACATCATCAGGCTCACAGGATATTTTCTTAATGAAAATGGATGGAAATGGAAACCTGTTGTGGGTAAGACAATTCAGTTCTACAGGAACCGCATCGGCAATAGATTTAGAGGTAGATCCTTCAGGAAATATATATTTATTGGGAAATTTTACGGGAACGATGGACGGAGATCCGGGAGCTTCAGTATTAGCATTAACAAATGTAAAGACTATGGCATTCATTATAAAGCTGGACGATTCAGGAATATTGTCATGGGCCAAACAATTTGAAGGTACCGCTGAAGTATTTCCATCTTCAATTGATGTGAGTTATCCCGGCAGTGTATATATTCATGGCGATATCAGTGACGGCATTGTTGATTTTGTATCAGGTCCGGGCACTTTTAACTTGTCCACGCCGTCCCTGTGGGGATTTCTGTGTAAACTGGATGCTTCAGGTAATCTTGTCTGGGCATTATTTCCGTCTCAAATTCCAAACTGGTTTGGAGAAATTGCGGTTGATACAAACGATAATATTTTGATCACTGGAAGATTTGTAGGAACTATTGATTTTGATCCGGGCCCTGCAATTAATACGCAAAGTGCAACGTCCTTTGATGTTTATTTACAAAAACTTGACGGTGCAGGCAATTTGGATTTTGTGAAATCATTCGGTGGACCAAATACTGAAACCGGATTTAAAGTCGATACTGATGGTGATGGCAATATACTTATTGAGGGATTATTTACTGATTCTGCAGACTTTGATCCAGGACCAGGAATTTTCCAAATGTCATCGCTTGGTGGAGATGATATATTCTATGTTAAATTGAACAATGTGGGCGATTTCGTGTGGGCCGGCACTCTGGGTACTACTCTGAATGATGCACCGGTTTATTCATCGTTTGACAATCAAGGAAACATTTACATTGTTAATTTGATTTGGAGTGCAATGGATCTTAACCCGAATGTAAGTGCAGTGAATATGTTTTCCACAATGGGTTCTAATGATGGTTTTATTATAAAGATTGATAGTGTCGGAAATTATCAGTGGGTTAAATTCATAGGTGATAGCGGATGGGACGTATTATATCAAATATGTTTTGATGTTTCCGATAATATTTATCTCGCCGGTTACTTCAACAGCCCAACAATGAATTTTTCTTCTATCCAAATCTCCAATTACATTACAACTCCCCCATCGTATAATTTATTTGTGGCAAAATTGGAATCAACAACCAGTGGACTTCCTTCTATGCAATTAGCTGCAGTTAATATGTTCCCAAATCCTGCTCATGATTTTTTAAACATTGAATTCCCAAATCAGTATACCGGTACAATTTCCATTTCTGATATGTTGGGCAGTAATATTTTTAATGCAGCAATTCAAAATGAATCAAACCACAAGGTGGATATTTCGGCATTGCCTTCTGGGATTTATAGCATCCAACTTGAAAATTCTGTTTCGGTGTTTTCTGAAAAGGTGGTGGTTTGGTAGAAGTTATCTCCCGGGTTGTCACAATCTAAATATGGCCCATGCATCCGTGAACATAAAAAGGAAAATAAATTTATTTCAGTACTATAAATACGAAATTAATCGAAAGGCATAAAAATTTACAATGCGAAGGCTACGCCTTAACAAAGATTGAAATAAAAGAGATCCTAATTGATTTAATTTTGCTTATTTCCATTCCGGCATCCCGGGAAACGTAGCAGACATTACTACCCACTGATCATTACAATAGTCAAGTTCAAAAATCGCTTCACCCGAATAGTGAATCGGTTTTATCCCCACACTGCTTACAGCTTCAAAACTAATTGTTGCTTTACGGATGCACTCACCCGGAGTAATAGCTGTATTTAAAATTTCGAATTCCACATTTCTGAATTCTTCAATAGCATCGTGAAAATCGAATAGATCGACAAGATTTCTAATTTCTTCCATATAGTAATCCCGGATACGGATAGCAAAATCGCGGGAGAAAAAAATAGCAATAAACTCTTTGCACTTAATTCTGGTATCGAATTCATTATCGGGATGAAAATCCTCATAAAAATAATGGGAACCTATTTCGGAGTCCGGAATATTTGCAATCGGATGCTGAAATAATTCCTCCGTTACAAATTTATAAAGCTCCCGGGCCTCTATACGGGAAAGAACTGAGTATATTATTTTATTTTCAAACAATAAATCTTCAACCCGATGAAGCTCAATAAGAATTTGTTGATCACTCAAATCTTTCTCATGCACGAAATCAGGCCTTCCGATAAAATCATAAATGGGAATGTATTCAATATCTGAAACATCATCCATATCCTCTTCGCCGAATTCAAGCATCTTCAACATCCTATTTTCAATTTCAGGAGGGACATCCTTGCCGGGGAAGCAAACCACATTTTAGCTCCATGTTCTGCCATAATTTTCAGTTTAAGTAATTCATTTTCGATGCGGAGAGCTTCATCATCCTTACCGGAAAAATTTTCTAGTGACATAATTTAAAAAGATTTTATCAGGTTAATTATGGAATTAAAATTATGCTAACCGGTCATACGTTCCAAATATTTTACGAATTGATACAGTGCGTTGCCTAAGTCAGGAAACACTTTTACGAGATGAGTTTGTTGAAGGGGAATGAATTAACTTTCTGTTTTAAATGAGACTGTATTTTTATCTAGAAATTTCTACTTTTACAGCAACTATTTTCATTCAATTTTCAAACATTTTTCATGAAAAAGATAATTACAACCATTCAACCACCTCCTGAGGAGGGAGTGTTTTCAAAAATTTATTTGCTCAGAAATCAAAAAGTACTGCTTGATGAAGATTTGGCTGCTATGTATGGAGTTGCAACCAGGGCCTTGAATCAGGCGGTTAAGCGAAATGCTGATCGGTTTCCGGAGGATTTCATGTTTCAATTATCAGAAGAAGAGTATTCCAACTTGAAGTCACAACTTGTGACTTCAAGTTGGGGTGGAAGGCGAAAACCGCCTTTGGCTTTTACAGAGCAGGGGGTATCCATGCTTTCAAGTGTACTCCGATCAGAACAGGCCATCGCTGTCAATATTCAAATCATGAGAGTATTTGTAAAAATGCGCAGAATGATTTCAGAATATAAAGAATTGCTGGAAAAAATTGAATCGATAGAAGCTGATCAAATCACTCAAGACGATAGAATTACTGAAATATACAACATCATTAAATCGTTGCTGGAGCCGATTTACAAAGATCGGCCTCCGGTGGGGTTTAAGCAATAGCTCATTGTTATATCATACTGCGCATAGTGATAATGCAGTGGATGAACAGTAGGTTAAAATTTGTGACTCCTCTTTTGATTGAATCGCTAATTGATAGATTTTCAGAGCATTGGAGTAAAATTTATTTAATATCAGAACAAAATTTATTATATAACGTTTATTATAATTAACAAAATGGTTATATTTGTCAAATATAGTTAACAATATGCAAAAGCGACAAACCCCACTAACACCTACTTCAGTTAAAGTAATGAAGTCTTTAGGGGAAAATATAAAACTTGCCCGTTTGAGAAGAAGGCTCAGTACAGAGCAGGTCGCGGAACGTGCAGGTCTCAGTCGTGCAACGTTATGGCAGATTGAAAAAGGGACTCCCGGTGTGGCTATGGGTTCTTATTGTCAGGTACTTTTTGTACTTGGGTTGGAAAAAGATTTGAAGATGGTGGCAAGTGATGATGAATTGGGCAGAAAGTTGCAGGATTTAGGACTATTAGAAAAAAAGCGCGCGCCTAAACGAAGCAATAAATAATGATTTTTTGATCCAACTCGCACATATTCCACTTAAGTCTGAATATTTCCGAAAACGATAATGCTCTTGATTTAGATTTAGCATTGAGTGTAGCAGAAAGTTTCCGCATTGCGCAGGACGAAGCAAAAATAATTATCAATAGAGTTTCAGCAGCGGTTAGTAAATGGCATGATGTAAGTGGAAAATTGGGACTATCAAGATCGGAGATCGATGCTATGGAAAATGCGTTTTTATAAATGCATTAAACCACCAACACCTTGTTATATTTAAAACTTTCATTCTCCCCATACGCAACATACCCGAGTTGATTCGTTTCTAAACTACAGGTTCCAATTTTGAATGGGGGAATATTCCGATGGTGATGACCAAAAATCCAGTAATCGATTTCAGATGTTTCAATCAATTCAAATAGTTCTGTTGCAAATCCTTCATTCAATGGATCTTTCCGGTATTGCTCGGGATAATTCATAAAAGTGGGAACATGATGTGTTAAAACTATTCTGGGCACTGTAGTTTTATTTTGAAGAGTTGTGGTGAGGAACTTTAAACACTCCTCATGCAAGTTGTTGTAATCTTCAATCGAAATGGTTTTTCCAGATCTTTTAATTAAATGAAAGTCCGATAGGTTCATCTGTATGCTCCATGCTTTTATTGGACTTATATGTGACCATAAAGTCGAACACACAATTTGAACTTCATCGGTATCGATAACTTGATTATTTAGCAACACAACATTTTTGCGAAGTTCTTCCTTAAAACTTCCGGACCTGTCATCGATGCTCCCGTGATAATATTCATGATTTCCGGGAATCCAATAGGTCATTTGAAAATGGTCTGATAAAAAATCTAAAAAGTCGTTGTGCCGATCCATTTGACTGAACAACATGATGTCACCACCCAACAATAAAATATCACCTGTAGGAATAATTGGATTTTTACTGAGATACTTTTTGTTCTCAACAAACTCCAGATGCAGATCGGAACAAAATTGAATTTTCATTTTTTGAATTTATTCCGACAATATTCTGACCAAATCCGCATTTACATAATACACATCCTTACCCTCTTTAATAACATTCAATAATTTTATTTCAGTTAACTGAGAAAAATATTTAGACAATGTAGTTCTGCTGGTACGCCCTAATATGTTTGCAATAGTTATTGGTTTACAATAGGGTTGATAAAATAATGCTTCATTGATTTCTTTATTATACCATTTGAGTGTTTTCTTACCGTGTTCCAATGATGCCTGCATTTGATCATTTATTTGATCTATTAATCGATTTGTATGGATGGCTGTGTTTTCTACTGCTGTCATCATATACAAAATCCATGTTTTCCAATCCCGCCTCTGAGTTACACCTTCCAATGCATAATAATATTCATTTTTGTTATTGATAATGTACCTGCTGAGATAAAGTACAGGATGCGAGATAAGCCCTTGATTGATTAAATAAAGTAAATTAATTATTCTGCCTGTTCTGCCATTCCCATCACTAAAGGGGTGAATAGCCTCAAACTGGTAATGTGCAACTGCCATTTTTAACAAAGGATCCATTTCATCATGCTGTTGACTCTTAAAGTACTCAATCAAGTTTGTCATTTTGTCCTCTAAAATTCCAGTTCCTCTGGGCGGCGTATAGATAGTTTCTCCGGGTCTAAATTCACTATTACCCCTTTTAATTACAACCTGCGCTTGAGGTGGCCTGATTTCCAATTGTGTATTTTTTATTTGCTGATATATATTAACAATAACATCAAGATCAATCAATCCCTTTTTTAGAATTGATTGATAACCTGCCCAAAGTGACTCCCTATAGCGCAGGACTTCCTTAACATTGGGGAAGCACTATCTTCTTTCACGCTATCTGAAATTGCCTTGTAAAGTTCGTCTTCAGTAGTAAAAATATTCTCTATTGCGGTTGAACTTTTTGCTTCCTGTATAGAAATGGTATTCACCATCATTCCAGGGTTGGGTAGTCTAAGAATATTTTTATTCAACTCTGCAAGTCTCCGACTGGCCAATCCCCATTTCAATAGAATTTCCTGATCCAAATGGAGGTCAGAAGGGGGCAAAGATGGCAATTGATTAAATGGCTGATTTCGGTCGAAGACGGTGTTTGATGTGTTCATTTTTTGTTAAAAATTGGACATGACACAAATATATGTCCATTTATTGGACAAAAACAACCCCCATGTCCAATTTTTCGTAAAAACTGGACATATGGTCAAAACGTGTCCAGTTTTTGGAAATAAATGATAATATGTTCGATGTCAATAAATTAGATCTTTTTCAAGGCATTCATATCCACTTCAGGCAAAATCGCATGATGCAAAAAGGTTCCTCGCCATTGTGAGTACAACATACCCCGCATAGTGGATAGAGCAATGGAATATACATTCATTAACAGTTCATCGGGGACCCTTTCGTTGTCATCTTTCATGGCCTCCTGAATTTTTTCAAGATGAGAAATTCCGAAAGTAAATGCAGCCTTCAACGTTCCAACCTTCAACAAATACCTTTCTACGTTTGTGCATACCGTTACTGCCGTACGAATTTCGCCGGGGATGGTGGTTTTTCCTGTTTCAAACTTTACATCAAAATGGACAATAGATGCAGGCAGATCGAATCCTTCAGGCAAACGAAAAGTCGATTCCAGAATGTCAATCGATTTAATGATCGTACCGGTGGGAACGAAAACATCTCCGGGTGTTTCGGAATTGCGAATGCGTTTATCATCATTGTTGAGGATGCTGGCGCTGTATTCCATTTTTGGTTCTTTTACCACATCCGATTTTTCAAACATCGGGTATTTAAAATCGGAAGGAGGCACGTTTGCCACGAGTTTTGTTTCAAACACCTGGATATTTTTTTCCGCAAACAAATCCCGGAATTGAACACCCAGCACCACAGCTATTTCACACAAGGTATCAATGGTGAAATTATGACAACCACCCAGCCATTTGGTGATTTCCGAAGGTTGCTTATTCATCTTCTCAGCAAATTCAGTTTTACTCCAGCCGCGTTCTTTAATCATGTCATCGAGCAGCGCTGACAATCTCATTTTAACAGAACATCCCATAACAGTGACAGGGGAGGTGCTTCTCATAATTTCATTTATTAGCGGACTGTCAACTTTTCTGGGTGTTTTCATTTTAATTATATTTCATAAATAAATGGGGTGTCAGAATAAAGCGTATTCTCTAACAATACTATTTCATTATCTTTTATTCGCCGGTTTACATCTTTGGCAATTTTAATGATTAGTTCAGCTTCAGATTTTAAATTTTCATCATCCTGCCAGGCACATATGTGCGATGGTTTGTATCCACCTCCGCCAATAATTATTGCAACGGATTGATAACGGATGCAGTACAAACGTAATTTCTTTTCCGGCCAGTCGAACAGTGCACAAACTCCATCACCCGGCTTGCCTTCATTAATTTTGAAATACTTTTCCCTAGTGCCTACGTACTTTCCAATTTGCACGATAT
Source organism: Bacteroidota bacterium (assembly GCA_016722525.1). Lineage (GTDB taxonomy): Bacteria > Bacteroidota > Bacteroidia > AKYH767-A > OLB10 > JADKJB01. Next base: position 329,913 of record JADKJB010000005.1, read on the forward strand.
TTTGGAGTAGGTCTTTAATTTCTTTTGGAAATGAATCTTGATTTGATTCAATAAATTTATCAAATAGCGTCTCTCCATCATCTTCAATTTTTATAGAATATATCGCCGCCCTCTCTCCCGAAAAGGCTGCAAGTTCTACTATTTCGTATTTCACTTAAAAGAAAAATTGGTTTTAAAAGCTAATGTAAAGATACTATCCTGAAGAGCTAAAAATCAAGAAGATACGCATTATTCCGATCGCTTTTGACATAACACGCTGATTTTTAGATCAAAATATTTAATAAATAATTTAGTTATAAGTGAAATAATTACATTCACTTCTGTTTCTGCAGATACAAAACTGAGCTTTTAATTTGCTGTAAATCGAGGTACCATGGCATCCTCGAGGAGCTACCTTGAGTCGAGCGTTGCACCCACTCACTTGATTCGATCGGGAAGAGAACAATTTGTAACTCGCCAGGTGTTTCCTGATTTTTCTAGAAAGCACTTGCAATCTCCTTCATAATGGTGGACAAAAACATCATTCATGATTCCATAAAATCCAAGTTCCATGATGATGCATGCCGAATCGCCATCGAAAGATAATTCATCCATTTCCAAATAGTCAAGTGCTATATTGTCATCGTATGTTTTTAATATACGCTTGATCTCTTTGTAATTTTGAAGAGAATGTTTCTGATGATTCATCCGGTAAGGTCCCAGGTAGGTTTCAAATATCAATCGGATAAAATCACTCGCTGCTTTTTTAATAAGATACTCACGATTCGGATGAAACTCTTCATATACTATCTTAGTAGTCGAATAAAATTCCCCTGTGGTGAGCATGCTGAAAAGATCTTTGGTAATGAATCTGTAAAGGTCGCGGTCAGAAACTTCCGTATAAGTAGTAATAATTACATGATGTTCTTTCATCACTTCCTGTAACTTTTTGAGTTCGGCGGGCATTTGCTCATTGCTGATGTTATCAACCGGTCGGAATTTAGGCTTTCCAAAATATTCGTGAAAAGTTTTGAATCGCTTGGCATGTGGTTCTCCCGGTTCTTTCTCAACCCAAACAGAAAATTCGATCTTATCCATGGTGGATGGTATCATCATCCGTTCACGCGGACTTCGGAGGAATATTATGGGAGCTGGTTCATCCACGTTGTTGAGAGGTAATTTAGCTTTACCGTTCGCTTCTGTAAAAAATGGGTGGTAATTGTTCATTGAAAAAATAGTTTTAAATAAATATAAAAGTTTTTGTAAATTAGAAAAACAAAATTAATTATATTTAAATCCTGAAACAAAAGATATCTGTTTATAAACGTTTATAAATGTTTATAAACAGTTACTTCAATTTTAAAATTCTTGTAGCATCACTACTATTAACAAGGATTACCATTTTCTCTAATCAAATCCTCAACAAAAAGGCAACCATTTTTCTCTTTTTGCTTCCGAACGCAATGCATGACGCAGATGGACAGATGGAATAAATTAGTTCATGAAGCACTTCTTTTTTTATAGTGCGAAGCTTCGATTATTCAGTCAATTGCATAACTCCGTTGACCCGCCGGTTTAAATGCTAATATTGAAATTATATCTGTGCTTTGAGGTTGTTGGTAAATCAAAATATATTTGCTAGCTTTGATTCTCCTATACAATTTCTACTTTGCCCCAAAAATCCTGTTAGTTAATTTATTCTCATTATGAAAAAAATAACTTTATTCTTAAGCTTCACCCTCTTTATTCACACTCTTTTTGCCCAAATCCCCGACAATTGTCAGTGGGCTTACGTGCCTGTTGGAACCAATACTTTTAATGCACGGGTGATCAACTCTGCAATCGATCTTCAGGGCAACATTGTGGAGACGGGTACCATTTACGGTGTTGCTGATATGGATCCGGGAACGGCGGTGAGTGATACTACTTTTTCGTTACCAGGGTATAATTATTATTTGTCTGAAACTGCAGCCGACGGGCGTCTGGTCTGGATTAAATATTTCAAAGGCTTTCCTGCAGTCTCTGTATTTAGTTTTAATGGAGTAAAGGTGAATTCACAAAATGAGATTATTGTTGTGGGAAGTTATTTTGGTGTTATTGATTTTGATCTGTCAGATTCAGGAGTTGATACAATACGAAGCCGGCAACCCACCTACCAGGATTATTTTGTTGCCAAATACGATTCATCAGGAAATTATTTGTGGGCATTTAGTATTGGTGATGTAACAAATCGGACACAGATACAAACAGTTTCATTGCAACCAAATGATGACATTTTAGTCGCAACCAACACCAATGGCCCTGTTGATGTTGATCCGGGAGTTGGTATTCACAATTCCCTTGGCGGAAATGCAAATCTGGTTTGTTACGATTCAAATGGGAACTATAATTGGGTGAACAATATTGCTGTTAACTATTCCTATGCTGAAAATTATAAATCACTCGAGGGTGATGCAGCAGGTAATATTTATTTACTCTCTTTAGGTTATTATGAATTAACAGTAAATAAATTTAATTCTAACGGTGTGCGGCTGTGGAATAAAACTATCGGCTTGTTTTCGGCTGGTGCAAGAGTAACTCCACAGTCGGTGCTTGTTGATAAACTTAACGGTAATTTTTACGTTGCCGGAACATTTGATGGTACGGTTGATTTTGATCCGGGACCGAATAGTGTTACACAAACATCGAACAACATCAGTTTTGAAGATGGATTTATTGCAAAGTACGATTCATCGATGGGCCTGCTTTGGGTAAACGCATACCCCGGGAATGTTGAATTTGGAAAATACAGCATGGATTTTTATGGTACGGATATTTTATTAGGAGGCAGTTATACCGGTTCCATCGATTTTGGCAACGGGTTCACATTTACATCTGGGGGTATGACTCCGTTTCTTTTAAAAATTGATGGTTCCGGTTCCACCACCGATGCGTTTCAACTGAACGGAAGTGGAAGTTTCAATACGCTTCATGTTGAAAGTACTTTGTCGTTGGTAACAACCGGTGCAATCTTCACCACCATGGATATGGATCCCGGTGCAGCCACATTAACATTAACCGTACCTAATGCTTCTTCATTTACAGCAGTTTATTCTTTGCTTACTTCAGTAAATACTATACAAGGATCTTCAGCATCCATACAATTATTTCCAAACACGTCATCCGGAATTTTCACCATCAACACTGAAAAATCCAACTTCTCTACAATAAAAATTTACAACATTACCGGAGAACTCATCTATCAATCAATCGCAAATAAGAAAACAGTTGTTGATTTATCGGAGGAAGGGAGAGGAATGTATTTTGTAACTATTTTGAATGAGGATGGGGAAGTGGCTAATAGAAAAGTAATTGTTGAATAACGATTCAGTTCATTTTCTGAGGATAGTTTTGATATTAAGTAGATTATCCTACTGATATTAAGCGCATTATATTGATTGATTTGCTTTGTAACTAAAAATTAGTTACATTTGTGCAAATTATTTGTTTTTACTAATTTTTCTAAGGCAGCAATGAGTACAAAAGATAAGTTAAAGAAGAGGGTGTTGTCCATTCCTTCCGACCTGAAATATTCTGAAATGAAGTCATTCTTAACCAGCATAGGATATCAGGAATCCAACAAAGGAGCAACATCCGGTTCAAGAGTCTGTTTCATTTTAAACGAAGACAAAATATTGTTTCATAAACCACATGGTACTGATTCGATGAAAAAAGGTACTATCAGAAAGATCGTGGAAACATTGCAAGAAAAAAATCTATTAGGAGCAGATTAATTTAAGTAATTATTATAAGGCAATACTTGAAATTAAAAGCTTAGGTATTAAATGAAAGTAAAATATATTATTCAGCAAACTTAATAAACCATGAAAAGGAAAGAAGAAAAATCAATTCAATCATCCAAACCTCAAACACATAACATTGAACTAGAAGGATCTTTACAATACAATGATTACATTGGCAGTATTGAATACAGTAAAGAGGATAATATGTTTTATGGTAAAGTTCTTTATATAAATGATACTATATTATTTGAAGGAGAATCCATTAAAAAATTGGTAAAGATTTTGAAGAAGGAGTGAAACATTATTTATGTGTCTGCAAAGCAGAAGGTGTTGAGCCCAACAAACCGATGAGTGGCGTTTTGAACGTCCGTACCACACCTGAATACCATTACAAGCTTTCGGTTATTTCGAAACGTGAAAAGCAGTCGCTGAATAAAATTGTTAATGAAGCGATACAGTTTTTTATTGCGGAAAAGGGTGTGAGGGTGGAGGGGAAATAGCCCCCCTGCCCCTCTTATGTTGGAGATATCCGAATTTTGACTATTTTTATGAAGTCAGAGAGGCAGAGTGTTTAGAAAGCTGGCAGTTTAGTGCCAATTTAAGATTTGATATCAAATAATCTAAACTATATAACTATGAAAAGCACCACTAAATTTCTGACAGCATTTCTGGCAATTGTTTTAATGTCGTCATTCACCGACAAGCATACGGTTGAGTATATTGGTACTTATGGTGTTTGCGCATCAGACCCTTCCCAAATTAAATTGACGATTAATCCAGACCACACTTTTTATTATCAGGATTTATCTATTAAGGCCAACCAAATTATCGTTGAAGGTAACTGGATGCTCAATGGCAAAAAGGTTGTATTGGATGACAATAGCACCACCAATAAATTTCATAATGTATGGACATTTGCAGAAAACGGACAAGTTGCTAAATCCAGAAAGGGACTTGCATTTTACAGGTTGACCAAGTTAGATTAGAAAAAGTCGGCGCTAACTGATCTTAACCAATTGATAGATATTCAAACAGTTTCCATTCAATTCGGTTTTTGAAATACAAGACACGCATTTATTTTGTATTCGCAACCGTTATATGTCAATTACAATGATGTTATGAAATGCCTTTTCACACTTCTTTTTCTTTTACTGGCTTTTACCAATTTAACTATTGCACAAGAGTCTGAAAAGGAATTTAAGAAAACCCCATTCAAGTATTCTGAAAACGATATACCCTTTTCAATTGGATTTGGTCCGTCGAGCGGAATAGGGAATCAAGGACCCAGTATAGGAATTAATTTGGACTGTGATATTTTTCATGTTTTAATTTCCGGACGTCTTATGCTTTATGGTTTCCCTGCTACAGAAGCCATCAACGGTGCGGAGAAAGCTATTCTTGTTGGATATCAATACCGGCGGTCAAAATATATGATAAGTGCTGGCTATGGTATTGGAACATTGAAATACATGTGCAAAGAAGGTTCCCATTCATACTGCAATAACTTTGTATACGAAACTCGTCTTTCAAACGCACTTAAACTTGAATTTGATTGGGCCTGGACACCTTATATCTGTGTAGGAATTGGATTTAATTCGTCGTTTAATGAGAGATCTACAATGAATGCAGTCATGGCAGGAATAAAATTTGGAGTTTTTAGAAATAATGATGTTAGGTAACTATGCTTTTCTAATGCGAGTACTAATATATAATTAAGTCTGTAATATAAATGTTGATGAATTACTATACAAAAATCTAAAATATGAGCAAATCAGGTAATCAATTTAAAGTATTATTTTTCTTAATCACTACCTCCGTGTTATTGAGTTCTTGTCAGTTAGGACGTTTTATATTTTACAATTTTGCCGACATCAACGACCATAAGAAATTTCAATCACGAACATTAAATACAGATTCAATAAAATTTAATTTCCACCAAACCACCAATGGGAAATTTCCTAAGGAGTTGGATGGTATGCCTTTTGAAAAGTATCTCGAAGCTAACAAAACCGTAGCCTTTTTAATTATTAAGAATGATACGATCCAGTATGAAAAATATTTCAAAGGGTATGAAGAGGAAAGTATTGTACCATCATTCTCCATGGCGAAATCGGTTACTTCTATTTTGATTGGATGTGCAATTGATGAGGGATTAATTAAATCTGTTGATGAGCCCATCACCAATTACATTCCGGAATTAAAGGAAAATGGTTTTGAAAAAGTAACCATTAAACATCTTTTACAGATGACATCGGGTATTAAATTTAATGAGAGTTATGTTAATCCTTTCGGAGATGCGGCATCATTTTACTATGGAAGGAATCTGAGAAAGAATATTAGTAAGATGAAAATGGCAAGGAGCCCGGTAAAGAATTTGAATATGTGAGTGGCAATACGCAGCTGTTGGGATTAGTTTTGGAGCGTTCGTTAAAAGACAAAACAGTCACGCAATACCTACAAGAAAAATTGTGGACGCCACTCGGCATGGAATACGACGCCTCCTGGAGCATAGACAAAAAGAAGAATGGCTTAGAAAAAACATTTTGTTGTCTGAACGCCAGAGCCCGCGACTTCGCCAAAATCGGACGACTCTACAAAAACAAGGGCAACTGGAACGGCAGGCAAATTGTCTCGGAGAAATGGGTAGAAGAATCCACCAAAGCCGACACCACCAACGGCAGCGCCTCCTACTACCAATACCAATGGTGGCTCCCCAACCCCGGCAAAGACTTTATGGCCCAAGGCATTTTAGGACAATTTATTTATGTGAATCCGAGTAAGGATTTGGTTATTGTGAGATTGGGGAAGAATTCCGGGAAGGCGAGATGGTGGGGAGTGTTTGGGGGGGTGGCGGCGGGGTATTGAGAGGAGGGGAATTCCAGTTCCTTCTCATTATTTAGTCCGAAAGGCAATTTAAATTTATATCCAATTGATAATCAAATAAATCGAATAATTATACAAAACGTATAATAATTATACATTTTGTATAATTATTTCGTATATTTGAGAAACTTAATTTTTCCATGAATGTAAAAATAATTGATCTGAAAAGCAAAACGGAAGTTGATGCAAAAATCATAGATGGAAAGAAATTTCAATTACCATCGATACAAGAGGGTTGGAGATTTAATTTTCAAAAGCATTCAAAAGATAAAAGCGCTAATACTTTTGTGTTAATTACAGTCGAATCCCCTGAAAGTATTGAAGGCTGTTTAATTTACAAAATGAGAAACGAAATAGAACCTTACATGGCGTATATAGAAATTGCTCCGCATAATAAAGGGGATTCGAAAAAATACGATGAAGTTGCAGGTTGCTTAATAGCCTATGCATGCAGGCTGAGTTTCTTACTGGGGAAAGAAGATTACAAAGGATGGCTGGCATTTGATGTTCAGGAATCGGATAAAAAAGATGAGCAGAAATTAATGACAATATACAGTAAAAAATACAATGCACGACAATTTGAGCAGACAACGACCATGTTGATTTCACCGGCACATGGAGAAAAACTTATTGAAAGATATCAGGGTATTTAGTATTTAAATGAAGGAAACAAAATCGTCATGAAGAAGCAAAAAAATAAAAAGCAAAAAACTTCAACTTTAAATGAAGTTAAAGATAATGAAATTTGGGAATCGAATAAGATGAGCAGATTAAATGAATTCGTTTTATCAGAATCTAAAAAGCAATCACCTGAAAGAAAATTGAGAAATGAACTGCTTGCTATTAAGTTTCAGATCGAAGATTATATTGAGAAAGATAAGATAGATAGTGAAATGCGGATTCTTGATTTCGTTAAGTTGTATTTGAAATTACTGAAGCTTTCGCAGAAGCAACTAGCAAGTATATTTGAAATGAAAGATACCAATTTATACAAGTATCTTATTGGAGAGAGAAAATTGAATCAGGATTTAGTATTTAAATTGAGTTCATTTTCTCAAACACCTCCTGAGTTGTGGTATCATGTTCAAACAAAGAATGAATTACATGAATTAAGAAAGGGCAAGGGGCAACTTAAGAAATACGATAAGTACCATTATAAAAATTTTGTTGTGGCGAAATAAAGTAATTATGCTGGAATTTGGTCTACAAGGTGCTTTAAGCCGAGTTTTCCAATCAATATCAATTTACACCTATTAATTAAAACCGTTATCCATGAAAAAATTATTTCTAATTATTCTTCTTGCCACAACAATTTTTCAAAGCTATGCTCAACATTTTGAATGGGCAGATGATAGACTTTACGGAATCCGCCAACTACATTAATGCCCGTTTGGTAAAAGAATATATGTACGAAGATCAAGGGAATAGAATTTGGTAAAATTTTCAATTAGCAAGTAATACAAAACATGGAAAAGAAAAATGAAATAAAAATATTTGAAGATAAAAAGGTAAGAAGCCTCTGGGATGAGGAAAACGAAAAATGGTTTTTTTCAATAGTGGATATAGTTGGTATTTTAACCGATAGCCCCAATCCTAGAAAATATTGGAGTGTTTTAAAAACAAGGCTCAAAGCCGAGGGTAGTGAGTTGACTACAAATTGTAGTCAACTGAAAATGCAATCAGCAGATGGGAAGTTTTACTTAACCGATGTTGCAAACACCGAACAGCTATTCCGACTTATTCAATCAATTCCATCACCTAGGGCTGAACCTTTTAAACTTTGGCTGGCTCAAGTAGCTGCTGAAAGATTAGATGAAATGCAAGACCCTGAACTCTCTATTGATAGAGCTTTAGAACAATATTTGAATTTGGGTTATTCGGAGAACTGGATTAGTATTCTAAATACTAATAAGTCATTCCATTTATTTGATTCTTGTGTTGGAGAGAGAATGCTGACACAAAATAATCATGCAACTAATGATCATGTTGGTATGGTTTTGCTCAGTAATTTTTCATTTCCTCCAGGTAAAATGACTACAATTTGATTAGTGTATCGTTTATCTCATCCCGCAATTTAGGATTTACTTTTACATCATCCGCAAAGGATTTCCATTTGCTCACGATGTCGCTAATTTCGGATATTGTATCGGCAGACTTTTTATTTTTTATTGATTTTCCGATCACTAACAAATCTTCTTTGGTAATATTGTTTCTTTTACCATTTATACTTAGTGCATGCTGACTTACCCATTGGTGATTCGGCTGATAGGCATGGCAAATATCATAGGCCGGAGCTAATTCCCATTTACTATCTTTTTTTAATCGGAAAGAAAAGTTTTTGGTGTGGTCGTCGCAATTGCGAGCCACAACATTAAATACCATTCTACGAAATAGCTGTTCAGCATCGGCATAAGTCAGCTTCAATTCACGCATCGTTTGAAAAAGTTGTTCATAGCTGAAACTGGTGACCAGGTTATAATCAAAATGCTTCATAGCACAAAAAGTCTGGATGTGATGTTTGGTAGCGCCACCTTCCCTGTCAAAACGCATTGTCATGAAATGTGCTCGTCCGTTTTCTTCCAATAAACGGGAGGGCATCATGTCAATGCCACAGGCAACAGCCATATTGTAATAGGCCATTTCAACCCGACCATAACCTTTGCTTGCACCCAACTGCACATCACTTACTCCATCCAGTTTAATCAACCACTGATCAAAGCCTTTTGGTGAATTGGTTTGGCCCGATTTTACCTCTCCGGTTTTTTCGTTGTATGCAATCACAGCCTTTGGTCTTGCGCCACCGGCCGATGTACCGATCAGTAAAATATCCCTGATACTTTTTTCTTCAACTACATTCAGTTTTGTTGCAAATTTTTCTTTTTTAGACAGCATCTTTCGGGCAATAGCTACAAGGCTATCGATCTCTACAGCGAAGATGCTTTTACTTTCGTTTAAAATAGCGGGTTCAAACTCCAGTGCGCCCATTCCTCTTTTGCCAATAAAGCATAAAAGTTCAACGGGATTCATGCTGTTTAAAGGCCGACCAAGCTGCGCCAGCCATAGATTGATGAGTTCACTGCCGTATCTATCGGGGAGAACATCTGCAAGTAAACCGGGCAGGCCTTTGAAGGTATCTAAAGAGGAGTCTGTTTTCATTCGCAATGCAGGAAAGGAGAAACTGTTCTTTCTTTCCTTAACCGACATTTGCAAAGGAGCCAATTCCCATCCTTTGCTTTTGAATTTGGAATCGTATTCAAAAGTTGCAAAACCTGCAGACTCATTCCAGGCTACGGCACCGACTAACTCTCCCCATATTTTTACATATGCTGTATTCATAGCTACCAGTTTGCATCTTCGGAGTTATCAGGATTTGCATGACTTGCTCTCTTTCGCTTTTGCTTTTCTGCTTTAGCCAATGCGATCGGACTCGGTTGCTGATGAACCTCAAAAGCGTCCATCACCTGCAGCTGATCCAGCACACGAAGCACCTGAATGAGCGTTGCCAACGTAACAGATTCACCTTTTTCAAGCAAACTAAGGGTAGAACGACTAATACCGGCAGCCACGGCCACCATCTCCTGCGTTTTGTTCTGCTCCAGTCGGTGATGTTTCACAAAAGCACCTACCTGCCCTGCCAAAGCATCATCACTCATAGATACCCATTTTTTGTATGATAAATCAGTCATAATATGAATAATTTAATATTAATGCATGAATTCTCATGCAAATATAATCATTTTATGATAAAAAAGTCAAGTTTGTCTGACATTACATACATTAATGCAGTAAAAAGGGCTTAATGAATGATATAACAGACATTTATAGGGTTTTCAATTCGAATACGTAATCAATTTTCTGTCCAGCAAAATCAACTTTTTTCCTGCCCGCGGACCTTCAATAAAATAATAAGGAGCCAGATCGTCACCGATAAGTCGGATGATTTTGTTTCGGATGCGTGAAATTTTTCGCTTACAGAATTTTCGGTGGGATCGGTAAGTTGGGCGATACTGTTTTTTAATTCTACCAGCGAACGTACATTTCCAAGTTTACTGTACGTTTCTTCGAGCCACGCTGTGTGATCATGGATTTCGTTTAGGTGCAGACCGTTAGGATGTTTCAAAAACAAAAGATACACGGTTTTCTCAAGAGGAGAAAGTTTCAGTTCCGCATTTCCCAGGTCGCTGAAACATATTTTTTGCTGACCTCCACTTATTTCGATGCGACTGGGTTGTCGTGTGGTTTTGAATCGTTCGCGAAATAACATTTGAGAACGAATGTGATCGATTGTCTGAAAAAACTGACTGACTACTGCGGGATTCACTTTCCGCTCTTCAATTATTAAGTAACAATCGGGACATAAATCAGCCGTGCGAAGTTTAAAGGTGATATCCTTTTTTTCTTTACAGAAATCATTTACACAACCACGCGGACGCTCATGTGCGCGACGATTAATTTCATCGAAGGATCCGAATAGCAGATGTCGGAATACAACGGCAATGGTTTCATAAGCAACCGGAAACCGCGCATCACACGGAAGAAAAAATTCCCACTGACCGGCATGGACAAAGAAATTTAATTTCCCGTTAGGGGCTGATCCGGAAAACCAGTTTTTTTCATTGATATAATCTGTTAGAATAATTACTGCTTCCGTTTCCGGGATGTGATTTTTTTTCCTGTTTAGATCACATTTATCAAAGATGGATTTCCAGGTAACTTTTTTTATTTCATCGGGGAAGGGAGGACGCCATTCTATTGCATTTAAATTTTTGTTGGACGCCACCACTTTACCCAATATAAATTGATCCCGTTGTTTAAATTTCGTGTAATCGAAAGGCAATTCATCAATCTCAGTATTTTCAAATGGGATATCAAAAGGATCGATGACAAATTCAACAGGTCCTTCAAATTGCTGGAGGATCGCCACCACATTGGAGAACAGTTCTGCGGAGACTTCCGGGGAGCGGATGAGATGGGTTTTCATAGGAGTATGACAAACATAATCATTATTTAATTCGTGAGCGGAAAGCCATAACGATGCCGGAAAGGATTTGAAAAATATTCGCATCGCATGGTGCTTTTGATCTCAGAAAATTTATTGCTTCAAAAAATCATCCGATATAACGCCCATACTTTTCGCATTAGCATATTCGATAAGGGAATTACCTAAGTGGTTCATAGTCTTCGACATTTCTTTCGGAGAATAATGCATCGCATTAGAACGTTTAATATTCATTCGTGATGCTACTTCCACAGCATCCGCGGAAGCGCCAAGAAAGCTAAAACTCCAGCAAGAAGTAGCTTCGAGCTCGCGGATCATCTGTCGGATACCTTTCCAGTCGAAGAGACGGGAGGCGTTCTCATAACCATCGGTGAGGATGACCACCACAGCAGAGGCTTCATCACTCGCAATCTCTCCGGCGACCTCCGATTTCAGTTTCAGAACACCTTCACCTATTGCATCGAGCAGCGCAGTGGAGCCATTGGGTTGATACTGCTTCTTATCGAGCGGCCGTATTTCGCGGGCATTCACTTTATCAAAAGTATGTTGTACCTCATCGCTAAAGGTAGTCAGCGACACATAAAACTCCTGCTCCGGAAACCGCTCCCGCATATTCCCAATCATCTGCAACTGCTCGTTAAAACCGCTAATCGTCTCACTCACACAATCCTGCATCGATCCACTCCTATCAAGGATCAGCAGGTAATAGGTCTTTTTGTTTTTCATTTTATGGATGTTTTAAAATTACACCGCAAAGGTCGGAGGTGAGGTGGGAGTTTGATGGAGTTGGCAAGCTTGTGGGGGGGTGGGGGGGGATCTATTAAGTTGTTTTTGTTGTTGCTTTCTGGTTGGAGGAGTTGAAATGGACTATTTGACAGTACACAGATTTTGTCTGGGTTTCCTTTGGGGGGAAACCCTATTGAATTTGAAATTCTTTTTTTTTGTTGGTTTTTTTTTTTGTTATATAATTTGATAGAACTAAAATCTAATAAAAGATTTCAAATTACCAATCCAGAAAATCATAAATTAACTCCTGTAGCATCTTATTTTACTATGCGATTCTTTAAAAAATCACCTCATGTATAAATCATCTAAATTACTAGATTGCGTCCTTATTAAAATTTTACTGTTGCTATTAGTATTAACTTCAAGCACCACTTTATTGGCAAGTTCATCCTTTCGAAATTCAAATTTTGATTCTTTAAATTCAAAATTTATATATTGTATTTCAAAATATCAGGATTCAATATTATATAGTTCAGGAACTGATAGCAATATAGTGATAGAGCAAATTGATATATTGGATTTTAATGAAACTAATTCTAACTTAATAATTATAATATACCCTTTAAATGGATCAAAATCATTTGTATCCAATTATTATTTTCATTATTGGATTGTCAACCTAATCCGATTGGAATGAAATTTGGTAACTCACAATGCTAATTGATACGGATAGTGTGAAGGTTGTAAAAATTGATACCTCATTGTTTAGGTCAGGAAACAATGTTGAAACATTATTTATTAATTATAAGATACAGAATGCAAATGTTAAAGCCGTTAAAAATTGTGCAACATTTAATATTTACAGAGCAAATAAAAACCAACCCAAAGAGATGCTTATTATGAATTGTAGTTGCAAGCTTCGTGTTAATTCTGAAATAAAGAGTGATTTAGTATTTCGAAGAATTACCAAAAAACTAATTAAAATGCGAATAATTCCAAGCGAAGTTGTTTTCAAATTGATGAGAAAGTTAAATCCTAGTCTAATTTCAGAGAATGTTCATTTTAAAAATCGTGAAATAAACTATCCAGTATTGCCTAAATTATTTATCAGTCAGAAAAGGGAAATGAAAAGGCAAAAAACTTTGCAAAATTCAATTGACTCAACTTTAAATTTAGCTACAATGAATCTTTTAAGGCACTCCATTTTAAAATTAAATAGTATTAAGGAGAAAATTGGACATTTAATACTTGATGATAATTTGAAAATCTGGATTACATTATGAATCAACAAAATGAAAATTTAAAATATATGCCAATTTGGATGGCTAAGAGAGTTGAAAGCGATAGTAAGTATATATATAAATTTGTGAAAAATTTCAAATTTCAAGTAAACTTGAAATTTCAGAGTACTTTTTACTTACAGATGTAATTCTTAATCTTAAGAGAGTATTAATAAGCGCCAACTCCAATAAACATATTTTAAAGAAGTCAAAAGATTTAACATTGGGCAAAATTGATCATAAATATACTGCTTCTAATCAACAATTTCAATTGTACGACGAGAACATCATCTCATATAGCTTAGACGATCATATGTATGAAAGTTTTAATTATTCTTTTAGAAAATCTGAAAAGAATTTTAAAATAAAATTCTTTGATTTGGGTATATTGGTTTGGGAAAATCAAAATGATAGCATTGAAACATTGACTTTACCTAATTCAGAAATTGTATTGCTAGACCAACAGTTAAAGAACAAGTATTATATATGGTATAAAAATCCTACTGAATCTGGGTTAGGAAATATTATCGGATCAGCAAATACAGCTGTGACCTCTCTTCCTAATTGTAAATGGGTTATTAGAGTTACAAATGCAAGGGATAGCAATTTGCCGCCTAAAATCGTATCAGAAAATTCAAATTTTTTTCCACGCATGGCAACTGAAAGTACATATAAGAACAAAAAGATTTGGTTCCATATAATAGAGATTAAAAAATGAAAGCAATATTTAGTAGGCAATTAATTTTGGTAAATTTGATTCTGGGGATTTTTAATCTTCAATTCCAAGTTTTATTCTTAAAATTGGAGGACCCTGATTTTAACAAATTCTATTTGCCATTAGCAACATTAATATCTGTCATTTTTACCTTAATTATTTCGGCTATTTATAATTTTCAAATTAAAAAACGAATAAATCATAAGGTGAAAAAGGATTGGGAAAGAAAAACGTTAGGGGTTGCTATTTTATTTTTGATCACTAGTGTGTTTCTTTTTGTAGGATTTATAAATTACTATTTTGATAAACGTGATAACTGGGATTTTAATCTTGAAAGTTCAGAAGAATTTGAGACAAGATTTATAATTAAAGGTGATCTTAGACATGAAATCAAGGAGTGTGCAGCTCTTAATAATATTTCTGATGCCCCTCATCAAAAAATTTATGAAAATTGTGCAGGAACAATACATTTCTCAGTTTATTATTTATATGAAAAGTTCTATGAAAAGAAATCTATAGAATGGATTAGAATTATGCTTTTATTTTATTATTCGTTATTTTCGGGTTTTATTTGCTCTTCAATATATGTTATTTTAGTTTATTTGACTATATTTAGATCTGAAGTTAGTTCTTAATTTCATTTTTTTATTACAGTTAAAAGTAAACAAGAACATAGCCATTTGGAGGGGAAAAGTTCAGTAATACTATTCATTATCCTGATAAATGTGAAGTATTTTTATTAAGCGGCATTCGGAATAAAAGAATACCGGAGGAGTAAATGATGTATGCATCAATACCTGATTTTATAAGTTTTTTAAAATAATTGAAATGGCAAACGATATTGATATTACAAATGATTTGATCGAATATTTTGATTGTTATTTTATCATCAACAAAAAAGAGTGTAATTACTTTAGCAGCAGCACAAAAATTATTAAATAGAGAAGAAAGATTTAAGCATGTGAATTTAAAATCTCTCTTAGAAAATGGGTTATATCCCAATGCATACAAGACAAAGCAAAAACCACATCTATGGTACATTACTCCATCTGAAGTTAATCAGTCAACCGAAAGCCAGCCCATTGCCGAAATAATTGAGTTTAAAAATTCTCACAATACCCCAAAGGAGAAATTTAAATTGAATTTTAGATTGATTTTATTTATACTTATTGGAGTAGCCATATTTTATGGTGTTTTTTTTAATGAAAAAGTTTCAATTGAGGATACAAACGAGATAAATTATTCTGACCATGGTACATTTCCAAGTGTTCAATCAAACCATTCAACCGAAAACAATTCGGAATTTATTATTTTTAATAAATTCATGGATGTATTGGACAATATAGATCAAGAGCCCAATAAGAAATATGATAAATTAAAAGTTATTTTATTAGACTATGAAAATGGGAATGCCTCCTCTTTTGATGCATTTAGAGAAGCAGATATTACAGAGGAATCGCTTTCGTAATGCCAGACATAAAATCAATCAGATTGAATTGCCTGATTTTGAAAATGATCAACTAAACGAGGAACTTCAAAACATACGTGATATTTTAATAGTGGCTTACTCT
This sequence comes from Bacteroidota bacterium, assembly GCA_016722525.1. Lineage (GTDB taxonomy): Bacteria > Bacteroidota > Bacteroidia > AKYH767-A > OLB10 > JADKJB01. The sequence continues at coordinate 345,848 of JADKJB010000005.1, forward strand.
GAAAAGTCAGAAGCGATACAAAACGTTAAAAAATATATAAATGAAGATAATGTAGAACATTTGTATAATTACACAAAACATTATGACAAGGAGAGGAATATAGAATATTATCGGCTGGAGCTTTAGCTGAAATTAATTCAATACTCTTGGAACAATGAATTTCCAAACTCCTTGTAATTGATATTAAAATATTAGGCAGCCAATCCATATTTTACTAAATTAATTTTAAAGTTGAATTAATTCAAATGCATACTTGTAACTTATTATCTTTTTATCCTCTTTGTTTTCTTTCCATCCAATTTCCGTATGACTTAGCTCTATTAAATCTGAGGGTTTTAACCCCTTGAATTTTTTTGATACAGTCTCTAATACTTCTAATTCTGTCTCACAAAATAATGAATTATCAAAAGTTCTTTTTGTTTGTGGTTTAAATTGTTCTCCTATTGAACCATTAGGAAATTCGGTGGTGCATATTTTTATTTCATTTTTATTGGCTAAATATTCAAATAAACTATCATAATTATAGGGTACAGGTCCCATCTCAATTGCACGATATCGTGTGCCTGTAATTGAAAAGCAATTGTTTTTAAAGTGATGAAAGTCTGAATAGAACAGTAGTTTATTCATCTGCGTTTTCCAGGGTTCTAAACGCTCTGTGAAAAACACTACCATTTCAGTAAGTTTCTTTAAGTTAGGTTTTTTATAACCGGTAAATTCATCAGGCTGTGATCCGTCTAAGAGATAATTTTCCAGGTTTAGTGAAAATTTATTTTGAAGATTTGTTTGAATTAAGTGATCAATTTTCACAAATAGTTTTTGCTTCAGTTTTTCATCCAGAGTCTCTGATAGTTCAACCAATTCTTTAAATTTCTTTGGATCACTTGCTAATAAAATCAATTTCCCATTGGCATGTACCGGAACCTCATCATTTTCATAATTGCGATAGCTATTTACTCCAAAGCCTAAAATTTCAGACATTTTGTTAGCCGGTAATCCATACATTTCTCTGGTCTCTTGAACCTGTTCAGGAAAAGGAAGGTTGTGTTTATCGCGATATTGATTATACAATTGTTGCAAATTTAATTCGTCCAATTCTGTGGATGTAAATTGTTCGTTGCTGTCATTGCACAAATAATAATGATAAACGATTTGAAATTCTTCTTTACGGAATGTCATATTCCTGACCTCTTTCATGAGGGACATAACGTTTCCAGTTTTGGGACTTTTCATTTTATGGTTTTTTGTGCAGTGAAAATCCTTCAGAAAATCGATAACCTCTTGTTTTGTAGCCATTTGTAAAATTGCTGAAACAAATATAAGAAATATATCAAAAACAATTATATAGTTCTAAAAGATATCTATTATACCATTTAACGAATTGTATAGTGTTTTGTTGCGTTAAAAATATAATGCTTTTACGCTACTCTTTATTATTTGATTGTAAATCAATACTATAGCAATTTTATCTGTAACAAAACTAATAAAACATAGCATGATTTTTTTCCTTCTAAGCCTATTTTCCCATGGCTAATTTTTTACGGCTAGGAGGTCAGCTCACGCCGGAATGGCAGCTATTGACCCCGGGGTCAGCTTGCTCCGGAAAGAGAAATTTGCACTCTGCCGCAATTATATTAATAAAACAAGCGAATTATTATAATTAATTGATAAATAATGTGTTGCGAGGCAAATCCAAAAATGGATAATGAGAGTTTGACTACCTGAATGATTTTTTCAATAATTTCCAACAAATTTGTAAATGACGAGAATATTATTAATTTTGGAAATGGATTTTTCCGCATCTATTGAAAAATACCAATAGTGTTAGTTTACAGAATTTTAATTTACTGCTGCTAATTTTTTTTAAAATTCGAATTGATTTTATAATCGATTCTTTTATTTTAATAATCATAAAATTTTAAATACATACCTAAAAAAACTATATGAAACAACAAATTTACCTATTGTGTTTGATCGCATCTTTTATGTTCAACGGATGTTCAAAAGATGAAGATCCACAACCAACACCTCCAGTAGCTCCTATAGCTGAGTTTACTTATTCAGGTGCTGGAGTTGCCCTTCAACTGTCACTTTTACAAATGCTTCAGTAAACGCTACAAGCTATGTTTGGGATTTTGGTGATAATGGTTCTTCAACAGAAATATCCCCTCAACATACATACTCTGCAGGTGGCGTTTATACGGTGAGTTTAACAGCAAATGGACCCGGCGGTACAAATACGAAAACAAAAACCGTAAATATTCAAAATCCTAATGGTCCTACTGCGGATTTTAATTTTTCAGGTGGTGGTTGTCAAGCTCCATGTGTAGTTACTTTTACTGATGGCTCACAAAACGCCACTTCGTGGTCTTGGGATTTTGGTGATGGACAAACTTCAACTTCGCAAAATCCAAATCATACTTATACGTCAGGCGGAAGTTTTAATGTTCAATTAACAGTGTCTGGACCAACTGGCTCAAACTCTATTACAAAATCAGTTAGTGTGTTAAATCCACCAACAGTTTGCAAAATTTCTCAAGTTTCAATTTTAAATTGTCCATTGGTTGATGGATCTGGAACAAGTTGGGACTCATTTAGTGGACCTGATTTTTTATTTTAATATTGAAACGACATCAGGAGTTATACTTTTGAATGGATCATCAAGTTATAATACCGATAATGCAACTTTTCCGCAAAGTTGGAATATTAATCCAACCTATAATATTAGTAGTACAAATTTTGGAACAACATATAGAATCCATATTTATGAACATGATTCTCCTGATCCAGATGACAATGTTGCTACAGTAAATTTTACCTTAAATAATTATACAACTGTTTCAAATCATTATCCAACTCAATTTACTGTAACAAGCGGTTCCACTCAGGTTAAGTTAACTGTGCAGTGGCAATAGAAATTAATTGTTTAAATATTTGATTATTTATTATCAATTTGTCTTCTCAATTAAATTTGTGGAAATTCAATCTGGTATTAATCGCCAGTTGTTTGCTACAGGCTCACATATTGCAATTCCTTTTGATATATGATCAACACAATTATAATAGAAAACGAGAAGCCACAAAGTGACTATCTGGTGAAACATCTGGAGAAATTTTTCCCGGAAATTACCATTCAGGCTGTCTGCGATAACATACCTGAAGGGATTGATCAGGTAAATCATTTTAAACCGCAACTTCTTTTTCTGGATGTTGAATTGCCACCTTATACAGGATTTGATCTTTTGGAAAAAACACGGGCAGTAAATTATGAAGTTATTTTCACCACAAGCTTTAATAAATATGCAATTAAAGCCATAAAATTTTGTGCTCTTGATTTTATTGAAAAGCCATATGGCGTTGAAGAGCTGAAAGAGGCGATAGACCGGTTTAAAAACAAACAGCATCAGGGAACTGCACGCAAAATCGATGTGCTTTTAAATAACCTTCAGGTACAACACAAGCAGGGAACGCAAATTGGATTGCCTGTACTTGGTGGTCTGGAGTTTATCAGGGTGGATGATATTATCCGATGCCAGTCGTCGAATAATTACACCGACATTTTTCTCAACCAGGGTAAACGGCATACAGTTACAAAAACATTAAAGTATGTGGAAGATCTTTTAAAAGACCATCAGTTTTATCGAATACATGATTCTCATTTGTAAACCTCAGCCATATCAAAAGTTATAAAAAGGTGGCGAAGGCGGGGTGGTGCTGTTGAATGATAAAACAGAAGTGGATGTTTCAAGACGCAGGAAAGAAGGGTTTTTAAAAGCTCTGGCAGACTTGAATATGATTTTTGCCAAATAGGTAGTTCTTTATTTCGAGGAAAGTTAATCCAGTTCATCACCTTTTAATAAGGCATTTCCGCCATTAACTATTTTTTGGCGCCAGTTACTAAAGGGAAATTCCCGGCTTTTATTTTCCGGTTAGTTTTGTTTGTAATTAATTCTACTATAATCACTAAATTTTATCCCCATGAAAAAAACCTATTCAATTTTAATTTGCTGCCTGATTTTATTGCAGGTGAGCTTAATAAACCTGCATTTAAATGCACAGTCATTTAATGCAAGCATTTCCGATACTTATGACAACCAAAATCATTGTGAAGGATTTGGTGTTTATCTTGAAGCGACGCCTAATAATAGTTCCCAATACAGTTATATCTGGACTTGTCCTGGTGGAATTTGCCCGAATGTATGGTTTACGAATGGAGCATACGCAACTTTCTTCCTGCTATCAACCAACCGACTGTTGAAGTATATTCGGTATTGATAACAGAAATTGCATCTGGCGATACGGCTAGCGCCTCCATTAGCATCACTAATTATCCTAACCCGTCTGTACTTACTACCAATCAATACGGTTGTGAAGGTCAGCAGATTTATGTTCACTCCTCAGGGGGATCTCCTGCATATGGTCCTTATACATACCAGTGGGGGTACCCCGGGGGAACACCTTCTACTTCAGATAGTATTTTGTTGACATTTGGCCCTGCAGTTGTATTCGGCCCTGATTTACAAATAACGAATGGCTTTGGATGTAAAGCAGAGAATAGTCAGACATTAAAGTTGTTTGGTTCACCAACACCTGTTGTTTCAATTTCAGCCATGGGCCCAACAACTTTTTGTGCAGGCGGAAGTGTGGAGTTGCTTGGCGAAGCAACACACCCTTCCCATTCTCTTTTGAATTTAACCTATCAATGGAAAAAATATGGTGCTTTTCAATCTGATACAGATTCATCTTTTTCTGCAACGGCAACCGGGCGATATAAGTTTATTGCGTCAGCAAACGGTTGCGCCTCCACTTCAAATTACATAGATGTTACGGTAAATCCATTGCCAACAGTTACAGTTAGTCCATCCGGACAGGTTAGCTACTGTATTGGACAGCCTGTTACTTTGATAGCAACATCACCCACTGCTATCTCTTATCAATGGAAAAGGAATGGAAACACTACAGGCGGATCTGTAAATTCTTTAGTGGTAAGTACATCAGGAAAATATAAAGCAATAGTTCAGGATGCCAATGGATGTGTTAGAGCTTCAGCACCAATAGAAGTGGTTGGACCTCCTAACAATCAAGTTTCTGCTTCGGGCCCCTTAACATTCTGTCAGGGAGGCAGTGTCACTTTCACCGCAGCAGCAGGGTATAGTTATCAGTGGAAGAAAAGAACGAACGGAAATTATGTGGATATACCATTGGCAACAAATCAATCATATACTGCTACTGCAACCGGGAAGTATAAAGTCTTTGTTACAAATAATAGTACAGGATGTACGGTATCCAGTGCTGCCAAGACAGTAAATGTAAATTGCAGGTTGGTAGGAGAATCTAATGCTGAGTTTGATGTTGAAGTCTATCCAAATCCTTTTCAGTCGCAATTTACAATATCATTACCGGATGAATGGAATGAAAGCATTACTGTAATGCTTTACGATCTTTCCGGCCGTTTAGTTTATCAGTTGGAATCAGCCACCTTAGAAGGAAACGAATTGGATTTGTCGGTTGCCCACCTGAAGAATGGCACCTATATGTTGCAAGTTATTGCCAATGACGAACAATTTAAGAGGGTAATTGTAAAGAATTGAAAATAGATTTCGTATAAGCCAAAAGGGTTGCTGTTTCAATGGAACAACAACCCTTTTCTAATTTGAATAACTCATCAGTTAAATTTATAGAACCAGGGACTATGTTAATTCTGCCTTAAACTAAGGGATTCCGCCAATTACTAAATACAAAGAAAGCCTGTCTTGTTTAATAATATGTTTGCAATGTATTCTATTAATCATCATTTTAAAAACAAAAATCATGAAAACATCCAACCGCAACACTAATTTGAATTTCTCTGACTGGGTAGCTCTTATATGTCTGGGAGCATTTTTGCTATTATTTAACTATAAGTCGAAAGCGCAAGGAAATATAGCATGGAAAATAAATTACACCAACACATTTAGCCAGTACGATAAAGGATTGGCAATTGTATCGGATGATGACTGTAATTCATATATTGCCGGAACAACCTGGAATGGGATGAATCTGGATTATCTTATCGTGAAATTGAATCACAAAGGCGATACCGTCTGGACCCAAACATATAATGGAACAGGAGATGGGGAAGACGTTCCCGTTGCTATAGCATTGGATAATAATGGAAATATATTTGTAACAGGATCAAGTATTGGTTTAGTGACGGGCTTTGACTTCGCCACCATTAAGTTAAATAATACTACAGGAAACATATTAAACGTTGCCAGAAACGAGTATCCTTTAGATAATAAGCCCAGTGCAATGATTGTTTCATCATCAGGTTCAGTTGATGTAACCGGTTATGGAATAAATATATGGGGATCCAATACCAATGAGGATATGTTAACAATACGATACGACAATAATTTAACGGAATTGTGTTATTCATTTGATAACGCTGGTTCAGCCAATCGGGATACAGCTAAAGCTTTAGCTTTGAACACTGCGACCAATACCTTATTTGTGGTAGGCTCAAGTAAAAGCACTTTTGGAGCTACCATGCAATGGCAATCTAATAAAATGACCATTTCCGCACCAACTTGTATTAAGCAATCTACATTTGATGGAGGTGTCACCGGTATTTACAGCGCAAACGCAGCATTAGTAAGTAATGCAAAATTATTTATATCTGGTACATGGGAAGGGGCAATGTCGATTCGCAGATACGACAACACATCAAGCTTTTTCCTCAATAACTTTAGCTACGACCATGTCATTAGCGGAACAGGTACAGCAATAGATGGTTTCACTAAAATGGTCATTGATCCCTCTGGTCAAAATATTTATGTTTGTGGATATCAGGATGGGGATGCAGGATTGGGAATCAACAATAATATTGTTGTCGCAAAATATAGTATATCAGCAGTGCCAGGAGCCGGACCACTATGGGTATCTCCTCCCTTTAATGGCTCCGGTAATAGTGATGATATGGCTATTGCAATATTTTTGGATAATTCACCAGTGCCAATTGTTTATGTAGCTGGCTATACCACAAAAGCCGGAGGCATCAAGGAAATGATTCTTTTAAAATATGCTGCTAATGGTAATGGCATGCCTGTAGATACTATTTCAATACCCAATACCACAGCTTTTGATGAAATCTGTACAGGAGCTGCACGGGATAATTATGGAAATATTATTCTGACAGGGTACAATGATGATCCATCCGGCCACCAACTCATAGCGGCTAAAGTGTGTAATAACGGTTTTACTCCTGCTATAACGTGGACTGGACTGAACACTCTTTCAGCAACCTCTGGTGATAGTTACCAATGGTTTTTAAATGGCAATTTGTTGCCCGGAGAGATTAACCAAACTATCGATATCACCAATAGTGGAAATGGCAACTATTTGTGTGAAGTTACTAAGTATTGTTGCACTTTTAATACGAGTATGGTTGTGGCTACTGTTGGAATGAATGATTTGACGCAGCCGAATAAACAATTACAAATATTTCCGAATCCGCCGATGACTATATTGATATTAATGGAATTTATCAGAACCGGTTGAGAGTTTGAAAATTATTGATATGAGTGGAAGAGTGGTTCTGGAGAATGAGTTTGTGGCAATGAACGACATGTTGAAGGTAAATTTGGAAAAGTTAAATCCAGGTGTATATTTTATTAGAATAAATTCAAATCAATAATCAATGACAAGTAAAATAATAAAACAATAGTTATGAAATATTTCTACTTTATTTGCTGGATACTGTTTATGCAAGTAATATTGCAATAGAAAACTGTTAATGGACAAATTTATTTTAAAATTGATGAAAATGATTCGATAGAATCTAAATTAGGCGATGGTATTTTTTTTACTGATGACAGTGCGATGCAAGTAAGCATAAAGGATCAAGTTAGTATGCACCTTGGAGCATCGAAGTATGATACATCTTTTAAAACAAACCAAAATAATTACAAACTATACAAGAAATATTTTGGTGATAGTTTGCTTCAAGTACTAGATAATAGCAAGGAAGATTCGATTAAAATTAAGACATTAGAATTTATAATTGCAACAATTTCAAGTGATAGCACGGAATATTATTGCGAGCAATTGCAAAGTTATATTCAAAAAAGGCTATTAAAAGTATCGGAAAGCGAGAAATCAAAACTACTTCAGAAGCTTTCGAGGTCATACTCATATCAGGCTAATTTTAACTGGGGCATAAAGAATCATCATAAATCATTTCTGTTAAATGAAAAGGCCATTCAATTTGCTGAAATTGCTAACGATTCAAGTAAGACATTAATTGTAGTATTGTTAAGCTTTCTTCCCAATGTCTATTATTGTGATAATAGTATGTTTGATAAATATTTGAAATTGTTGGACAATTTTAAAATACCCAACAAGTTAGAAAATGAAACATTGGAACAGAATATTAGACTGATTGGATTTTTTATATACAAATTTAGCTAATTTGGCTTTACGTAGAGAAGAATATAGGGATTGTATTTCTTTTGGACTAAGAGCATTAAAGCTCTGCGATAAATACAACTCTGATGGATGTAAATCCAACATCTTACGTGTTTCCCGAAGTTTAGCAGATTCCTATAATAAACTTCATATGAAGGATAGTGTGTTGTATTATTATGAGAAGTCAATCATTATGCCTGTCCATAAAATGGATTCGATGCAAAATAGTGAAACTTATATCAAAATTGGAGATTGGTTTTATAGCAGCAATGAACTTGATTCAGCACGCAAATACTATCTTATTGCAAATAATTTTCAAAGCAGTTTCAAATCATTGTTTAAGCTGGGTAAATTAGCCCATTATCAAAATAATAAGGAGTTAAATCAAAATTATTTGCAAAAGGCGCTTAAGGATTTGGACCAACCGATTCCAAAATATATTTTATCCGAGGATAGTGCAGATATGGCTACTCACATTTCTGATATGTTTATTAGAAACGGAGATTATAAGAGTGCTTTCAAGTATTACAAGCAGCTAATCCCAAAGTCAATTGTGGATCCCATCAAAAGAGAGGCTGAGGAATTTAGAATTAGAGATTCGTATAATTCAATTAAATATCAGCAACAAAAGGAGCTCTTTGAGCTGGGTCGTAAATTAAAATTGGAAGAACAGCAAAAAGCAAAATATAAAAACCTGGTTTTGATGGCAGGATTTGGTACTACAATAGTTATTTTGATCCTTGCCTTTATTTCAATTAAGAACAAGCGAAAACGGGACGTAGCTGAATTATCAGAGCAAATCACCTCAGTAGAAATGAAAGCTCTCCGTTCACAAATGAATCCCCATTTCATTTTCAACTCACTTCAGTCCATTCAAAATTTTCTGATCAGTAACAAATCGGAAGATGCAAATGAATACTTACTCAAATTTTCAAAATTAATGCGACTGGTCCTGGAAAATTCTCAAATGCAAGATGTTACGCTGAAGGATGATATTCTTGCTTTGGAATTGTACATGCAATTGGAAAAATTGCGTTTTACAAAGCCATTCGAATATGAAATTGTTGTTGAGACTTCTGTTGACATTGATGTAGATACCATCCCGCCTTTATTACTTCAGCCTTTTGTAGAAAACGCTATATGGCATGGATTGCAATCTAAAACGGATTCCGGCAATATATTGATCCGGTTTAAAAAGAAATCGACATGTTGATTTGTGTAGTAGAGGACAATGGGGTCGGTAGGTCAAACATGCAGAAGTTGAATAATCCTGTTATAAAAAAGGAATCATTAGGAATGAAATTGACGGAAGAACGAATAAGCCTTCTTCAGAAAGTTCGGGGTGTAAAAGGCGACTCTCAGGGTAGTTGATCTTTTAATGAGAAGAACATGCCTAAGGGAACTAGGGTAGAAGTGCTATTGCCCTTAGCAGGATAGTGTTCAAATTAATTTAGTGATATTATTTCTTGAAGAAATTAGTACACCGCATTAAAAACTAGCATATGAATGAGTTTTTAGAATTGATGAAAAAAAGAATAAGTTTAATTTTCTATATCCTTTTAAATTATTTGGCTGTCAATCAAACAGTAGCCCAAACCGATTATGAAATAAAGAGATCCCCTCAAACTATTTTATTGACTAACAGGCCAGCTAATACCAACAAAAGCCGGTGGTTACTTCATAAAAGATTATGGTGAGGGAATTACAAGGAAAATAAATTTAATACCACCAGTATCGGTTCCACTACCAATTGTAAGCAAAAATGCTAATGGGGAAGCTCTTTCTGAACAAATTTTGGCCGGCAAAGGGCTTTTTACCAATTATACCACCGATGACGGGCTATCAAGTGATGCGATTAGTTGCTCAATGATTGATAGAGCAGGGAATCTTTGGTTAGGATATCATACATGGGGCGATGGGGTTACTCGGTATGATGGAAAATCATTCACAAACATTACTAAGATTAATGGTCTTGTCGATAACCATGTAAACTGTATCAGTGAAGATAGGCATGGAAATTTATGGTTTGGAACATTTGGGGGCATATCGAAATTTGATGGGAATAAATTTACAAGTTTTACTACTACGCAGGGTTTGTTAAGCAATTTTGTTTACAGTATCGTAGAAGACAATTCCGGGAATCTATGGATTGGAACATTAGATGGCATTTCCTGTTATAAAGAGGGTAAATTCACCAATTATGCTGAGGAGCAAGGATTGAAAGGGAGTTGGTTTTCCAGCATAGTGGAAGATAATTCTGGTAATATTTGGTTTGGTACAAATGGAAATGGACTCTATTGCTACAACGGAAAAACATTTAGAAATATTACTGAGACTAATGGACTGGCAGGAAATACTATTCATAAAATATTAAAAGTTAAAAATGGCAATTTGTGGATTGGTACAAGTAAAGGAGTATCGTATTATGATGGGGAATCCTTCATTAATTACACAACAGCGCAAGGGTTGGCTGGTAACTCTATTAGTAGTATTACTGAAGATAGAAAAGGCAATATTTGGTTAGGTTCCGTTGGAGTTTCTTGTTTTGATGGAAATTCATTTACTAATTTTAGTGTTGAACAAGGGTTGGCACATAATAATGTATCAAGTATAACTCAAGACAAATTCGGAAATCTTTGGTTTTGTACATCTAGTGGTTTATCCTGTTATAAAGGAAGTTCTTTTCTTAATTTCCCTTTTCAGGATGGATTTATAAAAATGGAGATTTACAGCATCGTTGAGGATAAAAATAAAAATTTGTGGTTTGGGACAAATGGAGACGGAATATGGCGTTATGATGGAATGTCATTCACAAATTTTAAAATGGAACAAGGATTAGCAGGGAATGGCGTCAGAAGTATTGTAGAAGACAAATCAGGGAACATCTGGTTTGCAACATCCAGCGGTGGAGGAGTTAGTAAATACAACGGCAAATCTTTTACCAATTATACCACTGATCAAGGATTGTTAGATGACATTATCCAATGTTCAGTCATAGATAACAGGGGGGATATCTGGTTTGGTACTTTCGAATCCGGAGTTTCGTGTTTTAACGGTAAATCTTTCACCAATTATACAACTAAACAAGGTTTGGTAAACGATTCTATAACGTGTTGTGCGATGGATATTTATGGAAATATTTGGTTTGGTACATTAAGCGGAATTTCACGTTATGATGGAAAAAATTCACTAATTATACTAAGACACAGGGTTTGAATAGTGATGGAATTATTTGTATCTCAGCCGATAAAACGGAAATATTTGGTTCGGTACGTCAACCGGACTTAGTTGTCTTCCTCAGCAAAACACCTTACTCCCAATTAAAAATGTTAGTGCTAATGCTTTTATTACATACACTACTGATGACGGACTTCCTGATAATGTTGTTACACAAATTGCAGAAGGTGAAAACAATGTAATCTATGTGGGAACAAAATACGGAATATGCGAACTCGTTTCTACTCCAGAGGTGAGGCGAAGGGTTGGCATGATCTTTAATACTTCCACAGGCTATCCTTTAAAATCTGTTACCTCTGGCCAAAATACATTGTATAAAGACAGTAAAGGAATATTTTGGATTAGTACCAGTGCTATTAAAACAGGCTTAGTACGATTTGATCCACATGCAGTAAATACAAATTCAACTCCTCCAATTGTAGTTTTGAAGAATATAAAAATTAATCAGGAAATAGTAAGTTGGTATTCTTTAGGTGTAAACAAAAATGATAGCACAACAATTTCTCAACAGGAAATCAATACCTATGGTAAAATATTGTCTACAGCAGAAAGGGATAGTATAATTAATAAAATGTCAGGTATCCGTTTTGAAGGAATCAGCATGTTTAATCCAATACCTCAAAATCTAACACTTCCGTATGATCAGAATAGTATTACTTTTTCATTCATGGGAATTGATCTTGATCGAAATTTCCTGGTCCGTTATCAATACATACTTGAAGGGCACTCAAAAGATTGGAGTCCGATTACTGATAAAACTGAAGCAACCTTTGAAAATATTAATGAAGGAACATATTCTTTCAAACTTAAGGCTCAAGGGCCTGATGGCATTTGAGCTCACCCTTACTTATACTTTTAAAGTTTTACCTCCATGGTATCGACATTGGTTAGCGTACTTGTCATATACTCTATTATTGATAACAGTGGTTTGGTCTTTATATCGTTATAGTTTGGGGAAAGCACTGAAGAGGCAAGAATTTAAACATGACATTTCATTAAAGATGGCAGAACTTGAGATGAAAGCTCTTCGTTCCCAAATGAATCCTCATTTTATATTCAACTCTCTTCAGTCCATTCAAAATTTTCTGATAAGTAATAAATCTGAGGATGCTAATGAGTATCTCTTAAAATTTTCCAAACTAATGAGGTTGGTACTTGAAAATTCTATGCAGCAAGAGGTGCCATTGAAGGATGACATACTTGCATTAGATTTATATATGCAACTGGAACAGTTAAGATTTACAAGACCTTTCAGTTATGAAATTATAGTTGAGGATTCTGTAAACCCTGAAGTAGATTCAATACCCCCATTACTACTTCAACCTTTTGTTGAAAATTCAATCTGGCACGGTTTACAGTATAAATCAGATTCCGGCAAAATGATGATCATGTTTAAAAAAGAAAAGGAAACTCTTATTTGCGTGGTTGAAGATAATGGTGTAGGCAGATCTTTCAGTAAGAAATTAAATGAGCCTGTTTTTAATAAGGAATCACTTGGCATGAAACTAACAGAAGAACGAATCAGCTTACTTCATAAAGTTCATGGTGTTGAAGCTAAACTGAGTGTGTTTGATTTGTTCAGCCCTGAGAACAAACCTTCAGGCACAAGAGTGGAAGTTTGGTTGCCAATGACGTGATAATCACTCTTCTCGGGTTTCAGGCACTTAATAATAAGAAGATTTTTTGTGATGCATTTTATTTATTGATTAGACACCCAAAATGCTTTGCCCACTCAACCAATTCAGCCACTTGCTAAACAGACTCGCCATTTACTAAATCCAGGAATTTGGCCAATATGAAGATGTTATGTTTGTGGTGTTATTAACAACAACACTAACAATTTAAAAACAAACATCATGAAAAATTCAGCATTATTTATCGTAGCGTTCGTATTCACATTTTCATTTACTCAAGCGCAGAAGTGCAAATTTGAAAAGCAGGAAAATGATCCATTTGGCGGAGGCAGTGTTTTGCATTCACAAATAGTTTCCATGTTATCTCTAATGTCGGAATCACGTTTCGATATACAGGTGCAAAAGTCCGGTGAGAATTATGGACTGTATGTTTATGCAAATATAACTTCTGCCGACCCATTAGCTTTTTCGGTTCAAAAAGGGCAGCAACTACTTTTTCTTTTGGAAAATAAGGATACAGTTCAAGTTCATTCCAAAGAAACCGTTTTTGGAAAACAACCGATATTAAACGACGGAATGTCGAGCCTGGCAATGAAAAGCTATATCGGAAACATATATAACACGTATGAAATAAGCGCAGCTCAACTTGAGAAAATTAAGGCAAGCCCTGTTCAGATTATTAGAATCTGTTTTACCGCTTCCGATAACCGGGAAATAAAAGTTGATTATTCAAAAAACTATCCGGTTCAGGAAAAGAAAAATTGCCACTGGCGATAAATTGTGTGTTGAGTAATTAAAACTAACGATGCTTTGACTAAGCCATCAAACACACTAACTACAAAACTCTAATGATAAAACTATGCTTTCTGAAAATCTAATACCAACTCCCGCACACTTTCATTAAATCAATGTGCGGGAGTTGTCGATGAAGTCATTAGATATATCTAACAAATGGATTTAGTTGATTTCCTTAACACAGGAACCATGCGAAGTCGCAAACAATTAGAGTTCCCCCTCAACTGCCCCTCATCCCTCAAAATCCTCAAGAGCATATAGTTGGTAACCATCTATGGTTTCCTTCAGACTTGTTCCGCCGTCGCCATAGCCCTCATAGTTGTCGAAGTTAAAGGGAACTCGGATATCTACATTGTAAAAACCCGGGAAAATTTCTACCACAAAACCATGTGTCCATAACCATGCAAGATACAAGAGCGGTTCATAAAACTCATTTTCATCTAAAAGCAATTGCATGGCTTCAGTATCACTCATCGCCTCATCACTTGGAGCGGTCCGCCAAAAGGTTGTTTTGCGTGTACGATCCATTTTGTTGCGAACAAATTGTTCAGCAAACATTTCCAATGGAGTTCTTGTTCATGCGTAAGTTGTAGCTTTTGTTTTTCACGTAGTTTGCGAAGTTGTTTAAGGAAATACGCTTTGTAGACTTTCTCCAGTGCTTGTAAAGGAAACAATACACCATACTTTGCTTTTTTGCCAGCGATCCACTGATCATCCACAGTGGCACCACCACCACTTACAATACAATGCAGGTGCGGATGAAAACTCAGCGTTTGTCCCCAGGTATGCAGCACGGCGATGATTCCGGGTTTAGCACCAATATATGTTTCATCATCCGCAAAACCAAGCAACGTATAAGAGGCTGCATCAAAGAGCAAATCGAACAACTGTTTGCGGTTGCCCATCACCAGTGCGTTTAACTCATGAGGCAGAGTAAATACAACATGATAATACTTACAGGGCAAGAGTTCTTTGAGCCGGGACTCGATCCACTCTTCTTTTTTTGAGTTCCCGCAATTGGGACAATGGCGGTTGCGGCAACTGTGATACATTACCTGTGTATAGTCGCATCCGTTAGCATTGCAAGCAGAGTGATGGTAACCCATCGCAGCAGTACGACACTGTTCGATTTTACTCAACGTACGATAGGAACCTATTCCAACATGAGCAGGCCACGAAGGATACTTTTGTAATACAAGTTGCACCGAGGCGCGCTGGCTGACTACTGAACAGGTCGCTGACATAGCGAGCTCTGATTAACTGGAATGTACTCCAACGGGTTTTTCTTGTGTAAGGCATCCAGCGGACTGACTAGTCCATAGCGCTTTTTACTTTGCAGATGCAGGTAAATCATGGTTGTTTCGATCTTACTATGACCCAACAGTTCCTTGATGGTGTGGATATCGGATCCGTTGTCGAGCATGTGTGTGGCAAACGAATGGCGCAGGGTATGCGTATTGTACCCCAGATGTGCCAGCTGTGCTTTAATCATGCATTGATGCAAGGCGTGTTGAATGCTGCGCACATGCATGGGCTGAGAAGGAGTTTGTCCTTCAAAAAGATAGGCAACAGGCCGATGTTTCAGAAAATAACTGCGCAGGGTATTTAAACACGAATGCGACAAAATGGTAAAGCGATCCTTACGACCTTTTCCCTGAATGATTTTGATGCGCATGTTTTTGGAATCGATATTAGCCAGCATTAACTTGCTGCACTCCTCCAAGCGAATACCACTTGAATAAAACAACTCCACCAGCGCGCGTTGTTTAATTGATTCACAGGCACCCAGTAGCACTAACATTTCTTCCTCACTCATTACATTAGGCAGTTTAAACTCCTTCTTAGGATAGAGTTTAGAGGGCAGTTCGTAAGGTTTTTTTAAGATTTGTTTGTAAAAGAAGGATAAACTTTGGGCCACACTTCGGCATTTAGCATGACTTGCATTAAAAGTCTTTTTAAGGTACAAAATGTACGTTTCAATCTGCTGCTGACTGATCCAATCAGGGTCACAATCAGGATAATACTCAAACAGAAATCGCACTTCCCGAACATAATTACGAATGCTCATCACCGAGTAGTTCCCGATGGTCATGGTGCCTGTAAGTTGCTCCAGGTATCGCTGAGCAGCCTCATTTAGGTTTTTTTTAGTTTCATTTTAGTATTTGTTTATATTTGTTGAAACATAAACAAAAATTCCCGAACCGAAGGGAGGGTTTCAGTTCAACAGGGGTTTGGCTTAATGGCGGGTGAAGTGCTATGTATGAAACTTATCCCTAAATTTTAACTTTGGAGCTTCGTATCAGCGGTTGTGTTTTAATTCCGGCACTACTCCAAGCCCAAAAAATTATGCGTCAAAATATTATAAAACTAAAAACTATGATGATACGCGGCTTTAAATTTGGAATATTCACAGGTATATTACAATTGGCGTATTCTCTAACTTGCAGTTGCTGAATATTGCAAAAGCTAAGTTTGGAGGCATTATTTCTTCTCTCTTGCCTGCAGCGAATTCTAAAAAGTTTGTTATAAACTACCCAGAAACTTTGAATAGTTTAATTTTTGAAGATATTAATAATTCAAACTGTGATCTCACTCATCTGGTTTAACACAGACTTTAATAATTTTTATAACTAACAGATTGATCGATTTTATCGGAGACATCCACGGCCACGCCGACAAGCTAAAAGCTCTATTAACTAAGTTGGGCTATTCCAACAAAAAAGGCAGCTACTCCCACCTCGAACGAAAAGCCCTGTTCGTCGGCGACTACATCGACCGCGGACCAAAAATCAGAGAAACACTCGCTATTGTGAAGAGCATGGTGGATTGCGGAAATGCCATTGCCCTAATGGGAAATCATGAATACAATGCGCTTTGTTTTCATTTTCAGGAAACAACGGCGGACATTTAAGGAAGCACCTTATCAAAATGTCATCCAGCATTTCGAAACATTGAAACAGTTTCAGAACAGGCAGAAGGAATACGAAGATTACCTGGAATGGTTTAAAACGCTTCCACTCTTTATGAAACCGATCAATTCCGTGCGGTTCATGCATGCTGAGGCGAACCATATTTCTTGCTAAGAAAAACTGGTGAAGGGTTGTTTAACAGATGAATTGATTCGAAGTCTGTGAATAAGGAACAGTTTTATAATGCAATCAACGATACTTTGAAAGGCAAAGAAATGAATTTACCGGAAGGAAAGACTTTGAGGACAAAGATGGTGAGCAACGATCTGAATTCCGCATCAAATGGTGGAAGATCCTTTTGAAAACGACCACAGGAAAATAAGTATTCTTCCTTGGATGTTCTGCCAAATGCCCTTATCAAATCAGTACCTGCCTGATTCCTCCCTACAATACCCACGAAAAACCGGTTTCTTCGGTCATTACTGGTTAAAAGGCGAGCCATCCTTATACCGTAATAACATCTGCTGCCTGGATTATAGTGTGGCTAAAAAGGGGAAACTGGTGGCTTACAGACTGGATGATGAAAAGAAGTTGGCAAATGGGAAGTTGGTTTGGGTGTAGAAAGGGGAAGAGACCAAGGGTTTTCTCTGGTTTTGAAGGGTTTTGTTGGAGGGGTTGGGATTTTGGTTATTTTTAGCGGGGTTGGGGAATAGTAGCACTAACGGGAAATCAACTTTGTAGAATAAAATAATTTTAATAAATTTAAAAAACAGAAATCAATAAATATCATAGGATATGGGATTTATAAATTTTATTACAGATGTTTTTTCAGACACATATACTGATAAGAAAGGCTACAAACGTTACAAAAACAGTAACAAGCCTGTGCATCGTGATGTGGCAGAAAAAAAACTTGGTCGAAAACTTAGAGAAGGTGAAGTTGTGCACCATAAAGATAGGGACAAACAAAACAATTCAAAACAAAATCTTTGGGTTTTTAAAAATCAAGAACAACACGACAGAGCGCACAAAATGGATGCTATGCGACATGGCAAACAGGTCAGTTACAAAGGATTTAAGAAGAAAAGTAAGGGTGGCTTTTGGGATTTGTTCAAATAGATTAAATTAACTTAATATCTATGGCAGAATGTATTGATTGTGAAAGTTTACAAAATTTAATGGCGGGCTTGCATCGAATGTTATAGCAGGAAGAAAATTCCAACCGCTGCCCTCACAAAAGTTATTATGTAATTGATGATGAAATTGAAAAAGAAGTAGGACTTTCTAATAAGGAGAAACGTATCGCTATGGTATGATTAAAGGCAGAATTGCAGAAACCTCATTCAAGAATTGTTCTTGAGTTTAGGTTATAATGTTTTTCGCTATGGAATGGAAAATACGATTCCTGGAATCATGGAGTTGCTTAAAGGTGTTCGCTCAGATGTAGCACAAGAAATTCGCAGAATGCCGGATTTTGTGATGCAAAATCCAAAGACGAAGGATGTCTATTTCGTTGAGGTAAAATTTAGAGCAAGTGAAGAATTTAGATTAATGGATTTGCCTAAAAATTACCCCTATGAAAACGCATATATAATACTAGTATCTAAAAAACATATCAAGTGTATTACAGTGGCAGAACTTCAAAACGGGAAAGAAATTACTCCTTCATCACAAAACTATTTAGGCCGCAGAAAAGAATTTGACTTAGATAAAGATGTAATTATTGACTTCTGCAATTTTGCAGTACAGTTTTTTGAGAATGTGTGAGACGACTTACCCTCTAAGTTGCGAAGACCACATTTTAGAATGTAAGGTCAAGTACACTATTCGAAAAGCTGTAAAATTGATCAAAATAAAATTTTCACACCAATAATTAATTTAAGATATCAATTTATAAATTTCCCAAACGGCATATTATAATATTATAAATCACAAAACATTGGAAAATTTGCAATTTTGAATCAGTGTGAATATGATTTATCAGAATAATTCGGAATTGTGAGGGAATTAGATAAGCGGCCAAAGAAGTGGAGAATATAAATATTTTGTCTCAATAATGTTGAATACCCAATTATTTCTGTTATTATTCCAAAAATAAACATGTTGAGGAGCTTTAATTTTCCTCAAGTTTTGGCAGCGTTATCTGTTCAATTTTTTCAATTAACTTCTGCCGGGTTGGTTCAAACAATTTTTTCAATTCGCCATCCGGGTTTAGTTCGGTTGATAATAGCTCTTTGTTAATAATAGGTAATTGAAATGCTTTTATTGATATTTCCTTGCCATCAGCCAATGAATCCTTAATGGTTAATTCAGTATGATTGTCTTGCTTTGCACTAACAGTATCAGGGTAAAAAAGTATTATTTCATCAATCAAATCTAACAGCATATGCTAACATTTGGTAAAGATCATTTTGAGATATCCCTTCCGAGGATCCGATTCATCTGAATATACAATTTGTATTTTGCATCTGCGATTAAAGACTTGTCAGACGTTTTAACCATAAATCCGGCTTTAGCATATAGGTTTCGCTTTCATCCAAAAAAAAGTATCGCTTCGTTGAGCTTTTGGCAGCAAGAGATTCGATTTCTTTATTAATAAATCCAAAATAAAGTCTTCAAAACGTGATTCCATGGGTAATAAAATGCAACAGCTTTTTAAATCATTTTTATAGTCGAAGGATACACAACACGAAGAAATAACTTGCATAATCCCCGACTGTTTCAAATGCAACAAAAAATTGGATTAAATGAAATCTTTCGCATTGCTCCGCATGAGCCTTTTCTATCCGAAACTTCATCTAAAATGAATAATATTTCTCTTAAATATCTTCTTATTATCATCATTTGCTGATACATTATAGAGAACGTAATTACATATTTTATGATGCGATTAAATTCATTATCAACAACAAAGGTATCAAAGGTGCATCCAGTGTTTGCCAGTTTCCCTTACTTAAATTCTCAGTAATATATTCGTTGGTGTTTAGTCTGCCTTTTATAAACAACAATTCACGGTTTACCTCTTCGTATTGTTGGTAAATGGAAGAGTTTAAAAGCTCCCTTGTATATTTGGAAAACAGGTATATTAAAACTTCAAAAAAGTCACTTTTGGTACTGCCCAGGGAAGCTTGATAATTAGGGAATTTAATTTTTCGACAATAACTCAACCACCAAAGAATATGATTTTGAATCTGACTAACTTCATTAACAGAATAATCGCGATCAGAATCGTAAAATATTTTGGTAGCAAATTTATTTTTTTGCCTCCGTAATAAATAGCACCAACGTATTTATTGGATTTTATTTCATCAGTTTATGAATAAATTGTAAAAATCGTTACGATTCAATAGAATCATTCTCCGTATCAGAATAAAATGAACTTTCTCACGCTTATTCCAAATTTCATCAAAAAGCTTTCCAGGCCATCAAAATCATTTTGATAACTACCTTATTTTGGTATTCGAATAAATTAAGCAAGCTTCCCCTTAATTTTTAATGGCCACGATTTTTCTTCAAGCTCCAAACCGGCCTTGTGTAATATTGCCTTGACCTCTTTTTCGTCATTCATAAAATACTCTAATAGCAATGGAATTACCTTTTTATTCATTCTAGAGACTAGGTCTTTGTTTTCTCCCATAAAGTACGAATGCCCTATTTGGAAATCATGTCCTTTGGTTTGAATGATTTGTTCATTAATTTTAAAAGAATTTCCTTATCATATATTTCTTCAGACCCGTTGATCTCGTATAGAGGATACATCGCCTCAAATTCAAAACGTCTTCTTAATGCAATATCAAGTAAAGCGATTGACTTATCTGCAGTATTCATGGTTCCAATAATATATAGATTAGAAGGAACGACAAACCTGTCACCTGATGGTAGCCGTGCCGCCATAGAAATTGCGCCGCCCGAACGTTTATCCGGCTCAATCAACGTTATGAGCTCCCCAAAAACCCTTGATATATTTGCTCTGTTAATTTCATCTATGACAATGACGTAATTTTTCTTTGGCACGCGCTCCTGTTTTCCTTTAATATCCTTTCCTATTTTCAATAATTCACTTAGTAGTGGAGCATAATACGAGGCTAGCCCCTGAATATCAAGAACTGATTCGGCATCATACATTTTTTTCAGCGTTCCAATGCTCAGCGTATGTTCAGTTCCTCCACTTGCCTTTCGAAAATCAATAGATCTATTTGATACAGCGGTGATGTAGTACGAAACTTTTTTCATCCTAACCTCAATCTCTTCAACTTCTCCTTCTGCCAAGGGATTAATAAATTGATTGAAAACCTCCTCAAATGGCTTCCTTACAAGCTGTGGTTTTTCAGATTCAATTAAATTTTAAGTGCTCTGTCAGCGATAATCTTAAATATTCCGTCTTTTCGCTCAAAAGTTAATTGATTAGTGTTTTCCGTGTCTGGACGTAATCCCTGAATAAAATCTTCATAACTATAATTTTGATGAAATGTAATGAACTCTATTTGCTCATGCAGGTTGGCTTTGAATATTTTTAAAGCTTCATCAATAGAACTAATTTTTCTGTTTTCAATTATTTTGGCTGCTTTGATAACCGTGTTGTATGTTTTCCCCGTACCCGGAGGTCCGTATAGAATTGTATTGAGAGAGAAATTCATGTTTTGTTGTCCATTTTTTAGTTCTTCTTCAGTTTCAAAACATAGTTTTCAAATCAGAATTATTAAACTTCTTAAATCCAGACTTCCTGGTTCTGTCCAGCTCCTCTTTATTGCAAAATTACCGAGTGCCATTTTTTCGTTGTTTGGGTCAAAATCTTTAAAATAATTATAGAATGGTTGTGGTGGTTTTCCATCAAAATTTTCACTGGTTTCAAGTAATTTTTCTGTCGAAATAACACCAAATTACCCCTTGGTTCCATGGCAAAAGATTTAAACAATATCTTTGACCCACTATAAAGTTTAAACGATATCCCTTTACGCTAAATACTATTCTTGGATCATTTGGTTTTAGATTTAATTCATTCTTTACTTTTCTTAATAAATCAATAAATACATCAAAATCATTTTTATTAAACTTGTTTCGGGTACTTTGAAATGTGATTTCATTTTCAATTAAATCGAGTATTGCTTCATATTCAACTTGAGAGGAGTAAAAATTAGTTCCTTGATTTCCAACTTTCAGTTCTTTTAATTCCTCAACATCTTCAAGGTCTTCTTTTAGGATAGGAGACTCAATTAAGTTTTGTGTGATTTTAATCCCTGCTTTCAATTCACTTTTATCTTCACCTTTCCAAAGATGATCGTCAGTAGAGGCGGTTCTTATGTGAGGAGCAGAAGTCACTTCCCTAAGGCGTAACAGCCGGCTTCACTTCCAGTTATCCACAAAATTACCTTATCCCCGTCTTTATTTTGTCTTTAAATGAACTTACTGTCCATTCTGTTAAAACTTCTTGCTTTAATGCTGTTTCAAAATCAAATGCTTTAGGTTTCCCTGAAATATCCAGTAATTAACTTCTCCCTTTTGATTATTCCATTCCCTTGCTTCATACGATAGCTCATAAAAAGGTAGAGGGCTCTGGGCTTTTATTTTGTTTAAAATTTCTAGATATTCGTGTAAGTATCAAATTTAGGATCAATGTCTAATACATCTTTCAAGTACAGTTTAGTCGGACCATTAATCGGTAAATACTTCTCAGGGTTTATATAAAATAGGGCCTCTGTTAATTTTATTTTTCCAGTACTTTTAATTTGAAGTACATCTTGAAAATCAGAATTTGTTATTTTATCATCAACGGCTTTTATAAACAAACTCCATAATTTTGCAACTTCGTTATTTTGTCTAAGATACTTATATGGAAATAGCCAAACTTTTTGTGCTTGAGCAGAAGGAATACCAGCTTCGCCCGAAGGTATGGATACATTTAATTTCTTTGCGATTTCCTGTAAATATTTCAATCTTTTTTCCGGGCCATATTTATATATATAGCAGAAAAAAGTAAAGGGGTCAATTTCATCCAATTCTATATCATGACCTTCTGCAACAGTTTTGTCATTGAATGGGCTAATTCCAACAGATTTTAAAATCTTTATGAGCTCTTTCTGCGAGTTCTCCTTTGAGTATAAAAATTGTGTTATTTGTTTGTGGGTTTCTACCCAAGAGAATTTATCATCCGGCATCTGTATAATATTATATTAACATTTATAGTATAAGTATTGCTCATTGATTAAACCACTAGTTTTCTAATGATACGCCAAATGTTTTATAACATATTTGGCAATAAAATTAAGAACTTTTTTTACACAAATCTGTGTTTTAGTTATTCGCTTCTCCTTTACGCAACCATTCCCCGTTCAAAACCTCAACAAATTCCTTCATTTTGAAAATTATCCGATCTCCTATTTCCCGGGCTTTTAAGATACTTGGCCTATTTCCCAAACAGTTCAGTACATCATCTCTTAAGGGATCCTGACCACTGAATATATAAGCTTCAATTAATGCTTTAAATTGCTCCTTATCAAGTTGTTCCTCGTTGCACAATTTTTCAAGAGCTAAAATTTTTTGTTCTTGCCAATACTTTTCAAATTCATCCTGTATGTTATCGGCATTATCGATTAATGGTAAATTTTCTTCAATGAATTTCTCAATCAACTCCCGCTTGCTTCTTAGATCAATATCGCCACCTAATAAATCCATGATAGCCTTTTTCTGTTGTCTAGCTTCTGTCGCTTTAGCTTGCTTTAGTTTTGCTAACAACTTAATTATATAGGCTACATTTATTATATCACGGTGAATAAGCTCTAACTCAAAGTCGATATCCTCGAGGATGGATGTTTTTTGTTTGACTTCGTTGTTTTTTACTTTGTCGTATAAATCTAAATATTTGCTTTTGTAATTTTCAAATGTCTGTTCATCTATACCTAACCCTTCCCAGGTAAAATCAGTATAGGATTGCAATACATTTTTTGCGCGCAATAAGGCTCTGAA
Source organism: Bacteroidota bacterium (assembly GCA_016722525.1). Classification (GTDB taxonomy): domain Bacteria; phylum Bacteroidota; class Bacteroidia; order AKYH767-A; family OLB10; genus JADKJB01. The sequence continues at coordinate 369,828 of JADKJB010000005.1, forward strand.
TGCTTGTATAAACGCTAATTCATCATCTTCACTTGCAAATCATCAACACTTTGATATGTTGGAGTAATTGTATAATGCTTTTAACGCCTCTTAAATTTTGCGGCAATCATTGATAAGGTGGTAAAATTATATCCTCTATTGCATCTTTATTGGAGAAAAGAGTAATCGCATCATCGGTTGCCTTTTTTAAATTACGGAAACATAAAATATTGCCCTGCGATTTTTGCTCTCCTAATATTCGATTGGTTCTTGAATAGGCTTGTATGACACCATGATGTTTCAGGTTTTTATCTACATACATAGTATTTACCTTCTTGGCATCAAAGCCGGTAAGGAACATACTTACAACGAGCAAAATATCTAAACGATCTTCTTCTTTAGCAGTTTCTTTTTCCCGCTCCTTTAGTCGTTTGCTGATGTCTTTAAAATAGTTTTCAAAAGCCTGGCTATCCTTAGTTGAAAAACTGGTGCCATACATGTTGTTGTACTCAGCAATGCAGGATTCTAATTTATCCCTGGTGTGGGTTGATAGATAGGCAACTTTAGGATCTGCCGCCATTGGTAATTCTTCTTCATCTCCCGGCAAGTAATCCTGGGCATCCTGATCTTCCTCATTGGCGCCGTAAGTAAAAATGGTGGCAATACGCAGATCATGCTCTCCGGCTTCCTTTTTCTTTTGTAATATGTCGTAATACTTTATGGCGTTGGCAATACTGCTAACAGCAAATATGGCGGAGTAATCTTTGTTGAATGTTTTTGACTGTGGTATGAAATTACGTAATCGGCAATTTTAGCTAACCGTTTTTCATCATTAAAAACTTCAGCTTTATCAATATCCTCCACCTCTATATCTATAAAAGTATTGCCTTTTTGTTTGTATTTACCAATGTATTCAATACCAAACCGCAAAACGTTTTGATCCCGGATAGCATCGGTGATTACATATTTATGTAAACAGGTTCCAAACAGATCTTTGGTGGTGCGTTTACCTAATTCATTTATTGGCATTTTCCGCGAAGATGGGTGTGCCGGTGAATCCGAAGAGTTGTGCCTTTTAAAGTACTCGTTACTCTACCATGTGTTTCACCAAATTGCGACCGGTGGCACTCATCAAAAATGAAAACAATCTTTTTATCTTTTAAATGCCCCAGTTTATTTTCGTAATGATGTTTGGTGATGGCATTGTTTAATTTCTGAATGGTTGTGAGAACCAATTTTGTATTATCAGTTAATTGTTCTACCAGGGAAGCCGTATTATCCGTTACATCAACACTTCCTTTTTTGAAACTATTGAACTCCTGCATGGTTTGGTAATCCAGATCTTTACGATCTACCACAAACACCACTTTGTGTACTTCCGGCAAGTCCATAATGATCTGGCTGGCCTTAAAAGAAGTAAGGGTTTTGCCCGAACCCGTAGTATGCCAGATATAGCCATTATCATTTCCGGCTTTAACCTGGTTAATGATAGCCTCCGTTGCAAAATATTGGTAAGGACGCAGCACCATCATATTCTTAAAAGTTTCGTTCATCACCACATAATGGGAGATCATTTTACCTAAATGATCCCTATTTAAAAATACGTTAGCAAATACGCTGAGACCGGTTACATTTTTATTGTTGGCATCTGCCCAATAAAGGTTTGCTTTACCGATTGCAACCTGTTGTTGGCTAAATATTTGGTGTTTACACCATTACTGATGATGAACAACTGCACATATTGAAACAAACCATGATTACTCCAGAAAGAATGTCGCTGATAGCGGTTGATCTGATTGAAAGCTTCTTTAATTTCGATACCACTGCGTTTGAGTTCTATCTGCACCAGGGGCAAGCCATTTACAAGAATAGTAACATCATAACGGTTTGAAAAAGACCCCTTTATTTGAACCTGGTTGGTTACCTGGTAGTTGTTTTTGCTCCAATCTTCATTATTGAAGAACGAACATAAAAGGAAGTACCATCTTCTTTATTAAGCACAAAACGGTCTCTTAGTGTTTTAGCCTTTTCAAATACATTGCCCTTGGCTAAATGATTTAAAATAGCATCAAATTCTTTTGGTAAATGTTGCTTTATTAAAGTTTTCTAACTGAATTTTAAGATTATTAACAAAAGCATCGCCATCATGAATCTTTGCAGACTCATAACCCATACTAACCAGTTGCCTGATTAAATTAGCTTCCAATATGGCTTCGCTTTGATGACTCATACAAACATTTGCTGCAACAAACCTTTTTTAAAGGTTTGGGTTTGGGTGATTTGTTTTGTTATGCTTTCAATTTTGTTGTCGATATTGGATAAATAATTGGCAATCTTTTTCTGTTCGTTGACTGATGGCAAATTAATATTAAACTTATTTAGATCCTTCTTTTGAATATTAAGTCTAAGAACTAACATGGTCATTATTTTCAATTCATTGTATTTTAAATATGGTATATATAAATATTCAAAATATTTTATTCAAAATCAATTGAGTGCGTAACAATGTGCTCCATGCAAAATTTTGTTTCGCTAAATTGACATACCCGAATTCCCTTCACTTTATAGTAATCGCCATTTTCATCCATATTCCATTTTGTCTTTATACCCTGGAAGGTTTGTACCACCATTTAAGGCTGGAAACAATCCAGTTTCGGTGAATTCACTTGCATTA
>JADKJB010000006.1 GCA_016722525.1 Bacteroidota bacterium
CGTTTACGGTAACGGTAACTGATGGTAACGGTTGTGAAGGAAGTGCATCGGTATCCACTACAGTGAACCCACTTCCAACACCAAGTATCAGCGGAACATTAGCATTTTGTGCAGGCGGTTCAACAACTCTTGATGCAGGCGTATATTCAAGTTATCTATGGAATACAGGTGCTACTACACAAACGATAGCTGTGAATACAGCAGGAACGTTTACGGTTACAGTTACGGATGGTAACTCCTGCAGGAAGTGCATCGGTATCCACCACAGTGAACCCACTTCCAACACCAAGTATACGGGAACATTAGCATTCTGTGCAGGCGGTTCAACAACCCTTGATGCAGGAGTATATTCAAGTTACTTATGGAATACAGGTGCTACTACTCAAACGATAGCTGTTAATACAGCAGGAACGTTTACTGTGACGGTAACTGATGGCAACTCTTGTATTGGAACAAGTGCATCAGTATCTACAACAGTTAATCCGCTTCCAACACCAAGTATCAGCGGAACATTAGCATTCTGTGCAGGCGGTTCAACAACCCTTGATGCAGGAGCTTATTCAAGTTACTTGTGGAATACAGGAGCAACAACACAAACGATATCTGTAAATACAGCAGGAACGTTTACGGTAACGGTAACTGATGGTAACGGTTGTGAAGGAAGTGCATCGGTATCCACTACAGTGAACCCACTTCCAACACCAAGTATCACGGGAACATTAGCATTCTGCGCCGGCGGTTCAACAACCCTTGATGCAGGAGTATATTCAAGTTATCTATGGAATACAGGTGCTACTACACAAACGATAGCTGTGAATACAGCAGGAACGTTTACGGTTACAGTTACGGATGGTAACTCCTGCACAGGAAGTGCATCGGTATCCACCACAGTGAACCCACTTCCAACACCAAGTATCACGGGAACATTAGCATTCTGTGCAGGCGGTTCAACAACCCTTGATGCAGGAGTATATTCAAGTTACTTATGGAATACAGGTGCTACTACTCAAACGATCTCTGTAAATACAGCAGGAACGTTTACGGTAACAGTAACTGATGGTAACGGTTGTACAGGAACCAGTGCATCGGTATCCACAACAGTGAACCCACTTCCAACACCAAGTATCAGCGGAACATTAACTTTCTGTCCATCTGGTTCAACAACGCTTGATGCAGGAGCTTATTCAGGTTACTTTTGGAATACAGGTGCAACAACACAAACGATTTTAGTTAATACAGCAGGAACATTCAGTGTAACAGTTGTTGATGGCAACGGCTGTTCTGGAACTAGTGCCTCTGTTTCAACTTCAATAACTCCTGCACCTACGGCAGTAATCAGCGGAGATGCAAATATCTGCACAGGTAATTCTACTAACCTGACAATTAATTCCACCGGTACTGCACCCTGGTTATATGCAATCAACGGAGGTACTCCGGTATCAACATCCACTAATCCGGAAACAGTGTCAGTAAGTCCGGTAGCAACTACAGTTTATACCATTACTTCTTTGAGTGATGCAAGTTGTTCAGGAAGTGGAACGGGATCAGCTACAGTAACAGTTTCAGCTGCTGCCCCTTCAGGAAGTTCTGTAATTACTTCTATTCCTGTTAGCGGATGTCCTACCAATGTGGTATCGGTAACAACCAATGTGTTTGCAACAGCCACTTCATACACCTGGTCGGCACCGTTAGGATGTTTGATTAACGGTTTACCAAGTCCTCAAACAACAGTATCCAATACAGTAAGCATTACATTAGGAGCTATCCCTGGCAATAGTTCAGGCTGGCAAATATGTGTATTCGCTGCTAACGCATGTTGACAAACGAACACAGGCTGTTCCTGGATCCGTGGTTCATTGAGCACTCCTGCAGCAATCACAGGCAGTACAGTAGCTTGCCCAAATACCGGCCCGGTTAATTATTCAACTGCGGCTGTTTCAGGAGCAAGCTCTTATTTGTGGACGATCACAGGAGATGCAAGTGTATCAGGTGCGGGCATAACCGGCGCAGTTACGTTTGGACCTACATTCACAACCGGTCAGTTGTGTGTACGTGCATTATTACCATGTGGCTACCAAAGCGCACAACGCTGTATGACTATTGCCAACGGAACACCACTATTAGGATCTATGATCGGAACCTTTACAGTATGTCCCGGAGCTACCAATGTAGCATATAGTGTTCCGGCAGCAGCTGGCGCAGCCAGCTACACCTGGACGGTACCTGTAGGAGCAACTATTACCGGAGGACAAGGAACCAATGCCATCACAGTTAGTTTTGGCCCATCCTATACGGCAAGTAATATTTGTGTTTATGCAACATCAGTGTGTGGAATTCAATCTTTACTTCGTTGTAGAACAGTTGCCAGCAACAGGCCCAATATGCCTGGTAATATGGTAGGTGCATCGACCGGAGTATGTGGTCAGACTATTACCTATTCAGTAGCGGCAGTACCAGGAGCGACCAGTTACACCTGGTCCGTAACAGGAGGTGCCGTATTTGGTACTCCCAATGGAAGCAGCTCGATAGATGTGGTTTACCCTCCAAACTTTGGAACCGGCCAACTTTGTGTAACAGCAAATAATGGTTGCGGATCAAGCACTGCACGTTGTATTCCATTGAAAGGTATACCTGCTAATCCGGGAGTAATCACCGGACCAACTTTAGTTTGTGCCAACGATGCAGCTGTTACTTATTCAATCGCAGCGGTTGCTGGAGCAACAGGATATGTATGGACTTTACCTGCAGGAGCGACATTCGTATCAGGACAAGGAAGTACATCTATTACTATTGATTATGGAGTAGTTGGCGGAACCATCACTGTAGTAGCAACAGGATCTTGTGGTGTTTCAGGAACACGTAGTTTGACCATTACAATGAATTGTAAATTGTCGTCAAGCGCGCTTCCCGGAGCAACAGTTAACGCATACCCGAACCCTGTTAGTACACAATTGAATGTAGAACTGGATGCCATTGCAGCCGGAACTTATACAGTGGAACTGATTGATGTATCAGGACGCGTGATCTACACCAATGAAATGGTTGCTACTGTAGGATTAAATAACAACACTATTGATGTTGCAACATTCGCTAAAGGTGTTTACACTTTGAGTGTTAAAAATGCAGATGGATTTGCGAAGCAGATTCGTGTTGCAGTGCAATAATAGAATCGAATGAAATTTATTCAGAAAAGCCCTCTTCTATCGAAGGGGCTTTTTTTTGGTTTTATAGTTTTTTGGTTTTATGGTTTTATAGTTTAATGGTTTAATGGTTTAATAGTTTAATGGTTTTATAGTTTAATAGTTTAATGGTTTTATAGTTTAATAGTTTTATAGTTTTATAGTTTTATGGTTTTATAGTTTTATGGTTTAATAGTTTAATGGTTTTATAGTTTAACAGTTCTTATAGTTTTATGGCCTTTATAGTCTTATAGTCTTATGGCTCTTATAGTCCTTGGCTCCTATAGCTTACTGGTCTTTTATAGCCTTATAGCCTTTGGCCTTATAGCCTTATAGCCTTTGGCCTTACAGCTTTTTGGTCTTATGGTTTCTACAGTTTATAGCTTTATAGCCTTTGGCTTTATAGCTTAATGGTTTTTATAGTCTTATAGCTTAATGGTTTTATAGTTTTATAGTCCTATAGCCTTATAGTTTTATTGGTTTTAAGTTTTATAGTTTTTTGGTTTAATGGTTTTATAGTTTTATAGTTTTATAGTTTTTTGGTTTTATAGTTTGATAGTTTTATAGTTTTTTGGTTTTATAGTTTATTAGTTGTTAGTGGGTCAGTGGAAAGAGGCGAGTGGAAAGGAATATGTTTTAATTGAAAGTAGAGTTAGTGGGTTAGTGGAGTGATCTTAAGCGTATATTAATTTACTTGAACAAAGCACCATTAATGCTTGAGGTAAGAAAATAGGGTGCTTTTAAGGTGTAAGTAGTTGAATATTAGCAGATGAGAAAGATCTGTTAATTTTATGAACATATTCCTCTAGCTATTTGGAAATCATCGAATTTTTTATATATTTGATTAATTCTAAAATACTCGGCGGTTCATGCAAATCATTATTTCCGCTTATTTCCGTCAATTTCCATTTCCATGACATCCTTCAGGATGCTACTAAAATTCTTATGAATACTACCCATTAATACTAACCTAAATCAATTTATTATGAGAAAAACAATTACGAGATTGCTCCTGCTATTTCTGCTGGGAGCAACATTTATGACCACGAATGTGCGTGCACAATTCGTTACAGTATTGCCCAACGACAACAGTACTTCTGGAAATGGCAGGGCTCCTTCAGTTCGGTATAGTCATATCAGAGCTGTGTACTTAATTACTCCTGCAGAAATGGCTGCATCGGGATTCGCACCGGCAACTCAAGTTGGAGGAATCGGATGGACTTATCAGGCAGCCGGTGCTGCAGGTACGGCCGGACTGAATGTGTATTTAGAAAACACTGCTGATGTAACCAATTTAAAAAGTACCACCTGGGCAACAACCATTAGTACCATGACTTTGGCTCATAGTGGATCTACTACATTAGGAGCAACCACAACACCCAATGTTACATTTAGTGGAGGGTCACCATTTACCTATACCGGTGGTGGCGTATACGTAGCCTATGATTGGAATTGTTTTGGTGGACCCTGCAAGCAATTGTTACAATATGCAATTCAACAGGATTGGCTGGTGCAGCAATAAAATCTGCTCAGCAACAAGTAGCATGTCCTGGAACACCATCCGTAACACTTGGACTTGCTTCAAATTTTCGTCCTGAAACAAGATTCTCACAACCTCAGCCGGCAAATGATTTAGGAATTTCTCATATCTATACACAAGGTAATGTGCCTGTTGGATATGGTGTTCCTCAAGTTATTTCTGCCCGTATCGTTAATAATGGAACTAATGCAACAGCAGCAACAACTGCAAGCATTAATATAACCGGAGTAAATGCATTTGTTAACAGTGCAGCTGTACCTGCATTGGCTCCCGGTGCAGCAGCAGTTGTTATCTTTCCTGCATATACACCCACTGTTATAGGAGCTAATACAATTTCTGTTACTATACCAGCTGATGATGTTGCAGGTAATAATGTATTGAATCAGGCACAAACAACCAGTAAAGACATTAATTCCTATGCTTACTCTACTCCACCAATAACACAAGGGGTTGGGTTTACAGGCGCTACAGGCGATTTTGTGGGTCAATTCTTTTCTGCAGATAATTTCGGAAATTCCGATACCATAAATGGATTTCAGGTGTTTTTCACTTCCACAGGTCAGCCTTATCAGGTAGGAGTATGGACAGACAACGCAGGTGCACCGGGTACCAACATATATACAACGGCAACACAGACAACAGCAGCAGGTACCGTTTTTATTTCACTTCCTGATGTGGTAGTTTCCGGAACCTATTATGTTGGTATTCGTCAAACCGGTACTACAAATGTTGGTTTTGGTTACCAGGTTGAAAATCCGGTTCGTGCGGGTGATTTTTATTTTACATCTCCAACCGGAAATACTGTTTGGACCGACTTCAGTCCCGGAGCGAACTTTCGTATTTCAGCGACGGTTCAATATAAAACACCGGTGCCACCAAATTGTGCCGTCTATTTAACTCCTGCCAATGTAGGGATATCTTGTCAAAATGGAACTACCCTTACGTGGGGAAGTGGTGGTGGTGGACCTACCGGTTACCGAGTTTATTTTGGAACCAATCAGGCTTTAGTTGAGGCGGAAGATCCAGGTACTTTAGTGCAAAACAGCGCAGCTACCAGCTATCCAACAGGTTTGTTGGCGCCGGCTACCACCTATTATTGGAGAGTTACTGCCTTTAATGGAGAAGGAGATGCATCCGGTTGCGCTACGCTTTCCAGATCGTTTTCAACTAACCTTGTTAGTTGCTATTGCGTATCCTCTTCGGCAAATGCAGCATTTGAATTTATCTCGAATGTTCAAAGCGGAGCATTTAGTAATCCATCTATTGGCACCACTTACACCAACTTTACTGGTCTGGGTGTAATTAATGATGTAAATATTGGTTCAACATTTAATATTGTTGTAACGCAACCTCTTGCACAAGTATATGATGAAGACAGGATTTATGTTTTTGCTGATTTTAATCAGGATGGAGATTGGAATGATGTAGGGGAACTTTGTGGAAATGCAGATGTTACCATTGCTAATGGTAATGTAACAGTAGTTACTTGTACTGTTCCGGTTACAGCACTTTCAGGAAATACTTTATTGCGTATTAAGTTAGGAGATGAAGTATCTGTTACTACTATGGATAATACCCCATGTCAGGTAGGATTTGCCTTTGGAGAAGTAGAGGATTATTTATTGAATATCACCTGCGGAGCAACTGCAACTGCAACCACTCCGGCATGTGAAAATGCTGTAATGAATTTTACTGCGACCTATTTAGGAAATAGTACTCCTTCAACTTATTTATGGTCAGGTCCTAATGGATTTACTTCTGCAATTGCAACACCATCTATACCGGTTTTAGCACTTACCGATGCAGGAACCTACGTGGTAACAATTACTGATGCTGCAGCTTGTGTTTCAACAGCTTCAGTTACAATTGCAGTTTCTCCTGCTCCAATACTTACTGTTGGCAGTGATTCCCCACGTTGTGATGGAACTGCGCTGAATCTTAATTCGTCTGGAGGTGTAGGCTATTCCTGGTCAGGACCGAATGGATTCAATGATGTTACACAAAATCCTGTAATAAATAACGTAACAGGATTAAATGCCGGAACCTATACTGTAACTATTACAGATGGTTTTGGATGTTCTGCAAGTGGTACTGAACTTGTTGTAGTAAATCCAAATCCAAGTTTAACTATTTTGAGTCAAACTGATGTAGGTTGTACCGCTGGTGCTGATGGAGCTTTCACGGTTGACGCTTCTGGTGGAACACCTCCCTACTTCTATGACGAAAATGGTAATAATAACTTTACCGGAATATTTACTAATTATTCAGCCGGATCTTATTCCGTGAACGTTACAGATGCAAATACATGCACCTCTGCTTCGATTCCAGTGATAATAGGAACAGCTAATACTGCACCACCAACAGGAGGTTGCAGTATAACTTCGGCTCCTGTGAGTGGTTGTATTAACGACGTAGTAGCAGTATCTTCAAATGTTGTGACTAATGCAACTTCCTACACTTGGTCAGCGCCAGCAGGTTGTTTGATCAATGGATTAGCTAGTCCTCAAACAACAGTATCTAATACAGTAAGCATCACATTATCACCAACACTTCCTGGTAACAGTTCAGGCTGGCAAATATGTGTATTCGCTTCTAACGGTTGCGGACAAACTAACACAAGTTGTACCTGGATTCGTGGTTCATTGAGCACTCCTGCTGCTATAACAGGCAGCACTGTGGCTTGCCCAAATACCGGCCCAACAAATTATTCAACTGCTGCAGTTACAGGAGCAAGTTCCTATTTATGGACGATCACTGGTGATGCAAGTGTGTCAGGAAGCGGAACTACAGGAGCGGTTACTTTCGGACCTTCGTTCACTACCGGTCAATTATGTGTACGTGCATTATTGCCATGCGGATATCAAAGCGCACAACGATGCATGACCATAGCTAACGGAACACCACTATTGGGATCTATGATCGGTACGTTTTCAGTTTGTCCTGGCACTAACGGAGTAGCATATAGTGTTCCTGTATCAGTTGGCGCAGCAAGTTACACCTGGACCGTACCTGCAGGAGCTACCATTGCAGGCGGCCAAGGAAACAATGCTATCACTGTTGATTTTGCACCTTCTTATGTTGTAGGTAATATTTGTGTATTCGCCACATCAGTTTGTGGAACCCAATCACTTCTTCGTTGCAGAACAGTAGTGAGCAACAAGCCCAATACACCTGGTAATATAACAGGTGCATCGACAGGCGTATGTGGTTCGACAATTTCCTATTCAATAGGAGCAGTAACAGGAGCCACAAGTTATACCTGGTCCATCACAGGAGGTGCTAGTTTCACTACTGCAAATGGAAGCACTACGATAGATGTATTGTATCCGGGAGGTTATACCACTGGTCAATTGTGTGTAACAGCAAACAATGGTTGCGGATCAAGTGCGCCACGTTGTGTAACAATTAAAGGCACACCTGCTAATCCTGGAGTAATCACTGGACCAACAACAGTTTGTGCCAATGATGCAAGTGTTGCTTATTCAATCGCAGCGGTTGCAGGAGCAACAAGTTATGTATGGACTTTACCGGCAGGAGCGACATTCGTATCAGGACAAGGAAGTGTATCTATTGTTATTGATTATGGAGTAGTTGGAGGTGTTATTGGTGTTACAGCATCTAGTCCATGTGGTGTTTCAGGAACACGTACCCTGGCGATTACAATGAATTGTAAATTGTCGTCAAGTACGCTACCGGGAGCCACAATTAATGCATACCCGAACCCAGTTAGTACCCAACTGAACGTAGAACTTGATGCGGTTGCAGCAGGAACCTATGCAGTGTTTTTTAATGATACGGCGACCACCGAACTGATAGATGTAGCAGGTCGCGTGATCTACACCAATGAAATGGTTGCGACAGAAGGATTAAATAACAACACAATTGATGTTGCAACATTCGCAAAAGGTGTTTACACTTTGAGTGTTAAAAATGCAGATGGATTTGCGAAGCAGATTCGTGTTGCAGTGCAATAACACAATCGAATAAAATTTAATTCAGGAAAAAGCCCTCTTCTATCGAAGGGGGCTTTTTTTTGGTTTTTTAGTTTTTGGTTTTATAGTTTTTTGGTTTTATAGTTTTATAGTTTTATGGTTTTGTAGTTTTATAGTTTTATGGTTTTATGGTTTTGTAGTTTTGTAGTTTTGTAGTTTTATGGTTTTGTAGTTTTGTGGTTTTGTAGTTTTATGGTTTTGTAGTTTTATGGTTTTGCAGTTTGTTGTAGCTTTATGGTTTTATAGTTTATTGGCTCTTTTAGCTTTATAGTTTTATAGTTTTATAGTTTTATGGTTTTTAGTTTTTTTAGTTCTTTGGTTTTTTAGTTCTTGGGGTTGGTTGAAAGAGGAAAGTTATTACCTACGATAGGGTGATTGGGTGATTGGGTGATTGGGTGAATGGGTTAGTAGGTTAGTGGGTTACTGGGTTACTGGAGTTTGAATTATATCATAAAAAAAATCCTTCAGATAGCTTAGTAACTTTATAATTTTAATCATCGTTATTCAATACTTACTATTCAATTCTCACTATTCAACAAAAATCCTGATAGAACTAAAAACTACTTTAAGAAATTGAAAGATTAATATGAAATTAAATTGCAATTTATACCATTGACTGCAAATAGCCTTTAGGCTACAATGAATGGTTGCCTTCCTAATTTTTTGTATCGATTTTCTTGAAGGAATATTTAGTGTGTAACTGAATAACCATTGGAAAGAAAAAGTCACTTGTTTATTAAATATTACCAACGAAAAAACGTACATTTTTGAACTAGAATTGACCCTGATTTAATTTGGTTGACTTCCCTAAAACAAAATTATTGACTATGAAAGGGCTTCGAAAATTCAATCTTGTTTTTTTTAACTATTTCATATTCAATACATTGTTATTTTTTAAAGTAGACTTAATTCTACAAATAAATATGGTTATCTGTTGTAACTTAGTAAAATTGAATATTGGGCATTAAATCAGAATTCAATTATTTTTAAATAATAATTCATAGTTCTGAATTTAATTCTTATTCAACCTGCATTGCAACTAACCCTTCAAAATAATAACATGAACAAATTAAACTATCTCATTAAAAAAGCGCGGAGTTTATGGCAATTCGCAATTGTACTTGTCTTTTATTCATTACTAACGTTTTCGGCGCATGCGCAGTTGGCAAATGTACCGATCACCGGTTTTACCAATGACCTTGTAGCAAATGGCACGGGTGATGGTACAAATGGTACCACTCTTAACACTGCCACCACTGGCAATATGAACGGAATGGTTACTCAACCAACCATTGGAGTGGATGGAGTAGGTTACACTTTTATTGATGCTACTTACAAGTGGTGGACGGGAAGTGTTGCTCCGGCATGTTACTTGCCAACTGGTGGTGCTATACCAAGTGCCATTACTTCAGGGTTAACATATCAGCTTCAAAGTTATTCTGCTTTCAATGCAATGACTATTGTAAGCAATACTTATCCGGGTTCGGTATGGCCAACAACGGGAACTGTTACATTGACAGCACCATCCAGTTATACGAATTTGTATGTGTTGTATGAGTCTGTTATGAATACTGCGGGGCCAACCATTACTGCAACAGTTACATTTACAGATGCCACCACTCAGGTGTTTTCCGGTAATACATTATTGAACTGGTTTACAGCTACCGGTGTAGCATATACGCCGAGTATTTCCAGAGCACAAAATGTTGCAGCCGGAGCAGCAAATGCATGTGCTACGGGTCCTTATTTATTTCAAATGAACCTGGCTTTAAGTGCAGGTAATTACGGAAAGACCGTTCAAAGCATTTCATTCAACTGGTCGGCTGCTACAGGTGCTGCTGCTAACACTGTTGATTACTTTCATGTATTGGCATTAGGTGGTCTGACTCCTTGCGCAGGAACACCAACACCAGGTAATACGCTTTCAACTGCCAATCCTGCTTGTCCGAGTACAAATTTTACATTATCAATGCAAAATGGAACAGGGGGAGGCGCTACTTATCAATGGCAATCATCCCTTGATGGTTCAACATGGACGGACATTTCAGGTGCTACTTCACCTACAAGGGTTGCTGCTCAAACGGTATCTACCTATTACCAATGTGTGGTTACTTGCGGTGCAAATACAGGAACATCTACACCCATTCAAGTAAATATGGCTGTCCCTTTAAACGGAACCTATACAATTAATAGCGGAACAATAACAGGTGGAACCAACTTCCAAACTTTCACTGCATTAAAAGATATTTTGAATTGTGTGGGTGTTTCAGGTCCGGTTACTGTAAACGTAGTTGCAGCAAGTGGACCTTACACTGAGCAAGTTCAATTTAATGCTATTCCCGGAGCATCAGCTACTAATACTATTACAATCAATGGAAATAGTAATACATTAACTTTTGGTGCAACGCTCAGTACTGCACCTGGTACATTGGTTTTGAATGGAACTGATTATATGACAGTAAACAACCTTACAGTTGCCGGAACAGGAGGGACTTATGCTTTTGCCTGCCATCTTTACAATCAAGCAGATAATAATACGTTCAGCGGCTGTACTTTTAATGTGCCTGCAAACTGTACCAATACAACGCAGGTGCCATTTTCAATAAGTGGTTCAGCTACCTCCGCAACAACTTCAGGAGTATCTGGTAATAACAATATTGTTACAGGTTGTACCATTTTTAGTGGTTACTATAATACTTGTTTTGTTGGAAACAGTGCAGGTATAAATACTGGAAACCAATTAATAAATTGCAATATATTGGATCAGTATTTATATGCTACTTATTTCCTGTATCAAAATGGAATGGTTGTTCGTGGTAATACATTATCGCGGCCAACACGTACATCCTTAAGTACCTATTACGGGCTTTATGTTTCTACAAGTTGCATTAATATGTTGGTTGAAAAAAACCAAATCAGAAATACTTGGGCTACTGCACCGGCAAGTACTGGCACGCAATATTGTATTTATAATACGGCTGCAGGAACATCAGGAAGTGAAAATTTGTTTTATAACAACTTAGTTTCCGACATTAATTTTAACGGAACTATTTATGGACTTTATTTCTCAGGTTCCAATTATTTAAAGGCTTACCACAATACCCTTTCATTTGACCAAACTGGTGCAAGCGGAACCACAACTACGTATGCTATTTATTCAACAGGTACGCTTACAAGAGATTTTAGAAACAATGTTGTTACAGTAACACGTGGTGGAACGGGAACAAAATATTGTACATATATGACCACACCTGCAACAGTTACAAGTAATAATAATAACTTGTATATGAACTCAGCAGCAGGAACAAATTATGTGGGTTACAATGGTACCAATTATGCAACACTTTCTGCCTGCCAGTCACGTTCAGGAAAAGATGCAAATAGTGTAAGTTTAGATCCTGTATATACATCTCCAATTACATTCAATTATACACCAACAACTTCTCCATTAAATGATATTGGAGCAGCTTTGGGAATTCTGACTGACATTACAGGAGCTCCAAGAAGTGGATCAACACCTGATCCGGGAGCGTATGAATTTTCAGTTGGACCTTGTGCAGGAACACCAACACCTGGAAATACTGTTGCATCTTCAAATCCTACATGCCCTGGTTCAACACTTGTTCTTTCTTTACAGAATTTTACACTTGGTTCAGGAGTTACTTACCAATGGCAAACTTCTCCTGATGGCAGTACCTGGACAAATGTTTCAGGTGCAAACTCATCTACATATTCATTATTACAAACAACTGCTACCTACTACCAATGTTTGGTGACATGTTCAACAGGACCAAGTACAGGAACTTCAACGCCTGTTCTTGTAAATCAAAATCCGGCTAGTGCGTGTTATTGTACACCCACCACTACAGGAGGAGGCACCTATTATATAAGCAACTTTACTACTACAGGTGGTACTACCAACATCAACAATACTTCTGCCAGTGGAGCCGCCTATACAAACTTTTTTGCTACTGTTGGTATGTCAGCTGTACAGAATACTTCTGTTAACTGGACTATGACAATTGCCGGAGGTAGCACTTATGGTAAGGCAATTTGGGTTGACTGGAATCAGGACGGTACTTTTTCCGCAGGCGAACAGGTTGCATCCAGTACAGCTTATGCTTCCTCACCATTTACAGGAAGTTTTACGGTGCCTCTAACAGCAATTGCAGGTACAACACGTATGCGAATGGTTGCGTCTTTTACACCAGCTAATCCAAGTGATCCTTGCACCATCTCTGGTTCGGGCGAGTATGAAGATTATGCATTTACTGTAATTGCACAATCAAACTGTTCTGGCATTCCAGCTCCGGGAAATACACTTTCATCATCTAATCCGGCCTGTGCCAATTCTTCAATAACATTATCTTTCCAAAATACTAATCTTGGAACTGGTATTTCCTATCAATGGCAAACCTCCCCTGACGGCAGCACGTGGACAAACGTATCAGGTGCTACATCGTTAACTTATGTGGTTACACAAACTACAGCTACATATTACCAATGTATTGTTACATGTAGCTTTGGAAGCAGTGGTAATTCAACACCTTTATTGGTTACACAGAACCCATTAACTGCATGTTATTGTACACCAAACACCACAGGAGGCACCACTTATTATATAAGCAACTTGCTTACAACCGGAGGTACTACCAATATCAACAATACCTCTGCCGGTAGTGCAACTGGATATCAGAACTTTTTTTCTACAGCAAGTATGTCTGCAATGCAAGGTACTTCTGTTAATTTCACTATGACTATTGCCGGAGGTGGTACTTACGGAAGAGCAATTTGGATTGACTTTAACCAGGATGGTGTTTTTGGTGCTGGGGAACAGGTTGTGTCCAGTACAAGTTATGTCGCTTCACCAATATCGGGAAGTTTTACTGTACCGTTAACTGCAATCGCAGGTACCACACGTATGCGTATTCTTGCAAGTTTTACACCCAATAACCCCAGCAATCCTTGCGCCAACTCCGGTACAGGCGAATATGAAGATTATGCCTTTGACGTAATTCCATTACCTAATTGTGTAGCTCCTCCTGCATCCGTAACATCATCGATGACAGTTGCAGGTGCAGTTTGCGGATCAGGAAGTAAAACTTTAACACTTTCAGGAATTACACCTGCATCAGGATTAACTTATCAGTGGCAGGAATCTGTTTCAGGTACGCCAGGAACATTTGTGAATGTTACTACAGGAACAGGTGGTACAACTAATACATTTACTACAGCAACATTAACTTCATCTATGTATTATTTGTGTGAGGTTGGTTGTTCTTTCGGAGGAGGAACTACTCTTTCTTCTTCTACTCAGGTTGTAGTAAGTACTGCACCAACGCTGAGTGTAATACCTTTAAGCGGAACAAATGTTTGCAGTGGTTCAAATGTTGATTTGTCAGCGAGCGGTGCATTGACTTATTCATGGTCCGTGAATCCCGGTGTAACTGGTTATCCAATTGTATCATTGTTGAGCACTCCAAATAATACTGCAACAGTAACTTCCAGACCAACTTCAACTTTGGCTTCTGGAACAGGTGCACCTCCCGCAACTGTTGCAACTCCAACATGGACATATACTGTAGTCGGCACAGCTGCGAATGGTTGTACTTCTTCTGCTGTAGTGGTATTAAATGTAATAACAACACCTGTTGTTCCATTACAGTTAACTTATACCAATTCACCTGATCCTGTTTGTGCACCCGGAACACCAATTACATTTACAGTGAATAATCCAGGTTCAATTGGAGCCGGTACATGGACTTATAACTGGTATGATCAGACTGGGACAACATTATTGCAATCAACAACCAATGCATTAAGTACAGATACTTATACTCCTTCAACTCCAGTTTCGAATGGCAATTACATTTATACAGTTAAAGTGACCAATTCACTTTGTCCGAGTTCATATGCAATTGCTTCTCCGACTTATTTTGTTGGTTACACATCGTTGAATGTTGGGACAAATGCAAAGTGCGGTGATAACGGAGTATTAAATGTTTATCCTGAAGGACAAACAAATTTCTCTACATGGTATTCTAATAATTTCAATACCGGTTTAAATGGACCTGCCTTTGATGCATTGTATGGAAATGCTGTGATCAGTTCAGGACTCTGTAATATTACTACTCAAACTAACAGCCAAAATGGTACTTTATTAGTTAGGAATCCGGCTGCCATAAACACGAACAACCTTCAGGTTGATTTCAAATTGAGTACAGCTCCAAGAGGTTTTGCTTTTAATATTTTAGGTGCCGATGGTCTAGCCTGGAGTTATGCTCCGGATGTATGGCAGGGACAATTAACACCTGGTACTGGTGGTTTTCAAGCTGAAGGTGGTTCCGGAACAGGATTCAAATTAGCTTTTGATGCAACTGCCAATGGTGCAGGAAATACTCCCGGTTGTTATCTTATGTATAATTGTACACACCTGATCAGGTCCTTTATCTGCAGGTGTACTTGCCTTTAAACAAGGATCATGGTGGCAAGGATTGGTGAATGCTCCCGTTTCCATTATTATATCTCAAAATGGTTTTGTGACTGTTACCATCAATAATCAGGTGATCTTTGATCATGTGGCTTTACCAGCTGCTTATTTGACAGCTAATAAGAGTAACTGGTTACATGCTTTTACAGCTCGTACCGGTGGTTCGAATGAATTGCATGCAATTGATGATCTTAATATCCGATACAATACTTATGAATATAGTAATAACAGTACTAACGGTACTGATGGTACATGGCAATCATCAAATGTTTTCAACGGACTTGCTGCAGGATCCTATCCTGTTTGGGTAAGAAACCCTAACAACACTGCTTGTTTTGCTAACACAGGAACAGCGGTTATCGGAACAAGTCCTTCCCCATCATCTGCAATTACTGTTGCGGCAGATGGATTCAACACAACTATTTGTGCAGGTAGCAGTACTGATTTAACAACAGACGTTTCTATTCCGGGTGCTACATTCCTATGGGCGTCCGCATCTTCAATCGGTGGTCCTTACACTGCTGCAACAGGAACAAATAACACTGCCACTTATACATCAGGCACTTTGTTATCAAATACCTATTTCAGATGTACATTCACTTGTCCTAGTTCTTCACCTGTGACTTCAACACCTGTTCTTGTAACAGTAAATAGTGGTTCAATAGCTTCTACAAACTCTCCTCAAACTATTAACTGTATTGGTGATGCTGCAACTTTAACTGCAACACCAGGTGCAAATACAACTTGTGTTTGGTATGCTGGTCCAATCGGTGGCTCTCCTTTAGCTTCCGGAAATAGTTATGTAGTTACACCTGCATCTCTCCCTGCAACATATTATATTGAGCCTGTTACTACTCTGTTTACCAACCATTATAATGAAGGTGGACAAAAAGTAATTGCCAATACTTTTGGAACAGCTACAGGAGGAACAAGTATTGTAACAAGATTTACAACAACTGCCAGTATTCGTATTGACAGTATCAAAGTTTTACCTAATGCTTCAGGTACATTAACAATTGCATTACAGAATTCAGGTTCGGCAACGAATATTTTAACATTTAATCAGGTTATTTCTGCCGCACAGGTAGGAAGCTTTATTAATGTTCCTGTAAACTTTGTAATAACAGGTTCAGGAAATTATCAGTTGATAAACACAGGTGTTAGTTGCTCATACTATAGTCCGTATACCGAACTTATGCTGCACCTTATATGTCGTTAGGTGGTGTGTTTTCCATTACAGGAGCTGCTACTTCAGCTACTGGTGCAACGAGCACAAGTTTATATGGATCTGCATTTAACTGGTCAATACAACTTCTTGTCCTGCAGGAAACGGTTCTCGTGTACCGGTAGTTGTGAATGCAAATCCTGCATACCTTGTTTCTGTTACCCCTGCAAATACTGGTGCATTGTGTGCTGGATCAATTCAGTCTTTAGCTGCAACAAGTCCGAATGCATATAGCAACTATACATGGACACCAGTCACAAATCTTTATACAGATGCTGCAGCAACGATACCTTACACAACAGGTACTAATGCTGCAACAGTATATGTTAAACCTGCCGGTGTTGCAAGTGTCACCTACACTGTTTCAACTGCCGGTAGCGGATGTACAAACACAGCAGTTACTAATGTGACTTCAATTTCAGCTCCTGTTGCAACAGTTACAGCATCACCAACTTCGGTTTGTCCTGGTGCAAATGTTCAATTAGCTGCGAATGTTGCTATTGCAAGTGCTTATTGTACTGCAACCGGAGGAACAGGTACTTATTACATAAATGACTTCTCAACAACTGGTGGAGCAACGAATATTACCAATAACTCTTCAGGATTTTCAACCGGTGGCTATGGTTATTTTAGTTCCATGAATGTAACTCAAGCTGTGGGAAGTTCTGTAAGTTGGTCAGCTTCTAATTTTGCTCCCGGAACTTATGGTGTTTCAATTTATGTAGACTGGAATCAGAATGGAGTTTTAACAGATGCCGGTGAACAAATGTATACTTCCGGTACTTAT
This sequence comes from Bacteroidota bacterium, assembly GCA_016722525.1. Classification (GTDB taxonomy): domain Bacteria; phylum Bacteroidota; class Bacteroidia; order AKYH767-A; family OLB10; genus JADKJB01. Next base: position 17,214 of record JADKJB010000006.1, read on the forward strand.
GTTTCTTCTGCTACAGGCAGCTTTGCAGTACCTGCAGGCGCATTGAATGGTAGTACTCGAATGAGAGTAGTAGTTGATTATCTGAATACTGCTCCGGGTGCATGTGATGTTGCAACATCACATGAAACGGAAGACTATAATTTTATTGTTACCGGAGGCGTAGCTCCACCGGTATATACCTATGACTGGTCTTCAAATTCAACTTACCTGAGTGCCACTACTATTGCAAATCCTGTTGCACAGAATATGATTTCAACACAGGTTTATTCAGTTGTTGTTACTTCCACCTCAGGTGGTTGCAGTTCAACTATCAATCAGACAGTAATCGTAAACCCACTACCAGTTCCATTAGCAAGCAGCAATTCCCCTATATGTGCGGGAGCATCACTTTCCTTATTTGGAAGTAATCAGGATCCACTTCAACCGTCTAATAATTATTTATGGACAGGTCCGGGTGGATACAATAACGTGGTGCAGAACCCTTTAATTAATGGAACTACAGTAGCTAACTCCGGTTATTATGTAGTGGCAGTAACCAATAGTTTTGGATGTAGCAAATCGGATTCTACTTTGGTGGATATAGTTCCACCACCGGCACTTAGTATTTTAAGTCAGACCAACGTAAGTTGTAATGGTGGTAATGATGGTGCTTACATCATTGTAGTTACTAATGACCCTAATCCGGGCTCAACGTTCTACAATTTCGATGGGGTGGTAGATACCGCAGGCTTCTATACCGGAGTAATTGCAGGCACCTATACGGTTCAGGTAACAGATGGAATAGGTTGTTTGAACAGTATTCAGGTAGTAATAACAGAACCGGATCTACTCACAGTGGCAGCGGGCAGCAATACGCCGGTATGTACAGGCACTTCGTTGAATCTTACCGCAACTCCAGCAGGGGAACAGCACCTTTTACCTACTCCTGGACAGGCCCTAACGGCTTTGCCAGTACGTTACAAAATCCTACGATTGGTGGCGTGAGTGCTTAGAAGCGGGCCAGTATGATGTTACAATAACAGATGCGAATGGTTGTATAGGAAGTGGATCTACAGTGGTAGCGATAACCAACTCTCCAACAGCCACAGTAAGTTTGGGCAGTAGTAGTAGTGTGTTTAGGTGGTAATGCGACGGTAGAAATTGCATTTACAGGAACGGGCCCTTGGAGCTATACGCTCACAGGAAGTGGCGGACCTTATACAGGAACAACCAGCTCGAACCCGGAAAGTGTGAGTGTTACCTCCAACCGTATCCGGAACACAAAACTATAGCGTTACATCAGTATCTGATGCGAATTGTCCAATGGGCGGCACGGCATCGGGCACAGCCACAGTATTTGTAAGTACATCAGGACCTATCGGTGGGGTAGGCACTATTACCTCAGCAGCTAATGAAGCGTGTTTAAACACGGTGCTTCTAATTACCACTACCCCTGTATCGGGTCAGAATATTCGCTATTCATGGAACACGGGAAGTAACTCAGGAGTTGTATTGTACAGCACCAGTCCAGGCGGACCGTTTGTAGCACCACCATTTGAAACGGTAGCTCCACAGGTATATGCTCAGTTTGGAAGCTTAGGTACTTCTTCAGGCTATAACGTGTGCACGTTTGGAACTAACGGATGTGGCAGTACGAATAACAGATGTATATAGATCAGAGGAACAGTGAGTATTCCGGGAGCCATTGTTGGTTCTACGGTAGCTTGTCCAAGCACAACACTAAGTTACTCTTGTGGATCGTCAGTAGGAGCAACGACCTATACCTGGACCCTGAATGGTTCGACAGGAGCAATTACCTCAGGACAAGGCACAACCAATGTACAGGTTACCTTCCCGGGCGGCTATACCACCGGTCAGTTATGTGTAACAGCATCCTTAGCATGCGGAGGTTCATCCACCAGTGCACCAAGATGCATGACCATAGCTAACGGAACACCACTATTGGGATCTATGAACGGTACGTTTACAGTATGTCCCGGAGCTACCAACGTAGCGTTTAATGTTCCGGCATCACCTGGCGCAGCCAGCTACACCTGGACGGTACCTGCAGGCGCAAGCATTACAGGCGGACAAGGCACCCCTGCGATCACAGTTACTTTTGGTCCCACCTATGTGGTAGGTAATATTTGTGTGTATGGCACTTCAACATGTGGAATTCAATCTTTGCTGCGTTGCAGAACGGTAGTGAGCAATAAGCCTAATACACCAGGAAATATAGTAGGTGCATCGACCGGCGTATGTGGTCAGACAATAACCTATTCAATAGGGGCAGTAGCCGGAGCGACAAGTTATACCTGGTCCATCACAGGAGGTGCTAGTTTCACTACTGCAAATGGAAGTACTTCGATAGATGTATTGTATCCGGGAGGTTATACCACTGGTCAATTGTGTGTAACAGCAAACAATGGTTGCGGATCAAGTGCGCCACGTTGTGTAACAATTAAAGGCACACCTGCTAATCCGGGAGTAATCACTGGACCAACAACAGTTTGTGCCAACGATGCAGCTGTTACTTATCAAATCGCAGCGGTTGCTGGAGCACAAGTTATGTATGGACTTTACCTGCAGGAGCGACATTCGTATCCGGACAAGGACAGATATCTATTGATTGATTATGGAGTAGTAGGCGGAACCATCACCGTAGTAGCATCCGGACCATGTGGTGTTTCAGGAACACGTACATTGGCTATTACAATGAACTGTAAGTTGTCGTCAAGTACACTTCCGGGAGCAACAGTGAACGCCTACCCGAACCCAGTTAGTACCCAACTGAATGTAGAACTTGATGCGATTGCAGTAGGAACTTATTCAGTGGAACTGATAGATGGTTTAGGTCGCGTGATCTATGCTACTGAAATGGTTGCTACAGTAGGAATAAATAACAACACTATTGATGTTGCCCATTCGCTAAAGGTGTTTACACTTTGAGTGTTAAAAATGCAGATGGATTTGCGAAGCAGATTCGTGTTGCAGTGCAGTAAACAATCGAATAAAATTTAATTCAGGAAAAGCCCTCTTCTATCGAAGGGGCTTTTTAGTGTTTTATAGTTTTATAGTTTTATGGTTTTATAGTTTTATGGTTTTATAGTTTTATGGTTTTATAGTTTTATGGTTTTATAGTTTATTGGTTTTATAGTTTTGTGGTTTTATGGTTTTGTGGTTTTTATAGTTTTTAGTTTTATGGTTTTATAGTATTATGGTTTTGTGGTTTTATGGTTTTATAGTTTTATGGTTTTATAGTTTTATGGTTTTATAGTTTATTGGTTTTATGGTTTTATAGTTTTATAGTTTTATGGTTTTATGGTTTTGTAGTTTTATGGTTTTATAGTTTTATGGTTTTATAGTTTATTGGTTTTATAGTTAGTTGAAAGGGACACGGGACAAGTTTTAAAATGCGAGTGGGTTAGTAGGTTAGTAGGTGAGTGGGCGAGTGAGTAGAAGAGCGGATATTATTTCTTTTAATATTTTGGCTGTAGGGACAGCATGCCTGCTGACCAGTTTGGTGAAAAAGTTAAGCGGATCAAAGGATAAGTTGAACGAGACAAGTTGAAAGGGAACAGTTTTTAAATGTTAGTGGGTTAGTGGTTATTATTCTCAATATAGTTTGACCGTAGGGACAACATGCCTGCTGTCTTTTTTGGTGAAAAAGTTAAGGGGGTTGAAGGATTAGTTGAAGGAGACAAGTTGAAAGCTTGCCTGGATCGAATAGGTGGGGGCGGATAAAAAGTGTCAAGTGACAAGTAAAAAGTGAATTTGTAAAAAGGTGAGTAGAGTTAGATTTAAAATAGCTAGTTGAAGATGTAATTGGTAGCGAATGATGTTGACTTTTGCTTGACGGGTTGAACTCGAACCCAAAGAAAATTCAGATTGATAACACGTACTTATTTCGTATGGTATTGATTTCTATTTATTTAGGTTAATGTCTTGGTTGTAAAAATTTTACAGTGAAAATCAATTTTTTTTACTATACTTGTAATGCTGAAAATTGATCAGGTTTTATCATTTAAATGGTGATCAAAGATTGATTGTTGAATTTAGAAATGTAGAACAGAAATTTCATTCCCTGTTACAATTACTTCCTAAAAAAACCAAACAAAATAAAGTAAGATTAATAGTAACTTATTCCATAGAAGTAAATTTATTTGTTCCTGTTATTGTTTCATAAAAAAAATCTAACCTAACAATTCCTATATCATGACTAAAAATTACATTAATCAAAACGTTTCAGTCTTTGATCGCTGGCTGAAAAGTGCATTTCTTGTTATTGCAATGTTTGCACTTGCTGCGAGTGTGAATGCGCAAACCATTAACACAACTGCTGTAGCAGGCTTCTCCAATAACAACGGAAGCGGAACCGTAACATTTAACTTTCAAAACACGAATCCCTATGCGGTCATCATCACCGATATAGAAGGTATTGTTGGAACGGCGGGACTAACATCTGCAGACATTTGGTATAAAACCACACCGGTAAATGGACCTCCGGGAGCAATGTCCGTTGCAAACGGTGCTAGGTGCGACTGGTACCTTTACTGGGTAGCAAATACAACAACATTAGTAACACAACCAATGTTATCGGGCATAAGTGTAACTATTCCGGCAGGTGTCACTTACGGCATGGCTGTTAGTGCTTACAGTTTAACAGCAGGCAGGCAACGCTACCACACTATGGTGACTCCCAATATTCCATTAACAACTGTTTCAGCAGGTGGATGTAATATTTTGATGGGTACCCTTATCAGTTATGCTACAGGGGCACCTCCAACGGCACCAACTATTACTCCACGTGGCTGGTTAGGAAAACTAACATTTGTTCCCGCAGTTGTTTGTTCAAGTCCTTCAACACCGGGCTCAGCAACGGCAATACCTTCTTCAGGACTTTGTGTGGGCAGCAATATTGCATTAGCGTTATCAGGTGCTTCCGGTGGGACAGGACAAACTTACCAGTGGCAATCTTCATCAGCCATTGGTGGTCCTTATACAAATCTTGGTTCATCATCATCAGCACCTACATTAAATACTCCTGCAACCGCAACTTTATATTACAGATGTGAGGTTACTTGTAGTTTTAATTCTCAGCTTTCAACACCTGTATTAGTTACTGTAAACTCACCCTTTCCTTCAGGAACATATACTATTAACTCTGCTGTGTCAACAGGAGGAACCAACTATCAAACTTTTGCAGCAGCAGTTTCAGCAATAAGTTGTGGTATTGCCGGGCCTGTAGTTTTTAACGTGGTTGGCGGTAGCGGACCGTATAATGAGCAGATAGATATACCAGCTATAGGAGGTACTTCTGCTGTGAATACAATAACGTTCAATGGTAATAATTGCACCTTAACCAGTGCCGGAGGTGCCAGTTATGCTACACTGAATATGAACGGAGCGGATTATGTGACTTTTAATAACCTTATTATCAATGCTACCAATGCGACACTTGCATTTGGTATTCATATGATGAATGCCTCAAATAATAACACATTTAATAATTGTACTGTTACCGTATCAGCAACTGCCACAGTTACTACGAGTGCCGCAGTGAGTATGAGCGGTTCAACTACTTCTTATAGTACTGCAGGTACTAATGGTTCAAATAATTTGTTTACAGGATGTACTGTGAGTGGTGGTTATTTTGGATTTGTATTTTATGGTGATGGAAGTTCATATACCACCAATTCTAATAACAATATAGTAAACTGTACTATACTTGATTCCTATTTATATGGAATTTATCATTACTATCAAGGCAATGCCTCCATTTCCGGAAATTTAATTTGGAGGCCAACTCGTACAGTTTTTGGTTCAACATATGGTATCTTTTTAACAACAGGTTGTGTTAATGTAACCGTTGAAAAAAACAGAATTAGAAATATGTTTTTTGCTTCCCCTGGAACTACTGGATTGTTTTACGGTATTTATTGTTCATCAACATCAGCATCAACCGGACTTGAAAACAAATTTTTCAATAACGTAATTTCAGATATTAATTCAGCTTCAGGTACTCAGGCAGGATTGTACTTAACCAGTGCCACATACATTAATGCATACCATAATACTATTTCATTTGCTGATCCAACATCAACAGGCGGAACAACATATGGAGTTTATGCTACTGGGGGCACTGCGGTGGATGTCAGAAACAATGTTATCAGTATTACAAGAGCCGGAACAGGAACCCGATATGGAGTATATTACTCCCGTTCCAGCTGGGGTGATAAGTAATTATAATGATTTGTATGTTAACGGACCGACAGGATTAAATTATACAGGTTATAACGGTACTGCATACACGACACTTAGTGCCTGGCAAACAGGTTCAGGGAAAGATCTAAATAGCGTGAGTGTTGATCCATTGTTCATTGCTCCGGGTTCCTATGATTACACACCATCCAATGGACTGGTAAATGATATTGGAACTCCTTTAGGAGTAGCAGATGATATTAATAGCGCTGCCCGTTCCCTTACCGCACCAGATCCGGGAGCCTATGAATTTTCACTGGGAGGGTTAGATGCAGGAATCAGTTGGGTGAGTCCCACAAGCCCTTCTGTAGCCGGGTTGTTTACAGTAACAGTAAATATTGCCAACACACAGGCACAAACAATTACCAGTTTGTCACTGAGTTACAATGATGGCAGCGGACCCGTTACTGAAACCTTTAGTGGTTTGAATATTTTATCGGGCACTAATCAGAATTTAAGTTTTGCTGTACAGTATAACCTGTTGAGCAACGTTACTATCACTGCAAATATTTTAAGCGTAAACGGCGGCGCATGCAATCAGTGGAAATAATGCTGTGAATTACTCCTTGTGCATATCCTTGTCAGCACCTATACCATCAATTCTGCTGCTGTAGTTACCAGGTGGAACCAACTTTCAAACATTTAATTCGGCAGTAGCTGCACTAGCCTGCGGTATTTCAAGCCCAATTGTATTTAACGTTGTTGCATCAAGTGGTCCTTATGCGGAGCAGGTCAGCATACCTGCCATTTCAGGAGCTTCTGCTTTAAATACTATTACTTTTAATGGTAATGGAAACACCTTAACTTTTGCGGCAAGCACAGCAGGGGAACCCCATACTTTGGTATTAAATGGTGCAGATTATATAAATGTAAATAATTTAATAATTACGGGAACAGGAGCCACTTATGCGCTAAGTTGTCACCTCTGGAACCAGGCAGATAACAATACTTTTACCAATTGTACTTTTAATGCTCCTGCAACCGGAACAGTAACAACTTTATCGCCATTCTCAATCAGTGGGTCAGCTACTACTGCCACCGCAGCGGGTATTAGTGGAAATAATAACATATTAAATAGTTGCACAGCTAATGGAGGCTATTATGGAATTGCATTAACCGGTCAATCAGTGGCAATTCCTGCAACAGGTAATCAGGTGCTAAACTGTAACATAAAAGAATTTTATCTTTATGGAATGTATAATGCGACTCAAAATGGTGCCATCAATAGTGGTTGTGTTATAGAACGACCAACAAGGACAGATGTTTCCACTTTTTATGGTATTTATGTATCAAGTTGTATCAATCATATGGCAGATAAGAACCGCATCAGAAAATCTTTTAGCGGAAATACTGCAAGTACATCTACCAATTATGGTATATATATAACCGGTGATGCTTCTATCGGAAATGAGAATAAATTCATTAATAATCTAATTTCCGAGATGAATGGAAATGGAACGTTGTATGGAATTTATTCCACCGGCGCAGATTACTGGCAAGCCTATCACAATACTATTTCGTTGGATTTTGCAGCCGCAACAACCACCAGTTTGACAAACGGAATTTACTCATCAGGAACTTTAGCCTACGATGTTCGAAACAACATGATAACGATATCACGTGGAGGTGCAGCAACAAACAAACACTGTTTATATTTTACTACACCAGGAATTGCAACATGTAATTATAACAACTTGTTTATAAATGCTCCCGGAACTACAAATGTGGGTTATAACGGGGCTAGTTACGCATCCTTAGCAGCCTGGCAAGGAGCCTCAGGGTACGATGCGAACAGCGTTAGTGCAAATCCTTCATATATTTCTCCTGCCACAGGAAATTACAGGCCATCATCATCATCAGTTGATAATATTTGTGTTGGACTGGGGATTTTAGATGATATTACAAATATACTGCGAAGTGCTATCGACCCGGATCCGGGAGCATATGAATTCTCTCTATCTCCAAAGATGCCGGAGCAACAGCACTGTTTGCACCTGGTGCGGCAGGTTGTTATTCCAATGCTGAAACTGTTTCAGTTGAAATTAGAAACTATGGAACAACAGTATTAGATTTTAGCACTGACATTGTTACTGTAACAGTAAATGTAACAGGTGCTACCACTGCTACACTCACCGGAACCCCAATAGGAACACTTGCAGTGGGCGCTACAATGAATGTAAATATGTCTACCACTTTGGATATGACTGCAAACGGCATTTTTACTTTTGATGCGTTTACTACACTATCTTCAGATGGCAATACTGCTAATGATGCAATGCTTACTGAAACCAGAACTGTTACTCCGGTTGCCGGTGTAGTTACTTCCTCGCAAACGAGTATTTGTGTGGCAGGTACTCCTACCTTAACTGTTACCGGAGCGGCATCGGGAGTTATACAATGGCAAGAATCAGCTATAAGTGCAACCGGCCCATGGACAAACGTTGGAATAGGGGCAACAACTTATACCCCTTCAACTTTTACACAAACCATGTATTACCAAGCATTAACAATTTGCAATTCCAATTCTGTTGCATCCAATGTTGTTACGGTAACGCTTGTTAATCCACAAATCATCTCCAATGCACCTGCTACGCGTTGTGGTCTCGGAAGCATCACGCTGGGTGCAACCGGTACAGGGCAGGGAACTGTAAGCTGGTATGCAAACTCAACAGGAGGCAGTTCGCTTGCTACAGGCAATTCGTTTACAACGAATGTTAACAGTACCACTACTTTTTATGCTGAAGAAAATGTTGGTGGAGGTGGTGGTTCTGCTTCAGCATTACAAATTACCGAAATAGATTTAGGAGGAAATGACCAAATGGAAATTCAAAACGTTTCTCCCGACCCCGTAAACGTAACCGGTTGGAAAGTTGCAGTAAGCAACAGCTATACTGATATTACATCTGTAAATGCTAATATTCAAACCCTAAGTGGAACCATGAGCCCGGGCCAAACAATGACTTGGACAGATTTGGCCGCCGGTCCTAATTATTGGGGAAGCAATATCTTATGGAATCCAGGTGCATTTCCATCGTTTACAGGATGGGCCATTATTGTTGATAACAACAACATAATTAAAGACTTTGTTGTTATGAACTGGCCATCTGCTAACATTCAGGGGGCAACTGTTATTATTGGCGGAACTCCTTTTACAATAGGAACACAATGGAGTGGTAATGGTATTGATCAAACAACTGTTGCTGCAACCCAAAGTGTTTCACGCCAAGGCACATCTGATAATAATAACTTATCCGACTTTTCAATTATTAACCTATCATTGGGAACTACCAATCCTGGTATGACCATTCCGTTTACCGGATTTGGATGTGCCAGTCCACGCGTAGCTGTTACTGCAACTGTAACACCTGCTCCACTATTAAATGTAGTTGCAGCTGATATTGCAGTTTGTACAGGTAATTCAACAACAGTTAGTGTTAACAGTTTAAATGACCCCGATTACACCTATTCATGGACATCCAATCCTGCAGGTTTTACGGCTTCAGGTGCAGGTCCGCATACTGTGAGTCCCGTTGTTACTACTAAATATATTGTAACTGCTACAGATAATACGGCAGGACCCAATGCAGGTTGTGCGGCAATTGACAGTGTGCAGGTAAATACAGGAGTAGCATTACTTGCAGGTACTGCTGCCGCATCTCAAAATTCTTATTGTGTTTCGGGTGCACCTTCCTTAGTTCTAACCGGTTCTGATGGGGGAGCCACACAATGGCAAAGTAGTACAGTAAGTGCTACGGGCCCATGGACAAATGTTGGAACCAATTCCTTCTTGTATAATCCCGGAACATTAACTCAGACAACCTATTTCCAGGCAGTGACTTTTTGCCAGACCAATTCAGTAACTTCTAATGTTGTTACAGTTACAGTGCTTACTCCTACCATTACCGGTACTACCCCTGCAACACGTTGTGGGGCAGGTCCTGTAACGTTACAGGCAACAGGTTCAGCAGGTACTACACTCAATTGGTATGCTGCCTCCACAGGAGGTGCGTCATTAGGCTCAGGTGGTAGTTTTACCACCAACGTTCTTTCATCAACAAATTATTATGTTGGTGCTACTACTGGTGCAGGAGGTACTCAAACTACTACTATGCCAGCACAATCAACTACGTTTGCGGGTAACGTTAGGGGATATTGGTTCACTGCTCCGGCAAATTTCACCATGACAGGGTTAAATGTCCCTCTTGCAGGAACGGGTCAGAGTATTACAGTGGTCAGGTTTACAGGAAACACACCTCCTCCAACTTTCTCTGCAACCACCAACGCATTTACTACTTTATTCTTGACACAAAACAATCCAGCAGCTGGTTATATACCTTGTAATATTTCAATTAATGCAGGCGACGTGATTGGAATTTTAGGTCAGGTTGGTGCAGGCGCAGCAGCATTAACCTCATATGGTCCCGCCACTAATCCTGTAAATGTTACTATCGCAGGAAGTTCAGTTCCGTTAACCAGAATGATCATGCAGTTTCCGCTAAGTACAACTGCTCCAACAGCGTTGTCTCAGGAAATAACTGCAACCACTCAAATAGGAAGAGTTGAATTTGAATATAACACCGGTTGCGAAAGTATTAGAACTGCCGTTCCTGTTACTATTAATCCCAGCCCCACTGCAACTATTACTTCAGGTTTAACCACAGTTTGTGCAGGCAATTCAACAACAGTGAGTGTAAGTAGCGCTAATGATCCTGATTATACTTATACATGGTCTTCTACTCCTGCAGGATTTTCCGCTTCAGGTCCGGGACCACATACCGTTACTCCAGCAGGCTCTGTATTGTATGAAGTTTATGCTGTTGACAATACTGCCGGTCCTTTTGCAGGATGCGGTGCATATGCAAGCGTGAATATTGGAACAACTGTAAATAATTTAGGGCTGACTGCAACTGCTACTCCAGCATCGGTTTGTCCAGGTCAAAATGCCCAGTTAAATGCTGTGGCTACTTCTCCCGGATATGTGATGAGTACAAATTGTGGAGTATCATTTATTGATATTGGGACTACCGGAACATCTATAGGAACACCTGGTGATGACCTTGAGTATAATATCACTTTCCCATCTTTTACATTTAATGGAATAGCCTATACAACGGCTCGTGTAGGTTTTAATGGTATAATTGCTTTGGGATCTTCAGCCGGTGAAGTTGGCTTGACGAATGCTGCATTACCATCTACTGCCAATACAGCAGGAAATATTTTCCTTGCACCATATTGGGATGATTTGGATGTTAATTTGGGAGGAACTATTAAGACCCAAACCGTTGGAAATATTTTCATTGTACAATGGACAGGAATAGATCATAATTCATTTACTACCGGTGCTATCACTTTCCAGGTTCAGATGAACTTAACCACAGGTGCCATTGCGTACATTTATCCTGATGCAGTTTTTGGAAGTGCTACTTATGATTTTGGATTGACTGCTACAATTGGTATTCAGTACAATGCAACCAGTGCTTTGCAATATTCATTTAATTCGGCAAGTTTGGTGAATGGAATAAGCATTTGTTTCACTCCAAATTCACCTACACTTACATATGACTGGACACAGAATTCAACTTTCTTAAGTGCGACTAATATTGCCAATCCTGTCGCACAGGCTGTTACTTCATCACAATCCTATACTGTAGTTATTACTGATGTTGGCAATGGCTGTACTAAAAGTGCTGTTGTACCTTTAACCGTAAACCCTTTACCAGTTCCATTAGCAAGCAGCAATTCCCCTGTATGTTCGGGAGCATCACTTTCCTTATTTGGAAGTAATCAGGATCCACTTCAACCGTCTAATAATTATTTATGGACAGGTCCGGGTGGATACAATAATGTGGTGCAGAACCCTTTAATTAATGGAACTACAGTAGCTAACTCCGGTTATTAGGCAGTGGCAGTAACCAATAGTTTTGGATGTAGCAAATCGGATTCTACTTTGGTGGATATAGTTCCCACCACCGGCACTAGTATTTTAAGTCAGACCAACGTAAGTTGTAATGGTGGTAATGATGGTGCTTACATCATTGTAGTTACTAATGACCCTAATCCGGGCTCAACGTTCTACAATTTCGATGGGGTGGTAGATACCGCAGGCTTCTATACCGGAGTAATTGCAGGCACCTATACGGTTCAGGTAACAGATGGAATAGGTTGTTTGAACAGTATTCAGGTAGTAATAACAGAACCGGATCTACTCACAGTGGCAGCGGGCAGCAATACGCCGGTATGTACAGGCACTTCGTTGAATCTTACCGCAACTCCAGCAGGGGGAACAGCACCTTTTACCTACTCCTGGACAGGCCCTAACGGCTTTGCCAGTACGTTACAAAATCCTACGATTGGTGGCGTGAGTGCTTTAGAAGCGGGCCAGTATGATGTTACAATAACAGATGCGAATGGTTGTATAGGAAGTGGATCTACAGTGGTAGCGATAACCAACTCTCCAACAGCCACAGTAAGTTTGGGCAGTAGTAGTAGTGTGTGTTTAGGTGGAAATGCGACGGTAGAAATTGCATTTACAGGAACGGGCCCTTGGAGCTATACGCTCACAGGAAGTGGCGGACCTTATACAGGAACAACCAGCTCGAACCCGGAAAGTGTGAGTGTTACCCCATCCGTATCCGGTACACAAAACTATATCGTTACATCAGTATCTGATGCGAATTGTCCAATGGGCGGCACGGCATCGGGCACAGCCACAGTATTTGTAAGTACATCAGGACCTATCGGTGGGGTAGGCACTATTACCTCAGCAGCTAATGAAGCGTGTTTAAACACGGTGCTTCTAATTACCACTACCCCTGTATCGGGTCAGAATATTCGCTATTCATGGAACACGGGAAGTAACTCAGGAGTTGTATTGTACAGCACCAGTCCGGGCGGACCGTTTGTAGCACCACCATTTGAAACGGTAGCTCCACAGGTATATGCTCAGTTTGGAAGCTTAGGTACTTCTTCAGGCTATAACGTGTGCACGTTTGGAACTAACGGATGTGGCAGTACGAATAACAGATGTATATGGATCAGAGGAACAGTAAGTATTCCGGGAGCCATTGTTGGTTCTACGGTAGCTTGTCCAAGCACAACACTAAGTTACTCTTGTGGATCATCAGTGGGAGCAACGACCTATACCTGGACCCTGAATGGTTCGACAGGAGCAATTACCTCAGGACAAGGCACAACCAATGTACAGGTTACCTTCCCGGGCGGCTATACCACCGGTCCGTTATGTGTAACAGCATCCTTAGCATGCGGAGGTTCATCCACCAGTGCACCAAGATGCATGACCATAGCTAACGGAACACCACTATTGGGATCTATGAACGGTACGTTTACAGTATGTCCCGGAGCTACCAACGTAGCGTTTAATGTTCCGGCATCACCTGGTGCAGCCAGCTACACTTGGACGGTACCTGCAGGAGCAACTATTACAGGCGGCCAAGGAACCAATGCGATCACAGTTACTTTTGGTCCCACCTATGTGGTAGGTAATATTTGTGTGTATGGCACTTCAACATGTGGAATTCAATCTTTGCTGCGTTGCAGAACGGTAGTGAGCAATAAGCCTAATACACCAGGAAATATAGTAGGTGCATCGACCGGCGTATGTGGTCAGACAATAACCTATTCAATAGGGGCAGTAGCAGGAGCGACAAGTTATACCTGGTCCATCACAGGAGGTGCTAGTTTCACTACTGCAAATGGAAGTACTTCGATAGATGTATTGTATCCGGGAGGTTATACCACTGGTCAATTGTGTGTAACAGCAAACAATGGTTGCGGATCAAGTGCGCCACGTTGTGTAACAATTAAAGGCACACCTGCTAATCCGGGAGTAATCACTGGACCAACAACAGTTTGTGCCAACGATGCAGCTGTTACTTATCAAATCGCAGCGGTTGCTGGAGCCACAAGTTATGTATGGACTTTACCTGCAGGAGCGACATTCGTATCCGGACAAGGACAGATACAGATTACTATTGATTATGGAGTAGTAGGCGGAACCATCACCGTAGTAGCATCCGGACCATGTGGTGTTTCAGGAACACGTACCTTGGCTATTACAATGAACTGTAAGTTGTCGTCAAGTACACTTCCCGGAGCAACAGTTAACGCATACCCGAACCCAGTTAGTACCCAACTGAACGTAGAACTTGATGCGGTTGCAGCAGGAACTTATACAGTGGAACTGATAGATGGTTTAGGTCGCGTGATCTACGCAAGTGAAATGGTTGCGACAGTAGGATTAAATAACAACACTATTGATGTTGCCACATTCGCTAAAGGTGTTTACACTTTAAGTGTTAAAAATGCAGATGGATTTGCGAAGCAGATTCGTGTTGCAGTGCAATAACACAATCGAATAAAATTTAATTCAGGAAAGAGCCCTCTTCTATCGAAGGGGGCTTTTTTTGGTTTTATGGTTTTATAGTTTTATGGTTTTATAGTTTTATGGTTTTATAGTTTTATGGTTTTATAGTTTTATGGTTTTATGGTTTTGTAGTTTATTGGTTTTATAGTTTTATGGTTTTGTAGTTTTATGGTTTTATAGTTTTATGGTTTTATAGTTTTGTAGTTTTATGGTTTTATGGTTTGTAGCTCTTATGGTTTTATGGTTTTATAGCTTTATGGTTTTTATAGTTTATTGGTTTTATGGTTTTATAGCCTTTATGGTTCCATGGTTTTGTAGTTTTATGGTTTTATAGTTTTATGGTTTTATAGTTTTTTGGTTTTATAGTTTTATGGTTTTATGGTTTTATGGTTTTGTAGTTTTATGGTTTTATAGTTTTATGGTTTTATAGTTTTATAGTTTATTGGTTTTATAGTTAGTTGAAAGGGACACGGGACAAGTTTTAAAATGCGAGTGGGTTAGTAGGTTAGTAGGTGAGTGGGTGAGTGGGCGAGTGAGTTGAACGAAACAAGTTTTATATTGTGAGTAGAAGAGCGGATATTATTTCTTTTAATATTTTGGCTGTAGGGACAGCATGCCTGCTGTCCAGTTTGGTGAAAAAGTTAAGTGGATCAAAGGATAAGTTGAACGAGACAAGTTTAAAGTGACAAGTTTAAAGTGACAAGATAAAAGTTCCAAATTACCAGTTCAATGTGATCAGTGAATAGTGAACAATAAAAGTGAATTTGTAAAATTTTTTTTAGAAAAGTATAGTGTTAGAGAGAATATAAAAATTACTGAAAATCAAAAACAAAAATGCGAGAAAAACGCTTTCGAAAAGTTTTTAGTTGTTTTTGATGAAGTGAAATACCATCCGATAAAGAAACCATACCACGGTTGGAAAACTTTAAAAACAGTAAGGTTAAGTAAATATAGAGCTATACTAAAAAACAGCTAAAAAATTAATTGCTGCGAGCTTTTTTGAAAATAATTTGTTTGAAGGAAGCAAAAAAGTATTTAATATCTGTCCGAATAGGATGTTTTGAATATTGATCGAGATACCTGTTTTCTGATGCCATTATTTCATCAAGAGTTTTGGGTAAGTCGGCATAAAAAGGAGGTATCAGTCCCGGTTTAAATTGCAATCTTTTTTGTTGCAGTTCTTCTGAGTAAAGACTAAGATATTGTTTGCTTAGCGGTCGCACACCAACCAGCTTTAAATCACCTTTTAATAAATTCATGATCATTGGCAATTCATCCAGCCAATACTTGCGCATAAATCTTCCCAGAGTAGAAATTCTAAAATCATCTTTGAATTTGCCACCTTCCTGCAACTTATTTTTTTCGTAAATGTATTGTTGAAGATATTCAGAAAAGGGATACATGGTTCTGAACTTGTAGACATTTATTACTTTTCCTAAATATCCAAATCTACGCATTTTGCAAACCGGGCCATAAGAGGGTTCATCATCAAAGGCAGGTTCATCAATTTTCTGGCAACAAAATACAATTTTCCATTTACTTTACATTCGTCGATAACACTAAATCCGCAACTGTATAAACGACCTAAAGTTTCTGTTTTGGAAATTACTCTGTTTCTGCCTCCCGTAATTTTAAAATAAATAGTTTTGGTAATAGGTAATTTAGGGAAAATACGTTTAAAAATAAAATCGAAAAAATAATAAATGTGTGATAGAACAGGAGGGTATTTGTTAAGTATTCTTTCTTTTCTATCGCTTTTAGTTTCAACACAACCGACGAATATACCATCTATAGGCAATTTACTATTTACAGCTTCAAAATATTTATTGATTCTCTGAATATCATTGATTCTGGCGAAATTTACAAGTGAATCAAAGTAATTTTCTGAAAGTGCATAAACGTTAAAAGTTGTTTTGGTCATTATAGCCAATGACCGCTCACTATCAAGATCGATAAATTTTGAAACGTAGTCATACACTTCATATCCAGGATCCTTAAGGATGGAATTCTTAACATTCCCAAAACGAAAGAGATCTCTGAGTTTGCCCTCAGCCTTATCTCTATTTAAAACTAAACTGTTTCTCATGAATGGTGGTCAGGTTACATGAAGCGAAAAAACCTTTCGAATCCTTTATGTACAAGAACTCTATGGAATTTGTAACAATTTAATACAAAGATAATGTATTATGTACCATAAGGCAATTATTATTATTTTTGATACAGAAATTAGTAACAAAGTTATGAGCCACTTGCTAATATAAATATTGTAAAATCAGTGAGTTATAATATAAAATTCATATAATTACAAATAATTTTAAATCAGAAAGCTGATTTAAAACCGATTATAATTTGTTTTCATAGGATTTCAGTAAATCAGACAACCCGGCAAACATCCAAGCATTCGACCATCTCATAAATGATTGTTTTTCAGTAAAATAACGATATTTTCTGAAGTAAAAATGGCCATTTGGCGATTGCATTGATTTTATCATGTAAAGTGCAACTTTAGTTGCCAGATTCAGATTATTGAATTTACAAAGGTAAGCAACGATTGTCCGCCCGCAGTACAATCGATAGGGTAGGTGGCATTATTAAAGAATTTAGGTATTTCACCTTCCTGGAAAAATGTGTTTGAGTAGTAATCAAATCCTTTTTGTTGATTACTTTGCCATGAATAATCTCCTGTATTTTTCATATAATCATTCAAGCAGTCAAGAACATATCCGGTGTGGTAATTATCCACCCATGCACCATTTTTTCCTTCGGCATAATTCCATGATCCGTTCGGTTTTTGTTGCTTCATCACAAATCTAACTCCTTTTAAAGCAGTTTCAGCCAGCTCACTTTTTTGGGTAACACTGTATACCTGAGAAAGAGCTCGTACACCTTTCATGCTCGCATTAAAAACTCTGATTTTATCAAAAGGGGAGTAGGAAAAACAGACAGATCCATCAGGATCTATTGTTTGATTGATATCATGAAGAATAAATTCACATGCACTTTTGCACAAGTCCAGGGATTTGGTATTTCCTGAAAATTGATGATAAAGAAAAAGCGCGTTTGTAATGATACCTGTTGCAACTATAGTTGGCTGAAAAGCAGCTATTGTCATATGCCGCGATTGCCATGGAAAATCATAGCCCCAACAAGCGCCCTTATAACCTTCAGGAATAAATTTAATGAGTTCGTTTTGAAGCAAGTCGCATTTTTAATTGCTTCATCTTTAGAAATTAAATTTGCCTGCGCCAAATTGGTATACCCTTGAATGCAAAGTCCGAGGGTAACGGGGTTAATGCCTTTTTTAATTTGCAAAATAGCGCGGAGGTTGATTGGTGAGCGCTTTACTAATTGTTGAATCCCGAATCTAAATAGTTTATTATTATTTAGAACAGGGAGTCCAAACAACGGAGATAAAAGTGCATCATAAGGATCATAACCCCGGTATTGTTCTTTTTCAATATACGCCAGAAGTTGTTTGCAACTTTGTTGGATCAATAAAGCACTATTGTCATTAGTCATAAGTTGAAACGTATCAATTTATGAAAATTCTTTCACCATTGTTCGAAATAGAATGAAGTGCTTTAAATGTTGTAAGCATCGACAAATATTGCTCCTGGAGTGGAATTGGAACTGAAGTGCCATCTTTTATTGCATTAAGGAAAGCTTCCACTTCAGCTTTGTGCCCTTTGTCCTGGCCTGCTGCTTTTTTATCAATAGGATTTTTGCCAATGATTTTTAAAGTTTTGAAATCATCAAGAATTGCAACTCTTCCACTAAAGAATACTTCGAGATATTCCTTACTTACTTCTTTGTTACCATTGGAGAAATAGGAGATATTTGCAATGCTGCCATTTTTAAAATGTAAATTAATTGTTGCAGTGTCATCCAAATTATTTGGATCTTTCATTGCTAAAGCACTAACTGAATCTATATTTGATCCTGCTAAAAACATAGCCAGGTCAATAAAATGACAGGCTTCACCAATTATTCTTCCGCCACCAATTTGTTTGTCGTTTACCCAATGTTCAGGAGGCACTGCTCCGGCATTAATTCTGTAATTAATAGACACAGGAGCTTCTTTCATTTCATGTAATGCTTTTGCAAGAGTTTGTACCAGAGGAGAAAATCGTCTGTTAAAACCTATCATAAGCATTTTGCCAGATTTTTTCTGACATTGAATAATTTCATCCAATTCTTCTTCGTGCAAACAAAGTGGTTTTTCAACGAATACATTTTTGTTGTGATCTAAACTTTCAACAACATATCTGGCATGTGAATCGTGTCGTGTTGCAATGAAAATAGTGTTTATATCAGCATCATTTAAAATTTCAGCTGCATCACCTGAACAAAAACTGAAGCCATATTTATCGGCCAGGTTTCTTGCATTTGCGGGACGCGCTGTAAGTATTCCCTTGAGTCGGACTTTGTCCTTTACGGCTGGCAATAAAATATTTTGAGCAAAAGATCCGGCACCTATAAAACCAAGCACGGGAGTTTGTGATGCATTACCGGAGGCTTGTTCAGGCTTTAAGTTAATAGTTGATTTTAGTTTCTTCTTGATATCATACCGGAGTATAATTCCAAGAAAGGGTTCTGTTTTGTTAACTATTAAATCATAGGCGCTGGCAGCATCCATAAAATCAAAGCGGTGAGAAATGAGTGGTTCAAGATTTATTTTACCAGCATGAATCAAATCCACAAACGCCTGCATATTGCGATTTTCAGTCCATCTCACATAACCATAAGGGTAGTCGATAGCTTTTTCTTCATAATCCGAATCGTAACGTCCTGGGCCATACGAACAAGACATTCTTAAATCCAGTTCTTTCCTGAAGTAGTTTACGCGTTTAAAACCTGTTGGTACAGCACCCACCACCACCACTTTTCCTTTTTGCCTGCAAATCTCACCTGAGTAATCAATCGGATCAGTAGATGATGTTCCAGCAGTAATTATTACTGCATCTACACCATACCCATCGGTAAGTTGTTTTATGGCCTCATCAAGGTATTCGCTATTTCTTGAAAAAGCTAAACCAGTGCCATTTTTCTTTGCATTTTCAACCTGAATAGGATCAATATCGATGCCTATAGTCTTGACTCCTGAGGCAGCCAACATTTGTAATGTTAGTTGTCCTACAAGGCCCAAGCCAATTACTGCACAATTTTCGCCTAGCCTTAAATCAGCTTGGCGGATTCCTTGCAATGCAATGGCACCCAAAGTAGTAATAGATGCATATTCAGCCGATACATTTTCGGGCAACTTAACACACAAATTTCTAGGTATAGCCACCACCTCTGCATGATTAGCTGCATTGCCACCACATGCCACCAGATCGCCGGGTTTAATGTCAATGATATCAGGTGCTACTTCAATGATTTCACCGGCACAACAATAACCCAATGATGAAGGAGCATCGAGTTTATTCATCACCATTTTATAAGTGTTCATTAAACCGATTGTTTTGGCGGTATTGATTACTTTTTTAACTTCATCTTTACGTGCCATGGCTTTGCCGATATATCCCAATCTTGCATCTTTCACAGTTTTTCCTTCTGTTCCGGCACTAATAAGTGAATAGTGGTTACGAACAAGAACTTGTCCGAGGTTAAAAGTGGAAATGGAACTTCAAGAAGTTGCATTTTCCCATCTTTCAGATTTTGTGTTAACTGTTCCATTTATAAATTTTCAATTTCAATAAGCAGTATAAATTTTATTTGAAGAAAGCATTAAACTTTAATTCCTTTGTGATACCAGTCTTTAAAGGCAATTAGGCCGGCTTCAAGAGTTGTTGATGGTTGATAATTGAGCAAAGATTTAGCCTTATTGATGTTGGCGAATGTATGTGACACATCACCTGCTTGCATGGGTTGTTTGTCAAGAATGGCATTTTTTATCCAATACCATTTCAATTGATTCAATCAGTTGCAATAAATTAATGGTTCTGTTATTTCCCAGATTTATAATTTCATAATCTGATTTGTTATAATCGATTGCTGCTCTAACGCCTTGAACAATATCACTTACAAAAGTATAGTCTCTGCTGGTGGTACCATCCCCAAAGAAAGGAATTGGCTGGCTATTATCAATCAGTTTAAAGAATTTGTGAATTGCTAAATCAGGTCTTTGCCGGGGACCGAAGACTGTAAAAAATCTTAATGAAATAAAACGAATGTTATACAAATGAGCATAAGTGTGGCCAAATAATTCGCAAGCAACTTTAGTAGCGGCATAGGGAGAAATTGGATTTAAAACAAAATCATTTTCACTCCATGGTGTTCGCGGATTTTCGCCATACACACTACTGCTGCCAGCAAAAACAAATTGTTTTATTCCATGTTGTCTGGCTTTCTCCAGCAAATTTAAAGTTCCTTTAATATTTACATCTTCATACAACAAGGGTTGTTCAATGCTGGGTCGAACTCCTGCTCGTGCTGCGAGATGAACAATGGCATCAAATGATGTTGTAAAAACATTTTCCAAAAAAACAAGATCCCTGATATCTCCTTCATGCAATTTAAAATCAGGGTTAGTTAAAGCATGGGCAATGTTTTTTCTTTTGATAGCAGGATCATAAAATGAATCAAAAACATCCAGGCAATGTACTTCCCAGATTTTTTCATCCAGTAGTTTTTCTACAACATGGCTTCCAATAAAACCGGCTCCTCCGGTAACTAATATTTTTTTCACGATTCTAATTTCTGTTGAACTTAATATATTAACGATTACTATTAATCACTGCATTAAAAGCATTTCCCATTCGCTCCACCATTTTTCTTCGGTCAAATTCTCAAGATAAATTCGTCTGCTTTCCGCTCCCATTTTATCTCTAAGTGCTTTATCATTAGCAAGCAGAATAATTTTAGCTGCTAATTGTTCTACATTTTTCTTTTCTACTAAAAGCCATTAATTCCGTCGTAAACGCTTTCTGATATTGCTGCATGATCTGTTGAAATTACCGGCAAACCGGCAGCCATAGCTTCTACAATTACCCATGGATGGCCTTCATTTCGGTAATAAGTTGGAAAAATAAAAATATCGGCTTCATTTAAAATATCAAATTTCTTTTGTCCTTTTACAGGTCCATGATTTATGATAGGTAAATCCGGATGAATACTAAGAAACTCCTCAAATGCTTTCTTTGCCTCCTCATCACGCCATTCACCGGCAAATGCAAAATTTACATCCTTATTGGCGGCGTAAACTGCAGGAGCAGCATACAATGCTTCAAGTACACCTTTCGATTTAACAAAATTACCTAAAAACAAAACTGTAGTTTTTTCGTGTTGTCGAGTTGAATAATTAACTGGAAAATTTCCTCCATTTGGAATAACATAAATATTTTTATCAGGAACAATCCAGTTAAATAGTTTACGAAGATTGTTTCCAAGCACTATTTGACCATCTACTTTTTTGTGAACAAAACGAATAAAAGACTTCATGACCTTACCGCTTTCATTATACCAATTCAAAAAATAGCCACCACGTAAATGGGTCAGTACTTTGATTCCAAACAGTTTTGCAATCAGAATATAGCCTGCATCACGAACGTAGCCAACGTTGGTTTGGCCTGCCGGAACATACACTAAGTCGGGTTTATATTTGATACAATACCAAAATAGTTGTGCATATTGTTTGAAGGCCAAATAGAAATTTGTGAAATCTAATTTTGCCAAAGTATTTATATCACGAGGATCAGAAAGATCAACATGTATTAAGTTGAAATCTTCTTTTAGTTTAGAATTTATTATGATCTCACATGCAACTGAAGGCCCTATGTAGGGAGGGGGAAGTTTGCCAAGGAAGAGAACGGTGCTTTTAACTTTCATTTGTTATTTTTGTTTAAGTTGACTTGGCAGCGCCAGGTAACTTAGTATGGGCATTAATATGTACAACAGAATTGGATATAGCAATGGTGTGGTGCTTATTGAGTACAATAGTTGCATTCTCATTATACCAAATCCCCGGACAGAAGCAGTAATGCTTTGACTGGATATCCGTATCAATAGATTTATCAGAATGAATACATAAGTTAAAACCCCAAGATAACCGGTGAACATCAACGTTCTTAGAAAATCATTGTGTGAACCTTTTGAAATATAGGAATAGGGATGGTCCATACCTAAAGGCAGCCCGAATAATTGCACAAATGAATTTTTTGAATTAAAAAAATCTAAGAAATTCATCCATCTTCCAACTCTACCATGTAAAAGTTGCTCATTTTCTTTTTCGCCTTCATAAACTTTAATATCTGTTTCAACAAGAGGTGCCACTTTTTCTTCTAGTGAATCAGGACCCAAAGCTGCTACTGCTACTGCCGCAACAAATAAAACCGCTATCCCTATTCCCAAATTAGCTTTAAGGTTATATAATAGAAAGAGAACAATGAGAGCAGAGATGACTGCCCAAGTGGCAGTGTGATGGATGTTGAACAGGATTAATATAGCATACAGTAAAGTGATCGAAAGTAGAATAGTCAATTTAGTTGGAGGGACCGATTTTGGTTTTTCCATGAAGGCATAAAACCCAATAAGAAGAGAAATCCCGGCATACAAAGCATAATTCATGACATCAGAATAATTTCCCTGATAGCGCTCCAGCCCTCTTGATATTTGAACATTTATGGGTCCTAAAATCATTTCGTAAGTAAAAACGATTACAACAACAAGTGTAGAATAAATAAAAAGTTTGAAAAACTCCATGTAAATCTGCTTTAGAACGAATCAGCCTTCTGCAAAAGAAATAGAGAAAAAATGGGATTGTAAATTTTATAGTTGGATCAAGCGCTTCCAGGGAAAAGGAAT
Source organism: Bacteroidota bacterium (assembly GCA_016722525.1). Classification (GTDB taxonomy): domain Bacteria; phylum Bacteroidota; class Bacteroidia; order AKYH767-A; family OLB10; genus JADKJB01. The sequence goes on from JADKJB010000006.1 coordinate 40,639, forward strand.
CGCTTATTAAAAGTGCTAAACAGGAAATGCTCACCAAAATGGCAAACCATCCCATGTAGGAATCTAATCTTGAATAATTGGGCTTTTTTTGTTTAAAGATGGAGTAAGCTGCCAGAAAAGGGGTTGCAACTCCTAGTATGTAAAGAGGGGATAAAAAAGGTGAAATTTCTTTGAGAGAATAAAAACTGTCCGTTATGGGTCTGATCAAAATCAGTATAATGAACCATTTTAGTGAACTATCCAGGTTTTTTACCCAACTTTTCCACTCTTTGAATGTCATAAACATAACACTGTAAAGGTACTAATTTTATTTTAAATACAGTAAGCTTAACTGGCTTTCATAAGGTTTTGATTTTAATGAATTTATATATAGCTACTTACAAAAAATTGCTTTTTTTAGCAACTACGGTTAATTACGAAGTAAGCAGCTTCACGTATTCTGCAAAGAAGGCTTCTTCCATTGATTTTATGTCAAATCTTGAAGCGATTAACTCTCTTTTATGAGCAAGAATATTGTTGACAGTATTTTTACTTTCATAGTAATAGTTGAGTTTTTTCACCAATTCAGGGATATCTGCAACAATATCATCCGGGAAATCATTAATCAGGATTTCCAGCATTCCGCCGGCATCTTTAAAAACAATGGTAGGTTTACCCATCGCTAATGTTTCTACTGCAACTAATCCGAAAGGTTCATCCTCACTTGGAAATACGCAAATGTTCATTAATTTCTGGTACCCTTGAACATTGGATTGGAATCCGGCAAAAAGGACCATTGAATTTATGTTCAACTGATTGACTCTTTCTTCAAGTTTTTGTTTCATAACACCATCTCCTACCAAAAGTAGTACAACATCCGGTTTGCCTTTCGCAAATTCAGAAAAAGCATCTATTAACCGATCAATTCTTTTGAATGCATTGAATCGGCAAGACGTCCCAATTACGAACTTGTTTCTTAGAAACGCTAAGTGTTCGGCGCTGGTTATTTCAGGAATTTCAGATGGTTTTTTGAAAGGGATACCGTTGTAAATTATACCGTCTTTTATATTTTTTAAGTGGTATTTTTCGATAGCTATTTTTTGAGTAAATTTTGAATTGAAAGTAATATAATCCACATAGTTGTTTATACAGTAATTTCTGATTGAATTGGTAATGCGATCCGTAAAAGTTACTTTTCTTCCTAAATTGAAATTGCCATGAACCGTATAGCAAATTTTTTGCCGGAATCTATAGCCGCTTTAAATATTAAAGAATTGAAAGTATGAAAGTGAATTATGTCAAACTCCTTCATTTTCGCTTTCACTTTGACATATACACTTGGATTGAAATCAAACCACTTTTAAATTGGCATAGGTGTGTGGGGTAAGAGTATCAATTAATTTGTCTTTAAAAGATCCTTTATTGCAACCTACCAGTATTTCAGCTGAAATGTGATCACTTTGATTTTGAGTGCGTGTTAAATCAATCACTAATTTTTCTATCCCACCAAAATTGGCAGACCACATGAAGTGAAGTATCTTTGGCTTAACCTGCATCTTTATGGAATCATTATTTTTTTACTGAATAATACCCGTATCCCCTGGGTGTTCCGGAAAGATATTTTCTAATGGAACGAGGCAATGGAATTTTTAAATACAACAGATACATCCATTGAGGAAGTACTACACCAAAAAATATAAATGGATTCCATTCAGAATAAATAATTTTAATTTTTGTAAAATTGGCTATAGCACTCCATATTTTTAAGAACAATTGGATTTGTATTCCAATAAGAACTCCAATAGCATCGCCGAAGGCAACAATGTTTTTGACTTCAAATCCTGATTTATTAAGAAGATGTTGAATTCCATATTTAGTGTATCGATAAAAATCATAGGGTTCTTCGTGCAACTGCACCATGAAAGGGGTGGTCATAATTAAAACACCACCAGATTGCAGCACCCTGTTTATTTCGGAAAGAAAATGTTCCGGATTTGGCACATGTTCCATCACTTCAGTGCAAAAAATTATATCGAATTCATTGTCGGGAAATGGAATGTTGATTCCGTCATATATGATATCAACTGCTTTGGAATCGTGTGGTGATTGAGCCACATCTATTCCAATGGATTTATTGGCATATTTAGAGTAAATATGCTTGAAGGGTTAATACCGCAACCCAAATCGAGTATATAATTACGATTGCCTGCTTCTTCAAATGATTTAGTGATGTATTTGTACCGAAGTGTATCAACGATAATTGCACCAAGATTTCTGATCGCCATTTTGTAAGTATCCTAATTTTCAAATATATTCATTCCATATGCAGTACAAAGAAAGCCAGGAAGATGGATGTTGTTGTAAGTAATAGCCTGATGAAGCAGTTTTTGCCTTTTTTGTAGAATTGATGGAATATCTGTTTCAATTATTGGAATTCGTACGTCGAATTTATTGATATTTTTTGAATTTTTAGTAATTTTTTTGATTGGTTTACTAATGAGGGTGGAAGTAGTAAACCTGTTCTGTTTATTTCGTAATCGTGATAATTGGAAAGTTTTACTCTTTTACTGATGAATGGATTCACTTTTTGGTGATCGATAAAATCCAAATTTTGCAATTGAATTTGTGATGGCTCTAAAAAGGCCTTGTTGGTAAGTTTCAACAATTTCCTGAAGTTTGCTCAATGAAACCGGTGTTTCGAACCAGTTCTTTCTGATAGTCATTATTTCGTTGATCACTCCTTTGAACTCTTCATCTTCAATAGAGAGAAATTCGATGTCATACAGAATGGCCTTGCATGCAATAACAGATCTCTCACTTTAACTTCTTTGTAAATTAAACTAATAGAAATGTTTAACCAAGCTTTGATTAAATATTCCAAAGCAATTTGATGCTGCAGAATTTGAATGTCACTTTCATTCAAATCATAATTTAACATATTGATGTTTTGTCCAGCTAATAATTTATAGCTCCGAAAAAAAGTGTATTTCTCGAAATCAACTGCAAATTTTTCACAAGTGCCAAATAATCTGTGTGAAAAAAAATAGTTAGCTGGAAAAGTTAAATTGGCAACAGGATTGTGTAAAAATTGACACTCATTTTTAAAAATAACATAGAAATCAATATCTGAAATTCCGGGCGATGACACTCCTCCGACCTGGAAAATACTTAGTATATCTTTATTGCCTGAAAGTATATCTACCATTTTAGTAATGGCAGCATCATACTCCTGAACTGAAAAATAAGTAGGAAAATCAGTAAAATTAATTTTCATTTGATTTATTTTTAACTGCATAAACAAATGATAGCATTCTAGATTTTAAACCGTTCTTGAAAGCATTTTCAATCGTCAGAGGAATTGCACCAGACAAATTTTTCTGTCTCCTTTTCATCAAAGGTGTTACCATACTTTGTGTATTAATAGAGCTGCTGACAGGAGATGCATCCCATTGGATTCTTATTTGTGAAACTTCGTCCATAACTTGCCATTCCTCAAAAGTGAAATAGGGGCGGGCAGTATCAAAACTGAATTTTTTGAAAATCCCTTTGCCAGTTATCTTTTGTATGAAAAAAGCAGGAAGCAACATGAATTCACTCAATAGGCCTTTTGCCATATACCTATTTGATGGAATGACTTCTGATTTTAATTGTTTTTCAAGGGATTTAATAAGTTTAATCAATGAATTTTTATCCGGACCAGATTGCTCTGATTTTATATTTAATTGAGAAGTGCCTGTGAGTGATCGGCTATATGGAAGAATTTCGATAGGAAAGTAATGGCTGGGGTAATTTTTAAGATCAGATTCAGTCATTACAAACCATCCATGATGCTGGAGAGGATCAAATTCAATCATCAATGCATAGCAATGGCTTAAGTGCTTACCTACCTTGGATAGAACAGCATTGGTTTCAAAAACAGTATCACGCAATATCACAAGGGCATCAAAGTCACTATAACCTATTTCCTCATCTGTGGCAAGACTTCCATGAAGAATGGAAGCATAAATTTCATTTTCAAGATGTGTTTGGAGATAGGATTTAATTTTAAGAACTGATCGGTTGGATCCGTTGTATTCAGGGATCGTTATTGTTACTTCAGCACCAATGGAACTACTTCGAGACGCATGAAACATTTTTGCTATTTGTGATGCATTTTTGTAAAAAGGCCACATTGGATTTACTGCTGCGAGAAAAATATCAATCTTACTTAAACATCCTAAATTAATATACTTACTTAATGTACTTATAAATTCATTTTGTTGTACATTTTGAACTGATTGCATTTTAAAATTGAAGTCTGTTTAGTGACAATGAAGCGTTCTAATAATTTCGTAAAATCCAAATAAGTAAATGAGGTAGCTAGCTTATGGATTTTTTGAAAGCGAATTGTCAGTTTTTATGTTGAGAGAATTGAATTTCTTAACTGCAAATGTAATAAAGAAACCGGGCATTAAAAGGTTGATAATGATCATAGTTATCGCCATTCCGTCGGAACCATACAAAGGAATAAGTATATAGGCTGCTATGAGTCCTGCAACGAGGCCCATTAAAGATACATAAAGCCGCACATTAACTAAATCCATTGCCTGAAGTAATGGCTGGACCCAGAAAAAGATGGCAGAAAGTAATGAAGCACCTGTGAGCAATGAAAAGGTGTTTGCCGCACCAAGATAGTCTTTGCCAAAAAACAAAGTAATAATCCATTCATTGAAGAAAAAGGCAATGAAAAGAAATATAACAGCAGGAATGGCAGCTAACAGAGTAAGCTTAACCACCATGTTTCTCATTAATTTAGATTGATTTTCGCTGTACAGCTTGCAGAATTGTGGATATAGTGCACTGGATAGTGGATCCACCAGAGTTAAGATCGTCCAAGCGATTTTTTTTCCAACGACATAATAAGCAGCTTGTGCAGGACTTGAAGCGAGCACACCAATTAAGAGGACATCGCCATTGTTAATCAACGACACAACAGTTCTTGCTAATGAATTGTTGATAACAAAAACCCTTATGGTTTTCATTTGATCTTTCAACAAATTGATTGGAGAACCAATATAATTTTTAGTTCAGGCATCAGCTCTTTAAACGCAGCTACAGTTGGAATAATTCCATTTATGAGTCTTGAAGTTAAAATAGCAATCAGAAAATAATCTAATTGCTTTGGAAATATAAGTACTGCGATGGCTATAAGAGCGAGTTCCGCAACATCCATAATAACCTGAATGATAGAATTCACTTTAAACCTGAAATATAATCTTAAGGCACCTCTGCTAATATTGTTGAAAAGGAGAATTGAAGCAACAAAACTGTAACTTATAGAAAACCATTCCAGGCCGGGAGCTTTAATAAAAGTAGAGTAAGAAGTAAATGTTAAAACACTAACTGCAAGAATAGACAACATTGAAATAATCAAAGTTGTTAGCAAACAAAGTTTTATGAGTGCAACTATTTTATCGGGTCTTTGTTCTTCTTTATAAAGCGCACCATACCTGATTAATGGTGTTACCAGATTTAAGTTTAAGACTTCCATTACGGTAGCAATGAAAGCTATTATAACTGTATAAATTCCGAAAAGTTCAGCACCTAATCCCCTGGCTATTATTATCGCTCTTACAAATGTAAGTGCAGTTCCAATCATATTGGAAACAAAAACCCATGAACTATTTTTGAATAGTGTTTTACTCTGCGAGTCAAGTTTGCTTTTTAAAAAGTTGATCATAGCTATACAGATACACTTAACTAATCAAAAGAATCTTAAATCAAGAAGGCTTAACACTTCGAACTTTTTTCTTTTTTTGCTTCTTTTGATCATCTTCTTCATAGTAGCCATAACCATATCCGTTTCCATAGCCGTAACCATAACCATAACCGTAGCCATAATTGGGTCCTGATTTAACAGCATTAAAAATTACACTGAGGTTCGGTAATTTATTTTCACGATATAAACTATTGATGAATTCAATGTTATGTCTTCTGGTTACATTCTGCCTGATGATATAAATGGTAGAATCTACATATCTGCTGAGTAATATTCCATCGGTAACAATTCCAACAGGAGGAGAATCAACAATAATTACATCGTAATTGCTTTCAAGGTGTTCAAAAAAGATATCCATTTTAGGCCCCAGGATAAGCTCAGAGGGGTTTGGTGGCTTGGGTCCTGAAAGAATAATATCCAAATTGGGTACGTTAGGGGATTTCTGAATGATAGAATTTATTTCAGCGTTACCAATAAGATAATTGGAGATGCCTTTGTCGGAAGCAAGATTTAACTCTTCATTATTTTTTGGTTTTCGTAAATCGCCATTCACCAATACAACTCTCTTACCGGAAATAGCATATATGGCAGAAAGGTTAGCTGCACAAAAACTTTTACCTTCAGCACTTACTGAGGAGGTGACCAATACTTTGATGCATTTTCCTTGATTTTTGGTGAAGTATTGAATGTTTGTTCTTATTGATCTGAATGATTCTGCAATGAATGATTCAGGTTTTTCGACAACAATCATATTTGAATGAGCTTCGCTGTAACCAACCATTCCCAGTACAGGAATTTTAGTGCTATTTTCTAAATCAGAAACATCTTTAATTTTATCGTTGAGTATATCCTTGAGAAATACAAATGCTGCGGGAACTAAAAAACCTAGCAAAATTGCGAATGTATAGGTTTGATTCGGTATTGGCTTGAAGGGTTTATAAGAAGCTATTGCTGAATCTACAATTCGATTATCGGAAATTGTAGAAGCAAGCATGATAGCTGTTTCGGCTTTCTTTGTAGTAAGTAGTTATACAATCCTTCTTTAATTGTTGCCTGCCTTTCCATACTAACAAGTTCTCTCTTTGTGTTTTAGGAACTGTTTTTATTTTACTTGAATTCTGTTTAATTGTATTTCGGCTTGTCTGCGAGAAGCTTTCAACCCGTCCCTGATTGATCTAACATTTTCCAGTAGATCCTCCTTGGTGTTTTGAATTTGTATATCGAAAGAAACAATAATTGGATTATCCGGTTTGGTGGAATTTAATTGACTCTTTCTTTGGTTTTGTAAGTCGCTCAGCTGAGTAATGAGTTTTGTCAATAGCGGGTCAGCAATTCCTAATGAAGCAGGTGAAATTTTATCCAGTTGTTTATCTTGCACAATGTACTGTTCAAGATAAGCAAGGAACGAATTTTGAATATCTATTTCAGAAATCTTTTCATCATATACCTTAACGCTGCCAAGAAAAGCCTGAGCTTCAGTTCCAATATCGGTGATTCCTTTTTCTGTTTTAAATTCTTCAAGATCCTGTTCAGAGGAGCGGAGATTTGTAGTAATTAATTCTAGTTGATCATCAATGAAATTTAAAGAGTTGGTGGCAATTTCGTTTTTGTGATCAATACCACTTTGGATATAAACATCCATGAGTAAGTTCAGGAAATCTCCTGCTTTTTGGGGAACAGGATCATTAAAAGTTAACTGCAGAACTGTTGCTTTTTTTGAAACAAACTGAATTTCCAGTCCTTTTGTAAATTTATCAATCAGGTTATCGAAATTGTGAATGATTACTACAAAATTTCGTTTTTCAAATTCTTCGTTTTTGAAATCTTTATCTTTAAAGTTGGATGTTTTTTCCACTGTAAATTTGCCAAGATTGTTTTTTACCTGTTCTCCAAATTTGTAAGTAGAAGTTATTTCGTCAGTACTGTTTTTTTTAAGATAACTTATTTTGTAATTTTTGTCATCTATAACTACTAACCTGATTTGTTGTTCAAATGTTGAAAAAGCAACTGAATCGTAATTAATTTGTATGGGGGATTGTTTATAAAGTTCAGTTCTTTTAAAATTTCCCTGAATAAAATAACTTACGTCGGTTTCCAGCTTTCTCAAAGTTTTTGAAATCATCGATCGCGATTGTAGCAATTCGATTTCATTATCAATACCACCAGTGTTATCCAGATTACTTACCTGAGATAGTAAATCCTGATTGTATAAATTTCTCTTATCATCTTTGATAAGTAGCGTGCAAGAAGCGCTGTAGACGGGGGTAGTATACCAATTGTAATAATAACCGGCACCTATTGCAACAATAAAGCTTAATACATATAAGTACCAATACTTGATTACTTTGCTGAAAAAGAAATATTTAATATTAAACTTTTTCTCGTCGTGTACTGTGTTGTCTCTTTCGTTGGTATCCATTACTTATGATGAATCAATTAACTTGTAGTCTTGCTATCAAAACCAATAACGTGAGGGAACTGATAACAATTGGTGCTATCCTGTAAAAAGTATCCGCTGATGCTATACGCCCTTTTCCGGCAGGTATATAAAGAATATCTCCCGGGTGCATGTAATAATATTCTGATTTAAACAAATCCCGCTTAGTTAAATCAATCGCATTAAATGATTTTTTTCCTTTGTCCTCTCTGATCAACATTACTTTTTTCCGATCCCCGAATATGGTGAGATCACCTGCCAGTCCGATTGCATCTGTAATAGTAAGTTTTTCATTGGATGCCTGGTACAATCCAGGAGCATTTACTTCGCCCAAAACAGTAACTTTGTAGGAGTTGTAAGTAACTCTCACAGTAGGGCTTTGTAAATATTTTTCGAGTTTGAGTCTTAGGTCATCACGAAATTCACGCGTAGTCAATCCGGCAACCTTAATTTTACCAACTAAAGGAAATTAAATTTCTCCGCTAACACCAACTAAATAAGTAACTAAGTTTGCATCGGTGCTTCCTCCGGTATTGTCTGTTGGATTAAAAAAGCGGGCTGCTTCCGGATTAATGCTGGCTACCTGAATGAGTAAAATATCATTTGTTTGAATTTTAGGTTCAAATACTTCCCTCAAACTCAAAGTATCTTGCACCGCAGATGAATCGGCAATCGTCTGGAAATATTCAGTCTCTTTTCTGCTCAAGCAGGATGAAAACAATACGAGGGTAAAAACAAAAAACAGGTAGAATTTGTTATTTACGTGATAACTAGAATTTGACTTAAACAGCATGTACCAATAGTTGTTAAAAGAATCTTTAAACCAGAGCTAATTAATTGTAATTAAACCCATTAAGTGTTAATGAATTGAAATTTTTTACAATTTGCCTGCAAAGATAGTAATTTGATGTCATTTTAATCACTATTTTATTCCATTGCACTGATGCGTACTTTTTTAAATTACTCAGACTATCAATGTTTTAGGTTTTTATTTGCTTTGAAATCTAAATATTTTCATTGCCAGAGAATAGTAACATTAAGAATCAATTTCAAATGTTTCAATTCGGTTCCAAAATGCTACAATTATTGACTTCAATCATGTTTAGTACTTCATTTATTTGGTAATTTTGCAAATTGAAATAAAAATAGAGCTTTATGTCTGAGACCCAATTAGAACAAGATTTTCAAAATAAAATTGATTCCGGTGAAGTTATCGAACCCAAGGATTGGATGCCGGAACGGTATCGTAAGCAATTGATACGAATGATGTCGCAACATGCACATTCTGAAGTTGTTGGTATGCTTCCTGAGGGAAATTGGATCACAAGGGCACCGAGTCTTGCACGAAAAGCTATTCTATTGGCAAAAGTGCAGGATGAAGCAGGGCACGGTTTATACATTTACAGCGCAACAGAGACCCTAGGTATCGATCGTCAGGAGATGAACAATCAACTTCATTCGGGTAAAGCTAAATATTCCTCAATTTTCAATTATCCAACACTTACCTGGGCGGATATGGGTTCCATTGGTTGGCTGGTAGATGGTGCAGCAATTGTAAATCAAACCGCACTTGCAAAATGTTCTTATGGTCCTTATGCCCGGGCAATGGTTCGAATTTGTAAAGAAGAGAATTTTCATAACAAACAAGGTTATCAGTTATTAGCATATTTGATGCGAGGAACCAAAGAACAACAGGAAATGGCTCAGGAATCCATGAATCGTTGGTGGTGGCCTTCCTTAATGATGTTTGGCCCATCCGATACAAATTCTCCGAATAGTGGTGAACTCATGCGTTGGAAAGTTAAATTGCACTCTAATGATAACCTGAGGCAACGCTTTATAGACAGAACAGTTCCACAGGCAGAGGCAATAGGACTCACAATTCCTGATCCCAATTTAAAGTGGAATGAAACAACCCGCCATTATGATCACAGTGATATCGATTGGGCCGAGTTTCAAAATGTGATTGCCGGAAATGGTCCTTGTAACCGTGACAGAATCAGGGCTAGGGTAAAAGCAGACAGCGACGGATTATGGGTGAGAGAAGCAGCAGCTTCTTACGCAAAAAAACATTTTCCTAACTAAGGTATAATTCACAAGAATTAAGATTGTAATCCTTTTATTTTTTAAAATAAATAAAAATGTCAGATAGCTCAAACAAAAATACGCAATTCAAACTTTGGGAAGTCTTTACTCAAAAGAAGTCTGGTATGGCTCATGAACATGCCGGAAGTGTTCGCGCTGCAGATGCTGAAATGGCGCTTCTGAATGCTCGCGATGTTTACAGCAGAAGGAATGAAGCTGTAAATATTTGGGTAGTACCTTCTGAATTTATGGTAGCGTCAACACCTGAAGATGTTGGACCCTTCTTCGATCCAGCGAATGATAAAATTTACCGCAATCCCAATTTTTATAAAACACCTGATGGTATCAAGATGATTTCCTGATTGGTCCATCCTGCACAATTATGATTACAAAAACATTAACTCCCGAACACGCATTGTTTGAGTATTGCCTTCGACTTGGTGATACTGCTTTAATTATGGGGCAAAGAATTTCGGAATGGTGTGGCCATGCGCCTTATCTGGAAGAAGATATTGCTATGTCAAATATGGCACTTGATTATATAGGACAGGCAAGAATTATTTTGTCCTATGCCGGTCAGATAGAAGGAAAGAATCGGGATGAAGATACTCTGGCATACAGACGAGATTCCACTGAGTATAGAAATTTATTGATTGTTGAACAGCCGAATGAGAATTTTGCATTTACAATTACTAAACAATTCATAGTTAGTGTTTATAATTTTCATTTATTCAGCCTTTTACAGAAAAGCAGCGATCCTCAAATTGCTGCATATGCAGCTAAATCACTTAAAGAAGTTGCTTATCATTTCAGACATAGTGCTGATTGGGTTTTACGTCTTGGAGATGGCACACCGGAAAGCCATAATAAAATTCAGGAAGCAGTAAATGATCTATGGTATTATGTAGATGATTTGTTCCAGACAGATGAAGTTGAAGAGTTGTTATTGAAGAATGGTGTTGCTGCCGACTTACGGGAAGTTAAACTAAAATGGACTGAAACTGTAGCTGAAAAATTTAAAACAGCGACTCTTGAAATCCCCCAGGTAAACAATTTTATGCGGATGGGCAGCCGCACAGGCAATCACACCGAACATTTGGGTTATATTCTTGCCGAAATGCAATTTCTTCCAAGAGCATACCCTGATGCGAAATGGTAAACTAGTTTAATTGACTTTTATATGGTAGCAGGTATTACTGTTGAACATATCAGGGATCTCCTTTCTAAAGTACTGGATCCGGAGGTGCCGGCATTGTCGATTGTTGATCTTGGTATTTTGAGGGATGTAAGCTTAGAGAATTCAGTTTTTGAAATTTCTATAACTCCTACTTTCACAGGTTGCCCGGCCATGAAAGTTATTGAAGAAGATATTGTTGAAATACTGCATCATGAAGGGATAAACAATTTCAAAATTAAAACTGTACTGGCACCAGCCTGGACCACCGATTGGATGTCGCCTGAAGGAAAAAAGAAGTTAAAAGAGTATGGAATTGCTCCGCCATCACAATCCACTGAAGAGCATTTAAAAGCTATGCTATCTGGAAGAAAAAAATCGGTGCAATGCCCGTTTTGTAATTCCTTAAATACTAAATTAACCAGCGCCTTTGGCTCTACTGCTTGCAAAGCCCTTCATTTTTGCAATGAATGCCATCAACCTTTCGAAGAGTTTAAGTGCCATTAGAATTTTTCATTTTTTTTATTCGTTTACAAAAATGAATCTCATTGAAAAGCACGACTTGTAGTGCCACAAAATGCATAAAACATGACCATTAATTTAAGTAAGGAAGCAGGAGTTGCAAAAATAATTCTGAATCGCCCAGATGTACTTAATAGTTTTAATAAGGAAGTGGCGATGGCCATGCAGGATGCACTAAAAGATTGCGATCGTGATCCGGAAGTCAGAGCTATATTTTTAACAGGTGAAGGACGAGCATTTTGCGCCGGACAAGATTTGGCAGAGGCAATTGCTGCAGATGGTCCTACTTTAAATTCTATTGTAAGAGATCATTACAATCCCATTATATCTCAGTTACGTGGTATTGAAAAACCAATAATTTGTGCGGTGAATGGTGTAGCAGCAGGTGCAGGGGCCAACATAGCCCTTGCCTGTGACATTATTTTTGCCGGTACATCAGCATCATTTATTCAGGCATTTAGCAAAATCGGATTGATACCTGACAGTGGTGGAACATTTTTTCTTCCCCGTATCGTAGGTTTTCAACGAGCCACTGCTTTGATGATGCTTGGTGATAAACTGAAGGCCGCTGAGGCTTTTAATATGGGATTGGTTTATAAAGTTATTGATGATGATAAGTTACTGGAGGTTTCGTTTGAATGCGCTAAATCGATGGCAAAAATGCCTACTAAAGGTTTAGGATATACGAAAAGAGCATTAAACTTATCTCTTTTCAATAATCTTGATGATCAATTGGATGTGGAAGAAAATCTTCAAACAATGGCCGGTAAAACGCACGATTATCAAGAAGGTGTGAATGCATTTCTTCAAAAAAGATTACCTGATTTTAAAGGCAATTAACTTATGAGTGGTAAAATAGTTGTTGGTGTAGTAGGTGCAGGGGCAATGGGTAGTGGCATTGCTCAGGTAGCTGCATCTGCAGGTCATAAAGTTATTTTATTGGATGCAGATGCTGTTGCCCTCGATAAAGCGCAACTCTCTATTAGCAAAAGCTTTGAAAAGCAGATTGAAAAAGGAAAAATTTCCCGGGAAGAATCTCAAAAAACTAGTTCACTTTTAACTTTCACCCAAGACATAGCTCAACTTGTTGAATGTGGACTGGTTATAGAAGCAATTGTTGAAAATTTGGAAGTTAAAAAAGAGCTTTTTCGCAAAATTGAAAATATTGTCAACGCCGATTGTATTTTGGCTACTAACACATCATCATTAGCGGTTGTGGCAGTTGCATCCAGGTTGTATTGAAAGATCCAGAATAATTGGAATTCACTTTTTAATCCAGCAACGGTAATGCCTCTGGTAGAAATTATCCCTGCTTTCACCACCGATAATGCTACGATCATAAAATCACGGGAACTAATTAATTCATGGAATAAGATAACGGTATTGGCTAAAGATACTCCTGGGTTTATAGTGAATAGAGTTGCCAGACCCTTTTATGGCGAAGCAATAAAGATCTTCGAAGAAGGTATTGCTGATTTCGCCACGATTGACTGGGCTATGAAAAAATTTGGTAATTTTAAAATGGGCCCATTTGAACTCATGGACTTTATTGGAAACGATATTAATTTTAAAGTAACAGAAACCGTTTGGGAACAAATGTTTTATGATCCAAGGTATCGGCCTTCACTCACCCAAAAAAGGTTATATGAAGCAGGTTTGTTTGGCAGAAAGTCGGGTAGGGGTTATTATATTTATTCTGATTCTATTCCACCTGTTCCTGCTGATGAAAATTTGATAAAGGGGAGTTACATTTTTGAAAGGATTCTGGCCATGCTTATTAATGAAGCTATTGACGCTGTTTACCTGAACATAGCAACTATAGATGATATTGAATCAGCAATGACCAAAGGAGTTAATTATCCTAAAGGGTTACTTAAATGGGCTGATGAAATTGGTTTAGCTAAAATATTAGGGATTTTGGAAGTGCTACGAACAGATTATAATGATGATCGTTACAGGCCTTCCTTGTTGCTTAAAAAAATGGTAGCTGAAAAAAGTGCTTTTTTTAATGTGTAATTGAAAAGGAACTTCATTTGCTTTTTAAAGAAGCATAGATTCGATAGAGTTATGTATTTGTTGAAGCTGAATTAATCGCTATCCTGATCGTCTTCATGTTTGGCTCTGTAAAGTGCTTCAGTTTGTTGAGCCAGTTTTTTAATGAGTTCCCGCTCTTGTTCAGTTAATCCCGATAAGGCGACAATTTTCTTTCTTTCAATATTTTTTTGGTCATTGTAGTTGCCAAAAAGTAAGTAAGCTATGAGCTGATCTCTGAGCACCTCTTTTTCCTGAGCATCTAATTGGTTCGAAAACTCCCTGACTTTTTCAATAATACCAGCAATATTTTTCTTCTCAGACATGTTTACCTTTTTTTTTAAGTTTTGTTATATTTCTGCCTTCTCTTCCAGGATATTTGTATTTGATGTTTTTGGAATAGTACATTTAGGCCATGAAAAATGAAAAGTGGCTCCATTTCCCGGAATTGATTCCACCCAGATTTTTCCATTTTGTTCTTCAATAATTTTTTTAACAATCGCCAGTCCCACACCAGTACTTTCAAAATCATCTCTGGAGCTGATAGTCTGGAATATTAGAAATATCTTATCATGAAATCTGGAGTCTATCCCGGGTCCATTATCATAAATGCTGAATTGGTAATGATCTTTGGTTTGTTGAGAAGAAATAGTAACAAACTTATTTTCCTGACTGTTAAACTTAATTGCATTTCCAATAAGATTCATAAACACTTGTTGAAGTTTTACCTTATCGCATAGCAATTCGGGTAATTCGTTTTTTACTATGAAGCTACAGTTCTTTGGTTGACCAAGAAACTCGATTGTTTCTTTTACAAGATTATTTACATCAACAATTTCAAGTTGATTATTTTTCTTAGCGGCTTTTGAATAATCAAGAATCCCATTTATAAGAGATTCCATACGTATTACCCGCTCTTTGATAAGATTGAAATTTTTTCGCACCTCATTGGGTAATAAATGACCTGCATCTTCTTCAATCCATCCTGTTAAATTGCCGATTGCACGAAGTGGGGCTTTTAGATCGTGCGATACTACATATGCAAATTTGTCTAATTCCTTATTCGTTTTTTCTAGATTTTTGAGGTATTCCGACATTTTTTCTTCTGATCGTTTACGCTCTGAAATGTCACTTTCTATAAAAATATATTTTGTATTGTTTTCTCCATCATCAACGATTCTTGTAACATTTTCCTGTACCCAAACCATTTCACCATCTTTTCGGTACTTAATTATTTCTGTGCTGAAATTGTTAGAACTAAAGTTTCTCTTTTCAAGGATTTCTACAGTTTCCGGATTGCTTTTTGAACCATATAAAAAATTTATTGTTTTACTACCAAGTACTTCTACTGGTGTGTACCCTGTTAGTCTTGTAAATCCATCATTTACCCATTCAATCGATCCATCTGCATCAGTAATAATAACTGAATTGATGGTTTCACTTGCTACCAGCGATAGCTCCTGAAGTTCTTCGTTTTTCTTGATAAGAATGCCTTTAGATTCTTCTATCTTGCTGATAACAGCATTTTTTGAATAGGCCAGATAGGAACTCAAAGATGTCATCAGTACCATACTTGAAACTACAGTATACAGGTGTTTGGTATCAATGGCTCTTTCCGATAAATTGTAAGTGATATATACTCCTTGATCTGTAAAGTCACTTAAAGCATAAAAATAGATGATATTGGCCAGTGAAAGGACAAGGGTGAGTATGCCGCCTTTGTTTTCAAGAATAATATAGGAATATAGAATGATGGAACCCATGTAGAAAAAATCTGGATTTCTTATTCCTCCACTGTAATACGTAACACAATGGATCAAACCTAAAGCTGTAATAATACTAATAGTAAATGCAACAGTTAAATTACCATGAAATTTAACTCCAATTAAGTTTATGATAAGTGAAATAGCTACCGCAAAAAAGATAAATATTTTCGCATCATTCAAATTCGTAAAAGAGCTTTCCTCTATGGCGAAAATTATCAGGGATAAAGCTCCTATAATAGAAAATATTCTAAATAGTGCGTATCGTTGTCTGGTAAGAATGTCTTCAGCAGGAATAGAATCAATTAAAATTCCTTTTGCTATTTTGTTAAATATGGATTTCATTACCGTTATTGAAAATAGTTCATAGTTCCCTGAAATTGGTACATCTCAGGTCTGGGTTCTTTTAACCAGGTAAATCTAAAATCAGCTCCCATTCCTGGTTGAGATTCTACCCAAATTTCTCCACCCTCTTCTTCGATTATTTTTTTTACAATGGCAAGCCCTACGCCTGTGCTTTCAACTGTGTCGCGAGGATTCAATGTTTGAAATATTACAAAAACTTTTTCATGGAATCTGGAATCAATACCAGGACCGTTGTCTTTAACACTTAACAACCATTCGTTTTCTTTTTCTTCCGCTGAAATAATTATATGGATCTCAGGTTTATCGTTGTATTTGATTGCATTGCCAATGAGATTGGCGAAAATTTGTTGAAATTTTATTTTGTCTCCATATAAAACAGGTAATTCATTTACAATTGCAATTGAACAATTTGGAGGAACTGCGCAAAATTCAATCACTTCATTGATAAAGTCATTCAGGTTTACTGAAGATTTTTCGCCTTTTTTGTGGTTGGCTCTGGCAAATTCGAGTAATCCGTTTATCAAGTCTTCCATTCTTGAAACCCGGCTTTTTATGATGTTGAAATTGGAACTTGTTTCATCTGAAAATTGACCTTTCATGTCGTCTTCAATCCAACTGGTGAGATTTGAAATGGCATGTAAAGGTGCTTTCAAATCGTGTGAAACCACATAAGCGAATTCATCTAGTTCTTTATTCGTTTTTTCCAGATCTTTGAGGTAATCCTTAATTTTGTTTTCTGCATTTTTCCTTTCAGTAATGTCATCTTGAAGTGAAACATATTCAATAACTTCGTTATCGCTGTCTAGAATAGGAGTTACCGAAATTTGACTCCAGAATTTTTGGCCATTTTTATGAATAAGTTCTAATTCTCCAACAAAAGTTTTTTTCAATTTTAATACAGCGTTCATGTTTTGAACAACACTAAAATCGGTAGGAGCACCATAAAGAAAGTCATCATTTTTTTTGCCAATTACTTCATTTGGAAAATATCCGGTTAATCGTGTAAAGCCATCATTTACCCATGTAATAACAGCGTTATGGTCGGAGATAATTACGGCACTGTCTGTTTTGCTGGCAACAAGCGATAATTTCCTGAGCTCTTTATTCTTAATGGCAAGTGTTTTCTGCGATTCAGTTATTTTTTCGATTACAATGTTTTTTGAACTCCCAAGACTATTGCTCAAAGCCGCTATTGCCACTACAGCCATTCCTGTTGAAAATAGAAAATCCTGATTAAGATCTGAATTATTTGCTGCAAGAACATTCATAATCATTTCAGGATTGTCGCTCACATAGAAAAAGTAGATCTGATTGATGATCGATAGTCCCATCATCATCCAGCCATATTGTTTTCCCAACAACATGAAAGTGGTAATAATCATTACCAGATAGTAAAAATTGCCTGCATTTCTAATGCCTCCATAGTAATAGTTAAATAAATGAACACAGGAGAAAGCTGTCAGAATTCCAATTAAATAAGCCAGCTTGAGCTTTTTATGAGATTGGAGAAGCAAATAATTGGAAATAAAAGTTAACGCAAATACTTGCAAACCAGGCCCTAATATGTTATTGTCTGTATTAAAAGATATGGCATGAAATGACTCTGCAAGACAAATCAAAAATCCGCTGGCTGAGAAAATGAAAAACAGCTTATATCGCTGTCTCTCAAGTAGATCGTCCTCCGCAAGGCTTTTGTAAATACCCCATGAAAGAATACTTCTTAGTTTTCTGAATGCTACTCCTATCATGCACTTTTAAACGAAAAGAACCTTATTGGGTTACAATATGAATTATCTCAACATCATGTTCAAATTTTGCCTATCAACATGCTTAAGTTTAAAACTTTCTGATTGGTAGTCAGTATATTTTTTATTATTGTTGGAATTTTGTTACTTTTAATTTTGATAAACACACACACACAAATAAAATACCGGAAAAATGTCAAACAAATTAGTTAACATTCTTCATGTCGAAGATGACGAAGTGGATGCAATGGTGATGCAGCGAGCATTAAAAAAAACCGATCTTAATTACAAACTTTACCATGCTAAGAATGGCCTTCAGGCACTTGATATGTTAAGGGGAACTAATGGTCATGAGAAAATTAGTCCTCGTCCAAGTATTATCTTATTGGATTTAAATATGCCTCAAATGAATGGGCATGAGTTTTTGAAAGAATTGAGAGCTGATGCCGAGTTAAAACCTATTTCGGTTTATGTAATGTCAACTTCTAACGATGAGCACGACCGAATTGAAGCGTATGGAAATAATGTTGCAGGTTACATAGTAAAACCATTAAGCCTGGAAAGCTATGTAGACGCAGTTTCTGTTTTAAATAGTTTTTGGTCCCTCACAGAATTGCCATAAAAAAACCCGGATCGACAGATCCGGGTTTTTAGGTGCATTTATCACAATCAATTATTCAAATCAGGCATGTTTTTTTACATAAGGATTGGGTTTCTTGAATGCTTTGTAAACATCATTCATAGTTATTCCTGCCTCTTCGAAAGTTTCAGGTAGTTCTGCTGCAATCCCTGATATTAATCCTTTCAGATCTTCGAAAGTGTGGTTGCGACTGATTGGAATTCTCAATCCCGCATTGTTAATCGCAACACTGGGGAAAACAGATAAGTTGAAGAAATAACCCCTGTTAATCAATTTTTTAACCATACTATATGCGACAATTGGTTTACTGACTGCAATGAAGAAAATTGGAGTGCTGTTTTCCCACATTAAAGGCAGTTCCATTTCTTTACATAATTGGTTGACATAATTTACTCTATCATTCAGTTGCTGCTGCATGACTGTAATTTCAGGAGTAAGGTGAATTTTTGCTGATGCTATGCTGGCGCCTAACATTGGAGGAGGAATAGGTCCTGAAAATATAAATGGCCTGCCACAGTTTCTAAATAAATCACGCATTTTCTCATTTGGAAAAACAGTGACTCCCCCAGAAGCACCAAATGCTTTGTTTAATGAAGTCACTAAAATCATTTTATCATGAAAAGGTACTTGACTTAAAGCATATCCGGCACCGTTTTTTCCAGCAAAACTCATTCCGTGAGTATCATCTACGTATAAGTGAAATTGCTCATGCTTATCAAGTAATTGACAAATTTCGGTCATCGGTGCACAATCACCAAACATGGAATAAACCCCATCAGGCATGTACCATATTTTTTTATACTTTCCTTTTAATTCTATAATTTTCTCTTCGAGCAAATCCATTCTGTTATGACGAATCACTTCCACATGGATATTTCTGCTTTTTAAAAGCTGAACTGCTGTTTGTACACTATCATGAACCTGTGTGTCGAGGATAATCGCATCCTGATCACCAATCATAATTGGGATATTCGAAATGTGTGAAAGTGTAACATTTGCCAGAAGCACGACAGGCTTTTCGAAAATTTTAGCCAATAGATTTTCGAGTTCTTCATATAACCTAACAGTTACATAGGCTCTTGTAGATGCGAATCCGGTCCCATATTTCTGAACCGCATCAATAACACCCTGCTTTAGTCTGTCATCCATTTCTAAACCCATATAGCCACAGGTTCCGAAATTGACCAGTTCTTGCCCTTTTACTTTAATATGCCTTCCATCCAACAGTTCATTTTCATCAGAAAGGTGAATAATGCCTAATTCTCTGGAAGAATTTGCTGTGTTATTAACGATTTCAAGCATCTGCTCGTGTTTGCTCTTCGTGTCATGCTGTATCATATCAATTAATTTTTAGGTTGTTTGCTCGATAATTCATAACATCAAATGAAAATAAAAGGTAATTTATGAACCTTTTAAAGTCTATTAATGGCATCCAATGTGTTGATTCACAATGGAATTTGAATGAATTTACTAACTGTTTTTAAACAACCTTACCTGTGAGATCCGGTTAGGGATTTTTGCACTCACAAGGCAATAGGGGGGAATATGCCGGTAAGAATGTGAGTTCAAAATTATAATTAATTTTACAAAAACAAAATAAAATTAAAAATAATTTGAAAAAAGATCAAATTGCCTTGAAAGTTGTTGAAACTATGATGGCTCAGGATTACTTTAGCCAATGGCTGGGAATACAAGTGGAATCAGTGTCTCCGGGCAATTGTAGACTTTCTTTGACACTTAGAAAAGAGATGTTAAACGGATTTGGAATTGCACATGGAGGAATCGCTTTTTCTTTGGCCGACAGTGCACTGGCCTTTGCTTCAAATTCTCACAACAGGAAGAGTCTGGTAATAGAAACTTCGATGTCGTTCACTGCTCCAGCTCGTGAAGGAGATGTATTAACTGCTGAGGCCGAAGAAGTGAATCTCACAGGAAGAACAGGTATTTATTATGTTACAGTAACAGATCAGGAAAATAAAAAATTAGCAGTTTTTAAAGGGATTGTTTTCAGGAAACCCGATCATTGGTTTCCCGATGCTGAATGATGTGTACCTTTGTGCCCGATTTTAATTCTTCAGAGGGCAGTCAGCTGAACGATTTTCAATCACTCTAAATTCTTTTTTTTCTTCTTAATTCATTTGAACTTATGGAAAACGCATACATAATAGATGGCATTAGAACAGCAGTTGGAAGTTTTGGAGGAAGCCTTTCAACCACCCGACCTGACGACCTGGCTGCTTTAGTCATCAAGGAATTAATGAAAAGAAATCAGCATTTAGATTATGCTAAAATTAATGAGGTTATTCTTGGCTGCGCTAACCAGGCAGGTGAGGATAATCGCAATGTTGCTCGGATGGCAACTTTGATTGCCGGATTGCCCTTTACAGTTCCGGCTGAAACAGTAAATATTTTATGTGCATCTGGAATGGCTGCTGTAGCAAATGCTGTGAAAAGTATAAAGGCCGGTGACGGTGATCTGTATATTGCAGGAGGGTGTTGAAAGTATGACCAGAGCTCCTTTTGTGATGTCCAAAGCCGGAACCGCATTTTCACGTGAAGTACAGGTTTTTGATACAGCTATTGGATGGCGTTTTGTAAATCCTGTTATGAAGCAGCTTTATGGTACCGACAGCATGGGAGAAACAGCTGAAAATGTAGCATCCAAATATAATATTAGCAGGGCTGATCAGGATGCCTTTGCTTTAAATTCCCAGTTGAAGGCCGCTACAGCTGTTCAAAAGGGCCGCTTTGTAGCTGAAATTGTACCTGTGGTAATTCCTCAGAAAAAAGGTAATCCTATTATTTTTAATGAGGATGAATTTATCAAACCCAACACCACTCTGGAAGCGTTAAGCCGCCTTAAACCTGCCTTCCGTGAAAACGGGACAGTTACAGCAGGAAGTGCATCGGGTATAAATGATGGTGCAGCTGCATTATTAATAGCCTCTGAAAAAGCTGTTACAGAAAATAAATTAAAACCCATTGCAAAAGTACTTGCTTCAGCCGTTACAGGCGTTGAACCTTCAGTGATGGGTATTGGCCCTGTCACTGCAGCAAGGGCAGCACTGAAAAAAGCCGGCATCAGCTTCAACGACCTTTCGGTCATTGAATTGAATGAAGCCTTTGCAGCCCAAGGGTTAGCATGTATTCGTGAATGGGGACTAAAGGACCATGACTCCAGAATAAACCCTAACGGAGGAGCCATTGCAATTGGTCACCCTTTAGGTATGTCTGGAGCCCGACTTATTTTAACAGCAGCCAGAGAGTTGGAACTGATTGGTGGAAAGTATGCTCTTTGTACTATGTGCATTGGAGTAGGCCAAGGTTATGCCATGGTAATTGAAAGAGTTTAACTGAATAAATGATGATTTACGAATTCAACGGATTTATTCCGGTAGTGCACGAAACAGCTTTTGTTCATCCCAATGCAACAGTTACCGGAAATGTTATAATTGGCAAAGATGTTTATATCGGTCCCGGAGCGGCAATTAGAGGAGATTGGGGACAAATAATTATCGAAGATGGTTGTAATGTGCAGGAAAACTGTACAATTCACATGTTTCCGGGCATTACCGTGCATCTTAAAGAAGCTGCACATATTGGCCACGGTGCCATAATTCATGGTGCCATTATCGGTAAAAACGTTTTGGTTGGAATGAATGCAGTAATTATGGATAATGCTCAAATTGGTGATAACAGCATAATTGGTGCTTTGAGTTTTGTTCCGGCTAATACTATTATCCCTGAAAAGAAAGTGGTTGTAGGCAATCCAGCCAAAATAGTAAAAGAGGCTTCGGAGGAAATGATTCAATGGAAGTCGCAAGGAACCCTTCTTTATCAGCAATTACCTGATGATTGTCGAAAATCACTTAAGCCTTGTGAGCCATTAAGGGAAATACCCTCCGACAGAAAAGTGCAGAATGATTCCTATAAGCCGTGGAAAAGTAGCTGAGTTTTAGTCTTTCTGACTTTTGAATGGGTCTCCAATGCATTCACTTTCCAATTGCTATTCTTGCTCAGATTTTTATGAAAGCATTGTTTTTGATCAAAAAAGTTTTCAACTACCTATTAATAACTCCTGTTTCACTGCCTGAATGGTCATGGAGTTACTGGCTGAAATAGTATATTTGCAGCATAAGTTGAAAAAACAATGAGATTAAAAAGTTTTGCCTCAGGCCAATGGGTAGAAGGAACCGGAAAAGGTGTTGAGTTATTTAATGCCGTTAACGGTGAACCAATAGGAACAGCAAGCTCTGAAGGAGTGGATTTTAAAGCAATGCTAGAATACGCCCGTAGTACAGGAGGGCCGGCATTGCGAAAAATGACTTTTCATGAGAGAGCGCTTATGTTGAAGAAGCTGGCTTTGTATCTGAGTGAAAAAAAGAAGTTGTTTTATGAACTTTCTGCTGCAACAGGAGCCACCAAGATAGGTTCAATGATTGATATTGATGGCGGAATCAGCACCATGTTTGTTTGTGCCAGTAAGGGACGACGGGAGTTACCAGACGAAAAATTTCTGGTAGAAGGAAATCCGGAGCAGATCTCTAAGAATGGAACTTTCCTTGGTCAGCATATTTGTGTGCCGATGGAGGGTGTTGCCATTCACATAAATGCCTTTAATTTTCCGTGTTGGGGTATGCTCGAAAAAATTGCCCCTACCTTTCTGCCCGGAGTTCCGGCAATAGTTAAACCTGCTACTGTTACTTCCTACCTTACTGAATTGATGGTTAAAGAAATCATTAACTCAGGAATTTTACCTGCCGGTGCCTTGCAACTTATTTGTGGCGGTACCGGTAATTTGCTGGAGCATGTTACTTTACAGGACGTTGTTACATTTACTGGTTCTGCAACAACCGGACGCAAACTGAAGCAACTTCCCGCTATCATAAACAATTCTGTTCGATTTAATATGGAAGCCGATTCACTCAATTTTTCTCTTCTTGGTGAAGATGCCAAACCAGGCACTGTTGAGTACGATCTTTTTATTAAAGAAGTAGGTAGAGAAATGACTGTAAAAGCTGGTCAGAAATGTACACCATTCGTCGCATACTGGTTCCTGAAAAATTTAGTGGAGGATGTAATAAAATCTTTGAAACTCCGATTGGCAGATATTCGACTGGGAAACCCATCTGTTGAAGGTGTTAAAATGGGTCCTCTGGCAAGTAGAGGTCAGGTTGAAGAAGTAAAATCGAAAATAACGGAATTGTTAAGTTGTTGTGAAGTGGCACATGGTAATCAGGATGATTTTGAAGTGCTGGGAGCCGACAGAAATAAAGGTGCTTTTATTCCAGCAATGTTATTGTTCTGTAAAGATGGACTCAAGAATAATGCTCCTCACGATATAGAAGCTTTTGGACCTGTAAGTACAGTGATGGGATACAAAATACAGCAGATGCCATTGAGTTGGCAAGAAGAGGAAAAGGCAGCTTAGTGGGTTCTGTTTTTACCAATAATTCTGAATTCGCCAAAGATATGGTGCTCGGTACTGCAGCATGGCATGGTAGAATTATGATTATGAACGCAGCTGCAGCAGGGGAGTCAACAGGGCACGGTTCACCACTGGGACATTTAGTGCATGGAGGGCCTGGGCGAGCAGGTGGAGGTGAGGAAATGGGAGGGATCAGAGGTGTTAAACATTACATGCAACGTACCGCAATCCAAGGATCACCTACCATGCTGACAAAAGTATGTAATGAATTTATCAGAGGTTCTGAAATTAAAGAAGATGTAATTCATCCCTTTCGAAAGTACTTTGAAGAGATTCAGATAGGTGATACACTTTTTACTCATAAACGAACAGTAACCGAAGCCGATATTGTAAATTTTGCCGGCATTAGTGGTGATTTCTTCTATGCTCACACTGATGAAACTTCTCTTGAAGGTTCCATCTTTGAAAAAAGAGTTGCTCACGGTTATTTTATTATTTCAGCAGCAGCCGGATTATTCGTTGATCCTAAAAAAGGACCTGTACTTGCAAATTACGGACTTGATAGCTTAAGATTTACGCAACCTGTTTATGTAGGTGATACCATTTCAGTGCGACTTACTTGCAAACGGAAAACAAAAAAAGAAAACAAAGAAGGTCAAATCCCGCAAGGTGTTGTTGAATGGGACGTTGAGGTTTCAAATCAACGTGGAGAAACTGTTGCAACTGAAACCGTATTAACATTAGTGGCAAGAAAAGAAGAATAGTTTAGTTTGAAGCGCATGATAAACAAAAATTTTTTTGAATATATTTTGATCCTTGCTTTCGGTGTAATTGTAACCTGCTGTTTTAGCACTGTTGCCATTGGTCAGGTAAAAAGTAGTGTCAAAAAAACAGCACCTGCAAGAACATCGCTCCTGAAAATAAATATTGATAAAATTAAAATCGATAGCCTGGAAGCAGAGCTTGAAGATTTGAAAGTGAAATTGGATATATCGGATTCTTTGTTTGATGCTGAAACGTTCGTTACTGCTGACTTGCGTGATCAAATAATTAAACTCGACGATTACAGAAAAAAACTGGAGAATACTATAGATTCTTATAAAGGTGAAAATTTAAAACTCAATCAAAGTAACAGAATATTGATTGTTTTTAATTCGCTTGTTGCAATATTGCTAGTGATATCACTGGTATTTTTTCTTAAAAAAATTGGTTCCGGAAAACTTCCAAAAGCAAATGGTGCCAATGAATTCTCGAACAACCCAACTGGAAATAAGATTTCAGCTTTAAGCCTGGAAGATAAGTTGCAGCAGCTGGAACGTCTTGGTAAGTTGAGAGAGAAAGGCTTGCTCTCCGAAAGCGAATTTTTGGCAGAAAAGCAAAATATATTAGGCAAGTAGCAATTTAAATAATTATTTCATTGAATTTTTTCTTTTAAATAAGGACCAATTATGGCAACTGAAGGTAATGTAAAAACACAACTGGAATCAGGAATAGCAACAATTACTTTTTTTCATCCACAAAGCAATTCACTTCCGGGTAATTTATTAAGAGCGCTTGCTCATGAAATTATAGCAGCCGGTAATAATGATTCAGTGAGTTTAATTGTTATTCAAAGCAGTGGTGAGAAAGCTTTTTGTGCCGGAGCATCCTTTGATGAACTCATGTCGATTTCTTCTTTCGATGAAGGAAGAAATTTCTTTTCAGGATTTGCTTGGTGATTAATGCTATCCGTAAAGCTCCCAAGTTTGTAATAGCCCGAATTCAGGGAAAGGCAGTTGGTGGTGGAGTAGGGTTAGCTGCCGCAGCCGATTACAGCATAGCGCATATGTCTGCTGATGTCAAACTTTCCGAGTTGGCAGTTGGTATCGGGCCGTTTGTTGTAGGCCCTGCTGTGGAACGTAAAATCGGTAAATCGGCTTTTACTTCATTAACCATAAACGCTACCGAATGGCAATCTGCAAAATGGGCTCTCGAAAAAGGACTTTATGCTGAATTGCACGACACAATTCCGGCTCTTGATGAAGCCGTGAATCGTCTTGCCGGCAAACTTTCGAACTCGAGTCCTGAAGCCATGAAACATCTTAAATCCGTATTTTGGAAAGGTACTGATGATTGGGATTCATTATTGATTGAACGCGCTGAGATGAGCGGTACGCTGGTATTGTCGGATTATACCAGAAATGCTATCAGCAAATTTAAAGCTGGAGCACGTTAAAGAAGTTGCTGTTTTTTAGCTTATGCCTGATAACTTAATCGCTGCTGTTGTTATACTATTTACCTATTCAATAGTACTGCTTTTGCGGTCAGGTTCTTTGCCGTTTTTGATTAAAAAATTGTACCTGCTTACAGCGGCAGGAAAGAAGCAGCAACTTCTGAGAATTCAACCTTTTTTGGAATTGCATTCCGGTTATTTTAAAGCACTGTCGGAAAATGGCAGAAAAATATTTATAAACCGTTGTTTGCAATTTGTGGGATCCAAAAATTTTATTGGAATGGAAGGCATGAAGGTGACTTTCGAAATGGAAATTAAACTCGCAGCTGCAGCCATCCAGATCACATTTGGATTTAAGAACTTTTCTTTTTCTCATTATCACACAGTTAAAATATTTCCTGAACCCTTTTATTCGCGATTACACGACCGGTATTTAAAAGGAGGTGCCAGTACAAGTGGAGTTTTGTTTTTTTCCTGGAAAGACTTCCTGGAAGGTTACAACAGCCCTGATGATCGTTACAATCTCGGACTTCATGAAATGGCTCATGCGCTACGATTGCAATTGCTCCATGGCAGTGATTTCGATTCCCGCTTTGCAAATTATGCGGATCAATGGGAAGAAATTGCTCGTCCGGAATTTGGAAGCCATGAACCAACGTGAGTCCTCATTTTTGCGTGAATATGCTGCGGTAAATATGGAAGAGTTTTTGCGGTTTGTGTAGAGCACTTTTTTGAAGTCCCTGAGGAATTTAAATCCCACCTCCCTGATATTTACAATCACCTTTGTTTTCTCTTAAATCAAGACCCGTTGCGGGATGAGGCTGATTTCACTCTTTCTTCGAAATTTATTGAGGATATTAATATTGACAGAAAACTCAAACCGATTCCTCTTGAAGTTGAAAAGAATTATGATTATGATACGTGGCACTGGAGTTTTAATTTTATTATTGCCGGATTATTCGGGGCTTTTTCTTATATAATTACCATTTATGGAACCGTA
Organism: Bacteroidota bacterium; assembly: GCA_016722525.1. Taxonomy (GTDB): domain Bacteria; phylum Bacteroidota; class Bacteroidia; order AKYH767-A; family OLB10; genus JADKJB01. The sequence goes on from JADKJB010000006.1 coordinate 67,779, forward strand.
CTTTTCAGACCCTTTCATATTTTTTTAATTATTATTGGCAGTTGTAGTGTTATTGCGGGATTTTACAAATATTTTTATAAAAAGGTATCTACCTGTTTCGTCATCTCATGATGTTTGCATCTGTTGGTGTTGGATTAATTATAAGCGCCCTCATACTTTTGCGAATAAAAATTTGGTAGTATCTCAAACATACCGAACTTACAAAATTGCTTCTTATGTTTATTTTTACGGTCATACTAAAAGTGAAAATGCTTATATCCTGATACTTGACAATGACGCATTAAAACGCTATCCGGAAATAAGAACTTTTGAAGAAAAGCAATTTGGTGAATTTATTTCTAAGGCTGATTCTGTTAAAATTGGCTTTTCACAAGGAATTTTTGGATTTGAGAATTTTGAAAACAAGGAATTATTATTTACTGAAAAATCAGCAAATCCTTAAATTTAATGGCATTTCCTTTTATCTTAACTTTGCGCAATTATGAATACTAACAATGGAAATATAAATGCCTCTGAAATTTCGGAAGCAGTTCTAACTCAAGCTTTCAGGTTAATGGCGGAAGCGCGATCTATGTCGGCCATTTATGAAGCAAACAGTTCCTTCACCTCCAAATATGTTCATGCAACTTCCAAAGGCCATGAGGCTATACAAATAGCTACAGGACTTCAATTGCTTCCGCAGGACTTTCTTTCAGCCTATTACCGCGACGATAGCATGTTGCTTTCAATTGGGATGGAACCCTTTGAACTCATGCTGCAATTGATGGCTAAAAGAGATGATCCTTTTAGTGGGGGTAGATTGTATTACAGTCACCCTAGTTTGAAACGACCCAATATGCCTAAAATTCCGATGCAGTCATCTGCCACGGGCATGCAGGCAATTCCTGCCACAGGTATTGCCATGGGACTTCAATATCTCGAAAATCAGGCACTTTCTGAATGGGAGGGTAGCGACAGCCCATTAGTGGTTTGTTCATTAGGCGATGCTTCTATTACAGAAGGAGAGGTAGCTGAGGCATTTCAAATGGCCGTTCTTAAAAAATTGCCTATTGTATATTTGGTGCAGGACAATGAATGGGATATTTCGGCCCATGCACGTGAAATCAGAGCTATGGATGCTACTCATTATGCAATGGGTTTTAAAGGACTGGAAGTAAGGACTATTGATGGAACAGATTTTATCAAGTCCTATCAAACCATGCATGAAGTTTTTACTTCGGTAAGAATGGAGAGGCGGCCGTTTTTGGTACATGCAAAAGTCCCTTTGCTCAATCACCATACCTCCGGAGTAAGAAAAGAATGGTACAGGGATGATTTAGAAGAGCAATTATTGCGTGACCCCTATCCCAAGTTCAAAATCAATAATAAATTTGGGATACAGCAACGAGCACTTTCAAGAATTGAAACTGATGCCGATGAAAGGTTCAGGAACATTTTGCAAAAGCAATGGCTGCTGAAGACCCCAGACCGGAAGATCTTTTTACACATGATTTTGCACCAACTTTAATCACTGAAGAAAAGGGGGAAAGAGAACCTGCCGGAAAAGAACGCACAGTGATGGTAGATTGTGCGCTTTTTGCTGTGAATGAATTAATGTCAAAGCATAAAGAATGTTTATTATACGGGCAAGATGTAGGACGACGGCTAGGCGGTGTTTTTCGTGAAGCAGCAACCCTGGCACAAAAATTTGGTGATGACCGGGTTTTTAATACTCCCATTCAGGAAGCATTTATTATTGGAAGTACTGTGGGTATGTCGGCTGCAGGTTTAAAACCTATTGTTGAAGTCCAGTTTGCAGATTATATATGGCCGGGATTGAATCAGTTGTTTACTGAAGTTAGCCGCTCCTGTTACTTATCGAACGGTAAATGGCCTGTGAGCTGTATTATTCGTGTTCCTATCGGTGCTTATGGAAGTGGTGGTCCCTATCATTCTTCAAGTGTTGAAAGTGTTGTGGCAAACATTCGAGGAGTAAAAATTGCCTACCCCTCAACCGGTGCCGATTTAAAAGGACTATTTAAAGCTGCTTATTATGACCCGAATCCGGTTGTGATTTTTGAGCACAAAGGTTTATACTGGAGTAAAATTAAAGGTACCGAAGATGCCAAAACTATTGAACCTGATGAAAATTATATTATTCCTTTTGGTAAAGGGCGCATGGTGTTGGAATCGGATACCGACCAAACATCGGTTTCAATTATCACCTATGGCATGGGGGTTTACTGGGCGAAAAATGCAGCAAAAAATTTTCCCGGAAGAGTAGAAATTGTCGACCTGCGTACGTTGCATCCAATTGATGAGGATATGATTTTTTCTACCGTTATAAAAAATAACCGATGCATTGTTGTTACCGAAGAACCTGTCAATAATTCATTTGGGCAAGCACTGGCCGGTCGTATTATGTTAAATTGTTTTAAGTTTCTTGATGCACCAGTTGAAGTGGTGGGTTCTGAAAATCTTCCTGCAATTCCTCTCAATGCAACACTTGAATTTGCAATGATTCCTAATGCGGATAAAGTTGCAAAGATCATCGAGAAAATTTTGAATTATTAGTTTGATTTATTTTCAAAAAGACTTAGGTAATCTTTTAGTTTATTTATTCAATTACTACTGTTGGTTGTGTTTGTTGTTGCATGCAATTCTATTTTAATTTCATAGGTAAATGCTAAAAATCAATTATGTTAAAACCGCTACAACCTGCTCTGTGAGGCCTTTTTGAGCTCAAGTTATCAACAAAACACCCTATTTATCAACAATTGCGAGGTTTTCGGGAATGGAATGTTGGTCTGTGCAAGACTTTCATATACTTTCGTGCAGTTCAATAACTAACCCATATAAAATTAAAAACAATGAACAAAGGAGAATTAGTTGATGCAATTGCATCAGAAGCAAAAATCACGAAAGCTGATGCTCAAAGAGCTCTTGAAGCTTTCCTTGCAGTAACTGCAAAAACTCTTAAAAAGGGTGACAAAGTTACATTAGTAGGATTTGGTACTTTCTCTATTGCTAAAAGAGCAGCTCGCATCGGTCGTAATCCACAAACCGGTAAAGAGATTAAAATTGCTGCTAAAAAAGTTGCTAAATTCAAAGCTGGAGCAGAACTTTCTGCAAAAGTGAAGTAATTCAAATTTATCTTGAAAAAACCCTTCATGTCATGGAGGGTTTTTTTTTTGCACAAAACATTATTTGTTGTAGTTTGTTTTCTATATTGGGTCTTTGGTAATTTTAAATAAAAATGAAGCTTCTTTCAGCAATTGCTATTTCTTGTAATCTATTTTTATTATTTTCCTTAACGGCATCAGCTCAGATGTCGCTCGTTCCATTTGTGAATAATGTTACAAAGGTTACTGACATTACGAATTGTAACGACGACCGTTTATTTATAGTTGAACAGGCCGGTCGTATCCGCATTTCGGACCTTGACGGTAACTTGTTGCCAACACCCTTTTTAAGCATTACACTGAAAGTAAATGATAATGGAAATGAACAGGGATTACTTGGCATGGCTTTCAGTCCCAACTTCAAACAAGATGGTAGATTTTATTTAAATTATACGAACAGTTCAAATGCAACAATAATTGCACGTTATAAGGTTTCTGCTACAGATCCCAATGTTGCAGATTCTGTGAATGAGGAAATTTTATTGCAAATAGCGCAGCCATACACGAATCACAACGGAGGTACCATGCAATTCGGACCTGATGGGTATTTGTATATTGGATTGGGCGATGGTGGGGCTGGCGGGGATCCTGGTAACAGAGCTCAAAATCTTCAATCACCCCTGGGTAAAATCTTAAGAATTGATGTTGCTCCATTATCAAGTTACCTTGTACCTGTTACCAACCCTTTTTATGGTTCAACCACAGCGTATACGAACATTTGGTCCTATGGATTGAGAAATCCCTGGAGAATGTCGTTTGATAAACTTACCGGTGATTTGTGGATTGGAGATGTTGGCCAGAATATTATTGAAGAAATTAATTTCCAGCCCGCATCCAGCACAGGTGGTGAAAATTATGGATGGCGCTGTTATGAAGCAAATGCAATTTATGATTCAACTTGCGTTTTCCCTTTAACATCTTATTCAGCTCCGGTTTATACTTATTCCCATGCCGGTTGTTCCGTTACCGGAGGTTATGTTTACAGAGGTGCAAAATATAGCTCCTGGTTTGGAAAGTATTTCTTTACTGATTTCTGTTCTGGACTGATTCAAAGTCTCACTCCCAATGATTCTGGTGGATTTTCAGCTTCCAGCTATGGGTCATTTGGGAATTATATTTTTTCGACTTTTGGAGTTGATCGGTATGGAGAAATGTATTTAGGAAAAAATACGACAGGTGTATTAAAATTAACCGACTCCTCTTGTGTTCCGGTTGCTTTCATTTCAATGAAGGATACCATTTTCTTATCAGGTACTTCCTATTTGCTCTCAACTCCTTATGACCCGGTTTAAAGTATCAATGGTTGTTAAATGGAAAATTGTTAGCTGCTGCTAATTCTCATGAATATACTGCTCAGATAACAGGAAATTATCAGGTTCTTGTGACTGATAGTGGATCCTGTTTTAACCTGTCGAAAATAACAACGCTTGTTTTAAATAAAGGGGATGGCTTTGAAATGTATCCTAACCCTGCCGCTGATTATACAGAATTAGTTTGGTCTAGCAGTTCCTCAAAATCGAAAAAGATTGAAGTTTTCGATAGTACAGGTAAATTAGTTAAGAGTGCTGAAGTAAATCCAAAGGAGTTGAATTATTTGCTATCAACAAAAACTTTTAACCAAGGAATTTATATGGTTCGAATGACTATTGAAGAAGAACTTTTTGTTAAAAAATTAATGATAAAATGAAATTGTTTTTTGACGTTTTACTATTGTCTTTAATTTCCTGATGCAGCTAGAACTTTTTTTTTACAAATCAGGTTTTATAAATATCTCCCTCAAAAAATGACGGATCTGCTTCTTTTTCAGTTTTCTTTTTAAATTTTTCGAATAAGTTCTTGATCTTATCAATGTAAATGGAAGAATCCTCACCAAATACTTTTGAAGCAAAGGCGGTTCCAATAAGAGTTGCTGTTGTTCTTACTATCGGATTTGAATTTTTAAAAATTAAGTTAGATACTATAAAACCTAAGGCAGCCTCAGTTCCTTTTGTAGCCAATTGATTTTTTAACACGCTGTCTTCCTTAAATGAAGCGAAAGTGCTTTTTATAAGATTAATTGGTTTCAGCCTGTTTGACAATTCTTTAACTTGATTATTAAGAGCTTGTTCTTTCAACTGCTTTTCAGCAGTTAAACGTTCAATTTCAAATTTCAATTCAGCTAACGAAGTAATTTGCTTTTTCATCCTCAATGTGAATAAATGGATTTTATTATAGTATCAACTAACGAACTCTTGAGCCATTTGTCTTTTGTTATTAAAATAATAAAGCAAGCCAATGCATAAAAGCCGGCAACTATGAGAAATCCTAAATAAATTTTTCCCGTCATTTCGGCTATACCAAATGCAATTGCAAAACTAATAAATACCAATACCAGCGATGCGAAAACTCCCAGTATTATATTAATGATAGCTGTTGATGCAATTGCTGCTCCTTTTTCTGTTGCCTTTAATTTATAGAGTTCAGCACTAACGTTCACGAAATCTTTGATATCGTCAACAACGTCATTCATTTCATTTTTGATTGTATCCATAGTAGTAAGTTCTTTATAATTACTAAAAAGTGTTAGGCTTCAGTTTTTGATTTTTCATCTTTCAAACCATCTAATGCTTCTTCTGCTTTCTGTATAATTGAATCGGCCAGATCTTTAGCTGCATCTGTGAGTTTCTGACGACTTTCAGATCCTTTTTGAGGTGCTATTAGAATACCAATAGCAATGCCTGCAGCAACTCCTGCCAGAAGGGCAATAACTAATTTCCCATTTTCTCCCATAATATTGTAGGTGTAAGAGTTATACAAATTAAACTATAAAGTTAATCAATTTATTTATTTCTGCTTATGATTTTTATCATTTAACTTAAAGTATAGAATTCAGGTTGCTCTGTTTGGTGAGCCCGAATAACTCCAACACTGATTAAATTCACAAGAATACCGATGGCCCTTCTTCTGGATATATTCACCAACTTGCAAAACTGTGGTAGTGTTATCTTAGGGTTTGCGCTTAAATAATTCAAAAGTGACTGTTCTTTATCAGTAAATGTAATAACAGCATCCTCATCGCTGGTTTGCTTTTTTAAAACATCCACTACCACCTTGCTCGCCAGTAAAGATTGATCTTTACTCTGATATAGGCCCACCATTTTCCATCATCACCCAGTGAATAATAGGTTTATTAATTCCTTTTGGGACATCTACTTCCAAAATTATTTTTTTTCCTATTCTCCATTCTTTAATACCAATCACTATTTCCGGCTTGCAATAAAAACCGGCTGCTTTTTCCAGCATAAATTTCTCTTCTTCAGCGGCTATGCCTGCAATGGTCTTGTCATCTTTAACTCCAATCAAGAGTTTTCCACCCTTATGGTTGGCAAAGGAAACCATAGTTTTAGCAATTTTATTCTCACTCGTTACTTCTTGCTTAAAATCCAGTTTTTCGCCTTCTCCTTCAGCGATCAACAATTGAAGATACATGGGTGGTTTGGCTATTTCTTCTTTTGTTTTCATGGGTCTATAATCGCAATTAGTAGCTCAGGCAGTAGTTTTAATATTTGAAAAGAGTACTAAAAGTCAGCGTTTAATTTTAAATCGAATTCTCCAGTTCCATTAACAATAAGCCTGTAAATCCCTCTATGGCGTTGACAGCTTCATTAGTTTTCCAGTTTTTCTTATTCCTTTTTTCAACTTTGTTGGAAATAGCCCGTACCTGAAGGCATTTTACTTTTTCTTTAAGACAAACATAAAAAAATGCAGCTCCTTCCATGGATTCTACCACTTTGCCATAGTTTTTAGTTGCCTTTTTGATGCTTGCAACAGCGCCGTGCGCTCTTTGAACAGTGATAGCATTGGTCGATTTTATTGCTTCCAAACAATTTAATCTTTTTTTGAAACTGGCTGTAAGCAAACCATTTTTAAAGGGAGGTTCATTTTTGTTCATCAATCCCATTTCAAAAATGTCAATGTTTTTTTCGCCGTCTTCTGCTCCAAAATCGCCAAATCTATCGGTTATAATATTTACTAGTTTCACCGGTTGCAGTGCATTATCTAACGAACCACAAATGCCAATATTAATAGCAAGGTCATATTTAGTTAAAATTAACGCTTTTGTCAATTTGTAAGTAGTAGCCGTTATACCGATTCCTGTTACCAATACATCTACCAGGTGCTTTTTTGATCCCTGCAGTGACCATAGCGGTTGGTTTTTAATTTTCTTGCTTTGTTTTATTAAAAAAGCTGCTTCAATTTCGGTTGCCGCTACTAACAGTATTTTTGCCATTTATTAATTGGATTTAAACTAGTTGCGATCACAACTGTTATACTTGCTTGTGATTTTATACCTTTGCCAAGAGCCCAAAATTAATAAGTTATTGACTATCTGGTCATTTTAACAAAGAGATATGGTATTTGTTACCCGTAAAGAGCGTTTTAATGCAGCTCACAAGCTATTTATTCCCGAATGGAGCAATGAGGAGAACCTCAGAGTTTTTGGAAAATGTTCAAATCCCAATTGGCACGGTCATAATTATGAGTTGTTTGTTACCGTTAAAGGTGAGGTGGATCCATTGACCGGTTTTGTGATGGATTTAAAAACTCAGCAGCATACTTAAGTTGAAAGTAATTGATAAAATTGATCATAAAAATATTAACCTCGATGTTGATTTTATGTTCAATAAAATGCCGTCTACAGAGGTGCTGGCAGTCGCTATCTTGCACCAAATAGCGACTGATATCAAAGATCAGGGTTGCGAACTGCATTCGGTTAAACTTTATGAAACAGAAAATAATTTTGTTGAATATTTCGGAAACTAACAGCTATGAATTCCCATTCCAGTGACGATGATATGGTAAATGAAAATAACCTTGATGGTTATAAAAAAGTGGATCAGTACAATCAGGAAAAAATTGATAGATTATCAATTTCATATCTTGGTATTCTGAAGGAAATAGGTGAGGATACAGGTCGTGAGGGTTTGTTAAAAACACCTGAAAGAGTTGCTAAATCTATGCAGTTTTTAACTCATGGATATGATCTTGATCCTAAGCAGATATTATTGTCTGCTCGCTTTCGGGAAGATTATCAGCAGATGGTAATTGTAAAGGACATTGAAATTTATTCGCTATGCGAACATCACCTGTTACCATTTTTTGGAAAGGCACACATCGCTTATATCCCCGACAAATATATTGTTGGGTTGAGCAAAATACCCCGAATTGTTGATGCTTTCGCTCGGAGATTGCAAGTACAAGAGCGATTAACTACCCAAATACGAGACTGTATTCAGGAAACTCTGAACCCATTGGGTGTTGCAGTAGTTATTGAAGCACATCACCTTTGCATGCAAATGCGAGGCGTTCAAAAACAAAATTCTGTGACCACCACATCCGCTTTTACCGGCGAATTTGAAAGCGATCGTACCCGGAGTGAGTTTATTAGTTTGATTGGCAAACGTTTTAGTTAAATTTCTTAAATAGGTTTTTGAATCTATTAAACTTCTAATTTTATTCAAATTTTAATCTAGTATTAATTTATGAAAGCATACATATTTCCAGGTCAGGGTTCCCAGTTTGTTGGAATGGGGAAAGAGCTTTATGAAAGCTCTGCTTTAGCTAAAGAATTGTTTGAACGTGCAAATGAAATTCTGGGATTCAGAATCACCGACCTGATGTTTTCGGGAACCGACGATGACCTGAAGCAAACCAATGTAACCCAACCTGCAATTTTTATTCATTCTGTAGTTGCAGCGAAAGTTTCCAATGCATCCATTCATCCTGAAATGGTGGCAGGGCATTCCTTAGGAGAGTTTTCGGCACTTGTAGCTAACAGAACGTTGCAATTTGAAGATGCATTAAAACTTGTTATTTCCCGTGCAAATGCCATGCAGGAAGCCTGTTTGCTGAAGCCTTCAACCATGGCGGCAATTCTGGGTCTTGATGACTTGGTTGTAGAAGAAATTTGTGCTTCTATTGACGATATAGTAGTTCCTGCAAATTATAATTGTCCCGGTCAAATTGTGATTTCCGGAACTGTTGAAGGGGTTAAAACTGCCTGCGAAAAACTCACCGCTGCCGGTGCTAAGCGTGCTTTGTTACTGAATGTAGGCGGTGCCTTTCATTCTCCTCTGATGGAACCCGCTCGTCAAAATTAGCCGCAGCGATTGATGAAACTGCCTTTCATCAACCCATCTGTCCTGTTTATCAAAATGTGAATGCTTTGGCTTCAACCGATCCGGCAACCATCAGGAAAAATTTGATTGACCAACTCACCGCACCAGTAAGATGGACTCAAACTGTACGGAATATGATTGCCGGTGGCGCAAGCAGTTTTACTGAAATTGGTCCGGGTAAAGTGTTGCAAGGTTTAGTGAAAAAAATAGATAAAGCAGCTGAAGTTGCTTCCCTATAATTATTAATCATATTAAATTATAATAGCAATGGAGAAAGTGCAGAATTATATTATTTCCAACAAAGAAAGGTTTCTGAGTGAGTTATTAGACTTACTTCGAATACCATCTGTAAGTGCCGATTCAAAATACAAGCCTGATGTTCAAAAGGCTGCTGAGTTTATTAAGAGTAGTCTTGAAAAGGCTGGAGCCGACAAGGTTGAAATTTGTGCTACAAAAGGACACCCTATCGTTTATGGCGAAAAATTTGTGGATGCAAAATTGCCTACTATTTTAGTTTACGGGCATTATGATGTGCAACCTGCCGACCCGGTAAATTTATGGCATTCGCCTCCCTTTGAGCCAGTAATTAAAGATGATAAAATTTATGCTCGCGGCGCCTGCGATGATAAAGGTCAGGTTTTTATGCACATAAAGGCCTTTGAAAGTATGATGGTGAATAATTCATTGTCGTGTAATGTTAAATTTCTTATTGAAGGTGAGGAGGAGGTAGGCTCAGTAAATCTCGGCGATTTTGTTCGGAATAATAAAGATCGCTTAAAAGCAGATGTTATCTTGATTTCTGACACTTCAATGATCGCAAATGATGTTCCTTCCATCACTATTGGTTTACGTGGACTCAGTTATGTTGAAGTGGAAGTTACCGGTCCTAACCGTGATCTTCACTCCGGTGTTTATGGTGGAGCCGTTGCTAATCCCATTCAGGTTTTGTGCGAGATGATTGCAGCTACAAAAGATGGTGATAACCATATTACTATTCCGGGATTTTATGATGATGTAGTTGTTGTGGACGCAATTGAAAGAGCAGAAATGGCTAAAGCACCATTTGACTTAAATGCATATAAAAAGATCTTGTGATTGATGATGTGCATGGCGAAAGCGGATATACTACCAATGAGCGAACTGCTATACGGCCAACATTTGAGTTAAATGGTATCTGGGGTGGTTATACCGGTGAAGGAGCTAAAACAGTGCTTCCCTCTCAGGCTTTTGCGAAAATATCCATGCGTTTGGTGCCCAATCAAAGCTCTGATAAAATTACTGAACTGTTTGAAAAATATTTTCTTAGTATTGCCCCTCATTCTGTAAAGGTTAAAGTTAAACCTCATCATGGTGGCGAGGCCGTTGTTACGCCTACCGATTCTGTGGCCTACATGGCAGCAAGTAAAGCAATGGAAACGACTTTTGGGAAGAAGCCGATTCCTACACGTGAAGGTGGCTCTATTCCCATTGTAGCACTTTTTGAGAAAGAACTTGGTCTGAAGTCTGTGTTACTTGGATTTGGTTTAAATTCCGACAATATTCACAGCCCGAATGAGCATTATGGAATATTCAATTTCATGAAAGGTATTGAAACTATTCCCTATTTTTTCAAAAATTATGCTGAAATGTCTAAACAAAAATAATTAGTGAAAACAGTTTTGTTTATCAAAAGGGCTTTCGTTTAAATCGAAAGCCCTTTTGTTTATTTTCTGATAATCAGTTTCTGATTGTATTGCTCATTTGCACTTCTCACTACCAGTTGATAGATCCCTGCGCTAATAGCTAAATTGTTTACTCTTACAATGATTTCATTTTTATCTCCGGCACTATTTTTTTCGGAGTATATTATTTTTCCTGTGAGTTCAATAATTGAAATGCTATATTCGGCTTTATCAGGAACACTTATGGTAAAATCGCTATTTGAAGCAACCGGGTTTGGATATACGCTGAAGGTTTGACCTTTGCCGAAATAGATCGATTTAATTTCTGAGTAGGTAAATTTGCCGTCAAAGTCGGTTTGTTTTAATCTGTAATAATTAATTCCTTTCAGCGGCGATTGATCAATTGCCGAATAGGACCGTACTGATGTGCTATTGCCTGCTCCATCCACTTTTAAAAGAAGTTCGAAATTAACTCCATCATCACTTCTTTCCACTGTGAAGTAATCATTATTGATTTCTGATGCTGTTTGCCACATGATGGCAGCAGTACTGCCTGCTTTTTTGACTTCAAATGAAACAAGTTCAATCGGTAATGGCGAAGATCCTGCTGCCAGAGTCCACCAGGTGTTAAATGCAGCTATTGGTCCTGCAAGCGTACTTGATCCGGTTGGATTGCTTTGTCCGGCAACAGGAGGGAACCAACCGGTTGAAACCGGTTCCCATAATTGTGCTCTTGGTGCCAGTATACCGGTGCCCTCCGAACTTACATAGCTAAAAGTAAGATTCGCATTGGCTGCACCAGTTGTAGTTATGTGCCAAAAACGATCTACTGTGTTAGAGCTGTTATCAGCACCTGATACATCTCTGACATGTGTTACTGTTGCAGGAAATGGTGTGTTGTCTGCAGCTGTTCTATAAGTGGCAAAGGATACGGTTCCTGCCGCTCCGGAAGTTTGCTGAAAAGTTAAAGGAATGTAACTTGCGGCATCATATCCGAATGGTACAATACGACTGCCATTTGTATTGATGATCCAATTTACCATACGGATGCATCTTCAGTTTCACTTCTTATAAATCCGTTAGTTCTTGATGTAGTACATCCACTTTCAAGGGTGATTAATTTCCCGCCGGTATTTGTAACATGATCATCATCCAGATTAAGTTCACCATTTGTTAAAATTAAGAAGTTCTTACAAAACTTCATCATTCGTTTCAGGAGTCACCCAAGTTGTTCCGGCTGATCCGGTAAAGTTTATTTCAATATGCCATATTTTTGAGCATTTGTTGAAGCATATCCATTTGGAATTCCTGTAATTGTAGTTGTTGTTGTGCCGTAGTACTCTACAGTTGAACTAGGATCAAGTTGGTAATTTACCCTATTAAAAGTTGTTGAGTAACCGTTTATCGAACTGGCAATTACGTTGCTTCCGGAATACAATCCACCCGGATGACTGGTTCTATATCTTCCTCCGCTATTAACAGTGACTCTGGAATAATAATTATTATTTTGTCTGGCGGATAATACTGCTGAACCCATATCAATAGTCCCATTCACAGTTAGTGAATTGTGTGTTGCAGCAACGTTACTGCCAATAGAGGTCATTTGAAATCCGTTCGGACTGGTAGTTGCATTAACTATTGTACCCGAATTAATGGTGTATTTTACATGCCTGATTTCATTCGTTGATGAATTCCTAAGGTAGGTTGTTGTCCCAACTCTGCTGAAGTACATTTGTCCAAAAATATAATTGTTGGTCAGGTTGTTTGCATGTGTAATAATAGCACTTCCACTTAAAGTGTAATTTGCCCCAAGGTTATAAAAAGATGCTCAGCTAACCCCTCCACTTACCTGATTGTCGAAATTTAAAGTTCCATCACTCATGGCAAAATCCCCATTTACAGTAACTGTAATTGGGTCGGTGGTATTGGCTGCTCTGGAATGTAAATTGAAAGTGCCACCACTTTGAGTATAACTGCCGGCAACATCCATGGTAGTTATTCCAGTATCGTATTTTAAATTGAGAGTTCCATTGGAAATTGTTACATTTCCATTGATGTTTATATCAGCAGTTCCAATACCTGTTGTGAGCCGGGTGACACCTCCTGCAATTGTCAAATTTCCTGTTATATTGGTGACAATATTATGGGTGTTGATTAATGATGTTTCGTTTCCGACAAATGATACATCGCCATCATTAATGGTAAAATTACCTCCAATGTCTACCGTTTCATTACCTGAAGATGCGCTTGAAAGAAAATAGGAGCCTGCGAAATTTCCACCAATGGTAACATTGTTGGTCACATTCAAATCCAGTAAAGCATTGTTAGTTCCGGCTAAAGCAATGAAAGTGAAAACATCAGTAGTATTGAGAAAATCAACGAATATATCATTATTGCAATTTACCTGAACTGTTTTACCATCACTGATAGTAGCATTCATCAAACTAAATGTGCCACCATCAAAATCAATATCATTTACAGTTAAAGAAACAGATCCGTTGTTTGCAGCTGCCAGATTATAAATTCCAAAAAACCTTCCGTTATTAACATCTATCACTTCGGTGATGTTCATTGAAATATTTCCCTGGCCAATAGAGGTATAGTAATCACCATTATTTACCTGTAAAGTTCCGGATACATTAACCGTGGAGAGGCTCGTGTTATTTGGATATATTTGACCATAAAAATCACCATTCACTCCATTCACAATTAAATTTCTTGTAACATTTACCGTAACCGGGGCATTGGAGTTGGCTACTCTAAAATCCCCGTCGTTAACTATTAAATCTCTGCCAACATTAAGTGTTGTGCCTGCAGCATTTGGAGTACTGTTAACTAAGGTAGCAACAGTGGATGTAGTAGTAAGTATGAGGTCATTGGTGATATTGAAAATGGATGTTCCTGTTGGGTTGCTTCCTCCATTAAAGTTGTTGGCGCTTCCACTATTGATATAGAAATTAGTTGTTGTAAAAGTGAGCGTTTTGTTATTTCTGTCAAGAAACCTGACCCATCCAGGGCTTCCGGAAATAGTAGTATTTCCTGTAACCAATAAAGTTAATGGTGCATCCACATTTCTATTAAAATCGAACAAGCCACCTGTAATATTTAAGTTTCCGTTAATAGTTATGTTTGAGTTTCCAACTGTGGCTCCAGTCCCTTCAAAGAAACTCCAGTTAGGATTTATGGTAACATTGCCATTTGCAGTCCAGGTTACATTTCCTGCGCAATTAAACTGAACTCCGGAATAGGAGGACCCCCCTGCACGGGTGTCGGTGTAATTGCCGGTTGTAAGTGTTAAATTTCTGTTGGCTCCGGTTGCCATACGCAACACCCCTGTACCATTAATTATAATGTCTTGCAAAGTAAGTGCAGTGGTCATTCCCGTTCCGTCATCCATCGTGATTTGTCCTGAACTCACGGTGAGTGTACCTTTTATTTTTGCAGGAGCAAACAATCCATCCTGCGACCAACCATTTCCTTCATTAAAAGTTACATTCCCGAAATTGCCTGAAACATTGGTTGGTAATGGGAATCCTGTATTGTACCATTGGTTAATAGTGATGGATGATGTTGTGGAAAAACTTTCTGCACCAGCAAAAATTGTTGTGCTAACATTAGTTACATTATTGTGGATATAACTTCCGGTCCCATTCATCGTGAATGTTCCACCAACAGTAACCGGATTATTTGCTGTTAAAATACCACCTGTATTTATTGTTAAATCATTTGCGGATACAGCTGCATTTGCAGTAACACTATGTAGTATAATGACACTTGCTCCACAACCGGGAACAACACCGCCCACCCAGGTAGATCCAGTTGTCCAGCTTCCGCTAGCGGTAGAAGTAATCGTGGCACCGGCATTGCTGGCAGTTAAAGTTCCGTGATTAATTCCGGCTCCATTTGCATCTCCGTTAATTGTTCCTGTTCCAGCTGTTCTTAAAATATTTCCGCTTGCGCCGGCAATTGTTGCTCTGGCAAAAAGACCGCTTATTGTCATACGGTCATCTCTATTGGTTCCACTACATGAATAAGTGACTGTTACTGTAGTGGCCGTTACAGCAATAGCTGCTGCTGAAATATTTCTACCGCCTTGGTATCCTACTGCTCCGGTTGCAACCTGAAACTGAAACCCTGCCGGAACGGTTAATATTATTGTTACGTTAGCCTGATTCGCGAAGTCGTTGTTATTATTCTCGTCAATTACAATATTTCCAATTGCAGAATAGGCACCCGGAGCCACATTTAAACATGTTCCTGAGGCAGGCGTAACTGTTACTTGGCCTTTAGCTTCGTTTAAAACTAAAAGAAATAAGAGCAAGCACAAAAATGGAACGATTTGGCTGAATCGATTCATAAGTGTTATTATTATGGGTTTAACTAGTTTTTCTTTAAAGTCAATTCGAAGTTCAATTCTATTGCACATTAAATTTGATACGGCCTTATACTCTATCAACTTGTAAAGGGTTTCTTATCCTTGATTAATTAATTCAATTTTTTTCTCGTTCAAATCGTAATAAATTACTTTAATAA
This sequence comes from Bacteroidota bacterium, assembly GCA_016722525.1. Taxonomy (GTDB): domain Bacteria; phylum Bacteroidota; class Bacteroidia; order AKYH767-A; family OLB10; genus JADKJB01. The sequence continues at coordinate 83,292 of JADKJB010000006.1, forward strand.
GTTCAAATTCAATTGTCTAACATGCGCACTTGGACAACTATTTGTCCTTGATTTTTACTTTCACCTATTCAAAAGACTTTCCATCAACTAGCATTAAATCACCAATTTTTAATTGTATTTTTTGTAAGAATTTCATTTGTTTTTAATAAAAGACCAACTGTTTTGTCAGAAAAACAGCATAAACCCATATTTCTAAAACATGTAATAATTTGATTGCGAATTTATTGCGATTGAATTATTAATAAATTATTTGTAAGGTCATTTGAAAATACACTGTAAGAAAAATCAAGGTTTCGAAAATCCTTCGACTTCAAATTATGGTATTAAGCATAAGGTAATTGAACTTCCTGACAGAAAAAAGAATGATACTGTCATCATTCAAAAAAAAACAGAAAATGAAAAAGAGCAATCCACAGGGATTAATTTTAATGTTAAGTATAATACTGACATTGGTTGGCAGTTTCGCTGCAAATGCAAACATAGTTGTTGCACCTGCAACAGGCGGAAATTGTTTACAGTTAGCGCCTGCTGGTGCCTATACTGTTTTGAGTAACATCTCCATTACGGAATCGAATGTGAACGATTTTGCAATTCAGGGAGGTACTACTTTTATTTTGTCAGCTCCTGCTGGGTTTGAGTTTAAGCCGGGTGTAGGTAGTATGTCATTCAATTCAGGAAATGATATTAGTAGTTTATCATTATTGGTAACAACAACCTCATTAACTGTAACAATGAATGTTGCAACCGCTACAAAACTTGATTTTTTTAGAATTCGTTTTGTTGAAGTGCGAGCAATTACACCAAATACTACAGGTCAAATTCTTAGAACTATCGCAGGCGGTACTGCAACAATTGCAGGAAATAATCCCGGAGGTGGAATCAATCATGGCTCTTTATATGCTTCCGGATCAGGAGGCTCTTTTACAACAGCAAGCAATGGAATATGGTCAAGTCCTGCCACCTGGATTGGAGGCGTAGTGCCAATTGCACAGATAACGTCACTATTAATCACCTGGTTAATGGTGATGTTGTAGTAGGATTAAATAATTTGATAATCAATTCAGGAGGAAACTTAATTTCTGATCAGGCAATAACAGTATCCGGAGCTTTTTCAATGACTGGTACTGCAATCTATACTCACAATAATATTTCAAATGCGGCTGTTACTATATTTAGTGGTGCTGAAAGCTTTTCTGCTACCAGCACTCTTGTTATAGATAAATGGTCATCTTTTACAACCCCTCTGCCAAATGGAGTCACTGGTAATTTTGGAAATCTAACTTTTAATACTACCGGATCCTGGAGTCAAAACGGGTTGTTTGCTCCAAACAGAATTAAAGGAACCCTGGCAATAACTAATGGTAGTATTATTATGGATAATGGAACAGGTATGTCCACATCGCTTACTTTGCAGGATGTCGCAATTTCAGGATCCGGATGTTTAGTTGTTCAATCCGGAACACCTAGAAATCTTACTTTAATAACAGGAAATTTTACTGATGTATCTACATCAACCAACTATACCTATATGATGTACCGTTCAGTTGGCAATTTTGATTGGACAGTAAATGGTAACCTTAATGTGAATCATCGATTCACAGCGATTGAAGGAACTAGTGCCGCTAATGTAGGGTCAGCAGTAATTCATGTTACGGGTGATTTCACTATTGGAGGTGGCTTGTTCACCGGTTTAAAACAAGTTACTGGTTCCATAAATATGACTGTTGACGGAGCTTCACTGATTACAGGAGGGCCTTCCTTAGTTGCTTTTAAAGATTATTATATCGGCGATGTAACTTTTAACTCTGGTTCACTAGCTATTGACAATTCAAGAAATACCTATTTCTTAGGAACTCATAGCACTGTAGGAGCAGTGACTATAAACATTACCGGCGACTTTAGTATTTCCGGAGCATCCACAAGAGTATATTATGCAGTAAATGATGCCAGTTTTAATGATATATTCGTGACAATAGGAAATGATTTAATTCTGACTGATGCTTTATTAAGTGCTACAAATGGCGGGATTGTTAATTATTCAATAGGAAGAAATTATACCCAAACAGGTGCTACTTCAAATTTCAGAGGTCAATATAGTAGTGTTAATGCCGGTAATGTTGATATGACTATTAATGGTTCAATGACTATTAATGGTGGTTTGTTTACTCAGTCGAGAACTACAGGATCTGTTTCATTAAATGTAACAGAAGTGATCGATGTTCAAAATGCTACATTCTATGGAATGAATAATACTACCTTAGGCAATAACGGAATAGGAACTCTTTCTTGTACTGATTTGTCAATATCAGCAAGTACTTTTGATTTTTACAGGGGAGTAGTGCTCGATGGAAGGACCATTCCTATAAACATCTCCAATCAACTTTCGATTAACTTTACTAATGCTGCACAAAGAGTATATTTTATTAGCAGAGCAGGCGATAATAATGCAGTTCTGGATTTGAATATAGGTACTAATTTTTATGTTACTGGCACAGCTGATGGATTATTTTGCTCTTCAATGTCGACCGGTATGGAAGATATTTCAATAGGAAATGATTTTTCGGTTAGTGGAGGCAGAGCTAGATTTAATGCTTTTGAAAATGCTTCTGCACGTGGCCATACAACAACAGGTTCAGTTGGCGGATCAGTTCTTCTTAGTGGAGGAAGTATTGCATTTTCTTCTCACGTTGGTACAACTAACTGGACTATTACAGGAGATTTCGATCAAACCGGGGGTATTCAGTTTGCAAATGGCATACAGGTATTACTAATATCAATGTATTGGGTAATTTTAGCTTAGTAAATGGCTTGTCAGTATTGTATGCAAGAACTAAAACTATTATGCCTAACCCGGTAACAATAACAATAAATGGCAATGCGACTTTCGATAACTCCGTAGTGATGTTTGACAGTTGTTTAACCAGCACTGCCACTCATAATCTGATTTTTAAAGGAAACAAAGTTAATTACAATGACAATGTGGTATTTGATCATAAGGCGCATTTAAGTACACGCTTAGTTTTTGGTTCTATTCAATATGATAAAGCCGGAACCATTACAACTCGTCGAAACGGACCTGTATTTGATATTCGTCAGGTTAAACAAATAATTACTGCGGGCACTATTGTTGATTTCTCAGCATCTCCATACGATTTGATGATTGCATCCCATTCCAGTTCCATTGCTACCACACACACTGCTCTCAACATTAATGGAACTTTAAACATGGGAGAGAAAATGATTGTTGGAAGAAGTGAACCTAATTATTATTCATCAATAAATGTGAATAGCGGCGCACGATTAATTACTGCTCATGCAAATGGATTGTATTCCGGAACTGCTGCTGCCTCTTGTATTTATCCACTGGTAAATACCAGCTATCGGATGAATTTCTTCCTTCATTCGGCAAGTACTGTTGAATACAATGGAATTGATAACCAGATTGTATCGGGCACCGGGATAGGAATTGCAACAACAACCAACCATCGCTATGGTAACCTTGATATAAATTTCCAGGGTACTGCTGATGTTGAATTTGCACATCCGGCTACCGATTCAGTACAAGTAAGAACAGCACTGATTTTAACTGGCGGTGAACTTAATTTAGATGACGATCACACAACAAATACCGGTGGATATACCTTACAGCTATTGAATGGTGCTATCATTACAAGAAATAGTGGTTACATAAGAAGTGAGGTGGAAGATGGTACCGGAGCTGTTAAGTGGAACATCACAACAAATGGTAGTTTTGTAGTGCCTTTTGGATACAATTCAACTGAATTTATTCCATTTACTTATCAACCTGTTGCAGGAAGTTCCGGGGATGTTGTTTTAGCGACCTATCATTCAGCTGCCGATAATACGCCCTATCCGCCGACAGTATCACATGTTCGTGACTTGACTGGCGCTGATAACAGTGTGAATACTGTTGACAGATACTGGAGAATTGAAGTTTCAGGAGGTGCTACATCTAATCTTACTTTCTCCTTTACCAATGCAGAAAGATCCGGAATTGTGAACCCCCGCGCTCAACTTTGGGAGCCTGTTTCGTTGGGTTGGTTTCCGCCTACAGGAGTACAATCTAATCCTACTGCAAACACAACGCTTGCAAGTACTTTAACTGCTTTAAATACATGGTGGACCCTATCTTCTGCATTAACTCCTTTACCGGTGGAATTACTTTCTTTCAATGCGATTGCAGAATCTAAAATTGTTAGACTCGACTGGACTACAGCTTCAGAAATTAATAATGATTTCTTTACAGTAGAAAGAAGTGCCGATGGAGAAACCTTTAATGTAGTAACAGAAGTTGACGGTGCAGGGACTTCTTCAATAGTGCATGATTACAGAGCTTATGATAAAACTCCTTTATATGGAATCAATTATTACAGAATAAAGCAAACCGATTTCGATGGAAACGCTACGTGGTCGGAAGTAAAAAAGATAAAATTTGTTAGTAATTCAACTGTTTCAGTTTATCCAAATCCAATTATTGGAAATGTAATCAGCATAATTTCTAAAGATGACCAAGAAGTAGTTTCACTTGTTAGTTTATATGATTTGGCCGGTAAATTAATTCTTAAAATGGATCAGGATAATTTGGGATCCGATAATGGAGTAGCTCAACTTGAAATAGGAAACTACCTTGCTGATGGTGCCTATCTTTGGAAGTAAATACGAACAACGGTGTCTACCGTGAGAAAATAATAAAACAATAAAAATTATTGACTAAAGAAATAGGCTGTTGCTCATTAGGGCAACAGCCTATTTTCTTTTGATGCCTGCCAAAAGGCTTTTGAACCTTTTCAATAAACGCTGCCATTAATTTACTCAGTCACTAGCTTAGAGTTCCACTATCTTATCTAAAACGGATTGAATAAGTTGGTTCATCGCATTCTCAGCATTTACACTGTATTGTTGAGAAATTCTGTTTGCCACAATTACATTCGTCGAACAGCACTGGTGTCCCAGGAGTTTGGCAAGCCCATACATGGCACCAGTTTCCATTTCAAAATTAGTTATACGGTGATTATCATGACGGAAAGAATGCAAACTGTCAATCATATCTTCTCTGGCCAGTCCCAGTCTTAAAACACGTCCTTGAGGGCCATAGAAACCCGAGCAAGAAGCTGTAATCCCTTTAATCATCCCTACCGATAACTTATTTATCAAAGCAGTAGATCCGGCCGAGATGTAGGATTGGGAGAGTATGCCATGATTAGGATAATGTAACCGGAATGCATCAATTAAGGCCTTTTCAGAACTATCATTTTCCAGTTTATAAAAATTTAACAAACCATCTAAACCTAAGCCGTGGGAAGAGCAAACGAATGAATCAACCGGAATATCAGCTTGTAAAGCTCCCGATGTGCCAATCCTGATTAATTTAAGACTAGTCAGTTGATCTTTTATTACCCTGGTTTTAAGATCAATATTCACCAAAGCATCTAACTCATTGTAAACGATATCAATATTATCGGTACCTATACCTGTTGATAAAACACTGATTCTCTTTCCTTTATAAGTTCCTGTATGAGTAACAAATTCGCGCTTTTGCTTTTTTAATTCTATAGTATCAAAAAAATCGCTGACTTTTGAAACACGATCAGGATCCCCAACATTAATGATCGTTTCTGCGATATCTTCAGGGTGAAGATTTAAGTGGTAAACACTATAGTCCTTATTTAGAATGAGTTCTGATTCTGCTATTTGTTTCATACGATTGGAAAGTATAATTTTGTAGTCAACAAATTTAATAGTATTTCATGAGTACCAAGACAGGTCAAATTATTGTGCCCATAGATTTCGGTGAGCAATCTTTATTAGCATTGTCACAATCCTATAATCTGGCGCGACTTACAAAGTCTGAAATCACTTTACTGAATGTAATTGATGAAGATTTCCTCAAGCCATTTCAGGATGTAATTTCTGCAAAGCATAATTATGAGGGACAATTGCGCGACGATATTAAGTTGAGATTAGGTGAACTGGCACTCAAAGTTCAAAGCGAATCGGGTATTAGAGTGAATGTGATGACCAAAGTCGGGAAAATTTACGATGAAATTGTAAATGCAGCCCGAGAAATTGATGCTACATTAATATTAATGGGTACAATGGGCGTGGTTGGTCTGAAAAAACGAATTCTTGGTTCAAATGCATCCAGAGTGGTGCGTGAGGCGGAATGCCCTGTTATTACAATTAAAGGAAAAGAACACCGTTTTGGAATTAAGCATATTTTATTGCCTTTGGATTTGTCAAAAGAGACCAAAGAAAAGGTTGATAAGGCTATAGAACTGGCTCAGATGTTTGGATCAATAATTCATGTTGTGACTATTGTTGAAAATGAAGATGAGTTCCTAATGAATAAACTGATCAGGCAAATGAATCAGGTAGTAGCATTTATAGAAGAAGGCGGATTAACTTGCACCTCTGAATTTGTTTCTGGAAGCGATGTAGCAGAAGAAGTTCTTAATACAGCAAAAAAGGTAAAAGCTGATCTCATTATGATAATGACCCAACAGGAAGTTGGTTTTACAGACTTATTCATCTCTTCTGCTGCCCAGGAAATTATTAATAACTCAGATATTCCGGTATTATCGATAAGACCATTTCCTAAAAAAGACACAACAGTTTCAATTTTAAGTTAAAACCTAAGAGCCATGAATTCACACCAAAACGATTTGATCAAGAAAATTGTAATCCCTTATGATTTTTCTGAAACTGCAGACCTAAGTTTGGAACAGGCTATTTTTATGGCCAAACTTTTACAGGCAGAAATCACCTTATTGCACATAGTGGAAACAGTTTCATTTACTACTGCTATTAGTCAGGCATTCAGTGGTTTTGAGAAAAAAATTGAAACTGCTACGAACGAAAAATTAGAACAGCTGGCAAGGGAAATTCACATGAAATCAGGGGTGGTCTTAAAAATTCGCACCGAAGTAGGAAGAATTTACAAGAAAATTTGTGCCGTAGCCAAGGAAATAGATGCCGATATTATTTTGATGGGTACTCATGGAACAAGCGGATATCAAAAGTTTTCAGTTGGTACCAACACTTCTCGCGTTGTTCAGGAAGCTCACTGTCCTGTTTTATCGGTGCAAACCCATGCTAAAGGTTTGGGATTTAAAAATATTGTAATTCCTATTGATGATACCAGTGAATCGAGACAAAAAGTGCCATTTGCAATTGGAGTTGCCAGGTTTTATGGTGCCCATATTCATATTGTGGGATTGATCAACTTTTCAGGGGCAGATTTAATTCGTAAGTTCAAAATTAAAGTTGAGCAGGTTGAAGAATATGTTGTTCAACATGAACTTAGTTACGATACTACTTATATGGAAGGAAACGATTTGGCTGGAATGACTATGAAAGCTGCGGAGAATGTTAATGCCGACTTACTAGTTATTATGACTGAACAAGAGCCCTCAATTACAGGTTTTCTCTTAGGAACCTACGCTACCAAAGTGGTGAATAGTGCTAAAGTTCCAGTGTTGAGTATCCATCCTGCTGAAGTAGATCCCGATAAGATTACGGTATCTTTTTAAGATCATTTCTTGCCAAAAACTTCTTCTAAAAGATCCGTAACTCTCGATTTCGGATCTTTTCTTATTTTGAGCTCTTCATTGGCAATCAATTTGAATAAACCATCAATTGATTTACCAGTCACATAGTCATCAAGATCCGGGTTCATCTTTTTAACAAAAGGTACCTGATTATAACTTTTTACAAGAGGATTCCAGTATTTAGTGATTTCTACCTTCTTCAATGAATTTTTTATCACAGGTTTAAATTCATTTCTTAACGCCGAAGAAGTGCTGTTTTTTAAAAATTGTGTAGCTGCATTGTCACCGCCTTTTAAAATTTTAATTCCATCAGTGATACTCATTTTGGTAATCGCGTTAATGAAAATTGGGGTTGCTTTTTTAGCGGCATCTTCTGCTGCCCTGTTCATGGTTTTCACAAATTTATCGACTTCTTTTTTCATTCCAATCGATTTAAGAGTGCTTTCCATTTGTTTTGCTTCTTCCGGAAAAGGTATTTTTATAAGTGGGTTTTTATAAAATCCATCCATCACAGATGCTTTGTTCGTTGATTTTTTGGTCCCTACCGAAAGTGCTTCCTTGAGTCCAGCTACAATTTTGTCGTTCGAAAGGCCATTTCCTAATGCACTGTTCGTTGAGTTCAGGATAGAGTTCAAATTTACCTGAGCAAAAGAACTCATAGAAATTAACAAGCCTAGGGAGCAAGCAATAATTTTAATTTTTTCATGAATAAAGTGGGTATTAGACAAGGTAAAATTTAAGGTTCCGGGTGCAATAAGCAAAAGGTTTGCCAAATTCATCCCGCTGAGGTAAAAGTTAAAATCTGCATCTTTGCATGATGAATTGCGAAATTATTACAATTGGAGATGAATTGCTAATCGGTCAGGTGATTGATACTAATTCTGCCTGGATGGCAACCAGACTCAATGAGTCCGGATTACGCGTCAAGCAAATGACTTCGGTCAGTGACGACCCTACTCATATTATAGAATCGCTGGATTTGGCTAGAAACAGGGCACAGGTTATTCTTATAACAGGGGGGTTAGGGCCCACAAAAGATGATCTTACTAAAAGTACTTTATGTAAATATTTCAATTCAAATTTAATTGTTGACGCTAAAGTCGTGGATCAGTTAACCCATTACTTCACCAGCAGAGGCCGGGAATTAACTGAAACGAACAAAAAGCAGGCAGAAATTCCGGAGAAGTGTATCCTGTTTATAATTTTCATGGCACAGCACCGGGAATGTGGTTTGAAGAGGAGGGTAAAATTTTGTATCCATGCCCGGAGTCCCATATGAAATGAAAGCAATGATGGATGATTATGTTATTCCTAAACTGATTTCAATCTTCAAATTGCCCGAAGTTTATCACTTCACCATACTAACCATTGGAGTGGGTGAATCTTTTCTGGCTGATCTGTTGGAAGAATGGGAATCAAGTCTTCCTACTCACATCAAATTAGCTTATTTGCCATCTACCGGAATGGTTCGGTTGCGATTAAGTTGTTATGAATCGAATGCAACAATTCAAAATGAAGTTAATGTTTTGGCAGAAAAGGCAAAAAATTGGTTGCCAAATATATTGTAGGTTATGGTGCTGATACACCTGAAATGGTGATTGGTAATTTGTTGCGAGATAGGAAAGAAACTTTAGCTATTGCAGAAAGTTGCACAGGTGGTTATTTATCGCACCAGGTCACTTCGGTTCCGGGAAGCTCTGATTACTATATTGGGTCCACCATTTCATATGCCGATGATGTAAAGTCAAGGTTTTTGGATGTTGATCAGGAAGTTATTCGTGAAAAAGGCGCAGTGAGTGAAGAAGTAGCTATTGCAATGGCTTTAGGAGTACGAAAGAAATTAGGCACCACATGGGCCCTGTCAACCACCGGCGTAGCAGGACCGGGTGGAGGTACCTCCACCAAACCTGTAGGTACCGTTTGGATCGGTTTGGCAGGACCTAACCGCGTCATCGCCAGAAAGTTCCTTTTTGGAAATAACCGGTTTCGGAATATTCAAATTAGTGCACTTTATGCAATTGATTTACTTAGGAAGGAGATTTTTAACCACATTGATTAATTTTTACAACTTGTTTGTCTTTTGTAACCAAATGTTATATCTTTGCACTCCTTATTCCGAAAAATAAATAATTACCGCCATGTCAAGGATTTGCGATTTAACCGGGAAAAAATCAATTGTAGGAAACAATGTTTCCTTTTCAAATAAAAAACAAAACGCAGGTTTAACCCAAACTTGCAGTTAAAGAAATTTTATCTTCCCGAAACAGGGGAGTGGGTAGTCCTTAAAGTATCAACCTCTGCGTTGCGTACAATTAATAAAAAGGAATTACCGCATGCATCAATCAGGTTTTGAAAACCGGTAAACTTTAACCTGTTACCGGTACCAGATGCAAGGGACCAGAGATGCAAGCTACTATATAGCTGGCATCTTTGGTCCTTTTCTTTTACCCCCTTTTTGAACGTTTTCAATTTGTATTAAGCATTGAATTCTAGTCAGTTAATTTGATGTTCAGTGCTCACTGGTCAAAGTGAGCTGCTTTGTCAATATTCATTCAATATCTAAATTTATTCAGAGATTATCAGATGTGTAACCTGTCAGGTGTGTGACCTGTCAGGTGTATGACCTGACAGGTGTATGACCTGTCAGGTGTGTGACCTGTCAGGTGAAGGGATGGTGGAGATATCATATTAATCCGATACTTTAATAAATAGCTAATAAATATCTGTAAATTAGCTTTTTAAATAAATTTTAGTAAATTTAATTTAAGTTCATTTTAAAATTCAAATGCTCCTTGAATGTTTACTTTTGCTTTTAAAGTTGTTTTGCTTCAAAAACGATTTCAATCGCATTTTTGAGATGATTAAATAATTGAATTCTTTCTTGTTAATAAAGGAATAACGTGTTATCTTTGCAGGCTCTAAAATAAAACCACAGAACAATGGCAAAGAAAGGTAACAGGGTACAGGTGATCATGGAATGCACCGAGCATAAAAACAGCGGTCTGCCTGGAACTTCTCGCTATATCACTACCAAAAACAAGAAGAATACGTCTGAGCGTTTGGAGTTGAAAAAATTCAACGCCATAATGAAGAAAATGACAGTTCATAAAGAAATTAAGTAATCTTAACAGCACATAAGTTATGGCAAAGAAAGTTGTTGCAACACTAAAAACAGGCAAGGGAAAAGAATTCTCTAAAGTTATAAAAATGATCAAATCACCTACTTCAGGTGGTTATACTTTTAGAGAAGAAGTCGTACATAACGACCATATAAAAGATTTTCTTAAAGAGAAATAATTTTATCTATTAAATACTATAAAGCTTCTTTCGGTGTGAAGGAGGCTTTTTTTGTTTTTATTAACCGGAAATTAAAATTCACCAATGGGATTATTTGATTTCTTTAAAAAAGGAAAAAAAGAAGACCTCGACGAGGGACTCTCTAAAACAAGGGAAAGTGTATTTTCAAGACTTACCAAGGCCGTTATGGGTAAGTCCACGGTCGATGATGAGGTGTTGGATACTATCGAGGAAATTTTGCTTTCTTCTGATGTAGGTGTTCCAACCACCTTGAAAATTATTGACAGACTTCAGCAACGCGTTGCCCGCGACAAATTTATAAATACTTCAGAACTGAATAAGTTGCTTCGCGAAGAGGTTACCGATCTTTTAACAGAAAATGAAAAATCTTTCGGGCACGCTAAAAGTAGTGGACCTGCTCCCAAACCTTATGTAATAATGGTGGTGGGTGTGAATGGTGTTGGTAAAACCACAACTATAGGAAAATTAGCGTTTCAACTTAAAAAAGAGGGCAAAAAAGTGATGCTTGGCGCTGCCGATACTTTTCGTGCTGCTGCAGTGGATCAGCTTACTATTTGGTCGAATAGAGTGGGTGTTCCCATTGTTTCTCAAGGGATGGGCGCCGATCCCGCTTCTGTTGCCTTTGATACTGTTGCTGCTGCTGTTGCCCAGGATATTGATGTTTGTATTATTGATACTGCCGGAAGACTCCACAATAAAATTAATTTAATGAACGAACTCTCTAAAATTAAGAGAGTGATGCAGAAAGTGATTCCTGATGCCCCTCATGAAGTGTTATTGGTTTTGGATGCCTCTACCGGTCAAAATGCTATTGAACAAGCTAAGCAGTTCACCGTTGCAACTGAAGTAAACGCGTTGGCTTTAACCAAACTTGATGGTACAGCCAAAGGTGGTGTAGTGATAGGTATTTCTGATCAGTTTAGAATTCCGGTCAAATATATTGGAGTAGGAGAAAAAATGGAAGATCTCCAGGCCTTTGATCGTGTTGAGTTTGTAGATTCACTCTTTAAGAAAGATGAGTAAAATGTTTAATGGCTTAGATTTAGGAAAAAAATAATGATGCTGACTTCATTTCGAATTTTAAAAGTCCTGCCGGGAATTTGCTTTTTGTTGGTTTTCCTTTTGTTCTCTTTTAGTACTTCTGCCCAAAGCAAAAAAATTGAAATTCAAATAGTCGACAATGCCGGAATTTATAACAACCGGCTGGAATACCACATCTCAAATGACTCACTTATAGTAGCTGGTTTAGGCGATTATGGTAGAACTCCGGTAAATTATTTGCGACGTTCACTTACCAGTAAAGAACGGAAAACCATTGGGCGTTTTATGAAGACTTTTCCAATCGATTCTCTTGACGATCTTTACAATAATGAATTTAATCCTGCTCAATTTGACAATAAAGGATATTATGCCAGAATAATGGAAATAACCGTTTCCTATGATAAACGTACTCATTTCTTCAGAACACGAAATTGTTGGGTAAGATATTCTGATGATTTAATTCAGTTAATTAATCCTTTGCTCTCCCCCGAAGTCAGAATTAGATATGAAAAAGCCCAGTTTAACGTATTTTATTAATTAGACTATTGAAAACTAAAACAGTTAAAAAAAACAGGGTAAACGTTGTAACATTAGGGTGTTCCAAAAATGTGGTCGACTCAGAAGTGCTTATGGGTCAGCTTTTAGCCAGCAATTTTGAGGTCAAGCACGAAGCAACTTCTAAAGAATCAGATATCGTAATCATAAATACATGTGGTTTTATTGATAATGCCAAGCAGGAGTCTATTGATACCATCCTCCATTATGCTAAACAAAAAGAAGCAGGTAAGATTGATAAATTGATTGTAACGGGTTGTTTATCGGAGCGCTATAAGCCTGATCTGGAAAAGAAATTCCTAATGTGGATCATTATTTTGGAACCAGGGATCTTCCTTTACTGCTCAAAACTTTAGGTGCTAATTATCAGCATGAACTTGTTGGTGAGAGGCTCATCACCACTCCCAGACACTTTGCTTACATGAAAATCTCGGAGGGATGCGATCGTCCTTGTTCCTTTTGCGCTATTCCTTTGATGAGAGGCATGCATGTCTCAAAGCCTATTGAACAGCTTGTCAGCGAAGCTAAATTGCTCGCTTCAAAAGGTACCAAGGAATTGCTTTTGATTGCACAGGATTCTACTTATTACGGCCTGGATATTTATAAAGAAAGAAGAAAAAAGACTTACCAACTCATTGAAAAATTTAAAGAGAAAATACCTGGTATTGCACTTCGAACTACAATGATTGCAGGGTATCCTGGAGAAACAGAAAAGGATCATCAGGAAATGATTGATTTTATTAAGGATGTCAGGTTCGATAGGTTGGGCATTTTTGAATATTCTCACGAAGAAAATACCCACGCCCATTTACTTCATGATGATGTTCCTGCAGCAGTGAAGCAGGAACGAGTTGCAGCAGTTATGGCTGTTCAGCAATCTATTTCGGCTGCTATTAATGAATCAAAAGTTGGTAAAGTGTTTAAAGTGCTGATTGACAGAAAGGAAGGAAATTATTTTATTGGTAGAACAGAGGCCGATTCCCCTGAAGTCGATAATGAAGTTTTAATAGAAGCAAAAGATGTTTACTTGAAAGCTGGTAGTTTTACTAAAATAAAAATCACTTCTGCAGGTGAATTTGATCTGTTTGGTATTCCAGTTTAATGTAACTTGCGTTAGTTAATGACCAACATCCTCAAAATATTTGAAGAGCCTTTCCCTTTGGAAGAAGATCCAAAGGCACAATTGCTATCCAGCCTTGGGATCAGCTTGTTTGTGATTGCCTTTTTGTTTTTTTTTAAACCTTTTGGTCTCCATAACACTACCCTGCCTTTGGTAAAAATAGTTCCTGTTTATGTCGGATACGGGTTAGTAACTTTTTTAGTTTCTGTAATGTGTGACCGACTTATAAGACCTGCTTTTCCTATGCTTTTCAATGAATTGGAATGGAATGTAGCGAAAAATATTTTATGGACTGTTTTTGTGATCATGATGATAGGATTTGGAAATTTGTTTTATTCCAATGTTTTAGGTTTTACCGGGATCAGTGGTAGCACTTTACTTATGTTTCAATTTTATACTGCGGCAATAGCTATATTTCCTGTTACTATAATAACATTGCTGCGAAGGATAGCTTTCTTAAACAGAAATCTACAGGAAGTTAAGCAAATTAATGAGAGTATTACAGCACCTTTAGCCAGACCTTTTTCTGAAACATTGTTAGTTTTTAGTTCGGAAAACTTGAAAGATGAAATACGAATTACCCCAGTCAATTTCTGTTTGCTGAATCAGCAGATAACTACACTGATATTGTTTACATTGAAAATGGAATTATAAAACGTGCACTTATTAGAAGTACTTTAAAAAGAATTGAAGACATGAATACGGCTCCTTATATTATTCGCGTTCATAGAGCATTTCTGGTCAATCTTCGCAAGGTGAAAGAAGCAGTTGGTAATTCTCAGGGTTTCCGATTGGTTTTTGATAATATCGATGAAACAGTGCCGGTAGCTCGCCGTTCTTCGTCCCAGGTGAAGGACCTTTTGGCCCAAATTCACAGATCCTAGTTCCTTAAATTTGGGGATAAACGACCATTTAGCCCAATTGAACGTTTATTGCCCCAATTTCCTTCCGAATATACCATTTCCGTTTAATAGTTTTTTCTTCATTTTACATTTGTAAGCTCTATAAACAACTCAAATGGAAAATTATTTTAAACTATTACTTTATCCTCACATTGTTTCAGGATTTTTGGCCTTGTTTGTTGCTCCCATGGCAATGATTGTTAAAAAGGGAGGCGCTTCCCATCGGCTCTGGGGTAAGATCTTTTTTTATAGCATGTGTGGGGTTGGTATCACTGCTTTAGGAATGGCACTTATTAAATCGAATATTTTTTTGGGAATGGTAGGTGTTTTCAGCTTTTATCTGGTTGCCTCCGGTTACAGAGCATTGTATCGCAGGCATGTCAATTCCTATAAGGATGTTGCTGCCATTGATTGGATCTTAGTATCTTTTTCAGGTATGTTTTGTGTAGCATTGGCAATCATGGGATCTTTAATTTTATGGAGTGATTTTAAGGAGCCATTTGGGTATATTTCATTACTTTTTGGTTTCATAGGTTGCCGTTTTGTGTTTAATGATATCAGATCTTTTAACAAAATTAACCACCACAAAGAAAACTGGTTGTATCATCACATGTCGGGCATGATTGGTGGGTATATTGCAACAGTTTCTGCTTTTTCAGCTGTCAACTTTGGGTTTTTACCTAATATTATTCAATGGTTGTGGCCCACTTTTTTAGGAGTTCCACTATTGATTTATTGGATTTCAAAATATAAAAAACAAAAAACAGTCAAGGAATGATCTCATTTTGGTTGTCGTTTGTGAAGGTTTCGAACTATAGTTCGATTTTGCTGTGCTGAAACACTCACTTTTTATTGATGTGTTTCAAATTCGATCTAATTAGCAATTGATTTTTATATTCTGATTTTTTTGCCTTGTACCAGGAATTTATGGAATAGTTATCCATTTTAAAGGCTGCAGCCAGAAGTTTATCAAATAAAAAGTTTCTCGCCGGAGAAAAATTTTCCAATTACCTTTGTGTCAAATGCTTTTTATGAAAAAGTTCACTATCCCATTCTCTGAAACACACCAGTTTTCGTCTCTGGTTGATGATTATCTTTCCGGAGATGAAAAACTTAAATCCTTTTATATTACCCCCTCAAAGCTCCTCATTTCCTGAAGCTATAAAGTAGATTGAACTTTCCTACCAATCAAGTATTTTGAGGAGTCACTTATTCACTAATATGGTGACATTTTGAAAAAGTGGAAATACAGCAATTAAAGTTCATGAAGCTATTCATAGTTTGATTGATGAAAATACGTTTACTGTTACAACAGGCCATCAGTTAAATCTTTTTACAGGACCGCTTTACACCATTTATAAAATACTTACCACAATTAAATTGGCACAACAACTGGCCATTGTTCATCCTGATAAAGTTTGTTCCGGTTTTTTGGATGGCTGCCGAAGACCACGATTTTGAGGAAATTAACAATGCCCGAATCTATGGCAAAACTGTAACCTGGAACCGTGAATCAAAAGGGCCTGCAGGACGATTGAATCTGGCCGGTATGAATGAAATTCTGGAGGAAGTAAAAACGCTGACCGCTGATCATTCTGATTTGATGGCTATTTTTAATGAAGCTTATCAAGGCACTTCGAATCTCTCTCAGGCTACCCGTATACTTTTTCACAGGCTTTTTGGAGCTTACGGACTGGTGATTCTTGATGGTGACCAGGCCGAGTTGAAAAAACTTTTTGTTGAAGAGATGAAAACTGACCTGCTTACTCATGACGCATTTAAGAATGTTAATGAAACATCTCTCAGGTTAGGTGAAAATTATAAAATTCAGGTTCAGCCACGAGAAATTAATATTTTTTATATTACTGATGCCTCTCGCAATAGAATTGTTAAAATCGAACAAGGGTATAGTATATTAAATACTACAAAAATATTTAGTCATGATGAAATCATTGAAGAGCTGGAGACACATCCGGAACGATTCAGTCCCAATGTGGTGTTGAGGCCACTTTTTCAGGAAAAAATACTTCCTAACCTAGCTTATATTGGAGGTCCCGGTGAATTGAATTACTGGTTGCAATACAAGCAAATGTTTGAAAAGGCAGCCATTCCTTTTCCTATTTTGTTGCTTCGCAATTGTATGATGGTGGTAGATGCCGGCAACTTAAAAAAGATGGCTAAACTAGGACTGGAGATGAAAGATCTGTTTCAAAGTTCAGATTATTTAGTTCTCAAAATCCTTGAAAATTCTTCCGATATTCATGTAGGTACAGAAGAATATGCAGCATTGATTCAAAAAGCTTACAGTAAATTGTCGGATCAGTTTGGCAAATTGGATACCTCACTGATCGCAACTGTTGATGCTGAAAAGCAGAAGGTATTAAATGGATTGAAGCAATTAGAAGAAAAAGGGATAAGGGCTCTTAAAAGAAAATGAGAATTTGCTTGTTCAGTTAAAAAAGCTTAAAAGAAAATTGTTTCCAAGAGATGGGTTGCAAGAACGAACGGATAATTTTATTCCTTTTTATATTTTATGGAAAGACATTTTCTGGATGAGGTACTTGAACAAACCGATCCATTTGCAAAAGAATTTGTGATATTGGTAGAAGAGTAATTTTTGATAAACTAATTCATTTATAGACTATAACAATGAAAGAGAATTTTGCTGAAAGTATTAATAGTGGATACAACTGTAAGGGTGATTCTATTTTATTGGGAGGAGCAATTCTGGATGGAGCGTGTATTCAAAATGTCCTTGTTAAAATTCCATTGAAGACGCTCAATCGGCATGGGCTGATTGCGGGAGCTACAGGCACCGGTAAAACTAAAACTTTGCAAGGGTTGGTGGAAGCGCTTTCTCGGAAAGGAGTGCCCTGTTTGATGATGGATATTAAAGGTGACCTGAGCGGATTAGGTGCTCCCGGGGCTTCAAATCCGAAAATTGATGAACGACATGCCAAAATTGGTTTTCCTTGGGAATCGAATGGTTACCCCGTGGAATTTTTAACTATATCAGATGAAAAAGGTGCACGTTTGCGGGCAACCGTTACAGAATTTGGACCAGTGCTTTTTTCAAAAATACTGGAGTTGAATGATACGCAGTCAGGTGTGGTCTCGCTAATTTTTAAATATTGTGATGACAACAAATTACCACTTGTTGATTTGAAGGATTTTAAAAAAACACTTCAGTTTTTAACTAATGAGGGGAGGGTTGAAATTGAAAAAGAGTATGGACGAATCAGTAGTGCTACTACTTCAACCATCATTCGAAAAATAATTGAATTGGAGCAACAAAATGCGGATCATTTTTTTGGTGAACTTTCTTTCGATCCTGACGATTTGCTGCGAATTGATGAGCAGGGTAGGGGTTACTTAAATATTATTCGCCTTACTGACATACAAGATAAGCCTAAGCTTTTTTCGACTTTTATGTTAAGCCTGCTGGCAGAAATTTATGCAACTTTTCCTGAAGAAGGCGATTTAGAGCAACCCAAATTGGCTATTTTTATTGACGAGGCACATCTCATTTTTAGTGAAGCTTCAAAAGCATTGATCGATCAGATCGAAACTATTATTAAGTTGATCAGATCAAAAGGTGTAGGTGTGTTTTTCTGCACACAACAACCCACTGATATACCTGATTCAGTACTTGCTCAATTAGGTTTAAAATTCAACACTCGCTGCGTGCTTTTACAGCAAAAGATCGTAAAACAATTAAAACTGTAGCAGAAAATTATCCGCTTTCTGATTTCTATAAAATTGAGGATCTGTTAACACAACTTGGAATTGGAGAAGCACTCATTACAGCTTTAAATGAAAAAGGAATTCCTACTCCAATTGTTCATACTATGCTTTGTGCCCCACAATCGAGAATGGATGTTTTGACCAGTGATGAAATTGACAGTATAAATTCAAAATCTGGTTTAGTAAAAAAGTATAACAAAGAAGTTGATATTGAAACGGCTTTTGAAATATTGACTCGTAAACTGGAACAAGCAACCACCTCAGAAATTGATGAAAGTAAAGAGGAAAAAAAGAAAACAGGTAAAATTGAAAAAGAAACTTCTGTTATTGGTGATATCGCCGATAGTACCGTTGGCCGTCAGGTAATGCGTACGGTGGCTAGAGAACTCAGTCGCGGTTTATTAGGTGCTTTAGGTTTGAATACCACTACCAGAAGAAAAAAGAGCTCCTCCAGCTGGTTTTAAAGTTCTGTTATGCACTTGCCAAATTTAGAAGAGAACAACTCTTCCATCTAATTCTTAAGTAAAAGGAATAGGTTAGTAAAAGTTGATTGCTATTTCTTGATGCTGAAATGAAAATTGCTGATTAGTTGGGTGCTGACTGAATTAGTTCTTTAACTACCTCAATATCAATAGCAGAGTGAGATGCATCGTAAATACAAGCGCCATTTTTAACCACCAGCAATTGAGGCGATTCATGTTGAATATTGTATTGCATAGCAATTTGATTCGAAACAGGTCTGTTTTCTACAACATTCACCAGGTATATGGGTTCCTGATTACTCCATTCACTTTCGATCATACGTAAAGCCATTCTGCTCACACTGCAACGAGTACTATGTTTAAAAATAATAGTGCTTTTTTGAGAATCAGTGATGGATTCCCCATGAAGCATTTTTAAATGATTAAGATTATCTATTTCAATCCAGTTCATACCTTTACTATAATTATATTTGCAAAATTAGTGTAATTTTAACTTAATAAATGTGATTTCTATCACTTTCTAACTATGTCTTCAGATTCCACTACAATACCTCCAACTCCTGAATCTTACTTTATTCCTTTGTTACCGGGTTCCCGAAGACGTTTTGGTATCATGATGTCAACACTTATCCCTGGTTTTGTTTTGATACTTTCAGTGCTAACATCTTTTCAAAGTAATCAAGGTTTAGTTTTGTTAAAATTGTTTAGTGCCATTGCCGGCTTTTTGGTAGTTTTTAGCTCTATCAGAGAGGATAAAAAACCAGGATCAACCACATGGATGGGTACAGATACAATCACAGTTTTTACGGGATTTTTAATTCTTGCCCAAGGCTCTATGTACCATGCATTAAAAGGATTTCAACCTGCTCATGGTTATTTTCTTGCAGGCTTCATTATTATTTTTAAAGGCGTTATGGTTCCCGAAAAAAAAATAAAGAGAGGCTTTACTGTTACTGAATTTACTGTTAAATTTAAAAATTCTTTATTGATGCCTGCTAAATCATTTCCTGTGGAGGGAATGTCTAAGATTGAATTTAAAGAGGATACTATTTATTTTATCTATGCAGACTCTTCTACACTAAGTGCTTCTGTGAAAAGTGCTGCAAATGGAAAAGAAATGACAAAAGAGTTGAATGAGATGGTGTTTGGAGCTATTTCGAAAATAAATTAGTACATATAGAGGATGACATTTTTTTTGAGTTTTAAACAAAGCATGTAGCTTTCCCTTTTTATCTTAATACTTTACAAAGTTTTAAATTTAGATGCAATAGATAAGAAAATTATTTGAATTCCGAACCAAAAGTTCAATCTCATTCTGGATGTTAACTCCAGTGCAGTAGCATTCAAACAATTCTCAATTCTGGAAATCGAATAACATCGCAGTATGATTCTTCTGCTCAATACCAAATTTTGCCTCCCTCTACCCAACAATTTCCTTTCACCCGCATCTTCATTTCAAAAGCATTCAAAAGTTATGCACCTTTTTTAGTTAGCTTTAGGGCTTAAGGCCTTGCTATTGAACGAACAGAACGAAGATTTTTCGGTTCATAAGTTGCGTTTTTTTTTTTTTTACAAAATTTTCCTTTTCAACCACCTACTATTGGTGTGAAATGGCAACAACAATAAATAGTTGCTATTAAATTTTAATTTCGCTTTCCAATGCTTTTATTGCGGAAGGCAGCTGTTTAGAATTAACTGTATTCCCCGATGCAGTGAATTTTTGAGTGAAGAATAGGTGCTGTTTTAATGCAGCTTATCGGAATGTTTTATAGTACTAATATACCAGAACCAGGAAAAACTTTTAATTTAACTACCATGGACACCCAACAACAAATTCTTTCACGCAAAGAAAAAAGGCGCATTGCTATTTTTCACAAACAGCACATTGCACCACACAGCTGTTAAAAAACAATTTTATTTTAATTTTATTTTGTTGTAGCTCTCTGCAAATTCACAGCCAGGCGGCCACCGATGCCACCTTACCATCGAAAATGGAACGGGCTTATTCTTTGTCGCACTGCCCGATTCCAATTGCACCCAAATAGAGGTGGCAATAGGAACAAAAGCAAATTTGACGGATGTGTTCAGTCACACCTTTGAGCTGGATCAATCACCCTCAGGCACTCTCACCTTTACCCGCGCCGGACTGCTGGTGCATTTGGGCCTGGGGCCCTTACCGAGCAGCTGGTGTACAATTCAAGGTGCGCTTAAAAACCAGGCCGGTACCTGGAGTGATTGGTATGAGTTTATATCCAATTAACCGATGGGCGAATAGCTGCTTATATACAACCTCTAGCAGAAAATAAATGCAAACAACCATTACTCCCCAATAAAAAATTAATCCTCATGCCAACAAAATATATACTCACCACTTTACTACTGGTACTGAGTAGCGTAACCACTTTATTATCAGCATCTTATATCTGGACCGGCACTAGCAGCACGAATTGGAATACAGCTGGGAATTGGTCCAGTGGGGATTGTTCCTGGGTAGCCGATTATGTAACGCTCAACAGCAATGCGCCCAACAATTTGGTGCTCGATCAAAACTCCCGACGGTAGCTAATTTCACCATCAATGGCGACACCTGGATTTAGGAACCTATACATTAACCACAACCGGTGTGACCTATTTTAATGGAGGATTGGTAAGCAAGGAAACTTGAATATTTCGGGCTCTATATGCCATTTTGGTTTGGTGCTACTGATAATGCCCACGGATTGAAGCCAACTGCGGCTATTTACTATGAACGGTGGAGTGTTTTAAAGCCGGTGGTACTGGTTAGCTCAGAATACCAGCACTACCGGAACAGGAATTAATACTTTGAGGACAGCTTGGCGGTTACCCATTCAGGCGTTTTTATTTTACGATGGGCTCTTCTACCAACGATTTTTTAATGGGCTATGACCATCACCAACCATGCTAGCAAAGGGTGTATCATGGCTATTGGCGACACCTCATTTTATAATGCCGGCGTTACCTAAAGCAGTACCGGTAATGGTGGTGTGGCATTTGGCAATGGCGGGGTGTATCGGTTTTGGCCAGTGGCAAAACCATCAGCATTGGATCAGGGGCTTTGGAGCGGATTATTTAACATTAAAAGGCTAAAACAACTCGGAACTACGGCCCAAACACTCACCCTCACAGGCACGGCGATAGTGAATCTGGTGAGGTGCAGATTTAATGGCAACCTGACTCTGAGCGCAGGGGGCTTTTTACTAAAGATGACGTTTTTAACAGTGCTACCACTTTACAAAAGCAGGAACAGCAAATTGCCATAGCGATGGCAACAATACTTATAACGGGCGACAAACTTTGCCAACAACGGCTCCTCAGGTCGACTTAGATTAAGTGCCACCGAAGCCGATGTGTACAGCGACCATGTATCGTTTAACTCCACCGGCCAGGATGTGCGGGTTTTTACACGAGGAAATAACTATTTTACAAGAACGTAACTATCAACAGCAACAAGTGGTGTTTAACACCTCCACCGGCAAGGTGACTTTACAGCGAGCGACACGGCCCAATCCTTAAGCAGGAGTTATAACTACGCGTTTAAAACTGGCTAATAACAAAAGCGCCAACCAGGTAACAGCCAATACGACCCTGAAGTGTGGATGATACTGTTTTGTGAGTGGAAATTTGATCACAACAGCCTCAAACTTACTGACCATGAAAGCTGGTTCAAAAGAGTGGTGCAAACAGTAGCAGTTTTGTGGTGGACCGGTGAAGAAAAGGGGCACTGCCTTCGCGTATCCAGTTGGAAGAAATACCAGCTACCGACCCATCGAAATCAGCGCCCCTTCAACACCACCAGTGAATTTACGGGTGAATATGTGGAAGATTCGGTATCAGTAAATACATCAATCAAAGAAAGCACCTTAGGTTATTTGAACCGCAACAATTACTGGAAACTCAACCGCCAGTTAGGGACTTCACAAGTGTACAGTTACACTTTCTTGGGATACCCATAGTCTGGTTGACACCCTTTGAAAGTGGCTTCTTGGAATGGAACCCAGTGGAAGGATTTAGGAAAAGCATTTTAATTGAAATAGAATCATCGGAAGTATTCAATCAACAAGTTGCAGCTCAAGTTCTTTGGAGTTTTCACTCGGTTATTGGAATATTAAATGCCATCTCCAGTGCACTAAATTGTACCGATGTTCAGAATGAATCTGATCTGAGATATTGTCTTACGTTTACCCATCTGGGTCTGTTCAAGTAACTGCTAATATTTTCGTTAACAGTTTTGATGTGGATGGACTATTAAATCAGCTGCCATTTCAATCAGGTGGACGTAACTTTAGAAGGAAAAAACGGTCTCACTTCCTAAATGGTGGAACCGTATTGTCCGATAATTTCCACCAACCATAAATCCGAGTTTACCAATTTGAGAAACGATAACAAAAAGTATTTTATTTGCTATACAACCAGGTGCAGTAGTACAAAACTTGCATAAGAGGGACAGCTGTAATTTTCAAAGATTACAATCAGGAGATTTACTATGTGGAGAGTATTTTTATTGAAAATGAAGTTGGTAAGTACAATTATACGAAATTGCGAGATAGCCTGCTTCAGTTACGCGGAGTGTGGAAAAATTTACCAAAAAACTACCATTGGCTTTGCTACATTCACAAGTGAAAGGAGAATGTCAATTGGAATAGGCTATGGCATTTTGGACTCAAGGTCCCTCCCAATCTTCCGGCTCAAAAAATGATGTTCCAATATTTTGATTGATGATTGCAAAGCAGCAATTGATAGCCAAGGCTATGTGGTGGATTGGACGATCAACAAATGTTCGTTCAGTCAGTTTTTCATAGCAGAAGAAATTAGTGTGCACAATCGCAATGATTTTCGAATGTGGGATGATGATGATAACTACGACTATTTTTATTATTTACCCAAAACCCCAACAATACTTGTACACAGCCTCTCCTAACTTTTTACGGTTATAAAAATAATAGTACGGCATGTACCACTATTACTACCCCCGCAAATACTCCCGGATACACGTTTGGCTGGCTCAATTTCCCTGACATACCTATGTATGATGTGGGGTGCAACCACGATAGTATCAATTCTCTTCAATAAAAAGAACACCGATTGAAGAAAGCGGAAATAGCCATATGAATCTGACTTTTCCTAATAGAGACGTAAGTAAAGGAAGGCTTTACTACAAATGGATTTCAAATTTTAAATAATACATTTTGCAACCAAACAGTACAGTTTAGTCAATTGTTAGTTGTAAATAATTTAGGAGGTTATGCAAAAATTGCGACAATGCTATTGATGCTTGTGTATGGGAGGGTGACGCTTATATGGAAAGTCAGGAAATGCCTTTGAGTACCAAACGGAGTTCCGTTAAGTTCCGTCAACAACCCCTATACCTTGTGAGTTAGTAATTGAATTAAACGATGGAACAGCTCCTTTGCCCCACCACCACCACCTTATCTCCGTATTCCAATACCCCGGTTTATTCAACATGTGGAATTGAATACCGACTTCAATATACAGCAATTACTCCAGGCACTTTAGGTAGTCAGATACTTAACAGCATTATAAGACCCAATCCCAATAAAGATCCATTTACTACTCCAGTAAACGCAAATGTAATTTCAGATGACAACTATTTTATGATGAGAAATATTTACAGATCAAACCAGTACCATTATTGCGAGATATGACAAGCCGGGCCTTTACGGCATTGATGTATTAGCATTTGACGCTGTACCCAACAACAATATTTATGATTTCAAAGCCTCTCCCGGAGTCATATTCAAATTATTGTAAATGGAGCAGTTGATAAAACCTTATACTTTAACATAAAAGACAACTACCTGCAGGATAATGGACCCACAGAGTAAAAAACAAGCCTAGTTTAATGAATTAATAAAATGGGAAGAAGATATAGCCGATGGTGGTACCGGCTGGGAATATGTACAGGTGGATTTAACGGGTAATGGATTAGATGCAAGCGCAACTCCTATATTATCGACAATTAAAACAGATGGCAATAAAAATATTTTAGAATTTAGTATTTTTATGGAAGCCGGAATTTCAACAAATGATGTTGCGGGAGTATTAGTATTTGTTGATGATGTTTATATCCCAAAAACAGGAAGTGCTACCGGCGATAATTTAATTAAAGATTGGCGGCGGCGGTTGCAAAACCGAAGCACTTTGTGAGCAGTGCTATTGGATGCCACGAGTGCAAACTGTAATCGTAGGAACGGATGTATCAACAAGTATATCAACAAGTATATCAATAAATGATGTGAGCAGAAATCAGGAAGTAGGGCACTTTATTTGAAAGTTCCCTATTGCGAGACTATTACTACCCACTACCTATACCAATTCGGCTAAAGTGGTAGCTTCAATTGGAACCAATATTGATTTTACGGATTTGTTAAGTTGTAATGATTATGTTGTTGACGTTGAACTGGATCAATCAGACATAGATATGTGCAAGTACAATATTAACACAGTGATCAAGTTATTCATATAAATTCAGATCTGAAATTACAGGAAAACATTAGAATTTATAGGCTGTTTAGTAGTAGTTGAATCGGATGCAGAATTCTCCTGTTGCAATTAACATCCAAAAGCACCGGCAACCTTATTGTTAAACCTTTAGGTGCCAAACCCACTCTTTGGATGTAATGATATGTGGCAAGGAATTAAAAACAATAATGGTAATGTTACCATTAATACTGCTGGTGGAGCCACCATTTTTGAAGATGCAATTGAAGCTATTGAAAGTACTGCCGGCGATGTGAATATCCGATATGCGAAATTTAAAGAGAATCACATTGGTCTTCAGTTTATCAATTACAATCAATCACCAGATAACAATGCAACTGAATTAGGTTTGCTAGGAATTGAATTAAGTTGGCCTGATATGTTCTATCAAGAGCTCCATTTGAAGGCAGCAATCATGGCAAATATTGATTTGGTAGATGGTTAATGTAAGCATCGGAGGGTTTGGTGTTACTCCCGCTACTCACAACATATCAAAACAAATTTGCTGATGCTATTATGGAATCCGATCTCGAAGCAGTACCGCCAAAATATTCAACAACAAGTTCACTAATATTGGAATCAAAAGTGATCTGCAGATTATGTGAAGGAGCCATTTTTGTTCCACAGATGGTTAAGCAACCTCACCATTGGTGGATTGCTATCAGGACAAAATTTCAAACCCATTCTTCGAAACTATTTCAAAAACAGTAATGTTGGGAATAATGACCAAAAGGGGGTAAAATACGATTTTGGTACAAGGGAAATCACTTCGATAAAATTGGAAAAGGATTTATTGCTCATGATGCATCATCATCACCAATTACCATCAACGAAAATAATAGTTTTATAGTGTAGACAATGGAATTATAGCCCGCGAAATAACAGGAATTGTGACAATAGAGGGTAACTTGTTTAATCCTGCTTCACTTAGTACAACAGACGAATTTCTATTACAGCAGCACTGCTGTCACCTTCAAATTACAATGATTATGCAACACAACAACCAAGTAATTGTTTCCAGGCAATATCATCCAGGATTGGGATTGGCGTTCATTCCCTCAATATTCCCAACATCAGCATAGGCGCCGATGTGAACAGCAGTATCGGAAATACTATTCATTTACCAGTGAAAAAGGTTCTATCACTGTGGCATTTTGGATTGAAAGCTGCCCATCTGCAAATATTCAGGGTAATGAATCACAAACTTTCAGGAGGATTTTCATTGGAGGGAATTACAGTTACTGAATCGGCTGATGCACTTATAAACATGAATACTATTACTTCACAGCTGATGTACCCATTCATGTTTTAGGAAATTGTAGATACCGAACTTCATTGTAATTACATAGATAATCAGACAGAACCAGGTGTAGGTGTGGTTTGGACAATGCTGTTACCCGATCAGGAATTAAACCTTCTCTCGCCCCTCCTAATGGTGAAACGTGGGACAATGAATGGCACGGTTATACAGAGTAATTATGGTGTTACAGGTTTGTCCAATCAACAATTTAAATGGTATTTGATGATTCACAACCATTTTGATCCCAACCGGATCCTACAACAATATCAGCTGATGCATTAACTAGTCCTGATCATTTTGGATGTGCAACATTGATCGCCAACGATGATCCTGACAGAGATGTCAGATATGGAGCACTGGTTCTTGACACGCTCACTTTTGAGGACTATTCATCAGAATTCATTTATAAAGGTAAAGAACAGTTGTATGCACTTATAAAAAGCGATACCAGCATTCTTATCCGGAATACAGCCAATGATTCTGTTTTTACACGTTTTTACAATGAAACAATGATAACAAACATTGCCTTATTTGACAGGGTAGATTCTTTGATACTTGCAGGAAGTTTTAGACCCTGCCAGCGATTTAAATTCATCTATTACAGATACTAATTTAATTGAAACTAATAGAAAACGGTAAATGACATTCTAATCAATAAAGTTTTAATGGATGTGGACTTATCAGCAACCGATTCAACTACTTTAGAAGAAATTGCCTTGCAAAACCCATTAACAGGCGGCAAAGCTGTATATCAAGCCATGCCATTTTGTTTTGGAAGTGCATTATTTTAATGAGGCACTCAGACTGGCACACCAGTTGAATGAAACTACGAATACTGTCAAGACTAATCTACTCGCATCATTTGAATTGATACCAAATCCGGCAAATGAAAATTGCATGGTGAAGTTCAATGAATTCAATCAAAAATTTGTATTACAAGTAAGGCAAGCTACCGGGCAGCTTGTATTTTCAGCTGAATTACTACCTCATACGCAGTCTAAATTACTTGATACAAGTACCATGGACCAGGAGTTTATTTTGTTTTGTGAATGATGAAGCTATTTCAGAAATTAAAATTAGTTGTAGTAAGATGAAAAATTTAAAAATATTACTGTGTAGAACTATTTTATTTTTAGTGTTAAGTTCCTGTTCAGCTTTATCGCAGAACAGGAACTTAATATGGTGTTTTGGGGACTCTGCAGGAATAGATTTCACGAACCTGCAAAATCCAATTCCAATCACCACTGGTATGGATGCACGAGGCAGTTGTACTTCGATTGCAGATTCATTTGGAATTTACAATTTTACGCAAGTACAAGTGATCCACTATTGTTAATTCTGATGAATTAGTATATGTTCGAATGCTTTAAATCAAGTCATGATAAATGGTGATTCAATTGTAGGTCTGAATTGGTATCAGGAATTAACCATCACTCAAGATCCTGCCAATTCGAATCTTTATTATTTATTTTCTATTGGTGTAACCGATAGTTATGGTTTGTATTATTCAGTTGTTGATATGAGTCTAAATGGTGGCTTGGGAGGGGTTATGCAAAAAAATGTGCAGTTGGAGAATTTTAAAGTTGTTGATTGTCTTAAAGCCATCAAGCATGGAAACGGTAGAGATTGGTGGATTATAATCAGAAATGCATTAAATTTCAGTAATGAACATTATGTTTATTTAATATCTCCTACAGGAATTTCCACTTCATTTACCCAATCAGTAGGTAGTGTAAATCATACTAATTCTGGTCGCTATAGTTTCTCAGCAGATGGTTCTAAACTCGCATTTATTAATTTGATAGGCCTCATGGAAATATACGACTTTGATCGTTGCACAGGAATAATCAGTAATTCTATAACTATTCATCCTGAACCTATTTCTGCTCCGTATGGTCGGTTTTGGAGTTGCGAGTTTTCTCCTAATGGGCGATTTTTGTATGTTGCTACTAATAATAATAGTGCCACTAAAGATTTATATCAGTATGATTTATTATCACCAAATCCTGTAACCTCACGAATTTCACTTACTTCAAATTCAAATTATTTAATTGGATATGGATTTTTAAACGGGGCCTGATGACAAAATTTATTTTTCAACAGCTTATCAGTGTGATGCATTCCCATATTGCTATCCATATCCCGATAGTGTTTACAATCAAATAAACATGAACCTCAGTGTAATTAATTCACCCGATAGTTTAGGTTTGGCATGTAATTACACGCCTTATAGTTTTTATTTGGGAGGGAAGCGCACTTATTATGGCCTTCCTAACAACCCTGATTATGATATGCCAGCCCTCGCCGGCAGCCCATGTGACTCACTGGTAAGCATAAACGAGCCTACAAGCATAGGCACTAACGCTAACCTACACGTGTATTACGCACCCGACTGGGAGAAGGCCTTTATAAATGCCAATAATTTAAAAGGAAAAAATTACCGGTTACGAATGGTAGATGTATTAGGAAAAGAAGTGTACGCTGAAAGTGGTGTTTTAAATTCACCATACTTTACCAGGAATTTAAATTGTGCTTCGTTTTCGAGTAGGATTTTTTGTTTTATTTGAGCGAGTGAGCGGTTGGTGAGAAAATGCAGATGGAGTGATGCAGAAGTTTGTGAAGAATAAATATTCATCAACTGTATTATTGGCTAAGAAGTTTCTGAAGAAATATATTTATTTTTTAAAATAAATAATTCATAAGGTGATTGTGGAGTTCACAACGTTTGTGTCTCCCACTGAATAATTGTTGCTCACTTCTTTCATTAATGAAAAGTACAACTCCATCAATGAAGCAGACACCTTTCACTCCCACAAACTGCAATATAATTTGTAACGCCAAGACATGACCTGGGGAGGGGACAGTGAACAGTTTTTCCTGACAATGCCGCCAGCAAGGTCTATGATTGGTTCTCAATTTTAAGAAGGTGTTTATCTAGTGGTGCTTCAAACTGATGCGGAAAGACTGGTGAAGAAGTTTGTGATGGAATAAAAAGTAACTAATTCATCAAAGTGGAAATGGATGTTAAGATACAATGCTTTGTGTCTCTCGTTGAAAATAAAATTGAAGTCAGGACACAATGCCTTGTTTCTCTTGTAGTATAAACTTTTCCGACTTATAGTATTCAGGAAATAATTCATCAAGCTGCTACGGGTAAAAATTTTAAAAAGAGGAACAAGGTAGTTACGAAAAATCAGATGTAAGGTTTAAAATTGTTCTAAGAACCGTTCATCATTTTCATAATACAAACGCAGGTCTTTTATAGTATATTTCATCATGGCAATTCTTTCAATTCCCATTCCGAAAGCGAATCCTGAGTATTTTTTTGAATCGATGCCGCAGTTTTCCAGAACATTAGGATCTACCATGCCACATCCCATTATTTCGAGCCAGCCGGTGTACTTACAAACGTTGCAGCCTTTTCCTTCGCATATATTACAAGATACATCCATTTCTGCAGAGGGTTCGGTAAATGGAAAATAGGAGGGACGCAGTCGGATAGTGCTTTTTTCTCCAAACATTTCTTTTACAAAATACAAAAGTGTTTGTTTGAGATCAGCAAAGGATACGTTTTCATCAATATACAATCCCTCTACCTGATGGAATAAACAATGCGCACGGGCCGATATAGCTTCGTTTCGATACACTCTTCCGGGTGCAATAATTCGTATCGGGGGTTTAGTGGTTTGCATAACACGCACCTGAACTGATGAAGTGTGAGTACGTAGTGCCATTCCAATAGCATCATCCATAAAAAAAGTATCCTGCATATCCCGGGCCGGATGCTCAGGTGGAAAATTTAATGCAGTAAAATTATGCCAGTCGTCTTCAATTTCCGGACCTTCGGCAACTACATAGCCTAAGCGATTAAAAATTTCAACAATATCATTTCTAACAATCGATACCGGATGTCTGGATCCTAATTGAATAGGTTCGCCGGGTAAAGAAAGATCTAATCCATGAATGGTCTCATCACCTTTGAATTCAAACTTCTCAGAGAAAAATTTAATTTTCTCCTCAGCTTTATTCTTTAACTCATTTACTTTTTGCCCAAAGCTCTTTCTGTCTTCCGGGAGCACCTGCTTCATCTCGGCAAAAATCGCAGCCAGATGTCCTTTCTTACTCAAAAATCGTAAGCGGAATTCTTCCAGTTGCTCTGCTGTATCAGCATTGAAGATTTCTACTTCTGAGATTAAAGAATCTATTTTTTCCAACATCACTAAAATGAATTTCGAATTTTTAAATCAGGGATTAAAATTTTTATTTTTAATCCCTGATAGCATGAAGTTGCAAAATTATTTTATAACTTTTACCGTCATTTTTACATCTGTCTCCGGTCTGTCGCCGGGTTTGGTTTTTACTGCAGCAATTTTGTCAATCACATCCAATCCCTCAATCACTTCGCCGTAAACAGTATAATTGTTATCAAGGAATGCAGTTCCTCCAATTGTTTTGTAGATGGTGCGTTGCTCTGGAGTGTATTTAACAGTTCTGTTTTTATCCAACTGATCCAGTTCCTGATCGGTAAGCTTTTTACCTTGAACAATATAAAACTGACATCCACTGGATGCTTTCTCAGGATTGCCATCACGCGCCGCACACAGGGTGCCTTTTTTGTGAATGAGCTTATCGTTAAATTCACCCGGAACTTTATATCCAACATCTCCACCACCTAACATAGCTTCAGGAGTTGCATTTTTTGAATTAGGATCGCCACCCTGAATCATAAAACCGTTTATGACACGATGAAACAATAACCCATCATAGAATTTTTCAGACGCCAATTTGATGAAATTGTCGCGGTGTTTGGGTGTTTCATTGTACAACTTAATTTTCATGTTGCCGAAACTGGTTGAAACCTCAACAATTCTGTCGCTTTCAGCGGATTGTTTTTGTTGTGCCTGAATGGAAAGAGCTGTTACAAGCATAATAGTAATTCCTGAAATGATCTTTTTCATAGTTTTTTTTTAGTTTTGTAATTAAGACGGAACAAAAGTTTTATTTTAACGTTAAGTTGTAATACTTTTGGGATATTGTTTATCTCGCAATATTAGGAAAAATAGCAGGAAAATGAAAGCAATCAAATTCTTTATCGTAGCGTTACTTGTGGCTCCACTGGCATTTACCGCTTGTAAAAAATCAGGACCGGCCGAAGCCGTTGTAACTGTGATTGATTCCACCGGGAAACGCATTTCGGGGGCAATTGTAGTTCTTAGACAGGATAGCGTCACAAATCCTACAAATAATGTGCAGGCTTCTGTCAACCAGCAACAAACCACCGACGCTGCAGGGCAAGCCTTTTTTACCTTCAAGCCAGAGGCAGTTTTTAAATGTTGAAGTAGCCAAAGGCACCCTTAATGCACGCGATTATATTCGGTTGGAACAATCTAAGCAAGTAGCTAAAACTGTGGTTGTTAGATAATTATTGTTCTACAAAGTAATCTAAGACCGCTCTTTTTAACAACAAATCCTGTTCCTTTAAACTCAATACAGGCATTTTACCCACCAATTTCCAATGGGGCCAACCTTCCTCATCGGCACCAGCCAGCTCATAAATTCCATAATTACTTAACAGTCTGCATGTTGCAATGTGCATCAAGTCCTGTTTTTCATCTTTAGAAAATTTTCTGTTTCCCTGACCCAGTTCTTGAACGCCAATCAGAAAAATTATTCCCTGTAAATCAGGCTCCATTCCAAATTGGTCGGTCAGCCTTTTTGTAAGGAAAGTCCACTCTTCTTTTAATTCACCTATACTTTTTAAGTCCATAATTGTTAACAAAATTACGAAACCCTTGGAATTACACGTTTTTATCAAGGTATTTTTGCACAATTACCTATTCGGATGATTCCGAATGGTTTAGCATAAGGTCTGAATTTCCTCGATTATTATGAAGGTATTTAAGATATTGACCATTTTCATTTTTTTCTGTTATACACAGGAAATTCAAATTCTCCATCAAGGGGCAGGGAGGCTATAGATATTGTGTTTTGTATAGATCTTTCCGGAAGTACTAATGGGCTGGTAGATGATGTGAGAGAGAAACTGTGGGATATTGTTAATCAGGTCAATTCTTACCGTCCTGCACCTGAATTCAGGATAGGTGTGGTGGCATTTTCAAGGCCCAGTTTTGGAGCTAAAAACAGTTATGTTAAAGTATTACAAAAACTCACCAGTGACTTCGATCAGCTCAGCTATGAACTCTACAAATTGAAGCCCTCAGTGGAAAAAGGGGATCAAATGGTAGGGGAAGCTTTGAGAGTATCCATTAAAAATATGAATTGGTCGGATGACATTGAAGCACTCAAAGTCATTTATCTGGTTGGAAATGGAATGGTAAATGTGGGTGGCGATAATTATCGCGATGCATGTGATCTGGCACTCGACAAAAAAATTATTATTAATACTGTTTATTGTCGAACCCGCAATAATGCAGATAAGGAGCTGCCCGGTTGAGAGAAATTGCGCGACTTACCGGAGGTGAACAATTTGATGTGAGAATCCATAAACGCACTCCGCTTGTTTTGACTTCCCCAAATATTATTGATTTCAGAGAAATTGCCGGCAGACTTTC
This sequence comes from Bacteroidota bacterium, assembly GCA_016722525.1. Lineage (GTDB taxonomy): Bacteria > Bacteroidota > Bacteroidia > AKYH767-A > OLB10 > JADKJB01. The sequence continues at coordinate 116,413 of JADKJB010000006.1, forward strand.
CGCTTCATACCTCTACTTTGGAAAAAATGGCAGCGAGCGAAATAAGATAATGGTAGCAAACGATAAAAATGCTTTTATAGCAAACGAAATGACTTTTGAATCACGTTTGTTTTATAAAATATCGGATCGTTATCAGTTTCATCAGCAACATTGGGATTTAGTTGATTATTTGAAGATGACAAATTCTTCTTTTGATGATTTAGAAATGGAATTTCTTCCAGACTCTTTAAAATTTAAAACCCCTGGTTATGTCAAGGAGGTTGCTTTGAAACTTAAAGAGCAACGCAGTAGAGCAATTGTTGAGTTGCGTCGTCATATTCCTTACGACAGACAAGCCATTATTAATAAAAGACTCGAAGAAAGAGCCATCGACAAATCTGATATTTTTGAAAGAGTTGTAATAAATTCTCTCAACAATTTAGCTGCATCTAAAGGCTTTACCACAGGCACATCATCAAGTATTGAATTCCGACGATGAATTTTTTAGATGCCATCATAATTGCTCCGCTACTTTACGGAGCTTATAAGGGTTTTCAAAAAGGATTAATTTATGAAATAGCAATGATCCTTGGGTTGATCATTGGTATTTATTGCGGATTCAAATTTTCAGGACTTGCTTTTGAGTTGCTGCAGAAATTACTTCCTGATGAAGGACATCTTTTGCATTATATTTCTTTCTTCATTGTCGTAGGTGTAATAGTTCTGATTGTCATTTTCTACGCCAGGCTGATGGAGGCTGTTTTCAAAATAACTTCACTGAATATGTTCAATAAAATAGCAGGTGCTGTTTTTGGAATGGCTAAAAATCGCATTGGCCATATCCGTTATATTCTGGCTCATAAAACCTGTTCAGAATTCAATTAATATTCTCCCTGAAAAATCAAGAAACGAATCAATTTTTTACCCTTATGTTCTCAAAATAGCATCTGCACTTGCTCCAGCTGTAAAAGATGTAAAGGATGAATTCAAAGAAAATTTCGGATCCGATTCAATTTTACCCAATAGATAGAGTGTTTCAGCAATTAGCAAATTGATACAGTTATATTGGAGTTTTGTTGTTTAAGTATTAAAGCCAAATCATACATTTAGGAGAGTCATGATTTTTCGCTTTCATTAAGTAAAACTTTTATTACTCTTCCAGCATCATTTCAACACCGGGTAGTTTTTTTTCCTTCAATATATTCCAACAAAGCACCTCCACCGGTTGAAACATAAGAAACTTTATCGCCTAAGCCGAATTTATTAATTGCAGCAGCTGAATCACCGCCGCCTATTAATGAAAATGCCCCATGAGCTGTTGCTTGAACTATGGCTTCGGCAACTGTTTTAGTTCCGTTTTCAAAATTCGGCATTTCGAATACACCCATTGGGCCGTTCCACAAAATTGTTTTAGAACGACTAATTACTTCGGAAAATTTCTGTGCGGCAACTTTACCTATATCCAAACCCATCCAGCCATCCGGAATTTTATCTGAATCCATTAATTTGGTATTCGCTTCATTGCTGAAACCATCAGCAATAACAGAATCGATGGGTAGATGAATTTGAACGCCTTGCGCTTTTGCTTTGCGAATAATTTCATTTGCAAGATCCAGTTTATCTTCTTCGCAAAGAGATGATCCGGTTTTTCCTCCCATTGCTCTGAAAAAAGTATAGGCCATGCCTCCACCAATAATCAGATGATCTACTTTCTGCAATAGTTGTTCAATAATAAGAATTTTATCAGAAACTTTAGCCCCCCCTGTAATTGCAGTAAATGGTTTTTGAGCATTTTTCATCACCTTATCGGCATTAATTATTTCGTTCGCCATCACATACCCAAAAAATTTATTTCCGGGAAAAAACTGTGCTATAACGGCTGTGGATGCATGTTTTCTGTGCGCGGTTCCAAATGCATCATTAACATATACATCACCTAAATTAGCCAGGCTCTGCAAAACTTCATCACCTTTTTCTTCTTCTTTATAAAATCGAAGATTCTCGAGCAAAGTACTTCTCCGCTTTTTAAACCTGAAGCAGTTTTTTCAACCAACGGTCCAATACAATCTGCAACAAATTGAACTTCTTTTCCTAAAAGCCCCGATAAACAATTTGTAATATGGCGCAAAGAGTATTTGTCGGTAGGTCCTTCTTTAGGTCTTCCGAGATGTGACATAAGTATTACAGAGCCTCCATCTGAAAGAATTTTTTTTATAGTTGCAATGGCTGCCCGGATGCGTGTATCATCTGTAACCTCTAAGGTGTTTTTGTCGAGTGGCACATTAAAATCAACCCTGATCAGGGCCTTTTTTCCAGAGAAATTAAAGTTGTCGATTGTTTTCATAGGTGCAAATTTAAGTTAAAGTGAGAAGCCGTCAAATCCTTTATTCCACTCAATTTGATAAATCATGCTTATTTTTGTGGGAGAAGAAATTATGAAATTTACTGATGTAATTGGAAGGCAGGAAGTTAAGGCGCGATTAGTGCATTCCGTTCATGAAGGAAGAATTAGTCATGCGCAACTATTTGCTGGAACAGAGGGTGGTTCAGGCTTAGTGTTAGCTTTCGCCTATGCTTGTTTTATCCATTGTGAAAACCCTACGCAGACCGACTCTTGTGGCATTTGTGCCTCCTGTATCAAGCATAATAAGCTGGTGCACCCAGATTTACATTTCAGCTATCCGGTTGTGACAAATTCCACCATAAAGGATCGTTCACCGAAAAGCACAGATTATATTCTTCAATGGCGAGAGGCCTTCCTCCATAATCCATACATGGATATTAATCAATGGTATAATGCTATGGGTGTGGAGAATAAACAGGGCTTTATGTCGGTAGAAGAAAGCGCCGACATTCTCAGGAAACTGAGCCTTAAGTCATTCGAGTCTAAATATAAAATTCAAATTATTTGGCTACCTGAAAAGATGCGAGTTGATGCATCAAATAAGCTCCTGAAAATCATTGAAGAGCCGCCTGATAATACTGTTTTCATTTTGGTCACTGAACATAGAGAGCAACTCTTGCCTACTATTCTGTCAAGAACCCAGTTAGTTAAAACCCCTGCTCCATCCATTCAGGAAATGGCCGATGCTATTGGGAAGCTGTTTAATAAAGAACCTAAAATAGCTCGCAGGATTGCAAATCTGGCTAATGGTAAAATTAATGCAGCATTTATTCTGCCGGCGATAAGGAACAAGATTTAAGGGTTGAACATGATTTTATTAATTGGATGAGGTTATGCTACAGTCCATTTCATGAGAAGGATGGGCGATTTGCCTGGACAGACCTGAACAATTGGATTGAACAAATTGCCAAGTCGGGGAGGGAGTACCAAAAATTGTTTCTCTCCTTTTGCCTGGAAGCTTCACGAGAGTGCCTGCTTGTCAACAATGGTGATCCTGAAATGGTTCGTTTTGATGATGAAGTAATTCCCAATTTCAGTCGATTTACCCGTTTTATTCACTCTGGTAATATTTCTGGAATCAACGATGTTCTTAATAAGGCGCATTATGCAGTAGAAAGAAATGCGAATGCCAAAATTTTATTGTTAGATTTGTCTTTTAAAATGAACAGGCTGCTAAATGTAAACAAGGGTTAAAACAATTCTTGTCACTTACCAGAATTAGCCGGAGCCTGGCCGGTATTATTAGAATTTAATTTATTTGTATTTATGGGTTGCAGTTCATGTTCAACCAAAACAGGAGATACTTCACCGGGTTGTAAGAATAATGGCACTTGTGGGACCAGCGGATGCAATAAGCTGAATGTTTATAATTGGCTTTCAGATATGGAGCTTCCTGAAGGACAAAAACCCTACAATATTGTTGAAGTACGTTTCAAAGGTAGCAGGAAAGAATTTTATAGAAATTCTGAATTTCTGGAATTAAAAACCGGTGATATGGTAGCTGTTGAAGGAAATCCGGGCCACGACATAGGATTGATATCTATTGCAGGTGAACTGGTGAGGTTTCAACTTAAGAAGAAAGGTGTTACCGAAGACTCTGAAGAAATTAAGTCTCTTTACCGATTGGCACGACCCTCTGATATTGAAAAATTTGATGCTGTTAAAGCTCTTGAAGTGGACACCATGTACCGGGCTCGTTCAATTGCTTTGAAATTAAATCTCAGGATGAAACTGAGTGATGTAGAGTTTCAAGGCGATGGTAAAAAAGCTACTTTTTATTATACTGCCGACGAACGGGTTGATTTTAGAGAGCTCATTAAAAAACTTTCCGACGAACTTAAAACCCGTATTGAAATGCGGCAGATTGGCATGCGACAAGAAGCCAGTCGTTTAGGTGGAATTGGCTCATGCGGCCGGGAATTATGTTGTTCAACATGGCTCACCGATTTTAAAATTGTGTCAACCAGCGCGGCCCGTTATCAAAACTTATCACTCAATCCGCTTAAACTCGCAGGGCAATGTGGAAAGTTGAAATGTTGTTTGAACTATGAACTGGATTCTTATATGGATGCCATTCATGACATACCCGATGCCAACACCAGGCTCGAAACTTTAAAAGGATATGCTTTGCATCGCAAAACAGATATCTTTAAACGACTGATGTGGTTTGCTTATGTTGAAGAAGCTACCAATGTTGCAATTAATTCCGACAATTGGATTGCTATCCCGGTAGATCGTGTAAAAGAGATAATTGGATTGAATAAAGCCGGTGAAAAGCCTGCTGATTTAAATGATTATGCTGAAATTGATATCGTTGAAAAGCCTCTCGATTATTCTGATGTTGTTGGTCAGGATAGTTTGACGCGGATGATGGATAAAAAGAAAAGAAAAAGAAAAAGAAATAACAAGCCGGTCCCATCTGGCACAAGCCGGCCACCACAGGGTGATAGAAAACCTAATTTGCCCGCTGATCGTTCCGGCCCACCATCCAGACCTTCATCACCTCAAAGAACTCCTCCTCCGGCGAAGTCACAAAATGCGGATAGACCGAATCAACAAGTTCAAAAAACAGATGGACCTAAACCAGTTGTTCCGCCAAATAGCGGCCAGGCTGGAAGACCTCAGCGTGCTCCGGTAAATCCTCCTCGGCCAGCACCACAATCACCGCAGCAGGTAAAACCAGATGTAAGTCAGCCACCATCACCGCAGATAAAACCTAAAGCAGATAATCCCGAACAAGGAGGAACAGAAGGGAATCGTCCTCCTGGTAGAGTTCGCCAAACACCTCCAAGGATAAACCCTCCTCAGGAATGATAAAGTATAATTTAGAGTTGATAGTATTTATAGTACTCTCATTAACTCTTGCTTCTTGCGATCCTACTCGTTTTTATGAAGAGAATAAGAAAATACCCAAAGCAGAGTGGGATCAAAATTCACCTTTATTGTTTCAAACTATAATTGCGGATACGACCATTCCATATAACGTTTATATTAATGTCAGAAATGCAGGTAATTATCGTTTCAGTAATCTGTATTTGTTTATCAACACAGTTTTTCCAGGCGGTCAAATACAGCGTGATACTTTGGAGTGCACCTTGGCCGCTCCCGACGGACTTTGGTTAGGTGAAGGGCTGGGTGATATTTTCAGCAATAAAATTTTGTTTAAAGAAAATGTGAAATTTCCTCAGTCCGGAGAATACCGGTTTGAACTTTTTCAGGCCATGCGTATCAATCCACTTCCCGGCATTTTTGATGCAGGAATAAGAATTGAAAAATCGAAATAGGTAGAGGTAATTAAATTAACTGTTTTCTTTTGCCGTTTTGTAACAGTAGCGCATGTAATAAGTGAACCAGGTTACAATTCCGAAGAGTTTAACAGCATCCTCTAAAAAAGAATCTTCCGGTATGGGCATGGGTATTAAATCAACAAACTGTGAAATACCAATGAGTCCAGATGCAATGATTAAAATAATATATTCCGAGATCAGCAATTCCGAGCGAAACATAATGACATAAACAAGAATAATGTTGATGTAAATCAGGTAGACTACATTTTTTGGAAGCGAAAAATAAACCGGCAATACATTTTCATGAAACATAAACAGATCATCAAAAAGTAACAGACCTGATATCAAGCCTGAGTAGAGCAGAAAATGTTTGACTCTGATTTGCGAGGGGTTTTCTGCTATTAGTGACCTTGTAAAAAAGCAAATAACCGAAGTTGCGCACCAAAATAAAATGCCTATGTAAGAGAAAAATCCCAAATAAAAAGGCGTGTTTAAAATAGCAGCAGGATCCTGAGTGAGTTGATGCGATTGTACATTATTTTCAATTCCAATAAAAATAACAACCGATAAAATAGCAGTGGTTAATGCATAAAGCACAACCAGTATTGGAGCTGCATCTTTTAATTGATTTCTGATATCCATTTCAATTTTACAAATATAAATATTCCGTGCTCATATCATTATTTTAATTGGTATAAAAAAAGCCGTCTTGCAATTGAGCAAGACGGCTTTTTTTTATACTTAATAGAAATTAATAGTACTTTCCTCTGTTATCTACTATCTCAGCTTTTTCTTTCAGCGCGTTAAAAACTTCATAGCTAGCACGTTGCTGAAGTTGTTGAACAGTTTGGTTTTTGTTATTTGTGTAGTCGGTGATCGCGGTGGGTTCGGTAAAGCTATTTACAACTGCAACAAATACACCTGCGGTGCCTTCAATAGGTTTTGATAGCTGGCCTTGTTTAATACTAAAAATAGTTCCAACCAATGCTGGTTCAACTCCCAAATTAGGAATAAAACTAGAAGCAAAGTTGAGGCCTTCAGCACTTTTAACTTGGGTACCTAAAGCAGTTGCCAGTTCCTCAATGGTTTTAGCTGATGCAGATTTAGCGTTTATTTTTTCAATAAGTAGTTGCGCTTTTTTACTGGTGAGAACTTTGCCTTTTACAAGTTCAGTTGCTTTTTCAAAAGGTGCAATTCCTTTTTCTTTTGCTTCCAGTAAATGAGCTACAACAAATTTATTTCCGAAGTCGTAGGTCTTTGATACATCACCTTCTTTGGATTGGTAAGCCCATTGAATAAGTGCTCTAGGTGATTCAAGTCCGGCTATAAATTTATCAGTCTCCTTTAAATTTTCGGCAACTCTTTTATTTAATCCTTGTTCTTGCACCGATTTTGTGAAGGCTTCACTGTTCGTGTTTTTGCTGGCAAACTCGTTCGCTTTCGCAAATGCCATTTGGTAGGTTTTTGATCCTGGTTCAATTCTTCTTTCTATAGTTGCAACTTTTACTTTCGTAGATGGAGTTGTTTGATCGGTCACCTTAATTAAATGAAATCCAAAATTGGATTCAACTAAAGAAACACTTCCCTTTTTTGTTTCAAAGGCACCTGTTTTAAATCTGGGATCCATTGGACTTTCCTGAGTGATCCAATCAAGGTCGCCTTCTTTTTCAGCTGAAACTTTATCGTCGGATTGGAATTTAGCAATTTCAGTAAACTTTTTAGGATCTTTATTTATAAGTCCCATAAGGCTGTCGGCCATTGCCTGAGCTTGCTCTTTGGTGCGTGTCACCTCTGCAGGTGCTCTTTCAGAACCGGCATAGGCTATTAATGCATGACTTACTTTAATCGAATCTGAAATGGATTTAACATCAATTAATTTTGAAAGTTTATAATTGTTGTTTTCTTCATACGGTCCAACTACAGTACCTATTGACGTTCCGTTGAAAAAAGTAGAATCGATAATTGGTGAAAGTGTTCCGCGTTTAAAATAAGCAATCTCGTTTTTGTTATCCGTATTTACTGAAACAAATAAAGAATCATCTGTTGATTCACGGAATGGCTGCGTGAGCTGGTCGATACTTTTAAGAGTAGCTTCACGATCTGTTTGTGAAGGAACCACATCGAAAGTAACATACTCTAACTTCCTGGCAGCTTCTTGTTTGAAATCGTTTTGATGAGAGTTGTAATAGTCCCGAAGTTCTTTATCACTGACAGCAATTGTAGAATCAACTATAGTGTTGTAATTAAAATCGATGAATTTTACTGAGGCAGTTTTGGTTTGAATCTCATAAGTATTTTTTGCTTCTTCGGTAGTAACAAAAAGGCCGTGCTTAATAAGCTGATCATACTTTTCCTTCATTCTTTCCTCAGCAATAAATTTTTCGAAAGCGATCCATTGAGCACGTGTTTTGCCCGTAGCATCATTATCCATATTTTTTAAAAACTGCAATACATTGGCTGGAGAAAATTCACCGGTCTTAGGATCTTTAAATGCTTCCTTAATTTGAGGATGTGGATTTTTACCCTGAATCATTTCAAACAGTTCGTCAGCACTCACTTGGACACCCGTTTTAGCATATTGCTTTTTCATGATTTCCTCATTCAGAAGTTGAGTCCAAGCCTGTTCACGCAGCGACTCCATGGTGGTTTGATCAATGGTTTGATTACCGGTATTGAGTTTGTAATTCTCTTCCAGTTGTTGTACCATACTTTCGAAATCCTGAATATTTACCTTTTTGCCACCTATTACAGCCAAATCATTTCCTGAACCGGTCAGAAAACTACGGTTTGATGTTAACAGATCGCCAAGGATAAAAGCTACCAAACTAAATCCTACAATACCAATGAGCAAGCCCGCTCTTTGACGGATTTTTCCAATTACAGCCATTTTAGCTATTATTTAAATTAAATAATTGATTATTAATGTTTTGATCCAATTTTAATTCGTAGGAATTTTCCCTTGAATTAAAACAGGCCGCGAAGATACAACGGAAATTCCAATAATAAAAGTTATAAATGCTGATAAATCAATGAGAATGGAAGTAAAAACAACTCTTCTATTCAGGATCCACTGTTGAGGATTTTTTTTGCTTTTCATAGGCCAACCGCTGCTTTCTTCTTACAAAATAAAAAACTGCTGCAATTAATGTGAAAATTAATGGCCAAATGGCTGCAACCAGACCCTCATCAAAAAAATTATAAATACAAAGGCCAATTCCAACAAGACCAAATAGCAGCCATGAAATTTCAAGGATTCGGAGTGTGTTCATCTTTGTTAATTGTTATAGTGCCTTTAATATTGAATATTTTGTAATTGGTAAAATCTTGATTGGCTTCAAATCCGTTTCCAAAGATTATCTTATCTTTAGTTGTGATTTTCACGAATTCCTTACTATAGATTTTTGCATTTTTTTCATCCCATACCAGGTGTTCCGTATTTAATTTCTCTCCTTTGGCATTTATTACAACCACATCATTTTTTGCCTCCATCACATTCTCACTTTCTTTCCTTAATGCATATTTTGAAGTGAGTCTGGAATTGACACGCATCTGTTCATCATAAAACTCAACATCCACACCTTTGGGCATCTCCGTGATTGGTTTTTCTCCTTGAAACCTGTTCATTTCAGGAGCCGTAATTTTTACTTTTACTTTTGATGAATCACTGTATAAAATTTCTAGTCCTTTAGATGTTTCAACTGGAAAGGCTTTTTTGCCCGTTACAAGACTTACTTTTTCAATATCGTTTTCGCAAGAACTACCGACGCACATAAACAAAAATAATATAAAAAAGCGGGAATATTCTCCTGTTTTGCATATAATATTTTTATAGTGGATTGCCGACATCATTTCACACGGATAGTGGTAGTTTCATTGATCCAGCATTTAACTTTATAAGTATCACCGGCTTTCATTCCAAGTGCGAGAATTGCTTCTGGTTTTGGATAGTATTTGGAGTTCATTGCTATTTTATGGTTAGCTTCCTCAGTCATGGCAGCATCAACTGTTTGAGCCTTTTGGTATTTATCAGTAGCTGCCCAATAAACAGAGGCACCATTAAATTCATCGGAGCATGTAGCTGAACCTGACAAATAAATATCGCCAATCACTATCCAGGGACGACCCCAGTTGGGGCGCAGGGATGCCGCGCGTTGCGCATAGGTTCTGGCTTGAGGATAATTCTTTAAGTTTATGCTGTAATGATCAGACAGTTCAAGCAGTAAAATGGATTTTTTGACATTGTCAGATTCCAATTCAAATGCTTCGTTAAAATATGAAGTAGCTTTTCCAAATAGACCTTTAGCAATATAAATTTGAGCTAATCTGGTCGCTGCTTCAGCATCAGGTTCAAATTTGTAAAGATTTTCCGCTGCTTCCAAATAAACTGAAGCATCGATACATGCTCTTTTGTTGAACAATCGCACAATCTTTTCAATAATATTAAATCATAGGAGCAGCTTTAAGCTGTGGCGAAAAAATAGTAATCAAATCCTCGCAACTTATCTGAGCGCTAAAAAGTGTTTCTACACCAACTCGGGATTTATTGTAAGTGGCAGAATCTGAACCCGTCCTTTGAGTTGCAAAAAGTGCAAGTACATCATCGTAAACATCAATAACTGTTTCTTTGCTCATTTTTTTCTGACCAAACAATTCAATATTCACCTGAAAGTATTTGAATAAAACATCAGTGCTCGATTTGGGACCTTCAATTTCAACAGATCTTTTTAAAATGGTATTTATAGTTTCCTTTTTATCCGGACTCAAATCATACATGGAGAGTCCTTTTTTACCTAAAACAAAACCTTCTTCATTAAAGTATTTAATCCGCTGATCATAAATCAACATAAGAGTATCCAGAAATTTCAATTTCATTTCAGGATTTTTTTCTTCAGCTATTTTTTTTTCAAAGAGGGTTGCACCGTCTAGGTACATATGCTTTGCAATTGCCGGGCAATGAGCAAACACCCATCGCCAGAGTTCAATGGCATCGTTGTAATTATTCTGTTCAAAGTGCTCACTAAACAATGAAATGTTGATGTAGCATTCACTGCTATCGGATTTGAATTTTGAATCGCCTTGGGCCCTTGCAAACAGGCAGATAAAAAGAGTTGAAAATGATAGCAACAGAAACTTTTTCATTTCAATTTTTAAGGAGACCCATTAATCGTATTTTGGTTTTGTGAACCAGGTGTCAGTAAGTGTAAAACCTAAATGAAACATCACGTACTGTTCTCTCAGCAGGTTGTTTTCAAGCGTACCTCTTTGCCCCTAATTCAACAGATAAATTAATTGATGATGGTGGGCGTTTAGGCGACGATTTTAGCAGTCCAATTCCAAACGTTACTCCGTAATCATCTAACTGAGTATTTTTTAGATTTAGATAGGTTTTAGCATATCTTCCTCCAATACGATAAACTAATTTTCCAGCTTTCCGCTCTCCACCAGCATTAATGATATAACTGTTTTTCAGATCATCTTTTGAATTAAAACTCTCGTATTTATCCCAATTACTATAGGAGAAGTCAGCTCCTGCCAGCCATTTTGATTTGCTGAAAGTAAACCCAAACTTCACTTGACCAGGCATCTTAATGGAACCATTTTGTTCCTTTTCACTGTAAATCGAGTCTTTCACAATTTCACCACCAAAAGAAGAAATAACATAATTATAATAAAATTGATTGTTTGCCGCACTTACTTTAGTGGATAATGCTCCGGTTAAACCTGCTTTAAAATTCAAATTGTTTTTTAATGTTGCTTCATAAAGTAATCCATAATTAAAATAAAAGCCTTTAACTGTGATGCCGTTTATGTAGCGGCTATTAAAATAATTGGTTCCGGTGGGGAATTCAACGCTCTTTACATTTTCATATGTTCCAAAAAGATAAGATACATTGATTCCTCCGCTGAGGTGTTTGGATAGTTTCAATCCGGCTCCAACAAAAACTTTGTTGATTCCGCCAACGCCCTCATACTTATAACTCACATTACCAATGTTGGGAACATTTTTATCTTCCACAACAATATTGTAACCAACAGACGAATAGGGTAGGAGGCCTAAAGCAGCAGATAATTTATTTTTGATAATTGGAAAACCCAGGCTAAAGTGCGAAAAGGAGGCACTATTTTGAGTTGATGTTTCATCACCAAGTTCCAATTGACGAATTTCTCCTCTGGCACCAAACTCAAATATGGTGGCAGTATCTGCAACATAAGAAGCCGGGTTAATGAAATTGATGTGATCATAGGAAGACAAGCCAGCACCAATTCCTCCCATCCCTGATTGATTGGTAAATCCTTCCTGAAGCAAATCGCCGATGCCATATCGGGAATAAGGTGATAATGAACCTGTTTGACCCCATGAAGGCAGCGTTGTTAAAATAAAGCTAAAGAGGTAAAAGGTAAAAGGTAATAGTATTGATTTATAAGTCATTACAATCTAAAATTTCTTTTAACCCAATTAAAGTAAGATTGGGGCTACAAAGATGGGACTTTTTAGTTTATCAGCAAATTTAGTGTGGTCTCCTCCGGTTAGGATAATGTCCGTTTGATCAAACACTTCACTATATCTTTGAATGATTCCTTTTATTTCTTCCAATATGCCATTTTCGACACCAGAACGTATGGAGCCTTCAGTAGATTGTCCGGTAAGTTGCGGGAATTCATCTTCAGGTTTGAAATAGGGGAGCTGACCGGTAAAACGGGTAAGTGCCTTATATCTCATCAATAAACCCGGTGAAATACTTCCACCTAAATACTCATTGTTGTTAGTCACAAAATCATATTTAATACAGGTGCCTAAGTCAATAATGAGTGTATTTCGGTTTTTATTAAGTTTCGAGGCGCCGCAAGCATTCGCCAGTCGGTCATTTCCAAGGGTTTCAGGCGTTTTATAAAGTATCTTGACCGGCAAAAGCATCCCTGATTTGATGAAGACTATTTTGATGCCTGAAATAAACTTCAAACTATTCATAACATCCTCTTCACTCATGCTTACCGTCGAAACAATGCAGTGCGTCGGGTATTCATTGGTGAGTACCATGCTTCGTAATTCATCAGTAAAATCTCCTTTTACTGATTTTACTTCCAAAATTTTATTTTCCTCAAAAAGGGCTATTTTGGTTCGCGTATTTCCTATGTCAAGAATGAGCTTTGTCAAGATCAAATAATTTGGTCAAAAGTAATGAACCACGCCAATTCAAAACAATAAATAACACCTTTTGAAGAAATTTGAAATTAAAATTCTATTTATTTCTCTCATCAATTGGAAATTTATTTTACTTTGCGGCCATCTTAACAGTTAAGATAGGGTGATGTAGCTCAGTTGGTAGAGCAAAGGATTGAAAATCCTTGTGTCGGCGGTTCGATCCCGTCCATCACCACTCATTTCCTCACCCCCCGGTCATCTCATTCAGTTACACTAGGTAAAAACCTTTAAGATGCCAAAATTCAAGACTGTACTTCTCGTTGATGATAATGAAATTGATAATTTCATCAACGAAAGAATTATTCTATCCTCAAAATTTTCAGAGAATGTGGTGGTACGGAATTCTGCTGATGGGGCACTGAACTACCTTCGTGAAATTGTTGGTCAGGAAGATAAAATCCCCCAATTTATTTTTCTGGATTTGAACATGCCTGTAAAAGATGGTTTTGGTTTTTTGGAAGATTTTGATAAAATTGACGAAAAAATCAGAAAAAGTGCTAAAGTCATTGTGCTTTCCTCATCAATAAGCCCTGAAGATATTAATAAGGCTTCAACGAATCCTTTTGTTTTTAAATATATAAATAAGCCCCTAAGTGAAAAATACCTAGGGGCCATTTAGTTGTTGATTTTTGAAGTTATTCCTTGATAGGATTCGTCATTTTTCTAATTGTAACCTCATCGAGTTTCACATATTTTAAGATGTGATCATTTTGGTGGTTTTGTTTTTGAAATTCGTTCCACATCTCTGTTATTTTTTTAACTTTTTTACGATAATCGGCAGGTTTTAATGCCGCCTTCAATAGCTTGATGAAAAGTTTGGTCGATTCAAAGCCGGCATCTTGCTCTCGTATTTGGCGCTTTAGGCTTGATAATATCTGCATGCACAAACCATCTTCACCAAGAATGCAATATTGAAGTGCCTGAAATAATTTACTTTCGATATCAGTAACAAGATATTGTTTTAACGAAATTTTATTTCGCAGATCATTTATTGCCCTTGCTGCACCGCTATAATCTCTTTGGTAAAATTTGCAAATAGCAAAGTATTTCTTAAATGTTACATATTGATATTCTTCATTGGTATCGATATCAAGATTTTTTAAAATCCTTTCATTGGGCTCTACTAACTTATCGATATTTCCATCTGCCAGATATTTTTCTATTTTACTTTCAAGGAACCTGATTACATGAAAGGACATAAAGTGCTTCCCGCATAATTCATCCATGGAGGAAATGCTTTTATCATGATAATAATCGGCTCTCACCTGATTGCCCGTTCGCTGATAATATTCAAAATAGATGAAATCTGAAATAAATTTTATATTCTGATAAAATGTATCAAGATGATATTTTTGGAAAATCCTGTTCATTTCTTGTAATACATTTTCCACCTCAAGCTCTCTTGATTTAAGGCCTTCAGGAGAATTTTCAATAATGCACATATGATACAGCCGTACTATGTTATAAATTACGAAGAGGCGGTGTGAATCATACAATTCGCAGATATTTGAAATCTCTCTTTGTATGGTTAAAATATCATTATGGTCGGTAGCCGACCGGGTAAGTAAGTATTTGCCGGTTTTTAGAATAAACTTGTAAAACAAGCTTTCAGCTTTTGAAACAGCCAGTGAAAATGCTACATGTTTTTTATAAAGATTATCATAATGTTCATAATCTTCGCTGTAAAGATGAAGCTGCGAAAGTGTTTTGTAAACAATTATCAATTCAGAAGAAAGGTCGTATTCGATTAATTGCTTTTCAAGCTCCTTTAAAGCACGAATGGAGAAATCTTTATTTGAACCGTATAAATTTGCCGGAACCCTGGTTACTTCATCGATCAATGAACTAATAGGATTTTGCACATTTTTTGAAAGTATCGCTGCTATTTTTGAATTCAGTCGCGATTTTAATGTATAATAGGTGCTTGCATTCACCTGAAGCAATTCCATCATTTCCGAATCAGCAACATCACGTGTTCTGGTTGTTTCAAGAACTACAAAAGGTTTGTTTTTCTTTTTGCCGGAGACTTGCATGATTAATGCCTGGTACTCTTCTTCACTTAATTTTTTGATCGTTTTGTTTAAAACATCCATAGTGTATTCAGTTAAGTTATCTGCTCAAAATCCTGACCTTGTACGGCTGTTTTTCATTAAGGTTATCAGAAGGTTTGAAAAATGGCAAAAACAGTCCTTTATACATATATATAGGTAGGCATGGCAACCTTGATTTCAAAATTTTTACAACTCAAGCCTTAAAATTGTAACCCTTCCTGGTCGTTTGCCGTTTGATTGTCCAGTCAGGTGAAAAGTCAGTTGGCCGATCACATCAAAAACAGTTCAATAAGTTGCAAAACCTTACACCTGAAAGTAATCGCATACTTAAGAGATATTTAGTAATCATAACGAGCGTATATTTTCAAAAACTACAATAATGGAGGATAATAACATGACAACTCAAACCGATTCCATGGAATTTTATCAGTTTATAAAAAACAACCGTATGACAATGTATTCAAAGCCTCGCAGGTATTATAACAGAGATGGAGAACAAGGCTCCGCATTCAAGTTTTTATTCCTTGTTGAAGTCATGGTTTTTTTCATGATTGTAGTTGCTGCCGGAGAAATGAGGGCGCAAGAGAGACAAGTTGCTCCTATGGTGCAAGCTTCACAACAAGTAACCAGTATATTCAATTATACTACTGTTTACAATTCGGGTAAAGTGTTTCTGAATTGGACTGCTAAAGAAGAAGCAGCTGATTGTATTTATATTGTTGAGCGTTCAGGCGATGGACGACAGTTTGAATCTGTAGGTGTAAAAGAAGGTATTGGTACCAATGTAGAATTGTTCTACAGTTGGATGGATCATACACCTCCTGCCGGTTTTGCTTATTACAGAGTTAAAAAAATAGCCAAAGACGGAACGCAGTTTTATTCTGCTACCAACACAATTATCAATCAGGGATCCAGCTTTAATCCAAAATCAAATTACGCCCAGGGAAGCGTAACTGATTCTAAATAGAAAGAGTAAAAGACTAAAATGCCGGAGGTTGATGGAGCCAACCGGTATTTTTTTTATCATAATATAAAGGGAGCGTATGAAACTATTTACAAAGCTTATTAAAGCATTAAAACTGCTTATAGTTGTAGCAGGATTTTTTGCAGTAGTTGTTGGAAAGCCCGACGAAGCAAAGGCACAATATCCTTCAGCATCTTTTACCTCCAATGTGTTCACTGGCTGCTCTCCGTTATCGGTGAGTTTTGTGAACATGTCGACTCAGGCAAATAGTTATTTGTGGAATTTTGGTAATGGAAATACTTCCTCTTTAGCCGATCCAACTACTGTATACCTGACCTCAGGATTTTATACTGTTACATTAATTGCAATAAATACTTTAACAGGAAACAGAGATACTCTGGTTGCCACCAACTACATCAATGTTGTAACAAATCCAGTTGCTGATTTTATAGCAAATCCTACCATAGCCTGTTTTGGAAATAATTCTATTGCATTCATTAACTTATCAACCAATGCTACAAATTATATTTGGGATTTTGGTGATGGAAATTTTTCAACTCAACCTAATCCGGTTCACACCTATTCAAGTACTGGTGTTTTTACCGTTAAATTAATTGCAAGGAATTCATTCAATTGTAATAACATTAAAATTAAGCCTAATTATATTACAATTGTTCCCAATCCACCTGCAGCTTTTACAGTTAATCAACAATCTTCATGTAACGTAAATCAGGTTTTTAATTTTAACTGTACTACACCAGGGGCTTCGTCCTGGCAATGGACTTTTGGAGATGGCAACACATCAAATATTCAAAACCCAACGCATGTTTATGGTGCTTCCGGTACTTATGATGTATCATTGGTGGTAACCAATGCAAACGGTTGTACAGATACCCTAGTTCGACCGGGATATATTAACATTGGACTAAATTTGGTACCTACTTTTACTGTAAATAGTTCTGTCGGGTGTCCTCCTTTTAATTCAATATTTAATTGTAATGTTCCAAATGCAACCAGCTGGTTGTGGGATTTTGGTGACGGTACTACTGCTAATACACAAAGCCCATCACATTTATATTCAAATCCGGGTTCCTACGATATTACTTTAACTGTTACTACTTCTAGTGGCTGTAATGGTTCTGTTACTTTACCAGGTTATATCACGGTGGATCAAATACCCACTCCTTCATTTACAGTTTCAAACCCCATAGGATGCAAACCGCTTTCAACTATTTTTACTAACACATCAACCAATGGTGTAACTTACCTCTGGGATTTTGGCGATGGCAATACCTCTACAGGATTTAATCCTGCTAATCAGTATTTAAATGCAGGCACCTATAATGTCACACTAACTGCTACTTCTTTAAATGGATGTAATTCATCAATCACTCAAAATGCTGCTGTTGTGGTGAACTCAATTACAGGTACGCTTAGCGGTGCGCCTCGTTTTGGTTGTAGTCCTCTTTCTGTGCTTTTTAATAGTTCGGCAACTCCTGCCGCAGCCAGTTATGCCTGGAATTTTGGAAATGGAAATACCGCAACAACACAAAGTGCTTCCAGTGTATATACTCCACTTGGGAATTATACTGTTACTTTAATTTTAACTTCTGCTGATGGTTGTAAAGATACTTTGGTGAGAACAAACTACATTCGGGTCTTTGATGATACAACGCTTTATACAGTTCCTGATACTATTTTGGTTTGTACACCTCCCGGAACAGTAAGCTTTACTGATCCAACATTAGGAAGTAGTTCCTGGTTATGGAACTTTGGTGATGGAGCTACATCCACAGTAAAAAATCCCACCTATTCTTATACAACTCCTGGAATTTATACTGTAACATTAACAGCAAATATGAATGGCGGGTGTTCGCAAGTGATTAACCCATATGCTATAATTAATGTAATCCCGTTTATTTATTCTCCAATTACATCTGTTATTGTTTCCCCTTGCGGCCCTTACACGGTTAACTTCAATAACGGAACTCTAAATGTGGCATCTTATTTATGGGATTTTGGTGATGGTACCACGTCTACGCTTCAAAATCCTGTACACACTTTTGCCAATCCGGGAACCTATACAATTTCTCTCCTTCTTATTTCTATTAATGGTTGTCAAACATCACTTAGCACAACTATTACAGTAGGGCATCTAAATCCGATAACTGTTTCTGATGATATGGTTTGTCAAGGTGATGCTATTAATTTTGGATTATCGCCATTAAACGCCTTCACTTCAGCATTGTGGAATTTTGGGGATGGTAATACTTCTGCAGTCATGCAGCCCACTCATACTTATACTACCTCCGGAACTTTCAATGTTTCCGTTACACTTACAGATACGAGCGGATGTGTGAATTCTTTTAATTATGGCCCTATTGAAGTTTCAAATCCAATACCATTATTTGCAGTGAATCAACCTACATCAGGATGTATTCCATTTTTGGTTCAGTTTTCAAACAATTCAACCGGTGCAACAACCTATAATTGGGATTTTGGCGATGGTAACACTTCCACCGGTAACAACCCTGCAAATACTTATACAGTTGCAGGAACTTATTCAGTTACCCTTACGGCATCAGCGCCAGGATGCACAAGAAGTACTACGCTATCGAATTTGATCACGGCTAATCAGGCCTTAGCAAATTTTTCTTTCACGCCATCTTCAGGTTGCTTGCCCTTGACGGTTACTTTTACAGATTTAAGTACAAATGCTGTTTCATGGTCATGGGATTTTGGAGATGGAAATACTTCATCACTTCAAAACCCTGTTCATATTTATTCTTCAGCTCCAACTGCTTCTATTGCATTGGCGATTGTAGATATTAATGGTTGTACCAAAACCCGATACAAAACTAATATAGTTCCAACAATACCTGACATCACAGCCAGCGACTCCATGGGTTGCAAGCCATTGAATGTTAATTTTTCTACTACGCTTGCCGCAATTTCATATCTATGGAACTTCGGTGATGGTTCGACTTCTACCTTACAGAATCCCTCTCACTTATACACACAAGCTGGATTGTATACCGTAACCCTTAGCTGTGTGATGGCCTCCGGTTGTACAGCAACTAACGTTCAGCCTGACTTTATCAATGTAGGATCTCCTGTTTCAGCTTTTATGTCACCAACAGTTGCTGTTTGTGCTCCTACACTGGTTAGTTTCATCAATCAATCAACTAGTGCAACATCGTATCTTTGGGATTTTGGTGATGGCACTTACTCTACACAACAAGATCCCTCTCACATTTATAACATCCCGGGAACCTATACAGTAACTTTAATTTCAACATCAGGCGCAGGTTGTTCCGATACCCTGATCAAAGTTGATTATATTTCTGTTCCTGGTACCTTTTCGGATTTTTCGTTAACCTCGCAAACAAATTGTTTGCAAACTTTTGCTCAATTTATTGATCAGTCGATCAATGCTACTTCGTGGTTTTGGAATTTTGGTGATGGATTTACTTCTACGCTGCAAAATCCATCTCACGTATATGCCGACACTGGTAGTTATACTGTAACACTCATAACTACTGATAGTGTAGGATGTTCCTCTTTTTATCCAGGACCAAATCCTGTTGTGGTTTATCCGAATCCGGTAGCCTCCGCTTCTGTTTCATCAAATTCAGGATGTGCACCATTTACAACTTCATTTACTTCAAATTCGAATGGAGCTGTCAATTATATGTGGCATTTTGGAAATGGCGATTCCTCATCAAGCGTTAATCCTGTCTACACCTATACAGTTCCTGGAACTTATCAACCTAGTTTGGTTGCAATAACTGCATTTGGTTGTACCGATACATTTAATTTGCCCGGGATAATTACAGTATATACAACACCGGTAGCTGCATTTCTTCCGGATGTCACTTCTGGTTGTGAACCACTTGTTGTAACTTTTACCAATCAAAGCGCCCCTCTATCCAATCCAACTTATTCATGGGATTTTGGAAATGGACAAACAAGTATAGTAGCCAATCCTGTTATAACATTCAATAATGCAGGAGTGTATCCTGTGCAATTGATTGTGTCAAATGCAGGTGGGTGTGTTGATACCGTAATTCAGAATATTACAGTACTTGCAACTCCAGTTGCAATTGCTGCAGCCAGTACTTATTCAGGATGTTCACCATTGCCGGTTAGTTTTATTAACTCATCAACTGGAGCATCATCTTATCTCTGGGATTTTGGGGATGGATCAACTTCATCAGCTACAAATCCAACTCATACTTTGCTATGGGTGGAAACTACCAGGTAACATTAATTGCAACTGGAGTGAATGGTTGCTCCGATACTTTAGTCTTTCCTTCAACTATTGTAGTAAATACAACTCCTAACACCGCTTTTTCCCGTACACCGGCTTCAGGTTGCGAACCGCTAACAGTTACTATTAATAACACTTCTTCATTATTGAATAATCCTGTTTATAATTGGAATTTTGGTGATGGAACAACCAGTACGCTTGCTAATAACCCGCCTGTGGTTTATTCAACCCCTGGCGTTTATACTATTACTCTTATTGTAACAAATACAGGTGGATGCTCTGATACCACAAGTAGAAATGTTACTGTAAATCCATTGCCTGTTATTATGGCATCTGCAGATAACAACGTTGGGTGTTCTCCGTTCGTTGTGAGTTTTAGCAATACTACTACTGGTGCTGTGACCTATTTGTGGGATTTTGGTGATGGTGCAACATCGTCCTCTTCAAACCCTTCACATACTTATTCAGTTGCTGGTGTCTATGCTGTGACATTAATTGCAACCAGTAGTAACGGTTGTATTGATACTTTGACATTGTCAACACCAATTACCGTTAACCAATCTCCGGTAGCAAATTTTTCAAGAACACCTTCTTCCGGCTGTGCACCCTTAACCGTAACAGCTAACAGTACTTCGTTGCAATTGAATAACCCAATCTACTTTTGGGATTTCGGAAATGGCAATACCAGTACTTCGCAGAGTAATATCCCACAGGTTTATTTAAACTCAGGAGTTTATTCAATTAAACTCATTGTTACGAATACTGGCGGATGTGCTGATTCAGCAACCAAAAATGTAAATGTTTTTGCTGTGCCTGTGGCTTCGGCAACAGTAAGTGACACTATTGGATGCGCACCACATTCAATTACTTTCACAAATACATCGACCGGTGCAACAACTTATAATTGGAACTTTGGCGACGGATCAACTTCAACCTCAGCTTCACCATCACATGTTTACAATGTTCCTGGAAATTACACAGTATCATTAATTGCCGGTACAGTCAACGGTTGCTCAGATACACTGATCTTACCACAAACAATAAATATATTTACTGCCCCTGTTGCTAACTATACTAACACGGCTGCTTCGGGTTGTTTGCCACTGAATGTCACTTTTACCAATACTTCATCGTCGCTGAGTAATCCTGTTTATAACTGGGATTTTGGAAATGGTCAAACAAGTACATTGGCCGATCCTGTTGTTTCATTCACAACGGCAGGAGTATTTCCGGTAACTTTGATTGTCACTAATCAAGGAGGATGTTCCGATACTATTGTTAAAAATATAACGGCTTGGGATGTACCTGTTGCTAATGCCATTCCAAGTACTGCATCAGGATGTAATCCAATGACCATTACCTTCACAAATACTTCTGCAAACGCAACGTCATATCTTTGGAATTTTGGTGATGGTTCTACCTCCGTATTAACTTCACCGACACATATTTATAATGCTGCAGGTTCCTACACTGTTACCTTGATAGCTTCCACGGTGAATGGTTGTTCAGATACACTTGTTTTGCCTCAAACAATACTAATAAATTCAACACCTGTTGCCAACTTCAACAACACACTTAGTTCGGGTTGTTTGCCACTGGAATGTCACTTTTACCAATACTTCATCGTCGTTGAACAATCCTGTTTACAACTGGGATTTTGGAAATGGGCAAACAAGTACATTGGCCAATCCTGTTGTTTCGTTCACAACTGCAGGAGTATTTCCGGTAACTTTGATTGTCACTAATCTAGGCGGTTGTTCCGATACTATTGTTAAAAATATAACGGCGTTGGATGTGCCTGTTGCAAGTGCCACCCAAGTGATACAGCAGCTTGTAATCCAATGGCCATTACCTTCAACAATACTTCTGCAAATGCAACATCATACATTTGGAATTTTGGTGATGGAACTACTTCAACACAAGTAAGCCCTTCACACAATTACACAACTGCAGGCAGTTATATGGTAACTTTGATTGCATCCAATGCAAATGGTTGTACCGATACTCTTCAGTTTTCGTATCCAATTGTTGTTTTGCAATCACCTGCAGCTAACTTTACAAGAACACCTGCTTCCGGATGTACTCCTTTAACTGTTTTCTTTAACAGTAACTCAACACAATTATTAAACCCTACATATTTGTATAATTTTGGTAATGGGCAGTTTAGCAGTTCACCTTCAGCAAATATGATTTTTTAATACTGCAGGTACATACCCTGTTTCTTTAACTGTTACCAATAACAACGGATGTAGTAAAAGTATTATTAGAAATGTAGTGGTACATCAAAGTCCGGACGCAATAGCAACTCTGAGCGGCAATTCAGGCTGTGCACCTTACACTGTTTCGTTTGCAAATAATTCCATAGCTGCAACATCATTTGTGTGGAATTTTGGAGATGGTACTACTAGTTCAATTGCTGCTCCAAGTCATACTTACACTATACCCGGCGATTACATAGTAACGCTCATTGCTACCGGAGCAGGGGGTTGTACCGACACTTTAATATTTAATCCTGGTGTTCATGTTAAAGTAACACCTACAGCTAATTTTACTCCTGATATCACTTCCGGTTGTATGCCTCTTGCAGTAAACTTTACAAATCAATCTACCAGCTTAGATGTTCCTGTTTATTCATGGAGTTTTGGAAATGGTTTGAATGCAAGTACAAACAATTCGTCAACGAATTATTTGAATGCAGGAGTTTATTCCGTAAATCTAATTGTAACTAATGCAGAAGGCTGTGCTGATACTGCAACAACCAATATTACGGTTCATCCTATTCCTGTAGCAGCTGCAACAATTTTGAATGCAACAGGATGTAGTCCTTTAGCAGTTTCTTTCCAGAATCAATCTGTTGGTGCAACCGGTTTCTTATGGAATTTTGGTGACAACACTACTTCCACATTGGCTCCACCCAATCACACGTATACTACAAGTGGCGTTTATACTGTCTCATTGATCGCATCCAATCAATTTGGATGCTCTGATACTTTTATTTTTAGTAATCCAATAGTTGTGAATCAAACTCCTATTGCGGCTTTCACCAATTCAGCTGTAAGCGGTTGTACTCCACTCAATATTAATTTTGTCAATCAATCTTCTTCACTTGATTCACCTGTTTATTCCTGGAATCTTGGCAATGGACAGAATGGGTTTTCCCCAAACATCAGTGGGTCGTATACCTCCAGTGGAATATATGCAGTTTCTTTAATAGTTACTAATCAAGGAGGCTGTAGTGACACCGCAAATGTTACTATAACTGCTTATGATGAGCCTGTCGCATTGGCGGTTACCTCAGATACTGCAGGTTGCGCTCCTTACAATGTTTCATTTGTAAATAATTCTCTTAACGGTGCGAGTTACTTATGGAATTTTGGCGACGGTACTACTTCAGCTCAACAAACTCCTTCTCATTTGTATACAGCAGCGGGCAATTATACTGTATCATTAGTTGTTTCCGGTTTGGGTTCATGTATTGACACGCTTATACTGCCATATACCATTCATGTAAAAGCAACTCCTGTGGCCAATTTTGGTCCTGCTTCCGTTACCGGATGTACGCCTTTAACTGTCAATTTCAATAATACTTCAACCGGGCTGGTTGGGCCTTCTTATAGTTGGAATTTTGGCAATGGAACAACTTCTTCTGCAAAAGATCCTATAGTTACTTACACGCAGAGTGGAGTCTTTGGAGTAGTATTGTTGGTAACAAATAATGAAGGGTGTTCAGATACTGCAACTGCATCCATAACGACTAACCTTACCCCGGTAGCACAAGCTTCTGCAATTGATACTTCGGGGTGTGCACCTCATGAGGTGTTATTCAACAGTAATTCTCTTTTTGCATCTTCCATACTATGGAATTTTGGTAACGGTACTACTTCAAGTGCTCAAAATGTTCCATACACTTATACAACACCGGGAACTTATACCCCATATCTGGTGGCTTACTCCAGTCAGGGATGTTCTGATACTACTTATTTAACCGGCCCCGTTCATGTGAACCCTGTTCCTACAGCTGCATTTACAGTGAATCAAACGGCTTCATGCTCCGGAACTATTTTCCAATTCCAAAGCAATTCAACTCCAACATCAGGATTGACTTATAGCTGGAATATTGGAGGAAATATTTCAACAGTTCAGAATCCATCTGTTCCAATTATGAGCCCCGGAT
Source organism: Bacteroidota bacterium (assembly GCA_016722525.1). Classification (GTDB taxonomy): domain Bacteria; phylum Bacteroidota; class Bacteroidia; order AKYH767-A; family OLB10; genus JADKJB01. Next base: position 140,746 of record JADKJB010000006.1, read on the forward strand.
TCTATAATGTTTCTTTAATAGTTACGAATCAGTTTGGATGCAGCGATACCATGGATGAACCTAACCTGATTCAGGTTTATGATACTTTGCCTCCACCAGTCAGCCCTATTCTAAGCGTTTCAGTGCTTAATAACAACTCTGTTGAAATAACCTGGCAAAATAGTTCGGTGCTGGATCTTGGTGCGTATGTGCTTTATAGATTGAATGCGGTATCAGGTATTTATGATGAAATTTATCGTGATAACTCACCGAATAATTCATCGATGAGTGTGACTTCAACCTATGTTGATAATGGGTTGAATACGTTGCAAAAAGTTTATACCTATAAATTAAAAACGGTCGACAGATGCGCATTTAGTTTGCCATTATCAAGTCTTATTCCACACACAACTATCAATGTAACTGCTTCCCCTGTGAATGCAAATGTGCGAGTAGACTGGACCCGATATTTAGGTTGCCCTGTTTCTTCTTATGAAATCAACCGGGTTAACCTTTCTGATGGTAGTTCCACTTTGATAGCTACAGTGCCACCAAATACTTTAACCTACCTGGATCAGGGATTTTATTGTCCGGATGAATTTTCCTACAGGATTACTGCAACTTCGTTGTGTGGAAATTTATATGCTTCACTTAGTGATACTTCAATTGCGCAACCTTCAAATCCTTTAGCCGGACAAAAAGTCGAAATTGTACGATCTACGGTAATTGATGATAAGGATGTACTCACAGAATGGTTGCCTCCAATATTGGCTCCAAATCGTGTGATTCAATATACAGTTAGACGTTCGACAGACAATGTCAATTATTCTGAAATTGCAACTTTACCTAGCAGTGCATTGAGTTATATTGATTACAATACAGATGTTCATAATCAGGATTATTTTTATAAAATAGATGTGATAAGTGATTGCGAATTAGCAGGCTCACCAAGTAACAATGGCGCATCCATACTACTTAAGTCGGATTGGGAACGTGAAAAAACGAAGCTTTGGTGGACTCCCTACAGCGATTGGAATACAGGTGTTGATTATTACATTATTGAACAACAAGATCCTTTCGGGCAATGGACTCCTGTGAAAACCGTTGACGGGAATGAACTCAACACCATACTTGATGAATAAAAATAGAATATTATATAAGATAGTACTCCCTTTATTAATTCCATTGTTGAAGGTTAACTGCAGATTCATACCTGCAGTTTTCCTTTTTTAGCCTATCTGGTTACCATCGGATTTAGTATATTTGCATCAGAATCTAATCTGACAAATGCGACCTTTAGTTCTCTTTTATTTACTTGTAATTTATGTGCTTCTTCAGTTTTCTTGGTGGGCTTATTTGCTTATTGAATTAAATAAAGAAGTGTTTGATCAAAAAATAGAACTCTTAACCCTGGATGGAGCGTTTTCAGTAATTCAAATGGAAGAACAGTTTTCCAAACAGTTAAAGGAACGATGGCTGATGGTGGCTGGAGAAGGAATCGTATTTTTGACCATTCTGGTTTTTGGCATTGTTAAAACCCGTAATGGTTTTCGTAAGGAGTTTGCTCTTGCAAGGCAGCAAAAAAACTTTCTACTCTCCATCACACATGAGTTTAAATCACCGCTTGCAGCGGTAAAATTAAATCTCCAAACACTTCAAAAACGTGATCTTGATAAAGGTCAGCAGCATTTAATGATTTCAAGAGCACTCACCGAAACCGATAGAATAAATAATTTGATAGAAAATGCCTTGCTTGCTGCAAGAATTGAAAGTCACAGCTTTTCTATGCAAATAGAGGAATTTAATTTGTCGGATTGTTTGAAATCAACCATCCAAAGCAGAGTAATTCCCGGATCAGAAGTAAGTAATATAATTGCAAATATTGAAGATGGAATTTATATGAAAGGTGATGGATTGGCCATTTCTTCATTAATTTTAAACCTCTTGGAGAATGCCGAGAAATACAGTCCCGAAAAATCAGAAATTGTAATTTCTCTTTTAGAACTAAAAAGATGGCTACTATTACTGTTGCCGATCAAGGTATAGGTATTGCTGATAATGAAAAATCTAAGATTTTTGAAAAATTTTACAGAATCGGTAACGAAGAAACCAGAAATGCAAAAGGAACGGGATTAGGTTTGTTTATAGTGAAACACATTGTTGAATTTCACAAAGGTGATATTAAGGTCCTGGATAATCAACCTAAAGGCACTGTTTTTAAAATAACTTTGTCATTGGAATAATAATAAATTTAATTTTTGGAAAATGAAAAACGGGTTTAAAAAAGTTGTTTTAATAATTATGGATGGCTGGGGTGAAGCTGCATCCTCCAAAAAAAATGCAATCTCTCAGGCAAAAGTCCCTTTTATAACCAGTCTCTATGAAAAATATGCCCATTGCAATTTGTTAACCTCTGGAGAAAATGTCGGACTGCCAATAGGTCAAATGGGAAATTCTGAAGTTGGACACCTAAACATTGGGGCTGGACGAGTGGTTTATCAGGAATTGGCACTGATAAACAAAGCAATTAGAGAAAAATCTATTGATAAAAATGAGACCTTACTTGATACATTTGAGTATTGTAAATCAAAAGAAAAAGACTTGCATTTAATTGGATTGGTTTCTGATGGTGGGGTTCATTCTCATAGCAACCATCTCATTCATTTATGTAAAATGGCCAAGGAGAATGGACTCAATCGGGTGTTTATTCATGTATTTACGGATGGCCGTGATACTGACCCTAAAGGTGGTTTGAACTATATTGATCAGTTAGAAAAATCAGTATCCGGTTATGGAGCAAAAATTGCAACTTTAATTGGAAGATATTATGCAATGGATCGCGATCAGCGATGGGAGCGTGTGAAGTTGGCCTATGACCTGCTGGTGAATGGCGAAGGAGTTAAATTTGAAAATGCAGCTGCTGCTATCACCGCCTCTTACCATGAAGGTGTGACCGATGAGTTTGTTATGCCGGTTTGTATTGTCGAAAATACTACTCCCATTGCGCTCATTAAGGAAGGAGATGCAGTGATAAGTTTTAATTTTAGAACGGATAGATGCAGGGAGATCACTGAGGTTTTAACGCAAGCAAGTAAGCCGGATTTTGAGATGCATAAATTGAATTTGTATTATGTGACTATGACCAATTATGATCAACACTTTACAAATGTTAAAATTGTTTATGAAAAAGATAACCTTGTGAACACACTCGGAGAGGTGATAGCAGCCAATAATAAAACGCAATTGCGAATTGCTGAAACAGAGAAGTATCCACATGTTACTTTTTTCTTTTCCGGTGGTCGTGAGGATGTGTTCCCCGGTGAAAACAGAATTATGATTCCCTCTCCGAAGGTGGCCACGTATGACCTCCAACCAGCAATGAGCGCCTTTGATGTTACTAGTTCACTCATCAATGAATTAAAAAGCAAAAAACCGGATTTTGTTTGTTTGAATTTCGCAAATGCTGATATGGTTGGTCATACCGGCGTTTTTAGCGCCGCAATTGAAGCCGTTGAAACTGTTGATAAGTGTGTTAAGGATGTGGTAACCACTGGTCTTTCATTAGGCTATTCATTTTTGATTACTGCCGATCATGGCAATGCCGATATGATGATTAATGAAGATGGCACTCCCAATACAGCACATACTACAAATCCTGTCCCTTGTTTTCTTGTTGACAGTGCTCCAGGAGATTTGATTATTCACGACGGTAAACTGGCCGACCTTGCACCAACAATTTTAACCTTAATGAATCTTCCTATACCAAAAGAAATGAATGGTATTGTTTTAATTGAATCCGGAATTTCTGAAAAAAATTGAATTCAGTTCTCGGTTATTAACTTTTGACTTTTAATAAGTGTTGAATTATAGTGACTGAACAGTTGATTAGCTCTATTACTTTTGTAAAACTTTTGAAATTGTTTCAAATTCTATTGTGAGCAGATCCATATTCAGTAGCTTAATTTTTACTATTCTGATTTTGTTGAATTTTTTTGAGCCTGTCAAGGCTCAGTCTAATTTTTCGTTTGCCATGGGCGGAGGAATTATGTATTATAATGGCGATTTAAGTGATAAAAGCTATATTCCTCCCTCTGAAACTATCAAATTCTTTTATGGGGCTGATATTTCTGTGATGTTGGTAGATCGGTTAGATTTTTCTGCTCGCTATATAAAAGGATCTGTTGCGGGTGATGATGCCTTATCAGTTGAAAAAGATAACAAATCGAGAAATCAATCTTTCAATTCTAAAATTACGGAAGTGAGCAGTACTCTTCGATTAAGATTGTTTGGTTTGAGAAGCAATAAAGTAATTAACCCATTTATGATGGTTGGGCTTGGTTATTTCTGGTTTAATCCTCAAGCCGAATTAAATGGTATCACTTACGATCTTCAGCCTATTGGTACGGAAGGACAGTATATTTCCGGAGGAGGATATGCTACTCCTTATAAATTGAAAAGCTCTTCCCTGACCTTAGGATTTGGGGCTTTTTTCAGACTTGCCGACAACTTTGCACTAAGGGTAGAAGTGGCCCCTCAATTAACTTTTACAGATTATTTAGATGATACCAGCACTATTTATCCCGATTCAACACAACTGGCAGCTACTCCCCATGGAAGTATTGCTGTGCAATTATCAAGCAGAAGACCTAAAGGATTTCCAAATAGGGGTAGGAGCAGAGGAAATCCTAATCGTGATGATGTAATAATTACTTTCGGCGCTTCACTTGTTTACACCCCACCTTCCCGCAATAAAAGCCATGGCAGCAAACCAGGTGTTTTTAATCAGCTTTTTAAAGGTCGAAAAGGTTGGTGGGGAATGACACCAAATTAAAACCAATTATGCTCTTTTCATAAGACTTTCAATTTCTGAAACTTCAACAGGAATGGCACTCATAAGATCAGTTTGGCCATTAGAAGTAATAAGAATGTCATTCTCCAAACGGATGCCTAATCCCTCTTCTGGAATGTAAATACCTGGCTCACAAGTAAATACCATCCCTGCTTTCATTGGCAAATAACGATTGCCAATATCGTGCACATCCAAACCCAGGAAATGTGAAGTTCCATGCATGAAGTACTTTTTGTATAACGGCGCATCAGGGTCTTGTTTTGCAACATCAACTTTGTTCAGCAACCCTAAGCCTATCAGCTCTTCTTCCATCATTTTGCCAACTGCAACGTGGTATTTTTCAATGGTGTTTCCGGGGATTAACATTTTAGTTGCACCTCTCATCACTCTTAAAACTGCATTATAAACTTCTTTTTGGCGTGGTGTAAATTTTCCACTTACCGGAATGCATCGGGTAAGATCGGCTGCGTAATTAGCATATTCTGCACCAAAATCCATTAATATAACTTCACCGTCTTTGCAAATCTGATTGTTCTCATTATAATGAAGCACATTTGCATTTGAACCTGAAGCAATAATTGGGTTATAGGCGTGACCGGTAGCTCGGTTACGGATAAATTCATGAATAATTTCGGCTTCTATTTCATATTCAGTTACACCGGGTTGGGTGAAAGCAAGAACTCTTCGAAATGCTTTTTCTGTAATGTCAATTGCAATTTGCATTTGTTTGAGCTCCTCATCAGACTTCAGCGACCTTAACTCAGATAAAATGGGCCCTGATCGTTCATATTGATGAGCCGGATTTCTTAATTTCAAGTCATTTGCAAAACGTAATTCTCTGTATGGTACTTGCGATGAAAAGCGATCATTTTCATTGAGATTCAAATATACATTTGATGCATGGTTCATCAGTATGGTTAGAACTGCTTCCATCTCATCAATCCAAATAACGGTTTTAACACCAGAAGCCTGAAGAGCTTCTTCTTTGCTGTATTTATGTCCCTCCCAAATGGCAATGGTTGCATTGGTTCTTCTCAAAAACAAAATTTCTCTGTATTGAGGTAATGGACAATCCGGACTTATCACTAATAAAGATTGCTCCTGGTCAATTCCTGACAAATAGAACAGGTCAGAGTGTTGTCTAAAGGCAAAATTGCCATCCCCGTTCCTTGGCATTTCATCATTGGAGTTGAAAAATGCAACGGATCCCGGTTTGAGTCGGGCAGCAAAACGTTTGCGGTTTTCAATAAAAAGTTCCTTTGCAATTGGTAAGTATTTCATGGTTAACGGTTTGGAATTTTTAAAACATTGGTTGACTTTATATTGTTGTAAAATTACATCACTGCAAATGAAGCAGCAAGTCATTCATATAAAATTTGTGATTTATTTGAATTTGAACTTCCAACAGTATAAATTTGTCAAATATTAATAATCTCAAAATGAGTTCTAAAGTTCACTTTCTAGATTCTTCCATAGGCCGAAAAGTATTGATGTCACTTACCGGCCTTTTTCTTTGCTTATTCCTGATTGTTCATGCTGCAGGCAATACACAATTGTTTTATCAAGATGAGGGGCTGGCATTCAACCAGTATTCTGTATTTATGACCACATTTACCCCTATCAAGGTGGTTTCGTATTTGCTTTATGTCACAATTTTAATTCATGTGCTAAATGGCTTTAGACTGACTCTTCAAAACAAAAAAGCCAGACCTGTCAGTTATGATGCGCGAAAAGATCCGAGATCATCGACCTGGGCTTCTAAAAAATATGGCACTTTTAGGAACCATTGTTCTTATCTTTTTAGTTACACACATGGCTAATTTTGGTTCACCTATAAATTTGGTGATGTGCCTTGGGTAGAATATAAGGTGGATGTAAATTCAGGACTGGTTTTAGGAACTCCTGTGCCAATTGATGTTGTTGGTGAAATGAAGCCACACGAAATATTGGCTGCAGATGCTAATGGAACTCCTATAAAAATAGTGGTTCTTAAAGATTTGTATCAGGTGGTTAAATTGGCATTCCAGGAAATGTGGATTGTTGCACTTTACCTCTTGGGAATGGCTGCGCTGGCTTATCATTTAGTACATGGTTTTCAAAGTGCATTTCAAACAGTTGGTGTTCGGCATAAAATTTATACTCCCATCATCCAGAGCATAGGCGTCTGGTTCTTCGGTATCATACTTCCTTTGTTATTCGCGGCAATGCCGGTTTATTTCTTCTTCTTCAAATCCTGATTACTGTTTAAAAAATAGAGTGATGTCATTAAATTCCAAAGTACCGCCTGGTCCGCTCTCTGATAAGTGGGGTAACCATAAATTTAATCTTAAACTTGTTAACCCTGCTAATAAAAGAAAATACGATGTTATTATCGTAGGTACTGGTCTTGCAGGAGCCTCGGCAGCGGCTTCTCTTGCTGAATTGGGTTATAATGTGAAAACGTTTTGTTTTCAGGATAGTCCCCGTAGGGCGCATAGCATTGCCGCTCAGGGTGGAATTAATGCTGCCAAAAATTACCGCAATGATGGCGATAGTGTGCAACGCTTGTTTTATGATACCATTAAAGGTGGTGATTACCGCGCCCGTGAAGCAAATGTTTATAGACTCGCCCAGGTGAGTGTTAATATTATTGATCAATGTGTTGCTCAAGGTGTACCATTTGCTCGTGAATATGGTGGTTTACTCGACAACCGATCTTTTGGTGGTGCTCAGGTTTCCAGAACATTCTATGCAAAAGGACAAACCGGTCAGCAATTATTATTAGGTGCTTACAGTGCCATGAACCGACAAGTTGGAGCAGGTAAAATCCAAAGCTATACCAGGCATGAAATGCTGGATGTTGTAGTTGTAGGTGGCAAAGCAAGAGGGATTATTGCCCGCGATTTAGTTACAGGCAAAATCGAAAAACATAGTGCACATGCTGTTGTTCTTTGTACAGGAGGTTATGGCAATGTGTTTTATTTAACTACCTATGCCAGAGGTTCCAATGCTACTGCAATCTGGAGAGCTCATAAGCAAGGTGCTTATTTTGGAAATCCTTGCTTCACTCAAATTCATCCAACCTGTATCCCGGTTTCGGGCGATCATCAAAGTAAATTAACTTTGATGAGTGAAAGCTTAAGAAATGATGGTAGAATTTGGGTGCCTCTCAAAAAAGGCGACAATAGAAAACCGGAAGATATTCCTGAAAATGAAAGAGATTATTATCTGGAAAGAATTTATCCCTCATTTGGAAACTTAGTGCCCCGCGATATTGCTTCCCGCAAGGCGAAAGAAATGTGTGATCAGGGTAAAGGAGTAGGAGCAAGCGGACTTTCTGTTTACCTCGATTTTGCAGATGCAATAAATCGTTTAGGACAAAGTCAGGTGGAAGCTCGTTATGGTAATCTCTTCGATATGTACAAGCAAATTACCGGTGAAGATCCTTATAAGTCTCCAATGCGTATTTATCCCGCTGTACATTATACCATGGGAGGGTTGTGGGTGGATTATAATCTAATGACTACTATCCCCGGTCTTTTTGCCGCAGGTGAAGCAAATTTTTCTGATCATGGTGCTAACAGGTTAGGGGCAAGTGCACTTATGCAAGGACTGGCTGATGGTTACTTTGTATTGCCTTACACAATCGGTGATTACCTGGCCGGAGAAGAGCGTAAGCCTGTAACAACCGATGCTCCTGAATTTGCGGAAGCTGAAAAAAGGGTGTTGGATAATATCAATAAATTACTTTCAGCAAACGGTAGTAAAACGGCTCATGACTTTCAGCGTGAACTTGGTTTGATTATGTGGAACCATTGCGGAATGGCAAGAAATGAAAATGGATTGAAAGAGGGTATTGAAAAAATTAAAAACTTAAGAAAAGAGTTCTGGGCTGATATTAAAGTTCCGGGTAGTGGTGAGGAATTCAACCAGAATCTTGAAAAAGCCGGCCGGGTGGCCGATTATCTTGAACTTGGTGAACTAATGATGTTAGATGCACTTACAAGAAATGAAAGTTGTGGAGGCCATTTTAGAGAAGAATTTCAAACTCCTGGAGGTGAAGCATTGCGTGATGATGAAAACTTTGCTTTTGTTTCTGCATGGGAATATAAAGGTGAACAACAAAGCGAACAATTACATAAAGAAGAGCTTAAGTACGAGAATGTAAAATTGTCACAACGTTCTTATGAGTAACCTTTTTTAATTTATAATGTGTTTAAAGAAAGATTTTAAAAATATTTTACTATGAGTGGAAATATGAATCTGACTCTCAAAGTGTGGCGTCAGAAAAATAAACAGGCACCAGGAAACTTTGAAAATTATAATGCAACAAGCGTCTCTCCGGATATGTCGTTTCTTGAAATGTTAGATCTCGTTAATGAAGATCTTATCAAAGCAAGTAAGGATCCAATAGCATTTGATCACGATTGCAGAGAAGGAATTTGCGGATCATGTAGCATGTATATTAACGGTAGGGCACACGGGCCTGTTAAAGGCGTTACTACCTGCCAGTTACATATGCGAAGTTTTAATAACGGAGATACTATTGTTATTGAGCCGTGGCGATCTTCGTCTTTTCCTGTTATAAGGGATTTAGTTGTGGATCGCTCAGCATTTGAAAGAATACAACAGGCGGGTGGATTTGTTTCAGTTAATTCAGGATCGGTTCCTGATGCAAATGCAATTCCGGTTGGTAAAGAAAATGCGGATGAAGCTTTCCTCTCTGCCGCGTGTATTGGATGTGGAGCATGCGTTGCTGCTTGTAAAAACTCCTCCGCCATGTTGTTTGTTTCCGCCAAGGTATCGCAATATGCAATGTTACCTCAAGGCCAGGTCGAAAGAACACAACGTGTTTTAAATATGGTGGATCAAATGGATAAAGAAGGTTTTGGGAATTGTACCAATACGGAGGCTTGTGAAGCGGAATGTCCCAAAGAAATTAAAGTTACAAATATTGCCAGATTGAATAGAGAATACCTGAAAGCAAAATTGTTTTCTTGATTTAGTTTCAATACTCTATGTGTTTCGGACAGCCTCAAAAGATCATTCTCAAAAGTGATCTGTTTTGTTATTTTATTTCTGTTTTTACGAAATCAATAAGCTCCGGAAAAAAATCATGGAATTCCTTTTCGTAAGCGCTGTAGTTGCTTCTCAATTCCTGTCCTCCAAATTCCATTCCTGATTCAAAAGGAGTTCGGCGTGACATGCCACTCAAAGTTTTTTCTATTCCTTCAATAGATGAATAGTTAACCAGCCAGTTTCCAGATATCATAAATGAGAGCATCTTAACTGTTCTTTCTGGCAGAAAAAGGCCGAATTCTTCAGTTTCTGCATAGAAATCGGCAGCGTATTGCTCCAAAGTAGAATCTGAGAAATGGTCCCATTGGGCAGCAAGGAAATGATCATAAAAAACATCAGCAACAACTCCCGAGTATTTCTTAAAGTGCGGTCGCAGTCGGGCCTTTGTTTTTTCTACTATCTGATGGTGGTCGGTGAAATGATCAATTTTGCGGTGAAGAAATACCCCTTCTTTTATAGCATCAGGTAAGGTATCAATAGCTTTTCCTTTAATATGATCAGCAATAAAATTACCTATTCGTAAGGGTTTGTTTTCGCCCGACAAATATAAATGAGCAAGAAAATTCATTGTTAATCCTCCCAGCGAAGTCCTATTGTTACAGAATAACCATTCTGAATAGCTGTAATTGAAGTGGGGTAAGCTTTTTGAGGATTTAGAGGATCAGGAAATTCTCCAAGGGTAAAGTTTATTGTTTCCATCAAAGTGGAGTCAGGAAGTTCATAATCATAAACATTTAAATCCAGCGAGGATCCAAAAGGGTCTACAAAGTAGGGGTTAAGCAAATAAAAAAACACTGTATCTGTTTCGCTAACATCTTTAAAATGGGAGTTTTGACTCCAAAAAATGGGAGGATCAGGAGACGGATCCGAAATATTGAAAAAAATGTCTGGCAAACCTAGCGTGTCGAAAACTTTAGAGTCAATTGCATCCCATAGATCACCGGATGGTGTTACAGGAGGGTAGGTATTTAATTGAACCGCTGTAATATACACTTTCGATTTGGGCGTTACAACCGGGACGCCATCTACCGTTGGTTCTAAATAAGGATCATCCTGACAGGAACTCACACTTAACAACAAAATAACAGCTGATAGCAGTAAAAAAGCGCTGTTTCTGTAAATTAATTGGAATTTCATCATTTTTATAACTTCTTTTCAGTTAGGCTATTGCATTTACAAGACAAATTTAGTGTTTTCTTGTTAAAATTTTTGGTTTAACTTTAATGTTATTGATAATCATAGGAATAAAAAAAAGATTTTTTTTTATGTAACTTATATTTGTTGAATAATTATTTATTTTTACTCCAAATTTCCACAAAACTGGATCGCTATGGCGACGCGCACTTCTAAAAAAGGTAAAAGTTCAAAGCCTGCAAAAAAGGCCGCTTCTTCAAAGGCCAAATCTAAACCTGCAGCCAAGAAAAAGGTAGTAAAAACCACTCCTAAAAAAGGAGCTTCTAAACCAAAAGCTGCTCCTAAAAAAGTAGTTAAAGCTAAGGCAAAGTCTGCAAAAAAGACGCCTTCAAAAAAGACAGTCACTAAAAAACCGGTAGTTAAAAAGTCCCCGGCTAAAAAAGCTCCTGCAAAAAAAGCTGCTGTTAAAAAGGCTCCGGCTAAGAAAGTAACTGCTAAAAAATCTCCTGCCAAGAAAGTGGTTGCCAAAAAACCTGTTAAAAAAGCAGCACCAGTTAAAGTTCAACCAAAAATTGTTAAAAAGGCAGTTGCCAAAAAAGCCGAGCTAAAACCGAAAGCAATTGCTAAACCAAAAGCAAATCCGAAACCCCCTGTAGCCCCTAAGGCAGCAACTCCTAAACCACCCGCTTCCGTAAAGCCGAAAGCTCCTAAGCCAAAATCTGAAAAACCTCAGACCCCAAAAACAACAGTTACCGAAAAAATTACTTTTATTCCTCCTGCAACAACAGTCAGGGAAACCGAATCAGAAACTTTTATTGATACTGATGAAATAAAAGGACGGGTTATCACAAAGGTTACTGAAATAGAATCTGATATTGATATGGATGATGACAACATTGATGATTTTAAAATGCCCGGAGAAAAACTGCATGATTGGGGCGAATTACTCACCGGTGATGAAGAGGAAGAAGATGAGGATGATGATATAGATGATAATTTATTTTAACAAAAAACCCCGCTCATTGCGGGGTTTTTTGTTGGAGTCATTTTGCTGATTTTATAAAACAGTTTTTATACCATAGTTGTAGCATTTAGGCCACCTCTAATATTTGATTTTTTACTTTTATTTGGATGCTGATGCCATTTTCATTTACAATTTGACGAAATCTATTTTGGTTATCAAACTTGCTTTGTAATAGTATTTGTTTGAAATCATATTGAAATAATAGAAGCAGTGAATAAATAGCTACCCTTCCTCATCTCCTAAAAAAAACTTATTACCACTCTCTACCCAACAATTTTCTTTCACCCGCCTCTTCTTTTCAAAAGCACGCAAAAGTTATGCACCGTTTTTAGTTCTTTATTAGGCTTAAGGCGTTGCTATTGAACGAACAGAACGAAGATTTTTCGGTTCATAAGTGGAGTTTTTTATTTTTTTTACAAAATTTTTCATTTTCAACCACCTACTATTGATGTGAAATGGCAACAACAATAAATAGTTGCTATTAAATTTTAGTTTCGCTTTCCAATGCTTTTACTGCGGAAAGCAGCTGTTTAAAATTAACTGTATTCCCCCCGATGCAGTGAATTTTTGAGTGAAGAATAGGTGCTGTTTTTTAATGCAGCGTTACGGAATGTTTTATAGTACTTATATACCAGAACCAGGAAAAACTTTTAATTTAACTACCATGACTACCCAACAACAAGTTCTTTCAAGTAAAGAAAAAGGCGCATTGCTATTTTCACAAACAGCACATTCCACCACACACAGCTGTTAAAAAAAACAATTTTATTTTTAATTTTATTTTGTTGTAGTTGGCTCTCTTCCCACAGCCAGGCGGCCACTGATGCCACCTTTACCATCGAAAATGGAACGGGCCTGTTCTTTGTCGCACTGCCCGATTCCAATTGCACCCAAATAGAGGTGGCTATAGGAACAAAAGCAAATTTAACAGATGTGTTCAGTCACACCTTTGAGCTGGATCAATCACCTTCAGGCACTCTCACCTTTACCCGCGCCGGACTGCTGGTGCATTTGGGCCTGGGAGCCCTTAGCGAGCAGCTGGTGTACAATTCAAAGGTGCGCTTAAAAAACCAGGCCGGTACCTGGAGTGATTGGTATGAGTTTATATCCAATTAACCGATGGGCGAATAGCTGCTTATATACAATCGGTAGCACACAAATAAAAATTGCAAACAACCATTTATACTCACCAATAAAAATTAATCCTTATGCAAACAAAATATATACTCACCACACTGCTACTGGTACTGAGTAGCGTAACTCAACTATTATCAGCCACTTATATTTGGACCGGCACTAGTAGTACTAATTGGGATACAACAAGCAACTGGTCGCCAGCTGGAATTCCAGTTGCAGCCGATTATATAACGCTCAACAGCAATGCTCCCAACAATTTGGTGCTCGATCAAAACCGAACGGTTGCTAATTTCACCATCAATGGCGACACCCTAGACTTAGGAACCTATATTTTGACCACAACGGGAGTGACCTATTTTAATGGAGGATTAGTAACCAATGGAAACCTAAATATAGCTGGCTCGTTATGCCATTTTGGAGGTGCTACTATTAATGCCCGGATTGAAGCCAGCTGCGGCTATTACCACATGAACGGTGGTTTGTTTTTAAAGCCGGTGGTACTGGTTAGCTCGGGAACCAGTAACACCACCGGAACAGGAAATTGCACTTTTGAAGATAGCTTGACGATTAACCATTCAGGCGTTTTTTATTTTACGATGGGCTCTTCTACCAACGATTTTTTTAATGGACCTGTGACCATCACCAACCATGCTAGCAAAGAGGTGTATTTAGCCAATGGCGACAGCTCATTTTATAATGCGAACGTTACCATAAGCAGTACCGGTAATGGTGGTGTGGCATTTGGCAATGGCGGAGGTGTGTCGGTTTTGGCAAGTGGCAAAACTATCAGCATTGGATCGGGGGGCTTTGGAGCGGATTATTTAACACTAAAAAAGCTAAAGCAAATCGGAACTACGGCCCAAACACTCACCCTCACAGGCACGGCGATAGTGAATCTGGTAGGGTGCGAATTTAATGGCAACCTGACTCTGAGCGCAGGGGGCTTTTTACTAAAAGATGACGTTTTTAAAAGTGCTTCTACTTTTACAAAAACAGGAACAGCAATTGCCATAGCGATGGCAACAATACTTATAACGGAGCGACAAGCTTTGCCAACAACGGCTCCTCAGGTCGACTCAGATTAAGTGCCACCGAAGCCGATGTGTACAGCGACCATGTATCTTTTAACTCCACCGGCCAGGATGTGCAGGTTTGTTACACGGGAAATAACTATTTTTACAAGAACGTAACTATCAACAGCAACAAAGTGGTATTTAACACCTCCACCGGCAAGGTGACTTTAGCAGGCGACACGGCACAATCCTTAAACGGGAGTTACAACTACGCGTTTAAAAAACTGGCTATCAACAAAAACGCCAACCAGGTAACAGCCAATACGACCTTGAGTGTGGATGATACACTGTTTTTTGTGAGTGGAAATTTGATCACAACAGCCACAAATTTATTGACGATGAAGGCAGGTTCAAAAGTAAGTGGTGCCAGCAGTAACAGCTTTGTGAGTGGACCGGTGAAGAAAATAGGGAACACAGCCTTCAATTTCCGGTAGGGAAGAACAACCAATTCAGAAGCGTTGAAATCACAGCACCTACAAATGCAACAGATGCTTTTACAGCAGAATATTTTGATACCACCCAGGCATTAGGAAGTACCATGGATACTACAATCACTTTTATAAGTGATTGCGGTTACTGGAACTTAAGCCGGACAGCAGGGACTTCGAACATTACTCCAAAATTTGCTTATGATTCCACACATTGTGATTACTTAACTGTAAAGCCGGTACACATTACTTTGTGGGATGGAACTAAATGGACCGATAAAGGAGAGGGAGTAAATGATAGTAATACTAAAAAAACGAGTGCTGCAGTAACATTGTATGGTAATTTTGCATTGGCGTATAAATTGATGCCAGGGGATGCACCTCAATTTCCTTATGAGCTCACACTTGGAACAACCTGCACCGCTGCTGAACTATTGTTTGACACAAAGGATAAATGGTTTGCATTTAGTCCTGATTCGGCCGTAGTTAAAATAGGTTTGTTTAATTCGGATCCTTTAAAATTGTATGCAGCTATACAATCCGCTACTATTTATGAAGCCTACATTGTTGGAGACACACTAAATTTTGTTAACGATTGGCACTGGAACTGTGACAGTGCTTTATACGCAGCTCAACTTTTTGCTACAGAGCTCACTCCTTCCACCAGTTATTTAATGAAAGTTTCCAAATATGATACCAGCGGATGTGCAGGCATTTATGACACTACCAAGTATTATTTGAATGTATGCCTATTGAATTTACGAACCAATCCAAATACAGAGGTGTGCTTATATGATGATGCACTAAGCTTGCTGGGTTGTTTAGGAAATGGAACAGCAACTTATATGGGTTCAGCAGTAGGGGTGATATTGTGGCCCCATTAGGCCCGGGATTGGTGATTGATTTAAATGATTTAAATCCAGGAGCGCCTTCCACTAATTTTGTACCACCATTGTATGTTGGAGAAGGAGTTCGATTTACTGGCGACTACGATTTGCTGTCTTTAACTGCTAGTTTCTCCCATATACCACCACTGGCTGGAAACGGATTTTATAATCAAAGTACCACCCCCAATGGCACACTTATTACCTACAACCAAAGAGGTAATGTACCTGCCCAGACACTACTTGATCAAGGGTATATGTTTATTTTAAGAGCGGGGTCTTCCATACACAATTTACGCATACAGGGAGCCATGCCTGGCTACCAGGATTTTAATCAGGATCGTTTGTTGTGTGCAGGCATTAAACTTGAAAATTCATTCGGCGGTCAAACAGGTCCCTATTTAGTTTCTCATTGTGAGTTATTCAATTTTTCCTATGCAGGGTTATTCGCCAGAGCAAATACCGATAGTATAACTTTGGATCATTGCATCATTCATCATGTAAAGGGTGGTGGTGGAGAGACCACAGCAAAGGATATGGCGCATGGTTTCAAGGGGCAACACCAGCGAATTTGCCTGCCACTAATGTGATTATAAAGAACTGTATTTTTGATGAAGGAAAAGAAGCGCTTGATATGCAGCCCAATCCACTCAATTTTATTGTTGATTCGTGTTCATTTGGAAAGTTTTACCAATGAAACCATACTTAAACACAGGTATAATCAAACAAATACATTATCGGGTGTTTATACTCATCCATCACCAACCGGGACTTGGTTCTGTGTAGGAAGTTGCTTTTTTTATGATTCAAATGATATCAATACGTGCAACGGTGCAAGTACAAATTCAGCTTATGACATTACAGGACCAGGGGCGGGCAATGTGATTGTAACAAATTCCAGTTTTTTACAACCAAGTCAAAATATAAGCATTCCGTACCTTGCAAATATCAGGAGTTCTATAACCCCGGTTCCCTTAAATCAATTAATGATTGAAAATAATACTTTTAAACAATGCAATCTCCTGTAGGTGTCTTCGATTGTAATTTTGGTGGCTATGCAAGGCTTAGTGATAACTATATTGAAGAAACCACTTGGGAGTATGAACGAACCCATGATGTAAATGGAAATTTGGTTTCTGTTGGAGATCCCGACGCCATGATAGTAAATGAACCCAATTCTTTTTCTTATAATCCTGGAGTTACAGTTGCAAGTGGAAGTCCTCAGCCGCCTGAAGTTCATTTTGAATATACAGCCGCCGCCGGGTATGTGAGCGGTCTTACATTAACTGCTCCTGCTATTCCATATATCAACTTAGGCGATGATATTGAAATTGCCTGCAGTCATGGAAGTTTAGGAAGTCAAAATGTTTCCTATGTTGTTCGCCCTCACCCAAGCAATGGCTCAGCGAGCACAGTCACCGAATCTTCTGACAATCATTATGATGACACACAGGTTGTGACTTCACCCTCTTCCTCTCCGGTAAATGTTACTTTTGGTCCCAGTTCAACGAATCTTTTTGATACCGATAAACCGGGTTTGTATGGTCTAGATGTGATGGCGGTGGATGGTTCAACCAATTCCAGTTATACTGCTTCATCCTGGATACATAAACCTATCATTGTGGCACCAACTGACAATCATCAACTCATATTTAACATCAAAGACAGCTATTTTGCAGTGCTTTATGGAAAGCCATTTGATTTGATGAATGTGTGCAAGCAAGTGGAACTAAACGGACATGTGATTTGGCGTGAAGATATATCCGAAGGAGGAGATGGATGGGAACAGGTACAAATTGATTTGATGGGACAATATGTTGATGAAAATAATACCTCTCCATGATATCACTGATTATTTTGATGCACAAACACCAACCCAAACTATAACCTTCAGCATTGCAATGGACGATCCAGGTTTTGTGTTAACAGATGGCGGAGTGCCCATGACGGGGTATAGTGTTTTACGAGGGCTAAGGGTGTGGGTGGACGATGTTTATTTGAAAAAGTTTGATAATCCCGGCAACCTTATATCCGATGGGGATGTTGAAGGCGCAACATCCGGCATGAGTGATGAACCCAAAACAGATTGTATCTGGTATTTTAAAAATTTAACGTCTTTTATTGATCCATTTAATACATGTACAACACTTGATGACTCTAATAATCCCCCTACAATCCTTGCAAAAACTGAAGCATACCTTACATCGGTAGATCGTAAATCGGGAAGCCGAGCCATTGAACTTAAACTTCCTGGAATTCATTATAGCAGTTGTACCTCTTATGATTTTATAACGCCTTTGGATCCTATTACTCCTGATGATGGAGAAGTTATTTCAGTTGCTGTTGATTTTGATTATCGGGATTTTCTGGGTTGTGATGATCTAACAACCAATTTAACCGGAACAAATTTGTTTGTGAGCTTTCCCGATGAACCGTATTCTGATTCAAATGGAGACCCTATTACTCTCACTGATGGGAAGTTCTATATTGACAGAGATATTACACTAAGTTCCAATAATTCTCTTAATAATCCTGACAACCTTATAATAGAGGGTGCCAGATAGTTGTATTGTCTAATAATCCACCTTGGAAAATTATCGTTGAACCTAGTGCAAAATTGAACATAGTACCTCTGATATTGGGGTCTGGAAATCCAGGTAATAATTCAACCAGAATTTTTGGATGTGAAACTATGTGGGGAGGTATCTTGAATTCAGGTGGTATTATTGATATGTATAACATGCCAGGTTCTAGTAATGTGCATACCCCATCTTCTAATCCAACTGAAATCGAAGATGCTATTGTAGCAATTGAAAGCGATGGAGGAAGACTAGATCTGCGATTTGTCAATTTTGATAACAATTACAAATCCTTTTTTATATGAAGAGGATTACGATTTGTAGGCGCACCTTTTATAAAAGGTTGTAACTTTACCTGTTCAGTGGGAAACTTAGAAAAATATCCCTACTCAGGTTGGGAACCAAATACACACATTGAATTGCAAAACATCGATAATGTAACATTTGCCATAGGGGGTTCTGCGGCATTAAGAAATAATTTTTCCGGAGCAGCCTATGGAATAAAATCACTGAATAGCAGCCTCAACATCGAAAACAATCTGTTCACCAACATGGTTCGGGACGATGATCAGTATTTTAAAAGCAATGACGGAACCGCAATTCTTGCCTCTACTACTACTACCGGAAATACCATCCACATTTTCGGAGGTAACGAATTTGAGGATTCACCACAAGCTATCACTTTTTATGGCAATATTGAAAGTGAAATAACAGGTAACGGTTTCAGTAATTTGCTTCGCGGAATAAATATTAACAACAATGCTTCGAATGTTACTATCAATGAAACCAACACTTTCACAAGTGTTTCAACGGCAGTTATTGGGCGCAATATCACCGGGGAATTTTCAGGTTTATGGCAACACTTTTAATAACACTATTCCTGCTTCTATTACAAGTATGCCTATACCAGTTTTAACAGCACTGCGGTGACGATTCGAATTCAGGTAGTTTGTACAACAGGAGACATCCATGTATTCTCAAACGGGATAACAAACTATCGAATTGGTATTCATGCACTCAACATCCCTAAAATTAAGATTATGGTACGCCCTATAAGGATATTGATACGACCCACACGAATACGATTCCACCACGACCAATACCATCACTCACTCTGCATTGGTTGCTAACCAAATCAATGAAAGTATCTGGTTTGCCGAAATTGTCCTGAAGCCGAAGTAAATGATAATATAATTGAGAATTCCAGATGATGACATCACTACTGTTTAGTGTTGAACTGGATTTTGTGACAGACGGATACCTCAGAAGAAATCTGATCAACGGCACGAGCACAATTACTGGTAGTGCCCTACTAATTAGAAACCCATGCTTGACAGCACTGTTTCGGAATGTAATGAAATGGATGGTTTTAATACCCGGAACACAACTGGCAAACGGTGATCTACCCACTCGGGCGAAAAGCCGATCCTTTAGATCCATTTGGTGGTACCGGATGGCTCAATCAATGGGGTTCTATTCCTTTGCTTAATCGGGCAATTGGGGTGCCGAATAGTAACAATCCAATTTTCTGTTATACACAGGAACCAATACATCGACTTTGAGTCCAAGCCAAACATTGACTCCATCTGTTAGACCTTTAGCGGACAAACCAATGGTATAACTTATCCAGTCACCTCCTCTTCGTATCATTCACCGAGTATAGTTTATGGACCTATAGTAGGTGATTCTGCTTCTTATGCCGATTATTTATCCGCAAAATGATTATCAGGCCAAAGAAGTTGCATGAAAAGTTAAATGCGATACAACTTTGCTTACTACAGGGTTTAGCACAAATTCAGCTTTGTTGCTTTTTATAATAGTGACAAAACAAGCAATTTAGAGTTGTTATCTATTCCTGAAAAAATTAGGTGTACTGTCTGTTGATTCCTTAATTTCCCTGAAGAATTCAATTATTGATACAAATGAAATCGAAACGAATAAAAAAACGGTCAATTCTATAAATTGAATTCAATTGCACACTACTGATTATTCTTCCACTGATACCACTGCACTCTGCAGACAAAGCGTGGCAAAAAGCCATAACAGGTGGTGATGCTGTATTTTCAACACGGGAGATGCTATTCCTGGAGATTCATGAAGAAATACCGGCACTCAGATTATCTGGTAATACCGAACAAGAAAATCTCATTGTGCCGGTCAGTTTGTTCAATAACAATTTCTCCATCATCCAAATCCTCACTAATATATTACAATTGCAAAAAACAGACAATTAGAAATTAAGCGCTTAGAAATTCTGGATGGATGGGTAAAAAGTATATGAAACAACTACTCAATTTCAAAAGCGTGGATGTGAGGCTGGCTTGAGGAGGATTATATTATGTAAGGATAATTGATGTTAATGAAACCCATGGTATACCCATCATTTGTAAAATTCAATAATATTTTAAATCAAGCAGGTCACTTCAAAGTGATCTGCCTTTCAATAATATGAAAAAAACAAATAGTTAACTTTTTTATTATAATAATCAGACATTCTATCAGTTTCGCACAATTCAAAAGCAACGTTTGGTGCTTTGGTGATAGCGCAGGTATAAAATTTAATCGGAACAACACACGTTGCTCAATTCATCAACTGTGACCACTGGCGGAAGTTGACCATTTCTGATTCAGCAGGTGATCTTTTATTTTATACTAACACAGTTACTATTTCCTGTAACGGCGGGCTCAACTAGACTAGGAGTAGTATGGGATCGAAATCATAATTTAATGCAAAATGGAGATACGTTGATTGGAGGGCTTACTTTTCAGGAACAGGTCATTGTTCCCCTGGCCCGGTCAACCCATCTGTTTTATGTTTTACTGCAGGGGTTGCGGTGCCTTTTGGATTCTGGTATTCGGTTGTTGATCTGAATCAAAATGGGGACTTGGAGTTGTTATTCAGAAAAATGTGCGATTAACTAATTACGAAGCATCTGATTGCGTTGCAGCTGTTAAACAGCAAATGGAAGGGATTGGTGGGTTTGTTTAGGAGGTATGATGTGGTGAAAAGATTCCATGTACAGATATTTGGTGACACCAGCTGGAATCAAGGACCATTCATTCAAAATGTTGGTACTCCCCGCGATAATGGATTCATGCATACTACTTTTTCGAAAGATGGTTCCAAATATTTGGTAATTGATCGTCGTGGATTAATTGAAGTGTATGATTTTAGTCGGTGTATTGGATTATTTACAATGTAACTTATATCGGGCCAGAACAACCAACGGGATTGGTTCCATTCTATTTCGGATGTGAATTTTCTGCAAGCAGCAAATATGTTGATGTTTCAAATAATGATGATGTGGGATCACGTATCGTACAATTTGATTTGCTGGCACCGATATTGCTGCCTGAAAGATACTATCGCAAATTTTTCACTTCCTCCAACTGGAGGATTACTCAAGCGAGGACCTGATGATAAGATTTATTTTTCACTATGTGTTTACAATGATGGAATTTAGCTTATCCATATCTGATTCAGTCACAAGCATATACAGCTGGAATCTTAGCGTCATTAATTATCCCGACAGTGCTGGGTCCGCTTGCGATTTTTCACCTTTAGTTTTTACCTGGGAGGAAATGGAAACTTACTGGGGTTTACCTAATAATCCGGAGTATGATTTGGGTGCTCTTGATGGCAGCCCGTGCTGACACTCACTAGTCGGAATTCAATCAATTCCCAATACAATACCACCAGCACTACATGTTTACTACCACCCAACCTGGGAAAAGAACATTCATCAACGCTGAACATTTAAAAGGTCATTCCACGAAATTTCTGCTTTACAATTTTGCAGGGCAAAATCAGTTATGAGGAGCAACTAAAATTCAAAATGGGTATTATACAAAGTTTGTCTATGATTGGGAAGAGCGAAGGGGATGTATATGGTGGTTGTGGAAACAGAGCAGGAGAGGTTGCGAAAAAAGTTTGTAATTGAATGAGAATTAAGATTTTGTCATTAATAATTAGAAGTTTGAGGATATAAGAAAAATGATGCTACAGATAAAGCATGAACTCACGTTCCATCTCTACGATAATAATCCTTACATCCTCGTCATACCACGGGCCGGCTCGTCCAGACGAGGACAGAGTGAGTAAGAGACAAAGCACTTTTCAGATGGATATGTCTTTCTTTGATGATGGAATATACTTTGCAAAATGCATGGACAACAAGAATGGTTTTATATGCAATCGTTTAGTATTTTAAAATAAGTAAGCAATGTTCTTAAGACTTGCTTAATTGTATCACTAATTATCTTGCTGTCACTGCAATTTTTGCAGGCACAGCGAGGTAATATTGGTGTTTTGGAGACCAGTGCAACTTTAGATTTTAATAATTTGTCAGGTTCTGTAGCTACAAATAGTTCCAGTTGTTTCCATGGTTCATGTTTCAATTCCAGACACAAGTGGTGATTTATTGTTTTATGGAAATGCAGATGGAAATAGGAGGGTTTTCTCCGTTTAATTTGGAATCGAAACCATTGATGTTATGATGGGTGGTGACTCTGTCGCTGGTAGTGGCTGGTATCAGAAATGTAATTGTACCTAACCCATCCGATGACTCTAGTTATTATGTCTTTTCTATTGGAGTCACATTTCAATTCGGTTTAATGTATTCCATTGTTGACATGCAAGGGGATGGAGGCTTGGGTGCTGTTACACAAAAAATGTCCAACTTCTCCAATTTCTGATGGTAGATTGCATTTTGGCAGTGCAAACATGGAAATGGAAGGGATTGGTGGATCATGGTTCGAGAGTTACCCGGCACATTTCCGGGAAATAATAATAATTCATAGTATTCTATTTTGATCTCACCGGCAGGCATCACTCAAATGCCAACCCAAAATGTAGGAAAACTAAATGGGACTAGCACAGGACGTACATTCATGAAACCCTGAAGGGAATAAAATCGCGTTCGTGAATTCAATTTCAATGATTGAGTTGTACAATTTTGATAGATGCTCAGGTTTAATCAACAACCACGGTTAACATTGAACTTCAATGTTTACCCCCCTACCAACATATGTGGTCAAGTGAGTTCTCTGCTTCGAATAGTCCTGTATGTGAGCTCAGCAACCAATCCAATAAAAATGCTTTGGCAATATGATACCTGGGCGCCCGACATTTTTTCAACAAAACTCTCATTTGGCAAACAACTACACCTCCAAGTTACGGTTGGGGCTTTGAAAAAGAGGGCCGGACTGAAAAATCTATTTAAGTTGCTTAGATTCAGTCAAGTGGGCCTGTTGTTGTCCATATGATTCCACCATGTACTACACTGAAAAGCTGTGAATTTGAGTGTAATAAACTCTCCCGGACTCTGCGGGATTGGCATCTGATTTTCAACCTAAGGGTTTTTTATTTAGGAGGAAAACGTACTTACTGGGGTCTTCTAATAACCCGGATTATGATATGCCGGCATTGGCAGGATCACCGTGCGACACACTAGTAAAGATTTATGAAAATAAGATTCAAGCACAGCAATCAACACTGAATATATATTATTCACCCAACTGGCAAAACGGCATTTATAAATGCCGATAGCCTGAAAGGAATAATTGCAAACTACAAGTTTTGATGCTGTAGGAAAAATGGTTTTTGAGGAGCAATCGAAGATACAGCCTCCTTATTTTACGAAAGTTTAGATTGTATAAATTATAAGAAAGGTGTTTATCTTGTCATGCTTCAAAGTGATGTGAAAAGACTTGTGAAGAAGTTTGTGGTGGAGTAAAGAAGACATGGCTCAGTGTAAATAAATCCTAACCCGTCAACTGGTAATGTACTGGTGAAGCTCCAGAATCCGGATGAAAAAATAGTTTCTCTGCACGTTTATAATTCTACAGGAAACGTGGTGTTATTTGATCCGGTAAATGGAAATAGTTTTGAACTTCATTTTCATGAATTGCGGAAAGCATTTATTTTGTTCGAACAGTTAATGATAAAAAGTCAAGTTCATTTCCAAATCGTTTAACATTTTAAGATAAATGAATATTGTACATAATATTTTCATTTTATTTTGTTTGCTTCTGTGGAATAACATTGCAACAGCGCAGCGTAATAATATCTGGTGCTTCGGTGATAATTCTGGCATTGATTTTTCGAATACGCAAATGCCAGTTCCAATAAGTTCTTCGGTTTTATCGAGAGGTAGTTGTGCATCTATTGCTGATACCTGGGGAAATTGTTTACTGTTTCACCGGATACAGACGTTTTCTCAACAGGCTATATAACCAATGGAGAAATTAATAAGCCAAATGGTGATATCATAGTCAATGGAGATTCAGTAGTTGGATTAGGTTGGTATCAGGAAATGACAATAGTACCTGACCTTGAGGATACTTCAAAATATTATGTTTTTTCGATTGGAGTTACAACAGATCCTGGTTTATGGTTTTCTAAAGTTGATATGAATTTGAATAATGGTTTAGGTGCAGTCACCCAAAAGAACATTCAACTATTGAATTTTAAAATGGTGGATTGTATCAATGCCGTAAAGCACGGTAATGGAAGAGATTGGTGGATTATTGTGCGACCATC
This sequence comes from Bacteroidota bacterium, assembly GCA_016722525.1. Lineage (GTDB taxonomy): Bacteria > Bacteroidota > Bacteroidia > AKYH767-A > OLB10 > JADKJB01. The sequence goes on from JADKJB010000006.1 coordinate 165,432, forward strand.
ACCAGTTGGCCAGCCACAATACAACAATGAATGGCATTTATTCCTTATTTCTACTTCAGGTATTTCAGCGATGCCAGTTCAAAATGTAGGTTATCTAAATGGGACTAACCTTGGCAAAATTTCCTTTTCACCAAATGGATCTAAAATAAGTTTTGTGAACCTCGCTGGTTTAATAGAGTTGTACAGCTTTGATCGATGTACTGGAAATATATCAAACGCAAACTTAGTGGAACCTGAACTCACCATTGGTCCGTATCCTTATTATTGGTCCTGTGAGTATTCTCAAAGTGGAAGGTATTTGTATGTTTCCTCTCAAATGTCAGCTGTCAATTATCTATGGCAGTATGATACATGGGCATCCAACATTTTTTCAACTAAAACACTTATTTGGCAATCTGTTTCACCGCCCAGCTATATTGGTGCTCTGAAACGTGGTCCAGATGAAAAAATCTATGTAAGTAGTTCATGGCGAAGTCCCAATGGTGCTTCTAATTTTCCTTATGATTCAACCATGTATTATATGGAAAACATGAATTTGAGTGTAATTAATTCACCCGATTCGGCAGGGACTGCTTGTGATTTTCAACCCTGGAGTTTTTATTTAGGTGGTAAAAGAACTTATTTAGGTTTACCCAATAATCCCGACTATGATATGCCCGCATTGTCTGGTTCACCGTGCGACACACTGGTTGGAATTAATGAAGCAATTCTTCAAACACAGCAATCAACACTGAGTGTATACTATTCACCCTAACTGAAACGGCGTTTATAAATGCGGATAAGTTGAAGAACAATTGCAAACTACAAGTTTTTGATGCTGTAGGAAAAATGGTTTTTGAGGAGCAATCGAAGATACAGCCGCCCTATTATACGAAAAATTTAAATTGTGTAAATTATAAGAAAGGTGTTTATCTTGTGGTGCTTCAAACTGATGTGGAAAGACTTGTGAAGAAGTTTGTTGTGGAATAAAAAAATAACTAATTCATCAAAGTGAAACATGGTGTAAAGACACAATGGCTTGTGTCCACTGAAGAATAATTTGTTCATGCAAAATTTTCATTAATGAAACGTACAACTCCATCACGTTAAGCAGTCCCATTTTTCATTCCACAAACGTGCAAATTCATCGCGCTAAGCAGACCTTACCGGTGGAATTTTGCAATCGAAATATTTTAGTAAAATACGCACCTGCAAGGACTAAGAGCTTTGTGTCTCCCACTGAAGAAATAATTTGTTGCATCCAACTTCTTTTTCATTAATGAATCGCTCAACTCCATCACGCCAAACAGACCATTTCACTCCACAAACGTGCAATTTTATCGCACTAAGCAGACCTTACAGGTGGAGTACAGTGAACGAAATGTTTCACAGACAATAGCCACTTGTCAGGACTGAGGTTATGAAGTATTACGTTAAAGGGATGAAACTTGTGATAAT
>JADKJB010000007.1 GCA_016722525.1 Bacteroidota bacterium
GTTCATGTGATTCATACAATAGTGTTTACTCATCCAGGATTCCATCGTGATTACAAAGCGGATTGGTGAGTTTAATAACCTCCAAAATACGGTTCAACAGTAAATGTTAAGGAACATAAGCTTAATATTGACAATGTGCTTTCCCAATCCAACAAATTCAATATTGAATTTATTTCTAAAAATATAGAGAATATTGGCCTGTCACTAATTTTACTTAGCGTAATTGTTTTTGGATGAAATTGGAAAGGGAAAGTTCAGTTGGATGTTTCATTTCTTTCGACAGAATTTATTTTATAAGACTAGGAAGGCCATGACGTTAGGAAGTTTGCGAAACAATAAAGATAACACTTAATCTGTGCGTGATATGGGTATTCCGAAAACACGTAAAAAAGTAGCCGCAAGGGCCGGCCGATGATTATAGAAAATTATTAAATAGGTGGCCAGCCCCTGCGGAGACTACTACGAAACCGTTATTGCCAATGCTTGCAGGACACTGCCAACATCAAACTGACCACGAGAAATAAGCTATAACTATGGACGGAGAATTAAAGCCCTTACCGAAGATTGGCAGACAGGTAAAGCCATTTAGTTTTTGGTGGTAAGACAAGGATACTTTGATTGCCGGTTTTTCAGTAGAGTTTTCTGCAATTATTATGCTGGTTTACAGACGCTTATGACAAGTTAGGAATTGACTAATGTTCTCTTGCTTTTAAAATAGTTTTTGCATTTTGTGCCATTACTACCTCCAACAGCACCTTATGTTTTATTAAATATTTCGCAAGGTTGACTTTACTAAAATGGATATGACAAAGTGCGATTAGTATTTTCAATATTGCAGAATACATATTTATTCAAGGAGGGTTAGCATTATTTTATTCTAACATAAATACACTTTATTATGCACAGTACGGACAAAATGGAATGGAACTAATTTTCTTTAAGCTGGTTGGCTCTTCCAATTCTTATACTTTTAAGTGGGCTATTTGATGCAGCATAAAAGCATTTACAACAACGAACTGAATTTACTCAAGAACTACAACAATGACACGATGCAATAACTTGAGCTTCAAACAGACATCAGTTCTAACTTCAAACAGTTGAGCGCTTAAGAACAAAATCCATGCGGGTAGCCGGGCCATGTGCCGCAAGCCTGGTGGTTTTAGAAAGGAATGTAATTTCAGCTTCGTTTGGAGGTAAGTGAAATGTTTATCTTTCGTCTTCAACCAGGCCTGCGGCAACAGTAAACCATCGGGTAATGAAAAAACTCCATTTTTCACAACCATTACCTTCATAAATTATCAAAATAAAAATTCAGTCATTTTAAAAGCTGTTAGTGTTTTATCAAATTTCAAGCAGCAAATTTCACGTCACAAAAGCAGAGTTGTCTAATAGGAGCTAAATTCGCCGGTTCGCAAAGCCACCATGCTTTGCGACATTCGGCTTCCAACTATGAGTGTTTGCATCAAATCGTCAAAATTAAGTATGCCAAAAGTGCGTTTGATGTTATAACTTAGCATGATCAAAAACCACTCCTACCTGCTGCAGGCGGCACCATTACCTCCTCAATTCCAACTAAGGTTGGTGTAATTATATCCCCACTTTTTCGTTTGATGGTCCCGAAGATATGTTCGTTAATTTCTTGACGAGTTCTGTATAATTTTGATTTCTTTTATAATTTCTGTTATTCAATTCACTAGCTTCAGCATACGGCTGCGTTCTGTTTCTATGCCTCCTTTTGCTCTTCAAGTACATAAATGTTTTACACGGACAACTGTTTACATTTTGGAGTGCAGTACTTTATATTGGTGTAAAATTTTATCCTCTCTCGTTTCCTTTTGCAGGTGCCCAAAAGTTTAGGGTTTGTCCGGCAGGACAGGTATATGTCGTGTTGTCTATTATACTTTAAGCCGGTCCACGAGATATTCTTTGGTCGTTCCTATAGGATTACTGTTTACTAATTCCTGTTGCAATAATGTTTTTAAGTGCAGTTTCTGACATTTACTCGACTACGCGGGCGTTGTGACAGCCTTTGTCCAGCTGAGCAATGATATAAATTCGGAGGAATTCAAATTTACTTTAGCTTCAGACAATGGTTGATAAGGCATTACGGTCATTACGACTGATAAATTAAGTAGCAACCACCAAACAAGACGGCGTCAACAACCGCCCTGGAGTGTTGTAACAAACCTTCCAACAACCTGTCCTTGTACTAAAAGGCTACGACTATCAGGATCAGTGGTACTGATTTGCAGAGGCTCCCCGCTGGCGACTAGTTGTTTTAAATTGAAGTATACTTTAAATTTATTCTTTTGGGCGATCCTGATTTCGGTAGCATCAGAAAGTTGAGAAGCATTTTTCTACTTGATCGGGCTTGTCCATTTTGAGAGATATTCTTTGAGTCTTTTCTTCAATGTATTAAGTGACGATCTAACTTTTGGAGGTGTAATTATTTTCTTGCTGTTGTGAGCTCTGGATTGCCTGGTTCCGTCAAGGGCAATAGTTTTGCCGCCAATTAAATCTACTTCTTTCAAAAAGGTCACAGACAATTTAAGCATATTTACAAATGCATTGCCGTTCACCTATACAAAATCTAACTTATTAGTATGGTAGTTAGGTATCAACTTACCGCACAGCATTGCATTTCTAAATTGCTATATTCCTTTTCAATCGACGAGAAGATCGAACTCCATTTTGATAACCATAGAGATAAATTTTGAGAAACAATTTAGGATGAAATGAAGGCCGGCCTTCGACCTGAATAGTTTTCATTTGAACCCCTAACTTAAAAAGATCCAGTTTCTCAACGAAAGCATCCAGAAACCGGACAGGGTCATCAACAGAAATTGCCTCTTCCAGGGATCCAAATGCGTTTGGTTACGATCGGCAGTGATAATCTGATTCATATTCTATTGTTTGAATCAAATTTAGGCAGTTAAGGCTATAGTTTTTGTAAATTTTGTTAGAAGAAATTAACAATTTGATGGAGAAATTAGTATTTTCACAGTCTGACGTTAGTGGACATTCTAGGGCAACTTAATAACTTAAAACTGACTGAAAGAAATCATATGAGAAAACTACTCGCCATCTCAACACTGCTTTTACTTGTGCAGCATTTACTATTTGCACAGCAAAACGCACTACTCGACTCGGCACACAAAGTTTTGCTCACCTACAAAGACGACACAGCCAAAGTAAACACACTGAATTTTATTTCGCATTTATACCGCTACACCAACACCGACACCTCCGGTTATTTTGCACGCTCAGCTCTTAAACTGGCCACCAAACTTAACTATGAAAAAGGCATCGCCGACTCCAAAGTGCGCATAAGCATGAACTGCGCCACAATGGGAAAATATGAAGAAGGTGTAACGGCCGCTAATGAAGCATTGATTATATACAACAAGTTACTTAAAACAGCCACGGGTGAAGAAAAAAAGAAACTTTTAAAGAAAAAATATAATGCGTATAACGTAACTGCGCACAACCGCTTGTCACAAGGAGACAACCCCGAAGGATTAAAATACTCACTACTTGCATTAAAAATAGCTGAAGAGTTGGGAGAAGTTAAAGGCGTTTTGTATGCCACATTGAATGTTGGGAGTACATATTATGTAGAGAAAAACTTTACTGAATCCCTGAAGTATAGTACCGCCTCCCTAGCATTAGCTCACCAACTTAAAGACTCTGTTGAAATTGCCGGTTGCTATAACAGCATTGCCTATGTTCACATGGAACTTAACCAGAATGATACATCGTTAAAATACTGCAATCTTGCACTGCAATATTTAGAGGGCAGGGATGAGAAAGCAACACTTGCCGAATCGTATAACGTATTGGGAATTGTTACCGATAGAAAAGGGGATTACCAGCAGGCATTACAGTATGATTTTAAAGCACTAAAACTCTATGAAGAAATAGGAAACAAAGAACAAATTCCTTTTGTTTATAACAACATAGCTAATGTTTACCTCAACCAAAATAAATTTAACGATGCCTTGCTATACGTGAATAAAGCCATTGCTAATGCAAAGGATATTGGAAGTCTGTCATATCTGAGTCTAAGCTATCAAATGCGCTCAACAGTTGATAGCGCATTGGGCAACTATCCGCAAGCGTACGCAAATTATAAAATGCATATACTATTTCGCGACAGTGTAGATAATCAAGAGAGCAAAAAGAAAATAGTGCAAACACAAATGAAATATGACTTTGATAAAAGGGAAGCGGCAGCTAAAGCAGAGCAGGCAATAAAAGATGCCGTAGCAACTAAGGAATTGCAAAAGCAAAAACTCATGCGCAACGGATTTATGGGAGGCTTTGCAATTGTAGCACTTTTTGCCGGAGTATTTTTTGGGCAGCGCAACAAGATAAAAAAAGGGAAAAAACTAAGCGATGAATTGCTTTTAAATATTTTACCCGAAGAAGTAGCCGAAGAACTCAAAGCAAAAGGCAGTGCCGATGCCAAACAGTTTGATGAATTCACAGTTATGTTTACTGACTTTAAAGGCTTTACACAGATTTCGGAAAAGCTAACACCGGCAGAATTGGTTTCTGAAATTCATACATGCTTTAAAGCATTTGACAATATCATTGATAAATACAACATCGAAAAAATAAAAACCATTGGAGATGCTTACATGTGCGCCGGAGGCTTGCCTGTTGCTAACACAACCAACGCAATGGATGTGGTGAATGCTGCAATTGAAATTCAAAAGTTTATGCAGGAGCATTTGCAGCAAAGAAAAAATGAAGGCAAGGAAGTTTTTGAAATACGTATCGGCATCCACACCGGAGGTGTTGTGGCAGGAATTGTGGGAGTAAAAAAATTCGCTTACGATATTTGGGGGGATACAGTGAACATCGCCTCCCGAATGGAATCAAGTGGCGAAGCAGGAAAAGTTAATATCAGCGGAAGCACGTATGAGCTGGTGAAAGATAAATTCAACTGTACGCATCGTGGAAAAATTATGGCGAAGAACAAAGGGGAGATAGAAATGTATTTTGTCAGCAGTAGCATAAACGAAGGTTGATTTTTTGTTAAATACGGTTAAAGCAATAGTATGAAAAATAAATTTCTGTTTTTACTTCTTGTCCACATTTCGAATTTTTTATCAGCTCAAATTCCAAAGGTTGATTCACTGAATAACATTTTATCAATTTCAAAGGAAGACGCCAACAAAGTAAACATTATGAATGATCTTGCTGGTGAATTCCGGTACACCAACCTCGACTCGGCCTATTATTTCTCCAATGGCGCCCTAACATTGGCAACAAAGCTGCGCTACGATATGGGAATTGCAGATGCAAAATTATTGTTGGGTGCTTTGAGTGCGAGTAGTGGAAGAAATGTTGAAGGTGTAAAATTCTGCAACGAGGCATTAATTTTATACGAAAAACTAATTTCATTTGCAATTGCACCAAACAAAGAAAAGCTTTTGGCAAAAAAAGGACGTACTTACACGATACTCGGTCATAACAGAATATCACAGGGAAATTACGCAGAAGGATTAAAAAATTCATTTCTCGCTTTAAAGATAAGGGAAGAAATAGGGGACAAAAGAGGCGTCTTTCATACAGAATTCAATATTGGAATTATTTATGTCAATCTACATAACTACACGGAGGCACTCAAGCATTATGCTATTTGTTTGGAATTAAGTAGGGAACTGGGAGATAAGGCTGATATCGCCAATATATTGGGCGCAATCGGTGCTGTTTATTTTGAGCAAAGCAATTACGCTAAAGCAGAAAAGAATTATTTTGCCGCATTAAAATTGGCTGAAGAGGCAGAGGATCAGTATGCCCTTTCAGAACTTTACAATAGCCTCGGAATAATGCGTGAAAAGCAAGGAAATTACAACGAGGCACTGAAATATGATTTCGCTGCCTTAAAATTGAACGAGAAGAGTGGTATCAACGAACAAAATCCGCTTATTTACAATAATATAGCACAAGTTTATATGAAACAGAGGAGACTCAATGATGCTTCTGAATATCTGGATAAAGCGCTATCCCTGGCAAAGGAGATTGGTCATTTGGAGTATATTAAACTCAGTTATCAAAACCAAGCATCACTTGACAGCGCACAAAGCGATTATAAAAATGCACTGTTGCATTACAAGCTATATATCGGCGTTCGCGATAGTCTGGTGAACAACGAGAATACAAAGGTGATAGTACAGCAGCAAATGCAATATGAATTTGATAAAATAGAAGCGGCACAAAAGGCTGAGCAGGAAAAGAAAGACGCACTTTCACAAAAAGAATTGCAACGTCAAAAACTGGTACGCAACGGATTTATTGGTGGCTTTGCAGTAGTATTGCTTTTTGCAAGTATATTTTTTACACAACGAAATAAAATAAAGAAAGGCAAAAAACTTAGCGACGAATTGCTCCTCAACATTCTTCCTTCAGAAGTTGCGGAAGAACTAAAAGCAAAAGGCAGCGCCGATGCCAAACAGTTTGATGAAGTAACAGTTATGTTTACTGACTTCAAAGGCTTTACACAGATTTCCGAAAAGCTTACTCCTCTGAATTGGTTGCAGAAATCCATAGCTGCTTCATAGTATTCGATGAAATTATAACCAGGCATAATATTGAAAAAATAAAAACCATTGGCGATTCTTATATGTGCGCAGGAGGATTGCCGGTTGCAAATAAAACGCACGCAACTGATGTGGTTTTGGCGGCTTTGGAAATTCAACAATTTATGCAAACGCTTTTATTGAACAAAAAACTGAAGAACAAAGATGTTTTTGAAATAAGAATTGGTGTGCACACCGGTACCGTTGTGGCAGGGATTGTTGGTGTCAAAAAATTTGCTTACGATATTTGGGGCGATACGGTCAATATTGCTTCAAGAATGGAGTCAAGTGGAGAATCCGGAAAAGTGAACATTAGCGGTAGTACCTACGAATTAGTTAAAGATAAATTTAAATGCATTCACAGAGGAAAAATTCATGCCAAAAATAAAGGAGAAATTGATATGTACTTTGTTAGTAGTGATTTGAGTGAGAGTTAATTTATTGGAAGCTAAAAACAAATGACGCTTCAATAATCCTACATCAGGTGCAATCGTAATCTATTGTTTTAACTTATGGTAACAATAAAATTTGCTAAAGAGTTTGCTCTTGGTTTCGATGAAACCGATGAGGCGCCACATATGGAAGTAGTTTCAGTAAGAGTGAAGAAAAAAATCTTCATTACGCTGAATGAAAAAATGAATAGAATTTGTGTTCGTCTAAATCCCATTGACCAGGATGTATTTTGTTCCTTTGACTCTTCAGTTATTTATAGAGTTCCGAATGCCTGGGGAAAATACGGCTGGACTTTGATCGAACTAAAAAAAATCAGGAAGGAGATGTTAAAGGATGCGATTACATGTGCCTACTGTGCCGTGGCTCCAAAAAAGTTAGCTGCTAAATATTTACCTGAGTTATAATTATCGGGATGCAACTTCCTTAAAAGTATTTCCATCATTGATGTTACCGCTTTTAAAACCACGTTTAAACCAGTACATGCGCTGCTCACTGGTTCCGTGAGTAAACGATTCAGGAACTACATATCCTTGGCCTTCCATTTGCAAACGATCGTCGCCAATTGCATTGGCCGCAGTGAGCGCTTCTTCAATATCACCTTCTTCAAGAATATTACTCATAGATTGAGCGTGGTGAGCCCACAACCCGGCTAAAAAATCAGCTTGCAATTCGAGTTTTACCGATGCTTGATTGTATTCTTCTTTACTCACATTTCCTTGCAATTGATGCACTTTATCAGAGATCCCTAACAGGTTCTGAACATGATGCCCGATTTCATGCGCAATCACATATGCCATTGCAAAATCACCCGGAGCATTAAATCTGTTTTTAAGTTCCGAATAAAAACTAAGATCAATATATGCTTTGCGGTCGGCAGGGCAATAAAAAGGGCCGCTTGCCGCTGATGCAAAACCACAGGCCGACTGAACTTCGCCTGTAAAAAGCACCAATTTTGGTTGTTCATACTGTGCATTCATTTGCTCTCTAAATACTTTCTCCCAAACCACTTCGGTCTCCTTTAAAACCACTGAAACGAATTTTGAAGCCTCATCATTCAGTTCACTTGCACCTGTAGTTTGTTCTGTTTGCTGATCAACAGCTACTTGTTGCAATAACTGGTAGGATCGTTCCGGTAAGCAATGCAATAATCACAATTATTACAGTGCCTATTCCTAATCCGGCTCCCACTTTTGCGCCTCTGCCACGTTGATCTTCCACGTTGCCACTACTTTCACGATTTCTCCATTTCATACATTCGGTTTTGGTAATCATCAAATATAAATAATAGTGTTTACAAATACAAATTTTTTTTATTGGGACTTTGTTTCATACCACTTTCTTGAAATGTGGCTATAAAATTAAAGTGCTATCAACTTGAGTAAACAAGAACTTTTCATTTTTTGATCATGAGCATTTATTAGTCATTGACTTCACCAATTTTTTATAAGAAATGGAATTCCAAATCCAAATTTTTTAATCTTTTCACCTCAATTTAATACGTTCTTATTCCCTACCGTTGTGCACAATTCAAATTGAAAGCATACAAGTTTTATTATCTATATTTTTATTGCATTAATTTTTATTTTATAATTTTCTTTGAAAAAAGGCTTTCATGAAGTAGTAGCTTATCAGCAAATTAGTATGCGATTGCTTCACATTTTGGTACACATAATAAAAGGAATGTTGTTATTGAATTTTTAGGGTTGTAGAAGTTAAAGGTTGTGTTGGCTTGATAAACTAGCCTATTTAAAGGTCTTTAAGTATGTAAGAGCCCGCCTGTTTAATGCAACCGGGAGTTAAAATTAGGATGCGCTAAGAAGAGTCCTATTGGGTTAATTGGTCAAAATTATTCTGCGGGAAGCGTATCGGAAGTTCTATCCTGAATGACAGTTACTTCGCAAGCATCTGAAAATCAACGATTAAATTTTACGCAGCTCCATTAACTTTTCCCATAGAAAAGGGTTCTTATAAATACTATAAAAACATTTATAACAGTTCAACTTAACTCTCTAAAATCAAATTTAATTATGAAAAAATCATTGCTATTTCTTTTATTAATTCCTGTTCTTGCTAATGCAACCAATCCAACAAGTTCATTCCCGCATGTTGACACTTACAAAGTGGATGCTAAATCGAGCAAAATTACATGGATGGCTGAAAAAATTACAGGCAAGCATTCCGGCACTATTGCTGTTGCCGGTGGTGATGTTTCTAATAACCATGGTCAAATTGGGGGCAAGTTCAATTTTGATATGACCTCTATCAACGTCACTGATTTAGAAGGTGAAATGAAAGGCAAACTGGAAGGACATTTAAAGTCAGAAGATTTTTTTAGTGTTACAAAGTTTCCTTCCAGCTCTTTCGAAATAGTATCAATTGCACCAAGAACAGGCGTTCAACCGGGGGAGCCAAATTTTAATGTTACTGGAAAATTAACCATTAAAGGCATTACAAAAGATATTTCCTTCCCGGCGATTATTAAATTCGAAGGCTCACAAATGTCAACCAAAGCTGAAGTTAAAGTAGATCGCACCAAGTTTGATATTCGTTATGGATCAAAACTTTTTTTGCGGATATTGGTGATAAAGCTATTTATGATGAATTCACTTTAAAATTAGATATTGTTGCTACAAAGTAATTATCTTGAAAGTGATTTGAAAAAAAAACCGGAGACCAGGTCTCCGGTTTTTTTTATGGACTTTTCTGATCGCTAAATTCAGACCTAAAGTTTTTCCGGCTTTATTTGAAAACCATAAATTTAATTCTCTCAATTCCTTTATCATGTTGATTGAGCAAAAGAAAATACGTACCTGAAACAATTTCTGAAGTGTTTAAAATAATCTTTCCTCTCTCTATTTGTGCTGCAACATAAACAGGTTGTCCAAACACATTACTAACTGAAAAGTCCATATAGTCCCCTGACACCTGTTTCAAGAGTTAAAAAATCTTTCGCAGGATTTGGATAAATTTTTAGATTGGCAAAATCTCCTTTTTGAACTTTAAGAATTTTTGAATTCGATGTGTTACCATTAAAATCAGTTTGTTTTAAACGGTAATAGGAAATTCCTTCAAGCGGATGCATGTCGCTTAAATTATAATTTCTTGGAGAATTGGAATTACCCGCTCCATCGATATGTTGCAAATTTTCCCATTCAATTGCATTTGCTGAACGTTGAATCGTAAAATAATCGTTGTTAATTTCGGATGCAGTAGTCCAATTTAAATCGACATGATCATTTATCAGTTGAGCTGAAAAATCAACTAATTGTATGGGTAACGGGCCTCCGGGATCGGCAAATCCAAATCCAAATCCACTGGCGCCAGCGCCACTTCCGGGGCCTAAATTTCCCAACAAACAGTTAACGAATGGTACGGGGCAACATCCGGAACTGAACCAGCCACTAAATGCGGCACCAAAACCATCACCATAAATTTCAACATCCACATTAGTGAGTTGCGGATCATTAGAAACAGGAACAATAGTAAAGCAAAATTCATAGGAGAGGCAGGTGTTCGGTATGCCTAAAAAATCACCCTTTCCTATTCCTAGCAAATCCTGAAAGGAATAATTCCAGTTAAGTCCCGATCCTGAATTCACCCAGTTTCCTAAGTTGTAGTTCCCTGCAACCGTTGGTGCTCCTACCACTGAGGCATAGCCCAATCCATTAAACTTGAAAAGAAACTTTTTAACGCCCTCTAACCCGGTGGTGTTCTTGAAAAAAGTATTGATGCACATAGTTCCCGGCACGAATAATGGCGCTAACGTCATAGGATGAGTTTGAGGAATTCCATTAAAGGTAACCTGATAAAATGGCTTCGCTAAATTAAAAACAGGAAGTACGCACAGGCTGCTGTCAAATTGTAAATTGCCTTGTGTATTCGGAACATTAATCCACACGGATCCGGTATCGGCTCCAAATGAGATATCATAGGTGACTGTATTCGGAGCATCTGTCCATAAGTAAAAAGTGTTTATAGTATTGAAATTAGAAACATTAAATGTCAAATTGGAATTGCCCGCCGGAATAGTTGTTGAACTGCATAATCCGGTGCCACAAACCATCTCTTCCAAAAGTAGTGTCATAGGGCCAGTAGCATTTACCACCGACACATACAATTGGCGGGCTCCGTTGGGAGCGGACAACTCATAAACAACATCTTCACCTGCAATATTACATGGAGCCGGCGCATCATCACCCATGCCTGCATTGGTTTCATTCAAAAGCATAATGCTTGGGCAAATTGGAATCTGCGTAGGATTACTGCAATCTGATTGCGCTACAATTGTGAGTGGCAGTACACTCAACCCAATAATTAATATCGTGATTTTTTTCATGGCTAAAAAATTAAAATAATACAAAATATCTATTCTGATGTCATGTAATGCTAAAAATAAAATTTGACAACAGGCAACAGAAAAGTCATTTCAAAAGTTCTTTTTATCAAAATCATACCACAAATCAAACTTTAGTATTAATAAAAGTATTAGTCTGAAAGCACAAGGTTGCATCAAGTAAAAATAAATCCAACGACTGCAATGTGAAAATATATTTTCAAAAATAGCACAAGTTATTTATGCTCAAGGAAAAAACTGAATAGCTATGCGTCTAAATTAAACCACTTACATTTTTACAATTCTTCTTGTAGTTAGGTTACCTGCTATCCAAATGTTAATCATATAAATTCCCGGAGGGACGTCCTGTAAAGAAAAAATTATTTTAGTAGTACCCTGTTCAAAATTTTTGTTACAAATTACTTTTACTGATTGCCCAAGAGAGTTATAAAGATTCATTTCAATAGTAGCAGCATTATTTAAATTAAAATTTACCTGAAATTCATTGCTACCCGGATTTGGTGAAATCACAAAATCATGGAATGAAGTTTCCTCAACACTGCTAAAATTAAAACAAACAGTGTCAGAAATGGCTTCGCAAAGCAAGAATGGATTTAGCCCTGCTCCTAATTGATAACAACCCGTTTGTGTGGCAGTGTAAGAATTGGTAGTTGCGTTTGGTATAGGTAATCCATTCAAATACCATTGGTAAATATAATTTGTTACAGGATATGACATGGTTGTTCCATTCACAGAAAGTAGATACCCCGGAGTTAACGGCAAGTATTGTGATTGCAGTACAATCTGATTACTTTGACCGGTGCAGGAAGAATCAACATTTGAATAAATTGCATAGTAGATCGACGAATAGGTTGGGCTGGGATAAGCTGTATAAATGGTGTCGACAATGCCGGTGTTTTGCCAGCCGATGGGTACTGTGTACTGAAACCATTGATAATTTCCGGGTATTGGATTGGTAACAAATAGTTGCACCGGAGAGCCTTCACAATAATATCCAACGGTGTCGGCATAAGAGATAGCAGGTAGTTGATAAGGATTTACTTTTATATAAATGGGCGTGCACAAAGTTGTCCATGTAAACCCAAGACTGTCTATCATGATTAAATTAAGTGTAAATGAAGTATCAGCTACAAATGAAATTACCTGCGTGGTATCTCCGGTACTCCACAAATAAGAAACTCCATTTCCGACACCCTGCATAACAACTGATTCTCCCTGACATAATTTAAGTGTGTCCACGGTTATAATTGAGCTAAAATTTATCGGAAAATTGGGTGCAGTCCCTTTTTGGACTGTCAATGATTGTGATAGCGTATCCTGGCCACCTAAACCAATAACTCGTTGTGTAACTGTATAGGTGCCGGAGGAAGGAAATGCAAAGGTAAAATCATGCCCTAAATATTCAAATAATCCATCATTATCAAAATCCCATTCGGTAGTTATAGCATTCATGGATGTTGAATCACTGAATGAGACTTCACCATTGTTGCAAGAAGAAACTGTAAAATTAAACCCGGCTGATGGAACTGCCTGACCGGGGTTAGTACCACAACCGTTTGATTGGAATAAAAATGGACGAAGTAGTGAAACTGCACTCTCCATTCTATTGGCCTGCCCTTGTGAAAACGCAAACGGACACGTAGTGTAATCCATATAATTTGCCAGTTCATCCATATCCACATTGAAAGGATTAAAGCCGCTGGTATCATCCATTTCGGAAGTACAAGAGTTGCCCTGACAAATAAAAGTCTGACTACTATTATCAGGAGGCGTATCACAAACATTATCGCCATTCAATAAACAATTCAGATTGTAACAACCATTCTGAAAAGTATGGTACAATCCTGTATAGTGCCCTGTTTCGTGGGTAAACAGAAAAGAATTTGTAACGTAAATATATTCAATAACAACACCATCGGAAGGCTCACCGGCATTGAAAGGGAACGTTGAATATCCATCAATAAAACCCGAAATATTGTTCACTACATAAACATTGAAATAAAGATCCGGACTCCAGCGGGCAATATTTTTTAATGCGATATCTTCATTGGTAGTAAGTTGGAAGTTTGTTAACACCGTTTGGTGTCTTGTGATGCCTGAGGTAGGATTGCCTTGTGGATCGACCGAGGCTAAACAAAACTGGATATTCACCAGATGTCCTGTTGAATCAAAAAAAGGTGCAGCATTCTGATACCTTAAGTTTAATTCTGCAAGAGCTGACTGAACTATAGAATCAGCAATATTTTCGATACCGTTGTTGTGCATGATATGAAAAACCGTAGGAATAATTAAAGTTCCTCCAGCCGCAATTAACGGGTTTAACCTTCCGGAAACAATACTTTCAATGGTTTCATTTTGCCGCTGTTCCTGTTGTGCTTGATTGGAATTTCCTAATTGCAAAATTTGTTTCCATTCATCGGTTCCACAGGAAGCGGATTGGGAAAACCCGACTTTGGTCAAAAACAAAATTGCAAGTACGGCTAATATACATCGAATCTTCATAATTATAAGCGTTAATAGGAATGCAATACTTACATGACGTTATTGTATCAACAATAGTTGCCTCCTTAATTGCATTCTGGATGAACTGAAAATAAATTTGCGTTAATTTAACATCCTGAATAAAAAAAGCCCTGACTGTTTAAGTCAGGGCCTTTCTATTTAATACTGCTTCACTTACTGTTTGTCGATGAGCAATTTTTTCTTTAACTGCACATTGTTACCGGAAAGATTTAACATATAATTTCCAGATGCCAGATTGCTTAAATCAATCTTTTTGAAAAAATTACTTTTCACGTCCTTTAACTCTTCGGTATAAACAATTTGCCCGGTAGCATTCATGACCTGAAGCGTATAGGTGCCGGGAGTTGTTGGATTAAACTGAACTTCAAATACACCATTTGATGGATTCGGTGTGATGAGTATATTATTTGCATCAATCAATTCATTCAATCCAACAGCACAGGTATCAACACCTGCACTTGCAGTACGTCAGGTGTTACCAGTAATATCGGAATACATCCCATTATAGAAGAAATAATAATAACCCGGAGCATTTGCATTACTTCCTGTTATATTAACACTTGAACTTGTATAAGGATAAACAGCTCCTGAGGAGTTTCTATAAAGATCGACATTACCTCTGCATTTGATAAAATAATTTGTTCCCGGATAAAGTGCAAAGTTGAGATTAATCGTTTGCGCATTGGTACCGCTAGCCGCCATAAAAATAGTGGTATCGATAACGGTATTACCTTGAGTATCCAATATTTCAATGGTACGATCTCCGGCAGAATTAGCAAATACATCCACCGAGTTCAAAATAACCGGAGATAATACATCGAAGTAAATTCCCCTGATGTCGTTGGCAACAAAAAATGCACCTGCTCCCATATTAATATCAAAAGCACCAGTATAATCCGTTGAACCTGCAGGAAACTCCTCATCTACATAATAGAAGGTAGTACCATTAATAAAAGGCGAATACGAAGATCCGGTAGCCACTAAGTTTCCACCTCCTGGTGCATCCCACCATCTTAAAACACCTAGCCCTGATCCGGAAGCCGTTAAATTAACTGTTCCGGGACCACATCGCTCGGCATTGGTAGTTGTAGGGTTCGATTGAGAACTGGCGGTAATGGTAATGTAATCTGTGTACGTGGTAGCATCGTTTCCAATTGCATTTGTTACGGTTAAAGTAACAGGGTATGTGCCAGGCACGTTATACACAACTAATGGATTCTGTTGTGTCGAAGTAGCAGGGTTTCCTCCCGGAAAATCCCAGTTCCAACCTGAAGGTGATCCGGTTGAATAATCAGTAAACTGCAAAGCAATTCCCGGACAACCAATTCTTTTATTCACAGTAAATGAAGAGGATGGAGGGTAGCTTCCGGCAACAAATAAATCTGACTCCCACACGCCTCTGCCATAAGTGGAAGCACGAATTTTGCTGGTAGGATAAAATATTTCAAGTTGTGTAACAATAACATTTGGAAGTCCACTAAAAAATGGCTCCCATACATTTATCGAAGCATCTTTATAGAAAACACCTAAATCGGTACCAATGTATATTCCATCATTTGAATTGTTTAAAAAAGTAATGCAATTAATAGGGATATTAGGAATAGATGCTGAAATATTAGTCCAGGTTGTTCCCATATCATTTGTTTGAAATACTTTATTGGTATTTGAGTATCCTGAATAAGAAATCCATGCTTTGTTAGGATCCGTATTACTGCATGCAATACCTGTTATGGTACCTGATGGTATTCCGGTAATGGTAGTCCAGTTTGTTCCGCCATTTGAAGTCATATATAACCCGGTAGCTTTGGCAGCCCAAATAACCTGATTATTGGCAGGAGAAACAGCAAGAGTATTGATTTGTTGCGTGTTCGGGAAGGTGCTGATTTTTGTCCATGCTCCACCACCACTGGTACTTTTCCAAACATTTATAAATCCTGCATAAATGGTAGTTGGTGTAACAGGGTCCTGAATCCATGGAGTTACCCATGCGCCTGTTTCATTAATATTACCAACAGCCGAATTAAACGTACCCCCACCGTTAGTTGATTTATTTAATCCCCCGTTTTGAGTAGATCCCCACATATTTTGATCATTTGTGCGATCAATGAAACACAACATTCCATCTCCACCCAGTACATGCGTCCAGTTGAATCCATTAAACCTGTTGGTTCCATTATCCTGCCAGCCCTGAAGTAACAAATTGGCATTGGTGGAGGATTGTCCAAACCCATACATCTGAGCAATTGCAAGACCTCCACTCAGGTTAGTCCAGGAACTTCCATTATTATCAGTAACATATACCCCACCATCGTTAGCCATATAAGCCTGTGTACTGCTGGTGTAAATTACATCATGGTAATCAACGTGTGTACCACCACCACTTTGACCGAAAGAGTTTCCACCGTTCAATGATTTAAGAAAATCGGTTTGTCCACCCAGAAAAATTTCATCCTTATTAGTAGGATTTACTGCTATGCACAGGTCATACCATTGTTGCGTGCCTAATCCCGGAGTACTTGGGTTCGTCCAACTCACACCACCATTAGTTGATTTATAAAATCCTTCTGTTCCATAATTTGGAGCAGGTAAACCAACAATCATATAAACATAGTTCGGATCGGCCGGAGTAACTGCAATCGCCATACGGCTCACATTTGCAACAGGAGGTAAACCCGAAGTTATCTTATTCCAAGACTGCCCGCCATCTGTAGAGCGGAAAAATTCTCCACCACAAGCGTAAACGTTAGTGGGATCTCCCGGCTTAAATTCCATATCTTTAAAAGTACCTGTTTGAGCTAATGTGAATGTAGCAGCAGCATCTGTACTTCTATAAACACCACTGGTAGTAGCTACAAGGATATTATTTGTATTGGTAGGATCAACAAGTATCTTACTCATCTGCCTGTAGTTGGCAGCAAAAAAAGAAAGTCCAGTGGTATTCCAGGTTACTCCGCCATCAGTTGTTTTAAGTACGCCAACAGTATAGGTATCGCCCGCATCGCCGTCGCCGGTTGCCAGGTACATAATATCGGTGTTATTAGGATCAATAGCTAAATCTGTACAGCCAATTACTTGCGCTAACTGGTCGGTATTGGTGTTCCAGCTTAAGCCTGCATCTTCCGATTTCCATAATCCACCAGCTGGAGAACCTACAAAAATAATATCAGGATTTGTTGGGTGTACACGCACGAAATTTAATCTTCCAGCACCTCCACCACCTGTAGGAACTATTGATGGGCCAATAAAAGTCCAGTTACCTGCATTCAAAGAGCTGTATTGCTGGCGGTACTTTTTGCTCTCTTTCCAGGCTGTGGACGGATCAAAACGTTTTCCATCGCTGCCTACACGAGGAGCCATAAACCACTCCCAACGCTTGAATTGCTTGTATCCAGGGACACGAGCCGGATCGGAACCGTTTTGCTGACGATAGTTCGAAACATAATTATTGTAATACTCATAAAAGGTGGTCTGTGTCTCAAAAAATTCACATTGGGATCTTGCATTTTACTGACATAATCCTGACCATTCATAAAGAAAGGAAAGAAACTGACAGCTAGTAATAGCAGTAATTTTTTAAAGGTTGATTTCATAATTTAGATTTTATTGGATTTTTCTAAGATTTAGGGTGTTAATTTCCTGAAACACAAATATAGCGAATTAATAAATCAACAATCTATACCTGACATTGTTAAATTATTCGAAAAATCTTAAAAACAGCCTTTTCCGATTGGCCAAGTCGAGTTCATTATGCTTCTTTTAGAGTCAGCCAATTTATCAGTAAAATACCTTTTCAAGCATTTAAAAGGTAATAAGGAGTTTGATTTCACGATAACAAGAAATGGCTATTCCAGGTGCCTTTTCTTATTAAAGATACTAGGTCCACTCTTTAAGATTTAGCGGAATTGCACTGACACGCCGTTTTCAAAAATTAGAACGTTGTAAAATCTGATGCTTCTAAAATATAGGAGAAAAAATGCAACCGCCCATCTATTGATCTATTTACCCTTTATAAATTTTCACATATCCGGCAGCTTTCCCATTCGAATCAACAAGAGCACCATTCTTAGAAACATAAAAGTTGGAATGGTTTCCTGAAATTACATAGGGATAATTGGTTTTTCCGGTACTACGTATCGTACCTACAATATAAAAATTATTCTCATAAAACCGAACCAAATTATTTTGTGCCGTTAGGTAATAGACCATCCCAGGTTGCGAATGAAGCTTAACCGTATAACGGATATAATTACTTTTACTTACTGGAGATCGCACAGGTTTTGAATTCACAGCTTTTGAATGGTCTGCCGGAACCAATAACTTTTCAGGCAGTTTTAATTCGGCAGTTTCGGTGGTTGCAGGAGTGTTAATGAGTGCAGCGGCTTTCGACCATCCTTTTTCAATTGCTATTAATCGTTTATCTTTTGCCGGATGTGTTTTAGAATCTTTGTTATGAGAAATTTTCTTTATCGCCTGCTGCGCCTCTGTTAAAGTTGCACCCATTTTCTGCAAAACAAACCCGGAAAACTCATCTGCTTCCAGTTCAATTTCAGGAGAATTTTTTCCTCCCATCAATGTATGGCCATTCAGGTGATGCCCAATTTCATGTGCCAGAATACTTATTGATGCCCATTCGCTACCAGTTTGCTGTTGGAGTTTTTCGAAAAATGCAGGATTATAATAAATCACTCTTTTCCCATTGATAACCGTTGCAGAGGCATCATAAAGTTCCGAGGGCTCCACTTCAAAGTCAGGTTTCAAGCCCACAGTTGAAATGATCCTTTTTATGATAGCCTCCGCTTTTGATTCAGGAAAGGAGCAACTTACAATTCCACCAGCCATTAGTTGGTGTGGTAAAGTGAACAACACTAGTATACCTGTGAGTAGTCTCATGATGGAATTGACTTAGTGAATAACAACAATACGGCTTTCATTATTGTGCTCATCTGCATTTTGAAAACAGCTAATCAAACCCAAGGCCATATGCATCATTCAAAGAAGTACTGGAACAAAGGAATAAGGTAAATCAAAATAAAATCTCATCAAATAAATTTATCTTTGCCTCATTATGCTACTAATCACACCTACCCATTTCCCCGATTACGAACTTATTGATTGTGGTGACTTCGAAAAATTGGAACGCTTTGGGAAATATATAACTATTCGCCCAGAACCACAGGCTGTGTGGTCGAAAGAGATTAAGGATAAGGAATGGGAAAAAATGGCTCATGTGAAGTTTATCTCTAAATCCAGCTCTTCAGGCACATGGAAAAAGTTCAAAGAAATGCCGGATCAATGGCGAATGGGCTATGATCTTAAAAACAGTGATGGAACCAGTAACAGAATTAACTTTCGATTAGGCCTCACCGCTTTCAAACATGTAGGCATTTTTCCTGAACAGGCTGTGAATTGGAATTATATATACAACAGTGTGAAAAAACTTAAAACCGCTCAACCCAAAGTACTCAACCTCTTTGCTTATACAGGTGGATCTTCATTGGCTGCTCGAGCTGCCGGTGCCGACACCACACATCTCGATTCAATTAAACAAGTAGTTACCTGGGCAAAAGAAAACATGGAGTTAAGTCAGCTTGACAATATACGTTGGATGGTTGAGGATGCTATGACTTATGTAAAGCGCGAAGTGAAACGAGGAAAAAAATACAACGGCATCATCCTTGACCCTCCGGCTTATGGCCATGGGGTGAATGGCGAAAAATGGCACCTGGAAGAAATGATTTTAGAAATGACACATATCGTTACTTCACTTTTAGAGCCCGAAGATCATTTTGTTCTTATGAATACCTATTCGCTGGGATTTTCTTCCATCATAATTGAAAATCTTTTCAATCAAACTTTTCTCAAGAACCATTTTGAAACAGGAGAAATATTTTTAAATGCAACAAGTGGAGTTAAATTACCTCTTGGTGTTTTTGGCAGAAGCAAGTAAAATTCCAATATGACTTGAAAAATGAAATTCGGTTTTTACCCTATTTGTTCTCATGCGGTTTCCATTGAATTATATTTGAAGTGATTTTTTTACTAAAACAATTAAATTCAGCATTTAAGTCCTCAGCCATTTTCCAAAATTTGCATTCATTGCGTTCAAAAGAGTATTCAAAAATCAATCATTGCAATGTGCAATATTCTCAAAAAGTTGAGTGGTATTTTAAAAACACTCTTTCCAGTATACTTTGGATCGGTAAAAAGATTTAAAAAGTATAATTTCATCAACAACAGTAAATGCCCCTTGAGATGAAAGCGTAAAAGTTATCTCAATTTTAATTAACCTCTTCACCACTGCATTCATTTGAATAATCCCTTCAGCTTTGTTGCTGTTTACGGCCACTAAATAACCAGATGTAAATGGAATACCACCTATTTCTAACCTTTCTTTAACCTTGAAATAATTTTTCTTTAATTCAATAATACTATAAATGATTGGATGTACCAATTTAAATTTTTGCATATCCGATAAGTACTCGAAAACTAATTCCGGGGATCTTGGTACTTTATGCATTAATTTCATTAAGTAAAAGTGCTTTACCTGCTAGTGAATTTCCAAAATAGTAAAATCTCTCCCCTGAAAACTTACCTTATCTCCTACCACTTTATTTTTAAGCAAAGCGCCTATTGGCGAACCAAGTGAAATAGCATAAATAACATCCTTGTCAATCATTAACTTTCCATGCCCGATAGAGATATAATATTTTCCCTGACTGGTAGAAACCAGACAACCAAATTCGATTTTCTTATAGTCCTTATCGAAATTTATTTTTGAGAGTTCTTCCATTTGGTTCATTGCATGGAGCAATTGCATCTCATTATTCTCAATTTCAATTTGCATCATAGCACGACCTGTTTCATACTTATCGCCGGCGCTGCTTTTGGTGTCGTTGTCTCTTGATTCTTTGGCAGATGCAATAGCTGTTTTAGCTACCAGTGCATTACCTTCTAATATTGCTATCAGTTGGTTCTGCAATTGCGATTTAATTGATTTAGTTGACTTCATGTTTTAAGATATTCGTAGGGTAACAAAGAAAACAGAACACTATCTTCCAGTTTATTATTCTTCATATAATGATCTCTCAGCGTGCCTTCTTTAGTAAAACCGAATCGGTTGATTAATTTTAATGAGGGTATGTTATTGGGCTCTATCAATGCTTCGATACGATGAAGTTTCATGCTTTCGAAACCATATTGGATGATGTGTGGCAAAGCTTCCTTCATATAGCCTTTGCCTTTAAACTGATCCTCATTTAAAACATATCCCAATTCTGCTCTTTTATGCTGCGTAAAGATGGTGTGATATCCACCCCAACCAACTACTATTTTGGTACTGAGTTCCATTAAATGGAAATACAGAAACGACCGGCCTGCCATGGTTACTCCTTGCTTAAAGCGTTCTCGTTCATAAGCTACCTCTTCACCGGTAGTGAAACCAAAAAATTCTTTGATTTCCCCTTCGTTTAAACCCGTCATCACCTGATGATAAATTAAGGGATTAATTTCTCTGAGCAGCAGCCTTTCGGTAGTAAGTATATCTGGTATTAAATTGTTCATAAAATTGAAGCAATTGTGTATTGCTTATAAGGTAAATAAAATCTGAACTATTTATTCTGTTTGGAAATCTCCATCAGCCCTCCATGCAACAGTTGCATCCAATTAAACACTCCACTCGTTTTCGAATTGCACCCTATTGACAGATTGAATTGGATTGCTTTATTAAAATGTTTCTTATTGAACAAGCAACGCACTAAACTGTCTCTGCCAAATCAAATATACAAAACAACAGGAATATCCTATCATAATTCTCAATTATTCTGAAAGGCTTTGCCAGAGCAGCTATAATTCAAATAGAATTCATGGTTCAGCTTGAATTATTTTAAACTGCTATTACGGTAGCGTTTAAAAGCGCTACATACCTATATGTTTAGACCGTAAAACAACCCTGCTGCTTTCAACCACCTTCAGAACCAGGGCTTTTCAGATCAAAATCAATTTTGAAACTATATTCTCTTTCGGATACTGAAATTTTTTATGCTCATTATCAATTAATTAAGTAATAATTGGATACCTATTTGTTGTATGCATAACTTTCTTATGTATGTTTGCGTTGTACTTAAAATTAATTGCCATGATTTACTCTTCAGAACTGATCAAAGGAACACTTAAAACGATTGTATTAAAATTATTAGCTGATAACAGTCGTATGTATGGGTATGAGATCACACAAAAAGTAAAAGACCTCACTTTTGATAAAATACAGATCACTGAGGGAGCGCTCTATCCAACGCTCCATGCACTGGAAGATGACGGACTGGTTACCGTTGAAACCGAATTCATCGGAAAACGCGTTCGCAAATATTACAGTTTGAGCCCAACAGGAAAAACCAAAACCACAGAAAAAGTCAATGAGCTTGTTGATTTTATGAATACGATGAAATTCTTATTGGACATTCCAACGGCCAATTAATCTGCATACATAAAAACCACATGGAGACTAATTCCTATTTATAAAACTATTTCTATGAAAAAGGCAATTATCATAAGCATGGTTATCCTGACGGTATCGTTCCTCAGTTGTACTGAGAAACCTACTTTGGAGGAATTGAAAAAATTCGCTGCTGTTGAATCGTATCCTGTAGACAATTTTCTGGATACGGTTTTGAATAAAAAAGCTATGGTCATTGTTGCACACGACGATGATGATTGTGCCATGTCAGGCACTTTGGCAAAATTAAAAGCTGAAGGATGGCAAATACAACAATTAAATTTTGTGGTTCATAATAAAAATGAAAGTTCCATCTCTAAAGTTTACAGTGGAAACAAAAGTATAGTTGAAGACGGCATTTACCGACCAGGAAAAGATACCATTGAATTTCCATATGTTCCTATTTCACGAGAAGAAATGGAAAAACAATTCCTGAGAGAAAAAATAACAAAGGGATTACTTGAAAATATAAATTCGTTTCACCCGAGCGTTATTTTTACCTTAGATAATGAAATGGGTGGCTATGGGCATCCTGAACATATATATTTAAGTCAGTTGGTAGTAGACTTGTATAAACAAAAGAAATCAATACCAACCGTATTTATCAATCAGTGTATACCAACCACATGGAAAAAGAAATTGTAGATGTATGGTTGTATAACAAAATGAAAAAATATGATTTTCCCAATCCCTCCAAGTTGGCAAAAGAACTATGCGGCATCGATGGCATGCCAGAACCCACTGTTCAAATTAATATTTCAAAGTATGCCGATACAAAAATGTCTTACCTGCTATCTTATCCCGAAGAGGCAAGACAAAGTCTAAGAAAATTTATTCCCTACTTTGAAGAGTTTGATGACAAAACTTATTTCTCCGTCTTCGACCGCGAATTCTTTAGAGTAATTCAATAAATTCCAAAAATGACCAACTAACCCATCGATAAGCTCAGCGCAACCAGTGAAGTCAAGGTCAAAGAACTAAAGAAAGAAAGAACCAAAGAACTACAAAACCCAAAAACCAAAGAACTAAATACCAAAAAACTATAAAACCACAAAACTATAAAACTATAAAACCATAAAACCACAAAACCATAAAACCATAAAACCATAAAACTATAAAACCATAAAACTATAAAACTATAAAACCAAAAACTATAAAACTATAAAACTATAAAACCACAAAACTATAAAACCAAAAAACTATAAAACTATAAAACTAAAAAACTATAAAACTATAAAACCAATATGTATCGCATCAGTGACCAACAAATAGATTACATTCTCAACGACTTCCGTGCACGGGGTGTTGAGATGGAGAGCCTGCAGGAAAATCTCCTCGATCATATATGTTGCATCATTGAACAAGAGCTGGAAGCAAACGGAGACTTCGAGCGATTCTATTCAACAACCATCAAAACTTTCTATAAGAATGAACTGAAGGAAATTGAAGAAGAAACTATTTCTCTGCTAAATAACAAAAACTACTATACAATGAAAAAAGTAATGCTGACAAGCGGAATTATTTCTGCTTTGCTCTTAACTATGGGTATCGTTTTAAAATTTCTGCATGCACCGGGGGCTTCATTTGGAATTGTAATTGGAATTACTTTACTCAGTTTCGTTTTCCTACCATTGATGTTCACACTGAAAATAAAAGAAAAAACACATTCAAAAGACAAACTTCTTTTGGTGCTGGGTTCACTGGTTGCCATATTGATAAGTATGGCTACTTTATTCAAGCTCCAGCATTGGCCCTATGCAAACATGATGGGAATGGTTGCAGTGAGCATACTTATTTTAGCTTACTTGCCCATCAACCTCATGACCGGCATAAGAAATCCGGCTACAAAAGCAAACACCATTGTATCGTCTATTTTACTGGTGGCAGGATGTGGTTTATTTTTGTCGCTGGCACGATCGCCACAAGGATCAAAGTTACAGTATATTAAAGATACCGGTTACTTTGTAAAAAATGAACAGTTGTATAAAAACGGATTAAGTCAACGTGATAAAGTAGCAGCGACTTCTAAAATTCCGGCAGCTTTGGGATCACAGAGTCAACAAATTCTTATGCTTTGTGATGAAATAAAATCATTAATAATTGAAAAAGAAACCGGGCTGAAATCGATTGATGAAAATTTTGAATCTCAAAATGCCTGGCTGGGAGAGACTTATTCCAAGCAGTTTTTTGAAGAGGGGAATGAGTTACAAAATAAGTACATTTCGCTTGCAAAATTAATCAAAGACTATAATGCAGCCGCACAAAATTATTCCCATACAGGTATCAGAAATATACCCTTCAAAGCCACGCTCATTGAGCCCGGAGAGCAAAACGAAAGAGTTTTGGGCACATTGAACAACCTCATACAGGTGGAGTTGTATGTGCTACAGAACGAACTGGCATTTGCTTTTAGTAACTAAAAACAATTGACCCAGATGCACGTTTATCAAAATGTGCATCTGGATCAATTTAAATAACTATTGTTCCTCAAAGAATTCGTGAGCAGTTCCTTTATTAATATGTTGTTGCAATTCTTTTACTATCTGATCTGCTCTTTTTCCGTGAAGATTAATTTTCTCCATATTATCCGAAAGCATTTTCATGGAGGCTTTTAAATCGGGCTCAAGTGCAACTTCATCAAAGTCGTTAATGATTTCCGTAGAGAGTTCCGAAAAATTATTGACAAAATTCAGCGGGTTCTGAATTTCATGTGCCAACCGGGAAGCCATCACACCAAACGCGGCCATCTTTTCACTTCTTACTAATTGATCCTGGGTGTTTTTTAATTCCGTATTCGCTAATTGCAGTTTTTCATTGAGGATTTGTCTCTTTTTGCTTCTGTTAAAAATACCAAGTGTGAAAATTAATAAAATAATGGTTGCCGCTCCTAATCCGTAAATAATTGCTTTGCGTCGTTGTGCTGTTAATTGCTCCACTTCGCTTTGACTCTCCAAAAGTTCAATTTGCTTTTGCTTCAAATCTTCCTCACGACTCCTTTCCAACGCTGCAATTTGCAATTGATTTTCTTCATTATAAATCGCATTTTGAAATGCAGCGTGTTGTTTAAAACTCAGCAGGCTCTCCTTATAATTTCCTGTGACAAACTGCAATTCAGATAAATTTTTGTATAACTCCTGCAGACTGTTTTTATCATCAACCGATTTAAAAATCGCTATTGCTTTATTAAGATAATTGTTAGAAATTGTTGGTACATCTTTCCTTTTTATACTATCTGGAAGTTGATTAAATTTTCCGGTTTCCGGATCTTTAAGAATACTTATATAAGTAGTACCGATGTTGCCAAAGTTCATTCCTTGCAAAATTGTATTTCCGAGTTCTTCGTTCATTTTTAAAGCTCTGAAATGATATTCCAGAGCCTTACTATTTATATTTTGCTGCTGATACACAAACCCGATATTTCCTAGATTCCGGGCAATGCCATTTTTATCATTAAGCTCTTCATACAAACTAAGAGCCTTTGAATAGTTGGTAATTGAGTTAC
Source organism: Bacteroidota bacterium (assembly GCA_016722525.1). Classification (GTDB taxonomy): domain Bacteria; phylum Bacteroidota; class Bacteroidia; order AKYH767-A; family OLB10; genus JADKJB01. Next base: position 25,911 of record JADKJB010000007.1, read on the forward strand.
TAAAATCGCCTTTCGCATCATAAACTATTCCTATGTTGCCCAAGTTCCGAGCAATGCCGCCTTTATTGCCCAGCTCTTCATTTATTTTTAAAGCCTTCAGGTGATAATCCAAAGCTTTGGAATAATTTCTTTGGCTCTCATAGGCCAATCCTATGTTACCTAAAATAGCAGCAACGCCCTCCTTAAAACCATTCTCTTCACCAATTTTTAAGGCGGCAAAATGGTATTGCAAAGCTTTTGGATAATCCGATTTCGCCCAATAATTCAAACCAAGACGATTACCTGCCAGCATCGTCCCAAAAGCCCATTTTAATTGTTGAGAACCGATTAAGGCTTCCTCTCCATACTTTATTCCCAATTCCGGTTTCATTTTATGATAACTATACGAAACCTCAACCAGTAGTTTGATGCGTGCAGTATCCGATAAAGTAGAACTTGAAGGCAGACTTTTTATCGCTTTTTGCAAAGAGTCAATGTACAGCTGTCCCGAATTTTGACAATACACCTTCATGCTCAAGAATAATTGCGGAATTATTACAATGAAAATGACTGCTATTTTTCTCATCTGACTTTTATTAGCGAATCGCAAATAGTGCTTTAATTGTTCCAATAAATATTTGACACCGGTAAAAGTAAAAAAAGGATTTTAATGTCATTTAATTAAGGCTCCCAAAGAAAGCAATAAGTCCAGGTTTTATAACTAAATGGATTTGCAGCTATCCATTCCCTACCTGAAATCGGAACTTGAATAGGTATCTCTCTTAATAAATAAAAAAACAGAAACTACTTAATACTATAAAAAGGCATTATAATGCCTAAAATGATTAAAAGCAAAATTACCTTAAACCTTTCAGGTTTCAGCAGCGTCGAATTGGGTTATTGATTTAGAATTTATAGGATTTATTTATTGTTCATTAGAAAATTCGAAAACATGAGGGAGGTGCTTACAAATTTAGCAAACAGTAGTGCTCAAACTTTAGAATCCAAGTAAATATTCATATTGTACCAATATTGTTTACTCATACTAAAGACTGATTCCTAATTTTTCGAACTCCAGGCATTATTTAAAAAATAATCTATAGGAAACCTGAAAATCATGTGATTCCAGCCATTCTTTTGTCTACGTTTGTTAGCCCAAAACCAAATTATGAAAAAATACCTACAATTTTATCTGATCTTAATCGGACTCCTGTTTTCTTTTTCAACTACTTCAAACGCACACACCTCATGGGTGGGAGTTTAAATTATGAATATCTTGGATTAAATACCGGATCCGGGCTTTATGAATATCGTGTAACCATAACCATTTACCGTTATTGCGAATCGGGATCTTCAACACTTCCAACCAGTCTTGATTTAGGTGTTTATAAAGACAATCCGGCGAACCCAACAGGCGATAAATTGTTGGTGGATGCGAGCACTATTCCACTTATCACCATTACACCAATTACTCCGCCCAATGGCAATGATACCTGCACCTTTGCACCCAATGTGTGTGTTGAGGAGGGTGTTTACCAGGCAGTGGTATCACTTCCTTCTAATACAACAGGTTATTATTTTATTTCCGACAGGTGCTGCAGGAACAACAACATCGTTAATCTGGATAATCCACAAAACGCGGGACAAACTTATTACGCATTTGCTCCGCCACCTAACATTGTTAACAGTTCTCCAACATTTGCAATAGCACCGGTACCATTTATTTGCGCATCAGATACAGCTTCTATTTTAAATCAGGCAAATGATCCGGATGGTGATTTGTTGGTATATAATTTTGTTACGCCTTATAATGGACTTTCCAATGGTGGCAATCCGAATCCGAATCCTCCGAACATTTATGACTGGCCAATTGCATTGGTAGGTTATGCAGCAACATACAGTCAGGCAAATCCCTTTGGACCGGGAGGTTCAGCAACCATTGACAACGCCACAGGACTGGCTTCTTACTTTGCACCCAACCAGGGGTTTTATGTTTTAGCAGTAGAAATTGAAGAATTCCGAAACGGTGTATTAGTAGGGGTAACACGCAGGGATCTTCAAATCATTGTTATTCCTTGTCCTATTAATCCTGCTCCTGTATTAGGAGGAAGTAATCAAACAAATTACATCATTAATGAGGGGCAAACATTGTGCTTCACCAGCACCTTTAACGATCCAAACAATGACAGTTTGTTCATCACACATACCGGAGATATTTTCAATCCCCTTATTACCAATCCTGCAGCTACTTTTGTTGACAACTCCGGAAATGGAACTGCAAGTGGGAATTTCTGCTGGTCAACTTCCTGTGATCAGGGAAGACCCACACCCTACCAGTTTAGTGTAATTGCAACTGATAATGGCTGCCCGGCAAAAATCACTAATCTCGTTTACTCAATTACAGTTATTAATACAGCTGCTCCGATTAGTATGAGTGGCCCGGATACGCTTTGTGCTAATGCAGCTACCGGCATTGCATATACGGTACCAAATAGTATAGGAAGCACTTTCAATTGGACTATTAACAATGGCAACATTTCCGGAGCTCAAAATGGACCTAATATAGTGGTTAATTTTTTATCACCGGGGCCGGCTTCCATTTCAGTAGTAACGGTAAATCCTAATGGATGTGTTTCAGACACGCTAACAAAAAATGTATTTATTCTTCCTCAACCTGCTGCTGTTGCAGGACCTAATATTCAATTTTGTTCCGGTGGCAGTGCAGTCTTAGGAGGAGCTTCCACTTCTGGGTATACCTATTCATGGAGTCCGACAACCGGGCTTAGTAATCCATCTGTTTCTAATCCTACAGTTACAATTATTAATACCGGCAGCACTCCAATAAGTACAACGTATATACTCACCACAAATTTGGGAGGTTGTACCAACACCGACACTGTTGTTGTAACCAGCAATCCAATTCCTGTAGCAACTGCAGGTCCTGATGTAGCCGTTTGCTCAGGCAATACGGTAACAATAGGAACCGCTACCGTTCCCGGTCAAACCTATAGCTGGAGTCCTTCAACCGGACTAAGCAATACCGGAATTTCCAATCCAATAGTAACACTTACCAATTCAACAAGTGTTGCCGATACGTTCCAATACATTGTTAATGTTCAAAATGCTTTAGGTTGTTCTTTGAACGATACGGTTCTGGTATTTGTGAATCCCGCTCCTGTGGCAAATGCCGGTTCCAATATTACCTTCTGTGGAGGAAGTAGTGGAGTGTTAGGTTCAGGCACTATTGGTGGATACACCTATTCCTGGAGCCCTGCAACAGGATTAAGTAATAGCACTTCAAGTAACCCAACTGTTACACTGAACAACAGTTCAGGTGTAAATGACACCCTATTTTATACCCTCACAACAACGCTGGGCCCTTGCATCGATACGGATATAGTACAAGTTATTGTGCAACCGAGTCCCGTTTCAAATGCCGGCCCCGATCAATTGCTTTGCGCAGGAACAACACTGCAACTAGGTACCACAACAACATCGGGCTATACCTACTCCTGGTCTCCATCTACCAGCTTGAGTGACTCTACCATTTCCGACCCAACGCTTACACTTAATAATACCGGCACTACTCCTGATACATTAATTTATATTGTTACCACTACACTCAATAATTGTGTAACAACCGACACGGTTCAAATTATTTCCGGACCCGCACCTGTTGCAAATGCCGGTTTAAATAAAAATGTTTGTAGCGGAACCCCTATGAATATTGGAGCAGGTACCGTTGCAGGTTATGCGTATTCATGGAGCCCTACTACAGGTTTAACGAACAGCACCATTTCAAATCCTGTTCTCACACTCACTAACGTTTCTGGCGTAAACGATACGCTCTTCTACGTAGTCACAACTTCCTTGTTTGGTTGTACGGATCAGGATACCGTTAGGATTATTATTCGTCCGAATCCTGTTTCAAATGCAGGTGCCAACCAATTATTATGTGCAGGGAACACGATTCAACTGGGCACCATTTCTACCCCGGCTATGTGTACTTATGGAATCCATCTACAAGTTTAAACGACTCTACCATTTCAAACCCTACACTTACTTTAAATAATACCGGCACTACTCCTGATACATTAATTTATATTGTAATTACAACACTCAATGGTTGTGTTACTACAGATACTGTACAAATTGTGTCGGGCCCGGCACCAGTAGCAAATGCAGGCCCTGATGTTATTTTCTGTTCCGGTCAAAGCGCTCCAATAGGTACTGTAGGGACTCCGGGCTATACCTACACTTGGGTACCTGCACTTGGATTGAGTAGTTCTACTGACCCCACTCCAACAGTAACATTAACTAATTCCACCAATGTTATTGACACTGTAATTTATATTGTTACAGCAAACGCTTTCGGATGTACCGACAGTGATACTATTACTATATTAGTAAAACCATTGCCCCTATCAGAAGCTGGTGCCAATACTACACTTTGTGGTGGCGACACCCTGGTATTGGGAACGGCGGCAACAACAGGTTACTCATATACTTGGTCGCCTACTTCGGGACTCAGCAGTTCCACAATTTCAAATCCTATTTTAGTGGTGAACAATACCGGCACCACTGCCACAACACTTACCTATGCAGTACTCACTACCTGGAACGGCTGTATAAGTTCAGACAGCATTACCATAACAGTAAATCCACAACCAATTGTTTCAGCTGCTGCAAATCCAACAGTAATTTGTGTGGGGGCAACAGCTGTATTAAATGGATCGGGTGCAACCAACTATAATTGGGCACTCCTAACCGCACCGCTTATTTCAATCGGAACAGGCAATAGCTTAAATGTAACTCCTGTTGTGACTACTTCCTACATTTTAACCGGAACAAACGGCTTCGCATGTTCAGGTGGAGATACCATTACAGTTATTGTAAATCCTTTGCCACCTGTACTGATAACTGCGGTTTCAGATACTATATGCGATGGCGATACCATAACACTGGCTGCTACAGGAGCAACATCTTATTCATGGAGTATTGCCGGCGGAGGCACCATTGGAACAGGACCAAGTATACAAGTTTCACCGACAACAAATACCACTTACATAGTTACAGGTAGTGATGCCAATTTGTGCTCCAATTCCGATTCAATTAACATAACTGTAAATCCTGCTCCAACTGCTAATGGCATTATCGGAACATTATCGGTGTGTCCGAGTGTTACCGGGGTTCAATATTGGATTTCGAATCCGAATCCGAATTCCACTTATACCTGGACCGTTACTAATGGAACTATTACCAGTGGACAAGGCAACGACACCATCACTGTAGACTGGTCATCAATTTCAGGGGCTGCGCTGGTATCTGTTGTTGAAATTACTGATTTAGGATGTGTATCGGCAAATCCGGTTACATTACCTATTTCCATAAATGTAATACTCACCCCGGTAGCACCCACCGGACCAACAGTTTTTTGTGCTAATCAAGCGCAGGGAATTGTGTACACCACATTAGGTACTCCCGGTTCAACTTATAATTGGGTGGCTCAAGGCGGAATAGTTGTTGGTGGAAACGGAACAAATACTGTTACCATAGACTGGACTGCACCCGGACCACAAACAGTTTTACTCTGGTATGAAGAAACCAGCACAACCACTACTAATGTTTGCTTCGGAACATCTGATACACTTTCCATTTTAATCAATCCTGCACCTTCCACCAGTGCAATTGCCGGTCCGGTAAATGTTTGCGTTAACGATTCAGGTAGTTTCTCTGTGACAAACACTTTCGGATCTACTTATGCATGGACCGTTACAGGTGCCACTCTGATAAACGGGAATGGCTCAAATACCATTAATGTGAACTGGCCTGCAACAGGAACCATCACAATTAGTATTGTTGAAACAAACTCTTATGGCTGTATTGGTGATACTGTTACTTTACCTGTTGTGGTAAATGGTTTGCCTGCTGCAAATGCAGGCCCCGATGCAGGTGTTTGTATTGGTCAGGCGATTCAATTGAATGCAACCGGCGGAGTAAACTATGTCTGGACACCTGCTACAGGTTTGAACAATACAACTATTGCAGATCCACTTGCAAGTCCAACCACTTCAACAGTATATACGGTTCTGGTGACAGATGCAAACGGTTGCAGAAATGATGATAGTGTTTTGGTAACTGTAAATGCTTTGCCCGTTATTACTATTACTCCTAATTCGGGGGTTTGTATTGGAAGTAACATCCAGTTAAGTGCAGGCGGTGGAAATGTATATCAATGGTCACCTGCTTCCACACTTGATAATCCCAATAGTGCTACACCATTTGCAAACCCTACTGTAAACACTACCTATACGGTAATTGTAACCGATGGTAATGGATGCGTTGACTCTGCTACAGTTAATATTACAGTAAATCCTTTACCAATTGCTGTTGCAAGTGCTGATACACTTATCTGTGCAGGAACTACAGCAAGCTTGTCTGCAAGTGGCGGTGTGAGCTTTAGCTGGACTCCTACTCAGGGACTAAATAACGGTACCATCAGTAATCCAACAGCAACCCCTTCAAGCAATACTACTTATACTGTAACTGTAACCGATATAAATGGATGCCAGGATGATGAACAGGTTGTTATCGATCTCAACGATCAACCTATCTCTTCATTTTCTGTTGACGGAGATGCATTGTCTGCAAATTGCGATGGAATACAGGCAACACTTATTAATACCAGTCAGGACGCTTTAAATTATACCTGGATATTCCCTGACGGCACTACCAGCACAGAAGTTAATCCGTTATATTCTTTCGGATTCTACAACACCAACGTTACGCTAATTGCTTATAACAATATTTGTTCTGACACTACTCAGCTCAACTATTCAGGTGCCTTGCTGGATGATGTATTTAAAGATATTTCCAATGTATTTACACCTAACGGTGATGGGTTAAACGATTGTTTTGACTTGGGAACAAAATACAACTTCTCTGACTGCAGCTCCATGAAAGTATTTAATCGCTGGGGCGAGGAAGTGTTCACTTTAAAACCCGGTGCTACCTGCTGGAACGGAAAGAAAAACGGAAACGGCGAAGACCTTCCTTCAGGAAGTTATTTCCTTTCGGTTCATATTGCAGGTAAGAAATACAGTGGTACTATTACTTTAATTCGTTAATAATTTAACGAGCAGTCAGCTAACTAAAAATAAACAATTTTAAATAATAAATTAATGAAAGCGTTCTCCTTCCGACTGAAAACATTCAGTTTGATTTCAAGTTTAGTTCTGGTTTTTGCATTTGATATTTCAGCACAAGTTAATTATTCGGAAAGTTTTGATGGCACCCCATTCCCAACGAATGGCTGGACCACCACCGGCCCAAATAGTTTGTGGGTACAACGTACCAATGGAACCAACCCAACTTGCACGCCTCACAGTGGAGCTGCTATGGCTCGATTTTCAGCTTTCAATCAAACTCCTGGAGTTCAGGATGAGTTTGTAAGTCCTGTAGTTGATTTCTCAGGCAACACCGGAAATATTCCCACATTTAGTTTATGGGTTTACCGTGATGGCAACTCAACAGCTGGTGACAGTGTCACTGTTTTTGTAAACACCAGCACTGTACTTGCCGGAGCTACACGCATTGGAGCTGTTGCACGGAGCCGTTTCTTTGTTCTTCCGGTAAACGAACTCTCCGATGGTTGGTATCAATATACTTTCAATGTACCTTCTACGGTAAGTGCCGATACCAATTATTTTATTTTAAGAGGCACTTCTCGTGATGGTGGAAATATTTATATTGATGATGTTTCATGGGTAGCCTACCCAACACCCTGCTCCGGAAACCCTACAGCAGGAACACTAACGGTGGATCGTACACTCTTATGCGGGGGATCGGGCGATGCCAATCTGACCTTGCTTGGTGCTACCGCAAATTTATCAGGCATCTCGTACAATTGGCAATCGGGTCCGGCCGCTACCGGTCCCTGGACTAATTTTGGTCAGGATGACACAATTGTCAACACAGGAACCTTAACTTCCTCCACCTATTTCAGGTGTTATGTCAGTTGTGTTCCTTCAGGAATTTCAGATACTTCAGCAGTAGTATTGGTAACTGTTAGCAGCAACCCTGTTCCGGTTGTAGCCGTAAGTCCAAATACCAATGTCATTTATTGTACAGGTTCCGCTCCGGTGGTATTGGTTGCCAGTGGTTCCAATTCTTATGTTTGGACTCCTGACATAGCTATTCCAAATGGAGTGGGCGATTCTGCTCTGGCAGCACCCGGTGTAAATACAACTTACACAATTGTTGGTACAGATACGACAGGTTGTTTTGCAAGTACCACTGTGAACGTACAGGTAAGAAATTCTCCCAATGTAAATGGCACTACTAACAACAATACTATTTGCGATGGAGCATCAACAAATCTTCAGGCATCAATTATAGGACCTGGATTTGGAATCCAATTTCAATGGAATCCAGGAGCACTGAATGGAGCTAACCAAACAGTGAATCCTTCAACAACTACTTCGTATGTAATTTCTGCAACTTCACCACAATCGGGGTGCGTAGGGCGCGACACTGTGTTAATAACTGTTAATCCTGCTAATGTGGCCTCTTTTACTTATTCCGTAGTAAATCAAACAGTCACTTTCGTGGATGCTTCAACAGGTGCAACTTCATGGTTATGGGATTTTGGAGATGGAACAACCAGTACATTACAAAGTCCCGCATACACGTATGGCGCCAATGGCGTATATATAGTTAGCCTAATCGCTGACAATGGACTTTGTCCGGCAGATACCTTTACTCAAACAATAATTGTAGGGCCTGCCAGTATTGAAACACTTAACGATCCAACAGATCTAATACTTTTCCCTAACCCGGCATCAGGGCCTGTCACAATTGTGTTTCTGTCAGAAAGCAACCGTGCAGAAATTTTCATAATAAACCAGTTGGGGCAAACAGTACAAGAGACAGAAGCAATTAAAGGTCCTGAAAATCTATTTACTGTTGAACTGGAAACCAGCAAACTTGCTAAAGGCACTTACCAGATTAAAGTCGTAACGGAAAAAGAATTGCGCTTGCATACATTTATTAAAAAGTAGTTTTTTGCTTCTTCAAACAAAAGGTACAACAGAATTCAGTTGTACCTTTTTTGTTTTTAAGATAGTTTGTGAAGCATTGGTATTGAAACATGGGCTGCTGTTGTTTTAAAAATCAGTAACATTTGGTTGACAAAAAAAGCATTTAAATTTTAAAGCTCAACTAAACATACCTTATAATTCAATTGTAATAGAAATTCTACAAAAAGCTTTTGTTGTTATTTCTATTTTGGCTTTCTTAAATCCATCATGGCTATGAAAATAAACTACTTATTTATCTTCCTATTGCAAGTACTATTAATCCAAACCGGATATTCACAAAATTCGGGTTCACTGGACACCACATTTAATATTGTTGGAACCTTCACACATGATTTTGGATTTATCGACAACATTACCGATGTAAAAATACAACCTGCAGATCAAAAAATTGTTGTTGCAGGAACGGCATTGACTCCCTCTTTTTCAGGTAAACTGCTTGTAGCACGGTTACTACCGGAGGGTGGGTTCGACACCACCTTTAACGATAGCGGTTCTGTTATTATTCCTTTTTTCAATGAATCCTATGCTTATGAAACTTTTATTAAGAATGATGGCAAAATTGTAGTAGCTGGCGCCGCTGCTGATCCCAGCTTTCAGTTTACAGCGTTGGTGCTTCGGTTGAATGAGGATGGATCTATTGATTCAACATTTGGCACAAATGGTTTTTCCTTGCCCGAAATCAGTACCGGAGACGACTTTGCTTATGCTATGGCTGAACAAATTGATCATAAAATTGTAATAGCGGGCACTGCTGTTGATGCCAATTTTAGAAATGCCCCTTGTGTAATGCGCATGGAAGAAGATGGCGCAATTGATTCAACCTTTGGAACTAACGGCGTAGCGTACATACCTATTTCTGAAACAGACAATGAGTTGACAAGCGTTGTGATTCAACCTGATGGAAAAATATTGGTTAGCGGCCATATTGATAACGGACTTACTAGTGGCGGTCAATTTGACTTTGATGTATTGGTAGCCCGATTCAATACAGATGGAACTGCCGATATCACTTTTGGAAATAATGGAGTTGTGATTACCGCTGTATCCACTAATTATATAGACGATGCCTTCGGGATGCAACTCACTTCCAATGGAGGAATAATTGTAGTAGGTTTCACTACTCAGCCCAATTTTTCCTATGATGCAATAGTGCTACAATACGACAGCACCGGAAGCCTTGATACCACTTTTGGCACCAACGGAATTACTATTTTTGATAATGCCGATCAGGATATAGCATTCGATGTGGAAGTACAAAGCGATGGCAAAATACTAATAGCAGGCAATTCGGGCGAATTCATACCTAATCCCAACGATTTTATGTTGGCTCGCTACAACTCCAATGGAACTCTTGATAATAGTTTTGGAACAAATGGTTTTTCTTTAACCCCCATTTTAGCCGATTATGATGAAGCGGAATCAATGGCAATTCAAGCTGATGGAAAAATTGTACTGGGAGGTAAAGCATATAACGGCAGTCAATTTGACATGACTGTTGCAAGGTTTAATAATGATGTATCTTCTTCGATAAATGAATTGATTGTAACTAAGAAAATTGAATTGTACCCAAATCCGGTTTCTAAAAGCCAACCACTTACAATAGTTATAGAATCGGATATTGTTGGCACTGCAACTGTTGAAATTTTTGACTTGCCGGGAAGTCTAGCAGCTGTTTCGAATTCAATGCCAATTCAATCAGGAACCAATCACTTACAAATCACACTTCCTGCCACATTAGTCCCGGGATTGTATTTTTTAAAAACAAGTGGAAATTTTCAGGCAACTTACAAATTGGTAGTCACCGAATAATATCAGTCAAAAAAAAATTGCCACAACACATTGCATTTAAAAGTAGCAACGTGTTGTGGCATTTCACCAATAGTACTTCAACACTATTTTTGAATAAGTAATTTTTTAGTTACCACCTCGCCTCCCTTTTTTAATTTAATCAAATACTCGCCACTATATAAAGTCTTGGTATCGAAAAACGCGATAGTGCTTCCCTGATAGATTATAGTCTCTTTGATTAGTTTACCGGCAATATCAAATAACGAGATATAAATGTTTTCTAAATTCAATCCATTGTATTGAATAGCTACCAACTCCGTTGCCGGATTTGGGAAGATTGAAATGTTGATTTTCTCTGAATCGTTAACCGAAATTCCAGATGAAGATGGGACATAGACGGTAACAGGCTCAGCAATAGCAGTAACTTTAACACCGGTATTCACACCATAAAAAGCAGGTCCAACAACATAGGGATAGGCTGAGTTCCAGTTAGCATCAACGGTAGCGAAATAACAATAAATACCATTTGGATATTCAGGGGTAACACAAAATCTGCCGTTGTGCACATCTAAATAATCTGGGTCAGCGGGATGACTCACAAATTCATAATCTTCACGAAAGTACCCAAGCGGATAGGTGGCACTTACTACAGGACCATCCGGCACATTAGTTCCATCAGCCCAAACTGTTCTTGTAGTGATATTCCTTAATTGGTAACCCGATTTTATTCTAACAATGCCACCTGAACCGGTTGTGTTATAATAACCATAAGCCCCATAAATAGGAAAGCCATCGTAAGCAAACCCAATCAAAGGAGCATGTTGTGTACTGTCAATGGCATACAATCCATCTGCATCATACAAATTACAGATAGTAGAAATTACATTCAAGTCCAGGTCAAATGCAGAAGGATTTTGATGATGGTGATAGTTACCCATTGCAGGATGACCTTTTGAGCAATCAAATCCTGCTTTCTCTGCAGGAATGGCATCTCTGTTCCAACTTTGGGATGCGGTAGGACCTCCGGGACAAGGAGGATTTCCGGGGCCACCACAAAGTGCATTGGTAGTTGTATTCCAGGCAACACCATCTCTGTAATCAAACAAGGCAACTCCATTAATAAATAGCCCGATGTTACCTCCGTTAGTTGCAGTAGCACTACCGGTATTTTGAACAGGATTCAATGACAGTTTAAAAATGGCGTTCTGTGTTGTTGCCAGGGAGGGGTTTCCATCCAGAAAAGGACCCGTTACATAGGAAGGAATCCCATTCGCTCTAACATAAACCCAATTCGCTGAATACAACACAGTTTTAACATTGGCAGAATCAGCATCCTGAATGGCTGTTGAGTTCCCACTAACGTAATGACTTCCTAAAATTCCAGATGTATTCTGAAGCCAGTTCAAAATTGCAGGATTTGTTTGCGCATTTGCAGAATAAATTCCGACAAACAACATTAGTAACGAAAGAAATTTTTCATATTTTAAATTTTAATAGTGATGATGAGATTGGTTTTATTGATTTGTTTTTGATTGTTGCGTAACAGGTAGTAAGATATTGCGAGGAAATGATAATTTTGGGTTGAATAAAAATTCTTTATCGGTTAGCGTAAGCAAAAATGAAATTAAATCTACCTTTTCATTTGAGGTTAACGCTATTGGTTTTTGAAGTTGTTCGGAAAGGGTGTTGCTATTTTGTATTCCTGAAGTGTAATGATCCAATACTTCAGAGAGTTTTTTAAATCGCCCATCATGCATATAGGGAAATGAAAACTCTATGTTGCGAAGCGTAGGCACTTTAAACTTTAACGAATCACCGGGATTTAAAGATATTTTCATTCTACCATAATCTTTTAATTCTGCATCAATAGGCAGACCATTATTTTCATATTCAGAGGTAGTGAATAATGGTTCCTGATGGCAGGATGCACAATTTTTCTGAAACAATTTATATCCAATACTTTCCTGTTCGGTAAACACCTCTTTACCATTCATCACCTTATCGTATTCAGAATTGGAACTGACGAGAATCAATAAAAATTGAGAAATCGATTTTAGCGTATGTTCTCCGGTGATCAAACTGTCCCCAAATGCTTTGTAAAATAACTTCGGGTAAATTGCTGATTGCTGTAATTTCAGAACCACATTTTCCAACTTCTCGTCCATTTCGAGCGGATGAGAAATTGGAGCCAGCGCTTGCATATCCAAATGATTAATTGCCCCATCCCACATGAATGATTTTTGCCACGCCAGATTCATCAGTGCCGGAGCATTGCGGGTTCCCGTTTGGTCATTGATACCATGACTAAGTGCATGATCAACATGTGCAAATGCGGTGAATTGAGAATGACAACTTGCACAGGATATGGTAGTATTTCTGGAAAGAATTGGGTCATAAAACAATGCTCTTCCCAATTCAACCTTATCGGCATCTAAAGGATTCTTAGTGAAATTATATTCCGTAGCAGGCCAGTGGAGTGGTATTTGAAAGTAGAACTCATTCACTGATTGGAATGCAACAAATGCAAAACAAATTACTATAAAAACACTTGCTTGCTTTTTCAATATTTTGAAATACTAAAAATTTTATAAATCTTTTCTGATAAAATCATGGCCTCTTTTCCCGGCGACATAATTTGATTTTGATAGGATAAGTCGATTCCTGAAATCAACTTTTCAATATCCATAACAATAAATAATTGCTCGCTTCCGCTGACATTTAATACTACTGTTTGCAAACTATTGTAGGGGTATTGGTAGCCCCCCAGATGAAATTGAAACTCCTTATTGGGGTTGGCAATGCTATTGCATTTCCCCTCCATTTTAAAATTGATGTATCCATTTTGCCAGGTCCAATACATACCTTTTGTAGGATCTAATTCGCCACCCAAGGCACCTGAAAAATTGGTAATGCTATCAATTCCCAAATTGAAACGAATTGTATGGAAAGCAGTAACGGATGGGATAGAAAATTGAATTTGTTTTGAATTTTCCTCTGCGGCATCCACCAAATGGTAACTGTTTGGTTCCTTAAAAACAATTGTATCATTTTTAAAAAACTGCAATTCGGAGATATAAAATTTTAATGTATTGATTTCAATACTGTCACCATTTCCAAGCGCGTAGTGGGTATCTAACTTTAAAGGCAAATTTCCATACTTTAAAACAAAGGAAATTTTTTGAATCTTATCAACTTGAGCACGTAGCGAATGCGTCTGGAAAAGGAAAATCAATACAACACCAAAGATTTTCCAACTCATATTCTTTCGATAAATTAAATGCTTCTAATTGTAATCTGTAAAGTTAATAGTACTGAAAATGATTTTACAACCGACAAAGTAATTGAGTCACTGGAAGGCCTTTGATCATGCGAATTATTGCTTCTGACTCCAATTACTCTAGGAAGTTTAAAGTATTCCTTTGAAATAAATGCTGCTTCAAATTTGGCTCTCTTCCAAACCACCCATGGGCACCAATGTGCATCGAAAAATGAAATGGCTCGAAAATATTAACTAACATCTTGTATTTGAATTGTTTATAATCTATTTCAACTAAATACACTTCTACAGCTAGTCCAAAAAAGGAATTAAGAAAAGATTGCATAAAAATATAACTCCTTTTGTCATTCAGCGTTATTAACTTTGTGAGGTATCCATTATGACAGGCAATTACGACATATTACTCCATAAACTGGATGAATTTATCCGGAAGTACTATAAGAATCAACTTATTCGAGGCGCTATTTATGTCTTTACGGCGCTATTATTGGCCTGGCTGGCCTTTACCAGTCTAGAGTATTTTGGTCATTTTAGTACAGTCATCCGAACTATTTTGTTCTGGAGTTTTATTTTGGCAGCAGCCATTTCTACCTGGCGACTCATCATTATTCCACTGTCGGGGCTCTACAATCTAGGGAAAGTTATTTCACATGAGCAGGCTGCAGCTATTATAGGTACGCACTTTAGCAATGTACAGGATAAGCTGTTAAACACCCTTCAGCTAAAAGCCGAATCTGAAAAAACCGGGAATAACAGCGCATTGTTGCTGGCCGGTATTAACCAGAAAATTGAGGAGTTAAAACCAGTTCCATTTGCTGCAGCTATCGATTTAGGGAAAAACAGAAAATACTTTAAGTATGCGGCTGTGCCGATGGCCATTCTCATAGTGATTTTATTTGCTGCTCCAAGTTTATTGTTCGATGGGTCGGAAAGATTACTGAAACACAACACCAGATTTGAAACTCCGGCACCCTTTCAATTTAATGTAGAAAACAGGGATCTGAAGGCGATACAAAGTGAAGACTTTAATTTATTAGTCAGTGTTGATGGCAAAACAGTGCCGAATGATGTTTATATTGAAATTGAAGGCAACCAGTTTCGTCTCGACAAAGAAAACAGAATAAAGTTCAATTATACTTTTAACAACATACAAAAAACCACTCGTTTTCACTTGTTCGCAGATGGTTACACCTCACGTGAGTATGAACTTGCCGCCATCCCGAATCCATCGGTACTTAACTTTAATGTTTCACTGGTGTATCCAGGTTATATTGGCAAACAACCTGAACGACTTCAAAACACGGGTGACTTAAACATACCTGCAGGCACAAAAGTAAAGTGGGAATTTAATGCCCGGAATGCCAGCACTATGAAACTGGAGTTTAGGGATACCACCTTCACTTTACAGCCCGACGGCAATTTATTCGTATACTCACGTTCGTTTATAAAAAGTGCCGGCTATTCTGTTAAACCGGTCAACGAGTTTATGGAATCTAAGGAACCCATGGAGTATAATTTAAATGTAATTCCTGATCTTTATCCAACCATACAAACAGAGCAGCAACAGGATTCTCTCAGCTCACAATTGTATTATTTTAAAGGAATGATTCGCGATGATTACGGATTCAGTAAATTGGCTTTTACTTATAAATTCATTAAAACTTCCGAAGAAAATTTACGCAGCCGCGATCAGGTATCGCAGATGATTGCTATCAACAAAGGAATTAGTCAGGATCAGTTTTTTTACTCATGGGATATGCAAAAACTCATGGTGGAACCCGGCGAAGAAATAGAATACTATTTTGAAATATGGGACAATGACGGCGTTAACGGCCCCAAAGCATCCCGCACACAATCAATGGTGTTCAGGGCTCCCTCTTTAAAAGAGCTTGCAGAAAAGGCGAATCAGAATTCCGATAAAATGAAATCTGATCTCGAGAAGAGCCTGCAACAATCTAAAAAAATACAGAAAGAGATGAGTGAAATTTCGAGGGATATGCTCGAAAAGAAAGATCTCAATTACGACGATCGGAAAAAGATTGAAGACGTAATTAAACAACAAAAAGAGCTGGAGCAAAAAGTGGAGGAGCTGAAGAAACAAAACCAGCAAAATAATGCCCGTGAAAACGAATACCGTCGTAATAGCGAAGAGCTCCAGGAAAAAAAATTAAAACTCGAGGAACTCTTTGAAAAACTCATGAGTGAGGAGATGAAAAAAATGATGCGTGAGTTGGAAAAATTGCTTAGCCAACTTAACAAGGACGAAGTGAAAGAGATGGTGGATAAAATGAAACTCGATAACAAAGATCTTGAAAAACAGCTGGACCGCACCCTCGAACTTTTCAAACAACTTGAAGTGGAACAAAAAATGAAAGAAGCCATTGATAAGCTCGATGCACTTTCAAAAGAACAGAAAGATCTTGCTGAAAAAACTGAAAAGGATAAGTCGGATGGCAAAGAGTTACAGGAAAAACAAAATGAACTCAACAAAGATTTTGAAAAACTGAAAGAGGATGTAAAAGAACTCGAAAAGAAAAATCAGGAGCTGGAATATCCTCAGGAAGTTGGTGAAAACAAAGAAGAGATGGATGCTATTCAAAAGGACATGGAGGAGAGTGAGGAGCAGCTTGCAGGTGATAAAAAACAACAAAAGAAAGCAGCACAGTCGCAGAAAGATGCTGCCGAAAAAATGGATCAGCTTTCCTCAAAAATGAAACAGGAACAAGCCAAAGAAGAGCAGGAACAGGCAGAAGAGGATATGAATGCGATGCGTGCATTGCTCGAGAACCTCATTCGTTTTTCGTTGAACCAGGAAGCATTGATGGAAGAATTGAAACAGATGGATGTGAATAATCCCCGTTACACCAAACTCGCCCAGAAGCAGCGTGAACTGAAAGATGATGCTAAAGTTTTGGAAGATTCCTTGTTTGCCCTCAGCAAAAGAGTTGCACAAATTTCGAGTATGGTGAATACTGAAATTGCTGCTATCAATAATAACATATCCAAATCCATTGCACATCTTCAAGATCGATTTGTTCCGCAAGCCCGTTCTGAACAACAATATGTGATGACTTCAGTAAATAATCTTGCATTGCTGCTTACAGAAGCGTTACAACAAATGCAACAGCAGATGCAACAAATGAAGCAGCAGAAACCGGGTAGTGGCAGTTGCAAAAAACCCGGATCCGGAAAGCCTTCTCCTTCAGCTGAAAAAATGAGAAAGATGCAACAAAAGCTGAATGAGCAAATGAAGGCTCTCAAGAAAAAATGGAGGGCGAGCAAAAGGGTGACGGAAAAGGAAAAAGAGTGGAGGCAGCAGTGGTATGAGCGAAGAACTCGCTCGAATGGCTGCTCAGCAAGAGGCGCTTCGTAATGAATTACAACAACTCAGTAATCAGGAAAATAAAGATGGACAAGGCTCTTTGGGTAATCTCGATCAGCTCGCCAAGCAGATGGAACAAACCGAAAAAGATCTGGTGAACCGTAAATTGTCACAAGAAACTATTAATCGTCAGGAGGAAATTTTAACCCGTTTACTGGAAAGTGAAAAAGCCGAAAGAGAACGTGAACAGGACGAAAAACGCCAGTCGAACGAGGCTCAGGATAATATGTTCAGAAATCCTGGTCAGTTCGAAGAATATAAAAAATTGAAAATGAAGGAGATAGAATTATTAAAGACGATTCCTCCCGGATTAAATGCATTTTATAAAAACCTTGTAAATTACTACTTTCAGACCCTCGAAAACTAAGTACTTATGACCAGCTCCACCAAATACTCCAACACCCTGCAAATAGTATCGCAGCCACAAAGCATAAATATCATCGAAAAAGTAATTGATGATTTAAAAAACGAATTTGATATCCACGAAGATTCCTATGGCAATATTCTGGTTGCTGTAACCGAAGCTGTTAATAATGCTATTTTGCACGGCAATCAATGTGATCCAACCAAGCAAGTCAAAGTGAGTTATGAAGTAGATGGCGATCGCGTTTTGTTCACTATTGTGGATGAAGGTAAAGGCTTTGATTACTATAATTTGCCTGATCCTACAGCACCTGAAAATTTGGAAAAACCAACAGGCCGCGGCGTATTTTTGATGAAACATTTAGCCGATCAGGTTATTTTTTCTGATAATGGCAAAATGGTGGAACTCTATTTCAAAACGCATAACGATACCCTCGAATAACCCTTCGCGTAAAAATCTTTGCGCCTTAGCGCCTTCGCGTGAAAACTCTCTATGTAAACCCCTTTGCGCCTTAGCGCCTTTGCGTGAAAATTTTTTCTCAAAGATGATTCACTATTCTCTGTATCCCATCTTTAATAAGTGCTTCATTAAAATTCACAAGCAATCCAAGTTTTATCCCGGTTAACCGAAGGTACGTCAACACCTGTTTTTGATGAACAGGAGCTATTCTTTCAATTGACTTTATTTCCACCAGTACTTTGGAGTTAAGTACCAGATCCGCTCTGAATCCAAGATCCAGTTGAACACTATCCCAGATAACAGGAATTGCTTTCTGACGATCAACAAAAAGACCTGCTTTTTTTAATTCAAAATGTAGAATCTCCTCATAAACAGATTCGAATAATCCGGGTCCGAGTTGCGTGTGAATTGTAAAAAAAGAATTCACAATTATTTTTGAAAGTTCATTTTCATTCATAAGAAAAGGGTTTTCACGCAAAGGCGCTAAGACGCAAAGGTTTTAAGTTATTAGATATTCAAAAGCTACCAGTTTCCATAAAAGTGCAATCAATTAAAAAAATCATTGTAAATTTACATTTATATTTTTGAAACAACAAATGCCAAATCAACCTATTAATTTTTTTCTTGAAGATATTTCCTACCATCTAAGAGATAAAACTGCTTTACGAAAATGGTTGAATACCTCTGCAAATAACGAAAAACACAAAATCTCAGAATTAAATTACATTTTTGCAGCGATGGTTATTTGAAAAAATAAACAAGCACTATTTAAATCACGATTACTTCACGGACATCATCACATTCCCAACATCAGAGCCCGGTGATAAAAATATACACGGTGATATCTTTATTAGTATAGATCGGGTAAGGGAAAATGCCAAAACATTTGGTGCGCGTATAAACGAAGAATTGCACAGGGTGATGGTGCATGGCTTGCTTCATCTTTGCGGATATAAGGATAAAACTTCTTCCGAAGAAAAGAGGATGAGAGCGAAAGAAGATTTTTATTTAAAGCAGTTAGGATTGGAAGTGCGTCTTTATTAATTAACTACAATTTTTTGTGGTTTTCCCAAACCCTATTTCTAGTGAGTTTTGATTTTACCCCGAAAGCAATAAACCGAATTGCATGTTTTTCACATTACTCCAATCCTAAATCTTCTCGTTGATTATCAACAATAAACGAATTTATTTGACCTTTTAACTAAATAAACTAGTAATTTTTTTGGTGGTCTGATCGGGATTATTTAATTTTCAAAAACATAACACGTAACTCATGAAAAAGAATCTAATCCCGTTTGCACTTATTGCTGTTGGTGCTGTTTTGTTATTGATACATTTCACCGGTGGGATTGGCAGTGGTGATCTTGATGTAAAAATCAGCAATGCACCGGTGGTAATGCCGGCAGCCCATAAAGTTTACGCTAACAATGAAGCTGGTAATGGCCGGTACTATTTATTTAAAATGTTGTTAACCAACAATGGTTCCGGGATGATGAAGAATGTTGTTGTTTCTTTCCAGGTGCCTGGATTTATTGATTGGACTGAAGTCAAGAAAATAAAAACACTTGCTCCCGGACAATCAACTGTAGTTACATGTTATCCAAAATTTAAAGATGATGTGGTTTCAAAAAATTCTTCCTCGAAAGAGAAGACTGAAATCAAAATTGAGTATGGTGGTTTGCTTGGCGGAAACACAATAGAAGAAGAGTTTGACTTCGAAATGACAGGAAGAAACGATATGGTGTATTCCTGTGTACCAAAAGATGAAATTCGTTCTTACAAAGACATGTTCGAAAACGATGAACTCATTTGCTGCTTTGTAACACCGGAGGATCCGATCATAAAATATTATACACAACAAATTCAGGAAAAGGTGATGAAAGGAGAGGCTGCATCAGTAAATCAAAAACCAGAGGATGCGGTGAAATTTCTTGCAGGAATTTATGAAGCCACTTATATGAGTCATATGGTTTATAGTGGCACGTCAGGTGTTCCAAAAAGTTTTGATGACGTCAACTCCATCACACAGCACATACGCTTACCACGAGAGCTGGTGACTGGCAACACCGGCTTGTGCATTGAACTATCTGCATTGTATGCTTCTGTTATGCTGGCGGCAGGATTAGAACCAGTGATCTTTTTCGTTCCGGGGCATGCCTATCCCGGGGTTAAAGTTCAGGGTCAATATTTTGCAATTGAAGCTACTGCAATTGGTGGTGAAGGAATGGGCGGAAGAGGAACTGCCCAGCAGGCACTGGAGACAGGTATGAAAAATCTTAATGAGTTTATGAAAGCTGCTCAGGCGGGTGATGAAAGGTATACCATTGTAGATGTAAATGAGGTAGTAAAATCAGGTATTAAACCTATGGAATTAAAAGACGATCAGTTCCTTCGTCAAAAAATAGATGAAATTGCACGTACCTTTAATCCCGGACAGGAAGTGAATTATAATCAAGGACAACAATTTGCTGATGCAGGGAATACTAACAACGGTGGTGATGGCGGTGGAGGTAATGGCAGAACATTCCAAGGTGCGGGGCTTTCGTTTTCATATCCGCCAAACTGGTATGCACAGCGATCACCTTATTCTCAGTATCCATTTGTTCACTCTGTAATCACTTCACCAGATCAGGCTGCCTATGCTGAAGTTTATAGTTTTAATGGTGCGGGATCTGTAAATAATGCCTTGGCTTATCTTGAACAACAACTATCCGCAGCCGGTGTGATGATTCAATATAGCCCTGCCGGAAGCCAGGGTGGCTACCAAATCTACAACGGACAGTCCTCATCAGAAAATGGCAATCTGGTATGGACTGCTTACTTCAAAAATAATGGTGGCAATGTGAGTGGAGTGGTAATAGGGGGCTATAGCCAATCTATAAGCTCCTATCAAAACCAATTAATGGGAATTGCTTCCTCTATCAGATAATTAATTCAATTTGTAACTAAATGAAAATAAAAATGAACTCTCTAAATAAATTATTTTTTATAGTAGTATTAGTATTTATTACACAGCCTGCTCCTAGTCAGCAAAGTGATGTTATAAAACAGAGTATGAATTTTATTGTTGATGAAAATGGTAATGGCTTGATTGAAATCAGTATGAAATTAAATGCATCCACGTGGGATAATTTCAAACGAACAATGGGCACCAATGTTTCCATTCTAAAAAGAGAGATGGAACGAGCATTGCCCGGATATTTTCTTCAGGACTTCGACTACAAAGAAGAAGAGATGGAACGTACCTATACTTTAAGTATGAAAGCTTTGGGAGTATGTGAAGTGGATAAAAAAGGGAAATGGGTTCTGGCTATGGAAGAAAAGAATCCTGATGTTACTAAAGTCTCTGACAACATTTATTTATTAACGAATACTATAAATGAAAATGGGATGGTACTTCAACAAAACATCAAAGTAACATTTCCTGAATCAGCGAGCAATGTTGAAATCAACAAAGATTCATTTGGTAAGGCTAAATTTACATTTGAAATGCCATCGGGCCGGGTTGGAGGAATACCGGTGTATCTAATAAGTGGAATCGGATTGCTGGCCGGCGGTTTGTTTTCATTGTTTAGAAAGAAAAAGACCGAAGTTTAAATCTGCAAAAAATAATGTGAACTAAGCGGTAGCCTCGAATATATTTCCTGATTGTTTCATAAAGTTTTTAATATTAATGCAAAGCACTGGTAGCTGAGCTTCGTTGGCAACAATTTTTTGTTCTTCAACACCCATGATATAATTCGCAACGTCAATGGCAGGATCAATAGCTGTTACAATCAAATCAGAGTTAAGAGCTACTGCCTCTTTCAATATTCCCTTGTAACGGGAGTCGTAGGAGAATTCATTTCCTGAAATCTCGTGCTTGCAACCATTCTCTTCAAGCACACTTTTAAAATAACTGAAATTGTTATCAATTTTATTTTTTATGAATTCGTCCTTACTGTTGCTTTGACGAATCAATTGCAGGTTAGCATGAAATACTTTTGCAAGTGAAATTAAAAATGGTAAAATCTGTTTACTTTCACGCGTAAAATCAACCGGAACAAGAATGTTTTTAATATCCGTATAGGGCTTGTTCTGAACAACAATATAAGGCGTTCTGGAATTAGTGATTACTTTCATGGCTTTACTTCCAACAATATGCTGAAGTCCTTTAACTCCGTGAGTACCCATTACAATAAGATCAGCCTTTTCCTCCAGTGCTGCTTCCCCTATAGTTTCAAAAATATTTCCAATTTTTACTAGTGAAGTCAACTCGCCTCTAAATTTTGCTAAATATTTTGACATTAAATCGGTTAATTTAGCATTGGCAGCATCCACTTCTTTGGAAGAATTAACCACATGAAAAAGTACCACTTTCAATGAAGGGGTTAATTGAATAGCATAATTTAATGCATTTTCGGTGACGGGAGTGAAATCAATCGGGACAAGAATTTTCATTTGTGTTTTAGCTAAGAATCAATTTATTAAAATTTTACATCAGTATTTCCTTTTCAAATATAAAGTAAATTTAGAGGCTTTCAATAAGTGCTGGTTAAATTTGAGTTCACTCACCTGGTGGTGGGTGGGCGAACTCTGCTTTTGATAGAAATTAGTTAAACCCATTAAACCCATTATTTTAAAATGATTTTGATAAAAGTAGGGTAATTATTAAATTAATAATCAAGTACTTAACAATTTAACGGAAATTGCACATAGGATAATATCCACTTAACCTACTTTCCATTTTCTAAAAAATCCGCTGGAGTGCTTACAAATTTCTACAATTAGGTATTGTGAGTTCGGCAAAAAATTTCTAATATTGAAATACTAACAGCGTTTCAGCAACAAAAATTCAATTTCAAAGCAACTGTTTTACAACATTAACCCATTTACAAATACTTATTTCTATGAACAAACTACTACCAGGGATCATCCTTGCGGCCATTTTTCTATCATCCTACCAAGCAAACGGACAGTTGCACCGAATGGAAGATGAGACTATTATCACACCCAATCATGCTGTTGAAAGCACCAATCCGGTGGCGCCTTCACCAGCGGTTTTAAGTAAGTTTACCGTTGCTCCTGCGCCGTGTATTTCGGCTGAATTAAAGCAATCGGTGATGGTAGAAAATCGACGGAATAAGGAAGCCTTGCGACAAACAAATCCGGGACTGTTCCAAAGAAATTCATCAGTCACACCAACTTTTATATGGCCCACACAACCTAAATCAGGATTTTCAGATTATGGTTACTACACTATTAATTACCTTGTTGATCACAATTTTTCATTCCCGAATCAATGGTTGGATTACAATTGCTCTAACCGGACTTATGATTGGGGTTCAGGCAATCACGAAGGAACAGATATTATTTTGTGGCCTTATGGTTGGAAAAAAATGGATGATAATGTAATGGAGATTGTAGCAGCAGCGCCGGGAATAATTATTAATAAAAACAACAGTTTTTTTGATCGTGTGTGTGTAAATGCAGGCAATCCAAACTGGAATGGAATTATTATTGAACATGCAGATGGTTCACAAGCGTGGTATTGGCATTTTCAAACCGGAAGTGCAACCACCAAAAACATAGGCGATGCCATTGTTGCCGGAGAATATCTTGGCAGAGCGGGAAGTTCAGGAAGTTCCAATTACCCACACCTTCACTTTCAGGTAATGGATTCCGTAGGAGGCACCATCGACCCCTGGCAGGGAAGCTGCAACAGTATGAACTCAAACAGCTGGTGGCAGAACCAACAACCATACAATGTACCTTCTGTTAATCGCATTTGTACAAAACAAACTCAGTTAGAATATTACAATTGTCCTACCCCCGAAACCACAAATGAAGTAGATACTTTCGCTTTAGGCGATTCATTATGGCTATGGGTATATACACGCGATCTGGAATTTAACTCTCAAATGCAACTGAATATTTATAACCCATCCGGCACAAACGTTCTTAATTGGCAATTTGTAATACCCTGGGCTACTACTGCTACCGGCTATATCAGGTGGTATTATGTTATTGATCCCTGGTGGGTGGATGGTACCTGGATTTTTGAATCCGTTTACGGAGGCAACTCCTATCAACATCAATTTGTGATTGATAATTCTACCGGGTTGAATGATCAGGATGGTAATTCACCAATATCCATTAAGCCAAACCCTGCAACCGATTTCTTCCATATTGAATTGCCGGAAAATACTGTGGTTAATACCATAGAAGTGTTTGATCAGCTTGGGAAATTGAAATATGCATTTAACGAAAATGAAAGTACTGGTAACACTAAAAAAATTGTTGATTGCTCAAATTTTAATAACGGTGTTTATTTTGTAAAAGTTCAAACCGACAATGGTGTCTATACGTCAAAATTGGTAAAGCAATAATTACAATTCCTTAGCACCCCCCCCTCACATTTCTATATACTGTGAGGGGGTTTTGTTTTTACGGCTTTCTGCTAAGGCGGCAAGGGTCCGGTATAGGTGATGCAAGGAATATCATTTGTGATAAAACAGCGATGCCGAAAAATGAAATTTAAATCATTAATATTTTGGTCCATCACAACTAATACAATATAGGGTTTTCCCCACCATTCATTCAAACACTTTTCATCTATTTTTTGATTTTTATTCGCATAATCTTCGACCTTAATTTTACTTACTTGTTCCTGGAGAATAATGGAATAAGTACCGGGTTCCATATGAATAGAAAAAAGTCCATTGGTATCAGAAACAAATTCTGCAACTATTTCCTCTTGGAGACTATTAATTTGTCCTTTCCTTATATAAAACTTTTTACCGGGATAACTCGAAGGTGTTGCTAATTTTTCAAGCATTTCTTCGGAGGGTCTGGCGCCACCGCAATAAGAAAATGTTTGTTGTACTTTTCCTGAAACGGTATATGTTTTTTCTTTGTTTTTGCCGGATAATTTTTGACCTTTCGTTGACCCGGCATTTTGCAATTCAGACGAAGGTTGACAACATGAAAATAAAATCGCTGTTATAAGCATCAAAAAAATGTCGAATTTTATATAAGTCTTTAGTTGCATGTGATTCAAATAAAAAAATTAACGATCAGTCAGCTGTCTTTACCTTCTATAAATATAAGATTAAAATGCCAGCAATTGGGTGAGAAACCTGTTTCATTGAGCACTACTAATTACATCAAAATTACCATTTTTATATACGAATGCAGCAATTTCTGAAGTTCCTGTTTAACTTTAAGTGTTTATTTTTGTGAGGTGAAGCGTGGAGACCTGGAATTTCATGGAAAATTTATAAAGGAATAGTGGAGTACCTGAATTTTTGTGAATTCTATAAATACATGGTCTTTTTTTCACAATGTCCTGTTGTACCTACAATTACTCTTCGATCATATAAGTGTAACTGTATTTCAACCATTTAAAGAAACGCACCATACCTTAAAGTTAACCAGAAATGCAATAAGCCTATTTATAAGCTACAATTGAGCAGCGCATATAAATGAAAATGCAGGCGAATATCAACCCATATGCTTTAGGAACTAATAAATCAGTTTAACCACTCCACTTCTTATCATAACACCTTGATTATCAAATATAATTTTGTTGTTTCAATAATTAGTATTAATTTCAGTCCCCTTAAAAAATTAGTATATTTGTCAGATAGGCAATATTTATTGTCTTCATTTAATTTATTCAACCAGTTTAATCAATGGATCCTATTAACCAGAAGGAAAGAACAACAGCATTTTTGCAGTTTATAGTATTGTTTGTAATTACCATAGTGTTTGTAAATGTGGGTGTATTTTTTAATACGAGATTCTTCAGAAAAGATTACCAAGTATTGAAAGAGAAATTAAAAGAGAAAGAGGGTTCTACTGAATTTATTCCACCTCTAGTTTCCTTGTTGGACTCAACTAAACAAAGTATTAAGACGTTAGATGTCACTAACGATGCAGATTTTGATGCTGTAAAAACCGATATCTATTATAAATTTCTTGATCAACTCAGGATTGCATCAATTGATACTTCTAATGTTGATTTATTGAGAGCAAGTATGAGGGATATCTGTCATGAATGGATCAATGATAGAAGAAAACTTTTACAAGTTAATGAGCTATTAAAAGAAAATGCCAGACAAGATAGGCGAATTCAGAAACTGGAACAAATTCTGATTCAAAAGGGAGTAAGCGAAGATGTACTGAAAAATATCGGAGAATAAGAAATATTTATGTTAAATTCTATATTACAATCGAAAGCTAACGAAGGCAAATCTGGTGCTATGGCGGGGCGAAGAAAATTTCGTCGAAAGCAAGAGTAAAATATTCTATACTACTCATATTAATATTAGTTTTACCTTTTCTACTGGGGTTTCTGAAATTTGCCACACTTCCATATTTTTATATTTCCCTTCAAGTTTATTGTGTGATTATCGGTATTATTCATGTAGTGCAAATGGGGAGATTGTTCGGATGGCGAAATGTTGAATCATTTTATCAGAAAATGAATATGTCATTATCAATACTTATCCTTGCAATTCTGGTCAGTGGTTTAATTGTTTATTTTTGTCCTCCAATAACAGCTTTCTGGATGATTTTTCCTTCATCCTTATTGTTTTTTCTATTCCCATTGCTGGCAATTTCAACATTTGATTATGCAGTTAAGGTGCCACCACCTATTTACAAAAAATGGAGATATCCGGAAAACATGATCCTCCCTGATCCCGATTCAATTGATTTCTCCAACAGTCATATCGTTACATTTGAACTTAAGAAAAATGTGAGGGATTCGGGAAATACATTCATGAAATTTAAGGCACCACAGGATCGACTTACTTTTGGTGATCTATTTTATTTATACATGACTGAATATAATGAAAAAAATAGAGAAAGTCCCATTCAGTACATGAACGAAAATCAGCAATCCTATGAATGGCTATTTCATATCAAACCCCAAAAATGGTTCCAATCTAAAATATATATTGATCCTTCGTTGACTGTACGTGAAAATAAAATCAGAGAGAATTTTATCATCATTTCTGAGCGAATAAAAAAATAATATTAAAAAAAACTGTTTTCTGCTTTTAACTTACTTCTTAAACAAACACTATGTTACCTCCATTTAAAACACTTTCCGTAAACTGGGTTGACGGAATGAAAATGAACAAAGAACATTTTGAGCAAACAGATGCTTATGTTAAGGATTTAATCAGGATACTATCGCTTTGCAATTGAATGATTTCAATTATGGTTTGTGCCTGCCTCAAGAAGAAGGCTCAGCATCACTTAACTTAAAAATAAATATTGATCCTGCCAAAATCATTCGTGTACAATTGTTAAGCTGCAGGGCAATCACCGCCGGGGGTTCGCGTATTGAGTTTGGTATGAATCAAGGATTGAAACTGAATACAGATACTGAAAAACTAATTGCTGAGTATCATTTCGAAGATTCTAAAGAAAAGCTCTTCTATGTTTTGATAACTGCTAATATTCAAGCCAGAATTCCTGCAGGACTACCCGACACTGAAGAAACACCTCCCCGTTTCCCATTTGTAAGGGCGGACTATCAATTGCAGATTTTGCCCGATTCACAGATCAATCTTGATCAACCTTCCGCAAACTCATTAGTTATCGGATGTCTTTCTTATCAGGCAGGCAAAATGAAAGTTAGCGACAATTTTATTCCGGCAAGTATGATGGTAAATTGTCATCCCGCATTGCAGGAATTTTATTTTAAAACTGGAAACCTGCTAGGAGAAACCGGAAAAAATATTGCGATCATCATCGACAAAATACATGGGAAGAGTCAGTCAACCTCTTTGGTAAAAAGCTGTATGACTCTTTGCCAATCAACATCTGATTACATTGCAGACAATCTTGGCAGCTACCGATGGATATTGAGTAATCAGCCACCAGTTTACATGTTGGATTGTTTTCTTCGTATGGCTTATAAAATTTCAATGACATTGAGTAACCTCCCTGTTAAAGACAAAGAAGAACTTATCAATTACATATGTGAGTGGGTGGAAGAAACACCAAATGATATTAATGAAAAAATCAACAGATTGATTAGATCTGAATACAAACACACCGATGTCTCATCTACACTTGTTGCTGCAGAGGAATTCATACATATGACTCACAATGTTTTCTTTAAACTTTCGCAACTGGATTTTATTGGAAAGAAAAAGGAGAGCGGGCATTCGTACAAGAAAAATCAGTAGAATCTGAACAGCCTCCCATGACAAAATCAAACAAAGGCTGGAGTTTTTTAGCAGATTAAAATATTCTATTACAAATTATAAAGTTACATTATATCCCAGACGTGTTCCGGATTTTTCTTCTCCAAGAAGCCAAATATTATTCTCTGAGATTATTTTTATTTCACTCTCGAGAAATAGCGGCATAAAAAACCTGTTTAACTGTTGAATAATTCTCAACCCTCTGCCTTTACGGAGATAATAAATGAGGTCGGTGTTGGCTACGGGTCCAACTTCTATTAGGAGAGTTTGATAAACAGGTGTTGCCAAACTACCAAGGACAAAATCAAGGCCAAGATTTTTCTTTCCTAGAATATTATAACCCTGAATTGAATTGATGGACATATGTCCGGTATTCAATTTGCGAATTTGAACAGTTTCATTTAAAATGAGAGTGTAGGCTTTTTCCATTAGCGGAATATTCCCACGAATGGAATCAATAATGGGATACAGATAAAATAAAATACCCTTCTGAGTCCTGTTAAAAATTGCCGGAAGTTCCCAATAGGATAAGAAATCCTCATCATCCATTGTGATCGAAATAGTTTCGATTAATTTTCTTTCATTCCATTCAACAGACAATCTAAGGTTATAAAGTTCAATTTCATAAATATGAAAAAAATCACGTGCCTCCCTTTCTTGCTTTAAACGCAACTTCACTTCCTCCGACATCTCAGTTGCGGTCTTAAAAGCTTTGTTCCCTTTCCGGGAGGATTGTGAAATAACCCTGTGGCAACATGTCATAGAATCCTTCCCTATTCACATGTATGTTGTAAATTTCAGTATTATTTTCAAGTTGAACTTTTCCACTTTAGCGATATCTTTACCAAACCGTCGTTTGAAAATGCCGACTGGTTTAATAAAATAATCATCTAAAGTATAACCTGACTTCATTGAGGTCATTTAGAACCACCTCTACTCTCAAATCGAGCGGAATGCTTTCAATAAAGACACTTATTTGATCCTTAGCCATGGTAAAATAAATAACTCATTAATTCGAACCGGAAGTACCTTCAAACAATTGCGGAGGAACAACTATCACCTTCATTGGCAATAAATCATTTGATTGCATTTTAATTTTAGCATGGAGTGATCTAGCCAGATCGTTCCATTCATTTTCAGCAAAATTTTCTTTTTTCAAGGGGAAAATGCGTATTTCAATAACTCTTGTAATACCACTCTTCCTGTCCCAGTAATTTCCCAGGACTTTCGAACTTCCACATTTTGAATTAGATTTCCCAATTCAAACATACAGAATGTATGAATGTCCTGTTCAGTCAATAATCGATCGTGGGTAAGAAGCGCCTTTTTATAAGCAATTACCTTTTCATTTTCACTTAATGGCATCTTACCTCCACTTGTAGTGACAATAGTGAATAATGAATCAGATTTAATATCTGACCCTGACTGCAAGGTTAATTTGGTGCCTGGCTTTACGGAATTTGCATCTAATCCGTTTGTAGTCCAGAATTTAGCAAAAACGGTATCATTCTTTCTTAGAGGTTTTATTAATAGAAATTGCGTTGGTCTTTCATGAGTGCCTTTTAAATCAAGACGGTTGTCGATCATTGCCAGAGCCTGGTTTATCTGATTAATCTGTACATTAATAAAATCATTGCCTAATGAACTGAAAGCAGCACTCTCATCCCTGAGTCTGTCAATCACGTTTGTGAGCAATTCCATGGCATGCCGTTGATCAAATCGTTCTACACTTCCGTGACGGAGAGTATAGTAACCATCCGAATTATTAAATCCTGAATCCAGCGGATTGCTGCGATAACGGGAACCCTCTGAAGAAATTACATTTACCATATCATGAAACAAACTTTCTGTCATGAGAGGCACTATATTCATATTGTTCTTCAACTGATAAGTAATCCGATTTATTTTCCTGTTAATTGCAGGAAAGGCGTTTACTGATACAAAAACATCCTGTACAGCATTAACCGGAATTGCAGAATTGAATTGCAATTTGATCCAAAGGAATTTGCCCTGAATCTTTGAAAGAGCTTGCATGGAGAAGACATCAGATATTTCGGAAGGAAAACTTGTGAGGAAATCCTGCAATTTTAATTTGGAAGAATCGCCATTTGTAACTGTGTAAAAACTGTCATGATAATATTGTTCAACTAGCTTCTCGGTACGAAGAGTTATATTATATTCATCATCAATACTATTTGACTCCCGAGGTGCCGCAGAAGATTGATGTATGCCTTGAATAGTATGAAGTTTGTAGGGTCCGACCGACCATTTAGTAAGTGGCAATATGCGCAAGTATTTTTGTTCGTCAGGATCGTTTTTCCAATCAAGAAAAAAACAAATTCATCCAGTTGTTGAATTTTTGTGTTGATATCCAATCCAAGCCAAAGTGTATGTGAATTGAGTGAAGACCTTACATCCTCAGCAATCGATTGTTTAATTACGCCATTTTTATATTCATATACTTTGTTTCCGGAAATAGAATATTTTATCTGAGCATCAAATAATTTATAGTTTTTAAGTGGACTGAAATATATTTCTTTTGTAATCTCCTTTTTATCTACATCTACAGAATGCTGCTTAATAACGGTGCTGAATTGATCATCTCTGTTAATAGTACATTCCATCTCAATGCTCCTTGCCTGAATGATGGTGTGAGCAGGCTGTGCGCCGATAAGTGTTTCGGGGGACAAGGTTTGAGCCAGGCGATTCATGATCCTTGTTCTGGAACTCATCATCTCCCTGTTAATTTTGTTTAGCTCATAGGAACAGGCCTCGATCAACATGGTTACCAATGGATCAAATGTTGATTCAATATCTTCAATTTCTACACCCCAAACTTTAGCCGCATTTTTTATCATGCGGTTGCGAATTTGTTCGGTGCTCAATTCATTTTCAAAGTCGGATGCTCTCATTTTTTAAAAGTACTGTTTACAATGCATAATAAATAAAGTATCTGGTTACTGAGTTATTTATAATTAAGGTTGTTTGCTTTGATTTTTCGTTGAGTTTGCTCCTTGCAAATATCATCCAATTTTACTGTATTAAATTGGCTTCCAAATACAACATAAGGAGAGCTGCATTTCCCATAATATGGATCCCCTTTAAGTAATTTTAGTTTGGTAGTGGTTACATCTATGCCATTAACTCTTTTTTGATAATCAGAAATAAGTTCAGCGGCTTTTTCCTCCCGTCCTGAAAACAGGTAAGCAATTGCTGTATTTTTTAATAAGCATTCAGTAACATCGCTGTTAATATTACTTTTCTTTTGACTCAAATCAGCCATGTCCAAATATTTGAGAAAGACAACGATAGCAGAATCTATATCATCTTTCCAAGTTGTTTGATCTTCCGCAAATGTTTTTGTTAATCCATTATACAGATCAAAGTGTGCTCTTTTCAATTCTTCGTAAGCAACACCACTTTCTTTCACATAACACAAATCAACCGAGAAACGGTATGTTTTCCAATCAAGATCATTTTCGATAATATTACGAACTCTTTTCCCTGCAATTCTCATTGCATCATTCTTTAAACTACGTTTTACATAATTCTCTAATTCTCTTTCCGAATCAAACTCATCGCTGTACATAGCAAACTCCCTGATAATATTCTCATTTAACAAAGAATCCCCATTTGATTCAAATAATCTGTAACCAAATTCACCAACAACATTAAAATAATAATAGTAATATTTATATAATATCCCTTTATCCGTAAAACTTCTCGACTTCAATTCAAAATCGGTCAATTGCAAATCGCGGACTATAAATTTTAAATGAAAATCGCTATTCTCCAAACTTGCAGCTTGTTTGAAATTGGGTAAATTAATATTTTCTGAGAAGTTATCAGGAGAAGTTAAAAATCCGTAATCTGATTCTAAATATAAGGTCGGTTGCTCCTGAAAATTAAACAGTGGTGTTTGACGAAACAGGCATGTTACATTTTCATCTTTCACTTCAGGCTGAAATGCTGAAATAACATGTAACAAATAAAATAATAATTAATACAAGTTTTGATATTGTAGATTTCATACAGCAAAAATGATTTTATAAATAGATTTCCATTAAGTTCGATTTAATCAACCCACACAGGACTAATGTACATGATTTCTTTGAAATGAAATTGTTCGTTGGTTGTTTTTAGGTTGCCTTTAACAATAACATCTACTCTTCTTTTAACTTTTTTCAGGAGCGTTTGATTATTCTGAATAAATTCTTCCTCGGTAATTTCCACTGTAACCTGATGATTTCTTAAACGAAGTTCAAATTTCTCGACTACCAATTTAATTGCTTTTGACATGCGATCTTTCCACGCCGTTACATTGGGAATATTTTCGAAATCGCAGTCCCAAATGAGACAACCAAATTCCGGATCGTAACGAAATTCATTAAATGAAGTAATGAGTATCAAATGGATTCGAAGGGCAATGGATTGTTGGAGATTGCATTTGGGATGCTCGTCCCCTTTGACAAGAGTTGTAAAAGAGAATGGTTGGGTATAAAATCGTTGCATTGTTTGAGGTTATTTTTATTATTTACAAAATTTTGCAGGATTACCCACACAATCTACTTTTGCAATATGATAAGATTCCAATTTTTTTAAATAAGCATCGCGTTTTACAGCATAATCATCTAAAATTTGCGTAACACTCTTGGCTGTCATTCCAGGTTTAATTATCATATCCGGTATTTGATTTTTATGGATATATTCAAGTGCCTCTGCACTATGTTGCGATTCATGAAAATCAAGAGAAAAGTTACCTGACTTTCTATCTTTTGCAGTAGTACCCCTGCCATAACCGGATCTTCTATCCTTA
Source organism: Bacteroidota bacterium (assembly GCA_016722525.1). Classification (GTDB taxonomy): domain Bacteria; phylum Bacteroidota; class Bacteroidia; order AKYH767-A; family OLB10; genus JADKJB01. The sequence goes on from JADKJB010000007.1 coordinate 59,276, forward strand.
TCAATATCTTTTACATAACGGGTTTGCACATTTATAATAAATCCTCTTCTGTGAAGCGATACAATTTTCCCACTCGGATCGGTGGCAACATTATCATATATTTCTGTGTCAAACTCAACAAACGTTTCTGCCAAAGAACCAGGATCAAACTTCCACGCATCCTCAAAAATATCTACAAGAATAATAACATCTATCGGAATCTTCCCTGAATCCATAGTAAATTTGATTCCTTCAGTTGTTGTATTGATATCACGGGCAAATGGTGGAGCGTAAGAAGTGTACACTACTGAATTCTTAAATGTTATTTGCTATTAATTAATTGCTATGATTTTATCTTAAGTCATTGAGGACTCCTGCACTGCTACCTTTTAACGTTCTAATTCTACTCGACCAACGGATTTGTTCCGCTGAGTTCAATCCATGGTTGGTTTGTGTATCATACAGATGATCGGCTTCATCGATTTTTCTTTGAATTTCCGTCTGAATCCTAATGGTTTCTCTATTGAACTCAGAAGTTGGAGACCTACGTAAACTCAACAAACTATTATACATTTCACGCATTCCTAACACAGCTATATCAAAATGTCCCTGTTCATGATTCAGAAGCCAGTCTGTTTTACAACCTGTTCTCACCCAGCTCCTCGAACGGGAAACAGATATCGTGGTATTTACATCTATTATTTCAATGATGCCATTATTGTTGCGGGTCCTGAAACTTAGATAAGGTTCTATACTTATTTCAGCATCTTCATTAACTCCTACCGGTCTTTGTGAAACTTCTCTGAATTGAAACCATGAAATTCGGATGTCAAAACCATTTAAAGACATTTTTTAAAACTTACAGAGCTTAAATCTGAAATAAACAACATTTAATATTTATTTGATACCTTGTTTAATTATCCGGGGTCAAATCCTGAAAGATGTTACCCAAGGCTAACAAATGTAAGGAAAATTTGATGGAAATTTAATCTCTTTATAAAAACATTTGGTGGTATTAAACAATTCATAGCCATAACTATTAACATATTAACAACAACCGAGTTACAAGTAAACAATATGCAAATTCAAGTCTATCAAATTGTCATTTTTTCTGATAAAGATGGTAAGTATAAGTAGGTGTTGCTTGAATCATTTTGGAATAAATAGGTGAAGCTATTTCTCCTTTTGCAACCGGCCATGGGTCAAATATCCTTAATGTAGTTCCATCAGCATCTCCATTGCCGCGGATTCCCGCTATTACAACCATATGTCCAGAACTTCCGTTTCCGGAAACATACCTGTTAGTTTCCCATAAAATATTTGCCATAGCAGGTTTAAATCGGATTACATTATAAAGACCTTCAGGTGTATAAGATTGAGGATAATGTAATCTCAAATTAAAATATTCGCAGTAAGTCTTCATATGTACAGGATTGCTGAGTTCTGAATCATTTAATAAACCTACACCTGGAGGAGCCAAATGCGCCAACAAAGGAGGAAGTTTCACAGCATTGTTTAAACCCAATAACATAGCTGTTGAAGCGGCCCAGCAAGTGTCTTGTGTAGGCTGAGGGACCAACCACAAATTATGTAATACACAAAATTTCTCGTTTCCGGTCAATGCATTCATTGTACATTTACCTGCAACACCATCTGCAGTTAACCAGTTAGCCTTTTGATAACTCATTACCGCTTTTTGAGTTTTACTTCCAAACTCGCCATCGGCCTTTAGTCGAGGACTGGGTGATAATTTTGCATTGAGAAGGTTTTGTAAATCAATTACGCTTCTTCCTCTTGAACCAATTTGTAGTGATGACATAATGTTAGTTATTTTTTATATAAATACATTTATAAATTCAAGAAACATCTATTCCATCCAGTCCCATACAGTCTCAATATAAAACCAAGGAGTATTTTGATAAACCACACTAAATCCATAATTATGTCCGGCCAAATCAGGGCCAAAAAGCTGGTCCACATCAGACCTCGTTCCCTGGTAAAATTCCTTGGGAATTCAACTATTTTTGTTCACCAAAAATTGTTTCTTTCCCACTTGAATATATAGTAGTTACAGAAGGTTTTATAAAGTCCCAGGCCCAAGTACCGACAGGATTAAGTATCAGTCCTAATAGGGGAACCATCGTCATAATAGTAGATGAATAAAAATGCTCCGCATCAGATACCTCACTAGCGGTATAATTATGTGGATGAATAGCATTTGTTTTTAAAAGGGTGTTAAATTCCTCAATTGCCATTGCTTGCTCCTCATGAGACATTAAAGTTGGCTTGTAGTAGCCTAATAAACAGCGACACTTTATAATGCCCTCATCTCCCCCTAGTGTTACAATAGAAGAAACCAAACTTCCTTGATCATGCATGGGTTTGTACAGACGATCAATATTGTCATAAACCACTTCGCAGATTTTAGCTGCCCTGAAATACTGAGGCATTAATTCTGCAAAATATATTCCCGGGTTTACAGTTACCATTGAGATTCTATTACTTCGATTTAAAATATTTCAAGAATAAATTATTACAAAATTATGTAAAAGCAATCGGCATCATTCACATTCCTTATTTTACCTCCCTTGGCGTGAATAGGTCTCTTTTTTACCTTCCCCAGTGCCCTCCACTGATCATAAACAATAATTTTCTTTTCATCGTGCTCCACGTAAATTGCAGCATGACGTTCGGAAGCAGGGTAATGCCCATCATCACCAAAAGTAGCTATTGCTGTACCTTTAGGTATATCACCATTTTTAAGACTCATTACCTTATCTCCTCTTTTCCACATTGTGGTAGCCGGAGCTCCTGAAACTCGTTGAACAAAAACCACACATTCGTGGTTACCTTTGTCGTTTTTGAAATCAGCATTCCCTTCGAGTGTTGATTCCTGGATTTTTAGTGTGAAGGACATAATTAGAACTATTAATTTAAGGATTTAATTTTACAAACCAGGTAGGATTTAAATATAATAATTTTCACTTTTTTATACGGATGTGATTAACGTGAGGATCCCGACGCAGGCGGTGGACTAAATGTTCTTAGTAGCGTCATGGATTCGATGTTGCAGGTTTGGGTGTTTGGCATGGGATGAATCAGTAATTTAATGTCCAATATTAATTTTACTTATATAAAAACAACTAAATTTTCCATTTTACGAGATTTTCTTTAGAAAATACGCTTATAGTCTTATCATCCTTTTTTATACCAAACCCCGTAAGAGCAATGCCCAATTTAAAAAAAATTACAAATCCGACTTTTTCAACAGGATTATCAAACTTTGATAATTTCTCAATTAAATTTTTTGTCTTAAAAATTGAAATACCACTTAACATTACGTTTAAATTTTTTTCCAATGAAACCTCAACGCATTCATTTTTAAAATTGTACTTTATTGACAATTTTGAATTAAATCTTCTTTCATCATTTCCACCATCTTTGTGTTTAATAATCACTTCACAGGGACCAAGCAAACTATCAATTTCAGAACTTTTCATTCCAAAATTAATTGGCCCTACACTTTCAAAGCTTACAATTTGAAAAGCTATGTTAGATACTGAAGGTTTTTTTTTCATTATCATTTACACTTTGCTTTTAGTCGTTTATGTTGAGCGTTAGTTAACCTTCCCTCATTTTTTTCGTGATCTAACATTTCTTTTATCGCTTTGTCATACTTAGTGCCAAAATTTCCATGGATGTCATCAATATCCATTTCAATAGCTTTATCCCAACGGTTATTTTCAATATGAGCCAATTGTTCAGACCTATAGGCTAGTCCATAATTACCTTGATGACCGTGACTAGCAGTCATTGCATGATCCTTTTTTAGTCATTCTAATGGCAGGACCCTGTGAAGTACTCAAAGGGGAAATGGAATCTGCGGGCATATGATGTATTTCATATCCAGGCCGGTTAGTTGAATTTCTTACTGCTGAATATGATCCTCCTTGAACCAATCCAACAACATCAATCATATAGCCGGTATCCTTTACATAATTATAAATTTTAAGCCGCCCATCAACCCAATCGGATCCTGACTAACATAAGTCCCTTCATCCGCATCATAATACCTAAACCTATTATAATACAAACCGGTTTCCTCATCTTCGTATTGGCCCGGGTAGCGGAAGGGACAATCTGCTGCGTAGCCTTCGATGGTACGAATTTGTCCGTAAATGTTGAGATTTACCTCCCACACTTTATCACCTTTACCATTGTACATTTCGGCTGGTGTTCCCAGATGATCTGATACAATACTAAATGCTTCGCCATTCAGAAGTTTGGCAACGGGAGCAAATGATTCAGGTTGAAAGACCCAGGTAATTATATTTTCAGGTGCTGATGATTTTTCGAGTTCTCCCTTTGCACTAACTTCTAAATGTTGTTGAGATGATTCTTCAATCCATTCATGCAAGGGAAGGTTTCCATCCCAAACCCAGTTAGTGATTTTATCCTGAAAAGTTTTAGATAATCTCCGACCTAACGGATCATAAGTGAATGATACTTCCTTTTTGTCGGGCCGGATGACCTTTTGAGCATTCCATTCGAATACCACTGGTATTGCCACTCCTTCCCATCCTTTAATAATTTACGAATAAGATTTCCTTCTGCATCATACTCAAATTTTGTATTACGACTTTCAAGTATTTGTCCTGCAGGACCAAATTTCCGGTCGCTTTTATCTTTTGTCTTGTAGTAGTTGCCGGTTTCATCAGCAATTCGATATTCGATAAAACCATCATTATACTTGGCCCAGGTCAGATTACCAACTGCATCGTGGCCAAATTGTGTCTCACCCTGAATCTGGTCAATCATTTTCTTCAACCGGTCATCATAATCCCACAAATACTGACGGCTTCGGTGAAGTGTTTTGCCTTTGGTAACCACATGTTCCAACGGTCGGCCCAATTTATCGCGCTGCCACCGGCTTTGCAAACCTCCGGGCAATTCGCGCAATACCTCAAGACCCATTTCATCGGATTGCAGCTTAGCTTCCCATGTGCTATCACCGTTAGTGGCCGACATTGCCGACACATCCCCCATCACATTTCTATCGATCCTAATATTCGCGCCGGCTGATGATTTTAATCCGACTCGGGTACCCTTGTCATCAAACAGCGATTCGGTTATAAAATCGCCCTGCCTTTCTTTTTTAACTCTTCCGAGTTTATCGCGTTCAAATTTTAGAAGTATGTTATCGTTGGCTGCTTCAACCAGATTTCCGGCAAGATCATATGTAAATATTTCAGTTAAATCATCGTGCTGAATTACTTTTGTGATTCTGCCTCCATCATCATATTCGTATTTAGTAATTTTGTTATCCGGGCGTTGCACTGAAGTGACTTTCCCTGCTTTATCGCGTGCAAAACGTTTTTTAATTCCGTCAAATCCAATTTCTTCCGTAACATTTCCTAGAGGGTCCAATTTAAAATTATAGGGTGTCCCTTTTTCATTGCGAATACCGATTAGTTGCTCCTCTTTATCATAAATAAATTCCAGTTTGGTGTTATTTTCCTTTCGTTGCGCCATTTTTCCCATTCCCTGGTACTCAAATTCGACTTCACGCACTTTATCTTTAACATGAATTACTTCACCTTCACCATTATATTTAAAAAATATTTTATTACCATCAACTTCGGTAATTTCTATAACCCGTCCAAGATTATCAAATCGCCTGAATTGGGTTCCGCCATATACATCGGTGTATTCGATGCATCTTCCCAACGCATCAAAAGTCCATGAGGAAGAATTCCCATCGGGCAATCTCAATTCAGCAACATTAAATTGCTGATCGTATAAAATTTCTGTGCGGGCTCCGTCATTCCTAATAACTGCAGTGAGCAATCCATTTGTGTACTCATACTGAGTTATTAATCCAATAGGATTAATTTGTTGAACTACTTTCCCTTCCTCATTTCTTATCCAGATCCAATTTCCACCACCGGCGTCTGTTGCCGCAATTGCAATATCATTTTCATAGGTGTACGAAACAGCACTTCCATTGGGGTTAACTACTCCCAACAGATTGCCACGTTCATCATAGCTATAAGTGGTGGTAAGACCTTCCTCATCGGTTTCCTGAATGATGTCTCCGGTTTCATTTCTAACGGTCAAGGAAATTCCACCTTTGGGATCTACAGTTTTATAAACAACTCCATCGTCGTGATGATACTCTGTCCTGTTTCCCGATAGATCTTCAACTACCGTTAACCCTTCATAATAGGTGAGTTTTCTATAATAAATATCATTATCGCCCCAGGTTTTATGCATCTTGCTTCTGTATCGTAGCCGTCGTATTCAAAATAAAAACTTAATCCGTTACGATCTGTTTCCCGAACAATTAAATGACCAACATAATAAAACTTTTGAGGTTGATTAAGTGCATCAATGGCTTCAATTAGATTACTGTTTTCATCGAAACGGTATTGAATGAAAATCACTTTATCCTTTGCCACTTCAGCCTTGTGCGACACTGAGGAAATTCTACCTTTAAAATCAGTAGTCACTTCTAATAACCGCTCTGCACTATCGGTGATTAATTTTAAAAAGCCAAAATTAGTATATTCAAATTTTATAGCATGCCCACTCGTATTTTCGATACTAACGAGTCGGTAAACATCACTTTCACCGCCTGCATAGCCAAATCGATAGGTGAGTTTTTCTTTATTGGTAAACCCATACCCATTTTCATCCCTGAACCAATCAAATTTTTCATTTTGCTCAAAATAAGGGTCATCACCAATATTTAATTCGGGAAGTGCTACCATTCTTCCATCGGCCAATTTCAATCCAATTCCATTTTCCTTTTCGTAAAATTGGATAAATAAGTCGTAGCAGTGATGCCACCCATAGCCAAGTGGACCATCATATTTTGAGCGAGAATAATATTCTCTTTCCCAAATAAATGGAATAGGTCCGGGCAGTTCGAAATCTGTTCTGGAGGTATGAAAATAACCACTTCCTACATCAACCGGGTGGCCTGTAAAAAAACAAATTGCTTTACTTTTCCAGGAACCTGCCTTAGCATTAAAAATCGAATGGAGTTTATCGGATACTTTTTTCATGAAGGCACTTTTTTTCATGAGTTTTTTCAGAAACTTCATTCCACCTTTTAAAATACTTCCAATCGTAAGTACCGGAACAGGTGGTCCTCCAATTAAAACCAATGGCCCTTTTGGAAGAGGTGTAATAATTGTTGTCGGCAATGACATACCTCCATCGTCCTTATCGGGTTTGCCGATGCACTGACATGAAGTACAAGGTAAAACGGCAAATGTAAATGGATTGCTTTCTACACTTACTGTCAGACTTCCCATGAAAGCATGGCCACCGTTTTTAATATTTGAAGGCACAGTAAATCCTGCGCCCATTGGAATATGAGGAGGAATTTGTTTGTATTTTGTTGTCACGTTGGTACGTGCCATCGAATTAATCAGAACTGAAGCACCAACTCCTGTTGGTATATTCATAAAAGTAGGAGGATCAGGCGGAGGGGGCGCATCTGGAGCCGGCGGTGGCGGTGGGGGTTCAGGTGGAGGAGGGGGGGGAGGGCTTTGCCCTGCAGCCATAGCAAAAACATTTTGATTCAATACTGAAGTTACCGGCTCTACAGCCTTCGATGCCGCTGCGATGGCATTCATAACTGGTGCAGCAAGTGCATATGGCACCGGTATTGAAATAGGAGGCAGCATTAATGTAGGATCAAAAATGATTCCTATTGCCGGATGTGGTAATGGTGTTGGTATTGGTCCTCCCGGGCTGGGGATGTTCACGATATGCACATCAACACCCATAACCATATCAAACATGGTGGATGCGGGTAGTACAGCTGTTCCCACAGCAGGAGCAACCGGCGGGATTATCAGTTTTTTGCTGGCTATGTTATAATTCCCAGCCATCGCCAACAAGTGCTACCATTTTGTTATTAATTTCAACTTTCGCCTCGTATGGATCTTTATCACGAGGCACTAACTCCATTAATTCCTTTCCAACATAGGGTAATGTTGTATGTGGTCTTACATCAGGGGCGAGACCTTCGGCTGCATTGACAGCTTTCCAGTTACATTCCCAGGCACTGGATTTATCGCCCATATTTCTGAAGCAAAAGCCGGCGAGTCGCCATGCTTCTAACGCATTTAAAATATTTTCAGGACCAGTTGACATGTTTGCCATATTCAAATAACAATCACAGGCTTCCTGATAATTTTTCGCTGCAATTAAGGTGGCTCCTTTTGCAGCATAACCTTGAATAATTAGTGGTGCACCCAGATAATGACCCTCCGATACAAGTTGATTCGCTTTATCTATTGCTGAATTATAATAATAAATTGCGTCTTCATTTTGTTTGAGATTGAGCATGAAAGTACCGGCAGCCATGTGAGCTGTTACAGCCATATCATTCCACCCGGCTTTTTTAGCAACTTCAACTGCTTTATCATGCCATTTATGTATCAAGGCACTATTTTTTTTTACCAACGGCCTCACTCATGCTAAAAATACATTTCCTGAATTGCACATCAGGATTTGCCGGATTACCGGCTGTAGCCATTTGTTTAATTGCCTGATCCATTTTTAAGTCGGGAACAATGATTGCTGAAATTTCGGGGAATGAAACACACAATGAAGACAACGTGGAGCTAGAATCTTGTTCAGCCATCATAACTGTTACGCGCGAAGGCATAACTTCTGTCAGCATTTCCCGAAGCCATTTCAACAGCGCCTTAGGATCCTCGCATTGTGAAGGTTCTAAATATGCAATTATTTTCCCTCCGAAATCAGGAACTGCTTCAGCAATACTTGAAACAACTTTTAAAAAAGTGGCTGGAGCAGATTTATTCGAAACGTTTGAAATAACTTTATCTATATCCCAATTTTTCAAAACCCAATCACTATCTCCGGCAAAACCTTTAGTCTGTTCCTGCATTACTCTTAGCTCTCCAATTAAGTCATTGCTGTATTCAGCATAATCATTAAATGAAGTTTTAAAATCAATGATGATATCCTCCATTTTTGCATGGTCAGAATTTTCGACCAAACAAAACGAATCTATCATTTCCAGTTCATCATATTTTAATGACCAAACTATAAACTGCTTACCTCTCCCCATTTCCTTCATCAAAAGACTGCGCATCTTTTCGATTTTACCCATCATTAAATTTTGTTGGGGTGTAAGGCTCATGGAAACAAAAGGATTAATTAATTTTTACAATTCCGCCTGTAATAGTATTCATGGCGCTACCCATCAATTCTAACTGAGCAGCACTAAAAACAGAAACTTTGGTATTTGATTGAATTTCAACTGACATTTTACCAGCGACTGCAACTTTCATATCACTACCCAAGTTAGCATTTTGTTTACCGGAAATACTAGCATCTTTTCCGGCATCCAAAACAATATCTTCTGAAGCTGTCAGCATAATATTTTTTGCATCAAGAACAATTCCTTCGTCGGCTTTTAAAACAATATCTTTCGATTTCAGAGTGATTGAGGCGCTTGAAGAAATTGTTATATTTCCGCTTCCATCAATTTGAACCTGATTGCCGGCCTTATCTACAATCAAAATACTTCCAGCGCTATCATCCAACGAAACTTTGTTTCCACTGCGAGTTGCAAATGATTTTACATTGTTATCAGAATCTCCTGATCCGGATTTAGCACCACCATGGAAGATTGAATTCACCACAAAAGGTTTCTCCACATCACCTCCGTCGAATGCCACAATAACCTCTTCTCCTTTTTCTGGGATAAAATGAAATCCTTTCCCACTTCCGGCATGAGGAGTTCCTACCCGAATCCAGGGAGTCATATCTGCACTTTTTTGCCAATGAAACTGCACTTTCACACGATTAACACCATCTGTATCGTGATTCTCCTTAACCAAAGCTGTTTGAGTTCCTGCTTCCCGGAAAAGGTGAGGGTCGGTATATGGAGGCACCTTAACAGTGGCAGGAATGGCCACGAAAGAATTTTCATAGTGCCCGGCTACATTTGAAATATGAGTTACATTTGTTGCTATGTAATCGTAGTTTCCATTAGAAGTTTCTACTATAAACTTATACCCGGGACGCAGGGCATGGTGTTTACTACTACCTTTTGCAAATAGCATTTGTGACGCAATTCGTTTTGTCTCCAATTCAATGGCGGCATCTACCATTTTTTTATTTGATAGATTAAAATTATGCATGGGACGATCATCAGCCCTGGTATAAACCTCTTTTGATTTATCTGCAACGGCTGTTGAAAAATCATTCTTCACATCAGAAGAAAAACTGCTTAATTCCTTGTTTACAGGTTCTCCTTTATGATAATCATAACTTTTGAAACTGAATTTTGAGGCTTTAATATTTGCCTGTATTATATAATTGGTTAGATTGCTTCCGCTTTTTAGGACTGCATTAGAATCACCGGGTTTACCAAAAACCAAAGTGGTCCCATCATAATAAAACCATTCACCGTATCGAATAGCCAAACGGGACAGGAATTGAAAATCTGTTTCATTATATTGAACAACATAATGTTTTTCCTCGCTATCTGTTGGACTCACCTCAGTTTTCATCACATTACCGGGTACACTTTCTAGAGTGGATTTAATGATTTTCTGAAGATTTTTTTTGTAATAGGTTGCTGATTTGGGTACATCATCAATCACAATGCTCAGACTTTGTCCTTTGATAGTAAAAGATTGAGATGTACTGGTTTGTTCCTGAACTGTTATTTGTGTTATGATACCATTGAATACATGATCTTCAAACTGAATGGAAATTGTAGAGCCAATATTATTCTTTACAACATCAAGTTGAGATCCTGAATCATGACTGATGTTCCCAATGTTCCAGATAAAACTGAAATAGTGGTGACCACAAACAGTTTGATTCAAAATCAGGTTGCGATAAACTACCGGCTTATCATGATTCTGAATACTTACAGTTACATTAGGAATTTTCTGGGCCATGATTCTACATTTTTACTTCACGACAAATACCGTCCTTTGGTTAAGGAAAAAAAATATTGCACAAGAATGAAAACAATCAGTCCGGGAAGATTCATCTTCGACCGGACTGATTTATTTATTTAGTTACAATTAAACAGGCCAATCGTTTTTATGTTCAGCATTTCCCATTTTCACTTCTTTTGCAGAAATTACAAAATGTTCAGTCATTGGGTTATCACCAAGATTGGTAAAAGTCTCCGTATATGAAACCAAATATCCTTCTTTGAAAGATAATTCTTTCGATTTTTGGTTGCTATCGCGTTTATAAAAAGTGACTTTTCCGTCCTGATGTTTGAAAGGATCAGCCATCCACTCCGTGAGTGCTGTTTTGTCGGTAGATTCTACCTCCATCTGAATTGTTCCACCTTTTACACCGGAAGATGGACGACCTGTTGCATCGATATCCTGTTGCAACGAATAACTGCAGTGAAGTACTCTGTACTTGTTTCCTGCAACTTCAAATTCTGCTTTAAATGACATGTTTTTTAATTTTTTAGGGTTAATTAATAATTGAAACTATTGGTTTGATAATTTATTAATTCTAAAATAACTTCAGTTTAATACTCTTGTGAAACACCCCAATCGTTGCTATCTTCTGCCATTTGTCCACTTGAAATTAAGGTGATTTTTTCAGCTGAAATACTTACTCGATTCATCATCGGCATTTCTCCGGTATGTGCAAAAATTGTTTCCAGGTCGATAATTCTTGCATTTTCAAATTCTACTTCAAACATTTTTGAGAGCGAGTCTCTGTTATAAAATGTCAATTTACCTTCTATAGCGCTATTCGTGAATAAAACATTTGCAAGTTGTACAGAAGCAGGTGTTGTTTCTATTACAAAATGAATTTTCCCAACAATTCGCCTTCCTGTTATTCGACCATAATTATCAGAAGGTGTATAAAACCGATAATTGCAATCCAATACACTAAATTTCTCGTCTTTCAATGCTCCGGTTTCAGGAGCAGAGATTTCAATTTCTCCGCGAAATGCCATTTATGAAATGAATTAATCAATAAGAGCTGAAAGAATCGTAAGTAATCTTCTAAGTTAAAATCATGCCTTTGCATATTCGCTAGCCCATTCTGTTCCGTCATCTCCCTTTTGTCCATCAAGTTTTATCATAAAACTTTTAGCAGGGAAATAAGGTGTCATATGAATGTCCAGGAAAATCCTATTTTTCTGATTCGGATCCTGTTCGAATCGTTGAATTTTAAAATTTTCTATCAACTTTCCGGGACCAGTTACACTATCAAGGAATTTTATAATTTGTCCTCTTAAGTCCTGTTGCATTTTTGAATTGAAATTTTCGAAAGCTCTTCTATTAAGAAAGTCCATAAGTACTTTAGTAATATAATCAAATACCCTCACCACTGAGTAAGTTTGAAGCCCAAGGTTATCTCCATTGAATAACGTTTTAGCTGAGAATGCCATTACTTTTCCGTATTCATTAACCATGGGAATCAATCCCATTTTTTCCAAATTTGCTATTTCACTTTTTTTCAAGTCAAATTTTACTCCATCCACTTCACTCATGCCACCGTGCTTTTTACCAGCGGCAACCTGTGCCATCAATGTCTTATATACTGTTCCGCCTAATGCTCCACTAGGAGGGACGTAGAGATCTTCTTCTTCACCTACTTCAGATGCTTTACCTCTTCCAACCAACCAATTACAAGTCATCATGACTGCTGAACGGTAAATATCTCCACCTGCCAGATTAGCATCTTCAAATAATTCCATCACATCATCCGGAGAATCAAGGTGAGCAAAATCTGTTACCAGCATCACTTTATTTTCATAGGCCATTTTTGCCCACTTCTCTACAACGGAATTACTTCCAAGATATCCCGGCAATACCATTAACGAATAGTTATCACGTAAATCCAAACGATCATAGTTGTCAACAAGTTCTTCCCTTACTTTATTAAAGAAAATTGGATTGTCGAGATCTTTTAGCTGGTCAAGTTCAGCATTCATGAAGGATACATTTTTAAGTTTATCAGATTCCGTATTCTTAAAGAATAAGTTTACTGATCTGTAAGATCTTTCGAGATCAGAGGTTGCTTCAAGTGCCATTTTAAGGTTCGATTTAAGGCATTTATCAGCACTCTCTGTTTTTTCCTGAGCCTTTTCAATCATATCGCTAAGGGACTCAACTTCTGACAAAAGATCAATCCATAATTTCATTGATTTTTTAATAGCGTTCCGTTCAGATTTTTTACCGGACTCGGTCAGAAATATTTTCTTACGAGCTTTTTTTTCGGGATTTAGATTTTGAGCGCCATCGATAACAGCTTCCAATAAATCGAAACCGCCGTATTTGGCTAAAGTGCTACAACTTTGGTCAAGTGCCTGTGAGGGGTTCTCAATTTTTTTTGCTTCATTGAAACCCTGTTGCTGTCCCTGTAATTCCTGTTCTGCCATAACAATAGTATGTTGAGTATTTGGGGTTAATGGAATTTAATTGATTTGGTATTTAGCTTCATCTATTTCCGGAGCCATAGCTTGCAAAGCAGTAATGAATGCAGCTTTCATTTCAGGATTTTCAAGCACTGTTTTTAAAACTTTATTTGATTTTAACTGCTTTATTACCTTTGCATATTCGTTTTTCTGAAGCTCCAGATCTTTAAGAAAACTGCTTTGGTTAGTAATGCCTTTCACTCCAAAATCACCAAGATTTTTAAAGTTTAGTGTTTCCTTTTGCTCCGATGAATCTTCTTTTTGAAAATCAACATCTATCTGTGGTTTAAAATGCGCAAATACTTCATCTGTATTTTTCAGTCCGTCGGTAACTTGTGCTTTAACCGGTGCATTAGCTGTTAATTTTTCAATCATCAGCGTCCTGTTCATTGGGATGTCGGCCATTGCTTCGCTCGCATCCTTGGGCACTTCCTGCCCGCCAATACCATAATCAAACATATGTTTAGTTTTTAAAGTGAGTTGCTTTGTATTTAAATTCTTTGCTAAATGTATAAAATAATTATTTAACTTCCCAAATTAAATCATTATTATCACTGATATCCAGAAATACCTCATTACCTCTTTTTAGATCGCCGGCAATAATCATCCGGGAAAGCGGTCTTCGAATCTGCATTCTAATTACTCCCGCTAATGGCCTTGCTCCATACTTCGGAGTAAATCCTGACTTAGCCAAATAATCTTTTGCCTTTTCACTGATAGTCAATGAAATGCCTTGTCTCTCGAGTGATTTGAGGAGGCTCTTTTAGCTGGATATTAAAAATGTTAAGAACTACTTTCTCGGTAATAGAGAAAATGGTACAATTTCGGTTAATCTGGCTAGAAACTCAGGGCGGAAATACTTGGTCATTATTTCCATGAGGTCACTAGATTTAGGGATGATTTCTTTGGCAAAGCTATCAACCACAAAATCGCTTCCAATGTTAGAGGTGAACAAAACCACTGAGTTCGAAAAATCTCCCTCTTTACCTAAGCGATCGTGTAGTTTACCCTCATCCAGAATTTGAAGAAACAAATCGAAAACTGATGGATGTGCTTTTTCTATTTCATCGAACAACACAACTGCATAAGGTTGTTGACGAATTTTATTTACCAGCATTCCTCCTTCTTCATAACCCACATATCCGGGAGGCGCTCCATAGAGTAATGCTGCTGAATGTTCTTCTTTGAACTCCGACATATCAAAACGGATCAACGAATTTTCATCATTAAATAAAAATTCTGCGAGCGATTTTGCCAACTCCGTTTTGCCGGTACCGGTAGGTCCTAATAAAAAGAATGATCCAATTGGCTGACCGGGTCGACTGAGACCTGAACGCGATTCAAGTATTGCTTCACAAATAGCTTTCACCGCATGGTCTTGTCCTACTACACGCTTTTTGAGTAAAGCTTCCATACCCATCAGTTTCTCTCTTTCCTGTGACTGCAATTTGCCCAGTGGGATACCTGTTTTGTGAGAAACAACTGCAGCAACATCTGTACGCTCCACTTTATCTTTGATGTTGGCTGACAGCACTTTTAATTTGGCGGTTAAATCGTTGAGGTATTGCAATACAGCGTCAATCGATTCTAATTTATCAATATCCTGTTCCTCTTCTATTTGGCCGAATAAAACAGAGCTGATTTTATTCTTCATGGATGCATGCGTCCATTTTAATTCAGTAAGAAAAGTTTCATCATTATGATTACTGCGATTATCAGTTAGTTCTTTCAATGATTGTTCAATGGCACCAATTTCATCTTTAGAAGTTTCTGTCATCATTATAATGGCCGACATAGTGCGATCAATTAAATCGATTGCGGAATCGGGGAGACTTCTTTCTTTCAAATCACGTTTAGCCAGACGTATTGATTCCGGAATCACATCATCAGCCACCTTCCCTTTATGATGTGCTTCAAAAGCAGGCATCACCAGTTGCAGCATACGTGCAGAAGTCACTTCATCGGGTTCCTCCACTTTTACAATTTCAAAAAGGCGGGTAAAAGCCTCATCGCTTTCAATATGCTTACGGTATTGATCATTGGTAGTAGCTCCTATAACTGTAAGCTCACCACGCGACAATTCAGGCTTTAGTACATTTGCAAGTCCGGGAGTTGCACCATTTTTATCCAACAAGGAGTGAAAATTATCAATAAATAAAACCGGCTTATCAAATTGCGCTATTTCACGAATAATATTTTTCATACGATCTTCTGCCTCCCCTTTATAAGAAGCGCCTGCGATAAAAGCACCGGTGTCGAGTTCAAACACAACAGCTCCTTTAAGATTTTCGGGCACTTTTCCGGAAAGCAAAAGATTTACAAAGCCATTTACCAATGCCGTTTTACCAACTCCGGGCTCCCCGGTTATTATTACATTAGGTTTAGAGCGACGACCAAGAATTTCAGAGATCATTCTGGATTCTTTATCCCTACCGGTAATGGGTTCAAGCTTTCCCTGTTTAGCAAGATTTGTTTTCTCGGTACACTATTTATAGAGAGCACCTGCTTTAGGAGCAGTACCGGAGGCGCCGGCGCTACTTTTTTTGCCAATGGCAGAATCAACAGCGGCATTTTCAATAGAGTTACTCATAATCTCTTCCACAGTGATAGGAAAAGTTTTTAGTTGATCGTAGCTAAAAGCGATGCCGGGGGTACTGATTGCACCCAGCAGGCAAATCAAATCAACATCATTTTTTGAGAGTTTAATCCGAATGTTATCTGCTTCTACAAATACATCCGCAATTTTATCATCGCCGATAGGATCATCTACTTTTGAACCCTTGGGGTTGATTCAATCCTTACATCGGCCCAGTCTTCCATAAAGTAAAAGTCTTTACCTCCCTGTTCCAGGTATTCTCTTAAACTGAATTCTTTATGCAAAATAGCTCTGAGCAGGTGAGCAGGAGAGAATTTTGGATTAGAGTATTCTTTTGCAATAGATTGGGCAATAAGAATTGCTCTTTTGGTTTCGTCCTTAACGATAAATTGTTCATTGTAATTTCGTATAATAATCAACGGTTATAAATCAGATCTCCTGGAGTTTTTGATAATATCTTACTTATATTGAAATAGGATGTGACTACAGTTACAAGCAGGATGATAAAGATAAGAAAATATGTTTGCCCATCAAACAATTTAAAATATTGAATAGTATCATCAATATTTAATATTGATCCAAACCAAATTCCTATTGCCCATCCAGTACAGACGCCAATGCCAGTGAAATAAACAAACCAAAAACAATAAATTTGAGCATTATTCCCATATAAATACTTACCGACTCTTTATCACTCAACCCAAATGCCTTATAGGTACCGAGGTTCATTTTACCTTATTAAGATGTGTTTTTAACAGGTTGGAAATAAAGAGACTGATCGACAAAATGGAAAAAGCGATCAACAATCCTGAAATAAGCCAGGTCATTTTACTCATATAATTAAAATTCTTCTTTTCCTTCATGGCGGCATCATCCATTTCGATAACGTTAGCTTGTTCCTTTACTTTCTCAGAATTAAGATTGTTCAGGATAAATCTCGAGAAAGTCTCAATGGAATCGAGCCCTTTAGGTTTAAAGTTGATACACAGGTAATCATTACTGAATTCCTCATCCAGTTGCGGAGCAATATTATAATCAAAAATTCTTACAATTTTCGATTGATTATTTTTATAAAATTCTGTTGCAATAATTTGACGGAATATTTTTTCAGTAGTGGTATAATAGAAAGGTTTGGCATCGAAATTTATTGACACCTCATACCCGGCAGTATTCATGACTTCACAAGTGTCACTATATCTTATATCCAACGAATAGGTGGCTACCGAATTTAAAGGTTCATTGTTAATGCTATCTTGAACCGGAACCGCATTTTCAGAAACAAATTCATCATCACTACCTAAATCGTCGAGATCATCGGAAAAACTTTCTATTTCTTCGGAAGGAACTGCTTCATTCAGATTAAAGGAAGGAACTAACTTTTCGATTTCCTTTCCAAAGTTTTTGGCTAGCTGTTTGTCGCCGCTCACAAAAAACAACAATCTTTTCCGTTGCTCTTTAAAATCAAACACACATTCATCATGATTCACATAAGAAACAAAAAAGAAATTGGTTACCAGAAAATGATTTTTTCCGGGGATTGCTTTGAGTATTGTTTGTATAGGTACAGGCACTTTGAATTGTTTTTGTTTATTCCCGGTAGTATCAATATCATCATTGTTAATATAAATCACTTTTGCATCTGCAGTATATCCCAATCTTTTTAATAACTTCTCTGTAACAACCATTCCCAAATCACTATCATCTTTAAATTCTTTATCACCCGATACTATATTCGCAGGGTCAAAAGAAATTTATTAATTGGGTCATCCGTCGAAACCAGTCGTCCTTTTATAAATTCCGATTTACCTTCTTCGATATTAAAAATCGGGAGTGGTGTTTCTTTGTAAGCGGTGACAGTGTCAATCAGATAAGCTTGCCGTATTTCATCGGCATTTAAATTATCGGTAATTTCTCTCACTGTAGTGGAAGAGCTTTTTGCCCAAGGTATTCCAATGGTTAAGAGGTTAACGAAAGGATCTTTTGCTTTGGTATTCATATAATCCAAAGCCCCATTAGCAAAACCAATTGCAATAAATGTAATTGAAAGAATTGAAATTAATATTAATAAATTAACTCTATTCTTCCCAAACAAAACACTTCCTTCTTTAGCGGAAAAAAGTTGTTTATAGGTTGTTTCTTTAAACTTTTTAT
Organism: Bacteroidota bacterium; assembly: GCA_016722525.1. Classification (GTDB taxonomy): domain Bacteria; phylum Bacteroidota; class Bacteroidia; order AKYH767-A; family OLB10; genus JADKJB01. Next base: position 77,458 of record JADKJB010000007.1, read on the forward strand.
CATTGGCGATATCATTCCGCTCAACTACTTTATTTTTCTTTACTTCAAATTGGCTAAGTAATTTTTTTCTAAATTCAAAAAAATCATGTTCATTAAAAGAAGACCAAGCTTCTCTGAAAAATATATTTTGCTGAAGCACTTCACCATACCCTTTTTCAATATTCTTAGTAATAAGTACTATTTGATCGGCGTACTTGAGCGCCAGGTTGATATCATGAGAAACAACAATCGCTGTTTTATTATCCCCGATATTATCTCTAACTATTTTCAGAAGTTCAATGGCATTGACTTCATCGAGATTTCCTGTAGGTTCATCACATAAAAGCAGTTTGTAATTATTGTTGAGCGCTCTTACAAAAGAGACTCTTTGCCGTTGCCCTCCGGAAAGATTTACAGATAACTTATTCAGATCAACCTCTTTTAAGGGCAACCCTACTTCAGTCATTAATGCTATGGCTCCATTAACAGCAACTGATTGTTTTCCGTTGGTTTTGATCATCTGGGAGAGGCAAATATTTTCACATGCCGTAAAATTCTCCATCAGATTGGTATTTTGAAAAATAAAACTCAGATAATTTTTCCTGATAGCACTGATTTCAATTAAATCATTCTGTTTCCAAAGTAATGAATAATCACATCTGAGATCATTCTTATCAAAAAGTTTAACAGTTCCCTCGGCAATGGTATTATTCATCAGCCCAAGCGTTTCGAGTAAGGTGCTTTTGCCGCTACCTGAAGCTCCTAATAAAAATATTATTTTACCTTCCTGCAATTTAAGATCTTCGATAAATAATACCGAATCTTCTTTCTGGCGGGAGTAGCTGCAGAAAAGGTTCCTTATTTCAAGAATTGTAGTGGAATCCATAGTTAAAGATGTTTACTGGATCTGAAATGCATTCTCAGGTACCCAGAAAAACGTATCCTCTTCCTGTTCGATTCTGAAAATTTTATTCTTTTTTATGTCTTTCAGCTTTTTGGCAATTGCATAAAATGCTGACTTGAGGCTTTCAATTTCCTGTTGTGTAGTTTTTTTAGGATTCTTAATATCTGCCAGACTCTTTTTAAACAGAGGATTGTTGGAAATAGAAGATAAGCCGGTTACAAGTTTCATAAAATCCTCGACAGAATATTTTTCGGCTACAGCATTGAGATCCACATTCCCTCCTTTATATTTCAATATGATATCCTTATAGGTGTTTACCACATTTTCGCGCATGGCATCAGAACTATAACTTTCATTTAATTTATCAAATGTTTCATTGAGTCTATCAAATTCTTTTCGGCTCATGAACAACGTCCGAATAAGCAAAGGCTCATTCAGTTTACTGGTTGTTAAAGGAGCATAGGCAGCGATAAATAATTGAAAATTTTGCTGACTTGCCAGAATTTCAATATCCTTTTCAGAAATTCCTTTATCCATAAACATAGCCATGAGTTGTTTGGTTTGTTCCTCATCCCCCTCATCCAGACCTCTGTCGGCGCCAGTAGTATTTACCTCGTACCTACTCAACAAATCATTCATTTTACGCTCATTCTCGGCAATCAACTTTCTGATTATTTTTTTATTTCCTCTGCATTAAAAGTTTCGCCAACATCTTTCCAGTTAAAAGTTCCTGTAGCGACTGAATTTTCCAGATATGCATAATTTTCGGAAGAAAGTAGTTTTGCTGATTTCCGCTTACCACTTAAAATTTCATCTTTATAATACTGTTGATCGAGCGTTTCAGCCGTCTTTTGTAAAAACAATCTACAATCTCTGATATATCCATCATACAGATCGCCTTCACGATTAACTACCTGTGAAAAGCTCATTTTTGCCTGCTTTTTTGACAGGGCCGATAATGCGGCATTACGTTGTGTTTTATCCTTATCAGTAGTTGATCCAAGTACAATTACAATATTGGTTGTACCTGAATTATCAAAAAAGTCACAGGCTTTAGTTATAGCAGAATACAAAGGGGCGCCGTTAGCCTCTCGATTTAACTGGCAAGGAGATGTTTTGGTAGATTCACTAATAATTTTTCATTAAAATTATCTTTATCCGTCATGAAATTAATTATCTTAAAGGCATCTTCTTCACATTGCGCATCATTATAAATAACGGCACCCAACTTATAATCATTTCTGGTAATCGTACTTCCACCGCCCACATAAGAAATTGAATTCAGTTCAGAAGTTATGGTTCGGAACATACTTTTTAAACTTCCATCAATAACAAAAACAATATTCACTTTTTGCTTATTCTGTTTTATAGACTCATATACTGAATTCAATTTAGCTTGCTTGCTGGCAGTAAACACACTCGTTCCCGATTTACTAATTGTATTGGTAACATAACCGGTCTTATAAATATTTTTATCTTTTGGTGTTTTATCAATTATTGGGAACCCTAATAAATAGGGATTGTCTGTTTTTCATCATTTGTAGGATCATCATAATAAAAAGGCAAACTGGAACCAACACCTTTATCTCTAAAATTACGGGCCTCATTCACATCTCTAAAAAACTGTACATCAATTTTTTTATCCTTTCTTTCCTGGATGGCGTCGTTTTCAAAATTTATTCTCAAACAAACCGCGTTATCCCAAATGTGTAGCTGTTTAGTTTCATCTGACCAACCAAGAATATCTTCAGAGATAGAACTTGCAGACACTTTATTACCTTTAGCCAAAAGCACCATATTGCCTTCACGCTTAAAAACAAACAAATATTGCCATAGCTTAATATCCTTATTTGCATCAAACTTCGCATCTACTTTAGGGGAGTTATACAAATCCAGAATTCCCTTTTAATAATTTCAGTGATATCCTTTTTTCTTCCAGTTTTTTACTGAAACGGCCTTTATCGTATAATTAGTAGAATCATCAACCAGGGCATTACTCCAAAAGAGCAGATTCTTTTTCTTGATCCAACCTACTTCTTCTGATTCGGAACCTTTCTTAAAAATAAACTCCCTTTTTTACTGCCGGGCTTATCTTCGAAGGGCTGATTGGCAGGGTCAAACCGAACCAATCTCACAGCATCTTCCGATTCCTGAGCAACAACACATCGATCGAGAAAATCAAGACGCATATTTTGCTTGGTACAATTTTTATCGATATAAGTTGGGTTTTCCTCCCGATCAGAATATACGACCCAATAACCTTCCCCACTGGTAATTTTTTTGCCTGACAAACCTTCCACTTTGCCGTTGGTGACGTATAACTTTGTGCCATGCGCACCAAAGTTAATTTAGAAAGTTCCCCGCCTTCCACTTTTTGCTGACTAAATAAACTTGATGAAGTAAGCAGCAAAATACTTACAATAAATAAAGGAAGACCTAACTTGTTAGCTACTGACTGTTTCATAAATTCAAGTGTAATCAATAATAAAGGTGAAGAATAAAATTTATAAATAATTTATCTCTGAGGTGATTTTCTGCAATTTTAACTGAGGAACACAAAAGGTTATAAAGCTTCTGATTTTATCCTCTCCAAAAGTTCCTTTACTTCTTTATTTAAAAATACCTGATTTTTACCCGTGCCCCATTCCCTCCGGGTGTACTTAGGTACATGGGTAATTCATTGGAAAGAAATATAGTAGCAGGAACATCTTCCATTTCCTTCAACATTCTTTTGACGGCATAAGCGGATAGGTAAATATTGATTTCAATATTTTGTTTTGCTTTTACCGGATTTTCAATAAAATAATCCCGGATTGCGATTTTATCAAAGGAATAGTCGGCTTCGTCGGAGGGATTACCTAAATATTTTTTTAATGTTGGTGTGGTCAAAAAGGAAGTTAAATTAGTGGATGTTTTATTTTCCTTACCATCGCTTCCATAAAAGAAAAAAAAGTTATCAGGTCTTCGGGTAAGATTATTAAGACTTTCTTTCAAATCCTGAACCATTTCATCATTGAGCGAATTCGTCTCAGAGCCATCACTGTTATCAATATAATACATTGTAAAATAACTGTACTCCTGCCCCTCATCTTTAGAGCCTTGTGCAACACTCAATTCACATATAAATGACAGTAGCAAAATAATATTTAAGAACCTTTTCATAAAATAGTTAGTTAATTCTTAGTAACAATAACAGTTATTTGAGAAATTGAATTGTCGGCCCGTCTCTTTATATCCTTAACCTGTTTCACAGTAAAGGGTTCCGATAAAATAATTTGCTTAGTTTTAAAACTCTCAAGTGTCATTTCTTTAGGTTCACTTTGCCCGTCGGTTAATATAATTTTTAAAGAGCCTTTTTCGCCAGTTTGAGAGACTATATTTTCTTTCCATTCATTACTGGCATTATCATCGTCAGTCCCTATGGCTGTAGCAATTCTGATAAAATTACTAGTGAATGTTTCATTATCCTGATAATTTCTGGCCATTACGTCAGGCACAGGATCAGGTCGTCTTTCGCGAGGAGGATCATCTTTAGGAATTTTAATTTTGGTAGGGGTAGGTAATCTTTCAATTTCCTTCTTTTCCCTGTTGCTAAAACCGCCTTCGACACATTGAGTTCAAATGTGTCGGTACCCGAAATAAATTCTCCTAGAACCGTAAGTACCAAGGTGTATTTACCGGGTTTATCAAAAGTTGTGCTAAACGTTTTCTTTCCTAATGCGCCTGATTCGATTATTTTCCAAGTCCAGGCAGAAGCTTCACCTGTCATATCTCGAAAAGTGATAAATTCTCCTGTTCTCATTCCTGAAGGGATAGTAACCACCGGGTTCACAGTAGTCATTTCGCGTTTGGGCAATATATAAACCTCTTTTATGCTGAAACAATTTTCGGAAACAGTAGCTGAAACCACATATTTTCTTTCAGCATCATATTTATGAGTTGCTTCTGCTCCGTTTGTTTTTTGCCCGTCACCAAAATCCCATGTAATTTCGTCGGGATCATCAGACAAGCTTGTAAATTTAATTATATCTCCTACCCGAGGGTTAGAAGGTTCCATTTGAATTTCAAAGGGATCACAGCTTCCTGAAATTATATTATATCCTATAATAGATCCGGCGATAAGAATGATAATTATTGCTGCAAGGAATACTCTTTTGTCCATTTCTATTTTATAAATTCGTTAGTTGTACCAATTTTTTATGAAATTATATTCCAAGTATTATCCCAAAATTTAACCCAAACGAAGTATATGTGGAGTTTGCTTTACTCCTGTAAATTGATTTATACGAATCTGTTGATTTATTCACCATTTCATAGGCATCACTATTGCCACTGTTCAGAGGCGCAAAAATTATAGTTGCTCCTAATTTTACTGCACTTTTCTTGGTGATGTGATAAAACAAATCTGCTCCTCCATTAAACGCAATGCCATAATGCGTTTGAATCTTATCATCTTTGCCTGTGAATTTTTTATCTAAAGCAAAGTCATATCCATCGCCCCGTAATTGATTAAACAACGCAGTTGCATTGGGACCAGAAACATCGTTGACGTTCACAAATAACAAACTATTTATTTCTGCTTCTGTCAGATAGAGATCTGAACCGGCAGCAATAAAATTATTATTATAAACAAACTGACCTGCCTGATTAACCTGATAAATTCCTTCAAAATTAAAAGTTGCATCAATGGTTGAATTTGTGATAAAAGAGATAAATGAGGGACCGGCAAATAATTCAAAACCTGATTTTGCACTAAACTTTTCTTTGTAACGGAATAACAAGGGTATATTAATTATTGAAAAAGACATTTTTTCCTGTGCCTTTTTCATGGTAACTATACGCCTGTAATCGTCAACCCCATCATTGGATTTAAACTCATAACTGGATCCACTAATGTCGTAAACTGCCTTGTAATTTGTTGCTGAAAATCCGAGTGAAACTCCCTTATTCCGGTTATTTTTTTCTTTCCAAAATAATAGGCAATGTTTCCACTAAGGGTTAAACTTCCTTTATAACCAGGGGCACTTACCTCACCGGTATTAGAGCGATTTTTATCCAGGGAGTTGTATGCAAGATCATCCAATTCAGGCGTTTTAATGCTATTGTTATTAAACTGATAACCGATGGATCCTGACAACACATAACTATAGGCAAAAGTAGATGCAGGGCATCCGCCGTTTTCCTTAGTTCCTGCAACTAAAGGACATTCATCATTTTTATCAGCAATACCATCTCCATCACTATCCGGACAACCTCTCAGGGCAATCAACCCTCTTTGTTTTCTGCATTCATCTGTTGCATCAACTACACCATCGAGATCGTCATCATTTTTAATTTTAACCTGAGGATTTCCCAGAGCTTCAATAGATTTTATTTTTACTGACTTATCTGCGCCAACTGCAATAGTTACCAGAATGGTATCGTGATTAAAAAAGTGATAACTTCTGGATTTGGTAATTCCGGAAATATCTCTTTCAATAGCTGCTTTAACTATACCTTTATCTAGCTCCTCATAACTGACATTAATTCTTTTATTATTAATCATCAGTCCATTCTCAAATTCAAATACCAGATCTTCGATATATTCATTTCGTGTCTTGGTCATTAATACATAGGGGTATCCGGACAGATCCTGATTAAATTCCGCATTAATGTCATCGAATATTTGAGCGTCAAGTGTAAACAATTTTTTAAACTCCGATGTAGTTTTATCATCCATTTTAATCTTACCCGGTTTAGTAAGACTGCCTTTGGTCATGAAACTGGTTAAGAGTGTATCGACTTTGGTACTGATAAGAGCTTTATCTTTATTAGATAAATCCTGGCCCTGAATCAAAACAGGTGCAATCAGTAAAATGAAGAGTATGAGTTTCGTTTTCATAGGTTTCTATTTACTTGATTAACATTTTATGAGTAGCCTGTTCATTAAAGTCTCCTCTAATTTCTATTAAATAAAGTCCTTTAGCTAAATTGGGAATTGTAAATGTGTAATTCTGTGCAGGTTGTTCTTTATTCAATGTTTCAGTATGCACCACTTGTCCAATATGGTTGATAATTTTAAAATAAACATTTTGATAAATATTTCCAGACACCAATATTTCAAAGTTTCCACTGTTAGGATTGGGATACACCAATGCTGTAACTTCATCGGGGACCGGGTCCGGGACAGTTCCTTTAGAAATGGAATAGGGGCCATTAAAATAAACTTTGGTAACACAATTATTTTTATAAACCAATACCCAATAATCACGTGATGTAGTATCAAAAGGAAGTACAGCAGGATGATCCAATACCTGGTAAATCTGTCCAGCTATTTTTGAAGGCAACAAAGTGTTCTTGCTATCAAATCCCCATTCGTAACCAAGAGCTGTATTATCCAGATAGACCAATAAATTACCGGGTTGTTTCAAAATAATTGGCGCTTCCTGAATCTGATCCCCTGCAGAAATTTCTACTGTAAATACGGTACTATCATTAGGACACCCGCCAAGAGCAATCTGGTTTAACGAAGTGGCCACAATGGTTGCAGTATAGGACGAGGAGGAGTCAGGGAAGGTAATTACAGTATTCAAGCTATCCGGTTCATGAACAATTACATTTGGAGGGGAAGTCAGCCAGGTATAATTTATTCCATTTATTCCGTTAGTAACATTAAAACTATTGAATTCTGTTCCACCACATAAATTAGTTGGGATGGCACCACTCACTGCTGTTAAATCTGTAACAAGCGCTTTGGGTGCAGCCGGGTTAACAACAACTGTATTGGTAGCAGTACTAAAGCACCTGATCCCATTTGTAAAAATAAGGGTATCCACATACGTTACGGTGGGCTGTTGATTGGTTGTTGAATTAAAAAGTATTTCCGGTTTAAATGTATTCGGGGAAGCCGGAAATTGTGGTTGATTGCCAGTAACAATTGCAGGGCCGGAAGTGGACCAACTATACGTGACTCCATTGGTAAATGAGGCAACCACATTATCATCAAGAGGACTACCACTGCAGATGGTATCAGGAAAAGCATTGGTTCTTGTAGGGATAGGGTTAATAGTAATGGTACGTGAAGCACAACCGGTGTTTGCTGTGCACGGACTTTGTGTATTTTCGCTCTTACAAAAAATGTTTGAGTGATAGGTACTGAATCATTATTAACAGGATTTACAACAATTGAATTTGTTGTTCCCAAGGGAGTACTGCCACCACCACCACAAGCACCTTGGTACCACTGAAAAGTTGCATTGGTACCCAAAGAACCTCCTTGCAGAGTTAATGTAGCTGGGCTTCCATTACAGATAATGGTATCGGACGCTGCGATATTTGTAGGAGCTGTTGATGCTTCGAAAACAATAACATTCGTTGTTGTTGAATCAGTACAACCAGTTGTAGTGTTACTAAAAACATATTTAATTGTATAACTTCCTTGTGCGCTTTGGGCTAGGTTGATGCTACCGGAAGATGCGTTCAAATTTAACCCAGCAGGGACAGAGCTAAACCCACCTCCGGTTTGACCTGTAATATTCACATTTGCTGTTCCTAAATTGCAAAAAGGATTTCCAGAATAATTTATTGTTGCCACCGGCAATGCATTTATTGTTACATTAGTAAATGCAGAATCGGAGCAAGAGCCAACAGAAAACTCATATTTAACAGTGAAAACTCCCGTTGAACTAGTAGCAAGGTTAATGGAACCGTTTGAAGCATTAATACTTAACCCGGCCGGAGTAGCACTAAATGTGCCACCTGACTGCCCTGTTTGAATGACTGTTGCAGATCCTGTTTTACAAAAAGTATTATTCCCTAAATAATCAATTGTTGCAACAGGCAATGCGCTTACAGTAACATTAGTTGTAGTTGTATTGGAGCAGCTTCCATCAGTAAAAGAATAGGTAATTGCATAAGTTCCAGGAGCACTTGCGCCTAGATTTATTTGTCCGGTCCCAGCATTAATAATTAAACCTGAAGGTAATGCTGAATAAGTGCCACCTGATTGCCCGGCTTGTGTAACAGCGGCAGTTCCTGTTGCACAAAAGGTATTATTTCCGGGATAATCAATTGTTGCAGTAGGTAATGGCAAAATCGTAATAGTGGTTGAAGTGGTATCAACACAGGTGTTACTCCCTGTAAATACATAAGAAATAATATAATTTCCGCTGACACTTCCGGCTAACGATAAACTGCCATTTGCAGCATTAATAGTTATTCCTGCCGCTGGGGTTGAAAAATAGGATCCCCCGGTTTGACCTGTTTGCGTAACAGCACCATTTCCGGATGCACAAAAAGGACTTCCGGCATAACTAATTACTGCAACAGGAAGCGCGTTTACAACTACAGTTGTTACAGCAATGCCAGAACAGGAACCTGCAGATACCGTGTAGGTGACTGTATAGGTGTTGGGAGCACTGGCAAATAAATTCAATTGGCCAGTATTTACATTAATACTCAAACCATTGGGTGTGGATGAATAAGTGCCTCCTGAAGGGCCTGTTTGGGTAACATTGGCTGATCCCTTTGGACAAAAAGGATCATTATAATTTATAGTTGGAGTGGGCTGTGAAGTAATAGTCACATCAAATGTAGCTGTCCCTGTGCAAGATCCTAACGTAAAAGTATACGTTACTGTATAAGTATTGCCAGCAGTGCTTGAACTCAAATTAATCTGACCAGAACTGGCATTAATACTCAACCCATTTGGTGAAGAAGAATAAGTGCCTCCATTCTGACCGCTTTGAGTTACAGATGCAGTACCTACTGAACAAAAAGTGGAAGCAGAATAGCTTATAGCTGCCGTTGGCTGTTGATTTATTGTAACATTTGTTGTTGTAGTCCCACTGCATGAACCCAAACTGAAATCATAAGTAACTGTATAATTTCCAGGCAAACTATTTCCCAAATTTATTCCTCCGGTAGCAGTATTTAAACTTAAGCCGTTAGGTGTAGCAGAATAGATGCCACCGGTTTGACCTGTTTGATTTACTGAAACTGAACCAATAGAACAGAAAACATTATTTCCAGGATAATCAATTGTTGCAGTTGGTTGAGTATTGACAGTGACAACCTGAGTGAATTGAGAGGAACATCCGTTGGCACTGGTAATAGTAGCTGTAAAAGTAGTAGTGCTACTTGGAGAAACCGACTTTGTACAATTCCCATTAGTTGCAATGTTGGGACAACTTCCACCACCATTGTCCCAATTGATAGAATAAGGATCAGTGCCACCAGTGATACTTGAAACACTTATGTTTGTAGATTGACCATTGCAAATGGAAACGGCAGCACCTACTGTAGCTGAAGGGGCTTGCAACAACGTTTGTGCACCACCGACAGCCCCCGCAGCACCACTTAAAGAACCACCTCCTGTATTGGTAAAATTAATAGTTATTCCGGTCAAAGGAATTGAGGCCACAGTTATTACATTGCCACTTGTGGCTCCCGACGGGATATCCACAGTAATCCAAAAAAAGTGATCTTGTGGATTTCCTGCAAGCGCATTGGTTAAACCTGTAAATGAATGAGCACCAGGGCCAAGGTTTGTAGATATGGTTTGAACTAAGGTGGCATTATTTAAATCAATTGTTGTATTAGTCCATAACTTGAAATTTGAAATATCGCTAGCAAGATAACCAGCATTAGTGATAAAATCTAAAGTGTTTAAAATCGGAGAACTTGTTCCTCCCGTACCGGCAGATGCTAAATTAAAAGCATATACCTGAATTTTTGTTGCCGGAATACAAATATCATCTGCAGGAACAGCAGGATTGAACGTAGCATATGTAACATTCCTTTGACCAAAAGATGGCAATGAAATTACACAAAATAAAAAAATAGCAAGCATTTTTTTCATGACAACAAAATTTAAATTAGAATAAAAATATGATTTCCCAACCGCCATCAAATCGCTCTAGACGAACAAATGTAATTTTTTATTGATACAAAAAAAAATCCTTAAAAATTATTCACTATTTCTAGTGATCAAATTAATCTACAATAGTATAAAAGAACACTTTTGTTTGGGTTTAATTGTGGAGGAAAATGCTACTTAGGTATTATAATTTATTGATTTAAAGCGTCTTATCGGATCGCCAAATGCAATTACTTGCCCGGGAAGTATTGAGCGACCAGCTGTTTATAGGAGGGTATTTTATTAAATCCTTTAAACATTTTTTCTCCTTCCACATCTTCTTTAACAAACTGGCCTGACTTAAGTGCTTTATCTAAAAACCGGGTTGCTTCTTCGTATGCGCCACTTTTAGCAGCTCTGCAGGCTAATGAAAAATTCAAAACAGTATTTTCAGGATCAATATTTATGGCTTTCTCTATTTGGTCATTTGCCTGTGCAGGGGAGTCGGTATATAAATAACAATATGCCAGCCAGGCATATACCTGTTCTTTTCTGCCCGGATTTGCTTGTATTAAATATTTGTTAAGTTTGTTAACTGCATTTAATACGTTTTCAGCACTTTTGGTTTTTATCAAACACACAGCACTTAAAAATAAGACTGTATCTTTTAACTGAGTTGATTCTGACAAGCGCGAATAGGCTAAAGCTGCATCACTAAATTCTCTCTTTGCTTTGAGTGTATTAGCATAACTATAAATCAATTCTTCACTATAGACTTTCAAGCTCATTGCTTTCTCAAATTCTCTAATAGCTTCGTCATAATTTTTTTGTTCAAACCAGGCTTTCCCACACAAAAAATAAACTTCATACATTTTACTTTTGTTGGCTCTAGCCTTTTGACTCATTGCGACACAACTTTTAAAATTTCCGGCATTATAAAAAGCAAGTGAGGATAGATAAAACACCGAATCACTAAACAAAATAGTTCCTGATTTATCAAAACTGATAGCTGCGTTTTCAAACTTCTTTAATACCATTTCACATTTCCCTTTTTGCAAAAACAATTCTGCATTTGGAGCAAAATTTACAATCTCCCTTTCAATAGAAACAATTGCCTCCTCACACTTATTCAGCTTAGCCAATGCCAATCCTTTTTGAAAATGCACATCTTTATATTTAGGATCAGCAATGGAAAGTGCATTAAAATCGTTGTATGCTTTTTGATATTGCTCCATGAACGAAAAGCAAAGTCCACGTTTAAATAATCCAATACGACTACTATCAATGGCTATTGCTTTAGTATATTCCTCTTCTGCAAATTTATATTGCCCCGGCATAAATTTTAAGTCGCCTGATTTCACGTAAGTAAAAGAAATAGAATCAATAATTCGCAATTCTTCTGTATCAATACTGCATAATCTTGCCGATCTGAAATCAGTTCCGGCTTTAGCAAATTCTCCCAGTTTTTCCAATGCCATTCCTCTATAAAAAAACAAGGGACCATAGCACGAAAATTTGGCTAATCCATCAGTAGTTGTTTTTTTTGATTCAGTAAAACTTTTTCTTTCGAACTCGAGTCTTGCTTTACTAAGATAAGCTGACATGTCCTCAGTTTTTAGATTGATGGCTTTACCATAATCCTCAATCGCTTTATCTAAAATTTTATCTTTTTCATAAATACCAGCTCTAAAAATATAATCTTCCGGGTTCCGAGGGTCATTGTTGATGAGACGGGTAGCATCAACAATGGCATTAGTAATTTGGTTGGTATAAAGAAACATTTGCGCCCTAAGCATTAAAGCTTTCTGGTGTTGCTTGTCGGAAAAATTTATTGCATACGTGCTATATTCAAAAATCTTTTTTTGTTCGCTTCTATCAGAAACAAAATACACTTTAGCCAATCGGTAATGGTATTCGGCTTTAGAGATACTGTCTTTGGCTTCTTTTATTTTCAGCTCACACTTTTTAACCGCATCTTTCCAATCCTTTCTGTCCATTGCGGTTTCAATTCCTATGAGCGAAGCGTTAATTTCAATTAACTGATCATTCAGTTTTCTAATCTCAGGATCATTCACTCCATAATCCTGCATTAGTGTGTCACATAATGATTTTGCTAAATCAAAATTATAGTTAGCATGTTGCAGTTTAACTTGCATTTTAAGTTCATCAATTTTCAATTTCCTGTCGGCTTCTTTTTTGGCCTGAAGTTTTAATGTCGCTAATTTTATTTTGAACCTTATTAATTTTTCTTTAGGTTCTTTCTCATTAAAATTCATCAATCTTGCTTCACGGTATTTGGCCAAAGCCTCCTCATATTTACCATCTTCAAAATAATTATCACCTTCGAATATCCGCTTTTGCAACTGCAAATTTTCTTCTCTTTTCAATGCTTCTTTTTCATCAATCATTGAATTAACAACTTTTCGACTTCCGTTTCGGTTTTTGTAATTCCGGTGAATGCATTTTGAGCATCGGTTTCATTACCCAACGGAAATCGGATAGCTCGGATATATAAACGCCAGCGATTTTCCTTTACCAGCCCTATTTCCGCGACACGCGTAACAGGCGGGTAAGATTCCCCTTTAACGGACTTCCCTGAAAAGGCACATTTGAATATCACATTATAGAATAAATACTCTTTTTGTTTTAGTGGTGAAATTTCCAAAACCATCATCGTTACTGTTGGATCATCCGTTTTTGCATATCCTGTATGAAAATTTAAAAGATATTGTTCGATGGTAGTTTCACCGCGAAGAGAAGGGTTAGTTTCGGCTCCGGGAATGAGATCGGAATCGACAATCACCTTTTCATTATAAAATAATTTTCTTTCACCGGCCTTTTTAACTCTGTTTTCGATTACTTGCTCTACTTCATTTTGCAAAGTTCCGTTGAGTGAAATAAAATTAAGCAACTCCTGATATTCAGGAAGGATGCTGTTTTTATGAGGTAAGAAAACTCAATAGTATCGCGAGAAGTAACAGTGTCTGTTTGCGCCTTAGCAACCCAACTCATCAATACTAAACAATATAGCAGAACAATTTTGCGCATCTTTTATGTTTTCGGAATATTAAGTTGCCGGAGTTTGTACCCCGCCTTTTCAGGATCTTTAATCTTAATTAATTGATTTATTAACCAGCCTGAATTCAAATCTTTTCGATTAAAATGATCCAATACCATCACCCAATCATTTATTTGCAAGAGGTGATAGCGTATTTTATCTACCTGCCCGAACACTATTTCTGATTTGGCCATAACAGCTAATAATTTTGTCAGTTCAAATGAACGGGAACCGGGATAAATATAACTGTTGATTTTGGATTTATTCAGAAAAATTTCATCTACATTAGTAAATTCAATACCATGACTTACAGGGCTTAGGAAGTATTCTGGATTTTTGAGAAGCAGACTGTCATTAAAATTCTTCATGTTTTTTTGAATGACACTGTCGGATCTTACAGGCTTGAATTTTAAAAACTCCGCTTTGGCAGAAACAACATCCCAACTATAGCCATTATTTTTAGACTTATTCACTTTAAGTATAAGTGTTAGATTGGTGGGCTTATTTTTGTAACTCACCTTACACTTTAACTCAGCAAACCATTCTTTATCGTTGTATTTTAAAAATCGAGGATCAAGAGAATCCGTAACCTGATTAATAAAAACTTTAATGTCATCCGGTTTAAAATTTAAATTTTGTTTATTAAACAATGAAACGATCAGCCCTTTTCTATCAATATTGCTATTGGGAAATTTCCCTTTAACATATTTATAAAAAGTGCTGTTTTGTTTATAATTAAACCGGTCAAAAAATCATCTACAGAGTGAACCTCCATAGCAAAATGGGTCGAAAAATCAAAATCGGCATTGTTTTGTGCCTGACCGTGATGAAAAAAATAAAAAAAATTGCAGTACGTAAAATCCGCATATACTAATTAGTATCGGTCTGCACTACACTTATATCGCCAAGAAACACATCCCAATTTTCAGTAATTTCTCCTGAACGGCTTTCTCATATATTTTTAAAATAATTTGAGTTCTTTTAGTAGTAACATCCTGATAAACTATCTGATTATCTTTGGAGCCTGTAAAGCGTTGACTAAAGACTACGTAAGCATAATAATTGCCATCAGGTCCTTTTGTGAAATCGGAGGCGTATTGCAAATCGGCCCATTCAATAGTAATATCATCATAATTGAGATTTCTTACTCTTTGCAAATATTGTCGGATTTTAAATTTAGGTTTGGCAGCAACATTCACACTTGATACTTGTACTGTACGATCTTCTTTGTCGAACAATTTTATTGCGTTTTCAATTGCTTGTGAAGAGAGTGACATAGGACTGGTTTTACTTCCTACCTGAAAATAAAATTTTCAAGCTGCTTAACTTTTGCATTCCTTTTTCCTGAAAGGCAGATTTTTCAGCTTCACTAAAATTAATTTCTTCTGCATCTTCGTTTACTACTGGTTCGGCGGCAACATTTTCCGGTTCTTTTTCTGATTTGGTTTCCGATTCAGTATAAATTGTTTCCAATGCCTTTTCCGGCACTTCTTTAGCAGGAGAATCATTGTCAGTGGCTTTCTCTGTAGTTTCAACAGCAATTAAATTAGCATCGCCATTGTTGTCGCTTGTTTTTTGATTACTTACATCGGAAGATGGAACCTCTGGGATGGAGCTGATTTCTTCTTCCTTAATAACCTCTTTGGATGCAGGTTCTTGCTGAATTTCAGGTTCCGATTGCTTAGAATTAGTTGATGCGTTGTTATCATTTCCTGAAGTTGATTCAACAACCTCCTTGGTTTCTACTACAACAGGGGCTGGATCTTCCTGCTTGATAACTTCTTTTCCTTTGCGGAGTTATCGGATGGGGTTTCCTGAGTTGCAACAGGCTTTTCCGTTCCTGCTGATGCAGTTAAGGCAGGACTGTTTTCAACAAAATCTCTTAATCTTCGGTATTGTGTTTCAATGAAAACATTTACATCACCCCCGTTGGAAGCGCTATCAATGGCCATGGCCTGATCTAATGTATGGATCGCTTGCTTATAATTTCCTGAATTTATTTCCTTGCAAGCCTGATCTAAAAGTGAATTCCATTTTTCATTTTCATTGTGGCGATCAGCCCAATCATCGTATTTGCATACAAATTTATCATCCTGACTAAATCCAGAACAATTTATTATAAGTATAAAAGCAAAAATCAATTTAATCGTTTTCATATAAGCTGCTGTATTGAAAGTAATGTTTTACAAATATATAAGCATTTATTAAATGAAAAAATTATATCCTTAATTTAATTTGCCAGGCTTTTGTGTGATTGGGTTGGTTACCAAATAAAAAAATTAAACACTTGCATATCAATTGTTTAAAAAATAAAATAGCGCTACATGCCAATGCAACAGATGGGTAATAAAAAAGGTAGCATCACTAATTTTAGTGGTTTCTTTACCTGTTGGACCATATAAGATTGTAGATAAATACTAGTGTGATTGAGATGGTTTAGGCAATTGCTCTCCATCAATAAGTTGCATCTTATTCAAATTAGCGCTTTTATTGATAGCCTAGTTGAACAGCATCAATTGGAGTGCCTTTAATCGAAGCAACCTAACGGAGACCCTGTTCATAAAATCAAAATTGCCTATCTTTGAGCTATTCCAATTCAATTCTATACCGATGAAAACAAAACTTATTAGTGCTATTTTACTTTTACTGTTAGCCGATCATTCAGTTGCACAAACTCAACTGAAACCTGTTCAGCTTTCGGGGTCCATCAAAAATCTGAATATGGATACCATTGCGGTAGTAAATACCATTACAAAAGTGGTTCATAAAATTGGAGTCGATAAAACCGGAGCTTTTAAAATTTCGTTAAATCTGAATGAAGGTTATTACAATCTTTCTTTTCAACGAGAATACACCGGTATGTATTTGAAGCCGGGTTATGATCTGAAAATTAGTGCCGACATGGAAAATCTCGACCAGAGCATCGCCTATGCCGGTGCCGGAGCCAATGAGAATAATTTTCTCACCAAAAAATATCAGATCACTGAAGATTATTTGAAAGTCAATCCTGCATTGGCTCAGGGCGTGTTGAGCGAGGAAGATTTTCTGAAACAAAATACAACTGTTTATGATTTAAGAAATGCTCTTTTAGAAAAGACAACAGCTATTGATGAGAATTTCAGATATCTTGAAAAAAATAATATAGAGCTGGAAAAAAGATCGGATCTGTTTAACTACCCTATGATGATGCGCTATCAAATGGGGAAACCTGATTTTAAGGTTTCTGAAAAATATCCGGACGCATTTAAGGGACTGGATGTGAATAATGAAAAATTAATTGCCATTCCAAATTACAGCCAAGTAGTGCTAAATTATGTGTATACTAAAAATAATGAAAAAATGGTAGCCGGCACAGTGACCGATCTCGGTATTGGTATGCTCAGTACGTTGGACACAGTAGTGAAAAGCGAAAAGATAAAAGCTTTTATGGCTGTTCAAATTGCAGAACAATTGATCGAAAAAACTAAATCGCCTGAGGAGTTTTATACCAAATTCGCCGCTCTGGTTCCTGATGAAAACCAAAGAGCACCTATTCGTGAAAAATATATGGCTATGAAGTCGCTTGAAAAAGGAATGCCTTCCCCCGATTTCAGTTTTGCAGATATGACTGGGAAGAAATATTCATTGAAAGATTTTAAAGGAAAATATATTTATGTAGACGTTTGGGCTACCTGGTGCGGACCCTGTAAAGTGGAAATTCCGCATCTTAAAAAACTGGAATCAGAGCTGCATAATAAAAATATTGCTTTCGTGAGTATATGCACTTTTGATGAAATGGCGAAGTGGGAAGCAATGGTCAAAGAAAAGGAACTTTCAGGGACGCAACTCTTCGCTCCACGGGATAATGACTTTGTGAAAAAATATAATATTCAGGGTATACCCAGATTTTTGTTGATCGATAAAGAGGGTAAAATCCTTTCTTCCGATGCCAAGCGCCCTTCCGACCCAACCCTGAAAGACGAGCTTCTTAGCTTGCCTTAAACAATAATTTTATTTCCTCAGGGGTTTTTTAGCTGTACCATTTCTGTTTTTTCGGAAGCGCAAAACCCGGAAACGAAGTTGATTTCATATCACTTTAAACGCTGCTCTTCACCGGTAGCTCGCTCCTGTTGACCTCATTGTATGATACTAATTTTTGGTGAACCTCACCTTTTATTTGGTGAACTGTTGTTTTTTGCAGGTAAATGCTAAAAATAGTAAATATGCTGTGATAAGGTTAAGAGTTTTTATAAAGTCTTGATTTTCGTTGTTAAGATAGTTACAAATATTTATGCATTTTTTAAAGTAAAAATTAGGTCACTGTGCAACATAATACTATTTTTATGTTGCATTAGATACTTGAATCTGCCATTCTCTAATATTTATTATACAAATGTTTAAGGTATAAACCAAATAAACTATTTTGGTAAAAAGTAAGAAAAGACTGTCAAAATCAAATTTAAGTTCCATTTAACCTAAGCAGACGGATTTTGTAAAACCAATTGTTTTTTTCAATTTTACCTAGGCTATTCCGAATTTCATTCTAAGTTATATATAAAATGAAATTAACATTTGACCTAAGTGCTCCATGCAATGCTATTTAAAATGCATTTCAATATAAAAATGAAATCTATCTATGAAAGAAATTTTAAGTGTAATAATTTAAAAGAAATGCTACCAGAATCAATATTAATATTTTATTTCCTATTCATTTCGAAATTGGTGTTTTTATTAAAAAACAAAACCGTGAACTCTGCTAAAAAAAATCAAATGAGGAATTGGGTATCAATTATTTTCTTTTTAATACTAATATCCAACAAAACTGCATCTTCTCAATATGTAAAAAACCTGAATGATTTAAAAATTCAATCGTTAACAACAGAAAACGGGATGTTTGGCAACCAGGTGAATTGCATTTACCAGGATAGCAAAGGTTTCATCTGGATTGGAACTAACATGGGGCTGAATAGGTGGGATGGATACGAATTTAAGATTTTTATTAGTGATCCTAATAACAAGCAATGTTTCAAAAATGGTGATATAATTTCCCTTATTGAAGACAATGAAAACAGGTTGTGGATAGGTACAAAATCTGATATAGCAATTCTGAGTATGAAAACCCTTAAATTTGAAACAACAGATTTAATTAGAAACCACGACTCTCTACCACTAAACTCCAGATATCAGGCTTTCGCACTTCAAGACTCTTCATTTATGTGGATTGGAAGTGCTGATGGATTGATAAAAGTCAACCTTCATGATTATTCTATCAAAATTTACAAAACTTTTCCGAATGATTCTACTTCGTTTGGCGGAGAGGCAATTACAGCATTAAGAATATCCAACTCAGGAGATTTATGGATTGGAACTGATGGCAAAGGATTAAATAGATACAATAAAGAGAGGGATACATTTGACCGATTTGGATTATTTTATGGTAAATTCAATACTTCTACAGATACGATTCTTAGAAATTATAGCAATGGTTCCATTGCAACTATTTCCGAGGATTTAAATGGTAATTTATTGGTCGGCACAAACGCTTCCAGTAGATTTTACCAGAATCATCCTGATTCTGCAGGAGTATTTGACACATATATGGGATATCCTCAACTACTTTTGAAGTCGGGAACTATAAGTTGGATTAATAAAGAAATTATTGATGCGTTACCAAAAGGAAAGTGGAAAAATGTTCTACGAAGGTCTAGATTTTTTGTGAGAGATAAAAATGATTTCATATACTTTATTCAGGAAAACAAAACTCTTGTAAAAATTCCTTACGATCGATTTTTAATAGACAACAAATTTCAGTTATCAGATAGTACTTTTGAAGATTATACCTATGAATCTGATATCAATTTAACTTGTTTGTTCCTCGACAAAAATGATAACTTGTGGATTGGAACATCATATGGGATAAAAATGTTACCAAATGTGGGTAATAAGTTTCAGGATATTCCTACAATTAGTGCTAATAAGATTGAATCCATTGCTGAATCAAAGATTGGCGATATTTATCTTGGTACTAATAATGCCGGATTATTAAAATATGTTAAATCAAATAATAACATTCATTTGTTTAAAGTAACTGATGCAAATAGTTATTGCGACATTTCATTTGATAAGAATGATGATTTATGGGGTTCAAATTTTTATCAAAATATTTTCAAATTGGATACATCCAACCTTCCTGATAAATATAGGTATATAGATAAACCGAAAATATATTTTAATTTTAAAATACCTGAATTGAATGTCAAAAAGATTTTTGAATTCACTATTGATCAAAACGGGACTTTGTGGGCTGAACTTGAAGATCACGGGTTTGGTTGGATTGATACTTCAGAACAAACTTTTCATGAAATGATACCTGATAGTATCCGACTTATGAGGGTTAAATATACTTTTGCTTCGGTTTTTGATGACAAAATTTCAACATTGTGGATTGGTCGGCAAGGGGGGCTGATTGCATTAAACTACATCACAAAAAAATATGAACAATACAATATAGAAAATAATAGTTGGAACAACCCTGCAATGTTGGTACTTGGATTAGCAAAAGATGATTCAAGCCGAATCTGGTTTGGGACACGAGCGAATGGTTTATATTGTTTTATTCCCTCGACTCAAATGTTTTATCACTTTACCAATTCTGATGGAATTCCAGATAATTCTGTGAGAGGAGTTGTTTATCACAAAGGTACTATTTGGATGAGTACTACGAATGGAATAAGTCGACTTAAAATCCCAAACAATCTTGATAACAAAAAACAGAAATTAGAAATCAGAAACTTTGGCTTAAAAGATGGTCCATTTGCAGATTCTTTCAATCCGGAAGTTTACTTGAAAGCAAAAGATGGTCAGATCTTTTTCTCCACTGAAAAAAATCTGATTACATTTTATCCCGATTCAATATTAGATAATCCGGCTATACCTCCTGTATTTATTACAGAATTGGAAGTTAACAATCATATTATCCAATCTGGTGATTCAACCGGGATTTTACAATATTCAATTACTTACACAGATTCCCTCTTTTTGGATTATAAAGAAAATACATTGTCATTCAGATATTCCGGATTAAATTTCATTAATCCATCTTATAATCAATTTGCTTACATGCTCGAAGGCTTCGACACCACCTGGATTCATTGTGGAAACCGGAGATTTGTCTCCTACTCCAACCTGGACCCAGGTGAATATGTGTTCCGGGTGAAAGCCAGTAACGACGATGGCGTTTGGAACGAACAGGGTAAATCCCTGCACATTATCATCTCCCTCCTTTCTGGCAAACAAACTGGTTCTATTCACTGGCTTCAATTATGGTGATTGCATCGACAGCCGGGTTGTATAAATGGCGGACCAGTAGCCTAAGAAACGATAAACGAAGATTGGAGAAAAAAGCACAGGAGCGCACAGCAGAAGTATAAAAAGAAAAACAAAAATCTTATGATTTATTACTGAATATACTTCCGGCTGATGTGATCGAAGAACTGAAAGCTAGCGGCAAAACTCTTGCCCGCAATTACGATCTGGTAACAGTCCTTTTTGCCGATTTTCAGGATTTTACTTCTATCACCGAAGAGATGGCTCCAGAAGATCTGGTTTCAGGTATTGATGAATATTTCGAAACCTTCGACCGGATTGTTGGGAAGTATCCAATTGAAAAAATTAAAACTGTTGGAGATGCTTATATCTGTGCGGCCGGCCTGCCTCAAACCTCAATGGATAACCCCGTTATCATGATGGATGCCGCATTTGAAATGATTAAAGCCATTGAAACTCTTAAGGAAAACAGGTTGCAGATTGGCAAAGTAGCGTTTAATATTCGTATTGGAGCTCATTCAGGTCCATTGGTGGCAGGTGTCGTAGGTATAAAGAAATTTTCTTATGATATCTGGGGTGATACCGTGAATACAGCTGCCCGTATGCAACAGCATGGCGAACCTGGTAAGGTCAACATTTCAGGAACCACATACAATCTCATTAAACACCGTTTCAATTGCATACCTAGAGGTAGAATTGAAGTGAAAAACAAAGGTGAAATAGATATGTATTTTGTGGAAGGGAGGAAATAAAAAAAATTAAAATTTAATTGAATGTAATTTTTGCTTTGGCTCACTTAAAATTATCCTTGTAACTAGTTTTGTATTTACCACCACCTGTAATTCAAACTCGGTTTTACAAGGAAGCAGAATATTAATTGCTGGTAACTAATACTTTTTACTGTTTACCCTTTTTACCAATTTTACTTTCTAGCTAATCTCCCAAATATCTTGTTTTATTTAGGCGAACAATCCCTTTTTATTGGTGAATAACTATTTTTATTGGGTAAACGAAAATAATTTAAAATTTAAGTGTAATTTTTGTAGCTGATAATCAACTTATTATAAATTATTTTGCTGTAAAACTTTGATCTTCAACTACGATCATCTAAATTCACCCCCAACCCCCCACTATTATTTATTGAACAGTAACTATTCAGACATCCCCGAAAGGGTTGTCACATATAGTATAATTGCTTCGTGCGTAAAACAAATTGAATTAACATAAACCACCAACTATAATAATCAAATGACCATGAATCCAAATCAAAACAGTAAACACTCGCTCCTGTTAATTGCCTTATTCCTTATGTTGTTATGCGTTTCTAAAAATTCATTTGCGGCGGGAAGTCCACGGGTAGGGAAAATTGCCCAACGGGTGAACGGGTTAGTGGTTGCTAAAACAGTATTTCAGCAGTTACCACTTTTTAATGTATCCGGTGTTCAACAAAACGAAGCTCTTTCGCAAACATTAAAGAGCTATACGTTGCTTCAGTTAAATGCAACAGGAATGCAAGCAGTGTTAAACAACGCTCCTGATTTTTTACGAGTGACCCTTCCCTCGCCCAACAACAGCGCTGCAATTACTCTACTCTTATACAAAGAGACTATTTCAAAAAATGGCTTCACGCTTGAAACCAATGATGGGCAACGATTCACTGAACTCAATAAAATAGTTCACTATCGAGGCATCATTGAAAATGATCCCTATTCGGTGGCAGCCCTCTCCTTTTCTAATGAAGAAACAATGGGAATTATCAGCAACAGCAAAGGTAATTTTGTTTTAGGCAAAATTGAAAAGGCTAACAGTAACGAATATGTGTTTTATAACGACCATGAAATGCTTCAGCCATTCACATTTAATTGCGGCGCCAATACACTAAACATGGTGCAGGAATATCAGCACAATAACCAGAATAATAATCCAGGCATTCTTTCTACAAAATGTGTCGACTGGTATTACGAAACTGATTATGATGTTTTTGTTGGTAAAGGAAGTCTGGCCAATGTAAATAGTTACATTCAGGGTGTTTTCAATCAGGTATCAACCATGTATGATAATGATGGTGTTTCCATCACACTACAAACATTATACGTTTGGACAGCAACGGATCCCTACACAGGTCCAACCACCAGTAATTATCTTTCTCAATTTGGAACAAACAGAACCTCCTTTGCAGGTGATCTTGCCAACCTGGTGGGTTATGCCGGCGGTGGTGGTATCGCGTACGTAAATGGATTGTGTTCATCCAGTAACAACTATAAGATGGGCTATATGGGCATCAGCTCTTCGTATAATACGGTACCTACCTATTCCTGGACCGTAGAGGTGGTAACACACGAAGATGGGCACCTGTTAGGATCACGACACACTCACGATTGTGTTTGGAACGGAAACAGCACTGCTATTGATGGCTGTGGTGATGCAGCAGGATATCCCGGCAACGGAAGCTGCGCCGACGGACCCATTCCAGTTGATGGCACCATCATGAGCTACTGTCATCTTGTGAGCGCAGGAATAAATTTTAGTTTGGGTTTTGGTCCGCAGCCAGCAGCGCTAATATTAAACAATGTAAATAACGCAAGCTGCTTATCGGCTTGTTCGGCATGCCAAACCCCATCACAACCCGGATCCATTTCAGGGGCATCTTCCTTTTGTCAGAGTTCCACTCAAACCTATTCCGTTACCGCTGTAGCAGGTGCAACCAGTTACCTTTGGGTGATGCCGGCAGGATGGACAGGTGCATCCACTACCAACAGCATTACAGTTACAACAACTACTACAGGAGGTACCGTTTCGGTAACAGCGGTTAATGCTTGTGGTAACAGTACCGCACGTACGCTTACTGTTACCGGAGCAGCAGTGCCCGGAACTCCGGGGAATCTTATAGGCAGCACATCGGTTTGTCAGGGAAGTACACAAACCTATTCTATAGGTGCTGTTTCAGGAGCCACCTCCTATATTTGGTCACTTCCATCTGGCTGGACGGGCTCCTCCGCAACCAACAGCATTACTACTACCACCAATGCTACAGGAGGAGCTGTTTCGGTAGTTGCAGTAAATAGTTGCGGAAACAGTTCTGCGCGAACTATAACGGTAGCTATAAACGTTGTGCCGGCACAACCTGCAGCAATAACAGGAAGCGCTTCAATTTGTCCGAACGCTACAATAACCTATTCGGTAACGGCAGTTTCGGGTGCTACTTCCTATATATGGACTTTGCCGGGAGGCTGGACCGGAACCTCATCAACAAACAGCATTATTACAACAGCTACCAGCGTTGGAGGTAATGTTTCGGTTGCTGCAAATAATGGCTGCGGTACAGGAACTGTCAGAAATCTTGCAGTCGCCATTTCAGGAGCTATACCGGCAACACCTTCCACTATAACTGCCACCGCGGGAAACACAAAAGTTTGTCCAGGTGATACAAAAATATATTCCATTGCACCGGTTTCGGGCGCTACTTTATATACCTGGACATTACCGGCAGGGGCTATTATTACCAGCGGACAAGGTACCAGTTCCATAACTGTACAATACCAATCAGGCTTTATAGCAAGCGGTGTACTTGGAGTTGCAAGTACCAACTTATGTGGTAGCAGTGCTGCACGAACTTTAACCATAACACGAAACACGCCGGCTAAACCGGGAGTGATTTCAGGTCCGCTTTACGGTGTATGCAATTCGAACAACAAGACCTACACTGTGACTTCAGTAGCAGGAGTCACCTACAACTGGTATTTCAGCACAGCCAGTGCCGTTATAGCCACCGGACAGGGAACAAGCAACATAACAGCCAATTTCACTCCTAATTATACATCGGGAACTTTAAATGTAACTGCTAATAACGCCTGTGGCACCAGTACTATTCGCACCGCCTCGGTAAATTCAATTCTTCCTGCTGCAACAGCCCTCACAGGAACGACATCACCTTGTGCCAACCAATCAGGTGTACCTTATTCAGTAACTCCGGTAGCCGGAGCTACGGCTTATCAATGGACGGTTCCGTCAGGATCAAGAATTAACGATGGAGTTACCACTTCCACCTCGTCTGTATTTACCACAACTGCTACCAACGTGACTGTCAACTTCAAAACCATTGCGGGTAATGTTCGGGTAAATGCTATTAATGCCTGTGGATTAGGAGCAAGTAAAACTTTAGCTGTTTCTTTTAGTTGTCGGGAAGCAACTAATTTGAATTCATTCCCTCTTACTGTAACCACTTATCCCAATCCTGTAAACAATGAATTAAATATTGAATTCGGATCGGAGACAGCCACAACAAATCAAATACGAGTTTATGATGTTACCGGTAAAACTCTGGCTGAACAAAAAGGGATTTCAGTACCTGGAATAAACAAAATTCAAATGAGTACCAAAGAGTTAAAAAGCGGCATTTATTTCGTTGAAGTATTGAATGGTGATGAGAAAACAACTTCAAAAATAGCTGTAGAATAAAATCATTTACAATAGGTGGGTTAGGTTAATTTGTGATTAAGTGGCAGGAAGGGGTTCCTGCCACTTTTTTTTGTTGCCGTAAGTAATCGCAATAAAACACACTTTGCACTTACATCAAAAATGTAAATTCCAAGACGTTGCTAAATTGTAAAGAATCACGAAGTTGGGTCGATTCCTAATCTGATTTTGTTTTAATATTTTTACCAGTATATTGCATCAATTATAAAAAATGAAGCTCCCTAAAAATATAGAAATCGCTTTTTTCGAAAAGTCCTTCAGGCTTCAACCCTTGCTTTGGCAGGATATAATTCTTGAATTGTGTGAATTAAATAATTTACCTAAAAATGATTTTTATCCATATAAGGATGGATCCAATCTAATAGCTTCGGTTGCCGACAAATACATTATCAAAATATTTCCTCCGTTTCATCGTCATCAATGGGAGAGTGAATACCGGGTATTGAAAAACCTCAATAAAAAAATTCAAATTCCTGTTCCCGAACTACTTGCTTCCGGAGAGCTGGAGGACGGGTGGACTTATGTTATCATAACCAAGCTTCCGGGAGTTACTATGGAAAGCATTTGGGGTTCGGTGGGAGATGCGGCTAAAAAACATTTACTTCGACAGACAGGACAAATAATGTCGCAGGTACATTCGCTGAGTGCTGATGAGTTATCAGATCTTCCTCCCACATGGGAGGAATTTATAAACTCCATGATTGAAAGATGCTATGAGCGGCATGTCAGATTAAAAGCTCCGGAATGGTTACTGAAGGAACTCCTCGAATATTGTTCTCATAACATACATTTGCTTCCAACTAACTTCAAGCCTGTTATTCTTACCGGCGAATACACTCCTTTCAATTTATTGGTATCCCAAACAAACAATCAGTGGAATATCTCAGCGATGATTGATTTTGGAGATGCCATGATAGGATTTAACGAATACGATTTACTCGGCCCATCTGTTTTTTGTTGCGAAGGAAATTTTGAATTAGTTGCAGCACTTTTCGAGGGCTATGGAATTCCCTACAACAACGTAAACAGCGACTTCCGCACACGCCTCATGTTGCTGATGCTGCTGCATCGTTACAGTGATTTGAACACTCAAATTTTCATTCCTGAATGGAGTATCAGAGCGAAAAGTTTGGAGGAATTGGAGGAATTGATTTGGCCGGTGGGGTGAAAAGTAAAACTGCAGATAGCGATATTTTCGGACAAACGGTCTTTTGTATGGATACTACAAAACTCCCTCGAAATACCTTATGGAGTCAATCACCAATTATGGTGAATTAGTTGGACTGATTAGAGAATCAGGCTTATTTGAGGAATCCTCAATTCCGAATTTTTCTAAAACAAATGGCAAACAGCATTCTTTAATTTTTAATAACTTAGCAACTCATTAAAACTTCCCATCGACCTACTTCCATGCTATCATTTAATTTCCAAAACTTTCCGCATTTGTCCACGAAGCGGCTCACATTGCGTCCGGTATTGAAAACAGATTGCAACGAAATCTTTAGACTTCGCAGTCACCCGGAAGTAATGAGATACATTGCCAAAAAACCTGTAGAAACCATGGAGGAGGCAGTTGCCTTTATTGAACGAATTGCTGCCATTGAAAAAGCTAACGAATGTGTTACCTGGGCCATTACTATTAAAGGTAACAAACCAACTTGTTGGCAACATATGTCTTTGGAATTTAAAGCCCGAACACTACAGGGCTGAAATTGGGTATACGCTGTTGCCGGAATTTCATCGCCAGGGAATCATGAATGAGGCCGTTGAAGAGGTTGTCAAATATGCCTTCCAAACATTAAACTTACACAGTATTGAAGGGCATGTAAATTCGATGAATGAGGGTTCAGTAAAAATATTGGAACGAAATAATTTTGTTAGAGAGGGTTACTTCAGGGAAAACCAATATTACAATGGAAAATTTTATGACACTGCCGTTTATACACTTTTTAACAAAATAAGCTAAGACCGATTTTTAGATTCAGGCTTGGCCACACTGGATTTTATATATTTGCTTAAATAAGTTGCCGCCTCTGTTCCTATGAAGTTTAAAAACCTTCCATCCCTTTCCATTGCATTTATTATGGTCATCATGACGCTGATCAGCTCCAACCTGCAATGGGGGAAAGAAAACTGGAGAGGGGTGCTGGAATCAGATGCAAAAGGATACTACGCTTATTTGCCTGCTGTATTTATCTATAAGGATCTCAATTTTAATTTTTTCGATCAAATAGAAAAGGAAAAATATTATAACGAGAAGCTTTTTTTCGAATACCGTGCACATATCAATGATACAACTGTTGATAAATTCTATTGCGGTACAGCTCTAGCTCAACTGCCATTCTTTTGGCGGCACATGCCAGTAGTGGAATGACCGGCTATGAGCAGGATGGGTATTCGAAATTATATATGATATTTATTTGCTTGGCTGCTCTTTTTTATCTTTTTATCGGACTATTTTTCCTGAATAAAATTCTAATTCAGTATAATGTTTTGCCGGTTGCAAGATCCTTGACCTTGCTAACAACAGTCTTTGCAACAAATATTTTCTATTACACTGTTGTGGAAGCGGGCATGTCGCATATTTACTCTTTTGGTTGTGTGACTATGTTTTTATACTTCGTGAAAAGCTATTTTTTAAAAAAGCAGAATTATCAGATTTTACTATCAGCTGCCTTATTCGGTTTAATTATCTTGCTACGACCCATCAACGGGCTGGTTATTCTTACCATCCCTTTCTTATCCGGTTCGTCAAAATCACTACTGGATGGATTTTCGAACTTGATTTCAAAGCCAAAATTATTGACATTTAGTAGTATCATTATTTTGCTGCTTCTATCTATTCAACCTATTATTTATAAAATAGCAGTAAACCAATTTTTTGTTTACTCCTACGAATATGAAAAGTTCAACTTTAATGATCCCCATATTTTCGACATCCTATTCAGTTATAAAAAAGGACTGTTTTTATACACACCTGTTTTGTTGCTCTCGTTAACAGGAGGAATTTATTTATTCAAAAGAAATCGTTATGAATTTTATTCGTTGTTGTTGTTCCTGACTATTTTAACCTACCTGCTTTCATCGTGGTGGAACTGGTGGTATGGAGGAAGTTTTTCGTCACGTGTTTACATGGAGTACATTCCTTTGTTTTCCTTATTGCTTGGCATTTCACTTTCCTCGTTATCCAAAGGCATTTTAAAAAACTCATTCACTACTTTGATTTTCGCCTGCATCCTACTTTGTCAGATTCAAACCTATCAGTACAGGTATTACCAGATTCACTGGGAGAATATGACGAAAGAAAAATATTGGGAGATGTTTTTACGAATCGATAAGCTGGTATAAAAAAAGACCTGCCGGAATAAAATTATCCGGCAGGTCTTTTAATAATTACTTATGAATAGCTACATTTTCACAACATTGGTAGTAAACACATTATTTTTAGTTCTTATTTCGATACTATAAATGCCGGCAGGTAAATTCAAATCAATACTGTTTTTAGATCCTTCCACCTCAACATATTTTACTACTTCACCAATTGCATTCATCACTTTTACTGTTTTAGTTCCTGCGATGGCTTTTGTAAATTCAATATTCAAAATATCTTTAACAGGATTCGGATAGACAGAAATTCCGGCCTCAGCCATTCCTGCTTCATTCAAACCTGTGTAAACAAATGGCGCTGATTCAGCAGTACAACCAGAAGCATCGGTAACAGTAACGGTATAGGTGCCTGATTGAAATGCAGCATATACCTGACCGTTAGCTCCCGATATAGGATTGCCATTGAGATTCCATTGATTACCTGAAATAGCTGAAGAAGATAGTTGATTTCCGAAAGGAGTAATTACAGGTGTAGCCGGCACATTTAAAACAACTCCTGTAACAGGCACACGATTACTGGAGCAGCCCGAAGTAATTTCCCAGTTATAGAAGTAAAAATAGTAAATTCCAGTTGTAAAAACAGGATTCACATACCCTGTAATTGTCACCGGGCTACCGGGAGTTGTGTAGGGATATGCTGCGCCGAAAGATGCATAAATACATGGTACACTTCCGGTAGCTAATTCTAACCGGTAACCGTTTCCGGGATTTAATGTGAAGCCTAAATTAATTGGTATTAATACTGATCCTGCATTTACCGGAACTGTTACTGTATTTAAAATAGGACCACCCTGCGCATCGCGTAAATTAATAGTGATATTCCCGGATTGAGTTCCTGTTGACACGTACACTCTGTTTAAAGTACATTGATTGATCACATCAAACTGGAGTCCCCAATCACTTCCCGGCAATGGTTGAGGGCTGATGCCTGGGTTAGGAGCCCCAACATTATAAGTTCCTCCAGCCGAGGCTTGCACATAGTACGTGGTTGTTGCTGAAATTGTAGGCGAATAATTTCCCGAAGTGTTAATGCTTACGCCTCCGGTTGGTACGTCATACCAGTTGAGTAATCCGGCACCGGTTGCTGTTAAGTTTACAACACCCGGCCCGCAAGTGGAATCGTTCAATGTTACCGGATCATTAATTGTTAGCACATCCAGATTTAAGGAAACGGTGGTTTCAGGAGCACACCCCCCGCTGGTAACTACTGCCTGATATTGTGCAGAAGCAGCAGGTGAAACCTGATACTGATTGGTTGTTGCACCGGAACCAGTTTCATTTACCCATACCGTTCCATTCCAGCTTTGCCATTGAATACTTCCCACCGAACCGGCAAGAAATAAAGTAGCATTACTTCCTAAACAAATTGTATCGGTTGATATAGTTGCAGTACAAGCAACAGAAGCAGGGCCTACAGACATAAATACACTGTCGATGGCACCACAAACTCCATCATCAGCAATAATGGTATAAGTAATTGGTGAGAGCGGAGTAGCTGTAACGGTGGCGCCGGTGGTGCCACTCAATGCAGTTGCAGGCGACCAGGTATAAGTATAATTAGGATTGGAACTTGTAACTGTGATCACCGACGATTGCCCTTCGCATAAAGCGGGAGGATTTGCAGCAATTGCAATAGTAGCAGCTTGAGTAACAGTTGCAACGGCTGAAGTACGATTACTTTCACAACCTACTTCATAGGTAATTTCAACCCTTGAAATATTACCTCCCGGCTCTTGCCATAAATCTACAGGCGCAACAGTTGCTAAAGGAAACTGCATACCCATACGCTCTAACGTTATAGCTTGTCCATCAATAGTAGTAACAAAAAGTCCTGCGGCATAAGAGTTTTCGTCATTAGCTTCCCGGGTACCCAAAATACCAATATAATCGCCTGCAGTAATCGAGAGACTAACAGGCAAGACCCCGGTATTTGTATTTCCTTGTGTTAAAAAAAGTACGGTAAAGTCGTTCGTGGTAAGGCCAAAAACAGGAGGTGGAGCAGGAGTATTGAAACGAACCACTGCAATATTTTGAGAGGAAAGCGCATCAGGAACTCTTAATCCGGTAATAGTAAAATTTGAAGGGGCCAGAAACCAATACCCACGTGCATTACTGGAAAATGTTGTGACCTGAGGAGGAAGAGGAGCGATACCGGCTCCACCACCATTGGAGCTTGCAGCTGCATAAAAAGTTGTAGTAGCGGCAACATTTGTGGTAAAAGTAGCACCTGTGGCCAATGCAGTTCCTCCAGTAGGAACATCATACCATTTAATAACTCCTGTTCCGGTGGCATTAAGATTCACCGCTCCATACCCGCAACGTGTGTCGCCATTCGTAGTAGGAGCTGAAACTCCGGCAACTATGGTTACGATATTAGAGGTATCGGGTAAACAGCCAATTGCCTCAGCGATGGCGCGATAATCGGTCGTTGCCAACAAAGTAACTATGTAGGTATCTGAATTAGAGCCGGTTCCCGTTTCATTGACCCATGCGGTACCATCAAAACTTTGCCACGTAATAAAACCAATATAACCGGTTAAAGTAAGTGTAGTGGTTCCACCAACGCATACCGAATCCTCGGTAGCTGTAGCTATTCCGGCATCGGAACAGCCCGATGTCCTTGCAAATGATAATGTGCTCTGAATCAGGATTGTGCAAAGAATAAGCACCATTGTTTTTGTAAATTGTTTCATAGTTTTAACAGTTAAGCGGTGAATGAATTTGGATAATTCTTAATCAAAGGAATGCAAATTAATTGAATTTACCGAATTCCTGAAACAGTGCTATTGAATTTAAAAACCAACTGAAAAGCAGTTCCACAAAATAAAAATATCCTTCCACTTTCGATAAAAATTAATTCAAAGGGTAGTTTTAATGCTAACAAAATTCAGCTCGGTACTAAAAATAACAATTAGGTAGTTCCTTAAAATGCTACTTATAAAAATAGCCTATTATCTATTTCACGTTGTAGAGAAAATAAAGAGGTAAAAACAGCCGGGCATTTAGATAACAACGAAGTGTTACATTTAAAACCGCTCTCCACTACTTTTTATAAACCGCAACAAGTTTTACTGACGGAGGATTAGTTCCTTCGGACAAAATAAGTGTATCTCCACTAATTCTATATTTGTTAACTATGGAAAGAATTCTCAAGAACTTTGGTTCTGTTTCCATAGAGATACATTCCATTTGTGTGGCAATCACTTTTGTAAAAGCAATTCCGTTCTCATCATTTAGTTCGTAATTACCACTAAACGTATTACAGCCACCACTCCCAGTCACTCTATTTCCTTCGGCTTTAAGCATCAGGTTGGGTTCTCTTCGGTTACCCGCTTCAGGGGTTACTTCACTGCCGTGAAGTTGAATGAGTTTCCAATATTTTTCCTCCACAGAGGGCTTCCCTTTTATTAGCACATACTTTGCAGCCAGATCGCCTTCAATTTTTTTTCCACTCATGTCCAGTTGAGTAAGATTACCATCACCAATCAGATATTGTGTAGGTTGTGCTTCCTCTTTCAATCCGCCCAAAGTGATAATAGTGCCTTCTTTATTAATAGCAAATTTATTTGTGAATGCACGGGTGGCGTCCTTCTTACCCAAATAACGGATAATAAGATCGTAGGATTTATTTTTATTTAAAGTAAGCTCTGTTTGCATTCCTTCACAACTGGCGCAGGGCAAAGTGCCACGATAGGTTCCGGCCCAACCCGTTCCAGCATCGCCACGTATGGCGTTCTTGGAATCAAAAGTCTGGCCAGTTGGAATTACCCAACCGACTAAAATAAAATTTGCTGCAATAAATATTGCCAATATAAATTTAGCTTTCATAGTAGTAAATGTCAGGTTATAAACTATTTTATTGAAATGTGATCACCGATCTATTTCAGTCAGCCGTAAAGATAACTAATTCCAATTAATTAAAATAATTTCAAAAATAATTTCAGAGCAGTGCCTTAAAATCGAAATGCAACACGGCAACTAGAAAAAACCCGGTTTCACACACAAAAAATATATAAAATATTACGAAACAAAAATCCTATTCAAATCCTTATTGAACTCCACGATTAGCTGCGGATAATCCATTCCAGATGTAGTAGCAGACAAAGTTGGTATACCGATTAAAGGCGGAGGCATTTTAAAGATAGCAATAAACTCTGTCGCCCACAAAGCTAAAATCTTGCAAATTTTCAAATTCATCATCACTTATTGGTTGTAAGCTTCGAACTCATTTCATAACTATTCATTTGCTCTGTCAGCAGCACCAGTTCTTTTACCATTTTTTCCTGTTGCTGCCTCAGCTCCTGATTTTGTGCTTGTAACTCCTGCACAGCTTTCACTAATGGCACTACAAATTCCGCATAACTCAATGTATAGGTATCATGTTCATTATCGGGATGATGCACGCCACTGAAATTATAACCTGCATTTTTGGCAGCTGCTTCCACTTCTTGAGCAATGAATCCCGAATAGCTCGTTACTCCAATTGCTGCTGACAGCGAATCCTGTTCGGAGTTGTTCGGAGCCAGAATATGTTTATTATAGGCAGGAATATCCAAGTTGTAAGTAACCGGTCGTAAGGACCTAATAAAATCAAGCCCTTTAACATCTTCCTTAATATTCATTTTAAATCTTCCATCAGAAATTACACTCCAGTTAACTGCACCACCTATTGTGGTAACAAAACCATTCCCGATTTTTACCTGGTGATTTGCGGTTACAATGGCTCCACCTCCAAACGCCGATGAATTCGTATATCCTGTTGCGTTAGCATCTGTTAAATTACCAACAAAAGTACAACCATTGTAAGAGGAAAAATTAACGCCCGAATTATTTCCAATAGCAACATTATTCGGAGAGAGACTAAATTGTAAGCTATTGATACCTATAGCAATTACATTTGAAGCTGTGGTGAGGGCTTGACTTGCTTGCTTACCTAATGCTATGTTATTTGCTCCCGAGGTGCAATTGTAAAGGGCAAAATTGCCAATCGCGACATTGGCAGTACCGATAGTGTTGGCAGTGAGACAATGTGCTCCATAGGCGGCGTTTGCGGAACCTGGTGGGTATTGGCATCAAAGCATAGTTGCCAAATGCTGCATTGTAAAACCCCGACGTATTGGCACGAAGCGCCCGGTACCCAAATGCATTATTGTTGTAACCGGTAGTATTTGAAAAAAGAGCATTGCTTCCCACTGCAGTGGTAAAGTCTACCGCATTATTTCTCATGGCATTGTAGCCGACAGCTACATTATCGCTTCCAATACCAGCATTGAAAAGTACATTACTTCCCACTGCCACATTTCGTGAACCGCTAGCTGCAGAACCAAAAAAGGCATTAAACCCAACTGCGGTATTTTCAGTCCCGGTAGCAACGTTTCCCATTGCGTTGTTTCCAACTGCAACGTTTGCGATACCGTTAGAGGAGAGGGTTTGATTCAAGGTAGTCAATGCCAAATGACCGACAGCGACATTATTACTTTCAAAATTACCCGCGCCAGAAAAAGACTGGTTTAACAGCGCCCCAATTCCCACAGCAATATTTTGGGCGGCGACCGTATTGTTGCGAAGAGCATCATTTCCAAAAGCGATGGTGAAATAACCGGATGTATTATTCAGCATTGAATTGGCACCAACAACAGTATTTAAAAAACCTGTAGTATTGTTGTACAATGAAGAATATCCGAGAGTAGTATTACTTGAACCCGAAACATTCTTGTACATACTTTCATAACCAAATGCTGAATTAAAAATGCCATTTGTATTACTTCAATAAAGCTCGTGACTTAACTGCCATATTCAAGTTAGTAGTATTCGCAAAAAGCGCACTATCGCCAATGGCAATTATTCGTCCAGCAGCTACACCACTGTATGCCGCTCTGAAACCTAAAGCAACGTTATTGCTTCCTGTAGTATTATTTACTAATGACAATTCTCCAACAGCCACATTATTACTCCCTGAAGTATTATTGTATAAAGCCGAACTACCAAAAGCACAATTAAGATTTCCGAGTGTGTTCAATCGTAAAGCTGTTTGACCAAAAGCACTATTATAATTTCCTGAATTATTCAACAGTACTTCAAACCCAAAAGCATGATTTCCCAATCCCGGAGTAACGGTTGCAAACATAACATGATACCCGAAAGCCTGATTATGATATCCGGTAGTAGCATTGGTGAGGGCGCCAATGCCAACAGCACAATTTTGAAAACTACTGGTTGCATTCATCATTGCCTGAGCTCCCAAAGCAAGATTTGAATAGCCGGTTGTTAAATTCAGTAATGTATAACTTCCGACAGCGGTATTAAAATCCCCCAGCGTATTTGCTAATCCCGATCTAAATCCTACAAAAGTATTTTCATAACCATCGGTAGTATGATTCAGTCCGGCTTCTTTACCAAAAAAAGTATTCCTTCCTAAATAAAGGCCATCCTGATTATCGATAAATCCCGAAAGCAGATTGTTTACTTTAAAAACAAGCGCCTGATTATCGGAAGTTCCTAAATAATTTAGTAAAGAAGAAGTTCCGCTATTTCCTGTTATGCTCCATCCCGACAGGCCTGATGCTACAGCTTTCCAGATTAATCCATCATAATAATAAAATGCTTTGAGTGTAATATCATAAACTAACAATCCTGTTGCAGGGGCAATTATTGCAATTCTTTGTGCGGTTGTCATGCGCGGTGTCAGTAACCCTTTGTCGGTGGAAGTGACATCAAGTATCGAACTTGCATCAGGAGTAGGGTTGTTAACCCCTATTCCTTGACCGTTAGCTCGATAAAATTCAAAACAGAAAATGACAATGACCATTCCAATACTAAAGAGTTTGTTGACTTTCATGATTCATAGATTTAAAACTGCTCAAATTTATTTCATAATAACGAAGTAGAAAATACTACTTAAGTGGCACCAGTTAAACTTGCAACGGGAAGGGTGATCCTATCCATTCTGGTCAACCGCCATGCAGCAATGAATCGAAATGCCAATTCAAAATAAATAATTTCACTAACATAAGTCTACACGACAATTCTACTTAACTCCACATTTTTTATTGAAGTATTTGCAATTTGGTATTCCATTTAGTTCCGTTATTGGCTATAGCTTCAATGAAATAAAATCCCGATGACAGCTCAGCGAAATCCATTTCCAGAACACCTTTCTCATTTTGAGATGCTATTTGTCTGACCATTTTTCCAGAGATATCATAAATAGTAATCCATACATTTCCTGGTTCAGAATCCCATTTCATAAAACAGGTCCCGGAGGTTGGATTTGGAAACAGTACAAAGCCGTTTTGTTCATCCAACAAGGTCACAGAAACAATTTGGGAATAGGTGAACCTGCCATCAAAGTCGACTTGTTTTAATCTGTAATAAGAGATTCCTGATAAAGGATTTAAATCGGTATGTGTATAAGAAATAAGGTGATTCGAATTACCGGCGCCATCAATACTAGCAACTTCCTGAAAGTCGAAACCGTTTTTACTTCGTTCTAAAACAAAATAGTCATTATTTATTTCAGCTGCGGTAACCCATTTACATCTCACTTCCGAATTAGTTATTGCCTGAGCAGTAAATTCCAAAAGTGATACCGGCAATGGGGTACTTTCCATAGTAATAGTCCATGTACCATTAGCAGCAACAGCAGGAACAAAAACCTTTTGTGCACTTGGGTTTGTTTGCCCCGGCAAAGGTAATTCCCATCCCAGCGACAGGCTTTCCCATCTTTGAGCACGCATATTTATATTTCCACCCACTGCATTTTCGGCAGGGGCATAGGTGAAATAAAAATCGGCAGTGCCATTCTTCTCCACATGCCAAAATCTATCAACAGTGTTGGCGCTATTATCGAATCCCGACAAACCATTCACATGCGTAACCACAGAGGAGTAATTGGTAATGGCGTATTGTTTGGTGCTGTTGCATAGGTAGATACAATCATATCTGAGGTATATCCACCTGTGGTCCCCACAAGGAGTAAAGAAAACGAAATATCAGCACCGGCAGCGTTTCCAAAAGGAATAGTATGCAGTCCCTGCGCCAAAAAAGCCCACCACACTTTTGAACTGTAATCCGCATCTTCGCCTAAAATATATCCTGTAGTTCGTGTAATTCCGGTTGGATTAAAATTATTGATTCGAAACACATGTGATTTTAGATTGAGGATCGCATTATTACAATTGAGTGAACCGATAGGCGAACTGATGTGTCCCCCGGAAGTGGAATTTACTAAAAGTGTTTTTGTTCCATTGAATAAATTCAGATTAAAAAAAACTGTTGGTGAAAATCCGCCAATGTACTGATTGAAACCATTCATTATTACAGTTCCTGATGAATTAGTAAATGCGGGAGTTCCGCAGTTATTGATCCAATTGCCGATTAAATCAATTGTTCCGTTACTGGTAATAGTTGTTCCTGCCTTGAGCAGCACATCGCCCTTTACCGTTAGTTGCGATCCTGTTGATAGCATCAGCAGCGTGTTTTCAGCAGTCAGCATTTGTGCTTTTGCAGAAGTCAAAAAACTTCCAACTAACAGCATTATGTAAATGATTAAATTAACCCCTTTCATGATTTTCTCAACGAACAATTCATTACCGTAAAATTACGATTGAAGAGTGGGGAAGAGAATACTACTTAAGTGGTAGGGTTTCCTGTCAAGAAAAAAGACTTCAAATTACAACTATAAGGTGAAATCAGGCAACAAAATAATGTCAAAGCTTTTTATTCCTCAGCTGCGGATTTAATTGATACGCCTTTTGTTGATACTTTATTGCATTTTCCATTTCACCATTTTTTAAATATACAGCGGAAAGTGCCAAATAGGCTTCTGCAAATTGAGGATTAATCTGTAATGCACTCTCATAAAAAGAAATTGCCAAATCGTTTTTTTGGTTCTCATCGGCGATTTTCCCTAACATATAAAACGCATTAGGATTTTTTGCGTGAAGCTTAAGTGACATTTTAAATTGTTCAATAGCTTTAACATACTCCTTTTGTTTGAAGTACATTATTCCCAAATTATTGTACCCTTCCCATCCGTTTGGGTTTTCACTAATAGCTTTTTCAAAATAAAGGCCTGCTCTCTGAAAATCACTTTGATCAGCATTAATTTCACCTAACCGCATATAGGTTTCACTACTTATAACTTTTAGTAAAGATTTATCATAATAAAAAACAGCCGAATCGTAATTATTCATACGTTGGTGTGAATAGCCAATACAATAATAAAATGCACCAATTTGTTCCTTATCGCTACAAATTTGTAACGCCGCTCTGTAATTAAATAAAGCTAACGAATAGTTCTTAGCCATAAATTCTCTTTGTCCATTTTGATAATATTGCAATACCGAAATATCTTTTGGATTGTTAGGTTTAGCATTTGAAGTTTTGCTCAAATAGATCACGTCATTTATGGGCAATGCAAAATTCAAGTTTTGTGCAGTTTCTCCAGAAATAACCATAGTACTAATTCCAATTAGTTCCCCTTTAGCATTTAATATCGCACCTCCGCTTGAGCCAGAGGAAATAGGTGCGGAAATTTGAATAAAACTCCGTGTACTATCAAACGATGACCTCAATCCACTAACTATTCCTTCAGTCATAGTATTCTCAAATCCATAAGGACTGCCTATGGCATAAATACGCTGACCCACCTTTAAACGATCACTGTTTCCAACCTTTATTTTAGGTATTGAATTAAACTGTTTATCTTTTCATCCTTAAATAAACTTAATATTAGAATATCTTTTTTTTCATCAGTAGCTAAAATACTATCAAGTTTAATAAAAACACCATTATGTTCAGCATAAATAAATGTGGCATCACCCAATATATGGAAATTGGATACAATCCATCCCTTGTCCTTTATAATTACTCCACTTCCCTGGCCATGCATCGAATTATCCTCATGGTAAGTATAAATTCGTACTACTGCATCGTTTACTTTTTCATATATTTTTTCAGCACCATGCGACTGAGCCCACACCTCAATTATGGAAAATACAAACAGAAATATAAATAAAATAAATTTTTTCATTGCAGAATAATCACCGATAAAGCATTTTTAAATGTATTACCTTTCATTCCATTCAACACAGGATTATTTGTAGTCTCCGGTGTGCATTGAAAATTTTTGCCATCAGGCATATACATATCTACATATACCGCATACACACAATCGTACTTCTCATTATCAGCAAGCTTCTTTACATAACAAATAATTCGTTTGGTATCAATTTCCATAAAGGTATATTCAAGGGATGATGATTTTATGGAATAAAGCGACTTATTTCCCATTTGTATCTGACCCAATT
This sequence comes from Bacteroidota bacterium, assembly GCA_016722525.1. GTDB lineage: Bacteria > Bacteroidota > Bacteroidia > AKYH767-A > OLB10 > JADKJB01. Next base: position 116,712 of record JADKJB010000007.1, read on the forward strand.
TCACTTCTACAATTTTCTTGCCCTCACTTGAAAAAACATCAAAATTAACACCTATGGTATCAGTTTCTGTATTGGTAATAGAAAGAATATCTTGCCCGTTGAATAAAATAATATGTTTGCTATTAATATAATAATTGCCTCCAATATTTACAGCACATTCAGGAACTTTTTGGCCGAAGGCATTAAATGTAAAAGTAAAAATTGCGCAAAATATTAGAATCTGGTTTTTCATAGCTTTCAAGAATTTTAATGAGGCTCAAAATAAAACCATGCCGAAAGTAGGAGTGTGACAATATGTTAAGCGTGTAAATATAGCGAAGGATAATGGTTAAATCAAGCCTCGACAAGTTTTCCAGGTATCAGACGCAAAAGAGTAGTGAATTATCTAAAATATCATTTTTGATTATCCAACTCAAATTGCCTTATTCATCTTAATTACAATTAATTATACACGACAATACAAATGCACTAGAAAAACCACTTATACTAGAAACACTCTTAAGAAGTGCTACTTGTAATCAATTTCATGCTAAACTGAAATTTATGTTGAAGATGTTTCAACTACAAGTTGATCCATCAGCTGAATTAAATTGTACTAAGTGTATTGTTTTATCCTGTAGGTGGTTGTTACTCGAACGATAAAAAAGCATGCATGCCCTGCCCAGGCTTTGGCAATTACAAGCAATCCCCTGCATGTCTGACTTGCAGCTTGGAATGCCCGTTACAAAACAAAATTTAGAAATAAGTTACTATACTTTTGTTGATAGTGATTTTAATGTACTTTGCTTTTTGAAGTGGATTGATTCTGAAAAAAAGAACTTTAAAAGTTTTTTTCTCAAATTAAAAGTAGTAAATAAAATTTATCTGATCCCATTTTCCATAACCCGTTGATTTTGTTCGCGTGTAATTTGGTGGCAAAAACACATTCTGTTCGAGGCGCTATTTCTTTCAATTCTAAATCTGCATTCGTGAGCGCTGACCATTGGCATGCACAAAACTTTAAGTACTATCGGGAAAATCAGTTATGTCAAGAATCCAGTAAAATGCATCCCGGACACTTCATGAATATAGTCCTTGGTAATTCTAAGATTTCGATCATGTCAATCAGAAATCTAGAAACAATGGTATGCAAATGAAATCAGTATTGGTTAATTATTGTAATTATTGTAAGTTTTCACCCAAAGTCAAAATCACATTCCCGGTCTTTTGTCCGCTTTCAACGTAACGATACGCCTCTACAATTTGTTCGATAGGGTAACTACGGTCGATGACAGGTTTGAATTTACCCGTTACAACGAGTTCCTTTAAAAACAGAATATCTTCTTTGCGAGTTGTTGGTATTGGGAATAGCACCTTTTTGCCTCCTAATAGAGGGGTTAACAAAGCCAGAAAAGGATTTTGCGACATATATCCCAACTCCGTCGACATATAAATTCCTTTCTCCTTTAAAAGTGGCTTACATTTTCCGAAGGAACTTTTTCCTACTGCATCGAACACCACATCAAATTTCTGATTGATTTTAGTAAAATCCTGTTTGGTGTAGTCAATTACTTCATCAGCGCCAAGCGATTTAACCAAGGCTATGTTTTTGGTATCGCTGGTAGCTACCACTTCGGCTCCAAAATATTTTGCCAATTGCAAAGCCGAAGATCCAATTGCTCCCGTGGCACTATTAATTAAATAACGTTGGCCGGATTTTATTTTTGCTGACCTTAAATTACACAAGGCATAATGTGCACCTTCAGTAATTGCAGCGGCAATTTCAAAGGAAACACCATGAGGCATTGTTGCAATGGCTGCTTCTTCGGCTATAACCAAATATTCCGCATGAGCGCCGAACTGGAGATCATTGTACCCAAATACTTTATCGCCCGGTTTAAATGTAGTGACAAATTTCCCCACCGATTCCACTGCTCCGGCAAATTCACAACCCAAAATCTTTTGTCTGGGCCGAAAGAGTCCGGCAAAAAAACGGACAATAAAATATTCGGCGCTACGGAATCCACAATCGGTGCGATTCACAGTGGCAGCATGCACTTTAACAAGGACTTCATTGTCCTTTGGAACAGGCTTAGCCACATCAGATAGCTTCGCCACTTCAGGTGGTCCATAGTTAGTATAAACGACTGCTTTCATCATCGGTATAACAATACTCAAATTTGTTTCTTTACAAAAATAGCTAATTCAATTAAGTTCCAGGTTATTTGAAAATAGCAATAAGGAATTAGAGCAGCTTTTATTTCTACTTACCACAATACTTAAGAAGTAATTTATCAGCATCCGATTTTCCTGAATTCTGAATAATTTGCCAATCCGCACAGGCTTTTGTCATGTCGCCTAACTTCATATGACAAACCCCACGATTATAAAGTGCATCAACATCAGTAGTGGATTGATTAATAAGAACGTCAAAATAGGGCAAAGCTTCCTGATACAATCCTTTTGAAGCTAAATCTGATCCAATGTTATAATAATTATTAAACAATATGGCGTCTTTGGAATATTCAAAATTCGATTCAACATAATAACCATAAAGCTGAGAATCACCTGCAATCAATCGCACATCTACAATTATAGTAATATCACAAAACTGCTCATTAATGGTAGCTCTGTGCCACAATCCTTTACTTAATTTCAAACATTTTATTACATCCTGATTCAACTGGACGCTATTTGTGGAATCTATGATCACAAAATCCTTCAATTCCCCTTCTTTGGTCAACATAAACTTGACAATAACTGCACCTTTTATTTCAAATTTAAAATCTCTCTCTTTTAAAAGAATATTTTCTAAAAAATACGACTTAATTGCCTTATCTCCATTCCCAAACCATGGAGGAGTAAATTTGTAAAGTGAAGTGCTGGATTGTGCCTGTGCAAATTGGGTCACTGCAATAATAAATAGTGCACTTAAAGAGAGGAGTCTTTTTATCATTTAGCAAAGGAAAGCAAAATTCTTGTTTAAAAATAATTTGTTACGATAGCTTGACTTCTATTCTTGTTTTTTCCAAATAAGCGTACTATAGATTCGTTATTTTCAATCATTTTCAAAATACAATTAGATAAATTTGGCTATTGACTCAAGTAGAGATATTTCTACAATAAAAGATGCAAAACTATCCTAATTTTACGTCAAATATAAAACAACATCCAAATGTCAACTAAATTCTATGCACTTGCGTTATTACTACTAATTTCATTGAATGCTTCCTCACAAAATGCTTTGCGTTTTGATGGTACAGATGACTATGTTGAATCGGCTCTATCCGGACCAACAGGTTATAATTCAAGAACGGTTGAGGCATGGGTGAACATTTCTACGCAAACCAGTTCACAAAAAGTAGTTTTGGATTGGGGAGATATGGCTACCGGCAGCCGCTTTACACTGAATGTAATTAGTGGCACTCCTCGTATCGAAGTTGGTAATAGCGGCTTCAGTTCATCTACATCAATGGCAATAAATACCTGGCACCATGTGGCTGCCACTTTTGACAATGCTGCTACACCTCAGTTAAAATTATATCTGGATGGTGTGCTTGTAAATAGCGGTGATTTCTCAGTTCCTGTCTATACTAGTGCCGCCAGTGGTATTATCATTGGTCGGCGGAATGATGGAATCAACAATTTTCCGGGAATGATAGATGAAGTTCGAGTGTGGGATATTGTTAGAACGCAGAGTGAAATCAATGCAAATATGAACAAAGAGTTTTGCTCACAAATTCCCGGACTGGTTGCATATTATAATTTTAACCAAGGAGTAGCCGGTGGAATTAATACCAGTTTAACAACTCTGTTCGATCTATCAGGGAATGCTAATAATGCTACTCTATATAATTTTGGACTAGCAGGAGCCAATTCAAATTATGTTGTCGGAGCTTCTTTAACCGGTAACTCTACATCTACCATAAGCCCATCTGCTTGTCAAAGTTACACTACTCCCAGTGGATTGAATACCTATACATCTTCCGGCATGTATCATGATACTATTCCAAACGCAAGCGGATGTGACTCTATTATCACCATCAATCTTACACTCACTTCAATTGATACAAGTGTAGCTTATTTAAGTGGTTCATTGCATGCGAATGCGCCTAACTCGGTTTATCAATGGCTCGACTGTAACAATAATTATGCACCAATTGCAGGAGCTACATTTCAAAACTTTGTTCCTGCAATAAATGGTTTTTATGCTGTAAAAATTACAAAGTTCGGCTGCACTGATACATCTGCATGTCATGTAATCACAAATGTTGGAGTCTTCGAATTAAACAGCTTTGTTCCTTTTACAATTTTTCCTGTTCCATTTCAAAATAACATCACAATTAGTTTCGATGGCACAATTCATGAATCAGAATATTTATTGAACGTGTTTGATCTGCAGGGGCGTGTAGTATATTGCTGCAAACAGAAAACATTAACTTCACAAAATATCGATACTGGCATGCTTGATCAGGGTGTTTATTTAATCGAAATAAATTTAGACAATTCTGTTTACAGACAAAAGATAGTGAAAGATTAATTGCTTAGTGAATAAGTAATTCATTCTTCACTTCTCACTAATCAATTCTTACTATTCAATATTATTTTCTTTATTGAAGAGTGAGAATTAAAAATTGATTAGTGAATAGGTAAATCGTTCTTACTATTCATCATTATTCACTTTATTGAATAGTGAGAATCAAAAATTGATTATTGAATAGGTAATTCGATTTTCACAAGTCAATTATCGCAAATTAATTCCTCTTCACCATCTTGCCCTGAATGATTTCATCCTCATTTGAAATAGTTAAAACATATATTCCCGGAGCGAAGTCTGACAAATCAATTTTTTCTTTAGTTGAATTCCACGCTTGTACAAGAATAATTTTTCCGGTTAAATCCGTCAGTGTGATGGTTGAGTTATTGAATGGATTTGTCAGAATAAATTAAATTTCATACTTTTAAAATTGCACTTATTGGTTGAACAAAGCAATCAAAATGAAGTAATAAATAAAAAGTTTGTGAAGTATTAATTACCGTTCACTTTATCACCATAAAACAATCCCTCTAATACCAACGCTTCAAAAATGATATTAAGAGATTTCGCTGATCCATATGTGCTTTTTATCCAATTTGATATCGCTTGCAAAATAAATTCTAATTCTGTCTTTTTGCATGATGAAAATCATCATAGGCCATGACATTCATCATCCCTGACCTTTTGCCATATGATGCTCTTTGTATCTAATCCTAAATGGAAAAATCATGTGTTTCTCAACAGGAGCCAGTATTGCAGCAGGATGTGTATTAACCCTGGCCGGGGTGACAACATTGCGACAGACGCGCCACAAATCACAAGTTGCTTTCGCGGCAATTCCTCTATTGTTCGCTGTCCAGCAATTTAGTGAAGCTGTCGTTTGGCTATCCCTTACTTCTCCTGATTTTATTCATTGGCAATCTTTCTCTACATCCTTGTTCCTGATTTTTGCACAGGTAGTTTGGCCATTGTGGGTGCCCGTTTCGGTTCTAAGTCTTGAAAACAATCCTGCCAGAAAAAAAATTCTTCGTATACTCACAGGTATTGGCATAATTATATCTTCCTACCTGGCATGGTGTCTGGTGAACTATCCCGTCAGGGCGGAAATTGAACAATCACATATTCATTACATTCTCGATTTCCCCTTGACACTTGCCTGGATTAGCGGCGTTTTGTACTTTATTTCTACGGTAATACCTACACTGGTTGCCTCCTTCAAAAAAGTGGCAATTTTGGGATTTACTATTCTGACATCTTACATCTTCACCAAATTTTTTTATGAAAACTATCTTATTTCAGTGTGGTGCTTTTTTGCGGCCGTAATAAGTGCGGTGATTCTTTACATTATTGTAGAAATTAATAAACCGGCTAAAATTGCAATTGTACAATCTGTTGTTTGAACTATGCATCCATAAAACAAAAACTAACAATAAAGGAGACATATATTCCATAAATTTAAGTCGGGGAACGAGCTTTCGATCAGCCTTTATTATTTTCTATATCTTTTCAATTCAGAATAAATTCCATATTTATTGCTCGAGATTACGAATCAATTTTTCGTTCTGCATTTTACATTTTACATTCCCGATACATATGGATTAAGTTAAATTACATTCCTTCTAAAATGGAGTTTTTTCACTACCTTAGCCGCTCAATTTCAATTTCAATCCCACATACCATGTCTACGCTCCCTCCTTGCCCCAAATGCAACTCTGTTTATGCTTATGAATCAGGGTCTTTACTGATGTGTCCGGAGTGCGGACATGAGTGGAGTGCTGTTGATGTTGCGGAGACTGCTGTTGCAGAAACGGATGGTGTTTTGGTGGTGAAAGATTCCAACGGCACTATTTTGGCAAGCGGCGACAGTGTGATCCTAATTAAAAATCTTCCTGTTAAAGGAGCGCCAAAACCCATTAAAGCAGGGACCAAAGTCAACAACATCAAACTCGTCGACAGCGACCATAATATCGATTGCCGCATTGAAGGCTTTGGCGCTATGGCGATTAAGTCGGAGTTTGTGCGGAAGGCGTGATCGTAATTACTATTTTTTCACAAAACCTTCTACAAAAAAACCTGTTACTGTTTTTAAGTGCAAAAAGTAATAGCCGGGAGATAAATTTTTCACATCAAGGATTGTGCTATTGAATTTATCCTTTTTCATTATCGTTTCACCGAGGACATTAGTAATATAAATTGATTCAACAGAGTTACCAGTTGCTGTTTGAATATTCACAAAATCAGTTACAGGATTTGGGAAAAGCTCTATATCATTGTTACTATAATATTCCTGAATAGCTGTTGGTGACTGAACCATTTTGTGAACAAATCCAACCGCATTCAACCCACTGCTTATAAATTGGTATGTTGCAGGCCCCGGGTCGAAATCCACAGTGTCGCTGGTAAACCCTGCTGTATAAATTGATTCGTCAGGTCCGATGGCTATGGATCGCCCCCATTGAGAGGCCGGTCCTGCTATCGCCCCGGCATATACGAAAATGCCATTGGAATCCAGTTTTGAAATAAAGCAATCGCCACTGCCGGTTGGAGGAAACATTACAGTGCCTGGCCCCGGATCAAAATCATCATTGCCGAAATAATTTCCGGTGGTATATACATTGCCGTCATCGTCTGTTGCAATCCCATGCCCTTCAGTACTGCCGATACCTCCCAGATCACGGGCCCAGATAAATCCGCCTGCTGAGTCCAGCTTGAGTATGAATGCGCGTTCCGACCCGGTAGTAGTTAAGATCGCAGCGCCTGGCCCCGCATCAAAATCAATGGTACCATAAAAGCATCCCGTTACCAAAATATTTCCTGAAGGGTCTCTGGTAATGTCGTATCCAATCTCTTCAGCCAAATTAGACCCAAATGTTTGCAGCCAGTTAAAGTTGTTACTGCCATCCAGACTTAAAATGAAAATGTCATTTTGTCCGGCTGAGGTAATGAGATTTGTTCCGGATCCGGGATCGAAATCTGTTGCGCCATAAAAATGGCCAGTTATCACCACATCATTATTTTTGCTGATAACAATACTTTCACCAACCTGCTTTTTATCATCACCAAACTGTAACGCATCCATATAATTTCCTGCACTATCCAGTTTCCACAAAAAAATATCATAGTGCCCTGCCGATGTAAGTATTGCCGTTCCGGAGCTTGGATCAAAATCAATAATATCTTCAAAAAATCCGGTTGTGTAAACAACATTATTGGAATCGACAGCCATTCCATTAATCTCTTCCCCAAAAGCACCACCCGCATGTTTCACCCAATTTAAAACTCCTGCGGTATCTATCTTTAATACGAAAAGATCCATAAATCCCAATGAGTAAAAGATGCCGGCAGATCCAAAAACTATTGAATCGCGAAAGGTGCCTGATATATACAAGTTTCCATCGTGGCCTAGTGCAATGGAGGCCCCATCATCCCTACCCGGTCCACCGAAAGTTTGCACCCAAATTAAATTTCCGGAGCTGTTGTGTTTGGTGATGAACACATCTGTCTGCCCCATTGAAGAAATTATTTGACTCCCCGTTCCGGGATCAAAATCCACTGTGCCGGCAAAGGAACCCGTTGTGTAAACGAATGCATCTGCATCCACTGTTACATCCGCGGCCAGACCCGTAATTAAATTACTACCGCTCTCGAAAGTCCGTACCCAGTCGAAAGTTTGACCTTTAGAATGAAGTGGCATTACCAGAATGAGCAGTTGGGCAACGAACAATAAATTGTAGATTCGCATTGTTCCTAGAATCGTTTTATTCATTTAAATAGGATTCAAGCAATTACTTAACAAATATAATATATTATATTGTGCATGGCTGTAGACCAAAAGTATGAAATTCCGGTTGAAGATTAGCTTATGAGAATTAGATAGCGACAACCTACCATATCACCACACACCCTGATGAAACACTGATCCAATCAATTCTGCTTATTAATCAAATTCACCACCACCTTCACCATCACTTCCATTTCCTCCGATTTACTGGCGGCGATTAAAAGTGTTAATGCTACCAGTGCATTATCGGCAATGCGTTTGGTGCCGTCTTTGCGATAGAGCAAACCATTTCGTTCAATAAACCAAACAAACAAAAACGCAGCTATTCTCTTGTTGCCGTCGACAAAAGAGTGATTCTTTATAACAAAATATAATAAGTGTGCTGCTTTCTCCTCAACACTTGGGTATAAGTCTTTTTTATCAAATGTTTGATAGATGGTATTGAGTGAACTCTTAAACGAATCATCTTTTTCCATACCAAAAATATCTGACGATTTAAATTTTGCTCTAAGCGTATCAACCGCATTTTTTGCCAAAGGATAATCGATCCGAAATTTATGCTTCCGCTCCGTGCCGGTAATTTTCAGTTGTTCATGATCGAACTGATCCAGCACATTCAGCGCAAGCGTGTAGTCGGTAATAACATTTAATAATCCCGAAGCCTCTTCAGTGGTGAGCGTTTTTTGAACTGCCACCGACTGAATAAACTTGACAGTCCGTTGCAATTCCAGGAGCTGCTGTTGCGATTGTTCCTTAAGTCGCTTTTCATTTAATGCGAAACCTTTTACCAGGTATTCCTTCAGCACTTTATTGGCCCAAATGCGGAATTGGGTGCCCCTCATTGAATTAACACGATATCCTACAGATATGACTAAATCCAGATTGTAATATTCTAATTGTCTGTTTATCTGCCTATTACCTTCATTTCGAACTGTTCGGAATTTCCGAACAGTTGATGCTGCCTTGAGCTCACCTGATTCAAAAATACGGCTGATGTGCTCGCTTATATTAGCCTTACTTGATTGAAATAATTCAACAATCTGAGCCTGTGTTAGCCAAACTGATTCGTCAATTAACTGAACATCAATAGCCGTAGAACCATCTTCAGCCTTGTAAATAATAATTTCGCTTTTGTTTTCCATGATACATAAGATTTTAAGGTTAAGAATGATTTTTAACGGTGAACGCTCCGTCGCTTGAAAAGGAATTAAAAAAATTAATCCCTTAATGTATTCAAGCGGCAGTGTAGTTCACCCCCTCCTTCTTATGTCCGGAAATTTGTCTGGAAATTGTTCAAAATTCAATGAGCCGTGCAGGAGAAAGGTGCGCGCTCACCATGTGTGTAAATGGAACAGACAAAAAATTTGTGCAATGCAAATATAATAAATACAGAAATAAAAAACTGTATAGAACTTCCATATTCTTTCCGCACTGGTCAATGTTCAATATTCAATAAAATCCTCTTGATTGATTATCTGTTTTTTAACTAACTTCAGTCCACTTTATGCTGAAGATTTACAGGAGCAGGGCTCTGTTGTTTTTTCCTCACGCAATCCTACATTCTTCCAGAATTCAGTACTATTTTGATATCTTAACTCTCTATCAAAATAGCTACAGCGTGATCCTCATCAAAAATCTTCCTGTAAAAGGTGCGCCAAAACCAATTAAGGCCGGCACCAAAGTCAACAACATCAAACTTGTCGACAGCGACCATAATATCGATTGCCGCATTGAAGGCTTTGGTGCCATGGCGATTAAGTCGGAGTTTGTGCGGAAGGCGTGATGTTCACTTCATGAGACAATCCGCTCATTACGTCCAGGTTTATTTTTAATAAAAATGTTCTTGCAATACCTGCTCAATGAGCGGGTTGTGTCTGGAATAATTTAAACCCTTTGAGCCAACCGATCCTTGAACTTGATGCAGATAATTTCTTCATTTCAAAAATCGTTGTCGAAATTTCCAGTGAGTTAATAATTCGTTTTTGTGCTTTTCAATTCTTATTTTTGATCCATGAGCAAAATGACTTCCTTAACGCAGCAGCATTGTATCAAGGTCAAACTCTTGCACTTGGCGATGAAAATCAATATGAAAAAGTTGAATGGGTATGCAACAGAAAGCATCGATTTACGGCCTCGTTATTCAATGTTAATAAAGGCATTTGGTGCCTGAAGTGCAAAAAGGAGGATGAAATAGAGGAAGTCGTTAATGGTATTCATGAACTGGCTGCCTTTTATGGTGGTGAATGTCTAACAAAAGAACGATTTGCGATAACATCGTCAATTAAGTTAAAATGTTGCCAGGGTCATATTTGGAATTCTCATCCAAATGTTATTTTTAAAGGAAGCTGGTGCAAGATGTGTGAGAAAACACTTTTCAATGAAAAGAGATTCGAAAAAATAAAAAAGATTGTGCTTGAGAAAGGAGGCCAACTTAATAGCGGTACTCCACAAACTTCAAATTCTAAATTAGATATTACTTGTGCGAATGGTCATCAATTTAAAATAAAGGCGTACAACTTATTGATTGGATCATGGTGCCAGTTTTGTGGTTACAAAAGCATAAGTGATTCAAAGAAATTTCCGCTTTCCTTCTATCAGGAAATTGCAGAAAAAAAAGGCGGTAAAGTATTAACAACTTCAAAGCAATACGAAACTGCATGGCCAAATTTAGAATTTCAATGTGCCAATAAACATAGGTGGATTACCAATGTAAACAATATTCGTTCCGGCAATTGGTGTCCTAATTGGGAGTGCCATTATGATCCTTCAAGAGGAAGTAGCCTCATCATTGGTTTTGAAGAATATGCTAAGGTAGCTCAGAACATGGAGGTAAGATAATATCTCCGAAAAAGGATTTTGAAGATAGCCATAGTCGTCTCAAATTGCAATGCGAAAATGGACATATCTTTCATCAACAAGCAGGAAAGCTTAGAAATGCCGAAAAATGGTGTAGTAAATGTAGAGACTTAAATATACAAAATGCTATTTTAAAAAACTATAAGAAGTGGGCCATCGAGAATGGTTTCAAAATACTTACAAATTCCGTCAAGGAGAACATCAGTACAACCCACCTGGAATGGCAATGTTCCAAAGGACACCTGTGGAGCGCTACAGCTGCTAAAATGAAAATAAAAAATTCATGTTCAGCATGTACTAAAGAAGATGTAAGGAAGTCCTATTTAGAGCAAATAAGAAAAATTGCAATTTCCAAAGGCGGAAAATGTGTTTCGGATGAATATTTGAACAACTATACTCATCTCGAGTTTCGATGTAAAATGGGTCATGTCTTTTTTGCAAATGCAAATAATATCAAAACCGGCTATTGGTGTGCTCATTGTTCCGGAAATGCAAAATTGACTATTGACATTTTTAAAGAACTCGCAATCAGCCATGGTGGACAATTAATCTCAAAAGAATATATTGGTATCGATCATTCATTAAATTGGAAGTGCAAGGAAGGCCACGCTTTTCATTTAACCGGATACAGTGTTAAAAATAATAACAACTGGTGTCCTCATTGCAAAGCAGGAAAAATACTTACTCGTGTGCAGGTCGGCGAACACGAACATTACGTCTACAATATTGAAGACATGCATAAACTGGCTAAAGCGAGTGGTGGAGTATGTTTGTCAAGTAAATATTTGGGCGGTACCACAAAATTAAAATGGGAATGTGCTGAAGGTCACAAATGGTTGGCCCAGCCCTATAAAATCAGATTCGGTACGTGGTGTAAAATATGTCGTAATCAACAAAAAGGAAAAGCAAGTAGATTACCACTTACTGATATTGAAGAAATTGTTGCCGACAAATCAGGAAAAATTCTTTCATCTGAAAAGAATTATTACTTATCTTACCCTTTGGTACAATTGAAATGTATGAAGGGTCATGTCTGGGAAACCAACATAAAATATATCAAATACGGCAGTTGGTGTCCCAAATGCAAGTTTGATGCCGTCGGCCTTAGAGCCCGAATTCCATTTTCCCACTATGAAAAGCTAGTCAAACGTAAAGGAGCCAAATTGTTAACTCACGAAGAGGACTATCAAAACGGCCGCAGTCGGTTAACAATCAAATGCAAAAAAGGACATGTATTCGAAAAGGCCGCCGGTCAATTGAATGAGGGCAGTTGGTGCGTGGAATGCGGGTAATTTCAAATTACAATATGAAATATATTAACGACAAAGCATTTATTGATGCATGCCAGCGTGAGGGCGAAACATACCATTGAACAGATAGGAGGTGTAGCTATTTTAATTACTGAGTTTAATCGTGTTGGCAGTTTTGATCATATACCGGAGGGCCCGGAAACTAATAAGGAACTGCAAAAACTAACTAAAAGAATAATCAATCTCAATATACCTGTTATTGAAATACCTTACCAAGAACCTCCCAAGCATAAATCTCTGTCACAAATATATGATTATCTATTCCAATATCTTTCAATTAGAGCGCAGCACATTTTATCTAATATTGAAACCCTTTATATCGGTCCGGATTCTTCCAGGAACATAAAACTATTAATAAACGATTACATCTATCATAAAATTGATCTGCGAAAGTTTCGAAATCTGGGAGCTAAAACCGAAGAAGAAATAAAAATCTTTGTTAAAAACGTTATGAATGTGCATTTAAACGGTGAACAGAATAATTTAATGTTCGGCGATAAAAGAAAGGAAGTTGCATTTGTACGGAAAGCTATTATCCCGGAATCGGACCAATCGAACGAAGTACAATAAAACTTGGAAAATAATAAATACAATTTCCTGAGTGCTGTTGCCTATTATTTGCTTAGTAAAAAGAAAGGTAAAACGTTTAAGAAAGTTGTGAGAGAATATTATTTCTCACCTCAAACACCAAATAAGTCACAAGTTGCTGAAATGGTTGGGTGTTCAAAAGAAAGAGTTCGTCAGGTAATATTTGAAACAGAGTCAAAATTGTAAATCAAATAGTAGATAGTATCTATGCCAATCATGTTGAGAATTAACTATAAAATTTACAAACACGAAAAAGATGTTATTATTGTTCATCCTGAAAATATAAAATATAAAATATTTGATTTACCTTCCGTTAATTCAAGTTTTATAAACCTTGTTGCAGAACACTATTTTAAAAGAATGGATACATCTCCCTCAATGCAATAATTAATTTGAACGTGAAAAATAATTTATTTGATAGCAATAAATCTCTAGTGTATTGCAGAATTAAAGGTATAGATAAAATTATTTGGAGGAAATTACTGACGAATATTCATAATCGAATTTCAATTAATCTCAAATCAGGAATCCAATATAAATTTGACGCCTTAGTTATTGATGAATCTAAAAGAAGCAAAATCTCTATACCAATTAAAATTTTAAACGCTGTTTTAAAAGCCCTGAATCAACTTAACAGAAACTTAACAAATACCGTTGCTGAAGCTAAATTTAACAGGCTTAAGTTGCAAAATAAGATCGTAGGTTATGCTCAACAATTTATAGAGACACAGGGAAAAGGAGTAAGCATTGATTTAATCATTAGTTATCTTGAAAAGAAAAATATTGTTTTAACAAAAAGTCAACTAATACACATTTTAAATTATAATAATGATTTAATAGTTTATAATTCTCTGAAAGGATGGGTATTGGAAAGAATGGCCAGAAGCAAAAAACGAAGCAAAACATTCAGATCTTGCCATTACATGCCTCAAAGATTCTAAAGATCCGGGTTCATATATCTGTATTGTTGATAGGATTGGGGAATATAAGAAAGTGTCCAAGGAAAGTCTCTATGCTAATTTACACTTTATCGATCAAAAGAAATTGTGCGCTTTAATTGCTGGTTCATGGGTCTCTCCAAAAAAAGTACGATGAAGTGGTCGAAATTACCTAGAATTCAGGGGGGATGTTAAGGAATTAAAGAATGTTAATTTAACAAAGCATCAACTTAACAAAATTGCCACCGAAATAGAACAAAGGTACAGTGTGCCAGAAAATTCATACGCTATTTGTATAATAGCTACCATGAGGCGCTGTAGGATGCGAACCAATTGGCATCAATATTAAAATGAGAAATATCGTTTTTATCAATTTTCACATCCTGTATAAATTCCAATTATGCAGTTTGGTTGAAATTGTCCATCCAGCGGTACGAATACCTCTGATGAAACAAAAAAAAATCAAAAAATTTCGGTTTTCAATGCAAAAATCTTGGTTCTGTAATACGCGGTTTTAAATCATCAGTGACCACCTATGCCAGAAAAAACAAAATCCTTTATAATTGGCATCCTATATTTCATGATGTAATAATAAGAGATGACATCACATTAAATAAAATCAGGAAATACATTCGTAACAATCCTGCAAATTGGGAAAAAGACCGATTTAGAAATAAATTTGTTCATCTGTAGAGACACAATGCATTTGTCTCTACAGACAGAACAGACACGCCCCAATTTTTACGCAATTCTTCCTTTTCTCTTCAGATGCAAAATTATTCCACCCAGAATCAAACCTGCAACAATCAAGAACATACCAGAATACCTATTGCTATTTCCCGAATAACAAAATAAGGCACATCACCTTTTATCAATGTACTGAACCAGTCTGTTTACTGTTGCATCTTTTGTATGTTCATCTTCATCAAAATAAATTTCAATTTCATCACCTGCTTGTAAATCATCTATCCGTTCAAATGCAGGTTTAAAATCTGTTAAATCTTTACCAATAAATAATTCAAATTTTCCGGATAGTTTTCAATAGACAACAACGATATTTACCCGCATGCCTGACAGGCAAATGCTGAAAAGTCTTTCAAGATAATCTATTTTACCCGATTGCTTTTTCAAATTCCGACTTCTCTTTATTTGCACGAACCACCAAACCAAATCCAATAAAAATAATTAGTAATACACCGGATATGGATTCCAGAAAAATAACATGTTGTTTTTTAGTTTTCATATATTACTATTGATGTTGAGAAATAATTCCTGAAACGTATTTTCTCATTACGTTTAATTGCAAATTATTCTATTGTATTAATTGCGTTTCGAAATATATACTTTATAAATCGAAAATACGAGTTGCGCATAATTCCTCATTTATTTTCTGCATCATTTTAAAAAGTGCAAGGTCTTAAGTAAATGAGGTTTTAACAATCAATAAACTTATCAAGGCAAATTGTGAAATTTCATTAAAATCTATATTATACACATTATCAGCTTATAATACCTCATTAAACATCAAATACTGCCATTTTGTCATCAGGGTTTTACTGTATTGACTTTGGATTTAGGATGTGTAATTTTATCTGCAATTAATCCACCAAAATACTATGAGATCTCCTATCATCACCAACAACCTGTTAAAGGGCCGTGCTATTGCAGGCACTTATGTGGTTACTCTTGCCTGGGACTTTGTTTCCGGTGCAGCATCAAATCGTAAAAACCTTTTAGGCTTTGCTATTGAGCGAACCGAATTCGAAAATGGAAGCGTGGTTGAAAAATACTGGATGAAAGGGATAAAACGTTTTAAGAATAAAGATAAGGGCCTTGCTGCAGGAACTCCCGTGCCCACATCGGAACATCCCTTTCAATCATTTCAATGGGCCGATTACACCGCACATGAAGGAAAAACATATCAGTATCGTGTGGTGGCGGCTTATGGAACGAACCCAAAGCTTCTGAATTTAAATCACGATGATGCATTAGTAATTGATATCACCACTGAAAAAGAACTTGATTATGTTCACACCTCAAATAATGCAACTGTTGCTCACGATATTTATTTTAACAGAGGTGTAATTGATCGCAAGCGTATGCACGCGAATTTGAAAATGCGCATCCCAATGAAAATGAACCCTACCACCTGAAATGAAATGGTTGTCACGTGGATTGTTTGAAGCACTGCTGCGATTTATCGGACAAGCGAAAAATGAACAGTACAGTTTGGCGCGCTGCTTTATATGAATTCAAATATCAGCCTGTTGCCAATGCTTTCACGAAAGCAGTTCAGGCAGGGGCCGATGTAAAAATTGTGTATGATGCGGAAAGCAGTTACAAGGTGGAAAATCTCGAAACTATCCAACGTGCCGAGCTCGACAGTACCAATTCGGTTATTCCCCGTACTGTTTCGGAAGGGATACGGCATAATAAATTTATTGTATTGTTAAAAAAGAATAAACCTATTGCTGTATGGACCGGCTCGACGAACATTTCTGCAGGAGGTATTTTCGGTCACTCTAATGTGGGACATGTGATCTGGGATAAAGATGTTGCGAAAGCCTATTTTGATTATTGGGATCTGTTAAGTCAGAATCTTACACCGACAAAAATTCGTCCTCTTGCTAAAGCATTGTCGCCAATACCCAATAGCAAGCCAGCAAAAAATAGTATAACTCCGGTATTCAGTCCGCGTGATGGAAAAGAAGATTTAGAAACCTTGCAATGGTATGCCGATCTTATGGCATCAGCAAAAAAAATAATGTGCATCACCATTGCATTCAATCTCGATGAACTTTTCCAGAATGTAGTGCAGGAAGAAAATAATGTCTTGCGTTACATAGTTAAAGATGACGATTTGGGTACGGATGAAATTATTGGTCAGGACAAAGACGTTTTATTCGCAGCTGGTGGATATTTCAACGGAAGTTCCTTATTTAATTTTCGTAGCGAACTCAGTAATCCGTTAAACACAAACGATTACATTCACAACAAATTCATGCTCATCGATCCGTTGAGTGATGATCCAATAGTAGTTACAGGTTCTGCAAATTTTAGTCGTCCCTCACAACGCATCAACGACGAAAACATGGTTGTTATCCGTGGTAACACACGAGTAGCCGATATTTTCTTCGGCGAATTCATGCGCATCTTCGACCACCATTACTCCCGTTACATCTCCGCAACTCAGCCAATCCAACACCAACGACCCCAACGCCGGTTACCTCAAAGAAACCAACGAATGGACCAGCTCCCACTTCGATACCAAAAGTTATAAGTCGAAGCGGAGGAAATATTTTTTGGGGTGAGGGGAATTTGATTAAATAAATTAAAAAAAAAATAAATTACTATATGAAAAACTCATTAAAACTTACAAGCCCATTCGGAGAAAGGTGTTGTGAAGATGAATTGAAAACTTGGTGATCAATACAAGAATTACTATTTTGACCATGTCCCATTTAACAAATATACTTTGGAATCCAACACTTATCTAATTATTGGCAGAAGGGGATCAGGCAAAACATCTCTAAGTCAATATTTTACTTTTCAAAAAGATAAATCATTAAAAGGATCCATTTGTATTGATGTTGACGAACCAAATTTGTACCAGCATATTTTAAAAAAGATTTCCAGAATGGCCTCTGGGAACAAAGAAATAGCACTTCCTAGAATAGTGAAAATCTGGGAATATTTAATTTGGGCACTTATTTTTGAAGAATTTAAAGAACATGATGAAAAAATTCAACTAGCATCCTATTTTAGCTATGATAAAGTTAAACCTTCAGTAGTTATATTACAATTGCTTCAAAAATTAATTTCAAGATTTACTAAAGATGAGCATTCAGAACTAGCTGATGATTTTGAAACATTGTTAACCTCAAAAATAGTGCAGGAAGCTCAGGAAAGAGTACGTAAATTAACTTCAACAAATCCAGTTATTGTTGCAATTGATACGCTTGAACATTATGATGTAAATGATGAATCAATGATGCAGGCAACGGCTGCACTTGTGGAATGCGCAAGTAAATTTAATACTAAATATTTAAAAGACAATATTCATTTGAAAGTTTTTGTTAGTGCCGAAGTATTTCCACATCTTATTGAAAATGTAATTTCAAATCCAAGCAAATATATCAGAAACCCTGTTTATTTGAATTGGCGCCCAAAAGACTTAATCAGGCTTTTGTGCTGGAGGTTTTACCTTTACTTAAAAAGTTCAGATTTAAATAATTTACAATTGGATGATGATATCGATTGGAATCAATTCAAGGATGTATATAATAAAATGTGGGTTCCCTATTTCAAAGAAAACGTTGAAAATTGCATTGGAATTCAGGAAAAAACATTTCCTTATGTTTTAAGGCACACACAAATGCGGCCCAGACAATTAATCATATTGTGCAATGAAATTGGAGAAGAGGCAATGCGTTTAGGTAGTTTCCCTTTATTCACAAATGAAGTAATTGTTAATTCAGTTACAAAAATTGAAAGTATTCTGGCAAATGAAGTTATAAATTCCTATAAAAGTGTTTATGAAAATGTCAGTAAAATTGTTGATGCACTCGTCAGTAAGCCAATCATGTTCAAAGGAAAACTGCTTGATAAAATTGCGCCTGAAACAGCTTCTGCCTGGCCACCTAATACATACTCCCCATTAAAATTCAGGCAATTAGTTGCTGAACTTGGTATTGTTGGCAGAGTAAGGGAATACAAAGAAGATAGTGGTATTGTTCTTGCTGATTTTGAATATACAATGCATGACAGGTTACCTTTGCAACCGAACGATGATTGTGTAATTCATCCTATGTTTTTTCGAAGATTAAATACTAAAAACACAAACCGCTTACGAGTTTATCCATTCCCAGATTCTGACTCGTATAAAGAAATGACAATTACTTAGAATCTAAAAGGGAAAATCTTTATGAAGTGAGGGTATTTTAAAAATAAGTCTTCACTGCGAATTCAAACTGCTCGATAAATATTTTTTTGAAAGCGCTTAAATTATTTTGCTCATAAAAAATCAACATCGCTTTTTTATAATCGATTGGATCAACGGTGCGGAAAGATATTGGACAGTGATTGTGGTGCATCAAAATAGCGTTACTAATAATTCGTGCTGTCCGTTTATTGCCATCCGCAAAGGGTTGAATGTAGGATATCAAAACAAGTACAAGTAACGTTTTCGAAAACACATCCTGTTTCTGGTTCACCAATTCACACATATCCTGAAGGGCTTCCCGTATTTGAACCTCATTATCCAGAGGCTTGTAATTGGTGCCGGAGATTCCTACAAGTCGCTTTCGGATATTCCGGTCAACATGCAATTCCTGCACAAGAATACTGTGAATATTTTCGATTATGGACACCGTTAGTGGTTCAATATAATCGGGTTGCGACACTATAAAATCTAATGCCGCTTTGTGATTTAGCAGCATTACCGCCTCGTCTTTAGTCTTACCCGATGCCGTTACTTTGTCCATAAGCAATTGTTCTGTTTCCAGTAAGGAATACGTATTGCCTTCTATTTGCGATGACTTCCAACTTAAATCAATAGCCAGGCGCTCTATCTCTTTTCTATATTCTTGTTCAGATAACTTAGAAATCTTATTCGTATAATCATTCTGAAGTTGGAATAATTTATTTTTCTCATCATTACTAAACAACATGGCATTTTTCAATGAATGCTGAATCAGTGAATGATTAAAATGGTTTTTAATTTTCCTGTCATCAATTTCGTTTTGAAAATATAGATCAACATCAACGGAATGTATCAGTTCAAATGCTTCACTTATTTTATATTTACTGCTTTTACCATTTCCAACAATTTCCACCATACCATCGCTGACCAACTGTTGCAACTTCCGCTTGACGGTTGCATAACTGACCTCATCCTGAAATTGGTTAGATATTTCCTTCGATGAAACTAATTGTTTGATATTTAAATACTTAAGTATCGAATCGGCTAATTTTTCTGACTTTTTCATCTAAACTCCATTTTGCAGCTCATAAATATATATAATAAAGCTCAAATTAGTTGCATTTTGAGCTATATTTATCTTAAAATTGAGCTTAAATTGAATTTTTAATGGTTCAAGCTCAATAAATCTGGTAAAAGGGAACAAATCGATAAAAATTGAGCTCCAAAACAATTTATATTGAGCTCAAAACCACTTTCGAATCTATGGGTACTTCGCTATTCCTCTTGCCATTCTTGCAAAAAAGACCATTTGGTCAAACACGCTAAATCTATCCGGATCAAAACGATAACCCAGCCACGCATCATACTCTTTCAATAATTTTTTATCTCTCGTTGCTATGGCTGTTAAAAGTGTTTGATAGCCGGGTGGTCCACCAACATCTTCAGGCGGACAACATCTTGTACCGGTTGGACAACGGGGATATCCAAAACTCGCAGTTTCAAAAGTAGTTCCTTTAAATAATACTTCATGTCTCCAGTCATCACCCCAGTCGTAAACATATTCAATAGAATCACCCACTTTTCTGAAAACATCATTCAATTTAAACTTTCGTGGATTATTTCCTGTAAAGAGCTCTTCGCTTTCATCATATTCAGGAAGCATGAATTGCATTTTGTTTTACCATCTCCTTTATTAAATGAATACAAATGTGCATTTTTCCATCCCATAGCAACCTGTATAGCGGCATGCAATTCGTGCAACGTGCTGTTTCGATTAATCTCTACTATTCGCCACACGGGAGGCGTTACACCTTTGAGAGTAATTTCGAATATGAGGATGCGTGGAGTCATAGTAATTTAAGTTCGAAGTTAAATAACTTATTTCAAAAAAAATAACTGTAAGTCGCGTGCAAGTTCCCCTTGGCGGGATAGTAAACTACCAAACAAACTAAAAAACTAACCCACTAACCTACTTTCCCACTAACCAACTAACCAACTAACTAACCCACTAACCTACTTTCCCACTAACCCACTTTCCCACTAACAAACCATAAAACTAAAAAACCATAAAACTAATTTTTTCTTACCTTTAGAACTCCAAACAACCCATAAAATCATAAACCATGAAATCATTGCTACATTTATTTGCAACGACTGTCTTGCTTGCCATCACAACATGTTTCTCAACCAACTTAGTTGCACAGCCTTGCAGTCAAGCAGGTACCGCTTCGTCGGCCGATAGTCTTATTTGTGCGGGAGCCGGGACCGAATTAATTCTTACCGGTTACATTGGCGCCATTCAGTGGCAAAATTTTGATGGGACCGTTTGGGTAAATGAAACCGGTCCGGGGTCAACCACCGCGAACTATGCAATAACGCCATTGCAGACCACCGATTACAGAGCCGTGGTGACTGATGTTGGATGCGATCCGGATACTTCTAACCAGATCACGGTTGGTGTCGGAATAAGTGCTCCTACAGTTACTAATGGCAGCCGCTGCGGATATGGTCCTGTCCAACTTACTGCAACCGGAAATGGCATTAAATGGTACGATGCACCCACAGGAGGAAATCAACTCGCGACAGGAACCTCCTTTTCACCAATTGTTTCTTCTACTACTACGTTTTATGCTGCTGCTTCTTTGGGTGGTGGACCTCCTTCGCCGTTTACAACAACTTTTGCGGCCGGTAATGGTTTCGATGGAAATATGTTCGACATCACAGCCATAAACGCAGTGACCATCGATAGCTTTGCCGCGAATTTCAATGTGGGCAGGAACGGCCGAGATATGGTACCGCCCGGGAACACGTTGGATTACCGCAAGCAATGTAGGCTGGACTCAGGCCGGATCTGTAGCTTATACATCCACTGGAAATGGAGCACCCGGAACATCCATTAATATTTTTGTGAATGTTTCAATTCCTGCCGGACAAACCTATGCCGTCTATGTTCATGGAAGCGCCGGCATTCAATACTCCAATGGGACTGCTGTAGGAAATATTTTTGCTCAGGATGCCAATATTGAATTTAAGGAAGGTTCTGGTGGAGCTTATTTTAATGTGACCAATTCCCCACGTGTTTTCAATGGACGAATCATGTACTCTGCAGGTTGCGAAAGTTCACGCACCGCCGCTGTTGCAACGGTGACCACTGCACCTTCTTTTTCTATCAATGCTGTTCCTCCTGCACTTTGTGAGGGCCAATCTTCAGTCATCTCACTCACCAGTACCAATTCAAATTACACTTATACCTGGTCACCTGCAACCGGCTTGAGCAGTACAACAGGAACAACAGTTACGGCAAAATCCATTACTTCTATCACCTACCCACCGTTATTGCCGGTGACGGAACCTGTGGTTATATCGACAGTGTGTTTATGTCGGTAGGTCCTGCTTCGGTGGCGGGTACTGCAGTGATTTCATCTGATACCATTTGTCTCGGTGATCCTGCAACACTATTTCTGTCCGGAAGCACCGGCAACATTCAATGGCAAAGTTTTGATGGATCTAATTGGATCAATGAAACAGGTCCCGGCAATACAACAATACAGTACGTTGTTTCACCTCCATCAAACAGTACTTACAGAGCAGTTGTCACCAGTGGAGGTTGTGATCCCGATACAACAATTTCTCTAAGTCTTGCAGTTCTTACCATTGTTGATCCTACCACCCTTGGTGATTCCATTCGTGCTCCGGGAATTGTAAACCTCAGCGCGACAGGAGCAGGTGTGATGAATTGGTACACTGCACCTACAGGAGGAGCAAGTGTTTTTACCGGAAACAATTATTCTCCATCCATAATAACTACTACCACCTATTATGTTGAAGCTTCTGCAGGATCAACCTATTCAAATGGTATTGCTGCTTTGCTACCATTGTCGCAGTTCGCTCTTGCAGGTAATGATTTTGGAATTCAGTTCGATGTCACTGCACAATCGACTCTTTCGAGTGTCAACGTTTATCCATCAACAACAAGCGGAAATATTACTATCAATCTACGGGACGCTCAAAACGGACCCATTCTAAATACTATTACAGTACCTGTTACAGCATCTTCTGGTCCTGTGACAGTCAACCTGGGTTTCTTATTAAACCCGGGAACAGGCTACCAGATTGGAACTGGCTGCAGGAAGTGTTCCTGTTTTTATAATTCTTTTTGGTGCATCCTATCCTTATACTTCTCCGGGAAATCCGTTCACGCTTACCGGACAAATTAATCCGTTACTCTCCAGGTACATTTTATTATTTCTTCTATAATTGGATTGTAAAGAGGGATGTTCCAGTAATCGTGTTCCTGTTGATGGGGTAATCCTTACTGGTCCGCCGGTTCCCACTATTGCTCCAAGTGGAATACTCACTTCATCATCACCAACAGGAAATCAATGGTATCTCAATGGCGTGTTGATGCGGGAGCTACCGGTCAGGTATATGTTGCCACACAAGCCGGAAATTATACTGTGGTAGTTACTGATGGCAATGGCTGTACAGCAACGTCACTTCCATCATTTACAACAAGTTTATCTGATGCGCCCGATGGATCAACGCTTGTCGTATATCCCAACCCCGTTAGCGATAAACTCTACTTCGAGTTACCGCAACCTATCCAGTCAACCGCCATCGTAAACGTTTACGATATCATCGGCAAGTTGATTCACACAGAAGAAATTGATGCCTCCACCAAATTCATCAATTTCAACTTCGCCGCCGGAACCTATCATATTGAAATGGTTGTGGATGACGTAATTTACAGAAACAAAGTGGTGAAATAAAGAAATTAGAATATTGGATTTAAAATCTGCAATTGGAAATGGGATTCTGATTGCAGATTTTTTTGGGTTATGAGTTTGATAGTGGTGTTTAATGCGTTTTTGGATTATAATCAGGGATTGAATGGAAGGGGTGTGGTGAATGATGGGAATTAATGGGTAGGGAAAGTGTTTGGGTTTGGGGAAATTAAGAAACGGCTTTGTGGATGGCATATGGATGGCCCTGTTAAAAATGGTTCACTAAATTAGAGTGTCCTCAAACTATATGGTATTATACTTTGCACTCTTTCAAAATTTCCACATTCACCGACAACCCTCATTTCAGCAGCGTTTTCATCGGTAATTATGATATCTTGATAGGAGCTGTCATATGAGTTTGGTCGCAAAACGATGGACGTATGTTCCCAATTTTCCTCCGTTATAATTTTTTCACTTGTGTATTTCTTGATCGTAAAGGCCGAGTTAAAGTCTGTATCTTGCAAGTCTCTATATTCTATCAATAAAATCTTCCGTTTCTGTTGCCTCCTGTATATGTTTTAAATAAGCAAATAGAGCCGTTTGGAATTACTCGGTTCATTGATTCACCTAAGATTTTACAAGCAAAATAGTCTTTATTAGGATTATTGTTCTCAGGTCCTTCTATGAGATTAAAATCTTTTTCTGATTGCATTTCACTGAATGTTCCAGCTGCTGCGTAGAAATTATAAAGTGAATTGGGTTTCTTAGTTTTAGTTCAGTAGTTGAATTTACTTCTGAAATCTCAATTGAAACGGATTCTGTTATTTCCTTATAAGTTAAATAATTATAAATTGTGCTTTCAACTGGTGTTCCCAACTCTAAAATAACTTTGACAACAGGGACATTCATGTTTTGGTCATTTTTTATTGTTGTTTCTTCAAAAGAATCATCAATAGGTTTTACATCGCCCATGAAATAAAAATCTGTTCCTTCTCCATTGTGCTTTTCATAAACAATGGAAGCCTTAATTGATTATTGTGATACTTGATTGCAGCAATAGTGCTATTTGATAATCTACGTTGAGGTTTTGAGTACCACAAAAATTGCGACGAATTGAGAATTTTCTGGAAATTTTGTTGATGAGGCAATATTTTCTTCTTTGTGGTAATTAACAAATATTGGACATATTATTGCTTAATTTGTAACCATAAACTGTTGATTCTATTAAAATCCCAATTTAAAATGCACAGAACATCCTTTCTTGAATACTTTTGATATAAAATGAAACCGTCTTTAAATAGTTCCTTTTTATATTGCTTGTTAAAAGAGAAAATAGAGTACTTAATATTGTCAATTAAAAAATCTTTGAAGGTTTTATTTTGGATAGTTTTATTAAATGATTCAGAAATTTCTAACTTGTCATTATTTATTTTTATTACATCTTGCACTTTTCTAACAAATATAAAATTCAAATTATTAATGCATGAATTATAAGTTTCTTTTGAAATTTCATAATCATATATTAAACGAATCGTATTTTTAATTTTATCAAAATCAATTGAATCTGTTTCAATCAATAATTTTAATATGTAACATTCAACTATTCTCTTAGCGTTGTTAATTTCTTTAGCAAATAGCTCCAAAAGTTTAATTTCTTGTGCTGTCAATTCTAAACTTTCTAATTTTTCAACTTTGACAAAGAAATTATAATATGAATTTGAATAATCAACAAATAAATATGGGTCTCTTGAGCCATGCTCAATAAAATCCATCATCATTGGAGTTTTGCCCAATTTGTACTTTAATAAATTATAGTCTTTTTTCAAATCAGCGTATAACTGCATGTTGGCAGAATCAATGGATTCGAATATTTTTCTTTAGTTATCTTGTCAAAATTAATAGTTGAAGCGCCAGGAATCATCCTGCTTCCTTCGGTTATTAATTTTCTCAAGGAGTCTTTATTGTAAGAAGTGTCGCCATAAAGTGCAATTGGGATTAGGTAATTGTTTTGGTAGTTTCCAATAAAATCAATAACAGCAAATAGCCCTTTGCTTCAACTTTTCGCAAACCCCTTCCTAATTGTTGAATAAAAATAATGGAGGATAAGTAGGTCGAAGCATAATAATCTGATTGATTTTTGGGATGTCAATTCCTTCATTGAAAATATCAACTGTAAAATATAATCTATTTTTCAAGTAAATTATCTGATTCTAATTTCTCAATAGCATTTGCTCTTTCTTCTTCTGAACTATCCCCAGTTAATGCAACAGTCTTAAATCCTCTGGAGCTGAATATAGTTGATAATATATTGGCTTCATCTTTTCTTGAACAAAAATTAAGCCTCTTGTAATACCATTATCTGTTCCATAGAAATTTGCTTGTTCGATTATCCGATTAACCCGTTCTTCAGAGATTAATAGGTTAAAATCGGAAAAATTGTCAACTTCAGTGTTGTCAATTAATAAATCAGTTACGCCATAGTAATGGAACGAACAAAGCATTTCTTCCTCCATTGCTCTATTCAATCGTATCTCATAGGCAATGTTATGGTCGAATAATTTAAAAATATCATTGCCATCAGTTCTCTCAGGAGTTGCTGTCATACCTAATAGAAATTTTGGTTCAAAATGATTTATTAATCGCAAATAAGAATCTGCTCCTGACCTATGAGTTTCATCGATAATTATGTAATCAAAATGGTTTTTTGAAATTTTTTCTAGGTGTGTTGACTTAGAAATAGTTTGAATTGTTGAAAATACGAAATCACAATCCAATTCTCTTACGTCGCCAGAATATAAACCCATGGTTCTCTCATTTCCGAAAACTCTTTTAAAGGTTTTTAATGAATCTTTGCAATAGTTAATCTATGAACTACAAACAATAATTTTTTCGCTTTAAAAGCTTTGGCATCGAAAGCGGATAAATATGTTTTGCCAGTTCCTGTGGCAGAAATAATTAAAGCTTTATTCTTTTTATTGTCTCTTATAATTTCTAGGTTTTTCAATGCCTCAATTTGCATTGAATTTGGCACTATTATTTCCTGAGATTGACTAAGATTTTCATAATCTACTTCTTTATTTTTAATCAATTGATTCTTATAAATTTCTTCATAAGTCAAAATATATTCAACAGTAACTGGCGTGCCATTATCGAAATCGTATTGAAATTCATTAAGCACTTTTTCAACAAGATCACTTTCATCTAAGGCTGAAACTTTAATGTTCCATTCTTTGTTTGTGGATAAGGCTTGAGCAGTTAAATTACTGCTTCCAACAATTAGATTATAATGCTCCTTGTTTTTAAAGATATACCCTTTTGCATGTGCATTTCCTTTAGTTGCAATTCTTAGGTTAATGTTTTTGAATTTGGCTAATCTTTTTAGGGCTTCCGGTTCAGTAAAATTTAAGAATTGGGATACCAATATTTTGCCCCTTATTTCCCGATTTTCTAGTTCCTTAAGTGTGTTAATTAGTGTGGCGACACCACTTGTAGTGGCAAATGCGACATTTATAAAAAATTCAGTACAGTTTTCAAACTCATATATAAGAGTGGAGAGAATCTTTTTGGGTGGATTTTTTTATTTACAAGTAATTCTGGTTGATAGCTAATATTTGATAAAATGGTTTTATCAATAAAGCCAGTTTGTAAACTTGAGTTAAAAATTTGGGAGAGATTATCCATTCAATAATAATTTATTCACGATTGGAACGTCTGCAGCGGCCCAATCTAAAGTCAACAATTCCTCTTTGAACAGCCATTTAATTTCAACATGTTCAGAAAGCTAAATAGATTCATCTTAACAAGAGCAAATGAAACTATGCATAATTAATCTAAAACCAGGATACTCATTATTTACTGTTAGAAAAAAGTCCTGGATAATTATTTCTTTATTTAATTCTTCCTTGATTTCTCTATATAAAGCCGCTTCTTTTGTTTCATCTTCCTCAATTTTTCCGCCAGGGAACTCATATTTTAAGAAATGTAATTGTATTTGCTAACGTTTCTTTGGACACAGAGTATTTTATTGTTGTTGATGATTATTGCAGCGACAACTTCGATTTGTTTCATTTTCCTTAATTTTCTCGTTCAAATATATTAAATCATATATATATAGATGGTTTTAGATCATAAATACTTCTAATATTTTAAATTGCAACATAGCTTTTGGCATCGAATAAAATGATCAAAATAAGCTAATAAAAGAATAGATTTATGCGGGGCGCCTCCGAGGTTAGGGGCTCGGCGAAGGGATTGGAGGTGGTGGAGATAGGGTTGGAGATTCAAATGGAATTTAAATTAAAAATGGTATACACTTTCAAATCTCATCATACTTCTCCCGCTTTCCATAAGACTTCTCAATAGGATATTTTATTTCGTTCGACTTTAATTTTTCCATTAATGCCTCATTCAAATCGATTCCGCTTTCATGCGCGAGTAAGAGTGTTGAATACAAAACATCAGCAAGCTCTTCCTTTAATTTTTCTTTGTTCACTTCATCAGCACTCTTCCATAAAAATAATTCTAGCAATTCGCCTGCTTCCAACATTCAAACAAACTGCAAGATCTTTTAGATTATGATACTGCGACCAATTACGGTCATCCCGGAATTTAGTATTGCACGAGTTAAAATATCAAGTTCGGATTCCATTTATTTAAAAGTATTATTGTGCCCTCAATATATTTTATATCTGGTCTGTTATTCAGTTCAACCGGTAAATGTAGAAGTTCCTTGCCATGAAATTGATAATATTCTTTCCCATTTTGAAACTCCTCTTTTATTCTTTTGCTGACTTCAATTTTATAATCCGATGTAATAGTAAGGTAACCATTATCGAAAAGCTTGTGTAAATCAGCTCTTAAAAATAACCCGTTTGATAATAAATGTGGGCCTGACTTATTATATGGCTTGATATGTGCAGCTTCAAGTACCGGCAATGTTTTTCACCGGTGATTGAGCATTTCCTTAAGTATGCATCCATTAATTGAAGTCTAAATGGTTTTTGACTGTATCTCACTTTAGTTAAAACCTCACGATAAAGAGGATCTACAGAAGTATTTTCAACCTCCAATTGGGTTGTTTTATGATCATTTTTCGGAAGCAGGTATTTCTGTAATCGCTCCTGAATCTGCAGCCACAACTTATCGGCGATGGGTTCGCCGGTAGCATTCCTTTCCCTTGCACAATACTCTTGCTCCAATTCTCCGGCACCGGAATAAAATCCTGATCCTCAAAAAAGAGGGGGTTTGTTAAAACAATACATCCAATACTTGGATTATAGTTGAACTTATCCGGTCTGTAATCCAAAATCATCCGCCTGAAATCATCCTCATATTCACACCCATTTTGTTCGCCAAACACATCCCAGGCCATTTTTAAAGGCAACCGGGTATGATTGCTGAAAAACCCTAATCCTCAATAGCATTCATCGGACTTTTAAGTTTAAAAGAAAAATATCACCGGGCTCCAGCCTTAAACACAGAATTTTCTGGCTGCAAAAGTTGACTTCCTCCAGGTTGCAATTTCCTAGAAAATGATACATTTGTTTTGGTGACACCGAGGTAGAATTTCGTGGAGGGAAGGTAGGAAAAAATCAAATTTTTGGTTATTACGAACTTTTTTATACTTTTCAGCCAATTATTTTGAAGAACTTCTTTCAACTGTGGTTTGAAGTGTGATTTTGTGCTAAATTGTTAACTTACTTTCTTATACCTTTTAAATTTAACAAAAATGAAAAAACATCTATTCCATTTCAACTTTCTTGATTTTAACAATTTTTCTAGGATCTGCCTGTAGTAATAAATGTATCAAGTCATGGATGTAAAGTCATCTGATTTAAAATCGGACAGTAGCGCTCTTTTTTTGAAAATTCTGAAATTAAGCTAGAGTATTATTTCTGGGATAAAAAATGGAATTGTGTTGTTTTCAATTAACAACAAAACAAACAAACCCATTTATTTTGATTGGTTTAAAAGCCATCTAATTTTGATGGTATTTCATATGAATATTGGAACGAGTCAGAACAAACATCAGTATTGTGTAAATCAAGTGGATTCAAAAACCCATATTATTATGCGGCTCCCTCAACAACTGTGCTAACTACCATAAATAAGCCTAGTAGAAAAAATCCGTCCCAGCTAAAAGTTCTATTTATGTGCAAAAATTTAAAGTTACTTCGAAATTCTATTACAATTGCGATTATCACCTGAAGCCACGAAAACAAGAAATCCTGTTTCAATTAATTTTGGAGAAGATAAATCACCGTATAAATTTAGAAATGTAATCACTTATTCTTTCACTGAATCGTTTGATACTGAAATCATAGTAGACAATGCCTTTTATGTTGGAAGTATACATATTATAAATGAGAAATTATTTAATGGTAAGAAAAAGGAAATTGAACGATGCAACAGTTGGGGTGAGAAAGTAAAGGCCCTTGAATATCCTTACCCTTTCAGTAATTCAAGTTCTTTTTATTTGGAATAAATATGGATTATTATTAAGAAGATAATGGCAAAATTCCATTTCTGAATTACCTTAATATAGTCACCGATCCAACTTTCGTAGGTTTTCTATCTTCAAATTTCATTCCTTCCCAAATCTTTCCATTTCCAAAAAGAGCATATGCTTTCCAAACATAAGCACCTTGAGGTAATGGCTTGCCATTTAAAGTTCCATCCCATTTTTCAGAAGGTTGTCCTTTGGCTAGTTTTGTAGATGACCAAACCTTCTCGCCATAGGGTGAGAAGATTTCAATCAAATATTCCTCAATCCCAACACCTTTGGGAATAAAATACATCGTTTCAATAGTGCCAGCATCAGGTGAAAAGGCATTCGGTATAAATAAAGAACCCAGAAAATCAACATTTATGATTTGAAATGACGTATCTAAACATCCCAATTCGTTTTTCACTATAAGAGTAACATACATAATGCCGTTAGAATAATATCTATGAGTTGGGTTTTGTTCAAATGAAAATACCCCATCTCCAAATGACCAATACCAGCTAACAGCATCAAGTGAATTATCGACAAAAGAATAAATCCCACTTGGATTAATAAGTGTGTCCGTTACTTCCTGAATGGTAAAATTTGAAGTTGGTTTTTCTGATACAAAAACACTATTGGAATAACTGACAGTGTCATAACATAATGAATCCATTCCAATTATCAAACTTGTTGAATATGTTCCAGGATTTTCATAAATATGAATAGGAGAAACATCCGAAGAAGTTATTCCATCTCCGAAATCCCAATAAACCTGATTAAAAAACTGTGAGAGGTTTTCGAATATAACTTAATGGAGGACAACCAGATATGCTGTCAGGAGTATAAGCAGCTAACGGCTTAGCGTATACTTTTATTGGTTTGGAAGAAGTGTCTGAACATCCAAATATGTTTTGTGCAATTAATAATGCATTAAAATTTGCAGGCTGTGAAAAGGGCAACGAAGGATTTTGTTGATTAGATGACCCGTAAATACCAAAATCCCAAATATATGCTGAGGCGCCGGAACTGTTATTTGTAAAACTCACAGATGTTGGAACCTCACACATAGGATCTTGAACATAATTAAAAATAGATTCAGGATAGGTACACATTAATATAACTAAACGAAGTGTCATCCTGACATCCATTATCATCTGTTGCAATTAATGAAACCGTAAACTGACCAGATTGTGTATATACATAAATAGGCTGACTCCCTATAATTGTATCACCATTTCCCATCGACCATGAATAATATGCTGCTCCAACAGAGTTGCTTAATAAATTTACTGCAAGAGGGATACAACCATCAATTGGATTCAAACTAAAAGAAGCAAAAGGGTGATCAACTATTTCAATTGTTGCCGAAATTGTATCAGAACAACCTGTAATAGAAGCAAATCCGATCATAGTAACATTGTAGATTCCTGGTGCAGTATATAAATGAATTGGTGAATTCGGAGATGGAATCCAAAGGACTACCATCGCCAAAATCCCATAGTACTCGAAATGTTCAACGATGTATTCAAAACGTAACAGGAACATTATTGCATTGTTTTTCAGGAATGCTGAAGGAAAGTTCAGGTTGTTCCAGCACTTCAATGGTTTGGCTTACAGAATCAAACCCACAATAATTATCTACAAATTGCCAAACAGTAAAGACCCTGCTGAATCAAAAATATGAGTTACGATGTTGCCGGATCCATAGGTGCCATCTCCAAAATCCCATTGAATAATAGAATTTGCTGCTACAAAACTCGTAAAGTTACTTGAAGGGGCTTACATCCATAAACTACATCCGTATTAAAGAACGCTGTAACCTGATTGGGATGAATTACTACATTCTTAAAGATAGTATCCTGCCCACAGAAATTTGAAGCAACTAACATAACTACATATGTTGAATCCGTTGAATCCGCAAGAAAAATCTGAGGTGGCAGAATGGAATCACTAGATACGAAAACACCATTGATGAACCATTGGTATGTTTGAGGATTTCCAGTTGTTATATTATTAAACATGACTAATGCTGGTGAACAGCTATCACTAAAAATAACACCGAACTCCGGAACAGGTATAGGATATACAACAATTGAAGCTGAATAACTTGCAACCCCGCAACCATTAGCAACAACTAATTGAATATTATAGATTGTAGAATCTCCGGAACCTTGATCAAAATAAATTAAACCAGGATTGAACAAAGTGTCTGTAACCCCATTTCCATAATCCCATATATAAGTACTTCCTCCATAAAGTGTGCTTTGATTAGTTATGGTTACAGGTAGTATTGCACATCCGTTTTGGACATCTAACACAAATGATGCATCAGGAGGCTCAGCAATTTCAATTGAATTAAAAACTGTGTCTTTACAGCCATAAATGTTTTCGATTATCAACATAACATTATACATCCCGGGAGAAGTATAAGTATGTGTGATAGTATTAGCGGCAATTAATCCGGATCCATCACCAAAATCCCAATATGCTGTTGTGTTTGGAATTGTATCAGAAAAAATGATTGGTTGATTTATACAAAGCGGTATCAGGCATAATGAATCCTCCTCCTGTAGGTTGAAAAAACAGTAACCAACATTGTATCTGGAACTATACACCCTGAAATAGGTTCAAAATAGGTGTAAACAACTACATCCGGGCTGTTAATTGTAAGCGAAGGATCATAATATCCTGTTAGTGAATCCACAACACCTGCTCCCGACCATACACCTGAGGTAGGAACTCCGTTCAAATAGAAGGGGGAGCTGTTACTGCAAAGTACCGTATCATTGCCTGCATTAATGTTTGCACCAATTACTGTGACCAGAAACGAATCGCGTACTTCACATGTCAATATTCCAAAAGTATATACCAAATAATTTTGTACTTGATTTGTCAAGCTAGTGTTAAAAATTCCTGTGCTGATTAAATTTCCATTCCAACTCCAATTTCCTGTTGCAGGATTTGCTATGAGTGATATTGGTCCGGAACCTTTGCATACTGTTGTGTCTGATGGAATGATCAAGCTTGGCGGAAAATAAAACTAAATGTGTCTGTAAGTATTATCGAATCGCAAGCATTCCACGCTAAAACATTTACAATATAAATTCCGGTATCTTGAATAAAACAGAAGTCGGATTAGTTCAGAGTAAGAAAAATAATTTGTGCTATTGAAGAAAATATTCCATGCATAACCAGAATCACTTGTACTTGGAATGGCTTCACTCATTGATGAAGTGCCGTTGGTAAATATTCCGCCATTGGCTGTCCAATTATAGTTTTGATTCGGTGGAGATGTATTAATAAAATCAATTGTAAGAGTGTCACAGCCAAACAAATTTGATGATTGAACATTTAAGATCGGTGGAGCACCGACAATAAAGTTTTCACTGATTGAATCTATTCCACAACTACCCGTTACTACCAAAGAAACAACATAATTTCCAGGACTATTATAATTTATAGCACCGGGATTGGCACTACTAGAAGTATTTGGATTTCCACCACTAAAATCCCACGAATAAGTCGAGACGCTTCCACCTATTGTAAAATAATTTGCAGGATTAATAGTACCTGAGTTGCATATTGCAGGAATTGCGGAGGAAGCTAAAGATGGTCCTTGAACTAAAGTTAGGGTAGTATCCCAATTGCAAATACTTTGCGGTGCAGTACAGCAGCCATTGGCAGTTGCCGAAATTGTGAATGTACCTGCACTATTTATATCAATTATTGTTTGAACTGCATTTGGAGTTTGAACCGTACCTATGTTTCCGGGACTCAGGCTCCAGTTATAACTAGTACCATTGAAAGCATTAAAATTACCGTCAATTGTCAATGGTGCGCAATTTCGTTTACTGTCACTACAGGTGAAATGGTAGTAGGTGGTAATATTCTTACTGTATCAATTATGCTGTCGGTGCCACAAGGACTATTTACTATTAACGTTAATGGATAAATTCCCGGAGTTGAATAAAAATATTTCCTGGATTGGCAGAATTTGATGATGAAGGACTTCCTCCAGGGAATTGCCAATTATACTGACTGATTGTGCCTGAAATCGAAATGAAACTGGTAGGTGATATTGTAGTAGAATTGCAATAGGTGGGAATAGGTGTGAGGGATAAATTAGGTCCTTGATAAAAAGTCAAACTAGTGTCCCATTGGCAAATACTGTTTATAGAAGAGCAACAGCCTGTTACTTGTAAGTTGATATTGTAATTCCCCGCATTTGTAACATTAAAGTTTGGTTGTGAATCAACTGGCAATGTAATTGAGATTCCGGATGTTGGATTGCTGGTCCATAAAAATGTAAGTACATTTTGTGAGTTCACATCAGGTACAAATTGTGCCGGAGTGCATTGATCTGCTAGTGTTATTACTGGTTGAATAATCGTTGGCGGAAGGACAGTGATTGTTTCCGAATGTGTTGACGTTCCACAACTATTTGTCAGCGAATAAGTAATTGTATAGGTCCCCGGAGAGTTATAGGTATGTGAGCCTGGATTTTGGCTTGAACTGTTTGTTCCATCACCGAAATCCCAATAATGAATTGGAGAGTTGGTATTTGGACACGAATTATTATTAATCGAAACGGGTTCATTAACACAAACAACTATTGGGCTTGCTGTAAAATTAGCCTTAGGACGAAATTTAATATCAATTGGAGTTATTATAAAATGAAAGCTCTCTCCTGCAGCACATGTCTTTTTTATTCCCAACAATTTGTTTCTGTATCTGCCCACTTGGTCCTACGTAACTATCCAATGCATAATTGTATTTATGCTTAATACAGCCGGCGAATACACCTGCGAATTTTTGAATTGTACCATCATCCCAACAAATAAAACTTGAATCAACATTCCCTGCTGCACTTAAATTCTCAACACCTACAGAATCGCCTATGCAAAAAATTGTTGATGAATTGCAAACACCCCCTTGATAATTTAAGGAACCACAATCATTCATATTCGACCAAGATGGGCACTGTCCGGAAACGATGCTTAGTTGAAAACAAACCAATACAACAAGAAAAATTAATCTGGGCATCGATTAAATATATTTGATGATTGTTTAAATTTTTTAGGACATGTGTTAAAACTCATTGTCAAACTAATTTCGTGAGTTCCACCTGCATCCAGTTAAATCCAAGCCATTCATTGAAACATCATATGAATATCCAATAGTAAGCAAGAAGTCATTAAATGTTTTTCATAGCCAATCAATGGTATAATTGCTGAAGCATTTTTCTTTAATTCGGGATGAATGAATAATGAATAGTACATTCCGGCATAAAATGTATTATTTTTTTCATCTCCAATTACACCAATCAGTGAACCAATTTTCGTCCGATGAATATTGGTTTGGCGTTCATATTGAATGGATGGTTTTAGCAATGGCATATTATAGAAATTGCTTTTCTGCATGGTGCCTGAAATTGTGATGGCAAACAGTGTAGGAAGTTAGGTATTTAACTCCTGGAGTGATTCATCTCTCTTTGAAAGAAAATGGTTCAGGAAACTGAAACATTAGTTGGAATTCTATATTCAAAATATCAGCACTTACTTACCGGTTACACTTATTCCACAATCAATGAAGACTGAAGACTTTTGATCAGGTGCTACCTGACTAGAATTCTGGTATATTCCAAAAACAGGATCAATTTGGTCAGAGAAAACTAATTTGCTAAAGTCGATTGCCTTCTTTGAAACACCTACATACCCACCTAATGTTACAGATTTGAATTTTTTATGATTAAATGGTAAAAGCTGCCTGAAAACCAAATCAAATTTTTGAGTGGTTAACAGACCGGCTCTTCAGTATCCTGCATTACGTTAACACCAAAACTGGTTCTCAATTTTTCGGGCTTATAGGATGCGGAAACATAATAAGTTGAAAACCCATTATCAACCTTATTCCACTGATTACGATGCCAATCGTAATTCTAAACCGAATTAATATTTAAATATGAGCAGTGATAATATGGAGTCAAATTATCAATTTGTGAAAAGGATGGATCTTGCCCTTTCACAAAAGAGCATGCAATAACACAGATAAAAACGAACTTGAAATAAATTTCATTGGGCACAATTAAAAACTATGATCCGATTAAAATCCTCGGGGCAATCACATAACGCAAAATCATTCTACTTGTCGAATATACAAAAAAAAATTCAATTTCAATATTAAATTCGTAATAATCAATCAATTCCATGCCAATTGATTAATTATTACTGCGGTTATACATAGAAAATTGGGATTTCAACTGTAAATAATTCTTAAATAGAGAATTATTTACATAGCTTTGATTTATAGTCTTTTATGATGAACTTAAGAAGGATTTTAAAATGAATTAAATCCGCCTTATCTAATTCATCAAATTCATAAATATGATGTAATATCGTGAATTTCAGAATCATATGACCTATAAAACCAATTTAATCTGCAATTCACTCAAATAGATTTAAAAGACGCACTCTTAATCGTGTCAATATTTTTAGTAATTTAGTTTTTCTGCATCAGAATTAATGGCAACCACATTGTTCAAGGGATCTTTTTAGTGACTTTAATTTCTAAAATTCTCAAAAATGAAAAAATCTCTCATTATTTTTTTCTGCATTGCGTTTCTTCTTTCATCAGCAATTTGGGAATTCTTATTCAACATTCTTTAAAGTTTCTCAAGGACTCCACTGTACTAATATGCGTGAGTTCTGGTTCTTATGCTTATCACTCTGATTATTGTAGCGGTTTAAATAACTGCACTCATGAAGTGCGAACAGTTTCTTTACAAAAGGCTCTGGAGTTGGGGAAGAAACCCTGTAAGAATTGCTATAGATAAATTTTATTACTCTATTCTATGTTGAATCAATCTACTTGGACAAAATACAAATTCTGGAAAAAGTTAAATCCCCAAGATTTCAATACCTGGGTATAAACACTCCATTTTTTAAAATATTTTCCTTGAAAGAAAGTCTGGATTTTCAAAATTAATCATTGGGCACACCAAATCCGGCAAAATCAACTATATAAATGTATCCTTGTTGAATAGCTTCATGACACCAACTTTCAGCATAATTTGTATCATTTGCATTATCAAAATCTAATGTGTCTTGATATGTCCAAACAATAACTTCA
This sequence comes from Bacteroidota bacterium, assembly GCA_016722525.1. GTDB lineage: Bacteria > Bacteroidota > Bacteroidia > AKYH767-A > OLB10 > JADKJB01. Next base: position 153,961 of record JADKJB010000007.1, read on the forward strand.
TTTACAACATATCCAGTAATTGTTTTATAATTTTCAGCAAAATTGTCCCTTCCAGCTAATTCTCCAATTGGCGTAATTGTATCTTCTTTTATCAATTCATGAACCTCAAAGCTTGAATGATTATGCTGCATTACCCTTTTTCTAACAAAAACAAAATCACCACTTTTGATATTATTTCTTATATAAGTATTTACTCCTGTATTGAAATTAAAAGCTCTTGCTGCCCACCCAATTTTTAGCTTTTTTAAGCTCTGGGTGAATTGGTATTCCTAACCTATTAATTACATTCTCAGGAAGTGAAAAGGGATATTTTGCTCTAAGGCAAACTCTCGTTGATGCTTAAACACCAACAATCTAAACCTAGCTCTGGTATATGCAACATAAGCCAATCTTCTTTCTTCATCAAATTCTTCAATTAAAGTGTTTTCTTGAGGATTTTCCGTAGCGGTAAGTGGAAGTTTCGAAAATGAAGGAGGAATTAACACACAATCAAACTCGAGGCCCTTAACTTGATGCATTGTTGTAAGAACGATATCTATTTCTTTGATTTGTGCCAGTAACTTGCTCAAAATGCTTCTCATAAATTTTAAACAATTGACCATCATCATGAGCTGTAGCTTCAATAATGAAATCCATCAAGTTTTCAACTATCACTGGTTCATCTTGTTCTGACAGATATTCTAAAACAAGTGCATGCATAACTCTCAAATAAAAAATGATTCCAAATAGGATTAAGATTTATCAATTCTTCGATATGAAGTTTAAATAACTCCTTGAAATTTTGCGGAATTTCTTGGAAGAAACTTGACTTTATATACATTATAACTGCATGACATTCTCTTATTCGAATAAATTCATAAGGTAAATTCCTTGAATTCGAATTCTAACATTTGATAAATTTAAACTTTTAATTTTTTGAAACCCTCTGTATACTTCATTGTTTGTTCTTAATAAGATAGCTATTTGATTATATAAGCGCTGGCCTATTCTTTCATTCATTAACACAGAGATTTGATTCCACCACAAATCATTACTTTCTCTTACATCTACAATTTGAGCATAATTTGTAATAAAATCACTTTCGGGAATTCTTAATGGTATTGGGCTTAAATGTATTTGTTCAGGAGGCAGTTGTAAAATTTGATTAGATAAATGTAATATTTCTGGATAAGACCTGTGATTACTCAATAAATTAAAATGGGTTGGGTTGAATAAAAGATTAAAGCTATTGTAATAGGGCCATGGACTTAAGTTTCCTCCTTGAATTACTCTATCATATCCATAAATGCTTTGATTGGGATCACCAATTATAAAAAGTCTTGAATTGGTAATTTGATGAAGGTTTGTAAAAGACCTATTCTAGTTGAATTAATATCTTGGAACTCATCAACCAAAATATGACTCAACGATCCCAATTGATTCATAATATGACCTGGTGCTGCCTGAAGTTGATTAAGCAAAATGCTTTCCCATTTACTAAATGGTTGGCCTTGTATTTGTTGAAAACAATACTTCTTGCCATACCATGAAAAGTATATATCTTAACTCTTTTAGCCAATAGGCTATATCCCAAATCATTAAACAATTTATTCAATCTGTTTTTAATTCTGAAACAACAGCCCTATTATAAGCTAGAACAAGTATGCTTTCTGGCATCACTCCAACATGATGAACTAAACGAGCAACCCTCAGTGTAAGTGTATGCGTTTTGCCAGAACCAGGACCTGCAATTACATTGATATGTTGATTTACTTCTGCATTATAAATTATTTTCTGCTCTTCCTTTAATTTATCCTCTTCTGACTTAATTGCATCACCTCTCCATTTTGCTAGTAATGGATCATCTTCAGGCAATGTTTCCTGAATAAGTTGTAATAAATTATCTAACGATTTACTGGCAAAATACTTTTTAATAAATAAATCTTGCCTTTCCCTGATTTCCTATGCCAATGCCTGAACGTGACTTTTTGAAACTCCCAAAACTTCTAATGATATGAGTTTTAATTCTCAACTTTTTGTTTCTTCAAATTCTTCATAAATTCTCTTATCTAGGGATTGATTTTCCATTTCATTAACAGTTTCGATGGATTTGATAATAACTTCAATCCCGCTAGGCAATAATCCCCCATTCTTACAATAACCTAACACTGACAATACAAAAAGCAAATCGGATAGATATTGCATGCTTCGAACAAAATTTAATTCTTTGATCAAATCTGGCCAATTAAATTTCATATATTCGAATCTAAATTTTTGTTTACAACATAATTCAATAACTTTATGCAGTCTTTTTCTAACTGTGTTAATTTATAAATCCATTCATCTCTTTGTGATAACCATTAAAAAGTACCTGCCTAACCTTTACTTGCGAAGTGTCATCACTAACTTTTTCGATTATTGTGTCATGACTTGTCTTCCCAATTATTCTCAGAATTGTGAAAGCATGTTTACTTCTTTTATTTCTGATATCTGCAATATATTTTTGTTTTGTACTAATTGTTGCAGAATCATTTGTTTTACTAATCCATGGTAATTCATCAAATAAAATTGTTTCACTTATTGACTCATCCAATAAACAATCAAGCTCCTCCTGATCAAATATTTTAGATTCTATTTCATTAACTCTGCTAAATAGTTTTTTTGAAAATGTGAAAATTGTTTTAATAGCTGGGTAAAATTCCGAATCTTCTTGTTTACAAAACTCCAATTCACTTCTTCGGATTTTTGTAAATTCAATAACTACAAATTGAAATAATTTCAAAATACCTGCATTGTGTGCAATAATTAAAGTGGAAAACATCTGTTCAAGACTCAATTTGCATTGAACTCTCAATTCTGCAATGGAAATCTGAAAAGTAGAGTGGCTTAAATCTTCAATATTTACCACATCTAAAATAGCTTTGCATACGTTTTCCGAATTTAAATCTGGACATTTATGAATATTTCTACCCAATAATTGTAAGGAAGTTGAATCAAACTCCAAATGAGTAATAGTGGAATAGCCCAAACTAATTCTTCCAAGTTTTTCTAGCCAATGTAACGCTATTCTAAACTTATTATCAACATCTTCCCTAATTAAACCCATTTCTGTGGAATAGACATTTAAAGGAACAGCAACCGGAATTTCAATACTTTGAGCTAATGGTTTAAACTTTTTTACATAATTTTCAAGCACAACTTTAATATCCTTTATTTCGTTCCAGGAAATTCTGCTTTGGTGGAGTTGATCCTTTAGCCTTGCAAAATCATTTCCAGATGTGAGACAAAGCGTTCTAATAGGATTATTTGAATTGTTAAAACCCGCCTTTAATCGTTGTTCCTCATTTCTCCCAGCCCGGCCAACTTCTTGCAAGAAATCCTCGAAAGTACTGGGTGGAGAAAAATGAGCTACAAAATGAATATTGGGAATATCCATTCCCATGCCAAATGCTTTAGTTGAAAATAATAATACAATATCTCCCCTTTTAAACTTATCGTATGTTTCCTTTCTATCCTCTGTATCCATTCCTGCATGGAATACACCCACCTTCTCAGAAAAGTCACAATCATTGCCGAAAACTTGGTTGAGTACAGCTCTCATTTCTAAGAAGCATTCCTCAGCCTTTTTCTACTTTTCACAAAAATAATAGCTCTACTGTTTACAGAATCTATATTTCCACCTTTCAAATAATTTGCAATTTCAATGAGTCGTTCTTCCTCTACAAAATTATGCATGAAATCCATGTTAATATGATCTCTAACTGGGTTATAAATCTTCTCTGACCCTTTAACTGACACAATACCTGGCATCAAACTGCCTATTTCTTCAAAAACTTGCTCTGAAATTGTTCTGAGAATAGTAATTTTCTCATTTGAAATTTTGTCGAAAAATTTGCAATTTTACTAGCTGCATTAAGATAATCAGGTCTAAATTCCTGGCCCCATTGTGAAATACAATGTGCCTCATCAAATAATACATACTCAAACCATTATCTGCAACCAATCGGGCAAGAAGGCAATTCTCAAAGCGCGTGATCTGAAACGTTCTGGGGTAATATATAATAAAGAAATCTCCCACCAGATATCCGCTGGTAAATATCCCGAATTTCCACTTGGGATTTATCACCACTCAGAAAATCCACATTACTGTAAAATCCCTTGGCCCAAAGTGCATTTACTTGGTCCTCATCAAAGCTTTAAGTGGGCATATTACAACCGATAATCTCCCGGTAAATCCTGAACGAAATAAGGCTGGACCTGGAAATAATAATGATTTCCCCGAACCTGTTGGTAATGATATCAATAAATCCTTTTCCCTTGGTAAAATATCATCCAAACACGGGTGCTGGTAATCATGCCATGTGTATGGATATTACCCTGTCTGGCATCAAAAAAACATACCGTTATTATTTCTTTAGCCTCATTTTTATCGAAAACAACTTTTCTATCCAATTCTTTCGATTGAAAATAATCGCCTGCTAACTGTAGGTCACTAGCGTATTCTTCATTAGTATGCCACATTTGGAGTTCAATGAGATTCATACCTAAACTTTTCTCGATGCCATAAAAATCTGCCAATCGAGAATCGAAAAGAAATAATCGAGAATCACCATTGTTATCCATTAACAGACTACAATAATAATCTACTAACGGTTTATGGAGTTTAAGCAATGAAAATAAATCAACTTCGCTTGCAATTCCATCAAACTTTTCCAGTATATCACATTCCTTTTGTTCTTCGTTAAATGCATTGAAAGGGCTAACTTTACCCTTTAACATTTGCGATTTTTCTTTCAATAAAAAACTGTCCCATATTAAATCAACAGGTCCTAAATAGTTGCTTGAAATAATTTTATGTAATGTTGTGATGGTTCCTATTATGATCTTCTTGGATGATCTATGTTGATGCAATAATTCCAATTGCCTCGATAATGATGAATTTGTATCGGGTATAAAGTAGCCTTTTTACGTCCGAGTGCAGAAATATTTTGATTTCCAAATCATCATTAATTATCAGTATTTTGGGATTTCTTTCACCAATTTCTTCAATCATTTTAAATTGATATACCCAATATTTCTTCCTATATAGTGATTCTGGATTAATTCGCTGCTGTTCTGATAAATTTTCTTTTCTCCGAATATCTGGTTTAACAATAAAAGCATTAGATTTAAAAATATTTTCTGTACTCCACTTAAGAAACTGAATACTTTCTACTTTCAATTCATTAATCCAATTATCCAAATTATGATTACACCAAATTTTAAATTTTCCTTATTATATTTTTCCAACCAAATATTCTGCAAATATTTAGGAAAATCATTTACCCCAAGTAATTTACATTGAGTTTTACTAAGTGGAATATAACTTTTCCCTCCAGACAACTGTAACCAAATTGGTTCATTCTTAAGCTTATCAAATATTTCAACGAAATCCAAGTCTTGTCCTAATTGTGTTTTATTTGTGATATTGTATAATTCATTCCCGATGATTATTAGCGAAAACTCTTTCCCAATCCTAATATATTCTTCTACTATTTCTAAATCACTAGGTTTGATGCATATAACATCATGATTTACGGCATCATTATCATAATCCGCTGAAATGGTGCCCAATAATTCTGGAGGAACTTGCAATTTTAATGCAATAGGGAGATTATGAAAATAAGGTGATATACCCTCTGTAAATGCACATTTCCACAAACCTAAGTAGCGTGTTTTTTAATATTATGTTGTTTTCTAAGGCAACTTCAACTCCTTTCTTTGAAAGTCTCATTTTTTCTCCATATTTTCTGAATGAAAATATACTTCGAAATGAGATGATAACTGCTCCCATAAAAATTCCGGAGCAAGGATTATCTTCAATCCACTTTTCTAATTTCTAATTTTAATTGATTGAATGTATCAACTGGTATTGCTTGATTCTTGGGATTGGGTCGAAAAAATCAGATTCATTTTCATTAAAATATGGAAATGATAAGCGTGCCCAATTATTATTTAATTTAATTTGATCAATAATATTTTTACCTTTTAAAGGTAATACTTCCATTAACAAACCAAAATCCAAATCGGTAGTAATTATCCGAGCAAGTTGATTTTAAATAGCTCGAAGACAAGGGTCGAGTCGTCAACCGCATTGTGTTTTGCTTTCAGTCCATAACTAAATCGAAAAGGATTTAATAACATCTCTACTTCAAATGTATCCCAAATAAATTCATTTGAAGGACAAGCTCCATATTTTGACAAAATTTTTAAATCGAATTCCTTTATATTGTGTCCAATAACTAATGCACCAGAATTTATCAATTGGATGAGTTCGGTAATTCCTTCTGAAAAAAATTTAAAATCCTCATTTTGTCTCTTGCTTAATGTAGAATTCCAAGCAAATTCACTAATTTTTTTCTCCATCCGCTTCTAAATCGAAACTTACAAAGTCAATCTTCGAAAATTCTAAATCTAATAACCTTGAAATATAATTCAGCTTGAAAGAATCTAATTCGGGAAAATCATCCATATACCTTAAGCGCTTGAGCTTGGGGTAGAGTTTCAATAAATTCTGATTTATCTTGATCTGCTCCCAAAGAATAAATATGTTCTGTAATGCGTTCGTTTGCCATGATTGGCAATATTCCTTCTTGAAACAACTTTATATAAAATTCATTTTTATCTAATTTAAAATTGCTTGCTGTGAAATAAACTTCTGGATAAACTTGCTTGAATTGTTTTAGGAAGGTAATTAATAAAATTAAATCATCAAAACTATCTACATTAAAACCATCATTTATTAAGCTTTTATATGCAGCTTCAATATATTCGCTTACACCCCAAATTTTATGCAACTTAATTATTGTATTTGCAAAGATCTCCAATGTAATGATGGAATAATCTCTTTGTTCCAAATATTTTCTTCTTCGTTGGATTTAGGTTTAGGTAGTTTATTTATTTCCCTTGAGCCCATAGTACAAAGCTTATTTTATTGAAAGTTCTTTTCTTCTTTCAATTATTGAATATAAATTGGGGAAATTTGTGATGTTTCTTATTTCTTCACTAATCTGCGGTATAGTTTTCCTTTCAATAGAAGCTTCAATTTCTTGCTGGATTAAGTCCATTTTTACTACTTCCATAATGGGCTTCAAAATTTGGAAAAGAAGTTCTATAGCAGCTTTGTTTTGTTTTAAATTGGACAATAGTCTATTCAGGATTTTATTTCCAAAATAAATCAAATCCTGTTTAGATATTGGCTCTATTGTTGCTTTATGGACCTTCCAACTTATTTCACCAAAAGATGCATAAATATTAGCAAAGCCAGGCTGGAGTTTATCTGTTAATCTTATTTCATTTGTAAAATAACTGTCCATGAGGATAAATGCAAACGTATCTGACGAATTTTCCACATTAAAAATAAAAACAGGAATTTTATTGGTAAACCGAAATTGCTTCGACTCTCTCATTACTTATATTTGAATTGTTGATGTCAAAAACAACAACTTCCATTTCATGCACCATTGGGTCTTCCAAATTTGCCCGTAATACAAAATATTCCTTTTTATCATTCAAGCAATATATGTAACCATATCCTTTGACGCTATTGAATGATTTTATTTTACCAACCTTTTTCAAATCTTTCCCTCCATTATCAGAGTTTAAATAATTTTCATGTATTGCATTTTTCATATTCTACAATGTTGAATAAATACTTTTTAAATTAAATTAATAAAATCTTCGCCATGAATGGAAAAAATAAATAGGTATTAAAATTAAGTCGAACTTCTGTTTGCCTTCAAAGGCGAGTTATATAAGTAGGAAGCTCAAATGCAATATGGATAAAGTTAGTAGAATCATGCCAGTAGGCAAATTGTAAGTTTGCATTTACAATTCTGAATTCTTCTGAGATTCTGAGTTCAAAAATGTTTTTGGAGTTTTGAATATTAATACAATAATCAACGTTCTTTGAGGTTTGGCCATCAGGTCCATAAAAATTAAACAGGCAATTTAATGCCTCCCTAAATTTCCATATTTTAGCTTAAAAAATGTTTTGAAATGTAGATCTGGTTCTAATATTCTAGAAAGACCAACAATGATAATTGTGCTTTTATCGTTAATCTGATAATTTTAAACCGCTAATTATCAATTAAATACCTTAAATCGTACTCGATAAATGATTATATTAACTCTCTTTAAGATTATGAAACTCCTCCAGTGTCATTATTATACTTCTACTCCACAAAATCAATTTTATTAAGTTGATGCCTCTCCATACAATCCGATTCATTATGTTCGGTGATACTTGTTTCATTTTGAAATTTTAAATACCATAGTATTTTTGCTGTGAACCCATATCCGTGGGCTCCTGACCTGATTTTGCCTCCCAATTAAATGCAATTTTTCAAGGTTTCTTGATTCGATGATATAACAGGTCGGATTCTCCATTTGGTTGAATCTTTCCTAGTTCATCTTTCGATGTTTTTAAATCAATAAACAACATAATGATTTGGTCTGGGTTCAATGTTTAAATATTGAAACGATCCAGCAAAATTCATTTGCTTTTTATCAAATGTGATTAGGTTTTTGTTATTGTTGTTCAGCGTGATGTCGATACCTTTGGTATTACCAAAAGTAATGTATGCTTCATAACCCAATCGATGCAATTGGCTGAAAAACCAAAATTCTCCTGCCATCCCTGTTTGTTCTTTTGCCATAATCCGTATTGAAATATTTAATTTAGTATGTAACCAATAAACTACTGCCTACTTTATATCGGGCATGAAAATATTTGTCTTATATATGTTGTCGCTTCCTTCAACAAGTTTCCATTGTATATTTGGTGAATCTGGTTTGACTTTATAATTAAAATTTAACCAGCATCCATATTGTAAACTACTCTTAAACTTATTTAATCGCTTAATCTTATCTAAGTCCCAGACATTATCATCATCAAAATCGCTTTCGATTTTAATTTCACATACCCAAAGTGTTGGCCAATTGACATACTTATCTTCATCAGGGAGGTGAACTAGGTCTGAAATGTCGTCCCAGATAGCTATATCAGGGTGACAGGCGAATCTTCGATACCAAACCGGTATGACAAATGAGGTTCCGGGGAAACGCGTGACCAATTTTGTTTATTATGATATTGCTTTGGAATATTTATTTTGTAATTAGCCTTTATCGTGTCTTGACCGATAAGTTGATATACGGTCTTTAACCGTTGTATTAATTCCGATTGAATGCTAAATTCATTCTCCCATTTATAGTTTTGTTCATTCCTTGATAAACCGCTCGGTTTATTTCCCAACCAATTACTTTTGGATAAGCTCCTGTAAAAATAATTTAATTTTAAACCTATTTTGAATTACTTGTAAATTTATATAATGGTACAACCACCCTTAAATAACCTAATTCTCGACCATTCCATGCCATAAGAATGCAATGTCTCACTCCAAAAACTCTTTATTTGAACGAGATTTTGTTTATTGACGATAAATTTAATTCTCTTTATGTTTTTCCTCCTAGAAATAAATTTTCAATTGTTTTTTTCTATTTTCTTAATCCATTTGTCTCTATCTTCTACTCTAATTGCAATTCGAACTGAATTTGCACGCGGCATAAATATGGCGAAGTTCTGAATGACATCGTTTTGCAAAATTCCAACGTACTTGCGTTTGTAATTAAAATCTAAATTAGAATCAATGCTTTTTAATATACTAAAACAACCATCCAATATTTCCAAAAAGCCATCGATCCCCTTCGTTTGCCAAAAGGCGCGATCTAATTGCTCATCGTTCGATCGATTGAATCGAGTTCGAAAAATTTAATTAATAATCCTTTTGTAAATCCCAATTTTTATTAGTAGCTCTTTAAGTTTCCTGAATTTTTGTATTATTATCCATGTTTGCTTCAATATATAAATTGGAATTTAGTTGAACGGGGTTCTTAATCGGCTTTGGTCGTTGTGATTCCTAGCAGTGTGTTTATATCGTCCTATAAACAGCGCTGATTATCATTTAATACCAAATTATGACATGGTAGTACATTTATAACTTCACTCGTCTCCACTTTTCATACGGAAAATGAAATAATCAAGCTTTTAAATTTAGGTTCCGGTGCGTTATAGATGGTAAAAATCCTCATCGGTTTCGAACTCATCATCAATATCGACTTCCGGATAACGCCAAATTGAGAAAAATCTGTCGCGAATCAATTCTAATCTCTCCTTCATTTTCACGATATCCCATCTATCGGAATCACACAAAAATTTATTTAACCATAAACGACTATAGATATAACCCTGTTCCTTATGATCAATGTTAAGCGTTTTCTTCTCAAAAGATCGTTACCCAAACTACCATTATTACCGGATGAAGTCAAGTTGGCTGTGGTGTTCGAATACTTTCCTGGAACTGATAATAATTTCTGGACTTATATCCGCTTTCCAGTTTTGATTAGGTGTTTGTGGAAAATATGTTCAACCGTGATGTCCAAGTTATTTAATGAAACATATTCCCGATTATTATAATTTTCCAGGAGTTCTAGAAAAATATAACCTGTTCTTTGCCTTTATATTATAAACATCCGATGGGCTAGCTCTGTTTCAATTCTTTATCATCCGAAAACGATGTGCTCCGTTGCTTGATTAATGTTCTCATTGATCCCAAATATTTTTCATGATCAACATCATTGTACAAATACATAAAACCTTACCCAATGCATTTGTTGGTAATCCTGTTATAAATCTACGCTTAAACATAAGATTGAATCAACTTCAGAATATCCAGAAAATCTCTTTGAAGTATTTGATTCTGAATCATGGTAAACAGGCATTAAAAAGGATAAGCCACATTTACTTCCAATTGATTTATATAATGCAACTCCTTACTAATTTCCGGATCACTTTCTTGTGAAGGATTATTGATTTCTAAATGATACGAAAATTCCTTAAGTTCATTCAGTGTCTCGCTGTAAAATACTGAATTTCTATCAGAATATCGGTTCTTAAACTCCTCATATACCTTACTCTTTACCGGGATTCTTTTAATCTTTGCAGTGAGGTAATCCCTTATAAAATCAGAAACCCTGGTCTCATTTAATTCATAATCTTTTGCGTTGTTTTCGATTATTTCCCAGAATTCACTGAAAATTCGTTGCTGTTGATCCGGTTTAAGATCCATCAAAATATAATTCCTGATTAAATCTGCCTGCGATAACTCTAATCCGGTAGAGTTAAGACTTTCAAAGATTCTTTGAGGATCATCCTTATCGCGCTCAAAGTGAAATGTCGACAATAAAAGTCGGTTGATCCCATTCATTATTAGTTTCAAAATTATCTAATGAAATCTTATCATAAAAAAATTGAAGTTTCAACTACATGGGAATATTCAGTAAAACGTGACGGATCATTTTCTGTTAACAAAAACCGAAATGCCTTTGCATTAACATCACTTTGCTTTAATTTGAGCTTACTGCCCTCTTCTTTAACAAATTTGTTTTGTATGTAAGTCTCATTAATCTCGTTAGCCTTTTCAACCAAGTTATTGTTAAGTGCAAATTTATAAAGGGCCAAATAAAGTAAGGTAAATGTAGTAAGCCGCTGTTGTCCATCAATCACTACCAATTGCTTCACTTCTGAAGTAGTATAAACTCCCTCATGAATGAATACAATACTTCCAATGAAATGAGTTGAATTATTCTTTATTCCAATACTCAATATATCACCAAATAATTGCCTGCACTCGATTCCGTCCAGTCATAATTCCGTTGGTAACGGGAATGACAAAATTGAGTTTCTGTTTTTGCGATAAAAATGTGTTTAAGGGGGTTTCGACGCTTACATAAATTCATATTGATTATTAATCTTAAAGCCTATTAATCCAAATTGAGTGAATCTTAAAAACTTTCACTAGTCACAATATTAATGTGTAGTCTATCATATTTCTTTCCATTTGTAATCTACTTCATATTGCTTCCTGTCAAATACATTATACAGAATTCTATTTAGGAAATGTAGCATTATTATACGCACTAAATGCTTCAATTCTTATAAATGCAGTGTCTTCCATTTGTGGCATTGTGGTTAAGTTCAATTCACTAATTTTCTTTCTTACATGAATTAGCCATTTACATAATATTCGGTTGTATAATATAACATAAATTTAAGACGCTCATCGAGCTTAAGTAACTGCTTTCATGTATATCTGGAGAATTTTCCAAATATTTTAGATTAAGCGATGCTGTTAACACATATATCTGCTGGTGCACATACGCTCAATTGTCCAGTAAATTCCCATTGCTTTTGTAAATAAGAAATCAATTTGTTAAAATCAAAGTCGATCGAATCTTCTTCAATACAGATAGTAAATTCAACGTAGCATTTGATTGTTCAGAAGATTTGTTGCATCATCATTTCTTTATCCCGTTGCAAATTATTTCCAGTCATTGTTGCTTGTTAGTAGAAATATTTTTGCTTTGTTTTAAAGGTTAATGCCGGATGGAACTATGCTACCAATTCAATCCGCCAAGTTAGCAATCTTGATTTTTGACCGAAATCAGATTCAGGTGGTTTGTTGTCTTAATTGCTTATGAATGATTCCTGGTTCTTTCCTGAGTCTAAATTTTCAACATATTCTCCATCATGCTAATTTTGTAATATAATTTCAAGTCATTTGTGTTCTGTTACTTCGTAATTTTTATCGGAAACCACTTTTCTCATTTAGCACACATTTAATTGGTAAGCATTTGTAATATGTTTTCTTTTTAATTACAATGAATACAGATCCGAAAGTGATCAAAGGGATTATTAATAAGTTAAATAAGCGTATTTATCTAATACATATACTAAAAATAAACCTGCTAATGAGGAAATAATTCCCAAGGGATTACAAATCTTTTGTAATATTTTTCTTCGTCTTCAGCTTTACAACATTCCTCAAATATCCCAAAATAAATATAATAACATAAATGCCATGAAACAAATCAATATTCTAAAGTATTTGGGATTGACCCTTTATCTAACTCAAAGTGTAATACGGCCAAACAACGAAAGCAAAATATAAGTCTATTAAAAAACCATAATTTATAATAATTGGTGAACTTTGTTAATAGTAATCACATTAATAAAAATACGACGATAATCGTTGCGAAAAATATTACAACAAGTACCCGATTTATTGAAGTAATTCGAAATTTACTATGCTATCAAATATCAATATTATTTGAGGAATAAACTTTGGACGATCAAATATATAAATGATCCTAAAAAGCAGGATAAACCTGATTGAGCATAAATATTTTTAAATTGTTACCACCAAACTTTCCCTTATTTGTTCAATCATAAAACTGTTCTTTCGATTTAACTAGCAAGTATAATGATTAAAATTCAGTAACATAATTTTCTTTACGCAGAACATTTTTGTTTCGACTTTATTATGTATTTTGCCAATTGACAGAGTTATAAATTCATTTGTAATATTTTGTGGTTTAGTGCTCTCAAGAAAATTTCATCTCTGGAATGCCATGATTTTCAGATAAACATTTAAAGTAATTTTCTGTTTCGTAATTGGTTTTGACAATTTTCTTGTTAATTATTTGATTATCAAATCCTGTTAAGTTGTGAATTCTTTGTTAATTTCCATTTCATTCATAAGCGCTTGGTTGTTGATATTACTATTTATAGCACTTATAACTGATCCAACAACAATGATTGCTATATCCTTTACAACTTGGATTACATTAAGTAATTCTCGGTTTCTATTAATATCACTCTCCTTTTAAATTGCTGTTTTGCAATATCTTCTTTTGAATTTCACTTCTATTATTAATTCCTCATCCAATACTGCATTCAAATTGATTCGCAATTGTTTAACCTGTCAAATAAACTATCATATTCAAAAGAAAATTCTGGAGTTTTCCCAATTCTTACACTTAATAATGTGGTTTGAATATAAATTCTTTCAATCTTAAATAATTCATTCAAGCATTTATCTCCCAATTCAGTAATTCTAAAAACTTCCTCTTTCCTCATAAATAGTTCGTTTTTCATCTTTCTGATTATTGGTTTTGACTCTGTCCCAATCAATGCCCTTGATGAATTGGACAAGTAATTAATTGATTCAATTATTTCAAAAGTACCGAAGTTAGCTTGTTGTAAAAATTCGACAATTTTGTATAATTTAAGGTTTTCTTCAAGTCGTGATTCGCTTCTAGTTGAATTTTTCTCTGATCCGCTACCAATTGACAATAGTGGTCTAGATATTTCAATAAATAAATGTGAATATATGTGAATACGTTTTCTTGGTCTGCAAACAAATTTAATACAAATTCATTATTATACTGAATTTTGTTGGTTTCATTCAACCCAACGTATAAGCGCACGCAGGGGACTGATAATTTGAGCTTCCTCATCAAACGGAATAATATAATTATAGAAAAATCTGCTTGCAAGCCACAATCCTATTCTATTGCTTTCTCCAGCGACACAAGAAAAAGCCCTACCCAATAATCAAACTTAGCTTTAGAAGATCTTCTCAACGAAATGATCATTTTCAAACTAGCTATATCATTGATAGTTAATATGTACTTTAATATTTGACTTTGCGTTTGGATTGACAATCGATCAATATTATCATAGTGTAAGACTATCTTAATTTCCTTATTTTTCTTTATCGAGCAATCAACAATTACATTTAAAAATTTCATCAATAGCCTGATTCTGGTTTCGTTATCTTCATGACTCAGTATAAAGCTAAAAATATCATAAATTTTTTGGGGTTCTCGTTTCGAATCCCAAATTTTTCTATTCTCCGTTACTTCAACAATACTAAATGCCCATCTATAAAATTCCGATTTACCACCTGGATCTGTTTTTGAAATTTTCAGAAACTCGTTTGCAAAATCATAAATTGCTAATCGTTCATTTAGAACTGCTGTTAATTCCTGAAAATAAATCAACCAAGAATCTATCAAAATTAATATCCGAAGAGACGTCATCCCTGTAGCCATCGCTGAAGTCTATTCCAATAAAAATTACATTATCAAATTCAGGAAGTATTCTGATTTGTCTGAATACATAATTTATTGAAGTAGATTTACCACTGCCCATTGGCCCGGATACAACATACGTTTTTGTATTCCCTTCTACAAAATTTGATAAAAATACTTTTTCATATTCACTAAACTGAAGTGGGTAATTTGAGTCGAAATTTTGATGAATATCATACAAATTGTTTTGATACCTTCCTTTAGTTGAATATCTTTCGGCAAGTTCCCTCTTATATTTACCTATTTTTATATATTCTGTATCATTATTCAACTTTTCAGGGGAAAAGAAATTTTGGAGGTGCCTTCCAATTCTTTCATTGAATGATGTGTTTTTTAATATTTTAATGTTTCTTTGCTTAGTCTTTCTCATTTCCAATAGTATTGATTATTCTATCAATTATAGTTTTTATTTTTTTAAAATCCACCGTTCTGTTAAATGATTCCAAACCATCCGGAGGTAAAGAAGAAATCATATCACTGCATTTACTCCATTCTTCTTCCAAATTGTTATCTAGAACATCGATTGTGCCATTAATTTTATGTAAGTAAGTAATAGTTTTATTTCCATTTGCCATTTCAATGTTCTTAACCAATTCAGGGAAGTAAATAAGAAGTTGCTTCTTCTTTGTTTGCGTTTTATCAATAATTTTAATTAGTTCAAATTTATAATTCACATAAAAAACTGCTAATCCTACAACAAAAACATTTACTACTATTTTATAATATTCTGATGTAAATTGTACAATATCAAAACTGACTTGGGATTTCCAAAAATTGGTATTAACAAAAAGAAGAAACAACAAGCATACAATAGCGATTTCTTTGATTTTCGTATTCATTTTACAAGTATTTCATTTAATTAAAGTTATCATTGACAATCAGCTAAAATAACATTGTCACCAATAGTATCAAATATTATTTAGAATCAAAATATCGTTGCATCAAACTCCCAAACAATGTCTCCAACTCAAGCTCACTCTCATGCTGCTTCTCCCTTAATTGCTCAATACGCTCTACCAATGAAGCGAATTTTTCTGAAGGGAATGGGGTGGATTAATGAATTTTAATGATCGGATATCATTAAAATTTAAACCAGCTTTAACTCCGCCTTTATTTAAAGTTCTAAATTGCATTTGCCCCCCTTCACTTGATAAGTAATTTGAAAGAAAGATAGGATTAATTTGTTCATTCACTCTAATCAAAGCTAAATGTTGATTTATATAAGTATCCCATTGTAGTTGAGGTACCACAGCGGATCTGCCAAGATCGGCGGTTATTGAAACGAGCAAATCGCCTTCTTTCAATTTTGTTCTCATGGCCTCAGCCCCAACTGGTGCATTGATGAATTGCAACTTATGTTTTTGTAAAAACATTTTGCTTCTACCAATATTTTCAATTCTAATAAATAAATCCCCATGTGAAGAATAATATTTTGCCCAACCTCTAGAACCACTTGTAAGATAATTAATATGATTTCCTAAAATACTCACCTCCCACCCCTTCTCATTCCTCACCGGATCCCCAAACATCTCCAAAAAGGCCGATTGCAGAAACTGCTCGGTAAGACGATTTGCCTCCTTGCGCTTTTGACGAGCTGCATCAGCTTGCTCGAGTATGGAGGCGATTTTACGTTGAACAATTAAAGGATGTATAGGAACTTTAATACTTTCAAGTACGGCTTTATTCACATGTGGAATTGTTGCTCCTGTGCATTTATCTCTAATAAATCTATATTTTCCACGTAATAACCATCCCAAATAATCGGAATCTATTTTATCATTCTTAATTCTGAGCCTCGCTAAAGTACTTCCAATATTTCCCTTTAGCTTGAATCCTATTGTTCCTGCATTGGCACCATCCCAAGCTATAATAACATCTTTTTCATTCACCTCAACCCCTTTATCAAAAGTGTATTTTAAATTATTATTATTTCTCAAATCATCAATTTGAATAAATCTTTTAGCTCCGTTTTGCATTGCATCAAGAACAGAAATAAGTTTCTTGCCTTTTGAAATAGATACTAATTCACCTAAAGATTTCATCTCCATTTTCTACAAGCCCTTCTTTATTGTTTTCATATATTTTATAATTTCCTCTTCCAATGACATCACTCTATCAATCAGTACTTCCGGTTTCTCATACTCCACAACTTTATGCTCTACAGACTTATACCGTGAAATACTAAGATCATACTTATTTTTTCGTATCTCATCAGCATCAACCAGTACTATTTGCTTATTTTTGGATTTAGTCTTAGTATTTTCGTTGTATGATTTCCATTCTTTCAAAATGATGGGAATATCATTTTCCGATGTTTTTTGACGCTTGTCGTCGAGACTGAATCCGTCAGCCATCATATCGAAGAACCAAATTTTTTGGGTTGGTTCGCCTTTGGTGAAAATCAAAACTGCAGTACTTACTCCTGCATAGGGTTTGAAAACTCCGGAAGGCATCGAAATGATTCCCTGGAGGTTGCATTTATCTACCAGTATTTTGCGAACACCCTGGTGGGCGTTACTGGTTCCAAACAAAACTCCATCCGGCACAATCACCGCCGCCCTTCCGCCGTTTTCAAGGAGATTGTAAATGAGTTCCATGAAAAGTAATTCGGTTTTCTTGGTTTTAATAGTAAACCTTTCATTCATGTCGCTCTCGTCAATACTGCCTTTGAAGGGTGGGTTGGCGAGTATTACTTCATAGCACTGTTTTTCGGTGAATTGTTTACTCAGAGCATCCGTATATTTAAAATTGGGATTATCAACCCCGTGCAGCATTAAATTCATGGCACCCATACGAACCATGGTGGCGTCGAAATCAAAACCAGTAAGTGCCTGGCTCTTCAAAAATTTGTGAAGTTTAGGATTGGTGATTTTGTCGCCAATGAGGTTATGAGCCTTGCCCTCCTCATCGTATGAAAGAATTTCAGGCGAAGTGTTTGATTTTAAAATATGCTCATAAGCAGCCACCAAAAAACCACCGGTCCCGGCAGCAGGATCGCAAATTCGCTCTCCAATTTTTGGATCCACCAGTTCCGCCATCATGCGAATGATATGACGGGGCGTGCGGAATTGTCCATTTTTACCGGCTGAGCTCAGTTGTCCTAAAAGATATTCGTATAAATCACCTTGCACATCAATATTTTGCTCACTGATATGCATATCATCAATAATTTTAACAGCCTCCTGCAATAAAGATGGTTTCGGAATACTGAACATGGCATCCTCCATATGTTGAGTAAACGAACTGGTTTCGCTTCCCAAATTTCTTAGAAACTCAAACACCACATCCCGCACATGCCTCAACATCTCATCTCCCGAAAGTTGACTCCAGTAACTCCACCGGCATTTTTCCTTATCAATTTTCCGTCCATTTATGTCCACCTTTCCGGAAAATAAGGACTTGAAATCTATCTTGCGTCGCTTTGAGCTAGCAGCCTGGACATTGTCCATATCCTCTAATCTCTTTAAAAAGATTAGATAACTCATCTGCTCAATGGCTATAATTGGATTGGCGATTCCTCCGGACCAGAATTTGTTCCATAAGGAGTCTACTTTTGATTTTAGATTTGTATCGGTGAGCATAGTTTATACTAAAGTGACGTTTTCAAATTCTATAGATATAAAGCAGACCAGAGATTATCATTTATAAATATAGTGAGTAAGTCAAGTAAATTAAAATTCTAATAGGCTATTTTTACTTGAGGTAAAACATAACAATCCTCTTGTTTATAGTAAAAAGGAACTCCTGCATGAAACAAATCCTTTTTACCATTGTAAAGAACCTCGACCAATTCAATATTATCTATATTAAAATAATTTACAAATGAATATATTAACAGAGTTGTATTGTTCATATCGTAGTAAGAAATAATATCTGACTTTTTTGCTACAATATTAGGTGTAAATTTCAAGTCGAGGTATAAATATTTTCCATCTATAGATGTGTAATATTTCCTAAAATCGAAATTTCTTTGCTTCAGTATTGAAATCAAAAGATAGCAATTCATTTTTTTGAAAATCGAAATTCAAATTTAGGCCATGCTCCGTATCATATACATTTATTGATATTTCAAATACTTCACAAATCAAACTATCCAAATATTTAATCTCCTTATCTCCAATAATTGAAAACGCGTTTAATTTTTTACCCAAATATACTGGTGTAAGCGGATGTGATAACTCAAATGAAGGCAATTTGTCGCCTAAAATAAAATCAATAGTTGTAAAATTAGAGTATGTAAGGTATTCCACCCGAGTTGACAATCCTATCTTAACTTCTCTATTTAAACATAAATCTTTGTAATATGTTTTTAAATATATACCATCCTCCTCTGAATCAATAAATGAATACCTAAGGACGAATCTAAAAGAAATGTTTTCGAGTGAAAACATATTTTTCTTTATCAATTTCAAACTTGAATCGGATTTATACAATAATGAACCCTGTAATTTTAACATGCTAAAGGATGAATCAAGTAATCCTTTTTGTGTTTCAAGTAAAATGGATTGAGCCTTTCCTAGCCGTGTGGTATTTTCAATCAAATGATCAAAATTTTGCAAGTTACTAGTATTGATAGAATCACGATAAAACTGTTCAGCATTTGCTTTCAATAATTTCTCCTTGGAATCATCATCTTGGTATGATTTCTGTAAATAAAACAAAGTAAAATTGAACATTAGACATATAAAACATGAAAATAATAATACTTTAGCCTTCTTAGATAACTTTCTTTTTTTAGTATACTCTTCTTTATCAAGAATGATGACTAAAACACTCAAGGATGTTGTTATTACCAAGAATATCTGTTGTATTAAATATAACGTATTACTTAATTCCATTAAAATGCTCCAAGTTGAATTTTATAACAAGAAGATTTCATAACATACAGATTTTGAAAGTTAAAAAATTAAATCATAAGGATTTTCTGGAATTGCATCTAATTCCAAACCAATTCTACATTTTATTAATGCTCCATTAAATGATGATTCAAGACTCATAAGATGTTTAATATTAGGGTATAATTTATTCCCTTCGCGAATTTTTTCGAGTATTTCCTCAAGTTCAGAAATTAAATCCTCTTTATAATTACTCCATCTCATAGCCCAATTATATCGCCCTAGATATAAAATCGAATATGTTGCAATTTTATTATGTAAGTTGTTTGATGAAATCTTAGATCCAAGTTCAATTCCCTTTTCTTTACATTCAATTGCCTCATTCAAGGTATTTACTTTCTGAGCTTTTTTGAAATAGAAGTAACAAAGTGTATTACGAATGATTGGGTGATCATTTTTAAGGGCCCATGCTTGGCTCAAGTAATTTTCTGCCAGTTCTAAATCACCTCCTTTCCCTTCTAATTCTAGAGATCCGAATTGAAGCCAGAATTGATAATCGTCTCTAAAATAATGTTTTAATGACTCATATATATCTCTCGCTAGCTGTATATTATTCTCAAATCTTTTGTAAATCTTTTTGTGATTAATAATATTCTTATACAAATTAAATTTAGGAGAATAAAAATCATAGTGATTAATTTCATGAGCAAGGTTTGTTAAAACATTCAAATAAGCCCTTTTTAATTCATCTAAATCACAATTTTTTAAAATAATCTCTGCTATTACTCTATGTCGAATAATAAGTCTTTCTTGGTTATGACCTAAAGTAAGGATTATATCTCGCAAAGTGTTGTCAAGAAAATTGAGGGCGGTATTTGGTTCTGTCAATGCAAAGCCAACATATTCCTGCTTAGAGATAGCAAATCCCGCTTCTGTTGTAATTGCAACACACAAAACAGCAAATTGTGCCTCAGTTGGTACGATTTTTTTATACTCATCTATGATAATATCATCGAAACGTTTCCCTGTCGTTGCTTCTTTCATAGCGACAAGTAGTTGTGATTTGGAGCGATCCTTAAACTCCTTAAACTTATGGGCCTGAGATTTATTTTTTAAGGTCCCTAACAAATCATGAATTGTTAATATATCAATAACTCTATAAATCTCATTATCAGAAAGAATATTAAGATTGTACTTTCTCATCTGTTTAATACAATCTTGATCCCCATTTAAGAAATCTAGATAAATAGATCTACATGAAATAATAATTACAGGTTTATAATTGCAATGCTCCAATGCTTCTAATATTTGAGGCAACTTATAAACAACAAGCTCGGCATTATCAAAAACCAAAATACACTTTCTATTAAATTCGTTGAGTGCATCTTTAATATCCTCAGGTTTCGGAATTGCTTCTGAATAATTAAAATAAACAGGAAATCCCAATTTACTGAGCTCCAGTGAAATCCTCTTCAAAACTGTACTTTTGCCAGAACCAGCACTTCCAATAATTGAAAATAATGAACAATGCTTTTCTTGTATAGCCAATTTAACTTCCTGAATAAATGTAACTGTTATGTCACGAGGTGCATCAAGGTTATTAACAATATCTTGCCATTGGGGACTTGCTCCAATGAGAAATTTTTTATTTTGACTTTGCGATTGATTAGCAACTAACAAATCGTCATTAATGCCTTTAAAACAAATTCCAAAATTATTAATAGCTTCTGCGCTTTTGTTCTTAGCTGAAGTTAATGCATTAAACAAACTAGGCCGAGAGAGTTTTAATGTTTCCAATCTATCTGGAATTTTAGATGCATTGCTTTTGATCCATTCTAAAACAATTCCGTTGTTCCTTCAACATATTT
Source organism: Bacteroidota bacterium (assembly GCA_016722525.1). GTDB lineage: Bacteria > Bacteroidota > Bacteroidia > AKYH767-A > OLB10 > JADKJB01. The sequence goes on from JADKJB010000007.1 coordinate 175,673, forward strand.
GATGTTGTAAAGCTCTAATAGATTAATTTTAGCTATTGACAACTGGGGTAAGATCAAAAAACTTCTTGGCCTTTTTTCGCTCTCATTCCCATGTCTTTTACCTCTTCTATGTAAATATTGCTCGAAAATTTGCTCTTCTAATTGAGTACCTACAAATATTGTAGTGCGGGTTGAATAATCATGTACAAATTCATGATATAAAGGTTGCATGTTATTAGAAGATTCAGCATATTGTGCTCTAGAAAATATAATTTCCTTAGGATTACAAGGCAATGCACCATTTAAATGAATAATTTGCATTTTCAACAAACTTTGATCCCGCTCAGAATTTTCGTCATTGGGATATTTGAGTCTTTGTAAAATTCTACCTTGTCGATTATAAATTACTTCTAGTAAATTGTCAATGTTCAAAGTGTATATTCTATACCAAAATGGTTTAGTAATATGGTTGTATAAATCATGATAATCCTTGACAGTGAAAGTATCCTTTAACAAATTAGTTATCCGGCTTTCAGATATTCCAGAATTTAAAAGTAAATCCCACAAATATGACAAAGCTGTTCCATCATAAGCCTCAGTATAATTTAATAATTTCCAAATTTTTTCGGAAAATTTTGTAGAAGTTGGAAGGGATTCATCGTTTGCATTTGAGGACATTAATGAAAATCCTGCACCGGTTACAAGAATTACTTGATTCCTTTCAAGTCTTCTTAAAATATAAGCATTATCATCAGCGGTAAACATATATCTTTATAATTTATTGGAATTCATTCTTTAGTTATGTTCGCTTTAAACTGTATTAAATAAATAAACTGTTCTTTAATTCAAATTTTTGAATTAAAATTACATGTTATGGAAATCCAAAACTAGACTTTTTGTGGTGATTATATAATATATATGTTCGGGTTTTTTAATCATAATCATTTTATAATTGATTTCATTATTGTTATATGACTACAGGAACAGACAATTGACTTTCAAAATTTAAAACTCTCTTTACTGATTTTTCTAGTTCTATTAAGTCAAATTTTAGATCGTCATTAACCATTTCTGAAAACATCTCTATATCAGGATAATTAACTTTACCATCAGTTTCCAATTTCTTTTTGTAAATGTATTTGTTTGAATTAATATTTATGTTTGTGAACAAAATTGTTTTGTCAATAACATTATTTAATTTGTCCTTCATATGATCAAACCAATACATATGATACAGCCATACAGCAGATTGAAATTCCTTATAATCATGTAATTTCTGTAGAAAACTATCAAAAGACCGCATGAAATCAATAAATTTAAAATATCCTCTAATAGCGTCATTAAGTGAGGTATTCTGAGAACTCTTAAGAGCCTTTATCAGTTTTTTAGAATTATTTAATGTACTCCACAAATCTTCAATTGTAAAGTCATCAATACTTCCATCATCCAAAAACCATAGAAACGTTTCAACATCCTCATCCTCATCTAAAATGTTTGATAAACTTAAAAATTCCATGAAATGTAAAAAGATTATTTCACTTGGGTATTCAATCTCATTTTTAAGCTTTTCTGCTAATCTTGTATGTAACATTTGAGGCAGTATTATAGGATAGTGTATCAAATAATAATTGCGAACATGCTTATCATTCAAGTATTTCATTATCTCAGATACCATATCTTGAGGCAGTCTCTCTGGGATAAATCCTATCATTATGGCTATTTCCAAAATACTAAAATATTGAAGTAAAGAATCAATAGCATCTCGCTTCTGGGTTTCAGAATTCGAAATGATATCATCTTCAACTAAGGGTCGTAATAATTTTTTTAGTTCCTTATCTTTCGATTGCTCAATATAATTATCAAGGATTAACATACCCTCCAATGCATTAGATCCAAGTAAGTATCTATCCTGAATCTCCACTAAATTAGATTTTTCCATTCTGAGTATTTTAAATTAATTTCAATAACTCATCAATTGGGTTCAAAAAATTCATCTTAGGTTTACAAACATCATAATGATCCGCGCCTTCAATAATAATTGGTTCAGGGTCATTAAGAAAGTTATCTGGAAAAATTACATTTTCCATTTCAGCCCAAATGACTCCTTTTGCAATTGTAAAGTTACCTAAAAGCACTATTTTGCAACTTAGCCGTACTGCTTTTTAAATTTAAAATTGTTATTGAGTCTGTCTTCAAATCTTTTAACGATGAGATTTTGAACATAACTACCAATGGTATTATTTTATAAATTCCTGAAAATGCTGACAATGATAAATTTAACATATCGCACCCATTATGTGCAGGAGCATACAATACCATTTCTGTTTTGTTTAACCACGAACAAGATGTTTTATATGCTTTCAGAAATGCTAACCTAGTCACTAAAGCTCCTAGTGAATGAGCAACTACAATAATTTTGTCATATTGATCAATATTTTTCTGTTATTTTTTTGAGTCTATTAGATGATAAATAAAGGGTGTCTGATGAATCATGCAGATAATCAATAAAATCACAAAATTGGTTCGCTGAAATATTTGCTCTAACCCATAAACTATCATAACCATAAAAGAAAATATCATACCCCAAAAACTGATTATAGTTACGAAAGAGGTAATGAAAGTCATTGAATGTTGAGTTCGTACTTCCCCTAAAACCATGAATAAATATCAATGCTTTCTTTGAGGGTTTTTTGACCAATATACTTTTGAGTCTCGTCCCCATTCGGATAACTTTCTCTCCATTAAGTGATCTTGATACATCTCTGATTAATTTTTGTTTGATTAAATTATTCAATTAATTTATTTTCATTTTCTGAAAACAGAGTTTTCATAATTCAACTTTATTCTAACATTTTATAATTTTATCTTTTACAGACTTACAACACTAATTTAATACCCTAAGCCGCCAACTTCCTCGTCAACTCCATCAACTCTCCAATCTCCTCCTGACTAAAATACTTCTCCACCGCATTCACCCCAAAGTTCGTGAAGGGGGCCTCGTATAGGTCGGCTTCCTCAAGTTTGCGTTTCTGCATGAACACTGTTTGTACTGTTCGCAGGAAACGGGTTTGGTCGGCGCTGTAGAGGTGATCGAGTATAAATGAATCGAAGGCCTGCCTTACAATTTGCTCGTAACTGGGTAATGATTCCAGTTTGAGAATGAATTTGAGGAAATCGGTAAGATGACCTACACGAACACCAAATGCCTTGAGCATGTTATCGGGGCTGAGGTTTAATTCTTCGGAGGTGAGCTCTGTTTCAAGAGTCGATTCGAGTTTCATCAAATCCTCCATATTTACACTTTCGCCTTTAGTAAGTCGTTGTATGGTTGGGTGTTTAGAGGCCAATTCTTCTATTTTCTCTTCCACCTTTTTCCGGTATTCTTCAACCATTATTTTTTGGTTGTCTTTTTTCACAATCACCCATTTGCGGGAGTCTATCACATCATCAAGGCCCAATTCAATAACCACACTATGCCTTTCCCGTTTGTATCTCATCAAAGGTGCCAGGGCATTGCGGGTATCATCAACAGTTTGCAGATTAGCCGTTCTCCAAAACTCGGGGGTCATAACTGCGTCCACGTAAGTGATGCGTTCACGCACCTGAGACAAATTAGTTGGCAACAGAATTACATCTTCACGAATAGATGATATTATTTCAGTGACATCTTTCTTTTGCAACATTGCTAAACTGCATCGTTCCATTTTACTGGTAAAAAATGCTTCGGGCAAATTTATATCCGGTACAAATCGTAACAATGGAGCTAACTGCATACGCAACATTTCCAGTTTCTGTGTGGTAATGTATTTCCAGAACTCATCATTCCAGGCATCACGCACCGGTTTTATATTTTTCTTAACAGTAAATGAATCAAGTGGTATGCGGGCAATATCGGCACGACAATCTTTAATAATTCGTTTAAAATCATCGCTGCTCTGGTCGCCAAGAAGAATTTCGAGTTTACTTAATCGGGTATTAAAAATGGTAACGAGTACCGGTATTTGTCTGGGTCCGTTATCATCTTTAGGCATCATATTAAAATGCTCGAAGTTTTCCCAGAAATCAACAATCAAAAAATTATCTTTCTTTTTTTCGGGGAGCCGCTCCAAGTGTTTGCAAGCTTCGAGACTACGAGTACCCCTTCCAATCATCTGCCAGAATTTTATTTGCGATCCAACAGGTTTCATAAAGGCCAGGTTCATCACTTCCGGTACATCTACACCGGTATCGAGCATATCAACAGAAATAGCTATGCGAGGAAGATCTTCTTTCTTAAATTTTGCCAATAAATCAGAGGCTCTTTCCACACCCGATGTGATCACTCGAGCCAATTGTCCTTTGTGTTCAGGATACATTTCATTGAATGCCTCCTCTAAACGTATGGCATGTTTTTGTGTAATTGCAAACAGAATAGTTTTGGCAGGAGTTGACCGCTATTATCATTATGGCACACATCCATAAACTCTTCCCACTGCCGATGTAAAGTATTCTTATTAGTAACTTTCTTCTCCAGATCGGTCCCTTCATAGTTAATATCTTCAGGATCGATTCCTCGTTCACGAAGTGAATCCTGATCTTCCTGCGAAAGTTCAATTCCTTTAATTCCTTTACGCTGAAATTTTGTCTGTGCCGAATACACATTATAATCGGCCAGATATCCCTCTTTCACCGCAGTATCATAAGTATAAAGAAATGTAGGAGCGGTGCCATCTGTTTCAAAAAATTTAAATGTATCCCTATCGATAAAATGAGCAGGTGTGGCTGTTAAACCAATTTGTATTCCGTCGAAGTAGGCAAGAATATCGGTGTACTTATTATAAATGCTCCGGTGACATTCATCGGCCACAATCAAATCAAACTCGGCGGGAGAAAATTTCTGATAACAGAGTTCAAGTGTCTGCAAAGTACTAACATACACCCTTGCCGTTTTATCAATATTATAAGTACGTATCCGCGACCGTGACTCGTTAGGAAGATAAACTTTAAAGCCCTCGTTCAATGCCTGATCAACTAGGCTATCTCTATCGGCCAAAAACAAAACTCTTTGAGCTTGTCGTGCTCTCAAAAAAACATCAATCAACGCCATGGTGGTGCGAGTTTTACCTGTACCGGTTGCCATCACTAAAAGTGCTTTTCGTTTTTCTTTATCTCAATAGCTTCACCAAGCCGACGTATGGCTTCAACCTGATACGATCGGTTGACAATAGTTTCGTTTATTTTATTTCGCTGAGCGGAAGTTTATTCTTTTGCAGATGCAACATCCGTTCAAGATCGTCGCGGCTAAAAAAAGCAGAAATCATTCGATCCGGATAATTCAACGTATCCCAGAAATATAAATCTTCGCCATTAGCCATAAACGCAAAAGGCCGGAAAGTTTGCTTTTTTTCAATTTCGGTAACATATCTAAATACCTGTTCCTTCCCTACACGTGCATCCTTTCTCGTCCGCTTTGCCTCCACCACAGCCAGCACCTCACCATTAGCCCGATACATGCAATAATCGGTCACGCCATTTTGAGGTGATGCGTCATACCCATCAATAGGAATCTCAAATCCCACCGAAGTGCGATCAGCTAAATTCCACCCAGCCTTAACAATCTCAGGATCAATGAGATTGTACCGTGTTTGAGCTTCGTTGAATTGTTGGTAGGACATAAATGAGGGCATCCAAACAGGCAAAGCTGTCTAGATTATATATAATTATTTGATAAACAATACGTTAAAATTTCCACCCAAAACTCATAAAACATGATAAATCACTATGAGTTAATTAAATAAACCCATGTAATAAGACATGGATGCTATTGATGGATAAAAATAATAATTAATGTGTTAGAAACCAAATTTATTTTGTGAATTGTGGGGAGGATTTGAAGTGCTATTGTTTTTTATTGATTAAGATACCATTTTTTAGGAGAATAACCAAGTGTTATCCCACCCCACCAATGCCATTTCTTTCCACCCTCAAATTCTTGTCCTCTCCCAAAGAGAGAATAGTTCATGTAAATATTGTTAAACAACACGATGTTAATTCCTGTTTGAAAATTTATAAATACAGGAACAACGTCTTCTCTCGAAATGGTATATACACTTTTATCATTGAAAGGCGTGCCTGAAAGTGTGGAATTGTGAATGTCATAACGAATAGTACCTTGAACAAACCAGTTTAATCTAAACGAGGGAGCAACTGATTCAATTGTTGGTAAAGTTGGCTGAAAGTTGGTTAACAAGTTTGGGAATAATGATACAGGGATAATATTAAAACCCGCTTCAACATTTGTCATATAATTGCCGATGGAGAGTTTTCCTACTATTCCGCTTTGGAATATTTTTACTGGTGAAATTTCATTTTAGAAAATCCCTTAAATAACATCTTATACGAGGAGATATTATAATTCACCACAAATGCGTTTAAAGAATCTGCAATTTGATTATGCCAACCTTGAGGGACAGGGCGTGTAGTTCCGAACCAATGGTTTTCATGGATATAGCTTTGTACATTTCCAGGACCATCTAATCCCATAAATCCAACATATATGTCTGATTGCAAAAAATTTAATTTTTTAAAAAACGAGATGTTACCAAAACTTAAAAAAACAAGTGATGCATAGGGTCTGTCGTCATATTGAACTTCACTGAATTCCAATGTACGCGGAGTATAACCAGTCCCTCCAAATGAATAACGTTGTAAATTTAAATCTGCTTTATTTCTAAAAGGAAACACAACTAAGTATTTACACTTTAATCCTGGGGTCAAAACTTCAAGCTTAATTCCACCTGTGTAATTTTCGTCTTCATTCCGATAGCCAAGAATATCGTTCTCGATGGTGAGATTTGCTTGATAACCTTCAACTCCTTGAGAAAAAAGTAATTTGCAAATGAATAGTAAAATAGAAGTTATTAACCATTTCTTCATATTAACTCATTTTTTATCAACGTTATAAATGTGTGATCCGTTCCTATAACAATTAAAATTAATATTAGAGTGAAATGCTACATTAAACTTAATTTAATTTTTCCTTTCATTCACAAATCAAACATTCGTCACCCATTTCAATAGTTTTGCACCAAGTTGACTTATTTACAATATATGCAGTGCTGTTGATTTTTTGCTTTACAATTTCCAATTGCTTTTCTGCCTCTGCCCTGGTTGTATACCCCATGAGAACAGTCCGATAAGAACTGCCCTTTTTAATAATATTAGAATTAGCGTTCACTTTAATCGCTTTCTCCAATTCATACTTTGCTGCTTCCAAAGTGACATCGCCACCTGCTACAACGTACCACTCCGTAACTGAGCTGACTCGACTTATTGGCTTTTCAAATAATTCAACTTTTTCCTGATTAATTTGTCTGGTATAACTTTCCTCTAGACTAGGATTACTGCTTGTATCTCTTTCTAATGCTTTTTGAGCTAATAAATATTCATTATACTCCTTTTTAACTTCAATATAATAATTCGTCCATGATTTTTTCATATCTCCATTTGGAGCAACAATTGAAAAATATTTTGACAATTGCAATCTGCTTTGTCCATTCACATCTTTAACTTCTTCTACATATTTAGCAAAATATTCCAGTTCTTTAATATCTTGCTCTCTTTCTTTAAATAAATCAGTTACTAAAAGTGCAACTGTTCCCAACGCACTTGTAAAAACAACCGTTTTAAAAAAGTCAATTAGTTTGTCTAGTTTATCACTATCAAGTGAACCATTTTTCAATAATCTGTACACAATTATGGTAGAAATAATAGCTATAAGAATAAAAACCATATATAGCGTGAACGATATAGTACCGGTGTTTGAGAACATAAATAATTTAGTTTTTATAAGGATGAATGTTCAATTGATTGATGAATGGATTTGTCACACATAATACTCCGCATCCAACAAATTCTTCAATCCCTGCAAATCGGGGAACATGGAGAAGTGATTGATGCCTGCTCTTTAAAAATAATTGCGCAGCTGGAATAGCTGCTTTGGGGATCACAAACTTTTGACTGCGTCAGGACACTGCTTATGAATACAATTTGGATTGTTGCCGTGAATAGTAAAAACACCCCATTGTGAACGAATTCTTTCATTTGATTTTATAGGTATAATGCCTTTGGTGAATCAAATGTGCACTTATTAGTTTTCCAACTCCTGTAATAAATTGATCATAGTAATTTACTTTAAAATCCCTTGCCGGATTGTAAAGTGTGCAGTACTTCAGACTAGTAAATTTTGATTTTTTCTTTTCTAAATCATTTAAATAATAAGGATCCAGTATCCATATACAAGGGTCTTGAATATCTTTGCTGCAAGCTATTGAAAAATATAGTGCTACTCCGAAACTCTGTGACCAATCCAATAACCTTGTCGGAATCCCATGATGCTGCATATTAAATAGTACATCCCATTCCCCTTTATTTTGAATGATACCATCTCCATACGCACAAAAATCATAGTATAAATTATTTTCCAAATACTCTACTTCAACATGATTTTTTAACCTATCACCATTCCTAAATAAAGAAGGAATCAATTCGTACATGGATTTACTGCACCCCCCATTGAATACTTCATGAGAAGCTTTTGTTGCTGTCATTTAATTACAATTTTAGCTACCACTATATTTCTCTATGTGTTTGAATTAATCGGTTATAAATTTAGAATTGGTACCTGGCGCTTAATTTTAATTCCCGGACCAACAATCTGTGGAACCTGGTCGTATCCCAATTCTTTGAGCCTGGTTCCTACCATTTTAATCAGGTCGTTATAATTGTACTTTCTTGATTGTTTTTTTTCTGAGATCCTGAGGATTGTAGATAAACAGTAGGTAAATGCTCCAAATGAAACGACTCCATGTTTGTATTCGTAAGCATACTGATCTTCGACACGATTCGATTATCAGAGGCATGTACGGTCCTTTTGTTCCGTATTTCTTTTTAGCTTTTTCGAATTTATTATATTCACCCCAAAGATGGACTGCTCGTCCGAACCGATATACATTATTGTTTTTTCCAATAAATTGTTTTCGTTCGTCAACTTTAACACTGGGTTTAAATATTTTTCTTTTCCCTAAATCAGAATCACGCGAAATCCACATCTGCCGTTTAGGGTCCCACTTTATGGTACGATGACGGATATCATCGGGAGGGGTGATCCCTCTTGCTCTGAATATTCCATCTCTGGCTAATCCACCGGAGTGACAACAATCGAGAACTGAAACAAAGTCCACTTCATAAGGCAGCTGACTATAGGCTCTCAAAAATTCTTTATCCGTATAGGCATTCGTTCTGGTCCAATCGAAATCATAGGTAACCAGGCATTCATCATGTGAATCTTCCTCTCCTTCCATACCATCACTGGGGATTTGTGCTCCATGGCCACTGTAATAGAAAAACCTAAAATCCCCTTTTTTCGCATCTTTCAGCAACCAATTCATCGAACTCCTTACATTTTCAGCTGTAGCTCTTTCGTTTAGAACAACTTTAATGTTTTCTGGAGCAATACCAGCCTCCTGCAAAACTTCGCTCATTCTAAAAACATCATTTAAACAACCATATAATTTGTCTTCCGGGTTAGGGTAATCATCTATTCCAATCAATAGGACTTTTTCTTTGATGTTCTTTGCCTGTGCTTTGGATCCGCTTACTTTTAAAGTTGGCTTTGATCCGGCTTTTAAACTTCGGCTTCGTGGCAGGGAAATTAATTTATTAAATACGGCAGGCCATGCAAAATGAACAGCATTATCGTTATTTATATAATCCAACACCTCATGATTGATGCTCAAAAATCCACCGAAAAGGGAGTTTCAATTTCACTGAAATTTTCTGCTTCTATACCAATTGGCTCATAAGCAAATACTTTATCGTTTTGGTTGTGAAGGTTAATCCAATAATTAACATTCAATGGTTGTATTGCTCCGCCAAATAGCATTAGCAAAGCAGGATGGCCAATTTGCGAGCCACTTGTAACAACAGTTAGATTTCTCGAAATACCGTTTACTGCTTCTTGCCGTAATAAATCATACACTACTAAAGTACCTAAGCTATGTGCAAATATTACATCCGGTTTAACTGAAGCCAAAGTTTCATGAAGTCTTGCTTGCAATTCATTTCTCAATTCATCATCTTCAGCAAATTGGACAACCATACCGGCATACCATCTAATTTTGTCTTTTATACCTAATCCACGAGCATCTCTAAAACCGAGACATAAATCCAATCACGGATCAATTTAGCTATTGTTTCAACATAGCGAATCCCATTTCGCTTCTCATATTTTTCGAATATGTCATCAAATCTTAAAAATTCAAATTTCAGTTCTTCATTTACACCTTTTGAATATTGAGAAATTGCGTGTTCCCATTCAGGAGCCCAATCTTCCATGGTTGCATCTTTTTTACCGATGCCGTGAATGCAGAGTATTTTTTTCATCTTACCAATAATTAGAATTAATTTATATTTTTATAATGATATTACAATAAATTGATCGTCACATTCACAATCCCAATTTCTTCGGAACATACTTAAAATCCGCATTCCCCTTTTTCAACCATGACATTCCGAAGGCTATTAATGCTATTGCTTCCAGGAGAAAAGTAGAATGAATGTGTTGTAAGAATTCAAATTTGGGTTCAAGCCACATATTAAATACAGGAACTAAAACAAGACATGTAATCATAACAATTCCACACTTGAGAAAAAATGGATCATCTGGACCGGTTCCAAATAATTGTTGTTCTTTGGATCTGCGGAAATTGAGAATGGACATGAAGGCGAGCGTTAAAAAAAATGCCGCCGCACAGCCATAATGAACGTACCCAATATTTTCACTGCTTAGAAATTGTCTTAAATTGTCCTTGATTGCCAATTCAGATCCAGTAGGGAAAAATGCCACTCCAAGTGCAAATGTTCCTGCTAGATTTGTCATAGCGTTATCTGATAATCCCCAATCTCCTTTTCGTAATGGATGCCCTTTGTAACAGAACATAAAAAGGGCAACTGCACATAAAGTACCTGTAAATATTTCACCCACTGTTGTATAATAATAATGACTCACTGAACTTTTAAATGACCCTGAGCTTTCATAAGGACATTCTTTGATTGATTTAAAAAACCAATCATTATTAAAAACATCAGTCAGGTTTAATATATAATTCCCGCCAAGCAATAAAAATGGAAGCAACATTCCGAGCCAGCCTATTGCTTTTCGCATAGTAAAATAAGATACTACGGGATTTAATTTTTGATTGTCGGGCTTATTCATTTTGTATCTATTGACAGCTTGTAAATTCTGCTTTTAATTCATATCATGGATAAAACTAAATACAAATACAGTCTAAAAAAACAGAATATGCCAAATTCAGGGTATCCCCTTAAGGGGATACCCTGAGACAGAATGGCAGGCTGCTGACAAAAATGCGATTTTGATACCTGAGCATGAGGTTCCTTTTTCAAATTTTCTTGTCTCAAGAGATTAATAACTATACGATTGTGTCTGTTTTTCAATAAATATTTGAATTCTTTCTGTAATTAAACATATTTTTTCAACTGTTTTTAAAGGTGACGGAAGAATTCGCTTTGATGTAAAGACATTATCGAAAACCACAAACAAATTTGAAATCGTTATTAAGCCTTCATCAATTTTTTGAAGGTGAATATTACAAGCATAGATTTTGGAAACATTAAAACATTTTAAACATTGGATTATTTTTTTTGGAATTTGTGAAAGTGAATCAAAATTTTACTATCTTTAATTTTCCATGTAATCAATTTCTATGAATCCGGTAAAGCAAAATAAAGTCAGATCTTATGAGCAAGAACCCGAAACCTATTGGGGTGTTATTATAAATGCTATTGGTTATAGTTGGAAGACTATCAAACTGTATTTTTATACTCTTTATAAATTTGTGCTAACATCATCGCAAGTAGTTCAAGGGCGAATTTCAGGTTCCGGCACGTATATGCATCCTGCAAAATTTTTTTTTGCCAGCACTGTGTCTGTATTGATTTTTAACTTTCTATTGACCAATTTTAAAGGGGAAGCGGTTCCGTCGGATAATGTGGAACAATATTTACAATGGATGGAAACAGTGCATGGAAATAATCCTACTCCGGAAATAAAACAAGAGATTCAAGAAGGAGTTCGCCGATTGCAATGGATAGATGAACAGGGTATCGGAACGAAAACCGGCAATGTCCTGTCATTTTTTTTCTGTTTACTCATGTCAGTTGCATTAATTCCTTTAGTAAGAATATTCACATTTGAAAAATCGGGCAAAGAGTTGTTTTTTTATAATGGCTACCTAACTTCTTTTGCAATGTTGCTTACTTTAACAGGTCAATTCATTGGTTATTTTTTGTTGCCTTATGAATTAGGAAATACAGTGAGTAGTTTTTGTTTTGTTTTTGGATTTATCCTCTTTCCTATGCTAATATTTTATCGCTATGTTAGAAATTCCATTAAAACCGGAATTATGCGTTCGATTCTTTTTTTTGTATCTTATTTATGCGCCTGGTTATTTGGTTCAGTGATTTTATCACTCTCAATAGATTTGTATTTATCTAGTCCATTGTTTAAATTGGAGAATCTCATTAAATAACTATTAAAATTTTAATCCCCTTAATTCTTATGTTTAGACTGATTTCTAAGATAATATTCATATTAAAAATACTATGTATAAATGGTTGCTCGTTTGCGTTTTTTGTGCTCTTCCATTTTTGCTAAAAGCTCAATGTCCTTCATTCCCTTTTACAAGCCCTCTTTGTGGGAATATAAATCCCGGCTTAAGTATATTAGGAGGTGATTTATTTTGTTATCAAGGATGTGTTGACTTTCGTGTAACTACGGCCATCGGTGTTGACTCCATCTGTATAAATTTTGGGGATAATAATTACACAACTATATATCCTAATGTTTTAGACACCGTGGTTACGCATTGTTATAATATACTTCCTTCAGACTCTTGTCCAACACCATCACCCATTGCCTTATTACCTGAGGCCCGATATTATAAAACATGTCCAGGGGGCTTTAGTTATAATATTTTTTCAACTCAGGTTTCGGTTCGGTTTCTACCCAGACCGAGATTTGTTTTAGCAAGTGATACAATATGTATCAATCAAAATGTGGTAATAATTGCGGGAAATCCCCCAAATGCCTGTACTAATGGATTCTTAAATTATCCCGCTGATTATACTTGGTTTCTTGATGGGAATCCAATTTCAAATTTTACTAATATTATTGCCAACAACTACAATGTTCCAGCGCCATTCAATGTAGCTTCACCAGGGAATCACATTATTACATTAGAATGTACCAATACTTGTGGAACCAGTGTCTTTCAACAACCTTTTGTAGTAGGCCCACTACCTAACCCACAAATAATTCCAACTAATTTAAACTTTTGTGCTGGCAGTCAAGCTATTTTATATGCCGGACCGGGATATTCAAGTTATTTATGGTCAAATGGGAGTACAAATGATTCAATAATCGTTTCAGCAGCAGCAAATTATACTGTAACCGTTACCAATAATTTTGGTTGTTCGGCATCAACAGACACAGCGACTACCATTTTGATTAGCCCTAACCCTCCTGTTATTTCAGGTTCATCATCAATTTGTGCCGGAGCAACAACAACTATAGATGCAGGTGGTGGCTATAGCAATTATTTGTGGAATACTGGTGCTACAACACAAACCATAACAGTGGGTGCCGGAACATACACAGTAACAGTTTCTGCTATGAATGGATGTACTTCCAGCTCATCATTCACCATCAATACCAGTGGAGTTGTTTCACCTGTAATTAACACAACTTCCATTTGCGGGCCTGTAAATGGGGTATTGGATGCAGGTTCAGGATACACCAGTTACTTATGGTCAAATGGTTCAACCTCTCAAAGCATATCCGTTTCTATTGCTGGTACATATACAGTTACCGTTACTTCAGGGCCAAATTGTTCAGGGACAGCATCAGCAACGGTAGTTTCAGCAGCTAATCCCACACCCTCTATTACTGGCAATTTATCAATTTGTCAAGGGGATAATACAACATTGAATGCCGGTAGTGGTTTTGTACAATATTTATGGAATACAGGTGCAACAACACAAAGCATAAATGTTTCAATTGGTGGAGCCTATACTGTTACTGTGAGTAATGCAGCTGGTTGCACTGGAACCGACACCCACATTCTTACAATAAATCCATTGCCCAATCCAAGTATTTCTGGCGTCGGTGCTGTTTGTACTGGAGGGGTTTCCACCTTAGATGCAGGTGCTGGTTATAGCACCTATTTATGGTCAACAGGGGCCAACACTCAATTGATAAACGTTACAACATCTAATACATACACTGTTACTGTAACCAATGCTTCCGGTTGTTCAAATCTGGATACATTTACTTTTACTGTTAACCCTAACCCGGTTCCATCAATATCCGGCCAAACATCAATTTGTAGCGGCAGCAATGCAATTTTAGATGCCGGTGTGTATAATTCTTATCTTTGGAATACAGGAAGCACCACAAACCCATTATCGGCCAGGACTCCTGGCGTATATACAGTTACCGTTACAGATGGGAACGGATGCACAGGGACAGATGATGTAACAGTTTCTGTGAACCCGAATCCGATAGCAAACATAATTCCTCAGGCAGCTGCAATTTGTGCAGGACAATCCACAAATCTGACTGCAAATCCAGGATATACTTATTTATGGTCGACCGGATCAACTTCTCAATTTATTCCAGTCTCAACATCCGGGCCATTCACAGTTACAATAACAGATATTAATGGTTGTACAGATGATACAACAATAAGTATCACAGTAAATTCTGTCCCTGTTCCAACTATCACTGGCGATACCATTGTTTGTTCCGGTGATGTGTATTCTTTAAATGTGATTCCTCTAAATTACACTGCATATTTGTGGTCAAATGGAAGTATTTCCTCCACTATTCAGCCAACCTTAACAGGTATATATACTGTAACAGTTACTAACGCATCAGGATGCACAGGTTCCATCAGCACCAACTTTTCCTATTTCCCAAAACCATCAATAAGTATAATTGGAACAGATACTGTTTGTCAGGGAACATCAGCAGTTTTAAATGCTGGCTCTGGCTATACATACTTATGGTCTAATGGATCTACAAATCAAACAATTACAGTTTCATCTCCAAATTCTTACACAGTAACTGTTACAGATATAAATGGTTGTAAGGATACTGCAGATATTGTATTTGTGGTAAATCCCTTACCAAATCCTGTGATAACCGGTGATACAATAACTTGCGCAAATCTGCCGATAGTTTTAAATGTTGGTGCCGGATACCAACAATATGTTTGGCAAGATGGTTCAACAGATTCGACATATTTCCCAACTACTTCTGGAATATATACAGTCACTGTTACGGATGGAAACGGATGTACGAAATCAGATCAGATTTCGCTTACAGTAAATCCAGTTCCAATACCAACTGTAACAAGTGTTGGATATTTTTGTTCCGGATCATCAGTATTGATTAATTGCGGAAGTGGTTTCAGTAGTTATCTGTGGTCGACAGGTGACAGTACACAGAATATTTATTCGAATTCGGTTGCTTGGTATTCAGTAATTGTGACAGACATAAATGGCTGTACAGGATCAGATTCAATTTATATATATCAACGAAATTTGCCTGTTGTTAATATTTCCGGTGATGCTCAAATTTGTTCTGGACAAAGTTCTCTATTAAATGCAGGAGCAGGATTTTCATCTTATTTATGGTCGAATGGAACAACTACTCAAATAAATTCCGTTACAGCTGCCGGCTCTTATATTGTTACAGTTACAGATTCATTTGGTTGTAATAATCAGGATATATTTAGTTTAATTGTGGATCCCATACCCACTCCGGTTATTTCAGGTGATTCCGTAATTTGTAGTGGACAGTCAGGAACTCTCACTTGCAATGCAGGATATCAAAACTATTTGTGGTCAAATGGGGAAATAACTATGTCCATTAATTTAACAACCTCTGGTATATATTCTGTAACCGTGACAGATTTGAACGGATGTTCAGCTTCAGTACAACAAATGTTCACTGTAAATACTTTGCCTAACCCGGTAATTCCTGGGAGCACAACTTTATGTAATGGTAGTTCAACAGTCCTTTCTCCAGGGACTGGATTTGCTGGCTATTTGTGGTCGACAGGGGCATCAACTCCAAACATTTCTGTTTCTTCTAGCGGATTGTATGAAGTTACCGTTACGGATGCAAACGGTTGTACATCAACTGCCGCTATTACATTAACATTTTATCCATTGCCAACTCCAGTAATCACAGGTGATCCCTCGATTTGTAATGGGGAAACTTCAACACTAAATGCCGGATCAGGATATCTGAATTATATTTGGTCAGATGGAACTTTAAATCAATTTAATAACATCACATCTTCCGGAACTTATTTAGTAACTGTAACAGATAGTAACTTTTGTGTTGGAACTTCTTTGCCTTTCACTGTGACTGTTCTTTATGGACATGCAAACATTACATATTCAAGTCCTTTGGAATTTTGTGAGGGTGGGAGTGTAACATTAGTTGCTGATAGTGCCATGAGCTATTTATGGTCGGATGGTAGTACATCATCAAGCATCACCGTAAATCAATCTGGACAATACCTGGTAACTGTAGTGGATTTAAATGGGTGCCCAGCAATCTCATCATTGGTGACAACATATGAGCAACTGAATCCTGTTTTGAATGTGGATACCAGCTCCATATTAATCTGCGGAGAAGGCATAAAATTTCAGTTTAAAAAATAATTCATTAGTCCTCCAGGCTCACAATTTCTGTGGGATTTTGGTGATGGCAATTTTTCAAATTTATTTTCGCCCGAGCATCAATATAATTTAATTGGACAATATTTAGTTGTTTATAGTTGCACTTCTCCCATAGGTTGTAATTCTGTTGATACCATTCCTGTTACAGTTCAATTTGAACCTTTGGCAATTCCGGATTTTTCAATTAACATGGATGCAAATCATGTTTATGGATTTCCATTTCAATTTAATGATGCATCCCAAGGGGCGCATTCATGGAAGTGGGATTTTGGTGACGGTGCTGTATCAAATGAACAAAATACCACTCATCGTTTCAGTGAAATTCAGCAATATTATATAACACTTACAGTTAGCAATGTTGATGGCTGTGAATCTGACACTACAAAACCTTTGTTTGTTTCACCAATATATGTTCCAAATGCATTTACACCTAATGGTGATGGCAAGAATGATACATTTTATACTGCCGGGTATGAAAGTGGGCCTTTTGAAATGGATGCTTTTAATTATGAAATGCTTATTTTTAATCGATGGGGACAACTGGTTTTTAAAAGCAAGTCAGCATCAATTTCATGGGATGGGAAAACAGTTGAAGGAAAGAATGCCCCATCGGGTGTTTATATATACAAATTGGAAATTACGGGGAAGAATGATGACAATCAACCTTCAAAAAAAACAAAATTAATTGGTACGGTTACACTGATAAGATAAATCAATCATTTATTAGGAATAAAAAGTTTCAAGCCGAAAATAAAATGGGTGTGCATATTATCCTTGGATTTGGAGGCATATCATCTGATCGCTACAGCTTTTTATTATACCAATAACTCAAATTAATTTCTATAAATTATTTATACGAGAATTGGGGGTATTCCATAAAAATCTCGAAATAGGATTCTATTACAGCATGAAAAATCATGAATTAATTTAAACTGATTTATAAATGTTCTACATGGATTATCAGAACATATTCATCATTATTACCCTTTTCCATCGATCACACTTTTCTTAATTGATTAAAATCCAAACCTGAAACATCTTCAGAATCATCATCCTCATCATAATAATAATCAGGAAAGAAATCATTAAAAATATCTGATAAGTATTGATAAATTCCCCTGTTCAGATCGATGGTATTTGTCATTAATTGATATGCCTTTTCTTTAATATTTTCAAGTTGCCCTTCGGTCTGAAAAATCGTTAAATCCTCCACATAGTATTTGCACACTCCGGAATAGAAACCTTTATCCAGTTCATAGCGAAATCCATTAAATGGTGGATAAAAGCTAAACAATAAATATATGGACGGAATCCATTTTATAGAATATATCAATCAAAAACCGATTAACAAAACTAAAGTTTGATTAACCATTTTAAAATTAATTGCAGCTGTTGCCGACTTATACTAATCTAACTTCGTCAACCTATAAAATGCCAACCCTTTTCTTGACTTCGCTACTTGTCCGTTTCCTGCAAAGGTCCACACGTTATGAAATTTATTGGTTGAGTTATTATCATCTAAAACAACTTTCTTTCCATCAAGTGTCCAGTTGCCTTCAACGATAATTTGCTGGTCCTTTATTGATAAATCCTGATAATAAAAAGTGTGATCCTGATTAATTGTCAATTTAATTTGGGAAGGGTCCGATGCGCAAACACCATACGTCCCAATATATTCCATTGTAAGCTTGTTGGTGAACGACGACATTAAAATGATAGTCGTGATTGTTGCGAGGAGTTTAATTGTGTTTTTCATAGGTATGTAGTTTAGATTATTTGATATCAAATCTTAAAATTGATCTTAAACTGCCAGCTTTCAAAACACTCTGCCTCTCTGACTTCATAAAGATAGTTAAAATTCGGATATATCCAACATTTAGGGCGCAGGGGGGGGGCTGCCTCAGACTTTGTCGGTGAATTGAATAATGGGGATTCAAATTCAATTCGGCAAGATTCATTTTCTCCTGTGGATAAAGATTCAATAAATGTTGTCCTCATAAAAGCACAAAGAAATGACTTACTCTCACATTTGGAAAAGTGAAGAGTATAAAAATAAACCACGGCATCGGGGAAATGATAGAGCAGATGAATTATTATGTACAAATTGCAATGTGCGATGCTAATCATTTCATCGTTGGCGCTGTTGCCGATTTTGCAAATAAACATAACGGTGAAGGAAGGAGCAAAAGAAGCCTGTTGTTCAATTACAGAGTGCAAAAAGGATTAAGGCAGGATTTGTCTTTCCCAGTTATCCTTACAATGAACCGGCATTTACGGGATGTCATTCAGCGATACTACGATGACACTTTTTTTCAGCACGGCAAATAATTTAGATCCTCGTTTATACAAATTTTCAAAAATATCAAGAGTAGCCATTATTTCATTTTCCGCATTGACTACAATTGTTTTATTTCCATGAGCAAAAAAACTATAGTCATTTTCATCCAGGTAATGAATATAATAATCCTCCTTTTTTATCTTCTGAACCAGGTCCATATTGTTAGTCAACACCCAAACATCATTATTATCCATTAAAATGCAGTGTTGTGAAAGGTCTCTTAAAGCCAGGCACGGATATGATTTATCTGTTTTCACGCAAATTTTCGAACCGGCAAAAGCCATCATTTTTTCGTCGGGGCACTCAACAGTTTTATCATGCACAAGTGAGCCATTCGCCAGTCTGATTCCGACAATCCGGTCATCGAAGAGCAGGTATAAGGTATCGTCCTGAAATTTATAATTGTTTATTGGCGAAGATGAATCATGTATACTTTTAAAAAATGCTTTTCTGCCTGTCAGCGCATCATAGGCTGCAATGAACGGATTACCATATGGAATCTGTTTCTGATTTCTGTAAGCATAACCGGTATTGATCAGATACAGTGTATTGCCGTTTTGATAAGGAATGATTTGCTGGTGACATTATCCGGCAGTTCAGTGCACCATTTCAGTTGTCCGTTTAGATCCATGCAGGAAATTTGATTTTTAGCAGCGAAATAGTAACCGGCAGAATCCTGGCAGACATTGGATACCACATCATATACAACTTGAGAATGTGGAGCCGGCATTGAAACAAAAGAACCGTTCAAGGCAGCTGCAACCGTCAAAGCCGCCAAAGCCGAGAAGGAGGCAACCTCTTCGGCAGTGTTAAGCTCACCGGTGACAGCGCTATAGTCCCAACCCGAACCATCGTTTAAACGGACGAGATGCAGGCCTTCGGAAACCACTAAAACAGAGGAAGTATCTAAAGAAACCACTTCATTCCAGCCATATCGTTTACTTAAATTCCGCTCCCATAACACTTTTCCATCCACCAGATTAAGGCCTTGTAAAATAGTTGTGCTTCGAGACTTATCGATCTTGTATCCCAAAGCTATTTCCCGAACCGGATCTACATGATAAACGAAAAAGGGTGCGGTCCATAAGCGCTTACCGGTTTCACCATTCAGTCGACTGCATTTATTCTTTTCGATATGCAGGTAATAAGTACCATATTTAACCACGCGTGATATCAGAAAGTTATCATCGGCAAACCACTTTACAGTGTCGTTAGCCAGATCATAGACAACAAATCGTTCCGAATTATCGACCAATCGTCCCTTTTTCGTGAGCTTATGCAGTCGGACAACCATTAAATTTCCACTGGAATCTAAACCAGTGTTAAAAATGGAGTGGATAAAAGTGATTTCTTTTCCTGAAATATCCTTGTTCTTAAGGTTACTCCACCCTATTTTCCGTTCTGTAACAGAAACAAGGTCAGACTGTGCATTGGCCGAAATGGCTATAAAAAGTATTAAGCTAATAAAGTAAACGTTTTTCATAACCATTCTGAATTAAACTTTTGATTGGAGGATGAAATTAACCGAAACGATCAGAATAGTTCATGACGAATATCAATTCCCGCATCATTTACTGTAAATACTTTCTTTTAATGATTAAGAATGCTTGCCGAAAGTACAACAGGAAACAGTCAGCACAACCATCTGGAATTTCTGCGTTTCAAAACTAAAAATCGGCAATCTGCTGATACCGCATCTTACCCATTGGCCTGACATAAGACCTTTCATCAAAAAATTTCAACAATTCAGATTCTGGATTACTTTGTGCATTTGCAGTGAATAAGCATAACAGCAGACTAACAAAAATATCACTGTTGAAAAGAGGTTATATTTCAGACTATTTTTCTTTTTTGTCATATAATATGATTAATGGATGAATAGATTACCAAACTAAATACTTTTATGAAATGGCGGATCTAAATGTAAACAAATTTTCCATTTTTGAGGCTAATTTTGCTCCTCGCGCTTAATATCCGCAGTATTTCTTCAGTACAGATTACTATTTTTGTTCATGTTTTATGCTTCTGTTATTTTATTAAACATTAACTAAGCAGTCCATGGATCAACTGCTGAATTCAACGATAAAATATACAGTTGGGGATTTCTATTTTGAAGTATGCGTTTCTAAACGTTTATAAACATTTATAAACGGATAACATTTGTATCAGGAATTAAACAACAGTACTTTTGATTTTTTAATTTATAAAAATAATATTTAAAACTATTTAAACCTATTTTTTCAATGAACAATCACAATCCATTTTTAACTGAAGCGAACGGAAAGATTAAATTTTCACAGCGTCCCGGTGACGAAAATGCTTCCCTGTTTTTCCTTCGAAGTCCGCGCGAACGGTCGATGATTCCATCCACTATGGATAAGATCGAATTTTCTGTTTGGGTCGAGAAAGAACCCGGAGAGTCGATTTCCAAACGATTTAAAACCTTTCATGAATATTTTGGAAAGCCTAAATTCCGACCCGTTGATAACATCAGCAATGAGCAAATGCCCACCGAACTCAATAAATTACAGGAGGTGATGAAGGCTCATAAGGTTATGATTACCAATTACACTGAAGTTGCTGACCGCGAAGTGTACAGATTCATTACAAAAGAACTTTTCGGTATGCTCACCACTGGTGAATTTTATTCAGTTACCAAATTAGTGTATGAAGAATTTCATCCGAATCGTGAGTATCTGATTAAAAAAGCAGCGAGTGATTTTATCCGTTTGATATTTGAGACGTACCTGGGTCCATACAGATTGAATCATCAGAAACATTTACTCCAAAATTACAAAGAGATTAAGCGTTTATTAAAAACATATGAAGACAATATCGGGTTAGACTTTTTAGAAATGGATGAATTATCTTTCGATGGCGATTCGGCATGCATCATCATGGAACTTGGATTTTATGGAATAATGAATGATGTTTTTGTCCACCATTATGAAGGAGATTGTAAGTGTTTTCTCGAAAAATCAGGAACCGTTTGGCAAGTTACACATTGTTCACTTCCCGAGCGAATCAAGTGAATGGATGCATCAGCGAATCTAAACTGCCCCTCAATGAAATGCGACAACTCACATGCGCCCACTATTACTGCAATTTAAAAGCACAATAGGACCCTCTAAACATATATTGGAATGCCCTAATTTCACTTATAACTAAATTTCCTAGTTATCATTTTTATCTAAAAATCAGCTAGTTACCCCTTAACAGGTTCCAAAAATCTAGTATATACTTGACTTTAAGCTCTTTGATGTTGTATCTTTACAATAGCTTTTAAAACCATTTTTCTTTTAAGTGAAATACGAAATAGTAGAGTTATCAGCCCTTTCGGGAGAAAGGGCGGCGATTTATTCGATTAAAATTGATGATGATGTCATTCTTTTTGAAAAATTTCTTGATGAAAATAGAAATATATTTCCTGGGGAGATTAAAAGTCTTGTCAAAAACATTAATCAAATTGGAAAACATGTCGGCACTAGTGAAAAGTACTTTAAAATTAATGAAGGCAAGCCGGGTGATGGAGTTTGTGCACTGTTCGACTGGCCCGAACGGAAACTACGTTTATACTGTATCCGTTATCAGTCAGTAGCAATAATTATAGGTGGCGGCGGATATAAATTATCTCACATACGGGCCTGGCAAGACGATAAGAAATTAAAAGCCGAAGCTGAACTGATAATTAAAATAGCTAAAGATGTAAATCGGCGAATAAAAGATAATGAAATAGTATTATTAGAGAACAAGCTCTATTCTGACATCCCATTTATTTATGAAATATAATTAAAATGAAAACACCCAGAAAAATTGACAGTCCGCTCATAAATGAAATAATGAATAGCACTTCCCCGGTAATTGCCATGGAATGTTCTGTTAAAATGCAATTATCAGCATTAATTGACGATATGATTAACGAACGCGGCTGGAGTAAATCGGAGTTTGCGGCAAAGATGAATAAGCAGCCTTCGGAAATTACCAAATGGCTGGGTGGTTGTCATAATTTTACCATCGATACATTGTGTGAAATTGCAGTGGTGCTGGGTGTTCAATTCCGGGATTTGTTTGCGGAAAAAAATATTCAGGTGTTTGAAACTAAACTGGTAGCCAATGTGCCTCCTTCCGATTTTAATTATCCAATGTGTGCACAATCATCTGTAGTAAAAGAACCGCAAATGGAATACAGTGCCAGCATCCTTAACAAAGAAGATAAACGCATTCGCAATTCCGAGACACCAGGAGATGTTTTCGTTCAAACCGGTACAATTATTAAATCGATTGAAATTCTGGAATCCACTTTTCGTTTACCTGAAGGATTCGATCTGCCTGCATCCATTGTTCATTTTGATGTAAAGTTTGAATCAGGAAAAACCACCATACCAGGAGAAATTCGCTCGGTAGTAACTGTATGCACACACGTAGAAAAGTATTTGTTGCAGGTTGGCAAGCTGAGAGCAGCATTTACTTTTGGATTTTCGCATCTTGAAAAGATTACGGAGGCATTGAAAGATGGCGACGAAAAGGTCTCCGATGAATTGTTAATGTCTTTTTATCACATCGCACTATCCACTATGCGAGGTATTTTGTATTCACAATGGAGAGGAACCTTTTTGCATCATGCGATTTTGCCGGAAGTGGATATGGAAGTTTTGCGAAAAGCCTAAAAATGAAAATCCAATTCTGTTCCGATCTGCATTTGGAGTTTGCCGAGAACCGGAAATATCTCAAAAACAATCCAATCATTCCCGCTGGAGAAATTCTGTTGCTTGGTGGTGATATCATGTTGTTCAGTCAGATGGACCACCATAGGGACTTTATAAATTTCTTATCAGATCATTTTCAAATGACCTATTGGATTCCGGGTAATCATGAATATTATCATGGGAGTATCGATGAAAGGACAGGAAGTTTTAAGGAACAACTTAGCAAAAATGTAGTGTTACTGAACAATAAGGTTATTGATGCCGGAGAAGTTGAAATTGTATGTTCAACATTATGGTCACAAATCAGTCCTCTTAATGCATGGAATATCCAAATGAACATGTCGGATTTTCATTTAATAAAAAAGTCACGTAAAACGATTTCTATAGGACAATATAACATCTTGCACACGGAGAGTTTAAATTTCATAACCACATCTCTTCAAAATAAAATTAAAGTTCCCAGAATAGTTTTAACGCATCATGTTCCCACTTTTATGAATTATCCCGAACAATACCGGAATGATCCGTTGAATGAAGGATTTGCAACAGAGTTATTCAAATTGATCGAAACCTCTCAAATCGATTACTGGATTTTTGGTCATCATCATCGAAATATTTCTCCATTTAAAATTGGATCCTGTAGTTTAGAAACTAATCAACTTGGGTATGTTGCGCATGGGGAGAATGAAAGTTTTAAACATAACAAGGTGCTGGTGGTTTAATGAATTTCCATTTCAGGATTCAATATACCCATTCACGCACTTGGTGAAACCACCAACCAACATGACCGGTTAAACTAACAGCCTCATGGTCTTCCACATTTCTTTTCCTACTACTTTGGCTTGAAACCTACCGGAGGCCGATCTCTGTAAACAGGCTCCAGCAACGATTTAATGATGTTGTAAATTTCAGTAATTCCTTGCCTGCAGCAGGCAGGATCGTCTTGAGTAATTTGATCTGCTTCTATCGATTCAATTTTTTCAAGCAATTCTTTATATTCTGAAATCATTCTGCGCATTTTTACAAATACTCCTGCCTGCAGCAGGCAGGCTCATAATCTGAATATTCACCGCAATGGCCTGTGCTGATCGAAGTACACTGGAAAGCATGGATACTCATTGTTCTGTAAAAGCCAAAGGAGGTTTTCGTCTGCCTCCCCAACTTGAAGTCACAATTTGTGACTTCAAGTTGAAATACTCTTCTTCTGATAACTGAAACATGAAATCCTCCGGAAACCGTTCAGCATTTCGCTTAACTGCCTGATTCAACACCTTGGTTGGTACTCCATACATGACAGCCAGGTCTTCATCAAGTAGTACTTTTTGGTTTCTGAGAAGATAAATTTTTGAGAACAACCCCTCTTCAGGAGGTAGTTGGATTGTGGAAATTGGTTTTTTTCATGAAAAATTGTTTAAAATGAAATGAGGCTATTTTGTGCTAGAAAATAATTTTCAATCCGCCAAAGGGAAAATATTTTTTGCAAAATAAATTTAATCGGTTTTCAATATTATGTTTGCAAAAAAGGGCTGGGGTACGGAAGCCATGCTTGGCGTAAGGAGGTTACATAAAAGAAGAATAATTTTTACTGTAGAGATATTTTAATGGAGGCAAGAATTGAAATTAATTGAAATATGATGCTCATTTTACGGAAATGAATTTTGCTTTCCGTATCTTTAAGTTTAGTTTTTTCGTAAGAGCGGAATTTTCTTCTTCATTACATTCCCGGACGCCATGCATGGCGTCCGTACACTGTTTTTTATGCATGAAGTTAATTTTCGTCGGAGAGGAATATTTGTGTTAGAAATAATTTTAAATCCCCCAAAGGGAAAATATTTTTTGCAAAATAAATTTAATCGGTTTCCAAAATTTTGCTTTGAAAAAAGGGCTGGGGTACGGACGCCATGCTTGGCGTCCGGAGGTTACATAAAAGAAGAATAATTTTTACTGTAGAGAATTTTAATGGAGGTAAGAATTGATATCATTTGAAATATGATGCTCATTTTACGGAAATGAATTTTGCTTTATGCCTCATTTATTTATTTTTGAGAAGGAAGGCATTTTCCTCTCTTCATTACATTCCCGGACGCCATGCATGGCGTCCGTACACTGTTTTTTATGCATGAAGTTAATTTTCGTCGGAGAGGTATATTTGTGTTAGAAAATAATTTTAAATCCGCCAAAGGGAAAATAATTTTTGCAAAATAAATTTAATCGGTTTCCAATATTATGCTCGCAAAAAAGGGCTGGGGTACGGAAGCCATGCTTGGCGTAAGGAAGCATGATGAGGAAAAGGTTTTGTTTTATAGAGAATAAGTCAAGGCAAACTGATAACTTATAGAGTTTTAACTATTCGGAAAATTCTACATATTTTCACTCATTGCATATTTATAATTTCCTCACATTCAATTAGATAATTTTTATTTACAAATTTTACTCCAGATACTGAGCAAATTTGCTCCATGTATGGAGAAAATGGGAAAAAAGTAATCCTATTGAACCAGTGGAAAAAAGATTATAGCGAATAAGTAACCAAATGCAATCTCAACGCATCTAACCGTCAATTACCACAAAATGCATTTGTTTTATAATAAGAATAGTAAGCTTCGTAATTTCTGGTGGATCGTTGTGTTTTTCCTGATATTGGGATCATTTACATTGCCTGCCATACTGATTGCAAAACATTACGGATGGGAAGTCACTATGTGGATGCAGGCCCTACTTGTTGTTGCTGCAACTTATGTCTGTCAGCTGCTTCGCAGAAAGCCCCTAATTGAGGTGACTGGAGTTTTGAATTCAGTTTGGATTAAACATTTTGGAATAGGTTTAGGTATAGGAGCCGCGCTGATGTTGATACCGGCGGGGTGCCTTTACCTTGGTGGTTGGATATCGTGGCAAGCAACATCATTTGATATGAACCTCATCATTCAAGCTGCAGGTTTATATCTTTGTGTTGCAGTTGCAGAAGAATTTTTGTTTCGTGGCTTTTTGTTTCAGCGATTAGGTAACGGTTTCGGATATGTGCCAGCACAATTAATAATATCTGCATATTTCTTGCTCACACATATGAATAATCCCGGCATGACCGGAAATACCAGAGTGATTGCATCCGTGAATATCTTTCTTGCTTCCATTCTTTTGGGATATGCATTTATAAAAACAAAGAGTCTGGCCATGCCTCTTGCTATTCACTTCATGGCAAATTTTGTGCAAGGAACGGTGCTTGGATTTGGTGTCAGTGGTAATGAACAGACCGGTTTGTTGAAGCCAATTTTTAACGAAGCTCCACAATGGCTCACAGGTGGCAGCTTTGGTCTTGAAGCGAGCGTGCCGGGTTTAATTTGTGTGATGCTGGCTTTGGTTTTGATGGGGATTTGGAGAGGAGATTCGATAAAGGCCTGGCGTCCGGAGATAATATAAATTAAACGCTTTTGCCTTTATTATTAGAAGTTCCATATTTCGAAAGCACAGGGAACTTTTTCCGCTGATATAATTCTTGATTTTTCCCCTATGTTGAAAATTAGTATCGCCATTAAAATTTTATAAATATCCCAAAGAAGCCATGTTCAGTGCTTCCAAAACAATTTGTTTAGACTATACTTTTGGTTAAGAATAGTTATATCAAGAAATGGATTTATGAAAACATTATGCTGTACCATAATGCATAGTTTTTAAATATCTATTTGGTCCTATAAATACTATCAGCGAACATTGAGGCATTAGAAATGAATTACCATAATTCATTCCAAGCAATTCTATACTGTTTGGGTAATGTGGAGATCCTTCAAATGTTTCAAAAACATAAGCAACATCCGAAGCGGTCGGTATTTCAGCCCAGCCATCGGGTATTTTAAAATTTTTTTTGTCAAATATTACAATTGTTCCAAATGGGACAAAAGGATTTATAGGGAAATCGAAATCAGACTTAGCACCTGTAACTTTGTTTTGCACACCTTTCTCATCAAGTCCTTTGTTAGCAAAGAATTTTTGTGAGCTATCAAAAGTACTTACTTTTACATTGCCTTTTATTTCCAATTCAAGGGGGAGAATTTGTTCTTTTCTTTCAGTGCTTTTTGCAGGTATTCCTGAACCAGAATCAACCTGAACAGATGTGCCAATTGTAACTATTGTTTTCAATTTCCCATTTGATTTATTTTCCTCAACTTTCCAATTCAATGGTGACGAAAACATGTTCTCCCCATCTTTAAGTGAGGGAATCAATGCCTGCTCGGAAAACAAATTCTTTTTTTCAATAAATAAAACCAATTGCCCATCGTCATGTTCTGCCATATTAAAATACCGCAAATAGACCAATGCAACACCTTCCGGAAGACGAGTAAATAAATTTGATATTTTGAAGGTCAGTATACCATCCACACCTTTTCCCAACAGTGTTCTTTTATCTCTGTTCCCAAAAAGGAATTTTAATTTCTCTGCCTCCAATTCCAGATCAGGTTTAATCTCCCATTTTACGATTGGGCCCTGAATAAATTTATTAATACGCCATAACTCATTCAGATAGCTATATTCACCTGTATTATTGATGGAAGTAGTGTCTGTTAACTGCGCCAAAACCAGGTCCTGGCTGGCTGCAACTGCGCTGCTGAAATCAATATTTTTATCACCCTCATCAGTTCCAACTATAATTAACTCAAAATATGGAACACCTCGGCTATGTTTTGAAACATCAAGTTCAAAGTCATGCATTCCTTCGTTTATTATAGTAAGTGACAATTCATTATAAAGTGTTAATGTCTCAAAATCTTTTGAAGTGTAAATTTTATTGTTGTTTTCAAGCCAAGCAGCTTTTAATGGGAATGGTGGTGATACATAATCTGCAGGGCGACAAAGCTCAATTGCTAATTGTTGAAATCCTTCAACATGTTTTATGGTTTTCGTTTTGTTTCTGAAATTTATTTGCTTTAGGTCCCAGGAGATATCTATATATCTCAATGCGGGAAAGAAATCAGAAATTACATTTTCAAATTGAATTAGAAAACAATCTTTGTTTTTCAATTCAATTTCTTTTTCAGGCCAGATAAATAGAATCCATTCGTTTCCAAGATGAGTGTTGTTTGGTAAGGGTATTTGCTTAGGGTCCTTTGTTAAATCTCGTTTCACAATATCAGCCGGCGAGTTTTGAGCTGATATGTGCTCATCCGCTTCATGAGTTTTATTCAGTGGTTCAATAAGTGATATAAGTGGTTTCGATAATTTAGATTGCAATGCAACTCCCGGACTTGACACAGATATATTTCCCATATGCTCGGGATTCATGAGGTCTGAAAAATTCACATAGATTCCAGTTGAATTTGGTCCTCCAATAATCAGCTTATCGTGCCCTGTGTTTGTAATAGAAATGATGAATTTATTTTCGATTGGGTTTTTAGAATTTTTTTTACTTACAATAAACGGGGCAGGTAGCGCATCCGGATTTGATATATTTTCAATGTCGACTTGCACCATATTTTTTTGATGCAATTCCTTGAACTTTATATTTGGATCTGAAGGCTGTGTTGATGACGGTTTAATTAGCAACTCTGTTGTTTCCATTTTTTGTTTTTGTTTTTTTGTTCTTTCAACCAGGATTTCGAGTTAATTTCATCCAGCCCTCGAAAATACACTGAGGTGCATAGTCCCCGATAAATTTTTCTGAAGGCTGAACAATTTCCATCGCAGGAATTTCTGATGACGCCAAAGAAGTTTCAGGCTGTAACCATGACCAGCTATAATCCTTTTGAGCAGGTGAGATAAGAAAGAATTTATTAATTTGTGTATTGATTTGTTCAGATGCTATAAGTTTACGACTAAAATAATCTGGAGAAATTATTGGAGTAGTTAAAAATGCTATTTGAATATTATTTAATGCATGGGCATAATGTTCTAATGGCAGTTCGATTCTCTTTGCAGGCAAAACACCGGTTGTAAGCTGCACAGAACTTCTTGGATCCATCAATATCCCAATCTCGATTGCCGCTTCATCCAGCGACAAGGTAAGCAGGTCACTGTGTGGAACAAACAATCCTTTCGAACCCTCTAAAGTTTGCGATTGCATCGCTTCAGAAATGTTTTTATTAACAAGGTCCAACTGAATCATTAAGTTTGTTGTTTCAACTACTAAAGACACATATTCATTTAAACAATCTGTCAATGATAAATTTAAGAAATCAAGTTCAGGGTTTTTCTCCATATCTAAATTGGCGCCACTCTTAACTTTGATTTCATCAATTTGGTTAGTCAGCGAATCGATATTCAATTCAACCTCCGTCCGTCTCTCCTTTCGGGCAACAAATCTGTCAAAATAAATATCCCTCCAACCTTCCAAAATCGCCATTTTTTTCCAAAAGTCTTCAGGATTTTTGGATGCTACATCTGCAAATTGAGAAAACAACCCATCGATAGAAGTTCCAGGGTCTTCCTTGAACCACGCAAATAATCCATCACCCGACTTGTTCTTTTCACCTATCCTCACAGCGAATCTCAATTTATCAAAACCCATTGTTGGGGAAGTATTTGCTGACTTGCCAGTAAAGGCAGCCATTCTTGACTCCCAGGAATTATTTATCGCTGGCTTACCTTTAAGTTCAAGATTTAAACTTGCCTTTACTAGTGCAAGTGGTCTCCCTACCAACAATGCCATGCCATCAAATTGCATAAAATTAGCTGGTAAAGTTGCACCAAGGGAAGCCTGTGCGGCATTACAAAATTGCAAAAGAAAATCAGGGCTTTGTTTGAGGAACGAATTCTTAAATTTATCAAGAAAAGGGTAATTTCCGGTTTCAACAGCAACTTTTTCGCCAGGGTAAGGATTCCAAACAAGAGTATCACTACTTCTTGAAATGATACCCAAACCTAATCCTTTTGGGTCGAAGACATGAAGTGTAGTATCTAAAAAATTGGGAAGAATAAATCCACAAACCGGAGAATCTTTTGAGTAATTCTCTGAGTTAGATTCAATTTTACCTGAAGGCAACCATTTGAAATTTAAGCGAGCCGGCTGCACTATTCTAGGAGGTAAATATGCCATCCCCGGGCAATAGTTTTGTATTTTTTTTACTTTCTGTTCCTCCGATTGTTCGAATGATTTCGGAGGTTTCATAGATTCAGCAATTATGATATTTTTTGCATTGTTAAATTGTTCCTGTTGAAATTCCCGTGTCCTTCCCCACATATCCACCATTCTGATTTTTCGAATCCGGAACGCACCTTCTCTGATAGGAAGAAATAGATTTGATGGTAAAGGAGCAACTTCATTTCCTTCACCAATTGCCAAGCCCAGCTCTCTTGTAAAATTTGCAAGTATATCCGTTTGAGCAAGCGGGTCCTTAATTTTTAATTGTAAGATTTGCTTCTGCATTAAAAGTGCGTCGTTGAAACCGGAAAGGTTTTGCGAAAGCAATTGCAAACCTTCCAGTTTACTTATTAATCCCGCTGAAGCAGGAACATTGCTTTTTTGAAGTAATATTTTCAAATTCTCAACAAGTGGTAAATGTGCCCCTGTTGTGAGTACTGACCGGCCTTCAATTGTTTGTAATCGTTTCCCTTTGCTGGCATTGATGGTTGGGTCGTTGTTAATCCATTTAGTAAATAGTTCGCCATTAGTGGTAACGGTGTCTTGCAAACGAATATCAGTTTCGCCTGGAAAAAGATCATAGTTGGCCACTATAGAATCGGATGGCCAATCTTTCTGATGCAGATCCGAATCGGTTGGTTTGGTAAATGGAAATAATTCAACTTGCCAGTCCATAAATAATGGTGACCAGCTATCTTCTTTATGATCTATAAAAGGGAAACGGGTATTAGCTTCAAACAAATTCTCATCTTTTATCCAGGTGTCTAATGTTTGCTGAAAATCTTTGTTTCCAAAAAAATTCTCTTTTAGAGTAATAAATAAACGGTTTTCATTTTTTTTGTATTTTTTTGATGGAATAGCATCTGGTCCGGAAAACAGAAGTACAGGCTCTTTTGGTTCCCAATACCTGGGACCTTGATTGCTATTTAATTGATAACTTATACCCGAACTCAGATGGAGGTTGTTCCAGGATTCAATCGTTTCAAACAACATTCTGGATTTTTTTTCCAAAGAGTCTCGTTTACTTTTCAAATCAAGAAGATCTGATTTAAAAGAATAAACCTCCCTGGCGAGATATCCTCTTATATCGTTAACCTTTGCTTCAAGTGTAATCTCGTCGAGCGTGTAATCATATTCTGCAATTATATACTTATACCAATCAGCATATAATTGTTTTTGCCTGTCTTTTATTTGATAGCAAATTTTATCATGTACTTTCTGAAGATCATTTAATTCCTGGATCGCCGCATTCCAGGATTCGGGAAATGTTTTCAACCGGGTTGCAGCATTTTGATTTTCGCTCCAGGTTTTTTCACTTTTCTTTTCAGGTTGGATTACCCAACTGCTTTCACCACGAACACTATTAAATCCCGATTCATGAATTGCTTCCTTGAGTCGGGCTGGGAAATCCAACTTTTGTTCTTCTTCGAATATTGCCAGTTGAATGGCATCAATCAAGGTTTCTGTTGCAACACTTTTTTCATTATCTGTTGCTCCTAATAAAGCGGCAAGCGCCTGGCCAGGAGTGTTGGCCAAAACTATTCGTGTTTGAGAATTACTAATCGACTTATTATCATTATCTGCTGGAAACTTTTCAACGCTTTCTTTTTCATTTAGCATAATTTTTTTTATCCGTCCAAAACATACTGATCTGCCTTTTGCAAATTCACTGAAGTCATGGTCAAAAAATAGAGAGGATTTACTGTTTTCTTCTATTCTATACACCATATTATCCCCAAAAAAAGATTTCCATGGCTCACTAATCAATGTATTTTTGTTGAGTTCTGGGGGTTCGGAAGTTTCTAATTGCTCAATGTAAGAAACTACCCTCACCTCAACTCTTCGGTTTAATGATCTATTCTCAGGAGAATTATTGGGAACTCTGGGCTGGCTTTCTCCATAACCTTTCGCCTCAACTTGTATGGGGTTTACTTTTTTCGAAATCAAATAATCAACAACACTTTGAGCCCGAAGCTGACTAAGTTCCTGGTTTTTCGCATCATCACCTTGATCATCTGTATGAACTCCAATTTCAATTCTTAAAGAAGGGTTTTCAATTAAATCCATGATCAAAGAATCAAGGGATTTAGCTGAGTCAATGACTAAAGTAGCCTTCCCTGTTTCAAATCTTAAATCACTGAGAATAATCTTAGCATTTACAGATATTCTTAAAAGTTGAAAAGAATTAAACTTAATTTCCAATGGCCCTCCTTTAAAATTAAGATTTATTTCAGCAGCTGAAATACCCTGATTAAAAAATTGTTTTTCATCTTGGCTTACTTCAGCAATTATCCCCGAAATCCTGATCCATTCGTATTCCTTTTCAATTAGGCTGTTTTTTATCAACCCATTCTTTTTATGTTCATCCTGAATTGTATTAGAATCTAAATGCGCAAACCAAAATAAATCTTCTGATTTACCAGTTTTAGGAGCGTTGATGTAAGGGAGGAGCCCAAACTCTTTGAAACTTTCATAAAAAGCAGGTCTTAACATAGTAACTTCATTTATGTCAGTAACTTCATCTATGTCAAATGCGTTCTGTTCATATATTTTCACCCCTGAAGGGTATCCAGGCTCCTTATCTGCATCTCTAAGCTGAAGCGTATTTGGGTTGCGCCAGACTGAAAAATCTGCCCGCATCAAAGGGTCCTTTGTATGATCTGAATACCATCCGGAAACAACGTATCGAACTTCAAGTTCTGTTTCTTTCAGGTTAAATAGTGATTCTGAATTCTCATTGATTCCAATATTTAACATAGGTTCAGGGAGAGAAGTGACTTTTTTAGCCTCATCCAATCTCCTCTTTAATTCTGATTCATGACCACCTCCTCTTTCAAGAGCAAATGAAAGCTTCCCCTGTAAAATTCTCTTTTGTTCATCAGTTGCATTATTTGATAAACTATTAATTTGTTCCTTGAGTGAATTAATTTCTTTTTCAATTTTAAGATAATACACTATCAATTTTTGCTGTTCTGTCAATAAACTTTCAGCAAAATCTCCAAGAGTATAATTCAGATCATCATGAAATCCCAGAACATTGCGACATTCCGGATAATAAGCACCGTATAATGGTTCACCATAACCAAAGGCTGAAAGCTGGCTTAAATATGAAGGATATGGGTTTTCAGGAGCTTCCAATTTTCTTTTTACATCAATAAGTTCTCCGATTTCTATACCTAATTGATCCCATTTCTTTTGCTCATCTTCTTTTAGCAGTTTAATTTTAATTTTTTCTTCCTCTGTAATATCAGGACTTTTTATTTTTTGTTGAAATTCCAAAATACTCGCAGTAATGATTTTCTTTTCATTACTTTTTTTATTGATCTCTTCTTGCAAACTCCTTTCTAAGTTTTCAAATTCTGCTCTTGCTTTTTCATAAACAGGGTCCTTTTTTTGCCACTCCTCAAAATCATACACTTTCCCCACAAATTTATATTGAGGAAGCCCTTCATTAAAATCATCTTTTGTTTCAATAGGGAATGCACAACTACCATTTGCATGAACAGAAAAAAGTGCATCGCTTTCCAGTATCCATTTTCTGGTTTGCACTTCTCTATTCTTTATGGCAAGAATTAATCCGGTCTTAACATCATAGACATTTCTTTCAATCAGCCAACGGTTCGGAATATCACGGTACTTAACTTTTGGAACTTCTGATTGATTATCGTTCTCTGCTGAATCAGAAATTTGTGCCCTTCTGAATTCTTTTGGCAGTGTCCAGTGAAGATGAACGCCAAGTTTAAGGGGACTATTGGTTGATTCAAATGGTTTAGAAACAAGATCTTCTGAAATATTTGGTCTGATTCTGGGCATGGCAAAGCCGTCACCTTTATTGGCATGAGGCAAAAGTGAAAAATCAACGAGCTGTCCTGCAAATTCAAATTTGCTTGTTAACATGTTCATATCTACAACAAGACTTTCAATATCAATTGGGATGATATATGCATGTTTATTATTGCTTTCAGAATCTTTCATCTTCTTGTTTTAATAGGTTAACGTAATTTGATGCGCACAGAACTTACCGTTTGAACCATTACAAAGCCAAAATCAGCCTGGGAGATGGCAAGGCGTTCATATCGGTAAAATAATAATGGGGTGTGATCACTTCCAAATGCCCTCACTTCAAGTCCGGGCCATGTTTTCAAAACCGAGGATCGAAGTAAAAAGCCACCATATATCTTTCCTGCATTTGATCCTTTCAAACTAGTATTGTTTTTTAACAGGGCCTCCTTTCGGGTTTGATCTTTTCTCAATACATCGCCAATCGATAATGCCCCATCAACCAAAGCAGTAATCCAGTTGGGATCCACATAAAAAAAACGAATTGACTCTTGTGGAAGTATGGCATTGTCAGGGACAAGATAATTCCATGGAACATCGTGCAACATTCTTAATGATTCAATATAGGATTGTATAGTTTGGTACCATTCAGATTTTGACTCTTTTTTATACTCAGGGTTTTGATCAACTTTGAGTTGAAGCTCAATTGTTCCTTTAATCATTTCTCTTTGAGAAGAGGTTGAAATCAGATCAATCGCAGTTTCTATTTCTTTGAAATCAGGCAATAACATTGCATCTCCATCTTCATCATTTTTATGATTTTTGATAATTGGCAATTCCTTTTCAAGTAAATCAACTTCTAATCTTTTACGAGCATTTGCGTCAGCATTTTGTTTCCAGAAATATTGTGCCTTTGCAAATGCTTTATTTTTTAGTGCAAGTAATTGTCCCAATTGCCATGCGGCTGCATAAGATACATCATAATAACCAACGGCTGGATCATAAACAAGTAAGGCATCTGCTGAAGAAAAGGGAACGTCGTTATCCAAAAAGAGTTGACCGAAAAAGGTACTAATGGACCACGATACCAGGAGATAGAACTTAACCCCTGCCGGAATTTATGTTGCATGGGGATGTATCCTTGTTGCATGGTTTTCAATATCCATGGATCCGTAATTTCGTTTTTATCTATGGGGTAATGAAGAAAAAGAGGCTGGGTTTTCGAAACAGGTGTGGCTTTCCTTTTTATGTCAATATTATTATCAGCAAGTCCACCATTCAAGTCTGTAAAATGATTTAGAAAAGTTCCTCCAACGTCAGAACATGAAAAGCGCCATGATTTTAGACTGACCATTCGTACTGTATGTATCCCTTCAATGCCATTAACATTATCAAGTACGTCAGAATATGATTCCAAAGAAACCAGATGAACAACACTTTCTTTCCCTGGTTTTGGCAGGCGATTCCCTATAACAACAGAATAGAGATGAGTAGCATCCTCAGAAATACTTCCCTGAATTATTTTTCCTTGTCGGGCCTTATTATAAATAGTTACCTCTCTTGCATGGGCCATGTATTTCAGATCCCCCGTAGTTGGTTTAATCTGATCAAATAACTCTTTTGAAACATCAATAATGTTACAAAGCCGGGCAGGGTCTTCATCAGGCTCAGGCTTAAAATTCTTTGGGAACCAAAATCCATTTGGAATTTTTTCCTTAATGAGATCACCTATTGCTATTTGCTTGAGTGTTGGTGCAGGATCTTCTTCATCAAATAATAATAAAGCAAGCCAGGTTATTCTTTCATTTAACCCTGTTTTAGGCTGCCTTTCCCATGGAAAGCCGCCCTGGCTAAAGACAATGTGCGGAAATGTATCAGAATAATCGCCTGTGGTATTTTCCCCGGGATAAACAGAATCAACGTCTGCTGGATTTAAATTAAATCTCTCGCCACCAACAAAAATCCATTCTTTAAGGTTTCCAATTTTTTCATTTTCCAACCCTGGTGTTCCATTAAAGGAAGTATGCACAGAAATCTCGTAAGTACCTGACTCCAATGTAGGAGCCAAGTGTTCAATGAAGGCTATTGTAGATTTGTCTGCCATAATTTAGTGTTTCGGATTCATTTCAATTTATTCCATTTAATTAAATTTTCCCTGGCACCCATACTACTCAGGTAAGGAGCATCTTCAAACTGATCAATTCCTATTTCTGTAATGCCTCCTGGTGTGGTCCATGGCATGAAGGTTTGCAAATCGGCAGGTGGGAGGTGACTGAACCCTTTTATATTGATGAGTTTATCGTAAATTTTCCTTTCCGGAGATTTTAGTATTTCGAAAAATCCAACATCGTCATTTGGTCTTTTTACTTTTTGTTCTGATTTTTCTAACGGAGCAGGGTTCAGGTTAATAATATTTTCAGAAGGCTTCAACACATCGGTTAGAGACAATGAACCTATCTCAGGCAAGCGATCAGAAATTTCTTTTTCGGGATGAAACTGAAGACCAACAAATGGCTGATCACTTTCATTCACTGGCAGAAGCATTGGACCAGCTAAGCTTCTTTCTCTATAAGTACCCCACAATGCTGATGGAACTCTACTTGTCAATAAATCATTCTTAAATGTTTTAGTTCCATCATTTGAACCAGATAATTTCTTAAACTCTACATTAAGAGATGGGTTAAAATCAGATGCAGAAAGTTGCATTGGGGCAACTCCTATTCCCCAACCTTCTTCGATTTTATTTTCTTCTGTTTTACCTATGTAAACAGTATTTAATTTCCTTGCAGGTATACTACTTTCCACACGAATTTTCAATGCAGTTGGGCTTACAATATATCTTGGGCTTTCAGGACCATATAATTCGGATTTTATTTCTTTAATGATTCCATCTGAAATAAATATTTTAGAGATGTCACCAGAAGGAGGTAAAAAGTCATCTTTAAATTCCTGCCATGAAATTGGTTCCGGAAGAGCTTTAGGTGCTCCAAAATCGATAGTAAATTCAACTATTTCAAGGTCAATAGATGCAAATCCGCCAAATTCAGGGCCCCACAATTCCATACCGGCTGTAATTTGCCATGTTTTTCTCAGTGTGCAAATACCTATATCAAGAGATGCCGACACACCCATAGCTACAGATGCTGCAATTTCATATTGGAAAGGTTTGAAATTCATTAGGAAATGGGCTTCAATAACAAATGACGCCTTGATGTTATCGAGATCTACTAATCCTTCCAGCCTTCCTCCGGCCATCAACATTTTAGGAGTAAGAGCAATGTATGCACTTGCCTTGATGTATATGTTTGAACTTAATTGGTAGGTCAGAGCAAGCCTTGGTACTATTGGATAATGAGAAGGTATCTTAAATTGTGGATGATAGCCTCCTAATGAAATCACAAAATCTCCTTTATGCGGTCCCGACAACCATGAATAAAATGCAAAACCACCACTGAGTCGTGCCAAAGGATTCAGGATGTAAGATCCATCCGTGAGGCGACCTTCTATTCCTAAAAATCCATCGTCAGGGACAAAATGAGCATGTAGTGCAAGTTCTGCCTTCACGAGCATCTCTGCACCTTTAGGCATCTTCAATCGTACAATTCCCAACAAATCCAACTCTACTTTATTTCCAAAACTTACTGTTGCCAGAAAAAACGATTCGATGAATTTATAATGATTGGCTTTGATCCCGATGGCGATCCAATTTACATCTAATTCAGGAGGAATATCATTGAAGATTTTTGACAGGCTGGCATTTTGATCCTTCTCATCAAAATAAGGTTCTCCAAATGCTGAGCGAACCATAATAAAATTGCGAACGTCTTCTATGGGCGGAATATTTAAACGACTATTAATTCCAAATCCACCTGCAAAACCGTCTATAAAAAATTCTGCCGGTCCTCCTAAAGGCAATAATGCAATTGCATATATAAAGAAAGAAGGAATGCCATCGATATCAACATATCCCGCATAAGCAGTCAGAGATTTTGGGCCGATTAAAATTCTTATTTCGCCAACATAACCTATCTGAGAAACCCATTGACCATTTCTATTTTTGAGAGCCAGTGATTGTTTATAAAATCCACCTGAAATTTTAATATTTCCTCTTTCAATTTTTAACTCTAACCCATCTAATCCAAAATCAATTTCATTCAATACATCCAGATTTGATTTGATTGGAATCTTTACACCAAAACCAAGCATCTTAAAAGTGAAGCCACCTAATTCAATTCCGGCATCCAATAATATTTTAACTTTGCCCTCTTCCATTGTTAATCCGGCACGTTCAATAGTTACTGGCCCGATTTTCTTTTTTACCGACTTCCATTCTGTTTTAGAATTTGCCTTTTTCTGATCCGATTTTACTCCACTACCGGTTACAGGTAGCGTTAAATCAGAGCCAAAAAGTGGTGCAGTAATTCTTGGATTGAGGGTTAATCCGGAATCAATAGATTCAGGGAAATCCATTGGAATTCCTAATCGGGATAAAACTTTATTGAATTCGTCTTGTTGGTCATCTGGAATATTTGCGGTGCTTAGGAAAAAATCCAAACCGAGTTCCATTTTTGCTTCTTTCGCAGGAATATACTTTCCTATGAAAGCTAAACGGGAAAGGTCTATTTCATTTCCTTTGTCTGAAAAATCCAAACGAATGGCGAGTAAAATATTTGTTTTTTTGTTCTTTTTGTAAACAAGAAAAGCTGCATCCTGCATGGTAGGATTTAACTGAGCAGGTATTTTTTCAGCAACTTTGGGTGAAAATAATGAGACAACTTTCTTTAGAGATAATTCTCCTTTATATTTGGCGACCATAAACATGGAACCAGGTTCTTTGTCAAAACCCAGTTGAAAATTATATTCTTCTGCTGTTTCCGGATGCTTAATATTCAGATCTCCATTGAACTTATATGTATAGCTGGTATCGGTTGCTTTGGTGAAATCAATCCCAACTTTCAATATTCCTTCATTACCGGCAAGTTCATATTTACAAGTCCCTCCAAAACAGAAGTTCCATGATTTATCAGAATTATTAGCTTTTAAATAAATATCTTTCAACGCATACCTTGTGTCCTTTAGTGTTTCAGGTAATGATGAATTAATACTTCCAAACTTACTCGTCAGCCCACTAACAAGGTTAACTAAATCGAGCTCTCCCCCAGATAGTGCTTCAATTTTCCAACCAGTATTTTTATGCCCCAATTTCGATTCATAAATGACGGTTGTGTTCATGGAAAATTCCTGCTTCACTCCATTTGAATCTGTTAATTCCAAACCAGATATCCCCTCAAATGAAATTGTTGTCGCACCATCACCTTTTTCAAAAGAGAATTTCAGGCTTTTAATTTCCAGGAAACCGGAACTTCCATTCAATGGAATTCGTATTTCCCCATTTACTGTTGCTGCGATTGCTAACTCTTTAGTTCCTGTGTGAAATGATAAACTAAAATTTGAAAGAGACAATTGCGAAAGCCCATCAGGCAAACTCCATTCAGTGCCGGCAATTTTCGTGATCCAATCATCTAGAATCAAATTGTCTGAAGACCATGCTTTCAACAACCATCCATCGGCATCATTTGATCCTGAGAGGAATAATTCATAATCAAGTATAGCAAGTTGCGCCATTATCGCACCGCGTTTGTCAGGTTTTGCACCTTCAAAATAACCGATGTCAATTTTTATACTTCGTATTTCAAATAAATCTGTTTCATCTGATTTAATTTTCCAAACATTATCCACTTCAACATTAAAAGCAAATGATTTTTTTTCCATGAAAGGCTCTGCCGCAAAAAGTTAGCTGAGATATACGCAAAGTCTGTTCACCTGTTGAAGGCCCAGCTACAGGAAGCCCGATTTTTTTAAGCAACCATGCCAGTTCAATAGTATCTCCTTTTTTAAGTTGTCCGGATATTGCAAGATCGGGCCACCGAGCTTCTAATTGTATTCTTCCAGGTTGTAAAGGATTGCCAAGTATTATATTCCCTCCAAGTGCAACTGTAGTAAACCGATAGGCAGGATCAAGAGGGTGATCTACTTCCAATCTTATCCACAACTCTCCAACTTTTAGCAGCTCTGAAAAGGCAGAATTCTGTGGAAACAAACTCCATGATTTGCCATCCATAAATTCAAGCTGGCAGTGGGTATAAGTTAATCTCTTTTCATCCTCCAAATCAATTTTAGTAAATAGTTTATTTACACTTACATTAAATGGTGTAAGTGCTTCCGGAAGCCATTTATCCAGATCTTTGCCATCGCCACCTACTATCGAAATCAGATTCTTCAATGAGGGAGCCGAATCCTTTGTAAAAGAAATATCCATTTCATAGATACCGCCCCTTTCAATCATTTTTAATTCAACAGATCTTTCTCCAATTTGAAGGAAGCCTGAAGTAACCCGATTGAACAATCCATTATTGGGATGACCTTTGGGGCCTATTTCAATAAACAGTTCATCCTTTAAATCACGAAAAGAAATTATTCCAAACTGCAACTTTTCAAACTCATCATTAGTTCGAATAATTCTAAAATCAATAAGTTCTTCGGTGGATGTCTTAAAAGTAAGTGAAGCCTGATTGGGATTTTCTTCAGAACCTTCCCATAAAATTGTTTTTCCAGTTATAGTAGTTGAATCATCTGCAGTTAAGCTTTGATGACAGTCATATATTTTCAGTTCTCCTTCTTTAATTAAATGCTCAAAGACATACTTAAACAAATCAGCATTTTTGTTTTCAGTTTTAATAATAAGGACATCCGATTCAATATTAAATTCGGTCATAAAATTAATTCTTACTCAGTAATAAAATTTAATTTTGTTTATACGTTTACTTCTACTGAATTTAAATCAATTCCCCATTTTAGTGACAAAACATTTAAATTGAATAGAAGAGCAGGTTTTGTTGCTTGAACATTATTCAGCGCTTTTGCCAGAAGTATAGCCTTCTTAATATTCACCATTCCTATTCCTTTGTTGTGTGTTGGGCCCATTTTTGTAGCTTCAACTCCATTCGCCGAAACTCCTAATGTTATTTCATCAGCGGAATTCTTTAAAATAAATTTTACATGACCAGGCGTGGCTTTTTTAAATGTTTGAAGAATGATGGCACAGACGCCTGATATTTGTGGGGCTGAATAGGAAGTACCACTACTAGTTGAAAAACTTATCTTAAGTTCCTCCATTTTTTCTGCGACACCTAATTGTGATATGTAACGATTAATGTAAGGAGGAATTATAGTAGGTAACCAAAGGTTTCCGAAACCCTTTATTAGGCCATTCTAATTGGCTAACAACCTGCCTGTACGAAGCACGGGGTGAATTTTTATCATTTTGTGGTCCTCCGCTTAAAGCACAAATGTCAGGTGAATAGAAATCAACATTTTCCATTTTTTTCTTTCAAAACCAACAGCAGCTGATGAATACCAAAGCCCTTTTATTATCCGAATTCACATCATTATAAAATGCTCCTCCAACCTGGATGATATTATCTGAATTAAGTAAATAGTTTGATACTCGTATCTGGTTCCCATTTCGGATATAATGCGATCCGAAATTTCCTGAAGAAATAATCAATAAAATATTTCGGCCTTCAATTTTAGACAAAATTTCTTGCGGAGGATCAAATAAGGCTTTAGATACATTCACAATTGATGTGGCGCTCACGCCTAAACTTGACCTAGTTTCAATTAATTGCAACATATTTCGATTTTCACTGATTCTGTTGACTGGTTGCCCTGAATCCGATAATCTTAGCCTATTGTTCAAGGCTGAATTTATCTGGATATGATCCTGAACTACATGGAGACTCACTTTGGGTGCTATGGAAAGAAGGTTAGCTATTACCTTGGTCCCATGACCGCTTACATCACTACCAATGCCAGATTTCAAATAGGACACCCTTTCCCTCAGTGCAGCTATTTCTACTATAAAATTTTCAATTCTTTTAATAATTTTTTCTCAAGTGATAATTTTTCCAGCTCTTCGATTAATTCGGTCGAATCAGGGAATTTGGCTTCTTGGTCAAATTTTGCCGCGAAAAATTCAAGAAAACGATCAACTATAGTATGAAAATTTGATTTATTAACCACTTCTAAAAACTCATCTATTTTTTCTCTAAAATAGATTTCTAATAATTCATAAATCCATGTTGTTTTTAGGTTATCAACATCAGTTTCATTTTTAAGCAATAATAAGTTTGTAAAAAATTGTTTCGCTTTTAAATCAAAACTCTTGATCGCCTTATTAATATCAAGATTAACAAATTCCCAATTTTTATTATAGCCATCTTCAAAAGATCTAACAAAGTACGGGTGGTCTTTAATAACTCCAGAATCTATTACATGAACTTCCACTCCCTCGCCATCGTAATCGTAAGGCCATCTATTCGCATCAAGCCCTTCTAAGTGCTTTTCATTCGTTTTCGGTTCAGCACCCAAAAGCCTGGGCAATTCCCACAATTGAGTTTGATGATTTTCAATTGCAATCTGTTTTTGTTGATTCCACTGTTCTTCGTTTTCGGGCCATCCACTTTGTGTTCTTGGGTTGAATTCATCCGGAATTGAAGGCGAAGAAATTAAAATCGACAAAATATTTCCATTAAAAAGTGTGGGGGAAATAGTAAGGATAGGATTATTTGTTAACTTATTAATATTTTGAACTCCATCAAAGACTATGTCAATTTTTTCTCCTTCTGCGGCAAGCTTTTCCTCAAACAGTGAAGTTGTGCCTGAGAAAAAGAAACCTGTTTTAGTAATAGTTGAAACGGAGAATCCTATGTTCTTAAATTGAGAAACAATATCTTTCAATGCATGCTGATCGGCCCAAAATGTTTTCAAGGTATGAGCAGTAATTTCTACTCCCTCCTCCAAGAAAGATTTTCCTCCATTCTTTGGTTTTAACACTGCTTCGGCAGATAATACAAAGGGCTTTTCCATACTTATGTAAAATTTTTCTATCCGATTTGATCTGTTACCGTTTGATGAGTCAGATCACAAATGGGGTTTTACAATTTGTAATTAAATAATCTAATATTAAATTCTATAAGCAATATCAAATACATCAAAACTATAAACCGAAAAATATAAGTAAATTTTCTAAATACCTAATTATTTACTTTTAGTTGTAAAAATGAGCTGGCATTGACTTTTTATACCATTGAATTAGATTTAATGATTCTTGATTTTATTATATATAA
This sequence comes from Bacteroidota bacterium, assembly GCA_016722525.1. Lineage (GTDB taxonomy): Bacteria > Bacteroidota > Bacteroidia > AKYH767-A > OLB10 > JADKJB01. The sequence continues at coordinate 219,545 of JADKJB010000007.1, forward strand.
ATTATTAAATATCAACGTTATAGATGTATTATTCTTTACTTTGAAAAAGTACCTATTCTTCTTCTTCTGGCTGTTAAAGTATTGTTGTTTCAACACTACATTTCCATCATACTTTAATGTGAATTAGAAATTATATTTCAAAGCTTATTCAGCGACAAACTTCCACCGCCTTTTAGTTTCACCACTCATATATTTGCGGGTTAAATGTAATAATTGTTTGACCGGCAGCATGCAACCAGCTTATCTGTGTTTGTTGTGAGGGTTCTATAATTACAGACTTTTTCTGTATAGATTTCGAGGAGGGCCTGATAGTTGAGTCAAAGACTGTAACAATTAATGGTACATTTAAATTTAAAAAAAAAAACCTGGCAAGAATCCAATACTGTAAATACTTTTGTTTTCCAGATCTATTTTCAAATTAAGTAAAGATTATAAATTTTATAAGGTTGTGTTCAACTATTTATTCCAGGAAGTCATTCATAGTGCCCACAGAAAATTAAAATTTCTTGTGTTTATGATGGGTTTTGGAAATTTGCCAGATATCCGGATTTTTCTTTCAACCAAAAATACACTCCATTAGTAAAAGTCCATCCTCACTGAGCAAACGTAATCTTCCGATTAGGGTATTATTTGCTCAATATCAAAATGCATGGTAATTTTAATTTTCTAAAACTTTTAAACTATGTCATTTAAGAAAACCACAAACAAAAACGAAGAAGCACTGCGCTTTGAAAATGAATTTCTGCAAGCTAAAATTGCTGCCCAATATGGCGGAATGCACGGAAGTAATGCAGATACTCCCCCTGAAATTTTAAATGCCTTTCTCAAAAATGTAATCGAATTTGAAGAGTCGATGAAGGATGCTAAAGAAGTTCTTCTCTATGATTATATAGGCAAACCTGCTTTCAAAAAGGAGGAGGAACTAACCGATGAACAAATTACTGTAGAACTCGAACTTATGAATGAGATCTTGTTGATTCATAATATTGTGTATGATAATATTCATCCGGCTGAAGACCGGCAGCTCTACAAATTTGTTACGGAAGAGTTGTTTCAGCAAACTGTTTCAGACAACCCTGTAACAGGGATGACAACTCATTTCATTTATGAAGAATTCCATCCTCACCATCCTGCCGACACTTACGAACGCTGCGTAGAATTTATAATGATGTTTTTCTCGGGAGCATTTAAGGAGCCAATGCAAAGTTATCGAATGGAGAAAATCAAGAACCAGGATGAACTGAGCTACTTCTATGATGCTTTTGAAGAATTTCGAAATGTAGAATTTGAATTTTCAGATGCTCCTGTTGCACCCGATAAATGCATCCGTAAAGCAACAATTAGTTTTGATGCAGTTACCAGTGGAATAAAACCCATTCACTTTTCAGGCGAGGCAACGTTTGAACTGGACTATGAATTTGATTGGTGGTCGGTAAAATATGCTCTTTTCCCGGGTATGAATAATGGAGAACAGATAAATTAAAATTAAGACATGAATTTTCGCTTTTAAAAACAGACAGTCTAAAATTAATTTTTTTTGAGATTATCCCATTTTCAAATTTTTTTAAATTTAAAAATGAGAATGAGTTAGACCCGGATTCTTCAGAGAGCCGATATAGTTATACGAAAATTTCAATCAGGCAGTTTATAATTCCAATTTATGGTCTTGAGAAAAACAGATCTGAAATTTCAATAACACATCACAATTTCTTCACCACTAATTTAGATTTATTGGATTTTTCGATGGAGGTGAACATTTGCTCAATATCTAAAACGGATTTGGCAGGAACCATTTCCTGTTTGATGACTAACACGGATTCTATCATGATCACATCAGGTTGTACCTGACTAATGTTAAACTTGTAGGCTCCAAAATCGGAGACCATTTCAACAGGCTGAGCAGGGGAAATTATTTCAACAGGAGAACTGAATTTTAGAAAATATTTAATGCGGTCTTGTGATGTAAAATCGGGATAATAAGCAAGATCGCGTCCCTTTGAAATTAATTTTGTATCATAAATGTGCTTGAACCAGTAATCCAAATTGATTACATACTGACCGGCACTTCCCTGTTCTACAATTTTAGTTGATTTATATTGTGCCGTTATATCAGCTTTGAAAGGATAAATGCTATCCACTGCTACTATTTCGATTGATTTATGATTGACTCCTTTGAGGTGATCAAATATTTTATCCGCATACTTTATGGTAACCGTGGTATCAACATATTCATACAGATACGAACCTCTGGTCATGGTTGAAAATTGTCCGGATAATTTAATGTTGGCTTTAAATGACGCATTCAAACTGTCGAGTGAAATATCTGTAAGCACATTTATGATGCGTACATTTTCGCCGATTGAACTAAAGGGTGTATTAAGAAATGCATATTTTATGGTTTGGATATTTTTACTGTGCTCTTCAAAAGGAACTCGTTGAGGGATTAGAATACACTTAGTATCTTCATAATAAAATGGAAACTCATTTATGAAATTTCCGAATCTGTGAAATTTTGGTTGAAAATAATAGGCTTTATTATCTTTAATTACCGAAAAATACACATCTTTAGCAACTACTCCCTCATATTTATCAAAATCAATTTCATTAACACGTTTATCCAGCAAAAAAGTAGCATAATACTCTCCACCTATTCTTTCAATAGCTTTCTTGTATAAATCATATCTGCTGATTTGCCTCAATGTTTTCTTATCTAAAAATTCAGGAATCCTTGGCAACCTTGCGTCTTCGCCACTGATATAAGCATCATCGCGCTGATATTTAAAATTAGTTGCAATTTCATTATGAACTGCAGTTATTTTACCCAATTGACTGGTATCCTTGTGTACTGAAGAGGTGGCTTTAACAAAATCCCGAACAGACAATGTTGTTTTATCACCTCTTGACAAACGATCAGCCAAATCGGCATTATCATATTGAAGAAAAAACAGGTTAACATAATCCCAGGTGTATGGCAAATAGGATTGAATTATTGTTCGGCTGTCGTTCCAAATGCCGTATTGAAGATCATGTTTATAAAATGTTACAAAAGGAAGTTCCTTGTAGGGTCTTGAACCGGGTTCATTAATACAAGCGGGAAGGTTATCAAATTCCCAGGTCAGCTTTTCATTGTAAAGCCTGTCATCAATATCCTGTCGTAAGCTTTTGGCTCCATTATGTTCAAAAAAATAATACTTCGAAAACTTATTGTTATAAGAAATAGTTACCGTAGTGTGTTGCTTGGGAAAATCACCGTGAAAATATAAAGCATTTGTTGCATCATAAATTTCACGGACACCGTAATTCACTTCAAGGTCATCACCAGGCTCCAGGTTTTTAATCATGAAGTGGTATGCAAAATATTTAATCTCCTTCTGGCTGATGTTGAAGCTTTCAATTTCAACAGAATCCATAAATACTGCAGGAAGTATTTCTCCACTACGTTTTATAATACGTGCAGTAAAATAATCCATACATTCATAGCCACCCTTTGGTCGATATACCAAAGGATCTTCATTCACATTTATCGAACTGCGATCGCCTTGTGGAAAAAGGGATTCGGGCAATATGAAATGAGCTGCCGCTTTAATTCCATTCAGGTTATTAAACCGGAGACGTTCATATTTCTTGAAATAGTAAATTCCTGAACCTTCCTTATGGATAAACAGATCAATCTGTTCTTCAAGAATAACCACGTCCTCATCCTTGAACTGGTTACTGGTTTCGATAACCTTTGGAGTACCGGCAGGCCACTGAAAATCAAACTTCTTGTATTTAATGCTCTGCCCCCAGGACGGATTACAGAAACTAACAAAAATAATTAATAAGGAAAATAGGGTCGACTTCATAAAATAGAATTTTCGGATCCAAATGTATATATTTTGAATTCGTATAACTAATTTCCAGAAATTAAAAGGTTGCTTTCAGGTTAAAAGAAGACTGCCTGACACGTAAGTGATTACTTCTCAATAAAACACATTCGTGAAACTAAATGATTGAGGAATATGCTATGGTATGTTCAAATAACCGAAACTCAAATAACTGATCCCTCATCTCCAAAAAGACATATAGCCTTGCCATAATCTTAAACTCACTCATTGACCATCACAGAGCGAAAGGGATATAAGTAACCAGCGAACTAAATAACCAATGAACCTGCCTGCCATCGCCAAGCAAAAGCTTGCCTTTAGCTTGGTAGGCAGGCCTGCCTGCCATCGCCAAGCAAAAGCTTGCCCTTAGCTTGGTAGGCAGGCTAACAAACTATTCCTTCACAATTTTCCTCACCTCAGTAACTTTTGATGTCCTTAATTTCACCAAATAAATTCCCGAGTTGAGTGAACTGATATCAATGTTTTTATTGAAGAAAGATTTTGAACCCTCTAATTCATCATGATATACTTCTCTTCCATTAAGATCGGTTATTGAAATGTTTTCCGGAACATTTGCAGGATCGGATGAATTATAAAATATCTGCATATTATTTCTGGAAGGGTTCGGAAAAATTTTCCAATCATTTGTTGCAGTAAGCTCAGGTCCATCGGAAACGGGATAATCTATTACCCAAAGTTCTCTTCCATAAACATCGTTGACAGCGGTAAAAAATATTTTACCAAGTGTGTTAGTAAAGTACATCGGGTACGAGCCATTGGTAGTGCTGGAATAAATTTCTATAACTTTAGATGTTCCTCCGGGAGTGCCATCCGATTTCCACAGTTCAATATTATTATCGTATGTGCCTCCGTTAGGAACTGTTGCATAGTCATTAGCAGTAAAATAAAAATCACTTCCAATATTAAACCCTACACTGAATGGCCAAGTGTAATAAGCATATTGCGATGCCGTTTGAAATCCACCAACATTTCCATTCATGATATCCGCTACCAACGTAGTTCCTCCGTTACTTCCATCCGTTCTCCAAAGTTCACGTCCGGAGATATTGTCATATGCAGTGAAATAAAGTGTGCCGTTCATGTTTGTGAAATCTGTTGGATACGAACCATCAATGCCCGGATTAATATCTTTCACCATTACTGTACCACCACTGGTACCATCACTCTTCCATAATTCAATATCATCAGTACTGCCTCCCGGACCGGAAGCATTGTTATTTGCAGTAAAATAAAAGGTGCCCCCATTTTGCCACACAACACTGAAAGGAAATGTATAATAACCAAACTGCCCTGATGTTTGAAAACCTCCAACATTGCCACTGATTATTTCTTTAACAATTTGAGTTCCTCCATTGGTTCCATCAGATTTCCAAAGCTCACGTCCTGATGATGGATTGTTCGCAGTGAAATAAAGTGTGCCGTTAATATCGCGGAAATCTTGTGGATAGGAGCCATCAATTCCGGAATAAATATCTTTCACCATGACAGTTCCTCCACTGGTGCCATCACTCTTCCAAAGTTCGATATCATCGGTACTACCTCCCGGACCGGATGCATTGTTGTTTGCTGTAAAATAAAACGAGCCACCATTTTGCCACACCACACTGAAAGCATAGGTGTAATATCCAAACTGTGCTGAAGTGCTGAATCCTCCAACGCTGCCGCTGATAATGTCCTTAACAATCTGTGTTCCTCCATTGGTCCCATCAGATTTCCAAAGCTCACGTCCATATGTAGGATTTCGTGCAGTAAAATAAAGTGTGCCATTTATATCGTAAAAATCCTGAGGATAAGAACCTTCTATTCCTGAATAAATATCTTTCACCATTACTGTTCCACCATCAGTGCCATCGCTCATCCACAATTCGATATCATCGGTACTGCCACCGGGACCGGATGCATTATTGTTGGCAGTGAAGAAAAACGAACCACCATGTTGCCACACTACAGCAAACGGATGGGTATAATATCCAAACTGTGCAGAAGTGCTAAAGCCACCAACATTTCCACTGATGATATCTTTCACAATCTGTGTTCCTCCGTTGGTTCCATCAGATTTCCAAAGTTCGCGTCCGTTCGCAGGATTTCGTGCAGTAAAATAAAGTGTGCCATTAATATCGTAAAAATCCTGAGGATAAGAACCATCAATGCCAGGATAAATATCCTTCACCATCACAGTTCCGGCATCGGTTCCGTCGCTCTTCCATAATTCCATATCATCGGTACTGCCTCCTGGACCGGATGCATTGTTGTTAGCTGTAAAATAAAACGAGCCACCATTTTGCCACACCACACTGAACGGATGTGTGTAATATCCAAACTGTGCAGAAGTACTAAAGCCACCAACATTTCCACTGATGATATCTTTCACAATCTGTGTTCCACCCGATGTTCCATCCGTTTTCCATAGTTCCCTTCCGGAGGAACTGCTGTATGCAGTAAAATATAAAGTTCCGTTTATTTCTTTAAAATCTGCAGGATAGGATCCATCGTTGCCCGGATTAATATCCTTCACCAGCACAGTTCCTCCATTGGTACCATCACTCATCCACAGCTCAATGTCGTTAGTATACGATCCGCCATTAGGCACAGTGTTATATCCCACAGCAGTGAAATAAATGATTCCATTCTTTTCCCAAACTACCGAGAAAGGATGTTCATAATATGCATACTGGCTTGATTCTGCAAAACCCCCTGCAGGTCCGCTGATGATGTCTTTTAAGAGATAGGGAGTTTGAGCATACGTTATAAAACAGTTACACAGAATGTAAATTAGTAATGCGTAAATTTTTTTCATATTTATAAATATTCTTTTTTGTTAAATCATGATAATGATTCTCCGAATTATTTTTAACAGTTGATCTAAACTATTAATTCTTTGAATTTCTAGGTTGAGAAATTACAAATGTAATCATTCGACTGAGTTAACAAATAGGTTTTAAAGGTAAAAGCTATACAAATAAGGAGTATTAAGACATCATTCATATGAAGTTTGAGAGTTTATTTTAAACCAGGTAAATCAATTAGTTAAAAAATATTATGCTTTCTAAATTTCGATATAAACTAAAAAATAAATTAAATAACGTTTTGATTTTTAACTATTTAACTATGGCATGCTGTAATAGTCAAAACCGAAGTTCTCCATGACCTTTTATACCCAAAAATTGACTTAAAGAGTTTTATTTCCTCCATTGAATTTGATGAATGGTCCTGTTTATCTGTATCTGAAGGATCATCCGTTTTGAATGCAATGAAATTTCATGCACTCATGCTGTAAAACATTTCAAACAAATTTATTCCTAATCACTATCAGGTATTACTCCAGAGATAAATTAAAAGTAACTCCAACACTGGAAAAAGGTTTATCTTCAGGTGCACTTCTATTCCGTATCTGACTTTCAGGAAAATAGTTTGCCTCATCTTGGATTAATGTATTTAGCCTCCCAAAAGGAATATTTGTCAATCCGCCAGTGGATAATGCTGCTCTGGAATTCCCAATATTAAACTGAAAAGTAGCTGATGGTATTGCTCCGATCAGAATGTCATTTATATCACCTCCTGTAAGAGAAGCAAGTCCTAGACGAACCGCGCCAATTGCAGGATTAAACATCCCAAATGTGCGCACGGATGAATGTCGTGTGGCCTCAAGCCCGACAAGAGGGCTCCACATACATTGATTTACCGTTACAGGTGTTCGTTGTTCAGCTCTTGATAATAAAGCATCTATCGCGCCATTGTCCTCATTTTGCAAAAATTCCCACCAGGCGAAAACCGAAGGATCAGGCGGGCTCAGATAACTGTCGATAAGGGTAAACACACTAACGATTGTTGCTTCTCTTCTTCTTTCTATATCATCATATTCCATTATATAGAGAATCTGGCGACTTAGTTTCTGAACAACAAGTGCTGCCAATCGCCGTGCCTCATAATGATATTGATCACTTGTATAATCTTTAGAGATCCGTGAGTGAGATAATCCAATAGCATCTTCATGAATCTGATTCAGGTAGCTCCTGGGAAACATAGGATGTTGTGGCGGACTTACTGCATTCAGTGTATAAGCTGTAGCAAACTCAGATGCACCATCATCGTTACTGCCTGTCAAAAGTTGGGTTCCATGGGTAGTATCATTATGCAACAGGTTTACAAAATTGGAATGTGCAAAAAATCTTCTACTGCATGAAAAGCAGCACCAAGACGATTTAAAGAAACAGGATTGATCCCTGATTCAATCACAGCCATAATGTTATCTTTTATATACCTAATTGGATCATTTGAAAGATGAAGAGGGTTGGTTATACCTATATTCCGGGATTCGCCTTTCCAGCGATCTTCAAACTTATTTAGCTGAGGATTCCAAATGTAATTGTCAAAGTGATCTTCAGCCTGGTAGCCACTGTATGTTCTGTTTTCACAAAGCAATGCAAAGTTTACCAGCCCAGGTGCCTGACTGTAATCACGTTCAACATTTCCGCGTTCTATTTGTTCTATTTGTTCTTCGGTAAATCCTGCACCGCTTAGTGCAGCATTTTCAATGATATGATGATTCGTATCGGTGAACCTGGAAATCATAGTATCACTTTTGTTTGATGAAATAGAATGAGGTTGCGAATAATTTTGTTGAACAACATGTGTCAACTCATGTGCCAGTAAATGTTTTCCACTTTCTGATTGTGGCGAATACTTTCCCGAATTAAAATAAATATCATTTCCAACCGTGAATGCTTTCGCATTTAATTCACGATTCAAATGAGATGATTGACTATCTGTATGAATTTTTACATTGCCAAAATCGGCACCAAATCTGTTTTCCATAAACGAACGGGTGCCTGTGTCCATTCCATTTCCGCTTCCGCGTGATGAATTAATTTGTGAAGTAACCGATTCACTTGCTACACCAGCACCTGAACTTTTTGTTTGGATAAGGTGTAATGGTTGAGGATATCGGTTTACGTGCAATCTTTTCTTCCTCACGCACACCGCTGAATGAAAGGTTTTTCGGGCATACGCATTACGTGATCAGCTACGGTATTTGCTTCACGCTCCAGTGGATCATCAACAGCACCGACTGATAAATTGAACTGAATGGGAAGAATTTCCATTGATTCAAAATCAGTTCCTTCCCTGAAATGTTCTGATAAGGTACCTACCTCATTTGCGGAAGCCATTGCTGAGTTAACAGGACCAGCAATAGATTTTTGATCATTCAATTTGTTAATTTATTGGTCAGAAGTTCATTCTAATTATGTTGATTGTTTATTTGGTTGCATCTTCAAATGCAATTTTAAATGCATCAAACAAAGGTGCAACAGCCGTGGAATTATTTGCCTCCGATCTGATTGCATCAATAATGTTTATAAAGTTGATTTTACTATTTGCAAATTGTGAGGCATCTCTACGATTTAAATATTTTAATCTTGAACCAAAAGATGTTCCAAGTGTAGTCATATCATTTGCTGTTGCGTTTCCAGTTGTTCCTCCACTTTCTGCCATGCTTCTGGCTTCCAAAAGTATTGCTTCCAGCAATCCGGTAATATTGTTCAATCGAGCCGATGAAATGATTCTATTCCAGTTCAGAATTGATCTTGCAGTTCTTGATGCGGGTCTTGTTGCCGTTTTTGGTGGTCCAACTGCAACAAGAATTGTAAATTCAATTTCATTTTTATCATTACTTGGATTATCGATTGCCCCCCAAATTTTTGTTTGAGTTACCGGGTGATTAATATTTGAAATGCTTATAGCTTCATCTGATTCTAACCGTCGGCTTGGAAGTGCACGTAATCTTTCACCTTCGCTGCTATCAGGGCTTGTATTTCTCCTCCTTTGTGACAAAAGAATTTGTTCTGCTGCATCTGAAAAAATGGGTTGATTTCCTTGAAGTGTTTGAATACCTGTTATATTACCTCCTGTTCTTAAAATCCTGTTTATTGTTTGAGTATGACCACCTGTTCTCTTACTTGAAGATGGTTTTCCTCTCTTGCTGATAGTTTCGCGGTGTTCCCAAACGAGTACATCACCTTCATGTAATATTGGTGCAATTAAATCAAAATCTTTTAGTGTGGCGCCTGAATCATCGGCATATGGTTGAACCATCCTGGATACATTGCCACTAAACACACTTCCAATAACTGTTCTCATTCTTCTATGAGCTGATGCACCTCCAGCATCTCCTATAGTCCAATTACTATACGATTCAGTGCGATGGTGTGCTGCTAACCAAACATGCCGCAAAATTATTGCGATGTCTGCACAATCGGATGGCAATTGGTATGCAATCGTACGCAAATTACTGGGTAAACAATTTTGAACCCACTCATTTGTCGGGTGATCAATAAATTCTTCCCCCCTGAATGCTTCCAATAGCTTCTACGAAATCAGAATCACTATCAACACCAGTTTCATTAAATCTGGCGCCTCTGGAACCTAAAACATCAAATTGATTTAATGCTGTTTGACCAATAATAGTATCATTGATCGAAATGTTGACATTCCAGTAAACGATTCTAACCACAGGTCATATGTTGGATGAAGTTCAGGCTCCCTGGCTGATGGAGTTGGTGGCGGAGCAGAAGTTGAATAACATATTTGATTCGCTGCAGCCTGGGCAGGGGTTCTTTGAATGAATTGTCGATTGATATGGGTGTTGCCGGAATTTTGTTGCACAACATGTGTCAACTCATGTGCAAGTAAATGTTTTCCACTATCTGACTGTGGCGAATACTTTCCTGAATTAAAATAAATATCATTTCCAACCGTGAATGCTTGTGCATTTAATTCACGGTTCATTTGAACAGATTTCTGATCGGAATGAATACTTACATTGCCAAAATCGGCACCAAACCTGTTTTCCATAAAGGATCGGGTGCCGGTATCCATTCCATTTCCGCTACCGCGTGATGAATTAATTTGCGCTGAAACCGATTCACTTGCTACACCAGCTCCTGAACTTTTTGTTTGGATAAAAGGTGTTATGGTTGAAGATATATGTTTTCTATTAATTTTTTCTTCCTCACATGCACAACGCTGAATAAATGGTGTTTCAGGCATTCGCATCACCTTATCTGCCACGGCATCGGCTTCGAGTTCTAACGGATCATCAACAGCACCGACTGATAAACTGAACTGGATGGGTAGAAATTGGTCATTACTCATTTTCATACTTTCCTGATGAGTATTATCATGTGTCAAGTTGTGAGAAGAAGCACCAAGTTGGAGGGGGCTGCTTTCGGTGTTTGATATTGAACTAATTTCTCTCATCTTGAATTTAAATTAATATCATGCAGACAATTTCAAAAATGATTTTCAACGAGGATTTGCAGAAGTGCCTCCCCAGTGTCCAGTAATCATCAAACCTCCTAACCAATCACGGGTAACATCGCGAGTCAAATCAGAATCACTAAGATTAAAAAGCTTCATAGCTTCAACACTTATACCTATACCCAATTGAGGTCCGCCGATACGAACACCAAGACCTATCCTACTTGCTAACGCTGTGTCTACTTGCTCATCAGTCCTAAAATAAGCTCCCCCGCCACCTGCCACATCAAGTACAAATTGTACCGCATGTCCTTCACTAATCCAACGAAATCCAATTTCGGCCCCGGTGTAAGCTCTCAATGAATCAGGTGGTATTGAATTATTTTGAGTATTCCCTTGTTCAGGAAACCACAAACCACTTAATCCAAATGTCATTTGGCTATTTCTGCCAATGGGTGTCCATAACAATCTGCCGGCCGTTCCTAAACGATATTGTCCATCAAGACTCATTACACCACCTAATTCTAAGTTAGGTGCTATTCTTCCTGGATTGGATTCCTCATTCCAATTAGGGTCACCAACTTCTTTCACAAACATCGCGTATGAATCAGCATTTCGCAACGAATAAGGCATAGGGTTAGGATATACTCCCTCATCTCTTTGTGTTACATAAGTTTCAACTTCTCCCCTTTCTCTTTGTTCTGGAGTGGCATCTCTTCCAGGTAATCTGGCAACATTTGAAAAATGTGCTACCTCATGTAGAACAACAGACCAGCCACCGGAGGGATTTCCTTCATAATCTAGACATAATGTTAATATTTTCCCTTGACGTGATGCACTAGCAACTACACCAAAATCACAAAATAAGCTCCGGTCTAATTGTGTATACCAATCCAAGGTGGATCGCTCATCATCCCGAGTGGAGAGAGTTTCAATAAGGCAACTCGACAAACAGGATTGTGAGAACTTTCCTGATCAAGTTCCGCTCCTAATTTTTCGAAGATTAGACAAATATCATTTCGGTAAGCAATTGCTCCTGATCCAAAATGACTGGCAATTGCTCCATCCATGTTTGAGGCTGAATTTAATCTTTGAATAGCCCGATCAGTAAACCTACGAGATTCAGCATACATTGGAGGTAGTGTTTCGAGAGTATGTTGTGTGCAGCAACTCGTTGCGGGATTTGATCTTACATCGTCCAATGCACAATCGAGAATATCAGGAACTCCTCCGAATGCTAAAGTGCGGAAAATTGTTTCATTCTTTTTGGAAGCAATTGAAGATTGTCCTGAACTTTGTTGCAAAACATGGGTCAACTCATGAGCCAGTAAATGTTTTCCACTATCTGATTGTGGCGAATAATTTCCGAATTAAAATAATATCATTTCCAACCGTGAATGCTTGCGCATTTAATTCACGGTTCATTTGAACAGATTGTTGATCGGTATGAATACTTACATTGCCAAAATGAGCACCAAACCTGTTTTCCATAAAGGATCGGGTGCCGGTATCCATTCCATTTCCGCTGCCGCGCGATGAATTAATTTTGGCAGTAACCGATTCACTTGCTACACCAGCACCTGAACTTTTTGTTTGGATAAATGGTGTAACGATTGAGGATAAAGGTTTACGTGCAATTTTTTCTTCCTCACATGCACAACGCTGAATAAATGGCGTTTCGGGCATACGCATTACCTTATCTGCCACAGCATCAGCTTCGTGTTCTAACGGATCGTCAATAGCGCCAACTGATAAGCGGAACTGAATAGGTAGAATTTGTAATGATTCGTTATTTAATTCCTGCTTCTGATTGGAATTATAGCGACTTTCATTCCAGCTAAGCTGAGAAGAATTCGAATTAACTGTCTTTACACTGATTTCCGATACACTCATTATTTACTCAAATTAATCTTTCATTTAATATCAATGGTTGCTTTTTTACAATTTTTACGATTTGGGTCAAGCAATTTTAATATCAATTGATTTGAGGGTGATTCAATTGTATCTTCAAGTTTAGACGGCTTTGATAAAGAGTCTACATGTTCTTGTACTTCTGTCATTCCGGATTTTATCTTTGAAGATTTAAACTTTTCTTTTTGGAAAAATCCTTGTAATAAATTTACAAGTCTGTTCCCTAATACTGCAATTTCCTTATTTTGATTTCCATATTTTTTAAACGTGGTAATCAAAGCCTTCTTATCAGATTGAAAAGCCTTTTTAGCACTTGCAAAAAACTCATCTACATCAATTGGATGTTCATTGGCAGATCCAGGCTTCCATTCAGAAGGATCTACAATCCAATTGGCAGTGAGGGATTCCCCACCGGGTTTCGTAATATTCAATGTTTTTAGCTGAAGAAAAATATCAGTTAACTCTAATATATAATCTTCCGCTGTGACATGTTTATTTATTTTATGAGATTTATTATTGCTAAGAAAATGAAATATCCCATGTCCATGTTCATGTCGGATGGTTTCAATAGAGGCATCCGATGGATCAATCAATAAAACGGGTTCTCCTTTGAAATATGCAAATCGTGTAGTTGTTGGAGTAATAATGCATTGTTTGACCTTGAAAGCTTCATCAGAAATAAATAAATTGTCGGCTTTCATTTGCGTTGCAATATCCTTTTCAGGTATTAAATTACTTCTTTGTGATTCATCCATCGCTATTAATATTCTTACTTTATCTATTTTATGATCTTCAAAAATATAATTTCCCCATTTGCATGGTAGATTTAACTCATTTGGAATGGGTTGACGTTGAATTATATTGTTTTCACGAGATTGCTGAATAACATGTGTCAGTTCATGAGCCAGTAAATGTTTGCCACTTTCAGATTGCGGGGAGTATTTACCTGAATTAAAGTATACATCATTTCCCACAGTGAATGCCTGAGCTTTTAAATCGCGATTCATTTGAATAGATTGTGTATCAGTATGAATGTTTACTTCACTAAAATCATTTCCAAACCTGTTTTCCATAAAAGATTTTGTTCCGGTATCCATCTTAATTCCATGACCTCTTGAGGCATTTATTTGGCTGGATAAAGCGGCTCCTGCAATACTGTCATTTTCAATTTTCGTCTGTATGTAAGGTATTTCTATTGGAGACTTCGTTTTTTGAGCCATTTGATCTTCATCACATTTGCATCGTTGAATAAATGATTTTTCAGGCTTAGGAATGACTTTTTCTGCCACAGCATCGGCTTCATACTCCAATGGATCATTCACTGCACCAATAGTAAAATTTGGTTGGGTTAAGCTACTAACCGCAGCGGGTACAACCGAATTGTTTTCACTTTTTACAGTAGCTTTTTGTGACATTCTAACTTATTGTTTAAATTGTTTTCCTTCCTTGCGGAGTTCTTTCCTTATTCCCTGCACAAGGTCATCAACTGTAATGTTTTTTTCGTTTCTGTTGAGCGCCATCAAAGAAGCATATTGAACCACGTTCATAATTGACCCTCCGGCAAGTTCATACTGCTGAGCTATTTTTTCGAGCTCTTCTCGCTTAGGGGGTTCGCATTCACTGCTAAATGAATTGTTCCATAAGCGCATTCTTTCCGTTGATTGCGGTTTTTGAAAATAAATTATAGATTGCAGTCGCCTGGTAAATCCTTCATCAACATTGTTGCGCATATTAGATGCGAGAATCATTAATCCTGGATAGTCTTCAAGCCGTTGTAACAAATAAGCAATTTCCTGATTAGCATATTTATCGTGAGAATCAGAAATAGTAGTCCTCTTTCCAAACAACGCATCCGCTTCATCAAAAAATAATATCCATTTTTTATTCTCTGCTTTTCTAAAAACTTTTTCCAGATTTTTTTCTGTTTCACCTATATATTTCGAAATCACCATCGAAAGATCTATTCGATACACATCAAGATTAAACTGTTTTCCAAGCAAAGATGCCGTCAGTGTTTTACCTGTTCCGGGAGGCCCGTGAAATAGCGCTTTATATCCGGGTTTTAATTTTTGTTCATTCCCCACTTCCCGTAAAGGGTAGGCCCATGCTGGAGCCAGATTCTGATTTCATCGAGCTGACGAGTGGTAAAGTCATCCAATATCAGGTCGGTCCATTCCATTTTTGTTACTAACCTCCTTGCGGGAAAATCCATGCTAAACTGAGGCTTCCTGTAATTTCCTGTTGTAAAAAAATCTACATACTCTTCTGATATATTGATCGTACTGCAGTAGAATGTTTCATTAGCTGAAGAATTCTCAAATACAAGAATATTATGTGCAGTAAAAAAATGATCGGGTTCAAATATTTGATACAATTGAAATCGTCTGGTTAAATCACTTCCTGCCAAAAGGAAAAGAGCCGTTTCAATTGTAGGCAGAAATCCGTTATGCCGAGTCCCTTTAATTCCACCGAATTCAGTATACCCTCTGCCAAGAGTTTTGTTAACGGAAAAAAACACGTCCAGCAAATGGGGCTGAATATGAGGAATGATTGCCAGCATTAATAGCAATCGCTCCTGTGTGTTCAGTTTATAGTAATTTACAAACTCCCCATATACAGAATGGTCATTAGATAAATCGGGTACAGTAGTATCAGCTTGTGTGATACCTGTTTCTTTATTAAATTCTGCAGTTTTATTTACAATTCTATCGGTCTTGCGGTTAAGAATTTTGTCGAGCCAGTTTACACTTTTTTCCGGTAATTTTTGTATCTTATCTTTAGGAAAGTAATCATTTAGACGGGCGTTTACAACTCCTGCAAACCAGGAAATCTCACGGGCTAATGTTTCACCATTACTGCCACTTTTAGCAGTATTCTCTGTTGAATGTTGTTCCATGATTTTTTCGCTTTCCATATCTTATATCCATTCAACATCCAAAATATAATTATTCCAGGGCAATCGAACAGGAGAAAAACCCCATTGAATTTTTTTCATTAAAACGTCCTGAGTTTTGGTTTCTACTTTTAGTACCCAACGTTCATTTGCACGAATCAGAATTCCATCGCGTTTTAAAAATGATTCACGCAACCCATTGATGGATGTTTTTTTTAATGCTGACCAGTGTTCAATTACAGTTTGGATAAGTTGTTCACTTTCAGCAATGTCACTTTCCTTTATTTGAACATCCCGATGAATGGGTTGATTTAGAGGGATGTTGCACAAAAGCTTTTCAAGTATCAATGAGTACTCTGGTGATTCAGTTAACCCTGTACTAATAAAGTTCAACAAATGAACAGCCTTCACCTGATCCTCAGAACTTTTCCATTCATTCCCATTCAACAAATTACACAGCTTGAAAAATTCATTCAAAAATGGCGCAAAAATTACTATCCCCGAATTTTTTATAATATATTGTTCTTCGTTTCCGGGTTGTAACTCTGCTAATAATGCGTCATTGGCAGCAAATTGAGATTCTTCATTTTTGGTTTTATAAATTTTATTTTGAATATCAATTTTGAAGTTATTATCATCCGAAACAAACTTAATACTATTCTCAAGTCCTGGATTTTGAAATATTTTTGTTGCATTAAATAATAGTAAGTCATGTAACCGTTCATCGTCAGATTCAGTAAAAACAGCAACCGGATTTTTGGAGTCAGCATGTGCCTTCTCTTTGATTGCGGCCCGGATTATTTCACCTGCATTAACAAGCTCTTTAAACTGTAAAACGATCAACTGCTTTACTTCGTATCTGAATTGCAGTGCCAAACGCTCCCATATAGTACTATTCAAGCGGTTCTTTAGCAGGAATTGAATAATCTCTGTTTTATGAAATTTTATGAGGTCGATTATCATGATATCAGGATTTACATCTTCTTCAACACCCCACCAAGGAAGAGTTACATTCAATAAAAAATATTGCATTAAATCGCAAGAGGAATTTAGTTTTGACTCCATTCGACTCTGAACAGAAATTCCCGACAATACTCTTACTATGCTCTCTTCAAAAGCGGTTTCGAAAACCAGAGGAACTGAATCACTGAAATCTGAATTGTAAAAACGACCTAAATCAATCTGAAGTTTAGAAATTTGAATCCATTCATTTTCTCGAACATACTTTGAACAAATCCTGTCAATTATTTCAGTGAACTGTTCCTGGTATTTTTGTGAAAAATTATGACGGAAATTGAGTGCCCGATCTTCATCGGGACAATTAATTTCAAATTGCAAGCGATTGATAAGGTGCGTCATTCTAAATAGTATTTAAAACTGAACCGAATTATTTCCTGAATATTATTTTAATTCAGGCTTTTCATTAACAACCGCTTTTGAATGGCTGCAATCATCAGTGCAACAGCCGCAGGATTTGATATGGTTAATTCGATGAACAAGCGGGTTTACGATATCATAAGAAGGCATTTCTGTTTGAGACATTTCCTTTAACCAGGGGAAATATGCATTTTCAAATTTATTCATCTCTGAAATTCCAATCCATTTTATCCGAATTTCAACATGTGCGGGTGATTCAGTAGCTATTGTTTTTTCAACCAAATTGCGGAATGTAAGATCACGAAAACGTTTCGGCCAACATGGCAATAAAATAGTTGCCCTGAAAGAATAAGAATCTTCATTATGATCACAACTATCTTCAACACAATATAAGTTTAACTGGAAACTGAAATAGTCCACTAGGTTCCTGATTTCGGTTCTAGCTTCGCTTTTTTTCTTAAAAATAAAATCAGTATGTGCTAGAGCCATTCTGTTATCGCCACGAATGATCAGACTAAATAAGATATCAGTTGCCTCCTCTGCTTCGTTCGAAACTATTTCGTAATTAATTTCTTCTGACCCATGCTCCTGTAAATCTCGGATGCGAGCTACAAGACTTTCATAACGACGAAATTTTAGGTTAATTGGTTCTGTGCCATCCATAAATGCTTGCTGGTACAAAATGCTTTTTGCACTTGCAGTTACCGGCTGACTGAAATATTCAAGTACCCAAGGCATTTTATCGTAACACTTTTCTGAAGGGATTCTTGTAATCCGCTTTAAGTAAGGCAATTCTGTTTGCCCTTCATCAATTCCTCTTCCCAGATCACATTCATCAAGACATATATCCAGGAACTCAACGGGGTGATAATCACCGTCTCTCTCCTTTTCAAATTCATCAAATTTTGGTCTCAGCAAAATATGTTCAATTAAATGCAAGCCTTCATTATCATTAATATTTTCTATTATCTCAATCAGCCGCTTGAATGCTTTGTCACGTTCATTAATGCTATTGAATTTTTCACTATAAGCCAACAAGATTGGGAATTCCTCAGTACCGTCATATAATTCAAACCAGTATGTACCGGTATCGGCAGACTTCCTGCTCTTAAACTTTTGTTCGTTTCGAAACTTGTAATATCTTCTATTATCGGCGTGAGCAAGAATATCTGTGATTAATAAATCGGTACAACACTTTGCAACTGATTCTACGCTGGTCAGAAGTAACTCATCATTATTATCGGAATCAACAATTTTTATTACATTAAGTGGTTTCCCATTTTCGTTAACTTTCTGTTTCAAATTTTTCTTTGAATCAAACTCCATAATATCTTCAGTAAGAATATAGGATGGAACCAGTGATCTGCGTCTTATATTTTTAAATCCAAGGAACCGACCAATTCTTCTTTCTGTTCCGGAAATATTATTGGTATCCAAAAATTCATCGCTGGAATAATCATATCCGTTTCCGCGTTCGCTGCTTACCTGATAATACTCACCGTCTTTCAAAATTCGTATTTTATCACCTACCAACCGTTCATCCACTTTATAAGGTGTTAACCATCTTGAAATATTTTCATATTCTACCATATTCTCGCTAAACCTTGCAAGAAAATGGTCTAGAAACTTGTTTCTTCTCTTAAAAAATTGTTTAGGGTCTTCAACCAGATTCTGGACCACATGACTGAAGGAATTAAGTATTTTGTCGAAATGCTCATTTCCATAATCGTTATAATCGATAAGTAATTCCTGCAGTCCATCTAAATCAGCAAGCGCTTTAGTGAAATAAGTATGTTTTACACTATCATCAAATGAAAACAATTCCCTTAAATGATTTAACTGAACAAGGTAATCAGATATCATTTGTTCATACATCAAAAGATATCCTTTGAGTTGCAGGGCTTGTATTTTTCTCTTTTCATCGGCATTAACCGGTAGGCCAGCAATATCATTTACTCCATAGCAATTTGGAAGTGAGTAGGTGACCGGAAAGTAATCTTCAAGTTCCATGTTTTCGCCCAAAGGAACCATAAAATCTTTTTGATGGCCTGATAACTTATACTTATTCTCAGCTGACCTAAATTCTTTAAACAATTTAAGCATGCGTTCAGGTCTTCGATCTGAATCACTTCCGGTATAATAAGTAATCTTGTCTCGTTCCTTACAAAATACAACTTTCGAAAGTGCCGGTTGAACTTTGGCAATCTTCCTTTCATTTTGAAGTTCATGAATCCATTTTAGAAAATAATCAGGATTAATGATTATGTCATCCTCTCTGATGAGATGAAAAAATGTAATCGCCTTGATTAATTTAACTCCTTTTGCATCCTTGATATCACAAAGTTCATTGATGATGTCTGACAAACGAATATCACGGAACAAGCTTGTTTTATCTAATTCGGCACTGTCAATAAAACCATGTTTAAGTGGTGGACCATCAAATATTTCATCTACATCATATCCTTTGGCCTGCATTTGGTTAATGGTATGAAAATGCACCGATGGTGTGAAATATTTATAAATTGTGATGAATATTAAAGCCAATACGAGATCAGGATCGGCATATTCTTCCAAAATGATGGTGGCTGTAATTCCAAAATCTTCATATTCAACTTCATTAACCGATAAAAAATCTTCACAAAGATTCCGGTTTCTATACAATCTTCTTATAATCAACTCACGTGATTCTTCACGCAGTTCTTCCGTGAGATTCTCTTCATATTCGACAACAACATTATACAAACCCTCTAATTCAACAATTTTTGACGGGTAAATAGTCCTTGAGAGGAGTTTCATTTCGGCATCCAGATCCTCCATGGATTTATAATCAGCTTCAAGAAGCTTTTTAATATAAATCAGCTTCTCTTCCAATTCCTTATCACCAACATTTTTTTCTAATTCCTCAATTGTTGGAATCATACCCGCAATTGAACTTTCAATTATCTTTTTCCGGTCTTCTAGCTCTTTACCTTTCGACTCCCAATTAGCTTTATAGCTTTCCGGATTTACAGGCTTAATGCCCAATTCACCATAGCATATTTTATTTTCTTCCTCACATGAACAATCTTTATTCTTATTAACTGCATAATAATTATAATCTATCCATATAGGTACTTCATAATTCTTACTTGGTTCAATCCAGGCATTTCGTACACCTGCAACATCAATGATCATTTTACGATAATCATTTAGTGTTAGTGGGCTGTTATGAAGAATTTTCCTGGCCGTATAAAAGATATTATTCCATGTTTTATCATCAAGTTTATCCGGTGCCAGTAAATCTTTAATTTCGAAGCCGGTACGGTATGACAAATCTGTAATGGCATAAGAAACAGCTTCGAGTATGGTAATTCCGGGATCTGAATTGTTGTACTCAGTCCATATACTACTCCCTAATTTCTCAATATTATTGATTCCCTCCTTGCGAAGTGAGCTGTAATCTTCAGCAGGAAGAAGAGGTTTGGTCTTTAGAATTGAAACTGGAATAGACATAATTGAATTTTATTTGGAGTTCTTCTTAGTACCTGTACCGCTGGCAGTTTTGTTGCCCTCTACTTTAGAATGATGTTTCTTAGTTTTTGGCTGAAGATCTTTCTTGTTTAAAGTTTTCTCTATTCCACCTTCATTATTCAAACCATCCTTATCATAAATAGATGATGCCAAAGCAGCACTTTTTATTTTATGAGCTTCGCAGGGTGAAATATAATCAGGAGCTTCGTATGGAATAATAATATGCTGTGGTACTGAAACAAGTATTGAACGCGAAGTTGATGGCTTTGCAACAACATCGCCCTTAAAATTATCCTGATTTTGCATCCAGTAATCAGGGATTTCGCAATTACAGCCCTTTTTAATTCCTTCAGTTATATCATTATGAACATGACCATTTTCTACAACTGATTTATCATCCTTTACCCTAATTTTAGAATCCTCCTTTTCAGGGCAACATTCCTCGTAGCAGACATACATTTGAAAATCGGTTATGAAATCAACATACGTCCGTTCTTCAATAAAATTGATGATAGCTGATGCATATATCTTTTCCCCGAATTTTACTTCAGCACTCTGATCGAATGCCCAAGGTGTAAGAAATTGAACAATTTCATCATTCAATTTCTTCAGAAAAAAACCTTTATCAATATCCTTATAAAATTTAACCTTGAAATAAACCAAAACTTGTTCATATTTAGGATTCGCTGTATGAATATGAACAAAAGGTGAAGTCTTGCTTTTTAAAAAATCAGCTATATCAATGAGTGTCCTGCGACTGGTTTTGGGTTGCAAACGATTATTTGCATTCCTGTTTTTAAGATTGGCAACAGGAACAATAAGTACGTGGCCTGGCGAAACCTGTGGGCCGCAACAAGCTTTTTTTGATGTAACAGTTTCTCTGCAAAGGCAATCAGGGTCACTATGTGAAATGCACTTAACCTTATAAATTGATGGAAACCGATCAAGTATCAAATGCTCATAATCCCATGAGTTTATTGCCCGGCCTTTATGCCGAAGCCGTTCACTAACCCGTGTATAAAATTCTTTTCCAATTTCCTGGTGTTTCCCGTCAAATGAATTGAATGGTTGTTCTACTTTACCAACCTGCGCAACAGGATTTGTTAGTTTGGAAATACTTCCTGCCGGCAATGCATTTTCAAAATGCGACTGATCATTGCCCCTATCTTCAAACTCAAATTCAGCAGCCTGAGCAATAACATTTATTAATTGTGGAATCCGATTAGAATGATCCGTTACACTTGCACAAAACCAAATTAGGTTAGAAGGAAGTATCTGATTTACAAGAGAAGCATCTGCCGGAGTATCAATTTTTACAATTCCGGTTGTTTGAAAACCAAACGTTCTGTCTGAAACAAGATTTTCGTTTTTTAATGGTTTCAGCTCATCATCCGAAAGATAACTCCAGTGTATTGCAGGGGGTGAATTATCTTCATCCTCTGCACTTCCTTCGGCAAACTGAAACAACAATGTTATGGTTTGCAAGGGTTTTAAATTCTCAATCCCAATAAAAAGCAACCCCTCTTCCTGAATTTTTCCCGAATATTGGTTCTCACTACCTGCAATTTTTTCACCTAGTCCGCTGGCAACAGCCATAACCATTTGAACTTTTTCCTTTTTGTATTTCTTGCTATGATAAAGTTTAGTAGTGCCTCCTGATTTTAATACAACATCTTTCTCATAGGAATGCGATTCCTTACTGTCTTCAGTAAGTACTTTGTATTTCTCATTTGGATTCAAATAAGTAAACTGAGGAAGTAGCATCCCTCGTGCATTAACCAGCGACGCATCTGCTTCTCTGTTAAATATTTTACCATTTCCATTTTTCCGCAATTGTTTACCTGAAAACTCAACAACTACCGGAGCAGGATCAACATTAATCCCAACTTCCACATTTCCAAAAGGATATACATGAAAGAACTGATCAATTGAAGAATCCCAGTTTAAATCTGAGTAATAACTAACCGATAATTGTTTTATCTGCAATTCCGGAGCCATCTCCTGTGCTTTCTGATAGTTACTTTTTTTTGCATCTTCTTTAAACTCCCTCAAGTTTACTATTTCCAGAAAATTTTTAGCTGGGGAATCGGCCAGTGAGATTACCTGCTCGACAGGAATGCGTTCTGTAGTATAATTAACAACACTATCGATCTTTTCTTCAGGATCAAAAGTCTTTACAAGCATGATATTTTTTGTAAGTGCCCACTGTGAGAATCCTGAAACTGTCGGATCCTCTTTATCAGGCATCAATTCCGTAGCTTCATGATACTGCAAAACATTAACTGCATATTCAGGCTTTGATTTTCTACCTTCTTTTAAATATTTTTTTAGATCTTCATTCTCCCCGGATACCTTTTTAATATTAATTGCGAGTTCGGAAACAGCCTTATTAAATATTTCATTGCTTCCAATAGAAAAAGATTTATTCTTGAATGGATAGGATGTAAAAGGATCAAATGGTTTATCATTAGGTAGTACTTTAAATTCATCCTCCAGTAAAGTGTATTTAAACCATCGAAATGATAACCAAACAATTTTTCATCTTTTTCATCTTTAAGCGCACTGTAATAATTTTTGTCGTCGCTAAAAGTGGGATTAATAGACCCAACTCTTGTGCTCAATCTAATATCCTTTGATTCTAACTCCTGAAAAGATTTCTGGGAAATTTCAAGGTTAGATTTCAGCTTAATAATCATTACAGGATGTTTGGTTTTAAAATCAAAATCCTGGTGATCTTTGGTATTATATGGAATTATAGCTTTTTCGGAAAGCGGGAGGTAAATTAAGATATCATCTCCTCCGACATAATAAGATGATTCTATTTTACTATCAGGATTAATAATACCATATTCAATGTGCTTAGTCAATTTGAGATACTCTTCATCTTGAATAGTTTGATCAATTATAATCCAGCCTTTTTCCCCTGTTAACCAGATCTCAAAGGAATAAGGCATTGAAAGAATTGATATGAGTTGTTTGAGGCCGCTTACAGTAACCATTCTCTTACCTCCTAAAAGCATCAACTGAGGTGATGCAATAGCGAAACCAATTCGCAACTGATCTTTTCTTTCAATTGCCTCATGTACCACATTGATGGTATCACAAACATTGCCTGGCTCATTTTCAGGAAATGAGCCTTTCCCAAATGTTGGCCATTTGGGGTATGGATCAGTAAATGGTTTTCCAAATCCATCTGCTGAATTGGCAACAGGCCTTGCGTATATTTTTTTTATTTTTAAATTTTCTTCTATTTCATTGCCTGTTTCTTTTTCTATAAAAATAGTGCGGAGTTCCTTAACTTTAGCCTGATTGAGTACAAGATCCTCATTGATTTTATACAACTGCTCGTTGCCCGAGGAGTCTTTTCCGGCCGATACCGTAATCCCTTTTTCAAGATGATAGTCGGTAACATCCTTTGCCAATTCAAAATAATGTGAACCTTATCGGGAAGTGAAGATTTTTCTGTAAGACGAAGCACATCACGGTAATAAAAATTTAACATCCGTTCTGTTATACCATTCATTTGTTCCTGAGCCAATCTGAATAATTCAAGAAATGATATGAAGAGTGCCATATGCGGCTGATGTGCAGGGTATTGCTCAAGCGCGAATACCATATACTCTTTAGAATTCTCAACAAGTGAACTTATAAAGTTAAAAAAATCAAGAAAAATATCATCAACATAAAGTGCCGCATTACGAATCTGGCTCCCAAGATTACTTCCATCATAAATTGAAGTATCGGCATTAATTTCATTTGTTATTCCCCAATTATCTAATAACTCATTATCAAGATTAAGGCCAAGTCCTCTTACCGAATCAGTGCCTGGTTTAAACCCTGCTTCATAGGCTAAAAGTTTAATAAGCTGCTTTTTCAGATTCGAATCTATCGCCAGTTTTATGTCTGTATACAAGGGATTTTCAGGAATTGCTATTTGGTACCAACGATTCGTTCTTTCAATGATACCGATAATTGGATTAAATAATTCCCCGAATAATTCTGGTGTCGGATTTAAATCCAGTTTTTCGCGAATTTCCGTATAATCTTTATTTATTTGAACCAGATCCACAACAGCTATTGATGCTGCAATTACAGCCATGTCTCTCCTGAAAAATTCTTTCCAGCTTATCTTTCTTTTTTCAATAGTATCACCATCAATATGACTTTCAGGAATATCATAGAAACGAATCTGGTCGGCATATCGCTTAACGAAGACTAACATTTCCTCGAAACTACGTGCATCAACCGGTGAATTAACCGGGTCCAGTGCTTTAAGGTATCGGCTCAACTGACTTGATCCGTCACGAATTATTTCATTATCACAATTGCAGCTCATTTATAATATCTTTTTTGCTGTAGGAGGTTAAATTTCTAACGTTCAATATTTGTAGCTTCCTTAATATAAAATGGAAAAACATAATTATACCTTGTATTTGTAGTAATTATAGAATATTTAATACTGATCTCCAATCTGCCTTCTTCAATAAATGGCTTGGTTGTGATTTCTTCCACAATTATTCGGGGCTCATGGAGAGTAAGCGCATCCTTCACAATTTTTTCAATCAATACAATATTGGGAATATTCATCGATTCAAATACGTAAGGCTGAAGATTACACCCAAAAGTTGGTTGCATCACTCGTTCACCGTTGACAGTTGATAATATGATCCCGATGCTGCTTTCAACATCCGTTTCGCCCAACAGCATTTCAACACCATTCCATTCCCGTCGAAATGTTGGAGGAAAATTCCACCCGATACCCAAAAATGATTTATCTGCGTTATCCATAAATTTTATTTTTTAACCTCCAATAATTACTGTCATAAAACCTGTCTGAATAAACCCGTTATGATTTGTCATATCACCCAGACGGGCCGCCTTTTGCCCTTGGAATAACACTGATGAAGAACCACCTTTTATACTATCAGGTTCTCCAACACAAGTACAAATACTACCTTCGGTTGCTGCTGGCTGGCCGCCAATAATTACGGACATAATTCCCGCAGTAATTAATCCTCCTACATGAGGGCTTCCATCGGGGTTTGTTTTAGTACAAACATGATTATCAGAAATTCTGGCTGCTTCATTCATATACAACAAGAGTTGAACATTTCGAATACTAATTTATTTTTACGAATTTTCCTTTTATGGTCACATTCACATCAGACTTAATGGTGATTCCATTTGCATCCATTATAATGCTGTTATTAAAATCATCTTTCAACTCAATCGCGCTACTATCATTATTTATAGTAATTGATTTTTCCCCATTAGCTCCCGGAACAAGCAAAGTGATGCGCTTGCTGGAGTCATCGAAAATGAGTTTCGTTCCTTCTTTGGTTACAAATCCCGATTGCAACTTACCATCCTCAAGAGGTAGTGGTGATTTTTTCTGATCTTTACTGTGCAAGTAACCCAGAATAATTGCCTCACGCGGATCGTCACTCAGAAATCCAAGAACTACTTCATCTCCTTTTTGAGGTCTGAAATAAGACCCCCTGTTTTCACCGGCATCCAGCGTAGCTACACGTGCCCAAATGCCTGCATCACCAGTTGTAATTGTTGGGATATGAACTTTCACCCTGTACTGTCCTCCCTGCTCCTGATCATCAACATCATTCACTTTGCCTATTAACAAACCATTCACACCAGGCAACAAACCAGATGCAGGCTTGTCCATCACATCTTCCTTTTTATAGAACCAATCGTCGTTCCAACCAAATTGTATATCTGTTTGCCAAGAACCTTCATAGTGTTGTAATACTCCTGTTACAAATACATTTCCGGAGAACCGATCACCTACTCCTGAGAGTGAAATAACAGTGCCTGGCTTTACAACAGCATTGCCTTTGATTCGAACACGGCCAACAGCACGAGACAATTTATTTCTCATAGCCACAGCATCAGACCAACTTTGCAATTGTGGTTTTTTTAGATGGCCGGGATGCTTTAAATTAATGATCGAACCAAGAACTTTTCCAAGATTGTCAGAATTAAAATTTCCATTTTCGATAAAATCAGACTGTCCCGGATCAGAATTTTCCGGTTGCTGTTTTGTATAGTCCCAGGAAGTACTTCTGATTTCTTTAAATTGGTTTCTGGCATCCATTTCTGCTTCAAACTCCTGAATGTTTTTGCCATACATCGCAGTAAGGACAGGAAATGAAAGTGTGGATGGCCTTTTAACGAATAGGTTTCCATCATCACAAAATACCAACATTCCATTTGCTTCAGCCCGCGTAAGAATGAAATCCCAATCGGTCGCATCAAACTGCACCAATTGTGGATGCAATTCTAAGATAGGATCAACCACCGGGTTTAATGAGGTAGCAATTCCTTCAATAATTTCTTTGTCAGATTTATTAATATAATATGCGCTTTTTCTGGCAGTTGTTAATTTAATAGCAGTATCTTTTGCTTCGAGAGAAAGGAGAGAAGTGCCGTTTTGACAAACTTTTATTGAATGGCGAATAATAATTCCAACAAATTTCGTTTCAACAATCCCGTGGAAACCTATCTGAATTTTAATTTTATTCCCAGGTTTAAATCTGTCATCATTACTTAATACAAAATCCTGTTCAGACACAGAGCCATCTTGAAAAACTAATTTTGCCGAAGATATTTTATTAAAGGTTTTGTTAACGCTAAATTGTAACAGCTTTGTTTCTCCCGCTAATTCTCGCTCTTCAATGTATATTTTTTTCGTAACAACATCTGTGGCTGTTTCGATGATAGGAGTCTGAGTAGTTAACGCGCTCATTCGAATTGGTATTATTTATCAGAAACCGGAGGAAATGACAGTGTTGTGCCCCCTTTTAATTTTCTGAAATTTTTGATCCTGTTAACCCTTGCAACTTGTAAATAGTAATGTTGATTCTTATATATTTTTTGGGTAAGCAATGGAAGCAGCTCTCTTTCTTTAACTGTTACTGCGTGTGTCAGGTCTGGTGAAGAAAGCATTGCCAGAATGGTATTCAATGCACCAACAGTTCTCTCTTCAAATTGTGCAGAAATTTTTGCCCGTATAGGCAATCCATAAGAATCAAACATGGAATACGTGACCGTTGATGATACCAAAAGGCACGTACAAATGAACGTTCCGTATTGAACCATAAGGTAAGCCGGGCGATGAATAGCCCCCTGGATGTTAGTTGTTACAGCCCTGAACAGAGCAACCTGTGCAGTGACTGGAATTTTAACTCCATAGGTATTTATTCCGGTACCATCAATTGTCAAATCTATTGAGAAAGATCGTGGACGAGTTAAGTTATAAGTTGAATTGCTGCCTGCTGCACCTGGTGCACAATCCTTCACCCATTGAATGTCTTCCTTGATTGAAAAGTTTTCAGGATTAAGCATTGCAACAAATGGAACAAAAGGTGGCCCTGCCAAAGGAATTCCACTTTCACTTGTTGGAATAATTTTAAAATTAAATGCTGTTTTGATTCCGTCAATCATCTTTCGTGTTTTTCCCTAATAATTTCCAATACTTTTTCCACCAGTTCCGCTTCTCCACAATTTCCGGAAGGAGGACATGCTGTTTGGTTTGTAGTGTTTGATCCAGGTGAGGGGTCAACAACAGCTCTTATTATCACTTCGTTTATCTGTACTGGCATAGTTTTATAGTTTACGTTCAAAGAATTGATATGACAATTCAAAAGTTTCTACAACAATTGAATTGTCGGTTGATTTAAAATCGGATGTTGACCACTTTAATGGGAAAGCCTGTTTTATATCCCAAACTGCAACAGGATCATCTGCTTCATCCAGTAAAGTTACTATGAGATCTGCAGGTTTGAAGTCGGATACAAACGGAATTGCATTAGATAGAGAATTTATTGAATCGTTCACCCATTTTTGAATGGCAGTTCCTTTCAATAAGCCTCTTTTTAGCACAAGGTTTGGATACTTAACTCGTTTAGGGAATTTATAAGTAAACCTGTTCTCTCCTCCCTCTCTGACTTCATCAAACTCAATGTCGAATGATAGTCCGCTTACTTCCTGAAATCGTTGTTCACCATCATTATTCATTCCGTCAACACCTATAAATTCCACTCTGAAACGAAAGCCAGTCGGCGGGTAATATGGCATTATCAGGCTGGTTGTAATGTTATACCTTCATGCACCAGATCAATAGATTCTATAGCAATATCATTGCCTGTTGCTTTTAAAGCAGGGCCTTCCACTTTAATAGGCCATGCCTGAGCAATCGACCAGATAAATACCGGCTCCCCCTCATCATTCAATAGGGTAATCGTTAAATCTTTTCTCTCTACATTTGGTTTTCCATTGTTATTTAGCCATTTGTAGAATTCATTATCTGCTGCAGTAATACCTCGTTTAAGACTGATATTATTTGCTTTTTTTAGACCTGGTCGCTTCAATGGTAAAGTAGTTGCACTCATTAAACCATCACGGTATTCAATAGGTTGAATTTCCTGGGTCAGACCTGTAACTTCAGAAAATCCTATATTCTCGCCACCAATTGAGACGTTGAAATGAAAGACTGGAATTGGATATTTAGCCATTTTTTATATTTTTATTTGTTTAATTTAATTATTGATCATTATAAGTTTATTGAAATCAGGATTGCTGCATAAGATGTGAAAACTGCAACACAATAAATTCAGCCGGACGGGAAACAGCCATCTCAATTTTTACAATCATCCTTCCCTCAAGAATATCCTGAGCATTCATTGTTTTATTCAAACCAACAGTAACCCTATAGGCTTGTTCGGGTTTCGCTCCTGCTAAAGCACCATCTCTCCATTTCATAAAAAGATAACTTTCAATCATCGACTGAACCTTTACCCAGGTGGATGCAGTGTTGGGTTCAAATACGGCCCATGAAGTTGATTTTTTAACCGATTCTTCAACAATGCTGAAAAATCTCCTGACATTAATATATCTCCATTCGTTATCATTGCCATCGAGTGTTCGGCCTCCCATTAAAACTGTTCCATTTCCTGGTTGCCAAACAATTACATTTATTGATTTTCCGGCAACAGGGTCAATATTTAAATTACCATGTTCCAGGAAAGAAATATTTATAAATGGTTTAATTACATTAGCGACACCAACATTAGCCGGTGCTTTCCAATAACCCTTTTCGCGATCTACCCGTGCTATGATTCCTGCTACGGCAGCAGATGGTGGCAGTACATAATGGCTTTTGTTAAATTCTGCTTTTAATGCATTAAAAAGTATTGAATTCGTATTTTCCAAAACACCAAAATTGTCAGCTGGCGGGGCACCACCACCATCAACTGTTCCATCTTCATTGATTAACTGGTAGTTGGCTGCAGCTATGGTCAAACTATTAAAATCAAAATTATAGGTATAAGTGCTTTCAACGAAAGGGTAGTAAGCAGCTCCGTATCTTCTGATTTCTTTATCAGAAGGTGTTGCCAGTTTAACCGTATTAACATCAGCGGTAATTCCAGCTGTTGTTTTAGGGAACGTTGTAGTATATGTATCTAATATAGCGAATCGATCACCAAGATTTTTTGCCTGATTAATGATAGCCGTTACTACTTCATTATACTCTGCTGCTGCTGCGAGTTTGACAGCTTCCGGGATAACAAGCATGGTAGGTATATCTTCCAGAGCAACAAGTGCCAATCCTTCCAGCAATTTATCTTTATTAATGTTGTCAGCATATTTCCCAACAGATACAATATAGCAGGAACTTCCTCCATTCGCAAAGAACATTTTTAAACATTGATAAAAAATATGTTTTCCTAGATTTGCCAGGTAAGTGTTTTTAACCACATACTTATCAATAGCAGCACCTTTTTTGTATGCTTTAACATTGATGGTAATAGCAGCAGGATCCTCGGGAGCAGCACCCCCGAAAAACTGATGATATTCATTTAAACTACTGATTCTTGTCGGTACTTTTAACAAGTCATCAGGTGCCAGATTTTCTGCCTTTTCGGTATATCCAATAAATGCAGGAACAGCAGATTCAACTTCTGCTATTGAAGGCGGGAATGTTGGGATCTCTTCAACATACACTCCGGGAGTATTGTAGTTTGCCATATTTTATTATATTGTTTTTAAATGATAATAATTAAAGTGTTAAGGTTACATCAGAATAAATTTCGATACTGTTTGTTGCATCCAGAACTCCGGTATCCGGAAATTGCAAATTGGTTCTGACCGCTTTCTTATCGACACTAATATTTTTATAGAGTGTTAATGTTTCTGTTGAAGTATATTTTTCTTTTAAAAGATGCGGGGTATTTGATTTAAATACAAATAATTTATCACTCAATACTGTTCTTGTAAAGGCAACCGTATTATCAACATTTTCAATATTCAGATTATTGATAAAATCTTCTCTTTCAGCCGGCGTCATTGCTGCCATTTCCAAAAACAAGGGACTGCTTGTCTCAAACCGGACTGAGTAGCGCCAGAATGTTCCCCTATTTTTAAAAAGGACTTTATAAAATGGACGGACTGTTGTTAAGGAGTTATCGGCTTCTATAATTCTATAGTTGGCATCAAGCAGAGTAGACAAGTTAAGTTCAACAATTGCAAAAAGTTTGTTCGAAGTTGGTTTTCCACTGTAGTAAAACTCATTTGTCACAACATTATTAATCAATAACTGACACTTTCCTAATGGGAAAGACGATAAATTAAAAGTTAAATCGGATTCCCCTGAATAGGATATTAAAGAAGATGGTTTTATTTCACTACCTGTTAATAAATGCTTAACCTTTGCAGTATCAGTTGCCACTATTACCGGACTATGAAAACTAAATACTTGATTAGATCCTTTAATTGAGTCAGCAACTCCATTTACTCCATCTGAGTTGGTAGTTAAATGTAAGTTATCACGTGTTGCGGCTACGTCGGTTTGCTGGTTGCTGAAATAGAGTATGGACTCTTCTGAATTTCCCGTAGGCAATTCATTAAAATTGAGTGAGGATGGATTGTTAAGGTAAACAAAAAATGTTAGTTTATCAGTTTGTCTTGGTTTAAAACGAAGAACATAATTGCCGCCCGCGTTTTGCCCCAACACTCTGCCATACACACTGAATCCTCCGGTTCGTTCTGCTTTCTTAAAAATGAAATCCAATCTTTGTAATAATTGAGTGCATTCTGGTGTAGGCTCACACACAAAATCCAGCTGGGGTGTGGTTTTATATTCTGCACAAATTCTATTCTGATAGAACAATTGTTCAATTGAAAAGGACAACAACTCTTCATATTTTACAATGATGGACCCCATTTTAATTTGCTTCGTTAAAATTAAGTTCACTAATTGCCGGAGCCACTGCTTTTGCTTTAGTGTCAAATACTGTCAGCATATTCATTTTATAAACAACACTTGGTATATATTTTCCACCAAGCATTGCCCATAGATTATTTTGTTGTTCGAAAGTCATATTATGACACTTGAAACTCAACCGTTCAATTAATCGCCATGGTGTGATTACAGGATTCAATACCGATCCGTTTAAATTTGGAAATTTTTGTTCATCAAAAACGGAATTTGCCTGGAAAAAACTTACCACATTTGATAAATCTCTTAAAGCTGTTGGATAATCGTTGTTATGAGCAGCAAAAAGAAGAAATAAGTCCAGTTCTACAGGGGCATTAAGCTTGGCGAAATGCTGATTATCAATTGGAATAAAATGAGGTCGCTTACCTTCTCTCCTTTCCTCTTCAACTCCCGTCAACATAATAGTTATATGAGTTGATTCTGTTAAGTTAACATTCCCATTTGGCAAAACGATTGGTTTAAGATCTACAACATTATTAATAACATAAGCAGGATCCTGCTCCCTGTTTACCATATATGCATCCAGTTCCTTTTGAATAAATTCAAGTGCTGTCCTGATCACAATAATAGAATTTTAACTTAAAATTTAATTCTCAAAATTTTATAAAGAAAATAATATTGTAAAGATTCTATTTTAAAAATGGCGTTTTATAGGGGTAAACACCTATGTTGAAAACTTTAATTACAGCGATTATTACCTGTTAATAAATCCTTTTTCAATAGCATAAAGCACTAAGCCAATCATGTTTTTCGAATGTGTTTTTTCCATTATTCGGGCCCGGTGAATTTCTATTGTTTTAACCGAAATCATTAAATTGGAAGATATTTCACGTGAAGTAAGCTGTAGGCAAATTAATTTCAACACTTCAATTTCTTTTGCCGTTAACGGCTCCCTCAAATCATGGAGTGAATTAATTTTTTGTTTTGCAACGAGATTATGACAGGTACTTACTTTATGAAACAATGAACCCTCAGTTTTATAATTCATTACTTTATAAAATACACTTTTGATATAATCATCATCTGCATTTTTTGTCATATACTCATTTGTGTTCCTTTTGAAAGACGAAACCAATGAATTGCTTTTAGTATCCATCGACATGCCAATAATTCTGACACAATTATTTGATTCCCGTATTCTTTTAGTGATGCTAATTCCATTTTCCTCTGGTAAATTAATATCCATAAAAATCAGGTCAATAGGGTTGTTATTCAATAATTCCATTACCTCTGCCCCATCTGATGCATGCATAATATGATGATCATTGCTAATTTTCATAAGCATCATTTCCAATCCGTTTCTGAAAATCGGAATGGAATCAGCAATTATGATATTCACTAAGTTCATCTAAGGATCTGTGCATTATTATCTTGTACTTGTTAAATCAATTAATTTCATGACCGAGCTGATTTTATATTTTAAAGCTATTTTCTTATTTAATTACTACACAAATTATTTATTCCGTTTTTCTCTGTACCATTTTTGAAAATCTCCCTGCACCTGATTCATTGGCTTGCCCAAAACATTTTCAACAATTTTTACAGCATTCTCTTCAACCGATTGCTCCATGGTTTCAGGATCGCGGGCAATGTATAATTTCACTATGTCGATTAACTTATTTTGCTCTAATAGGTAAAAACAAAAATATCTGGACAGTGCATGATTTACTGCAAGTCGTCTTGGATTGTATAAACTGTCTGATTGCGCATTGAAACTAAGCCAGTCACATCTTATAAGACTGTCTAAACTAATATTGTAATGGTGATCAATTGCCCCATTAATTATTTTTGCCCTCCAGTTACTTAGAACTTTTAAATTGTTGTTGCTGTAATCAGAAACTTCATACATAGCTGGAATTCCTTCTGCTAACCAAGGAGCCATTGCCCCCCATGTGTGATTGATCAGAATATGACACAATTCATGTTTAATGGTGCCCAGCATAAAACCGGGAGCCGTTACAACAATGCTCCGATCTGGATCGGTTGAATAACCGATGAGGCTTTTATTAATCGATATCCCATGCATCTTTTTTGCAATGTTTTTCATAGTGTATTTCTCGGGAGCCACATGTACAATAATTTTATCTTTGGGGATAGAAAATCCATATTGCGAAACCAATATCCTCAGACAATTTTCTAATTCATCCAGTTTGGATGTATAAAAATCGCCTTTGATATCATTGTACAGCACAACTCCAAAATGCGGACTTGTCATTATTGAAAACATACCTGAATTACTGGAATTCCATTTGGTAATTGAATCTCTCAATGATGAAATGTTCTCATCATTAAATTTTCTATTCTCCAATGTACTGTTCGAAAGTTGCTCCTGCATAGGTGCTTCCCCTAAATAAGATGTTCCTGGTTCCAAGCGGTCAAGATCCTTCCAGTTAATTGATTGCATTGATTTTGTTTGGATGGAAATTTCCGGATCAGCCAGTTCTATGGTATAACTTACTCTGCTTCCAAGTTGTCCCAATCCACATACTTTATAATACTCACTAATGTTTGCAGCAGGTGTACATTTCTTTTTTAATTTTTTAAAATCTTTCAATATGGAAGGAGTCAGCTTAAAATTGTGAAGAATCCAATCGAAATTTTTTACTCCTTTTTCACAATTGCCACTGCTGCAATAAGCAACCGCTTTATAATAAATTGGTTGCCATGGAACTTTTTGATTTTTAATGTTCTGCTCTTCCAAATAATTTTTTATCTGGTCAACAGCCTCTGTAAACTTATTTTCATTCCATATAATGTCCTCTGTATATTTGTAAAAGGCATTGCACTCCTGCCCGCGCATGTTTGCAGGATACATAAAAATAAACAGTGCTGCCAGCCTTGCAACACTTAACAAATTAATCTTCGGGGATTTCGGTCTGTGTACTGTCATTTGGAGTAGTATTATTAATTTCAGAACCAAAGTATTGATTAGTCTCACTGTCATTCGCCTGATTCAAATAAAGCAGTTTTATAAACGATGACCCATCTTTTACTGCAACGTCTGTTTTATGGGTAATGGCAAATGCGATAAGTATCACCCCCAGGGTGGTTAAAAATATTCCGGGTGAGGATGAATTGATTGCTATTTTTCCCATTAATTTAGTATCCACGTCAACGGATGATTTATCAACGTTCATTTTACCAAGAATGAAAACTGCTCCACAAAGCGACAGCATCATGCCGGTCATGAATCCAAGGTATTTAATCCATGCTCCCATCATCAATCCTATATTTGCCTGGTGATACCGCCTTTTCAAGCCATATTCTTCAAGTAACACCAACGTCTGATACTTTTGCTTTTCAAACTCTTCTTTATTATCAGATTTTAAATCAAATTGAGGCACAGATAATTGAATGGTATAATTCATCTTATCATGCAAACTATAAAGTTGAAAAAATGAAGCCACAAAAAAGAAGATAAAAAATCCAATTATCGAGTATTTCATAAATGGCAATAAACTGCTTTGCCATTTCAAATCCTGTTCAGCAAAATATCTTTTATCGGATAGGACTTGTTTTTTTTCTGAATCAGTTTTAGTTTTATCTTCCATGCAATATTGTTTTTAGTTAACTGGTACATCTCACTGTAACTCCATCTTCGGGCCACCGAATCCAAAGTTTAAACTTGCAACTGAAATAAGATTTCCGGCAAACTCGGTGTTAAAAGTGAAGTTTTGACCAAATGTATAAGCCAGCACAAGTTTATCTGATATCTTATATTCGATATTAAAGTCATACCTGGTATCTGACAATGATTTTGTGGTTTTGGTTATAAAACCGTTTTGTGTTGTTTCAGAAACAAGTACTCTTTGGTAGCGATGAATTATCTCACCTGAAAAAGAAAGTTTTTTGATCCCGATACCGGCTCTCAATCCGAGATCGATGTTGTCTGAAAAATCAGTTGCGGCTTCATTTCTCAAGTAGCGCATCACTCCCAGCAATTCAATGGTGTTTCCTGATTTTCCATTTACATCCTTAAATCGGTACCCCGGGGTGAGCCATACTCCATACTTGGTAACTTTTGAGTAATTGGTGTTGTTTTCCGGAAAATCCAAAACTAATGCACCTGCAAATTCTATCATAAATCCTTTTTTATCCAGATTAGCTTCCTGTAAACTTTTAGCAGCATTTATAATCCGGTTACTGGTTTCTTGATCTGCAATTAAAAATTCGTTTGTTTTTTCAATCAATCTTTTGCTCTCCTCAATGGAACTGCTCTTATTATTATTTTCATTAATTTGCTTCATGACCTGATAAATCTCATTGGCATCCTGGCCGGCTTGTTCTTCTGATAATCCTGCAGAAATAAATTCCTTTTCTATCGCATCTCTTATTTCGTTGAGGTCTGTCAGTTGTGTATTCTCAACCAACATATGAAGAACAACCTGGCTCAAAACAACACGTTTCTGCAACTGATCGAGAACAAGTTCCTGAACCTTGCTGTCTGTTTTCCCTTCAATTAACATGGTCCTGAATCCAAAACCCATTTTGCTGAAAATCAATGAAGTGTCTTCACTGCCTTGATATTGGTTAGTCGCTACTGAAATGGAAGCGTTCTGTAGAACAGTTTGTCCGAAACTTGGTTGCAATTGTTTGTATTGTACTTTTGGGTGACTCATCAGCCAATAAGGTGAAAATTCTAATGCATAATTATTTGGCAGAATCGTATTGTTCTCGCCACTGATGGAGGAGAACAGATTTGCTTCTAAAGCTTCAAATGTTTTAGGACGTGCAATATCATTTGGCTGTACACCAAGTATTGAAAAAGCAGGAGAGGAAGGAGCCTTTAACTCTGTTAAATCAATTGCCTCCTGTGATTTAGCTTCATTCGAAAATAAAGCAATCAACAACAGGCATAAACAAGTGTAAAATTGAATCGTCTTCATACAAATTTTATTGTTGTTGCATATACAATGGAATCATTTGGTGAATCCGTTTCCTCCTCATAAGTTTTTACATCCTCATCGTTGATGCTATAAGTGATGCTTGTCCAGTCGGTAGATGGATTTATATCCGTTACCATTGAACTGATAAATAGTGATTTCCCCTTTATTTCGTTCACCGATCCTAAAACAACGCCTGTAACGTCACCGACTACGTATTTTTTGTTGAAGTTTTGAAGGGCTGAGCTACCCTTTTGTTTGTCACCAAAAACAATGGTCAGTTTAACTTTGCCCTGAGCAGGAAGCGTGTAGGTGATTGTGGTTTTCTTCTGTTTCATATATTCTGGGATTATAAATTTATTTTCAAATAACATTCACCATCACATCACCAAAAAATTGCTCTGAGTACCAATAATTGCTATGAGTAAATCCAAATATTCCATCGG
Organism: Bacteroidota bacterium; assembly: GCA_016722525.1. Taxonomy (GTDB): domain Bacteria; phylum Bacteroidota; class Bacteroidia; order AKYH767-A; family OLB10; genus JADKJB01. The sequence continues at coordinate 256,999 of JADKJB010000007.1, forward strand.
GAAAATTACATTGCACATTTGTTAAAGGGTGATAGTAATCCAGTGAACCACTCACATAGTCTCTTCCATGATAATAGTTAACCCAGGGGATTTGATCAAACTGACGAACAATGGTAGTAGTCAGCATAATTTGCTTAGCGGCGTCGGTATTCCAGGTGCGTTGTTTAAAGCAGTGAAAGTTTTGAAGCATTTGAATTCGCAGGTATTGATCTTCTTCGCATTGTTCGCGTAGGAAAAAAGCTATTTTGTCGAGAGGACTTCCAAATGTAAAATACCTGTTAAGCACATTACTAATATGTGTAACCTTCCCACCATTCAGAATTTCAGTACCAGCACTATTAATTCTGTTTCCCTGAATATTATAGCCATTTAGCTCTCCCAAGTTTATCTGATGGGTGAGTCGATTGATTGCATCAAATGAAATCTGGCTTCCCAAAGAATGGCCGGCAACCACCACACGCTCATAAGACACTTTTTCCATGGCGGCATCGGATGGTTCCACCAGGAAACGAATGGCTTTAACTGCACCATTTAAAATATCTTTGCGTATATGGCATAATTCAGAGCGTGGATTTACTTCATTATAAATAGTGATATCTCCCAAAATATTAGCTGTATTTGTAATAGATTCAGCCATTCTATTTTGCAACACATCTGCTATAGTCACACCAACAAAAGGGATTAACTTTATCAACCAAATGGATACTTTAACCAGCAGCGATAAAATTGTAGCCAATGAACCCAGGACATATATAACAAACCAGTAATTAAGTGAATTGAATCCGCTCTTTTCATCAATAAAAGCACTTCGGTCTTCCACATTTGTGCTTAAGGTTTTATTTTGTTTATAATACTTTTTTGCACCTGAAGTAACTTTTCGTAGCCAGCCAAAAATACGTTTTATGTCAACTTTGTTTTCGGTACGGTTTGCCCAGTAGTATTCATAAATATCGAGGTGTTTGTCGCTTCCTTTAAGGGATATCCTGATAAAATTATCAAACCAATAATAGGATTCATCACCTGACTTTTTAGCTACTAATTGATGACTCATTTGAAGGTTGATTCCATGTCCGCCATAAATTACCATCGCACTTTTAAAGCCTCTGGCAAACTGATCAAGTGTTTCCAAAGGTTTTTGATCGCCTATTCCATGTACAATCAAAATTGCAATATTTTCATTGACCCATTTACCTCTGAGTTGCTGCGCTAACTCTTCTGGTGTGAATAATGATCTGTTGGGATTAACTCCCGGTTTCTGATCTGCAACTTTCATATATTCTCTTTTCTATTCTTCAATTAATTTGTTATGATTCTTTTCCTAAACTGATCATGTTCCACAATTTCAAAATCAATGGGAACGAAGCCGTAAATCCTCCCAAAACTGTTGTTAAGGTATTGAAGGAATCCTGTTGAGTATAAAAGAGGAAAAACATGACTGCAATAAAAATGATATAAAATGGAATCTTGAATTTATTCCAGTCACTGTCTTTTGCTCTGTTCTTATCATTCAAAATAGGGCTTCCCTTTTTTACTTCAGTAAGAATAAAATTCCTGAAACTCCTGTTCATCACATGAAGACTTCCGTCTTTTATAATGAGTCCCTTCAGGTATAATTTAGTTAGAGAATCAAAATTTTTATAATTCACTAACCCGTCTTCAGCCAAATCATAAAGTAAATATTGCTCTTCACGGGTTAAACTGTTCCACAAACTCAAATAATAAGTATATGAAAGGGTTTGTATTTTAAGATAAATCTCTTCACGTTCCTCTAAACTTAAGTCTTGATTATTGTAAGAATTAATAATAACCTTTTGAGCTTTTAAATTTTTTAAATACAACCCGTGATTGCATTCATTTTCCAAAATGCCTTCAAAAACTTTAGTAGTGTCATTATAGTTCGAAATTTCCCTTTTGAGAGGATAATAAATCACTTCAAATGAACTTAATAAACTCGACCATAAATAATAATTCTGGTCATTTATCAGTTGGGCAATATCAGTTGTCAATCCTTCAACCTCTTCCTCCATTTTGCTCACGTAATTCAAATAGGTAGCAGGATGAATGGTAGAAATTAACACAATATTTTTAAGTTTCTTTCTGAACATCAGCTCCAGGGTATAAAGTTTTAGGTTGGTGGTAGTTAAGTCCGATAAGTTGGTTTCAAAATGGTAGCAGATTATTAAATCTGATGGATTAGCTGTGTTAATTTTATTTTTTTCCTCATTCCAACTTTCTTCATCACTAATTTTTGCGAAATCAATAAATACTTTGTTGAAATTTTTGAAATGTTCCTCCTCACGGAAGTACTTGTTTTTCCCGGAATGGGGTAAACTCACAACAAAGATTCTGATGCCCATGTCAAATTCACTGTTGCCGGGATTGAAATTCGATAGCTGTTCTAAATAGCCTTTTTCTTTTCCATGATCGTCATTCAAATAATCAGGTAAAAATATTTTTCGGATAAAATACCGTGCAACCAAAAACAGGACACAAAAGAAAAAGAGTATGGTGATCCAGAATAGAAGACCTTTAATTATGCCTGAGTCATTAGTACCTAATGGAAAGTGGTAAAGTGGTATTTTTGTTTCCAGGTATAAATTATCGCCATTATCTTCGTGTGATGCCTTGGCATCCTTTGAAATTAATTTTAAGGTGTTCCAGTCTTTGTTAATCCATTTATAAGTTAAGGTATCCTGCAGCTCAAAACGGCTCAACATATTTTCCCTTGAGCACGCCGCATTGAAATTGAAATGAAATAAATCATTTAACCGCACAATGAATGCCTGTGATGAACTGCATTCATCTTCCATATCCTCATCCTTGATATCAGGAATGGAGTCCGTTAAAGTGGTTTGGTAATATTTTGCTTCAAGGTAGATATTTGTAATGCCATCTTTTCTGTTGAATTCAAATTTGTGATAGCCATTGATCAACTCAGAATCTTTGTTGGTATAGTTGTTTATCCCATTTATCCAGGCTAACTGGTGTTGTCGTCCAATAATTTCGGCTTCCACATTGTGAGAAAGAACAAAGAAACAATATACCGGCAATAATGATGCTAGTGTAATCCAGGTTAACAACATGGTAGTGAAACCTTTTAATAGCCGATTCTCTGATACCAACTGTTTATCTTTTGAATTATCAGCTTCCTGCTGATCTTCCCTGATAAAATCTTTGAACAAATAAAAGGCACTAAATAATACCCCTGCACTGTAAATCGCAGCAACCAGCTTTGAACTGTTACTGCTGTAAAACAAAGTCACAATTCCAAATAAAAGAATTGCACCCGAGACATAAATGCAAGCAGTCTTTTTATACGTCCCTTCATCAGAAATTGATGTCAAAAATTGATAATGACAAACAAAATAATAGGCGGTGAGTGTAGCATAAATATTGAAAAATATCATGTAAAAAGAAAGCAACGGATACTGAAAAGATGGCTTGGGCCAAGTGAGAATAAAAATTGTAAGAACAGCCATCCCTAAATTGAAAATGCTGAACCTGCCATAAATTTCACTTTTCTTCTTATCGGGCCACAGCCAATCCAGTCGTAGCTGGTTTGCTTTCAATTTGGAGTTTCTGATATTGAACATTAGTAAGATTGCTATTTGCAATCCCACCATCAGTAATATTACAACCAGGAAAAACAGAGTGACCACAAATATCTTGATGTTCTTTACCATGAGTGGGCTCTTATCTCTTATGGTAACCAGATATAATGGTAACCCATCAATTGGCTCTACTCTGACCCGACTTAATGCTCCTGAATACGTTTCATCAAAAAACATTGAGGTCCTTAAATCTATGGCGCTTGCCAGGTTGGGATTGTTGTTACATTCCTCCAGGATGTTTTCATTCAAACACCTGTTGATATCTGAATGAAACCAAACTTCTCCCTTTTTGTCAACTATACAAAAATTAAAAGCGTCTGGCAAAATTGCAGAAATTACAGAGGGTAATCGCGATGAAATTGCTGCAAGTTCAATCTCTGATGTTTTTCCAACATTCGTCTTTGAAATAATTTCTGTAACTTTTGATTTAATTGCTACCACAGCTCTGAATTCGCCATCAGTCCAGGATCGCACCGGCTGTATGACAAAAGGCTGTACCCGCTTATTTGACAAACTCCAGAAGGCTCCCTTTTGTCCTTTGATAAAATAATCTCTGTCGCTATAATCACCGGATGCAGGCAGAATAGAGTCATTCACCCATTTGATGACATCTCGTCCTGATGGATCCAACCAAAATGCCAATTTGAAATTTTTATATCCGGTATCTAAATTATTAGGCACTAAAATTTTTTCTGTGTTTATGTGTTTCACTATTGAATCACTCATGACATTTGTAATGTCGTAGGGATTTGTTGATAACGAAGAATCAAGAGCTTTTAACTGGTCAATAGTTTTTGCAAGGTCATTTATAAAACTACTCTCTATTTTCTGAGACAAATCAATTTGCAAATTGTCATATTTGACTTTGTCAATGAACCGGTATTGATACTGGCTAAAAAGCGCATAAAAAAACAATCCGGCTCCCATAGTAAGTGAGAACATCGATAGCAGGATGTCGATAGATTTCATCTTTTCCAGTGGACTCATCAGATAAATTTTCAGAAACGGGAATGCCACTGCAACACCCAGCAATAAAAAGAGCAGCGCAAAAACATAAGAATCCGAGACACTCATTTTCTCGGAAGTAATTTTTTGCGTTGGAATTAGTCCGGTAAGGGTATAAATGTCGCGGTTAAACATTGAAAAGGGTATGGTGAACAATGTGTAATTTTCGCCTGAGAATTTTACTTTTCTAATACTTTTCGATTTAAAAGCAGATACCTTGTCAAGCAAACTGTCTACGCCAAGTGTGTCAATTCGCTGTGAAAAATCACTGTAAACAACCTTGTTGTTTTTTATCAGTGTGTAGTTGGTAAAAAAATCATATTTCAACAGCCTTGGCAAATAATGACTTACTTTAATTCCAAGTTCAATGGCACTCTTCCCATCGCCATTTGTAGCCTGCCGGAAAACCACATAGGTTTCATGGTCCAAATCAAGCACATAAGTTGAATCGATATATTTATGGCTTTCAAATTTATGGGTTGCCGTAAATTTTTCCTTCCCTACAAAATAGTTTTCACTAAATCGGATCAAATCAAAAACCCCTTTTGAATTTTGAGTTAAAAATTGTCGTAGCTGGCTGTTGTTTGTCTCATTGATTCCAAATTTTGAATCAGCCTCTGCTATTCTGATCTTTGCAAGTTTAGAAAAATCAGGAATCCTTTGATTCATGTTATGAGCAATGCGCTCCAGAGTCCGAAATTGCCGATTGTTAATTTTAGATTCATTATTCGATACGTAATACCAGAGGTAAAAGCAGATAAAAGCGCCCAATATTAGTATAGTTAAAAATATAGCAGTATACCCTGCTAACTTTTTAGAAACACTTTTCTTTTGTTGCGATTCCATACTAATTTTTGTCTCTAGTGTTGTTTTTTTAATTTAATAAAACTACCTGTTATCGCCAGGCAAATATTTTCCGGAAAAATTATAAACAGCCTCAGAGGTTTTATTTCCTGCGTGACCATCCGGGTTTAATTTATAGCCGTATTCATTGAGCAAGTATTGGAGTGCTACTGCATCAGGATTGTAGGTAGAAGGAGCTAAGGGAACTTTAAATAAGTTTCGTTTGGATGTTTCCGGTTCCGCTTCAATTTTTTCTCCTGAACTCTCAAGAGCTTTCAATAAAACGGCAGCACCGCATTGCTTAGAAATTGCTTCGGGATCAAAATGCCCATCAGCTACATATTTGCCCTTGTTGTAATGCTGGCAGTAACTCCATAAATAAGGTGAGTAAATCCTGTTGCCTTTTCGATAACCGAATCCATTATACATTTCAAAACGGTAAAGAAGTGATGAGAGGCTCCAGCTGGCCAACTTTTTGTACCCTTCCCATTCAAGTGCATCCATGGCACTTTCTTCCCATGTAAATGGCGGTGTACCAACTTTTGGTCTTCCTTTAGGAACCTGAATGGTACGTGCGTTAAGCGAATCCCCATTATGAAGATGCTTATTGAAATTCCCGGAAGCTTCGAGTTGATGTGTGATCGCTACAAAATACCAGGGAAGCTTAACAATGTCTGCAACTTTTTGATATCTTTCTCTGGACGCCTTAATCTTATCAACAACAACCTTCACTTCTGCTAATTTGTTACTTCTGGTAGAAAGAGTGCTGAATAAATTCGTGTATTCATCTCTCATTTGTTTTGATAGTGGTGGCATAGCTTTTTTTATTTTAGTAGGTATTGAACATTTTGTTATTTATCGGATTGAATTCTTTAAATATTTTTCTGCATTTACTTCTGCAAACGGACTAAATTCTTTAATAATTTCCAGGTATATTTTTAATATCTCGTCCTCCTTTTTTTCCTTTGAGACAACATAAAAATCTGTTCCGAACAGAATTTTTGATTTAAATTGATTTGAGCTCATTACATCAACCAGTTTTGCCTTACATTTTTCCTGTGCTACTACATAAGATATATCGGCATAAAAATTCTCGTAATTTGCAATCAGATTTTTACATTCATTAAACCATTTATCATCATCCATTCCAAAGTGTCCCAAACAAACTTTTAATTTTTCCGCATTTGGCACACCTTGTTTTCTGAGATATTTTATCAGCACATCGTAATTATTCGGTTGTGTGAAATTGCGTTGAAAGATTTCACGCTTTTTGGTTTTATCTTTTTCACTCAATAGTTGCCAGGATGGATCATTTTGATAACCTTCCAACCCTTCAGCAACCGACAAAATGGATCTCCAGTTATCCATACTTCCCTGCCAGTGAATAACACCCTGAATGCAATGCACCATAATAGGAATTTGTTTTTCAATTGCCCATTCGTACATTTCCGTTAACTTGGGATCGAAAGGGAAATACCCAAGCGCTGGATATAATTTTATTCCTGCAAATCCAAATTTTTCAATATAATGTTTAACGAAATTCAATATGGCTGTTCCATCCGTGAATTCAGGCCTTCTTGGATCAACAGGCACAAAAGGAATTAACCGGTGAGCTATCTCCGGATTTTGTCGCATCTCAATTATATCAAGCAACTGAGTATATAAATTTGATTCTGTTAAACCGGCTCCCATCTGCTCCATGTCCATAGGCAGTACTACATATCTGAAATCATGTCCAAGACCTTTATAGTACTCCGCCAGAGATTGGTACTGATCAGCCTGATCAGTGGCAAGTCCTAACCTTGCAAAAGTTTGAAGCCGGGCAGCTGATTTCCTTTTAGTAAATAATCCAATCACCGGCATCAACGGGGTAAGAACCCAATCATTGATACCACCAAATCTTTTTACAGAAATCGGAAATATCCATCTGTTCTGACCAACAACATATTCGGGAACATGGTTGATGCTGAAAATATGTGTATGTACATTTATGTAAGTTGCCATATCAGTATTTATTTAGTGCTTTCTTTTTTAGCCGGTTTTAAAACTCCTCTTATCTGAAATATTTTAGAAAGAATATTAAACCAGTATTCTGAACCGAATGACATAGCAATACCCATTAGAGTCCATCCAATCATTACCATGAGACAACTTTGCCCCTGAAAATTTCTTTCAGCAAAACTCAACTTTGAACTTGTGTTGTAATTCCATCCGATGGGTAATCCAAGTTCCTTTATTTCACTTGACACATTTTTTAATTGTGTTATAACTTCCTCTGCACTTCTTTGATTATTGTTAACTGCGGAATCACCTTGCATTGCTTGCTGACTTTGTGCTAAATGCTCATTATTTATCATTTCGGCCTTCAGCACCAGAGTGGTCCTCAGATTTTTATCATGCTGAATTGCTTTTAGAATAACAATTACATTTACATTAAATGAAACTGCGATGAAAATTCCTAACACCATACTGTATAACATCAGTTTTCTCTTGTATTGTGATGAGACTCTCTCCATGTATCCATCATACCACTGGCTTAGCCTGCTTCGAAAATCATCAATGGATTCGGATTGAAGAAGAATACTATTCAACAAAACTTTTACCGAGCTGTGTTTTAAATTACCTACATTGGTTTTGATGGTATCAATTACGTTTGTGTTTTTTAAATCGTTTGTGTTGATATCATTGTAATTGATAATTCCATTTACCGGATCAGTTGCAACATCGTCGGTTGATTTCAATCCATTTAACACGCTAATCATGGAGTCTGTAAAAAAATCGGATGAAATATAGGCCGGTAATGTTTCTGATTTTGGTTTTGTTGTTTTAATAATGGGATGTGTAAATATTTTTTCACATAGATTTATATTGGTTCTGTCATTAAATACCTTATTCAAACTTGATAGTAAAAAATGATTTCGTGACCGCAGCACAATCTGAAGTAATTCCATTATGCCACTATGAAAAATTGAGAAGAGAAGTACTATAAAAACAATACTTATGGCAATCTCGATGATATCTGAACTGAAGTTTAACATGGTATTAATTTATGAGGTTCAAGAACTTTTGTATTATTAAATAAGTTGGATCGTTTAGTTTATTTAAAATATCTTTGCAAAAAGTTTATTCCGTTCAATCGCATCACCTTTTCCATCAAATCATTCACACTTATTTTATTGTAATCGTTTTTGATTGCATTTGGCTTTGATAAATAGTTATATGCATGTTTTGAAAGTGCTTGCTCGAGATCCGGGAATTGTTCGGCCGTCCAGAATCCATTCAATGGATCTACAATTCCATCATAATCAGTTCCCAGTGTGATGCAATTCCATGCAGGAAGATTTCTGCTGTCAAGCACCTCACCTATGTGTTGAATCTGATTCCACATTAATCGTGCATGTTCATGCTGAATTTCCCTCTTCGACAAATTACCCTCTGCCTTTTTGCGGGTGCCGTCATTGGCAATTCTGCGCTCATCCAGTTGCAATCCAAGAATTCCATTTGACCTTGCAATAACTTCAAGTTCACTATCATAAAAATTAATGTCGCCAGTCATAAATTTACCGGCAGTGGCAGCATTTACATGAACAGGGACCTGAGGAGAGTGAAGTCCGTTTACAGCACCGTGACTTACTATAATTGGAATATCCTGATCCTTATATTTTATAGATAAATACATAAAATACTCAGCACGGGCTATCACGCTCATGTGTTTGATGTCAATTAAAATCCTTTTGCCGTTTGTTTTACTTAAAAGCAAATCCAGTACTTTCCAGCCCAACTCCGTAAACCCGGTGCCTAGTCCAACCGTTTGAGGAGAAATTTTTTGCAACGTTGAATTTAAACTTGTTGCATGTCCACATAAATTATTGAAGTAGTGGTGAGCAAAAGTCATGAAGAAAACAGGATGAGGCGAGGTCTTAAGTTTGTTTATCAATACTTCAATTGTAGCAATGCTTTTTAGTGGCTTTTTCAAATAGGGTGCGCAGTTAAAGATATGTGCACCTTCAATTGATAGTATGACACTAATTATTTCCGGATCATTTGGTTTTAGATTTTCATTTAAGAGTTGATTATTCTGGATCTCTTCATAATTACTTACCAGTTTATACTTTGCTTTCTGACCCTCTACTTCAATTATTGCATCCGACTGCTTCACATAAAATAAATATTCTTCCTGCAGATCATTAAAATAGTCTTCCATTTTTTGAACGTAGTCGATACGCTTATCACTTAGCCCAGTAGCAAGGTTCGTTAACAAATCACTCACATCACCGGAGCCAAACTTTTTGGTATCTACAAAAGGTTTTTCAAGAGGATAAAGAGAAGCGCAAATGATCCTCGCATTGCCGTAGGTGAGAGTTGAAAAATCGCTTTGCCGAAATTTAGTGAGTGTTCCTATATAGTTGAGTATTTTATCAAAATTGCTCGGTGGATCATAATGCCATATACAATTTTTATCTTTTCTGTTTTTTGAATTGCTACCAATTGTTTTTTTAAAACTGTGTCCATATGGCTTCATGGCAGGGTGACAATGGAAATCAATGTAGAAGGATGACATGTTTTGAGGATTTTTAGTGAAAGACTTTTGCTGATACAAAATTTTTATTCGATATTTTTTCACATCAGGAAACCAAAAATAAATGAGTACTTCACATTAAAAAATCTTTTCATCAAAACACAGGTTTCCCCTTAAGGGTAAACCCTGAGACATTTTGTCAGTGTCCCTTTAATTACAATTTTTGAATGTCAGTGTTTTTTTGAGTTAACTGCCTGTTAAATATTCTGTTAAAGCTGAAAATGCCGTTCTCTAAAAAGTTTTCCTTTCCTGCCTGTTCGCTTATATACTATTAATTATCAACCTGTTATGAGCAATTAAAATATTGTCAGTTCATTTTTTTGGAATTCTTCAGTTTTCTTCTATATTTACTGCATTATTGATGATTTCCACACTGTCGATTGGCTATCCCCCCTGGCCTTTTAATGGTGAGATTTTGATTATCTTATATTGTTTGCTGTATTAAAATAGTAATTTCATGAAACCTCTCAACATCATCATAGCTGATGATCATCCTCTTTTTAGAGAAGGGCTAGAAAGAGCCTTATTAAGAATTCAACCCGACTTTCAGATTTTCCATGCATCACATGGAATTAAAGTCCTTGAATTGTTAGATTCAGAAGTAGTGGATATCATATTCATGGACATACGCATGCCTGATCGTGATGGCATTGAAATCACCAGAAGCATACGTAAATTCAATACGAATGTGAAAATTGTGGCGGTGTCGATGATTGATGACCGGGTTACTGTTATCAAAATTGTAAAGGCTGGTGCAAATGGTTTTCTGCATAAAAACACTGATGTAGGTGAACTGGAAAAAGCTATTGAAACGGTCATGGCCGGAAGGTTTTATGTTTGTCATGAAATCGCAGATTATGAATCTGAATTTCAAGATAAGGATTATGAAGTAGAATCAAATTCTCAGGTTTTATTATCTGAACGCGAAATTGAAATCCTGCAGTTGATCTGCAATCAATACTCTTCAAAAGAAATTGGATTAAAACTTAATCTCACCGAAAAAACTATTGAAACACACCGCAACCGTTTGATTCTGAAAACACGATCTAAAAATGTAGTCGGACTGATAATTTATGCTGTTGAAAAAGGATATATTTTACCGGATCACCGCAGGAAAGAATAAATAAATCCGTAAATTTGTTTTTCATTAATTTAAACTAATAAATCAAATATGCGGGAAGTCTTTCTGATCATTCATTTCATCGGATTAGCTTTGGGTTTAGGAGCCAGTTTTGCCAATTTATTTTGGGAATGATTATTTCGAAAATGCCACCTGAAGAAGCCCGTTCATTTGCGATGAAAGCGATGGAACTTCGAAAAATGGGCTATGTAGGATTATCACTATTAATTCTTTCGGGATTATACCTGATGTCGCCGTATTGGAGAATTCTTCCTGACACACCACTTTTAATTGCCAAATTATTATTGGTTGTTGTTCTGGTAGGTTTAATTTCAGTAATGTCTAAAGCCGGAGATAAATTTAGAGCCGGAGATTTTTCACAAATGAAATTAATAAGGCCATTGGGAAGAATTGCACTGATTGTAACAATATTAATTGTGATTCTGGCAGTGGGTGTTTTTCATTAAATATCTACCACCTACATCTTCACAAACATTTGCCTCACCAAATTCTCACCATTCAAAATGCGCACTAAATAAACGCCATTTAAAAACTGATTGCCTGCAACGATGAAATGAGATCCTTTTTCAGAATAGAAACTTTGCTTAAACACTTCCTTACCTGCTGCATCATATATAGAAATTAAATTTTCACCACCATTCATTCCTGAAATAACTAAATCGGCATTTGAACGAACAGGGTTTGGATAAATTTCAATTTCTGAATCTTCTGAATTGAATTGTCCGATTCTACAGGGAGGCGATACGTGAACATAAACATCTGAAGTGGTTTCTTTACATCCAAACTGATTCGTAACTACGGCAGAATATAATCCGGAAGTTAATACAATATAGGACGTATCGATTGCGCCAGATAAAGCAGAGCCATAGGATTGCCATGAAATTGAAGTTAAATCTACATCGCTAACTTCCAGCGGTACATTTTCACCACTACAAATATAAAATGGTCCCGTAGGACTTACAGTTGGAGAGGGCGTTGGTTTTAAATCCACGTAAAGTGTATCTGAATATCTATGACAAGCGTAATTATCAACAAACACATAATAAACGCCACTAGTATCTATTGTATGGTTGTAGGAGGTAGCTCCCGAAATCCAGTCTCCTGAATTTATCCAATTTACATAGCCATTTGTATCACTGATTGAAACAGTCAACTGTAGCGAATCTCCATCACACAAATTTTGTGAGCCAGTGATTGATAAATCTGCTTTGTTAGGATAAATTTTTACTCCATAATCAGCATAGGGTAAATTTTCATGGTAGGTTACACCTGGGGTTGATGAAACCACCCGAATTCTGTAGGTACCATATGGAATTGAATCGGGTAATACTGCTGTTGCAGGATTGATCAAACTAATTGGATTTGCAAAACTTCCCGATAAATCAGAAATTTCTAAACTAAATTGATTCCCCGGATCAAATGAACTAACTGCATTGGTGCAAAAATCAAATAATGTTGAGTTGCTTAAAAGCGTTCCTACTCCTGATATTCCACCCATAGAACCACATAGAACATTGGGATCAGATATGCCGCCTTGAGAATCGTTACGGATCAAGTTGGTATATATCGCAGCCTGAAACGGAGGCTGATCTTTTCCATTTAATTTTGCAACCCATATCTGGTCATCATCATATTGAAATGTATAAGGCTCCGACTTAATCCGAAATGGACATAATTGCAAGTCGTCTTTAGTCACATTGTAATTGTCACCAAAATATATATCTCCAAATGCATTTACAATTCCTTCGGAAGGTGCATCATCAAAGAGCCATTGCAAAGTGGTACCTGACTGATTGTACTTTAATATACTGTCGTTTCGGAACTCATAAATATTACCATTATTATTTGTTTGAATGGTGCCGGTAATTGCAGGACGATTAAATTGAAAAATCCCAAACTTATCATATCGTTTCATTCCTCCAGTTGTACTCACATACAACCTGCCTTTTGAATCAACCACCTTTGGCCCTTGTTCAACAAGGGTGTATTTCAAAATTCCGGAAGGATTTAATTTTAATGCAATTGAATCATTAACGAGATAATTATTTTTAGCATTATCTACAAATAGTTTATGCTCAAAGGGTGTTGTATACTGCCATGATAATAATCCGAATTTATTGTAGCGAACAACTTTGGTCCCTGTTGAAATAAATGCGTTTCCAACACTGTCAACTTTTATTTGATTAAATTTCTCGATTAGACCTGTTGCTCTGACAACTGTTCCTACGCTATCATATTTTATTAGGGCAAAGTCTTCGCTTATGTTAAAATTCCCAAATACACCGGACCAGATTGATATATCCAATAATACATACCTGTTTCCAGCAGAATCTGCATCCACTCCCAGAATTTCGTACGGTGAGGAATATGTTAAGGACCAAATAATTTGGCCATTCGGTTCATACGATCTTATCACAGTTTTGCCATACCCGAGATTAGGTATTTCAATACCAATGTAATATCCATTGCCATGCATGTCCGTTGATTTGAAAGATCCGTATGATCCATGCAGAACAAAAGAAGGGGCAAATGCCCATTCATAATATTGCGATTTTGCACTTCCATAAAAAAATAAGAAAAACACAGAGGCTAAAAGACACTTGGACCATAGAAGGTTAAAATTTTTCATGTACTTTTCTTATTGATAAAGGGATAAATTTAATTAAAAATAATTTATATTCCAAAATTCCTAACCCAGTGGAAATTTTCTTGGATGTGTATAGGATTTTAAAGGCTTCGTTCCCTCATTTGTTAATTTCAACTAATATTCCTACTTTTAACTTCACAACAGTTAAAAAGCTTTTAAATCCTAATACTTTATACTTATAATTCAACTACCATGAAAATATTTAAAACACTTTTTTTGATCAGCGCATTTCTAACTTTAACATTCGCATGCAGTGCACAATGGAGCAAATTGCCAGGGCCAACGGGCGGTCCCATTTTCATGATTAAACAGGTTGGAAATGAAATCTGGGCGGCCGGCAAAATAGGTCTCTTTACCTCATCCACAAACGGACTTACATGGCAACAATCCAACCTTATAACCGGTATGTGTCATGGTCTCGAAAGTTACAATGATACGGTGGTAATTTTGTATGTTGAATACCTTAGTGCAAATTTTAAAGCCTATACAAAATCAAGTTTTGATGGTGGACTTACCTGGCAACAACCTGTGTTTATAGATAATCCAACTCAATTGTACTCTGGCAGAATGTTCAAAACAGGGAAGGCTCTTTATTATGAGAGAGATGGTATTTACTATAAATCAAATAATGGAGGAATGACCTGGAATTTACACATGTTTTTTGGCGGGTATGAAATTGATAGATTTTACACCAATGGGATCATGGGAATTGCAACAGTAGATATGCCGGGACATTTAGGTTCTGTTTATTCTCTAAACGGAACGAATAACTGGACGTTTCTTGATAGCACCTATAAGCCATCCTATATTTTTTGTAATAATTCGGAAATCTATTTTGTGGATTATAATTTTCAGGAGCACCTCAATACAAGTTGATACGAACAGCAGATTATGGTGCCACCTGGGATACATGTCAGGCATCTATAAATGGCCCGATATTTAATTCATTAATGCATGATGGCAATTTATACGTCTATGGAAATGCGGATACGCTTGTAAGTACTGATAATGGTTTTACGTGGTTACCGGGATCATTGCCCGATTATAGATTATGGCGACCCGGCGTAATTCTTCCTAATGGGAATAAAGTTGGATTAGATCTTAATGGTGAAATTTTTACATATTTCCCTTCCACCGGTGTCTCTGTTATAACAAATACCGGTATTGCAAACTCTCAATTTATCTCTATCTACTCTGATAACAATGTGCTATTTGTAAGCACTTACCGGGGTTTATTCAGAAGTACGGATGCAGGAAATACTTGGAATATTGTTTATAATCAGCCTGCACATGCAATGCTTTTTATGGGGGATACGGTATTAGCCGTTCAAGCAATGTGGAATTCACGATTTTTAAGATCATTCGATCATGGGATTACTTGGGACACATTGCCATTGCCTACTTATTCTTCATCCTTTCAAACTGTTGTTGCTGAACTAAATGGAAAAATCTATGTTTCGGGAAATGATATCATCTACACGGATGATTTGGGGCTTTCCTGGGATACACTTCCTGAATTGCCAATAGTAATTGGAGGAACTTGCTTAATTTCTAATTATGAATTATCGGGAAAAATTCAGGTAGCTTATGGTAAATTGTTTTGTGTTACAGATAATGGATATGTTTTTGAATTTGATTTCACTTCTCAAAATTGGATTTTGAATTCATGCTTTTCATCAAGTGCTTTTTCACAAAATGAAATGCATTTAGCAGATGGCAAATTGGTGCTTTCCGGGGGGATGGGATTTTTTACGTCATCTGACTCCGGATTAACATGGATAGAGTCAACCTATAATGGGGTTCCTCCCGGAGAGGCCCCGTTTGGGCTATTAAGCATCGACAGTGTCTGGTTTTCTACTGCACGATATGATGGAGTCATTTTCTCAACCGACTTTGGTCAAACCTGGGCAACTATAGATAGTGTGCCTGCTTTTTTTGCATTAAATCAAATGTGTTCTTTAAATAATGTGTTGTATGTATTGTCATATTTTGACGGTGCGTTTCGCAGGCAAAATGTATTTTATTCTGTTTCCGGAAATGTATTTTATGATGCTAATAATAATGGCATTAAAGATTCAGGTGAAAATGGAATTGCTCATGCCTTAATTTCTACAAATCCTGCCTCCTATATTGCTTCAACTGACACGGCGGGAAATTACACTTTATATACTGATATCAATGGATTAATAGAGGCTATTCCTCCTTCAACGTATACTACAGTCAACCCTTCTTCTTATGTTTCTTCAGGAACTGCTTCCGGTGTTGACTTCGGATTTTACATTGCTCCAGGCATTAATGATTTGCAGGCTGATCTTACGAACGCGAGTGTTTTTTCCCCGGGATTTAATACAACGCTAATACTAAATGCAAAGAATATCGGTTCTGCAATCTCATCTCCGGTGTTTACTCTTTTACTTGATTCTAATCTAATCCTTGAAAGTTCTATACCCGCTCCTGCCTTAACAAATGGCGATACCATTGTTTGGAATATGTCGTCAATAAATTTTATGGAAGAAGTTTCTGTTTCAGCAATTGTTAAAACAGATATTGGCACACCGTTAGGAACTCCTATAACTTGTTCACTGAAAGTAGAACCCGATATAAATGATGTAACTCCTGCAGATAATATATCTGTTATAAATTCCGTTGTCCTCGCCTCTTTTGATCCCAATGATAAAACATGTTTACAAGGTGAATTTTATTCAACGGTTCAACTTTCAAATAGTGAAGAGTTGGTTTACATAGTAAGGTTTCAAAACACAGGAAATCTTACAACTTCTTTTGTAAATATTACTGATACTTTGTCAAGCCTTCTTGATCTGTCAACTTTTAGAATGGTATCAACAAGTCATTTGTGCAATTGGACTCTAAGCAACACTGGAATTCTTCGGGTAGAATTTAATCCTATCGCACTTCCCCCATCGTCAGTTGACGAACTCGCTAGTCATGGGTTTATTAAGTATGCGATTAATTGTAAAGAATCCGTAGTTGCCGGAAATGCTATTGCCAATCAGGCACAAATTTATTTTGACTTTAATATTCCTATAGCAACAAATCAGGTTGTTACTCTTTTACACGAACCAGGCATTGTTTCTGTTTCTGATCCAGTTCAAATCACTGAGGAAATTGTTGCCTATCCAAACCCAACAAATAATTTCGTTAATTTTCATTTTGCTAATTCAAGTAATAACGAATCCTCAATTGTTAAAGTCTATAATATGATGGGCGCATTTATGTCAGAAAAAAGTGTCATCGGCAAAAGCGGGAAAATAGATGTGTCCTCTTTCCCTGCCGGAATATATGTAACTGTTATCTATAACTCTTCCGGAAAGCGATTGGGGTCTTTTCGCTTTGTGCGGGTAGATTAAGAATTCATTGTAATTTAAACCTCATGGTTCAAATTAGAAAATTCAATTTTCTAAGGTTAATTTTGAAATCTGGTTTTTGCAATTCAAACTCCCGCTTCTCAGGGTTTTTATGTAGTTAATCAGGGTTTTCATGTAGTAAATCTTCGATTTGATTGTTATCGTTAGGAATTTACAATGAACACGTTATCTTTGGAACAAAATTTCCTAAATTAATCCACACCCTTTAAAACTAAATTTTATGCCTACAGGACACGAAAATCATTACATCTCTCTTGCCGAAGCTGCAACTATGACTGCCCGCTTTCGGGAATCAATCACTCCGGGTAACAAAATAGCCGGATATTTCGGAGGCGACGCTATTCGCGAAATACTGGACCAGGATGGCTGCGTGGGTATGCGCTACTATTATGGTTTAAACAGTGATGAAAAACCAGTTCTGATTCTGGTTGGTGTCACTGCAGATAATGACGATCTCTATCAGGGTAAACTCGCAGAAATGTCCTTGCCATGTCCTGATTATTGCGCAACAGATAATCCTCTTAACAAAGAGTAGTAACCATTTTATTTAATAACTGATTTATTGCTGGCTATTTTAATTCTGGCTTATACCTCCATGGTTACAACCATAATTGTAGCCATTTTCGTTTATTTTAATAAATACAAGATTTTTGATTCCGGCAGCCGTATTTTTCGAATTTATTTTTTTATTGCTGCCGGAGTTGACATTCTTCTTTTCATATTACAAAGTTTGAAAATACATAATATCGCTGTAATGAACTTATTCAGCCTGGCGCAGTTTTTATTGATCGCACTCGCGTTAAATCACTGGATGAAGAATGAACTATTTAAAAAAATACTCCGAATTTCAAGTCTGATTGCATTCTCTGCTTTAACTGTGAAAATTCTCGTTAACATTGAACTGAAAGAATTCGATACTTTCAGCCTTGCGATTGAGAATATAATTTTAGTGATTTGCTCATCTATTGTAATGATAAACCTAACCGGTGATACCCGGCAATATCTTTTCAAAAATTATCGCTTTTGGATCACGTTAGCGGTTTTTATATATTTTAGCGTATCTACTGTGGTATTTGCTACCGGAAATCTATTAATCGATGATCACGTTTATGTTCGACGCTACACCTGGGTTATCAATTCAATTATGTCAATTATTGCAAATAGTCTATATATAAAAGGAATTCTATGCCTGCCGATAAAAAAGAATTGATTTTTGCGGTATTTATAGCCTCATTTATTTTGTTGATTCTTTCAGCGTTGGTTATCTTATTGATATACAATTATTTTCGTGTAAGAAGCGCACGGGAAAAAGATATCCTCAAAGCTGTTTTTCAAACCCAGGAATCGGAACAAAATCGCATTTCTGAAGATTTGCATGATGACATTGGAGGAAAATTATCTGCTCTTAAACTTCAAAATGAATTACTCCTGACAGATGATCAGAATGAAGAAAACCGGGAATTGGTTAAGTTGAATTCTGAATTAATAGACCGGGTAGTAAAAGATATCCGCCTTATCGTCAGAAACCAATCGTCTAAATACCTTCTTCAAAATGGACTTCCTTCTGAATTGACATCAATATGTTATCAGTACAAAAAGTTAAAGGGAATAGCAATAGAATTGGATATAAAAGAATTTGAATGCCAGTTGTTGCCCGACTTTCAGGTAGCTCTTTTTCGAGTCCTTCAGGAATTATTGCACAACTCCATCAAACATTCAAATGCATCCTTAATAAAAATACAATTCATCGAATCTCCCGACATCCTTGAAATCAATTATTCAGATAACGGAAAAGGATTTGAAACGAAGGATGTCGAAAATGCCGGAATGGGAATGAAGAACATCCGAACCAGAATCAGATTATATAATGGGCAGGTAACCTTCAACAGCTCACCCGGAGTTGCAACGCTATTCCATTTTCAATTTGAGATGCAACATATTTCTTAATTCGTTTTTAAGTATCTTCGAAGACTGCCTTTAGCTCCGACTTTTTAATTCAACGGATTGTTTGTATTTTCACGCTGAATTTATGAATACTATCACTGCTTTAATTGTAGACGACCATCAACTGTTCCGCGAAGGAATGGAGAGTTTATTACGAAAGGTTCAGTATGTGAAAAATGTATTGCATGCTGCAAGCGGCAACGAGGCTGTTTATGTGGCGGAAGAGCAACGTCCTGATGTTATTTTCATGGATATCAGAATGCCTGAAATGAACGGCATTGAAGCAACCCGCCAAATATCCATGAGAAACCTTCCCGTGAAAATAATTGCACTTACCATGATGGATGATCCTCATAACATTGCAAATATGATCAGAGCCGGAGCCAACGGCTATTTATTGAAAAATACAAGTTTTGCAGAATTACAGGAAGCTATACATAGTGTCATGAAAGGAGAAAATTATTTTTCAAAATATATTTCACATTTGCTGATGGATAAAGTTTCAGAAAATTTTCGCGACAATAAACATTCAGGTTTCAAAATTGAACTGACTCCTCGCGAAAAAGAACTGGTTGGATTAATCTGTCGTGGTTTTACCAATAAAGACATTGCAGATTTACTGGAAATTTCCGTAAAGACAGTTGAAACACACCGTAATAATATATATTCAAAACTTCACGTCAGCAACACTGCCGATCTTGCTTTTTTGCTCTGAACGAAGGACTGGTTACGAGAACGACTTGAAAATTATTTTTGCAGTAATTTGCTTATTTGCTATTCTGAAGCAATAATTTCTGAAAAATTCAAATTGTTGTTATTGTTTGTAGGTGGTCGTTCTGTCAAAGGTAATGAAAAATAAAAAGTAGTGCCATTCCCTTCTGAACTTTCAAACCAGATTTTGCCACCATTCGTCTCCAGAAAACTCTTTGTTAACAACATGCCAATACCAGCGCCCTGATTTTGATTTCTGCTACTTGCCAAAGATTCTAAATTAGGTGTAAAGAGCTTTTGTTGCGTTTCGGCAGACATTCCACTTCCGGAATCTTTAATTACAACCACCATATCATTATCACTATTGTAGGAAGAAATTGTCACGAGATCGCCCTCACCGGAATGTCTTATAGCATTGGCAATAATATTTTGAATCACCGAAAGTATCATTTTCCCATCTGCATACACGAAGGTGTTCTTTTTTATATGGTTTTCCAATTTTACATGATTTGCGGATGCTGTAGACTGGTAGGTTTC
Source organism: Bacteroidota bacterium (assembly GCA_016722525.1). GTDB lineage: Bacteria > Bacteroidota > Bacteroidia > AKYH767-A > OLB10 > JADKJB01. The sequence continues at coordinate 277,403 of JADKJB010000007.1, forward strand.
TATAGCCTTCAAAACAAAATCATAAATATCTGTCTTTGTCGGAGTAAATACCTGAGAAGCATATTTTATCCGGGCCCATTCAACAAGATAATCAAGCATGTTTAATTCTTCCTTAACTGATTTATTCAAATGCTTGAGTAATTTTTTGAATTCAGCAGGATCTATAACATCAAAATCCGATCTCAGATAATCTGTAATGGATATCATACGGGCTAAAGGACTTCTGAGATCATGCGATAAAATTGCAAGGATTTTATCTTTATGAGTAATCAATTCCTCAAGATCACCTATATACTTGTTAATCGCATCTTCGGTTCGTTTATTTTCAGTTAGATCTCGCAATATTTTAACAAAACCAATCGCTTCTCCACTAATACTTTTAACGGGAAATACCTGGCCTTGGGCATAAAACCTGCTACCGTCCTTACGGATATGCCACCTGTTATTAATAGCCTTTCCACTTTCTAATGCAGCTTTTATTTCTAAAGCAGGAATTCCATTTTGTTTATCTTCATCTGTAAAAATAATATCGAAATGCTGTTGAAGTATTTCGCCGGGTTCGTACTGAAAAATAGTAATGGCTCCTGAATTCCAACTATTAATTTTAAAATTTGTATCAATTGTGAAAATAGAATAGTCCTGCAAACTGTCAATTACCTGATTAAAAAAATCCTCAACAGGGAATTCATTGTTGCTTTGGGTCTTAAAAGTTGAACTTCGGATTCTGTTTGGCATAATATCTTGCTTTAAATTTATCAGTTGGTTAAAAGTGATTTTCGCGCAATAAATAGTTGGTGATTGAATGTTTCACAACACAACTCCAATTGTTCAAGTATCCATAACTCATGCCATGTTTATTACACTTTGCATGAAAAATGTTACATTATTTACAGTTTTTACTTTATTGATCTGGAAAGGCCCAACAATTCATCCACTTTGTCAATTAACTTTTATCTGCTATTATTGTACTCACAAAGCTCCTGTTTTGAACCTCGCGAAATTTCTCACCTTCTTTCTAAGTGTATCACTCTTTATTCTGCTGCCATTTGCTTTTTCAACAGATTTGCAGGATGTGGAACAATCTCCAAAGTTTCTGGCTATTGGTTGTATTGTTGCCGTATCATCATGCATGTCGTTAATTCTTGCCTTTCAGAATAAAATTTCTGTTAAAAAGGATAAAATTTTTGTAATTCTTGCCCTATTTATTCTAATTCAATTTATTTCATTTGTACGTTGCATAAATTTGGGTGATGGACTGTTTGAGTTTTTGAAATTGTTTCTCTTCTGGTCATTGTTTTTTGAATTCATTATCATTTTCGTCTCGAATGAGAACAACAAATTGACTTTTTTCCGGACAATTAGCATTTCAGCAATGATTTTAGTGCTGATTTCTCTGGTTCAAATGATACCAGAAATTTCCGCATTCATCAACAAAGGAAAACCGATTGCAATTAACTATTCCGTGGCCTCCTCACTTGGAAATAAAAATTTTTTCGCAGAAACACTTTTCCTGATGCTTCCCTTCACTTTGCTGACTGTTTTATATTCCCATAAAACCTGGAAAGTTGTTGCTTTAATTTTTGCATTTATCATTTTAATAACACTTGCCATTTTGCAAACATTATCAACCTGGGTGGCTCTGTTTACAGGTGTCGTTTTAATAGTGATTTTGATTGCACGCTTTCATAAAAAAATATTTTCCAACCCTCAGCATTACAAACTATTCTATTTAAGTAGTGTGAGCGCAGGAATTGCTGTTGTGCTTTCCGGATTCATCCTCGTTCAGGTAACAGGTGCATCGCAAATAAAAAACCGGATCACTACATTTCAAAATCTCATGAAACCCGGCAATGTTGAAAACTATGAGTTCTACCAGAATAGCACCTATGAAAGAATGGTGTTGTGGAAAAATACGTTTAATGTCATTACTGCAAATCCACTGTCAGGTGTGGGTATCGGGAATTGGAAAGTTGTTTCTCCGTCTTACGGATTAGGAAATCAAAGGTACATGAATACCGGAGCAATCCGGTACATTCACCCTCACAATGATTTTCTATTGATTGCTGCAGAATCAGGTATTGTTGGGTTGTTATTATTTCTGTTGATCATCGCTGCACTCATTTACTATTTCTGGATTTTACTCAAAAATGCTGAATCTGCTTCAAAAATATTTTTTCTCCTGATCTTGTTTTTCGGATTAACAGGATTCATCATTATTGCCATGGTCAGCACCCCTATGAACCGGTTTTATCCACCCATCCTGTTCATGATGTTTGCTGCATTAATTGTTTCTGAATTTTCTAAATCAAATCATGCAGCAAAACCAATCAGCAAAAATATAATTGTTGGTATTTTATTTCTGATGTTCACAGGCTCCGTAATTGCATCCATTTCCGGATATCACAGATTTAAATCTGACTTTCTTCTTACCAAAACCTTGCGCGAAGACCAAAAAAATAACTGGAACGGCATGCAATCACATCTTATGAAAATAGATAAAAAATATTTTCCATTAGATGCTACCTCAACTCCCATTGCATGGCTGCAGGGATATGCAGCATTTTATTCCGGTGATCAGGAAACTGCCTTTTCTTTTTTTCAGGAAGCGGAAAAAGTGAATCCATATCATGTAAAAGTGTTGAATGATTTGGGTACCTGTTACAATTTGAAAGGTGATGCTGCAACCGCAAAACAATACTATGAAAATGCACTCCGATTGCAGCCTTGGTTCGACGATGCCATACTTAATTTGTCAATTGTGCATTATAATGCCGGTAATTTGGATTCTGCATACATTACTTTGTTGCGGCATACCGATGGAGTAAAGATGGAATCTATTCATGTTTTTAGGACTATACTCCTTGCCAAAGCCCAAACAATTACCTCTAATGAACTTATAATCAATGATTTCAATAAGATCTTAAAGAGACCTATTATGATTGTTGAGCTTTTGAAAGGTTTACGAAAACATCATGGCGATTTAAGACCTTTTTATTTAATAAGTAATTATTTTTTATTATTTCTAATTTAAATTGCCTACTTTTAAATTTCAAAATCAAAATATTATGAAAAATTTTTATCTATTAATCATACTTTCTATTCTTGTTTCGTTTACTTCCAAAGCACAGATTACGGGAATGTCTGCTACTCAGGGTTGCCCCGGACAAACTCTTCAAACAACCATCACATCCAACGGGATGTTTTTACAATCAAGTAGTCCGGCAGGAAACATTTATAGCATTAAGTTAAAAAAGTCAGGATTTGCACCCATAACTATTTTTGATTGGACTAATTGGTGGGATTTGAACACGCAGGTGATTAATGCTGATACTGTCAATTCGCAATTTGTTGTTAACTCCATTAACCTTGGGTTATATGATTTGGAAGTAATTATTGGAGATGTATTATACCCGTATTTGAATCAAAATACTTACACTTTACCAAGTGCTTTTACCGTTGTTCCTCCTGATGGTACAATTTCAGGTACCATCTACCATGATTTAAACAATAATGGTATAAAGGATGGAGGCGAACCAGCTATTTCCAATCGTATAGTCAGGGCTATTCCGTGGAGTACTAATACAACCGATATCAACGGAGACTATAGTTTTGATGTTGCCAATGGAACATATTCCTTACTGGTTGAGCCATCAAATTTGCCATACATGTTTGTTACATCTAACCCCGATACAATACAAGCAACAATTAATAACAACAACTCCCCTGGAAATGATTTTGGGTTGCGACATGCATTAACTTCTGTAACTCCTAATGTTGGGTTCAAAGGTCTGCCTGGCATCTTTCAAATAACATCGGATTATCCCATTTTTCAACCCGGTATAAATGCAAATGGAAATGTAACATCCATAACCTTTTTAACACTTCCTAACACTCACACAGTATATGGATCTAATTTCATAACTGTAATTGATAGCTTTACAATTCAATTTCAATCAACCCTTCCTATAAACACAAACAATGGAAGTAATCTGGATATTAGAGTAAATACCTCCGGAACATACAGCGGTACTCATTTTCTAACCGGTCAGTTTAATGTGATTGACGCTCCTTATTATATCTCTGGCTCTATGTTTTTCGACCAGAATCAAAACAAAATTAAAGACGGCGGTGAACCCGGAATAAATAATGCTCAGGTGCAAATAACACCAACCAGCTCTTTTGCTTTCACCAATGCTTCAGGAGATTTTCTACTTGGTTCACTTGGCGGTGCTCAAACGCTTACTCCCGATTTAAATATTCCCGGACTCAGTTTGTTTACTGACTCCGCTTCATACACCTTAAATGTTACTGGGAATATTTCGGGTAAAGATTTTGGATTCATATCAAACGCCCCTGATTATTCCATCCTTGTTAAAGACCTTTATGTATTCGCCAGATGTAATACTAATCAATATGTGAGTTTTAAAGTAAGAAACAACAGCAGCATTGCATATGATACAAAAGTTTGGTTGAAATACGATGATGCTCTAATGAATTACATTTCATCTCTTACTCCTCCGTCTTCTGTTTCAAACGATACTATTTATTGGGACATAAATAATTTCCTTCCTTATACTGAAGTCGAATTCAAAGCACTTTTCGGCTTACCGGGTGCAGGCACCTCAATGGCACTCAGTTCCGGCGCCAGCTCTCTTGATGGTAGTGGAGTTGTTCAATTATCAGCGTATGATAATAAAACATATAACATCTTCTGTGCCTGGGATCCTAACGACAAACAGGTAACTCCTGCAGGAATTTTCGCTCAGAATTATACCTTAATGACCGACCCTCTTGAATATCTTATCCGTTTCCAGAATACTGGAAGTGACACCGCATTTAATGTATTGGTTCTGGATATTCTCGACAGCGATCTTGACTTAAATACATTTGAAGTGTTAGGAAGCAGTCATTCGTTGCAAACAGAATTGAAGAGTAACGGTGAACTGCGTTTTGCTTTTAATAATATTTTATTGGTCGACAGTATTGCCAACGAACCCGAAAGTCATGGTTATGTCCGCTATCGCATCGTTCCTAAAACTGGACTAACCGATTATACTCCTGTAAATAACACTGCACATATATTCTTTGATTTCAATCCTGCTGTGGTCACCAATACTACCCTGAACACATTGGTATATGTTTTACCTACCGGTGTGGCTGAAATAAATAAGAATAACGATGTGCTTGTTTACCCAAATCCGTTTAATCAGTCAACAACCATTTTGTTCGATAATCCCGGTTCCAATAAATACACGTTAAACATTGTTGATATTACTGGTAAAATAGTTGCTCCTGAAAAAGTTACAAATGGAAATATGTTTGTGGTAGAAAAAAACAAACTCTCCAACGGAATCTATTTCTATAAACTCATCGATACTAAAACTTCGATCACCCGCACCGGTAAGTTACTGGTCGAATAAACTGTTGGGCGTTTTAACCCGCTTTACGCTGCAATCTTTGCATCCTCCACTAGCGTTCCGGCTGCAAAGGATTTCCGCTTCAATCGGTAACGCAAACCATTTGTAAAGAAAATTAATTCATATCAGGCTTGTTTATCTCTGCATAAACAGGCCTGATTTTTTTATTTTTCAACTGAGTGATTTTCAGCGCCGGATTTATAAGTTCCGTTTTCCTTTACATCAGATTATACTTTATTTTTTCAGACAGAGAATTTTTATACATCAAATGGGAAAATATTTCCACAAACAAAATTCCTGTGCAGTGAAACATACTGATTTAATGTGTAATTTTTTTATGGCATTATTTTTATAAAGATTTAATTATATCACAAATAAATTAAACTAAAAACTAAACATCATGAAAATGAATTTTGTAAAATATTTCATCCTGGGAGGAGTCGTTTTAACTATAACCGGAATATCCGCTTGCTCTAATAAACCCGATGACGCCAAGGAGGCCGCTGAAGAGCGCAATGAAGAAGTCATGGATACAAGAAAAAGTGAAAAAGACGCACAGTTTGTTGTGGATGCGGCTGAAATTAATCTCATGGAAATTCATATGGGACAGTTAGGAACTAAAAAAGCAACTATGTCAGAAGTCAAACAGTTTGCTGAAAAAATGGAATCCGACCACCAAAAAGCGTACAATGACCTTGCTTCGCTGGCCTCTTCAAAAAACATTTCCATTCCTGCTTCTCCTTCAGAAGATACCATGAAAGAACACAAAGATCTGGCTGAAAAATCAGGTTATGACTTTGACCGTAAATACTGTGATATGATGGTTGATGGTCATGAAAAAGCCATTAACAAATTTCAAAAAGCTGCAGATGATTGTGAAGATGCCGATCTTAAAGCTTGGGCCTCTAAAATGCTTCCCGATTTGGCCGCTCATCTTGAAACAGCAAAACTGCTCAAGGAAAAAGTAAAAGATATGAAATAACTTTTTTATATTTTCCCAAGAGACGTGTCAGACTTTCTGACACGTCTTCTTTTTTATAACAGTTAAATCATTTGAATCAATTTTTAAGCAGCTTGAAATTCTGCTGCTCACCACCAACTGTTATTCTCAAAAAATAAACACCTTTCGCGATGGAATACGTATTTATCAAATAATTTTTCCCGTTTTGTGTGTAGTTAACATAGAGAACTCTTCCCAGCTCATCAAACATTTGAAACTCCGGAACTCCGGAATTGTCCGGCAAATTTACAATCAAAACATCTGAAAAAGGATTGGGATACACCGATGATCCCGTTTGCACCAGCAATGAATCTCTGGCAGAACATCCGTTGTTATCATAAACCAACACCCAGTAATTCCCTGGAGCAGAAATATGAATGCTGTTGCCGGCTTCTCCTGTATTCCACATGTACGATTGAAATCCGCCCTGAACAAAAATTTCAAAATCACAATAGGCACATGCAGTATCTGTTCCCAAATTTATCAGAGGCAATGGAAAAATTTCAACCTGAATGGTGTCGCTGTTAAAACATCCGGTAAGACTATTCGTTACCATTACATAATATTCGCCACTTACAACAACTTCATGAGTTGGCGCACCGGCAATGTTCTGCCAGGTATAATTAAATCCCGAACCCAAATTTGCATTGAGTGTGACACTGCCACACCCCGAAGTGTCATTGCCAAGAACCACATTCGGTACTTCATTTATAATTACTAAAACTGTATCTCTGCTGACACAGGAACCCAGATTACTTGTAGCAGTCAAAACATACAATCCCGATTGATCTACAGTTATCAAAGGAGTGGTGGTTCCGTTTGACCACAAATACGAATTTAATGGGTCCGGATCACCAATGGTAACAGCACCTCCGCATTGAATGATATCGAGTCCTAAGTTAACTAACGGTTCAGGATAAATTATAATGTTGATTGAATCCGTTATATTACATCCTGTATTGCCATCTTCAATATTTAGTGAATACACTCCGGATGCAGATGTGGTAATGCTCGATGAATTACTTCCGGTGTTCCATTCATAAATATAATTTGGACCGGCAGTTCCATATAGAGTTATTTGTGCACATACCGCAGTATCCGATCCAAGATCAAGAATTGGAATCGGATTGATAGTTACCGTTAGTGTATCAGAATTGACACAACCTCCAATGATACTCGTTGCAGTCAAAATATATTCCCCTGAAATATTTGTTGTGATGGTAGAATCCGTACTGCCTGTCGACCAGAGATACGTGTTCCCACTGGAATTAATTCCAATGGTAGCAGTTCCTCCACATTGCGTTATGTCATTCCCCAGATTTACATCCGGCAAGGGATACACTACAACATTTATTGTATCTGAACTAAAGCAACCTGTAACACTATCCTGAGTATAGACCGAATAAATACCTGAACTAATTGCTGTAAAAACAGAATCGCTGCTTCCATCTTGCCACACATAAATAAAATTGGTATCTGTTATTGCTTCCAGAATCAGTTGATTGCAAACAGCCGTATCGGATCCAAGGTAAGAAGGTGGAATAGGATTTATTATAACATTTATAGTGTCTGAATTTACACAACCGGTTGCAATAGTTGTCGCTGTTAAAATAAATTGTCCCGATACACTTGTTGAAATTATTGAATCGGTGCTGCCGGTAGACCAGAGATACGTGTTGGCTGCATTGTTAATTCCAATAGATGTCATGCCTCCGCATTGTGTGATATCATTTCCTAGATTCACATTCGGAAGTGGATGAATCACCACATTGATAGTATCCGAACTAAAGCATCCTGTCAAAGTGTCTTGTATAAAAAGTGAATAACTCCCTGTAGCAAGTGCGGTATAAATGGAATCAATATTACCGTCTTGCCATTCATAAATAAAACTGGAATAAGTTTCCGCACCTAATACAAGCCGGTCGCATGCAGCAGTATCTATACCAAGAAATGATTCAGGAATGTGATTGATCGTAATTGAAATTGTATCCTTCACCGGACAATTACCTGCTATACTTGTAGCGGTTACCGTGTAGTTACCAGTTTGATTAACGGTAATAAACGGATTGGTGCTTCCGGTAGACCAGAGATACGTGTAATTGGTATCACTGGTTCCACAACTCACTTGTCCTCCACATTGAATTACATCGCTTCCAATATTTACCTGTTCATTATTATTCGTACTGAATTTATGTAACTCCGTAATTTGCTCGTATTTGCCGTCACTTGTTACAGCGTACCATTCATAGGATGAATTCATTTGCAGTCCTGACCACAAATAAGAAGCTTCAGAACCTGAAGTTACAGTTACACTATCAAGTAACTGGAACGCAGGTGTCATACTGTGATCCAGCGTATATTCACTGTTCGCGTCTGTTTCATACATATTCAAAAATGGAGAATACGTTTTCACAAATATCTTATTTATCTCGGGTCGGAATTCAAGAATTTTTAACCACCCATAGCCACCGAATGACCGTCCCTGATAATCTGATAATATTGTATAAATTGTATTTCCGTTGAAAACATCTTTACGTATATATTCATCGTGCATGTGAGCACACAGCATGAGAAATAAATTGGGATTATCTTTTAACTTATCATAAATTTTCTGACCCTGATTTCCAAAAGTCCCGTCAACATTGAGTATGTAATGACTCGTAACAATCGCGTGCCGGTTCGGATAAGCTTGAAGAATACTATCGGCCCAATTAAGAACCAAAGGATTGGGATTCGAAGCGCCGTCATACTCTAAACTAATCTCAAGAAAATCTATTCCGTAAGCAGAAAAAAGAGAAAAATGATTATCGTTATCTGAACCATAATGGCCACCATAATAACTGCGGCCGCCGAAACGTGATACACCAAAATATTGATTGTAAAAAATGGTAGTTCCTGTTGCACTGCCTTTTGGAACCTGATCATGATTTCCAACACTTATTGAAAAAGGAATTCCTTCTGCCAGTCCGGTGGTTGCAGGGTCTTCTAAAACAGTAAAGGCAGTATCGGCCCGTTTCCACTCTGTATCATCACCATTGTTATCTCCATGTTCAACACAATCTCCCATTTGCGTTACATATTTTATATTTCTGCTGGTGTGATTAGCAACAACCCATGAAGTTTGATTTTTCAGAACTTCATTATTGCCACCATGCAAATTCGAAACATAAAATTGCGTATCCGGAAAGGGAATGATTGAAAACCGTGGTGGTGAATTAAAAGCAGGCCTTCCATAAAACTTGACTTTAACTGGGTCGCCACCCTTGTCGTATGCATGTACTTTTAATTGTGCATTATTGACAGCTACACAGGTATCATTATTTTGCGGAACAATAGTGACAGGAAAATCAGGCACATAATTTATATTCATATTCAACGGCGCACCGTTAACCCAGGTATTCATAGATCCATTTATGATCCCTGTTATATTATTCCCGGATGAATCATTCACAATTGTTCCGATGCCTTCATTAAACATCCAGCTGGCAACCAATCCTGTTTGAGGAGTTGAGATACTTGTATTTATTGCATTTTGAACTTCCCGTATATCCCGTGCATAGTTCCAGATTCTAACTTCATCTATGACTCCTTCAAAAAATCCTTCGGGAGAACCATAAGAAGTAATTGCCGAGGCGATGCCTGCATGCTGAATGCTTTGAGACTGCGTTTTTACACCTTGTCCAACCGAAATCTCCAGTTGTCCGTTGAGATAAACAGACATTTGATTCCCGTTAAAGGCCATGGCTACATGATACCACACATTCAATTGTATTTGAGTGGTGCCATACAAGGGGTGATTCAGTCCGGGGACTCTTTGTGAAAATCCTTCTTCAATATCAGTTGTCAGAACGTTTGTTGCTGAATCAATCCCTAAAAAATAGTTCAGATCGCGGTTGTTGTGATCCGATTCACCTCTGCCTTTTGTGATTAAAGGAACCGCAATAGCTCCCGATGTTCCTGTATTTGCGGGGATGCCGTCACCTTGTTTTTTAAACCAGCATTCAATAGTGAATTCTTCGAGATGTAAATTAGAATCATTCCCAAAGGTGATATAATCATCAATGCCATTGAATTTTATGGCCCGGTTTTGAGCAGCTCCTTCAAATAAAAAAAGCATCACTAAACAGAATGTTAAAGCGAAGCATTTCCAAAAACCAAAACTAACAATTGTATTCCTATGCATCCTTGCGGGAAGTTTAAAATTACTGAATACCAAAACTTTTTAACAGATAGTTTTTACTCTTCTAACTAAAAATTCAAACTTCCCCATGGCACTTTTCAAAGCCCGCCAATGGAAATTAAATTAAGCTGTTTACGTTGCCAACATCTGTTTGAGATGCCACAGCCAGTTGATTTCTGAACAAATATAATTAAAAACCGGTTACCACACAATACAAGGGAGTCAAAAAAGCAGAGCATTGATAATCATTGGTATTGCCAACAGGCTGACTCTGAAACAGACCCTGGCGATCAGGGGTAAATTAATGCCTGTTAAAGATGGCCTTTCAATTGAAATTTGGTTATGATTTAACCTAAAAATAATACCTTTGGCCCTCAATATAAATGATTTAATGGGAAGCTTTACCGGTAAAGTGATTCTTATTACAGGTGCATCGTCGGGAATTGGTAAAGCTCTGGCATTACAAATGGCAGGGAAAGAAGTTCAGCTCATACTGGCTTCGCGCAGATTGAATGAACTGAAGGTCGTGCAGGATGCCTGTCATCAAAAGGAGCCCGCTGTTTTACTTTTGCCCTTGACATCTCCTCTTCCGGGTCTATTGCTGATTTTACAACTGCTGTTGGAAGTCAGTTTAAAACGATTGATGTTTTAGTCAATAACGCAGGAATCAGTCAACGGTCAAAAGCCGAAGAAACATCTATTGAAGTAGACAGAAGAATCATGGAAGTAAATTTTTTCGGACAGGTTTCACTAACGAAGTCATTGTGGCCGTTACTGATAAATTCAACGCATGCAAATATTGTGCTCATCAGCAGTGTTGTAGGCACTTTTGGCTTTTCACAACGAAGTGCTTATTCCGCTTCTAAACATGCATTGGAAGGTTTCTTTGAGTCGTGGATGATAGAAAACAACAGGCCTAATATCCACTTTACAACAGTTTCACCAGGTCGTATTTATACCAATATATCCTATTCTGCCCTCAAAGCAGATGGTACTTCTCATCAACAACTTGATACCGGACAGGCGAATGGCATTTCTGCGGAAGTCTGTGCTGAAAAAATTATTAAAGCAATTCATGCAGATAAGCGAAAGGTTTATGTTGTAAAAAATGAAATTGTTATGATCATGTTAAGGAAATGTTTTCCATATTTGTTCTTTAAAATTGCAAGAAAATTAAAATCCGTATAATTACAAGTAATAAACAATGGCGTTAATTTCAGGAATTCAACAAGTTGGTATAGGATGTGCCGATGCTACCGAAACTTTCACATGGTTAAGGAAAGCTTTTGGATTAAATGTAAAAATTTTTGATGACGAAGCTAAAGCTGAATTAATGATTCGCTATACCGGTGGTGAGGTGCATGCCCGTCGTGCAATTCTGGCCATGAATATGAACGGTGGTGGCGGTGCTGAAATATGGCAATTCACAAGCAGAACATCTATTGGCGGAAGTAAAGTTCAGTGGGGTGATTATGGAATTAATGCTGTTAAATTTAAATCTACAAAAGTTGAAAGCTCTCACAGCAATATTCAAAAAAATGTTGTGTGTACGAAACCCCAGAAGTGCCCTGCAGGAAATTTATCCTTTCTGGTTAATGATGCCGCCGGAAATCAATACCAGGTTGTAAATGATAAATCATGGTTCAAAAATGATGACTTTATGCAAGGAGGAGTTTGCGGGGCAGTGATTGGAGTCAGTGATATGGAAAAATCCATGGCCTTCTACCAAAAAGGTTTTGGAATGCATAATGTTGTTTATGATGTAACCGGAAAATTCAGTGACCTGGGAGAGGAAGCAAGCAATCAAACTTTTCGCAGGGTATTACTTACCTTCGACAATCCATTCATTGCTCCTTTCAGTCGTTTGCTTGGAGATGTACAAATTGAACTCATTCAGGCTCTCAATCGTGATGCTGTTAAAGCTTATGAAAACAGATTTTGGGGCGATCTTGGTTTCATTCATTTGTGCTTTGACGTTTCTAATATGTCTGCACTCAAAGCAAATCTTGCAAAACATAAATATGAATTTACAGTAGACAGCGGCGACACATTTAGCATGGGTGAATCAGGAGGACGCTTCGCATATGTTGAGGATCCAGATGGCACGCTGATTGAAATGGTAGAAACACACAAGATTCCTGTGTTGAAAAAATTAGGCTTTTATCTTAATCTAAAAAACAGAAAATCCGGAAAACCTCTTCCGAACTGGATGGTGAATTTGATGGGATTGAATAAGGTGAAGGATTAGGAAATTTGGGGACATAACCCTTGGCGAATGGGGGAAATATAAAAAAATAAAATTCCTTAGTTCTATAAATCCCTAAAAATCACAATTTGTTGCCGGTAATTTTTTTCTGATAAAAAATCATCCTTAAAATAAATCACACTTTCCCTCAATTAAATTCCCGTACGCCATGCATGGCGTACGTACTCCGATTTTTTTGATAGTTGATAATTGTGGTTGCCGATCAAATTTGTATTTCAAAGATAATTTTCCTGTTGCCTTGATACAAATTTTTCTCTGGCAAAACTTTTCGTAGCCATCGGTTATTACTTTCATTTGCACAAACCGAAGTACGGACGCCATGCCTGGCGTCCGAGAGGTTATACAAGAAAACAAATTTTCAATTGCACTTTTATGAATTACCAGTGTGAAACCTCCAATTTCCTTCAGTGCACATCGGTTATTACCTCTATCAAAATAATTCATCATTTATCCTTGGCAAATAAAATTAATTATTTTATATTTGCACCTGTATAATTTTTCAAATTATTTTTATTCACTTTTAATTACCTTTTTATGTCTAAACTTTTTAATGACAACAGAAAAACCACCCGGCTTCAAAACTGGGATTATAGATGGAAAGGATTATATTTTGTAACTGTCAACACAAAATTTGGTGAAAATTATTTTGGCGAAATTTCCAATGGTAAAATGTACCTGAATGATATTGGAAGAGAAGTAGAAAAACAATGGTTGTTAACGCCTTCAATTCGCCCTGATATGAATTTATATCTGGATGAATTTAAAGTAATGCCCAATCATTTTCATGGAATTATTGGAATAGGCAGAAATGAATTTAACCTCCGCTCTCTTTCGTTTTTGGGATTGAGGGATTTAAGTTTGCTGGTAAAAGATCCAACTAGCCTAAGAATGGTTCAGTCAGATGGGATTAATAGCCCTAATCAAAACATTTTTGGCCCTCAACGCAAAAATTTAGGCTCTATTATGAGAGGATTTAAATCCTCTGTTACTTCATGGTGCCGAATTAATAGTCACTTATTTGGCTGGCATTCCAGATATCATGATGTCTTGATAAATAATGATTTAAGTCTTAATAAAATTCGAAAATATATTCAAAATAATCCTAAAAATTGGGAAAGAGATCGGTTTAATAAAAAGCAGAATAGAAATCCCAAATAAATTGATAAGAATTTCTTTTTTATTAGAATTCTCCTTTGAAAATCAACCTTCCCATCTACCAAATTCCCGGACGCCAGGCATGGCGTCCGTACTCCGATTTTTTTGATAGTTGATAATTGTGGTTGCCGATCAAATTTGTATTTCAAAGATAATTTTCCTGTTGCCTTGATACAAATTTTTCTCTGGCAAAACTTTTCGTAGCCATCGGTTATTACTTTCATTTGCACAAACCGAAGTGCGTACGCCAGGCATGGCGTCTGGGAGGTTATACAAGAAAACAAATTTTCACTTGCATCAAAATTATACTCCGATTCGAAATTTCAATTCACTTTTGAGTACCATGATCTTCTGCATGCTAAGTGCAAAAATTTAACAAACCCGAAAACTAGATTACGTACGCCAGGCATGGCGTACGGAAAATACCATTAGAAATAAAATTACTTCCTGCGCCCTTATCCCTTCTTACTTAATTTCTCAATCCCCTTACTCTTTGCTGCTTCTTTATCCTGCAAAACCCGGAACTTTACAATTCGTTTTATTAGAGCCAGTGGCAGCTTTGCTTCAATCGGAAACTGAACTGCTCCCTTTGAATACTTGTATTTCGAAACTTCTTTTTCAAATGCTGCAATGCCTGTTCCGGTAGGATAAAAGCCGATATGATTTTTGTATCCTGCAAAATAAACCAGAACCTTGTTTTGCTTGAATGCCGGCATTCCATAGCTGATAACTTCAACCGATTTAGGTGCAGCACTCTTGATGGCTAGTCTTAACGTTTCCAGTTGTTCACGCACCACTTCTGGAAAATCGGAAATGTAGGCATCAATATTTTTAGCAACAGGTTTTGATTTCATTTGAATTAAAATTTTACATTCAGATTATTTGGATTTTTTTGCATGCAATTTATGAAATAAAAAATAAGACCAAAAGAGAAACCCTATGGGTAAAATAATAAATAACACAGGCATCTGAAATCCTTCCTTTGCAATTATTGAATAAAGGGCGCCAAATAAATCAAAAAATAAACCAGCATAAGCCCATTCTTTGATTCGCGGGTAGCCGGGAATTAATATTGCTATTATTCCCACAAATTTAGCTACTCCGATAAACATCACAAAATAATCCGGATATCCCAGACTCGCCATAAATTCCATCGATTCCTTCGTCTTCATGATGTTCGGAATTGCTGTAAATAACATGAAAACAGAAAATAATCCTGTTACAATCCAATAAATAATTTTAGTTTTTTTCATAGAAGAGGGATGATTTATTTTGATCTATAGGGATGATTTTTTGATCTCTTATGATAGATGTGTTATGATGGTTTTTGTGATTTCTCCTGATCGTTATGATGATTATGATCTCTTATGATAGATTTATTATGATGATTATTTTCGAATTCTTATAAAAGATTTGTACTTAGTTTAATCTATTGATTTCAATCACCGTCCTGCCTTTTATTCATACCAAAATGCAACAACCAGTGATTTCCATATCGGTCTGTTAAATCACCCAACAAAGCACCAAAAAATGTGGTTTCAACAGGATGATTTTGTATTCCCCCGGCAGCAAGTTTTTTGTAGCACAATTTAATTTGTTCTTCACTTGAACAATGCAGTGAAAGTGATACTGCATTTCCTTTTTGCAGACCATCATTCCCTACCATATCTGAGCCCATCAACACCAGAGTGCCATTTGTTAAAGTTGCATGTAAGATACACTTCCGCATTTTTCCAGGCATTTTTTCTGCTAGTGGAGATTCTCCAATGGTTTGAAATTGTAATTCTCCGCCAAGGCATTGCTGATAAAAACTCATTGCCTCTCTGCAATTTCCATTGAAGGTGAGATAGGTATTAATTTGCATTCGTTCATTCATGCGTTCAGCAACGTTTGTATATCAAACTTTTTCATTTTAAGAAACGCCTGCATCACTCGCTGTCCTTTGACAGGATCACCCATGAGTTCGCCCAATATTTTTGGAACAACCTGCCATGATAATCCATATTTATCCTTCAGCCAGCCACACATGCTCTCTTCCCCACCTTCAGTAAGTTTGTTCCAGTAGTAATCAATTTCCTGCTGATCATTGCAGTCAATTACGAATGAAACAGCCTCTGTAAACTTAAACATCGGTCCGCCGTTGAGCCCCATAAATTTCCGGCCATTCAAATCAAAGATCACTACCATAGGATTCTCTGAAATTATTTTCGAGTTTTTAAACACGGAACAATAATATTCCGCAGCTTCTTTGGCTTTTCCATCAAACCATAAACAAGCATAAATTGGATCTGTCATATTTCTGCATACTTTTTAAAACTGTCCGAAATCGCCTGCCATCCACCTCTTTGCATTTCAACCGGATTGATTGCTTCTGCGTCAAATTCAACCGTAACCTGTACCCCTTTTTCATTTGGAGTGAAAGTGACAGTAGCCTTTCTGTTGTCATCCATCGTATATTTTATCAATTGGTGTTTTGACCTCTGTGTAGGTTCCGCCAAAATCAAAACCCATACTTCCATCTTTTGCCGCCATGTGTGAAACAAATCTTCCCCCAACCCTGAGATCATTGGTAGCACGTGGCGTGTGCCAGTCGTCGGATGCACTATTCCATTTCACAATGTGCTCCGGACCGGTCCACAATTGCCATACTTTTTCGACAGGGGCATTCACCTGAACACCCACTGTTATTACTGTTGCTGTTGTCATGTTTTTGTTTTTTGTTTTCCTGGTAATTGAACATTGCAAAGATGCAAAGAGAAATATTGCAAAAAATGGGTAAAAACGACAACTTCAGGGGTTGATTATGACAATCAGTCCCTTTATCTTTACCACATGAAAACCATATCAATCATAATCCCTGAAACGGCAATAATGGAAGCTATTGCTGATCCTAGTTACATGTTCAATGCCGCTAACGAATTTTTAATATCCGCCGGAAAAAGTCCTTTATTCAAGGTGCAATTAGTTGGTTTGAAAAAACAGGTGAAACTCATGAACGGGCTGGTAACAGTTCATCCGGAGAAAACCATTGAAGAAGTAAATAAAACTGATCTCATTTTTATACCTGCAATCAGCGGTGATATTAAAACTGCGCTTTCTAAAAATAAAAAATATATTCCCTGGCTTATTGAGCAACATCAAAAAGGGGCTGAACTTGCATCCTTATGCATTGGTGCTTTCATTTTAGCAGACACCGGTTTACTCAATGGGAAAAAATGCTCGACTCATTGGTTATCTGCAAATGAATTCCGTGAAATGTTTCCTAAAGTTGAGCTGGTTGATGGAAGTATTATTTCAGAAGAAAATGGAATTTATTCCAGCGGTGGAGCCAATTCATACTGGTCTTTGTTATTATATCTTCTGGAAAAATATACTTCACGGGAAACTGCTATTCTCGCTTCTAAATTTTTCGCAGTCGACATTGACAGAGATAGTCAGAGAAAATTTATGATGTTTAAAGGTCAACGAAATCACTCCGACGATGCCATACAAAAAGCTCAGGATTACATCGAAAAGAATGTAGAAGACAAAATTACTATTGAGGAACTTGCCGGCAAAGTCGCTCTGGGCAGAAGAAGTTTTGAAAGACGATTTAAATCAGCGACTAACAATTCCGTACTCGAATACATACAACGTGTAAAAATCGAATCCGCTAAACGCAGCCTCGAAACCAGCAGGAAAAATGTCAACGAAGTAATGTATGATGTGGGTTATACCGACACCAAAGCGTTTCGTGATTTATTTCGAAAAATTACAGGGCTAACACCAATTGAATATCGTAATAAATATAATAAACTGACACTTCTGCCTTCCGAAAAATTGAATTGAAAATTAAGTTAACTGAAGTTGAATGGCATTTTCTGTGACTTTCCTTTGCTCCTTAAAAAAGAGTATATATAAATGAACCTACAACAGAAGATTCCGAAGCTACGACCAGAATTCCTAACAAAACAAATACAATGAGGAAAGGTATCAGCCAGAACTTTCTCTTTTTCCAAAAGTACTTTAACAAATCATAAAATATTCCCAATCGTTCCATTTATCCCATGCTTTGGTAATCACTATTTGCAGGCGTATTCAGCTCCCAATTCGAATTGCTTTTCTTTTTACTTTTTGTAAACATCTGAATTGATTTGAAAACAGGAACTAAAAATACAAAATAAACCACAAACAATATAACACTGAATATTATTTTCCCTATCACTCCGGAAATTAATAACCAGCAGCGAATGATTGTGTTTCCAATAGTTTTAAAAACTGCTATTGAAGCCAGGATTGTCAAAACGCCATAAACTTTTAAATTATAATCTTCAAACGGAATTGATTTTTAAAATACTTCAAATAAAAATAAATTCCGGCAAAAGCCAGCAAGACCAAAACAAATTGAATCCGGTCTCTTCTGCTAATGGGTCTTGCCATTACTTCTCTGAAAAAATCAATCATCTTCATATACTTTGGGCTGTATTAAAATTTTTGCTTTTTCCAGATTCATTTCTTTGCTTATGATATATTTAGCACCGAAGACAAGTAAATCCATGTCGGTATAAAGAAATGCACGCAAAGCATCTTCAACAGAGGACACAATAGGTTCCCCACGCACATTGAAGGATGTATTGATAAGCGCAGGGCAACCGGTCAAATTATAGAAACTCTCCAATAACTTATAAAACTCAGGATTATCATTTGCTGAGACAGTTTGAATCCGTGCGGTTCCATCTTTGTGAATAACAGCCGGCATCAATTTTTCCGCTCCGTTTTTGGATACTGCTGTTACCATCATAGTATTGTATTTTGTATGAATGCAAATGAAAATAGCCGGATGCTTTATCTGCAAGTATTGCCGGTGCAAATGGCCGGAATTGTTCACGCAATTTGATTTTTTCATTGAGAATACTTTTCATCTCTGCTCTTCGGGGATCTGCCAAAATAGATCTGTTTCCCAAAGCTCTTGGTCCGAATTCCATGCGCCCGTTAAACCATCCAATAATTTTTCCTTTTGCAATTTCTGTTGCAATTTTGTTGTAAACATTCCCTTCTACACTAAAAGGAACTTTAAAGTGACTTAATATATCTTCGATGCGATCGCCTTTGCAATCAATTGCCTCATGCCCCAAATAAACTTCATCTTGCAAAACACCTCTATTTTCCTTTCGGTAATAATTATGCCATGCCAGGTAAGCTGCACCTGCTGCAGATCCCGCATCGCCCGGGCAAGGATAAAAGTAATGATCTTCATAAACACCTGCCTCCACAATTTTTTGATTCAGTTTGCAATTCAGCATCACACCTCCAGCAAATACTACTTTGTTTTTCTGAGTTAAATCTTTTGAGACTACTACTAATTTAATTACAATTTCTTCCACAACTTCCTGTAACGAGGCAGCCACATCCATATAAAATTGATCAATGGAACTTTCTGCTAATCGCATGGGTTTGCCGAATAGTTTTTCGAAACGAGAATTTATCATGCGTAAACCTTCGGCATAATCAAAATATTTCATTTGCAATTCATACGAGCCATCAGGGTAAACCCTAATTAAATGATCATAAATTAATTGTTTATAAAGTGGCTTCCCATAGGGTGCCAATCCCATCAGTTTGTATTCACCCGAATTGACTTTAAATCCGCAATATTGCGTAAAAGCTGAATACAACAAACCTAATGAGTGTGGAAAATGTTGTTCCCTTAAAATTTCAATTTTATTGCCCGTCCCGATACCTATGGTCGTTGTAGCAAATTCACCTACTCCATCAAGTGTAATTATAGCAGCATCATCAAACCCTGAGGTATAAAATGCTGCAGCTGCATGGGAATCGTGATGGTTGGCAAAAAGGATTTCACCCTGATAATTCAATTTTTTCTTGATTTCACTGCTGATCCATAATCTCTTTTTAACCCACAACGGTATTGCACTCATAAAATGTGAAAAACTAAAAGGAATTCCTGCAGTGATGGTGTCAATAATTCGTTCAAATTTTAAAAATGGTTTTTCATAATATATTATACAATTTATGTCATTGATTCCAACTCCGGCCATCGACATGCATTTGTTAATTGCAAATTCAGGAAATGATTTATCGTGTTTGATCCGGCTTAACCGCTCCTCCTGAATGGCACACAACAATACGCCATCCTTCAACAAGGCTGCTGCCGAATCATGATAATAGGCCGAAATTCCTAGAATAATCATTTACTCATTTCTGGTTAATTCCTTGATTTTAACAAACAACTTTCTCCGCTTTAAATTAAAAACACTCTATTTGAATCTGATTTTCTTTTCTATTAATCCACCAATAATTTGCTGTCCCCTGCTTTTAAGATGCGGATCATTATTGTAATAGAGTTCCTCCTCAGGATCAATCTTCTTAAATTCCTCCAGGGGATCAATAATTGTTATTTGGTGCAGGCCACAAAACTCCCTTAATCTTATGTACAAAGGCAGAGTGCCTGAATGGTATTGATAGTATGGAATGGATGAAAGAGACCCCAATTGGGTGTGACGGTTAAAATAAACTTCAGATAGCTGGGATTGATGTGGAATGATTATCAAATATTTCTTTGTCTCTTTTGGAAGACGTGAAGTAATTTCAGAAAATTTATTTTCGAAAATGGCAAAATCCTTTTCTCTTCCATTCTTCAAAAACAAGGTGTTTTCAATTAAATTTGGATCTGCAAGATAATTTAATTTTTCCCGTTTCGAATAATTCCCGACAGAAAATACATCCTTCTCTTTCGGTTTATAACTTCCCCCTCCATCATCATAAAATTGGTAACGAATGCCTGCGAATCGGTAGTTCAAAAATGCCAGACTGAGCATATGATCCGACAACCACCAATAAAAACTACGCATGTTAGAAATATTTTCAGATTTAGCAGGGTGTGTAATATCAAATAAATCATTCCCGATATAAAACTGATAGATAAATATATCAGGTGAATACTGCTGAATTCTATCACCAATAAAAATATGGTGTTGCAAAATTCCGGTTCCCGGAACGGCACCATTTATGACAGAATAATCTTCAAGACTGTCACGAAGTGATTTAACAAACGAATAGGGATCAGCTGCAAAAGAATCACCGCAAACCAGAATTTTTCTTTTCCCGGAATTCAAAATTTCTTTCGTGTTTAATCCGTTTATTTCAGGTCGGTAAAAATCCATCCATTGGTAGCGGTAGGCAAGTTCAATAATTATTGAAAACAAACTAACTGTAACAATAAAAATGATGATAAAATTATATACTCTTTTCATCCGTTTTTATTTTATCAGTTAAATCAGATGCTACAATTATGGCCATAGTACCAAAAACGAGCACTGCTATTTTATCCTGATCCAAAAAAGAATTAAATAATCCATGAAATACAAATGTGGTGAAACCCAAAAGAGCAGCCAATACCACCTTTTTTACAATTATATTTTCAGATTGATAATAGGACCGCATCGCAACACCTATGGTTGTCAATATCCATGCTAAATTTATAAGAAATCCCGGCAACCCTTGTTCCGACAAACTAGTAAGCAATTCCGAATGTGCATTTCCTTTGTCTCCTTTCAGTGTACTGATACGAGTCATTTCTTCAGGCATCTGATACGTTCCATATTCAAATTGAAAGGTTCCGGGACCGAAACCTGTTACCGGTTTGTCAAGAAACATTCGAACAGCACATTTCCAACGATTGACTCTTTCCAGATTTGAAACGTTAGTATTCAAATTTCCGGCAGACAATAAATGTTTATCAAACTGATTGGTATTGCTTTGATAGGTGTTCGATTTGGATAACTCATAAATTTGAGACCGGAAAATAAAAGTCAAAATTAAAATGCAGAATAATCCAAATAACAAATGTTTAAATTTTAATTTCAACCTCATGAACCCATACAAAAGAGAACTAAGTATCAAACTTAGTAATCCGGCTCTTGAAAATGAAAAATATTCGGCAAAAATTAAAATTGCCAGCAGAAACCAAAGCAGTATTCCCTGCAATTTCGTATAGCCAAATGTTTTAAAATTTCCTGCGGCGACAGCAATAAAAGGAATTACAAATGCAATGGCTGCTCCGTAAATGGTGTGCTCACTGAAGAATGGTTTGCTTAATTCTACATTCATTGCAGGATCAAATCCAATCCAGAAATGATTGAACTCTGTGTAACATATAGGAAGGATGAGTCCAAAGGCATATAATAAAAGCAACTTAATTTTATTTTGATCTCTTTCTGCCCACTGAATTGTAAACAGAAACAACGAGGCAATAAAAATGCCTCTCATGATGACTCTTTTAAAAGATACAACTGGCAATTCACTAAAAAGTGAAGTCGTGATCATCCAAATCAAATCAGCAATTATTAATAATGAAACCGGGTGAAAAATTATTTTTTTGAACTCCGCCGGCTTTGAAATTATTTGCCACAAAATAATTAATGCTAAAATCGCAAGCATTAACTCTCCGGGGAAGGATATGTTTGCTCCTCCCGGCAAAGCGATTCCGACAGACAATGGAATTATAAATACACAAAATGAGTAAAACCACTCCTTATTATAATACAAGAGCCAAAGCCCGAAAGCTGCAGTTGAAAAAAGTAAAATGTATTCGATTAAATCCGACATCAACTGGTATTTCAGGTAATACTGCTCTAATTAAACTGATTGATAATAATACAATTTCAAATAATCGATTCGATGTGCAATCAGAGTTTATTTATCACACCAGGCATATATATCTGATTGTGAGGCTTTTTCATTAATTCAATTCGAATCAATGTTGAAAATATTATGTCTTTTCGGCATTATTTCGCCGATATAATAAGTTCTTTCTCTGTTCAAAAAGCTATCTGATTGGAATTTGAGTTGCTCATTCGATGGGAAGTAAGAGTTTCATTTTTCCTTTCTGAACACTCATTTCATCAACATGACCCATTTGCTTATGATTTTTGGTTAAAAGGTGCAGGTGCAGAAATGTATCATGATGTGTAAAAATTGTCTGGTGTTCGGTAGAGAAAAATCCTACGATGTCTGCATCTTGTTTTGTGATTTTAAAATTCTTCTGACCAGTATGGGCATCATTTGGAGAACTCACTTTGGATCCATCAGGCAAATTAACAACATGAATAGTGGCTTCATCAACATGTCCACTCATTTTAAACATAAAGGGTCGTTTGAAAGTGCCTGTAATTTTATTCAAATAATTTTGAAGCTGTTCCAATGTAATAATGGAATCGGGTAACAGATGTTCTTCCCATTTCGAAATATGAGTATATCCAAAAAAAGGTGCCCTGGAATTATAAGTCTCCTCCACTTTCATGGTGGAATCATTCACCACAGTTGATTTAAACGATCGTCCATCTAAAATCATTAATTCGCCTTTCAAATATTCTATCGGACCAATTCCGTAAAGATGTGCTTTGTTTGAAATGGTATCGAGGTTAATCGTTCCGTAAAGTTGTCCTTTCCACATCACATTTTTCATGGCTCCCACTATAGTTACATCAGGATAATTAGTTTGAGCAAAACCAGTTGCACTTTGAATAACCAGATATACCATTCCGAATAAAACTTTAGACAACTTAATCATAATAAATAAGTATATATGATTTTTATAAACTATGAATTCTGCACAAGCCGGAAAATAGTGATTCCAAATATAATCACTAACAAGCTTGTGTAAATTAATTTATTATACCGGGCTAACCACTCAGGGATATAAATATCGAAATTTGCATTGGTTGAATTGGAATATTTTCGAGCGATTATTGTAAGAGGACAAAAGAATTTAAAATAGAGTAAAACAAGTCCTTCCAGAATAAATAATCCAAATCCGATCCACAGCCAGATATCTATTTTATTCACGAGTACCGCATAGAGCATGTAAAAAATTACTACGTTGAAGAAAACCCAGATGGCAGTATGCACCAATTTTATGTAAATCAGTTTTGCTTGTGGAGTCATAATTTCTGATCAGTAAATTACCAATCGTTTGGTCTCGCTGAATTTTGGATTGATCACTTTAATGATGTAAACTCCGCTGGTGAATTTAGTTGTTGAAATTTGTTCCTTACTTGAAATATTTTCTTTATGGAAGACCTGAGAGCCGGCAATATCATAAATGAGTAATTCTGTTTTTTCATTAGCTCCGGAATCAAATTCTATTGTTATTTTTTCCTTTGCCGGATTGGGGTAAATATTAAATTTGCCTGGAGAATCCGTTTCCGATATTCCTGTAGATATACAAAGCAATGTACGAGTTACATTTAAATTTGCTGGAATAACTGAGCTGGGATTTAACACCAATCCATAAGGTCCGGTTGTTAAAGAAATAGTAGAATCTACCACCACTAAAGGATTTGCTACCAAACTGATGGGTGAAAATGAACAGGCAGTACTATCAAAATATTGATTTTCCACATGAATGTAATTTGGAGTTGTTCCTGTATTATATTTATTGAATACTGTGGATGGCCTGTATCTGCTATTTGTTGATAAATAAAATAAAGTATCATTACCAATTTTACTATCTAGCAACTGAAACAAAGTATCAGTTTCTATTAATAAAGAATTAAAGTTCCAATTTGGTAAACCTGGCATTTGAATCAATCCGGATATTAAAAAAGTGGTACTGTCAGTCAATGTAATATCATTTAATTGAATCCTATCTGAATGAATTATTTTCCTGAAAAGAATGGTATTCCCGTTATCATCAATTTGGTGTAAAAAAGATTGATTCCCACTATTGGCCAGAATATAAAATGTGGTGTCTATTTGGTTTATAAAAGAAATTCCGGCGTAATTAAAACTTTTATGCCATAAAACCATTCCGGTTTCATCTAATCTGGTAATGTAACTTTTTCCATTAAGAGTCCTGCTTAATATATAACCATTATTGACCCCGTTTAAATAACATATCTTAGCACTTGTGTATCTTTCAGGTAACTCAATAGACAATTCTATATTTAACAAAGTGTCTAATTTTAGTAAATAATGTCTCCGACAACACGTTGAACTGAATCCATCATACTCTGCATAATTTCCCAAAATGACTACTGATTTGGTTCCAGTCTCAATTTCCACAGGATAAAAATTATTCCCATAGTAGGCAAATGTTCCCCAATCAGTTTCTTTTACTATTTCAATAGATCCTAAACTATCCAGTTTTAAAACTCTGGTTTTATCATAACTCCCATATACAGGATCTCCTTCGCTCAAAACAAAATAATAACTACCATCCGCTAATGGAATGATAAAACTATAATGGAGATCGATAGAGCTTGTAATTAACGGATATTTTTTTGACCATTCAATATCTCCAACAGAATCTAATTTAATCACAAAATGAGCCTGATTTACTTGCCAATATCCCTGAAGCCCTGTCACAACTACTCCGCCATCCGGAGTTCCTACTGCTCTTACAAAATGATTTTCACTAACAGGATCCAGTTGCACCCGAAAACTCGTTTGTGATTTTCCGGTAGTTGAAATAAAAATGAGAGTTAATATATTTAAAAGTAGTTTACTCATGTGCTTATTCTTTTAAAACTAGGAGCTCTTTTAAATTTAATAAATAGTCTTGTCTTTTTTAGACAAATTCAGTATTTCTCATTATGAATGCGAATAATTGTACCATAGCTATTTTTATACATTCGATCAGTAAATTACCAATCGTTTGGTTTCGGTGAATTGTGTATTGATCACTTTAACAATGTAAATTCCACTGTTAAATTTACTAGTTGAAATTTGCTCCTTACCGAAAATGTTTTCTTTGTGGAAGACTTGTGAGATGGCAATACCATAAATGATTAAATCCGTTTTTTCATACTCTCCGGATTCAAATTCATAGTGTATTTTTCCTTTTACCGGATTGGAGCCTGAAGGTTTTTTAGTTCTTCTGATTTCATGCCTGTATTTATTCCGCAGTTACAGGATCTATGATAGCTGCAACCCGACTCACCGAATTAGCCGGAAAACCACCTTGCTTCGCATGCTCACGAACCATTTCTTCATTTGGTGCATTATATATGCAATAAATTTTATTGTCGGTTACATAGCTATGTACCCATTGGATTTGCGAACCCATTTTATCAAGCACCCCGCAGGATGTCTGAGAAATTGCTTTTAGTTGCTCAGGAGTTAGTTTTCCCGCTCCCGGTATTTCACGTTCAATTACAAATTTTGGCATAGTGTTTTGTTTTCAGTTTCCTAATCTTATGGCTTTTCGTTGCCCCCCGTTTTTGGACTGTTATCTGGACTACAGTTTTCTAATTTGATTTTTAATTTCTACTATAATGATTTCGTATTTAGATGTGAACATACGAAATGTTATTTTTGCTTAATCACTTTAAATATTTTCTGCTCAGGTAACCTCGCGGATTCAACTACAATAAAATACACGCCATCTGAAAATGGAATCATGTTCAGTTTCGCTTGAGTTTTCCCAAATTCCATTTTCTGAATAATTTCGCCAGTTGCATTAATTATTGTGTATTTAGCAGGAACATCAGATTCAATGAAAATGTAATCTTGTGTTATAGTAGGAAAAATTGAAATTTCTTTTGATTGTGAAACTGTATTCAATCCGGTTGCTTGTGTTATTTCAAATTTAAAAACTACCGATATACTATCATTGACATTTGCTTCATCAAAAAAATTATACCGGATATAAGATGTTCCTGCTATACCATTATGCCAGTAGGAAGTCCAAAATGAAGAGTCGGTAATTCCCCCATCAACAGGAAAACCCGTCGGTGTGATATTGATTGAAGGAGGGTACATCATTAATCCAAACGCAAATGCATTATCACAACCATTAACCAGACTAAGAAGTGTACGCTCAATCATTACCACCTTTGAAGTTGTTGCATTGTTTGTAAGTTGAAGTGTGGCCGTCAGGTCTGGTCCGTTTACATCACCCGATACTGAAACTGTATCTCCATTTGACACTATAACGTTCGATGCAGTTTTGAGTGTAAAACTCTGTCCTGCTGTTTGCAAATGTGTGAGTAGTAAACAGAAGGATAGAATGTTGAAATGAAATTTCATACAGCCTCAATTTTCAGGGGGTATAAATGTAATTAATTGTTTAATTGATCAACAGGTTCTGAATTCAAACAAATTCATTGTTATTGAATGGTATTTATCACTGTCGTGAATTTGAAATAATAACATTAACACTTAAATACCAAATGATTACACTAATTTAATCGGCATTTTATTGCCTTTTTTGTGAAGTATTTAATAAAAAAAGCCCTCAGAATTTAAAAAGGGGGCGGAAATTTGGCAGTCAGAAAATTAAAAAAGCTCACTCCGCACTCGCACTGTTCCTCGCTCTCAATTTCACCCAGTAGAAAATTAAGTACGTGAACTGAGCGCTTTTTTAAAAGAATAATCTTCGTTTCACCTGAACGTTGCAAAACCAAAAAGCCCCGACAAACTAAAAAGTTCATCGGGGCAAATAATTATAAGATTGGTTATTGCATCAGCATTTTGCCAACCCATAAACTTTTAAAATCATCATCATGACCAAAGTAGGTAACGCTGTTTTCTGCGGCATCCTGCTGTCTGATAAAATTTCTCTTTAAGAAATATTTTCCCTCACCCATGGTTTTAAATGCTCCAACAGTAGCATTCGACAAATCAATTTTACCTATGCGAGGGTAATACAGCGGGTAAAAAGAAGGCACTCCATAATAAGCTTCTAAAAATCCTTCATATCCTTTTACTCCTTTTACTTCCATCACTTCCCAATAGGCGCTTTTGCCATCCGGCGAGAGATAAAAATTCTGGAACATATCAAAGATTTCACTCTTTTTGTCATTATTCAATTTACCCAAACCATACTGCGCTTTAAGAGACCCGGATTTATCGAAATGAAAACAAACTACATCTTCGTAAGAGTCAACTTTATTCCCGGTACCCATACTCACACTTCCCATGAGTTGTCCGGCAATCAAATAATCCTCATTCTCTGTCACCACAAAACTCTCAACTAAAAATCTTCTCCCTTTATAAGGCGAAGCGCCTTTATCACCAACTGCAGGTTTGAACTTGCTTTTAAAATCTGCAACCGGAGTTGTTGAAGCAAACGCTAGTTTGTTATCATTGAATTTTAAGATATGAAAATTATCCATTTTTTCTTCTAGTGATTTCTGCCATTTAAAATCAAGTTTGTTATTTCCGCCTTCAGTATAACCCGGATTGTAAATAGGTGCGTATTCATTAAACACTCTGTTAAAACATTCGGTAGATTTTGTTGACGTTCCAAAGAAATACATACTTCCATCTTTTTCGTAGGCACTTGTAATCAACAACGCCGTAGCGGGACTCTTGAATTCTGTTCTACCCAAAATTTTTCCACGGATATCAAATTTAAAATAAACATACTTTGAAGGATCCGGACCGGTTACATTTGGTGCGAATACAACAACAACATCATCACTGGTTAACTGAGTGCAAAAAACCAGTGAGTGTGAACCCTCAAGTTCGAGCATCGTTCTTTTATTTCCATATCCGTGTTGAAAAGCAACACCCTGAATTTATCCGCTTGTCCTTTATCTTTGGATTCGGCCTTAGCTATAACAAATAAATCAGGCTCGCTGGGCCGAGAGGATTCATAACTTGCATATCCTAGATAAACTTTCCCGTCATCATTTTTGGGTTTAATATTTTCCCTCGAAATTACCTTTTTGGTTTTGTAACCTTGTTTTTCATGCACCCATTGTTTTTGTACAACCAGCTTTTGTAGCTTCAATTTCATACTCAACACATCAAAAGATGTTGTTCCTCCAACATACGCAATAAAACTGATAGCTTCTACATCCGATTTCATTTCCTTCTTTTCCTGGGAATCTTTACTTCCAAGGAATTTCAAATCTTTGTCAAAGGAATACTCTTCAAAGGCTACTTCTTCACTGCTTTTATCAATTTTCATTTTGTAGGTAACCAGACTCTTACCACTTTCATCTCTGGATATATCATAGAGATGCCCCTTAACTGCCTTCTTCGACAACACCTCAACCGACTCCTTAAACTCCTGAGCTTGCACCGACAAACATGCGAGCAAACTGATTGCAATACTTTGTAGAATAATTTTCATCATATTCATTTTTTTATTTGCAACAAAGCTATTCCACACATCAGGGGAAATCAATACTATTTAAGTAGTAAAAAAATTATTGGGCATTGGCCATTGGGGAAAAATCATTGGTCATTTGACTCGTTGGCGAACGCCGCGTATGTCATTCCGTGAGCCCTTGTGCGAACGGAAAGTCATTGAAAAGGTCATTGGTGGAAGCGTTAGTTAGTGGGTTAGTTAGTGGGTTAGTTAGTGGGTTAGTTAGTGGGTTAGTTGAGACAACTGGTCACTGATAACTGATAACTGGTCACTCTTCACTGGTCACTCTT
The DNA here is from genome assembly GCA_016722525.1 of Bacteroidota bacterium. Lineage (GTDB taxonomy): Bacteria > Bacteroidota > Bacteroidia > AKYH767-A > OLB10 > JADKJB01. The sequence goes on from JADKJB010000007.1 coordinate 306,811, forward strand.
CACTGGTCACTGGTCACTGGTCACTTTTATTTAGGAAAAACTTTATTCAATGCATCAGTGCGGGAGTTTACCTGAAGCTTTTCATAAATATTGCGGATATGTGTTCTTACTGTTTCCGTACTCAGGAAAAGCTGGTCGGCAATTTCTTTATATCGTAGTCCTTTCGACAGGTGGTCCAAAATTTCTTTTTCGCGAACAGAAAGTTTTTGCAACTCTTTATTATTCTCAACAACTTGAAAAGAAGTAACAATTTTTCTGGCAATATGACTGCTCATGGGAGAGCCTCCTTTATGAACATCGGTTATTGCATCCAGAATTTTAGAGGGTTGTGTAGTTTTAGTAAGATATCCTGTGGCGCCGGCTTTGAGTGCTTTGAACACAGATTCTGTATCTTCATAGGAAGTGAACATCATAAACTGCGTTTTAGGACACAGTGGTTTTAACATAGCCACGCATTCTATTCCCGATTTCCCAGGCAGATGAATATCCATCAGCACCACATCCAGATCCATTTTTGGAAAATATAAAATCGCATCTTCTGCATTTTCGTAAACGTGTATGCATGAAAAGCCTTCACTCCCGTTGATGAGCGCGGCAATCGCTCTGGAAATTTGCATTTCATCTTCTACAATACCCACTGAAATGTTCATTTCACAAATTTAAGAAATCTGAATACCTGAGGACTCACATAAAAGTAGTAATTTACTTTCCGGCTTTTACAATTTTTTCCAAACCTATAGTAATACTCATCAATGTACCACATCCGGGAGCATTTTCAAATGTAAACAATCCACTAATGGTTTCAATTCTATTTCTCATATTATTTAATCCATTCCCTTTACCCACCATATTCTCATTCATGCCCACTCCATTATCATTTAATGAAATAAAAAGCAGGTTATTGTAAATTGAAGCATCCAATTCAATACGTGTGGCACGTGAATGTTTTACGATATTATTAAGACACTCTTTAACTGTTAAGAATATTTCACGATGACTTTCTCTGGTAATGGTCATTGCTTCTTCCGGTACTTGAATATTCATTACCAGTGAGGCAGGATATTCCTCGAGGTAGTCGGATGTATATTCTCTAATACTTGCAAGCAAATTTTCAAGAGTTGAATTCTCCGGATTGAGGGCCCAAATCAAATCTCTCATGTTTTCAATAAGTGATTTGGATGTTTCAGAAATTCCTGTTGCATTTTCTCTGATATCCTTTTCAGATACTCTACCTGAAGCAATCAATTCACTCAAAAAATTAATCTTTGTTAATCCGGATCCCAGATCATCATGAACATCCCTTGCAAATCGCATTCGTTCAGACTCCTCCGTAGATTTAATAGCAAATTCTTTTTCAACCCGGTTTTTAAATTTTTCTTTTTGTGCTGAAATATATACGACGATTCCAATCAGTGTCACAATAAGAATGCCGAGTAAAATAAAAATATTTCTTCTGGTTATTTGATTCGACTTCTCACTTATCTCCAAAGATTTTATCTTATTAGCCTGTTCTAAAAGAGTAATTTGATTTTCTCTTTTCTGGGTTTCAAGTTGATCCTGCATTTCAGCCAACTGTTTGCTGAAAGCGATTGGCTGAATGCTATCTTTCAGCCTGTATGCGAGCAATAAGTTTGAATACGCAAGATCAGGCTTTCTCATGGCACTATAAATTTCGGAAAGGGATTTGTAGCAATCCATTATGGTGACTTTATGATGAATTTGTCGTGCAATTTCAAGTGCTTTAGTTATATGTTGTATTGCCGTTTCATATTGTTCCAGCTCCAGATAAATGTCACCAAGTTGTTGGAGTGTTGCCGTTTCAATTAATTTGTAATCCCCTCCATGAATAGTAGCAATGGATTTGTTTGCTAAATCAATAGCCTGCTGATGATGGCCTCCTTCAAGTGCCAGTCTGCTTAAATTGGTATAACAAATTGCGATTCCATTACTATCTCCTAATAACTGAAAAGTTGTCAGGGCGAGATTATAATATTTTTTTGTACTGTCATCTTCAACTTTCATATAAAATGAATTGCCAATATGCAGGGATGCGCTGGCAAAACCTTTACGATTATTTAATTTCTCAAACTCTTTTTGACTTCCTTTAAATTCAGCAATAGCCTGATCATATAAGCGCTGTGCATGATAAAGCTCACCAAGTGCGTCCTTATTCCAGGCAAAATCCTCTTCATTCGCAAATTTTTGCTGTTCATTGTTTGCTTTGCTATAATAAGATGCAGCCCGTTTTGTATCGCCCGATTTTAAATAGACTCTTGTTAATTGAATGTATTCAGAAGCAAGCCTGGTATTTTCATTAATTCGTTGAAATATATCGATGGCATTTTCATGGAAAATTTTTGAGGAGTCATAAAGAGCCAGATAATAGTAACATTTCCCCTTGGCGGAAGCCAGTAATCCCATTCCCAGACTATCGCTTTCTTTAACTGCCTGCAGTTCGGCTTGTTTTAAAATCTCAAGTGCTTCACGACAATGAGTAGTATTAGCCATTATTTCACTCAGGATGCAGGTACTTTGAATGTATGCCTGAATTCGATTGTTTTGCAACGCCAAATGATTGGCCTTCTTTGCCGTTTCCTTTGCGGAACTTAAATTCACTTTCAATTGCATTAATGCAACTGTGTTGAGCGAGTCTATTTCATTAAAAATTGTATAGTCAGTAGTTGCATCCGGCTCAATTTGCCCGTGAGCATTGTAAAAACTGATTAACCCGACAATCAGCGTAACATAAATCCCCCATCTCATACTTTTCAAATCCTTCCTTTCTCTCCTTACTCAATGATAAATGTCAATATGATTACCCTCTGCTCTAAATCCGATGTTTTAAGTTTTTTCCAGGAACTATTGATTACAAAAGTAGCCTCAAAAGTCAGACTTTGAATTTTAGATCAATTTTACACAATTTTTCCATCCAAAAATTCATTTAAACAAAATAGTAAATATTGATTTGGTATTTTAATTCCTTCCCTCTTTGTTGTAAGATGAAATTTTTTGCACATTCTGAGGAATCTAACACGCAACTTTCAAATGGCTTTGAATTGTGTGATTTGGTTAACATTCTGGATTTCAAATCAATCGATTTTATAAATACGATTGGAACGATGTTTATAGATATCAGGAGCAACTAAACTAAAAACATTATGAAACAGATACTAAACATAACACTTGCAGCCATTTCGTTTGTAATAATTGCAACAGATCAAGGTTACGCTCAGGATGACCAGTTAGTTAATTTTGGATTAAAAGGTGGAGTAAATTATTCATGGCTTGGATTGGAAGATACAAAAGACGAGACCGGAAAAATTGGTTATCATGCAGGCATATTTACAAGAATAAATTTATCAACTCATATTGCTTTGCAGGCTGAGGGGCTTTACACCACCAAAGGGTCCAAAGTAGAATATGATAATGCATTTTTTGATGGTGATGCAACACTGCGATTAAATTACATTGAGGTTCCTGTCCTTTTAGTTTTAAAAATAAACAAAAACATAAACCTCCAGGCTGGTCCCTATGCGGCATTCATACTTGATGCAAGTGCAAAAAACAATTCCTCTGTTAACTTATTTGATTTTGAAGAGGAAATTGATAAAGACAATTTTAAAGATACCGACTGGGGTATTGCTGTAGGTATCGGTGCTGAGGTAGATCATCTGCAAGGCGGGATCAGGTATACCCGGGGATTGGACAAGATTGAAGAGGATAAAGAATTTAATGGTAACAACTATACTTTTACCGATGCCTCCAATTCAATTGTACAGTTGTATGTAGGATTTTCATTTTAAAAATAATAGTGTAAAGCTCACAATTCCAACTATACTTTTCCCGATTAAAAAGATGCGTCCGTAAACGCATCTTTTTTTTTAACTACTCGGCTTCCTCTTTATCTCCTAGCATATTATAATGCTTCATTTTATTATAAAGCGTTTTCCTGTCAATATTTAAAAGACGTGCAGCCTTTGACTTATTGTATTTTACTTTCTTCAGAACATTCATAATTGTTTCAAATTCCGCTTCAAGAGCTGCTTCCTTAAGATTCACATTCAAATTCTTCAGCACCGGTTGCTCACTGGTACTTTTATCAGCACTATACTTGTTGTTGGTTTCGTGTTGCAATTCCATTGGGGATTCGGCAAACGGATTCAATATTTCACCGGGAACAGCATCTGTTCCTATGATTTCATCATTCGTAAGCAAAGCAGCCCGTTTAATTATATTTTTTAATTCTCTGATATTACCTGGCCAGCGGTAACTGTTGAATGCTTCCTTAACTTCACTTGAAAATCCCTGAATGGATTTATTTAATTCCAAATTTGCCTTATTGAGGAAAAAATCTGAAAATATCATTATGTCAGTTCCTCTGTTTCGTAACGGCGGAACCATGATGGTAAATTCATTGAATCGATGAAATAAATCCTCGCGAAACTTTCCCCTTTTATATGCGTCAATAAGGTTTTCATTGGAAGCAATTACAATTCTCACATCGAGTTCAATAACTTTGTTGCCTCCAATCCTTTTCATTTTTCTTTCCTGCACAACTCTTAACAAGGACACCTGGATATCGTATGATAAATTAGCCACTTCGTCAAGAAATAGAGTTCCTCCGTTTGCAAGTTCGAAATGTCCGATTTTAGTTCCCAGTGCGCCTGTGAAAGAACCTTTCTCATGTCCGAACAATTCACTTCCCGCCAGTTCCTTTGAAATAGCACCACAATCCATAGCTACAAAAGGCTGGTTTTTTCTTGCGCTTTTATCATGTATACTTCTGGCGACAGCCTCTTTCCCCGATCCACTTTCCCCATAAATTATTACAGAATAATTTGTAGGAGCCACCAGTTCAATTTGCTTTAACAGATCTTTGGCTTTTTCACTTTTCCCGTTAATCAGGTGTTCTGAATTACTGTTTTTCTTAGATGTGTTTTTTACATAAGCCGATTCATTATAATCTGATTCCGGGAGAGTCTCCTCGTTCATGGCTCTTTTGATAGTCATGAGGATCTCGTCAGGAATCAATGGTTTGGTAACATAATCAAACGCTCCGGCTTTAATCACGTTCACTGCCATTTTAATATCCGAATAACCTGTTATAATAATGACCGGCAAGCGGATCCCTTCAGCTTGCATTTTTGATAATACTTCAATTCCATCCATATCACCGAGACGAAAATCACAGAGCATTAGATCGAATTTTGAATTTTTTAGTGCATCAATAGCTATTGCTAAACGAAATGAAATTTTAGTTTCAAATCCTTGTTTCTTTAAAAACCGACTCAACAGATTACAAATATCTGTATCGTCATCAGCAATTAAGATTCTTTTCGACATATAGGTGATTATTTTTTAGAGATTTAAATTTTTAAAATATTTTGTTAAAGTATTTTTTACAATATTTCCTGATAACGGTTTACTGATAAAATCAATTGCTCCATTTCTTTGTGCAAATTCCTTTTCCTTATCACCATCGTAGGCACTAATCATAATAATAACCAGTTCCGGATATTTATTTTTAAATTCCGGTAGTTGATCCAGTCCGGATCCATCGGGAAGATTATTATCAAGAAATAAAATATTATATTCATTTTCGGAGAGGTTTCGATCACCATCTTTCAGTGAAACTGCAAATGATGCCTTTATTCCTAAATTTTTAAGTAAACCTGAGAGAAGAACGCAAATATCAATTTCATCATCAATAATTAATGCTTTTAATGTCATCATATCAATCCATATATTCAAATAAGTTTCCGCTGAATGTTAAATTCGGTTTTAAATATACAAATTTTATTCCTAATTGTGGAATTGTGGATTTAATTCCCTGATTCTTTACTCAAATCTGGGAAATGTAGGTTTAAACGTGCTTCATTTTCAATGGCACTATTATTTATACTACTATTTGAAATGAGAAAACTGTCTCACATTAAAAAATAAAATTATGGAAACTAACAGAGAAAAAGAAATTGGTGCTCTCAAAAATCTGATTGAGTACAACAACGATCGTGTTGAAGGCTATCAAAAAGCAGCTGAAGAAACTGAACACGCTGACTTAAAATCGCTTTTTAACAGATTCAGTGCACAAAGCATGAAATTTAGCAGTGAACTTAACAGTCGAATAGTCAGCCTTGGCAGTGAACCAGTTGAAGGAACTACAAATTCAGGAAAAATTTATCGTGCCTGGATGGACGTTAAAGCTGCACTCACAGGTAAAAACAGGAAAGCTATTTTAAGTTCCTGTGAATTTGGGGAAGATGTAGCTCTGAAATCCTATGAAGATGTTCTGCAGGGAAATGATATCGCTGCTGATTCCCGTAAAATTGTTGAGGATCAAGCACGGCATATACGTGATGCCCACAATGAAATAAAAATTTGCGGGATGTAACAGTTTTTTAAATTTTAGAAAGAAGATTGCCCGTAAGCTGTCTTCTTTTTATACCCAAATTTCCGCAATGTGGGGAAAAAATACTCAATCTGCCAGAGTATGATTCGGAATGCTGATGAAAGTACCTGAAAACTAATTCTCATTTTGGTGGCACTTCTTTTGAAAGTTATAATGTATAAACTACATCGCTATGAAATCTTACGCAAATGAAAACATTTTGACACCCCACAAATCAAATTTATCGGGTGGAATCTTAAGAGCTGTTCTTCCGGGAGCATTGTTTGGTGGTATAATGCTCATTGCCTATTTTCTGATTGTAAAGGCTTTAGGTTATCATCATCAAACAAATCTTAGGTGGGTTAATTTTATAATAATCGTACCCATTGCTGCCTTTTCCATAAAAAGTTACGTAAGGAATACCAAAGGAAAAACTTATCTGACCGCCTTTATTCATTCTATTTCAGCCTGTTTGGGATCCTATATTATGCTGGCATTTTTTATGTTGATTTATTTACTTATAGATCAAACGTTTATGAACCAATTACGAGAGCTTGCTTATCCTGAATTACAATTGAATCAGTTAAGTATCTTCCTCTTAATAATGGGTGAAGGTGTACTTGGCAGTGTGGTGGTGAGTTTTGTAGTCCTGCAGTTTTTTAAAGATAGCGTTCGGAATGCAGCATGATTAAAATAAAAAGCTAAAAACTATTTCTCTTCACGTTTGTTTTAGCTTGGATTTATGTAAGTCTCCTATCAGTATTTCCATTTTTTTTTGACAAATATTTAGCTATATTTGCTTTTCATTGAATACTATATGAAAATAAGCAAGGATGAATTTATTACTATTTTGCTGGCTGATGATGACGAGGATGACCGTGAACTTTTTGCGGATATCATCCATCAGGTAAATGGACCTGTTAAATTACATAGTGTATCGAGCGGGAATGAATTAATTTCCAGAATAGCGGTGTGGAGCGGTGAATTGCCCCATTTGCTTTTCCTTGATTTAAACATGCCTGGAATTGACGGACGAGCCTGCCTCACAGAAATGAAAAAGCATAAATCATTTCGTGATACGCATGTTATAATTTGTTCCACTTCTTCATCACCTGATGACATAAACTATGCTTATGAAAAAGGTGCCGATTTATATTTAATCAAGCCGAATAAGTTTTCGAACTATTTTACAATGTTAAAAAATGTTTTGAATCTGTTTATAAATGAAAAATTGCCAGTCAGGGACCGGCAAAAATTTGTGTTTTCTTAACAGGTAAATTAGTAATTGAACTTAGTTTTCAGGTTGTTTTAAAGGCAACTCGATTACGAAAACCGAGCCTACGTTTGGTTCTCCTGTTGCACTAATGTTTCCGTGATGATTTGTAACAATACGTTTGCAAATAGCAAGTCCGATACCTGTTCCTTCAAATTCAGTTCTGCCATTTAGTCTTTGAAATATTTCAAAAATCCGTTCCGCGTATTGATTTTCAAAACCAATCCCGTTGTCACTTATGGTGATTCTTACAAAGGCATCAACTGAGCTTGAATTCCCTACTGAAATCCTTTCTTTGCGTGGGTTCACATTTTCTACTTTTATGTTGATCTCAGGAATTACATCATTCCTGGAGAACTTCAAAGCATTTCTTATAAGGTTGAACAACAACTGGTACAATTGAGAAGGCACTCCAACTATCAAAGGAAGTTTACCGGATTTAATAACGGCCTTTTTATTCTGAATGGATAATTCCAGATCGGTTAATACATCTTCAAATATTTTGTTGAGGTCTATCTGTTCAAAAGAATCTTTCAATCGGGTTAGACGGGAGAAGCTCAAAAGGTCATTTATCAGCGTAGACATTCGTCCTGCAGCCGTCAACATTTTATCGATATACACTCTCGAATTCTCATTGAGATTTTCAAGTGCAGTCATTTTTAACCGGTCACCAAATGTTTGAATTTTCCTAAGAGGTTCCTGAAGATCATGGGAGGCCACAAAAGCAAATTGTTCCAATTCGTTATTGGATCTTTTCAATTCAACAAGATGATTTTTAGTTCTTCCTCATAGCCTTTCTCCTTTGAAATATCATCAAAAGTTACTGTTACACCATCATCCAGTTTTACAGCAATAATCCGGTACCAGGTTTTTATTTTATTACGGTTATAGAATTTCTCGGCATTATAAATTGTGTTCTTCTCAATAACCTCTGCATAAGCATCAAAAAGTTCATCTACCTCGGTACCGGGAACAATATCAAACAGGGATCTTCCTATCATGTTTGAATTTTCGTATCCAAGCATTTCTGCACCGTTCCTGTTTATCTGAACAAATATAAAATCTACAATACTCCCTTCCGGGCTTCGAACAGCGTTAAAAGACATGATGCCGCTCTGGGAAGATTCCAGGACAGCATTCAATAAGTTTTTCACTTTTTTCTTACTTCTGATTTCCCATAAAATATAGGCCAGAGAGCAAATCATGATTACCAGCACTGTGATGGAAAAAATCGTACTGAGTACTCTATAGTTATTCGTTGCTTCCCTGACTTCAAGATCGCGTATTATTCTAGCCGTATTTTGAGCTGATTTCATTTTAGAAATCAGAACGCGAATTGAATCCATCACATGTTTTGAATTCCACATTAACTCTTTATTGCCAAATTTAAAATTATCCGTTTTCTTCAGGTGGATAATGAATCTCTGAAATTCCAATTTGCGATCAATGAGATTAGTTAAAGTATCGAGTGTTTTGAGTTGGGTGGGGTTATCCTTCAATAAGCTTCGAAGGTCTTCAATTCTCGTTTTCAATTTCAAATTTGCGATGATAAAGGGTTCTAAAAACGCCTCATCATCAGAAATAACATAACCTCTAGTACCGGATTCGGTATCTTTAACAAGTCCCAATAATTCTTCTGTCTTTTCCTGCACGCTAACAGTGTGCATTAACATTTTGGAATTGTCACTAAATTTTTCAAAGCTTCCCTTATAAAGATAAATCAGTATGGCTGTTATCAAAAGTGAAATGCCAAAAATTGTAAATATTCGTCTTAAAATAATGACATTTTCCATACCTGCCTTTTCTCACTGTAAAAATAAAAAAAAACGAAAATAAAAACCAGAGCCGCTACAAGAGCGACCCCGGTTTCATCAAAAAACTCCCTACATCAATTTTGTTTGGCTTCAGCATTTTCTTCTAATTTAGCACTCGGCCTGTTAGCTGCTTTGATTGCACCAAATCTTACTTTTTGCTCTGCAATTTTTATATTATCTGAAGATTTAAGTTCTCTTTCAACTTCATTTTTACGGGTTCCTAGAGCTTCCCACAATAATTCCACCCGATCCCATTGTTCACGGGTTAGATCATCTTTATGCAGAAACATAATCAACAAAGTGGGTGTGCACATCCAGTAGATTGCTTGCGGTGACTGATTTCATATCGGTTTTAATTCCTGCCGGAAAAATATCGATTTCCATGGATTCATTTTTAAGTAAATTGTCACGTCTTGTTTTTTCACTTTCAAAATCTTCTTTGAAGGAGTCCCAGTCACTTTGCAAAGATGCATATTCTGCTCTCATTTCATCATTCCAGTTATCAATTTTAGCTTCCGCATTTTGGCGTTTTTGGTTATACTCTGCTTCTATAGCAGTCCACTCCTTGTCATAATACCGGTCGGCACTATCGCGATGTTCAACTACATAATTTTTGAAATCGTCATAATTTTTCTCTGCTTTTTTATCATTTGAGCAGGCTACAAAAGCAACACTGCCAAAAGCTATTACAATTATTGAAAGGATCTTTTTCATAATACGGATTTTTAAATTTTGTTTTTTTATCTCAACACTTCATTTGAAAAGATCATGCCATCTGCGAATTGCCTTCTTAAGAATCTCTGATAACTGAAATAGTACGGTTTATGCCACTGATTGTGTATTAAATTCCTCAGTTTGGAAATGTTTGCACCTTGCTGTTTAAATTAATCCTGATTACCGGCTTGTTCTAACATACTGTCAAGGCCGCTCCTGTTCCGGTTGGTTCTAAAACCTTCTCTCCAGGCCTAATTATATTTGGCATTATTGCTGTAAAAACGAATATATAATTAATTTGTGTTGAACGCCGTAAAATCAAAAGAATGAAAACATCAGGAATCAAACAGAAAAAGGATGTCAGGGTTAGCCAGAGTACGATCTTATGTTCTACTCCGATAAATAAACACAGTGTTTTTAAAAAAGCCATTGTTTTGATAACGCGTTATAATTCATATGGAACAACAGGAATCATACTTAATTCCCCTCTGGATTCCATTGTTCATTTAAATGATGTGCATAATCTGAGAAATGAAATTCCTTTGAACTATGGCGGTCCTGACGATAATTTGTTGTCATTCCTTGTTAGCATTCCTTCTCTGCCCGACGGTATCAGAACATCTACATATTGGAGTCGTAACAGCAAAGATCTTATGTTGTTGATGAAATTAATTAATGCAGAAGAAGTATTAATCAATTCATATAAAGGCAGTATGCAGTGGTTTCCCGGAGACCTTTGAAGAAGAAATTACGAATGGAATGTGGTGGGCAACTGACGATTATTGTATCGACCAGATTTTTGAAAACAGAAACGAAATCTACATGAAAATTGCCAAGCAAGTTAGTGGCCATTATGCTCCGCTTTTGGAAGCAGATATTCCAATTATATATAATTAGTAATTTCCAGATTAATAATAAAGTAACCGGTGAGGAATTATTTCAAATTCCACCGGTTTTTTAATTGCATTTCCGAAATACAAAACAATCAGGTCTAACACATGAAAAAGCGGCTACAAATGTGCTGGAATCTCTTCCATTGTTCACAAATGCGCCGCCCCTTCAATAAATTATTCAGATGGTGTAAACCTGAATTCTTTATTTCTTGATTCGGGTAGGATCTACCTTATCCGGATTGTTCACATCCTTTCTGATTCGCGTTGGGTCATTGTCCTTTTCAGGCTCAAGTGTACGATCGAGTCTTCTGGGATCATTTACCATTTCGTTATCCGTTGGATCAGTGTGTTCTGTATCGTCGATTGAATTTTCAGTTTCTTCGGTATCCGGATTCGGAGATGGCTTGTTCTTCTGCTTTTCAGAATTTCTTTCTGAATCTCTCCCTGAAGGATTTCCTGAATCCTGTGCAGGTGTATTGGTTTTAGGAATTGACATGTTTTTTTTATTAAGTTAAATGTTTACTTATAAACCTTAATAAAAGAATTGTGCCATAGATTCTAAGAATGCAATGATCTTTAAACCAATTCACTAAATTTTTACCATTCCAATCAGAATATTTTTTACAGGTTTTTATTCCACACTTAGGGAAATATTTTTCCGGCATTTCAATCCCGGACGACAATTTCAGTTGCTGATAAATTTTCATAAAGCATTTGAATAGCCAGGTTGATTATAAAAGGTATGATAATTGACTTTGACCTTTAAAAATAATTCTTTCAACACTTTATGAATTTAAAATCAGGTTATCCTTACTGGCTATTAAAACATGGTCTTCCCAATACCTATCCCTCTTTAAAAAAAAACCACAAATGTGAAGTATTGGTAATTGGCGGGGGAATTTCAGGGGTATTAACAGCCTATCATTTAACGAAAGCCGGAATGGAAGTTACACAGGTTGATGGCAGACATTTTGGGACAGGAAGTACTTGCGCATCCACAGCGCTGATACAGTATGAAACCGACCGCCATCTTACTGATTTGGCAGAGATGTATGGAAAAGATAAAGCAATAAAATGTCATGAACTTACTCTAACCGCAGTAAATGACTTAAGTAAGTTAATTAAACTTCACAACATTGAATGTGAATTCAAAAATAGAGACTCTTTGTATTTAGCATCCACTCTAAAAGATAAAGCCAAACTCACACGTGAATATGAAGCACGACTTGAAGCTGGTTTTGAATTAGAATTATGGGACAAAGCAAAGATCGAATCCAAATTTCCTTTCTCCGCTCCTGCTGCAATTTGGTCCAAAAACGGAGCTGAACTGAATGCTTTAAAATTAACCTACGCGCTTCTAAAAATAAATTCCCGGTTAGGTGTTTCATTGTTTGACGGAACCCGTGTGGTACAAATAAACAAAACAAAAGGAAAGTATGAAGCCACTACCAACCATGACACAAAAATTCAATGCAGACATATTGTAATTGCTTGTGGGTATGAATCGGAATTGTTCCTTCAAAATAAAATCTCCAGTTTAAATTCAACATATGCACTTGTTAGTGAGCCCGTGTTGCCTTCTGATTTGTGGTACCGGTCGTGTTTGATTTGGGAAACAGCCAGGCCCTATATATACATGCGTACTACTTCCGACAACAGAATCGTTGTTGGTGGTAAAGATGAACCATTCTACAATCCAAAAAAAAGAGACAGTCTTCTCAATAAAAAAACTAAAGATCTCACCCGATCATTTGTTAAGAAATTTCCTACAGTACCATTCTTTCCTGAATTTACGTGGACAGGCACTTTTGCTGAAACAAAAGACAGTTTGCCCTATATTGATAAATACAGAGGATTGATTTATGTGATGGGCTTTGGTGGGAATGGAATTACCTACAGTCAGATGGCTGGAAAATTAGTTGCGGATATTATTAAAGGCAAAAATAATCCAGACCTTGAACTCTTTGCTTTTAACAGGTAATAATTTCCTCAACATGGGGATAATCCCATTCAATAACCGGTGTTCCATTTGGGAATTCCATTGAAATCCCGATGGAATGCTTTTTGTTTCCAATGTATAAAGAGAAAATAATATTCACCCTTAAAAAAATAAAATTATGTCTGATCATGGAAAAACAATTGCGGCATTGCTTATCGGAGCAGCTGCAGGAGCAGTATTAGGAGTTTTATTTGCCCCCGACAAAGGCGAAAAAACCCGCAAGAAATTATTAAAATATTCTCAGGGCCTGGAAGATGATTTCAGCGAATATGCTGATGAAGCTGTTGATTATGTAAAGAACAAAGCTTCTGAAGGAAAAGCCAAAGCTTCCCGCATTGCAAATGATGTAATGGATAAGGCTTCTGAATTATCAGGAAAAGCAGAAGATCTAAAAGACAGAGCAAAATCGGAAATCGACGAAACTAAGGGAAAAGTAAAACAACAATTTTCTTAATCGAAATCATTAAAATACACCCTAATCGGAAAAGACCATGGAAACAACCAAATCACGAATCAATGAGTTGTCAAGCAATATCCGGGAGTATATTGAAACACGAATTGATATTTTGAAACTGGATGCTGCTGATACAACAGCATCGGCAGCATCCACCATGGTTTCATGGATAGCAGTAACAATTGTTGCTTTATTAGTGCTTCTGCTTGTAACTCTTGGTGGAGCAATTGCAATAGGAACTCTCATTCAAAATATGGCTGGAGGTTTTTTTATTATGGCCGGGGCCTATTGTGTTATCATCATTATCATCTATTTAAACAGAGAAAACTGGATTCGCAAACCTGTTTTGAATTCCATTATCAAAAACATCTATGACAATGACTAAATTTAAAACTCTGCAGGAACTTCGATTGGAAAGGCAAAAACTTTATCTAAAAAAGGAATTGCTTGAAGATGAAATAAAAATGGATTTTGAAGAGTTTCGTGAATCTTTGAGACCGATTAACATGATCAAAGAATTGTTTCATCCTAATGAAGAGTCCGGCCAGGAAAAATCTATTTCACCCCTGGCGTTAAGCATTGGAAGTGCGGGATTGGATTTGATAATTGGTAAATTGGTTTTAGGAAAATCTTCCCTTGTTAAAAAGTTGCTTTCTTCCTATGTAATCAGAGCTGTTGGGCCATCTCTCATAACAAAAGCAGCCCCTCTGGTCTCCGGATTATTTAAAGAACTTTATGAAAAGTTCTCCAATAAAAATCACAACCATCAGCCCTTTGAGCGCTCAACGGCTTCAGAGCAATATTGATTTCAGGTTTACTGTTTAAAATTAACCAAAATGAAAAAGATCGAAATTCCAAATATGAATACCATGACCGACCTCACTAATAGTTTGGTTAAAAAAGGTTATGATGAAAATTTTCAGGTTAATACAGAAGGTCTGAAATCACTTTCAGATGATCAAATTTACCAGCCTTCCGATGTTTCCATTCCCAACTTTTACAGATTCGAAGGTCAAAATGATCCATCCGATAACGCCATAGTTTATGTTATTGAAACTAATGATGGAAAATCAGGAATGCTTATTGACGCCTATGGAGTAAGTGCCAGTTCAAAAATTGGTGAGTTTATCAAGGCCGTTGAAGATTTTCAAAAGAAATAAAAATTCCCTTTTATTCAAATGTTGAAACAGATGGTCTGGTAATATCAAAGTCCTTGAATCTGGACTCACTGAGCTTTACGGGATTGAACTGGATTGCCGATCCTCCTGATGGTAAAACAGGATAAATGGCTACTATAATTTGAAATGAATTTAAAATAAGCAGTTCGTTTTTTATCAAGAGTCCCACACCATAAATTTGGTAAATTTTTGATTTAAATACAGATTGATTATATCCACCTATCATTCCCACACCGGCAATGACAATGGGTGCAAACCGGAAACCTAAAAAGTCATAAGGTGAATACAATACCGTTTGACTGACCAGGATCATCCTGCTGGTTCCATAAGGTAATTCATATTTGTAACCAGGAACTCCTGCATCTACATTAAGTCTTACCAATTCATTCTCCTCCCGGTTTATTCCATAAATAAACCTGTAGTTCACAAATTGTCGTGCTCTCCACTTTCCTGTTTTTAATAGTGGGGAGAAATAAATTACCTCAGCGCTTATCTCCCCTTTAAACAAACGCGACTCTTTAAGAAATGTACTATATCCTAATGCTGTATAGAGATATCCAAACGAATTAAACTATCGTGCTCCGGCACCATATACTCCAAAATAATATCGTGAACCATTATTTCTGTTTTCAATACCGGTAGTAAATGTCAGCTTATGTCCGTCAGGCACATCTTCAATTTCTCCAAATCTGAAAATGTATCTTTCTTTCATATACTTACGTGAAGACAAACTTATACTGGCAAGGTAAAAATCCGATTTCGAAAAATAGTTTACTATTTCTTCGTTGTCCGGATCCAACGACAGATAACGCAATCGGGAATATCTTAACGCTGTTACAATCCGGGTACTTTTCTCTTCATCCGTTTCTCCTTTCAAAAGTCGCCAACTGTAACCTAACCAAATATCTGCAACAAACGACCTGTTATTGTAATTGTAAATTGTATCTTCAGTAAACTGAATGGAATCACTCACTGCTTTGGTCAGCAATTCCAATCCTCCCGCAACTCTGGTTAGGGGAGAAAAGAAGGGTCTGTCAACTGTTATTCCCTGAATATTATTATCAGGTGAAGTTCCGTAAAAAAGAGTTGGAGAAATATAGGTATTTGATAATGTTGGAATTTTGTAGCTTCCATCAAGAATAAGTGGGTCAGACGACTTAAGATTGTCTGTTATTCTGTTATCGAATATATGTCCGAATCCACCAAAATTATTTTCCCTGATTCTGTACCTGACTTTGCTTGTTGATGCGGTGATGGAAGGCCGAAGTGACCAATAGTCCTGAGTCACCACTAATATGTCGAAGCTGTCTCTTGTTCCTTTGACAGGTTGAACAATCAACTTAGCTTCCCTCAGAAAACCGGTGCTTCGCAACAACCTTTCAGATTCTTCAAGTTTTAACGGATCAATTTTATCATTTTCCTTTATAAGAAGATAGTTTTTTATTGCACGTGATTTTGATTTAATATGCACATAATTTCCACCCTTCTGTACTACGCTATGTGGCTTGTGTGTGGTATCGTGGATACTGCTGCCAAATGGATCGAGGCTTTGAACAGTAATCTTCCGGATTATTTTTCCCTTATATTTTTTCTCAGGCAGAACAGAAATTTTTGCTTTTTTGCTTTTGGTTTTTGTCGATCGCACCGGAGGATTAAAAACGGATTTATAAAGGAAATATATAAACTTTTTATTCTGTGAGTAATTGTAAAGTTTTTTATAAAAAACAGCTGTGTCAACAGGAGCATCGATGTCGTCAATTTTTTCAGGAACATTCTGTGCTGCCAGTTCCATAGTAGAAAAATAAAAACCGGGAACAAAAGCAATAACTTACATAAAATCCTCATTTTTTAATTTTCTGTAGAAATAAAAATTGAGTCCTTAAATCAGACTCAATTTTTTTATGAATAAATTCAAAATCTTCAGGTGGTTTTACTACGTAAACTTTCATTTACCTGACTCACCAAATCAACTACATCCTTAATTTTCTCTGAAAATTTTCTTTTAATCCCGAGGGCGTCATCCGCCACTGTTTTCCTCAGATCAGAACCTGATGAAGGTGCAAAGAGCACCCCGAGTGCCGCCCCTGCTGCTGCGCCACATAGCAGAGCTACAAGCAAATGTTTGTTTTGAGAATTCATGTTGTTTATTTTTAAAAATGAAAGAAATTATTTAAGCTTTATCGCCTCTTATTATCCTGAACAGGATAGAGATCAATGCAATAACAAGTAAAATATGAATGATACCTCCTACGCTGTAGGCAAAGAAACCAATCGCCCATGCAATAACAAGTACTACAGCAATTAAATAGAGTAGATTTCCCATAATTTTAGTTTTTATAAATTGTGAATTTAAGTGTTTGTTAATTTCATCCATACTAAAATCATTCCTTAATGTTTTAATACATTAAACACTTAAAATCAGAATTTCATTTCTCACATTGAGTAATTTTATCCTCACTTTACCATAAACTGGCAGTGAAACAACCGACGGTGCTTTGGATCGATTTTTGAAATTTCGGAACCATTGTCCTATGAATAAAATTAAAATCATTTCTGCAAAGAACATTTGGCTTTTAATCACT
This sequence comes from Bacteroidota bacterium, assembly GCA_016722525.1. Taxonomy (GTDB): domain Bacteria; phylum Bacteroidota; class Bacteroidia; order AKYH767-A; family OLB10; genus JADKJB01. The sequence goes on from JADKJB010000007.1 coordinate 324,106, forward strand.
GATTCTGCAAAAGAATTTATAGAGGATAAAGGGGTTAAATTAAGTGCTGCACTTGCCTATTATACCATATTCTCTATTCCCCATTACTGATTATTATTACCAGCATCACGGGTTTCTTTTTGGCGAAGAGGCGATTTCGGGCCGTATTTACGGTCAGATGCAGGGAATGGTTGGCGATAAAGCGGCGCTGCAAATTCAGGAAGCTATTCAAAATACCGTCATTGATCACAATTCGCAATGGGCAAATATAGTGAGTATTGCAGCATTGCTCCTGGGTGCAACAGGTGTATTTGTAGAAATACAAGACTCGATAAATATCATCTGGGGGTTAAAAGCAAAACCCAAAAAAGGATTAATAAAAATGATCATTAACAGACTCATTTCATTTTCAATGATCGTATCTATCGGTTTTCTCTTACTTGTTTCGCTGGTATTAAATGCTATTCTTGATTTATTTAACAATCAACTGCAAAAATTATTTCCTGATGCCGCCATTTATGCATTTTATATCGTGAATATTCTGATGATCCTGATTGTAATTACATTTCTCTTTGCAATCATTTTTAAAGTACTTCCGGATGCCAAAATCATGTGGAAAAGTGTTGTATGGGGTTCTGTGTTCACTGCAATTTTGTTTTTACTTGGAAAAATGGCAATTGGTTTTTATCTTGGCAGTTCCGGCATTGGTTCTGTGTATGGTGCAGCCGGCTCTGTCATAATTATCATAGTTTGGGTATATTACTCAGCAATTATTCTGTTTTATGGTGCCGAGTTTACACAGATTCATGCTCAGCGTTATGGAACGGCGATTCAACCAAATAACTATGCAGTGTTTATTGTTAACAGGGAAATTGAACTCGATAAACAATCAAAAACTGAAAATTCTAACTTTTTAAAATAATCGTAAAATGAACAGGCCATTAGTTCGGGTACTTATAGTTGATGATGATGAAGATGATTTTTTCATTACAAAAGAGCTATTTGAAGAAATTCCTGTGCACAACCTTTCCGTAGAGTGGGCTCCCACTTTCCAAAAAGGAATTGAAAGTTATAAAAATGAAAAGCACGATATCTACTTTGTTGACTATTTACTAGGTGCAAAATCAGGAATTGACTTTTTGATGGAAGCTAAAGATTCCGGAATAAAAAGTCCAATCATTATGCTTACCGGAAAAGGCGATCAACAGGTCGATAAACAAGCTATGATACATGGTGCGGCCGACTATCTTATAAAAGGGGAGCTGGATGCTGAAAAACTGGAACGGACACTCCGGTATGTCCTGGAAAGATCTATCGCCAGCAGGAAGCTGGAAGAAAGTGAATCTAAATACCGTAGCATTTTTGAAAAATCAAGAGATATGATTTTTATTGCAGATGCATCAGGCAAATTTATGGATACTAATGAATCTGCTCATAGAATTTTTGGCTATTCCCGTGAGGAACTGGTTGGAAATTACATTTATGATTTATTTGAAAATGAAAAAGACAAACTGCTATTTGCAGATATGATAGCACAAAAAATTGAGGTTGCCGATTATGAAAAAGTTCTGTATTCTAAAAGTGGTATCAAACGAAATTGTTTAATCGCAACAATTTTTCAAACAGATGCAGATGGCAATGAAATCATTTATGGTGTAATACATGATATTACCAAACGACGCAAAGCTGAAAATGATCTGGCAACAGCCGAAAAACTCGCGGTGACCGGTCGTGTTGTCAGAATGATCGGCCATGAAATCAGAAATCCTCTTACCAACATAAATTTATCGTTGGAACAGATTGAATCGGAAGTCAAAGGAATGCGGAGCTGATATTTATTTTGATATCATCAGAAGAAATTCTGAAAGAATAAATGCCCTTATTGTAGAATTATTGAATTCTTCGAAACCGGCGCAACTGAAAATAGGTAAAGTTTCCATTAATACCATCGCTCTGGATGCTATTAATCTTATTCATGACAGAATCGTGCTCAAAGGAGTGGATCTGATCACCCGATTTTCAACTGATATTTGTGATATTTCAGTGGATCAGGAAAAAGTGAAAATTGCTATACTGAATATATTGGTAAATGCAATAGAAGCAATGGAGGATGAGGTTGGAAAACTGGAAGTGGAAACACGGGGCGAAGGGGAATGGTGTGTAATTGAAATTATTGATAATGGATCGGGCATACCTCCTGACAAATTGGATTTTATTTTTGATCCCTTTTTCAGCGGCAAGCCAAAAGGAACCGGCCTGGGTTTGAGCACGACCCACAACATTATACGTTCTCACAACGGCATTATAGATGTTTTAAGTGAGCCTGGAAAAGGAACACATTTCATTGTGAAATTTAACTTTAATAATTAAGCGACTTATGAAAATTCTGGTAATTGATGATGAGCAGGAAATTTTAACAGCTATCGAAAAGATTCTTAAAAAAGAGGGATTTGAAGTCGATAAAGCTTCCAGCATAACTGAAGCAAAAAGTAAAATAAATACTTCTCAATTTGATCTGGTAATTTCTGATATCATGCTTCCTCACTGGGGCGGATTTGATCTCGTTGATGCCATAAAGGAAAATCCTGAAAAACAAAAAACACCTGTGATCATCATCACCGGAATGGATACCAATATTTTGGAAAGTACGCACACTTTTGCCGATATTTTTATTCCGAAACCCTTCTCCCGGCAACAACTGCTTGATGCCGTTTTTTCATTGACCAAAACAGGAAAATAATTTCTTTATTTTCATGCTGTTTGTGACTATCTCTTTTTAATGATGATGAGATCCTGAATCTTCTTAAAACTAATTATGGATTTCATCTCTACCTCTTCTCCTATTAAATACCCAAAGGGCTGTGACTTGGGAAAACTATCCAGAATCACTTTTAACATTCCTAACAACGGTATAAAGATCATCATACCAATAATGCCCCAAATCAATCCACCAATTATAATTGCAATTAATGTTGCCAGTGGATTAATGCTAACACTTGATCCCACAATTTTTGGTGTGAGAAAATTATTGTCGAGAAACTGAACAAAAACGCAACTCCAATTGCGCCAAATGCCGCTGATGTGGAATCCTTGGTTAAAATAGCAATCATAAAAGGAAAGATACTTCCTACCAGTACTCCTATATACGGTATAAGGTTCAAAATAGCAGCCAGTATTCCAAGCAAGATAGCATAGTCGATACCCAGAAGTAAAAATCCAATAGAATTCAATACTGCTAATATTGCTATATCTATTAACAAGCCTCTCATGTATTTTTGAGAAACAGTTGCCGTTTGCCGGGCTACCGCCAGAATGTGGCTGTCTTTCTCACCAGGTGTTATTTTACAAATAAAAACCTTGAATTTATCCCTGTATAAAGTCATGAAGAAAATATAAATAGGGATCAATGCGACAGCTGCAAGGATGTTTCCTGTAACAGCAAATACACTGGTTAAATACTGACCACCAGAGTCAACTATCCCATCAGATTGTTCTTTTAACCATTTATTTTGTTCCCATTTTGAAACTTTAAAATGTGAGGAGATGTATTTCTGTAATTCGGTTATTTTTTCTGCAAATTTTTCTTTAAGTAACGGACCATCATCAGCAAACATCAGAATCTGGAAATAGATAAAATAGATAAATGCACCAATTATGATTAAGGCCCTATTAAACTCAAAATAATGGCAATGCCTCTGTGAACTCCTTTGTTTTCAAAAAATCTCGAAATAGGAAGAAGCAAAAAGGAAAGTAACATTGCTAAAACTAATGGAATAAGAAATTGCTTTCCTATGAATAGTATTGCTACAATTAAAAAAGAGATTATGAGATAGCTTGCCGTTTTAACATAAGCCGGTTGATTTGTCATAAAGTGTTTATAATTAACAGTGAAATTCCATGTTGCTCTTTCAATATGTGTACCACTTAAATACGTATGCATTTAGAATCTCATCCGAGTTAATCGGGTAAAACTGTAGAACTATTTGCCAGTTTTTCTACAATTGTTTTTCACAATTCGCCACCCGGATAAAACTGTAATTGATTTTAAAATCCCTCTATACCCCTGAAAAGCAATTTTTTGTAATGCGATGTAAATTTTTCAATTATGTCTGTTTCACTTTTGTACCATCATTTGCATGAGGAACTATTAAACCATAAACCGAAACATTATGAAACCTTTAGCCGAATTGCAATCGCCATTTGTTTTATGCTTCCTTCAATCCAATCATTGGGTCAGGAACAAATCAGACAAAAACCACAACAACTACCAACCACCACTTCAGAACAAAATGTTACAAGTGAAAAACAATCACCACAACAATCACAGGAAAGCACTTCAGCTTGGAGAGGGATTCACGCCGGGGTGATTGGCCAGGCTACGTTCACAAATGTAAAAGTGAAAAGTGAAAACAGTTCCATAAGCACTTCTTATGTTGTTGGGTATGGGGCCGGTGGGTTTGTTGGCTATTTCTTTAATCAAAATGCGGAACTTCGAATAGAGGGATTGTATTCATCATTAGCGCAGGAAATATCTGTGAATGGGTCCAAAAGCACTTTGAATTTAACATATATAAATTTCCCTCTTTTATTCGGGTTACATACCTCCTATAATAAACCAATCAGTTTTAATATTATGGCTGGTCCGCAAATTGGAATCAACACAGCTTCCAGTGTAGATGTTGATGGGAATTTTGAAATAGATACTGTGAATGCAACTATAAACATCAAGCCTGCAGATATTGGTATCGCTTATGGTGCGGGAATTGATTTTGGTTTTGGCCCTGAAAGATTGCTGCATCTGAATGTCGGATTTCGCGGTGTGTATGGAATTGTCGACATCGGAGAGGATAGTAACAACAGTACCACCGCTTCCTACTATATTCTTGACAGATCAAAACTAAAAACATACTCGGGTTATGCAGGTTTATCCTATAAATTTTGAAGTCCAAAAGATGATTTCTTCGAAAATTAATTATTAGAATGAAAAGGGTTTACACATTTTAAAAAAGTAAACCCTTTTCAGTTATTTTCTTCCAAACCTATTATAGTCTTACAAAATAACCTTTGACAGATTTCATGAAAACCAAGAATAAAATCTTACTCTCGATCGTGTTATTTCTTGTTGTGTTACGCATAATGCTACCAGAAATCGTGTTGAGGCTTGCTAATAATGAACTGGCATCGATGAAAGGCTATTATGGCAAAATTGAAGATATTGACATCTCTCTCTACCGTGGTGCTTACACTATTGACAGTTTATACATTAATAAAACGGACTTGCGTCATAATACCCAAACGCCTTTTATGTCTGCTAAAACCATTGACTTGTCTGTTGAATGGAAATCGTTGTTTAAAGGGCGAATAGTTGGTGAACTTGAATTTATCGACCCCATTCTGAAATTCACGAAAGACAAAGCAGAATTGGCAGAAGTAAAAAAAGACACTGCTGATTTCCGAATGCTGTTAAAATCTTTTATGCCCTTAAAAATTAACCGTTTTGAAATCAAAAATGGCAAATTACAATATGTAGACAACACATCGAATCCTAAAGTTGATATTTCAATGGACAGGACACATATCCTTGCAACAAATCTTTCAAGTGTTGAGGATACTGCCATTTTACCTTCGTCGGTACTTGCCACTGCAGAAATTTATCAGGGATATATGGAATTGAATCTGAAACTTGATGCATTATCCGACAAACCCTTGTTTGATATGAATGCGAAAATCGAAAAAACCAATTTGCCTGAGCTAAATGATTTTTTTAAAGCCTATGCAAATATTGATATCAATAAAGGAACTCTAAATGCATATTCTGAAATTGCCGCTAAGGATGGAAAATTTACAGGCTATGTAAAACCTGTAATAAAAGATCTGGATGTAGTTGGACCTGAGGATCGCGACGATAAATTTCTTGACAAAGTCTGGGAAAATCTGGTTGGGCTAGTTGGTGTCGTTGTTGAAAACAGAAAAAAAGATCAGGTTGCTACTAAAGTTCCGCTGAATGGAGATTTTGGAAATGTAGAGATTGGAACAACCTCTGCAGTTGTTTATCTGCTTAGAAATGCATTTATACAAGCTATATTCCCATCCATTGATCAACAAATATCCTTATCCAATGTGGATAAAAAAAATAATGACGATAAAGGATTTTTTAAAAAATTATTTGGCAAAGACGATGACGCCAAATCCAATAAAAAACCTGCTAAATAGAATGTGTATTTTGATTATTTCACATCATGCAAAAACAAAATAAAAAAAAGAAGGCTCGGCCTCCTCAGCATCAAAACAAGCAGCCGGGTTTAGAATGGAAAATGGATCCACAACCTGTTTTCTGGGATGAACATTATTTTAAAGTTAAAAAACTGGAAGGTAAAGTAGCTATAATTTCCGGTATCCATTGCAAACCTATCGCTGCTACTGGTGAGGGTCAAAAGTTACTGGAGGTTGCAACTGTTAATGCAGATCCTGACTTCTCAAAAGAAAATGGCATTATTTTAAATGGAACAGCTAAAGAATTTATAAAAGCAATTGCTTCACACCGTTTTTGGAGAAGAGAAAAATAAACAGCGAGTATCCACTTTAAGTTTGGATACTCGCTTTTTTATAAAGATAATTTGTTTTCAGGATGAACCCTCCGTGTACCTCCGTGCCGGGGAGGGGGGGGGGGGGGGGGCCGGGGGGGGGGGGGGGGCCCCCCCCCCCGATTTTTTTAGGATAATCCTCCGTGTATCTCCAGGCTTTGTGCCTCCCTGTCTGCTACAGGCAGGCGTGTGATTTTTTTGAAGTTTGGACTAATGAGGTTCATTATAATGAGGTCCGGTCTCACTCCTGTAAATTAAATTTTTCACTACTTTGATTTATTCACCAACTCCGGATTCCCCATTTTGCCATCACGGTAATCGGCATAACACTTTCTGATTTCCTCTTCACTATTCATAACGAATGGTCCATATGCGAAAACAGGTTCGTTGTGTGGTTTCCCGCCAAGCAACAATATTTCTGAATCACCACTGCTGAAAATATTGATGAGGTTTTTACCCCGTTCATACAATACCACCTGATTCGATTTTACTTCTGTGCGTCCTTCCGTTTCAATTTTTCCTTTAATCACATAAATAAACGCATTGTGAGTTGCGTCTACCGGGATACTGAGTTTACAACCGGCTTTCAAATTTATGTGAAAATAGAAAACAGGAAAAGCGTTTCTATTTTTGATTTCGCCTCAAACATTTGTCCAAGAACAATTTTTGCCGAATAATCCTTTTCTTTTATATCAGCCATTTTGTCACTATGAAACACATGAGCTGTTGGTGCCACATATTTAAATTTAGCAGGAGAATTTAACCAAATCTGAAAGCCATGATAGATTCCTCCATTATTAAAAAGATTTTGTCCGGTCTCTTCCATATGTATAGCACCTCTTCCCGAATTAAACATCATAAAATCTCCTTTACTGATTTGGAAATCGTAATTGAGACTATCGCGATGATGACCACTTCCTTCCAGAAAATAAGTTATCGGAATTATTCCGGCATGTGGATGAGCGTCTACACGTAAAGGTTTATCGTTTGCATTCACTTTCACCGGACCAAATTCATCGAAAAAAACATAGGGTGAAACGTAGTCATTATGATCGCCTGCAAATGCTCTGAGAACAGGAAGTGTACCCACCATAGTTTTATCGGTGGTAAGAATACGATACACCTTACGTCCGTTATCGGCTTCAAATAATCCTGATGCTGCTTTTAATAAATCTGGTACCACGGCTGTAGCGCCGATGATTGCGGAGCCTTTGATGAATTTTCTACGTTCCATTTTTTGGGGGATAAGTTCTGAATCTAAAAATAACCAAATATTTTGAAAAAAGTTTATTTAAGTTTTTGAATTAATAATTTAATGAACTAGTTATCAATGAACTAGCTAATTATTGAGCCCTCAACCCGCTTCAACCAATTTCTTTATTTCAACCAAAATCGGATTCCATCCCTCTCCATTATTACAGACATCCTGATAGCGTTTATCACCTTCAGCAGCAGTTTCAAAACCATCCTGCGTAACTGTTAACTCCGTATTTCCATCATGTGCAGTAAGTTTATATGTCACATTTAAATAATTTTCAGGAATATCAGGATACGACGCAAAGGGATCAATTACAGTATATTTTTAAAGTTGGCCGGGCTGAATTTCTAAAATAATACCTTTCACAAATACCATTTCTTTTCCTTCGTGATTTCCTCTCCATAATAAAGGACTTCCCACTTTCCAGTCCGAAACCGTCTCACAACCAAACATGTACACTTTTGTTTTCTCCGGATTCACCAATGCATCCCACACTTTTGAAGCGGATGCATGTATTTGGATTGTATTTTCAACTTTTAATTTTTTTTTCATTTTTGTCTTTAATGCTAGCGATAATGCTTATTTGCCTCTACTGTTTCAATTTTTTAATCATCACTTCAGCATTTCTGTTAGTTGGATCTAATTGCAAACTTTTTTCATAGTTCTTAATTGCAGAAGTCTTGTCCCCTTTATTCATATAGGCTTCTCCTAAACTATCATAAGCATTATATGAATCGGGATTGGCAATACAATTCATAGTAAAAACACCTACTGCTTCATCATATTTTTTTTGTGATAATAAATCGTAGCCTTTGTTATTCAAAATATATTCTAATACCTCATTTTTTGAAGATCTGTTACTATACTTTAATTTTGCTACCTCCAGCCCCTGATTCAAAACTGTTTCGATTATTTCTGCAGAAAATTTTTGATTAGTTTCATTGTCGGGTTTTGGAATTGTTGGTTTATAGTTTTTATCAAATATTATTTTTGCTATTTCAAAGTTCAGCTGATCGGTGCCCCGAAAAGTTTTATTTGACATCAGAATCAACGTTGTCTTTTCATCAATAAATCGCATAAAGTCTGCGTAAAAAATGTTGTTGGTGCCATTATGCCAAACACGATCAGTATTTCTTTTAGTTCTGGAAACATCCCAGCCGTAGGCATAAAAAGAATTGTCATCCTCATTATTTCTGATTGATGGGTGGTATAATTTTTCTTTGCCTCTTTTGATAAAATATTTTCTGACATCAGAGATTTATGCCACCTGAACATATCTTCAGAAGTTGAAAGTATTCCACCATTTCCCAACAGGTGCAGGTAGGGAGCTTTTCCATTCCACTTCTTTTCAGTAGGCTTTCCCCACACCATATTGTTTTTCCCATAACCAACAGCTATTAAATCGGCATCGAAATTTGGTCTGCTATAACCTGTCGATTCCATCCCAGATGGTTTCCATAGGTTTTCGTAAAGGTATTGCTCATAGTTTTGTCCTGAAACTTTTTCAATGATCAACGCTAACAAACTGTAGCCTATATTGGAATAGGAAAACTCCGAACCAACTTTAGATTGCAATGGTGATTTCATTAGTGTATCCAGAAACTTTGTTTCGCTTATTGGATCATAGTCGTCACCTACATTACTTTGAAGTCCAGACTGGTGTCTTAATAAATCGTGAATTGTGATAGTTGATTTATCAACAGGGACATTTTGAAAGTATTTAGTCAGAGTATCAGAAGTGGATAATTTCCCTTGCATTTCTAATTTAAGAATTGCAGTCGCGGTGAATTGTTTTGTTAAGGAACCAATGTCAAAAATAGTGTTGGGTGTATTTTTTTCTTTGAGCTCTGTGTTTCTGTATCCATAACCCTTTGAAATGACTTTTTCCCCATTAAGTTCTACAAGTACTGTTCCTGCAAAACCTGCCTTTTCAAATTCTGTTAAATAGGTTTCAATTTTTTTTGTTACTACAGATGTTTTGTTTTGTTGTGCAAGCGATACTGTATAAATGCATAAAGTAAATAAGATTCCAAGTCCTAATTTTTTCATTTTTTTGCTTGTTGGTGTTAAATTTGAAAAACCGCTTTTATTACAATTTTCAACTTCGTTCACATTCTTTCTTCAAAAAAATTCAACCAGTTTGTATTGGTTTTCTCCAGCTTAGTTTTCAAAATCGGTTTCAGGATTCTGGTTAAGATGCCTTCCACTCTCTCCTCAACCAAAACTTCTGTCTGCTTTTCAATTCTGTTATAGTAAAATTATGAATTGCATAAACTCCAAGAGATTTTCCGGTCCAGCCAAAATGGACATAGGGAGAAACGGTGTGCAGTTCAGATTTAATTTTAAACCCACCCGATTTCCAGGTGAATGTGGCTCCTTCCTGAACGGGGCCGTTGATAACAGGTGATTTTAAATCTGTTTGCCAGGATGACCAGTTTCCAATATCCGTCAAAACCTTCCATACAGCTACAGAGTTAGCATTGATGATTATCGTTTTACGAAAAAGGACAGGTGCTTTGGGATTGATTGGTTTCATGAAATAAAAGTACGGTAATTCTTTGACTTACTTATTCTGAACTTCATTAAAACTTACCATCCAGTTAATACCAAATTTATCGGTGAACATACCAAAGTAATCGCCCCAGAAGGTTTTGTTCATGGGCATGGTAACTGTGCCTCCGTTTGAAAGTCCGTTGAATAGTTTGTCCGCTTCCTCTTTACTCTCAGCGTTGATTGAAATAGAAAAATTATTTCCCTGTTTAAATGATGATGCCCATTCGCCGCCGGTATCACTTCCCATGATAGATGTCTCCTTACTTATCTGAAGAGAAACATGCATAATTTTATCTTCCATTTCTTTAGGAAGCGGGGGTGTGCCTTCTTTAGGAGGCATTTCCTTGAATCTTCCGATATAAGGATACTCACCACCAAATACTGATTTGTAAAAAGTAAATGCTTCTTCGCAATTACCATCGAAATTTAAATATACGTTTACGGATGCCATTTTAATTGGGTTTAAAATTATACATTAGTTCATCTTACAAATTTATATAATTAATATTTAACAAATTTTTTCACTGTTCTGGTTTGCGTACTTTCAATTTTAGCAATGTAAATACCATTGGCAACAAAATCAATATTATAAGTTTTCAAATGCTTTCCTGCTGTCAACTTCAGACTTTCTTTAACTATTTCCCTCCCTGTTTGGTCCGTAAGGATTATTTTGAAATTTCCATTTTCACGTGTGTTAATTTCAATTGATAAATTTCCGGAAAGCTGATCAAACAAAACAACATTTTTACTTTGTTCTGCAGTAAATAGAGTTTCTTCTTCGTCCAATTTTTCCTGCGGATCGAATGTTTGGATGCAAGGGACTCGAACGTTAACTGCTGTTGATGTATCAGAACAATTCGCATTGCTGATTATTAATGAATAAGATCCTGCGGTTTTCGCCCAGTAGGTATTGCCCGAAGTTGAGACGGTGATACCATTTCTCATCCAGTTATAGTCATATGAAGCACTTGAAGGAGCTGTTAGATATACTGAGTCTCCCTGGCAGAAAGTTAAGGACCCAACCGGTGTAATATTTGCTGCATACAATCCTGGATAGTGAGTAATTGTGGTTAATGCTTGATTCGATTTACATCCTGTGGAGATATGTAAATCGTAAAAATTATAATAATCGTTTGTTGTATGTAATGTTGAATCTATATATCCCAAAATCGTAATGGGAACACCGGGGTCACTAATTGGGTAACTTATTCCTCCGGTATTAATTTGAAATGGTATGCTGGTTGAAACTGCAATCAAATCATAAACTTTACTCTCTAATAAATTGGACATCATCCATACTCGTACAGGGCCACTGCCTGCCTGCATCATAACATTAATTGATTTAATAATTATTTGCGTCCCGGCTTCTTTTAATATAATTTTTGCATTCCCGGTTTGTTGAGGATAAACATAAAAATATTCTAATGTTGCGGGGCTGCTACAATTAAATCGTATACCTTTATTTTCGCTTCCAGTAGTCCCGGTTGTGCCTATTGAAGTATTTGGATATCCGATTGGTTCCAAGGTCCCATCAACAGCCTTCACTTTATAATTTGTGGTTGCAGATGTGTATGGAGTAAATGTATTCCCTATATGCATAATAGAGTCCTGATAAGTATCATACCAATAAACACTTTGGGAACTACTTGTGGCTTGCAAGAGAACATTCCCAGGACCGCAGATGCTTCCGGATGTAACCGAAGGGACTGAAGGTGCTGCAACAACATTCACAATGAGGGCATCAGAAGTATCGGCAAAACAACCTCCACTGCTAACGATTACCCGATACATATTGGATATACTCGAGTTATCAGTATAGCTCATTTGATTTGCATTAGTTATATTTATCCAGGTAAGTGAATTAAATATTTGCCATTGATAGGTACAATTTGGAATATCAACTGAAATTTGATTTGAAACATTAGAGCATCTGGTGTACGAAGAATCCAATAATTGGTAATTCATTATTGTCGGATTAACGTTAACAGTGAGAAGATTTGAATAAGCGGGTATACAATTACCATTTGTAACTTTTGCTCTGTATAAAGTTGTTTCACCGGGATTTATGAGATAATTCGCTGATGTTGCACCATTACCCAATTCATCAAACCAATTAATTCCATCTTTATGTTGCCACTGAATGGAACCTGTTGATGAAGAAAGAGAAAGTACTGTAGAATCTCCCATACAAAGGGTGTCGTTAGCAACACTGATTAACCCGGTATAAGAGCATATGTTTATTGTAAGTTGTTGACACCAGCTTGATCCCGTAGAGTCATAGATACAAACATCGTATATTCCGGATTCGTTATAAGTGTGCCAAAGGGCATTTCTTTTATTGGACGAAACAACACCATCTCCAAAATTAAAATAAAAGGAGTCTGCACCCATTGAATAGTTTCTGACATGAATCATATTAATATCCTGACTGGTAAAATCCGTTAAATGAAAATTTAAAACCGGTGTTGTGTTATAGTTCCCCCATCCCTGAGTAGCATTATAACCCCGTACATGTGGTCCATTGTCATCATTCCATTTTACCGTTCCATTTTGAATTTCGAAACCTGTTACTGTACCTGTGGTGACTGTGGAGTCTTTTATCCAAATGTGAGAAACCGGATCATATACCACAAAAATAAACGCCGTATGCATGAACTTGCCATGCAACCACTCTATCCTTAATAATTATATTTGTTATGTAAGAATTAAATACCGAATCTGTTATCCATTGTTGGATGGAAAGATCATACAGAAAAAAGAAATTTTTAAAAGTGGAGTCTTGATCAAAACCATAAAAAATTCCTTTGGCTTCATCTCCGATCAGATTTGTTCTTGGGTATTTTGCAAGTTGATGAATTGACGGATCATACATATAAAACTCATTGAAAGGTGTTGCAACATCATCTTCTCCAATATAACAATCCTCCCAATCCTTAACCCAATCAATGTTTCCCGATATATAATCTTCCTTAAAATTCAAGGAGTCAATTACCGGATCATAATAAATAAAGGAATTGTCATCAGCATCAAATAATCTGTCTGTATTCCCTATTGATCCCATGGTCCATATATCCTGAGTTGCTGACCAGTCGTATAAATCAAAAAAATATGTATCAACCCATTTTCTTAGGACATTATTGTATCGATAATATATGTGGGTATTAAAATACCCGGAAGACCCATCCGGCTCTTGAATAACTACATCTATCCAGGTTGGACCGCAGATAACATTTAAATCCTTACTTGGTGTCAATGTAAAATTTTTAACTTCCGAGATAAATTCATGAGAATACGAATCATATATAATAAAGCCCACTTTTCCAATTTGTGTATTAAAACTGTTCCATAAGGTATATCCAATTTTACCTGCATTACCAGTAACAATATGGTTATAAGGTAACCAGTCGGTGTTCATAGATACAGTGGTTTGTAAAACAGAATCGTATGTTGAACACTCGAGTCTCGACAAGCTCCCATTTGTTCCTATTGAAACATTTATCGGATATTCTTCATAGTAATTTTGCGAAAATCCGACAAAAGTTGCTAGCACTAACAGAGTACAAATTAAAATCGGCTTCATGATAAATTATTTTATGTTTTGATTTATATATAAATTGATTTCGGGAATTAATTTTTCAACCACCTGCTTACTAATCTGTTTTATTATCATGATTACTAATTTCCATTTTTAATCATCCTTAATTTCAAAACCGATAACCCACACTCATCCCGGCCTCCACGGCTCTGGCGGTACGACTCATATATTGTGCATCGTAAAAATTGCTGCTGCTGTAAAATACCGAACTTGTTGTATAAAAGCCCATGGCCAGTGATAAAGATATACATAAATGTTTGCTGGGCATAAACAGCACACCGTTTTTAACTAACCAGCCATTGTATTGAACTTCCTCGATCTTATACATAAAAGGCATGGAGGGATTGTTCGTATATATGGTTGCCTGGTAGTTAATTACTCCATAGCCAAATGAGGGCCCCACAAAATAATTGACCTCTCCCCATTCAAAGGGGTACCAAAATAAATCTATTCCGGTGCTGAATATTTTATTTCTGTTGTAATAACCATATTCACCAATATCTAAGAATACATTTTGGGAATAATAATCAAAATATTGCTTTTGTCCTATTTCATTAGTGCCTGCTGAAACTGGGATACGAATTCCCAGATGGTTGTTCAACAACGTGTGCTCATAACCAGAGTTAGTTGCCCTAATAATAAATCACTGATTGTGAAGTAAACAAAATTCTGATGTTTTAATTTCTTCCTTGGTGGCTTAATCAAAGCAGGAGGTTTCTCAAAAGCTTCTATCAATCCTGATGCATACACAATTTTTAATGCCTCTTTTTTCCTTATCACGTATACCGGTCCGTCAGGGTAAGAGCTTAGTTTGTATTTGACTTCGGCATCACTAATCTCAAGAACTTTAACAACTAACTTCCCTTTACTTGCATGAAATAAAGTATCCTGTGCCTGCACTTGCATCACAACTGAAAATAGCATCACCAGAAAAATATAAATCCGCATTTTTTGTTTTATAAAGACTATGAAAAACTACCACTACTTATTTTATTGCCGGAATTAAATTGTACTCTTTTAAAACTTATATCCTATATGCAAACCAAATTCCACTGCAAACAAATCTTCTATGTCGTAAAATGAATTTGAGTTGGTATCATCATTTTTGGTTTGCTCCTGATAAAATCCGGCTCCAATAGTTAATGAAACATTGAAACTTTTTGTGGGTTGAAAAAGCATCCCATTCTTAAAAATAATTGCTCCATAACTTCCAATTTCCTTTTTAACCGTATAACTGACAGGTTGGGAGTATGTGGGTTCATAATATTTGTAGTAAAACTGCCCGAACTCAATACACGGTCCAATAAAATAACGAAGTGTCCCCTGACCGCCTGTGTAGTAATATAAATCCAACCCGGTGCTAAAAATTTTGTTCTTGTTATAATAACCTGACTGATCCCATCCATCGGAATAATAATATTGATATGGACTGGACCCATTGGCACTGCTGATATGAGGTTCATTAAATCCTATCGATAGCGGCAGTTTAATGCCGAATTTACCAGTTTTAAGAATACGTTCGTAACCAATTGTTGCGAATCCGAAAAAAACATCGGAAATGGTTGCAGAAAAATAATTCCGTCCGTAATCTTTCACTCTGGGGTCCGACTTTACCTTGTCGGGAATTGCATAAACCTTTTTAGCTGAAATCGTATCTACAGTACCGTTTGCATATTTTATCTTAGAAACTTGTCTCTTATCAAGAATGTAAAGCGGTCCGTCGGGATTATCCGTTTTTTTGAATTTTACATCGCGGTTATTTATCTCCAGAACTTTTGCAATTATTCGGGTGTTGTTCATTTTGATGATGGTATCCTGTGCCTTTACAAAACTCTCGTACACAATACTATCAGCAGGCCTATTTGAAAAACTATTTTCTTTTGATCATTCTTTGTGCATTTTAAAAGTATTCTGAAAATTTCAACTATTCCTCTGTAATGAACTCTACCACACCAAAGATAACTATCTCTTTGCCTTAAGAACTAATTTTTTGAATATGAATTTTTTGAGTCGTTTCTCCCTCAGGAGGTCAAATTTGTGAAAAGAATCAATTTAAATTAAATGATTGATTTTTAATACATAACCAATGTTTAAATAGGCGATATAATGCCTATTTAGGTATCGTTTTTAGTCCCGAAAACTCTTTTCTTCGTAAGACATTACCAATCTTTTTGATCACCAAACTAAACGTTCGGAAATTAGATCAGTTGATAAAATTAAACGCAATGAATACAATTATTGCCAAAATTCCGGTCAGTGAAATGATGAAAAAATAATCTGCAATATTTTCCAACCTCTTTTCTTGTTTAGGTTCATTTGTGCGAATAGACAAAAAAGAAAAGAAACAGGAAAAAGCGAGTAAAATAGCAACTACAGATGTTATTTCGTCAATAATGCTTGTCTCTGTTCTGTTGCTAATATGCAATGAAGTAATAACAAACAGACAAAATCCTAAGAGATTTGCTGCTGTATTTAAAATATGTTGTGATGTGTTATTTGCCATGAGACCTCATTGTGAGTTTCAGAATAAATCAATTTTATAGTTAACATACTTCGGTAAAACTATTTTACTTCCGTCAATGCTTTCGCAGAAATGGTTGCAATTTTTCCTGTTTTTCCGGAGAAAACAATCAGATCACCTTTTTTAGATTTTCTGATGGTATGAAAATTCTTCAGGTCAGAAACCGGTTCCCAATAATTTCCGGCATCGTAGGTAATATCAATTCCCGTTGGTCCTGTTGCCAGTGCAATTGTATCATTCACGAACATCACGCACTCTGTATCCTCGTGTTGGAATCGCTGGCCTTTGCCAACCGACACCGCCACTGGAAGTATAAAAAACATGATCGTTGGTGAGTGAGTCATTTTTATAATCGCCACCTACAATAATCCCTTCATAATTATTTATGAAATCAAAAGAAAAAATACCCGTAGAACTTTCACCTTGCAAAATGGGTGTGTAAACCGGACTCCAGGTTTTTCCATAATTTTCTGATACCAACAACCGTGAAACTTTTCCACCGGTTGCAATTACAACTCTACAGTTTTCAAAACACCGAATGGTTGTTCCGCTGGCTGCGAAAGAGGCTTCACCTTCTTCCATTTCCGGAATTGACTCTTCAGGAAATTCACTCCAGGTTTTTCCGCCGTCAATGGTTTTAAGTAAAAGTAATTTTCCGGCAATAGGATCACCGAATGCAATTCCGGTTTTTTCATCCCAGAAATCAATTCCATCAATAAATGCATCTTTATGATTGTTGACATACACTTCCTGCCAGTTTTTACCTCCATCTTCCGTAAGGAAAATTTTTGCCGGCGATCCAACATTGGCGATAATTGCCTTGCGTGAATCAAAAGCATAAATGGATCGAAAATCAGCTTTTTCGTTTTCTGGAACGGTGATACAATCGAATGATTTTCCTCCGTTGATACTTTTGCAAACAGTTCCTAAAGTTCCGGAAGTCCATACAATTTGATCATCCACTACCGCCAAACCTCTGAACGCAGAAGCAACAGGCAATTCCAACAATTTAAAATTATTTTGCTGGGCCTGTAGCTGAAGTGAAATTAAAAGCAATAATGCATAGTACTTTCATGTTGTAAAGATATTCAATTCAACAAAGAAAATACAATCGCTCCTGTGAGAATTACATCTTCACTAATTTTGGTTACTATGCCTGAATCCATGTCTTTGAAAAATAAATTCCGCTCGCAAATTCGCTACTTTGAAATTTTATTAGCTCCCGATGCAGTCTTAATCATTTTAAGAATTCTTCCATGAACATCACTAATTGTTAGTGTCATCGGTTTTGAAACCGTAATGGTGAGTTCATCTCCGGATGGATTTGGAAATATTTCCATAAAGGATGGGTTAATCAAAGTTGGTACCCCTGTGGTAGTATCTGTTTTCAACAACAGCAAGCCCACATCTTCGTTAATAGCAGAACCATATTCTACTGTACCGGAGAGAACAATTCTTCCATCTGCGGTAACCGCCATTGAATTTGCAAACTCATCAACATTTCCCGGAACAAGATTTTGTGTGATGAATCCAGTGGTGTTAAAAGAAAGGTCTAATGAACCTGATGTATCAATTCGGGCTGCCATAAAATCATAGCCATTTGCAGCTTTTTCAACCGCACCGCCAATTAAAATTTTTTCATCGTTCAAAAGATAAAGAGAAAATACTTCATTATTTCCGGCTCCAATATTAACATTGAGTTTACCACCTGTTCCGAAATTTGAGTCGAGTAATCCGGTTTGCAAACATCTGGCAACACCTGAATTCGTGATAGAGGATAAATGGTACCTGCAATAATAATCCTTTCGTCGCTATCGAGTTCCATACCATACATATCCATGCTACTTCCAAAACTGATGGATGTTGATCCAGTTCCATTAAAAGTATTATCCAGAGCGCCGGTGGAATCTATTTTCATGAGGATTACGTTTGAGCCGGCCGATCCTCCAAAAACAATTTTCCCATCTGAAAGCACCCTCACTCCGGTGGCAAATTCTGCAAAACCGGTAGGATTGAATAATTTTTTCCCATCACCATCAAATGAAGAAACCAGTTGTCCGTTTGGAGAAACTTTTATGACTGAAAAATCATTGTCAAGAGGAGTACCGCCGGTTCGGGTTGCGCCAACAACATAAATATTTCCCTGCGCATCGAAATCAAAATCGCTTGCCTGATCGGGTTGAGAACCGGCTCCGGTCATATCAACGAACAATACTCCGTTTCCGTTGAAGGTATTATCCAGAACACCATTCGTATCCAGTCTGCAAATCATTATATCCTGACTTGCTCCTCCATTCGTTCTTCCGCTATTTACAATCACAATTTTTCCATCACTATCAAATTTCAATTTAGGCGTTTGTCCACCAATCGAGCTTTGATTTCCCATACTCACATAACTTTTCCCATCGCCACTAAAAGTCGTATCGAAAGTACTGCTGAGGATGAATCGTGCAACACAAAGTTCAAAAAAGTTAGTAGATGGATTTTTGCTCAATCCCACCATTACCAGTTTTTGATCGGGTTGAATAGCACATCCAAATCCACGGTCAATATTATTATAAAAAGTAAAAGTGGCTATTCCATTTCCATTGAAGGAAGAGTCGGGAAAATAATTCTGGGCAAACATATTTCCTGAAATAGTTATAAAACAAATAATAGTTGCCAGTGATCGAAGAAGGTAATGGTTTTTCATAAATTTTATTGTCGTTTTGGTGTTCAGTATTACCAGCAATATTACCTATTTAAGGCTACTTACTTGTTAGAATTCTAACTACAATTATTTAAATGAGAAACCTAAAGTTACCCGGCATTTTTTCTTTTTTTACTGGAACTTTTGTCCTGCTCTGGCAAAGAGTGATATTGGCCATAAATTAAGTGTTTCCTTTTTCGCTCTGCTCCATCCCTGTACGTGTTTCTCCCGATAAAATGCTTCGTCATTTCTATCAAATTCTTTGTGATAAACTAATTTAACAGGCAGGTGCTTCCATTTAAAATTGGCCCATTTCCATTTATTTGTGGGCAATGCTCAAGATGCTGCAATTAGTATAAAAGGTTTAAACCCTGGCATCGTTGGCTGAGCCCAGCCGAAGCCGATCAGGTTCTAAATAGACTTCCATTTTAATCCCTTAAATGACAGCAGGTTACAAAACTCATTGAAACATTTATTAACTTTGCATTCAAATTGTTGATAAATTTGGATTTATAGCCTTGTATATCAACTAATTGTAAATTGCCTGTTAATAAATTCCTTAAACTCCTCTTAATTTTCACGTGGAACATACTTCCTGAGAACCAATGAATTATCCTGAATATGATGTTATAGTAGTTGGAGCCGGTCATGCCGGATGTGAGGCGGCGGCAGCAGCAGCAAATATGGGATCCAACGTTTTATTGGTGACCATGAACATGCAGACCATTGCACAGATGTCGTGCAACCCTGCTATGGGTGGCATTGCCAAAGGACAAATTGTTCGTGAGATAGATGCGTTGGGTGGATATTCAGGTATTGTGAGCGATCGATCGATGATTCAGTTTCGCATGTTGAATCGATCCAAAGGACCTGCCATGTGGAGTCCGAGAACTCAAAATGATCGGATGAAGTTTGCTGAAGAATGGAGGTTGATGTTGGAACAGACTCCCAATGTTGACTTTTGGCAGGATATGGTGAGTAGTTTGATTGTCGAAAACGGACAATTGAAAGGGGTTATTACCGGAATGGGTGTTGAGTTCAGGTCGAGGGCTGTGGTGCTAACCAACGGTACTTTTTTAAACGGCTTAATTCATATTGGAGAAAAGAGATTTGGTGGAGGTAGAACTGGAGAAAAAGCCTCAACAGGAATCACCGAACAATTGCATTCTT
>JADKJB010000008.1 GCA_016722525.1 Bacteroidota bacterium
TTCTTTACACTAAAGTTAATACTAATGAACCCAACAAATATCCAACTTCACAAATCAAAAAAGGATAAAACCGAAAAGGGTGTGTTACTCACCGGGAAGCGAATCAAAGATATACAAAAAATGAAAAGTCAAGTGTTATTTTTTAACCCATTCTTTTGGTTATTCCATGCCATACTGCCCACTTGTTCCGAAGCAAGTTGAAAGGTCCAAATTTACCCATTCTGGCGTAAGATGACAACTGGAAGTAAAATGAGTTTTGGATGGCTGAAAGTTGTTCATTTAGCGATGCATATTTAAACGACAGCCCTGCCAATAAAACCAGTGTTATTGGGCCCTTCCAAGATGCAATAAAGTGTGTGGTCCCTGCTCCGCTAAATCGGGGTCCCATTGATTGCTATTATTATTTCCTATACCAACATAACCATTAGTATTCCAATTAGGGTCAACAGCATTTGCATTTGTTACTCCTTGAACTGCCAGATTTGTTGGATTATCGTTATTAATCATCATTCGTTTCGTAGCTCTATTAGGGGTCCAGACTACGTCATAAAAACATATTTCCTGAAGTAGCCCGGAAATTTATATCGTTAAATGGTGAAGGAATTATGCTCCATGAATGAGAGTTGAAAATTGCTAAGTGTTCTACTTCATTGAACTGTGCCCTGTCCACATTCTCAAAAACTAAATATAGCCCCAGTCGCATCAAAATCAGCGCATCAGTTCTGAAAACTTCAAAAGTTGCATATGTAGGAGGAGGCCAAGCCATTTAAAAATTAGTATTTACATGTAAGGCCGATAAAGGAGTTTTTGTATTGCCATCGAAATCCTACAACAATTGGCTACAGTGCTAGTATTATCATTGGTTTGACTGTAATCATTTCCACTTACGACCGAAGCATGGTTGACTAATTGGCCATAGTTCAAGCCAAAGATAGAGGAAAAGCCAATTGTAAAATAATTTTTCGAAGTAATTTTTTAGTTTTCATGGCATTTAGGGTTTAAGAATTTTAGATGATATAGTAAACCATTTTGTGATTTGATATTTATGTAATACAATCCTTGGGAATAATTATTAGATTCAATCTCCAACTGATACTTTCGGAAACCAGAATAATTATAGACAATTTGGCCAATACCATTGTAAATTAAGCATTCAATCATTCCTAACTCCGATGAAATTGAAATATGAGTCTGATTAATTGATATTAGTGGTTGCTGATGATAAGAATTTAGAGAATTTACTGATGTTAAAGAATCTAAAGGGTGACTAATATATCATCAATGTAGTGAACAGCAAAAGGAATAAGTGAGATTGTATCCCAATTGTTATAAGTTAAAATAGTATTTGCAGTGTCTCTATAATTACCTAAAATTAAAAATTTCTCATCGCCTGACGCAATAAATGTTCAGAAACTTCTTTCCAAACATTTCGGTCATTTAAGTCATTGCTCAATGAATTTTGGATTTGAGGTATATAGGGCAAAGGTGTAAATGGATAAATTACTGTATCAACTTTTAAGTTTGAAAAATATGCCCCAATACTATTAGTAGTAAATCTACAACTGTCACCTGGACTAACATAAAAACGAACATAATATTCTTGACCTGTTACTAAGGTATCCAACAATTCAATCTGAATATATTCTCTGAAGCCAGTAATTATTCCAAAGCCATTTACCGTATAGGAGATTATTCCCGCATAACCGTTGCCATCTTTTGCGGTTTGATATCCATGAACATTTTGAGGCACCCCTATATTCCAAGGGATTCCATTAGTGCAACTGTTGTGATAATCAGGGCTAGTTTGTGTGGGGGAAGTCCATCCAATAGCTCTATAGATTAAACCTGCGTTATCAGGACATGTATCAAATGCTTCAAAAGAAGGATTAGGAACAAGATTATACTGACATATTCCTTTAGTTGCAATTGAAACTAAGAACCAAGCAATGGTTCCAATCAAGAGTATTTTTTTCATTTTCAAATATTTATTCATTACATTATTTAATTCACAACAATAAAATGGCATATGATTTACAAAATGTAAATCTTAACAAACTCGTATTCGAAAAATGCCCCTAAAACGAAAATGTGTGTTTACCTTGGATGGTAAATCAAAGATATATAAAAAATTGAAAAGTCAAGTGTTATTTTTAACTCATTGATATTAGTTCTTCCATACCATACTGCCCACTTGTTCCGAAGCAAGTTGAATACGGGGTCAAAGATTACCATTCTGGCGTAAGGTGACAAACTGGAAGTCAAAAATGAGTTTTGGATGGCTGAAAGTTGTTCATTTCCATGATGCATATTTAAACGACAGCCCTGCCAATAAAACCAGTGTTATTAGGCCCTTCAAGATGTAATAAAGTATGTGGACCTGCTCCGCCTAAATCGGGGTCCCATTGATTGCTGTTATTATTTCCTATAGAAAAAAATACAATCCTATTCCCATTGATTCTTTCTTTAATTTGAATGGTATGCAGTAGCATAACAATAATTTTAGTTACTTTGTTGTTATACTAAAAACTAAACAATGATTTTACGTAAGATTTCTACCCTGGCACTTGTACTGATAGCAATTGTTATTTCATCGTGTAAAGACGATGATAACAATGACCCTGTTCCCAACCCTTCCCCAAACCTTGTTTTTAAATTTGTTTTCGATTCTACGCAAGTAAGGTTAGATGCCTTTGGAAACCCAGCTTCATTGCCTTCCAATCATGGCGCTCAATCACCTAAATTTAATAAAATGAGTGCACATTACATAGAACTGGCTCAGGGCCCATTTACACTTTTAGGTGAAGGTGAAGTGTTGTACCACAATGCTGAAACTACAGCCGGTGGAGCTACAGCCATCGATTTTTCTAAATCGGTTCCTGTTGGTAATAATCAGATCTTTTATTCAGTACCTATTAAGGACGTTGCTCCCGGAACCTATGAGTGGCTTCGGGTATCTCTGGCTTATCAGAATTATGATGTTGAATTTCGTTATAATGTGCTTGGTGTCGATTATGATTTTAATGGAACATTGGCGTCTTTTATTGGTTACAATACCTACGTATCCTCCTACAAAATCAAAGACAGCACTGTTGTTCTGAATGCAAATAAACTGCAAGGGTATTGGGCTTTTGAAACTTTGTATAATGTCACTCAAGGACAAGCTCCCGCAGGTGCCACAACAGTTCCAAACCCTTTATTTAATTCTTCACCAATACCTCAGGGGTCATGTGTGGTGACAGGTGATTTTCAAAATCCATTAGTTATTACCGGAAATGAAACACAAAATATTGTAGTCACCGTTTCGCTTTCTACCAATAAATCTTTCGAATGGCTCGAAAATAGTACACCCGGTTATTATGAACCTGCATTGGGGGATGTTGTTGTGGATATGGGCGTGCGAGGAATGCAAGTTGGTTTTTAGTTTTTTAGTTTTTTAGTTTTATGGTTTTTTAGTTTTATGGTTTTATAGTTTATTAGTTTTATGGTTTTATGGTTTTGTGGTTTTATAGTTTTGTGGTTTTATAGTTTATTAGTTTTATAGTTTATTGGTTTTATGGTTTTATAGTTTTGTGGTTTTATGGTTTTATAGTTTTATAGTTTTATAGTTTTGTGGTTTTATGGTTTTATAGTTTTGTGGTTTTGTGGTTTTTTATAGTTTTTTAGTTTTATGGTTTTATGGTTTTATAGTTTTGTAGTTTTATGGTTTTATAGTTTATTAGTCTTATGGTTTTTTAGTTTTATAGTTTTATAGTTTTTTAGTTCTGTGGTTTTTCGTTGAGTGTGATATTTTTTTGACTTATTTGATTATTTTACAGGCATATAATTATTTGCAAAAACTTTTCAATCTAAATTGCCTTTTAATTGAATTTTTCTATTTTTGATTAAATATTTTTTATAAACTTTTTAATTTAATTTTTTTATGGCAACTATAACTAAACTCGAAGATTTTCAGGCATGGGTTAGAGCACGGGAGTTGAATACTATGGTTCATCAAATAGTATTGCTCGATTCTTTTAAACAATTGCTCACTCTAAAATTCCAAATGCAAAAATCCAGTAGATCGGTGATGGCAAATCTTGCTGAAGGTTTTGGCAGAAAAGGTAATGCTGAATTTTTAAATTTTATTTCTATTGCAATGGGCTCACTTGCTGAGTTAAAGTCTGATGTGTATTCAAGTTTTGATCAGAAATTGATTTCTGATCAATGCTTTACTGATTTGATTGAGCTTATTGATCTTGTTGGTAAATTATCGAATGGCATGGCGAAAAGCCTTCGAAAGAGTCCTTTGACAAGTACTAAATTCAAAAAAAATATTTCAGGTACTAATAATCAGAACCCTTCAAAATTTGATACTCCAGATTGATACTCCAGAAGAATAAATCACTTTAGGTACTCATAATTTACTATAAAACCACGAAACTATAAAACTAAAGTTCCCATTTCAAAATTGCATCTATTGTCTGCGTAGCTACAGCATGATACCCGGGCCTGGCTTTTTTATATATTGCTCTTCCCCTTTCCAAGCCCGAAGGTGTTTTTGCAAGTTCAGAGTAAATGGGCTTTAAGAATTTTCTTCTTCCTACGTGCAGCAGAAATTTTTCCATTGCTGGAAATGCAACTTCGTAGTTGGAAGCAATTGCATGCTGATACCATTCGCACTGAATTTCACTGTTACCGGAATTGGTAAAATTGAATGTGGCATCAAGCTCAGTCATTTTTTTCAAATCCAGACTGTCATTTAAGTTTCTTAAAAAGTACATCCAGTGGTGTGTGGTCCATTCAGAGGTGTTGAGAGATTTCGCCGGGTTACCGGATTTAAAATCTGCCGCAGCTTTACCTGCTTTTTCTAACTCAACAGAAGTAATGACAGGGCAATTAGCAGGCAATCCCGGCCCATATACCCATGCGTTAGCATTGATCTGCTCACGAAGTTTTGAATCCCCTTTGATGAGTTCTTTTTCAAGATATTCAAGAAATGATTTGGTATCCATGCTTTGGAAAGCATACGTACTGAAGTAGTTATTAACAAAGGCATCCCAGCGCTCCCTGCCAATAGCCATTTCGATGGAGGTCAGAAAAAATCTTCCTTTTTCATAAGCAATATCACTAACACCTTCATCGGGGTCACGTCCGGCAAGGTCGAGGTAAAGGTGTGTGTCCTTGCTCGTGTCACCCATTGCATCTATGGTTTCTTTCAGTTCACCAAGGCTCAATAGAGTGAGCATGTCCGCATAAGCTTTCCCATAAATTTTTTCCATAATACGGGTTTCGAAGTATACGGTAAATCCTTCATTCAGCCAGAAGTCATTCCATGTTGCATTTGTTACGAGGTTCCCCGACCAGGAATGAGCCAGCTCATGAGCCACCAGTGCCACCAGCGACCGATCGCCTGCAATGATGGTAGGTGTAGCAAAAGTGATCCTTGGATTTTCCATTCCCCCAAAAGGGAAGGAGGGAGGCAGAACCAGCACATCATAACGTCCCCATGCATAGGGTCCATATAATTCTTCAGCACTGGTGATCATCTTTTTTAAATCTGCAAACTCCCATGCCGATTTATCAATCATGGAGGGTTCTGCAAAAACACCACAGTTATCTCCTAGTGATCGAAATTGCAGGTCGCCAACCGACAAAGCCATTAAGTACGAGGATATAGGCTGAGGCATTTTAAATTTATAGATTCCGTCAGCATGAATTGTTGTGTCGTTTTCGGCACTCATCAAAGCCATTAAATCATTCGGGCATTTAATGGTGGCGTTATAAGTGAATTTAATTCCCGGACTATCTTGCAATGGAATCCAGGTACGGGCAAGAATGGCTTGTGATTGAGTGAAAAGAAACGGTTTTTTTCCTCCCGCGGTTTGTGATGGGTCGAGCCATTGCAAGGCAGCAGCATCCGGAGAAGTAGCGTAAGTGATATTTACTTTTTGAGTGCCGGGCTGAATCTGAATGGTGAATTTGCTTCCCATAAATTCAATTGGATCAGCAATGGAGAAAGAAGTAGCGATTCCGTTATCCAGACTTACCCCTTTGATGCTGAGATCACGGGAATCAAGAATCAACTCACTCCCCCTGTTTTATTCTCAATTAATAGAATTGCGGTTCCGGCAATTACCTTTTTTTCAAAATCAACCGTCAGATCGAGATCAATGTGTTTAATTGCCACTTTGTTAGGCTCTGCAAATGAATGAATATCATGAGTTATCATAGTGCGATTTGTTTCAGTTTTTGTTTCTTCTTTAGGGGTACAGGATGCAAATAGTGTCAAGCCCGCTACAAGTGTAATTGCTTTTTTCAATGAATTGTTAAATTTTCCTGCTAAGGTAGTAACAATTACCTACTATTAATTAATCCACTGATGCTGGTGTAAAACTGTAGTATTATTTTTTACAGAAGTCAACAGACAGCTTGTATCTTTGCCAAAACTCATAGCCAACATTGCCGTTACAACAGGATTCCATACTAAGGTATAAAATCGATTCTTCAGGTATAGCCACTGTTAAGAAAGTTGAAGTCGTAAAAAAACCTCTTCGTACCGACAGTATCCAATCAGATGCTAAACCACAGAGAAGTGAAGTTCCTGTTTTTAGGTTTTCTGATGCAGATAGTGGGTTCGTAGATGCTCAAAACGATGTTTCTTTTTTTTCTGATTCCTCGAAAATTTTTATGGGACATGAGTTAATACCTACTCATGGTGTACCTGTTTCTGTTACCCGTCGAAATGCCGATTGGTTCACTATTGCCATTGTGATTGTGGTAATAGCATTCACTTGGATTAAAGCTTTTTACTTTAAAATTTTTAAGCAGTTAATAGCCGCTTTTTTTAGCAATTCTATCACCAATCAAATGGTCAGAGATGAAAACATATTGGTGCAAAGGGCTTCTATTTTGATGTCGTTTATTTTTTACCTTACCTCTTCTTTGTTCATTTATCAGATTAGTGTTTTTTTTGAATGGGATTACCCGTTTTTGTCGGATGGGATTGTTCGATTTCTGGTTATTAGTCTGATAATAGCTTTCACCTATTCATTCAAAATGGTATTAATGAAAGGGTTAGGTGAGGTCTTTAATCTTGATAAACCCGTATCCACTTACATATTTAATATCTTTCTGATAAACAATATGTTAGGACTTTTTCTAATTCCGATTATTGTCACAATCGCCTTTGTGGTTACTTATTCCACCCCATTTGTAATTTATACCGGGGTGGCCATAGTTATTATCTCGTTCATTTACAGGTTGGTGCGTGCTTTTACAATATGGTTGACCCTTCAAGGGGTTTCATTTTTCTATTTAATTTTATACTTTTGCACCCTCGAAATCGCCCCGATGCTTATAATAATCAAACTGGCAAGGGGTTAGTAGAAAAATTTGTTTCACCGGGGCTTTAAACAGAACGAAAGAATTTGAAAGTTAAGACTATTCTGGTCACACAGCCAAAGCCTGAATCCGACAAATCACCTTATAATGATTTGGCGAAGAAGTATAACCTGAAAATTGATTTTAGGGAATTTATTCATGTTGAAGGCATTCCAGCGAATGTTTTTCGAAAGGATAAAATTAATATTTCTGAATTCTCTGCAGTTATTCTTACCAGCCGACATGCTGCAGATCATTTCTTCAGAATTTGTACCGAGATGCGCATTTCCAATCTCGATCAGTTTAAATATTTTTGTATATCGGAATCTACAGCATTTTATTTACAGAAATATGTGGTATACCGAAAACGTAAAATATTTTATGGTAAGTCGACCATTATTGATTTGATTGATGTATTAAAAAAACATAAGAAAGAAGTTTTTTTACTGCCATGTTCGGATATTCATAAACAAGACATTTCCGATACACTTACCGGTTTCGGTATTATACACATAAAAGCAATTTTATATCGCACTGTTTGCAGTGATCTTTCCGATCTTGCTAATGTTAATTACGATATGCTCGTTTTTTTCAGCCCTTCAGGAATCACTTCTTTGCTCAAGAATTTCCCTAAGTTTAAGCAAAATGAAACCAGGATTGCTGCTTTTGGTGCAACTACCTCTCAAGCAGTGAATGAAGCAAGTCTTAAAGTAGATGTGATGGCTCCTGTTCCGGAAGCTCCATCTATGACTATGGCCATTGAGCAATACATTAAAAAAGTCAATAAATAATTTGACTAAGAGGTTTTTAACAAGCTCTTTTCATTACTTTTGATTGACAGCAAGTCGTTTATTTATGGCCAAAGGCTTAAACCGCTTTCCTAAATCATCACGACTTCATCTCCGCAAGGAAATTAGTGAGATTTTTAATACCGGAAAATCCATCCAGGCTTCCCCGCTTAAAGCTGTTTATAAAATTTTGAATGATCCGGGAGAACCTGTTCAGGTGGGTGTTGCCGTTCCCAAACGAAATGTCAAGCTGGCTGTCAACCGAAATCGCATTAAAAGACAGATCAAGGAGGCTTACCGGCTGAATAGCCAACAAACGGTTGACTATTTTCAGAAAAAAGGGAAACGCGTTCAGGTTATGGTGCTCTATTCCGGTAAGGTATCCCCTCAATATGCAGTAATCGAATCTAAAATAATCTTAATTTTACAACGTTTACAGAAACTGGCAGATGAATAAGGTGTTGTCAAAGGTGATGCTGGCATTAATAATCTTTTATAAGAATGCGATTTCACCTATGCTACCCGCTGCCTGCCGCTATTACCCTACATGTTCAGAGTATGGAATTGAGGCGATTCGAAAATACGGCCCTTTCAAAGGCGGTTGGCTTACATTGAAACGAATACTTAGTTGCAACCCATGGGGTGGCCATGGTCATGATCCGGTAAAATAATGGTGAGTTTGTTTACTTCCTAATAATACATTGAAATTATTGTTCGTTACTTTTTAACATTTAAATTAAAATATACAATATCTCCTCTAATGAGAAAATACATAAGCAAAACTAAAACCTGGATTCTGGCTGGTGCAATTGCATTGACCGGAGCATTTACTGTGAGTTTAACCGATGACTTTTTCGAGATCTCCCGAAACATGGACATTTTCGCAACTATGTTCAGAGAGTTGAATATCTATTACGTGGATGAAACTAAGCCCGGTGATTTAATGAAAAAAGGTATCGATGCTATGTTGGAATCCCTCGATCCTTACACCAATTATATTCCCGAATCGGAAGTTGAAGATTACCGCTTTATGACTACCGGTCAATATGGAGGAATTGGTGCGCTTATAGGTCAAAAGGGTGATCATGTTGTTATTACTGATCCCTATGAAGGCTTCCCTGCTCAAAAGGCAGATCTTAGAGCAGGTGATGTAATTATTGAAATTGATGGAAAACCGATTAAAGGTAAAAAATATGATGAGATAAGTAAGATCCTGAAAGGTCAACCGAAAACACCGGTGAAGTTATTGGTGCAGAGAGATGGCGAGAAAGAACCCATTGAAAAAATTATTCTTCGAGATGAAATAAAAATAAATGCGGTTCCTTATTTCGGAATGCTTGATGATGAAACAGGATACATTCGTCTCACTGGTTTTACCGATAATGCAGGCGGTGAAGTGAAGAATGCGCTTTTAGAACTTAAAACGTAAAATAATATTAAATCGCTGGTGCTCGATTTGCGCGTAAATCCGGGAGGATTGTTGAATGAAGCAGTAAATATTACTAATATATTTGTTGATAAAGGAGTTGATGTGGTTACTACAAAAGGAAAAGTTAAAGAGTGGGATAAAACATACAAAGCATTGAATAATCCTGTTGATACCGAAATCCCGTTGGCGGTACTGGTTAACAGTGGTTCTGCCTCTGCTTCTGAAATTGTTTCCGGCAGCATTCAGGATCTCGATCGTGGAATTATTATTGGTCAGCGGACTTTTGGAAAAGGATTGGTTCAAACTACCAGGCCGTTGAGCTATAACGCCCAACTAAAAATTACAACTGCTAAATATTATATCCCCAGCGGTCGTTGCATTCAGGCTCTTGATTATGCGCATCGCAATGATGATGGTAGTGTTGGCAAAGTGCCAGACTCGCTGATGAGTGAATTTAAAACCAAGTCGGGAAGAATTGTTTATGATGGAGGTGGCGTTGCTCCTGATTTTGCAACTGAACCGGAATTTCTAAGCAACATAGCACAAAGTTTATTGGTGAAACAATTGATTTTCGACTATGCTACCAAGTATAGAACTAATCACGTCACTATTCTTCCTGCCAAACAATTCAGAATTTCTGATGAGGAATATAATGCTTTTGTTGTTTGGTTAGGCGATAAAGAGTATGATTATGAAACCAAGAGCGAAAAAACATTGGAAGAACTGAAAGAAACAGCCATCAAAGAAAAATATTATGATGGCTTAAAACTTCAATTCGAATCTTTGAAAAAATCAATGATGCATGATAAACAAGAGGACCTTGTTAAAAATAAAGATGAAATAAAGCAATTGCTTCAGGATGAAATTACTTCCCGATATTACTATCAGAAGGGTAGAGTGGAAGCTTCTTTTGATTATGATCCTGAAATTATTAAAGCTTTAGAAGCATTGAAAAATAAAGAAGTATTTACATCAATCATGAATAGGAAGCCTGAGATGATGAAGAAATAATTTTTAAAAAATTTATATTAGGAGCAGTTTATTATAACTGCTCCTTTCTATTTTTATGATACCGGTTACCAAACAAAAACAAATTGCCTTTTACCTGTTTTTTTCAGGTTTGCTGTTGCTCGTAGCCGCGTTACCGCTTTCTAAGTTTGTGATGAGTATTTCCCAATTTATGATTATCGGTGGCTGGCTTGCTGATGGTGATTTTTCAGGAAAAATGAAAAAGTTTTTTTCGAATAAGTTGGCGCTGCTGGTAACTTCAGTCTACTTACTTCATTTGCTGGGATTGTTGCATACTTCAGATTTTACCTATGCTTACAAGGATCTTAGAATTAAACTGCCCTTATTGCTATTGCCTTTAATTCTTTCTACTGCACCTCGATTAAATAAATCGCAATTTGAAAAAGTATTGATGGCTTTAATAGGTGGTGTTGCTATTTCCACAACTATAAGTCTGTTCATCTATTTGGGAATATATAAACGACCTGTTATTGATATCAGGGACATTTCCATTTTTATTTCTCATATCCGCTTGGCATTGTTGTGCTGTTTGTCGGTTTTTATTTCAGTCTGGATGGTGAATGAACACCGCCATGAAAAACCAAACTGGTATTTGATTATTCTTTTGCCTATATCCATATGGTTAGTGGTATTTGTTTTCCTTATAGAGTCGCTCACCGGAACTGCAATTTTGATATTGGGAATCATCATTTCATTGTTTTGGTTGGTTCTTAAAACAAGGAATGTTCTTTTACGTATACTAGTATTTATTTTAGCTGTAGGAGTGCCATTGTATATTTTTCATTACATAAGTTCGGTGAATGATTCAGTCACTGTTCATGAAAAAGTGGATTATTCGAAATTGGAGAAGTATACAGAATCAGGGACTGAGTATTATCATTACCCCGATCTTGAAGAATATGAGAATGGTTATTCGATTTGGATTTACCAATGCGAAACCGAAATGGAAGTTCAATGGAATAAGAGAAGCAATCTCAATTATAATGGAAACGACAAAAAGAATCAGCATTTAAGATTTACTTTGATGCGTTTTCTAACTTCAAAGGGACTCCGTAAAGATTCGGTCGGCGTTTGGGCATTATCTGATTCTGAAATAAGATCCGTAGAAAATGGAATTGCTAATGTGTTGTATCAAAATAAAAGCAGCATTCAGGCCAGAATACATCAATCGTTATGGGAACTTCACAGTAGTTCCCTCAATGGCAATCCGGGCGGCCATTCAGTTGCTCAGCGGTTCGTATATTGGCAAACCGCAATTCGCATAATTAAACAACATGTATGGTTCGGAGTAGGCACCGGAGACGTGTCTCAGGCGTTTGAGAATCAATATGAAGTTTTGAAAAGTAAATTAGCTAAGGAATGGCAGTTAAGGTCTCATAATCAATACCTTTCATTTGGTGTTGCTTTCGGTGTTTCTGGAATGCTTTGGTTTATTCTAACACTATTATATCCGCTGGCACGACAAATTAAAAGAAAAGATTTTTTATATGTTTCGTTTGCGTTCGTTTCAATTCTATCTATGTTTACTGAAGATACCCTCGAAACGCAGGCAGGTGTCACTTTTTTTGCTTTATTTACCAGTCTTTTTCTGTTTGTTAACCCACAAAAAGATGCTGCCGGCGGAAAATAACCGATTTTAGTTATATAGAGCAAGTAAATTGATCTATGTCAAATCTTGAAGCTGGTTTAATGGCAACCAAATTGACAATAAAAGGAACCAACTTTCATTACAATTTACCAACATGGCAGGTATAATTAGCAGATTTTCAGAAGTCGATACACTTTTTAGTGCTGCCGTTGGCTTGCTCTCGAGAGGTGAAATTGCACAGGCTGCTGTTATTTTAACTGACATCAACAATCGCTTCGATACTCACGAAAGAGCATGGTGTGAAATGGGAAATATACTCCAGTATCACCTGGAAGACCATGCTGCCGCTGCTGAATTGTATAGAAAAGCTATGCAGCTGAATCCATCTTATGCACCCGCATATCTTGGATATGCGGATGTTTTATTCGCTCAGGAAAAATTTGCTGAAGCCAATGCCATTATTAATCAGGCTCTCGAAGTCCAGGG
The DNA here is from genome assembly GCA_016722525.1 of Bacteroidota bacterium. Taxonomy (GTDB): domain Bacteria; phylum Bacteroidota; class Bacteroidia; order AKYH767-A; family OLB10; genus JADKJB01. Next base: position 12,680 of record JADKJB010000008.1, read on the forward strand.
TGTTAGAAAAGATATTGCTTTGTACAAAAGTGGTTTAATTATGGAAAGCCAGGGTAGGTACGATGAAGCAGTGGAAACCTATCGAAGTGCTTTGCTGATTTCTTTTTCAGATGATGAGATTATTAAATGTGAAAAAGGAATTGCCAGGTGCAACACAAAATGAAATATAAAAACAAGTAGTTTTAATTGAATACCGAATTGGGTGCCTGCCACTGCTCTGTAGAGTATAAATCAGGCAAGAAGATGGTGAATTTGGTATTCTTTCCGTCACCACTGGAAAGTTCAATGTAACCACCAAGCCGATCGATTGCATTTTTTACCACATACAATCCCAAACCGTTACCTTTTGCAGAGGTGTTCCCCTTGTTGAACATAGTAAATATGTTGCCTCTGGTTTTTTCATCAAATCCGCAACCATTGTCTTCCACTTCAATTTTTACGCCATGCATATAGTCATGAACATAAATAGACAAAAAGGAATCGGTTAATTGCTTTTGATACCTGATGGCATTATCAAACAAATTCTGGAGTACGGCACTCAATAATTTTCTATCGGTACGCAGGTCTTTTTGATTTTCTATTTTTATTTGCTTATCAAGAAATTCAAAGCCTTCGCTTGAAGAAAGTGCATGCATGATTTCATCGATTTCTTTGGTGAAATCTATGATCTCCGGATAAATTTTTTCTCTTTTTATTCTTACTACATTCAACATCTCATTCAGCATCCGGTCCAGCTTTTCAGCCGATTGTCGAATCATCTGTACACAGGGACTGCCTTTAGAGATTTCTTCGTCTGTTTCAAGCAAGTTGATGAGACCCAGTATGGACGAAAGCGGTCCTTTCAAGTCATGGGATGATTTATAAATAAAAGTGTTCAATTCTCTTTCGGCTAGTTGAAGCTTTTCTTCTGTTGATTTCCTGTCGGTGATATCAGAGTAGGTAACCAACAATCCGGAAAAAATTTCATCTTCGTTTCTGATCACTGAACAGTTAATCAAACACCATCTGTGTTCACCTTTACGCGTGGTAATCTGAATTTCGTATTGATAAGCTTGTTCGGGTACTGATTTGATGGTTGTTGAATCTTCAATAATAAGATCGAAAAATGTTTCAGGTAAAATTTGCGAAGGCAATCGTTTATTGATAATGTCCTGAATAGTAAAGCCGGTCAGATCCTGAAATCTTTGATTTGCGAATTTCAATTCACCTGATTTCTCCAGATAAATCAATCCTTCATTCATGGTCTCCAACAAATTTTTGTACTCCTGCTCCTGCTTTCTTATAGTTTGTTCGGCTTGTTTTTGAGCAGTTATTTCGGTATGCGTTAAAAGGGATCCGCCAATTTGGCCATCTTCATCCAAGAGTGGAGTTCCTTTAACTTTGAACCAAACAATACTACCCGATTTAGTTTTGAAATGGACCTCAATCGGATCTTCATCCTTAAGTAATTCACCTACTATATTTCTACCAAAATAGGGATCTTTTTCTGAAAGCAGATTACTGAAATTACATCCTATTAATTCCTGTTCGTCGAAGCCTGTGGTTTCTATAAATTTTCTATTAGCAAACCGAACCTGATTATCATTATCAATAAACATAACTCCTTCATCAATTCTTTCCAGGAGTAATCTGTAAGCATCTTCTGATTTACGAATGCGTTGCTCAGCCAATTTTCGGGCATCAATGTTTCTTACAAAAAATGAAACACCTACAATTTCCGAATCTGTTGAGCGTATTGGATTTACTGATAACTCGATGTCGTGTTTTCTATCGGTAAACTGAAGTTGATTTTCTACTCTGAACTGTTCTCCCTTTTGTGCTCTTTCATGTATTCCTCTAAACCATTCCCGATAACTTACAGGTAGGGAATCCAACATATTCTCTCCAATCCGGGGTTTCCGTCCCGATAGTAATTCCATGCTTTCACTAAATCGGGTGTTGATAGAAATAAAATTTAGTTTGGTATCAACCGCCCATATACTGTCTTTGGTATTTTCAATAAGTGCTTCATTGTTGGCCTTGGAACGAATCAATTCGCTTTCAATACGCTTACGCTCTAACGCATATAAAATTGAACGTGAAATTAGCGTGGGTGATATTTCGCTTTTTAAAAGATAATCTTGTGCTCCGTCACGTAATGCTTCTAGAGCCATTCTTTCGTCCTCATTGCCTGTTAAAATGACCACAGGTACTGAAGGGATTTTTGACTTAATTTGATGAAAAGTGTCAATTCCTGAACTATCAGGTAGCGTTAAATCAAGAAAAATAATATCAGGTGCTGATGTTTCGCAGATTTTAATTCCCTCTTCCAAGGACTCGGCCAGTCTAAATTCTGAAACCTGAACACCGGAATGCTTCAACATTTGTTGAAAAACACTGGTATCCACTGAATTATCTTCAATTAATAGAAGTTTGTACTGCATAATATGGGCCTTTTTTCCAGCTAATGGCCAGACTCAAATCGACCTTCCTATTACGTGAAAAGTACGCTAAAAGGTTTCAATGTCTTTTTTTTGAACCTTTTCAGGAAAACCAATTAGATAAGAACCTATATAAATTAAAATCAGGTTTGCCTGAAGAAAGCTCCAGTTCCTGTTTGAATTTAATCAGGTCGGTTTTTCGAAGAGCATAATTCTGGGCCAAACGAAGGGCCTTATTTAACAGCAATTCTTGACTACTTCTGGTAAAATGCGATTGTGCATGATGGTTTTGAATAAATTGTGCTAACTCCGGAATGCCTGACTGAGTTGACGCAATAGTCTTAACAACAGGTACTTCCCATCCTGTTGCCGCCCTTTCATGTAAAGTTGTTTTCAAATTTTTTACCATCCGGTCGGCACCCTCTCTATCCGATTTATTGACGACAAAAATATCACCGACCTCCATGATACCCGATTTGATGGTCTGGATTTCATCTCCCGACTCAGGAACAAATACCACCACGGTGGTCTCAGCTAATGATACTATTTCAATCTCGCTTTGTCCCACCCCAACTGTTTCTATAAAAATAAAATCAAAACCTGCTGCCAGCAATAAATCAGTAATTTCTAATGTTTTTGCTGAAAGCCCACCTAATGCTCCCCTTGTAGCCAAGGATCTTATGAATACATCCGGATTATTGAAGTGTTCGGTCATTCTGAGCCGGTCGCCCAATAAAGAACCATTTGTAAAAGGTGAGGTAGGATCAACAGCAAGTACGGCAACCTTGCAATTTGTTTTAGTTTTCATAAAATAGGAAATAAGGGCACTCACGAGTGTGCTTTTCCCTGCTCCCGGAGGACCGGTAATCCCTATTATTGGAATGTTTTTGTTGGTTTGTAACTCCTGCAATATTTCGAGAGCCCCATTGGAATCGTTCTCTACAATAGAAATACACCTGGCCAATGCCCTGCGGTCGCCATCATGAAGGTTTTTTAAAAGCTCAGTTGTGCTCATAGATGTAGTTGGAGTCCGACGAAATGCAAGTTCAGGAATTAGTTGATTTCATTCTTCTGTGGTAGTTGATTTGTCCCAGGTGGTAGCTAAAATGAGCTAATAAATGTAGCAAAACATACTCAGTGTCCCGCTTAAGTCCACCTACATCCTTTGGAAAAATTTGGGTCAAAATCTCTGGGGTGGTTGTATCAAGTGCTTTTGATATTTCTTCTATGCATGCCTGTATGAGTTGGTCAATCTCGCTGATAGCAACACCCTTACTGGAAAATTCTTCATCCCTATTTCTCACATAGCCTGACTGCCCGAGTTCATTTCCAATAAAATGGCGTAGATTTCCGATAAGGTGCAGTGCCAGGTTTCCTGCGCTGTTAGTGGTTCCCGGAACCAAGGTCCACATTTCTGCTGTATCCTTGTAAAGATGCAACTCTTCCTGAAGCTTGTTCAGATCCCGAATTAATATTGATTTGATGTAAGCAACCATAACTGATCTGTTTTATGTGAACAAAATAGTCTCTTTTCTCAATTCTGTTGCTGGCGAATGGCAATTAGTTACTCATTCTTTTATTATAGCATCTTTCTCTAAAATCTTTGTTCCGGTTGATGGGTTTTTATTTACTTTGTGATCCTATAACTTATGATTAAACTTTCAGTGATCCTGCTAACTTTCAATGAAGAACGCAATATAAAAAGGTGCATTGAGAGTGTTTTGCCAGTTGCAGATGAGATTATTGTGGTCGATTCATTTTCAACTGACAACACTGCTGCAATTTGTAGCAAATACGCAGTTCGGTTTATTGAAAATCCTTTCGCCGGCTATATTGAACAAAAAAACTTTGCGTTGTCACTCACCAGTTACAACTATGTGCTTTCACTGGATGCCGATGAAGCTTTATCTGAAGAATTAATAAATTCGATTCTTGAAGCTAAACAGAACTGGGATCAGGATGGTTATCTGATGAACCGACTTTCCAACTATTGTGGAAAATGGATTCATCATTCCGGATGGTATCCTGATCGAAAATTAAGACTATTTGACAGCAGGAAGGGTCGCTGGGGTGGTATTAATCCGCATGATAAATTTATGCTGGATAAAAATTCAAAAACCGGATTTCTCAAGGGGGATTTATTTCATTTTAGTTACTATTCTTTTGAAGAACACGAGGCCCAGGTCGAGAAATTTGCTGAAATCGCATCCAGATCACTTCTGGTGAAAGGTGTTAAATCTAATCCCTTCAAGTTAGTTTATAAGCCTGTTGCCCGTTTTCTGAAAACCTATATCATTAATAGGGGTTTTCTCGATGGAAGAGCGGGGTTTGTTATTGCAAAAATGACAGCCAAAGCTTCCTATTTAAGATATTTGAAATTATATAAGCTGCAATCAAAAAATGAATCCATCTAAAAATTTATATGATTTTTCTGTTTTGCATGTTGCTACCGCTCTCAGCTGGAGAGGCGGTGAGCAGCAGGTTGCCTATTTAGTTGAAGAGTTAGAAAAACACAAAGTGCGGCAATATGTTTTGTGTTCTACCGGTTCTGAGATGGAAAAGTATTGTATTTCCAGAAGCATCCCATTTTTTGCATTTCATAAAAGATCTTCATTCGATCTTATTTATGCGAAAAAAATCAAGGATTTATGTGAATCCAATTCCATTCAACTTGTTCATACTCACGATTCGCATGCACACACTTTTGCAGTTGTGGCTGCCTTGTTTGGTAATAAAGCCAAAATTATTGTTAGCCGACGAGTGGATTTTCAGGTAAGCAGCGGTCCGTTTTCGAAATATAAATACAACCACCCACTCATTGGCAGAATTCTTTGTGTTTCTGAAAAAATTAAACAGATCACCAGCCTTGCAGTCGATGACAATTTAAAATTGGTTACTGTCCATTCAGGCATTGATATTGAACGATTCAAAGGCAAAACCGATCAGGGCATTTTGCATAAGGAATATAACCTTCCTACTCAAACTAAAATAGTGGCTACTATAGCTGCTCTGGCTCCTCATAAAGATTTTACTACTTTCGTGAATACTGTTGAGATCCTTTCCGATAAATTGGAAAACACCCTGTTCTTTATTATTGGTGAAGGTGCCGAAAGAGAAAAAATAGAAAAGAGTATTGTTCAAAAGTCATTGCAGCATAAAATTATTTTGACCGGATTTCGAAATGATGTTGCTGATATTTTACCGGAAGTGGATCTTTTACTTATTACTTCTGAAACAGAAGGGCTCGGTACCTCTATTCTTGATGCCTTCGCATGTTCGGTACCGGTTGTGGCAACTGCTGCCGGTGGCATTCCTGAAATTGTGATTCATCAACAAACCGGACTTTTAGCCGATGTGCGGGATGGTGCAGGGCTTGCACAAAATGTGTTGGAGGTAATGAATAACCAGGTACTCAGAAATAAGCTTGTTGCCGGTGCTCTGTTACATCTCAATGAATTCACTAAAGAATATACCGCCACCAAAACCTTGCGCGAATATCATGCTGTAATAGGAAGTGCATTATGAGCAGGTTTGGTGCGCATATTGATTCCATTCTTGAAACAATGCCCGACACACCCGGTGTGTATCAATTTTTCAATAAAACGGAACAGATCATTTATGTTGGTAAAGCAAAGAATCTCAAAAAAAGAGTCTATAGTTATTTCGTGAAGGAAAATCATGAAAATGGTAAAACTATTTTACTCATAAAAAATATTGCAGATATAAAATATGTTGTTGTTGAAACCGAACAGGATGCATTGTTGCTGGAAAATACCCTGATCAAAAAACATCAACCACGCTATAATGTTCTTTTAAAAGATGATAAAACATTTCCTTGGATTTGTATTAAAAAAGAGCGATTTCCGAGAGTCTTTTTAACTCGAAAATTAATCAAAGACGGATCCCAATACTTCGGCCCGTATACTTCCGTTAAAATGATTTACACGTTAATCGAATTGATTCAGGGGTTGTTTAAACTGAGAAATTGCAACTTCGTTTTGACTGAAGAAAATATTGCTAAAAAAAAATTCAGAGTTTGTCTTGAATATCATGTTGGCAACTGTTTGGGCCCCTGTGAAGGGTTGCAAAGCGAAAGTAGTTATGGAGAAGGGATGCAGCAGATTAAGGATATACTGAAAGGTAATATCAATACAGTAATCAATTATCTTGAAAACATAATGAATGCGCATGCCCAAAAATTCGAATTCGAAAAAGCGCAGCAGATAAAAGAAAAAATTGACTCACTTGAAAATTACAAAAGTAAATCAGTTGTGGTGCATCCGTCCATTCACAATGTGGATGTTTTTACAATTATTGACAAAGGAAACTCCGCTTATGTGAACTTTTTGAAAATAATTAATGGTTGCATCATTCAGGCACATACCTCAGAACTAAAAGAAGTTAGACGAGTCGCCGGCTGAATTGCTTGCCATTGCTATTTTGGAACTGCGTTTGCGATATCACAGTAATGCTAAAGAAGTTTTGGTGAGTCAGCTTCCCGATACCGAAATAGCCGGCGTTAATTACGTTGTTCCCAAAATCGGTGATAAAAAACATCTTATAGAGTTGTCTTTGAAAAATTTGTTCTATTATATTCGTGAACAAGAAACAAAGCAGGAGAAATTGGATCCTGAATTTAAAATTGATCGGGTCATGAATTTAATGATGACCGATTTGAGGATGAAAGAACAGCCACGCTATATCGAATGTTTTGATAACTCCAATATTCAAGGTGCCTTTCCTGTGGCTGCAATGAGTGTTTTTAAAAATGGGAAAGCAGCAAAATCTGATTACCGGCATTTTAATATCAAAACTGTGGAGGGCCCCAATGATTTTGCTTCTATGGAAGAGGTGATATTCAGAAGGTATTCGAGATTATTGGAAGAACAATTGCCATTGCCCCAATTAATTGTAATTGATGGTGGCAAAGGGCAGTTGAGCTCGGCGATAGAAAGTTTGAAAAAGCTGAATCTTTATGGCAAGGTTACCATCATTGGGATCGCTAAAAAATTGGAAGAAATTTATTTCCCTAATGATTCAGTTCCATTATATCTCGACAAGAAAGGTGAAACTTTACGGATACTTCAACAAATCCGCGATGAGGTTCATCGTTTTGGAATTACCCACCATCGGAATAGACGCAGCAAAAGTATGACTACTTCAGAGCTTTCCGATATCAAAGGAATTGGTGAACAAAATGCAACTTCCCTATTGAGGCACTTCAGATCGTTAAAACGTATTCGTGAAGCTTCCTTTCAAGATTTGGAAAATGTGATTGGAAACGCTAAAGCGGATCTGGTCTATAAATTTTATCACCCCGAAGAAATGGATGATTCCGACAAATAAATAGTAACTTTTTTAAAGCTTAACAGCAAAAGGTTTTCCAAAAAAAGCACTTTTGCCATTCATTCCTACTTTACTTATCCGGTACCAGGTTTCAGGCTTGAATGCACCACTGTCAATAAAAGAATAATTTGCCGGTTTTCCCGGGCTGCGATTGTCTTTTACATAACCTGCAAATTCATATTGCGAACCATTTTTAGATCGTTCAATCACAAAGTAATTTCCATCTAAGTCTGAAAAAGTACTCCAGGAGAGTTTAACAATATCCCGTTCTTTTGAAAACGTAATTTTGCCTGATTCCTTCACTTCTGCAATAGCACTTTCACCTTCAACTTTACGTATACAGGTAGTAAGGTCACCATTCGATAATTTCCAGAATTCATCAGGTCCATCGCAAACAAATGCAATACGTAATTTAAAATTTCCCCCGGCAGGGATAGCTATGGAGTCGCGTATTTTATAAAATTCCCCTACCTGATCGCCTCTTACAGTTTTTGTAACCTCCGTTTTGCCATTCACATAGTAAAAAATCCAGGCAAAATCCTTTTCATCCAGATTGTTACTTCCCCTTATTTTTAAATTTATGTCCATCCATCGATCGGCATCACCTGGCTTTCCGCCTACATTGGTTAAAGGTGTAAAAATTGCAAGAATTTTTTTTCACTACCCAGTCGCCTTGATCCTGGTTCCCACAGGACGTAGAGTAGGAGGATTTATCGTTGATATTGAAAACGAAAACCTGACTGCAATCCTGTGAATAGCCTAAAATTGACTGAAGCACAAGTAAAATACTGATGATGAAAGTTTTCATGCCTGTTTTTTTGTTTGGTTTTGAACCTGTTTTTTGTTACGACTTACCAATGCTGCGGTTTCCTGTTTTTATTAATATTTAGTCACACTGATTACTGATTGATACTCAACTTTAGACATCAAATTCCCAAAAAGAACCTCAAGTCTGCCCTGGAGAATGGAATTTTTTAATAAATTGTTTTTATGACATTGCTGTGTATTAACACCATAAAAAAAACATTAAATTCGCATACCCAACAGGCTTTGAAATTCGTTTATAGTACCTATGAAGACCTCTAAACCATTGATATTGCAAATATCCCGGTATTTTTTATCGGTTTTGACCTTGCTTATAATGATGATACCAACAAAGTTATCAGCACAATTTTATCAAGGTTATCAGACTGGATTTGGCAAAAACAGGGTGCAATACAACGATTTTCTGTGGACTTTTTACCGATTCAAGAATTTTGATACCTATTTCTACCTTGGCGGGAAGGACCTTGCGGAGTTCGTTGGGAAGAATGCTGACAAGGAAATTGAAGAGGTGGAACGCCTATTTGATTACAAAACCAATGGACGCTTGCAGTTCATGATTTTTAACCGGTATTCTGATTTAAAGCAAACAAATATTGGCCTCGAAGGCGATGAGGTATCAGGCAATACAGGTGGTCTTACGCGAGTGATGGGCAATAAAGTGCTGATTTATTTTGATGGAGATCATGAACACCTCCTGCAACAAATCAGGGCAGGTGTAGCACAGGTGTTATTTCATCAGCTCCTTTATGGCGGAAATATTAAAGATCGGCTTCAAAGTGCTGTATTGCTGACCATACCTAACTGGTACGAACAGGGTCTTATTTCTTATGTTGCTAAAGGATGGACCGCTGAGCAGGATAATCAGATGCGTGATGGTATTCTCTCCGGAAAATACAATCGATTTAATAAGTTGCAGGAGAATGAAGGTGAATTTGCCGGGCATTCCATGTGGCATTATATCAGCCAGACCTATGGCACTACCTCTATTGCCAACCTTTTATACATGACTCGGATCAATCGAAGTATTGAAAATGGATTTGTTTATGTACTGGGTGTTAATTTGAAAAAACTTACAACTAATTGGCTTACTTACAATAAGAATTATTATCAGGATGAACAAAAAAACAGATTGCTTCCTTCTGGAGAAGTTGTTGTGAAAAAGCCGAAAAGTGGCAGGGTATATAGTCGTTTAAGGTTAAGTCCTGATGGAAAATACGCTGCTTATGTCACTAATGATATTGGAAAATATAAAGTTTTTATTACTGATATTAGTAAAGGGAAAACCCGTAAAATTTTAAAAGGTGGTTACAAATCTATCCAACAAAAACCGGATCTCAGTTTCCCGCTTTTAGCCTGGCATCCTTCCGGTCAATACCTGACTGTGATGCGTGAGAAAAAAGGAAAGGTTTGGATGGATTATCACAAACCTGAAAAAAGGAAACCGGAAAGAAATAAGTTCTTTTATTTCGATAAAGTGCTGGACTTCTCTTATTCTCCCAACGGACAAGAGATTGCTCTTTCAGGTATACAAAATGGCCAATCAGATATTTTTGTTTTTAATACCCGAAGCAGATCCTCCATCAATCTGACGGATGATTTTTATGATGATATGCAACCCTCCTTTTCAAATGATTCGAAGGAAATTATTTTTGCTTCTAATAGAGTGGTCGATACCCTTGGTGTGGATAAAGGCACTAAGTTGTCTGCTACTAACAACTTTGATATTTTTATTCTCGACTATGCATCTAAATCAAATACGCTGAAACGTATTACCAATACACCACTTGCTAATGAAAGATATCCTATCGCTGCAGATTCAGGCAGATATTATTTTTTGAGTGATGCATCTGGAATTTATAATCGATATGTTGCCAGTGTGGACAGCACTATTTCATTTATTGATACTGTTGAACATTACCGCTACTTTGTGGAATCATTTCCGCAGAGCAATTATTCTCAAAATATCGAAGATCATCACTTAAGTCAGCGGCAAAATAAATATGCGGAGTTAATTCTTTCCGGTGGCCGTTACCGGATGTTTGTAAATCCTGCACCTAAAGTTAATCTCTCCTCATCAATTGTGCTCAGCAATACTCAGATGAGACAGTTATCTGCCAAAAAGTTTATGAATGAGAAAAGGCCGGTTATTCAACCTAAACCGGTGCAGCCTGTGCAGAGTGATTCTTCTGCCACAATTCAAAAATCCGGTACCGAGACAAGACCTGCTGATTCTACTAAAATTGATATTAATAATTATGTTTTTCAAAGTGAATTCATGAAGCCAAAGCCTAAAAAAACAGAGCCGGCCAAGGATGTTCAACCACCAACTAAAAAAGATGAATCAGAGCCAATTGTTCCTGTTGGTAAAGCTGTTAGTGTGTTTAATCCGGATTCATTCATGCTCCCTAAATTGAGGAATTATGATATTGCTTTCGGTACAGATTATTTCGTTACTCAACTTGATAATAGTTTTCAAAATGCCACCTACCAAGCCTTTACTGGCGATGCTTTTTACTTTGATCCCGGCTTGAATATTCTTATTAAAGTTGGAGTAGCCGATTTAATGAATGATTATAAAATCAGCGGTGGATTCAGACTTTCAGGCGATTTAAATTCCAATGAATATTTTTTGAGTTATGATAACCTGAAAAGTAGGATTGATAAGACCATTAGTTTTTACAGGCAGGGTCGAGAATATGTATCAGGTTTTTCTTACCTTAAAGTTCATACTCATGAAGCCAAAGGTCAACTCCGGTTTCCATTCAACGATCTAACTTCACTGCGCGGATCTCTTTCTTTTCGAACCGATCGTATTACAACGCTGTCCACCGATGCTGCCAGCTTGCGGGTACCCAATGTAAATAATTACTGGGGAAGTATTAAGCTCGAATATGTTTATGACAACACATTAAGCACCGGTCTCAACCTGTGGAATGGATTGCGATACAAACTCTTTGCAGAAACTTTCAGGCAGATAGATAAAAAAGAAACATGGCTTGGTGTAGTGGGTGTAGATGTAAGGCATTACTTGAAGTTACACCGCCAACTTATATTGGCTACACGTTTTGCTGCAAGCACCTCATTCGGTGATCAGAAACTGATATATTACCTGGGATCACAAGATAACGCAATCATTCCAACCGATATTTTTGATTATTCTATCCCAATAGATTATTCTCAGAATTATGGATTTCAGGCCATAGCCACTAACATGCGCGGCTTCATACAGAATATACGTAATGGAAATAGCTTCGCCCTCATTAATAATGAAATTAGATTTCCAGTTTTTCAATATTTACTGAATAAACCTATCCGATCTGATTTTGTTCGTAATTTTCAAATAGTGGGATTTCTGGATGTAGGTACTGCATGGAATGGCAGTGATCCTTATTCAAGTGATAATTCATTCAACACGGAAGTGATAGAAGGCAACCCTGTTACCGTTGTACTCGATAGACAAGTTAATCCTATTGTTGCCGGATTTGGGGGCGGCTTGAGAAGCAGACTTATCGGTTATTTCATTCGCACCGACTGGGGTTGGGGCTATGAAGATGGTGTAATTCGTGATCCAATATTCTATCTGTCGCTGGGATTGGATTTTTAAGATTTTGAAAATGATTATAGTAAGAACTTGTTTGTGCCATTGTGCTAATTTGTAGTTTGCAGTTATACTTAAGCGAACATAATTCTATTCGGGACTTGTGTTGTTACGTAGTAAATTTCTTTATTCATATACTTTACGCTATTTCATTCAATGAGTTTATTAGATAAAATAAAACAACTTTCCAACAATTACCTTAATGATGTTATTGCATCACGCCGACATTTACATATGCACCCTGAGCTGTCGTTTCATGAAGTTAAAACTTCGGAATTTGTCTGGAATAAGTTAGAAGAAATTGGAATCGCAGACAAGCAACATATAGCCGGAACCGGCATTGTTGCATTAATAAAAGGAAAGAATCCCGATAAAAAAACTGTTGCCCTTCGTGCCGATATGGATGCGTTGCCAATTGTTGAGGCAAACGATGTTCCATACAAATCTCAAAATGCAGGAGTCATGCATGCTTGTGGTCATGATGCGCATACTTCATCACTTTTAGGAGCAGCAAGAATTTTGAACGATTTAAAAGGTGAATTTGAAGGTACCATTAAGTTGATTTTTCAACCCGGTGAGGAAAAACTTCCCGGTGGCGCCTCCATGATGATCAAGGAAGGGGTGCTCGAAAACCCTACTCCAAATGGAGTTATAGGACAACACGTAATGCCTATGATTGATGCCGGTAAAGTTGGTTTTCGTTCAGGCGTTTATATGGCATCTACCGATGAAATTTATGTCACTGTAAAAGGTAAAGGTGGTCATGGAGCCATGCCTCATTTGAATATCGACCCGGTTCTAATTGCGGCTCACCTCATTGTTGCTTTACAGCAGATTGTTAGTCGTAATGCAAACCCGATTATGCCCAGTGTACTTTCTTTTGGAAAAATAATTGCCAATGGTGCTACAAATGTAATCCCCAATGAAGTTTATATCGAAGGTACCTTCAGAACACTGGATGAGAAATGGCGTGATGAAGCACATCGTAAAATTATTAAACTCGCCCATGCAGTTGTTGAAGGTATGGGTGGAACTGTTGACTTTGAAATTCGAAAAGGTTATCCAGTTTTGGTGAATAATCCTGAACTAACAGCTAACTCTAAAAAAGCCGCTCAGGAATATCTGGGAAAAGAAAATGTTCTGGATCTCGATATCTGGATGGCCGCTGAGGATTTCGCATTTTATTCTCAGCAATCCAGAGCCTGTTTTTATCGATTGGGAACTCGCAATGAATCTCGTGGAATTATATCTTCTGTTCATACTCCAACTTTCGATATCGAAGAAAAAGCACTCGAAACCGGAATGGGCCTGATGTCGTGGTTGGCCCTGAGTGAATTGAGTCATGTATGAATTCGATAATCGGATAGGGTGCTAAATGGCTAACGTCAATCTTAGTGCAAAGCATAGAAGCTTTATTTTTGATCTGCATTTGTTTAGTAAACACAGGTTTGTATTTATTTTGTGTGATCTTGGGAATTTGATTTGAGTAACCTATTAAAAAACAATCTTGAAAAGCTAGTATAAAATTATGTTGGAATTAATTAAATCAAAAATCGGATGGTTACGAATTCTAGGATTTTTTGAAGGCATGTCGCTTTTAGTTTTACTGTTTATTGCTATGCCATTAAAATATATATTTCAAAAGCCCGAAACAACCAGCATTGTAGGTGCAATTCACGGTGGTTTGTTTGTTCTTTTTGTATTTTATGTGATAGTGATGGCTGTTCAAAATAATTGGAAATTTTCGGTGATTACCTGGAAATTGCTATTGGCAAGTGTAGTTCCATTTGGGACTTTTTATGCCGATAAAGTAATTTTAAGTAAAATGGACGCTAATGAGTAGTCTGAAAAATTCCAAATTTGTTTGCCTTTGTTTATGTGCGCGAATAGTCTAAACTGGAATTTTCAACTATTAAATAGTTTACTATAGTAGTTGTTATTCTACAATGTTATTCAATTGCATCTCATTTTGCATTTATTTTTAGATCAATTTACTTAGTTTTAGTTTTTTCAGTAGCCTGCTGGTACCAGTTTTTGGCAATCTTAGGCTTTTTTTATTTTGTTATTTCCTAAGCATTAGCATAAATATTTTAGCGATTTTTTTTTCGAAATTAACTATTAGTTTTACGCGCTACTTGATTCATTCTGTATAGCATGTTGAAGTATGTTGGCTTGGAATTTAAATTAAACGGTAATTTTAAAAATTATTGGAAACTAGTAAATTTCTGCCCATCACCCAAGTAATCCAATTCCTATTCGAATAGAATGCATTTTATTTCACCCAGCCTTTAACAATTTTAAAATTAAATCTATGTTTAGTTCAACACAAAAATTATTAGCAGAATTCTTAGGAACCTTTTGGTTAGTACTTGGCGGTTGCGGAAGCGCAGTTTTAGCAGCCGCATTCCCTGATCTTGGTATTGGCTTTGTTGGTGTATCGTTAGCTTTTGGATTAACTGTTCTAACAATGGCCTATACTGTTGGGCACATTTCAGGAGGGCATTTTAATCCTGCCGTTTCAGTTGGGTTATGGGTTGGTGGTCGATTTAAATCAGCTGAATTGCCTGGATATATTATTTCACAGGTTGTTGGTGCAGTAGCAGCAGCTGGTGTGCTCTATTTGATTGCAAGTGGGAAAGATGGTTTTTCAACCGAAGGTGGGTTTGCTTCAAATGGATACGGGGAGCATTCACCAGGCGGTTATTCCTTGATGGCTGCTTTAATCACCGAAGTAGTATTAACCTTTTCTTTTTTAATCATAATTCTTGGCAGTACCAGCGCAAAAGCGCCTGCTGGTTTTGCACCTATAGCCATTGGACTTGGCTTAACGCTAATTCACCTTGTCAGTATTCCTGTTACCAATACTTCAGTTAATCCTGCCCGAAGCACTGGTCAGGCAATTTTTGCAGGATCCTGGGCTATTGATCAGTTGTGGTTGTTTTGGGTAGCTCCTATAATTGGGGCAATATTAGCCGGAGTGGTACATAAAATATTGTCTGCTGAAAAGGCATAAAAAGTTAAACTTGTTGTTTCAAAAAAAAATGGAGTCATTTTAAATGACTCCATTTTTTTTTGATTTTAAATACTCAATGCATTTCGAATTTACGGCCTCGCAAATTTTGAAGAAACAAAAAATTAATTTGCCATTTCACTCATGAATTTTATTCGCATGAGTCGAATTTCATCTTCGGTATACTCGTTCTCTCCTAACATACCGGTGGCATCATTGATGCTATCTGTTTCAGCAGAGCGGAAATAATCATAAACTTCTTCCTGTCTATCTTCATCAATGACCTCATTGAGATAATAATTTATATCAATTTTAGTTCCTGACGAAACGATACTTTCAATTTCATTGATGATGTCACTGAGTGTTATTCCTTTTGCATCGGCAATATCATCCAGAGAAAGTTTACGATCAATATTTTGAATAATATAAACTTTTAACCCGCTCTTATTCACAACAGATTTTACAACCAGATCCATCGGCCGATCAATCTCATTCTCCTCCACATATTGAGTGATGAGTTCCAGGAAAGGTTTTCCGAATTTTATTGCTTTTCCGGGACCAACACCACTGATGTTTTTTAATTCATCCATAGTGATCGGATACTGTATGGCCATTTCTTCAAGTGAAGTCTCCTGAAAAACAACGAAGGGAGGAACATTTTTTTGTTTTGCTACTTTTTTGCATAAATCTTTAAGCATAGCAAAAAGTTCAGCATCAGCCGCACTGCCACCACCACCTGATCCCGAAGGTTCATCATCATCATCCCCTTCAGTATCATCAAAATCATGATCTTGCGTTACCATGAAGGAGGTAGGATTTTTAAGTACTCTTTTCCTCTTTCAGTAATTTTAAGCAAGCCGTAATTATCGATATCTTTTGCAAGCATTCCCGCTAATACAGTTTGACGAATTACTGCAGTCCAGAATTTTGGATCTTTATCAGCACCTTCACCAAATAACTCCAGTTGATTATGCTGGTAATCCTTTATTGCTTTATCTTCTTTTCCGGTTAATACATTTATTACATGATCAGCTGCGAATTTTTCTTTAACTGCAAGTACTGTTTCTAAAAGCATTTGAACCTCTTCCTGAGCTTCAATTCTGGTTTTAGGATGTAAACAATTATCACAACTGTGACAATTATCCTGATCATATTCCTCACCAAAGTAATGCAGTAAAACTCTGCGACGGCACACAGAAGTTTCGGCATATGCAACAGTTTCAAGTAATAACTGTTTGCCAATTTCCTGTTCGGCAACAGGTTTGCCCTTCATAAATTTCTCCAGCTTTTCAATATCCTTAAAGCTGTAAAATACAACGCATCTTCCTTCTCTGCCATCACGTCCTGAACGTCCTGTTTCCTGATAATAACCTTCAAGGCTTTTCGGAATGTCGTGATGAATTACAAATCGAACATCCGGTTTGTCAATGCCCATTCCAAAAGCGATTGTTGCAACAATTACATCCGCTTTTTCCATGAGGAACATATCCTGATGCTTTGCACGAGCTCCTGCATCCAGACCGGCATGATAGGGAAGCGCCTTGATACCATTTACATTAAGAGTTTGAGCTACCTCTTCTACTTTCTTGCGACTAAGGCAATACACAATTCCTGATTTGCCCTGATGACCTTTTATGTATTTGATAATTTCTTTTAATACATCCACTTTAGGACGTATTTCATAATACAGATTGGGTCTGTTAAATGAAGATTTGAAAATAGCCGCATTTTGCATATTCAGATTTTTCTGAATATCCTGTTGTACCTTTTCAGTAGCAGTTGCCGTTAGCGCAATTATGGGCAATTTCCCAATCTGTTCAATGATAGGTCTCAGACGACGATATTCAGGACGAAAATCATGCCCCCACTCCGAAATACAATGTGCTTCATCAATAGCAAAAAATGAAATTTTTATCTCCTTTAAAAAGTTTACGTTTTCTTCCTTGGTAAGCGATTCCGGAGCAACATAAAGCAGTTTCGTTCGTTTTTTTAATATGTCTTTCTTTACCAATGCCGTTTCAGCTTTGGTAAGCGAAGAATTTAGAAAATGAGCGATTCCATCGTCAGAACCAAATCCTCTGATTGCATCCACCTGATTTTTCATCAAAGCTATCAATGGTGAAATAACAATTGCAGTACCTTCACTTAATAATGCGGGTAGTTGGTAACACATCGATTTACCACCACCTGTTGGCATAATAACAAAGGTATCATTGCCTTCCAGTACATTTTTTATGATTGCTTCCTGTTCACCTTTGAACGATTCGAAACCAAAATATTTCTGAAGACTTGATAATAAAGCACTTTCCTCTACAAGCATACTCATCACACTCTCTTTTATTTTAATAATTTTGTCGTATAAATTTATACAATTCTAACGTAATAATAACAAGTAAATTTTTTTATTTTGAAATCACCTCAGGAAATAATCGATATTGCCAT
This sequence comes from Bacteroidota bacterium, assembly GCA_016722525.1. Classification (GTDB taxonomy): domain Bacteria; phylum Bacteroidota; class Bacteroidia; order AKYH767-A; family OLB10; genus JADKJB01. The sequence continues at coordinate 30,321 of JADKJB010000008.1, forward strand.
ACGCACCATCGACATCGAAGCCGCGTCTATCAAGGGTTTAAAAACATTTATAGACTCAAATTTTGTTGAGACTGTAAAATTAATATATTTTTCTGAAGGAAGGGTAATCATAACAGGAATTGGAAAAAGTGCAATAATTGCGCAAAAATTGTTGCCACCTTAAATTCAACCGGCACACCTGCTGTTTTTTATGCACGCCGCCGACGCCATTCACGGGGATTTAGGTATTATCCAAAAAATGATGTGGTAATTTGTATTTCAAAAAGTGGAAATACCCCTGAAATCAAGGTTTTGGTCCCACTTATTCGCTCAGGAGGAAATAAATTGATAGGAATAGTTTGTGATGTTTCCTCTTACCTGGCCCGTCAATCCGACTTTGTTCTAAATACAACTGTTGAAAAAGAAGCCTGTCCGAATAATCTGGCACCAACTAGTAGTACTGCTGCCCAAATGGCTATGGGTGATGCACTTGCAGTATGTCTTTTGGAATTTAAGGGCTTTACCGATGAGGATTTTGCAAAATTTCATCCAGGTGGAGCGTTAGGTAAAAGATTGTATCTCAGGGTTTCTGATATTTTTATGAATAACCCGAAACCCGAAGTTCATGCTGGTGATTCGCTCGGAGTAATTATTATGGAAATTTCGTCTAAAAGACTCGGTGCTACTGCTGTTGTTGACAATGGAAAATTAGTTGGGATTATTACTGATGGAGATCTGAGAAGAATGCTTGAAAAAGGAGATAATGCATTGCAGGTTAAAGCAATAGATATTATGACCCGCAATCCCAAGTCCATCCCTCCCAATATGATGGCTGTTGAAGCTTTGCAATTGATGAAATCCAATAATATCACACAACTCGTAGTTTCGGAAGATAATTGTTACCTCGGTTTTATACATTTGCATGATCTGCTCAAAGAAGGCATTATCTGATTTTTATTGCTTCCACCGAATTCCTGCCTTAATTTGTGTTCCCTTTAACTGATGCTGTTCATTAATAAGAAGAATCCTAATACCGAGATGCATTTTCTGGATCATCTCGAAGCGCTTCGTTGGCACCTGGTGCGATCGGCTGGTGCAATTGTGGTTTTTGCTTTAGTAGCTTTTCTGAATCCTGATATTCTTTTCGATAAAATTATTTTGGGAGCTAAAAATCCTGATTTCTATACCTATAGGGTGCTTTGCTGGCTTTCTGAAAAGCTGAGTTTGGATATGTGTATTAACAAAATCCCGTTTTCATTAATCAATATTACGATGTCGGGACAATTCACTACTCATATATATATATCCTTCATAGCTGGATTTATTTTGGCTTTTCCCTATTTTTTGTGGGAGATATGGCGATTTATTAAACCTGCTCTTTCAACAAAAGAACGCAAGTATTCAAGAGGAGTGGTCTTTTTTAGCTCTGTTTTATTCCTTTCAGGGGTGTTGTTTGGATATTTTGTGATTAGTCCTTTGTCAATTAACTTTCTCGGAAGCTATCAAATAAGCACTCAGGTAGCCAACCAAATAAGTCTGGACTCCTTTATTTCAATAGTTACTATGCTTACTTTATCATCAGGTGTGGTTTTTGAACTGCCTGTGGTTATTTATTTTTTATCCAAAATTGGCATTGTAACTCCTTCTTTTTTAAGAACTTATCGCCGTCATTCCATGGTGGTCATTCTTATTATAGCTGCTGTAATTACTCCTTCTCCCGATATCACCAGTCAAATTTTAGTTGCTATTCCATTATTTCTGCTTTATGAAATAAGCATAGGTGTTTCTGCCATAGTGGCACGAAATAAGGAAAAAGAAGCAGCAGCAAACAATTAGTTTGGATGAGAATGAAAGCATCGAAATTGAAAAAGACCTTTGAGCCAATCTTTGAGACTCCTTTTGATACTTTCTGCATTTTAGGATTTGTTTTGATCAGCCCCCAACTTCTTTGAGTAAAAAAACAGAACCGTTAATAAGCCCAAAACAAAAAATACCATAGCTACCGGTCTTAATCCATCATCAAGAAAAAATTCACCTATCATCCATATGGAATTGGCGGAAATCCAGAAGCAAACAGCCAGATTATGAAATAAATCGGATACGATTTTTCGCCTGATCCAGGTAATATGAATGGCTACTGCTAAAGTGGGTAAAATCATAATCAGGCCCGGGACTTTCCATAACATGACCCAGCAGGTATCTTTTAGCAACCATAATAAAATGTGCAGGTTTTCATATTCCCTTATTTTTTTAAACTTGATCATGTGGCAAACTTAGCAGAAGTATTTCACAAATTTGATAACCAATTTAATAAGTTTGCATAATTGTGGAGCGCTGACGGTTTTGTCTTTTACGTGGGAATAAGTAAATTTTAAAATATTGTATTATGAACAATGCTGTGGAAGAGTTTAATGCTTATCGTACCCGCATGAATGAGCGAATTATGGATGCTGATAATCTTGTTATTAAACGGCTCTTCAATCTCGATTCCAACACCTATACAGAAGGAGCGCTGTCTGTGAAAACCAAAGAAATGCTGGGGTTGGTTGCTTCCATGGTGCTTCGGTGCGATGATTGCATAAAATATCACCTCGAAAAGTGCTATGAAAACAAGGTTTCAAAGGAAGAAATTTTTGAAGTGTTTGCCATAGCCAGTATTGTTGGAGGAACTATTGTAATTCCTCACCTGCGCAGAGCAGTTGAATTTTGGGAGCAACTTGAAACTTAATTCATTGATTTGCGTTCATTCTAAGCGGGTATCTTCTTATGCTTAAATCATATTCTTCTATTTCATTTTTTGTAATACTTGGGTTTTTTATAGCCGGAATCCATGGGTTTGTTCTTGGTCAGGAAACCAAAGTATCAGGTCGTGTTACCGATGGCTTAACCAATGAAGCAATTCCATTTGCTACCGTGTCATTTAAGGGCACCGTAATAGGAGCTGTTACCGATTTCAATGGATATTTTGTAATCCAAACCGATAAGCCCACCGATTCACTAACGGCTTCGTATGTGGGTTATAATCCGATCACTCTCAAAATCATTAAAGGGAAAACACAGACAGCAAATTTTCTTCTGAAAGTGAATAAAGTTGATTTAAAAGAAGTGGTTATCAAAGCCGGTGAAAATCCTGCCAACATTTTACTCCGAAAGGTGATCGATAACAAGGAGAAAAATGATAAGAAAAAATTGGATTGGTATCAGTTCGAAGCCTATAATAAAATGGAGTTTGATCTCACGGATATACCTCAGGATTTTAAAGACAAAAAACTGATTAAACCATTCGCTTTCATCTTTGATAATATCGATAGTTCTGTCACAAACAGTAAACCATTTCTTCCTTTTTTTATTACGGAAACCTTATCAGACATTTATTTTAGAAGTGATCCCAAAACTACCCGTGAAAGTATTAAAGCTAGTAAAATTTCCGGATTAGAAAATGAATCTGTCACCCAGTTCTTAGGTGACATGTATCAGAATATTGATATTTATGAAAACTATATCGATGTCTTCGGAAAGAGTTTTGTGAGCCCCATTTCAAATGTAGGAACTGTTTATTATAAATATTATTTGACTGATTCTGCTTTCCTTGACAACCAATGGTGTTATAAATTAAAATTTAAACCCCGACGTAAACAAGAACTTACTTTTGTGGGTGATTGCTGGGTGCATGATACCACTTTTGCAATAAAAAAAATTGATATGCGGGTAGTGGAGGATGCAAATATCAATTTTGTTGAGGATCTGGCAGTCGTAAAAGAATATTCGAGAATAGAGAATAAGCAATGGATGCTTTCGAAAGAATTGCTGGTAGTTGATTTTGCTGCGCGAAAAGATGGGGTTGGTTTTATTGGAAGAAAGTCAGCATCCTACAAAGATTTTAAGTTGAATGAGCCAATAAATGATACTATTTTTTCCGGTTCAACTGATATTAAAGTACAGGAAAATTCAGTTTCAAGAGATGAGACCTTTTGGGTAGAGGCACGGCACGATTCCTTGTCAGATCGTGAAAAGCTCATCTACCATATGGTAGATACCATAAAAACTTTACCTGCTTTTAAAACTTATGTTGATATTATTACTTTGTTTTTTACCGGTCATTACGAAATCGGAAAGATAGAACTAGGACCTTATTTTACCTTTTATTCTTTTAATCCGGTAGAAGGAAACCGATTCAGAATGGGTGGACGAACCAGCCCTAAATTCAGTGACCGGTTGCGATTAGAAGGTTATGTGGCCTATGGAACTCGTGATCAGGAATTTAAATATATGGGCGGTTTTAGGTATTTTTTAAATACTAAACCCCGGGAAGCAATAGGTGTTCGCTATAAAAATGATGTTGCTCAATTTGGGCAAAGTGAAAATGCTTTTCAGGATGATAATATCCTTTCCTCCTTGTTTCGAAGAAATCCTCCTGATAAACTTACGCAGTTGGAAGGTTATAGAGTTTATTATGAGAAAGAATGGCTATCTGGCTATTCTCACCGTATTTCATTAGACCATGGCGTATTGGTTCCTCTTGGAAAACTTAGCTACGATTATTATACGAACGAGGAGCGAACCGAATTTCGAAGTTTTCTGAATACAAGTGAATTGAGTCTTAAAATGAGATTCGCTTTTCGTGAAAAATTTGTTGAAGGTAAAACGGGTCGCATTAGTTTAGGAAGTGATTTCCCTGTTACACAATTAATTTATACTGTTGGTTTGGAAGATGTGTTGGGTAGTGATTTTTCCTATCAAAAAATCATTTTGAAAGTAGATGATATCGCCAAATTGCCTCCGTTTGGCTATACGTATTATGCTGTTGAAGCAGGGAAAACTTTTGGAATTATTCCTTCTCCTTTGCTGAATGTTCATCAGGGTAATGAATCTTATTTTTATGATTATGCATCTTTCAACCTGATGAATTATTACGAATTTGTCAGTGATCAGTATGCATCATTGTTCCTGGTGCATCACTTTGAAGGATTTTTTCTGGATAAAGTTCCGTTGTTGCGAAAGTTAAAATGGAGGGAGGTAGCCAGTTTAAGGGCGGTTTATGGAAGTTTAAAAGAGGAAAACAGAAATTTGATGGTCGACCCAACTGCAATTGGTTCGCTGTCGGCTAAACCCTACGCTGAAGTTGGTTTTGGAGTAGAAAATATATTTAAAATCCTTCGTTTTGATTTTATGTACCGACTTTCTTATCTTGATAACCCTGATATTGCTAAGTTTGGTATCAGAGGAAGTTTCCAGATTACTTTCTGATTCTACGAAAGTGGTTACATTTGCATCCTGATAATTGATAGTGCCCAACAAAAAATAAATCCATTTTGATATTACGAGCCGAAAACTTAGTCAAAAGGTATAAGAGCCGCGTTGTTGTCGATCATGTTTCAATTCATGTGGAGCAAGGAGAAATAGTTGGCTTGCTTGGCCCCAATGGTGCCGGTAAAACAACTACATTCTACATGACCGTTGGTCTGATAAAACCCAATGAAGGGAATATTTTTCTTGACAAAGTTGATATCACCAATGAACCTATGTACCGAAGGGCACAGATGGGAATTGGTTATTTGGCTCAGGAAGCCTCCGTTTTTCGTAAGTTATCGGTGGAAGATAATATCAGGGCAGTCCTTGAAATGACCAACCAGAGCAAGGCGGATCAAAAGGCTAAAGTAGAATTGTTACTGGAAGAGTTTGGCTTGCAAAGAATTCGCAAAAGCCGTGGTGATGTGTTGTCAGGTGGTGAACGTCGAAGAACCGAAATAGCCCGCGCACTGGCAGTAGATCCCAAATTTATTTTGCTCGATGAAGCCTTTGCTGGAGTAGATCCTATTGCTGTAGAAGATATTCAGGGAATTGTAGCTAAACTTAAAGAGAAAAATATCGGAATTTTAATAACCGACCATAATGTTCACGAAACGCTTACAATCACTGATAGAGCCTATCTGCTTTTCGAAGGCCGCATCCTTAAAGAAGGAAGTGCCCAGGATCTGGCTGATGATGAACAGGTAAGAAGAGTTTATCTTGGTCAGAATTTTGAACTGAGAAAATAAGGATTTTTTTTTGGCGATGAATCTCCTATCGCCGTGAAGGTTGAAAGTGCCTGTACAGCGAACCGGATAGGTTTGTTTTTAAAATGCAATCAAAAACGAAAGCATTCCATCCAGTTCAACTTCCCATATTTATCCATTCAGCTACTTTCTCCACGAATTTCCTGCAACATGACTACCGAACTACTCAATGAATCAACATTGAATTGACCATTGAATCCCCATTGAATCCCCATTGAATACACCATTGAATTAACAACAAAATCACCTCACCTCCTCCAAAACAAACTCAAACGATTCCATAATAGGATTTGCTAGTAATTTTTTGCAAGCAATTTCTACTTTTTCCGAAGCAACATTTTTTGAAGCTGCTTCTACTTCAAGTGTAATATGTTTTCCAATTCTTACGTTTTCTATTTCTGGCAAATTCAGATTTTTCATAGAACGAGTTACTGCTTTTCCTTGCGGATCAAGAAGCGCTTTTAATGGCATAATAGTAATACTGGCAGCGAATTTCATAGATATAGGATGTTATTTATTCAGTTGTGGATTGTGTATAGTTATTTATTAGCGACAAAATTATATATAAAATGATGACTACAGGAATTCCGGCGAAATGAAGGAATAGAAATGAAATACTGGAAAGTGCCAGAAAAATATATTGAATCTTATTTTTCCCCCAATCAAAACTCTTGAACTTGAGCGCAAACATTGGAATTTCTGATACCAGCAAATAAGAGAGAATCATGCAAAATCCAGCTATCACATAGGTGTTTAATAAGGCAGGGGTGAGGTGGAACAGGTCGTAATGGATGATAAGTGCAAGGCCGATGACAAAAATGGTGATTGCCGGAGTCGGAACGCCAATAAATGAGTCTGTTTGGCGACTATCAACGTTGAATTTCGCTAACCGCAAGGCGGAGAAAATGGTTATTATAAATGGAAAAAAACTTATCCATTGGCCCCATGCTTCATGTTGATACAAAACTATAGGGACGCTATTTATGAAAAAATGGTACATTATGGCTCCGGGAACAAAACCAAAAGTCACCATATCGGCCAATGAATCCAGTTCTTTTCCCATTGGAGAATAAGCTTTTAATGCCCTTGCCGCAAATCCATCCAGAAAATCAAAAACCAATGAGGCCCCTACAAGTGCCGAAAACACGGGTATATTACCCTTAAAAATAAAAACTACTGCCATGCATCCACAAAGCAGATTCATGGTTGTAAGCAGATTGGGGATATGGCGCGAAAGGGAGGTGTTCATAGCTTTTGGGACTGCAAAATTAGGCTTTTGTACGTTTCGGAGTAAAAACAGTCCAACTTGTTGATAAATGTATTGAAAATTAGCACTTTCGGATTAGATTAATATAATTTTCATTTATTAAATTTGAACTATAAAACCATAGCAAGTGTTTAGTAGTATAATGGACCTGTTTACTGAAAATACTAATAGTTGGAATTTTCCGTTTGCTAGGCATCAATCACCTGAAAATTAACATGAAACTAAAAACCACACTTGTAGCCTCGGCTCTTTTTTTGACTCATTTTGCGCATGCACAGGATGCCCCCAAATATAGCAACGAATTCCTCTCTATAGGTGTAGGAGCGCGCGGACTAGGCATGTCGGGAGCTCAGGTTGCCACTGTAAATGATGTAACTTCCGGCTATTGGAATCCTGCCGGCTTAACTCTTGGCACCGGAGACCTCCAAATCGGACTCATGCACGCCGAATATTTTGCAGGAATCGCTAAATATGATTTCGCTGGTTTGGCTGCTCCAATTGATGCTACCCGTACTGTGGGCTTTTCTTTTATCCGTTTTGCTGTTGATGATATTATTGATTCTACAGAATTGTTGGATGCTGATGGGAATATTGATTATGACCGTCTCAAGTCTTTTTCGGCTGCCGATTATGCTTTTCTTTTTACTTATGCTAAAAAAACGAAAATTGAGGGCTTACGCTATGGGGTGAATGCCAAAGTGGTTCATCGTAAAGTGGGTGAATTCGCTTCTGCCTGGGGCTTTGGTCTCGACTTAGGAATTCAGTATGATAAAAATAAATGGAAGTTTGGTGCCATGGGTCGCGATATTACTTCAACATTTAACGCCTGGAGTTTTAATACTGAAAAACTGGAGGATGTGTTCATTCAAACAGGAAATGAAATACCTGAAAACGGATTGGAAATAACACTCCCTAAATTAATTCTCGGCGCTTCTTATAAAACCTATTTAAAAGAAAAATTTTCCTTCGAACCCGAAGTTAATATTGATGTTACTTTTGATGGAAAACGTAATGTTCCCATCAAAAGTGACCCTATAAGTATTGATCCTAAATTGGGAATTGAAATTGGATATAGCGATTTTGTTTTCCTTAGAGGTGGTGTTAGCAATATTCAGAAAATTAAAGATGTAGATGGTTCTGATAAAACATCGATTCAACCAAATTTTGGATTGGGTGTTAAAATCCGAAACGTATCTATTGACTATGCGCTAACGAACATTGGTAGTGTTGGTGAAACATTATATTCCAATATCTTTTCATTAAGAGTTGGTTTGTTTAAACAGAAAAAATGAAAAAAGTTTACGTACTCCTTGTAATCTTAATTGGTTTTACCGGTTTTCTTAAGGCTCAGCCTTATGGAAATGAATGGATCAATTTTGCTACCAATCAACAATACTCTATTCAGCAATATTTCAAAGTAAATGTTTGGCGCGATGGCGTTTATCGTATTAGTTATACTGATTTGCAGGCCGCAACTTTTCCGCTTCCCTTTAACCCTAAACAATTACAGTTGTTTTATATGGGTCAGGAACAGTATATTCATGTAGAAGGTGAAACCGATGGAGTTTTTGATCCTGCAGATTATATTGAATTTTATGGATTGAAAAATGATGGAAGGTTTGATGAAAAGATGTATGGAACCCCCGATCAGCAGTTGAACAAAAAGTTTAGTTTGATTACCGATACCTCCTCTTATTTTCTAACTATAAATGCTAATCCTTTTGCTGTTAATAAAAGAATAGTATTAGAAACTGATGTTAATTTTTTAGGATATACCCCATTGCCTTACTTTTTAAGTGAATCATTTAAGGATTTTAAAAACGGATACGAAGCTTCTAATATTGCTACTGTTGTTCAGTCTGAATATGATGAAGGCGAAGGTTATTTCATGGATCCGATCAGTAACAGTCCTGTCACCCTTAATTTGACCACTCTAAACGTTAGTCAGGATCCGACGGCTCCATTGGCGGTGGTAAGTTCTGCTTTAATGGGAGGAAATAATACCGGTAATCAAAACTCCATTACTTTAACGGTGGGAGGTGCTACAGCTATTTCTTCTTTTTATGGTTTTCAGGTAACACGATTTAACTTTCCTGTGCTCTCCAATTCCTCACTGACCGGAATTTCAACTGCATTTTTATTTACACCCGGTTCAGGTGTGGTAAATCGAATTCTTACCTCTTATATTCAACTAACTTATCCACACTCTTTTAGTTTTGCAAATGAAATTGCCAATGTCCGAAACATGAATGTACCTGGTAGTTTATCACCTGGCAAATCGTTGCTGAATTTCACTAATTTAAATATGGGTAACCCAAAACTGTATATGTTCTCCGGCGATACTTTGAAAAGGGTAACAATGGCAGGAAGTGGTTCCAGTTGGCAAGCTTTAGTACCTACTTATAACGCGGATAAATTTTGTTTTTTAACTGATAGTGTATATACGCTGTCGGCGGGACAATTAAAAATAACTCCCGTATCAACAGATCCTTCCCGGTTTGGACAATTTATTAATTATCAATACATATCTGAAGCCGATTACCTTATTATTTCGCATAAGAATTTGTGGAGCAAAGCCACCGACTATAAAAATTACAGGACCTTGACCGGTTACAATACATTGCTGGTGGATGTTGATGAACTTTATAATCAATTTGGATACGGCATATCGAAGCATCCCTTATCAATTCGTAACTTCTGTGAATTTACATTGGATACTTTTACTGTTAAACCTGAATACCTGCTGTTGATTGGAAAGTCAGTAAGTCCGATTCGAACAAGAGTTGGAGCCACCTATGAGAATCCTGTTAAAGTAGATTTAAACTGGAATAAAAACCTTGTTCCTACCTACGGATATCCACCCTCTGACATGCTGATGGTTTCCGGATTTAACGACACCATACCGCGTCCTTCAATGGCTATAGGAAGAATATCAGCCAGCACAGAAGCAGATGTTCAGGCTTACCTTGATAAGGTGATTTCTCATGAATTGCAGTTACAGCAATGTCCCGAAGAATGGATGAAAAAAATACTTCATTTTGGAGGTGGACAAAACATTTATCAGCAAGGTCAGATTAAAGGCATCCTGGAAGGCTTTGAAAGAATCGTGGAGGATACTCTTTTTGGTGGCAGTGTAGTTACATTTCTTAAAACCAGCTCCGATCCTATTCAGGTAAACCTTTCGCAGTATTTACAAGCGCTGATCGATTCAGGTGTAACAATGATGACTTTCGTTGCTCATGCATCCGGTACTACTTTCGATATTAGCACCGATCTTCCTCAAAATTATAGAAATAAGGACCGTTATCCGCTGGTATTGGCAAACTCTTGTTTTGTAGGTGATATCCATGACCCTAATCGGAGAATAGTGGAAGACTTTGTTCTACTTCCTGAAAAAGGTTCGTTGGGGTTTGTTGCTCAACCGAGCGTAGGTTTTCTTGAGAATCTTGAACTATACACTTCAGAGTTTTACAGGCAAATCTCGTTGCATAATTATGGCGGTAGTGTTGGCCGAACTATGCGCAATGTCATAGATTCCGTTTTTGCCAATCCTGCATCATTGTCAACGCAATATACGTATTACATGTATAAGTCGGTGTGCACTGGTATGACCATGTCAGGAGACCCCGCGATAATTCTTAATTCATCCGAAAAACCAGATTATGAAATTGAAGATGGAAGTGTATTTTTCTCTCCTTCCGTTGTTACTTCAGAGGTTGATTCTTTTGATGTGAATGTGGTAATCAAAAATCTTGGCAGAGCACAAAGTCAGCCTTTCGTTTTGCATTTAGAACGTAAATTCCCGGATGGTTCTGTCTTTATGAAAGATACCATACTCTATTACATTGCCTATAAGGATACTATTGTTTTACGGTTGCCTGTAGATGCTATAAAAGGTGTTGGTCCTAATGAGTTTAGTGTTTATGTTGATCATTTGTCAAATATTGATGAATGCAGAGAAAATAATAATGTTCTTCTTCAGCTTATATTATTAATCCAATCATCAGATATTATTCCTGTTTATCCTGCAGAGTTTTCTATCGTGCCGGGGAATTCTATTAAATTAAAGGCTTCAACAGCCAATCCATTTGCTCCACTTAAAACCTACGTTTTTCAAATTGATACCGTAGATACTTTTAATAGTCTGTTTAAAAAATCTGCTAATGTTACCAGTCCCGGTGGAATAGTAGAATGGCAATTGCCTTTCACTTTAGATCCTGATCTTGTTTATTATTGGAGAGTGAGCCGCGATTCGCTTCCTACAGACACAGTTCATCCTCCCTGGAGAGAAAGTTCATTCATACACAAGCAAGGACTTACAGGCTGGTCGCAAGCACATTATTCTCAATTCAAAAAGATAAATTCACTAATGTAATTTATAGCAATAAAGTGGATTCAACTTTTAAGTTTGTTGAAAATGCATCTACGCTATTCATTCGAAATTTCAAAAACCCTTTTTCTCCAACGCGATCACCAACCGTAGAATTGAACCAAGTAGTAGAAGAGTATGATATGTGCGGAGGTACACCCTCTATTCATGTTGTTGTGATTGATTCAGTATCACTTGATTTATGGACGAACGAGAATCGTAACTTTGGAAATTTTAATACATTCGTTCCGGGTGTTGGTGGTACATGCCGCCAGCGTTTTGAAAAGTATTTTATTTTCAGAGATAATCCCACTCAACGTGATTTGTTGAAAACAATGCTTATTGATTCTATTCCTAGTGGTAATTTTGTAGCTCTTTATTCTATTTTTAATGTTGCTTACTCCACCTGGGATCCTGCATTGAAAAATTTGTTGTCTTCTTGGGGTAGCGATTCTATCAATTTTGTTGCCGATGGCGATCCCTATATTTTCTTTACTAAAAAAGGTGATAACTCTCAAACACAAGAAACGCTTGGTGATAGTATCCGGAATTACATAACACTTAGTGCTACACTTGGTGGTAACTGGACTAAAGGTTTTGTGAACTCCGTTACTATTGGCCCTGCTGTTAACTGGACATCTTTCCATTGGGATCAGGATCCATTGGAATCGTTGCCGGGAGTCGACTCTGTGGCAATTGATATTATTGGAATTAAATCTAATGGTCAAGAAGTTGCTTTACCTGATTTTACAGGAATACAAATTGGCACACCTGATTTAGCAATAAATACTATTGATCCAATAACCTACCCTAAGCTCAAGCTCCGTGCTTATTTGCAGGATGAGTTGTTATCGACTCCTCCTCAATTGAAAAGGTGGCAGATTTATTATGATGAAGTACCGGAACTAGCTCTTAACCCGGCAAAATATTTTAAATTAAACAAAGATACACTTGCTGAAGGCGAGAATGTAAGTATGGAAATGGCTATCGAGAATATCGGAAATGTAATGGCCGATTCGGTGCTTGTCGATTTCTATATCTTTGGTAAAAACAGGGTACGTCATAATATTTCCTCTCCCCGTTACAAAACAATGAATCCGGGAGATACAATTATTGGTTCTGTATCATTCAGTACTAACGGTTATCCTGATTTGAATTCTCTGTGGATTGAAGCAAATCCAAGATTTGATCAGCTGGAGCAATATCATTTTAATAATCTTGCTGAAATATTGTTCCGCGTAAATCGAGACATTACGAATCCAATTCTTGATGTTACTTTTGATGGAACTCATATTATCAATGGCGATATTGTATCAGGTAAACCCGAAATTCAGATTAAACTGAAAGATGAAAACAAGTACCTTGCGCTCAATGATACCAGTGATTGGCAGATATTCCTCAAAGATCCTGATGGCATACAAACCAAACTTTCTTTCGAGCCTGTTTCATGCTCTGGCATCGGAACAAGTATGATGAAATGGTGTCCCGCAAATCTTCCTCAAAACACTTTTAGAATTGAGTTTAAACCTTCTTTACTAAAAGATGGTGTTTATGAATTGTGGGTGCAGGCTTCTGATATTTCAGGAAATATTTCAGGTGACAACAATTATCGCATCACTTTTGAAGTCATCAATAAGGCTACAATAACTGAAGTGATCAACTATCCGAATCCGTTCTCTACTTCTACTAAGTTTGTATTTACTCTTACCGGTTCCGAAATACCTGAGTACTTCAAAATTCAAATCATGACTGTTACAGGGAAGATTATTCGCGAAATTACCAAAGATGAATTGGGACCAATACGCATTGGACGTAATATAACCGAGTTTGCCTGGAATGGAAAAGATGAATTTGGTGACCAGTTGGCTAATGGTGTATATCTCTATCGCGTGCTGACTAAACTTAATGGCGGCGCTATTGAAAAAAGAGAAACTGAGGCAGATAAATATTTTACTAAAGGTTGGGGTAAAATGTATCTGATGAGATAATACAATTGATTCGAGAGTGATCCAATTCTGATTCATGCGGAGTACAATTTCATCGTTTGGAGTTTTTAGTTTTGAATTATTTTATTTACGCATGCTTTTGTTGCTGAGGTATTCATAAATTGAACGGTTGATGAATTAATCGGGATTGTTAATGCTATAACTCTAAACAGAAATTATATGTTATCTTTGCCTTGAGAAATTGGCAATGATATGAATTTTATTTATTCCCGTTCAGGTATTTTTTCGCTCTCCTTCTTATCCGGAATCTTATTATCAATAGCCTGGCCCTCCGCTGGATTTGCTCCATTACTGTTTGTTGCTTTTATACCATTGTTGCTGTGCGAAGATGTGGTTTTTCGTAACAGGGAGAAATTCAGTAGTTGGTTTTTGTTCTTTATATCTTATTTTACATTTTTTACTTTCAACTTACTTACTACCTGGTGGGTTAAGTATGCTAGTTTTTTTGGCGCTGTTGCCGCTATTGTTTGCAATGCCCTCTTTATGGCTATTGTATTTCAGTTGTTTCATGCTACAAGAAAAAAGTGGGGGTCATTACCCGGCTATGTTTCATTAATAGTATTTTGGGTTGCCTTTGAACATTTACACATGGATTGGGATCTCTCCTGGCCCTGGCTTACATTAGGCAATGGATTTGCAGGTTGGGTAAAGTTGATTCAGTGGTATGAGTTTACGGGGGTGTTGGGCGGAACAATTTGGATATGGACCATCAACATAATTTTATACATGGCCCTCGCCGGATTGATTTTTAAAATTAGAGAATACAATTATGCGAAAGATCTGAAGTTGGCCGCATGGATACTTTTCATACCTGTTATTTATTCTTTTGTCAGATATTATACTTACACTGAAATAGCTGATCCCGTTCAAGTTGCAGTGATACAGCCCAATATTGATCCTTACAATGAAAAGTTTTCAGGTATGAGCTCTGCGGATCAGCTGGATAGAATTTTAAATCTTGCAGCAACTGTTACCGACTCTACAACTGATTACGTAATTGCACCTGAAACTGCATTGCCCGATGGCATATGGGAAGAAGAAATAGAACAGCATCCGCAAATAAAAAAGTTGCAAATATTCCAGGCTACTCATCCCAATGCAAACTGGGTAATCGGCCTCGCTTCAAATAAATATTATCCTGATAGTAATCTGAAATCTGCAACAGCCAGAAAATTTACCAATTCCGAAGGATATTACGATTCTTTCAATACTGCCATGCAGTTAAATCAGAAGGGTAATGTACAGCTTCATCACAAATCTAAACTCGTTCCCGGAGTGGAGAAAATGCCTTTCCCTGCTTTGTTTAAACATCTCGACGATTTCGCAATCGATTTGGGCGGAATTTCGGGTAGTTTAGGTATGCAGGACTTTCCATCTGTTTTTACTGAAGAGCTCACACAAACTAAAATTGCTCCGGTTATTTGTTACGAGTCTATTTATGGCGATTATCTCACTCAATATGTGAAAGAAGGAGCGGATTTAATTTTTATTATTACTAATGACGGATGGTGGAGTGATACCCCCGGATACCGCCAGCATCTGAAATACGCTACTCTCAGAGCAATAGAAACAAGAAGAAGCATTGCCAGGTCAGCAAATACCGGTATATCCTGTTTTATTAATCAAAGGGGTGATATTTCACAACCAACCGGTTGGTGGGTGCCCACTGCAATAAAGGCCAGCCTTAATAAAAATAAGGCGATGACATTTTATTCCAAAACCGGAGATATTCTTGGGTCTGTTTCAATGGTAGCAGCAGTGGTTATTTTTATTTTATTTTTATTTAGAAAAAATAGAGCTGTTTGAATACCATTTACTTTTCAGGGTGTTGATGCTTAATGATACATTCATTTACGTAATTTTGCTAACAAAGAAATTTGCTGTATGAAAACATATGATGTTGTAGTGATTGGTTCAGGGCCCGGTGGATATGTAGCCGCTATCAGATGCGCTCAACTGGGAATGAAAACTGCTATAATTGAAAAGTATGCTGCTCTTGGTGGAACCTGTTTGAATGTAGGCTGTATCCCTTCTAAAGCTTTGCTCGATTCTTCTGAACATTTTTACAATGCCGGCCATGCTTTCAAAATTCATGGTATAGATATCACCGGCCTGAAACCTAATATGGCGCAAATGATTTCCAGAAAAAATATTGTGGTTAAGGAAAATGTTGACGGGATAATTTTTTTGATGAAGAAGAATAAAATAGATGTATATACCGGATTAGGTAGTTTTCAAAAGCCGGATTTAATTCAAGTCCTGAAAGGTGATGGAAGTGTTGAAACTATTCAATTTAAGAATAGCATTATAGCAACAGGTTCGAAACCTTCCAGATTGCGGGGCGTCGAAATTGATAAAAAACGAATTATTACTTCTACCGAAGCTTTAAATCTGGTTGATATCCCCAAGCACTTAATTATTATTGGAGGGGGTGTTATTGGATTGGAACTCGGTTCGGTTTACGCGCGGTTGGGGGCTAAAGTATCGGTAGTGGAATTTACGGATTCTCTTATAGGAATGATGGATAAAAGTCTGGGCAAAGAACTCGAGAAAGTGCTGAGGAAAATTGGATTAGAATTTTATTTTAATCATGCAGTTAGCTCTGCCGTAAATAGCGGAAAAGAAGTAACCGTTACAGCCAAAGACTTAAAATCCGAAAAGGAAGTTTTGTTTTCCGGTGATTATTGTTTGCTGAGTGTTGGCCGAAGTCCTTTTACCAATGAACTTGGATTGGAAAATGTTGGTGTTAAAACAGATGACAAAGGTAAAGTGGTGGTGAATGAACATTTGGAAACTAACGTGAAAGGTATATACGCAATTGGCGATGTGGTACGAGGTGCCATGTTGGCTCACAAAGCTGAAGAAGAGGGTATGTTTGTTGCTGAAATAATTGCAGGACAAAAACCGCATATCAATTATTTATTGATTCCCAATGTTGTTTATACATGGCCTGAAGTAGCTGCTGTGGGATATACTGAAGAAGAATTGAAAACAAAAGGTATTAAGTATAAAGCAGGAAACTTTCCTTTTAAGGCCAGTGGCAGAGCTCGTGCCAGCATGGATACCGATGGATTTGTTAAGGTGTATGCCGATGC
This sequence comes from Bacteroidota bacterium, assembly GCA_016722525.1. Taxonomy (GTDB): domain Bacteria; phylum Bacteroidota; class Bacteroidia; order AKYH767-A; family OLB10; genus JADKJB01. The sequence continues at coordinate 47,093 of JADKJB010000008.1, forward strand.
AGAATCCGATGAAATATTAGGCGTTCATATGATTGGACCGCGAGCTGCTGATATGATCGCTGAAGCTGTAGTAGCAATGGAATTTAGAGCTTCTGCTGAAGATATTGCAAGAATTAGTCATGCGCACCCAACTTACACTGAAGTGTTCAGAGAAGCCTGTTTAGCAGCATCTGCCAACAGGGCTATTCATTCATAGCGCCTTTTTCCCAATACAAACAACCGACAATCCAACTTTATTTAATAGTAAGGAATCCGCAATTTTAAACAAAGGTACCAGCGAATTGAATATTTTCATTTGGCTTTTTGGTATAGTCTTGTTCTTCTGAAGCTTTCCTGAAACGAACCATCCGGGTATTCCTGCAGCATTAAAGTAAAAGGATTTTTGCAGTTGTAGCTGGTTTTGGAAAAAGAGCTTTTGGAGTGATTTTTTATCGTAACGCTTATAGTGAAAAAGTGCTTTGTCAAGGTGGTTGTACAATGTTTGAAAGGCTGGAACAAGAATGACAAGAGTGCCACCCGGCTTCAGCATTAAATTGCAATTTGCAATGGCTTCACTATCTTGTTTAATGTGTTCTACAACATTGAGTGCAAAAACCGTATCGAATGAATTTATTAGTTTGGAATACTGTTGCCGGAACTGAGGATGAATAAGATCAAGATCAAGTATTCGTTCTTCCTTATTTAAATTCGGAAATTTTTCAGCAAGAAAAAAACGATAATTTTGACGGATATCTGAAATTACAATGTCTTGCTTATTTTGATAAAATCTTTCAGAAATATTTCCTATCCCACTACCAATTTCCAGAATTTTTCCTTGGCAAAATGGGTTTATCGAATCATACATCCAATCATTAAAACGTGTTGCGTCCGAAATTGTTCGCAAGGTTTCAAGTCCTTCATCATCCGACTCTTTAAACTGAAAAATAGTAATGTCTTCACTCATTTAAATAAACCATACCTTACAATACAATATAATGCTCTGAAACCATCTTTCCAGTTTATTTTTTTTCCCTCTTCATAAGTCCTGCCATAATAGGAAATACCTACTTCGTAAATGCGGACTTTAGGAATTCTTGATATCTTGGCAGTTACTTCGGGTTCAAAACCAAATCGGTTTTCTTTCAAAACCATTCCCTGAATGATTTCCCTTTTAAACAACTTATAACATGTTTCCATATCAGTGAGATTCAGATTTGTTAACATGTTCGAGAGGCTGGTTAGCATTTTGTTCCCTATCGTATGCCAGAAAAATAATATTCGATGTGGCCTGCCACCAATGAATCTTGATCCAAAAACAACGTCAGCAAAACCATCTAGAACCGGCTGAATCAATAAATTGAATTCTTCAGGGTTGTATTCCAGATCGGCATCCTGAATAACAAGATATTCTCCGGTCGCATGTTTGATGCCTGTGTGAAGTGCTGCTCCTTTTCCTTTGTTTACTTCGTGATGCAACAATCGATAATTTATGTCGGGATGGCTGGCAACATATTTCTCCAAAACTTCTTTGGTTCCATCTTTTGAACAATCATTAACCAATATAATTTCCTTTTCAATGTTGCCACTCAGTTTAACGGAATTCACTTTGTCCAAAATTCTATGAATGGTTTGGGCCTCATTGTAGCACGGAATTATGATCGATAGTTTTTTGAAATCAGTCATTGATTATCAGCTAATTATATAATATTTAATTTTTTGTGCAAATATAGGGTTTTGAAGTTAATTATCGAACTCTCCGTAGTTTTCAGATGTTAACATATAGTATTCATTATCAAATAAATACTTGATTTTTAGAGTGTGAAGCATTCACCTGTTTTCCTGATAGAATGCATTTATTTATAATTGTTTTGATTAGAACAATCCTTTCAACTATCTGGGTTTGATAGGAAGGCAGGCAGTAACAAACCATTGAACAAGACAATCGTACAGAGTTTACACCGTTGATCCTGTTTATTTTGATCTTGGAATAGTAAATTAGCTGGAGAACTTGAATACCATAAACACGATGGGGATTTTTTGAGATTATATAGTTATCTACCAAATAGCTAAAAAGAATACCATGTTACTTTTAAGGTTCAGGTATCCCAAATTTCAGATTTTGAAAACCGAAAGAGATTCATTTTTCATTTTCTATCTTTGCTACTTTGTCTGTTAAAATAGCAAGAATAGTTTTTTTCATGAACAAAATGAAAAAGGCAATTATGCCAATTACAATTGTGGAATTCATCCGTCTGCAATTAGTTTGGGAGTTCAGATAGGAGGAGTTTACATTTTGATTGAGGAATTTAGCAAAGGAGAAGGCAAAATGAAGTTGTATTTATAGGATAAAAATTTTTAGAATTTATGATTGCTGAGATGATCTTTGATTTCAGATAGTTCAAAAGGTTCGTAATAATTTGAAATATTTATTTATGAAAAAAATTGTTTTAGTTTTTGTAGCATTGTGTTTATTAGGAGCCGGTTACTTTTACTGGCAAAATATGTCGCATAAAATTTTCAAAGTTTCGAAAAGTAAATATTTTGTTTCCCTGGAAAATGGGAAGTTTTATTTGGAAGAAAAGGAATTCTATCCGGTTGCATTAAATTATATGATTTCCATGCAAACCAACACCGATATTTTCTGGCCATCTGTTTTCAAAGGATATGATCCTGACGGATTATTTGCACAGACCAACAGGGATTCAAGTTTATTGGAACTTCGTGCCGATTTTGAATTGATTAAGGATATGGGTTTTAATACGATTCGTTTGGTAGGAATTGGTGAACAGCGGGTGGAAGATAAAAAAACCGGAGTGATCTCTGTTCGTGCTCATATTGGAAATGATCGTGACACTTCACTCATGTTGTGGAATGAAACCAACTACGCCAAGTATTTTGATGCTCTTGAAGATTTGTTTCATACAGCAAATGAAGCTGGTTTGAAAGTTATTTTCCTTGCCAGGCTTTTCAATGAACTGCCCACAACAGAAGAACATTTTGCAAAAATAGCACGCCATTTTAGCAACGATTCAACTATAATGGCATACGATTTATTTAACGAGCCATTATATTTTGATTCACTTGCTCGAGAAAAAAAGGATACTTATTTTATTACAAAGAAATGGGATAAACTGGTCAAAAAAAACGCCCCAAAAGCAACTGAGTACAATTGGACTTACTGGCATGCGTGAAGTATTCGAATGGGATCCCAATTTAATGAATATCGATTTCCTTTCGATACATCCCTACGAGTATGAACCGGAACAGGTTAGAAACGAAATGTATTGGTATGGTAAATACATCAAAGTTCCGTGGATAATTGGTGAAACCGCTATTCCTGCTGATAACGATTCTGTGACTTATGAAGTTCAAAAACAATTCGCACAAAAAACACTGGACCAAACTTGCCATTGCGGTGGCATTGGATATTCATGGTGGCAATATAAGGACGTTGAATGGTTCGATTTCCATGCAAATTTCCTGGGTGTTGTTGGTAGAAACGGAGAAACAATAAATAGTAAAGGGAATAAAATTATTGGAACTCCCAAGCCTGTTGCTGATGCTTTTAGAAATTATAAACCCAAGGCAGATCCGGCATCCTGCTTAAAACTTGATAATTATTATAATTACTCACAATTTAAAGACTGTCGGCTGAGTGGTGTTTTGGTAAATGATGATGGTGAACCTATTGAAGGTGGAGTTGTTTTGGCCTGGAATGAATCCTGGTCAAAGTCCTATCACACAGTCACAAAAAAAGATGGTAGTTTTGAATTGTTAGGTCCATTTCCATTCTATCACTGGATGGCTTCGGCAACTTTGCACTCAATGATACGGGGAGATGTTTTACCGGATTCTGCAAAAAAAGTGACTGATAATATTCCTACATTGAATTTAGGTGAACTCAAAGTGGAGCATCTGAATCTAAATGTGAAAAAATAAAATTAAAAAAGGTTTTGAACTATTTTTCTAAATTATTGAAGTGATTCAATAATTTTGTAAGTTTTAATATCATAATAAGTTTCCAAAACTTCATAAGTATAGAACTTTTCAATAAATTCCTTTTCATGTTGTTGGATGGCTATTACCCTATCACCGGCTTTTAAATATCGGCAATCGCGAATTGAGGATTTCTTTCCTTTGTCGTTCAACATATAAACATAAATCAAAATGTGCGATTTATCGTAATTGTCATAGCAAACATCGTAAGTGTGATTTGGATCAGGATCTTTAATAACGGTTCTTAAAAAAAATGAAATTCTGTAAAAATCAATTTCATATTCGGAAGGTGCATACACTTTATCAATAATTTTTTCATAAGGTTTGAGAAAAACCAGAAAAAGAAACACCAGAGGAATTGCATTTAAGTAAAAATGTTGGCTCATGATTTTATTTTCTTTAATAGATGTGAAAATCCAGTGGAGTGTAATAGCTGCCATAATACACAAAAAAGGATATAAAGGTAAATCATACCATTCAACTTTTGTTTTTGCCGATGAAATAATTAGCAAAAACGTAATAATAGTAATCATGCAGAAAACGGTTAACTTTTTTATTCTGATATCTTTTATAGTAAATCCGATAAGTACACTTGTAACAATTAAAGGATACCAATCAGCAAACCGAACATCAACAAGGTTGTTAAAATAAAACAGGTGTTCCTCGTCGTGACCCTCAAGACTTTTGAGAAATCTTCCACCTAATTCATTTTCGGATACTAATTTAAGGTAACCTGGATTGTAATGTTCTCTTAAAAGATAATAGCCGGCTACTGCAGGAAATAAAGAGCAAAAAATCAATATAAAGCCATTTTGATTTAAATAGTTCTGCAATTCTTTCCTTGTAAGTTAATGCAAGAATACCAAGGCCCGGTAAAAACAAGACTGCCTGGACACTTTTTGTTAAAACTGCTAAGGTCAGCATGCTAAAGAATAGATGAACAAATTTGACTTTGCCACTTTCCAGAAAGATGAAAAATGAAAAACTATATGCGGCCATTAAAAAAGTCAGTAAAGAATCATAATCACCTGTTCTGGTACCATGATGATGCACATATCCATACGATGTAACTAAAAGGATTGCCGAAATGAAACCAAACCAAAATGAATTTAGATATTTCTTGGAAAAATAGGCCATTAAAAGAGCAGTAAACAAAGCTGCCAGTGCTGATGGAAGTCGGAATGCAAGCTCACGGACTCCCATTATTTTAATCATTAAAGTTTGAATCCAGATTAGCATTGGAGGTTTGGTATTCCAGTTTTCAGGGCTTCCATCAAAATACACAACCAGATAATTTCCATTTAAGTTCATTTCGCATGCACTTACAGCGTACCTTGCCTCATCCCATATCTTCATTGGTAGTCTTTCAAGATGGAGAAAAAGAGGAAAGTACAACAATGCCAATAAAAGAATTACCTTTGAAGTAAGTACAATTCGTTTGTTTTCCAGAATATTCATTTTACTTATTTTCATCAAAATTTATTATCGTGAATTTTTCAGCCTCTTCAGGTTTGTCTTCATTTGCTTTTATCTGATTGTCTTTTGGGTCAACGGTTAAGTATTTTCCATTTGCTGCTTTAATATGGATCTCATTTGAAGAAACTGTTTCAAATGTGAATATTTCATTTTGTGAAATTTTTGCAATGGTTGCTGAAATTGAATTAGATGAATCTGAAGATAAACTAAAATATTTACTTCTGTGTGACTGAAAAACGCATTTTTGATTCGTTAATTTCACCATTTTGAAAGTCTCCCAATCAAACGCTTGATCTTTGTTGGCAACAACTTTGTTGTTTATGCCCTCATCGGCACACAGATATTTCAAATTGGTTGATTTGATATTAACCGAACGCCAGTCTAAAACGTATTCAGATGTCTCATTAATAATTTGAATGGCATTGATGTCACATTTATTAAAGTCACACCAATCTTGCAATGTTCGGGTACTTGGATTGAAAAAGAGCTGCTCAAAATTGCCCGGATTGAAGCCGGAATAGCCATTTACACAAACAACATTTAATTCCTGACAAGCAATCATGGTGCTGATGGTTTGTAATATGGCCAGATTGTTTCGTTGTTCGTTTTTTACAAGTAACATATCAATTGAAATATAGGCTACTGACTCAAATTCACCTCGATAATTTCTCTTAATATTTTCTTTGATGAATTCCACATCATTTTGGGCTTCCTGCTTATAAAAACTCTTGTGTGGCTCAGGATTTATCAGATTATCAGTAATTACCAGAACTGGCAAAGCCAGAATCACATAATTGAATTTAGACCTGTATGAAGAAAGTGCCTTAAACACGAACACAAAAATCAGAATCATAAAAATGACCTGAGTATTGATGATACGGTCTAATGACCTCATTGATGAAAAGCCCGGAATCTGATAAATACCTTTGTAAAGAGTGAACCCATCAATATTTAGACAAAAATAAAACTCAGGAAAAATCCTAAAGAGAGAAATACTATAAATTTCTTTTGAACATCGGAAGTATGTTTTGAAATTAGTACATAAGGAACCAAAGCAATTCCTAACCAAGGTGTGATGCCAGTGAAGAGGAAATGATTCCACCAATCCGGAAAGGTGAAAGCGGTTATGGGATAAAGGAAATCCCATAAAACTGAGGCCGGGGAAGTGAAAAAGTACGATTGTAATCGGGGTAGTGAATTAAATGCTGCATCAAAAGACCTTACTCCTGTGATTTTGGAAACCTCATAATAGGGCAATATTAACGGTAGAAACACAAGTATTGTAAAAATTACAATACTAAGATGTTTGAGTAATATGTTTCTATTTGTATATTGCTTAAACATATCCAAGTCCCTGTATACTAACATATATGCAATGAAGAAAAACAGCAAAACATAAATCAGCAAAAATCCTAAATATACACCACAATAGAACTGATATATTAATCCTATTAGTGTCATAATTAAAAATTTTGACTCCTTTTCTTTAAAGAACTTCCAGGCCCAATAAAACACTAAGGGGGCAATAAATCTCGGAAATATTTGTGCATGAAATATCTGCCCATGATTGTATAAACCAAAAGCGAAGATATAAGCACCGACAGCAGACAAAATAGTATTGCCAGACCATTTTTTAAGTGCCCAATAGCAGCAAATATAATTTAAAGCAAAAATGGTGATGAACCAAAATTGAAATGATGTTTCTCTATCTATATCCATCATTCTGAAAATGGAATATATTGGAACTGTTCCTAATAAGTTGTCTGAAAGGGCAATTACATTTTTGTAGGGATACATGAATTGCCCGTCCCAATAATGTTCTATTTGTCCGGAGAAAAATAAATATCCGTGCTCTAAAATATAATTATTGAAGCGTGCATCACCAAGATCTCCGGGGATTTTCGTAAGGTCAAAGTCGAATAATGTAATAGGAACACAATATAATCCTGCAATAACCAATACCAGAGGTATTATTTTATTTAAAAGTTTATTGTCAGTTAAACTATTCGCATTCATATTTTCTTTATAAAAATCTATCTCTTACCCGCTTTTGCTTCATCATAGTTTGGATAGACTAGATAATTATTGAAATCTTCAACTTGATCAAGTTTTCCAAATTGCTTAAAATAGAGTTTTTTGTCATTGCCTCATAGTGCAGTAGATTCTTCTCATATTGGAAGGTTTGAAAAATATTAAGCCAAATGAAAAACAACATTAATACTCCAAATGAAATTTTAAAATATTCTGCTTGTTGGTCATGTATTTTACAATTGCTGCAAGAGGGATTGCCATAAGTGCATATGAATCGACCAAAGCCCTCTGTCCGTATGATCCGCCATACCACCAGTTCCACCAGGAAAATACTACATATAAATTGATGAAAAGAAATATGGCAACAGGTAATCTCAGGAATTTTAACTCTCCACGAAGGAAAAATATTCCAGCAATTGCAAATGTCATCACCGGAGTATATATCAGCCAGCCTTTACGCCAACTAATCAAGCCATCAATGAAGTTTGGATGTCCCAAGAAATAGCTTCCTTCATGAGGTAGATTAAAGATCATTTTTCCGGTGACTATTTTCCAGTAGTAGAGTTGTGGCACCCATACAATTAATACTGCGAAAAGAATCAAGAGAAACTTAAATATATGTGATTTTATAAATCGGAGGAGTGCTCCCGGACTTCCCGATTTTGAAGCACCAATCATAAGAAAAAAAACTATTATCACTAAATTGGGCACATATATCATTGCAATCAATCCTGAAGAAGCTCCAATAATAATTGAAAATAAAAGTGTGGGTTTTTCAAACCATTTGATTGTGCCATAAACAAAAACTGCAATTAAAAGAAATTATAAATATGCATCATTGGAGCAGATTGAGAAGAATAGGCGAGTAAGTTCGTTCCTAGACCAAGGAATAGTATCGTAAGCCCTGTTTGGATTTCGGTAAAATTTAAATGTAGTAGTGTTTTTCTTACCATTTCTAATCCTAGAAACAAATAAAATATTGAACTTAAAAAGGAGAAAAAGTTTGTAGGGCTCAGAAAATCCATTTAATGGAAAATTCAGCCATTTTGCCACATAATGACCCGAAAAGAAAAATGGAGAATATAAAATTGATAATCCCATAGTCTTGTGAATGGCGTTTTTGCCGTCACCTACCCCTATAGGCCAAAAGAGACTGTAATCGGAATCAAACTGATAGTTGCTTTTCTCTAATTTAATATCATCGAATATAAATTTTGCCGGTAAATAGCCATAATAACCATGAATATCCCATTCAATAACACGATCGCGTTTTTCCCAATTTTTTAAATTAAAAATTATTGCGATACTGCAAATGCAAACTATAGCAATACAGATGTTGGAAAAAATGTTCTTCATATTTAAAATTAAATTATAGAGTTATAATGCAGTTTACAATAAAATGAAATTAGGATTTAGTTTGTTCCGAAATATTGCTCTCCCTGACTATATACAAAGGCCTGTTCCTGATATTGGCACTTATTCGGCTAATGTACTCACCTATAATTCCAATTCCAATCAACTGAATTCCTCCAATAAACAATACCGCTATCATCAACGAAGCCCACCCAGGCTGGTAATCTTTCGAAATGAAACGTGAATACAATGCATACAAAATCATGAAAAATGAAATGGTTGATACAACAAATCCTGCAATAGTAACTATTTTGAGAGGAAAGTTAGAAAAGGATGTGATTCCATCCAGCGCCATCCTGATCATTTTTTTATAAGTATATCCTGTTTTACCTGCATGCCGCTCATCACGATCATATTCAACAAACGTCTGATTAAAACCGATCCAGCTGGTTTGTCCCCGCAAAAATTTTTGTTGCTCAGGCATCTGCTTCAATACATCCACAATTTTTCGATCTACAATCCTGAAATCACCGGTATCGACAGGAATTTTAATGGAGGTCATTTTACGGAGGATCCTGTAAAATATTTTTGCAGTCAATTTTTTGAAAAAACCCTCTCCTTGCCTCGACCTTCTCTTTGCATAAACTACCTCAAATCCTGTTTTGAGTTTCTTATACAACTCCGGAATCAATTCCGGTGGATCCTGAAGATCGGCATCAATTATAGTGACAGCATCACCGGTTGATTTATCGAGTCCGGCTGTGACAGCAATCTGATGTCCGAAATTTCTGCTTAAATTGATAAATTTTATCTCCGAATACTTCTGCGAAAGCTCAGCAATAATTTCCATCGAACGATCGCGACTTCCATCATTTATAAAAATATACTCCACCGAATTCAATCCCATTGTCCCAACAACACTACGCAACCGATCTATCAGTGGCCTGATATTTTCTTCTTCGTTGTAAATGGGTATGATGACTGACAGATCCACTTTTTAGTTTTTTAGTTTTTTGGTTTTTTAGTTTTTTGGTTCTTTCGTTCTTTAGTTTTTTGGTTCTTTTGTTAGTGGGTTAGTCGGAATTCGGTTTCTTATCATCATTCGCCACCACTGCCTAAACCACCATCTCCGGAATTTCTCCTTCGATAATTAATTTACCGGCTGTTGCATTTTTGATTTGTTCTACTGATACTCCCGGAGCACGTTCGATTAATTTGAATCCTTGAGGTGTTACATCGAATACGCCGAGTTCGGTAACTATTTTCTTCACGCATTTCACTCCGGTGAGAGGTAAGGAGCATTTAGGTAATAATTTTGATTCACCCGCTTTATTCACATGCTGCATGGCCACAATAATATTTTTAGCCGATGCCACCAAATCCATAGCACCTCCCATACCTTTTACCATCTTGCCGGGTATTTTCCAGTTGGCGATATCTCCTTCTTCACTCACTTCCATAGCTCCTAAAATGGTAAGTTGGACTTTTTGTGATCGGATCATTCCAAAACTCATTGCTGAATCAAATATTGATGCTCCCGGTAGAAGTGTCACTGTTTGCTTGCCGGCATTGATTAAGTCGGCATCCTCTGTGCCTTCAACAGGAAATGGACCCATTCCTAAAATTCCGTTTTCCGATTGTAATTCCACATTGATTCCCTCAGGTAAAAAGTTCGCAACTAGGGTTGGTATTCCAATGCCAAGATTAACATACATACCATCTTTTACTTCTCGTGCAATGCGTTTAGCGATTCCGTTTTTATCTAACATAATATTGATGTGTTGATGTGTTGATGTGTTGATGTGGTAATGTGTTGATGTGTTGATGTGGTACTGTAATTATTGGAAAGATGAAGATGCAATAAATATTTATGTCTTAATATTCTTTAAAGCAAGTTTTGATTTTGATGTTGAAATTATTTTTGATAAAACTTTTTTAATTGATACAATATCTTTCATTAATTCGGAGTGACCATCAAAGGAATTTGTATTTTTGCATACATCAAGCCAATATTCAGTTTCACTGCCTTCTTTTGCAGCTATTTTCATTTTATGGATAAAATCAGTCAAGCTTTCGGAGTTCTGTACTTCGCTTACATTTGCACCAATGGAAGTTGATGATTTTAATAATTGATTACTTATGTGAAAGTGTTTTTCCTGATTTAAAGTTTGACAATATTTTAATATTTTAAATGAGAACGCTGTTGTTAAGTTAATAATTAGATTTTCTTTTTCTTCCATGATGAAAAGTTTTAAAAAAATTTAGAAAAATATTCATAAATAGTATTAAGTTCATATAAGTATGTTACTTCAAATATCAGAATATTATAATTCACCGACAAATTAGTAATAATTTTCAAAAAAATAACAATAAATCAAATCCCACATCCCCACATCAATTTTTCCTCACCGTCCTCTGTTCAATCCTCTTCTCATACCTCTCTCCTTGAAAAATTCTATGAACATAAATTCCGGGTGTATGAATTTGATCGGGATCCAGTTCGCCCGGCTGAACTAACTCTTCTACTTCTGCAATGGTAATTCTTCCGGCCATAGCCATCATAGGATTAAAATTTCTTGCCGTATGGCGATAAATTAAGTTTCCTTGTGTATCACCCTTCCATGCTTTCACAATTGCAAAGTCGGATTCAAAGGCATGCTCCATCAAATAATCTTTTTCTTCGCCATTAAATTTAAATCGTCGAACTTCTTTTCCTTCAGCAATTTCAGTTCCTACCCCTGCTGGAGTGAAAATTACCGGCATACCATAACCGGCAGCCATGCATCGTGTAACCAATGTTCCTTGCGGAATTAAATCAACCTCGAGTTCACCGCTCAGCATTTGTCGTTCAAACTCTGCATTTTCACCAACATAGGAAGAGATCATTTTTTTATCTGCCGGTTTTGCAATAAAAGTCCTAGTCCGAAGTCATCCACACCGGCGTTATTGGAAATACATGTTAAATTTTAACACCCTTTTTTACGAGCTGCAATACAATTTTCAGGAATGCCGCATAAGCCAAAACCGCCTAGCATGAGTGTCATGCCATCCTTAATGTCATGGATTGCACTATCAACATCAGCAACAACTTTATTAATCATAAACGATAGGTTTTATATTTTTAATACGAGCGATATCTAAAGTTTTTTCTTCAAATATAACTGACAATTTTATCTTTTAAAATTTCAATACACTGGGTTATTCAAGGACAAATCTAAACCAAAAAACGATAAAAAAGGTGTGTTTACCACATCAAAATTAAAAGCCGAAATCGCCTGAGCCGGGGTGGTGACGTTGACATTATTATATTTTGAACAATCCAATTCTATAGATAGCTTACCTTCAGGTCTTTCAAAGTCAGCTTGAGAAAGATTTATAGATTTATCTGCATAAACTTTTTTCATATAAAGTCCCCAAATGGGAAGTGCGGTGTTAGCCCCTGGCCCAGGTTGGTGGTCCGGAAATGAATGGCCCGATCTTCACAACCTACCCAGACTCCTGAAACCAGATCGGGAGTTACTCCCATAAACCATCCATCGCTTTGATTTTGCGAAGTGCCCGTTTTGCCTGCAATCGGGTTAGCCAATCCATATCTGAATCGTAAGCGCATCCCGGTTCCAAATTCAACAACACCCTTTAAAAGACTTAGTGTAACATAAGCAGTTTCTTCACTCAAGGCCTCTACTTTTTTAGGCACAAATTCCTGAAGCACTAAACCATTCTTATCTTCAATTCGATTCAAAAAAACCGGCTCTACCCAAACGCCTTTGTTTGCAAAAGTGGAATAGGCACCAACCATTTCATAAACCGAAATATCGGGAGTTCCTAAACAAATGGAAGGGTAGGGGTCCATTGGGGAATTAATGCCCATTTTTTTTGCGATATTAATTACTGCTGCAGCACCAAATTGTTTTATCAAAAATGCACTCACACTGTTTACCGACTCTGCGAGGGCTTCCTTAAGTGATAGCATTCCGCCATATTTGTTATCTGAATTTTCAGGTGACCAGGGAACACCATCTTCACCAATAATTGTAACTCTTACATTGGGTACTTTATAGCAGGGGGAATAGCCTTCCTGCATAGCAAGTGTATACACGAATGGCTTGAATGTGGATCCTACTTGTCGCCGCCCTTCCTTTACCTGATCATATTTAAAATGACGATAATCTGCGCCTCCAACCCATGCTTTTATTTGACCTGTCTGAGGTTCCATTGACATCATTCCTGTGCGTAAAAACATTTTATAATATTTAATAGAATCCAATGGACTTAGTAAAGTATCCGTTTCCCCTTTCCAGGTAAAAACGGTCATGGGAACTTTTGTATCAAATACTTTTTTTATGGAATCCTCACTGGCATCAATTCCCTCCAGTTCACGATAACGCGCTGATTGTTTGACTGCATTGGTAATTATTTCCGGGTGCAACGACCATGCGGTTTTCCCTTTCCAGTGATCAAAAATGTTTTTCTGAAGATCGGTTAAATGCTCTGTTACCGCCTCCTCCGCATAACGTTGCATCCTGGAGTCGATGGTGGTATAAATCTTTAGCCCGTCTCTGTAAATATTGTACTTAGAACCATCGTTCTTCTTATGTTCATTGCACCATTTATTCAGATACAGTCTTAAATATTCTCTGAAATAGGTGGCCATTCCTGCATTATGATCTTCTGATTGGTAACGCAATCGAATAGGAAGTGCTTTGAGTGAATCAAATTCCAATGAGGTAATCAAATCATATTTTTGCATTTGATTCAACACGGTATTACGACGTCGAATTGCATTTTCAGGATTTCGGACAGGACTGTAAAAAGTAGGTGCCTTTAACAGGCCAACTAATATGGCCGACTCTTCTGTTTTCAGCTGTTCTGGTGTTTTGTTAAAAAAAGTTTGTGCAGCCGATTTAATCCCAAAACTGTTGCTGCCAAACTCCACAGTATTCAGGTACATAGCAATAATTTCTTCTTTGGTGTAATTGCGTTCTAATCGTACTGCAATAACCCATTCCTGTATCTTTCTGGTTACAAGTTTAAAGCCTTCAATTTGCTCTCTGGGAAAAAGATTCTTGGCCAATTGTTGGGTAATCGTACTTCCTCCTCCTGAACCGCTTTGTCGCAAAATAACGGTCTTAAATAAAACCCTTAGCAGCCCTTTAAGGTCAATCCCTGAATGCTCTTCGAAACGGATGTCCTCTGTGGCTTTTAATGCATTTACCAAATTTGGCGCAAGTTCTTTGAAATGGACATTGGTTCTATTTTGAAAATAATATTTTCCAAGTACAACACCGTCTGATGAAAATACTTCTGAAGCCAAAGCGCTATTGGGATTTTCGAGATCCTCGAAAGACGGTAGATCACCGAAATAACCTGATGCCGTGGCAGCAACAATTACAAAAAGTGCTACCAGAGGTAATAGAATTACCATCCAGAATATTTTCAGATATTTCGATTTATTTCCCTGCAACTTTTTTCCTGACATGATGTGTATTAAATGCTGCTAACGAAAAAAATAAATAAAAATTCTATTGTGCCAAAGGTAAGTACTTTAGCTCTTCAAATTTGCATGTTAAACCTAAAAAAATCAACGAATTGTGGCTAAAATCCACCTGCTTGATGTTATAGCTTAATTTCTTCTCCTGAATTATTGAAAAAATGAAATTCCATAAGGTGGTAGGCAGTAACACCCTCTATTTTTATTTTTTTCTTAAACTCTTTTTGCCATTTATGCCTTATCGAAGAAAAAAACCATCCTTTGGTTAAATAAGCTTCCAGATAAGGGTGTACCTTCACTGAAACGGTCTTTTCATTCTGTTCAGTAAGAATGTACCTCATATTGTTTTTAATATCGTCGACCAGAAGAATGCTTGCTTTAATTTCACCGGTGCCATCACAAGCAGGACATTTTTCGACAGTAATAATCTTGGTTTCCGGCCTTACCCGTTGGCGGGTAATTTGAATAAGCCCGAATTTGCTTGGGGGTAAAATGGTATGTTTTGCACGATCCTTTTTCATTTCAGTACGCACACATTCAAAAAGTTCTTTTTTATGAATGGCACTATGCATATCAATGAAATCGATAACAATAATTCCTCCCATATCTCGCAATCGCAATTGGCGGGCAATCTCCGTGGCCGCCATCATGTTCACTTGCAAGGCATTTTTTTCCTGGTCGGCACCAGATTTACTTCTCCCTCCGCTATTTACATCAATTACATGCAAAGCTTCAGTGTGCTCAATAATAAGATAGGCTCCGTTCTGAAGATTTACCGTTTTGCCAAATACTGTTTTTATCTGTTTGTCGATACCCAGATGCTCAAACAAGGGCATCTTTCCTTTGTAAAGCTTAACGATTTCTTCCTGTTCAGGAGCAATATTCCGGATGTAAGCTTTAACTTCTTCAAAAAATGCCTGGTCATTAACATGGATGTTGTTAAATCCGGAGTTTAGCATGTCGCGTAAAATTGTCGACGTTCTGTCCATCTCTCCTAATAACTTCTGAGGAGGTTTGGCGGTTTTTAACAATTCATAAAACTGGTTCCATTTCGATAAAAGATCCTGAATGTCCTCATCAATTTCAGCTACTTTTTTACCTTCGGCTACTGTTCTTACAATGAGCCCAAAATTTCGTGGTTTAATACTTTGAGCCAGTCGTTTAAGACGATTTCGCTCCTCTGAACTCTTAATTTTTTGTGAAACTGAAACGATGTTTGAAAAAGGCACCATTACCACATATCTTCCTGCAAGACTAATATCACATGATATTCGAGGCCCCTTTGTTGAAATGGGCTCTTTGGCTACCTGGACAGGAATCCACTGATTTGCTCCGAGAATGCTAGAAATTTTACCCCCTTTATCAATATCCTGTTCCAGATCGTAATTGTTCAAAAGGGAATCAATTTGCTTGCCGGCTGCTACATTTTTCATGTACTTAACCAGTGTATTAAACTGAGGGCCTAAATCAAGATAATGAAGAAAAGCATCTTTTTCATAACCAATATCTACAAAAGCAGCATTCAGGCCTGGCATAATCTTTCGAATGCGACCTAAATATATATCACCAACAGAAAAATTGTTGTCTTTTTCGCTATTAAACTCAACCAGCCTTTTATCCTCAAGCAAGGCTATATGAACCTCATTTGGAGTTGAGTCAATTATCAGTTCACTGTCCACACAGATTATTTTTATAAAAAATATCCGTCATGCAGTTTCAAAAGAGAATGCTAATGATCCTGTAAATAAAACCTGGGAGGTTTAGTTCATCACAGACCAAAAAAACAAAACAGCGATAAAAGCCCTGCTGGAACAGAGAGCTTTTATCGATAATACTTTTGGCCCATTTCGATCATAGATCAGGGCGAGGCATTATTTCTTTTTATGCCTGTTTTTTCTTAGCCTTTTTTTACGCTTGTGCGTGGCCATCTTATGTCTTTTTCTCTTTTTACCGCTTGGCATATGCGAATATTTAATGGGTTTATATTATATTTATTTAATTCAATTTATTTGGTCTCCAACGTTGCAATGTAATCATCAACATCCTTAATCATTTGCTGATCGTTGGAAAGATTCTTAAAGATCTTCAGGTTTTCAATTGCCTTTTCTTTATTGCCGAGCCTCACATAAGCTTCTCCAACATACACATGCATGTCTATTCTCCCTGGGTTAATCTCGAGCACTTTATTAAATCGCTCAATCGCTTTGTCAAATTGTCCTGATTTCATTGATAGAAATCCTAAATTCAACTGAGCATTTTCATGTTTAGGGTTTTCAGTTAGTACCTTCGGTATAAAGTATTCCCAGATCCGTTTTTGCATCCAGATTGGTCGGGTTAATTTCGAGTACTTTAGAATAACCGGTTATTGCTTTTTGAACAAAATAACTTACTTCCAAAGAATCTTTTCCCACTTTAAATGCATCAAAATACCGGTATGATGCATTTAACCAATCTTTCTCAATATTGCTTTTCGCCGCTTTTTGTTCATAATACCAAGCAGCTATTCCAGGGTTTTTTGCTTCGTCCCATACTTTGGCAACTGAATCGTAAATGGCAAGTTCTGCAACTCCTTTTTCAATGGAGGTTTCCCAATTGTTAATTTTGTTTCCCGCATCCCAACCCATTTTGGATTTTGATGTAGAAAGAAAATTATCAAATGAAAAAACAGCTACGGTTGAATCAGATGTAATTTCTTTCTCATCTGATTTAACTTTAGTATTGGTTTTAGGTAATAAATATATTCCTGCTACTAACACTATCGCACCGGAAACTAGTCCGATGAGAAGCTTATTTCCTCCTGCCATTTATTGTTATTCTGGCTTTCTGAGATTGGTTTTAACTTTCTCTGTGAAAGTCTTTGCTGGCTTAAATGCCGGAATGTAATGCTCAGGAATAATGATGGTAGTGTTTTTTGTAATAATACGTCCGGTTTTCTTGGCTCTTTTCTTTACAATGAAACTTCCAAACCCTCTCAGGTATACATTGTTATTATTTTGAAGAGAATTCTTAATTACCTTCATCATGGCTTCAATGGTCTGCTGTACAGCAACCTTCTCAACGCCGGTTTTTGTTGCAACTTCTGCAATAAGTTCAGCTTTGGTCATATCTAATTACGTGTTTTAATGTTTAAATTGGGGGTGCAAAGATATGTTATAATATTGAATATCAAAAATATTATTGATTAATTTTGAGCTCTTTATCCCCAATGAATGTTTCAAGGGCCCTTATAGGCTGGTACTTAAAAAATAAACGCGACCTCCCTTGGAGGAAAATTGACGATCCTTACAAGATCTGGTTGTCAGAAATTATCCTGCAGCAAACCCGTGTTGAACAAGGTTTGCCCTATTATTCCAAATTTATACTTTCATATCCTACTGTAAATGAGCTTGCTATGGCGCCCGAAGAGGATGTGCTTAAACTATGGCAAGGATTGGGGTATTATTCCAGAGCACGAAACCTTCATGCTGCAGCCAAGTGGATAATGAATTCCTATAAAGGTGTATTTCCTTTAGATTATCAAAGTATTAGATCGCTGAAAGGGGTTGGCGATTATACAGCTGCTGCAATTAGTTCTTTTGCATTTAACTTACCCTATGCTGTGGTCGATGGTAATGTTTATCGCTTTTTGTCGCGATATTATGGAATTGAAACAACCATTGATTCTAATACCGGCAAAAAATTATTTGCTGAACTGGCTCAGGATATTTTAAATTTGAAGAAACCGGGGCTTCATAATCAGGCTATTATGGAATTTGGCTCATTGCAATGTAAGCCGGGACTGCCAGATTGCGGAAATTGTATATTTAATAAGGAGTGCATCGCTTTTCGGAATCATGCCGTTACAGACTTTCCCGTTAAAAGTAAAAAATTGAAAATACGTTCCCGCTATTTTAACTACCTGATTATCAAGCATAAAAATAGTGTATATTTGAGAAAACGCCCTGAAGGCGATATCTGGCAACACTTATATGACTTCCCTTTAATAGAAACTATTTCTAATTGGTCTACTCAAAAAATTATTACTTCTAAAGAGTGGAAAAAGCTCATTGGCTCTCAGTCTGTTCAAATTAAATCCGTTGTCGAATCTAAAGCGCATAAATTGTCACACCAACATATTTTCACACGTTTTATTGAACTCACATTCGATACCAGTCCAAATAAGTTAATCAGATCTGAATTTATTGAAGTTCAACTACATGATGTTAAAAAGTACCCTGTGCCCCGGTTAATTGAAATTGCTTTGAAGGACCATTTTGAAGATTACTTTGTTTAGTGAAAAATATTTTTTTTTATTAGTTTCAAGTTTGATTTGCTGAACGCTTTTAATTAAATTTGTAGGGTATATTTGACACAGAAGTAGAGTTTAATCCTAAAAATATGTCTGGAATTAATAAAGTGATCCTGGTTGGAAATCTTGGTAAAGATCCTGAAGTGCGACATCTTGAAGGTGGTGCCGTTGTAGCGAAATTTCCACTGGCAACTTCTGAATCGTATAAAACAAAAGATGGACAACGGGTGGATCAAACTGAATGGCATAATGTTGTTATGTGGCGAGGACTTGCTGAAAGTGCAGAAAAATACTTGCGCAAAGGTTCTTTGGTTTATGTAGAAGGAAAAATACGAACGCGTAGTTGGGATGATAAAGAAGGCAATAAAAGATATGCTACTGAAATTATTGCAGACACTATGACTATGTTATCCGGTAGAAAATCTGATGAACCGGGACTAACAGGCGGTCATGTCGAAAATAAAAACTCTAACGAAGATAGTCCCTCAGTAGATTTGCCAAATACAACTGGTGACGATCTGCCGTTTTAAAAATACATCATGGTTGAATTAGCGGGAATCTGAAAATGTTTCCCGCTTTTTTTTAACCATACTCCTTCAGTCTATTCATTCCTGTTTTTTTTGTAACCACATAATATTAATAGGAATGTTCTGCCTAATTAAACTAATTTTGCGTAACAATCATTTAAGTGGTGATGTATCCAAACAGAACAAAGATAAATTATAATCGCTTTTTCATTATTCTGGCTGTTGTTATAAGTTTTTTTTCACTTTCACTTTTTTATGGTTGTGATGCATCCTATACTCCCAGACCTAAAGGGTATTTCAGAATTGATCTTCCTGAAAAAAAATATTCCGTCTACAGTGAGAAAAATTGTGGTTACTCA
Source organism: Bacteroidota bacterium (assembly GCA_016722525.1). Classification (GTDB taxonomy): domain Bacteria; phylum Bacteroidota; class Bacteroidia; order AKYH767-A; family OLB10; genus JADKJB01. The sequence continues at coordinate 66,593 of JADKJB010000008.1, forward strand.
TTTGATTTACCTGTTTATGCTAAAGTAGAAAGTTACAACGACTCGCTTGCGAAACCCTGCTGGAAGTACATTCGTTTTCCGGAATTTAATGGTGAAGTTTTTTTAAGTTACATGCCTGTAAATAATAATACAGCTGAACTCATTGAAAAGTCCAGAGAACTTGCCTATAAACACACTGTTAAGGCTGAATCTATTGATGAAACTTTGATAGAAACATCAAATGGCCTGCATGCTATGATTTATGATATTGGTGGTAACGCAGCTTCTTCAGTTCAATTTTATGCAACAGATAGCACTCATAATTTTATACGCGGAGCACTTTATTTCAATGTCGCCCCGCAACCTGATTCACTTGCTCCTGTAATCCAGTTTCTTCACAAGGATATTGAGAAGATGATTGCATCGATGAAATTTAATTCAAAGCAGTAAGTACATCATCATAAATTAATGCTGTACACGATCACCCCCTTTTTTCTCGAATTCAAAACTCCCTTCTCCATTGCTCACGGAACCCGCAATGGAACAGATCTGGTTTTTCTGGAAATAATTCAGGATGGAATTGTTGCGCACGGCGAAGCAAGTCTGCCTCCTTATTTGCCTGAGACTTCAGAAACGGTACAAGCTTTTATTGATGCGTTTTTTATGCAGCACCCGGATGAGTTAGCCAATTTATCACTGTCGCTTCAACAATTGCATAGTTTCCAACAAGGAAGTTTTGCAGCCAAAGCATGTGTTGATATTGCATTTCACAATTGGTTTGCAAAAAAGGAAGGGATAGGAGTATGGCAACTTCTTGGATTAAAAAATCATCCCTTACCACCCTGTACTTTCACCATTGGAATGGGCGACAAAGAATCACTTCATCAAAAAGTTAAAGACGGAAATGATTTTTCAATTCTTAAAGTAAAACTTGGTGGTGAAAATGATAAGCAAATTATTTCTTCAATCAGAGAGGTTACCCAAAAACCACTTTGCGTGGATGTGAACCAGGGTTGGAAAGATAAAATGTTTGCACTCGACATGATTCATTGGCTCAAAGAACAAAACATTATTTTTATAGAGCAACCACTTCCAAAAAATAATTACGACGACAGTCTTTGGTTGCATGAAATGAGTCCGCTTCCATTAATTGCCGACGAATCCATTCAGCAACCTACGGATGTTGTGAAAATAAAAGATGCTTTCGATGGAGTGAATATGAAGCTGATGAAATGCGGTGGGATATCTGAAGGGCTCAAATTAATAACAGAAGCACGAAAATACAATCTCAAAGTTTTGATAGGTAGTATGTCGGAATCAGGATGCGCCATCACCGCCGCCGCCCAACTATCCTCACGCCGACTGGACCGACCTTGACGGACCGTTGCTCACTAAAAATAATCCGTTTGATGTGGTGAGGTATGTTGATGGGACAGTTGTTTTAGAATAAAAAAGGGTTGAATCTGATTTGACTTTATAGCTTTTCGGTTCCTGATCCAGTTTTCTGATTAGGCTCTAGGTTAAAATCTAAAAGAGCTTTTGCATCAAATGAACATCCAATAGTTTTCCAAATTTTTTACCGGCCTCACGCATTACACCTATGTGTATAAACCCAAGTTGCTCATGAATGTGAATACTGCTGAGATTACCTTCAGTAATTCTGGAAATGAGGTTGTGTAATTCTGCTTTTTCACCTTCCAAAGTGAGTACTTCCAATAGCCTTTTGCCTACACCCTTACCTCGATGGTTGCGATCGATATAAACCGAAACTTCTGCCGTTCCATCGTAAGCCGACCGCTCACTCCATTTGCTGAGTGAAGCAAATCCAATAATTTCTTCGTCTATTTCAGCAATAATGACCGGATGCTTTTCATCATGATCTTTAAACCACTTCATCCGGTCTTCTATAGATTTAATTTCTGTATCGAAGGTGGCTGTGGTGTTTTGAATAGCTTCATTGTATATTTCAGTTATACGTTCAATGTTTGCTATTGTAGCAGGTTTTATACTTAGCATTAGATTTTATTTTAATAATAATTTCAATAAATAGAATTCAAGAATAAAATTTTATTGGTGTTACTAAAATTAGTGCGTATGATATAATTCACTTCCTTACAAAGATATTCAAACTTTTATTGAGGCAGGTTCCATGTAAATGAAAAATCCTTATTACTTTTTTGATACCGGTCACCAATTTATAAATATTTATTTATCCGCCGTTAACTCTTTTCTGAAGCCTCTAATTTAGAAATAATTTCCGGCCATAATACATCATAGGGAATTACTTCAAGTGTTTCAAGTTCGCTTTGGAGGCCAAGATGAGATTCCTTAAGTTTTATGAAGAATTTGTTGGCGATTTGAGCTGTTTTTTTGGAATCGAAATCGTAATTCACCATTACTAACAGCATTTTAATAAAGTAGTAGGAGCGAGGATTTTTCTCTTTTTTAATGTAACGAGAAGCATACTGTTTGAGCGGTTCCGCCTTGTCTAATATTTTTGAAAAATCTTTTAAGTTTATAAGTAAGATTATTTGTGAAATAATAATTGAAAGGTTGTATCCCGCCTTGTCTTTAGAAAAAATTGGCACCTCGTTGATGAATTTGGCGACATTAAATTTTTTTGATCCGGGAACAGATGAGGGTATTGCATAATTGAGGAATGATTCAAAAATTTTCCACTTTTCTTTGCTTTGTGCCGGATATAATTTAAAACTAGAATGACCTATCACCTGATTAAAGACTTCTTTCGCCTTAATATAATTTTTTGTGTGCAAACAGAGCAGGAAGTAATATTCCAGAAAAATCAACCAGTTCAAGGTACCGGGATTAAAGAGTGTCATACAGTTGGTCGCAAAACTTGTTCCGTTTTCATAGTCCCTCAAATGTAAACTGCCATATAGCTTGTGGAGGTTCATTTCACCTAATCGCACTCTTTGTATTAAATGTGGTTTCGACTTTAGATAGGCTTCGCAATCACTCGCTATTTTGATAGCGTTGGTATAATCATCCATGTTTTCATAATAACGCAACCCTACCCGGTACATGCTAAGGCGCGTAGTATACGTATCATGCTGCTTAACGATGTTTTGAATTGTTTTGAAGGTTAGCCATAGAATTGCACTATTTCAAGTATCAATTTGTTGATTTAGTTCTTTACATTAATTCAGATTCAAATACTTGGATTTTCCTTTAATTCAAGATTATATTTTGAAAATTGCTTTTTTGAGCCTGAAAAACTGCTGAAGTACCTCAATTGCCTCAAGGCGACAATGGCTAGGTCAGTAAAATTGTATTGATTAGCGGTTAAAAGTGCAAGTTTTAAATTCTCTTCACCAGAAACCCTTCTGTTTTGCAATAAAAGTATTACACCTGCCAGCAAATTCTTACAAGTTGAATAATAGGCTTTGTCATACGAACTTTTGAACTTTTTCTGCGTATCAAGTTGGAAAATCATATTCACCAAGCGATCCTTGGCTCTTGATTTCAACATCTCGAAAGTCTTGTTCCCCAGTTCTTTACCATATATTTCACGAATAGCATCCTCATCATTTTCCCACTCACCCTTACTGAGGCCTCGCATTAACTGAAGGTATTTGAACCCTCCGTTTTCTTCTTCAACCAGCTCCACAAAACGATTCTTTTTGGTAAAATCTGTTACCAAATTCGACATTTCTTGCAAAATTTTTATTGACATAATTTGTTAATTACTTAATTATCTGCAACAAATGTAACTAAAAAACATTTATATAGTATATAGGCTCATAAATCAGGCGTTACTAAGTGTAGTAATATGATACCTGAATAACTTATGTCTTACTATAATTTTACACCGTAACAACATGCTAGACTTGTTAATTACCATCCTTATAGCGTTAGGATGCAACGTTCAACCAGGTTCCTCAGAAGCCGACATTCAGGCCACTTACTCAGTTGAGTATCAAAGAGCTATTGAAATTTCCGAAAGTGGAAATTACCGTTTAACTGATGGCGGAGGAGTAGTGATTGTGGAAATCGGAGGGGACTGATTTAAAAGTTAAAGATCTAAATACAGGGAGTGGTCTCAAAGCAACCGGGGGGTTAGTTTTGAGATTTCGCTCCCTGTTCTTTTTTTGTTGCGGTTAGTTCTATCCTCCGGATAGTTTTTTCATTTCCGATTATGCAACCGATAAGCTGTACCCATTTTGCATTTATCACTATCTTTGTAATTAGTTAACAATCCGTGATAATGGTTATTAAGTCATTCTGTTTCAATTCTTTCGAAGAAAACACCTATGTAATTTCTGATTCTACAGGGGAGTGTATTATAATTGATCCCGGTTGTCATATGAGGGAAGAAGAATTGGAAATAGCTGAGTATATTACTTCCAGTAATCTATCTCCTGTCAGGTTGCTGAACACCCATTGTCATATTGATCATATTCTGGGGAATCATTTTGTTTCAACAAAATACCATCTCGAATTGGAGTCAAATCAATTGGAGTTGCCGGTATTGGAATCATCCTCTTATGTGAGTAAGTTATATCAGATCAATATGAATCCTTCTCCTGTTCCAACCTTATTTCTTCAGCAAGATGATGTGGTGAGATTTGGAAATTCGGAATTGAAAGTAATTTTTGTTCCCGGCCATAGTCCCGGTAGCATTGCCTTTTATTCGAAAGAAGAAAATTTTATTGTTTCTGGTGATGTTCTCTTCGAGCGAAGTATTGGTCGTACAGATCTTCCTGGAGGTGATTATGACACCCTTATCGAATCCATTGTTAAAAAATTACTGCCGCTTGGCGACGAGGTAATCGTTTACTCCGGACATGGTAATCCAACAAAATTGGTTCAGAAAGAAAATCGAATCCTTTTTAAGAGAGCATTTGCAGGATTAACTGCTCTACTTCTGAAGAATCCCATTTGTCTTTAATACCAACAATAGCCATAACTTTATCCATGATCTGTTCTTGTTTTTTACCTTCCTTCAAAGCAGTACTATATGGAATTTCACTGAATGTAACCATAGTATAAAGCGGAATCCATTTTTCAGGATATTTATCACTAAACCGGGCTTCAATTTTCTTGCGAAGTAAAAAATCCGGATGTCCGACTAAATCCCGCATTTCAATGAAATTGGCTAATGCCAGATCGGCAATGGCATCGCTGTTAGGTTTGCGACTTTTTCGAATGCAGGCATAATTTCACTCCAATTATGGTCGAATTTATTAATGAGGTCATTCAATTCAACACAATCTTCAAATCCGCAATTCATACCCTGGCCATAAAAAGGAACTATGGCATGTGCAGCATCACCAATTAACATAAGCTGGTTATTCCAACTCCAGGGGAAACATCTGACTGTCATTAACGAGCCGGTTGGATTATCAAAGAAATCATTTTCAAGAGTTGGCATCAAAGGAATAACATCAGGGAATATTTCTTTGAAGAAGTTGGTTGCTTTTTCTTTGGTATCGAGTTTTTCGAATGAGTGTTCGCCTTTAAAAGGGAAGAACAAAGTACAAGTGAAACTGCCATCCATGTTGGGAAGTGCTATTAACATGTATCCACCACGAGGCCATATATGCAAAGCGTTTTTTTTCCATCAGAAATGTATTGTTCGGACCGGATGGAATAGTCAACTCTTTGTAGCCATGCTCCAGATAATTTTGTGAATAGTTGTATTTATCTGTAAACATAAGGCTCAAACGTCCGGCTGAGAAGGCTCCATCAGAGCTAATAATGAGATCGGATTGAACGGAAGATTTCTCACCTGTTTGAGCATTTTCAAAGTATGCAATATTTTTGTCAAGGTCTACATTTGTGCAGCGTTGCTGAAAATGAATTTTTGCTCCATGCTTTTCCGCTTGTTCCATGAGCACACAATTCAATCCACCCCTCGAAACTGAATAAATTGCTTGCCCTTCTTTAGCGTAGGCCTGGTATTTTACAGTTCCGTCCAAATTATGAATCATCCTGCCTGCCATAGGAATTGCCACTTTTTGACTTCCTCGTCAAGTCCTACACCGGCTAGTCCACGCCAGCCTCTGTCAGATAAAGCCAAATTGATAGATCTGCCTGCAGAAGCAGTGTCTTTTCGCATATCCGCACGCCGTTCGAATATCTCAACGCTGTAACCTTGCTTAGTCAGATAGGCCGATAGTAATGAACCTATTAAACCTGCTCCAATTAAGGTAGCTTTTTGATCTCTTTTATTCATGATCTTTTTAATAGAAATTTATTTGTTTTCTAGAATTGCTTTGTAAAGTAGCTCTCCGAAACGGAAAACATCATTGAAGGAATTGTATAACGGTGCTGGTGCAACACGGATCACATCCGGATGTCGCCAATCTGAGATAACTCCTTTTTCTCCTAAATAATTGTGAATTGCTTTCCCGTTTTTGGAAATTACTGTTGATAGCTGACAACCTCTTTCTTCTTCAGGAGTGATGATGTGTATGTGATTAATTCCTTCGCATTTAAGATTGATTTCTTTGATTAGAAATGCCAAGTATCCCGTTAAGAGCTTGCTTTTTTCGGTCAGTTTATTTATCCCGGCCTCATCAAATAGTTCCATAGATGCACGGAGTGCAGCCATGGAAAATACCGGAGCGTTACTCACCTGCCATCCATCAGCGCCTTTTTGGGAATAAAATCTATTGGCATGGTAAACGTGTATCCGGATCGTTACCCCACCATCCGGCAAAACGAGGAAGATTGGCATTGCTTGAATGACGATCATTGACGAATGCACCGCCAACAGCTCCGGGTCCTGCATTTAAGTACTTGTATGAACACCAGGCAGCAAAATCAACGTCCCAATCATGTAATTGCAAAGCTACATTGCCCGTGGCATGTGCAAGATCAAATCCTACTAATGCCCCTGCTTTATGTGCAGCAGCAGTAATGGCTTTCATATCAAATAATTGTCCGGTGTAATAATTAACACCACCAATTAATACCAACGCCAACTCATCGGCATGTTGTTCAATTGTTTTTAAGATGTCTGCTGTTCTATGTGTCAATTCTCCTTCACGCGGCTCTAATTCAATAAGGGCTTTTGATGGATCAAATAATTGATCGCCGCCATGGTTAGCATGAAATTTAGCCTGCGACTCAAACGCATAACGGTCTGATGAAAAGGGCCCTTTTTCAAAAATTATCTTATATCTTTTTTTGTTGGGACGGTAAAAGGAAACCATTAGAAAATGCAGGTTGGCTGTGAGTGAATTCATGACTACTACTTCATGAGGTAGTGCTCCAACCAGGCGGGCGGTTGAATCACGAAGAAATTCATGGTAGGGGAACCAGGGATGCCTTGCATGCATATGCCCTTCTACACCAAGATTTTTCCAGTCCTCTAATTCCTGGTTAATAAATTCAATAGTCTTTTTTGGCTGAAGTCCCAATGAATTGCCACACAAATAAATAGATTCTTTTCCACTGATGGCAGGGAAATGAAAGTGGTTGCGAAATTCGGAAAGTTCATCTTTCCTGTCCATTTCTTCGGCAAAAGCCTGACTATTTTCAAATACCATTTCAATAAAATTTAGCAGACAAAGAAAAACAACATATGAATAGGAAACAATGTTTATAATCAGGCAAATTTGAAGAATAAAACAAGAAAGAATTGAAAAGCCATGGCGCCATCAATTACAAATGCATAATAAGCCTTAGAGCTTTTCACCCCCGTACCCATAATCACCAGTAACGTGAAGGCAGCAGAAAGATACAAGGCGTATGAAAGTGATTCCATTTGAGAGTTTGAAAAAGAGGATCGACGTATATGAACGTGCAGAAAAGTAATAAACTAGCGGTAGCCAAAAGCTTTGTGCCTGATACTCCTAGTTTTATGGCTATCGTTTGCATGCCAATCTTACTGTCGTCTTTTAAGTCGCGGATGTCATAAATAGTAGCGAGTGCATAAATAAAAAAGAATCTTCTTAAAAACATAAACGTTAACTCTGGTCCAATACCCAGATTCTCATTTCCAGCCAAAGGAAACCAAACTGTTGAGGTAGCCCATATAAGAGATAACAGGATGTTTTTAAAAATAAAGTTGTTTCTAAGTCCTTTAGCTTTGTTTCCGTTATACGAGAAAGGCATCATATATAGCAGCGAAAGAAAAGTTATAGCTGCAAATAGTACCAGCTGTTCGGTGTTGCATCTGGTAACAACTATAAATAAAATCAATATTGATATGATAGACAATGAGATATGCCAAAAATTGCCTTCAATATTAATACTAAGTTTTCTTTTATCCCCGTTTCTCTAAATGCAATTGTAAGTCGAGAAGCATTGTAAATAAAAAGTGTAGCAAAAAAAATAACTGTTAGCACTAACAAGGAAGGTGCAATTCCTGCTAACAAAAATGTTTCTGCACCAAGCAATGAGGAGCAAATAGCCACAAAAAATTGTGATTTTAGTATTATCCCATTGTTATTCAAGAAGATAGATATTATTTTCCCAATAGTAATGCTAAGGCTGTTACGCTAAATGCAAACCCTATTGCACCGCCAATGAGACTGCTTTTCATTTTCATGTTACGCGCTTTTTTGCCATATCCTGCAGCAAAAGCCTCAGAAACAATCGTTTCGCCTGTAGTAGTTCCTTCTGGAAGTGGGGTAAAAACATCTTTTCCGGTATCGTAACGGTATACTAACGGTGTTTTAACAGTGGGAACAAATCTACCAATTATGCCAGGGTAAACTACAGGGGCAGCAAGTGCATAGAATGCGGGCAATAGTAAGCCACTGGTAAAGCCAATTTGCATTCCAGTGACGAAATTAACGGGTTCATTGTAAACCAGTGTCGCATACTTTTCTCCTTTTATATAATCTCGTACTTCCTCTATGGAAGGGTCTTCTCCATAGGTGGTATCCGGATTGTAAATGACCTCTTCGGTCCCATCATCTCTTTTGATCGAAAATATATTGTATTTATCGGCTTTCCTGATAGAAGATTTGTCATTACCAGCAGTTTCGGGTCGGTATACTATAAATTCACCTTTCAATTCTGCACTGGAGAAGCGTTTTCTTTGCCATTTATGTAAACAAGCTTTCCCTGGGAGAACACAGGTAGCTGAAAACAACTTGCGAAAATTAATAACAAGAGAAATTTGCTTATTTTCATAAATTTGGAATGATCCTTCAAAGCTACTAAAAACAATTTCTAAATGGGTATTCCCAACTTAATTTTTGAACAAATGAGCCTCGATGATGTGCTTCCATTGTTCTATTGGCGAAGTTTATATAAAAAAGATAATTTGATGGTAAATAATTACCTTTGAAGCCCTTTAATTACCTGTGGTTAATTTCAAAGATCAAGTAAGTAAATCTGTATAACTTATTTTAACTTTGTTTACCTGTCAGGTATGTGGAGGCAGGTAAATGATAAATCCCTTTAACAATTCAAAGAATATTTAAAATTATGGCTTATTATAGTTTTGACGAACGTCACAATGGTCCTGATAAAGGACAGATAGAATATATGCTACAAACTATTGGCGCAGTCAGTTTGGATGAGCTGATAAGCAAAACCATTCCATCTTCAATTATGATTCAGGGAGGTTTGAAATTGGAAGCGGGGCTTTCTGAATTTGAATACTTGCGCCGGCTCAGAAAAACTTCATTTAAAAATAAACTTTTCAAAACTATATTGGTCTGGGTTATTATAACACAATTGTTCCAGGTGTTATTCAACGGAATATTTTTGAAAATCCAGGATGGTATACTGCATACACACCTTACCAGGCTGAGATCTCTCAAGGGAGAATGGAGGCTTTATTGAACTTCCAAACGATGGTATGCGATCTTACAGGAATGGAACTTGCGAATGCATCTCTCTTAGATGAATCCACTGCGGCTGCTGAAGCGATGCACATGTTTTTTGCCTCCCGAAGTCGCGATCAGGTTACCAATTCAGTTACTAAGTTTTTTGTAGCCAGTGATTGCTTTCCTCAAACAATTGCAGTATTAAAAACACGCTCAGCTCCACTAGGAATTGAATTAGTTATTGCTGATCCAGAAACACTGATCCCGGACACCACTTTTTTTGGCGCATTGTTACAATATCCAGGAATTGATGGGAAAATAGTAAATTATTCAGGGTTTACCCAAAAGCAAAAAGTAATGGAGTTCGGGTTGCAGTTGCAGCTGATATTATGAGTTTGCTTGTGTTGACTCCTCCGGGTGAATGGGGCGCCGATTGTGTTGTCGGGTCTACGCAACGCTTTGGTGTTCCCTTAGGTTATGGCGGACCTCATGCTGCTTATTTTGCCACCCACAATGAGTTTAAGCGTGATATCCCTGGTAGAATCATCGGCGTTTCCATTGATACTTCAGGTCAGCCTGCTTTGCGGATGGCATTGCAAACACGAGAACAGCATATCAAACGTGATAAAGCTACTTCTAACATTTGTACTGCACAGGTTTTGCTTGCGGTAATGGCAGGAATGTATGCGGTGTATCATGGACCAAAAGGATTGAAAGCAATTGCACTGAGTATTCATAAAAGCGCTGTTGTAGTGGCTGATGCAATTCAAAGTTTAGGATTTGTGGTTGTGCATAATAGTTATTTCGATACGCTGAAAATTCAAGTTGGGGACGCTGCAAATAAAATTGAGCGACTGGCTTTAGATGCTTCAATTAATTTTAGATACCCCGGTGATGGTTCAGTTGTTTTAAGTATTGATGAAACCACCATGGAATCAGATCTTGTTGATATAATTTCAGTTTTTGCAAAAGCGGCAGGAAAAAATCCTACGTCTATTAGTGAAAATAAAAGTGTTGTCTCAGCATTGCTAAAATCAGAGCACCCACTTTCCAGAAAATCAGATTATCTCACACACCCTGTTTTTAGCAGTCATCACTCTGAAACCAAAATGCTCAGGTATATGAAGAAGTTGGAGAATAAAGACCTTGCTCTTAATCATTCAATGATTGCTTTGGGTTCTTGTACCATGAAGCTAAATGCTACTTCCGAAATGGTGCCATTGAGCTGGGCAACATTCAGCAATATTCATCCATTTGTTCCAACAAGTCAAGTGGAGGGTTATATGGAAATCATCCGTGAACTTGAAAAGGATTTATGTACGATCACCGGTTTCGATGCAGTCTCTTTGCAACCGAACTCCGGAGCTCAGGGCGAATATGCCGGACTCATGGTCATTAGAAATTATTTTATTAGTAAAGGTCAATTGAACCGTGACATTTCTCTGATCCCATCATCAGCACATGGTACAAATCCTGCAAGTGCTGTAATGGCAGGAATGAAAGTTATTGTAGTTAAGTGTGATGAAAAAGGAAATATTGATGTTACAGATTTAAAAGACAAAGCAATAAAACACCGCGATAATCTGGCATGTCTGATGGTGACTTATCCATCAACTCATGGTGTGTATGAAGAATCAATTAAAGAAATTACACAGATTATTCACGACAATGGTGGACAGGTTTATATGGATGGAGCTAACATGAACGCTCAGGTTGGACTTACCAGCCCGGGTATGATTGGAGCTGATGTATGTCACTTAAATCTTCATAAAACTTTTGCCATTCCTCACGGCGGCGGTGGCCCTGGAATGGGGCCAATTGGTGTAGCTAAACATCTCGCACCTTTTCTTCCGGGACATCCCATTATTCAAACCGGAGGAGGTGACCCAAATGCCACTCCAGTTTCTGCAGCACCATGGGGAAGTGTAAGTATTTTACTTATTTCCTATGGCTATATAAAAATGATGGGTAACAACGGATTGAAACTTGCAACACAGTTGGCAATACTAAATGCAAATTATATTAAACACCGTCTTGAAAATCATTACCCTATTTTATACAAAGGATCGCAGGGCAATTGTGCTCATGAAATGATTCTGGATTGTCGTGCATTTAAAAATTCTGCAGGCATCGAAGTCACCGATATAGCAAAGAGATTAATGGATTATGGTTTCCATGCTCCAACAGTTTCGTTTCCAGTAGCAGGAACTATCATGGTAGAACCAACAGAAAGTGAATCGCTTGATGAATTAGATAGATTCTGTGATGCCATGATTGCAATTCGTAAAGAAATTGAAGCGATTGAAAACGGTTCTGTATCAAAAGAAAATAACGTACTTATTAATGCTCCTCATATTATTGCAGAAATTTCTGCTGATAAATGGATCTACCCTTACTCACGCCAGCAAGCAGCTTTCCCTTTGCCCTATACAAAAGAAAATAAATTCTGGCCAACAGTAAAACGAATAGATAACGCTTACGGCGATAGAAATTTGGTTTGTACTTGTCCCGGCGTTGAAAGCTACGAAGAAGCAGAAGTGGTTAGTGAAAAGTAAAAGGTAATAAAAGTTGGTGCTGGTAATTGGTTCAAAATAGTTTTTGTTTGAGAAAAACTAACTTTTCCCTTTTACTTCACAATATTTTTTTATTCATCATTTATTTTTCCTGATATACATCAGGCACTTCAAGCTCATTGCCATTAATTTGGTTACAAGTTGGTAACGGATCACAGTTTATTCATAACTTTTGCCGTCAAGTGCTGTCGTGCTCCAGTTTCTTAAAAATTCCGCTACTTTCTTTTCACTATAGCCTTCTCCTTCTTCCAGATAGCCGGTGTTTTGAGTGTGAATTCTATTTCCTTTAGAGTCAAGAATTACAATTACAGGAAAACCAAATCGTTGAGGGAATCCCAATTGTTTCATAAGTTCAGGATTCTTGTTTTCGGGACTAAAATTTACATGTACCACTTCGAAATTTGCATTAATTAAGGAATCAATTAGCGGTGTAGAATGACTCCATTTATCGTACAGCCGGCACCATTTACACCAGTTGCCTCCAATTTGAAGAAGTACATTTTTTTGATTGGAATTCGCCTTCAAAACGGCCTTATTTACCTCTTTTAAAGCATCAGCTAAGGGATCATAATATTTCAGTTCCGTTTGCTGTGAATAAGAGTAAGTGGCGCTTGCCAGCATCAATAACAACAAAAAAATTCTTCTCATGGTATACTGTTTTAATATAATTGGTGTACTAAATTAATAAAAAAATCGGAGCTTTAGTAAGAATTACTAAAGCTCCGATTTTTTTTACTCCTGAGGAACAAGTTCTCCATTAGCATTTCTGATCATAAATTTCATACAAGCAGGAGGACACCATTGTTTGGATGTGTATTTCTTTGTTCCGGTTTCTTCAACCGTAGTTATACCATCTCTTTGAGTTACCTTGGCACCGGTTAGAACAAGAAAAACTGTATTGGCCGGAGCAAATCTGCCTGTTGGATCAGTACAAAGCTTATATGAAATCCCATTGCAATTGGGAGTAGCAAGTATGGCATCAATGGCATCTCTGGTGATTACCCCTCCTGAAACTACAGCGCCATTTTGACCAAAGACAGCTTTATACTGATTGGCAAATTCAAACGCATCGACATCTGTAATAATAACGGCAGGTTCAAATCCCGGATCTTCGCCAGGCAGGGAAAATGGTTCAGGTTGAGTTGTGCCGGTTGAAATGTTTTGTTTAGCAACAATCAATGCTAATACAATAAGTGCTGAGAAGGTGATTTTTTTAAACATAATTTGGGGGGTTAAATGATTTTAAATGATTTTTTTATTGAAACAGTTCAAATTAAATGAGTAAAGTAATGGTGAATTCAGCACCACCTTCAGGATGGTTGCCAATAACAATGGTGCCTCCATGCGCTTTGATGATATCATAGCTGATGGATAAGCCTAAACCGGTACCTTCACCTGGAGGTTTTGTCGTAAAAAAAGGTTGAAATACATTTTTAATTATACTTTCAGGAATTCCCTTTCCATTATCTCGAATTATTATTGAAATATATTTGCCTGCAAGTTTGGTTTGCAAACTAAGACATGGTTGAAAATTCTTTTCTTTCTTTTGTTTTTCAAGAATTGCATAAAAGCCATTATTGAAGATATTTAATAACACCCTTGATATTTCCTGCGCTACAGCCTGTATTTTAGGGATAGTTGGGTCGAGATTAATTTCAAGAGTACAATTAAATCTTGGATTCCCTAATTGAATTGCCTTATAAGCGAGATTTAAATCTTCTTTGCAAATAGTATTAAAATCAGTTTCTTGTTTGTCACGGATACCAGTTCTACTATGCTCGAGCATCTTAGTCACAATTGAATCGGCTCTGTTTCCATGAATATTTATTTTCTCAATATTTATCAGCAAATCGTTCATGATTTCTGATTTTATAGTTTCGTCATTTGAGGCTATGTATTCTTTGATGAGATCAGAAGAAAGGGATGAAAAGTTATTTACAAAATTTAAGGGATTTTTTATCTCATGTGCAATGCCTGCTGTGAGTTGACCCAGTGAGGCTAGTTTTTCTTGCTGAACAAGTTGTTGTTGTGTTGTTTCAAGATCCTGATAGGCCTTTTCAAGTTTCTGATTTGCTTTTTGTTTTAAATGAAATCTATTGTAAAACAAAAATGCCAATAAGAGAGAAAGTATCCCAATAATAATTGTGGCCCTTAATAAAATGGTTCTATTTTTATTCTCATTCTCCAATAGCAAAATTTCACTTTGCTTTTTTCAAGTAGGTAATCCATTTCCAGGCGAGAAAAACTTCTGGATGTTTTTTCATTGAAAATGGAATCACGCATAGTCATGAAATTGAACAGGTATCGGTAAGCGTTGGGGTAGCTTTCGTTGTTGCGATACAATTTATACAACTGCTCATTTGCATCAATAACTAATTCTTTTGCATCTATGCTATCGGCAATAAATAAACCTAAATCAGCATTCTTAAATGCCTGTGGAAAATTATTTAGCACTGCAAAGCATTTAGCTTTCAGTAAATGAGCCTTTGCCTGACCGTACTTGTTTTCTGACTTAAGTATGTATTTAAACGCTTCATCAATATAAAGCAAGGAGCTGTCTGGTTGTTTTTCTTCAAGTTTTAATTCAGCTATTCCTAAATTAACCTCAGCAATTCCCTGTTCATCCTTAAGTTTCAACTTCAGGTCAAGAGCTTCTCTGAAATTGCCATTTGCTGCTGTGTAAGTCCTGAGCCTGGTATTGTTGATACCATTCAGGTAGTATAATGTGGAGAGTCTAAAAGTGTCAGCTAATATTTTGTATGAGGCTATAGCTTGTTCATAATAATCGAGCGATTTTTGATACTTATTCTGCGTATAGTAGATAACTCCGAGCTGCATAATAGTATATGCCATTTTACTGTTATCTCCATATTTTTCATAAATTTTATTAGCCTCCAGAGCGTACTCAAGCGATTTGGAGCTATCATATCGATTCAAATAGCATCTAACCAGATTTATGAGTGCATCAGCTAAAACTAATTCATCACCCGATTGTCGGGCTTTTTCAACAGTATGGAGCGCTTGGTTAATTGTAGAATCTGAAACACGTGCCTGTTTCCATAATTCAGCGATGTAATAATTTAATTTTTTAATAGAATTTTTAGTTGGAACCTCCTCCTTTAGCAATATATCAATACTATCTTTCCAAACCTCTGGCTGTGAAAAGCTTTGAGTGGTTTGAAAAAAAGAAAGTAGTAACAATAATACCAAACCTTTAAATAGGGTCATAAAAAAATCCTGGGGTAAAATAATTTTCAATTTGGCATGCAGGATGGGGGACACCAATTGCGGGGAACATATTTATTGATTCCAAGATCGTTGACACTTTCAATTGTTTGTGTTTCTGTATCAAAATCAACTTTAACTCCACTAAAAATGATAAATACACCATCGCTGTTCGGGCCATCGGTTGCAGTTGAATCTCGTCCAAGTGAGTATGCAATAGCATTGCAATCTTTAGTGCATAATATTTCATCAAAACTGGATCGTGTAATTATTCCACCTAGTATGGTATCTCTTCCTGTCAAGCTCATTCTATATTGATTCATATATCCAGATGCATCATCTTTTGAGATAATTGTAGGTCTGTCATACCCAATTGTTGAGTTACACAAATTCGGTGGGGTTGGATTTTTTCTGTCTAACCATAAATAAATATTAGTAGCTACTGAAATCATGAGGATTCCTCCGAATACTAAGTTGTTAGTTTTCATAGTTATTTTTTTAGGGGGTAGGGGGCGTGAAGTTAATAGAAAATGATGAAATCGCAAATATTGTCTAACTTGCTTGTAATCAAATAGATGGAAAATATTGAATGTCCTAACATTCAATATAACATGTAAGTGTTTAAATTTGAGCTTTTTATAAATCGGAATGGCTAAAATTAAATGAAAATTGACTTAACAGCGGTTCACAGTTGTATTCTTATAATACCGTTCAATTCATTGTTTCAACACTGCTGTTTTGATTTAATTTAATGCTAAACCTAAGGATATTGGTTGCATCGCCAAATTACCAGTACTTCTTTAGTCTATTTTGAATCAAATTATTTTACGAATGTACATTTTCAATCGTACTGCCAAAATTGTTTTTGCTTTACTGGTAATTCTGCATGCATTTTTTACCGATTCTAAGTGTATAAAAGATTTTTAAGATTAATTTTATTTAGGGTTAATATTGATTTAAAAATCAAAAAGTTTCATTCAGGAAAAAATAATATTTTTATTGTTAAACACACTTATGAAAGCTGAGGATAGCTGTTTTCTGGAAATTATATATAACTCAATTGAAATTATTGAGTGTAAAAAAGCTTCATTAAAAATTTACCAGTAAATGTTCATTGGAAAAATTAAGCATTCAATGGATAAAATATAGGAACCATCCATAAAATGATTGCTAAAAGTATCAGCGTAAGAACCATACCAGTTTTAAAAAAGTCCTTGAATTTGTAATTGCCAGGACCGTAAACAAGAATGCAACTTGGTTCAAAAGGAGTAATCAATGAAACAGAAGCTGAAAGCATTACAGTTAATGCAAATGTGATTGGGTTAACATGAATTGTTTCTGCAGCTTGAAGGGCCACAGGTAACACCACTAACGCTGCTGCTGCATTGGAAAGCGGTTGAGTGAGGAAAATAGTTAATAATGCAAATGCTGATAATATTGCCATTGGGCCCAGATCACCCATAAGAGCGATGATTTGATTGGCCAGAAACTGCGCAGTTCCGGTTTTATCCATTGCAATTCCAAACGATGACATTCCTCCAATTAATACCAACAAATGCCATTCAATTTTCTGATAAGCTTCTTCCGTTTTAATGCACTTAAAAGTACACATAAAAATGCAGCCAGCATAAAGGCGATAGAAATTGGTATCAATTCAACAGAGCTTAAAACCAAAGCTCCAATAAAAAACGAGGAGGAAAGAATTGCATTTCTTTTGCTTTTCACTTTTCCAAAATTGTATTCTTGTAATATGGTAAAGTCACCGCGTTCCTGGCGAAATTTAATATTTACAGCAGGACCCTGAATAAGTAATCTGTCGCCGATCTTAATTTCAATATCACCAATTTTATCCGATAAAGTTTGACCTTCTCTGTTGATGGCCATTACTAAAAGGCCAAACCGTCTTTTAAATTGAGCTTCACGAATAGTTTGCCCGATAAAATCATTTGAAGGGGTTACAAATATTTCAACAATTTTAATATCATCAGTAATCATGTCATCTGTGGCCATTGATTCTGAATAAATTTCAATACCATAAGCCTTTCTAATACGCAATAAATCTTCCATATTTCCTTCCACTAACAGAATGTCATTTGCTTCGATAGTTGAATATCCATTTGCAATATTATTTTGCTTATCACGGATTATATTCAGTATTTTAAATTCAAGTTGACTCAAGATGGAATCACGTACTTTCTGATTCACCATAGGTGAATCGGGCTTGACCAAAACTTCTGTGAAATAATTTTTTTGTTCTAAATCTTTCACCATACTTGTTCCTCGTTTTCCGGGAAGCATTCTGATGCCGATAGTAGCCATGAAAACAATACCGGTTAACATTAAAACAAAACCTATTGGAGCAAAATCGAACATTCCAAAAACCGGGTAGCCATGTTTTCCTAGATATGCATTTACTGCTATGTTAGTAGAAGTCCCAATTACTGTACACGTACCACCAAGAATAGAAGCAAAAGCGATTGGCATCAGTATTTTTGAAGGACTAATTCGTAATTTTTTACAAATTCCAATCACCGGGGCTACAAACATTGCAGTTACTGTAGTATTATTCATAAAAGCAGAAGTAAAGCTTACCGTTGTCATTATATAGGTTGGCAACCAACGAAAACGTTTCTTTGGTATCTTTATAAACTGTTCTCCAATAATATCAAGGATTCCTGCTTTTTGCATAGCTCCGCTTACCACAAAAATGGAAGCTAGCATGATGATGAAATCACTTCCGAAGCCTTTAAATGCTTCGGCTGGTGTTAAAATTCCTAATGTGGTAAGTACAATCAATAATCCTACTGTAATAAGGTCAACAGAAAACTTATCTGAAGCGAACAGAATAATTGCTACTATAAGTAAACCAATGACTATTGCAATTTCCAATACAGGGATATTTTAAAATATTATTTCAGCGAATTAACGAAAAATGGTTGAATTCACCATACTTCTATGATTTGTAGCTGGTATTTATACATTCTATATCGATTTAGTAACCTTAATTTAATCCTTTTTGGAAATACATTGGTCAACTATATCTATTTAATCCAATAACAACAGTATTCAGCCTATTATTTCGAATACGAATTACTCCGTACCCAGACATTTTGAATTCGCGAATGGATGTTTAAAACAAAGGCCCGGAAAAATTTAGTTTCCGGGCCTTTGAGCATTAGAATTAATTTATTTGATTTTACAGAATTGTAATCAAAGTTTTTGAACTTGATAAGGCATCAGTAAATTCAAGTATGTAAACACCTGGCGCAATACCTGTCAGATCAATTTTTGTATTATTAGATCCATCCGTAGATATTCCACTGCTACTGATTAAAATCTGACCATTCATATTCATCAATTTCGAAGAATAGGTTCCTTTTGTTGATTCAAATTCAATAGTTAAATAATCCTTTGCCGGGTTAGGGTAAATATTGAATGGTGTAGTTGCTGCCTGTCCGGCAATTCTGCAATTTGTAGTTCCATTCAATAATCTTTCTGATGATGTTCCGCAAGCATTGGAAGCAGTTACATAAATATTTCCAGAACCAACTCCCCAAGTGGCATTAATTGAGGTAGTACCTTGTCCGCTATTTATGGTGCCGTTGGAAAGAGTCCAATTGTAAGAAGTAGCTCCTGCAACAGGACTTACTGATAGTGTTATAATACTGTTGTTGCACCAGGTAGCCGGTGATGGATTGATAGATGCTGGTTTTTCCGGAACTTGATTGCCGATAGTCTTACAGCGAATTAAGCTACTTGAGCAGGAATTGTTTGCTGTTACACAAAGTTCCCTGTTTTGATTATATCCGGCAGGGAAACTAACAGTAACTGAAGTTGCAGTTGTTATATAAGGAGATGGGGTTCCATCAATTAATGCACCTGCTGCTGGAAAACTCCAGGTATAATTGTTGGCACCTGAAACAGGTGCAATAGAATAACTTTGAGTTGTTCCTCCGCATGCAGTTGAAGCACCTGTTATTAATCCGGGACGGGAAGGAGTAGAAGTGATTGTAATGCAGCGGGAATTACTGAATGAAGAAGCTCCGCAAGTCAATCCTGCAGTAACACAAAGAGTGCCTGTTGTAAATGCCGGAAAGGTAACGTTTACTATATTGCCAGCCAGGTTAGCAGGAGTAATTGTAGCTCCCGGAACACTAAATGACCAATTAAAAACTTCTGCTCCTGTTGGGATATTAACAGAGTAAGTTTTAGTTTCCAGTGGGCATGCCGCGTTATCACCAACAATTGCATTGGGTGTGCTTACAGTGGCTCTCATCCAAGTGCAGTTTGTATTAGTTTGTCCGCAACCGTTATATCCTTGCACACAAATAGAATATCCTGAAATACCTGGAGGCAATGTTCCGGTTTGAGCATACACTTGATTCACTGTAGTGGAGAAAGGTCCTGCTGCAAAAGGTCCTCCGGGTGCATTGCTGAATAAGGTGCCTGTCGGTCCAGTCCACCGATATAAAATATTTTGGCCGGTAATTACTTTAGCTACAATAAGCGAAACATTATTTTGACAAGATGATACAGGGGCACTTAAAATTTTTGCGCTGTTGATAGGAATTGCAGTACTTACCAAAACTGTTGCCGACCCTGCAGTAGTTCTGTAGGACAAACATTATCTGAAACAGAAGTTACATTATAGGTAGTATTTGTTACAGGCGAAACAGGAATAGTAACCGGAGAGGTAAAAGTTGTTTGAGAAGGACCTCCGTCTACAGTGTAAAACCAAGGTGCTGCACCAGTGAAATTGATGGTGAGGTTGGTGCTTCCGCCTGAGCAAATACTGGCATCACCACTTAAGGTTGCCGTTACACTTCCGGGTGCACAGGAGTTCAGGAGTTTTACCATCCACAAATCACTAGATCCTTTATTTCCGGTTACATCTCCATTGTTACTGTCGGTGGATCCCATCATTAAGTAACCATTGTTTAATAAAACAACGCTGCCACCAAAATCACCTCCGGTACCACCCATTGTTTTTTCCCATTCAATAGTACCGGTGGATGAAATTTTCACCAACCAATAATCAGAAGCTCCTCCCTGAAAGAATGAAACATCGCCAGTAGTTGAATTTGTATTTCCTGAAAAAAGATAGCCTCCATCAGCTGTTTGTGTTACAAAGCCGCTTCTATCCGTTGCGTTACCACCAAATGTTTTTTGCCATTGAATCACACCCAAATTATCGGTTTTCACCAACCAAACATCCTGAACTCCTTGAAAATTTGTGATATCAATATTTGAAGATTCAGTATAACCGTTAATCAGATACCCTCCATCACTTGTTTGAATGGTTCCCCGATTACTTTCAATTCCAGATCCACCATAATTTTTTTGCCATTGGATATTGCCCAGATTATCTGTTTTAGCAATCCAATAATCTAGTAATCCATTGTTAGCTGTAACATCACCCGAAGTAGAGCTGCTTACTGAAGAGACCATGTAGCCTAAATCGGTAGTTTGAACGACAGTATAACCTCTTTCATCATTTAAACCACCAAGCATTTTTTGCCATTGAATAACACCACCTGAGCTAAGTTTCACCAGCCAGGTATCCCTGAATCCATGTAAACCTGAAACATCTCCATCATTAGAGAGTGACCAGCCAACACAAGCAAGTCCACCGTCAGCGGTTTCAATGATATATCTGAATTCCTCTTCAGATGTTCCTCCAAGCGATTTCTGCCAAACAATGCCTCCAGTTGAATTTAGTTTAACTACCCAGCAATCCTTATTGCCTTGATAACCTGTGACATCACCATTTGACGATTCGGTCCATCCTGCAATTGCATAACCGCCATCTGATGTTTGAATAACACGATAAGGAATATCATCCGCCGTTCCGCCAAGGGTTTTTGCCATTGAATCGTTCCCACAACATCAGTTTTAACAATCCACCAATCTAATCCTCCATGATTTCCTGAAACATCAATGTCATTTGACGTTGTTCTTCCGGCTATAATATAGCCACCATCACTCGTTGCTCTGATGGAGCCTCCCAACTCAGTTTGAGTACCTCCAAAAGTTTTTTGAAATTGGATGACCGGCGCCTGTGCCTGCAATACTGTTGCAGTACAAATAGTGGTTAAAAATGTTAGTAGTTTTTTTCATATGATTAGTTTTTAATAATTTTTTGTGGTAATTCGTATGAGAAGAAGATCAAATATTTGTTTAAATTTAAGTATAATTTTAATTTTAAAAAGGAAATTTCACAAAGATTACTACAATTCCATCATTCCGTTAGTAGAAGCTTAAGTCCATAAATCTAAAAAAAGCCGGACTATGCTCTGAAAGTCAGAAATTTATGGTAATTAACAGCACAAAAATCTCAAAAGCGATTCGCAATAGCGCAACAAAAATATTTTTAATTTAACTTCTTACAGGAAGAGAGATCACAAATCTGGTTAAATTGTCTTTGCCTTTTTCAAAAACAATAGCTCCGCCATAAGCCCTCATTATATCGCTGGAAATAGATAATCCAAGTCCAACTCCTTCTCCGGTAGGCTTTGTCGTAAAAAAAGGTTCAAAGACTTTTTCAATGTATTCAGGTGGAATTCCTTCACCATTATCAATTACACTAATTAAAACAGTATTATTTGTTTTAGTAGTGCTGATAGTAATTTCCGGTAAAAGGAATTTCCAGACTTTTTCCACACACGGTACAATTCATAAATGGCATTGTTTAAAATGTTTATTACCACTTTGGAAATATCTCTGGGTACTAATTCAATTTCCGGCAAATCGGAACTAAAGTCTTTATGGATTCTGATGAAACAACCTTTGGTAAGATTGGTAGCATTGTAACTAATCATACTCACAGCCTGATCACACAACATATTAATGTTTGATAAGGCTTTTTTCTGAGGAGACGTATTGCTATGCATCAACATGGCTTTAATAATACTATCAGCTCTTTGGCCATGAAAAAGAATTTTTTCGAGATTTTTTTTGATAGTACTTTGAGTTTGATTGAAACTTTCCGCAGAATCTGAAGCAGACGAATCATTAATTATTTCAAGACACAATTCGGTAAAGTTATTTACAAAATTAAGCGGGTTGTGAAGTTCATGGGCAACACCTGAAGTAAGACTTCCAAGTGAAGCCAGTTTTTCCTGCAAAATCAATTGCTGTTGGGATTGCTTAATTTGATTGATTGCTGCTTGCAACTCCAAATTCCTGCTTTCCAAATCAGAAGTTCTTTCGGCAACGAGTACTTCAAGTTCTTTATGTCGGTTGCGCAATTGTTCAACCATGACATTATTCTGTTTCCTCAATCTCCTGATAAGAAAAGATACCAAAACCTCTGTGATGCCAGGGAATTTATTAGAAACATCATAAAAATCGTTGCGCAAAATACTGCCTGTAATTGTTGGTATCGAAGCTGTAACCGACATGGAGCGGGGCTCGTTATCAAGAATAGACATATCCCCAAAAAATTCACCTTTTCCCAGCATTGCCACTAAATGTTCCTGATCATGTACTCTCACTTCTCCTTCTACAATAAAGAAAATAGAATCCCCGGGTTCATTTTTATAAATAATGGTTTCATTGGCTAAATGGGCTGAAATTTTCATTTTCCCTGCCAATTCTTTAACGAGATCAGGTGAAACCGTACTGAATAGAGGGGAGTTTTCAAGTACTACTACTAAAGCTTTAAAATGCGTTTCCGGGTTGTTCATGGTGTTGCAAATATAAGTATGAATTGAATCAAAAAGCCGGCAGTGAAAAGGAAAGCACCTGTAATCAATGAATTTTTCTTAAACGGTCATCAATTATATACTTTTCAACCAAAGGAGTTGAAATTTTTGTGTCCCACCATTTCCTGATCTTTTATAAAAAACCATAAAAACAGCATAGATGACAGTTGAAATACTCACTTGAATATAATACTTGTTCATTTCTGATTGTGTTATACTATTCTGTGAAGCCTCCATTCCTGTGATTATTCCTCTTGCAGCGAAGAAAATTGCATAGAAAGCAATCAGCATTACCATAAAAATCAATGAAAGATTGCTTATCATTTTTTTGAGGGCAAGTGAAATTCTGGATAAAGTTTTTTCTCCAATTATTTCAGGAGCTACCAGCCAGAAAGAGGCAAATTGTAAAAATATTGCCAATGCATTCAGCCATTTCATATCAAATCAATTTTTTTCCCGAAAGATACTTTAAATGTTTCATTTTCCGCAATAACTTGTTGCTGTGGAATTAACTACGCAATTAATAAATGAGGTTTGAAACAGGAAAATCGGTTTTGTAACTGCTTTATTTTGAGGCAATTAAATAAATAGTCATGGAAAGAGCACTTGTTTCCAATTTAAGTATGCTCAAAATCAATGCATTAGATTTTGTTATTGCATTTTGCCAGTTGCCTCAATGAACCAAAACAGCTCTTTTAAAAATTCTGATGCTCTTTTATTGATTGCATCCTTTTCAATTGGAATCCCCGCTTCGCTAAAAGATTCCCTTATTCTTGGAACCGGGAAAGTTGCCGTAACTGTCAAAGCTTTTATTTTCCATAATGCAAACTGGAGAGAAGTAATTACCTGAGATCCTCCAAAAACACCTTCTGAAACCGTAGAAATAGCAACTGGTTTATGAAACCATTCTTTATAAAGCAGGTCTATTACATTTTTTAAACTGGCAGGATATCCACCATTGTATTCAGGTGTAACAATAATTACTCCATCGGAAGATTTAATTTTTTGAGCAAATTCTACCACATTGGAAGGTGGATCTATCAAAGCACTCAATCGTTCTTCAAAGAGAGGAAAACCAAATTCTTTTAAATCTAAAATTTCAGCAATACCCAGTTGATTTTCCTCGATGTAATTTTTAAAATAAAGAGCCACCTTATGACTTTGTCTGCCAGCACGAACACTTGCAGAAATTACAATTATTTTTTTCATTTTATGTAAAGCATCAAATTAACACTGGTTTTGATAACGACAGGTAAAATTTCAAATTGGCAATGAGTTACACTTACCTAGTGTGGAAAATTACTTTCGAAGATTCTTCATGATCTTACTGGCGAAAATAAAATCGTCGAGTTCTTTATTTCCGGAATGCATGATATCATCAGAATTTCCTTCCCACCATTTTTTCCCCTCATGAATATAAAGAATATTCTCACCCATGGAAATCACAGAATTCATATCGTGAGTATTTATCACGGTTGTCATCTGGTATTCCTCAGTTATTTCCATGATGAGTTCATCAATCACAATGGAGGTTCTTGGATCCAGTCCTGAATTGGGCTCATCACAATAAAGATATTTAGGATTCATTGATATGGCACGAGCAATTGCAACTCGTTTTTTCATGCCTCCACTAATTTCTGATGGAAATAATTTGTGAGAGGAGGGGAGATTCACCCGCTGCAAACAAAAATTAACTCTATCAGCGCGTTCCGCTAAGCTTAAATTGGATAACATGGTAAGTGGGAACATTACATTTTGTTCCACTGTCATGGAGTCAAATAAGGCGCTTCCCTGGAACAACATACCTATTTCCTGACGAATTGGTTTGCGCTCTCTGAAATCCATTTCCGAAAAATTTCGTCCATCATATTCAATCCTTCCGTGATCCACTTCAAACAAACCTACCATACATTTCACTAAAACGGTCTTGCCTGATCCCGAACCTCAATAATCAGATTTACTTTACCCTTCTCAAAAGGTGAGAAACATCATTTAAGATTTGTTTTCCATTAAAACCTTTTGAAACATTTTTAACTTCTATCATGCAAGGATCAGTTGAGTAAGGATATAATCAAAAATCAGAATCATCACACTGCTGTAAACTACTGCTCTGGTGCTGGCTTGTCCCACTTCAAGTGAACCGCCTGCGGTGTAAAATCCCTGATAGGATGAAATGCTGGTGATGATATAGGCAAACACAACAGTTTTTATCATTGCAAAAGTTACATTGAAAGGTAAAAACTGATACTGGATTCCCCTTATATAATCTTCAGAAGGTATTACACCCGAGAGTTCTCCGGCAATCCATCCTCCTGCAATACCAACAAACATAGATATTAAGACTAAAAAAGGAGCTATAAAAATGGCGGCAATCATTTTTGGAACCACCAGGTAACCGGATGAGTTTATGCCCATTATTTCCAATGCATCAATTTGTTCTGTTACCCGCATGGTCCCTATTTCAGAAGCTATACTGGAACCTACTTTTCCCGCAAGGACCAACATGATGATAGTAGGAGAAAATTCAATAATCATGGTGTCACGAGCAACCAGCCCTACTACATAAAGTGGCACCAAAGGATTCACCAAGTTGTAAACCGTTTGTATGGTTATAACCGCTCCCATAAAAACCGAAATCAATGTTACAATTCCTATTGAACTCACACCAATTGAATCCATCTCCTCCATAATTCTGCGACGGTATACTGATAACTTTTCAGGCTTACTGAAAAGCGATCCAATAAAAAGCCAATATTTGCCTAAGTGAAAAAATATTTTCATGTCAGAGTAAATTGTTAACGGGCTAAAATTAGTGATATTTAGTCTTATCTTTGTGATTCGGGCTTAACAATGCATGATTTGAACAAGATGGAATTAGTTAATAAAAAAGTAAATCACACACGTCAATCTGTTCTTTTGATGTTCCTGATTTTCTTTTCACTTTCGTTGTTTCCAGGTTGTTTTATTTTTAAAAAAAAATGTGATTGCCCATCCTTCGGAAAGAAAACAGAAATACCGAATAAGAAAATTAAGACTTCATAGTCATTCAAATAATTGACTCTACATAGCTTCAATTTTAAAGTACCCCGGTTTTTATAATTTCTTGTTCATCTTTACCCGATATCGCATTTCCAAACATTGATTCATCCATGAGCATCTTGAATTGGAATTTCTATGTCGAGCTATTCTCATTTATGGTCTTGTTTTGTAAAGCATTTATTTTAAAAACTGATTAATATCACCTTATAGGTATTGAAATGTTAGCTATTTTAGCGCTTTATTTTGAATCTTTCTAAATAAGAAGTCATAATGTCGGAAATTTACATAAAACTTTCAGAAGCTAAGAAAGGTGAAAGTGTTATAATTGAATCTTTTACAGATGATTTTATGAAACTTAAATTGCTTGAAATGGGTTGTTTACCTGGTGAATTAGTGAAGGTAGATCGATTTGCTCCTTTTGGTGATCCAATGGCTATAGTTGTAGCTGATTCAATTATCAGTATTAGGTTGGATGAAGCTGCTAATGTGCTAGTTAAGGTTGATAGAAGCAACACCAATCATTCTTAAATCATAAAAATCTATAATCAGCTTTTTAACCTTAGGACGTGCTAAAGAAAAACATTAAAGTTGCCTTGGTCGGGAATCCAAATTCCGGAAAATCCACTCTCTTCAATCAGTTAACCGGATTGAACCAAAAAATTGCCAATTTTCCGGGTGTCACCGTTGAAAAAAAATCCGGTGTTTTTCATATTCATGCGCAAAATGACACCGATTGTATTGTTGAATTAACCGATTTGCCAGGCACCTATTCTTTATATCCTAAAACTCTGGAAGAACAAATTCCATTTCAGGTTTTATGTGATCCTTTAAATAGTTCGCATCCCGATGTCACTGTGATTATTGCCGATGGCACCAATCTGAAACGAAGTCTTTTTTTAAGTTCTCAGATCGTTGATTTAAAGTCGCCTACTATATTGGTAATCAACATGATGGATTTGGTTGTCAAAAATGGGGTGGTTATTGATTTTTCATTGTTATCAGCAGCTTTAGGAATTCCGGTTATCGCTATAAATGCAAGAGAAGGCGTTGGTATAGAGGAATTAAAAAAGGCAATTGTTTCTGAAATTTCAATTCCTAAAAAAGATTTCATCGACACGCTTGTTTTTGCTCCGGAAGTAATTCAACGGATTAAAGAATCTGTAAAACTTAATAGTAATTATGCGGCATTTCAAATAGCTAATAATCTTGATGTAATAAGTTTTTTTAACGACAGGCCTGAAAGAAAATTAAAGATCCGCGAAATTCTGGAACAATTTGAATTTATTCCTGGCAAACTACAGGCAATTGAAACACTGAAACGATATGAGGTGATTACAGATTTGCTGAAGGAGGTCTCTTCCAAAAAAAACCAGATTCCATCTGCAGATAAAAAAATCACAAAATCACTCGACAATGTATTGATGCATCGAGTTTGGGGGTACTTGATTTTTTTGTTCATTATGTTTGTTGTTTTTCAATCGGTTTTTGCATGGGCCGCTTACCCTATGGATATTGTAGATCAATCATTTACATGGTTAAGTAAGCAAGTGCACGATATGCTCCCCGAGGGTGCTTTTAATGATCTGTTGGTGGACGGAATTCTTGCGGGTCTTGGAGGTGTTGTAATTTTTATCCCTCAAATTGCGCTTCTATTTTTCTTCATCACTTTACTGGAAGACACCGGTTACATGGCCAGAGTAAGTTTTATGATGGATAAATTAATACGACGTTTTGGTTTAAATGGACGTTCCGTAATTCCATTAATCAGTGGTGTAGCCTGCGCCGTTCCGGCTATACTTTCAACCAGGACTATCGGTAGTTGGAAAGAAAGACTCATAACTATTTTGGTAACTCCTTTGATGAGTTGTGCAGCCCGATTACCAGTTTATACGTTGTTGATTGCATTGGTTATTCCGGATAAATCTTTTTTTGGAATTGTGAATTTACAAGGCCTGGTACTTATGGCCCTTTATTTAATCGGCTTTTTTGCGGCTCTTGGTTCTGCCTTAATTATGAAATTAATTATTAAGGCCAAGGAAAGATCCTATTTTATCATGGAGATCCCACTTTATAGAATGCCCAGATGGAAAAATATTGGATTAACTATTATTGAGAAAGTCAAAATTTTTGTAGTTGACGCAGGGAAAATAATTGTGGCTATTTCTGTAGTACTTTGGGTTTTGTCGTCCTATGGTCCGGGTAAAGAGTTCAAAGAAGCAAAAGAGCAACTTATACTCATTGGGGATTCAAACCAAGAACTGGCTCAGCACTTATCCGCTGAAAAACTAAAATATTCTTACGCTGGCCTCACAGGTCGTGCTTTGGAGCCGTTGATTGCACCTTTAGGATTTGATTGGAAAATTGGTATCGCATTGATTACCAGCTTCGCCGCGAGAGAGGTTTTTGTAGGGACTATGTCAACGATTTATAGCGTAGGAGGAAATGATCCTGATATTTCAACCGTTAAAGAAAAAATGCGGTCCGAAAAAAAAACCCTGAAACAGGTCTTCCCAGATACAATTTGGCAGTTGGTTGGAGCCTGATGCTGTTCTATGCCTTTGCTATGCAATGTATGAGTACCCTCGCTGTTGTTAAAAGAGAAACCGGATCATGGAAATGGCCTGTATTTCAATTTGCATATATGGGACTTTTGGCTTATATTTCGTCTTTCTTAATTTATAGGATCTTAAGCTAATTTTGTGAATATTTCAGAATTAACCGGTGCGTTTTCCAGGTACGTTCCAACAAAATCTCTCGATGCTTGTATCGACTGGATTGTGGAACATAAAATTGCTGTACGTATCACTAAAAGCCGGAATAGCAAATATGGAGATTATCGCCCACCTGCAGGTGGCAAAGGCCATCGCATTTCAATTAATCATGATTTGAATAAATATGCCTTTTTATTAACATTTACTCATGAAGTGGCACACCTTGTTGCCTATAACAAATTTCGTTTTCGTGTTGATCCTCATGGTAAAGAATGGAAAATGGAATTTAAAAGATTGATGATTCCTTTTATGAATGAATCTGTTTTTCCAAAAGATCTGGTTGTTGCAATAAATAATTATTTGAGTAATCCGGCTGCATCCAGTTGCTCTGATATCAATCTTATGCGTGCACTTGCCAGATACGATAAAAGGGATGATCGATGGAAATTACTTGAGGAAATTGCCTTGAATACTCCATTTAGAATTCGCTCAGGCAGGGCATTCGTGAAAGGTGAATTACTCAACAAAAATTTCTGTTGCACCTGCATGAAAAGTAAACATAAGTATGTGATCAATCCTTTGACAGAAGTTGAACCTATTGATCAGTTACTGCCACCCTTTAAAAGGAAAGTCAGCTCACGGTAGTGCTATTCGAATGCCGTTTTTGCGATCAGCTGGTTCCTGATTATATGGCAGATTCACTTTCTTATTTTATTTCGATTTTCTGTCTGTTTTGAGTGAAAACCTATCATTTTCTATGCTTTTTATTGGTTGTTTTTATTATTGTATATATTGTACCTTTGTAGTGAATTCAATTCTAAAGATATGACAATAGTTGAAAATGCTACTGACCGTATGGTATCGGAAATGGCCGAAACATTAATAGGTTCTGAAATCATCAAACAGGCAAATGATGTTAATGAAAAAATTAAAAAAGGTGAAAAAATTTACAACTTCACTATTGGCGATTTCGACCCCAAAATATTTCCCATACCCACAGCGTTATTAGATGAAATCCTTGATGCCTACAGGAACGGACACACCAATTATCCCATGGCTAATGGTATGCCTGATTTGCGAAAAGCAGTAAGTAATTTTATCAGAAAATTTCAACTACTCGATTATTCTCCTGAAGAAATTTTGATTTCGGGTGGTTCGCGTCCTTTAATTTATGCAGTTTATAAAACTTTGATTGATCCGGGCGACAAAGTGGTTTTCCCTGTACCATCATGGAATAATAATCACTATTGTCATTTATCACAGGCAGAAGCAATTATGGTTGAGACTACTGCTGAAAATAATTTTATGCCTACTGCGGCGCAATTAAAGCCCTATATCAAAGATGCACGGATGCTTGCATTATGCAGTCCTTTAAATCCAACGGGTACCGTCTTTTCAAAAGAAGCTCTTGAAGAAATTGCAGGCATGGTGCTTGAAGAAAATAAACGAAGAACTGGTATCGATAAACCATTATACATTATGTATGATCAGGTTTATTCGATATTGTGTTTTGGTGAAACCCAGCATCATGATCCTGTGAGTTTATTTCCTGAACTGAGACCGTATACAATCTGTATTGACGGAATATCAAAAGCTTTCGCTGCAACCGGAGTCCGATTGGGTTGGGCTTTTGGTCCTGATTATATAGTTAGTAAAATGAAATCAATTTTGTCGCATGTGGGTGCCTGGTCTCCCAAAGCTGAACAAGTTGCTACTGCCAGATTTCTTGAAAATGAAAAAGCAGTAGAACATTTTCTTAAGAATTTCCTCGATGGTATTGAATATCGTTTGACCAGTTTCTATCAGGGGTTTTTATCGCTTAGAGCGGAGGGGTTTCTTGTTGATGTAATTTCTCCTCAAGCGGCGATTTATTTAACTGTTCAATTTGATTTGATTGGATCTAAAACAAAATCAGGAAAAATCATTGCTACTACTCAGGATATCACCGATTTTTTATGTGATGAAGCCAAATTAGCTGTGGTTCCCTTCTCTTCATTTGGTTCAAAAGAAAGTAACACCTGGTATCGTTTGTCGGTAGGTGTTGCAAAAAGTGAAGAAATTCCTGATGTCATCGAACATTTGAGAAAAGCATTAACAAGTCTTGAATAACTTTCGAATATGAAAAATACTTTAACTTTTTTTCAAAATAAATCGTTATACCCCAATACGTTTTTTGCAACCAACTGATATCTAGTTATAAACAACATGATGTGGTAACTTTGACGGTAATTGTTACATAAGTCAGAAAGATTTAGTTGATTTGCAGAAATTTTCACTAAGGTGTTTGCTACGAAAAGAAGCAACATGATAAAAACCAATTCGAATTCAAAATGAACAACAACTATTGTGTTATCATGGCCGGCGGCATTGGAAGCCGTTTCTGGCCGATGAGTCGCAACGCTTTCCCAAAACAATTTCTTGATATACTTGGTACTGGTAAAACCCTGTTGCAACAAACCTATGATCGCTTTTTAAAAGCTTGCCCTAAAGAGAATATTTATGTGGTGACTAATGAAGCTTATGTCGATCTGGTCTTAAAACAACTCCCTGATTTGCTTCCGTCACAGGTACTTGGCGAACCACACCGTAAGAATACGGCTCCGTGTATTGCCTATGCAAGTTATAAAATTTCGAAATTGAATCCCAATGCAAAAGTGGTGGTCGCTCCCAGTGATCATGTCATTTTAAAAGAAGATGAATTTATTAAAACTATTTTAAAAGGTCTTGATTTTGTATCTAAGAATGACAGTCTTTTAACTTTAGGGATTCGTCCAAATCGTCCTGATACCGGTTATGGATATATTCAGTTTATTGATGATAAAATTCAGGAGGAGAATAAAATCTCTAAAGTGAAAACATTCACTGAAAAGCCTAATCTTGAAATGGCTAAGTTCTTCCTTCAAACAGGAGAGTTTCTTTGGAATGCAGGCATTTTTTTATGGAGTGTGGGCTCTATTCACAAAGCAATATCAGAACATATTCCTGAAATGGATAGCCTGTTTCATGAAGCGGCAGATCACTTTAATGAACCTGATGAAAATGAATTTGTACGTAAAGCATATGAACAATGTACTAACATTTCCATTGATTTTGGTGTGATGGAAAAGGCGCGCAATGTTTATGTGATGAGTGCTGAATTTGGTTGGAGTGACCTGGGTACTTATGGTTCTTTGTATGAACATATTAAACATGACGCAAGTGAAAATGCTATAGTTGGAAAAAATGTTTTAGTGTACGATTCAAAAAATTGTATCATCAACATGCCTAAAGATAAACTAGTGGTAGTTCAGGGACTCGATGATTATATTGTTGTTGAATCGGAAGGTGTTTTATTGATTTGCAAAAAACAGGATGAACAACAAATTCGTCAGTTTGTAAATGATGTGAAGCTTACTAAAGGAGATAAATTTATTTAATCTGTACTACCTGATCGGCCATTGATTGCTTATTTCCCAATTGTGGATAATTGGTTGATTTTACATTTTTATCTGACATGCTTTTTTACTGTTTGTGTTTTTAATTGGACTATTCAAATAATTAATTCCATAAAGATGCCCATTTCAGCTTTTTATGCAGTTTTTACTGCATGCTTTTGTGTTGTGAATAGTTAATTTTGTTTGTAAATTAATACCTTTGCATCTTACCAGCACTGACATTTTAATCATGGAAAGAGGACCTATTTCAAAGTTTCTTGAGCATAATTATCGTCACTTCAATGCAGCCGCTTTAATGGATGCTGCCAAGGGATATGAAAAACATCTCCTCGAAGGTGGTAAAATGATGATTACTCTCGCCGGTGCTATGAGTACTGCCGAATTAGGGATTAGTCTGGCTGAAATGATACGTCAAGGGAAAGTTGATATCATATCCTGTACAGGTGCTAACCTCGAAGAAGATATCATGAATCTCGTTGCCCATTCTCATTACAAACGCGTCCCTAACTATCGCGATCTGAGCCCACAAGAAGAATGGGACCTTCTTGAGCATGGATTTAACCGGGTTACAGATACTTGTATCCCTGAAGAAGAAGCTTTTCGCCGAATCCAAAAGCATATTTATAAATTGTGGAAAGATGCCGACTCCAAAGGGGAACGGTACTTGCCGCATGAATATATGTATAAATTGCTACTCTCCGGTGTGATGAAAGAACATTATGAAATTGATGTTAAAGATTCATGGATGATTGCCGCTGCAGAAAAAAATCTGCCAATCATTGTGCCCGGATGGGAAGACAGTACCATGGGGAATATATTTGCATCATACTGTATCAAAGGTGAATTAAAACCCTCTACCATGAAATCAGGAATAGAATATATGACCTGGCTTGCTGACTGGTATATCAAAAACTCGGCAGGCAAAGGTGTTGGCTTTTTTCAAATAGGAGGAGGGATTGCCGGTGATTTTCCAATTTGTGTAGTTCCTATGTTGTACCAGGATATGGAAATGCATAACATCCCGTTCTGGACCTATTTTTGTCAAATATCAGATTCAACTACCAGTTACGGATCCTATTCCGGTGCAGTTCCCAATGAAAAAATTACCTGGGGTAAACTGGATATTACTACACCAAAATTTATCGTGGAGTCCGATGCTACAATTGTTGCTCCGCTTATATTCGCATGGTTACTACGACAATAAAAACCGGAAACACACAAAGCTAAATTTTCAGACTAAAATTTAGCTTTGTGTGTAACGTTTCATGGATTCAATCAACCCTTTCTAATTAATACTATTCATTTACAATATCTCATCAACTAGTACATTGTCCGACTCGCTCATCATTATACCAACTTTTAATGAATGTGAAAACATTGAGGCCGTGTAACGGGCAGTATTGTCTCAAAGTTACCCATTTCATATTTTAGTAGTTGACGATAATTCTGATGATGGAACTGCTGGAATTGTGAAAAGATTAATTCTGGAATTTCCCGGAAGATTGCATTTGGAACAACGTGCGGGTAAACTTGGTTTAGGAACCGCCTATATACATGGATTCAAATGGGCATTACAAAAAGAATATGAGTATATTTTTGAAATGGATGCTGATTTTTCTCACAACCCTGCGGATTTAATCAGACTTCGAAAAGCTTGCGCAGAAGATGGAGCCGATCTCTCAATTGGCTCTCGCTATATCAAAGGTGTTAATGTGGTAAACTGGCCTATTGGAAGAGTAATTATGTCGTATTACGCATCGGCTTATGTTCGTCTGATTACCGGAATGCCCATACAAGATGCAACCGCAGGCTTCAAATGTTATAAAAAGAAAGTATTGCAATCTATTCGACTCGATAAAATAAAGTTCATGGGTTATGCTTTTCAAATTGAAATGAAATTTACTACCTGGAAGCTTGGATTTACTATTGTTGAAGTGCCAATTATTTTTACCGACAGACAAGAAGGCAATTCAAAAATGAGTACCAGTATTTTTCGAGAAGCTTTTTTTGGAGTAATTCAAATGAAAATAAAAAGTTGGTTCACTAAATACGAAAAGGCGAAAGTGAAATAGTGGATAAGCAAGAACGGTGCTGCTAAATCTGGAACAATGCCAAGAAGGATTTTTATTCCAAATTTGTTTGCACTAAGGATTCTAAATCACAGGAAAGTTGTGAATTAATTTGTTTTCTCAATCAGCTTTTTTCATCATCACTAAATACACAGGAAAGTGATCGCTGTAACCTCTCATATAAATATCAAAATCATAAGTTCTCAGTGGATATCCTTTATACCTTCCTGATTTTTGTAGCATGAATGGCCTGTTGAAAATAACAGCTTTTTGAAAGAAAAATCCTTGCTGATTTTGTTGTAAAAAAGAGGGTGAAATAGTTACCTGATCAAAGAAATTCCAGGCATCATTGTAGGCAAGTATTCCACTACCTTTTTTGTAATAATTTGTCCAAAGGTTAAACATGTCACCCGGTTAAACTTTAGAGGAATCACCTTTTGCTTTAATTACATCTGTAACACTTGGGCTCAAAGGGTCATCATTTAAATCACCCATTAAAATAACTTTGGCATCGGGATTTTTAGCTCTGATACTATCCATTTTTGCTTTTGCAACTCCTGCTGCCAGTGCCCTTCCCGGTGCAGAAGCTTCTTCTCCTCCACGACGTGAAGGCCAGTGGTTTACAAATACATGCAACGGTTCTCCATTAAACAAGCCATATACCCATAGTACATCCCTGGTTGCATAGGGTGTGCCATCAGCATTCTTCAACGGAACATTCAAAGGGGCACTCTCCAGTACTTTAAAATAAGTTGGATTGTAAATTAATCCAACATCAATTCCTCTAGCATCGGGTGAGTCAAAATGAACAATTTTGTAATTTCGATTTTTGATTTTTGGCTGCACTACCAAATCCTCTAAAACAGATCTGTTTTCAACTTCAGCAACACCAAGTAAAGAAACCCCATCAGGCGTTTCTTCTATCGCCAATTGAGAAATGACTTCAGCAAGATTTTTAAGTTTATCCACATACACTTTACCAGTATAAAGTTTTGTACCGGAAGGTAAAAACTCTTCATCATTTATCAATGGATCATTAATGGTATCAAATAGATTTTCAAGATTGTAAAAACCTAAGCAGGCAACTTTGTATTTGTGCTTAGCTTTACTTTGCGAAAAAGCAATGTTCAAACTGCATAACAGGCAAATAAGAGTTGTCAGAAAATTTTTCATTTATTAGAAGTTGTTTATAAAGCTATTTTGTGAGTTTTGAGAGACCCTGTTTTATTGAATCGGTCTTGTACTATTTTGGAGCCTAGATCCAACGAGTTTCCTTGAAACCACAGTTAATAGCTAATCTGGTTGTTCAGCAAAAGTACTAATACCAATCCAGCCACTACGTTTTTAACTTAAAATTAACCTATATTTTATAATTTAATGATAATCAAATGCCTACGGAATCAACAAAATAATTATCTTTGCGCTTCCTTAAAGCCCCGCCCGGGGAAATCCTATCCTATGAAGATTCTTCGTTTATTGCTTATTGCTATGTTTAGCATTGTGTCCGGTGTTGTGATGGCACAAAATGCAACTGTAAAAGGAACTGTTACCGATGACTTAAATAACTTTGTTGAAGGCGCTAAAATTGTGCTGAAAGGAACAAGTATGTCAGCAGTATCTGATGCTAATGGTGTTTTTGAATTAAAAGAAGTACCCTTTGGTGATTATTCAATTGAAATTGCAGCCGATAACCACCTTCCCTATTCAAAGTCCATTAAGGTAAACAGTGTAACAACAGATCTCGGTTTTTTTGGAACAACAGTTACCGGAAGTCTTGCGGAAAATTCACAGGATGATATTCCTGAAGTCTCCTTGTCGGATAGTGAAATTAAAGAATCGTCTTCTCAAACCGTTTCCGGAGTATTGAATGCCTCTCGTGATGCCTTCAATGCTGCAGCCTCTTATACCTTCAGTGGAGCCCGTTTTAAAGTTCGAGGGTACGACAACGAAAATACCGTTACTTATATGAATGGAGTTCCGATGACTGATCTTACCACAGGCAACTCCATGTTTTTTTTATGGAGTGGACTCAATGATGTAGTTCGTAATCGTGATAATGTTACAGGGCTCGCTGCAAGTGGTTTCGCTTTTGGCGGAATCGGTGGATCTTCTTATATCGATTCCAGAGCATCTAAACAACGTAAGCAACTTTCAGTTTCTGTTGCTGCATCTAATCGTGTTTATGAAAATCGTGTGATGGCAACTTTTGGAAGCGGACTACTAAAAGGTGGATGGGCTATTAGTGGCTCTGTTACCCGTCGTTGGTCTGATGAAGGGTATGTTCCAGGTACTTATTATGATGGCTGGTCCTATTATTTGGCTGCTGAAAAAATTATTAATAGCGAACATTCTATCAGTTTAACCACTTTCGGAGCCCCAACAGAAAGAGGGAAATCTTCTCCTGCCATGCAAGAGTTATATGATATTGCCGGTACGAATTATTATAATCCGGTTTGGGGATATCAGGATGGAAAAAAACGTAATGCAAACTTAAATATCTCTCACCAGCCGGTTGCAATTTTGTCACACGATTGGAAAATGAACAATCAATCGCTGCTTCGTACTTCTATTGGTGCCTCAATGGGTGAAAATATCAATACCGGTCTTGACTGGTACAATGCCCCCGATCCCCGCCCTGATTACTACCGTCGATTGCCAAGCTTCTATGATAATCCTGAAATGGCAACAATGATTGATTATTTGATGCGTACTTATGAAGATCAGCGGCAGTTGAACTGGGAAAAAATGTATGAAGCAAATGAAAATAGTTACGAAACAATAACTGATGCAAATGGCATAAAAGGTAGCTCTATTTCAGGAAAACGATCCGCATATATTCAGGAAGAGCGAGTTGCTGATAGCAAAAAGTTTCATTTCAATTCCACCTATAGTACCAGCATTACTGATAACATTCAGTTCAATGGAGGTATTTTTTATATGAAACAAAAAACGGATAATTTTAAGCGGGTGCGCGATCTTCTCGGAGGAGAATTTTATGTGGATGTGAATCAATATGCTGAACAGGATTTTGGAGGTAACGAGGAAGCATTGCAAAATGACCTTAACAACCCTAACAGAATTTTACATGAAGGCGATAAATTCGGTTATAACTATACTTCCGAAATTAATCGTGGTGGTGGTTGGGCTCAGGCGCAATATAAACTCGATAACTTTGATTTCTTTGGAGCAGTTGAATTATCTCAAACCTCTTTCAAACGTATAGGAAATGTACGAAATGGGTTATTCAAATTTAATTCTTTTGGCGAATCTGAAACACAATCATTTTTTAATTACGCTTTAAAAGGAGGTGCCACTTATAAAATAAATGGAAGAAATTATGTTTTCGCTAACATATCCTCATCAACCCGTGCTCCGTTTTTTGAAAATGCTTATGTTTCTGTAAGAACTCGTGATCAATTGGCTCCTAATCTGCAAAATGAAAAGATTTTCTCTGCTGAAGGTGGTTACCTTTTAAGAGCTCCTAAAATGAAAGCGCGTGCCGTCTTCTACTTTACTCAATTCAAGGATCAGGTGAATACAGTTAGTTTCTATCATGCAGATTACCGGGATTTCGTGAATTACACAATTAGCAATATAGACAAGCGCCATGTTGGTGCCGAATTAGCTTTTGATTACAATATTGGCAAAGGATTTTCTGCCAATATTGTTGCAGCTATTGGTGAGTATTTTTATACCGATCGGCCTAATGCAACAATTACTGTTGATAATACCTCTGAAATTCTCGCTGAAAGTGAAACTGTTTATGCAAAAAACTTTTTCGTAAGTGGAACACCTCAAAATGCCTATACTCTTGGTTTAAGTTATCGTGCTAAGAAATTCTGGTTTGTGAATTTAAATTTCAACTATTACGATAAAACTTATATTGATTTCAACCCGGCACGTCGTACCACCGCCGCTGTAGATCTCGTTCCTGAAAACTCTGCCGAATACAATGCAATTGTAGATCAGGAAAAAGCAGATAGCCAATTTACAATGGATCTGTTCGGAGGTAAATCATGGAAATTAAATAACTTCTTTCCTAGTATTAAAAGAAATACTTTCCTGGTATTCAATGTGGGTGTATCTAATTTATTGGATAATAAAGATCAAGTAACCGGTGGTTATGAGCAATTACGTTATGATTTTGAAGATAAAGATCCTAATGCATTTGCACCAAAGTATTTCTACTCTTTTGGCAGAACCTACTTTGTGAATTTAATTTTGAGAATGAACTAAAAAT
Source organism: Bacteroidota bacterium (assembly GCA_016722525.1). Lineage (GTDB taxonomy): Bacteria > Bacteroidota > Bacteroidia > AKYH767-A > OLB10 > JADKJB01. The sequence goes on from JADKJB010000008.1 coordinate 105,315, forward strand.
ACTAATTGTAATAATATGAAAATTTCATTGAAGAGTTTGTTTGCTGTCATCGTACTTGGTGCTATGGTAGTTGTTTCTTCCTGTAGGAAAGATGAGTTTGATAGCCCTCCTTCAGGCGGACAGGATCCTAATATTGTGGTGAATATGACCATCAAGCAATTGAAGGATTTGTATCGTGATACTATTATCAATAACGATGCAATTGTGAAAATCACCAAAGATTGGAATATTTCAGGAACCGTTGTTGCTGATGACAAATCTGGTAATTTTTATAAAACAATTGTTATCGACGATGGTACCGCTGGTATTTCAATTCGAATTGATCGCTCTGAATTCTGGAGAGAATTCCCAATCGGACGAAGAATATTTGTAAGGTTGCAAAATTTGGTAATTGGTGATTATGCAGATCTTATTCAATTAGGCGGCTATATTGATCTCACAGACCCTACACAGCCCGAAGTTGCACCAATTCCTTTTACACTCATCGATTCTTACGTTGTTCCGGGCGTTAGTAGTTTGCCGGTTATCCCAATTGAAGTAACAATTGATGATTTGCTTTCTGATTTTGATGGTTTTCAAAATCGGTTGGTAAAACTGAGCGATGTTGAATTTAAAGACAATGACACTTCAAAAACATATGCAGATGCTGTATCGCAGTTGTCCGGTGAAGTGTTTTTGCAGGATTGTAATACCAGTGATGAAATCATGGTTCGTTCCAGCGGATATGCAACTTTTGCCAGCAAGCCCATACCTAACAATAATGGTAGTTTAGTGGCAGTACTTACTGTATTTACAACTACAGCCCAACTGGTTATTCGCGATACTTATGATGTGGTTATGAATCAGGTTCGTTGTGATGGTGGTCCGCCTCCTCCGGGAAATGGTATTAATGAAACTTTCAGTAGTCAAACTACTAATACCGATATTAATCTAGCCGGTTGGTATAACATCTCTGCTCAGGGAAATCGGTTTTGGAGAGCTGGTGTTTTTAGTGGTGATACCTATGCACAAGCTACTGCTTTCGGTAGCGGTTTACCTGCGATGGAATCATGGTTGATTACACCTGCTTTCGATTTAGCAACGGTAGATACCTTATCATTCCGTTCTTCCTGGGGTTTCTTTGTTCATAATGGTCTTACAGTTTGGATTGCAACCAATTTTACAGGTGCTAACGTTGCTACTGCCAACTGGACTCAACTTACCTGCACATTGGCGGTTCAGGCTGATGGACAATATACATGGGTTACCAGTGGTAATGTTCCATTGACTTCGTTTACCGGTACCGCAGCTCACGTTGGGTTTAAATATTTAGGTGATGGTACAACGAATACTACCAGCTGGCGGATTGATGATGTTGTGATTCATTAACCATTTTCGGGATTATGCCTCTTAAATAAAATTTATAGAAGGGCTTTGAACCATTTCAAAGCCCTTTTGTTATTACTAGTAGTTTCAAATATTGCTGCAATGAAATATTCTTTATCAATAGTAGTATCAATTTTAATGTTACCCTTTACCTCTTTTGGGCAACTAATTTCTATCTACGATGCCAGAAGTTTGCCTCTTGGAAGTACCGTAACAATTAATGGCATTGTAACATCAGGTGCAGAGTTTGGTACTATTCGTTATTTACAGGATGGCACTGCAGGCATAGCTGTTTTTAGCTCAGCGCTGGCAACAACCGTTCGAGGCGATAATGTTACTGTTACAGGTGTTACTGTTGATTATCAGAATTTATTAGAAATAACTCCGGTTAATTCTTGGAATTTAAATTCATCCGGAAATCCAATGCCTGCACCAGTATTAGCTACTCCTTCTCAATTGAACGAAAATTATGAATCTATTTTTATTCAAATTAACAATGTGACATTTACTAATCCGGGATCAACTTTTGCAGGAAATGTAAATTATAATTTCACAGCAAACGGACAAAATGGTGTGGTTTATATTCGTTCCACCAATCCTTTGGTAGGTCAAACGATCCCATCTTCTAATATTACTCTTTATGGCTTATGTTCTCAATTTGGTAATCAATATCAGGTTTTGCCACGCGATTTAAATGACCTGGTAAGCTCTTCTTCCATACTGATAACTGTTCCTCCGTATCCTCAAAATATCACTACTTCAGGTTTAGATATAGCATGGAATACCAATATTAATGGTAACACCTTTATACGTTATGGAAACACTCCCAATTTGGAATTGGGTGTTATAAATGGGCCAGCAAATTCAAGTGCGCCCGTGATAAATATCTCCGGTGCCTCGGCTTCTGAGTTATTTTATGTGCAATCGTTTTCCGTTTCCGGAAATGATACTGCCTACTCAAATATTCGTTCCTATATCACCGCATCCAATTCAAGTGGTGACATTAAAGTATACTTCAATCGCCCTGTTGACACTTATGTGGCAACTCCCTCAGGGAACAATGCAATTTTATTAAACAATACTTTTGATGATACATTGAAAGCATATATCGATCGTTCCATTGCTACTCTTGATATTGCTATTTACAGTTTTGATGATACGGGAACCGGTTTGATTGTTCAGGCTGTGAACGATGCTTATAACAGGGGTGTTCAGGTTAGAGTTATTGCTGATGGTAGTAATACAAATGCAGGCTTGCAGTTACTTAATTCTGCCATCCCGGTGTTATTGTCCCCTACCGTGCCTTTTAGTTATTATGGAATTATGCATAATAAATTTTTTATTTTAGATGCTGAACACACGAATGCAAACAAACCTGTTGTGATGGGTGGTTCAACCAATTGGAGTAACGGGCAATTGTACGATGACCGGAATAATCTTGTTTTTATACAAGATAAATCGTTAGCGTTGGTTTATCAAATGGAGTTTGAAGAAATGTGGGGAGGAATCGGTGCCCAGCCAAATTTGGCTAACTCAAAATTTGGTCCCGATAAAACCGACAACACTCCTCATGAATTAAATATCGGAGGCAAACGAATAGAATGTTTTTTCAGTCCTTCCGATAACGCAAATAGCCAGATTATAAAAACTATGCAGTCTGCCGATCAGGAATTGTATTTTGCAACATTGGTTTTCACTCGATTTGATCTTGCCTATGCGGTTGAAGAAAGAGTAGATCTTTTCGGAGTGAGTGCTGCAGGCATCATGGATGATTCTTCTGGAGGTAGTGGCACTTCATTTTTGATCATGCAAGGTGTAATGGGTAACAATATTATTTTATTCGATCATGGATCAAATCCGGGAATTCTGCATCACAAGTATCTGATAGTTGATCCTTCAAATTCAAGCTCCGACCCTACAGTTCTCACCGGCTCACATAACTGGAGTAATTCAGCGAATCTTAAAAATGATGAAAATATACTTGTGATCCACGATCCGGCAATAGCCAACCAGTTTTATCAGGAATTTCACAATTTGTTTAATGGAAATGGTGGTGCAGTTGGTAGTGGTGAAACTTTACTAACCGGGAATGATTTAACCATTTATCCAAACCCATCAAATGGAAATTTTAAAGTAGTATTTAATAGTACTAAGAATGTTGCCGGAACAATTCTAATTACTGAGATAAGCGGACGGGTAGTGTACAGCACTGAAATGAATAATCAAATTGGCGTGAACGAAATTCAATTGAATAAAACACTATTATCAAAAGGGGTCTATTTTTTAACCTTACAAAGCCCTGAAATTCGTAAAACCACCAAACTAATTATTAACTAACCTCCGCCTCACCACCTCCGTGATCAATTAAAACGGATACCCAATCGCCAAATTAAATCTATACCCTGAAACTACGTCTGAAAAACTATTCAGCCAGTAACTGCCATCTTTTTCATAATTATTTCTAAGCGGAAAACCAACATCAGTACGAAGCACAAAAAAGTCAAAATCAAACCGCAATCCCAGGCCTGATCCGAAAGCAAGCTGATTGCCAAATTTACTGAATTCAAATTCAGCACCAGGTCTGTTCTCATCTGTGTTTAAGAGCCAAACATTACCCACATCAGCAAACAGTGCACCATGAACCATATCAGAAAATGGAACACGATATTCAGCATTAAATTCTAATTTAATATCTCCTGTCTGGTCAACAATTCCGTTTTGTTCTACGGGTTGGTAACTTCCGGGTCCGATTGAACGTGCGGCAAATGCTCTTAGACTTGTTGATCCTCCACTGTAAAATTGTTCGATATAGGGCATTACAGTAGAATTTCCATAGGAATACCCGACTCCGCTATAAATTCTGAATACCAAACCTTTCTTTGTTGTTCGGGTAAAGTATCGGAAATCAAGAGATGTTTTTATGAACTGTGAGAAAACATTACTCAGAATTGTATAAGGTTTTTCAGAGTTATTTGCTTTGCTGATAGTACTGGCTAAATTTCCGGAGGTGCTCACGATTGCCTGAAAATAGGTTCCATTCGATTTTCTGGATGTGTTGTCATAGATGAAATTATACTCCATTCCAATAATTGTCTGCTCTTCAAAACTCTTTTTCACATAGATATTACTTTCCACAATATTGTCAAATTCGTTGGTTGTTTCAAGCAGATTCACCATGTTGATTTTTGCAGGCGAAAATGTATTGGTAATCTTCTGCTTTTTCTTCCATTGATAGCTGTAGGCGGCAGTTAAAGAGGTCATCCTGTAATACCTCACGTTATTCAAAAATTCAAAACCCAGGTCGACAATTGTTTCTGATGAAAGCAGATTGTGCACTCCTTTTATTTTAAATGGAAGCACCAATCTTGGAAAAATAAATGAAGTATTAATCCCTGCATTGTAGGAATTTGAACCGAGATTTTCACCGGATTGATTCGCTATCTGCCATTCAAATCCCCCGTTGACTTTTAGTTGAAGCCTGTTTGCGGCTCTTCCAATATTTCCATTCGAAATGGATGCTTCCAGACCCGGACCTGTAAAACCCGTTGATTTGGTTTGCACATATCCCTCAAGGTTTATACTGACATTTTCTTTGGGTGAAAGGTCTATAAACATATCAAGCTTGTGTCGAATAGTATCGCTTAACAAAAACTGAACTTTAACATTGCGAAATACACTGTAATTATTCAATTGTTTGATGGTACTCTGATGTTGTTTTGTTGAATAGAGATCCCCAGATTCAAACTGGATACAACTTCGGATTGTTTCAGGTTTTAAATAATTGTTGCATCCTATTATATAAACATCATCATAATAAAGCGAATCATTCGGCTCATATTGTTGTAGCGTGTCAAATTGATTATCACTGAAATTTACTTTTATTTTATCGATGGTGTATTTTTGCAGAATAAATTCAGGTATTTGACTTTCCTTCCGTATCATCAAATCAATTTTGTAGGGAGTAATTGATGTATCAGCAATAAATTCAATATTGTCAGGACTAAAAAAATAGTATCCTTGTTCAACAAGCTCAGATGCAATGTTTCGTTTCTCGGATTTGATTAATTCCAGATTAAAAATAGCACCCGGCTTTAGATTAAAATCCTCCAGGTGCTTATTTATAAATGTATCTATTGCATCTGCCGGTGGAGGAGTTATAATTTTATTTATTCTGTAAATGCTGTCGGCTATAACGGTGTAAGTAATTTTTGCCTTGCGGGGATTGCTCTTTTTTTTAATAATTTCATAGGTAGCCTTTGCATTGAAAAATCCCAGATCAAATAATTCAATTTCAATTTGATCGGCACGCAACGCAGGATTCACTGTAGAAATAAGGACTGGAGGTTCATTGAAATTTCGATAGATCCATCCACCTTCTTTTCCTTTTTTGTTTCCATTTTTATACTTCAGATAATTATAGGTCCATAATCCAATTGGAGGTGTTACCCTTTTAGTTCCCAGAAGTGAATTATTGGGTTTAACAGAAACAATCCCGTCAAGTATTTCTGAAGCTGATTTTACTTTCTTAATTTCTTCCTTTCCAATAATTTTAATTTTGTTAATACCGACATAAAGTACCTGATCATCCTTGAGAAACCGTGTATTGGAACAGGCGCTCAGAAGCAGAACCAACAAGGCACTGACAATATAATGATATGGAGTTTTTGACTGATTCAACTAATCTGCTTTTGGTGGTGTTATTTTGATAACTCTTTTGGTTTTAGATTTTCGTTTCCAGATGCTCTTGAAGTCGGGATAGCTTTTGCGGTATATAAATCCAACACCGGATTTGGTTACTTCGCCATCCAGAATATCTTCATAATCTTTGCGGGTATAGAGTTTGACAAACTTTCTTTCCATGGTATCGAGTTGATATTCAAAAATGAAATTCTCAACCATATTGTTACTTGTATTTCCGGCTTGAGTTTCATCGTTAAATCTACCTGAAACTTTTACAGAAGCTCTGTCATTGAACAACTTTTTTTGCATTTCATAGGTTAAACTTGTTTTTTCTTCCTCTCCACCACTTGCTGATGTTTGGGTATGTGAGTCAATCCCAAATGATAAGTCAACACTTTTTGTACTTGTTTTTGTGATAGCATTGAGTTGCGATTCCCAGAAACTATTTATTTGCGAGGTTACATAGTTGGAAGAGTTTTCAATATTGGGCAGGTTAATGCTTTCAAACAATAGAAGGTTTACCGCTTGGCGCATCATTTCTTCCTCTGGTAGCGTATTCAAAACGCTGCTTATATACTGGTCGGGGCTTGTTACATTAAAAGCGACCTTTAGTTTTGAAACCTGATTAGTTAATTTCATTGATACAATAAAGTCAACATTGCGTGTTTTGTTATCAACAGGATTGATGTAGGATCCTTTCACCTTGGATGTGGCTTCGAGATTCACTTCAGGATCGGTTACATCTCCGTCCCAACGCACAGTGCTGCCATTTGTAATTGTAAATATTTTAGCAGGCCAACCTGTAAATTTGAGATCAGCAGTTCCCTGTTTAATTTCATAACTTCCTGTGAGGCTCATTGAATTATTTGGCAACATGGAATAATTTAGCAAGCCATTTCCAGTGATGCCTATATGGATATTATAGCCACTGGAGATTTCAAAATTGAAAATGCTTTTAGGAGTAATTTCAAGTGTCGTTTGAATAAGTGGCAAACCTGATAGTTCATTTACCCGGGAAAATGCTGTTGAAAATGCAGAAGTATCCATAGACAGGCTTGCGAATGTTACGGTTTTTTGTCTCTCCTGTAAGGAAAGATCCTCAGAATGACGGTAGGTAATATTGGTCCCATCCTGCAATTTTATCTTCCCTTTTATAGAAGGCATGCTAACGGGACCTGTTATTTTCAAACCTGAATTCACAATCACGGAACCGAAGAAATCGGGATGGTCCTTTACCGTTGTGTTCATTACCCTTATGTTGTCAAAGCTCACATCCAGATCAGCGGTGATTTTTTCAGTGTTTTCGAGATTTATAATTCCATCAACAAAAAGTTGCTTCTTAAGACTATCCACTATCACAAAATGATTGAAGTGTACCTGATTGGATTTGATGACAACAGAATCTTCAGGAACCGAGAACCAGGCCTGAAGTGGTATGATATTTAATGTAACAGCATTTAATTTTAACTTGCCATCGATAGTTGGTTTCGTGCCTTCTTCGGAGACCATTACTTCTCCGCTTGCATATCCGCCCAGATCATTGATATATTCCTGTGTAAAAGGTTCCAGTAAGCTCACTGGAATGTATTTGAAAATAGCATTTATTTTTTGAACTGAAATGCTGTCCTCCCGGATTACTTTGAGTAGTAATACTGATGAATCATTAAGTTGTGCGGTCATTTCACTTTCAATGCTTCCTGACTTTTTCATTTTTAAAATCCATTTGCACCAACATGATCGGCCACAACCTCTTTCCATTTTAGTTGGTTAACATCAAATTTAAATTCCAGGTTTTTATTTTCTTTAGCACTATATATAAAATCGGCATTTACAATCCCTTCAGGCAAATTTGATAGTACTTTTACTGAAGCCAATTTGCTGATATTTATATTTTGCAAGTTCATTTTCAGCGAATCAGATTTTCGACCGTTCAGGTTAATTTTCATAGCTTCATGTTGAAGATTCAAGTCAGCTATGAAGTCATTGGTTCCTATTTCCCACTTTAAAAATTCAGCAGGAGAAATAGTCCATTTGTTAGAATTGACAATCCAATCTGACCCTGCTGTTCTGAAGTTTATACTTCCCTTCCCTTTCAAAGCTTCTGCGCCAAGCTGATAGAGCGGAGCTCCACTGCTGTCGGCAATAAAGATGGAGCCGGTAATCTTTTCAGGTAACACATCCAGCTGAAGTTTGGTCAGCCCGGTTCCTTCATCGTTAATTTCCAGACTATCAATTGTCAGATCTCCATGCATAGTTTTCTGATCAACCATCAATGCTAATTTGGCTCCATAGCATCCTGCGTTCAAATAGTTTAAACTGTCTATTTCTAATTCTGCATGAATACTTTGTTCCTTATTTGATTTTCTTATTGTTAAATCAGCATGGTGAAACCTAAATACCGAATCCGGAAGGAACAGCGTAAATATCGAGTCATATTGGGCAGCAACATTTAAATTGAATGCCGGCAAGGTTGCTATGTAGGATCCATTAAAATAGTTGGTAGCATCCAATGTAAGTATTTTCTCAAATTCTATTTTTGAAAGTGCACTTGTAAATTCAGTAATCGAAGTGGGGCTGTTAAATTCAGCGATTACAAAATCACTGGAAAGCAGGGAACTTATTATTGTATCCTTCCTGCTTAACATTAATGATAATGTATCCAGATTGGCTATGTGATCATCTTTAACCAGGGAAATTGCATGCATATTTATCGCAGCTTCCAAATCTCCCAACCTGTTTGAAAATGAAGCCGACAATTCACTTTTTATTGAACAATTCCCAGGCAGTAAATCTGATCTTCCCTCATAGAAACTGAAATTACCTGCCAGTTGTCCATGGTTCGCCTTTTGCTCCCATCCAAAGTCTCCTGCAATGTCACACGACAAAGTTGAGTCGATACCTGTTAATTTAAATAATAACACTTGCCGGTCTATTTTGAAATCAAGATTTAAATCATAAGTTTTGATGTCTTTGAAGGCTAGCTCATCAAACTCAATAGAACCTTGGCCTGAAATAGTATTTATTCCTTTAGCTTTCCCGTTCCAGGATATTTTAGCTGAGAGGTTGTGCATATCCTTGTTTCCTAAAATTTCATTCAGTTTGATGTCACTCAGCTTCGCATTCAGTTTGGCATAACTGCTCTTGATATCGTAATTCCCTGCTATCAAAATTTTACCTGAACTGCTGCTTATGTTCAGGTTGAAATTGGGATGGTAGAAAGAGTCTTCAATTGTGCCTGAAAATTGAACCGGTTTGAATTCGGTAGGATCATACTAGTTTTAAATCCCGAAATAAGTTCTTCAGCCTGATACTGTGAGATGGAATTGGTATGGAATTTTAACTCGCAGCGTGAGTCAGGAATTTGTGTCAGATTTTTAATGCTACCTGAAACATCAAGCTGAATTCCTGAGTATGCATCTGCACTGAACTTTTCAATATTTAAAACATTCATCGATCCTGCAAGTGCAACTGAAACAACAATTGTGTCATTGGCTGAAAATGGTGCATTAGTTTCCTTTCCGGTGGTAGCAAGCAAATCCAGCACCATCTTCCCCTGCATAGTGGAGTCTGCTTTGATCTCCAATTTTCCAGTTTGTAGAAATAATTTATTGTTCAATGAAGCAGAGAGCTCATTCAGCTCTAGCCCCATTCCTTTTTGCTCCAGGTAAATATTTTTTATGGTAGTGTTTAATTTTTGAACAGGAAGCCATTGAGTTATAATATTTGATTCGGCAGAAGAAAAATTCTCAATTGAAAAATTTCCGTTTTTGATATTGAATAGTTCACACACTATTGTCCATTCAAATTCTTTAGGATAAATGGTGCCGGGTTCAATTTGTGCTGTGTTTGCTGATGGGGTTTCAGAAGGGGAGAAGGTAATCACAGGATCTTCAACTTTTAATTGAGAAATAGTCAACTCGCTTGAAGTCAGATCTAGTTTTTTAAGTATTAAATTTGAGTGCTTTAATGAAGCAGCCAGATATAATTTGCTTGAAGGGTTGGTGTACTTGTATGCTATGTCAGTAAGTTCAATATTCTTCGCTGAAAATTTCCAGGGTGATGGTATGGTGTCATTAGGAATGGTGTCTTCAATTTGTGTGGATATGGATGCCATTCCATTTACTCTATTCAGTTTAAGTGTGCCTACATCGATCTGCTTTTTGAAAAAAGAAAATGAATCAAAACTCAAATCTGCTTTGTATAAGCTTTGCTGAATAAATATCCCTTTGACTGGATTACTATAAAGAAAATTAATATTGTAAAGATGAGCTTCATCTAAAATTAGGTCCCACGTATTTGTTGACTCAGGTTTGATTTCGGTGGTGGCAGGAGATGATGGAAAATAGGCCATCAGGTTGAGCTGCCCCGAACTGTCAGCAAAAAGATTGCATACAACATCGTCAACACGAATATCATTTAGAATAAGCTGTTTCGAAAATAAAGGGAGAACTTTAAACGATACTTTTATATTACCTCCATAAAAAATTGTATCGCCACTGCTTTCAAGCATTTCAATTTTGCTTAACTCTATATCCCCAACAATGGAGAGCGTTATTTTGCCGACACTAATAGGTAATCCATTATTTTTTAAAATGCTGTTGACCTGACTGGTTAGAATGGAATGACCAATTGGAAGATGAATAAAAGCTATCAAAAACACCAGCAAAACAACCAGACAAAGTAAAAAGTACTTTATAATTTGAAGAGCCTTTTTTAAGGTGGGGTGCACGTTTGTTTACAAGCAATTTATGTTATAAAATTACAAAATATTTCTTGCAAAGCAACAGGCTGAAAATCAGTATATTAAAGTTATAAATTGGAGAAGTGAGGATTAAAGTTTCTTTAAAAATTCACTCACAACATCAAGTAACCAGGACGGGTTATCAGCATGTACCCAATGACCGGCCCCAAGGCGACCTTAATTTCTACTTGAGTGAACATCTCAAAATTTCACGTTCATCATCATAGGAAATGTAGTTTGATTTTTCACCTTTGACGAATAATGTGGGTTTTTCAAATGGATGATTGTACGTTATTCTTTCTCCAACACTTTCAATTTTTTCATTAATCACCTTTAAATTGAAACGCCAATCCAATCGATCCTTTTCTTTCCAATATAAATTTTTCATCAGGAATTGTCGGGTGGAAGATTCATCAATGTCAGCTTTAAGAATTTCTTCGACTGCATTTCGTGAGCTTGAATTGGTGGTATCAACAGTTAACAAAGTATCCAGTATTTCTCGGTGATGAACAGGATATAATCGCGGAGCAATATCAATAACAATTAATCCACTCAGCATAGCTGGAAAAAGCCCGGCAAATTTCATCGCTGTTTTCCCCCGAGGGAATGACCTAACACAACCAAATTGGTTAAGTTTTCCATTTCAATTAATTCCCTCACATCTTGGGCCATTACATCAATAGAAAATTTGTCATCGTGTGGTGACAATCCATGATTCCTCAGATCGGCCATAATTACCTTATAACCCATTGCTGACAGATTTTTTCCAAAAGTTTGCCAGTTATCTGATGAGCCAAATAGTCCATGCAAAACTAGTATAGCCTTGCCCTGGCCTAAAGTTCGTTGATGGAGTTTCATTGGCACAATGTACGGATTTTGTTTTTTCTGATAGGGCAACGGTCATGTCCGTTACTCCAGGAATGCTAATTTATTGAATTTATCCTTTAGGTCTGTAGGAGTGAGTATTTTGCAATTCCTGATCCTAAGTTAAGTTCTTCAATTAAAGTCATTAAGGCAAAATAGCGGTATTCAATAGTTACTGCTATTGTAAATTTTATTTCTCCAATATAATTTTTAAGGTTCCTATTTTATAGGTAATTTTGCAACCTAATTATGGTCAACTCAATCACTATCCGTAAAGGCAAAAAAACCGATCTGCCAGCTGTTCTTAAACTAATACAGGAATTAGCGCTTTACGAAAAAGCCCCCGAAGAGGTAACCAACACCGTTGAATCCATGGAACGCGATGGATTTGGTGACAATCCTGTATTTCGATTGCTCGTGGCAGATGACCATGGAGATGTTGTTGGAATGGCCATTTATTTTATCAAGTACAGCACCTGGAAGGGGAAAGGGATTTACCTGGATGATATAGTTGTAAATGAAAACTTCCGCGGTAAGGGCATTGGTAAGTTGCTGCTTGAAGCTGTAATTAGTGACAGCAAAACAGTCGGGGCAAAACAAATTCACTGGCAGGTGCTCGACTGGAATGAATCAGCAATTGGTTTTTATAAAAAGTATAATGCCTCATTCGATAACGAATGGATTAATTGCAAATTAACCGAATCACAAATTTTGAAATTCCAGTAAATCAATCTAATCATGAAAGTGTTCAAGTTTGGAGGGGCATCTGTTAAAGATGCAGAGGCAGTTAAAAATATTACAAAAATTTTAGCCAATTTTGAAAATGAAAAAATAGTTGTGGTAGTTTCGGCTATGGGAAAAATGACCAACGCGCTTGAATTGGTCATTAATTCCTATTTTAATAAAGACGGAAATGCTATCAAGCATCTGGAAGAGGTAAAGTTGTTCCATAAAAAAATAATGAATGAACTCTTTTCTTCTAAATCACATCCTGTCTTCGATGAAGTAAACAATCATTTCGTTGAAATTGAATGGGTACTTGAAGAAGAAGCAGCAAAAGGATATGCATTTGCTTATGATCAGATTGTTTCAACAGGCGAATTAATTTCAACCAGAATAATTAGTGCTTACCTACGGCAAGCCGGTATCAATAACACCTGGCTTGATGCTCGTGACATCATTCAAACCGATAATAATTATCGGGAGGGTGAAGTGAATTGGGCTGTGACAACGGCTCGGTCGCAGGAAATAATTCCTTCCTTATTCAAAGATCCTTGTAACGTTGTTGTTACTCAGGGATTCATTGCAAGTACTTCTGAAAATTATACTACTACATTAGGTAGAGAGGGTTCAGATTACACTGCTGCTATATTAGCATATTGCTTAAATGCCGATGGCGTTTTTATTTGGAAGGATGTACCGGGTGTATTAAATGCAGATCCTAAGTTTTATAAGGATGCTCAGAAAATAGAGCGAATGAGTTATCATGATGCCATTGAACTGGCTTATTTCGGAGCTTCAGTCATTCACCCCAAAACCATTAAGCCCCTCGAGAATAAAAATATTACACTTCATGTAAAGTCATTTATTAATCCTGATTTTCCGGGAACCCAGATTGGCAAAGATTTTCAAACTAAGCCTCTGATTCCATCGTTTATATTCAAAGACAATCAGCTGCTTATAAGTATCTCTGCAAAAGATTTTTCATTTATTGCCGAAGAAAACCTGAGTGGTATTTTTGGGTTGTTCGCAAGTATCGGAGTTAAAATTAACCTGATGCAAAACTCTGCAATCAGTTTTTCTGTTTGTATAGATAATAATCCCTTCAAAGCCCCTAAATTAATTGAGGCGCTTAAAAAGGATTACAAAATTCTTTATAACGAAAATCTCCAGCTTTACACGGTGCGGCATTATTACCCATCAACTATTGAAATGTTGACTGCAGGCAAAGAAGTGTTGTTAGAGCAAAGAAGCAGACATACAGCTCAATTTGTAGCCAGAGTGATCAAAGATTAAGTTGATGCGTAATGAAATGAGTATTCAGAGTCGTTCATCCATTATTTTATGGTTGTTCAGTGGATGTTTTCTTATTTTTGGAATGGTGGTTGTCGGAGGTATCACCCGACTTACCGGTTCAGGGTTATCGATCACCAAATGGGATGTAGTTACAGGTACTATTCCTCCTCTCAATGAGGCCGACTGGCAAAAGGAATTTCTTCATTACCAGGAAACACCTCAGTTTAAGCATATCAATTCTCATTTCGAATTAACCGATTTTAAGCAAATTTATTGGTGGGAGTATATTCACCGACTGCTAGGAAGACTTATTGGTTTGGTATTTATTATTCCATTTTTATGGTTTCTGTTTACAAAACAGTTCAATAAGGAAATTATTCTGAAGTCGTTGATCCTTTTTGCAATGGGTGGCCTGCAGGGGTTTATCGGTTGGTATATGGTAAGTAGTGGATTGGTAAATGTACCCAGTGTAAGTCACTTTCGACTTGCACTGCATTTAATTACTGCCTTTGCTACATTCGGATTAACTTTTTGGTTTGCTTTTGAACTTATCAATACTGTAAAATTATCTTTAATAGGTTGGCATAAGTCCCTGTATAATTTTGTTAAAATTATTTTTGCTTTCACCATTTTACAAATTATTTATGGTGCTTTTGTTGCCGGAATGAAAGCCGGATATATTTACAACACATGGCCCCTCATGGGTGATAAAGTTATAGCCGATTCAGTTTTTTATTCTCTTAATAAATATGGGTGGATGGCACTTGTCGATAATATGTCAGGCGTTCAGGTGGTGCATCGTTATCTTGCTTATGTGGTGGTCTTTTTAATCCTGGGGATGATTTGGTTTGTCCGCAAAAAGCAAAAAACGGAGATCTTAAAACTTTCTGTACCACAAATGAATGCTGTTTATTTGGTGTTGGTCATTGTAACTCTTCAATTTATTCTAGGAGTGTTCACACTCTTATATAATGTGCCGGTTGCTTTAGGTGTAATTCCACCAAATCGGTGCTTTTTACTTTTTTGCTGCTATCATATATTTGTTACACCGATTAAAAAAGAACATCTGTTTGCCGAGTATACAATTTCTTCAGCAAAATAAACCAAACCGGATTTATTGAACTGTATTAAATTGAAAACGCCTTCCTGATTAAAGAAGGCGTTTTCAAATTTTTATTTTTATAACTTTTACTCAATTACCAGTTTAACAGGTTTAGAAAAATTGTTGTCACTTTCAAAATGCACCAGGTAAACTCCCTTTGATAATTCAGAGGAAGAAACTTTAACAGAAGGTGTTCCAGCAGCAACTGGTTGTTTTATAACCCTTCTTCCGGCCATATCATTCACAATTATAGAACCGCCTTCATTGCCTGCATTTAAATTCATAAAAATATTCGCTCGCTGGATTTGGTAATACTGCTTCTATAATTGCATTTTAAAATTCCTGTATGCTATTTGTGCCGGGAAGAACCTTAGTGACTAATAAATCATCAAAATAATAACCGTCATATTCCTGAAATCCATCACTGACAAGTACAAATCGCAACTGAACATTTGTTCCGAGATAATCATCCAAACTAATTTCTTCTTTTACCCAACCTAACTGAAAGCCCTCATATACCGGTTCATTTAAAATTTGAAAGTCACTGCCTGCAACGGTATACTTTCCACAGAGTGCAGTCCAGGTTGCACCGTTGTTGGTGGAAGCCTGAACTTGTACATAGTCGTAATTTGGTTCCAGCGCCCACCTTGCATAAAAGGATAAGGATGCTTTTACCGCAACAGTGAGATCGATAGGAGTGGTCACTCTGCAAGCAGAAACATCATTGGAATTGTAATCACCAAATGGAGAGTCTGTGATCGAACCCGTAGGTGAATAAAATAGGGTGGTACTGGTACCCCACTGACCCGCATTCCAACCCGAAGTACTATTGCCATCTGAAGCAAAAGCTACTGTTGGTGAACCAAAATATTTAACGATGGTTTCATTTCGTATGTACAAACCGTTATCAATACTCATCTGAAATTTAATTTCTTCTCCGTTCGTCATTGGAGTTGTTAACCCAAATGATATGGAATCGTTTATTTCCTCAAGCAGGTCTAAATTCCATGAACAACACTATTACCTGTTAAAATTATATTAGGGGTAATTGCGGTTAATGAAATGGTATACGTTCCTGTTGTATCCAATCCCAGTTGTTTTAAAGTAAACTGAATGGTACCCACACCTGCTGAAATTAATTCCGGAGAGGTTTCTGTTACAGTAGCATATTTTCCGGCAAGCTGAGCCATAGTAATATTCTGAAACATGTTTGACTGACATAATGGTATAATTTCATTGATTGGAGGCCAAAAGCCAAATGCGGCATCTCCACATTCCGGGGTCATCGCAAAAACTTTTGGCTTAGCAATCTGCTCGCCATACATCCAGTCATCGGAGCTGCCATTCACAATATAACCTACAGTTTGATCAGCTGTTCCATAGGTATAACCGTTATAAGTGGTCAGCAAACTGCCATAATTGGTGTATAATGCGGAATCAGGAGTGTAAATAGAATAATTATAACCCCATGGATAAATTAATAAATTTCCAAAAGTGTGATAGTTGAGTGCAATTTTAAAATCTCTGGAGTTAACGAAGGCACTCATTAATTGTGTCTCAGGTTCCGAAAAAGGAACCGTCCCTCTGTAAGTTTCGTCACCGGTAAAAGGTGATGAACCATCATCGTCAAATCCCCAGTTGAAACCGTAGTTTCGGTTAAGGTCAACACCAAATGTCCCATCCAGGTTGTCTCGTCTGTTTTTTCTCCATAATCCCCCACCTAAAGGTTCATTCAGATAATTAAATTCATAGCCATCGGGATTTAAACAAGTAATGAAAAATAATTCGGTGTTATCTACAATTGAGGCAAGTTCCGGATTGGTGTTGTAGTTTTCAAGAAGATACCACATATAATAAATCAGTTGCGACATGCCTCCGGGTTCTCTTGCATGGTGTACTGCCGAGTATAAAACTTCAGGTTCTGATTCATCAATTGCTGCATTATCAGAAATCTTAACATAATAAACAGGACGATTTTCAATAGTATTTCCTCCGGGTAAAGCCTGTTTTATTGTTATTAAAGAAGGGTATAAAGAGGCCATTGAATCCAAATTGTCGAACATCTCCTGATAAGTGAAATAGCCGCCCATAGAACCCAATGAAAAATTAGCTGGAATTGGGTACTGAGGAATAGTTGAATTGCAGTTTGCGGCGGTTAGTGAACGCTGAGAAGAAATTGTTTGAGCAGTTTGGTTTCTATAATAGGAAACAATATCTTCAATTTGAATATCGTATCGAAATCCGGCATTTGCAATTTTTGCAATTTCCATTTCACTGAAATCAGAAATAAACCAAACATTCTTCCTGATGTCGCCATGATCTGTTTCTATACCCAGGCTGCTGAGTTTTTTTAAACCCGCATCGCCAGTCCAAATTTTAACTCGGCTGTGTTTGTGGTTTTGGGCTGTGACTGAAGTTATTGTTGTTGAAATTAAGGCAATTAATAGAAAGAAATATCGCATAATTAGTTTTATTTAGGAACTAACAAAGTTATAAAACTATTTGCAGAAAAGATTAATAATTAAGGAACTACTGCATAAATTACTGAAACATGACCAACTTTGATTGCCTACTAGTAGGGCATTCAAGAAAGCATGGGCTGCTTTTAATTCTGTTGCTTAAATCTTTTTAATCCTACTCAATCGGATAATAAATTTTAGTCAGCCATTTTGATGTATCTGGTTCATTCAGAGGGTCAAACAAGTACTCCTCCCAGGGAGCTCCTATTGCTGGCAGGTTGTTTTTATTCATCCATTCATACATATAAGCATGTGCCAGCTCCGACCCCTCGCTTTTTCCATAATAATCAACTTTTAGGGCTTTTGAGGCAGGTAAAATTGATGCATTAATACCATCCACCGTTTTTCCCGGGGTGTTAATAGGAATACAGGGTTCCATTTCTACTGAATCTTTGGACCAAACCTGGTATATGGTGAATCGGTTTCCGGTTTGTTTAAGACCCTGAACAACTAATGATTCTGAGAGCTGGTTGAAGCCCTCTTCCAGTTTTGAATTGAATTCCTTACTGCTACACTTGATTTTTATTGACAGTATTGGTTGTGCCTCTTTAGTTACTTGTTCAATTTCCCATGCAGTCACAAGGGTATCCTGTAAAGTTTCAGTGTATTTTTTAAGCCCTTCAATAGTTTTTTCGAAGTCGATACCGATGGATTTTTCCATGAACATGCCGGGGAAAAAGCGACCCATAAATGGCAAATCAATATCCAAAAACGCATTTACTAGTATAGCTTCACCCGAATCTTTCAAAAGCCATCCCCCATTGGAAGTGCCCATCCCTTCAAAGGTAAGCGCATACTCTATTTTGTCAGGTTCTGAACTTTCTATTATGGTTAAGCTGCCGTTACCTACTGAATTGTTATTACTGGTCCATTTATGGATGGCACCGAGTCCTGATTCAGGCCCCTCATAAACCGATTTCATGGCGGGATCTATCTGATCCCAATAGGACCAATTTTTCCATGATTTAGGCGTATTTATCTGATTAAACACCGTTTTCAAGGGGCATTAATGCCGGTTCTTTCTACATGTATTTTGCCAGGTAAAAAGAATGAAAACAGAACAAATATGGCCAGAATAATTATTGAAACTATAAGTACTTTTTTGAACAAATTCATAGCATGGGACTCTTGGAGGTGAACAAGCCTTTTGTTTTCATTACAATAGTATTAAATTAGCTTAATAGTAAAAAATACCGGCACTATAATTTTTTAATTGAAGCAGATTTTTTTTAAATCAAGGCTATTTTAAACATTGCATTACTTTTGTGCTTGTAAACAGATCCGGTCAATTGCAAAAAATACTCATTATCCGATTCAGTTCAATAGGTGATATAGTCCTCACTTCACCGGTAATTCGTTGTATTAAAAAACAACTTCCTGATGCTGTGATGCACTTTCTGACCAAGGCATCCTTTGCCCAGATTCTGCTAAATAATCCCTTTGTCGACAAAGTAATTTCTTTTGAAAGTGATCTTCAGACTGTCATTGAGGAATTAAAGATGGAGAATTATGATTTTGTTGTGGACCTTCATCATAACCTAAGAAGTTTTCGTGTAAAAACCGCACTGGGTAAATCATCCGCATCCTTTAATAAACTCAATTTTGAGAAATGGTTGTTAGTGAATTTGAAAGTTAATAGGTTGCCGAAAACACATATTGTCGACCGTTACTTTGAAACAATTAAGCAATTAAATGTCTTTTATGATGGTGCTGGTCTCGATTTTTATATTCCTAAAAAGGATGAAATTGATTTAAATACCTTACCTGACCCGTGGTGCAGAGGCTATATTGCTTTTGTAATTGGTGCCAAACATTTTACTAAGAAAATGCCTGACCATCTTATCATCGATTGTATTAATCATATGAAATTGCCCGTTGTTTTGCTCGGTGGCAAGGACGATAGCAAGAGTGGAAATTTGATTGCTGAAAAATCCGGAAAGTACGCCTACAATGCGTGTGGAAAATTCAACCTTTCACAATCTGCATCCCTGGTCCGTCAGGCCCGGCTGCTGATAACTCATGATACCGGTTTGATGCATATTGCTGCTGCGAAACAGCAAAGAATAATTTCCCTTTGGGGAAACACGGTGCCCGATTTCGGTATGTATCCTTTTCTTCCCGATCATTCCGGAAAATCAGTGATGATTCAGAATACTACCATCAGTTGCAGGCCATGTTCAAAAATTGGATTTGATGAATGTCCTAAAAAGCATTTTAAGTGTATGAATGACTTAAATATCAACAACATCATTTCTGTTGCCAAAGAATGGTGGAGCACATAATTGAATACGGTGGTCCAGGGAGTAATCAACTAATAGTTGCAGAATTTATAACAGATTCATTGTAGATCTTCGATTTAATTAAGTCAAATTTTCATTACTTTTGCACCCTTATTGGGCCCGTAGTTCAATTGGATAGAATGGCAGATTCCGGTTCTGTTGGTTGGGGGTTCGAATCCCTTCGGGCTCACTTTTAATTAGTTTTGTTCTCTGGTTATTGAAACAGGAACCTTTTAAGCTAAAAATGGAGGAAACCTTTCATATAATGAGGGGTTTCTTTTTTTTTACCTAAAAAGATGCTATTTTTGTTTTTAGAAAAATTTAACGACCCTATATTATGAAAAAATTCATCCAACTGCTCTTTGTTATTACTTCATTTACTGTTTCTCAATCCCTTGCTCAAACGCTGCTTACACAGGTTAAACCATTTAAAAGTAAAACCTGGGGATACGCAAATATTAAAGGGGAAATGGTTATTCCTGCTCAATTTGAAAAATGTTATAAGTTTACCGGTGATGGGTATGCAACCATATATGATACAAAAAACAGGCAGTATTATTTCATTAACTCAAAAGGAGAAAAACTGAATACTGAAATTTCTAGTTTTAAGCTAAGAGACGGTTTTGGGTTTGATGTTTCAGCGTTTAATAGTGGAGTAGTGCCAGTAAAAATTGGTGAGAAATGGGGCTATCTTAGTGTTACCGGTAAAGTTATTGTTCAGGCTAAATATGATGAAGCATCTGATTTTAATGGAGGTTACGGAGTGGTGCGTTCCGGCATTAATTATACCGTTTTGAGTACCAAAGGGGAGGAGTTCTTTATTTCTGTTCCCGGTGTTACCGACGTTAAACCCTTTACCGAAAATATGGCTCCTTACAGAGCAGCTGATAAAAAAATGGGTTTTATAGGGATTGATGGAAAAATTGCTATCCCTGCACAATTTGAAAGTGTGGGTTATTTTACTAACGGCTTAGCATGGGCGAAAACAACTGATAATAAATTGGGCTATATTAATCCTAAAGGTGAATGGGTAATTAAACCGAATTTTGAAGCAGCCAAGAATTTTGATGCCGAAAGTGGACTTGCCAGAATTAAAAATGGGGATAAATGGGCTTATGTAAATAAATCCGGAGAAATTACCTATGTGGGTATCACCGATACTTATGGTGATTTCTCTGAAGGATTAGCTGAAGGAAAATCTAATGGTAAAACAGGCTTTTATGGCCCTAACGGTCAATGGGTGATTCAACCACAGTTTGATGGCTCACGTGATTTTAAAAATGGCTATGCGGCAGCCAAACAAGGTGACAGATGGGGAATGATAGATAAATCAGGAAAATGGGTGATTCAACCTGTTTATGATGGGATAAAAGATATGGAACTGATTAAGTAATTTTATCGCGACTTAAATCAACCATCATCGGATTTTTTCTGATGGTGGTTTTTTTTTGCGGTGTTTTTTTATGGTTTGTTTTTAAACGAATGTTAGAAAACCCTGTCAAGCATCGATTTAAAATTGAAATATTATTTTCACTTTGAACATTTTCATTCTAATGGAGGTGATTTTTTCTGACAAGGTAATCATCATTCTAAAATCTAAAACTACTTCACTTTCATTTAAAAATTTATATCTTTGAAACCATACCTTTATTCATAAATATCTTTTTCATTTAATGTTGAGACCTTCCTTAACTTTTATAACCTCCCTGCTGTTGGGATTTTGTCTTTCTGCACCAATTGCTGTTGCGGGGTCGGCTAAAAAATATCTCGATGAGGGATGGAGTGAATTAGTGAGAGATAATGATTCACTGGCGTTTGAACTTTTCGGAAAGGCGCTCGAAATTTCTTCCATTGAAAAGATACAGTTAATATAGCTAATTCATTTCTATACATGGGCATTTGTTCCTATAGCGTGAGTTACAGCGAAGGTTTGCACTATTGCCTCAAAGCCCTTGATGAATTTAAGAAACTCGAAACATCTTCGCCCGAAGTAGCACTCGTTGGTAGAAGTAAATGCCTGCAACTCATTAGCACCATCTACAGCCGGCAGGGAAAGTATCAGGATGCTATCCAACTAAGCAGAGAAGCCATGATTGGATTTTTAAATAAACCCGATTCCAATGGATACCTGGGGTTAATTTATTCCTCTCTTGGCAATGCCTATGCGCAGCTGGGATTACTGGATTCTGTGATGTTTTATCACTCAAAAGCGCTCGATGAACATTTGCAGAATCGAAACTTTGTTTATCTGCCCGGTGCCTATATTAAAGTTGCTGATGTTGAATTACAGAATGGTAATGCTGCACTGAGCAAAGTTTATTATGATAGAGCTGCTGCGATTGCTGACAGTACCGGAAACCGGCAGGCATTGGTGATTTCTGTTTTAGGACTTAGTTCCTGGACTATGAATGCTGAAAAGGATTTCGCGAAAGCGGAATTGCTCATTGATAAGGCCAACGCTATAGCTTCCCGCCTGACCGATAAAACTTTTAAACAAAAAGTGCTTGCAAGCTATGTGAATTTGTATAGACTAAAAAATGATTTTAAAAATGCACTCTTATATAAGGAGCAGTTTGCAGTACTATCCGATAGTTTGTCAGTATGGGAAAAGGATCGTATTGTGAAACAGTTAGAGGTGCAATTTGAAGTTGCTGAAAAAGAACGTCAGTTAAAATTGATCCAAAAGGAAAATGATATCACCCGCCTGACAAATTTTCTGCTATGGGGAGCTATTGCCTGCATACTAATAATCGGAGTTGTTTTCATTTTGTTTTTAAGACGTATCAATCGGCGTGATAAATCGTTGCTTCAAACCAGAGAAGAACTAATGAAAGCTTTGGAGGAAAAAAAAATTCTCAAAGAAAAACAACTTCAGAATGAATTGGAATTTAAAGAAAGTCAGTTGAGCGCTCTGGCTTTGCAGATGATGCAGAAAAGTGAATTGCTTCATGAAGTGAAAGCGGTTTTGGATAAGGATAAAAGTATTTCTGATTCGAATGAAGTACAAAAACTTATCAATAAAGGACATAATCAGGATAGCGACTGGGCAGATTTTAATACTCGTTTTGAAAGTATTAATAAAAACTTTTACTCCCGACTTAAAACTGCCTATCCTGAAATTAGTCCGAACGACCTTCGAATTTGTGCCCTCATTAAACTCAATTTATCGATCAAAGAAATGGCAGGAATTTTAAACATTTCTCCCGATAGTGTTAAGACAGCAAGATACAGGTTAAGAAAAAAACTTCAGCTTAATACTGAAGATAATCTGACTGAATTTATTCTAAGCCTTTGAATTTCAATTCATGTATACCTATTGAATACTGGATTGCCTACCTTTGTCTACCTCTTGTCTACCCATATTATTTGCTTAAACTTTAACCCAGGACTAAATTTGGCTGCATCAATCGATGATCAGTATTCCATCTGGAAATGGATTAAATTTAACAAGCTAAAAATATTTTTATGAAAAAACATCTAAGTTTAATTGCACTTATTCTATTCTTTGTGCTATTTCAATCAAGAGCGCATGCTCAAGTATTCAATCCTGGTTTTGAACAACTTAACAACGACGGAACCATTAGCAATTGGGGAAATGTATACATCTTTCAGGTTGTTCTTGATTCTAATGGAACAACTTTAATGGATTCAATTGTGTTTGATAATCAATTTTATGCACCAACCATAGATGCCTATTCCGGAAACTATGCCATGGAAATGCGAAATGCATTTAATTACACAACAGGTACAGGTATTGCCGGTAGCGTTAGTGCTGATACTGATTCTGTTTACACCGCCTGGGGTTCTTTGGAGTTTATCCCTATCCAATATTTACCTTCAGACCTTAGTTTTTATTTTAAATTCTTTCCTGTAAATGGCGATACAGGAAATGTCACTATAACCATTTATGATGCAAATGGTGGTGAAATTGGTTCCGGGTCTTATAATTTCAACGGATTAATAGCAAATTACACTTACTTACCTGTGCCTATCACATATACTGGCTCCAATGCTCCCGCATTGTATTCCTTAAATTTTAGTACAACTGCTTATGGATCTCAGCCCTCATTCGGGACGCGACTTTTAATAGATGATGTTTCTTTAAATGGAACAACAGATGTGAAAGATGTAGCAAATGAGAATATTTTTATTTTATTTCCAAATCCTGTAAATGATTTGTTACACATACACTCTGATATTCTTTTGGAAGACACTAAATTTCGATTGTTTGATGTTTCAGGGAAAATTGTGTTTACCGGAGCTATTACCTCTACAAAAAATGTTATCAATACTTTAGAAATAAATCCGGGAATCTATTTTCTGGAACTTTCCAATTCAACAGTATTTGAAAGAAAATTGGTGGTGATAAGTCATTAACTTTCCTTATTATTTTGTTTTTAAGCAGCAAGCAGATATTTAAATAAAATTTCTGTTTGCTCTTTTTGTTTTTATTCGATTTTGTATAGTTTTTTTAGAATTGTTACAGTTCCTATGGTTCAATTAACAAATCAGTTATATTTGCACCACAGGATTGTAAATGCTCATCGATACCCACATTCATCTTTATGCTGAAGAATATGATTCCGACAGGGATCAATTAATTAGCCATGCCATTGCTGCAGGTGTGCAAAAATTTATTCTTCCAAATATTGATGTGGAATCTATTGCAGGCATGCAACAACTATGTGAAAAATATTCAGGCAACTGTTTTCCTATGTTGGGCTTGCACCCTTGCTATGTAGGCTCAGACTATAAATCACAAATTGAACTCATTAAATCCAGATTCAATGAATTCAAAAGTGAAGTTGTTGCCATTGGTGAAATCGGACTTGATTTCCATTGGGATCTGACTTTCCGCAAAGAACAAGAGGAGGCTTTCCGTGATCAGGTTGTTTGGGCAAATGAAATAAATTTACCTATTGCTATTCATAGCCGGAATGCTACCAACGAAATTATCAAAATATTGAATGAACTTAGTCTCAAAAATCTGAAAGGAGTTTTTCATTGTTTTTCCGGCGACATTAACCAGGCTGATGAGATTTTGAATATGGGTTTTTACTTTGGAATAGGAGGAGTCGTTACCTTTAAAAATTCAGGTCTTGATAAAATTGTTTCCGAATTGCCATTGCAATTTATTTTGCTTGAAACCGACGGTCCCTACCTGGCTCCAACTCCTTATCGCGGGAAAAGAAATGAACCAGCCTATATTAGTTTAGTGGCTGAAAAAATAGCTGAAATAAAAAAACTCCCCCTTTCTGAAATTGTTGATAGTACTACTGCTAATGCAATCAAACTTTTTAACCTCCCCACTATTTAAATGGCACAAAAACTTAACCGGTCGAAATCATGTATTGATATTTTAATCATCTATACTGGTGGAACAATTGGAATGATTCAGGATCATAAAACAGGAGAATTAAAACCTATAAATTTTGATCAGATCAAAGAGGAGGTTCCTGAAATCAGAAAGTTTGATTATAACATAGATGTAGTTTCATTTAATCCTGTTCTTGACTCCTCCGATATGCAACCCGATCATTGGGTAAAAATGGCAGATTTGATTCAAAAAAATTACAACAACTATCATGGATTTGTTATTCTTCATGGATCGGACACGCTGGCTTATACAGCTTCTGCCTTGAGCTTTATGCTGGAGAATCTTGCCAAACCAGTTATTATTACCGGTTCGCAATTACCGGTCGGGGAAATAAGAACCGATGCTAAAGAAAATTTAATTACTTCCATTGAAATTGCTGCTACCCGCATCAATAACAAACCTGCCGTACCTGAAGTATGTGTGTATTTTGATTACCTGCTATTCCGGGGGAATCGTGTCACCAAAATGAATTCTTCGAAATTTGAAGCTTTTCAGTCAGTTAATTTTCCTCCACTTGCCGAAGCTGGAGTTCATCTTAAATTCAATACCCATCTTATGGCTAAAATCAATTCCAAAAAGCTGAAGGTGTATAAATCTCTTGACCCCGCAATTGGAGTAATACGATTGTTTCCGGGCATGACTCACCAATGGTTCAAAGCTCAAATTAGAACCAAAGGAATTAAAGCCCTTGTTTTAGAAACCTTTGGATCTGGCAATGCTCCTTCGGCTGGTTGGTTTATTGATGAATTACAGAATGCCCTAAAGGCTGGTTTAGTGGTAGTTAACATAACCCAATGCCCGGGTGGCACTGTGGAGCAAGGTCGATATACCACTAGTTCCAAATTAGCTAAAATGGGTGTAATTGGAGGAGCCGACCTTACCAGTGAAGCTGCTATAACCAAACTCATGTTTTTGATGGGGCAGAAAATGAAAGTAGCTGAAATCAAAAAACTTATGACTACCTCTTTACGTGGCGAACTCACTCCTTAATTTCTTTACCCGCTAAGCACTTAAAAGTTCTTTTACAAATGGAATTTTCCTATCTTGCACGCCTGTTTTAAAAAGGCAGAAGCTTACAAACAGTATGTTAAAATCCGGAGAGATGTCCGAGCGGCCGAAGGAGCACGCTTGGAAAGCGTGTATGCCCCACAAGGGTATCGTGGGTTCGAATCCCACTCTCTCCGCCAGTTAGAGTAATTGAGTGCCTGAATGATCTGATGGAGTTTTTTGCAGTGGGAACAGTTAGTGAAATGGTTCCCTTTTTCGGATTTGGTTTTGCTAACGAAAAGAAAAATCTTTGTCTTTTTTCTAATGACCAAATCCTCAAATAACAATTGATTTATCTTATAAAATTATTAAATCCCTGATTGGATTTTTTTTGATTTATTTTATTGTCGATTATTTCAATTGACATTTTACAAATGAAATTTTATGATTTATTGGGCAATTACTTTTTATGGATTGTTTTGAACTATAAAATTTGCGAAGGTAAATTGACTGAAAGCATCGTTATTGAATTCCATGATTTTGATCAACTCGATGTTTCTTCTGTAATATTTCCAGTGGAGAGTTTCTTAATTAAAAAACCCAATCCAAAAATCAGGGCCAATGAAATAATTACGTAGGGCCACTCGCCGTTCTCAGTACCAATAGTGTCCTGATTAAATGGCAATTGATTGTTTCCAGCATAATAGGCAAAAATAACTGCTGCTCCATTATTTACTAAGTGTGCAAATATGGGAACCCATATGCTTCCTGTCCAATGCAATAAATAACCGAAAAGCATTCCCAAAAGCATTCTTGGAATAAATCCAAAAAATTGCATATGAATGGCACTGAATAGTATTGATGTAAGTATAATAGCTACATGTATATTGTTGGTGAGTTCTTTGAATAATCTTTGAAGTACTCCTCTGAAAAGTAGCTCTTCACCTAATGCCGGAAGAAGTGCTACTATGAACAGATTGAAAAGTAATTCCAGACTTGTATCCATCTTCAAAAACATCTCTGTTATTCTGGCTGCATTGTCTTCACTAGCTCTCATCCAGCTTTCAACACCTGATAAAAATTCAGGTAAATGCAATTGCTGATTAAAAATTAATAAGCTGTTGATAAATGGTACTGCCGAAAATGTAAGTAGTAAGGTTAGTCCCAATAGCAATGGGTTTGCCATTTTTGTAGCCGACAAATAGGACCTGGGTTTGGTGCTGAATAAAATTGCTGCTAATATAGCAGGTATCAAAAACATTCCGAATCCTGTAGTAAGTATCTGCAGTAATTTCATGGCTGACATTACTAAGGGATCCTCTAAATTTGATAATGCCTTTGGGTCTGATAATACATTGACCCCATAAAAATGATCTGCCAACAAGCCTCCCAACATACTGAATAAAATAGTACTCAGGGAGATAACAAACACAAGAATAAAAAATTTTCTATAAACGGGTTTGTCTGCAAATAGGCCTGTAATCATGATTTTGCTTAAATTTGCAACGAAATTAGGGAAAAAAGTTGGCAGTAGCGGTAGGGGTAGCAGTGGCAGTGGCAGTAGCAGTGGCGGTGGCAGTAGCAGTAGCAGTAGCAGTGGCGGTAGGCGGTAGCTGCAACCTAATCAGCTTGGTGCAAACAACATACTTAATTCACAACCGAATCAACAACTGAATTAACCATCGAAATCAATTGCTTAAAATAGGCAACATAGAACTCGGAGAATTTCCACTCTTACTCGCTCCCATGGAGGATGTAAGTGATCCCCCTTTTCGTGCAGTTTGTAAAGATCAGGGTGCTGATTTGATGTACACAGAGTTCATCTCCTCAGAAGGTCTTATCAGAGACGCCGCGAAGAGTATGCAAAAGCTTGATATTTTCGAATATGAGCGTCCTATCGGCATTCAGTTGTTTGGTTCAGATATTAATTCTATGCGTGAGGCTGGTAAAATAGCTGATGATGCGAATCCTGACCTGATAGATATCAATTATGGTTGCCCTGTAAAAGGTGTCGCATGCAAAGGTGCCGGAGCAGCTCTTTTGCAGGATGTTCCTAAAATGATCGCTATGACTTCGGCGATTATTAAAATTGCAAACCGACCGGTTACAGTTAAAACACGGCTTGGATGGGATCACAATACACTCAATATAGAAGAAGTGGCAGAGCGACTTCAGGATATAGGTGTTGCAGCTCTATCCATTCATGGCAGAACCAGGGCTCAATTGTATAAAGGTCCGGCCGATTGGACATTAATTGGCAAAGTGAAAAATAATCCAAGAATTACCATGCCTATTTTTGGTAATGGGGATATTGATTCGCCACAAAAAGCTAAAGAGTTAAAAAATCGCTATGGTGTTGATGGAATAATGATTGGTCGTGCCAGTATCGGTTACCCATGGATTTTCAGAGATATTAAACATTATCTTAAAACAGGTGAAATGCCGGGGTTGCCGGATGTGCATATGAGAGTCGCTACTTGCCGAAAACACCTGGAGAGATCATTGGAATGGAAAGGTGATATTACAGGAATTCATGAAATGAGAAGACATTATACCAACTATTTTAAAGGGTACGATCATTTTAAGGAATACCGTATGAGATTGGTTACCTCTTACAGCGTTGATGAAATCAATAGTATTTTAGATGAGATTGTTGAGCGGTACGGCCAACCCATGGAAACTGCCTCTTAAAAAATCAGATTTGTATTTTTAAATTATTTTCAATTTTATTTGAAGTATATAGCGATGCTAAAAATCCTATTACAAATACTATAAGTAAAATCAATCCAAAATCAGGTAATTGAAGATCTACCGGGTACGCATCTATTAAAAAAGATTCTCCATTTTCGAGTTTTATAATTCCAAATTTTTGTTGCGCAAGGCAAATAGCTCCACCCAAAATCAATCCGGCAACGGCACCTGCCATAGTAACAAGTATGCCTTCCAATAAAAATATTTTTTTTACCATGATGTTCTCTGCACCAAGAGCATGAAGTATTCCAATGTCTTTTTTCTTCTCAATTATTAACATCGTCAATGAACCAATTATATTGAAAATGGCAATTACCAGTATAAAAGTTAAAATAAAATAAACCGCCCATTTTTCCGTTTTTAAAATGCGGTATAAAAATTCATGTTGTTGTAAACGTGTCGCTACTTTAAAGTCCCCACCAATTTCTTTTTGAATAATTTCTCTGGACTCTTCTTCATCTGTTCCCTCGAAAATACTAATCTCCATGGCACTGACTTTGCTTTCCTGTCCTATTAACTCACGAGCAAAACTCATAGGAACTAGAACATATTTCGAATCAAAATCCTGTTGTATGGCAAATATTCCTCCCGGACGAATTGCTTTAGTACTAAAAGCATCTTCCGGTGCTAATATCGAAACCGGTTTACCTTTCTTTGGAACGTAAATAGTTAAAAAATTGAAAGGGTCGTTTAAAGAAAGTGAAAGTGAATAAGCAATACTTCCTCCAACTAATGCATAATCAGTATCTTTTTCTTTCAAAGCTATGGAGCCCTGAACAATTTTATCATTGATGTTTGCAATTTTAAAAAAATCAGCATCTACACCTTTTATAGTTGCAATAAACTGCCGGTCACTGAATTTAATTAACGCATTTTCTTCCAGTGAAAAGGAGATATCTTTTACCCCTGCTGTTTTTTTTTATTTTGTCGATATCAATCGCATTGGGATCAAATGTTTTACCAATGGAGGAAGTAATTTTTATATCAGGATCAAAAGAATTATAAAGCGAAATTACCAGATTGCTAAAGCCGTTAAAAACGGAAAGTACAATGATCAATCCCATAGTGCTTACCGTTATTCCAATCACTGATATGATAGAAATAATATTAATTACATTATGCGATTTCTTCGCGAAGAGATAGCGCTTAGCTATGAAGAATTCAGTACGCATTTTTATTATTTCCAGGCCTTTACTATAAGTCCCGTCCCGGTATTATGACTCATGTTGGTATCAAAGAAGTTGAGTACGAACGAAATTGGATAAGCGATGATGTAATAAAATGGCAATATGAAAAATCCAAATATTTTTGGCACCTTACCAAGGAAAACAATGGGGTACTTCATAGATAATCTCCATGATATTTTGCCGGGTGTTCCATACGAATACTTTGCTTCAACTTTTGAAAAACCTGCAGAGAGTATTTTTTCTTTGATTTCATTCATGTTATAACCATCTCGTACATGTTCTTCAATAAAGGAGGATTCGCCCTCACCGTGAACATCTGAACCTCCCTGATCGGATGGAGTAGAAATCAGCAACATGCCACCTTGTTTGAGTGATCGATGAAAATTCTTGAAAACGACTACATCTTCCAAAATATGTTCCATTACATCCACTGATAATATTAAATGGTAAGAATCATCACTGTAAAATTTAGTTAAATCAGCTATTTGAAAGTTCACATGATCAGCACCAATTGCTTTAAAAAAATGATTGCAATCTGCTACCTGTTCATCTTTAACATCAACAGATAGAATATTGTAAATCCAGCTCTTTGTATGTAACCAATAAGTATACTGGCCGAAACCGGCACCTGCATCCAAAATGTTTGCATTTTGTGGAGCAGACTTCATCCAAGCACGCAATTCCTTATGAACATGCCAGGCCCTAAGTAGTAAAAGGTCCAACAACCGATAAAAAACTTTTCTGAGAAAAGGATTCTTGTTAAAAACTGTGCCCAATGAGCGTTTTATTGGATCGTACTCCATAAAAGACTAGTGAATAATTTTAATGATTCGTGTTTAATTAGCATTCCTGATTTTTGGTGAATTGAGATTGCTGAAATCTATGGACCAAAGCTGCATTCTTAATAATGGATTTAATGAAAGATCTAGTTTTCTTCCTTGTCCTCTTGCTGTGGAGGAATTACAATATCCTTCATGATTTTATCCATTTTTTCAGCATAATCCAGAGAGTCATCAATAAAGAATTCGAGTTCCGGAATTATTCTTGCCTGGTTTTTAATTCTTTCACCTAGCTTTCGCCTTATTTCCCGGGAATGAGGATATATTTTGTGTAATACATCATCACCTTTCTCTTTAAAGGTACTGATGTAAATTCGGGCTATCGATAAATCGGCAGAAACTTTCACTCCTGTTACGGTTACGAAAGATGTTCCATAATAATTCTTGCCCTCTTTTTGAAATATATCGCTGATTTCCTTTTGTATCAGCCGGGAGTACTTTAACTGACGCGTTGAATCCATGGTGCAAAGTTAAACTTTTATGGTTGATTTTGTAGTGATTTTTAATCCACTAATTAGTTTATAATCAATTATATATACTCTGAATATGTGGATATATGCAGCTAAAAGAGAATAAAGCAGCATCCTTTTAATTGCAATTGCTGCTGTTGCTGTACTTTGTGATGATGGGCTAAGTAGTATCTTTGCGAAGTGAAAACATATTTCAGAATTATCCGATTGGTTAAACCTTATCTTGGGTTTGCTGCACTCAATGCTTTTTTTAATATTTTATCTGTAGTTTTCAACTTGTTTTCATTAACAATGGTGGCACCATTTCTCGATTTGCTTTTTCTCAAATCTGACCAGGATTATGCTGACAGGATGGCGCTTGGTGTTCCTGAAATTGAATTTTCAATAAAGTCATTAATTGATAATTTCTATTACCAGTTCACATCGATTATTGTGGATCCTGAAAGAGGAAAATTGTATGCACTTATTATGATTTGTGTACTGGTAGTGGTGATGTTCTTTTTTAAAAACCTTACCCGTTACCTTGCCATGTTTTTTATTGCACCGGTTAGAAATGGTGTCGTTAAAGATCTTCGCAACAGTATGCATCGTAAAGTTATGGATCTGCCTCTTTCTTATTACTCCAATGAAAGAAAGGGTGATATTATGTCACGTATGACTACTGATGCACAAGAAATAGAATGGTCGGTAATGAGTTCTCTGGAAGCAACCTTCAGGGAGCCACTTACCATTATTTTGTTTTTAGCAACAATGATTTTCATTAGTCCGCAACTTACTTTATTCGTGGCAGTTTTATTGCCTCTAACAGCACTTCTCATAACGAGGGTTGGAAAAAGTCTGAAACGTACATCGGTAAAAAGTAAAGAAAGACTTGGGTCATTGTTATCAATTATAGAAGAAACTTTATCAGGCTTGAGAATAATAAAAGCTTTTAACGCCGAGCAACCTGTTCAACAAAAGTTTGAAGAAGTCAATGACAAGTATACGACCACAATGAATAGAATGTATCGTAAAACAGACCTGGCCTCTCCGATGAGTGAATTTTTGGGTACCTGTGTTATGGTTGTTGTTATGTATTTTGGAGGAAAGCTTGTTTTAACGAATGACGATTCATTAACAGCTTCTATGTTCATCGCCTATATTGCTATTTTTTCTCAAATGATTCCGCCTTCGAAAGCTTTTACCAATGCTTTTTATAATATTCAAAAAGGCATTGCTTCTGCCGACCGGATAAACAAAATTTTGGATGCACCTAATGATATTACTGATAGTATTTCAGCTATTAACATAGCTGATTTTAAAAACCGCATTGAGTATAAAGATGTAAACTTCAGTTACAGAAAAGGTGAAACAGGTTATGTTTTGCAAAATATTAATCTGGTTATCGAAAAAGGAAAAACGATTGCTTTAGTTGGGCAATCGGGATCTGGAAAAACTACACTTGCTGATATGCTCCCAAGATTTTATGATCCTTCAAGTGGTGCAATTTTTATTGACGGTGTTTCAACTCGTACCATAAAATTAAAATCATTAAGATCGCTCATTGGTGTTGTTTCTCAGGAATCTATTTTGTTTAATGATACAATTGCAAATAATATCGCCTTTGGTTTAGAATCTGTCAAGCAGGAAGATATTATTACCGCTGCCAAAATTGCTAATGCGCATGAATTCATTATGCAAATGCCTGAACAATATCTTACCAATATTGGTGATCGCGGTAGTAAACTTTCTGGGGGACAACGTCAACGCTTAAGTATTGCCCGTGCAGTATTAAAAAATCCTCCGATTCTTATCCTGGATGAAGCCACCTCTGCCCTTGATACTGAATCTGAACGTCTTGTTCAGGATGCCCTCAATAAATTAATGGCCAATCGCACAACTCTTGTAATTGCTCATAGATTGTCAACAATTCAGCATGCAGATGAAATCATTGTAATGAGCCAAGGTGTAATAGAGGAAAGAGGCACGCACAATGAATTGATTTTAAAACAAGGGCTTTATAAAAAATTGTCGGATTTGCAATCGTTTTCGTGATTTTAAATAGTTTATGCCCTTTTGAGTCATTTTCTGTAATTGATATAAGATTTTTTGAGAGGGTTTGTTAAATCCATTTCAATATCATACCTTTATTTTCAATTAACCAATTCTCAACTTTTAACTCCTTTTATCATGAACATCGCCAGCACATTTAAAGCACCCAACACCCTAGAGTATTTGAACATGTTCAAAAAGGCTTACTTCCCCCCCCCCCGAGTCGCATACTATTTCTGATCCTATTTTTATGTTTAAGTTATTCCAACAAAACTTTTGCAACTATTTACCCATTCTCTGATCCAAACTCACTTCAATCTGCACTTAGTAGTGCTACAACACCGGGAGATATTGTGCAAGCAGATGTAAATTCTAGTAGTGGTAATTTTACTTTCGACATAAGTGGTTTGTCACTGCCATTAGTTATTAATGAGGGCGTGATATTGGAGGGGACTTACGACCCAATAGTAAACCCTGGTGGCACACATATTACTTGCACCACAAGAGTTAATTATCCTCCCTTTATAGAGTCGATGTACATGTTTGTTATGAAAAATGGTAGCCTATTAAATCCTACAACTATTCGAAAGTTAAATATTTCAGGGCCCTCATGGCACTGGCAAGATTTTAATGCGGGGCCTGTAGCTGGCTTCTATGCATACGTTGGTGGAATTTTTATTGACAGACCACCTTTACCTTTAGGCTATGGGCAGTATCACCTGATACAGGATTGTGAACTTTGGGGTTTTAGCAATAGCGCTATTTGGTCGGATGTACGTACCAAAGATATTACCATCGAAAGGTGTTACATTCATCATACCAAGGGATACAGTTATCATGGAATTGGGTATGGAATATGGTTTATAAGTGCGTATGATGATGGTCTAGCTCATGATCCAGCTGAAAACCTAATCGTAAAAAACAGTATGTTCGACGAATGTAAATCGGCAATTGATGGACAAGGTTACGAATATGAATGGCTTATTAACGATTGTTCTTTTTCTCAATTTATGTTTGTCGATGATATTAATGGGCACGACCAGGAGAGTAAATTTTTCGATCATTCGGCAGCTACTGGCTTCAACAATTGTCTTTTTTATGATAACTATATGGATCCACTTCCAGCCGGTGTTGATATTTCAAACCAATATACAATTGAACGGATAGGTGGGTGGCGAACAATCATACAACACTCCATTTTCCACCGAAAGGTATTAGTTAGCAGCGTTTTTCAATCTACCAGTAATATTAACATTCCTTATCCCAATGCAAATGACCCAAATGCCCGGATAGAAATAACTAACAATACTTTTGCTTCGCAACTATATGCACAAAATACCTTTGACAGGA
Organism: Bacteroidota bacterium; assembly: GCA_016722525.1. Taxonomy (GTDB): domain Bacteria; phylum Bacteroidota; class Bacteroidia; order AKYH767-A; family OLB10; genus JADKJB01. Next base: position 139,873 of record JADKJB010000008.1, read on the forward strand.
ATAAAGGCGGTTTTGCTGCATTTTCGGGTAATTATAGTGCCGAATGTGTTTGGCTTCCTGATTTTAACTATATCATCAGCCAGCCCAATAAGTTTAGTTATGAAAGGAATTCAACTGTCAATACTTTGAATACTCCACAGCCTCCGGTTTTTGATTTTCAATTGCAAGATATGAATGGGAATCCCCTTGCTCAAAATTCAAACGGAGTTGCTGTAATTGATTTAAACACGAACATAACCGGACAATTTAAAGTGGCTTTGAATTCAGGGGCACCTAATCAAAACCTTCGTTATTACCTACGTACCAATCCAAGTGAAGGAGTCTCAAATACTACATCCAATATTACCCAATCAATACAAAATCACTTTTTTCGAATCAAAATACAGGTATGTTGAGTACTACCGCAACCATTCAGTTTAAATACGTGGACGATAATTCAACTCCTAATCCACTTCCTGGTTTATTTGGGTTAGATATGATGGCATTTCATACCAATAACAACTCCGGTGCTACATATTGGAGTCAACTCCATGCATCTGATTGGAGGTACCAACCTCTTATTGTGGTACCCAAGGCAAGTACAGTAAGCCCGAATTACATTGAATCGCAGCTGGTGTTTCATATTAAAGACAGCTACCAGGAGTTTAATAAACTAACCTCGGGTTCTACAACGGGAATGAAAAAACAAGTCCGTTTAAACGACAATATACTTTGGGAAGAAGACATTGCTGATGGCGGCGATGACTGGGAAAGGATTGCCATTCCTTACGCTGTTTTACATCCTTTTTTAAATTCTAACCAGTCTAATACACTTTCGTTTCATATTGCATCCGATGCCGGTGCTACAATTCCTAACACCTTAGTAAGGGGTTTAATTGTATGGATAGATGATATTTATCTAAACAAATTTGATGATGCCATGGGAACCAATTTGATTACCGACGGTTCGGTAGAGTGTGCCGATGGGTATGGTGATTGCGATTGGGTTATTGCTGATATTTATGATTCAGGATGTACACCGCCTGCAATTGCTCCTCCCGGGTCGGATGAAGACTTTTCCTATTACCCTGATGGTTCTCGGGTAACTACATCAGCAGGTCTGTCATCGAAAGGTGATTTTTCAAAAACAGATCGTAAATCGGGCCAATTTGCTTTGCAGTTGGTTTTACCGTTTTGCCTGCAACCTGTGGCACCAGCGGAGTGCCTCCTGATCCCTATCAATCAACTAATATTGATGGTAAATTTATCACCATGAAAACCGATTTTGTATGGTATACTCCTTTCTGCGAAAATTACACCAACGCATTGGTGAATAGTAATGCACCTAGTGTTCAATATACTGGCAATTATAATTTAAACGAAGATTTTGTTCTTTCACCCAATCAAAATGTTATTTTTCAAAATTGTTCGTTGGCTATTGCAGCAGGTAAGCAAATAAGGGTTCAGGCCGGTGCGCAATTAATCTTGAATAATTGCGTGCTGTTTTCATGTGGAGCAATGTGGCAGGGAATAATTAATGAAGGTGGTGTGGTAACTATTACCGCAACGCCTAACAGTATTGCTAAAATTAGTGACGCCGTGGAGGCCATTAGAAGCGACAATGGATTTGAAGTGGATGCCACTTCTGTTATTTTTTCCAACAATTATGTGGGAATTTCATTAAACGAAGGAAATTACAGTACCAGTGACATTATTGGTTGCAGCTTTAATCCAACTTCGGCATCGGAAATATTAAAAATTCCTTACAATCAAACTCGCACATTTGCCGGGATACAATTAAACAGTGTATCGGAATTTCAATTAGGCAGTTTAACCTCAACAGTGTTTAATCCTCGAAATATATTCCAATATGCAAATTATGGAGTTTATTCCCTGAACAGTGATATCACTTTCGAATCAAATCTGTTCACAGACCTCATGCCCGGTATCGACCATTGCATTGATTGCGGCACCGGTATTTATTCGGAGGTTAATGATGGAATGACTCACAGCATTTTAATTGCCGGAGGAACCGGCTCTGTAACAAAAAATAATTTTAATGTTGATGTTTCCCATGGAATCATCTCAAACGGTCCCATAAATCTTACTATAACGGAATGCATTTTTAACGGAAACAATTATAACTCCATAAAAATCACCAAAAATAGAAATTCAATCGTTTCAATTGAAAATAATGATTTTCTAAATGCAGGCGAAAAAGGCATTTCCATGTACTCCAATGCATCATGTGATTTTAATATTCTGAACAATAGATTTACAAATGTAATCACCGGAATATTTGCTCAGAATTATGCTAAATGCGATGTTAAAATTGGAGATAATATTTTAACAACTCAGGCATCACAGATGTTCCTAACTCCAGCTTCCACAATACAGCCATGACCCTGAGTTGTTATGGATTTGATTTTGCGAATACTATTCACATCTGGAGCAATACCATTGACTATTGCCGGATTGGAATTCATGCGGAGAACATTTCTGATATCAAAATCGGATTGGATCCAAATGGTATTGTTAAATTTAATACCATTAACTATTTTCTTGGATTAACTCCAACTTCAGGAATTTATTACGAAGGTATCTGGTTACAAAGTTGCAACAGAGCCGCAATTATTAATACAACAATACTTAATAATGCTATAGCCACAGGAACAAATATGTTCAAAGGTGTTGATGTTGAAAATTCTACAAATTGTCAGATCAATTGCAACAACATTACGAACATCCCTTACAGCATGAATTTTCTTGGATATTGTGCCGGAACCTTGTTAAGGAGAAATGTAATGACCGAATACGATGTTGCTATTAATACAATGGGAGCAACATTACCGTTTCAAGGTGCTGAAATATCACCTGGAGTTTGGAAGAGTCTTGATAATGAATGGTATGATTTAGGGACAAGCAATAGGATTGGAACTCTTTCGCAACAAATTAACTGGTATTACAAATCCCCGGGTGTTCAATTTCAGCCATTTCCTAATCAAGGAAATATTACTCCTCAAAGTACCGGTTCAGGAAACCCACAATGTGGTGATTTATTAAGTCCACCGAGAGATGAGCGATTTGGAGCAATTGTAGGTGATTCTTTAGATTTTGACGAGTACGTGGAAGAAAACACTTATACTGCGAAAGCGGATGCTTATCAGGCTATTAAAAATGATTCAACGCTATTAGTTCAAGGGGATCTAAACGATGTAGCTTTTCAGGAGTTTTTTAGTGAAATGAGCCAAACAAATATTGGAGGTTTTGCTGAAGTAGAAGAACTAATAGCGGATAGTGTTTTTGTTTCTCAGGCAGGACTGTTGAATACGTCTATTGTAGATACTAATTCCATTGAGTTTTATAGAAAAACAGTTAACGATATATATATTAATGGACCAGCAGCCGGTATTTCACTAACAGCAGCTGATAGTTTAACGTTGCAAATGATTGCAAATTTACAATGGACGCTTGCCGGAAATGCTATTTATTCTGCGGCAAATATGATTGGTTTGGAAATTCATCCCGCCTACATTCCTTTGCGAAAAAAGAATATTAAAGAGGATGAGCAAGAAAATATAAAAACTAAAGTAGCTGGTATTTCTGTTTACCCAAATCCAGCATCAGAGAAGTTAATTGTTAAAGGACTTACAAATCAAAACACCTCAATAATAATTCATAATTCAGCAAATGAAAATGTGCTTGAATTGGAAATTACCAAATACGAACATGTTATTGATGTATCAAACTATACTGATGGAATTTATTATTTATTTGTTAAAAACAAAAAAATAAATTATTTTCAAACTAAATTTTCAATAATTAAATAATTTTTCTTCTCAATGAAAATAAAACGATTAATTGTTTTTGTAATATTTGTAATTTGCAATATGACTACTTTTGGCCAAAAACGTAATGCTGTGTGGTGTTTTGGTGATAAAAGTGGTATCGATTTTAATGCTTTGAACTCGCCAGTTCCAATAGTAAGTGCATTAAATACACGTGGAAGCTCCACTTCGATTTGTGATACATCAGGTCAGTTGTTGTTTTATTCAGCTTATGATACAACATCAATAATTTCAGGAACAGACCCTGTCACTATTTATAATAGAAATCATGTGGTCATGAGTAATGGGGATTCAATGAAAGGAGGAGTGGGGTATAATGAAGAGGTTATTATTCCTGATCCTGCTAATACAAATTTATTTTATTTTTTCCACATTGGGGTTACTCTTTTTTTTGGAATTTTTTACTCAATAGTAGATATCAGTCATAACGGAGGTCTCGGAGTTGTGACACAAAAAAACATACAACTGCAAACCTTTGCCAATGTAGATTGCCTTAATGCCATTAAACACGGTAATGGCCGGGATTGGTGGGTTATTTTTAGGGAAAGTGGTGGAACGCCTGGGAATCCGAATAGCGATTTTTATCAATATCTTATCACACCTGCTGGTATTAGTAATGTGTCCGCTCAAAATGTTGGTTCAACAAACTCAACAAATTTAGGCAAAATTACTTTTAGTAAATCTGGGGATAAAATGATTTACAATAGCTATAGAGGTATGATTGAGCTGTATGATTATAATAGATGTACAGGAATAATTAGTAATCCAATCACTTTATTTCAGGAAACTATTTTACCACCATACAACCATTTTTGGGGAAGTGAATTCTCACCTGACGGGAGTAAACTATATGTTACCATCAGTGATCAAACCAGCTATTTATTTCAATTTGATTTAAATGCGCCTAATATAGCCGGTTCTATAGATACATTATGGTCTACAAACTTTCCAGGTGAAGCAATTGGGGGTTTAAAACGAGGTCCCGATGGTAAAATATATGAGAGCGGTCCTTATACCAGTCCTCCATTTTTTGTTTATCCTTACCCAGACCGTGTTTACAATATGTATAATATGAATTTAGGTATCATCAATTCGCCGGATAGTTTAGGTGCTGCTTGTGATTTTCAACCTTATTCATTTTACCTTGGAGGAAAAAGTACCTATTGGGGTTTACCAAACAATCCCGATTACGATTTGGGTCCGCTCATTGGAAGTTCGTGTGATTCGTTAACGGCAGTGCAGGAAAATGTACTTAATAACACAAATGCTACTTTAAACTTGTATTATCACCCAGGTTGGAAAACACTTTTTGTGAATGCACAAAACTTAAAGGGAACCAAAGGCACTATAAAAATTTACGATACCCAGGGTAATATCATTTATACCTCACTCTGCGGCATACAGCCACCCTATTTCACCAAAGATATTGCACTGCCAGGACTGGCACAAGGTGTTTATGTGGTGCAACTTCAAACTGAGAAGGAAATATTGAATGGTAAGTTTGTTAAATGATTTTAATTTTTTATTTTGAGACTTGACTTCTTATTAATTTAGGCGAAGCAATAAAATGATATATACATTTATGTTTAAGCATTCCTGTTTTATTTAAATTTTAGTATTCAAGTCGGTAACTAAAAAATTATAGTTTAGAAATGATCAACATCACCAACAAAATAAAACCCGCCCCATCGCCGTGAGAAATGTTGTATTAATTGTATTTGCTTTGCTTATAAATGTTTTGGGATATTCTCAAAAAACAAACAATGTGTGGTGTTTTGGTGATAGTGCAGGAATTAATTTTAATAATGCCAATATACTTACTGGAACTAGCAATGTTAAATCGAGAGGTAGCGCCATTTCAATTGCAGATTCTAGTGGGCAATTACTATTTTATGCATTTACCAGAGCTGAATTTTAGGGAACTCAGCTAGAGTATTTAACGGATCTAATCAACTAATTCAAAATGGAGATTCCGTTGTAGGAGAAGGTTGGTATCACGAACTATGATAATACCTAATCCGAGGAAACGATTCAATTTATTATTTATTTTCAATAGGTGTTACAGGAAGTAGTCAGGCAGGATTGTATTATGCTCAAGTTGACATGAATTCCAATAACGGCCAGGGCGCAGTGATTCAAAAAAACATTCAGCTCCAGAATTTCGAGATGGTTGATTGTCTGACTGCAATAAAGCATGGCAATGGAAGAGATTGGTGGATTGTTTTTAGGAAATTTGATCCCTTTGGCAGCAATTCAAAATATTATTCCTATTTAATTTCTCCAGTGGGAATTAGTGCTGTGAGTATTCAAAATATTGGTGCGCAAAATTCAACAAATTCAGGAAGAATTTCATTTAATTCAAATGGAAACAATATGGCATATCTAAATTATAAAGGTTTTAGAATTATTTGATTTTCGACAGATGCTCAGGAATGTTGATTAATCCATTAACAGGCATAATGAAAACACTCAGACCACCACCATGATTCATGGAGTCCTGAATTTTCTCCTTCAGGAGATTTATATGTAATAGATTTCTGAACTTGCACACTGATTCATACGGTTATACCAGTATGACTTAGTGCTACTAACATTGCGACAAGCAAAGATACATTATGGTCCACATCTTTTATGATTACCATTGATCAATTAAAACGAGCTCCGATAACAAAATATACCTTGCTACAAATTATTATCAAATATATCCTTACGCCGATTCAATGTACAATTATATTAATATGAATTTGTCGGTGATTAATTGGATAGTCTTAGGCGAAGCCTGTGACCTTCAACCTTTTAGTTTTTTTCTTGGAGGGAAACGTGCTTATGCAGGCCTCCCCAACAACCCCGATTACGATTTGGGTCCGCTAGTTGGCAGTGCTTGTGATTCGTTAACGGCAGTGCAGGAAAATGAACTCATTAACACGAATGCTACTTTAAACTTATATTTCAACCATGGTTGGAAAACACTTTTTGTGAATGCACAAAACTTAAAGGGAACCAAAGGCACTATAAAGATTTACGATACCCAGGGTAATATCATGTATACCTCACCCTGCAGCATACAGTCACCCTATTTCACCAAAGATACTGCACTGCCAGGATTGGCACAAGGTGTTTATGTGGTGCATCTTCAAACTGAGAAGGAAATATTGAATCGTAAGTTTGTTAAATGATTTTAATTTTTTATTTTGAGACTCGACTTCTTATTAATTTGCTGAAGCAATAAATGATGTATACATTTATGTTAAAGCATTTCTGTTTTATTTAAATTTTAGTATTCATGTCGGTAACTAAAAATTATAGTTTAGAAATGATCAACATCACCAACAAAATAAAACCCGCCCCATCGCCGTGAGAAATGTTGTATTAATTGTATTTGCTTTGCTTATAAAATTTTTGGGATACTTCAAAAAGAAACAATGTATGGTGTTTGGGGATAGTGCAATAAATTTTAATACACTGCCTAATCCAATTTTCACATCATTGATGCGAGAGGTAGTTGTGCTACCATCTCAGACACAAGTGGACAATTGCTTTTATGCTGCATACAAGAGCAATTCGTTTTACTTGAAAGTGATCCATTAATGAATAATCGAATTAGATCAGATAATCACAAATGGTAATAACCTTGTAGGAGAAGGTTGGTATCATGAACTTAGTATATTACCATTTCCATCAGTTGATTCTCTATATTACTTAGTTTCTGAAGTGAAGTGAATTAGTATCTTGGATTGTATTACTTATCGTTGATTGATATGCCATTCAATGGCGGCCAGGGCGCAGTGATTCAAAACATCTAACTCCAGAATTTCAAGATGGTAGATTGTTTGAGCGCAGAAAGAAACATGGAAATGAAGAGATTGGTGGGTGGTTTTAGGAAATAATCCCTTTGGGAGAGTCTCAAAATGATTTTTATTCTTATTTCATCACTCCACTGGGAATCAGTAAGGTGATTGTTCAGAGTCAGGGTGCGTAAAATTCAACAGGCTTAGGAAAAATTACTTTTAATTCAAATGAAACAAAATGCATATCTACTAACTATAAAGGTCTTAATTGAACTTTTTTATTTGATTTCGACTGCTGTTCCGGAATGTTATTTCTTTAACAGAACTATAAATCCGAAAACACCACACTTCTTTCCAAGACTTGGAGGCGAGCTTTCACCATCGGGAGATTTGTTGTATATTTCACCAGCGATACTGTTTCCAGACATTTGTTTCAGTGCAACCTGCAGTTAACATCCACATGGCCACAGCCGATACCATCTGGTCCACTTCATATCCTCAATACACGGGGGGAGATTTAAAACGTGGGCCCGATGGTAAAATTTATTTCAGTTGCGCCTATGATAATCAAATCGTATTTAATATACCCTTACCTGATAGCATTTAACATGTAAATCTGAATTTGTCGTTATTAATTTACCTGATAATTTAGGTGCTGCCTGTGACCTTCAACCCTACAGTTTTTATCTTGGAGGTAAACGCACCTACTTGGGTCTGCCCAATAACCCCGATTACGATTTGGGTCCGCTCGTTGGCAGTGCTTGTGATACTTTAGTGGGCCTTTCTCCGGATATAGAACCTGTGAAAGCAAATCCGGAGATGTTTGTTTATTATTCACCTGCATGGCAAACTGCGTTTATTAATGCCAACAAATTGAAATCCGAAATTGTCTTATTAAAAGTTATTGATGTGCAGGGGAGAGTAGTATTTGAAGAATCGGCATCATTGTTCTTCGTTTTACTCTAAAAACTTAAATTGCAACAATTTTTCTAAAGGAATTTATTTAGTTTTGTTACAAACGGAGGGGGAGCGGTTGGTTAAAAGGTTTGTGGTGGAGTGAAGAAATTCAAATTGGGATTCATCACGGTGTAATCTTCCACAACACCCCGGTCGGGCTCCTTGGTCCAAAAAGTTTTTGAGTGAGAATGTAAATATCTCCATTGTCATCAATACCCATAGAATTGAGTTTTCCATTTGTTAAATTACTTTTTGAGCCATTTATTTGTGGTTCAATCCTAAGCCAGGTGCCATCACTTTTGTTTCAGACAAAACAATTTACCGGTCCAATCACCAAAAATAGTAACCGTGAAGCGAAGGGTAACTGTTCTATACATATAGCCACCACAAATACTAATACCTATATCATGATCATACTCATCAATTGGCAATTCTAATCCGTTTTTATCACAGTTTATGGATGGTTTAAAACAATGATACCCTTCCATGATTCGCCAGCCATAATTCCCGCCTTTTTTTATGATATTGATTTCCTCATACTTATTTTGTCCAACATCACCACAGAATAATTTTCCGGTTGTTTTGTCGAACGAAAACCTCCAGGGATTTCTTAATCCATAGGCATAAATCTCAGGTTTGCAATTTGCTTTTCCAACAAATGGATTGTCTGTAGGAATTTCATAGGGTTTTTTACCATTCACATCAATCCTCAGTATTTTTCCCAAAAGTGTATTTAAATTTTGCCCATTTCCAATAGTACCATGCTCATCATTCGCTCCGCCTCCATCACCCAATCCAATATACAAATAGCCATCCGGACCAAATGCCAACATCCCTCCATTGTGATTACTTTCCGGCTGATTAATTTCCATGATGATTTCTTCTTTCATGGAAGCCGCATCCGGATTTTCAGTAGAAACTTGACGCAATATTCAATCCATCGAGGCGAGCAGACACATCCATAAAAGGTTCATCAAGCAATTTGTTATTTTTAACAATTTTTATTTTACCACCTTGTTCAAATACAAACAATCTCCCGCTGCCATCATCTGGTGTTGCCATTCCTACAGGCGAGGTAAACCCAGAAGTTACTTCAATTAGTTTTATTGAAATAGAAGGGGTTTGTGAATGAATAGTTAAAAATACAACCAAAAATGTAAATGTGATGCCTATTGATTTTCTCATTTTATCCTGAGTTAAATATTTTATTCTGCAATATCTGTATTTATTTTAAAACTAAGTTCTTGATATAATCTACACTTTAATTTACTTCTTTCTGGAAAACTGGGTCCACTTTTTTATTTGAACATCTTTTCATGATCACACCTTGCATGAGTCAACTTATTACCAAGTAAAAAATTGAATACAACTGAAATTTATTTGGCAGATAGGCTCCTGTTCGGTAGCCTTTTTGCGGTTTTGAAAACCTTATTGGTAGAAGGGGTCTTTTCAGAATGTTATTCAAGTAAATAAAATTACAACAAATATTTTTTTTCTGACCATTTTGCTTTGAAAAATGCTATCAAAATCTTTTTCACTCTATCCTATTCAGAAGAAGAATCGAATCATTTGATTAGGATTTTCTAAACAGGCTATTTTACAAATTTATACTTTTTAAATGACAAAGAGTGCTAAGCTTGTTTGATGTTCAAAATCAATTGAATATAAATTATTTTAGGACTTTTTTGTCAGATTGTTTAATGATTTATAATAGCAATGGTTTTCAGTTAGTACTATTTCACTTTGCTCATCAACATTTTTTATTACCCACAATGCAACAAACTATTATTTTGATATGACTTGGAATGTACTAATTTTACAAAAAATCCTTATTATGAAAATCAAAATCAATAGCAAAGTAAATTTATTGCTCGTTGTAGTAGCTCTATTTCTTAACTCATGCGCTAAAACTTATGTTGGTAAAGGCGATGCTGTTGCTGTAGATCGGGTTGTTGGAAAATTTAGTGCTGTAATTTTAAGTATGGACGCAACACTATATGTAACCGATAGTTTGGAGCATTCTTGCACTGTAAATGCACAACAAAATATTCAGGAAGCCATCGTAACAAGGATGGATGGAAATACACTTGTTATTACTTCAAAAGGAACTATTGTTTCTGATTCCCCAATTACTATTTATGTTAGCATGAATAGAGCAGAAAAATTTGAAGTTAATGGTTCCGGCAATATTATAGGTTCCAATACGCTGAAAAATGAGAAAATGGATTTCGAAGTAAATGGTTCTGGCAGAGCCCAAATGGACGTAGTTGCAAATTATATTGCTTGTGCCGTTACAGGTTCAGGAAATCTTGATTTATCTGGCAGAACTAATTCTTTTGATGTTGAGATAAATGGTTCCGGGAAAGTTAGTGCCTATGGTTTATCCGCACTCACTTCAAAAGCTAAAGTTACCGGCTCCGGTGAGTGTTATGTTACTGTTGGCGAAAAATTGAAAGCTTCGGTTACCGGCAGCGGAATCATAAAGTATCAAGGAAAACCTGAAGTTGTTGAATCTATTACCGGTAGCGGAATAGTTGAGAACACCAATTAAAATAGGTATGAACTATTATAAGAAGAACAATTTTGTTTTAGTTGGTAAACATGGTAGAGAGTTCCTGGTAGATATTGTAGTGCCGGAAACTTTAGTGAGTAGTCCGGTTATTGTTTTTGCGCACGGATTTAAAGGTTTTAAAGATTGGGGTCCTTTCAATATTATAGCCGATTTTTTTGCCTCAAAAGGCTTTATCTTTTTGAAATTCAATTTTGCTTTTAACGGTACCACGCTGGAAAGTCCGTATGATTTTGATGACCTGGAAGCATTTGGCAATAATAACTTTACTAAAGAACTTGACGATCTGGATGTAGTGATTGATTGGGTTACAAGTAATGCAGCTCGGCTCAATGCTGATATTTCAAAATTGTCACTTATTGGACACAGCCGTGGTGGTGGAATTTCCATTTTAAAAGGATTTGAAGATAATCGGATCAATAAAGTGGTCACCTGGGCATCTGTTGCTGAATTTGCCAGACATGTATCAAAAAAGGAGATCGTATCGTGGAAAAATTCCGGAGTATTGTTAATTGAAAATGCCCGAACCAAACAGATGATGCCATTATATATTCAATTGTATAATGATTATGTGAAGCATCATCGTCGTTTTAATATTAGAAATGCTGTCCGAAATTTTTCAAAGCCTTTGCTAATCGCACATGGTACCAATGATGACACTGTGCCATTTAGCCATGCCGTTGAGCTCAGTGAACTCAACAAAATGAGAAGCAAACTTTTTGCAATTAATGGGGGAGGACATACTTTTGGAGCCGCACATCCGCTTGAAAGTGATGTTTTAACAGCACATTTTATGGAAGTGGTAATTCAAACTGAAATTTTTCTTAAAACAGTGTAAATTAATTCTTCCCATATTCTTTTAATGAATTTGTATTTTGTTGAACATCAAGTGAACTGTTTAATTAACTTCGTGGCCTCGACGAATTCATGAAAATAGCAATAGCCGGAACCAGAGGTGTTCCCAATAATTATGGTGGATTTGAGCAATGTGCCGAATTCTTATCTGTACTTTTAGCCCAAAGAGGTCATGAAGTAACTGTTTATAGTACCCATTATCACCCTTTTCAAGAAAAAAAGTTTAATGGTGTAACAGTGCACCATTGCTATAATCCTGAACACAAAATTGGTACGGCAGGTAATTTTATTTACGATTACCTGTGCATGAAACATGCTGTAAATAATAAGTTTGATGTATTACTTGTATTAGGATACACAACCGCATCCATATTTTATCCGCTGATGAATTTTGGTTCAACTGCTTTAGTCACCAATATGGATGGCCTTGAATGGAAACGGGATAAATGGAATTCGGTAGTAAAAAAATTGGCCAAATGGTTCGAGAAACTAGGGGCAAATTATTCTCAGTACCTGGTTTCTGACAATGAAAAAATCAGGGAATACATCCTTAAAACTTACCAAAAGGATTCTACTTTTATCGCTTATGGATGTCTCCCATTTTTAAATCCTGACGATGCAGTTCTAAAATCCTATGATGTTGAAAAGCACTCTTATGGAATCCTGATTGCAAGAATGGAAGCTGAGAATAATATTGAAATGATACTTAATGGTTTTACCAGCTCTAACGAGAAAAATAAACTTTTGGTTGTAGGTAATCCTGATACTCCCTATGGCAAGAGGATGTTGGAAACTTTTGGTAAAGATCCTAGAGTAGTTTTTACTGGCGGAATTTATAATCTCAGTCATCTTAATAATCTGAGATATTTTTCCAATTATTATTTACATGGTCACTCAGTAGGAGGAACCAACCCATCATTATTGGAAGCAATGGCTTCAGGCTCATTTATAATAGCCCATGGCAATGAGTTTAACCAATCTATTCTTGGAAAGGATGCTCTTTATTTCAATGATCCCCAATCTCTTCGTGAGTTATTTAATGTACACTTGCCTCAACCTGAGTTGCGAACAGTTGCTATTGCAGGAAATCTCGAAAAAGTAAAGCTTATTTATAATTGGGATAAAATTACCGACCTTTATGAACAACTTTTTAATAAAGTAATTAAAAGGTAGTTTATTCACAACCAGAGTTCACAACTTCCTGAAGAGAGTGTTTTGATTTGTAGAATATTACTCAAATTTGTGTGAGGTCATTTGCCTGATTCAATATATGAAAAATTTCTTCCTGTTTTTTTTGATTAACCTAGCCACAATCGTGTGCAGTAACACTTCATTGGCTCAACATTATTATCTTCCGCTTAATCAGGATTTGAATGTACGTTTTGATTCTTCATTATACAAGGTTGGCGTCGATTTTCATACTTCAGTAAAGCCTTATATCAGCAACGAAGTTGCAATGGTGGCTCCAATAGACTCTTTTGCAGCCTTTCAAATGAAAGATACCAAATTCATGAAATCGTTGGTTGGAAGAAAAATATTCAACCAACACCTTGTTCAGGTCCGGGACGATGATTATTTTTTATATGGTGATATTATTATGGAATTCAGTGCCGGCAGATCAATGGAGGATAATCTGGATAAAAACACTTTCATTAACTCCAGAGGAATTGCCGTTGGTGGTACTTTTGGAAAGCACTTTTCTTTCAATTCAACCTTCCTTGAATCGCAGTCCACTTTTTCATCTTATATCGATTCCTCTATTCGCGAAACTTTTGTTGTGCCCGGAGCAAGCAGAATAAAAAACTATGAAAACAAGTACGATTATGGAACTGCCAATGGTACTATAGCATTTTCATTGAAAAAGCACTTTAGTTTTCAGTTTGGACACGATAAGAATTTTATTGGCGATGGATACAGGTCAATGCTTTTATCCGACAACAGTTATAATTACCCCTTCTTAAAAATTAATGCCAGCTTCTGGAAGATTCGATACATGGTGCTGTATGCTCTTTTTCAGGATGGCCCCTACATTACTTTTAATGATGATGAGAGCTTTCGCAGAAAATATGGTACTTTTCATTATCTTGATGTAAACATAGGCAAACGCCTCACAGTTGGAGTGCTGGAAGGAATTATTTGGGATTACGACTCCACACGTGCTTTTGATATTAATTACCTGAACCCTGTTATTTTTTTAAGACCGGTTGAGTTTTCAATAGGCTCCCCTGATAATGCCTTGATTGGTTTCAATGCACGTTACAAGCTAAATAGTCGTAATTATCTTTATGGTCAGCTCATGTTGGATGAATTCAAATTAAATGAAGTTAAGGCAGATAGTGGGTGGTGGGGTAATAAACAGGCATTTCAGCTGGGCTTCAGATCCTTTAGCCCATTTGGAATTAAGAACCTTATTGTTGGTTCCGAATTTAACTACGCCCGACCATTTACCTATCAGCATAAAAGCGCTGCAACAGCTTACTCACATTATAATCAACCCCTTGCACACCCTTTAGGAGCTAATTTCTGGGAATCGGTTTCTTCCGTTAGTTATTCTCTGAAAAGATGGAATGTTAATCTCAAAGTCAATTACGCCAAAGTGGGATATGACATAGATAGTTTAGGCAATGAAGCTAACTTTGGAAACAATGTTCTCTTAAGCTATGAAACCAGACCAGGTGATTACGGTAACGAAACATTGCAAGGGCTTGAAACTACGGTAATTAATAGCGATTTTAAAATTTGGTACCTGCTCAATCCGGCTGCTAATCTGGTTTTGGAAGCCGGTACCCGAATTAGAAAGACTGAAAACCGAATTGGAAATTCTCAAACCGTATTTGTTTATTTTGGTATTCGCACTGCATTATGGAACCGGTATCTTGATTTTTAAAGTTTTCTCCTTAATTTTTATACTATTGATTATTGTCAACTATCATTCTTTCCACTATTTAACTCCAGGTATTAAATTTATTCTAAGGTTTTTAATTTTCGCTTTTTTCTTGATCATAATAGTGATGAAATTGCGAAATCAACAGCATTTTGTTTAACTTTCGGTTAATGAAATCAGAAATTGGTGTCATTGCCCAAGAAAAACCGGAATTTCACCGCTAAATTGAATCATTTAACAAAATATAAGGGTATACATGAACACTTCACCTTACATTTGTCATTGCAATTAAAATAGCAGCCATGATCAATATTGCTTTTGCTTGTATAACCGCTTTTGTCATCACCTTTTTGGCTATTCCATCCATCATCAAAGTTGCCATCATCAAAAATCTTTTTGATGAACCAGGCGAAAGAAAATCACACAAATCAAGTATTCCGACACTGGGAGGTCTGGCAATTTTTGCTGGCGTTGTTTTCTCGTTCACTTTCTGGTCGTCGGGGTTCGATTTTCAAAATGGCCAATATATAATTGCAGCCATCATAGTCATGTTCTTTATTGGAATAAAAGATGATATCATTGAACTCACACCTGAAAAAAAACTCTACGGACAATTAATTTCAGCTGTAATTATTGTCCTTTTCGCCAATATAAGATTGACTAATCTTTTTGGAATTTTTGGTATTTATGAAATACCGTATTGGATCAGTATCCTGCTTTCTATTTTTACTATTCTCACCATTGTGAATGCGTTTAACCTTATCGATGGAATTGATGGATTAGCAGCTGGTATTGGTGCGATTGCATCCTTTGCTTTTGGGTTGTGGTTCTATAATTATAACCAAATCGCACTTAGTATTTTATCATTTACCCTGTTTAGTTCTCTGCTGGCATTTCTGGTTTATAACTTTTCACCTGCCAATATATTTATGGGTGATACCGGTTCCCTTATTGTGGGTCTTATTCTTGCCATTTTGGCGCTCAATTTTATTCAATTGAGTTTCACTTCACCTCCTTATGCTTTTCCTTTCCGATCCAGTCCTGCCATGGCAATTGCTATCTTGATCATTCCTTTGTTCGATACCCTGCGAATTTTTATTATACGAATTCTTAATAAAAAATCGCCTTTTAAAGCCGATAGAAATCACATGCATCATGTCTTGCTTGATATGGGGTTGTCTCACAGGGGTGTTTCTATCACTTTATATAGCGTCAATATTTTCTTTATTTTAGTGGCACTTTGGCTTCGGGATATATCAAGTCTGGTACTTTTTATGATATTGGGCTTCATGGCTGTATTGTTCAGCTTAGTACCTTTCTTCTTTAGAAATTACACTAAATCAAAACCCGTAAATGTCAAGGTGTCTTAATTTTTCTACTTGCTTTTTCAATTAAAACATTTATCATCAGCACTTTAGATTAAGTAATTAAATGGGTTGATTTTTCTTGAGATGCATTAACAGTAAGAAAATCAGCTACTTAAGACTATATTCGAATTGAATTTTTTTTTTGTTTTTGAAGAGCATTTCCTTGAAATTTGTTAGCAAAATAATCTTCTGAATTTCAATACCTTACAATAAATCCATTTTATTTTGGTTTTATCTACCAACTATTTGATTGTCTGATTGTAAGATTGAGATAATATTGGTTAATTATTTTTTAATTTTGAACTATATTTAAATTATTCTCTCAAATAAAACTAATAAACAACACTAACTGATTAATGAGTTTAATAAAATGGTGTTTTATGTTGCTGTTGGTGCTCTGGGGTACTATGCCTCTTTTTTCGCAACCGCAAAATGTTGCTTCTGAAGAAACTGTGTTGCAAAATGATCCGATAGTGGAAATGTTGGATAGTTTAATTACACTAAATAATGTAATTCGTTTCAACAATCAAAGTTCTTATGGAAGTGGTGTAACAGCCGGCAAAGCAAGCGTGCCTGAATACAGTGATGAAATTTACACACAAAGAATCGAAAAAATATATTCTCCCATTCCTTTAGTTTACAACAAGGAAGTAAAACGTTACATCGACCTTTATGCCTATCACAGACGCGAACTGACCAGTAGAGTTCTTGGATTGTCTAATTTGTATTTCCCTTTGTTTGAAGAAATACTCGATAAAGAAGGATTGCCTCTTGAGTTTAAATATCTTTCAGTTGTTGAATCTGCACTGAATCCAGTTGCTGTTTCAAGAGTGGGAGCAACTGGCTTATGGCAGTTCATGTACAATACAGGTAAGATGTATGATCTTAAAATTAATTCCTATTACGATGAAAGAAGAGACCCGGTGAAGGCCTCTTATGCTGCATGCAAGTACTTTAAAGATATGTATGCAATTTATGGGGATTGGTTGTTAGTTATTGCAGCTTATAATTGTGGTCCTGGAAATGTGAATAAAGCCATAAAACGATCAGGCGGGAAAAAAGACTTCTGGTCTATTGCCAGATTTCTGCCAGCTGAAACACGTGGCTATGTACCAGCATTTATAGCTGTGACTTATGTGATGAATTATTCCAGTGAGCATCAAATTTTCCCAATCGCACCAGCCTATAATTATTTTGAAGTTGATACAGTTGCTATTGATGGAGGTATTTCATTGCGAAAAATTTCTGATGCCATCGATTTGCCATTGGATGTTGTCACTTACCTGAATCCGATTTACAAAAGAGGGGTAATTCCTGATACCGAAAAATCTAATTATCTGCGGTTACCTGTTTCCAAAGTAGGTGCCTTTATAGCAACTGAACAAACTTTATATGACCCTGTTTCTGCTCCTTCCGAACCACAGATTACTTTAGTGTCTGACATAGGCAGTTCTTTGCAGGCCGACAGTGGTGCACTATCAGAAGACGATAATTCAGAGATATCAGCTGATGGCAAATATAAGCTCATCAGAAAAAAAGTGAAAAAAAATTATACTGTTAAATCCGGAGACAATTTGTCAATTCTTTCGAAAAGATTTAATTGTTCAGTTACGGAATTGAAGTCCTGGAATAAATTGCATTCAACATCCATTTTGAAAGGCCAGCGACTTAACTATTATTCTCAGGTAACTGTGAAAGTTCCTATAACAAACGTAGAAATGGCTGCAAAAGTGGATTCAGGTCCTTTACAAATTGCAAAGTCATCCGATCCAGCTGATACTACTATCGATTCGCCTGTTGTGCTTGCAAAAGCTGTTCCTCCACCAAATCAACAGGAGATCATTTATCATATGGTACAAAAAGGGGATACTTTGTGGAATATTGCCCAACGTTATGAAGGTGCCACTGTAGAGCAAATCATGAAAATTAACAGGATTAATAGCATCACGAATCTGAAACCAGGCACCAAACTGAAGGTGAAGGTGAACGGTTAAAATGAAATTCTGCTTTATTTTTTTTCTTGCTTCAATTTTACCCCACCCTAATTATTACATGGAATTTTTTTCATAGCGAAAGCAAAATGAAAGAATTAGGATTATTGGTTAGGCTTTACTTCTTTTCTCTAAGCATCTCAGCATAATTTTTGCCTTTCGAAAGGGCCTCTAATGTCATCACTATTCTTTTTGCTTTGGTAACATCGGTTTTTGCACTCTCAATCCACTTTGAATAGT
Organism: Bacteroidota bacterium; assembly: GCA_016722525.1. Taxonomy (GTDB): domain Bacteria; phylum Bacteroidota; class Bacteroidia; order AKYH767-A; family OLB10; genus JADKJB01. The sequence continues at coordinate 158,351 of JADKJB010000008.1, forward strand.
AATTTCGATGGGAGGGAGGTAATTTGTAAAAATTTGATTTAGCTTTTTCATCTGCCTCCATGCACTCAATTAAATCCTGATCAATTTGATAGGTGGATAAATCTTCTTTGAGTTCCACTGCAACAATTGCCCCTTCACGTTTTTCAATTCCTTTTCGAATAGCAGCATTCAATGGAAGGATAAAATTTCCGTTTCCCATTGGCATAAGTGCAATAAAAGAAATCTCATAGCCATTGATAAAACCCTTTACCCGGAACGATTTTTTGTTTCCTGGTTTTAGCATCTGTGCAATGTCTGTTGGAATGTCAATATAAGTCCAGCCGGTTTTTTCTCCGTTCCTGGAAAACTTAAGAATAGTGGCAGAAAATTGAGCTTTTTTGGATTTCATGATTAGACTCATAAAAGTATAAAAATAATTGTAAAAAATTGGAGTTGATCAGCTCCAGCAAAGTAGCGTTTTATGACGCAAACAACACCAATTTATTTTTGAAAAATAGAGATAAAGAATCAACATCACTTCAAACTAAACAACTTATAAATTCTTATTTTGTAAATGAAGCAGGAACTAAATAGTTCTTCAATCACATAGTTGAATCAAATTTTCTAACAAACTGTTGAATCAATTTTAGAAGTTTTATTTCTTTTTTTATGGCAATTGAAAATGCCATTTCGTCACTTCCCTTTTTTCTGAGTACAGTTACTATTGATTCCTGTTCTTCATTGGTGAACACAGTTTGTTGTGCACAAGCCGCTACTAGGATACTCAGATATTTGAATGTATTTTTTTCGGCAGTGGGCCATTTTTGAAATCCTTCAGCACCATTAAAATTTCTTAAAATACGCAGACTCCATGCAATAGCCATTTCATGATTACCTTCAAATTTTTTGGCAACAAAACGGGTAATAGCGATACTCAGCTGCTTGGGCTCAAAATGAAATAGGGATTTCTTTAAAATTAATTCAACCGGCGACTCTGTAAATTTTTTCAACACAGTAATCGGTGTTCGATACCCTTTCTTAGAATTTATTTTGAGCCATTCTTTATCAGCAATCTTTTTGATACTTGCATCACAAGATCTATAGCCCAATTTATAGTAAAACCAAAACGCTCCCGATTGTAGCCCCTCTTCATTATCTTCACCAAATTGATAAGGTGGTACCACAAATTTTGATACACCAAATACCATATTATAGACTCTCATAATATTAATAAATATGAGATTGTTTTCACCGCCCCTGAATGTTTCAAAAATATTTACACCAATTTCGCAACGGTCAATAAATATCCATCCACCACCATAACCCAGTGGCACACCATTTCTATAAGCAACAAAGCCGGTGTAGTTCTCAATAGGTAATCGATGGTCTTTGTCCATCATAAAAAGATAGACATCCAATCCTCTTTCTAATTCAGCCTTAAACACGCTTTCTCCATAAAAACCGGATCGGTCTCACGTTCCCTTGCTGCCAGAACCGATTTTGAAGATTGCAGGATGTTGCTTTTTTCTTTTCCGTAAAGTTCATTAAATGCAATAAGTGGTTCATTAACTTTTTTTATGGGATCAAAGGATCTTAATAAAGGGTCGTGCTGAAAATATATTTCTTTACAGTCAAGTATATTCCCTGTTCTGGAATTTTTGATGGCATTTAGTTTCAAAACTATTTCCATCTCCAAAGCCTCGAAAAATTGATCCCTTATTTTAGTTTCCAGGGATAGTGTTTTGAAATGATTTAAAAGCCAACTGAGTTCATTGTTAGAAAAATCTCCTTTTCGTCCGCTGGCCATCAATAACCAATCCTTAGCATCGAAGCGGTTATCTACCAATCCATCCTGTTCTACAGGAGCTGCGAATGACGAAATATAGGTCCCCAGTTTCGTGATAAATTCATCAGACCATTCAATTTGTACATCAGCACCAAAAGAAGTCAATAACCACAAACACCCATCAAAAGAAGGGCTCCATTTGACTTTGCTGTAAACAATTCCGGACCCGGCAAAGTGTTTGTCGAAATTCTTTGAACTGGCAACTGAATTTTTTTTCAGCTGCTTGGTCATTCTCTCCAGTTCTTGCTTACACAAAAGGAGCACTTTCGAATTGTCGGGGTAAGTGCAATAAAAAAGCAACAATTCATGATAGGTGTTGATATCAGAATTGTTGCTTATTGATAAGTTGCTTAATTCAAAAAAGATGTTCTCTCTTTGAATAGCAATTTCTAATCCAAATCCTGATCGAAGCTGGTTTAAAATATCAAATAGAATCTTCAATCTTTTCCCGGCCATATTAATAGGAGATTGTCGAAAATAGATTTTGAAGCATAATTGTTAGCAGCTAAATGTTAGGCAAATGCACAAATAATTCCGCCCATAAGCATGAAGCTAATTATCCAATACCCTGCATTTATCGCTATATATTTAAAGCCTTTTCTTTCAAACATAGCAGTAATCCCGATAATTGGAATTACTAAGAATACTCCTGTTAATGTTCCATGTAAAAGACCATGCTTAAAAGTTCTGAAATTAGAACCATACTTTTGCATAAAGTCAGCAAAATACATTCCTATTGGAGAGGTTGGATCATTTATGCCTGGTTCATTTGCCAGCACAGAATAAACACTGTATTGATGAATCACCATAAATTGAATTGACATAGCAGCCAGAAATGACAATAAATAGGTGATGCTAAAAATTTTTAGCATGTTGGCACCTTTTAATTGCTCTTCTGTAAGGTTAGAGGCAGTCATCCAGGCACTACCCATAACTTTTGGGTGATACCAGATAAATCCGATTAGTAATGGAACGATTGCCGCCAGGGCAAGAATTGCGAAGTTTATGTTCATGGTAAGTGTATTTTAGTCCCAAATGTATAAGATTATTGGAATAAAAAAAACAGGACCTTTTTTGGACCTGTTTTCTATTAAATTGTATGCCAGCTGATTTTAGAAAACCTGAGAAGCTATTTTCTTGATGATATCCGCATTACTCATGGTGTAATAGTGCAGGCAGGCAATTTTGTTTTTCATCAATTCTTTCGACTGTTGAACGCACCATTCAATACCAACCTGCTTCACTTCGTCATCCGACTTACACTGATCAACTGCCTTGACTAAATCATCTGGCAAATCAATATGAAAGGTTTTAGGGAGCAGGGTTAATTGTTTTTTAGTTGTCAAAGGCTTTAATCCCGGGATAATCGGGGTTGTGATACCGGCCTCTTTGCATTTTTCAACGAATTCGAAAAATTTAGAATTATCAAAAAACATTTGCGTCACAATGTATTCTGCTCCCGCATCAATTTTCATTTTAAGGTACTTGATATCATTTCCAATACTCGGTGCTTCAAAATGTTTTTCGGGATAGCCGGCAACACCAATACAAAAATTAGTTGGATCCACATCTTTTAAGTCGTCATCCAGAAATTTGCCCTTATTCATATTCGAAACCTGATGTACCAGATCCAACGCATAATTATTGCCACCCGCCTGAGGAGAGAAATGTGTTTCGGCTTTAATTGGATCACCTCGAAGCAGTAAAACATTGTCGATTCCCAGGTAATTTAATTCAATTAGTGCGTTTTCCGTCTCATCACGGGTAAAACCTCCACAAATTATATGAGGTACCGCATCGGTATGATACCTGTTTATAATAGCAGAGCAAATGCTTACGGTTCCGGGTCTTTTTCGAATAGCGATTTTTTCAAGGTAACCCCCTTCACGTTTTTTATAAATATACTCCTCACGATGATAGGTAACATCAATAAAAGGAGGCTTGAACTCCATTAATGGATCAATCAGATCATAAATAGATTTCACACTCTTCCCCTTAAGCGGTGGCAGTATTTCAATTGAAAATAGTGTTTTCTTGGCGTTTTTTAAATGGTCAATGACTTTCATAATTGCAAAAGTAGACATAAATAAAAAACCCCGCTATTATGCGGGGTTTTTATTTATAAAGAGAAATAATTATTTCTTGCGGATAATCTTAACTGTCCCTTTGTAATCTTTTCCGGTTTGAAGGACAAGTGTATAGAAATAAGTTCCATCAGGAAGGTCATCACCATTCCAGTTATTTTGGTAATTACCACTTGAGTAAACTTCACGTCCCCAACGATTAAATACCAATAAAGCACTGTTTGGATTTGTTTCAAGATTTTTAATGAAGAAAATATCGTTCAACCCATCACCATTTCCAGGAGTGAATACGTTAGGAATAATAATTTCACAGGGTGCTTCATCAATAGTTAATTTATCAGTTCCAATACAACCGTTTAAATCTACTATTGTTACTTCGTAAGTTCCATAAGTGGAGGCGTCAATTGTTGGACCACTTCCTACAACAGTTCCATTATAAGTCCAGCTATAGGTAGCAGCATTAGAAGTTGTTGCATCCAGAGTTGGTAAGTCATCACCTGGACAAATAGCTACATCTATACCGAGTTCAACAACTGGTAAAGGATTCACAACAAGTGTTGCATCATCGGTACCTGTGCAACCATTCGCATCAGTTACAAGAACTGAATAAAGTCCTGCTTGATTTACCTGAATAGTTTGACTTGTTTGACCACTAATTACTGTTCCATCTAAAGACCAAACAAATGAAGATCCGGTGTTACCAGCATCTATAGTCAATGTAGGATCGCCAATACAAGAAGTTAAATCATTACCAAGGCTAACAATTACAGGATTAGAATTTCCAACAGTAGCAGACCCACTAGAGGAACAATTTATTCCTGCATTGCTAACTGTTACGGTCACTGTATAAGTACCTGCCGTTGAAGGTGTAATTGTTTGTGATGCTTCACCTGTGCGCCACTGATAGGTAGCTCCTGAATTTCCAGCATCTAAAACCGGGAAGGCTGCTCCTGGACAAACTGTTGAATTTGTTAAAGTAACTACAGGAACCTGCAGCACATTAACAGTAAGATTATCGGTACCGGTACAACCTGATAAAGATGTAACAGCTACTGAATAATTTCCAGCTCCGGTAGTTTGAAGGGTTTGTGTGTTTCCTCCTACAGGATTACCATTTAAAGTCCAAACATAACTTCCGTTAGGAACGCCGGCATCAAGAATTGGTAATGGGTCATTAGAGCACAACGTTTGATCTGCTCCTAATACAACAGAAAGTTGTTGATTAATAGTGACTATAACTTCATCTGTGCCTGTACAGGAAGCACTTGTTACAACAACAGAATAAGTTCCTGCTACAAGCGGTTGGAAGAATTGAAGTGTTTCTCCTGGTATTAAAACTCCATTAGCAAACCATTGGTAGGTAGCCCGGCATTTCCGGCATCTAAAGTTGGAACAGGATCAGTATCACATAGAGAAATATCATTACCAAGAGCCACTGTTGGCGATGGATTGATGGTTAATACAAGTGTGTCGGCACCTTGGCAAACCGGAGTTACTCCAACATTTACAATGTATATTCCCGCTTGAGATGCAGCAATAGTTTGAGTTTGATCTGGCAATGTACTGCCATTAAATGTCCCGGAATAAGTAGCACCGGTAACACCCGCATCAAGAATTGGAAGTGGGTCGGTATCACAAATAGTTGGATCGTTTCCAAGATTCACGATTAAAGTGTTAAGAACATTCAGCACGGCAAGTGTATCACCGGGAAGAATGAAAGTATTGCAACGATTCGTGAAAGTATTTTGGTCAGTTCCATTTTGAACGATCAGATAACATGGGGTAGCAGGGGCAATATTTCCTCCGAAATTGAATGTGACTGACGAAGAGAATCCATTACCACCTGGGCAATTACTAATTCCTGTTACAGGGTAAACAACTCCATTTGCATCAATCAAGAAGAATTCACTTCCTGATGCTGTAAGTGTATTGCAAACTATTTCATAATCAAAAGTAACAGCTACATTATTAAATGAACAACCAACATTTTGAGTCTCAATTGCAAAAATACCCGGGTCAATAACGTTGAAAGCAATAGAATCAAACTCAGGCATTTGAACACCACACTCACTTAGGAAAGTGTTATTGTCAAATCCTACCTTGGTGAATGCATAAGTGGTGCCCGCCGTAAGTGGATAAAAGAATGTAACTAAAATACTATCAGTTTGACCGTTTACACAATTTATTGGAGTTGCAGTTAATACCGGATTAAGTAAACCTTGAGGAGTTAAAACCCTGATGTCGGTTGGTACAACTGAACCACATTGAATTGGGGTATCAAGTATGATGTAAATTGAAGTGTCGCCACAACTTGCAGTATAAAATGCAGCAGGGTTTCCACTTGGATCAACTGGGTCAGCAAAAACTGGAGCTGATCCAATGCAACCGGCAACAACATTCATCTGAATATCTCTTTTGATTTGACCGATTTTGATACCATTTCTATATTCTTCACAAACAATTGCGATTACACCAACCTGAACTAAAGATGGAGTAAATGAAATAGTACCGGTGAAAGGATCGATAGTGATAGGAGTGGATGAAGCTAAGGGAGTTAAAGCGCCATAGCCTGGTGCATAAGGTAATGAAACACCTAAAGCATCTTCAGCAATATCTAAAAAGAAATTCAGTGAATCGCCGTCAATATCCGTTGCTCCTTGATTGTAGAAAAATTGATTTCCTACGCAGAATTGAGTTACAGGAATAGTTGTAAATACAGGTGAACTATTGGTTGGGAAATTAAAATTGTCAAGTGTTGATGAAACGTAGATGCTGTAAAAATCAGGATCAATGACCGTAGTAATATCATCATTTCTGCAACACAGGGAGTAATCAAATCTCCAATCGGCACATGGGCCAGGCAGAGTAACTAAGCCTTGGTAAATATACTCTTGAACACCATAACCGGATCCACCGTTACATGATGTAGTTACAGGAGGAAGGCAGGTTGAAGGCGGAATTTCAAGTCCGGTTCCAGGAATAGGATTAAGCGTAATTGATCCACCGGGAAAACAACTCGAAGCATATCCTAAAGTAACAGTTGCAGGAGCTGTAATACCACTACAATCCCGATAAAATCGGAGTGTTAATAAATATTGATTAGGTCCGACATACGTGTAGGTAATGTCTGCAGCTACCGCATGGCTACCGTATGATTTCGATGAAATCAACGAAAGGACGGCAATTGCTGTTGCTGCTACCAGGGTAAAAAATTTCTTCATTAGCATTTTAGTTTGTTTTTGTTGTTTATGGTTAATTGTACGTTGATTTTTAGACGCTATTTAGATAGTATAGGATGCACTTAATTTGTATTTCTATCGGATCAAAGTTACAGTGCCTCCTTGTTGGTGCTTTTGACCATCAATTCCGGTGGCAAATATAACATAAAAATAAGTTCCTTCCATGGCATCCTGGCCAGAGTTATATTTTCCATTCCAACCATCTTCAGGATTGTTGAATTTGGATACCATCTTACCGGATTTGTCATAAATGGTGATTTCTATTTCTCTCAGATTTTCAGCCTTAAATTTAAAAACATCATTGCTTCCGTCCTGATTAGGAGTGAAAACGTTGGGAATATTGCTGATATTGATATCAGTAAGCACCTCAATTTTAAATGTTTCCAGATGAGCAACTCCTTTTTGATCATAAGACTTTAACTTCACTTCATAAACTCCCGGTTTTGTGAAAATGTGCTGCAGATTGGTAGTTTTCGAATCTAAAGCACCGTCTCCAAAGTCCCACTCAGCCTTTTGAATATCGCCGGTTAATGAAAAGTCAACTGCCAATGGAGCATAACCAATAGTGGGGTAAGCTTTAGCAGAAAAATATTCGTTATTCAACTGTTGTGCTTCGACTGGTTGTTGATTCGAATTTTTAACAGAAGTGTTGTTTTCACTGGTAGTTGACGCTATGGACTTTTCAATTCCCGGCTTTGTGGCAGGTAAAGTTCCTGTCAATTCAACATTCTTATTCTGATCAGTGATTTTAGATGCACTTTTTAAATTTATATCGGAGGGAAGTTTACTGTTTTCAAGTACTTCTTTCTCTTGAGAAGAATTTTTTATTTCCGCTGTATTTTGATTTTTTTCAGCCGCTGTGCCCTCTGTAATTACTTGATTATTTTCAAGATTGTTTTGATGATTTTGGCTTTCGGACTTTTGAATTTCGGTTTTTCCGGTATTTTTATCATTTGCAAAGTAATAATAGCCAGCAATTCCTGATAGTACTATAGCAGCTCCGGCCACCCAGGCTGAAATACTGCCTGTTAACTTAGCCGTAGCAACTGCCGATTCGATGCCTGCTGCCGGAGTAGAAACAGTACCAATTTTGCTGGCAATACTATTCCATAACTCAGGCCTTACAGGTTCTTCAAAATTCCTGAAGGTCTCGTTAAATAATTCTTTTATTTGATCTTGTTCCTGCACTGTATTTATATTGATTTTTCTGTTTGTAATATCTTCTGGAGATAAGTTCTGGCCCTTGAGTATTGGGATTTGGAAGTGCTTTCAGTTATTTCAAGCATGTTGGCAATTTCTTTATGTGCGTAGCCTTCTATTGCGTATAAATTGAAAACTGTTCTAAACCCTTTTGGCATAGTTTTAATTATTTTAAGGAGATCTTTTGCTCCCATCGATTCTAAAACATGTTGATTGGTCTCCGATGTATATTCAATCGTATCAATATCAATACTGTACCTGAAATTTTTATTTTTCCTGAATAAATCCAGGGCAGTATTGATCATTATTCTTTTCATCCATCCTTCCAGCGACCCATTGTGCTTGAATGTGTCAATTTTTTGGAAGATTTTGATGAAGCCTTCCTGCATAATGTCTTCAGCTTCCTCTATACTATCGGAGTACCTGGAGCAAATACCCAACATTCTGCCACTGAATGTTTTAAATAGGTACTCTTGTGCCTTTGCTTCTTTTCTGACACACCTTTGTACAAGTTCCTCATCTGACATCATAACTCAGTTCGATTCAATAGACTTAATTCCAAACTCGGAGGTTGCATCGTTGCAAAATTTTTAATGAAGTTAGCAAAAAGAAATGATTCTTGGTGGGAGGTCAAGTAATTTGAGCTAAAAAATTGATTATGAATAAAGTATATAAAGTATAAGTATTTATCCAAATTCTCGCTATTCCTATTAGTAGTATTGTAATTGTTAATTTACTAAAAACCGAAATTGATTGAACGGAATTAATTTTCAAAAATGAACTAATTTGAAAGTGTTGGAAATAAATGAAATAAATATGATCTTTTTAACTTTGGGCGGGATCAATTGGGCGAACCAACCACTTTTCTGACTACTTTTGCAGCCCCATGGAACATATCAGGAACTTCTGTATTATAGCACACATCGATCACGGTAAGAGTACACTGGCCGATAGACTTTTAGAATATACTAACACCATTTCAAAACGCGATCTTCAGGCTCAAGTGCTGGATGATATGGATTTGGAGCGGGAAAGAGGTATCACCATAAAAAGCCATGCTATCCAGATGGAATATACTCAGGATGGTAAGAAATATATTCTCAATCTGATTGATACTCCCGGGCACGTTGATTTTTCTTATGAAGTTTCGAGGTCTATTGCCGCGTGTGAAGGGGCCTTACTCATTGTTGACGCAGCCCAAGGTATTCAAGCGCAAACAATTTCCAACCTTTACCTGGCCATGGAAAATGACTTGCTGATTATACCTGTTCTCAATAAAATTGATCTTCCAAGTGCCGAACCTGAAACAGTAAAAGATCAGATTGTTGATCTTGTTGGATGTGAAAGGGAGGAAATTATTGCTGCTTCCGGTAAAACCGGAATCGGCGTTTATGATATACTTCGTGCAATTGTTGATCGTATTCCACCTCCTAAAGGGGATGTTACAGCCCCGTTGAAAGCATTGATTTTTGATTCTGTTTTTAATTCGTTTCGTGGAATCATCGCCTATTTTAAGGTGTTGGATGGGGAGATAAAAACTAATGACCATGTGAAATTTTTGGCCACAGGAATGGAATATAAGGCCGATGAAGTGGGAATTCTTAAACTCGAAAAATCGCCTAGAAGTGTAGTTAAAGCAGGCGATGTAGGTTATATTATTTCTGGAATTAAAGAAGCTCGTGAAGTAAAAGTAGGAGATACCCTCACTCACGTTGCTCGACCATGTGCTGATTCAATAGCCGGTTTCGAAGATGTTAAGCCAATGGTCTTTGCAGGAATTTATCCGGTTGATACCGACGAATATGAGGAGTTGCGTACTTCTATTGAGAAACTGCAATTGAATGATGCTTCGCTGGTTTTTGAACCGGAATCTTCTGCTGCATTAGGATTTGGTTTTCGTTGCGGATTTCTTGGATTGCTTCACATGGAGATAATCCAGGAGCGGTTAGAGCGTGAATTTGACATGACCGTGATTACAACCGTTCCTAACGTTTCCTATTATGCTTACCTTACCAATGGAGAAGAGTTTGAAGTAAATAACCCAAGCGATTTTCCGGACCCAAGCAAACTTGATCGCATCGAAGAACCCTATATCAAAGCTACTATAATTACTAAATCAGAGTTCATTGGTTCGGTGATGACATTGTGTATTGGAAAACGCGGACAAATAGTAAACCAGAGTTACCTCACCACCGACAGAGTAGAAATTATTTTTAATATGCCAATGGCTGAAATTGTTTTGATTTCTACGATAAACTCAAATCTATTTCGAAAGGATATGCTTCATTCGATTACCACCAGATTGGATACCGGGCGAGTGATTTAGTTCGTCTTGATATTCGATTGAATGGAGAACCGGTTGATGCTCTTTCAGCATTAATTCATCGCGATCATTCCTTCACTTTTGGAAAAAAAATCTGTGAGAAACTGAAAGAACTGATTACCCGTCAGCAATTTGAAATTATCATTCAGGCTGCTATTGGTGCGAAAATTATTGCACGGGAAACTATCAAGGCACTTAGAAAAGATGTGACTGCGAAATGCTACGGTGGTGACATATCACGTAAACGTAAACTTCTTGAAAAGCAAAAAGAAGGTAAGAAGAGGATGAGGCAGGTTGGTAATGTTGAAATTCCTCAGCAAGCTTTCTTAGCGGTTTTGAAATTGGATTCATAAAGTTAGCCGTTGACTTTTATAGTCGGTCACTTTTCACTGATGATCCGCCTTCGCCTGTTAAAATAATTTCTGTAATTTGTTTTTGATCCATGGAACATCAGAAGCTAAGCCAATTGCAAAATCAGCAAGCCATGATTTTTCACCAACTAACCGTTGCATCAGGTATTTATTTCTCATGTCGTTCCAAAAGTAATTGTGAATGGATGCTTCATACTGTAGCATAAAAGCTGAAGAAAAATTATTTTTATCAAAGCAGCTGATAGCATGTTGTCCGGCTTTAATACCACTAATCATCGCATTTCCTATGCCCTCACCGGTAGCAGGGTCAATAAGAGACGCGGCATCACCGGCAAGCATAAATCTTTCTCCTGAAATTTGAACTTTCCGTGAACCAGTAGGCAAACCATAGCCAATAGGATGTTCCATAGCAGTTGCCTCAGTGAAACGTTCTTTGATTCCATCTCCGGTTGTTATAATTTCCAACAAACTTTTTCGAAGATTAACTTTTTTCCTTCAAATTGAAGAAGAAACCATTCTAAATCCGGTGTTGCAACTATTATTCGTTAAAGGAAAAATCCAGAAGTAGCCAGGCATAAATCCTTTGACAAGATGAATTTCCATGGTATTGGGTTGAAGCCCTTTTACATTTTTATAATAAGCTCTCACCGCACCAATATAATGATCGTGATCTATTTTGGTTGTTGTCAGTTTTTTGTTGAGGACTGAATGAGCTCCATCACATCCGATAATTATTTTAGAATAAAACCGGTTTCCTTTCTCGGTGGTTACTTCAACCTGGTCATGGCTCATAGTCACCTCCTGTACTCCATCCCCTGTAACAATTGAAGCCATAGATTCTTTCTCCGCCAGTTTCAACATGAAGTTATCAAAATCCATTCTGGCACTGGCATAACCTTCCAGCTTAAAATGCAACGTCACCGATTTTCCTGATGGAGCAATTACTTTGCAGGAGTCGATATTAATTTTTTCCGGAAACGATCTCAATGCTTCTAAATAATTTTCATCAAGCATCTTCAATGCTTTAGGAACTGTATTAGGAATGGCATCTCCACATACTTTATCTCTTGGAAAAGTGTTTTTGTCAAGTATCAGAACTTTTAAACCGGAATCTTTAAGTGACAGGGCACAGGCTGTTCCTGCCGGGCCGGCACCGACAATAATAATATCAAAATGATTCATTCCAAGACCTGATTGGTATTCATTTAATTGCCGGGATAAAAATTAGTATGCTATTTTTCAATACAACTGCAAAAAGCAGGTGTCTATATTTTGCATTATTCACTTATCAATGTGCTTCCAGCCAGTTTTTACCTGCTCCTATTTCTACTTCAATCGGAACTTCCATTTTAATGGCATTCACCATTTTATCTCTAATTATTGGCTTAATAATTTCAATTTCATCCAATGGAACATCGAAAACAAGTTCATCATGAACCTGAAGAATCATTTTAGCTTTTAATTTTTTTTCTTTGATCTCCTTATGAATATTTATCATTGCCACCTTTATCATGTCGGCTGCTGATCCCTGAATGGGAGCATTTATAGCATTTCGTTCAGAGAATCCTCTGACCACAGCGTTGGCTGAATTTATATCTCTCAGATATCTCTTTCTTCCCAGAATAGTTTCTACATAACCATGCTTTCGTGCAAATTCAATATTTCCATCCATGTAACTTTTGATGGTAGGAAATTCCCTAAAATAATTCTCAATGATCAGTGCTGCTTCTTTGCGTGGTATGTTCAGTCGTTGCGACAAACCGAAAGCACTTATTCCATAGATGATTCCAAAATTTACCATTTTGGCATTGCGCCGCATGTCGGAGGAAACCTGATCCAAAGCAACACCATAAACTTTGGATGCTGTTGAGGTGTGAATGTCGATCCCGTTTCGGAATGCTTCCAGCATACTTGCATCTTTGCTGGTTTTTTAGTTTTACCAAACCGCGAAAATCAAGAACTAAACTAACAGCGGGATGTTTATCCGCCAGTTTGGAAAGAATATCTTCTCCGGTAGCATATTGTCCTGTTTTGGTTTTCTTCGCTTTAGGGTCTATTTTTAATACATCAAAAAATACTTCACCTAACTGTTTGGGTGAAGCTATATTAAATTTCATACCTGCAGCTTCATAAATTTTTGCTTCAACTGCAGCAATTTCTGTTTCCAGGATTTTAGAGAACTCTACCAATGCTATTGGATCAATGGCAACACCTTCGGTTTCCATACCTGCCAAAACAGGAATTAATGGCATTTCTACCTGCTCGAATAAATCATTTAGTTTGTTTTCAATGATGATAGGTTGAAATACTTTTGTCAACTGAAGTGTAACATCAGCATCTTCTGCAGCATAATCTACCACCTTCTCCACCGGAACGTCTCGCATGTTAATTTGCTCTGACTTTTTCTGTCCTATCAATTCTTCAATGTGAACCGGTTCGTATTTTAAATACGTTTCAGACAAAATATTCATGTTGTGTCTCATATCCGGTTCAATAAGATAATGTGCAATCATGGTATCAAACAAAGGAGCTTTAACTTCTATTTCGTACCATTTGAGCATCATCATATCATACTTAATATTCTGACCACATTTTAATTTATCAGGATCTTCAAAAAGTGATTTAAACTCGGTTACAATTTCTCTTGCCTCTTCATATATACCAGGCAGTGGAATATAAAAAGCTTCATGAGGCTTGAGTGAGAACGAAAGTCCGACTAACTCTGCTTTATTTGCATCTATATCAGTGGTTTCAGTATCGAAACAAAATGTATCTGCTTCTGATAAATCTTTTATTAATCGACTTCTTTTTTCTTTAGTATCAACAAGAAAATATTCATGCTTAGTAGTGTGAATTGACTTTAAGTTTTCGGCAGGAACATCTTTTTCTTCGTCTTCGTTTTCAGCAACAGAAGTACTGTTTTCAAATAATACTGCTTGTGTGGGAACGTCAATAGCATCAATTGCATTTTCATCATTCAACACTTTTTTCGCAAGCGCCTTAAATTCCAGATCATTAAATACTTCACGTAATTTTTCTTTGTCGGGACTTTCTAGCTCAAGTGCTTTCTCATCGAATTCGACGGGGACATCAGTAAGTATGGTAGCAAGTTGTTTTGAAAGGATAGCCAAATTCGCATGTTCTTTGACCTTATCGGAAAGTTTACCTTTAAGTTTATCCGCATTAGCAATAATATTTTCAATACTTCCATATTCAGCTATCAATTGTTTGGCAGTTTTTTCACCAACTCCCGGTATGCCCGGGATATTGTCGGCCGCATCACCCCATAAGCCAAGAATATCTATCACTTGCTTTACTTCTGAAATTTCGAATTTTTTTAGTACTTCTGGAATTCCAAGTATTTCTGCCCCATTGCCAAACGATGCCGGCTTGTACATAAAAATGTGTTCAGATACTAATTGTGCAAAGTCTTTATCAGGAGTCATCATAAAAGCAGTAAATCCTTTTTGCTCTGCTTCTTTCGCCAATGTTCCAATGATGTCATCAGCCTCGTAGCCGTCCATTGTTAAAACAGGAATTTTAAATCCCTCAATTATTTTAAAAACATATGGAATTGAAAGGGCTAGATCCTCAGGGATAGCGTCCCGATGTGCTTTGTAAGCGGCAAAATCTTTATGTCTTGCCGTTGGAGCCGCTGTGTCGAATGCTACTGCAATATGAGTGGGTTTTTCTTTGTTAAGAATTTCTAATAAAGTATTCGTGAACCCGAACATAGCGGATGTATTCAACCCTTTAGAATTAATTCTGGGATTTTTACTGAATGCAAAGTAAGCTCTGTAGATGAGCGCCATCCCGTCAAGGAGAAATAATTTTTTTTCTGGTTGCGACATTAAATTAAAATTTTTACCGGATAGATGTTAAGTTGAATTCAAAGTACTTAAGTTATTCATGAAACGAATCTTAATTTGTTTTGGAATTTATTATTGCCTCTTTCAAAATTACTACAGCATCCTCGATTTGGGTTTTTGTGGTAAATCTTCCTAAACTAAATCTTATTGATGAAGCACACAAATTTTCTGACAATCCCATTGCCAATAATACATGAGAAGGTTTAGGAATTGCTGAGGTGCATGCAGAACCCATTGCCATAGCGATGAATGGAGCCGATGTAATGATTGAGCCAGCTCTGATTCCGGGGAAACAAATGTTAGTGGTGTTTGGGATTCTGTTTTTTACACTTCCATTTATAAATCCTCCTGAAAATTCCGTCAACTCCTGCTCAAATATTGTTCTTAAATAGGACATATTGAAGTGTCGTCCCAATATTTTTCCAAACACAGTTGAGCAGCAGCACCAGACCAATAATTCCAGGAACATTGAGTGTCCCTGCCCGCAAACCGCTTTCATGGCCGCCACCAACTAAAAGTGGTTCTAATTTTCCCTCGGATTTTCCTCCTCACAAAAGGGCACCTATTCCCTTAGGTCCATACATTTTGTGTCCTGAAATACTTAATAGATCCGCGCCCAGATCTTGAACATCTATTCTCATTTTGCCCGGTGCCTGCGTAGCATCACAAAAAAGGATAGCATTATGATCATGAGTTATTTTGGCAATTTCAGAAATTGGAAAAATAACTCCTGTTTCATTGTTTGCAAGCATGGCACAAACTAAAATGGTTTCATTGGAGATTTGCTTTTCGAAATCGGCAAGATCAGGTAAGCCTTCACGATTTACTGATAATCTAGAAACCTTAAATCCCTGATGCTCTAAACGATCACAAGTTTCTAATACTGCTTTATGTTCTGTTTCCCAAGTTATTATGTGATTTCCTTTGGACTTGTAAACGCTTCCTACTCCTTGAATGGCCATATTGATGGATTCCGTGGATCCTGAGGTAAAAATAATTTCATCAAGTTCACAACCAAGCAGTTGAGAAACATATCCTCTGTTTGTTTTTACACAATCCGCTACAAATCGACCCGGTAAATGTGATGTACTGGAAGCATTTGAAAAGTGGACATTGAAAAAGGCATCATTTGCTCCAGAACAAGCGAGTCTACAGGTGTTGAAGCATTATAATCAAGATAAATTGTGTTGGAGAAGTCCATAGAACATTGCAAATTTAAACTCCTGAAATCAATATAAAACCCAATATTGTTTTAGGTGGGTAAATTTAATTCAATTGATTGTAATTCAACAGCATATTAATAGTAATAGAATCACTATCTTTTTCTGTAACTTTACCCGGATTTATATTTAATATGTTCCGACGGATATCCAGTATTATTTTGAGGAATAGGCGGTTGCTTTTGGTGGTAATCGGCTGTTTGACAATTTTTTTCGGCTTCATGGCCACTAAAATTCAATTGTCATATGATTTTGCCAAGATATTACCTGCTGACGATCCATTTTTCAAAGAGTATGAAAAGTTTAAAGAGACTTTTGGTGAAGATGGTACTGTTATGGTTATTGGTATCCAGGATAGTAATTTTTATCAAATCCAAAAGTTCAACGGATGGCTTAAACTAGGTCGTGATATTAAATCCATAGATGGTATTGAAGCAGTCGTTTCTGTTGCTGAAATTTATGATATTGTTGTTAATGCCGATAAGAAAAAATTTGAGATAAAACCTTTAGTTACTGAAGCATTAAAGAATCAGGATGAACTCGATGTGGTCAAAGCCAATATCGATCGACTTACCTTCTATAAGGGATTTATTATAAGTGATGATGGCAATTCCACACTCATGGCCATCACATTCGATAAGAAGCAGCTGAATACCAAAAGCAGAATTGAAATTGTAAATCAAATTGTTTCTCAAGCGGAAGCTTTTGGTGCTGCAAATAATATTAAACTTCATATTTCCGGCATGCCATTTATACGTACTGCCATCACAGGGAAAGTGGCTCGTGAAATGCAGTTGTTTCTTATTTTGGCAGTAGTTGTTTGCAGTATTATTTTATGGGTATTCTTTCGTTCATTTAAAGTTGTTATTTTTTCTGTAATTGTTGTGCTTGTCGGTGTTATTTGGTCCATTGGTACTATTGCGATTTTTGGATATAAAATTACCATACTGACTGCCCTGATTCCACCGTTGATTATTGTGATTGGTATTCCAAACAGTATTTTATTGTTAAACAAATACCATATTGAGTTCCAAAGGCATGGTAATAAAATAAAAGCACTTGCCAGAATGATTGAGCGAATAGGCCTCACTACATTTCTTGCAAATTTGACTACGGCTATTGGTTTTGGCGTATTTTATTTTACACATAGTCGAATACTTATGGAATTTGGATTAATAGCTGCAATCAATGTAATGGCCACCTACCTGATTGCTCTCATATTGGTTCCAATAGTTTTTAGTTTTCTTCCCGAACCTGAAGTGAAGCATGTTAAGCATTTGCAGGCCCCACGATTGAATAAAGTGTTAGAGTTTATAGACCGATTAGTCAGCCGTCATCACAGATCAGTTTTTGTAGTTGTAGGTATTCTCATTGTCATTTCACTTTATGGAGTTACAAAAATCACTACTGTAGGTTATGTGGTTGATGATCTTCCAAAAAATGATCCTGTTTATATTGATATGCGGTTTTTTGAGAAAAATTTTAAAGGTGTTTTGCCTTTGGAAATAACTGTAGATACCCGGTCGCCTGGAAAAGCTCTGGATCCTGTAAATCTTCAAAAAATAAACCGGTTGGAGAAAATGCTCACCAAATATTCTGAATTCTCTAAACCTATTGCCATTGTTGATGGTATTAAGTTTTCTTATCAGGCTTATCGTGGAGGAGATTCTAAATACCACATCCTGCCAGGCACATTAGACCTTGCTGATATGGCTTCTTTTCTTAAGGGGGATTCAGCCAATAAAGCAAATTCGTTTCGTTCTTTTCTGGATAGTTCCCGTCAGGTAACACGAATCAGTATTCAGATGGCGGATATAGGATCACTTAAAATGAAAGTTTTGATTGATGAGATTCGACCGAGGATTGATTCAATATTTAATCCCACTGAATATACTACTTCAATTACAGGAAACAGTCTGATATTTATGAAAGGTAACGATTACCTTTTTAAAAATTTAATGGAGAGTATCATTTTGGCAATTTTCCTGATATCTATTATCATGTTTTTGCTTTTTATGTCCTTCAGAATGATAACAGTTTCCATTTTGCCAAGTCTTATTCCGCTTCTCATCACTGCTGGCATCATGGGTTTTTTTCAGATTCCTTTGAAGCCCTCTACGATTCTGATTTTCAGTATCGCTTTCGGTATTGCCTCTGATGGGACTATTTATTTCCTCACTAAATATAGGTTAGAGTTACGACATAATCCATTAAGTATTTCTAAAGCAGTTTCACTAACCATTCGGGAAACAGGAGTAAGTATGATTTATACCGCGATTATTTTATTCTTTGGATTCTTTATCTTTTCTGCTTCCAGTTTTGGAGGTACTGCATCATTAGGAGTTCTTATTTCTATTACTTTACTGGTTGCGATGGCTTCTAATCTTATTTTGTTGCCTGCTTTTTTGATTGCGCTGGAAAGAAGAATTGCAACAAAAGCTTTTCTACAAGAACCACTCATTCAAACATTTGATGAAGAAGAAGATATTGAGCAGGATGATTTAATAATCAGAAAAATTGATTTTGCTGCTGATGATCAGGAATACTATAAGGATTAGTAAAATAGAGTAAGAGTTATGAAACTAATCATGTTTTAGAGGTGTAATAATTTAACTAAGTTCGTTTGATTCATTTAATACATTTAATTATACTTTAGTCTTGAAAGGAATTATACTTGCCGGTGGATCCGGTACACGTTTGCATCCACTTACTTTAGCTATGAGTAAGCAGTTGATGCCGGTTTATGACAAACCTATGATTTATTATCCTTTGTCGGTTTTAATGATGGCCGGAATTAGAGAGATATTGATTATTAGTACTCCTCATGACCTGCCTCATTTTATCAAACTGCTTGGAGATGGAAAACGAATTGGGTGTGAATTTCATTTCGAGGAGCAGGCAGTACCCAACGGACTTGCACAAGCATTTGTTATTGGTAAAAAGTTTATCGGCAATGACAGTGTGGCACTGATTCTGGGTGATAATATTTTTTATGGATCGGGTCTGGATGATATCCTGACTAAAAATTTAAAACCTGAGGGTGGAGTAGTTTTTGCCTATCACGTTTCGGACCCTGAACGTTATGGCGTAGTTGAATTTAACAAGCAAGGAAAGGTGATTTCTATAGAAGAAAAACCTAAACAACCAAAATCAAATTATGCTGTTCCAGGCTTGTATTTTTATGATAATAGTGTTGTTGAAATTGCCGAGAATTTATTGCCAAGTGCACGTGGAGAATATGAGATTACGGATGTTAATAAAGAATACCTCAGGCAAGGCAAACTAAATGTTGGTATTCTTGGTCGAGGAACGGCTTGGCTCGATACAGGAACCTTCAACTCTCTTTTGCAAGCTTCCCAGTTTGTTCAGGTAATAGAAGAGCGGCAGGGTTTGAAAATTGGTTGTATTGAAGAGTTGGCTTATCGAAAGGGTTTTATTAGCCGGGAAAAATTAATTAAAATTGCAGAACCACTGCTCAAAAGTGGATATGGTCAGTACTTACTTAATATACAAGATTGATGAAAACCAGAATTTTAGTAACAGGCGGAGCGGGTTTTATTGGGAGTGCGGTTGCAGAAAAACTCGCAAAAAATCCAGATAATTTTGTTGTAATTGTAGATAACCTGCAAACGGGTTCTCTTGAAAAATTACCAGTTGCATCCAATGATAGTATTAAATTTATTAAAGCTGATGTGAACGATTTTCGTGACATTTCAAGCATATTTAATGCTTATAGATTTAGTTATGTTTTTCATTTTGCTGCATTGGTGGGTGTAAAACGCACTTTGGAATATCCAGTCATGGTTTTGCATGATATCACGGGAATTAAAAATATTCTTAACCTGGCTAAAAATTCAGGAGTAAAAAGAATTTACTTTTCGTCCTCTTCCGAAGTTTATGGCGAGCCTGTTGAGTTTCCTCAAAATGAGCATACGACTCCACTTAATTCAAGACTTCCTTATGCAATTGTAAAAAATGTGGGCGAAGCTTACCTGAGAGCTTATAAACAAGAGTTCGATCTTGATTATACAATTTTCAGATTCTTTAATACTTATGGACCTAAACAAAGTAAAGATTTTGTGATGTCAAAGTTTATTAACGCTGCTCTGAATAATAAGGATATCACTATTTATGGCGATGGTAGTCAGAGTAGAACTTTTTGCTATATTGATGATAATGTGGATGCTTGTTTGAGTGCTTATTATAACAATCAGATGATTAACGATGTGGTGAATATTGGAACAGATCAGGAAATTTCAATTCTTGATCTTGCTCATAAAATAATTGAAGTTTGCGGATCTAAATCTAAAATTGTGCACCTGCCTGCTTTAAAAGAGGGAGATATGACACGTCGCTGCCCCGATAATTCTAAAATGAAGCTGCTTTTAAATCGGCCACTTACACCCATTGAGCAAGGAATTAAAATTTTAATCGAATCAAATCAATTGATTGAATCCTGATTTTAACATGCATTCTATTGCGGAATTCAAACAAATTGTAGAAGTTGAATTAAAGAAACTTTCTTTCAATTCTTCTCCTAAAGACCTCTATGACCCTATTGTTTATATGCTTGGTCTGGATGCTAAGCGCTTGCGTCCTATCGCACTTCTTTGTGGCAATGAACTTTTTGGTGGCGATTATAAAAAAGCAATGATGCCGGCTCTAGGAATTGAAGTGTTTCACAATTTCACACTTATGCATGATGATATCATGGATAATGCTCCCTTACGCCGGTCCAATCAAACTGTTCACACTCGTTGGAATTCAAATGTTGCTATTCTTTCCGGTGATACCATGTTTGTAAAGTCTTGTCAACTTATGCTGATGACAGAAGTGGAATCAATTCGTCCGGTCATGGAACTGTTTCATAAAACAGCTGTTGAAGTGTGCGAAGGTCAACAGTTAGATATGGATTTTGAATCCCGCAAGGACGTTTCAATAGCTGATTATATTGAAATGATTACTTTCAAAACCGCAGTACTGCTTGCCGCAAGTATGAAAATTGGTGCCCTTATTGCCGGCGCTCCTCCAGCTGATGCAACGCATTTGTATGAGTTCGGAAAACACATTGGAATTGCTTTTCAACTAAAAGATGATCTGTTGGATGTTTTTGGTGATGATAAAAAATTTGGTAAACTTAAGGGTGGCGATATCGTAGCAAATAAGAAAACTTTTCTGTTGTTGGAAGCTCTTGCACTTGCCCAAAATGAAAATTTAGAAGAACTCAATAAGTGGATCAATGCGCCGGCTTTTGACGCTATTCAAAAAGTAAACGCAGTAACTGCAATTTATGAAAAATTAAACATCAAACATCTTACTGAATTGGAAATGGACAAGCATTTCAATGCTGCTATTTCACATTTTAATTCTATTGATGTTGCAGCACCTGCAAAACAAACTCTTTTAGAAATGGCTGAGAGGCTTATGGTAAGGGAGGTTTAATAGTTTTGACTTTTTTGTGGTGTAATTTTATGAAAGATTTTTTATTTTTCAACCATCAGAGCCTTTTTATATACACTGAGGCATCTTTCCCTTGCAAATTTATGATCAACTATAGGTTTAGCGTATGAAAAATCTTCAAATTCAGGAACCCATTTACGGATGTATTCTAACTTAGCATCAAACTTGCGTGTTTGTTCGGCAGGATTAAAAATCCTGAAATAGGGAGCAGCATCACAACCACTGCCTGCAGCCCATTGCCAGCCACCATTGTTAGAAGCCAAATCAAAATCGAGAAGTTTTCTGGCAAAATAAGCCTCTCCCCAGCGCCAGTCGATAAGTAAATGTTTAGTTAAAAAACTGGCAGTGATCATACGGACTCTGTTATGCATAAATCCTGTAGCGTTGAGTTCCCTCATGCCTGCATCTACGATAGGATAGCCTGTTTGTCCTTTGCACCATTTATGAAATTCTTCTTCATTGTTTCGCCATGGAATGCGATCGTAAGCAGGTTTAAAGGAACGCTGGGTAACAAATGGGAATTGCCATAAGATCATTTGATAAAAATCACGCCATATAAGTTCATTTAACCAAATTTCACTTTTTAATTGAATCGCTCTTTTTACAAGTTGCCTTATACTCACCGTACCAAATCGCAAATGTAAACTCAAACGTGATGTTCCATCTATTGCAGGAAAATCACGTTGTGTTCCATAGTTTTTCAGAATGGAATCAACAACTGTTGTTTCCGGAAATTCAAATTCAAATTCTTCAAACCCCATTTGGGTCAAAGTTGGAATAGAATCAGGGAAATCTAAATTGGTGAATTGATTAGCATACTCTTTAATTGGAAAGCTTTTAAAATGAATTGGATTTAATGCTTTTAACCATTTGTTTTTGTAGGGGGTAAAAACAGTATAGGGTTTGTTATCATCTTTAGTGATTTCATTTTTTTCGAAAATTACATGGTCTTTTGATGCGAGAAATTCAATGTTGTTTTTGATGAAAAAAGCAGCTAAATCGCTGTCTCTTTGTGTCGCATAGGGTTCGTAATCGTTATTAGTGAAAACTTTTGATATAGGGAATTCAGTGCACCATTTTTCCAGGCTCCCTTTGGTGTATCATAGGCAACAAGCAATTTTGAGCCTAGACCCTTCAATTGTTCGTTTAGCTTTGTAATTTGTTGGTAAATGAAAAGAACACGGGTATCTTTTTTATCTTCCAGTAATTCAAGAATGTTTTTATCAAAAATAAAAACGCATTGCACTTTTTTTCCCGATCGCAAGGCATGGTGCAAGCCTGCATGGTCTTCTAATCGTAAGTCACGTCGAAACCAGAAAAAATTTAAGGTATTTTTCATTTACCCAATAAATCTCTCAATGCATGATTGGCTTGCGGGTAACTAAATGAAAAGCCCGCCGCCTCTATTTTTTTTGAAGATACCCGGGTGCCCCCTGTAACTAATTTCGACATCTCGCCAAAAAGAATTCTTATTAAAAATTTAGGAATTTTAACAAGAAGAAAACGACCGCCAAGTATATGTGTAAGTAATTTCATGAAGTTTTTGTTGCTTAAGGGACCCGGCGCTACTGCATTGTAGGTTCCATTCCAGCTATCATTTTCTATGGCCATCATCATCATTCTGCACAGATCGTTAATGTGTATCCAGCTTTGATATTGCTGACCGTTTCCGATATAGGGAGCGAACCCAAAACGCAAAGGTTGTTTAATTTGCGGCAAAAACCCTCCTTCAGCAGCAAGTACAAGTCCTATTCTAAAAATGACTGTTCTAATTTTTTGTTTTTCGAATTCATGAGCCGCCAATTCCCATCTTTTGCAGGTTTGTCCAAGAAAATCATCCGCTAAAGGACTGCTTTCATTCATGATCATTTCTCCTGTATCGCCATAAATGCCAATTGCTGAAGCATTAATTATTAGTTGAACTTTATTTGGAATCACTTTCAGGCTTTCTACTAAAAGGTTGGTAGAGAAAATTCGACTGTTAATTATTTTTCTTTTTCTTCTGGCAGTCCACCGCTTATCAGCTATTCCTTCGCCGGCCAGATTGATAATCACATCGGCCAATTTAATAGCTGTTTCATCAACCTGTTTTTTTCAGGATCCCAGTGGTAATAACGGCTTCCATGAGTTTTAGTGCTTCTGGAAAGGTAAATTACATGAAAGCTCTTACTCTCAAGTAATTTGCCTAATTTAAGTCCTATCAGGCCCGTTCCGCCGGCTATTAGAATGGTTTTGTTTTGGATGGAGGTCACAATCTTTAAACAGGTTGAACTACTTAATAGTTTTGATGAAATTAAACTCTAAAAATAGCAATGAAAGGCATTCAGGAGATACATGTTGAAAACTTTGAAGATTTTAAAACTTTACATCTAAATTCTCAGGAAATGTAGTTTTAATTTTGAGTGCAGAAAACAATATTCCAAAGTAATGAAGTTTGAGAAGCATATTTTCATTTGTACCAATGAAAGGGTACAAGGAGAAAGAAAAAGTTGTGGAGAGGCACATGGGCTCCATTTGGTTAAGGCGTTCAAAAAATTGGTGAAAGATCATGCGCTAAATACCTCTGTCAGGGCGCAACGTGCAGGTTGTCTCGATGCGTGTGAATTCGGACCGTCCATGGTAGTAGACCCCGAAGGAGTCTTTTATGGAAGTGTTAAATTGGAGGATGTGGATGAAATATTTAATGAGCATGTGTTAAACAACAGACCTGTAAAGAGGCTGGTAATAAAATTCCGGGAGAAATAATATGGAGAGCTTGCAGCCTGAAAAGTACCGTCACGATTTGGAGGTTGTACGAAATACTGCGGCACAAGTGATAAAAGATTTTGGAATAGTAGGAGTAACTGTTACCTTCAGTGGGAATCCGGAAACAGCCTATCAGGAATTGCAGAATCAAGTGGCTCCTGCGCTTACCAGTCTTTATAAATTGAATCAAAATGCATTTATGGCTCTTCTTTATCGTATAGATGTGAATGAGAACAAAGTGAAGAATTTGGAAAAATCAAGCAAAGGGACTGAGTTTTTCAATGGGCTAACGGAATTAATTATTGAAAGAGAATTCATTAAAGTGCTCATCCGAAAACTTTTTAGTGGTCGAAATGGTTAATCCTCAATGTTTCACAAAAGAATATAGTTAGGTAATAGATCAATGCGTTGATTATGAATCATTTTACAATTAAAGATATTGAAAACCTGACAGGTATAAAATCTCATACGCTTCGCATTTGGGAGCAACGATATGGAATACCTCTTCCTAAAAGAACTTCAACAAACATCAGATATTATGATGACGATGACTTGAAAATGCTTTTAAATGTGTCGATGCTGAATCGTCAGGGTCATAGCATATCTCATCTTACTGCACTTTCAAAGGAAGAACTCGAACAACTGGCACTAGTTGCTACCTCCGATACAGGAGATACCAATATTCAGCTTGATGCTATGTTGCAAGCTATGTTCAATCTTGATGAACATGCTTTTGACCGAATCCTTTCATCGCATTTAATGAAATTTGGAATGGAGAAAACAATGGTGGAATTGTTCTTTCCGTTTTTAAAAAAAATAGGAGTATTGTGGCAAACGGGTCAGGTGAATCCCGCTTTTGAGCATTTTATGAGTAATCTGATTCGTCAAAAAATGATTGTTGCAATCGACGCTCAGGCAAGCGTCAAAAATGCCAATTCCAAAAAGTTTATATTATTTCTGCCTGAAAGTGAAATCCATGAATTAGGTTTGCTTTTCGCTAACTATGTAATACGATCAAGAGGACACCATACTATTTATTTAGGTCAAAATTTACCCTACACCGAACTGGATGCGATCGTTACTCAATTCGATTGTGATTATATTCTTTCTGTATTAACTAATATTGCATCAAAGCTAACTACTCAGGAATTTGTGAATAAACTTAGTAGTAGGTTTAAGGACAAAAAGTATTACTGACAGGTATTCAAATAACATCTAATGCCATGTTGATTGCGCCTAAAAATATCAAACTATTTCAAAATTTTGATAGCTTCATTGACTTCATCGACAAAGTAGATTCTTAAAGAAATAGTAACAAATAATAATTTTTCTTTCCTTTTTGTACTAGTAAATACTTGTTTTGAAGTAAGTCATTGACTTCAGCTTTTTCCGCAGGATCACTTATTTTAATTTTGTTGATGCTTACACCTCCTGCTGATATCATTTTTTTGGCTTCACCTCTGGAGGCAAATACAGAAGTTTTTTCTGACAGTAGTTCAACAACGCCAATTCCTGTTTCTATCGCACTGCGGCTTAGCGTAAACTGTGGTACTCCTTCCATTATTTCAAGCAACATTTTTCATCTAAAGTCTTCAGTTTTTCCGTGGTACTTTGTCCGAATAGAATTTGACTTGCTTCAACGAATTGGTGTAATCTTGTGAAGAATGAACTAATACCGTAAGCTCTTTTGCCAGTGCCTTTTGCAAAATCCTGGTCTCAGGTGCCTGCTGATGTGCAGTCTCAAGTGAAAGAATTTCATCATGAGGAAGGAAAGTAAAAATTCTGATAAACTTCATGGCATCATCATCCGCACAATTTAACCAGAATTGATAAAACTGATAGGGTGAGGTCTTGTTGGGGTCCAACCATATATTGCCTTTTTCTGTTTTGCCAAATTTATTTCCATCGCTCTTTGTAATGAGGGGTGAGGTAAGCGCAAAGGCTTCGCCACCCTCTTTCCGTCGGATGAGTTCGGTGCCGGTAACAATATTACCCCATTGATCGGAACCTCCCATTTGAATACGACAATTTTTATTTTTGTATAGCCAAAAATAATCGTAACCCTGTACTAATTGGTAGCTGAATTCTGTAAAGAAAGGCCGGTTTCAAGTCTTTTCTTTACAGAATCTTTGCCATCATGTAATTAACCGAAATGTGTTTTCCTGTATCACGTATAAAATCAAGGAAAGACATGCCTTTGAACCAATCGTAGTTATTCACCATTTCTGCACTATTGGGTCCGCAATCAAAATCCAAAAACTTTTCTAATTGTTTTTTTACACAGGCTACATTATGATTCAGTATTTCCTCGTTTAACAGGTTTCTTTCTTCCGATTTGCCAGACGGATCACCAACCATGCCTGTGGCACCTCCTACAAGGGCAATGGGCTTGTGTCCGCATCGTTGAAAGTTCATTAAAAGAACGATTTGTACCAGGTTGCCAATATGCAGTGAGTCAGCTGTTGGGTCGAATCCTATGTATCCGGAAACCATGCCTTTGTTCAAAACATCTTCAGTGCCAGGCATCATATCGTGAATCATACCCTTCCACCGCAGTTCTTCAATGAAATTCATTTTTTTGCTTTTTTGCAAAGATAAATGAAAATGGTAATAGACGAAGCACTGAGCCTGTCGAAGTGTCATAGGTCGTAGGTGGTAGGTGGTAGGTGGTAGGGGGTAAGTCATAGGTCATAAGTCATGGGTGGTAGGTGGTAGGGGGTTGGTGGTAGGGGGTAGGTCATAAGTCATAGATGGTAGGGGGAGATGTGAAATAATTTGCACCATCTATTACCTTATTTCCTTATGACCTATTCACCTATGACCTATTTCCTCATGACCTATGACTTATTTCCTTATGACTTATTCACCTATGACTTATTCACCTATGACTTATTTCCTTATGACCTATAATTACTAACCACCTTCCTGCAATTAACTATATTTACATCATGATATTAATCACGGGTGCCACCGGTTTGCTCGGTTCCAGATTACTCTTTGATCTTGTTTCAAAAGGGCATGCAGTCAGAGCATTGCGTCGTAACAATTCCCAGATGAGGAATCTTGAACGATATTTTTCTTCCTGCCCTGAACTTTTTCGAAAAATCGAATGGATGGAGGGGATGTCACTGATATTTTTCGCTTGAAGCTGCTTTAGAAGGGATCGATAAAGTATTCCATTGTGCCGCTAAGGTTTCATTTCAGCCATCGGACAACGAACAGATGCACCATATTAATGTGGAGGGAACTGCTAATGTTGTGAATTTAGCCCTGCTTCATGGTATAAAAAAATTATGTCATGTTAGTTCTGTAGCTGCCTTAGGTAGAACAGGGGAGGAGGCCTCCTTGGATGAAACAGCTAATTGGGTCACTTCAAAATATAACTCGGCTTATGCAATAAGTAAATACGGAGCAGAGCGGGAAGTTTGGAGAGGTGTTGCTGAAGGTTTGGATGCAGTGATTATTAATCCCGGAGTAATTATTGGGCCTGGTAACTGGAAAACCGATAGTTCAATGCTATTTCGACAGGTTTGGAAAGGTTTATCTTTCTATACTTCCGGAGTGAATGGTTTTGTTGATGTGAGGGATGTATCTGAAACAATGATTTGCCTCATGGAAAGTGATATTATCAACGAGAGGTATGTAGTGGTTGCGGAAAGTAAAAAATTTCGTGATGTATTTGATTATATTGCAGATAAAATTGGTCGCAAAAGACCTGGCATACATGCAGGGCCGTTATTAACTGATATGGCCTGGAAATTCGAATTGATGAAGTCATGGTTTACAGGCTCTAAACCTGTTATTACAAAAGAAACAGCCAGGTCAGCCGGTAACAAAACTTTTTACAGCAACCTTAAAATTAAGAATGCACTTCAGATGGAATTTAGATCCGTTGATAAACCGATAGAAGATGCCGCTGAATATTTTTTGAAAGAAAATCAGGTTTTTCAATAAAATAATTAAATATTATTTCTTCGAATTGAATTCGTCCAACCTTGGCCGCACTCTGCTCTTCCTGTAAACCGAATGGGCATCATGCTTGGGAAGCCCTCTTCGCAAGCGGATTTGTTCTTCCATTGGCAAAGCAATAAAATCAACGCACACCTGACTGCAACATCCGCTATGTTTTTCTGCGCAAGCTTCGCACTGGATAAAAAGTAAATGGCAGTCATCATTCGCACAATTGGTATGATGGTCACTGGTGGCACCGCACTGGTGGCATTTGGAAATCACTTCGTCGCTGATGCGTTCGCCAAGACGGTCGTCGAACACAAAATTTTTACCGATGAATTTTGAGGGAAGTCCTTCGGCTTTCACCTGACGATGATAATCGATAATACCACCTAATAGCTGATTGACATCGCTGAAACCATGATGCTTGAAATAGGCACTCGCTTTTTCGCAACGAATGCCGCCGGTGCAATAAAGGAGAATTTTTTTGTCTTTCTGATCTTTCACCTGCTCAATAGATACAGGAAGTGTTTCACGAAAGGTGTCGGTATCGGGAAGTAACGCATTTTCAAAGTGACCAATTTCGCTTTCATAATGATTTCTCATGTCGATCACAATGGTATCAGGCTGCTCCAGAGCCTCGTTAAATTCTTTTGCTGATAGATGATTACCGACATTGGTCACATCAAAACTTCCATCGTTGAGGCCATCGGCAACTATCTTGTTGCGAAGCCTTACAATTAGTTTATAAAAAGATTTACCATCATCTTCAACAGCTATTTTGAGTGGTACATTTTTTAGATAGTTGTGACTTTCCAATAGTGATTGGAACTCCATAAAATTATGAGAGGGTACACTTATTTGAGAATTAATCCCTTCAGCAGCAATATAAGTCCTTCCTAAAACTCCAATAGTACCAAATGATTCAAAAAGCCAATCCCGAAAAGATTCAGGGTCCTCTATTCTTACATACCTATAAAAAGATAAAGTAGTCCTGACAAATGACTCTTCTGCCAGTTGCTTTTTAAGCTCTTCTTTGGATAACGTATTGAACAGCATTTTTTTCATGCCGCTATAATTTATTAGTGACGTAATGGATAAAGATTAAATAGTCTGAGTATTCTTTTTACGGTTTTTTCTCCAAATAAAAAATGCGACGCCACCAAGTAAATAAGGTGTTGCCAATAAATATAGAATACCCGAATTTAAACCTCTCCCAACTCTTGTTGCATCATCTTTGAACCCGGATTCTGCTACAGCTCTGCACATAGAACATTGTGCATTGGAAGGTGTTGTTAGTGCAGCCATCAAAAATAGGGATGCTGTCAATGCCAAAATTTTGAATGTTTTCATGAGACTATAAATTGGAACAATCAATGCAAAAATACAAAATAATCGTATTTAAAACTGGTAATAGGGCGAAATCATCAGGTAAACAGTTACACCAGTAACAGTTACGTATAACCAAATAGGGAAAGACCATCGGGTTAATTTCTTGTGGGATTTTATTTTATTCGTAAGGCCAAAATAAAATGAAAGAAGCACCAATGGTAAAACTATTGCGGCAAGAATTATGTGCGAAATTAAAATTGAAAGGTAAATAGGTCGCAGGGGATTATCTGTTGGGAATTTGGTTTCGATGCCATAGGAGTGAAAGGTGACATAGGAAAGGAGAAATATGGCAGATAATACAAAAGCTGTGATGTTCAGTTTTTTGTGCGTAGCTATTTTTTTTCTCTTGATAAAATATAATGAAGCAACCAACAAAATGGAACACGTTCCGTTTATGATTGCATTAAGTTTTGGTAAATAGGCAACAAATTCAGGAATATGTTCTGCCCTGGGAAGCATGCTTAACAAGACAATTGCAATGAGGATAATCGCTGAAAGAATAAATATGCCTCTCAGGATTTTCTTTTCGTTTCCAATCAGGTAATCCATAATTTTTTATTGATGACTATATTCCCATTTTAGTACTTTTATTTCATCAATCAGCAAATTGATTGATTCGTAATCGGTGCCATCATAAAAACCTCTGATTCTTTGGTCTTTATCAATAAGTACTATTTTTTCGGAATGCACAAAATCATCCGGGCCGCCATCACCTTTCATTGCGGTAATGAAATAGCTGTTTCTAGCCAAATCGTAAATTTGTTTTTTATCTCCTGTAAGAAAAAACCACTTTCCTGAAATAGCCCCGTACTCTTGTGCATATTTGGCAAGTGCTTCTACCGTATCTTTTTCAGGATTTACAGTATGTGATAAAAGTAAAATTTCAGCATCATCCTTATAGGCTTCCTGAACCCGTTTCATTTGCATATTCATCTTAGGACAAATAGTCTGACAAGTAGCGAAAAAGAAATCGGTCACATAAATTTTATCTTTCAGCTGATCAGAAGTGAAGCTGGCGCCATTTTGCGAAACAAGAGTAAAGGGAGCTACTTGATGGAATACAGTATCGCCAGGGTGTGTGGAAGAGGGTTCCTTGGGCCCAAAAATTTCCAGATGGGAATATTTATTATCTCCGCTGGAAACAATCAAATAGGCAATAGAAGGGAGAATCAGGATCCCTAATAAAATGAAAACTTTAGAAAATGATTTAGACGAACTCATTAATTACCTTAACAGATAACTACCCAACTAAGTTAAGGTAATTTCCTTCGGCAATTGCCATCACTATTAAATATAGAATCAATATAAATGGCAAAATGATAGAATATTTAAGAGCAACTTTCTCATGCTTAAGGTGCATAAAAAATGCAATAATATAGTAGGCTTTAACTATCGTTAAAACAATAAATACTACTATTAAAATATTGTGTGGAATTGAAGTAAAGGCAATACCTACTTCAAAAATTGTTATTGCTAACAATATCCAAAAAGTTCTCCAGATAAGTCCTACTGAATTAGCTACATGATTCTCTTCTACAAATTGATTATGAATGTCACCTGTATAGTAGCCATGTTTTTATCGTCGTGCTTTTCTTCGTTATGTTGATGATCTGCCATGTTGTTGGATCGTATTTTAAATGATTAAACCAAGTAAAAGAATGTGAACACAAATACCCAAACCAAGTCTACAAAGTGCCAATATAAACCAGTTTTTTCGATCTGTTCATAGTGACCCCTTTTGACATAAACCCCGTTGAGCACATTAATAAATATGATGATGTTAATAACTACCCCGGAAAAAACGTGAAAACCGTGAAACCCGGTAATAAAGAAAAAGAAATTAGCGAATAAAGGATGACCATATTGGTTTTTAATCATGTTAGCTCCATGAATATGCTCTGATTTAGCTTTAATAGCTTCGGCAGCAGCACCGCTAACTTTTTCACCATTTGGTAAAACAAGTGTATTCATATCCAATTCATGAGTGGAAGGGTCCGTTGCGATTCTTGCTATTTGACCATCAAACATTTGGTAAGCACCTTGATCAGTTCCATGGATAAAATGATACCACTCCCATGCTTGAGAGCCAAGAAACATAAATCCGCCTATAATGGTTAGCAACATCCATTTGGCAACTGCTTTATTATCGCGCTTATGTCCTGCATCAACAGCTAAAACCATTGTAACAGAACTCATAATCAGAATAAATGTCATCAAACCAACATAGGCAAGTGGAATATGACCTTCAATAAATGGGAAATGGGTAAATACATCATTGGCTTTTGGCCATATTTCGGTGAACCGATGACGCATTACTCCATAGGCAATGAGCAAGGAAGAAAATGTAAAAGCATCAGATACTAGGAAAAACCACATATACATTTTTCCCAACTGACATTAAAAGGAGAAACTCCCCCTCCCCAGGCTTTCTTATTGGGCTGATCTACTGCTGTTTCTACTGCCATAGTATTTGTTCGTGATTGTTATTTCGTTTAATAATTAATTAACCTCTTGTAAACGGATGCAAATTAAATAGTTTTTTAGGTGTTATTGCAAGAATTTATTAAGTGGAATCATTCTAAATAAGTATGTACTTATCTTACAAGAAGTAAAAATACAAAAAGATAAATCCATAATCCATCGAGGAAATGCCAAAATATGGTACACAATTCAATCGGAAGTTTGTTTTGAGCATGGTAACGGCCTTGAATAGAGCGGGCAGTAACCACAATGAGAAAAATTAAACCACCAAAAAGGTGCGCAAGGTGAAGCGCTGTGATCACATAAAGGAAAGAACCAGAAGGATTTCCAGTAAAAAACACACCCTCATCAACAAGATTTGACCAGGCAGTAAATTGCGTAAAAACAAAAGCAAGGCCTAATCCAAGTGTTATTATTAACCCGGTAATTAATTGTGATTTATTGTTTTTTGATAGCTACATAGGCCCATTGCATACTAGCACTGCTAAGCAAGATGAATACAGTGGAGAAGTAAAAAATTACAGGTAATTCAAAAACAAACCAATTACTTTCTGCTTGTCGAACAATATATCCGCTGGTTAAACCTGCAAAAATCATAACCATGCTCACCATAGATAGCCATAGTAGAATTTTAAAGGTAGGAATGTTAGTATAAGTCTTAGTGTTTTCTGATGAGGCTGCTGGTACCATGATTTTAAATTTTATTCAGAACAATTGCAATTTGAACAACGGGAAGATAAATGAAAGAGCCGAACATCAGTTGACGGGCAGCTTTTAGAGAACACTCAGAATATAATTTCCATGCTTGCCAGGTAAACATTAAACCTGCACAAGTAATGATAACCATTGATGTAACTCCTGCTAATGAAAAGAAATAGGGTGTAAATCCAATAGGAATTAAACTGAAAGCATACACAAAAGCCTGGAAGGCGGATGATTTGTCTCGTCCGCCTTTGGAGGGTAACAATTCAAATCCTGCCTTTTTATAATCGTCGTTCATGACCCAGGCAATGGCCCAGAAATGGGGGAATTGCCATAGGAATTGAATGGAAAACAATACCCATGCTTCAATACTGAACTGATTGGTTGCGGCCACCCATCCCAACAAAGGCGGAATTGCCCCTGGAAATGCACCTACAAAAACTGCGAACGGAGTAATTTTTTTAAGAGGGGTATACAAAATCGTATAACTCACCAAAGCTATAAGACCTAAAATGCCACTGGCAATATTCATGAAAATAGTGAGAATCAATAATCCTGCAATCCCAAAAACAATCGCAACCACAATGGCTTCAACAGCTTTCATCCTTGAATCGGGAAGTGGCCTGGAAAGGGTCCGGTCCATGAGCTTGTCCAGATCCTTTTCCATAATTTGATTTATAGCATTTGCAGAGCCGGTGACCAGAAAACCTCCCAGTAAAAGCAGTGCAAATTTCCCCCAATCTAGTTCTCCGGGTGTTCCAATTAAAAAAGCCATGGCTGCTGAAAAAACAACAAGCAGCGCCAGTCTCATTTTTGTGAGCTGGGCATAGTCCCGGATCTTGGAAGATACCGATACCGGTTTGTTTATGGCAATGGTTTTATCCATTTAGAAATTGGGTGCAAAGGTATCGAATTCAAAGGTGGATTGCAATCTGGATACTAAACAGTTTCACTACTCAAAAAGAAAGTTGGAAAGGATAATTAATTTTGAGCAACTATTTTCTGAATCCCATAGTTTTTCTTACTTCCTTGATGGTTTTTGAAG
Organism: Bacteroidota bacterium; assembly: GCA_016722525.1. GTDB lineage: Bacteria > Bacteroidota > Bacteroidia > AKYH767-A > OLB10 > JADKJB01. The sequence goes on from JADKJB010000008.1 coordinate 192,258, forward strand.
CACTATCACGTGCTTTTTCCTCACCAAGGTTCATGACTTTATTTAATAGCAGGTCATCAGCTGCAATTGCATTAATTTTTTCATAAATCGGTGCAGTAAAAAGGATGATATCTTCGGCTAATTGTTTTTTCATATCACCATAACGAATCGCGCATTCGTTATATTTATCTTCAAAATATTTTATAGTATCAGAGGTGGATACCAGTTCCATCAATGCAAATAAATTTTTAACGGCTTCCGGTTTTTCTTCATTGGGTGATGTAGGTCCGGAGTCGGAAACTGCTCTCATTACTTTTTTTCTAATGTTTGCAGGTGAATCGGCAAGAAAAACTGCATTTCCTTCTCCTTCAGATTTTCCCATTTTACCAGACCCGTCCAGCCCTGGAACTTTTATCAATGATTGACCAAAATTAAATGCATAGGGTTCCGGAAAAGTTTGGGTGTTATACAGTCTGTTAAATCTATTTGCAAAAGTTCGTGACATTTCCAGATGCTGTTCCTGATCTTTACCCACAGGCACCTTTACTGCCTTATGAAGCAATATATCTGCTGCCATAAGTGTAGGGTAAGTAAGAAGGCCTGCGTTAATATTGTCGGGTTGTTTTCTGATTTTCTCCTTAAAAGAGGTGCATCTTTCCAATTCTCCAACATAAGCATTCATATTAAGTAACAGGTAAAGTTCTGCCGTTTCAGGCAAATCACTCTGCACATAAATGGTGCTTACATCCGGGTCTATACCACATGCGAGGTATTCAGCAAGTACCTGACGAACAGAGCTTTTTAAATTCTCGGGAGTTGGGTGGGTGGTTAAAGAATGGTAATCAGCAATGAAAAAAAAGCAATTGTACTCGTGTTGCATCTTCAAAAAATTACCCATCGCTCCAAAATAATTGCCTAAATGAAGATTTCCTGTCGATCTTATTCCACTCACAACTGTTTCCATAAGCGCGAAATTACAAAAAATGCCTAATTTTGCCGGATGAATTTTTTCAGGTTACTACTGCGGAGAATTTGGCGTTTCCTGTTTTTTCTTAATGGGGTGCTGACATTAATCTTGCTGTATCCGGTTTTTTATATTCTTCTTTCCAGAGAAAAATGGTTTGGACATGTTTTTAAGCTGAAGAAAATTTGGGCTAAAATGATTCTATATAATGTTGGAATCAGATGCAAAGTGTTGTCAGCGCCACTATTGAAGTCGGATCAACCTTATATTATTTGCCCCAACCACGCTTCTTTTTTAGATATTGTTACTACATATATAGTGATTCCCAATTACTTTCATTTCATGGGGAAGGCAGAATTGAAGAAAGTGCCCCTTTTCAATAAGTTCTTCGAAAATATGAACATACTGGTTGACCGGTCAAGTATTATCGGTTCTCATAAGGCCTTTATGCGGGCTGGCAGCGACATTGATAAGGGAATAAGTATAGCCATTTTTCCCGAAGCCACTATTCCTGCTTGTGCACCAATCCTAGGAAGGTATAAAAACGGTGCTTTTAAGCTTGCTATTGATAAACAAATTCCAATTGTGCCGGTAGTTTACCTGGATAACTGGCGCATTTTGCCTGATGGGGTGCGTCGTAAAACAGGAGGAATGCCTGGGGTTTCAAGAGTAGTAATTCATGATCCCATTCCAACAAAAGGCCTTAACGACAGTGATTTGGATCATCTTAAAAAGAAAGTACATGAGGTAATTCAAAACACCTTAAACGAATACGGATGCTGTCAGGAATTGCATAAAAAAGAAAAACCGGTAACTTCATCTTAGGATGCTTTTACCGGTTTTGTTTTTTTAGGGTTTTGAGATCATTAACAATACTCCTCGTAAGCTGAAGCCAAATTTTCCGCTATCATTTCAGCCGATCTTCCTTCAATATGGTGACGCTCAACAAAATGAACCAGTTTGCCATCTTTAAACAAGGCAATACTTGGGGATGATGGAGGGTATGGTAAAGTATATTTACGTGCCTGATTGGTGGCATCTATATCTTGCCCTGCAAAAACTGTTACCATTTTAATAGGCTTTTTATCACCTTTTTGTAGCGATAATTTGACGCCCGGACGGGCTGTTCCAGCGGCGCATCCACACACTGAGTTGATTACCAGGAGTAAAGACCCTTCGCTTCCTGGAATAGTTTGGTCTACTTGCTCAGGTGTTTTTAGTTCTTCAAACCCTGCAGTGGTGAGATCTGTGCGCATCGGTGCACATATTTGTTCTGGATAAGGCATTTTTTTGTTGATTATTTTAGTTGAATGGTGCAAAATTACTCAAACGAATCTTCAATTCTTATCTTCTAACAAAAAGAGATAGATATTGTTAGCATTTCGATTTTATTGTATCAAAAAATTATCTATCCTAAAATTTGTACAAAAACCTACTTTTTCTTACATGCCAATTTGGGATCTTTTTATTTCTCTGAATTATTTTTATCAGTCAAATCAAATGTAATAGCTTTTTTAAGGGTCATAAATTGATCGATTTATCACTTTTTATTACAACAGAAAGGCAATGCTGTCATCCTTTGAATCCAATAATGATTGTAACCGTTTCTAAGAACCAGACTATAAAAGGAACAACATGACAGATCAAGACAACAAGCAACAACAAGAAGAAGCATTATTTCCTGTTTTCAGATTTGACCTCGACAACAGGTTGATTTATGCAAATGCTCCGGCATTGCCACTTATGAAATATTGGAATTGCAAATTAAGGGAAAGAATTCCTGCAGATATTGTTAGACAATATCCGGAATTGTTCCATTCGGCATTAAGTCACAGGCCTTCAGATTTGACCATTGAATTTAACAATTATTCAATTCGATTTTCTATCGTGCCATTTCCAGAAGCTCGATACATTGGCATGTATGCGTATTGCATGGAACTGAATGAAAATTTTGTAGGTAAAGTACTTCCTGAGAAAGCAATAGTTTTACAATAACCGGTTTATGATTAATATTACCAGAAGTGGAAGGCTTAAAGTGCAAAATTCTGAAATTGATTTTAAATCTGTTTTAAATGAATCGTTGCATAACCTTCGAAATCTTGAAGGTGCACACAAATTAAAAGTGAGTTTCACCATTGAAGGGATTATTCCTTATTTCAATGACCAGAAACAATTGTTGGTACTATTTAATAATATTATTTCCAATTCAATAAAATTCCAACATTCTCATGAAATGAATCCTCAAATGGCAATCGGTATTCAAGTGGGAGCAACCGAAGCTTTAATGAGTTTTAAGGATAATGGAATAGGTATAGCAAAAGAAAATTTGAATAAGGTATTCGACATGTTCTTCAAAACTCCGGGAACAAAAGCCGATGGGTCCGGTTTGGGTCTTTACATAGTGAGAGAGGTCGTTAAAAAACTTAAAGGGAAAGTTTCGGTCGAATCAAAAATTAATGAAGGTTCTACTTTCGTTATTCATTTGCCAAATAAAATTGATCCCGATTTGTTAAGAAAATTTTCAAAATTAGTTCAAATTTAAAGTGATTTATGGGTGTGATTATGGAAGTAGCTGTGAAATATAAATTAGTCATGTTGGTGGATGATAATCCTTTGGACAATTTGATCAATAGTCAATTGATTGAAACCGCCGGATTTGCATTGAAGATTAACAAACATGAATCTGCAAAGGAGACCTTAGATTTTCTTAAAAATGCTACACCGGAGGAATTGCCTGAAGTTATTTTCCTGGATATTATTATGCCGGTAATGGATGGTTTTCAGTTTTTAGAGGAATTTGAAAAGCTAGGCGAAACAATCACAAAAAAATGTAAAATAATTTTACTTTCCACATCTGATAGTTTTAAGGATCTAAATCGTGCCAACAAAAACCGGCTGGTAAAGAAGTTTTTGAATAAACCTCTGACAGTTGAAATGCTTTCAGCAATTAATATTTAAGAGAAACAGTATTGTACAAAATTCAGTTGGCACTATTCTCTTTTTTTTCTAAAAAATTCTTTTAATAACTCACCACATTCTTTTTCAAGAACACCTCTTGTTACCATTGTTTTAGGGTGAAACATGGCCGTTGAGATTTGAGAATACCCTCTTTTTTCGTCCCTGGCTCCAAATACAACTTTGTCAATTTGAGTCCAAAACGCAGCCCCTGCACACATGGTACAAGGCTCCAATGTCACATACAATGTGCAGTCTTCAAGGTATTTTGAGTTGAGGAAATTACTGGCAGAAGTGAATGCAATCATTTCAGCATGAGCAGTTACATCATTCAATTTCTCGGTCATGTTATGAGCCCTGGCAATAATTTGTTTTTTGCAAACAATAACAGCTCCTACAGGTATCTCATCCGCATCAAAAGCTCTTTTTGCTTCTGTTAATGCAGCCTTCATAAAATATTCATCGGAAAAAACAGTGAGTTCCATAATATTTAGTTCAATCTATAACCTATCAATAGAATAATCGTAGAATGCAATATTACAATTTTCAAAAGCAAAAATGTACTCCTACCGAAAAACAACCAGAACGTTACTCTTAGCTGTATTTTGTATTTTGTTGAATACAACCGGTGCTTTTTCGCAATTTAAATTCCTTTCGGAAGAAATAAGGTACTCCTTGCATGCCAAGACATCCATCTTGTTTTCTACTATCAAGGGGGATTATAACAAAAGGGAAAAGAAGCCATCTTATAAAATGGGCCCCTCCTTTGGATGTTATCTGAGTGTCGCGCTGAATGATCAGTTTTTTGTTGAACCGGGAGCTTTTTTATCAATGAAAGGTTCGGTATCTAAAATTAATTATACGACGTTAATTTCAAACAGCGAAACGAATATATATTTAATTGAACGTGGAAAAGAGGAGCGGGAATTATATTATATCGATATTCCTGTAATGGTGTATTATAGAATGGAGAGTAAAGTTTCCGTTGGAATGGGGTTTTCAGGCTCTGTTTTGGTGAAATCAAAAAACAAACAGCAGTATTCAGTTACCGAAATAGTTGACTATACTTTGAGTTATAAGGATGTTTCCATTAGCAATTCGAACATTTCCGACTTCAGAACTTTTGATTCAGGCTTTTTGTTTTCAATTGGTTATATGTTGAAAGATGGGGTGGAGTTCAGTGCTCATTCGTATTCTGGTCTTTTAGATATGAAGGACTCTGACCGTAAATTTAAAAATGCAGGCTTCGGAATTTCGCTTTCATACCGATTTAAGCAGCTGTAAATAAATTTGTTCATATTTTTATAGGTTATTAAATAGACTTTTCCTCTTAACCAGTATCTTCGCTTCAAATATTGGATGGCTAATTGGAGCCCCGTATCAGGAAGCAATGTCAAAAAAAATTATCAAACTCGATTTCGAAGGCGAATTTAATTTTATCCTTCTGGGATTGCTCTGTGGGTTTAAGGATTATAAATTATGCTTTGAACTCAATCATATCCTCAATTTGAGTTTTCAACGCAAAGACGATGTTAATATTCCTGCTGGTCGTCCCGGTTCCAATACAAGACATTCGCACTATGAAAGTAATGGCTTTGACTTTGAATCTTACCACGTTCTTTCGAACAGAGATAAAGGTGGGACAGGATTTTTTATTCCTGAAAAGAAAAACATTGATTTCTTTTTATTAGTCACAGATGCCCCTGGAAGTTTTGATTTGAAGAATTTGATGAGTTCACTTAAGAATCTCGAAATTATTACAGGCGTTTATGAAATGGATCCTTATGAGATGAAATCTGCTGATTCCTTTCTTATTTTTCTTGAAAGTTGATGTTATACTATCTATAAATGAAAAGCTTTACAACAAAAAGTAAAATTATTGCTACCATCGGGCCTGCTTCTATTCATGAAGATGTGCTTGAAAAGATGATCAGAGCTGGCGTAGACGTTTGTCGTATAAACGCTTCACATGGCGACCATGCTATGCATCAACAGGTAGTAGACCTGGTTCGAAAGCTAAACGCTGAAAAGAAATTTAAAGTAGCTATACTTTACGATTTGCAAGGCCCTAAGCTGCGGATTGGGGACGTGCAGAATAATGGAGTCCTGTTAGAGGAAAATGAAACCATCCTACTCACCATCAAAGAGTGTTTGGGTGATACTAAGATGATTCCGATCCGCTATCAGTTGTTTCATCAGGATGTGAATGTAGGTGACACAGTTTTGATTGATGATGGCAAAATTGAATTGCAGGTGATAGCGAAAGATCCAACTGATACTGTTACTGCAAAAATCATTCATGGCGGGATCCTGTCTTCTAAGAAAGGACTTAATTTGCCTTACACAAAAATTTCACTGCCTTCTTTAACAGATAAAGATAAAAGTGATTTGGATTTTGCGCTGAAGAATGACATTGAATGGATTGGGCTCTCCTTTGTTCGCTCCGCAAAAGATATAACTGAACTCAAAGAAATAATTGCGTCGCAAGGGAAAAGTGCTCGTGTAATTGCTAAAATCGAAAAACCAGAGGCCGTTCGTGATATCGATAATATTATTTTGGTTACCGATGGTATTATGGTAGCACGAGGCGATTTGGGTGTTGAAATGGCCATGGAGAAGGTTCTGTCATTCAAAAAATGTTGGTGCGAAAATCAATAGCCGCATCCAAGCCAGTTATAATTGCTACCCAAATGATGGAAAGCATGATTACCAGCTATCGTCCCACACGCGCAGAAACCAATGATGTGGCAAATGCTGTTTTTGATGGCGCTGATGCATTGATGCTGAGTGCAGAAACTTCTGTTGGTGCCTACCCTTTAAAAGTGATTGAAGCAATGTCGAAAATCATTCAAATAGCAGAAACAGAAACAGCCATTTACAACAGACTTATTCCTCCGATTAAAGATTCGAAATCATTTATTTCTGATTCGGTTTGTTTCAATGCCTGTGTGATGTCGCAACAATCAGGTGCTAAAGGAATTATTGCTATGACGCATTCCGGCTACACTGCATTCAGAATATCCAGCCAAAGGCCCAATTGTAACATTTTTATCTTCACCGACAATATGGAGATTCTGAGTACGCTGAGCCTTGTATGGGGTGTAAGAGCTTTTTACTATAATAAATATGAGAGCTCAGATAATACAATAAAGGATATTAAGAAATTCCTCAAGGAAAAATCACTTGTTACGTCAGGGGATATGGTCATAAATGTTTTTAGCACGCCCTTAGATGACCGAGGAATGGCAAATACAATCAAGTTAAATTATATAAGTTAAAATTATGAGTTTGAATATTAAACTACTGAAAGAAATTTGTGAAGTTGCCGGTGCCCCAAGTCATGAAGGGAGAGTAAGAGACATTGTTTTGCGGGAAGTAACTTCACTCGTTGATGAGGTTACTATAGATAACATGGGAAATGTAACGGCATTGAAAAAAGGAGCCGCACCTAAAAAGGTGATGATTGCTGCACATATGGATGAAATAGGTTTCATGGTCACTCATATTGATGAAAATGGCTTCTTGCGTTTCCATACTCTCGGCGGATTTGATCCTAAAACACTCACCGCTCAACGAGTGATTGTTCATGGCAGAAAAGATGTTATTGGGGTAATGGGAAGTAAACCCATTCATATCATGAGTCCTGAAGAAAAAGCTAAGGCAGCTTCTATCTCAGATTATTTTATTGATCTGGGAATGGGATTTGAGGAGGTAAGTAAATGGGTAGGTATTGGTGACCCAATAACCCGTGAAAGAGAACTTATTGAAATGGGTAATTGCGTAAATTGCAAATCACTTGACAACCGGCTCTCAGTATTTATTTTGATTGAAACACTTCGTCGACTTAAAAATCATCCTTACGATGTTTATGCGGTATTTACAGTTCAGGAAGAAGTGGGATTGAGAGGCGCCGGTGTAGCCGCTCACCATATTGAGCCTGATTTTGGATTTGCTCTAGATGTTACTATTGCTTTCGATGTGCCGGGTGCAAAACCACATGAGATGGTTACCAAATTGGGAGGTGGCACAGCAATAAAAATTATGGACGCTGCTACCATTTGTGATCCCAGAATGGTTCAGTTTATGAAAAATACTGCCAACAAACATAAAATAAAATGGCAGCCGGAAATTCTTACTGCCGGAGGAACTGATACCGCAGGTTTACAACGCAACGGTAAATTTGGTTCTATTGCAGGAGCAATTTCAATCCCAACCCGTCATATTCATCAGGTAATTGAAATGGCCGACAAATCGGATATCAGTGGTAGTGTTGATTTATTGTTTCATTGCATCAACGAAATTGATACACATAATTGGAAGCATTCTTAAATTAAACAGATTGGTCGAATTTGGCAGCTACTATTTTTTGCTAAATTTTATTCTATTGATGAAACGAACGAAACGCAAAAAAAAGCTGTTTCAAATTAATGAAACAGCCTCTTTTTTTAAGAGTCTAACTTAGTTCACTGAAAGTTTTTAACAACAACACCTTCTGTTGATTTCACCATTAAGTTATAAGAACCTGTTGCAACTCCGGTAAGATCGAAATTCATTTTAGCGTTCACACCAGGATAGTAAGTACTATTTTTTATGAGTCGGCCGGCAACATCAAACAATTGAACTTCAACGATCGATTTGCTATTTAATTCAATGGTAACCTCACGGCTGGCAGGATTAGGATAGATAAGAATTCCATTTAATCCGGATGCAGAACTTAAGCCTGTGGTGATATCTGCTACAGCGGGAACTCTTGAACTCACGCAGGTGTAGGAGGGCTCAGCAACTTCCCAGTCATAGAAATAATAGTAATAAGCAGCGCCCTGATTGGAGCCTGTTAATGATACTAATCCTGTAATATCATAAGGGTAAGCTACGCCTGCATTGCTTCTTTGAAGCCTTGGAGTAAATGTTCCCAAATTTGTATTGTTCACATTTTCATTGGTTGTTAATGAATGAAAATCCAGGTACAAGGTTAAAGTTCAACGTCACTCTGGATGTATCCAAAGGAATATTTACCAACAAACTTTGAATAACGGCTCCGGAAACATCACGTAATTGAATTTCGCGATCACCCGGAGTGTCAGTATAAACTTTTACCGTTTTTAAAATACAAGGAGCTAACACATTAAATTCAACAGAACCGTTTGTATTGTTACCCCCGCTGAAAGCTGATCCTTCGTGATACGTTTGTCCGGTAAAATTAACTACTCCAGGATAATCGGTAGTTGCATCTACCCAATAGGTGGTAGTTGTATTGAGCAATGGTGTAGTAATTGTTGCACCGGTACCCAATAATGTACCTCCGGTTGGTAAATCATACCATGATAGGTTGTTTCCGGTTGCTGAAAGTATCAAAGAAGATGGCGATGGCCCCGAAGCTCCTGTGGTAACTGGTTCCGGAGCATCCAGAACTTCTATATCAATTGTTGAAGAAGTGAAAATACCACATACTCCTTGAATAGTTACAGAATAAGTGCCGGTTTGAGTTACACTAATTGATTGCGTAGTTGATCCATCACTCCAAGTATATGCGGAAGCTGCAGAACTCGACAGGGTAGTAGCGCTGCCTTCGCAGAAAATAAGGTCACCTACAGTTGAAACAGTTGGTGTTTCATCAGGATTTAATTCAACCACTATAGTTGGCGAAATATTGCTGCATCCTGTTGCATCAACCACCATAACATTATAGGAACCTGTTGCAGAAACCGTAATGGTTGGCGTAGTTGATCCGTCTGACCATAAATAGGAAGCATATCCTGCAGGTGCAGTAAGATCTAGATTTTGACCAGTACAAAGTATGTATGGACCGGGAATAGAATTACCTGTAATGGTACATCCACCTTCAACAACTGTTACGAACTGGTTGGCTGTTAAATTTAATAGTGTAGTTGTGGTTCCTGAAGGAAACCAAATTACAGCTGAATCAACTGTTGCTGCCTGACCCAATCCAAAATGTAACTGGAATGAATTACAGGTTCCATAACTTTCTCCTGCTCTTACTTCACGTATTTGAACTCCCCATGGGCCGTAAATGGTAGCACGTGCTCCAATGGCACCTTTGTTACTAATTGTGCCTTCCAGATTGAAGGTGATAAAATTATTATCGTTGCGGTCATTCAAATATAAAACATCATCAAAAGTGTTGGATGGGCTCTGATAAATGTCACCATAGGAGGCAAAAATATCAATGAATCCATCGTGATTCAAATCGCCTGTTGCAAAAGATAACATTCCATTATTGGCGAACAAACCGTTTACTCTTGTGAATGTTTTGTTGCCGTTATTCTTAAAATAAAGCCACTCTGAACCAGCAATTAAAATATCAGTAAATCCATCGTTGTCAAAATCTTCAAATACAGATTCAATAGGAGTGATGTTTCCATTGTTTACACCCGAATTAACTAATTCTGTATAATGTCCGGTTCCATCGTTTTCAAAAATTTGGTTGATGTGATCATGGTTGGTAAGTAACAAATCAAGATCTCCATCATTATCAATATCACCAAAACTTGAGGTCCAGGTTTGCCAGCCGATGTCAATTCCAAAAGTAGCAGCCTGCTCTGTGAAATTGTTGTTGCCGTCATTGACAAACAAGCGGTTAATTCTTCTTAAGTCTGTGGGACTGGTTGAGCTCTGTCTGCAATGTGCCACATAAAGATCAAGGTCTTTATCATTATCAAAATCAATCCATGCACTACCATAATTTCCGGAATCTGCAGGGTCACCCTGGTAAAAAATAGTGGGATTAACTGCAAAATTAACCAAGGTAGAAGGGTTGAGATTACCCGCTCCATCATTCAGATACAACTTGCTGGCATCATTATCATCACAACCGAATAAATCCACCCATCCGTCATTATTCATATCGCAAAATGTAGCATTTTGTAAAAAGAATCCTGAATTGGCGAGTGTACCTAAAGTCGCAGTAATTGTACCTGCATTTTCAAATACTTTAACAATTCTAATTCCACCACTACCATCCGCAACAACATCCTTCCATCCATTGTGATCAATGTCGGCCATAGTCATTGCCCAGGCACTTCCTCCAATATCTGCAAGAAAATGATTGTCAAAATAACCTTCCTTATTTTGCAATTCCAGATTAACCAGATGTCCTTGATCCAATCGAACAATATCATCCAACCCATCATTATTAACATCAACAACGGTAACGGCACATCCACTTCTGGAGTTACTGCTAAGTTTGTTGTTTGCATCGGTGAAAGATAGCTGGGCATTTGCTATTTGACCGAAGGTGAAACCGAGACAAATTGCTGCCAGGGATAGCGTTCGTAAAGTTGTTTTCATCATATTGGTTTTAGATAGTTTTTCAGTTGACTGTAAATGTTGTTTTGTACTGGCTATAGAATTCGTTTATTAAATATTCGTTTAAATAGAAAGAAAACTCAATAATATCATTGTAACAAATAAAAAAAGAAGAGATGAAGTTACAACTTTATTACTTTTCTGGCAATGGTTTTATACTTTGTTTGAACTTTAATAAAATAGGTGCCTTTGATTGAAGGCAGAGTTGCTGCAATTTTACGTGTGTTTTTTGATGGATTGATAGTGGTAATTTTTTTACCATCAAAGTTATAAATTTCAATAAGCAAAATATCGTTCCAGTCTGATTTTGACCAGATATTTATAACTCCATCATTGGTTAATGTAGGCCAGATGTTGATGGTGTAGCTATTTGAAGAAATATTGTTAAGTGATGATAGTAAGTCGGTTAAGCTATCAGAAGCAACTAAAATAGGTGTTTTGTCAGCATTCTGATACATCACAGCAAAGGTGTCAATAGGTCCGGTAGAAAGGGTAAACATTTCATCCAACCATTTAGGAGGTACACTCTGATAATGTAAACCAGCCTTCACTTTCACCACTCCGGAAAGACCTGCTATAGGCACTCTATAAAATACATAGTCGGTTCCTGAACCTTCTACACTGTTTATTTTATTGAAGTTGGGATCGGCAAGCGCATCTGCTGAAATTTTAACGGTGTCATAAACATTTGCAGAAGTAGTGAATCCATCAGGAGGAATCCGGTTGTCCTTTAAAATTATTGCAGCCCTTTCTAAAACACTGGTGAATTGGCCATTCACATCACCCATTGTCAATTCGTATATCTGAGATACATTATCCTGATTTATAATGTCGTGATGTGGTTCAAATTGCGCGGTTTCGCCAATAACCCTGTAATTCTGATCAAAAATACCGGACTTAAAAATGGTATCATTATTTGCGTCAGTCATTACTAACTGAAGTACAGTCCTCCGACCCGGGTATCCGGAAGGAAACTTATGGCCTGCTTTATTTCTGATTTTTACTTTGTAATAAGCGGTGTCAGTAGTAATGCTGTCGTTAAATAGTTCAAATTCAACCGATTGTTCCTGCAGTAGTCTGAGTGTAGCGGTCATAGTTGAATCGAACAAACTATCGGCTACATTAACATTAAGTGCAACTTTATTATTTTTAATCAAATCTAACATAAAATGATTGGCTCCGGCAAAAACATGCTGGTTAAAAGGGGTTCGTGCCGGTAGATTTATATAGCCATTCGCAATAATAATCGGATCAGCAAGCTGTGGCATATGACAGGTTTGGCATTGAATATTGTTTGCCGGAAAATTTGAATTCAGATATTCATGATAAGTAGCTTGTTCGACGAATTCTCCACCGGTATAATTGCCTGCTAAATCAACAGTTTCGGTAACCAGAGTATGACAAGAGGAGCACACCGCTGAGTTATCCATATGCGGACTGTATACGGGCGTGTACCCCTCGTACAATTGCATGGGTCCGGCGAATGGGCCTGGGAAAGGGCCATAAATTGTTCGTGAAGTATCATAAGCAGTAATTCCTGAAAAGGTCAATCCTGCATTGGGTCCAATGGTATGGCAGCCGGCGCATGAAACGCCGTCCAAACCCAAAGTATCATTAACAAGACCGGCAATTGTATAGGAAGTTGCACCACCGTAAATTGCGGTATAATGTCCCATTGGCGCATGGCACGAAGTGCATTTAGTTTGAAGGCCAAGTGCGTGAGCAGGGTTAATGGTAATTTCATGACTCACCTTTGCTCTCCATAATGGATCTTTCGCCGCTAACGCCATCATGGTACTTTCCCAATGATCGAACAGGTTTACATCCATGCCATTTTCATCAATGTTCGACTGCATCAAAGTATCATAACCATGACAACCTTTACAGCTTGAAGAAGGTTGGAAATACTCCCCCGGACCAATAGGGATCTGACTTTTTAACAACACTAATTCTTCAGCCGAATGAAAGGGCTTTGCACTGTCTAATTTGATCGTAAAATTGCTGAGAAATAAAATAGCACCAATCAGGATAGTTAACACTAACAAACTTTTTCTCATAAGGTATTCAAGTAATTGTTTCTTAGAGCGCTATTTTCTTGCTTGTAATCTGAAAAGTGTATTAAAGTGCTAATATATGGAAGAAATTGAAAGCTTGCAAGAGGTTTATGGATAATTTATTAAACCGCGGAGGAGATTTCAAAGAAATCTGCTAAAATGAAATGCTCAGATAAAAATGATTTTTTAAATTTAACAACCACGAAGGTTTTTTTCGATTGAGTGGGTTTTTACACAACCAATTAATTGTCTTTTAGTTGTAAGAAGCTAATAATCAAATAGAAATACTAAAAAAAAGTAGTGTATAACAACTATCCATTTGATCTGATAGCTTCAACCGGATCCAGTTTGGAAGCGGTATAGGCAGGTATAAATCCTGAAATGATGCCAATAATGGCAGAAATAATAAAGCCTCTAACAATATTAGTGAAAGAAAGAGACAGGTCGAAATCGAGCATACTGGATGCGCCTTCAGCAATTAAAAACACCAAAAGCAACCCGATAGCGCCCCCTATAATGCACAAGGTAACAGCTTCTGAAAGAAACTGAACCAAAATAAAATATTTTTTTGCACCTAAAGATTTTTGAATACCTATTTGATTGGTTCTTTCCCTGACAGAAACGAACATAATGTTGGCAATTCCAAAACCACCGACCAGAATTGAAAAGCCTCCAATGATCCAACCGGCAACTCCAATTACATCAAACAAACTTCCAATCTGATTGGATAACAATTTTGATTCATTCAAAGCAAAATCATCTTCTTCGGCAGGGCGCAGCCTTCGAACAGATCGCATAACACCTCTCAGATCTTCCGATAGTTCGGCATTAGTCACGCCGGGATTGCCTTTCACCTGAATCATTGGCTGTATTCGATCCGACTTGAGATTCATAATATTTCGAGCAAAATTTACGGGAATGAGTAGCGTGTTATCCAAGCTGCTTCCCATAATGCTACTTCCTTCTTTGGCAAAAACACCGATCACAATAAATTTTCGCCCCAGAGCCAGCACTTCTTTGCCAATAGGGTCCGAATTCTCAAAAAGGTTGGCATTAACTTCTGATCCAATTATTGCAATAGGTCTTCCACCGGCTGATTCTTGCTCTGTAAAATATCTGCCAGTTGCAAGTTCAAAAGATTTTATCTGATCAAAATCATGCGAAACAGCAACAACGTCTATGTTTTCAATGGATGAGCTGCCATGCTTAATTGTTTTACCACCTAATGAGGCTGTATAAGTCATGGCTGCCGCGGAAAGAGTTCGCTCTTGCAGCTGTTCCATTTCCTTAAAATCAGGAAGGGGTCTTTGCCAATATTTCCACCATGGGTAATCAGAGCCAAATGCCCAAGGCCATTTCTGAACATAAATCACATTATCTCCCAACGACTCAACACTCTCTCTCACATTTTTTTCCAGGGAATCAACCACAGTAAATACTAGAATAATAGTAAATATACCAATGGTAATTCCCAGTAAGGAAAGGAACGTCCGCAACTTATTTACCGACAAAGCATGGAAAGCGAATAGTATGCTTTCCTTTATTAATTTTAGATAGATGAACACAGTTTGTAGTTGAGACCTCAAATTTACACATTCGATTTCATATTCACCGTTAAATAAATAGATGTGAAATGGATGTTTAACTTTTAATTCAGAAACTAATTATTGAACACAATATAACTACCTTTGCAATTACTTTTCAGCAACAATTCAGCAACTTATTTCTCTTTATGCCTGATCAAAATAAAATTGGCTCAGCTCTTATTTCTGTTTATCACAAAGATGGTTTAGCTCCCATCATTGAATTGCTTCATAAGTTAGGTGTTGTTATTTATGCCACAGGAGGAACTCAGGATTTTATAACTGCAATGGGAGTACCAGTAGTTGCAGTAGAAAATATTACTGATTATCCTTCGATTTTGGGCGGCAGAGTTAAAACCCTTCATCCAAAAGTTTTTGGAGGTATTTTAGGAAGAAGAGAAAATAGCGAAGATCTATTGCAATTGGAAAATTATAAGATTCCTGCCATTGATCTCGTTATTGTTGATTTGTATCCTTTCGAAAAAACTGTTGCTTCAAATGCCGGTCAGGATGAAATAATTGAGAAAATTGATGTTGGCGGGATCTCTCTCATTCGGGCCGCCGCAAAGAATTTTAACGATGTAGTGATAATCCCGTCTTTAGATGATTATGCAGTGCTTTTAGATGAATTGAAATCAAGTAATGGTTGTACTTCATTGGAATTCAGGCGCAAACAGGCAGCCAAAGCTTTTGCGGTTTCGTCGCATTACGATACCGCAATTCACTCCTGGTTTGTAGGAAATGCTACCAATGTCTTCAAATCAAGCATCCTTAAAAGTCAAACATTAAGATATGGGGAAAATCCTCATCAGCAGGGTGTTTTTTATGGAAATCTGGATGAAATGCTGGAACAATTGGCGGGCAGAGAACTATCCTATAATAATCTCCTCGATATTGATGCTGCCCTTTCACTGGCCAATGATTTTAAAACTCCCGTTACAGCAATCCTTAAACATAACAATGCCTGTGGAGTTGCCACCGGACCCGACCCGTTATCTAATTGGAAGGCTGCGTTAGCAGCTGATCCTGTTTCCGCTTTCGGGGGTATCATAGTTACCACCTCAGAGGTGAATGAAATATTGGCATCAGAAATCGGGAAGCTCTTCTTTGAAGTATTAATTGCTCCATCATTTACTCCCGGAGCGTTACAAATACTGATGGAGAAAAAAAACAGGATTCTACTCCAGCTAAAAAAGCAAATGGTGCAAGAGAAGCAGTTCAGAACTATCCTCAACGGTGTGTTATGGCAAGAACGTGATAGCAGTGTTGAAACCGAAGTTAATCTTCAATCAGTAACTTCGGTTTTACCAACTGCAGAACAAATCAGAGATCTGTTATTTGCTAATGCAATTGTAAAACACAGTCGTTCCAACACCATTGTTATTGCCAGTGAATCGCGACTGATTGCAGCAGGTGTTGGTCAAACTTCCAGAGTGGATGCCTTGGAACAAGCTATTGAAAAGGCCCGTAAATTCGGACTGAGCATAGAAGGTGCGGTGATGGCTTCTGATGCGTTCTTCCCTTTCCCTGATTGTGTTGAAATTGCACACAAAGCAGGTATTAAAGCCGTTATTCAACCTGGTGGATCTAAGAAAGATCAGGAATCCATTGATTATTGTAACAAAAACGGGTTGTCGATGGTATTTACAGGAGTTCGGCACTTCCGTCACTGACAATCAATTGTCAGTATCTTGCTTAATTAAGTTTAACTATTCAATTGTACATCATTATCTTTAACCCCTGAAAGTTCCGCAAGGAAGGATCAGTTACCGCAAAAACACAACGAAATGGGCTTGTTTGACTTGCTTACTCAGGAGATTGCTATTGACCTGGGAACCGCCAACACTTTGATTATCGCCAATGATAAAGTGGTGGTTGATGAACCTTCTATAGTTGCTATCGACAGAACTACCGGTCGGGTATTGGCCGTTGGCAAGCAAGCTATGATGATGCATGGAAAGACGCACGAAAACATCAAAACAATTCGGCCTTTGAAGGACGGCGTAATTGCCGATTTCGATGCTGCTGAACATATGATCCGCGGGATGATCAAAATGATTAATCCGGGAAAAAGACTTTTCTCTCCTTCATTGAAGATGGTTATTTGCATTCCTTCCGGTATTACTGAAGTTGAAAAACGTGCTGTGCGTGATTCCGCTGAACATGCAGGTGGAAAGGAAGTTTATCTGATTCATGAGCCTATGGCTGCTGCCATTGGAATTGGTATTGATGTGGAAGAACCCATGGGTAATATGATTATTGATATCGGTGGAGGCACAAGTGAAATTGCTGTTATCGCTCTTGGCGGAATAGTTTGCGATCAATCGATTCGCGTTGCCGGAGATGGTTTTACCACTGATATATGGGATTATATGCGCCGGCAGCACAACATTCTCATAGGAGAACGGTCTGCCGAAAGAATTAAAATTGAAGTTGGATCTGCTTTGCCTGAATTAGATAATCCTCCTCCTGATTTTGCAGTTCATGGAAGAGATCTTATGACCGGTATCCCAAAAGAAATTACCGTTTCCTATTCCGAAATTGCACATGCTCTTGATAAATCGATCTCCAAAATTGAAGAAGCGATTCTGAAAGCTCTTGAAATTACGCCTCCCGAATTATCAGCTGATATTTATCGCACCGGTATCTATCTCACCGGTGGTGGCGCCTTGCTTCGTGGGCTTGATAAGCGAATTTCAATGAAAACGAAGTTGCCTGTTCATGTTGCTGAAGATCCCCTTCGTGCGGTAGTGCGTGGCACCGGAATTGCATTGAAAAATATTGACCGGTTCAAATTCCTCATACCTTAATTGGTAAAATCCCTGAAGCACATTCCGGGGATTTTAAGTAGCTATAATCCTATTAGTGTATTGCCACCAACGTTATATGTTCCGGGAGTTAACGACAGGTTGCAATTCTTACAAATTAGTAAGGAAACCCGGAAGTCCATCAAACGTTATTTTTTAAAATCGAAACTAAAAGTTAATGAGAAGCCTGTTCCTTCTGCTTTGGAGAAATAATTTTACGCTGCTCTTTCTTTTTTTGTTGTCGTTTGGTTTTTTTATGATAATACGAAATAATAATTTCCAGCAGGTTTCTGTTTTTAACTCCACTAATAAAATTGCGGCTACTATTTTGGAAGCCACCAACTATGTAAAGGAATATATTAATTTGAAAGAGAACAATGCATCTCTGGCAAGAGAAAATGCCAGGTTAAAAAGTCAGCTCCCCGATGCCTTTTATGAAAATGGTGCCTTGCGAACTGTCATTGCTGATTCTGCCCGATATCAGCAATACTCATTCATCACAGCCCGTGTAATAAATAACTCTATAAATCGAAGAAACAATTATATTACACTTGATAAAGGTAGTTTACAGGGGGTTGAAAAGGATATGGGAGTGATTTCGAGTTCCGGAGTTGTTGGTATCGTTAAAGACGTATCTCCTCATTATAGCACAGTGATGTCTGTACTTCATAAAAATACCCGCATCAGTACTAAATTTAAAAACAGTAATTATTTCGGATCTTTGGTTTGGGAAGGTAATGATGTGAAAGAGGCCACATTACTTGAAATAGCCAAACACGTGAAGTTTCAGGTTGGTGATACTTTAATTTCTACTGTATATTCCTCTATTTTTCCGGAAGGGATAATGGTTGGAGTAGTGAAAGAATTTGAATTAAAGCCGGGTGATAATTTCTACCAAATTACGGTTAAGCTGACCACCAACTTTGGGAATCTTTCACATGTTTATATTGTAGATAACTTGCTCAAAAAGGAACAATGGTTACTCGAGAAAAATTCTGTTTCAAAAGATGATAACTGACCTGATCCTATTTTTATTCAGATTGCTGTTACTGCTTGCCGTGCAGGTGGTGGTGTTGAATAACATCCAGTTTTCGGGATTTATTAATCCGTTTGTTTATATCATGTTTGTGATGATGCTACCTGTGCGTCTTCCTAAAACTTTTTTACTGCTAATAGCTTTCGGAACAGGATTGTTGGTGGATATTTTTTCTAACACCATGGGAATGCATGCGGTTGCCTGCCTGGTAATGGCGTATGCGCGCCCTTCGTTATTACGTATTTTGGCTCCACGGGATGGCTACGAAGCTGAATCTTCGCCTTCCGTAAAGGAGCTGGGATTTACATGGTTTTTAATTTATGCAAGTTCTTTAACATTCATACACCACTTTGTTTTGTTTTATATTGAAGTTTTCGTTTCTCCGAGTTCTTTACTACTTTTTGAGAATAATTTTGAGTTCAATTGCTACTCTTCTTGTAATTATGATAAGTCAATACCTATTTGGCAAATCGGTTAACGAAAAATGAACCAATATTCAGGTCAGCGCTATGTAATATTAGGAATTTTTACGGTGGTGATGTTCATTTACCTGGTTAGATTATTTTATATTCATGTAGTTGATAACAGTTACAAGCTTTCGGCCAACAACAATGTTTTAAGGTATGTAACCGAATATCCTGCACGTGGATTGGTTTATGATCGTAATGGAAAACTTTTGGTGTATAATGAAGCAGTTTATGATTTAATGGTAGTACCCAAGCAGGTCAAGGACTTAGATACGATCCAATTTTGTACTATTATTGGAATTACTAAAGAAGAATTTATAAAGAAATTTAAGAAAGCAAAAACGTACTCAAGAGTAAAATCATCAATTTTTGAAAAGCAACTGTCAGCCGAAACGTATGCAGTGCTTCAAGAAAAACTTTTCAAGTTCAGTGGTTTTTATGTACAGCCTCGAACGCTTCGTAAATATCCCGGTAAAATAGCTGCTCACACGCTTGGATACATTGGTGAGGTAGATGATAAACTGGTTGCTAAAAATCCGTATTATCGCTCCGGTGATTATATTGGTATTAGTGGCCTGGAGCAATCTTATGAAGAGGAACTAAGAGGTCAGCGGGGCGTCAGGGTGGTGATGGTGGATGTTTTTAATCGGGAAAAGGGCAGTTTCGGCAATGGTGAATACGATACTGCTGCGGTCTCAGGAAAAAATTTGATGACCACCATTGATCTCGAATTGCAACTCTTGGGAGAGAAATTGCTGGAAAATAAAATTGGAAGCGTAGTAGCTATTGAACCTGCTACCGGTGAAATACTTGCTATTGTGACCAAGCCCACTTACGATCCCAATCTGTTAGTTGGAAGAGTACGCTCAAAAAATTATGTAGCTCTGCTTCGGGATGAACTGAAGCCACTTTTCAATCGGGCCATGATGGCTTATTATCCACCGGGTTCTACTTTTAAATTAGTTAACGCACTTATCGCCGAACAGGAAGGAATCATTTCAACTGCAACCGTCTTTCCGCACTCTTTTGTTGTGGGAAGTAAATCGGTAAAATGCCATCCGCATCCGGGAGGACTCGATTTGCGTGCCGCTATTCAGTATTCATGCAATCCTTATTTCTGTAATACCTTCAGAGCATTTGTTGACAACCGCAAATTTGTTAATAGCGAAGCTGGGTATAGGCTTTGGCGTGAGTACGTGCTTAGTTTTGGCGTTGGACGAAAAATAGGTGTCGATTTGCCACATGAATTGAGTGGCTTAGTTCCTACTGTTGAGTTTTATGACCGCTACTATGGCAAGAACAGATGGAAAGCATCAACATTTTTTCATTAGGAATAGGTCAGGGTGAGTTAGGTGTAACACCTTTGCAAATGGCAAATATTATGTGCATAATTGCCAATAAAGGGCATTTCTTTACTCCACACATTGTAAAAAAGATTAATGATCAATCTAATAAAACCAGGAATCTCGCCGAACAGCACCGAACTAAAGTGAGTACTGATAAATTCGATGCAATTCAAGATGGAATGCAACGTGTTGTGGAAGCAGGGACGGGACGTATTGCGCAATTTGGGAAAGTGGTTATTTGTGGAAAAACGGGAACCGCCCAAAATCCGCATGGAAAAGATCACTCTTTATTTGTGGCATTTGCACCTCGCGAAAACCCCAAAATTGCCATAGCAGTAATGGTAGAGAATTCAGGGTTTGGAGCAGCTTGGGCTGCTCCGGTGGCTAGTCTTATGATGGAACAGTACCTGACGGATTCGATTTCAAGACCTGAATTGTATGAAAGAATGATTAATGGAAATTTGCTTCCTACACGAAGTGATTCACTCTTAAAGAAAAGTGATAGTCCTGATGTGCCAATTATTGAACCTGTTGTTGCGGTGAAACCTAAAAAGCCATGAGGAAACAACAGAGCATTTTTCAAAATATTGACTGGATGATTGTTGGAATTTACCTCACGCTTATGTTAATTGGATGGATTAATATTTATGCTGCTGTTTATAATGAGGAACACAAAAGTATACTTGACATTTCTCAAAATTACGGACGACAGTTAATTTGGATAGTTACTTCATTGGTACTTGTTGTTTTTTTGTTGGTTATTGATGGCAAATTTTATGAGGCATTTTCTTATATAATATATGGCGCTGTTTTAATGGTTTTGATAGCAGTATTGCTCTTTGGTCGTGAAGTTGCGGGCTCAAAATCATGGTTTGAAGTTGGTGCTTTTCGTATCCAGCCAGCTGAATTTGCCAAATTTGCAACCGGACTGGCACTGGCAAAATATTTGAGCATAGTGAATATTAATATGCGCGATTTAAAGACAAAAATACTGGCAGGTGTAATAATTTTAATTCCGTTTGGTTTAATACTCTTACAAAATGATACCGGGTCGGCATTGGTGTTTACTTCTTTTATTTTCGTTTTGTATCGCGAAGGGCTTTCTCAAAATTTTTTAATTATTGGCTTCTTTGCGGTGCTGCTTTTTGTTTTAACACTCATGATTTCAAAAACGATAATATTGGTTGTGGTAGGAACCATTGCCGCAATCGCTATTTTGATGCTTCGAAAAACCAGAAGAAATATTATCACAATAGCTGTTATTTTTCTCGTTGCTTCTTCTGTAGTTTACAGTGTAGATTATTTTTTTAATCATGTATTAGAATCTCATCAAAAAGAACGAATCAATGTTTTATTGGGTAAAGAAACCGATTTAAAAGGTGCGGGTTACAATGTGAATCAAAGTCTGATTGCAATAGGCTCCGGTGGAGTTGCAGGTAAAGGTTTTCTGAACGGAACTCAAACAAAATTTGATTTCGTGCCGGAGCAAAGCACTGATTTTATATTTTGTACAGTTGGTGAAGAATGGGGATTCCTTGGCTCGCTCGTTGTTATTGGTTTGTTTACAGCCTTGTTGTATCGAATTGTTTTTATTGCCGAACGACAAAAGTCGCAATTTACCAGAATTTATGCTTACGGTGTAGCCTCTATCATTTTCATGCACGTAATGGTAAATATTGGTATGGCAATAGGATTGCTGCCTGTAATCGGAATTCCATTACCCTTTCTTAGTTATGGCGGCTCCTCCCTATGGTCATTTACTATTTTGCTTTTTATATTAGTTAAACTGGATAGTTACAGAACGTTTATTTTGAGATAAGAAATTAATTCGCAGGTAACTAATTTAATATTCTTATCTGGTTTTTTGAAAGTTACAAAGAAGAATTTTTGAAACTAATTTTGTTTTCCTGTTTCGAAGTTTTTAGTACTTGCACTTTTTTATCTGTACTCTTAATTTATAAAAATTTCAATTATAAAAATAATTCAAGTTGCTCGCTGGATAATGGTTTTTAATTCTCAATTCTGGAATTCAAAAGTTAAAAGTATGATCCCGCTCCCCACAACCAAATTTTACCTCCCTCCACCCAACAATTTTCCTTGCACCCGCCACTTCATTTCAAAATCACGCAAAAGTTATACACCGTTTTTAGTCATCTTTAGGGCTTAAGGAATTGCTATTGAGCGAACAGAACGAAGATTTTCGGTTGATAAGTTGCGTTTTTTTTTTTTTTTTTTACAAATTTTTTCATTTTCAACCACCTACTATTGGTGTGAAATGGCAACAACAATAAATAGTTGCTATTAAATTTTAGTTCCGCTTTCCAATGCTTTTACTGCGGAAAGCAGCTGTTTAGAATTAACTGTATTCCCCCCGATGCAGTGAATTTTTGAGTGAAGAATATGTGCTGTTTTTAATGCAGCGTTATCAAATAGTTTATAGTACTTATATACCAGAACCAGGAAAAACTTTTAATTTAACTACCATGGCCACCCAACTACCAATTCTTTCACGCAAAGAAAAAAGGCGTATTGCTATTTTCACAAACAGCACATTGCACCACACGCAGCTGTTAAAAAAAACAATTTTATTTTTAATTTATTTTGTTGTAGTTCTCTACAAATTCACAGCCAGGCGGCCACCGATGCCACCTTTACCATCGAAAATGGAACGGGCCTGTTCTTTGTCGCACTGGCTGATTCCAATTGCGCCCAAATAGAGGTGGCAATAGGAACAAAAGCAAATTTGACGGATGTGTTCAGTCACACCTTTGAGGTGGATCAATCACCCACAGGCACACTCACCTTTACCCGCACAGGACTGCGGGTGCATTTGGGCCTGGGAGCCCTTAGCGAGCAGTTGGTGTACAATTCAAAGGTGCGCTTAAAAAACCAGGCCGGTACCTGGAGTGATTGGTATGAGTTTATATCCAATTAACCGATGGGCGAATAGCTGCTTATTAGCAACCTCTAGAAATAAAAATTGCATACAACCATTTTACTCACCAATAAAAATTAATCCTCATGCAAACAAAATATATACTCACCACACTGCTACTGGTACTGAGTAGCGCAACTAACGTATTATCAGTTTCCTGTATTTGGACCGGCACTAGCAGCACAAATTGGAATACAGCTGGGAATTGGTCCAGTGGGATTATTCCGGGAGTAGCCGATTATATAACGCTCAACAGCAATGCTCCCAACAATTTGGTGCTCGATCAAAACCGAACGGTAGCCAATTTTACCATCAATGGCGACACGGTCGATTTAGGGACTTATACATTAACCACCACCGGAGTGACCTATTTTAATGGAGGATTAGTAACCAATGGAAACCTAAATATAGCTGGCTCGTTATGCCATTTTGGAGGTGCTACTATTAATGCCCGGATTGAAGCCAGCTGCGGCTATTACCACATGAACGGTGGTTTGTTTTTAAAGCCGGTGGATCTGGTTAGCTCGGGAACCAGTAACACTACCGGAACAGGAAATTGCACTTTTGAGGACAGCTTGACGATTACCCATTCGGGCGTTTTTTATTTTACGATGGGCTCTTCTACCAACGATTTTTTTAATGGACCTGTGACCATCACCAACCATGCTACCAAAGAGGTGTACATGGCCAATGGCGACAGCTCATTTTATAATGCCAACGTTACCATAAGCAGTACCGGTAATGGTGGTGTGGCATTTGGCAATGGCGGAGGTGTGTCGGTTTTGGCCAGTGGCAAAACTATCAGCATTGGATCGGGGCTTTGGAGCGGATTATTTAACACTAAAAGGCTAAAGCAACTCGGAACTACGGCCCAAACACTCACCCTCACAGGCACGGCGATAGTGAATCTGGTAAGGGTGCGAATTTAATGGCAACCTGACTCTGAGCGCAGGGGGCTTTTACTAAAAGATGACGTTTTTAAAAGTGCTTATACTTTTACAAAAACAGGAACAGCAAATTGCCATAGCGATGGCAACAATACTTATAACGGAGCGACAAGCTTTGCCAACAACGGCTCCTCAGGTCGACTTAGATTAAGTGCCACCGAAGCCGATGTGTACAGCGACCATGTATCTTTTAACTCCACCGGCCAGGATGTGCAGGTTTGTTACACGGGAAATAACTATTTTACAAGAACGTAACTATCAACAGCAACAAAGTGGTATTTAACACCTCCACCGGCAAGGTGACTTTAGCAGGCGACACGGCCCAATCCTTAAACGGGAGTTATAACTACGCGTTTAAAAAACTGGCTATTAACAAAAGTGCCAACCAGGTAACAGCCAATACGACCCTGAGTGTGGATGATACACTGTTTTTTGTGAGTGGGAATTTGATCACAACATCCACAAATTTATTGACCATGAAAGCAGGTTCAAAAGTAAGTGGTGCATCGAGTAGTAGTTTTGTGAGTGGACCGGTGAAGAAAATAGGGAACACAGCCTTCGCGTATCCAGTAGGAAGAAATGCCAGCTACCGACCCATCGAAATAAGCGCCCCTTCCACCACCACCAGTGAATTTACGGGTGAATATTTGGAGGATTCGGTATCGGTAAATACATCAAGCAGAGAAAGCACCTTAGGTTATTTGAACCGCAACAATTACTGGAAACTCAACCGCCAGGTTGGGACTTCACAAGTGTACGTTACTCTTTCTTGGGATACACCAAACGCTCTGGTTGACACTTTTGTGAAAGTGGCTTCATGGAATGGAACCCAGTGGAAGGATTTAGGAAAAGGCATTGTAAGTGGAAATAGAATCATCGGAAGTGTTCAATCAACAAATGCAGCTCAAAGTTATTTGGAGTTTTCACTCAGTTATTGGAATATTAATGCCATCCCCGGTGCACCAAATTGTAGCGATGTTCAGAATGAATCTGATCTGAGATATTGTCTTACGTTTACCACATCTGGGTCTGTTCAAGTAACAACTAATATTTTCGTTAACAGTTTTGATGTGGATGGCTTAAATCAGCTGCCATTTCCAATCCAGGTGGACGTAACTTTAGAAGGAAAAAACGGTCTCACTTCCCCTAAATGGTGGGAACAGTATTGTCCGATAATTTCCACCAACCATAAATCCGAGTTTACCAATTTGACAAACGATAACAAAAAGAGTATTTTTTTATTTGCTATGCAACCAGGTGCAGTAGTACAAAACTTGCGCATAAGAGGAGCCAGCTGTAATTTTCAAGATTACAATCAGGGAGATTTACTATGTGGAGGTATTTTTATTGAAAATGAAGTTGGTAGTACAATTATACGAAATTGCGAGATAGCCTGCTTCAGTTACGCCGGAGTGTGGAAAAGAAATTTACCAGAAACACTTACCATTGAAAACTGCTACATTCACAAAGTGAAAGGAGAATGTCAATTTGGAATAGGCTATGGCATTTGGACTCAAGGTCCTTTTAATCTTCCGGCTCAAAAAATGAATTTTACCAATATTTTATTTGATGATTGCAAAGCAGCAATTGATGGCCAAGGCTATGTGGTGGATTGGACGATCAACAAATGTTCGTTCAGTCAGTTTTTTCATAGCGAAGAAATTAATCTGCACAATCGCAATGATTTTCGAATGTGGGATGATGATGATAACTACGACTATTTTTATTGTTACCAAAACCCCAACAATACTTGTACAACCTCTCCTGCTTTTTACGGTTATAAAAATAATAGTACAGCAGCATGTACCACTATTACTACCCCTGCAAATACTCCCGGATACACGTTTGGCTGGCTCAATTTCCCTGACATACCTATGTATGATGTGGGGGGTGCAACCACGATAGTATCCAATTCTATCTTCAATAAAAAAAGAACACTCGATTCAGAAGAAAACGGAAATAGCCATATGAATCTGACTTTTCCTAATAGAGACGTAAGTAAAGGAGGCTTTGCTACAAATGGATTTCAAATTTTAAATAATACATTTGCAACCAAACAGTACAGTTTAGTCGAATTGTTAGCTGTAAATAATTTAGGAGGTTATGCAAAAATTGCTGACAATGCTATTGATGCTTGTGTATGGGAGGGTGACGCTTATATAGTAAAGTCAGGAAATGCCTTTGAGTACCAACCCGGAGTTCCGTTAAGTTCGTCAACAGCCCCTATACCTTGTGAGTTAGTAATTGAATTAAACGATGGAACAGCTCCTTTGCCCACCACCACCACCTTATCTCCGTATTCCAATACCCGGTTTATTCAACATGTGGAATTGAATACCGACTTCAATATAGCAATTACTCCAGGCACCTTAGGTAGTCAGATACTTAACAGCATTATAAGACCCAATCCCAATAAAGATCCATTTACTACTCCAGTAAACGCAAATGTAATTTCAGATGACAACTATTTTTATGATGGAGAAATATTTACAGATCAAACCAGTACCATTATTACGGGATATGACAAGCCGGGCCTTTACGGCATTGATGTATTAGCATTTGACGCTGTACCCAACAACAATATTTATGATTTCAAAGCCTCTCCATGGAGTCATATTCCAATTATTGTAAATGGAGCAGTTGATAAAACCTTATACTTTAACATAAAAGACAGCTACCTGCAGGATAATGGACCCACAGGAGTAAAAAAACAAGCCTATTTTAATGATTTACTAATATGGCAAGAAGATATAGCCGATGGTGGTACCGGCTGGGAATATGTACAGGTGGATTTAACGGGTAATGGCTTAGATGCAAGCGCAACTCTATATTATCGACAATTAAAACAGATGGCAATAAAATATTTTAGAATTTAGTATTTTTATGGAAGCCGGAATTTCAACAAATGATGTTGCGGGAGTATTCGTATTTGTTGATGATGTTTATATACCAAAAACAGGAAGTGCTACCGGTGATAATTTAATTAAAGATGGCAGCTGCGAATTGCAAACCGAAGCACTTTGTGAGCAGTGCTATTGGATGCCACGAGTGCAAACTGTAATCGTAGGAACTGTTGTATCAACAAGTATATCAACAAGTATATCAATAAATGATGTGAGCAGAAAATCAGGAAGTAGGGCACTTTATTTGAAAGTTCCCTATTGCGAGGACTGTACTACCACTACCTATACCAATTCGGCTAAAGTGGTAGCTTCAATTGGAACCAATATTGATTTTACGGATTTGTTAAGTTGTAATGATTATGTTGTTGACGTTGAACTGGATCAATCAGACATAGATAATGCAAGTACAATATTAACTTACAGTGATCAAGTTATTCATATAAATTCAGATCTGGAAATTACAGGGAAAACATTAGAATTTATAGGCTGTTTAGTAGTAGTTGAATCGGATGCAAGTTCTCCTGTTGCAATTAACATCCAAAGCACCGGCAACCTTATTGTTAAACCTTTAGGTGCCAAACCCACTCACTTTTTTGGATGTAATGATATGTGGCAAGGAATTAAAAACAATAATGGTAATGTTACCATTAATACTGCTGGTGGAGCCACCATTTTTGAAGATGCAACAAAGCAATTGAAAGTACTGCCGGCGATGTGAATATCCGATATGCGAAATTTAAAGAGAATCACATTGGTCTTCAGTTTATCAATTACAATCAATCACCAGATAACAATGCAACTGAATTAGGTTTGCTAGGAATTGAATTCAGTTGCCCCGATAATGTTCTATCAAGAGCTCCATTTGAAGGCGAGCAATCCTTGGCAAATATTGATTTGGTAGATGTGGTTAATGTAAGCATCGGAGGGTTTGGTGCTACTCCCGCTACTCCCACAACATATCAAAACAAATTTGCTGATGCTATTTATGGAATCCGATCTCAAAGCAGTACCGCCAAAATATTCAACAACGAGTTCACTAATATTGGAATCAAAGAAGTGATCTGCAGATTATGTGAAGGAGCCATTTTTGCTACAGATGGAAGCAACCTCACCATTGGTGGATTGCTATCAGGACAAAATTCAAACCCATTCTTCCGAAACTATTTCAAAAACAGCAATGTTGGAATAATGACCAAAGGGGTAAATACGATTTTGGTACAAGGAAATCACTTCGATAAAATTGGAAAAGGATTTATTGCTCATAATGCATCATCATCACCAATTACCATCAATGAAAATAATGAGTTTTATAATGTAGACAATGGAATTATAGCCCGCGAAATAACAGGAATTGTGACAATAGAGGGTAACTTGTTTAATCCTGCTTCACTTAGTACAACAGACGAATTTCATTACAGCAGCACTGCTGTCACCCTTCAAAATTACAATGATTATGCAACTACAACAACCAATGTAATTGTTTCAGGCAATATCATCCAGGATTGTAGGATTGGCGTTCATGCCCTCAATATTCCCAACATCAGTATAGGCGCCGATATGAACAGCGGTATCGGAAATACTATTACATTTACCAGTGAAAAAGGTTCCTATCATTGTGGAATTTGGATTGAAAGCTGCCCATCTGCAAATATTCAGGGTAATGAAATCACCAAACTTTCAGGGAGATTTTCATTGGAGGGAATTACAGTTACTGAATCGGCTGATGCACTTATAAACATGAATACTATTACTTCAGCTGATGTACCCATTCATGTTTTTGGAAATTGTAGTGATACCGAATTTCATTGTAATTACATAGATAATCAGACAGAACCAGGTGTAGGTGTGGTTTTGGACAATGCGCAGTTACCCGATCAGGGAATTAAACCTTCTCTCGCCCCTCCTAATGGTGAAACGTGGGACAATGAATGGCGCGGTTATACCGGAAGTAATTATGGTGTTACAGGTTTGCCCAGTCAACCTTTTATTTGGTATTTTGATGTTGCTCAAACTTATTTTGATCCCAACCCGGATCCTGCAGCAATATCAGCTGATGCATTAACTAGTCCTGATCATTTTGGATGTGCAACATTGATCGCCAACGATGATCCTGACAGAGATGTCAGATATGGAGCACTGGTTCTTGACACGCTCACTTTTGAGGACTATTCATCAGAATTCATTTATAAAGGTAAAGAACAGTTGTATGCACTTATAAAAAGCGATACCAGCATTCTTATCCGGAATACAGCCAATGATTCTGTTTTTACACGTTTTTACAATGAAACAATGATAACAAACATTGCCTTATTTGACAGGGTGGACTCTTTGATATTGGCAGGAAGTTTAGACCCTGCCAGCGATTTAAATTCATCTATTACAGATACTAATTTAATTGAAACTAATAGAAAAACGGTAAATGACATTCTAATCAATAAAGTTTTAATGGATGTGGACTTATCAGCAACCGATTCAACTACTTTAGAAGAAATTGCCTTGCAAAACCCATTAACGGGCGGCAAAGCTGTATATCAAGCCAGAGCCATATTGTTTTTGGAAGTGCATTATTTTAATGAGGCACTCAGACTGGCACACCAGTTGAATGAAACTACGAATACTGTCAAGACTAATCTACTCGCATCATTTGAATTGATACCAAATCCGGCAAATGACAATTGCATGGTGAAGTTCAATGAATTCAATCAAAAATTTGTATTACAAGTAATTTTTATTGTTAAGTTCCTGTTCAGCTTTATCGCAGAACAGGAACTTAATATGGTGTTTTGGGGACTCTGCAGGAATAGATTTCACGAACCTGCAAAATCCAATTCCAATCACCACTGGTATGGATGCACGAGGCAGTTGTACTTCGATTGCAGATTCATTTGGGAATTTACAATTTTACGCAAGTACAAGTGATCCACTATTGTTAATTCCTGATGAATTAGTATATGTTCGAAATGCTTTAAATCAAGTCATGATAAATGGTGATTCAATTGTAGGTCTGAATTGGTATCAGGAATTAACCATCACTCCAGATCCTACTAATTCGAATCTTTATTATTTATTTTCTATTGGTGTAACAAACAGCTTTGGTTTATACTATTCTATTGTAGATATGAGTCTAAATGGAGGCTTGGGAGGGGTAGTGCAAAAAAATGTGCAGTTAGAAAATTTTAAATGTACGGATGGATTAACAGCAATTAAACATGGCAACGGTCGTGATTGGTGGATTATATTTAGACGATGGGATACTGTAAATGATCTGTTTTATAAATATTTGATAACACCATCAGGAATTTCAAATGTAATAGTTCAAAATATTGGATCACCAACAAATAATGGATTTACTAAAATGAAATTCTCGCCTGATGGCAATAAATTTGCCATGATTAATTTGCCAGGCCTCATGGAGGTTTATGACTTTGATCGTTGTACCGGAGTTATTAGTAATCCGGTCACCATTCATCCCGAACCCACTTCCTTCCCCGTATGGTTGGTTTTGGAGTTGTGAATTCTCCCCTAGTGGTCGGTTTTTATATGTAACCACTTACGATCCTTTGCAAAATTTTTTGTATCAATATGATTTACTTTCATCAAATCCTTCAACCTCCCGAATTTCACTTACTTCGAATTCAAATTATTTAATTGGATATGGTTTTTTAAAAAGAGGGCCTGATGACAAAAT
The DNA here is from genome assembly GCA_016722525.1 of Bacteroidota bacterium. GTDB lineage: Bacteria > Bacteroidota > Bacteroidia > AKYH767-A > OLB10 > JADKJB01. Next base: position 223,248 of record JADKJB010000008.1, read on the forward strand.
TTATTTTTCAACAGCTTATCAGTGTGATGCATTCCCATATTGCTATCCATATCCCGACAGTGTTTACAATCAAATAAACATGAACCTCAGTGTAATTAATTCACCCGATAGTTTGGGTTTGGCATGTAACTATACACCTTATAGCTTTTATTTGGGAGGGAAACGGACGTATTATGGCCTTCCCAACAATCCTGATTATGACCTACCCGCCCTCGCCGGCAGCCCCTGCGACACATTAGTAAGCATAAACGAGCCTACAAGCATAGGCACTAACGCTAACCTACACGTGTATTACGCACCAGACTGGGAGAAGGCCTTTATAAATGCCGATAATTTAAAAGGAAAAAATTACCGGTTACGAATGGTAGATGTTTTAGGCAAAGAAGTTTACTCAGAAAGTGGTGTGTTAAATTCACAATATTTTACAAAAAATTTGAATTGTACATCATCTGCTAAAGGAATGTATGTTGTGGTATTTGAAACAGAGAAGGAAAAGCTGACGAAGAAATTTGTGATAGAATAAGAGTTAAGATTTTGTAATTAGTAATTTAGAAGGTTGAGGATATAAGAAAAATGCTCATACATGTCAAATATGAACTCACATTCCATCTCAACGATTATCATCACTACATCCCTGCCTGCAGCAGGCAGGCGCGTCCCAAACCGTAAGCCAGCGCTTCAGACGCGGACGAGAGTGGGAACCAATGGCGATGATGCTGACAAATTTGTTCCTTCTCCCAGAGGAGCAAATTTGATTGATCCAAAAGATGGTCAACAACCTAGATCTTTACAATGCGCAAACGCAAACAGAATCGGTAACTTTGACCGTGATGTGGCATTCGGACCCATTGTTGGTGATTCTGCTACATTTGAGGACTACGAAGAGGAATTAAAGTATGCGTTCAAAAATTATCTTTACGAATTATTGAAACACAACGATTCCTTATTAACACTTGGTTTTTCAACAGATTCGTCATTTCAACGGTTTTACACCGAAATGGACACTTCCAATATCGGTAGTTTTGGTGCTATCCGTGAGGCCATTGATTCCAATATGGTTGATTCGGCCGCTACTTTGAACGAACTGGTCACCGATATCAATAGCATTGAATACAGTCGAAAATCTGTTAATTCAGTTATTATAAATAAAATCTTGCAAGGATTAGATCTCGATGCTACAGACAGCACCCTTCTGGAATATGTTTTTGCTCAACATTGGATACAGGCAGGTAAGGCTGTTTATGAAACTGCCGGTATTTTAGGAAAGGAATACCATTCACCTCAAATCAGTTTTAGAAAATCGACTTCAGCACATAATGAAACGAAAAAAACTGATGAACAACAACTCAACATAAAAATACACCCAAATCCAACCAGCAACCATGTAACCATTTCGGTTCCTGAAAACATCACATTTGTATTTGAATTAAAGGACATTTACAATCGTATTTGCATACAAAAGGAAAACATCAATGAATTGGACGTTTCAACATTCACAAGTGGCATTTATGCAGTTAGAATTCTTGTCAACAATAAGGTTCAATATTCCGGTAAATTGGTAATCATTAAATAAAATCGGGCAGCAGGTTTCATCCACCTGCTACCTTTCACTTCCATGAAAAAAGTAATTATTTTTATTTTTATTTTATTAAATTTATATTCTCAAAAACTAAATGCTCAAAACCGCAATTCTGTTTGGGTGTTTGGAGACTCCACAGGAATTGACTTTTCAAACTTGGCCACTCCCCAGCTTATTAATTCTTCAATTGACACTAGAGGGTCCTGTGTTTCCATTGCTGACACAAATGGAAATCTATTATATTACGCAGAAACCAATGGATCTATGAGTTCAAATTCCACTCAATTATATAATGGAAGTCATCAAAAAATTCAAAATGGAGATAGTATTTTAGGGCAATTATGGTATCATGAATTAATTACTATTCCCATGCCAGGAAATGATTCCTTGTATTATCTATTTTCAATTGGTGTGAGTTCTGTTTATGGATTAAAATACTCGATCATCAACATGAAAGCTAATGGCGGATTGGGTGCTGTCATCCAAAAAACATTTCACTCCAATCATTCCCCATGGTGGATTGTTTAACGGCAGTGAAACATGGTAATGGCAGACTGGTGGTTGATATTTCCAAGGTGGGATAATTTTACATCTAATCCTAACAATGAATTTCATTCCTATTTGATTTCACCAAATGGAATAAACAATTATTCTGTACAAACAATTGGTGAAACACATATGTCTAATCAAGGAGAATTAACGTTTTCACCAAACGGTGAAAAAATAATTAATACAGATGGAGTAGATCTTTTAGAAGTTTTTGATTTCAACAGGTGTACTGGTATGCTGAGCAACCCTGTTTTGATCAATCCTGCTGGAAATTCTTCAAATTATTATGGCACTTGGAGCAGTGCATTTTCACCAAATGGGAACATTCTTTATGTATCCAGTTCTAAAGATACCAATCACGTTTATCAGCTCGACTTAACAGCCTCAAACATATATGCCAGTAGAATAAACTTAGATACTTTCTACGTCCCCCCCCATTCAACCTGGCAGTTTAAAACTAGCACCTGATGGCAAAATTTATTTGAGTTGTGCCTACTATGATGGAGTTACTTTTAATTACCCTTATAATAGTAGTGAATATGATACAGTAAATATGTACCTTAGTGTGATAAATTACCTGACAGTATAGGCGCAGCATGTGGTTATGCACCATTTAGTTTTTACCTTGGCGGCAAGCGAACATATTACGGCCTTCCAAACAACCCTGATTATGACCACCCGCACTCGCCGGCAGCCCCTGCGACACACTGGTAAGCATAAACGAGCCTGCAAACATAAGCAGTACTAACGCTAACCTATACGTGTATTACGTACCCGACTGGGAGAAAGCTTTTATTAATGCCGATAATTTAAAAGGAAAAAATTACCGGTTACGAATGGTTGATGTATTAGGTAAAGAAGTTTACTCGGAAAGTGGTGTTTTAAATTCACCATATTTTACCAGGGATTTAAATTGTGCTTCGTTTGCGAGTGGGATTTACTTGATTTTATTTGAGACGGAGAGTGAGCGGTTGGTGAAGAAAATGCAGATTAACTGGAGGTGATAAGGTATGGAAATTACATTTGATAGTTTTGATGGTTTCAGAAAGGATGTTCCAACTATTAATTATTTTATCAACATCAGATGTAGTGATTTTAAATTGGACTTGCCACTTATAAGCTACAAACCGGGTTTTATTTGGTAACTACCAGCAGTGAGGCTAATGGATTTCAATTTAAAAAATTAATCATTGCAAGATAAATAAACATGAAATCTACAATATTAATTTTAGGACTTAGCTTATTGTCTTTTTACAGCTTTATATGTAACGCACAAAACAGAGGAAATATTTGGTGCTTCGGTGATAGTGCGGGTATAGATTTTAACAATGGAGCAGTTCCTATCAACTCATCTTTAAATACACGAGGGAGTTGTGTGAGCTATTGCGATACTTCTGGTCAGTTAATTTTATATGCATCAACTGGTTGGGCAGACATATTCACAATTTTCCCATTTTCAACTCAAATATTCAATTCAAGCGATTCACTAGTTTTAAATGGTGATTTCCATTCGAGGGGACAATTGGTATAAAGAACTTGTGCTTATTCCCATGCCGGATGATTCCATGAAATACTATTTGTTCAGCGCAGGAGTAACCTCAGGCCCTGGTTTTAGTTATTCAATTGTTGATATGAATCAAAATGGCGGTTTGGGAGAAGTTGTTCAAAAGAATGTGTTACTGCAAAGTTTTAATGTAGTGGATGGGTTGAGTGCGGTTAAACATGGTAATGGTAGAGACTGGTGGGTGTTTTAAGAAATGCATCCGTGTACTCCAATCAGCATTATGTATTCCTGGTTACACCCATTGGAATAGCTCCTCCTTTCATTCAAACCGTTGGAAGTGTCAATCATACAAATTCGGGGAGGTATGAATTTTCACCCGATGGCTCCCAGTTAATTTATAAATCTAATTGGCCTTATGGAGCTGTATGATTTTGATCGTTGTACCGGGCGTGATCAGTAACCCCGTCACCATTCATCCCGAGCCAACGACAGCACCCTATGGCAGGTTTGTAGGATGTGAATTCTCCGGCAGCGGTCGGTTTTTGTATGTGAGTACCTATAATACGATAGAAAGCGCATTATTTCAATATGATTTATTATCTTCAAATCCGGTCGCTACGCGATGTACTTTGGAATATAACCCGGGTATAAGAGTTGGAAATGGTTTTCTCAGAAGATAGGTCCTGATCAAAAAATCTATTTTAGCCGTGCTTGGCAATGCAATGCCTTTCCAGCATGCTATCCCTACCCTGACAGTGTGTACAACCAAATAAACATGAACCTCAGTGTAATTAATTCACCTGATAGTTTTGGTTTGGCTTGTAACTATACACCTTATAGCTTTTATTTGGGAGGGAAACGGACGTATTATGGCCTTCCCAACAATCCCGATTATGATATGCCGCTCTCGGGGAGCCCCTGTGACACATTAGTAAGCATAAACGAACCTGCAAGCACTAGTAGCACTAACGCTAACCTACACGTGTACTACGCACCCGACTGGGAGAAAGCTTTTATAAATGCCGAAAAGTTAAAAGGAAAAAATTACCGGTTACGTATGGTAGATGTTTTGGGAAAAGAAGTTTACTCTGAGAGTGGAGCTTTAAATTCACCATATTTTACCAGAGATTTAAATTGCGCTTCGTTTGCCAAAGGGATTTATTTAGTTATATTTGAGAACGATAGCTATCGGTCGGAGAAGGAGCGATTGGTGAAGAAGTTTGTTGTGGAATAAAAAATAAATAATTCATCAATGTAAAACATGGTGTAAAGACACAACGCGTTGTGTCTCCCACTTAAGAAAGAATTTGTTGCATCCAACTTCTTTTTCATTAATGAAAGGTTCAACTTCATCACGCCAAGCAGACCATTTTTCACTCCACAATCGTGCAACTCCATCACGCTAAGCAGACCTTACAGTTGGTACTTTGTAAGCGAAATACTTTAGTAAAATACGCACTTGGTTAAAGGGTAGCTGTATTGGTTACTCCCCAAATTAAAGATTCTCTAAAAAGAAATTAGTCATCTTTGTATACAAATGCAAACGTACTCCTGATATGCCATGTGCTTTGTTGGGATAGAAGAAGGTATCGAACTGCTTGTTTTCTTTTACCAGCGAAGTCACAAATTCCATGGAATTTTGCATATGTACATTATCGTCAGTGGTGCCATGAACCAGTAAAAAATTTCCTTTCATTTCTTTTGTGAAGTTAATAGGGGAGTTATCGTCATAACCTGAGGGGTTTAATTGCGGAGTTTGAAGGTAACGTTCTGTATAAATGCTGTCGTAATATTTCCAATTGGTAACAGGAGCTACCGCAACGGCTGCTTTGAAGAAATCGGCTCCTTTGGTCATAAGTAACGATGTCATATAGCCACCGTAACTCCATCCCCAGGCACCAATTCTGGAAGCATCCACATAGCTTTGCTTCCCTAACCATTTGGCGACTTCAATCTGATCTATTGTTTCAAGTTTTCCAAGCTGTTTGTATATACATTTATTAAACTCTTCTCCCCGAGCCCCTGTACCGCGGTTGTCGACTGAAACTATAACGTAACCTTTCTGCGCAAGTAATTGAAACCATAATAAATTTGATCCCATCCATTCATCTTTTACGGTTTGGCTATTGGGTCCTCCGTACATATACTGAATTACAGGATATTTTTTGTTTGCATCAAATGCAGGTGGCTTAATCATCCATCCGTTTAATGTTACTCCTTCAGTAGTGATGAAATTAAAAAATGTTGGTTTCGATAATTTGAATTTGGAAAGGCGGGTTGTTACATCTTCATTTTTCTTTATAACTCTAACCATTTTTCCTGACCAAAAATAAAGTGAAACAACATGGGGTCTGTCAATACCGGAATTAGTGATGAAATAGTATTTATAATTTTTGCTGAAGATAGCTGTATTTGTTCCGGATTCTAAACTCAATTCCCGTTTTTGTCCTTTTGATGTAACAGCGTAAACTCCCTTTTCCATTGGACTTTTAATAGCTGCCTGGTAATAAAAATTCCCTGTAGCTTCATCGTATCCATAAAACTTAGTGACATCCCATTTCCCCGTTGTAATTTGTTTTATTAGTTTTCCATTTATAGCATATAAATACAAATGTTTATAGCCATCCATAGTACTTGTCCAGATAAACTCTTTTTTATTTGCTAAAAAAGTGGGCGCATCAGTAATATCAATATAGGTTTTATTCTCTTCCGTAAAGAAAAGTTCTGACTTGCCGGTTGTTGCATCGCAGGAATAGAATTCTAGTTTATTTTGGAGTCTGTTCATGCGCAAAACACAAAGTTTATTGGCATCAGCAGTCCACTTTATTCTTGGAATGTATTGATCTGATTCTTTGTTAACATCAGCTTTAACTGTCTTGTCCGAAACAACATCATAAATATAAATTTCAACTTTCGAATTATCTTCACCAGCTTTTGGATATTTATATTTTTCTTCTTTAGGATAAAGTTCTCCATAATAAGTTAAATTAAATTCTTTTACTTTACTTTCATCAAACCTGTAATAGCCAATATGTTTTCCATCAGGAGCCCATTGGTAAGCCTGATCGAAAGCGAATTCCTCTTCGTATACCCAATCAGCTGTTCCATTAATAACTTCATTTCTTTTACCATCGTTTGTTATGGCTTTTTCATTTCCACTAATGAGATTAGTGAGATAAATATTATTTTCTCTTACAAAAGCAATCCACTCACCATCAGGAGAAAAAGTGGCATACTGTTGTTTGCCATTTAATGAAACAGGACTTATTTTTTTACTTTTTATATCATAGATATAATTTGTTGCTTTTGTGGAGTGCCTGTAAATGGATTCCACATCTGTGGCCAGCAGAATTTTGGTTTCATCAGCATTTAATTTGTAATCGGTAACCGACAATGGTTGGCCCTCATTTTGCAGCAGGGTTGATTGGTATAAGGTATCGGTAGTAGAACCGGTTTTAAAATCAATTTTAACAATATATTGATTGGATTTTTCCGAAATAAGGTCGGTATAAAACAGGCCATTATTCATAGATCTCACTTCAGGGAATCCCCGAAGAGGTGAACTGCTTGCCCGACCAAATATCTTCCAGTTTTAATAATTCATTTTGTGCCTTTGAAATTGATGTAGAAAGCAACAAAATGATCACAATCAGAGCTTTATTTAGACCTTTACTATTCATAGTTATTGATTTTTGAGTTACAAAAATAGTAATCTGTAATTTCACAGCCTAAATACTACAAAATGGAAGCAACTGCCAAACACATTAAAGTACAACGAACAGCCCGATATTTCCTATATGGTGATCTTCAAGAGCCTCATTCTGAGGTGGTTTTCGTTATTCACGGGTATGGTATGAAAGCCGCTGATTTCTTGAAAAACTTTGCTGTTCTGCAACAGAAAGGCAGGTTGATCGTAGCTCCTGAGGGACTTTCCCGATTTTATAGAAAAGGGTTTACTGGTGATGTAGTAGCATCCTGGATGACCAAAGAGGACCGGTTGCATGAAATTGCTGATTATATCTCTTATCTCGATATTCTTTTTGAAACTATAACTGCCGGTAAAAATTGTAAAACAATAGTTCTTGGATTTTCGCAAGGAGCAACTACTGCTTCGCGCTGGATCATGAGTGGAAAAAGTAAGCCGGATGAATTAATTGTATGGTGCGGTGAATTTGCAAAAGATAGTGAAACCTATCCAAACAGTTTGCCCCGATTTTGGCATGTTTCTGCAACTAAGGATGAATTTATTTCGCTTGATCGGTATGATGCACAATCGGAGTATTTTCGCGAAAAAGGCATTGACACTAAAGAATATCGATTCGAAGGTGGCCACATCATTGATCAGCCGACCTTAATCGACATTTGGGATAAACTGAGTGATTAATTTGAATTTTGTATATTTGCATATATTTGAGTATTAAACTTATAATTGAAAAAAGAAGTGGTTGTTTCAAAAAGTAATTTTAACGCTGGCGGAACTCTTTTGTTTTTGGTGATATTGGTTTCTGTCCTTGCTCCTTATGGTTGCAAAAGAAGTCCGTTTGATGGCGTGGAACAGGGCAAAGTTGTTTATGACGTAACTTTTGAAGCCGCTGATATGAACCCTATGATGAAGGCTTTGTTGCCTTCAGAAGTTACTACTATTTTGATAAGGACAGAACCTGTACTGTAATTAGTATGGGTATGAATATGATGGAAACCCGACTTATTTCAGATGCAGTAAATTTTAAATATACTACTTTGATTTCGGCAATGGGAAGAAAAGTAGCAATGGTACTTGACAAAAAACAAGTGGATGAAAATTTTAGTGACCAAGTTAATTTGAAAGTGGTTCATACCAGTGAAATGAAAGAGATTGCCGGATTGCAATGTAAACAGGCATTAATTACAGACAGTACTCAAAATACCTACCCCGTTTATTATACGGAGGACTTATCACTGGCTGAACCAAATTGGAGCAACCCCTTTCGTGATATTCATGGAATGCTTATGGAATACTCAATCAGTTTTGGAGGTATGGTGATGAAATTGAAAGCGAAAGAAATAGTGAATACAAAAGTGGATGCAGCCTTATATGTCATCCCCGAAGGTTATGAAATTATTAAGGATCCAAAAGATATGAAGTTCGGTTTCTGACTATGTGAAAATCTTATTTATGAAGTGTATAAGACCCATTATTTTAGTACTTTTTTTTCAGTTTAGTTTTCATTGTGCTTTTGCACAAGAAGTACTAACTGAGGGGAAAATAATATATGAGATTTCATTTCCGGATATGGAACTGGATAGTGCCTATAAGGCATTAAATCCGACCGGCTCAACAGTATATTTTAAGAATAATAAATCACGTACGGAATTGACTGTTGGTAGGGGTCTTCATACTGCTACTATTTTAGATGCTGAAAACGGTGATATTATTACTCTTACCGATATGATGGGTACCAAAAATGCCATGCTGATTGAAGGCAAAAAAGAAGGAAAACTGAAAACGAATGATAAATCAAAAAAGGCTTTACCTGAAATTTCATATTTAGATGAAACAAAAGAAATTGCCGGTTATTCCTGTAAAAAAGCACGCATTAAAACAGCCTCAACTACCAATCCTGTTGAAGTATATTTTACAGATAGGATAAATTCCATCATGCAAATTAACAGAGACTGGAAAGATTTTAAAGGTTTTCCTTTACAGTATACGCTTGAAATGGACGGAATAGTTATGATGATGACAGCAATTAATGTTTCACCTGAGAAAGTAGCTGATTCTTTATTTGTGATTCCTGCAGATTATACTATTCTTACTGCCGAGCAGATGAGTAAAATGATGCAAGGGTCAGAAAAGTAATTTTTTCCCACTTAGCAGTTTTAAATTGGGCTTCGTTAAATTGATAGAATTTATAAAAATAACTTTTTGCTTTTGTTAATTAAGTCAATCCATTTGTCAACTCAAAAGCATTTCTCCCAGTAAATTTTTATTTATTTATAATCACAAATTCTGTTCTTCGGTTTTTGGATCTCCCTTCTTCAGTATCATTTTCGACTAAAGGTTTGGTTTGGCCAAAACCTTTAAATGATAATCTCCGAGGCATTAATTCCTGATTTAATTAAGAAGCTGTAAACAGAATTCGCTCTTTCATTACTTAATTTCATGTTGGCATTAGAATCGCCGGCGGAATCGGTATGGCCATGAATAGCAACAATAACCTTAGGATTATCTTTGAGAAAATTACCAAAATCAGTAATTATATTTTTAGAAGCCGTATTTAATTCAGCAGAAGCAGTAGGGAAGAGGATGTTATTTAATTTATAAGCTTGTCCTACTGTCAGTTTTTTTAAATCCAGTGGCCTTTCCACAATATCTTTTATGGTGGTATCATCTTTTGCAAAATATTCTGAATTATAGGCGTAACCTTCTTTCTTAACAGTCATGATGTAATCTGCATCAAATAAAACAACAGATGAATAGTCTCCTGTTAAAGTATCATAATCTACTTGTGTAATTTCACTGGTATTCAGGTTACGGAGTTCAATTTTAGCGGCCAACGGAATATCTTCACTGTCATTTTTTACCTGGCCTTTTACAAACAATACTTTTTCCGGTTGCTTATCAGTTGGTAAATCGAATGAATATATATCATATCCTCCAGCACCTGATAATTTATTACTTGCAAAATACCCTTTCTGTCCGTTGGTACTAACAAAAAAACCAACTTCATCAGCATCAGTATTGATTGGATATCCGAGATTAATTGGGGCACCCCAGCCGGTTTTAGCATCTTTCTTAACCATATAAATATCAAATCCACCCATGCCCGGTAAACTATCAGAAGAAAAATAGAATGTTCTGTTATCAGGATGTATAAATGGTGATTTTTCATTGCCGTTGGTGTTAATTTCAGCAAGAGGAACCGCTTTTGAAAAAGAACTATTTGTTTTGTAAGTGGTCATGATATCACATGTTCCAAAAACAGAATCACGATACGATGCGAAGTAAAGTATTTTATTGTCAGAGGATAAAGAGGGTTGCGAATCCCATTGTTTTTTATCGTTCACATTTTCACCCAGATTGGTTATTTCACCCCATACTCCTTTAGACTTCTCTGAATAGAAAAGATCAAAATTTCCATTTACGTTTTTTGTAAAAAATAAAAATTTATTGTCCTTACTTACTGTTGCACCGCCTTCATTGTTACTCACAAATTGGTTGAATGGCAAAGGCATAGGTTCGCCTTTGTCGAATTCACCGGTTACATCTCTGCGTGCTACCATAAATTTTTCTACACTTTGAGGCGTTAATGAACCTTTACTGGATAACTCAAACCTCCGTGTGAAATAGCACCACTCGTTGTCGGGAGAAATGATAGCCAGGTATTCCGGGTCACGGTTGAAACACCTTTTACTATTTGAGGGTTGAAAGGAACGGGATGGGCTATCATTTTAGCTCTGAATAAGCGTTTCAGCATCTTTGTTTTTAGCTTCATCAGTAGTTGCAAATTGAAGATAGCTTTTCAGGTATTTAGTAGATTCATCATATTTTTTTGTATCGTACAAATAAGTTCCAAGTCGATAATGCGCATTAGCATCCGCATCAGGACATAACTCTATCAATTTCCATAGGCCTTTTTCATGGTAGAAAGTCCTTTGCCAAAAGCAGCATCACCTAAAAGGAGCCACGGCTCTGCATACAAGGAATCTTCATCAATAGCATCAAGCAAAATTTCTTTCAGTTCTTTATAGTCCTTCTTAGCTTTTTTTGCAGCTTTAGCCTCTTCAAATAGTTTTGTTGCTTTTTTAGAAGTTGAAGGCGGACAAAGTGCAATGCCTTGTGCTATAGAATTGAAATGGAAACAGCAAGAAAAGACTAAAATAGTCAGTAAGAGTTTTCTAAATCTTAAATTCATTTATTTCTTTGGTTTACCAAAAAGATTTTTCAGTTGATTCTCTGCTTCTTTTTTTGCTTTTTCTTCAGCTTCTTTTTTAAGACGATCGGCTTCCGCTTTAGCTTTAGTTTCAGCTTCTTTTTTTAATTTATCAGCTTCAGATTTAACTTTATCTTCAGCTTCTTTCTTTAGTCTGTCAGCTTCAGCTTTAGCCTGATCTTCCAATTCTTTTTTCTTATCATCGAACTGCTGCTTAATTTCTGTTTTTATATCGGTAACGGTATTTGAAGCCATGTCTTTGATACCGGTTTCTATTTTAGGATCAGTTACCGTTCCAGTCATTTTGGCACTTACCTTAACTTCTTTTCCCATACTAAGATTAGTGCCGGCAGCTTTGTTGGCTTGTGACAGTAATCCGGAAACTACACTGGTCGCCTGACTGCCAATTAATGCAGTAGGAACATTCATGTTGATAGTATAATCAATAGTCTGATCAAATCCACTGGAACCTTCGATAGTTGATTTTATTCCTGCTACATTCAAATCAAATGGCACTACACTTACTCTTCCATCTGCAAATTTGAAAGATAAATTTACATTATTAAGTGCCATTTTTTAAATTGATCCATCTTTAATGCATCAGCCAGTTTAACCATAGGAGCAAAATTTTCAACAGTAACATTACTGGTCGACAGTTTTCCACTGCCGGTGAATGTTTGAAGCAATGGTTCCATCTTACCATCAAGAAGCCCTTTAACATCCATACTTGCGGAGTATTTGCCTTTGCATTTTTCTGCAATCGGAGCAAACTTCTGCACTGCAATAAATTTGTTGTAAGTTTGAGTTATATCTAATTGTTTAAGATCGAGATTAAAAAAGAAAGAGGGCTTTTTAATATCTTTAGATTCATAAATACCATCCATGGCAATAGCGCCTTCCAGCATGTTAAATGAAAAATCATTTAATCCAAGGGTTCTGTCACGAATTGCAATGTTTCCTTTAGCATTTTCTAAAACCATATCGTCGTAAAAAATTTTGCCTACAGTTGCAGTAATGCTAAAGTCAATATTGGAAGGTACCTCAAAAACCGTAGCTGCTGAAGTATCAGTAGCTGTTGTTGTTGCAGTTGGGTCACTCATGAACTCGTTGACATCTATCACATTTGATTTAATGTCCATGGTTCCTCTCAATAATTCATTTTCTTTGAAAAAATAGGAAAGCAGGTTGTCAATCCAACCTGTAACACGTAAATCGGTTTTGCCCATTTTCATTTCGAACCGGTTAAGAGTAACATTTTTAGGATTAAAAACCAGTTCGCAGGTGGAAATAGCTATGCCTTGCTTGTAATCGTTACTGACATAATTAAAACCGTTGAGTTGAATGACTCCGTTAGCATTAAACTGATCATAATTTTTATTTTCAATTGCTGACATTCTTCCTTTGCTGTGACATTGGCGTTCATATCACCTTTCAAAGTTGTTCCAGCTTCCAAAGGCACCATTTTACTAATGTTAGCAAGATTAATACTACCTTTAATGGTGGCATCAATATCGGCATCTGAAACGGGAGTTTTCACAATCAGCCTCACGTCGAAAGGCTCCAGACCCATTTCTGCATGCATTCTTTTAGATTGATTATGGTATGATCCGGTACACCATCAGGATTTGTAATATTGAGATCAACGGATACATTATTTATTGCGGTAGGCAAATCAGGGTACTTGAACATGCCATCGGCAATCTTTAGATTAATGCCAAATCCCGGCATTGAATTATCATTGTACCTGCCTTTAATAAATCCGTTAAAAGCCAGCTTACCTTTCGATTGAACTTTATCAAAACCCTCACTGTAAACTCCGGGGATCATCGACATAAAATTCCTGAATTCATTTTGACGCACATCGAATTTAAGGTCCATGTCAATATCCTCAGCAGGCATTGCAATAAAACCATCAAAGCCAAATGCTAATTCATTTAACTTAACTTCATTTTTCTTAAACGTATATTTAGAATTCAGCATATCCATTTCAAGATCGGCCTGAATCAAGGCTTTGGCCTTGTGAATATAATTTACCCCACCATAAGACATGATAAAAGATGCAATTGAGCTTTGTGTACTCAATTGGAATAAATCCTGCGTAAAATCGCCACTGCCTTCATGATCTAAACCATCTAACACCGTCCTGAAGCCCAATGAACGGTCGTCATATAACACATAACCACTCTTTATACTGTATTTTTTAATGATGCTTTAAATTGTGCAGGTTCGGTGGTGGAAGGAGTGGAGTCGTTAGATGGTTTTGCAATATCCCAATTAGCTTTACCATTCTCCAGCACTAAAAGCTGAATTCTTGGAATTTCCAAACTAACACCTCTAATCTCTATCTGACCACCTGAAATTACACTCATAATATCAACAGTAACAGCAGTCGATTTTATGGAAGCAAGCGAGTCTCCTTCAAATTCAGCAACGCCAACTACCGTAAGATCATCCAGAACGAGGGTGAGCTTTGGAAAACTTTTGAAAATGGATATGTCGAAACCTTTAAAATCAACTTTGGCATTGATGTTATTATTTATTTCTGCTTTTAGTTTTATGAGAATTTTATCTTTAAAGAGAAAGGGTATGGAGATCAATCCCACAAAGAGCAAAATAAAAACAATCACTATTATTTTAAGGGCTTTTTTCATGTTTGTATAAATATTCAGTGTTTGGTTGGAACGAATAAATTGGGTTTAAATTATCAGCTTGGTGTTTAGATGCAGCGCACTGTAAGAAATAATGATTTTTAGATGGTTTTGGAAACATTAAGATGCGTGCATCCGCCACTTCTGACTGATACGACAAAATTAAGCCAAGAAACCCGTTCAAAAGAGTAGGGTAGTACAGCTATTTATCAACAAAAAAAATGGTCTAATTTTTAATTGAAAGATTACAGTTGAGTAAGCCTGTTTCTGAGGAAGTGATCAGCAATTGTAAGTGCCGCCATGGCCTCTACAATGGGAACAGCTCTTGGAACCACGCATGGGTCGTGGCGCCCCTTACCTTTCACAGCCACGGCTTCACCGGTTGCATTTACTGAATCCTGCTCTTTCAAAATGGTAGCAACGGGTTTAAAGGCTACCCTGAAAATAATATCGGTTCCATTACTGATACCGCCCTGAATGCCGCCCGAATTATTGGTGGAAGTAGTTATTTTGCCATCCCTGGTAATAAACGGATCGTTGTGTTGGGAGCCGCGCATGGTAGCCGCTTTGAATCCGGAACCAATTTCGAATCCTTTCACGGCATTTATGCTCAGCATGGCTTTTCCCAGACACGCATGTAATTTATCGAAAACCGGTTCGCCTAAGCCCCGGGGCACACCTTTGATCACACATGTAATTATACCTCCTAAAGAATCACCTTCAGATCTTACTTTTTTATGAGTTCAATCATTTTTGATGCTGTTTCAGCATGTGGGCAGCGAATTTCATTATTATATATCGCCTCTTCGGTAAATTGAAACTCCTCCGGCATGGTCAATTCAGCAACCGTCGACACCCAGGCCTGTACAGTGATCTGATGATGTTTTAATAGTTGGAGCGCAACAGCACCGCCAACAACTCTGCTAGCTGTTTCGCGCGCTGATGAGCGGCCACCTCCGCGATGATCACGAATTCCAAATTTAGCATCCCATGCAAAATCGGCATGTGAGGGACGGTAGGCTTCTTTGAGATGATCGTAATCCACCGGCCTTGCATCTTTATTTCTAATAATAAATCCTATTGGAGTTCCTAATGCTTTTCCTTCCATGATTCCGGATAGAAATTCTACCTGATCGTCTTCTTTTCTAGGCGATGAAATTGATGATTGACCCGGTTTCCTTCTGTCCAGCATTAATTGAACAAATTCAAAATCAATTTTTAATCCTGCAGGACAACCTTCAATAATTCCACCTATAGCGGAGCCATGTGATTCACCAAAGGAGGTTAACCTGAAAATTTCACCATAACTGTTTGCTGACATGAAATTGAATTTAAATAGGAATGTAGCTATTAGTTGTTTTAATTGGATTGCACTTTTTTAGAAGGCAACCTTAATCTCCATTAATCTTCGTTACCCAGAATTCTTTGCTGCAGATCCACCTGCAGCTGAAACCATTCGTCAAAGTCCGGGTTGCCCTCCCACATGTCACGCAATTCAGAATCGGCAACAATTTTATCAATTGCATCAGCCGCATTATCAGCCAGCCTGGTAATTTCATCATTCTCAAAAGAGCCTGTTGGCAGAAAAGTAGCTACCCACTCTCTGGCATCTTCAGGTAAATGTAAAGAGGGTCTTCCTATTGCTGCAGCTATCAACTCGGCTGCTACCAGCGTTTCCTCACAGTCGGTGAGGGTTTGTCGCACTTCTTGTTCGTTCATTCGGTCAATGGCAATGGCAATTAAACCATAACCATTCAATGAAACATCCGAAATAAATTCAGCCGCTGTTTCAGTATCAAAATTTGAAATAGTTAAGTTTGACATGGTATTAATTTCAAGAGTGTTTGAACTTATTTTTTGCAAAAGTGTACGAAGTTAGCTATTATTTTAGTTGCTTTTGTTGAGTTTGTTTTCCGGTATTATAGGGTTTTGCAAAACGCTGCTATTAGGATTTGAGATCTTTTTTTTTACTTTTTGAAACAAAATTGTTGATAAGTTTCTTCATCTGAACCCTGGCATGTAGTAAGTTGAATCATGCAATCTCTTTCAATATCAATACTATATAGATTCATCTTTATGCAATTATGATTGTTATCATGTTTATTTAGACTTATTCTAAATAAACCTATTTTTGCGGTCTGTAATTTTAAAAGCCTAAAAAAATATGCGCACACTTATTACTTTGATTTTTTCAATTTTTGCATCTTCATCATTGCAAGCTCAAGACAGATTGTTTACTTACACCTACCAGTCGGTGGTTTTAAATCAGGGTCAAAGGGAAATTGAAGTATGGAATACACTGCGAACAGGCAGGGAAGGTTTTTATCGTGCATTGGATTCCCGTATTGAATTTGAATTTGGTGTTGCGAAGAAATTGCAAACTGCATTTTATTTGAATATGAGTAACAGTGCTTCTGAGCAATCCTTTGATATAAATGATGGCGAGGATTTGGTATATATTGAAACTGAAATGGATTGGAGTTTCAGTAATGAATGGAAATATAAACTTTCTGATCCGGTTGCCAATGCAATAGGTTCGGCACTATATGCTGAAATTGGAGTTGGTTCGAAAGAGTTTGAAATTGAAGCCAAACTTATTCTGGATAAGAAAATTGGACGAATAACGCATGCGTTAAATTTAGTTGCAGAGCCAGAGTGGGAAACAGAAATTGAATCGGAATATAATGAAAGTGGTATTTTGGAATCTGAAGTTGAGAATGAATTGAATTTAAATTTGAATTTAACTATGGATTAAGTTATAATCTGAATTCAAATTGGAATGTTGGTTTGGAAGTATTAAATAAAAACAAAGTGGAGGAAAACGAGTGGGAGGCTTCGGTGTTGTTTGCAGGACCGGGATTTTCCTATGTTAAAGGTCCTATTTGGATTAATTTTACCGTTATGCCTCAGATTACCGGACTTAAATATTCTGACCCGAATGATTCAGGTCTGTTACTGGATGGTTATGAAAAACTTCAAACCCGACTGATTTTCTCATATGGTTTTTAACTATTCAATTGTTGGATTTCTTTTGCTTGGAGGACTGCTTTTATTGCAAAGTTGTTCTTCTAAATTGTATAAACCTTTACCGGAATATACTACTGAAAACTTAACCTACGAACAATTACTTGATGGAAGGAAATTGTATGTCAATAAATGTGGTAGTTGCCATAGTCTTTACCTTCCCCATGAGTATTCAGAAAAAATTGGTTTCATAATCTCGATGAAATGCAAGAACGCGCTAAGATGAGCGATGCTGAAAAAAAGTTAATTGCTGATTATCTTGTTTATGGATTAAAACTTGCAGGTAAGTAATTTTGTGTTGATTTTTAATTTTCAACAATTAATTCAAGATTTGAATTGTGAGAATGAATGGGCAATGGCTCCATCCATCCGGTGAAATGGCGAAGAAATTTACTTTCTTTTATTATTTTATATCCAGGAACAGCCTCTTTGTTTTTAATAATTTCACCAAATACCTCAATCACATATTCAATATGACTTTGTGTATAAACTCGTCGTGGAATGGCTAAACGCACCAATTCCATGGGCGCAGCAATTAATTTTCCATCAGTATCATATTTCCCAAACATAAACGAACCAATCTCTACAGCTCTGATGCCACCTGTAGTGTACAGTTCACAAACAAGTGCCTGGCCAGGATATTGATCAGAAGAAAGATGTGGATATAATTTCTTGGCATCAACATACACTGCATGGCCCCCAATAGGAAGCATTACAGGACACCCATTTTTGCAGATTTTCTCCCAGATAAGCACTGCTTTTAATACGATAGTGCAAATAGGCAGGATCAAATACTTCCTGCAGACCCAACGCGATAGCTTCCATATCTCTCCCTGATAATCCTCCGTAAGTTGTAAAGCCTTCAGTAATAATTAATAAATTGGTACATTTTTCTGCAAGACTTTCATCCTTTAAAGCAATAAAACCACCCATATTCACCAGTGCATCTTTTTTGGCACTCATAACGGATCCGTCTGCCAGTCGAAACATTTCCTGGGCTATTTCACGATAAGTTTTGTCTCTATTTTCATGTTCCCGGTGCTTAACAAAATAGGCGTTTTCGGCAACACGGCACGAGTCGAGTATAAGGGTATTTTGTTGTTTTACAAAACTCACTTATTGAAGTAGCATTTGAAAGACTCACCGGTGTCCGCCACCACTGTTGTTGGTTACGGTAAGAATGACAGCACCAATATTTTTTGCTCCGTGTTTTGCAACCAGCAATTTCAATTTATCAATATCCATGTTGCCTTTAAACGGATATTCAAGAGCCGTATCCAACGCCTCTTGAATGGGGATGTCAATGGCTGTTGAACCTGAATATTCAATATTGGCCCTTGTGGTATCAAAATGAGTATTACTAATAAATATTTTTCCGGGTCCACCTAAAACGCTGTAAAGGATCCTTTCTCCTGCACGACCCTGGTGCGTTGGAAGAATGTATTGGAAGCCGGTAAGGTCAGCAATCGCCGCTTCCATTCTTTTCCAACTTCTTGCACCTGCGTACGATTCATCTCCTTGCATCATAGCACCCCATTGGGCGGCACTCATTGCAGAAGTACCGCTATCAGTTAAAAAGTCAATCATTACTTTGTCGGAATCCAATAAAAATGTATTGTAATGAGCATCTTTAATATATTGCCTTCTTTCTGATTCCGAACTTACTTGAATAGGCTCAACTGTTTTAATTTTAAATGGTTCAAATATGGTTTTGAAATGCATGGTCTTTTTGATTTGGAATAATTCTGTTTTCCTGCAAAATTAGGTGGTGACCATCACCCGGTTTATGATTTAAATCATAGAATAACGTTGTTCTGCAAATAGCTGATCCAAGAAATTGAAAGCAAATTTATTTTGGTTTTCAGTTTGTCAGGGCCTTAAATACTTCAAACTGACAATTTTGAATTACGTTATGTAATTATAAAAAAGGGAAGACTCACTTCAGCAATTCAATCACAATGTCCCAAAACGTTCAAAATAATTTTTTTCAAGCGATTCACGATCATCAGGATGAGCAATTGCAATGAGCGATTTGGCTCTTTGACGTAAATTTTTTCCAAAAAGATAAGCAACGCCGTATTCAGTCACAACATAATGAACATGGGCTCGGGTTGTTACTACACTGGCCCCTTGTTTCAAAAATGGAACAATTCTGGGAATGCCTTTTCCGGTTCTTGAAGGGAGTGCAATAATAGGCTTTCCTTTTTCAGAAAGTGCTGCACCTCTCATAAAATCCATTTGTCCTCCAACACCTGAATATTGGTATTTGCCAATGGAATCAGAGCAAACCTGTCCGGTAAAATCCAATTCGATACAACTGTTAATTGCAATTACTTTTGGATTTTGCTTTATAACATGTACTTCATTTACATAATCAATATCCAAAAAAGCAAAAGCAGGATTATCATTTACATAATCATATAATTTTTTTGTCCCTGCACAAAAGCCTGTCACTGTTCTGCCGGGGTGTTTTTTCTTGTACCTGTTAGTTATTACATCTTTCTCCATTAATGAAATGATGCCATCAGAAAACATCTCTGTATGAACACCAAGATCTTTATGATTAACTAACAGTTTGAGTACTGCGTCAGGAATAGAGCCTATACCCATTTGCAAAGTGCTCCGGTCGTCAATTAATTCCGCTATGTTTTTCCCAATTTTTAATTCGCTATCTGTGTGTTCATAAACCTGTTTCAGTTCATGTAACGGTGCTTCGAAATGGAGTAATGCCGTAAGCCGGTCGGTATGTATCATTCCATCACCATGAGTCCGTGGCATCTGAGGATTTGCTATTGCAATCACCCTTTTTGCAGTATTTACTGCCGCTCTTGCCACGTCAACGGAAGTTCCTAAAGTAACATAGCCATGTTTGTCCGGTAACGACACCTGAACTACAGCTACATCGAGTGGCAGGGCACCATTTCTGAATAAATCAGGAATTTCACTTAAAAAAACAGGGATATAATCCGCACGACCTGCATGCACTGCTTCGCGAATAGGTTCAGATACGAAAAGCGAGTTGATTCTAAAATTCTGACTATATTGTGGTTGAGCAATCTCTACCTTCCCGAATAGGGTGATAGTTACAATTTCAACATCTCTATAGTTATTAGCATTTTTAGCCAGTTCGTCAAGAAAAAATGTTGGAGTAGCTGAACTTCCATGGATGAAAACCCTATCACCGGATTTAATGAGTTTGAGCACTTCTTCTATGCTGGAATAGTTGATTTCGCTCATGCCGGTATTTTAAAACTTTTCATTAGTATTAAAATTATGTCAATGTAGTTATAGTTACGATTAAAGAACTTAACTTTAGTCTATTGAAATCTAAAAGTATCTAAGTGATCTTTATCATATTTCGATTTCAAAGTTATTTATTATTTTGCTTCTACAATCAATTCATTTATGGAAAATTCACATTCGGCTAACTATCAGCAGGTATACAGAATTCTTGGGATTGCAGTCTTTAGTGGGATTATCCTGTATGTGGGTAAGCCATTGTTTATTCCTTTCAGCTTTGCTTTATTTATTAGTTTTATTCTGCAACCCATCTGTGCTGGTTTTGAAAGAAAGGAATGAACAAAGTGTTAGCAATTATAGGGATTTTATTCATTGTAGCTATCTGCGTATTGCTTTTTTATCTTCTATACATTCAATTTAGGAATTTTATTCAGGAATGGCCCGCAATTAGTGTTAAAATTTCAGAGCTGGTAACGAGTGTAAAATTCTTTCTGACTTCTCAAATGGGATTGAGTCAGTTACAGGTCGATGCTTGGTTTTCGGATTTGTTGAGTTCAACAGCGAAAAATACTTTAGCCATGATTGAAACCACTCTGGTAGCAACTGTTGTGAATTTAGTTATGGTTTTACTTATACCTATTTATGCATTTTTAATACTTTACTACCGACAATTGCTTGTAGAAGTTTTATACAGTATTTTTCCTGCCCACTCTCGGTCAAAGGTGGCTGAAGTAATCGGATTATCTATTGTAACCTATTACAATTTTATTAAGGGAATGGCATTGGTATATTTTGTGGTAGGAATGTTGAATTCTATCGGATTGTTTTTACTTGGAATTCCACATGCTTTTCTTTTTGGGTTTATGACTGCAATCATGACTTTCATTCCATATGTGGGTATCATAGTGGCTTCATTGCTTCCAATTTCTTATGCATGGATTACCTATAATTCACTCTTTTACCCTTTAGGAGTTGTTGGTATTTTTACTGTGGTTCAGTATCTGGAAGCCAATATTATTTTCCCATGGGCAGTGAGCCAACGATTACAATTGAATACGCTCATTACATTGGTTATTATTGTTGTGGGTGGTATTCTATGGGGTGCTGCAGGTATGATTTTATTTATCCCTTTTACTGCAATTCTAAAACTCATTGCCGATAGAATGGAAGGATGGGAAACACTGGCGAAATTTTTAGGGAAATAGCCTGTTTTGTTGACTGATTTCAACTTCAGTTGTAATTGCAGGCAACAGCAATTTAAGCAATAATTTATGCTTGTAAGTAATAATACTTAAGGAGCATAGAAGTTGTCAGTAGAAAGTATCTGGATTTTAGAAAAACATCTGGTGCCAATCAAAATGGAGTATTGGGATGTAGTGGCTGTTCTTACTTAAAACCATCCCTAAAGTCAAACAATTAAGACTTAACAACCAGTTTCAATCTTTAACGACAAAAAACTTGTTATTGAATACGATCCACCAAATAAAAATGGAAATGGTAAAAGTGGTAAAAGCCAAAATTAGTGCAGAGGTAAAAAACCCATTGAATTCAGTATTCTGAGCAGCATCAAACAATGCCGGTGAAATCCATAAAATCAGTGCTATAAGAGCGATGCTTATTAGGGTGAATAATACGCCTATAAGTTTTAGTACTAATCTCGACTTTCCTGATTCCGTTAGCATACTTTAAAATTAAGCAAAGTATTTCACTTTTCAAAATAATGGCAGTAAAATTTGATTGTTAAGTCAATTTAAGTGCTGAATACTAAAAATCAAAGAGAAAATTCACTCTTAAGTCGGAAGTTATAGAGGGTTTAGCCGGGTCGATGTAGCTGTTATAGGCAGGAGATGGTGCGGCAAGGTCAGTATACCAAACACTTAAAGATGGATGAATTTTTAAGTTGTGTACTACTTGAATGCTGTACAACACTGATGCTGTTAATGCAAATCCATTCATGAATTCTGTATTGTTCGTTGTTTTATTGTCAACTGTCACCCTTGGGTTTTCCCTGGAATAAATTAGAGTTCCAATGCCAGCGCCAATTTTGGTACTTAGTGGCAGGTTTTTAATTGGAGAATAATAGCCATTAAAAGTTATCATCATTCGTTTATTTGCCGATTTATTACTTGCTGATCCTTTTGAGTTGTAATCATCTTTACTTTCTATCCATACTGTTGGGCCAAAATCAATTTTGAATCGTTTGCTGATTTTATATCCTAAGGAACCTGAAAGCACAATACCTGAAAGGGCTTTCGAATCATTGCAATCACGGCATGGGTTGTTGGCAATTCCATATCCGATTCCAATACCGAATACAACATTTTTAGGTTTTACAGGAAGTACGAAATCAGGTTCACCTGCAACAGCTAATGCTGTAGTTAACAGCATTAGCGCCATTGTTAAAATAAACAATTCCTTTAAATTGAAAGTATACTTTACTTTATCAGGCGCCATGTTCTTTTACTATTTTATTTAGCCACTTTAACATCATTAATATAACAAAGGCAGTCAGAAGGGCTAAACTGAAATTCACCCAGAAGAAATTAGCTTTGTGCTCGTAACCATCCCACATACTAGCCAATACTCCGCTCATTTTGTTTCCGATAGAAGTGGATAAGAACCATCCTCCCATCATTAATGCGGTCAGTCTGGGTGGACTAAGCTTAGAAACTAATGACAATGCCATAGGGCTCAGGCAGAGTTCGCCAACAGTGATGACTCCATAGCTTGCGATCAGCCAAATCATGGAACTTTTTTCTAATCCATTGTAACAACTATAAGTGGCAACAACCATCACAATTGTTGAAAGTGCAGTGATGAAAAAACCATAAAATATTTTCCATGGAGTAGAGGGTTCTTTGTTTCTGGATTTTAAAAAAGCAAAGAAAGCAACGACCAGCGGTGTTAAAATAATTACCCAAAAAGGATTAACAGATTGAAATAATTCTGTTGAAATTAATTTTACTTCGTCACCTTCAGCCGGTCTTTTTTCTTCAGGGATATTTTTAAAATAGAGTGGGTAATCCCATGTTTTAATTACTTTATCATTTGCATCACGAGCCACTCTGAATTGTTCATCTGTTAAAGGAACAGAATCTTTCACATACCTGATTTCCTGAACCATTCCCAATGTTTTGGCAGGAGTAAGGATGGCAGCAGGGATTTCACGTGTGGTATAACTCTCGGCCCATGTGGTGAGTGCAGTTCCATTTTGTTTAAATATGGCCCAGAATATAATGGCAACTCCAAAAACTGCGAGCAATCCTGCAATTGGTCTGCGATCTTCCTGGTTGGAACGAACCAGTAAGGAGACATAAAATCCGGCAACGGGTAAGGCACCAAAAATGAACGCATCGGTACTATCGCTTCCAAATATATTATCCGGAATGATCCATCCCAAATAGCCAACAACAACTGCCGGCAGCAATACGATTCCGAAAATTTTAGATAAGGACATATCTTCCGGATTGACGGATTTTCGAACATCGGCATGTTTGTAATGTTTTTGCCCGATCCAGAAAATGACAAACACCAATGAACATCCCAATTCCTGCTGCTAAAAATGCGTATCCCCATCCAAAATTATTTCTCAAATAAGCACCAAAAAAGTTGCAAATAAATGCGCCTAAATTGATTCCCATATAAAATATATTGTACCCCGAATCTTTGAGTCCTTTGTATTGCGGTTCATTATACACATTCCCCAGCATGGTAGAAATGTTTGGTTTAAAAAAGCCGTTTCCTATGATCACTAAAAGTAAAGAGATGTAAAAAGAGGTCATTCCAGGTATGGCCAAACCGCAATAACCTATACCCATGAGTATCCCTCAATGGTGATGGATAGCCGATAGCCCAAACCCGGTCGGCCAACAACCCCCAATAAATGGAGTTAAATAGACTAAAGCTATGAATGTTCCAAAATATCAGAGGCTTCTTTTCGGTCAAGACCCATTCCACCATTTTGAGTATCAGTCATATATAAGAAAAAGATACCTAACATGAGGTAGAACCCAAATCTTTCCCACATTTCGGAAAGAAAGAGATAAGGTAATGCTTTTGGATGTTTTTTGTTCATATGCTCAAATTATCATTGAGCATGCAAAATAGGAAAAAAGGAAATAGGTGCTAAAGGAATTAGTAAAAAAATGCTGATAAATTATTTACTCATTTACCAGCCAACTACTTCTACAAGCCCGGCAATGAGCAATAAAACGCCAACGGAAGTCATTCCATACATAACGTAATGAATAGAAATGCCGGAATGAAAAAAGAATACCGTAAGCAGGAACCCGATAAAAAGCAGAATTGAACCTACTGCCATTAGCATAAAACCACGTTTCCTTCGCTTTAAGAATTGTTGTGATTTTATTTGATTAATAATGGTGTCAATAACGTTAGTGTCAACCCCCGATTGGGAAAGTATATTTCGAACATATTCGGTCTCCTTACCTTGTGCAATCAAGGCCTTTGCTTCATTAAACAAATTTTCAAGGTTTGCAGCCTGTTCCATTTTGCTATGTTTTAAATAGGTGACCCTTTCCTGGCAGAGTAAATCACTGAAACACCGCTAAAGATATATTAAAAATTGTAATTAAACAAATTACGGTAAAATAATTTAAATCAGAATTGCAAAGTCAATTTGGAAACTAATTAATTATTCCAAGCCGGTTTACTTTTTAATACAGATTTATAAATTTTGCAATTCGTATGGTGAGCGCCTGGTAAAAAGCCGGTGCTCACAAGGAATTCATTAACTATTTCGCCTCCTGTAAAACGAAAGGTTCGCTTGAATAAACTGGTCCATTCATTTCTGGATAAGGGATGATTTTTATGAAGCCAGTTTAAAAAGGAGCCATGCTCTTTCTTAATTTCTTTTATAACACCTGCATTGTATATAGCAGCAGCTATTTTCAAACGGTTTCTGATAATACCCGGGTCATTTAACAACCTCTCCACTTCTTTTTCACCATATGCTGCTACCTTCACAATGTTAAAGTTATTATAGGCTTTACGGAAGTTTTTTTCTTTTTTTAGGATGGTCGTCCAGCTAAGACCCGCCTGGTTAATTTCGAGTACCAGTCTGCAAAAAAGTTCATTATCATCTTGGATGGGAAAGCCATATTTTTCATCATGGTATTTTTTATGGTATTCATGGTCCCCTTCTTTCATCAGTGCAATAGCCTCACAATAAGTAGCCATATCCCTAATTGAATTTAGCTGCAAATCTAAACAACTGTAGATTATATTTATAAAGTGGCTTCATGGTATCAATTCCAGTATTAATTTAGCTTTATATTATTATATTTCTTTAAAAATGCGTTCTTTGTGAATCCTTTTGTAATAAGTAGCCATATAAGTATATGATATTCAATTTGTTTGCCCTGATTCTCTGTCATGCCGTGTTTCAATCCAATATTGCATGAAAATTCGACTGATTTTGACTTGTATTGTAATTTGTGCGTTACCATTGGTTTTCATTCTTCTTTTCTGGGTTCACCACAGGAAAAAATTGTAACTTATGAACCAACTAAGGATTTTAGTTTTTTAAAAAGATTTTATTGTATCTCTGATTTATTTGGAAAAGACCAATGGGAAAATAATAAGGGACGTTCATTCAATGAAGAGGGCGTTCATCTTACAAATTTAAAAAAGCATCCGGTCAATGCCTGTCATTATGCTTTGTTTTGTTACGATGAATATTATACTTCAAAAGATGAAACTTTTAAGATTGCATTTTTGGCCCAGGTAAAATATCTTCTTGATTCAAATAGTTACCATGTGGTGGATAAAGGAATGATCGCTTATCCTTACGATATTAAGTTCCATGATTTAAATCCGCCCTGGTATTCTGCATTGGCGCAGTCAGAGGCGATTTCTGTGCTTATCAGGTATTATGCGATGACCCGGGATAAAGCTGCGTTGGATGTTATTGTTCAACTGAGAAATTTTATGGTTTCGCCTCAGGAGGGTGTATGTGGAACAAAAAGCATAACTCCTGAAGGCCACATGGTATGAGGAGTACCCGAATTCGAAACAGGAGAAACAAGTTTTGAATGGATTTTTATTAACCATTATTTCACTTTATGAGTATTCTAATTTATTTCCTGATGATACTACTTCTGCCCGATTGTATAGAGAAAGTATAATAACAGTGAAAGAGTCTTTCAAGTTTTATGATACCGGTTCATGGCTTAAGTATAACAGAGGCGACCAGCGTCAGGTTTCAAATGGTTATATGAAATGGCAAGTATTAGAAATGAAATTGCTGTATGCTATTACCGGTGATATCTACTTTAAAGATCTTATGATGTTGGTGGCCTCTTATTGTTATAACAAAGAATACGAATCCGCCGGAGTTAAGTTGAAGAATTATGATTTTTCAGTTCCTTTAACTTCCACATCCAATAAGGAACTCATTTTTGAAGGTAAAAATTCCCAGATTGCATTAAACAGTGAGATTTTAAAATTCACAAGTACGTATACCGCTCCGACAGTGGAGTTTGCAAAAATGTACGATTCGAATCTGAATACATTTGCTACTCTAAAACTGAACGATTCCTTGTTTTCAGGAGATCCTAATCTGAATTTTGATTTCAAAAAACTTCAAAAAATAAGTTCGTTTAGTATAACTTATGCCAGTCTCGATTCATTGGATAAGCCTGTTATTACGCTTTACTTTAAAGATACGATTACCAATGAAAAATGGAATAAAATTAAAGTTATTGATTTAAAGTCTGAAGTTAAAACCAATACTTATAAATTTCAATCGGTTAAAGCACAGGTTTTCCGGATTGTATTTGAAAGAAATAAAAAAATGCCTGTATTTAAAGTTTCCAATTTAGCTTGTTATCCTCCAAAGGAAAAAGTGTCATCTGATTTTATGCATTATATTACACCTGAAGAAAAGGGAAGTCCCAAGGGTATAGCGCTGAGCATTGAACAAAAAGGGATGAAAGATGTGGTGGTTTTTCATAAATCTTCTGCCGATGTAAAAAGTCTAAATGGGGAGAAATGGAACCCACTTAAAACCTATAGAAAATTTCCTGTAAAGATTTCAACGGATACTACAATGTTCCACAAATTTCTTATTATTTGCGAACCTAAAGATCCTGCATCGTCAATCGGAAATTTAAACATTCAACCTTTATAGGAAAACAATTTTTTCACAAACATGTGAATAAATAATTTTCAGTTCAGGTGGAATGCCACTGAGAAGCTAATTGTGCTGATATGAAACAACTATTTATATTTTTATTGTTCATCCCATTCAGGATGATTGCGCAGGACACCCTGCTAGTTCAGGAACAGGCGCAAATGGTACTTGAAAATTGCATGAAAGGAAAGTTTTCGGAAGCGACTGCATTTTTTGATAAAGATTTTGCCTATAGGTTTAATGCTGATAATTTGGCGCAAACATGGAGTAGGGTTACCACTCAGTTAGGACAGCCGGTAGCTGAACAGAAACAGTTGATTTACCTGGAAAAAGTAGATTCACTTTTACATGTTTATCAAACTATCCAATTTGAGAAAAAAGAATTGGATTTAAAAATGGTGTTTAACTCCACGAATAAAATTATTGGTTGGAACTTTACACCTCCATCCGGAAAGTTTTCCTATAAAGCACCATCGTGGGTGAAGCCGGGTCAGGTAAGGGAACAAGATATACAAATACCTACGGCCGATTTACGTCTGCCGGGCAAGCTGACTTTACCCTCAGTGGGTACCAATTTTCCTCTGATAATTCTTGTGCAGGGATCAGGTCCTTTTGATATGGATTATACTTTTGGGCCTAACCGGGTTTTTAAAGACCTTGCACTAAGTCTGGCTTCATTGGGATTTGCAGTAATCCGCTATGATAAAAGAAGCTTGGCTTATATGTCTGAGTTAATGAATGTGCTGCCCTATCTTTCCCCTTACGAAGAAACTGTTCAGGATGTACTTGCAGCAATTACATTTGGTGCGGCGAATGAGTTTGTTGATAGTAAAAATATATTCGTTCTGGGACATAGTTTTGGAGGATTGATGGCGCCTGAAATAGCATTAAAAAGTAAACAGGTAAAAGGTTTAATTCTTTTAGCTGCCAATGCCTATTCAATTCAGGATGGAATATTGCAACAAATGAAGTATTTGTCCAAAGCAGATTCCACTTTGAATAAATCAGTAATTGACATGGAACCAAAAGTGAGGAGGGTTACATCTAAAAATTATGCCGATTCAACAGATCTTACCTTGCTTCCAATGGGCAAAGGGGCACCTTACTGGCGATATCTAAACGATTATGATCAATTTAAAGCAGCCAAAGATTGCAAGGTTCCAATTTTGCTGTTGCAAGGGGAAAGAGATTATCAGGTAACCATGGATGAATTCAAAATATGGCAAACGAAATTAACTGATCGGCCCAATGTTACTTTTAAATCTTTTCCGCAATTAAACCACCTCTTTATGCAGGGCACAGGTCCTTCCTTGCCATCAGAATATGAAAAACGTTCCAACGTGAGTCTGGAAGTGATTGAAGAAATTAATAACTGGCTGTTACGTGTGGTGGATTGAAATGAAAGAAGCGAATCAGATTTTAATTTGAATCCATCATTTTTACTTCCACTTCAGGAAGTCCTTTTAGTTTATCAGTTTTACTGATTCCTTCCAGTACTTCAATGTTAATTCCATCCGATAGCCCTGTTTTTATTTGTTTCTTTTCAAATTTCTGAACTCCACTTTCAACTTCTACAAATGAGGAGTCAGCAGAGATAGTTAACAGGCTTTCTTTAATTGCAAGCACACTATCACGACGTTCTAAAACAATGTCGGCATTCGCACTATAACCCGCGCGAATAAAGGGGTTTTCATCCAGTGTTACAGAAGCTTTGATCTGAAATTGAATAGCTCCATTTTCTTCAACACCTTTTGGTGCAATGTAGGCGAGTTTAGCTTTAAAATCTTTATTTTCGATAGCACCAATTTTCAAAATCAGATCCATACCGGTTTTGATTTTACCTACTTCCGATTCATCAACTTTTCCTTCAAAAATCATTTCTCCCATATCAGCAACAGAGGCAATGGTAGTGCCTTCATTAAAGGTATTACTTTCAATCACAGAATTTCCTTCTTTGACAGGAACATCCAGTACCATTCCGGTGATAGTAGATCTGACCAAAGTATTTGTGAGGGTACCCATTTTTTTATTGGAACCTTCTTTGATCAGCGCCAGATTATTTTCGGCAGCATCCAGTTCTTCTTCAGCTGTTTTATAATTTAGTTGTGCTGAAAGAAATTCTGTTTCAGGAATTACTTTGCTTTCATACAGTTTTTTGCTTCGGGCAAATTCAAGTTTAATATTTTCAAAATTAATTTGACCCCGGTTCACACGACTTTCCGCATTGTTAAGGTTTACCATGTCAGGGATAATTTTCACTCTGGCAATCACATCGCCCTCCTTTACAAACTTTCCGGCTTCGACATAAATTTTTTCAATAATTCCAGAAACTTTTGCTTTAATAGCAATTTCCTTTTTTGGCACAACAGATCCAGTTGCAACTGTTTTTTTGATAATATTGGTTACCAGCGGCAACTCTGTTTGATACACTACCGGTTTCGGTTCTGATTTCTGATAGAGAAAATAGAGCGTCCAGCCAAACACGAAAAGTAATGCAACACCGACAACAATTTTGATAATTTTTTTCATAAATAATAATTAATTTTTATTCGCTTCTTAAGGCTTCTATAGGTTTAATTTGTACAGCTCTGGCAGCAGGTATCAGTCCGGCTAACGCACCGGAAACGACTAATATTGCTAATGCTTTTAATGCTACGCTCAGACTTACTTCCGGATTCAAAAACATATTATCACCATCACCACCGGCGCCAATCGAAGATGAAATGAGTTCAAGTAATCCAACTCCTATAACCAAGCCCACATAACCTGCAATGGTTGTCAATACAACTGCTTCCATCATAATTTGCTTGATAATATCGGATGGTGGAGCACCTAATGCTCTTCGGACACCAATTTCTTTAGTTCTTTCTTTAATGATGATAAGCATAATGTTGCTCACTCCAATTATACCTGCAAATAAAGTTCCGCTTCCTACAATCCAAATCAGTAATTCTATTCCAGAAAACAAGCCACTCATTTTCTTATATTCTTCTTCAAGATTAAAATGACCAATAGCCTGCACATCATCCGGATGGATGGCATGACGTTCCTTCAGCAGGGCAATAACTTTCGCTTCAACTTTGGAAGCAGGAATTTCAGGTTTTGAAGTAATGGCAAACCAGCCTACAACATTCTGGTAGTTAAATGCATTTTGGAAAGTACTGAAAGGAACAAAAATGGTGTTCGCATCTTCTTCACCCCGATCACCGGATTGATTACTTTTGAAAACTCCAACTACCTGAAAAAAACTCCGTTTATTTCTATATTTTTTGCTAAGGAAGATGTGGTATCTCCAAACAATAAAGTTTGAACTCTTGAACCTATAATGGCAATTTTCCGTTTTTCTTTTTCATCAATGCGGTTCATCTTTCTTCCGGCGGTGATGGCATAACTCTGTATTTTAAAAATTTCAGGATAATCACCATACACCGTGAAGGAACCTGTTTTTAATCCGTAATTTACATTGTTATTGCCTCCATAATCTCCTAATTGGTTACGTGGTGCTACAATATCTGCTTCAGGAACATTATCAATTATGGCTCTTATATCATCATTGTTATAATTGAATCTTCGTCCTTGCTTAAAACCTTTGTAAGGCATAGAGGTTCGCTGTGTCCATGTAAAAAAACTATTGGTAGCAAAATCTTTAAAACCACTTTGAACGCCATTCTTCAGACCGTTACCCGATCCAAGCATGATGATGAGCATAAATATTCCCCAAAACACCCCAAAGGCTGTAAGTGCGGTTCTGAGTTTATTTTTACCCAGTGTACTGTATATTTCCTGCCACCGGTCGCGGTCGAACATTTGATTTTGTTTATTGGGAGAAGTAAGTTCTGTTTCTTATCTTTCTAATAGGTTTTGTATTGCGACAACTAAATGCCTTTTGTTACTCATCTCTAAGCGCTAATACCGGGTTGATTAATGATGCTTTTCTGGCAGGTATCAATCCTGCAATGGTACCGGCAAGTATTAACACCATAGTTGCAGATAAGGCAACACCAAGGTTCACTTCTGGTCGGTCGAAGAAATCACTGGGAGGCATATACGTAGCAATTAGTTCTAATAAACCAACCCCGCAAATGAGTCCCAAATAACCGGCTACAGCAGTAATAAATATCGATTCCTGAATAATTAAAGCAACAATTGAAGATGGAGTGGCTCCTAAAGCCTTTCGCACCCCAATTTCCTTAGTTCGTTCTTTCACCACAATCATCATTATATTACTGACTCCAACAATTCCGGCAATAATGGTTCCTATTCCAACAATCCAGATAAAAAACCTAATATTGGCCATAAGACTTAACACCTTTTTGTATTCCTCATAATTATTCCAAACCGACAAAGCTTTGGTATCATTTTTATCAAAATTATGTTTTGCCGCCAGCATAGAGGTAATATTTTCAACAATAGTAACCGATTCCTCAACGGTGGCATCTCCGGTAGTAAGTAATATTTGCCTGATTTTCTCCTGGCCATTAAAAGCTTTTTGCGCTGTGGTAATAGGAAGGTAGAGCATCCTGTTTTCATAATCTCCCTCTTCATCCTGAAATACACCTACCACCTGAAAAGCAATACCATTAATATTCACATATTTTCCTAATGGGTCTTCATCTTTAGCAAATAACTGCTCTTGAATAAGTGTTCCAATGCAGGTCACTTTCTTGAATTCATCAAGGTCGGAATTACTGATATATCGGCCTTTTTTAATTACCGTGTTTTCGATAAAGGCATGATCGGGATGCACTGCCCTCACTTCAAAATTCCCGGATTTGCTTTTATAAGCTATAGTCACTGTTCCTCTAATGAAAAATCGGGAAGTGATGTGGTCTATTTGGCCAATATTATTTCGTACTGCATCATAGTCACTGTTCACCAGTTGAATATCGCGCCCCGGTTGAAAACCCCCATAGGCAACTGCGGTATTTCCACCTCTGATAAATATTGAATTCACTGCGGAACTCCTGAATTGATTCTCCACCCCGTGTTGCAATCCATAACCGGAACCTAATAAAATAATGAGCATGAAAATACCCCAGGCTACGCTGAATCCGGTGAGAATAGTTCTTAGCTTATTCTTACTGATCGTACTAAAAATTTCCTGCCATTTATCGGAGTCGAACATAGAGTTTGATTTAAACTACTTTTTTTTCAAACTTGTGATCATTTTCAATAATTCCGTCTTTAATGTGAATAATGCGGTCGGTCATCGCTGCAATATCATTTTCGTGTGTTACCACAATCATGGTCATTCCCTGGTTGTGAACTTCTTTGAACAACGACATTACCTCTTGGGAAGTAACAGAATCCAGTGCCCCGGTGGGTTCATCCGCTAAAATCATCTTGGGTTTTGAAATCAGTGCTCTGGCAATAGCCACTCTTTGTTTTTGTCCCCCCGATAATTCCGAAGGTAAGTGCTCGGCCCATTCTTTTAAGCCTACACGGTCGAGGTAATCCATAGCGATTTTGTTGCGGTCTTTCCTTCTAATGCCTTGATAATAAAGAGGTAATGCAACATTTTCGACTGCATTCTTAAATGAAAGAAGGTTGAATGACTGGAAAACAAAACCAATAAACTTATTGCGATAATGTGCTGCTTTGGCTTGGGAAAGGTCGCGAATAAGGGTTCCTGCAAGGGTGTATTCGCCTGAATCGTAATCGTCCAGTATCCCAAGAATATTTAAGAGGGTTGATTTTCCGGAACCGGAAGACCCCATGATGGATACAAATTCTCCTTCTTTAACATGCACATCCACGCCTTTCAAAACATGAAGTTTGTTGTGACCGATCTGGTAACTCTTATTGATATTTTTAAGTTGAATCATAGATTGCTACAAAACTAATAAAGTCATGTATTCTTTAGACAGGTGTGGCCTTCGAAATGGCTACATAAACGGGTAGGTGTAACCTAAATGGAAGGCCGTCGTTGAAGTCAGGTTGATGCTGTATTGCTGCTTTAACAACGGATACACGAGGTGTTGGAGTAGTAAAACAGACTTGTAGCAAAATTACTACATTTTGGTGTAGTGCAGTTGAAAATGTAATTAAAGTTAAGTTAAGGTATTGACAATTTTAAAAAATAGATTATCTTTGATTTATAAAACCAACTAATAAAAAATGAAAGCAACCAAATTGATTGCAATTATCGCATTTGCGGGCCTTGGCTTGTGTGCGGAAGGCGCTTTGGCGCAAGGGACTGATCCGGTAGGAGATGCACCACCTCCAATGTCTGAGACTGCTGCACCTGCTTCAGGAGAAGAAGCTCAGCCCTATAATGAAACAGTTACAATTGATTCGGGTACCGACGCTTCAGCTGCAGCTCCTGATGCAGGAATAGCTGAACAACCAGAGAAAAAAGAGAAATTGCGTGTCTATTCAGGCAAGCATGATGGAAACAATGTAATAGCTGATCCTCGCTAATACAACTTAAAGTAAATTTATAAAACCGGGCTTCAACCCGGTTTTTTTTGTGCCTTATTTTCTGGTTGTTTGTTTATCTTTGAGTGAACAAAATATTCAAAAATGATCAAATTTGCTGTCGCTCTTATATGCTTGGTGCTTTTAAACATGACTTTAGTTGAAGCTCAGCAAAACGATGCTCCCATTATGAAAAAATACACTTTTGTTTTGTTAAAAAAAGGGGAAAATAGAAATCAGGATTCTGCATCCATTGTTGTTATTCAAAAAGGACACATGGACCACATTAATGAAATGGCTCAAAATGGAGATCTGAATGTAGCGGGTCCTTTTCTTGATGATGGATTTTTTAGAGGTATATTTATTTTCAACACAGAAGATACTGTAAAAGTTAAAAAATTAATTGAGGCTGACCCTGCAATTAAATCCGGTCGATTAGCCTATGAGATGCATCCCTGGATGACGCAAAAAGGAACTGTATTTAAATAGGGTTTTAGGTCCAGATGTTGTAAAAAAATAACTTTATCTTATTTTACATTTACTTAATTAAAAATTTTAGAGATGAGATTTATAAGGAACTTGATTGCTTTAGTAGCGTTGTTGACAGTGCAAGTAGGATTTTCGCAGGAACGTCGTGATAAAGGTGAGTTTATTAAAGCCGAAAATAAATTTTATGATGAAATTTTTAAAGAATGTGGAACTTTTCAATGTTCCTTCCGCTCCGGTAAAACCGCCGGTTTTTAAAATGGATTTCTCTGAATTAAAACACCCTGTTTCAGAGACTGAATTTCAAAAAGTGTGGTCCGGTGATCCTGTTTCACAAGGTGCCACCAATACTTGTTGGAGTTTTTCAAGCACCTCGTTTTTTGAATCTGAGGTAAAACGATTGTCCGGATTAGAAGTGCGGTTGTCAGAACAATATATTGTTTACCACGAATACCTTGAAAAAGCGAAAGAGTTTGTGAAAACCCGAGGTGTTTCTTTTTTTGGAGAAGGTTCTGAGTCCAACGCAGTGCCACGAATGATGAAATTATATGGAATGGTTCCTTACAACTCTTATTCAGGATATCGTGTAGGTCAAAAATTTCTGGATCATACTATCATGTTTAAGGAAATGGAACAGTATTTAAAAAGTGTAAAAGAATCTGCCGCATGGAATGAATCGGAAGTAGTTAGTACTATTCGTTCTATTTTAGACCACTACATGGGTAAAGTTCCTGTTGTTGTAAATGTAAATGGTAAAAACTTAACTCCCGTTGAATACTTAAAGAATGTATTAAAGTTAAATCCTGATGATTATGTGGATATCATGTCCCTCAAAATGGAACCCTATTGGCGCCAGGTCGAATATGATGTTCCTGATAATTGGTGGAACTCTGATGTATATTACAATGTTCCTCTGAATGAGTTCATGGCTATCATAAAGTCTTCATTGAAAAAAGGATTTTCTGTCGCAATTGGTGGTGATGTTTCTGAATCCGGAATTTTGGGTTCGAAAGGGATCGCAGTGATTCCCACGTATGACATTCCCTCTGCCTACATTGATGAAAATGCACGACAATTGAGATTTACAAACGGATCAACCACCGATGATCATGGTGTGCATTTAATGGGTTGGGTGGATAAACCTGATGGCACGTGGTTTCTTATTAAAGATTCGGGAAGCGGAGCTCATAATAATCCTATGAGCAAAGGATATTATTTTTATCATGAAGATTTTGTTAAGCTTAAAATGATGTCTTTTACAATTCACAAAGATGCAGTGAAGGATATTTTAGCCAAATTTCCAACTAAAAAATGATTTTTGTATCTTTACCTTCAGCTACTTCATAAAATTGTTAAATCATTAAATATACTGAATATGAAATGTATTACTAATTTGTTTGCAATAAGCGTTTTTGTTTTGGCATTTTCTTATGGTTCCATTGCCCAAACTGCCAAAACTCCGGGTTCCTGCAAAATGTATATGGATGAAAAAGTGGTGCTCGAAATAACTCTCGAAGATGCTGTGAAATGGTGTGATCTTGAACCTCCAACTGTTCAGTGTGATGATGGCAAAATCTATAAATTAGAAACATTTCATATTAATTACCTGACACTAAAGCCATTTTTAAATCGGGAATTCGGTATCGGAGAAGGTGGATTTCCGATTCGTGCAAAAGAAGCTATTAAAGCCGGTCAATCTGGTGATACTATCATTTTGAAAGAAGTTACCTATACTGATGCATCAGGAAATAAGAATACCTTGCCAATTATTTCGCTGAAAATAAAGTAGCCATTGAAATATACAGGTCGTCGTTTTTACGATTTTCTTACCGGCTTGAATCCCGATTTTAATTTACCTGATAAAATTGCTTTCATTAATTGCTATACTTCCATAGAAGTAAAGGAAGTTTTGAGTAGATTTTGTGAGAAATATTATTCTTCAAATAACAAACGGGTTTTGATTTTGGGAATAAATCCGGGTCGTTTCGGAAGTGGTATTACAGGAATTCCTTTTACTGATCCTGTTGCATTGGAATCCGATTGTGGTATCATTAATTCATTCGACAAAAGAAGAGAGCTTTCGAGTCATTTTGTTTATGATGTGATCCGCAATTATGGAACAACATCCACTTTTTTCAATAATTTTTTACTAAGTGCAGTTTGTCCTATTGGTTTCCTGAATGGAACTAAGAATTATAATTATTATGATTCCGGCTTGTTGCTCCAGGCATCACATGATTTTATTGAAAACTCTTTGATCCTGCATTCTAAAATGAATGTAAGTACTGAAGTAGTGATTGCACTAGAAAAAAAACGCTCCGTTTTGGAAGCGTTTAATAACAAATTAAAACTGTTTGGAAAAATTATGGTACTCAATCATCCCAGATATATTATGCAGTATAAACTTAAAGATGCTGACCGGTACATAGGTGAATATTGCAACGTACTCAACAATTTTTCAGCTTTGTAATTGATTTTAGAAGGTGTCGAGATCAATGGGTCTTAACATCCCAAGCCATTTTAAAGTTCTGCTTCCGAATTTTCCGGCATCAATGTGAATAAGGTAGATGCCGCTTGCTATAGGAATGCCTTTGAAATTCTTAAGATCCCAGTCAAGTGCTGTTTCCTGATTGATGGAGGCATTGTTTTCAATCATGCCTTCGGAATTGTCTATGAGCACGTCTCTTTTAAATTTCCTGACTAATACTCCGCTTTGTGTTAAAATGGTAACCTCACAATTCGCTGGAAGGTTCACAATTTTAATTCTGTTGTCCAGCTGATTTTGTTCATAGGAAGAAAAAGCATAGTAAGGGTTGGGTACAACATTAATTTGATTTAAGGCCTCCGATGCGATGGAAGTATTTTGTTGAACAGGTGCCAGACTTTGTGTCCCAAATTCATAAAGAGGTATAAAATTATTGCTAGGGTAGGAGGTGGTCACAGTCCCATCGCCGGTAAATGCAGTTTGTGTAGCCACAAAGTTTTGGCCTGCAACGGTATACGTGGTTCCATCATGTGTCACCGGTGGGTTGGCAACATGGTACAAGGTGCCTGTTACCAATTGTTGCTGGTTGGTTATTGAAATTGCCGGAGCGTAAGTCCTGAAGTTTTTAGCAACTCTCAATCTGACTTTTACCTCTGAAGGAATATTGACAGGTAAATTCACATTGGTATATTCAGATTTTACAAGAGGTATGTTGCACCACATAGCATTTTTCCAAACAGCTCTTTTATCGTTGGAATTTAGAGTTGCCAACTTTGTAACAATATACCTGCAGGAATCATACATGGGTACATCGTTAGTTCCATCTCCGTTATGACCAAATATGTAAATAAAGTGCATTCCACCCAACACTGGTAGGCCGGCACCATCGTATTTACGGGCGGTAGGATTAAATTTCATATCTTGAGATCGATCATCAGTCAATGTGGAATTTTCGCCGAAAGCAATATTCAAACGTTCACCTGTTTCTAAATTATACGCATATCCGGGAAACCAGCTCATACCGGTTGCTGAAACTGAATTGTCGATTTCACCATTTTTGCCTATAGATGCAGAAGCCCTTAGATCAAACTGACGGGCGTTTCCTATGTTACTAGAGAAAGATGACCCGGTTTCAATGACTGCTGCCCTGGTCCATTTCGACTGATCAGCAGTTATTATTACATCAATACTTGCAATGCCGGTTTTTGTTGTTGCCGTTGGAGAAAGTGATATCTGAGATTCCCCAACACTTCCCCATTTTAAACCGGTTGGGTCTTTGGAGCATAGTTTGTAAGGAGCCCAGGTTCCATTAATAACGTTTTCATAAACTTCAGCATCATCAAGGCCTTTATAATCCTGAATAGTGGTTCCGCTTCGAACCCAGTCCTCAGAGTTCAACGTTATGTTATCAATATCATTCACGGCTGATAGCCATTGATTATTAAAATCTTCAAATTCAATTGTGCCCTCTAAAAATCCATTTGTAGGGTCTAAGGAATCACCGGGTTCAATGGTGGAGTTCATCATAGTGCTGAAACCCCATTCCGGCAGAACTTGCTCATTGGGAATGCTGATTGGATATTCAGAAGGAACCGAAGTTTGCGCTGAAGTATTAGTTATAGAGTAACCACTTGTAATTTCAGCCTGGTCCAACTGCTGTTTAAATGAAGCACTCTTGACT
The DNA here is from genome assembly GCA_016722525.1 of Bacteroidota bacterium. Lineage (GTDB taxonomy): Bacteria > Bacteroidota > Bacteroidia > AKYH767-A > OLB10 > JADKJB01. Next base: position 261,927 of record JADKJB010000008.1, read on the forward strand.
AAAACCGGATCATAAATTTTCACTTTAACAGGTGCTTTTAACGGAAGATAGGTAGCCTTAAAAGATCTGTAATAGGGGGGCGTAACAATTTGTTTTACTGTTTCATTTGTAAAATCTAAAATCATTCCGCCATTTCCTTGTCCTTCAATTCTGGTAACAAAAGGACCAACACCATAACTGCTGTTTAACAGTTGACCGCCATATTCCGGAGCTGGATGATGTGGGATGGCAGAATAAGTTTTGATATTATTTCTTCCAGCTAAATACGGTTTCTTTTGCCCGTCAAGTGAATTCGGATCATTTGGGTTATAGGTTTTATAATTGTTGTAAGCATAGGAAACCACTGTATAATAGTAAGTTTTATGATTTATGAGTGCGGTGCTTCCTGAAGCAAATAAATCCTGCTTTATTTCAAAGGTATGAGCTATTCCTTTGTCAGACCCATTTACCATTTCAGTAGGGATGTTTGAATTTAATGAAGGCTCAAAGGAATAATTTACCAGTTGAGTGACTCCATCTTTGATATCACATTGAGTTACCAGTCGAATGCGATCCGGATTGCCTATATCCGAAACAGTTACACTGGCATCTCTCATTTGATAAATCTGATATCCTTGAAAATCAAAATATTTTAATGAATCGTTAGCAGCTATTATAATAGGATCTTTTTGGTGATATTTTTCAACCAGTTCATTATCGGTACGGAGAAGTGAAAGAATAATTGTTTGATTTAATTCTCTGATGGCTACATCCGGCGCATTAGGACCATCAATAAGTTTAAAACAATTATCGAACAAAGCCTGAGCTTTATCATCTGCAACTTTTATCAATTCAACCGATGCCAGTTGTCCGCCTTGAAGCTCTTCCCCAAACCACACCGGTAGTTATATAATTGACAGCACCGGGTTGCAAGGTGAATTTGCCAGCAGACTGCAGGAATCGTCTGTCACCAACAGTATTTCCTTCTGTCACTTCCGACCAATTCTGATTTGGAAAGTCAGGGTCTGTGGTTCCCGGAAACATATAGTTGGTCACCGGTGCACCTGGATTTCTTCCATCGCCTCCAAAAGTCATTTGTTGATTGTCTCTCCAATATCCTTTTAGGTAATTGTAAAAGTCAGTGAACCCTATCGGATTGCCATTAGGAGTGGCGTCATTATTATAGTATACAAATTTTGACATAATTATTTGCTCCCGGAGTAACGTGTCGGTCACAGTATAAACAACCCCAAAACTATCAGTTAAAAATGTACAATCTATACAACCATCTTTGTCATTGTCAAGTAAATCACCTAGATCAGCAACAGGTCCTTGAAAAAAATCCACTCCAACAGCTGGTGGATTTAATCCGTACCCTGAAGCTGTTTCATCTTCAGCATCGCCATTGTAACAATAACCTAAACCACGACCCACATCGCAACCTACATAATCATCATCAGAAAATCCAAGATCAGGATCCACCCATTGGCCGAAATAGGTATCTGTTAGTGTTAAAGAAGATCTGTTTATTATTTGGTATTTGTAAAAACTCATGTTATTGATCTCGTCGTTGGTTTGAAAAGCAAATGCCTGCGCTCTAATTTCAAGTCCGATAGGGTCTGAATTGGTTTCTGAATGCACATTTCCTTTGTCATTAAAAACCCACCAAATAGTTTGATCACCGAAAAGATAATCGTTGCAAACGGATTTATTTACTCCGGGAACATTCGGGTAGTTGCCAGTAAAACTGTATCCCGGATAATCTCCTTTTGAATAGTTGTATTCACCATCATTATCAACATCAACAAATGGAGCCAGGTATTTGCCCTCATTGGATAGCGGGTCACCATTGCCAGGCCAGTTTTTTATATCATTCGTAGCTGTTGCCGGATTGTTAATGAAATCCTGAACTTGCTTTTTAGAAATCTTCCAGTGCCGATCGTATTTGAGGCAGTTGTCACGTGTTATGTTAGCTGTTGTGGTATCTAACGGACCTCCCCAGAAATCTATTCCTGTTTGTCGGTAAGTTTGTCCCGCTACTTTTATTAAACCTCCAGGATCTATTCCTCCAATCCAAAGAGCACCTGCATAAAGGGCATGCTTGTCGCTTCCCTTGGGAACTTCATATTTAGCACTCGACAAATCCCACCACATATCGCCACCTACAAGTATGGTGGTTCTAACATTATTGATGTCAAGGTCAGCCTGAGCAGCCGGAGGAGTACATTGAGCCTGCCCGAACGATACGAATGGCAGAGCAATCAAACTGAAAGATACGGAGATCCTGAGAAGCGTTTTCATAACCTGATTTTATTTTGTTATCAGGTAAAATTAGATTCAATCCAAAGGCAGTACAAATCAAATTTATTCAAAAGTAAACAGGTCTGACCGGGTCCTTCTTATGCAGTTATGTTCTTTTTAGGTGTTGTTATTCATTCTAAAATTGCACGATAACCTATGGCAGCACATCATTTTGGTCAATACACTTTACTGACTTAAAATGTCGGTTTATTGCATGTCTGGCGAAATGAAAGTAGTTTTAAATGACTTATTTACGACAAATACCTACAATTATTGATATTGGAAATCTACTCTTGCTACCCTCTTCTTTGAACAAACACAAAAAGGAACAACATAATTATTTTAAGTTTAAGTATATTTGCAATACAATGAACTAAAAGTTAAACCTAAAAACCTTCTATTATGATGAAAAATCTACTACTTATTTCAATTTTTTTACTTGGAGCAAATGCTGCTTTTGCTCAGAGCGATACGTTACTGTTCGAGAATTTCGATGTGGATCCTACCACAAATTATTTACCTTTTAACAGTGGTAATGATACCCAATGGGTAAATTTCGATGCTGATGGCCTGCCAGATGCAAACTCTCGTCCTCAGGAATGGTTCTGGAGTGATGGTGCATTTGCCAGTGTTGACTCGGTGGATGCATGTTTATTCAGTTCTTCATGGTTAGCCGGATTTCTTCCCGGAAACCGTAATTGGCTGATGACTCCTCCAATTCAGATTGTTGATGCGAATGCTGTATTGAGCTGGGCATCTGCTCCTCGTCAAACGCCTTTGTATGTTGATGGTTATTCGGTGCTTGTTTCAACAACCGATAATATTGAAGGCAGCTTTACTGATACACTATTTCAGGCTGCTCAATACCTTACTGGTGCAGGATCTGATTATGCTGCCTATACATTTTCTCCCGGGTTCGTTCATGGATTGGATGGCACTTTTACTGAATTTGACGCTGCAGCTGATTCATCCCGATTGATAGGGGTTTTACGTCCCTTTACAGCAAGTTTGGCTCAATATATTGGTCAAACAATTTATATCACATTTTTACATGATGCCGATGATGATAACCTAATGGCGATTGATGATATTTTAGTTACCGGAACAACTGTTGGTTTGAATGAGGTGAGTAATGATCTTGGACTGATGGTATTCCCGAATCCGGCTGTTGACAAAATTGAACTCAGCTACAACCTTGCTGTAACAAGTCCTGTTGTGGCCGATGTATATGATGTAAAAGGAAGCAAGGTCTTATCTGTTTCCCGAGGTATTCAAATTGCAGGAGCTCAAAAACTCACCTTGGATATTCAACAATTGGCTGTTGGTACTTATACCGTAGTGCTAAAGACTGCTGGTGCTGCAATTACATCTAAGTTTGTAAAAGAATAGTATTTTTGAACTAGTTTCGTTAGAGCAGTCCTTAAGTTGTGCATAACAAAAGGACTGCTCTAACTATTTAAAGCTGATTGGATACCGCTTTTCATTAAAAATCAATAATTACTCCTAATGTTGGAAGAATTGTACCTGATACATCTTTTATAAAGTAGATTTCATAACGGTTGGGGTCATTGGAGTCGGTGATTGGTTGTCCGTTTTCATCTGTTCTTACATTCAGAATATCAGATTCGTTGCTTAAAATTGTATAGATTTTGAATATCAATATACAAATTTACAGACCATTTATCGAAAAAGTAGGTTTTGTCAATTCGTAAATCCAGTTGATGAAAAGCAGGTAGTCTTTGTGAATTTAAGTTATTGTAATCAAGTATACCAGTTCCTGAAACATCCCAATTCGATTTTAAGGAAGAAGCCGCTACATCATATTTTGTATAAGGACGTCCGCCAACATATCTCCATTTTACTCCAATATCCCAATTCTTACCCATTTTTTTTCCTGCAGTAAGTGTAAGAATATTCTGATTGTCCCATGCCGAAGGAAAATAATTGCCTGTGTAATTCGTAAATTTACTTCTTACATAAGTATAGGCAAGAATACCATAGATTCCGGTATAGGAACGCCGTTGAATAAGAAATTCGAGTCCGTATGCCTTTCCTTTCGAACTGGAATTTACTGCTTCATTGCCTACAACTCCAAAATCAGAACCAAGGTTGGCCAAACTAATTGAATCGTTGATGGAAAAAGGATAATTATTGTATTTTTTATAAAAGGATTCAACGGTTATTTTAGTGGAATTATCAGGGTTGAATTGAATGCCACCCACTAAATGATCAGACGAAATGTATTTAAGATTATTTTTTTTATTAACCAGTGGACCGGTTTGGTCACCATACCCCAGTATAGTATATGCAGGCAATTGGTAATATCTTCCGGTATTAAAATTTAAACTCCATTTTTCAGTAAGCGAAAATGCAGCCGAAACTCTTGGCGAGAGCTGATCAATTGGGTTGCTCATATCAGATGAATAGGTATTGGCATCAGTACGTATTCCTGCTGAAAGTAGCAGCCTGTTTTTAAAAATCGGTTTTGAAACAGAAGCAAATATTCCATATTTGAAGAGATCGAATCCTGAATCAAAATTAATTTTTACAGGACCCACCGGTGTTGTTTTGTTGTCAAATCCTTCAACACTGTATTTTGCAGTTTCAATATTTACTCCCATATTTATTTTAAAGGTTCCACTGGTTCGGGTGTTTTCTAATCGCAATTTATTTTCGGTTTCCCTCGAATTGTAATTTAAAAGTAATTTTGTTTCATCACTTTCATCATTGTCAAGATATCGGGTTGATTCATTATTTAATACATTTCGGCTGAGTGCAATGCTCACAGTGTTTTTATTTCCAAAGTGTTTATAAATGGCACCGGTAGTATAATTCCATTGATTGTTTGTAGGGAGATTTCCCAGAATATAATTATTTAATTCCAATTGTTCAGGATCGGTAACATTTTTGTTGGCGTCTTTATTGAGTTCGAACTTATCGTATGCGGCCAATCCTATAAAAGTGATTTCATTTTTAGTATCAAATTTGTGTTTTACCTTATATTGTACGTCAGTGAATGTGGGGAGAAAGGGTAATTTAAAGAGTGAGAATAAGAATTGTAAATACGACCTTCTCACTGATAGAATGTAAGTTGTTTTTTTTCCCGAGGGGGCCGTCAGCGGTAAGTCCTACCTCCGATGAACCAATGGTACCTCTGATTCCTGTTTTTTCAGTGCTCCCATCTATTTGTCTGAAATCAAGCACCGAACTGAGTGTATTGCCTCTATTGGCAGGAAATGCCCCGGAATAAAAGTCTACTTCGCGAATAAAATTCACATTTATAATACCTACCGGCCCGCCTGTTGATCCTTGCGTTTGAAAGTGATTGATAACAGGTACTTCTATTCCATCAAGATAAAATTTATTTTCACTCGGTGATCCACCTCGTATTATTATGTCATTTCTGAAACTTGGAGTTGAAGCAACACCCGGTAGTGATTGAATGACTTTTGATATATCACGATTGCCTCCGGGGTTTTTTTCAATTTCTCTTATTCCTATGGTTTGCAGGGAAACCGGGCTTTCTTCCTTCTTTACGAATTGAGGGCCGTTAATTTCGACTTCTGCCAAACTGGAAGCAGATGGTTCAAGTTCAATTTCTACAAAAGGAATCTTTTCTTTGGTAACAAATATTTCCTCGGTAACTTTTGTTTTATAACCTATATACGATACCACCAGTTTAATATAACCCGGAGTAACATTTTTAAGTTCAAATTTGCCGTTTATATCCGATGTGGTTCGGTGTTACTGCCTTGTATAATAATATTGGCAAAAGGTACTGGTTCCCTGTTTGATATATCTATGATTTTGCCTTTTACAGTTCCGTTTTCAAAATTATTCGAAAGCGCCTTATAGGGTTGAGCAAAGAGAAGAAGAGTAAATATGATAAAAAGGTTTTTGTACATGACTGTGAGAGTTTGGATTGTATGCATAACAATTATCAGTACCAAGTGTTTTTTGGATTATTCCACTTTATTACGCGTAGAAATATTAATTTTGGGTAGTATTACTACTAAACTAATAGTTTCGCAAAATTATGGATAATTTAATCAACACCGTTTCTGCAACAATTGGCAAGGAACCTTTTGTAACCGTCTTAAATGCCTCCGGCCATTCTTTTTATGCTGATGAGCCCGTTCATGAAGGGGGAATGGACAAAGGACCTAAACCCACTGATCTTTTATTAGCCTCTCTGGCTTCCTGTACGGTAATCACAATTAAAATGTATGCTTCCCGAAAGCAATGGGAATTGGAGGAGGTTTTTGCCGAAACCAATATGCAAAGAAAAACTGAATCAGGAATCGTATCTGCTACTGCTTCAATTGCGCTTTCTGTTAAAGGAAAGCTGGATGAGGATCAAATTAAAAGATTGTTGGATATAGCAGCAAAATGTCCTATTCATAAACTTTTAAAACCTGCAATGCACATTGATATTACTTTGAAAAAATAAATACTATGAAAGAAATTACTAAACATTATTCTAATGATGGAATTACAGTGGTTTGGAAACCGCATGTTTGCATTCATTCAGCAATTTGTTTTAAAGGCCTTCCTGAAGTATTCGACCCACGCGTGCGACCCTGGGTGAATATCGATGGTGCTTCCTCACAAAAAATAGTGGATCAGGTGGCTAAATGTCCTTCCGGTGCAATCTCAATTGAACAAATTAAAAACAAAGCAAATATGGAAACCCAAAAGAGTGAAAATTCAGCAGAAATCAAAATTCAGGTAATGAGCAAAGGCCCTTTAATTGTTAAAGGTAATTGTGTTGTTGTAGATGAATTAGGTAATGAAACTATCAAGGAAGGACAGGTAGCTCTTTGTCGTTGTGGAGCTTCAGCAAATAAACCTTATTGTGATGGCGCTCACCGAACTACTTCGGTTCTTTAATAAGACTACTTAAAACAAAAAAACCGGGATTACAGTCCCGGTTTTTTGTTTTAAGAATTTTAAAACATTAAATAGAATTAGTTTATTACTAATTTACTAACGCTTGATTTTGTTCCTGCTTGTGTTCTTACAAAGTAAATACCATTGTTAATTCCTTTGGTACTAATTTCATAATTATTCATGTTCGCAGGGATAATATTACCAGCTATTTGTCCTTGAATATTCAGGATTTCATAGCTAACTTCAACGCTTTCAGTATTAGAAACCATAATTGAATTTCCTGATACAACCGGATTAGGATGCATGGAAACATTAACATTGTCACCGATTTCAGAAATTGAAGTTACTACAGATAATGGGAAGGTAGTTCCATCAACAAGTGTAGCCATAATCCAAATGCAGGACCATTTTGGTTCGCAGTAGGAACCAGGAATCCAGAAGCAAATACTACAGCTGAACCACCGGCAAGTGTCGTTAAATCGGCAAAGTAAGTAGCAACTATGGTAGTGTTGTCATTTCCCGGAGTCACATCTAAGGTGTATGCAGCAGCAGGTACATTGAGGTAAGGAGTAATGTCACTATAAGCTGCATCATTTACCAATATGCCACCACCACCATTCAATTGAACATCAACAGTAGGAGCATCAGTGGCGCCATGCACAACAATAAAATCAACATCACCTGCATTTACTGCGCTTTCGCGGATGCTTTGTTGAATGAATAGAGTGAAGCCTGTCGGACGACCATCAGGATTTACAGCAAAAGAAGCAGGTGTAAGTACACCGTTAGCAATTGCAACATAGGTTTGACCGTTAGTTAATTGAACCGGGAAGTTTACAATAGTATCGTTTACTGTAGTACTGGTACCCGGAGCAACTCCGATATTTAAATTTACTCCGGCAGGAAGATCCAGGAAAGGAGTAGCTGTTCTGAAAGCAAAATCAGGAATTGCAAGTGCACCATTTACATAAATGTCAACTAAAGCAGCACCAGGATCAGCAGCGTTGTGAATCACCTGAAGACGAGCTGCGCTCACTGCAGGTAATGCAGCCACTGTTCCGTTAGCTAAAGCAACAAACAATCCGAAGGCAGCACCATTTTGGTTTGTTGTTGGATCCAGAAAACCGGATGCAAAAACCACTCCTGAACCACCAGCCAATGTTGTTAAGTCAGCCTGAAATGAAGCTACTATTGTAGCGTTATTGTTACCCGGAGTCACATCCAAAATGTAATTGGCTGCAGGAACTGAAATATAACCTGTGATGTCACTGTAAGCAGCATCGTTAACAAGTGTTGCAACGTTTCTCGCTAATACATCAACAGTAGGAGCATCTGTAGAGCCATGCACAACAATAAAATCAACATCACCTGCATTTACTGCGCTTTCGCGGATGCTTTGTGAAATTAATAAAGTGAAGCCTGTCGGACGACCATCAGGATTTACAGCAAAAGAAGCAGGTGTGAGTACACCGTTAGCAACTGCAACATATGTTTGACCGTTAGTTAATTGAACCGGGAAGTTTACAATGGTATCGTTCACGCTAGTACTGGTACCCGGAGCAACTCCGATATTTAAATTTACTCCAGCAGGAAGATCCAGGAAAGGAGTAGCTGTTCTGAAAGCAAAATCAGGAATTGCAAGTGCACCGTTTACATAAATGTCGACTAAAGCAGCACCCGGATCAGCAGCGTTGTGAATCACCTGAAGGCGAGCTGAACTTACTGAAGGCAATGCAGCTACAGTTCCACTAGGAAATGCTACAAACAGTCCGAATGCAGGACCGTTTTGATTGGCCGTTGGATCTAGAAATCCTGATGCAAAAACCACTCCTGCACCACCACCCAAAGTTGTTAAGTCAGCCTGGAAAGAAGCTACAATTGCAGCATTATTGTTGCCTGGAGTCACATCCAGAATGTAGTTGGCTGCAGGAACTGTTATATAACTTGTTACATCACTGTAGGCAGCATCGTTTACAAGTGTAGCAACATTTCTTGCTAATACATCAACAGTAGGAGCATCAGTAGAGCCGTGATTTACAACCAGATCAACAGTTCCGGGTAAAAGAGCTGCAATTCTTGCATCAGCAATAATTGTTAATCCAAATGCAGTACTACGACCATCCGGATTAGCGGCAAATGCGCTTGGTGTTAAAACGCCACTCGCTAAAGCAACATACTTAACTCCTGGATTCAGGGTAACTGTGAAATTTTTAATTGTGTCATTTACTGAAGTACTGTTTCCACCGGCTACTCCAATATTGATTGGAACACCCGAAGGCAAAGGGATAAATGGTGTTGCAGTGCGATAACTGAAGTTATCGATTGCATTAGTCCCGTTAACATAAATGTCAACAACGGAAGCACCTGGATCAGAGGAATTGTGAATGACCTGCAATTCAGCTTGTCCAAATGTCTTTGTAAAGGACATCGATAAAGCGATCGCAGCAACGAACGTGAGGGTAAATTTTTTCATGAGTTAAATGGTTTTAAGTTTTTTGATTTAACTCTATAACACACGCACTTCTATTTTTGTTTAATCTAATTCAAAATAAATTAAACAAAATAAACAAATATGTGGCTGAAGAAATGCGGAAATAAGTATTTTTAATACTTAGATAATTGATATATAATCAATTATAAATAAATCAACTTTGAAATCATAACTCATGAAAGTTGAAGAAGTTAAGTAAAATAGATAAAAGTTACACAAAACTTCCAATTTGTTTAACTTCAAGCTGGCCAATTATCAGCTTATTCCGGTTTTTGAGGTGGAAAATTCCCGGAGATCTGTTATGGGTTTTTCGAAATACTTGTAAAGGAAGGTGGAAGCCACAATCACAGTAACCCAATATATGACATACATTATATAGGATTCCATTTCAGTTTGTGGAAGAAAATGTACTAATATGACCTGAGCCACCAGCGCCAAATTAATAAGGTACATAGAATAAGAGATCAACGAAATGTGGGTAATAACCTTGCCAAAAGCCGTCCTGAACGTTTTTACACTATCGGCATAAGGCAATAACATGGCTGCTGAAAACCCTATTAAACTAAAATAAATTGTTTTGGCATAAAATCCAATAGGATCAAGTTTTATAAAGTGTAACAGTGAAAAAATCAGAATTAATCCGATAATGAAAAAAGGAATGGCAATTTTTTTCCAAAGGAGGGGGTAGTAGTATTTAATCCATGCAAAAAAAACGCCGAACATAATGGCATCGAGTCGGGCCAGTACCACTTTTCTGAATTTGACATCAAACCAGAACGGATCCACCTGTTCATCGGAGATGGAATATCTGTAAAGCAATGGAAGTAATACAAAGGTACCAATTACTAATAGAATAATATTTTTTTTCGAAGTTACTTTCACCAACGACTTATGAAAAACAACAATAGCAATTGGAGTAAAAATATAAAACCACTCCTCAATAGTAAGGCTCCACGATTCCCAGAAAAAGTCGGTGAAGTAGGTATTAAAGTTTTGCAGGAACACAAAAAATTTCCAATTAAAATTTTCAATTTTTCCTCCAATAATACCAGTGGAAACAAAAAGAATGTTTAATATGAGTACCAAATAATAATTAGGAATAGTTCGAAACCATCTCCTTTTCCAAAATGAGAAAACTTCCTTGAAATCGATTCCATCATTTTTTTTATAGATTTTTAATAGTATAGTTCCGATAAGAAATCCACTAAGTACAAAGAAAAGTTCAACTCCGTCGATTAAAGGAATATAAGGGAAACCGGGAATTGATTTATCTAAAATAAATCCCCCATGACCCATCACTACAATGATAATTGCAATCGCCCTGAAAACATCAAGTCCATATACCCTTGTTTGGTAATCTGTTTGTATGGAAAGTGGATTTTTGATAGTTTGATAAATTAATTTGAAGCTATTTTTACTGTTTTGTCCCTTATAAAATCACCATCCAATGAACATCTATTTCGGTGCACTACGTAATAGCACAATCGCAATTATCGCATAAACGAAATTTGGTATCCAAACCGCTATAATTGCAGGGAAATTACCATTAGTTGCAAATGTAGTGGACACCTGCATAAATAAAATATAAGTGAAGCTTAATAGAATGCCTGCACCAATTTGCAATCCAATACCTCCTCTGACTTTTCGGCTCGACAAAGACACTCCTATCAGAGTAAGTATAAACGTTGCAAAGGGGTAAGAGGATCTTCTGTATTTTTCAACCTCATCGAATTGAATTCCTTCGGTACCCCGCATTTTTTTTTCAGCTATATTCGCATTCAACTCATCATGATCCATAGCCTGAATAAAAATTTCTCTCCTATTAAATTCCAGAGGGTAAAGCTGAAGAAGTATCGAATTTTAATCCTCTCTTACGGTTTCTTTCATGCCATCAATTTGTCGGATCAGGTAATTTTCGGCGCGCCAATTCGTGTTTATGGTATCCCAAACCAGTCTTTCTGAACTTAACTTGTAGGTAAGTTTTCCCTGATCAAAACGTTCATAGGAAAATCTGAATCCCATATTTTCTATCGTATTATAGCTTTCGAAATAGATAAATTGTCCGGGATAAATTTGCCGGTGAATATTTCGGGATTTAATTACATAGGGATTTTTAATGTAGGTATTTTCAAACTCTAATCTTGTTTTGTTTGAATGAGGAATAACCCAGCCATTAAGGTAAAAGGATAAACCGGCTAAAATTGCAGCCACAACCATATAGGGAACCAGCATTCTTCTGAAACTAACTCCACTTGACAAGATAGCCACAATTTCGGTTTGACTTGCCATTTTGGATGTGAAAAATATTACCGAAATAAAAATAAAAAGAGGTGAAAAAAGATTGGCGAAGTAAGGGATGAAATTCAGGTAGTAATCGAATACAATTGCTTCAAAGGGAGCTTTCTTTTCCAGGAAATCATCAATTTTTTCAGACACATCGAAAACTATTGCAATAAGAATGATGAGGCCGAGTGCGAAAAAAAATGTGGTCAGGAATTTCCTGATTATATACCAATCTATAATTTTAATGCCGTTCATTTTAGATTCTAAAAGCCAATTTTTTTACCATTTCGTTTTTCCAGGGTGTAAATGTTCCATCCAGAATTCGGCTCCGGGCTTCACTAACAAGCCAAAGGTAAAACGAAAGATTGTGTATTGTAGCAATCTGGGCACCTAACATTTCTTTTGAAATTACAAGATGTCTCAAATAAGCTTTTGAGTACTCAAAATCAGCAAAACAATTGCCCTCCGGATCAATAACCGAATGGTCATTTTTCCACTTCTCATTACGGATATTTATTATTCCGTTTTTTGTAAACAACATCCCGTTACGTGCGTTTCGTGTTGGCATTACGCAATCAAACATATCAATACCCAATGAAATACATTCCAGCAAATTAACCGGTGTACCAACTCCCATCAAATAACGAGGTTTGTTTTTGGAAGTATGGCGCAAACTAAATCCGTCATTTCGTACATGTCTTCAGCAGGTTTCTACCGACAATCCACCAATCGCATTGCCTTCTCTATCCGCCACAGCATAGCTTCTGCCGATTGCTTCCTCAAATCTTTATAAACACTACCTTGAACAATTGGGAATAAAGTTTGACTATGTGCATACAGGGCTGAGCCACTGTCAAAGTAATCGCAACATCTTTTCAGCCATCGGTGCGTCATGTCCATCGATTTTTTAGCTGTCCTGTGATCGCAAGGGTAGGGGGTGCATTCATCAAAGGCCATAATGATATCAGCACCAATTATTTTTTGAATTTCTATAGATGTTTCAGGCGATAAAAATGTTTGGAACCGTCGATGTGAGATCGGAAATGAACCCCTTCTTCTTTTATTTTCCGGTTGTCTGATAATGAATATACCTGGTAACCACCGCTATCTGTCAAAAGTGGCCGGTTCCAACCTATAAACTTATGTAAGCCTCCGGCAGCTTTTAACACTTCCATTCCTGGTCTCAGGTTGAGATGATACGTATTGCCAAGAATTATTTTAGCATCAATATCGCCAGCCAGCTCACGTTGATGAACACCTTTCACTGAACCCGCAGTTCCAACCGGCATAAAAATAGGAGTGGGTATCAAACCATGATCGGTAGTTATTTCACCTGCCCTCGCCTTTGATCCCTTATCTTCCGCATTTAGCCGGAACTCCATAAATGTTTATTAAACAAAATGTGTTAATATCTTGTCAAAGATAGAAATAATGTCCTTTGCTTATCCTCATAGCTTTGCGTGTTGGAGCTAAAAGCGAATTATGGAAGTATTTTTTACAAGTTTTGAAGGGCAAATCACAGGTATTGTTTTAGGAATCGCATTGTTGGTGCAGATCTATTATTACTTATTCGTTTTCAGTAAACTTGCTTTTCATAAGCCTGTTGCTGGTGGAGGAAAAAAAGAACCTGTTTCAGTTATTATCTGTGCAAGAAATGAATTGAAAAATTTAAAGCGAATCTTTCTTTCGTTTTGGATCAGGATTATCCTGATTTTCAGGTGGTAGTGGTAAATGATTGTTCCTGGGATGAATCGGGAAGCTATCTGGAGGAAATTCAACCACTCTATTCACATCTAAAAGTGGTAACTCTTAATGAACAGGAAAAATACCGTCACGGTAAAAAATTCGCGCTTTCTCTTGGAATTAAAGCTGCCAGTCATGAACTACTGCTGCTTACCGATGCTGATTGCAAACCGGTATCAAAAAACTGGATCAGTTCTATGGTTTCGAGGTATCAGCCTTCCACTGAAATAGTTATAGGTTATGGTGCTTACAAAAAAACACCTGGTTTTTTGAACAAATGGATACGAATGGATACCGTTTTTAATGCCATCCAGTTTCTTTCTGCTTCCTTATTGAAAAGCACCTATATGGGTGTGGGTAGAAACCTCTCCTACAAAAAAGCGCTTTTCTTCAAAAATAAAGGATTTGCCAGCCATAGCCATGTTATGTCAGGGGATGACGATCTTTTTGTAAACCAAACCGCTACCAAATCAAATACCGCTGTAGAACTTCACCCTGAGTCGTTTACCGAATCAATTCCACGCGATACCTTCTTTAGTTGGTTGAAACAGAAAAAAAGGCACATGAGCACCGGCAAATATTATAAAGCCAATCATAAAATGAAGATTGGCGCGTTCTTTTTATCCCACCTGCTCTTTTATGCAGCTCTTATAATATTGATGGTAATTGGTTGCAGATGGGAAATAGTTGTTGGTGTTGCTTTAGTGCGATTGTTGATTCAAATGTTTATTTTTGGCAGTTGTATGAAGAAACTTGGAGAGTTCGATATATTATGGATGGTTCCTATATTCGATTTAATTGTTTTATTTCTCTACCCATCCATTTCAATCTCGAATCTGTTATTTAAAGACAAAACATGGAAATGACACAAGATACCACTGAAAATACTGAATCTGTTAACGCTAAATTGAATCCGAATCTTAGCGATAAAGCCCTTAAAGATTATAACCTTGTCAGGAATGCAATTGATAACGGCGATCAAAAAGCTTATGCTGAATTAATGTCGCGTTACAAAGATTCAATTTATTTCATGCTTTTGAAAATGGTGAATAACCGTGATGATGCAGATGATCTTACGATAGAAGCATTTGGAAAAGCATTTAAAAATATAAAACAATATACCCCTGATTATGCTTTTAGTACCTGGTTGTTTAAAATAGCTACTAACAATTGTATCGATTTTATTCGCAAGAAACGTAAACATACATTTTCGATTGATAAAGGAATTGAAACGGATGATGGTGGTGAATTGAATATTGATATCAAATCCAATCAGCCTGATCCTGAAGAAAACATGATGAAAAAGCAGAAAGTCATGATGATGCGGGATGTGGTGGAAAGATTAAAGCCCCGCTACAAAAAACTGGTTGAACTCAGATATTTCCAGGAGCGATCTTATGAGGAAATTGCTGATGAATTAAACCTTCCGCTAGGAACTGTTAAAGCACAACTTTTCCGTGCAAGAGAATTCCTCTATCAGATCATGAAAAACTCAGAACATAAACTTTGATTGAAAAGAAACTGTTTTGTTGTTTCAATACTATTAAGTTTCATTGTAATTGCTTTTTATTCACTTAGGTATGGATGCCAGTATCCTTCTTGATTATTTTAAAAATCTATCTCCTGAAGCTTTAAAAGGTTCACTGCACTTAGCGATTTATATTCCGATTGGAATTCTAAAATTAATCTGATATCTCGAAATGATATCGCTTTCCTTTATGAGCGTCATGTGCTGCATTCTTTGGCAATTGCTAAATTCATAAATTTTAAAGATGGTACCAGTGTACTCGATATTGGAACCGGTGGCGGTTTTCCCGGTATTCCACTAGCTATTATGTTCCCTCATGTGAAATTTACTCTGGTCGATTCCATCGCGAAAAAAATTAGGGTGGTGGAGGCTATTATTGCTCAGTTGGAATTAACCAACGCAAAGGCAATTTGTGCTCGAGCCGAAACTGTGGAAGGTACATTTGATTATGTGGTCAGCAGAGCCACGGCCCCTCTGAACGATTTATATAAATGGAGCAAACCTAAAATCGCCAAGTGCAGAAAAATGCCATTCCCAATGGGATTATTTGTCTTAAAGGTGGCGACCTTACCGATGAAATTAGCCCCTTCAAAGGTCGGACAGAAGTGGTGTCTTTACATGACTATTTTAAGGAAGAATTCTTCAATACTAAAAACTTTTATTCGTAACAGTTTAAATTTCAATTATTTATCAATTTTTTACATAAAATGCTTTTGTGAAAGAATATTTAATGTATTTTTGCACTCCTGTTTTAAGAGAACTACTATGTTTAGAACTTATCAACCATCCGTAAGAAAGAGAAAAAATAAGCACGGCTTCCGTTCAAGGATGGCATCGGCTAATGGTCGTCGTGTATTGGCTGCCAGAAGAGCAAAAGGACGTCATAAACTAACCGTTTCCGACGAGGATAGCTTACGCAGAAAAGATTAAACGAATTACAATACCATATAGAGCCGCAGCCTTAAACGTTGCGGCTTTTTTTATTCAGGTCATTTTTCAGTGCCCAGTAGCCTATTTTTAAAGATTTATTTTTTTTCAAAAAGAATCCTTTACATTTACAGTAACCCTTTACTAAATCCTTAACTATGAAAAAATCTCACTTACACTCTTTCTTTTTGCACCCTACTTAACAGCATATATGCTCAATGGGTAGCTCAACCCTCTAACATTACTCCTGGCTTTTATGTTCAGTTTTTGGATGCCGTCGACACTAATGTTGTGTGGGGAATTGCTGCCGATCCGGCCAATCAACTTACTCCCGTTCAGGAATTTACAAAAACTGTTGATGGCGGTAACCTATGGATTGCAGGACCCATTAACAATGCTGCCGGACTCAGTCCTTCAGGAATATTTGGCTTGAATGCCGATACTGCATGGACGGTTATGTTTAATGGTGCTTCCGGTGGTGGAAGCCTTTTGAAAACTATTGATGGCGGAATCAACTGGACTGCTCAGCCAACAGCTGCATTTGCTGCTCCAGCCGGTTTTCCTAACATTGTTCATTTCTTTGATGCCGATAACGGAATTACCATGGGTGATCCCAATGGTGGTTATTTTGAAATTTATACCACTGTAGATGGAGGAACCAATTGGATAAGAACTCCTCAGGCAAATATTGCCACTCAACTTACAGGTGAATTTGGAATAACCTCGGTTTATACTTCCTGGGGCGATAGTACACTCTGGTTTGGAACTAACCTGGGCCGTATTTATAAAACTACCGATCGCGGTCTAAACTGGACCGCTGCTGCTACACCTTATACCGGATTTTATATCGGAGATATAGCCTTTCGTGATGCCAACAACGGAATCGCTTCAAATGGTAGCCCCGGAGCGTTAGCCGATGCCATTCGCACTACTGATGGCGGCGCCACATGGACTTTGATTGCTGCAAACACTGCCGGCATACTCACTAAAAATCTCTCTTTTGTTCCCGGCACAGATTCTACTTATTTCTTATCATCCCCTCAGTTGGGTGGTGGTACTGCCTTTTCTTTAACAGATGCCAATTCATGGGTTTTAGTTGATAATTTGATTCATTCCGACATCGATTTTGTTGCAGCTACAACCGGCTGGACAGGATCTAACGAATTAAATGCTCCTATGTTTAAATGGGTGGGCCCAATCACTGTAAGTTGTGCCAGTTTATTAGGACCGTTGACATTTGCAACTCCTGATTCTATCTGCACCGGTGAATCAGTTGATTATTCTATTCATGTTGATTTTACCAATGATCCTCAAACCCGATTGGGATTCAATGCAGTATTTTATGATGAATTCTTCACTCAAATAGGAGCACAATCAGTTCCTGATTTAGTGGCTGGAGGTTTTCCAAACACATTTGTTCCTGATCCGGGACAAACAACAATCGGTACTCTTAACTTTACTATTTTCTTTACAGTTGCTGCTGCCAATGAAGTGGTGCACTTTGGTATCCAGGTTTTCCCTACACAGTGCACTGATGATACTTCCAACTTTGTTGTTAACAGTGTCTTTCAGGATATTACTATTTGTGCTACTGCTCCTGTGGTTGGAACCAGTGCTACGGTCGATTTAAGTGCTTGTCCTCAAACGGGTCAAGTTACCTACACGTATTTCTATTCTGTAAATGGGGGCCCGCAAATTCCGGGAAATCAATTTAATTGTACCTCCAATAATGGAATTAATAACATCATTTTTTATGTTGATAATGGTGGTTGTATTAAAGAAATTAGTGCTCAGGTAAATTGTGTAGGTGTAGGTATTGATGAAGCAGGTTCAAACAGTTTCTCTATGTATCCAAATCCTGTCAATGAAATGCTGAATATTGAATTGAACAGCTCTGTTGAATTTCAATCTATTAGTATTACCGATATCAGTGGAAGGGAAGTTATACGATTTAACAATCCGGGAAATGTGTCAGGTAAAATTGAAATTCCTACCAAAGCGCTTACTTCAGGAACCTATTTTGTGAGCTTGTTGAAAAATGATGCTTCCTTAATGAAGGTACAACGATTTGTTAAGTTGTAATAATATTTAAAAACCCGCCAGCAATTCAATTTTGCTGGCGGGTTTTATTTAAAGGAAAAATGGAGTACTCTTTCTTAAAACTGTTTCATGTTATTGCGGTGTTGGTTTTTCTTGGTAATGTTTTTACCGGGCTTTTTTGGATGCAACAGGCATTTCAATCCAAAGATGTAAAAATTATAGCTCACACTATTAAATCGGTTGTCAAAAGTGATTTGTACTTTACTATTCCGGGAGTAGTCACTATTACTTTTTTTGGATTTATAGCAGCAACAAATGGTCAGTTTCCCATTTTAGGTACCGGTTGGATTTTGTGGTCACTCCTCTTATTTACTTTGTCGGGTGTTGTGTTTATGCAACGAGTGGTTCCTTTGCAAAAGCAAATGAGCAAAATGACGATGGAATTGCCAAATGAACAGGAGTTTAACTGGGAACAATTCAGCAAAAGTTATCAGCAATGGAAATTTTGGGGTTATGTAGCTTTACTGGCTCCGGTTGCTGCAATGGTATTAATGGTATTGAAGGTACCGGCTTGATGACACAGATAGCCAAATAAAACTCAACAGGAGCCGCGATTTAGCTTTTAATTGTGCGTAAAATAATTTCGCTGATCTCCTGATGTTTTTCCGGCAACCGATGTCCAATATCTAAAATGTGAAGTGCATGCTTACGACCTGCTTTTTTGGCAAAACCTGCCCCTAATTTAGGAGGAATAATAATGTCAAATTTCCCAAAAAATAGTAATAAGCTAGTATTGTTTTCCTTTATTAATTTAGTTACTGAGTTTATATCGGGAACTGTTTCTCTATGCAGCATCCAACAATTATAAACCTTATAACGCATAGCTTCAAACACCATGTGATGCATGTAAAATTCTATCGCTTTTTTATTGGACCACCCTAAGGATGCCACTAATTTCATGAGCTGCATCAGAGGTTTTGGATTTATTAAGTAGCTCCGGAACACTGCTCTTCCTATACGAGTTTGAACAGCAAAATAATAACCCGGATTGAACCGCATGGCATCAGAAGCCATCAGGTATAAACCTTTTACCCTTTCTTCAAATAATTCGACACAATTCAACGCCAATCGACCTCCAAAACTGTAGGCTAATACATCAAATTCACGAACATTATACTTGATGAGAACAGCCTCTATGAATTCTTTCAGCACCGGCCTTGACAATGGTGGAGGGGTGTCATGAAAATCAACAGTGCTCGCGCCATGAAAAAACAGGTCGAAGGCCAAAATGGTGAACTCATGCCCAAGCCACCTTTCGAATGAATGAAAATCCTCAGGACTCCGGTTAAAACCATGAAAGGCAAGCAAAATTCGTTTGCCTCGACCGTATTCTTTCCAGCTCCAGGTAATATTCCCTCTTTTGAGTGATTTATAAGACAAAATTGTAGTATTTTTCAACAAAAGTAACCCCTAATGGCCTATGTTGAACTATTTTACTAACATCCGGAAATCATTTGCCTTTTAATAAGTACTTTTGCAGCCGTTTCCCGGGCCGGATGACCCTGGTCGAAAGACGGGAATTTCCCACTTCTTAGCTTTGCTTCCCCATGCCAAAAGATTCATCCATTAAATCGGTTTTAATAATAGGAAGTGGTCCAATCATTATTGGACAGGCTTGCGAATTTGATTACAGCGGTTCACAGGCTTCCAGATCGCTCAAAGAGGAAGGAATTGAGGTTTCACTAATTAATTCCAACCCGGCTACCATCATGACCGACAAGGTCACGGCCGATCACATTTACCTGTTGCCACTGAACACCGATTCATTGATTCAAATTCTTGAAGAACGTAAAATTGATGCTGTACTTCCAACTATGGGTGGACAAACTGCTCTCAATCTGGCTAAAGAAGCTGATGAAATGGGTATCTGGAAAAAGTACGGTGTTCGCATTATTGGAGTGAATATAGCAGCTATAGAAACTACCGAAAATCGTGAAACCTTCCGACAACTGATGATTGATATCGGTGTGGGGTGTTGCGCCTTCTAAAGTAGCCAATTCGTTCCTCGAAGGAAAAGAAATTGCGCAAACACTGGGCTATCCTTTAGTAATAAGACCCTCGTACACACTTGGTGGAACTGGAGCCAGTTTTGTATTTGATAAAGATGACTTTGAAGATAAGCTGATGCGTGGTCTTCAGGCATCTCCTATTCATGAAGTGTTGATTGAAAAAGCAGTTTTAGGCTGGAAAGAATATGAGTTGGAGTTGCTGCGCGATAACAAAGATAATGTCATTATCATTTGTTCTATCGAGAACTTCGATCCAATGGGAGTGCACACAGGAGACTCCATTACCGTTGCACCTGCCATGACGCTGAGTGATAAAACGTATCAGCACATGCGAAATCTGGCTATCAAAATGATGCGGGCTATCGGAGAGTTTGCTGGTGGATGTAATGTTCAGTTTGCAGTGAATCCCGAAGATGAAAGTATTATTGCTGTTGAGATTAATCCCCGCGTTTCAAGATCATCGGCACTGGCATCAAAAGCTACCGGTTACCCTATTGCTAAAATTGCCGCTAAAATGGCTATCGGTTACAATCTGGATGAATTGCAAAATCAAATCACCGGTTCCACATCTGCTTTTTTTGAGCCTACTCTTGATTACGTAATAGTAAAAATTCCTCGTTGGAACTTTGATAAATTCCCCGGTGCAGATCGACTGCTGGGCTTACAAATGAAATCGGTAGGTGAAGCCATGGGAATTGGTCGCAGTTTTATTGAAGCACTTCAAAAAGCATGTCAGTCGCTCGAAATTGGCCGACTTGGGCTTGGTGCGGATGGTAAAGGCTGGACCAGAGTCGATGATATTGTTCATAGTATTGAAAATCCTTCGTGGGATCGTTTGTTTCATATCAAAGAGGCCTTAAAATTGGGTGTTCCGATTCAATCAATTTTCAACCTGACTAAAATCGATAAGTGGTTTCTTCATGAAATACAGGATTTAGTGCAACTGGAAGCTGAATTGAGAAGATACAATCTCACCAATTTGCCACCGGATTTTTTCCTGGAACTAAAACAAAAAGGATATTCCGACGCTCAAATTGCACATACTCTCGGTAATGTTACCGAAGATGAAGTTTACGAAAGAAGAAAAGAATTGGACATTCGTCGTGTCTATAAAACAGTGGATACCTGTGCTGCCGAGTTCCCTTCAAAAACACCCTATTTTTTACTCTACTTTTGAAAGTGGGTTTTATAATTCTGCTGGAAAATATGAAACCAGTAATGAGTCGGTGCGAAGCGATAAAAAGAAAATTCTTGTTCTTGGTTCAGGACCTAATCGTATTGGACAGGGGATTGAATTTGACTATGCCTGCGTGCATGGTGTTTTGGCAGCCAAAGAAGCTGGCTTTGAAGCAATCATGGTGAACTGTAACCCTGGAAACCGTTTCAACCGATTTTGATATAGCCGACAAATTGTATTTTGAACCCGTTTTCTGGGAACACATCTATGAACTGATTGAGTTTGAAAACCCGATGGTGTTATCGTTCAGCTAGGAGGTCAAACAGCTCTTAAACTGTCGGAACGACTGCATGAAAAAGGAATTAAGATTATTGGAACTTCTTTTGAAAATATGGATCTTGCCGAAGATCGTGGTCGGTTTTCTGATTTGCTAAAAAGCCTCGATATTCCTTATCCATTATACGGTGTTGCTGAATCAGCTGAAGAAGCCCTTGTTGTTGCTAAAGAGGTGAAGTATCCGGTTTTGGTGCGGCCCTCTTATGTGCTCGGTGGACAAGGTATGAGTATTGTGATTAATGATGAAGAGTTGGAAAGTGCTGTCATCAAATTGCTGAAAAATTTGCCGGGTAATCGGGTACTTATAGACCACTTTTTGGATCGGGCAGAGGAAGCAGAGGCGGATGTGATTTGCGACGGTACCGATATTCAATTCATAGGTTTAATGGAGCATATTGAGCCTGCCGGAATTCACTCGGGTGATTCATTTGCGGTTTTGCCACCATTCAACCTTTCTGAAAATGTGATAGGTCAGATGAAAGAATATGCTCGTAAAATTGCACTTGCCCTTGACATACGTGGTTTGCTGAACATTCAATATGCTATCAAAAAAGAAAAGGTATATGTGATTGAAGCTAATCCCAGAGCTTCACGCACTGTGCCTTTCATTGCCAAAGCGCACCTGGTGCCCTATATCAATATTGCAACTAAAATTATGCTTGGTACCAACAAGCTTAAAGATTTTAAAATTGAGCCTCGGGAGTTTGGTTATGCAATTAAAGAACCGGTATTTTCGTTCGACAAATTTCCGAACGTGAATAAAGAACTGGGGCCTGAAATGAAATCTACCGGTGAAGCCATTCGTTTTATTGATTCACTCGAAGATCCTTACTTCAGACATTTATATAAAGAAAAATCAATGTACCTGAGCAAGTAAGTTGCTGCGTTCCTGTTGAAAGTTAGTAATTTGCAATGCTTCCTTTGAGTAAATATATAAATTAAAGAAAACTCTTTTGGTCTGGAACACTTCTTATTAACGACCAATTGTTTGATGCATTTATTTGCTTGAAATTAATCCTTATTACGAAATGCTTAAATTTCTCCTCATCACTGTCTGCATCATCCTCCTGCTTCGCATGTTTGGGAAGTTTTTTATTGTCAGGACTTTTAATTCCATGAATCAAAAAATGCAAAATGAAATGAACCGCCGGCAGGGTAATGCCAAACAACAAATGCCTGAAGGTTCAATAACTATTGACCCGAGTGTTCAAAAACAACAGAACAAACGTAACAACCAAAAGGATGACAATGACTTTGTAGATTACGAAGAGGTGAAATAATCCACTTTATTTTACTTTTCCAACCAGCAATCCAACTCTATTATTCCGCATTAAAAACAAACTTATGAAAATAGAAATCAAGAAACTACTTCCTCACATTTATGTAGTGCTCTTTTTTATCGCCATTTGTGCTGTGTATTTTACCCCTGTTTTAGAAGGGAAAATGCTGGAGCAACATGATATTGCGCAGTGGGAGGGTATGTCGAAAGAGATACAGGACTTTCGTGATAAATACCATTCCGAACCATTATGGACCAATGCCATGTTTAGTGGCATGCCTGCCTATCAGATTTCAGTTTTATATCCTGCCAACCTGATAAAATATGTGAATGATGTCTTATTGCTTTGGATGCCTGCTCCATTCAGTTATATTTTTCTTGCATTAGTTGGCTTTTATATTCTCCTGCTCTGCTTTAAAGTTGATTTCCGAATTGCAGCTGCCGGCGCAATAGGTTACGCATTTGCCTCTTATAATTTTATCATTATCATGGCCGGGCATAATTCTAAAATGCATGCGATTGCTTTAGTTCCGTTGGTAATTGCCGGAGTGATGATGGTTTTTGATAAGAAGTATTTATTTGGCGCTGCACTTGCCGCCATTGGACTTGCACTTGAGATTTATGCCAATCATCTGCAAATAACCTATTACCTGGCACTTTCTATAGGTATTTTAATGGTTGTTGAACTGGTTAAAGCAATCCGACAAAAAGACTTTGCACATTATGTTAAAGCCTCTTCGGTTCTGTTGATCGCAGTTGTTTTATCCATACTTCCAAATATAACCAGTTTATGGGCGACTTATGAGTATGGAAAAGATTCCACACGGGGCCCTTCTGAACTTTCCGAAAAGAAACACTCCGATGGTCTTGATAAAGACTATGCATTTGGATGGAGTTATGGTATCAGTGAAACAATGACCTTGTTGATACCTGATTTTTGGGTGGTGCTTCTCAAAAAGAATTGGGTAAAAATTCGGCTACTTACAAAGCTCTGGTCGACAATGGGGCCGGGGCTCAGGCAACGCAGTTTGTGAAACAAGTTCCATTGTATTGGGGAACACAACCGGGTACTTCAGGTCCCGTTTATTTTGGTGCTATTATTATGTTTCTTTTGTATTGGGAATGTTTATTGTTAAAACAGAATATAGAATTTGGCTGGTTACCGGTACTGTCGTCTTTGTGGTGCTATCCTGGGGTGGGAACTTTACTCAGTAACGGATTTGGTTTTTCAGTATTTGCCCGGTTTTAATAAATTCAGAACGGTTTCAATGATTCTTACCCTGGCAGGATTCTCTGTTGCCCTTTTTTCAATGCTTGGATTAAGTGCTTTTTTTAATCCGCAATTAAATCAGCAAAGCCGACAAAAGTCACTTTTGTGGTCGCTGTACATTACAGGTGGAATTTGTTTGTTTTTTACTTTACTTCCCGGATTGTTTTTTGATTTCAGCTCCAGCGTTGATGAAAACTTTAAGCAATACGATTGGTTAATTGCCGGTATTCGTGATGATAGAGCTGCTGCTTTAAGAAGTGATGCGTTTCGTTCTTTGTTTTTTATAGTGAGCACTGCAGCTTTGTTATGGTTCACCATGAAGCAAAGAATAAAATTCCAATATGCAATTCTTGGAATTATAGCATTAATTCTTGTTGACATGTGGACTGTGAACAAACGCTACCTGAACGATAGTCATTTTACATCGGCTTCTAAAGTAAAACAACCATTTCAGCCTACTGAAGCCAGCCTAAATATCTTGCAAGACACTTCCCTTGGTTATCGTGTTATGAATACCTCGGTGAGCACTTTCAATGATGCCAGTACCTCTTATTTTCATCGTTCAATCGGAGGATATCACGGTGCCAAACTGAAGCGTTATCAGGAGCTCATCGAAAACTAGATCAGCAAAAATAATATGGCTGTGCTGGATATGTTAAATACCAAGTATATTATTCTTTCGCCAGGCGAAGGTGCGGCTCCCATTGCGCAACAAAATCCCGGTGCATTAGGCGCTGCCTGGTTTGTAAAGGAATTCAAAGTTGTGGCTAATGCCGATGAAGAAATTGAAGCCTTAACGGGTTTTGTTCCTTCTCAAGTTGCTGTTGTCGATAAACGTTTTGCTACGCAATTAAACGGCCTCAATATTTCGTTTGATTCAACTGCAACCATCCGGATGATCGATTACAAAGCCAATCACCTTACGTATGAATCAAAAGCCGGTTCTGAGCAACTCGCTGTACTTTCTGAGATTTATTATGATAAAGGATGGAATGCGTATCTGGATGGAAAAATAGTTCCGCATTTTAGAGTGAATTATGTTTTGAGAGCGATGAGAGTACCCGAAGGAAATCATAAAATTGAATTTAAATTTGAACCTCCGGTTTACATTAATGGTGAGCGTATAGCCCTTGCCGGTTCTATTATCCTGATACTGCTTTTTGTTAGCCTTAGCTTCCGTGAACTGAAAGCAACATCCGTAAAGGAAAAGAGTTGAGAGGTGGGAACAAAACGAGTCCTGATCATTTCTTATTACTGGCCTCCCGGTGGCGGTGCAGGAGTGCAGCGTTGGCTGAAATTTGTAAAATATCTGCACCTTTTCGGATGGCAACCCACTGTATATACTCCCGAAAACGGAGAGATGCCAGTCATCGATGATTCCTTGTTAAGAGATGTTCCTCCCGGAAACAGAAGTTCTTAAAACAAAGATCTGGGAACCCTACAGTATTTAGCAAAACTTTTATCGGTGCAGGTAAAGATGAAAAATAAATACCGGTTTCCTTACGGAGAAAAAAAAGCCGGGTGTGGCAGAAAATATTTCTGTTTGGCTCAGAGGCAATTTGTTTATCCCCGATGCCCGCTGTTATTGGATCAAACCTTCTGTAAACTATTTATCAGATTATCTGCAAAAAATAAAGTCGATGCCATCATCAGCACCGGTCCTCCGCACAGTATGCATCTTATAGCAAATGCGCTTTCGCGGAAGTTAAAGTTGCCATGGATAGCAGATTTCCGAGACCCATGGACAAACATCGATTACTATAAAGATTTTAAACTTACTGCCTGGGCAGATAAAAAACATCATGCACTTGAAAAGCAGGTTGTCACCGAAGCTACTCGTGTAATTGTTGTTGGTCATGAAATGAAATTGGAATTTGAAAATGCCTTTGGCAGGAAGGTGGATCTGATTACGAATGGCTATGATGAAGATGATGTAGTTGATAAGTCGGCAGTAGGCAGCGGCAGTAGGCAGGGTGATACTGGATTCATCATCGCGCATGTGGGGACATTAGTCCGTTCGCGCAATCCTTTGGCTCTATGGAAGTCGTTGGCTGCATTGGTGAAAAACAATGCTGATTTTGCAAGGCAGTTGCAAATTCGCCTCACGGGGAAAGTGGATATTGCGGTGCGGAATTCACTTCGGGAGTTTGGGCTTGAAAATAATGTCACTTATATCAATTACCTCCCACCGACCAGGTGATCCGGAACAGCAACAAGCTTGGTATTGTTACTGGTGCTGAATAACACACCCAATGCAAAAGGCATCCTTACGGGTAAAATGTTTGAGTATCTGGCAGCCAAAAGACCAATAATTTGTGTGGGTCCAACCGATGGCGATGCAGCTAAAATTATTCATGAAACGCATAGCGGACAAACCTTTAATTTTGATGATGAAAAGGGTATTGAAAAACATGTGCAGTCCATCTTCAATCAATTCAAGGTTGGAAATTTGTCAGTGAATTCAATAGGAGTTGAAAAATATTCACGAAAGGCACTGACAGAGGAGTTGGTGAAAGTGCTGGAAGAAATAACTACGAAGCCCGGATTTATTTGTGCTTATAAGATAAAAAATTGAAATACAGCAGCTCGGCTCCGCTCACCGTGACGATTAACGGTCTCAGCTTCGCTCGAACTTTGCATGTATGTATATGTATGAGAATTTGTACATTCGTAAATATATAATTCCTGCGTAGGTGGCAGAAACGAGTTAATTATTATGATTAAAATTATTACCATCATCGGTGCTCGTCCGCAGTTTATTAAAGCTGCAGCGATTAGTCGTGCCATACGTAATCACTTTTCCGATAAGGTAAAAGAGGTGATTGTTCATACCGGACAACATTACGATAAAGAAATGTCGGAGGTGTTTTTTGCACAGTTGCAAATACCTCACGAAGATTATAACCTTGGAGTAGGATCGGGGAGTCATGGGGAACAAACAGCGAAAATGATACTTGCTATTGAGGAGGTTTTGATAAAAGAAAAACCAAATGCAATTATTTTATATGGTGATACCAACAGTACACTTGCAGGTGGAGTAGCCGCCTCTAAATTAGGAATTCCAATTATTCACATTGAAGCAGGAATGCGATCCTTTACTAAAAAGGTTCCTGAAGAAATTAACCGCATCATGTGTGATCATGTTTCCACGTTGTTGTTTACACCTACTCAAACCGGAGCCGATAACTTATACAAGGAGGGTTTTGCAAAAGATAACACAGGCCCGTACCATGTTGATAATCCGAAAGTGATTCTTTGCGGCGATATCATGTATGATAACAGTCTTTATTTTAAAGATGTGGCTTTAAAGCAATCAAAAATTATTGCGGAGCACGGATTAAAATCCAATAACTACACACTGGTAACTATTCATCGTAACAACAACACCGATGATCCTGCCAGACTTTTCAATATTTTTAAAAGTCTGGATTCACTTGCTAATGTAGCGGGTGCTGTTTTTGTAGTGCCACTGCATCCACGTACCAAAAAAATGCTGGATACAGTTCCCGGACTGGAACAACGATTAACGGAAGTAGAAAACATCAAAATTTTCCACCGGCATCCTACCTCGACATGATAGCTCTCGAAGCAAATTGCGATATGGTTATTACCGATTCGGGCGGTGTGCAAAAGAAGCCCATTTTTTCGAAAACCCTGCATCATCCTGCAAAGTGAAACACCGTGGGTAGAGCTCGTCCAAAACGGTTGTGCCGAACTCGCCGATGCCGATTGCAACGCCATCGAAAGTGCCTGGTACTACTTCAAAAAACCGGAAACAAAGCTTGAATTCAAACCTGTGTTTGGTGATGGCAAGGCTGCGGAGTTTACTGTGGAGAAGATAATGAAATATTTAGTTTGTTAGCCTGCCTGCTGCAGCAGGTTCGCCCTGCTCGGTTGAAAATGATCTTCTTAAATTGATTCATAAGATAATATCATTATTTTGCAATTATAAATTTGAATTTCAAAAATTTTATCACTTATGAGAGTAAATTTAAAGTATTATTGTGGTTGTTTAGTGTTGATTATATGGATTTTTTGTTTTCCAACCAACGCTAATGCACAAACTTTCCAATGGGCTGCCGGTTCAGGAGGAATTCTTGAGGATATTGGATTAGGTATGGCTGTTGATTATAATGGAAACAGTTACTTTACAGGTGTATTTGAAGGAACAGCAGACTTTGATCCGGGTCCCGGATCCTTTTATATGTCAGTAGTTGCGCCATATACACATGTGTTTATTGTTAAGCTGGATTCTTCAGGAAATTTTTTGTGGGCAAAACAGCTTGATGGAAACATGAGTGGAAAGGGAGCCTCTATAGCTGTGGATAGTAGTGCAAATGCATACATAACAGGTTACTTTATTGGAAGTGGAGATTTTAACCCAGGCGCTGGTGTTTTCAATTTGGTTTCTAATGGCACTTCTAATGGCGATATTTTTATCTTAAAGTTGGATACAAATGGTGATTTTATTTGGGTCAAACAAATTGGTTCTACAGAAGATGATCAGGGGCAATCAATAGCACTGGATCTCAATCAAAATATTTATGTAACTGGGTATTTTAATAACTCAGCAGATTTCAATCCAGGAACTGGAGTTTTCTTTTTGACATCGGCTGGTAATTCAGATATTTTTATTCTTAAACTCGACACTGACGGGAATTTTATTTTTGCATTAAAATTCGGAGGAATTAGTACCGACAGTGGAAATGAAATAAAAATTAGTGCTTCCGGAAATGTTTATACTACAGGTCATTTTGCAAGTGTTGCCGATTTTGATCCCGGACCTGGAATTTTCAACTTAACTTGTGGTGGACTTTATGATGCTTTTATATTAAAAATCAATGCTGATGGTAATTTTGTGTGGGCAAAAGGTTTAGGTGGTATTAGTTATGACTGGGGTTACTCTCTTGATATTGATAGTCAAGAAAATGTTTATACGGTTGGTGAATTCCGTGATTCAGTTGATGTTGACCCTGGACCGGGAGTGTCCAATATTGTTCCTGTGGGGACTGGTAAACATATCTTTAGTTCAAAACTCGACAGTGCAGGAAATTTGTTTTGGAAAGGAATTTTAGGTTCAACATTTTTATGATAACCACGCGCTTTTCAATTGCAATGGATCAGAGTGGATATGTTTTCATTGCCGGATATTTTCAAGGAGTTCAGACTTTGATCCTGGTATCGGGGTTTATAATTTAACAAGTCAAGGAAATAGTTATGATCTTTTTATTGCAAAATTGGATGCCAATGGCAATTTGATATTTGTCAAAAATGTAACAGGACCATGGTCTGATATTTGTACCGAGATGGTGTTAGATGAAATTGGGAATATTTATTTGACAGGTGGTTTTCAAAATACAGCCAATTTTAATCCGCCATCAACATTTAATCTGACTTCATATGGTGATTATGATGTTCTGTTTATGAAATTCTCAGCATGTGTGAATACTTCATCTTCATTAAATATTTCAAGCTGTAATTATTATCTTTCACCTAGTGGAAATTATACTTGGACTAGCAGTGGAATTTATGCTGATACAATTTATAACTCATCATTAACAACATGGCTATCAATCTAACATTTACCTTTGCGCCTTTGGCAGTGTTATTTGTCAAGGCCGTAACTGCTTTAACACAACATCAAACTATGCTTATTATCAATGGTCAAATGGCTCTATTGCACCATCAATAATTGTAAACATAGCCGGAAATTACACTGTAACTGTAACAGATCTCAACGGTTGTTCCGGGTCCACAAGTTTTCAAGTTAGTTTAAGCATTCCTTCAATAATTATTGTTGCTCAAGGAAATACAACTTTCTGCCGGGGTGATAGTTTGCTTTTGGTTGCTTCACGGTCTATAAATTATCAATGGTATTCCTAGTAACCTAATAGTTGGAGCAACGCCGAAAATATTGTTGTTAAAAACAGAGGAAAATTTAAATGTATAGCTCAAAATACATTATTATGTAATGCAAATTCCAATGTTATTCCAGTTAATATTCCATGTATTAGCACAGGCCCTAACCATCAAAGAAATGAAAATTTAGTTGAGCCAGATTTTGCTGAATTGATTATTTCTCCCAACCCTGGTAACGGAGTTTTTGATATAGTATCACCACCGGGACAATTGCAAATATTTAACTCGACTGGAACATTAATCTATTCAAAGGAATTATACGATGTAGAAAATGTGTTTGATATCTATGCTTTTGCAGAAAGAATTTATTTTGTAAATGAGATCAAAAAACAATTCTCAATCTAAAAATGTATTGTCTCACGATATGTAATTTATAAAACCAAAAGTTAAATTCCGCGCTTTCAGCAGTTCGCATCCAATCCTCACATTCATGTACTGCGTTTACGTCGTAGAACTATCGGTATATTCACCGAAAATACCAAATTCAGGCTAGCCAATCCACAATTTAACGGCGTTTTGGAGTGTTTGTATGTGGGCATGACTAGTAAGACACCCAAGGAACGATTTGATCAGCATAAGAAGGGTTTTGTCAACAGCAAAGGACATAAGCTTTCCTCCAATATTGTACAAAAATATGGCCTCTATCTTCGGCCAAGTCTCTATAATCACATCGGCCCCATCGCCACCCAGGCAGAAGCCCTAAAGATGGAGGAAAAGCTAGTCCTTGAACTGAGAAGGCAACGGTATGTTGTTTGTTTAATTCGATCTTCAGCTCCACTGAGATCACGCTTTATTGCTTGTTTTTAGTTAATTTTGAGGTTCCATGAGTCATATATGAGTGTTATTTTAGAATCTCCTTAACAGTTATAAATTTTACATTCTACATTTTTAATTTTAGATTTTACATTCCCGTATGTGTGGCATAGCTGGCATTCTTGATCAAACAAAGCCTCCTTCTCTCAACAAAGAGCTATTGGAAAAGATGCTTCACATCCAGCATCACCGTGGTCCGGATGCGACGGGTGTATGGAGCGATGATGTTATTTTTCTTGGTCATAATCGTTTAAGCATTATCGACTTGAGCGAAGCTGCTAATCAGCCAATGCATTACAAAAACTTCACGTTGACTTTCAATGGTGAAATATATAATTATGTAGAGCTTAAAAAAGAATTGGAAGCAAAAGGGCATCAGTTTATAAATCATTCCGATTCAGAAGTAATTCTGCATGCGTTTGAAGAGTGGGGTAAAGAGTGTGTCCAACGTTTTGTGGGTATGTGGGCATTTGTGATTTGGGACCAAACTAAAAAAGCACTGTTTGCTTCCCGTGATCGTTTTGGGATAAAACCATTTAATTATATCCATCAATCGGGAAAGTTATATTTCGCTAGTGAAATTAAACGTTAAAAATTTCTCCACTGTTTTCAGGTGAAGTCAATGTTAAACAGGTAGCACGAGGTTTACAAATGGGCTGGCTGGGTTTACTTGATGAAACCTAT
Source organism: Bacteroidota bacterium (assembly GCA_016722525.1). Classification (GTDB taxonomy): domain Bacteria; phylum Bacteroidota; class Bacteroidia; order AKYH767-A; family OLB10; genus JADKJB01. The sequence goes on from JADKJB010000008.1 coordinate 293,656, forward strand.
TTGAAAAATTAAAGCCTCCCCGCCGCACATAATTTATCGCTCGACTCTAACGGATTGAGAATTGAACGTTACTGGGATATACAAACCGGGAAATATTCATCCTTATCTTTTCAGGAAAAATGTGACGAATTTTACCGGTTGTTCAGCGACAGTATCCGTATTCATATGCGCAGTGACGTGCCTGTGGGAAGTTGTTTGAGCGGTGGTCTTGATAGTTCAGCGATAGTATCGATGGTGCAGGAACAGAATCCGGAGAAAAAATATAAGTCGTTCAGCATTTATTATGAAGGTGAGGGTGATGTCGATGAAAGACCTTTTATCAGGGAGGTCATTAAAAAATATCCTGCCATTGATCCTTATTACTATTCACCTACAGATAAGGATGTAGAACAACATTTTCACAAAGCACTTTATCATTCCGATGTACCCACAACAGGAAGTTCATTCATTTCGCAGTATTTTTTAATGAAACTAATTTCGGAACATGGCATAAAAGTCGTGCTTGATGGACAAGGTTCCGATGAATTTCTGGGAGGTTATATGCATTCCTTTTACCGGCTAATAGGTGGTATGCTTCGGCAGATGAAAGTAGGAAAAGCCATAGGCGAAACCGTTAGTGTGAATAAGCGAATAGGAAATACAGGTGCTAAAGTAGCATCACATTTTGCCAAGTCGGTACTTGCGTCGGTACAAAGTGAACAATCACTTTATGCTTTGGAGTACTCGAAGTACTATCCCTTTATGGTCAAAGTATCTGATTCACCGGCTCCATTCAATCTGAAAAGTGTTGATGGTACCCGACCTGGATCAGTTCTCTATCATTTGTTGTTTACCACCAGTCTGCCCTCGTTACTGCATTACGAAGATCGCAACCCATGGCATTTTCCATTGAGTCGAGAGTACTTTTCTCGATCATCGTTTAGTAGAATTTTGTTTTGGTCTCCTCGATGATGATAAAATACACCAGACCGACACCAAATATATCCTTCGTGAATCGCTAAAAAAGGTACTTCCCAAAGCCATTTATGAGCGCAAAGACAAGAAAGGCTTCGTCACACCCGGCGAAAGCAAATGGCTCCGCGGACCCTTAAAATTCCTCATCGAAAACGAAAATTCCCTTCCCGATTACATCGACAAACAAAAGGCCTCCGAAATTTTCAACGCCTATAAAGCCGGCGATAACTCAAAGGCTACGCTCGTTTGGATATTGGCGGTGCTGGGGGAATGGGG
>JADKJB010000009.1 GCA_016722525.1 Bacteroidota bacterium
AGTTTTACAAAATCACTTGCCATATAATGTCCTATAGTTGGAATTAAAGGTAAAGAAGTTAATTGCCAATTTGGAACACAACCTATAACACATGGATTTATATTTACTTGATAGTAAGTGTGATCATAAGTCACTTGACCAAATAAAGTTCGCTTCCACCTGTGGATATGACCTCCACCCGCATTATGCCAAAGAACAGTTATTTCGCCGTTGGATCCATCACATCCTGCATTTGCATTTACCCAATTGCCACCACTGACAGTAAAAAAACAATTATATAGGAAAGGAGCACCAGAACAATTATTGCCACCGTAACAAGCTTGTTCATATTGACATACTTCGGAAGGGCCATATAATTGGGAAACTGATTGCTTTGATAAAAACAAAGCAAATATGATTAGAAAATATTTTTTCATAGATTATGATTTAAAATTTGTGACCAGCTGATATTCCAAAATGATTTCTATATTTAAATTTATCATTTTGATCTGATGAATTAATAAGTACTGGAGTATAACCCAGTTTAAAAACCCAATTATAACCTGTCTTTTGGTATCGATAGCCAATTTCAGGAATTAATAAATAATAAAGACTATATTTTTTATCTACAGGCTGACTTGTAGAAGTTTCGTATGAACTCCAAATTGCCGTTTTGGAAATGAATGGAGTTACACCAATACCATATTCTAAATGATGATTTGATTTAAATAAAATATGGGATATTTCCAAAGGCATACTATAAGCCATAAAATTACCATCATTGAATTTTAAATAGTCTACACCCAAACCTGTATGGAAAACAATAAAAGAATTTGTGCATTTTAGTAATTCTCTTTCATAGTTTAAAGAAAATACCGGGGAATTTCCACCGATTTCAATATAAAATAAATTTATATGTTTATTGGAGCTAATGATCGGAATAGTATCCTGCCCAATTAGAGGATTTGATTGCAATGTATAAATAGTAATTGCACAAATTAAAACTAATTTATTCATGATTATAAGTGTCAAATGTTATTTTAATTGATCTAATTGATTTTGCAATTGAATAATATATAGAGTTAATTCCTCAATTTTCTCCATTTGTGATTTAAGAATTTCCGCAACATCTAAACCTTCTGATTCAATTTGAATTTGTGTGAGAATTCCGTAAGCATCCGACGAGTACATCTTGATTTAAGTTGATTCATGGTTTTTCTTTGCCCGTTAAAGATATAAATAATTGGACAATGGAACAAACCGATGGAACTTTTATCAAAAAGACTTATTCCTCAGAGGAAAAGCAAACGTTAATCGAGGGTTGGAAACAGAGCGGTAAAAGCAGAATGGCTTTTAGCAAAGAGCATGGTATCAATTACCACACTTTAATCAGCTGGGTGGCACCTAAAAAGAAAAAGCAGCAAGTAAAAGTAAAGAGTGATAGAATTCCACCCACATTTTCTGAAGTAAAAATGCCGGCTTTAAATGGCAGTACTGTATTTGCACGTATATCCATTGGAAAAAGTTCCGGTTGATTTGTTTCAACCTGTAAGTTCAGATTTTATATTACGATTATTGAATGCATGATTTTATCGTTCAGTAACCGGTATCGTTATTTTGTTTATGAAATAGTTGTCTGATATGCGAAAAGGATACGTTGGCCTGAGCGGACTGGTACGAAATGAATTTAAGAAAGATCCGCTTTTGGGCGATGTGTTTATTTTTTTATCACGTACGCGCAACAAAATAAAATTGCTGCACTGGCAGGAGATGGCTTTGCATATACTCAAAACGATTAGAGAAAGGTACGTTTGAAATTCCAAAAGTAAAATGCATCTCAAAAAAGCAATGGAACTATCACCTCATCAACTTCAATTTATACTCGATGGAATTGTTCTTTCTTCAATGAAAAAAAGAGTGCGTTATGAGCATCATTTTGTTGATAAAAAGTCAATGGTAGCAAGCGTTTCCGCACTTATTTAATATATCTTTGTTTTGTGATTGAAGCAACACAAAATAGTGATGTTCCTGCGCTTTTGGAAATTATTCAGCAGCAAAATAATCAGCTCCAACAACAAAATCAAGAGATTTTAAAATTACAGCATCAACTCGAACAACTTTTACGAAACACTTATGGCAGAAAGTCGGAACGATTTGTTATTGATCCATCCCAGTCTGCATTGCCTTTTGACATACCATCTGTGGGCGAACCGGAAAAGCAAAAAGAAACGATCACTCTGCCGTGAAAGAAATCGGCAACATCCAAACACAAAGGACGGATGCCGCTTCCGGATCACCTGGAACGAGTAGACATTATCATTCCTCCCAGTGATGATACAACTGGTCTTACGAAAATCGGAGAGGGATTACCGAGCAGTTGGAACACGAACCCGGAAAGCTTTTTGTGAAACGATTCATCCGTCCTAAATATGCAAAAGAAGGAAGAAAAGAGATTTTAATAGGCGCATTGCCATCATCTCCTATCGAAAAGGGATACCGGGTCCGGCTCTGCTTGCCTTTGATACTCATTCAAAAAATGTGGATCATCTTCCACTGTATCGTCAGATCGAACAGTTCAAACGACTAGGTGTTGAAATTCCTTCTTCCACCATGTCCAGACTGGGTGGCTCTGTGTTAACTCTGGATCACTTTGTGGGAGGCTCTAAAAGAAAGATACTTCAAAGTGGATATCTTCAGGCAGACGAAACCACCATTAAAGTACTTGACAAAAACATAAAGGCAAAACACATTTAGGGTAATATTGGGTATACCGAGACCGGTATCAGGGCTGATGCTGTTTGATTACCAAAAGTGGAAGAGAAGGGCCTGCCCAGATACTGCTAAAGACTTTACTGGTTATTTGCAAAGTGATGGCTGGAATGCTTATGAAAACTTTGATAAAACAATGTAACACTTATTCATTAGGCACATGCGCGCAGATATTTTGAACATGCGCTGAGTGAAAATAAGCAGGTATGTGAAATTGCTTTGAATCAAATTCAAAACTATATTCCATTGAACGACAAGCCAGAGAAGGATCACTCTACATGCTCAACGATATTATCTTTGCCAAAGTGAGTCAGTGCTAGTTTTAACTCAAATGCACCAATGGTTGAAGGAAACCATTTTGAAGGTTCCTCCACAAAGTGCTTCGGTGAAAGCTCTGGCTTATTCCTGTTCACGCTGGGAAAAACTGATGCTTTATGCTACCGATGGAAAATTAGAGATTGACAACAACCTGGTTGAAAACTCCATCCGCCCAATCGCCATTGGAAGAAAAAATTATTTGTTTGCCGGATCACACATATCAGCTCAACGTGCAGCAATGATTTACTCCCTGCTTGGAACCTGCAAGCTGAAAGGAATTAACCCGTATGAATGGCTGAAAAATATCTTTGCAGATACTGCCTGATTATAAAGCCAATCGATTAGAAGAATTACTTCCCTGAAAATTTTGAAGTCTCATTTTTTTGATATACCTTTCCAAAAAGGTTCTTACGCTATAACAATGTCTTTAACAATATGTGGTTGGTCGGATGGATACGGAATTCCTGGTAAATGGTGATTTTCTGAAATAAAACTCTCCAAATCCTTTATTGACAATAAGTCATAATCAGGTTTAAAAACATAATCACACCATTGCGATGGAATACGAAGCTTTTTTGCCTTTATTCCTCCGCAAACTAGCAATTGATAATTTGTATCAAAAGAAGGATTGCCTATTAAAACATGTCCTGTAGCCCTAATTTCAACCAAATTAGCATCATTGCTTCCATCCATAAATTTAAATTTAGCCAAATCTTGACTGCTATTAATCCAAAAATTAAAAGTGCCCGCTGGATCAGTATAAATACTAATTGCGCGGCGTTCTGGTTCCAGGCCATTGGTTATTTGGAAACGATTTACTCCGAATAAAGTTCCACTATTAAAGTCTCCAATGGAGATACCGCTTTCATTTGTTAAACACATTTTGTCATTTTGCCACATTTTAAAACGGACGGGTTTGTTATTATTAGATCCCCTATAAAATCACCATCTGCAATTGTATTTCCATTAACCCCAGCTGGCGCGGCTACTGGCGATAATGTAGATGCCTTAAGCACCTAATTGATCAACGTACAGAGATCTATTACCTGTACCAATTAAATTATTTATAGTTAAATCCCCATTTGACCCAATTCCTAACCTGTTTAAGTTATTTGTTCTTATCGAAAAGCTAACATTATCTGTTGTACCGATGAAATTTGTACGAATTTGTCCCCGCATTGCCTCCCATCTGCCAGTCACTTCGTTCGGGTTGTATTAAGGTAATTATTTTACTTGGAAATTTACACCCATTGTCATCAAAACTGTTAACATAATTATCGGCACAGGTGCTGTTCTGTTTTGAGTGGTATTGCCGTCACTCCACAGCCAAGTATAAGGCGAAACCCCATCGGCTACTGTTACATTTATAGCTCCATTACAGGCACCATACAAGCTAATGTTGAAACTGTTGGGGTATTTGTATGGATCCAGTTCCAGCGAAATCATTCGTGGCTCTGACAAAGTTATTTCTGCATCCAGCATCTGTTAAGGTATCAGCATCATCAACGCTGACACGATAATAGCCCGCAGGTACATTGATAAGATCTTCAGTGGTGGCCGCATTGCTCCACTCGAAAGTGTATGGCGGTGTGCCTCCTGAAATAGTCAGATTAACACTTCCTGTTGCGCTACCAAAGCAACTGATATTATAACCATTAAAGTTGGAGGGTGTCAGAGTTAATGTTTGGGAGAAGCCTTCCATTTGAAAAAATATCAAAAAGGCAACCAACATGATTAATTTGGAATAAGTTGTTTTCATTTTACACGGATTAAAGGTTAATTTTAACTGAAATTAGCTGATTGAAAAATAGCTACATGTAATTGTAAACATGAAATGCATAACTATTACAAAAAATCACAAAACACAGGTTTCCCCCTAGGGGTTAACCCTGAGACATAATGGCATTCAGATGAAAAATGCGGACAATTCGTCTGTTTTGGTATTTTTTTCTAGGAATTATGTATTTCCCTCAAATGAATCTCATTGGTCGAGGTCATTATTGTTAGGGCGGTGTGGTTTTATTAGTGAAACCATGAAAATTCTTAATAAACTCTTATTTCTTCAAGATTTGCATTATACACAGCTCTCAGATCTACCCCGATCAGAATTCCTACCTCTATTTGAAATATTCTACTGAACATCGCCAAATATAGCAAACTAAAGTGTTTCCGACCGTTTTTCCGAGGGTGGTGGTGGTGGTTCTGGTATTTTGTTATTCCAGTGTTATTTTTAATAAAATATTAAATCCATTTGATCAAGAAAAGGTAGTTTCAATTTATATTATTCAAATATAATTTTACCACTGTAACTTTTCTTTAGGTTGCTTAATATCACAGGATATACTCCTTTTGCCCTTTTCTCTATATTGATTTCAAGTTTTTCATCTTTAGACTGGAGCAATTGCTGTTGGATCAGTTTCCCACTAGCATCATAGATACTTAATGTTACATCTTTATCATTAACTAAATCATCAGGAATTTGAATAATACAAGTGCCATTGTTAGGATTACAATATATTTAATTCACTATTTGATAACCGTCCTTCTTCAATACCTACAATTTCACCAAGCTTTGCTAAATATATATCTTGCCCTCCAAATGAGGTGAAATTATTACTTCCTATATTGACGGTATTAAAAAATTCACCAGAACAAATTATGTGATTGTCATTGTCTAGAGCTATAGAAGAACCACTGGCATAACCAAAATTTTTAATACCTAAGCAAACCCCATTACTATTATATTTTGCAATAAACATATCGGATGTATTACTGGTACTCAAATTAAAATTACCAAAATGAGCATTCCCGCTAAAGTATCCTGATAAACAGCAATTGCCATCGAAATCTATAATTAGATCCAAACCGGCTGCATAATTCCCATCACAATTGGCTTGTACTCCCCATATAATATTACCGTTTTCATCAAATTTTGAAAGAAAAAAATCTTTAGCCGTGTCGTACAATTTTAAGGATCCCAATTGAATGCTATCCTGAAAACTACCTGTAATATAAATATTCAAAGATGCATCAATCTTTAATCCTGATCCTCCATTAATACCAGGACCACTGAATGTATGGATCCATTTTACATGACCAATTGAATCAAGCCTCGCTAAAAAGCCATTGATATTGCCAGCCAAAATTAGAGTGCTTGTATCTATAGTTGAGTTATTCCCATCAAAGAATCCAGTCATTATCATATCACTTCCAATAAAAGTTAAGTAAAATCTGAACTTTTCAGGGCCGCTAAATTTATGTTCCGCCCATAAAGATTACCATTAGGGTCAAATCTGGCAAAAAATCCGCCTGCAGAAATAGATGAAAGTATCTACAAAGCCATTATTTGATAATTTTCCGGCAACCAAAATATTCCCATCCGGCTGAACAAAACAATACGATTTGTCAATTCCGGGACTACTTATTTTTTGCCCATTGACAACTTCCTTGGAATCAAATTAGCTATAAAGGCATCTTCTCCATTATTTGCATTAAGAACTACGCCATTTCCAAAATATGCTGTTCCGACGATACTTCCTGAAATGTAGAACCAATGATTGATTGTATCAAAAGAACCAAAACCATCTTCATTAACACTTATAGATAAGGAATTACCACCAAGGGTTCGTAACCAAATTGTATTTCCATTTTCATCAAACTTTGAAATAAAAATATCATCATTTCCATTACTGGTTAAAGTATCTGATGGAAATATTAATGAATCTCCATAAGAACCCACTAAATAAATATGATTATCATCGCAAAAACATTGTTTGCTCTTTCATATCCTTGAAAGCTACTTCCAATCTGTTTGCCCAAATCCAAGATTGTGCCTTAGCATAACTAGGCAAAATCATTCCTATTAACAGTACTAATGTAAGTTGCTTCATTTTATGTCAATTTTTAATTAATATTTGATTGAACTTACATGAAACTATCATTTGGATTTAGAATGAAATATTGGATATTATAATTTAAAATTATTTATTTTTTTAATTGACAAATGAATTTATTTTCAAATTATATTAATGGAATATCACCTTCCTCAAATCAACCCCCACCAACACCCCTGCCTCAATATTAAATATTCTACTGAACATTGCCAAATATAGCAAACTAAAGTGTTTCCGACCGTTTTTCCGAGGGTGGTGGTGGTGGTTCTGGTATTTTGTTATTCCAGTGTTATTTTTAATAAAATATTAAATCCATTTGATCAAGAAAAAGGTAGTTTCAATTTATATTATTCAAATATAATTTTACCACTGTAACTTTTCTTTAGGTTGCTTAATATCACAGGATATACTCCTTTTGCTCTTTTCTCTATATTGATTTCAAGTTTTCCATCATTAGACTGGAGCATCTGTTGTTGAATCAGTTTCCCACTAGCATCATAGATACTTAGTGTTAAGTTTTTATCATTAACTAAATCATCAGGAATTTGAATAAAGCAAGTGCCATTGTTAGGATTAGCCTGAATATTCAATTGGTTATTTGACAACTTGCCTTCTTCTAGACTTAGTGTTTCATCACATTTAGCTAAATATATATCCTGCCCCCCAATTGAGGTATAAATATTACTTCCTATATTGACGGTATTCTGAAATGCACCAGAACAAATTATGTGATTATAACTGTCCAAAGCAATCGAAGAACCACTTGCTTGACCAAAATTTTTAATGCCTAAGCATGCTCCATTACTATTATATTTTGCAATAAACATATCGGATGGATTCTTGGTAAATAAATTAAAATTACCAAACTGGGCATTCGCTAAAGTATCCTGTTAAACAGCAGTTACCATCGAAATCCATAACTATATCCAATCCGGCTGCAATATTTCCATTACAATTGGCTTGTACACCCCATAAAATATTACCGTTTTCATCAAATTTTGATAAATAAAATCCTTTCCCGCATCATATAATTTTAAGGACCCCAATTGAATGCTATCTTGAAAAGCACCCGTAACATAAATATTCTTAGAGTCATCAATCTTTAGTCCTGAACCTCCGTTAATGCCGGGGCCACTGAATGTATTTATCCATTTTACCTGACCCATTGAATCAAGTCTTGCTAAAAAACCATTTGTACTGCCAGCCAAAATCAAAGTACTTGTATCTATGGTTGAATTATTAACATCAAAAAAGCCAGTCATTACCATATCCGTTCCAATAAAAGACAAATCAAATCTAAACTTTTCTGGTCCGCTAAATTTATGTTCCGCCCATAAAAGATTACCATTAGGATCAAATCTGGAAAAAAATCCACCTGCGGAAATATTTAGAGTATCTATAGTGCCATTATTTGATAATTTACCAGCAACCAGAATATTCCCATCCGGCTGAACAAAACAATAAGATTTATCACTCCCAGGACTACTTATTAATCTCGCCCATTGACAACTACCGCTAGAATCAAATTTAGCGATAAATGCATCTTCTCCATTATTGGCACTTAGACTAACACTATTTCCAAAATATGCAGTTCCGACTATTGTTCCTGAAATGTAGAACCAATGATTAATTGTATCATAAGCGCCCAAACCATCTTCACTAACGCTTATAGATATGGAACTACCACCAATGGTTCGTAACCAAATTGTATTTCCATTTTCATCAAACTTGGAAATAAATATATCATTATTTCCAGTACTAGTTAAAGTATCTGATGGAAAAATTAAAGATCCCGCATAAGAACCTACTATATAAACATAATTATCATCACAAAACATTATTGACTCTTTCACCATAACCTTGATAACTACTTCCAAGTTGTTTTGCCCAAATCCAAGATTGTGCCTTAGCATAACTAGGCAAAATCATTCCTATTAACAGTACTAATGTAAGTTGCTTCATTTTATGTCAATTTTTAATTAATATTTGATTGAACTTACATGAAACTATCATTTGGATTTAGAATGAAATATTGGATTTTCAGTATATCCCTATAAAAAAAATTTAAATTGTGACCAATAAGTCGATTATAATTTAAAATTATTTATTTTTTTAATTGACAAATGAATTTATTTTCAAATTATATTAATGGAATATCACCTTCCTCAAATCAACCCCCACCAACACCCCTGCCTCAATATTAAATATTCTACTGAACATTGCCAAATATAGCAAACTAAAGTGTTTCCGACCGTTTTTCCGAGGGTGGTGGTGGTGGTTCTGGTATTTTGTTATTCCAGTGTTATTTTTAATAAAATATTAAATCCATTTGATCAAGAAAAGGTAGTTTCAATTTATATTATTCAAATATAATTTTACCATTGTAACTTTTCTTTAGGTTGCTTAATACCACAGGATATACTCCTTTTGCCCTTTTCTCTATATTGATTTCAAGTTTTTCATCATTAGACTGGAGCAATTGCTGTTGGATCAGTTTCCCACTAGCATCATAGATACTTAGTGTAACATTTTTATCATTAACTAAATCATCTGGAATTTGTATAAAACATGTTCCATCGTTAGGGTTTGCATAAATATTCAATTGGTTATTTGACAATTTACCTTCTTCTATACCCACAATATCATCAAGCTTGCTAAATAGATATCTTGCCCTCCAAATGATGTAAAATATTACTTCCTATATTGACTGTATAATGAAAAGTGCCAGTACAAATCGGATTGTTGTAATTATCCAGAGTCACAGAAAATCCACTTGCCTGACCAAAATTTCGTATGCCAAGGCATGTTCCACTACTATTATATTTTGAAATAAACATATCATATGGATTTGTTGTGCTTACGTTGAAGTTGCCATAATGGGCATTCCCGTTAAAAGCTCCTGTTAAAATACAATTACCATCGAAATCCAACACGATATCTGAACCTACTGCAACATTTCCATCACAATTGGCTTGTACACCCCACATAACATTTCCATTTTCATCAAACTTTGATAAATAAAAATCATTACCTGAATCGTATAATTTTAGGGTTGCCAACTGAATGCTATCTTGAAATCCACCGGTAACATAAATATTCGAAGACACATCAACCTTTAGACTTGCCCCCCCGTTTATACCTGGCCCACTAAATGTATGTATCCATTTTACTTGACCCATTAAATCAAGTCTTGTTAAAAAACCGTTTATATTGCCAACTAATATCAAAGTACTTGTATCTATAGTTGAATTATTAACATCAAAAAAGCCAGTCATTACCATATCCGTTCCAATAAAAGATAAATCAAATCTAAACTTTTCTGGTCCGTTAAATTTATGTTCCGCCCATAAAACATTACCATTTGGATCAAACCTGGCAAAAAAAAGCCACCTGCAAGAACAGATAAAGTATCTACAAAGCCATTGTTTGAAAGTTTTCCGGCAACCAGAATATTCCCATCCGGCTGCACAAAACAGTAAGACCTATCATTACCTACACTACTTATTTTTTTTGCCCATTGACAACTACCACTAGAATCATATTTAGCTATAAAGGCATCTTCTCCGTTATTGGCATTTAGACTTATGCCATTTCCAAAATATGCTGTTCCAAAAAATGTTCCAGAAATGTAAAGGCAATGATTCAAGGTATCATAATCGCCAAAACCATTTTCAAGATAATTTGGTGCCATAGAAGTACCTCCAATTGTTCGTATCCAAATCGGACTGCCATTTTCATCAAACTTTGATATAAAAATATCATTATTACCATTGCAATATAAAGTATCTAATGAAAAAATTAATGAGCCTCCGTAAGCACCCACTATGTATATATTACTCTCATCGGCAAAAACATTATTGGCCCTTTCTTCATAACCTTGGTAGCTACTTCCTATTTGTTTTGCCCATTGCCATGATTGTGCATTTGAGTATCCGGATAGAAGCAGTAACACAAATATTAAAATTATCAAATTTTTCATCTTATTTTAATTTTTTACTAATATTTCATTAAATTTTTGTTCATTATTAAATAATTCTAAAAAATAAATGCCATTTATGAAATTGCTTAAATCAATTTCATATTCAAATCCGGCAAATTCTTTTTTAATCATTTCCTCTCCAAGAGTATTTCGTATTATTAAATTCATAGTTTTGATGTCTGTTTCAGAATCAATTTTGACTGAATATTTTCCTGAACTAGGATTTGGTTTTATATTCAGTTTCGATATTGATTTTTGAAATGATAATTTAATTTGCTTTTGATTTGAAGTTAATGTACTCTGCGAATTGTCGGCATCAGGGCCGGTCATTCTTAAAAAGCCTGTGTAATCATCGCAATCTGAAAATGTTTCATACAAATATATATGTACATCACTTCCATATTCCGCATTAAAATTTGGCATAATACTTATTTCATTTCTTGCAACTAACTCACTCGTTACCCCGCTATTGATTGTTGCATTGGTAATTTTCAAAGAATTCCATGCCAGGTAGTCTGTTTTTAACGATGAAGTTGAAATAACAACATTATCAATTTGTGAGTCATAATCCAAAGTCATTTTATCCAAAATTATGGCACCTACATTTTGGTTCATCGCAACGTCTGACCCCCAACCTCCTAGCTCCACCTTTGAAGCGCCTACTGCTGAAGCTTTTAAATACACTATTCGTGGATCGTTAGGATTAAACGGTGTATAAGGGATAACAGTAAAATTATTACCTAAAGTGTTGTCGTTTGAAAAGGTATGTATATATTGATGGTGGCGTTCTTCATCATCAGGAAGAGGAGTTGGGTCAATGGTATATAACCAATTTTGAGCTATAATAACAGCACTACTTATAGCATTTCCATCCTGATCTTCGATTCTTCCTGTTAAATAAGTACTTGTATTAGTATTCAAAGTACTGAAGTGACTTGGATCATAATAGAAGGATGTTGGAGCATCGCACGGGGCTAGCGCAGGAACTCCATTCCCTTCATCAAAATCAATGCTAACTTGAGCTGCGGACTTTAAATCTGCTGTGCTATATTGACCAGTTAATGGATCTGGGTCAGTGTATTTTTGTAAACCAAAATAATTTTGGTCTATATCTCCAACAACACTCAAAGGATCATTATTATCACAAATTCTACAATATGAACATGTTGGTGTACAAACTGTATTATCGACACAATACCAATGAATGTCTTGAAATAACCACCAACTAAACCCAGATCCACCACAATCACGAACAGCAGATAAAATTTCTGAAAAGTAGTTTACTTGATCAGCTTCATCACCCCAAATTTTATTAGCCAAGCATGTTTCATCAGAAGCTGAAAATCCGGTTTCCCCAATAATCCATGGCTTTCCTAATGCTTCAGTATAAAAGTGAAATTGATTTATAATATCTTCCCGAAGAATAGCTGAATTAGCAGGAGTTATATTGTTGTCATCAGGATAAGGATACGTATGTACTGAGACAAAATCAATCTTCATAACTCCAGTATCCCAATATAAAACATCATTAAAATCAGTACCGCCAAGTGTAACAAGATGATTCGGATCTTCACCATTTATAGCATCATACCACAAACTTACATATTGACATACTGAATCTTTCTTCTTATCCATGTTCCTTCCATTGTCCCATATCAACCAAAATGGTTCATTATACAAATCATAAGCTAATAAAGCAGGTTTATCTTTTATAACTTTAGCAAGCTCAGTTAGATATGATGCATAATCCATTGCATCGGCAAGCGATGAACCCCTGTCTGGGGAACAAACTTTACCTAGAGGAGTATTAATACAGCCAGATGCCTCAGTTGCCAAAAAATAACTTTCATATTATATTGATCAGCAATATCCAAAAAGATGTCCGATCAAGTTAAAAAATGTATTGCAATCTGCACTTGTATAGGGAGGATATAAATTGAAATACTTCCTAGTTGGGCCACAAAATGTTCGGGACCGGTTCCAAAATTATAAATACCAGACCACTTTGAAATCCAAAAAACCGTTTCCTCTTCTAAATGGTGATAAATCACCAATAATTCTTACTGTATTAAATCCCATTTGAGAAATTCTTGCAAAATCATCAATCAAAGAATTTTCACAATCTGCAAACGAATATCCTCCTTCAAGAGAACACTTATCTGTTCCATAATCAAGGGACCGAACTACTTTATATTGTGGATTTGGTCCTTGTTGATCATGAACAATATTAACATGATAATTCATAACCATTGGAAAGAATGGTGCACCGGTTTTATCATGAAATTGCCTACCATTCAGAGTGATAAATCCAGTACCCTGAGCAAAAGTGATTTTCCATAATAATATCATCAATATTGAAAGTTGAATTTTTTCGCATAAAAGCTTAATTTTAGGACATAATTAAATTATCTTTATTTTTGATAATAATTTTTAATATTTATCTTCTTACCTTAAGGGCTTCTATTTCTGCTTGCTGCTGAATTATGTATAGAGTTAGTTCTTCAATGTTTTTCAATAATCCCATAAGTAACTCAGATGTGTTCACACCATTTTTTAACATTTCATTAGCACTTGGAATCTCAGGTAAATGTTTATTTTTTTCAATAAATTGTTTTAATTCTGATATTGACATCAAATCATAGTTCTTCTCAAATACATAATCTGGAGGCCATAAATTTTTCAATTGAATTTTGAGCTCGGTTGCAATAATTGTAAGCATCCGACGAAGTACATCTTGATTTAAGTTGATTCATGGTTTTTCTTTGCCCGTTAAAGATATAAATAATTGGACAATGGAACAAACCGATGGAACTTTTATCAAAAAGACTTATTCCTCAGAGGAAAAGCAAACGTTAATCGAGGGTTGGAAACAGAGCGGTAAAAGCAGAATGGCTTTTAGCAAAGAGCATGGTATCAATTACCACACTTTAATCAGCTGGGTGGCACCTAAAAAGAAAAAGCAGCAAGTAAAAGTAAAGAGTGATAGAATTCCACCCACATTTTCTGAAGTAAAAATGCCGGCTTTAAATGGCAGTACTGTATTTGCACGTATATCCATTGGAAAAAGTTCAGTTGATTTGTTTCAACCTGTAAGTTCAGATTTTATATTACGATTATTGAATGCATGATTTTATCGTTCAGTAACCGGTATCGTTATTTTGTTTATGGAAATAGTTGTGATATGCGAAAAGGATACGATGGCCTGAGCGGACTGGTACGAAATGAATTTAAGAAAGATCCGCTTTTGGGCGATGTGTTTATTTTTTTATCACGTACGCGCAACAAAATAAAATTGCTGCACTGGCAGGGAGATGGCTTTTGCATATACTCAAAACGATTAGAGAAAGGTACGTTTGAAATTCCAAAAGTAAATGCATCTCAAAAAGCAATGGAACTATCACCTCATCAACTTCAATTTATACTCGATGGAATTGTTCTTTCTTCAATGAAAAAAAGAGTGCGTTATGAGCATCATTTTGTTGATAAAAAGTCAATGGTAGCAAGCGTTTCCGCACTTATTTAATATATCTTTGTTTGTGATTGAAGCAACACAAAATAGTGATGTTCCTGCGCTTTTTGGAAATTATTCAGCAGCAAAATAATCAGCTCCAACAACAAAATCAAGAGATTTTAAAATTACAGCATCAACTCGAACAACTTTTACGAAACACTTATGGCAGAAAGTCGGAACGATTTGTTATTGATCCATCCCAGTCTGCATTGCCTTTTGACATACCATCTGTGGGCGAACCGGAAAAGCAAAAAGAAACGATCACCTATACACGTGAAAAGAAATCGGCAACATCCAAACACAAAGGACGGATGCCGCTTCCGGATCACCTGGAACGAGTAGACATTATCATTCCTCCCAGTGATGATACAACTGGTCTTGTGAAAATCGGAGAAGAGATTACCGAGCAGTTGGAACACGAACCCGGAAAGCTTTTTGTGAAACGATTCATCCGTCCTAAATATGCAAAAGCGAATGGTGAAGGCATTTTAATAGGCGCATTGCCATCATCTCCTATCGAAAAGGGAATACCGGGTCCGGCTCTGCTTGCTTTGATACTCATTCAAAAATATGTGGATCATCTTCCACTGTATCGTCAGATCGAACAGTTCAAACGACTAGGTGTTGAAATTCCTTCTTCCACCATGTCAGACTGGGTGGCTCTGTGCTGTAACCTGCTGGATCCACTTTATGAGGCTCTAAAGAAAAAGATACTTCAAAGTGGATATCTTCAGGCAGACGAAACCACCATTAAAGTACTTGACAAAAACATAAAAGGCAAAACACATTTAGGGTATTATTGGGTATACCGGGATCCGGTATCAGGGCTTGTGCTGTTTGATTACCGAAAAGGGCGTGGAAGAGAAGGGCCTGCAGATATACTAAAAGACTTTACTGGTTATTTGCAAAGTGATGGCTGGAATGCTTATGAAAACTTTGATAAAAACAATGTAACACTTATTCATTGCATGGCACATGCGCGCAGATATTTTGAACATGCGCTGAGTGAAAATAAGCAGGTATGTGAAATTGCTTTGAATCAAATTCAAAAACTATATTCCATTGAACGACAAGCCAGAGAAGGATCACTCTCACATGCTCAACGATATGATCTTCGCCAAAGAGAGTCGGTGCCAGTTTTAACTCAAATGCACCAATGGTTGAAGGAAACCATTTTGAAGGTTCCTCCACAAAGTGCTTCGGTGAAAGCTCTGGCTTATTCCTGTTCCGCTGGGAAAAACTGATGCTTTATGCTACCGATAGAAAATTAGAGATTGACAACAACCTGGTTGAAAACTCCATCCGCCCAATCGCCATTGGAAGAAAAATTATTTGTTTGCCGGATCACACATATCAGCTCAACGCAGCAATGATTTACTCCTGCTTGGAACCTGCAAGCTGAAAGGAATTAACCCGTATGAATGGCTGAAAAATATCTTGCAGATACTGCCTGATTATAAAGCCAATCGATTAGAAGAATTACTTCCCTGAAAATTTTGAAGTCTCATTTTTTTGATATACCTTTCCAAAAAGGTTCTTACGCTATAACAATGTCTTTAACAATATGTGGTTGGTCGGATGGATACCAATAATTTTACCATCTACAGCTAATTTATAACCATTAGGAATGTCGGTTGTGCCAATTCCCACATTACAGAAGTGTTTAGCCCAGTTGCAGAAGAAATAAATACTGTAGGAATATTACTATTACAACCAAGCATGATAGTATTTGTTATGTTATTTGTTAAATTTTGACCACTTGTACCATTTCCAATTGCTATTGAATAATCCTGTGTAGATTGTACTCTGAATCCCATAGCTACCGAATAGGGATTTACAGATGAACTTTTATACCCTAATGAAGTGGAATACAATCCTGCCGCATTAGCATATTTGCCTATCGCAGTTCCTTTCCATAAAAAGAAGCATCATCACCATATAACCTGTTTAATGTAGGATGCATAATAATTGAACTATCACCAAAATAAATCAATGAATCAGGGGAAACAATTCTTCCTGATTTGATTCTTGCAATTGAAAATTCACCATTTGCCTTAAGTCTTGCCTTTCTGTATTATTGGTTTTAAAAACTAAATCCTTATTATCTAGTGTACCAATAAATTGATTTGATGGATTGGAATTGTAATTTCCATTCATGGTCCAGTCATCTCTTTGAGTTCATTCAATCCTATTCCGTTTGCAATAGCACAACCATTTGCATCAGTAACAATTACTTGATTTTCATTAGAGCATAAATTAGACGGGTTCGCAATAGTTTGCTGACCCGGTTTCCATAAATAAGTATATGGGGTAACACCCCCTTTAACATCAAGAATAATACTTCCATTACAGGCTCCATAAGTGCTAACATTGTAACCGTTCTGATAAACATAAGGATGGGCTTCCCCAATTTGGAGGTGGCTCAGGTTCTGTTAAAGTTATTTCTGCATCCACGGCATCTGTTAAGGTATCAGCATCATCAACGCTGACACGATAATAGCCCGCAGTAAATTGATAAGATCTTCGGTGGTGGCCGCATTACTCCACTCAAAAGTGTATGGTGGTGTGCCTCCTGAAATAGTCAGATTAACACTTCCTGTTGCGCTACCAAAGCAACTGATATTATAACCATTAAAGTTGGAGGGTGTTAAAGTTAATGTTTGAGAGAAGCCTTCTATTTGAAAAAATATCAAAAGGGCAACCAACATGATTAATTTGGAATAAGTTGTTTTCATATTACACGGGTTAAACGTTAATTCTAACTGAAATTAGTTGATTGAAAAATAACTACATGTAATTGTAAACATGAAATGCACAACTTTTACAAAAATCACAAAACACAGGTTTCCCCTTAGGGGGAAACCCTGAGACAAAATGACAGTCTGCTTTTAAAGATGACATATTGTCTTATATTTTGGATTATACGATCAGAATTATTACTTATCAATGTCAATATGCTCTCACCTCTGCATAATCGGATTCACCTAAATACAGCTCCCTCAAATCCAACCCCACCAAAACCCCTGCTTCAATATTAAATATTCTACTGAACATCGCCAAATAATATGAATAAACCATAAAGGGCAATAAACTGAATAGTATGACTACGGATCAGAAGGCTTGGGGTTCGAATCCCTTCAGGTCCACTTAAAGCCCTCCTTACAGAGGGTTTTTGTTTTTATAAATGCTTCGAGATTTTCATTTTTTAGTCAATCCAAACCTCATTTTGTTTTGAAATTCAACACGTTATCCTAATATTTTGTCCTTTGCTTCAATTTTGAATTCATTCAATTTAAGAATTTAGCTTTGTGAAATGAAATGTAGCGTTTTTATCAAACTGGTTCGGGCAGAGGATTATGTGAAGAATGTATTAATTTTCGCGCCCGTGTTTTTTGCAGGAAAAGTTACTGATTCAAATTTATTGCCTTCATTATTTGCAGCTTTTGCAGCTTTTTGTTTGATATCCAGTTCGGTTTATATTTTTAATGATTACCTCGATCGTGAATTTGATAAGTTACACGCTATTAAGAAGTATCGCCCACAGGCAGCAGGAACAGTAAAAGGAAAAACTGCCTCTTTTATCGCATTGATTTTTTTGTTGTTCGGTGAAATGGTGGCATGGTGGATAGGCAATGAAAGTTTCTGGATTTTTCAAATTTATATCTTTCAAAATATCCTTTATTCGATTTTTCTGAAAAAAATAATCTTTCTGGATATCCTAATCATTTCTTTAGGCTATGTTTGGCGAATTTATATGGGTGGTCAAATTGCTGATGTACCTATTACAAATTGGTTGTACCTAATGACTATTTTAATAATGTTAACCCTTTCGTTAGGGAAAAGATTTACGGATTTAAACGTGCTTGAATCTAATGTTGGAAACCATTCTAGAGCCATGATCATTCCCTATACAAACAAATTGTTAAAAGTTTCCATTAGCGCTATTGTTTTTTTAAATATGGTTGTTTATGTTTTCTATACAATCTATCCGAATACCATCAACAGAGTGGGTTCCACCTGGTATTTTCTCACTGCAATCCCAGTGGGTATTGGTTTGTTTCAGTATGCGCGACAAATTTTGAAAATTAAAAACTCAGTCTCTCCTGTTCAGTTGTTGTTTCAGGATAATATTTTAAAAATTTGTGTTTTAGTATGGCTTTTAGCAGTTGCATTTTTCAATTACTCGCCAAATGTTTAGAAGAAATTTAACTAACTGGAATCATTATCCTATGATTGATTCTGAAGTTATTTCACCAACATCTGAATCAGAATGTATGGACGCTTTAAAGCTATACCCGGAATTGATCGCAAGGGGAATGGGGAGAAGCTACGGGGATGCATCATTAGGGAAGGTTGTGCTTGATTGTACTGCCATGAGCCGTATTTTGGAATTGGATATTCAGAAGAAAATAATAGTTGTTGAAGCTGGTGTATCCATTGATGAAATTTTAAAACAAATAGTTCCTTCCGGACTTTTTTTGCCTGTTGTTCCCGGTACCAAGTTTATTACAATTGGTGGTGCAA
The DNA here is from genome assembly GCA_016722525.1 of Bacteroidota bacterium. Classification (GTDB taxonomy): domain Bacteria; phylum Bacteroidota; class Bacteroidia; order AKYH767-A; family OLB10; genus JADKJB01. The sequence goes on from JADKJB010000009.1 coordinate 18,974, forward strand.
TTGCCGCCGATATCCATGGCAAAAATCATCACATTGACGGCACATTTACCCGGCATGTGGAGTGGATTGAAATCATCAATGAATCATTGCAACTGGTGCGTTGTTCCACGTCACAAAACAAAGATTTATTTATAAAAACGTGCGGTGGAATGGGTATGAGCGGTGTAATTATTCGTGCTTGTTTAAAACTAGTGGCGATTGAAACTGCATATATTAAATGTATAAAGATACCATTGTATAGTCTTTCGGAATTATTGAATTCATTTGAACGGTTTAAGGATTCAAAGTATAGTGTAGCCTGGCTCGATACGGCTTCCGGCAATGGAAAAAAACTCAATTCAGTCTTGATAGTAGGTGAGCATGAAAAGGCAGCTAATGTATTAATTAAAAATTTTGAATTGAAACTGCAGGTTCATAAATCCCCACTTATGAGAATTCCTAAATTGTTTCCGTCATTTTTATTAAATAAAATATCAATTAACATCTTTAACAGATTTTATTTTTTAATCAATGCGAAATCATCTGATTCTAAGTTGTTGCATTATGATGATTATTTTTTCCCGCTCGATAAAATTAAGAGCTGGAATAGATTATATGGCAAAAAAGGATTTGTCCAGTATCAATGTCTGGTTCCGGCGAATTCAAGCGGTGAGCAAGCTTTAAAGGAAATTCTTCTGGCTTGTAGCACCAAGGGTATGTCATCGTTTTTAAGTGTTCTTAAATCCTTTGGTGAAGCGAACCCTTTAGCCCATATGAGTTTTCCAGCTCCCGGGTATACTTTAGCCATGGATTTGAAGATGAATAATGGGTTGTTGAATTTTTTGGATGAATTAGATAAAATTGTAGAAAATTGTGGCGGTAAATTGTATCTTGCCAAGGATGCACGAATGGATCGTTCTTTTTTCCTGCGAAGCTATCCGAATCGCGTTGTTTCAAACCGATTCGTATCTTTACTTTCCAATCGCTTGGGACTAAATACATCTGACAAGAAATGAACAAAACAGTTTTCATTGCAGGAGCTAGTTCAGGAATAGGAAAGTCACTGGCCGAATTGTATGCTTCCTCAGGAGCCAATCTGCAGATTGCTTCAAGAAATGTGGATGAATTAAATTCGATTGCAACAGAATTAAAAAGTAAGTATAAAATTTCTGTCGAGGTCTACCGGATCGATGTATCAAACTATCAGTCCATTCAGGATTTATCAAAACAGCTTATTCAAGTTCCGGATATTGTTATTTGTAGTATTGGTTACCTTGGAATCGATACCCGGGATTTTTTGAATGTCTCCGAGATCCACCAAATCTTTGCTACAAATGCAGAGGGAAGTATTGGTCTGATCAATGTTTTTGCAGCCTTGTTTAAAAAATCAGGCAAGGGCATTATAGTAGGAATTTCCTCCATTGCCGGTGATAGAGGGAAGTCAAAAAATTTATTTTATAGTTCTGCAAAAGCTGCATTTACAAGTTATCTTGATGGGCTTCGTAACGAGCTCTATCACCACAATGTGCATGTTATAACTGTTAAACCCGGGTATGTTGATACACCTATGACAAAAGGGCTGTCTTTACCTTCCAGTCTTATCATCAGTTCCGAAAGAGCAGCACTCCTGATTAAAAAGGCAATAGATCACAAGAGAAATATTGTATATGTTCCTTCTAAATGGCGCTTTGTGATTTGGGTGATAAATTCGCTCCCGGAATATTTTTATAAGAAAATAAATTGGAAGTAAATGAATGGTAATGTGATTGTTTATGACCTTGATGGTACTATTTCGAAAGGAGATACCATGGTTGCATTTACACAATTCACTCATGGTAAAATTCGTTCTACTTTGATTTATGCATTGGTATCTCCTCTAATATTACTAGCATATTCATCCTTGATAAGCCGGCATTATGTAAAGGAGATGGTGTTGAAGTTGCATTATAGAGGGTTTCATAAGGAGGACCTTCTGGTGCTTGGAAAACGTTTTTCGGAAGATTTTTTGCCTTCCTTGTTTTACGAATCTATTTATAGCGGAATAAAATCACAAATTCGTGATAGAAATATAATCGTAATACTTACTGCTTCGTGTGATGTTTGGGTTGAACCATGGTGCAGGAAGAATCAAATCGAATTTTTAGGCAGCCGTATGGAATTTGTTGATGGAATTTGTACAGGAAAACTTTCGGTGAAAATTGCAGAGGTGAGGAAAAATATCAAGTTTTAAAGGATTATCTTTCGAGGACAGGTTATAAAATGAAAATGAGCCTATGGAAATGAAAAATCCGACTTGCCATTTATGAAATTAGCTGAAAAAATTTTTGTTCATTATGGTAATTTAAAACCAATCCAATGAAAGTCTTAAAGAAAATTGGCATTTTCTTTTTTTTTCTGGCGATTATCATCTATATGCCGTGACTGATTTTCCTGAATTGCTTTTTATGAGGCCGATGGGGGAGCATGCCTGGGCTCAAATAGATCGCGCATCAATTGCTCTGCTTTACTATCAGAATGATGTCAGTTTTTTTCAACCACAAACCCACAATATTGCACTTAATTCCTCAGGAATTGCAATTGGTGAATTCCCTTTGCAAACATTTTTCGTTTCGCAACTTTACCATATTTTTGGTTTTCATGAGTATCTTTTTAGAAGTACAGTATTGGTTTCAAGTATAATTGGGTTTGTGGTGGCTTTTGTCATCAGCAATAAATTTATTAAAAATAAATTACTATCGTTAACTGTTTCTTTGGGATGGCTACTTTCTCCGAACCTTATTTATTACAGCACCGGTTTTTTACCCGATACATTTGCATTGACACTGTTTTTATCAGGATTATATTTCTTATTGAAAACGTTTCCTGAAATAACTGTTAAGAATTTGTGGTGGTTTGTTTTTTTCTCATCATTTAGTTTACTGGAGAAATCTTCAGTACTTTTCATTTATTTACCTGTTTGTCTTGCGATTTGTTTGCATTTGAAAGAACAAAAAACTTCACTCAAATCAATAGTATCTAAATGTTCAGTTTTGATCATTCCTGTTTTTGTCATAATAAGCTGGATTTTTTATGCATCATACATGCAAAAGGAGTTTCATTCAAATGTGTTTCTATTAAAACCGAAATTTCCGCATTCGTTTGAGGATTTTGTTCTAATTCTCAAGCAGTTCTCAGGTAAATTGTTTGATTTTTATCCGGTATTTATATTTATTCTATTATTTTTTTCGCTAATCTATTTAGCCTTAAATTTGAAAAAAATTCCGGTTTTTTTTAGTACTATTATTTTGGGTTCGATATTGGGTTGGGTAGTTTTTTTTGTTACCCTGTCACGTCAGGCCTGGTTCCATGGGTATTATCATATCCCGTTTCAATTTATAGTCTTTATGATTTTTTTCACAACAGTTTATTTTTATGAAAGTGGTGTAATCCAAGAGCGTTTTAGGAAATTTCACACATTAATTTTAATTTTATCTTTTTACTTCGGTATTTCAGCAATCAACAACTATTTTGCAAAACGCGCCTACCATTATGATCTGATAAATAGGAATTGGATGGATGTTGGTTTGATCCTGGATAAATTAGATGTGCATAAAAATTCAAAAATAGTTACCTGTAATGATAACAGTTATAATATTTCATTATATCTCATGAATCGCAGAGGTTGGAACATTACTGAACAGTCCTGGGATTATTTTATAGAAGAGGCATTTAGCGATTGCGATTTTTGGTGTTGACTGATGAAACGATCTTGTCCAGGACTATTGTAAGGAAATATATTGGACCGTTGTTAGGAAAACACGGTTCACTTTCTATTTATAAAATCAATCATGCCGGTGACTTGATAAAAAATTGAGGAATTCAATTTGAAATTAGTTTTCCTGTTTTGATTTTTGGTGCTTCTCAAGTATAGTTTTTTTGTTACAGTTAAACCTCTTTCAACACAATTTATTATGATCAAATAGGGGTGAAACGGAAGTTGGTACAGTTATTCATTACATCCTGTTTTATTTCCCATATTATAATTGTTTTGTAAAATTTTTAGAAATTTTGTTTCTCTTTGATGAATTCATTATCTTTCAGCCTTAGTTCCTGATAATCAACATCTCGTAACATTCACTTAACCTAAATTCATCAGCGTCATGAATAGAATTGTATCGTTTCTCCTGGTTTGCTTGTTCATTCCAACATTGCTTGCTGCCGGTCAATGGGTAGGTATTACTAGCAACAATCCAACAGCAGTGACTGTTGCTTTGGTCTCAACGAGCGCTAATGAAACCGTGTTGAGTATGAACCTTCAGGGCTACTACCAGAAGGTCGTAGAAACACCTCGCGGTGATGCGGCTACAATTTCTGCTCCTGAAACATCTTACCTTCTTCAGGCAGGTGCCCCAGAGATTTCAAAATTTGCAACAAGCATCATTATTCCTGATTTTGCAAAAATGAAAGTTGATATCAATAATTCAACGTTTATCGATTATACCAATGTTGAGATTGCGCCATCAAAAGGAAGTATACTACGAACCGTCGATCCTTCCGCAGTACCTTTTATCTACGGAGACCAGTACAATCAGGATACTTTTTTTCCGGGAACACTTGCTAAGCTTCAGGATCCTTTCATAGTTCGTGATTTCCGTGGGCAGACTGTTTGGATTTATCCTTTTCAGTACAATCCGGTCAGTAAGGTTTTACGTGTATATACCAACATTCAACTTACTATATCTGTTGAAAATCAAAATGGACAGAATGTTTTTAATCGTGTTCAACCACTTACTGCAGTAGATAGAGAATTCTCATACATCTATAGTTCGCTTTTCAAAAACGCTCCTTCAGTATTGAACTATACCCCATTAACAGAAGAAGGAACCATGCTTATTATTTCAAAAGATATCTATATAAGCTCTTTGGATGGTTTTGTTGAATGGAAAGCCAAGAGAGGGGTGCTATGTGAGATAGTTGATGTGGCCACAATTGGGAATACTTCAACCGCTATCAAAAATTTCATTACCACTTATTATGCTTCGAATAATTTAAAGTATGTATTACTTGTGGGGGGATATACAAGATATTGCCTCTCCTATATTATCGGGTGGAACCAGTGATCCGAGTTATGGGTATATTTCGGGAAATGATTCCTATGCGGAAGTGATTGTAGGACGATTCTCCTCAGAATCTCTTGCAGATGTTAGCACCCAGGTTCAACGCAGTATCGATTACGAAGCAAATCCAACTCCCGGAGGAACATGGTACACAAAAGCTGTCGGTATTGCTTCCGATCAAGGCCCCGGTGATGACGGCGAAATGGATTTTGAACACATGCGAAATATTCGTACCGGCTTTATGAACTATGGCTACACTTTCGTGGATGAAATGTATGACGGTTCACAAGGCGGACTAGATGCCAATGGAGATCCAATCCCTGGTAACATAATTAATGCGATCAACGATGGCCGGGGAGTAATAAATTATACGGGTCACGGTTCACAAAGTGGCTGTGGTACCAGTGGATTTAGTTCGGCAGATATTCCTTTACTTACCAATTCAGGTATGTTGCCTTTCTGGGGGGCGGTTGCGTGTGTTAATGGTGAATTTGCCAGTGGAACATGTTTCGCCGAAGAGTTATTAAGGGCGCGAAATAATTCAGGTCAACCTACAGGAATGGTTGCTACACTCATGTCTTCTGTAAATCAATATTGGAATGAACCCATGGATGGTCAGGATGAATTTGATTCTTTACTCACTGCAAGTTTCGCCAACAACTTAAAGTATACTTTTGGTGGAATTAGTGTGAACGGTTGTATGCATATGAACACAAATTATGGAACTTCCGGTAATGAGATGACAGACACATGGCATTGTTTCGGCGATCCCTCTTTTGTTGTTAGAAATTCTGTGCCACTTAGTCTTGCAGCTGTTCATGATACTATTGAACCTCTTGGCACTTCTCAATTACTCGTTAATTGTACTCTTAATGATGCAGTAGTGACCATCACAAAAGGAGCTGCAATTTTAGGTACAGGAATTGTTCAAAATAATTCTGTGATGTTGAATTTTTTACCTGTAATGCAAATAGATACATTCGATATAACTGCAACAGGTTTTAATTGTATTCCTTATTTCGGTAAGTTATATATTGTGGATCCAACTTCGATAAATGAAAATACTGCTAATCAGATTCAACTTGCTCTTTCACCTATTCCTGTTACTGATATTGCAACTTTGAGTTTCAATCTTTATAAATCAGCAGAGGTGAGTATTTATGTTAGTGATGTTACCGGTAAAGTTGTGGATAGAGTAGTAGATAAAACTTTCTTCAGTAAAGGATCACAACGAGTTGAAATCTCGACTCAAAATTATGCTCGTGGCACTTATTTTATTCATCTTTTGAATCAGGGAAAAGAACACTCTGTTAAGTTGATAAAATAAAATAGGAAAACTTAATTTAAAATCTATGATTTTAAATTAAAATAGTAGATCTAATTTACCGGAGTTTCCAATTTGAGACCCATGGTTCCTCTCATTCGTTCAAAAAAATTCTCGCGATCTGGCAGCGAAACAAAATTTTCTACAAAAGCACTTCGTATATCAATAACTGGATCAATCATCATAGGTTCCATCTTTCGTAATGTATCAAATACTATAGGAAGCAACTTCACATCTTCACTTACGTTAGACCGGCTAAATCTTTTGAGCATCCGTGTTTGAAAGGGATCTGATGCTAATGCAATTGTTTCAAAGCCTAATTTTCGGGCTTTTATATAGGAGTAAAAAATATTTTCGGTACTGTGTTCAGCCTTTGATTCGGTAAAAATGTGTTTTCTTGGAATCCCGATGGCTTCAGCATAGAGAGCCATTATCTCAGCTTCCACATAGGGTGAATACACTGCGCTTCCCGAAAACATAATGTTCTTGGCTATTCCCTGGTCGTACAAGTACTTTGCCCAGTATATTCTGGCTTTCATAACACGACTCCATTTACCATTTTCCAATGGAACACCCGGAACAACTACCATGTCGTAGCTTTCATTTATGGAGTTGTTCAATAAACTTTAGTCGATTTGGAAGAGAAAGAACATGCTGATAACAAGGAAAGTAAAAGAAGTCCTGCCGGCAAGATCAGCGTTTTATATACAAATAATTTTTTCATGGCATTCAATTGGAATTTAAGAAGTAATTTAATTCAGTACTACTTTTGGACTGCAGAAAGTTGTGTTTATAACTCATTTGCAACCCTTATTAGTATTTAACTGGTTTTAGTTAATTGCTGCTAACAACATATTATCTGAGTTATAAGTTTAAATTATAAGTTAATTTGAAGACTATTTTAAACAAATAGTACTACTTGATTTTCTTAAATAATTGAAAATGAGTTTAATGTATTTATTTGATCCACATGCTGTGAAATGTATTGTTTTTGCTCAATTTAGGATTTCTTCTTTATTTTGAGAGTCGCAAAAGTGGGCCTGGAGGTTATTGAGTTGAGGAATTATTAAAGTGCTATAGAAAATAGGGCAGTTGTTTTTGTTAATAATCAGTTTTCGATAGATCAAGGTTTGGATCACTGATTGGCAATTTATATAAATGAAATACATTGAGGATTTGATACATTAAGGGCTTTTGCAGTTATTTTTGTGATCGTGGAGCATTGGTGGCTTCCGATCGATTTCGACCAGCATAAAACGCTTGTTTTCTGGATTAAAGGACTTGTTCTTTATGGTGGGTTTGGCGTTGATTTGTTTTTTGTCTTAAGTGGTTACCTGATCACTAACATACTTATTGACGCGGTCTGGAAACATCCTGAACAAAAGTGGCGCATCATGAAGAACTTTATAGTAAGACGCTCACTTAGAATTTTCCCGGTTTATTAAGCTACCATAGTAATTTTATTGTTAATTGATTATCCCGGTATCAAGGAGCATCTCGGTTGGTTTCTAACTTATACCAGTAATATTTTATCTTACTCTACCCAATCTTTTAATAAATTTTCTCACACTTGGTCACTATCCGTTGAAGAGCAGTTTTATCTCATCTGGCCCTGGTTTATCGTTTTTGTAAATCGAAATTTTTAAAATTTGTTTTCTTCGGTGCAATATTAATTGGTATCGGCACCGCAATTTATACAATGGTGGTACTAAATAACTGGACAGGATTCATGCTTATGCCAACCTGTATGCTAGCTTTTAGAATTGGTGGGTTGTTTGCTTATGTAAAAGGTAAGCCAGTCGAAAATAAATTTAATATTTACATCAAACAGTTGTTTCCTGCAGCTTTACTCGCTCATTTCTTTTTTACCTTTTCAGAGGATCGTGGCTCCCCTTATTCCTTTTTGTTTTTATCCGTTAATAGTATTATTTCAATTTGGTTAATTACTCATGTTGTGAATAATAAGTCTGAATGGAGGAGAAAATACCTGCTGGAGAATAGCGCTCTCAATAAAATCGGTCAAGTAAGTTATGGTATATATTTATTTCATTTTGTATTGACTCCGATTTATGACAGTGTAGTTATTAAGTATTTCACCTACGAGGATCCAATGGGCATCTATGTACTCGACTGGAAATACAATTATATTTTGAGACTGATTATTTTACTTTTGATAGCTTTTGGAAGTTATAACTTCTTTGAAAAGCCGGTGATGAATTTAAAGAAACATTTTCAATATTAGTATCTGTTATTTTTGCATCAATATCTTCTCATAATTATTTAGAGGCTTTGTATCAAAACGGTTTAAATTTGCTTTAATTAACACCAAATTAACTTATACATTACCATGGCTTAATGCAGCAATTCTATTTTTGTGATTGAAATAAATCGAATTGTGGCTGGTAGAATTTACATTTTAGAAGAAAATCAGGATATAAATCAATATCAACAATTACCTGAAACGAGTAATAATGGTCGACTTGATTCTACTGAAGAATCAAAATTGATCAGCGATAATTTGATCATTGATAAAGCTGCATATACTGTTTATACTAAAGGCAGCAAAGTGTCATTCCCTAAAAAGGAATTTGAATTATTGCTCCTGCTTGCTTCCAATCCACGCAAAGTTTTTAAGCGTGAGGAAATTTTGAAGGAAATTTGGGGTAGTAATTTTAAACAAAAGGATTCCCGATCATTGGATGTCCACATTCGGATGTTGCGTAAAAAACTTTTCGACAACTTCATAACTACTATTCGTGGTGTTGGTTATAAGTTGGAAAAATAATGGTATTTCTTTAGTGCTTACTTTAGGCATAAGCAGCATAAAATACCATTTCCAGTTTTTGTAAGATTTAATTTTGGTAAACAGCAAAACTTTAGCAGTGCTGTTTTTTAAAACAGCGCCTTTATAGTGCCTTTGGATGAGATGTTAAACTGCCCTTTTTTAATTCAATACTTAACAGATCGTTTGATTCTCAGATAAACTGCAAACGCATTTAAAAGAAATGTGATACCCAAAAGTATAATAATTCCTGCTGAAGCGTTCACCAAAAATGCTTCTTGTGGTCTTGACACCCAGTTAAAAATTTGAATAGGAAGTACCGTAAATTCTGAATTAGGGGTGGTAGGAACAAAAGGAACATAAGCTAATGCACCAACTACTATTAAGGGTGCGGCTTCACCTATGGCTCTCGATAATGCAATAATAATTCCGGTAATAATACCACTACTTGCCGAGGGAACAACGGAACTTTTAACTGTTTGCCACTTAGAGGCTCCCAATGCATAAGATGCCTCCCTCAGGGAGTTAGGGACTGCTTTAATTGCTTCTCTGGTGGCTACAATAATGATTGGAAGAATTAATAGTGCAAGGGTAAAACTTCCAGCCAGAATGCTTCCCCCCATGCCCAAAATACGACCAAAAATTTCAAGACCCAATAAACCATATATAATCGAAGGTACCCCCGCAAGATTGGTAATGTTAACTTCAATTATTTTACCAATTCTTGATTTGCGTGAAAATTCTTCAAGGTAAATAGCTGCTCCAATGCCTATAGGAATTGCAACCATTGCAGTTATAACAATTATCCACAGAGTTCCTGCCAAGGCCGATAAAATACCGGCTTTGTGTGGGTTTCGCGAAGGGAAACTGGAAATGAAATCCCAACTGATACGACCGATTCCTTCATTCAAAATGCTTGAAATGAAAATGGCCAGCATAATCAATCCGAAAAATGTACTGAATATACCAAGGTATTTGAAACCCTGATCCTGTAGCCTTGATATACGAATGTGCCTTTTAGACATATTTTTTTTCGAATTTTTTATTCAACCAGTAACTAAGATTGTTCAGTAAAAATGTAAATACAAAAAGTGTAATCCCTGCAGCAAATATTGTTTGGTATTCAAGTGAATTATGAGAAACGTCACCCAAACTAACTTTTACAATATAGGTGGTGATAGTTTCAACAGGAACCATTGGATTAAAAGTGAGCCTGGGTTGTTGTCCGGCAGCAATTGCTACTATCATAGTTTCTCCAATTGCTCTTGATATGGCTAAAATTGCGGATACAATAATTCCTGATGAAGCTGAAGGAATAATAACTCTGAACGCAGTTTGAAACCGATTCGCACCGAGTGCAAGCGACCCCTCTCTGATATATCTGGGAACAGCAGCAATTGCATCATCACTCAATGATGAAACGTAAGGAATGATCATAATGCCCATCACAAATCCTGCAGATAATGAATTAAAGCCGGACATATCAGGAAAAATGGTTTGTAAAAATGGTGTTACAACGGTAAGTGCAAAAAATCCATATACCACTGTTGGAACCGATGCCAGAATTTCAAGTATCGGTTTTATGATGTTTTTAAATCTTCTGGAAGAATATTCATTCAGATACAAGGCTATGGTCAACCCTGTTGGTAATGCAACCATAATGGCAATGAATGAAGTTAAGAGTGTTCCACTCAATAATGACATAATACCAAAATGCTTATCTGCAAAAAGTGGTGTCCATTGAGTATCTGTTAAAAAATCGACAATTGAAACCACACTAAAAAATTTGATGGCCTCAAATAATAACACATAGAGTATACCTCCAGTGGTAAGGATGGTTAAAAAGGCACAACCGGCAAGCACCAGTTCTATTATTTTTTCTTTGTTACGTTTATTCATTTTTAACAGGCAAAAGCATTCCGTTTTTTACCGGAATGCTTTTGCATTATTTGATTTGCTATTTTTTACTTTGAATGTGTTTGCATGAAATCTTCAAATTTCTTTTGCTGTCCTGCATATTCCTCATCCGATAATGGAATAAATCCTACTTCACGTGATAGTTCTTTTGATTTTTCCATATAGAATTTTACAAACGCTGTAACTTCAGGACGCTTTACAGCTTCTGAATTGACATAAATAAACAAAGGACGCGACAGTGGAGAGTAAGTTTTATTTTTACTGTTTCAACCGAAGGAAGTATAGCACCTGCTCCATTTGCTTCATTCTGGTCATCAACTGCAACCAGTTTGAGTTTATCCATATTTTCTTCATAGTAGGCAAATCCAAAAATGCAAGTCCATTAACATCAGTTGATACTCCTTGTACTAAAACATTATCATCTTCACTTGCAGTATAGTCACCTCTGCTCGAATGGCTTTTTCCTACAATGGCTTCTGTGAAATAATCATAGGTACCTGATTCTGTTCCTGCACCATACAAACGAAATTCCTGATCGGGCCATCCTGCTCTGATTTGACTCCATTTTTGATTTTGTTTTGTGCTTCGGGCTCCCCACATCATTTTTAATTCTGCTACGGTAATATCTTTAACCCAATCGTTTTTGGATTTACAACTACTGACAGTCCGTCAAACGCAATTTCAAGTTCTAAAGAATGGATATTGTTGGCATCACATGCTTTTATTTCTTCTTCTTTAATAGTTCTTGATGCGTCGTTAATATCAATTTCCCCACGGCTGAATTTCTTAAATCCTCCTCCTGTTCCTGATAAACCAACTGTCACCTTAACATCTGGTTGCACTTTTCTGAATTCTTCTGCTACAGCCTCCGAAATAGGATAAACTGTGCTGGATCCGTCAATTTTAACTTCTCCGGTCAATGGAGCATCTTCGCCTTTTGGAGCATCCTGCTTGGGAGTACCACACGAAACCAAAATTGCTGATGTCAGCAAGGAATAAACTAATAGTGATTTAATTTTCATATTTTAGGTTTTGATTATCTACTTTCAATTTGGTTAAGTATACTAACTTCTATACAATGTTAACGGAAGCAAAAGTTAAAGTATTAAATTGGTTAAATATTAACCATATGTTAAATTAATGTTAATTAGTTTAACGTGCTGAAATACAATAATTTAGTGTATCTAATTCATTTTAGATGAGTTATGGCTTTATGTGACTAATATCATACTAAAGAAAGAAACCTCTATATATTTTTGTAAATTATTAGTTGTTCCACCAAAGTTGTATAAATTAATAGTTTAAATCGCTATCAAATAACAACATCTCATGATAAATATTCAAATAGAAGGAGAAAGGAAGTTGAGTGCTATCAAATCAGATTTTAATACTGTTTTTCCATTTCTGAAACTTGAATTTTTTAAAGCAGGTCACAATATTTCCGAAGCCTCATCAAAGAAGGAATTGATCAGTAAGGATCTTAAAGTTAATGACATCCGTAAAGCAACCCACACAGGTTCTTTAGCAGTTACGCCTGCTTTAACTGTTTCGGAACTTGAAATGACTTTTAGAGATAAGTTTGAACTAAACGTACAAGTGTTTAGAAAATCAGGAACGGTTTGGTTGGAGACTTCCGCAACTGATAATATGAGTTTGAGCCAGCAAAATGCATTGGGTTTTGAGAAATCTCAACCTGTTGAAACAACCGATTTAACGGATATAGATTACGACTAAAGATGAGTTCCTTCAATGAAATGATAAATTCAGAGACTCCCGTTTTGGTTGACTTTTATGCTACCTGGTGTGGCCCATGTAAAATGATGAGCCCGATATTGCAGGATGTTGCTGGAAAGCTAGGAAGCACTGCAAAAATCATAAAAGTAGATGTCGATAAAAATCCTCAGGCTGCTGCAGCCTTTGAAGTACGCGGCGTTCCAACTTTAATAATTTTTAAAAATGGAAAGCAAATCTGGCGACAATCCGGTGTTGTTCAGGCACAACAACTCATCCAACAACTTGAGTTAGCTTCCAGATAAACTTAATCATTATTGATTATTTTCTATCAGAAAAAAAGCTGATAAAATTAAATCGGCATTTACATCTTTCTTAAATTAAAGAAGCACTCTAAGAGCTAGTCAACTGCTGCTTTCATGTTTTTTATTGGGTAGCATATTTTGTATGTTCCATTCAATTTTTTCTTTGAAAGCAGCTTTTCTGAAAGTACACGCTTTAATTTGACAAATTGTACAGGAGTTTGGCGTTATGCATGGATCGGAATGTATAAAAAATTCAACATCACTTCCTAAATTCTTTTTGATGAGTTTTTCAACAGCTGTTACCTCTTCATGTGCACTTTCAAGAGCTTCATACCATGGGAGTGTGATATGACAATCAACGTGAAGATTGGATCCATATTTGATTACTCTCAGGTTGTGGATATCGATCCATTTTTCTTTGCGATTATTCTGAAGTTCAAAGATTAGCAGTTGTAATTTTTCATAGTCCGCTTCATCGAGCAAACTAGTAATTGAATTTTTTAAAAGCCCATAGCCCGTTTTAAGAATAAAAAATGCAAATAAAATTGCTATTACCTGGTCAAGCCAATTGAGTCCAGTGATCCAAATAACAATCAGCCCAGCAACAAGTCCAACACTGCTTATCGTGTCTGAAATGAGGTGCTTCCCATTGGCAATCATGAGTAAGGAATTCGATTTTTTTCCTTTTGCAAGCAGTATTTTACCCATCAGGAAATTAACAATACCAGCTGAAGCAGAAAGCCACACGCCTGATTCAAGCGCATGCAATTTTATTGGCTGAAACAGTGAGTAAATAGAATTTCCAACAATTATTATTCCTGCAATAAAAATGAGGCCACCTTCAAAGCCTGCCGAGAGGAATTCCATTTTCCCATGTCCATACGGATGGTTTTCATCTTTGGGTTGAGACGCAAAGTAAATACTAAAAAGTGCAAATCCTCCCGCAACTACATTAACAATTGACTCCAATGCATCAGTCAGAATTGCATTGGAATGAGTAAGATACCATGCAGTAAATTTTACAATTAGTAATATACTACTTACGATGAGTACTATCCGTATGGTTCGGATTTTACTTAGATCATTTTCACTAATGTTGGATGATTTCAAAATAAAAATAATGAGTGTTGTAGTATGCAGAATAAAATGCCGGTGCAATTTATTGCATCGGCATTTTATCAAATGGGTAAGTAGTGGAAATTATTCAGCTGCATGAATTACCAGCAACGGAATCTCTGGATGATAAGAGAATTTTTTAGTCAGACTCTTATCCCACAACATTCTTGGAAATGATCTGCGATGTGTGACCATGGCTACCAGATCAGCTTTTTTCTTGTGTATAAACAGGGAAATACCATTCATAATGTCGGGATCGGTGCAAACATAACCGGATGTTTTTGCGTACTTCACATGACTGCGAATTTTTTCAGCCATTTCTTCAGATATTTTTTCACTGTCGGTGTGAATTTTATTGTCGACAAATAAAAATATTAACTCTGCATTGGATGAATGGGCAATAGGGAGCAGCGAATTGGCTGATTCAATATTTTTTTCATTCAAGTCAGTAGCATAAACCAATGACTTAATACCAGTAAATTTTGCCTTTTCAGGAACAATAAGTACCATACATTTGGTCTTATTGATGAGTGCTGTTGTTGTACTGCCAATCAGCGTTCTTTCAACTACTCCTGCACCTGTTGAACCTGAAATCAATAAATCGGCTCCCTCCGCATCAGCAGCTTCTGAAATGGAATCTGCCGATACCCCTCGTTTGGTGATGGCTGAAATTTTTATTTCAGGATACAATTTAACGATATCCTGATACAGTTTCTCCATTTTTTGGTCGGCATCCGCTTTAGCCATTTTTTCGGCAGCCTCAATAGCCGTATAAGGCATTTCAGCGGTGTAAAAAAGAGGACTTTCGTAAATGTGAATAATACTCAATGAAGAATTAAACTGTTTGGCTATTTCAGCAGCATATACAACGGCATTTTTAGCAACTGCTGAGAAATCTGTAGCAACAAATACTTTTTTCATTATGGTTTATTTTTAAACGTTAAGTTTTGAAAGTGCAAAGAGATAATCCAAAGAGAACTTGTCCCATTCTATAGGTGTGAGAAGCAATAGCATCAGCAACAATAACCTTATCAAAACGTGGCCTGTTTCCCACATCGGTTTTGCTATACTAAAACCAATTACAACTAAAACCAAATTAAAGCACAACAGATAAATAGTGAAAAATTTAAAGAAACCTAGAATTAACAAAAATCCACATAGCAACTCCACCCATGATGTAAAAATGGCAATCAGTTTTACGAAACCTGATGGTAATTTGTTTTTTCCCAAACTTGCCTGCATGGTTTCGCCAACTTCTTTCATACCAACCTTAAAAACTTTGTCATATCCTTGAAAAAAGAATAAAATGCCTACAATGATTCGAGCAGTTGCAATGGCAATTATATAATTCAAATCGGTAATCATAGTCCTAAAACGTATATGAAATAAAACAAAGATATTATTAAACATGTAATATTAAAATGATTTTCATCAATAGCATTTTCAAATGATTCAATCTGATATCTTTTTTAGCTCTAATTCTTTAATCCTTAAATATATAGTAGGTTTTATTCAACAGTATCGATACCATTTCTTATCACTGTTTAGGCGAATAATGGAGTGAAATGAATATTCGATGCGCTATTGTTGCGGTAAAATTTTGATTGGTACCTATTCGTAATTGAGCTTGATACCTTATTTTTGCAATATTGAAAATTAAGTTAGGTTCCAGTTTAAATTTCTACCTCCTTGCAATGAAGTCTGTTGAATGCAAGTTAATTTAACATTATTGCTTTTTCAAAGAGCTAACCCTCTGAAAATTAATGCCTTTTAATTATGAAAAACTGGAAATTCCACTTAATAATCTTATGTTTAGTATTAATCCCATATACTGCCTTACTAGCTCAAGAAAAAGTAATAACTGCCGGATTTCAATTTAAGCCCATATTTTCGAGTCAATTCTTTAGTGCAGGACCAGAAACATCTTCAGCCAGTGGAATCGATTTCAAAATTTCACCTAAATCGGGATATTGCTTAGGTATGGTTATCCGAAAGGGAATTACCAATACTGTTTCTTTTGAGACCGGCATCAATTATGTAAAACGGAATTTTGAACTCAATATTAAAGATACCACTTTTTCTGGCACCTCTGAATTCAGTGTGGTTGGCTATGAAATACCGGTATTAGGACTCATTTTCATTCAACTTTCAGATCGTATTTTCATGGATGTAGCATTAGGTTTTTCACTTGATTTTTATCCTTCAGATATTAGAACATATGATACCTATTATGAGCACTATTCGGCCCGTGATTCCTGGTTTTCTCCAGCAGTTTTGGGTAATTTGGGATGGGAGTATCGTACTGAAAAATCGGGCTATTTTTATCTTGGGGCTTCTTACCACAGACCTTTTAATATCACCTACTATTCATTTGTTGGTTCTCCCGATTTACAACCGGGTTCACCTCAAACTCGACTTGAACTACAGGGAAACTATCTTACATTGGATTTCCGTTATTTTTTTCATTCAGATCCTCAAAAACGGAAAAAGAAAATCAGAAAAGCGGATTCAAAAACCAAATAACCTTGATTTTTGTGACTTTTCAAAATAGTTTTTCGAAGAGGTTGGTTTGGGCTCGTTTATTATTTGATTAATTATATTTTATCAAATTTTTTTTTTGATTAAAGTTTTAGAATAAATTTGTTAACATTAGCTTAACAAAGAGTGTACATCGAGACAATACCTTTGAGCCAGATTAAAAAATAGATGAATCCTGAGAATATCAAAATTTTGCTTGTTGATGATGAACCGGATATTCTGGAATTCATGGAATATAATCTGAAAAAAGAGGGATATCAAACTTTTTTAGCCAAAAATGGTCAGGAAGCAGTTGAAGTGGCCTCTAAGGAAAAACCCAATCTTGTTATTCTTGATATTATGATGCCAGTTCTTGATGGCATTGAAGCTTGCAGGATCATGCGAAATAACCCTGAATTGAAAAATACAATTATTACCTTTCTTACTGCCCGAAATGAAGATTATTCCCAAATAGCAGGTTTTGATGTTGGAGCTGATGACTATATCAGCAAACCCATTAAACCAAGAGTTCTTGTAAGCCGGATTAAAGCCCTTTTGCGAAGAGTGGGTGGGGAAGAAAGTTCCAATTCGGGTCTTGTTAAAATAGGAAGCCTTGAAATCGACAGGGAAAAGTATTCTGTTACTCACAACAATATTGAACTTACTTTTCCTCGTAAAGAATTTGAATTGTTGTCTTTATTGATCTCCAAACCAGGAAAGGTCTTCACCAGAGATGAAATTATGACCAGAGTTTGGGGCGATGACATCATTGTTGGCGATCGCACTATCGATGTTCATATCAGGAAAATACGCGAAAAGTTAGGCGACGAATCTATTAAAACCATAAAAGGTGTAGGTTATAAGTTCGATACTTGATATTTATCACACTGAAAACCACTTTTGAAGTAACTTTGAGTTCAGATTCAGTTAAGATTTCAATTGAAAACCCACAAACCTAGAAAAATTGCTCTTTATACTGCTGTCATTATTGCAGCTATTGCCTCCCTCTTGACGGGTGGTTTTCTTTATTACTTTAAGGTTTCAGGTTTTTATTTATATAGTTTAAGTCTTTTCCTGATTGTTGGTTTCATTGGTTATCAGGTAATCAATTACTCACTGGATCGATTTTTTTATCAAAATATCAGAGTTATCTACCGAAATGTTCTGCAACTTAAAACTTCTCCATCTTCAGCTATACCTTTAAAAATATCGGATGATCATGTGTTAATTGAGATTAACAGAATTTTAATAGAATGGGAGCGTAATAATAAGGAGGAAATCGTTCATCTTAAAGAACTTGAAGTTTTTCGTAAAGAATTTCTTGGCAATGTATCTCATGAACTTAAAACTCCAATTTTCACAATTCAGGGTTATATTCACACACTGCTCGATGGCGGCATCGAAGATCAGGAAATAAATGTGCTTTACCTTCAGAAAGCCGCCAGAAGCATAGATAGATTGATTTCAATCGTAGATGATCTTGAATCTATATCTAAACTGGAAGCCGGTGAGTTAATATTAGAGCACCGAACTTTTGATATAAAAGAACTGATTGCTGATGTGATTGAATCCCTGGAGTTAAAAGCCAAAGAAAATAAGGTGATTCTTTTTTTAAAAGGAAATCCCATCGAAAAAAATTATGTTTTTGCTGATAAAGAACGAATTCGGCAAGTGCTGGTCAATTTGCTTGTTAACTCAATAAAATATGGTCGAAGAAATGGTCATACTTCGATTTCTGTTGAGGATCAGGGTGATTTTTTTGTTGTCGAAGTTCAGGATGATGGGATCGGTATCGAAAAACAACATTTAGGAAGATTGTTTGAACGTTTTTACAGGGTGGATAAGAGCCGGTCACGTGAACAGGGTGGTACCGGCTTGGGTTTGGCAATAGTTAAACATATTATTGAAGCGCATTCAGAAAAAATATCAGTCGAAAGTAAGCCAGGTGAAGGAACTAAATTCACTTTTACATTAAAGAAAAGTCGTTGAAATGAAATCAGATAAAAGAACGCTATATCTCGTCAGGCATGCCAAAGCAGCCAGAATGTCCAATCAAATTCAGGACATCGATCGCCCTTTGCACGAAGCCGGTATCGTTGAAGCGTATGAAATGGCTGAATTGTTATTCCAATCTAAGGATATTCCACAATTGATTATTTCTAGCCCTGCTGCCAGAGCAATGAGTACTGCACTGATATTTCAACGAGTTTTGAATGTTCCTGATGATAAGCTGAAAGTAACTGATAAGCTTTATGAAGTTACTTTAAATGATCTTTACGAGGTGGTGGCTGAGCTTGACGATAAATATCATTCAATTATGTTATTTGGACATAATCCCTCATTTACCCAACTGGCCTCAAAAATGGAGCCTGCCATTATCCATATGTCTACGGGTTCTGTTGTAAGATTCGATTTTGAAGTGGAGAAATGGAGGCATAGCAGTTATATAAATGCTGAAAAAAAATTCTTTGTATTCCCGAAATAACCTTGTGTGAGTGTTAACTTAATATTAAATTTATTGTTAATTTCAATATGAAAAATTATTTTAACAATATTTACAATCATTACTAAATCATTAAATACCAGATAAAATGAATAAGGAACTTAGAAAAAAAATTGAAACAGAATTATCAGCATTGATTAAAAACAGTCTTTCGGTGCATAATAAGGAAACTGCAGCAGCAATTTCAAAACACATCAGAGATGGTGTTAAGAGTATCGCTAAAAAATTCGTTAAGCATTTGCCTGTTCCTGAAAATGCAAAAAGGCCTGTCGTAAAAACTAAAGTTGCGACTAAACGCAAAACTGCAGTTAAAAAATCTGCAAAAGCCAAACCCACCACAAGGAAGAAAATGACAGTAAAAAAGAAAGGCTAAATCGGTAAGAAAATCTGTTGGTTTTTGTGCTTAAAAGATTTTAAACTGATCGGATTCGGGGATAGTAACAATTTCTATCTGAATTCAATATTACAACTTTGTTGTTTCAATCCATTACAGATTACTTTACCCAAATTAAAAATTCACAATCACCTTTATGGGTAAAAAAAGTGTTTTATTAATAAACAGGGAGTTGAGTTGGCTCTCTTTTAATGAACGTGTTTTACAAGAGGCCTCAGACCCAAACGTTCCTTTGTTAGAAAGAATCCGATTTCTTGGAATCTATTCCAATAACAGGGATGAATTTTTTAGAGTCCGGGTTGCAACCGTTCGGAGATTATCCCGTTTTAATAAAAAATTGGACATCCTGCAAGGTGAGGAACCGAATGCGCTTCTGGAAAAAATTCAAAGTGCAATTTTAATGCATCAAGGCCAATCTGAAAAAATTTACGAGAACATTCTGCAAAAACTGAAACAGCAAAGTATTTTTATTGTTAATGAATCTCAATTAAATCCTGAGCAAGGTAAGTTTGTTAGAGACTATTTTAAAAAGAAGTTCAGCCTTTACTCTTTCCTGTTATACTTGATAATAACCCCCATTTTCCTTACTTAAAGGATAAATCTATTTATTTGATCATTAAACTTTTGAATCAGGGTAAAGAAAAAAAAATCAAATTTGCTCTTGTTGAAATCCCATCAAAGAATATTTCAAGATTTTTAATTCTGCCTTCAACTAAAGATAAGAAATTCATCATTTTGCTCGATGATGTTATCAGATATAACCTCGATGAAATATTTTCCATTTTCGAATATGATCAAATCGAATCTTATGTGATTAAAATTACCCGTGATGCCGAACTTGATATCGATACTGATTTATCGAAGAGTATGGTGGAAAAAATTTCAAGATCTTTAAAGAATCGTAAGAAAGGCCTCCCGGTTCGACTGGCTTATGATGGGAATATATCGAAAGATACTTTAGAAATGCTTATTGCCAGAATGAAATTTCGTAAAACAGATAATCTCATTCCCGGAGGAAGGACACATAATTTTAAAGATTTCATTAAATTTCCGGATGCAGGCACGCCCAGGTTGCGTTACAAGAAAATTACTCCTTTGGAACATCCTTTACTTAAGGGACATACTACCATTTTTCCTATAATTAAAGAAAGGGATGTGATGTTATTTTTCCCATTTCATTCTTACCATTATATTTTGAACTTATTGCGCGAAGCTTCTATCGATCCTCGTGTCGAAAGTATTAAAATTACTTTGTACCGGCTTGCAAATAATTCTATCATCGCCAATGCACTCATTAATGCGCTTAAAAATGGCAAGTCTGTAACCGTTGTTGTTGAATTGCAAGCTCGTTTTGATGAAGAATCAAATATATATTGGGCCAATCAATTGCAGGATGAAGGAGCAACTGTTATCTATGGGGTTCCCGGCTTAAAAGTGCACTCAAAGCTCTTCCTCATTACACGCAAAGAATCCGGACGTAATGTATACTATTCTCACATTGGTACCGGTAATTTTAATGAAGAAACAGCACAAGTGTATTCCGATATAAGTATCCTAACTGCTGATGAAAGAATTACCGAAGAAGTGGTAAAGCTTTTCAATTTTTATGTAAATAATTATAAAGCGGAATCTTATAAACATCTTATCGTGGCTCCTTGGGATATGCGGAAACGATATACCCATCTTATCAATAAAGAAATAGCAAATGCCCGGGAAGGTAAAGAGGCTTATATATGGTTGAAATTAAATAGTCTTGTTGATGAGGAAATGATTTCAAAATTGTATCAGGCCAGTCAGGAAGGTGTAAAAATTAAAATGATTATTAGAGGAATATGCTCACTCGTTCCCGGTGTTAAAGGCATTAGTGAAAATATTGATGTCATCAGTATTGTGGATAAGTTTTTGGAACACAGCAGAGTATTTGTGTTTTGTAACGATGGAGAAGAGAAGTATTTTCTGGCATCGGCTGATTGGATGAGCAGAAACCTGGATCACCGTTCTGAAGTTGCCATTCCTGTTTATGACCCTCGCCTTCAAAAAGAACTCCGCGAATTCCTTTCCTCTCAGTTTCGTGATAATTGTAAAGCAAGAGTTATAAATCAAAAACAAGACAATAAGTATAGGAAATCGACCGCAAAAGCCAAGCATCGCACTCAAGAGGAATTCTACCGGTTTCTGCAACAAAAGTTGAAATGATTTGCTAATTTTAATCCCTGTTTATTTATACCTATCATTTTGAATACACAACAAATACTCCATTTTGCTTCCGTTGATATCGGATCAAACGCTATAAGATTGTTGTTATGTAATGTTTATGAAGGTGGCAGTGAACCTTTGTTTAAAAAGGCTGAATTAATCCGTTTCCCATTACGTTTAGGCGAAGATGCTTTCCTGAAGGGATTTATTACAGAAGAAACTATTAAGAAGCTCATCTTGGTGATGAAGGCTTTTAAATCTTTGATTGACGCTTATGAAGTTATTTCCTTTCGAGTTTGTGCTACTTCAGCCATGCGCGAAGCCTCTAACCGCAAAGAGGTGATTGAACGGGTCCGGTTAGAGGCTGGAATTACTATTGAGGTAATTGAAGGCAGGCTTGAAGCAGAAATAATTTATTCTAACCATATTGCCGAGCACCTCGATTCAGATCACTCTTACCTTTATATTGATGTTGGTGGTGGAAGCACTGAATTAACCATTTTTTCAAATGGTAGACTGGTATCTTCTAATTCGTATAATATTGGAACAATTAGAATGTTGCATGATAAAATTTCAAAAGAGCAATGGCGGGATTTTAAAGAACAGGTAAGAAAAATATCTGAAGGTAATCAACCAATTGTTGCAATTGGTTCTGGCGGAAATATTAACAAAATATTTAAATTGGCTAATCGTAAAGAAAGTCAATTTTTGTCTTATATTAAGTTTAAAGAGTGTTACGATTATGTGGCTGGTTTTTCACTCGATCAACGTATACGTGACCTTAAATTGAATCCCGATAGAGCCGATGTTATTGTTCCTGCATTTCGTATTTTTAATGCGATCATGAAATCAGCCCAAATTGAAAAAATTATGGTCCCTCAAGTAGGTCTCTCCGATGGAATTATTCATCTTTTGTATGAGGATTTTCGAAAAGCCCAGGTGATAAACGCTATTTAATATACCCTTTTCAGGGATGCTATTGTTGTTATTGGCACTTTTCAATGTTAAATGAAACTTAAAACAATATCCTTATTTAGTTAATTATTCAACTCTGTTTAACTTAATTTAAGTTAATTATAACTGAATTCATTGTAAATCCAATGTTTGCGACTTAACAATGAATTAAAGTCATTATAACATTGAATTAAACAAGAGGTGTTTATTTTGCACTATTAATTTAACGTCAAGTTCATGCAAAATACACCAGTACTTAACAATACAATGAAATTTAAATTGCATTATAAATTAATTACTGTTTTGATATTGTTCCTTTTAGTTTCAATTAGCGTACATGCTCAAAACGGTAGTATCGTAGGTAAAGTGACTGATATTTCAAATGTTGGTTTACCGGGTGCCAGTGTTGTTATTACTGGAACCACTCAGGGAGCAATGTCCGACCTGGATGGTAATTTTAAGATAACAAACGTGAAGTCGGGTAGTGTTAATTTAACAATCAGTTACATTGGATATGTGCCTCAAACAATTCCCAATGTTTCAGTGAGCTCAGGAAGTGAAAAATTGGTAAATGTTGTTTTGAAAGAAAATATTAAGCAATTACAGACAGCAGATGTGGTGGCACAAAGAAGCACTCATACGGAAAATGCGGTTTTAATGGAGGTGAGGCAAAGTGATCAAATAGTTAGCGGCGTTTCCAATCAGCAAATAAGTAAATCACAAGATCGCACTGCTAGTGAAGTTTTGAAAAGAATTCCAGGTGTAACAAAACGTGAAAAAGGTTTTATCATCATCCGTGGCTTGGATGAACGATATAACGTTGCTTACTTGAACGGTACAATTGCTCCAAGTATGGAAGCAGATAAACGTGCATTTGATTTGGATTTGATTCCCAGTAATATGCTGGATCGACTGCTGGTATATAAAACAGGAGCACCTGAATTGCCAGGTGATTTTACCGGTGGATTGATTAAGGTGGTTACACGTAATGTAACCGATGATGATGAGGTTCAGGTTAGTTATACAACCGGTGTCAGATCCAATACTACTTTTAAGGATTTTTATCAGGCTCCTAAAGGCCAAAAGGATTGGCTGGGAAAAGATGACGGTACAAGAAGTCTTCCGGGCTCCTTTCCAAAAAATCTTTATGATGTTGCCAGTTCCAATGAACTTACCACCTTGGGTAGGGAATTGCCGAACGCATGGACTTCTGCTAAAATTAAAGCAGGACCTGATCAGAAATTCAACGCTTCATTCATTAAAAATGTTAAATTCGGAAAAGTACGAGCCGGTAATATTACTTCTGTTAAATATGATTTAACTTATGAATCAGCAACTGCTGAAAATACAGGGTTTAATGCTTACGATCCAATCCAACAAAAAAGTGATACTATTTATAGTTATCAGGATAATTCCTACAAAGAAAATATCAGACTATCTTTAATACATAATTGGTCATTTATTCTTTCTTCGAAATCAAAACTCGAATTCAGAAATTTTTTCAACCAACAAGGATCCAATCAAACTATTCTTCGTTCAGGATCCAACTTTGAAGAAGGTAATCTGGTAAGAAGTTATGCTTATCGCTACGAGGAACGGACTATTTACAGTGGTCAACTGCATGGCTCACATGATTTATTTTCCAACAGAAGTAAACTGGAATGGACAACAGGTTATTCCTATGCACATTCAGCAGAGCCCGATTTCAGAAGAATTCGCACTGTAAAAGATCTTTTGGCAACCAATGATAGTATCCCTTATCAAGTAATAATTGCTCCTTCTGCATCTATTCAGGATGCTGGTAGATATTATTCTGATTTGAATGAAAATACAGGAACAGTAACTGCCGATTTTGAACATACCTTAAAACCGCAATCGGAATTATTAATTCCAAAAATTCGTGCTGGTTTTTATGCCGAAGCAAAACAACGCGATTTTAGTGCAAGATGGATGTCCTACAAGCAAGCTAAAATTGGTCAATTTGATAATGCCTTGGTGTATCTCCCATTGGATCAAATTTTTTCACCGGCAAATATTAACGATTCAACCGGTTTTAAACTGGAAGAAGGTACCAACCCTTCCGATAAATATGATGCATCTAATGTTTTACTTGCAGGATATGTTGGATCCACCTGGCCCTTTACTGCAAAAATAACTGTTTCAGGTGGAGTTAGAATTGAACATAATGTTCAAAAACTGGAGAGCAGAACCTATTCTAATAAAAAAATTGTTGTAGATAATCCCGTAACAAGTATTTTGCCTTCTTTAAATGCATCCTATAATTTCACTAAAAAGATGCTTCTAAGAGGAGCTTATTTCAGATCTGTAAATCGACCAGAGTTTAGAGAATTGGCACCGTTTTCATATTATGATTTTACATTTAACAACGTGTTGTATGGTAATCCGGAATTATTAACAGCTACTGTCAATAATTTTGATTTGCGCTGGGAATTGTATCCTTCCATCAGCGAGCTGTTAACTGTAGGTGTTTTTTATAAAGATTTTACCAATCCGATTGAAATGTTTTTTGTTCCAGGTTCCGGATCCGGTGGAACAAGAAATTTCACGTATAGCAATGCTCAAAAGGCAACAAGTTTTGGTGTAGAAGTGGAAGTGAAGAAAAATTTCATCTCGTTGTTTGATACCACCGGAAAAGATCAAGGTGCTTTTATGAGAAAATTTGTTTCAAGAACCGGTGTTTTGTTTAATGCAGCTTGGATTGATAGTGAAGTGAAACTGGGAGATAAAGCAGTGGGTCAGAATGAGAACAGACCTATGATGGGGCAATCGCCTTTTATTTTTAATGCTGGATTATTCTTCAGTAATGTAGAAAAAGTTCCAGGTTTCAGCCATATACAATGTTATAGGAAAACGACTTTTTGCAGTAGGCACATTTGGTACTCCTGATATCTATTATATGCCACGTAATCAAATTGATTTAACTGTAACAAAAGGAATTGGAAAATATCTTGAGGTAAAATTTGGCGTACAGGATTTATTAGCTGAAAAAGAAAATTACAAACAAGATTCTAATGAAAATGGGGAAATTGACGCCGCTGATGAAACTGTTTTGTCTGTGAAAAAAGGCGCCTACTATTCGCTGGGATTGAGCCTTAAGTTTTAATGTAATTTATTTATTTACTAAAAATACAGTTGAAGTTTAAGTACCCTTTGATATAATTTGATTGACATGCAATTAATAATTTAAAGAATTTGAATTAATACTCACATAACAATTAAAATAAAACTTTGCTAACAAATAAAAATCAATACACATGAACACAAAATCATTAAACATGAACAAAGGAACAAAGTGGTTCCGTAAATTGACTTTTGCTGTTATTGCAATTGCCGCAATTTCAGTAACAGGATGTAAAGAAGACGATGATGATCCAATTGATCCGGGACCAACAGGAACCACAATTGAATTGACAGGTGACATCACCACTAATGCATTGTTGACTGCTAACAATAAATACATCCTCAAAGGATTTGTTTATATTAAAGCGGGAGCTGTTTTGGCTATCGAACCCGGTACAATAATTAAAGGTGATAAAGCAACTAAAGGAACACTTATTGTTGAACGTGGTGCTCAGATTCTTGCAGTGGGTACTTCAACAAAACCTATTGTATTTACATCTAATCAACCGGCAGGAAGCAGGTCTTATGGCGATTGGGGTGGAATTATTATTTGTGGAAGAGCCCCAATTAATTTGCCCGGAGGTGAAGGTACTGTTGAAGGTGGTACAAATGCGCTGTATGGTGGCACTGACCCTTCTGATAACTCTGGTAAGATGAAGTTTGTAAGAATTGAATTTTGTGGTATCGCTTTCCAACCTAATCAAGAAATTAACGGTTTAACAATGGGTGGAGTAGGTTCAACTACTGAATTAGCAAATATTCAGGTATCCTACTCTGGTGATGATTCCTATGAGTGGTTTGGTGGAAGCGTAAATGCTTCCAATCTGGTTGCTTTCCGTGGTTGGGATGACGACTTTGATACCGATAATGGCTTTACAGGCAAAATTCAGTTTGCAGTAGCTTTAAGAGATAAAGATATTGCCGATCAATCTGGCTCAAATGGTTTTGAATCGGACAATGATGGACAGGGTACTACCGCTACTCCAAATACTAAAACTATTTTTTCAAATGTTAGTATTTTTGGCCCAATGGCTGATGCAGGCACAGTAATTAATGGTCAGTTTAAGCGTGCGGCACACTTACGCAGAAGTACTCAAACTTCTATTTACAATTCAGTGATTGCAGGTTTCCCAACAGGGTTGTTTATTGATGGTTCATCTACAGAATCAAATGCTGCTGCGGGCGATCTTCAATTTAGAAATTCTATTGTTGCCGGTTGTACCTTGCCATTATCTGCTTCCGTTTCCTTTGATATTCAAGCTTGGTTTGATACTCCTGGATATGGTAATAGTGTTCTGGCAAATTCTTCCGATATTCAGTGTGGCTATCCTTTTAATTTGGATGCTCCAAACTTCTTACCTCAAATTGGTTCCCCTTTACTTTCAGGAGCTGATTTCTCTAACAGTAATTTGCAAGGGCTTACACAGGTAACTTACAGAGGTGCTTTTGGTACTACTAATTGGACTCAGGATGGTGTAACTTCGACCCTCAGAACACAGCTTATTAATCGAAGTTTTTGGTTGATTGAGTTTAAAATTGAAAGCGGCTGTATCCATATTGGAACAGCCGCTTTTATATTTTATAGTTTAGTTGGATGAGGATTTTACAGGTTTTTTGATTAACCATGAAAGGAGTACTGATAATCCTATCAGTGAACCAATGATTCCCAGCGATAAATCAATAGGGAATTTACCTCCATACAAGTCATTTAGCCAAGCCATTTTTAGTCCTACAAAAATCAAAACAAGTCCCAGTCCATATTTTAGCAACCAGAATTTGTCAACAATTCCTGCAAGTGCAAAATACATTGCCCTCAATCCAAGTATTGCAAAAATATTTGATGTCAACACAATGAAAGGTTCTTTAGTGATCGCAAAAATAGCGGGAACACTGTCGATTGCAAATATGATATCACTCAATTCAATAAATACAAGTGCTATAAATAAGGGTGTTGCATACAAAAATCCATCAGATTTTCTTATTAAAAATTTATCACCTTCCAGTTGTGGAGTTACTTTTAGGTATTTCTTTAATAGCTTGATTAATGGATTTTTCTCAGGATCAATTTTTGTTTCCGGCATCCATATCATTTTGAATCCTGTAAGTATCAGGAAAACTCCGAAGAAAATGATGATCCATTGATAATCTAATAAAACCGATCCCAATGAAATAAAAATTATTCTAAAAAACAAAGCACCAAGAATACCATAAAACAAAACGCGATATTGATTTTTTTGTGGTATATTGAAATAGGTAAATATCATTACGAAGATGAAGATGTTATCAATTGCCAGAGCTTTTTCTACTACAAAGCCAGCCAGAAACTCCAATGATTTTTCTTTTGCTGCTTCTGCATATGATAAACCTGTAATCGAAAATACTTCTTCAGGTCGTTGCCCGAAATTCCACAAACAATATTGGTAAAATAAATAATTGAAAACTAATGCAAGTGTTACCCAAATTGCACTCCATCCTAAAGCTTCTTTTAGTGAAATTTCTTTGGAATCTTTGTGAAAAACACCTAAATCAAGCAACAATATTAATAGGACAAACACAATAAATCCTATGTAAAATGGAAAGTATTCTGCAAAAGGAAATAATTCAATGGCCATAGCTAAGTATCTTTTGTAGTATTTATTTGTTTTGTATCAACTCAATACAACAACTTATTGGTTGGTTTGTTAAAAAATCCTTACTAATGGTAAGTGTTAGATTTTCAAAGGAGCTATTTTTTTATTTCTTTTCTTTTTTTCTTTGGAATAGATGTAAATCCAATATTTTTAAATAGTTGCTAATCAATTGTTTAAAACTTTTTCCGAGTTACTTTGTTTAGCTTTTAGTATTCAGTGCAAAATAGTCTAAATTTTACAATAAAATAACCCAAAAGTATGATGACCTTTTTTAGTGATTCATTATATTTGCATTCAATAAGATATAAATGCGTTTCTTTCAATTTATCAGTATCATTTGTATTGTGCTTTTCTGCACTTGTAAATTTTCATTTGCTCAGGTTACTGTAGCTGGTGCTAATCCGGCAACTCCCAATGGTGTATTCGCTACCTTAAATGCCGCTTTTATTGCAATTAATGCAAGTAACCAGGCCGGTTTATTTATTACAATTAGTGTAACAGCAAATACCATTGAGCCAGCCGGAGCCGTGTTAAATCAAAATGTGGGTCCTTGGACCTCTTTATTGATTCAGCCGGTTGGAAATATCTCTGTGACAGGGAATATAGCCGGTCCGTTAATTGATTTTAATGGTGCAGACAATGTTACTGTAAATGGTATCAACAATGTTATAAATAGCTTAACTATTGATAATTCCAATGCTACAAATATTGCTGCTACTGTCAGATTTGTTAATGATGCCACTAACAATACAATTACCAATTGTGTTGTAAAAGGAGCTTCCATCGGTACTCCTAATACCTCAGGTGAAGGTGCCGTTATTTTTATTGCCGGTACCGGAGTTGCAACGCCAACAGGGAATGATAATATTACCATTAGCAATAACGATATTACTGCCTCTTCAACAATCCCTTATGTTATCATTAAAGGTTACGGTTCGTTAACAGCAGGTAATGATGGTGTGTTAATAACCAATAATTTAATTCATGATTTTTTCTCTACAGTAAATAGCCATTGCAGAGGTGTTTATATTGGAACCGGTAATTCAACCTGGACGCTTTCCTCTAATCGAATTTATCAAACTGCCGACCGGCAATGGCTCACCGGCGGTTCACCGAATGTGTATGCCTGTATTGATATTCAGAATGCAAATGTGGGTAATGGAAATAATTTTACTGTTACTAACAATATTCTTGGATTTCGAAATGCTGCCGGTACCGGTTATTCAGTATTAAAAAACGGCGGAACCTCATCAACCAATATTGCATCTAATATTCATGTGCTTATTTTGAATGCTGCAGGTTCTGTTAATAATTTGATTAGTGGAAATGTGATCGGGGGATTCGATTTAAAATCAAGTCGTGCAACATCTGCTGCAGGTGAAAATATCTTCATAGGTATTTTTATTCGCTCAGGAACTGCTACAGTTGTTAATAATCAAGTGGGATCTTCTACATCAGCAAATAGTATTCTTATTCGGTCAACAGCCACCACAGCTCCAAATCCGGTTCCGGCAGCAGGAATATACCTGAGAGGTACTACTGCAATGAATGTAATTGGAAATTCGGTTGGTGGAGTTACTATGTCATTTGAAACACCGGGTTCAGCGGGTAGCGACAGAATTTCTTTTGTTGGAATTTTTTCTGATAATACAGCTACAAGTAACATACGAAATAATACTGTTGGTGGAACCAATGCATCTAACATAGTAATGCCATTTGTTAATGCACGTGTCATTGGAATCTACTGTACCGGCGGCACCGGCGGTGGAGTTGCTAAAGTTACGGGTAATAAAATTCAGAATATCGTTCACTCCGGAGCCCGAACTGCTTTCAATGGAATAAATTCAAATATTGCAGGAATACTTGTTAGCCCCGGTGCAGTTGGTGACTCTATAGCCAGAGATACTGTGATTAATCTGTTTTCAACTGCCAGTACTGCTTCAGGCACAAAATCGATTGTTGGAATTTATTATGATGCTTCGGGTACCGCTCCCGGAACTGTGGTTAGCAAAAATGTAATACATTCCCTTAATACTTCAGGCGGTCCTGGCTATCTTACCGGAATAACTACTACTGCAGGCAGATCACGTATTTCAAATAATATGATTTCACTGGGTGCCGGTTTAACAGGCGCTGATATCATTTATGCTATTGAACAATTTTATACCTCAAATGTAGAAGCATATTTTAATACATTAAAAATTTCAGGCACCTCCTCAGGAGTTGTTACTGCTGCCTTTCGAACAAATTGCACTTCACTTTTGCCTGGAATAGTTGTTCTTAAAAATAATATCATTTACAATGATAGGATCGGCATTTCTTATGGTTACCTCATCAGCAGTTTTACCACTTATACCGGTGATCACAATTTAGTATATGGAACACGGTTTGGCTTTTATGTTGGAGTTGCTTATTTGTCAATAGCCACATGGTTTGCAGCCACCGGTCAGGATGGCCCTGCTGTAAGTAAAAATTCCACTATGTCTTTTATATCACCAACTGATTTGCATACTACAGATCCCGTTATTCGAAATTCTGCTGTAGCTATTTCAGGTATTACCGATGATATAGATAACTTTACAAGGGGAGCTTGTATTGATATTGGTGCCGATGAATTTGATTCCGGTTCTATTCCCGGCACCACTTATACATGGGTAGGAGGTGTAAGTGATTTATGGTGCGAACCTTGTAATTGGGATCGCGATGCAGTTCCACCGGTAAATGCAGATGTAATCATTAATAACAGTTGTCTTAATTATCCGTTGCTTCAAGCAAGTTGCGGTAGCCAGCAAGTGAATGATTTTACCATGCTTCCTGGTGCAACTCCGGTATCTAGTTCTAAAATGGATGTTGGCGTTTATACCTTGTCTGTGAATGGAAATGTTAACATCGCAGGAATCTGTTCCTGTTCCGGGGTAACAAGTGCGGCGGTGATAACTCAAGGGCTTTTAGATATTACTTCATCGAGCTCGCAACAAATTTTGGATATTAAAAACAATGCAGGAAATTACCCGGGTGAATTATGTAAACTTCGGATTAATAAAACCGCCCCTGTTGCATTGGCTTCTAATAATCATGAAGCCATCCTTAAAGGTAATTTGCGTATAGTATATCATCTTGATTTTAACAATGGAGTGCTGTTGTCACAAACAGGTGCCGGATATGATGCAGATGAAAATCTGGCTTCAAACTTCAAAACTATTACCATTCTGAATGACGACCCGGCATCGGTAACACGTCAAAATATTCCATCACAGAATACGCGTAATGGATTTTTCATGGGAAGAATCAGCAGATTGATTCAGGCAGGCAGTATTGCTAATCAGTATTTATATCCGCTGGGCTATCGCAAAACAGGTGGGACAGGCGTGTTAGCCGATTATTTTTATACACCTGCCTTGATCGCTTTTTCTAATGTTGGAATCTCTAATTATGTTACCGGTACTTATCTCAACAGCAATACTAATTTTACTGTTGACGGCACCAATATTGGTTTTACGGGGCACGGTTGTTTTAATCCTTTAGAAGTAGATGATTTGGGAGGCAATACAGCGGTCTCCTGCTTGAATAAAGAAATAGATATGGTTGCCTTTAACTATTGGGATTTTTCAGAAGGAAACGGCCCTATTGCAAATGGTGATCCTGCCGTGGTTGCAAATGCTTTAGGTACTGTAACTTTTGATCTTGAATGTGCTGGTGATGTTTTTGCTCTAACTGCCGTGGATGGATTAGCGGGTTCACAACTTCGATTGTTGAATAGGGCAGGGGTAGCATTGCCCGGGAATGCCGGTCAGGGTCCATGGGTTTCAACTGTTGGTACTCATTCTGGAATTAACATCAGTGGTAACACTGGAATAAGTTTGTATGCTCTCGGACTATTACAAGGGGCAAGAAGAAATTCTGTAACTCAGTTTGGTGGATTCGGTGGAGCAGGGAATGGGGATTCTCCATTGCCGGTTGAACTGTTATTTTTTGACGCTCAAAAAAATGAAAATGGTTCGGTATTGTGTACCTGGGCAACTTCTTCAGAAATTAATTGTGATTATTTTATTGTTGAAGTTGCAACCTCTCGAAATTCCAATGGCATGCTTGAATTTAAACCTATCGGATCTGTTAAGGGTGCAGGAAACTCAAACAATACTATTAATTACTCATTAACAGATTTCGCAGCCTATCATGGACTGGTTTATTACAGATTACTTCAAGTTGATTTTAATGGTGCTTTTCAATATTCATCAACAGTTGCTTTGAAATTTGAGAAAACATCAGAAGCTTTAACATTTATC
The DNA here is from genome assembly GCA_016722525.1 of Bacteroidota bacterium. Lineage (GTDB taxonomy): Bacteria > Bacteroidota > Bacteroidia > AKYH767-A > OLB10 > JADKJB01. The sequence goes on from JADKJB010000009.1 coordinate 51,845, forward strand.
GGATTCTCACCAAATCCGGTTACCATGCATTCAGTTCTTGGTTTGTTTGCAAATCACGAATTAAATTTAAACCTGTTAGTAACCGATCCTTCCGGTAGAATTGTTTTGAAAAAATGTGAATTTGAATAAAGGCTTAAATACTATACAAATTTTCAAGGAGGAGTTACCGGCTTCCGGTGTTTATTTTCTAAATTCATTTGATGGGGAATCATCTGTAATTACCAAGCTGCTAGTGCCTTGATTCTTTATTAATTATTCATTTGGTTTTTTCTTTTTTGCCAATCTAAACTTTAACTGAAGTTAATAGCAAATAGGCGAACAAAAAAAGGTCATCTGTTTAAAGACAACCTTTTTATTATTTAAATTTAAGAATTATTCTTAATTCAATTCAACCAGCTTCTCATTGCTGAAAACAAAATTATTGGTATTGTCTAAATCAATAAGTATACTGTCGTCACGATTTACTTTTCCAGCTAAAATCTGTTTACTCAGCTCATTTAGAATTTTTTTCTGCATAACTCTCTTTAACGGTCTGGCACCAAACTGTGGGTCGAATCCTAATTGAGCAAGCCAATCTATAGCTGCCTCAGTGGCACTTAATAGAACTCCTTGTGAAGCTAACATTTTACGTAAACCATTCAATTGTATTTCCACAATCAGTCGTATCTCGTTTCTGGTTAGAGGGTTAAACATGATGATTTCATCTATCCTGTTCAGAAACTCCGGACGAATGGTTTTTTTCAACTGCTCATATACAGCAACGCGCGTTGATGCAATTATCTGATCGCGGTTACTATCATTCAAATTTTCGAAATTTTCCTGTATCACATGAGCTCCTATGTTGGAAGTCATAATAACAATAGTGTTTTTGAAATTTGCAGTTCGACCTTTATTGTCTGTTAATCTACCGTCATCAAGTACCTGAAGTAAAATATTAAACACATCCGGATGTGCTTTTTCTATTTCATCTAACAGTATAACGGAATAGGGTCTTCTACGAACAGCTTCTGTCAATTGACCTCCCTCATCATAGCCAACATATCCTGGAGGAGCACCAATAAGTCTGGATACGGTATGTCTTTCCTGATATTCACTCATATCAATTCTGGTCATAGAGTTCTCATCATTAAACAAATATTCGGCGAGTGCTTTTGCCAATTCTGTTTTACCAACTCCCGTAGTTCCTAGAAATATAAACGAGCCAATCGGACGTTTCATATCTTGAAGCCCTGCACGGCTTCTTCGAACTGCATCAGCAACTGCAGCAATTGCATCTTCTTGTCCAACTACTCTGTGGTGAAGTTCATTCTCCAGATGTAACAATTTTTCTCTTTCACTTTGAAGCATTTTTTTAACGGGTATTCCGGTCCATCTGGAAACTACATCTGCAATATCTTCACTATCTACCTCTTCTTTTATCATGGCACCCTTCAATAATTGCATTTCCTGAAGTTGCTTCATAAACTCATCTCTCTTCGCTTCAGCTTCCTTTATTCTTCCATATCTTATTTCTGCCACTTTGCCATAATCTCCGGATCTTTCGGCTTGTTCAGCTTCTAGTTTAAATTGTTCGATGGCTTCTTTTAGATTCTGTACCTTTTCAGCAGCTTCTTTTTCAGTTTGCCAATGTGACTTAATTTCATTTCGTTTATCATTCAGGTTGGCAAGTTCTTCATTAATTTCAGAAAGTCTTCGTTCGTCATTTTCACGTTTTATGGCTTCTCTTTCAATTTCGAGTTGCATTATTTTCCGTTGTACTTCATCCAATTCTTCAGGAACGGAATCCATTTCGAGACGCAATTTAGAGGCAGCTTCGTCAATTAAATCGATGGCCTTGTCGGGAAGAAATCTGTCAGAGATATAACGCTCTGATAATTCTACAGCAGCAATAATTGCCTCATCTTTAATTCTAACTTTATGATGTGATTCATATCTGTCTTTTAATCCACGTAATATCGCAATAGCATCCTGGGTGTCGGGTTCTTCCACTAATACTTTTTGAAAACGACGTTCCAATGCTTTGTCTTTTTCAATGTATTTCTGATACTCTCCCAACGTGGTGGCTCCAATTGCTCTCAGTTCTCCTCTGGCAAGTGCAGGTTTCAAAATGTTTGCAGCATCCATGGCACCTTCACCTCCTCCGGCACCAACGAGTGTATGTATTTCATCAATGAATAATACTATACTGCCTTCAGCAGAAATAACTTCCTTGACAACGGATTTTAATCGCTCTTCAAATTCACCTTTGTATTTAGCACCGGCAATCAAAGCCCCCATGTCAAGTGAATAGATGTTTTTTGATTTTAAATTTTCCGGAACATCGCCATTTATGATGCGATGAGCAAGTCCTTCTGCGATCGCTGTTTTTCCCACACCCGGCTCACCAATTAATATCGGATTGTTTTTAGTTCTTCTTGATAGAATCTGCAGCACTCTTCTTATTTCTTCATCCCTTCCAATTACAGGATCAAGCTTTCCTTGTCTGGCCAGTTCATTTAAATTTTTCGCATATTTACCTAGTGCATTATAGGTATCTTCAGCACTGGCACTGGTAACTTTGGCTCCTTTGCGAAGTTCTACAATTGCAGCTTTAGCATCTTTTTCCGATACACCCATATCCTTGAGCAGGGTGGCTACCTTATCTTTACCCGTTAATAATCCAAGAAAAATGTGCTCTAATGAAACAAAATCGTCTTTAAATTCTTTGAGCAATGAATTTGCCTTTTGCAATGCCTGCGATGCATCCGGTGATAGGTACTGACTTCCTCCCGAAACTTTAGGATATTGCTTAACTATTTCAAGAAGCTTCTGTTCGAACATACCCATATTGATGTTCATTTTTTTTAGGATATAGGGCACTACATTCTCATCTACATCAAGCATGGTAGTCATGATATGACCCGTTTCAATGGATTGATGCCCTTCCTGCAATGCAAGGTTCTGGGCCTGTTGCATTACTTCCTGCGACTTTATGGTGAAATTATTTAGATTCATGGTTTTTAATTGTTTTTGAACATTTTAACTCACATCGAAAACCTTACCAATGGCATTTTTTTATCTATATCAGACATTTTGACAGTTCAACTTTTATTTCTAGTCAATTTTGCCAGTATTCTAAATATCTTTTGCCAAAAGTTCAAATTCCATTTTCCGATTCTATAAACTACTTTTGGTTTCAATTATGGATTCAATTACTCACATTGTTGCAGGTGCCGTTATTGGGGAAGTTATTTTAGGGAAAAAGGCTGGGAAAAGGCTATGTTATGGGGGCTTTGGCAGGAAGTGCACCTGACATTGATGCTGTGATGAATTTTTTTATCAGTGACGTAGATGCTCTGGTCATGCATCGGGGAATTACTCATTCAATTTTCACAGCATTAATTTTTGGACCCTTATTCGGATGGCTCCTGTGGAGGTTATATAAAAAGAGAGAGGGTACATTTAGGAGCTGGACAGGATTGGTAACTATTAATATTTTCTTTCACCTTTTTCTGGATACCTGCACCGTTTATGGAACGGGTTTGTTAACTCCTTTTACAGAACACCGATACGCTTTCGACACTATTTTCGTTGCAGATCCATTATATACTTTACCTTTAATTGTTGCGTTTGTTGCCCTGTTGGTAATACATCGAGACCGGCCCTCTCGAATGCGTTGGAGTGTTTTTGGATTGGGAATAAGTGCGCTCTACATGTTTTTTGCTTTTGTAAATCATAACAGTGCAATAAATGCATTGAGGAAGGCAGTAGATGAAAAGGGGTTTGCAACATCGCGACTAATTGCAACTCCTACGCTATTGAATGCTGTTTTGTGGAATGTAATTGCAAAGGACAGTTCAGGTTATTGGATAGGTTATTATTCTATTTTTGATTCTGACCCTACTCCTGAATTGTTTTATGTTCCAACCGGCAATGAGTTGTTAAATAAATTTGAAAATGCTGACGACATTCAGAAGCTCAAAAAATTTGCATTAGGTTATTATTCGGTTTCAGAACAAGATGGTGAAATTTGGTTCAATGTATTAAGGTTTGGTCAGGTTAACGGATGGCAAAATCCAAAATCGAAATTTGCATTTAGCTATGACCTCTCTCCAGGAGCTGAGAATTCAATGGTGGTGCAAGCAGGCAGAATTGAAGGATCAAAAAGAGCTGTATTGGAGAGTATGTTTCAACGTATGAAAGGTCGGTAAATTGGAGATGCAGCAGGAGCGTAGCCGACTTTATGGTTTTGTAGGAGTAATGTATTATACCAGTAACTAAATGTGCTTTTTTTTGTGGTGGTCTTATCCACAAATTTTCTTAATCGTTAATCCCAAAAATCCGGTTAACAATGAAGAGCATTCGTAGAGAAATTCTGACTAACTGATAGGAGGTCCATCTTCTTAATTTTGAAAAAACTGACGAATTGCGATAATACGATTCTTGTGTTACTTCTATACATTCCTTGTCAATTACTTCAAGCAAATGATTATGAAAATTCGTTGAAAATTCACGATTGACAATATCCAAATTGAGTTCAATACTCAAATAGGCGCTTAAATGATTTTGATTGTAAGAACCGATGGTCGACCATGTTTCATCCACTATTGCAACCTTTCCATGCACCATGGATGTTTTTGATTCAAAAATTCGAATATTGTTCCTTAACATCCAACCATAAAGATAATCAGAAGCATATTTCACCGTTGGGACATCTGAGAAATGCGTCATAATTATTTTAATTTCAACACCCTTTCGTGAAGCATTGGCCAATATTCGCCGGTATTTTCTTCCTGGTAAAAAATAACCTCCCACAATCGTGATCGATTTAGTCGCCATTTGGGAAGCTTTATTGTAGCTCTGTGTTATTTCTCGTTTATTCCGTAACCAGTCATTTTTTCTGATTCTCACCCATACCTCATCATCAACATTAAGACCTTTACCTTTTCTTGGAAGTTTTGGCCACTTGGGAGAAGCAGGAATAAATTTCCGTTCCATGATTCTAACACAGGCAATAGCTAATTCCTTACATACCGGACCTTCTACAAAAACCCCGTAATCCAGCCAGGGCGGAGTCAATGTTGAGCCTCTGTATCTATCAGCGATATTAACTCCAGCAACCATAGCAAATTTTTCATCTACCACCATTATTTTATGATGCATCCTCCGACCAACATAAAATTTATCGGAAGCAAGAAAAGGCTCAAACCTCTTCACATTTATGCCTGCTTCAATAAGCTTTTGAGTTTCTGCTTCACTCAACTTGGCTGACCCAAAATCGTCGATCACCAGATTTATTTCTACACCTCTTTTTGCAGCAGTTATTAATGCACCCATCAAAAGATTACCCGTTTCATCAGGATCAATTAAATATATTTGAAGGTGGATGATTTTTTCTGCTTTAGCAATCAAAACATTCATGTGCTCAAAAAAACCACTCCCCCTTGCATCCATGCGGCTTTGTGGCCACGAGTATAATTAAAGGTATCTTTCCAGGAATTGGCACTCATAATAGCATGTAAGATTTCTCTAGGTTGAACAACAACGGTAAAAATAAGTTTTTCGGAATGAATTTTGGTGAATCATTTTGAACTCAATCAGAAATATCCGATATTTGAAAAATGCACACAAATTAAACTTTCTGGTTATCTGTCTTTTATATTATCAGATAATGATTCAAAGGGAATCTAATCACAATAATTATGTTTTTCTTTCGAAAATATTCCGTGAAATCGAAAGCGAAAAGTATCGTTGTATTGTTGACCAATCGGAAAGTGAATTAGTTGAATAGCATATATAAGAATGTAATGTTTTGATGGTTTACGATACAACTTTATTCATCCAAAAGCGTATTACCTTATTGCAATGATTGTTAGAACCAAGCAACTGATTATGATAAACTTGAATATTGGAGGCTGCCTGCTTGCTCTGGCGCTTTTAGGCGGATGCGACTATAAAATAGCTGCTGAAGTACCTCCGGCCACTATTGCACCCAAACCGGAATTTGTTGAAAAAACAGTTATTGGATTTGAAGCCACTCAAAAACATAAGTTTTTTAATAATTATCAGGTTTATACCGAAGGTTGGGATACCCTTGCTCAGGCTCGTTTCTGGCAGGATGTCATTGCTCTTTCACATGATTCTATGATCCTCAATGTGGCAAGCATCCGCATGCAATTGTATAAAGTACCAACCAACCAATGGCATTGTCAGTCAGAGGTGGAAAAAGATCTTTATAAAAAAAATCTGGTTACAAGTAATAATTTAGATGAAACAACCAGTATTTATGTGACCAGTGGTAAGAAATTCTTCTTCGAATATCGTAAGGTGTTACCTATGATTTCAACTGCTTTGCCCGTATTTGAAAAAAATAATACGGATCCCTGGTATGCACAAACCATTCTGCTCATTGAAAGTCCGGGTAAAACAGAAGCACGTTCCTACGTAGGTGCCAGAGGGCCTTTTCAGTTAATGCCCTACGTTGCCCGTAAATACGGTCTTGTGGTTTCCAAATATCGTGACGATCGCACCAATCTCGAGAAATCTGCCGCAGCGGCAGCAAAACTTATCAGCAATGTTTGTATTCCTTATGCACGAAAAATTCTGGATGGCAAGTCAATTTCTTATAATGAAAAAGATCTCTGGTTCAGACTTTTTGTGATGCATATCTATCATGCAGGAGCCGGAAATGTTACAGCAGTTATCAATAAAATAAACCCTTCAGAAGGTGGAATGCCTCTTATCCGTCAAATGTGGCTTACTGAAGCTGCCGGTTTTAAGAATGAATCACAAAACTATTCGCAAATAGCATTAGCTTCCATTATTAACTTTGATAGACTTATCAGTCAGGATAAAGACACTGTTTATCTAATAGAGGGTGATAAGAATATGAAGTTTTTTAAGGAAAAACCAAGATTTGTGTCGATAGGCTCTCGTTTTTTAATGAATGTCTGGCAGCCTATGAATCAGATCTGGTTGAAGGCGCAATTCCGTTTGATTATTTTGCTTCTCAAGTAGCAAAAGTTAGATCTGAAATGGAAAAATATGGCAAAAATCATGGCAGTTCCAAGTTCTCATTGGCTATTTTGGAGTCTGAAAGGTTACGGAAGCTGGGAAACGAACTTATGTACAAACGCCGGTTCAATGAAGCAATTCTGGTCTTTCAATTGAGTATTGAAAAAAATCCAATCTCCCCCGAGACTTATGATAGCCTTGGAAAAGCATATAAGAAAATTGGAAATAATGATCTGGCGCTTAAATATAGCCGTAAATCAAAAGAAGTAACAGATAATCCTGGCTCTTTTTCAAGGTAGTTGATTCTGGATGGTAGCAACTTAACTAACAATTTCCGTGAAATTGTTAATAAAATTACAAGTTTTCTTGGGGTTTTTTAGCTTTTTTTGCACTCTATAGGTAACTCTGTTTTTATTGTTGCGTATGGTATATTTTATCATCAAGTTAAATTATTCATCTATGAAGCATTTGTCTACTATTATTATGTTTAACCTGCTTGTACTGATTGGTGCGATCAGTTCTTTATCAGCTCAACAGGTTTATTATTATGATTTCAGAAATACTCTGGACGAAAATAGTGCCCAAGGCCCAACATTAAATGTATTGGGCACAGGTGCATTTGTAAATGAGGGTTTAACAGAATTATCATGCTTAACACGACCGGTTTATGGCTTTACTCAGAATAGCGGAGTGCAATTTGACAATACAGTTGCCAACAATTTTATTACCGGATCCTTTTCAGTTGAAATGTACTTTCAGTTTTTGATTAATTCGGGATATATGCGAATAATTGATTTTAAGAACCAAACTTCTGAACTTGGAGTTTATAGTTCTCCGGTGGATTTGTTGTTCTATGATGTTCTTGCGATTAATACCACTCAATTTGTTGCAAATCAATATGTTCATTTTGTATTAACGAGAGATTCTGTTTCTCAAGAGGTCATTTTATATGCCGATGGTGCTTTTGCTGGTTCTTTTGTTGATTCAACTGGATTGGCTCTTTTAGATAGCTCCAATGTGATGAATTTCTTCCAGGATGATGGAGGAGAAGCTCGTCCGGGACGCATTGCTCTTTTGAAATTATACGATTATACCATTGATTCAAATGCTGTTGCAAGCAATTTTAACGATCTTTTAACTACATCCGCAACGCTAAGTTTTGATTCCGATATCAGTTCTGCTTGTTTAGCTGGCAATGTTTTCAATTTCACTAATACCTCTCTGAACGCAGGTGGTGTCAACTATACATACGATTTTGGTGATGGAACAACTGTTCCTGGTCCCAACGCTACTTACAGTTATTTAGCTGATGGAAATTATACTGTTCAATTGTTTGCCGACGATGGTGCTGGTTGTGTTGATTCTGTTGCCTTAAATGTGCTTGTCTACCAACAACCTCCTTTCAGTTTGGCATCAGATTCCATCATTTGCGATGGTGATTCCTTAGATTTGGATGCAGGTACCGGCTTTACAACTTATTTGTGGAGTGACAGCACTTCGAATCAAATATTGACCGTTGGTGCTACTGGAAGTTATTCGGTAATTGTAACCGATCAAAATGGATGTTCTGCTACCGATTCAATTGATGTTACAGTTATTCTGGCTCCTTTAGTTGCTCTTGGACCCGATACAACTCTATGTTTTGGTTCTTCTTTGATTATTGCCGCACCTGCAGGTGAAGCTTCCTATTTGTGGAGCACAGGCGATACTACAGAAACCATTACCGTTACTGCACCTGGTGTTTATGCCGTTCAGGTGGCCAATACAACAGGTTGCAGCGCCTCCGATACCATTGATGTTTTCTTTAATGCTCCTTTGGTCATTGCTTTAGGGGCTGATACTGCACTTTGTCAGGGTGATACTTTAACTCTTGATGCCGGTGCCGGTTTCTCCAGTTATTTATGGAGCGATGCTTCTTTACTTCAAACACTTTCGGTATCCGCATCAGGCACTTATTTTGTCGATGTTGTCGATAGTTTGGGTTGTACCGCAAACGACACTATTGAAATTATTATAAATCCTTTGCCTGTTGTTGATCTTGGTAATGATACTACCTTCTGTGGTGGCACTACTTTCACTTTAGACGGTGGAGCTGGATTTGTGAACTATTTGTGGAATGATGGTACTCAAACCCAAACTATTGCAATTGTTACAAGTGGAACCTATTCATTGATTGTTACCGATCTAAACGGATGTGCCGGTACTGATGCAGTAGTGGTGAATGCAACTCCGTTGGTGGATTTAGGCCCGGATCTGGTTCAATGTGAAGGAACAATTGTAACACTTGATGCTGGCCCCGGATTACCCTTTTATTTTTGGAGTGATGGTACAAGTGGCCAAACAATTGATGTGACTTTATCCGGAAATTACTCAGTTTCGGTAAGCGACCTTACTGGTTGTGTGAATTCAGATGAGATAACAGTAACTTTTAATCCTATTCCGGTTTTTACTCTTGGTCTTGATCAAACAATTTGTGATGGTGCTACAGCTATCTTAGATCCGGGCGCAGGATTTTTTGCTTACTTATGGAACGATGGTTCTACGCTTCCAACCTTAAGTGCTACCAATGCCGGTACCTATATTGTTACCGTATCCAGCGCTCCAAACTGTAATGCAACAGACACCATTGAGGTATTTGTTAACCCAGCTCCAATAATCAATTTAGGTAACAATGTCACTCTATGTGAAGGCGTTGTTTATACCCTTGATGCAGGCTCAGGATTCAGTGCTTATTTATGGAATGATGGATCTTCCAACCAAACTCTTGATGTCACGCTAAATGGTACCTATTCAGTAGTTGTTTTTGATGCTCTTGGGTGTTCATCAACAGATTCGGTGGATGTAAATTTCAATGCGGTGCCTGTTATAGAACTGGGTCCTGATCAATCAATTTGCGGTGGTACTTCAGTAATTCTTGATGCCGGATTGGGATTTGCGAATTATCTATGGAGTGACGGATCTATTAATTCATTTTTATTGGTTACTACAACAGATACCTATTCAGTTACTGTCACCAATTTTGCAGGTTGTTCTTCAATTGATAGTGTTACGGTAAATGTAATTGCCGCTCCGGTTGTGGCTTTCGGAGCTGATACCTCTCTTTGTGATGGCTTCCAGCTTGTTTTAGATGCAGGAACCGGTTTTAGTTCTTATTTATGGAACGATACAACCACCTTGCAAACGCTTACTGTTTCTGCTGCGGGAACTTATTCAGTTATTGTAACTGATTCTATCGGTTGTATCGGAACCGACGAGATTATTGTCGGTTATTACGCTCCGGTTACAACTCCAACAATTACACAAAATGTAAATATTCTTCAATCGAGTCCGGCAAGCAGTTATCAATGGTATGAAGTTCCCGGAGGACTAATAGCCGGCGCAACTTCACAAACTTATGCTCCGGGTCAGAATGGTACTTTCTATGTGGTTGTTATCGATTCAAATGGTTGTCAATCTCAGCAGTCTGCCGATTATATTTTCTTGTTCAATGGCATTGCTGACTTGCCAGGAGTTTCGTTCCAAATCTCTCCAAATCCTGCTAATCAAACAGTTTTAATTGAATCAACAGGTGTTCAGGGAAATGCTATAACCATTCAATTAATGGATATGCTTGGACAGTCTGTATTCAATCAGAAAATCGGAACAAATGAAAAATTCAGAATGGATGTTTCAGCTTTTGCTGAAGGAATTTATTTTGTCAGAATAAGCGGTGCAGGTTTTAGTAGCACTCAAAAACTGGTCATTTCAAGATAACAAATTATTAATTTCAATAAAAAAGGCTGTCCTAACTATTTAGGACAGCCTTTTTTGTTTCTACTCCATTTGTTTTTGTTTGCAGATGTGTAGAATCGTTTTTCCAATAAATGAATCTTTTGGAATCAGCTTAAATTTTATTGAAATTTTTCTTGGAAGTAAAAAAGAGTCCTGGGAGTAAGGTCTTTGATTTGATAGTATATTGCAGTTCTTAGACCTTTTTTTAAGAAGTTTTACTTTGTATTATAAAAACTGATAGTTTTGTACCGTAAAAGAAAATCACGATGAAAACATTCATGAAAACTTATTTTAGTAACGATGGTGCCGGAGCATTTGCACTTTTGTGGGTTATATTAGCTATAACTTTTATCGCAACCATCCTTTCAAGAGGATAAAACCTAAACAAATCTTTTTATTAACCTTAAATTGTGGGTATACTTTTTTGTTTCGGAATTAAAAATTCCATGATGGTCAAGACTATCAATTCGTACTTTTCCTGAAGCATGTATTACCTGATTGTTAGGTAGTATTATTCCCACATGTACAATACTTCCTTCCTCATTATCAAAAAAAGCCAGATCACCTTGTCGTGATTCATCAATAAGGTGAATTAATGAACCTTGTTCAGCTTGTTGCCAGGCGTCTCTTCTGAGTCGGATTCCAGCTAATTTGTAAACCATTTGTGTAAAACCGGAGCAGTCGATCCCAAAAGGTGTTCGACCTCCCCATAAATAAGGTGAGTGAAGAAACATATAGGCATTCTCTACTATTCCTCTTGTGGCCGAAAGTTTTTCTGGGCATTTTACATTGCCTTCAAAACGGTAAGCTGTTTTCCCTAACCTACAGGTGTGATCCTTGAAATGAGGCATTGATGACCCTAATACAATAGAAAAAAGAGAGTTTTCATGAATCATGATCTGAACCAGATCCACTGAAACGCAGGTTTGTTCCTTATTGAGCTTTCCATATTCTACCAAATCAATAGGTTCAATTTGAGAATTGGTTATCCATCCCTCATAATGGTCATAGGCAAGTTTTACCCGATACCATCCCTCAGCTTTTTCAAAAATTTCGAAATGCTCACCAAATAAAACCTGCGAAATCATCTCACTTCGGTGTGATGGTTCCTTCCTCAGAGGAATAACAGTTAAATTACAGATGCCGTGCGTCAATGGAAAATTCTATAAATGAAATTACATGTTTTGAATAACAATAGCACTGGCCCCACCACCACCATTACATATGCCTGCCGCTCCAATTTTAGCATTGTTTTGTTTGAGTACATTAATCAACGTAACAACAATTCTGCATCCTGAGCTGCCGAGTGGATGTCCTAGTGCAACAGCACCACCATTTACATTTACTTTGGCCGGATCCAGCTTCATCACTTTGTTATTGGCTATTGCAACAGCACTAAATGCTTCATTGATTTCGAAATAATCAATAGCTTCTGTTTTGAGACCTGCCTTTTCTATCGCCTTTGGTAAAGCTTTCGAAGGAGCTGTGGTGAACCATTCCGGCGCTTGTTGCGCATCAGCAAATGAAATTATTTTAGCTAGAGGTTTTATTCCCATCGATTCTGCTTTTTCTTTACTCATAAGTACACACAGGATGCACCGTCATTCAATTTTGATGCATTTGCTGCTGTTACAGTCCCGTCTTTTTGGAAGGCGGGCTTTAAGGAAGGGATTTTTGAAAAATCTACTTTCTTATACTCTTCGTCTTCGCTAACTTTCAATGGTTCTTTACCTCTTTGTGGAACCTCTATGGCCACTATTTCATCCTTAAAAGCTCCTTTTTCATAAGCTTTAGCTGAACGTTTATAGGATTCAATTGCATAGGCATCTTGTTCTTCGCGACTTATTTTGTATTCGGTAGCACACAATTCGGTAGCATTTCCCATATGGTAATCGTTGTAAACATCCCATAAACCATCCTTTACCAAACCATCTGTTATCTGACCATGTCCAAGACGATAGCCATTTCTTGCTTTTTCTAAGTAATATGGAACATTAGACATGCTTTCCATTCCTCCTGCCACCACAATATCATTATCGCCCAACATAATTGATTGAGCCCCTAACATGATTGCTTTCATCCCTGAAGCACAAACTTTGTTGATCGTGGTTCCAGGAGTGCTATTTGGTAAGCCGGCATAAATAGATGCTTGTGTTACAGGAGCTTGACCAATATTTGCAGACAATACATTCCCCATAAAAACTTCCTGAACATGTTCAGGCTTTAATCCTGCTCTTTTGACCGCTTCCTTGATGACTGTTGCTCCTAATTGAGTTGCTGAAATTGTGCTCAATACTCCTCCAAAAGCACCAATGGGCGTTCTGGTTGCTGCTACTATATATACTTCTTTCATAGTGTTTTAAGTTCTTATTATAAACTGATCTTTGAATTCTTTTGCAAAGGTAAGCAATCTGAGTAAATGACTTTATTAAGGGTAATGTTAACTAAATGCCAAAAAATTAGCCTACCTTTTGCACCGAATTTACCTGATTTTCAGGTATTAAAGAAAAAAACAAGAATGGAATCATTTAAATGCTGGGGCTTAGTCAAAAGGTCCTGGATGGAATTGAAAAACTAGGATTTGAAAACCCAACCCCAATTCAAGAACAGGCTATCCCTGTGCTTTTAGAGGGGGATCGTGACTTTATTGGGCTGGCACAAACAGGAACCGGAAAAACTGCAGCCTTTGGTTTACCACTTTTAGAGCTACTTAATTTTACTACTAAAAAAACGCAGGCATTGGTGCTTGCTCCTACCAGAGAACTCTGCGTTCAGATTTCTAACGACATGGAAAAATTTGCCGATAAAATGGCAGGTGTGCACATTGTTCCGGTGTATGGTGGCGCAAGTATCACAAAACAAATGGATCAGATTCGACGGGGTGCACAAATTATTGTTGCCACTCCCGGTCGTTTAATTGATTTGCTCGACAGGAAAACTATCAACCTGAACGAAATTTCAGTGGTCGTATTAGATGAGGCTGATGAAATGCTGAATATGGGCTTTCAGGAAGATATAGATTATATTTTAAAAAATACTCCCGATACACGTAAAACCTGGTTGTTTTCTGCAACTATGCCTCCCGAAGTTAGAAGTATTTCTAAAAAATACATGACTAATCCTTTTGAACTTACCGTAGGTAAGAAAAAGGCCGGTGCCGAAAATATTGAGCACGTCTATTATGTGGTTCATGCCCGCGATCGCTACATGGCACTTAAGAGAATCGTTGACTCTAACCCGGATATTTTCGGAATAGTTTTTGCAGAACAAAAATTGAATCACAGTCAATCGCTGAGAAGTTAATCAAAGATGGATATAATGCCGATGCATTACATGGTGATTTAAGTCAACAACAACGTGATAAAGTAATGGGCCTTTTCCGTGATCGCTCGCTTCAGTTACTCATTGCAACTGATGTAGCTGCAAGAGGTATTGATGTGAGTAATATAACTCACGTAATCAATTATGAGTTGCCTGATGATACTGAAGTGTATACACACCGTACCGGGAGAACTGCCCGGGCTGGAAAATCCGGTGTTGCCATTGCAATTATTAACATGAAAGAAATAGGCAAAGTTCGCCAAATTGAAAGAATGCTCAACAGGAAATTTATTCAAGGTAAAGTTCCTGATGGATTCCAGGTTTGCGAAAAACAATTGATGCACCTCATACAAAAAGTACATTCTGTTGAAGTTAATGAGGCTGCTATCGGTTCGTATCTTCCTAGTATTTTCGAAGAACTCAAAGAGTTGAGCAAAGAAGATGTCATTAAACGATTTACTTCATTGGAATTTAACCGATTCCTCGATTATTACCGCAATGCTCCTGATATTAATGTAGATTCTTCTCGCTCGAGTGCCGGAGCTGGTGCCGAGAGAGGCAATTTGAGAGATACTAACAAAGATACTTTATTTATTAATCTTGGTTCTGCCGATGGATTCGACCCAAGCAAAATGCTGCGCTACATTTGCGATACCGCCGATATTAAAGGGGGCTCTATTGGTCGCATTGACATAAAAGGCGTTTATTCTTTCATCGATATCGATAAAGAAGTTTTACCAGGTGTTCTTACCTCTTACGATGGTGAAGTGTTCAAAGGTCGTAAAGTGCGTGTGGATATTTCTCAAGGCGGTTCTGGTTCTTCAGGCGGAAGCGGCGGAGGACGAAGTTATGGAGGCGACCGCAAACGTAGTAGTGGTGGATCTCGTGACAGAGGTGGTTATTCTGGTTCCAGATCGGAAAGCGGTGGCGGCGAAAAAAGATATGGGCAGGAAAGAGAAGGTGGTTACCACAGCCGTAAAGCCGGTAAAAGCGGTGGTGATGGCTTTAAAAGTGGTGCTCCCAGAAAAACTCGTCGTGATTAATTAACTGGAGGTGTATCCTCTGGCATCACTACTGCAAGAATGAGGTAAAGCAACAATCCGGTTCCGAATCCTAGAATTGCTATCAGGAATATAACTCTTACCAATGTTGGATCCATATCGAAATAATAGCCTAAGCCACTACAAACTCCGAATATTTTCTTTTCTTTCTTGACAAGTCGTTTTTGCATATTTATTAGGTTTTCTTGTTTTGTAAAAGTAAATCTTTTTGATTAAAAATACTTTCTGTTTATTAGGGTCAATGGATAAGTGAATAATTGCTTATTTATTGACCCTTTATTATAGTGCTTAAAGTGTTGAATACAATACTATTGTGGTTGGCAAAGGTGCATAATAATTTCATTTTCAATTATAAAAAGAATTGTGAAAAATGAATCCTACATTTGTTATTGATAAACTGAATTTATATGCTCGTCGACCTGCGTAGCGACACTGTCACCAAGCCAACTCCGGCCATGCTCGAAGCTATGTTTCAAGCTCAAATCGGTGACGATGTTTTCAATGAAGACCCAACAGTTGTTGAACTGGAAAAAAAAGTTGCAGCTATTTTTGGTAAAGAAGCCGCCTTGTTTTGCCCTTCAGGAACCATGACCAATCAGATTGCTATTAAAATATTGAGTGCATCCGGACAGGAAATAATATGCGATCATTCATCTCATGTTTATCTTTATGAAGGAGGTGGGTTGGCTTTCAATTCAGGGTTGTCAACTAATTTATTGATTGGTGATCGTGGAAGACTTCATGCTTCCCAGGTAGAAGAAGCTATCAAACCCGATCATGTTTATTATCCTAAAACAGCACTGGTGTCGCTCGAAAATACGCATAACCGAGGTGCCGGAAGTGTTTATAAACTCGACGAAATTAAAGCCATCCGTAAAGTATGTTTGAGCCATAACCTGAAAACTCACCTTGATGGTGCCCGTATCTTTAATGCCTTAGCAGAATCAGATTATAACGCTGTGGATATAGGAAGTCAATTTGATACTATTTCCGTTTGCTTGTCCAAAGGCCTTGGTGCTCCTGTTGGATCTGTTTTGGTCGCATCTGCACCACTCATCCATGAAGGCAGAAGAGTGCGAAAGGTACTGGGAGGTGGAATGCGCCAGGCCGGTTTTTTGGCAGCTGCAGGTATTTATGCATTAAATCACAATGTAAGCACACTCAAAGACGATCATAGCAGAGCTAAAAAACTATTTGATTGTATGTCATCATTGGATTTTATAGATCAGGTGTTTCCGGTTGAAACAAATATTATAGTTTCCAAATTAAATAACAATTTTCCCGTCCAGTCGTTCATCGATAAACTTGCAGAAAAAAATATTAAGGTTGTTCAATTTGGGAAACAAGCTGTTCGTATGGTAACTCACCTTGATTTTACTGATGAAATGTTGGATTATGTTTGTCAAATTCTTCCTAAAATCCGACTCAATTGAAAAAACAACTGCTTGGTTTTATACTTGTTTTTATTTTGGTTTCCTCGTTAGCCATTGCTCAGGAAAAATATATTCGTGTTCAAGGAAAAGTGTATGATCCCGAAAATAAAGGATCGATCCCCAATCTCATGGTGGTCAACAAAAGAACCCAACAAGGCTATTTTGGAAATAATACCGGTTATTTTGAAATTGAGGCTCGTAAAGAAGATACACTTTATATTGCTGCAACCGGATTTGTAACACTTAAAATTTCATTCCGTGATTCAATAGACAGAGATGTTTATATGGTTCGTATCCCTTTGAGGAAATTTGAAATTCAACTCAAGCAAGTTGAAATTTTTACCAAACGTGATCTGGAAGCAATTCAGAAAGATATTGAAACATTAGGCTATGATAAAGAAGATTATATGCTCTCCGGTGTTGATGCCGTTTCAAGCCCGATCACTGCATTGTACCAGGCTTTCAGCCGGCGCGAAAGAAATAAACGCATGGTTGCTGAAATGAGAAACAACGATCGTCGCAGGGATCTTCTGAAAGAACTCTTTCGCAAATATGTCGATAATGATATCATTCAGCTTAACAGTATGGAATTCGATGACTTTGTAGATTTCTGTGGCGTCTCCGATGCGTTCTTGAAAAACTCTTCTCAATATGATTTTATCATGTATGTGAAAAAAAGATTTGAGGTATTTAGAATGATGAGAGGGAATGAATAAAATGATTCAATGACCCTACTGGTTCTCCAATAGTAGTTAACATTCAACTCAAATAATAAGCAGGAGTTGAGTAGGCAATGCAGAAATCAAAAATATAACTGAACTTCACATTCAAGCAGTATTAATTCTTTTATAAAAATGGCTTACAAACCCAACGATCATTTTGCTAAGAAGGCTAAGAAGGAGCAATATGTCGCACGTTCAATTTATAAGTTGCAGGAGATTGATAAGAGATACAGGGTGATTCATTCCGGTGATCAGGTATTGGATTTAGGGGCTTCCCCGGGTTCTTGGTCTCAGTATGCATCCGAAGTAATAGGAGAGAAGGGAAGGTTACTTGGAATCGATTTAAAAAAGGTATTTCTTTCCTTACCCAATGCAGTATTTATGAAAGGTGATATTTTAACACTTGATTTTGGTCCTGCTCTTGAACTCCATAACTTCACCAAGCCTTTTGATGTAATCATTTCTGATATGGCTCCAGACACTACCTCCAGCAGATTTACCGATCAAATGAAGTCACTGGAGCTTTGTGAAATGGCTTTAGACTCTGCACACCGTTTATTAAAATCTGGTGGAAATTTTGTTTGCAAAATATTTGATAGCGGTGATGCTATGGGTTTTCGGGATGAACTAAAGAAATATTTTAATACTGTTCAGTTGTTGCGACCCAAAAGTACACAACAATCAAGTAAAGAGTTTTTTATGATCGGATTAGGTTATAAAAAGAGTCTGCAGTAATCTGTGAAGCTAAGCTTGCTCAATGGTGAAGCATCAAGATCAGCAATGATCACTTTAACTTGATTCAAAAGCGTCGAAAATAAAATCGTGAAAATGAGAATATTGTTAATTGTTTTATTTCAACTACTCCTCTCTATCTCCTCTTTTTCACAAGTAGCAAAATCAGTTGTTCTCGATTCTGTAATGGTTCAGGCTGTAAAACGAGGCTTTGATGTGAATGATTTTATTGATATGATGAAATCGGACACTTCATTTTTGACGGGTTTTAGAAATGTTCGAAATGCACCCCATGATGTAAAAGGTTTTATGACTGTCTACGGACGAAAGAAAAAGATAATCGCTACAAGATACCGCCACGCTTTGCAGGTAACTGATGGAAATAAACGATGGATTAAAATGGTTGAAGAAAATGTGACCGGTAAGTTTTATAACCGTAAAGAAGAAGCGGAAACGTATACCGCTGAAATATTTGATGATATTTTCTTTTTTAAAGATACGTTACCTGTGTTGCCTTCTTCGGTTTCTATTTCATCTGCCACCAACACCAACAATTCAAGTAATATTAACAAGCTAAAAAAACTTATTTTTAATCCCGGTGCCGAAATTGAAGGTGTACCGCTAATAGGTAAACGACTTGCTATTTTTGATGATGAAATGGTAGCCTATTATGATTATACTATAGTTGCTTCCAACTTTAAAGATTCAATATCCTGTTATGTATTCTCGTGTAAAGAAAAAGTGGGCGCAGGTGACTATCCGGTTTTGAAATCGCTAAGCACCTGGTTTGATAGAAAACTTTTAATATTGTTTACCGGGAATACCGATATCAATACAGTGGCATGCTATTCGATTTTAATGTAACCATGAAGGTGACCATGGGCTATGAAAGTGATAAATTAATTCCTAAACAAATTCGTTATTCCGGATTTTGGGACCTGCCATTAAAAAAGCAAGAAACCGTAGATTTTGTTTTGGATTTTGAATTGGTCAATTAATGGAACGTCTAAAGACCTAACGCCTTGGCTAATTGGGAAGCACTGGCGTTCAAAAATGTTTTTTAATTGTTTAGAACAACCTCTGAATTGGATGGAGGATAACAAGTAGGAGAACATTTGCTAAATTTATGAAATGATTGTAAAATAACTGTTAGGTATGGAGCGGAAGAATTTCTTAATTTGTTTCTGTTTTGTATCTAAATTTCAACATGTATACTAATAAATTCAATTTTCTGAAAACTTTTATTTTAATTATAGTTTCATTTTTACAACCTGTTTGT
Source organism: Bacteroidota bacterium (assembly GCA_016722525.1). Classification (GTDB taxonomy): domain Bacteria; phylum Bacteroidota; class Bacteroidia; order AKYH767-A; family OLB10; genus JADKJB01. Next base: position 71,157 of record JADKJB010000009.1, read on the forward strand.
ATTTATTCGCAGGTTGCGAAATCGGTAGAATTGGATTCGGTAATGATTCAAGCCGTTAAGCAAGGTTTTGATGTAGTCGATTTCATTGAAATGGTACAAGCCGACACTTCTTTTGTTCAGGGATTTAAAAATCTTGTGAACGCTCCTTATAAGGCAAAAAGCAATGTTACAATTTATGATAGTAACAAAAGTGATTGCAACACGATTTCGCAATGGCGAACAGCATATTAATCTGAATAAAAGATGGATGCAATTATCAGAAGATAAATTTACCGGAAAATTTTATGACCGGAAAAATAAGCCTGATACTTACACTATCGAAATGTTTGATGATATATTTTATTATAAAGACACCATGCCGGTTGTAGGCCCATCAGCTTCCCTTGCTTCAGGAACCCAATCCAATAATCCTGGCAATATTGAGAAGCTGCAAACCCTTATTTTTTCTCCCGGATCTGAAATTAAAGGTATACCTGTCGTTGGAAAACGTTTTGCGATTTTTGATGATGATATGGTTCCATATTACGATTATTCAATAACCGCAGCAATTTTTAAAGATTCCATTTCATGTTATGTTTTTTCTTGTCATGAAAAACCGAACGCCGGAGATTATCCTGTGCTAAAATCTTTAAGTACCTGGTTCGATAGAAAAACATTCAATATTGTTTATCGTGAATACCGATACCAATACAGCAGTATGATTTTTGATTTTGATGTTTCTATTAAAGTAATAATGGATTATGTAAATGAAAAATTGATTCCGAAACAAATCAGTTATTCTGGCTTTTGGGACCTCCCTTTGCGGAAACAAGAGAATGTGGATTTTACGATTGATTTTTAATTTATACCTTTACGCATGCATCAGGCCATCCTTATTATCGATTTCGGCTCTCAATATACTCAGCTGATTGCCAGACGAGTACGAGAGTTAAACGTGTATTGTGAAATACATCCTTTCAATCACCTCCCATCCGGTTTAGAACGTTATAACGGAATTATTCTGTCTGGAGGGCCATCTTCGGTGAAAGATGAAAATGCTCCGGAAATACCAACGCTCAATTATAGAGGTAAATATCCTGTATTAGGTGTCTGCTATGGAGCGCAGCTTTTGGCTCAACAAGCAGGAGGTAATGTCATGCCTTCTAAAACCAGAGAGTACGGAAGAGCGCATTTAAGCTATCATGGAAATGGTGGAGCGCTCTTGAAAAATGTAAATACTTCATCTCAGGTTTGGATGTCTCATGGTGACACTATAACTGAGATACCTCAAAATTTTGAAATAATTGCCAGCACCGAAACAGTAAAAGTAGCAGCTTATAAGATCAAAGGCGAAAACACTTTCGGTGTTCAGTTTCACCCAGAAGTTGTGCATACTGCAGAAGGTATTACTATACTGAGTAATTTTGTTTTTGATGTTTGTGGTTGTACCGGAGACTGGACACCCGGTTCTTTCATAGATGAAACAGTTGCTGCATTGAAAACACAATTAGGTTCTGACAAGGTGCTGCTCGGACTTTCCGGTGGTGTTGATTCGGGTGTAGCTGCTGTTTTGCTGCACAAGGCTATTGATAAAAACCTTCATTGTATTTTTGTTGACAATGGTTTGCTGAGGAAAAATGAATTTAAGCAAGTATTGGATGCCTATCAACACATGGGTTTGCAAATTACAGGTGTGGATGCATCACATCATTTTTATAAAGAGCTTCAAGATGTTGTTGACCCTGAAGCCAAGCGAAAAGTTATCGGACGAGTGTTTATTGAAGAGTTCGACCGTCAGGCTCATACTATTAAGGATGTGAAATGGCTGGCTCAAGGCACCATTTATCCGGATGTTATTGAATCCATATCGGTTAAAGGACCGAGTGCTACTATTAAATCACATCATAACGTAGGAGGACTACCTGCTAAGATGAAACTTAAAGTGGTTGAACCACTCAAAACTCTTTTTAAAGATGAAGTAAGGAAGATAGGAGCTGCCTTAGGGATGCATCCTGATTTATTGAACCGTCACCCATTTCCCGGGCCCGGATTAGGGATACGAATACTGGGTGATGTTACTCCTGAAAAAGTTAGAATTATTCAGGAAGTTGATGCTATTTTTATTGATGGATTAAAAGAAGATGGTTTATATGAAAGAGTATGGCAGGCTGGATCTATTTTGCTCCCTGTAAAATCGGTTGGGGTAATGGGGGATGAGCGTACCTACGAAAATGTGGTCGCCTTACGCGCTGTATCTTCAACTGATGGTATGACTGCCGACTGGTGCCATCTTCCACATGAATTTCTTGGTAAAATTTCGAATGCAATTATTAATAATGTTAAGGGTGTGAATAGGGTAGTGTACGACATTAGTTCCAAACCCCCTGCAACAATTGAATGGGAATAGCATGAGAACATTTCTTCATATACGTAACGGTTGCTTTTATTTTGTTGCAGTTACAGTTCTGGTATTGAATGTTTCTTGTAAGTCAACTCAAAAATCCCAGAACTCTGCTCCAGCTCCAATTGTAGTGCAACCTCCTGCTCCTTTGGCAGATCCTGTACCAACCATAAAAGAAGTCTCGAAGGATGTTGTTAAACAGCTGAAAGTAGCCTTGATTATGCCTTTTGAACTGAATGTTAATTTTGGTGAAGTCACTGATGAAATACTTGAACCCCAAATAAGTCCTTAATCACTCCCGTCTTTGAATTTTTTAGAAGGGGCCCAAATCGCAATTGATTCGTTGATGTTGCTCAAAAGAGAAGTAAAAATTACTGCTTATGATACACCTCCCGATTCAATTGGAGTTGTTCGTATGTTGACTAATCCTGAATTTAAAGAAGCTAATATGGTGATAGGTACTTTTCCTAATAGCCTGGTAAATGCTGCTGTAGGAGCCGCAAAAATGGCTAATGTGAATCTGTTACTTACGCAAGCTGGCACCACATCTGTTTTAGATAATTATGCCAACACTGCACTGGCCTTTGCGTCTACGATAACCCAATGTCGCGGAATGGTTTCATTTATGATGGCACAATATCCCGATTCAAAAGTAATTCTTGTTTATCGTACTACAAAAAGAGAAGAGGAATTAGCTGCAATTTATAAGGATGAAATTTTAAAGGACAAACAATCTCACGAATTCGTTGAACATAAATCTATCGAAAAAGGTGATAAAGAAATTGCGGCTCTTTTAAGCAAAACAAAGCGAAATGTAATCTTTCTCATTTCTTCTGATGAGGCATTTATAAGCCCTGTGCTAAGCCTGTTTGAAGAACAAAATATTTTTGGAGTGATGGTCGCAGGCTTACCTACCTGGCAAAATTTCGAATCCATTGATTTTATGTCTATGAAAAACGTGCAGGTGATGCTGTTCGATAATAATTTTATTTCATACGATGCACCCGAACGAAGTGTCTTTAGGAAAGCATTCATTTCAAAATATCAGAACGATCCATTGAATGCTGCTTATAATGGATTTGATATTGTATTTAAAATGGGAATTGGGTTTGAAAACAGGGAACAAAAATTTCAAAATTGGATTAGAAAATCTTTTCCGGAAAGCACTTCTGATTTTAATTTTATAGGAGATGGTTTTGGAGGCATGGAGAATAAATTTATTTCTGTTTTAAAATTTAATGATTACAATCTTGAACGAATAAATTTGAAGTAGCAACGCAAATTTTCTGTATATTGATTGCTTCCCTGTTTTTAATTTTAAATCATCTTGTAGTTGAAATGTATTAGTTGAAATATTGTATTAGAATTAGGTTTATGGTAGTTTGTTCTTGGTAAAATGAATTTTCTACAAAATCATAAGTGGGTATATTTTTCTATTTTTTGTTTGTTTATTGTTGCTTTTGCTCCTGTAATCAGTTACCGTTATTTTCCAACTGTTGACGGACCTGCGCATTTGTACAATGCCAAAATTATTCGTGAAATATTATTTGGGAACAGTGATTTTTATTCCCAATACTTTGTGTTAAATGAAGAATGGATCCCAAATTGGTCAGGGCACTTTATTGCGGTAACAGTGGGACTTTTCTTGCCATTATGGGCAATTGAGAAGGTTTTAATTTTAATTATTATTGCCGGTTTGCCATTAAGTATTTTGATGTTGTTGAGATCACTAAAAATTGAAATTTCCTGGAATTTCTTGATTTTGCTTCCTTTCACTTATACCTTGCCTCTTTATTTGGGATTTTTCAATTTTATGTTGGCAATTCCTTTATCATTAGTAGCCTTATCATGGATAATATCTTGGAATAAAAGAAAATCAAAGGTAAGTTGGATACTTACTAGTGTTCTAATTACAACAGTATATTTCAGCCATCTGATGGTTTTTGGAATTTTGTTTATCATTTCTGCCATTTACATACTCTGGACTTTCCGAATAGAATCATGGAATTTAGAAAATGGTAAGTTACTTCTTCAAAAGTTTTTATCTTTTTTTCCGAGGTTTATATTGGCAATAGGCTTTTATTCGGGTCGAAGTATAGATGGATATAAAGGTGCTTCTGAACGACTATCATTAGAGAATTTATGGAAAAACCTTGGTGAAGCTTCTTCTTTGGTAGGGCTTAATGCACCTATTGAAACCCCGTTCACAAAACTATTTCTCCTGGGAATAGTATTCTTAGTTGTTTTAGTTTTGTTTTTCCGTATTAATACAAGAAGCTTCAGGTTAACTTCTGATTTTATACTGATAGCTGCTTTTCTTTTCCTTATTTTATATTTTTTTATTCCTGATGGCATAGCTTCAGGTGGATTTATTGCTATCAGATTGCAACTTTTTTTTCTCTTGTTTTTGGTTATCTGGTTAGTTGCTCAAAAGATGTCATTATCAATTTCAATACTTACTGGATTATTGGGAGTAATTGTATCACTCTCAACACTGAATTACCGGCTTGATGTAGCCAAAGAACTTGATTCAGATGCCAGACAAATGATTGCTATTTCGGAGAATATAGGAAGTGAGACTGTGCTTTTACCTTTGAATTATTCAACTAATTGGCTGCATACTAATTTGTCTAATTATATTGGAGCAAACCGAAATGTTATTGTTTTAGATAATTATGAGGCTGTTTTTAATGTATTCCCAATAAAATGGAGGGAATCTAAAAGGCCTGATGATAAAGTTGGCAATTTTGCTCAAAGCCTGAACCCTGAAATTACTATTGAAAATTATGAAAAGTTAACCGGTGTAAAAATTGATCATTTATCCAGATGGAGCTTTGTGAATCATGAACCTGATTCTTTGTCATCAGTTACTGATTCTGAAATTAATCGTTTGTATGAATTTGGAGGGAATGTGGAGAAAATTGAATTGTTTAACAGACGAAAGTAAATTTACTTTTGATGAAAAGTTAATTTGGGTGCTTCCAGATTAGATTTTTAATGTATAATTTTTAACTTTACTCTATGACTAAAATCGAAAGGCTGCTAAATGAATATGGAGAAAGTCACCAGAATCCCATTAATAAAATATTGCATTGGTTTTGTGTTCCTGTTATTCTTATAAGTTTGTTAGGGCTGATAGCAGCAATTCCAGTACCTGATTTCTTTAAAGCTATTCACTTGGGAGACAGAACAGTAAACTGGGCTATTGTTTTGGTTTTTTTGCCATGATTTACTATTTTCCTCTCACTGACGCTGGCTCTAGGAATGATCATCCTAGTAGTACTGTTGTCAGTAACTGGTTTTTTGATTTCTGCCTATATTCCTTTGCCGTTATGGAAAACATCTCTGATTATGTTTTCATTGGCATGGATAGGTCAGTTTTGGGGACACAAAATTGAAGGAAAGAAACCCTCGTTTTTGAAGGATATCCAATTCTTGTTGATTGGACCTGTATGGTTATTAAGTTTTATTTATAAAAAACTGGGAATAACTTATACGGTCAACAAATCCTTCCCAAAATACTAGATAGGGGTAGTTTTTGAAAGACCTAATTGCATTCCATAAGTTTTAAGAGAATCCTGTAGCTTTTGTCTCGCATTATGGATGCGGATTTTCACTGTTCCTAGTGGAATGGAAAGATGCTGAGCGATTTCTTCGTACTTATATCCTTCAAAACTCATCATGAAAGGTTTCTTTAAATTTTCATTCAGGCTTTCTATTGCTGACTGAATGTCTCTCATAGCAAGTCTTGATTCAGCTCCATTGTTCCCTGAATTACTCAACGAGTTAATGTAATATTGGTTTTCCGTATCATCTGTAAAAATGTTACTATTCACCATTCTACGATACTGATTGATGAAAATGTTTTTCATAATGGTGTACAACCAACCTTTAAGATTAGTTCCCTCAGTGAACTTATCTTTGTTCTTAAATGCTTTTAGCATAGTTTCCTGTACTAAGTCATTAGCATTTTCTACATCTTGTGCCAGTTTCATTGCATATCCGCGTAATGGTTTGTACTGGCTTTGTACTGCGTGATTGAATTCGATCTGTGTCATTTTGTTTAGGTTTTAGGTTTTAATGTTCGACAAATGTACTACTAATAACGATCAAATCAACAAAAGTGTTTAATAAAAAGTATAAAAAGATAAACAAAAAGCCTAAAATATTGATTAACAGTTACAAAATGTTTAACGAATTTTTAAAATAGTTAAACAAAAATTGATTTTCAATGGTTTTATATTTGTTTTAACACCTATTTAATCAACAAACCCATGATACTAAATAACAAATTAAAGATTGCAGAAATAGATGAGCAAATTTTGGCTGATTTGCTGTCTGATGGCCATATAGCTACTTCAATAGACACCCCATTAAGAAAAGATGCCTTTGATTTGAATGACGATGAAAAATTCAAAAATAGAAGCAGCTTTTAAAGACATTATGATTACCCTGGGCCTTGATTTAAATGATGATAGTTTAAGAGGTACCCCAAACGAGTTGCAAAATGTATGTAAAAGAAATATTTGGAGGTTTAAATCCTGCTAACAGGCCTGATGTAACCTTATTTGAGAATAAGTTTAATTATGGTAAAATGCTCATTGAAAAAAATATTACGCTTTTTTCTAATTGTGAACATCACTTTGTCCCTGTATATGGAAAAGTGCACTTAGCCTATTTTTCGAGTGGGAAGGTGATAGGGTTATCAAAGTTAAATCGTATTGTACAATATTTTGCTCAGCGACCTCAGGTGCAGGAGCGTCTTACAGTACAAATTATGAACGAACTGAAGAATGTGCTCGAGACAGAGGATGTTGCTATTATTATTGATGCTGTACATCACTGCGTATGTTCACGTGGTATTAAAGATGTTAATAGTTCCACCATTACAGCCGAGTACTCCGGTAAATTCATTCATGAATCAACCAAACAGGAATTTATGAGGCTTTTGAGTTTGTCAATTTAAACTCAGGTTCTTCGTTTTTTAATAAAACCAACAGGACAAATTGATCCTTATTGGCTCTTTTCTATTCTTTTTCATTAAAAAGATCAATTTTTTGACGATTGAATCAGATTTATTTAAGCCATATTTAGTCATTTCTTTGGTTTTATTTTATTTCTTTAAAAATAAATGTACTGATAATCAAATATTTGTGTAAAATATTAAAATAAATAGTACTATGTATTGCATGGTACTATTTATTTGACATATCTTTGCAATGCATTGTAGAGAAAATAGTAGTCTTTGTTAACGATCAAAAATTCAATAGAGGAAAATTCATGAAGAAGCTTAAATAAGTATAATTCTAACATCTAAAACAAAACAACCTGGGTAATCTCGAAAATACACACGCCCAAATGCGGAAAGGCGTTTTAGACATTTGCATTCTAAGCATAATATCGCAAGGAGAAATTTATCCTTCTGATATTATTACCAAAATGAAAGAGGCAAAACTTATTGTAGTTGAGGGTACATTGTATCCTTTACTTACACGACTAAAAAACGCAGGACTGCTGGCTTACTCGTGGGTGGAGTCGAACTCCGGTCCACCTCGGAAGTATTACAAATTAACTCCTCTCGGGGAAGAACTTCTAAAAGAACTCAGAATTACCTGGGACGAACTTCTGGAAGCAGTAAATAAAACAACCAATCAAAACACAGCACTATGAACAAGACACTATCCGTAAATATTGGAGGAATTGTTTTTCATATCGAAGAACAAGCCTACGACAGGTTAAGCAAATACCTGGTAGCCATAAAAGGATATTTTACCGCATCCGAAGGAAGGGATGAAATTATACAAGATATTGAAGGCCGTATTGCTGAAATGTTTCAGGAAAGGGTCAACAACGGTAAACAAGTGATCCTGGAAAGTGACGTGGACCACGTGATTAATTTGATGGGAAGACCCGAGCAGTTTGCCTCCGAACCTGAAGGCGATTTGCCTGGCGCAAGTGAGCCAACTTCTTACAACAATAAAAAATCCTATCGCAGGCTCTATCGCGACTCCGATGATCGGGTGATTGGTGGTGTTTGTTCCGGTTTAAGTCACTATCTTGGAATTGATCCTCTTTATCTTAGATTGATTTTTGCCGTGGCATTTTTTGTCTTTGGATCGGGTTTCTTTCTCTATATCATACTGATGCTGGTCATGCCCAAAGCAATTTCTACTTCTGAAAAATTAGAAATGAAAGGTGAGCCGGTGAATATTTCAAACATCAGTAAAACAGTTGTTTCCGAATTAACGGATAAACAGGATAGTGGCATCGCCCGTTTCTTTGATGCTATTGGACAAATTCTTGCCGGTGGATTTAAGTTGCTAGGTAAAATTATAGCAGCCTTTTTCATTGTTATTGGAATCATTATCCTGATAGGCTTTTTGCTCGCTTTCCTGGCTTTGATTGGAGTAGGTGGTATCTCAATCCCTTTCCTTATCACCGATCTGGTTATGAATCCATGGCAGCAAACTATGGCGTTGTTGGGTGCTTTCTTTGTTGTTGGAATTCCATTGATAATGCTTATTTACAAAGCAATTAAAGTGCTGTTTAAAATCAAGATGGAAAGCAGAATCATCAACTGGACTGCGTTAGCGTTATGGATTGTTGGTATCGTGTTATCGATCACAGTTGTCAGTTCTGTTGGAAGCGAATTCAGGAGCCGGGAATCGAAACGAATGGATGTTCCTATTGTTCAACCTGCCGGCGATACATTATTTCTGGATATGATGGATCCAAAAGGAAATCAAGAGGACTGGTATTTCTCAAACAATCAGAGTGTTAACGATCCATTTGATATTGCAGCTTTCCTTGATTCAGTAAGAATAGAAAGTGTTTCACTTGATATTGTTAAGTCGCAATCGCCTTCGTTTGAACTCGTTCAAATTGTTAACTCAAGAGGAACAGACAGAAGAAGTGCGCTTGAAAATGCGAGAAAAGTGCAATATAGTATTGAACAGGAAAACTCTAAATTAAAGTTTGATGAAAGCTTTTATCTTCCTAAAGGCATTAAATACCGAAATCAAAAATCCAATTGATTTTGAAAGTTCCTGTTGGAAAAAGTGTTTATATGTCTGAAAATTTGGATAAAATCATTTACGATGTCAAAAACGTTACCAATACTTTTGATGGCGATATGGTTGGCAAAACTTGGACTATGACCACAGATGGCCTGGAATGTATTGGCTGCAACCTTCCGGACGACAATTTCAGGACTAAAAACAAAGATGTGTTTATCAGAATTAATGAGAACGGTGTTAAGGTGCAAAGCGCAGGCCAAGAGAATGACAGTACGTTCTCCATCGATGGAAATGATGTGGATATTAAAATAAACAGTGACGGCGTTCAAATCGACGCTAAGAAAAAGTAAAGGTTTTTTTGGTTTAAAGGTTTTTGTGAGGTAGCCGTCCCATTTATTGGGACGGCTTTTTTTTATAAACTAAACCCTTTTTTTTGACTGCATTCAGGATTTTGCTATCATTGTGTATTCTGTAAAAGCAGTTTTATGAAAAAGAAAACATTGAAGTCAAAATCACCTGATTCATTAAACCAATTTGCAAAGACAAAAGCCACTTCGAATGGTATTTCGCCTTGGTTCTTTCTTGTCGGAATCTTGGTTTTAGTTTTGGGTTTGTATGCCAATGCGCTGAAAAATGATATTCTAACTTTCGACGATAATGAGTATTTTCAGAATTATCCTGAAATAACTAACTTTTCCTGGGAATCTGTAAAAGGTATTTTTCCAATTATTATGTCCTCATGTATCAACCACTTCCGGTAACCACCTTTGCCTTGAATTTCCATTTCAGCGGACTTGATCCTTTTCCATTGCACCTCATTAATTTAATGTTCCATTTGTTAAATATAGTGTTGGTTTACAAATGGGTTCAATTGTTGACCGCAAATCATTCAATTTCGCTGGTTGTTGCACTGCTTTTTGCCATTCATCCTATGAATGTGGAAGCAGTGACTTGGATTTCGGCCAGGAGCAGCAGCATGTATACGGCTTTTTATCTGTCGGCACTAATTTTTTATACCACTTATTTGAAAACAAATGATATAAAGAACCTGCTGTTAACCGGATTAATGTTCCTTTTAGCTCTATTCAATAACACGAAAAGTTATTTTAGAAAAAATACCTTTTTTCGTGATGAGTGTTGTTTTTGGTTTGGTAACAGTGATGAACGAAGGAACAATTCAAAACCTCACAAAGGGGATGATGATTACTTATAATCCAGTGGATATATTTTTTATGGTTTGTTGTTCTTTTTGATTTTATCTGATAAAATTAGTCTTGCCTCTTCAACTTTGCGCAATTTATGTATACCCTCCTAAAACTGGGAATTGGCTGCCTTGGGAGTATTATGCTTCTTTGCTGGTCATTATTTCCTTGGTTTATGCGCTGTGGAAAGCCCGCCATAATAAGATGATTTTATTTTGTGCCGGATTTTTTGTTGTGACCATTGCCATAAACATTCAAATAATTCCTTCGCGTTTATTCATAGTTACCGATCGTTACGGTTACATGCCCTATTTGGGTTTGTTTATGATTCCTGCAATTTGGTTTTCAGGTTTAAAAGAGAAGCAGTTATTTCAATATAACAAGTACCTGCCATATTGTATTGGTTTTTTAGTGCTGTTTACAGTTTTCAGTGTGTTCGCCGTCCCTTCGAGGAATAAGGTATGGAGCACTGATATTTCTTTTCTTACGGATATAATTAATAAAAACCCACCTGTAGGGTACATCTACCGGGCCTTTGGAAACAGAGGATTAGCTTATAAAAAGGATGGGAAATTCGTTGAAGCACTCGATGATTTTAGTCAAGCAATAAAGCTTGATCTCAAAGATGGAAGAAATTACTTTAACCGGGGACTTGTGTATTTAGCTATGCAAAACAATGGTGCAGCACTGGCTGATTTTAATGAGGCAGTAAAATTGAATCCTGATCAACCGGCACTTTATAATACCAGGTCTCAGGCAAAGTTTTTGCTAAATGATTTTGAAGGCGCTGAATCGGATAGTAAAAAATGTCTGGAATTGGATTCCACCAACGTTGATGCTCTAAATACCCTGGCTAATATTACTTTTAACAGGAAAGAATATCTGACTTGTGAGGTGTATCTGAGCCGGGCATTGAAAATTCAACCGGGGTTTTCCATCGGTTACAAAAACAGGGGGCTTTTATATTTGCAACTTAACAGAACCGCCGATGCCTGTTCCGATTTTATTCAAGGTTCTAATCTTGGAAACCTGGAAGCAAAACAACTCCAAACACAATATTGCAAATGACGGCTTTTTAACGATTTCTTTTGTTTTGATCCCGTTTTTCAGTTTTCATTCTTAAATAATTGAGTCGCCTTTTTGAGCATTCCCTCAACAAAACCGCGCATTGCCTAATGCATCAGTTTAAATGGCTCATTGGTGGTTTTCGAAACCACTTAATTGGGTCAGTTTTGCCAACTAATTGGTTATTAAATCAAAACAATAAAATGATAGTATTGCAATCATTTTGCCTTTCAAAATATGAATATTGTTGAAAAGTTTTTTTTAGCGATATTGAAAAACGGACAAAAAGTTACCATCTTTGTAGCCGCTGGTAGAAATTGATTTTTATCCTTTTCAATATTAATCAGAAACAGTATCTGCCTTTCAAATTTGTAACTAAATCAAGTCATAATAATTTAACATTTTCTTACGCCATGTCAACCACAGAAACAGTAAACAAAGAAAAACTGAAAGTACTTCAGTTAGCCATCGACAAGCTCGAAAAATCTTACGGTAAAGGTACCATCATGCGAATGGGTGATGCCGCCGTTGAGGAAATGGAAGTCATTTCAACAGGATCTATTTCTCTGGATATAGCTCTTGGAATTGGCGGTCTTCCCAAGGGACGTGTAATTGAAATATATGGTCCTGAATCATCAGGAAAAACAACTTTGGCCATTCATGCTATTGCACAGGCTCAGAAAAACGGTGGTATTGCAGCATTCATTGATGCAGAACATGCATTTGACCGTTATTATGCCCAAAAACTGGGAGTAGATATTGAAAATCTTCTCATATCTCAACCTGATAATGGAGAACAAGCACTTGAAATCACCGAAAATCTGATTCGTTCCGGTGCGATTGATATAATAGTTATTGACTCTGTTGCAGCCCTGACTCCAAAGAGTGAAATTGAGGGCGAAATGGGTGATTCTAAAATGGGATTGCAAGCACGCCTTATGTCTCAGGCATTGCGTAAACTCACTGCTACCATAAGCAGAACCGGTTGCTGCTGTATTTTTATCAACCAGTTAAGAGAAAAAATCGGTGTTATGTTTGGTAACCCTGAAACAACTACCGGTGGAAATGCACTTAAGTTTTATGCATCTGTCAGACTAGATATTCGTAGAATTGGACAAATTAAAGATGGTGAGGCAATTATTGGTAACCGTACCCGGGTAAAAATCGTTAAAAACAAAGTAGCCCCTCCTTTCCGTACCGCTGAATTTGATATCCTTTATGGAGAAGGCATCTCTCATACTGGCGAAATCGTTGATTTGGGTGTTGAACATAATATTATAAAGAAAAGTGGTTCTTGGTTTAGCTGGCGATACCAAACTTGGACAAGGTCGCGAATCCGTAAGGCAGTTGTTTCAGGATAATCCTGAATTGGCTGATGAAATTGAAGAAAAAATCCGGATTGCAAAAAATCCAGCTGCAGCAGCAGAATAAATTCTTGAAGAAACATCATGATGAGTGGATAGCCGGGGAATGCACACCCCGGCTTTCGCTTTTTATACTAACTTCGCAACAAAGAATTAATTGATTTACCCTATGAGAATCTTTGGATGGATAATCCTTGCTTTCAGCCTCTTTTTTGTTGGCTGTTCCGGTGATGGCAAAAAGGAACTTGATGCTAAAACCATTGCCACCGATACAACAGCAGTAGGAGTCAGGCTCGCTGAGCTCAATAAGTTGATTATTGAAAAACCAGGTGATGCCATTTTGCTTCACGAAAGGGCCCGGGTCTATATTGACCTCAGAAAGTATGAAGATGCCTTAACGGATATGCAAAAAGTGATGTCGATAGACAGCACAAAATCAGAGTATTTTCTCACAATGGCCGATCTTTCCTTTGCCGCTAACCGCACTTTTAATGCTAAAGAGTTTCTTGAAAAAGCCATTGTGCTGGACCCTGAAAATACCGATGCAATGATGCGACTTGCTGAGTTGAATTTAATTGTAAAACAGTATGCTCAGTCTGTTGCTTTGTTGACGAAAGTGCTTGCTAAAGACAAGTCTAATACCAATGCGTGGCTGATGAGAGGAATAAATTTTAAAGAAAATGGGGATACTACCAGAGCTGTAAGTGATTTTCGATCTGCTATTGAGGCTGATGCTAATTTTTATGATGCTTATATGCAATTAGGTATCATCTACCAGCTCCGGAATGATCCGATTGCTGAAGGTTATTTTACCAATGCCATTAAAATTAAATCTAATTCAGAAGAAGCGCTTTATGGTCGAGGTTTGTGGTATCAGGAACAAAATCAATTGGATAAAGCCATTCAGGATTATACTACCATAGTGCAGTTAAATCCTAACAATAGAAATGCGCATTTTAATCTTGGATACATTCATCAGATTTATTTGAAAGTATATCCCGAAGCAGTGAAGCATTATTCAAAAGCAATTTTGGCCGATCCTAAATACATAGAAGCATACTACAACCGCGGATTGTGTAATGAATTTATGGGCAATTTAAGGGATGCTACTGTTGATTTCAAAACTGCTTTGACTCTCAGACCTGTATATCCGGCTGCCGAAGAGGGCTTAAAAAGAGTAAGCAGGCCTTAAGCCGGAGAATGCATCTGCAAATTTCAGATTGTTGCTTTTATTCAGCCGTGGGAGAGCGGTTTTTAATGTGAGGGAGTTTTATAAAATAAGGGATGATTTTTACTTTTGATTTCCCTTGAGTGGTCTTTAAAGCAGAAACATCCTATTACTTTAGCTAACCTCGACACAACACATGAATCAAAGTGCCAAAAATGGTTTTTCAACACAATTCATCTGCAAAGCCTGAAGCAAGTTTTACAATTTTACAATTTTCCTTGCTTCAGATTTTCCACCGGCATTCACAACAATAAAATAAATCCCTGAACTCAAATCCTCCATAGAAATGGTGAATTGGAGTTTTTTAGGGATAATTTTTCTGACAATTTTGCCTTTAACATCGGTAATTGCTAAAAACCCATTTTCAGGCATTGTATTCAAATTTACCGTCAGATTATCTATGGTAGGATTAGGTCCAATTGTAAATTCAATATCAACCAAAGAATTTTGAAGCGCAGTTATCGTAATTGGCAACATATCACGTTCGTAAACACCTTTGCCATGAGTAGCCAATCTAAGCTTTCGGTTCAAGGGTGAAATAGAAATGTCCATCACAAATGTGCCATCAATCAGGCCATCATTGAAGGGTTGCCAGTTGAGGCCACCATCAATGGAGGTATATACACCAATATCGTTACCAAGGTACATAATGGCAGTATTCAACGGATCAAAAGTGATGGTATTAACAGGAATATCAGGCAACCCATTCCCATAAGCAAACCAGGTTGCCCCTCCGTTTATGGAACGATAAACGTGAGGTGTACCAAATCCTGAAACAGCAACAAAAACTGTGTTATTAACATCAGGGTTAATAGCCACATCCATAATATAACGGTTAGGAATACCTGTTGTGACGTTGGTCCAGGATTGCCCACCGTTAATAGTTTTAAACAAACCCACCTGGGGAACAACAACTGGTGCCGTAGCAGCATAAACCAAATTTTCATCAGTATCGGAAACTTCCAATGCCAGAACGGCATTGCCATCAAGAACCACATTTCCATTGGTCGGATTCCATACCTGGCCACCATCATCACTCCTGTAAACAATATCACTGCCTCCATACAACTTGTCAGGATTAGATGGGCAAAGTACAAATGGGCCAGCAAAATTTGTTGTTCCTGTATTGGGGACGTTTAGTCCGCTGAAATTTATTGCCTTATCATAGGATACTTCAATATTCAGATATTGTGATGATCCATATACGATCTGATCGTCAATAGGATGAATTGCCGTAGACAAGCCATCGCCGCCAATTACCCTTCTCCATCCGGCATTCCCCTCATAAACAGCTGTAGCATTATCCTGCATTCCGCCAATAGCAAACAAGGAATCAGTTGTTGAACAGGAGAAATTAGCATAGAATTGTTGGGTATGATATCCTCCGTTGCAGCCTTCAAAATTCTCGCCTCCGTCCAAAGAGCGGAAGACTCCGCCATCAGTGGCCAAATAAATAATGTCATCGTTAAGGGGATGGTAATACATCCGGTGTATGTCGGCATGCACATAATCCGGTGGTCCTTCAGGCCCCCAATGTTGGTGTTATCGAAATCCCAGTTGAACCAAAATGTTTTTTTTGTCAACGTGGTGCCGCCATCGTAGGATTTCCAGGTGTCAATTCCGGAAGTGATTACAATTTCTTCATCCGATGGTTTTACAATTACATCATGAGAGTACCATCCCTGGTATAATTGGTAGTCGGTAGGAGTAGCTTGAAACCAGTTGAGTCCTCCATTGTTGCTCCGATACAAGCCCAGTCCGGTAAGTTGTTCGGCAATACTGGCATACATCACCTGAGTATTGGATAGGCAAACATCGAGCATGGCTTTTTCCGCTATAAGTAGCAGGTAAGCCATTAGTGATTTTGACGAAAGTACTCCCTCCGTTTGCAGACCGATAAATTCCCGGGTTCAAGGAGAAAGAATTTCCTGCTGCCAGAAAAACAATTGAAGTGTCTCCAGGGATCATCAAAAGATCTGTTGCCATTCTGGAATTTTGAACCAATTGCCACGTTTGACCTGAATTGAAAGAGCGATAAGTTCCCTCCGTGGTAGCAGCGAAAACAGTAGACGGATTAAGTGGGTTAATTATTATATCCTGAACTCCTTTTAGCTCATCGAATTGCCAATCCAGACTTTTACTCCACGTAAGGCCACCATCTGCCGATTTCAAAATTCCTATGCCATAAGTCCCTCTGGTGGTTCTCACCGCAAAACCGGTACCTGTGTTTTGATCGTTATAAACCTCACCGGTGCCTACATAAATTTCATTGGTATCGAGTGGGTTAATGGCAATTGCCGCTACTCCCAGCACTGGAAATCCTGTTTCCACCTGACTCCAGGCTGCTGCCCCTGTTCCGGAAGAAGTACTTTTCCACAATCCACCTGCTGCAGAACCTGCGAAAATGGTATTGGGATTTTGAGGGTTAAAGCATAATGAAAGGGTACGTCCTCCAAAATTCATAGGCCCCAGGGCAGTCCAGCTTCCTTGAAATATGGAGGATCTTTCTGATACTCTTCTCATTGACTGAAAACCTTCGGTCAGTGGACGCATGTTGATGGTATGGCCGGGAAAACTCCTTTGTGCATGCCAACTTGACAATGCCATTCCAGCAGTTAATGACTTTGGGGATTTCCTTTTTACGGAACCTGTTTCGGAATAAAAAACCTCAACTGAGATTAAACAGGTGAGAATGAGGGAAATGAATACAATGTAAAGATTTTTCATAAGGCATTTTGTGAGCTTCTAAATTACGGATAACTTATTAACAATTAACACTTTTTTGTTGAAAAATTGCTGCCAAAACCTTCCGTCAAACCCACTTAGCAAATTACATTTATGGGTTCAGGTTCTCTGTATATTGATTAACTTTGCCAATTAGGGATAATCTAGGTTTCGAAGTTGTTGAATTATGAAAGTTACTTATTATGGACATTCCTGTTTTGCAGTTGAAACAGGAGGAAAGCATTTATTATTTGATCCATTTATAACACCGAATGATTTGGCAAAGGGAGTAAAAGTTGATGAAATTCCTGCCGACTATATTCTGATTTCACATGGACATGAAGATCATATTGCAGATGCGGTAAGATTAGCCAAAAGAACAGGAGCTAAAGTAGTCAGTAATTATGAAATCATTAACTGGCTATCCGGAAAAGGAATTACCAATTCGCACCCTATGAATATAGGTGGTCATTGGTTTTTTGACTTTGGGAAAGTGAAATGTGTGAATGCAGTGCATTCAAGTTCTTTGCCCGATGGTTCTTATGGAGGAAATCCAATGGGATTTCTGATTGAAACCGGCGAAGGCAACTTTTATTACTCTGGTGATACTGCACTTACTTATGATATGAAACTAATTGGTGATTATAAAAATATGAATTTCGCCTTGCTTCCGATTGGTAATAATTTTACAATGGGCATTGATAATGCTATTATCGCAGCTGAATTTATTAAATGTGACAAAATAATTGGTTTGCATTATGATACTTTCAGTTACATTAAAATTGATCAAAATGAAGCCAAGGAGAAGTTCTCTCGCGCAGGCAAAGAGCTCCATTTAATGCCAGTTGGATCTACAATGGAATTTTAAAAACAACTATCATATATTTCAAAAAAATGGTAACAAAAAATATGAAAACAACAGCAATTATCATCGTGGTGATGGTATTGACAATATTTGGTGCTTGTAAAAAATCAAGCTACTATCAACTATCGGATGATGAAATGAAATGGCTTGTTTTAGAAACTACGAGCAAATTAATTTTACAGATGGAAGCAATCATTTTCGCAGCTATGTAGTTGCCCTTCGTTCCAAATCCTATCAGCGTGATGGCGATGATTACAGTGAATACACCTCTGCCGTTTTTCAGCAGCTAAATGATACTGCAGCTTATTTTGAAGAAGATAGCAGAGGACAACTATACATTTTCAAAGGCGCCACTGGTTTTCAGGTTTCTTTTTCGTGGCCGCATTTCCCTCTCAAAGGAGTACCGCTCACAAGTTTAGTTCCTACCACTGCAACTATTGGTGGTATTAATTACTCGGATGTATTTATCTTGAATGGTACAGGATTAACCGATCTTAGAAATTATATTAAGAAAATCTGGTATAGTAAAAGCAGAGGTATTCTTCAATTTGAGGATACTGCCGGAGTTATTTGGAACCGTACAATTTAAACAGAATAAAATTACAATTAAGTTGTTATTGCAATAACAAAACATAAGATGGGCAAAATCATTTCAATAGCAAATCAGAAAGGTGGAGTAGGGAAAACTACTACGGCTATCAACCTGGCTGCAAGTCTTGCAGTTCTTGAATTTAAAACACTGTTGGTGGATGCCGATCCTCAAGCGAACTCCACCTCAGGAGTTGGTTTTGATCCACGAAACATCAAGACAAGTATTTATGAGTGTATCGTAAATGATGTTAATCCCAGAGATATCATTTTAGCTACAACAACTCCTAATCTTTTTTTATTACCCTCACATATCGATCTGGTTGGTGCCGAAATTGAAATGATCAATCTCCCCAACAGAGAAAGAATGATGAAGCAGGTTCTTGAAGGTATCCGCAATGATTACGATTTTATCATTATCGATTGTTCTCCTTCACTCGGGCTGGTCACTATTAATGCATTAACCGGTTCTAATTCAGTCATTATTCCTGTTCAATGTGAATATTTTGCTTTGGAAGGCTTGGGTAAGTTGCTTAATACCATTAAAATTGTACAAACCCGACTGAATCCTGATCTTGAAATTGAGGGGATTTTGCTCACTATGTACGATACCCGTTTACGACTTTCTAATCAAGTAGTGGAAGAAGTAAAAACACATTTCCAACAAATGGTATTTGATACAATTATTCAACGCAATACAAAATTGGGAGAAGCTCCAAGTTTTGGCGAAACTATAATTATGCACGACGCATTCAGCAAAGGTGCTGTGAATTATTTAAACCTTGCCAGAGAAGTGCTTCAGAAAAACAATATGACTGAAATGCCGAAGGAAGAAAAAGTAGTTAAAATATCCCCAATCGAAAATATCAGCGAAAACTGAAATATTTAACCTTAACCGAAAATTGACTAATCCCAAAAAATCAGCGCTTGGCAAAGGCTTGAGCGCACTTCTTTCCAGTTCAGAAACCGACATTACTGGCAAATCTGACATTACCGGCTCTGCAGTGGCAGGTTCGGTGGCGAATATTTCTATTGATAAAATTGAAACAAATCCTTTTCAGCCTAGAACAGATTTCGAAGAACATGCACTCAAAGAATTGGCGGAATCTATTCGTCAGCAAGGAATCATTCAGCCAATAACCGTTAGAAAGCTGGGTTATGATCGCTTTCAAATCATTTCTGGAGAACGCCGTTTTAGAGCAAGCAAACTCGCAGGATTGGAAGTAATTCCGGCATACATCAGAATTGCGAATGACCAGGCGATGCTCGAGATGGCCCTTGTTGAAAATATTCAGCGTGAAAATCTTAATCCTATCGAAATCGGAATTAGTTACAAACGGCTTATCGATGAATGTAATTTATCTCAGGAACAATTAGCTGATAAAGTAGGAAAAGACCGTAGTACAGTGACCAACTATATGCGGCTGCTGAAGCTGCCACCCAAAATTCAGGCTGCTATTCGCGATGGACAAATATCTATGGGCCACGCCCGTGCTATAATTAATGTAGATGATATTGGGGTGCAGTTAAAAATATACGATGAGATCATCACCAACAACCTCTCCGTAAGAAAAGTGGAAGAACTGGTGAGATTGAATTCCGGAAAAACCGGTAAAGGTGGAAAGCCGGCTAAATCGGCTGCACAGGGTTATGAATATAAGAGTATCCAGGAACGTTTGGCTGGATTTTATGAAACAAAAGTAGAGCTAAAACAAGGTGCTAAAGGAACAGGTAAAATTATTTTATCGTATTATTCTACCGATGATTTGAATCGGTTATTGGACATGTTAGAGGGTTAAACTTATTAATGTTGTAATTTTTGTAACTAGTGGTGAAATTGTTGTTGATTCTAAGTGTGCTTTTTTCTGTTGCTGCTTTCCCTGCAAATGCACAGGTTAGCAAGGATAGCTTGTCAATGAGGCATTCTCCAACAAAAGCATCTGTTTTATCTGCAATTTTACCCGGAGCTGGTCAGGCATACAATCATAAATACTGGAAAATACCAATTATTTATGCCGGTTTTGCCGGATTGGGATATCTGGTTAAAATTAACAACGACGACTATAAAATTTATAAGGAAGCTTATCGTTTCAGGTTGGATGGAGATGAAAGCACAACTGATTCATTTGTTGGAATTTATTCAGATCAGGTTTTGTAACTTTAAAAAATTTCTACAGACGTAACCGGGATTTATCTGTGATTGGAATCAGTGTTCTTTATCTTCTCAATATTTTAGATGCCAGCGTTGATGCGCATCTATTCTATTTTAATGTTAGCGATGACCTCTCTTTGCATGTACAACCAGGGTTTATGGGAGGTTATATGGCTGGTCCCGCAATGAACCTGAGTATTCATTTTTAATCCACTTTGATATGAAATTAGCACTAATTGGTTATGGAAAAATGGGTAAAGAGCTGGAAAAGGCTGCTCTATCCAGAGGACATGAAGTGGTATTGAAAGTCAATTCTGAAAATTCTCTTAGTATAAAACCTATCAATCTTGACAGTGCTGATGTAGCCATTGAATTCAGTACTCCTAAAGCAGTGCCTGGAAATATACGAATGTGCTTTAGTTCCGGACTACCTGTTGTTGTAGGAACTACCGGTTGGTATGAAGAACTGGATGCCATAAAGAACGAATGTATCAATGGAAATCAATCCATGATTTATGCATCGAATTTTAGTATTGGGGTTAATATCCTCTTTGAATTAAATCGTATGATGGCTAATATTATGAATCATCAGCCTGACTATGATGTATCCATTGAAGAAATTCATCACTCTCATAAATTGGATTCTCCAAGTGGAACGGCTCTGGTCCTTGCAAAAGATATCATTAGTTTACTGGAACGAAAAGAACGTTGGATTGATATTGATCCAGACAGTAATGAGGAAACTCATAAGCATCCCGGAGATCTTACTATTAATTCAATGCGGTTGGGAGAGGTAATAGGAACACACATTGTAAAGTATCGTTCCAATGTGGATAAGCTGGAGCTCAGACACGAGGCCTATAACAGAACAGGTTTTGCCGAAGGTGCCATCATTGCAGCTGAGTGGCTGATGAACAAAAAAGGTTGCTTCACTATGCAGGATCTTTTAAATGGAAAATAGTAGTTGCTTGTTAAGTAAAAAGCTTTTCGACATTAAAAAATCAAATTAATTTTAAGGTAACAAATATAATTTATGAATTGGAAATTTTGGAAAAGTGACGGAAGAAAAAGCAAAACACGCGAATGGATTGATGCCCTTATATTCGCAGTTATCGCTGCAACCATCATAAGAACTTTTCTGATTGAAGCTTTTACTATTCCAACTCCATCTATGGAGAAGAGTTTATTGGTAGGTGATTTTTTATTCGTAAGTAAAATAAATTATGGCGCTCGTACTCCAATGACTCCGCTTTCGTTCCCTTTTGCTCATCAGGAGTTACCTGTTATTGGTGGTAAGTCCTATTCCGAAGCCATAAAATTACCCTATTACCGTTTGCCGGGATTTGCTAAAATTAAGAATAATGATATAGTTGTTTTTAATTATCCTATGGAAGATGATCGCCCGGTTGATAAGCAAACGCATTATATAAAAAGATGTATTGCTATACCGGGTGATTCTATTTCGGTGGTTGATGGAAAAGTGAGATTAAATAGTAAAATGGTTAATTTACCCGAACAAGGTCAAATGATTTATGATGTGAGTACTAATGGTACCGGATTTAATCAACGGACGCTTGAAAAATTGAATATAACGGAGGGTGGCCCTGGTATGTCGGAAGGTGATTTTCGTTTGTTTATGACCAACGAAGCGGCCACTGAAATAGCAAAATTACCTCATGTAAAATCTGTTAGAAAACTGACAGCCCCTGCCGGTGTTTACGAAGATTATATATATCCTCACAATCCTGCTTTCGCCTGGAATGTGGATAATTTTGGACCGCTCTATGTACCTAAAATGGGTGATAAAATAGTATTGAATCCACAGAATGTAATTCTTTATAAAAGATGCATTACCAAGTATGAAGGTAATACCCTGGAAGAAAGAGCAGGTAAAATTTTTATCAATGGTAAAGAAGCTACTTCTTATACTTTTAAGATGGATTATTTTTTCATGATGGGCGACAATCGTCATAATTCAAGCCGATTCCCGTTTTTGGGGTTTTGTCCCCGACGATCATATCGTAGGGAAAGCTGTATTTATTTGGATGTCGTGGAATACTAACGGCGGCTTCATTGACAAAATCAGATGGAACCGTTTGTTTAGGTTAATTCATGATTAAAAACTGAATTATTAATTCATCTTCTGCCTTTTGATGATGTAAGGGAGCAACACCTGCTTATACCCCTCATTAATATCAGCTTCAATAAAGTCGATTTTATACTGGGCACACCTAAGTTTAAGTTCATGATGGAACTTGTTCATTTTTTCCAGATAAATTTCACGAACCTGATTGGAGTGGACCTTAACAGTCTCGCCGGTTTCTACATCAATAAACTGATAAGGTCTGTTTTCGAATTTAAAATCGAGTTCCAGTTTTTTATCGGTCACATGAAAAAGTATGACCTCATGCTTATTGTATTTTAAGTGTTGTAACGCATTAAAAAGATCGTTCGATTCATTTTGACTGTTATCCATCATATCGCTGAAAATAATCACCAATGATCTTTTGTGAATCGTTTCCGCAATCTGATGCAATGCTTCTG
Source organism: Bacteroidota bacterium (assembly GCA_016722525.1). Classification (GTDB taxonomy): domain Bacteria; phylum Bacteroidota; class Bacteroidia; order AKYH767-A; family OLB10; genus JADKJB01. Next base: position 94,285 of record JADKJB010000009.1, read on the forward strand.
CTGCTGCAGTTTGTCTTTTAACATCAGTTCCACCTGAATCAAGTGCCTCTTCCAACTTCAGAAAAAGCAATTTTTGATGTAATGTACTAGAACGGGCCGGGGTGTTTACTTCCAGTTTATCAGAGAATATACTTAATCCAACTGCATCACGTTGCATCTTCAATAAATTCATCATGGCTGCAGCACAGTATGACGAAAAAGTAATTTTGTTCATGATATCCTTATGCAACAAATCCTTACCGGGGAAATGCATGCTCGAAGAGTTATCGATAATAATCTGACACCTTAAATTGGTCTCCTCTTCGTACTTCTTTACGAAAAGTTTGTCGGTGCGCCCGAAAAGTTTCCAGTCGATATGCCTTGTTGATTCACCGCTGTTGTATAAACGATGTTCAGCAAATTCAACAGAAAAGCCATGAAAAGGACTCTTATGGAGTCCGGTAATAAAACCCTCCACCACTTGCTTGGCGATGAGTTCTAAATGACTTAACTGGCGGACCTCCTGTTGGTTGATTGGCAATTTTGATGTGGTGATTTGTTAATGTGCTGATTTGTTGATGTGTTGATGGTTTAATTGGCAAAACAATTGTTAAGAGGCAAAAATACCAAATTAGCAATGGATTTGCTGCTTAAAGTCCGCAATATGTGCAATTTATTGTGAGAAGTTTTGATTTGGCAACCGTTGTATAAATTTCTGAAAGGTCTTGTATTTATTTTGTAGATGTTTGATTTCTTTTTCTATCGATAAATGAGCATGTTTCATTCTTCAATTTACATTTCCTATTTTGGCAAATTTAGTGTACATTTTTTTTCCTGCCAGTTTCAATTCAACAAAAAAGATACCTGAAGGCAAGTCTTGGATATCAATTGGAATATTATAATTGTTTATCCGATTATGTTTGATGGGCTGTCCTTCCAGATTATAAATCGTGATTTCGCATTGATACACCAGTTGTGATGCATCAAAATCAAGATAAATTGTTTCTCCTGCCGGATTGGGATAAACCATGAACATATCGGAACTTGATCTGATGTCAGGTCCATCACTTGTTACATACTGTATGCAAGAAGGAAAACTATCATTATCGAACCACGAATGTATTCGTTGTAAATCAGCCTTGTTACGAGCTACCGAAGTTGTAAGCCCGTTTGGATTGATTGAATCACGAGTGAATACATAAGCAAAATCTAATTCTAAAGTGTCGCCTGCAAGTAAAGTAACCGGACCCGAGCTGAGCAAGATTAATCTGTCATCCGGAAAGGATTGAATGCTAGTCTCAGACCAACCTGAATCGTAAGGTGTTCCGCTATAAATGAAATTGGAAGGTACCGTTCCGTTGTACCCACCCCATGCTCCATATGTTACATGAGAACTGTCAAGCCAAAAGCTGGTCATATATTTGTAATGGTCATTATCACTATATGGATTCTCAAAAATTCCGACTCCCCAATACGAGTGAAAATGGTTCATTGTTGTGCGCTCACCGGTTTCGTCAATAGTTCCATCCAGATCGTTATCTAACCCGTCTCCTTGATCAGCCAAAGGACCTTTGAGCACGACCACATTTTGCATTGGTGGATTTAGGCCATAAGCTCCATGATCATCATTGTCGCTATTGTAAACGAAACCTGCGGCTAGAGTTGTATCACAGCCGATGTAATCATCTGTATTGTAGCCCAGATCAGTATCACACCACAGTCCAAGATATACATTGGAGTAGTCTGTTAGAGATCGGTTCAGGATTTTGTAGTGATAAAGTGTGGTCGTATTCAGAACCGCATTGCTGTCGGCAATACTGGGACAAGCATATGCATATGCAGAAGCATGAACTTCAACTCCCATGTTGGGCCCATCCGATGCAGAGTGGGGAGCCAACGAATCATTGAACATCCAAAATAACATTTGATCGCCTTTGATAAGTGGATAATCGCCATCAAATGGATTGTACAGTCCATCATTGTTGAAATCGATGTACGGTGCCTTTTCTTCGGTGACATTATTATTTCCTTTTGCCGGCCAGGAAAGAAAATAGTTTGGTACAGTATAAATTCCGTTAGTTACATTACCCAATGAGAACTGATTTTTAAACATCTCAACCTCCCATTTACTTATTTTCCAGATCTTATTGAAATGTGTACAAGAAGTAGTATCAAACGGCAGACTGATTCCATCAATGGGTCCGGGCCAAAAATCCATTCCTGTTTGCCTATATGTTTGTGCTGCAACATGCAATTGACCGGAAGCATCCATGCCACCAATCCAGAATGCAGAAGCAAAAACTGTGTGTTTTCCTGAATTTTTAGGCACTTCGTATTTGGAATTGGTCAAATCCCAATGCATATCTCCTCCTGTAAGCATGAGTGCTTTAACGTCATTAATATCCAGATTCCGGTAGTTATCAGTTTGGCGGCTAGTAAAGGGGGGATAGGGGGGCTGTAAGAATTGAGATCAAAAGAAAGGAGTGAAGATTGGCTAGTTTCAATTCGAAAAATCATCCACAAAATATTATTGGCATCAATTTCCCAGACAAATCCTCCAGCCCATGCGCCGGCAGAAAAAGGCGGTAATTGCATTATCTCGTATTGAGAATTGGTAAAACGGAACATACGGTTGTATGGAAGTAACATGGAGTACAAATTGCCGGAATGATCAGCAGCCAAATCGCTTGCAGTTGAAGTAAGTGGTAATTCATCATAATATAAATCATCCAAAGCATTTAAAACTTGGCCTGAAGAATTTATTTGGTAAAGTTCGATTGAAGTTATCCAGACATTGCCATAAGAATCTGCCTCAATATCTTTTACCCGTTTTGATGGTATGATAGAATTTAACGAATCGTAGATGGTCCATGTATTATTAAAAAGTCGTGAAACTCCACCTGCAGTTCCAAACCAAATTCCGCCTGCTACATCTTTTGCCATGCAATATACAGTGTCATTGATTAATTGTGAATTGGATGTAGTAAAATTGTTCCAAACTGAACCGTCGAACATGGAAACACCATCATCTGTTCCCATCCAGATGTTGTTACCTTCGCAAAATACCGAGTTTATTTTATTTGAAGGCAATCCGGAATTCAGTGTTGTGTAATTTATCCATGATATACCGTTGAAATGTGAAGCACCATTCATAGTTCCTATCCAGGGCTGATTGGCGCCATCTATATTCACAGAAAGAACATTATTTGCGGGAATTCCTGAATTCAATGAATCATAAATCACCCATGAAACTCCATCGTAACGACCCACCCCGATTTCTCGAAACCCTACCCACACTTGGTTGAGTGTGTCAATGCACATGTCGTTTTTATACCTTGTTTGCTGAAATGTATATCCGGGTGGTTGTGAGTGATTGGTGATGGTCATTTGACAAAAAGCCTCTTCAGAACCACTCAAAAACCATGATACTATAAATAAAACTTTCAGAATTCGATTCATGAATACTATGGTATGAAAATTAGAGAATGCATTGTATGCCTTCAGACATTTTTCTTTTTCGATATCAAGGTATGAAAAAAATCACTTTGGTCAACTAAAATAATTTAAAACTTAAATAAATCGTTGTTCTACAAGATTTTATTTGCAAATCGATTAAAGTTGGAGTTATGTATTTTGATTATCACATAACAATCAACTATCATTGCTTTTTATCTTACTACAATCAAATAAAAAGAATTAAGAATCCGGTTTCCCAAATTCTTAATTCTCTCAATCAATAAATATTTTACATCTGTCCTTCAAGCTTTCCGGCCAAAACCGATTTTGCAACTGCACCAACTTGTTTGTCTACGATTTCGCCACCTTTAAAAATTAATAGAGTAGGGATGTTGCGAATACCGTATTTAGTTGAAATGCCAGGATTGCTATCAACATCAACTTTTCCTACCAAAGCACGTCCATCATAATCTTTAGATAATTCTTCTACGACAGGGCCAACCATTCTGCAAGGCCCACACCATTCTGCCCAAAATCAACTAATACCGGTTTGTCTGATTTTAATACCAACTCATCGAAGTTAGCGTCTGTTAATTCAATTGCCATATTTTTTAGTTTGTTTATTAGTTTATTAGTTTTAAATACAATTTAAAGAGAAAGTTATTTTGAATCATCTTTTTACTGAAGCCTAATTTAAGATCCGGCTATTTTAAAATAAGGAAATAGAGTTCGTGGTAGCAGAATACTCAATTTTCATACCTATTGTTTTTTTCTGCCATTCAGTCAGTTAAGTATTTATTTTAAATTGTATTCCCTGACGGAATTCCAGTTCTTCAAAAAGCTGCTTACTAAATTTCACCCTTACCCTTCTACTGGCTAATTCAACGCGATTCTCCTTATCTCTAACACTGAATCGGACTGGAAGTTTACCTGGGTATTCATTCAATAGGGAATCCAGAGTATTAACAATATCAGTATTAATTTCTTCCAGATTCATGCTTAGAGTAAGCGATTTAGCGAATTCGTTACCTACATCAGGCAACAATTTAATACTGCTAATCTTGATTTCCAAGTTTGTTAGGGTCGTTGTAGCGCGATTGTACTTTTGCCCTTATGAACAGATAGTATTCAGGGGTGAGGTATTGTTTAAATTTAAGATAATCGTCTGAGAACAAGGCCAGTTCGACTGCGCCTGTGTAATCTTCAATAAAAATCACTCCAAAGGGTTTACCCGACTTTGTAGTCCTGTGATTGGCACTTGTGACAATTCCGGCGAAAGCAATGTCTTTACCCCGCAATTTTGTCAGGTCGCCAAGTTGATTTACCGGCACATTACAAAAAGCATCTATTTCAAACCTGAATTCATCCAAAGGATGTCCGGATACATAAAATCAACTACATCCTTTTCACTTCTCAGTTTTCGAGTTCTGACCATGGCTGAGAGGGATAGAATTTAGGAGCCGGCATTTCAACGGAACTGGCTGCCCCGAAAAGGGAAACTTGTGACGAATTTTTTGCGTCTTGAGCACCGGCACCGTAACGAATGGCTTTTTCCAGATTCGTCATGTTGTTTTCTTTAGGATCTTTTTCGAACCACATGCCACGGTGGGTTTGATGGTCGAAATCGAAAGCACCAGCCATCACCAGGCTCTCCATGCTTCTTTTGTTAACATTTTTTAAATTGACACGAGTTACCATATCAAGAAGGTTTTTAAAATAACCGGCAACTTTACGTTCTTCAATAATTGCCTCAGCGGCTGCCTCTCCAACTCCTTTCACCGCTCCTAAACCAAATCGTATTTCACTTTTTTTGTTAACTGCAAAATTGTATAACGATTCATTCACATCGGGCCCGAGCACTTTCAATCCCATTCGTTTACATTCTTCCATAAAGAAAGTAATTTTATCGATATTGGAAAGATTGTGAGTTAGAACCGCCGACATGTACTCACCGGGATAATGCGCTTTGAGATAAGTGGTTTGATAGGCTACGAACGCATAGCAAGTGGAATGCGATTTATTGAAAGCATATTGAGCGAAAGCTTGCCAGTCGGTCCAAACTTTTTCACATATTTTGGGGTCATGACCATTGGAAGAGCAACCTTCCATAAACTTCGACTTCATTTTATTCAACACATCCAATTGCTTTTTTCCCATAGCCTTACGAAGTGTATCGGCATCGCCTTTAGTAAAGTTGGCCAGTTTCTGAGAAAGCAACATCACCTGTTCCTGATAAACGGTAATACCATAGGTTTCTTCCAGAAATTCCTGCATAGCGGGAAGGTCATACGAAACTATTTCTTTGCCAAGTTTTCTAGCTATAAAATTAGGTATGTATTCCATTGGTCCCGGACGATACAGCGCATTCATGGCAATAAGGTCTTCAAACTTATCAGGTTTTAAATCTTTAAGGTGCTTTTGCATGCCGGCTGACTCAAACTGAAAAGTGCCGTTCGTTTCACCACGCTGATAAAGTTCAAAAGTGAGCTTGTCATCGAGGGGAATTGTATCAATATCGATACTGATATTATGATTTTGACGAATTAGTTCAAGTGCCGATTTTATTATGGTCAGGTTTTTAATCCGAGAAAATCCATTTTAATAACACCGGCATCTTCAATCACCTTACCATCATACTGGGTAATAAGCAGTTCAGAGTCTTTAACTGTTGCTACAGGAATAAGATCGGTGAGATCTTGAGGTGCTATGATAATTCCGGCTGCGTGAATTCCAGTTCCTCTTACAGAGCCTTCAAGAATCAATGCTTCTCTTAAAATTTTTGCTTGAAGGTCGATGCCTTTGTGAATCTCACGAAGTTTTTTCACATTCTCCATGTCATCGGCACCAAGACCCTCTTTTTCTTTCAGGCTTTTTTCACCATCCATAGGCGCATTAATCACTCTGTCGAGAGAAATTCCTGCACGGTCGGGAACCAGTTTTGCAAGCATGTTGGCTTCAGAAAGAGGTAGATCCATTACTCGTGCTACATCCTTAATACTCATTTTAGCTGCCATAGAACCATAGGTAACAATTTGTGCTACCTGATTCTTTCCATATTTCTTTACTACATAATCAATAACTTTCTGACGCCCTTCATCATCAAAATCGGTATCTATATCGGGCATTGATTTACGATCGGGATTGAGAAACCTTTCGAACAGTAAATTGTATTTTATGGGATCGATATTAGTAATGCCAATACAGTAAGCTACCGCAGAGCCTGCAGCCGATCCGCGTCCCGGACCTACAAATACACCCATGTCGCGACCTGCCTGAATGAAGTCGGAAACAATAAGGAAATAACCTGCAAAACCCATTGTTTTTACTGTGAGTAGCTCGAAATTGAGTCGCTCTTCAATATCAGGTGTAACATCTTTATATCTCGCTTTTGCTCCCACATAGGTAAGATGTCTGAGATAATCATCCTGAGTTAAAAAACCTTCGGGAATAACATAATTGGGAAGTAGTATATCTTTTTTAAGATTCAGTAACTCAATTTTATCAACGATATGATTGGTGTTGTCAATTGCCTCAGGTATATCAATGAACAACTTGGTCATTTCCTCCTGGGTTTTAAAATAAAACTGATCATTAAAAAAAGCGAATCGTTTTCCTTTGGAGAACACATCATCGTCCGAAAATTCTTTCATGGTAGGAGTACTCTGTTTTTCACCGGTATTTATACAAAGTAAAATATCGTGTGCATTGGAATCCTGCTGATCTACATAGTGGGAATCGTTAGAAGCTATTATTTTAACATTATATTTAAACGACCATTTTAAAAGAACTTCATTCACTTTATTTTGTTCAGGAATTTCATGCCGTTGCATTTCTATATAATAATCCTCACCAAAAATATTCAGCCACCACTGGAATTCTTTTTCAGCCTCTTCTTCTCCTTTACTTAGAATAGCTCTTGGGACTGAAGCACCCAAACAACAGGTGGTGGCAATGAGTCCTTTGTGATATTGTTTTACCAGTTCTTTGTCGATTCGAGGATATTTTCCGTAAAGGCCCTCCATATAACCCAGGGAGCACATTTTTATCAGATTTTGATAGCCTTCAGCATTTTTGCAAGAAATAACTGGTGAAAGCGTTGATCTTTATCATCTTTGGTAAAAGCACGCTTAAAACGGTTTTCAACCAAATAAAATTCGCATCCTACAATGGGTTTTACTTTAGGATTTCCATTACTATCCTTGTGTTTGTAGGCTTCAGCAACAAAAGCAAAGGCACCAAACATGTTCCCATGATCAGTTATTGCAATTGCAGGCATTTGATTGTCAACAGCCTTTTTGTATAGTTTTGAGATATCAGCCGCTCCGTCGAGTAAAGAGTATTGAGTATGTACGTGAAGATGAGAAAATTGTGGCATTGATGCTTAGTAAATTACCGGGTGAATTTAGAAAAGTCAAGGATGTTCCCTGAACTGTAAAAATACCGATTTTGAAGGTAGGTGTAGTGCCTGTTAATAAAATTTAAGAACTTCGTAATTACTTGATATGTGGAGTAAACAGGTCAACAATAAAACTTTTCTTATTGGATAATGCAATTTAGTTAACAATCCAACTAAAATATTTTCGCAACAGCCAAAATTGGTTATGCTTCATCCAGCTATGTCTGAACTTTATTTCATTCGCCATCCAGTATTTTTAGTTTAGGATGTTCTAACATCTTTGAAGTCAAACAAATTGCCTTTTATTCGAATAATGGTATGAATCCCCTCTGGATTTTTTTTATTTCAAGAGTATAAAATAGAGAAAGCAACCGGGAAGCGATCACGGTTGCTATTCTTTAATTGTCATTTGAGTTGAACTTCTTGACTTTTTTATTTTACCATAGGCAAAGTGTTTTATTGTTTGAATTGCTTCACAAACATAGGGTAGGAATGAAGAAGGAAAAGATCGCTTTTCATGAGATATAGCATCTGTAAGAAAATTAATGTTTTATACTTTTATTAAAGGTGATTTTGTTTGCACTTCATTGCTAAACTGAGTATTGGAGGTGCATGAAAGTGAAGTAAGATGTGACACGCTTTGGTGGGATATTGGTGGAATTCGTGTGCCAATTCTATCTAAACCCTTATCGGAACTTACTTTTTATAACCACAGAAAAAGAGACCACATGCCATCCTTGGCGCTTATAGTTCATATGGTGCTTCAATAATTACTCATTTATCTATGTATTTTCTTAGTTTTGAAGACAATTCAGATTTTATGAGACCCTTATATTTCTTATTTGTTTTGGTATTTAGCTCTATCCCAGCTGTTTTAAATGGGCAAATGAACTATGCGGTGAGCTTTCCAAATCCCAACACACATTACATTCAGGTGGAGGCCACTATTTCAGGAGTTTTGAGCGATTCTATCGATATCAAGATGCCCGTTTGGATCCGGGCTCCTATATGGTTCGTGAATTTTCGAGAAATGTAGATAGTTTTAAGGCTCAATCCAATTCCGGCGAGAATATCAGGTTTGAAAAGGTGCGGAAAAATGTGTGGAGACTCTATTCAAAATCACACAAGGAAATTAAAATATCCTATCAGTTGTATGCTTATGAATTGACTGTACGATCTTGTTTTGTAAACAATGAACAGGCTTATATGAACGGTGCGGCTCTTTTTATGTATGCCGAAGAATTTAAAAATATGCCAAGCGATTTAAAATTTGTTCCCCATAGGGATTGGAAAGAAATTTCTACAGGATTACCCACCAAAAATTCAGATAAATGGCATCGTACAGCCGAAAATTATGATCAAATAGCGGATGCTCCTGTTGTTTTAGGTAATCAGGAAATTCTAACCTTCGACTATAAAGGTATTCCACATTATATTGCCATGGTAGGAAAGGCAGAGTATGATGGAGAAAAAATAAAGCGGGATTTTTATAAGATAGTGGATCAGTGTACTAAAATATTTGGTGAAAATCCTGTTAAAGATTATACATTTATCATTCACAATCTCCCCGTTGGTTCTGGCGGACTGGAGCACATGAATTCAACCTCCATGATGAATTCAAGGAAAAATTATTCCGATGACAAAGGTTATACGAACTTGTTGAGTCTCGCGGCTCATGAGTATTTTCACCTTTGGATTGTCAAACGAGTCAGGCCATTGGAGCTAGGGCCATTTGATTACGAAAACGAAGTGTATACTCGCCAGCTATGGTTCTATGAAGGCTTCACCAGCTTTTATGATGATTATATTGTTTATAGGGCCGGATTTTTTACTGAAGAAGAATATCTGGATGTGATTAAAACTAACCTGAAAACAGTATTGAATACGCCGGGAGATAAAATTCAATCGTTATCAGATGCTAGTTTTGATGCATGGATTAAGTATTATCGACAAAATGAAAACTCAAAAAATTCGACGGTTTCATATTATACTAAAGGTGGTTTAGTTGCCGCTGCAATGAATTTCGATATGATCAACGCCACCAAAGGAGAAAAGTCATTGGATGATTTAATGAAATATCTCTATGTTGATCATTATAAAAAACTCGGCAGAGGACTCACCGATATGGAATTGCAAAATGTTTTTGAGACTGTTAGTGGAAAAGATTATGATTCGTTTTTTGAAAATATATTCATGGAACGGAGCCTTTTCCTTATGAGGAATATTTTAATATGGCAGGTATCTCCATTGAACGTACTGATGGTATGAAAGATCAACCGGGATATTTGGGGGCTACCTTTGTTCAAGCCGGGAACAAGACTACCATTTCTTTTGTGGAGCGAAATACACCAGCCTGGACAGATGGTTTAGATGTGAATGATGAAGTTTTAGGTGTGGATGATCAGGAACCGGGTAAAGTAAAAGATTATCTCAATGAGAAAAAACCCGGTGACAAAGTTACCTTTAAAATATTACGTTTCGGAACGCCCATGGATATTGAAATTGTTTTAGCAGAACCATCTGTAATTGATATTGAATTTTCCAAAATCCGTAAACCTTCTGTAATGCAAAAAAAGGTCTATGATAAATTTCTTCCTCCTTCAAAATAGAACCCAAAACTTTAATATTTAGGTATGAAAAACTGTGTGCTCATTGTTGCATTTACCTTTGCATTCAACTTCTTCACGCAAGTGACATTAAGTCTTTAAATGAATCCGGAAAATCGATTTCTTATGATGAGGTGATTGAATTTTACAAGCAGCTGGATGCAAAATATAAAACTGCAAAGTTATTCACAGAAGGACTCACAGATGTGGGCAGGCCGTTACATCTTTTTGTGATTTCATCGGATCAGATTTTTGATCCCAAACTGGCACGAGAAAATGGGAAAATAATTATTCTTGTCAATAATGGCATTCATCCCGGCGAACCGGATGGTATAGATGCGAGTGCGAGACTGGCAGAAGAATATTTAACCGGGGGAAAAGTAATTCCAGTAAATACCATTCTTTGCATTATTCCTGTTTATAACATTGATGGTTCCTTGAAGAGAGGCTGTTGCAGTCGTGCCAATCAGGATGGACCGGAAGAATATGGATTCAGAGGCAATGCAAGAAACTTAGACCTCAACCGTGATTTTATAAAATGTGATTCGGAAAATGCAAAATCCTTTACTAAAATTTTTCAGAAATGGGATCCGGATGTTTTTGTGGATACCCATGTAAGCAACGGTTCCGATTATCAATATACCTTAACGTTAATAAGTACTCAACACAATAAACTCGGTGGAGCGGTAGGGGAGTACCTCAAAAAAGAAATGACGCCTGCGTTATTTTCCATGATGAAACTAAAAGGAGTAGAAATGGCTCCGTATGTTAACACCTCTAAATATGATGAGAGTCCGGAATCGGGAATTTACGGATTCATGGAAGGTCCTCGTTTTGCGACAGGCTATGCTGCTTTGTTTAGTAGTTTGGGTTTTGTTACAGAAACACATATGCTCAAACCGTTTGTTAAAAGAGTGGAGGCTACTATTACCTTTTTGGAAGTCATTGTTGATTACTCATCGAAAAATTCAGAACAAATACGGCAAGCTCGTAAACTTTCCAAAGAAGCAGTAAAAACTCAAAAAGATTTTCCGTTGAACTGGACTGTCGATTCCACCAAGTTTGAAATAATCCCTTTTAAAGGTTTTGAAGCTAAATATCGAACCAGTAAAGTAACCGGTTTGGATCAGTTGTATTATGATCGAAGCCAACCTTACACCAGAGATGTAAAATTTTTCGACATCTATACGCCAACACTATCCGCAAAGAAACCCGATTTTTATATAGTGCCGCAGGCCTGGAAAGAAGTACTTGAAAGAATGCAAATAAATGATGTTGAAATGGAAAGGTTAGACAAAGATACCGTGATAGAAGTGGAGACCTATATTATAACCGATTTTAAATCTGTTACAACTCCCTACGAAGGTCATTATTTGCATAATTCAGTCACTTGCACTACTGAAACAAAGAAAGTACCTTACCACAAAGGTGATTATAAAATTATGGTGAATCAGGAATGTAATAGGTATATAGTGGAGACTTTGGAACCCAACGCTCCCGATTCATGGTTTGCATGGGGATTTTTTGATGCTATTTTACAACAGAAGGAATGGTTTTCAGGATACGTTTTCGAACCGGTAGCAGAAAAAATGCTTGAAGAAAATGATTCACTTAGAACCGAATTTGAAAACAAAAAGACAACCGACAAAGAATTTGCCGGAAGCAGTTTTGCTCAACTCTATTTCATCTTTAAACATTCTAAATATTTTGAGGATTTTAAGAGATATCCTGTAGGGCGGGGATTTATTACACCATGACCAGCAATGTGAAAAAGATAATTTTTGCTTTGATTGATGTTTTAGTGATAAGTAACAAGTGACAAGTTTAAAGTGAGATTAGGAATAAAGGATGAGTATTCCGTTGATAAATGTTTTAGTGACCAGTGACCAGTAAGTTGCAGTCCACCACTCCTACCAAATGCCTCACATTTTGACGGGCCTTTTTTTTAACCAGTAATTTGCACTTTTTAATTTTCAACAAGTGATTTTTATCATGCTTTATTTGTTTTGCAAAAAGTACTTTCACAAAGATGTTGAGTTCTTTATTTATAATTCAGATTTGGGATTTGTATAACACAATTTGAAAGCTATTCAAAACTATAAAATCATGAAAAATATATACCCAATTAGTTCGCTAATTAAGAAAGTAAAATTAGTTAGTCTGCTTACTTTTTTCATATTGTTCGGTTTTTTTTCGGTTGTTAAGGTTTATGCATTGCCTCCGACTTTAGGAAACTATCCAAACACTTCTGTTGTTTCCGGGGGAAACACAACAATTATCCCTGATGCAGTTCCAACTGATGTGCTGAATGCAGTCGCATTTACAAATACAAATTTCCGTGGTACATTAGTGGTGAATCCCGTTACCGGAGAGCTTACTGTTACTAATGCCAGGCAAGCAGGTATCTACACTATAACAATAAAAGCATTTAGTACCGGAGGGATTTCTGTTACAGCATCATGCACTCTAACTGTTCTTAATCCAATTTGCAGTCACCCCGAATTAACATCAACAATTGATACACTCAGCGGACCTGTAGCTATTGGGGATTTTAATGGGGATGGATTTCAGGATCTTGCTATAGCCAATTCGCCTAGCGCAAGTATCTATATCGTTTCTATAATGACAGGTGATGGTTTGGGAGGGTTTACAGGAACTAACAATGTATTGTTAGGTGCAAATCCCGCTTCAGTAGCAACAGGAGACTTCAATGGTGATGGGAGTCTGGATATCATCACCTGTGGAGGTTCCAGTGCATCTGTGAGACTGGGCAATGGAAGTGGCGGTTTTAGTGGGACTACGGAGATTCCTGTTGGTAGCGGCCCTATTCAGCTTGCGATTGGAGATTTTAATAATGATGGGCTGCAGGACTTTGCAACTGTTAATAATAGCGGCGATGATGTCTCCATACGGTTAGGAGATGGGACAGGAAATTTTAGCGGGAATGGTGAGTTTGCAGTAGGTTCATGGCCTTTTTCAATTGCGGTTGGCGACTTTAATAATGATGGAAATCAGGACTTGGCTACGGCTAATTTTTTAAGTACTGATGTTTCCATTCTCCTTGGTGATGGAATAGGTGGGTTTGTTTTATTTCAGTCGGTTTCGGTTGGTCAGGATCCCGGTTTTGTAGCAATAGGTGATTTTAATGGGGATGGCAATCAGGATCTAGGTACAACCAATGATTACAGTAATACTGTTTCCATTCGAATGGGTAATGGAACCGGCAGTTTCGGAGGGTATACAGAAGTATCTGTCGGTTGCGGACCTGTTTCATTTGCTGTAGTGGATTTTAACGGAGATGGGTTTCAGGATTTAGTAACGACCAATAAATTTTGCAATTATTTCTTCACCAATACACTTTCAATTCGATATGGAGATGGGAACGGAAACTTTTCCGGATTTGAAGAAATAAATGCAGGTGGTGTTGGACCAAATTCGATAACAGCGGGTGATTTCAATGGTGATGGTAAGCAGGATTTGGTTGTTACAAGTAGTAAGATTTCAATATTTTTAGGGGAGGACCTGATATAAATGTAAAGGGTAATAATGTTTCTATTGCTGATGGTGATATTACACCGGATGTATCTGACTACACGGATTTCGGGAGCGGTCCTTTTTCACGAACTTTTACCATAGAAAATACAGGCGGTTCCAATCTGACACTAGGTCCAAATACTATATCAATAACAGGAGCCGATTCATTAGATTTTAATGTAATAATCCAGCCTGCAACAATAGTTCCACCTAACGGAACAGTTACATTTACAGTTATGTTTTTTGCAGGTGGAACAGGTGTTCGTAATGCTACGATTAACATAGCTAATGATGACTGTGATGAGAGTTCATATAATTTTGCAATTAGTGGTACAGGCGGACTATCACCAACTCTGGGAACTTATCCGAATACAACCCTGATTTCCGGAGCAAATACAACAGTAATACCCGGAGCATCACCTACTAATACACTCAGCGTAAGAGCTTATACAACCACAGATTTCACTGGTAGCCTGGTTGTGGACCCTGTTACAGGAATCCTGTCAATAACCAATGCAATGCAAGCAGGGGTTTACACTATAATAGTTCAGGCTGTTGGAAGCGGAGGAATTTCTGATACCACTTCATTTACCCTCACCGTTACTAATCCTGTTTGTAGTCAGGCCAGATTTGCAATAGCCTCTGCAGTGAATGTCGGAAACGGACCGGTATCCGTTTCTATTGGCGATTTTAATGGTGATGGAAATCAAGATTTAGTATCAGGCTCTCACTATTACTCAAGTGGATTATCTATACGTTTAGGTAATGGTGCAGGTGGTTTCAGTGGAACAACAAACTTTAATCTGGGTTGGGTAGTTGCCACGGCTGTTGCCGATTTAAATGGTGACGGGAATCAGGATATTGTTGCTGCGAAAAATAGTATGTGGCCGGGCTATGTTGTCATTAAGTTGGGAGATGGTTCAGGTGGATTCATCTCAGCACCAAATGTGAATGTTGGAGATATACCAACTTCAGTTGCTTTAGGGGATTTTAATAATGATCATATTCAGGATTTGGTTGTAACAAATGAGTACAGTAATAGTATTTCAATCCGCCTGGGGACTGGAACCGGAGAATTTATCGGAACCACCGAATTTTCATGTAGCTTTCCTCAATGGGTAACTGTAGGTGAATTTAATGGTGACGGTAATCAGGATCTTGCTATTGTAGCCGGAGGTGGAGGTGCACTATTTATCCATTTAGGCGATGGATATGGTGGCTTCAGTGGGGCTACCTCAGTGGCTATCGGTTCTTATCCCCGTTGCGTATCAACCGGTGATTTTAATAGTGACGGTAAAACGGATTTGGCTACTGCTAATTTCTCTAGTGGTACTGTTTCTATTCGTTTAGGAGATGGAAATGGAGGTTTTTATGGAACAACTGACTTGCCGGTTGGAGATCCTGAATTTGTTTCAGTTGGTGACTTCAACGGAGATGGATTTCAGGATGTTGTAGTGGCTAATGGTGTTGGTGGTCTGGGAAATGGGTTGGGGGGCTTCAGTTTAAAAACATTTTATAATGGAGGTGGTTCTGAAATGGTTGCTGTTGGCGATTTTAATAATGATGGCAAACAGGATATAACTTATGCCAATTCCGGTTTTGGTTCAACTACTCTGTCTGTTCTCCTTGGCGGAGAAGCGGAAGTTAATATTCTGGGTAACGGTACTTCAATTGCTGATGGTGATATTACACCAAATTTAACTGACAATACTGAATTTGCAAGTGGTTCCTATACTCACGTATTTACATTGGAAAATACAGGTACGACTGATTTAGCTTTGGGTTCAAATGCAGTAACCGTTACTGGTGTAAATGCTTCAGATTTTATTGTGACTGTTCAGCCCGATTCTGTTGTTCCCGGTGGTGGAAATACCACATTTACAATTTTATTCGCTCCCGGATCAAGCGGATGGCTTTCAGCAACAATTCAGGTAACAAGCGACGACTGCAATGAAAGCAGTTATGATTTTGCAGTTCAGGGATATGTATTGCCATCACCTCCAACAGGAGGATGTAGTATTACTTCAATTCCTTCAACCGCGTGTGTTGGAAATGTAGTTACAATTTCCACAAACCTAGTACCTGGAGCAACAGAATATCATTGGTCAGTTTCAGCTGGTAGTTTAATAAATGGGCTGCCCGGTCCTCAAACAACAACTTCCAATTCAGTGAACATTACTCTTGGTGTTCCGCCTACCTCATCATCTGGATGGAAGGTATGCGTATTCGCATCGAACATATCGGGGCAAACCAATACAAATTGTAAATATATTCGCGGTAAACTGAGCATGCCTTCATCTATGGTTGGAAGCAAAGTAGCGTGTGCAAACACAACAGGAACTTATTCAACAAATGCAGTTAACGGAGCACAGGGTTACCAATGGATCGGTACTAACGGTATCACCTACAGCGGTAGCGGACTGAGTGTAACAGCAAACTTTCCGGCAGGCTTCACTACAGGAACTATCTGTGTTTCTGCAACTTTATCCTGTGGATATACAGGGCCATCACGTTGTTTGACAGTAAACAATACCGTGTTATCAGTTGGAGCAATAAGCGGAACCTTCAAAGTATGTCCAGGATCTGCCGGAATTGCCTTCAGTGTACCTGCAGTAAATGGTATACAATCCTATAACTGGACCCTGCCAACAGGAATAACCATCGCAGGCGGAGTAGGCACCAACGCTATCACTGTAGATATTGATTCAACATATAACACTGGAAACATTGGTGTGGTAGGCACATCAGCATGTGGAGTCAATTCAGCACTTCGGTGTAAAACAATTTCAAGTAGCAAGCCGGGCAAACCAGGTAACTTCACAACTGGAGATTTGTATGGAGTATGTGGACAACCGATCACTTACACAATAGCAGCAGTGACCGGAGCAACCAGTTATACCTGGACTGCACCATCGGGTGCATCACTTGCTTCATCAAATGGAACTAATTCTATTGATGTGACTTTCACCAGTGGTTATACAATTGGTAACCTGTGTGTGGTTGCAAACAACAGTTGTGGATCAGGTTCGCCACGTTGTGTATTAATCAAAGGTGCCCTTTCAATTCCCGGAGTAATAAGCGGACCCAATGTAGTATGTGCTAACCAATCAGGAGACATTTATTCTATTGCACCCGTCCCATTTGCCACCGGGTACAACTGGACAGTTCCTCAAGGTGCTGCAATTACTAATGGGCTGGGCACTGCGTCTATTATTCTTGACTGGGGAAATAATGGTGGTGTAATTGGTGTTACTGCATCAGGACCATGCAGCAATTCAGGAACCAGAACATTAACCGTAGCAATGAATTGTAAAGTTTCAAACAACCAAATGCCAGGCACTGAAATCAACGCATATCCAAACCCTGTTAGTGGCATACTGAACATTGATGTATATTCTGAAAAATCCGGAACCTATACTGTGGATCTGAAAGATTTGTCAGGTAGAATTGTTTATACAACTATTTTGCGCACCACTGAAGGCATAAACAATAACCAGTTAGATGTATCCAATTATGCCAAAGGTATATACATGTTGAGTGTTAAAAACAGTGCAGGATTTGCAAAACAAATTCGTGTGGCGGTGGAATAACAAACAAAAAAAAATTGAATTAAGGAAAGGCTCCTAATCTTTGGATAATGGCCTTTTGTTGAAGGAAGCAATCGTTTCAGTCGGCACAGCTATTGCTCTTTGAGTAATATAATAAACTGATTTTCAATGATGTAACTTCAAATACAACCCTATTTAACGAATTCCTTGGTAATTCCGGCAAATTTTCGCACCTTTGCCGCCCCAAATATTGGAGATATTGGGGGAGTGAAAAAAATAAAAAACTACTAAAAACAAACCAAAAAATGCCAGCAAAAATTAGGTTACAAAGGTTTGGTAAAAAGGGTTATGCCTATTACCACATTGTGGTGGCGGATGTTCGTGCTCCAAGGGATGGTAAATTTATTGAGAAGATTGGATCTTATAATCCGAACACGAATCCGGCCACTATTGAAATTAACAGGGAGAAAGCCGTTGAATGGCTTCAGAATGGTGCTCAACCCACTGACACTGCCCGAGCGATTCTTTCTTACAAAGGAGTCCTTTTCAAGCATCACCTGCAATTAGGTGTTAGCAAAGGAAAAGTTACTCAGGAAGTTGCTGATGCTAAATTTGCTGCCTGGGAAGGTGAAAAAATGAGCAAAATCGGTAACAAAGTGAGTTCACTTGCTGATACCAAAAGGGAAGATGCCAAAAAACGTCTTGCCGATGAAGCAAAAGTTAAAGAATCCCGCGCAAAAGCAGCTGAGGATAAAATAACCGCTGCAAATGCTACTGAAACAGAAGTTGCTGAAGCACCTGCTGAAGCACCTGCTGAAGAAGCCGGTGAAACTCCTGCTGCTGAATAATCGATATTTTACGGTTTGAATCAACTCCGGGATCAGTTTCATGGAGCATGAAGGTTTTTATATGTTGGGTTATACCGTTCGCACTCATGGTGTTAAAGGAAACCTGCTCGTTCTGCTCGATGTAGATGATCCCGGAAAATACCGAGGATTCAATCCATTTTCATTGAAGTAAAAAAACATTATCGAAATACCCTGTTACTGCTTCTTCTGTTTCCGGTGACCTGTTGAATGTTAAATTATCAGGGATTGATGATATGACAACTGCAGAGGATTTTTTGAAATGCAGTGTTTTTTTGCCTTTGTCCGAGTTACCGACTATCCAATCTAATCAGTTATACCTTCATGAAGCACCCGGAATGCGGGTAGTAGATGCGGTTTTGGGTGATCTGGGTGTAATTGATCAGGTGTTTGATTTGCCCGAACAGCCTGTTGCCAGTATTTTGTACAAGGAGAAGGAGGTATTGTTCCCAATAATTTCTGTGTTCATTGAAAGGGTTGACAGAGTAAACCGAATCCTTTATGTGCATCTTCCCGAAGGACTTTTAGATGTTTATTTAAATTGATTTGATTTAGAGCATTGCGACTATAATTCTTTTTTATATCTTGGTCACCTATGAAAAAGGTTGCCGTAGAGAGATCAATTGTTTGGGGTTATTGGCTTGCATTTTTTACTCTCGTTATAATTGCTTTCTTTTCCTATCAAAGTTCTTTTCAGCTTCGTTCTTCAGGTTTAGCGGTTGCTCATTCCAATCAAGTAATAAGCACTATATCCAATCTCAATCTTACTACATCCGAAATGGAATCAGCTGCCCGCGGATTTCTTTTAACTCCATCACCGTCTCTTAAGAATTTGGTAGTTTCCGGGGAACCCTATTTGCTGGCTACCTTAAATGATTTAGAGACTATGTTAAAGCCCAACAAAGATCAAATTGAGAACTTGGATCTACTCCAGCAAAAGATAAATCATTTTGCCAGAACCTGCCGTACCTTAATCAGCATTCGGGAAATTCAAGGTTTCGAAACATCACAAACTTATTTTGTTTCTTCAGAATCGGCAAGAGACCTCGTTGAGATTAAACTTCTCCTCAATCAGATGGAACAACTTGAATCAAAGCAACTGCGGTCACGTGAAAGGATGCGGGAAGAACTTATTGAAAGTTTTAACTGGCTTTATATCAGTTTACTCTCTTCGGTCTTTATTGTGATGATGATTCTGTATTATAATATAATTAAAAGTATCCGTAAAAGCGATATTGCATGAATATTGAACTTGCTCAGTCACATTTATTTTTTAGTTTTGTATTGAAAATCCTTTTAACACAATGACATTTTTTTATGTCTCAAAACGACTTCCGCTTTAAGCAGTTTGTTGTATGCCAGGACAGATGTGCTATGAAAGTAGGCACTGACGGAGTTTTATTAGGGGCCTGGGTTAATGCAAGTCAAGCAAAAAGAATTCTTGATATTGGAACCGGAACAGGACTCATTGCCCTCATGCTTGCTCAAAAGAGTACCGCTTTTATTGATGGAATTGACATTGATGAAAACGCCTTTTTACAAGCTAAGGAGAATTTTAGTTTATCACCATGGAAAGATCGGTTGCAGGCAATTAACAGTTCTGTTCAGGATTTCACTACACATATTCATGAACGTTATGACTTAATTGTAAGCAATCCTCCGTATTTTATTGGGGCACACCCTGCCCCTTCGGAGGCACGCAATGTTGCCAGGCACATGGATGATTCATTAAGTATTGAAGATCTGGCCGATTGTGTTATTAAATTGCTTTCACCCTCTGGAAGATTTTGTGTGATTTTACCTTTTATGGAAGGGGTCAAATTTATTGATTATGCTGAAAAGGCAGGATTGTACGTGAGCCATCTCACTAAAGTGAAAACAAAAGTAGAGAAGCAGGAAAAACGTATGATGATGGAGTTTGAGCTCGTCCGCAAAGAAATTGTTGAAGATGAACTTGTCATTCAGGAAGAAGATCTATCTTTTACTGAGCAATATGTGGAATTGACAAAGGATTATTATCTGGGATTACCAAAGAAACGGTGAGTGGGGTAGTGGATATTAATTTGTATTGTGGCAGATTATTTGGTTTCATGGAAAACGATTCCTTGAAGTTCTAATTCTTTCAGCACCGGCTCATAAATTTCTTTCATTACAGGAATATGGACACCTGTCAATTTTATTTTTCCTTCCAACAGCAGCTTCGCAACAATACCTAACGGCAGGCCTACAGTTTTTGCCATGGCTGTATATTGTTGATCATCACCTTTAACTACCAAGGAGGCAATGAGCTTTTCTTTGACGCCATTCTTCATGTAATCAAACTGATGTTGCATTACAATCATATCTTTATCATGAGGTTGCAACTTCCATTTTTGTTCCAGCAGGTGCTGAAGAATTTGTGCAGGAGAAGCATCTGCAATTCCAATTAATTCATCTTCAAAAATACCGGTCCAGAGTACTTTACTCATAGCTTCACCATCAACTGGCAAACCACAAAATTGAGCAACAGCATCAGGCAGGTTTTCAGTTTTGACATTTTCGGGTAAAAAAGCTTTGATCAACTGCGAATAAGTTAGTTTTTCAGAACTTTCAACTTTGAAACTATCATCGGTAAGTCCCAATTTCACAAATACATCCCAAGCCCTGCAATAACCCGATTGTCTTAAAGTACCACGGAGAATTGTAGGTATGTTTTCAATACTGTAATGATACCGATAAGCCAGAGAGTCACGGTTCGCATAACCCTCGAAAACACCCAAACCATCTATTCTTCAAGATTCGATATCTGTAAATAATCGGTTATAGGGAATGTATTTATATTCTCCATTTCGTATGTACCTGGCCGTCCCTTGCCCTGCAACAATAACGTTTCTCGGATTCCATGAAAACTTATAGCCCCATGGATTGTCATTGGATTCAGGAGCTACCAAGCCTCCGGTATAGGACCGAAATGCAGTGAGTTCACACCCTTCACTTTTTAATCTGTTTATCACCTCCATGGCCGACATATGATCAATACCCGGATCCAAACCACATTCGTTGAGCATTAAAATTCCAGCCTTTTTAGCATCCTCATGCAACAACTGCATGTCGGGAGTCAGGTAAGAGGCTGTTATAAAATGTTTTGAATACTTTACACATTC
This sequence comes from Bacteroidota bacterium, assembly GCA_016722525.1. Taxonomy (GTDB): domain Bacteria; phylum Bacteroidota; class Bacteroidia; order AKYH767-A; family OLB10; genus JADKJB01. The sequence continues at coordinate 115,813 of JADKJB010000009.1, forward strand.
AATAGCTACCAGCTGGTGAAGATGTGGAGGAAGTAACGAAATTACCAGACTTGAATTTTTAACTTCCGTTTCGCATTGAGACGGATCGGTTACATCAAATTGGATGGGTCTGGAAGCTGGGTGACCTTTCGTTTTTGATGTTGCCGCTTCAATGGAAACATCACCAACAACTATATTCCAGCTTTGCTTTGCAGCATTTTTAAGTAGGTAATCGATTAAGGAAGAGGAGGAACGACCAGCTCCAATTAACAGAATTTGATGCATAAATTGATTTATGACGCGAAAATACCAATTAAAAATGGTAAGGGAATGATTTGGAATGCCATGAATTGTTACTAATTTTGTTGTTAATTCTAAATTTAGTGATCCGGTAAATTGCAATATTTTACCGAATTTGGCACAACAATTGTCTCATGCCCTCAAAAATCTCTAATTCCTTATAATGTTATGAATTTAAAAAAACACTATGCCTTTGTAGCACTGATGCTTCTGTTAGGCTATTCCGCATTTGCTCAAACCTCAAATGCCATTATTTTTACAGAAAATGGTTAAAAATTTACAATTATTTTAAACGGCTTGCGCCAGAATGAAAAGCCCGAAACGAATGTTAAAGTAGAAGGTCTGAATGCTAATTTTTACAAAATGAAAGTCATTTTTGATGATGCAGCTTTAGGTCAGAACAATTTTAACCTGGGCATTGAACCTGGCACTGAAACGACCTATGTAATACAGAAAAACAATAAAAATGTATATGTACTCCGTAATATGAGTATGGTTCCTATCGCACAGGCACCACCCAGTAATACCAGTTCTTCAGTTGTTACGTACAACCCGAATGCAGCTCCTTATACAGGAGGTGAAACAATAATTCAAGAAACCACCACCACCACCACCACAAATGGCACTCCATCAGGGGGCGGAGTTTCAATGGGTATCAATATGGGTGAATCTGGTGGAAACATTAACATGAACATTTCAGGTTTCGATCAGGGAACTGGTGTTTCAACAACCCAGCAAACCACAACCATTTCTACTACCACCACCTCATCCAATTCAAATTACAACGCACCACCGCCGCCGCCGCCAACTGCCTACCTTCCTGGTTATAATGGACCTATAGGTTGTCCTGTTCCTATGTCACCCAACGATTTTGAATCAATGAAAGCATCAATTGCTTCCAAATCATTTGAAGATAGTAAAATGACTATTGCAAAACAGATACTTTCAAACAACTGTTTACTTTCTGGACAGGTGAGAGATTTGATGGGGCTTTTTACTTTTGAGGATGGAAAACTTGACCTGGCAAAATATGCCTATGGCAGAACCTATGATATTGGCAACTATTATAAAGTGAATGATGCCTTTACTTTTGAATCATCTATTGAAGAATTAAACAGTTTTATCAACTCGTACAGAAGATAGGTAAATCAGACTTTATATATTTGCGGCGAAGTTTACATAAAACTTCGACTTAAATTTTTGTGACAAGTTCAAAGAGCAAGTGCAAAGTGACAAGTACAAAGTGACAAGTGCAAAGTGACAAGTGATCAGTTACCAGTGTTCGGTGACAAATGTAGTGATCAGTGACAAGTGATCAGTGATCAGTGATCAGTGTTCGGTGACAAATGTAGTGACAAGTGATCAGTGACCAGTGTTCGGTGACAAATGTAGTGGCAAGTGATTAGTGACCCACTAACAAACTAACCTGCATGAAGCAGGAAGGCACATCAGCTCATCAACACATCACCACATCATCACATCACCACATCATCACATCACCAAATCATCAAATCACCAAATCATATCAACACATCAACAAATCACCACATCAAATTGAATCTCATCCGTCTCGCCGCAATACTAGGAGCAACCGCAGTAATTTTAGGAGCATTTGGTGCTCATACTTTGAAACAGTATTTAACACCTGAACAACTACAGACTTTTGAAACGGGTGTGCGTTATCAGTTTTATCACACGTTTGCTATTTTATTTTGTGGGTTGTTGTTCAATCACAATCCTCTTAAAAAATACAACATGGCAGCGGGTTCTTTCCTTGCAGGGATTGTATGTTTTTCCGGCTCACTTTATTTGCTTTCAACAAGAACATTACTTGGTTTTGACAGTTGGTCGTGGCTGGGACCTATTACTCCAATAGGTGGCTTGATGTTTATTGTAGGTTGGGTGATGCTGGTGTTGAAGAAGAAGTAGTTCTGTATTAATTTTCGGTGAATTTACTTTTTCATTTTAATTTAACTACTTTTATAAAGGTATGTTAAGTTAAACTAATTTTATCATGAAAATATATATATCATTAATTTCGTTTGGACTTTTTGTTTCGTTCCCTTACAGTTCATTTGGACAGCAAATTCAATCCATATCAAATTCGCCTTTTAACGAATCGACAAATGATAACAAATATCAGTTGAGACAGGCACAGAAAGTTCAAATTTTGAAGTCATCTTCTGCTGATAAAATTAATAACAGTAATTTTTATATCAAGATATTTCCTAATCCTTTTAAAGAAAACCTTACAATCAACTTTGGTAAGTTGATGAATGTTGATGTTGAATTAAAAATATTTGATATGTTAGGAAAGCTAACAGCTCAATTTAAAATAAATATGGAAAATGATATTTTGCAAAAGGTTCTTGATTTGAGTCATTTAGAGAATGGAATTTATTTGATTGAGTTATCCTCCAAGGATGGTGCGAATCTGATGAATTACAAAATTGTTAAACTCGCACAAGATTAATAAAATGAAAAAAATAGTATTAATTCTTCTCTTATCATTTATATTTACAGGTAAGGGTAACGCTCAGGCTGGCACCGAGTTCTGGTTTGGGTTTATGGAGAATGCCGGCACTGTGAATAATCTTCATATGGTGGTATTTATAGCAACTGACAGGCCGGTTTCAGGAACTATTTCGGTTCCTTTAAGTGGTTATTCACAATCATTCAACATAGTTGCAGATTCTGTGCTTGAAATCGAGCTGCCAGTGGCAACTGTTATGCATGTTGGGTCTGAAATTATTGAAAATAAAGGAGTGCATTTAGTAACCTCAGATTCTGTATTGCTTTATGTACTAAACACAAAAATGTCTACTGGCGACGGAACAAGTGTTTTACCATCAAGTTTATTGGACACATCTTATACCATTTTAAGCTATAATGCCTCAGGAACCGGTTACCCGGGACTTTCTCAATTTTTAATTGTCGCTACAGAAAATAATACAACGGTAATATTTGAACCAACAGATACAACCATCAATGGAGTACTTCCTTTTGCGCAAGATACAATCATGCTTAACGCAGGCCAAAGTTACCAGGTGCAGAATCGAGATGGCGATTTAACAGGATCAAGAGTTAAATCTGATTTTCCTTTAGCTGTTTTGGAGGTGTGAGAGTAACATGTATACCATGCCTACCGGAATGCCTGGCCTCACAGCAACCGACCATTTATTTGAACAAATGCATCCGGAAAACATGTTTGGAAACGAATTTACAACTACTCCGTTGATGCTGAGAGATTCCGGTGATACATTTCGAATTTTGGCAAAGGAAGATAGTACAATTGTTCAGATAAATGGAATCTCACTACCTTCTTTAAATCATAACGAACACTTTGAAACTATTTTAACTTCAGCATCAATAATAAGCTCAAATAGACCTGTTTGTGTTGCTCAGTACTCAAACAGTCTTGGTTTTGATTATACTACAGGAGATCCTTTCGAAATGCTACTGTTTCCTGCGTCATATAGTTATAAGAAAACATACTTTAAAACGTATTACAATTCGCCTGTTAGCAATTTTGATTTTTTAATTAATATTATTACGAAAAGTTCAAGTATTTCAACTGTTTTTTTTGGATGGGGTTCAAATTCCGGCTTCTGCATTTGATACAATTTCAGGGAGTGATTTTTCGTATGCATCTTTTCAGGTAGCCGATGGTACACATAAAATTGAATCGGATAGTGGTTTTATCGCGTATTATTATGCTTTGGACCAGGTAGATTCTTATGGATTGTCGTTAACAGGATATGATAATCCCGTCATTACCCACTTAAATGAACGTCCAAACAAGGAAGAGAATTTTAAACTATTTCCAAACCCGGCATATGATTTACTGACAATCCAATTGCCATCTACTGCTTTGAACTCAGATTACTTTACTATACAAGTAATTGATGTAAATTCAAAATGCCTCATAAATAAACAAATTAATAGTTCGCAAATTTTTAGCATTGATGTTTCAAATTTGAGTTCTGGAATTTATTTTATTTCAATCAAGGATATAAATAATGCATTCATTGGAAAATCAAAATTCTGTATTTATCAACATTAATTTTAAAAATCTAAATATACCTAATCTGAAAAAAATATTAAATCATGAAAATTTACTCATCACTTTAATTACCTGCCTTTGCATTTCAAATGTCTTCGGCCAGGTTAACAGCAGTTTTTCAACTCAGGCAACTCCACAAGCAATAAGCTATAAGGCCATTGCTTATGATTCAACAGGACAGGCTTTGGTTAGCCAAACGATTACACTTCGGTCAGGTATTTTAAAGGGTAGCGAAACCGGATTGTTGGAGTTTCAGGAGACTCATGAGGTGGTAACTTCTGAAGATGGATATTTTAGTATTAAAATTGGTGAAGGTATCCGAACAGGAGGAGTTCAGTTAGAGTTTAAAGATATTAACTGGGGAGCAGATCAGTATTTTTTAAAAATGGAAATTGACGCGGCCGGAGGCTATAATTTTGGTGATGCAGGAACAGAGAAAATTTGTTCTGTACCCTATTCTTTTAAAAGTGCTGTCGCAGATAGTCTTTCGGGTATGAGCAAAGATTCGCTTATAATGATTTTGAATGGCGTTTCATCTACCTGTACTTGTACGTTGCAGGATGCTTATGACAATGGGAATGTGATAATAGTTAATGCAGCGATAGGTCCTGTAAATTTTATTGGTAACAATTCAGGGATTTCTTTTCAAGTATTAAGAGTAGACGGGACAGGCTCCTTTAACAATGATTTGTCTTATTTTTACAATGCTAATTCATCGAACACAAATGCTTCAATATGGGCACGAACCAATGGAATTGGCCAGGGTATTTTTGTGCAAAGTGATAATACAACTCCTCAAATTAATACTGCACTTTCTGTAGTTCAAAATAACATTGGTGCCGCCGCACGGTTCAACAACAATCTTAACAGCACAGGACATAACAATCAACGTAACGTAATTGAGGTGCTGCAGGGCGGGGTGAGTATTGGCGGTACAGGAACAGCACATGGTGGCTATTTTACCATACAAAATAATACTTCTACAGCGGCTGCTGTAAGAGGAGAAATAGGAAACTTCACACTCGCCGATCATAGAAGCAGCGCTCATGCCCAGGCCGGTTCATTTCTGATTAACATGGCTGATAATGATGTCACCTCGCTGAGTGCACAAACAGTAGGTGTTGGAGGGGCCGCAACGTTTTTAAATTCAAAAATTTCAAATTCTGCACCAGTGGTTTCAATACAGCATAATGGTATCGGAAATGGCGGTAATTTTACAATAAACAATACAAACAGCAGTGGAACCGGCATATTAGTAACAAATAATGGAGGAGGTAATGATTTTGTAACAAATCACAGTAGTGCCAATGGTTCAGGAGGATCTATCAACATAACAAACGCAAGTAATACCAACACAGGATTTTCAATTAATCATGCCGGTTCTAATGGAAATGTATTTATGGTCAATCAAACCAACCCAACTTCAAACGGATTTGGAATACTAAGCAATTTTGGAGGATCAAATGGCGGCGCGGCTCAGTTCATAACCAACAATACAAATTTTCTGGTTCTGCAGTTATTGTATCAAATTCAGGAATAGGAAATTGTTTGTATTTGCAAAACTCAAATACTAACAACTCATTACCAACTTTAATATACATAACCAAAGTTCTCAAGGAAGTTTAATTGAAGCAAGACATTGTTGATTTAAATGTGCCTCAATTGGCTGCAGTGGCTTCCTTAGCCAGTTTTAGCACAACAAATTTACGGCCGGTAGTTGATGCTCTTAGTTGGGCTGATAATGCTCCAGTCATGAGAGTTGCTTCAACAGGTGATAATGCTCAAGCTTCAGCGGGTGTTTTTACAACTACAAATTTTAGTGGAGGTGCAGATGCTGTTTATGCGGAAAATTTTACCTCAACAACAAGAAATGGGCATAGATGCTGCCGCAATTACCGGTGTAAGTTTAAATGGAGTTTCGGTGTGAGAGGTTTTGCAATTGGATACTGGTTCCGCAATTTATGGGAGCAATCCTTCGGTGAGTGGAGGTTCAGGTTCTAAAATGGGTTATGCAGGTCATTTTGACGGTGATGTTATCATTACCGGCGAATTATATATGCCTGGAATTAAATTTATGGGCGCATTGTTAAAAAATGAATCTCAAGTCCCTGTTGGAATTGCCCCTGAAGAATCAACTGAAAGTTGGATTACAGATTATGGAGCAGGGCAATTAGTTAACGGAAGCTCAACAATTACAATTAATTCAGATTACAAATATCAGGTCAACACCAATATTAGTTACCATGTATTTGTGCAAGCTGAAGGGGAATGTGAAGGATTATTTGTCGAATCAAAAAATGAAAATTCATTTACCGTTAAAGAATCGAAAAGCGGTGTTTCAAATATTAGTTTTAGCTATAGAATTGTTGCAAAAAGAAAACACCTTGAAGATTTGAGAATGCCAACAGTGCCACAAGTACGCGCAGCAAGTTATGCTTACATGCAACTAAAATGGCCGGAACTATTATCACAACAGCAAAGTGTTTATCAGTCAGTTTTAAGCAAATCACAATCTCTTCAGGCAGAACCCGCAAGAACAATTCCGTCTACAACCGCAGCTCCATCCAATTCAGCAACAAATTCTGTGCAACCATTACCTTCCACGCCGCCTTTAGTGACTCCACTAGAACCTACACCCAATGTTGATCCGGAACAAGGAAAAGATTAATTCGTTTTTTAAATTTATTTCTCCGTCATGTCACTAAAAAAATTTAATAATTGGTTTTTTACTTATCTCATTCTTTAAAGCAAATTGCTCAATCCGGTACAAATTTCTGGTTTGGGTTTTTGGAGAATTTTGGTAACACCAATAACCTTCATATGGTGGTTTTCATAGCAACCGATAGACCCGTTTCGGGGACTATTTCAGTACCTTTAGGGGGATATAATCAATCATTCACTATCGCTGCCGATTCGGTGTTCGAAATTGAGTTGCCGGCAACCACGGTGATGCATGTTGGGTCAGAAATTATTGAAAGTAAAGGAGTACACATTATAACATCTGATTCGGTATTGGTATATATTTTGAATACCAGATCAAATTCGAGTGATGGCACCAGCATTTTACCAATTCAGAATTTAGGGATTAGTTATTCAGTGTTGAATTATTATTCCAGAGATCTTGGAATTCCCGGTCATTCGGAATTTTTAATAGTTGCTCCTTTTGATAGCACTTCAATTGTTATTGAATCTTCTGATACAACAGTAAGTGGTAACCTTCCAGGGATGCCGATAAGTATAGTTTTAAATTCGGGACAAAGTTATCAAGTTCAAAACGGTGACGGCGATTTAACAGGATCTGAAATTACTTCCAGCTTACCAATTGCGGTTTTTGCCGGTGCAAAAGCCGCTGAGATTCCTTCTGGACCGGGAATGCCCGGCTTAACTGCATCTGATCATTTATTTGAACAAATGATTTCTATAAATAACTGGGGAGATTCATTTGTTACTGCTCCCTTGATGCAACGAGACTCTGGAGATACGTTTAGAATATTATCTATGAACGATTCTACTATCATTAATATTAATGGAATAATTATAGATACTTTGAATTCAGGCGTTTTTTGGGAATCAATTATAACATCCCCTTCTATAATAACGACCACCAAACCTGTAAATGTTGCGCAATTTGCAAACAGTCTTAGTTTTGATAATACCACAGGGTATCCTTTTGAAATGCTGCTGTTTCCTGCGTCATATAGTTATAAGAAAACGTACTTTAAAACGTATTACAATTCGCCTGTCAGCAATTTTGATTTTTCAGTTAATATTATTACGAAAAGCTCAAGCATTTCATCTGTTTTTATGGATGGGACTCAAGTTCTTGCTTCAGCATTTGATACAATTTCAGGGAGTGATTTTTCTTATGCCTCATTTCAAGTAACTGATGGAACTCATAAAATTGAATCGGACAGTGGATTTGTAGCCTATTATTATGCATTTGATGATACTGATTCGTATGGTTTGGCACTAACTGGTTACAGCGACCAAAACTTAACTGGTTTATCACAATCTCAAGCAGAGATGATGAATTTAAAATTGTTTCCAAATCCTGTTGATGAAATTCTTTTCTTTTCTCTGCCATTTTCACCTTTAAAGGAAAGTTTGTTAAATGTAAAAATTTGGGATGTAAATGGAAGAGAAGTTTTATCAAAGAATGTTTCCAATTCATTAACTATTTCTGTGGATGTGTCGGCATTAAATTCAGGAATTTATTTTTTAGTTCTGTCAGATATTTCCAAAAAGGTGATTGGGAAATCAAAATTTTGTGTAAATCGCAGATAATTTTATTTCTTGCGATTCTATTATCGTAAACCAACAAACTACTAAAACCACAAAACTACTAAACCACAAAACTACTAAACCACAAAACTACTAAACCACAAACTACTAAACCACAAAACTATAAAACTAAAATGTCTAAAGCATTCGACAAATTAACTTCAGCCCTCCGAAAATACGCCGACATCAACTACGCATCTGGATTATTACAATGGGATCAGGAAGTTTATATGCCTGTGAAAGGAGCAGAGATGAGGGCTCAGCAATTGGCTACTTTGGCAGGGATAGCGCATGAAGCGGGGACCTCGAATGAGATTGGAGTTTTATTGAACACTTCCTAAGGGCTTCTGATTTATCCGAAAAGGAAAAAAGAAATGTGAAGGAGATAAAGCGAAATTACGATGATCGTTTGAAGTATTCAACAGGAGTTTGTTGTGGAAATGAGTCAGGTGGTTTCTGAATCATTTCATGCATGGCAAACTGCGAAAGAGACATCCGATTTTAAGAAGTTTGCACCTTCTCTAAAAAAATTAGTTGATCTAAAATTGAAGGAGTGTGAATTGCTGGGTTATGCCGATCATCCTTATGATGCTTTACTTAATCAGCACGAGCCCGGTTTAACAACTAAGCAATTGGTTGTTTTATTTACTAAGTCAAGAAAAAAGTTAGTACCGTATGTGAAATCAATTTTCGCGAAAGAAAAGATAAATGATGATTTCACAAAATACCATTATCCAAAGCAAAAGCAGTGGGATTTTGGTATTGAATTGTTAAAGCAGATGGGTTATGATTTTGAAGCAGGTCGGCAAGATATTTCATCGCATCCGTTCACCATTAATTTTAATAGTCGAGATGTTCGGGTAACCACACGGATCAATGAAAATGATGTATGCGAGATGATTTGGAGCTGCATACATGAGGGCGGTCATGCACTCTATGAACAGGGAATTCCATTTGAAGATTATGGATTGCCTTCAGGCGAATATCTTTCGTTGGGAATTCATGAATCACAGTCGCGCTTATGGGAAAACAATGTGGGTCGATCAATGGGTTACTGGAAACGAAATTATAATGACTTACTTGAATTGTTTCCTGAGCAATTGCAGGGAATTTCAGTGAACGAATTTTATAAAGCCATTAATAAAGTAGAGCCCTCACTCATCCGCACAAACGCTGATGAACTCACCTATCATTTTCATGTGATGATTCGGTTTGAATTGGAAGTGGCATTGATGGAAAAGAAAATTAATGTTGAGGACCTTTCTGCTGAATGGAACAAAAAATATAAAGAGTATCTGGATATCGATGTGCCTGATGACAGAAACGGAGTGCTGCAGGATGTGCATTGGTCGCATGGCAGTTTTGGTTATTTTCCGACCTATTCCATAGGAAGTTTTTATGCAGCACAATTCTTTAACCAGGCAAAAATAGAATTACCATATTTAACAGCTGACATAGCGGCAGGAAATTTTTTACCGCTGTTAAAATGGCTCAGGGAAAAAATCCATCAACATGGCAGGTTGTATACTTCCGCCGAACTTTGTAAAAAGGTTACAGGTAAAGAGCTTGATTTCAACGAATTCATGAACTATGCAAAAGAAAAATACGGTGCTATATACAATTTAAACAGTTGAACTTTTATAACAAATAATTGACTATCTTTATTGGCTCTATTCTTGAATAAGCAAACATAAAAAACACATGAAATCATTTATCATTTATTCTTCACTTGCTCTGCTAATGCTTGCCGGAAGTTGCAAATCACAGAAAGAAACACCGGCTTCTGAACCTGTTGCTGTTAAACCCAAACAACAACCTGCAACCGCTCCCGTTTCGACTACCATCAGTGCTACAGGGGCACACGAAGAAGTGACCACTCCAGATGCTTCAAAACAAATTGAAAATATGTATCGATTTATAGTATCATTTATCTCTATTAGCGAGGGAACAGATCGTACTGCACGACCTGAATTGGATGGCATATTAGCCTCCTGGGAGAAGAAAATGGGGAAGCCGATCACTTATGAAAGTGTTGCATGGGGACGAGAGGGAGAAAATGATTTCTGTTTCAAACTCAATGAGTTAAGTGCTGAGGAACAGCAATCTTTTGTGAATGAGGTACGTACTGCATTTAAGAACCGGTCTTTAATACAAATTACTGAAAATGAGCCATGTATGCATAAAAGATAGCGGTTTGCGTCTCCTTTAATTTTTCCTTAACTTTGCACTTCCTAAAAAAAGGCAATAACATGAACGAATTCGGAATAAAATCCCCTGATGCGAGTGTTGCAGACATGGGCTTAAAAAATGTTTCAGCAGCATACTGGAACCTTACTCCTTCGGAGCTAATTGAAGAAACTATAATAAGAGGTGAAGGTGAGTTAACAGATACCGGAGCATTAGCCGTTGATACCGGAGAATTTACCGGCCGGTCACCTAAAGATAAATTTATTGTTTGCGATGCCGAAACCGAAAAGAATGTTTGGTGGGGAGACATCAACATTAAATTTGACCCTGAAAAATTTGATCGTTTATACAATCGTGTAACTGCCTACCTTACCGGTCGCGAAATATATGTGCGCGACTGCTATGCGTGTGCTGATCCTGAGTTTAGACTTAATGTTAGAGTTGTTACAGAAACACCATGGCAAAATTTGTTTGCCAACAACTTATTTCTTCGTCCTACCAATCAGGAAATACTTACCATGAAATCTGATTGGACTGTTATTTCAGCTCCCGGATTTCGTGCTGTTCCTGAATTAGATGGAACACGTCAGCACAATTTCGCTGCGTTAAATTTCACTAAGAAAATTATTCTAATTGGTGGAACCGGTTATACAGGTGAAATTAAAAAAGGAATTTTCTCGGTATTGAACTATGTTTTACCGCAACACCGCAATGCTTTGTCGATGCACTGTTCTGCCAACGAAGGTAAGAATGGTGATGTAGCGATCTTCTTTGGTTTGTCCGGAACAGGAAAAACTACGCTTTCCGCCGATCCTCAACGTGCCCTTATCGGGGATGATGAACATGGCTGGTCAGATAAAACTGTTTTCAATTTTGAAGGTGGTTGCTATGCAAAGTGTGTGAATTTATCTGCCGAAAAAGAGCCGCAAATTTATAATGCCATCCGTTTTGGATCATTATTAGAGAATACCGATTTCTTTGAAGGTACCACCACTGTTGATTATGACAGTACTTCTAAAACAGAAAATACCCGTGTTGCTTATCCGGTAAATTTTATTGATAATGCAAAATCTCTTTCAATTGGTAAAGCTCCCAAAAATATATTCTTCCTTACAGCCGATGCATTTGGTGTGTTACCTCCAATTTCCAAATTGGATGCCGGTCAGGCGATGTATCACTTTATTTCAGGTTATACTGCGAAGGTTGCAGGAACTGAAATGGGAATCACAGAACCTACCACCACTTTCTCAGCATGTTTTGGAAAAGCATTTTTACCATTGCATCCTGCAAAGTATGCAGAGTTGTTAGGTAAGAAATTGAAAGAAAGCAATGCTAAAGTTTGGTTGGTAAATACCGGATGGTCGGGTGGAGCTTACGGTGTTGGCTCTCGCATTAAGTTAGCTTACACTCGTGCACTGATCACTGCCGCCATGAATGGTGAATTGGACAATGTTGAATTTGATACCTTACCAGTATTCGGTTTGAAATTCCCGAACACGTGTCCCAATGTACCTTCAGAAATATTAAATCCTCGTCAGGCCTGGTCCGATAAATCAGCATACGATGCAAAAGCAAATGATCTTGCTGCAGCATTCGTAAAAAACTTCGGTCAGTATGCCGAAGGTTCTTCAACTGAAATACTAGCCGCTGCTCCAAAGGTTGAAGTGGTAGCCTGAGGTTAATAATTTATTACAAATGATCTAATAGCCTCTGTTCTGAAAATGAACAGAGGTTTTTTTAGTTTAATAAATTCCATTCTTTAAAAAAATGGTAGTACAATCAGGTTCTATTTCATTCATGTCTATTCACGTCTGATTCCATGAACATATTTTATTGTCCGGTGATAGTTGACGACAACGTCACGCTCGACGAAACCGAATCGCAACATGCAGTAAAAGTGTTGCGATTGGTTAAGGGCGAGCACATACTTTTATTCGATGGAATAGGAGGTAAGTATGAAGGCGAGATTGATCAGCCACATCACAAAAAGTGTATGGTAAAAATTACAAAGAAAGAGTTCATAGCAAAGGGCTCCTTTCATTTACACATGGCTATTGCTCCCACTAAGATGAACGATCGAATGGAATGGTTTCTTGAAAAAGCTACTGAGATTGGCATCCATGAAATTACTCCGGTAATTTGTGATCGTTCGGAACGAAAGAACACCAATCACGATCGTTTTGAAAAAGTTTTGATAGCAGCTATGAAACAATCGATGAATCCCTGGCTACCGGTGTTGCATGAACAAATGGATCTTAAATTATTCTTAGAAAAAACAGCACCGGGTTTCATTGCACATTGCATGAAGACAGAAAAATCTCCTCTTAAAAATTGCATTTTGAATCAGGAGAAAATTACAATTCTTATTGGTCCTGAAGGTGATTTCAGTGAAACAGAAGTTGTTCTGGCATCTGAGAAAGGATGGAAACCAATCTCTCTTGGTGATTCACGGTTACGTACTGAAACTGCAGGGATTGTAGCTTGTCATACCGTGAACTTGCTTAAGAGTTAATCGTCTTCTCCATACAGTTTTATTACTTCATCAGGCAACTATTCTTGGTTTAATCGGTTACTTAAAATGCATAACTCCAAATATCCTAACATATCCTTATTTTTGACCCCATGATCCGTAAATCCTTGTTGATTGTTGTTTTTTTGGGTTTGGTAGGATTTAGTTTTACTCCTCAGACTCCATCCCTGAAAATTGCCCTTCTCAAGTATGGGGGTGGTGGTGACTGGTATGCGAACCTTGAAACTTCCCTTCCCAATCTCATCCGATTCTGTAATCAGAATCTTTCTACCAATATTGATCCCGAACAGGCTATTGTGGAGGTCGGCAGTCAGGAAATTTTCAATTACCCTTTCGTTCACATGACAGGCCATGGAAATGTTGTTTTTTCGCCTCAGGAGGCCGAAAATTTGAGAAATTATTTGACAGGTGGAGGATTTCTTCACATTGATGATAATTATGGTTTAGACCAGTTTATACGGCCTCAGATGAAAAGAGTATTTCCGGACCTCGATTTTGTGGAACTTCCATTTTCACATCCTATTTACTCTCAGAAATTCAACTTCCCTAACGGGCTTCCAAAAATTCACGAGCACGATGAGAAGCCTGCGCAGGGTTTTGGGCTCATGTATAATGGACGTTTAGTTTGTTTTTACAGTTTTGAATGTGACCTTGGTGATGGCTGGGAGGATCCTGAAATACATCGCGATTCACCGGAAGCCAGGAGTAAGGCACTTAAAATGGGTGCAAATCTTATCCAATATTCCTTTACTCATTAATTCTGGCTACATTTCCATGTGCAAGTAACTTATCTTTGATCAGGGCTTTATACCTTTGATCCTCTATAAAAATAAACTAAATCGTTCATGAAAACCAAAAATGTAATTATGTTAGTATCATTGGGTATCGGATCATTGACCGGGTGCTCTTCAGAAGAGAAAAGTGAGGAAACAAAAGAATTTCCTGCAATCGCAGTGAGTTATCCAATTTCTAATAAAGATACGCTTGTGGTTGATTATCACGGAACTTCAATTGCAGATCCTTATAGATGGCTGGAATTTGACACAGCGGCCAATGTAAGTGAATGGGTTGCTGCTGAAAACAAAGTCACTTTTGACTACCTCGCACAAATCCCTTTTCGTGATAAAATTAAAGCCCGCCTTACCGATATTTTCAATTATCCAAGATATTCATCTCCATTCAGAGTAGGCGAATATTATTTCTTTAGTAAAAATGATGGTTTGCAAAATCAGTCTGTTATTTATTATCAGCAAGGATTGGATGGTGAAGCTAAAGTTTTCCTGGATCCGAATAAAATGTCGGAAGATGGAACAGCAGCCGTTTCATTGTTAGGGGCCAGCAAGGATAATAAATATATGGCTTATGCTACCAATCAATCGGGTTCCGACTGGCAACAAATAAACATCATGGAGATTGAGACCCTGAAAAAACTGGATGATCAGTTGAATTGGGTTAAGTTTTCAGGCGCAGCATGGAAGGGTGATGGTTTTTATTACAGTCGTTATGATGAGCCTGCCAAAGGGAAAGAGCTTTCCAACAAAAATGAGTATCATAAAATCTATTTCCATAAAATTGGAACTTCACAATCAAGTGATGCATTAGTTTACGAAAACAAAAAATTCCCATTGCGTTACTATGGTGCACAGACTACCGAAGACGAAAGGTTTCTTATTGTTTATGTATCTGAAGGAACTGATGGAACAGAATTGTATTGCAAAGATTTAAATGCAAATCAGAAAGACTTTTCAATGATTTTCAAAGGGTTTGATGACAATGCAACCATTATAGATAACATTGGAGATAAACTTATTATGCAAACAGATGCGGATGCTCCCAACCAGAAAATTGTTTTGCTTGATCCTAAAAAATCAGATAAGGCAAACTGGCAAACCCTCATCGCTGAAAAGGAAGAGTTACTGCAAAGTACCGGTATGGCCGGTGATAAAATTTTCACTAATTATCTTAAGGATGTCACTACCCGTGTATATCAGCATGATTTAACCGGAAAAGTGGAACGTGAAATTGAATTGCCAACTTTGGGTACTGCAGGTGGTTTTAATGGTAAAAAAGATGATAAAATCATTTTCTACACCTTCCAGATGTGTTCAGGAAATCAGATGTGAAATTTAATCCTGAAGATTTTGAAACTAAACAAGTATTTTATCCAAGTAAAGACGGTACAAAAGTGCCTATGTTCCTTGTTTACAAAAAAGGGTTAAAACTCGATGGAAATAATCCTACCCTGCTTTACGGATATGGTGGGTTTAATGTTAATCTTTCACCTTCCTTCAGTACATCCCGATTAATTCTTCTTGAAAATGGTGGTGTTTTCGCACTTGCCAACCTTCGTGGTGGAGGAGAATATGGTGAAAAATGGCATGAAGCAGGTAAATTGTTCAAGAAGCAAAATGTATTTGATGATTGCATTGCCGCAGCAGAATATTTGATTAAAGAAAAATATACTTCACCATCAAGATTGGCACTTCAGGGTGGTTCAAATGGTGGATTGTTAGTGGGTGCTGTTGTAAATCAGCGTCCCGAACTCTTTAAGGTTGCCTTCCCTGCGGTAGGTGTTATGGATATGTTACGTTTCCACAAGTTCACTGTGTGCTGGGGCTGGGTGGTTGAATATGGTTCAAGTGATAGTTTGGATCATTTCCAAAATCTGTATAAGTTTTCTCCGGTTCACAATATTAATCCAGCTGTGGAATACCCTGCAACTATGGTAACGACCGCTGATCATGATGATCGTGTTGTGCCTGCCCATTCTTTCAAATACATTGCAACTTTACAGGAAAAGAGAAAAGATAACAAGAATCCTTTGTTAATCAGAATTGATGTGAAGGCAGGTCACGGTGCCGGAAAGCCTATTTCTAAAACCATCGATGAGCAATCCGACATCTGGTCATTTATGTTCTATAATATGAATGTGACTCCGTCCTATAAGTAATTCGATACCTCATAAATGAAAGCCCCGGCAATATGTCGGGGCTTTTTTGATTTGTATGAGGTTTGTTGTAAAAATGCATTCTTAAAAGTGGCTCAGGAATTTATAATGAAAAACGTTTATTTAAGTTAAAAAATTGAAAGAGCAATGATTTATATCATCTCTAATTAATATTGTTTTGGTATTTTTACACAAGTAATTATATTTTATGAATCCAAAAGACCAGCAGTTTTTTCGAAGGTTATATATAGCTATTGCACTTATCATGGCGGTACAGATAGGTGGAGTGGTTGGATTTATGCTCATTGAGAAATATACTTTAGCTGAAGCTTTTTATATGACGGTAATTATAGTCTCTACCGTTGGCTTAGGGGCTGTAAGGGAATTGTCAATTGAAGGCAGGGTTTTTATTGCTTTTTTGATCATTGTAAGTTTAGGAATAGTAACCTATGCCATATCAGTTATAACAAATTATATTGTTGAAGGAGATTTGCAGAAATATTATAAATTCAAGAAGGTGAAAACACAAATCGAAAAACTTAACGATCACATTATTGTATGTGGTTTTGGCAGGAATGGAAAACAGGCCTGTGAGCAACTACGAATTCATAGCAGAAATTTTGTAGTGGTTGAATCCAAAGCTGAAATAATTGAATTAATCCGTAAAGGGAATGAAACTTTATTTGTGGAAGGGGATGCTACAAAAGATGAAACCTTGTTAGCAGCCGGGATTGAAAGAGCAAAAGCACTTATTACCACACTGCCTAATGATGCGGATAATGTTTTTGTGGTATTAACAGCGCGTGGCCTTAATTCGAAGATGAAAATTATAAGTCGAGCTTCAGAGGATTCTTCCTTCAACAAAATTAAGAGGGCAGGAGCCGATAATGTGATCATGCCTGACAAAATTGGAGGCGTTCACATGGCTTCATTGATAGCGCAACCAGACGTACTGGAGTTTGTTGATGTCATAACCGGAAAGGCCAATTTCGATCTGGAAGAAATTTGTTTTTGCGACTGCAAAACGGAATTCCTGGAAAAAAAATTATCTGAAATCAATCAAATTGCAGCTTCCGAAGAGCCAATGTAATTGGGATGAAAACAAAGGATGGCAGCTACTTAATTAATCCTCCCGGCAACACTATCATCACAAATGAAACAAAGTTATTTGTTTTAGGTACTACAAAAGCAGTTGAGGCTCTTATTAAATCACTAGCTAAATGACACCAAGGGAGGCTCGTTGATTTCAATAAATTTTTTCGCAATTTGAATATCAGTCGCCATAAACCGGTCCTCTTTTACAAAGGAAACCGCTTGTCGGAACTGTTCAAATAATTTCTGAAGTGGAGCACTTGTTTTATCCGGTCTTCTAAATTCATATGCCTGTGCTGCTGTATAAAGTTCAATGGCTAGAATATTTTTAAATTCTCAACTACCTTGAATGCTTTGGTCGCTGCGTTGGCCCATACTCACATGATCTTCCTGTCCGTTACTGGAAACAATTGAATCTACTGAGGCCGGTGTGCAAAGCTGTTTATTCTGACTGACAATCGACGCTGCCGTATATTGCGGAATCATAAATCCTGAATTCAATCCCGCATTAGCAGCCAAAAAAGGAGGGAGGCCACGTTGTCCGGAGATTAAAAGATAGGTCCTGCGTTCGGAGATGTTTCCTAATTCAGATAAGGCAATTGCCAAAAAATCCAATGAGAGTGCAAGCGGTTGACCGTGGAAATTTCCGGCTGAAATAATTAAATCTTCATCGGGAAATACAGTTGGATTATCGGTGACTGAATTGATCTCATTAAAAAACGTATAGGCACAATATTCAATCGCATCTTTGGAAGCACCATGCACCTGTGGGATACACCGGAACGAATAGGGGTCCTGAACATGCGATTTCTGTCGTTGGATGAGTTCACTTCCTTCCAGAAATTTTCTAAAATTGATAGCTGTATTTATTTGTCCTTTATGAGGTCTTACTTCCTGAATCAAATGATGGAAGGGTTCAATACGACCATCAAAAGCATCCAGCGAAAGCGCCCCAATCACATCAGCCCAGGCGGAGAGTTTTTGTGCTTGTACAATGCACCAAGACCCGTAGGAATTCATGAACTGAGTTCCGTTCAATAAAGCAAGTCCTTCTTTTGATTGAAGAGAAATAGGTTTCCAGTTATGCCGTTCGAGAATGTCGGAAGATTGTTTTCTCGCTCCCTTGTAATATACTTCTCCCATCCCCAGAAGCGGCAGGCATAAATGTGCCAAAGGAGCCAGGTCGCCCGAAGCACCCAGTGATCCTTGCTGGTAGACAACCGGAAGAATATCGTAATTGTAAAAGTCGACCAGTCGTTGCACAGTCTCCAACTGAACTCCTGAATTTCCATAACTCAATCCCTGGATTTTCAGAAAGAGCATGAGCTTTACAATTTCTGCCGGTACCTCATCACCGGTTCCGCAGGCATGAGACATCACCAGGTTTTTCTGTAGTGTCTCCAGGTCTTCGTTAGAGATGGTTTTGTTGTATAAGAGCTCCAAAACCGGTGTTGATCCCATAAATCGGATCCTTTTGAGAGCGCATTCTTTTGTCGATGTACGCTCTGCATTTTTGTATTCTACCCGTAGCTTCATCCGAAAGTTCGAGTGAATATTCGCCGGCAATTATGCTTTTTATTGTGCTGAAATCGATGTGAGTAGGGGAGATTTTGTGGGTTGGCATGGGAGGGTGGTGGACTTGTGGGTTGAACGCAGAGACGCAGAGACGCAGAGGGGAGACGCAGAGGGGAGACGCAGAGGGAGACGCAGAGGTGAGACGCAGAGGTGAGACGCAGAGGGAGACGCAGAGGGGTTTATAAATTGTTGACTCGGCGTCGGATTCCTTCTTTCAGGACAGGAACATTGAAGTTAATTAATAAGCCTATTTTTTTGTCGGCTAATTTAAGATAAGTTACCAATTGAACCTCATGAACAGGCATTATTATTTCTACTGCTTTCAGTTCGATAACAACTTGATTTTCAACTAGAAGGTCTATAACAAATTCTTTGTCCAATTTTTTGCCTTTGTATTGAATTGGCACTCTCAATTGTTCAATAAAATGAATGTCATTCATACGCAGTTCTTCTTGGATACATGCTTGATAAACAGATTCAATTAAACCTGGTCCTAGTTCTCTATGAACTTCTATGGCACAGGCAATAATGGCTCCGGTGAGCTCTTTTTGAGTTGAAAAAATCATAAGTTTAAGATTTAAAAAAGTGAATAAAAAGTGAATAAAAAGTGAATAAAATAAAAAGTGAATAAAAAGTGAATAAAAAATAATGGTCTATTAAACTCTGCGTCTCCGCGTCTCTGCGTTCAATGCCTTAGTTATTTCAAAAATCAAATGTAAAAACTATAAATTTAGAAAACAAAAAAATTCGTTTTATCTCACGACAACGCAATCACCAATTGCTCAAAAGGTAATTTCGATTGTTCTCCTGAGATCATATTTTTGACAGTGAGTATTCCTGAGTTCATCTCTTCACTACCGACAAGAACTACAAAAGGAATTTTTTTGCATCGGCATAAGCCATCTGTTTTTTTCATTTTCGCTGCATCAGGAAAGAGCTCGGCGTTGATTCCGGCTTTGCGGATTTTATTTACGAGACTGAGACAATATTTTTCTTCCACCTTTCCAAAGTTTACAAACAACACCTGCGTGCCTGCTTGTTTAAGATCGAGAGTTTCGAACATATTTAGTTCTTCTAACACATCATAAATGCGATCGATGCCGAAGGAGATTCCAACACCCGATACTCCCGGTAAGCCAAATATTCCTGTTAGGTCATCATAACGACCTCCACCGGTGATACTGCCTATTTGTACGTTTTTGGCCTTCACTTCGAAGATAGCTCCAGTATAATAATTTAATCCGCGTGCAAGAGTGATATCGAGTTCGAGGTTGGTGATGTTTACCATTTCAAATACTTCTTCAATTTCCGATATACCCTTCAAACCTATTTCAGAATCTGACAAAAGATTTTTAAGAAAACTTATTTTTTCCTGTGAGTTACCTTTGAAATCAATTAAGGGCTGAATGCGATCGATAGCTGATGGAGAAAGTCCTTTGGCAAGTAATTCCTCTTTTACTTTAGCAGCTCCGATTTTATCGAGTTTATCAATGGCAACGGTGATATCTATAATTTTATCGGCCTCTCCAATAATTTCAGCAATGCCACTTAAAATTTTACGATTATTCATTTTTATGGTGACGGGAATTTTCAATCCTTCAAAAACTTCATCCATAATCTGAATCAACTCCACTTCGTTCAAAAGGGAATTGCTTCCAATAACATCGGCATCACATTGGTAAAATTCACGGTAACGTCCTTTCTGCGGACGATCGGCGCGCCACACCGGTTGTACCTGATAGCGTTTAAAAGGAAATGTAATTTCATTTTGATGCATCACTACATAACGCGCAAAAGGTACAGTCAAATCATAACGCAAAGCTCTTTCGGTGAGTGTTTCTGAATTGGTACTTTTTTCCAATGAACGTTGAAATTCTGTCAGCAATATATTTTTATCTTTCGATTCATGGATTCGGGAATTCAATATTTTAAAAAGCAATTGATCACCCTCTTCACCATACTTCCCGGTAAGTGTTGTCAGATTTTCCATTGCAGGTGTTTCAATCTGCTGATAGCCGTATTTCTGATATACTTTACGGATGGTGTCGAGGATATAGTTACGCCGCACCATCTCAACAGGTGAGAAATCGCGGGTGCCTTTGGGGATGGAGGGTTTGGACATTTTTGGTTTTTTAGTTCTTTAGTTTTTTTTTTTTTTAGTTCTATGGTTTTTGGTTCTTTTTGATTAGTATTTTGTGTGCGCTGAACTTGAAAGGTAAAAATATTTTTTTGTTTTTCTCTGTTGCTTTCAACCGCAACCGCAACCGCACCGCAACCGCCACTGCCACGCCACCCCAAAGCTGGGCAAAGATACTACGGAGGAGAAGAGAAATTGAGGAGAAAAAGGTAAGTTTTTAATTAAAAATGAACATTGTAACAGATTGAAATTCATAGGCTAATGAACTAAATTTTGGAGTTGATTATTTTTTCTATCTTTACTTTCCAGCCATTGTTAAACTTTTATCATTTGCCTTGGTCGTAACAATTCATCATTTAATTTGGAACACATGACTCCGACATTCTCAATGCTCCGTAAAATCCTCCTTTTAGCAGTTTTAATTTGTTTTGGAATAACTCCTCTCCAGGTTTCAGGTCAAGGTTACCCGCCTTATACTGTTACCAGTTACAGCACAGCATCAACAGGCTATTATTTCATTTGTCCTATAAAAGTTGGTGCCAATCCTAATGGAATAGTACCGACACACATGATTCTAGATGAAATTGGAGATGTGGTTTATTTCAAACCGTTTAACAACATCGGGAATACCGGTGATTTTAAGATTAATCAGAATGGTAACATTACGTACAGTTTGGATGGTAAATATTTTTTGATGGATTCAACTTTTGTTGTTATTGATTCGGTTGAAACACCTTCAGGTTATATGTTTGATGGACATGATGTCCAACTTTTGCCTAACGGACATATTTTGATGCTTGCTGAAGAAATTATTCAAATGGATTTAAGCAGTTACAATTTTTTGGAATAAATCACACTAATCCCGGAAGTGCAACTGCCAATGTCAGATGTGGAATTGTACTTGAATTGGATGAGAACAAGAATGTAATTTTTGAATGGCACGCTAAAGATCACTATGATTTTGAAGATATCGATATCTCATTTTGCAACAATCCAAATACTGTCGACTGGACTCATTACAATGCCATAGAAATGGATGTTGATAGTAATCTGCTGGTTTCATCGCGTCATTTTAATGAAATCACCAAAATCAACAGAGTTACAGGAGCCATTATGTGGAGACTGGGTGGAAACGCCAATCAGTTCAATTTTATAAATGATCCGGAGATGTTCAAAAGGCAACACGACATTCGTAAAATTTCAAATGGCAATTACACGTTGTTCGATAACGGTGATGGAAATAGTAGTACTCCCTATCATACTGCTAAAGGGAAAGAGTATCAGTTAAATGAATCTTCTCTCACTGCAGAACTCATCTGGAGTTATGAGAATAGTCCTGCATCATACAGTACGGCAATGGGAAGTTTTGGTAGAAAACCCGGTGGTGTTTCAATAGTTGGGTATGGAATGAACAGCAATGATGACATGCTTTTTACGGCTGTAGATGATGCTGGCATGATAGCACTCGAAATAGAATTTGATGATGTATTATGGTCGTATCGTTCGTTTCATTATGATTCACTTCCTTGGAATTTAAATCGTCCTGTAATCACCTGCAATTTTAACAATGGTCAATATTACCTGGATGCCGGTGCAGGATATGCAAGTTACCTATGGTCGGATGGATCTACTTCACAAACAATTCCATTAACTACAATTGATACCTTTTCAGTTTTCATTCCGAAGGGTGATGGCGGTTTCCTAAGAAGCGAAAAATTCATTGTAGATAATTTATTAGATCCCTGTGGAACGGTTTCTTTAAGTGAACTTGTTATTTCCGATTTCAGTTTATTTCCCAATCCTGTCCCAAATTTCCTAAATATTGAATTTGAAAAATTAACTTCCGGATCAATTAAAATTGCAGATGTAACAGGTAAGGTTATTTTTCAAAAAGAGATTGAGAATACTTCAAAAGTAGTAATTGCCGCAAATTCATTTGCTTCCGGTTTGTATTTTGTTCACTATGCAGGAAAAGTTAAGAAATTTATGAAGATGTAATATTGTTTAGGTAAAAACCCACTTGAGGGTACAAATTAACAGCCATCCGAGGTATGGAAATACTACGATCATCGGACTCATGAGTAAAGTGAATGCAGCCTTACCGGCCCAGGGATGTTGGATCCGTAAAAACTGAAAACCGGCGGTCGTCCACAAAACAAAAACCATGCAAATTAAAATATAGTCACCCTCTTCACCAACAATATGAATACCGGCAAGTCTGAGGATGAAATAGGAAGTGGCCAGAAACAGAGTGATACCTGAAACAATGACCAGAGAACTAATTTGTTTTTTCTGATAAAGCAGATAACCTCCCCAAAGGACTTGCCATCATTAAAACAATGAACAACGCCAATGGAAGCAAGGATAAAGAATGACTCATTATAATGCAACGATAAGAATCCGTTTTTAGTCTGTTTAATGCAGCAAAATTAATAGCTATGAGATTTACTAAACTCGATTTTCTGTTTTTTGTATGGATGCTGGTTTTTGCAGGTCAAACTTATTCTCAATCCGTTGAAAAAATTGACTGGAAAAAAGATCTTGAATACGTGAAGAATGAATTTCCTAAGCTTCATTATAACCTGTTTTTAAAAATTTCTCAAGCTGAATTTAATGCAAACATTGATGATCTAATTGCTCTTGCACCTAAACTTGATGACGCACAAATTGCAATCAGGTTGAAGCAGCTTATTTCGAAAATGGGAGATAGTCACACGAATTTGAGTGTTGCCAAAGTATTTGATTTGAATTTGAGATTGCCTTTGAAATCGTTTTGGTTTAAAGAAGGTATATTTATCATTGGGGCTCAACATTCGTATCAGGAACTTAACGGACAACAAATAATTGCAATCAACAACATTCCTGTAAAAGTTATTGCAGACAGTTTGTCAACGCTTACTGCCAATGAAAACACAGCCTTTCACAAATTCATGGTCACAGATTTAATCACTTATTTTTCATTTTTGCAATATTTTGAATTTGTAAAAAGCGACAGCCTGATTCTTGAAGTCAGCAATGAGCAAGGTGTAAAATCGGAGCATACCATTCATGCAACTGCTGAAAAGGGCGAATGGGTAACTTATGCAACCAAAACTGTTCCTTTATACCAAAAATTCAGAGACATTTATTTTGGTGAAGAGTATAACCGCACGGACAGTATTTACTTTATCCAATACAATGATTGCTGGGGCAAGGAACTTGAAATGAAATATGGGAACGAGGAAAAAGCAAAGGGACTTCCTTCGTTCAATGAATTTGAAAACAGGGTTTTTAATGTACTGCAATCGAAACCGATCAAAAAAGTTGTTGTCGATTTACGTTTTAATAAAGGGGGAGCATCCTATCAAGGCACTCAGTTTATTGAGAGATTGTCGCGCTTTAGGGAAATAAACCAAAAAGGTAAAATTTATGTTGTTGTTGGAAGAGAGACCTTCTCCTCGGCAATTATTAATGTAATGGATTTTAAACGACTCACCTCAGCGATTTTTGTGGGTGAAGAAACGAGCGTAAGCCCAATCATTTGGGTGAAATTCAGAGAGTCAAATTGCCTTCATCAAATCTAGTGCTTTCGTATTCAACTAAATTATTTATAAGATCTGAGGATAATGCTAGTACTTTTGTCCCTGATCAGATTTGTGAGGTAACATTTGAGGATTATAAAAATGGGATTGATAAGGCGATGGAGTTTATAGTTTATTAGTTTTATACTTTATTTGTTTTATGGTTTTATTAGTTTTATAGTTTTGTAGTTTTGTAGTTTTATAGTTTTGTAGTTTTGTAGTTTTGTAGTTTTATAGTTTTGTAGTTTTATAGTTTTGTAGTTTTGTAGTTTTATAGTTTTATAGTTTTGTAGTTTTGTGGTTTTATAGTTTTGTAGTTTTATAGTTTTGTAGTTTTGTGGTTTTGTGGTTTTATAGTTTTGTAGTTTTATAGTTTATTAGTTTTTTAATTTATTTGTACTTTATTTCATTTGTTCTTTAGTTTAGTAAAGTAAACTATTAATTTTATTGTTTCTCCTTATTCAATCATTCCTTTGTTACTTTCAACAGCTTACCTGCCGCCAATTTCATACTTCAATAAATTACAATTTGCAGATATTTTAATTATTGAGATGTATGAACATTTTGTGAAGCAGACCATACGAAACCGATGTCACATTTATTCACCAAATGGAATTCAGACATTAATTATTCCGGTACAACATAATAACAGGAATAGAACTAATCTCAACGACATTCGAATTTCAAATGCATTGCCTTGGCAGCGTCAACATTGGCGATCACTTTGTTCAGCCTATCAGCGATCGGCATTTTTTGAATTTTATCAGGATGAATTAGCTCCTTTTTATGAGAGAGAATATGAATTTTTATTGGATTTCAATATGGATTTAATGAGGTTTCTGATGCCGATTTTAAATGTGAAATGCAAGATTCAATACACAGAAAAATATTTGGCACCGGGAGCTCAGCTGAATGATTTTCGATTCCTTAGTGATGCCGGAGTGCCGTTGGCGGATGCCGGGATTTCATCTTATCCTCAAGTATTTGGATATAAATTTGGATTTCAGTCGGGCTTAAGTGTTGTCGATTTAATTTTTAATATGGGGCCTGCTGCTGGCACCTATTTTAGAACTGCTTAAGTTGCTGTTTCAGGTTAATAATTTAACTGAATAGAGAACAGCTGTCACGTTGCTCTATCAGTTATTAAGCGGGATCAATAGGTATAGAAACGAGAAAAATACTGCCGATATTTTCTTCCGACTCACAAACTATAGTGCCACCATGTGCTGCAACAATATCGTGGGTAATAGAGAGCCCTAATCCGGCACCTTCGCCAGTTGGTTTTGTTGTAAAAAACGGATTAAATATTTGTCCTCTTATTTCAACAGGAATTCCAGGGCCGTTATCTTTCACAGTTATAATTAACCTGTTGTTACTTTGATTTGTAGTAATAGTAATTGTTGGTGTATAATTTTCAATTTCTGATTTAGATTTTTCCCTGACCGCATACCATGCATTGTTCAATAAGTTGACCATCATTTTGGTGAATTCAGAGGCAATTACAGGAATGCGTTGTAATCCTGAATCAAAATCATAAATTATTGTCGGATCAAAACCGGGCCATGTTGCTTGTGCGTTTTGCAGTGTAATTTTTGCAAACTGTTCGCACATTTTATTAATATCGATAGGATATTTGGCCGTATTACCACCTGTTCGAGTATGCTCCAGCATACCTTTAACTATAGTATCAGCACGTGAGCCATGTGTATGTATTTTTTCAAGGTTGGTAGACAAGAATTTACCTATTTCATCACGTTCTTCTCTGGTTTCGGCGTTAACAATTTCATCTACCAAATCGAAAGAAAGTTTTGCAAAGTTATTTACAAAGTTTAAAGGATTTTTTATTTCATGCGCAATGCCTGCTGTGAGTTGTCCGAGCGATGCCAGTTTTTCCTGTTGTATCAGTTGCTGTTGAGTTGATTTAAGTTCAGCGAGAGTAGCAGATAACTGTTCGTTTTTAACCACTAATTCACCTGTTCTCAATTCAACAAGTTTAGAAAGTTCTGCTTCCCTTGATCGAAGATCACTGATTACATTTTCATTTTGAGTCCGTAGCCTTTGGGTGAGTGTACTTACAATAATTTGAGTGATCTCGGGCTGGCCTTTGAACACTGTATAGAAATCGTTACGAAGTATTCTGTAAAGGACGGATTTTGTATCTGCTGAAACCGACATAGATCGGGGTGCGGCATCCAGGAAAGAAATTTCACCAAAAAAATTACCGGCCTCCATTCGAGCAACCACTTGTTCCTCATCATGTACTCTTACTGTTCCATTGGCAATAATATACAAGGCATCGCCTTCTTCACCTTTACGAATGACAATTTGATTTTCAAGATATTCGTGACGGGTCACTAAGGAGCAAGTTGTTCCAGAACAGCCTGTGGCGCATCATGAAAAAGATCTACTTTTCTTAGTATTGCGATTAGTTTTGGGTCGGTCATTTCGCAGTAATGGGTTGATTAATGGGTAATCTTTTAAAGGTAGTAATAAAGTAGTGTAATTTTATCTGGAGAGAAGCATCAAAATTTACTAATCAGGGAATAAAAAAGTATCATCTTAATCTGCAGTTTTTAGACCCAGGAAGAGCACATCATCAACTTGTTCCTGGTCACCTTTCCAATTGTTGAAATAACTTTGAAGTTTTTCACCTAATTGATTCATAGGGATAGCACTGAATTGTACAAGAAATTCTTTTATTTTTTTAGTCATTAGTTTTTTACCCAGCATGCCACCAAACTGATCAGCAAAACCATCGGTAAACATGAAAATCCGGTCACCGGATTGCAAAGGGATGATGTGATTCGTAAAAGGTGTTCTGGTGTCCAACTGAAAGTCACCTACAGGCATTTTGTCTGCAGGGGAAATAATAAGTTCACCATTGCGAATGATCCAAAGTGGTCTGTTGGCTCCGGAATATTGAACCGTTTTACGTTGGGCATCAAAACGGCAAATAGCAATATCCATTCCTTCGCGAGAATTGTTTTCACTTTGTTTGAGCGCATCAACCACAGCGCTATGAAGCTGGTCGAGAATCAACGAAGGTTGGGTGATTCCATGTCCGTTCACAATTTGATTCAGCAATGACATTCCCAGCATGCTCATTAAAGCACCGGAAACTCCGTGGCCGGTACAATCGGCTGCTACCATAACAGGTTCAGCATCGTTGTTGAACCAGTAAAGAAATCACCGGCTACAATATCTTTAGGTCGGTACAAAACAAAACTTTCAGGGAAGTGATTTTCAAGCTCATTGGTTCCGGGAAGAATTGCTTCCTGGAGCCTTTTGGCGTAGTGAATAGAATCTACGATTTCTCTGTTTTTTAGTTCAATCACTTCTTTCTGTTGATTGATTTCAAGTGTTCTTTCAAAGACCTGATGCTCGAGCATTTCATTTTGTTCGAGAATGAGAATTTCTTTCTCCTTCATAATTTGAAGTGCTTCGGCCTGCGCTCTGGCTTTTTCAACAAGAGCTATTTCGAGGTTACTTTTTGCTTCAACACCTTGTTTCAAAATATCAATTTCATGAAGTGCTTTTGTTAAAGTTACTTCAAGATCTTCCAGATCGATAGGTTTAACGATAAAGTCAAAGGCACCGCGATTCATGGCGGTTCGAATATTCCGGATATCGCCATACGCTGAAATCACAATTGATTTGGCAGCAAAATTATGTTCTTTCATTTTTCCGAGAAGACTCAAACCATCCAATACCGGCATATTAATATCGGTAAAAACCAGGTCAAAAGTGGGGTCTTTCAACAATTTTTCCAGAGCAATCGCACCATTTTCAGCAAACTCAAAAATAATTTCTCCTTTGCCAATACGGGATCGGAATTTTTGGGTTATAATCAATTCCAAATCAGGTTCATCATCAGTAACCAGGATCTTATTTACAGTAGGCGGCATAAAAATCTCATGGATTTAAGAATCTAAAGATACGAAAAAGTTGCAAAGGAGCAATTTTCAGAATTCCATAAAAGAGTTTTTGTATATTATTTACTTTTATATTTGTAATTCATCAGAACCCTATTGTTTATGTGCCCGGCTCCGGATATTTATAAAGCTTATCAGACTATGGAACGGGACCATATTATACTTTCATTTAAAGGGCAGATTGCAAAATTATTATCATCTGTTTATCAAATAATGGAATCACGTCTCGAGTCCATGGATGAAGATAATCGAACAAAAAGAAAGTGTATAACATCCTGGTGGAATCATTGCAAAATATCTATCATCATATGGATGAACTTCGTCAGGAATCCGGAGACACTGACAGCGGAATGCAAGATGCAATGTTTTTGATTGTGAGAGGTGATGACGGGGTCTATTATATTCATACGGGCAATTTTATTCAAAACGATAAATGTGAATTGCTGCAGGCGCGAATAGATCAAATTAACAACATGTCTGCTGAAGAATTACGTATGCATTATGTGGATCCCTTGATTCAACTGAATTGTCTGATAAAGGAGGAGCAGGCTCGGTATAATTGATATTGCTCGGAAATCAGGTAACAAGCTCGGTTATAAATTCAATACTGTATCCGAAAAATATTCGTTCTTCAGTTTAATAGTAAGTATAGGTTAAGTAAGTGTTACAAATTTAATAACTAATCATCTTTATTCCTTTATGGAAAAATTTATCACTGCAGCCCGGTCCCAAAACGCCACATATTTTATTTGATCAGGCGGGATTTTTGGAAATGAAAGGGAAATCAATTCCTGAAAATTCTGTTGAATTTTACAGACCTGTTTATGAGTGGCTGGACCAATACATTGCTCAGCCCAAACCATCTACCAAACTTTTAGTACAATTGGAATATTTCAACACCAGTTCCAGTAAATGTATACTTGATATATTCCGTAAACTGGAGCTATTGCATAAATCAGGTGCCAGCCAGGTAGCTATCGTGTGGCTATATGATGAAGACGACGAGGATATGATGGAAACCGGAGAAGATTATCAAACGATAGTAAAAGTACCCTTCAGTATTTCAAAGGTAACCGGTTAAACGGTTTGCTATCCGGTAGCATGTGTTGATAGGCTATAGCAGCTCCTTAGAAAATTATTTTTTCGATATCTTTTTCATCAGCAATTCCAGCCCGTTTAATAGATTTCGAAGGGAATTGTTATACAGCGTAAAAACAAGAATTAATGTCATGGCCCATATAACAGCAAGATTAACTGCCCAGGTACTGTAATAATTTCCAAATACATTTTTTGCAGAAACAAAAAACTGAGCTCTTACAAAAGTATCATGAGGGCCATTCATCAATACTGGTCTAAACCTTCGGATCAATTGATTATCATTTTCAATTACAAATTCAAAGTCACTTGTAGTGGTTACCAGATCTTCAAGCTTTCATTGGTATAAGTGGTTTTTAAGTGATTGAGGTAAGCCGCATTTTTGCTGCCTGAAGTAAGCGATTTTACAATAGCATCTTTTCGATTGCTGGCATTTTTATAACCGGCAATAAAATACTTACGTAAGTCACCAAGATAATTTTTGATTGTTTGATAGGAGGCAGGAGTTAATGGGATAGTGAGGTTATTTACACTACTCACTGCTTTGTTTGATGCAATCACTTCAGGAAAAAGGAGTGCAGCCCGGTTTATTTCATTGATAATAACCAACGATTGATTTTTTGAAATTAATCCCTATTCAACCGAATCAAGTTTGTCATTCATTTTAACCAACCAGAAATCCTTCCGATAAACTATTTCACTGATCTCTTTATCAACTTCAAAAAAATGCGATTCATAGGCATTGTTTTTATAACTGTTAATTGCCAAAGCTTCAAATGCCCAGCGTGAGGCCATGACTTCACCAATAAAAGGCACTTTGGTTTGACTGGTAACATTGGGATTTAAATTTTCAAACTTAACCATAACCCACTCAAAATAATTTGTGGAATAATGAGAAAGGGATCAAATATAAATAGTAACAGCTGAGTTGAAAGAGGCTGAAATGTTTAACCCGAGAAGATTGCCGAAACAGGAAACGGTAAAAAGCATGACCCAATAATCGGTGAACATGCCTTTAACTTCAAAAATGGAGTTGCCTATTAACACAAACGAAAAGGTTTGTATGGCAGAAATTAATACTAAAACTAATATTTTAGAAAACAAATAGCTGCCTCTGCTCAGACTCAGAAATTCTTCTCGTTTGAGAATTTTACGATCCCTTATTATTTCTTCAGCGCTCACAGTCAAACCCATAAACAAGGAAACTATGATACACATAAATATGTATGCCGGAATGTTAATGTTGTCTCGAAAAATATATTCACCACCGTTTTTATAATATTTTAAAAAATAAGCCAGAATAAACGCTAATACCGGTGCTTCCAGAAAATTAATCAAGAGGTATTGAGAGTTCTTAAGTTTTGAAAGTACATCGCGCGTAAAAAATACTTTCAACTGTCGTAATCTGGAGGGTTTGTTATATTCTTCTTTATAGACTTTTGACTGATCTTTAGCAGGGTTTACATTAGGGAGTCTGATTTCTTCATAAAACTGATTCCATTCTGCTGGAGTAATTTTACGATCGGATGTTGGTTGACCGAACTCATTAAAAACCTTTGATTCGATAATTGAAAAAAGTTGTTCGGGATTTACATTGCCACAGGTCTCACAGGCACTTTCATCTGCATCTGCAAAATTGGCGCGTTTCTTAAAATAAATTATTGAATCAGATGGATTGCCAAAATAAATAGGGTAGCCATTGGTATCTAATAACAATAACTTATCGAATAATTTGAAAATATCGGAAGAGGGCTGATGAATAACAACAAAGATCAACTTTCCGCCAAGGGATAACTGCTTAAGGAGATCCATGACATTTTCAGAATCTAGCGATGACAGTCCGGATGTTGGCTCATCAACAAAGAGAACTGCAGGTTTACGAATCAGTTCCAAAGCAATGTTCAAGCGTTTACGCTGACCACCACTCACCATATTATTCAGAGAATCGCCAACTTTAAGATCTCTTATTGCGGAAAGTCCAAGAGATTCGAGGAGTTGATCGACCAGTTTATTGACTTCAACATCATCAAGATTTCCAAGACCGAGTTTACTATTGTAAAATAAATTCTGATAGACAGAAAGATCTTCCATTAAAAGATCATCTTGAGGAATGTAACCGATTATCCCTTGAAGTTTCTGACGTTCCGTGTGAATGTTGATGCCATTGATAAGTACCTCTCCTTTTTGAGGAACATTATTGCCATTAAGAATATTGAGCAGAGTGGATTTACCAGCACCGCTACCTCCCATAATTCCGATTAGATTTCCTGAGCCGGCCGAAAAACTTACCGAATGCAAACCTTGACGGCCATTGCCGAAAAAGTAATCTACCATATTAACGGTCATATTGATATCATCCGATTGGAGATCATCCATAAAACCACGCATAATATCACTGAAGTAAACAGGTTGTGTTTTAGATTCCCGGATCGCTGAACCTTGAGAAAAAAACAAAAACTTTCCGTTTAAAATAGACTGGCCATTCAGCAATAATGGAAGCAAGCCAAAATACTTTACAAAAATAATTCCCTCTGCAGGAATATTCAGGAAACAGAGATCGCCTGCAAGTGTTTCATTGGTAACGTGCCGGATTGAATTCGAAGCAGTTTTTTTGCCGTTATTTACAACTAAAATATTTTTAGAGTCGACAATTCCGGTACTATCTTTACAGGAGGAAAAAGAAAGGCACAAATCTGCATCTTCTTTAGGTATATTAAATACACTTCCAACAGTATCAATAAATTCAAGTTCCTGTTCACCGGCATTTTCTCCAAATGAATAGGCAAACTCGATGAGTTTTACCAGAACAACATATTTTTGTTTTTGATCGAGCTCTCCGTTAATGTCGGTGCAAATGCGTAGTATCTTGACTGAATTTACGGATACCCTTTTTCTTGATTTACCATCGTTTGCTTTACCTTGCAAAAATAGGAGGTACTCATCAAAAAAATTAAGGTAAAAGTGTAGGTGAGCGTTGCTGACCTGTTGTTTGAGAAAAGCTTCAACTACACTGCGACCTTCTTCGGTAAGAAGGTCTCTGTTTGCTATTATTGCAAACATTTGCATAAGTGCTTTGAGAACTTTTTCGCTCATAGAAGAGAAAGAGGAACAATTGTTTGAAGTGAACTAAAAAAGGGAAGAGTGAACCCTTCCCTTTCAATTTTAAAGGTATGCTATTACTTAATTATATTAGTACGAACTGAAGTTAATTTTGCCGACAATTTTGTAAGGAAAACTTTGTCAATTGCAGTTGCATCGGCCGGTTCCTTGTAAATAGCTAATAAACTATCAAAGTCATTCTTAATCGAAGCCATTTCATTAGATCCTGTAAATTCACCCAGAACTTTAGCAATGTTATCCAGGTAAACACGTTGCTCCCAAACTCTTTGAAACAGATTTCATTTGCAGCATTACGATCCACTTTTTTGAGGAGTTCAACTGTAATAAACTGACATTCCAGCCAACTGCCTGCAAGAATCTGACTGGCAGTTTCAAGTCTTTCGTTCGAACGGAGATACGAATCGGTAGCGCCGTATGCTTCATCAATCACCCGAGTTAAGGAATCACGATTTTCAGAATTAGCTTCAAAACGATCCACAAACTTCTTGAATGTTTCACCTAAGTTCAAAGCATTAGCAAGATCTTTAGATGCATTGTAATAATTGTAGATATCAGTGTTGCGTTCGTTTATTACCAGGTAGGCGAGATCTACTCCATAAATACCATAATTGAAGGCTTGCTTCATTGTAGTAGTATAATTTTTAACGTTACCGGATGGGTTTAGCAAGTTTGCATCAACAGGAAGGCCCGATTTGGTAAACTCATCGAAAATTACAATTGGTGAGGGAAGGTTTGCAATTGTGTATGAAAAATGGAAGTTAGCAACTTCATCTAACGGCGTAGTATCTTGCACTGCAGTTGCGTCACTTGAATTCTCAGGAGCTTCTTTATTTCCGCCACAAGAAAATAATGTTATTGAAATAGCAAATGCAGCAAGTACTGCAAGGGGGGTATTTTTCATAGAATATGGTTTTCAGCAAATATAGCTGGATTCACTAATATTTACAAAGTTAATTTTACAATATTGATAAACAACAATTTAAAAATGCAATCTTGATTTTAAAATACCCCTTTTCAATATGTAAGTTACTAAAAATCAATATTATAAACTCGTTTTATGTCATCTTAAATCGAGTATAAATCTACATTTGAATTACTTCACTCTGATTGATGGCTTCTCCTATCTTTGCAAATCTAAATTGAAATTATGGCAGCAAAGGATAACACAGATATTGTTTTCAATAAAATGAAGATTCCAATAAAACGCTTCTCAGCAACTTGAATCACAAACTTGCAAAAGTGAGTGAAGGTGGGGAAAAAAAATGCGGATAAGCAAAAAGAAAAAGGAAAGCTCCTCGCCCGCGAACGTATTTCCTACCTATTGGACAAAGATGCCCCTGCCATAGAGATTGGTGCTTTCACTGCCGAAGATATGTACAAGGAATATGGTGGATGTCCTTCAGCAGGAGTAGTAGTAGTAATTGGTTACATTCAAGGGCGGCAGTGCATAGTTGTTGCTAATGATGCAACGGTTAAGGCAGGCGCTTGGTTCCCAATGACTGCCAAGAAAAATCTGAGAGCACAGGAAATCTCCATGGAAAATAGGCTGCCCATTGTTTATTTGGTGGATAGTGCCGGTGTTTTTCTACCCATGCAGGATGAAATTTTCCCGGATAAGGAGCATTTCGGACGCATTTTCAGAAATAATGCGATTATGTCGTCGAAAGGCATCATTCAAATTGCCGCCATCATGGGAAGTTGTGTTGCCGGAGGTGCTTATTTGCCAATTATGAGTGATGAGGCCATGATTGTGGATAAAACCGGATCTATTTTTCTGGCTGGATCCTATCTGGTAAAAGCAGCAATTGGTGAGGATATAGATAATGAGACTCTTGGAGGAGCTACTACACAGTGTGAGATATCAGGAGTTACCGATAATAAATTTGAGAATGACGAGAAGTGTCTGGATTACATAAAAAGTATTTTTAATAAGCTTGGCACTTTTGATAAGGCGGGATTTGATCGTATAAAACCATCAGTTCCAAAATTTGA
This sequence comes from Bacteroidota bacterium, assembly GCA_016722525.1. Lineage (GTDB taxonomy): Bacteria > Bacteroidota > Bacteroidia > AKYH767-A > OLB10 > JADKJB01. The sequence continues at coordinate 150,603 of JADKJB010000009.1, forward strand.
TCAAAAAGAACTTTACGGATTGTTACCGGTGGAGCGAGAGAAGCCCTACGACATGCGTGACATTATTAACCGCTTAGTTGACGATTCAGAATTTGAAGAGTATAAAGATTTGTTTGGACAAACTATTTTATGTGGTTTAGGACGTATAGATGGCTGGGCTGTTGGTATTGTTGCTAACCAACGTAAAGTGGTTAAAAGCAAAAAGGTGAATTACAAATAGGCGGGGTCATTTATAGTGATTCAGCCGATAAGGCCACCCGATTTATTATGAATTGTAATCAACGAAAATACCGTTGGTATTTTTACAGGATGTTACAGGTTTTATGGTGGGGAGTCGATCAGAACATGGTGGTATTATTAAAGATGGTGCTAAGATGGTGAATGCAATGGCAAACAGTGTTGTTCCAAAGTTCACCATAGTGATTGGTAACTCTTATGGTGCCGGAAATTATGCGATGTGTGCAAAGCCTATGATCCCCGATTGATAGCTGCATGGCCCAGTGCTCAAATTGCCGTAATGGGTGGCTCACAAGCAGCTAAAACACTCTTACAAATACAGGTAAGTTCTTTGAAAGCACAGGGCAAGTTGATCACTCCTGAAGATGAAGCGGAATTATTAAAGACGATCACCGATCGGTATACCAGTCAAACATCACCTTACTACGCAGCTTCACGGTTGTGGGTAGATGCAGTAATCGATCCTCTCGATACCCGTAAATGGATTTCGATGGGTATTGAGATGGCGAATAATGCGCCTATTGAAAACAATTTAATGTGGGGATTTTACAGACTTAATGATAAATAGTGACCGGTAACCGGTAACCAGTGACCAGTAACCAGTTACCAGCAACCAGTTTAAAGCTTGCCCGGATTCGGAAGAGACAAGTAACCAGTTACCAGTAGCCAGTGACCAGTTTAAAGTGACAAGTGTAAACTACCTACAACATTCACCTACCTACAACATTAACCCACAAACACTTCTTAAACATGTCAGAATTTAATAGTATAATAAATAAAGTCCGGGAGTTTCATGAGGTCTTTGGACTGGATCATCAAGATACTCCTAAGGTAGCAGTTGGGGACAGAATTATTGAACTGCGACACCGGTTGATGGCAGAAGAGAATGACGAATATCTGGAAGCAGCAAAAGATGGTGATCTCACACTTGTTGCGGATGCATTGGGTGACAAATTATATATACTTTGCGGAACCATCATCGCTCATGCGGTTGCAACATAAGATAGTTGAGGTTTTTGATGAAATTCACAGAAGCAATATGAGTAAGTTGGATGCTGATGGCAAACCAATTTACCGTGAAGATGGCAAGATCATGAAAAGTGATCGTTATTTTTTGCCCGACATAAAATCGATCTTGGCAAAATAATGAGTTAAGAATAACTTTATCAAGTTTTATTTAAATATGAAAACCATACTTTTAAACTTCCTCCGACTTGTTTTTAAATTCCCGGCTTTTGAGGGTATTTTGGCCAATTTAACAAATGGAAAAACTTTTGGCGGTTTTATCACTAAACTTCCCGCAAATCATTATCAATACCCTATAAATTCCATCCGGGAAGTAGAGCGTGATGGCATCAGATACCGTTTAGATATTAGTGATACTGTGGATTGGTACATTTATTTTGGTTTCAAAGAAATAGCACGGCAGCGGTTATATGAACTTATAAAACCTGGTATTACCATGTTTGATGTAGGGGCCAATGTAGGGGATGTATCGTTACATGCTGCAAAATTTGTAGGTACTTCCGGGAAAGTGTACTCGTTTGAACCGGATCATGTCAACTTTAAAAGATTAAGTGCAAATATTGAACTGAACAATTTCAAACAATTAAAAGCTATCAATAAAGGATTAGGAGACAAGCCCGGTAAATTTACTATCGGAGTGATCAATGAAGGTAATCGTGGTATGAACCGAATTACAGGTGTATCTACCAAAGACACAGAATTTAATACTATTGAAGTAACAACGATGGATACTCTTTTTCAAGAGATGGAAATAGGCAAAGTGGATGTAATTAAAATAGATGTGGAAGGATTTGAAATGAACGTGCTCCAAGGAGGTACTGAAGTAATTTCAAAGCATCACCCTGTTTTTTTTATTGAACTCGATGACAACAACCTCAAGGACCAGGGATCTGGAGCAGCTCAATTAGTGGCCTTCCTGGAAAGTAATGGATACAAAATTAATCATGCTGAAACTGGAGCACAGATAACAGCTTCTCAATCTTTTAAAAACTGCCATTTCGATATCATTGCAAAGTTCAAAAATTAAAAGTTGACGTTAAATAATTTCTGATTCAGAAGTGAACTGGCACCCACCCAACAGTGCCGGAACATACAGCTATTCATCACTACTTATATTTCCTTGAGCATCCATTTCTAAAAATGGATTGTAGGCCAGTTCCCAATAATTATTTTCAGGGTCGGCAAAATATCCGGAGTAGCCACCCCAGAATACTTTAGCAGGGGGCTTAATGATTTTCACTTTGCCGGCATCCAGAATTTCGAATTGTTCATCTACTTCTTTTTCGGAGCCGAAATTAATGGCCAGAGTAAATCTTTTAAAACCGGTGCCATCGTTTTCAATGCCAATATCAGCAGCTAGTTCATTTTCCGGAAAAAGTGCAAGAATGCTACCGTTCATTTTAAAAAACACAATTCCATCGCTAACTTTAAGCGGAATCCATCCAAGGATGTTGCTGTAAAAGTTTCTCATTTTTTCTAAATCCTTAACTCCGATTGTAATGAAATTGAGTTTTTGTTTCATAGCTATAAAGTGATAATTGATATCAAACAATAAAAGTATCGAAATTTTCTAATTTAATAACGCCTCCGGGTGCTAAATCATTCAACAAAATTGTTCCAATTCTTACTCTGAATAAACGTAAAGTTGGATATCCTGCGGCAGCGGTCATTTTTCGAATTTGCCGATATTTTCCTTCTGTAAGAGTTATTGAAATCCAACAGGTAGGACCATGTCTTTCATCACGAATTTTCTTTGTCCTGGGCTGGAAGCCGGGGTCGGTTTCTAATCGTTTTACTTTGCAGGGTTTTGTCAGGTATTTAACATTTCTTATTCCTATTTCTACTCCGGTTTGCAGCATATGAATGGCTGCATCACTCACCCATCCATCCACCTGCGCATAATATTCTTTCTCTATTTTTTTACTTCGTACCAATTCGCTCATTTTTCCATCGGTAGTGAGCAACAAAAGACCTTCACTATCCTCATCTAAGCGCCCTATAGCCATTGTTCCTTCAGGAAAATCATACAACTCACCCAGTAATTTTTTTTCTTCAAATCACCTACAAACTGACTCAGATAGCCAAACGGTTTATGAATGATAAAATGTTGATGGGAAGAGTTGTCAGGCATAAGAGGCAGGTTAAAAGCTGTTATTTTCGCTGTTGAAGGTAATAGATTACTCTTGTTTTCTATGACTGGTAAAGACAATAAGTGGATTTAAATAAATCGGGAAATAGAAAAGATGCAAATATCAATATTATCAGAGAATAACAGATGAAATAAACTGCATTTTCAACCAATTGCATTACTTTTGAAGAAAAAATGGCTATGAGCATACATGTTAAACATCCGTGGCATGGGGTTGAGGCAGGGGCATTGTCTCCAAAAATAGTAAGAGCAGTTATAGAGATTCAAAAGGGCAGCAAAGCCAAGTATGAGTTGGATAAAGATTCCGGTTTATTGAAGCTGGACCGGATACTTTTTAGCGCAGTACATTACCCGGCCAATTATGGTTTTATTCCTCAAACATATTGTGACGATAAAGATCCTCTTGATATTTTAGTAATATCTTCATTAGAGTTTCAGCCATTGAGTTTGGTTGATGCCAAAGTAATTGGGGTAATGCGAATGGTAGATAATGGAGAGCAGGATGATAAAATAATTGCAGTTGCTAATTATGACCCATCTGTAAATCATATTAATGATGTTTCGGAATTGCCACCCCATACAGAGGGAGAGATGCGTCGGTTTTTCGAGGATTATAAGAAGCTGGAGAAGAAGCAAGTTACAGTGAAGAAGTTTTTAGACAAAGAAACGGCGTACAAAATTATTAAAGATGCCATGTCCATGTATAAAAAAAGCTTTAAAGGAATGATGTAATTAAATTCTGGTCAATTTGATATCCCTTGGAGGATTAATTACAATTGGCACTTTTTCAATAAGCACGTTGCTGGTGTCAAGTCCAAAAGCTTTCTCATCCGAAAGGCCTGCTTTTTTCATGAGATTGTAAGTGCCAAGGACAATCTTCTCATAAATAGGAAGCACATTATCATAGGAGAGAAATTTCTCGATAACAACAAACCTGAAATCACCAATCAGGTTTTGTTTACTCAATGATTCATATCGGCTATTTATATCAACTTCTCCTTGGTTTTTCATTTCAGACACCACATGCCTGAAGAAGAGATTCACACGAGGTTCAATTCTGAATCCAAGTCGAAAATCTATTTTAATAACTTCACTATCGATCAAATGGGTTACTTTATATTCCATTCTGTAGGGGTCATCAGTTACATCAACATGTAACAACCAATATACATCAGCTCTTTTGGGTCTTTTTTGAAAAATGGAATACAGAATTGCATTCTCAACTTCATAAGTTTTGTTTGCACTGGTAAGAAATGCCAGATGCGTGGAAATTTGAGGAATAGAAATATCTTTTCTGAATTCCTGCAGACCTGGCAGATAGGATCGGATATCAGTAAATTCGACATAACGATTTCTTATTTTTCGTCCTTCGCTCCAGCAAAACATAAAAAAGAAAATAATAGATGAAGCCACCAATGTTATCCAGCCACCGTGAGTAATCTTACTGAGATTGGAGATAAAAAACGAGGATTCGATGACCCCATAAACAACAATGAACAATCCAATGAAAATAATTGGATAGTGTTTCATTTTAAGGTACCAGATGAGTAGCATAGTTGTTGACATCATTGCCAGAATGATAGCCATTCCATAGGCTGCTTCCATGTTTGCCGATTCTTTGAAATACAAAACCACAGCAATACAACCAAGCATCATCAACCAATTTACAGCCGGAATATATAATTGACCTCTGATATCTGTAGGATAAATAATTTTCTGGCGCGACATAAAATTTAGTCTGATAGCCTCATTGATTAAGGTGAATGAACCACTTATTAATGCCTGACTTGCTACAATTGCTGCAAGCGTAGAGATGATTACTCCTGTAAGCAAGAACCAATTGGGCATAATTTCATAGAATGGATTCAATTCACCTAAAGTGGTACCTTCTCTTTGAATCAACCATGCCGCTTGTCCGAAATAATTTAAAACCAAAGCAGTTTTCACGAAAATCCAACTAATTCTTATGTTTTGTCTGCCGCAATGCCCAAGATCACTATAAAGTGCCTCGGCTCCGGTAGTGCATAAAAACACTCCACCTAAAAGCCAAAACCCTCCAGGATATTTTGCTAACAGATTAAAAGCATACGTAGGATTTAGGGCTTCAATTACTGAAGGAAATTGCAACAGGCTAACAACACCGAGTGCACCAATCATAGTAAACCAAACTACCATAATAGGTCCGAAAGAGCGTCCAACGAAACCGGTACCGAATTGTTGAATAAAAAAGAGTGCGGTAATAATTAATATTACAATCGGAATTACGGGAATATTTTCATTGAGATTGTGTAAACCTTCAATTGCCGAGGAAATACTGATAGGAGGAGTGATAATTCCATCGGCAAGTAACGCGCTTCCACCAATCATGGCCGCGATGGGTAAAAAATTTGATTTATATCTCCGCAGTAAGGCGTAAAGAGAAAATATCCCCCCTCACCTTTATTATCAGCTCGGAGCGTAATAATTACATACTTAACTGTTGTTTGTAGCGTTAGTGTCCAGAAAATACAGGAGATAGCTCCAAAAACTAAATCTTTTGAAATAACATGCTCACCGGTAATGGCCCGAAGCACATACAAAGGAGAAGTACCAATATCACCAAAAATAATTCCAACAGTAATGAGCATTCCTGCCCAAGTGAATTTGTGTAAATGGGTACTGGCTTTCATAGATAAATTATTACTACAGCTGTTTTAATACATCCATAGCTTGTTTATCGTTAGGGTCGAGAAAAAGTACTTTTTTCCAATACATTTTAGACTGACCAACATCTTTTGCCAGGTAATAATAATAACCAAGATATTTATAGGCCTCAATAAGACCCTTTTTGTATTTAGCGCTATTTACAGAATCACTTTCAGCCAGTTCCACATACTTCTCATAGTAGGTTTTGCTTTTCCCTGCACGGAACCCGGATCGAGATTTGCATTGGCATTTCCTCTCATTAAAAATCCGTTTGGCCAGGCAGGCTGCAAATCACAAACTTTAGTAAATAAGGAATCGGCACTGGCAAAATTTCCAATAGCCAGATAAGCTCTTCCACTATTGTACGAGTCGGCTGAAGTAGGCGTGAACAACATGCTTTTTTTGTCGTAAACAGCTATAGTTTCATTATATTTCCCTTTTTTGGATAAGAGCGAAATAGTTTCAGAGAACAATTCAGATCTGGCTCCGGGTTTATCAACTGCAATTAAAAAGGCACCAATGGCCAATGAATCATTGCCATTTTTCTGGTAGAGTTTTCCCAGATATTCATAATCGCGGGTTACCGATAAGCTCGAATCAATTAAGGAGAGATAAAGATTCATATGATCGATTCCTTCCGGAAATAATGATAACTCATAATCACAATATGCCTTAAGTTTGTAGGCAGCAGCAAAATCACTTTTTTGTTTAAGAACATTATCAGCTTGCGTATTGGCTCCGATAAAATCCTTGCTGGCAAAAAGTGCAGAACCGTAATTCAAACGAGTATAAATATCTTCGGGGTTGTACTCAAAATAAGAATCATAGGCATCTTTACCTTCTTGTTGTTGGCCGAGTTTCAATAATACTTCAGCTTTTTCGCGAAATGCGTTTGGGAATTCAGGTTGTATTTTTAAAACAAGATTAAACTCTTCCAATGCTGCCTGTAAACTTCCAATTTGAGCGTAGGAAACGCCTTTAAAATAATGAGCAAGAGGATTCGAAAGTTCTTTATCAAGAGCAATGTTAAAAGTAGTTGTAGCAGAGCCATGATCACCTTTAGATCGGTAATAAATTCCTTTTTGAATCAGGCAAGCCGCGCTCACAGGTTTCATTAAGCTTTCAGCTTGTTGTAAAAGAGCAAAGGCAAATTCAGGATCAGTAGTTTTAAAATTCAAAAAGGCTTCAGCAACTTCCACCAATTTGTTAGCACTTTCTTTTTTAGCAACCGCTCTAATTTTTTCAGCTAGAGCTTTTGCAGCAACAGCATTGTTAGTACTTTGATAGATCCAGATTTGTGCAATAGCTGAATAATCAAATGCAGGATCCATCTTCTGAGTTAACTCTTCTGCTTGTTTGAGCAGTGCAGGCTGGCCCGAACGAGTTAAGTTTTTAATGCGGAGATATTGTGTTTCCGGTGCAGCATTTAAGGTGCCGATTAAGACCGAGAAACATTTTTCAGAATTATTATAGGATCCTCCATCAGACAACCTGGAACAATCCAAAGGAGTTTGAGCATGAGTTGATAAAGAATACAGGAAAATCAAACAGAGTATTTTTTCATTGATCTAATTTTTTACTTAATTAATTATTATTTCACGGGTTGGTATGGAAGCGGGCTGAATTCCAAACAACCTTATAATTCTTTGTCCTTCAGAACTGGCTACAAACGCTGCGAAACCGGTTGCTGGTCCTGAAAAGGGTTCGGTGGTTACCAGATAAAGTTTTTTGGTTAGAGGATATTCTCCATCGGCAATTGCTGATTGCACAGGATAGAAAGTTGATGAATCGCTTTTTAAACCGAATAGTGGAACAACAGCAACTGCTTCACGCAATTTTTTCACTTCCGGATCACCTGTATCACACATCTGTGACCAGGAAATGAGTCCTATCGTACCTGAGTTTTGTGAGACGTAATTATGAACACCTTTAAAGTTATGTAAATTCAGCCACTGCGACATACATTTACCCGCCTCAGGAACGAGATTTTTCACTGTCAAATTATTAGCGGAACCTGGTTCATCGGTACAAATTTTAACAGCATTACCATTTTCGCAATTGGAGAGTAAAGCAAAAAAATCGTGATTTTTCTGTGTCATGCTATCCGATTTATTCATGATCACTGCAATTGCGTCGGTGGCGAAATGAAATTGATTAAAATAGATCTCTCTTGAAATTAGTGCCAGTGAGTCTTGTGTGTTGATTTTCCGGCTGGTTACAGCAGAATAGCCATTCAAAGAAGCCAGTTGGTTCAGTCTTGAATTCCCATTGGTGCTATCAACAAGGATCACTACTTCCGGATATAAGGAGGAGTAGGTTTGAGTCAACACTTTCACAACAGGATAGGAGGAGTTATCGCAAAAAAGTGTGAAAGTTCCTGAAACAGTACTTCCTCTTTCTTCATCATTTGTTTTGCATGCTGAAAAAGAAAAAAATGACACTAGCAGGATGATATTAATTTTCATTGGATACACTTCTTCTTCTTAGACCTGAGATTAATCTATAACATCCATAGGCACAAATGATGCCACCAAGTGCAGTTAATTGATAATCTTTCGGTTCCATCAGACTTTTCACAGTAAGTATGATTCCTACAGCTATATAAATAACCGACATGGTCAAATGATAACCACTTTTACGGAATACACTACTGTTAAGCATTATTTCAATGAGAATTTGATAGGCAAATTATACTGAACAATTACGGGCTCACCACGTTGACGGCCGGCTCTCCAAGAGGGCATTGATTTAATTACCCGAAGCGCTTCTTCATCACACCCGCCACCAATACCTCTTAATATTTGCGATTCAGTTACTTTACCATCTTTACCAACTTTGAAAGTCACAAATACGGTTCCTGTGATATTATTTTCACGGGCTCTGGCAGGGTACTTAATATTATTGGAAAGATATTTTACGAGAGCTTCTTCGCCTCCCGGAAACATAGGCATTTCTTCTACAATGGTAAATATTTCAGGAACGGCATCGCCTTGACCCGGATCTTCAATTGGAAGGTCAATGGCATTTGGATCACCTTCTTGAGTTGTTAAACCCGCACTCACATCTTTTAATTCATCCATAGTAGGAGGTGGTTCATCTACCGGCACCTCTTCATCTTTTACAATAACCGGAGGCGTAAACTTAATTGTTTGTTGTACTGGTGGTGGGGGAGGAACTACCGGTGGTGGGGGCTCCGATTCATCAATAGGTGGAGGTTGCATTAATGTAATCTCTGTGTCAGAGAAAGATGCTAATTTATCACTGGCATCTCTAAAAAAACTACTAATAAGAGGAATACAGACCAATAAAATCAATGAAGCAGCAGAAACAATAAATGCTATTGTCAATGTTCTTTTGTAACCGTTTCTTAAAGGAAAGGCACCAAATTCTTTATTCCTTTTTTCGAAAACAATTTCATTTCTGTTTTCATTAATACAATTTTCCCAATTAAGGTTAATCATGTAATTAGTTTTTAAATTTTGGCTAGCATTTCAATTTCAACCGGAGTTATGTCTACAATGGCATATCGACCAATATGACAAACGGCCATTTCATCCAATACATCAACTAGATTCTCATAACTGGCATTTTCCATAGCCTTGATGAGTACAATAAGTCCTTTTTTATCGCTTTTTATTTCAGAGAGTCTTTTTTTGAAATCCTCTTTCTTAATTAAACCGCTTGCTAGTGAATCTCTTGCCGCATTTGCTTTAACATAAACATTTCCATTTTTTTGAATTAATGTTTGTCTCAATCCGGTTGCTGAAAGGTTGGTAACCATAGGAGTGGGGTCGGTCAAGCCGGTATACCACACTACTTTATCATCACCTCCTAATAACACCGTGATGGTTTGGGATTCAGCCACTTTTTGTTTTTGATCAACATCATCTGTTTTTACAGGCATGTTAACTTCCATTGTTTTAGGCTTGCTGAATGTGGTTGTTAACATAAAAAGTTAGCAACAAGAACGCAAGATCCACCATTGGAGTCATGTCAATGTGGGTGGATGATTTTTTCTGTTGGGGTTTTTTACTGCCTTTTTTGGCGGTACCCTGATCGTGATTTATTTCAGACATGGTAGTGTATCAAATGTTTTCTTCCAGGTTGGTGATGAGATTGAATTTATTGACCTTATTCTCCTGAAGAATATCAATAACCCGTTTCACAGTTTTGTAATTCGCTTTGCGGTCGCCTTTAACAGCGATACGGAATTGCGGATTTTCAATTCGGCTAAACCGTACCCAATCAGTTAATTCATTTTTCAAAGAATCAAAAGGAATTCCTCTTTGCTGCATTTGTTTTCTTTCAACTTCATCCATTGGCAGAAACCGTTTAAGTTCAGATATGGGTAAACCAAAAGAAGATAACACCGAAAATCTTTTTATATCATTTTCAGTAAAATCAATTTTATAGCGCTCCCCCATTTTATTTAGAACATTCACTCTGGTTTGTTTCCCATCAATATTAAAAAATAAATTTCCTTCAGGGTTGATGGTGATAGTCATGATATCAATGTCGGGTAACTTAATTTCAGACACAGATGAAGGAGTATCTACTATTACAGGTTCATCAGCTTTGAATTTAGTAGTTAGCATAAAAAATGTTACTAAAAGGAAAGCCAGATCAACCATAGGAGTCATATCCAATTTTGGAGATGACCGGGGATAATTAACTTTTGGCATTTTATTTTATTTAGTAATTATTAGTGGGATGCTGAATAACTTTGAACAATGCTGTAACCTGCTTCATCAATACCATAAGTGATGTTATCGATTCTGGTTGTAAAATAATTGTAAAAAACAATAGCAATTGCTGAAGTTCCGATACCTAATGCAGTATTGATAAGTGCTTCAGAAATACCATTTGCAAGTGCAACTGCATCAGGTGCTCCGGCAGTAGCCATGGCTGCAAAGGCTTTAACCATTCCTAAAACTGTTCCTAACAGTCCCATCAAAGTAGCAATCGAAGCTATAGTAGATATAATTGGAAGGTTTTTTGAAAGCATTGGCAGTTCCAATGAAGTACATTCTTCAATACTTTTCTGAATAGTCAGAATTTTGTGATCCTTATCAGTAGTAGTATCTTTTTCCATTAATTGATAAGTGATGAGTCCGGAGTATATCACATTTGCAACCGAACCTTTTTGAGCTTGACATAATTTAAGAGCCTCATCAATTTTTTTTCCGGCAATCAGTGATCTGATTTCATGTAAGAAATTATCAACTGGTTTAGTTCCTCTTGAACGCCTAACTGTGATATATCTTTCGATGCAGAATATAACTGTAATAAGCAACAAACTGATCAGCACCGGAACCAATATCCCACCTTTATAAATAATACCGAGATAATTTCCAGGTAAAGGGTTGTTTTCCGGATTGTTTTCAATAAAATTGGAAGGACTTCCCAATATAAACATGTAAATTAAAATGGAAACTAATAAAGAAACAGGTATTACCGCCATTACTAAAGTAGAACTGAGAGCTGATTTTTTCATTTTTTGGTTTATTTTGTTAGTTATTTTTCAGATTTTATTTCTTGTTATTGGGTTGTCAACTGATGAATTTTGGAATCGTATTTCAGAAACCTGATAATTGTAGCAATGGTGAACTTAATTCACAATATTCGTTTAAAACTGCGTTTTCATGAAACTTGTCAAGGTAAAGAATTAATTTTTTCCAACAAACATAGTTACTCGGAGTGGATGGTTCGTAGTACCAAATACCCGAGAATATATTAATACAGTTCAAAATCAATTAATTAGATCTGGTTAATCTAGTTGCAGGCTTTTGAAGATGGCGTGCAAATCTAATAAATAGATCGCTAATAATGTTACTTTATTGTTAAAAAAGCATTTATGACTAACAAGTGACATTGACTCCACAAATGATAATCAAAGTTAAACAGATATTTTGATAAAACTATTTCATTTTCAATATGCTATGTTCATATTAATCATTCAGTGCTAATCAGAATTGAAAATTAAATGATACATTCAAAAACTGACCGTAAAAAATGATTTGTTTGATTAAATTGTATTCATAGCTCATTTCCGGAAGCATTTAATTGATTAAAAACAGGTCATCCCATTCGTTATTTTCATATTCAGATTCGTAGAAATTCAAAATTTAAAACAACCTGATTCCAGATGGTTGATTTCAGTTAACATAAAATTTTTGAACTAAATTCTTTTCCGGTGTTTTCAAATGCAATAAATAAATTCCAGGACTCAGATTTATATTTTTCTGATAATTTAATTCACTTGAATTATGGATTCCAACGTGAGTTTTACCATTGTCTGAAAAACCAACTTACCTGGCAAATCATAAACAACAACTGAAAACTCAGTACCATAAATTGCAGGATACTGAATGTGGAGAATGCCATCATTAAACCAAGCAACCATTTGATTGGGTACGGAGGTCGTTAGCTTTAAATCTGAATCAAATGGTAAGAGGCAGGGAACAGTGACATGCAGTGTGTTTGAAGTATTAAAACAGTTTGAATCGTTTACAATCACATTGTAATAACCCTGACTATAAACTGTATAATCCGATAAAGTAGCTCCTGAAATTACGCTTCCATAATTTTTCCATTGATGGTTTATTCCGACACCGGTTGTAACACTCAAAATAACACTATCTCCTAAACAAAAGGAGATAGGGCCGGAAGCAGTTACAACTGCTGGTGGAGTGGGTAGTACCGTAATTGTAATTGAATCACAAACGGTACTCATGGTGCAACCTCCTTCACCCCGGACAAAATAGGTGGTAGTCACCAAAGGCTTCACCGTAATTGTAGATCCGGTGTCAACTGCAGCACCATTTCCACAGCTTCCTTCATACCAAGCCCATTTTGTAGCAGTATTTAAACTTCCTGTGAGGTTTAATATAACAGAATCATTCGAACAAATGGTGGCTGCGGCAGTGGTAATGACCGGAACTGTTGCATCCACGCAAGTGATTGCATAGGATTGACATGATGATTGCGGTCCGGAATCATTTACAGTTTTTATACAGATATTATAATTTACACTAGGGTAGGCAGACTGATAATGGCCATTCACTTTATATAAATGATAAAGTGAATGTTGTTTATAATCAGATATAACACCATCACCAAAATCGTAACAAATGCTGTCGGTGCCGATGGAGTAATTCCTCACAAATACGTAAGGCATGCCTGTTGATGTGAATTTTTCTGTTGCATAAAAGCTGAGTAATAGTGGTGTGTCATAATTCCCCCATCCAATACTATCTATGTATCCTGCTTTAAAGTTGGTGCCTGCAGTATTTTCCACTTTACAGTGCCATTCACGATTTTTAGTGAATCAATTCCGGAAGAAGCTGTACTACCAACAACCCAGGTTCTTGTTGTTGGGCTGAAAACTTTATAACAAACAGAATTACCATTTTTAAATGTTACAATTCCATCTTTAATAATAACTCCTGTCACAGTAGGGATAAGTGTTGAATCAATTTTCATTTGATGCAGAGAGTCATCAAATATACCGGTATAATTAGCGGCATTCGTACCGTAATAGTGATTAGCCTGAATAATTCCGTGCTTTATAAGATGGCTTGAAAAAGGATGTCCTCCATAACCGGCTGACCAGGTATTTGTGTTTGAAGCTGAACCATAGAATAAGATAAATTACATTAAATCATATGATTTTAAAGGACATACCATGGCAGGAGGTACTATGAACCAACAAACCAATTCCAGAGTTCAACTATATTTTGATTTACTGGATTATGATACCGAACAAATATATCCATTTTCATCCTCGCCACTAGACCATTAACAACGGTGGAAACCTCCGGTAATGTATACATTTAAAGCATTGACCCGAAAGTTCATACCCATTTGATAAAAATTATAGTATCCCATTTATTTTTTATAATACTATATCATACAGTAATCATCTGTTTTATCTTGACCATCCAAGATCCCTGAAAGCCCTAAAATTCATGGTTGCACCATCAACATCCATACCAATCCGTCAATTGAAGGATCGCTTGGAAAGAATTATAAACCGGTTTAAATTGATGAATTTCCGATCAAAAATTATGAAACCGAAAATTCATCCCGACCAGGTTTCCCTAGAATCATATTTGAAATTGTAGTGAAACCGATGATCACATTCATTGTATCACTAAGAGTTATTTGAGGCAAGTGTAATACGGCGTACTGAAATACCTCCAAATTCCTGAAAGCGAATCATAAACACTGAATTTCACTTTACGATCGATGTTATTGTAAGTAATAACCTCCGCATGAATGGGGTAGGGCTGCCAGTAATCGGTAGAGAAAACAGTGGTGTGGAAAAGAAGAAAAACAAAAATAGTTTTAGAATTTTGGTCATGGTGTAGTATTTAAAATGATTTCGGAATGTAAGGTAGGAATTTGTTTTTGCAACGAGGAATAATTCTGCCACCGCCGCCGCCACCGCCTGCTTCTGTTGCTGCCTGCCGCTGCCTCCCGCCGCTGCCGCTGCCACCGCCACCGCCACCGCCACCGCCACCGCCACCGCCACCGCCACCGCCGCTGCCTCCTGCCGCTGCCACTTTTTTGCAGAACCCTACATTTTCACTACCTTCGCACCTCTATAAATTTATTATGATCAAGATAACTTTTCCCGACCAAAAAGTGCGGGAATATCCGGAAGGGACCAGTGCCATGGAGGTTGCTAAAAGCATCAGCGAAGGTTTGGCAAGAAATGTATTATCTGCAAAAGTAAATGGTGAAGTTTGGGATGCTTCAAGGCCCATCAAAACAGACGCTACTATTGAGCTTTTAACATGGGATTCCACGGAGGGTAAATCTACTTTTTGGCATTCGTCGGCTCACCTTCTGGCAGAAGCCCTGGAATCTATATATCCGGGTATTCAGTTTGGAATAGGACCACCAATTGAAAATGGTTTTTACTATGATGTAGATTTGGGCGAAAGATCCATTTCATCGGATGACTTCAAGATGATTGAAGATAAAGTGATGGAACTTGCAAAAAAGGGCAGTGTTTATCAGAGGAAGGATGTTTCGAAAAAGGATGCAATTGCCTATTTTGAAGAAAAGGGAGATAAATATAAGCTGGATTTGCTCAAAGATTTAGCAGATGGAACGATTACCTTTTACACACAAGGCAACTTTACCGATTTGTGTCGCGGCCCACATATTCCGGATACCAGCACTATTAAAGCCATAAAGCTCATGAACATTGCCGGAGCTTATTGGCGGGGTGATGAAAAAAGCAAACAACTTACCCGTATTTACGGTATCACTTTTCCAAAGCAAAAAGAACTTACTGATTATCTGACTCTTCTTGAAGAAGCTAAAAAGAGAGATCATCGTAAGCTTGGTAAAGAACTTGAATTATTTACTTTCTCAGAAAAAGTTGGAATGGGATTGCCTTTATGGTTACCTAAAGGGGCCCAACTTCGCGAGAAATTGGAAAATTTCCTGAAAAAAGCACAACTAAAAGCAGGTTATTTACCTGTTGTTACTCCGCACATAGGTCACAAAGATTTATATGTAACATCAGGACATTACGAAAAGTATGGAGCAGATTCATTTCAACCAATTCGTACTCCTGCTGAAGGGGAGGAATTTTTTCTTAAACCGATGAATTGTCCGCATCATTGTGAAATCTATAAAAGCAAACCCCACTCTTACAAAGAACTACCCATCCGCTATGCCGAGTTCGGAACGGTTTACAGATATGAGCAAAGTGGAGAGTTGCACGGGTTAACCCGCGTACGTGGATTTACGCAGGATGATGCGCACCTTTTTTGCAGGCCCGATCAGGTAAAAGATGAATTTATAAAGGTAATTGATCTCGTGCTTTATGTTTTTAGGCGCTTGATTTTCAAGATTTTACAGCACAAGTTTCATTGCGTGACCCTGAAAATAAATCGAAATACATTGGTTCTGATGAGAACTGGGAAAAAGCAGAAAGTGCCATCATTGAAGCGGCAGCGGAAAAAGGGCTCAAAACAGTTGTTGTTACAGGAGAAGCTGCTTTTTACGGACCCAAGTTAGATTTTATGGTTAAGGATGCATTGGGACGGAAATGGCAGTTAGGAACTATTCAGGTGGATTATAATTTACCTGAGCGTTTTGAGCTCGAATATACCGGTGCCGATAATTTAAAACACCGTCCGGTAATGATTCACAGAGCGCCGTTTGGGTCTCTTGAAAGATTTATAGCAGTTTTAATTGAGCATTGTGCCGGCAATTTCCCGTTATGGCTGTCGCCGGAACAGGTTATCATACTGGGTATCAGTGAGAAGTTTAATGAATATTCACAAAAAGTTTCTGAATTGCTAAAAAATTCCGATATTCGCGCCTCCGTTGACGAGCGTGACGAAAAAATCGGCCGCAAAATCAGGGATGCAGAAGTCCGCAAAGTGCCGTATATGTTGATTGTTGGAGAAAAGAAGCAGAGAGCAACACCGTATCGGTAAGAAAACATGGTCAAGGTGATCTTGGATCCATGAGTATTGAGGATTTCATGAAGCTTATTGCAACTGAAATTGATGTTGTTCTGAATAGATCAGCACTTAAATAAATGTCTAACTAAAATAGAGGGAGGTAACTCATTTCAACTTTTTTTAAAAAGCCGGGAGGCAGCTATACACCTGGAGGTGGCAACAGAGTAAACAGGCCAAGCAGGTATCAGAAAAGAGAAAACGAGCATAATATCAATGAAGATATTACTGCTGCTCAGGTAAGGTTGGTTGGTGAGAATATCGAGCCAGACATCTATCCGATAGAAGTAGCTCGTCGATTTGCAAAAGAACAGGAACTTGATCTGGTTGAAATTGTTCCAAATGCTGATCCTCCTGTTTGCCGACTGGTAGAGTACCAAAAGTTTCTTTACGAGAAAAAGAAAAAGAAAAGGAAGCGAAAGCTAAAACAGCGAAAGCTGTGATGAAAGAAGTTCGATTTGGTCCAAATACTGATGAGCACGATTTTAACTTTAAAGTAAAAAATGCCATCAAATTTCTAGAGGATGGTGCGAAGGTAAAAGCTTACGTACATTTCAAAGGAAGAACCATAGCGTACAAAGAGAAAGGTGAAATAATACTGCTAAAGTTTGCCCAGGAATTAGCTGATTATGCGAAAGTGGAGCAACTGCCGAAATTAGAAGGTAACAGAATGTTTCTTCATCTGGTGCCATTGCCGAATAAAAAAGTTAAAAAATAGAATTAAGAATTTTAAAAACAGAGTACCAATTATTCATTACTAAATATTCATTATCCTACGTTCCCCATGCCAAAAATGAAGTCAAATTCCAGCGCTAAAAAGAGATTCTCTTTCACTGGAAGTGGTAAAATCAAAAGAAAACATGCGTACAAGAGTCACATCTTAACCAAGATGAGTACAAAACGCAAAAGAGCACTTACTCACTCCGGTTTGGTTGATAAATCAGACCAGGCACGTGTAGCAAGAATGTTATCAGCTCAAAATTAATTAAATTAGTATTAACCAGGGAAATAGTATTAAGTATCCGTTCACTCGGAACGCTATCACCAAAAATTGATTAAAAAAATGCCAAGGTCAGTCAATTCAGTAGCATCGAAAACAGAAGAAAAAAAACTCCTTAAACAAGCAAAAGGTAATTGGGGTAGTCGTGGTAACCTCTTAACGGTAGCTAGCACACCGTTGAAAAAGGACTTCAGTATGCTTATCGCGACAGAAAAACTAAAAAGAGAAATTTCAGAAGTCTCTGGATACAACGTATTAATGCAGGGGCAAGATTACATGGCCTATCCTATTCTCAGTTGATGGGAAAGTTGCATGAAAAGGGTATTGATTTGAATCGTAAAGTTCTTGCCGATTTAGCTATGAATCATGCCGATGCTTTCAAAGCAGTGGTGGAGTCAGCGAAATAAGAATCATAAATTTTTAAATATTTAGAACCACCCGTAAGGGTGGTTTTTTTTTTGCTCGCACCACCGCCACCGCCACCGCCACCGCCACCGCCACCGCCACCGCCACCGCCACCGCCACCGCCACCGCCGCCGTCACCGCCACCGCCACCGCCACCGCCACCGCCACCGCCACCGCCACCGCCACCGCCACCGCCACCCTTTTCCCTTATCTTTACTTCATGAAGCAGCAAATTAAATTTCTGATACCAGCTTTGGTTGCATTTGTGATTTGTTTTTTGATGACTGCATTTTACAATCGATACGCCTCAGATGATTTTGAATTCTTATATCAATATAGAGAATTGGGATTGGGTGGGTCGGTGAAATATTTTTATGATAGCTGGAATACACGATGGCTGGCGATAGGTTGGATGAACATTGTATTTATGTTGACCGGTTCTTTAGGAAGTTTATTGTATTATCATCTGGTTTCACTGGTACTTTTATGGTTTGCGTTTTATAGGGTTATTAAAAACTTTGTTGAAGCAGCTTTGATTTTTCGGGTGATTACATCCGGATTTATGATGGTTTCATTTTATTACAGTTGTTTTAGCATTAGTGATGTTTTTTTCTGGGTGAATACATCTACTATGTATTTATTTGGGAGTATCGCTTTTTGTTGGTGGCAGGTCAGAATTTTGTAAGAATCTAAATGGTATAAGCTGGATTATTTCAGTTTTTGCTGCATTTTACCTGGGTGGTTCTTATGAACCATTAGTATTCGTAACAATGGCAAGCTCTGTTACGTTTTTATTTTATATGTTTAAAGGCATGGACTTAAAATCACATTTGGTCCGATAGTTATGAAAGTAATATTGTATTGAGTTTGATGATGCTTGCTTTTGCTATTTCCTATATGGGAAGGGGCACGGCACCGGGCAACGTTTTTACCTCAAACCACTTTGGTATCCTTTAAGATTTGGGTATTTGTAAAGTCTATTTAAAAATGGTATTCTTTTATACCATTTAAAATACTTCCTGCTCTTTTATTTTCTTTCCGTGCTGTTTGATGGGGATGTGGCATGCCAAGTAGTAAATTTCTTTAATGATAATTAAGAAGGTAACACTTGATTTGTTGTTTTAGTAGTACTTTCCTTATTGCCTATAGCATTTATTATGTCTGAAATGGGGCCGGAAAGGGCTTGGACACAAGTGTCGTTATATTTGGTTTTTTATACATCGATACTTGCCTATTATGGAGGTGCTGGTGCTGAGTAAAAAAAATCAGTACAATTTAACCAAGTTTTATGCATGTATTTCCTTTTTATACATAGTTGCAATTGGAGTGCCTGAAGTTAGGTTGGCAAAGAACTACAGTCAAGAATATGATAAGAGAATCAACTATCTGAAGACACTCCAGCAGCAGCAAAATTTTAAGTCTATTGAAAGATTAGTAACTCTGCCTAAATCAGGATGGTTACATTACAGCTGAAATAATTCCACTGATCAAAACCACTTTACCAACCAACATTTAAAAAAATATTTGAATCTTAGATTTGAAATTCATATAGCTGAAATCAAAAACTAATTTGTATTTTAGCGTTGAATTAAAAGCTTTTCGACTATTGAAAATGATGTGTTGTTACTTTTAAATAATACATACCATTTGATAGTAAAGAAACATCAAATTGCTCTCGCTGTTATTTCCGGTGTTTTGTGAAATCAAAACTATATTTCCGAATTACATCGGATAATTTAAAGTGAATAATTTTCTGAATTTTCAAATAAAGAAATTGATTGGCAGGATTGGGATACATAGCAATAGCATCTTTTCCTTGAATATTTGCAGCCTGGGTTGAAATGGTATCACAATCGGTTACCTTATAGCTGCACTGATCACCATTCAGGTAACCGGTGAGTGAATTCAGATCATTCACACAAACATATCCGGACAAAGAGCTAAACCTGAGCCATACTACTGCAGAATCATTTTGCATTTGCCCCAGCCGGTAGGAAGTGAATCTCAATGTAGAATCATTTGGATTTAAATAATACAAGTAATTCAATCCGTTAGTTACATTAATCAGGGTATCAAATTCAACATTTTGATTGTTATATTTCAATGAAAATCCATCGAATAAACATAGTCATCGGAATGAAAAGTAACGGGGAATTCCAGCATATTTCCTACGATGGTAGCATTAGTTAAATTGAAAACAACGGTGTCAAGTGTATCAATTGAAAAGGCTACGGGGAATTGAGATAAAAATGAACTTAATTCATCTTTTTGATTAAGTAGTTTTAATGAATCCTGATTTTCATTTTTTGGCGGGAGCAAGATGTTTTATCTTGCAAATTTTATGAGTAAGATTGCAAAAGTTATTTATTTCCAGGTGTCGAGTTGTATCAAATTTATTGCAAGTAGCCTGAGATGATTTGTATCCACATGAAAGCTCGACGAAAATATATGTAAATAAAATTGTTAAAAATTTCATGAGTTTAATGTGTTGTATTAAATCAAAACATCTAAAAACACAGATGCTGAATTATCAATTTATTGCGATAGCAGTTATTCTTTATATATTTTATTAGAGCGTTTTCTGAACATTTTATAATTCCGAAATATCAGAATTTGCCCTGATATTATTGGTTTTTTAGTATTAAATTATTTATAAATATTTAATTAAGAATATACTGCTTTTAAATTAACAATGATACAACATTGGCTTTACTGAATTTAATTATTTATATTATAATATGCTGGCTGGTACTTTTGCAGCCACTATATATTGTATTTGAAAATTTATTTTTTGAATTATTTTTAATATCAGTACTACATTTTTGGGCAGCAGACTTAACGCAATGATAACAATGTGTTAGGTTTTGTATTAACGTAGCGATTTACTTTTGTGAATTGAAATCCGAAAATATTTCGAAAATTACTTCTTACACTGGAATTCACTTATTGATATGAAAAAATGTTTTGCTTTTATTATATTGATTTTAGTAATAAGCCATGCAAAGGCCCAGGGACTTGAAAAAATAATCATAGAGAAATATTATATTACTGATGATAAGGATGCGCAATACGTAGGTTCTGCATCCATTGCTGCTAACACTGTTACCTATAGAGTTTTTGTAGATATGAAACCCGGGTACAGGCTTCAATCGGTATATGGTGCACCCGGTCATGAATTGCGTTTAAGTACTAGCACATTTTTTTTTAATCACAGTGTATTCGGTCATTTTATTCCTAATCTAATCATGGATCGTCAATTGGGAATAACAACACTCATGGTTGATAGTTGGATTTCAATGGGGCAGCATCTCAACAAAAATTTGGAATATTGAAACAAGATGATGACACCCTTGGAACGATTGTGAATGGATATAGCGTTCCAATTTTACAAAGTGAAAATCCTGCTGCAGGAATTCCTATCAAGTACAAAGATGGTTTAATCAAAAAAATTAAGCCGCCACAGGTAACTCATTTAGGTATGGATTCATTGATGGCTAACTTGTACAAGTTAAGTACTCCCGGTACAGGTTATGAATTTAGTACTGTCAATGGAGCATGGGCTTGTTTGGGTGGTGCCGAAGGTCCTTATCCTGAAACAAATCAGGTATTGATCGGACAGTTTACAACGAATGGTGTTTTTTATTTTGAGTTTAATATTCAAATAGGAACACCTGATGGTGGAGTAGAGCAATATGTAGCTAAGGATCCTCAGGGTAAAGAATTACTGAATCCTGATTTAAAATTTGATTCAGCCATGGATATTCGAAAAAAAGTAAGAGAATAGAATTTGAAATTGCAAACGCTTAAGATAGAATTAACAATATTGAAGGATAATAATAACTATTTGATAAAATATTCCAAAATTGAAAATTTAGACCTTTGACACTTAGTGCCGGACAATTGCGACTAAGAATAATCATTTAAATTTACTAAATCAACAAAACCGTAACTCCATTAATAACATTATAAATATCAATTATCATGAAAAAAAGTTTACTATTAGTAATTCTAGTTATTTATTCACTAACCACTTTCTCTCAAGGTTTGGAGAATATAATTGTTGAAAAGTATTACATTTCTGATGCTAACGATGCGACGGTGAATTCTTCAGGTGGAGTTCTTCCAATTGGATCTGTTACTTACCGAGTTTACATCGATATGTTGCCGGACTATATTTTTCAGTCAGCATATGGTGATCCAAACCATGAACTTCGCATTGAAACTTCAACGTTATTTTTTAACAATGAAGATCGGGGAGCCATTCATCCTACATTTAATTTTAGTTACTGTGATGATAATACGGTCATGCTTGATTCATGGCTTTCGGTAGGAGCAGCATGCAATGGCCGTTTTGGGATTCAAAAAGACCAGGACGATGGCGTTGGAACTGTTGTAAACTCGGATGGTGTACTTTTGAATACCGATCCGTTGATAGGAATTCCTTTAACTCAGCAAGATGGCCTGATAGCAGGTACTCCTGAATCTGTAATTTCGGTTGGTATTGGAACCGAAATCATGGTTTTTGATGCGCAAAATGATGGAACAAACGGACCTCTTTTCTCGACATTAAATGGAGCATGGGCTTCTGTTAATGGCTCTGTGGGACCCAATCCTGCATTAAACCAAGTCCTTTTAGCACAAATAACTACAGATGGAGTTTTTTCTTTTTCATTGAACGTTCAAATACGTAACCAGACTACTTTAAGTGTTGAAAATTATGTGGCAGCAAATCCAACTGGAGCTGAAATATTATTCGCCGGATTGAATTATAATTCAACCATTGGATTGGGAGAAAATACTTTTGATCTTGCGTTGACGCTGTATCCTGATCCTCCAAAGGGATTTGTTACACTAGAAATTACGACTACGTGAATTTCAACGGCAGCTACGTATAAAGTATTTGATTTAATCGGCAAAGAAGTTATGTCCAAAAATATTGGAGTAATTTCTGGACTTTTCAAAGAGCAAATAAATTTAAATACACTTCCAAACGGAATTTATTTTGTTGAAGTAGCTTTAGATGGAATCACTAAAACAATTAGAGTTGTAAAAAATTAAACTGTTTTGTTTATTTATTTACAATTTCTATGTAGTATTTTGTTACAATGGAAATTATATTTATGAAATTTGAAATGAAGTATCTGGTTGTTATAATTAGTATGCTGCTACTGATTTCTGTGACTTCTTTTGGACAAGGGATTGTAAGAGGCAAGGTCACAGATGAAAATGGAGAAACAGTTATTGGTGCTAGTATTATACTAAAGACAAATCCTTCTGTGGGTACTACCACTGATTTTGATGGTAATTACAGTTTAAAAATAGCAAAATTAACACCAGAAATTCTGGTTATATCCTATATCAGTTATGCCTCTCAGGAATTCACTGTTAATCCTGTAAACGGGCAAGTAGTTATTAAAAACATTTCTTTGGTTTCATCAAGCCAAAAAATTGGTGAAGTTGAAATTGTAGCTAAAATGTCCAGAGAAAAGGATAACTACATGGAAAAAGTGAAGATGAAATCTGCCACTTCTATTGATTATATTTCATCCGAAACAATTAAAAAGACCGGTGACTCCTATGTAGTTTCTGCATTAGCAAGAGTCTCGGGTGTATCAACATCCAGTTCTGGAATTATTACTGTAAGAGGTATCAGTGACAGGTATGTGAAAACAACTTTGAATGGAGCTTCAATTCCTACTTTAGATCCTTTTACCAATAACCTTAAGCTGGATATTTTCCCTACCAGCCTTATTGATAATGTTACAGTGACCAAAACATTTCAGCCTGATCAACCTGCTGACTGGGCTGGGGCTTATATTTCGATTGTCACCAAGGATTACCCGGAAAGTTTAAGTGTGACAGCGGAAACTTCAATTGGCTATAATTCTCAATCGACTTTTAAGAGTTTCCTGACTTCAGAAACAAGTTCAACAGATTGGATGGGATACGATAAAGATTTCAGGGATATTGATCATGGTAGTTATCAGCAGGTAAACAGGTATCCAACTCAATATGAAGAATTAGTAGCACTTGGACTTGGGCCCTATTATCAATCACTCGGTATTACTTCATGGACTCCGAGTGATGCATCCGGAGTAGTTTATTTTAAATTAGGATTGATACAACTTGGACTTTTAGGAGCTGCTCAAATCAATGATCCTGCTGCTTACTCAGCAGCTGTTAGTGCCTACTCGAGTGGCGATTTTAAGAACGAAGCATTTTATCAAATTAACGAGAAGCCTACACAAACGAGTCGTGAGTTACCTAATAACTGGAATACATTTCATCAATCGGCTCCACTTGATTTTTCACAAAGCATTCAAATTGGTAACCAGATAGAATTATTTAGCCGCCCTTTAGGAATACTGGCCGGATTTCGATATGCCAGTCAATATAGGAATGATCCAAATGGTAAAAACAATAGAGTGTTTGGTGGCGATGTAGTTGGTATTCTAAGCGAATCCAATGAAGAGCAGGGAATTGAATCTCATGGATGGAGCGGACTGTTGAACCTGAATTATAAACTCAACTCGAATAACAGTCTTGGAATTTTGTTTATGCCAAATCAATTAGGTATTAATAAAGTTCGTGATGGTGCGGAACAAGGTAGTAATCCGAATTATGAATATACACTTACAAAGGATCAATATTACGAACAACGCACACAGTTAATTTACCAGGTAAAATCAGAACATTATATTCCAGCATTGAAATCAAAGATTGAATTCAATGCTTCTTATACAGATGGAACCAGCAAAGCCCCTGATTTTAAAACTTTAACCTATTTTGAAGAAGGTGATCAGTATTTAATAGATACAAAAGAATCAACTACTCATCGTTACTACCGATATCTGGAAGAAAACATTCTTGATACCAGACTTTCATTCGAAGTACCTGTTGGAGCAAAACCCGGTTTATCAAGGAATTTAAAAATTGGTGGATCTTATTTAAAATCAGACAGGGAAAGTGAACAATACGATTATAAAGTTAATTATTTTGGTGGTGGTTTTATAAACATTCCAAATAATGATATTGGCGAATTTTTTGATGTTAACACGTTTTCATTGCAACAGGATAGTTCAGGTCAATACGTAATTGATAAGTTTTATGTTCGCGACGACAACCCTGCAAACCATATTGTTGGTTATCGGGAAACAATTGGTGGCTTTGCCATGCTTGACTATAATATTTCATTTTCTTTACGTGTGGTAGGCGGATTGCGAGTTGAAAAAGCATTGCTATTTACGGATGTGTATGATTATGATAAATTAGGATATAAAAATAATGATCCACGAAGAAAATATTCAGAAGATATTTTCGTAGTGAATTCGGGAAATCTTAATGAAGTTAGTTTTTTACCATCAGTAGGAATAATTTATAATATAACAGCAAATACCGATGCGCCTTTTAATTTAAGAGCCAACTATAGCAAATCAGTTGCACGACCAAGTATCAGGGAATTATCTGATGCTATTGTGTATGATTATGAAGTTAAAGATGATCTGTTTGGTAATTCTAATCTTAAAGAGGTAAAAATCAATAATTATGATTTGCGCCTGGAGCGATATTTTAATTCTGGAACAAATCTTAGTGGAAGTGTTTTTTATAAAGATTTTAAAAATCACATTGAGTTAATTAGTACTGTTCAAGGATTTACATGGCAAAATGTTGATGAATCATTTGCTTACGGTATTGAAGTAGAAGGTAGCGGAAAAATCACTAAAAATTTGGAGCTGCAGGCAAATTTCACTTTAGTTAAATCAGAAACAAATTTTATTCAGTATCAGTTACTTTCTAGAGATGGAATAAAAGAGTACATTCCGGTGGATACACTCAAACATAATATGTATGGGCAGGCTCCGTATGTTGTAAATACCATTCTAACATATGGCTTCGATAGCCTTGGATTGTCTATTTCGGCAAGTTATAATCTTCAAGGCAGGAAATTAGTGATTACATCAACTACAGGTACGCCCGATGTTTATGATATGCCAAGGCATTTAGTGGACCTTAAAGTCTCAAAGCGCATTGGCAAATACTTTAGTGCCAGTTTTAAAATTCAAAACTTGCTCGATGAACCTGTTCGCAGAACTTATATTTATGATGATGGTGGAGAGATTGACTATGACAGATTTAGTTATGGCACCACTTACACCTTAGGACTTACTTATAAACTGAGCAAATAAGTTAAATTAGTCTAATAATTGATTAAACTTTGCAATATGAATACTAAGTTTACATATTTGAAACATTTAGGGAAAGGGTTTATGTTTTTTGTTCTTTCGTTTTTCGGCATGTTTTATTCATTACCTGTTTCGGCTCAAATTGAAAATCTGATTGTTGAAACCTATTATATTGCAGATTCAAATGATGCCACGGATACCACAGAAGGGCGTTCACTTCAAATTGGCATGAAAACTTACCGAGTATATCTGGATCTGGCACCTGATACAAGACTTCGCAAAATCTTTGGTAGCAATCTTCATCCATTAAAAATCAATAGTACCGATATTTTCTACAACAACATAGATCGACCCAATGCGAATTTTGGTTATTTAATAAATATATCATGGTATAATAGTAATCCAACTATAGCTTTGGACAGCTGGCTTACGATTGGCATGGCTTCAACAGTTTACTTGGGTGTTAATAAGACGAATGATACGGATGGTTCATTTGTTGGAGGTGCAAATAACGGAGGTGGTACAGCTGGAATTCCCGGCGGCCTGCTTGTTAATGCTGATCCATTGGCAGGCATACCAGTTACAGTTGCAGATGGTTTAATGGCAAATACCAATACTATCGGGCAATGGTTAGAAGTAGGATTTAAGGATATTTCCGGCACAGATACAACTGTATTTGGCCCTTTAAATTCAGGGAATGAGTTTCTTAGTACGAATGCTTTGCTACAACAAAACAATGGTGTAAAAGGTGCTGATACAATTGCAAATATAGTTTTGATTGCACAATTAACTACAATGGGCGATTTATCATTTGAGTTCAATGTAGAGGTAGATCAATTTGATGGAGTCAATTATAATATATTTACTTATGTGGCAAATGGAGATTCATTGCAAGCAGGTGAAATTTTAAGCCCTTCCCTTACTTACCCGCCTTCTTGCGGTTGCACTGATCCTCAATATCTGGAGTATAATTCTTCCTACGCATGTTCTTCGGCAGGTTCTTGTCTTACTTTAATAGCTTTTGGTTGTATGGATACCTTGGCATGTAATTTTGATCCACTTGCTAATTTTGATATCCCAACTTTATGTTGTTATCCTGGTTATTGTAACGACCGTGATTTGTCAGTTGTATGTCCATCAATTGCACTTAACCGATTTGGAATTCGACAGTTATTTCCTTCTCCTGCTTATAATCACATACAGGTAAATTGCACTTCCGGTTCAAATGATGAAACTGCTTATTATATTTATGATTCAACGGGGAAGTTAGTTGATGAAAAGAGTTTCAGATATAACAAGGATAAAGGGATTGATTTTGAAATAAATATTTCAAATTTAAATGTTGGATTGTATTTTCTTATTGTAAGAAACGGAAATGAAACAGATACAAGAACTTTTATGAAAGATGGATTGGACAAGTAGTTAAAATATTCAAAATATATAACTATATTATACCTACTGAATTATGTTTAAAAAATACGATGTTTTGAAATCATTTCTTGCAGTTTTATTTCTGTTGGTTATTTTGTTGCCGGCCTGCAAAGAAGAAGACGAACCAGTCCCTGTTATTGAAACGGGAAAAGTTACTGATATTGATGGAAACGAATACAAAACTGTAAAAATTGGAAATCAATGGTGGATGGCGGAAAATTTAAAAGTTTCGAAATACAACAATGGAACTCCAATTCCATTTGTGCAGGATCCTAATTTTGGTTGGGCAACAGTTCAAGACGCATGTTGTTTATATAATAACTCTTCAAATTCAACCGGCTATCTTTATAATTTTGAGGCAGTGACGAATACTTCTAAGCTGGCTCCTGAGGGATGGCACATTCCAACTGATTCGGAGTGGAAGCAACTGGAATTGCACTTGGGAATGAGCGGCAGTGAAGTTGATTTTACAGGATGGAGAGGAAGTAATGAAGGTGAAAAACTTAAAATGGAAGCAAATTCAGGATGGGCTTTTTATGAAAATGTTTGGGCTACTAATGAAAGTGGTTTTTCTGCTGAAGCTGGAAGTTGCATAGTGTTCAATGGGAAATTGGGTAACCCGGGAATTCAATATAACGGTTTTTGGTGGACCAGTTCAGAAGATTCCGATACTGAAGCCTGGTACCGTCATATGGATTATAAAGAACGAAGAATTTTTCGTTTTCATGGACAAAATAATTATGGATTTAGCATCAGGTGTGTTAAAGATGCAAACTAATCGATCTATAGAAAATGTTTTCAATGGTATTTTTATCCTTGCATAGAAAATTTAATTTGGATACTAAAGAGTAAGTTGATTTTTCTATTTTTAAGTTACAGGGTATTAGTTTTGTGTGTTGTTGAGTTCTAAATGGAAGTATAGCAATTTTGTATCAAAATATATTTCATACTTTGCTTTTTCAGATAGTACTAACATGTCTCCATTACCAACAATATTGCTTTTTTTTATTTGAAATAAACCTAGCCATTTAATAGGTAGTATATTTTAATTAATGTCAACGATATAATTGAAATTGAACTGCTAGAAGCATTTCAAATAATTTCTAAAAAATATCATTTTTGATGACTTTTAACTTTGAGTTAGTATTTAACTAACATGATTGCATCGCATCGTTAACAATTTTATAAAATCAATTTGGTATTAAATCAAACACATCATCGGACATTTGTCAAGGGAAATAAAAACACTTTTAACGAATTCATTTCAAAAGAAAAATTAGTTGTATAGAAAGAATTTAGTTCAAATAAGAAACATATTTAAAAACAATCAAAATCATTATTTAAACAATCTAACCAATCAAACAAAAAAACATGAAAAAAATGTTCAAGAAAATTGTAATGTCAGCAGCCATAGTGGTAGCGGGCACAGCATCTGTTTCAGCTCAAACCAATCTTGGAGCTGCTTGCGGATGTCCTAGTATTGCAAGCAGGCCAACAGTTAACATGTCAACACTGGCTGATGGAAGTGGAAACTTAACTGCTGCCAACACTGTATTAACCTGTGACAAAAAATGGATTATCAACGATAAAATTTTCGTTGGAAATGGTAAATCAATCACAATTCAGCCAGGTACGGCTTTATTTGCAACTTCAACTGCAGGAGCTAATGCTGATGCTTTGGTTATTAGCCGTGGAGGAAAAATCTTTGCAGCAGGAACAGAAACTTGTCCTATTGTATTTACGGCGGTATCAGATCCTTTAGATGGAACTTATTCAGTTGGTAATCAACAACAGTGGGGTGGATTAGTACTTTTAGGTCGTGCTACAAATAACCTTTTGTCAATAGCATGTAACGGCCCACAGGCAAATGCTTATCAGGCGAACGGAATTGGTCTGATAGAAGGTTTTATTGCAGCTGATCCACGCGCTTATTATGGTGCTGATCTTGCTGGAACATTTGGACCTGCTGAGACATTTGATGACAATGATAACTCTGGTATCGTTCGTTATGTATCACTTCGTCATGGAGGTGCAACTGCATCTACTGCAAACGAATTAAATGGTTTAACAATGGGTTCTGTTGGTCGCGGAACAACTATTGATCACGTTGAAATCGTTTCTAACAGTGATGATGGATTTGAAATGTTCGGTGGAACAGTAAATCTTAAATATTGTGCTGTTCAATACAATGACGACGATGCATTTGATTGGGATCAGGGTTACAGAGGAAAAGGTCAGTTCTGGTTTGCTGTTAAAGCATCAGGAAGAGGTGACAACGGTTTTGAAATGGATAGCGATGATAACCATTGCCTTCAATCTCCAACTTCACGTCCAATAGTTTACAATGCAACTGTTATTGGTGACGATACTGACGCTGGTCTTGAAGCAAAAGAAAACACTGAAGGTGAAATTTACAATTCTATTATTGCAAATTATAACCAAGGTTTGAACATTTACAACCAATTTCCTGCTGACGTTTACACGAATTGGAATGCAAACAGTTTTAAAGTTCAGAACTGTACATTTGTTAGTAACGCTCAATCTGCATTGACTATACAACCAGCAGGATCTCCTGTTACTGCAACAGGTGGTGATGTTACTAAGTTCACCTCTGAAGGTAATGTGGATGCTGGTGCTTCAATTCCAGGATTCGACTTTACTGTTGCTGTAACTCTTACCGGAAGTGCTTTAACTGCAGTTACAGATCTTTATGATGTTTCTCCAAGCCCGGTATTGACTTCTACAATCACGGCACCTTCTGATGGATTCTTTTCACCGGTAAACTACCGTGGTGCATTTGCAACAAATGCTCCTAGCTGGTTGAACAACTGGAGTTATGCTGCATTCATTGATGCTACTAACGGTTTGGTACCATGTCCTACTGATACCAACGGTGATGGTGTAACCAACATTACTGATTTCAACGCAGTACTTGGAGCATTTGGAACAACTTGCGATTAATTTTTTAAACCCACAAAACAAACAAAACAAAAATTAGAAAGATTATGAAAAAAATTCTATTGGGGTTAGCCCTCTTAATAACAGGATCCGCTACTGTGAAAGCACAGGGAGTTGAAGGGTTCATTGTTGAAAAGTTCTATGTAACGAATGCCGCAGATAATGCTGGTTTTCCGGCTACAGGAACAGTTCTTCCTACTGGTTCAGTAGTATGGAGATTTTATGTTGATATGGCTGCTGGTTGGGAGCTACAAAGTGTTTATGGTGACCCGAATCACACATTAAACATTTCAACTACAACTGCATTCTTCAATAACGTTGATCGTGGTGAAGCATTCAGTCATTCTATTGCAGGAAATCAGATGATTAATAATACTAATTATATTGATTCTTATTTATCTTTAGGTGGAACTTCATCAAACCGTGTTGGTATTTTGAAAACAGAAGATGATGCAGTTAACAATATTGCATTCGCTGGTGGTTACCTTCAGAATAATAATGCAACTGCAGGTCAGCCTTTAACGGCACGTGATGGTTCTTCAAGTGCAAACATAACTCCGGTATCTATTACACCTGCTGGTCTTGTTCTTGACATTTTCGGACCATCACAGTCTCCTGTAGCTGGAACTACATTTTCAACATCTAGTGGTGCTTGGGCTACAACAGCTTCATGTGTTGGACCAACTGCAACTAACCGTGTGTTAATTGCACAAATCACAAGTGATGGTGTTCTTACTTATGCATTCAACGTGCAGGTTAGAAATATCACAACATTTGCTGTTGAAAATTATGTACCTTCCAGTCCTGTAGCAGCTGAAATTGCACTTCCTGCATTAGCTGGAACTCTTAACCTTTCAAACGCACTTCCTTCTGTAGCTATCACTGCACCAACAACCGGTTCAACTTATTTGACAGGTGCTGCTGTAACTATTGATGCAACTGCAAGTGATGTTGCTCCTGGTACTGTTGCAAATGTTGAATTCCTTGTTGATGGTGTTGTTGTAGGTAACGATATCACGTCTCCATATTCGTTCACATGGACAAGTACTGTTGGTGCACATATTCTTACTGCTAGAGCTACTGATGATCTTGGTGGACAAGCTACTTCTTCGCCTGTCAACATTGTTGTGGGTAACGTTATTCCTCCAACAGTTAGCATCACTGCTCCTGTTTCAGGTGCTTCATTTACTGAAGGCGATCTTGTTAACATAACTGCAAATGCAACTGATCTTGCTCCAGGTACTGTTACAAATGTTGAATTCTTTGTAAATGGTGTGTCAATTGGTTCTGATGCTACTTCTCCATACGCTTTCGTTTGGAATTCAGTTCAGGGAACTGCAACACTTACTGCAGTTGCTACAGATAATGATAACGCATCAGCTACATCGGCACCTGTATCTGTTACAGTATTCGATTCAAGCAGTGCTTATGTAATCACTACTTCAACTAACCCATGTTCTGCAAATACATTCTGTTTACCTGTTGTTGCTACAACTGCTGTTAATGATGTAATTGGTTATGATCTAGTAATGGCATTTGATAACACTAAAGTTATTCCAACAGGTGTTGTTACTGTTGCTGATGATTTAATTAACTCTGGTTTTACTTCAACTGCAAACAGCATCGACAATACAAATGGTTTAATGTACATTTCTGTATTCTTTAATGCATCTGCACCTATCAATGCTGAATTTAATGGAACAGGTGAGTTACTTTGTGTTGAATTTGCAAGAACCGGTGGTTTTGCTTCTGTTGATACCGCTACTTTCTCTGTAACTTCTTTACAGGAAAGTTATTTCAACGGTGTTTTACCTAAAGTTGTTAACCCGGGTGATTTCATTACCTTTCAGGAAAGTGACTTTAGCAGCAATCTTAAATTCTGGTTCGACGGAAGCCCTATTCGTTACAATGCTGCCGTACCAACTGATTATTTAATTACTAACATCTATGGTGATAATAGTACATGTACTGCTTTATCAGTAACAGCTGTTCAACCTGATCTTGCTGGTAACTTCAGCTATGATATCGCTAATGGTACTTCTATCAACATCCAGAAAAACATCCCAAATACAACTAGTGTTCAGCCTGTTGTTAATGGCTTTGATGCTTTCTTGACAAGAAGAGTTCTTATTAACGATGCAACTTACATTCCTTCTGTTTATGAAATGATTGCTATGGATGTGAATATTGATGGTGTTGTATCTGCAGGTGACTTATCACAAATCAACCAAAGAGCAGTATTGATCATTGGCGAATTCCGTCAGGCTTGGAATTATGATGCATCCGGTAACCCAATACCAGGAACTGGTCCTTCAAAAGATTGGTTGTTTGTTGATGGAACTACTTTGAATACTGATCCAGGATTCTTAATTTCTTCTTTGTTTCCTTTCCCTGATGCATCTGGTTATTCAAAATCCAATGTTCCTGTTCTTGACTTCTGTATTGGAGTTCCAGTATTCTCTTCACCTTCTTGTACTGTATTCGGAATTGAGTCTTATACTGGAATTTTAATGGGTGATGTGAATGGTAACTACGCTACTGTTGTTCCAAACGGAGCATTCAGAAATGCTGCAAGCGACAAAGTAATTTTTGATCTTACTAATGCTGTTGTAGCTGACGGATTTATTGATATCCCTGTTACTGCAATGTCTGCTGAGACTATCCATGCACTTGACTTTGCAATGAAGTTCAATGATAGCAAACTTACTTTCGATAAAGTTGTAAATAACAACAACTACATGGAAACTTTGTCAAACCTTAACTCTTCTGACAAAGCAGTAAGATTTACTTCTTACAGTCTTCAGAACTTTGATTTAACAAAGTCTCTTGTTTCTGTTCGTTTCGCAACTACATCTAACCAGGTTGTTGAATCTGATCTGAATTCACTTGAAGCTTACCTTAATGGAGAAGCAGTTAATGTTCAGGTTATTGGTGCACGCACTGCTCTTGGTAATGAGTCATTTGTAAACGTTTATCCTAACCCTGCAACTAATGTAATGAATGTTGTTCTTTCTGAGAATGCTTCAGTTGAGTTAATGGATGCAAGTGGTAAAGTTGTATTTGGTCAAACTAACCTTAACGCTTATCAGAAATATGAAATCAATGCTTCAAATCTTGCAAATGGT
Organism: Bacteroidota bacterium; assembly: GCA_016722525.1. Classification (GTDB taxonomy): domain Bacteria; phylum Bacteroidota; class Bacteroidia; order AKYH767-A; family OLB10; genus JADKJB01. Next base: position 184,286 of record JADKJB010000009.1, read on the forward strand.
GTTTACACATTGAAGGTTTATAGCGATAGTAATGTTTCTTTCAAGAAAGTTGTAGTAAACAAGTAGTACTAATTAGTCAATAGTACCTAAAGGCTATTGTGTTCATTGCAGGCCGTTCCCTAGTTGGAGCGGCCTGTTTTTTTTTGAGGGGTTGTCTCCGGTTCATCATGACTGAGAAAATGTACCCGGCTGCGGTTCCTTTGAGTCCTGTTGCAATTGTTGAACTTCCTGATTGGTAAAGTTAGGTCAGTTAATTTATTTTAGACAGATATTGTTATTTCATTCTTAATTCAACCTTATTCAAATTTGAATTTTGCAATGAAATCATACATATAAACATTTGGTAACACCATCATTCACTTTGATGGATACTTTCACACCAAAGTTTATAAAATGAAGAACCCATTTGTTTTTTTATTAATTAGCATCCTGTTTCTCAATAGGTTTGATGTTTCTTCAGCTAGTTTTTACAATATCCATTCTGATTTTAATTCTGAGGTTTTTGCTACATTCCTTTCCGATGGGAATGGCAACTCCTCCAATACTAAAGATCCTGTAGTTTTGGTAAACGGGCAGGATACTGTCATTTTTGATTTTTCAACTGCATTTTGTACAGCAAGTTATATGCAGGTTCCTGTTCGATTTAATTCTGATGAGTTAATTTATGCATTGGATTTTGCACTGCAATTTGATCCGGGCGTTTTCACCTATGTTTCGATTGTCAATCATACCACTTATTTGACTTATGCAGCAACTTATAATAGCAGCGATAGTACACTTAGGTTGTCTTCTTACAGTTTTATACCAATGGATAATAATGTAAATCTTATTTCTATTCGGTTTAGTCTGCCTGTTTCGCAAATTGATTTCGCGCAATTTGATCCTGTGTATACCTTGTTAAATGGTGACAATTGCAGTTCAAAGGCAATTCCTTCAATTCCGCCTCCGGTGATATTTTCAGGAGGTACCACAACTATAATTCCAGGTGATTCCTTAGCGCTTAGCATAACCACACTCCCTGGATTCACCTATCTATGGTCGAATGGTGAAACCGATTCATTAATTTATGCAACGGGACCCGGCCTGTATTCTGTTAACACTTTTTATGCAAATGGGTGCAATTCAATCACCTCTATTTTGTTATCACCACCAGATCCTTTACCTATTGATTTGTTAAACTTTGCAGCAACTTTAAAAGAAGAGGAAATTTTAATTTATTGGTCGACCGCCTCTGAAGTCAATAACAGCTATTTTAGCCTTGAACATTCTGCTGATGGTTTGAATTGGACTGAACTTGCAGTTATTGAAGGAGCCGGTAATTCAAACAGTACCAAGCAGTATTCTTTTTTGGACCAAAATCCGTTTCCTTCCTGGAATTATTATAAACTGATGCAAGTTGATTTTGATGGTCATTTCACTTATTCGACGAGTATTAGTAAACAATGGAAAAAAATTGGCGCTCCACCTGCTTCAATCAAAATTTATCCAAATCCTTCATTTAAGAGGGAATTACAAATAGAGTTGGACAATTATGTTATCGGTGCCAAAATAGAATTGACGATCGTAAATAATCTGGGTAAAATTGTATACAGTACTAATTTTACACCTGAAATGAGTCCTTCAGCAACTACTAAGTTGGAATTGAATCTTGAAAATAGATTACCGGGAGGCATCTATTTTTTGGTTTATAGAAGTGGGACGGAAGAGTTGATGAAAAAATTGATTTTTTACTAAGAATTCTTTTTCGAGTTAACATTATTTTCACAATTAATTAATTTGTATCAGACCCTTCAAGAGCTTTGAGTTTTTACTTTTGAGGTAAATAGTAAACACATGAAAAATAGGTTAATTAGTTTATGCATTGCCCTTGTAGGTTCAGTTGCATTTATTTGCAATTGTGATGCAAAAGGAATTCAAGTAAGTCCAGCAATTGGAAATGATCCTGTGGCTGCGCCGGCTACAATCAATAATCTGGATTCCGTTTATTTTGATATTTCACAGGCTATCTTTAACGGTAACTCGGTAGAGTTTCCGGTTTACTTTAAATCTGATGATGTTGTTAATGCAATTGGTTTTGCCTTCACTTTTGATGAAGCGGTTTTGGAGTATGATACCATTATTATTGTGGCTAACTATTTTGATAGCCCTATTTTTAGTTATAACCAACAGGATTCAGTAGTTCGTTTTGAGACTTTCAGTATACTACAACCTATCGTGAATGATACGGTATTGGTTAAAGTACGATTTAATGTTTTGGCGGGCCAAATGTGCGACACTCAAATAGATTCCACATGGACCAGTTTGAATGGTGACGTTTGCAGCTATAGCGTGGTGGGATGCGAGACTATTGGACTTGCAGACAACGAACTGGATAACTCAATTAGTATTTATCCTAATCCAGCTGCTGACATGCTTTATGTAGAGGCAACTGAAATCACTTTAGTTGAATTATTTGACAGCAATGGAAGAAAAGTTTGGGAACAAAATATTGATTCATCAAAATCAAAAACAGCGATACAGACTTCCTCTTTTCAACCGGGAATTTATGTAATGAAAGTATCCAATCAAGAAGCTGCTGCAATGAAAAAAATTATGATCATGAATTAGTTTTAGCTATATAGTTTTTCTAATAAGCCGGTCCGTAAACCGGCTTTTTTTATACAAGTTCTTTAAAAAGTAAAATAATTAATTGGAATTTTCTTGATCGATCGAAACTATTTTGTTGGAGAAAATTTCCTTATCCTCTAAAAGATCAATTTTTCTGATATCGAGTACGGTTTGTCCGGAAGGTTTTACGCTGAACATAGGAAGGAATTTTTTTCCCCACAATATCTCGTTGGAGTGGAATGATGTTCTGGAATAGATTGTTTGAGAGAAAGTATCATCAAATGCTTTTAAAAGAATAATGATTTCTATTTTCATATCTTTCAAATCATTTTGATCGGCTCCATAGAGCGGACTCTCTTCATCAATCGGATGCACAATGGTCCAGCTGGTAGGGAAGAGGGATACCTTATCGCGTTCCAGTTTCAATCTTTCGAAGGCACGGTTTGTGGATTCTTTTTCAAAATAGGCAATTGTGACGTTCATTTCAACTTCGATGAGTTGATTGTGACGTAAATTAGTGAGGCGGAACATCAGTCCCGTCCCATTTTTAAACGGCGCAATAATGGCATTTTTACTATACAGCAGCTTTGCCATAGGCCTTGAAAAACGTCCGTAAAGTAAACCGGTAGCAATTGCAAATGCCAACACTCCCAGCATAGATTCAACAGCGGCTACAATACTGGTAATTGTTCCCATGGGGGCAATTCGTCCGAAACCTACAGTTGTCAGAGTTTGAGAGCTAAAGAAAAATGCTTCCATAAATTTGTTGAAATTACCCATCTGCATATCAATGCCTGTAAGATGTTCCACACCTATGATGAAGTAAATTATAGCAAATAACAGGTTGGAGCAAAAATACGCCGAGACTAGCAGTGTGAGAAACTTTGGCCACGACATGGTAATTAGGTTGTGGTAAATTTCAAAATACTGAAACTTTGCATCACCAACGCGCTCCATGAAAAATGAGCCATCCTTATTCATGATCCTATCTGCAGTCACCTTGGTACCGAAACCTAAATCCTCATTAGGATTCGATTGTTTGCGACGAAAGAAATTGTTCTTATTCATTGTGCAAAGAGTGAGAAGGTTTTAGTGACAAGTGACAAGTGACCAGTTTAAAGTGACCAGTTTTTAGTGACCAGTGACCAGTTTAAAGTGACCAGTTTTTAGTGACCAGTGACAAGCTTAAAGTGACCAGTTTTTAGTGATCAGTTTTAGTGACCAGTTTTTAGTGACAAGTGACAAGTGAGAGGTGACAAGTTGACTTAGCCTGCCCAGGTCGGAGTGATGTGCGACCAATGACTTATGACCTTTTTCAATTTCCCTTCACTACTTTCTTCGAAATCAAATTATCTTTTGATTCCACTTCAAGCACATAAACTCCTTTAGCAAAATGAGCGGGGATAGTGATGGCGTTGTTAGAGAGTCCTAATACTTCGGTTGATTTAGAGTAAACAACTTGACCGAGTAAGTCTACCAATCTGATATTGATATTTTGGCGGGTGTTGGTATAGAAGTTAAAATTAAGTTCATCTCCGAAAGGGTTCGCATTTAAATTCAGGTTGTCGCCGTTGTTTACAGCTCCGGGATTCAGGCCGGAGAGAATTAGACAGGCCATAGGAAAATCAGGGATGCCATAACCAAGCAAAGAATCAGGATTTAAAACCTGACTGGCACTTTGTTGAATAGCATTTATAATTTGCATGTTGGTAGCTGTTGGGTGACACTGCCATAATGTTGCAACCATACCCGCCATCAAAGGGGAGGAGAAAGAAGTTCCGTTGGCCGGAAACACACCCACTCCATTCCAGGGATCGGCGACAATTGTTTGAGCTCCTTGAGCAGCAACGTTTGGTTTGATAGCTCCATCCGCAGCGGGTCCTTTGCCACTAAACTGCGCATACACGGAGAATGGATCTACAGCACCTACACCAAGAATGCTATCCGCATCGGAGGGCGCACTGATATGAAACCAGGAACCGTTACCTTCGTTGCCAGCACTGTTACAAACCACCATACCTTTCGACGCTGCAATGTCGGCAGCAATGGAAATAGGAGTGGTGTTACCGTCAAGATCTGCATAAGAGTGATTTTGAGAAGGATCATCGAATAAGGTATAACCCAGGGAAGAGTTGATGATATCGGCACCTGCACTATCCGCATATTCAGCGGCAGCTGCCCAGTTGTATTCTTCAATGATAGCTTCGGCAGGAGCATTTTCAGAACGCAGCAAGATAAACGAAGCACCGGGTGCTGTCCCAATTAATTCACCGGGAACATTTCCACCAATCGTTGACAAAACCATAGTTCCATGGGCATCGTCATCATAAACATCAACTTCATTGTCTACAAAATCCCATGTAGCCAGAATTTGGTTGTTAGCAAATAGACTATCAAACACCGGCATAGCATTGGCATTCACAAAACCAGCATCTAAAACAGCAATAATTTTTCCGGCTCCGGTATAGCCATTGTCGTGCATCAAATCACCTTTAAGCATATTCACCTGATTGAAAGAGGTGCCGTAATTAAATGATGCTGTTTTTACTGCTGTCAGATCTGTAGTTCCTTTAAATCTGATGTTCGTGTAATCAAACTTAGGTGGGAGCGGAGAAGGATTGATTAATCGCCCTACATTCACTACCTGATTTACATAGGGAAGCGCTTGAACAGCAGAAAGAATTCCACTGCTTGAAGCATCGATAGTAACCGAATTAAACCATTTGGAAGTATTAAGTACATTGCCACCGGCTGCAATTACACCATTAACATAAGCAGGGTTCACCGGAAGATCCTGAGTGGTTACCTGAATGTTTTGTTGTGTACGACGCAGTATTGCTCTCGGTGAAAGAAATGCCGATGGATTGGAAATGGAATAGGGGCTGTTATTTTTATCAGTAAAGAAAATAACATAACGGTTTTGTGCATAGGTACTAAAAGCCGGAGCACAAAGAAGGATCAGATAAAATAGTATTTTTTTCATATGTTATTAATTTGACCAGGACACTATTGTTTCTTTATATAACCTTTGAGAAAGAATGCCTACTAATGGAGGTTGCGTATTATCTTTTTCAATAAATATCTGTTCTTTATAAATCATACCTACACCGGTTGCATACTTTTCAATTTCATACATGGTTTCGATGAAATTATCATCGTCAATCTGTAAAACAGTTAAGGTGGAGTCAAAGTTTATTCCTGCCAATATTAATGGTTGATGCAGGTTTTGATATTCATACAATTTAGGGTCAAAATTATTCAAGAGATTGCCATTCCAGGTAGCTGATGAGGTAATAGGAAAAACGAGCTTTACATAAGTACTATTTTCTTCTTTTTCTCCACTCTGGTAGTGGTGAGGTTGGAAGTCCAAACATCATTGATCACCCATGGATCTAATGGAGTTTCACGTTTAAGGCGTTCCAGTCTCTGAGTAGGTCTTCCCTGGTTATCGAGAAAAATGGAATCCACAACTTCTTTAATCTGATAAGCAAGGGTATCGCTGACACCAGAAAACCCATCTTTGGTAATTAGCGAAACATCATAAATTATTTCATGTCCTACGTTAACCGGAAAATAAGAGTAGATCAATCCGGAAGGGGCAGGTTGCTGATTTTCATCGTCCTTACATCCTGCCAAAGCAACCATCACTACCAGCACTAAGAAGGAAAGTTTTTTCATAGTTTTTTTATTTAAGAATGAAACCTCCACCCACCAGATCTTCATCTTCATAAAATACTGCACTTTGTCCGGGAGCCACGGCTGAAACATTTTTATGAAACAGTACCCGCATCAAATTATCATGCATGCTGATGGTAGCGGGTGTTCCGGCATCCTTATAGCGTATTTTAGTAAGCGTTTCCAAAGAATCAGTGACACCGGCATACTTCACCATATTCACATTTCTGACCCACATTTCACGCTTTTCAAGATCTTCAAAACTCCCTAAAACGACGGTATTGGTTTCAGGAATAATTTTGGTTACATACATAGGTTCACCAAATGCAATTTCAAGTCCTTTACGCTGACCGATAGTATAAAAGGGATAGCCTTTATGCGTTCCCAACACCTTGCCGTCAGTAGCCACAAATTCCCCACCGGCCACCTTTTCTGCTAATCCGGGAACACGATGTTTTAAAAAGGAACGGTAATCGTTATCGGGTACAAAACAAATTTCGTAGCTCTCGCTTTTATTGGCCAGTTCATGAAACCCCCAGTCAATAGCCATTTGTTTAATATCCGTTTTATGGAATCCACCAAGAGGAAATCGGGTTTTAGCAAGTAAATCCTGAGAAAGTCCCCAAAGCACATAGCTTTGATCTTTACTGTGATCAATACCTCTGGAAATCACATATCGGTTATTTTCTTGTCGAAGTTGGGCATAGTGACCTGTTGCAATAAATTCACAATCAAGCATTTCAGCTCTTTTGTAGAGGGCTTCCCATTTAATATGGGTGTTACAAAGCACACAAGGGTTTGGGGTACGGCCGGAGATGTATTCATCCACAAAATTATCAATGACAGCATCGCCAAATTCAGCTCTGATATCGAGAATATAATGGTGAAAACCCCTGTCGACAGCAATTGCCCGGGCATCATTAATAGAATCAAGACTGCAACATCCGGTTTCCTTTTTAGAGGTTCCCGAGGATGCATAATCCCATGTTTTCATGGTTATTCCAACCACTTCATACCCTTCTTCATGCAACATCATGGCAGCTACAGAACTATCTATACCACCACTCATTGCTACCAAAATTTTACCGTTTTTACTCACCTTTTTCTTAATTGAATGTATTAACTACAAAGATAAGGCATTTTTAGGAAAAAACATTAGACAGCGGCAGTTGGCAGCGGCACTAGGCAGTAGGCAGCGGCAGTTGGCAGCGGCGGTAGGCAGTAGGCATTGGTAGCGGAGCAGGCAGGGGCGGCGGTAGGCAGGGGCAGTTGGCAGCGGCAGTTGAGGAGGTGGGTGAAAAACTATTTGCTGATTTTGGAATTCACTTAACTTGCAAAACTCCATTTGAATAAAAATCAGAGGAATCCTTTGCTCCATTCTCGTTCATGTACAACCATTCCCCTTCTTTGAGTCCGGATGAATACTTGCCTTTAATGTATGGTTTTCCGTTTAGGTGAAAATGCAAAAGTTCACCTTCCAGCGTGTCGCCGCGGTAAATACAGCTCATTTTAACTTTTCCGTTGGTGAAATAACTTTTAAAGGGGCCGTTTTTAAGCCATTGGAATAACTGGTTTCTTCAAGAATTTTTCCATCAGGGAAATAAGTTATCCAAAGGCCATGAGCTTTTCCTAACTTATAATTTTCAACAGCAGTGAGGGTATCTTTTTCATTGTAATATTTCCAGGTACTATCCTTCTCCTGATTACTGTATTTACCAAGCGCCATGACTTTTCCATTTTGCCAGTAACTGGTCATGCGGGCAGTTTTTCCATCTTTGTCGTAGGTCATGATGCCCTGTTTTTCGCCTGATTTATAAAAAGTAAGGGTGGAACTCACTGGCTTGCCATTCTTGAAAGTGGTTTCTGAAAAAAGCTGGTCATTATCATAAAATCGTTTCCAGGCGCCTTGTTTGAGTCCTTTAGCATCGGTGCGGTTGATGGTGTCGCCTTTGAAAATTTTGAAATCCTGACTCACTGAAATACCGGCAATTGAATTGAGAACGAATAGGAATACTAAAATTTTTTTCATGGCAACAAATTTAATGTTTTTAAAAGAAATGCACATTATCCCGATTTTCGATTGTAGCAATTAAATAAAATTTAAAACAAACGATCTTTTCGATATTGCCAGGCTTCATTAAAAGTAGGAACGGTATTGTAGGTAGCCTGATTGTCGTCGTTAGGGAGGAGCTTGTAATTGCCTTTTCAAGAATGTCGAGTGCTTTGAGCATGGCTTTGGGAGCTACGACATAATTTTTTTTCACAAGACTGTTAAAGGTATCGTTTTTAGCAACGGGGAATTTTTCCTGAACAATGATAGCACCGGCATCAATGCCCTCGGTAACAAAATGAATACTGACTCCTGTTTCGGGTTCTCTGCGAAGTGCGACCCAAAAGGGTGTCAGTCTTCCACGGTTCTTAGGCAGCAATGCATTGTGCCGGTTGATGACTCCGATAGTTGGAATTTCGAGCAGTTCTTTCTTAATGATGCTCTGACTTTGGTTGATAATTACATCCGGTTTCAACTTACTTAGTTCTTCCCGGAATTTTTTCGAATTGGGTGTTTGAATATCGAAAGTTAGAATGTTATATTTTTCAGCGAAGGTGAGGATGGATGGAGATTTGATAAAGGGGAAAAATTTCGATAGTTTTTTTTGCAGTTTAAAACTAACGGTCACGAATGAGTGTTTAAGAAATGCGATGGGACCCATGATGAGCATGAGGGAGAAAAGGTACACCAGGGGTGATCTTTTTTTGCCAATGGTTAACCGGTCACCTTTTGAGGTAGCAATACCCACAATATCTTTATGACGGTTGGCAATAATTTCCTTCATGAACGGAAGCGTCTGAACAGGATCGTCCATAGTAATGATGAAAATGCGCATATCAGTTGGGGATAAGTCCTTGAGCTTTACAATAATCTTTCACTGTGACAAATTGATAGCCTCTATTTTGGTAGAATTCAATTTCTTTCTCGTAAAGAGGAATGGCAGCTTTGCCGAGATTTTTAACTTTTAATTTACCACGTACCAGATCAGCAAGGAGGTAAGAGAAAAAGTTTTTAGATCGCCGTTCAATGGTGCGTGATTCACTTTCTTCGTTGATGAACTCGTTGGGGTGTACATCGAACACAATTGGCTTGTGGTTTATTTTATTTTCAGCATTCAAAATGGTATGTTGCATTTTGGTGATGAAAGGGAAAATGCGCATAGTTGTTCCTACATAAGGAAACATAAGGGCGGTAAGAGGAACCTCCACGATGGGGCCGTTGCCTTTTTTAAAGAGGTTGTCGGGTTGTGTGTGATAGGGCAGGCGAGGGGCGGTGAGCCATTTCAATTTTTTTAAACCGCCGAAAGATAAAAACATATCAAATCTCTGTGATGCCACAGAGCTGTCTATCACAAAACCGGTTTCGGCTAACGCTTTGGGCGTATCTGAATTTACCCGCAGTGCAGGAGCCCGGAATGAAATGACCTTATAGCCGCAAATATCTTCAAGCAATTTTTTTGATTTAGATAAGTGTTCTACCTGATCTTTGTAACTCAACACATCAAAGGCCTCGTGAACTTCATGCGAATAGCCATGAGAGGCCACTTCATGACCGTCTTTGATAATCATACTTACCACATCCGGAAAATGCTCTGCCATGTATCCGGTAAAGTAAAAAGTACTTTTCACATTAAATTTTTTGTAAATTTCAAGCAGTATCGGCATCCCTTCTTTCATCACCAGTTCGCCGGTTTCGTAACGCAATTTATTGAACCAGATTGAATGATCCTCCACATCGTTGGTCCAAAGAGCGTAGCGTTTGTTGTTTTCTGTGTTAGTCATATTTTGTATTACCGGGAATTGTGGAGGTAAAAGTCCCGGTTGGTCCCAATGGTAGTCGTGTGTTTAATTGTGTTTATTGAAGTATGCAACTTCTGGCAAATTGCTTTTTTCAATTTTTGCAAAGGTAGTCTTTTTTAGAGGTTGAAAAAAGTGGCAAATTTGAAAGTAAAAACGGTTTTATAAATGATTTATAATCAGTTAAATGTGTGCTGTATTTAGGCAAAAGTGCGCCTGGACTATTGATTATTAAAAAAGGAGTTTCCTTATTCACTTCTCACTTATTGTTGCTCACTATTCAATAACCTTGGACTTTTATTGAGTAGTTATTCTGGAGTGAAGACTTCAGTTCCATATTGTAATTTACTTTGTGCAAGAGCTCAATTACTGAAATGTGGTACTTCACTGCATTGACAATTGATTATAGAATAGTTAGTCTGTGTCAAGTAGCTTTTTTCATGCAAATTTGATTCCAAAGGGAAATCTGGTAGCCAAGGAAGTATTTTAGAAATTAAAATCACTAATCACCCGAAAGAATATCTTTCATTAGATTAACGCCCAAGGCAAGTATTAAGGCAATAAGTGCAATGGTTCCGAGGATAATCAGAATAGTCAATCCGACACCAATTCCAACCGTCGCAGCAGTGGTTTCTGCATTCTTTTTCTTGTAGTTTATTTTATTATAAACCTGTATCTCTTTTATACTGTCGTTATGAAGTACCACCTTTCCTGTGGAATCTTTAATTAGTCCCGTTACTTTAACATGCATTTCGTCAAAGGGGTAAGCATTACTATCCTGAGCGATATTGGTTGCATTAGGATTGACTTTTTTATAACTATATCTTTCATTTGGCAAAGGCTTCAAATCTCCTGTTATTGCTGTATTATCGTTGTTTAATTTGTAATCGTTCAATTGCCAGGCAGTGTCACCTTCATGCACAATAACATAAGGATTGCCCTGAGTTAATTGAGAAAGTGCCATTGCCCTGTTACTTCCGGGACCAAGTTTGTTCACCTTGAAACTGCCAGGAGTGACACAACTTGATAGTAATAATGAAAACACGATTAAAAATCTTGAATTGAAATTCGTTACCTTTATAAAGAACTTATTCAGATTCATAAATGGATATTTATTTTAGTTTCGATTAGTAGAGATTTATCTCATGACAACTATTCTCTTAGTCTGCACAAAGTTTTCTGTCTGGATAGTGACGAGATAAACACCTTCAGCAAAATTACTTGTTTTTACTTCTAACTTTTGAATATTTGAAATTGGTTTCGAATAAATTTTATTTCCGGTGATATCTGTAATAGTCACTTCGGCACTATTTATTATTTTTATAAATTTAATGGTAAAATTATCTGAAGTCGGGTTGGGATAAATGGAAACTTCTTTACTAAAATTATTTTCATCTATGCCTACTAATTCAGTTAAAGGTCGCATCCATACTCCGTCACCATAGGTGCCTGCAAAAATATTTGTGTTAGTTGTTGCGAGTGATACGATCTGTGAAATGGGCAATCCGGCACTCACATCGCTCCAGCTATTTCCATTATCAGTTGATAAATAAACCAAACTATCTGTTCCGGCAAAAATGTTTTGACCACTTGTTGCAAAACACCAAACGGTATTAGTTCCCAGACCTGCATTTGCGGGTGTCCAACTTGCTCCGTTATTGGTTGACAAAAAAACACCATCACTATTACTTACAAAAGTATTCGGACCGTTAATGGCGAAAGCAATGACTGAGTTTCCCGTTAACCCTGAACTTGCCGGATTCCAACTGAAGCCATTATTAGTTGATACAAACACACCGGAAGTATCAGTCCCGGCATATAGGTGTGTTCCGCTTTCAGCTAAAGCTGTGATATAGTGATTAGCCAAGCCATTATTTACTAACATCCAATTGCTGCCGGTATCAGCAGAAAAAGCCACTCCTCCTCCATAACCTCCTGCGAAAATGTTGGTTCCATTTGAAGCTAATGCAGACAAACTCGAAGTGGGCCAAAAGGTATATTTGTAGGTCCAATTATTTCCATTATCTGTAGATAAATAAACTCCGTCGCCCCATAAACCTCCGGAATAAACAATTGCATAAATATTGTCAGATCCGGAAATGGTTAATGAACTTACGGAATTGATAACTGGAAAGCCGTTATTGATTGCTGACCAATAACCTCCATTATTAGTTGATAAAAATGCACCAATATTCGTTCCTGTGAAAATATTATTTCCAGTTACAGCCAATGATCTGACACCGGCTGCTGTTAATCCTGTATTTGCCGGAAACCAATTGCCTCCATTATTAGCCGAATAGTAAATCCCATTTTCAGTTCCTGCAAAAACGTTTGATCCTGACGCTGCTATCGAATTCACGTTGAGGGAAAACATATTTGCATAAATCTGTGTCCAGTTAGCACCATTGTTAGTAGATAAAAATATTTGACCGGGATTTAATCCGGCAAAAATATCTGTTCCGTTTACAAATAATGCCATTACTGCATTACCTGACAAACCGGATGGGTTCCAGGATACTCCGTAATCAGAAGTTAAGTAAACGCCATCATTGGATCCTGCGAGTACATCAGTTCCGTTAACAATAAAGGCATTAACAATATTAGTTAATCCTGTAATATTCCAGGTAATGCCATTGTCGTTCGATATATATACTCCTACCGGACCCCAAAAAGTGTTGGTGCCGGCAAAGAAGGTGGTTCCGTTCATTGCAAGACTGGTGATATTAGCATTGGCTAAACCTGCCTGGGTCCAGGAGTTTCCGCTATTGTTTGATAAAAACACTCCTCCTGAATATGTTCCTGCCAAAAGAGTTGTTCCACTAATTGCTAATGCTGTAACATAGAGATTTGTAAGGCCTGCATTCACTGCTGTCCAATTACTACCGTTATTAGTTGAAACATACACTCCACCTCCTCCAGTTCCCGCAAAAATGGTGGTACCTGTTGTGACCAATGAAGTGATATTCAAATTTGTTAAGCCGGAATTAATGCTTGTCCAGCTACTGCCATTATTTGTTGACAAGAATATTCCGAAAACAGTACCTGCGAAAGTGTTTGATCCGCTAACTGCCATACATTTAATGTTGCCACCATATGGACCGTTTGTTGGTTGCCATTGTGCATTTGTTATGTATAAACTGCACGTAAGTGATACTAATAGAAATAGCTTTTTCATATTGGTTTAATTTATTTAGTAACAATTACTTTTTTAGTTTCAATAAATTTTTCTGTTTGTATTTGCACGAGATAAACTCCCTCGGCAAAATCACTTGTGTTTACTTCTATCTTTTGTGTTGCCGTTGCAATCGTTTTGTAAATAATTTTTCCAGTGATGTCGGTGATGGTTATAGTTAAATCTTCGTGAGTCAATAACGGATAACTAATAGTTAATACATTCTTGGCTGGGTTGGGAAAAACGGAGATTCCGTTTGAGCTTTGATTACTGGCTATTCCGGCAACTACAACTGTATCAAGCTTTGCAATAAAAATATCATAAGTAGTTCCCGGGGCGCCGGAATTAATTAAAGTAGTTGTTCCAAAAGTGATGGACGGGCTATGAAAATAGCCTGTGATAAATACATTCCCGCCTGCATCGGTGGAAAGGCTGTTGCCACCATCAATATCAATACCACCTGCGCTCTTTGCCCAGAGCACATTTCCGCCTGCATCATATTTCACAATATAGATATCACTAAAAAGACCGTTACGCGTTAAAGTAGTTGTACCAAAGGTGATGGTAGGACTATCAAAATAGCCTGTAATAAATACGTTTCCGCTTGCATCGGTGGAAACGCTGGTACCATTATCAATATAAGCACCCCCTGCGCTTTTGACCCAAAGCACATTTCCGCCTGCATCGTATTTCACAATAAAGATATCTCTAAGGCCTGCATTGGTTAATGTTGTTGTTCCAAAGGATATGGCAGGACTATCAAAATAGCCCGTCATAAATACATTCCCAATGGCATCGGTAGAAACTCTGTTGCTATTATCAGAATCAGTGCCACCTGCGCTCTTTGCCCAAAGGACATTTCCGTTTGCATCGTATTTCACAATATAAATATCATAATTGTAAAATGTTAAGTTGCCTGAATTGTATAAAGTATCAGTTCCAAAGATGATGTCAGGACCACTAAACCAGCCCGTAATAAATACATTACCTCCTGCATCGGTAGAAACACTGTTGCCTTGTTCATCAGAAGGACTTCCTCCGTTTGTTGCCCAAAGCACATTTCCATTTTCATCGTATTTCACAATAAAAATATCACTAGGACCGATAGTTGATGGTCCAGATAAATTCGTTAAAGTAATTGTTCCAAAAGTGATGGTAGTACTTGCAAAATAGCCAGTCATAATTACATTCCCGCTTGTATCGGTAGAAACACTGTTGCCTTGATCCGGATAAGAACCACCTGCTCTCTTTGCCCAAAGTACATTGCCACCAGCATCGTATTTCACAATAAAAATATCATAAGGGTAGAAGCCACCTGCATTGGGTAAAATAGTTGTTCCAAAGGTGATTGCAGGACTGTCAAAAAAACCCGTCATAAATACATTGCCTCCGGAATCTGTAGAAACGCTGTTTCCTCGTTCATCACCAGCACCGCCTGCACTCATTGCCCAAAGCACATTTCCGTTTGCATCGTATTTCACAATAAAAATATCATTACCACCTGCATTGGTTAAAGTAGTTGTTCCAAAGGTGATGGTAGGACTATTAAAAGAGCCTGTTACATATACATTTCCGCTTGCATCAGTCGCAACGCTGGTGCCACCATCATGTTCAGTAGCACTTGCACTCTTTGCCCAAATCCAGCTGGGTGATTGTGCAGTTGCTGAATTGCTCCAGCCGATAATTGCGAACAATGTAAGTATGAGTAATTGTTTTTTCATAATGTTAAATTGTTTTTTAAATTACTTTGTAACAATCACCTTTTTCGTTTCAATAAAATATTCTGTTTGTACTTGCACCAGGTAAACACCTTCCGCAAAATCACTTGTGTTTACTTCTAACTTTTCGGAATTAATTGTTGTGGTTTTGTAAATAATTTTTCCGGTAATGTCAGAGATTGTTGCTGTTACTTCTTTGAAGTTGTTTGGCAACGCGATGGTGAGTTGATTGGTGGCTGGGTTAGGATAAACACTAAAGGAAACTTCTAAATTATTCTCATCAATACTTGTTAACTCTGACAGAGGTCGTTTCCAAACACCGCCATTGTCAGTCCCGGCAAAAATGTTTGTTCCATCAATAGCAAAACTCAAAATGTATGTATTAGTCAATCCTGCATTTACAGCATTCCAACTGGTTCCGTTATCGGTTGATAAAAATACACCTCCTCCATAAGTTCCTGCAAATATCTTTGTACCATTAATCGCAAATTTACCAACTGTGTTATTTGATAATCCGCTATTTGATAATGACCAATTACCTCCGTTATTGTTTGAAATGTAAACACCGGCGTCTGTTCCTGCTAAAATAGTAGATCCGTTAGCTACCAAAGAAAATACATTAACAGCTGGAAGACCTGTATTTGAGAAAGTCCAGCTGCTGCCATTATTGGTAGTTATAAATATTCCTCCATAATACCCAAATACACTGCTAACAGTGCCTGCAAAAATATTGGTTCCGCTGATGGCAAATGAAGTTACACCACCCATCCCTGTTAACCCTGTACTTGCCAGAGTCCAGCTACTACCGTTATTGGTTGATAGAAATACTCTTGGAGGACTAAAACCGCCAAATGTTCCGGCAAAAATATCTGTTCCATTAACGAATAATGAATTTACTAAAAAATTAGTTAAACCATTATTCACTACTGTCCAATTTCCGCCATTATTGGTTGATAAGTAGATTCCGTCACCTCCTGCAGCACCTGCAAATATATTGGCCCCGTTAATTGCCAAAGAAGTTAGGTCCGGATTTGTAATGCCAGAATTTATAGTTGACCAGTAACTACCATTGTTTGTTGATAGAAACATCCCACCTCCCCATGAAGTTGCAAAAATGTTTGAACCACTTATTGCCAGATCAGTGATTGTTGCTCCAGAAATTCCCTCACTTGATGCTGTCCAATTACTACCATTATTAGTTGATAAAAAATTCCTCCCCCATCAGTTCCGGCAAAAATGTTCATTCCGCTAAAAATTAAAGCACTCACATTTTTGTTTATCAGACCTGTGTTCACTGCAGTCCAATTGCTTCCATTATTTGTTGATAGGAAAACTCCGTCTATGTAAGTCCCGGCATAAACATTATTTCCATCGCAGACTAAAGTTGTAATGGTCAATCCTGTAATAACAGGTGCCCAATTTCCTCCATTATTGGTAGATAGATACACGCCACCTCCTTCAGTTCCTGCAAAAATATGGGTCCCGTTAGCAGCTAATGCAGTAACATCGTCATTTATTAAACCGGTATTTATTCCACTCCAAGTTAATCCATTATTATAAGAAATTGACACTCCTCCAAAATGGGCTCCGGCTAAAATGGAAGAACCATTAATTGCTAATGAAGTTATCATATAATTAGTCAAACCACTGTTCACCGGAGTCCAATTTCCTCCGTTATTAGTTGATAAGAATATTCCTGTACCTGTTCCGGCAAAAATGTTTGTTCCACTTATGGCTAGAGCAGTAATATTGGTGTCCAGAAGACCTGTATTTACTGCAGACCAGTTACCACCATTATTGGTAGATAAGAACACACCACCGCCTTCAGTGCCTGCGAAAATAGCAGACCCACTGGTAGCCAAAACAGTTAGAAAAGTATTTGTTAAGCCATTATTGACCGGAGTCCAGCTGCTCCCGTTATTGGCTGACATAAAAACACCAACTCCATAAATTCCAGCGTAAATATCAGAACCGCTTGTTGTAAAACAACGAGCATAACCGCCATAAGGTCCATTTGTTTGCTGCCATTGAGCATTTGTTATGCTAATAGTGCACGTAAACGCTAAGAATAGAATTAGCTTTTTCATGTTAATTTTAATTATTTAGTAACTATTACTTTTTAGTTTCAGTAAAATTTTCTGTTTGCACTTGCACCAGGTAAACGCCCTCTGCAAAATCGGTTGTGTTTACTTCTATCTTTTCGGAATTGATGGTGGCGGTTTTATAAATTATTTTTCCTGTGATGTCGGAGATGGTTACATCAACTTTTTCAGTATTACCGGGTAATTCGATGGTGAACTGATTGGCTGCCGGACATGGAAAAACCAATACATTGCCTGCAGTAATAGTTTGGTTTGCAATTCCGGAACTTCCTGGTACCACCCGATACAGATCCTCACCTGTTCCATCATAGTTTGCATCAAAATACATCGCACCTCCGCTAAGCTCAAATTGATTGAAAAAATTCAAGGGGGAAACCCCAATTACAAGAGATGGTTCAATAATCAGCGTACCATTTGCCGTGCCATCGGTAAACCATAATTCATATCCGTTGGTACCTTCATCAGCAACAAAGAAAAGGTTGCCATCAAATTCTTTAGGCACCATAACAAAGTTAAAATAGCCGGGCATTGAATTTCCCGTGGGATTAATATCAAGCAACAACTGAGTTCCGTTACCACTTCCATCACTCATCCAGGGTTCCCTTCCATGCGAACCATCAATTGCACTGAAAAATAATTGGTTGTTGTATTTAAAAAATCCAATCAGGTCAGAAGAACCGGCAGTGTTAATATTTTTTACCATAAAAGTACCTGTGTCGGTACCGTTACTTGCCCATAATTCAACACCGTTAATTCCATCATGGGCTTCAAAATATAACAAGTTATTGTATGCAATAAAATTTCTGGCTGATGATCCGATTGCACCTATTCTAATGTCTTTAACCAATTGTGTTCCACCGGATGTGCCGTCTGTTACCCATAGTTCCATTCCCTTGACACCATTATCTGCATTGAAATAAAGCAAGCCATTGTATTCCGTAAAATAGCCGGGTAATGAATTGAGTGAATTTGTCTGGTTAATGTTGAGTAAGATATTTGTTCCGGTAGGCGTTCCATCTGTCACCCAAGGTTCTACTCCGTTTATGCCATTATTGTAAGCAAAGTAAAGCTTGTTGTTATAGATGTAAGGCTTTTCAGGTCCACTCTCCAATAGTGCTGCTGTCAAAAAGTTGCGTTCCATTAAAGGTACCATCAGTGGTCCACCACTCATTGCCATGAACACCATCATCAGCATTAAAAAATAAAAGGTTATTGAAACTAATAGCATTGCTGAATGAACCGTTGCCTGAGGGATTTATATCCTTCAACATATATGTACCGGTTGAATAACCATCGGTTACCCATATTTCACGCCCATTGGCTCCATCATCGGCACTAAAGTAAACTTTACCGTTATAATAAATCATGTTCATGACATTTGCATTTGCAATACCGGGATTGATATCTTTAATCATTACCGTTCCGGTATCCGTTCCATCCGATTTCCACAGTTCGGAACCATGCGTTGTTTCATACGCGCTGAATATTATGAGACCATTTAAATCTATCATTGAGGAAATTTGAGAATTGCCGGATGGATTAATGTCTTTCACCAATTCAATTGTTTGAGCAATGCCTGGAAGGTTAAATAAGACGATGGAAGGAATAATTGCCCATACTTTGAGCAAACTGTATTTAATTGCATAGAATGATTTCATGATTTATAATACTTTAATATTTTTTAGATGCTGCATGAAATAAATTGTTTTTATTATTTAGTAATCACTATTTTTTTTATTGAAATAAATTTCTCTGTTTGTATTTGCACGAGATAAACGCCTTCAGCAAAATCACTTGTGTTTACTTCTATCTTTTGTATTGCTGATGCAGTGGTTTTGTTCCCGATAGCTATCGGGATTATTTTTCCGGCAATATCAGAAATAGTTATAGTAACTTCATTGCCAAACAACTGTGGATATGAAATTAAAAATAAATCAGCTGCTGGGTTTGGATAGATTTTAAAGGAATCACTATTGTCAATATTATTTATACTCAAAGGCAAATCACTTATTAGCCTGATTGAAAAGCCGGATTTTCGTGTTGATGCGCCCCAGTTTGTAAAGCCTTCTGAGTTATAAGAAATATTCATGGCCCAGGGATAGATGGTATCTATTTCTGAAGAAGACGACCAATAACCTTGTTCTTTAATTTCTGTAAAGGTTCCTGAATAAATTGAATCAGCACGTTGCCCTCCGGGCAGAGCAGTAAAATCATATTCATCTGAAGCTCCTGTATTCGGACTCATCCAATGTGTGGTACCAATCTCTTTCAACTTACCTCCGGCAACTAAATCATAACCAAGAAAAATCTGGAGTGTATCCCAATCTTCAAAAGTCGGTACATGATATCCAAGAGGGGCAATGCCGCGGGGATCATTAACGGCATACCAATTATAGAGCTTTCCGTAAACAGCTGCATTATTGGAATCATTGTCATAATTACAGTATGCTCCGTAGGTTAAATTTGCCCATTGAGCACTGTCTGTAACATTAGGAATAGGATCTCCATTGAGATAGTGTGTTACATTCAGATTTGGTCTGGTCCATATTTGTGTGCCAATATGAATGGTATCATACACATTGCCGTCAATGTCTGTCACCGTTTGGGCAATGCTCCCGGATGTGAGCAATGCAAGAGCAGCAACGAATAATAATAGCTTTTTCATTATGTGTTTAATTTATTTAGTAACAACCACTTTTTTAGTTTCAATGTAGTTTTCATTGTGCACTTGCACCAAATAAACTCCCTCCGCAAAATCGGTTGTGTTCACCTCTAACTTTTGTGTTGCTGTTGCAGTGGTTTTATAAATTATTTTTCCGGTGATGTCAGAAATAATTACTTCCACTTTTTTATTATTTCCAGGTAATGAAATGGTAAGTTGGTCGGTTGCAGGATTTGGAAAACACTCCAGTTAAATTCAGAAGTATTTTCTGCAATCCCAACGGTACCGGCCAACACTTTGATATCATCTATATATAGTCCTTTAAATTTGTTTGTTGGAGTCAAATTGGCCCAAATAAATCCAAACTGTACTTCTCCTGAAAGCGTATCAGGGATGTCAAGAAATACCGAATCCCATTGGCTTGCATTCGGAATAAACGCAATGTTTGATGTAGCCGTTTTTAATGAATCAGGAGATATTATTTCATCAGGATGTAGCTTATATGGTCCATTTGGCGGACCCCACATTTCATACCGTTCATAAACGCAAGGTTGTTTCCATATCACACGTAATCCTCCATTAATATTTCCGGCCAAACTTAATCCGAGAGCAACCTTAAACGCCAATTTTCTACCCGTGCCTGTAACCTGGTTTAAGTCGTATATATGAGTGAAAAACGAACTTAAGTATTGTTTACTGCTGTCTAACCGGATGGAGTTGTTTCCTGAAAAAGCTGCAAGGTTAGTAACCTCCCATTCTTTACCAAGCATTGTCCATGGAGCGATTTGTAAATTGAAAACAGAATCTTCAAATGATTCCTGCATGGTTGATGTGTAATTAACTTCGGCAGGTTCAATTCTTATTAATTTAAAACTTGTGTCGGTTCCGAAACTGTTGCTTACAATTAGCTTAACACTATGAAATCCACTGTCAGGAAAAATTACGGATGGAAATGTATCTGTTGAGGTTGCAGGAATACCTCCGGTAAATTCCCACTGATAAGAACTAGGACTCCATGTAGATGCTTCATAAAACTGAACTGGAGTTCCTGCACAAAGCCAACCATTATAATTACCATATCCAAAATCAGCAACCGGAGTATTTGCACAAAGAGGTAAAACAGTATCAATACCTGTAGCTGCAAGATTGGATGGTGTCCACAGTGTTTCACGCCATTCGTTATTTGCAAGACAGGTGCGCATGCGGTCAACCTGTCCTTCAGTAAACATGTTCAGGCAATCACCATAATCCATAAAGTTGTTGAACATATCTCCATCTGGGCCATTGTTACAGGAGATTTGCGGGAAAACCGGACAGTTTGATGATGCATCATCTTGTAATGGAGTATCTGCAACATCATCATCATCCGTACAGCCTGAAGGGTTTATCCCCCATGTATGCCATAAACCTATATTATGTCCTATTTCATGTGAAAGACTATGAACAACGCCGGCTGGAGGCACTCCAATAAATCCATCTCCAAGCATATAATAACCCGAAAGCAAAGCATCGTTAGATGGAGGATAATTCTGTCCACTGTCAATTGGAGCAACATAACTTGCAGCACCAGATAATGGGAAGTTGTTAAAGTCAATCCAATTCACAATATAAATATTCAAATAGCGCGTATGGTCCCAGGAAAAATTAGGCTGCATTTGAAAATAGTTGTCTATAGCGCCTGTTTGTGGAGAATAGATTCTTTCAATTCCATCTGTGCAGTTTCCCTGCGGGTCTATTCGTGCTAATCGAAACTCCACTTTTGGATTTCCACGAAACGGGTGGAATGCTGAAGGAATATTGAACGTGTCAGGATTCTGCCGACTAAAATCCTGATTAAGAATTTGCATAGCTTTGTTAATACGACTCTTTGAAATATTACCCGCACCTCCTTGTGTAATAATATGAAACACCGTTGGAATAATAATAACCGAGTCGCCATTTACTATTGTATCAGGTTGCATTAGTGATAATGTTGATGGCTGCACTGTTCCGCATTGTTTCTGCCAGTCAATTTGTGTAAATGCGGAGTTGGGAATACATAAAAGAAAATATAAAAAACCTGCTATTGATGTAAGAATATTTTTCATGATAATTGGTTTTATGTATTATTTCGATATAATTACTTTTTGGGTTTCAATAAAATTCTCCGTTTGTATTTTTACCAGGTAAACTCCCTCTGCAAAATCACTTGTGTTTACTTCTATCTTTTGAGTATTTGATAACTTTTGTGAGTAAATTATTTTTCCTGTGATATCTAATATTTTGATTTCAGAATTCATTACAAACCCTTCAATAGTTATTTGGTTTGATGTCGGATTTGGATAAACGATTAAGGAATTAGTATCAACTGACAAATCAACTATTCCTGTACTTAGCAAAAAATGATACCTCGACAAAGCAAAAGTGAGCCCATTGGCTGTTCCAGCTGCAATTATTTTACCATCAGGTTGAATCGCTATTGCTGAAGCAATATCAACCCAAACCCAGGTAAACTTTGTAGTGAGTTTACCATCTGAACTAAAATTTAAGTCCAATGTTCCGTTGCTGTTGTAACATGCAATAGCAAAATCAAAATCTGTGTAACCAAGATCGGGGTCAGTATCAGATGATCCTGCTGCCACAATTTTTCCATCTTGTTGCAGAGCAATAGCGTTCGCATAATCATTCCCGTTACCAAAATCTGTGAGGGTGATTCCATTTACTCCAAAGGTGTTATCTAATTGTCCCGAACTATCCAGTCGTGCCAAAACAAAACAGTAGTTTGGATAGTTGAACCAACTCCAACCCGCCACAAGGAGCTTGCCGTCGGGTTGGATGACCAGCGAATTTGCATACATCGTATCAGCGGATGAATAGAATGTGCCGCTCGAATTGAATGTACTATCAAGTGTGCCGTCAGTATTACATCGTATCACAGCAATACCATCGGCTCCACCGGCAGCAACAATTTTACCATCTGTTTGAATGGCAACTGAAGCTAATGTACTGTTGTGATTTACCCCGGCCCGGTAAAAAATTAATAATCCGGTATTATTAAAAGTGCTGTCCAGCATTCCATTTGTATTATAGCGGGCAAGCACAAAATCATTATAAATAGATGAATTTGTTGATCTGTGTCCCACAGCAACAATTTTACCATCTGTTTGTAATGCTATAGAACTAATAACAGCTATTTCCGGACCAACGATTGTAGTTACAGCACCGTTTGTTCCAAAGGTACTGTCTAATGTGCCGTTTGGGTTGAATCGCGCCAAAGCAAAATACCAGCTTGAACTTGGCCATGCTACGAAACCGGCAACTATTACTTTTCCATCAGGTTGCAATGCCAATGAACGTATTTGTGAATCATATGAAAACAAGTCAACAACCACTTCACCATTTATGCCAAAACTAGTATCAACAGCACCATTTATAAGGTAGCGTGATAAAGCAAAAACAGAATACATGCTGCTCCCGCTATAGCCGGCAGCAATAATTTTTCCATCCGGTTGTATGACAACAGCACGAGCCTCAGAATTCATTGGTCCAACGGTATCTATTAACATTCCGGTTCCGTTAAAGCTGGTATCTAAATCTCCTGATAACTGCGCGAACAATCTATTTTCAAATGTATCAGACAATACAAGAAATAACAAAGCGATAATTAATAATTTATTCTTCATTTCAATTTATTTTGTAACAATCACCTTTTTAGTTTCAATAAAATTCTCCGTTTGTATTTGCACCAGATAAATTCCTTCGGCAAAATCACTTGTGTTTACTTCTATCTTTTGCGTTGCTGTTGCAGAGGTTTTATAAATTATTTTTCCGGTTATGTCAGAGATTATTGCTGTAACTTCTTTGCGATTGTTTGGCAATGCGATGGTGAGCTGATTGGTGGCTGGGTTAGGATATAACATCCAATTTAAAACAGCATTATTTTCTGCAATGCCAACAGGAATCATTACTTTGATATCATCAATATACATTCCCTTAAATTTGTTAGTCGGTGTAAAATTATACCAGGTAAAACCAATCTGAATTTCACCTGTGAGATTATCAGGAATTGGCAATGTAATGGTTTGCCATTGAGTGGTGTCAATTGGAATAAATGGCTGATTGGTTACCACTGTTTGTAAATTACCGGGAAACAGGGCATTTCCTGTATTGAGTGCACCGGCATCAACCCCAGTGCTTGTATCTGCAAACATTTCAAGAAATTCATAAGCACATGGCCTTTTCCAGATAACCCGTAGTCCACCATTAATAGGTGAACCTGAAGCACTCAGCCCAAGAGCTTCCTTAAACTCAAGTACTCTGCCGGTTCCTGTCAATTGATTCAGGTCGAATGTGTGTGTAAAAAATGCACTGATATGATTCAGGCTGCTGTCTAATCGTATAGAATTGTTTCCTGAATATGCTGCTACATTGGTAACCGACCATTTCTTACCCAAAAAGGTCCAGGGAGCTATTTGCTGATTGAATGCTGAATCTTCAAATGATTCTGTCATGGCAGAATTGTAGTTGACTTCAGCCGGTTCAATCCGTATAATTTTCACCATGGTGTCAACTCCAAAGGCATTGCCTGCAATCAGCTTAACGGTGTAATAGCCGCTGTCAGGAAAAATCACAGATGGAAACGTATCGGTTGACGTTGCCGGAATCCCACCTGTGAATTCCCATTGATAAGATGTTGCGTTCATAGAAGCTGCTTCGTAAAAAAGTACCGGTTTGCCGGCACACAGCCATCCTGCAAAATTACCATAACCAAAATCAGCTTCAGGTGCACTTTGACAAGAAGGCAAGATAGCATCAACTCCGGTTGCTGCAAGGTTGGCTGGCTTCCATAATGAATCTCTCCAGTCATTAATAGCCAGACAAGTACGCATATAATCGGATTGTCCCTCAGTAAACATATTTTGGCATTCAGCATAATCCATAAAGTTGTTGAACATTTCGCCATTGGGGCCATTGTTGCAGCTGATCTTGGGAAATGTTGGGCAAGCGTAATTTTGATCATCTTGAAGGGGAGTATCACTCACATTATCATCATCTCCACAACCTGCTCCGGAACCCCAAGTATGAGCTAATGCAAAAGCATGCGCCATTTCATGTGAAAGAATATGTTTACGCCTTGATGGAGTCACTCCATTGAATCCATCAGCAAGTGAATGATAAACAATCATGAGTTTATCACCATTATCAGGCAGTATTAGCGAGCTATCCATAGATACCGGACCAGTCAGTCCAAGGTTCAATGGATAATCTTGTACGCTAATCCATTTCATCACGTACACATTCATATACTGCCTGATGGGCCAGGAAAAATTATAGACCTGAGTTATATTATTGTATGTGGCGGTATATGGAGTATAAATCCTGTCAATTCCATCGGTGCAGTTTCCCTGCGGATCAATACGTGCTAAACGGAATTCTATTTTTGGATTTCCGCGTACCGGATGGAAGGCAGCAGGAATATCAAACGTATCAGGGTTCTGTCGGTTGAAATCCTGATTCATAATTTGCAGGGCCCTTAGAACATGACTTTTAGAAATGTTTTCTGATCCGCCTTGTGTTAGAATATGAAAAACAGTAGGAATAACAATAACAGAGTCACCATTTACAATGGTATCAGGTTGCATTACTGAAAACGCTGAAGGCTGCACCGTTCCGCATTGTTTTAGCCAATCAATTTGGGCAAATGCAGATTGAGGAATTGTAAATAGCAGCATTATTATACTGAATAAGTAAATAATGATTTTTTTCATATTAATTTTGTTTTATAATTATTAAGTGACGATTACTTTTTTAGTTTCAGTAAATTTTTCTGTTTGTATTTGCACCAGGTAAACTCCTTCAGCAAAATCAGTTGTGTTTATATCAATTCGTTCAGATTTAAATTTAAGTGATTTGTAAGTATTATTTCATAGACATCTAATTTTCGGATTATTGGCTAAATTTTTAAATTGTGATCAGCAGAATCAAATCCAATTACCACCTTAGAAAAGGGAAATGAAACTGCAAAAAAAATAAAGTAGATGTTTATTCATTTTATTATTTTGGTTTTTGTTTAAATTGGTATCCTTGCTTTACTATGAATTTGTTTAATGAATTAATTTCCATACTATGCAGTGTAATGCTAAACAATTTGAAGGACTGAAATAATGACATAAATCAACATTTCAGATTCTACTTTATTTCTAAAGTGGGTTATAATTTAATTTATTCATAATCAATTTTAAAGTGAAGAGATTTTCAAAATATGATTTTTGTCATTATTATTTTGTTTAGCATTGATTAAATTAACAGGTTTGTTATTATAATGCTACCAAAATATGGAGATGAATAAATTTAAATCAATTGCCATAGTGAGTCAGGAAATGAATATTAGCATGGGCTGTACAGATGGGCGATTCATTTCTTTGAGCGGCAGTAGCATAGCGGTGAGAATAATTTCATTATTTTATTTGGTTTTCTTTTTATGTATCGGAAAGGAAGCATTTTCGCAATCAGACAATTTCGGAAGCAGTAAGCAATCTTCTTTGTATGCTAAAAAAAACATGACTATTGAAATAAGTTTCGGACCGGCCCTTGCCAATCGTGTTTGTGTTCCATGCTACCAGGATAAATTTATTTATGGAACCAATTTTAATGCTGCGGTAAGTTATCTGGTGGTGGATCGCATCAAATTAAATTTGGAGTTTGGGACTTATTTGGAAGCCTGGCAGGCATTTCATGACGATACCGATATAAACTCCACCTATTACAATAATGATCGTGATTATTTTATTGCCTCCGTAGCATGGTTTCCTTTCAAATTTCCATTATGGTTAAGTGCCGGAGCCGGAATGGGTAATTACCATTTTAATCCTGATGAAAAACCTCTTTTAACGCAACAGGGAACTTATACCTACAGCTCCGTTTTTAATTACGGTTTTGAGGTTCAGGGTGGAATTGGATATGACTATTTGATTGGAAAAAAATTCAAAACAGGAATTAAAATAGTTCCATCTTACCTGTTTCTGCATGATCTGGAATTTACTACCGGGGAAACGCTGAATAATTCAACCGGTTCCTTTGTGCTTGCAGCTGCATTGACCATCGGAATTCATTTGGATTTGAAAAAGAACTATTAGTCCGCAGTAGGAGTGCAGAAAGCAGCAGGATAGTTTTTTGGATATTCTATTTAATTTCTCGCCCCCGGTTTTTGTAAATCACGATTCACTAATTAAGAATTTTTGTTAATTATTGAAGTTTGAATAGTGGAATTTTGTGTTTGTAGAAATAATTCTGTGGTTGATTTTATGATATTTTCCAGGTTAGGGTCTAGTAAAGAAACATTTAACCCTTATGTGACTTTTATCATACAGGAAACCCTGATCACCTACTATCTTTGACTCGGTAGAATTTGGTGTGTTGAGAAAAGAGGTATGTCAAGTCAATAACCTGAATTTCAATTTAATGAAAATACTAATTCATAATTTTCTGGCATTTATCCTTTCAATTTCCATATTGGGAGGTGTGATTCATATGGATGAGATTGGAAAAATACCCATGCTTTTTAAACATTTTAGCGAACATAAAGCTCTTCACCAAAATGATACAGTTTTTGATTTCTTATACAAGCACTATATTTCAATACAAAAAGCCGATTCAGAGAAGGACAAAAACAGTAATACTCAGTTGCCATTCAAATCGAACAAGAAATTAGTTTCACATTACTTTCCATTCATTTTTGAAAATAAGTCGGTTCAGTACAACTTAATTCCTTTTATTAAACGATATGTTCTTTTTCACAAAGTCAAAAGTATAGCCGGCTTTTCAGCAATCTGGCAACCGCCAAAAATTGGCTAATTATTTTTTTCTGCTTGCAATATTATAGCAGAATTCAATCATCTTTCCTGTTACAAATATTTTTATTTGCTTCTGAAAAAGCTTAATACTATGCTGAATTTTTGGTCATATTATTAAGCAGAATTGAATTCAAGAAGTAAATTCATTGGTAGCAAAATAAATTAGATATCATAAAGGAAAAAATCAATTCTTAAAATTAAATCAACAATATTCACATGAAGAAACTAATAAATTTAATAATCGCATTAATCATTACTTCCAATATTGCATCAGCACAATGGAGTATTGATTCACTAACGGCAGCTTATAGCGGACTGGCTAGTACAAAATGGCAGCAAAGTGCTATTTGCATCATCAACAAAGCACGAAATGTATGATTTTGCTACAAATACCTGGTCTACTCCGCACAACATGGTTCAACCAAGGGCAAATGTAAAGGCCGCAACTTCAGGAGGTAAAAGTTACTTTGCAGGAGGTGGTTTTATTGGGGTAAGTTCCTATGCATTTTATAAAAATGTGGACATCTACAATGCTTCCACAAATACATGGACTACCACAAATTTATCGGCAGCACGAATAGTGGGTGCATCAGCAGCTATTGGGAACAAGGTGCTTTTTGCAGGTGGCAGGCAGATTTTAAATTACTCTAAAGTGGTAGATATTTTTGATGTCACCACCGGAATTCGTACCACTCACAATTTATCACAGGCAAGAAGCGGTATGGCAGTTGCTGTGGTTGGAAGCAAAGTAATTTTCGCCGGAGGAGAAGCCGGAAACATTTCATCAGGAATTTATACTGAGAGTAATAAAGTTGATATTTATGATGATGCTACCGGGACATGGAGTACTGCAATATTAGCAGCAAAACGAGAGCAAATTACCGTGGCCGTAGTAGGAACTAAAGTACTTTTTGCAGGTGGAATTACTCCCAGCGGACTTTACTCAAACCTGATTGATATTTATGAATCAACAACCAATACATGGACAACCAAATTTCTTTCAGAGACTAAATATGGAATGAGTGCAGCAACTGTTGACACAAAAGTTTATTTTGTAGGTGGTATGGTAGACAACACCGGTGTAATTTCAAACAAAGTTGAAATCTATAATTCGGTTACCAATGCAAAACAAATAATCACCATTTCTTCGCCACGTATGAATATGGCGGTTGCACAAACACCGGGAAGAGTAATGTTTGCAGGAGGAATTGTTACCTGGGGGAATGTTGGAACAGACCGGATTGAAGTACTAAATATTGCAACAAATACCTGGACAGTTGAATACTTATCACGTCCCAGATTAAATCTTGCTTCAGCTTCTTATGGAAATAAAGCCATGTTTGCAGGCGGAGCTGAAGTATTAAGCTCGTACCCTCAATATAGTGTTATCTCAAAAAGAGTTGACATCTGGACTGATCCTGTTCCAATTGCAAAACTAAATGCAAATGTCATTGGAGCTATTTCAGCAACTTCACTAACTTTTAAAGTTTATCCTAATCCATTCGTTGATAGAATTACAATTGAATTGAGTAATTCAGATCAACCTGTTAGTATCGAAATATACGACATTTTAGGTAAACTAAATTCAAGCTATCAGTTAACAGATATGAAAAATGAATTGAATTTATCTGAACTAACAAGTGGAATTTATTTCATAAAACTATCAGCCGGTCAACAGGTACTTGATACAGTCAGAATGATAAAACAGTAGTAAACACTAACACGTAATTCAAATAAAATCGAAATGAGAAAAATACAAAGAGGCTTAACTATCATCAGCAAAATATTTTGCTGATGATAGTTTTAACAATTTCACAAAATGCCTACTCACAAACATGGTCAGATGTTGGAGGAGGGGCTTGTGATTTTGTAAATTCATCCGTTGTTTACAATGGTGAACTTATCCTAGGAGGCCGATTCACCTGCGTAGGAGGTGTTCAGGCGAACTATATTGCAAAATGGGATGGAACAGCATGGAGCCCACTCGGAACAGGCATGAATGGATGGGTAAATGCACTGACTGTTTATGATGGCTTTTTAATTGCAGGAGGCACTTTCACTCCAGGCAGGATCAACAGCTGTAAATTTTCTTGCTAAATGGGATGGAACATCCTGGTCGGATGTAAATGGAGATATGGGTAATCAAGTTGCTGCTCTGACAGTTTATAATAACGATTTAATTGTAGGTGGTTATTTTACTGATGCAGATGGCTTCCCGGCTAATTACATTGTTGGCTGGAATAGCAATGGCTGGTTTAATCTTTGGAACCGGAATGGGAGGTTCTCAAGGACAAGTGATGGCTCTTTCAGGTTTACGGAACAGATCTAATTGCGGCTGGATTTTTTAATTCTGCCGGAGGACAAACAGCAAATCATGTTGCCAAATGGGACGGAACGAATTGGACCACTTTAGGTAGCGGTACAACGTCGATTGCTTATTCCTTAGGATTGTATAATGGAGATCTTATTGTTGGAGGAATTTTTTCTACAGCAGGAGGCACATCAGCACCTAGCATAGCCAAATGGAATGGAACTGCCTGGAGCGGTTTAGGTAGTGGCATTGGAGCTACGCCGGTAGGATATAATTATGTATTTGCATTAACTGAATACAATGGCAGTTTATTTGCAGGTGGCATGTATCAAACAGCAGGAGGCATAAATGTAAACAGTATTGCAAAATGGGATGGTTCAACATGGTATGATTTAAATGGGGGAGTTCAATTCGGAGGGTCTAATGTTTATGCGGTTAATACGTTAACAGTTTACAACGGTGATTTATATGCCGGAGGTATTTTTACTACTGCAGGTACTGTTGGAGCAGCGCATATCGCCAAATGGAACGAGATTCCGACAGCAGTTAAAAACCAGTTGTTGCAGAGAATACTATTCAATTACATACTTACCCCAACCCGTTTATTGAATCGATAAAAATAAATTATACAATTCCGGAAACTTCAAATGTTAGAATGGTTTTGACAGATATTACTGGTCAGGAAATAAATATCTTATTTAATGAATTCAAAAATAAAGGAATTTATGAATTTGATTTTGATGAGAAAAATTTATCAATGGGAGTTTACATTCTCAGATTGGAAACAGGTTCTAAAATCCAATTTGCAAAAATTACAAAGTCAAACTAATATCTAAAAGAAATTATGAAAAATGAAAAAAGCATTCGTGTTTCTGCTCATATTGAATTTTACGTTGAGTAAAAATGCAATTTCACAAATTCCTACCTATGTGTGGGCTAAAACCACTACTGGTAATGTGGAGTCTATTCAAAGAGCGACCGTAGTGGATGCAGCTGGAAATGTTTTTATCTCAGGTGTATTTTTTGGAACAGTTGATTTTGATCCTGGAGCAGGTGTCACAAATGTAACTCCTGTTCCATATGGATGTAATATTTATATTGCCAAATACGATGCAAGCGGGAATTTCCTATGGATAAAAAATATTCCCATTATAGCTTCATATGGTCACAACAGTATGGCAATTGATGGATCCGGAAACATTTACATTACAGGTTTCTTTTCAGGAACCAATCTCGATTTTAATCCAGGAGCAGGCTCAGCATTTTTAACATCGATAGCAGGAGGAAATGATATTTATATAGCTAAATATGATAATAATGGAAATTATTTGTGGGCGAAAAGTATTGGTTCTTCAGGAAGCGACAGGGGAAACGAAATTCTTACCGATCCATCCGGAAATGTATTTGTAACCGGAAACTTTGCTTCAACGGTGGATTTCGATCCGGGAATAGGAATTGCAAATTTGTCAGCATCGGGAACTTTATCAATTTTTCTGGCTAAGTACGATTGCAATGGCAACTATTTGTGGGCAAAAAATATTGACGGAGCAGGAAGTGCTGATGTAAGGGATATAGCGCTATCCCCAACAGGAAACATTTACTTAACAGGAAATTATTCGGCATCAGTGGATTTTGATCCCGGTATGGGAATTTCTAATCTCACATCGGTTGGAAATGTTGACATTTTCTTTGCAAAATACGACCCTGTCGGAAATTTACTATGGGCTAAATCGATTGGAAGTACAGGAATAGATGGTGGTACGGCCTTAGCAGTTACTGCTATGGGAGATGTTTTTATTACCGGAACATTCAATCTAACAGCAGACTTTGATGCTGGGGCAGGACTTATGAATTTAACAGCCGGAATTACTGCAAATTCATATATCACTAAATATGATGCAAGCGGAAATTACCAATGGGTTAAAAATTACCTCTTAATACCGGCAACATTGATATCATGCTTGATTTAACTGGCACTATCTTTATATCAGGAAGTTTTGGAAGTGGTCCGCCATCACCCATTGATCTGGATCCCGGCACCGGGGTTGCTATGTTAGCCGTTCCTTCAAACCTTCCACCTCCCTACTATAATATTTTTGCCCGATATGATGGCAACGGAAATTATATGTGGGCAGAAGTATTTGGTCATACTTGCTATTGCAGTGTTGCAGGTTACAAGTCCTCATTGGCCAAAGACAATTCAGGATATATTTATTATTCAGGCATATTCAATGGTTCAGCGTTTGGATCCTCCACAGTAGATTTTGATCCAGGTTCAGGAATTGCAAATTTAACTGCATCGTCATCGGTGGACAACACGTTCTTTGTCAAATATGGAATTCCATCTACCCCTTTACCGGTTGAATTGATAACTTTTAACGGAAAAAGTAAAGGAAGTTTCAATTATTTATTCTGGTCAACAAATAGTGAAGTAAATAATGAATATTTCAATATAGAAAAAATTACAAATGGATTTGAATTTAAAACCATAGGAAGAGTAGAAGGAAACGGAACAACCAGTCAATCTTCCAACTATTCATTCGAAGATAATTATCCGAATAATGGAGTAAACTACTATAGATTAAAACAATTCGATATTGATGGAGAATACAGGGTCACTTCATGTATTGCTGTAGAGAATACTTCTACAAACTATGAATTTAACATATATCCTACCAATTCAAGTGGAATATACAAAATAAATATCCATGAAAAAGGGAAAGGCGAATTGAAAGTAATTGATATTAATGGGAAGGTGCTTCAGAAAGAATCTTTGGAATTGAACAACGAATCCATAGAATTGGATGTAAGAGAATTGAGTACAGGATTATACATTGTGAGAATATCTGTTATGAACGAAATATATAACTGCAAAATAATTAAAAATTAAATCATAGATATTTCATATGAAATTTACCAATTTCAAGGCTAAATAATGAATATTTTATCATGATAAACGCGATTTAAAAATAATGCAACTTATTTGCAGGGAATTTACAACTCAGGAAGTGGCAGATACAATTGGATTAAGTTTGAAACGAACTGAGCAATTGAGAAGTGATATTCTTGCCAAGACAAATTCCAGAAATACAGTTGGTATTGTAAAATTTGCCATAAAAAATAATATATATAATTTACGGTAACAGCAGTTTCCGAAATGGATACAAACAATGAGCTGAATACTGATAAAATTAACATCCCGGTGAATTCATACTGATAAGAATTTCTTATGTATGATAATAGTCATGTTTTAATAATCTTAAAAATTCAACTTTTGAGAAAATAAGAATTTTGAAAAGATCCATACTCATCAGGTACGTTTTACCATTTTTACAATGGTACGGGCTTATGATAGCCTTTACCCTGGTAATTGATTACTTTTTACATAGGATGAACCTGATATTTATAGGCAGGTATTTGGGAATCATTGGGACTGCAGTTATACTTTTATCATTTATATATTCCCTCCGAAAACGCAAAATAATTGATTCAGGTTCACCCAAAAAATTGCTGGAACTTCATGAGTACCTGGCATGGGGTGGCTCCATCCTGTTGCTTGTTCATGCAGGAATTCATTTTAACGCAATTTTACCCTGGCTTGCTGTACTGATGATGCTTATTGCTGTTGCCAGCGGATTAATTGGCAAATTTTTACTAAAAAGGGCAAGCGATACGCTAAAAGAAAAGAAAAATGATGATAAGGGAAAGAATGAATGCTGAAGAAGCAGATAAGAAACTATTTTTTGATTCCATCACAGTAGATCTAATGAAAAAATGGAGAGTAGTCCATCTCCCGATTACCTTGCTCTTAGGCATTCTTTCATTACTTCACATCATAACGGTTTTAATGTACGGGAAATGAAAAATTTCATTGTGATTGGAAGTATTGGAATTATTATTTGGCTTATGATTCAATTTCCACATGTGATGCTTGGCCCTGGTGAATTAGTTGCGGCTCATCAGGAAATAAAAAATAAATGTGCAGCCTGCCATGAACCCTTTTGGGGAATATCAAATGAAAAATGCATTTCATGTCATAAATTATCGGAAATAGGAAAGGATACCATCGGAGTTTTAATTGATTCAACAATTGATACTAAAATATTATTTCATCATAAACTTGTTAATCAGGAATGCACGAGTTGTCATACCGACCATCAAGGAATAAAACCATCAGCAAAACTCAGCAATTTTCAGCATGAATTTCTTGATAAATCGATTATCAGCAATTGCAAAAGCTGTCATGTGCAACCAGTCGACAAATTGCATTTGCTTGTGCCGTCAACTTGCGTAAGTTGCCATTCCATACAAGGCTGGAACATTAACATAACATTTAAGCATGAAATGATTCTGGCAAGTGACCGGAACAAATGTGAATCCTGTCATAAAAAACCCATAGACAATTTACATGATTCTTTCACCACGAGCTGCAATAAATGCCATACTACATCCAAATGGGTGCCATCCACATTCGATCACTCCTCCTATTTCCGGCTTGATCGTAACCATAATGTAAAATGCAATACCTGCCATACCAATAATAATTTCAGCAACTATTCCTGTTATGGATGTCATGAGCATTCACAAAACAAAATAATTCAGGAACACAATGAAGAAGGAATTTACAATATCACTAATTGTGCAAGTTGTCATAAAAGTGCAGATGAAGATGCTATCAGGATGAATGGTAACAGTAGAAAAGAAATGAATGGGGATGAAATACGCAAGGTGGATAAATACATTAAAGAAATGGAAAAGGAAAATGAGTGAAATACTCTGATTCAAATAAATCTGAACAATAATTATAATAAACAAATGTCTATTAAAAAATTATTTAATTAAAATGAAAAAATCTCTAATTCTAATTATTATCTGCATGATTTCAGTTTCTGCGCAAGCACAAACCTGGAACCAATTAACAACTCCTAACACCAGAAATCTGTATGGTTGTTGGTTTGATGAAACACATCCTGACACAGGCATGGCTGTTGGATGGTATATTCAGAATTTCGATCGTCTTCCCTTTGGTTTTTATACAACTAACGGAGGATCGACCATCACATCCGGCAGCCTGTTTCAAATATACTTTTATGCATCAAGCGATGTTTGGTTTACTAATTCTTACAATGGTATAGTTGTGGGAAATGGAATTATCCAAACTACGAATGGGGGAGCCAGCTGGAACCTGATTGTGGATGCGGCGTCAACCCAGGCAGGTATCCTGGAAAATGTTATGTTTACAAACAGCACAGACGGTTATGCAGTTGGACAACGTTATGATTTTTCATACACTTCTTTTGAAGGTATGCTATACAAAACGACCAATGCAGGGGGGAGTTGGAGTGATTTCACAGTAAGTCAGGAGGTAAATAGTGAAAACACACAACTGCATGCGGTTTACAGCACAGGAGGTGGGGTTATTTATGCGGGAGGGGAAAATAATATTGGTGGTGCAAGCACTTTATTTAAAAGTAACGATGATGGTTTGAACTGGACAGGAATGGCATTTTCACAAAATATATTTTCATTATACTTTACATCACCTGATACAGGTTATGCTGCATGTACAAATGGACTGTATAAAACAACCAATGCCGGAATGAATTGGGTGAATATTCTTCCAACAAACTCTGCATTACATGCTATACAAATTAAAAATGGATTTGGATTTACAGCCGGTGCGAATGGTCTCATGTATATGACTAATGACAATGGGAACAGCTGGAACCCGATGACAATTCCGGTAAGCAATACCATTTCAGATATATCGATCCTTTCTCCAAATCTGGCTTATGCAGTGGGTGCTTCAGGAACATTTTTAAAATACACTAATTCTGTTAGTCTTCCAGAAACAAATATTGCTTATGATATAGATGCATGGATTGACGATTCCCATCAATTGCATATTAAATTCAACAATACAACAAAAACTACTGTTTCCATTGAATTAATCAATTTCAATGGATCGAGTGTAAGACAGATTGCTAATCAACATATTCAAGACGGCAGGCATGAATTTAAATCTGACATAAATTCGTTAGCCAATGGGATCTATTTGATAAAAATGGTTATAGGGAATGAAACAGTAAACAGGAAAATACTACTCATAAAATGAGTTTTTTAAGAGTAGATGTATAAATTTATTTGAAATTTGTTTTAATAACATATTTTCGCTGAATGAAGTAGCGTTAGTGATTGGTAATTGGGTCATAGGTTGGTGGTCGATCTTTTAATTTTGCTCTTCTTATTTCGATATTCTTATTCAAAAAAAAGTCCACTTTATCTGAAATCATACTCATAACCCCTGCATATCCTTTTCGTGGGGTATTCCAATTTTAACGAAGCATTTTGTGTCACGTACAACAAAGCAGGCATATCGGGCAGTATCGTGTCATTTTCATTACAATACCCAGGTTTTTTGTTTCCGGGGACCACACAAATTGCTTCACATTTTAACAATCTTCTTTACCCCATTTTCTGTCTGCAAAAAGTAGACGCCTTCAGGTAATTTGGAAATATCGAGTAGGGTATTCTTATTTCGCGTCATTGCTTCAATAACAATTTTACCTGTCAAATCACTAATTTGAATTTTGCTGTTAACAGGTAAACCATCAATAGTAAGATGATCGGTGGCGGGATTAGGTGTTAGTACTAAAGTTGCTTGCTGATGGTTTTCGTTCAGTCCACTTACAGGTGTTACCACGATGATTGTGTCGAGCTGAGCTATGGTGGCGTCGAAGCCGCTGAAGGACAAACACTGCCCTGATGAATTTCCATGTGTATTGTGTAATTTCCGGTCGCAAAAGGACCAATCCGGAATGTGTCAACGGTGTTGCATACTGTTGTGTCGTTATAGCCGCAATAGGTGGGTGCTATGGTGATTGTGGAGTCATTCACAAAACTGTAAACAGATACCATTCCAAAAGCACAGTTTCCGGTGTAAGTTAAATCCCAAATCACAGTGATGGTGTCGGTTGCTGTGGGGTTCGATGGTGTAATGGTGAGCTGATTGATCACCTGTGATTTCGATTGGAATGCTGTTGTCAGAAGTAGGAGGCAAATCCAGAATTGCTTTTTCATAGTTTAATTTAATTAACCTAACTCAATCCCTGATGATGATAACTCTTTTGAAATAACTTCTTTCCTCTCCCACCACCTTCACTAAATAAACACCTTCCGCCAAATCACCTACGTATATGGATAGTGTATCAGTATTGTTCACCGTTGCTTTGCGGATGACACGGCCGTTGAGCTCCGTGAACTCTATAGCTACTCGTACAATAATTTCCGGTAACTGCACCGTAAAAAATGTGTTCGTTGGATTTGGATAAATAGCAAATGATTTATCAGACGAATTTTCTCCAATACCCAAAAGGGATTGATTGTATTTTGCAACAAATAGATCTTCATTTCCATTTGAGTAAAGATTTGCAAGGTACGGAGGATTAAAATCGGCTGTTCCTGAAAAAGTACCTGTAAGATATATGTCAAATGCACTTCCTAATGCCATTGCTATTCCCACATCGAAACCGATTCCACCCATGATTTTGGCCCAAATGAAATTACCAGCTGAATCATATTTTGACATAAATACATCTTGAAGTCCCGATGAAGTTAAAGGGAAGGATCCTCCACCGGGATCAAAATCAACGGTATTTTTAAACCCTCCGGTTAAGTATAAATTCCCCAAACCATCCAATTCAAGTGTGTTTCCGGAATCATCGGCACTTCCTCCGAAAGCTTTGGCATTGGTGAAATTTCCAAAAGAATCAAGTATTGCAATAAAAGCATCCCATCCTCCGATCGCGGTAAGTCCGTAAGTGCCATTTCCCGGATTAAAATCGGCAGTTCCCATAAAGTATCCTGTAGTATATACCGAGCCGTTAGTGTCAATCAATATATCGCGCCCCATATCATTGCCAGTCCTCCTATATTTTTTGCCCAAATATAATTTCCTGAAGCGTCCCATTTTGTAATAAAAACATCATTGTATCCTGCCGATCCAATATTGGCAACTCCTGCTCCCGGGTCGAAATCAGCGGTGCCTGAAAATGCACCGGTTGAATATACATCGCCAAAGTCATCAACAGCGATTGCCAACGTAACATCACTATTCACTCCTCCAACAGCGCCGGCCCATTCAAAATTTCCTGTCTGATTGAGCTTGCAAATAAACCCGTCTGAATTTCCCGCACTGGAAATCAAAGTTGTTCCTATGCCGGGGTTGAAATCATTTGTTAGCGAAAAACTTCCTGTGATGTAAAGATAACCGGAACTGGTAGCCTCAATAGCTTTACCGCTTGCCGCACCTATCCCACCCAGAATGCGGACCCAAAGCATATTACCAGCAGCATCCAGTTTAAGTATAAAGGCATCATCACCACCGGCCGAAGTTTGCACGTTTACTGGAATTCCCGGATCGAAATCTACCATTGATTTAAATGAGCCGGTGACATAACAATTACCAGTTGCGTCAGTTGAAATTGAATATCCAAAATCATCTTCTGTTCCTCCCAAACTTCTTACCCAGATTAAATTTCCTGATGCATCCAGTTTCAAAATAAAAATATCAAATACTCCATTTGAAGTAATAGCGTTGACTCCCGGTCCAGCATCAAAGTCGACAGTGCCTTCAAAGGAGCCAGTTATATAAAGATTGCCTGTAAAATCCACTGTTATATCATTTGAAATCTCAGAAGATGTGCCGCCGATTCCCTGTGCCCAGGTGAAAGCCGGTATTTGCGAATACAAGTCTGTATAAAAAACAGATACAATGAACAGTATCAAAATACCCATTCGATAGCAGGCTTTCATAAAAATTTAGTTGAATTCAAAAATAGACTAAAACGTTTGAATTAGCAAGTGATGCTCTTCTTACTACCAGGATGGTTCATTTATTCTGAATCCCACTTTTTCTTCCAACATCTGCTCACTATTGAGTACATGACTCCACATTGCAGCACCTCGTTCAATAAACGCTAACGACAACCTACGTAATCCGATGAAACCCCGGTGTCGCTAAAAATCGGCTGTCCGGCAAGTACTTCCCTATCAATTGAAATATAAACTTTTACATTTAGCATGAATCAAAGTTACATATCCAACTCTCAAATTTCAAATTTATCACGCTACGCTGTGAAAACCAGCACCATTTTACCTGCTTTTGACGTCCATAAAAGATCCATCTTAACAAATCCATCATATTAGATCATAACTATCATAATATTCAAAGGAAATCATAACAAATCCATCATATTAGATCCATCACTCCTGTTCATTGGTCCTAAATCCGACTTTTTTCCTAGGTAAAGCAGGAACTTGAATCAACTTTTTTAAAACATCAAAAATCCGGTTAATAGCATCATCGTTTTTACCTACTTTATGTTCCAACTGTGTAATTTTCAACAACAAATCTTTATGAGACATCAAAGCCTCCTTCATCCGACTAAAAAGTCTTATAATTCTGATATTGACTTCTACCGCCTGCTCACTATTAAGTACACTGCTCAACATCGCAACACCTTTTTCAGTGAACGCTAACGGCAATTTACGCAATCCGCATTTAATACTATTGGAAGTCACAATTTGTGACTTCCAGTCTTCAAGTTCCAATAGAAAAAGAATTGAATTTAGATGGAAAAATTCCAGTTAATCTGTAGGTAATGAAGTTAAGGTTAAAACCATTTTTTTATTCCTTAATCTCTATCGGCCCGGGAATTAATTTTTTCGATAGTGTATCTTTAATTTTCGGCACCAGTTTTTTCATCGATTGATAACTATTGTCTTTTGAATTTAAAACTAAAATCGATACGGTATATTTATTAAAATTTTGCTGATGTTGTAAATTTTTATCAAAAGTGAGCAGAACATCAAAATTGTTTTCAATCATCAATTTTAAAAGTTCTCCATTGGTTTTTCCATTCCATGATTTTTCGGAAATTGTAAAAATATGAAATTCAGAAAAGTCGTTTTTTAATCGCTTGGGGAGATTCTCGTCAAGCAGCAGTTTCATAAAGTTTAACTATATTTTTTGATGTTAAAATCTTCCCCGCTATTTCCAAAACAGCCACAGCCTGATCTTTGGAAACAGTTGGAAAGTCTTCTAAAAATTGGTCTAATGAAATGCCTTTTTCTAAATGCCAGAATAACGACTCCACCGGCACCCGTGTGCCTTTAAAAACAGGTTGTCCGGCAAGTACTTCTTTATCAATTGAAATATAATCTTTTACATTTAACATGAATCAAAGATACAAATGGAGGGTTAGAATTGCAAATTTATCACCTTGTAAGAGAGAATCAGTACCATTTTACCTACTTTTGCCGTCCTTGATAACTCAATCATATTAAATCCTTCAAAATAGATCATAAAAGATCCTAACAATCCCAAAAAATCATAACAAATCCAAAAAGAATCATAACAAATCCATCATAATAGATCATAATCATCATAATAATCCAAAAAATCATCCTATGAAATTCTTCATCGATACCGCAAACCTCGCCCAAATTAAAGAAGCAGCCGAATTCGGTGTGCTTGATGGCGTTACTACCAATCCTTCTCTGATGGCCAAAGAAGGCATTAAAGGCGAAGCGGCTGTGATGAAACATTATGTAGATATCTGCAATATTGTTAAGGGTGGCGATGTGAGTGCCGAAGTGCTTTCCACCGATCTGGCCGGTATGATCCGCGAAGGAGAAGCTCTGGCTGCACTCCATCCACAGATTGTAGTAAAAATACCAATGATCCGCGATGGTATCAAAGCACTTAAATATTTCTCCGAAAAGGGCATTAAGACCAATTGTACGCTGGTATTTTCACCCGGACAAGCGCTCCTTGCCGCCAAAGCCGGTGCCACCTACGTGTCGCCTTTCATTGGACGTTTAGACGATGTGAGCTTCGATGGTGTTGATCTTATAGCACAAATAGTTCATATTTATGGAAACTACGGTTACAAGACCCAGGTACTCGCCGCCAGTATCAGGCATTCGTTGCACATTATTCGCTGTGCGGAAGCTGGTGCCGATGTGGCCACTTGTCCTTTAAGCGCTATAACCGATTTGCTTAAACATCCTCTGACAGACATTGGTTTGGCCAAATTTTTAGAAGATGCCCGAAAATAGGTTTTTAAGTTAGTGGGTGAGTGGGATAGTGGGTGAGTGGGATAGTGGGTTAGTGGGATAGTGGGTTAGTGGGATAGTGGGTTAGTGGGTGAGTGGGTGAGTAGGATAGTGGGTGTATCTCAACTAATAACAAAAAGGGGACTGCTTTGCAACGTTTCACACTTACCCATCGAATTGCTGTTCCAGCCGGCATATTGGATATCCATTATGTAATTTATTACATTTGTAACTAAACCAGAAGCGCCCCTTCGACTACGCTCAGGGCAGGCGTGTGAAGGGAGACTTTCAAGCACGGTTCCGTGGGAACGTGAGGGTGAAATTCCCTTGCGTGACCCGATTAACACCAACGCCATTTATTTTCGTGGAAACCGTAAGATTTATTTTATGATTGTTCCCATTTAGGGAACTTTTGTCGTATATTTGACCCGTGAGAGTTATTGCCAAAAGAACACTTCGCAGTTTTTGGGTCAAACACAAGGACTGCGAACAACAGCTGAAGTCTTGGTACAAAGAAGCAGAAGATGCTATTTGGAAAGGGCCAAGTGATATTAAAGTTGAATACCCTACCGCTAGTTTTTTAAAAGACAATCGCGTAGTTTTCAACATTAAAGGCAACAAATATAGACTGATCGTGAAAGTCAATTATGGTTATAAAATTGTCTGGATCAGGTTTATTGGCACTCACGCTCAATATGACAAAATAGATGCAAATTCAATTTAGAAAGACATGGATTGGAAAGTAATTAAAACAGAAAAGGACTATCAATTTGCTTTAAAGCGTTTGGAAGTTATTTTTGATGCCAAAAAAGGCTCAAAATACGGTGATGAATTAGAATTGCTTTCGCTTTTGATCGATAATTTTGAGAAAGAAAAATTTCCTATGGATTTACCTGACCCTATTGAAGCGATCAAGTTTCGTATGGAACAACTTGGGTATACTCAGAAAGATCTCACTGATGTAATTGGTTTAAAAAGCAGAGTTAGTGAAATCTTAAACAAAAAAAGAAAGCTCTCTTTAGAAATGATCCGAAAACTACATCAAGTTTTAGGAATTCCTACTGACGTTTTAGTTAGAGAATATTAGGATTTGCAATGGCGCATGTGTTAAAACATTTAGCCGAGTAGACGAAAAAGCT
The DNA here is from genome assembly GCA_016722525.1 of Bacteroidota bacterium. Classification (GTDB taxonomy): domain Bacteria; phylum Bacteroidota; class Bacteroidia; order AKYH767-A; family OLB10; genus JADKJB01. Next base: position 226,468 of record JADKJB010000009.1, read on the forward strand.
CTAAGCAAAAGCCCCGTGTGAATGCGGGGCTTTTTCGTTCTATTCGGTGTATACACTGAGCAACGTCGAAGTGCCTGCGCTGAGCAACGTCGAAGTGCCTGCACTGAGCAACGTCGAAGTGCCTGCACTGAGCAACGTCGAAGTGCCTGCACTGAGCAACGTCGAAGTGCCTGCACTGAGCAACGATGAAGGGTTGACTGAAACCTAAATGTTAGGGCATAAAGTAGACCGGATTTTATTTCAGCGAATAACCGGTGTGTGATTATTTTTGAACGATCGTCTGGGGTATGTTTTCAAAACAGAATTTGGTGCAACATTTTATCTAGGTTCAGTTGTTATAAAGTTGGTTGTGAGCACACTTTATTCGTAACGTGGCAAAACCATTTCACACGACAATTGGTATATCCATAATGTAATTTATTACATTTGTAACTAAACTGGAAGAGCCCCTTCGACTACGCTCAGGGCAGGAGTGTGAATGGAGACTTTCAAGCACGGTTCTGTGGGAACGTAAGGGTGAAATTCCTTTGCGTGAACCGATTCTAAGTTTGGGTGGGTATCATTTCTACTGACCACTTGATTAAATTACTTTCTTTGTCATTAATTTTTGAAAGGAACAAAAACCACAGTTGAAATATATCAGTTAATAAAAAAAGTATATATGAATGAATCAGAAAACTTGTCAATAATTCACGGTTTACAATTTGGTATAGTTAAACAAATAGACGCTGACCCTGATTTAGGCTACAGGGTATTGGTTTCTATAACTGTTCTTAATAATGAAACTGCATGGGCGCGTCTTGGAAATTTATATGCTACTTCGGGAGCAGGAACTTTTTTTTACCCTGAAGTGGGAGATGAAGGATTTCTTGGCTCGTAAATAACGAAGCCCGTTACCCTGTTATACCGGCCTGCTATTGGGCAAAACTTCTGCCCCTCCTCTCTTATACCGGAAAATGGAAATCCTAATGCCAATTGTCACTAAAAGCTTGATAAAATAATAACGGATGACAAAGGAAAATTGTTACGGTGATTACAGAATTGAGCCAATAACTCCATGGTATGAAGCGATGACGAAAGTCAATTGCCACCGAGATGAAAATGGAAACAGAATAGAAATGTCTCCTTCCGGAATAACCATAAGAAGCACTTCCAATATAAAAATTGAAGCATTCCAGGAAATAAAGACAAGTGCAAACCAGTCAAATAATATCTGATACACCTGACAAGCCGTCTCTCCTCTCCTGATGCTTCGGGACGAGACCTCTTTTGTAAGGTTATTTTTCCAATGCAAAGTCGCAACCAAAAGGAGTCTTAAAACCTTGAGCAGGGGCCACAGCATACTTGCCACGCAGCGACCCGTCAGGTTAGTGAAAAAACTCTATCAATATCAATGGTGTCACCGCCACACCAAATGAAGACTTCATGGCGGGAAGGTATTTTAGGGCAATATATTGGCGCGTTAATCCAACAAAAGACCTAATAATTGTAAGACTTGGAAAGAAAGAAGGTAACGCAAACTGGTGGACAATTTTCACGTCATTGGCAAAAGTATATTGAAAATGACAAGAACCACTGGCAATAACACGGGTGACCGTTGCACAACCCCGGGTAAAAAACAAACAATTTTTTGTAATATCATTAGCAGCCCTA
>JADKJB010000010.1 GCA_016722525.1 Bacteroidota bacterium
AAGAAAATCGAAATCAATCGTATATCTAGAAGTTCCGTTTGAGGTTAAAGGTTGTACTTTTACAAATTCAATCAATAAAATAGTTGCATCCTTAGGAACGTATATAGATTTTACAGATTTGTTAAGTTTGATGATTATTGGAATAGGACTTCCTCAAATGTAAGGTTTTGAACTTTACACTCCGACAGGAGTTACGACTCCCTATATCAAGAAAATTTTACATTCAAAATCCTATTACTATTGGTAGTTTCAAACCCTTACTTTCCACAGGTTGTGATTTGGTATTTGCTCCTGGAGTTGAAATAACTGTTGATGATGGTGGAGAATTAGCTAGTAATTTAGCATCACTCTTCCAATTACCCCTTCACATTATTTTCTTGTGATGAGATGTAGCGGGATAACTGTAAATCCAGGTGGAGTATTTAATTTTAATGGGTCTTTATCAGGCAATGATGATAATCTTTGCAAATTGAAAATGCAGAAGTTGCCGTAAATGCAATCGGAAATGGATCAGGTTACTGAATCCCAGTATATATATTTAAATCACGTCACCTTTAATAATAATTTAAATTTCAACAAAAGTTGACTGATGATAATTATGGAAGCACCTTTCTTAGGATCTTGCAAATATGAATGCGAGTGCATATTTGACTAAAGCCCCGCATCAAGGCGTATATCCTCAGAACCATGTTTTACTTGAAGATGTAACCGAAGTTACAATTGGAGAAGTGGAAATGTTCCCAATACATTTACCGATATTTATTCAGGAATTAAATATGGTTAATAGTGCTTATGTATTGAGCTCACATTTAAAAGATTTGAAAAATAATAATGTAGGGCCTTCTCAGAACGGAATTGGAATTATTACGGAGAATTTGACCAATGTACCCTGTACGTTAGAAGTTGGAGCCGTAACGCAGTTCAAAATCTTCATGAGGCATTTTTTTCCGGTAGCTTTATCTTGACATCCATAATGTGGTTTTATTTTAGAGATATTGATGATATTTCCGATTGCTCTTTTTCATTCTAATTATAACAACAAAGTTGAATTGATAATGTTGAAGACTTTTCGCACCAGTATTGGGGTGCTTGTCTCAGGAAAGAAATTTATATTCAGTCATCGTTTCCAACAATGAAGTTATCAATACAGATTTTGTGGAGACTTCAACAGGTTCATTCAAAACACAGCTATAACTTACGAGGTTTTCTTCCACAAGTGGAGCGGTTGAAGTGTTTAACAATAGCAACAGATTACAGATTGGTATTCATGTCATTAATTTGAATAATCTTAAAATTGGAAGTTATGATATTAATAATAATAATCCTGTGCCTAATTACATTTTACTTTAATGTCAATAATGGAACAAATCTAACAAACCCACACACTAGCGTTTGGCTACAGAATTGTGATAATGCGATTGTAAAATTAATGAAATTCTAAATGATGAAAAAGTATCTTCCAATTCCGACCTGCTTCGAGGCATAGCTACAGATAATTCAAGAAAATTTAAACATCTGTGGAATAATATCTATAAAACGGGCTTTGCCATGCGGTTCGAAGGTAATTGCGTCAACTCCCGGTTAAAAATAATTTAATGAAGGATTATTCCAAGGTATTCACTTTGCGGATGCTCAGTTTACTAAACAAGGGCAGGAACCAATGACGCCTGGGATAACAAATCGGAACGGACAGATGTTACCAGTATCCAAATTTCATGAAAGTTGAAGGCACGTTTGACCCTCCTGGTCAAACCGGCTGGTATTATCAGGAGTGAGTACAGCAAATACTAATCTCTGCCTTGGATCTAACAATTCATAACTACTCAGTCCGATTGGAGCAAATTCTGGAGCACATAATTGTTTAACTGCGAGTGTTTCTGATGATGATATAGATCGTGATTTGGTTTATGGACCTGTTGTTGGAGATTCAGCGATTTATGATACAAACCCTGATGAAGCGGCATATCTTGCTAAAGAAGCGCTGTTCAAACGATTAAAGCAAACCCCGATTTGTTAACCATTGGTAGCTCTGCTGACTCATGTTTAGCTTAACATCAATCATGTTGTCAACCAATATTGGCAAATTCGATTCGTTCGAAGTTCATTATCTGAAAATGATCTGAGCTGCTGATGATATCAATAGTGTTATTACAGAGAGGATAATACTATTGAAGAAAACAATAAAATTATTTCATGATTTAATTATTAATACAGTTTCTACGGGTGATACTTTAAGCAGTTCTGACTCAACATTACTGGAATCCATATTTGAACAAGATTGCGGACAGCAGGAAAAGGTGTTTATCAAACCGCCGGAATTTTGGGCAAAGAATATACCACATCAACTTACTCAAGAGTTTATGGAACAACTACAACAAATAAAAAGATTCAGTTGTGAAATCTACATTTAAGAATAAAAAAATGCACCCCAATCCCTCAAGCAGCAAATTATTTTTCACACCCACCCCTCCCAACGATTCAGTGATAAAAATATTCGATAGCACCGGTAGAACCATTTTGTCAAAACCTTTCAGTCAGGAAATTAATATTTCAGGCATTGAAGAAGGAGTTTTATATTGTAAAATATTACCAATAATAGATTATTGTTTAATGAAACATTAATTAAAATAAAATAATCATTTAACACCAGCATGCTGATTTTGGTATGATGGTGTTTTAATTCAGAGTAAGATGAAAAATTAATATTTATTTTAATTTATTCATACTTTAAACGGCTTTAGTCAAAACCGTAATTCCGTATGGTGCTGACGATAGTGCACATGGATTTTAGTGATACGTCAAATATCATTGTAGAAGTAGCGGTTTGGATACACGTGGTTCTTGCGCTTCTATCAGCAATCAAGCTAGTGAACTTTTGTTTTATGCTTTTACAAGAGCTGCTATGGGTGGAAATACGACACTCGTTTTTGATTCTACACATCAAGTGATGCAAAATGGTGATAATATTATTGGTAGAGGATATTTTAATGGGTTGAGTAATTATTCCTAATAATTCAGATGATAGTACCTGTTATTTATTTTCTATTAGTGTAACCAGTATTTTTGGACTATATTATAGTATCATAAACATGAGATTGAATAATGGTTTGGAGCAGTTGTTATGAAAAATCAACAACTTAATACGTTTGAACAAGTCGATTGTTTAACGGTAATAAAGCATGGCAATGGCCGAGATTGGTGGATTATTTCTCTAAGTCTGATTTTTCAACAGGAGGATCTAACAATGACTGGTATACCTCGTCACTCCTGATACTATTCAAGCTATGCCCTCAATCCATGGGTGCTCAGAATAGAACGAATTCTGGAAGGACTTGTTTTCAAAAACTGGAAATAAATTGGTTTTCACCTAACCCCAATGTAGTAGGGTTTTGACTTTGACAGATAATGGGTTGCTCAGCAACACTCTTACAATGAGAGTGATCAGGCTCATCACCTTATCCATTTAACTGAGTTGTGCATTTTCAGGATGGATGAAGGAAATTATATATCACTACAAATGACACTTTCATTTTGTATCAATATGATTTGAATGACCCAACATTGCGGTAGTAAAGATACTTTAAATTCAACAAGTTTCCCGGAAATATACTGCAAGGAGCCCTCAAGTTTGGCACCTGATAATAAAATTTATCTTTCCAACATATATTATAATGGATTACAATTTTCCATATCCATATCCCGATATATACAATATGTACAATATGAATCTTTCAGTAATTAATCAACCTGATAGCTTAGGAGCGACTTGCGATTTTCAGCCATATAGTTTCTATTTGGGTGGGAAGAGGACTTATGTTGGCTTGCCTAATAATCCTGATTATGAGTTAGGGCCTTTAATCCGGCAGTCCCTGTGACACATTAGTAAGTATAACGTAACAAACATAAGCACTAACGCTAACCTAGACGTGTACTTCGCACTCGACTGGGAGAAAGCATTTATAAATGCCAATAATTTTAAAAAGGAAAACATTACCGGTTACGTATGGTAGATGTTTGGGCAAGAAAGTTACACAGAAAGTGGTGTGTTAAATTCGCAATATTTTACCAGGAGTTTTAAATTGTGCTTCCGTTTGCTAGTGGTATTATTTAGTAACTTTTGAGACGGAGAAAGAGCCGGTTGGTAAGAGAAAATGAAGATTAACTGGAGGTGACTAAAGTATGAAATTACATTTGATAGTTTGATGGTTTCAGAAAGGATGTTCCAACTATTAATTATTCTATAAACATCAATGTAGTGATTTTAAATTGGACTTGCCACTAATAAGCTACAAACCGGGTTTTATTTGGTAACTACCATTAGTGAAGCCAATGGATTTCAATTTAAAAAGTTAATTATTGTAAGATAAACAAGAGGTAATGAAAAAAATACTTATTTTATCAATTCTACTAATATATTCCTGTTCTGTTTTACTCTCAAAACAGGAATGCAATCTGGTGTTTTGGAGACAGTGCAGGCATTGACTTCAAAAAATGGGGTAGTTCCAATTACTTCCTCGGTGGCAAGCAGAGGAAGCTGTGTAAGTATTTGTGATACAAGTGGAACAATGCTATTTTATGCTGCAACAATGATTTATTCAAATAATTTTTTCCAAAATCCACTATGGTATTTGATGGAACAAACTCTTTGATGGTAAATGGTGATTCTATAAAAGGAACTAATTGGTACAAGGAATTGGTTTTATAGTACCTATGCCTGGTGATAGTATGAAATATTACTTATTTAGTATTGGAGTTACTTCAGGTCCGGGCTTCAGTTATTCAATTATTGGCATGGCACAAAACAGTGGACTTGGAGAGGTAATCCAAAAAAATGTAATGTTAGAGAGCTTTAATGCAGTAGATTGTATTGCCGCAGTAAAACACGGTAATGGTAGAGATTGGTGGGTCCTATGATGCGATGCGTCAACTTCAAATAGTGAACACACTTATATTTAGTTTCACTATAGGGTGTATCCTGCCATTGATTCAAAATGTAGGAAGTATAAATAGTTTAAACAATGGGCGATATTCTTTTCTTCAGATGGGAGTAAGTTGGCATATATTAACTATTGGGGTCTTTTGGAGCTTTACGATTTTGATCGATGTACTGGAATAATTAGTAATCCTGTAACTATTCATCCTGAACCAACGGTATTGCCTATACGAAACTTTTGGAGTTGCGAGTTTTCTCCAAATGGAAGATTTTTTGTATGTTACGGCATATTATAGCACTAGCTATTTATATCAATACGATTTACAATTACCCAATCCTGCGTCAACAAGAATTGTTTTGGATTCTATTGCAAATGGTTTGATTGGTATAGGGCTTTAGAATTAGCCCTGATAATAAAATATATTTTGGACATGCTTACCAATGTATTATTGCCCTTATTGTTACCCTTACCCAGATAGCGTTTACAATTATGTAAATATGACCCTCAGTGTAATCAACTACCCAGATAGTTTGGGCACAGCATGCGGCTATTCGCCATTTAGTTTTTACTTAGGAGGGAAGCGAACATATTACGGGTTGCCCAACAATCCCGATTATGATATGCCCGCCATCGCCGGCAGCCATGCGATACATTAGTAAGCATAAACGAACCTGCAAACAACGGCAACACTAACGCTAACCTACATTTGTACTACGCACCCGACTGGGAGAAAGCCTTTATAAATGCCGATAATTTAAAAGGAAAAATTACAGGTTACGAATGGTTGATGTTTTGGAAAGAAGTGTACGCTGAGAGTGGTGCTTTAAATTCACCATACTTTACCAGAGATTTAAACTGTGCTTCGTTTGCCAAAGGGGGAGGTGTATATTGTGGATTTTGAAACAGAAAATGAAAAGTTGATCAAGAAATTTGTGATTGAGTAAGAATTAAGATTTTGTAATTAGTAATTTACAAGGTTGAGGATATGAAAAAGTGATGCTACAGGTCAAACATGAACTCATTCCATCTCTACGATAGTAATCCTACATACTCGTCGCTAACCTCGTGGCCTGCTCTTCAGACGGACGAGAGCTGTTGAACTCGACAGCGCAGCTACAAAATTGGAGCTCCTTCTCACTTCCGGGTTAGCAGAAGCAGATTGGTTGACGTTAAGTGAAATTTTACTATCTTTAATATCCGATGGTAAAACATGGTTTGATATGACCGATGGCTAGGCGGATATGATAAGAGAAATTGCCACCCAGGAAGAAAACACGTTTGCCAAATTATAATCACTTTTTTAGGTTCTGAAATGATTTTTATTGGTGTTCTCCTTTCATCCTTATATTTGTATTCACAACTTCAAATCTAACATCAATGAAAGTCGTCATCCAGCGCGTCACTTCTGCATCGGTAAATATCAATGAATCGGAGCTTGCAACCATAGGTAAAGGATTGTTGATATTGTTAGGAATAGAAACAGAAGATACCGTGAGCGACGCAGAAAAACTGTGTGCTAAAATTCCGAAAATACGTATTTTTAGTGATGAAAACAGGTTGATGAATTTATCGAATTCAGATGTCAATGGAGATTATTTGGTCGTTAGTCAGTTCACCCTCCACGCCGAAACCCGAAAAGGAAATCGCCCCTCTTACATCAAAGCTGCCCGACCGGAACAAGCCATTCCACTTTACGAAAAGTTTATAGAACTCCTCTATAAGAAACAGGTAAAAAATTTTCACCGGTGAATTTGGTGCCGATATGAGGTAGCCTGGTTAATGATGGGCCGGTGACGATTGTTATGGATACGAAGGAGTGACAAGTTGCAAGTTGCAAGTGAGAAGTGACAACTGAAAAGTGACAAGTGACCAGTTGCAAGTGACCAGTGACCAGTGATCAGTGATCAGTGACAAGTTGCAAGTGAATGTGTGAGTGCGTGGTGCCACTACTGTTTCAGTCACCGAATTCACAACCGAATCAACCATTGAATTAACCACCGAATCCACCATTTAATTATGAATATGACCGAAATACAAACAACCGTCGACACCTGGATAAAACAACATGGTGTTCGCTATTTTAATGAATTGACCAACATGGCTCTCCTCACTGAAGAGGTAGGCGAATTGGCTCGTATTATGGCCCGAACTTATGGTGAGCAATCCTTTAAAGAATCCGATAAAAACCGCGACCCTGCCGATGAAATGGCGGATGTGCTTTTTGTGTTGATTTGTATGGCAAACCAAACCGGTGTGAACCTAGATGCTGCACTCAAAAAGAATCTGGAGAAAAAGACTGCAAGGGATTCGGAGCGACATAAACAGAATGAAAAACTGAAATAGTTTTTGCATTGAAATGAAATGCATTTGATAGTTTTTATCATAAATTTTGCTCCATAAACATTAGTATCTGAATTTTACATGCCTGCAAAGAAGGAACAAAAACAAAAAAAGGCGCTATCAAAGAAAGCGCCTTTTTACTAAAATTTATGTTTGTTAAACTGATTCAGCTAAAACAACAATTTTATTTTTCAAAACTTCAACTACTCCGCCTTTCACATCGAACGATTGAGTTCCTGTGGCTGTTTTAATTTTAACTTTCCCATTTGATAAAGTTGAAATGATAGGAGCGTGGTTATTCAATATCTGAAATTGACCGCTTGCTCCAGGAACTTGGACTGAAGTTACTTCACCGGAGAAAATCTTTTTGTCGGGTGTGATTATTTCGAGAAACATGATGATGATTTTTGTGATTATTATGATCTGTGATGATCTAATATGTTGGATTGGTTATGATTACTTTGCTATTATCAATTAGCTTCGGCTAATAACTTCTTTCCTTTTTCAATAGCATCATCAATTGTTCCAACAAGGTTAAAGGCAGCTTCAGGATATTCATCTACTTCACCTTTTAGAATCATATTAAAGCCTTTAATAGTTTCTTCAATTGGAACAAGTACTCCTTTTAATCCGGTGAACTGTTCAGCAACAAAGAAAGGCTGCGATAAGAAACGCTGCACACGACGAGCGCGGTGTACTACCAACTTATCTTCGTCTGAAAGTTCATCCATACCAAGAATCGCAATAATATCCTGAAGTTCTTTGTAACGTTGAAGAATTTCTTTTACATCTTGTGCAGTACGATAATGCTCTTCACCAACAATAGCTGGTGTCAGAATTCTCGATGTTGAATCCAATGGATCCACCGCCGGATAAATTCCAAGCTCAGCAATTTTACGGCTCAATACTGTTGTAGCATCCAGGTGAGCGAAAGTAGTTGCCGGAGCCGGATCGGTCAAGTCATCAGCCGGTACATATACTGCCTGCACAGAGGTAATTGAGCCACGTTTTGTAGAGGTAATTCTTTCCTGCATAGCTCCCATTTCAGTCGCAAGCGTAGGCTGATAACCTACAGCTGAAGGCATACGTCCTAATAGTGCAGATACTTCAGATCCTGCTTGGGTAAAGCGGAAAATGTTGTCGATAAAGAAAAGAATATCACGGCCACCAGACTGCTCATCCCCATCACGGAAATACTCAGCCATAGTAAGTCCTGAAAGAGCAACACGTGCACGGGCTCCAGGAGGCTCATTCATTTGTCCGAAAACAAGAGTAGCTTTCGACTCTTCTAATTTTTTCATATCGATATTCGAAAGATCCCATCCTCCAGATTCCATAGAATGACGAAACGCATCACCATAATTGATAACGCCAGATTCAAGGAATTCACGCAATAGATCGTTTCCTTCACGAGTACGCTCACCAACACCGGCAAACACCGACAAACCGGCATATGCTTTTGCGATATTATTTACCAGTTCCATGATCAAAACTGTTTTACCTACTCCGGCACCGCCGAACAAACCAATTTTTCCTCCTTTGGAGTAGGGTTCAATAAGGTCAATCACTTTTATTCCAGTAAAAAGCACTTGGGTTTCAGTTGAAAGATCTTCAAATCTTGGGGCTTCACGGTGAATGGGTAAACCCTTCCCTGGCAAAACTGGAACTTGTCCAATTCCGTCAATAGCCTCTCCAACAACGTTAAAAAGACGTCCTTTTACCGCATCGCCCGATGGCATTTGAATTGGAGCTCCTGTAGAAATAACGTCCAATCCGCGCACCAATCCGTCGGTAGAATCCATTGCAATAGCGCGAATAGTATCCTCTCCAACGTGTTTCTGACACTCTAGAATTACCTTTTGACCATTTTCTTTAGTGATCACCAAAGCATCTAAAATGTTTGGTAATACTGAACCTTCCTGCTCAAAGCTAACGTCAACAACGGGTCCGATAACCTGGACTACTTTACCTATGTTTTTCATATTATTTAATGTAGATTGAAATTTTTAGATTTGCGAGCGCAAAAGTACTATTTATATCTGGCAATTCAGAATAATTCAGTTCTAAATCTTCGGTTGTTGATAAAAAAATAATTTCTTGCTTCTTTAATAGATTAAATGTTTGTTAATCAAATAAATGTATTTAATTTGAGTCGTATATCCCTAATTCGCTGTTTTGAAAATTTACCAAACACTTGAAGATTACCAACCTATTGATAATGTTGTCGTTACAATAGGAACTTTCGATGGTGTCCATGTTGGACATCGTAAGCTCATTACCAGAGTCAAAGAACTTGCTCAGGAGGTTAATGGAAAAGCTTTGATACTCACCTTTTTTCCTCACCCCAGAATGATATTGTACCCTAACGAGCACGGTATTGAACTTTTGAATACAGTTAAGGAGAAGATTTCCCTGCTGGAAGAAGTTGGTGTTGACCACCTTATAATTCATCCTTTCGATGCGGACTTTGCTGACCTTTCATCCTCTGAATTCATTAAGCAAATAATTGCTAAAAAGCTCAAAACCAAGAAATTGGTGATAGGTTATGATCACCGATTTGGTAAAAACAGGGAGGGTACTTTTGATGATTTGTTGAAACTGGCACCTTCACTTGGTTTGAGGTGAAAAAATTCCTGAAGAGGATATCGACGATATTGCAGTCAGTTCTACATTAATCAGAAAGGCCCTGAAAACAGGAGATGTTGCTACTGCAAACAATTTTCTGGGTAGTCATTATTCGATCACCGGAACCGTAGTACATGGCAAAAAAATAGGCCGAACCATAGGTTTTCCGACAGCTAACCTGCATATAATTGAAAATTATAAACTCATTCCTGCCGAAGGTGTTTATATTGTAGAGGTAGATTTGATGAATGAAACTTTATATGGTATGCTGAGTATAGGTAAAAGACCAACATTGGAAAATGAAGGAAAGCTTAGTGTTGAAGTATATTTGCTTGATTTTAAGCGTGAGATCTATGGTGCGGAATTAACTATCCGATTGTTGAAATGGGTCAGAGGTGATAAGAAGTTTAACTCACTGGATGAACTCACACAACAAATTAATAATGATCGTGTTTATACATTAAATTACCTGAAGTCGCGTTAACAGATAGAATCACATTTTTTATAAAACAATTGCCCGTTGGCCGAAGATGAACATTTGCAATAAACTTTGTTTCACAATTTTTTTATTTATTGGTTTACCTTTTGTTTTGTTGGCACAGGAAGAAGAAGCAAATATTCCTTCGTATTCACGTCCCGATTTTAAGGTTTTCAGGAGTTTGAGTGCTGCATTGCAACAACCAGATTCAGTATTTATTTTGGAATTGAAAGGGAAAAAGTTAACTGAGATTCCGGAAGGGGTTTTAAGTTGCCTTATTTGATGGTGCTCGATTTAGGCAGAAATAAAATTAAAACCCTTCCTGAATCTATTTCCAGATTACAGTCTCTCGAAGAGTTAGATCTTTCAAATAATAAATTAGTATCGTTACCTGCTTCAATTGGTGAGTTAAAGAAACTTAAAAAGCTTTCTCTCAACCGGAATCTCATTGAGGAGTTGCCTGTAGAAATTGGCGATATGGAATCTCTTGAGTTCTTAGAATTATGGGATAACGAGATTGGTACTTTGCCAGATGAAATAAGAGAGCTGGAGAGATTAAAAGTGCTGGAGTTGAGAGGTATCTTATTTTCAGAAGAACAACAAAAACATTTTCAGGAACTTCTTCCCAAAGCACGAATTTACATGTCTCCATCATGCAATTGTAAAGTTAATTGAAGTAGCAGTTTTCTCATTAAACTAAATTCACTTTAAGCCGTGAAAATAGTATGATAAAGAATTAAATAATTTCGAACAGCTTCAGTGCTGTAACTAAAGTCATCACAACTAAAAGTCTGCGTATCCAAATTGAGGCATTTTTGCTTTCTGATGCGTACCGAGCAGCCACCCAGGCACCGATTGTTTGTCCAATTGCAATTACACAACCCAGTTTCCAATTGATTTGATCATTATATGCAAAGATTAGAAAGGCTGGAATAGTCAGAAAAAAATTCATTATATTCTTCAATGCATTGGCGTGCATAAACGTTAAGTTAAGTACCAATAGTAATGCTGCCAATGTAAAAATTCCAACTCCGAGTTGAATGAAGCCACCATAAATTCCTATGATGAATAGTAAGGGGGAAGCACTGTATTTTTTTAATGTCGATATGGGTGCATCTACTTCACGCAAAAGCGAAGTGTAATTTATTAGCAGCACAACAAGCAAAAAAAGCATTGCAGATCCAATAGTAATTTTTAAAATGGATTCAGGGGTGGTTGTTGCAATATAGGCTCCTAAGGCTGATCCTATTACTGTTGGAATAATGTAATAAAAATCCTTGCCTATTTTATAAGTGCCTTTTTTATACAAGGTAATAGCACCTACCAGTGTTTGTGTCAGAATTCCAACCCTGTTGGTTCCATTTGCTAAATTAGCCGGTAGCCCTAAAAACAAAAGCAAGGGTAATGTAAACAAGGAACCACTTCCTGCCAAGGTGTTAATGATTCCTGCAACAAATCCAGCTGCTATTGCAAGTATATACTGCCAGGTTTCCAAAATTTACATTTTTTAGATTAAAAGAGACTTGATTCTAGGTTTTAATATTTTTATAAATAACTTTTAGTGAAATTTAAAGCTACTACTGGGTATTTAGCATTTCAATGGTAGCTGCTGCTGAGATATAAATTTCATGCCGGCAATATCTTTAGTAACGAACCAAATCTATAAAATAAAAATTAGTAAATAGTAAATTTGTTATATTTGCACTACGAAAGGGGTGCTATCCGCTTAAAGCGGAATGCTGAGATTAAACCCAATAACCTGATCCGGATAATGCCGGCGTAGGGAGAGAGGTAACATTTTCTGCAATTGCGTTCCCGTGTATTTCAGTTACCCAAATCTAAATACGGTTATTTTAATGCATAGGACTCCCTTTGAAGTACTTTATAAATTCAAAGGATATGAAAAACATTTTAGTTCTTATTAGTTGTTGCCTGATAGCCGTTTCATTAACTGCTCAAAGTAATATTTCAGGCACTGTGGTTAGCAATAGTTCAGGTAAGCCCTTACCTGGAGCCACTGTTACGGTTCAAGGCACTTATGTTGCTGCTGTTACCAATGAACAAGGAATGTTCTCCATCAATAATTTTTCCAACGGATCTTATGTTTTAGAAGTCCGTTTTGTAGGTTATGCCACCTATAGAAAGCTGATTGATTTTTCTAATACTGCTCAATTGAAAATAGCTTTGGAAATTGATCCTATAATAGGGGATGAGGTAGTTATTTCTGCTACCAGGGCTACACAGGAATCTGGAATGGCATTTAGTGATATTTCAGCAAAGGATTTAGAAGTTGTAAATACAGGACGCGATATTCCGTTTTTACTGGAAAATGTCCCTTCATTGGTTGCAACTTCTGATGCTGGAACCGGCATTGGCTATACCGGTATCCGATTGCGCGGATCAGATGCTTCACGTATTAATGTTACCATCGATGGGATTCCTATGAATGATTCTGAATCGCAATTACTTTATTGGGTCAATATGCCAGATCTGGCCTCTTCTGTCAGCAGTATTCAAGTGCAACGGGGGGTAGGAACTTCAACTAACGGAGCCGGTGCATTTGGCGGAAGTGTGAACATTCAAACTTCCAAGCTGTCTGATAGCTCTTATGCGATGTCATCAAATGCAATTGGTTCTTTTAATACGCTAAAACATAATGTGGCATTAGGTTCCGGGATGATTAATGGTCGCTGGAATTTTGAAGGCAGACTTTCAAAAATTTCCTCCGATGGTTTTATAGATCGGGCTACCTCAGATCTGAAATCTTTTTTTGTTTCAGGAGGCTATTTCGGAAAAAAAGATAGGCTCAAATTAAATATATTCTCAGGCAAAGAAATAACTTATCAGTCCTGGTATGGTGTGCCTGAAGCGGTCCTTGATACAAACAGAACCTGGAATTACTATACCTATGATAATCAGGTTGACAATTATCAACAAGATCATTATCAGTTGTTTTATACACATGAAATACAGCAAGGGTTTTATTTAAATACTGCTTTGCATTATAATTATGGAAGAGGATATTTCGAGGAATTTAAAGAAGGAGAAAGTTTTGCTGACTATAATTTAGATGATGTAATTGTTGGAAATGATACTATTCAAAAAACAAATCTGATTAGAAGAAAATGGCTTGATAATAATTTTTATGGCCTTACCTGGTCGTTGAACCATAATATAAAAGAAACTGTTAATTTTATTTTAGGTGGAGCTTGGAACCAATATGATGGCGATCACTTTGGTGAAGTAATTTGGGCTCAGTTTTCTTCGAACAGTAATATACGACATAAGTATTATGAGAATAATGGGCTAAAAACAGATTTCAATGTTTTCTTTAAGTCTACAATCACAATTTATGATAAGTTGAGTTTTTTTGGTGATCTTCAATACAGGACTGTTGATTATAATTTTAGTGGTATCGGGGATGATTTAACAGTGGAACCTCAAAGTGAAAAATTAAACTTTTTTAATCCTAAAGCCGGTATTACCTATACAATGAATCCGGGCACCTATGGGTACCTCTCTTTTAGTGTTGGAAACAAGGAGCCTTCTCGTGATGACTATACTGAAAGCACCGAGAGTAGCAGACCAAATCCTGAAAGATTGTACGATTTGGAAAGTGGATATTATTTTAGAAAAAATAATTTTATGGCTGGGTTTAATTATTTTTTAATGATGTATGATAATCAATTGGTGCTAACCGGACAAATAAATGATGTGGGTAACTACACTCGGACGAATATAAAGAAGAGCTTTCGTGAAGGCCTTGAAATAGAAGGTGGATGGATTCCATTTTCAAATTTATCTATCAAAGGAAATGTGACATTTAGCAGAAGTGAAATAAAGGAGTACAGTGAATATGTTGATGATTTTGATAATGGTGGACAGTTACTGCAAATTTACACCAACACAGACATTGCATTTTCGCCAAAAGTCACCGGGTTTTTAGATCTTAGTTTCAAGCCATTTAGTGCCATGCAGTTTTCGTTGATTAACCGATACATTGGTGAACAATATCTGGATAATACAGCCAATACGAGCCGCAAACTTGATGCCTGGTTTACTCAAGACTTTCGATTAAGCTGGACTTTTAAATCCAAAATATTAAGAGAACTTCAAATTGCAGCTACAGTTGGCAATATATTAAATGAAAAATATGAGTCTAATGGATATACCTTCAGTTATATTTCCGGTGGTGAAAAAGTAACAGAAAATTATTATTATCCACAAGCCGGAAGAAATTATATGTTGCAGCTTACTGTTAAGTTTTAATTTTTCAGTAGCTATTAGCAGTCAGCATTTGCCGATTTACTTTTCTTAAGATACTGCTCAATAATTTCTTTAGCACCAGTTAGTCTCAAATTACCTGTTCCGGTAACTACACCGTAACTAAATTGGTGCTCGATCAAGATTCTTTTATACCATTCATAAAAATACATTCCCTTTCCGGGATTTTCTCTTAACGGATCATACTCCCAAGGCAGATCTGGGTAGGTGAGGAGATATAAATCATAGGGTGCCTGTTGAATCATTTGATCAAAATATTCATGTGATGTTTTAAAAGCATGTTCCATCCAAACCTTACCAATTATGAATTCTGTATCAACAAACAGTAATTTATTTGCCTTGCATGATTCAGTTTTTTCTTGAATAAACTGGGTTTTGTAAATTTCAATAATGTCAGCTGCAGTATATGGACGATTTAATTCCGACAAGAATATTCGTGCATACTCAGGAATCCAGTTAGTATCAAAATGATCTGATAACTGTTCGGCGAGCAAACTTTTCCCTGTTGATTCAGGTCCTATAATGGCAATTCGAGTAATCCCTTTTGAATTTGATTTTATCATTTATAAAAGTTTTGACAAAAAACCAATTCGATTATTTTAAACACGTTGTTGTGCATTAAGTTCTTTTTTCCAGGCACCAAAGCCTGTAATAGCTAAAACAAGATAAATAGTAAACCGGAGCATATAAAGATAAAGACCTTTGTAGAAATAAATACCTATATATAAAATATTTACCGGGATCCATAAAAGCCAGTTCTCTATTTTTTTGTGTGCTATCAGGTATTGCGCTGCAAAACTTAATGCAGTAGCAGTTGCATCAATATAAGGCACATCGGCATCCGTAAAGTGATGGAAAAGTGAACCCATAGTATACGACAACCCAATAACACAAAGCAATAAAATGGAAGCTAATCTCCAATCAACCCTGGATACCGGCAACGGATTTTTTTTACTATAATTAATCCAATTGTACCAGCCAAAGAATAAAAGCGGTATGTAAACTCCTTGTTGAACAGCGTCGGAATAAAGTTGTTGTTGAATAAATAAATATAGAGAAATACTTACATTAACAAGACCAACAGGAAAACACCATACCTTTTCTTTTATGGTGAGCCACACTCCTGACACCCCAAATACAAATCCAAGAATCTCTAGAGGGGTCAAAATCTAATTTTTAGGCAGTTTTAGTTGGTTGTTTCAGCGTATGCCGGTCAATATACCTGCAAATTTCGTTAAAAAATCAATAAGTTGAGAATTGTACTTTATTTATATTGACCTTTGTAGAATTCAGCATTTTTTTTATATTTGTAGAATATACGAGCCATTCTGAATATGGGAAAGGAAAGTTTAAATCGAATACTTGATACCCTCGAAGTAACGCACCTGCTCTCCAGCAGGCGAAAGGTATTAACTTCCACCGAGCTTCTTAACACTATCGAACAAAAGGATATTTTGATTCGAGTTGAGCAAGGCGTTTTTTCAGCAGATCAAAACCATGAAATTATACCAAATGGATCTTATTATTTGATTCCACGAGGAATTTAATTAATTTTAGGCATGGAGCTCCTCCTTATAAAGTATTAGGTTCGGAGGGTTTTTCTTCCAAAGAGGAAAGAAAAATATCTTCAGCCATTAAATTTGAAGGATCTAACCAACCCTTTGGATCATGTTTTTTCGATCATTGGATTTGATGTGCTTATTCATGGTGCCATTCCTTTTTTTTCAATTATTGATCTGCCCAGTTTGAGAATTGAAAAAGACGATACTATTAATGAGTTAGTAAATAAAATGATTTTAGAAGAACAGAAAGATTTAGTTGGAAAATCTTCAATGCTTAATAAAATCGCATTTGAATTGGTGATCCATATTTGCAGATACATCTATACAAAACGTGAATTGGAACCCTACTTACTCAAACTTAAATTTTTGAGCGATAAAAGACTTATTAATATTATTCAATATATTCAGGACAATCTGGAAAATGAACTTGCAAACCATAAAATTGCAGCCTTAGCATATGTGTCAAAGGATTATATCGGACAGTTTTTTAAGTCACTCACCAATCACAATTTGCAAGATTACATTGAAAGCCGACGTTTGGAACGCGCACACTATTTGTTAAGAACAACTACTGATAACATTCAGGAAATAGCTCACAAAGTGGGATTTAAAGATCCTGCCTATTTCAGTAGAAGATTCAAGATGCGCTTCAACCAAAATGCTAAGGAAATCAGAAAAAGTGAATTTCTTTTAATGTGACAGGGGATCAGATTAAATGAAAAAAGTTATTTAAACAACTATAAAATTTTTAATAGCGGCTGAAATTTCTTTCATCACTGAAGGATCTTTCTCTATGGAATTACCTACTACAATCATATCTGCGCCAGCCCTGCAATTTGCAGCAGCTTTTTCAGGAGTTTTTATTCCACCACCGACTATTAAAGGTAGATCAACAGACTTCCTAACTATCCTGATCATTTCTTCCGAAACCGGATTTTTGGCGCCACTTCCTCCATCCATAAAAATCATTTTTAATCCAAGCATTTCTCCCGCCATAGCAGTGCAGGCGGCAATGTCTGGTTTGTCGTGAGGAATAGGATTTGTGTTGCTCATATAAAGAGCGGTAGTAATGTTTCCGCTTTCAATCAGCATATACCCTGTTGAAATCGCCTCCAGTTGCTTTTCCCGAATTATAGGTGCAGAAATAACATGTTTTCCAATGAGCAAATCGGAATTCCTTCCGGAAATTAAAGAGAGAAAAGAATTGCATCTGCCTGGCTATCTATTTGATTGCTGTTTCCGGGAAATAAAACCACCGGAATAGAACACGCATACTTTATCCTTCTTATACAACTAGCCAAACTTCCATTTGTTAGTAAACTTCCTCCAACAAAAATAAAATCTACTCCACAATCAGAGGCCTCTTTGCAAAGTGATCCAATTTCTTCATTCGAAATTTTGTCGGGATCTACAAGAATGGCAAACTGTTTTTGGCCTTCCGACTTTTTGTGAATTATTTGTTGATAGATGTTCATGATCGATAGAAAGTGTTCGAAATTACGAAGCAATTGCGTAAGTAATCATCAGATTATCCAAATATTGAAAAAAAACCTGATATACACAATGAATTTCTTCTTTTTTAAAATGAACCTGAGTAATTCCTTGATGGGAAAACTCAAAAGGTTCCACCGTGAGATGATCTCTGAAATCAATGGCCCCAAGCCCGAAAATCTTAAATGCGCATTCTTTTGCGCCCCATATTATATATAATTGAAGTGTTTTATGAAGTTCAGATAACCAGTTGTTTTCAAAATCATTAACAAATTTATGACTTACTCGATGAATTCTAGAACCGGTTATTTCAATATCAATTCCAACTTTATTGCCGTGGTTTATTATAACTGCCACAAATGGCCCGCTATGGGAAATGGAAACAAAAGCTCCATCACCATCCAGAAACGGTTTGCCTTGTTCATTGTATATAATTTTCTGTTTGATATTCAATTCACTAAGTAAGACCCTGGCTGCTAACCATTCCGAAAGTCGTTTTGGATTGCGCGAAAAGGGTACATCAGCATAAATGCCATGTAGCTTAAGAATTTCTAACAGTTCTTGTGGCTTTTCTGTAACATGCCAAATAGCTAATTCTCCTTTCCCAGCTATAAATTGTCTTACTTTTAGAGGCATATCAATATTTACCAGATAGCTGAACTTATTTGCCTATTCGGGTGTTATTTAGTAAATTTGCACAAAATTCCTTAAAAACATGATAAAAACACAAGAAACTAAGTACGTTCAGTACAAAGTAAAGGATATTTCCCTTGCCGAGTGGGGAAGAAAAGAAATAAAACTAGCCGAAGATGAAATGCCGGGTTTGATGGCTTTACGTTCGGAGTTTGGAAAATCTCAGCCACTCAAAGGTGCTAGAATTGCTGGTTGCCTTCACATGACAATTCAAACAGCAGTTTTAATTGAAACATTGCAAGCATTAGGAGCTGAAGTAACCTGGTCTTCCTGTAATATTTTTTCAACACAGGATCATGCTGCAGCTGCAATTGCTGCTGCCGGTTTATCGGTTTATGCATGGAAAGGATTAAATGAGACTGATTTTGACTGGTGTATTGAGCAAACATTATTTTTCGGAGAAGATCGTAAACCACTTAACATGATTCTTGATGATGGTGGTGATTTAACTAATATGGTTTTTGATAAATACCCTGAATTAATAGATGGTATTAAAGGCCTTTCAGAAGAAACAACAACCGGTGTTCACAGGTTGTATGAGCGTATGAAAAACGGAACACTTCCAATGCCTGCTATCAATGTGAATGACTCTGTTACAAAATCTAAATTTGATAACAAATACGGATGTCGTGAGTCGTTGCAGGATGCAATTCGCCGTGCAACCGATTTGATGCTTGCCGGTAAAGTGGCAGTTGTTGCAGGTTATGGTGATGTAGGTAAAGGTTCTGCCGAATCATTAAGCAGTGCAGGTGTGCGCGTTATTGTTACTGAAATCGATCCTATTTGTGCACTTCAGGCTGCAATGGAAGGATATGAAGTTAAAAAGATGGATGATGCAGTTAAGGAAGCAGATATTATTGTTACAGCAACTGGTAATAAAGATATCATCAAAGACCGTCACTTTAAGTCAATGAAGCATAACGCTGTAGTTTGTAACATTGGTCATTTCGATAATGAAATTGATATGGCCTGGTTAAACTCCAACTACGGTAAAACTAAAGATACAATTAAACCTCAGGTAGATAAATATACTCTTGATGGAAAAGATATCATTGTTCTTGCAGAAGGTCGTCTAGTCAATTTAGGATGCGCAACCGGACATCCTTCATTTGTAATGTCTAATTCATTCACCAACCAAACTTTGGCTCAAATAGAGCTTTGGACCAATCATGGTAGTTATGAAAACAAAGTTTATACCTTACCAAAGCATTTGGATGAGAAAGTAGCGCATTTGCACCTGTCGAAAATTGGAGTTGATCTTGAAGTATTAACTAAGGATCAGGCTGATTATATAGGGGTAAAAGTGCAAGGGCCATTTAAACCTGAATATTACAGGTATTGATAGTCTTAACTATAAAAAAAAGCCTCCATTTGGAGGCTTTTTTTTTGACCTGACAGGTGTATGACCTGACAGGTGTATGACCTGACAGGTGTATGACCTGACAGGTGTATGACCTGACAGGTATGACCTGACAGGTGTATGACCTGACAGGTGTATGACCTGACAGGTGTATGACCTGACAGGTGTATGACCTGACAGGTGTATGACCTGAAGTGGCTAGAATGTTGAATCCAAATCGGTTAAGGGTTTGTTGTTGCATGCGATAAAATTTTCCAAATCAAAAAAAAGATTAATTATTTCTTCTCTTTCAACAAATGTAGCTTCAGTTCCAATGATGGTATTGTAGGATGAAAATTTCCATTCTGATGCCTGACTACATAGTTTCGCCTTCACTGGATTTTGATGTAAGTATATTATCAAATCTTGCAAGTATGTATCACTGGTTACTAATTTTCTTCTGAAAGCACGAGTAAACAATGTCCCTTTTCTTTCATGAACTTTGTTGTAATGTTTTGCATATGAATTGAAGAAGTTGGATAATGATTGATACAACACTATATTATCTTTGTTCTCTTTTTCTTTTGTACTATGATACAATCTAAGCTCCTGATTGTAGAATTCTTCCAGGGTCTTTAATAGTTTATTGCTTTCATGTGAACGTAAAATCAAGTGAAAGTGGTTGGGCATAAGTGAGTAGCCATAAATATCAAAAAATGGAACTGCATATTTTTTGAGTTTCTTCAGAAAAAAATTGTAATCATGTTGATCATCAAAAAGAGTTCGCTTCCGACAGCATGATTATACACGTGATAAAAATGGTCGGGGTTCTAAAAGAATTAAATTGTCTGCCATTGCTTTGAAAAGTGTTTTTAAGAATGAAAAAAATAGTTGAAAAAAATGAAAGCATTTTCATTTAGATTGGTTAAAAAAATACGGAGAAGAAAAATTTATTTTAAAAATCAGTTAGTTAAAAACTCTTAAAGCAACCCCGTCAAAATAGGTTCTGTATTGGTAAAGTGGCTGTGTGGCTGGACCATTAATCACACTCCCGTCATAAATGCTGAAGCGCGATGTACAACAGGAATCGATGGATGAAATTCCTGAAAGTACTTCTACAATCGAACAAGAAGCATTAGGGTCGAAAGTACAGTTGCGTTCAAGCGCCGTAAATTCAGTTTGTGAACGGCGATAAATAATTATCCCTTTAGTTCCCGCATTTACATATGCCCAACCTCCTACAGCATTTAACGCAATATTAGAGGGTTCGTTAATGTATAAAGTGAAATCAACATAATTTTGAGCTATGTCATTTGAATTGTCTTTTTTACAAGCAATACTAAAAAGTGTAACATAAATTAAAATGGCAAAAGCAGTATATCGTAGAAGTTTATTGATAAATGATTTCATCTATTATTTAATCTAAACGTAAAGATAGTAAATCTGCAAATATTCAAGCATCTAAAATTGTAAAATGAAAGCGTCTACCATCTTTGGAGAACGCTTTCATTTTTACTGTGGAGCCGGAGGGATTTGAACCCTCGTCCAGACAAGGGACTGCTACGCTTTCTACATGCTTAGCATTATTTAGATTTTCGAGTTAGCTTGTGGAGAAATGCACACCCAAACCAACCTTAGCTCCTTTTTCTTATTGTGCTACCGAAGCGATAGCACAACCAGCTCAAAAGAGTGATACCCATTGTCAGAGATTAATGAGCCGAACCAATGACCGGGTAGCTTGTTCAGATCACCTGGTGACCTGAATCAGGCAATCCTGATTAGATCAGAATTAAGCCGCAAGCGCGTAATTGTTTTCGCCAGTTAGACGATTGAGAGTTGAGATTTACGAGCCATATTCACAACGCTCGGCATGCTTACATATCAACCTCACCTGCTGTCGATACCTTTCGGCCCCAATAGAATGGTAAAATTACTCAAATTTTGTGCCTTTTGTATGATTTCAGTCTATTTGTCAGTGGTTGCTCCTGCTAATTTCCTTAATTTTGAGCCTCGTTTACAACTTTAAGTTAAATGATCCGATTACATTTATGAAAATAGGAATAATTAGAGAAGGAAAATTGCCCCAGGACAAACGCGTACCTTTTACACCAGATCAATGTCGTCAGTTGTTATTTGATTTTCCGGGAACTGAATTGGTGGTGCAACCAAGTGCTATTCGCTGTTATTCTGATCAGGAATATATGGATGCTGGCATCCTGGTTAAAGAGGATATTTCCGATTGCCATTATCTGATGGGGGTAAAGGAGGTTCCTTTGAATGAATTAATTCCAGGCAAACAATATTCGTTCTTTTCTCATGTCATCAAAAAGCAACCACATAACAAAAAGTTGATTCGCGGACTTCTGGATAAACTCATAACTATGGTTGATTACGAATGTCTGGTTGATGTTGAAGGTAACAGAGTGATTGGTTTTGGCAGATATGCCGGTATTGTAGGTGCTTATAACGGTCTTATGGGCTATGGTAAGATGTATAATTTATTTCATCTTAAGCCCGCCAATGAATCCCACGATAAAAAAGAGCTATTTATCGGATTAAGTAAAATCGGTATTCCTAATATTAAAATTATTATTACCGGTGGTGGTCGTGTAGCTCATGGTGCTGAGGAAACTATGGGAGCTATGAATATTCGGAAAGTAACTCCTTACGAATTTCTTAATTATTCTTTTCGTGAGCCTGTTTATACCCAGTTGCATTCTCATGATTATCATGAGTCGTTGCTGAAAAAGCCTTTCAGTAAATATGATTTTTATAATCACCCTGAACAGTTTGTTTCTACGTTTGGTAAGTTCGCATCTAAATGTGATGTACTTATTCATTGCGCTTATTGGGATCCGCTTGCGCCTAAGTTGTTTACCAAAAAAGAGATGTGTGATCCAAGATTTAATATAAGTGTTATTGCTGATGTAACCTGTGATATTAATGGAAGCATTCCCTCCACCACTCAATCTTCAACCATTGAAAATAAATTTTATGGTTACAATCCAATTTCAGAAACTATTGAAGAGCCTTTTAATCCTGGAACTATAACGGTTATGGCTATTGATAATCTTCCATGCGAACTTCCCCGTGATGCCTCTGAAGGTTTTGGAAAGCATCTCGTGGAAAGAGTAATGCCTGAAATTTTAAATGGGGATGAAAATGGATTGATTGAAAGAGCTACTATTTGTAAAAATGGTAAATTGATGCCTCGGTTTGAGTATCTGAAGGATTATGCAAGTGTAGTGTAAATGGAAATTGTTATTGGGCTGTAGCTCCTATTTGTTTTAATAGTGTAATGGTTTTTGAGGCTCAGCCGATGAAAAAACAGTATTCCCCCGCTACAAAAATATCCGCACCATGCGCAGCCAGCTTTGAGGCATTCTGCAAATCAACACCACCATCTATTTCGATTTGTGCTTTTGAATTTCTTTGTTCAATCAGTGTGCGTAATTCCACTATCTTGGAGTACGTGTTTTCAATAAATTTTTGACCTCCAAAGCCCGGATTAACGGACATCAGGCAAACCAAATCGATATCAGCAATAATTTCCTTTAACATAGCAATCGGAGTGTGTGGATTAATTGCCACACCGGCTTTCGAACCAACACTTTTTATGAGTTGAATGGTTCTGTGAAGATGGTTGCACGCTTCAATGTGAACAGATATGATTGCCGCACCTGACTCCTTAAATTCTTTAATGTACTGATCGGGATTGACAATCATCAAATGGACATCCAATGGTTTTGTGGCATGCTTTTTAACTGCTTTTATTACAGGGAACCCAAATGAAATGTTGGGTACAAAACTGCCATCCATTACATCTAAATGAAACCAATCAGCATCGCTTTCATTGATCATCTTGATGTCTTTTTCAAGATTGGCAAAATCAGCCGATAGGAGGGAAGGTGCTACAATCATTTTTTATTGAATAGTATAAAAGTAGTGAGTACTTATTTGAAATTATTCTCTTGCAACCAATTTGTTTTCTTGGAAGGCTAATTATCGCAAACCTATCAAAGGCGTTTTCAATTTCCAAATACTACTATTCATTTGGACTTGAAATTAATTACGTTCCACTTTCGCAAAAGTAGCATTTTGGTGACAGTAAACCATAAAAAAAACCCTCCATTTTCAGGAGGGCTGCTTATTTTAATTTTTCAAGTCTTTTATTGTCCCAGATAGGATTTGAGGATCTTGCTTCTGGAAGTATGTTTCAAACGGCGGATAGCTTTTTCTTTTATCTGTCGAACTCGTTCTCGTGTGAGTTCGAATCGTTCCCCTATTTCCTCCAAGGTCATGGAAGCTACGCCTTCAGAAAGCCTGTAATAGAGTCTTACTACATCTGCTTCTCGGGGCGTTAGTGTTCCAAGGGCGCGTTCAATCTCTCTTCGTAGAGATTCAGTCATCAGATTAGTTTCTGGAGAAAGTTGATCCTCTCCCGGAATTAGGTCAAGAAGATTTCCGTCCTCTCCCTGTAAAAATGGAGCATCCATAGAAATATGCCTTCCTGAACTCCGCATGGTATCACGTATATCATCTTGCGAAATCTGAAGAATTTTTGAAATCTCCTCATTGGTTGGTTCTCTCTCGAAGTCCTGTTCGAGCTTTGAAAATGTTTTGTTGATTTTATTTATAAAACCAATTTTATTTAAAGGCAATCTTACTATACGTGATTGCTCAGCTAATGATTGTAAAATTGATTGACGGATCCACCAAACTGCATACGAAATGAATTTAAAACCACGCGTCTCATCAAAACGTTGTGCTGCTTTGATCAGACCTAAATTGCCTTCATTAATTAGATCACCTAAAGTAAGACCTTGGTTTTGGTATTGTTTTGCAACTGAAACCACAAATCGTAAATTAGCTTTAGTTAATTGCTCAAGGGCTTTTTGGTCGCCTTGTTTTATTCTTCTGGCCAAATCCACTTCTTGTTCTGCATTGATTAAGGTTACTTTCCCAATCTCTTGCAGGTATTTATCCAGCGACTGTGTTTCCCGATTGGTAACCTGTTTGGTAATCTTTAATTGTCTCATCGTCTCGTCTTTTCTCTCGTTAATTTGTTGAGGTGTAACGCCCGGATTTTAAAATGAGTTACAAAACAAAACTGACAACGGGATTTGGTGTAAGAAAATCATCTTATATTGAAAATTTATGCCTGAAATAAAAGTAGGCACCTAAATGTAAGAAAAACCGCTCTAAAGGCGGTTTTTCTTACATTTTAGGTGTATTAGAAAAGAAAGAAAACGGAACTTAAAAACCGGGAAATTAATCCTGATTTTCAGTTGGAACCTTTCTTTGAGGTATCGATCCTATGTTTTGACCCTCATTTCCTCCAGCTTGTGGAGCACGTTCCTGACTTCCAGCCGGCTTTGGAGTTAATGCCTTTTTTGAAAGCTTTAACTTGCCGGTTTTCTTATCGATTTCTATGAGTTTAACCTTTATTATC
Organism: Bacteroidota bacterium; assembly: GCA_016722525.1. Taxonomy (GTDB): domain Bacteria; phylum Bacteroidota; class Bacteroidia; order AKYH767-A; family OLB10; genus JADKJB01. The sequence goes on from JADKJB010000010.1 coordinate 25,199, forward strand.
TCACCTTCTTTCAGAACACCTTCCATACTTTCAAGGCGGTCCCACGATACTTCAGATATATGGAGTAACCCATCTTTACCGGGTAAAATTTCAACGAAAGCTCCATAGGCCATGATGGATCTAACTTTACCCTTCATATATTTCGCCGATTTCAGGAATCGCAACAATTCCTTTGATTCTCCTTTTTTACTTCTTCTATAGATGCTTTATCAGCGGAAGCAATTTCAACATATCCCATTCCATCTCTTTCTTCAATTGAAATAGTTGCTCCGGTTTCACGTTGCATTTCCTGAATTATTTTTCCACCTGGCCCTATGATGGCACCAATGAATTCTTTTCTACTCTTAAAGTTTCTATTCGCGGAGCATGTGGTTTATAATCTTCTGCTGGTTTTGAAATGGTTTTGTTCATTTCATTAAGAATATGTAAACGACCCGCTTTAGCCTGTTCAAGAGCTTGTAACATGATATCATAAGGTAATCCGTCTACCTTCAAATCCATTTGTGTTGCACAAATGCCTTTGCTGGTACCTGTCACCTTGAAGTCCATGTCACCAAGGTGGTCTTCATCACCAAGTATATCAGAAAGAACAGCAAATCGTGATCCATCGGTAATTAATCCCATTGCAATTCCTGAAATGGCGCTTTTCATCTTAACACCTGCATCCATCAGAGATAATGATCCGGCACAAACAGTTGCCATTGATGAGGAGCCGTTTGATTCCAGGATATCTGATACTACTCTAATAGTATATGGGTTTTCTTCAAATGAAGGAAGTACCTTTTTAATAGAACGCATTGCCAGGTTACCATGACCAACTTCACGACGACCTGTACCTCTGTTTGGTTTTACCTCGCCGGTTGAAAATCCGGGGAAGTTATAATGCAAAAGAAATTTCTGAGTGCCTTCAACCATTACACCATCAATAATCTGTTCATCCATTTTGGTGCCCAGAGTAACAGTTGTTAAAGATTGAGTTTCTCCACGAGTAAAAATTGCTGAACCGTGTGTGGATGGCAGGTATCCCACTTCAGACCAAATCGGTCTTATGTCTTTAGTGCCACGACCATCAAGACGTTTTTGTGTATCTAAAACCATAGTCCTGATCGCTTCTTTTTCCACATCATGGAAATAGTGATTGATCATGACTTCTTTACCTGAGGTCTCTTCAGCAGTAAGTCCAGCTTTAAACTCTTCACGGATAGCTTCAAAACCTACTTTACGTGAATCTTTATTGTCGTTTCCGATTTTTGCAAAATCATATACTTTCTGATAGGTAGCCTCACGCACTTTAGTGCGTAATTCTTCATCATGTACCCTCATGTGAATATTCACGTTTAGCCACGCTTCCTGTCATCTCACGAAACTCTAATTGTGCTTGACATTGTAATTTTATAGCCTCATGCGCAAATTTAATTGCATCCACCATTTCCTGTTCAGAGACTTCGTTCATTTCACCTTCAACCATTCCAATATCTTTCATGCTGCCGGCAACAATCAAATCGATATCAGCATTCACCATCTCAGATATAGGAGGATTTATTTTGAATTGACCATTAATTCTTCCAACACGAACTTCTGAAATAGGCCCGTTAAACGGGATGTCTGAGATTGAAAGTGCAGCTGATGCCGCAAGTCCTGCAAGTGCATCCGGTGCAACTTCTTTATCAGCAGAAATTAGACTGATCATAACTTGAGTATCTGCATGATAATCGTCCGGGAATAAAGGTCGTAAAGCACGATCTACAATTCTGGAAATTAATATTTCATATTCTGATAAACGGGCTTCTCTCCTGAAAAATCCACCTGGAAAACGGCCTGCAGCAGCGTATTTTCCTGATAATCTACTGATAATGGTAGGAAGTCGGTACCCTCTTTTGCTTTTTTACTGGAAACAACTGTTGCAAGTACCATGCAATCTCCCATTTTTACTACTACAGAACCATCTGCTTGTTTAGCAAGTTTGCCTGTTTCCATACTGATCGTTCTGCCGTCAGCAAGTTGAAAAGTCTTTGTAATTGGTGTTTTTGACATTTTTTTAATTTTTATTTATTGACCACTTATTAACGAAAAAAAGGCAATTCCATAATTGCCTTTATATTTTTTAAGATTAAGATTTCTGGATTTATTTCCGGATGCTGAGTTCACCGATGATTTTTCTGTATCGGCTGATATCAGTTTGAATGAGGAAGTCAAGAAGACTTCTTCTTTTTCCGACCAGTCTGATCAGTGAACGCTGCGTTGAAAAGTCTTTTTTCTGACCCTTTAAGTGTTCGGTAAGAGAGTTGATTCTTTCTGTAAACATCGCAATTTGAGCTTCTGCATTACCTGTATTGGTTTCGCTTTTGCCAAATTTAGTGAAGATTTCTTTTTAGACTCTGAACTGAGTTGCATCTGATATAAAGTTGATTATGAATTTCTAAACGGACTGCAAAGATAGTGATTCCCTAAATAATGGCAAGTTTTTTTCGATCAATTTTTGAAAAATTCAAGAATTTGTGAAATCTTGGCTTTCAATTCATTACGTGGAACGATGAGGTCCAGGAAGCCATGTTCCAAAACAAATTCGGATGTCTGAAAGCCTTTAGGAAGGTCTTTGCCGATAGTTTCCTTCACCACCCGAGGTCCTGCAAAGGCGATAAGAGCACCCGGCTCAGCAATATTTAGGTCGCCTAACATGGCAAAAGAAGCTGTTACACCACCGGTTGTTGGATCGGTAAGTAAAGAAAGGTAAGGTAATTTGGCCTCGGCCAGTTGAGTAAGCTTTGCAGAAGTTTTTGCCATCTGCATCAGCGAGAATGCCGACTCCATCATTCTGGCACCTCCCGATTTTGAAATAATAAGTAATGGATATTTTTTTTGAATTGCAATATCAATAGCTCGTGCAATTTTCTCTCCCATCACCGATCCCATGGAACCTCCAATAAACTGAAAATCCATACAGCATATCACCAGATTGTTTCCACCAACTTCTCCAAATGCAGTTCTGATAGCATCTTTTAAATCAGTTTTTTTGATAGTGTCTGCAAGGCGATCGGTATATTTTTTTGTGTCTACAAACTTTAATGGGTCACCGGAAATGAGGTTCGTATTAAATTCCGTGAAATTATTGTCATCGAAAAGGATGTTGAAATATTCTGCAGATCCTATTCGTTCATGATAGCCACATTTGGCACACAAATAATAATTGTCGGAGTGTTCTTTTGATGGCTGGATATTTTTGCAAGAAGGACACTTATACCACAACCCTTCAGGAGTTTCTTTCTTTTCCCTGGTAGAAGTCGTTATACCTTCTTTTATTCGCTTAAACCAACTCATTGGAAGTATGTGTTATAAATGATAAGAGTTTGCTTTGATTGACAAAAATTAAGCGATGGTAACATCCTTGTTGAGATATACATCCTGGATCGCATTCAAAAGCATAATGCCTTCTTTCAGTGGTTTTTGGAACGATTTTCTGCCCGAGATGAGACCTTGACCACCGGCTCTTTTGTTAATCACTGCAGTGGTTACTGCTTCTGCAAGATCTGTTGCCCCTTTTGACTCACCACCTGAATTGATTAATCCTGCTCTTCCCATATAGCAGTTTAATACCTGGTATCTGGTTAAATCTATTGGGTGATCGGTACTCAATTCATCATACACCTTTTTATGAGTTTTGCCAAAATTTAATGCAGTATATCCACCGTTGTTGGTAGGTAGTTTTTGTTTTATAATATCGGCCTGAATAGTAACTCCCAAATGATTCGCCTGAGCAGTTAAATCTGTTGCCGTATGGTAGTCAATTCCATCTTTTTGAAACCGCTATTTCTCAAATAGCACCATAAAACTGTTGCCATTCCTAATTTATGTGCTTCTGCAAATGCAGCTGCTACTTCCACAATTTGTCTTGATGATTCATTGGATCCAAAGTATATCGTTGCCCCAACAGCAACAGCACCCATGTCATAAGCTTCCTGAACTTTTCCGAACATAATTTGATCGAATTTGTTCGGGTAGGATAAAAATTCATTATGATTTATTTTTACTATGAAAGGTATTTTGTGAGCATACTTTCTTGAAACAGCTGCCAATACACCATAAGTAGAAGCTACAGCATTGCAACCACCTTCAATAGCCAGCTTTACAATGTTTTCAGGATCAAAATAAATTGGATTGGGAGCAAAAGAGGCACCTGCAGAATGCTCTATTCCTTGGTCAACAGGAAGAATTGATAGATAACCGGAGCCGGCTAATCTGCCAGTATTATAAATTGAATTGAGGTTTCTGATAACGTTATTGCTGCGGTTTGTGCTAATAAAAATACGATCAACAAAATCAGGACCGGGAAGATGTAAGAGGTCTTTTGAAATTGTTTTGCACTGATGGCCCAAAAGGGATGCAGAATCCTTACCTAAAAGTTCTTCGATTTGTTTTGTATTCATCATGTTTATGAATGGAATATTTAGCTTTTTATATGAAAGCGAATTGTGCAAAAATACTAAAAAATTCTTTCCCTCCCCGCATTGGTTAATTGGTTGAAATGCAATGTCTTGATTGGTTTTGCAGCAGTTAAAGAGCGTGAAGAAGAATCTTTATTGATGTTGCTGTTTTAAAGACTCCTTCCGGTAATCAGGAGTAATCCGGAAGTAAAAAAATAACGGATTCGATTAAAATCTTAAAACGGATAACCGATACCAAAGTTATAAACTACAGTTTTCGGTTTTAAGTCTCCGAAAAGCCAGCGATCGCCTTCATCTCTTCCTGGGTCCTTTAAGGGAATACCTACATCTAATCTGAAAATGAAAAAGGTGAAGTCAAGTCTGAAACCAACTCCGGAACCTAATGCCATTTCACCCGGAAAGTAGAAAAGTTAAATTGTCCCTTTTGGAGTAGTTTTATTCCTTTTCTCAGCCAAACATTTCCCGCATCAACGAAAATAGCTCCTTCTAGAATTTTGAAAATGTCAAAACGATATTCCAAATTTAAATTAATTTTTATTTCTCCCAGTTGTTCTATAAAATTATCTGTCTGGAAAGAGCCCGGACCAATGGTTCTGGCTCTGAATGAACGTAAATCATTAGCACCTCCTGCAAAAAATGTTTTTCATAAGGCATAAATTGTGAATTCAAATAAGCAATGCCAATACCGGATGAAAGTCGATATACTAACGATGAATTTGAAGAAAATACCTGGTAATACCGAAGATCAAAATCGGGTCTGACATATTGCGAATACCTATTACCTGCAAGTTGATATTGTTTCTGCTTGTCGTAATCCTTTTTTGTAATTAAATCAATAAGCCGAATGGAGTTTCCCGCAATTTCAAAAGTGAATCTAAAAAAGATAAAATCTTTATAAATATTTTGCTGTTGTGTATTATAGAGAAATGAGTAGCGCCCGTTCGTGATTAAATAATCTCTGTAGTAAATTATCAGTTGAGGATCATTAATGTCGATGAGCTTTTTAATAAATGCCTCCGTTAGGGTGAAATCAGAATGATTGATTTCGGCCGGATACACAAAGTGACGCTTAAATCTAGTTTCTCTGAATTCAAATCCACTTGACAGCACCAACTGGTTTCGTTTATATTCCGGGCGTTTCTGGTAGTTGTATGAGGTCGTTAATAACGTAATAGGATCAGCATAGCTACTATGGTTGTAGCCGTTCAATGGCCATAAAAAACGAGGAATACGTAATGTTATTTCTGGTCCAACTTCCCAGGTGTTCAGTGAAAGTCCATTCGCACCTTGATCCGTTGTGTCAACAAAATCAGGTATAGATTCGATTCTGGCTCTTAGTTTTAATTCTATCGATTCAGCTGCTCTGAATGAGTTCTTATTCCTGTAGGTGATATTTTCCTCCAATTCCAAAATTGCCACCGTTGTGTGTACCATCAACTTCAATTTTGTAGTCTTGCTTTGGTGAAGGGCTGAGGTAAATAAAGCCGTTCAGCCAATTACCAAACAAAGAATCGTCTTGAACAGGTACATATTGTATGTTTATAAATTTAAACAACGATAGGGAGGATAAACTCTTGTAGGTATATTCAGCATTTTTGATTTTATAAAAATCATTTTTTTTAATAAAAGTGCGTGCTAAAATAGCTTCTGGTTTATAGTTGAGTTTGCGGAAAGAAGAGACAAAAAAGTAATCTTTATAGGCTACTGTATCTGTGGGAACTTTTAACTTTTGCAAGAGGATCATAATCTGTTTGAATAAAAATTTTATTGATTCTGTACATTTTATGATTTCCATTCTGTATCGAATCTCCATTTTCGTTTTTGTTATTAGTTCCGGCAATAATAAACTTGATATCTGCCTGTTGGATTTTAATGATGTATCAATATCAAATGAAATGTAAAGCTGGTTGAATTCATAAAAACCGAGGTTTCTTAAATTGTTGGTTACACGTTCCCGTTCGCCTTGAAAATTCCCTGAATTATAATTGTCACCTTTTTTTAACAGTGAATTCACACTATCTGACAAAACAAAACTTTCCACAATTTTATCTGAAATGGAGTAAGTGATATTTCTTATAGTATATGCATTTCCGGTAGTGACATTATAGACTACATTGGCCTTTTTTCTTTTATTATAAATGGTTGAATCGGTAACAATAGCATTAAAATAACCATTATTCTGAACATATTGCTCAGCCTGGATCCGTGATTTTTTTGTAAGGGCCTGGTCGAGTATTACCGGCTCTTCACCAATAGTTTTTTTTACCCATTTTTTAAAACCATTTTGTTTTCCGCGATTAGCTAACGAATATACACCCAGATGAAATCTAAAAACCCCTAAAATTCTTCTATTGGGTTTCTGTTTCAAAATAGATTCAATTCCGTCGTTCAGCTCTTTTTTATTGCTCTTGATGATATTCTTATTCAAAAGATAAGAATTCTCACCAAGATCCCTCACAGGACTGCAGGATGAAAAAATCCACATGACTAGTACTGTCAAATAAAAAACATAGCGAGTTCCCTGAAAACGAATCACTCTGCTTTTTTTATTCAAATTCATAAAACTGCCAACGCTTAAAATCCAATACATCAAAAATAGTGCTGTAAAAATACTATTAATTAACTTTGAGGAATCCAATAGAGTTGCATTCCATTGAATTTTGAACTTAAACAATGCTCAGTAAAACAAAAATATCAGAAATCAGAGCCCTTCATCAGGCTAAAATCAGGAAAAACGAAAGACGATTTATTGTTGAAGGTGAAAAAGTTGTAAGCGAGTTATTGCGCTCTTCCTTGAATGTTACCTTGTTAGCAGCGTTGCCTGAATACCTTAAATTGTTTCAAAGTCAGGAATTGCCCGCACAAGTTTATGAGATTTCTGATGCGGAGCTCAGTAAAATCTCTTTACTCACAACTCCAAACAAAGTACTGGCTGTTGCTGAAGTTCCAGTCTATCAGAAGGTGTTATTCAACAATTTTGATGGGCCTGCATTGATGCTCGATGGCATTAATGATCCCGGTAATCTTGGCACAATTATCCGCACGGCCGATTGGTTCGGTGTAAAGGCCATTTTTTGCTCTCCAGATTGTGTCGATTGCTTCAATCCAAAAGTTGTTCAGTCGGCTATGGGTTCCCTCTTCAGAATACCGGTTTATTATGATCACCTTCCTTTGTTAATTCGTCAGGCTAAAGAAACAGGTCGACTTTCTATTGTTGGCGCAACCCTGGATGGTGAAATGAATACTAGTATAAGTTCATCTTCTGGTAACACGATTTTGGTTATGGGAAGTGAATCTCATGGAATTAGTTCAGAAGTCATGGGATTATTAGATTCAAAAATTACGATTCCCAGGTTTACTAACAGCAGAGCCGAATCACTCAATGCTGCTGTGGCTTGTGGCATTCTTTTAAACCTTCTTCAATCAAAATAAAAAAATCCCGGTTTTGAGCCGGGATTGGATAGAGTTGCTATCAGGGTTTTGCGATTATTCTAATTTAATTTACTGGGAACTACCATTTTAAACTTTGGAATGCGAACGTAAAAAAGTCGTTTGTCGCTGACTTTTTCCATCAGGTAGGTGCCATGCATTTTACCGATTTCGGTATTGAGGTTGCATCCTGAAACATATCGATAGGTTTCTCCTTGTCCCAGATAAGGTTGTTCTCCCACAACTCCCTCTCCTTCAACTTCCCGTCTGGAATTATCAGAATCAGTTATGAACCAATGTCTTCTCTTTAACCGAACGGTTTCACCACTTTCATTGAGAATGGTAATCCGGTAAGCAAATACATAATGTGATTGCGATGGATTGCTATGTGTAGGCTGATAAAATGTTTCAACGCTGACTTTTATCCCTGAAGTAATTTCTGTAATCATATCCAAATTAGTGTAGGAAAGCGTGATAGTGTGATTCAAAAGTAAAAAGGTAAGTCGTTAAATGAAAGGAAATTTGACTAATCCCGCTTTTTTTTTGGTGAATGCAACTAAAATAGCATCTAAGATTTCTGAAATTTTTACAAACGGGTATCAAAACGCCGGATTCCTATTAACTGGTCATACCGGCCTCCAAGTTGGCGATAGTAGACTAAAATGGTGTATTCATTACCAGTTTCATAGTGATTACCTTCTATTATGGTTTCATCAGGAATCTTGGATCCATCTTCCAGAAAAGCATATTGGTAATCATAATATCCTTGTTTTAGAAAAAGTAAGGTCTCATAAGTGCCTTCATCATAATTGTAAATCATCTTATTTTCCTGTGATAATTTCCAGTCGGAAAGTGCCCCAAAGACATAAAAGTTGCCATTGGCTAAAATATCATGTTTTAATGAGAATTTTACTTTAACATATTCACTCTCAAGATCATTATCGCGACCATCTTGATTTTTTATAAGGAACTTGCCATTAATATCATTTTCAAACACATACCTGTCAAATGAGCGACTCTGCTCGTTGTTAGAACAACAGTATATCCATCAGGCCCCTGAACAATGTTTTTACAAATTGTGTTTGAACCCTTAACGTCCTAAGATCAAATGTTCTGAATTCATTTCCACCATTAAAGGTGTTTTCTTCATCATAATTATATTCAAGTTCATTGTCACGTAAAAAAAGTGGTTTCATGCCTGAAACAGCATTGTCCCATCTACCATTTTGCATCAAAACAACTTTAATATCTTCAAACGGGTTAGTAACTTGAATCCCTTTGTAAAATACAGAAAAATCTATTTCTTGTTTCGAGTAACGGTCGTTTACGATGGTTGCTTGTTGAACAGTACCTTCAATGGCAGCCTTGGGTTGAATTACCATCATCCTTCTGGTCAATACAGGAAAGTCGGGGGCACCTTCGACATATACTTTTACAATATAGTTTCCTGAAATAAATGGTTTTGCTTCCCTCCCCGGAATTTCCTGTATGTAATGGGTGTAGTTTTGAAGTGTATTAAAAGAAGTCCTGTAATTAAGTATTCTGTCTTCGGTAAATCCAGATAAGTACTCATTTTGAAGTAAGTTAGAAGGCACCCAATTGGCATCGCAATGAATGAGTGTGTAACTATAGTTCTTGAAGTCGCCATCTAAATCATCAAAAGATAGAATTAATCTTTCGCCCTTTCCAAGTTCAATTATTGGTTGTGATAACCGAAGGAACTCCTGTTCTAAAACAACACTTTTGATAGTATTTTTATAGATGTAATTTTCAAAACGCAGATACCCGGAAGAGTAGTAATCTGTAGTGTCTTGAGCAAATGAAGAAAATGAAAAAATAATTCCTGAAAATAGGAAGAGTGAATAGATGCTATTCAATTTAAATTTCATCCTTCCAGTTCTATCATTTGCGAAAAAGCCTGTTCCCATTCAGCTTGTATTTTTGATAATTCTAATTCTATCATGCTGAAGTGATTTTGTAATTTTTTATTTTTTTGCGGGTCGGAATAATTGCCAACTTCAGACATTTCGGAAAGCAACTTTTCTTTTTCTTTTTTTAACTCTTCCAACTTTTGTTCCAGACTCTTAACGGCTGATCCAAGCTTTTGGTGTTGCTTTTTTTTTTCTTTGTCTGCCTGTTTCTGAGCATTATTTTCTTTTTCCTTCAGAGGTGCTTTTTCAACTACTATTTCTTTAGCCGGTTTTACTGAAGCTTCAGTTCTTTTTCTTTCAAGCCACTCCTCATATTCAGCGTATGTCCCTGGATATTCTTTGAGTTTTTTATCTTCAATGTACCATATTTTATTTGCAACTTCAGCCAGGAAAAAGCGATCGTGTGAAACAATAAGATAAGAACCTTTGAATTTTTGAAGTACTTGTATAAGAATATTCACTGATTGTATATCAAGGTGATTGGTGGGCTCATCCAAAAGCATAAAATTAGCTTTGGTAAGTATGGTTTTTGCGAGAGCCACTCTTGATTTCTCTCCTCCTGAAAGTACTCTTATTTTTTTGAATACATCATCTCCCGAAAACAGAAACGCACCCAGCAACGTCCTCAGTGTAGTATCAGTTTGGTCAGGAGCACAATCTCTCATTTCCTGAAGCATGTCGTTTTCAAGATTCAGGCTTTCTAATTGATGTTGGGCATAAAAAGCTTTTACTACATTGTGGCCATCTTCAAATTCTCCATCAAAAGGCTCGCTGCCATCAATCATACGCAGCAGTGTTGACTTACCTTTTCCATTAGCACCTATCAAAGCAATTTTATCTCCCCTGTCGATTTTAATTCGGGTATTATCAAAAATCCCCAGTTCTTTATATTTTTTAGAAATCACATCAAGCGATGCAATTGTTTTGCCGGGTTGTATATTGAAATTGAAATTAATATTAATAGTTGCAGCCGGGTCATTCACATCGCTAATTCTCGCTACCCGTTCCAAAGCTTTAATCCTAGACTGAACTGCTTTTGCTTTGGAGGCCTTGGCTCTGAATCTTTCAATAAATTTTTCCTGCTCTCTAATTTGTTTCTCCTGATTTTTAAACTGATTGTGTTGCAATTCTTCTGAAAGCGATTTTGCTTCCATGTAAAAAGAATAGTTACCGGGGTAAGTAGTAATCTTAGTATCCGAAATTTCAGCAATCTTATTTACAACTCTATCAAGGAAAAAACGATCGTGTGATACTATCACAACAGTACCTTCGTAACTGTCAAGATATTCTTCCATCCATTCAATAGAAGGTAAATCCAGGTGGTTGGTTGGTTCATCCAACAACAAAAGATCAGGTTTTCCAAGCAAAATTTTTGCAAGCATTACACGCATTCTCCATCCTCCTGAAAATTCATTTAGTGGTCTTTCCAAATCAGCAGTCGAAAATCCGAGGCCCTCTAATACTGTTTCTGCCTTTGTTCTTATTTGATAACCATCAAGTGCGTCAAAATGTGATTGCGCATCGTGTAAACGATTTAATATACTTTCTGAGTGATCTGTTTCTAACAGGTGCAGAAGTTTGTCGATTTCAGCAGTTAATTCATTTTGTTTTACAAATGCTTCCATGGCAACAATAAGAATGGACTTTCCCGATTCATAGGAGAGCAGATCCTGATTTAGAAAACCAATAGTCAGGTCGCGACGTTTTGTTAGTTCCCCAGCTGAAAGTGTGTAATCGCCATTAATGATCCTAAGTAAAGTTGACTTTCCGGTTCCATTGGCTCCAATGAGTCCGATTTTTTCAAAAGGCTTAATGTGCCATGAGGTTTCATGATACAAATACCTGGAACCGAATTCAAAACTTATATTATTTAAAACTAACATATTTTAATTTAAAGGAGTGCAAAGGTAGCAAAAGTAAGGCCTCAATACGCAAGAAACCTCTTATAAAGGAGTTGCAAGTAGGCTCTTGCTGCTGACGGGCTAGAGGCGCTTTTTTCTTTTTGATCATCAAAACGAAGTGTGGTGAAGGTGCTGTCTTCAACCCATGTAAAAGCTTCATCCAGAGAAAGATAAGCAAAATTTTTCCGATTTTTTGAAAGCAAATCATTGCTCCATTCAAAGCTGTTAGATGAAATGTTTAAGGAGTTTAGAATGGTAGCAGCAATATCGTTCTGATTTCCGGTTTGCCCCTTTGCCTGTATTCACATACTCGGGTTTTAAAGAGGGCTGAAAATTAAAAGTGGTATTTTTCGGATTAAGGATCATAATAATCGCGTTTTAATGGTAGCCTATGACCATGGTCCGCCATCAGCACAAAAATGGTATTTGAAAACCAGTCTTGCTTGCTGGCTTGATTAAAATAAGTTTCCAGGCATTTGTCGGTGTACCAAGCTGATTTCTTGAAAAGTTCGGGTTCCGTAATATCATTGAATGGGGTTTGAATTGGAACTTCGAAGGGTTCATGGGTACTCAGGGTTAATAGTGTCGAAAAAAAAGGTTGCTCTGTTTTATTTAAGTCGTTAAGGTGATAGTCCAAAACATATCCGTCGTGTGCACCCCATTTACTGTTATGACTGTTATCTGGAAATACAGCCTTTCCTACTATGTGGTCAAATCCTGCAGTGACCAGATAACTTTGCATATTAGCAAAGCCAAGTTCTCCGCCGTAGTAAAATGAAGTATGATAGCCTTCTTTTTTTTAAAATTGAGGCTATCGAAGGTAGCGCTGAGGTTTTGTCAGGGAATCGAATAATTGATTTATTGGGTTGTGCCGGAAATCCACTGATGACCGAAACTAAGGCCTGATCAGTCCGGAATCCTGAAGAATAAACTGATGAAAATAGTAGTCCCTTTGAAGCTAATGAAGTAAAAAATGGGGTCACACCTTTTATTCCTCCAAGAGGTTCTATTATATCAGCTGTCCAGCTTTCCAATAAAATAAATACCAGGTTTGGCTGCTTATTCAAATTAAAAATATTTTCACGATCTTGAACCGGGATAAACAAACTATTTTTAATTTGTAATGCTTTGTTATCATCCATCCAGGTATATGGATTTTTCTCTGAAACATCTGATTGTTTCAAATTGTGTCCCAGGTACCAGATGTTGTTGATAGCAATATTATTTAATACTCTTTTGTTTGAAAAATAAGCACTGGATTCATTAATAGGAATTAACTGCAAACCACCTCTGATGCCAATGCCAATAATAGGTAGCATGAAGATTAAAGCACTTGTTCTCATCCATGATGTTCCGATTATATTTTTAAAAGTAGTATGTACAAATTTCTTATAAATGAAGTTAAATAGCACAAAAATTATTGCAATGGAACCAAGTATGAATACAATGTCTATTCCTGAAACCGATGCGAGCATTTCGGTAGGTTGCATTGCGTAAGATAATCCTCTGTTATTTAATAAAGTTCCCCAATTTTTATAAAGAATAATATTTGATATACTTAGCAATATGACTATAAAAAGTAGCAATTGGTAATACAAATTCATTGCCCCGGCAATAAATTTATCTAAACCAAAAATTAAAATTATTGTCAACAAAAATGGCACTGCTGCAAAATAGGATGCAGTGGAAAAATCAAGACGAAATCCTGCCACTATAGAAACAATAGATTCTTTAATAGCAATGCCATCATTCCAAGGAGATTGGTTGATAAGAAATACTACTCGGAAGCAAATAAACAATAGTATCCAGAATAAATAATGACGAAAGAAGAAGCTAAGAGTCGATTTCATATTTATTTGGCAATAAGTTGACCTTTTCCTGAAATTGCTTCTTCAATTTGAGCAGGATTTCCTTTGTAATAGATGTTGCCATTGTATTCGATCTCTACACTAAGTTTTTGAATAGCTCTAACTTCGCAGTCACCGGTGCTTTTGGAAATCACTAAACAATAATCAGGATAGGTTTCGAATCCTTTAAAAAAGCCATTTCCGGCATTATATACATAGCAATCAACTAATTTTCCTGCGGCAAGCATATCAGCAGGTCCTGTATGGATTTTGAATTCAGCACTTTTGTAATTGAGTAAAAAATTTAATTCTCCTGTACCATTCCAGCTTTCAGCCAACAAACGCTCTCCTCTGATAGTATCCTTACAATACAAATTGCCTGACCCTCTTGTTACTACTTGTTCAAGAACAGGCACGGTAACTTCAATCACGAATTTGTTTTCAAAATCTCTCAGCCAATTGCATTTATTTATATTGCTGATTATTAATTGCTGGTCTATGACCTCAGTTTTAATTCCATCAATCAGATTTTTACCACATGTAATTTTTGCACTAAAAAAAGTATCATTAACTATAATTACATCTACATTATTTTTCATTTCTAATGAATGAAAAGGAGCAAGGTTTCGTGTTTCAGTAATTTCATCACCTGTTTTTTTTAGGCAGTTACACATACTGTCTTTTTTACATCCTGAATTCAGAACAGTAAACAGCAATGAAAACACAATTAAAATGTTAATTTTTATTCTTTTCATAATAATCATTTCTGAAGCCAATTCCCCATTCAATATAATCTGCTTTGCCCCAATGAGATTTAAGGTTCATGCAAACAAACATTTTTTTATTAATGCGGTACCTGACTGCTATTCTGTGGTAAAAATAGCCATCATTTTTTAGTTTAGTATACAGGTAACCGCCCATACTTAACATCAAAGATACATCAGAAATCACCAGTTCATAGCTTCCATGGATACCGGCTTTGAGAGTTTCTAAGGAATTGTTTAATTTCAAATCTCTTTCTTCAAGTTTTTGATGAATAGATTGATCATAGAAGATATCTGCACCTCCTCCAATTCCACTCTTTCTGGTTTTTTGTCGGGTAATATTCCCTGAAAGGGTGCAGGCAAAAAAGTTTTTCCCTTGAGCAGGGTAAACTTGCTTCACTGATCCTGATCCAAATATAGTGACCCGCGTACTTTTAATGAAGGTAGGTAATTGTGGGTCTTTAATATGAACTTTTTCACCAAGATTGTAAATTATACTGGCAGTAATGCTTGAAAGATTAATACCTAAATTAGGCGTGGTGATACTACCATTAGAAAAATGTGTCAATGATAATCCGGCTCCGAATTTTAACTTTTCAGATATTTTTAACTTATATTGAGGTTGGAGCATCAAAGCACAGTTTAAATGGGAGCCGATGGCTACATTTTTATAGTTTTCACTGGCATCAAATGTCTTTTCAACATAGCCTATACCCCAGCCAAATTTTAAATCAAAAGCATGCTTGTTTCCTTTCGAAAGCGGAAAATCCAAATACGGTACTACGGTGAAACCTATACCGAGTTTTTCTTTATTTCCAAGATCCCAAATTGCAAACGATAGCCCCATTTCAGGATATCCATAGATTTTTTGCCAGTTTTGACTGCCATCAGTACGTAATTTGATGTTACCTTCCAAACCATGTACATTATCTTTTTGAAGTGGTGCAATTAATGGCCTGTGTGCTATCAAAAAACCGCGATGAGCTGTGAGTGAAATAGCAAATTTTGTTTCTGAAGCAATTTGCGCTTTCAAAACACTATGCCCCAGCAGAGCTAATCCAATACATAGAATATGTTTTAATGCCATTCAGCACAAAGATAATTCCTATTCTTCAATTGAATTACTCATTAATAATATTTTGTCTTTTCAACAATAGGTGGAATAAATAGTGAAATTTCCTGCTAATAGGATATTTTCTGTTGAAATTCAACCTTTGAGTACGAATCCCTATTTTTGTCAAAATTGTTTTAATTATGGATGCACGTCTGGTTGCTTTTGAGCGGTTATTAAATATAATGGACGACCTTCGGGCAAAATGCCCTTGGGATAAGGAACAAACTATGGAAACGCTTCGGCATCTGACCATAGAGGAAGTTTATGAATTGGGAGATGCTATTCTTGCCAATAATCTCGAAGAGGTTAAAAAGGAATTGGGGGATATCCTTTTGCACATAGTTTTTTATTCCAAAATAGGATCTGAAACAAATACTTTTACTATTACTGAAGTTATCAATGAGGTTTGCGAGAAGTTAATACATCGCCATCCCCATATTTATGGTGATGTTAAGGTTACCGGGGCTGAAGAAGTTTCTCAAAATTGGGAGCAGTTGAAGTTGAAAGAAGGTAAAAAATCAGTTTTAGAAGGTGTTCCCAATTCGTTGCCATCTCTGGTTAAATCTATGCGTATCCAGGATAAAGCCCGATCAGCTGGTTTTGATTGGGAAGAAAAAGAACAGGTTTTAGACAAGGTGGAAGAAGAACTCAAAGAATTACGGGTAGAACTTAGAAATGGGAATAATGACAAGATTAAAAATGAGTTTGGCGATTTGCTCTTTTCTTTAGTAAATTTTTCAAGGTTTGTGAACATTAATCCGGATGAAGCTCTTGAGCGTACCAATCGGAAATTTATCGCCAGATTTGTGTATCTGGAAGATGCAGCCAGAAGCCTTGGAAAGAAATTAACTGATATGTCTCTTGCCGAAATGGATGTTTATTGGAATGAAGCTAAAATAAAGGGCTTGTAAATGGTAAGGTTAAATTATTTATTGCTTGCCTTTGAATTAATAATACTGATTGCTAAATGAATTATTTAAGAGGAAATGTTTTTTATTTTTGTTCTGTTTTTTGCCAGAGCAATTTTTGTTTTTCTCAAAGCCACCCTGATTCAATTGGCTATTTTAAATCTTATTTAACTAATACACGAGATATTGTTGTTGAGCCCTTGCATTGGAATAAGCAGGATATTGCAAACTTTACAATGGTAGCAGGTGCTACTGCATTTCTAATGATATATGATGAAAAATTGACAACTTTGTTTGTAGAAATCAAAACGTTTCCTTAAGTGATTTTAGTCAGAATGTAATTGAACCTTTCGGAAATGGATTGTATTCATTGCCTTTTTAGGAGCATTTTAT
The DNA here is from genome assembly GCA_016722525.1 of Bacteroidota bacterium. Taxonomy (GTDB): domain Bacteria; phylum Bacteroidota; class Bacteroidia; order AKYH767-A; family OLB10; genus JADKJB01. Next base: position 41,928 of record JADKJB010000010.1, read on the forward strand.
CTCTGTGGAATTGCATCGAAGAATAATTATGATAAGGAAATAGCGTTGCTGGGCATAAAAGCATTTGTTATTTCAGCGGGTGAGGCAACTCTTATAAAAGTTGCATTTCAACGTCACAGACCTATTGATGATGTTCCTCCTGATGCCTTTAAGTATGATGGGCCTTTTCATGGATTGAAGAATGATGGATCTTTAGTTTCTCGTCATGCTACAACTGCATTTGCCATTGCTACGGTATTCGCCGAAGGATACAAAAAAGAAAAAAAATGGGTTCCGTTTGTTGCTTATTCCCTTGCATCGCTAGTTAGTATTTCCAGAACCTATAACCGAGAACACTGGGCTTCCGATGCTTTCGCCGGTGCTTGTCTCGGTTATTTTACCGGCAAATTCCTTTTTGAAATTAATTCCGGAAATTTGAAGAAGAAAATTCATTTTAACAAATAAAACTAATTTAGAAATTATTTGTTTGTATCAGTTGTGAATATTTCCATTGTTTAAATCTATTTATATGTCAGTTTCTATCGGTCAAAAAGCACCCTCCTTTGCATTGTATTCAACTCAAAAGCAAGTAGTCGAACTCAGCACTTTCTTAGGACAAAAAGTGGTTCTGTTATTTTTTCCAGCAGCCTTCACCAGTGTTTGTACTAAAGAGTTGTGTGCAATACGTGATGAGATTTCCATTTATAATGACTTAAATGCTGTTATTTTTGGTATCTCAACGGATTCTGTATATACGCTAATCAGATATAAGGCAGAGCAAAATTTGAATTTCGAATTGCTTTCCGATTTTAACAAAGAGGTGAGTGGTCTGTATGAAGCGCAATATGTGGAATTTGCCATGGGTATGAAAGGTGTTTCGCGCCGTGCAGCTTTTGTTATTGATGAAAAGGGTTACATTGCTTACGCTGAAGTTTTGGAATCGGCAGGTGATTTACCCGATTTCGAAAAGGTTAAATCTGCTTTGGCTTCATAATCGGATCTTTTTTAATTAAAGTGAAACCAGATTAAGCGGCAGTTTATTTTACATAAATACTGCTAAAGTGGCACCAAAAACTATTACGGCCAGCTTGTATAAGTTGAAACGGTGATCGCTTCCCGATTCAAAAAGTATGGTAGTGGTGATATGTAGAAATATTCCAATTACAACTGCCATGATCTGATCGTAATAAGTACTTATATTGAGTGTTTCCGTTTCGCCCAACAAAGTACTTAACATGGCTCCTGCCGGTGCCATGAATGCAAATATCATGAGATTCAGTATCGTCCATGTTTTAGACAGACCCGATGCAAGCAGCATGCTGACTAATGCAAATGCTACCGGTAGATGGTGTAGCAATATACCTGCAAGCAATGAATGATTGTGGCTGTCACCTTCGAAGTGACTGGAAAGTGGCATTCCTTCTAAGAATGAATGTATGCACAAGCCAATCATCATTGTAAATGGAAAGGAGCTTTTGTTGTGATGATGAATATGAATATGACCGTGTTCAATTCCTTCAGAAAAATATTCCAGTATTAGCTGTATGAAAAATCCTGCAAGTATAAAGTATCCAATAGATGCATTGCCTGATTTAAATACTCCGGGCATCAGGTGAACCATGCTTATAGCAAAAAGATAAGATCCTGTAAAGGCAAGGGAAAGTTTTAAATATATAGCATTTGATTTTCTAAAAATAAAATACAATAACCCTGCTCCGGTTACTGATGTAAAAAGTAATATATATTCTGAAAAAGTCATTTAGTTTATTCTTTAACTGCAACTAGTATTAACCTTGGAGAAGTAATGGAATTAAAATCATTTAAATTGTAATCACCGAATAGCTTTAGTATTCTCATGCCGGATTGATTCATATATTTTTCAAAATCCGATGTTAATAATCCTGCAACTTTTTCAGTAAAATGATACTCGTTTCCTGCATCGGTAAATCGTATATCCTTCCTAAAAAAGCCATCCTTAAATTCTTTATTTATTTTAAAATGGATTCCTTCTACTTCAACATTTTCAGATTTAACAAGATGCTTAGTGACATAATCGGTATTGAGATAATCGATTACCAATGTTCCGCCTTTTTTTAAAGCAAAACAAGCATTTCTAACAGCAGCTATATTTTCTGCTTCTTTTTCGAAGTAGCCAAATGAAGTAAATAAATTGAACACAAAATCAAAATCGTTTACTCGGAAAAGCGTTCTCATATCATGTACGAAAAAGCTAAGTGTTGCATTTTCATATTGAACACAGTATTGAATACTTTGTTCCGATAAATCAATTCCGGTAACATTATATCCTCTTTCGTTCATGTATAGAGCATGCCGCCCGCGCCCACATCCTAAATCAAGCATGGATGCATTTGATTTTGGATTTAAGTAGGAGAGTAGGTGATCAAGAAAAGTTTCAGCCTCCAACTCATTTCGATTCTGGTAAAGTATATGATAATAAGGAGAGTCGAACCAGGATTCAAACCAAGGCATAAATTATAATATAACGAACTGTTTTAGAGAGTGTTGGTTTTTTAAAGTATGCAAATGTACGAAATCAACCATCGTGCAGATTGTTTTAAACTACCAATTCCTACTTTTCCAACCCCTTAAACTATAAAAAGAATAAAACCATAACATGGTACTAAAATCCAATAGGCAGCACGATGTCCAACTTCAGGAAGATCAGCAAGTACCCCATAAACTAAAGGCAATAAGGCTCCGCCTGCAATTGCCATGATTAACAAGGCTGAACCTGTTTGAATGTATTTTCCAAGGCCTGCAATTGCTAAAGGCCATATGGCAGGCCACATCAGTGCATTTGCCAGTCCAAGCAATGCTATAAATAATACAGAAGTGTACCCTGTTGTATTTATAGCAATGATACTGAAAACAATCCCGGTAACTGCCGAAATAGCAAGTGCCTTTGACTGTGAAATTATTTTAGGAATAGTGAATATGCCAATTATGTAACCTATTACCATAGCAGTTAAAGTGAAGGAAGTAAAATATTTTGCTTCTGAGAGTGCTATTCCCTGCGATTGCCCATATGTTCCTATGGTATCACCTGCTAAAACTTCAGCACCAACATAAAGAAATAATGCACAAACACCAAATACAAGATTAGGAAATTGCAGTACAGATGTTTTTTCGGTGGCATCAGCGGGTTGCTGATCGTCTGCAACGTCAGTGTCTATTTCCGGCAAAGGCGAAAAATAAAGCATCAGTGAAAGTCCGGTCAAAACGCCTGCCATAATGCAATAAGGTATAATTACTCTTGTTGCCAGATCATCTAATCGGGCTGCTTTAGCCAGGGTACCCATATTTCCCAATTCCTGAACCAGTGTATCGGCATCTGAAAGAATTACAGTACTTAAAATAATAGGTGCCAAAACGCCAGCCACTTTATTGCAAATACCCATAATGCTGATTCTTTTGGCCGCGCTTTCAAGGGGCCCAACAATGGTAATGTAGGGGTTTGAAGCTGTTTGGAGAATTGATAAACCTGTTCCAATTACAAATAGTCCTGTTAAAAACAACCCATAGGTTCTGGTCAGAGCTGCCGGAATAAATATTAATGCCCCAAGTGCCATTACCAGCAAACCATACATCATTCCTTTTCGGAAGCCGGTGAATTTTAACACTCTTGAAGAGGGAAGAGCCATAACAAAATAGGAAATATAAAATGCAAATGCCACCAATAAAGATTCAAAGGTGTTGAGTTCACAGGCTATCTTTAAATAGGGTATTAATGCACCATTCAACCAGGTAACAAAACCGAAAATAAAAAATAAGGCTCCAAGAATTACTATTGGGGATATGACTGTTTTTGATTGTTGATTCATAATTTAATGTTTGATTTGTAGTTGAAAGTCAGATGAATAACCATGTTTTGTGAAGTATGTTTCTGTTTTTTTGAAATCACTTTTGGCAGTTACTGCCTTTCAATTTGAAAAGTAGTGAAGCAAAGATGTTTAAAATCTCTATTTTTACCAAACTAATTCAGTTATTCACCTGCTGTTTCTAAAAATATATGTGAGAAGATGAAATTTCCACACAAAAAAATTAGTTTTAAAAAGCACAAAAAATCTCCTCCAGGCTCTGCTCCCGGAATGATTGCTGTTGCCGATGATGCACAAAATCCTGTTTTAAAAGTAATTTCTTATAATCAAAACTCACTCAGCATTTTTGATTTCGGTTCTGCTGCGCAAATAAAAGCTCATATTGATTCGAGACCAGAGCTGTCACATTGGGTAGAAATTAAGGGGTACGGAGATAAAAAATTGTTTGAAGACCTTTCCTCTGATTTTAATATTCACAAGTTGGAAATGGAAGATGTATTAAGTGGTTATCAGAGTCCTAAAATTGAAGAGTCGGATCCGCACCTGTTCATTGTTTCAAGAGCTATTTGTTATAATGCGGAAGATGAAATTCAAGATGAACAGATTTCGTTTTTCATTGCTTCAAATTATGTTATTTCCATTCAGGAAAAAACATCCGATTATTTTTTACCGGTATTGGACCGTTTAAATCAAAACAAAGGAATTATCAGAAAAAGTGGCTCTTCTTATCTGGGATATGCTTTAATTGACGCTATTGTTGATAATTATTTTCCGTTTTTAGAGCGGTTGGGAAATTACCTCGATGAACTCGAAGATAAATTGCTGACTGCTCCCGATGTTTATTCTTTGCAGAATATTCAAGCGTCAAAAAGGAAATTAATTCTGTTTCGTAGGATTGCATGGTCTGAACGTGAAAAACTGAATGATTTGTTGCGTACACATAATGATTTGTTTTCAGATTTGACACGTCGCTATTTAAGAGATACCTACGATCATACCATCCAGGTTATGGATATTATTGAATCCTATCGTGAAATTACAGCAAGTTTAATGGATATTTATCTTTCCAGTGTAAGTAACAGGCTTAACAAAGTGATGAAAGTGCTTACCATTATTTCAACTATTTTTATCCCGCTTACTTTTATTGTTGGCTTGTATGGAATGAACTTTGCTTTAAATGATCCGCTTACCGGCAAAACATTACCAATGAATATGCCTGAACTCTATTCTCCTTATGGTTATATAAGTGTTATAGTAGCTATGTTGATCATAGTAATTTTCCAGATATATTATTTTTATAAAAAGGGCTGGCTTGATTTCAGAGAGAAGTATTAATTTTATAGGGTTCTTCACAAATGACAGAAAATTCTAAGAATTTATACGCGGACCTTGTTTTAATACCGGGTGCATTAGCTGGAAAAATTAACACTGGTTTTAGGGTAGTGGTTCAGTTTGGGAAAACTAAAATGTATACCGCACTCGTTTATGCTGTTCATAATAACCGACCTCAATTCTATGAACCCAAAGAAATTCTTGAAGTGCTTGATTCTTTTCCGGTGGTTACTGCTAACCAACTAAAACTTTGGGATTGGTTGTCGGAATATTATTTATGTACTCTTGGAGAAATTCTCATTGCTGCTATGCCAACAGTGATGAAGCTTCAAAGTGAGAGCATAGTTGCACTAAATCCTCTTTTTGTCTCAGGATCAGTTTTGCTTACCAGCGAAGAGCAATTGATCATTGATCATCTGACCTCCAAGAAATCATTATCGGTAGCCGATGCCTCCAAGCTTATAGGGCAAAAATATGGTTTGCGTTTAATTCAGGACATGATCGCCAATGAACTACTTGTTTATCATGAAGAAATGCAAGATCAGTTTAGAATGCGTCAGATTTCATATGTGAAAATGACCAGCAAGGCTGATGATAATGTTTTTATGCAAGAACTGTTTTCCAGCCTGGAAAGGAAAGCTCCTAAACAATTGGAGTTACTCATGGGTTTCATGAAACTTAAAATGGACAAGGGACGGGATTTTTTTCCAAAAACTTTGTTATTGAAATTAACTAGTGCTTCCAATCAATCATTGCAGCAACTTGTTGTCAAAAATGTTTTCGAAATATTTGAAGCAGAGGAGAGTATTTCAAACTTGCCGGTATTGGAAACAGGTAGGCAGATCGAATTGAGTGAATCACAACAACGTGCATACGAAGAAATTGAATCTCATTTTCGAGAAAAAAAAGTCACTGTTTTGCATGGAGTAACTTCCTCAGGAAAAACAGAAGTTTATATCAGACTTATTTCTGATATGATCGGAAGCGGAAAACAAGTGCTTTATATGTTACCTGAAATTGCTTTAACTACTCAGATTATCAGTCGACTGAAAAGTCATTTCGGAGACCGATTGCTAATTTATCATTCAAGGTATAGTGCTCGTGACAGAGCAGAAGTTTATATGAAATTACTGACCGATGGGGAAGATGGTAAGTTTAGATATCCGATTATTGTTGGAGCTCGTTCTTCGGTTTTTTACCATTAAAAAATCCTGGATTAATAATAGTTGATGAAGAGCATGATGGTAGTTATAAGCAACAAGATCCTGCACCCCGATACCATGCGCGCGACACCGCCGTTGTTATAGGGGCGCTTAATGATTGCGATGTTTTACTGGGTTCAGCAACACCTTCACTGGAGAGTTTTTTTAATGCCGAAGCCGGAAAGTATAAATTAGTAAGAATGACGGAACGCTTCGGAGGAATTAAGCTCCCCTGAAATAAAATTGTTGATCTCAAAGATGCCTATAAGAAGCGATTAATGAAATCTCATTTTTCTCAGCAATTACTGGATGGAATCAAACTGGCATTAGATAATAAAGAACAGGTAATTCTGTTTCAAAACAGAAGAGGTTTTGCACCGGTAATTGAATGTAAGAATTGTGGTTGGATTCCTCATTGCGTAAATTGTGATGTGACCTTAACCTATCATAAAAAGTCAAATCATCTTCGTTGCCATTATTGTGGCTACACTACATTTACTCCTGTAAAATGCCATGCATGCGGTGATCCCGATGTTCGAATGAAAGGTATGGGAACTGAAAGAATTGAAGATGAAATTTCAATATTTTTTCCTGACCATAGAATTGAAAGACTTGACCTTGATACCACGTCATCTCGTTCGGCATTTCAAAGGATTATAAGTGGTTTTGAAAATGGTGAAATCGACATTTTAGTAGGTACACAAATGGTGACCAAAGGTCTCGATTTTGATAATGTTAGTTTAGTTGGAGTGCTGAATGCTGATAGTCTTATAAATTTTCCGGATTTTAGAGCCACCGAAAGAAGTTACCAGTTGCTTGCCCAGGTATCGGGTAGGTCAGGAAGGAAATTTAAACAGGGAAAAGTGCTTGTTCAGACTTTCCAGGTCGACCATCCCTTACTTCAACATGTTATCCATAACGACTATTCAGGTTTCTATCGTTATGAGATGGAAGAAAGGCAGAAGTATATCTATCCACCTTATTATAGATTGATTGAATTAAGATTAAAACATCGGGATGAAAAAGTCCTTGAGGAATTATCAAAGGAATTTGCCAGAGAATTGAAACAGGTTTTGGTAAAAGAGTGCTCGGTCCTGTTCCACCTGCTGTTGCCAGAGTAAGAAATTTTTATCTCAGAAACATTCTTCTTAAAATAGAGAAAAACCTGCCACACAGCAAAGTGAAAGAAATGATCATTAAAGTTTCAGACCGATTTCTTTCACATGTCGAACATCGATCTTTACTTATACAAATCGATGTAGATCCCGTTTGATATATTATTCAACTACAAAAGTTCCATGCATAATACTCCAATGTCCTGGATACGTGCACACAAATTGGTATTTACCGGCTGCAGGAGCTGGAAAGGAGAGAATGGTTTCTTCACCTGGCCCAAGTAACTTGGATGCAATCAAAACATCTTTGGAGTCAGGAACATAGCTTTTATCTTTTCCCATAGATATTCCTGCAGTTGCAACGGCCTCCATCGTACCATCATGCACCAGTACCCAATTGTGCGGCATGGACGCATCCGTTGAATTGTTTTTGAATGTGAGTTTAATGGTCGTTCCTGGTTTAACTTTGATTTCAGTGGTATTGTATTTCATTTCCGACATCGTATTTCCATCAGCAATGACGATGATTTCTTGTACTGGAGCTGTTGCATCGATGGCTGTGGCATCATATGCAGGACGATCATCCTTGAACAAATCGGCAGGGTTCACCTTTTTTTCTTCAGTGGTGTTCTGGGCTGGGTTCTCATTGCCACCACATGACATTAATTGAAATGACGATATGGATAAAGACAGTATTAATAATGAATTTTTCATAAATTTTTATTTAGTATACTTCGATAACGATATATGTTACTATAAGTTTTATCCAATATTGGTTTTGAAAAAATTCCAAAGTGATTCGTTTGGTGGTGGCGCAGTAATAATAATTGACTCTTTAGTAACTGGATGATTGAATGCAATTCTTCTGGCATGTAGATGAATTGATCCATCAGGGTTACTTCTGTCAAAACCATATTTTAAATCTCCTTTTATGGGGCATCCGATTTTCGATAGCTGCACTCTTATTTGGTGATGCCTTCCTGTAAGTGGGTTAATTTCCAAAAGTGAATACCGATCTGATTTACTTATTAACTTATATTCCAGTTCGCACTTCAATGCTTTTCCTTTGGGAGCATCGTAAGCTCTTGATTTGTTTTTAATTTCGTCCTTAATAAGATAATTGACTAGAATTCCCTGCTGATCTGGTGGAGAATTTTTGACTACAGCCCAATATATTTTTTTAACTTCTCTTTCTCTGAATTGTTCATTCATCCGTTCCAGCGCCTTGCTGGTACGTGCAAATAAAACAACACCACTTACAGGTCGGTCAATTCGATGTATGGTGCCTAAAAAAACATCTCCGGGTTTATCATATTTATCTTTGATATACTTTTTTACCTTTTCACTCAAAGGTTCATCACCCGTTTTGTCGCCCTGAACAATATCTCCGGGTTTTTTATTCACCGCTATCAGATGATTGTCTTCAAAAATAATTTCTAATTCACCTGTTGCCATGTTGGTATTTAAAACAAGTAGCTCACCTTATTTTTATAAATGGGAAAGTAATATGATCGACACTATTAAAGTTCAGTGCGAATGGAGAGCAACCATTAATATTGCTCTTTATCGCTCGGGAAATCTTTACTCTTTACGTCGTTGATATACTGTTGGGTGGAGGATCTGATAATTTCATAGAGATCTGCATATCTTCTCAAAAATCTTGGATTGAAATCTTTGTTAATGCCAAGCATATCATGAATCACTAACACTTGCCCGTCAACACCATTTCCGGCTCCAATGCCTATGATGGGTACTTTAACGCTGGCAGCTACTTTGGTGGCCAGAATTGCTGGTATTTTTTCGAGTACTATTGCAAAACAGCCCGTATCCTCCAATAATTTTGCATCTTCAACAAGTCGGTTGGCTTCTTCTTCCTCTTTAGCTCTCACAACGTAAGTTCCGAACTTATAAATAGATTGTGGTGTTAATCCCAAATGACCCATTACCGGAACCCCTGCAGATAAAATTCTGCTGACTGATTCACAAACTTCTCTTCCACCTTCCATTTTTACAGCGTGGGCACCAGATTCTTTCATGATTCGGATTGCCGAGTTTAATGCTTCCTTTGAATTGCCTTGATACGAACCAAAGGGAGATCCACCACTACCAACGCCCGTTTAACAGCTCTTACCACTGATGAGGCATGGTAGATCATCTGATCAAGTGTTATAGGTAATGTTGTTTCGTGACCCGCCATCACATTTGATGCGGAATCTCCAACAAGAATAACATCTACGCCGGCATCATCAAGGATTCGGGCCATAGAGAAATCATAAGCCGTGAGCATTGATATTTTTTCACCATCACGCTTCATTTCCAAAAGCGTATGGGTGGTGACTTTTTTAATTTCTGAATAAGTCGACATAATTTTTTTTGTTCTGGTAAGTGAGAAATTAAATGACTCGTAATTAAAATTGGATTCCTTTTTAAGGAAACTTTGTACAGTAAAATTATTTGTTAACTAAATTAAAAATAGATTTTTAACAATTAATTAATTTATTTTGGAAGTGAAAAAGCATTTGAATCTTTTTTAGGTTCTGCTGTTTTAGTAGGAGTTTCCCCTTCCGGCTTTACCGGATTGGTTCCGTTTTTATCAGGAGTAGTTTTGTTACCCCCTCCATTTTGACGAAGCGTTTTAATCTCTTGTTCAAGTAATGTATTTTTTTCTTTTTCAGCTTTTAATGTTTTTGAAAGTGTAATAACAAGATCCCCGTTTTCGTTTCCGCCAACAAGTTCCTTGTATTTTAATAATTCACCATTCACTTTATTCAATGAATCAATGGAGCTTTCTTTTTCTTGAGTTGATCTTGCAATATTTTAACTTGCTTTTCAAAGTTTTTGGCTGTGACATCTTTTTCCTGTTCCCCGCTTTTCATAGCGGAAATAGTTTTTCTCAGATCTTCATTTTCTTCATTCAATCTGTTGATTTGAGTCTTCAAACTAATAATTGACTCAGCAAGTTCAATAATGTCAGGTCCTGAATTATTGTTGTTAGAATTCATATTGTCACCATTTTCTTCACCTGCATTTTTCTTTGAAATGGAAGGATCTGCTAAAGTGAATACATACATAAAATCTACTTTGCCTCTGGAGGAAGGTCCAATGATTAATCCCATTTCCCCCGATTTATAAGCCGGTTCTGAAAAGGAAAGAATAAAGTTGCTGTTGAAATAAAGATCATAATTTCTGTTGTAGGTCCTTATTTCTATCATATTTGAAAAATTAGGCTCGTTCAAAAAACTACTTTTTAACCATCCGCCGTCTTTAGAATTGCCTGTCAGGTATTTGTAATTTCCATTTACAATCTGACGTAAACGATATTCTTTCTGTTTGTTGACCTCACACAAAAAACCTCCCTGACCTTCCTGCTGCATCATAAACAAAAATCCTACAGTCGCATCCTCGCTCATCGACTTATCAAGCTTTATTGATGTAACAACTCTGAAATTAGTGAATTCATCTTCGAAATTGGCTATCACCGCAAAAGGAGCAGTAGTTGATTTTCTTTGTAGTATGTACTCTCCATCCTGAACAATAAATAAATTATCAGCATTAGCGATGGTGGTCCAATAACCATTTATGCTATCAAAATTTTCACTCAGAGTCAACTGATCAAATCGTTCTTTTACTACTTGAGAAGTGCTTAAAAATGGCGATAAGTACAAATGCCAAAAGTAGTAGGACCGCTTGGGGTTGGTGAAATGTGGTTTTTTTCAAATTTTGTGTGATAAGATTTCAAGGTACAAATTTCCTTAAAAGTGATTGAACTTTTGTAGTACTTTTGAGTCATGAAAATGAAAATGCTGTTCGCCTGCTGCCTCTTATTGACAGGAATTTGTTTGACTTCTTGTGATAATGAAATTAATCTGGAGGCTCCTTACAAAGAAATTGGTGTCATTTATGGTATCATAGACCCCTCCGATAGTATTCATTTTGTTAGGATTCAGAAAGCTTTTCTTGGAAAAGGTAATATTCTTGAAATGGCTCAGATTGCCGATTCTATTTATTATCCGGATATTCTTGATGTTCAACTATTAAGAATTAAAGATGGCAACATTTTAAGTTCCATCTCTCTAACTCGCTTTGACGGACCACCTAAAGAAGATGGTGTTTTTCCTAAAACACCTAATATCCTTTATAAAACTAATGGTGAAGTGATTTCTCGTGACAGTGATTACAAAATAGTAGTTAAAAACACTCAAAGTGGACATGTTTTTTCAGCTCAAACTCCTATTGTTGACAGTATAAAAATCATTAAGCCATCCATTCCTTCTATTGCTCTGATCCAATGGGCTAGCCAATTCCCTCAAAAAGTGGAATACAATACTGCTGTGAATGGCAAAATTTATAACCTCACAATCAGATTTAAATACCAGGAGGAAGTTATTGGTAGCGGCATTATTGTTAGCAAATTTGTGGATTGGGTATTCCCCAATGAGTTGGTTTCTAATACTTCTCAAATAAAAACCATAACATTGGAAATTGAAGGAGAGGATTTTTATAAGTTTGTTGGTGAGGCTATTAAAGTAGATCCCAACGTAATTCGATATGCCGGAAAGCTTGATTTTATCTTTTCAGGAGGAGCTGAATTTTTAGCTAATTATGTTGCTATTAATCAGGCTACTAGTAGTATTTTAACAACTATTCCCGCAATATTCTAATGTGGAAGGCGGAACAGGTATCTTTTCCAGCCGTTTTGTTCAGGTTTCTCCTAATAAGACCATGGACGCACCCTCATTGAATCTTTTAGAAACAGGTCCTTATACCAGCGATCTGGGATTTCAGTAAATTCTTTTTAATGTCTTTTTGTCATATTTGTTCAAGCCATTTGGTTTGAAAGTCTTGAATTGTGCCATTATTTCCTGAAAATTGCCATGGCATAATGATTGACAAACGGACTATAACTACTTAAAATATTAAAGAAATGAGAAAAGTTATAGGAATTGACTTAGGAACTACAAATTCATGCGTGGCCGTTATGGAAGGCAATGAGCCGGTAGTTATACCCAACAGTGAAGGTCGTAGAACAACACCTTCGATTGTTGCATTTATTAAAGATGGTGAGCGTAAAGTTGGAGATCCGGCAAAACGTCAGGCTTACCAACCCCACTCAAACTATCTCTCTATTAAAAGATTTATGGGGGAAACTTTTGACAAGGTTACTAAAGAAATATCCAGAATGCCTTATGAAGTCGTTCGTGGTGAAGGTAACACTGCCAGGGTGAAAATTGGAGATAGAAATTATACTCCACAGGAAATCTCAGCCATGATTCTTCAGAAAATGAAAAAAACAGCCGAAGATTATCTTGGTCATGAAGTGACTGAAGCAGTGATCACTGTACCGGCATATTTTAGTGATTCACAACGTCATGCTACAAAAGAAGCTGGTGAAATTGCTGGGCTCAAAGTGCTGAGAATAATTAATGAACCCACAGCTGCTGCTCTGGCATATGGTCTCGATAAAAAGCACAAAGATTCTAAAGTTGCGGTTTTTGATTTAGGTGGAGGAACATTCGATATTTCTATTCTTGAACTTGGTGATGGTGTGTTTGAAGTGAAATCTACCAATGGTGATACGCACCTTGGCGGAGATGACTTTGACCACATTATTATTGACTGGATGGCAGATGAATTTAAAAAAGATGAAGGCTTGGATTTGAGAAAAGATCCAATGGCCATGCAACGTCTCAAAGAAGCTGCTGAAAAAGCAAAAATCGAACTTTCCAGTTCTACTCAAACTGAAATCAATCTGCCCTATATTATGCCGGTTGATGGAATTCCAAAACACCTTGTGAAAACACTCACCAGAGCAAAGTTTGAGCAACTTGCTGATGTATTAATTCAACGTACACTGGAACCATGTAAAAAAGCGCTTTCAGATGCAAAATTATCAGCCAATGATATTAACGAGGTGATTTTAGTTGGTGGATCAACACGTATACCTGCTATTCAGGATCTGGTGGAGAAATTTTTGGTAAAGAAACCATCTAAAGGAGTTAATCCTGATGAGGTGGTTGCTGTTGGAGCTGCCATTCAGGGCGCTGTACTTACAGGCGAAGTAAAAGATGTGTTGTTGTTGGATGTTACTCCTCTTTCTCTTGGTATCGAAACTTTAGGTGGTGTGTTTACTAAATTGATTGAATCCAATACTACAATTCCTTCCCGTAAATCAGAAGGTGTTCTCTACTGCTGCGGATAACCAACCCTCTGTGGAAATTCATGTACTGCAAGGCGAAAGACCAATGGCAAAAGATAACCGCACAATCGGTAAGTTCCACCTTGACGGTATACCACCTTCACCTAGAGGAATTCCTCAAATTGAGGTGACCTTCGATATTGATGCCAATGGAATTTTGAGTGTAACAGCTAAAGATAAAGCATCAGGAAAAAGTCAGAATATCAGGATTGAGGCTTCTTCCGGTTTAACCGATGAGGAAATTAAAAAGATGAAGCAAGAAGCTGAAGCCAATGCTGAATCTGATAAAAGGGTCAAAGAAGAGGTGGAGAAAATTAATCAGGCCGATTCAATGATTTTCCAAACTGAAAAGCAGTTGTCGGAATTTGGTGAGAAGCTTTCAGCTGATAAAAAGGAACCGATTCAAAAAGCATTTAATGAACTCAAAGAAGCTTATGCGGCTCGCAATATTGCAGGCATTGATGCAGCAATGGCAAGTCTCAATGCTGCATGGCAGGTTGCCTCTGAGGAAATGTACAAAGCAGGCCAGGGAGCTTCAGAACAAAATGCTCCGAATGATTCAGCACAAGGGGAAGCAACTCAACAAAATGATGCAAATCCCAATGTGACTGATGTTGATTTTGAAGAAGTAAAAGAAGATAAAAAGTAAAGAATAAGCTATTAAAAATAAAAGCCCGTCAAATTTGACGGGCTTTTATTTTTAATAGTTGCCTAAAGAAAGTTTAGCCTGTTCATGAAAGCCTCCTTATAGGACTTTCCAACCGGAATTGTTTTGTCACCAATTAAAACGGTGTTTTCATCAAGTACATTAATTTTTTCTATTGGAATGATATAAGAACGATGTACCCTAAGGAATTTCTCAACAGGAGCTTCATTTCAATATCTTTCATAGTTGAATGCACTACGAATTGATCTGTGATTAGTTTGAATAATTACATAATTATCCATGGCTTGAATCCAGTTGATATTTCTAAAAGACTTTCACCAGCATAGAACCTTTTTTTACAAAAAGGAATTTTGAATTACAATACTCTCCATTTGCTCTCCACTGATTACAGAGGATTCAGAAGCACCTGTTGTTCCCGGTTTGCGCAATACCAAAGCATATCCAATAAGTGTATCCTTTTCGTCTCTCACAGGTGAAAAGGTGATTTCAGATTTCATTGTTGACAAATCGCGGGTAAAGGTTACCGTTGCGTTTTTTAATTCGCAAACTTTGTCATCTTTTATTTTTTCTACCAGTACATTCTTGTTGAATAATTCACCGCTTTCATTTTCGATTTTTAGTAATGAAAAAACATCTTTCCCCGAGGCTGTTTCATTGCCAAATCCTGCCAGATTCTCGGCTTTTGGATTGAGAAAAGTGACCCCAAAAGAGATGTCCAGTATTATGATAGCCTCATCAAGATTGAGTAGTGCGTTTTCGTAGCGATCTTTACTGTATTTTGTCTCCTTATCTTTCTCGAATTTGTAAAGGGCCATCTCAACAGTGGTCTGAAGATCTGATTCGTTGAAAGGTTTAACAATGTAACCGTAAGGCTCAGTTACCTTAGCACGGTCCAACGTAGCTTTATCTACAAAGGAGGTCAGAAAAATAACTGGAATATCATAGCTGTTTTTAATTTTTTCAGCAATCTGAATTCCATCAATATCACCCTTTAATTTTATGTCGAGAAAAACCAGGTCTGGTCGTATATCTTCGAGCTTTTGAAAAGCACTCACAGCATTGGATGCTGTTGCCGGTACATCATATCCCAAACGAATCAGGGTGTTTTGTATGTCCTTGGCTACAATTGATTCGTCTTCAACAACTAATATCTTGATTTTACTCATTGGAATTTTTTTTCAACTCAAAAATATGTGAATTTTGCTTTGCAAAAGATAAAGACCAAACAATGTTTTAACCAGTTTATTTGGATAAATTGTTAACAGTTTTATGGTAAAAAAGTAGGTGGGCTTATCCTATAACCTTGAACTCCAGCACAAAAGTAGTCCCTTTTCCCGCCACCAAAGTCATTCTGCCATCCAATTGATTCGTTAAGGCATTTATGAGTTGCATGCCTAGCGAATCTACCTCCTCAAAATCAAAACCAGCCGGAAGCCCCTTCCCGCTGTCACTTATGGATAGTTGAATCAAGTCATTGGCAATTCTGTGAAATTTTATTGATAAGGTTCCCTTTTCAGTCTCATTGAAAGCATGTTTGAAAACATTTGAAACTAATTCGTTAATAATAAGGCCACATGGAACTGCCGTGTCAATATCAAGTGATATCTTATCGGCCTCCACATCAAAGAGGATTCTTTCAGGTGAAGCATTGAACGACATGTAGAGGTTTTCGACCAGCCGTTTAATATAATCATCAAAGTCGATTCTGGAAAGACCATCATTCTGGTAAAAACGTTCGTGAATTAATGCCATTGATTTGATCCTGTCCTGACCCTCTTTCAAAGCCTCAGAAGCTTTTAAATCATTAATGTAATGGGACTGAAGGTTAAAAAGGCTAATGATAATCTGTAAGTTGTTTTTTACACGATGGTGGATCTCTCTCAAAAGTAATCCCTTTTCTTCAAGCGATTCTCTAATCTGCTCTTCCATCATTTTTCGGTAGGTGATATCCATATCAATCACTACAATTTTTTTAAGTTCACCGTTTTCACTGAAAATAGGAGTGAGGGTGTTTGATGCCCAAATCTTAGTGCCATCTTTTTTTTGAATTAATGATTCAAATACAGTTGATTTTTTTTCCAGAATACAGTTTTGTATGAGTTCATCAACATCTTCATTAAATGTGTAGTGTTTAATGTTTTTCCCTTTTAAAGATGTAATTTCTTCAATAGTATATCCTGTCATTTTAGTGAAACCTGTATTTGCCCATTCGATCTCTTTGTTTTCATTAAAAATTAAAACGGCATTATCGGTTTCGGATGCTACCAGTGACAATTTTTCTAATTCCAGATTTTTTTGATTCAACTCTTTAGTCCGTTGATCAACTTTCTGCATAAGCATATGTTGCGTTCGTTGAAGCGCTCTGGTCCTAAGTTTCAGGAATAAAAATATACTACCTGCAATACTTATCACATACAGAAAATAAAAAAAGGGAGTAAGCCAATAGGGTGGTTTTATGGTGAAGCTGTAGGTCACCGGAATTGACCAGGCCCTTCCATTTGCCGATGATTTCACTTTGAATTGATAAGTGCCGGGACTTAGATTGGAATAATTGGCGATGCTCTGAGCGGTAGGTGGTGACCAGTTTTCATCAAATCCCTCTAAAATAAACTGATATCGGACTTCTTCAGGTGCGGTGAGATAAATTCCGGAAAAAGTAAAACTGAGGTGGTTGTTATCATAAGCAAGAACCAGGTTCTCTGGTAAACCGCTTTTTTGATTGATCGGAATTTGTTTATTCCTCCAATCAATGTTTTCAAGAAACAATTGGATCCGGTTATTCTTAAAGAGGAATAGAATTCTGCAGTACTCCCGAGCTGATGGTGTGTTTGATTGCTCCGTTGACTGTCGCAAACCAAACATTGCCATTTTATCTGCACAGAGCATTTGTTTCTACACCAAGGTAGCCATTGCTTTTATCGTAATGGTTTACTTTTAAAGTGCCAGAATTATTGTATTCTGTCCAGTCTATACACTCTAGACCTGAAGGTGTTCCCAACCAAAGGTTATTGGCCCGGTCAAGAAAGTTAAAAAGAATTCTGTCATTATAAATACCCATAGTTTTATTTATAGGTTTTACCACATTTGAATTCACTGCATTTCCAATTACAAAAACTCCAAAATCATAAGTGCTCACTAAAATTTTACCTCTTTCGTCTTCTATTATTGACGTAACCGGTGCGTCTGGAATATTATATTTTTCATTAAAGCTGGTCACCTTATCATTTTCAAGATAATAAAATCCTTTCATCGTACCAATCCATATCTTTTGACTTTTGTCCTCAAATAACACACGTACTTTATCGTTATTCAATCCATTTGATTTTCCTATGTTCGTTAATTTTTGATCGGCAGCGTATATGTAAATGCCTTTGTCGGTTCCAAACAACATCCGGCCTTGGTGATCTTGCAGGATACTATATATAACCAAATTGTCGAAGAAAGGAACTGGATGGGTGAATTTTAAAGTTTTTATCGAGGAGCGCCGGTCCATTAGTAGTGCCAAACCAATATTCTTGATTTTTTGAAATATAAATTGACCATATGGTGGAACTTTTTAATCCGGATTCACCACCAAGAGTTTTAATGGATTTTCCATCAAAAAAACTAACTCCTCCGGTGAGTGTTCCAAACCAAATATTTCCTAAACTGTCAGATGCGATAGAAAGTATGTTGTTGTTTATTAGTCCATCATCCTGAGTGAAATTTACAAATCTGTCTCCTTTGTATTTACATAATCCATTCCAGGTTCCAATCCAATAATTTCCTTCATAATCCTGAATAATGGATTTAACAATGTTGCTGGGTAAACCTTCATCAACAGTTAAATAAGAAATGGAATCATTATCGATAATTCCAACTCCGCCACCATAAGAGGCAAATAGTTTTTTGCCTTCTGTATTTTCTATTACCTTTTCAATCCTATCCGTTAATAGTCCATTAGAAGTGGTGTAGTTCTTAAATGTTTTGCCGTCGAAAACAGAAATGCCCAAATACGTACTGAACCATATTTTACCTAGTTTATCTTCAAAAATATCATAGGTGATATTGCTGAGTAATCCATTTTCTGTGGTATAATTCTTGAAATCAATGCTATTAAATGTACTGATTCCGCCAATTGACGAAATCCATAGTAAACCATTTTTATCGAATTTAAGTCCGGAAATGTCGTTGTTGACCAATCCTCTCAAAGTAGTATAGCTCTGAAATTTTTTTCCGTCGTATTTATTCAATCCCTCTGAAGTTCCTATCCAGATGTTGCCATCTTTATCTTCGGTAATTGAATTTACATTATCACTTAAGAGTCCGGTAGAGGTATTAAAAAACTCAAAAGTTGTTCCATTGAATTTGCATATGCCTTTTCGAATCATGCCTATCCATACATTACCTTGCTTATCCTCAAAAATTGTTTTGATAGGGTTGATGCTAATTGGATTGTTTTTGTCGAAATTATTAAATTTAAATCCGTCATAAACTGTAATTCCATTCATGGTACCAATCCAAAGCTGACCATGACTATCCTGAAAAAGTTTATTTACCTGATTCCCCGGTAATCCATTTGTGTTATTAAAAATACTCAGATTATAACGCTGGGCATCGCTGCTATATGCAGTAATCAAGAACAAGCATAAACTAAGCACCTTCATTAAAGTGATTAGCGACTTAGGACGTCTAAATGTTGTATTGATTTCTGGCATTTGTGATTACTCCTCAAAGGAAAGAAAATGAATTGAATTTAAGTGGTTTGACCAATAATGTTGTACGCCAAAAGGGTTATTGAGGTTTCCATTTCGTTGAACCTTCAATTTTTCGTTGTTTTATCCATTTGTGCAGGGAATGTACCAGCACGGAGCCTAATATTAATAGCGTTCCAAGAATAAATCCTCCGTTTATCGTTTTATGCTCTTTGAAGAGTATTACTGCGAGCACAATACTATACAGAGGCTCCAGATTTACAGATAAGTTGAGTGTGAATGCGTCAAGCTTCTTTAAGGCGATTAACGATATGGTGAAGGCAAAGCTGGTGCAGATAAGTCCAAGTAAAATCAAGTAAAACAGGTCCATCCCACCTGGAATTTCAAAATGAGTGGACGAGATTTTAAAGTAGAATGGCAACAAGAGCGTAAGCACACCAAACCCTGTCAATAATTCATAAAAGGTAATAACCTCGGCATCGTGTTTTTCAGTTAGGGATTTGTTGAGTACAGTGAAGGCAGCACCCAGAAAGGCACTAATAACTGCCAGTAAAATGCCTGTCAAATGGAGTTGCTGCACCGAAAAAATAATATACAAACCTAAAATTACCATGATACCCAACAGAATTTCAGCGGTTTTTGGCCTTTGTCGTTTCGAAAGTGGATCCAGAATAGCAGTAAAGAGAGAAATTGAAGAAAAACAACTTAGAGCTATTGATACATTGGAGGCTTTTATTGCCCCATAAAAGAAGACCCAATGCATTGCAACTAAAAAGCCAACAAATGCAATGTTGAGGAATTCTTTAGCACCTGGAAGTGGTTCCTTTTTGTGCAGCACTAAAGGTAATAGCCCTGCAGCGCTTATTATCATTCTGTACCAAACAATCATGCCTTCCGACATATTTATAGCCTTGCCAAGAATACCTGTGAATCCCCATAACAGGATGGCCAAATGCATATAAAATAAGCTCTTTTCACTAGCCTTCGAATTTTTTCATTTGGATCAAATGGTCGTAGAGTTCTTTCACAGGCAAGCCTACTACGTTATAATAGGAGCCCTCAATCCGTTCTATACCAATTAAACCAATCCAATCCTGAATTCCATATGCACCGGCTTTATCAAATGGTTGATCTTTTTCTATATAAGTGTTAATTTCTTCTTCAGAAAGAGATTTAAAAAAACCAAAGTGGTTACATAAAAAAATTCATCGTAATTTCTGTTTCTGATGCACACTGCTGTTATTACTTCATGTTTTTTTCCTGATAATAATTTGAGCATCCTAAAAGCATCTTGTGCGTTGGATGGTTTGCCAAGAATGAGTTCATCAATACAAACTATTGTATCAGCTGTAATTATTGTGTATCCGCTGCTACTTCATCATCATATACAGATGCTTTTTTTTAGCAATGTACATCGCAACTTCTTCTTTCCTGAGTTCCGGAGGATAGTGTTCGTCGATTGTTTTTAATTTTATTTCAAATTCAATTCCCAATTCCTCAAGCAATGATTTTCTTCTTGGTGATCCGGATGCAAGTAGAATAGGATTTGCAAATTTCATATCTTTAACGTTAGATTCTTAAAAAGAAATGTAGAAAATTAGCATGGAAAATAAACCGGTAACCATAATTATTTTTGAAATGATGCTATTTGCATGATCATCATTTTTAGTCTTTGCTTTTATATTTCTAAAAGCTAAAAACAGCAGCGGTAACTGAATAGCAATGGTAACATATAAGAATGAAATTTTATCTTCCCATTGCACTTGTGCAATTTGTATAGCTAATATTGCTGCAAAAGTAAGTATGCACAATAACGACGCAGTCCAACGTGCGGTTTTGAGTCCCGTTACTATTGGTAGTGTGGATGAATGGTATGCCATGTCACCTTGAGCATCTTCACAATCTTTAATAATTTCTCTTACTAATGTCAATGTAAATGCAAACAAAGAGTAAGCAATAATTAAAGTGTAAATGGGTTCAGAGGACCATGCGTTTTTATCAAATAGAATACTCAATCCGATAGTAAGAGCAGTAAGCAGAGAAATTGTGAGGTTGCCAACCAGAAACATTTTTTTATAGGAGGCGGAATAAAAATAGAGTAGACCTGCACATAAAACAAAAATAAGTCCGGCATACCTGGTGTCAGCCACATGTCCAAACCAAAATGATCCTGCAAGTCCTGCTAAAGTCATAAAAACATATACCAACAATGCTGATTTTCGGGTTATTTTTACACCTATCAAATTCTTATCCGGTTTATTTATTTTATCGATTCCTGTATCAAAATAATCATTGATAATATACCCTCCGGCTGCAATAAAAAGTGTTGAAAGTACTATGATTAAATACAAAGCATCTGATAAGGAGCTCGTGGCTCCTTCAAAACCTAATATTGGTTTAATTATAGTGTACCTGGCCAGTAACAAAGCAATACAAATTATCAGAAGATTCAAACTTCTCGTGATCGTGAGAATAGTTTTAAAAAACGACAATAATTTCATTCCCAGGTTCCGTGTAAACGCATTACTTGTTCAATAATATCCCGGACACAACCATCGCCACCATTTTTTTGAGAAATATATATGCTTTGATTTTTTATTTCAGTTACAGCATCTCCGGGACAGCAAGGTACTCCACAAAGCTGCAACAGTGGAAGATCAGGTAAATCATCGCCCATATAAAGAACTGCATCGTTAGTAAGATTATATTTGGAAAGTAAGTCGGTATACACCTGCATCTTATTAGTCACACCCATAAAGATATCCTGCACTCCCAGTCTTTCGAGTCGCACCGGTACCCCTTTGGAATGGCCCCCTGAAATAATTGCAATCCTGTAACCTTTTTTTATGGCGAGTTGCATAGCATATCCATCTTTGATATTCATGCTGCGCAGAAATTCGCCATCAGGCATAACCAATAACATTCCATTGGTTAAAACACCATCTACATCAAACATAAATGTAGTAACTGCTTTGAGTTTTTCTTTAAAATTCATTTTCATAGCCACAAGGATAATAAAAACATCACTCAGGCGAACCTATTTTTTATGCTTCTTATGAACATTTATTATTTCTTTAGTTAAAAAGTTATAAATACCCAATCTGGTTTTATCCTTTTTAAGCATGTGAACATGCTTTTGAATGGTAATTTTGTCATTTCTAACAGCTGGACCGGTTTGGGACTGGTAAGAGCCTAACGAAAAAGCATTCTTTACAGTTGAATACGCAAGCTCCTTCAAAAGCTCTTTTGGCAACTGACTGTTTTTAAGTATATCAAAACTAATCCCAAGTAAATAATTGTTAAAGTTATTGGTAAAAACCGCAGCCAAATGCAATTGTGCGCGCTGATTGGAATCCAGCAGAAAAATTTCATTAGAAATTGATCCTGCAAGTTCCAATAATTTTTTTAAACTTACCTCATTGGAAGCTTCCAGGCAAATAGGGACTTTTTTGTAGGATAGAGGAAAATTGGTTTTTATGGTTTCAACAGGGTAAAAAACACCATGATTATTAAATCGTGAAAGAGTAGAAATTGAAGTTGTGCCTGAAGTATGCACTAAAACACCCTTGAACTTTTTTATGATATGAGCTATTTCATTGATTGCATCATCTTTTATTGCTAATAGGTAGATGTCGGAATCGAGTGGAATGTTGTTTAGCTCACTAAATGCTATTGTATTTAATTTCTTTGCTAGTCTTGCGGAAGTTAATGGATTCCTTCCAAACACTCCGGTTATTTCATGGCCGGCTTTTTTAAAAGCTGTTCCCAGAGAATTTGCAACATTACCGCTACCTATCACAAACAGTTTCATAAGTTGATTAGGTTTTAGATGGCATACTTACTCTTTTTTTGATCTGGCTATATCTCCAAACCTTTTTCTTAAGGCCATTAATGATCCTATGATAAGAAAAATGCAACCAGTCCACAAAATGTTAATTTGAGGGAAAATAATTGCTTTCATAATTATGAATTCCGCTTATTATTCTTTTCTCAGAAATAGCTAAATCCACTTTACCATCCTCCGGGTTTATTTTTCTGAAGGCAATTTTTTAGTCCGAGTTCTTCAACCAAAACATCTTTGCAAATACTATTTTATCTTTTATTATAAATAATGGAATTGCACTGTAAGATTTTTTATTGATATCAACAATTTCAAAACAGCTCCAACAGCAATGTCTTCCGGACCCAGTCCTAAAGCACTTCTATCAGTATCCTGCGAAAGCCCTTCAAGATAAATAAGTGAGTTACTGGTAGAAATAGTATCACCAACACTGATAGTGTTAATTTTTGGTTCCAGGTATTCGGCATTCTGATTCGGATTGTCTAAGTTTTCCAAATCGGCATAGGTAACGTGAGTGTAAATATCTTTATCAAAAAATCTCTTAGTAGCAGGCTCTGAAACATTCCCCATGCGCGGATTTAACTGGACTGTAGGTCGTAATCGGAAAGCTGGAGTAAGTTTTCCGGTAGCAAAGTCAGGTTTTAAGTAGTCGATGTTATAGTACACATTCACACCTTCTTTTTCTTTTCCGGAATACGTAATGAAATAGTTGGCCATCTGAAGTGTGTCTCCTTTGGTCAGCATAATATTTTCATTGTTTGGAAAATCTTTTCCAAGATCAATATTTAATAAATTTCTGGAAATCACCTGGCTTTTTGCATTTGAAATGAGAGCACCCAATAAAATAAGTGCTATTCCAATATGTGCTACCGAACCACCTGCGTGATCTATTTTACCTTTTAAAAACCTGATCGCATAATCAAGGTTCGCAACTACAGCAAAAATACTGGCGAATAGTAAAAGCAGGTGTTGAACTTTGTCGAATGCAATAAACCAACCTGATACTGCTGTGATTACTACTGAAACAATCAGCGACAATGATAATTTTTTCCAAAATTCTTTAGGGCTGGTGTCTTTGTATTTTAAAAACTGTGCAAAAGCAAATAGCAAACAAATAATAACAGCAAATGGAATTTGCCAGGAATTATAATGATCAATTACATTTGCCGGCGGAGCCATGTTAGTGCCAAATATTTTGTTGATTACCGGAATGGAAGTAGTAAATGTTATTTGAAGTCCTGAGATTAAAAGCACAAGCATTCCTATAAACATCCAGAATTCTCTGCTGAATAAACTATCTTCCTTTTCTGTTTTTGGAAATGCTTTTCTGTTGATGAGGAGTAAATAGGTAGCCTGTACAACAAAAAATACCATGTAAACCAAAAGCTGGCCTGTCATGCCCAAATCCGTAAATGCATGTACGGAAGTTTCACCCAATATTCCACTTCTGGTGAGGAAAGTAGAATAAAGCACTAAAATGAAAGTTGCAATCGTGAGAATAAAACTGCTTAATAAAGTACTCCCGTTTTTTTTGTTAATCATCATTACATGCGCAGCGCCTACAAATGTAAGCCAGGGAACCAAAGAGGCATTTTCAACCGGATCCCATGCCCAAAAACCGCCAAAACTGAGTGCTTCATAGGCCCATGCAGCACCCATTAAAATTCCAGTGCCCAAAGCCATAATTCCAAAAAATGACCAAGGGGTGGCGCTAATTGTCCATTCCTTTATTCTTCCGGTCATCAACCCAGCCATGGCAAAAGCGAATGGTATCAGTGTGGATGCAAATCCAAGAAATAATACTGGGGGATGTATAACCATCCAGTAGTTTTGAAGTAGTGGATTTAATCCTCTTCCATCTGCAAGTTTTTGTAAATAATCAGGCATTTGGATAAATGGCAGATTTGCCATATCAGGGTGATCTCTGAGAAGCACAAAAGGGTTGGTTCCAATTTTAAAATCAAAAATTGTGATGCCAAGAACCATAGAAATTAAAAATGCCTGCACCAGACAAATGGTAACCATTACCGGTGCTTCCCATGTTCCACCTTTTTTTATGATAAAGAAACTCAGTATCACGTGCCAGAAAGTCCATAAAAGAAAACTTCCTTCCTGTCCTTCCCAAAAACTAGCGAAAATATATTTCCAAGGTAGGGTAGTAGAAGAGTGTTGCCAAATATAATAATACTCGAATCTGTGGTTGAAAATAAGATAATACAATAACCCAAAAATACTTAAAACAGAAAAGGAATGTAACAGATAAGAAGTTCGGGCAAGTTTTTTCCAAATGCTTTCTTCTAGTGGTTTCTTAAAAGAAAGGTAATAAGCAATTCCTGCAAGCAGCGCTCCTGTGAATGAAAGGGCTATTAATAGATTTCCAATTTTACCGAAAATAAGTTGTTCCCCTACGTATTGAATCTCCATATTTATTTAATGCAATATAAAATCGGTCAGGCGCCTCCCGGCATCATCATTTTTTGTTGATCATTACCATTGTACTTTGATGGGCACTTCATGAGTAAGTCACCTTTGGCTACCCGAAATTCATTGCCTACTACTTTTCCAATTACAACTATCTGTTCTGATTTCTCAAAATCCTGTGGCTTGGAATCATTGAATACCACTTTCATTTCTTTACCTTCTGTATCAACAAGGTAAAATCCGAAAATATTTGCATTCACCTCCGGGTTATAAATAAAGTCTTTGTCTCTATTTAGAGTTCCTACTACATGGTAAGCCTTACCCTCATGTTCAATAGCTTTTGAAAATGGGGCATAGGTGCTCGAATTTGAAATGGTACTCACAATCGCAGCTAAAGCCACAGCAATAATAACAATTCCGATTATGTGAATTTTTTTCATGACCAGTAATTATTTTTTTAACTTTTTTCTATTGAGGTTAACTTTCTGTCAATAGTAATTAGGTATACCAATATTCCTAACATAATTATAGTGACAACTGCTACCACAACATATATTTTGCCGTTGGAGCGCATAACGTCTGCCATTTCAACTCCTGACTGCCCATATGACAAAACAGTTATTAAACATAGTACAATCGAAATGAGTGTAAGTTTTACTTTCATCATATTAATTTGAATCTGTAAGTGATTGTATATTTCTTATTCTAATTCTTAGCTGCATGATCCATACACCGAGTAATGTCCAACCAATAATTGCAGGGTAAAAAACAAGCCTGAGACGATGATCCAAATCATAGCTGCTGAAGCCAGGGTTTCCACCTTTACCGGGATGTAATGAATCAGTCATTCGGGGTAAAATAATGATAAAAACAACCATCATTGCAAAAGCGAAAATGCTGTAAACAGCAGCTATTCTTGCCTTTTTTGTTCATCTTCGATGGAGCCTCTCAGAAGGAAATAGGCAGCATAAACAAGCATAGTGCCTGCAGCTCCATTTAATTGAACATCGTTCACCCACCATGCTCCCCATGTATATTTTGCCCAAACCATTCCTGTGAGTAGCCCGAGTGTGCCAAAAAGCATAGCTACTCTGGCGCTTTCTTCTGCAATCAGATCTGTTTTGAGATTGAATTCTCCCAGATAACGAATACTGTTATATAGACTTACAATTAATAAGATCATCATTCCGAACCACATCGTTACATGAAAATACATGTTTCTGATACTTTCGTTGAGAATAGGCATGGAGGGAACAGCACCTAAAAATCCCATTAGGATAGCGTAAATTAATAAAATAGCAGCTAATGCTTTCCACCACATAAATTTAATTATTTGATTTTAAAATTGTTACAAACAATAAACAGCTTAAAATCATTCCTTCCAAAGGTAGGGAAATAATAAATAACTAAGCGTGATCACAATGGCGATAAGTGCAAGCAGTGTGAAGGCATAATTCTCATTGATGCTCCATGCAATTCCATCGATTGCATTTTTTGAAAAACGAATGATGGTAAGCAACATGGGCATTAAAATAGGGAAACTTAAAATCGCCATCAGAGAGGGGCTATTGTTTGCCTTGGAAGCAATTGCTGCTATCAGTGTAAGCGTTGCTGCCAAACCTGTGCTTCCCAAAACCAGCCCAGTTATAAACATGGGCATATCTGTTACTTCGTTGCCCAAAAAAAGAGAGTAAAATAATAAATTTACCAAGCCTATTGCAATGAGTAACACAATGTTATAAAGCATTTTAGACATTATTACAGATACAGGATTGAGCAACGTATAATAGTAGAGTTGAACACCTCTGCTTTCCTGTAAGAAACTTTTTGCCACCATTAACAGCTGCAAAAACCAGAATAATCCAAAAAAGTGCATTCCAAGTAGGAACATCTATTATTTGTCGAAAAGTCATATAACATATGAAAACAGTACTCACTACATAAATCAATATACCTGTAAGGGCTGTTTTTTGACGCCATTCTAGTCTGAATTCTTTTCGGGCAAGAAAAAGCAGCTCTTTCATTTTTATTAAGTTATCTAATTATGGTGCGAAGTTAGTTTCTTTTGAAAAGTTAATGGAACTTTGTGGTCAAATTCTTGAAAATGAAATTAGATATTCTTGCCTTTGCCGCTCATCCCGATGATATAGAACTGTCATGTTCGGGTACCATCATCAAACATATTTCTTTGGGTTTAAAAATTGGGATAGTTGATCTTACTCAAGGTGAATTAGGTACTCGTGGAAGTTCTGAGTTACGAGCCTTAGAAGCAGCGAAGGCTTCAGCAATTATGGGAATCAGTGTTCGTGAAAATTTATGCATGGCAGATGGTTTTTTCGATCTTTCTCAGGAAAATAAATTGGCAATTGTAGCACAAATAAGAAAGTATCGTCCTGAGATAATTCTTGCAAATGCAATTTCCGATAGACACCCTGATCATGGAAGGGCCTCAAAATTGATTTCTGATGCATGCTTTCTTTCTGGGCTAATTAAAGTAAAAACAGTGTTCAATGGAACCGAACAAGAGGCATGGCGACCCAAATCAATTTATCATTATATTCAGGATAGATATTTCAAACCTGACTTTATTGTAGATATTTCAAAATTTATTGATAAAAGAAATGAAGCAATTTTAGCTTACGCTTCTCAGTTCTATGACCCAACTTCTACTGAGCCGATGACCGCTATTTCAACAGCACAATTCATGGATAATTTGAAAGGCAGAGCAATTGAATATGGAAGAATTATTGGAGTTGAATATGGTGAAGGCTTCATTACGGAAAGAGTTCCAGGAATAAATAATCTTTTTGATTTGAAGTAGTTGACAGGTGAATTCTAGTCAAAAAAAAAGGCTGCCCGAAAGGCAGCCTTTTTTTTTGACTAGAATGGAATTAATTCTTCACAAATTTAGTTGAGAATACTTTATCACCCATGATAGTATTTACAGTATAAACACCACTGCTATATTTTTCAATATTAACATTCATGGAATGAACTCCTTTTGCATCAGCTTTTTTATTGAAGTTAGCTACCACCTGACCCATGATATTTCTGATTTCTACAACCAGATCAATTTGCTTATCAACAGTGTAACTGATTACAATATTCGAAGAAGCAGGGTTTGGAAAAACAGAAACGGAAACACCATCTATTAAAACTTCATTGATAGAGCTTAAAACAAGAGTTTTATCTGCACAAGCATATACGTAATCATTGTTTCCAATTGCATGCTCACCATTTGGTGGAACTGAATAACCAGGTGAACCATCTTGTTGCCAAAGTAAACTCACGCAAGCATCAACTTCTTTTGCCATTGAACAAAATACTGCTTCATCAAACTGACTATCTGAAATATTTAAACCTGCGCTCCAGGTTGCTCCATTGTCAGTGGATGCAGTAAGATAAACGTTTCTGTAACTAAAGGCAAGAGGAGAAAGGTTTCCTGAATCAGTTCCTTCAATTAATGGACAATAAGACATAAAAATATTTCCAGTTGCATCAATACCAACACTTGGCATTGAACAAATTCCATCATTGCCGTAACGACCACCTAAGTCAGCTGCAAATGCATCGGCCTGCCCAGATCCATCAATATCCAGGAGCAGTAGCGATAACTACCGGAGGGTTACTTCCAAAACTTTCATTCCAATAAAGCAATCCATCAGTAGTAAGAAATAAACCAAGTCCAACTGTTGGATCATCTTCAAAAACTAACATGGCACCAGCGAATGCATGAATCATTCCGTTGTTGTCAATTAAGATAGCATAAGAGCCATCTGTGGTCAAACGGCGGTTGTGAAAAACTCCGTTTTCAAATATCTCGGAGGAGTGGCATGTAAGTATAAACCAATTAAACGCGATACGCTCCTTAAAAATCAGGCTGCAATTTCCATTCTAAAAAGAGGTAATGGAACATTAGAGTATTTGATCAAGTCTCCAAGCTTTTCGTATTTTGGTTTCCATTTTTGAGTGTTTGCATTAAATCTCGAATTCAAATATTAAGACCCTTTATATTGTATAAACATTATCAACTCCATTCTCCTTTACTTTTTCAGTCATGAGGTTGTGTAATTGTAACCCTTTCGTTTGATGGTTCCAAATATGTTCGTTGATTTCTTGCCGAGTTCTGTATAATTTTTGATTTCTTTTGTAATTCCTGTTGTTTAATTCTGCTTCTGCATATTGACTTCGTTCAATTTCCTTCACCTTTTCTCTCCGGTGCAAATGTTTTCCGCAGTGTTTAATTTTGGAGTACGTACTTTTAATGAAATTTTGTCCTCGTTTTTGGTGTGGTCGTTGAAGTTTGTGGGCTGTGTAAGTGTCTTTCTTCTGTTATAATAAACTGATCCAGAATCTTTTGCAGTTCCTTTAGGATTTGCTGTTTACTAATTCCTGTCGTGCAACAATTGTTTTAAATTAAGCAATTGACATTGTTCAATTTCGCGGGCATTGTTATAGCCTTTACGAGCAATGTAAATTCGGAGGAATTCAAATTCGGTTTTGCTTCGGCGCATGGTTGATAAACATTACGTCTTCGACTGATAGTGTGAGTAGCAACCACCAAACAATGCTAGCGTACAGCCGCCTGAGTGTTGTAACAAACTTCAACAACCTGTCCTTGTACTAAAAGCTACGACTATCGGACTGTGGCTGATTTGCTCCGCTGGAGACTAATTGTTTTTGAGTTGGGTAACTAATTTATTCTTTTGGCGATCCAGTTTTTCGTACATCGAAGTTGGGAAGCATTTTCTTCTTGATCAGGCGTGTCCTTTGAGAGAGATATTCTTTGGTCTTTTCTTCATGTATTGAAAGTGCGATCTAACTTTTTAGAAGTGTAATTATTTTTCTTACTGTTATAAGCTCTGGATTTGGTTCCGTCAATGGCAATAGTTTTCCCGCCAATTAAATCGGCTTCTTTCAAAAACATTACAAACAGTTTGACATATTACCAGTGCATTGCCGTTCACCTTTCTAAAATCAGCAATAGTATGGTAGTTGGGTATCAACACCGCAAACCACTGCATCTCTAAATTGCGTTTACATTCTTTTTCAAGCGACGTGAAGACCGGATTCCGTTCTGATATCCATATAATAAATCCTGGAACAATTTGGGATGAAACGATGGTCTGCCTTCTATCTGAACATTTTTCATTTGAAACCCTAACCTAGAAAGCTCCAGTTTTCAACAAAGCATCCAGAAACCGGACAGGGTCATTAACGAAATTGCCTCTTCCGGGATCCAAACGGATTTAGTTACGATCGGCAGGGATTATCGATTCATATCCTAATGTTTGAATCAAATTTACAAAATGGCTATAGTTTTGTAAATTTTGTTAGAAGAAATTAACAATTTGATAGAGAAATTAGTATTTTTCACAGTCTGACGGTATCAACAACACCATCACCATCAACATCAGTAATTTGAGAAGCATCATCATATTTTGTGAAGGAAATCCTGAATAACTGTGCGGGTCCAATTAGTTCCATTGTCAACTGATTTCCATAGCGCCCAATCATCGGAAATGTTTCCTGAAGTAAAAGCAACGGTGTTATCTTTTGAATCCATAGCATAACCATCTGCGCGGAAGCCAATATACTCGGTGTCATTTACCCCTGGAGGTAATACACGTACAATATCCCAATTAACACCTCCATCTAAGGAACGCTATAACTTAAACATCCATCAAGTCCGTTTACAAGTGCGCCACCATTTCCAGTTGGATAGGAAATGTCAATCATATGCAGCGTATTGCCATCAGGGCCACCAGCAGCTGTTCTATTCCATAAAGTTACTTCTCCTCCGGGAAAGGCCGGAGTTGCAGTTTGAGTCCAAGCCCCTGTTCCAGCCACAGGACGGGTAACAGTAGCAGTAGCTGTTGTAACACTTTGGTGAGAAACGACAACTTCACCGCCGTTAGCAAGTTGAACCAAACTTGGCCAGCCTCGGCGATCCGTTTCGATTCTAGCTGTAGGAATTGGTCCCCAAGCTGTTCCATCATAATAATTATATCCTGTTCCTCTGTCAGGATAAGTACCTGCTAGATCTGAACTGTATGTCCAGCTGGCTCCTAAGATACCATTGTTCTTGTAAATTCTGTTTTGAACAGACCCGTTAGTCTGTAAGTCGTAAGTTGAAATACCAATAATTTCCTGAGGAACTACCGATGTTTTAGATGCAGATGAAGGTCTTGCAGCTGGAAGACTCATTGTTTTGTTTAGAGGTAGTTCGTTGCCAGAAACCTCTTCCTGATAGGGAACAGGAGCATGCTTGTTTGCTGACTTTAATCTTTCCTTAATTGTGTTGGAAGCAGCAGGTCTGTTTTGCGCATTCACCGCAAAAACGAGTCCTAAAGCCATACCCGTAAGTAGTAATTTTTTCATATTTGATTAGTTTTAGTTGTTCCGAACTTCAAATATAAAAGTTTTGATTGTGAATGAAAAGGACACTACCCAAAAATGTTGCTTACTAATTGATAAACAGTCATAAAAATAAAAAACCTGCCTATAAAGGGTTTTTTTATGAAAAAATGTCTAATTACTTAATAATTACTTTTTCTGAAGAAATTGATGTTCCAGAAACAGTATTCAATGAATAGATGCCTGAAGCATAATTCTTAACATTGATGCGAACATTGTTCACTCCTTCAGTTGCATTCAATTGAGAAGTATAAACCACTTGTCCAAGAACGTCAACTAATTGAATAGTGATGTTTTGAGCTTTGTTAAATGTATAATCAACATTTAATACATTTTGAACTGGGTTAGGAGTAAATAACCGTATTGATTTCTGAAGAAATTGTTTTCATTCAAACCAACCGGATTTGGGAAGTTGTTGTAAATAACATCAGAAAGACCATAAGCATCAGGAGCAGGTGTTCCAGCTGGGCTATCAGAAGGCTGATAGGTATTTCGAGCTCGCCATCTTTAAAGTACACCAAGTGAATACTTGCATCAACTTTTGCTGCCATACTTGGCCAAACTTGCTCATCAAAATCAGATGATTCCACACGAGAAGGAGTTGACCAGTTCATTCCACCATCCACAGAATTCATGTAATAAACGTTTCTGAAAGCTTCTTCCAATAATGGATCAGCATTTCCGTTTGTTGTATTTTCAATGATTGATGAATAACTCAAATGGATATGATTTAAAGCGTCAACACCTAAAGTAGGCATTCCGGTTAAACCGCACTGATAAATTGCCAAACCATCTGGAATTTCAATTACACCACTTCCATCAATATCTTCAACAAATGCAATAATGTTATTGGTGATATCGCCAGCTGGCATAGACTCATTCCAATAAAGCAGTCCATCAGTTCCAGGGAAATAACTTGCACCATTTGGATTTGGAGCATCACTAAACATTCTTGTGCTTCCTACTGCAACGTGAACCTGGTTGTTATTATCAATTGCTAATGCAACACCTGAATCAGTTGTTGGAATAGTGTCAGCAACGCCGTCGCCGTCAACATCAGTAATTGCAGTAGTATAATCAAAAGGAGACAATGGGAATGCATTAATTGTAGTTTTAGTCCAATTTGCTCCATTGTCAGTAGATTTCCAAAGAGTAAGATCTTCAGAAAAACCGCCCATTACTACTGCTACTACATCTCCGCGTGTTGCAACTTGATAAGCATCAACAGAACCTGCGAAGAAGTCAGTTGTGAAATCAGGTAAGGTGATGTTTTCATCAGCCCATGTAGCACCACCATCAGTTGAACGTGAATAATTCACGAAACTAGTTGCTGCATTGTCATTTCCTAAAGCATGAATAGTTGTACCATTAGAACCACCAACAGCCACACGTGGCCACCAGATAACTGAAAGGCAAGAAAGAGGAGCTTCTGTCCAGGTTCCTGTTCCTTTAGTAGCTCTTGTAATCAAGTTGGTACTAGTTGAACAAGCAGCACCTAAAGATGCATTGGAACCGTGATTTACCACTACTTCACCAAGTGCAGTAGATCCACCTAATGAAGAAAACCCAGTCCTGTAAGATTCAATTCTGGCTGCCGGAGCTGCTCCCCAACTAGTGCCGTCATTGTAATTGTAACCTGTTCCTCTTTCTGCAGGAGTACCATTTAAGCCTGTTGCAAATGTCCAGATTGCAGAAACAGTATTGTCATCCCAACGGATAATTCTTTGGCCGGTTGAGCCATAGTTGGACTGAAGATCATAAGAAGTTTGGCCGATAGCAACTTCAACCATTGAATTTTTGCTTGACTAAGAACTGGATTTGCAGTTCTTTCCGGTGCGCCATAAACTTCACCTGGCTTCTTTAATTGAGCAACTTTGTTGCTGATGTTAGAGCTTAAACGTGATTGCAATGTTTGTCTGCTGTTTTGAGCAACCACAGAAAGGCAAAACGTTAAAGCCAACCCACTTAGTAATAGTTTTTTCATTGTTGGTTTGATTATTTAGTTAAGAATGATTTGAATTATGAGTAAATTACGATTATTAAAATTTTAGACAATTCTATTATTAAAAGAATTTTGGTAGGGGAATACAAAAGTAAACAATTTAACATAAAAATGTAGATTTGTTTAATTTATTTTACAAATTCCTTATAAATGTATGTATGTTATTGAATTATAGAAATTTACAAGTTGATCGATTGCAGAAATTAATATAAATAATGGGTCTGAAAATCAATAAAGTGGATGTTTTAAATTAAAAAAAAACAGCTTCAATTTATTTTAAAATAGCTCTTCAATTTCTAATAGTTTAAAGTTTCAAAGCATTCCTGATTTAAGATAAATTTCATTAAACAATTTTCCGCTTTCTTCCATCGAAAAGTTCTTGATGGCAAAGTTTCTCATCTTGATTTTATCAAATTTTTCAGGATGATCCAGTGCAAAAATGAGCGCATTTTTTAGGCCGGCTTCATCTCGTGGCTGAATAAGCAAACCGAATTCAGGTGTGATATATTCTGATATCCCACCCACATTTGTTGAAATCACAGGCACACCACTGGCCAAGGATTCTACTATGGTGCAAGGTAGGTTTTCATAGTTGCTGAACATTACAAATATATATGCTTCCCGCATCTTTCTACTCAATTCAGCCCCTGTCAATAGCCCAGTAAAAAAATCCTTTTATTGACTAATCCTGTTTGAATTGCATGATTTTTACAACTTCAAAATCTTTCCATCTCCAATAATTTCAAGTTGAAAATCATTGCGCTCCTTGGAAAGGACTTCTATTGCATTAATAATACCGTTTATGTTTTTTGCTCCTTCATCAAAACAAGAAACGTGTACGAATTTTCTAGTTGGATTATTGGAAGGGTTTTGTAAAGGAAAAAAATCATTAATATCTGCAATGTTTGGTGTGATATAATACGTGCTTTTTAATCCCAAATTTTTCATTGCTTCTGACAGGTTCAATGTAACAGTAGTAACACCTGACGATAATCTTACTGCAACACCTGTAAACCACTTTCTTAAATTGCCGGAATAAGAGCCGTTTGATAAATTAACAGGAAGATAACGCGACCAATGTTCTGTTATAATATAAGGGATTCCTTTGGTAGCTTTCAGCCATATGGCAGGCAACGCAGTTCTTGATAAAACATGTACATGCACTATATCAAAACTGCCTGATTTTTTAAAGGCAATTTGCAGTGCTTTCCA
This sequence comes from Bacteroidota bacterium, assembly GCA_016722525.1. Classification (GTDB taxonomy): domain Bacteria; phylum Bacteroidota; class Bacteroidia; order AKYH767-A; family OLB10; genus JADKJB01. Next base: position 76,845 of record JADKJB010000010.1, read on the forward strand.
ATAGCACCAACCATATTCAAAAGCATTTAAAAGTTCATTTGTTTTTTTTCCAAAATATATTCGGATCTCATGAATACCCGAATGGGTCTGTTCATCAATTTGTATTTTCCCTGGAGGCAAGGTCTTGTCAGCTGTAATATAAATAACAGTTACATGGTGATAAAGTTGCACTGCCATGGCATGTTTTTGAATGAAAAGGCCCAACATGTTATCATGTTTATCGGGATACCATTTTGCTATGAAAAGAACTTTTTTTCTGTTCAATTTAATCTTATTTATTTTCGAAATTTAAGTCTTATGGAATTTCCAATAACCACTACATCCGAAAAGGCCATGGAAAAGGCTGCCACCATTGGACTTAAATAACCCATAGCCGCAACAGGTATGGCAACTATATTATAGAAGAAGGCCCAAAACAAATTTTGACGAATAGTTTGCATGGTCATTTTTCCAATTCGTATAGCAGACATAACTGTGGTGAGGTCATTGTTGTTTAATAAAATTACCTGAGCTGAATTAATTGCAATTTTTGTTGCATCGCCGAATGATAATCCCAAATCGGCAAGTTCTAGTGAGGGTGCATCATTAATTCCATCACCTACCATCAGCAATTTACCTTTCGATTTTAAACTCCGTATTATTTCGGTTTTTTCGTGAGGAAGTTTATTGGAATAGATTTCTTCAATACCCAATTCTTTTCCTATTTCTTCACAACGAATTTGACTATCTCCACTGAGTAAAATTGGTTTTATTCCTTCTTCCTTTATCAATTGTATAAGTTCTTTTGCTCCGGTTTTTATTTCATCTTTAATATTTACAGTTGCAATCAAAACATCATTCTTTGATAAATAAACTGAATGGGAGTCATCTGCAGTTAAATGTTTCTGCGCTTGAAACGAACCTAACAAAAAACGATTTCCATCTATATCTGTTGCCGACATCCCAATACCTTTTTCCTCTTTAATATTTTCCAGGGCAATCCACTCACCGGTTTTTTTTGAGAGCTCTTTTACCAATGAAACAGCAATGGGGTGGGAGGAATGCTGTTCTAAACTGTAAATTATTTTTATGGCTTCATCAATAGAGAAATTATTGTAATTTTTAATTTCTGAAATCTTAAAATTTCCCGTTGTCAATGTTCCTGTTTTATCGAAAACCGCCGACTTTAAATCATCAAATTGTTCCAGGGTAGAACCACCTTTAACCACGATTCCATTCTTTGCAGCCTTTCCAAGTCCAACCGCAACCGCAGTAGGTGTGGCGAGTCCCATTGCACACGGACAAGATATTACCAGAACTGCGATGGCCCTCATTAAGGCCTTGGTTAATGTGATGTCGAATAAGAAATAGCCCAGCAAAAATGTGAGTGCAGAAATCAGCACCACAGCCGGAACAAACCAACCGCTGATTTTATCACCTAATTTTTGAATTTCAGGTTTCGATTGCTGCGCATCCTTAACCAGTTGGATGATGTTCGATAACACAGTTTGACTTCCAACTTTCTCTGTTCTTATTTTGATGGAACCATTCAGCAATATAGAGCCCGCCATAACGGTACTTCCGTTTTCTTTTTCAGAGGGAATACTTTCTCCCGTGAGGGCAGATTCATCCACCGTTGCATTTCCCCAGTAAACTTTTCCATCAACCGGTACCGTTAGTCCTGTATTAACTATTATGGCATCATTCACTTTTATGGAGGAAATTTCCACCTGCTCAACCAACTCACTCAGGTTTTTTTGGATGATAATTTTGTTTAGAACCAATGGTCACTAACACATCCATATTGGGCACGCCGGTTTTAAGCGACGACAAGGCACTTTTGCCAAAATGAGCCAAACCAATCACAAATACAGGTAAACTGCACAAAAGCTGGAAAAGCGGATTGTGCAAAATATGGAAATCTAAAAACATGTGGGCAACCAACGGGAGTGTGAATATCACACATAGTAAAAACTTGAATTCAAGTGTTTTAATAAATGGTTGAGTGGGTAATGGTTGCCCAACCTCTTGATTTTCAATTACATGATAACCCAGATTGTTGATACCTTTAATGATGTCACCTATATTCGTCTGGGTAACTTCTTCAAAAACAACCTCTCCTGAGGCAAAATTGACATTTACTCCGGTGAGGCCTTTTTTCTCCAAAAACCGAGTCACGCCAAGTGCGCAATTGGTGCAAGTCATCCCTTCAACGTTCAAAATAGTTTTCTCGGTCATCCCAGTAATGTCAATGCAAAGTTACTACTAAAACAAAATTGAAATTGATATTGGACTATAAAGATGATTTACCTACTTTTGCACACCCAAGTAAAATTAAAAAAGGTTGTTTGGATGTATTTAATTACAAAATAACATCTTTATTGTTCATTGGAAGGTTTAAATGGTGATTGTAGCTCAGTTGGTTAGAGCGCCTGATTGTGGTTCAGGAGGTCGCGGGTTTCAAGCCCCGTCTTTCACCCTTTTTCTTAAGTGAAATGCTTAGTTGTAAACCGATCTTTTTAAACTGAAAAGTTTTCTAAAATTGTTTATTTTTTTGATCTCCAGCTGATACTCTTCCCAGTTTTTGTTTTTAAAAATATTGTCACCAAAAAAAGTGAGAATGGGCATTAACTCCTCTTTTAGCATGTAGCTTTGAACAGGAGGTGTCATTAAATTGTACTTTTCATCCATCAAAATATATGAGGGATAACCCATTTTGCCATTGAGCAGAGAGATGGCTAATTCATTTGCTTTGTTTTCGGCCACATATTTAAATTCTTTGTCTTTAAATCTGATTGTGTCCTTCGTTTCTGCGTTTAGCTTAACAGGATAATAATTTGCATTGATGTATTTCACCACTTCTGCTTCTTTAAAAGTAGTTGCATCCATTTTCTTGCACCATCCACACCAGTTTGTATAAATATCAATAAAAATTTTCTTTGGATTTTGATCATTCAATTTCACCGCCTCTTCAAAACTCACCCATTGAATTCCATCGGGTTCATTAACTATAGGTTTTGAGCCATCAGAATTTACCTGTGCATCGCAAGAAAATAAAAAACTAACTAGCAAGATTAATTGCGTAGATTTAAGAATAATTTTCATTTAATATTTTTTTATCAGATATTGGAGAACGTAAATAATTGGATTTTGTTTTCAGTACCCATAATCCTATTCAATTGAAAAGGATTATGGGTAAGAATAAACATTTATGCTTCCTTTTTGGACCCAATACGATACAATACAAATCCAAGCAAGCAGAAGAATGCAGTTCCGAGAATCATGTACCCACTCTCGCCAAGAGCATTAGTAATTCCATGTTCCATATTGACTATAGCAAGTGAATCGGCAATATTTTCGTTCACAGAGAGCAACGCTACAATAACACCTGCAAGTGCACCTCCGGCAACGAGACCCGTAGCAAACAGACTTCCTTTACCCAACTCGGCATCTTCTTCAGTTTGATTGTTCTTTTTGGCTTTCCAGTCTACGATGCCTTTTATGACACCGCCTGCAAATATTGGTAAGGTGGTTGCTAATGGCAGATATGCACCTACTGCAAACGATAATGACTTTACTCCGCACAATTCCATAGTAATAGCAAGAAAAACTCCTACCAAAACAAACTGCCAGTCGAGATTAAATGAGAGTAAACCTTTGATCAATGTGGCCATTAATGTTCCTTGGGGGGCAGGAAATTTATCACTTCCAATTGCGTGAGTTATTCCCATTTCAAGCATTTCTTTAGTGGGCTGATCCAGAATTTTTATGGTGAGTCCAATTACAACTGATGAAACAATAGCACCTATAAATAAAGAAAGTTGCTGATACTTAGGAGTGGCACCAACAATATAGCCGGTTTTTAAATCCTGTGAGGTAGCTCCCGCATTGGCTGCTGCAATGCAAATCATACCACCAATTACTAATGCCATGGGTTCATACACTTTTCCGGTCCAACCTACTGCAATAAATATGAGAGCAGTGCCCATTAAGGTTGCTATGGTCATGCCAGAAATAGGATTGGAAGAAGCGCCGATGATACCAACTATACGACTTGATACCGTCACAAAGAAGAAACCAAAAATCACCACCAATACACCGATCAACAATTTATTGATGATGCTGTCACCTGGAATTTGTGGAAGAATGGCCATCAGAATAACCAGAGCAATGCTTCCGATAATTACTGTCTTAAATGAGAGATCATCCTCAGTTCTTGAAACTACTACACCATCCTTTTTTCTTTCATTGAACCAACACTTTCCTTAAATGAAGAAACGATAGTTGGAAGTGTTTTGATCAATGTTATGAAACCTCCCGCGGCAACGGCCCCTGCACCAATTTGACGCACATACGCTCTATAAACTGCATTCGCGGTACTGTTAAAAGTTTGAGCATCGGGATCCCATCCTCCTGGACCACCGGGAGTGAGTACATCTTTTAAGTAACCCAGTTTTACCAATTGCAATGCAATAGTTTCTCCGGGAACCAAAGTTGCCAAAAGTGGAATCAATCCTAACCATGCCATCACACCACCTGCTACCAACACACCGGCAATTTTCGGACCTATGATATAGCCCACCCCCAAATATTCAGGTGTGATTTCACCGTTTACTGTAGCAGAAGGGAAATATTTATTTGTTTGTTGTGTAACCCAGGCAGTAGTTTCCGCAATTACATGAAATACTTTTTGCAGCATTGCATAAACTAAAGCGAACCCTAATCCCCAATAGGCAGTCTTAGCAAAATCGCCACCTTTTTCACCGGCTATCAACACCGAAGCGCATGCGGTTCCCTCAGGATAAGGCAGAGTTTCATGTTCTTTTACAATTAATGATCTTCGAAGCGGAATCATCATCAGCGTACCTAAAATACCACCGAATACCGCGAGAAAAAATATGGTCCAATAATTAAAATACTCTTCACCCGTACTCACACCGGCTTCGTTTATCGATAAAAAAAGGAATCCCGGAAGAGTAAACACAACTCCTGCTGCAATGGATTCACCTGCAGAGCCTGTTGTCTGAATGATATTGTTTTCGAGAATGGTGGTTCTGAAAAATTTCCTGCCAAGAGATATGGCCAGAACAGCAATTGGTATAGAGGCTGAAACGGTAAGGCCTGCTTTCAATGCCAAATATACAGTAGCTGCTCCGAAAATGATTCCAAACATAGCACCTAGCACCACAGATTTAATGGTGAATTCAGCCACTGAATCAGTCGCTGAAATGTAGGGCTTGAAGACTTTCTTTTCTGGTATTTCCATTTGTTTTTGATTTTAATGGATGTAATCTTAATAAAAAAAAATGAATCAAAAAAAAGCTATCCGGTTATAGATAGCTTTTTTTGAAATTATTTTTTTGTTTTCTTAATTCACACCATGCATCATTTTTATTAATTTTTTATAAATAACAACAAGCAGTAATGCAGCGCTTCCACTTAAAACAATAAATACACAGAAAAATATAAATAGATTTGAGATTTCAATTCCCATAAAACTGGGTATTTTGGCAACTACATCAGCGTTGCTTTCACCTGCACTGGGAGGTATAAGCGCACTTAATGTTCCTGCAAATTTATTTGCTGCAGCATTTGCCAAAAACCATGTTCCCATTAATAGAGAAGATAACCGTAATGGTGCCATTTACTTACCATACTTAATCCGATTGGCGAGAGACATAATTCACCCATGGTGTGAATAATGTAAAGTGCAAAAAAGCCAAAACATGGCAATTTTGTACTTGAATCAACACCATTAACAGCATAGGCTATTACTACATAACCTAAACTAACCAGTGCTAATCCGAGTGCCATTTTTAAAGGTGATGATGGCTCCATATTCACTCCTGCCAATCGCCCCCATAAGATAGTGAACACAGGTGCTAAGATAATAATAGCTAGTGGGTTGATGGATTGAAACCAGGAAGCTGGAAACTCGTCAAAATGAATATCTGCAATTTGACCAGTAAATGTTAATGCTACGAGTAGCAAGGCACCTACTGCCTGAACTCCTTTAATTAATTGAGAAGACCAATCAAAAAACCAGCCTAGCGCCTTTGCAAGATAGAAGGTGAGCACAACTCCGAAGGCCATCGTTATATACTTACTTATATTTATCTGAATTGCACGATCTACTTGTTGGTCAGCAAACAAAGTTAATGAGGCTCCGGCTTGTTCAAAACAAGCCCAAAAGAACACCACAAAAAATGCAAGAATAAATATTACAATAATCCGCTCTCGTTCGTCTTTGGTCAAAGATTTATCAGTAAGAATAACTATTGGCATCACCACCATGGAAGTATAAATGAGATAGGCTATCAAATCAATATTTGCAACTGTATGTGCGAACGAACCTTCCATTGTGATTGCTTCGGCTCCAAAAATCCAGGCAACAATTTGCTGGAAGTTAAGAAGTGCATATATAAAAGCAATTGAACCGATTATAACTCCGTAAGTATCGATTCCCATTTTTGCTTTAGGCATTCCTAATGGTTGGCCCTCTGAATCAACTAAATGTTTATTCTTAAGTAATTCAAATGAAATGGTACTAACAACCATTCCGATGGCTGCAGCAAGGAAACCGTATTTGAAATCATGAATATTGCCCGTATCACCTAATCCACCACAAATGAGCGGTGAAAAGAAAGCTCCCATATTGATTCCCATATAGAAAATAGTGAAAGCCCCATCAATTCTGGAATCATTTTTTGGATACAACTGACCCACCATAGTTGAAATATTAGGCTTGAAAAATCCGTTTCCTATGATCAGGAAAGTCAAACCTGCCCACATCATCGAAACACTAGATGCGCTTTGTATTCCATCCATGACCAAATTGCCACTCATGAACATAAGAAATTGACCTATAGCCATTAATATACCGCCAACCAAAATACTGCGACGGTTTCCCCAGAATTTATCAGCAATATATCCCCCTCAAAGAGGAGTGAGGTAAACCAGTCCGGTAAAACTGCCATAAATATTAGAGGAGTCTGCATCTGTCATGAATAATGCCTTGCTCATAAACAAAATGAAAATGGCTCGCATACCATAATAACTAAATCGTTCCCACATCTCAGTGAAAAACAATAAGTAAAGTCCTTTTGGGTGGCCTTTGGCCGCGGAATTATTTTCTGCCATATCTTGATTTTTAGGTTGTGAGTTTGGCGCTAATGTACATTTTTTTTAAGATTTTCATTAATTTCCTTTTCAAGTTAGATGAAAACTCACATTAAAATGTAACCAAATCTATATTTTAAAGGAAATTTTGGTTTTTTGTAAAATATATTTTACATTTGGTAAAATACTGAGTTTTACAAACTAATAATTTTATGCCTAACGGTACCATCAAATTCTTTAACCAAAAAAGAGGATATGGTTTTATTAAGTATGACGATTCTGAGCAGGAAATTTTTGTCCATGCCACTGGTATGATAGATAAAAAGTTCATTCAGGAGAATGACAAAGTGACATTTGAAGAAAATCAGGGGGAGAAGGGTTTATCAGCAGTTAATGTCAGAAAAGTCTAAGTAAATAGTCATTCAGCCACTCCTTTTACTTTTAAAATAACCCCTAAATTTTTGGGGATTTGATTTATTGGGGCTTTTTGTTACATTTACGCTTCCTAAACAATCTAATTATGAAGTTAAAAATACTGTGGTTATGCCTATTTTGCATTGGACTCCATCTAAGAGTACAATCTCAAACATTTAGTGCCGCATTTACAGGACCAATACCTGATAATAATACAGAAATTTGTTTTCCGGTTTTAGTGAGTGGATTACCTGCTCAGATCGATGCCACTTTTGGAATTGTTAATGTTTGTATCGATATCTCTCACAGTTATGTTGCTGACTTAAGAATTACCCTTAAAGCTCCTGATAATACTACTATTGTTTTGGCCAACCATGTCGGTGGTGGTAATGATAATTTTACCGGCACTTGTTTGGCTGAAGATGGGGCTCAGGGATATTTGGTGCTCGGGGCAGCGCCATTTACGGGAAACTATATTCCGGAACAATCACTTAATCTTATGAATAATGGAATGATGCCAAATGGTGTCTGGCAAGTTTGTATTATTGATGAAGTTCCTTCAGATGCCGGTATCTTAAACAGTGCCTCGATCACATTTGGTGCAAACCCTCCACCTGACCCTCCGTTACCTCCTGGAATATGCTCGATCACCAATGCTTTGGGTTGCTTTTGTCCTGATACAAATATGACTGATTGTGACCTTTTGCCCGACATGACTGCCTCAGCATTAATTATACAAAATGAACATACCGAATATCCGGGATATCTCACTCTTTCGAATGCTACTCCTAATATTGGTTACGGTCCATTAGAGGTACGAGGCATTAATGTGTGTTATTGCGATACCGTAATTGTTGGATGCAGTACTCCTTTGTGTCCTGATGGCTCTTATCCCAAGCAATTAATCACGCAACGAGTTTATCACAAAAATGGGCAAACTATGTCATTTTACGATAATCCTGCCGGTACAATGACTTATCATCCGAATCACGGCCATATGCATGTTGATAATTGGGCATCTTATACTCTCAGAGTAGGGACTTCGAATCCTGATCCCTTATCCTGGCCTCTTGCCGGCGTAGGATCGAAAATCAGTTTTTGCTTGATTAACCTGGGTAGTTGCTCCGGTAGTCCAGGCTATTGTTTGGACACGCTTGGAAATATTTTAACCGGAAGTAATATACCAAATGCCGGACTGGGTGGTGTGAGCGGTTGTGGTAATGAACAAGGTATTTTTGTAGGAAGTCTTGATATTTATGGACAAGGTTTATACGGACAGCAAATAGATTTTCCGGGTATTTGTAATGGTGACTATTTCATTATTTCGCATACCGATCCTGAAAACTATTTCCTTGAAACAAATGAAAACAATAATTATGCTGTTGTGCCAATTACACTTACACAACAAGGTGTCGGTCCTTTGAATCCAACGTTTTCATTTGTAACGAATGGCCTCACCGTTGATTTTACATCGGCTGTTCCTGGTGTAACCGGATACCAATGGTATTTCGGAGATGGTGATTCTTCCAATGTAGGAAGCGTGATTCATACATTCCCTGCTGCCGGCACCTACACGGTCACTTTGGAATTATTTAATGGTGTTTGTACTTCAACTGTAGCTCAGGTAGTAACAGTTGTTGATCCGGTCGGATTAAATGAAATCTCTCCAAGTATCACAAATCTGAATATTGTACCGAATCCATTTACTGAATCAACAGTCGTTTCATATAAGTTGCAATCAGAAACTTCAGTCAAAATTCAACTGTACAACTTGCTTGGTGATTTTGTTCAAACTGTTTTTGATGGAATGCAACAAGCCGGTGATCAAACAATGAAGATTCAGAATGTCCCGGCGGGTGTTTATATGATGAAAATTAGCACGCCTTCTGCCAATTATTCGCAACGATTAGTAAAATTAAAATACTAAAGAGAGCCTATTTAAAAGCTTAAAAACCTGCATAAAAGCAAATAATTTAGTGCTTTTATGTAGGTTTTTTGTTTTCACCATTACTATAAGCTTCAATAATATCCTTGACCAGTTTATGTCTAACAACATCGCGAGCATCCAATAAAACTATTCCGATGCCTTTGATTCCATTTAAAAGTGCCAGACCCTGAATTAATCCGGATGGCTGACTTTTAGGGAGATCAATTTGGGTGACATCACCTGTTAAAATTAATTTTGCAGAAGGCCCCATCCTGGTGAGGAACATTTTTAGTTGGCTTTGAGTAGCATTTTGAGCCTCATCCAAAATCACATAGGCATTATCCAAAGTCCGGCCACGCATAAAAGCTAATGGTGCAACTTCAATAATTCCATTCGCAATAAATGAGGCGAGTTTGTCAGCTGGTATCATATCAAACAACGCGTCATACAGTGGTCTCAAATAAGGGTCAATTTTTTCTTTGAGATCACCCGGTAAAAAACCCAAATTTTCGCCTGCCTCAACAGCCGGACGGGTAAGTATAATTCTTTTGATCTCTTTGTTTTTGAGAGCTCTTACTGCAAGAGCAACAGCAGTATAGGTTTTGCCGGTTCCGGCAGGGCCTATTGCAAAAGTGATATCATTTTTCATGCAGCATTCTACAAGTCTTTTTTGACCTGCAGTCCGTGCTTTAACCATAATTCCTTGCTGACCAAATACTATGACATCTCCAAACTTTTTGGCGTGATCTTCATCAGCACTTTCACCATTTCCTTCCAAAAGTTCATTGATGTAATCGGGTTCCAGATGTCCGGTCTTTTCAAAATGAACAATCAGTTCTTTGATCAAGGCTTCAAATAAAGTCACTTGTTGTTCATCACCAAGTACTTTTATTTCATTTCCACGAGCAGCAATTTTGAGAAGTGGAAATTTTTTTCTTAACAATTCGAGATGGACATCATTGACACCAAAAAAATCAACAGAGTTAAAACTGACGGGTATTAGTATTTCTTTCAAGTAAATTAGATGAAAACTGTGAAATTAATGGAATAATAGCTTAAGTGTTAAAAAGCGATGTAAAATTATAAAATGAAAGTTAAAATGGGGTTTGACTTTTATCCTTATTTTTGAGGCCTTGTAAAACTGCCCCAAAATTAAGAATGCCTGTAATTACCATCACAACCGATTGGGGAACCAAAGACTATTTTGTAGGTGCCATGAAAGGGGATATACTCACCGCATGCCCTCAAGCTACTTTGGTTGATATTACCCATGATGTCAAGCCATTCGACCTCGTTCAAGGTGCTTTTATTTTTAAAAATTCCTGGTCCAGGTTCCCAAAAGGAACAGTTCATCTGATCGGGATGAACTCGGAAACCAAAGAGTCGCTGGCTCTGGTGGCTGTTAGCTACAATGACCATTATTTTATTGGACCCGACGACGGATTTTTCACATTGGTGTTTGATGAAATACCTGAAGAAAAATATTTTATACTTGACGCTAAAGGTAATAAGGTTAATCCGAGCTCAATTGTGCTGGCCAGTTCAGCTGCATTTCTGGCGAACGGTGGTAAAATAGCTGACATGGGTATGAAAGCTGAATCCTTGATTCAAAATCTATGCTTCTGCCTGTTATTGAGGAGAATACGATACGCGGATATATTATTTATATTGATACTTTTGGAAATCTGGTGACGAATATTGAGAAAAATCTTTTTGAACGAGTATCCAAAGGACGTGATTTTGAAATTACGCTTCGAACCAGTGAATATTTAATCACCGAAATAAGTACTTCCTATTTCACTTCCGGAAGAGGTGATCTGTTAGTTCATTATAATGAATCAGGATTCCTTGAAATAGCTATCAGTCAGGGTGATGCATCTAAATTGATTGGACTTAAATGTAACGATATTATTAGAGTGGAATTCAAATGATCACCAGAATTGTTAAGCTTTCCTTAGACCCCCAAAAAACAAAAGACTTCCTTGTCATCTTTGACCAGGTTAAGAAGGATATCAGGCAATTTCAAGGTTGTCATCACCTCGATCTGTTAGGCGATATTGCTGGAAGTGGAATAGTTTTTACTTACAGCCTATGGGAAACACAAGAAAATTTTCTGGATTATCAAAATTCAGCTCTCTTTAAAAACACCTGGGCCAAAGTTAAACCAATGTTTATAGCCAAAGCTGAAGCCTGGAGTCTTGAAAAACTTCGTGAGTCGGTCGTAATAGGATAATTTTCAGGATACTTCGCTTAAACTAATGGTATTTGTACTTTTGCTCCCGTAATAAATTAATCTGATGCTTTCGTTACTCATAAAAGAAATTAATAGTTTTCTCAATTCCCTGATAGGGTATATTGTGATTATTGTATTTCTGCTAGCTATCAGCTTGTTTGTTTGGGTTTTTCCCGGAACCGAGTTTAGTATTCCTGAGGCTGGTTATGCTAATATTGATCCACTGTTCATTATAACACCATGGGTATATATGTTTTTAATTCCTGCTATAACCATGCGACTTTTTTCAGAAGAAAGAAAGTCTGGTACCATTGAACTATTGCTGACTCGCCCACTTACGGAATTGCAGATTGTTCTTGCAAAATATTTTGCCGGACTAATTTTAGTAATTATTTCTCTTTTACCTACACTCATTTTCTATCTTAGTGTTTATCTTCTTGGAGCTCCAGTAGGTAATATCGATACAGGTTCTATGTGGGGTTCTTATATCGGACTCGTTTTTCTGGGTGCAGGATTCGTTTCAATTGGCGTTTTCGCCTCCGCTACCACCGATAATCAGGTAGTAGCTTTTATTATTGCTGTGTTTTGAGTTTCTTTTTTATGGGATTTGATTCCATATCCACCTTGTTGGGTTCAGGGTTAATAGCAAATATTGTTTTACCAGTTAGGTATAAATGCACACTACTCATCTATGAGCCGCGGAGTTATTGATACAAGAGATGTGGTATATTTTGTGAGTCTGGTTTGTTTGTTTACTATGTTGAGTCAAACTGTTTTAGAATCCAGAAAGTGGTAAGCAATGGAAAAGAATACTAAAACTGATAAGAGATCGCTCAAAGGCCAGAATATTACGAGGTTAATATTGCTGCTGCTTATTTTGGTCTTTGTCAATATCATCTCCTCGTTTGTTTTCACCCGTTTTGACCTTACTTCTGAAAAAAGATTCACTCTTTCTCCGGCTACTAAAAAATTTGTCGGAGGTCTTAAGGATTTGGTATATATCAAAGTTTATCTTGATGGTGACTTTCCACCCTCTTTTAAACGACTTCAAAATGCTACTCGTGAAATGTTGGATGAATTAAGAGCTTATTCCAATGGAAATCTCGAATATGAATTTATTAACCCTTCCGAAAACCCCGATAAAGAAGCACGCAATAGTTTTTATCAGCAGTTGGTTTCAAAGGGAATTCAACCAACAAGTTTACAGTCGAAAAATAAAGATGAAACTTCTCAACAAATAATTTTTCCGGGTGCCTCAGTTACTTACATGGGACAGGAAGTTCCGCTTATGTTACTATTAGATCAAATTGGTTCATCTCCTGAACAAATTCTGAATAATTCTATTCAAGGCCTTGAATATGGATTTGGAAATTCAATCAGGAAACTTTCCAGCGCCGTACCTCAAAGTATTGCTTTTGTTGAGGGTCATGGCGAAGCTTCCAGTCAGGAGGTGGTGGATATCACGCGTGATTTAAAAATTTTTATCTGGTAGAAAGGAAAAAGATTGATGAAAAAATAGGCTCGCTGAATGGTTACAAGGCCATTATAATTGCAGGACCTGATTCAACCTTTAGTGAGAAAGATAAGTTTATCATTGATCAATTTATTATTAAAGGTGGTAAAGTGTTGTGGCTAATTGATGGTGCTTATGTAACCATGGACAGCTTGCAAACAAATAATGAAACAATAGCCATAGCGAATGATTTGAATCTTTCTGACATGCTTTTCAGATATGGAGCCAGAATTAATTATGATCTGGTACTTGATATTCAGGCTGCACCTATCCCTGTCCAAACCGGTTATATTGGAAACAGACCTCAGCAAACTCTAATGCCATGGTATTATTTTCCGGTTGTGGTTCCTGAAACCAGACACCAGATTGTAAATAATCTGAATGCTGTAAAATTTGATTTTGTCAGTTCAATTGATGCAGTTGGTGCTGCTGAAATAATTAAGACTCCTTTATTGGTTACTTCTAAATACTCAAGAACTTTTGTAACTCCTGCCCGTGTTACACTTGAAATTATGCGAAAAGAACCTGAGTTGTCTCAGTACAATAATCCCAATAAAACTGTTGCGCTGCTGCTTGAAGGTGAATTTACTTCAAATTTCAAAAATAGAATCCCTCCTCAAATAGCTTCTGACACTATCATTGCATTTAAAGAAAAGAGTACTAGAAATGCAATGATTGTAATAAGTGATGGTGATGTAATTAAGAATGGCATTCGTAAATCTACTCAAAGCATTATACCATTAGGCATGGATAAATATACCGGACAGCTATATGGTAACAAAAATTTCATTCTTAATTGTATCGATTACCTATGTGATGATTCTGGTTTAATGACCGTTAGATCAAAAGAACTTAAGCTTAGGTTACTTGATAAAACCAAAGTTGATGCAAATTTATTAGTGTGGCAACTAATCAATACCGGAGGTCCAATTGCCCTTATTGTTTTGTTGGGGTTATTTAAGTTTTATAGAAGAAAGGCAAAGTTTGCCCGTTAATTTCTTTTGCAGCAATAAAAAATATGAAAAAAAATAAAGTTTTCCTTATTGTTTTTATCCTTTTGGCAATTATAGCCGGGTGGTTATTTTATATTAAAAGTAATAGTACTATTAGCGAAGCACTGCGTGACTTTGCAGTTAAAGATACAGGTGAGGTAGTTAAGATTTTTATGGCCGATAAAGCCGGACAGTCAGTAACCCTTGAAAAAATTGAAGATAATGATTGGGTGTTAAATGGAAAAGATCCGGCTCGCCCTGATGCCATTAAAACACTTTTAGCAACATTGCACGACCTGGAAGTGCGCAGCCCTGTAGGGAAATCAGGTTACAACAATGTAATAAAAGGCATCGCTACCAGAGGAATAAAAATTGAAGTTTATAAAAAAAATGGAATTTTTAAAGTGTTCTATGTTGGCGGTCCAACCCAGGATCAACTTGGTACTTTTATGTATCTTGAAAATTCAACTGTCCCATTTATAATTCATATCCCGGGTTTTGATGGTTATCTCACTCCACGTTTTATAGTTCGACCGGAAGACTGGAGAATAAAAAATGTGTTCCGTGTTAAACAGGGAAATTTAAAGTCTTTAGCTGTGGTGGATAGGGAAAGGCCCGGTTTTGTTTTTACCATTACCAGCGATGCAGCTAAAAATTATAAACTTCTGGATGCTGATGGAACAGAATTTCAAAATGTAAGTCAGGATAAAATTTTTAGTTATTTGCAGTTTTATGAAATGATTAATTATGAAATGATAGAAAAAAACTTTAAAAGTACCCAGATCGATTCTATTAAAGCAACAACGCCTTTCAGATCTATTTCTTTAACAAGTCCCGATGGGACACTCCGTAAGGTGAATCTATGGAGAAGGCCGCAGAATGAAAAAACAACAAATAAAGCCAATGAAGCCGGCACTCCATATCCATATGATATTGATAGAATGGTTGCCCAAATTGAAGGTGATACTTCTATGATTGTTGTACAATATTTTACGTTTGAAAAACTCTTTCGTAAGCCTGCAGATTTCCTGAATTCAGAACCTTTGAAATAAGCTGAAGATTTTCGGATTTTTAGATTTATATTTGTAGTCCATTAAAGTCTATGTTTTTAAGGAAATTATTTTAATAAATTCAAAATCAATTAATTATAATGAAGTTTATTGTCTCCAGCACCAGTTTACTGCGTCATATTCAATCCATAAGTGGAGCATTGAATAATAATAGTCCGTTGCCAATATTGGAGAATTTTCTTTTCGATATTAATAATGGAAAATTAAATGTTTCAGCTTCAGATCTTGAAACTACCATGACCACTTCAATGGAAGTTACTTCCAAAGAAAAGGGTTTAGTTGCTGTTCCGGCAAAAATTTTATTGGATACTCTAAAAACTTTGCTGAGCAGCCACTTACGTTCACCATCAATGAAAAGTCTTTCCTGGTTGAAATTAGTTCCGAAAACGGTAAATTTAAACTTGCAGGACAAGATGGAGCGGAGTTCCCAAAAATTCCAACAATTGACCAGGCAAATTCAATTGGAATGCCTTCGGAGGTGCTTTTAGAAGCTATCAATAAAACACTTTTTGCAACCGGAACAGATGAATTGAGACCAGTCATGTCGGGAGTTCTTTTTCAGTTAAATAAAGAGAATACTACTTTCGTTGCTACTGATGCACATCGATTAGTCAGATATAGAAGAACAGATATTAAATCAGTAAAATCGGCGTCTTTTATTGTGCCTCGTAAACCTTTAGGTTTGCTTAAAAGTGCACTCACCGGACAGAAGTCCAAGGTCCAAATTGATTACAATGAAGCCAATGCATTTTTTGCTTTTGAAAACTTTAACCTTATCTGCCGACTAATTGATGGAAGGTATCCTAATTATGAGGCGGTAATTCCTCTTGATAATCCTAATCGCCTGACAATTTCGCGTGATTCTTTTTTGAATTCCATAAGAAGGGTTTCTATTTTCTCCAATAAAACCACTCATCAGGTTAAATTAAAACTTGCAGGTTCAGAGTTGACTATCTCTGCTGAGGATGTTGATTTCAACAGCGAAGCAAATGAACGGTTGGCTTGTGATTACAATGGTCAGGATATGGAAATAGCGTTTAATGCACGCTTTCTTTCTGATATGCTGAGCAATATGGGAACTGAAACAGTTAATATGGAACTTTCACTTCCTAATAGAGCCGGTATTCTTACACCTTCAGGAACCGAGACCCCTGATGAAGATGTGCTGATGTTGGTAATGCCAGTCATGCTCAACTAATCGTTTAAAAATTAAGCATAAAAAAAGGCAACCCTAAAGTTGCCTTTTTTTATGCTTTCAAACCATTGTTAGCCATATCAACGCTAATTCATAGCCACCTAATCCCAGGCCTGAAATACTCCCTTTGCAATATTTGGAAAGTAAGGATGTTTTTCGTTCTTCTTCTCTGGCATTGATGTTGGAAATATGAACTTCGATGACCGTGGTTTTTATAGCTGCAACAGCATCAGCAATTGCAATGGAAGTATGTGTATAACCGCCGGCATTTAGTATGATGCCATCACTGTTAAATCCATTTGATTGTAATAAATTAATAATTTCTCCTTCAACATTGCTTTGATAATAATCGATTTCGATGTTTCTGTATTCATGTTTCATTGATTCCAGAAATGAACTAAAATCCTTGGTACCATAAATTCCCGGTTCTCTAACCCCAAAAGATTCAAATTCGCACCGTTGATAATTACAATTCTCATTTTTCAATTTTTATTCTAACAAATGTAAATAGCAAACTTCGATTTTTATTCTAAATTGTAAATTTAATTTCATCCGGCTTAATTCTTATATCCATACTATGATGTTTTGATCGAACAACTATTTGTATCGAATTTATAGGGAAGCAAAATGCTGCGATTTTAATATTACAATTGACTTTGACTACTTTTGAATAGCAGAAACCAATTTTTTAGCATAGAATATGCCTAACTTAGCATTTGTTTATTAGAATGAGCTGGCCATCATATATCAAGGGATTTAGATCCTATTTACAACTTGAACGTTCTCTTTCGGGCAATTCTGTTGATGCCTATGAACATGATATTGAAAAGCTTTATCAATATGTACAACATATAGATTTTTCGGGTGGACCTGATAAAATTACCATGGAAGTGTTGCAGGGTTTTATTAAATGGGTAAATGAGTTAGGTATGAGTGCTCGATCTCAGGCAAGATTACTTTCCGGAATAAAATCTTTTTAAATATCTTGCTGGAAAACGTCATCAAAGATGATCCGACATTGCTTATCGATGGACCGAAATTAGGTCGTAAGCTTCCTGATTTTTTATCTGTTGATGAAATTAACAGCATAATAGCTGCTATTGATCTGAGTAAACCTGAAGGGGAACGCAATAAAGCATTGCTGGAGACTTTATACAGCAGCGGTTTAAGGGTGTCGGAATTAATAGGATTGAAAAAATCGAATCTTTATGCCGAAATAGGATTGGTTCGAGTTACCGGCAAAGGAAATAAAGAGCGTCTGGTTCCTATTGGCAGTGTTGCACTTAAGCAAATTGCAATTTATGAAAGTTCCTATAGATGTCATCTGGCAATTAAAGTGGGCAATGAGGATTTTCTGTTTCTGAATAGAAGAGGAGCCAAATTGTCAAGAGTCATGGTTTTTAATATTATTAAAGAGCTTGTTATGATCGCAGGAATTAAAAAGAGCATAAGTCCGCACACTTTCCGACATTCTTTCGCTACTCACCTTATTGAAGGAGGTGCTGATCTTCGTGCTGTTCAGGAAATGCTGGGGCATGAAAGTATCACTACTACCGAAATTTATACACACCTCGATAGAGAATATTTACGTTCTGCAATTTTACAATTTCATCCAAGAAGTTGAAAATTTAATTAAAAAAATGTGTTATGAATTTAACGGCCATTGAATATGTGAAAATACTTGAACTGAATCCCCATCCGGAAGGAGGGTGGTACAAAGAGATGTATCGAAGTGCAGGTAAACATGCTGGTGAAAATGAATTTCCGCAAGGGAGAAATTATTCAACAGCCATATATTTTCTCATCGAAAAAGATAATTTTTCGGCCTTTCATAAAATTAAATCAGATGAGACCTGGCATTTTTATGCTGGTGATGCATTGGAAGTTATTGAGTTAGATTCAGCAGGAGTAATCAGGAAAACAATTGTTGGCCCCGACATTCAGAATGGTCATTTGTTGCAATACACGGTTCCTGCCGGAAACTGGTTTGGTTCCAGGGTTTACGGTGAGGGTGCCTTTTCTCTGGTGGGATGCACCGTTGCTCCCGGTTTCGATTTCAGGGACTTTGAAATGGCTGTTCGGGAACAGCTCGTCAATCAATTCCCTGATCACTTAGATATCATTAGAGAATTGACCCGAGAATAAACAAATTTTAAGAAATACCAGGAAGAATTTTTTGGTTTAAAACTACAAGTCATATATTATAATTTCACATTCATTCACTATCAGTTTTGAAACTAGCAGTCATAGGAGGAGGAGCAGCCGGGTTTTTTGCCGCAATTCACGGAGCGCAACGCGGTCTGGAGACTGTTATATTGGAAAAAAGTAACAAAATTCTGGCTAAAGTTAAAGTCTCCGGCGGAGGACGGTGTAATGTCACCAATGTAGTCACTGATCCCACATTGTTAGTGAAGAATTATCCCAGAGGTCACAGAGGTGAACTTCGTGGGCCATTCACCAAATTTAGTACCATCGATACAGTAAACTGGTTTGAATTAAAAGGTGTTAAAATTAAAGCTGAAGCTGATGGAAGAATGTTTCCTGTCACCGATTCTTCTCAAACTATAATTGATTGCCTTGTTGCAGAGTCGAAAATGAATAATATAAAAATTCATACAGGCTCCACCGTTACTAAAATAGAGCGATCCGAAAATGGTTTTTTGTTGGAGCTGGATTCAACACTGTCACTATACTTTGATTATGTGATTGTCGCAACAGGTGGTAGCCCGAATTTGAGTTCCTATTCGTGGCTTGTTAATCTTGGTCATACAATAATACCTCCCGTGCCCTCCTTGTTCACATTCAATATTCCGGATAGTCCATTCATAAAAATTATGGGTGTTTCGGTTCAGGATGTTAAAATAAAAATATTGAATTCTGCCTTTGAGGAGAACGGTCCCCTTTTATTTACTCACTGGGGAATAAGTGGTCCGGCTGTTTTGAAATTAAGCGCATGGGGTGCCCGATGGTTAGCTGAGAATGGATATAACTTTTCTATTTCTATAAATTTTATCCCTCCATTTAATGAAGAGCAAGTTTATGAAAAACTGATGGAACATTCCTTTCAAAATAAATTGAAAAAGGTTTGCAATACAAGTCAGTTTAATATTCCTTCACGATTATGGGAACTGTTGTGTAAGCGAACTTCGATTGATGAACATAAAAGATGGTCCGAAACCTCTAAAGCATCATTGAGAAAATTAAGTCAGCAATTAGTAGCTTGTCAACTTAATGTTAAAGGAAAAACCACCTTCAAAGAAGAATTTGTGACTTGCGGTGGGGTCGACTTAAAAGAAGTGAATATGAAAACAATGGAGAGTAAACTTATTCCCGGTTTGTATTTTGCAGGTGAAATATTGAATATTGATGGAGTAACTGGTGGATTTAATTTTCAAGCCGCATGGACGACAGGATTCATTGCCGGTAGTTCCATAAAGGTGTAGATAAAAAAGTTAAAAAAAAAGCCGGATGATAAATCCGGCTTTTTTTTGAATTAATAATTTATTGAAGCACAATTTTCTTGTTCACTTCGCCATTTTCTAATTGAATTCTTACAAAATAACTACCTGAACTTAATTGTCCTCGGTTAATAGTGTAGGTCCTTTCATCACTAATGTTTACATCAAGTACTTTTCGTCCGGAAATATCATAAAGTGCTATACCTTCAATTTGATTTTTTAATCCGGTGAGATTAACATTGATTTCGTCTATTGCAGGGTTTGGTGAAATTGTTATCTGATTGGTAGCATCATCAATATTGCTGATGCCTGTTGCAAGATTTAAACAAAATACAATACGTGGATTTACATATCCCATGATGGAATCAATGTAAGCAGTCCCTTTTGCTTTTGACATATCAGGATTAGTAAGCAAAGCATTGGTGTATATTTGAACACCTGGTTGACCACTTGCATTAGCTTCGGTTACAACCGCTGTAGAGTCAAACCATTCCCATGGTCCTGCCTGAGTTGGTGGAATTGTTGCGAAAGGAAATAAGCCCTCAATTCCATCATTATTTACGTTGGCTGCTTGAGTAAATACATCTGTAAATCCTGCATTAATATAGCAGTTATTATTTCCATACTGATTTGCTAGTCTGATAATCGATTTTGATCCAATTACATCAACAACTGATTGTGGAGGATTTCCGGGTACAAAAACAATACCCACATCATACGGTGCAAATGGGTCACCAATTACATGTAATGCAACAGTTGGAGCATCACCGGGCTCAAGCCAGGTACTATCACCAAGTGCTCCACCAAGATTAAATGCGAATTGAACATTGCTGGTATATCCAACTGAATTGTTTGGATTGTTTAATTGTGGAATTCCTCCGAAACCTTCAAAATCACCAAGTAAAGCTTGATTAACATAAGATTGACCGGCTACAAAACCATAAGTTGGGTCAGTAACTCCACTAATAAATTTAGGTAATGTAATTTCTGAAGGATCATCCAAACTGATATAGTTTACTGCAATATATCCACCGGTTCCCTGGCCACCAAGAATTATTTTAGCAGGATCAATTTTAAACACATTTGTAGTTGCTGCGTCTTTTTTAAAGAAACGTACACAAGCCTTTGCATCTTGAATGGAGCGGTAAACAGCGTTAAGTAGCGTGCCTCTGCGGATATCAACATTTGATCCTGCAGGATTCCAGCCAATACGATATTCAATATTAGCAACAACATAACCTCTTCTTGCAAACTGTTTACAAATTTCAACAGTAGCACTGTCGTTGCGACTGCCCGTCGGGGTTCCGTTTATGTATTTTGGCAAATAACTTCCTGTATGCATAAAAACAATCAATGGTCTTTGAGTTAAAAGATCACCTGCAGGTTCCTAAACATCCATCACCAGTGGAATATTAGTTGGAGTAGGAGGTGGGAAAATAGAAATATTTTCGGCATACTGAACATTTGTAGAAACCGTTAGGTTGCTAAAAACTTCAGACAAATAGCGTTGCGCATTTGTTAATCCCGGAAGGAGTAACATAGCTAGTGCTACAGACAAATTGAGTAAGTTTTTTTTCATAGGATTTTTTATAAGTTAATTTAATTTAATTGATTTGGTTGGGTTTAAGATTTTTTGATGGAGCTGTTATTGAAATGCTAAAGTAGTAAAGTCTACCGACAAGTGGGCCACCATATACCTCATAATGTTGATTATCAAGAATATTAGATGATCCTAACTTGAAAACCAGTTTGTCGCCATTGAATTTATAATTGATTTGGGCATCCAGAACATTATAAGAGTCAATTACACCTGTAAACTGAGGAGATCCCTCATATTTGAATCCATCAATCCACTTAAAGTTGATGTTAAAACTGAAATTATTTATATCTCTGCCATTGAAACCGATATTAAATTTATGTTCAGGAGTGTTGAAGGCAGGAATTAAAGGATCATCAGATCCTTTTTTGTCCAGAAGATTGTAGGAGTAATTTGTAATTAAAGCGTAGTATTTTCCAAGGTAATAATTCAGACCTACTGTGACACCACGAGTAGTCACCTGATCCAAAGAATTGGAAGCTACTCGAACTACATTATTAAATCGCAAATCTGTATAAGTAAAGGGAGGAAAAATAATGGGTACCTGAAAAGTATCAACGTCGGCACCTATTTTATAACCTATGAAATTAGTGTACCAGCTGTAGTAGGCACTTACATCCAAATATATTTTTTTTGCTATCGTGGTCCTATAACCTAATTCAATTGTTTTAACTTCTTCGGGTCTAACAGCCTTAACATTAAAAAATTCCAGGGTGTCGAATTTTTATTTGCATCGTAAAAATTAATTAAAGATTCAACGGTGACCAATCCATCATAGCCATCTTTGTTTCCCACAAGAATAGCTCTGCCTACCGGATAATATAAGTATTGATCAGCAAGTGTTGGGTTTCTGATTGCAGATGAAAAGGAAGCGCGTATCACCTGATCTGCTTTTGGCAAATAGACTGCACTTACTGCAGGAGAAAAGAGGTAATCAAAATTTTCATTTTTATCCATTCTTGCAGTGCCACTTAACTTTAGCTTTTCACTGAAAAGTTTTTTTTCAAGTCCTGCATAAACTCCTCCCTCACTATTTTTAATTTTAACTCCTGAAGTATCACTAAAGATGGTGCCCTCTGAATTTGGACGATACCAGCGGTAATTTGCGCCAACAACAATATCGAACCAGGTAGGAGTAAATTTATATTCACCATGTACATGATACAATGCAGATTTATCAAAAAATCTGGAACCACCTTCTGAGAACGATTTCTTAGAAGTTATTGCTGAAAATGAGGTGTCAAATTGGTAACTGCCCGGTTCGTAAAATGCACTATTCGCATTAAGTGGGTTACCAATGCCATTGGCATAACCTTGAGTAAGATTATGATAGTAGGCAAGGGTATCAGGGTAATTCTGTGTGAGAAAAGGATTTATTGCACTTAGGTATTCTTCGTAAGTTGCATAATCTGATGGCTGCGGATAACCGGGCAATTGTTGTATAGGATTTTTAGCATTAATAAACCAATAGTCAATATAATCCTGGTACCATTCACCGGTTATCTTCGCTGAATTCTGCAACAACAAAGCAGTAAAAAAAGCATCATAAGATTTTCCGGCGTCCTCATTAGTTGCATAAGCTCTTAAAAACCACTTATCCTCTTTCCGAATTTCAATTCGATTTTGGTAAAATTTAATTTCTTTTAGTGAGTACCTGTTATCACCTTGGTAGATCGTGCTTCCTGTTCCATAATTGGTTGCATAAATTAATTCGGTTTCAGGTCGGAGCCTGTAATGAAAAGCAGCACCCAATTTTAAATTTTCTGTGTTGTAATCAACAAGATCTTTTTCATTATAACCTTTTCTTGTTATTACACCAAGCCCGGGATAATCTTTGGAGTTTTGATTCAAGTCAAATCCATTTTGGTATTCATCACCATACACATTTACTGCATCGTATCCTCCCGGATTATTTATGTCACTCCTGGATTGAGGTGTGGCACTAAGGTTTTCGGCTTCCCAATCTTTTACACTTAAATAATATAGATTCAGTTTGTAAGCAAATTTTTCAATACCTTTTTTATTCTTTATTACTTCGGCAAATCGCAGAGAGTTTTCAATCAATCCCCTGTTTCCAACCTTAAATGAGAATTCAAGTCCGGGATTATAAAATGGACTACGTGTACTCATACTAATAACACCGTTGAATGCATTGGGTCCATAAAAAGCTGAACTGGCTCCAACAACCAGATCTACTTTACTCACATCAAGATCAGAGGACCCGAGAAAATTCCCAAGAGAAAAATTTAATCCGGGAGAAGCATTGTCACACCATCAATAATTTGTAAAGATCTTACCGGTGAGGTACTATTGAATCCTCTGGTGTTTATTACCTTAAAACCAATACTGGCTGATGTTAAATCAACTCCTTTGAGCTGCCCCAAGCCCTCATAGAAATTAGCAGCAGGAGTTTCTCTTATTGCTATCATATCCATCGATTCAACAGTAAGAGGCGCCTCTTTCTGTTTTTCAGAAATCTGCTTCCAACCACCTCAACATCTTTCAAAATAACTTCATTACTTTGTAGTTTGATGTTTAGTGGCGTTAAATTTTTTACGATAACTTCTTGCTGGATATAGCCAATGTAGGAAACTACCAATGTTATGGGAAGAGATTTTTCGGTTTCTATCCTAAAATTTCCATCAATATCAGATTGTGCACCAAAGCTGGTTCCTTTTATTATTACATTGGCTCCAATCAGGGTTTCATTATTTTTGGAGTCTCTTACAACACCTGTCAACACCTGCTGAGCTTGTAAGCTAATATTTGATAAAATAATGAAAATCAATACTTTAAAAACTAAGCCGCAAGTAGGCAGAAGTATCCTTTTTATCATAGGTTGTTGATTACTTCTTCCAAAAGTAAGTTTTCCTTTTATTAATTAAAAGGGTTTTAAATATTCTTTGTGATCTTTTGCAGAAATACTAAAAGTTGCTCAGTTATACGTGACATTGGAGGAGGGCTCTTTTCTTCGGAATTTGTCCCTGAATCTTTTTACAAGTTCTCCAACTGTATTAAATTCCTCTTGATAAAAAAGACCTATTCCTTGGGTATAGGGCGAGTTGTAATTATTGAGCACACTATTATTAATTGTTTTATTAAAAGCTTTGAATCTGAGTTTTCCATCTTTACTCAATTTAACCTCTACATTGAAGTCACCAATCAGGTTAGATGTATTTTGGTTGTTGTCGGATAAACCGAAATTGCCAGCAATGGAAACTCTGTCGTTAAATAACTGTGTTGAAAGAGCAACATCCAATTCTTCCTGACTAAAAGCATCTGCAGCTCGATAGTTCACACCAACATTAAAATTGTTGCTAATTTGTGATGCCCACATACTCAGTTGCTGTGAGAGCAATTCAGCTGCATTGGTATTTACTGCCGATGAGGAGGAAACGCCCTGGTATTCGAAATCAAGGGGTTTCGAAAATCTGTTTAACACAAGCAAACTCATCGTTTGTCTGCTTTTTTCCTCTTCGGAAGAAATATATCTGTTGATTTGTGTTTCAGCAATAGGATCGACATTTGGTACTTTAACATCAAATCGGATAGTTGGATTGAACAATTCATCTTTAAGACTCAACAATACTTCAACAGGAACTCGTTTTTTGTAAGTTGTATCCTGAAACAAATCATACAAACTTGCACGAAGTTTATAAATTCCTTCAATATCAATCTCTGCATCATAAGGAGACCCACTCCAACTTATGGTGCCTCCCGGGTTAATGATGAATTTTTTATTGATCAGGTTTTGTAAAGTGAAAAGATAATCACCGGAACTAACCTGGTAATTGCCATACATTTTAAATTCACCTTGTGTATTAATATTCATTTTAATGTCACCACGGCCTCTTCCCTTTATAACATCTCCTATTTTTGAATCAAAAATCAACTGGACCTCTGCATCCGGGGTGACTTCCAGATCAAAATCTAACTCAATACCGGTCAAGTCAGGTCCTTCATCTTGATTTTTCGTTGCCGTTATACCTGATGAAACAAAATTGATAAAACTGCTCTTCGAAACTTCATCGGGATTTGAAAGAGGAATAAAGATCTGAGTATTCTTTTCTGTTTTGACAGCAAGATTGATTTTAATAAGATCTAAAGGTCCCAGAATTTTTACTTTTCCCGTAATGTAGGCATTGCCGTAGTATAATTCGTTTTGCGACATTGTTGTATTCAATGCCTGAAATTTGTTGGCTGTGATATCAAAAAACAGAGTAAAGTTTTTTAAATGCTGGTGATAAATATAGCCATCCACATTTGCTTTATTTCCATTCACGTCGTTAACAGTAAAATTCTTAAATCTAAAATAGTTTTTAGTGAACTCAACTTCGTCGGAAAGATTAAATCGGGTATTTAAATAATCTACTACAAAACTTGTTTGTTGCAATCTTATTTTCCTGTTAAATCGGGATTATTTACAGATCCTGATAAATTGAGTGTTCCTGATGCTTTTCCTTTGACATCTGAAACCAGTCCTTTCGCATATCCTGCAAAAGTTGCAAGATTTGTTTTTTGTAAAGTAAAATTAAAATCAATTGAATCGTTTTTTTCTTTTATAAAGTATCTTCCATCAACTTCAATATTTTTAACTCCGCCTCTATCAACAAGTCCCTTAATTGTGATTAGTTTATTCGGAATGTCATAATTAAAATTAATATTCGCATCTCCCAGAGTATCATTATAAAAACTTAAATTCGTAATGTACATTTCAGAATTGATCCCTGGTTGAGAAAGCAGTCCGGCGAAATCGCCATGTCCGGTGGCTATTCCTCCAATTGAAACATCATATACCAATAATATTGGATTTAGCACATTGGTATTGAAATTTTTTAATTCAAGTTTAAGATGATCATTCTTATTCTTCGAAATTTTGCCATTCAAGCTTAGGGCTTCTTCTCCTGATGTAATAGTTAAATTTTGGACATCTGCAAATGTAGAATCAAATACTATGCTGTTCCCTTTGTCTATTTCCCAGGTTTTGTTATTTACTATAATTTCAGAAGGCAATAGTTGGAGTTGTATTTTTCCATTGGTAAGGTAATTCGCTTCTCCATTAACTTTAATTTTTGTTACTAAGCTGTCGCGTGACGATGTGGCAATTTGAAATTTAGAATAATTTTTATTGGTGCTTCCATGAAGACCAACATTCACAAATTTTAAGGTGTCACTTATTTCAATCTCATTCATATTGTTTGAGATGTTAAGTTCACCATTAGATGTATTTGCATTTATTGAAATTCCTGAAAAGACCGTTTCATCAAATCGAACGCTGTCGGATTTTAATTTTAGCACAATATTTTTTGTGCTTTTATTAATGCTTCCGAATATATTAGTCCCATTGCTGATTTTTAGATCAGGATAGAAAACTTTAAATAATTGATCTGTTTGTTTGAGATTAATATCAAAATGTTATTGCCAGGTTGTTTTTGTTTGTAGATTTAGTTGCTGCTAATGTTGGAATGTAAGTTGAAAAAAGTTCTCCTATATCTGAAGCCATTGTTGTTCTTTTAAAAGTTCCCTTTGAATCCAGGTCAATTATGTCAGATCTTAGATTGGAAATTTTTTGACTTCCTTCAGAATAGGAAACAAAGGAAATGGAATCAACTTTGATGGTGTCATTGTATTCAATATACCTGGTTCCTTTTATTTTAATGTAACCTGTTAAATCATCAAAATCTTTCCCCGTAATTCTAATGTCAGCTTTAGTGGAAAGTACTGCTGTAGTATCTCTTTTAATCAGTTTAAGTTTTGCTAAATAGGCATTTTTTATTTCAGTAGTAAAATCATAAACAGGAATTTTGTGGGATAAGTCAATGGTTCCTTTAAAATCAAGTCCCAAATTTTCTTCCTCTACTTTCAAAGATCCATTAAATAATCTTTTTGCAAATTGGCCATTTACAATTATGTTTTTGTAATTATAACCATTCAATTCAAGTGAACTTATTTCTCCTTCCATCTGCGCCTTTAGCTTATCAAAAGCAAAACCCCTTCCTGATACATTTGATTTAAATGTTGTTTTGCCAAGTAACGCTTTGTTGTCGATCAAAGTGCCTACGTCAAAAGATGTAGCAGAAAGATGTCCTGAAAATGAGCTTTTGTCCGCAACACTGTCAATCTTAAGGTTAATATCCGATGAAACGTATCCAATAGCAGTGTTGGCGTTTCCATACGCAACAAAGTCATTCAAAAATCCTGTAAACTTACCTGAGAAATGTACTTTTCCAAGTTTGCTGAGTTCAACCGGAAGCTCCATTTTTTTGCCTCGGTTAAATGGATAGTCAGGTATTGTTTCAATTTCACCTTTATCAGTAATAAGTTCATTCACTACAAGATCAAAAAATGATTCTTGAAAATCGGGAAGTCCTGCTATGCTTATATCGCCTTTAAATGTGGAGTGGTTCGCAAAAGCAATTTCAAGTTTTCTTCCCTCAATTGCCTGATGGTGCCTTTGATTTTCCACTGAATACGATTTTCTGATTCAAACCTTCCAGTTCACTGGCGAAAAACACCAGGTCATTCGAGGAAAGTGTGCTTTTTCAAATGAGGAATTAATTTTTACTTTGTCAATAAACTCATCAAAATCTACAATATCATCATAGTTAAAAGCAATGCTGCCCTGTATATTGGTTTCATCGGTTTTTAATAACAAGTTTTGATATTCCATCCCCTGAGCAGTTACCTTGACATTGGCTTCAAGGTATTCCAGTTGAAAACCACTTTTTTCTAAAAATCCCAGATTCTCAATGGTTGCGTACATGGTATCTGCATCAAATGTGACATCATTGACGGTAGCATCCAAATTGTACACTCTTATATCTTCAAAATCAATTCCGTTGGCCTTGTCACTGTACCTGTTATCCTTGTAAACAAATTGAATATTATTCAGATTGATTTCTCCTGGATTAAAATCAAAAACGGCTTTTTTTGATGTGTCTTTAGAACCTGAGCTAAAATAGTCTATTAAAAAATTGATGTTCAAACCTTTTTGATTCTTGTATTTCTGAAGTTTTATTGTTCCATTAGTAAGTTCAATGCCCGATAAGTAGATTTTGTTCCTCCCGGGAGCAAACATGTCTATGACTGTACTTATTTCTCCCGCATAGAGTAAGGTGTCATGCTGTAAATCTTCAATGTAAAGGCCTTAATGGACAAGGTTCTGAAAAATTCGATTTCTATGCGATCAAGCGTAACTGTTGTATTGAGCTCTGAGGATAGGTAACTGGCGGCTCGTTGCACTATCCAGGTTTGAAAAACAGGAGTCTTAATAGCATACACCAACCCTACCGAAAGGAGAAAAAGGCTCAATAAAACCCAGGCTGATATTTTTAAAAACTTTCTAATCTTAGATGGGATTTTTTAACAAACTTGTTGGCAGATTAACGTAATTTTGAGCAGAAATACTATACAGAATTTGAATAAGCCTGTAATTATTCTTGGAATCGAATCCTCATGCGATGACACTTCTGCAGCAATTAGCAGTAACGACAATATTCTTGCCAACATAATCGCCGGACAAAAGGTTCATGAGGCCTATGGAGGAGTCGTTCCTGAACTCGCTTCGAGGGCTCACCAACAGAATATTATTCCCGTTGTAGACCAGGCTCTCAAAGCAGCAAAAGTAAACAAAAAAGACCTTGATGCAATTGCCTTTACAAATGGCCCAGGACTCATGGGCGCTCTTTTAGTAGGCTCCTCTTTTGCCAAATCTTTCGCTCTCGGTTTGCAAATTCCATTAATTGAAGTGAATCACATGCAAGCTCATGTATTAGCTCACTTTGCTCGTCTAAAAGGCGATTCTAAACCCAAACCGGAATTCCCTTTCCTTTGCCTTACAGTATCCGGAGGTCACACCCAAATCATTAAAGTGAAAAGTCATTTTGATTTTGAACTGCTTGGACAGACTCAGGATGATGCTGCGGGGGAAGCTTTTGATAAAATTGCTAAAATGCTTGGATTAACCTATCCCGGCGGTCCTTTAATTGACCAATTCGCGGCGAAGGAAACCCCAAGGCGTTCGTATTTCCTGCATCCTCGATCTTCAGGTCTCGATTTTAGTTTCAGCGGACTGAAAACTGCAGTTTTGTATTTTGTTCAAAAGCAATCTGCTATTGATAGCGATTTTGTTGCCAATAATATCCTGGATTTGTGTGCATCTGTGCAATATACTATTGTTTCGATTTTAATGACACGCCTGGAAAAAAGCTGTCATTCAAACCGGTATTCATCGAGTAGCATTGGCAGGAGGGGGTAGCTGCAAATAGTGGCCTGAGAAAAGCGATTGAAATGAAAACAGAATGGGAACATTTTATACCTCCTTTTGAATTCTGTACCGATAATGCTGCAATGATTGCTATCACGGGCTATTATAAATTCCTTAATCAGGATTTTTCTAGTCAGGAATCAAGTCCTTTTGCTCGTTTTTATGGAATGTGAACTGAATTGTTTATAAGTATTGATCCAGGTACCTGAACTTCCTCTAATATCAAATTAATTTTGCATTAAGTTAAAGAAGAAGTATTCAATCAAGTTTTTATTTAACCAACTATAAAACCAATATATACCAATGGAAAACAAACCTAACATGACCTCTGAAAAAAGGAGGTAACAACAAAATCTGGATTATTTTATGCAGCAGTTTCTGCTATTAAATATCTATCAATGGCAAAACAACAACTCTGTTATTGAGAGTTATGAAGTTAAGAACGATAGCCTCGTTTCTGCTAAAATGGATGTTGAAAAGGAACTGGAGAAACCTATCAGGAGCTGAATCAATACAAAGGTATTAATGAGCGTTTGATAGTTCTGCTCGCAGAGGCAAATACCAATATTGATTCACAAAAAAGAACGAATCGAAAAAACTTCTCAAGAATGAAAAAACTCGGCTTCACTCAACAAAAACTTAAGGCTGAACTTGAAGAATTGAAAAAATGCGTGATGAGTATTTAGATAAAATCGATAAGTTGCTTGTTGAAAATGAACAGTTGAAAAAAGATAAGGTTGAACTTACCAGCACAGTGGAAAATTTATCTAAAAATCTTGAGAGTACTGTTAACCAAGCTTCTGTTCTTAAGTCAGAGTACATGAGAGTTAGAACCTATAAAAAGCGTGGTAGCAACAAGTTTGTTGAAACAGCCATGGCGAAACGAACCAATAAAATGGAAGCTTGTTTTTCAGTACTGGACAATAAAATTGCCAAAGCTGGTGAAAGGGAGGTTTATCTTAGAATAGTGGAGCCGGGTGGAAAAACAATGGGTGCCAGATCCGAAGGCTCTAACACTTTCAAAATGGCGAATTCAGGCGAAGAAGTGCAGTTTACTTCTTCAATAAAAATGACCTATGATAGCAGTAAACAAGATCTGTGTTTGCAATGGGAAGAAGCTGAAAGAGTATTTGCTCCGGGAACCTATGTTATTGAGGTTTATATTGATGGGAATCTGAGCGGCGCTACGTCTTATGTGTTGAAATAATCTAATTGTATAAACAAAAAAAGGAGGCTTTCTCATAGAAAGCCTCCTTTTTTTGTTTTAAAAAATGTTGAGGAGAAAATCCAGTATATTTATTTTTTAGGATGCTCAGTAGAAACAGGTATGGTTAACTTGAGAGGGTTTTTTACTTTTTCATTTAACAGGGCTATACCAACAACATCTATCATCTCTTTCACATAATGGAATTTTAATCCTTCTACATAATGAGCTTTTATTTCCTCAATATCTTTAAGGTTATCCGCGGAAAGTATGATATCTGTGATTCCGGCTCTTTTTGCCGCAAGGATTTTTTCTTTGATTCCACCTACAGGGAGTACTTTGCCTCTCAGGGTAATTTCACCAGTCATAGCTAATTTCTTCTTTACCTTTCGTTGTGTAAAAGCTGACGTCAGTGAAGTTAACATGGTGATACCTGCCGAAGGTCCGTCTTTTGGAGTAGCACCTTCCGGAACGTGAATGTGAACATCATAATGATCGAATACCTGTGGATCGATATTTAGTTCGTCGGCATGAGCCTTCATGTAAGCCAATGCTATTACTGCCGATTCTTTCATCACTTCTCCCAGGTTTCCGGTAAGTGTGAGCTTACCCTTTCCTTTATTTATTGAAGTTTCAATAAATAAAATATCGCCTCCAACCGGTGTCCAAGCCAAGCCGGTAACAACTCCTGCAACATTGTTATCAATGGATTTTTCCTTTTGAAAAATGGGAGCACCTAATATTTTACTTAGCTGTGTGGGTTTAATTTTAGGATCATATTTTTCTTCTAACGCCACTGATTTTGCAGTAGACCGTATCACGGAAGCAATTTGTTTTTCTAATGTTCTTACTCCCGATTCACTCGTGTAGTCTAAGATGAGTTTTTCTATTATCTTATCAGATAAAACTACTTGTCCCCGCTTCAATCCATGTGCCTCCAGTTGTTTCGGAATAAGATGTTTGATCGCAATTTGTATCTTTTCTTCAACAGTATAGCCGGTTATTTCTATGATCTCCATACGGTCACGTAAAGCTGGTTGAATACTGCTCAAAGAATTAGCAGTTGCAATAAACAAAACTTTTGATAAATCATATTCTATTTCAACATAATTGTCATAAAAAGTAGTGTTTTGTTCCGGATCAAGAACTTCAAGTAACGCACTTGATGGGTCTCCATGATAATCTGTCGAAAGCTTATCAACTTCATCCAATACAAAGACCGGATTTCCTGATTTAGCCTTCTTTAGATTTTGAATTACCCTTCCAGGCATCGCACCTATATAGGTTTTTCGATGTCCTCTTATTTCAGCTTCATCACGTAATCCTCCTAATGACATTCTCACATATTTTCTTCCAAGTGCTTTGGCAATAGATTTCCCGAGTGAAGTTTTTCCAACTCCGGGAGGTCCGTACAAACACATGATAGGCGACTTAAGATTCCCTTTTAGTTTAAGCACAGCCAGATATTCTAAAATTCTGTTCTTAACTTTGTCAAGTCCATAGTGATCTGTATCCAGTATTTTTTCTGCGCGCTTCAAATCAAAATTATCTTTGGTGTATTCATCCCACGGTAACTCTAGCAGAAGCTCCAGATAATTTAGTGTAACTGAAAATTCAGCGGCTGCAGGGTTTATGCGTTGTAACCTCTCTAATTCTTTTTCAAATACAGCAGCTACTTCTTTCGACCATTTTTTTACTGCCGCCCGTTCCCGTAAACTGCTTATCTCCTGATCTTGTACATTTCCTCCAAGCTCTTCTTGTATCGTTTTTAACTGTTGATTAAGAAAATATTCCCGCTGTTGTTTATCGATATCAATTTTTACTTTTGATTGAATCTGGTTTTTTAATTCCAGCATTTGTAACTCATGGGTGAGATACTGAGTACTCTGGTTGCCCTTGCTTTCAAATCTGTCATTTCAAGTAATTCCTGCTTCTTCGCTACATCAGCATTCATGTTTGATGAGATGAAGTTGATTAAAAAAGAAGGACTTTCAATGTTTTTGATTGCAAATGAAGCCTCACTTGGAATATTAGGTGAAGATGTTATTATCTGAAGTGATAAATCGCGGAGAGAATCTATTAAGGCAACAAATTCTTTTTCACTTATGGATTGTTTTTTATCTGTAATGGGAAGAATGGAGGCTTTCAGATATGGTTCAGTGCCGTTTACTTCATTGATCTTAAATCTGCGTTTGCCTTGAATAATAACAGTGGTGTTTCCATCCGGCATTCGCAACATTTTTATGATGTTGGCTACTGTTCCAATCTGATTCAAATCTTCCACTTGAGGATCCTCAACTGAACTGTCCTTCTGAGAAACAACACCGATAATCTTGTCACTTTTATAAGCATCCTGAATTAACTTGATGGATTTGTCGCGGCCAACTGTTATTGGGATAACCACTCCGGGAAACAAAACAGTATTACGAAGTGGAAGGATAGAAAGAATATCAGGGATTTTTTCTGAATTCATCTGTTCTTCGTCTTCAGCAGATAAAAGAGGTATCAAATCCGGCTCATCGTCCGTTATTCTTGAAATACCTAAAATGGAATTATTATTATTGTTGTCGAACATTTATAAATATATTTTGGTCATTTTGTCAGTAAACATCTAAAATGACAGTTAATTAAGTCTGAAGCCAATAAAGTCAATTGATATGCCAAAGAACAGTTACTGGCACAAAGGCTCTTTGCTATAAGATTAAGTATTTGAATATCAGTTATTAGTAAAAGAATACAATCATTTCTCACTGCCGGGTAAATTGGCACTTTCTGTCATATCAAAAACGGCCTTAAAAATAGCTTCTTCAGTACTGTCAAACTCCATTCCCCTGCGTTTAAAAACTTGTCTCGCAAGATCCTTGGCCTTATCCAATTTAAATCTGGAAGCGTCTTCAAAACCGCCCCAGGAAAAAGAAGGAATATATTTTGGTGGAAAACCAGGTCCGAAAATATTGGAGCTTACCCCAACTACTGTTCCTGTGTTAAACATGGTATTGATACCACATTTGGAATGATCACCCATAAACAATCCACAAAATTTAAGATGGGTGCTCACCATTTCTTGCTTTGCGAAACTATAAACCTGAACATCCGAATAGTTGTTTTTAAGATTTGAATTATTGGTATCGGCGCCCAGATTACACCATTCGCCAATTACTGAATTTCCCAGAAAACCATCATGTGCTTTATTGGAATATCCAAAGAGTATGGAATTGCTTACTTCTCCGCCAACTTTACAATGGGGCCCAATCGTTGTTGCTCCATAAATTTTTGCACTCATTTTGAGTGTGGCTTTTTCGCATAGTGCTAAAGGTCCGCGTATGGTACATCCTTCCATCACTTCAGCTCCTTTTCCAATATAAACAGGTCCGGTGGAAGCATTAATAATTGCACATTCTACTACTGCACCTGCTTCAAGGAAAACATTTTCAGGTGAAATTATTTTGTTTGTTGAACTTATTGGAGCTGATTTTCTTCCGGATGTTACAAGAGTAAATTGTTCACGTATAACAGCGTCAGCCAATGTGAAAATATCCCAGTTATTAGATAGGATATGAACCTTTCCTTTGAATTCAATATCTCGAAACTTGCCGTATGGTGAAGTAGGGTCAGGCCAGCCCTCTGCGAAAGCGGTCAAAGGAATGCCTTTTGATAGCAAGCGCTGTCCTAATTTTAAAGAACGAGTAGCATCAACCAATTCTTGTGTGGGTATAACTGAACCGTTGATAAATAAATTTTCGGTTTCTTTCCAGGCAGGAAATTTCTTGACCAGGTAATCTTCAGTAACGGAGGAGGATTGTGTTTCCAGTAATAGCTCCCAATGCTGCCTGTTTGTCAGTATGCCTATTCTGATGTCTGCTACCGGTCGTGTAAAGGTGAATGGAAGCAGCGATTTCCTGTTAAAATCAAATAAAACGGTATTTGTCATAGAGAATCATCTTTTCTTCAATTCACGAATTCAAAAATATAAATTTAAAAAAAAAGTCCCTTGTAGGGGACTCTTTATAATAATATATCGCCTTCCGAAAATTATTTTTCTGAATTTTCGTTCTTCTCAACGTGCTTTTTGTAACGGTTACGGAATTTGTCGACACGACCTGCTGTATCAACCAATTTCATTTTGCCGGTATAAAAAGGATGTGACATATGAGAGATTTCTAACTTTATTAAAGGGTATTCTTTTCCATCTTCCCAAACAACAGTGTCTTTGGTTTCAACAGTGGAACGGCTCATAAACGAATAGTCACAGGAAATATCCTTAAATATGACCATTCTGTAATTCTTTGGGTGTAGATCCTTTTTCATAACTCTGATTTTAAAAACGGAGTGCAAAGATAGGGTAAAGTCATTAAAAGTCAAAATAAAAGGTTGAAATTCTTTATTTTAACTCCTTCCAAAGCTATATGTTTGGAAATCAATCTTAAAACACAATAAAATTTGTGGTGTAAGGTTCTATGGTTGTATTTATCTTTGCAACATGCATTTAACCCTGAAATATCTTGCTTCTTTTTTCTTTTTCTTTCTCCTGATAATTGGCATTTCTTCCTGTAAAAAAGATGAAATCCTGACTGATTCCTCTGTCAAGTTGGAGTTTTCCACAGATACCATAATGTTCGACACGGTTTTTTCCAGTCTCGGTTCAACCACTAAGCAATTGAAAATTTATAATAGGAATAACCGGCCAATTCGCATTTCATCGATCCGTCTCGCTGGCGGTGCGCCCTCCACCTTCAGGTTAAATGTAGATGGTATTCCCGGGAAATCCTTCTTCGATGTTGAAATACCTGAAAAGGATAGCCTGTTCGTTTTTGTAGAGGTAACCGTCAATCCCAATGGTCAGTTAACTCCTTTCATATTTCAGGATTCCATTCTTTTTGAAATCAATGGCAATAAGCAAGATGTTGATCTTGTCGCTTTTGGTCAAAATGCCCGATTTATAGTTGCTGATAAGTTTGTGACAGCCGGTTCTTCAGCTATTCCTTATGCTTTGCTCGACACTCAATTAAATGCAACTATTACTTGGGACAATGTACTTCCATATGTGATTTGGGGAGGTTATGCCTTGGTGGATTCATCGCAAACACTTATAATTCAGCCAGGTACAAAAATTTATTTTGGAAATAGTGCAGGTATTTGGGTTTACAGAGGAGGAACTATTAAAGTTTTAGGAACTGTTAACGATCCTGTTAAAATGAAAGGGGTTAGATTAGAATCCTATTATCAGGACATTCCCGGGCAATGGGATCGTGTTTGGATTAATGAGGGTAGTACCAATAATGAGATTAATTATGCTGAAATTTCAAATGGTTTTATCGGGGTGCATGCCGATACGCCTTTCGATACTTCAGATGCCAAAAAATTGATGATCAGAAACACTATTATTAAAAATATGAGTGGTTTTGGAATTTTATCTCGCTATTATAAAATCGAAGTAAAAAACACGCTTATAGCCAGATGTGGTCAATATGCATTTCTTGCAGAAGGTGGTGAGTGTGAATTCCGTCATTGCACCCTTGCTAATTACTGGAATGACGGCCAGCGCAATACTCCCTCTGTGTCCCTTCGTGATTATACAATTTCTGGTGCAAACGCCTTCAATTATAAACTTAGAAAAGCCAACTTTTTCAATTGCATCATTTGGGGAAATAACGATGAGGAATATGAAATCGGATATGAATTTGGTAATGACACTATCGAAAGTTTTAATCATGTTTTATTGAAAACAGAATTGAATCTTTCAGCTCCATATTATACCAACATGATTTTGAATCAGAATCCTCAATTTGTGAATTTCTCAGAGGATGATTATCAATTACAATCAATTTCGCCTGCTGTTAATGCAGGTGACCCTGCTTTTATTGATGCCGATCTTATCAATGATCTTTTAAATTATACTCGTGATGCATCACCCGATTTGGGCGCGTATGAGTTTCATTAAAGTTGCTCTTTGATATTAACGATTGCTATTTTTTTACAAAAGCGAATTTATTTCAGTTAAAACAAATAGTTGTACTAAAATTGGTATCATATATTTTCTCATGATAACCCTGATAGAAACTCCATCGTATCTACTCCATCTGCGTAGTCAAAAATTGATGGGAACTGAGCTTGTCCCGGTTTTACATAGCCTTTTTTACTAACAACGCATTGCATTTCGTTTTCAATTTCCTTGAGTTTATTAGAGAGATCTGCTTCGTCGGTATAAAATTCGTAATTCAATACACTCACTGGTGTAGATAATTCCTTGTCTTCTTTTAAAATCAGAAAATTATTTGTCAAAAAAGGTTTTCGATTCATCAAAAATAATGTTTGGTGGTAATCGAAATTGTTCATGTATTTCGTGTGTTGCATAATGCTGCTATAACTGACCATGTTATTGAAAAATTCATTGAATGAATAACCCAACGGCACATATAACTTAGAAACATTTCTGCATCCTAAACCAAAATACGTGAAGATGTCTCTCCCTAACAATATAAAATCAAATTCATTTTCGTCACCGGTTATTATTGCAGCTGAATTCCTGTTTTTGCGGAATATATGCGGTTTGTTACCAAAATAATATTCAAAATACCTCGACGTATTATTGCTGCCGGTGGCAATTACTGCATCTATATTTTTAAGTTGATCAGAAATTTTAAACGACTGTTGCATTTCAGGAAGCAATGAAAAATAAATTTTTGCAATATAAGGTAGAAGGAACTTGTCGGAACCCGAAAGTTTGGCGATTAAATTATTCCCGGATAGAAGTACACAAAGAAAATCATGAAATCCTGCAAGAGGAATGTTACCAGCCATGATTACTCCAACATCTTTTGGCGTTCCAGCCTTTTCAGGATAAGCATTGCTCCATTTTTCAAGCATTTCAGGCTCCAGCAGGGTGATGATACCCTTCAACGATGTTATTTGTTCGTTTCGCGTAAACCAGGGATTATTAATCTCAGATAAATGAGCTACATTTTCGAATTCTTCCCGCCATTTACTGGTTGATTCACTTTCAAGTAGTTGAATCAGTATCTTTTGTGTTTCGCCCCAGGCCGCTAATTTTTGTGTGCGTGTCATTCAAATTTTATCAGGATATTTTTAAAACGAAACTTTTCTCTTTATCTTTGTGTTCAAATCAGACTTCAAAATTATAACTAAAAGAAAGAATTATGGCCATTAAAATAACCGACGAGTGCATTAATTGTGGAGCCTGTGAGCCCGAATGCCCTAATAACGCCATCTATGAGGGTGGTGCTGAATGGAGATTTTCAGACGGAACTAGTGTTAAAGGAATGTTTAATAAGCTGGATGGAACTCAAATTGATGCCAGTGCATCTCAAACACCGGTTTCCATGGATATATATTACATCGTTTCTGATAAGTGTACAGAATGTGTAGGGTTTCATGATGAACCTCAATGTGCTGCAGTTTGTCCTGTCGATTGTTGTGTGGATGATGAGGATGTTCGCGAAAGCAAAGAAACGCTCGAAGCCAAAAAAGCGAGTATGCATAGTTAGTAGTTAAAAAATAGATGAAACTCCGTACCTTTAATCTGGTACGGAGTTTTTTTTAATAGTATTTTGAGTTTATTTGCGTTCTATGAAAATGTTAAGATATTTCATGATTTTCTGTCTGCTAACTTTAGGGAATCTTGTGGCAAATTCACAGAAGTCCATCTTAACCATTGATTCCTTAATTTCTTCTGAAAAGTTGCTCAAGTCATTAGGTGATAGTATAATTAACGGAAGCACCGACTTTTCCCGGAATGGCGCCGCTGCAGAATTTAATCCCAGGTTTTTTGATTTACTCGCTAACCCGGAAACTTTTAATTATCCTTTTGATTCTATAAAAACCGTTTCAATACTGAAGTCTCCTGATGGGTTAATGCGTATTTATACCTGGATAGTGCCCTCAAGAATTGAAGGAACCTTTAAGTATTATGGGGTTGTTCAGCGTATCAACATCAAAACCGGGGAAATGAAACTGATTGGCCTCGTTGAATTAAAAAGTATTCCCGAAGAAGCTGAATTGGCAGAACTCAAATATGATACCTGGTTTGGTGCTATTTATTATGAAATTATTGAAAAAAATATTGGTAAGAATAAGTATTACTTTTTGTTAGGTTGGCAGGGTAATGACCGACTTACTACCAGAAAATTAATTGACGTCATTTATTTCGACTCCTGGAACAACCTTACTTTTGGTGCTCCTGTTTTCAAGGACGAGACTAAGAAACTGAAGCAACGGGTAATTTTTGAATATACTACTGAAGCTGTGATGCTTTTGAGGTATGAAAAAAAGAAGAAAATGATTGTTTTTGACCATCTTTCACCTTCAAGTCCCTCACTCAAAGGCCAATATCGCTATTATGGACCCGATTTTACTTATGATGCCTATCATTTTAAAAAGGGTTTCTGGAATTATCGTAAAAACCTGGAGATGAGGAACTCCAATGATAGCAAATAACACCTACAAATGTTAATTCAATTGGTTTTGCGTGAATCAATTTTGTTTATTTGTAGTCTCTAAAAATCAGATCAAAATGAAAAAACACAATTTTGGGGCCGGCCCAGGTATCTTACCGGCAGAAGCCTTAAAAAAATCAGCTGAAGCAGTTTTGAATTTTAATGGAACTGGCTTGTCCTTACTTGAAATTTCTCATCGCAGTAAAGACTTTGATGCTGTTTTACAAAGAGCCAAACAATTGGTAAGAGAATTATTGGGTGTGCCTGATAATTATTCTGTTTTATTTTTGCAGGGAGGGGGCCAGTACACAGTTCGCGATGGTGCCAATGAACTTGTTGCCGTTAAATGGGAAAGCTGCTTATGTGGAGTCAGGTGTTTGGGCTAATAAAGCAATTAAAGAGGCTAAACTTTTTGGAACAACCGAAGTTGTGGCTACTTCAAAAGATAAAAACTTTTCCTATGTGCCTAAAAATTATAGTATCCCTAAAGATGCATCCTACCTGCATTTGACATCTAATAATACAATTTACGGAACTCAAATCAAAGCCTATCCTGAATCTCCCATTCCTGTAGTTTGTGATATGTCGAGTGATATTTTTAGTAAACCGGTAGATGTCTCAAAATTTGATCTGATCTATGCCGGTGCTCAAAAAAACATGGGACCTGCAGGAGTGACTCTTGTTATTGTGAAAAATGATATTCTTGGAAAAACCGGAAGATCAAATCCTACTATGTTCGAATACCAAACTCATATTGATAGTGATTCACTTTATAATACACCACCGGTATTTCCTATTTATGTTTGTATGGCTACTCTGGAATGGTTACAATCAATTGGTGGTGTTGCAGCTATTGAAAAAATAAATAATCAGAAAGCAGAAATGCTTTATTCTGAAATTGACTCTAATCCAATGTTTCAGGGAACTGCTGCTGCAGAAGACCGTTCTTTTATGAACGCTTGCTTCCTCTTAACTAACCCTGAGTTGGAAGATGATTTTAATAAAGTACTTAAAGAAAATGGAATTATTGGATTGAAAGGTCATCGTTCTGTTGGTGGTTTCAGAGCTTCTATGTATAACGCTCTTCCGTTGGAAAGTGTTAAAGTTCTTACAACAATTATGAAGGAGTTTGCTATGCAAAAAGCTTGATGCTTGATGCGTTTTAAAACAACAATAGAGTTCAACTTATTACACTCAAAATAATTATATGATCCGAATTCTTGCCAATGATGGAATTGATTCAGCTGGAAAAAAAATTTTTCTCGACGCGGGATTTGAAGTGGTGACAGATAAAATTTCTCAGGATAATCTTGTGACTGGATTGAAGGATTTTGATGCTATCCTTGTGAGAAGTGCCACTCAGGTAAGAAAGGAACATGTGGACGCATGTCCAAATTTAAAACTGATTGGACGTGCAGGCGTTGGAATGGATAATATTGATGTAATCTATGCCAGAGAAAAAGGATTGCATGTGGTGAATACTCCTGATGCCAGTTCGCAATCTGTTGCTGAACTTGTTTTTGCACATTTGTTCACCATGACGAGGTTTCTGCATGACTCAAACAGAAAAATGCCGCTGTGTGAAAATAAGGAACAGTTTGATTTACTTAAGAAAAAATATTCATCAGGAATTGAACTTAAAGGGAAAACATTAGGGATTATTGGATTTGGTAAGATCGGTCAGAATGTGGCCAGAATGGCTCTTGGTTTGGGAATGAAAGTTTTGCCATTTAAATTGAATGCAGTTGATGTTAAAATCGAAATCGACTTTTTTCAAACACACAGTAATGCATCCCTAATGGTGACTATGAAATGTGTGCCTTTTGAAGAGCTCTTAAGTACCAGTGATTTTATTACTTTACATGTTCCTTACCTAAAGGAGCTCCTCCCGTAATTTCTAAAAAGGAACTCGATCTGATGAAGAATGGTGTTGGAATCGTTAATACTGCCCGGGGTGGAGTAGTAGTAGAACAGGATCTTATTGATGCATTAAATACCGGTAAAGTGGGTTACGCTGCGCTTGATGTTTTTGATGGCGAACCGTTAATTCGTAAAGACCTCAGAGAGCATCCGAATGTTTCACTTTCTCCTCACATTGGAGGATCGACTAAAGAAGCACAGGAAAGAATTGGAATTGAACTAGCAAATAAAGTGGTGCAATTATTTAAATCCTGAAAATTTCTATAATAGGCGAATTGGTTAATTCGGTGATCGCTTCATGCAAATGGTAAAATAGGTTGTACTACGTGGTATTCTGTAAATGCCACTTTTTAATTAAACAATGGAAATTAATTTACGGCCCTGGAATATTTCTGACCTTGACAATCTGGTTAAGTTTGGAAATAATTTCAAAATTGCATCCAATCTCACGGATACTTTTCCCTATCCTTTGACTTATGAAGCCGGAACAAATTTTATCACTAAAGTCAGTGCCGATTCTCCTGCAAAAGTTTTTGCCGTTGTATTCAATGGCGATGCCATTGGTTCAATTGGCTTGTTTCCACAAAGTGATATTTTCAAAAAGAATGCCGAGCTGGGATATTGGATTGCTGAACCCTATTGGGGGAAAGGTATTGCTACAAAGGCTATACTTTTAATAGTCGATTATGGTTTTAAAACTTTTGACTTGACACGTATTTTTGCCAGGCCTTTCGGCTCAAATAGGGCTTCCGCCAAAGCTCTTGAAAAAGCCGGTTTTTCCCTGGAGGCAAGATTGAAAAATACTATTTTTAAAAATGGTGTTTTTCAGGATGAATTAATTTTTGGTATTCTGAACCATTAATTGTAGCGCGAATGAGATGAATCAGCTTTTTCTTCTGATTTGCAAAAATATTGAATCTATCTACTTGCCCTTCTGCATAAAAATTTATTACTTTACACACTCAATATTAAATTTGTATTATGGCAATTCTTAAAGCATTTAAAGGCATTCGACCAACACCTGATCAAGTGGAGAAAGTAGCATCAAAACCTTATGATGTACTCAATGAAAAAGAGGCAAGGGCTGAATGTGTCAACAATCCTGTTTCTTTCTATCATGTTATAAAACCTGAGATTGATTTTCCGGATGAATTTGATCATTATTCTCCTGAAATTTATAAAAAAGGTAAAGCTAATTTTGATCAACTGTTTAATTCTGGAATCTTTTTTCAAGACACTAAAGAGTGTCTGTACATCTATCAGCAAACAATGAATGGTAGAAAACAAAATGGAATTGTTGGAAGCGCATCTGTGGATGATTATTTTAACAATGTCATTAAAAAGCACGAACTAACAAGACCAGATAAAGAAGAAGATCGAAAAAATCATGTTAGGGTTAGTAGCCTCAATTATGAACCGGTATTTTTTGCCTATCCTAAAGTCCCTGCTCTTGATAGTATTGTCGATAAGGTCGTAGCCGGTAAACCTGAATATAATTTTGTTGCAGACGATGGGATTGGTCATGCGTTTTGGGTGATTAAAGAGGACGACGTAATAAAAAATATAATTTCAGAATTTTCAAAAATTAAATCTACTTACGTTGCAGATGGGCATCACCGTACTGCTGCCGCTGCTTTGGTTGGAAAAGAAAG
The DNA here is from genome assembly GCA_016722525.1 of Bacteroidota bacterium. GTDB lineage: Bacteria > Bacteroidota > Bacteroidia > AKYH767-A > OLB10 > JADKJB01. The sequence goes on from JADKJB010000010.1 coordinate 119,837, forward strand.
AAAAGAAGCAAATGCAAAGCACACGGGAAATGAGGAATATAATTTTTTTCTGGCTGTTCATTTTCCAGATGATCAACTCGCTATAATGGATTATAACAGGGTTGTTAAAGACTTAAATGGCCACTCTGATGATCAATTTATCATTGCTTTACAAGTGAATTTTGATGTTCAGGAAATGGGCTCTGCAATTTATAAACCTTCTGCTTTGCATAATTTCGGTATGTTCCTCGGAGGCAAGTGGTATTCTTTAACGGCAAAAACAGGAACTTATAATGATTCAGATCCTATTGGTGTATTAGATGTCACTATCCTTTCAGAACGCATTCTGGAGCCATTGTTAAATATTAAAGATTTAAGAACAGATAAAAGAATTGAATTTGTCGGTGGACTCAGAGGCCTTGGCGAATTGGAGAAAAGAGTGAATTCAGGGGAGATGAAAGTGGCTTTCGCACTTTTTCCAGTTACCATGAAGCAACTGATTGATATTGCTGACTCAGGAAAAATTATGCCTCCTAAAACTACCTGGTTCGAACCTAAATTAAGGAGCGGACTGATTCTCCATAGTTTGGATTAAATATGCAGGAAATAGCTTTTCTCAAAATACGACTAGCCCAGTCCTTTCGTGAATTGAAGGCACTGGGCTTTTTGTATGCATTAATTTTATGTGGTGGCAGTTGCCTTCTGTTGGTGGCATTCTATTCATCTCAATACTCCATGAATAATACGCTTTATGCTTTGCTGGGCCTGTCATTTGTAATTTTTTCAATTCATAGGAACCGCATTGATCATAATTTTATTCAGTTAGTAGCTGAAAGACCCTATTTGATTTTCTGTATCGAGTATGCAGTTGCTGTATTGCCTTTTATTGTTTTATCAGCTATGAAAAGTAACTCAGCTTTATTGGTTTTGATCTTCGTGCCTGTAGCTGTTATCTCATTGATTAAAAAAGGCGTTGATACAAATGTCTCTTTTAATGTTATTGGAAATCATGTTCACAGTGAATTGTATGAATGGAAGTCGGGATTGCGGCGTTCCGGAGGAGTTGTTGTTTTATTATGGGTCTTGGCAATTTTGCTCTTAGGTATTCCATTCGCTTCTTTAATACTGTTATGGTTTGTATTGTTAATTTTATCTTCTTTTTATGATCAGGGAGAATCACGTGATATGATTCTTTCTTTCAAACTCAATGAAAAGAATTTCCTGTTCAGAAAATTAAGGTTACATACCTCCATCTATTTTTTATTCATGGCTCCTGTTTTAGTATTGAATTCATTTATTTTTTCAGATAAATGGTGGGTATTTGTTTTGTTCGGTATCTTTAGCTGTGTTAACTTAATGGTATTTATTGTTTCTAAATATGCGGTATGGAGACATGGTGAGAACAATAGCTCCAATTCAATTTTGAATACTATTTGTATGGTGGGGTTCTTTCTTCCATTTCTATTGCCCTTGCCATTATTTATTTTGATTAAAAATTATAGAAAAGCAGTTAATAATTTACATCCGCTGTTAAATGATTTCCATAAATAAAGTGGTTGCCGGTTATGGCAAGCAGCATGTTTTAAATGAACTTTCTATTAATCTGGAATCCGGATTGATCCATGGGCTTGTTGGATTAAATGGATCCGGGAAATCTACTTTATTGCGTTGTATCTGCTCATTGATGAAGCCGATTTCAGGTACCATCTTATTGGATGAAGTTACTGTATCGAAAAGAAATATTTCACTATTAGAAACCGAACCCTATTTTTATAGTGGAATTACTGGTCGTGAATATTTGTGGCTTTTTAAAAGTAAAGCTGAAAGTAAGTTCGATGCTACTGCCTGGCAAGAATTATTTAATATTCCTCTTGATAAATTAATTGATAATTATTCAACAGGGATGAAGAAAAAACTGGCCATACTTGGAATGCTGAAAACAAATAATCAGGTATTGTTATTTGATGAACCTTTTAATGGTCTTGATATTGAATCATCACGTATTTTTAGTTCAGTACTAAAAAAGTTAATTGCAAGTGATAAAACCATCATTATTACTTCTCATGTTTTGGAATCGCTTACGGCCATCTGCGACAAAATTCATTATTTGAAAGATGGTGTCATCAATCAAACTTTTGATTCAATGAATGCAGAGCTAATCGATAAGGCATTGTTTCATGAATTGGATTTGCAAGTAGCAAAGAGTATCAATCAACTTCTTTAATTTATTTTTGCTTTTAATTTTATGTGTTATTTTTACAATTTGAATTTGAAATGAAATTTCCACTGATATTGTTGCATGGAGCATTGGGTAGTTCATCTCAATTTGATAGCTTAAAAGAGAAACTGCTTCGCAATAATCAGGTTCATTCATTTAATTTTGCAGGTCATGGTGGTAAAGCTATTCCGGACCAACTATTATCAATTGATATGTTTACAGAGGAAGTGCTTTCTTTTATTGAACAGCATAAATTGGAGTCTGTCAATATATTTGGATATAGTATGGGCGGATATGTGGCAGTTAATTTAGCTCATAAAGTTCCCGGCAAGGTAAAGGCAATTATGACGCTGGCAACAAAATTTGACTGGTCACCTGAAAGTTCTCTGAAAGAAATAGCAATGCTTGATGTTACTAAAATGGAACAGAAAATTCCAGATTTTGTTAGAGAGTTGAATCTGCTTCATGTACCCAATGATTGGAAGCTGCTTGTTGAAAAATTGGTTTTGTTGATGAAAAACTTGGGTGAAAATCCAATTGGAAATGATGCATTTAAAAGTATTCAGATTCCAATTAGATTACTGGTAGGTGATAACGACAAAATGGTTTCTGTCCAATCCACTTATGAGGTCTTTAAGCAATTCGTACACGGTTCAATGGTAGTACTTCCTGATACCCTGCACCCGTTTGAATATGTAAATCAGGAACGACTCTTATTTGAGATTTCTGATTTTTTCAAATAGTCAATCTTGAATTAGTCAACGGAATAAATTCCAAAACTTAAAATTCGCCGTTGAATGTTGTTAATTTATTTATTGGTTTTTGATTTGAATGGCCGGAGAAAACAAAATTCATCCATGCTATATCATCATAAATAAGATCTTTTTCATAAACCATCCCCATCTTTTCTGTTACCCTTATGGAGCGTGTGTTTTGTTTTGTGTACACGGGCTACAATTCTGGTTAATCCTAATTCATGAAATCCAAAATTGCAGCAAACCGTAGATGTTTCAACAGCCAGACCCTTGCCCCAGAATTCAGGTAGAATCCTATAGCCAATATCTACTTCGTTCTCATCCAGAATGTATTTTAAACCGCTCCAACCTATAAATTCATTGTTCGCTTTTAGTTCTATAGCCCATCTGCCAATTCCTGTTCTTGAATAGGAATCATAATTGGATAAAAATTCTTGGGCTTCAGCAATGGATTTGAAAGGGGGATCTGTGGTAAATCGAAATACATCCGGATGCAGATTTAATCGAAAAATATTCGCTGCATCTTCCTGGTTCATTTCTCTTAATAGGCAGCGCTCAGTTTCTAAGAAGTATTTTTTCATCAACTTAAAATTCAATCAATTCAATTTCTTTGGAGCTATAGTTGACTATCAGGCAGGTAGGATTGGTAAATGTTCCTCCATTTTCAGGGATGTATCCCATTACTGAACCCGGATTGGCAAGAGTACAGCTGTTTACTGTTTCCAAACCGGGTTTATGACTATGCCCGTAAAATACAAAATCAAATAGACCTGATTTCGACAGTACTACTGCCAGATTAGGGTAGTGATATACTGCAATAGAGATTCCTGTGGGTACTCCTGCTAAAACTTGGCCTCTATCTTTTATCAGAAACTCGCCATGTAAGAAGATTTGGGAATCAGGTTTTCTAGTTAGATTAGCATGGTTAACTTTGTTTAACATAGTAAAGCGATCTCCATCATTGTTGCCGAAAACTATATGAACCGGAAGTCGGGTTTTTTGGTGAATTTCTTCTATAATAAAAGGGGAACATAAATCACCGCAGCAAATAACTGAATCGCAGGATGAAGTTCCTGCTATTTTCAATGCGGTTTCAAGATTATGAAGATTATCATGAATATCTGAAATTACGAGTGATTTCATTGGATATGTTGATTACAGGGTTAACTTTGTACTTCAAAATTAATAAAAACCTGTTATTCTTCAATGCCTGTAGATCTCTTAAAGCTGGATAATCTCCTTATTGAACTGGAACCATTTAAAGCTAAGCTGGTTGCTGTTTCTAAAACTAAACCTATTAGTGACCTGCTAGAAGTTTATAACCACAAACATCGTTTTTTCGGAGAAAATTATGTGCAGGAATTGGTGGCTAAAAAAGAAGCGCTTCCAAATGATATTGAGTGGCATTTTATCGGTCACTTGCAGTCTAACAAAGTTAAATTTATTGCTCCTTTTGTGAATCTAATTCAGGGGGTAGAGAGTTGGAATTTGGTGCAGGAAATAAATCGTCAAGCACTAAAGTTAAATAGTGTCATCGACATACTCCTGCAAATTCACATCGCAAAAGAAGATTCCAAATTCGGTTTTAATGAATCAGAGTTAGTTGAAGCGGTGCGACAATTGCAACAAACACCTTTGACTGGAATACGTGTCAGAGGCCTTATGGGCATGGCTTCCTTTACCGATGATGTTACTCAAATAAGAAAAGAATTCAAAAATTTGAGAAAACTTTTTGATACTACTTTATTAAGTTTGAATCCTTTTTATAGAAATGATTTTTCTATACTGAGTATGGGAATGACCAGTGATTATAAAATCGCCTTAGAAGAGGGTAGTACCCTGATAAGAATTGGGAGTGCACTCTTTGGTGAAAGAGATTAGTAGCAGCATTGTGATTAATTTATGCAAATAAAATTGACCCGATCTAAATAGAGCAGGAGTGGATAAACGCTGCTTGCAGACTCAAAATGTATTTATAAATAAGTTATTTCTCTAATCGTAAAACATATGTTCTCTTTAGCAATTCATGGTGGTGCCGGAACAATTTTTGTGCTGCCGTTGTTGAATTGGAGAATAATAAACTTTTTAATGCAGGTAAAGGCGCCGTTTTTACGCATTCGGGAAGGCATGAAATGGATGCATCTTTAATGGATGGTTCAAATTTAATGGCAGGCGCCGTAGCCGGAGTGGCTGCTGTCAAAAACCCAGTATTGCTTGCCAGACTCATCATGGAGAAGACAGATCATGTTTTTCTGAGCGGTGCAGGTGCTGAAGAATTGGCTTCCAAATATTCATTGCCTTTCGAGTCTCCTGACTATTTTTTTGATGAATTCAGGCACCAGCAATGGCTTGCCGCCAAAGATTCGGGTGCATCATTTTTAGATCATACACAAGATAAAAAATTTGGTACTGTTGGAGCAGTGGCCCTTGATCAGAAGGGTAATATTGCAGCAGCCACCTCTACTGGCGGAATGACAAATAAAATGTATAACCGCATTGGAGATACCCCAATTATTGGTGCCGGAACCTACGCATCCAATGCCACTTGTGGCGTTTCATGCACTGGTCATGGTGAATATTTTATCAGATCTGTGGTAGCTTATGACATTTCCTGTCTTATGGAATATAAAGGACTGTCCTTGAAGGAAGCATGTAAAGTGGTTGTCATGGAAAAATTGGTCAAAATAGGAGGGGAGGGTGGCCTTATCGCTGTTGATTCACTTGGAAATTTAGAGTTGGCATTTAATAGTGAAGGTATGTATAGGGCTTCAGTAAAAAGCGGAGAAGTGCCTTTTATTGGTATTTACAAATGATTTATAGAACAATTTATCTTTTATTTTTGTTATCTTTAGGTCACCGGTGAACAATGGTGTTGTTATCTTTACAAGTAAATTCAATTTCAAATGAAAAAATCCCTGCTACTGTTTATTCTGATTTCTTTAAGCTATTGCTCTGTCACCAACGCGCAATTCTTAAATAATCGTGTTCCGATTCAAGTTTCAGAGGGTTTATTTTTTCCCGGGAAAATTTTGATTAAAGTAAAACCACAGTTCCGTGCTGCCTGTCGCAATACTAAAGTTGATCTGGCAATTTTAAATGAATCGCTTTCTAAAATTGCAACTTCGAATATTAAAAAGAAATTCCACAATCATCAGCAACCAACATTGGATAGAAATGAACAGGGATATAAAATGATAGATCTTTCGACTATTTATGAAGTTGAATTTAATCCCGATTTTTCAACCGAAAAAGCAATTAATATTCTGATGGCTAGTGGTAATTTGGAATATGCAGAACCTGTTTATCAAATGCAATTGCTTTTCAACCCCAATGATCCCGACACGGCATCTCAATATTATCTGGGTCTTATCAAAGCTTTTGAAGCTTGGGATATTAGTCAGGGAGATAGTAATTTTGTGGTTGGAGTGACCGATACCGGTACTGATCTCGACCACCCAGATTTGGCGAATGGCATCGCTTACAATTATGCCGACCCTATCAATGGAGTCGATGATGATTTTGATGGGTATGTTGATAATTTTATGGGTTGGGATGTTGGACAAAATGATAATGATCCAAGTGTAGATGTAATTCACGGTTCTTTTGTTAGCGGTCTTGCTGGAGCAGTTACTGATAATGGGTTGGGAATAGCTGCTGCCGGTTTTAAAACCAGATATCTTCCTGTAAAGATTTCAAACAATGGCGTGCTCACTGCAGCCTACGACGGAATTGTTTACGCAGCTGATCACGGCTGTCAGATTATAAATTGTTCCTGGGGTGGTTTCGGTGGTGGACAATTTGGTCAGGATATAGTTGACTATGCAACTTTCAATAAAAATGCTCTCGTGGTTGGTGCAAGCGGAAATTCAAATAATGAGGCGCCTTTTTTTCCGGCATCTTACAAAAATGTTTTATCGGTAACAGCCACCAACGCTACTGATACCAAATGGGTCAATTCAAGTTATGGCGCTTTTGTTGATATTTCAGCGCCCGGTGAAGCAATTTATTCAACTACATTTGATAATGCTTATCTGGTTTCTTCAGGAACTTCTTTTGCCGCACCTGTAGTTGCCGCTGCTGCAGCTTTAATAAAAACACAATTTGCTTTTTATACACCATTGCAAATTGCCGAGCAGTTACGTGCAACTGCTGATGATATTTATGCTGTTCCCGGTAATGCAAATTATGTAAATAAATTGGGTAAAGGTCGGTTAAATATGTTCAGGGCTCTTACCGAAAGTCCTAAATCAGTTCGTATGGAGGATTACATTATTACTGACAACAATGATGATGCTTTTGCAGGAAATGATACTCTTGATATTACTACCTATTTAAAAAACTATCTTGCTCCTCTGAATAATTTAAATGTCACACTTACATCGGATAACCCGGATATTAACATAATAAATGGAAGTATAACTCCCGGATTTATGAATACCCTCGCCTCCTATAATAATAGCACATCGCCATTCAAAGCAGTTATAGGAACTAATATACCATTCAATACAAAAGTAACTTTTACACTCACTTTTACTGATGGAACTTATACGGACTGGCAAATTTTTGATCTGGTGGTTAATGTTGATTATATTAATGTGCAGGTAAATGATGTTGGAACTTCTATTACCAGCAAAGGACGAATAGGGTATAATATTTCACAGGCACAAGGTATTGGATTTACTTACAACGATGGCCCCTCCTTTTGGTATGAAGGTGGATTGTTGGTAGGTACCGATACCAATAAAGTTTCGAATCATATTTTTGGTGCACCGGTTTCCACTATGGCTGATGATTTTTTTTCTATGATAAATGTGAGAAAAATAATTCCAACAGTTTATTCCGATTTTGATCTTGATAGTAAATTTAATGATGATGGAGCTGGTGGAAATAAATTGGATATTGATGTTCATCAACGCACTTTTGCCTGGAGCAGCCCTGCAGATGCTAAATATATTGTTGTGGAATACAATATCACAAATACAGGTGCCGCACTTTTAACTGATTTGTTTGCTGGAATTTACTCTGACTGGGATATTGGTAATGTAGTAGATAACCGTGCTGAATATGATGCTGGTTTAAAAATGGGATACGCCTTCAATACTTCAAGCACTCCGGTTATTTATGCCGCAATAAAACAGCTAAGTCCAGGCAATAATAACTATTTTGCATTGGATAATGACGGAGCCGGCAGTTCATTAAATATTTACGATGGATTTACCAAACCCGAAAAATACCAGGCATTAAGTGCTTCCAGAATTGCTTCAGGTCAATCAGGAGCTGGCAACGATATATCGATGTTGCTGTCTTCCGGTCCACATTCAATACCTGCAGGTGATTCAATTAAAGTTGCTTTTGCAATACTTGCTGGTGATGACTTGAACTCCATTCTAGCTTCAGCTGCTGCTGCAGATATTAAATATGCTACTTTGAATTCAATAATTCAATTGCCTGCTTTTGTTACAGCTTTAAGTCAAAACTTCCCAAACCCATTTGCAAATTCAACTACCATTAATTACTCAGTTGGAGGTAAAGAAAAAGTAGTAATTGAAGTTTATGATGTATTAGGAAATATCGTTCGAACTTTGGTAGATCAAACACTTCAATCAGGTTCCTATTCTGTTAATTTTTCGGCTTCCGGTTTAGCTGATGGTGTTTATTATTGCAGAATGATCAGTGGAGATATTAATCAGGTGGTGCGAATGATTAAGATGGATTAATTTTATTGTTTGCAATTTCCTCACTGAAAAATTTATAAAGAATATCTTTGATTCTATATTAGTAGCAAAAAAAAATCCCGTCTTAAAACGGGATTTTTTTTTGAAGGGCCAATCATTTATCTGGAAATAACTAATCTGTTAGTTCGTAAAACACTGCCATTAATTTCAAGTGTATAAAAATACAATCCATTCTTTAGCAAGGTGCCTTTATCGTTATCTCCATTCCAGTTTATTTTGTGTACTCCGGCCTTTTGAGGCTCTTTAGCGAGTGTACGAACTTTTTGACCAATTACATCATAAACATTGATAGTAACATTGTCCGCATTATCTTTTAGGTTATAAGTGACAATGGTGTTAGTTTTACCGGATTAGGAAAGTTGTTCATTACAAATTCCTGAAATTGAACTTCATTCTCACCAACACCACAATTGCCTGCTACTACACCTGGAAAACTTGATGATGGCGGAGTTGTAGTCATATCCAGAATGATATAACTGCCCGAGAAATTGTATCCGAATAAAGTTCCATTAGCATTTCTGAAAAATAGATCAATTGCAAGTATTGGGGTTCCGGCAGGAATCGGCCCTGCAATACCTGAACTATAATAAGGTATAGGATCAATGCATATGGTCCAAACGTTATTTCCAGAGATGACATTAAACCAATGCCATCATCCTGATTGGTACTTCCTATGGTCCATTCCCATTGGCCTGTAGGACTTGAAGTCACAGCACCGGAATACATGTAAACCTTAGATGCACCGGCAAGGCCCGAAACGCCTTGATTCGCATCGTAGGTAATCTTGAGATCGGTTTGCGCATTGATGGAACCGAAAATAAAAGAGAAAATAAGTACTAGTAAATGTTTGTTCATAGAATAGTTGTTGAATTTTAATTAAATAGACATTTTACACAAAAATAAGTCATTTCACAACTTATTATTAGCAAAATAGGCCTTTTTCTTTCAACAAATTACTATTGAAAAACAAAAAAATCAAAAATTTGTTTGAAGAATTAGATTGCAACTAATTGAAAAGTAATTAGTTGTTGAATTTAGTTCAAGAGATCAGGAATCCTTATTATTCACTGAAAAATCCCATCAATACCAAATTTCGCTTTCTGTATAAAGGCGATTTGATCTGATTAATCATCAATGATGGTGATAAATACTTTACAGGTTCACAAAAAAAATTAGCTTCCATTTAGTAGCGAGGGGGGGAATTGAACCCCGACCTTAGGGTTATGAATCCTACGCTCTAACCACCTGAGCTACCTCGCCATAAGAATTTCCATCAACGAAACTGATCGTTTTTGAGCGCGCAAAAGATACTAATACCTGAATGATTTCAAAGCTGTGAACCTACTCTAATTTTATATTTTTTCTGTTTTTAATGCCCCTTCTGCGCTGTTTCTGAAAATCGGTGATTTAAGATTTTACCCACAAAACATAGGCTTTTCACCAATTTTTTCTTTCAATTGACAAAAAAAAGACCATAGAGGATTCGTTTGTGGTTTAAATTGCCAATTGGTTTAAAAATCTATGAAATATAAAGTAACCACAAACTAATCCCAAATTAAAATTTAAACTTATGAAAAAAGACATCTACCAAAACAAAACGGGAACTCAACTTCTCACCAGGCTTTGCTACTTGGCCCTGATCGGTATTATGATGTCGGTGCTCACTTTGCCGGCTATTGCCCAAACAGTATTAATCTCGCCAACAGGAAATGGTGGATTTGAGTCAGCAACTGCTACTTTTGCTGCCAATGGATGGACAGTTGTATCCGCAGCTAACGGAAACAATTGGGCTGTTGGAGCAACTACTTTTTCAGCTGGATCTAAAAGTGCCTACATTTCCAGCAATGGAGGCGGAAATAATAATTACAATAAACGAAACTTTTTTGGAAATGACTCCAGAACAGTTCACTTCTATCGTGACGTTGTTTTTCCTGCCGGTGAAACAAATATTGCTTTATCTTTTAAATGGAAATGTGGAGGCGAAAGCGGATCCGATGACATAAAAATATTTTTGGCAAATACTTCTGTTACTCCGGTTTCCGGAAGTGAAGTTGCTGCCGGGAATTTGATAGCAGGCCCTCATAGTGGTCAGGGTAGTTCTTACCAAACTGTCAATATTTAATTCCGGCAGCTAATGCAGGTACAACAAAGATTAATTTTTAGTTGGAGAAATAATAATAATTTTTTGGAAGCAACCTGGTGGTTCTTTCGATGAAATAGCACTTATTAGTTGTGCACCTCCTGCTGTTTCAGCATCTAATAATGGCCCTGTTTGTGTCGGTGGAACTCTTAACCTATCAGCTACAGGTGGCGGAACTTATTCATGGGCCGGACCCGGAGGCTTTACTTCTTCAGCATCAAATCCAACTATTTCTGGTATGAGTGCAGGTAATGGTGGAACGTACACAGTGACCGTTACTTCCGGCGGCTGCTCTGCAAGCACCACAACCGCAGTTTCAGTATCTGTAAGTCCTTCCGGAGTTGCACCAACCGCAACCGTTGCTTCTGCTTGCGAAGGAATAGCTTTTGGATTGAATGCTAATATTGGATTATTAAATTCATCAACTAATTCTGCAGACTTTGCAATTCCCGATAATAACACCACTGGTATTTCATCTCCAATAGCAGTTTCAGGTGGATTTCAAGCCAATAAAGTGGTTTCGGTAAGTATTAATATCACACATCCGTATGTTTCAGATCTTGATATTTTTGAAAGCTCCTAATGGATCACAAATAGAATTGTCAACCGACAATGGTGGAACAGGAAATAATTATACGAATACAGTTTTTGTTACCGGAAGTCCTGCTATCACAGGTGGTTCAGCACCTTTTACTGGAAACTATGCACCAGAGCAATCATTTAACTCACTGACCGGTTCTGCTAACGGATCATGGAATCTGGTTGTAAAAGATGATGCAGGTAGCGATGTTGGAACTCTTCTTGATTGGACTATCAGCATGATTTCTTCAACAGGAGTAATTTATTCATGGTCATCGGTTCCTTCAGGATTTTGATCATCGGACCCCAGTCCAACAACTTCAGCATTGGTGAATACTATTTATTCTGTAACTGCAGTTGGAAACGGTTGCTCCAACCAAATTGGATCTGCTGCTATTTCTATTCTGGCTCCTCCAACAATTTCAACTTCGACTAATGCACCACTTTGTGAAGGAACCAATCTCAGTTTAAATGCTTCAGGAGGGGTGAGCTATGTATGGTCAGGTCCTTCTTTTACTTCCTCGGCTCAAAATCCAAATATTAATGCTGTAACTCAAGGAACAGGAGGAAATTATACGGTTGTAGTTACGGATGCTTTCGGATGTACCAATTCTGAAGTTATTGTAGTGGATGTGTATGAAAATCCTGTTGTCTCTGTGGTTTCTCAAACTAATGTTACTTGTAATGGAGGTAATGATGGTGACCTGGTAATTACTGCAACTGGTGGTACTGGTTTTTATCAATATTCCGCCGCAAGTACGAGTAATTTTGATGGCTTATTCCCAGGTTTGTTGGCCGGAAATTATACTATTGAAGCGGTTGATGGAAATGGGTGTATATCAACTTCTGCCACCACTATTACTGAACCGGACCCCACTACTGTTTCTCAAGCAGGTGCTGATGCCGCAACTTGTTTTGGTGTTTCAACTACTTTGAATGCAAACGCTGCAGTAATAGGAGTAGGCTCTTGGTCCCTTATTTCTGGAAATGCAATTTTTACTGATAGTAGTAATCCCTTGACGGAAATAAATGGATTAAATGTGGGCCCGAATGTACTTCGCTGGACCGTTGACAATGGTGTATGTGGGTCGAACTTTGATGAGGTAACTGTATCGGGAACAGCATTGCCTGTTGCTCAAATTTCAGGTTCGCCGATTATTTGCAATGGTCAAAGTACCTCATTGAATGTGAGTTTTACCGGAACTGGTCCTTGGACTTACTCCTACACTGATGGAACTACTACTTTCGGACCCTTTACTACCAACAATAGCAATGATAATATTTCAGTGGCACCAACATCTAATAAAACTTATTCCATTACCGCGGTAAACGATGCCAGTTGTACTGGATCGGGAACAGGCTCTGCATCGGTTATTGTAAATACCGGTTTGCCAACAAATACAATTTATTCATCTGGTTTTGTTGCACCAATTTCTGCATGTACCGGAAATGTTATTAATGTTGCCTGTAACACAGTCGGCAATGTAAATGGTTATACCTGGTCAACTACTTCAGGAACACTAATTGATGGACAGACCGGACCATTTACAACATTGAATCCTAACGCAACTTTAACTTTAGGTGCACTTCCTGCAAACTCTTCCGGTTGGAGAGCTTGTGTTTTTGCTTCAAATGCTTGTGGTTCATCCAATCAATTGTGTTTATTTGTAAGAGGTGCTTTAAGTTTACCTGCTGCTTTAGCCGGTGCTGCAGTTGCTTGCGAAGGAACAACTGGTTCGTATTCAACCTTACCTGTAGCTGGAGCTGATGGCTATGCATGGACTGCAACTGGTGGCGTTAATGTGTTAAGTGGAAATGGAACAACTGCAGTTACTGTTAGTTTTGATCCCGGTTTTACACAGGAACGTTGTGTGTCGCTGCAAATTTATCTTGTGGATTTGCCGGTCCTCAGCGCTGTTTTGTTATTAAAAATTCTGTAGCAACTTTAGGTGCAATGAGCGGAGCTTTTGCACAGTGTCCGGGCCAAAGCAATCAAGTGTTTTCAGTCCCTTCAAATAATGGTATTTCCAATTATCAATGGTCGGTCCCCTCTAATGTTTCTATTGTGAGTGGTCAAGGTACTCCAAACCTGACTGTTAATATTGGCGCCGGATTTAGTGTTGGACAGTTATGTGTTGTTGCAACTTCAAATTGTGGTGTACAAAGTGCCTCCAGATGCAGAACTATTTCTTCTGTTTCTCCTGCAACACCGGCAAATATAGTTGGATCAGTTAATGGAATTTGCGATCAAACAATTTCATATTCAATTCCAGCAATCAGTGGTGCTACCGGTTATATTGGAGTCTTCCGTCAGGCGCTTCTTTTGCAACTCCAAATGGCTACAATTCAATTGACATCACCTTTACCAATTTATTTGCAGCCGGACAGGTTTGCGTTACTGCTCAAAATAGTTGCGGTTCCAGTGTAGCCCGTTGCACCAATGTAAAAGGTGTGCCAAATACTCCTGTTCTTATTTCTGGACCAAATTCTGTTTGTCAGGGTGAATCAAGTTTAAGTTATTCAATAGTTCCTATTGCTGGTGCAAATAGTTATTTGTGGACGGTCCCTTCAGGTGCATCAATTATTTCTGGAGGTGTTACTGAGTCTATTATTGTCGATTGGGGTACTTCGAGCGGACCTGTTACGGTCAGAGCCATTAACAATTGTGGCCAATCAGGAACTAAAGTTTTGAATGTTAACATAAATTGCCGATTATCCAGTGCGGTTTCACCTGATTTCTCTATATTCCCAAACCCGGCCTCTGAATTAACTACTGTTTCTTTTGAATCAGCAGCAGACGGATTTTCTTCCATTCAATTACTGGACTTAAGTGGTAGGGTGGTATTTGATAAACAGGTTGCTACTAGAAAAGGGTCCAATCAACTAGAAATCAATTTAAAAAGTATTATCAAAGGAACTTATATTGTAAAAGTTGAATCTATTAGTAATCAATCGATTGGAAGGGTTGTGATTCAGTAATTCTAGCTTTTAAAAACCTTAAAAGGGTGTGATTGAACAGATCACACCCTTTTTTGTAGAATTTAGTCTACCAATAAGAGTCGGCTTTTTACCAACTTTTAGTTGCCTTTCACGGAATATTTATGAGTCCGGCTGCCAGGATAAGGTAACTTGACTGGGTCACTCAAAAAATATGAAATTCAAACAAAATCAATTAATAAAAACAAACAAAACAATGAAAAAACAAAACAACTTCAAAACGATTCTTCCGGACCGTAAGCCGGAACGGGGAATTAAAATGACGGTGCTTATGGCACTTCTCACGCTCTCCTCGTTCTGGGGTGTGGCGCAAACAGTATTGATCTCTCCAACCGGTAACGGTGGGTTTGAATCAGCAACTTCAACATTTGCAGCAAATGGCTGGACGGTCGTGAACGCTGCCAATGGAAACAGCTGGGTAGTTGGTTCAACTACTTTCTCTGCTGGTACTAAAGGAGCCTACATTTCCAGTAATGGAGGTGGTAATAACAATTACACAAATGGTGGATTTCCTTCAGCTACACGTATTGTTCATTTCTATCGTGATGTAACATTTCCCGCAGGCCAAACGCAAATTACTTTATCATTCAAATGGAAAGGTGATGGAGAAAGTAATAACGATGATTTAAAAGTCTTCCTGGCTGCTACATCGGTAACACCTGCTTCAGGTTCTGAGGTTGCTTCCGGAAATTTAATTGGTGGAGGTTATGAAAATCAAACCAGTTATCAAACAGTTACTATAACAATTCCGGCTGCAAATGCTGGAACGACTAAGCGATTAATTTTTAGTTGGAGAAATAATAATAATTTCGGTGGAAGTAATCCAGCCGGTTCATTCGATGAGATTTCACTCACTACTTGTACACCTCCATCAATTACTGCATCCAGTAACACTCCTGTTTGTGTAGGTAGTAGTTTGAATCTTACTGCTGTTGGTAGTGGTTCTTTTTCATGGGCTGGTCCAAATAGTTTTACTTCTTCTACACAAAATCCGACGGTATCAAACGTCACTGCTGCCGCAGCAGGTACTTACACAGTAACTGTTACATCAGGTGGTTGTTCTGCTTCGGCTACTACTAGTGTCAGTATTAATCCGGCTGCAACCGGTGTAGCACCAACTGCTTCTGCTGCCTCGGTTTGTGCAGGCACTAATTTTAACTTATCTGCTAATATCGGTGTTGCTGCCGCTCTTGCCAATACTGCTGATTTTGCGATTCCGGATAATAATACAACAGGTATTTCATCTCCTATCACAATTTCAAATGGCTTTCTTGCCAGTCAGGTGGCTTCAGTAACAATTAACATTAATCACGGTTATACTGGTGATATGGACATTTTCTTAAAAGCGCCAAACGGCTCTCAAATCGAATTGTCAACTGATAATGGTGCTGGTGGAAATAATTATACCAATACTGTTTTTGTTACAGGTGCTGCTTCAATAACAACAGGTGCTGCGCCATTCACCGGTAATTTTGCACCGGAACAAGCATTTAGCACACTTACCGGTTCTGCAAATGGAATATGGAATTTGGTTGTAAAAGATGATGCAGGTTCTGATGTAGGAACTTTACTGGATTGGACGCTTTCTGTTATTTCTTCTACGGGTGTAACCTACACATGGTCTTCCGTTCCTGCAGGTTTTAGTTCTTCAGCACCACAACCTACAACATCGCTATCTGCAGCTACTACATATTCCGTTTCTTCAACGTTTGCTGGTTGCAGTAATTCTATCGGCTCGGCGGCTGTTGGTGTTTTAGCTGCTCCAACAGTTGAACCTACTTCAAACTCTCCGGTGTGCGAAGATGCTGATATTGCTCTTTCAGGTTCTTCCGGAGTTTCTTATGCATGGTCAGGTCCAAATGGTTTCACTTCCAATGTTCAGAATCCTGTAATTTCTGCTGCAGCACTCAATGCAGGTGGAACATATACACAAACTGTTACAAATGCATTCGGTTGTTCTGCGTCTAATACTACGGTGGTAGTTGTGAATGATCGTCCAACACTATCAATTGGGTCAATAGTTGATGTAACTTGTAATGGAGGCAATAATGGTTCCTTCCAAATGAATGTTGTAGGTGGAACAGGTCCTTTTAACTATTCTGAAGGATTGAATTTGAATGTGGATGGAGCTTTCACCGGCTATGTTGCAGGTACAGTAACAGTTTTAGTTAGTGATAATGTGGGTTGTGAGGATACTGAAGATGTTACTGTTACAGAACCTGGACCAATTTCTATTGCCGATGCAGGCACTAATCAATTGCATTGTAATATTGGTACCTCAAGCCTTCTGGCAAATACACCAGTCGTTGGAGTTGGATCATGGTCTGTGGTCAGCGGTACAGCAAACATCACTGACCCTTCTTCAGCTTCATCCGGTTTAACCGGATTAGGAACAGGAAGCATAGTGCTTAGATGGACCATTACTCAAGTTGGCTGTTCCTCCAACTTTGATGATGTTACAATTATCAATAGCCCTTCTGCTCCTTCTATCCCTGGTGTTATTTCAGGTGTTCAGGTAGCTTGTCCTCCTTTAACAGGAGAGGTGTTCTCAATTGCTCCGGTTGCAAATGCATTGTCTTACCTCTGGTATGTTGGGCCCACTTCTAATGGAGTTACTTTTACTTCTCCGGTGGATGGTCTTTCAGTTACTGCTGATTTTGGAGCTACTATTAATTCGGGTTACGGAATCAGGGTACACGCTATTAACGGTTGTGGTGCCGGCGATTATTCAGCTATTTTCCTTCGTCGTACTGTTTCAACTCCGTTGTTAACAGGATCCACTCAGGCATGTGCGAATGATGTAAAGACGTATACTATTCCTGCAGCAATAGGCGGAGCCGTTAGTTATACCTGGACAGGACCTGCCGGAACTACATTCAATGGTAATGCAGGACCATTCACTTCAAATACGCTTGCTGTAAATGCACAATTCTCCAATGTATTTGTTTCCGGAAATGTATGTGTTGTTGCTAACAGTCCTTGTGGCATTGCAACTCCTCAAAGATGTATTGCTGTTTCCTCTATTCCTGCTCGTCCTGTAAGTGTATCAGGATTGCTGAAAGCATGCCCAGGTAGTTCATTGCAATACAATGTTGCTACTGTAGCAGGAGCTACATCTTACAACTGGAGTCTGCCTGCTGGCGCTACAATTTCTAGCGGATTGGGTACAGCAACCGTAACTATCGATTTTAGTGCTGGTTTTAATGGAGGAAATATTTGTGTAACTGCAACCAATGCTTGTACTACTGGAGCTTCACGTTGTATCAATGTTCAAAAAGCAACTCCAACTATGCCAGGTAATATGGTAGGGCCAATCGGTGGATTGTGTGGCGGAACATATACTTATAGTGTGCCATCTGAACCAGGTATTTTATCATACAACTGGACAGTACCTGCTGGAGCAGTGATACTAAACGGAGCAGGTTCAAATTCTGTTGAAGTTGATTTTTCAGGAGTTGCATTTCCTTCAGCAGCTAACCAATACCTGCAAATGGCTGTGACTAAAACTAATAGCTGCTCTACAGGACCTGCACGTACAATTACTGTAAAAGGAGTTCCAAGTAATGCTGCTGCCATAACAGGTGCGAATTCAGTTTGTGCAGAAGATGCAAGTTTGGCTTATTCTGTACCTCTGGTATTCGGTGCAACAAATTATGTTTGGTCAGTTCCTAGTGGTGGCAATATTATTTCAGGACAAGGCACTAATTCAGTGGTTATTGACTGGGGATTCTTCAGTGGAGTAATCGGTGTAACTGCTACTAACTCATGTGGAAACGGTGGAACCAGAACTTTGCTTGTAAACGTAACCTGTCGTTTAGCATCAACTGCTTCATCCGTAGTTTCAAATGTGAATGTCTATCCTAATCCTGCTTCTGAATCTACAAAAATTACTTTCAGTTCTTTAGAGAACAGTAACTATAAAGTAGCACTCATAGATCTTACAGGACGTGAAATATTAACTCAGAACGGAACTGCAACTGAAGGTTCAAATGAGTTAAACTTGGATCTGTCAAAAGTTTCTAAAGGAGCTTATATGATTAGTCTTGTTAATGGCGATCATGCGAGTCAAATCAGGTTAATTGTGGATTAATTCCTAATTGACCCGGTTTGCCCCGGAATCCCTTTCTCTGCTTAAAACCAGAGGAGGGGATTTTTTTTTGTTTCAATTTTCTTAATGGGCTTCAGCCCCCGCAACGGATTAGCTTCTGCAAACTAAATTTCAACTCCCCCACCGGGCTAAAGCCCGGTGGGGGAGAGAGGGTTAGCACACTCCCATCTCCGCCCTGAAGGGCGGAGTTAGTGAAACATGTTCAACATAAAAAATTTTAGTCGCAACATAAGATAACGTTATGGAACATGTGAAAAAATTAAGCTTAGTAACGTATTAACTTCGGCAAACCCACTAACCTACCCACCCAATCTCACAAACTCCGTCCTTCAGGGGCGGAGTTAAAACAACACCTGATCCAACAAGGCTTCAGCCCCCGCAACGCTTTAACTTCGGCAAACCCACTAACCTACTAATCCACTAACTCACTAACCTACCCACCCAATCTCACAAACTCCGTCCTTCAGGGCGGAGTTAAAACAACACCTGATCCAACAAGGCTTCAGCCCCCGCAACGTTTTAACTTCGGCAAACCCACTAACCTACTAATCCACTAACTCACTAACCTACCCACCCAATCTCACAAACTCCGTCCTTCAGGGCGGAGTTAAAACAATGGCTGATCCCAAAGGGCTTTAGCCCCCGAAACGGATTAGCTTCTGCAAACTAAATTTCAACTCCCCCACCGGGCTAAAGCCCGGTGGGGGAGAGTGGGATAGGACGCACTCGCATCTCCGCCCTGAAGGGCGGAGTTAGTGAAACATGTTCAACATAAAAAATTTTAGTCGCAACATAAGATAACGTTATGGAACATGTGAAAAAATTAAGCTTAGTAACGTATTAACTTCGGCAAACCCACTAACTCACTAACCTACCCACCCAATCTCACAATCTCCGTCCTTCAGGGCGGAGTTAAAACAACACCTGATCCAACAAGGCTTCAGCCCCCGCAACGCTTTAACTTCGGCAAACCCACTAACTCACTAACCCACTAACCTACTAATCCACTAACTCACTAACCTACCCACCCAATCTCACTAACTCCGTCCTTCAGGGCGGAGTTAAAAATAACGCCTGATCCAAACGGGCTTCAGCCCCAGCAACTAATGCTCATTAAAGAAATAATTATTTCCCTTCAACCAATTTCTAACTGCATATTTTTAATTGCGAGTTGTATTTAAGCTTGCAATTTTGATTCAATGAACCCAATAGGTTTATTTTTTAGAAATTGAAAATTCACTTTCTGAATTCAAACGATAGAATAATAGGGCTTAAAATGGAAAAATTTATTTTTTTCTTACAGCATCTATAATAAAGTGAAGTTTCACCATTAAAAATATTTAAAAGATTGATATTCAATACTATAAATAAAATACTTCCTGCTGATCCGCATTTCTCATACTTTAGGTTGAATTTTTGGAGGGATCAAGTACTTTTCAACAATGATTTTTCTCTTTTTAATGAAACATTTTAATATTGTTAATTGTTAAACATCAGAATATCAAAGATATGTGTGATAAATATTTTTGCCTGACATTCAAGTTTGTTAAGAAGCATAAACAGGATTCTGGTTAGCTACTTGCATTCATTTAAAATATATTGTATCTTTACAAAAGAAGTGTGTTAATGAAATTGGTCAATTTTGTTGAAAACCTTACAAATTTGACCAGAAACTTAACTAACAGGAGTTAATTGCGTATAAATTAAATCAGTATTCTGAATCTAATTTAAACATCATATAAGTCACAGAAATGAATTTCCCCATTGTTGAAACTTGGCAGATTCTCAGTTACCTTATTTTCATTGGTATTCGCCTTGATATTATTTTCCACATCAAGATCATCGGCCCAGATATTCTCCACCATCGCAGGTGGAAATTGGAATGTTGGCACCACCTGGGTAGGTGGAATAGTGCCTACTAATGGTGACCCTGTTATCATCCAGGGCGGCGCTACGGTTACGGTAACTACCAATACAGATATTATTGCAAATTTAACAGTTCAACCCGGTTGTACTTTAAGAATTGTTAATGTTGCTACAGCTTCACTGTCAGTTGATGGGACAATTACTGTAGGGGGTGTTTTAGAAAATAATGGAAGAATTGATCTTCTCAATCCATACGCATTTACTTTGACAGGAACTTATATTCACTATCCGCGTGCAAACGTAGCTGCAGATGAAACTATTTTTGAAAATGGAATTGAAAATTTTTCTCCTGCAAGCACACTCATCATTGAGGATTGGAGTAATCTTTCAATTCCACTCGGTTCAATTACAAGAGTAACCGGCGATTTTGGTAATCTTATTTTAAGTGTTCCTTCTTCAGGCACATATTGGGATCAGGATGGTGTTTTTGGAGGTGCTGCCGGCAGAATAAAAGGAAACTTTACTGTCAACGAAGGTGAAGTGATGATGGATGATGGAACCGGTAATTCGACCATTTATACTTTGAATAATGTGCTTTTAACCGGAACAAGCCAGGTAATTTGGCAGGCTGGCGCAAACAGGGCATTGACAATTAATTGTATCAACTTTACAGATAATAGCACATCACTATTAACCAGTAAGCTTAAAAGTATTTGTTTTGGAGCTTTAACCTGGAATGTGACCGGAACACTTACACTTGCCCATAAATTTTTCGTCATTGAAGGTATATTGAGTGATGCTGTTTCAGCTGTAATAAATGTAACAGGTGATTTTAATATTTCCGGCGATTCAGTTGCAATTCTCCGGCAGGTAAGCGGAAACCTCAATCTAACGGTTAATGACAATACGAATATTTCAGGAAATCCTTCTTATGTAAGATTTATGGAAGGTAATACCGGAACCATGACTTACGCTACCACTAATTTCACTGTTTCCGGAGGGAATAATAATGTGCTTGTTGGTAGTCCACCGTTATTGGTTCCCTTGCCAACCGCACCGGTTTTTATTAATATCTCAGGTAATTTAAGTGCTACAGCCAACTCAACAACATACTTTGTAAATTCCGATGTTAATATCAATCGTACTGAAATACTTGTAGGAGGTAATTATAGTTCTTCTGCTCCAGCTGCAAATATTATTTTAGCTAACACCAATGGTAATCTTCTATTTGATGTTACAGGGAATTATACCCAAACAAATGGTAATTTCACCGGTCAGCAATTTGCAGGAAATGTTAAAGCTGATTCTATTATTATAGGAGGATTCTTCTTGTTTAATTCTCCTACTACTACAAATTATTTTTATGCAAATAAGGGCGCTGGTTCCGTAGGAGGAACTACATTTCGGGTTCTTGGAAATTTTACAATTCAAAATTCAGGGCTCGGTAACGGTGAAGGCGTATACGGAGTTTATCAGGCCAACTCATTTCTTGACTTCTATGTAGGTGGAAATTTTCTGCTTACCCAGGGCCGTTTCAATGGAATATATAATGGAATCGGTGATCTTACTTCTGTTGTAAATGGATCCTTTACGCAGTTGGATGGTAGCTATCGTGGTATCTTAAATGTAGTTTCTGACCAGGCCGGAATTGCAAGTTTTACGGCCAACTCACTTGTTTTTAATCGTGGTCAGTTTTCGGTTTATTTTGCAAGCAGTGGACTTCCGTTGACTGCAACATTTAATATTATCAATGATTGTACAATTTCATTTTTTAGTGTGCAGGATACATTTACCTGCATAGGTGTTGAAAAGATTGAACCGAATCAAAACGAAAAAAAGCTGGCTATGACTGTTGGAGGCAATTTCTCTGTGGGTGGAGCCAATGGAACTTTTATTTCCAGTAAAGCTAAGGGGAATGAGTTCGTTAATATTACAGGCGATGTATCCATTAGTGGGGGAGTGAATAGTTTCAATAGTTCGTTATT
The DNA here is from genome assembly GCA_016722525.1 of Bacteroidota bacterium. GTDB lineage: Bacteria > Bacteroidota > Bacteroidia > AKYH767-A > OLB10 > JADKJB01. The sequence continues at coordinate 142,199 of JADKJB010000010.1, forward strand.
GCTTGCTGTAAGTAATGGCCACCCTGTTCGATTAAATGTGGGAGGCAATTTTAATGTGACCGGTGGTAATACATTTATTTCGGCACGATTCGATTCTATTTTCTGCAATATTAATGGGAATGTGACTATATCAAATGGCATTCTTTCTCTCAAAGGAGGAGCAGGTTTTGCTGTTATGAATGTTAAAGGAGGATATAACCAAACCGGAGGTAGTTTTTATATTCACAATTCAACTACTATACCTAACGGTGAGCCTACACCTGCACGTGTATTTATTAATTCTGATAAAGATAATGTTGGAGATTTTGTTCAGACCGGAGGGTTTTTCTATTTTGACAACAATCTGAATGCATTATCAGTGATGGCTGAATTGGTTGTACGTTCGCCAAATTATTCCATAGGCCCGGGAGGTTCTATTCTGTGTGCTTCCAATACTAAATTTGGAAAAACTTTATTTTGCATACCAGGTGGTACAATTAATTTTTCACGTATAACCGGTCATGTCCTGCAAGAAGTTAAGCAATGGATCGATACCACTACCACTCTCGATGTAGTATCTGGAAATATTCAAATTGGATCCTTCTCTGCAACAGGTTCCCCTTCCTCCGATTTTTTAAAGGTGGATGGCTCCAGTGTTTTGAATTTACGTGGTAATAAGGTTTTTTCTAATCTTCAATATGCGTTTAGCGGTATACTTGTTTTAACAGGGCGCATCAGAACTACTCATGCAAATGGCATTTTTAACAATACCAGCAATGCTGCTTTCGATGCAACCGGTACCCTTGATTATTATTTATCCCCGCTATCAACAGTTGAATATTATGGAGTTGATAATCAAATTATTTCTGGTTGGGGTTTAGGTATTGCCATTAAACCACAGCATCAATACGGTAATTTAGATATTAATTTTCAAGGCACACCTGATTTAGAATGGGTAATGCCTGCCAGTTTACCTAATGTAACTAGTGTTTGGGTAAGAAATCAATTGATATTAACCAATGGTGAATTAAATCTGGACGACGACCATGTACCACTTTCAGGTGGAAAAAATATTGTGATAAGAACTACGGGAAGTAGTACTGTTCCTCCAATTGTTAGAACTAATGGATATATCAGGGCTGAAACTGGTGGTGACAATGGAAACGTTATTTGGCGTTATGCTCAAAGTGCGGTTATTCCGGTTACCATCCCATTTGCATTCAGTAGTAATGCTGCAGATTATGTACCACTGACTTTAACTCCAGTCACAAATAAATTTGACTCTATTTCAGTAACTACTTACAGGACAAATGCTGCCAATTTGCCTCTTCCTCCGGGAGTCGCCCATGTTAATGATTTGGGAGGAGCTAACAATAGTCTTCAAACTGTGGATCGTTTTTGGAAGATTGATGCTACCGGTACCTTTACATCTGTAAATGTTAATTTTAGATGTACTGCTTCTGAACAAGGAGCCATTGTGAATCCAAGGTCTCAAAAGTGGATTCCTGCCTCTTTGGGTTGGGCACTTCCTGTTGGGGCACAAGCGAATCTGGCTCCTAATGGAACCTCCGCAAATACCCAACCTGCTAATAGTGGCTGGTGGACACTTTCTGCCTTGTTGAGTCCGCTGCCAGTTGAACTGGTTAGCTTTAAAGCGCAATGCGATCAGAAGGATATGGAAATATCCTGGATCACAGCAAGTGAAATAAATAATGAATTATTTACTGTTGAACGGAGTATTGATGGAGTTGACTTTGAACCTATAGCCTCATTAAAAGGCGCCGGTAATTCAACTTCCAGTCATTCTTATACTATTATTGACGTGCAGCCATTAGATGGAATTAATTATTATAGATTAAAGCAAACTGATACCGATGGTGCCTTTACCTACTCTGAAATTATTACTAAAACAAGTTGTGATCTTAAAGGTGCAGTAAAAATTTATTCCTATGTAGAAAACAACCAGAACATTCAGGTAGTGATGGAAACCAGTATTGGTGAAAAAGCCACTTTAGTAGTCACTGATTTATCAGGTAGAGTTGTCTATAATAAAGGAATTACAGTAAATGCAGGTTTTAACCAGTTTACTATTCCGGCCTATGGTTTTTCACAAGGTATGTATCTGGTATCCTTGAAAGGTGAGTTAAACAAACATTCAGACAAACTGGTTCTCAGATAAATCTACTATTTCATAAAAAAGAAAAGGCTGTTATCCTGTAAGGTTAACAGCCTTTTCTTTTAGCTTTTCTCATACTTTAGTATGAGAAAGCGGAAGATATTAACTTTTCGATTTGATTATTTGATTTGACAATTATTTAATGTATTGCAAATTAAAGTGTTAGGTAATTTCAAGTTTTTGAATTTCCATGTAAATAAATTGTAATATTTATGTTACTAGCTTATATTTTTCTTATATTAGCCTACCTTAAAATGTGGGGTTAGTTTGATCTGCTCAAGTGTATTTATTGTAGCTCAACATAAAATGTGTTGTAGCTTTTCGAAAGCAACTTTAAAAGTAGTGTTTTATTAAATGTACAAATTGTGCTAATTTTTTTTTAATAGATTTAAATTCATCGTTTAATTACATAAAAAAGAATCCATTCATGAAAAAATTCACTACCTTATTATTTGTTTTATTGATTAGTTGTGGAGCCTTCGCTCAATTCAATTTTGTTTGGAATGATACCTATTCCTACACGGTAACATCTGGGTTTTCGAATGAAGCCAGGAAAGTTGCAGTGGATGCCAGTGGTAATGTTTTTGTTTTATCAGATATTACCTCTGATCTTGATTCTACCAATCATGTAGGACCTACACAGTATTATGTGGTGCTAAGAAAATATACCCCTGCTGGTGTTTTATTGGTTCAGAAATTTGTGAATGTAAAAAACATGATGGTAAGCGGTACATTTGATTTCAAATCAGCTTTTGCTTTAGAAATTGATGGATCCGGAAGTGTATTTATAGGATTTAATACCTTCAATTCTGTTGGAAGTAATTATGATGTTCAGGTAATGAAGTATAACAATAATTTAACTTCCGCATGGACTTTTATCTATTCGACTCCTGCTAATGAAACCGGTGTAAATATAGTACTTCGTGGAACAGCAACTTTTTTGTTGTTTAAATCTGTTACAGGTGCAAATACCACTTATTCTATTGCACGTGTTATTCCCAATACAGGCACTTCTGTTCCTTTATATTCTTTTGATACGAACTTAGATGTGGTTACTAATATGGTGACTACGCCTACAAAAAATTTGTTTGTTACCGGTTATCGTTTAATTTCGGGAGTTAAAAATGTAATGACTGCTTCGGTCAATACTTCAGGGTTGTTGAAATGGAAATCTACTTATAATAATGGTACTGTTTCAGGAGATGATGTTGGAAATGATATATTAGCTAGTATTGATGGTTTCTTGTATGTGGGTGGTACTACGTTCACAAATGCAACCAATGGAACTGATGCTTTAATTTTAAGATATAATTCTGCTAATGGTACCAGAAACTCAGGTTTACTTATAAATATTCCACAGGGCGCTGTGATTAATGAAACGGGTTATGAAGTTGTTGATGGTCCCGTTGGAACAATATATTTTTCTGCTACGAGAGGAAACAGAGATGTGTTTGTTTATAAAGTGAGTACATCTAACGGTGTGGTGCTAAATGCCAATGCTTCTTTTAAGCCCAATCCAGCATCTTTTACTTCTATTTCATCTTTAAACATAGCTGATATGAAAGTTTCTGCTAGTGGAAAAGTTTATGTTTGTGGTGGAATAACGGGTGGTTCGGCTTCAGGAAACTTTGGTGCATCATATCTCGCGAATTTTGGACCAGTATCTGGGGCGTTTTCGCTATTAGGAAATGTTGCTACTACCGGAACCAGTGATGATAGTTATCAAGGAGTTGGAATTGCACTGGATCCTCCTAGAAATGTTTTGATTTATTTGCAGAGTTTTTGGTCAACTAATTTAACTCATTCCAATGAATTAATTTTAGTTGATTCCTATTCTATGGAGTGCTTCGGACCGGAGCACTAAACAATGAAAATCTGATGCAAAATCAAATTTCTTTTTATCCAAATCCTGCCTCTGAAACCATATATTTTAATTCTTCTTTGTATGATTCTATAATTATTTATGATTTGGCAGGAAAAGCTGTTAAATATTTTGAAGCTAATAGTGTGGAAGCTGATATTTCTAATATTTCACCCGGACAATATATTCTACAATTTATTAGTCCTTCAGGAACTAAAACAGAAAAATTAATTATTAAATAGAAAATTTAAATATGTAGTTTGTAAAGTTTAAAAAAATATTTTTTTCTTATTTTAAAATTTGTACGAATGAAAATCTTAAAACAATAAATTAGAATATAAGCTAAACCTAAAATAAATTCATCTAAACAAACCTATCATGAACAAACACAACTACCCTTTGTTAAAGCGATCGCCTCATCTGACGCGATTGTTCTTGTTACTTGCAATTCTGTTGATTGGAGCTGCCTCGAGTTTTGCGCAGACTGTTGCCACCACTCTTGCTAACAATAATGGTTCATCCATAGTAATTGGAACTTTGGAAAATGCAAATGCGAGTCCAATTATTATCAATTCAATTAATTGTGCCCCCGGCACCACAGGCACCCAAACTTTCCAGTTATGGACAAAGCCTGTTGCAGGTAATAATTTAGGTGCTCCCGGAGCAGTTTCAGTATTAAATGGATGGACTTTGCAGGCTTCGAACACCTTAGCCACCACTGCCCAAACCACACAAACCGGATCTGCCACTCAAGAAGTAATGTCGGGTTTAAATGTTTCCCTCGCTCCAGGTTTTTACAGATTTTGTATAGCTGCATCGAGTATACGTTATAGTACTATTGGAGTACAGGCATGTACATTCACAAACGGAGGCGTTACTATTAACTATTGCGCACTCAATGGATATGGAGGAACTTTAGCTTCACCTTTAAATACTCCGCGCGGATTGGTAGGTGCTATTACCTTTAGTCCTTCTACTCCTTGTCTAGGAATTCCTAATCCTGGAAATACACTTTCTACCCAAGCTGCTCCTTGCAATGCTTCAGCTTTTACATTGTCATTACAAAATTTGACTTCAGGTACCGGAGTTTCCTACCAATGGCAAGCCGATGCAGGAGCAGGATATGCTAATATAGGTGGTGCTACAAGTTCATCTTTAACAACAACCCAATCTGTGGCAACTTCTTATCAATGTGAAGTTACTTGCAGTGGTGGTGGAACTACAATATCTAATCCAATTTCTCTTGGTATGACTACCGGAATAGCATGTCTGGTTTATTGTGCTTCGTCTGCAACCAGTACTGCTGATGAAGATATAGGAAACGTAACTGTTGGTGGAATTAACAATACTTCAGCATGCCTTGTTGCAGCTCCTGGTCCCGGATCCGTTGCCAGTATGTATTCTAACTTTAGAACATCCGTTGCTCCCGGAAATATTACTCAAGGAGCAACAGAGCCTTTTTCTGTTTCTGTTTTGCAATGTAATGCTGGTCCATATAGCAATCAATTTAAAATTTATATTGATTACAATCAAAATGGATCCTTTACCGATCCAGGTGAAGAAGTTGCTGCTGTTTCAGGAGCAGGTGCCTGGACAGGCTCCGGTTCTTTTATCGTTCCTATTGGCGCAACTCTTGGAACCACAGTAATGCGTGTTGTTGATGTTGAGGGAACTGTTCCTGGTCCATGGTACTTACACATGGGGTGAAACGGAAGATTATTTATTAAATGTTTCTGCTTCATCTGCATGTACAGGCACTCCAACTCCTGGTAATACTATTAGCACTTTAGCTGCTCCTTGTACCGGTATTAACTTTACTTTAACAATGGCAAGCCCAACTCTTGGAACAGGTGTATCCTACCAATGGCAGTCATCGCCTGATAACTCAACCTGGGCTAATATAGGTGGTGCTACCAATAATGCTTTGACTACAAGTCATGCAGCGGCTACTTATTACAGATGTGAAGTAACTTGCAGTGGAAGTGGTCAAATTGCGAGTTCTAATCCACTTCAGGTTAACCTTACATCCGGAATAGCATGTCTGGTTTATTGTGCTTCCACAGCATCAAGTGCTGCTGATGAGGATATTGGAAATGTAACAGTTGGTGGTATTAACAATACTTCAGCATGTGGCGTGGCCGCTCCCGGACCCGGATCAGTTGCAAGTTTTTATTCTAACTTTAGGACTTCCGTTGCACCCGGTAACCTTGTAAAAGGGGTGAATGAACCATTTTCTGTTTCTATTCTGCAATGTAATAGTGGTCCTTATGGTAATCAGTTCAAAATATATATTGATTATAATCAAAATGGATTATTTACTGACGCAGGTGAAGAAGTTGCTGATGTAACAGGTGCAGGAGCATGGACAGGAACCGGCTCATTTTTGGTTCCATTAACTGCTACTGACGGAGTTACTGTTATGCGTGTAGTTGATGTTGAAGGTACGGTACCTGGCCCTTGTGTCACTTATACATGGGGTGAAACAGAAGATTATTTAGTTAATATCGTTCCACTTCCTGCTGATCCTGCTAATCCTACACAGGTAAATGTGCCTAATTGCAATACTGGTGGTTTATTAACTTCAGGTGGTAGTGCACCATCAGGCGAGACCTGGTATTGGCAATCTTCTGCATCTGGTACTAGCACTGCTTTACCAGCAACAGTAGATCTTCCAATTTTATCGAATGGAACCTATTATGTTCGTTCTCAAGATAACACATACTTTACCTGGTCTGCCGGTGCAGGTTCAATTACCGTGACCAATTTTCCATCTGGTCCAGCCGATCCTACAGTTTCTGCTCCGGTTACCGGCAACCCTGCCTGCGGCGCTGTAACCTTAGTTTCATCTGTAGCTACACCGGGAAGCACGAACTACTGGCAAGGAACTAATGCAACAGGAACTTCTACTGCTTCTATTGCGGATGATGGAACTATAAATAATCCTTATTCTGTGCCTGCAGATGGTATATATTATGTAAGAGCTCAGGATAATACGAGTTTCTGTTGGAGTAATGCTGTAGCAACAACAGTTGCTATTTATACAATACCAACTACTCCAATTTTATCTGCTACGCCTAGCACAATTTGCCCTGGTTCACCAACCATTTTATCAGCAATTGCACCAAGTGCACCTCCAACCGGATATACAGTTGCTTCAACAGCTTTTTCTCCTGTATCACCATTAACAACTACGTTGGCAAATGCTGGTCCTACAGGTGATGAAGGAACCACTATTGCTAACATAGGATTTAGCTTTAACTATTTTGGAACTGTTTATACCCAAGTACAAGTTCATACTAATGGGTATATCGTATTTGGTAGGGCCAATTACACCTTTGGTTCATTTTCTCCGGCGTTAATTCCAAATGCAGCAAATACCAATAACTGGGTAGGTTTTTGGGCTGATTTGAATGCTTCTTCAGGACAAATTTCTTATGAGACACAAGGTATTGCTCCGAATCGTGTGTTCATTGTAAATTATAACAATGTTCCTTACTATTCTGCTACTCCTTATTATGCAGGCCAAATCATAGATTACGAAGCTACCGGAGCAATTGATGTGTTTTTGGGACATACTCAAACAACAAATACCGGTGCTTGCGGACTTGAAAACTTAACGGGATCAGCAGGTGTTGCCGCTCCCGGAAGAAATTCAGGGTCATGGGCTACTGACAACGAAGGTTGGAAATTTAGCCCAATTCAAGCGATTGGTTTCTTATGGACTGCAAATGGTGTAGGTTCAGGTATTGCAGCTGGTGATGAATTTTTAGCAAGGCTTTCCGCTAGTCCTTCTGGTACTACTACTTATACCATGACCTTGACTGAACCTTTACATAACTGCCAAAGTTCAAATACAGTTTTAGTTACAGTGGCTCCAACACCTCCTCAACCAACAGGAACTGGCGCTGCAACTGTGTGCGGAGCTGGAACGGTTACTTTATCAGCTACTACAACCGGTGGAACTTTAAATTGGTATGATCTTCCTTCCGGTGGAACATTGCTCGGTTCAGGACTTACATTACCTGTTGTCGTTGTTGCCAGTGATGTAACTGTATATGTTGAAGAGTTTAATGGTACTTGTTCAGGACCAAGAGAAGCAGTTACTGCTACCTATACTGTCCCTCCTGCATTAACTGTAAGCAGTGATGTTTCGTTTGTTTGTATTGGTGGTTCTAACACAGGTGTTGGTGGACCAAATAATAATACTGCTAACTTATCCGCTTCCGGACCTGGTTATACTTTCTTTACATGGACTTCTACTCCTTCAGGGTTTAATGCTGTTGGAGCTAACGTATCTGCCGTACCTTCGGCTACTACAGTTTATACTTGTACCGCAAGTGGTTCAGGTTGTACTGCTGTGAGTACAGTTTCGGTAACAGGTGGAGTAGTTCCTGTAATATCATCCGTTTCTGCTACACCTCCAACTGTTTGTCAGGGTAATACCAGTCAGTTAGTTGCTGCAGTTGCAGGAGGTTCCGGTGGTGCTGTGCCTACTTATGGTTGCAGTCCTATCTTGTTTGCTACCAATGGTTGTAATTACATTGCTACTGTTTCAACTACCGGTGGTATGACTAACTTTACTAATGCTACCAATGCCTATGATGGAGTTGGATTTACTTACTTCCCTGCTTCAATTGTTTCACAAACATTAGGTGGTTCATTCACGCTTACCTGTCAGACTCAGGGCTCTTGCTCAATCGCTTACTATAATATTTGGATAGATTGGACTCGCGATGGAGATTTTGATGATTTAGGTGAAAATGTAGTAGTTGCAAACGGAGTAAACTCTTTAAATAACGTAACTAGTTTTGTAATCAATATTCCGGTTACAGCCTCTCCTGGTTCTACCAGAATTCGCGTACTTGCAAATGGAAACTCTATTAACCCGGTTACTGCTTGTGATAACTTTAGCTCCAACTTCAGTGAAGTTGAAGACTATGTGTTAGATATTCAGGGTGGCTTAGGTTATTCGTATGCCTGGACTGGTGCTGGTTTGAGCAATACTGGAATATTCAATCCAATTGCAACACTAGGATCCCCTTCAGAAACGTATAGTGTGCTTGTTACAGATCCAAACGGTTGTTATAATTCAGGGTCGGTGACTCTTACTGAGCCTGCTTCTAACCCGGGCAATACTATTTCAACTGCTAATCCGGTATGTCCTACTCAATCATTTACATTGAGCACTCAGTTTACTCCTCCGGGAGCCAACTACCAGTGGCAATCTTCACCTGATAATGCAACATGGACAAATGTTGGAACCAATAGTCCAACTTATACTGCTACGCAATCAGCTGCAACATGGTATCGTTCTAATGTGGGTTGTACTTCGGGATCTAACTTTACAACAGCTTTACTTGTGGCGCAAAATGCGATCTTCAATTGTTTCTGTGCTTCAGCTGCTACTCAAACAATTGATGAAGAGATTTACAGTGTTACTGTAAATGGTGGAACTACTCCTCCTGCTTACGCCGGAACAAATGGTTGTACAACAGCTGCACCTGGCCCTGGTTCTTTGTTAGGCAGATATTCTAACTTCGTACCCACCGGCAATCTTACCACAGTATTCCAAGGCGCAACAGTTCCTTTTACTATTGTTGAAGATGAATGTGATGGTGCTCCTTACTATGCATTTGGCACGGCTATCTGGATTGACTACAACCAAAACGGTTCATTTGCAGATCCGGGAGAACAAGTATTTGTTGAAGGAGCAACTGCTATTGGCCCTAGAAACGTTGTTGGTTCCTTTGTGGTTCCTGGCAATGCGCTTTCCGGTGTTACATTAATGCGTATCACTATTGCAGAAGGAATTTCCGGAGCCGGACTCACCCCATGCTTAAGTTATGGCTACGGTGAAACTGAAGATTGGTTGATTAACATAGGTGATCCAAATTGTATCGCTGTGCCAACCTTCCCTCCGGCGGATGCTCAGGTTTGTCCTGATGCAAGTTTTGCTGTGTCTTGGCCTGCCGCATCTGGTGCAACTGGCTATAATGTTTATTGGGGAACAACAAGTACTACCTTAAGTCTTGTTTCCGCCAGTCAAACAGGTACTACTTACATGCCAACTGCCGGTGATTTAGTGAATGGTCAGACAGGAAGTTATTTCTGGCAAGTAGTTCCTCTTTATACATCAGCAACTTGTTCAACTCCTCAGGTTTGGTCATTTGGTTTTAAAGTAGCTCCTAGTCCATTAGCAAGCAGCAATTCACCGATTTGTTCAGGTGCTTCGCTTTCTTTATTCGGAAGTAATCTGAATCCTTTACAGCCATCCAATTCTTATTCATGGACGGGTCCAGGAGGTTACAATGATGTGCAACAGAACCCTGTAATAAATTCAACTACAGTAGGTAACTCCGGTTATTATGTCGTGGCAGTTACCAATAGTTTTGGATGTACCTTATCGGATTCAACTTTAGTGGATATAGTTCCACCACCGGCACTTAGCATTTTAAGTCAGACCAACGTAAGTTGTAATGGTGGTAATGATGGTGCTTACATCATTGTAGTTACTAATGACCCTAATCCGGGCTCAACGTTCTACAATTTCGATGGGGTGGTAGATACCGCAGGCTTCTATACCGGAGTAATTGCAGGCACCTATACAGTTCAGGTAACAGATGGAATAGGTTGTTTGAACAGTATCCAGGTAGTAATCACTGAACCGGATCCAACTACACTTCCCCTGGCTGGCCCGGATCAAACTTCCTGTATTGGTGGAACTGTAACCTTGGCAGCTAATGCAGCAGTTGTAGGAACAGGCACATGGACAGTAACGGCGGGAGCAGGAACGTTTGCAAATGCAAACAACCCTGCAACAACTGTAACAGGATTGGCTAGTGGTTTGAACACTTTCAGCTGGACCATAGTAAATGCTTTATGTTCGATCACCAATTCTGATGGAGTTGATGTAATCACTAATGTATTGCCTACAGCAACATTGAGTGGAACAACAACTATCTGTAATGGTCAAAATACCAATCTGACGCTAGTGTTTACAGGTACAGGTCCATGGACTTATTCTTACAGCAATGGAAGTACGACCTTCGGTCCGTTTACAACCAGCAACAGTACAGAGAATATTCTGGTAGCACCAACTGTGCTAACAAACTATAGTTTAGTTGGAGTTGATGATGTAAATTGTACAGGAACAACATCAGGTAGTGCATCCATATCGGTTGTTAATGGTATTCCATCAGGATCAATAAACACCATGAGTGCACCAATTACAGCTTGCGTTGGTTCAATTGCTACGGTCACTTGTAATTCAGTACCCGGAGCAGTTTATTATAGCTGGAGTGGACCTACAGGCACCTTGTTCAATGGTCAGCCAGGCCCTTTCTCTACAACTATTCCTTCCGTCTCTGTAGAATTTGGTGTGTTATCAACAACATCAGGTTATAACATCTGTGTAACAGCTGGCAATGCTTGTGGAACCGTGAATACCCGTTGTTTCTGGGTACGTGGTACAGTAAGTATTCCTGCACCTATAACAGGTAATGTGGTAGGTTGCCCTAATACAACTAGCCCATACTCTGTACCAGCAGTAGTAGGCGCTGCAAATTATTTCTGGACAGCGACTCCGCAAATGCAAGTGATTTCAGGACAAGGAACACCAAACGTTGTTATACGTTTCCTTGCCGGATTCAATACAGGATCAATCTGTGTTGTTGCAGCTACTAGCTGTGGATCATCAAGCACTGCACGTTGCATGACAGTGAGCAAAGCAACTGCAAATCCAAGTGCCATGAGTGGTCCTTTCGCACAATGCCCTGGTCAAACAGGTCAGGTGTTTTCTGTCTTACCGGTAGCAGGAGCTGGAACTTATACATGGACTGTACCAGCAAATATTACAATCACAAATGGTCTAGGTACTCCATCAATCACTACTAGTGTAGGATCCAACTTTGTGATAGGTAATATCTGTGTAACTGCCACGTCTATTTGTGGAATCGTTTCTGCACCACGTTGTAAAACAGTGAATTCAATTCAGCCCAACACACCGGGAAATATTATAGGACCTGCTGCAGGAGTTTGTGGACAAACTTATACCTATTCAATTCCATCTCAAAGCGGAATCAGTACCTATAACTGGGTAGTTCCTGCCGGAGCAACAATAGTTAACGGTGCTGGAACCACATCAATTGATGTGTTGTATCCTTCCAACTTCACTACCGGTCAGTTGTGTGTAACAGCAGTTAACGGATGCGGAAGTAGTGTTGCCAGATGTATGAACATCAAAGGTGTGCCTTCAGATCTTGGTGTGATAAATGGCCCATCAACAGTATGTAGTTTCGATGCGAGTGTACTTTATTTTATTACACCGGTATTCGGCGCAACTAGTTATTTGTGGACGATCCCTGCAGGAGCGAGTTTTGTTGCAGGTCAGGGTTCTAATGCAATAATTATGGATTATGGAATTGGTGGCGGTCAAATAACTGTGAAAGCGATTAATGCTTGTGGACAATCTGGAACAAGAATTTTGAATATTCTGGTTAACTGTAGAGTTGCAGGTGAATTGCCTGGTACCAAGTTGAACGCATATCCAAACCCAGTGAGTACTAATCTGAATATTGATCTTGATGCTACTGTTTCAGGAGCCTATACATTGGAATTAATGGATGTATCAGGAAGAATAGTAAAATCAGAAGTGATGAATGCAATTGCAGGAATGAATTCTAATAACATAGATGTACGTGACCTTTCTAAAGGGATGTATATGTTGAGAGTTCAAAATGTATCAGGATTCACTCAACAGATAATGATTGCAGTTGAGTAATTCAAAAGTTTAAACTCAGTAAAAAAGCCCTCGTCTTCGGATGAGGGCTTTTTTAGTTTTATAGTTTAATAGTTTTATAGTTTACTAGTTTAATAGTTTTATAGTTTTATGGTTTTATGGTTTTATGGTTTTATAGTTTTATGGTTTTATAGTTTTATGGTTTTATAGTTTTATAGTTTTATAGTTCTTTGGTTTTATAGTTTATTGGTTTTATAGTTTCTTAGTGGGTTGGTGGTGGGAGAGCGAGTGGGATAGTAGGAGAGTGGTTGGGAGAATGGAGAGTGGCTTATTGCTGCCAACCGCCACCGCCAACTGCCACCTTTTTAAAACTGCCAACCGCCGCCGCCAACCGCCGCTTTTTTTTAACTGCCAACCGCCGCCGCCATCTGCCGCTTTTTTTACACTGCCAACTGCCGCTGCCAACTGCCGCCTTTTTAAAACTGCCAACTGCCGCTTTTTTGTTGTAAATTATTTAATATTCACCCTGATAAATTAATAATTCACCCAAATTGTCACTTTGAAATTTGTTGCAATTTGTGAACAAAATCGATTTTAATAAATTGGAATATAAATAGTTGTATAATTTCTTGCTAGTTTGTAACTAATTAACTACAAAAACTTGTGTCATTTAAAACTTTGTTATAAATTAGTAAAAAATTAACCTTGTCTTGAACTGGTTTGGTTAAAAATAAAAAATAAAAATTCTAAGTGATTTTAAATTGATTCGGCATGAAGATCTATAGCTAAAAAAATCAATCTTAAATTAATTCTTTAAACTTTAATTCCTAACTACATAAACAAATATTTAAACCCCTAAACAAATAAATTATGAATCAAGAAATTTACAAAATCGAACGATGAATTCGCGATTGATGCGGATGGTTACGTTTTTCGTCGCACTGGTGACTGTGGCCTTTCAGTTAATGTTTCTGTAGGACAAGCAAGTTACACCAACGATTTTAATTTGGATGCAACTGGTTGGACAGGCAATATCTTACGAACAACCGCTACAACAGCATGTGGATCAGCAAGTATGCGCAAAAATTTGTATTCTGGTGCTACTACGGGAAACATGGTTTCACCTTCATGCGGTACAAGCAACGGAGCATTAGCTACGCTATCTTATTCGTATAAAGTTGCTAACTGGTCTGCAAACACAGTAGGGACTCCGAATACTTGGGGCTCTTTTAATGTGCAATATGGTGCAACAGCTGCAGGCCCATGGACTACATTTCATACTATAAACAGTGGAAATCACGTTGTGTCTGCTACTTGCTCCACAGTAGTAGTGACTTTTACGCCTCCTGCCGGAGAACTCTTTATTAAATAAGATACATTTTAGATAACCTCCGGGTGACTACCTACCTAAATCTTGATAAACTTGTTCTTACTCAGCCGGAGGTTACCTTGTTCCACACCAACTCCTGGAAATACCCTTTCTTCAGCAGCATCTGTTTGTTCAGGAGCAAACTTTACTTTGACTATTCAAAATTCTACACCAGGTAGCGGTGTTACTTACCAATGGCAGAGTGCAGATGATGCTGGATTCACAGTTAATGTGGCCAACTTAGGTACTTCTGCCTCTCAAGTAACAAACCAAACGTCAGCAAAATATTACCAATGCCTGGTTACGTGTTCTACTGGACCGTCTACAGTTGCATCTAATGGATTACAGGTAACAATGAACACCTTCTTAAGTTGTTATTGTGTAGGTACAGCAAATTGTGCAGGTGGCGATCATGTAACTTCGGTAAATTTTAATACCGGCGTTATTAATAATGCAAGCGGTGTTTGTTTAGGTTCAGGCGGAAATTCTGCCTATTCTGATTATTCTGCTCAATCGGCAAATGTAACAACGGGTAATACTTATCCATTATCTGTAAGTGTAGCGAATGGTGGAACAGAATACGCTGGTGTTTGGATTGACTATGACCAAAGCGGAGTATTTGATGCTTCAGAATTTACAAATATTCCACTTACCTTATCTGGAACATGGAATGGTACAGTGAATATTACCATACCGGGTGCTGCTGTATCTGGTACAACTCGTATGCGTGTACGTTCAAAATATAGCACAGCTATAACTGCAACAGAGGCATGTGCTGCGTTCAGCTATGGTGAAACAGAAGATTATACAATTGTAGTTTCTGCTCCGTTACCTTGTTCCGGTACACCAGCACCAGGAAATACTATTGCATCATCCAATAGCATTTGTGCAGGCGGAAGTGTTAACTTATCTTTGCAAAATGCTACTCCCGGTACAGGTGTAACTTACCAGTGGTATAATTCAGGCGGCCCAATCATTTTTGCTAACAGTGCTACCTATACAACTCCAGCTTTATTTGCAGGTGAATTATATTATTGTGATGTAACTTGTGCTTCAGCTACAGGAACTTCTAACAACACTTCAATTGCTATTGTACCTACTCCAGTTGGAGGAACTGCTACCGGCCCATTGACGGGAGTAACATATCAAAATCTTTCATATAGTGTATCAGGTACCACTGGCAGTTTACAATGGCAATTTTCAACCACTGCAATTGGTGGGCCGTATGCCGATATTCCCGGACAAACAACTGCATCCTTAAATATTACAGCCAACGGCGGTGGTACTTATTATGTGCGTTGTAAAGCATTTAATGCCGGTTGTACAGATGACTTCTCAACTGTAATTACAACTGTAGTTTCAGTTGATGGTGATAATGTTTGTTCAGCAATTCCACTTTCACTTGGATTAAATGGTCCCTACACCAATGTTGGAGCTACTACCGAAGTTGGAGAGGTTGGCCCTCCGGGCACAGGCTTTACAGTTCAAACAGGTTGGGGATCAGGTCAATTGCCAAGTAACTCAGTTTGGTTCTCTTTTGTTGCTCCTCCTAGCGGAAGAGTTTCTATTGGAAACCACACTAGTTTGAATCTTTGGGACAATCAATTTGCGCTTTGGGCGGCTGAATCCTGTTCACCATTTGGCGGATTCACTTTAATCGCTGCCAATGATGACTCAACAGTTTCTGCATCACCTTTCAAAGCTTGGATTGCTCCAGTTTGTTTGGTTCCAGGTGACACGTATTACCTTCAAGTAGATGGTTTTGGTACGGGAACAAATACTTCATGGGGAATAAATTTGATTCAGGAAGCTTCCATTGTTACACCAACAATCACTGGAACATTAGCATTCTGCGCAGGCGGTTCTACAACCCTTGATGCAGGAGCTTACGCCAGTTATTTATGGAATACAGGAGCTACTACACAAACGATTTCTCCTAATACAGCTGGAGCATTTACTGTAACAGTAACTGATGTCAATGGTTGCATTGGAACCAGTCCATCGGTATCCACAACAGTAAACCCACTTCCAACACCAAGTATCACAGGAACATTAGTTTTCTGTGCAGGCGGTTCAACAACCCTTGATGCAGGCGCAGGTTATTCAGGTTACATATGGAATACAGGTGCTACTACTCAAACGATTTCTCCTAATACAGCTGGATCGTTTACGGTAACGGTAACTGATGGTAACGGTTGTTCAGGAAGTGCATCAGTATCCACAACAGTGAACCCATTGCCTACTGCAGTCATCAGCGGAGATGCAAATATCTGCACTGGTGGATCTACTAACCTGACAATTAATTTCACCGGTACTGCACCCTGGTTGTATGCAATCAACGGAGGTACTCCGGTATCAACATCCAGCAATCCGGAGACAGTATCAGTAAGTCCGGTAGCAAACACAGTTTATACCATTACTTCTTTGAGTGATGTTAACTGTTCAGGAAGTGGAACGGGATCAGCTACAGTAACAGTTTCTTTTGCTGTACCTGCAGGTGGTTGTTCAATTACTTCAATACCAGTGAGTGGATGTGTTACCAATGTAGTTTCTGTATCTACTAACGTGGTACCAGGGGCTGAAAGCTACACCTGGTCAGCGCCAGCAGGTTGTTTGATCAATGGATTAGCTAGTCCTCAAACAACAGGATCTAATACAGTAAGCATCACATTAGGAACACTTCCAGGCAACAGTTCAGGCTGGCAAATATGTGTTTTCGCAGCTAACGCGTGCGGACAAACGAATACCAGTTGTTCCTGGATCCGTGGTTCATTGAGCACTCCGGCAGCTATCACAGGCAGTACAGTAGCTTGCCCTAATACAGGCCCGGTTAATTATTCAACTTTGGCTGTTATAGGAGCAACTTCCTATTCTTGGACAATAACAGGAGATGCAAGTGTAACAGGCACCGGCACCACCGGAGCAGTTACCTTCGGACCTGCGTTCACAACGGGTCAGTTATGTGTACGTGCATTGTTACCATGCGGCTACCAAAGCGCACAACGTTGTATGACTATTGCCAACGGAACACCACTTTTAGGATCTATGATTGGAACCTTTACAGTATGTCCAGGTGCAACTAACGTAGCATATAGTGTGCCTCCATCTATTGGCGCAACAAGCTATACCTGGACCGTACCGGCAGGAGCAACTATTACAGGCGGACAAGGAACCAATGCAATCACAGTTACTTTTGGTCCAACGTATACCGGAAGCAATATTTGTGTATATGCGACTTCAACCTGTGGAATTCAATCTTTACTTCGTTGCAGAACAGTTGCCAGCAATAAGCCTAATACACCGGGAAATATAGTTGGTGCATCGACCGGAGTATGTGGTCAGACTATTTCCTATTCAGTAGCGGCAGTAGCAGGCGCAACAAGTTATACCTGGTCAATAACAGGAGGAGCTGTATTTGGTACGCCAAATGGAAGCACTTCAATTGATGTAGTGTATCCGGGTGGATATACCACTGGCCAATTGTGCGTGACTGCAAACAATGGTTGCGGATCAAGTACGGCACGTTGCGTAGCAATTAAAGGCACACCTGCTAATCCTGGAGTCATCACTGGACCAACAACAGTTTGTGCCAATGATGCAAGTGTTGCTTATTCAATCGCAGCGGTTGCTGGAGCAACAAGTTATGTATGGACTTTACCTACAGGAGCAACATTCGTATCAGGACAAGGAAGTGTATCTATTGTGATTGATTATGGAGTAGTTGGCGGAGCCATCACCGTAGTAGCATCCGGATCATGCGGAGTTTCAGGAACACGTACCCTGGCAATCACAATGAATTGTAAATTGTCGTCAAGTACACTTCCGGGAGCAACGGTTAACGCATACCCGAACCCTGTTAGTACACAACTGAATGTAGAACTTGATGCTATTGCAGCAGGAACTTATTCAGTGGAACTGATTGATGTAGCAGGTCGCGTGATCTACGCTACTGAAATGGTTGCTACAGTAGGATTAAATAACAACACTATTGATGTTGCTACATTCGCTAAAGGTGTTTACACTTTGAGTGTTAAAAATGCAGAAGGATTTGCTAAGCAAATTCGTGTTGCAGTGCAGTAACAATCGAATAAAAATTAATTATGGAAAAGCCCTCTTCTTTCGAAGGGGGCTTTTTTTTGGTTTTTAGTTTTATGGTTTTATGGTTTTTTGGTTTTATGGTTTTATAGTTTTATGTTTAGTTTTATGTCTTATGTTTTTGGTTTTATGGTTTTATAGTTTTTGGTTCTTTGGTTTTATGGTTTTATAGTTTTATGGTTTTATAGTTTTTTGGTTTTATGGTTTTATAGTTTTTTGGTTTTATAGTTTTATAGTTTTATAGTTTTTTGGTTCTTTGGTTTTATGGTTTTTTAGTTTTTTGAAAGTATTAAGTGACCAGTAACCAGTGACCTGTTTAAAGTGACAAGTGACAAGTTTAAAGTGACAAGTTTAAAGTGACCAGTGACCAGTTAAAAGTTGACAAGTTTAAAGTGACAAGTTTTTAAATGCGAGTGGGTTTGTGGTTGTCATTTTCTCGTAAAAGTTTGGCCGTAGGGACAGCATGCCTGCTGGCCTGTTTGGTGAAAAAGTTAGTTATTGGGAGTTATTATTATCCTGAGACAGTATTGCCTTAAAATCAGAAGGCGGCCGTTAGTATGGACGAAATATGAAATAAGGTAAATAAATTTTGCTTTTTTTAGAATTATAATTGTATGTTTGTATAAGTTAGCACCTGCTTATTTTATTACACCTTAATTCAACTACACTAATTATTATTGCACAATTCCATTTTATAACTGTAGACTTTTTTTCAGTTATCAAATCAGGAAGTTTATTGTGGTAGAATAAACTTCAAAACAAGAATTTACTTTATTATTTAATTATACAAAATTTAACTCATGACAAAATTGTTTATTAAAAAAATCAGGTTTCTGTTTACAGTAGTAATACTTCTGTTCTTTTTTTGCGCTAATGCACAGCAAAACACCAGCCTCATCGATGCGCAACTCAAAAGTGAACGCGAAAAGTATGGTTTAACAGCCGATGACATCAAGGATTACGTCATCACTGACCAATACACTGACGGAGAGACCGGGCTTACCTATGCATATATTCAACAAAGACACAATAAAGTTATTGTTTATAATGCTATTAGTGTATTTTTAATCAGAGACAATAATGTGCTTTATTTTAAACCCGGTATGATTGACAATCTGGCGCAAAAGGTAAAAGCGGTTAGTCCTAGCGTAACCCCCGAAGCAGCGATTGGTTATGCACTTATGAGTATAGGACGCAATGAAATTGCTCCCGTTAAACTTATCAGTACAGATACTAATTTAAACACTCTCACTTATGAGTCTCCATCAATTTCGGCAAGCCCAATAAAAGTGCAATTGGTTTATCGTGCAATGGACGATGGAATTTTTCTCGCATGGGATGTAAGTATCGAGTTAAATAATGAACCCCATTGGTGGAATGTTCGCATTGATGCCCTAACTGGTAATTATTTAGATAAAAATGACTGGACTGTTAATTGCAGTTTTGATGATCCTAATGATAATTGCGCAACACATGAGCATGAATTGCTTGAACCAGCTGCTCCATTTTCACCATTGCTTCCACCTCCACCTTTAGGTGAGTATAATGTTTATCCTTTTCCGGCTGAAGCTCCTTCATTTGGAGGACGTTCCAATTTAATAAACCCTGAAGATCTAACTTCTTCTCCATTTGGATGGCATGATGTTGATGGTGTTGTCGGAAATGAATACACGATTACACGAGGTAATAATGTGCATGCTTACGAAGATGCTAATAATGATAACCTTCCTGGTTATTCACCTAACAGCGCTACTTTGCAATTTAATTATCCTGTTGATCTAACACAGGCACCTCTGGTGAATCAGGATGCCTCCATAACCAACCTATTTTATTTAAACAACAGAATTCATGATGTCTTACATCATGCTGGCTTTACTGAAGCTGCCGGTAATTTCCAGCAAAATAATTATGGTAATGGCGGATTGGGTAATGACTACGTGCAGGCTGAAGCTTTTGATGGCAGTGGAACTAATAATGCAAATTTTGGAACGCCAGCCGATGGTTCTAGACCAAGAATGCAGATGTATTTATGGACAGCTCCAAACCCTGACCGCGATGGTTCTTTTGATAACGGAATTGTTGCACATGAATATGGACATGGTGTATCCAACAGGTTAACCGGTGGCCCGGCGCAAGCAGGTTGCCTTGGCAATGCTGAACAAGGTGGTGAAGGCTGGAGCGACTGGCTGGCTTTGATAATGACTATCGAACCCGGAGATACTGTTGCAGGTGGTATGTTGACCCAAGCAAGAGGTATTGGAACTTATGCCTTGAACCAGCCCACAACAGGTTTGGGAATCAGGCGCTATAGATATTCTGTAAACATGGCCATTAATCCTCAAACTTATGCCGACCTAGCAACCAGCGGAACAGGGCCACATGCTAAAGGTGAGATATGGTGTGATGCCATATGGGATATGACTTGTTTCCTGGTAAATGATTTAGGGTTTAACAGCGATCCCGACAGTTGCTACTGCAGGCAATAATATTGCCATGCGCTTAGTTTTGGAAGGGATGAAACTTCAACCCTGCAGCCCAGGTTTCTTAATGCCCGAGATGCTATATTAAATGCTGATGCCATCCTTTATGGTAACGCACACCGGTGCCGCATCTGGGAAGCATTTGCCCGCAGAGGAATGGGATTCAGCGCATTGCAAGGAAGCTCAAGCAGTTCTACTGACCAAACAGCAGCTTTTGACCTGCCTCCGGTTTGTTTAGCTGCAACACAGCCACCGGTTGCTGCGTTTACATCAAATCTAAGCACAATACCTTGTGCAGGTACTGTTCAATTTACTAATACATCTACACAGGCATTTACTACTGCATGGACTTTTGGTGATGGAGGAACTTCTAATCTTTCCAACCCAACTCATCAGTATGCATCTCCTGGCACATACAATGTAAAACTTGTTGTAACCAATCCTTTAGGAAGCGATTCTGTTATACAAATTATAACAGTTACTTCAACATTTACAGCAAACCTCACTGCAACACCTAATCCTGTTTTATGCGGATCACCAGTTCAATTAAATGCTGTTGGATCGGGTAGTGCAAATTATAATTATGCGCTGTCAACTATACCATTCGCACCTGTTACAGGTACTCCTATTGCAGGACCTGCCGGAGATGATATTGTAAGTAGTTTTATTCCAATTGGTTTCAATTTCCCTTATTATAATACTGTTCAAACACAACTCAAAATCTCAACCAATGGGTTTATTTCTTTCAATTCAAACAGTGGTTCCGGTTGTTGTGCCGGAGCATTCCTTCCTAATAACAGCAGTACGCTTAGCAACCTCATTGCCGTTGCCTGGACTGATTTGTTTGTTGGTGCTCCAAATTCTATTGATTATTTCAACCTGACATCACCCAACCGTTTTGTTATCCGTTGGAATGCTGTTGCACATTGCTGCACAACAACACCCCCTCAGGTAACAGCACAAATTATTTTGTATGAAACCGGTGAAATTGAAATGCACAACACCTCCATACTTACCGGTGGATCTGTTATGACCATGGGTATTGAGAATGCAAATGGAACTGCTGCCACTGTTGTTCCCGGCAGAAATGCTTCAAACTTCACAGCATCCAATGAGGCCTATAGATTTACTCCTTCTGTTAACTATACTTATAATTGGCAACCCGGCAATCTAAATGGCGCATCTCAAACAGTTAGCCCTATTGCCAATACCATTTACACTGTGAATGTTTCCGATGGAAGTGGATGTGTTCAACCTTTCACTACCCCAATAATTAATGTAACGCCATTAAATGCAACTATTAGTGGCAGCCTTTCTTTCTGTGCTGGTGGTTCAACTACGCTTGATGCCGGAGAAGGGTATTCAGGTTACAACTGGTCAACAGGCGCCACTACACAAACTATTTCAGTAAACACAGCAGGAACATACACTGTTACGGTAACAACTGCAAGCGGATGTACAGGAACAAGTCCATCGGTAACTACAACAGTTAATCCGTTACCAACACCAACCATCAGCGGAACATTAGCATTCTGCGCAGGCGGTTCAACAACACTTGATGCAGGAGAAGGTTATACAAGTTACCAATGGTCAACAGGTGCCACTACACAAACTATTTCAGTAAACACAGCAGGAACGTTTACAGTAACGGTAACTAATGGCAATGGATGTACAGGAACAAGTCCATCTGTAACCACAACCGTGAACCCACTTCCAACACCAACTATAAGTGGAACATTAGCATTCTGCGGAGGCGGTTCAACAACATTGAATGCAGGATCTTATTCAAGTTACCTATGGAACACAGGAGCAACTACACAAACAATTTCAGTAAACACAGCAGGAACGTTTACCGTAACGGTAACTAATAGCAATGGTTGTACGGGAATAAGTGCATCAGTACCACAACCTTGAATCCATTATTAACACCAACTATAAGTGGAACATTAGCATTCTGCGCAGGCGGTTCAACAACACTGAATGCAGGATCTTATTCAAGTTACCTATGGAATACAGGTGCCACTACACAAACGATTTCAGTAAACACAGCAGGAACGTTTACAGTAACGGTAACTAATGGCAATGGCTGTACAGGAACAAGTGCATCTGTAACCACAACATTGAATCCGTTATTAACACCAACCATAAGTGGAACATTAGCATTCTGCGCAGGCGGTTCAACAACACTGAATGCAGGATCTTATTCAAGTTACCTATGGAATACAGGTGCCACTACACAAACGATTTCAGTAAACACAGCAGGAACGTTTACAGTAACGGTAACAAATGGCAATGGTTGTACAGGAACAAGTGCATCTGTGTCTACCATAATAACTCCATTACCAACGGCAGTAATCAGTGGAAACGCAAATGTATGCACAGCGGGATCTGCCAATCTTACGATTAATTTCACCGGTACTGCTCCTTGGTTGTATGCAATCAACGGAGGCACTCCGGTATCCACATCCAGTAATCCGGAGACCGTATCAGTAAGTCCGGTTGCAACTACAGTTTATACCATTACTTCTTTCAGTGATGCCAGCTGTTCAGCAACTGGAACGGGGTCAGCAACAGTTACCGTATCTGCTACTGCTACTTTAGGAAATTCAGTAATTACTTCTATTCCAGTTAGCGGTTGCTCTACCAATGTGGTATCGGTAACTACCAATGCGTTTGCAACAGCCACTTCTTACATCTGGTCGGCACCGGCTGGATGTTTAATTAATGGTTTACCAAGTCCTCAAACAACGGTATCCAATACAGTAAGCATTACATTAGGAGCTATCATTGGAAATAGTTCAGGCTGGCAAATATGTGTGTTCGCAGCTAACGCATGTGGACAAACGAACACAGGTTGTTCCTGGATCCGTGGTTCATTAAGCACTCCGGCAGCTATCACAGGCAGCACAATAGCTTGTCCCAATACCGGTCCGGTGAATTATTCAACTGCGGCAGTAGCAGGAGCAAGTTCCTATTTATGGACGATCACAGGAAATGCAACAGTAACAGGTACCGGCACCACCGGAGCAGTTACATTCGGACCCGGCTTCACAACCGGTCAGTTGTGTGTACGTGCTTTGTTACCATGCGGCTACCAAAGCGCACAACGTTGTATGACCATAGCTAACGGAACACCAATTCTTGGAACTATGATCGGAACTTTTACAGTATGTCCCGGTGCAACCAACATAGCTTATAGTATTCCGGCAGCAGCGGGCGCAACAAATTATACCTGGACGGTACCAACAGGAGCCACGATTACCGGCGGACAAGGAACCAATGCCATCACAGTTAGTTTTGGTCCCACCTATGTAACGGGTAGTATTTGTGTGTTTGCAACTTCAACATGTGGAATTCAATCTTTGTTGCGTTGCAAAACTGTTGCCAGTAACAAGCCCAATACACCTGGAAATATAACAGGAGCATCGACAGGCGTATGTGGACAAAACGTTACCTATTCAATTGCTGCAGTTGCAGGAGCAACAAGTTACACCTGGTCCATAACAGGAGGTGGTAATTTTACTACTGCTAATGGAATCAATTCAATAGTAGTAGTGTATCCGGGTGTATACACTACAGGCCAACTGTGTGTAACAGCAAACAATGGTTGCGGATCAAGTACGCCACGTTGTGTAACTATTAAAGGCAAACCTGCAAATCCGGGAGTTATCACTGGGCCAGCTGCAGTTTGTGCAAATGATGCCACTGTGGCTTATTCGAGAGCCCCGGTTTATGGAGCAACAAGTTATGTGTGGACCTTACCAGCAGGCGCGACTTTCGTATCCGGACAAGGAAGTACATCCATTGTGATGGATTACGGAGTAGTAGGCGGTACCATTTCTGTAGTAGCATCCGGATCATGTGGTGCATCAGGAGCACGTACCTTGAACATTACTATGAACTGTAAATTGTCGTCAAGCGCACTTCTTGGAGCAACAGTTAACGCATACCCGAACCCTGTTAGTACTCAACTGAATGTAGAACTGAATGCAATTGCAGCAGGAACTTATGCAGTTGAACTGATTGATGTATCAGGTCGCGTGATCTATACCAATGAAATGATTGCAACTGTAGGATTAAATAAAAATACGATTGATGTTGCAACAATCGCTAAAGGTGTTTACACTTTGAGTGTTAAAAATGCAGATGGATTTGCGAAGCAAATTCGTGTTGCAGTGCAATAACACAATCGAATAAAATTTAATTCAGGAAAAAGCCCTCTTCTATCGAAGGGGGTTTTTTTTGGTTTTATAGTTTATTGGTTTTATAGTTTTATAGTTTTATAGTTTTATGGTTTTATAGTTTTATGGTTTTATGGTTTTATAGTTTTATGGTTTTATAGTTTATTGGTTTTATAGTTTTTTGGTTTTATAGTTTTATAGTTTTATGGTTTTATGGTTTTATGGTTTTATAGTTTTATGGTTTTATAGTTTTTATAGCTTATGGTTTTATAGTTTTATAGTTTTATAGTTCTTTGGTTTTATAGTTTATTGGTTTTATAGTTTATTGGTT
>JADKJB010000011.1 GCA_016722525.1 Bacteroidota bacterium
TGCTGAGATGGCAGTACATCCTGAGGGATTGGTAACCCTAACAGTGCATGAACCGTTGAAGATGCAACAAACAAATTAGATCTTCCTCGTGAAATAAAGGTGCCGTTTTTAAACCATCGATATGTAAATCCGGTACCTGCATTAGCCGTTAAAGTTTGATTTGAGCCATAGCAAATAGTTGGCGATCCCGATGGAGTAATAGTGGCGGCCGGTGGTGCACCCGAGCAAACAGCATAAGTAACTACAAGCTTTGGTCGAAGCGAACTGGTAGTATTGTCACTCGATGCAAATACCATTCGGCTACTACAGGGTGCATTCGATTTTTGTTTGAATAGAAATCCATTGTTTCCCGCTGGGTTGTACCTACTTTTGAATCTGATTCCTTACATCAACATTCAGATAGTTTTGGTTTGAAGAATCAGAAATTCCAAGAATTACTGTATCAGCTGTTGAATAGGTTGGTTGCGTACTCCAGGTCACTGTACTTTCATTCCATGGTTGAGTGACTTTGAAAAGGTAGCCTGTATTGTTATTCAGCACCAAATGCCCTCCGGTTCCAGGTAAATTGTAAGCATAAAATGATAAGTATGCTGAAATTACAGTTGCATTTGCTGGAATTGATGATAAATCAAACTGAATGAGACTGCGCTTAGGATGAGAGTTGAAATTAATTGATGATGATTCGGAGATAAATTCTGCATTGTTGCCAAAGTTTAATGTGGGCTCATTGGGAAAATTACTAAGTGTAGCATCTTTTCCGGTTGCTGCTGATGGTTGAAGCGTGAGAACAGTTTGGGCCTGAGTATTGATAAATATAAAACAAAAACTGATAGCAAGAATAGTAGTTTTCCACATGGTATTTAAAGTATTCATATAGTTTATATTAAAATGATGGAAACAATTGGCCCGTAAAATTCAAAATACCCTTTCCAGTTGATTAAGGTACGAAAAGTAATCAATATCAGGAGTGTAATTACTAGTATTTAAGTACTAAATTATAAAATAGTATGAAGCTCAATTTTTTAAAACTTAGTCCATTAAAACTCATTATGCAAAATTTATATATTTGAATATCAATCAATTGGTGCTATAGAATAAGATTTTTGCATCGGCTAAAGTTCAGTAGCGGAGAAAAGGACCAAATAAATATTTAAGTGAACATCTGCAGTTCGTAAAGAAAGTTTTTTTTATCCTGATCAAAAATGCTTAGATAAAACTTTTGAAATCCATCCCATCGAAGGTCCCTCGAACTCATCATCAACAGGACCGAATTAGCGGTGAAGTTTGACTTAATGTAAATTGTCAGTTCTGCCGAATTAGTAAAAACTGTGATTTTTTCATCCGCGAAAGCCTTTTTGACCTGTGATTCTGAAACGGGTGGCAACTTTTTATGCGCTATAGTTTGAGGATTAAAATAAACCATTGGCAAATCGGCTTCACTCATAGTTCCGGCATATTGTTCCAAAAAATTTTCACTCAAACTACTGAACGTATGCAACTCCATGCAAGCTATGATTTTCCTTTCGGGGAACTGTTCTTTTGCTGCTGCAACTGTTGCTTTTAGCTTAGAGGGAGAATGGGCAAAATCCCGGAAAATGACTCTATCGGAAGTTTGTTTTACCAATTCCATTCTTCGCCCTGCACCTGAAAAACTTTGAGCAGCTTGGTAAAATTCCTTCGCTCCTACTGCAAGAAGTTTGCAAACTTCACGAGCTCCTTCAAGGTTGGTCAAATTGTGCTTTCCAAAAACCTGGGAAGGAAATTCTTCACCTTCAATTTTAACAATCGAAATCCTGTCTCTGATAAAATATTCAGGTGAATCATAAGCTGTGACTTGAACACCTGAATTGATCTGATTTGTTATTTTTGCAACTCAACATCTCCTTTATAATAAATCAATGTTCCTCCATCAGGCAAATCATTGGCAAATTTTGCAAATTGATCTACATAGTTTTCAAAAGTTGGAAACACATTGATATGATCCCAGGCAATGCCACTCAACAATCCAATATGTGCCTGGTATAAATGAAATTTAGGTCGGCGATCGATAGGTGATGATAAGTATTCATCCCCTTCCAAAATAATAACTGGAGCTTTTTCAGTTAACTTCACCATGGTATCAAACCCGGACACAGTTGAACCAACCATATAATCGAAGTCTTTTCCACAAGTTTTTAAAACATGCATGATCATGGAAGTGATGGTGGTTTTGCCATGTGATCCTCCAATTACTACCCGAGTTTTATCTTTCGACTGCTCATAAAAATACTCAGGGAAAGAAAAAATTTTTAATCCCAGTTCTTTAGCTCTGATTAATTCAGGATTATCTGCCCGTGCATGCATTCCCAAAATCACAGATTCCGGTTTCGATTCCAGCTTTTCAGGGTACCATCCCTCCTTTTCAGGAAGTAATCCAGCAGCTTTTAATCGTGAAAGGAAGGTCTCCTTGATTTCATCATCGGAACCGGTTACATTATAGCCTTTGCTATGTAACGCAAGTGCCAGGTTGTGCATTGCAGCCCCTCCGATTGCGATAAAGTGGATAAATTTATTAGTCATTGGTCGTTGTCGCGGTGGAAGGGTCATTGGTCATTTAGTCATTGCTGGGTGAGTGAAAAGGTTAGTGAGCAAGTTACTGGTCACTGGCCACTTGTCACTTCTCACAGGTCACAGGTCACTTGTCACTTGTCACTTGTCACTTCTTGTCACTTGTCACTTGTCACTTGTCACTTGTCACTGAATAAGTTTGTGTACAAAAGTACCATTCCTTTTATGTCACATCGGCAAGGCTGAAATTTTATTAATAAACAATGAATCGTTAATATTGCATCATAGTACAGGCAACAACACTAAATTAAAAATGAAACTACATACTATTAATACCGGTTATTTTAAACTCGACGGTGGTGCTATGTTCGGTGTTGTACCGAAATCAATCTGGGATAAATTGAATCCTTCCGATTCCAACAACATGTGCAATTGGGCGCTTCGTTGTTTGCTGGTGGAATATGGCGATCGGCTGGTGCTTATCGACAATGGACTTGGGCGATAAACAGGATGATAAATTTTTTGGACATTATTTCCTGAATGGCGCCGACTACACTTGAAAAATCTTTGAATGCAAAAGGTTTGGAATGGATGATATTACCGATGTTTTCTCACCCATTTGCATTTTGACCATTGCGGGGCAGCATTAAATGGAACAAAGACAAAACAGGATTTATACCTGCCTTTAAAAACGCTAACTTACTGGAGTAATACTGAACATTGGGAATGGGCTACGAAACCAAATCCGGGAAAAAGGCGTCTTTCCTAAAAGAAAATATTTTACCTATCAGCGAAAGCGGCCAACTCAAACATACCACCGACGGAGCCGAATTGTTCCCCGGGTTTAAAGTGAAATTTGTTCACGGTCATACCGGTGCTATGATGATTCCACATCAGGTATAAAGACAAAACAATAATTTATATGGCTGATTTATCCCTCGGTAGCCCATATTCCAACAGCCTACGTGATGGCTTATGACACTCGACCATTGATAACATTCGAAGGAAAAGCATTTTCTAAAACAGGCTAGCCAAGTGATTATATCCTCTTTTTGAACACGATCCTTTTTTGAATGTTGTACGCATACAAACTACTGAAAAGGAGGCATCAGGTTTAATGAAATACTTTTGAAGGCAATTATTCAATTCGATTTTACAGCCAAATTGAAATGTCCCCTTGAGAGGAACATCAAAGTTGGAATTGAAGCATTTTAAATTCTTCCTGAAGTTTGGTAACCTGTCCTTTTTGCAAGAAGAATCAAAAATCACTAAAGAAGGCGTAATTGTTTCCAGAATTTATTCGGCGAGACTGTTAATTCTCCACCTAAAATTAGCAATTGGGGACTTGCATTTCCTTTGTTTCAGTTTTTGTGTCTTTCTTCCATCCTTTATGATCATGCAATCAAACCATGTTTGAGCCTTAACGACTGAATGGAAGAGTCTTTGAGCAAGTAAAAGGAAGTATCTTTTACCATTTTTTTCAACAGATGTTCGCCTGCAATTTTTTTAATGCTGCGGTTAGTTGTTTCAGCACTACCGACTAACAGGGCCGATTGATTACCTATTATTGAAATCAGGCTTTGTTTGTTGTCACTGTATACCGTTAATAGGTTGCAATTTTCATTTTGACACATGGTATAAATTCTGCCGGCAAGTAAAAAAATCAATACTAGTTGCCAGGAAAACATAAGCATTCGCTGTTTTAAAATGTACCAGATAGTGCAAATGATAATCAAAGTACAAACAAATCAGCTCATAAAAGAAATATAGATATTTTTTGAGAGCGCTCCAGGTAAGTTCCCAAAAACGACCATACTATTTAAGCGTTGATTCCAATGGTGGTAGTGGTTCCAAAGAGCCATCCCAAATAGGGAATCCAATCAGTCACCAGAAAAATGAGTCCGCTGTACATCACCAAAGTTGATAATGGAATAATAACCAGATTACCAAGTAAAAAATAGTTTGGAAACTGGTGAAATAGAAATAGACTTAGTGGAAAAGTGGTGATCTGTGCTGCTATTGATATTGAGATTAGCTCCCAAATTCTGAATAAGATCCTGTTGGGCGGTTCCCACAATGGTAAAATCAGGCGGTGTATAAATACAATTCCACAAACTGCCAGAAAGGAAAGTTGAAAACCGGCACTCATCAGTAAAAATGGATCCAAAGCAAATAGCAACAAACAGGAGCTGCATAGCAGGTTGTAAATGTTGGCCTCTCTGTTCATCCATTTTCCTGCAATTACAAATGTGATCATTCCGGCCGCTCTTACTACAGATGGAGTATAGCCGGTTAAAAGAGCATAAAGCCAAATTAAAATAATCAGTAAAATATACCTTATGTTTCTCAGCAATCGTTTTTTTTCCATGAAACTGAGTGACCAGGCGAGTATTGCATAAATTAAACCTACATGCATGCCAGAAACACAAAGCACATGCAAAACACTCCAGCTACAGAATAGGATATTTCCAGATCGGGATCAAGCCAATCTTCATACCCAAGCAGCAATGCTCCAGCCACTCGAGTTCTTCTGATTTATAAATCTTTTTAATTTTTCAAGCAACAGATCTCTTAATGAAATAGCAACTGTAAAAAGTGAATAGGAATCATTTTTTATTATTACGGTAATACGATTCAAATCAGTAAATGCCTGGTGCCATATCCCTTTTCCATGAAGATATGCAGCATAATCAAAACCTCCCGGGTTGGTGGGTCCTGGTACTATTTGAGGATGGCAATACACCAGAATTTGATCACCTAAGGAACAGTTGAAAGCATGAGCACTGTCTTTAATATAAATCAATAAATTCCCTCTCACCGGTAGCCAATTTTCAGATTTTTTGATAGCTTTTATCCTGAAAAGCTTAAATCCTTTTTAGTTTATCTGGAGGTTCCTGAAATTTCAGCTACATAATAGGTTGATTTATCATTTACATGATTTTTAAAATGGTTGCTATAATGAATCGACTGATGTAACCAGGTGATTGAAAACCCCAAACCCCAAAAGCAAAAATAAAATGGAATTCCAGCCAGCCACCTCTGCGCATATTTTCCCGTTGCCCAATTTTTCCAGGTAAAAAAAGGCCAAAAAAAATCCGTGATAGCAATCGCTGCAGCTAATTTAGGATACGATCAGAATTGATACAAAAGAGAATTCCGGCAGAAAAAGGTATCAAAAGCCGGAAAACAGGGAAACGACTCCATATTTTCATAAAATGAAAAGTTTATCAAAAGCAGTGCTAAGGTAGCAATAACTGAATAGTAACTCCAGGTTTGAAATGAAAAAGTTTTTCCACAAATGAAATAGGTTTCGATTCACAATGGGATTCATTTCACTCCTTTTAGTTCTTGATTCTATTGTTTAGAAACAATACGACGTAAACCAAAATAAATTTAATATTTTAATTGCTGTAATTTAATGATTTAAGTCCTTTTTACAATCTGATTTCAGTCCCAATGAGCTGCTTTTAGTTGATTTTATTCAATTTAAAATTTGCCCAAATTCTCGAAAAAAATGAATATTTTTGCAATAATCAACCTTAATTAAAACCAAAAAAATCTCTAATCAACATGAAATTTAAATCTTTACAAATTATTGCCTTTACTGCATTTGCTTTAGCTGCTGGTAGTGCTGTTGCTCAGCCAATTAACGACAATTGTACTGGTGCTATTAGCATTCAGTCTGCATTTGGAAATGCGGTTGGAGTAATTACAACCCTGGGACCATACGATAACACGTTTGCAACGGTGGATCCTACTGATCCTGCAGTTGGATATGAGTGCTTCGGAGAGCCTGATGGAACTGCCGGAAACCCAACTTTGGAAAATAACATTTGGTTTACCTTTACAGGTGACGGTGGAAAATACTTCATTGAAACAGGTAATGGTGCCGGAGTGACCAATTACATTGATGATGGCGATACTCAAATTGCTATTTATGAAGGAACCTGTAGCGCTTTAGTACCTTTTGCATGTAACGAAGATGGTCCAAGTGCAACACCAACTACATATCCTGCAGGTTTGACAATAAATACAATTGCTGGTACTGTTTATTTCATGATGATTGATGGATTTAACTTCAATGGTGCAATTTCAACCGGTGAATATCTTGTTTTTATTAATCAGGAATCTTCTGTTGCTTGTGGAGATCCTTCTATCACTCCAGGTGCCATGTCTGCACTTGATTCAACAGTTTGTTTCGGTGACACTTTGGTGGTGTCAACAGTTGGTGCAATTTCTCCATCAGTTGGTTCTACATTTGGTTTCGCAGTAATTGTTTCATCCGCAGATATCAGTGGAAACAATGACCCCAATAGTGACCCTAGTGTTTTAGGTGGTACAGGAGCAATTTTCCCAATTGCACCAACAGTGAATACCACACTTCCTAATACCGGTGCTACCTTCCCTGCCGGAGTTTATTATTTCACTCCAGTGGTATTTGGAAATGCTAACGGTACAGGTAATATTACAGCAATCGCGCTTGATCCGGCATGTACTTTTACCGGTACATCCTTAATGGTTACACTATTTATGACGGTGATCCTGCTTGTTCTGTAGGTTTGAATGAAATCAACAACAATGGACTTGGATTTAAGCACATATCAGTCATCAGTTAACGAAATGAATCTGACTATCAATGCAGCTAAACAAACTACTTTAACAGTAAATGTTTATGACCTTACAGGAAGAATTGTAATTTCAAAAAACTTCTCTGTTGGCCAGGGAGCAAGCTCACATGTGTTAGATATCACCAATCTTAGCAGTGGAACTTATGTAATCAAAGCAAATGATGGAAACTCTTTTGCAACCAGCAAAATGGTTAGATATTAATTCCAATTAAAATCATCTTTGTAAAAGGCTGCCTTCTAAGAGGCAGCCTTTTATTATTTACTAAGTTTTATAAAATTACAAAAGATTACCTTCGTCCCAGATTATCATGACTAACGTTATTGTTTTCATTACGGTTTTACTTTCCATCATTGCCTTCTACAATAAGGAGGTGATGAACAAACTTATTTTTAACCCTTACATGATTACGGAACATCGGCAATGGTACCGTTTTATCACCTCAGGTTTTATTCATGCCGATTGGTTGCATCTGGCGGTAAATATGCTGGTTCTTTGGAGTTTTGGAAATGTTGTTGAAAGGTACTACAACGGTATTTTTGAAGAAAAAGGATATTTTTATTATTCTCTTCTTTATATCGGAGGTTTAGTTATTTCAATTACTCCAAGTTACAAACGCAATTTGCATAATCCGGGATACAATGCTTTAGGCGCCTCAGGTGCAGTGGCAGCCGTTCTGTTTGCGGCTATTCTTTTCAGGCCACTGGATAAAATTTACCTGTATGGCATCATAGGTTTGCCTGGTATATTTTTAGGACTTGCTTACCTGGCTTATAGTTATTATATGGATAAAAAAGGTGGTGGCATTATTAACCATGATGCCCACTTTTGGGGAGCTGTTTTTGGTGTGTTGTTTACTGTGCTTTTGAAACCTTCCATCTTTCTTCATTTCCTTGACCAGTTAACCTCATTTTGAAATGAAACACAAAGCCATATTCCTGGATCGGGATGGTGTTATTAACGAAGACATTCACAATTACACCTGGAAAGTTGAGGATTTTAGAATTTTACCCGGGGTTTTTGAAGTACTCAAAGAATTCATCCGCAAAGGTTATTTGTTAATTATTGTTACCAACCAGGGTGGCATCGCGAAAGGATTGTACCTTAAGGATGTCGAAAATCTGCATGCTCACCTAAGAAAAGTTTTATCTTTGGAGGGTATTGAACTTACAGAAATTTATTACTGCCCCCATCACGAAATGAACGGCAAATGTCTTTGTCGAAAACCTGGATCTCTTCTGGTAGAAAAAGCTGTTGCAAAATTTAATATTGACCCAGCCTTGTCTTATTTTATCGGAGATCGGGAGCGAGACATTGCAGGGTGAAGGGGCCGGTGTTAAAGGAATCCTCGTGCCTGGTAACAGCGATCTCAGATCCATAGTGCAGCAAATACAATAAGTTGGAATACTATGAAGTTCGAGTTGTTTAACGGGGAAAAGTTGAAGCAGAAAGCAAATTCTTAGATGCATCAAACAGGGCATTCCGCTATGGGGATGGTTTGTTTGAAACTTTTAAAGTCGTTAATGGTATTCCACTTTTTTTAGAAGATCATTGCAACCGACTTCAATCAGGTATCAGTTATTTAGGACTGGTTAGCAAGACCGTTTTTAATGCTGCCACTTTAAAGCCGATTTTAAGGCATTTGCTTGTTTTAAACAATTGTTTGAATGCACGTGTTCGATTAACCGTATTTCGTTCCGGTAATAGCCTCTATTTTCCTGATTCAAATCAAATTTCATGGCACTTGTCGTGCTCAAAACTTGAAGATACCGGTGATTCATTGCTTAAACATGAAATCAAATTAGGTTGGTTTAGTGAGGAAGTAAAATCGCCCGGTAAGCTATCCAATTTAAAAACACTCAATGGTCTTATTTATATTTTAGCCGCCAATTTTGCTGTGAAACATGGTTTTGATGACGTGTTGATCAATAATTCAAATGGAGATTTTATAGAATCAATACATTCTAATCTTTTTATTTTAAAAGACAATATACTGTTCACTCCTCCCCTTTCTGATGGTTGCCTGGAAGGTGTAATGCGGAAAAATCTAATTCAAATGGCCACCTCTCAAGGATTTATATGTAATGAAGTTTCAATTGGATTACCGTTGTTGGAAAATGCTGATGAAATCCTGCTTACAAATGTGATCAGAGGAGTCCAGTCAGTAAAACATTTTAATGGGAAAGTATATGCCAATGCTACCGGAATTAAATTGAATTCCGGAATACTGCATCATCTCAGGTAATTGAAAAGATTTTACCAGTCCGGTTAATTAAGCCTTTTCAGAAAGCTCCAGCCATCTCAAAGTTTTCTGGTCAATAGTTTTAATTATAAATCCGAACTCTACAGATACTTCAGCAATTTTAGTTGTTTCTGAATTTCCATCAGACAAAATTTTCTCAAACAACTTCTTTTTATCTTCCAGTTTAGCGATCTCAGCTTCCAGGCTATCTAATTCCTTTTTTTCCATAAAAGAAAGCTTAGACTTTTTTTCTTTAACCGGCTTAGTTACTACTTTTTCAGATTTTAATGCCTCTTGTTTGAGTTTCAGACTTTCTTTTAACGAATCCCGGTAGTCGGTGTAATTGCCATTTATATCCTTCACATTCCCATCACCCTCCATCACAAATATATGATCGACAAGTCTGTCCATGAAATAACGATCATGTGTTACCAATAAAATACATCCCTGATAATTGAGTAAGAATTCTTCCAGCAGGTTGAGTGTTACAATATCTAAATCATTGGTAGGTTCATCGAGGATTAAAAAATTAGGGTTTTTGAGCAAAATAGTAAGCAAATAAAGCCTTCTTTTCTCCCCTCCGCTTAATTTTGAAACGTAGGTATGTTGCTTAGAACCGGCGAACCTAAAATAATTTAAAAATTGGCCAACGCTAATATAATTACCATCACCGGTATCCACATATTCGGCAATATCCTTAACCACATCAATTACTCGTTTATCTTCAGGAAGTTTCAAGCCTTCCTGGGAATAATATCCAAAAACCATTGTTTCGCCGGCTTTAATTCTTCCGGCATCAGGCTTCACCAGCCCCATAATCATATTCAGCAAAGTTGTTTTTCCTGAACCATTTTTGCCTACTATTCCTATTTTTTCACCTCTTTTAAATGTGTGTGAAAATCTTTTATACGTTTTTTTTCATCATAAGATTTGCAGACGTTCTCCAGCTCAAGAATTTTACTTCCCATTCTCGACATTTGCATGGTCATTTGCATTTTTCATCAGGTCTGGCAGAGTTGGCTTTTCTTCCAGTTCATAAAAGGAATCAATTCTGGCCTTTTGCTTAGTTCTCTCTGGCTTTAGGTTGCCGACGCATCCAATCGAGCTCTTTGCGCATCAGGTTTTGGGCTTTGTCGATGCCCCTTTCCTCTCTAAACTCCCTCTCTGCTTTCTTTTCCAGGTAATAAGCGTAATTGCCCTTATAAATGTGAATCTTATCAAAATCCAATTCACCAATAGTATCACAAATACTATCTATAAAATACCGATCATGAGAGATCAGTAAAACCGTTTTGTTAAGATTAGATAGATAACCCTCGAGCCATTCAATCATTTCTAAATCCAGGTGATTGGTTGGCTCATCGAGCAAAAGTAAATCGGGTTCCTGAATGAGCAGTCGGGCAAGTGCTACCCGTTTTTTTTGGCCTCCAGATAAGCTTCCTGAAAGTTGTTCCATATCGTGTATGCCCAGCCGAGATAAAATTTCTCTTGCTTTAGCTTCATAATCCCAGGCGCCTAGTGAATCTATGGTATCAATAAGTTCCTGCAGTTTTGTTTGATCGGCATGTTCTCCCAGATCGTTAAGGGCTTCGTACTCGCCAAGTGCTTTTAATACCGGATTCGCTGAATCAAATAAGGTATCTATTACTGATAAACCGGGATTCAAATAGGGTTCCTGATCCAGATAACCCACCTGAATTGAATTCCTGATACTAATAGTTCCTGAATCAGGCGTTTCACTTCCTGAAATCATTTTTTAAGAGCGTAGACTTTCCCTGCCATTAGCAGCAATAAGTGCCATTTTCTGATTCTTTTGAAGTGAAATGTTAATTCCGCTAAAAAGCGGTTTTTCGGTATAGGCTTTTGAAAGGCCCTCTGCACTTAAGTAATTCACGCTCCAAAATTACAAAAAAGGAGCGTGGTTAGGGTTAAAAACCAATATAATAAACAGATTACAGCTACCCTTGGCCATACAATTCATGCAACCTGCAATCGATTTCATCGTAAGAGGGAATTCACAACCTTAAACGATGAAAATTACTCATTTACTTATTGCTTTTATCATGCTATCAGGAGTTATATCGTGCTCCAAAACCATTGATAATACAGGAACATGCTCAGATGGAAGACAAAACCAGGGCGAACAAGGAGTGGATTGTGGTGGCCCATGTGCTAATAGCTGCGCCAGCTGTGGTGATGGTATACGAAATCAAGGAGAAACAGCAGTCGATTGCGGGGGGCCATGTGACCCATGTTATCCCAGGCTTTCTGCTGTATTAAATGGCACTATTTGGAATTCTTTATCTAGAAATGCTTTTTGTCGGCTCCGGGAACACTTGAATTTATGGTACTAATACACTCAAAAATATTACGTTGTTGTATTCGGGACCATTCAGCCTTGGAACTGTAGCCTCGGGTGTTCAATTTACAGGTGAACTTCGAGACGAAAATGGCCAATTATTCACCTCTGTACAAGGTGGTTCTATTTCTTTTTCAACTTTTGATACTACCAGTCGTACCGTGTCGGGTACCTATCAGTTTATTGGAAAATTAAGCTCTGGAAACACTTCAACTATTGTTTCAAATGGAGTCTTTAATGCTTTGATCTATTGACTTATATATAAATATTTATAATTAACTTGCTAAGTTATTTTAGAATTAATTGCTTTTAATTTTTAACTCGTCTATTCGATAACTTCAATTTTTTTGAGGTGTTTTTTCGAAATGCTTTGCACATTAAAATATCATATTTTAAATAGTCTGAATACCAGTTTTGGACTTTAGTTGGATTATGCTTTTGTAAATTTGATACTTTGAACAATTATTCCTAATTTTAATCTATTCATTAAATAATCTTTTAAAAAGATGTCCTATGAAACACCTTCATCTTCTATTAGTTGAAGATAATGTGGGTGATGTAGTTCTGGCGGAAGAAGCAATTGTTTCAATTGAAAGCAGGATTTCATTTATTGTAGTTGAAGGTGGAAAAGAAGCATTATTGTTTTTAAGGAACTCATCATCTTTACCAGGAAAAGCGCTTCCACAAGCCATTTTAGTCGACATCAATTTGCCGGGTATGAATGGTAAGGAATTGTTACGTATTATCAAATCTGATCCTGAATTAGACGGGATTCCGGTTATTGTATTTTCTACAAATTCATCGGTTAAGGAAATCAGGGAGGTATATAATCTTGGTGCAGATTGGTATGCTACCAAACCTGATAAAAATGATGATTATAGAAAGTTGATATTAAGAATTGAGCAGCTCCTGATAGAACAAACCAAGTGTGATTCATTTGAGAAATTCACTATCTCATAAAGTGAGTTCAGAATAATTATTTTTGCATAAATTTTCAAATCATCTATTATGATTCTTCCAGGTCAAATGAAAGTGCTTATTGTGGAGGACAATCCCGGTGACGCATTTTTAGTTAAAGAATATCTGAATGCAACAGATATACAAATAGATGAAATTCATTGGGCTTCCGGATGGAATGAGGCAGTAGAGGTGCTGGAAAGCGTGGTTATTGCAATAGTACTTCTGGATTTGAATTTATCAGATTCACAAGGATTAGATACATTTCAAAAATTCAAGTCAATTGCCCCAAATATTCCTGTAGTTGTACTTTCTGGTCACCAGGATAAGGTGATAGCCATAGAAACTATGAAAATGGGTGCCCAGGACTACCTGGTAAAAGGAACTTTTAATGCGATCCTTTTGGGCAAAGCAATCAATTATGCAATTGAAAGAAGCTGTTACATCAAGAGTCTTTGGCAAAAAGAAGAAGAGTATAAATACCTCTTTGATAACAATCCCAATCCGTTGCTTACATGGGAAATTGCCAATTTGCAATTTTCAATGGTTAATCAGGCCGCAATTGATTTTTACGGACTAACTACCACAGAGTTTTTATCCCTTAAGGTTACTGATCTATTTGAAGGAGCTGAAATAAAATCAGAAGATTTGGTTTCAAAAAGTCATCTTTTTGGGAAAAAACATCTTAAAGGCGGAAAGCAACTTTGCTATGTGGATTTGGTTTTAAAGGATGCAGAAATCCACGGTGTTCATTCAAGAATAATGCTGGTAAATGACGTCACTCAGAAACATTTGACCATGGAGAAGCTGATTGAATCGGAACAACAGCTTAGAAAGCTTGCCGGCAATTATCCGAATGGGTTAATTGCTATCATTGATAACCAATTTATTTTTCATTTTATAGATGGTTCTGAACTTGTTAAAAAGGGACTGGCAGCGAAAGATATGATTGGCAAATGCTATACTGATTTTCTTGATGAAGCGAATAAACAAAAATTTATCGAAAATATCAGCAAGGTTTTCATTGGTGAACAAGTTGTTTTTTATAAAGAAATGGCCGAAGAAACATTTTTGATTTCAGCCTCAGGCCTCAGCAACAGTAATGGCGAAATAGTACGAGCAATTTTGGTTTCTCAGAATATTACAGGAAACATTTTGGCTAAGAAGGAAATTCTTTTTCAGGCAAATATTTTAAAAAATGTGATTGAAGCTATAGTTGTTAAGGATATTAATGGAAACATTGTTTATTTTAATGAAAGTGCTGAAAAATTATTAGGATATCCTGCTGAATTGATAGAAGGAAAATCATTAAATGATTTAATAAAAAATGAAAAGTTAGATTTTAATTTTGAAAAAATACTTGAAGAAACTGCACTTAATGGGACTTTTAAGCATGAATACAGGACTAAACGTGCTGATGGCAGTGAAATAGTTCTTGAAACGGCTCAATCGTTCATGAACAACGAAAAAGGCGTGCCTGCTTTTGTAATTGGTATTTCACAGGATATAACTGACAGAATTGAAGCTGAAAAGGTGTTGAAAGATTCGGAAGCGAATCTAAATGCCATCTTTAGGTCAACAACTCAATCGTTTATCCTCATGGATGTAGATACCCGCATTGTTGCTTTTAATGAAAATGGAAGCAATGCTTTGTTTAAATTTTTCAACAAGCAAATTAAAAAAGGAGATTATTTTAGATCGCTGATCTGGGATAGTAGGTTAAAAATCTTTGAAAACCACATCAGAGAGGTACTTGATCAAAAGATGGTGCGGTTTGAAGAGAAATTCAACTTTAATGGTGAAAAAGAAGTTTATTTGGAATTAACCTATTCTCCTGTTATGAAAGACGATGCTGTAATTGGTATTGTACTTTGTGGAGAAAATATCACCGAACGGTATCGATCTGAAGAGTTTCTACTAAAAAGTGAACAAAAATACCGAGAACTTGTCGAAACGTCCATTGATATGATTTGGACCATTGATAAAGCAGGAAAAGTTGTTTTTGTAAATAAGGCAGCCAATGAAATATTAGGTTGGGAAACAGTTGATATAATTGGTAAAAACTTTGTGGATTTTGTAGGTCCCGCAGATGTGGAAAATGTAAGTCAGCACATCTATGAAGCTTTGCTCGCAAATAAACAATACAGTAATTATGAATCCACCATCCTTCGCAAAGACGGAGCAATAGCAAATGTGATTACGCATGCAGTAGTGAATCATGATTAAGCAACTGGAAATTCCTGGCTAACTGGCACAACAAGAGACATCACCGAAAGAGTAAAAGCGGAAAGAGAACTAAGTTACAAAAACGAACAACTTAAAATGCTTTCCTCCTACTTGCAAACAATCCGGGAAGAGGAGCGGAAGCACATCGCAAGGGAAATTCATGATGAACTTGGTCAGCAATTAACAGGTTTAAAAATGGATCTTGCATTTATAAATCGAAAGTTTGGAGAAGCAAACAGTGAATTTAGCGATAAACTTACTGAAATGATGAAGCTGGTTGATGGATCTATTCGCACAATTCGTCAAATTTCAAGTGATTTGCGTCCTGGCATTTTAGACGATCTTGGACTTATCCCAGCAATAGAATGGCAAGGGAGTGAATTTGAAAAGAGAACCAATATTAAATGTCATTTTCTCAATAAAATTAATGAATCGAATATTGATGAATCTTTTGCCACAGGTGTTTTTAGGATTCTTCAGGAGTCGTTAACTAATATCTCCCGACATTCAGGTGCTTCCAATGTGGTGGTTGAAATAGATCAGGTGGAAAATTCCATTGTTTTGAAAATTTCTGATAATGGTAAAGGGTTTATACAGGATAAATTGGCCGTGAACACTACTTTTGGACTTGTTGGAATGGAAGAAAGGGCAGCAATGCTGAATGGAGCATTAACTATTGTCAGTACACCTGAAATTGGAACAGAAGTAAAACTTATTTTTCCTGCCAAAAAAGTTGAACTGGAAAAAGTATGAAAATTCTAATTGCCGATGATCATGCTATTGTCAGGAAAGTTATCCGACAAATTATTTCTGAATTTTATGCAGATGCCGAGATCGAAGAAGTGTCTAATTGCTTTGATTTGATTCAATCTGCCCGTTTGCAAAAATTTGATATAATTATTAGTGATCTTAGTATGCCCGGCAAGAATGGATTGGAAACAATAAAGGATTTGCGGGCTGAAGGGATCGATACACCGATTTTGATTTTAAGTATGCACCCGGAAGATCAATATGCTTTAAGGGTACTAAAAGCCGGGGGATCAGGTTACCTTACAAAAGAAAGTGCTCCTGAAGAATTGGTTAAGGCAATCAACCATATATTATCCGGAAAAAAATACATCAGTGAAAGTGTAGCTGAACAACTGTTGTTTCAAATCGAAGATAAACATGAAAGACCCTTACATGAACGACTTTCGGATAGGGAGTTTACAGTTTTTAAAATGATTGCAACAGGAAAAACTGTTGGTGAAATTGCTGAAGAACTGCATCTCAGTGTGCCAACTATTTCAACTTACAGGGCTAGAATAATAGAAAAAACCCATTTGAAATCCAATTCTGAAATCACCCGGTATGCCTTGATGCAGGGAATCGTGTGATCTTATAATTTCAGATTTTTTGTAGTTCCTTCTACTACAACATTTTCTAATTTCTTCTACAAATTTTTCATTGTTACTGCTATTTTTTTATGGTCGGAGAAGAGCCAACTTTACACGATATAAATCCCTGATTTAATGACACTTGTTACAACTAAAGTTTTAATCATAGATGATTCCATCATTATTGGAAACAGAATGAAGGAGATGATGGAAGGTTGTAGTAGTGTTTATTTGTTAGATCAAGCATTTAATATTGAAGACGGACTGAAAGTATTTGAAACAGAAAATCCTGGAATAACAATTCTTGATATTGGTTTTCCCGGAAATTCGGGTATGTTTTTGATTCCATTAATTAAAAAGTTGAATAATTCTGCCAAAGTTATAATGTTTACCAATTACTCACATAAGGCATACCAAACCAGGTGCTACGAAATGGGTGCAGACGAGTTCTTTGATAAATCAACAGAATCGGAATTGCTGAAAGAATATTTGGAAAATTACAGCTCCCAACAAATACCAGCCTAAAAGGGATTTATAGGAGTCAGGAGTTGTTTACCTGATAGTGAGTCATTACAAATCAGGTTTGGGTAAAAAGCAACAGAGAGGAGGAAATATAGCGTGACCTGATTAAATATTGGAAACTTAAGTGAAAAACGAATTTAAATACAATTATGTCTGGGTTATCGATGATAATACCATTGATAATTATATAACGGATAAAGTACTGAAAAAGTCGGGAATGGCTGAAGAGGTTTCCTGCTTTAGTGAAGCGAATTTGGCATTGATTTCATTAAAAAGTGTCCTTGAAAGTTCAAGAAAAATACCTGAAGTTATTTTTCTTGATATTAGCATGCCAGTGATGAATGGTTTTGATTTTCTTGATGAATTTATCAAAATAAAATTTAAAACCAACCTGATACCACATATCGTTATGCTCTCTTCCTCTTCCGATCAAAATGATATTTCAAAGGCACTCACCTATTCGGTAGTGTCTGCATATTTAAACAAACCATTAACGGCTGAAGCGGTTCTCCAGCTCAAACTGGAATCCAGGAAAAGTCAGTAATCTATTTTGGGGTTCATTTGATGTAAAGGCCACAAAGAATATCTTGTGGCTTTTATTTTTTTTCTCCTATTATGCCGGCAGAGGCCCTTTCTCTATTTTAAACCATCCCCCATTTTTAACCAAATTAAATTCGAAACAAAATAGTAGCATTTTGCCTTTTTCAAGGAATTCTAAGCCCGTAATTCCTTGAAAATCGAAGCCATAACATTCGAGATCGGTTTTTGCCAGCTGTCGTA
The DNA here is from genome assembly GCA_016722525.1 of Bacteroidota bacterium. Classification (GTDB taxonomy): domain Bacteria; phylum Bacteroidota; class Bacteroidia; order AKYH767-A; family OLB10; genus JADKJB01. The sequence goes on from JADKJB010000011.1 coordinate 17,636, forward strand.
CTCCGTTTGCATATAAGCCAGACAAAATTTTCCGGTTTTGCATAATAGTATCCGCTACTTTCTTTTCTGACCCTCCTCCCCTGTTTCTAATCAGTTGATTGTGGTACTCGTTTCTGCAAGCATCATTGCAGAATTTTTTGTCGGATCGTCCTGTCAGTTTTGATTGACAGGTTAAGCAGTTTTTTTCCATTGAAAAATATTTTAAAAAGTTAAACTAGGAGAATTATTCTTCTTACTGAACACTAAAATTGATGCATTAATGGAACCTGAAGTTTCTAATTATCACCTCATTCATTGGACTTTGTGCTAATCTAATCCAAATAAGGGAATTACCTGTTGTTAAAATCCTGTTTAGTTTAGTAATTGAAGCTGGCTATTAATAAATACAATTTATACTTAGCTCTTAATTCTATTGCTTTGGTACTAAAAAACTTCGGTTAAACGCTTATAAACGCTTATAAACGTTTCAAACAGTTTGGTTTAAAAAAAAAGGAGATTTTTGCATTGTCATCTTTTAAAAGCGCATTAAAAATGTTTGGTTACCGTAGTACAAATTTATTATTTAAAACAAAGTTAAAACTTTTCTTTTACAAAAACTTCAAAATTATGAATGGACTAAAAAACAAAGTCACATTGATCGGAAATCTGGGTATGGACCCTGAAATTAAGGATACCGATGGTGGTCACAAACGCGCGAAAGTTTCGCTGGCTACAAATGAGTCATTTAAAAATAGTAAGGGTGAAAAAGTCACTGAAACTATTTGGCACAATTTGATAGCATGGGGCAAAACTGCCGAATTTATGGGAAAGTACCTTCAAAAAGGGAATGAAGTTGTTATTGAAGGTAAGCTGATAAACAGGAATTATACGGATACAAGTGGTGTTAAGAAATACATCACCGAAGTTCAGGTTAATGATTTTTTGGTTGTAGGCGCCCGTAAATCAGCTTAGTTTCTCCTTGATGTAAGAGCCGTTCTGATTGCTATCAGAACGGCTTCTTGATTTAACGGAATTTGTTGAAAGGATTTCTTATTTTCGCTAGTGTTAACACTTTTTATAATGAACTTTAAATCTGTTAGCTATTTTTTACAATAGTAATTTAAATGAATATAAAAGAAGCGCTTATTCAGGAGCACAGCAAAAGACAAACGCATTTAATTGCGGAATTCGTTATTGGTCACCTTCCAATTTCGCAGATTTGATGACACTTTATTTCAGTAAAGAAAAAGTTGTGGCACAAAGAGCTTCGTGGGTGGTTGCAACTGCAGTTATGCAAACACCTGAACTCATTGATCCTTTTCTAAAAAAGCTTATACAATATCTTAATCAAGATGGCCATCATCATGCTGTGCTTAGAAACGGAGTTAAGGTTCTGGAATTTATAACTATTCCGGTTGCAAATTCAGGTCAAGCAGTCAGTCTTTTTTTTCGGCTCCTAGCCGACCCCAATCAGCCAATAGCAATCAGGTGTTATGCAATGACAGTTCTCTCAAAAATTGCGGTTGAAGAACCTGATTTGAAGCAAGAAATAGTTTTAATAATTAAGGACCAATTACCTTATGCCAGTGCCGGCTTTAGGTCGAGAGCAAAAAGATGCTTGAAAACATTGGAGAAATTATGAGTAAATTGATTTGTTTTATTTGTTCATCAATACTTCATAAAGGAAGTATTAATATTGTTGTGTCACTATGGAAGATTAAGCTATTCCAGAGCTTGAATAAGATAATTGATGTTGAATTAAGTTTGAAGTATCTAACCCTGGCAATTGCCGGGGTTTTTTATTTTGAAAGGTATGACTGGGTGGTGCAGTTTCCTGAAGCTTTTTAATGATATTTTCAGTGGTAATGCTACTTTGCCTTAAAGTCAGGTTAGCAAGTAATGTTTCTTCATCGGGTTCAGCACCTGATTGAATATAACCAAATCCTTTATAAACTTTGTTTTCCAGCCAAACATAACTTTTTTCGTCGGCCTTCCTGCCTGAATCAAAAAATACTTCAATATTTTTAAAAGCAGATAACTCATCGAGCATTTTTACAAAATTCATTTGATGCATTTCCGGATCAATAGTTCCGCCATCAGGAACTCCACACAAAGTTGCATCAAGTTGATATTCCATTATTTTGGCTCTAATAAACTCAGTAGCTAGATGGTATTGATGAAAAAACTATAAAGCAGTTCATTTTGCCTGAAGTTGCAATATTAAGTCGCCAGCGGTGCTTTTGATCCATATAGGCCACTATTCCGAACCTTACTATATGCTTTTTTTGAGCTCTGTTCAAACTTGGCCAAAAGTGCCTGATCTCATGATCTTCCAGTAAGGAAGCTAACAATTCACTCCCTGTTTCAGTGAAAACTATTTTTTTAATTTGTGCGCCAAGAGAAAGGATTTTCAGACTATTTCCATCCCCTCTAAAATGGGATAAAACCCGGTTTCTGATATTTGTTGCTTTGCCAATATATACCGGTTTACCACTTTTTCCAATAAAGTAATAAACACCTGTTGTTGAAGGCAAAATTTTATAAACGGTTTCCTGAAGGTGATCAGGAACAAGATTCGACTTTTTACTAAATAATCTTTCTACAAAATCGGGTTCGATTTTATCCAATAGTTTTAATACTAATGCAGCTGTAACTTCCGCATCAGGAAGTGCTCTATGCGGATTACGGTTGTCTATTTTAAATTTCCTGCACAGTGCTGAAAGTGAATAGGAGTTTAAATCAGTATAGAGATATTTTGTTAGTTCAATGGTGCATAGTGTTTTTCTTGAAAATGCAATTCCTGCAAGTTTCATCTCATTCTTTAAAAAGGAATAATCGAAATTTACGTTATGACCAACAATTATGCATTCTCCTGTCATGTCATTAACTAATGCAGCAATTTCAGAGAATAATGGTTGCTTTTTTACCATTGCATCCCGAATTCCGGTAAGTCTTTGTACGTGATCCGGAATATGTACTTCAGGATTAACAAGACTTTCAAACCTACCTGTAACAACTCCATCTTCCATTAAAACAATACCGATTTCAGTCATCCTGTTTTCGTTAGGATTCAGTCCTGTTGTTTCTACATCAATAACTGCCAGTTTCATATTTTTATTCCTTACATCAAATTTAACATTTTTGATGAAAATAAAAAGAGGCTGCCCTTTATCAGGACAGCCTCTTTTATTATTGTTTAATTTTTTAAAGCACTACTAATTTTATAGTGCTATTAATGCTTTCAGAGTTAATTTCAAGCAGATAAATGCCTTTGTTTTTATCTGAAATATTAATAGGGATCTTATTGATTCCTTTATTCAAATTGATGTTCATTTCTGAAATCACTGACCCTTTCAAATCAAATACTTTAAAGGAAGTAGTTTCACCTGTTTTCGTTTGAATATTTACCATAAACTCTCCTTTACCAGGATTAGGGAAAACATCAACTTTTGTGGTATTTGTAATTTCATCATTGATACCAACGGTGCTCTCTTTGAAGTTAATATTATCAATATAAAGTGAATTGCCATAACCTGTGATATTCACAAATTTCACGATGACTTCCTGTCCAATAAAACCAACCAGATCAAATGTATCGGTTCTCCATTGCAAGCTTGTTGTAGGTGCAAAAAGAGTGTTTTGATCAGCAGAAGTTGCCAAATCAACGCCTTGTTTTAAATAACCGGTTGGCACATAAGTTAAACCACAATCAGTTGAAATATCCAATCTCAATGCATCTTCAAAATCAACGGAATACCTTGCATGAGAAACATCAAAAGTAATAATGGGCTGCAAGGCATTGTTGAGATCCACTCTTTCTGTAATCAAGCCATCTTCTTCGCCTGCTGCATTGTAGGCGAAGTTATCAATGAATGAAGCAATGGTGGTAGTTCCTGTAATTCCAGTGATTGGAGCTGAAGCAGACCATGATAAAGCATTATCAGGATTTTCGACATTCCAATTCAATGGTGGATAAACAGGTCCTTGGAAGGTTTCAACTAAGGTAGTGGCAGCGCCTGTTCCAACCCAAATATAAGATGGTATTACTAAAGTATTATTTCCAAAACCATTTGTAGCAGTTAAACCAACATCATAAAAACCTGCTGTTGTGAACTGAACTTGTGGATTTTGAGAGGTAGCAGATGTTCCGTTTACAAAATTGAAACCTGACGCCGGTGTAATATTCCATGACCAGCTGGCAGGGTTGTTTTGGGTCAAATCTGTGAGTGTAATAGTTTGGCCTACACAAATATTTGTTGAGCTTGCAACAAATGAAACAGCCGGTGGTGCACTAGTTTCATAAACTCCGATATCATCAATTGCAATATCGCTGGTATAATCATTTCCGGTGTTACCACGGAAGCGGATATTAATAATGCCGCCAATAAATGGTGTAAGATTGGCAGTTCCTTCCAACCATATTGTTCCCTGATTACCTGTAATCAAAGGAATGACATCATTTTGCCATACACCATTTGCAAATACGTCAACATGTAAATTTCCCATAGTAGCGCCATACATATGATACCAGAATTTTAGTTCCGGAGTTAATGCGGTGGTCAAATCGAAACAAGGAGAAACTACTATGGCTTCTTTGTTAAAGCAAGCAGATGCTTCCAAATAGATATATTTACCAGTGTTGGTTCCAGGATTGTGATCAAAATCAGGACCTGTATTCACTGACGGAGTTGAACCCTGACTGGTTCTAAAGTCAATGTCGTCAACTTCAATATTAGTTTGGTTTTGCCATCCGTTTAAAAGTCCACATTGTGTTAATTCGCAGTCGTTGGTTGTTGGGCAATTAACGAAAGTTTCAAAATTCTCAGAATAGGGTAATGTCTCTATTAAGCCAGTAAATACTTCAATGTCCTTTTGAATGGTATCGTTATAGTGATTGCCATCGGCAACATAATCTGACCAAACAATTACATTATAAACCCCCGGTAAAGAAAAGTCGAAGGTTGCTGTAAAGTCATAGGTGACACTGGCAAATGGGGCCAATGAGGTAGTAACAGTTTCAGCAACCACTGGCCCGTTATTAATACTGTAGTAGACAGGAATGGAAGAGATAGAATTTAATCCTTTGTTTTCTACTTCAATAGAAATTATGGAGGAAGTGAGATCCTGACAGTTTTGTAATGATCCGGCAGGAGAAACCAATTGATTGATGGATGCATCTACAGCAATAGGACATGAAAATACACCCGGACCTTTAAAAATAGCATTAGCGCGACGCCCTTTAGTATTGTCAGGAGTTATGGCTTTAACACTAAACCAATAGTCTAAAGTTGGATTTATGCCGGTAAGAATAATTGAAGTTGTATTTGAATAACCAACTGAATCCATATAAGCTGATCCCAATTGGCTCACTTCATAACCTGTTGCATTTGTTACTGGATCCCATGTTAAACGTATAGAATCAGGACAGGCCCAATCCACTAAAATGTTTGCAGGCAAACCAATAATGCTGAATGCTTCAGCACTTTGTCCTGAAAAACCAGCACGGGAAATTTTAACCAAAGCTTGTCCTGTTACAGTATTTGGAACAGCCCAGTTATAATAGCGCTGAATCGCAGGTACATTGGCTGAAATTGAATTCCAGCTGGATCCTAAGTCTGTGGAATATTCTAAATTAAAAGTGCCAGTGTTACCATAAGCATCCCAGCGAATTGTTTCTGTTTCTCCGGGTACAAATCCTTCATAACCTATTGGATATGTTATTTCAAGTTCTTCGGTTACAAACTCATAAACGATATAATATTTCTGTGGACCTTGTGGAATTAAAAATCCATTTATGTCAATAGAATAACTACCAGCTGCAGGATCGTTTATAGTTACCTGTTCCATATTGTTTCTGTCATCAATTCCTCTGATAGCTACTGTATTTAGAGCTGCTGGATTTGGAGCAAAATCAAGAATCCAGGGATTATAAGATGTGGAAGTTGGGTCTGTTACAATCATGTTCAGGTCATTTACCAGCGCCTTAGCAGCTAGTGGATCCCCTTCTACATCACACCAGTAAACCATCAATTTTAGTTGCTTTGTATTGGCAGGAACAGTAATGGTGTGATTGTTCGTTGCTCCCTGGCTGATCACATCACTTAAATAGCGATTGTCTTCAAGAGTTTTTACTGCTCTGTAAGCATTTACTCTACCCCATCCAAACTTAAAATCAGGTCCTGAATTTCCAAGATCTTCAGCTGTGTTCAGCAAACAAGCTTTAATTAATGCTCCCTCTGCATTTGTACCTCCATTTAATTCTCTAAAAGCCTGATGTAATTGTGTTACTATTCCAGCTACTCCGGGACAAGCAGCTGAAGTGCCACCACCTACCTGATAATCATTAGGGCCATCTGTGGAAAGTTGATCAATTCCATTGGCACAAATATCCGGTTTAATTCTTCCATCTTCAGATGGTCCACGGCTGGAACTATTTTCTAAAGCATCCAGATAGTTGAGATTTCCACAAGCAATAACATTCTTTCCTTGCTTATATCCTCCTGTAATATTTCCCCAATTGGCTCCTGCTCCATATTGACAATCACCGGTTCCATTATTTCCGGCAGAATAAACATGCAACAAAGTAGGATTTTGATTTAGTATTTGATCCCCGGTTTGAGTGTCAACAGAATAATCATTGCAACCTTGACTATAGGAAGTAGAAGTAACCATTACTCCAAGAGTTTGATTGGTTGTAGGTGAATTTAAAACGTGATTATATCCTCCAATATCATAGATATAAATGAAAGCACCAGTTCCCATACCGCGGATGGTAGGATCAATGTTACCTGCTCCCATCAAAATACCGGTGGTCATGTCGCCATGAGTTCCATTGTTAACTGCAGCATTACTTTGGTCTATTCGTCCCTGATAATCAATATGCGGACCTACAGTACCATCATCACCTAATGCTGCTGAAACACCGGTTCCATCATAGTGACGACCCATAGGAGAATAAGTATTAATAACATTGGAGCGATGCAAACTTCTGGCTTTTTCATCATCAGGAGTGGAAGGAGGAGCAATTGGCTCTACGCCACAAACAAAAGGTAAAGCTGCTACTTCATTTATTCTCGAAATCTCTACTCTGATTTCAATCCAGCTACTGTAATCGTAGCGACGTATTAATTCATGACCGGAATTTAGGATTGCTGCAACTACAGGATCCGCAGCCAGCCCTTTATAATATCTTACAACAAGGTCAATATATTTTTTATTAGTTACAGCCCAGTCCGGAAGATCACCTGATCTCAAACGATTGTTCATTTTCAATTCAGGCTGGAAGGAAAGAACCGCTCTGGCTCCTGCTGCTCGCAAACTGGCAACAGCAGCATATTGGTTGATGGTTGCTGTATATGCATAGTTAGGCAAATAAGCAGTCAATTTAATCCCTGCATTTTCAAGAGCTGCTTTTTGCCCGGAACTTGGAATATCATTGAATTGGATAATTCGAAAGTATTTACCTCCAAAGAGTTCGTTGGCCTGAATTTCCTGATTAGCGATAAACTGTTCAAGATTTGGCGTTACCTGAATGCTCCCACTTTTTAGTGTTAAGTCATATTTTCCGGAAGCGAATCCGGCAAATGGCAGCAGCCATAGCAGCATGATAAAGTTCACTTTTTTCATGTGAAATCTGGTAGGATTGAATTTCATTGATGTGATTTTGATTAATATGAATCACTAAAGTAGAGCAAACATTCTAAATTGACAAATAGCCTCCCCTTTTCAACAGGTAATTTCTTTAATAAATACCATTTTAAGTATAAATCGGCCAGTCTTCACCATCTGCCATTTATTTATAACTTCATGAATAGGGATAAAATTCATCCAATAATTTCTCGAACCTTTGTTAAACAACTTATATGCAACTATTTATGTTGGCTTTACGGATAGGTGAAAAATAGTCGGCTGTCTTTTAAACAAATTCCAATATGCAAAGCATTGGGTTTAAGGGAATATAAATCGCGTTTGAAAAGTTCTCAGGTTTGTGGCTCATCACATTTGTCGTGAAACTAACCAGGAATTTCCCTTTTGCTCCACTATTTAATAGAAATAATCATAAAAGTAACAGAGAAGTAGTGAAGACTATTTCTATCAACTTTTTTCGTTTCAAGGGATAATTAAGCAATTAAATTTCAGTAGGGTAGGAAGAATAAAAACTTACGGATCTTTTTAAGAGTTTTTCATAAAAAGTTAAATATGTGATCACCTAAAAAGGAGAAAAAAAGTAAGGCAGCAAACCTGAGATAAAAACCTGCATCATTGAAGCATTCTTATAAGTCATGAATTTCAATCTTCGAATGTTTTCAATGAAAGCCCTGTTGCATCATAAACAGCATAGGAGTTGTAATTGAGCCATTCTCCCAGATTAATATAACGGCTCGACTCCCCTATTTTAATATCGAGCGGAAGATGCCTATGGCCAAAAATCAAATAATCGAAAAACTGTTTCTGCAATAATTCTTTACAATATATAACCAACCATTCTTTATCTTCACCTAAAAATTTTTCATCACTGGTACCGGTGGCAATTCTGCTTTTTCGCGAAAAAAATAGTGCCAGTGGAATTCCTAAATTAGGGTGTAAACGGGCAAATAACCACTGACAAAATTTGTTGGCAAAAACTTTTTTAATGAACTTGTAGCCATGATCACCTGGGCCCAGTCCATCGCCATGACCAATATAAAATTTTTTCCCATCAATTTCCCTTTCTACAGGTTGACGGTAAACAGTAACTCCAATTTCTTTAGGAAGATAATCAAATACCCACATATCGTGGTTTCCGGTAAAATAATGCAATACAATTCCGGAATCACTTAATTCAGCAAGTTTCCCAAGCAGCCTCACATAACCTCGTGGAACAGCATGCTTGTATTCAAACCAGAAATCAAAAATATCACCCATGAGGTAAATTTCTGAAGCATCATTCCTGACCATTTCGAGCCATCGAACAATTCTTTTCTCTCTTTCGAGACTCCTTTCTTTATCGGGAGCACCCAAATGAAAATCGGATATAAAATATATTTTTTTATTGTTTTGGCTCACTGGTAGGATTGTAATAAACTGTTTCGTACACGTATGGGTGCTATCCTGTTCAGGTTAAACACAAATCTAACTTTATCAAAAAATTTAATATCATTGGTATCCAAACTTTTTTGAATATCTTCTGAATTAAATAATGGCACATAGACCTCTAACACCTCCCTAAACAATTTTAACGCTATACCGCCATCATACATCAGGCTATTGTTCAACTCAGGAAAAACTTTATTAATTCCTTCATAAGTTCCAATATCAGCAAAAAAACTGATTGGCAAAGGTAATGGAAGATCTACTGATATATTTAAAGCTGCCAGCCATTTATTGCTTTGTCCAACGAATGTAGGAATTTTAAATCCTCCATCACGAATCATGAATTGATTGTCCCAGAATCCATGATCATCACTTCTTCCAAAATAAATTTCGTCATAAAGGTAATCCTGATAACCTTGCCACCCACTCATCCTGAAATTGTAATTCGCTTTTGATTCAACTATAAAACCTCCTGCAAACAAACGCAAATCTATTCCTTTATTCCTTTTGGCATAGGAAAACCGATAATTAAACTCCAGGGCGAGTTTTAAATGATCCTTTCCTTGTTCGAGTCGGATGTTTGATTTATAAGGATCCAATACTCGCTTATTTTGAATAGAATAAGTGATCTCATTAAAATTTAAAAAGTTGGTAACAGCACTCTTTTTATAAATAGAATCTGTTAGCATATATTCATAGAATTCCTCCCAAAGATTGATACTCCTTAAAGCAAGAGTGTGCGTTATTTTAGAACGAGGAGAATTTTTTCTGAATTTGAAAGTAATTGAAGGGTCAATTTTTGAATAGTTGTAAGCTCCAATAACTTGATCAAAATCTGTTGCATCATAGATATTATCATAAGCAAACCTTTTTCCTTTTAATGAAAACGTGAGTTCACTAAAAATTCCTTTTAATGGCCAAATGTGATAATCAAAGGATGCCATTCCCGCCAGATCACTATTTTTGAAATCATAAAGTGGTGTTAAGCTAAATTCAAAATGTTGAGGTATAAATTCGATATTTGAAAAGTAGAGCCCTCCCATCCATTGATTGTATCGGTTCCATCCTACTGCAGGCAAAAGGTATAAATTTTGAATTCCGGCTTTTTCATTAATTTGCGGAATGGTTTTTATTTGGATTTTCTTTCCATAATTAAGCAATGAACCGGGTTTAAATTGCTTAGAGGAACTCTTTAGTAAAGTGGCGTAGGCATCATTGATCCAAAAACTTTCCTGATTCTTAGTGGAAAAAGATACGACTTGCTCCCCTTTAAATCCTTCATACCATATTTTATCTGATTCATTGCTCCTGATGTAAAATGGTGCCGTTATACCATCCTTATTAATTACAGTAATAGCACATGTGTCACCACTGCATGTAACATTTTCAATGGAGTATCTTACTGGAGTATTTGTGGCTAATAAGTCTTTGAAGAACCAATTCAGGTTTTTACCTGAAATTAATTCAAATTCAGCTTGAAGTTCGACGGGCCCCGGATGTTTAAATTTCCATTTTTCATAAAAACTTTTCATGCATTGACGGAATAACTCCTTTCCCAAATAGGATTCCAGATAATCGAATGCTAAGGCAGTTTTGTAGTACATCACTGCCCCATAATTAAATTCGGTAAAATCGATGGAATTTGTTGTAGCTGGCTGATCTGAATTGTTGAAAGCACTCATTTTATAAGTAAGCTGAAAGCCCTCTTTCATTTTCATGCTGTTTAAGCCGGTAGCAGCACCAAAAAATCCAAATGAACCGAAATCATTTTTACCAATTCCTGCCGGTCCCGGATATTGATTTTCAACATAAGCCAATTCATAAAATGTAGTTATGCCCTCATCCATCCAACCATGGCGTCTTTCATTAAAACCCAGGATTCCATAAAACCAACTATGACCTATTTCATGAGCCAAAACATCATCAAGGGTAAAGTCGCTGCCGGTGGAATTTATTACTGTCAGCATAGGGTACTCCATTCCTCCTCCGGCGGTAACTGTGCCATCAACACCTATATACTGAGAATAGGGATATTCACCAATTTGATTTGAATAAAATTTGATAGCTGCATTTATATATGAAATGCTATTTTTCCATATGGCCTGATTCTGATTGGTAAAATAAGCCCAGGTGGTCACCTTTCGTTTTGACTCTGGCAATTCAACCTCTCCTTTTAAGACATGAAATCTTTTATCAGCAAACCAGGCAAAATCATGAATGCTGTCTTGATAAAATGAAATAGTTTTTAACTGTTTTGATGATGGAGGGAAAGAATCATTTTCACCAAATGCCATTGTTTGAGAGGTTGCTCTTGCCTTTTCATTGAGCCAGTTTATTTCAGAGGTATCCTGTAATACTCCGGAAGCGGCAACCACATAATTTTCAGGTAAAGTAATTTCAACTTTAAATGATCTGAACTCCGAATAAAACTCACCTTGGTTCAAATAAGGCATCTGGTTCCAACCATTTAAGTCGTAAACAGCCGGTTTTGGAAACCATTGAGTAATAAAATAGGATTCCCCTATATACCCAAAACGAGAAAAGTTACCAGTTGGTATTTTTACTCTGAAAGGAGTGGTAATGGTAACTGTTTCGCCCGGTTGTAAAGGATTTGCCAACGCTAAATTACAGATGTCAGGATTCTGCTTGTCATAATCCACTACTACCTTTGATCCGTTTATTTCGAAATCTAACGAATCTATGTACCCACGATCCAATTTTTCTGCAAAATACATGGAGGTGCTGCCATTTTCAAGTAATTGTTTGCTCAAAGCAGTGTTTCTGTCTTTGTAGGCATTTGGCCATACATGCATCCATATGTTACTTAATGTATCGCTGGAATTGTTTGTATATCGAATCGAAATAGTACCATTTAAAAAATTGCTCTTGTCGTTCAACCTAACAGCAATTTCATACTCGCAACCTTGCTGAAAATAGGCTTTTTGAGCAACGCTGTTGAATCCTGATAAAATCAAAAACAAAAGCAGAAATAAAATCCTTATATTATTGATAGTGAACCTATTTAAGACAAATCTGGGAGTGTTATTCAAAGTTGTTAATTTTTATTTATATGTTACAAAAATAGCATTATTTTGAGCATCCAATCTTTGCTATTCAAGGCGTGTTCAAATATTATGTTACATTAAAGACCGTTAATCGCATCATATCATGAATTCAACCATTCAGCAATTACTTTCCTTAAGAAATCCTGAACTGATAAAGGCATTTCAGGAACATGGCATTATTAAGCTATTCACTTCAGGTGCTGAGATTTTGCATGAGGGGCAATCCGTCAGGTACATTCCTTTTGTTTTAACGGGTTTGGTAAGGGTTTTCACTAAACATGATGAAAAGAATTGTTGTTGTATCATATTGAACCCTCCGAAAGTTGTATCATGTCAATGGCCGTGAGTCTTCGTAACGAACCCAGTAAAATTAATGCGATTGCTGAAGAAGAGTCTCAAATTCTGTTAGTACCTGTTCAAAGGGCTCTTGAATGGATTAATGAATATCCTGAAATGACCATGACATTCTTTTATCAGTTTTACCACAGGTACTCTGATCTAGTTGATACAATTCAACAAATTGTTTTTAATAATCTAGAGGGTAGGTTATTGGATTATCTCAAGGAATTTACTCAAAAGCACCATACTACTGTAGTAACACTCAAACATCGCGAAATTGCAGCAGACTTAGGAACTGCAAGGGAGGTTGTTTCCCGCATTATTAAGAAACTGGAGAAATCCGGAAATGTGAGACAAACTAAAGAAGGAATTGAAATTTTTAATTGTGGTGACATATGTCACCACGGTTTTTTGATTCCAGTGCTAATTTTGTCATGTAATTAAGTCAAGCATTGCATCAGAAAATTAAGAAATTCCTTATTGTTTGTCTGCTATGTATTGCTTTTGCTACAGTTGCGGGAATTGTTATTAATCAATTTATATAAAACTAAATAATCTAATTATGAAAAAGAACATGGGTAGTACCGATAAGATCATCAGATTTATTCTTGCGGCCGTATTTGGATTCTTGTATTTCTCTGGCACTGTAACTGGCACCTTTGGAATTATTTTGTTGGTGCTTGGAGGTGTTTTTGTCCTTACCAGCTTAATTTCTTTTTGCCCTTTGTATGCAATAGTTGGTATGAACACCTGTCCGGTTAAGAATTAAAGTAAGCTCTTCTTTATTATAATACTTTAGTTTGATTTTTACTGTTTAAGATCAATCCATTAAAAATTTAATGAAGTTAGTTGCTGATTCATTACTATTTTTTGGTTGGTTTTTAAGAGTAATTTAAGGATCTATTCCTAAAGCTACTTTTAATTATTTGTATTATATATAATTGATATGTAGTATTTTAAGTACATATTGTGATTCAAAATTTTTCAAATCAGATGGAATTTCTCCATCCGATTTTAGATTTAACACTAAGTTTAACTCGAAACACAATAAGTTCTTTTGCATCTCATTGTTATTTTAATAGCAAGGCAATTTCATTTTCTTAATTTTGCCAATTAACAATTAACAATTTATGATGCTAAATAAAATCTCAATAGGGCTGTTTTTTATTGCTCTTGTTTCATTAATTTCCTGTAAAAGTTCCACTACTGAAGAAAGTCAGAATTCTGAAAAGTCACTTGACAGCATTTCTGTTGTTACTGAAACCGGAACCAAGTTTCCCGAACCCGGTTCCATCAATGGCGATACTATAAACCTACAAGGCAAGTTTGTGTTATTTTATGGCCCTGCTGATGAGTCCTCAGATACTACTATGAAAACTTACAGGGAAACTACAAAAATTATTATTGATTCCCTGGTCAAAGCCGGTGATTTGAATGTAGCATACACTACAGTAACTAACTTTCGTGTGAATCAGAAAGGTGGTTTCCCAATGATATTATCAATTGCTGGCTTTGATAGTAATAAAGGAATGTTATTAATGGACGGGCAACAACCCCCTGCAATAAGTAAAGGAGCTCTTAAAATTGAAGAGTACCATGAGTCAATCAAAAAGTATTTTCTCAGGCCTTGATAAAATAATTGTTAAAATACTTAAAGAAACTATTTACTCGGTTCCAAAGGAAATAATTTCATTTGAAAATTCAGTTTCAGGATTATGTGTGGTATCACGGGAATAGTTGCATTTACAAAATCGGGCAGGAATTGTTTCGATAAAATCAAAGCGGCGAATGATTGCCTAGCTCAAAGAGGTCCTGATAGCGAAGGATTTTACTTTTCTGATCATGTCGTATTTGGTCATCGTAGATTATCTATTATTGATGTTTCAGGTGCTGCAAATCAGCCAATGACTGATGATTCCGGACGTTATACCATAGTTTTTAATGGGGAATTTTTTAATTATCAAGTTCATCGTGACGAGCTCATACAAAAAGGTGAAAAGTTTAGTAAGTGAGTTAAAAGCTCTTATGGCTGCCGGAATTCCTCGTATTCCGGATAGAATTTCTATTTTAAACTATCTTCAGCTTAATTATATTCCCGGGCCCTGGTCGGTTTTCGAGAATGTAAGAAAATTGAAACCGGGACATTATCTCCATTTTAAAGCAGGTACAGATAATTCACTGCTGGAGGAAAAACGTTTTTATGAAATTCCAAACCAAAATGAATCTTCAACTATTTTTAACGGAGGTTATGCGGCTGCTCAGTTGAAATTGCGTGAATTGCTGGACGCTTCTGTACAAAGAAGATTAATTGCTGATGTACCTCTTGGTGCATTTTTAAGTGGAGGTATCGATTCCTCAATTATAGTTGCCCTTGCTGCTCAACACACACAACATCTTAATACTTTTTCAATTGGGTTTAAAGATGAGCCCATGTATGATGAAACCAAATATGCAAAGCTAGTTGCTGAAAAGTACAAAACTAACCATACTGTTTTTTCACTATCCAACAATGATCTTTACGGTAATCTGTATAATGTTCTTGATTATTTAGATGAGCCCTTTGCCGATTCTTCTGCACTTGCAGTAAATATTTTAAGTATGCATACCCGTAAACATGTAACGGTGGCACTTTCGGGTGATGGTGCTGATGAAATGTTTGCCGGTTACAATAAGCACAGAGCAGAATGGATGGTTCGAAACAGGAACTTTTTTACCGGATCAGTAAAAGCAATAGCTCCTTTATTAGCACCTTTTGAAGGGGCCAGAAATTCACCTTTATCAAATAAAATTCGTCAGTTGCATCGATTTGCCGATGGTGCTGGTTTGAGTAATGCCGATAGGTATTGGCGCTGGTGCGGATTTTCAGATGAAACAGAAATTAATTCGCTCGTAAATTTTAATGAGGATAGCAGTGCTTATTTTAAAAGAAAAAATGAAATTTTGAAACCGTTAGGTGCTGGTGCAACGATGAATGATTTACTTTATATGGATATGCATATGGTGCTTACTAACGACATGCTTGTTAAAGTGGATATGATGTCGATGGCTAACAGTCTTGAAGTTCGGGTACCTTTCCTCGATTATGAAGTAGTTGATTTTGCATTTAAATTGCCTTCAAAATATAAAATAGATGGTGCTTCATCGAAGAAAATTTTGCGGGAAACTTTCCGTAAAGATTTGCCAGAAGAACTTTTCCATAGACCTAAACACGGCTTTGAAGTTCCGTTGCTAAAATGGTTCAGAACTGATTTAAAGAGCCTTATTACTGATGATCTGTTGAGTGATGCTTTTATCGACCGACAAGGATTATTCAATATTCAGGAAATTAGTCGACTTAAGCAGCGACTTTTTTCTTCCAATCCCGGCGAAATTGAAGCACGCGTTTGGGGACTTATAGTGTTTCAATTTTGGTGGAAAAAGTATATGGATTAAATTTAACCTGATTTCAGAATAAATTATGCCTAAAGTTTTACGAATCATTAACAGGCTCAATCTTGGTGGTCCCACCTACAATGCGGCATACCTTTCGCGCTATCTTGCTCCAGAATTTGAAACCCTGCTGGTAGCTGGTATTAAGGAAGACAGTGAAGAAAGCTCTGAATTCATCGTAACAGAAATGGGCCTCACTCCTGTTTATATTCCTGAAATGAGAAGGGATATCAGTTTTCAAAATGATCGAATTGCTTACCAAAAAATAAAACAAATTATAAAAGAATTTAAACCGGACATAGTTCATACCCATGCTGCCAAAGCCGGGACTTTGGGCCGATTGGCAGCTGCTCACAGCAATGTTCCGATAATTCTACATACTTTTCATGGCCATATTTTTCATTCTTATTTCAATCCGGTTAAAACACAAGTTTTCAAATATATTGAACGTTATTTAAGTTCTATCAGTACACGTATTATTGCCATCAGTGATATTCAGAAAGACGAGTTATGTCAGCAACATAAAGTATGCAAAGCCGCCCAAACGGTGGTGATACCTCTTGGTTTCGATTTGCAGCGATTTCAAAAAAATCAGGAATTGTTAAGAGAGGATTTTCGTAATGAATATCATATTGAAGCATCCACAATTGCAGTTTGTATCATTGGCAGAATAGTACATGTAAAAAATCATGAGCTTTTTATCAGGGCTTTCGATGATGTTAGGAAAAGGTATGCCGGTAAAATTGTTGGCTTTCTCGTTGGTGATGGTGATAACCGGAAGGCCATGGAAGAACTTGCTCAAAGTTTAGGCATGGTGATTTCAACTCCGGAGCACAAAGTGGAAAATCCGGATCTGATTTTTACCTCTTGGATTTTTGATGTGGAACGTCCACTTGCCGGTTGTGATATTGTGGCAATGACCAGCCTCAATGAGGGAACTCCGGTAAGTCTTATTGAAGCTCAAGCAGCAAACAAACCAATTGTTACTACAGAAGTTGGGGGCATCAGCAATGTTGTTATTCCCGGAATCACTGCCCTGCTCTCCCCTTCCGGCGATCAAAAAGGCTTTGCGGATAATCTCTTCCTTCTGGTTAAAGATAGTAGTATCAGAGAGGCCATGCAAGGGAAAGGATGGCCTTTTGTGAAGTCTAAGTTTCATTACGAACGTTTGGTGGAGGATGTAAGATTACTTTATCACCAATTGCTTCGTGAAAAAAAGGTGTATTGACCATCGATTCTTTGTGATGGCACTACATAATTTTGATTATTTTTGTGCCAATATTAAATTCAATATATATGCGTAAATGCCTGTTAATCTTTCTTTTAGCACCCTTGTTCTCCTGTAACATTAACCCTAGTATTATGTTTAAAACGGGTAAAGATTACCCGTACAAGGTGGATCAAACCATTGGCAACGTGGAATACCGCATTGCTCCTAATGATATTTTGGGCTTCAGTGTGTTCACCAACGATGGGTTTAAACTCATAGATTTGACCACCGGTGTTACCAGTTTAACAGCAACCGGAAGTAGTGGTAGTCAGAGTTCTTCAGGCAACAACTCAACTCGTTTTATTGTTGATGTAGAAGGTTTTGTGAAATTGCCCATCATTGGAAGGGTTAAAGTGGAAGAATTGTCAATTAGAGAAGCGGAAAAAATGTTGGAAGAAAAATTCTCTGTCTATTACAATAAGCCCTTTGTAATGTTAAATGTTCTTAATCGCAGGGTCATGGTTTTTCCGGGGACCGGCGGATCAGGAAAAGTAGTTATTCTTGAAAATGAAAATACTACACTGATTGAAGCCCTCGCTTTAGCCGGTGGTATCACCGAAACAGGTAAGTCCAAAGTGGTGAAGTTGATTAGAGGCGATAGTCGTAATCCTCAGGTTCATCTTATCGATTTATCAACAGTAGAAGGAATGAAGCAAAGCAATATGCTTTTACAGGCAAGCGATATCATATATGTGGAGCCAGTTAAAAATGTTTCCAATGCAGTTCTTGCTAAAATTGCTCCTATTGTTGGAATTGTTACCAGCGTTCTTTTATTATATGAAATTGTACTTAGGAGATAAAACAAATGCGCCCTTTAATGCCTCGTAAAAAATTACTCCTCTCAACGAAGAGTTCGATTTTAAGTTATTTGTCGGTATTGCCAAAAAATTCACTTTGGTTTGGGTTTTTTCTGTTTGTATCATTCATGTTTGCTTTTTTTGTATCTGCGGTACACTGCTCCTATTTATGAAGCGATAACTGTGTTGAAGTTATCGGATGAGAATAATGCAGGTTTGGTGCTCGATCAAAAGAAAACATGTTGGTTGATAACATGAACAAACTTGCAGGTGATATTGAGTTGATTCGTTCTAAAATTATTGCTAAAAGAGCTGTTTCTAAGCTCAATCTGGGAATTAGTTATTTTGCTAAAGGCACCGTTCTCGATTATGAATTATATTCCGCTTCTCCATTTGAAGCTGAAGCTGTTTTGAAAGATTCCAGTATTTACAACAAGCCCTTTTTGTGGAGTTCCAGGATAAAAACACGTTCACGCTGAGATATACTTTTAATGGTGAAAAAAAGGAGAATAATAACTACAAAACAGATCAATGGATCAATCTTCCTTTTGCCAATTTTAAAATTTCTATTCGCGATTTTGATAATATTTCGTCGCAGCAAAAGGAATTTGAACAGAATGCCTATTATTTTATGGTGAATAATCCAAATACAATTGTAAATAAAATTGTGAAGGAGATTGTTGTTACGCCACTCAATGCTGAAGCAAAAACAATAACCATAAAATTAAGGGAGAAAAATCCAGGTAAAGCTTCTGATATTGTAAATAATATCGCTGAAGAATTTAATAGTTATGATGTAGAAAAAGTAGTGAGGCTGCAAATAATATTCTTTCCTTTATTGATACCACCCTATCACAGGTAAATATCAATTTAAGTGCATCTGAAGACAGGCTTGAAGATTTTAAGAGAAAGAACCGTATAATTGATCCAACCATTTTCCTTCAGGATATTACCGGAAAAATAAACGTGCTGGAAGAACGTATGCTGGAAATGCAAATGCAACTTTTCTTAATTGCTAAAATGAAAAGTGAAATTGCTGCAAACAAGGATGTCACTAATTATCTGGTTTTAATTCCTAGTATCAATTCAAATGGCCAGTTAAATAATGAACTGGATATACTCATGAAAACGCTTCTTGAAAGAGATGAATTGCTGGTTCAATCCACAGACCAAACCGAGATATATAAGGCCTACGGTCAAAGGATTGAAAAACAGAAAACGCTTTTAATGAAGATTATCAATAATGAGGAATCTACTTTAAAAGACAAACTTGCAGAGCTGGAAAAGCAATTAGCAAAGAGCGATTCTCAATTTGGAGAATTGCCTCAAAAACAAGCTGAATTTGGCAGATTATCCAGAATGTATGGTATCAATGAGAAGTTTTATGCATTGCTATTGGAGAAAAAGGCGGAGTTCTCTATAACACGTGCAGGATTTGTTCCAAAAATATTATTCTTGAAAAAGCAGTGATGTCGCCGGTTCCAGTTTCTCTAACCGTCCTTTGATTATTAGTGTGAGCCTTACTATCGGATTCTTGATTAGTTTTCTTTTAATCGTTGTTCGTTATTTGATTCATGACGAAATGGAACCCTGGAAGACATAGAGCCCTATACAGATGCTGCCTTGTTGGGAATTATTCCAAAATATAAAAGAGAAATTCCTATTTCGCAGTTACTGGTTGATAAAAATCCGAAGTCGATTATTGCAGAAGCTTTCAGATCTATCAGAACCAATCTCCAGTTTATTTCAAGTGATGAAAACGCCAAAGTAATTGCCGTTACTTCTACTATTTCGGAGAAGGAAAAACATTCAATGCCATCAACCTGGCTGGTGTAATAGCTTTTTCCGGGAAAAGAGTGGTGATTCTTGATTTAGATATGCGTAAACCGAAAATTCACCTTGGTTTTAACGTTGAAAATAATCGTGGAATCAGTACTTTGCTTATTGGAAAAGATTCCACTGAAGATTGTATTATAAAAAGTTCTTTGGAGAATCTGGACTTCATAACTGCCGGTCCTATCCCTCCTAATCCGTCTGAATTGATCATTAGTGCTAAAATGGATCAGCTAATCGATTATCTTAAAACCAAGTATGATATCATTATTATTGATACTCCTCCTGTGGGTATTGTGAGTGATGGAATTCCTATTATCAAAAAAGCTGATTATCCACTTTATATCCTACGGGCTAACTATTCTCGTAAAATGTTCATCAACAATGTTAACAAACTTATTGATGAAAGTAAAGTGCAAAAATTGTCTCTGATCCTTAATGGGGTCGATTTATCTAAACTCAAATATGGTTACGGTTATAATTACAGCTATGGTTATGGCTACGGTTATGGGTATGGCTATGGTTATGGGTATTATGAAGAAGATTTGAAAGAACCTACTGCATTAGATAAAATTAAAGGCCTGTTTTTTAGATCTAAAAAGTCCTCCTCTTAGTGAACCATGAAAGTAACTAAACTTCACTTAGATGGCATTTTGCTCATTGAGCCGGCTGTGTTTACTGATGAAAGAGGCTATTTTTATGAATCTTACAATCATTCGGCATTTAAAAATGCAGGTGTTGATGTAAATTTTGTACAGGACAATCAATCTCTTTCCTCAAAAGGTGTCTTAAGAGGCCTTCACTTTCAAAAACCACCTTTTGAACAAGGTAAACTTGTCAGGGTAGTTAAAGGAGCTGTTTTAGATGTTGTGGTAGATATTAGAAAGAAGTCTCCTACCTATGGCCAAAATCTGGTGCTCAGGTTGGATGAAGTTAATAAATTGATGTTATGGATTCCGCCAGGTTTTGCTCATGGATTCATGACCCTGGAAGAAGATACTATATTCCTCTATAAATGCACCAATCTTTACAATAAAATTCAGAGGATGGCATTCTTTGGAATGACCCGGAACTCCACATAGATTGGGGTCTTGATCAACCAAAAGTATCATCAAAAGACAATGAATTAGGATTATTTAAAAATCTAAACTCCGAATTCTAATCATTTTTATTAAGTTTGTACTCTTAATTGGTTGTACCTTAACATTCTGTGATGGATAAACTTTTACAACAACACTATTACCTTATCATATATAGCTCTTTCTTCCTGAGTTCTGTGGTATTTTCATTTCTTATGAATAATCTCTTCCTAAGGTTTTTTAGAACTTTGGGAATTAGAAATAACCATGATGGCACCATTATAAGGTGGGGTGCACTTTCTAAACCCTCTGTCGGAGGAATTACATTTTACATCATTTTCTTACTCTCTGTGGCTTGTTATTCCATCTTTTTTAGTCCAAGTCAGGTATTTTACAATACAAAATTTATAGGATTACTGCTTTCAATGGCATTGGGTTTTATTGTAGGATTAGCTGATGATGCATACGATACCAAGCCTTTTTTGAAGTTCTTTGTTCAGTTTGGTTGCGGTATCATAATGATCATTTCAGGAATAAGAATTAACATTTTTGAAGTAGAAGCCTTCAATAATATTTTTACTATTTTTTGGGTGGTTGGAATTATGAACTCGATTAATATGTTGGATAATATGGATGGTATTACTACCATTGTTTCCATTGGCATTGTTTGTTGTGCTATAATTATTATTCTTACCAACAATGACTTTGAGAATATGCATCTGATTATTCTGGTTGGTGTTTTAGCAGCGCTTCTTACTTTTCTCTATTTTAATTGGAACCCTTCACGCATGTATATGGGTGATACCGGAAGTCAGTTTTTAGGTGCCTTTCTATCTGTTATAGGTACTTTATACATGTGGAATGATCATTATACAAGGGATGTGGTTGCTCCTGCCCGGCAATTCATCATAGTGGGTATGTGTTTCCTATTACCAATTATAGATACCACTGTAGTAGTTTATAATAGAATTTCAAAAGGCCGGTCTCCATTCGTTGGAGGTAAAGATCACACAACGCACAGTCTCGCTTACCTGGGCTTAACAGATCGAAAAGTAGCAATCACTTTTTTAGCACTCTCTATTATTTCAACTTTAATTATCTATTATATTGAAAAAAACATTGCAGAATGGTCTCACTTGTACACACTAATTTTTGGAATCTACTTTTTAGTACTGCTGGTGTTCTTTTTCTATGCTACCCGAAAAGCAGCCTCCAGGCGAGAGCCAACTGCTGAGGGCGATTCAAAACTGAAATGAAAAAACTATTAAAATGGTTTGTTGTTGGCTTTTTGCCAGTTGCTGTTCTGTTGTTTTTTATTAATAGTTCACCCAACGACCAGCTTAACAGGCAAAAAGAGTTTAATGATAATTATGGAATTTATGCACTTGATTTACCTGAAAAGGCAGTTTTTTCAGGTGAAATTGTTCCCTTAAACAGCACTGATGTGCATGAACGTTTCGACCGCGAACTTTTAGTAAATACTTATTGGCAATCTCAAACACTTTTATTGCTCAAAAGAAAGGAAAGATGGTTTCCTGTAATCGAATCTATACTGAAAGAACATAATATACCCGGCGATTTTAAATATCTTGCTTTGGCTGAAAGTGGTTTTACGAACACGGTAAGTCCATCCGGTGCTGCTGGTTATTGGCAATTTTTGGAAGCTACAGGGAATCGCTATGGTCTGGAAATAAATAGTGAAGTTGATGAACGCTATCACGTTGAAAAGGCCACTCATGCAGCTTGTCTTTACTTTAAGGAAGCATACGCTACTTTTAAGAATTGGAGCCTGGTTGCAGCTTCCTATAACATGGGTATAGAAGGTGTTAAAAACAACTTGAAAAACAAAATGTTACAGATTTTTACAGTTTACTTTTGAATGAAGAAACTTCCAGATATATTTTTCGGATTTTAGCACTTAAGCTGATTTGTGAGGAACCCTTGAAGTATGGTTTTCATTTGCGAAAGCGTGATTTTTATGAGCCCTACAGTTTTCGCATCGTTACTATTGATTCTTCCATAACCGACCTTTATGCTTTTGCAAAGTCACAGAAAATCAATTACAAAGAATTAAAATTGTTGAATCCATGGTTGCGATCTACAACATTATCCAATTCTCCTTCAAAACCTTATAAGATTAAAATAGTTTCAAATCACGAATCACCCATTATTAAAGCAATTGCCGACACCTCCTGGATAAGAACAACTCCTAAACGTGAATTTCATCAAGAATGAAGTCTGTTTTAACTTTTAATTAGTACTCATTTTTCTATGGCTTATCTTTGCAATTATAATGGATTTCCAATTAGTATCAGATTTTCAACCAACCGGAGACCAACCGGAAGCCATCAAGCAACTCACTGAAGGTGTTCTGAGAGGTGATCAGGCTCAAGTTCTCCTTGGTGTAACCGGATCCGGCAAAACATTTACCGTTGCGAATGTAATTTTGAATACCGGTAAACCTACTTTAATACTCAGTCACAATAAAACTTTAGCAGCCCAGTTATATTGCGAATTTCGCCAGTTTTTTCCAAAAAATTCTGTTGAGTATTTTGTTTCTTATTATGATTATTATCAGCCTGAAGCTTATCTGCCCACGACCAATACTTATATTGAAAAGGATTTATCTATCAATGAAGAAATTGAAAAGTTGAGACTCAGTACCACATCGTCCTTACTTAGTGGAAGACGAGATATTATTGTTGTTTCATCAGTTTCATGTATTTATGGAATTGGAAATCCTGTTGATTTTAAAACAGGAATTGTTCGGATTCACAAAGGGTTGAAAATTGCCAGAAATAAATTTTTGCATCAACTGGTTCAAGGACTGTATTCGCGAGCATCGGTTGAATTTAAACGAGGTAATTTTCGGGTTAAAGGTGATACTGTTGATGTTTTCTTAGCGTATTCAGATATTGCTTACCGAATTACTTTTTTTGGTGATGAAATTGAAGAATTGGAATCGGTAGATCCGATTTCAGGAAAGCGAATTGAATCTCATGAACATATTGCAATTTTTCCTGCAAACATATTTGTTACAAATCCTGAAAGGCAATTAAATGCCATATGGGAAATTCAAGCAGATATGGTGAAGCAAGTTGAGTATTTTAAATCTACTGGCCGTGCTCTTGAAGCCAAGCGACTTGAAGATAGAGTTACCTTTGATCTGGAAATGATTCGCGAATTGGGTTACTGCTCAGGTATTGAAAATTATTCGCGTTACTTCGATGGTAGAGTAACTGGATCACGTCCTTTTTGCTTAATGGACTATTTCCCTGAAGATTTTTTAATGGTGGTGGATGAAAGTCATGTGACCATAGGGCAAATAAGAGCCATGTATGGCGGAGATAGATCCCGAAAGGCAAATTTAGTTGACTATGGTTTCCGACTCCCTTCAGCAATGGATAATCGCCCGCTTACTTGTGATGAATTTGCAAATTTACATAAACGAAGTCGAAACTTTGGATAGGGTTGAAATTTTAAGAGATCTCCGTCTTGGTGTGTTTGATGTTTTAATTGGTATTAATTTATTGAGAGAGGGATTGGATTTACCAGAAGTTTCATTGGTAGCTATTCTTGATGCCGACAAGGAAGGTTTTTAAGATCGGCTCGCTCCTTAACGCAAACTGCTGGAAGAGCAGCGAGAAATCTGAATGGCCGAGTTATTATGTATGCCGATAAGGTTACGGAATCAATGAAAAAAACGATTGACGACACCAATAGAAAAAGAGAAAAACAATTAAAGTACAATCAAGACCATGGTCTGGTGCCACGCGGCCTCGGTAAATCAAAGGCCGATATTATGGGGCAGTCCTCCATAGCAAAAATGAAGAAAAGTGAAAATTCCTACTATGTTGAAAATGAAAAACCTGACATCGCAGCCGATCCTGTTGTAAAGTATATGTCGAAAGAGCAATTAGAAAAACTATTTGCTTCTACTCGAAAGAATATGGAGAAAGCAGCCAAAGAACTCGATTTTATGGAAGCTGCCCGTCTGCGAGATGAGATGTTTTCCATTGAGAAATTGATGAAGGATAGATAAAATAGTTTGTCGTATAAATTTATTGCTTTCGGAAATTCTAAAATTAGTCAAAAGCTGCTATACCAACTCAACTTACCAACTCATTCTCTAAACAGTTATTTTTTCAAAAATAAACTCTTACCAAAACGCCTCACTTAAAATGTCTCCTACGCTTTTCATTCTCACTTTGGCATTCTATCTTTTTTGTTCAGTAGCTACGTTAATAGCTTCCCTGTTTGCAAAAAAAATATCTTTTAAAATAGTAAATTCAGCTATTGTATTTCATCTAATTTTTCTTGTTTTCTGGTTTATCTTTAGAAACGAGAATGCTACTATTTCAGAACCCGGAAATTCAAATTTTTTTATTTTTGGCGTTTTTTTGTTCCGGAATTCTTGTGGCGGGTATCCTGCTCCGCAAATCCTATCCAATTTATTTGAAATTATACTTTTCACTCTTTCTGCTCTCGCTGGTAGTTTTTATTGTTTCTCCTTCAAGGGTGCTGGGCTTTATTGCTTCAGGTAATTTTCAGGCTATCAGTCCAAAGAGGTTCCATATTAATGAAAATTACTTTTTTGTGGAACAGCAAGCAATCCAAAGTGCTGATTTAGATTCGGTTACTAGTTACAAAGTGATTCGTGAAATGGGCTTTTTTCACAAAACTTTGACTCGTGATGTGCTCTTACCTGTGAAAACTGATTCTGTTGCAGTGATTGAATTTCAAGAAAATACAAATATATTTGTAAGAATTTATTTCCAAAATAATAAGGGGACTGATAGTATAAATATAAATGTTCCTCTGGTTCTGAATAGAGATAGCTCCAAACTAATTCAAAAAGAAAACAACCTTAATTAATAGAAGTATATGAAAAAAATTATTGTACTGATTCTTGCATTGTTTCCACTCATTCCTCTTTCAGCTCAGGTTGCTACCACTGAAATTTTCCTGATTGACATTGTTAAAAAGGATAAAAAGCTTACTTACGGTATTCCGATTAATATCACTAATAGAGATGGTTACGATAATCAGCCGGAATTTACTCCCGATGGATCTAAAATCCTTTATGTTGTAATGCCTGATTCTACACAAGCAGATTTATTTGAGTACACCATTGCTGATAGTACCACAAAACAGCTTTCAGAAACTGCCGAAAGCGAATATTCTCAAAGCATTCTCCTAATGGAAAAATGATTGGAATAGTGCAGGTGGATGCTGATAAAGGACAAAGACTTTATCAATTTACCGGCGACCCTCAGGAATTATCCATTATTACTCAAGGTATTGATAGCGTTGCATACTTTACCTGGCTAAATGATACCACAGTAGCCTTAGCTTGTTTGAATAATGGTATGGAATTATATATTTATGAAGTTAATAACAGTCAGTATGTTGTTTTAGAAAAAAACATTGGAAGATGCCTTTTGCGTGAGCCGTTATTAGGAGATATGATTTTTACCCGTAAGTCGGGTGACAATGTTACTCTGGTGAAATATGAAATGTCAACAGGCGAATCCTCTACCTATGTCGAAGGCTTGTCGGGTGTTGATGATTATGTTTTTAATAAAGAAGGCAAATTACTTGCTTCCAAGGAAGGTAAATTGTTTATGTGTGATCCAAATGGAGATCAAAAATGGAACGAAATGGCTGATTTCTCCAAAACTATAGGCACCTTTTATCGTATCGCTGCCAGTCCTGATGGAAAACGTTTAGCAGTTGTTTCATACAAGGGTAAACGACCATAATTCTCTTTTTGCTACTTAAATGAAAGTTCTTATTTCGGGACAGGGTTTTGCCGGCAGTTTGCTGGCCTGGTTCCTGATAAAGAATGGATGTGAGGTAACTATTGTTGACAGTGGTGATCCCTTTTCCTCTACACGAGTTTCAGCCGGGATTATGCTTCCGGTTACAGGAAGAAGACTTGCTAAAACACAAAATGCAGATGTTATAATTCCATTTGCCCGTGAGTTATATTACGATATAGAAAAAGTCACCAATACGCATTTTTTTTCATCTAAAAATGTACTTCAGCTTTTCACATCTACGGCAAACCGTAACGAATGGTATGCCCGATCTGCCGATCCTGGAATGCAAGCCTATATAGGTGAAATTGTAAATAGTGAACAGATGCACCATTCAATCAAAGGTGATTGTGGCGGGATTCTGCTCAATCAAAGTGGCTCTGTAAATCCGCTTCTATTTCAAGATGCCATTAAAAAGTATGTGATAGAACATGGGACTTTTATTCATGATGTTTTCAATTTTGAACAACTCGAAGTTACCAACACTCATGTTCTGTGGAAGAGCAATAATTATTC
The DNA here is from genome assembly GCA_016722525.1 of Bacteroidota bacterium. Lineage (GTDB taxonomy): Bacteria > Bacteroidota > Bacteroidia > AKYH767-A > OLB10 > JADKJB01. The sequence goes on from JADKJB010000011.1 coordinate 44,834, forward strand.
CTGTGTTGTTTTTTGTGAAGGGTATCGTGCTTTAACAGATGGACACTTTAACTATTTACCATTTAAGCCCGCCAAAGGTGAAATTCTTGATTTTTATTCAGAGGAATTGTCTGATGCGAATATCATTGTTAAAGGAAATTACATTTTGCCAATGGGCAATAACAGGTTCAGAATTGGCTCTACCTATGAGTGGGAAAATTTAAATTGCGATATATCAGTTGAAGCGGCAAAAGAACTGGAAACTAATTTGACCTCATTGCTAAATTGCGATTATAAAATTATTGATCAGAAAGCCGGAATCAGACCATCTGTTCGTGATCGTCGTCCTTTATTAGGTTTTCATCCCAAATTTAAAACTGTCGCTATTTTTAATGGACTGGGAACAAAGGGTGCAATGCAAGGTCCATTTTACGCAAAACAAATGGCACATCTGATTCTTTCCGGCGAAAATCCCGATCCGGATGTTTCCATTAAGCGTTTCGAATCACTTTATCAAGGGCATTGAGTCGTTGTAATAATGGAGGGTGTGAGTAATAAAAAAATACATATGCAGGATGTGGATTTAAATTACTAAGGTTATTCACCGATAATTTTTTTAAAGCATCTTTTAATGCGCTGCCATCAGAAGTTTCTGCTGCGTAACGGTCGGCTTCAAATTCATGCTTCCGCGATAGTAAACTAGACAATAAACCGGTGACCATTGAAACCGGTGTATATAAAATTCCAAATGCAAACAAACCCAATTCAATGGTTGAAAGTGACCCTCCCATTGCTGTTGCTATCTGTTTACTTTCCATAAATAGGGAAAACAAAAACAACATCAATCCCGATTGCAGAATTGAAGCCAATAATCCTGTTTGGGTGTGCCGTAATTTGTAATGACCTGTTTCATGAGCAAGTACCGATACTAACTCCGGAATAGTGTGTTTTTCAATCAGAGTATCGAATAAAACTATTTTCTTTCTTGATCCCAATCCACTAAAAAATGCATTTGCTTTCGCGGAGCGCTTAGAACCATCCATCACCATGATGTTGCTCATTTTAAAACAGGTTTTACTACAATACGAAGTGATGGAACTCTTTAGTTCACCCTCTTCTAAAGGTTTTAATTTATTAAATAAAGGCAGCAGTAATGAAGTGTAAAACATGGAAACAAAAATCATCAGCACGCTAAAAACGATCCAGGTATAAATCCAAAAGTTCTGGCCGGCAGTCTCATAAATGATCGAAAATAATGCAATTAAACTTCCTCCCAGTAAAGCTCCTAATACATAACCTTTAATTTTATCTGTGATATAAAGTCCGGGGGTGGTTTTATTGAAACCAAACTTTTGTTCAATTACAAAAGTCTTGTAAATTGAAAAAGGCATGTTTATAATATCTGAACCTAACGCCAGAATACCAAAAAAGAAAAGAGTCGTTTTTAAGGAATCACCTGTTATTCCCAATAACCAATCGTCAAGTTTTCCAAACAAACCTGAAAGTAATAAAGAAACCAGAATAATTAAATTAAGCGAATCACTGATTAGTCCTAATTTTTTATTTGCCTTGTCGTATTGCTGCGATTTTCTGTATTCTTCTTCGTTATAAAAATCTTTTAATGCAGTCGGTAATGTATCACTCCAGTTTTTTGTATTGAGGTATTCCAGGAAACGTTCCAAAAGAAAACCAACGATAATAATAGCAATGATGCTAATCAGAATATTCATAAAATCATATTAGTAAGCACCACTTCGTTTTCTCAAAAACCATTCAGCACTAAGCAAAAGGATAATAAGTAAAAAGATCCACTTCAAATTAATCACATCATCCAGTTTTTTCTGGGTATAGGAAACAGCTTTTATGTCATTTCTGTTTTTAATGTCTTTTGCGATTTCAGCTACCTTTCCGTTATGATAAAATTTACCTCCCGTTCGATCAGAAATGGCATTTAATAATTGATGATTTGCAATAGTTTCAGTAAATTCTGCTTGCAAAGCATTAATTGTAAAACTTCCTGATTCCGTAAAAGTGTTTGCGTTATTGCTTGTTGAAGCTGAGAATTTATAGGAGCCTACAGGTAAATAACCTGCATTAAGTGTATAAGCTTTTTCAGTTTTGGAAAATACAAATTGAAAGCTTTTATCATTTTCATCAGTTACAGAAATTTTAACATCACTCAGATTAACCAATTCACCCGATTCATTATAAAATTCAGCATCTATGAGTAAAGGTTCATTTTCAAAATAGGTATTTTTATAAAACAACCTGAACGGGGTCATTTTTTCTCTTGTGGCAAGATACTGAATTGTTTTAGTGAGGGTAGCTGTAACGGCATTTGAGTTTCCGTGGTCGGCAAATTCTCTCAATTTCCATTTCCAAAGTCCTTCTCCTGCAAGTACAGCTGTTTTAAAATCACCTTCAACACTAAAAGAAAGTAATGGCATTCCAGTTTTTACTTTTCCTATTTTTTGTGTCAGAAGCGAATAAACTTTTCCTTTGGTATCATAATTTCCGAAAGGACTTATTAAAGGTGGAAAATCCGAAAGCATCCTTAAGTTTTCCTCTTCCATAGTAAAAAGAGAAAATTCTTTTTGCGGATCAGCTTGCACTTCATTTAGATTACCCCGGTTTTCGCTAATTTTAATACCTGCATCGAGATTATTAAAAGTTGTTACATTAGTTTGAGATCCCAGAATAAATAGGACGGGTATATTTTGCTTTTGAAGTTTTTCAAAGAGGCTGTTAGCTGGTTTTGTTGAAGATGGAATCTGATGCAAAATAAACAAGTTGGTATTTCCAATAGTCCCATCAAAATCATCAAACATTACTATTTTGAGCTGGATATTCGGATTGGTTTCAATAATGTCGCGCAGAGCAGCCAGGTCAGGATGTGGTGCATTGGCTAACAGAAGTATTTGTTGCTTATTATCGGTAACGTCTATAAAGAAATCGCGTGAGTTATTGGAATAATTTATCTCATTATCAACTTTTGTAACAGTTGCAATAAAATGATTCATCCCTTTTTCATTGGCTTCTAAAAAAACAGGCAACACCATGTTGAACCTGTCTGATCCTACTTTGATGGATTTAGTAAAAATTTCTTTATTGTTTTTTGAAATGTTCAGCGTTATTTCTTTGCCGGAACATTGTCTGGCATCTAGGGTTAATTCAACCGGAAATGTATTTCCGATAAAAGCTGTTTTATTGTGATTCACCTTACTTATTAAAACATCTTTTCTGACAGCGGTATCGCCTAAGCCAATGGTAAAAACCGGTACTTTAAGTTCAGGGAACGCATATAGCGGGTTACTTCCTTTGTTATATAGCCCATCAGAAGCAAGCACTACAGCGCCAAGATTTCGACCTGAAAACCGTGCACGCATCTCTCCTACCGGCCCCGATAAATCGGTTTCTCTGGCTTTAAAATCAAAATTTATTCCCTCAGTAATTTTATCTCCAATGGAGAACAATCGCACATCGAAATCTTCTTCCAGGGATCTTTTCAAGGAATTAATTTCTTCAGGATAATTTTTTACAAAGAGGGAACTGTCTTTTATTGTTAATACAGATGCTGATTGATCTTGCAAAATGAGAACAATTGGCTTCTCAACCTCCCTGAAAATAGTCCTGATTAGAGGCGATAAAAGTAAAATGCATAAAACTGAAACCGACAAAAAACGAAATAGGGCTAAAATCCGGGTTACCCATAGTGATGATTCAGCAAACGCTTTTTCTTTTCTGTAAAGCAAAAATGAGTATAAAAACCCAGCAGCAAAACAAAATAGAATTAGCCAGGAAGGAGCCTCTGTAATTAATTGATAATTCAATTGAATAGTTTTATTTCTTCGATCGCAAATATACTAAGAAGGTAAGGATCAAAAGGTGTAGATGAATACCAAAAAATCAACAGCGTATATCTATTGTTTTTATCTTTGCCTAATGTTGATAAGAACGAAAAATATACAAAAAAATTACGGGCAACTACATGTTCTTAAGGGCATTAACATGCAAATAGCCAAATCGGAGGTGGTTTCTATCGTAGGGGCATCCGGGGCGGGTAAAACAACGCTGCTACAGATTTTAGGTACTCTCGACACACCAGATAATGGTGTTGTTGAAGTGGATGGAATTGATGTTTCAAGCTTAAATCCATCAAAAATGGCCGCTTTTAGGAATAAACATATTGGATTTATTTTTCAGTTCCACCACTTATTACCTGAATTTACTGCTCTCGAAAATATCTGCATTCCTGGAATGATTGCCCACCGCAGTCGAAAAGAACTGGAGAAAAAGGGACTTGAGTTATTAGACTACCTTAATCTTTCTGCCCGTGCTCAACATAAACCTTCGGAACTTTCTGGGGGTGAACAACAAAGAGTGGCCGTGGCCAGAGCACTTGTTAATAATCCATCCATCATACTTGCCGACGAACCCTCCGGAAACCTTGATTCAGCCAATGCTCGTGAATTACATGAGTTGTTTTTTAGATTAAGAAAAGAATTTGGGCAAACTTTCGTTATCGTGACACACAATGAAGAACTTGCTGATATGGCCGACCGAAAACTTCATATGAAAGATGGATTGATGGAAGATTAAAAATGGAAATTTACATTTTCTATACAGGTCTTTTTTATTCTTCCACTGATACTAAATATTTCCCCCGTTCTACCATCATCCCAATTTCTATCATGGCAAAATCCTCAAAGCCTGCCTCTTTCATACATTTCGTATAGCTATCAACTTTTTGAGGATCAAGAGCTATTAAAAGCCCTCCACTTGTTTGAGGATCTGCCAGAATCAATTTACTATATTCATTAATTGGCGAAATGTTTTCACCATAACTCTTCCAGTTACGATGCGTACCACCTGGCACTGCCCCCGCATCAAGATATTTTTGTACGGCTGGAATGACCGGAACATTTTTCATGAAAATGGTAGCCGACAAACCACTACCTTCTGTCATTTCAGCCAAATGTCCCAGTAGTCCAAAACCGGTTACATCGGTCAATGCATGCACCCCATCCAACTTGCCTAATTCCTCCCCAATTTTATTAAGGGTGGTCATACTTTCTATTGCTGTTTGCAAATCTTCTGCTGATAAAATGTCTTTTTTTGAAGCCGTTGCGAGAATGCCTATGCCCAATTTTTTAGTAAGAAACAAACGGTCTCCAACTTGAGCGGTGCTATTCTTCTTCAGATTCTTTATAACAACAATTCCATTAACGGAGAGTCCAAATATCGGCTCTGGGGAATCGATGCTGTGTCCGCCGGCTAAAGGAATGTCAGCATCTGAACATGCCTTACGACCTCCTGCAATTACACGGCCTGCTATTTCGGGAGAAAGCTTATCAATGGGCCAGCCAAGAATAGCAATAGCCAGAACGGGTTTCCCTCCCATCGCATAAACATCACTAATAGCATTGGTTGCAGCTATTCTTCCAAACTCAAATGCATCATCTACTATAGGCATAAAAAAATCGGTGGTACTGATTAGAGCTTGACCGTTACCAATATCTAAAACTGCTGCATCGTCACGACTGTGATTTCCCACCAGCAAATTATTGAAATCAGGGGGCGTTTCATTGTTTTTTAATATCTCGGAAAGAATAGCCGGAGAAATTTTACAGCCACAACCGGCACCATGACTAAATTGAGTTAATCGAATGGTTGGAATTATATCTTTTTCTGAATTCATTATTTTTTATAGCTGGATTAGTTTATGATTTTTCTTCGAAGAGCTATCAGCTCATCCGTAAATTGATTTTCCGGTACTAAAATTAAATCGAGATGATGAATCTTTTGAGAATTACGCAAAGAATTGCCATAATTATAAAGTTTATCGTAGTAATCTAAAATAATTTTCAACCATCCCTCAAAGTCACCTGATTGCAACAAAACTATCGCATTTTTTGCATGCTGCGGTCCTAATCGCTTTTTAATTTTATTGGTTGTTTCTTCAAGCACTTGAGGAGGAAAGCATCCGTAATCTCTTGTAATACGTTCCATGCGACTCTTATCTCCAACATTAATTTCAATTAATTCCGAATCTCTGATCAAAGTATAAACAGGAATTGGAACCGTACAAGAACCGATTGACCGGCTCTCATTTTCAATCCATATTGGTAAATTGTTATTGAATCGATTCCAGGAAAGTGCTATCAAATTTTCGAACATCTCATTGGATGGTTGTTGGGGTTTGCCAAGAGCCCCAAAAGCGGAACCTTTGTGATTAGCAAGTTTTTCAAGATCTATTACCTGCTCTCCTTTACTGGCAATTTGTTCCAATAACTCTGTTTTTCCTGAACCTGTTGAACCTCCCAAAACTATAACTTTTCTATGCTCATTTAAAGTGGTCAGAGCCCAATTCCTGAAGGATTTGTAGCCACCTTTCAGCAGGTAAACAGTAAACCCGTTTTGACCAAGAATCCAGGATAAAATAGAACTTCGCATTCCTCCTCTCCAACAAAAAAGTAAAACTCTTTTCTCTGGTGCAAATTTCAGAGCTTGCTTAATCATTTCATGAAAATGAGGGCCTGCAAGTTCAAAGCCTCTTAAAACGGCAGCCTCCCTACCCTGTTGTTTATAAAGTGTTCCTACTTCTTTTCGGTGTGAGTTATTTAGTAAAGGGATATTCACAGCACCGGGTATGGAAGCGTGTTCGAACTCACTTTCACTCCTTGAATCAATAATCGGCAGCATATCCGATTCTAGCATTTTTACAAAATCCTGAACGCTTAATAGGGTAATTGCCATAAATGCAAAGATAGGAAGGTTGCAGGTTGAAATTGTATAGTTTTAGCAATGCACTCAAATTGCATAAATAGAATCCTATTCTGTTCAAGTAACAATAAATAGTAAGATACAACTGTCTATATAGGAAAGGCGATGTTAAAGCCCATCGAACCAATGCCTTTGTTCAGCTGCATTTTAACTATTGTTGGAAAATCCAAAATTGCGATTTTTCCTAAAGAAGTAAAATTCATTATAAAAAAAAAGCCGTCACTTAAAGTGACAGCTTTTTCAAATATTACTACTAACCCCTTTATTAGTTCAATGCCGGATCTTCAGGGAAATTGGCCATCATGGCATATTCATGTCCCATACTTCTAAGCACCTGGCTCCATAAGCATTTTGGATCATCGTAAAATGTAAATCTTTCATTACACTGTGATACCAACCATGACTTTTCTTCAAGTTCATGTGCTAACTGAGTAGGATCCCAACCGGAATACCCTGCATAAAAGCGGATCATATTTGGTTGCACCTGACCGGTATCAATCATGAGTTTTAACTGATCATAATTTCCACCTAAATATATTCCATTTACAATTTTTTAGCTCCTTCAAGTTTGGTTCCAATGGTATGAATGTAAAACAAGGTATCTGTTTCAACTGGACCACCAAAATAGAGTAATGATTTAAAATCTGGAAAATCTTCCACTGCATCATTAATATTTACATCTGTGGGTTTGTTTAAAATGAAGCCTAATGTTCCTGATGCATCATGCTCACTTAACAACACTACTGAACGCTTAAAATAAGAATCTGCAAGAAATGGTTCTGAAACTAACAGTAACCCTTGATTCGGTTTGATTTTCGACTTTTTCATGATACTTGCGATTTATGTTATTCTATAATATTGAACGATTATTTATCTGAAAGTTGAAATAATATGTCTTATTTTATTACAATTCCTCTTTACTTCTCTGATCTAATTAATCCAAAATTATGCCATATCGCACTTTTTAAGGCGTATAATTGCCAGCAAACTGTAAATCATGATGTTCAAATTACAAATCCAGGAAACAGTACAATAAATATTTGTATTAAATTGATATACAAATAGATAAGTTAAAAACGAGAGCATGTAATCATAATTCCACATTTCTGTAATATATTTTCTTGTAGTAAATAAATAAGGGGTGTGATTTGAAATTCTGCATTTGATAAATCCCTAATTTTACCAGATAAAATCAGCAGCCATGGATCAAATAAAACATTTTTTGAAAAATATCAGAACTGACTATAATTTAGCTGATTTTGATTTAAAAACCGCTGATACGGATCCTGTCAATCAGTTTGCTGTTTGGATGAAAATGGCAGTCGACGCTAATGTTAATGAACCCAACGCTATGAATCTTGCTACGGTTTCTGCATTTGGTCAGCCCTCCTCAAGAATTGTATTGCTGAGAAACTTCGACCATGATGGTTTTGTTTTCTTTACTAATTACCAAAGTCATAAAGGCAGGGAATTAGAATCAAATAAAAAGGCTGCATTGAATTTTTTCTGGTCAGAACTCCACAAACAGGTCCGAATAGAGGGTTCAGTAATAAGAGTACCAGAATGGGATTCAGACGAATACTTTGGGTCCCGGCCCAGGGAGAGTCAGATTGGAGCTTTGGTTTCTCAACAAAGCCATGAGCTGAATTCGAGAGAGGAATTAGAACAAAAAGTTGAAAATCTTACAAAAGAACTTAGTGGTAAAGAGATAAAAAGACCTCTTAATTGGGGAGGGTATCAAGTTATTCCACACTTTTTTGAATTCTGGCAAGGTCGTCCTAACCGTTTGCATGACCGAATTAAATATGAAAAATTAGATTCCGGTTGGAAATTGTCAAGACTCTATCCTTAAACAGAAACTTTAGCAGGTAACATTGCATCCGCTCTTTATTACCTTCTTTTATCTTTAAATACTACTCCTACTGAAATCGAATGATACTTCGTTCTGTGATTTTACTTTTATTGCTGTTAGTCATCGATCTCTATGTATTTAGCGGAGTAAAATTTTTAACAAGAAATTTGCAACCAGTCGGAATTAAACTGGTTTGGTTGGGTTATTGGAGTGTGACTGCCATTTGTTTCACAATAATAATTTGGGGTTTATTTGTTGACTGGAATTACTGGCCTAAAGCAATCAGGACCTATTCATTTGCTTTCATTTTTGTAACTTATTTTTCAAAATTGTTTTTTATATTTTTTTTATTTCTGGATGATATTTTTCGAGTTCTCCGATGGTTCTCTGAATTTATTTTTCCTACCAAAGAAAACATTGAAACAGCTTCAGAGGCACCTTCAAAAACTAGCTTTACAAGAACAGATTTTTTAGTCCGGCTTGGCGCTTTAATAGCTGCTATTCCATTCTCAGCTTTGATTTTTGGTATGATAAAAGGCAAATATGAATATCAGGTTCGTAAAGTGAAATTACATTTTACTGCTTTGCCGGATGCATTTAAAGGTTTCAAAATTGTTCAGATTTCAGATATTCACAGTGGTAGTTTTATGGATGCAAATCCACTGACAAAGGCAGTTGAAATGATTCTTGAAGTGAAGCCGGATATCATTTTTTTTACCGGCGATCTGGTCAACGATAAATATGAGGAGCTTCTTCCCTATAAAGAAATTTTAGCAACACTTTCTGCACCTCATGGAGTTTATTCCATTTTAGGTAATCATGATTATGGTGACTATTACCAATGGAGTAGTAAAGCAGATAAAGAAAATAATTTAAGTAAACTCATTGCTGCACATCGTGAAATGGGTTGGGAACTACTTTTGGATGAACACAGACGCATCGAAAAAAACGGAGCACACATTTCGGTTATTGGTGTTCAAAACTGGAGTGCCCGAATGAATTTTGCTCGCTACGGGAATCTTAATAAATCACTCGAAGGAATTAATTTTAGCCCTTTCAACATTCTTCTTAGTCATGATCCTTCACATTGGCAGGCTGAAGTTGCAGGTAAAATAAAAGAAATTGATCTTACCCTTTCAGGACATACGCATGGTTTTCAATTTGGAGTTGAAATTCCGGGTTTCAAATGGAGTCCGGTGCAGTATATTTATAAAGAGTGGGCCGATTTATATACTTCCGGTAAACAACACCTGTATGTAAATCGTGGATTGGGTTTTTTGGGTTACCCCGGAAGAGTGGGAATTCTTCCTGAAATTACAGTTTTTGAATTAAATAAAAGCTGATACTAAACCAACTGGTGGATCTTATCTATGGATGTTGCCAGTTTATTGGCATGTGATTTTGAAATATTTACTAATGGTAAGCGTAAATGATCATCACAAATTTCCATCATATTCAGCACCGACTTAATACCGGCTGGACTACCTTCAGCAAAAAGTAATTGTGTGAACTCACAAAGCAGGTAATGCAATTCACGGGCTTTTTCTAAGTTACCTTTAAGTGACAACCGAACCATTTCAGAAAATTCTTTTGGAAAAGCATTTGCAACTACCGATATTACACCTTCAGCACCGGCTGCTATCAGTGGAAGTGTGAGCAAGTCATCACCTGAAATTACAAGGAATCCCTCCGGTTTATCCTTAATAATGTTCATGATCTGCTCCATATTTCCCGATGCTTCTTTTATACCAATGATGTTTTCAAAATCATTGGCCAGGTTCAAGGTTGTTTCTGCTTGCATATTGCATCCGGTTCTTCCTGGAACATTGTATAAAATCACAGGTACCTGTGATTCATTGGCAATCATTTTATAGTGCTGGTATAAACCTTTTTGAGATGGCTTGTTGTAATATGGAGTTACAGATAGCACAGCATCTATACCTGTAAAATCATATTCACTGAGGCACTTTAAAACATCCTGAGTATTGTTGCCTCCTACACCAACAACAACAGGTACTCGTTTATCAACAGTTTCAACTACGAAATCTAATACAGCTATTTTCTCATCTTTAGTTAAGGTAACCGATTCTCCGGTTGTACCTAGAGGAACCAAGTAATCAACTTTTCCGGTAATAAGATGATCGATTAGTTTTTAAAACCTTTGAAATTAATACTACCGTCCTTGTGAAAAGGGGTTGTCATTGCTACTCCTGTGCCTCTAAGCTTTCTAGTGCTTTTCATTTTTTATCAAGTTTAAATAATGATTAACCTGATCAATCATTTGTTTGAGGGTAGTTTTACCCTCTACTTTGATCATGAAGTCATAAATATTGGAATTCTTACCATTAAACCGGCCTATTTTAAATTTTGCATGAGTCATGGATGAAACATATTCTAATGGTATACTGCTTTCCAGATTCAGACAAATAAGTATATCAAAATTGCGATTGATGAAGCTTTGAACAATAGCATTGTTGGGACGCATTCTCCAATTGAGTGATTTTTGAGTGAAAAAATCTAATCCTAATTTCATAAATCGCGTATTGGGCAATTCCTTTCTGTTGAAATACCCTAATGAAAGCACCTCTTTGGAAGGGCTTCTCATTTCCTTAACATAATTTTTGATGAGTTCATAATCTTTGTCTTCAGTGGCATCATAGAGTATACCAATGTTATTTGCTTCTGAGAAAGAAACTACCTCGCCCTTTCGCTGGTTGTTCTTTATTTCTTTCCGCAGCAGGTAATCTGAAATTTTATGCTTCAGTTTTTGATTCACGATGCAGGTATTAATTTAACAAATTCATCCTCTGAAATAATTTTAACTTTTAACGCTATGGCTTTATCCATTTTGGCAGGACCGCTTTCATCACCAGCAATAAGATATCCGGTTTTAGAACTTATACTGCTTTGAACCTTGCCACCATGAGCAATTATTAAATCTTTCAATTCTTCCCTCGTAAACTTAGTAAAAGTCCCTGAAACTACAAAAGAAGTGCCTGCAAGAACTGAAGAAATTTTTTGTGGAGTCAGCTTTTCATCGATTTCCATCATTAAACCCTTGTTTTTCAACTCCAAAATCAACTTTTTATTCGACGACCTATTGAAAAAGCTAATTATACTGCCAGCTATTTTTTCTCCTATTTCAGGTACATTTATAAGTTCATCGTAGGTAGCAATGGCAATTGCATCCATGCTCCTGAAATGAACTGCTAGTTTTTTGGCTACGGTTTCACCCACAAACCGAATTCCAATTGCATAAAGTACCCGTTCAAAAGATACCGATTTAGATGCTTCAATTCCAGCCAGAATGTTATTGACAGATTTTTCACGAAGCACACTTTTTTTACTTTTTCCTGGTTCTTCTGCCTCAACAACTTTTTCCAAGCCAATAAGGTCATTAAAATGAAGTTTATATAAATCAGCAACATTTTCTATTAATTTCTTATCGAAAAGCAAATCAACAGTTTCTTCTCCCAGGCTATCAATATTCATAGCCTTTCTGGAAATAAAATGTTCAATTTTTCCTTTAATTTGAGGAGGACAACCTTCTTCATTGGGACAATAATGGTTTGCTTCATTATCATTCCTGAATAGCAGGGTCCCACATTCAGGACAATTGTTAATGTATGTTACTGGTACAGATGAATTTTCACGACGTGTTAAATCAACACCCGTAATTTTAGGGATAATCTCCCCTCCTTTTTCAACGAAAACGAAATCATTTATTCTGATATCAAGTTTTTCAATTTGATCCGCATTGTGAAGCGATGCACGCTTCACTGTAGTGCCAGATAACTGAACAGGGATAAGATTTGCGACCGGAGTAATGGCACCTGTTCGGCCCACCTGGTAATCAATGGAAATTAATTGGGTTGCAACCGATGCTGCTTTAAATTTATATGCAATTGCCCAACGAGGTGATTTTGCAGTAAAGCCAAGTTCCTCTTGTTGCCGGTAATCATTTACTTTAATTACTACGCCATCGGTATCATAATCGAGTTCGTGACGATGATGATCCCATTCTTTTATGAAATCAAAAACACCGGTTATCGACTTTACTTTCACTACATATTCCGACACTTTAAAACCCCAACTCTTAGCTTTTCGTAAACTCTCGTAATGGGTTTTGAATGGTTGATTTTCACTATAAATAAAATACAAGAAACAATCCAGCGACCTTTTTGCAACGATTTTCGGATCTTGCATTTTTATGGTTCCAGCTGCAGTATTTCGAGGATTTTTTAGAAGTTTATCTGCTATTTCAATTTCATTATAGCCATCTTCCTTTAACTGGTTGTAAAGAGATTCATTGATTTTGTCGAATACAGGACGAGGCATAAAAATTTCCCCCCTAATTTCAAATTCATCCGGATAATCACCAGGCTGTAGTTTTAAAGGAATACTTGGAATTGTTTTAACATTATTAGTAACATCATCCCCCTGTATTCCATCACCTCGGGTAACTGCACTTACCAGTCTTCCCTCCTTATAAGTTAAGCCAATTGCGACGCCATCAAATTTTAGTTCACATACATATTCAAAATCGTTTCCAATTAGCTTTTTTACTCGTTGATCGAAATCATTCAGATCCTGTTCTGAATAGGTATTACCTAATGATAGCATCGGATACTTATGAACTATAGTTTGAAACTCTTTAGTAATTGCTCCTCCTACTCGCTGTGATGGGGAATCAGAAAATTTTAGTTCAGGGAATTGGGTTTCAAGATCTATCAGCTCCTCCAGCAATTTGTCGAAATCACGATCACTGATTTCAGGTTTGGCCAACACATAATACAAGTTATTATGGTGATCAATTTCCTTGCTCAATTGAATGATTCGTTCTTTGGCCAGCTCTTTATTCATGGATTTTTTAAGGACGCTAAAAATAAACAAAAATGACCTTGATTTAAAGCAATTAGTTAATTTGGCAGTTCAAATTCAATTTTAAATGAATACCTCCAACATTGTAAATGATCGTTACCCGATTGGGGAATTTATTTACCCTGAAAATTTCATCCAGACCCATATTGACAATTATATCAATATAATCCAAATACATCCTGTTAGATTACGGGAAGAAACCGGCAAACTAACTGATGAACAATTAGATACTCCATATAGGGATGGTGGTTGGACGATTAGACAAGTTGTTCATCATTTGGCAGACAGTCACATGAATAGTTATATCAGGTTTAAACTGGCGGTTACAGAAGATACTCCTGTGATAAAACCCTATTTAGAGGAGAAATGGGCAGAAACAATAGATGGAAAAACGGCACCTGCATGGTTTCATTGAACCTGCTTGATGCGCTCCATTTCCGTTGGGTACTATTTTTGAAGTCTTTAAAAGCTGATGATTTCAAACGCACCTTTTATCATCCTCAACAAAAAAGGGAATTGAATATTAATGAAGCATTAGCTCTTTATTCCTGGCATTGCCAACATCATTTGGCTCATATTACTTCCCTGAAAAATAAAAAAAACTGGTAATAAGGTTTTCAACTTTTGATTTTTGCAAAAACAGCTTTAGCCTTTTCTAATGAAGCAGTTACCTTTGTTAATGCTTTCTTCTCTTCTGCAACTGTTATTCCTGTCAATATACTTTCTATGCTTTCAATATTTTCTAAGAGCATCCTTTCTCCATACTTTACTGACCCTTTTAACATTTTCGCTTTCAGTACATCAGGATTTATTTCAAGCAATTTTGACTGATTCAGTTTAAGTTGATTCGTGGTTAAACGAATAGCCCGGTTACGGGTGATAAAAATAATTAGGAAAATTACAACAATAGCTATTGCTGCTATAGTTCCAAACGAATAGTATTTACTCTTCAATCCGGCAACAGCATCACGGGTTTTATTAAGTTGTTGTATTTCTGCCTCGAGCGAATTTAGTTTCGCTATCTCCTGCTGATTTAACTTGTTTTGTGATGCTTTGATTGAATCCTGAATAAATACACTTAAATTGTTTAAGTATTTCTCCTGGTGAGTCAGATAATCTTTATAAACATCAGCCGCATTTTTAAAATGACTTTTAGATTTAAACGCAGCAGACAGCATTATAAATGCTCTATTGAGTTTTTTTTGTTCATCAATTGTCGAATTACTTCTTTTGATGTATTTGTCGAGATTGTAACGAATAGAATACAACTCATCAACATTTTGTGCCGATTTAATTTTGTCGGTGAGTTGATCAATTTCACCTGCTTCTTGACAAAATGAATTGAAACCGGATGTGCAAATTGCTACTAAGAAAAAGAAAATAATTATATTTTTAAAAGTAGGTTTCATTTTTAGCTGAGTATTAAAGTGGTAAAACGAATGATGAAATCTGATCCGTTTCCAGGATCAGATTCTATTAATAATTCACCTTTGTGAGCAACGTTTATTATACGTGCACTTTCAGACAACCCTAAACCTGAATTTTTTTCTGATTTCTTATTAGTATAAAATGCTTGAAGTAATTGTTTGGTATCTTTTTCACTGATACCGGTTCCATTATCCTTTATCCTTATTTGAATAAATCTGGGGAGTTTACGGGTGGATATGGTTACCTTGGGTTGATAACCTTTGGGTGCTTTACTCTTTTTTTCATGTACGGATTCAAAAGCATTCAGTAAAAGATTGAACACAACAATTCTTATAGCATCTGGAATGATATCTATTTTAGGAAGTATTTTTTCCAAGTCTCTTACGACTGAGCAACTGAACTCAGGTATTTCAGTACTGATATAATGAAAAGCCTGATCTGTCACCTGATCTATTAAATCATTTAAATTGGTATTTATTTTTTCATCTTGAATTGAGGATGTCTCATCATGAAAAGTTGCAATTGCTTTTGCGAATTTTGAATTAATAAGGATGCCGGTTTATTCAACACATCTTGTTTATTTGCCACAATTGATTTTAGCCATTCTTTGGAATCCTCCATTTGAATATCAGCTTTCTGGAACGATTGGCTTAAACTCTTAAATTCTAAAAGTTCCTTTGAAAAATTAGCATTAAAACCTTGAACGTAGTTTAAGTAGGATTTAGATAATTGCAATTGTTCCTTAACAGCTGCGAGCGCACGAAATCTGTTTAAAAGAAGTAATACAGCTATTCCTATTAAAATGCCAAAAATGAGGAGTGTGTTCCTTGTCATTTTTAGATTTTCATTATCTATGTCTTCATTGCCCGATTTTAGAGCTGCAATTTCTTTCTCTTTAGCTTCGATCTCTAAAATTCGTAATTTTCGGGAGTTAGCAAAATCCTGATTTATTATTTTAACAATACTGTCTCTATCCCGGGTCATTGTTACTTCTTGTAAAATTGCATAGCGTTGCAAAACTTCAAGTGCCAATGAATTTTTATTTGTGTTAGTATAATTAGTATACAACTTCAAATATTGATTCATTTGTTCCTTTTGTTGAGAAGAAACCGATGTCTGGCAAAAACTTTAGAAGAATTAAGGACTAGCGCAAAAAGCAAAAAAGAGCGAAATAGTATTTTTAGGAATCGCACAAGTTTTTGTAGTTGTTTTAATTGTTTAACGCAAAGGTAATGATATCGAAACCTTATTAATAGACCTACTTTTCAACATTTACTTGTTAATGATTTTTATCAGTACCCAGTGTAGCTTTAATAAACCTTGGATTTGAGCTCATGTCATTTCTTAAAATTGTATCTCTGAATACGAACATTTCAGGTAAATTCAGGATATATGGGCCATAATTTTTATGAATCTCGAAGTAAACAACTCCACCTTCAGACAAATGTTGTGTAGCATACTGTAATATCGCTTTGTAATATACCAGTGGATCCATATCAGGAACAAAAAGTGCTAAATGCGGTTCATAATCCTTCACATTCTTTTCCAATGTTTCGGCTTCAGATATAGGGATGTAAGGTGGGTTGCTGATAATAATATCAATTTTCTCCTTAGGTTCAAATGTTGGATGTAAGATATCATCACAAACAAAATTAACATTCGCTCTTAAATTTAATGCATTTTCTTGAGCAATTGCAAGTGCTTTTTGGGATATGTCGGTGGCTGTGACATAGGCTGCAGGCTTATTAATTTTCAGGGTGATAGGTATACATCCGGTACCTGTTCCTATATCCATAATTTTAAGTCGTTTCTTATATCCCTTATATTCATCCAATAGCCAGGCTACCAGTTCTTCTGTTTCTGGGCGGGGAATTAAAACATTTTCATTGACTATAAATTTATTTCCATAAAACCATTGCATTCCTGTAACGTACTGAACAGGTTCGCCTTGAGCCAACCTGTTCAGGTCCGACTTTAACTCTGACAAATTGACTTCTTCAATGGTAAAGCGCTATCCGTAGCTCTTTTGATCGTTTCAATTTTCAATTTATCTGACAGATAAACGGAGGTAATTGCTTTTATTTCAGATGGATCGTATAAATGAGCCAGTGCAGTTTCAAATTGCGCTTGAAGTTCCTTAAATTCATAAAGGGTTAAAGGTAAAAAAAGAGTTACATTTGCAAGCTTTCCCTGAAAAAATGAATCATGAATTATTCATGCGTCGATGTATTGAACTGGCAGCAAAAGGGTCTGGATTTGTCGCTCCAAATCCAATGGTAGGAGCTGTATTGGTTGGTAACGGCAACATAATTTCAGAGGGTTACCATAAATTTTTTGGAGGGCCTCATGCCGAAGTCAATGCATTAGATATTGTAACCGATCGACAGTTACTTTCAAATATTACTCTTTATGTAAATCTGGAGCCTTGTTCCCATTTTGGTAAAACTCCACCCTGTGCAAATCTTATTATTTCAAAGGGCATTTCAAAAGTTGTAATTGCTAACACTGATCCAAACCCCAAAGTAAATGGTAATGGGGTGAAAATACTCAGAGATTCGGGGGTAGAAGTTATTACCGGAGTTTTAGAAAAAGAAGGTCTTGAATTAAATAAGCGTTTTTTCACTTTCCATACTGTAAAAAGACCTTACATTATTCTTAAATGGGCTCAGAGTGCCGATGGCTATATTGCGCCTTTACCTGCTAATAACCTGGAGCACAAAATAACTTGGATCAGTGGCGCATCTTCCCGATTGCTGGTTCACAAATGGCGAAGTGAGGAACATTCCATTTTGATAGGTAGTAATACAGCAAAATACGATAATCCAAAATTGAATGTCAGAGGCTTTGAAGCTCAAAATCCGATTCGTATTATTTTTGATCCCAATCTTGAATTGCCACCCACATTAAATATTTTTGATCATAAAGTCAAGACAATCCTGTTCAACAATAAAAAAAGCGGAACGCAAAAAAATTTGGAATTTGTTAAAATTAATAAAAACCAAAATTCAATTTCAGATGTGTTAACTCTACTTTATGAAAGGTCTATTCTTTCAGTTCTGGTTGAAGGAGGTGCTTATACACTCAATAAATTTATTAAGTCAGGGATGTGGGATGAAGCGAGAGTTTTTACCGGAGCTACTCCATTGCAATCGGGAATTAAGTCCCCTGATTTTGTGGCTCAAGCAGAAGCAACTTATAAGATAGAAATGGATCATTTGAACATATATAGGAATTTTTCTAATAATTTTAACTGATGTTGATCTATCTACTTTTAAGTATTCTGAGTTCCACTTTTTTGTTAATTATATTAAAAAGTTTTATTCGCTGGAAAGTTGAAACACTGCATGGAATAATATTTAACTATTGGGTAGCAGCCCTCCTCTCCTTTTCTATTGCTCCTGCGCACAATACTGCCCAATTGCCTTCACTGTTGAATATGTGGTACGTATCACTCTTTATTGGGTTTTTGTTCATTGTTGTTTTTTACATTACTGCCAAAACCACTCAGATATCTGGTGTCGCAGTTGCCTCTGTCGCCTCCAAAATGTCGATGATCATACCTATCTCAGCCGGTTTGTTTCTTTATAATGAAAGCATGGGATTGCAAAAACTTATTGGTATTTTAATAGCTATTCCTGCGGTAATTCTTGCCAGTAATTCTGGGTCTATATCCAATACAAAATCTTTTAATTTAAAACAAATTGGACTACCATTATTGCTTTTTTTTGGGGCCGGATTAGTGGATACGGCAATTAAATTCACCCAACATCAGTTTATGAACGACGATAACCGTCAGGTAGTTATTATGTCGATTTTTGCAAGTGCCGGTATTTTTGGAATTTTGAGGTTAATTTTTGAAATAGCTATCCTTAAGAAACAGGTTTCTTTGCGAAGTGTTGGTGGAGGTGTTGTTCTTGGAGTTACGAATTATCTTTCCCTCTATTTTCTCCTCAAATGCCTTGAAAGCCCTGATACCGAAAGCAGTACTGTTTTCGCCTATGTAAATGTAGGAGTTGTGGTTACTTCCTTTTTTGCAGGAATTCTTTTGTTCCAGTAACAACCTGAAAGAAATAAAATTATCGGAATAGTTTTGTCTTTAATAGCTATTGTGATTTTATCGTATAATTTTTAAAATGCTATTCGACAACGAATATAAAACTATCCTTGCTTGTTCCGTTGGTGAATTTAAGGATCGGGGAAGTAGGTTCATTGGATACGCTTATTCAGTAAATTCAGAAAAAGAGGTTAAGGAAATTGTATCTAAATTAAAGAAAAGAACACCCTAAAGCAAATCATCATTGTTATGCTTTCAGGATTGGCCCGGGTAAAAATATTTATAGATTTTCCGACGACAGAGAACCTTCAGGGTCTGCTGGAAAACCTATTTTTGGAATAATCCAATCGCTTGATTTAACAGATATTTTGATTGTTGTAGTCAGATATTTTGGAGGCACTCTTTTAGGCGTAAGCGGATTAATAAATGCGTATCGTAATGCCGCAAAAGAAGCTATTAATCAATGTACTATTATTGTAAAGCCGGTACTGGAAAAATATGAAATTATTTTTGCCTATGAATCCATTAACGAAATTATGGCCATCATAAAAGTATCAAATGGGAAAATTCTCCAACAAGATCTTTCTGAACAATGCTCCATTTCGCTGGAAGTAACCCGTTTAAATGCTGATGCCTTCTTAGATAGAATAAAAAATAATCATTTACTCCATAACAAAGTTGAATTAAAGGTATTATGAAAAATTTAAATCTGAGTTTTCTTAAAAAACTTTGCGCTGTGCATGCCCCATCCGGTAATGAAAACGCAATGACAGAACTAGTGTTGGATTATATTAATATCAATAAAACTAAATGGAAAACTCCACCTGTAATTTATGCAGGTGAGCATTTTCAAAATTGTATTGTATTGATTTTTGGTAAGCCGACAACTGCAGTTTATGCTCATATGGATAATATTGGTTTTACCGTAAGGTATAATAATGAAATTGTTAAAGTGGGAGGGCCCAAAATCGCTTCTGGTTATATTTTAACCGGCTCCGATAGCCAAGGAAGAATTGAATGTGCACTTGAAGTGGATGATGAAACGAAAGAAATGTGTGCGGTTTTTAACCGGATCATTGATCCGGGAACTGACTTAAACTTTAAAATGGATTTCAGGGAAAATGATGAATATGTTCAATCTTGCTACCTCGATAACCGACTTGGAGTTTGGGTTGCCTTAAAAAGCTGCGAAAATCTTAGTAATGGAGCTATTGTTTTTTCCTGTTGGGAAGAGCATGGTGGTGGAACAGCTGGATATCTGGCTCGGTTTCTTTATGAGAAATACAAGATACAGCAATCACTTATTTGTGATATCACATGGGTAACTGAAGGCGTAAAACATGGTTTAGGTGCAGCTGTTTCCATGCGGGATTCAGGAATTCCCAGGAGAATTTATATCAATAAAATCAGAGAAATACTTGATACCAATAAAATTAAATACCAGATTGAAGTGGAGTCCTCGGGTGGTAGTGATGGCAATGAAATACAGAAAATTTCTTATCCTATTGATTGGTGTTTTATAGGTGCTCCAGAAGATTTTGTGCATTCTCCTGATGAAAAAGTACATAAGGCTGATATAATCAGCATGGTGGAAATTTATGAACTATTGCTTGAAAAAATGTAATTGCTATTAAAAAAAAGGTTTCATTTTTTCTAATAGAAAATCAGGAGGCTGGCAGGGTTTCATGTTTTTAGTATTGACAAAAACCAAAGTGGTTTCTGCTACATTTAACAGTACCTTTTCGCTATTGTAAGTTTCATATTCGAACTTTATTCTTACTCCTGGTAACTCATTTATCACAATCTTAATGTCTAGCAATTCATCATAGAACGCAGGCTTAATATATTTGATCTTGTACTCCAAAACCGGCAGGCTAATACCGTCATCTTCCATAGTTCGGTAATTCACTCCAAGGGTTCTCAATAATTCCACCCGGGCAACTTCAAAATAGGTAGCGTAATTTCCATAATACACATAACCCATCCTGTCTGTTTCACCATACCTTACTCTTATTGCTATTTCTGATTTTATCATAGTTGTTTACAGAAACCAAGAATATTTTTTTTGATTTTCATAACAAAAGTAACAATACATTTAGTATTATTGTAATGCTGCAAATTTTAAGAATGGGAGTTAATTCTATGAGAAGGAATTGGATTTTATTTATTCTTGCTATTGAGTTACTAATTTCCTGTAAACTCCCCTACTCCTACCAACCACAGCCGTATCAATTTTATAAGCCGGGTGAAGATCAGGTTTCAATTGAGGATACCACTTTAATTCCTTATATTTATCCCTATAAGGTACATCTTGATTCCGTAATGAGTGAAGTATTGGCTTATTCTGCGGAACCGCTTGAAAAAGGTCAGCCTGAAAGCAAATTGGGAAATTTTGTTGCTGATTTGTGTTTTCAATCCATTAATGCTGGCTTGCTTCAATCCGCTGGCAACATTTCCGACTTTTGTGTTCTGAATAATGGTGGCTTGAGAAGCAGTTTGCCATCAGGAAACATTATTTTAAAGAATGTTTATGAATTGATGCCTTTTGAAAATGAACTTGTTGTTTTGGAGATGAGTGGTAGCACTGTGGCTAAATTGTTACAATTTATTGCGAACAAAGGCGGAGTGCCTGTTTCAAATATCAAAATGAAGATATCTGATAAAAAAGCTGTTGATGTTTTCATCAATGGTATTGCTTTTGACTCAAATTCTAAATATAGGGTGGTTACTTCTGATTATCTGGCAGCTGGTGGTGATGGCATGAATATGTTTGAGGAATCGCTACGAATTGAAAAAACAGGATTAAAAGTGCGCGACGCTGTTATTAAATACCTGAAATTGAAAAATAGCGCTGGTGAAATTATTAAAGTAGAAACAGATGGAAGAATATCAAAATAAATCGCGACGAAATTTTATTCGAACATTTTCAAGTGGCCTGATTGCTGCCGGCGTTGGTTTAAATTATACCAAAGCCAGTTCCGCTTCCGATACTATTAAATTAACCATTTTGCATACCAATGATGTTCACAGTCATATCGATCCATTTGATGATAATCATCCCAAGTATCCCGGAATGGGAGGCGTATTGCGCAGGGCTGCTCTTATAAATACGATCAGGTCACAGGAAAAGAATGTATTATTATTTGATGCAGGTGATATTTTTCAGGGAACCCCTATTTTAATTTGTATGGCGGAGAATTGGAAATGAAGTTGATGACAAAGTTGGGTTATGATGCAGCTACTATTGGTAACCATGATTTTGATAATGGTATTGACGGACTGGTCAAGCAGTTACCTCATGCAGGCTTTCCCATGCTAAATACCAATTATAATTTTGATGGAACTTCAATGAAAGGTAAATCAACTGCTTACAAAATATTTGAAAAAGAAGGACTTAAAGTAGGTGTTTTTGGAGTTGGAATTGAGTTGGCAGGATTGGTTGACAAGCGGCTCTATGGAGCCACAAAATATTTGGATCCAATAGCACAATCATTGAAATATTCTTCGTATCTTAAAAGGCGTAAAAAATGTGACCTGGTCATTTGCCTGTCGCACCTTGGCCAAAGCTACGAAAATGACAAAATTTCAGATATAAAACTTGCAAAAATCTCTAAAGATATTGATCTGATAATTGGAGGTCATACTCATACCTTTATGGATGAGCCAGTTAAGGTATTTAACCAGCACCAAAGAGAAATAATTGTGACTCAAGCAGGATGGGCAGGTTTAAGGGTAGGAAGAATTGATTACCTTTTCACCAGAAATTCAGGAATGAAAATTAAAAGTACATCCACAATGATAGATTTGAAAAAGTCAAGTGAAATATAATTTTTTTTTTATTTTTTTTTCACCAAAATTTGCATAATAATTGGCAATGGTAAATTGTACCTCGTTTTATTTAGTAATTTCGTGAAATAGTAACCTAAGAGTAAGACAGTATTAAGATATGCATAAATCACTAGAACAAGTTTGGGAAAATTGTCTTCAATTAATAAAAGACAATGTAAGTCCTCAAAATTATAAGACTTGGTTCGAACCTATTAAACCCATAAAACTTGAAAACAAAGTTTTAACTATTGAAGTACCCAGCCAATTTGTTTACGAATGGCTTGAAGAACATTATCTGGATCTATTGAGAAAAACTATTAAACTTGAATTAGGTGTTCCGGGAAGATTGGAGTATTCAATTGTAATGGAAAATATAAATAATTCTCAACCCTATACTGTTAAGTTTCCGGCCAAGAATAGTAATAGCTTAAAAAATGCTTCTGTGGCAATGCCGCTGGATATTAGTTCCACCATTCGCAATCCTTTTATAATACCGGGACTCAAAAAACTGGATGTCGATTCTCAACTTAATGTTTCCTATACTTTTGAAAATTTTATTGAAGGTGATTGCAATCGACTTGCACGTTCAGCTGGTTATGCAGTTGCTGGAAAGCCCGGTGGAACATCATTTAATCCCTTACTGGTTTATGGTGGTGTTGGACTAGGTAAAACACACCTTGCTCATGCAATTGGAATTGAAATTAAAAACAGCTTTCCTAACAAAACTGTTCTTTATGTTCCTTCTGACAGGTTCATGCACCAATTTGTAGATTCAGTAAAAAACAATTCACAAAACGACTTCGTTCATTTTTATCAAATGATTGACGTTTTAATTATTGATGATATTCAGTTCCTTGCAGGTAAGGAAAAAACTCAGGATGTTTTTTTCCAGATTTTTAATCACCTCCATCAGAATAACAAACAAATAATCCTGACTTCTGACAAAGCTCCGGTTGATCTTCAGGGCATGGAACAGCGTTTGCTGAGTAGGTTTAAATGGGGATTATCAGCGGATCTTCAAATCCCTGATTTGGAAACCAGAATTGCTATCCTCAAAAAGAAAATGTATGTGGATGGAATTGAAATTCCTAATGAAATTACAGAATACAT
The DNA here is from genome assembly GCA_016722525.1 of Bacteroidota bacterium. Classification (GTDB taxonomy): domain Bacteria; phylum Bacteroidota; class Bacteroidia; order AKYH767-A; family OLB10; genus JADKJB01. Next base: position 68,749 of record JADKJB010000011.1, read on the forward strand.
TGCAATGAGTATTACCAGTAATGTTAGGGAACTGGAAGGAGCTTTAATATCCATTATTGCTCAATCATCATTGAATAAGCGTCCTATAACACTGGAACTTGCAAAACAAATGATTGATAAGTTTGTGAAGAATACCGTTCACGAAATATCAATCGATTATATTCAAAAAGTAGTTTGTGATTATTTTGATTTGCCATTGGAAGTATTAAAATCGAAAACCAGAAAAAGAGAAGTTGTTCAAGCTCGTCAATTGGCTATGTATTTTTCTAAGAGCATGACCAAATCATCGCTTTCTAATATAGGAATTCACTGTGGTGGAAAAGATCATGCTACTGTATTGCATGCCTGCAGAACTGTAAATAATCTGATGGAAACAGATAAGAAATTTAAAACTTACGTCTCAGATATTCAAAAACGGATACAAGTTCACGATAAGTAGAACTTAAAAGAATAAAAAGTGAGCTTTTAACGGCTCACTTTTCTTTTTTAAAGTAAATTATGATTAGCAATAAATAAAACAATGAAGATTCTGATGGTTTGTTACGGCAATATTTGTCGGTCTCCAATTGCGGAGGGAGTGATGAAAGCAAAAATGCTCAAATATCATGTTTCAGGAATTGTAGATTCTGCAGGTGTAATTTCCCATCACTCCGGCGAAGCTCCAGACTCAGAGCAATTGCAGTGGCAAAATTAAATAATGTCGATATAACTCAGCAACAAGCAAGGCAATTTAAGAAGAGTGATTTTAATGACTTTGATGTAATTCTAACTTTGGATAAAATGGTTCACAAGTCTATTGTTGCTCTTGCCTCTACCAGCGCTGAAAAAAGTAAAGTGGTACTCTTGCTGGAATATGCCGGATTAGTTGCACAGTCAGAAGTTCCGGACCCTTATTATGGTGAAATGTATGGCTTCAATTTGGTTTATGAGATGATTGATGACGCTTGTGAAAAAATTGCCTTAACTATTAAATCATGAAACCCTCAAATAATAAAGTTTCATTTGGTGTACTGTATTTGATACCTGTATTATTAGGTGATTCTGAGGTAAATGATGTATTACCTGCAAAAACTATTGAAATTACCTCGCGTTTAAAAAACTTTATATCAGAAAACGCAAAATCGGCCCGATATTTTTTGAAAAAACTAAATCTTGCAAATCCTCTTCAGGAAATAGCTATAACAGAAATCGATAAACACAATGACCAAATAGATTTTAATTTTCACTTTGAAGCACTCCGAAGAGGCGAAGACACCGGTTTGTTAAGTGAAGCCGGGATGCCTGCTGTGGCTGATCCGGGTTCCAAATTTGTTTTGAGGGCTCATAACGAAGGAATTAAAGTTGTTCCTCTTTCCGGCCCCTCCTCTATCCTGCTTTCATTGGCAGCAAGTGGCTTAAACGGTCAAAGTTTCGTTTTTCATGGATATTTGTCGAAGGATAAAGAACAACGGAAAGAGCAAATAAGATTGCTTGAAAAAAATGCTAAATCATTAAAGCAAACTCAAATATTTATTGAAACTCCTTATAGGAATCAAGTCCTGCTTGACGACATTATTCAAACTTGCTCAGGGTCGACACAGTTATGCGTGGCTTCTGAAGTTTCATTATCAACAGAGCAAATTCTTACCAAAACAATTTCCGATTGGAAAACTATAGCAATTGATTTAAATAAGAAACCAACAGTTTTTTTAATCTTATAATTTTTTTCCAGACGGGATACTTTTTAAATGGAAATAAAAACAAGTAAAAATCCATATTAAATAAGAGAAAAAAATTATTGCGATGGAGTTGAAATCCCTTTTTTAATGTCTAGAATCTCAATATCAAATACTAATGTAGAGTAAGGAGGAAGTTTGCCATATTTTTTCCTCCGAAGCCAAGGTCAGAAGGAATTACCATTCTTGCAATGGTTCCTTTGTTCATCAATGGAAGACACTCTTCCCATCCCTGTATGACCATATTCTTTCCCAGAACAACACTGAAAGGAGGCGTTTTATTGATCGATTGGTCAAAAATTGTTCCATCAAGAAGTCTACCTGTAAATGCAACAAATAGGGTATCTCCAAGACCTGGATATTCACCCTTGCCTTGCTTTGAAGCCAGAAAATAAGCGCCGTTTTTTGTAGGCATCACATCCATTTTATTCTGAATCAAAAATTTATCAATTCTTTCAAATTCTTTAACTCTAAATTCAACATCATTAGCAATTGCCAAAGAATCGATATAAGATTTAGGAATTATTTTGTCAAGAGCAACTTTAAAAATTAAGAAACTTCCGGGCTTTAAATATGGTGGAAGAGTACCATGAAAAGTTTTTTCGAAAACAGAATCAGCAGCTATTTGAAAAACAGCAGAGTCTCCCGGACTCATCATTGCAAAACCCTCTTCAACACCACCCTGGAAAGTTGGATCAACTAATACCACTGTAAAGGAGTCACTTTTGGTTCGGGAATCAAAAATTACTGAATCATAATCTGTTTGATAGGTAATTCTCATTAGCATCACATCTCCGTTAAAGGGTTTGATACCTTTATTTGATTTGATAAATTTGTACTTCAATCCACTATCCGTTACCATGAAACCTCCTTTTTGCTTAGTGCAAGAGATTCCTAAAAGCAGGACTGTTATTAGATAACAGAAGAGTTGAAAATGAGCTTTACTATTTTTCATCTCTTTTGAGTTGTTATAGAAAGTAGCTCTGCTTCAATTACCAGAGCTTCATAATGTTTGATCTGATCACCATCACCAGTTAAACCATATCCAAGGTATGAGGGGACAATGAACCGGGCCTTGTCGCCAATTTTCATTAATTTAACCCCTTCTTGTAAGCCGCTGGCAATATCTGATTTACCCACCTGAAATTCGAGAGCACCACTACTATCAGAACTATATACCTGTGATCCATCAAGTAATGAAACGGAATAGTTAATTTTCACCCAATCATCGTTGGAAGGAAATTGATTACCGGTACCGGATTTATAAATATTGTAACGCAAACCTGTATTGGTTGTAGTCATTATCAGACTTCTACTTTTCACATATTGGTCTATATTCTCCGATTCATTTTTAACAATATTTTGTTGATTTTTTATTAATTCTTCTTTTTGTTTATTTTGATCAACAGGTTTGGTTCGTTCGCTGGAAGATTTACAGGATGGAATCAAAAGAATCATCAAATTGCAACCTATCGTTGTTAAAATTACCAATGTAAACCAACGGGAAACTATAAAATTAATGCCTTTTTTTTTCAATTTGCAGGAAGTTAAATAAATCAGGAATTAAGGGTTTCTTTTAATCCCGGAAGTAATGAGAGAAATTTTGCAATAGTTAAGTCCAGCGATTCAATAGATCTACCACCAGCAGCATTGCGATGGCCTCCTCCAGAAAAATGTGTGGAAGAAAGTTCTTTTACTGAAAAATTTTCTTTAGAACGGAATGAAATCTTTATAAGATGATCTCTTTCACAAAAGAAAGCAGCCAGCCTTACACCTTTTATTCCTAATGCATAATTAACTATACCTTCAGTATCGCCCGAATGATGGTTGTATTCAATCAACTCCTCTTTGGTGATTGCAATATAAGCAGTTCTGAATTCCGGCAAAACAACCAGTTTGTCTTTAATACAATGGCCCAAAAACCTTGTTCTATCTAAAGAAAAATTATCATAAATATTTTCATGAATTGCAAAATTAGATGCTCCTGTTCGCATTAATGCAGCTACAACGAGATGCGTGTCAGAGGTCATGGAGGAGAATCGAAATGAACCGGTATCAGTCATGATGCCAGTATATAAACATTCGGAAATTTCCTTTGTAATACACTCCGCTCCACCTAATTCCAAAAGGAAATAGTAAATGAGTTCGCACGTAGCACATGAGGTCTCAAATGAAAAGGTATAATCACAGAAATTATCAGGATCCAGATGATGGTCGATAAGCACTTTTTTTGCTTGGGATGCTAGCACTGAATCAGCAAATTTTTCCATTCTTGATGCAGTATTGAAATCAAGACAAAAAATAAGTTCTGCATCCATTGCCAATTGCTTCGACTTTCCCCCTGCATGTTCATAATTGATCACTTTATCGTTTCCCGGCATCCAGTCCAGGAAGTCAGGGTAATCACTAGGTGTTACTATCTGAACCTGATGACCATTATTAAGTAAAAAGTGATATAATGCCAACGAAGATCCCATGGCATCGCCATCCGGTTTGTGATGAGTGGTTATAACTACTTTCCTGGGGGTTGCAAGAAATCCTTAATTTGAAGGATAGAAGTAGTATTGAATTTTGGTATCATTTTCAATTAAGAAGGGGGGCAAAAGTAACAATTAACATGCAATTTCATAGCATTATGAGCTATTTTCGTTGCATAAGCAGTATTTTTTGAATTACCTTTGCACTCCGAAAAATTAACACTCACAATTAAAACTACTAAAAGTGGCTACAAACAGGACATTTACCATGCTTAAACCCGATGCTGTAATTAACGGACATATGGGAGCAATTATTGACAAAATTACAGGCGCTGGTTTCAAAATCATAGCTATGAAATACACGACTTTCAGAACAAACTGCTGGTTTATTTTATGAGGTGCATCAGTCCCGACCATTTTATAAGGACCTGGTAAGCTATATGTCCTCCGGTCCGATTGTCGCAGTTATTCTTGAAAAAGAAAACGCAGTTGAAGATTTCCGCACCTTAATTGGGGCTACAGACCCTTCAAAAGCGGCGCCCGGTACAATTAGAAACCTGTATGCAAAATCTATAGATGCGAACGCAGTTCATGGTTCCGACAGCGATGAAAATGCAGCTATTGAAGGAAACTTTTCTTTTCGGAAATTGGAAAGATTTTAATATCGATAATTAAATTATCTTTTAATAAAATAACCGCTTCAAGTAACAACTTGAAGCGGTTATTTTATTAACTTTATTACAAAAACCAGCCCCGGTTTAAATTTTAGTCCACTTGTTTTTTGAGTCCATTATTAAAGAAAATGCATCTTAAACAAACTTCTTTTTGGCAATATCTTTAGCGGACCAATTAGATTTGAGTCGCTTTTATTTTTAAAGGGATTATAAAAATCCATGCAATTACTTTCTGCTAACCCTTGCCAGAATTAAAATTCTTGTCAAAAACAATAACCTGATACCTCATTGCAAAACCACTTCAGAAATGAAGTTTCCTCCCAATTCATTGTTCATTAAGGTTTTAATTTTTCACGTTGGAACATGAGTTCTTCGCGTAAAGGAGCCGAAGAAAGTCGTATAAAAAGTGTCGTATCTTTTATGAATAAATTTGTTGTTCTTTTAGCTATAGCCACACCCATCAAATCTTCCCAGGTTCGTTTTACTTTTATTTCATTAATTTTTCCACGAAGTTTATAAGCATCCAGTAATTGGTTAATGACGTCTCCTAAACTCTGTTCATTAGATTTTCTCATAGTAATTCCACCTTTTCATCCACTGTTATTGCTCCATCATTTACCTGGAAAAGTTTCACTGGAATATTAATCTTAGCAAATATTTCAGAAATTCTGTTTGCATGTGTATCGGTGATGAAAAGCTGACCAAATTCTTTTTTACAAACCAATTCCATCAGTCGTTCTACTCTATTTTCATCCAATTTATCGAAGATGTCATCCAGTAGCACAATTGGCTTAGGGAATCCATTCTCGCAGAGGTAACTGAAATGGGCTAACTTGAGTGCTATTACAAGAGATTTTTGCTGTCCTTGTGAAGCAAATTTTCTTGCAGAATAGCCTTTGAGATTGAAAACAAGATCATCTTTATGAATTCCAACAGTAGTATATAGAAAATCGAGATCCTTTGAACGACTGCTTATCAGTAATTCAGAAAAATCCTTATTGTTTAATTGCGATTCGTAGCTGATCTCAGCAGCATCATCTGACCCTGAAATGAAATTGAACAGTTGACAAAATAAAGGTTCAAAACCTTTAATAAAATCTGCACGTTTCTCAAATATTTTTAATCCATAATTCACCAGCTGATCGTCCCAAACCGATAACGACTGCCAGTCGATTATTCCTTTTGCAGTTGTTTGTTTCAAAATAGCATTTCGATGAGCCAGAATTTGATTGTATTTAATCAGGTCTTCTAAATAAATGTGATCATATTGAGAGATCACACTATCCATAAACTTTCTTCTTACATCGCTACCTTCAGTAATTAATTCCTGATCGGTAGGCGCAATCATAACAACCGGAAAAACACCAATATGATCGCTCAACCGATCGTATTCTTTTTGGTTTCTTTTAAATTGTTTTTTCTGACCTTGCCGAATTCCACAGAGTACGGATTCACTAATACCTTCTTTACTGAACTCACCTTGAATTATCAGCAAATGCTCACCATGTTTGATGTTTTGTGTGTCACTTGAACTAAAATAACTCTTGGTCATAGAAAGATAATGAATGGCATCCAGCAAATTGGTTTTACCACTCCCATTTGCGCCTGTAAAACAATTTACCGACGAACTAAACTCCAGGGAAACATCCTGGTAATTTTTAAAATTTAGCAGTAGGAGCTTTTGAAGGTACATGTTGTTGCAAAGTTAATTCAATCAAATGGCAGATAGGAATTAAATATTGGTCAGGATTTAATGCTAAATCTTGGAGAGAATCCGAGAAAATGTTTAAAGTCTCATAATCAAAGGTATGTCGCAATGGTAACAGCTTTGTGTGAATAACTTTTGAGCAAAAATGGCAGCTCCGGCCTATTTTTCCTAAATTTGTGTTAATTATAGGAAAAAAACTAATCCGGGTTTATGGAAGAAGATGATGAAGATCTTGATAATCAAGATGATCTGAACTAGAAGATAGAACTTTCCGTCAACCGTTTTGAAGAAATGATCCGTAAACAGGATCGTTATTTTTTCGATGTGGATGCGCTCATCAGAATTATTGATTTCTATATAGATAAGGGTGAACATACCCAAGCTTTGGAAGTATCTAAATATGCTTTCAGTCTGCACCCCAATTCAGTAAATTTTTTAATTAAGCAGGCACATTTATTTGCTATAACTGGCCAGGATCAGCGTGCTTTAGACACACTCGAAAGATTGGAAAGAATAAGCCCTTACGATTTAGAATTGCATATCATAAGAGGAAATATTTTCAATACTACCGGTTAGTTCAGTGCTGCTCTTGAGTGCTTCAAAAAAGCGTTGCCTTTATCAGAGGTGAAGGATGAAATTTATTTCAGCATGGCTATTACTTACCAGAATATGCTGAACTATCCTAAAGCAATAGAATATTTTAAACTTGCTATCAACCAGAATCCAACCTATGAAATGGCTATGGAGGAGTTGTCTGCTTGTTTTGGTATTACAGGTAAATTGCAAGAGGGAGTTATTTTTTATAAAGTGCTGATCGATAAAGATCCCTACTCCTATGCAGCCTGGTATAATTTGGGTGATGTGCAATGTCGTTTAGGTAATTATGAAGAAGCTTTGCAAGCATTTGATTATTGTATATTGATTAAAGATGATTACGCACCGGCCTATTTAGATCAGGCGCATGTTTTAGCGATGCTGGGTCATTTTGAAGATGCTATTTTAAAGTACAAACAAACTTTTGAATATTACAAACCAGATGCTATCACCTACTTTAACATTGCAGAATGTTATGAGAAGCTGGAACAAATGGATGATGCCAGAACTTACTATAAAAAGGCTGTAAAAATTCTACCTGATATGGCTCAGGCATGGTATGGCATAGCAATTACTCTTGAGTTTGAAGAGCGATGGTATGAAGCCATTCACTATGTTAGAAAAGCTATTGAAAAAGATGAGCATAATTCTGAATTCTGGCTACTACTAGGGGATTGTGAATACAATCTCAATAATATTGCTGAAGCCGGAGAGTGTTATATTAAAGTTGTTGAAGAGGAACCGGAATTGATCGATGGCTGGTTATCATATGCACATTATCTGACCGAAACCGGTAATGCAGATGAAGCAATTCAAATTACTGAAAAAGCACTTTTTGTTTCATCCCGAAGTAGCCGATTTATACTATCGCCAAACTGTTAATTTATACAGCGCAGGACTCATCCAAGATGCCTACCTTCTTTAGAAATTGCACTAGATAAAGATCTTGAGTTAAGTAAACTTTTATTTGATATGCTTCCTGACTTAATAAATGACCAGCATATCTTGAATCAGATAAAAAATAAAAAGGAGAATCAATGAATTTTGAATTGAGTCAAATCCCTGAACGGAGTAGTAAACCCAGGAAGGTAGGCCTTACCATGGTAATGGATAAAGGTTTAAGCTTGCGGGAAACAGAAGATTTTATTGATGGGAATGGGGAGTTTACTGATATAGTTAAATTTGGTTTTGGAAGTGCCCTGATTACACCTAAACTTGCTGAGAAAATAGCTTTGTACAAAAGTGCCAAAATTCCAGTCTATTTCGGAGGCACCCTATTTGAAGCATTTATTATAAGAAATGAAGTTGATAAATATATCAAACTACTTCAAAAATTTAAAGTTGAACATGCCGAAATTTCTGATGGCTCAATTTCTATTGAGCACGATGAAAAATGTAAACTGATTCAAAGACTCAGTAAGTTTGTAACTGTTATTTCAGAAGTCGGGAGCAAAGAAGAGGGAATCATTATTCACCCTAACCGCTGGATTGAAATGATGCAAAAGAACTACAAGCAGGAGTTTGGAAAGTCATTGCTGAAGCTCGTGAAAGTGGAACCGTTGGTATTTACAGACCTAATGGTAAGCTCACGTTATGCTTATAAATAAAATTGCGAAAAGCGTTCCGGTCGAGAAAATAATATGGGAATGCCCTATAAAATCACAACAGGTTTATTTTATTAAACAATATGGTGCCAATGTAAACCTTGGAAATATTGCTCCTACTGAAGTAATTGCTTTGGAATCGCTGCGTTTAGGTTTGAGAAGTGATACTTTTTTTCAATTTCTGGATAACCCTTCACCCGAAATAACTGTAATTTCCTAATGAAATGACCGCAGCTATTTTGAAGTTTGCAAAAATATAATTGATGAAAGAAATTTCTGTTCTAGACTTAAAAAAAATGATCGACGATAAAGTCGATTTTCAGTTGATCGATGTCAGGGAACTACATGAATTCGAATCGGCAAACCTTGGTGGTGAATTAATACCATTAGGCGACATAATAGATCAGTCAGATAGAGTATCTCGTGTTAAACCTGTTATTATCCATTGCAGAAGTGGAGCCAGGAGCGCCGCGGCTGTTCGTGAACTTGAAAACCGATTTGGATTTTCTAATCTGGCCAATTTGAAAGGTGGAATACTTGCATGGGCTAAAGAAATTGACCCTTCTGTTAAAGTTTCCTGATTGCTACTGATTGGTCAAAAAATGAAATCAATAGTAAGTTGAAATAGTACCTTTTAACAGAGGTTTGTCTCTGGATGCTAAAAAGTTATCTCTCAACTATAACTACCACTGTTCTGTTGTTTTGAAGTATCAGAATACCTACCGAAATCTATTTTTATCAAAAAAGTTTCGTTTTAAAGATTGTTTATTTTTATTTCTTATTTTTAACTTAAATAACCAATTCATCATGACATGCAAGTTTTTGGACTAATTGGTTTCCCTTTAACACACTCATTTTCGAAAAAATATTTTGGAGATAAGTTTGTCAAACTTGGACTCACAAAGTCTTGTAGGTATGAAAATTTCGAACTTGATTCCATCATTTCAATAATTTCCCTTCTTGAAAATAATCAAGAAATTGCTGGATTGAATGTGACGATACCTTATAAGGAAAAAATTATCCCATTTCTTACTGAAATGGATATAACCTCTCAGGAAATTGGCGCTGTAAATACCATTAAGATTGTGAGGGATGCAAAGGGAAAGCCTGTTCACCTGACAGGATATAACACTGACGTGATTGGATTTAATAAATCACTTTCTCCTTTACTAAAACCATTTCACAGCAGCGCGCTGATATTGGGTACAGGAGGTGCTTCAAAAGCTGTGGCGTTTGTTCTAAATTCAAAAAATATCCCATATAAATTCGTTAGCAGAAATCCAATTGACTCGTTTTCCGGTTTATTACTTTCGATTTTCATTCTACTTCCACTACTTTTTATTCACCTAAATAACAAACACGATTGGGGAGATGACTTTGCGCAATATCTTTTACAGGCTAATTGGTTGACCAATGAAACTCCGGAATTGTTGGTTTCTGAAACAGATTCCTATGGCCCATCCATTAAAGGAATCGTGTTTTCAATTGTTCTGATTCCAGCAGTTTTAAGTGAAAAAAATGAATTGTTTTTTGCTAAAGCAACAGTTATTTTATCTCTGATTTTCCTTGGGATAATGTTATTTAAAGGACTAAATACTAATTGCTCTAAAATGGCATCCATCTTTCTCACCTGCTTTTTTGCTTATAATTTTCATGTACTTCATTTGAAGGATCAGGTTTTGCCTGATTTTTTGTTTACAGCACTTATATTACTCATTGCTTTGTGTTTTAGCAAACAAACACGTAAATTTACTTTTCTGGCATTTGTTTTAATTTTACTCTCTATTGGAATTCGTAGTGCTGGCATAGCGGTATTGGTAGCAGGCATCATTTTTATTTTTCAAATACATTTTGCTAAAGGATTTAATTTTTTAGTTAAATGGTACCTGTGGGTACTTCCAATATCAATAGTGATAGTATTGTTGGGAAATTGGTTGTTTCTAGATGCAATTGGCATTAGGTGGTATTTAGAACTCATCACCAAAAGTGCTACCCTCCAGACTTCGATGGCTAATTTATTCAACTATAAAAATGGTTTTATTTTCTTTTTTGAACAGGAAGTTCCCATGTGGCTAAATTCAGCAATACGAATACTTATTTTCCCTGCAATGGTTTTAGGATTTCTACATACACTTTTAAAGAAACCTGGTTTTTTGGAGTGGTTTGTTCTGAGTTACATTTTATTGCTTTTCATTTATCCGTATCATAATGAACCTATTCGGTTTTTGATTCCATTAATTGTAATCGGATTAATTTATTTGGCCCATTTTTATTCATTTCTGTTGAATTTAGTCGCTCCTAAATACGCTACCTATACACTGACTGCATTTGCATTTATTTTGGTATTAACGAACTTTAAAAGCACAACTACTTATATAAAATCAGAGCTTAATTATTCAACATCTTCAACTTCTTCGAAGGAATTATTTCAATTTGTGAAAAATAAAATACCTCAAAATGATAAGGTGGCATTTTATAAGCTCCTGGGCTTTATCCTATTTTACAGGTCATTCCTGTGTACCATTAGCCAATAGTGAAAAAACTAAATGGATCGTAATTGATAAAGGATGGAAGGGCTCTTTAACTTTAGTGCAGAGCGATCATAAAACTTCAATTTTCGAGAATGATGAGTTTGTTATTTACCAACGTTAAATGGATAAATTTGAACTAAATTATTGAAACCGGAAAAATGTGAAACTAATTCGCATTTATAGTTGTTATTAACGGATAATCGTCATGTTCCCAGTTAAATAATTGATATTCAAATCATGGCTTGTTTAAGAATTCTCTCAAAACCATCATAATTAGTCCATATATTCTAAAAATATCCTATTTTTGCGAATCAAATCAGAGTAATATCATGATCAACACCACAGAACTTTCCCCCTAAGGTAAGTAATTGGACTATTAATTGTTTTGGCAGCTATTAGCAGGTTATTACCTCACCCCTTAAATTTTACTCCTATAGCAGCTATTGCACTTTTTGCCGGAGCTTACATCAACAATAAAAGACTTGCATTCGCACTTCCATTAATTACTCTTTTGATCAGTGATATCCTCCTAGAAATAGTAAATGGAACCGGGTTTTACAAAGACATGTTTTTTGTTTATGGTAGTTTCGCGTTAGTGGTTGGGCTTGGTTTTCTGCTTCGTGGCAGGGAACAACGTCAAACCATTATGGTGGCTTCATTAGTGGGTTCGATTTTGTTCTTCTTTATAACCAATTTCGGTACATGGCTGATGTATGATATTTATCCTAAATCAGGTCAAGGATTAGTTTCCTGTTACATAGCTGGGATTCCATTTTTCAGAGGTACTATAATGGGTGATTTATTTTATAATCTTATTTTGTTTGGATCGTTTGCTCTTGCTAAATGGAGATTTCCAGTGTTGGCAAGAAATTAAATTCAAAGTTTTAACTGTTATAAAAAAAGCCTTCTCAGACAGAGAGGGCTTTTTTATGGTAAGATAAAAAGTATTATAGATTGTTGAAGTAAAAAATCTTTGATCGTAGGTGGGCTTTTATCAAGCACATTTAGTGACAATCAAAATAAATCTGATCTGCATAAATTTTTTGAATGTACCAGTAGTGAATTTACTTATTCCCGCTAATAATTCCTCCTAATAAACCACCCAGCCCTTTTGACTCTTCTCTTCCACCGCCCCACCTGGCGGCTGCAATAATACGGTCTGCAATACGGGAAAAGGGTAAACTTTGAAGATAAACTGTTCCAGGACCCCTTAAATGTGCCAGAAAAAGTCCTTCTCCTCCAAAGAGGGCATTTTTAAAGCCACCAATGAACTTAATATCGTATTCAATTGTCGATTCAAAAGCTACCAGGCAACCTGTATCAACTCTTAATGCTTCACCGGCTTTTAATTCTCTCTTTATTATAGTTCCGCCAGCATGAATAAAACAATGTCCGTCGCCTTTTAATTCCTGCAAAATAAAGCCTTCGCCTCCAAACAGACCGGCTCCTATTTTCCTGGTGAAGGCAACTGAGATATCTATACCCTGAGCTGCACACAAAAATCCATCTTTTTGGCATAAAAATGTGCCACCATATTGCGCCGGGTTAATATCTATTATTTTTCCGGGGTATGGGGCTGCAAAAGCTGCTTTTCGTTTTCCTGTTCCCCCGTTGGTAAAGGAGGTGATAAAAAAACTTTCTCCTGTAACCATTCGTTTTAAACCCTGAAACAATCCTCCTCCCGTGGAAGTATCCATTTGAATACCCTCTTCCATAAAGAGCATGGAACCAACCTCAGCTCTCACACCTTCACCTGGGTCCATTTCTACTTCAACAACCTGGATATCATCACCCAGTATTCTGTAATCTATTTCGTGAGCCATAATTTGCAATTTAACATTTTATTTACTAATTTTAGCTTGTAATTTTAGGATGCAATTTTACTAAATGAAATTAATTCTTACTGGTTTTTATTGATTTTATTTCTGGGTACAGCTGATGCTGTTTTTGCTCAGAGTAAAACACCGGATATTTTTCATGACGCAAAGGGAGATAGTTACCATCAACTATTCCTCGACTTTAAGGCCAAAACCCTTCTCGAATTAAAATACACCACCGACGATTCACTTATTGAAGGTGAATTGTCGGTGGATGGATTCTCTGTTATTTTAAAAAATTATGCCGGTGATAAAGCGGTTAAAGTAAAAGTGCTGAATGAGGCAGGTGAAGAAAAAGAAGTTTCTAAAAGCAAATGTTTTATAGATCCTGTAATTTTACAACTTTAAAACTATAATCCGAATACTTGTTTATCCTTGGGATATTTGACTGAGTAATTGATTTTTTTCTTCAACTGTTGACCTGGTGCAATTTCAATAACCCATTTCAATTTTCCATTTTCAGCATTAAAGTCACCTCCTGAAATATCAATCACTTTCACCTCAATTTCTTTATCCTGAGAAACAGGCAACTGATCTTCGATGATTAATTTAATGGATTCTTTTCTATTGTTTTTGATAGTAGTTTCATATGAAAAAGTCCTGGTTCTATAGGAACCTAAGAGCTGGTTACTGCTAAAATCTTTCAGCACTTCTCTTTTAATAACTACGCGCTTATCTCTTCCCAGAGAAACTTGTAAAGTATCATTTTCAGTTACCGGGTTAAACATGGTTTCTCCCACAAAAGTGTTTTCATAATAAACGTTAGAATTGCCTGCTTGCAGATCCATTCCCTCCCATCCTGTGATGGATGCAACCAAAAACGCATCTCTGTCGATTTTAGGCACAGCGAAATAGGAGTATGTTGCAGGCAATTTGATTTCTTTTATTTGAACCGCATAATTCAATCCATCAGCAGGTATGGAATATGGAATTGAGATATCATAATCAGTGCTGAATTGTGTTTGTACAGCAGTTACATAGTTGGAAATTGATTTTGCCTGAACTTCATCCCTCATCATTATTTGACCTTCAGCATCTTTTTGCTGCCGGATGGATGATGGTGCATTTGAATTCATGATCATTGGGTAATTAAAATTAAGATACCAGGGGAACAATTCTGGTTTCGTAACTCCTATTGATGGATTGCCTGTACTTATTTTCACTTTAACATTTTTCCAGTCTTCGCCTGTATTCTGGCTAACCATTGCCTTAAAAACCAACTCTACCGGACTAAATGCATCCTTTACACGTATATCATAATTAGGAATCCAGGTTACATTGCCAGTGTAATAGCTGATAGAAAAAGAGGCCAAAGTCCTTGCAGATGCGGTCACATCAACAAGAATTGTGGAGTAGGGTTCATTTCGCTTATTATTTAAAGAAGCCAATTGGCTATTCACTTTATCAATGCTCATTTTTAACTTTTTCTCTTTAATTGAAAGTTCCAGAATTTTATCTTTAATTTCAATCATTCGAACTCTAAAAAATGAAGCTATGTTTTTTAATTCTTCTAATTTAACACCGGTGTTCGCCCCTCCAACAGACTTATTTGCAAGAAGCAAGTTTTGCTCTTCCTGTAATACTGAAATCTGATTGAGCATTCCTTCACGTTTCCCATTCAAATTCATAAGACTATCTTCCAGGACTATCATTTCAGTTGTTTTGCGATCGGGGCCCAGGTAATCAAGTTTGTGGGTCACTGAAAGAATGGTAAAATCACCTGTTCCGTTAACTGCTATACTGGAAGGATTTATGGAAGGGGAAAGGTTTTCGAAACGGATAACCGACTGACCAGCATCTAGTGTTACTTTGGAGCTTCGTGTTACCATAGCACCTGAAGTGTAAATTTTAACTTCATTAATGTCAGTGGTGTTAACAATTTTATCTTCGGCGAAAGCAAAAGAACATACGGCCACACTTGCAAAAGCAAGTATAGAGATTTTAAAATAAGAGTTCATAAGTTGATTGATATTTATGGTTACGGATTAAAGATGTAACCGACAATGAAATTCCATAAATAAAATTACTTCTGATTTAACAGAGATTTCATTCTTTTCAGTTCAGCTGAATAGTTGGATTCGGTAAGGCTGGTATTTCCTTTGAAGAAGAACACACCTCCCCAGTTATAAACAACCTTACTAAAAACTTCTTGTGTAGTTGCCTTCTTAATAACTGTTCTGTAAATTGTTCTATTTGATTCACTGATAGTCTCTTCAGAAATACCTTCCGGATAATCTTTATCAATGGTAGGAAGGGCAGCTGTTGTTGATTTGGCAACGGTATCTTTTACTGCCTGATTCGATTTAGCATAGGCTTCTTTTTGAGCTTCAATTTCCTTACGTCTTTTTTCTTCAGCTTCTTTCAAAGCTTGCTGTTTAGCTCTATCTATCTCAGCGAGTTTAGCGGCCTCATCCGCTTTTTTGATACTGTCGGCGGTAGCTTTTGCTTGCATTTGAGCAGCAATAAGAGCTTTTGCCTCAGCATCTGCTTTTGCTTTTGCTTCGGCTTCCAAGCGTGCTTTTTCTTTTGCTTCTGCTAAAACTTTTGCTTCAGCTGCCAGTCGGGCATTCTCTTCGGCTTCCTTCTTTGCTCTTTCTTCAGCTGCCAGTCGGGCTTTTTCATCGGCTTCAGCTTTCGAACGGATTTCTGCTTCAACACGGGCTTTTTCCTCTGCCTCACGCTTATTTCTGGCTTCAGTTTCAATAAGAGCTCTGGCATCTGCCTCTGCTTTAGCCTTAGCTTCAGCTGCAATTCTGATCTTTTCTTCAGCTTCTTTTTTAGCTTTTTCAGCGGCCTCTATTCGGGCTTTTTCATCGGCTTCAGCTTTGGCTTTGGCAGCAGCTTCTTTTTGAGCTTTTTCTTCTGCCGCTAAACGAGCTTTTTCTTCAGCTTCAGCTTTAGCTTTTGCTTCTGCCTCTAACTTAGCTTTCTGTTGTTCTGCTTCAACTCGTGCTTTTTCTTCTGCCGCTAAACGAGCCTTTTCTTCTGCATCGGCCTTTGCTTTGGCAGCGACAGCTATTTTTTCAGCTTCTAAACGGGCTTGTTCTTCTGCTGCAATACGTGCTTTTTCATCTGCTTCAGCTTTAGCTTTGGCCGCTGCTTCCAGTCGGGCTGTTTCACGTGCTTCAGCATCTGCTTTTGCTTTTGCTTCGGCGGCTAACTTTGCCTGTTCATCTGCTTCGGCTTTAGCCTTTTGCTCAGCTTCTTTACGGATTTTTTCTTCAGCCAACAATCTGGCTTTTTCCTCAGCATCTGCTTTAGCTTTTATTTCGGCATCGAGTCTTGCCTTTTCTTTTGCTGCTGCATCAGCCAGTGCTTTTGATTCTGCTTCTAACCTAGCAATTTCTTTGGCTTCTGCTGCTGCTTTTGCTCTGGCTTCAGCATCTTTTTTGGCCTGTTCAGCAGCCAATAATTTGGCTTGGTCTTCCGCTTCTTTTTTAATTTTGGCATCGGCTAACAACTGGAGACGTTCTTGTTCCCTCACCTGGCCAAGAGAATCCTCTCTGGCTTTTGCCAATAGCTTTTGACGAGCTTGTTCTTCAGCTACATCTCGCTGCAAAATGGAATCCTGACAGGCTTTTTCAGCAGCAGCAAATTGTGCCTGTTTTCTGGCTTCTTCCTTGGCTTGAGCTTCCGCTTCTTTCTTCAATTTCAGTTCCTCAGCTAGAGCTTTAGCCTGTGCGGATTTAGCTTCATTAATTTTAGCTAATGAATCAGCACGGTTTCTTGCTTTAGCTAGCTCTTCTTCTTGTTTTTGTTTGGCAATTTCAGCCATCATCTCCTGTTTCACCTTTTCGATCTCCGATTTTCTGGCGCTGGTGTAATTCACATCATAATCGAAATCATCATAAACCTCACTAAAAGCAAGTTTGGCAACCGGCTTCGACATACCAGCGGGCTCTTCTACCCCTTCAATAGTTTTAAAAAGATCTATTTTAAATTTATAGGAAAAATCTGGTCTTTACTCTCTTCAGGAACCTTGGTATCCACTTCAACTGTTTTAGATATGTTGCCACTCTTAGAAAAAATGATACTGTAATTCGAGTTTAATTCCAGATTGACGATAAATTTTCCGCCGGCATTGGTGCTTATTTGATCTACTTTTTCGTTGCCTTTCATCACGAAAATATCGGAACCTTCCAACCCTTTGCTATCTTGCAATACAGAGCCCACTACTTCCAGATATCCGGTTCCCTGAGCTATTAAACGAATAGTAGTGGCGGTAACAAAACAACAAACCAATACAACTGCTTTAAATGAAAAGGTTAATGTAGATTTTAATGAATTCATGTTTTATTTAATATGATAATACTTAATTGTCAAAGATAATCACTTCAGGCTTATTATTAGCTTAAAAACACACTGTTAGCTGACAACACAGCTTTGTTAAACTGATCAGGTCTAATCAGGGTTTCAACGTTTTTATTTGATAAATATTGGAGCAGGTTTTCAGTCGCCAGGTTGCCTACCAGCTCATCTTCAGCCATCGGGCAGCCGCCAAATCCTTTAATTGCTGCATCAAAGTGTCTGCAACCAGCATTAAAAGCAGCATCTAACTTACTATGCCAGTTATTAGGATGACAATGTAAGTGGGCACCAACTTCTAAATCCGGAAATTCCTGAATTACAGCTGTTGTAAGGTAAGAAATATCCTCAGAAGAGGCCATGCCTACAGTATCAGCTAATGCAATTTTTGTGATCCCTGCAGTCCTTAACTGGTCAATCCAGCCTACCACTATATCAGCGTTCCAAGGATCGTTATAGGGGTTTCCAAAGGCCATTGAAATGTAAATTAGCAGCTCTTTTCCCGATTTCCTTACAATTTCCTGCATTTCTAAAACTGAATGGAATGATTCTGCAATAGAAGAGTTGGTGTTCCTTTTTTGAAATGTTTCGGCCACAGAAAATGGAAAACCCAGAAAAGAAATGGATGGAAACTTAACAGCTTCCTGGACTCCACGTAAATTAGCTACAATTGCCAAAAGTTTGGTTGAATTGTTGGGGTTCAGTCCCTCTAAAACTGTTGCGGTATCTTTTAGTTGTGGAATTGCCTTAGGAGACACAAAACTGCCAAAATCAAGCCGATCGAAACCTACGTTCAATAAATTGTTCAAGTATTCAATTTTTGCAGCTGTTGGGATAAAATCATGAATCCCCTGCATGGCGTCACGAGGGCATTCGGTAATGTATACTCTGTTCGTATTTTTCATAATAAACTAAAAAACCCGCTGTTGTAACAACGGGTATCAACTATAGTTATAGAAGATTATTTCACAATTACACCATCGGCTTCAAAAGCCAGTTCTCTCTTAGGTTCAGTAATTTTAGCAATCTCTTCTTTTGATTTTTTTGCATCCTCAGCATAATGGCGCAATTCATCTACAGAGGTAGTTTCAATTTTAGCTCTTCCTTGAATTACTACTGTTTTTCCGGAGATATCTTTTGGCATAAAAAACCCATAATCAGTAAATGAAACACGCATGGTTGTACCATCCCCTTTTTCAAGTGTCATCCAGCAACCTTTTGCCTGGCAAACTTCAGACACTTTTCCAGTGACTTTTACAGCCATTTCATTTGACTCGCTCATCTTAGCAACTAATTCCTGCATAGTTATAGCTCCGGTATCATCGATCTTAGCACCGAAATGATTGTCCTGACCAACGCTGGTTTTACATGCGTACACTCCTGCAAACAGGAAAATGGCAAACAAATATTTTTTCATAGTATTTTATTTTTAGTAGTGCAAAAATACTAATTCAGAAACAAATCTGATGAAAAAAGCTAAATAAAAAATTAAGATAAGTATTTATAAATCAAATTTTTAACAATGCTTTGTTAATTGCCTTTATTAATCCGGGACCCTCATAAATAAATCCGGTGTAAAGTTGCACCAAATCAGCACCTGAATTCAGTTTTTGCATCGCATCTTCAGCGCTAAAAATACCTCCTGAAGCAATTAAGGAAAAGCGTTTATTGGATTTGTTGGAAATATACTTAAGTAACAGGGTCGATTTGTTGAAAACGGGTTTTCCGCTGAGTCCACCGGCGCCCAAATCATCAAGTTTTTCCTTTGGAGTTTTTAGACCATCCCGTGAAATAGTGGTATTTGAGACTATTAAACCCGCTAATTTAGTTTGAAGTGTTATTTCGATGATATCGTCGACTTGCGGTTCAGTAAGATCAGGTGCAATTTTTAAGAAAACCGGTTTTGGAATTCCGGTTTCCTGATTAGATTTTTGAACAGATTCTAAAAGATGAATTAAAGGTTCTTTATCCTGCAATTCTCGCAATCCGGGTGTGTTCGGTGAAGAAATATTAACAACAAAATAATCGACAACAGGAAACAATTCTTTGAAGCAATAGAGATAATCATTTACAGCTTCCTCATTGGGTGTAATTTTGTTTTTGCCAATATTTCCCCCAATTATTATTTTATTTCCATGACGTGATTTTAACCTTTTTGCCGCAGCAAGTACACCCTCATTATTAAATCCCATTCTGTTAATCAATGCCTGATCTTTGGGTAATCGAAATAAACGTGGTTGCGGATTTCCCGCTTGAGATTTAGGTGTTACAGTTCCTATTTCAATAAACCCAAATCCCAACATAGCTAATTCGTTGAAGGCCTTCGCATCTTTATCAAATCCTGCTGCTAATCCTACCGGGTTTGGAAATACTAAGCCCGCAATATTTCGTTCCAGTTTTTTATCTGAAACACCATACAAACTATTTAATAGGGAGGGTATCCCAGGTATTTTACCTGCAATTTTCATCACTTTCATGGCAAAATGGTGTACACCCTCAGCTGGAAAAAGAAATAAAACAGGGCGAATAAGTTGTTTGTACATATTGAATGCAAAGTTCCTGAAAAAAGAGGTTCAATTTAAAAAATAAAGTTAGACGTATCTAAATTAAGTTTGTATATTTGTCAATAAATTAGAATTATCCATTCATGTCAAAAATATTACCTGAAGAAATGCGATCACTTTCAGAGGTAAATTCCTCTGTAGTAGTCAAGCAGGACACAGGATTTTTTAAAAAATTACTTGCTTTTTTAGGGCCTGCCTATCTCATCAGTGTGGGATATATGGATCCAGGCAACTGGGCTACTGACCTGGCCGGTGGTAGTCAGTTCGGATATCAGTTAATTTGGGTGCTATTGATGTCCAATCTGATTGCTCTTTTGTTACAATCACTGAGTGCGCGTCTGGGAATTGTAAGGGGGCGTGATCTGGCACAGGTATCCAGAGAAACTTACCCGCCTATAATAAACGGAGCCCTTTATGTTTTGGCAGAAATAGCAATTGCAGCTTGTGATTTAGCTGAAGTATTGGGAATGGCCATTGGATTGCAGTTGCTATTTGATTTGCCATTGTTTTGGGGTGTGTGCATCAGTGTATTCGACACCTTCCTCTTGCTATTTTTATTGAATTATGGCATGCGCAAAATGGAAGCATTTATTATCACCTTAGTTGCAGTGATTGGAGGATGTTTTATTGCAGAAATGTACTTCGCTCAACCCTCCATATCGGAAATTGCCACTGGATTTTTTCCTTCAATCCCCAATGATACAGCGTTATATATTGCGATAGGAATAATTGGTGCAACAGTAATGCCTCATAACCTTTACTTACATTCTTCATTAGTTCAAACCCGAAAATTTGATCGTACTCCAACGGAGATAAAAAAGGCGATTCGATTCAACATAATTGATTCAACGATTGCTCTTAACCTTGCTTTTTTGTCAATGCCGCGATTTTAATTCTTGCTGCAACAGTCTTTTATAAAAATGGCATGTTTGAAGTGGCGGAAATTCAGGATGCACATAAATTACTCGAGCCATTATTGGGTACGAGCTGGGCACCAACATTATTTGCAATTGCGTTGATTGCTGCAGGTCAAAGTTCTACTATCACCGGAACACTTGCCGGACAAATAGTGATGGAGGGTTACTTGAATTTGCGAATACAACCTTGGATCAGAAGATTAATAACAAGGCTGATCGCAATTATTCCTGCTCTTTTAGTTATCAATATTATGGGAGAAGCTGCTACCGGAAAACTACTCATTTTTAGTCAGGTTATTTTGAGCCTTCAACTTGGTTTTGCTGTTATACCACTGATTCATTTTGTTAGTGATAAATCAAAGATGGGCGCTTTTGTGATTCCTGTTTATGTTAAAGTCCTTGCCTGGCTGTCGGCAATTATTATTGTTGGATTGAATGCCCGGCTTGTTCAGCAGCAAATTATTGAATGGATGGCTGCACCGGATGTAAATCAATCTGTAATTAATTTTATAGTAATTCCTGTCGCTTTTATCTCTTTATTTTTACTTCTATATACCACTTTCGCACCTTTATTTAAAAATAGAATTAATTTCCGCTCCCCGGTACCACATGGACTTTTTAAAGAAATTAATCAGGATCTGTTACAACCTGCCAATTACAAACGCATTGCTTTGGCCATTGATTTTTCTAAAGCTGACGAAAAAACTATCAGTCATGCACTTTCACAGGGAGGAAAAGCTGCTGAATATTTATTGATCCATGTGGTAGAATCACCGTTAGCCTTTATACTGGGGAAAGATACGGGAGATTATGAAAGCATCAGCGATAAAACTAACCTGGAATTGTATAAAGAGCATTTAAATAAGCTGGGCTATAAAGTTACAACCGTTCTTGGCTATGGCAAACCCAAATATGCGATTGCTGGTAAAACAAAGGAATTTAATGCCGATTTATTGGTAATGGGTGCTCATGGACACAATGCAATCAAGGACCTCTTTTTAGGAACCACAGTTGATGGTGTTCGTCATCTGTTAACAATACCAGTTTTGATTGTTAGGTGATTGGACCGATATATTTCCGAAATTAGCACCCAGATAATACGAGTAGTATGCCGGTTGAGAATATCGTAAATAATAAAAAAGCCACTTTTGAATATGAAATTGAGTCGAAGTATGAGGCAGGACTTGTGCTGACCGGTACCGAAATTAAGGCTGTTAGAGAGTCGAAAGCAAACCTGGCAGATGCATATTGCATTTTTATGAATGATGAAATGTGGGTAAAAGGCATGCACATTTCTGAATATAAAGAAGGTTCGTACAACAATCACATTACTAAACGCGACAGAAAATTGCTTCTTAACCGAAGTGAACTTAAAAAGCTGCAGGTAAAATTAAGGAAAAGGGCTATACGATAATTCCAACACGTTTATACCTTTCTGAACGTGGATTTGCAAAGTTGGAAATTGCATTAGCCCGTGGTAAAAAAATGTTTGACAAAAGAGAAGATCTAAAAAAGAAAGACGCTGTTTTGGAAATGTCCAGAGTCAAAAAAGATCTCAAAAGCAGGAAATATTCCTAATAATCAGAGCCCATCAGAACTGAAAAACACAGCATTGCAATAGTTGGAGCTGGTCCCGCAGGGGCTACAGCTTCAGCATTTCTCTGCAAAGAAAATGTACCACATTTAATTATCGATAAAGCAGTTTTCCACGCGATAAAATTTGTGGAGATGCTTTGAGCGGAAAAGTGATGCCCATATTCCGGAAACTTAATCCCCAATTGATCGAAACAATTACCTGCCGACAAGAAGAATTTTTTAGGTAGTTACGGAATTAAATTTGCTGCTCCCAATGGCAAAAGTATCGATATTCCTTTTAACAAAGACCTTGGTAGTCTGAAGTTCCCTCCTGGTTTTATATCCAAACGATTTGATTTTGATGATTTCCTGGTGAAGCAAATTGATACAACCATAGCTGATTTCCGGCAAGGTCATGAATTGCAATCTGTTCAAAAGGAAGGAATTTAATTTCGCTTCAAATTTCTGATGGCAATGAAATATACCTTGTTCAAACTGATTTACTGATTGCTTCAGAGGGTGAAAGAAGTATAACAGCAAAAACTTTTACCGGTTTCAGCAAAGAACCCGATCATTATTGTGGAGGTATCAGAGCCTATTATAAAGGAGTTACCGGAATGCACCCGCAACAGTTTATTGAGCTTCATTTTATTGATGAATTACTGCCCGGGTACTTCTGGATTTTTCCGTTACCCAATGGTGAAGCCAATGTTGGAGCAGGTATGTTAACTTTCGATAAGCAGTAAAAAGTGAACCTTAAGGAAATGATGTTGAAAGCTATTAAGAGAATAAAACAATCAAAGACCGTTTCATAAATGCTGAGCTTGTAGGCAAAATACATGGATGGGGTTTACCTTTGGGTTCTAAAAAACGAAAAATTTCAGGGGATGGATTTATGCTGACAGGTGATGCTGCCAGTATGATTGATCCTTTTACCGGTGAAGGGATTAGTAACGCGATGTATTGCGGTATGACCGCCGCTCTGGTAGCTGGCGAAGCGCTTAAACAAAACAGGTTCGATGCTGATTTTCTACAACAATATGATGAAAAAATTTACAAAAGACTTTGGGATGAACTAAAATTGAGTCATACCATGCAAAAGCTATGTAAATTCCCGTGGTTATTCAATTTTGTTATCAATAAAGCTGAAAAAAACAGAACTTTCAGAGAAACAATTTCATGCATGTTTGATGATGTTGATTTAAGAGCCAAGTTCAAAAAGCCCTCATTTTATTTTAAGTTGCTTTTTAATCATTAAAGCTAAATAGCTGCTTTGTGTTTGTTTCAATTCTATGCTATATTGCCGGAACTTTGGTCTGCATCTTAACTGAATCGGCATTTGCCGGCTAAGTGATAATTGTCAGGTTCGTGTAATAAGTATTTTTTGGTGCAACAAAAAGCCGCTTCAAAGCATTTACATCATGTGTATTAACGGTAGTGGTAGTTAATTGCCGTTTGTGGTGTTTAGTTTGGTAACAGATCCCGATGAATAAAATCAATCGGGATTTGTTTTTTTGATTGAATGGGTATTTTCATGACCCTAAAAAAGAGGGCTTCGTGAATTGTAGCTCTGGGTTTTACCATTTCAGGGTATCTCTTCCCTGCTCAATGCTTATTTAATTCCGGTGATAAGGAATTCAGTTCTCCTATTTTGAGCTTTACCTTCTTCGGTATCATTTTTGGCAACCGGCTTTTCATCTCCATAACCTTTAAAAGTTAATCTGCCAGGAGTTATTCCTTTCAGAATGATATAATCGTAAACCGATTTAGCCCGATTTTCAGATAACAATTGATTCTTCTTTTTATCCCCGGTGCTATCCGTATGGCCACTGACTTCAACGCTCATAGCAGGATTGATTTTCATGAATGCAACAAGTTTATCCAGTTCAGGAAAAGATTCATTTTTTAAAGTAAATAAATTGGTATCAAAGAATACATTTTTCAATACCACCTTACCTCCTGTTTGTGCCTGACTCAGTTTTACATCCAACACATAGGCATTTTTGAGATCAGCAGGATTTTTACAGGAGAAATGATCAGAATAAAAAAGATAGCCATTCTTAGAAACATTTAATGAGTAGTCTTTTCCTGCAGTAAGGCATGCTAAAAATTCACCAGTTCCTTTTTCAGAGTTGCTGTTCAGAACAACTTTCCCGGTTTCAAGATCAATTATTTCAATGCCTGCATCGAGTGTAAATCCTGAAATTACATCTGTAACAACTCCTTTTACATAACTCACCTGTAAAGGTCTTACTTTATCATAAAGTTCAAAACTGTACAAATCCAAACCACCAAAACCACCTTCTCTATCAGAAGCTATGTAGGCAATGTTACCTTTTGGGCCTACCAGCAAACCTCTTTCATCGCGAAATGTATTGATTGGATATCCCAGGTTTTCCGGTTTTCCCCAAGTACCATCAGGCAGTCTTCTGGTGACGTAAATGTCGAGATTTCCCATGCCGGAGTGTCCGTCGGAAGAAAAATACAGCGTTTGATTATCGGGATGAATGAATACGAATTCCTCTTCATCATTGGTGTTAATGAGATTACTTAACTTCATAGGTTCACTCCATTTACCTTCTTCACTAATTTTAGAAGAGTAAATATCTTGTTCTCTGATTCCATCCCGGGTAATAAAACCTCGAATAAAGTAAAGTGTGCGACCATCAGAGGCAAATGAAGGTTGAGATTCCCATGCTCCGGTATTTATGGGATTACCCAAATTGATAGGTTTTGTCCAGCCCTCATTTTTAAGCCTTGAATAATAAATATCACATGAACCTTTTCCATCGGTTCTATCACAAGCAGCAAAAAATAATATTTTGCCATCCGGCGAAATATTGGGCACTCCTTCATTTCCGGGAGTATTAATTTGCCCTCCCCCACATTCCACTTTTCCCAAAACTATTGCCATTTTTTTTACTGATATAAAAATCTTCATGAAAACGTTGCGAGCCCTCTGAATCGGGCCGGTTTCGTGTATAAAACATCATTTGATCATCAACAGTTATCGTCGGGAAATACTCATCATAAGGACTATTAATATTCTCGCCTAAATTCTGCGGATTAAAAGGAACCGGGTTTTTTAAAGCATTAATTGCAAAATCACAGGAGAGAATTCTTTTTCTCGCATTTTCTTTAAAGGATTCTTTTGCTCCTTGAAAGGAAAGAAATTTTTCATAGTGCGTTTTTGCGTCCTCATAGCGTCCAATGTTTAACTCAATAGTAGCCATGGTGTAATAGTTATTGGAAAAAAATTAGGATTGATCCCAATCGCTATTTTATACTGCTCCACCGCCCCCTCATAATCTCTCATATCAACAAAAATATTGGCCAGTAAAATATAGGCTTCAATAAAGCGAGGATCCTTGTTTATTGCTTTTTCCAGTTCATTTTTGGCTTTTTCATTCTGGTAATTATCATAAAACCCTGTTGCTGTTTCATAATTTTTTATTGCACCCTTATTTGTGGATGTATAATTGGGTTGGGCTAAGGCCAAACAGGGAATGAGCAACCCAAAGACAATAAAGACAATGCAATTTTTCATTAGGATGAACAGTTATGGAATACCAATTATCTTATGAGTCTGAAGTGATATGCTCCACTTGGGGTTTAACTTAACATAATCCACAATTAAAGACATTATTTTATCCAGTTTATTATACTCGGGTTGCAGTAACAAGTGGCAATTTTGAGCAGTTAACAATGCATGCTGTTCAGCCCAATCAATGTCCGAGGGATGAAAAATAACTACTTTTAATTCATTTCATCAATATTCTTTAACTGGTGCTCGCCAGCTGACCATGATTCTTTTACATCACACCAAACACAGCCTACATCACAACCGGCCAATCGGATGAAATAAGCAGGTTTTCCTGCATGATGTCCTTCTCCCTGAATAGTATAAAAAGCCTCCATGACCGGAAGTTGGGTAGCAGATGCAATTCTCAGAGAATTGATTTCAGATGGTAGCACTGATAACTTAAATTAATTAGGATATTTTATTTAGATTCAGAACTGTATTTCTTTTCTGGCAGCGATGAGTGTATTTTGAAGCAGACCAATAATTGTCATTGGACCTACACCACCCGGAACGGGAGTAATATAGCCCGCTTTGAGAGCTACTTCATCAAATTCCACATCACCTTTTAACTTAAAACCAGAGATGCGGCTACTATCAGCAACCCGGGTAATTCCAACATCTATTACACAGCTCCATTTTTAACAAAATCAGCTTTTAAAAAGCCTGGTTTTCCAAGAGCCGCAATTATAATATCAGCTTTTAAACAATGCTCCTTTAGATTAACTGTTTTGCTATGACAGATGGTCACCGTGCAATTGCCAGGCCATGAATTTCTGGCAAGGAGAATACTCATAGGCATTCCAACAATATTACTACGACCAATAACCACACAGTTTTTACCAACAGTATCAATTTTGTAGCGTTCGAAAAGCATAAGAATTCCCTTTGGAGTTGCCGCTATAAAAGCAGGTGAATTCTGCATCATACGACCTGAATTGATAGGATTAAATCCATCTACATCTTTAGCAGGTGAAATGGTTTCAGTGACTTTGGAGAAGGAAATATGTGCTGGTAAAGGACTTTGTACAATAAGCCCGTCGATGGACGGATCAGCATTAATTTGGCGAATTTTATCCAGCAGTTCCATTTCAGAAACAGAACTATCGAATCTTATCAGAGTTGAATCGAAACCTATTTCATGACAGGTCTTTACTTTGCTGCCAACATACGTTTCAGAAGCACCATCGCTGCCAACCAAAATAGCCGCCAAATGAGGTGATTTTTTCCCAGCTAACTTCATTGCAGCCACTTCAGCTGCAATTTCAAGTTTGATGGCAGATGCTGTTGCTTTTCCGTCAATAATCACCATTGTTTACAGCTATTATTTCTTGAAAGGCATATTTCGCATCATTTTAGATGCATTTCCACCTGAAAAGGCTTTCATCATTTTACGCATATCTTCAAACTGTTTAACCAGTCGATTTACCTCTTGAATGGATGTCCCGCTTCCTTCGGCGATTCGCTTTTTTCTATTCCCATTGAGCAAAACAGGATCGGTACGTTCAGCAGGAGTCATTGATTTAATGATGGCTTCAATTCCTTTAAAAGAATCATTATCAATATCAAGATCTTTTACTGCTTTACCAACACCAGGAATCATCCCTAATAAATCCTTCACATTTCCCATTTTTTTGATTTGTTCCAATTGAGAAAGGAAGTCATTGAAATCAAATTTATTTTTAGCAATTTTTTTCTGCAATTCTGCAGCTTGCTTCTCATCAAATTGTTCTTGTGCTTTTTCTACCAGCGAAACAATATCACCCATTCCAAGAATACGGTCGGCCATCCTTTCCGGATAAAAAATATCGATCGCATCAAGTTTCTCGCCGGTACCAACAAATTTAATCGGTTTATCAACCACCGATTTAATAGAAAGTGCCGCTCCACCGCGAGTGTCTCCATCAAGTTTCGTGAGTACCACTCCATCAAAATTAAGCCTGTCGTTGAAAGCTTTTGCGGTATTTACGGCATCTTGCCCGGTCATGGCATCTACTACGAATAAGGTCTCTCCGGGATTAATCGCTTTTTTGATTTTTTCAATCTCATTCATCATGGCCTCATCAATAGCCAAACGACCGGCGGTATCAATAATAACCACATTATTTCCCTGTCTTTTAGCCAACTCAATTGCCTTCTTGGCAATTTCAACAGGATTTTTATTGTCAGGCTCCGAATAAACCTCAACTCCTATTTGCTCACCAAGAACTTTTAATTGATCTATTGCAGCGGGGCGGTAAATATCACAAGCCACCAACAATGGATTTCTTCCTTTTTTAGTCTTTAGAAAGTTTGCCAATTTCCCAGACAACGTTGTTTTACCGGAACCCTGTAATCCTGACATCAAAATAATTGCCGGGTTGCCGTTCAGATTCAAATCTGTCATGGTACCGCCCATTAATTCAGTCAGTTCCTGATGAACTATTTTAACCATCAACTGGCTGGGAGATACGGCTAAAAGGACATTTTGGCCCAGTGCCTTTTCTTTTACTTTATCGGTAAAAGTTTTGGCTACTTTATAGTTTACATCAGCTTCTAGAAGTGCTTTGCGCACTTCTTTCATTGTTTCAGCAACGTTGATCTCTGAAATCTTACCCTGACCTTTAAGAACCTTGAATGCCCTGTCTAATTTATCACTTAAATTCTCAAACATATTTTTTCTATTTTCAATGTGCAAAAATAATGAAATTAGAGAGGAGTTAACCCTAATTTCTAAGCTGATTTACTTAATTAATTGGATCGGAAACGGATGCTGTATCCTGTAACATACTATCTAAAGAATCACTTTCTAACATAAGGCCCTCCTCCTCTTCACCGCCTAAAGGACCATCTTTTGCGGCTATATCTTCCTTGGTAACATGAGCCAGCCATTTCCCATCCACCTTTTTCAACTTTAGTTCCTCTGTCTCCGTAGCACCCTCCTCCTTGAAAGTTACATAGGCCACTTCGCCTTCAATACGTTCATCAATTATCTCAATTTTTTTACCCGAAGTACTATCAGAAGTTTGAGACATCTTAGAAAGGTTTTCCATTAAATCAACTAACTTATTCGTTTCAATGGTCGCATATTTTCGGGCTTCCGGAAAATTTCGTTGATTAAATGCATTCAGGAATTTTTCAGCTGTTTTTTTAGGAGAATCCCCGGAACAGGCTGCTATAAATCCAATAAGTGTTAAAATTGTTAAATATTTGAGTACATTTTTCATTGGCTGCTGATGTATTTTATTTCAGTTATTTTAGTAAATCTGGTTTTTAAATACAGGTTATCAATTGCTACATATTTCTGACCTTTAAAAGTGGAAACTTCCAATGAATACCCGTAAACTTCCTGTAGCATTTTATAAATCATTTCAGAACAATACAGTTGGTGATCCGTTGACAAGTCGAATTCATCATCGAATTGAATGTTTTTTTGTGATAACGACTTAAAATACTTCTGCAAGGCACAGGAACTTGTTTCAAAAAAAGGAGTTTGGTAAATCGCAAATGAAGTAACATATTGGCTATTGCAAAATTCAGAAAGAGGTTCTTTTTTCATCCCGCCTTTGCTGCCATTATTTGTGCCGATACAATGATATACATAGGGCTTTCCGGACTCTAACATAAGGACACCGGCATGAGAATATTTATGTTCAGTAGTGGAGAATTTTTTAAATATTTCACTAATCCAACCTTTGCCCTGTCTTACAACAATATCACCACTTTTATAAATTGCTTTATCGCCGGGATAGAGATTAACCATGCGTGGTTTAGAAGTAATTTTTGCAGGCGAATAAATCATTCCTGCACAGCTGAGTAACATCAATATTGAAATTATTTTTCATTACATCCTCTCAGGAGATTCAATTCCAAGTAATGTCATTCCTCCTGCTATAACATGCGCACATTCCGCACTAATTTTTAGTCTGAAAAGCGAAGTTTGCACATGATCTCCATCAACAATGGCATGATCATGATAAAACTGGTTGTAGGTCTTGACGAGCTCATAAATATAATTTGCAATAACAGCAGGTGATAATTTTGCTGCAGCATCCTGGATTACTTCAGGAAATCTGATCAGAGTTTTAATCAGGTCTCTTTCTTTAGTTTGAAGCTCAACAATTGTATTCAGATCAAATTTAAGAAAGCCGGCCATATCCGGTTGTGTGGAAGCTTTTCTCATGACAGAAACTATCCTTGCATGAGTATATTGAATAAATGGACCGGGATTACCATTAAAATCAATTGATTCATCCGGATTAAATAACATTGTTTGCTCCGGCTCCACATTTAAGATGAAGTACTTGAAAACACCCATGCCAAGCATTTTGTACAAATTAAGTGCTTCTTCAGAGTGAAAATCCTCAAGTTTTCCCAGTTCAATAGTAAGTTTACGCGCCTCACTAACCATTTCATCAATCAATTCATCAGCATCAACTACCGTTCCTTCTCTGGATTTCATTTTGCCGGATGGTAAATCAACCATATTATAGGATAGATGATAAAGATTTTCGGCCCAGGCATAGCCCAACTTCTTTAATACCAGGAATAATACTTTGAAATGGTAATCCTGCTCATTACCTACAACAAAAATGAGGCTTTTAAAATTGAACTCTGAGAATCTCATCACTGCTGTTCCTAAATCCTGCGTCATATATACTGAGGTCCCATCAGCTCTAAGCAACAGCTTCTCATCCAACCCTTCAGCTTTTAAATCGATCCATACAGAATTATCCGATTTACGAAATAAAATTCCTCTATTTAAACCATCTTCAACAATCGATTTTCCGAGCAGGTAAGTTTGTGATTCGTAGTAAATTTTATCAAAGTCGACACCCAGTTTCGTGTAGGTAATAGCAAATCCGTCATACACCCAAGCATTCATTCTTTCCCAAAGAGCTATGGTATCAGCATCACCAGCCTCCCACTTCTGAAGCATTTGTTGAGCTTCTTTCATCAAACCGGACTCCTTTTCAGCTTCAGCTTTAGAAAAACCTTGCTTTACTTTGACCACTTTTTGTCCATTTGCCTTAAGAATCTGACTAATAGAGTAACCTAATAAGTTATTACGGATATGACCTAGATGAAGTGGCTTGTTAGTATTTGGTGATGAATATTCAACTAAGATGGGTTGTTCACTGCTTTTGGGCAAGGCCCCAATTTTTTCACTAATAGTTCCTAAATCATTTTTAATAACATCATTAAGTCTATTAATTATCAATTCATTATTGATAATTATATTAAGAAAGCCTTTAACTACATTGTAGCCAACCACCAAATTGGGTTCAGAGAGCAAAGCTTGTCCAATTAAATTACCGGTTTCTTCGGGTGATTTTTTTTGCAGTTTTGGCTAAGCCAAAAACAACCA
Source organism: Bacteroidota bacterium (assembly GCA_016722525.1). GTDB lineage: Bacteria > Bacteroidota > Bacteroidia > AKYH767-A > OLB10 > JADKJB01. The sequence continues at coordinate 100,217 of JADKJB010000011.1, forward strand.
GCGTTATGTCCCCTTCAAATTCTTTTCGGGTAGGAAGAAAAGAGAGTTGGTCATCGTTTATAGTTTGCTTAAAACTTGCTCAAAATGATATTTTACCCTTTGCTTAATTACTTCTTCAAAAAACATTGTATCAATTTATAATTTATGTAGTTAATTGACTTACAACTCTTTGTAAAATTTCAAAAGTATTTTCAGCCATTAAATTTTCCTTATCCAGAGTAGGATTTACCTCGGCGATTTCAAAACAACAAACCTTTTCATTTTGAATCAAACGTACGCATAAACTACCTGCTTCTTTTTCGGTTATTCCATTACGAACTGGGGTTCCTGTACCTTTGGAAATAGATGAATCCATACTATCTACATCGAAGGAAACATAAATTAGACTGCAATGACTCAGGTGAGCCAGCGCATCTCTTGCTATTTTTTCGACCCCATTTCTCTTTACCTCATTCGTGGTAAACATCTTAACTTTATGTTTTTTGAGCAAAAACGATTCCTCTGGCTCAACATCACGTAGTGAAATGTAAACCAAATCTTTATAGGTGATTTTTGGTGTCATCCCACCGGTTTTCTTCAACTTATTCCACAGTTCAATCGTTTCCTTATCGGGTTTATTGATTTTATTATGAATATTATCTTCACCCAAAACAGCAGCAATCGGCATTCCATGGACGTTCCCGGTTGGAGTGGTATACGGGGAATGAATGTCAGCATGAGCATCAATCCAAATCACTCCCAGTTTTTGTTTTGGGAAGGCTTGCCTGATTCCTGAAATAGTTCCACCTGCAGTGCTATGGTCACCGGCTAGGACTATAGGAAAGGATTTGTTTTTCAATGTATTGGCTACTTCATTTGATAACCGCTCGTAAATGGCAACGATTCCTTTCAGTCGTTTTGCATACACACTGCCAGGGCTTCCAAACAACATCTGATTTTCTGTTTTTATCTCCACGGTTGGGTGCTTGTAAAACAGATTACTTCCATAATCCAAGGCAGCAATCTTTATTGCATCAACTCCCAGACTGGCTCCACGGGTTCCGGCACCTATTTCAGACTTGACTTCAATAAACTTTACATTTTTATCATAAAAAAAATTTTTAGTTCTTAATAAATTAATAATCCAACTTACTTACATTCGCACATAATTGACCATCCAGCTAACTTGCATTAATATGAAAAATCGCTACATAGATCTAATATCACAAACATTTGACTTTCCACAGGAGGACTTTGAAGTTGTTGATAACTGCTTGCATTTTAATGGAATACCACTTATGGATATTATCGCTCAATATGGTACGCCATTAAAAATCAATTATTTACCTAAGATCAGTTCACAGATACAGAAGGCCAAGCGCCTTTTCAATGTTGCAATGGCTAAGGCTGATTACAAAGGTAATTATACTTACTGTTATTGCACTAAAAGCTCCCATTTTTCATTTGTCCTGGAGGAAGCGCTCAAAAACGACATCCATTTAGAGACATCATCCGCATTCGATATCCCGATTATTAAGAACCTATTTGAGCAGGGATTGGTTACCAAAGATATCATAGTTTTGTGTAATGGATATAAGAAAGCTGCTTACACTCAAAATATTACAGATATGATTCAAGATGGGTTTCACAATGTGATTCCCATTTTCGACAACATGAATGAGCTATCTGCTTATGAGAAAATTTATAGCAAGCAGAAAATGAAAATTGGTCTTCGAATTGCGGCTGAAGAGGAGCCTAATTTCGATTTTTATACTTCTCGTTTGGGAATAAGACATGCAGAAATAGTTGATTACTACAAAAATGTTATCCGTAAGAATTCCAATTTGGAATTTAAACTGATGCATTTCTTCATTAATACAGGAATTCGAGATACTGCATACTACTGGGCTGAGCTAAATAGATGTATCAACCTCTATTGCGACCTTAAAAAATTATGTCCAGAATTAGATTCCCTCGACATCGGAGGTGGGTTCCCTATTCGTACTTCTCTGAGTTCAGATTTCGATTATCAGTATATGGCTGATGAAATTATTCGTCAAATTAAATCCACTTGTGAACAACGTAAGGTGGAGGAACCACACATTTTTACAGAATTCGGTTCTTTTACTGTTGGTGAAAGTGGAGCTATCCTATATGGTATTACTGAAGTAAAAAGACAGAATGATAAAGAAATATGGAACATGATTGATAGTTCTTTCATTACTACCCTTCCTGACACCTGGGGAATAAAACAGAAGTTTATCCTTTTGAGTGTAAACAATTGGGACAAAGAATATCAGAGAGTTAATCTGGGTGGTTTAACCTGCGATAGTGATGATTATTACATTATGGAAAGTGTGAAAAGCAGGGTTATTTTACCCAAAATAGAACAGGGCGAAACTTTGTTCATTGGGTTTTTCCATACCGGCGCTTACCAGGAATCTTTAGGGGGATATGGAGGTATTCAGCATTGTTTAATTCCTGCTCCGAAACATGTACTTATTGACAGAGATGAAAATGGAGAATATACCACCAGGTTGTTTGCCAAAGAACAAAGTGCCAAATCAATGATGAAAATACTTGGATACTAAAAGTCCTACACTATTGAAGCAGAACTGAACCATTTAATCATTTTCATTAATTGATTATCAATAATTTACTTTGTTCAGTTGAATTTGAGGATAATTTCAACAAATAAACCCCTTTTGTGATTTTGAGTTCATCAGCATTGAATTCAAAAGAGTTGATTCCGCTTTTCAAATTTCCAGACCATAATGGCAGAATTGATTTCCCTTCTATACTATACAATTCAAGGGTACCTGGTTGTGATTTCATTACCGTTGTCTCTACATTAAAACTCACATCACTAGGGTTTGGAAATACATTTAAACTGAATGTATTTGATTCAACATTCTCATTAATTCCTGTGAGCACTCTCAAGCTGTCGCGATACCTGATTGAAGATACGATTTCGATGCCCAATGTATTAGTTGTATTTATTTGTAACAAAGGAATGCCTGATAGTGCACCAAGCCACTTGTATTCCGTTGTTTGCGGAAGTGAAAAACCAAATCCTGTTCCTAAAGAATCGATGTAAAGTGAATCAATACTGGTTACAATGGATTTTACCCGAACTGTGTTAAAACTTCCAAAAGGAGTAATGAGCGTACCCCAGCCATCCACTTCATTAACTCGGTGCTGATCATGGCCATAAAATCCTAATCCGGGCAGGCTTAATTGAAAGTCAGAATCGGACGAATCTAAATTCCCATAAGTTAAAGGGAAGTCATAAATCCTGTCCTTATTATTAAAAGGTATTGGAACAGGAATTCCGTTAATATTAGCTCCATAACCTGAAACTTCATAAGATCCGGTTGAATTATAATAGAAATAAACAACATCGCTGATAGAAATCTGAGGTATAGCAGGGAGAGCCGGGCCTTTTGCTGCCAGATTTGCTCTGTATGGATTAAAAGGGAGGTTGGAAAAAACTACTGAATAAAAGGTACCGGTTGAAGCAACATTCACAAATGAGTCAATATCCTGAGTAACCATTTGAAGCGTTGAAAAATCCCAAGTAAACTGAGTTCCGGTTAAAGCCGGATCAATAGTAGGTGTTATGAGTCCATTACTTACTCTAAAAGTATCGTCCACTGAGGGCATATCGGAAGTGGTAATGGTCAATTGGGAAAATCCATTCAGAATTCCTGATAGCACTAAAATAAATGTGAGAATACTTTTCATTGATTTTGTTCGTTATTTGCAAGCGAAATTAGTCCTCATTGATGAGAAATCAATCTTAAATCAAGAATATATTTAAATTCTTGGTTTTAAATGCAAAGGGATTACATGCGTCATATTTTAAATTGACATATTTCCGTATTTTTGTTGCTTTAAATCCTGTAATTTGAAACGCTTCCTCTTTACTTTACTGCTGTTTATTTCCTTCACATACTCAAATGGTCAATCCAAGTTCATAGGATTGGTGCAATTTTCTGGAGTAATAGTAACCGGCGACAGCTTAAAACCAATTCCTTTTGTGAGTATTGTAATTAAAAATTCCTACCGGGGAACAATAAGTGATTATAATGGCTTTTTCTCATTCGTTGCTCAATTGCAGGACACTATCGAGTTTGCAGCCATTGGCTTTAAAAAAGGAGTTTATATCATTCCTGACACACTTTCTACAGATCGGTATTCGTTGATAAAAATTATGACCCGCGATACGATTTTGCTTCAAGAAACAGTTATCTATCCCTGGCCGACGAAAGACCAATTCAAACAGGCCTTTTTAGGTTTACAGGTGCCTGATAATGATCTGGAACGAGCAAAACGCAATCTGGCTCTTTCTGAAATGCGAGAACTCATGTTAAATACTCCTTTGGATGGTAGTGGAAATTACAAAGCACTTATGATGGAGAAGCAAAACAAACTTTATACAGCCGGCCAATACCCTTCTATAAGTTTACTCAATCCAATTGCATGGGCTAAGTTTATTGAAGCATGGCAACGGGGTGACTATAAGAGTAAAAAGAAACAATAATTGTTCCTGTTGACTGATATTCAACTTGGCAGAACAATTTTTTCAAGGAATTTGTATAGATACTTCCGGATATTTAATCGAGAAATAATAGAATAATCTGAGTTTTTGTGAATAAAAACAATTTAAGAAATTTCTTCAAACTTTTGCTGTTTCTTCCGGGAATTTTTGTTTCCTATGGTTTATTTGCACAACAAAAAGCAACCGTAAAAGGGGTTGTCTCCAATAAATCCAATTCACCAATGCAAGGCGTCAATGTCTCTATATTTGGTTTGCCTGGAGGGGTTGCAACAACTGCTGATGGTTCTTTTGAAATAGTCGTGGAAGCTGATGTTAAATTTGAAATAGTATTCTCTTCAATTGGATTTAATACGGTCCTGCTTCCACTCCAACTCTCGCCGGGGGAAATAAAGGTTATTAACCAATCCATGGAGATTTCAGCCACCAAATTACCAGCTGTTGAAGTAAAGGATCAAAAGTTCAACAGGGGTGCTTTTACCCGAATAGATCCTAAAACTGTAGGTCAGATACCTAATGCAAGTGGTAGTTTTGAAGCCGTGCTGAAGACTTTGCCTGGTGTGGTATCCAATAATGAATTATCGTCGCAGTATTCTGTTCGAGGAGGTAATTATGACGAGAATTTAGTTTATGTGAATGACATAGAAATATACCGTCCTTTTCTGGTTCGATCCGGACAGCAGGAAGGCCTCAGTTTTATAAATTCCGATCTGGTATCCGGCATCAACTTTTCTGCCGGAGGTTTTGAGGCGAATTATGGAGATAAGCTCTCCTCAGTTCTTGATATCAAATATAAAAAACCAAAAGTTTTCGCTGGTTCAGCGTATGCTTCGTTATTAGGTGGTGGATTTCATCTTGAAGGAACCAATAAAAAGAAAAATCTGGGTTATTTGCTGGGTGTGCGTTACAAATCTAATTCCTATCTTTTTAAATCTCTGGAAACTAAAGGGGAATATAAACCTGTTTTTGCTGATGTTCAGGGTTTGGTTGATTGGGAAATAGATGCCAAAACTGAACTTACTTTTTTAGGTAATATATCTTATAACAAATACCAAATTATTCCTGTCCACAGGGAAACGGAATTTGGTACCATTAATCAGGCTCTTCGATTGACAATTTATTTTGATGGTCAAGAGGTAGACGAATACCAAACTTATACTGGTGCGTTATCATTGACAAGGTTTGTAACTGATAGTATTCGCTTAAAGCTGATAGCATCCACTTATAAGTCTTTTGAAAGTGAATCATTCGATATTCAAGGCCAATATTATATTGATGAACTTGAAAAAGATATTGGTTCTGATAACTTCGGAGAAGTTGCTTTTAACAGGGGAATAGGAACGTTTTTACAACATGCCAGAAATGATCTTGAAGCAACAGTATACAGCATTGAACACAAAGGATATTCCGACAAACCCAATTCTCAATTACAATGGGGTGTGCGTTATCAGCATGAAGTCATTGACGATTTATTGAGCGAGCGGCAATATATTGATTCTGCAGAGTATTCACTGCCTCATCCACCTGACAATATTGGAGGTGGGTCAAATCCTAATCAGGAAATACTTCTTCAGGAGGTCATTAAAACTAAAGCTAATATCAGTTCTAACAGAATTTCCGGCTACTTAATGAACAATTGGTATTTAGGTGGAACTAGTAAATATACTATTTCTGCAGGAATAAGAGGCAACTATTGGGATCTGAATGATGAAGCTGTTTTTAGTCCCAGAGTTAGCTTGACCTACAAACCTGATTGGAAAAGAAATCTTTCCTTCCGTCTAGCTTCAGGTTTATATTACCAGCCTCCGTTTTACAGAGAGCTGCGTGATTTGGATGGGGTGGTAAACACCAACGTTGAAGCACAGCGGTCTATTCATTTTATTGGGGGAATGGATTACGTATTTCTTTCATGGGGAAGGGAATTCAAAGTAGTTACAGAAGCTTATTATAAGAAACTGGATAATTTAGTACCCTACAAAATTGATAATTTGCGTATCAGATATTTTGCAGAAAATACCTCTAGTGGCTATGCTGCCGGAATAGATATGCGGATAAACGGTGAGTTTGTTCAAGGAGTGGAATCCTGGGCTAGTTTGTCTGTTTTGAAAACTGAAGAGGATATTGAAAATGATTTTTATTACACTTATTATAATTCAGACGGCGAAAAAATAGTTCCGGGTTATACCTATAACAATGTGGTTACAGACAGCATTAGAACTGAACCAGGATACATTGCCCGACCCACGGATCAACGAGTGACCTTCAGTTTATTTTTTCAGGATTATTTACCCAAATTCCCATCTTACAAAATGAATATGACACTTGTATATGGAACCGGGCTTCCCTTTGGTCCTCCAGGCAGAGACAGATACAAGGATACTTACCGCTTCCCTTCGTATCGCCGCGTCGATATTGGTTTTTCAAAGATTCTGATTGATGAAGATGGCACTAAGCAATACAGAATGAAATTGGCTAACAAAATAAAGTCGATGTCAATTGGAGTAGAAATTTTTAATCTTCTTCAAGTAAATAATACTGTTTCTTATTTGTGGGTTACTGATGTTACTGCACGGCGTTACGCAGTTCCAAATTACCTAAGTGCCAGAACTCTAAATGTAAAAATAAACGCTCGTTTTTAATTTCATTTTTTACGAATGTTTTTCTGCTTTTTTACTTTACAGAAGACAACTTTTTTTCGCTTTCCAAATCTAAGAGGCACCCTGTTGCAATGAGGTATTGGGCAATAAAATAAGTACTTAGGATTAACGTGCCCGAAAAGGGAAAAGGTGAAATAAAAGTATTGGTAGCAAGTAATGAATCGGATATGATAAAAAATACCGCTCCTGCCAATACCTTAAAATAGCCTTGCTGGTTTTTGTATTTATCACGCATTACAGCACTGACTCCCATAAAGGCAATAGCAAAGCAATAAATCATTATCGGAAAATACAGATCTGCAAAACTGGTTCTGTTCAGAATAAAAAATTCAGCTCCATACACCACGATTAAGGTTGAAAATGCAAGTTGACCCCAATGTTGTGTCCAGGGCCGTTTATCCAAAATGTCAATAATAAAACCTGATGAATATAAGATATGAGCTGCCAGAAAAGCAATGAGCCCGATAAGAAAATAGTTTTGATTAATACCTTTTAGCATTAAGAAAAAATCTCCTGCACTACTAAATAAAAATCCTGCCAACATGAGATTTTTAAACCTTTTGTTTCTGGCAGTCATAGTCAGGGTTCGAAAAAAGAAATAAATCAAAACTAAAACTAATGGTTTCGATAAATAGTAGGTCCATTCTAATGAAAAATAATCGGAACCTATTACTACCAGACTAAGGAGTAAATAGGCAATAGTAAAACGGGGATAAGGAATATTTTTCAAGAGTTGATTTGAGGTTGCTGCTTTCGGGCATTTGAGAATACTATTTGAAAATAAAGCAACGAAATAGCTGCTATGAAGAGGCAAGTGGAAAATAATATAGTGAAATTAGCATTTTGCAATAACAAGAGTGAACAAAGGGGTAACGAAATTAATCTCATTATTTCGGCTTTTACACACCATTCCTTCATTTCAAATAAACCACCAAAGTTCATTAATGAAACAATCACAAATACAGCGAAAGCTATCAGCTGAATCATGTTGAATTTATTCTGCAAGAAAAGAATGGCTGTTGACATAGCTAATACCATCACAAATTGGATGAGCAAATACAGGTGAATGCTTTTTTGTGTTTTAGCATCATATTTATGATAAAGTGAACTGTCGACTTCCAAAGGCTGCTGAAAACCGCCCAAATATTCGGGGCGCCATCCGGGAGGTTTAATGAAAACAAGAACCTTATCTTTCCAACCTACTGCATGGGATGCAAGATTAAATAAATCTCTCCAATAATGAAAGTTTGCCCATACAGGATTCCAACTTTTTAACGGAGAGGTGATACCATAGTGAGGTTCTTCCATTTCTTTTTTAAAGGTGCCAAAAATGCGATCCCAAATAATTAAAGTGCCTGCATGATTTTTATCAAGGTATTTGGGGTCGGAGCCATGATGCACTCTATGATGAGAAGGTGTATTTAATATCCATTCCAATGGACCCATGCTGCCTATGGTTCTTGTATGGATCCAAAACTGGTAGAGCGTGTTAAATGAGCTAATTGTTAGAAACATAATTGGATCAAATCCGAATAGTGCTAATGGAAGATAAAAAAACCATGAAAAAGCACTCTGAAACCAGGACTGTCGTAATGCCACCGATAAGTTATAATCTTCGCTTTGATGATGCACAATATGTGCGGCCCATAACGCATTAACCTCATGGCTCATTCTATGAAACCAATAATAGAAAAAATCAACCCCTAAAACAATGCGACCCATGTGAGGAAAGTGTTCTCAATAGTGAAAAATCTAAAAGTATCATAAAGATATAAATAGCCAAAGAAAAGAGCAGTTTTCATAAAAATACCGGTTATCTGCTGCCCTATTCCCAAACTGATATTGGTAATTGAATCGTTTAATCGGTATAACCGGACTTTTTTAATGACACTATAGAGTAACTCCACACCAATTAGAAGGAAGAATATAGGAATCGAAAGAGCAATATAATCTACTTTCATGACTACTTTTCAGGTGTTTTTTTACAAATATAGGATTACTGATGATTAATCAAAAATCTTTAGGAAATGTAATAGTGAATGTTTCAATTTTTATAGCTTGTTTTTATGTGATTCACAGCAAATTCTTATGACGACGCTAGCAGCGTCAAGTTTTGAAGATGATTTTCACCCTGTTCTCCTATGGGTTAACCCTGTTTTTTAATAATTCTGTCAAATTTAGGTCCGGCAAAGTCTGTTGGTTGCTTAAATTAATGAAATGCATAGCACTATCAATACCAAAATCACCCATTTAATCCATGTAGCTTTTCTGGTTATTCATTTGCATATCTGTTCAGTTTCTAAAGCCCAATCCTTCGATTCACCAACCTGTGTGACCAAAGAGATTACTTTTACCAATGAGGTTCAGGAAGCATTAAAGACTGAATTTGGATGCAATGAAAACTATAAATGGAAACAGCTTTCTTTTGACACAGATGAACTGGGGGTGAACATTATCGATATCAACAGCTTTATTACGATATCCCGGTTGAAGGAGCAATTTTAATTATTCAATTCACAGCCGTGAACAGGATGAAGATTAACGGTACATTCATCCAGGTTCCTGTTTCAAAGCCAAAGCAATTTATTTCTAAAAATGAAGCATTGCAAATTTTCATTCAGAATGGAAAATCATCCGGTAAGCATTTCGTTTCTGCAGCACAATCCGGGCATCCTTTAGAATTGAAATGGAGTTTAGATGTAAATTCAAATAATTTCATTTGTGCCTACCAATTTGGATTTATAAATGAAAACAATATTGAATTAATTGCTACGGTAAATGCCCAAAATGGCGAATTAATTTCAATCACAAATCACAATTGCTATATTGATGTTACTGGTACTGCCCATACTGCATATCATGGCACTAAACAAATTGAAACTTGTTTCACGCAAAACCAATATGTTTTAAAAACCAGCTCACGTGGGAAAGGAATTGAAACAATCAACCTTAACGGTTTTATGAATTATCAATCTACCACTAACTTTATAGATTTAGACAACTACTGGAGTCAATCAATTCCAACCAGTGAGCGCTATGCCACCGATGCGCATTATTGCGCCATCGAATACTCCGATTTTCTTACTGATAAATTGAACAGAAACAGTATAGATAACAATGGTCAAAAATTGATTAGCTATCTCAATTATGGCAACGGATTACATAATGCGTTTTGGAACGGTTCTGCAGTGGTTTACGGTAGTGGTGATTCAATAAACACACCCCTAATCACATTGGATGTTTCAGGGCACGAGTTTACTCATGGTTTAATTCAAAAAACTGCTAATCTAAATTATTCCGGAGCTCCCGGAACTCTCAATGAAGCCATTGCCGATATACTTGGAACTGCATTAGAGTTTCATAGCGATCCCCAAAATGCCAACTGGACTATTGGAGAAAGTTCGGGTACTACTTTGCGCAATATGGCGGACCCTGAAATGTATAACCAACCCGACACCTATCATGGCAACCATTGGTATTATGGCAGCGGCGATAATGGAGGCGTGCACATCAATAGTGGATTTATTAATAAATGGTTTTATTTACTCGCAAATGGTGGCCAGGGAATCAATGACCATGGAACTAATTATCAGGTTACAGGAATTGGAATTAATGATGCAATGAGAATTATTTATCACTCACTCATTGCTTATTTAGTACCCAATTCGGGATATGAAGATTTCAAATACGCTATTTTATCCAGTGCTGCAGCTATTTTTGGAACCTGCTCGCAACAGTATTTGTCGAGTGCAGCCAGCTTTCAGGCAGTTGGTTTAGGACAAGGAATCAATGAACAATTGCAAATTAATGTTGTTGGAACTACAAATTTTTGTGAAGGGGATAGTGTAATCTTATCGGTGAAAGGCTGGCCGGGATCAACGTTTACCTGGCTTCAGAATAACTTAGTTGTTGCTACCGGCGCTGCCATGCAAAAAACTATTAAAAATGCAGGTATATGGATGGTATCTGAAAACCGATGTGGAGCAATAAACTATTCTGATTCTGTGAGTATTACTGTTCATTCACTTCCTTCAGTCAGCACTGTTAATGTTAGTATTTGTGAAGGCCAGGAAGCCCAATTAAATGGATTCCCTCATGGTGGGAACTTCAATATTTCAAACCCTTATCTTGGAAATTCTACATCATTTGAATATAGTTACACCAACAACAATGGATGCACTGCAATTGCAACCGGAAGTGTTGTGGTTCATGAAAAACCTATTGTTTCAATTGCTCCTCTTAACACAATAATTCCTGTCAATAGTCAACCTTTATTATTAACCGGAAATGTTCAGGGAACTTTTTCGGGAAATGCTGTAAACGGACAATTTTTTATTCCCGCCATTGCCGGAATTGGAGGGCCCTACCCTATTTACCTCAATTATTCAAATTCATTTGGTTGCTCATCAATTGATTCTTTAGAGTTGTTTGTTGTTGAACCGTGTCTAACTCCGGAAAGTGAAGTTGCTATAAATTCCAACCAACAAAATATTGTCCAAGGGGAAGAGGTGGAATTTAGTCTGAATGTATCTGAATTAGATTATGAAATAGCATGGCAAATACCTGACGGTTGTGTGGCTCTTTCGCCACTACATCAAGCAAAGCTTAAATTGATTTGGAGGAGTCAGGATTCTAGAATTAGTGCCGAATTGGTGAATACTTGCGGCACTAAATTTACCATAGAAAAACAGGTAAGAATTGGAACAGTTGAAGGGTTTTTTGGTGTTGAACTATTTCCTGTACCGGCAACCGAAACTATTACAATCAAAAGCAGTGGACTTGATAGTTCAGAGTTGCTGACATTACGAATCACCGATGCAAGAGGAAAATTGGTGAAATATATAGAATCAATAACTGCCAATGAAACAATTAACATTCAAGAACTTTCTGCAGGGTTTTTCTTTGCAGAAATAAGTGCTGGCAGCATGATTTTCAAACAAAGAATTGTAAAATATTAAGAATTTAGTTTGAAGATAACAGGCAGAAAATGATCAAACTTGAATTCAATCGCATTCAAAAAAAACAATCCCGCTAAGGAAGCACCCTACACTACAGTCGCTTTAAGTAATAGCATATTGTACAGCATTAAAAATAAATCTAGCTATTAAAAAACGTAACTAAAAAAATCAGTGAATTTCAGAATATCTTGGATTTGTTAAAAATGTATTGTCTGTCAAAGTACGTAAAAACTTGACAATATCAGCCTTTTCCTGAGTGGTGAGAGCTATTCCACCAACAAGCAATGGATCAAGTGTGGTTGATGGTAAAACCCCTGATGTATAATGGTCGAGTACTTTATCAAGTGTTTTAATTTTTCCATTGTGCATGTAAGGGAATGTAACCTCAATATTTCTCAGGGAAGGAACTTTAAATTTCCCTTCATCATTAGGATCAAGCGTAATAGTTGCCCGTCCCTGATCCAAAGTAAAAATGGAATCTAAGCCATTATTTCTAAACGATAAATCTGTAAACAGTGGTTCTGTATGACAGGAAGCGCAATTTTGACGGAACAAATTTAGTCCATTGAGTTCTTGAGCATCGAATGTTCCACCTGCTTCGCCTCTTATGTATTTATCATATTTGGAATCTGCCGAAACCATAACAGCCATGAACTGCGCCATGGATCTTAACATCATTTGAGATGTTATTGAATCACTGCCATACGCAGCTTTAAATAGGGTTTTATATTGGGTGCTTGCTCTCAGTTTTAAAATAACGTTTGAAAGCGTTTCATCCATTTCAACTGGGTTTTCAATTGGGCCTATTGGTTGTACTTCGATATGATTGATTCCACCATCCCACATAAAATTATCATGCCAGGCTAAGTTAAATAAACCGGGTGCATTACGAATACCCTCCAAATCATCAATGCCATGACTTACTTTATGATCTATATGCGCAAAGGCACCGGCTTGAAGATGGCAGCTACCACATGAAATGGAATTATCTCTGGATAAAATAGGGTCATAAAATAACTTCCGACCTAATTCAAATCTCTCGTTTGTAACTGCATTGTTGGTAAATTGATAAACAGGAGTTGGAAAACCAGGGGGAATAACAAATTCAATATTATCAGGTTCCTGCGTCTGGTTGTTATCGTCGTCTTTACAAGCAGGAACGATAAAAGCAGTAAATGCAACCAACACCAAAACAAAATTTTTATAGCCAAATACTTTCATGTTTTTAGTTCTAAGATGGTAAAACAGTTTTATCCATTTATTGTTTCAATAGATATCTTGAGGTTTGCCCCTATCTATAATTTTAAATCCGATACCAGATTTAAGTTTCAAAGTTACGCAATTGAAACAGATTATTCTGTGATTCTAATCATCCTACTTAACTAGTTGTTAATAAGCACATTAGAATTGAAACTCGCGGTTTATAAAAAGTGAAGTAATGGTATTTTAAGCCATGAGAAAAGAGTATCTTTGCAAAAGTTTTAATCCAGTAAATTACCATGATTCAAAAAATTAAATTCAGAAATGTTCAGGAAAGCACCTTTGCCAGTACATTGAACCAAAGAATCAACGAATATTTTGTGAAAAACGGCATCTCTGAAAAGGGTAATTTGCTGATGGCTTTTAAGGTTGTTTTCTTTCTTGCCGGTTTTGTTGGTACTTATCTATTAATTTTTTATCAGGCGATAGCATCCTTTTCAATTCTCAGCTGGATACTTTTAGGTTTTTTACTGCATTTGTAGGATTCAATATTTCACATGATGCTGTTCATGGATCTATTTCAAATAATAAATACATAAACAAGATACTTGGTTACACTTTCAATCTGGCAGGTACGAACAAATACATGTGGAAAATCATGCATAATGTGATTCATCACACATACACCAATATCCCGGGACATGATGAGGATCTGGAGCCGGTTTCACTAATCAGATTATCCACAGAAAATAAATTAAAAAAAGTTCATAAATATCAGTACTGGTACGCCTATATTTTTTATTCCTTAACCTCCATTTCTTGGGTATTTAAAAAGGACTTTGCCGCATTTTTTAAGAAGAATTTTGGAAATTATGAAAACAAAAAACATCCTCTGAAAGAATATATTATACTATTTGTTTCAAAAGCTGTTTATTTCACTGCATTTCTTGCCTTACCATTGCTTTTTGCAGGAATACCCTGGTGGGCCACATTGATCGGATTTGTTGTTATGCACATGGCTCAGGGTATTACGTTGGCAGTAGTTTTTCAACTTGCGCATGTTGTTGAAGGTGCTAGTTTCCCGGTACCCGATGAAAAAGGCGATGTAATGAATAACTGGACCATACATCAGTTGAATACGACTGCCAATTTCTCCAGAAAAAGTTTTCTGGCTTACTGGTTTTTTGGTGGGTTGAATTTCCAGATAGAACACCATTTGTTTCCGCATATCTGCCATATTCATTATCCTCAAATAAGTCATATTGTAGAAAAACAGCAAATGACTTTGGGCTAACTTATAATGAAAACACTACTATGTGGGATGCTATTAAGTCGCACACTAAAATGCTGAAGCTTTTAGGAAATTATGAGGTTCTTCCTTCGCAAAATTTAAGTATCGGTTAATTTTATTAAAAGCTTTATATGGAAGTTATCAAAGGTATAATTGATTTTATACTCCACATCGATGCTCATTTGCTCGAACTCACCAACACTTACGGTATCTGGATATATGTTATTCTCTTTGTCATCGTTTTTTGCGAGACAGGACTAGTAGTAACTCCTTTCCTCCCGGGTGATTCTCTTTTATTCGCGACCGGTGCTATCATTGCCCTTCCTGGATCGGAACTCAATTTATTTTGATGGCTATAGTCATAATGGTTGCTGCCATTATTGGCGATGCAACCAATTATTATATAGGCAAAACTGTAGGAATCAAAATTTTCTCCATCAAATCACGATTCATCAAGAAGGAATACCTAGACAAAACACATGTGTTTTATGAAAAGCATGGTGGGAAAACAATAATTTACGCACGTTTTGTTCCTATCATCAGAACATTTGCACCTTTTGTTGCCGGTGTTGGTACCATGAAATATTCCCGTTTTTTCACCTTCAATGTGGTGGGAGCAATTCTTTGGGTGGTGTTGTTTTTAGGAGCAGGCTATTTGTTTGGAAACATATCGTTTATCAAGAATAACTTCAGTTTGGTTATTTTAATAATTATTGTTGTTTCCCTGCTGCCGATACTCTTCGAATATATCAAGGCTAAAAGATCCAAGTAGGTCACATCTTTTAGTAGTTTTTTAAAAGATTCGGCTAAATCCGGAAGGTATTTGTATTTTCATCCCATCAAAGAAAACACATGAAAAACGCACTGCTTATTACTCTGGTAGCTCTAATTGCACCCTTTATTTCTAATTCACAGAAAAAAGATGCACCCGTTTGGGATGTCAACAATCCACCCGGCTCTAAAAAGGAGGTAAATTTTACAGTTTCTGAAGGAACGTGGATGAATCTGGATGTTAGTCCCGATGGGAAAGAGATCGTATTTGATTTATTGGGCGACATCTACATTATTCCTGTTACCGGAGGGAAAGCGAAAGTTTTAAGAAGTGGATTTGCTTTTGAAGTTCAACCCCGGTTCAGTCCCGATGGAACCAAAATTTTATTCACATCTGATGCCGGTGGTGGTGATAACATTTGGAGGATGAATCGCGATGGCAGTAAGGCAACTCAAATCACCAAGGAAGATTTTAGATTGCTCAACAATGCGCTATGGCAACCCGGAAGCGATTATTTTGTGGCCCGCAAGCACTTCACATCCGGACGATCGTTAGGGGCCGGTGAGTTATGGATGTATCATATCAGCGGTGGCGAAGGTGTTCAACTTACCAAGCGAAAAAACGATCAGCAGGATCTTGGTGAGCCCTCGTTCTCACCCGATGGCCGTTACATCTATTACAGTGAAGACATGTATCCCGGTGGATATTTTCAGTACAATAAAGATCCGAACAATCAGATTTATGCCATCAAACGCTATGATACTCACAAAGGCGAAATTGAGAATGTTACCGGCGGTTCAGGCGGCTCCGTGCGACCACAAGTTTCGCGGGATGGAAAACAACTTGCATTTGTAAGAAGAGTGCGTGAAAAATCGGTGCTCTTTATTCGTGATCTCGCATCGGGTGAAGAGTGGCCAATATATGATAAACTAAGCAAGGATCAGCAGGAAGCATGGGCAATTTTTGGTGTGTATACTAATTTCAATTGGATGCCCGGCGACAACGAAATTGTCATTTGGGCACAGGGGAAATTGAATAAAATAAACGTGAAAAATTTTACTGTTACTGATATTCCATTCTCGGTAGATTGCAAACACCAAATCACTGAAGCCCTACACTTTAAACAACAGGCTGCACCCGATTCATTCGAGGTAAAAGCTATTCGTCACCTGGTCACTTCACCCGATGAAAAATATGTGGTGTTTAATGGAGCCGGTTACCTCTGGAAAAAGAACCTCCCCGATGGTAAACCAACTCGTCTTACCACCGGCGAAGACTTCGAATTTGAACCCGCATTTTCACCAGACGGTAAAACACTTTGCTATGTAACATGGAACGATGAGAACACAGGAAATCTGGTGACATTAAGCATGGCTAAACCAGGAAGTAAACCAGTTGTTATTTCAAAAGAAAAAGGGATTTTCAGATCGCCGGCTTTTTCACCTGATGGTAAAAATCTAGTTTATATTAAAGAAGACGGAAACGAACATCAGGGATTTAGTTTTTCAGTAGAGACCGGTATCTTCACAGTTCCTGCTTCCGGCGGTAAGCCAAAATTTATTACAAAGGATGGCTTTGAGCCAAGGTTCGATAACACCGGCACCCGCATATTTTTCAGGTGAATGATGGTGACAAAAAATCGTTTAAAAGTTTGAATGCAGATGGCACAGAAGAAATGGTTCATTTTACTTCTAAATATGCCAACTCCTTTGTGCCCAGTCCCGATAATAAATGGATCGCATTTACAGAACTCTTTAAAGTGTATGTGGCTGCTTTTCCTCCTTCAGGGAAACCGGTTGATTTATCGGCAGGACTCAAAGCAATGCCTGTGGCACAAACCGCAAAAGATGGTGGGATGAATTTACATTGGTCGGCCAATTCCGATGAACTGTTCTGGACCGGAGGAAATCAATATTTTAAGAATGAAATAAAAACTCGTTTCAACTTTATGGAGGGCGCTCCTGACTCATTGCCTCCACCCGATTCCGTAGGATTGAAAATTGGATTGATCCTTCCGCAAGCAAAACCAAAAGGCGCCATTGCATTTACAGGATGCAGAATAATTACGATGAACACGCAACGCGAGGTGATTGACAACGGTGTAATTGTAGTAAGAGATAACCGAATCGATGCAATTGGAAATGCATCATCGGTAACGATTCCCTCGGACGCAAAAGTGATTGATGCTACAGGTAAAACCATTATGCCGGGGTTGATAGATGTGCATGCTCACCTTGGAACTTTCCGTCAGGATTGAGTCCGCAGAAGCAATGGAGTTATTTTACCAATTTGGCATACGGAGTCACCACCACACACGATCCCTCTTCCAATTCAGAGATGGTTTTTCACAGTCGGAAATGGTCAAAGCGGGTAACATGACAGGCCCGCGGATTTTCTCTACAGGATGGATTCTTTATGGCGCCGATGGTGATTTCAAGACGGTAATTAACAAACCTGCAGATGCATCTTCCGCAATTGCGAGAACATCTGCCTTTGGAGCCTTTTCGGTGAAGAGTTATAATCAACCAAGACGTGAGCAACGGCAAATGGTAATTGATGCTGCGCGTCAACAAAAGATAAATGTAGTGCCGGAGGGTGGTTCATTTTTCTTCCATAACCTGAGTATGATTCTCGATGGACATACCGGCATCGAACACAACTTACCGGTTGCAACATTGCATGACGACGTTATTAAGTTGTGGTCGGCTTCA
Source organism: Bacteroidota bacterium (assembly GCA_016722525.1). Classification (GTDB taxonomy): domain Bacteria; phylum Bacteroidota; class Bacteroidia; order AKYH767-A; family OLB10; genus JADKJB01. The sequence goes on from JADKJB010000011.1 coordinate 118,343, forward strand.
AAGACTGGCTACACTCCTACTCTCATTGTAAATTACGGTTCGATGACTGGAGAAAATTATTTTTATCAGAAGTCGAATGTTTGGGAAAATGAAAAGTTGCTCAAATACACTCCACGTTTTGTGATAGATTCAAGAGCACGTCATCGCATCATGATTCCGGATGCTGAGTATGAAAACGGTCATATCCTCGTATCCAAATCATGTAAGAAACTTGCAGATAACGGAGTAAAAGTCAACCTTGGAGCACATGGTCAATTACAGGGTTTAGGTGCGCATTGGGAGCTGTGGATGTTACAGCAAGGTGGGATGTCGAATATGCAGGCACTCGAATGTGCGACTGTAAATGGCGCCTATTACATTGGCATGGAAGACGATTTAGGATCACTTGAAAAAGGAAAATTGGCTGACTTAATTGTCCTCGATAAAAACCCCCTCGACGATATCAGAAATTCTGAAACGGTTTCATTCACCATGGTAAACGGTCGTTTTTATGATACCGCCACCATGAATGAAATTGGCAATTATGATGTTAAAAGAGGAAAATTTTATTGGGAAAACAGCAAATACGGAACGGCTTTCCCATGGCATCTACACTCTCACGGCGATGAAGATTGATTTCTTATTCCAAGAATAAGGCCTTCAATTCAGTAGCTTCTTCCGCCTTCATTTTACCAGCCAAAATCAGGCTTAATTGACGGCGACGTAATGCTCCATCGAAACGTGATTTCTCCTCTTCACTTTCAGGTTGGAGCGGAGGCACGTTAATAGGGTTTCCTACCTGATCTACAGCCACAAAAGTATAAATGGCTTCGTTGCATTTTTTCTTGGTTCCGGTCGCATTGTTTTCGACCCAAACATCAATAAAAACCTCCATAGAGGAATTGAATGAACGGGAAACTTTGGCTTGAAGAGTGACTATTTCGCCCAGTTTGATCGGTTGGTTGAATGCCACGTTATTTACTGAAGCGGTAACCACCACACGGGTGCAGTGGCGATGGGCTGCAACGGCCGCACAGATATCCATCCAGTGTAAAAGCTTGCCTCCCATAAGGTTACCTAATGTATTGGTATCGTTTGGAAGTACTATCTCGGTGTTGATGCAAACCGATTCGGAGGGTGTTTTTGATTTCATGGTGCAAAGATACTCGAACTTGAAATAGGTTGGTTTTGTAGAATTGTATCTAACAGTCGAAATGGCTCCCTTTTCGAGTAAATTTTTTTTCCATAATTTCACCTCTCCTATTTATAATAAATCATGAACAAAAAATTACAATTCAGAAGCCTGCTGGTAACGTTATTAGTTTTCACATCAGCCCTCTCTTTTGCAGGAGAAGGCGACACCACAAAAATCAGAGTTCATGATGCAGTTCATATGAATTGGTGGGGAGAATATAAAACCTGGGGAGTATTTCCACCTGCAGGTACTAATTACAGAAGAATCAATCTCGATTTCACATTAGGTTGCCCTCCTACCGGTTGTTCCGATTGGGATTACACTGTTCAGGTGGAGGCACTTCATCACACAGGGAACTTCGACAGCACATTACTACAAGCTCCATTTTATACAATAGGTACAGGCAGCGGAAGCACCAGTCCTGATACAGTTTATGGCAATCAGGATCCTGTGTATGTCACCTTTTTTGACAGTGTTGCAAATGCAACGGATTCAACTCTTGCTTCTACCTTCTGGATTTATCTTCATAGTGACCTGGTAGATGTTCTTTTAGTGACTGATAGTATACTGGCTTATCCTGGAAATTTTTACAATTATACGTATGGTCCGGGCGGCATAATTACTGATTCGGTTTATGTAGGTGCCTTCTACATCCTACCAAATGTATTCACTCCTTACTACAACGTTTTTGAAGTTGTTGAACGCATTGAACTGGCCAGAGTGATTACACCTTATGGGGGATATTACAATACTTCATGGTCAAATACCATTCAGTTTGATATAACCGATCTCGCACCCATTTTGCAAGACAGTGTTGAAATTCGTGCATTTTATGGCGGTTGGAGCGACGGCTTTGCAATCACCCTTGACTTCGAATTTATAGAGGGAACACCTCCAAGAATTCCCATTCAGGTACGTAATGTTTATAGCAGTGGTCCGGGTGGTTTTCCATATGGAAATGCAGGAAACCCAATCGAGAATTATTTATTCGCAAAAACATTCAGCATAGGAGCCAATGAAACCAATGCCATGCTTCGGGTTATACCAACAGGTCATGGAGCGGGCACTGCTAATTGTGCGGAGTTTTGCAACAGAAACTATCGAATTAAACTCGACGGAACACAGCATTTTCAACAGGCAATATGGAGAAATGATTGTGGACTTAATCATTTAATTCATCAGGCTGGAACATGGATCTATGACCGTGCTAATTGGTGTCCTGGAGATAAAGGAAATATTTTCCTACATGAAATCACTCCCATGATAACACCGGGCAGTTCCATTTCTGTGGATATGGATGTGGATGCTTATACCAATTCAGTTGGCGGACAAAACCCAAATTATATCCTGGCCACACAGTTGATTACCTGCGCAAATCCATCCTTCACAACGGATGCATCCATGGAGGCAATTATTGCTCCTAACAACGATTTTTATTACAACAGATTCAATCCCATTTGTAACAATCCTATTGTGGTGATTAAAAATACCGGATCTTCTGCACTCACTTCTGCAATCATTACTTATGGAATCAAAGGTGCTACACCATCGGTATATAACTGGACCGGAAGCTTAGAATTCAATCAGTCTGAGCAGGTGCAACTGGGTACCATCGATTGGAATTCAACTACCAATATGTCAGATCAGTTTTATGCATATGTGTCGAATCCAAATTCAACTACAGATCAATATGCCTACAATGATACAATGAGCAACTACATTAATTTCCCAAAGGAGTACCCGTCTTCATTTGTGATCCTCTTCAAAACTAATACAGCCTATTATGAATCTTCTTACAACGTAAAAGATGATCAGGGTAATGTTATTTTTAGCAATGGAGTTTTGGCTGCAAATACCATTTACAGAGACACGGTGGTTCTTGCACCCGGATGCTATACCTTCAATGTGAATGATTCAGGAAAAGATGGGTTATCCTTCTTCGCTAATAACGATGGTACCGGATACTCCAGATTCGTCAATGCATTTGGACCAGGAGTACTCAAATTCTTTGAGGCCGATTTTGGAACACGGTTCAGTCATCAGTTTACTATTGGCTATGTGTTAAACACTCCTGAAATTGAATCACAGTCGCAAATGAATGTGTTCCCTAATCCTTCTTCGGGGTTAGTAACAATTGATTTGGTTCTTCCAAAAGCGGAAACAGGTACTGTTGAAATATTTAATGCTGTTGGACAGGTGATTTACACTGAAAAGTTTGAAAATTCAGATAATCCTGTTATCACTACCAATTTGAGCCATCTTCCTTCCGGAATCTATTTTGTGACAGCAACAACTTCTGAATCGAGGATTACGAAAAGGTTGGTTTTGCAACCGGAATAATCACGTTGGGGCTTGTCCTGTTTCATTGATTAAGTTTAGAAATGAAAGGTTAGCTATCTTTGAGGACACTTTCTTCTATGATTCTTCTGCTTGATAATTTCGATTCGTTCACCTGGAATATTTTTCATTATGCTGAAATGTTCAGTAAGGATGAGATTGAAATTCGGAGGAACAACGAAATTAGCATTGAAGAAATAGGCAAATACAAAAGCATCATACTCTCTCCCGGGCCCGGTCTACCTAAGGACGCAGGTATCATGCCTGAATTACTTCGGGTGTATTCCACAAAACTTCCAATTCTGGGAATTTGTCTGGGACACCAGGCGATTGCCGAATCATTTGGCGCATCCTTAAAAAACCTCGACAAAGTCTGGCACGGAGTTCAAAAGCAATTGTTGGTTACGGATGCCAACGACAGACTCTTCAAAGACATTCCGCAAAGTTTCAGTTCGGGTCATTATCATAGCTGGGTAATTCAGAAAGAAACGCTCCCTTCGGAATTCAACATCACTGCAACGGATGAGGATGGAACCATTATGGCCATCTCTCATCAAAATTTACCTTTGAGTGGCGTCCAGTTCCATCCCGAATCAATTATGACCAGCCACGGCCTCCAAATCATCAAAAACTGGCTCACGTGGTGCGGTCATGTGTAGTGGACGATGATTTCTTTTATGGTGTAATAAGTCAGCACCCCTGAAACAATGAGTTTGAAGCCTGTGGAGAATAACGTTCCCAGTGCGCTGCCAAAGCCGGAGCGAAGGGCGTGATGGAGACTTTTTCCTGCAACCATATCCCCTACTATTGCTCCGATAATCAATCCCGCTATCATTCCTATTGGTGTAAATATTATGCCAATTACCAACCCTATTATACTTCCGATGATACCTTGCCTTGTAGCTCCAAATTTCTTAGAGACCCAAATAGGAACGTAATAATCGAGAATTATCAAAAGCACTGTAACAATTCCCCAGATGACCAGGAAAGAAGTTTCGAAGGGAGCAAAGGCACCTTGAATAAAGAGAAGTGAAATGAAATTTAACGGGGGTCCCGGCAGGCCGGGAACAATGCATCCTGCCAATCCTACCAGAGCAAAAATTACGGCTAATACGATTAAGAATATTTCCATTTTTTGGGGGTTCTATTTGTTGTTGGGTTTAGTTTAACTTTGTTATTTATGGCTACAATTATCTCTCATGGTTTGGTTGCATTGGCAATTGGAGCTTCAGCAACTACACAACAAATAACTTCAAAGGTAATTGTTGCCGGAATTTTGTTGGCCATGCTTCCGGATGCGGATGTAATTTCCTTTTCGCTGGGAATTCCATACGGCAGTCCTCTTGGGCATCGTGGAATTACCCATTCCATCCTATTTTCAATTGTTATTGCCTTGGTTACTTCTATCATTTTCTTTAGGGATAAACAAGCGGGTAAACAAAGTGTTTCGTTCTATGTGTTTTTATACCTCTTCATTTGCAGTATTTCGCACGGAATACTTGACGCTTTTACCAGCGGTGGCAGAGGCATAGGTTTTTTTATTCCTTTTATCAATGAGCGCTATTTTTTTGGTTCGCGACCGATTCTGGTGAGCCCGATAGGAATTGAGAACTTTTTTAGCTCCTGGGGATGGGCAGTGATCAAAAGTGAGATGAAATATATTATGCTCCCATGCGTTTTTTACTTCATTATTATAAAATCAACTTCCTCCATCCTAAAATTCAAATCATGATACAGATTGCAGACACCAACGAAAAAATCCTTAAGTGCAAAGCAGCCCTGCTCGACTTGCGATCTCACATTAGTCCTGATGAATATTTATCCATTGTCAAGAACATGGTTGCCGATGGTTTTATTCTGGTTTTTATTGATGAAGACGATCAAGCCGTATCAGTAGCAGGCTTCAGGATGGAATACAAATTGCACAGGGGAAATTCGATTTACATCGATGATGTGAATACCCTTCCCGATTACCGAACAAACGGTTACGCAGGTCAAATCATGGATTGGATCGTCGATTACGCAAAAAACAACGACATCGCCCAAATACACCTCGACTCAGGAGTACATCGCTACGATGCTCACCGATTTTATTTGAAGAAAGGGTATAATATTACCAGTCATCATTTTGTGTTGGGGTTGTAGGGTGGCGGGGGGGTGATGGAAGCGGCAGCAGTGGCGGTGTAAGATTTATCAGAATTACCAATTTAATTTCACATTGTCATTTTACATTCTACATTTTAAATTTTACATTTTACATTCCTGATTTCGCGCCCATCGGGATTTTTAATCATGATGCCACGAATACAGGGGATCCGCCCATCGATTTTTAATCACGATGCCATAAGTATAGGGGATTTTTAATCCCCGAAATCATCATGTGGAATATTATCACCCTTTAATGTGAATAGACTTCGATATATGATATGCATCTTGTTTGCTTATGGTACTTGTCGCCTTCCTCCCGCGTGATGTTTGGTCGTTCTTTGGCGTGCTTCATGCGGGAGGTCGCGGACGGGGCGGGTAACGATATTTGATGCCTACGGCATCTACCGATATTTGGTGCCTGTGGCACCTACCAATATTTGGTGCCTCTGACACCTTGTTATTAGTTGGCAAAGTGTTTTTAGGATTGAATGATGAAAATCGGAGTCAAATACTAATTCGTGGCCAAGGATTCGATTTATCCCATTATTATGTAAACCTACTGCGTTTTGTTTTGTTACTTTTGCAGTATGAAAGTTAAATTGCTTAGGGGGATTATTTTATTTTCGGCTTTTTCACTCATTCTGGCTATGAAAGCTATTGGTCAGGAGGCGCGGATAATTAAATGGGTGGAACTGGATCAGCTGATGCAATCGAAAAACGACACCACCTACATCATTAATTTTTGGGCTACCTGGTGTGCGCCCTGTGTTAAGGAACTGCCCCACTTTGAAAAACTGGCAGCGGAAAATAAAAACCGTAAAGTGAAAGTTATATTGGTGAGTCTGGATTTTAAACGTCAGTTTGAAATGCGACTGATTCCGTTTATCACTGAAAACAAAATTCTATCGGAGATACTGCTACTCGATGAGCCCGATTATAACCAGTGGATCGATAAAGTGGATCCCTCCTGGAACGGATCGATTCCGGCTACTCTTATTCTGGATAACAAGAATAAAAAGAGGAATTTCTATGAACGGGAATTCACCTATGAAGAGCTGTTAAAAATTGTCAACCCTTATTTAAACTAACCATATGAAAAAAATTAATCTCCTCAAAGCAGTTCTGGTATTGTCGTTGCCGGTTGCACTTATCATGTTCTCCTTTAAACCTACAGGCACAGGTTACAATGTAGGCGATACCGTTAAAGATTTCAATCTTAAAAATGTAGATGGTAAAAATGTTTCACTCTCCGGAATGAAAAACAATAAAGGTGCTATCGGTTATTGCCATCAATCCAAATGATGAAGTAAAAGTTCCGGAGGATTCGTTTGATAACAGGGTGATAAGGGCAAAAGAAAAGAAATTTCCATGCTCCTATTTACATGATCCAACACAAGCTACTGCACCAAATTTCGAGGCTGCACGGACTCCACATGTGTATTTGTTACCCACACCGGGTAACGACTATAAAGTTGAATATATTGGTGCTATTGATAACAACACCGATGAACCGTCAGCGGCCACTCAAAAATATGTTGAAAGTGCAATGGAAGAAATTCTTGCCGGAAAAAAAGTGACTTCCAATTTTACAAAAGCAATTGGCTGCACAATTAAGTGGAAAAGCTAAATCTGAATGGACCTGAAAAACCTTTACGGGTTTTTCAGGTCATTCTATAATTTTAATCATCAAGCTTTAAAGAATGCCCCATTTTATCTCTTTTAGTTTGAAGATATAATTTATTGTGTTCATTAGAAGCAATTTCAATTGGCACATTCTCAACAATTTCAAGCCCATAACCCACTAATCCGGCTCTTTTTGTAGGGTTGTTAGTCATAAGCCGCATTTTAGTAACCCCTAGATCACGAATAATTTGAGCTCCTACTCCATAATCGCGCTCATCCATTTTAAAACCTAATTCTAAATTAGCTTCAACCGTATCACGACCCAATTCCTGCAATTTATAGGCTTTAAGCTTGTTCAGCAAACCAATACCTCTACCCTCCTGGTTCATATAAACGATTACACCTTTACCCGCTTTTTCAATCATTTCCATCGATTTGTGTAATTGAGGACCACAATCGCATCGGCAAGATCCGAAAATGTCACCTGTTAAACAGGAAGAATGCACTCTTACCAAAACCGGTTCATTTTTTTCCCATTCACCTTTATATAAAGCAAGGTGTTCCTGACCGCCAGTTAAAATTTTGTAGGCAACAAGATTAAAATTTCCAAATTGAGTTGGAAGATTAACTGTAACTTCTTTTCTATCAGACTTTCTGTTTTGAGACGATAGGAAATCAAATCTTCAATCGAAATAACCTTCAAGCTAAATTTAACAGCTATTTTAAACAAATCAGGTAGTCTGGCCATGGTACCATCCTCGTTCATTATTTCAACCAAAACTCCAGAAGGCTCAAAGCCAGCCAGTTTGGAGAGGTCTGCAGCAGCTTCAGTATGGCCTGCACGACGCAAAACCCCGCCATTTTTAGCTTTTAAAGGAAAGATATGCCCAGGACGACCCAGATCTTCAGGTTTAGTGGCAGGGTCAATTAAGGCAAGAATAGTTTTTGAACGGTCACTGGCCGAAATTCCTGTGGTACAGCCGTGTCCAAGTAAATCGACTGAAATGGTAAAAGGGGTTTCATTTGAAGAAGTATTATTTGCAACCATCATTTGCAACTTCAATTCATCGCACCTGGTCTCGTTCAATGAAACGCAAATCAATCCACGGCCATGTGTAGCCATAAAATTTACTATTTCCGGTTTAGCATTTCTTGGAAGCGGTTATAAAATCTCCCTCATTTTCACGATCGGCATCATCAACAACTATAACAATTTTTCCGTTGCGTATATCCTCAAGGGCATCTTCAATTTTATTCAAAACATTTTGGTTAGAATTCATAGGTATTCGGGTAAAGAAAGTTCTTTAATGTAGCGAATTTAGGGAGTTTTCGTCACATAGCCACTTTTGCATCGAATATCAACCTCAAATTCAGTCAGAAAAACGGCTAAAAGTGCCTATTTGCTACCTTTCCTTACAAGCCTTCTGAAATGATTTAAGTTAGTTTAGAAATTGAAAACATTCAAATTCAGTACTCAACTGAATTCAGGCGTAATTTATAAGCAGGATTACCACTGTTCATTACAAATGTAACCAGGTTGAACAGTTCAAACGATCTTTCCTTCTTGATTGCGTTATAATAGCAGTATCAAATCAGTAAGAATAAAATTTGAAAAATCATCAGGAAAACGTTCCTGATTCGTCTATAAGAAATGGGATTTGGTTTTTGGTTAGTTAGGTTGATTGTCAGGTAAAGGATAGCCCCGTAAGGCTATCCGGCATCTGAAACCTTAAAGAACCGGATGCGTAAGAAAAGAAGATTTGGTTTTAGGTTAAAATAGGTTGATTATCAGAAAAAGTAAGCCCCGTAAGGCTTCCCGACTACTGAGAAATGTGGGTAGAAATGAAGAAGCCGTGATCCCGTAAGGTCACGGCCTTCTCATTTTATATAACATCACATACTTTTAGCTTCATTTCAAATCGCCCAGATGATTTCTGCTTCTATAATCTTTTACTGTACTTTCAAGAATATCTTTTAATAATTTTCGTGAGTGTTGCATGGAATATTTTTCCAGTACAAAATTGTATCCATCTAATGCAATTTGATCACTAAGCTCTTGGTCTTTCAACAAAGTACTAATATGGTTTGCAAGTTGATCACGATCTGTACCAACCAAAATATCAACGTCCATGGTCGCATTCAAAGGTTCAAAACTAATTGGTGTAGTAATGCACGGAATTTTCATTGCCATAGCTTCAAGAAGTTTATTTTGCAAACCGGTTCCAATCCGCATTGGAGCAATAAAAACCCGGGTGTTTTTATAACAATCTCTTATATCATCCATCCAACCAGTTATAGTTACGCGATTCGAAGCTAACTTTTTAACTCTCTTATCAGGATTCGCTCCACCCAATTGCACCTTTGCTGTTGGAATTCGTTTCCAAACCAAAGGCATAATTTCATTTACTAAAAAACAAGCTGCATCAATATTAGGTGGATAATTCATATTGCCCACAAAAGTGATATCAAAGTTTTTTTCATTGGGCATTGGTTTAAAAAAGTTGGTATCAATACCATTAGGGAGTACAAACATCTCCTTGTCTTTATCAATACTTAAAGCTAATCGGTCTTGTTCTGAAATTATGATGTGTCCATGGAACCAATTATAGGACTGCCGTTCAAAATCAGTTACCAGATTATATTCTCTTTTGAATAAATACCTAAAAAGCAGCGATGCATTTTGCATGCGTTGAAAAGTGCCTCTTGAAAAAGCATCTTGATAATCAATCAGCAACGGCTTGTTTTTAATATTTTTAATGTACGAAGCCATTCGTATTAACTGACAATATACCAGATCCGGATTAATTTCAACTATAAGCTTTTCAATGCTTTTGTGTATATCAGGGGAATAAAAATACCCAACCTGCAAGGGAATTTTCCTGGAAACAGACCCCAAAAGATTTAGCAAGAGGTTTGAATAGTTAAGTCTGAAAATTTTTATTGATTTGCAATAAGGTCTAACTTTATCTATTTCATCTATGCTGATATTCGAATCAGATAATGCTATTAAATGAACTTCATGTCCCTCGGCAGAAAGATTTATCAGATGCTGATTAGCCCTTAATTTGTCCCCTTTTTCAAGCGGATAAGGGAATCTGGAAAGTAAAAAAACAATTTTCATAATTTCAAAAGTTAATGAATACTGATTTCACTATCAGGCTTTTCAAATTGATGAATAGAATCGGCATTCGCCTTAATGGAATTATAAAAATGAACTAGCTGTGTACCTACAATTCTGTTTTCATAAACATCCAGTGCCAAATTACGAGCCTCTGTTCCCAGATTTTTACAATACTCCAAATCGGATACACATTTAACAATCGCCTCATAAAATTCAACCGGCGAGTCTGCTATAAGAATATTTTTTTGATTCGTATATTTTATTCCTTCTGCTCCAATAGTGGTTGAAATAATTACTTTACCCATTGCAAATCCTTCAATAATTTTTACTCTCATTCCGCCTCCTGAAAGCAATGGCACTATCATGATCGATTTCTCGTGCATAAATTTTCTGGAATCATCAATGCGACCTGAAACATGCAGCTGTTCATCGGCCAATTCAAAAAATCGCTGTGGCATACTTTTGCCAGCCAAATGAATGGTAATTTCGGGATTATTCTTTTTTAGTAATGGGAATACATGTTGAAGAAACCAATCTACACCCTCAATATTAGGTAACCAATCCATGGATCCCAAATGAAAAACGGTTAATGTTGATTTATATATTTCTGCAACCGGATAATTTTCCATATCAAGACCAATTGGTGCTATCAATAATGGAATGTCAATTCCGGAAGCTCTGAAATGAACTTTATCGTCTTCTGTCAAAGCTACGATTGCATTAAATTTAGAAAGTGTTGAAATTTCATAACGTTTTAGTCTGAACGCCAGTTTTTTGAGGTACCATTTTTTAATTGGATTGGATTCGGAATTTGAAAGTCGTTCCCAAATAATATATTCCACATTATGGGCTCTAAAAATTATTGAGGCTGAAGAATATTTTTTTATAGTTCCAATATAAGGTGTTACAAACAAACTCTCGAGTTGCACGTAATCAAACTTTTCTTTCTGAAGAACATCTCTAATTAAAACATGAAACTCAGGAACATCAAATCGAGAAATATTATAGGATTTTGTGGTAAACAGATTTAAAAAGGCCGGGAGAATCTTTACTGATGCATCCAGATAAACGGCTTCAGGCTTAAAATCAAATCGGAACTGTTCGGGTACTTTTTCCGGATCAACAAAATGCTTTTTAGTATTGAAAGCAATAATTTTTACTTCGGCTCCTGCTTTTTTCAGAGAATTAGCCATATTAAACATAGCTATGGTGCCACCATCAGATGGTGGAAAAGGAAAACGAAGACAAACAAGAAGAATCTTCATTTCTTTTCTCTTTTGAAAATTTTGTCATAGATTTTGCCATAAACTTCAATATCAAATAAAGCAGAATCATGAGTAGCTTTGTAAAGCAGAAAAATGCCAATAGGTAATAACAATGCTGATGAGAGCCACATTCCTATTCGCGGATCTAACACTCCTTCTCTGGCGAATTTTTCACCCATGATAGAGGTCACGTGGAAAATCAGGAAGAAGATTACTGAAACCACTACTGGTGTACCAATCCCGCCCTTCCTGATGATGGCTCCTAACGGTGCGCCAATGAGAAAAAGAATAAAACAGGCAATCGACAAAGTAAACTTTCGTTGCCACTCAATAGCAAACCTGGCAATCATTTTATCTCGTCCGTCCAATTCATCTGATACACTTATTAAATAAGATTTCACATTCCGTGCTTGCCCGATAGCATGTTCATAAGTGGCATCAGATCTCATGGTATCTATTGCTACAAAATTAATTTCAGAAGCTGGTATTTTTACCAATGCACTATCGCGAAAAGTCATAAAATAGGATTGCAAGGTATGCAGCATTTCCACTTTCCGTTTCGTAAGTTCTACATTAAAAGTATCCAGTGATGCCGACAGCTGATTCAGATTCAGCATTTGATAATTGTCTTTGAATAATTCTTCATTTGTTCTGCTCAGCTTGAATGTGGATAAATCAAACCTGATTTCATAACTTTTAAAGGAGGATCGTAAAAGTGGGTGCGTCTTTTTGTAAGCAGCTTTTCTGTCCATTTGTTCTTCAAAACTATTTCCATCAAACAGTGTTACAATTAAATATTTCTCATCTGTTGACATTACCATTTTTCCACTTTGTGCAAATATTACTTTAGTGTTACCTCTTTGCGCAGTATGGTCATAGATCATCACATTTTTGAGGGTTTGGTTATCTGCTTCTTTTTTACCAATTTTTAAAGAGTAACCATCAATTCCATTATAAAAAACACCTTCTCTGATATAAAGAGCCGGTTTTTGTTGCCTCACATCATACAACAAGGAGCCCATTTTTAAATTAGTGAAAGGAAGCAAATAATTAGAAAAATAAAATGCCAGCCCGCTAATGAGCACAGCAGCAAAAAGCAATGGCCTTAGTATTCTTTGCAACGAAATACCTGCAGATTTAGCTGCAACCAGCTCATAATGTTCAGCCAGGTTACCCAAAGTCATTATTGAAGAAACTAAAATTGCTAAGGGAAGCGCGAGTGGGACTAAAGTTGCCGAAGCATAAAACATGAGTTCGGAAATCACATACCATTCTAATCCTTTACCAACTAAATCATCAATATATTTCCAAAGAAATTGCATGAGCAGTACAAAAAGCACAACAAAAAAGGTGGCTGAAAATGGACCAAGGAATGAAAGAAGTACAAGTTTAGATAGTTTTTTCACTTTTATCTATAGCTGATCAGGTATATTCCGGTTGGTTTGTTTGATAATGCATACAACCTGCTGTACATTTACAATCTTCCAAAAGAATCCTAAATAAATGGGCCTTAAAGATACTAAAATAAGATTTAGTGAAGCTGAAATGGCTTTTCTGACAGATACCAGTCTCTTTGAAAAGAAACGAAATATCATCAACAAAACTATTGCTTTGTTTGGAGAAATCGAACAGTCTTTTCATCATCTAGCTGCTAATTATGGCTCGGTGGTACCCGAAGATGCTTTGAAGAAAAGAGGAAAAATTAGTAGAGGCGAAAATTATAAGGGATTGCCCTATGTTATTTTGGATCACCCTGCAGTATTTTCAAAAGATGGAATTTTCGCGTTCAGAAGCCTTATGTGGTGGGGAAACCCTTTTAGTTTCACTTTTCATATTTCAGGCAATTTTCTGACTGATTTTCAAGTCGTAATGGCAAATGGTTTAAAAACCAGAGAATTTAGCAATACACTGATATGCATCAATAGCAACCAATTTGAGCATCATTTGGGTGAATCCAATTATCAAAAATTGCCTTCTTTCTTAAATTCCGGCAGAACCATTGATGAACTCATCAAGCAGCAGGGCTTTATAAAAATTGCAATAGCCGTACCTCTTGAAGACATCAAGAATTTAAATGATCAGGGAATTGTATTTCTTGAAAAAATACTCGACCTTTTGTCTGGTTAAGATCCGATAATCTGGCGTAAGTTATGGATTTGAGTTTCCCACAACCTAACTGTTTCCTCCTTATCTTCCGGTACACTAAAATCAGTTATCAGAAGAGCTACATCAGAGGTTAAGTCATCAGTCAGGATTTCAAATTCAAAATAACTTCCTTCTTCATCGTCCATCCATTTGAATTGGACTAATTGTGTATCTCTTTTATGAACAATTTTGGCAACCGATTCGGTTCCTGTCCATTTAAAAGTGTAAATATTTTCATTCACCGTAACGTCTTCCGCAAACCACTCTGCTAAGCCCGATGGGGTACTTAAATAATTGAAAAGAATTCTAGGCGAGCAATGCATTTCGAATTCTACTTGAAACTTCTGTTTCTTTGGCCATTTTTATCATATCAAATTGAAAATATAATGTAAATTGATTTTAAAATTTTTAACGGTCTCAAGATAAAAAATATTCCCCAATTGAAGGGAATTTTCAAAAAGTGTGCAAAACACGTTTGATCAGCCACAAAGATGAATTTTGCACATAAAAATATATTTTTTATTATCTTTATTGTCCTAATTACCTCTAAGATGCGCTTTAAATACACTCTATTACTGCTATTTGCTCCTATTATTGGTTGGTCACAAGCGCCGACTTTCAATAAAAAGTGGGATAAAAGATATGGTGGTTCCATGGAAGAAATAATATCTAATTTTTTAATAACAACCGACAGTAGTTTTGTATTAGGTGGCACCTCCTATTCAGGACTTTCAGGTGATAAATCAGAAGGTAATTATGATACAACATTTGTGACAGGTGATTTTTGGCTTGTTAAAACAGATTCGAATGCTGTAAAGATTTGGGATAAAAGATATGGTGGAAATAATGCTGAAATTCATCTGGAAACAATTCAAACTTCAGATGGAGGATATATATCTGGGGGTCAGAGTTTTTCAGGTATCAGTGGCGATAAATCACAACCCAATTGGGATCCTACTCAACAATCAAACGATTATTGGATTATAAAAACAGACAGCTCAGGTAACAAAGAATGGGACAAACGATACGGTGGCACCTTGTTCGAACTATTTGGTTCGGTGCGGCAAACAAATGATGGAGGTTACATTCTGTGCGGCTCCTCCTTTCACCAATAAGTGGAGATAAAACACAAGCTAATCAAGGAGCCTGGGATTACTGGATCGTGAGAACTAATTCAACAGGTGTGAAAATCTGGGATAAACGATTTGGTGGGCTTGAAGATGATTTTGCCACCTGCATGGATCTTACTGCTGATGGAGGCTATTTGATAGGAGGCTATTCTAAATCTAATCCCGGTGGTGATAAAACTGAACCTTGCCAGGGAAATTGGGATTACTGGGTGGTTAAAGTTAATGATCAGGGTGGTAAGGTGTGGGACAAAACATTTGGAGGAAACTATACGGATTGGCTGTTTACCATGACAAAAACCAGCGATGGAGGATTTATGCTGGGAGGGCAATCGTTTTCAGAAGTTTCCGGTGATAAATCGGAACCCAATACTGACCCTACTCCTGCCGGAAGTGATCGTTGGATGGTTAAAATTAATTCAGCCGGAACTAAGCAGTGGGATCGAACTTTCGGAGGAAGTGAGATTGAGGATATAAGTAATGTAGTTCAAACAGCTGATGGAGGCTATTTAATAAGTGGTGAATCCTATTCTCCGGCAGATGGTGAAAAAACAGAACCGAATCTGGGCGTTGAACAAACATGGGTGGTAAAAACTGATAGCATTGGAGTTTTTGAGTGGGATAAAACAATTTTCACTTATGGCCATGATGAAGCAGGATCGGCCCTTCCTTTCAGAGACGATTGTTTTATAGTGGTGAACTTTACGCAAGCAGATACAGGTGGCTATGTTACAGAAATGAGTCGGGGTGTAGGAGATTATTGGATGGCGAAATTTTGCAAGGATGATCCTAGTTCAACAATTGAAATTGATGCGCTAAATAATAATTGGACCTTGTATCCCAATCCTGTTGAAGACCTTATGGTCGTAAAATCAAAATCATTATTTCCTGATTTGTGCACTCTTGAAATAACTGATTTAAATGGAAGGCTTCTGGTAAGCAAACAAATAGTTAAAAGTAGTTCTACTGATACTGCTATCAGTTTAGATGTTCAAAATTTACCGGTAGGAATGTACTTTTGCCGAATAAAAGACAGTAAAGCATTCAGAACATTGAAATTTATTAAAATCGAATACTAATTCCACTTTAGAATTTTCAGAATAGCTTTTAAAATATTTTTCAATTTGCTATCAGAAAAAGCAACAAAGAAGTTTCACAGAAAAAGATATTCCTAAAACAATCCGTGAAGTTCAGCGTTGACGCGATTAATTATCATACCGAGGTGTTCCGGATTTTCGGCAAAATTAATTTCATCAATGTCAATGACAAGCATTTTTCCGAATTCATAAGTGGAAATCCATGCTTCATATCGTTCATTTAATCTCCTCAGATAATCGATCCTGATAGAATTTTCATAGGCTCTGCCTCTTTTCTCGATCTGCTTTACCAGCGAAGGAACAGATCCACGCAGGTAAATTAAGAGATCGGGAGGTTTAATAAATTCCACCATCAGGCTAAAAAAAAGCTCCTGGTAGTTTTTAAAATCGCGTGTTGTCATAAGTCCCATAGCATGAAGATTAGGAGCAAAAATGTTTGCATCTTCATAAATTGTACGGTCCTGTATGATGGTTTTTCCGGATTTCATGATTTGAGCCACTTGGCCAAATCGGAATTAAGGAAGTAAATCTGCAGATTAAATGACCAACGTTGCATGTCTTCGTAAAAATCATTCAAATAAGGATTATCATCAACATCTTCGAAATGAGGCTCCCACTTAAAATTTTTAGCGAGTAATGTAGTAAGGGTGGTTTTTCCGGAACCTATATTTCCGGCAACAGCGATATGCATATATAGTTAGTAAATTGAAAACTGATGATTAGGGAGCACCAAATTACAAATTATCTTCGAAATATCAGTAACTGTATATTTTCAAACTATTTTTCTTTCTCAAAAAATCCTGCTTCCCTCACCTGCACTCATCACTTACCTCATTCTCAGGCAATACAAAATGTCGGGTAATGCCTGATTTAATATCAATAAGCACCATTTTATCCTTTTCCTTGAAAAGAATTTCATTGCCATTCACCTGAACATTTCCATTGAAAGAAGGCTTAACTGTTTTGTAATAAGTTCCAAATCTATCAAATACCAGGAATCCGAAATCCGTTGTATTAATTACCAGCCAGTTACCACTATCAAAAATTTGAGATGGAACAATAGCTTCCTCAGTAATTTGTCTGATGGGAGTGCCTTCCTCTAAAATGGTTAACTGTTCTGAAATTCTCTTTAATCGCTTTTCAATAGGATCAAAAATCCAAAAGCCATTTTCCCTTGAACTACAAATAAGTTTTACAAAAGGGATATTAGGAAAGCTAGTGTCAAAAGTAGAATTTTGACCTAAAGAAGCATCTAAGATAACAGCTTTAGAAAATTCTTGAAAAACAACTAGCACTTTAAGCGGATTTGATGCATCAACATTACTAATCTCACCAAAATCTCGGGTACTAAATCTATTTAACTCCATTCCTTCGGGTGAGAATTTAGTTACATCACCTTTATTAAAAATATAAATATTTCCTAGTGGATCTGTCGTAAATTTACCATCAGGGAGTTGGATTTCTCCTTTTAAAATATATTCCTGAGCCGATACAAGGTTTACAATTAAAATAAAAGTGAGTAAAAAGAATTTGCGCATTTAAATTGAATATAAAGAGGTAAAAGAGACAATTTCTTCAACAATTTTCCGGTCGTTTGATAGCCTGGGAACTTTATGTTGTCCTCCCAGTTTTTCTTTTGATTTTAACCACATGTAAAATGTGTTTTCGGGTAAAATCCTGATTACAGGTGGTCGTAGCGCCATATCCTTGTAACGTTTGGCTTCGTAATCAGAATTAACATTTTTAAGTTCCTGATCCAGTAACTGAGCAAACCCAGCGAGGTCTTCAGGTTGTTTTTCAAATTCAATCAACCATTCATGCGCGCCGCTGGTTTTATCCGAAAAATAAATTGGAGAAGCAGTATATTCTCGAACTATTGCACCCGCTTTTTTACAGGCTTCAGCTATAGCTCTTTCTGCATTATCAACAATTAATTCTTCTCCGAAAGCATTAATAAAATGAGCAGTTCGTCCGGTAATTCGAATTCTGTAAGGGTTCAGGGAGGTGAATGCAACGGTATCACCAATTTTGTAACGCCACAATCCGGCATTCGTAGTGATTACTATGGCATAATTTTCATCTAATTCAACATCATTAAGTGTTAATACTTTTGGATTCGAAGAATGGAGTTCATCAACTGGTATAAACTCATAAAATATTCCATAATCTAACATCAAAAGCATTTCGTCAGATTTGCTTCGGTCCTGGATTCCAAAAAAACCTTCTGAAGCATTATAAGTTTCATAATAATTCATTCCGGGTTTTGGAATTAATTTTTTAAACTGCTCCTCATAAGGTTTAAAATTAACGGCACCATGAATAAATAATTCAAGATTTGGCCACACTTCAACAATATTTTCCTTACCGGTTAACTCAAGAATACGATCAATAAGAACTAAAGTCCATGAGGGCACTCCCGAAATATTGGTGACATCCTCCTTACTGGTAGTAATCGCCATCATTTCAATCTTTGCTTCCCATTCATCCATCAATGCTATTGAAATTTCAGGCGTTCTTAACAACTGAATCCAAATGGGAAGATTTTGTATCAAAATGGCAGATAAATCGCCATAAAAGGATTCATTGTTGAAGGAGTTGATCTGGTGACTGCCCCCGAGGGATAGTAGCTTTCCATTAAAAAGTCCGGTATCAGGATGATTGTTGCAATAAATAGAAAGCAAATCCTTTCCACCTTTAAAGTGGCAATCTTCTAAAGCTTCGTTAGTAACGGGAATAAATTTACTTTTATCACTAGTTGTTCCAGATGATTTTGCAAACCATTTTACATCACTGCTCCACAACAATCGTTGTTCCCCCTGACGCAATCGTTGAATATAGGGTTTAATACTCTCATAATCCTGAACAGGTACCCGATTCTGATAATCTTTGATGGTTTTTATTGAACTGTAATCATATTTATTTCCCCATTCCGAAAACCTGCCAGCGCTGATCAGTTTTCGAAACCATTCCTCCTGAACCTCATGAGGGTATTTTATAAAGAGCTCAATCTGATGAATGCGCTGCTTCATAATCCAGGAAAGTATGGAATTAATTATGGGCATAATTTTTCAACTTAATCAAATATAAGAGTATTTGTTAACATGAACAAAAATTAAGTAATTATTTAATATTAATTAACGGAAGCGGGTATTGTTGACTAATAAAAGTTATAAAAATGCTAATTTATCAGCTGTACTTTTCTTTTCCTTAAACCACGCAGCTATTTCATTCCTGTTTAAGGTGTTAAAAGTCATTGATTTTGTGAGCATACCTTTTCGTGCAACACAAACCCCAAAATACATATCGTGATAGCCCTCTTTTTTATGAGCATCGGGGTTAATTGAAATTTTGACATTTTTTTCAATAGCAAATCGAATCCATCGCCAATCGAGATCTAACCTATATGGATGTGCATTCAACTCAATAACAACATTATTTTGTGCACAGGCATCAATCACTTTCTTATGATCAATGGGATACCCTTTTCTAGCCAACAATAATCTTCCGGTAGGATGTCCCAAAATGGAAGTATAAGGATTTTCTATGGCCTTAATAAGTCTGGCCGTAGCTTTCTCTTCACTCATTTTCAAAACAGAATGAACTGATGCGACAATAAAATCAAATTCTTTAAGAAAATCATTTGCATAATCGAGTGAACCATCATTCAAAATGTCGGATTCTATACCTTTAAAAATAGTGAATGGTGCGAGTTCAGTATTCAGCAAATTGATTTCTGCAAATTGTTGTTTTATACGATCTTCACTTAACCCATTTGCATAAAAGGCACTTTTACTATGATCACAAATGCCGAGATATTCATACCCCAATTCCTTACATGCAACAGCCATTTCACGCAAGGTATTTATTCCATCACTATAAGTGGAATGGTTATGCAATGCACCTTTAAGATCGGAAAAGTTAATTAAATCAGGTAAGGCATTATTTTGCGCTTTCTCTATTTCATCATAACCTTCGCGCAATTCAGGCTCAATAAACTGCATGCCGAGAGAAGCATAGAAAGCCATTTCACTTTCAAAAGCTGTTTCATTAATCTGTTTGAAGTTTGCATTTTCCTTCAATTTATTCAAATGAATGTCGTTGCCGGTGGTCAACAACAATTCATGGGCAAATTGTTCGTTTGAACAAAAATAAAATTTTATTTTAACTCCCTGTTCGTTAATAAACTGATCGCCATTCTCATCATTTTTTAAAACAAAATCTGAAAGCAGGTGACATTTCAGAATATTCTGAATGGCTTCCTTTTTATCGAGGGTAGCTACCAGGACTTCAATCAAGGTAACTACTTCACATTTTCTTCTAATGGCACCAGTAAGCGAAGCATTTAAAACCAGTGGCAAATTAATTATTTGTTTCAATAATTCTAATGCCAGAGGTTCCAGAGCGGCGTAATGAAAGAACCCTTTGTTTGAAATAGAATATTCAATTGCACTTTTAATTTGATCCTGAGTTTTGGAGCCAAAACCTTTTAATTCAATTAACCTGTTTTCGTTACAAGCATAAAGTAATTCACCGGTTGATTCTAAACCTAATTGTTTCCAAAGCAAAGCCACTTTTTTAGGTCCAATCCCTTTGACTCGCATCATTTCAACAACACCGGGAGGTGTTTCGCTCAAATATTTATCATAATCATGCAGCACTCCGGAATGAATCAGATCAAAAATTTTCTGACTCAAACTTTTACCAATACCTTTCACTTCACTTAGTGCTTCGAGGCTGAGTGTTGTAAGAGGTATTTCAGTTTTACCGATAGAAAACGAAGCATTCTGATAGGATCGAATCTTAAACTCATTGGCATCATGTAGTTCCATGAGTTTTGCAGTTTCAGAAAGCAATTTTGCTATTTCACGGTTTTCCATGAGTCACCTAAATAAAATAGCCTGACTTTATTGAATAGCAATGTCAAAAAACATTCTTGCCTGAACACCTTTCATTTCTTGAAATTTTTCAGCATAATTATACAATTGATAATAATCACCCATCTTATATTTTAAATACCTTACTTCAACATCTCCTGAAACCTCTTCCATGATTTGTTTAAGGGGGTCTTTTTGCTCTGGCAATTCAGAGATTCTATAATTATCGAGTTTGGCCTTTTTTGCAGCAATAGAAATTGCTACATCCAATCCACCCAACACATCAACCAATCCAAGTTTAAACGCATCTACACCGGACCAAACCCGCCCCTGGCCCAAAGAATCTACCTGATCAACAGGCATATTTCGGCCATCAGCAACTCTCTTTGTGAAAGTACTATAAACTCTTTCAACAGCATTTTGCATGATTTGACGTTCAGCCAAAGTCAATGGCCTTACTGAGCTGCCAATGTCAGAATACGGGCCGGTTTTATAAGAATCAAAAGTAATTCCTAATTTATTGTTAAACATTTTTTGAGCGTTAAACATTAAACCAAAAACTCCTATCGACCCTGTTATAGTGTTGGGTTGTGCAACAATAGTGTCTGCATTACAACTTATATAATATCCACCAGAGGCTGCTACATCGCCCATGGAAACAATTACAGGCTTTACTTTTCTGCACAACTCCATTTCACGCCAAATTATTTCTGATGCCAATGCATCACCACCCGGAGAATTCACCCTCAGAACTACGGCTTTAATGTTATCATCTTCTCGTGCTTTTCTGATGGTTTCAGAAAGTGATTCTGAGCCTATCTGATCAGGTTTACCTTTACCACTAACAATATCACCCAAAGCATAAATTACCGCAATTTTGCTTCGTGTAAACTCCTTGGCAGGTGCCGGATCAGCTGATTTTGTGTATTTTTTTAATGAAATATAACGCAGCTCTTCTTTTTCATTTTGACCGGTTTTCTTCCTTAACAAACTATAAAATTCATCTTTAAAACCAATATGGTCTATCATTTTAAATTTCAAAGCATCTTCAGCTGTTTGTAATAACATACTATCGGCTAAAGTCCTGATTTCATTTTGTGATAGCTGGCGGGATTCAGCAATTCCTGCAACAAAGTGATTCCAAAACGCATTTACATATGTAGACAACTGCTCTCTGTTTTCATCACTCATTTTATCAAGGATGAATGGCTCGATGGCGCTTTTGAATTTCCCATGGCGTATGACCTGAGGCTCAATCTCTAACTTTTCAAAAAGGCCTTTAAGAAAAGGTATCACTGCTGACATGCCCTTAAACTCAACAACACCTTGAGGATTCAACCAAATTTCATCAGCCACGGTAGCCATATAATAAGACCCTTGGGTATAATAATCGGAATAAGCATAGATGAATTTTTTACTTTTCTTAAATTCTAACAATCCATTTCTGATTTCCTCAATCGAAGCCATACCACCTTCTAATCCTGATAAATCAAGATAAATACCCTCGATGTTAGCATCAGCTGCAGCTTTCTTAATATTTTTAAGGATATCGTTCAAGCCAGGTTGCATAGAGGATGAAAAGGAATTGAAATTAAAGTTCTCCAGGGGATTGTCGGAACTTCGCTCGTCAATGGGAGCTTTGAAATAGATATGCAAAATGGTACCATCAGTTAATCGGGTCTCCTGATCGCTGGAAGCGGAAGAAACTATCGCCGAGAGTATTGCGCCGATAATCAGGAAAAAAACAACTATGGTGAGTAGAAAACCCAACATGGAGGCAAACATAAATTTGAAGAATTGTTTCATAATTTGTCAGAAATTAATTGAGATCAGTAATATGCAATATTACTAAAATGTATACTTACAATTGGAGAACTCAGTACTTTTACCCAATGGCCGATAACCCAAACAATGTAATAGTAATGTTAGGGGGTAACAGCACCAACACCCGGTTAATTTTTATGCAAGCAATTGATTTGCTGATACAAGAGGATTGTGAAATCAGGAGTAAATCCTCACTTTATGAAACAGCACCATGGGGAATTCAAAATCAATCGAATTTTCTGAATTTAGCGGTGTGGATAAAAACCAGTTTAAACCCCTTTGATTTATTGGATTTAATCCTAAAAATTGAAAATTTGTTAGGAAGAGTACGAACAATCAAAAATGGTCCTCGAATTATTGATATTGATATTCTTTTGTTTAATCAATTGATTATTAATGAACCTGCACTTCAAATTCCACATCCAAGAATGCATTTAAGACGATTCAATTTGTTACCATTAAATGAGATTGCTCCATTTTGGATACACCCTGTTTTAAATCAAGAAGTATCTGAAATATTAAGCAATTGCACTGATTCACTGGAAGTTAAAGTTCAAATTAGTTAAGTTCAGATGTTGTTAAGAAAATACAAGTATATTGTAATTGAAGGAAATATTGGTGCCGGAAAAACTTCGTTGGCAACAAAACTGAGCGAAGATATAGGTGGAAGATTGGTATTGGAAGAATTTGCCGAAAATTCATTTCTTCCCAAATTTTATCAAAATCCATCCAAATATGCTTTTCCCCTAGAACTATCTTTTTTGGCTGCCAGATACAAACAATTGAATTATATATTTAAAAATCAGGATAATAGAACCGTAATTGGAGACTATCACTTTCATAAATCGTTACTTTTTGCAACCTCCAATTTAGATGAAGCAGAATTGCAGTTATACCTCTCATTTTTCGAGCTTATTGAACCTAGTATACCTGAACCTGAACTACTTATATTCTTAAACCGTGACTTGAAACATCTTCAGGAGAATATTAGTAAAAGAGATCGCGATTATGAAAAAGAGATTTCGCACACCTATCTCGAAAAAATCGAGTCAGGTTATAAAAATTTATTATCAGAACACCCGTTTTCAAAGGTTTTGAAGGTGGAATGCAATGATCTGGATTTCATCAACAATAAGAATCACTATAAAACTATCATTGATCTGATTAACAAAGAGTCACCTGAAACTTAAACAAAAAAAATATTTTGGGCTTTCTTTTTTTTTTCCTAAAACAAATGTTTATACTTGCAGTCTGAGAAAGACTTTATAAATCAAAAAAAACCAATCATGAAACGAAACTTATTACTAACTATTTGCTCTTTTTTATTTTTAGGACAAAGCCTTTTTGCCCAGACCACTGGGGGGGCTTCTTCAGGCAAATACGGACTTCCAAGCCCAAAAGACTATGACAAATGGTCAATGGGTATTTCCTTCGGCCAAACTCTATTTTTAGGTGATGTTCTGAAGGACTCCAAAAATAATGAAGCATTTAAAAAACTTCCATTTGCACCAAATTTTGGACTTCAGGTTACCAGACAACTTTCTCATTCAATAGGTTTGAGGGCATCAGGTTCTTATGCAATGTTCAAAGCCGGTCCCAGCAAAGAAAAATACGATAACCAATTACCTTCTGCAGTAATAAATTATGAAAGTCCGGTTTATGAAGGGGTTCTTGACGGAGTTTATACTTTTGGTAACATTTCACATCTCAAAAGAAATAAAAAGTTTCACTTTTATGTTTCTCTTGGAATTGGATTCTTCAATTTTGATGGTGAATTAAGAGATGATTCTACTGATGTTCTTTTAAAGAAAACAGGTTCTGTAACTGAACTTATGTTGCCGGTTAGTCTTGGATTCAAATATCAAATCAAGAAGTTTGATATTGGTTTGAGCTATGATTTCAGAAAAACATTTACCGATAAAGTTGATGGTATCAGAAAAGAATTGTCTGAGTATGATAACTATTCCTTCATCCGTCTTAATGTAAATTATTCATTCGGTAAGAAAAACAAATCTATGGAGTGGATAAACCCTATGGAAGTTGTTTACAACGATATTGCTGATCTGAAAGATAAAGTTGATATCCTTTCCGGTGATAAAGATAAAGATGGTGTCTCTGACATGTTTGATAAAGACAATGCAACTGCTGAAGGAACCAAAGTTTATGGTGATGGAACTTCAATTGATACTGATGGTGATGGTATTTCTGACTCTAAAGACGGTGATCCATTTAGTTTAAAAGGTGCAAAAGTGGATGCTAACGGTGTTGAAATTGATACTGATGGAGATGGTGTTGCTGACAGTCGTGATTTGGAACCAAATACTGAAAAAGGAAAATTAGTTAATTTTCAGGGTATGACAATAGAAATGGATCCTTCAAAAGGAGCATCTACTTCTGTATCTTTTCTTCCTTCTGTTTTCTTTGATACTAATTCATCAACTGTTAAGCAGGTATTTAAAGATAGAATTTTGGTTGTTGCAAGAGCACTGAAAACTAATCCTGATCTTAAAATTATGATCTCAGGAAACACAGATGTTACGGCTGCTGAACCATTCAATGAAAAACTTGGTTTGAAGAGAGCTGAAGCTGTGAAAAATCACCTGGTTAAGGTTTACGGTATTGATGCAGCTCGTTTGAGCACTGAAACAAAGGGTGAAAAAGAACCACTTGCCGACAAAGCAAACAATCCTATGAATCGCAGAGTTGATTTCTCTGTTGTGAAATAAGAGGAATAAAATTAAATTAAAAAGGCTGTCACTAATCTGACAGCCTTTTTTTATTTTGTATTCAGAACTAACTGCTCATAAAAACTCCATAATACAATTCCTGCACAAACAGAAACATTAAGAGAATGCTTTATTCCTGATTGAGGTATTTCTATAGTTCCATCCAAATGGGGAATAAGATTGGGATCGACACCCTTTACTTCATTTCCAAAAACAAGAACATATTTTTTTTCAGAAACAGTTTCAAAATTGTGAAGTGATACACTAACATCACTTTGTTCAACCGCAAATATTGAATATCCTTCTGATTTTAATTGGAGAATTGCATCTTCACTATTCGAGAAATATTCCCATGTCACAGATTCAGTAGCACCCAATGCTGACTTTAAAATCTCCTTTTCAGGCGGTGATGCTGTGATCCCACACAAAATCAGTCTTTCAACCATAAAACTATCCGCTGTTCTGAAAAAGGAACCAACATTAAGGCCACTTCTTATATTATCCAAAACAACAACAACAGGCATTTTTTTCAAACCGGCATAATCACTGATTTGAGGACGGTTTAATTCATCAGTTTTCAGAAATTTCATTTTATCATTCTAAAATTCAACTTCAAAAGTAAGAAGAAGTACGTTAGGAGTTTTTCAATGAAAAATATTCCAAATTAAGCGGTAGAAATTGGCCCTCATTTAAAAAAATGAAAGTAACTTAGCAATTCCCTTTTAATAGCTTTTCCTTATGAAAGACATCATCAGAAAACCAAAATCATCCGGTGAAACCGAAACGCCGCTGATGAAGCAGTATAATGCTATCAAGGCCAAATACCCGGATGCATTATTGCTTTTCAGAGTTGGTGATTTTTATGAAACTTTTAATGAAGATGCTGTAAAGGCATCCAAAATTCTGGGTATAGTATTAACAAAAAGAGCCAATGGTGCTGCCGCCTATATGGATCTTGCAGGATTTCCTTATCATGCATTGGATACCTATTTACCCAAACTTGTAAGAGCGGGTCAAAGAGTAGCTATTTGTGATCAATTGGAGGATCCTAAAACAACCAAGACCATTGTCAAAAGAGGTGTAACTGAAGTGGTAACTCCCGGTGTTGCCTTCAGTGATAAGATTCTGGATCATAGGTCGAATAATTTTCTGGCTGTCATACATCAGGGAGGACAACAAAAGGGATTGCATTACTGGATGTTTCCACCGGTGAATTTTTATGCGCTCAGGGCGATGAAGATTATATCGATAAAATATTGATGAACTTCAGTCCCAGTGAGGTCGTGGTTTCCCGTTCAAGCATCAAAGAATTTGGGTTAAAATACGGTGAACGTTATTACAACTACCATCTCGATGACTGGGTTTTCACAAAAGAATTTGGTGAAGAAACATTACTTAAACATTTCGGAACAACCTCACTAAAAGGATTTGGAATTCACGAATATGAACATGCAATTACTGCTGCCGGAGCCGCGCTTTATTATTTGCGGCAAACTCATCAGGATAAGGTGAGTCACATCAGCAGCCTGTCAAGGATAGATGAAGACAGGTATGTATGGTTAGATAAATTTACTGTCAGAAATCTGGAACTGGTTAGTTCGCCACATGAAAACGCAAAGACGCTGGTTCATATTTTAGACAAGACCATTTCACCTATGGGTGCCAGACTTTTGAAAAGATGGATTCTGCTTCCCTTAAAAGAGAAAGAACCACTACTTGAACGACAGGATATTGTTCAGTTTTTAACAGTAAATAGAAACCAGGCTGAAGAAATTACGAAGTATTTAAATGCAATTGGTGATCTGGAACGATTGATTTCAAAAGTTGCGATACGACGAATTAATCCAAGAGAATTAGTTCAATTAAAAAGAGCTTTGATGGCCATTGATCCACTCATTAATTTGTGTGTAGGTTCAGGAAATGAGAATTTGAAAATTCTCGGCGATCAAATGAACTCCTGCCCTGCCCTGGTCGACCTGCTCGAAAAAACTATTCATAACGAACCGCCTGCATTGATTTCAAAAGGGGGTGTTATTAAAGATGGAATTTCCAATGAGCTCGATGAGTTGCGTCAAATTGCCTACGCCGGCAAAGACTATTTACTTCAGGTGCAAAACCGTGAAATAGAAAGAACAGGGATAACCTCTCTTAAAATTTCGTTCAATAATGTTTTTGGCTATTATATTGAAGTAACAAATTCACACAAAAAGCAAAGTGCCTTCAGACTGGACGCGCAAGCAAACCTAGTCAATGCTGAAAGATATATTACTGAAGAATTAAAAATTTACGAAGAGAAAATACTTGGTGCCGAAGAAAAAATACTAAGTATAGAAGAACAGATTTACAATGATCTGGTTATCAAAATTTCGGATTACATCTCCCCTGTTCAAATTAATTCCAATTGCATTGCACGATTGGATTGCCTCTTATCATTTGCTAACACAGCACTTCAAAATGAGTATACCCGTCCTGAATTGAATGATTCTCTCATTTTAGATATCAAAGAAGGAAGGCATCCTGTATTGGAAAAACAGCTTCCGCCTGGAGAAAGTTATATTACGAATGATGTTTATCTCAATCCAGAAAATCAGCAGATGTTAATTATTACGGGACCAAATATGTCAGGTAAATCTGCCCTCCTTCGTCAAACTGCACTTATCGTACTAATGGCGCAGATTGGCAGCTATGTTCCGCGAAATCAGCATCTGTGGGCATTGTCGATAAAATTTTCACTCGTGTAGGCGCATCAGATAATATTTCTTCCGGCGAATCAACGTTCATGGTAGAAATGAATGAAACAGCCAGCATTCTTAACAATATTTCACAACGAAGTCTCATTATATTGGATGAAATTGGCCGAGGCACTTCCACCTATGATGGAATTTCCATTGCATGGGCAATTGCCGATTATATTCATGAACATCCAACAGCAAGAGCTAAAACATTGTTTGCAACTCACTACCATGAACTCAATGAAATAGCAGGATCGCTTAAAAGGATCAGGAATTACCATGTATCGGTAAAGGAAACTGGGCAAAAGATATTATTCTTGAGAAAATTAGTACCGGGAGGGAGCGAACACAGCTTTGGTATTCATGTAGCCAAAATGGCGGGTATGCCTTCGAAGATCATTCAAAAGGCCGATCAGATGCTTAAATTACTGGAGAAAGCTCATAGTAATGCCGAACTGGTAAAGACAGCCTCCAACACTGCCGAAAAAGAAGCTTTTCAACTAAGTTTCTTCAAATTGGATGATCCGTTGCTCGAGCAGATAAGGGAAGAAATACTCAAAACAGATGTGAACACCCTAACCCCGGTGGAGGCATTAATGAAGCTAAACGATATCAAAAAGCTGATTACCAAGACTTAAGAAGGATATATATTTTATAATTATTAATTTTGAATATTTGCTTTTAGATCTTAAATTTGCAGTCCTGATTTGGTAAGGAAAAGAATAGCCAAACTGTGGTAATCGAATCACAAAATCAGGTAAAAAATGCGAAAGTAGCTCAGTTGGTAGAGCGCGACCTTGCCAAGGTCGAGGTCGCCGGTTCGAACCCGGTCTTTCGCTCAAAGCCCTTTCGGCAGAAAGGGCTTTTTAATTCAATGAGATTTCGCTGCATGTATTACCAGCAGTGAAAAATGCGCTTTAGCGCTTTCACATTCACTGTTCATCCGCGTGCAGTGAATGGTGTGCTATTCACTGTACAATTGCATGCAGTGAATGGTGTGCTTTAGCACTCTCATTCACTGCCTGGGTGGTGGAATTGGTAGACACGCAGGACTTAAAATCCTGTGATCCGAAAAGGTCGTACGGGTTCGACCCCCGTCCCGGGTACAATTTTTAAAGCCGCAGAGAATTTTTCTTCTGCGGCTTTTTGATTTTTTTGTACAGTTTTGAAAAATACTTTTATTCTAAAAATATACACTTTTTAGTTCACTTTTTCAACTTTTCAATTATGTTCGACTTTCAGAAACTAAATGTTTACACCAAATCCATTCAATTTCATATTGATTGCAAGATTCTCATGGCGGGCTTAAAAAATGAGAAACACGTTGCTGATCAACTAAGCAGAGCTTCACAGAGTATTCCACTAAACATCGCAGAAGGCTCCGGGAAATTTTCAAAACCAGACAGAAAAAATTACTTTAAAACCGCGAGGGCATCTTTGTTTGAATGCATATCAATTTTGGAAATTCTGGATGCGGAAGGAAAAATTGAAAAACAAGTATGTGATAAACAAATCGCTATTGGAGACGAAATTTCCCGAATGTTGTTTACTATGATAAGAAACCTGCAAGTATGATAAGATGATAAAAAAGCTTGAAGTTGGGTATTGTATGGATTGTTTTTAATTATCCTTTTAGTTTTGTCGCAAATCTAATCAAGCGAAATATCCATTGAACTTAGATTCTATTTTTAAAGTCAAAAACTTTGCCTTCTACTAATGAGCCACAACCAATTTCTTACTATCTCCCGAACTTCGAAGTAACCATGCTGCGGAACAAGTGAGCAGTATGGTATGGAATAACCAAAATTCAATGAGTTAAAAAATAGTACTTGACTTTTCAATTTTATGTATATCTTTGATTTACCATCCAAGGTAAACACACATTTTCGTTGTTGGGGCATTTTTCGAATACGAGTTTGTTAAGATTTGCAATTTTGTAAATCATATGCCATTTATTATTTGTGAATTAAATAATGTAATGAATAAATATTTGAAAATGAAAAAAATAGTCTTGATTGGAACCATTGCTTGGTTCTTAGTTTCAATTGCAACTAAAGGAATATGTCAGTATAATCTTGTTCCTAATCCTTCCTTTGAATTATATGATACTTGTCCAGGGGGTCTAGGACAATTGACCAAAGCGAAATTCTGGACAAAAGCCGTAACAAATGTTTCACCAGAGTTTTTCATGCTTGTGCGAATATTCAACTCAATGATGATGCAGGAGTTCCGCAAAATAAAATGGGATATCAGCAGGCCCGAACAGGCTTAGGTCACGGAGGTATTTGTCATGGTTTTAAGAATTCACCTATTCAATCTAATTCATACAGAGAATATATTCAAACCGAACTTATTGATTCGCTAATTCAAGGCATTGAATATTCGGTTAGTTTCTATGTAAGTGCGGGTGATAGTTGTGGAAAGTATTCTAGTAATATTGGTACTTATTTTTCAAATACAGAAATAGATACAGTAATTTATCCAAATGCTAATTTAAACTTTCAACCTCAATTCGAAAATCCACTTACCAATGTACTTAATGATAACATTGGGTGGACTCATCTTTCCGGAACATTCATTGCAAATGGAGGAGAAAAATATTTGATTCTAGGCAATTTTAGAGATTCCATTTCATCTACAATTTTAAATACTGGATGGGGTTCTATTCCCAGCTTGGTAAAATCTGCTTATTTATATATTGATGATATTTTGGTTGCTCCAACAGATTCTCTAACTTCAATAAATGAATTTCATTCAAACGATGAATTGACCCTTTTTACCCTCAGTGAAAGTGAATATGAAATTTTTTCAACAAATAATCCAATAAATTCATATGAAGTAGTAAATTGCCTAGGCCAAAATATTGATAAAAAAAACAAAATTGAATGTATTTTCTATACAAATTAACATGAATGAATTTTCAAATGGAATTTATTTTGTAAATGTTAAATTGAAAATGATAAAAATAAAAACATTAAAAATCTTCAACCCTAAATCCTTCAACCGATGAATACAATTGCAAAATTCAGTATCGTATTGTTATTTTATTTATTAAAATTTACATCCAGTCAAGCACAATTAGTAAATTTTACTTCCACATCTTTAAATGATTATAGCCAAACAGATGCAAATAAAAATACTGAGGCAATAGTTGTTGGAGATTTCTTTGGTTTCGGAGCGATTCCTCAAGCAGCCCTGAATGTCAATACAAATTATTTAGGTGGTTTAACAAACATTCCTCCAAGTTACGGTAGTTTTGGCGAAGTTTTCAGAACTGATGCGCCCGATTTTGATGCGACTGGGGCTATATTTAGTTTTTGGAGAATGTGGACAGGGCCTCCGGACAATGCATTAGAACACTTAGCTATTTTCAACTCTGATTCATGGAGCATAATTCCTTCACCATTTAACGATATAAATTTCCGGGCTACTTCAGGAAATATGTTTTTATGGACAGAGTCTGGACCTCCCAATAGAGCTACGAAACGAATGATGATTAATAACGATAATCCAACAAATCTGGCAGTTCAAGGAGTAACAAATGCAAATGCTGTTGACCCTAATTGGAATACTAATGGTTATGTTGGTATAGGAAATAATAACAGCAATCAATGGGACCCCGATTTAGGCGGAGCAGGTCCACATACTTTATTACATCTTGAAGGGCCTAATAACACTGGTTTTATTGGCAGGGCTGTCGTTTAAATATGCATCATGGAAATGAACAACTTTCAGCCATCCAAAACTCATTTTGACTTCCAGTTTGTCACCTTACGCCAGAATGGTAATCTTTGACCCCGTATTCAACTTGCTTCGGAACAAGTGGGCAGTATGGTATGGAAGAACTAATATCAATGAGTTGAAAAATAGTACTTGACTTTTCAATTTTTTGTATATCTTTGATTTACCATCCAAGGTAAACACACATTTTCGTTTTAGGGGCATTTTTCGAATACGAGTTTGTTAAGATTTGCAATTTTGTAAATCATATGCCATTTTATTGTTGTGAATTAAATAATGTAATGAATAAATATTTGAAAATGAAAAAAATATTCTTGATTGGAACCATTGTGTGGTTCTTAGTTTCAATTGCAACTAAAGGAATATGTCAGTATAATCTTGTTCCTAATCCTTCCTTTGAATTATATGATACTTGTCCCGATAATGTAGGTCAAATTTATCGAGCTATAGGTTGGTCATCACCCACACAAACTAGCCCCGATTATCACAACGTTTGCACCAACGGTAACCCATGGAATATTGGAGTTCCTCAAAACGTACATGGTTATCAATTTGCAAAAGATGGCAATGGTTATGCAGGTATAATTTCATATACAGTCAATGGATTAGGAATTGCGGGGGGGTTCAGAGAATATGTTCAGATACAATTAACAGACTCTTTAATCGCAGGAAAAGAATATTCTTTGGGTTTTTATGTTAGTCCAGGAGATAGTTGTAAGTATACTACCAATAGTATAGGTGCATATTTTTCACATACAAAAATTGATACGATTCAATCTCCACCAAATGTCCCATTACCCTTTCTTCCTCAAATTCAAAATCCCCAAAACAACAACTTAAATGACAGAAGCATATGGAAGAAAGTCACTGGAACATTTATAGCTTCAGGTGGAGAAAAATATATAATAATTGGAAATTTTAATGATACAACAAATACTATATTAACATATACAAGTTGGGATACAATTCCCTTAATATCAATTGCAGTACATTATATTGACGGAATAATAGTTACTCCAATGGATTCTTTAACATCCATTTCGCCACCAATAAAATACAATAATCTCCAACCTTTGATTTATAATTATAATAATCATATTTCTGTTTCTTTTGATGTGGGTATAAAAAATTGTTTTATTTACAATAATATCGGACAACAAATTTATCATTATTCCGGTGAGAGCAAATATTCATTAGACATTGAAACAAAATTTTTCTAAAGGAATGTAATTTATTTTATTTTCATCTTATAATTTTCTTTAAGACGATATCTCTTGTGATCAAATAAAATATTTTAAACCCTAAAATCATGAAAATACAAGTGCAATTCCATCGAACCCAAATTATTTTGACAATTGGTTTTTTTTCTACAATCAACTTTAGTTATTCCCAGTTAGTAAATCATACCTCTGTGATTAGTGGAAATCAGTACAGCCAGACAGATGAAAATAGAAATATCAGGGAAGCCATTGTGGTAGGTGATATTTTGATGGAAATACAAAATGGCTTCCATTAGCAGCATTAAATGTCAATACTAATTTCTTAAATGCCTTGCCGTTTACGCCTACATATGCCACTTTTGGCGAAGTTTTCAGAACTGATGCGCCCGATTTTGATGCGACTGGGGCTATATTTAGTTTTTGGAGAATGTGGACAGGGCCTCCGGACAATGCATTAGAACACTTAGCTATTTTCAACTCTGATTCATGGAGCATAATTCCTTCACCATTTAACGATATAAATTTCCGGGCTACTTCAGGAAATATGTTTTTATGGACAGAGTCTGGACCTCCCAATAGAGCTACGAAACGTATGATGATTAATAACGATAATCCAACAAATCTCGCAGTTCAAGGAGTAACAAATGCAAATGCTGTTGACCCGAATTGGAATACTAATGGTTATGTTGGTATAGGAAATAATAATAGCAATCAATGGGACCCCGATTTAGGCGGAGCTGGAGCACACACTTTATTGCATCTTGAAGGGCCTAATAACACTGGTTTTATTGGCAGGGGATGGAGAAGTTGGATGCGAACAGGAATCTTAATGAAAGAAAATTCAGACAATATTTATTTAGGTATGAAGAATGAATTTTCACAACTTGGAAACAATAGAAGTGACGCGGTGCTTGCTTGGGGAGACGACCAAGTTTGTGAAGATTGTACTGTTTCAGATAATTTCAGAATGATTTTTACAGGTATTGCACCGACAGGAAATGGTAATGGAACAACAAACCCTCTGAATGCTGGCACATATGCTGGAAGAGAAGTTATGAGAATGACACATAGGGGACGGATGGGTATTGGTCAAACCTTTACTTCTACTGTTGGTCCTGATGCAAGACTTGAATTACTTGACGAATTGAATTTTACCACTGGAGTATCTCGCAACCTGCCACAACTAAGATTAACCTTTAGTCAAGCAGTACCTCCTAATCCTTTCACTACAGGGATTTCAGTAGATTTTCAAGCAACCGCTGCTGGTGATTTATTTATTCGTCCTCGAAATGCAACTACAAATCGCAATGTTGGGATAAATACAGCCTCTCCTGGCAACACTTTAACTTTAGAAACCGGTTTTGCTGCGGCATCTTCAGTTGAATCAGGATTGCGTTTTAATAATTTAACCACGGCAACAACAACGATTATTGCAAATCCATTTGGAGCCACAAAAGGAGTATTGTCAGTAGACGCTCAAGGTGACGTTATTTTAGTTGAAGATAAAGATGGTAATGTGACGAATGCATGTGGTTCACCTTCGTTTGTGCCTCGAATGTTACCTACTCCTGCAAACACAATAGGATGTAGTCAAATATTTGATGATTTAATTACAGTTGGAGTAGGTGTTGGCACTGCAGTTGATAATGCCTATAGATTACACATGCGAGGAGACTTCTTAATCGAACATGGAACAAGTGCTACCAATGGAGACATTTACATGCTTGATAATGGTTCTCCAAATGTAAAACAGAGAGTATTTGCAATGTATGGGCAAAACGGAAACTCTTCATTAGCTGTGGGTCCATTAGCCGGAGCTTCAGGTACAACAGGTGATGTTAGAAATACATATGTTGGATTTAGGGCCGGAAATGCGGCTGTTGGAAATTTAGAAAATACTTTCATCGGAGCAAGTAGTGGTCTTGTTTATTCAAGTTCTACATCAAGTGGTTTAAATACTTTCGTTGGTGCTAATTCCGGAAATCAGATAACTGATGGAACGTATAATACTTTTGTGGGGCGACTATCAGGACATGCATTCACCACTGGAACTCGCAATACTGTATTAGGAGCCAATGCAGGAAATGGCGGAGCACCTGCTGGAGATGATAATGTAATGATAGGTTGGGAAACCGCTTTTGATGGTACACCTTCATTAACATCGGTTACAAGGAGTGTATTAATTGGAAATGGGGCCTATGGTCGGTCAAATGGAACAACTATGGATAATGCAGTTTCAATTGGATTCAATAATCGTGTTGTTTGTGATAATTGTGTAACTATGGCGAGTCAAAATCTTGTAACAGGATTAACAGAGCAACAAGTGGGAATTGGATACGCGAATCCTAATACAACAGTTATCACACCTACGCCCACAGGTAGCAATCTTGCTAAACTTTATGTAAGAGATTTTAATTTTGGAGGAACTGCGGCATTTTTTAATGGTAGTGCTTATGCCTCCGGTTTATTTACAGCATCAGATGTTGCATTAAAGCAAAATATAACACCATTTACTGATGCTTCTACCATTATCGACCAACTTGAGGCGAAATCTTTTGATTTTAAACATCAAGATTATCCTTCAATGGCATTGCCATTGGGTAACCAGGTTGGTTTTTGGCTCAGGACATTGAATTAGTTGCGCCTCAGCTAGTTCATTGGTTTTCTAATCCTGCAACTCTTGATTCATTAGGAAATGTTGAAGTCCCACAAGTTGATTTTAAAGCTGTTAATTATGCGGGGTTAGTTCCAATTTTGTTTACAGCAATTAAACAACAAAAGGCAATGCTTGATTCACTTGCATTAGTTGTTAGCAATTGCTGTAGTAACCCTCAACCATTAATCAATGATGGAAACAATCCAATAATTAAATCATCGGTTGCACTTTCCAATAAAGAAATCATTGTTTTAAATCAGAATTCTCCAAATCCATTCAGAGATAAGACTGAAATCACTTACACATTACCAGAATCTGTGCAAGAGGCGGTAATTATGTTCTATGACCATTCAGGTAAAGTTATTCAAAATTTGAAATCAGTCATCGTGGAGCAGGTACATTAACTGTTTATGGCGAAGATTTAACAAGTGGTGTTTACACATATTCACTTATCATTGATGGCGAAAATCATCAAACTAAGAGAATGGTGAAACAATAATTCAGAAATTGAAATAAATCTCCTGTGATTCTGTTTCAGGAGATTTATTTTTTTTACTAGCTACAATATAAGTTTGAAAACTGATAATAACTTCGTGAAAATACCTACTGACAAAGATAGTTTCGAATTTCAAGTTGATTCAAATGATTTGCCCATTGTAGTCAGACGCTTTCAACGATATACGAATAAAGATATTGAAATTAGAAATTTACTTAATGATTTCTCAAATCTCTGACAGGACTATTACAGCATCCAATGCCAATATACATAACAAATATTTCCTATTGAGACCTTATATCAATTCAAGAAAAAAGAAATAAAAATTCAACTATTACTTCAAAACATAGTTCCAACCAACACCCAAAATATAGCTGGTCCAGGGATCTGAAATGTTTACTTCTCTGTTAAAAATGAAGGCGGCCTCCACGGAGCTTTTTTTACTAAATTCATATTCGGCCCCACAAACTAATCGGTAATTATTAAACAAAATTCCATCAGGACGATTCATATAAAAAAACGACTCTCCGGATATAAATGGTGCGTACTTTTTATTGAGATCATATTTCAACTTAAGTCTTGTTCTTAAATAATTATCAGGAACCTGCCCCTCAGCACTTGATGTATAATCCTTGTATTGGCTTTGATAACTAACCCATAAAGCGGCATTAACATTTCCAAATTTCTTTCTGGCATTCGCTTCAGCAATAAATCTATGTCGTTTACTGTAAGAGTCATCTAAGTTTCGCTTGTTAATAAAGCGGTACCCCGCAGCAATACTAAAGGCCTTACTTAATCTATACTCACCTGAAAGCTCGGTAAAAAATGCACCTAATTCAGACCAATTTTCATTAAAACGAAATTCCTGGGTAACGTGAGCAGACAACTGTTTTGAAATTTTTTTTTCAAGGTTAACTCCTACCCAAATTCCGGCATCATTACTTGGCAGGAACCAGCCTGCAGTCAAAGTTAAATCCAACAATCAAAAAGAATAAAAGATTATTTCTCATAATAAAAAACATGAATCTGTGCAGCATCACGGAGAAAATCAATTTTCCCTATAGTAACCTGATTTATTTTTACACCCATTTTCTTCTCCAAATCTTCTATTAAAAGCAGCTTATTTTCCGGCTTTATTAATTCAATGTTTTCATACATTACAATTTTCGAAACTTCTTTCTTAATAAGAATATTTGATTCAAGCAGGTAGGTGACAAGAATTATTATAGACATAAGCAGCATGAGTTCGTCCCAATTGCCTTTGCTCACAGCATTGATAAGCCCCATGGCAATAACAAGAAACATATAAGTCATGTCCTTAATGGAAATATCTTCGGTTCGGTACCTCAACATCGAAAAAAACCGCAAACAATCCGAATGCTGCCCCATACTCATCTCCACTTTATTCAACAAAAAGTAATCAGGAAAATAATAAGATTAAAAATAAAAATGTAAATACATTTCACGACTTCTGTAAATCGGAAAATAGATAAACCTCACTAAAATTATAACAGCCACTAAATCAATGGAGAGCCGTATAAAAAACTTTGGTGAGAGTTTTTCAAAAAGAGTGAACGATGGTTCGATTACATCAGTATTAAGATCTTGTAGGAGCAGCATGTAAAATTTTATTTATTTGTTGAATTTGAGTCTTGAAATTATTTATTCTTACTTCCTTAAAGAGAGAAACAACGCCAAAACAGTACTTGCTAATTGCTCCGCTCCTTATGTGAAACTCTTTCATTAATTTGCTGAAAGACGAATTACTGGCTTTAGTTTGTTTTAATTCAGCAATGACCAAATTAGAGATGGTCTTTTCTTCTGAATCATTTTTAAAAGTGAGGTCAAGATCTAAAGTGAGCCTTTCTTTAAAATCGTTACTTACTAATGTGATTCTTACATAATTTACCCAAAATTTTGCTTTTAGTCCACTTTGTGATAAGGAGATTTTGTTTCTAGTAAATTTAATGCATCCCCTTCTATTTCTTGTGACAACAATTGCCTAATTCTGGTTTTAACAGTGCGACTTTTATTATTTTTAAATTTAATTTCAAAAAAACTTTGGTTGCTCTCCACGTACTTTCTGAAACGCACCTTATACCGATTTAACCCCACAAAATGTTGATTAAACAGATAAAATGCATCCGTATCAAAATACAGAGATTCATAATGAAACATACTATTGTTATTAATTTCAAGAACACAATACGTATCTTTTAATCTGTCCAGAAACATTGGCAACTGTTCAATAGTAAATACATACTTGGTATCCATTCGATCCAACAACGCAACCTTGTCGAGTTCAACTAAACCGATAGGTTTGAATGCTTTTAAATACTGAGGTATACTTTCCACTTCACTTACCATATCCTATTATTATTATTCACCTGATGATGTTTGTAGACATACTTTTTGGTTGAAATAAGCTCTTCTTTGGAGTTATAAACTCTCTTTTCTTTTTTCAAACCATTTTTATCATAAGTATACATGGACTTCCTTATGGTTTTCCCTTTTTCATCCAATTGAAGTTCAAATATTTTTTCACCTAATGAATTGTATCCACACTTTATCCATTCCACGACTTTTCCTGATCCATCGTAGGATTGTTCACTTAAAAGATCGTTATTTTCATTATAAGAACTGAGCGTTTTCCTTAGTAATTCACCATTGGCAGTATATTTCAATTCTTCAGTTACATCACCGGACTTATTAAATTTCCTGATCTCTTTTTTCTTAAACGTTCCATCTTTATTGTATTCGATCTCCTCAACAACGTTTCCTTCGGAGTCGTATTTTTCAAATAATTCATTCAGTGTATGTTCTTTCCCATTTTGATATTCGGTAACAACTTCCGTTTTTGAACGAATTTTAAATTTTTTAATATCCTTTTTACTTTGAGCATATGCGCTGGTAAAAGGTAAACTACCAAGAAACACAATTACAGCTAGTATTCTAAAAATCATAATGTGCATTGAGGTATTTAATTCTTTTTTATTTCAAAAGTTCCGGCATCAACTGTTTGTTTTTTATCGGTAACTTCAACTACTTTCGAAACAACAGAGTTACCGGAAAGAGTAGTATCTTCAGAATACACATAAATAGTATATTTTCCTTCACGGAGGTATTTAAATTCAAATTTTCCATCGGGCCCGGCTTTAATACGATCGCCTATTGCTACTTCATCACCATATTTAATATACACATCCTCATCGGCGCCGGGATACTCACCTTGCACAATCACGAAGGAGGCATTATAATCTGTAATATGAACAAATCCTTTAATGGAAGAATTACCACCTTCACCCGGATCTTTTTCGCAAGAGCTAAAGAGAAATCCAATTAGTATGGTTAAAAATAACAAAGACTTTTTTGTACACATTTTTAAGCAGTTTTAGAGTAAATTATATTTATAAAACCAAATGATCGAAACTTCTTCAAAGAAGTTTCGATCATTTGGTTTTGAATTAGTTTAACAACAACAAAAAATATTATTCAGGGGAATAAATTAATTTGATACTTTTTTTGAAATTGCCTGCAGTAAATTCGAGTAAGTAAATTCCCCTGCCATGCTACTTTCACATATTTAATTCAACTTCATACTTGCCGGGTTGCAACAATTTACCTTGTGGCATCTCTATTTTCATTACTTCAGCACCCATCAAAGAGTAAAGCTTTAAAGTTACCGGTGCTGTTTCAGGCAGATAGAAATCAACCGTTGAGGAGGCATCAAAAACTGTAGGATAAACAGCAACAGACGGATTCATACCCGGAACTTCAGGCAACGATGATGTTGACAAGAAATGAGCAACTATTGAATCGGCTCCGCTCAATGTAAAATCAATATCCAGGGCAGTATTATTAGGATTAAATACCTGTGCATTTGAGTCCAATTGGTAAAGGCATAGTTGGCATTGGCAGTAGCAGTTAAATTAGTGTTAATACCTCCAAAATAAGAACCTGACCAGGGAAACTGAGTCAGATTTAATGAATTTAACTGC
>JADKJB010000012.1 GCA_016722525.1 Bacteroidota bacterium
AGGTCAAAAACGATTCTCGCTCGAAGGTGCCGAAACTTTAATTCCTGCCATCGATGCCGTGATTGATTCCGGTGCCGAATTGGGAATAAAAGAATTTGTAATTGGTATGGCACATCGGGGCAGGTTAAATGTTCTTGCAAATGTGCTGAACAAAACTTACGAAGATATTTTTACTGAATTTGAAGGAAAAGAATTTGAAGATAATGCATTCGATGGTGATGTAAAATACCATCTGGGATTTTCTGCTGATGTGGAAACTAGGAATGGAAAAAAAGTGCATCTCAGCCTTACTCCCAATCCCTCGCATCTCGAAGCCGTTGATCCGGTTGTTCAGGGAATTGTAAGAGCTAAAATTGATAATACCGAGGGTGGAACCATTGATCAGATTACACCCATACTCATTCATGGTGATGCAGCCGTGGCAGCACAAGGCGTCGTTTATGAGGTGATTCAAATGTCGCAACTAAAAGGTTACGCAACAGGAGGAACCATACACATTGTTGTCAATAATCAAATCGGTTTTACTACCAATTATATCGACGCGCGCTCATCAACTTATTGTACCGATGTAGCTAAAGTTACCTTATCGCCTGTTTTTCATGTGAATGGTGATGATGTGGAAGCACTCGTTTACACCATTCAACTGGCAATGGAATACCGTCAGAAATTTCATCGTGATGTATTTATTGATCTTTTATGCTACCGTAAATTCGGACATAACGAAGGTGATGAACCACGGTTTACACAACCGTTACTTTACAAAGCAATAGCCAGTCACCCCAGTGCCCGTGAAATTTATAATCAGAAATTACTCGCTCAGGGCGATGTTCATGCCGACCTTGCCAGGAAATGGAGTGACATTCAAAAAATGCTACAGGAACAATTGGATTCCGCAAAAGCAAAAAAGAAAACTAAATTTATAAGGCAGTCGGAAGGCAACTGGTCGGGATTGCAATTTGCAAAAGCTGAAGATATGTTTCCTTCTCCGTTTACCGGCGTGGAAACAAAATTGTTGCAACAGATAGGCGATAGAATTACACGGTTACCCGAAGATAAAAATTTTTTCACTAAAACAAAACGTTTATTCACCGACCGTAAGACTATGATCGAAGATGGTTCCCGTCTCGATTGGGCAATGGCTGAATTGCTGGCATATGGTTCATTGGTTGAGGAAGGTTTCCCAGTAAGAGTAAGTGGACAGGATGTAGAAAGAGGTACTTTCTCGCATCGTCATGCTGTGATCAGAGTAGAAGATTCAGAAGAAAATTATACACCACTCAATAATATTTCCGATAAGCAAGCTAAATTCTCCATTTACAATTCATTGCTTTCAGAATATGCTGTTTTAGGATTTGAATATGGATTTAACTTATCGGCACCCCGAACATTAGTTGTCTGGGAAGCGCAGTTTGGAGATTTCGCCAATGCTGCACAAATTATTATTGATCAGTACATCAGCAGTGCTGAGGATAAATGGAAAAGAATGAATGGTTTGGTGATGTTACTTCCTCATGGTTACGAAGGACAAGGGGCAGAGCATTCGAGTGCTAGGCTGGAGCGATTTTTAGCGCTCTGTGCCGAGAATAATATTCAGGTTGCAAACTGCACCACTCCTTCAAATTTCTTTCATATTTTACGCCGACAAATGCATCGCCCATTCCGGAAACCACTTATTGTTATGACACCTAAAAAGTCTGTTACGTCATCCTAAATGTGTATCATCAGTAAAAGAACTTGCCGAAGGTGCTTTTAAGGAAGTTATAAACGATGCCGTAATTAAATCATCCGATGTAAATCGCATTGCTTTTTGCAGTGGTAAAATTTATTATGATTTGTTGGAATATCGCGAAAAAGAAAAAATGAATAATGTGGCACTCATCCGCATTGAACAATTATACCCTTTTCCTTTAAATCAGATTAATGAAGTAATAAAGCAGTACCCTAATGCAAAAGAAAATATTTGGGTACAGGAAGAACCTGAAAATATGGGAGCCTGGAGTTACCTGCTGAGAGTTTGGAAAGGCACCAAATGGAATCTCATCTCCCGCCCCGAAAGCGCCTCCCCCGCCACCGGCTCCCACGTTCAACACGAAAAAGAACAACACGAAATTGTACGAAAAGTATTTGCACCTAACATATAAATTGATGATTTTAAATTCACGGAAAAATTGCCCCATCCTCACATCAATACATACCACAAACCACATCAGCACACTAGCACATTAGCAAATCATCACATCATCACATCATCACATCAGCAAATCAACACATGCCCACATTAAACCCATGACAACCCA
This sequence comes from Bacteroidota bacterium, assembly GCA_016722525.1. Classification (GTDB taxonomy): domain Bacteria; phylum Bacteroidota; class Bacteroidia; order AKYH767-A; family OLB10; genus JADKJB01. The sequence continues at coordinate 2,298 of JADKJB010000012.1, forward strand.
AATAAAAGTCCCTTCCCCGGGTGAATCCATCACCGAAGTGCAAATATCTCGTTGGATAAAAAGCGACGGCGATTACGTAGAAAAAGATGAGGAGATTGCCGAGATCGATTCCGACAAAGCCACACTTACCATTGCTGCAGAGCAAAGCGGGAAATTAGCAATCATAATTCAAGAAGGTGAAACCGTTGCTGTTGGTTCTGTGATTTGTACCATCGACGGAGATGCCGCTCCTGCTGAAAAGTCAAAATCAACAGATGTGAAAACCGAAGCAAAAACTGTTAATTCTTCTAAGCCTGTTGACAATGTAAAAGTATCTTCAGAAGAAATTCAATCCTCCGGTTATGCATCAGGAGTTCCTTCTCCCGCTGCTGAAAAAATACTGAAAGAAAAAGGTATTTCTCCTGAAACAGTAAAAGGAACTGGCAAAGATGGAAGAATTACAAAAAGTGACGTTATTTCTTCGACGAATGCTCCCGCCACCGCCGCCGCCCCTGCCACCAAGGGAACACGTAACATCCGGAAAGAGAAACTCTCAATGTTGCGCAAAAAACTTGCTCAGCGTTTAGTCGCCGTTAAAAATGAGACCGCAATGCTTACTACTTTTAACGAGGTAGATATGAGTGCAATTATGGAGATCAGAAAATTGCATAAAGATAAATTTAAGGAAAAGCATGGGGTAGGGTTGGGGTTCATGTCGTTTTTTACCAAAGCGGTGTGTGAAGCCTTGAAAGAATTTCCTGCGGTAAATGCCAGGATTGATGGTGACGAGATTGTTTATCACGACTATTGTGATATAGGCATAGCCGTTAGTGCTCCTAAAGGATTGATGGTTCCTGTAATGAGAAATGCCGAGGCACTAACTCTCGCTCAAATTGAATCGCTTGTAATGGCACTTGCAGGAAAAGCACGTGAAGGAAAAATCTCCATCGACGAAATGACAGGAGGGACCTTCACCATCACCAACGGAGGTGTTTTTGGCAGCATGCTCTCCACACCAATCATCAACCCACCGCAAAGTGCTATTTTAGGAATGCACAACATTGTAGAAAGACCGGTTGCAATAAATGGCAAAGTAGAAATTCGTCCCATCATGTACGTCGCGCTCTCCTACGACCACCGCATCATCGACGGCCGCGAATCAGTGAGTTTCCTGGTCAAAGTCAAACAAATGCTCGAAGAGCCGGTTAAAATGCTTTATGGTGGTAGCGATCCCACGAAGGTGCTTTTAGGTTTGTAAAAAAACAAATCTCAATTTCATTTAATCAAGGAATATAAATGTAGCATTCTTCATTCTACGTTTTGTATTCTATATTTTGTATTTTACATTCTACATTCCCGTTTTCTACATTCTAGATTTTACATCCCCGTTTTCTACATTCTAGATTCTACATTTTACATTCTACATTTTACATTCCCGTATTCTACATTCCCGTTTTCTACATTCTACATTCTACATTCCCGTTTCCCGCATTCCCGCCTTCACCACCCCCAATTCTTTCCCCACCTTCGTAAACGCAGCAATCGCTTTATCCAAATGATGTCTCTCATGAGCTGCCGACATCTGAACACGAATGCGTGCATTTCCTTTTGCAACAACAGGTAGAAAAATCCGGTGACATAAATTCCCTCATCTAAAAGTTTAGTTGCAAAATCCTGTGCAAGTTTTGCTTCATAAAGCATGATGGGAACAATGGGGTGCGTGCCTGGTTTTATATCGAATCCTGCTTCGGTAATTTTTGTACGGAAGTATGCGGTGTTATCCCAAAGTTTATCGCGCAGATCGGTGGTTGAGCTTAACAATTCAAGTACTGCATTGGATGCTCCAACAATAGAAGGTGCCAGTGAATTTGAAAATAAATAGGGTCTCGAACGCTGACGAAGCATATCAATAATTTCTTTTCTTCCTGATGTAAATCCGCCCAAAGCGCCACCCAATGCTTTGCCGAGTGTGCCGGTAATGATATCAATTCGTCCCATCACGTTGTGGTGCTCATGTGTTCCTCGGCCGGTTTTACCCATGAAGCCACTCGCATGACATTCATCAATCATGATAAGTGCTTTGTATTTATCGGCGAGTTCGCAAATTTTATCAAGTTGTGCAATGGTGCCATCCATGGAAAATACACCGTCAGTAACAATCATTCGGTGACGAAGATGCATTGCAGCTTTCAACTGCTCTTCAAGATCCTCCATATTGTTATGCTTGTAACGCATACGCTGTGCTTTACATAAACGCACTCCATCAATGATCGATGCATGATTTAATTCATCCGAAATAATCGCATCCTTTTCGTTCAGTAATGGTTCAAAAACACCGCCATTAGCATCGAATGCTGCAGCATACAAAATAGTGTCATCAGTGCCAAGAAATTTTGCAATATTTTTTTCCAGTTCTTTGTGTATATCCTGTGTCCCGCAAATAAATCGCACCGACGACATCCCATACCCATGTGTATCAATCGCTTTTTTTGCAGCTTCAATTACTTTTGGATGTGATGATAAACCCAGATAATTATTCGCGCAAAAATTCACCACTTCCTTTCCATCTGTCAAACGAATATCCGCACCCTGTGGTGTAACAATAATACGTTCTTTTTTAAAGAGCCCAGCTTCTTCTATTTCTTTCAGTTCTTGCTGCAATAAGGGTTGTAAGGTGGAATACATAATTCAGATCTGTTTTGTTTTGATTGCAAATATAATAATTTGAATTTAGTTACTAATTAATTAATGATTAATGCACTATTTCCAGTAGGTTGCAACCGGTAAGGAGGGAATATGGATCCAGATTGCTTTTGGTAATACCCGGACTCTATTTCAGTGATGAAAAATAGTAGGTATCTGATAAATGAATGGATGAGAAAGTCAATTAAAACAGTCCTTCTTTTTCAGGAGGTAGCATCGTCACAATGACTCCTATGGAGGTTAAACTCAAACCAGTCTAAAAACCTTTCCCGGCAAACATTTAATAATGCCGGAAAATTCGAGGTTGAGCAAAAGAGCAGCAACTTTACTGTGTGGCATACCAGAGTGGAAAACAATAGCATCAATAGGTGCTCCATCTTGGTTCATGATGAAGTCCACAATCAATTTTTCATCTTGCGAAAGCTCTACAAATAATTGTTTTTGCAAGACAGATTTATTTTTATTTTCATCATCCCAACCCATAATATATCGCAAATCAGCTGCCGACTGAATTAATGCAGCGCGATTCGATTTTATAAGCATGTTGCAACCTTCACTATACAAATCATTAATTCGCCCGGGCAAGGCAAACACATCTCGGTTGTAGGAGTTTGCAATGTCAGCAGTAATCAAAGCCCCTCCTTTTTTTGCGGCCTCTACAACTATAACTGCATCGCATAATCCTGCAATAATTCTATTCCTTTTGGGGAAGTTTTCTTTGTCAGGATCTGCACCACTGATATGTTCCGTTATCAATCCACCATGCTCCACCATTTTACGAGCTACCTGGTTGTGCACCTGAGGGTAAATTCTGTCTAGTCCATGTGCCATCACTCCAATAGTTTCCACCCCTGTTCTCACCGAGGCCTTATGAGCTGTAATGTCAATTCCATAGGCTAATCCACTCACAATTACTGCCTTCATTTGTCCAAGCTCTTCAACCAGTGCATTGGTAAAATCCTTTCCATATTCGGTCGCTTTCCTGGTGCCAACAATTGCTACCATTCTGCTGTGGTTGAGTGAGGTGGTTCCTTTGTAGAAGAGCAACACCGGAGCATCATAACAATTTTTGAGTCTGATCGGATAATCCTCATCCAGGTAAAAGTACATGTCTATGCCATGTTTTCTGACAAAGGCCAGCTCTTTTCGGCACGACTAAAGTTTTAAAACCAACAATAGAGGCGGCGGTCTTGGGTCCAATTTCTGGAATTTTCTCAAGAGTTCTTTTTTCTCCTTGAAAATGGCTTCTACATCGCCACAGTAGCTGATTAATTGTCGGGCTAAAACGTCCCCAACACCCTCAATCATAGTTAATGCAATTCTGAAAATAAAAGTTTCTTCTGAAATAGAAATCATAAAAAGTGTAAAATAAAAAGTATATTTCGACAAAAATAATAAAAGATACAGCAATATGAACAACCTAATTAAAAGTGTGATGTTTTTTCTTTGCCTCGTGCCTTTATCGGCAATAGCACAGAATCAAGCAATTGTGATGGGCCTTGTTAGAGATGTTGATACAAAAGAGCCTTTGCCTGGGGTGAATGTTGTTTTAGACGGTGTTTCAGGAACGGTAACCGACCTTTCCGGAAAATTTCGCATTGAAATGCCAGCGGGTGATCATTCCGTTTCTTTCCGTTTTGTGGGTTATACCTCTCAAATAAAACAGGTTAAGGTGGCACAGAGAGAAGTTAAAATTATTAATATAGATCTGGTGCCGGTATCTACACTCTTAAATACTATTGTGGTGAGTGCCGGTAAGTTCGAACAAAAAATAGAAGAGGTAACAGTTTCCATGGAAGTTATTAAACCCACTTTTATTGAAAATACCAACGCAACTTCAATGGATGTAGTCATGGAACAGGTTCCCGGTGTAGCTATCATTGATGGACAAGCAAATATAAGAGGAGGGAGTGGTTTTAGTTATGGTGCCGGTAGCAGGGTGCTTTTGTTAGTAGATGATTTACCCATGCTCGCAGCTGATGCCGGGGATGTGAAATGGAGTTTTTTGCCCGTTGAAAATATTGAACAGGTGGAGGTAATTAAAGGAGCCTCTTCCGCACTTTTTGGTTCTTCCGCAATGAACGGAGTTATTAATGTAAGAACAGCTTATCCTAAATCTAAACCCGAAACAAATATTAATTGGTTCTCAGGTTGGTATGGCGACTCCAAAAGAGAGCAACTGCAATGGTGGGGTGATAATTCGCAGCAGTTTCAAGGATTGAGTTTTAATCATAAACAAAAGGCCGGTCGATTTGATTTAGTGCTCGGTGGAAATGTGTTTAAAGATGATGGATTCCGTCAAGGTGAAACCGAAGAACGCTATCGGATAAATGCGAATACACGATACCAATTTAAAAAATTGAGGGTCTATTTGCCGGGGTGAATTTAAATGTTACTTCCAATAGTGGTGGTTTGTTTTTGTTGTGGGAAAACGATTCTACAGGAGCTTATATTCCACAAGGTGGTATAGCAGATTCTACAACTACTATCAGTCTTTATGAAACTACTCGTACCAGTGTCGATCCTTTCATCACCTATGCCGGAAAAAAGGTAGTACACACAAGCTGAGAACACGCTATTTCAAAACAGCAAATCGGAATAATACCAATCAACAGGCTTTTGCTACTTCCTATTATGCAGAATATCAATATCAGAAAAGAATAAAGGAATTTCTTACTATCACTGCTGGTATTGTTGAATCATATGCTGAAATTAAAAGTGAATTGTATGAAGATCATACATCAAATAATATGGCCGGTTTTGCTCAGTTTGATATTTCTGTAGGAAGACTTGGTGTTTCATTAGGTGGTAGATTAGAATCCAATACCATTGATGATGGTGATAAAGAAACAATACCTGTAATTAGAAGTGGAATTAATTTTAAAGTATTTGAAAATACGCACCTCAGAGCTTCATATGGTGAGGGTTACCGCTATCCCTCCATTGCCGAAAAATATGTAAGTACTCAGGTAGGTAATATTGTGATTTATCCTAACGATAGCGTTAAGTCGGAAACCGGTTGGACTGCCGAAATAGGAGTGAAGCAAGGAATACGAATTGGAGGATGGAAAGGATTTTTTGATGTAGCCGGTTTCTGGAGTGAGTATCAGGATATGATGGAATTTACTTTTGGCCGTTACGGACCTTTCGAGCCACCCACGTTCGGTTTCGGATTTAAGTCAGTTAATATTGGCAATACAAAAATTACAGGTATCGATATTGGTTTAAACGGTCAGGGTACTATTGGCCGCTTACCTGTTTCGTTGTTTTGTGGATACACCTATATTGAACCTATTCAATTGGATTTTGATGCTGCAAAAGATACTTTGAAGAATTCTGCAAATTATAATGTGCTCAAATACCGATACCGTCATTTATTCAAAGGAGACATTGAATTGAATCCCGGAAATTTCATGATAGGATTGAGCTCCCGCTTTAATAGCTTTATGGAAAATATTGATGCGGTTTTCGAAAGTGAAGCAACTATCCCCGGTGTTAAAGATTATCGCGAAAAACATTATTACGGCGATTGGGCATTTGATTTTCGATTTGGATATCGCGTTACGCAAAACTTTAAAGTGTCTGCTATTGTCCGCAACTTATTTAATCATGAATACATGGGTCGCCCAGCTGATATGCAGGCACCGCGAAATTACACACTGCAAATTAATATGAACTTCTGATAGGAGGTGTATCAACTTTCAGGTGCTTCTGAACTATTTTTGCCCTCACGAACCTGCTGTCTGTAAATAGAAGTAAACGCAACACATTCCTGGTATAGGGAATCATCTTCTGCCTCTGAAAATGCGATGCCTGTTTTTATGCGGAATAAGTACTCATCGTAAACATAGGGGAGATTGGCAAGTATTCTTTTTATTTTATAACGGGTAGCTCCTTTTATTACGGATTGCTTCCAGTCAGGGTCATCAGGAAGTCGCACGGTTTCGTTGGCGCGATTTAATATTCTAAAGGCATCCTGTAACTCGGCTTCTGTAGTGTCATCCTCCGGCTTTATTTCTGATGCTTTGAAATAACTAAGCAGGTTTTTGCTTTCAAAAGTGTTGATGAAGAAATCCAATGTGCCATAGTTGATGTATAAATTTGGCCCCGAACCAGTCGTGATTTCTTCTTCGTTTATCCCAAGTGCGTTATATTCGCTGTTGGTTTCCCGCCAGGCTTTAAGGAATTTCTTTTCTTCTTCTCCTTTTTTATCAGGAAGCATTAAAAGATAATCAGTACCTATTTTGGAATCATAAAATTTGTACCATTCAGGTGTTGCATCCGGCCCACCGTTGAGCTGATTGTAAGATTCATAGTCTTGCCAATTGTAATACCAGCTTTTCTCCATATACAAACCCGATTCCAAATAATCCATATAAAGGTTGAGTTCTGCCGATGAAACAGGGTCAAGAAAAGGACATTTAGTGATGGCTTTTTCCCAGCAATAAAAGTCCCGGGTAACTTCTATACCTTCAATTTCTATAAGTCCTGCACGCCACTCGGCCTGAAGATTAAATAATTTTTTTTGTTGAATTTCCCAAAAACACTGCTCCGCCAGATCTCTGAATCGTAATTGCTCCCGCTCTTTTTTAGCGATCATTCGTTCGCCATTGAGTAAATACCAGGCCTTTTTTGATGCGTATTCTGTAATAAAATCATGTACCGATTCCTCGTTAAATGACTTAAAAAAGTCCCAGTATCTGGCGCTGCTGTATAATTCTTTGATGGTATCTTTTACTATCTCCTCATACCTTGCTCTTCTGGTCGGATCCTGGATCAATTGTTTTGGTATTCTTTCTCCTTTTCCGTCCGCAAACTGCTTCATAAAACAATAATTTATAAGCCCGTAACGAAGGACTTACTACAGGGTTGCATGGCGCTGTGGCAGTTGTTGTAAGAAACCAGTGTGAATTGTAAGCCCTCAACTGTCATTAATTGACTACAAGGGTGTGGTTGTGCTGCTGAAAACCTTTGCTGACAAAGGTTTTGGGTGGTTTTAAGAGTTACCATTCAGGTTCGAAAAAAAACGATGAAATGTAATTTCATGGCGCATTTTGCCCTGTTCAGAATCATTAAATTGGAACTCTTCGTTGGTGAGTGGATCGGGAATCAAGTCTTTTGCGGGAAAGGATCCGGTGGTATTCAGGAATTTGTTCCTTCAAAAATAAATTTGAATGTGTATTTTTGTGGAGGACAGCGAATTTGTTTTAGGTGGTTTGTTGTCTCTCTAAATCTTAATTTTATGCTGGTAGCTGGTCATGGCGTTTCATTAAAAAATCCTTTTGACAACCCTGTTGGGTTTAGCTTGCTTTTTTCTCAAGCTCAAATCATTGCCCCCACTACCGACGAGGAGTACAACTATGGCGCAGTTGGTTATAAAATTCAACTTAATGCGAAACTCGAGACTAAAGAAGGTTACTCAATTAAAAAAGCCGAGGGCTGCGAAGAATCGGATCGAAAAATCGAGTTTGTATTGCTTTATAGAGATGGTGAAAATCAACCTTGTGCAGTTATCTTAGCCTATACTAAAATCCGAAATGCGCCCCTTTATTTTTGCATTCCAACAGCAAATGCCAGTCCTGCCCTTTGGGATAAATTTTATAAAAGCCTTTCCTTAGGAACCGATAACCCCGCTGAGCAATTGCAGTTTTTTACTACTTGCCTCTCCAGATTGTTGATGGGTTTTGCAGCAAACAAACAATGAAAACTCTTGGAATAATTCCAGCCCGGTATGCTTCTACTCGGTTCCCCGGAAAACCACTGGCAGTAATCAATGGTAAATCAATGATTGAAAGAGTTTATGAGCAGGCTTTAAAAGCTGAATTGCTCTATGATGTAATCGTTGCCACCGACGATGATCGTATTTTTGATCATGTGAAAACTTTTGGAGGAAAAGTAACCATGACAGCATCAAATCATCTGAGTGGCACCGATAGATGCGCCGAAGTACTTAACAAAAGTTCGGAACATTACGAGCTGGTTATCAATATTCAGGGAGATGAACCCTATATCCATCCGGGTCAAATTGATTTGCTTATAAATTGTTTTAAGCATGCCGATGCTCAAATAGCTACTCTTGTCAGACAAATCACCGATGCTGCCGATCTGGATAACGTAAACCTGCCCAAAGTGGTGCGACAACTTTCCGGATATGCCTTGTATTTTAGCCGAAGCCCAATTCCTTACTGCAATGAAAAGGAGCGGGCAGCATGGGTGAATAAAGGTGCTTTTTTCAAACACATAGGTATTTATGGTTTTAGATCCTCCATTTTGCCGCTGCTGGCTAAGCTACCACCTGCAAATCTGGAAATGGCCGAGTCTCTGGAACAATTGCGATGGCTCGAAAATGGTTTCCGCATTATCACCGCTGTGAGCGATCACGAAAATTTAGCAGTTGATACCCCGGGTGATATTGTTTTATTGGAACAACGTTTCGGCCTAAACACTTGATTTTGAATAAATACAAACCAAATCGCTTTCTTTTTATATATTAGCATGAATTTAAATTAATTTAGCAGCATAAGGAAATTGTCAGTGAAGATAGATAACTATATTAGTGAATTGTTGTATGATCATGATTGTGTGATTGTTACAGATTTGGGCGGATTTATTGCCAACCATAAACCTGCTTCCATCAACCCGGCTTTGCATGTTATTCATCCGCCCTCAAAAAAATTGGCCTTCAATTCCTCATTGAAAAATAATGATGGCTTACTGGCAAGTCATATCTCTCAGCGAGAAGCTTTGAATTATTCTGAAGCCAATGAAGTGATCCGTGAGTATGTGAAAGAGGCTCTTGCCAATTTTAAAAACGGACAAAAACTGAAGATCGAAAAAGTAGGTTTACTTTATCTTGATAACGAATCCAATGTTCAGTTTGTTCCTGATCAAAATGTAAATTATTTAATAAGTTCTTTTGGGTTATCCGCCTTGCATTCACCTTTAATTAAAAGAGAGGTAAATATTCCGGTTGAAACGCATGTGCCCAAAATAATTCCTTTACCTAAATCGCAACCTAAATCACAAACAGAACGAAAACCATTTAAATGGAAAGTTATTGAAGTGATTCCTGCCGCAGCTGTACTTGCTTTCCTCTTTATGGTGCCTCCTGTATTATATGAATTCAATAACAATTTAAGTACGTTATTGCCCTTTTCAAGAATAAATGAATACATAGATGAAATGAAAGGGGAGTCAAAAGCCTTTCAACCAATTAAATTTGAGTATAAATCCCCTTTTGAAGTGCCCCCTGCAAAAACTACTTTTCAAAATGAATATTTAGTTTCAGAATCAAAACCCGATATTCAAATTACTCCTGCTGCTCAGTCAAATGAAACGCTTGCATTAACTCCTGATGAACCGGTTGTTGAAACAGTGAAAAAAGAAATGAAAACAGTAACTCCTGTTTCAATTGATGTGCAGGATGATACCTATTTTGTAATCGGAGGTTGCTTCAGGTTAAAAGAAAATGCCGATAAGTTTATGGCCGAAATGAAAACTAAAGGAAACGATGCTGTTTTAATTGGCCAAAATAAAGCAGGGCTTTTTATGGTGAGCTTATTTAGTTCAGCCAGCTATACACAAACTACCGATGCCTTACCTGAAATAAAATCAAATGCCGTGGAAAGTGCATGGATTTATAAAAAATAGAATTAAAAATTGGCACAAAAAAAACCCGGTCATCGACCGGGTTTTTTTTGTGCCCAAAAAATTATTGAAGAACAATTTTACCGTTTTTCAAAATCTCTCCGCCATTTGTCATTTCGTAAGTATAAACACCATTTGCTAAGCTGCCTCTTTTTAATTCAAAGGATTTGCTGGTGATGTTTTCGATCTTCTTTGCTACGTTACCAAGAATATCATACACTGTGAAAGTTAGTTCGTCATTGCTGCCGATTGGTGCATTTATAGTAACAGTTGTTGATTCAGAAACCGGATTAGGAAATACAGTTACATTGTTATTAATGTTAATTTCATTGATGCCGGTAGTAATTGTTCCAACAACTAGAAATGGTAACCCTTGAGCTTCTGTTGTTAATGCACCGTCAAACAAATCGTTCCAAATTAATCCGGCTGGATCATATTGTTTCGCATTTCCTGTTGTTGTAACACCGGCACCAAGATTAATTGGAGGTGCCCAAGGACCTGACGCACCCGTGCCATTAGTTTGCCAATCGATCCAATAAGTTCCTGGAGCGAGCGTGGTTCCAACGATACAAGCATTTCTCATGATTGGTCTATCCACACAAGTCTCTGCAGGACATGCTGCCGCTCCTAAATCACCTGTGCGATATGCACCACCCCATTCAGAAGTAATCATAATGTTAGTCGTGTTGTCACCAAATACAGCTGTGCTGATTCCGTCTTCAGGAACACCATTCCAGATACGAACATTTACCTCGGTAATTGAAGAGATCGGGCCTGATCCTGTTTGATAGGCATAAAAAACAAGTGAATCAATTGTTACAGTTGTTCCTGGAGCAACAACAAAATCATCAGCAACACGAAAACCAGATGAAAAAGCATGACCTGAGCCATAGCTTCCCATTCCATCGTGCAATGATGAAGCATTTGCTCCTGCGGCTCCGCCACCAGCTAAGTCAAATGTTGGTCCGTTGTCATAAATTACAGTTTGTGCAATACCGGTTGTTCCAATCATTGCTGCTACTGCTAATGTAAGTAAAGTTTTTTCATAGGTTTTTGATTATAGGTTTTCAAGTACAATGATAGGTAAAATCTGCCGATTAATTGTGATATTATCAAATGATAGTTGGTAAATAATTGATAAACAGCTATTTTTAATAAAAGTCGACACTGATAGAGATATCAGAATTCCTGCCTTTATCGTCACTGCATGAAATTTTGCAAATACCCTCATCAGGTACAAAAAAGGCAGGCTCACCCGGTTTGGAGCTCATTAAAAATCGATCATTAATATACCAAAACACTTTTGAAATGTCGGCCTCTGTATTGCAAGTCAATTTTAATTGCTGCGCCGCATTTTTTTCCAACAAATAAGATTTGCTATTTATAGGTGAGGTAATTGCAGGAGCATTTTCTGTAAATAATCGTGCGCACTCCGGATTGTGTGGTGGGGTTTTCTCAAACGCAATTCCATTTTGCATATAAAAAGTTGAAATTGCAGGAAGCAAATTTGGAAGAAGTACTTTTTTATATCCCACCTCCGGCAAACACCTCATACAGTAAGAGATTTTATTTTCCGGTGAAACATATACTTCTCTTAAATGGGAACAATTTTTATAAGCTGAAATTCCAGGAATGAAATAATCCATAATCTGATCTTCACAGTTTTCACCGGGAGGCATTCCCGATTGTGAACACACCCATCGAATTGATGCACTCTTTGGAGCTGAATACCAATTGCTGCCAGAATTGTAATCAATGGTATTAAATAATTCGAACAAAAGTGGAGTAGCCATGTCTGCACCTGTTAACTCAGGTACTCCTTCACCACTAAAGTTGCCGACCCAAACTAATATGGTGTAGGATTTATTGTAACCAACGCTCCATGCATCTCTTCTTCCATAGGATGTTCCGGTTTTCCAGGCTATTTTAGGAACGTGCATGCTGCTTTCGGAATTGTTAGGCAAGTCGGGCCGAATTAGCCCGGTAAGCATTTCTGTTATCATAAAAGATGCGGCCGCACTGACCATCTGAGAACTCCTTTGCAGCGTGTCAGTGGTAACATACTTCAATGGCATATATTCACCTCCGTTAGCGAACGCACTGTACATCGCAGCAAGCTCAACAGGCCGCACGCCACAGCCACCAAGAATTACAGATAATCCTAACTCCCTGTCTTTGCGAATCGATTGAAAGCCTGAACGCTTCATGGTATTTGTAAAATCCGATAGCCCCGTTTTATTCAGTAAATCAACTGCTGGTATATTTAATGAAAATGCCAATGCCTTCGAAGCAACAATCAATCCGTTGCAATGTGAATTAAAATTTTCAGGTGTGTAGCCTGAAATGTTAACCGGAACATCTTGCAACACGGTGGCAGGTGTTAAAATTCCTTTATCAATAGCCATAGCATATACGTGTAATGGTTGTAGCTAATGACTTCGGTTTTTTCCTGTAGCTTTTTATCTATGGTTGAAGTAATAGTACTGATGCCGGGATATTTATTTCGTAATCGTATTGATAAATGAGGAATTTCTTTTGGTGCTTTGCGCCGGTTCATTTCAATTGCCTCCGACAAAGCTTCACGGATAAGTTTCTCATTAGCAATTTTGTCTTTCATCATTCTGTTCAACCACTTGTCGCGCTCTTTCGTTATCAGAACAGTTCCTTTCTTTGGATGCAATGAATTGGGCCTGTTAGGAATAATGGAAAGTATTACCGATTGACTCAAATTGAGATGAGTAGGTTGGGTGTTAAAATAAAAATACGAGGCAGCTTTTACCCCTTCAATATTTCCACCATATGGAATCAGGTTTAAGTAAAGGAAAAGAATTTCATCTTTCGATAATTTCCATTCTAATTGAAATGCCCTGAACATCTCAATCGCTTTATTTAAAAAAGTTCTCCGTGCAGGATACAAAAGACGTGCAACCTGCATGGTAATAGTTGAAGCTCCGGAAGTTTTTTTTCCGGCTTTTATATTGTTAAAAGCAGCCCTGACTAATGCAATGGGATTCACACCCGGGTGGTAATAAAAATAGTTATCTTCTTTGTAAAGCAGAGTCTTCAGAAAAGTTTCATTAATTTCTCCGGGTACAATTTGCATTCGCCATTTGTCATCATTGGATAAAAATGCATGTAAAATGTTTTGATCTTTATCCGTGATAATCTGGCAGTATTCAGGTGCTTTCCTTAATGGGTAAACGCTATTTAGTATCAAAAACAACATAGCAACAATTGTCGATGCTATTGCAATTCGTTTCAGAAATCTGAAATAAAATTTAAAATTCATGCCTATCACTTTGGTTATCCTGCCAGCTTATCAATTGCTGCAGCCAGTTTTCGGTCTTTCTCAGTGATTATGTCGCCGGCATCATGAGTGTTTAAACTAATGTTCACTTTGTTATAAACATTACTCCAATTTGGATGGTGTTCCATCTTTTCAGCTGTTAACGCAACTCGTGTCATAAACGCAAACGCCTCCACAAAATTTCTGAAGATGAAGGTCTTTTTTAATTGATTGTTTTCTTCTGTCCACATGATCGTAAAAATTTTGATTTAGGTTTGATTAAGGGTTAAATGACAATTAAAACTTTTAAATTTAAAGAGTGAATGGTATTTGTATTAAACTATTTCAGTTCATAATTGAAATGTCTTTTGTTTTGAAAACCATAATTCTTTAGTATCCTAAAACTAATAATCGGATAGTGCCATCCGGGGATTTGTTTTATTTGCTAAATGAAATTCTCTTGCGCATAACTTATAATTGTTGTATTCATTATTGACCAATAGTAACCACTCCGGCTCCATAATAGGAATGATAGGATCCATCATACATGGCATCGGCACTTACAGGTCCCATTGTAAATTTTCCGGTCGATACAGCTCTTGCCAGATAGTAAAAACTAATTGGCTTATCTGCAATTGCTGTAAAGTAGTGTATCCTGTCATCTCTGATATCCATATGGTCGGGTAAGGTATTGTCTTTTATCCAGGCCAGTTCAGGAACAGCTGAAATTCTTGGGTTTTCAATTTCAAATCCGGCAGGTAAAATATCTGAAATTACTATGTTCTCAACCTTGTTGCGTTGTAAATTGACTAACGATAATTTCACAACTATCAGATCATTTTGTTGGAGGCTATTTAAATTTGATAATGGCTGTCCAAATCGGTTGAAGAAATTTTTCCTTACCTGCAAATAGCTGTCTTCCTGTTTAAAGCTGCCATCACTGGTCAATCCTTCCATTTCCCAGAAATAATACAATTTTCCGGTACCCGTTGTTGCTATTTTTACACTGCCATCACTAATTCCATTGGTGATAGTTAAATCATCTCCTTTGAATTCACCTGCTACCTTTCCATTGGAGGTTATTGTTGCAGTTGCTTTAGTTGCAGCATTTGCTTTCATAAACTTGCCTAGAGCCAGAAAAGAGAATGCTCGATCTTGCGTGGATAAGTATTTTTCATTTTTCATTTGTTGTGAAAGATGTTTCACCATAGAACCAATTTGCGAATTTGTTGGATCGGTTTCAAGTAGTGCATTCAAAGCGAGCGCTTCATCACGAACATAGGAATAAAAATTGCCACCCGTTGAAGGTTTTGATTGCTCCCCTGCAAAAATTCCCGGAAGTAAATCATCATATGCCTTACGATCGCCGCAAGCCATATAGGAAGCGGCAAGCAGATACCTGGAATCCATCGCCATTTCATTGGTTCTTGAACGATAAAAATTCATGGTTGCGATATCTGCCTTTGAATAAAGTGACATCAAATAAAGTGAATAAAAAATATCTTTTGATGGAATGTTTTTGCGTTTCTCCATACCTGATGCATCGTAATAGTAATACGTTTCAACAGGATGTTGTTTCACTTTAAGAGAGAGGTAGTTGTTAATTTTATTGATTGTTTCTTCAGGTACTTCATAGCCAGCTTTTTTAGCTTCATTCAAAAAATGGAATGCATAGGCTGAGCCCCACCAGGATTCTTCATTTCCGCCTTGCCAGTAGCTCATCGACCCGTTATACTGTTGCATGGATTGCAATTTGCGAATGGCCGCATGAATGTTTACGCTCACTTCAACAACTCTCCCGGGTTTGTTACTGATTGATTTCACGAGATTGGTATAGTATAATTGTGGAAATACCGTTGAAATAGTTTGTTCTACACAGCCATACGGATACCCTAAAAGATACGAAAGCTGATCACTGAATTGAACTACCGGTGATCGGCTAATAATCAGTTTTGCTGTTTTTGAATTAGCAATAAATTTATTTTGCATTAAAATTTCAGACACATTACCTGCTGATAGTTCTCCAGCTCCACTTATTTTTTGAAGTGATGAAGGGGGTCTTACTGTTATCTCAGTTTTGTCATTAAAAGTTTCAGTTCCATTGTTCACTTTTAAGATAACTTCCCCTTCACCTGTTTTTTGTCCAACTGCAATTTGGAATACAGGTCGTACTTCCGAATTGGCAGCAACAGAAATTGTTTGTGTTGCCGGACCTGTCACCGAAATAGGGCCGTTAAGCTCAACTCTTGCTGTTATATTTTGTGATTTAGTTGTGGTGTTGGTAATGGTCACCGGAAGTGAAAGTGTGTCGCCCGGACTTAAAAATCTTGGCATTGATGGACTTATAACTATCGGATCAGCTACTTTAATATGTTTTTCTGCATTTCCAAAAGCCTTGTCTTTGTAAGCTACCGCCATCACTCTCAGATCTCCTGAGAATTGTGGTATATCAACATAACAGCTTGCTATTCCGTTTCCATCGGTCTTTAAAATCCCACTCCAATAAGCAACCAATTTCACTCTTTTGTTAGTTAATGGATTTACTCTTTTTTGTAAGTCGTAACCATCGCCACCGGTACTGGAACTTTTAAATTTGATATCCGGAAGCACCATTGGATATATGTCAAAAGAATTTACTTCTAATGCACGTTTCTGATAGAAGTAGGAATAGGCATCCGGGCTTTTTGAATTTTTAATTGCATAATACCCTCATCAACAACTGCAACAGTGACTTCAATACCTGATTTAGGAAGGGTTTTTATCCTGATATTTTGTTTGGTATTAGACCGCGATTTTTCAACCACTTGTATTTCTACAGGTATTCGGTTAGAAGACTTTTCAACAGGTAGTGCTGCAAAACCATGGGCTATTGTTATTGGAATAATTCCCTCATCAAGTGGTCTGAACAACGTTGCTGTGATATAAACATTTGGAATATACTCCTCTTTTACCGGAATCTCCACAGAAGCAGAACGCTTGTCAGTTTCAATATAAAAATATTCGAAAACTTTGTTTCTTTCAACAGTCACTAGCAACCTTCCGGCAAAAGGTGTTTTGAAAAGGATTTTGGCTTTATCTCCAGGACTGTATTTTTCCTTATCGAATTCTATATCCACCTGACCTTCATTGTTTACCTCGAATGAATTATTTTGCGTATATCCCCAACCGTAAGCATAAAACTCGGATTGAACAAAAGTGCTTGATTTTGGATCCTTGATACGAACGTAATATTGACCGGATTCCTGTGGTGTAAAATTGATGGTGGAACCCTCTTTCGATAGGTTCATTGTTTTGTTAACAAGTATACGTTCCTGTTTTTGTGATACATACTTGTATCTGGAGCCATAGGTACGCTCCATAACGGTTTCCCAATTAACCCGTATTATCTGTACGTTAGCAGCTGTTGAATTTTTTGCAATTCCTTTGAAATCAGTTGCAGCAAGTCCTATCTGCATCGGTTGCCGGGCATTGTTATAATATTCACTTAATTTCAAACCGTAATAGGTCTCCTGCGTACTAACAGTGAGTTCATTTGTTCTGTTAACCGGTCGGCCGGTTTCATCAAAACTGTAACATAAATTTTCCACTTAACAATCCGGTATTTAAAATCCCTCACTAATAGGAAACATTTCTTTTGCTTTCCCTGCAGCATCCGTTTTCCCTGACGAAGAACCGTGCTGAATGTAATGTTGTCGGCGCCTGATAGATCAAAGTTATAATCATGGTATTTCTTTGAATAGATAGGAGTTTTTCTCAAACTAAATTCCATTTCATAATTCCTTTGCACTGCCGGCGTTCCAAATAAATTCATAGCCGTAGCTTCACACAAAAGCGAATCGCCAACAGTGTATTCGCTTTTATTGGTTTGAGTAGCCACACTAATGCGATCCGGAATAAACTCCTCTACACTTATGTTTTTTGATGCAAGTAAAATGTCGTTAGCTGAATAAACTTCAATAGTATAGGTTCCTGTAACAGAAGTGGTACCCAGTTGAAAAAAGCCTTCAGAAGCACCTTGAGTATTTAAAGTTTTTTTCATACTGGTATACGCTCTTCCATTTGGCATTAAAACTTTGACTTTAACAGGAACCTGGATGAGGTTATCAAGGCTGGAAGTTCTTATAATTGTATTGAAATATACTTTTTCTCCGGGACGGTAAATTTCACGATCGCAATACAAATAAGCCTCATAACCGGAAGGGTTGTCAGTTTTTCCACCTACATCAAAGCGTGAATCTTCTACTCTTGAATCAGCAAATGTCATATAGTTGAAGTCGTTCCCTGCTCGGGCTGTTATCATCCCTATTTTGAATCCCGGGTGTTTTGATTTTAAAAATTTTAGGTCTGCAACTCCCGAGCTATTTGTTGTTTCAGTTCCCAATACTTGATTGTTGGTACTTATAAAGGTGATTTTAACTCCCTTCATCGCCTGGGCATCTTTGATCGAATTGGTAAAGACAAAAATTTCATCATTCGTCTGGCGCGCAATTAAACCTATGTCCGAAATGGATATCATTTTATGGACTTTTCGCCACCGTTCTTCAGTTGATGAGACAGTAACCAGGTAAATTCCTCTGAATTGATTTTGTTCGTTAAAGTCGAGATTTAATAAGCGGACTCCATTATTTTTTATTAGGTTTTTGGTTTCATATTCCTGGTCCATAATCACATCTCCTAAATTGTCGATGTTGTAATCGTTGTATCCAAAAGATTCAGTTTCCTCCTCCCCCCAGTAATCGTTGTACCGGTGGTATCGCATAAAGGCAATAATGTTGTTTTCGTAAATCTTAAAAATTTTCACATTTACATTGGGAATGTTCACGATATGGAGAGCGATTTTACGTGACGACGCTGTCGACATATAGATACCTTTGTTAGAAACAAAACCAATAGATGGCTCCATTTCTCCGAATGGAACCAGTGCTGTGTAGTCTTTTTCCAAAGTACCTCCAAAGGCACCCGTTAGCTCCTTACTGATATCAATTTGGTAACTGGCTCCAGCTTCATAATTTCCATTAATGCTGATTCCGTTTCCATTTGGTTCAACAGTAAAGTTCACCGCAGGTGATATTTTAATATATTTTGAAAGGTCTTTTGTAAGTACTTCCTGATTGCAATAAATAAGAATACTTCCTCCTCCTGATTCTAAAACACCCTCAACATGAGTAATTTCAAGTTTATCCGGTGCCTGTATTTCCTGTTTTCCTGTTAGTGATTCAGGGGTGCCTAATTCACACGATTGACAAATCGCACCTTTGCTGATGCTAAACTCAAGTGTGCATCCTCCAATCAAATCTTTAGGTAAGGCCGATGAAACTAAAGTAAGTGTTTGCGAAATAGCATTGTCAGCAATTCGAAAATCTGAAAGTTTTCCATTTATTTTTAATTCAATTATTTTGGCGATAACTGCCGGGTCTATATGATAATTAAACGTGAAGGATATGTTGAGGTTTACCATTCCGGGTTCTTCTTGCGACATGGTCCACCACGACATGTTGCTGAGTGATTGAAGAAATGGAGTGTGGAATTTGAATTTATTTTCTTTTGTATTTAGTGTTAGTTCACTGCCCGCAAATTTTAGCAGATCGTTATTTAAGGTAGCGGTATAGGCTGTTGCTGGATTAAAGGCTCCATTGGGAGAGAAAACTAACTCTCGTGCTGAATTCCATTTGAATGAGCCTTTCACGGCAGGATTAAATTCGATGTAACCGGTAGAATCCCATAAGTTCAAAATGGAATCAGGGGCCAGGTCATGATCAAATTTGAAAATTAGATTTTGAACCGTTTCTATTTCTTCACCAAAATTTCTTTCAACTACCGAAACCTGATTTCTTAAAGAACAAGCCGCTATTAAGGTGCTTAGAACTAAAATTAAGGCACTGAATTTTAATGATGGATGCATATCGGTAGTTGGGGTTTTCAGTATTCGATGAGTGTTTGCTCAATTAGCCAAAGTTAAGTTTTACAAATTGGATTAAAAAACACTAAATCAGTACTGTTTAGTGTCCCTGGCTGGAAATTTACTTTGTTTGAAGCAAAAAAAAAACCCGGTTCTTTCGAACCGGGTTTTTTACTTGATGGTGACTTTTAATAGGCCATTGGCCTGTCAAACCTTGGGTTATAATCAGAAAGTGCGGTTTTAAGCTTTTTCCTTGCATTATGGATCCTGATTTTTACAGTTCCCAAAGGCACCTTCATATGTTGTGCGATCTCTTCGTATTTATATCCCTCAAAGGCCATCACAAAAGGAATCCTTAAGTTGTGAGAAAGTGAACTGATTGCTTTTTGAATGTCCTTGAGAATCATTTTCCGATCTCCCAGATTAACAGTTCGTTGTGAATGAGAGTTTATATAGTACTGATTTTCAGTATCATCTGTTACAATCTGACTGTTCATTTGCCGGCGGTAATTGTTTATGAAAATATTCTTCATTATAGTATATAGCCAAGCCTTCAAATTGGTTCCTTCTCTGAATTTATCGTGATTGCTGAAGGCTTTCAACATGGTTTCCTGTGGTAAGTCTGTAGCATCTTCCAGATTTCGGGTGAGCTTTAAAGCAAAGTTTCGTAGTGGTTTATAGAGTTCTTTTGCTTTGTGGTTGAATTCGAATTGTGTCATCGCATTTCTGTTTTTAGGGAGAACTTCTTTTATAAATAATATCCAATTGCATGGCATTGACCACTAATTGCCTTTATTTATGGCACAAAAGTAGTCGTGAATAATGAACTTTAGATGAAATCTAAATAAGAATATAAATGATTGAAAAACAGTAATATATAAATGAAAAAAATTACTTTTTGGCCTGAAAAATTGTAGGTTCTCCAGGTTTAGATTGGCTTAAGTTGAAATATTGAATATATGTTATACACAATAAAGTAAAACGTCTCAACAGGCAACTGATCGAATTTTACTTGAATGATACTCCAGCAATTGATTCGCAGTAGGAATTTGACCGGGATTTATTTGCGGAAATAGAGGAAATGAAACTTGAGAAAAGTGCAGTGTGTTAAATTGACCTGGCACTATCAAAGGAATTGAATGCATATTCAGCAGCCTATTTATTTCGAACACTTTTAAATTTCTGAATTGGCTCAGATGGCCTGTTAGGGATGCATCTTCAATACCAGTTGCTTCAGTTGCAACCTGGTCTACTGCTAAAACCCTGGCTAAAGAAGGTATCACTTTTTCATAATGATCGCAAACAACAAGTAAATTACTGCCCAATTCCTGAAGGTTTTTTCTTGCTTGTAATACTTTGTTAACAAGTTGATTGACAAAAATTTCTTTTTGATTAAACGCTTCAGCAATCACAATTTCTCTGGGGTCAAAACAAAAAACAGGAATTAATTGAGTAGTAGTGTCGTCCAGGCATTGCAAAAGGCAATTGTTTCCTCGCACGGATACCACCTCTCTAAACCAAAATAGTATTTTTTTTGGAACTATCATAACCCAAGAACAAAGTAAAAGCAAAAATTGTTTGAATAGGAGCCATGAAGATAAGAAAAAAATTCAAATGATCAACTTTTTTTCCTCCAAATAAGGAAGTAGCCAATGGCGAAAATTATAAGCAATGAAAAAAACAGGTTCGTAGCTAAGAAAAAATAATCCTGGTTATCCAGACTACCTCTTTTTAAATATACCATTCCTGCAGAAAGCAGTGTGCCAGCCAAAACCGAAATTGTTATTATTATTGTTCTTCTTTTACTGTTCATGATAAAGTTTTTTCAAATGCAATAGTAAGGATTATTTTTTTTGTGTTCCCCCGGCAATAGGCAATTGATCAACCTAGCATCAGGTTACACCCTCGTAACTCGCTATTATCCATGCGCCCTAAAACTTCAAATTGATCGGCTGAAATTTTTCTGCCAATATCCTGAGTTGCAATAAAAGCACAGGAATGTATGTTTGCTAAATCAATCACATTTATAGTTCCGGTTATTCCCGTAGCTGTATTTTCAAAAGGATCGTGTAAATCACAAATTAGAACTCTCACCCACGGAGGTGACGAAAATTTTCCATTACCTGTTGAATACGATTGGGATAACAATTCGGTCATTCCATATTCCGAATGAATAGTGTTTAATCCACTCTTATCTTTTAATTCTTCATGCAATGCAGGCTTTATCATTTCTTTTCTATTGCCTTTCATACCACCGGTTTCAAGAACGATGGAATTGGAAAGTTGCATAGGGAATTTTTCAAAAAAATCAAGTAATGCATAGGTGACACCAAAAAGGAAAATATTTTCTTTTGACAGAGCTTTGATTTTTGAATTCAATTCATCGTGATTGTAAAGATAAAATCCATTTTCACAGTGTCCGCTTGCTTCCATTAATTTTTGCACCATATAGATCAATGAAGACCCCGTTCGTTCTAAGTAGGAGGGAAGTAAGGCAAGAAAACAATATTGCTTAGGATTTCCGTAAGTCCGTTCAAAACATTTTAGTAAACTTTCATCATATAAGGTTAAATCAGGAACATAATGACTGCTCGTTTCCTGGCCTGTAGTTCCGCTGCTGGTGAAATAAAATTCTGGTGTTTCTGTTTTATCGGTTACAATTTTGTTTTTAAAAAGCGTAACCGGTAAAAAGGAATTTGATGATAGGTTTTAACGGAATGAATATCAAATCTCAATAAAGTTAAAAACTCTTTGTATACCTTAACATGGGTCGCCTGATACCTGAATAATTCAATAGCATGCCTGTTAAAATCGTGCTCATCATGAATGGTGAACATGCTTTTACGAAAGTAGGGAAGATGGAAGGAGCTCAATGAATTAGTTGCAAATGAAAGTGATTCTCAATTAGAAGAATTGGTACGACTGTTATTTGATTTAACATGATCCGAATTGTAATGTAATCCTCTGTTTTCAGTTCGTACCATGGCCTGTTTTACGATTAGATAGGCAACATTCACCAGATTTCGTAATTCCATTAATGGCGCTGAAACAACTGTCATTTTGTAAAGCGCTTCTGTCTCGACGTAGATCATTTCAAGTCTGTCGAAGGCCCTTTTAAACGAATATTTGTTCTCACAATTCCAACATAGTTACTCATCACTTTTTGTAGTTCTGAAACGTTGTGAGTAATCAAAATCATTTCTTCCGGTTGATGGGTTCCTTCCGAATCCCACTCAGGAATATTTTCATTAAATTTAATTTCATTCAATATTTCTTTGCCATGAACGAATGCTCTGTAAGCATACACCGCTGCTTCCAGTAAGGAGTTCGATGCAAGTCGGTTCGCCCCATGCAAACCGGTCGATGAACATTCTCCGGCAGCATATAAATTTGCAATGGAGGTGCGCCCATCCATATCTACTGCAATTCCACCACAAGTATAATGAGCTGCCGGAACAACCGGTATCATTTGTTTACGGAAATCGATTCCTAGTGAAAGACATTTTTTGTTGATATTTGGGAAATGATTTATAAAACTTTCGGAATCAAGATGACTACAATCCAGATAAACAAAATCATCTCCCCGCACTTTCATTTCATTGTCAATTGCCCGCGCAACTATATCACGAGGAGCCAGCGATAGCCGGGTATCGTAGCGCTGCATAAATTCTTTTTTATCTGTGGTTTTCAATATTCCTCCAAATCCCCGTACTGCTTCTGAAATGAGAAAGCAGGGTTTTTCTTCCGGATTATATAGTGCAGTTGGATGAAACTGAATAAATTCCATTCCTTGTACCTTTCCTTTCGCACGATAAACCATGGCAATTCCATCTCCGGTAGCAATTTTTGGATTGGTAGTATTTGCATAAACATTGCCTGCACCACCAGTGGCCATTAATGTTATTTTTGAAAGAATAGTTTCTACTTTTTCAGTTTTTAAATTGAGGGCATAAATACCATAACACTGGATGTCTTTTGAATCTTTGGTAACCATCTTTCCAAGGTGGTGTTGGGTAATGATATCTACAGCAAAGTAATGTGTATGGAGTTCAATGTTGGGATGAGCATGAATTTTTTGTAACAGCTTGCGCTCGATTTCTAACCCGGTTATATCTTTAAAATGTAAGATCCTGGACTCGGAATGACCGCCTTCTTTTGCAAGATCAAAATCACCGGATGGGTTTTTATCGAAATTGGCACCCCATTCTATAATATCATTGATCCGTTCCGGACCTTCACTGATAACCATGCGCACTACCGCCTCATCACACAACCCATCACCGGCGATTAATGTGTCCTGTACATGTTTTTCAAACGAATCACCGGGATCAGTTACTGCAGCTATTCCTCCCTGGGCATATTTTGTATTCGATTCATCCTCATCTGCTTTGGTGATTATCATGACTGTGCCCTTTTCAGCTGCTTTCAAGGCATAGTTCAATCCTGCTATCCCTGATCCGATCACTAAAAAATCAACTTTTTTCTGCTTCATTTAATGTATTATGAATTCGAAGGGTTCAGCTTCATTTAAAAACGCTATCTGAAATAAAGAAAATCGAATAAAATGGTAGTGGTTCATTTCGTTATTTCCCACTCCTAAATAATTAGTATAACTTTGTGTCTCAAATAATTTAGCACAAAGTTAATTAACACAAAATCATGCGACAACTTATTATTGCCATCGTTATAGCTTTAATGGCCATCGTATTTGCATTGCAAAATGCTGATCCTGTAACTGTTGAGTTATTTTTTTGGAACCTCCCGAATACCAGTCTTGCACTTTTACTGGTCATTACTCTAATAATTGGAATCATTTCAGGGCTGCTTTTTATGGCATCCTCGGTTTATTCTAAAAATCAAATAGTGAGCGCCCAAAAGAAAAGAATTTTGGAACTTGAAAAACAAATTACTTTAAAAAAATAACAACAATTGTACATTTAACTTGTTAAGAAAATGAGGGAATTTTAAATTCTTAAAGCTCCTATACAATCTGAACCGGCATCTCTTTGTCAAAAAAAATCAACCAGTAAAAATGAGTACTCCTACTTCCATGATCCCTGTTAATATATACGCCGAGTCAACACCTAATCCTGCTACAATGAAATTCGTCAGCAATATTTTACTGCTCGAAGATGGTGTGGTAGAATATACAAATGCTGGAGATGCAAAAAATTGCCCATTAGCAAAACAGTTATTCTCATTCACGGGCGTTAAAGCAGTATTTATCTCTTCTAATTTTATAACGGTAACAAAAGCAAGCGACATCGATTGGTTTGAAATTACCAATATCCTTCGTGAGTTCATCCGAGGTTTTCTGATGTCGGGCGAGAAACTTTTTTTAAGTAACCCATTTGCTAAATTGGAACAGCCCGATAAGCAATCAGAAATAGCAGTTGCAATTAGTACTCCTGTTGAAGGGCAAGAAAAAATTGAGCAACAAATAATTCAAATGCTCGAAGAATATGTAAAGCCGGCAGTTGAACAAGATGGTGGTGCCATTCATTTTCGCTCTTTTAATAATGGAGTTGTGACTGTTGCACTTAAAGGTTCCTGCAGCGGTTGCCCATCATCATCGCTCACGCTTAAATCAGGTATTGAAAATCTGCTAAAAAATGGTGCCACAGGTGACTGAAGTTGTCGCAGAAGCTGAATAAAGTACTATTACTTTTTTCTTGTGCACAGAGTCAGTTGTATGGACTTCATTAATGCTAATCTTTGAGTTTCGACCTGTTGGTATAAATTATGTTTTAAATTGTTTGTTGTTCCATATTTTCAAAAACTAATTCAATATGCCTTTTACCATCCTCCCTGCAGCAAAACAATCCGACGGCCAGTTTAATGGTGGTGCGATCCTTGAAAAAAAGCCTGTCGTCCTTTCGCATGATGGGAGAAGTTTAACACCATATTCTAATTTATTTTATTGGGCTCACGCATGGAGCGATGATGGAAGTACTATTGGGGAGCATCCGCATCAAGGCTTTGAAATTCTTTCTTTTGTAATGAAAGGTGGAATTGAACACTATGATTCAGCTAACAGGAAGTGGATTCCATTGCATGAGGGCGATGTTCAGATTATAAGAGCCGGGAGTGGAATTTCTCATTCCGAAAAGATATTGCCGGGTTCTGCAATGTTTCAAATCTGGTTCGATCCAAATCTTCAAAAAGCTATTTTGAAAACAGCCAGTTATAATGATTATTCATCCAGTAGCTTTCCTATAATCACGAATTCAGGATATTCCACAAAAATCCTTAAAGGGGATGGTTCCCCTCTTGAAATGGATACACCGGGGATCGGAATCCGACAGTTCAAGATTCATGCAGGCGATTTTTCAATTTCTCTGGAAGCGGATAAAACATATTCGATTTTTGTTGTGGATGGCACCATCGATGTTGATGGATCTACCCTCATTAAAAATGATTTTTTAAGGATTGATGCTGAAACTGTGCTAAATGCTAAGTCCTTCGAAGGAACTGTGTTGTTTATGATCGAAACCCCGGCTCAACCGGGTTATCCTACCTATGCGGCCAGGTATATGCACTGATTTTGAATCGGCTACATGAAAATGTAGCAATTTATTTGCCACTGCTATTTTGGTCTGTAAGTCATTATCTATAGGTGAACCAGGCACTTTTTTCTCTGTGTTTTGATTTTTATATCAGGCAGTAAACAACTGGTTGCTATCTGTTTTTCTTTTATCTTTGTTCGACTAAATAAGTTATCGCAGTATTATGAATTTTAACATTCAATTTAATATGATTCACCGTTCTTTTGTCTTCAGGAAATATTGCACCGGCAAATCTTTTATTTTTATTCTGGTGTTTCTTTTTGTCAGTTCTATAGCTCCTGCACAAAAAGTATGGACCTTGCAGGAGTGTATCGAATATGCACTGAATAATAATATTACCATTAAACAAACTGAAATTTCTACCGAAATTTCTGACGTTAATTACTTGCAAAACAAAGCAGCTTTTTTTCCTACTTTGAATTCCAATGGTTCTTATAGTTATAATTTCGGTCGATCGGTTGATCCGTTTACCTATAACTTTTCAAACAGCGAAATTCAATCAGCCAATATATCACTAAGTAGTAACCTGAATGTTTTTAGTGGTTTGCAATTACAGAATTCTTTGTCGCAAAGTAAATATGAGTACATGGCAGGTAAAGAAAATCTGCTCAAAATAAAAAATGATGTAGCCCTTAATGTAGCGGCAGCTTATCTTCAGGTACTTTATAGCAAGGAATCACTGAAGTTGGCTAACGATAGACTGGAATCATCAAAACAAACACAAATCCGTACTAAATTGATGGTAGACGCCGGTAGCATGGCTCAAGGTAATTTGCTGGACGCTGATGCTGCTCTTGCCGGTGAGGAATTGAATGTGATTAACAATGAAAACCTATTAAAAAGTGCACTTATTGCGGTCACACAATTACTGGAGCTGAAAACAACTGATGGATTCACTGTTGCCGATCCTTCTGTGGATCTGCCCGATCAATCCGCTCTGGCTTTAAGTCCGGATGAAATATTCAATACCTCATTGAAAACACTTCCTGAATTCAGAGCTTCTGAATTAAACATTAAAGTTGCCGAGAAAGGATTGTCCATTTCTAAAGGTGCTCGCTCGCCCAGGCTGAATTTGTTTGGATCAATTGCTTCAGGGTACTCGAATGCTGCCAGAAATTTAACAGGAGGTGATGTGGTTTTTGGGGATCAACTCGATAATAATTTTAATAAATCTTTTGGTTTGAGCCTTACAATTCCACTCTTCAATGGCTGGTCTGCAGAATCCAATATTAAGAGAGCTCGTCTTAACCTTGAAAATGTTCGCTATACGGATCAACTTACCCGAAATCAGGCATATAAAAGTATTTTTCAAGCCCATTCCGATGCCACAGCTGGTTTAAAAAAGTATTATGCTTCTGAAAAAGCTGCCATCGCCAATAAGGAAGCGCTGGTTTATGCACAAAAAAAATATGACGTGGGTATCTTAAGCTCTATTGAATTTTTAAATGTAAAAAATGCAACTTCTAAAGCTGAATCTGATTTCCTTCAAGCTAAATATGACTTGATATTTAGAGTAAAAGTGATTGACTTCTATCTCGGAAAACCACTAATATTCTAATGTTTTAGAAGGTTTTTGATCTTTATTCCCTCCTGGCAATCAACAGGTGAATTTTAGCATATTAGATTTCATGGTCTTTTGTTGATAAGAACTTTCAATAACGCGATGTTTCTTATTATTTTAGCCCCTTATTAATTAATTACAGTTCTAAGTTCAAATTTATGGCAAAGAAGAACAATCTAGTCAAGTATTTACTCATAGGCGGTGGTCTGCTACTGCTATTGTTGGTGGTCGCCCGTAAAGCAGGATGGATTGGGGAAGAGGATAATATTAAAGTTACTTCTGAAAAAGTAACCAGCGAGACTATTACCGAAACAGTTTCTGCAAGTGGTAAAGTGCAGCCGGAGGTAGAGGTGAAAATAGCTGCTGATGTTTCCGGTGAAGTGGTGGAGTTATTCGTTAAAGAAGGGGATGTAGTGAAAAAAGGAACCCTGCTTGCCAAAATAAACCCCGAAATTTATGTTTCTGCACTTGATCGCATGGCTGCCTCGGTAAATAGTGCCAAAGCAAATCTTGAAAATGCCAAATCTCGTTTTAAACAATCAGAATCTCAGTTTTTAAAAGCTGAACTTACTTATAATAGAAATAAAAAATTGTTCGATGATGGTGTTATTTCCGCCTCCGATTTTGAATCGATAAAATCAGGCTATGAGGTGGCTAAAGCCGATGTAGATGCCGCCCGACAAAGTATCGCTGCATCCGGTTTTGGAGTGCAAAGTGCCGAAGCCTCTTTAAAAGAATCCAATGAAAATTTAAATAAAACTTCCATTTTCGCTCCCGTTGATGGTACCATTTCAAAACTTAGTGTTGAAAAAGGAGAACGTGTTGTTGGAACTGAAATGATGGCTGGTACTGAAGTGCTTCGATTAGCTAACCTGAATGAAATGGAAGTGAATGTGGATGTAAGTGAAAGTGACATCATTAGAGTTGATGTCGGTGACACCGCAATTGTTGATATTGATGCCTATCTCAACCGAACATTTATTGGTGTGGTAACGGAAATTGCCAATTCGGCCAATTCTTCTTCCGCTATGAGTACGGATCAGGTTACAAACTTTACTGTTAAAGTTCGTATTGTTCGGGATTCATACAAAGATCTCATTCCTGCCGATAAACCAACGTACTCTCCTTTTCGTCCTGGGATGTCGGCAACGGTTGATATTCAGACCAATAAAGTATATAATGTAATTGCCGTTCCAGTGCAATCTGTTACTACCCGGGATACTGTTTCACGTGCATCATCAAAAGCACTCGCAAGTAATTCAGAAGAAGAAGAGGAGGAAACGGATGTCACAGAAGAAAAAAAATTAACTGTGGCGGAAAAGAAAAGTGCTATCTCAGAATGTGTTTATGTCCTTTCCGATGGAGTTGTTTCTCAAAGAACTGTAACAACAGGAATTCAGGATAACATTCATATCCAAATACTTGATGGGTTGAAATCGGGAGAAGAGGTAGTTACGGGTCCCTATAATGCTATTTCGAGACTTCTGAAAAATGGGGATAAAGTGAAGGTCGTTACCAAAGAAGAGCTCTTTGTCAAGGAAAAGCCCTAATCTCCCATGGCGCTCATCCTAAATATTGAATCGGCTACCAATGTTTGTTCAGTTGCCCTTGCATTAGATGGGAAAATGATTGCCCTCCGTGAAGAAAAGGAGGGTCGCAGTCATGCACTTTTATTGACCACATTTATTGCTCAATGTCTTGAAGAAGCAGGTTATAAATTGCCTGAAATTGATGCCGTGGCTGTTAGTAAAGGCCCAGGGTCTTTCACCGGTTTACGTATCGGTGTTGCTTCAGCAAAAGGCCTCTGTTTCGCTCTTAATAAACCATTGCTGGCAGTGAATACGCTTCAAGCTATGGCTGCTACTTTTATGCTAAAACATAGTGAAACAGAAAATATACTGCTTTGTCCTATGATTGATGCCCGACGCATGGAGGTTTATAGTGCCCTCTTAGACTCCGACCTTTCCTTCAAAAAAGAAACTTGTGCGGAGATATTAACGCCGGATTCGTATAAAAACATATTAAATCGGCAAAAAATTGCCTTTTTTGGAGATGGAATGACTAAAATGAGAGCTCTTTTGGGAGTTGTAACAAATGCATTATTTGATGATTCTATTCTTCCCTCAGCTTTAGGAATGCTGCAGTTTTCCGAGAAATCTTACCAGTTGCATGCTTTTGAAGATATTGCCTATTTCGAGCCTTTTTATTTAAAGGATTTTTTCATCCGGGGCAACCTGTTTGACTATCTTAACGTCATTGAATCTTAATAGTTTAATGATTGGGCCGGTTCGGTCATGAGTTTTACCCGTTCAGTAAAATATGTTTGATTTTAGTTGAAATCATGTCTAAT
Organism: Bacteroidota bacterium; assembly: GCA_016722525.1. GTDB lineage: Bacteria > Bacteroidota > Bacteroidia > AKYH767-A > OLB10 > JADKJB01. The sequence continues at coordinate 32,289 of JADKJB010000012.1, forward strand.
TTGGAGCCTGTGAAGAGGGTTTGAATTATACAGTTCAAAAACATTCGTAACTTATTGCTCCTGAATGAAAAAATAGTAGGAATTGAACTATTAAAGTTGTATATTTGTTTACTTCTATTACCCAAAACCTTACAAAATGAAAAAAATTGTATTTTTTGTCACATTAATCGGGTTGCATCTTCAGGGATTCTCCCAATTAACGGTTAACAACACACTCACTCCAACACAATTAGTGAATAATATTTTGTTGGGTGCCGGAGTAACCGCAACAAATATTACCTATACAGGGGCTACATCCTCCAGGTCATCATTCAATTGTGCTGGGGCATGTAACTTGAATATATCGAATGGTATTTTATTGAGTTCAGGGGAAGCATTAAATCCAATGTCCCCTGCTTCTTATCACCATTCAACAGATGTTGGAAGTGCCGGAGATGCCCAGTTAAATTCTATTGTAAGTCCTAATGTGACTCAGGATGCTGCTATTCTTGAATTTGATTTTTCTGTAGCAGCTGACTCTGTTAAGTTTGAATATGTTTTCGGTTCTGAAGAATATAATGATTATGCGAATACTGGTTTCAATGATGTATTTGCATTTTTTATCAGTGGCCCCGGTATTGTTGGAGTTCAAAACATTGCTCTTATCCCGGGTACAACAACACCAGTTTCTATTAACAATGTAAACAATGGTGGACCGGTGGCAGGTGCAGGAACCGGGCCTTGTATGAATTGTACCTATTTCGTAGATAATGTTACAGGTGGTTCTGTTTATCTCGATGCCTTTACCACTGTACTTACTGCAAAAGCTGCTGTTCTGCCTTGCCAAACCTATCACATTAAAATGGCTATTGCTGATGTATCTGATGGTATTTACGATTCAGGTGTGTTTTTAAAAGGTGGTAGTTTTTCTGCACTGGGGCAAATATCTTTATTTGCAAATGGAGTTGCCCAGTCTAATAACGCTACCGTATATGCGTGTACCGGAACAAGTGTAAATCTATGTCTCAACCCCTCTACTAATTACAACTGGAGCTCAGGGGCAACTACTCAATGCATTACTGTTGATGAAGCAAATCTTGCACCAGGCGGAAATTATCAGGCTTATGTAGTAGGACCTGCCGGATGTTTCGCTTTTACAACAACAGTAAATGTTCAATTTATCACGCCTTCAGCTACAATTACACCTTCAGGCCCTACGGCACTTTGCCCTGGTAGTAACGTAACACTTACTGCAAATGCAGGTAATACTTACTTGTGGAATACCGGTGCCACTACTCAGGCTATTAATGTTGCTACTGCCGGAACCTATACCGTCACGGTTTCAAACGGACCTAACTGCTCTGCTGTTTCTGCTCCGGTTAGCGTTACTGTTGGAAATGCAGCCGCTCAAATAAGTGGTGTGTTGAGTTTGTGTAACGGCGCCAACACCACACTAACGGCTAATGCAGGTCAGTCCTATCTCTGGAATACGGGGGCTGTAACTCAAAGTATTAATGTTGCTGCTGCCGGAAATTATACTGTTACCGTCACTCAAGCCGGAAATTGCACCGCTTCAGCAACAGCTGCTGTTTTGGTAAATGCCAATCCTGTTCCAGCGATTACAGGAACACTTTCTTTCTGTCAGGGATCGAATACTTCAATTAATGCCGGTGCCGGATTTGCTTCTTATTTATGGAATACAGGAGCTGCAACTCAAAATTTGAATGTTATTGCCGGTGGTACATATACGGTCACCGTTACTAGTGCTGCCGGATGTTCAGGATCTACTTCTGCTGTTGTGGTTGCTAACCCATTACCCGTGCCTGTTATTTCAGGAACCACTGCATTCTGTGCAGGAGGAAATACTACAATTAACGCCGGAGCCGGTTATTCATCTTATCTGTGGAATACCGCAGCAAGTACACAAAATATTAATGTGAGCACCGGAGGAAATTATACGGTAACTGTTACAAATGCCAACTCATGCAGTGCTTCGGCATCTGTGGTAGTAACTGTAAACCCGCTGCCAACTCCGAATATCCTGGGAACTTTTGCTTTTTGTCAGGGAAGTAATTCAATTATTAACGCTGGCGCAGGGTATTCTTCTTATCTGTGGAGTACTGGAGCTGTAACACAGAATATCACTGTTTCCAATGCAAATACCTATACGGTTACCGTTACTGATGCTAACGGTTGCTCGAATTCCGATTCCCAACTGATTTCAGTAAACCCAAATCCGATTCCTGCAATCACCGGTGTAACTGCAATTTGTCAGGGAACCAGCACTACGCTCAATGCCGGTGCCGGATTTAATTCTTATTTGTGGTCAACTGGAGCTACCGGAGTTAATTTGAATGTAAATGCTACAGGCACATACTCTGTAACCGTTACTAATGCAAATGGTTGCACGGGTACCAGTTATTCTAATGTCACCGTTAACCCGCTCCCGGTTCCAGCCATTACCGGTACCACCTCTTTCTGTCTGGGACAAAATAGCAATCTTAATGCTGGCGGTGGATTTACATCCTATCTGTGGAATACAGGGGCTGTTACCCAATTATTAAATGTTACAGCATCGGGAAATTATATAGTGACTGTTTCAAATGGTTTTGGTTGTACCGCAACAACGAATACAATGGTCACTGCAAATCCTTTACCTGCACCTGCTATTAGTGGTCCTACTGCAATTTGTATTGGAAATAATGCAACCCTTAATGCCGGCGGAGGATACGCCTCTTACTTATGGAATACAGGTGCAATTACTCCAACTATCAGTGCTTCAGCGGCAGGTAACTATACTGTTACTGTAACTTCAGCCGCCGGATGTACAGGATCAGTCTCTGCGGCTCTCAATGTTAACCCTTTGCCAACGCCTTCGATTTCCGGAATCACAACTATTTGTCAAGGTGTTTTAACTACACTTGATGCTGGTGCCGGCTACTCCTCCTACCTCTGGAGTAATGGCAACACCGGTCAAACTATCAGCACAGGTTTAGCCGGACCGGTTACAGTTACGGTTACCGATATTAACGGTTGTTCCGCACCAACTGCTACTAATATTACTGTAAATGCATTACCAACTCCAATAATAACCGGAGTTACTGCTTTCTGTCAAGGACAATCCAGTACTTTGGATGCAGGTTTTGGATATGCTGCTTATCTGTGGAATACTGGTGCGGTTACTCGTAATATAAATGTTAGTACGGCAGGAAATTATACGGTCACTGTTACTTCGTTCACAGGATGTCAAGGTGTTGATAATGAATTGGTGACAGTCAATAATAATCCGGCACCAGTTATTGCAGGTCCTTCAGGAATTTGTCAGGGAACTTCAACCGCTCTCAGCGTTCCTGGTGCATACGCTTCTTACTTATGGAATACTGGTGCAACAACTGCAGCAATTTCTGTGAGTGCGGCCGGAAATTATGCTGTTACAGTTACCACAGCAGCCGGTTGTTCCGGAACAAATTCTACTTCAATGGTGATTAATCCATTGCCGACTCCGGTAATTACCGGAACCACCTCAATATGTCAAGGCACTACCACTTTGTTTGATGCTGGTGCGGGATATACTTCTTACTTGTGGTCAAATGGTGCAACCACTCAAACAATTGCACCCGGCACTGCTGGCACATACACAGTAACCGTTATTGATGCGAACACTTGTACAAATTCTACTAATCGCAGTTTATTAGTTAATCCACTGCCTATACCTGCAATAACAGGTACCACTGCTTTTTGTCAGGGAGATAACAGTAACCTGAATGCCGGAGCAGGATTCAGCTCCTATTTATGGAGTAATGGAGCTGCAACGCAAGTCATAAATGTTACTAGCGCTGGAAATTATATTGTTACTGTTACAGATAACAATAGCTGTTCGGCCAGCACGAACACCTTTGTTACAGTAAATCCTAACCCTGTTCCTGTTATTTTGGGTGGAACAGGAATTTGCATCGGAACTTCTACAACACTTAACGTTCCGGGAGCATACGCTTCTTATCTCTGGAACACCGGTGCTACAACTTCTAATATTTCTGTCAGCACCGCAGGAAATTATGCGGTAACCGTTACTTCTGCTTTTGGATGCTCTGGCTCTGGATCAACGTCAATGATCATCAATCAATTACCAACACCCATAATTACAGGAATTTCTGAAATTTGTCAGGGAACAAATACTTCTTTTGATGCCGGTGCCGGTTATAGTGCCTATCTGTGGTCGAATGGCGCAACATCTCAGATTATCAATCCTGGAGTAGCCGGAAATTATACGGTTACAGTAACCGATGCCAACGGATGTAAAAATGACGCAGGAATAGCACTTTTGGTAAATGCATTACCAACACCTGCTATTGCAGGAAATCTGGAATTCTGTCAAGGTGATAATAGTAATCTTAATGCCGGTATTGGCTATGCCGGATATTTGTGGAGCAATGGTGCTACGTCATCAGTCATTAATGTAAGTACAGCTGGCAATTATGTTGTTACTGTTACTGATGGCAATGGATGCTCCGGTTCTACAAATTCGATAGTAGTAGTTAACCCTCTGCCCAATCCTGTGATAACCGGTTCAACGGCTATTTGTCAAGGTACAACTTCAACTTTAAATGCAGGGAATTATTCTTCTTACAGTTGGTCAGATGGCTCTACAAGCGCTACACTGACAGTTGGGGTTGCAGGTAACTATGCGGTTACTGTTACCGACAATAATGGTTGTGTTAACAGCACTTCAACTACTCTTATTGTAAATGAGTTGCCAACCGCCAGTATTTCTGGTACAACGGCAATTTGTTTCGGGCAATCCACTCCAGTAATTCTGAACTTTACCGGAACAGGTCCGTTCAGTTATATTTATAATAATGGTTTGGTCAATTCAACATTGCAAACAGCTAATTCCAATTCTGCCACATTTAACATTTCTCCCGGAGCAACAACAAACTTCACACTTGTATCGGTTTCAGATGCAAACTGTATCGGAACAGTTTCAGGCAATGCAAACATTGTTGTGAATTCATTACCGGTGCCTGTGATTACAGGTGATCTGTCTATTTGTAATGGAGAAATAACCACCTTAAATGCAACTCCGGGATTTACTTCTTACACCTGGTCTAACAGCTCTAATGCAGCTTCCACAAATACTGGTACTGCAGGAATTTATACTGTTTCAGTTATCGATAATAATGGATGTCAGGGTACATCAGCAGCAGTAAATCTGGTGGTGAATGCAGTGCCCGTAATTTCATTTACAAATGATACCAGTCTTACTTGTTCAGTCCCTGAAATTAATTTCACTAACCTGTCTCAATTTGATGCAGGGTCTTCGTTCAGTTGGAATTTCGGTGACGGAGGAATTTCCAATGAGTTAAACCCATCTCATTTATATTTTAACCCGGGAACCTATCCTATTTCATTAGTGATTACGACTCCTGCAGGATGTTCAGCGAACTCAACTCAAAATGTTGATATTATGTTCTTCCCTTTACCTGTTGCTGATTTTGTTACTGCTCCAGGCGTGACCAATGTGTTTAATGGCAAAATCGGATTTGTTGACAGATCTGAATATGCTATATCATGGTTGTGGGATTTTGGTGACGGAGCAACTTCACTGGAACAAAATCCTTATCATTATTATAATGAAATTGGTGATTATAAAGTGGTTTTAAGAGTAACTAACATTGCAGGATGCGAAGATATAACAGAAGATGTGGTTGTCATTAATCCATACTTTATCCCTAATGCTTTCACCCCTAACGGTGATGGCGTAAATGATGTGTTCTACTATTCCGGATACGACCTGGATGTTTCCAGGTATAATATGAAAATATTTAATCGTTGGGGCCAATTAGTATTCACCGGTCAGGACGAAAATGATAACTGGAATGGTATGACCAATGATAATGTTACCGCCCCACAGGGAACTTACATTTACCGATTGCTAATAAAAACTAAAGGAGGTCAGGAACACACTTTCAACGGACAAGTTAACCTCATTCGTTAAACTAATAAATTACTCATAAGGGCTTGTCGGATTCCGGCAAGCCCTTTTTTTATGACCTTTTTTTAGCTTGTTCCGCTTTTCGAATTCGTTTGCTGCTAATCAAAACAAATTAATACGTATTGTTTTCTTACAGTTGTTATCAACTGTTATTGATTGAACACTATCTATGGAACAGTTTTGGTAATTTTATTAAAACGGGAACGATGAAGCTAACTACGCTGCTACTGGTATTGATGTTTATAAACAGCATTGCAAAATCTGAAACATATTTTGTTGCAATTAGTGGTAACAATGCTAACAGCGGACTCAGTCCTAATCAAGCATTTTCTACCATCCAACATGCGGCAAACTTGGTTCAGGCCGGCGATTCAGTGTTAGTAGGTTCTGGAAATTTTCAAGGATTTTCGGTGATGTCTAATAGTGGAACGGAACCAAATCCAATCATTTTTTTAGCAACTGGGGTCAATGTGGTTATCAATACCCCTTGTTCTTACAATAATCTGGATGGTATTAATGTGGAAAATGTCAGCTATATAATAATTGATGGATTTATTGTTGATGGGATGCCTCGTGCCGGAATCAGAACTGCTTTAAGTGATCATGTGATTATTAGAAGTAATAGTTGTACGAATAATTACAAGTGGGGAATTTTTACCGGATTTGCACAAAATGTTATTATTGAAAATAATGAATGCAGTTTTAGTGCTGATGAACATGGAATTTATCATAGCAATAGCGCCGACAATGCAATAATTCGTTATAACTCCTGCCATCACAATAGCAGTTGTGGAATACATTTGAATGGAGATGTAAGTCAGGGAGGAGATGGTGTTTTGAGTAATTTGAGCATTTATGGAAATGTAATTTATGAAAATGGTTCAGCCGGTGGAAGTGGAATTAATTGTGACGGTGTAACCAATTCTAAAATTTATAATAATTTGCTTTATGAAAATCATTCCAGTGGAATTAGTTTATATCAGATAGATGGTGGTGCTCCCAGCACTGGAAATAAAGTTTATAATAATTCTATAATAAATGCCAGTAATGCAAGATGGTGTATCAACATCACAGAGAATTGTACCAGTAACCAGGTCATCAATAATGTGCTCATCAATAAGCATTCATGGAGAGGAAGTGTTGTTATTGATGCTACTGCAATAAATGGGTTCATTAGCGATTATAACATTGTTACAAATGCACTATCTCCTGATGGGGATGCCACCATACTAACTTTGAATCAATGGCAAGGGTTGGGTTACGATCAACACTCATTGGTTGCTGATCCGCTTACACAACTTTTTGTAAATGCAATTGCAGGTGATTATCATTCTATGAGCGCCAATACGCAAATGGTAGACGCTGGATCATCAATAGTAAGTAACACAGTCTCGGACGATCTGGATGGAAATGTGCGACCTCAAGGGATTAGTTATGATATTGGTGCTTTTGAATATTTAAATCCGGTAGGCTTACCAATCATGGAGCAGGTGATATTAACTCCCGTAGTTATATTGAATGATGGTTATAAATTTGTCCGGCTTTCCACAGGCGATAAATTAAAAATTTATGATCTGAAAGGTGCCTTATATATAGAACGGTTGCTAGCTGAAGAAGACTATTTTATCTCCTTTTCTGAATTGAGTAAAGGAATGAGCTTATTCAGAATACTAAATGCTAAAGGGAAAATTATTTCGAAAGGAAAACTGGTGAATTGAATCGGCGCTCAATTCACCTAACCTGCTCCATCCCGCTTTGCAAAATGTAAAATCAAAAAAATGTCTCGATTTTATTACTCAAAGTAGGTGCTGATTAATAAACGGAATAAAAAAAATTAAAAATTAATTTACCTCATTCATTTTAAGGTAATTGATAATCAAATCAGTTGCGCCTTTGTTGTTATTGATATAGCGAAGATTTATTTCATTTATTTTTTTCAGTCTTGCAGGGTCTTTAGTTACTTCTTGAAATCGATCAATGAGTTCGCGTTCATTTTTTATGGTGAAGACACCTTTCCAATGCACCAGTTCCATAGCTTCTCTGAATTTTTTGTATTTGGGTCCAAAAAATACAGGTATGCCGAAAACAGCTGCTTCAAGAATGTTATGAATTCCTTTACCGAATCCTCCACCAATGTAAGCTACATCAGCATATTTATAAATTGAAGAGAGCATTCCTACGTTATCAACGATCAATATTTCCGCATCAGTTGATTTTTTATCCCACATAGAAAAACGAATACTTGGTTTGTTCAGTTTCTTTGTCAAGTTCATTATTTTTCCTTCACTGATTTCATGAGGAACAAAAACTATTTTGAACTCATCGGAAATTTCTTCGACTAATGAAGCCAGAATTTTTTCATCACTTTTCCAGGTGCTTCCTGCTACCAGCAGCTTTTTGCTTCCTTTAAAAAGAGAAATTTCCGGCATCTCTTTGGTGTTCAAACTGTTCAAATAAACTCTGTCAAAACGAGTATCTCCGGTTACAGTCACCTGGGGAATTCCATTGTTGTACAGCAACTCCAGCGAGCTCTGATTTTGTACGAAAAAATGAGTCACTCTTCGCAATATTTTTTCAAAAAATGATCCGTATTTCTGAAAGAAAATTTGAGATGGTCTGAATATGCATGAGACAAAATAAACCGGTATTTTTCGATCCTTAAAACCTTTGATATAAAAGTGCCAAAATTCATACTTAACAAAAAACGACATTTCCGGTTCTACCAATTCAATAAAATCTTTTGAATTAAATGGTCCATCCAGAGGCAGGTAAAATACATAATCAGCCAATATTTCGTTTTTCTTCAACTCATAACCCGACGGAGAAAAAAAAGTAAGAACAATTTTATGCTTTGGATAATTCTTACGCAGTGCTTCCAAAACGGGTTTTCCTTGTTCGAATTCACCCAAGGAGGCGCAATGAAAATGGATGCGTTGCTCGCCTGATTTCAAGGATTGTTGGATATGCTTTCTCCATTGTTTTCTTCCTGAAACCCACTGAGCTGCTTTCTTGTTAAAGAGGGCCGAAATCAGAATGAGTAATCCGTAAAGCTTTACAGCTAAGTAATAAAATACAACCATCTCTTTTAAAACATATAATATTGCGCCGGCTTCTTTTTATATAGCGGTAATACCCATCCTAATTTAAATCCATACATTAAATCAAGCCTTTTTTGGTCTTTTAAATCAGGCTCATTAAAATTGTAATCGCGTCGGTTGGCAGTGAAGCCCTGAATAAATTCAAACCCCCCATAAAAATTAATCAATTGCCTGTTTCCAAAACTCAGGAACCCAATAAACTCTCTCATTTGCCAGCCATTTGTAAGGTGATCGTAACCCTTAATATAATCTCCTCTGAGTCCTGCAACTGTATTTCCGATAGGCTCAATTCGGATTTTATGTTGCAAAAACCCAGGTCCGCCCGTAAGAATAATTCCACTATTGGGATTAGGTTTATTAAACGTAAATATTTTTCCTATTGTAGCGCTGATATGGTAACCTCTTTCAAATGTTCTAACATCTGCATACAATCCATCCAATCCAATGATCTGACCTTCGCTAGTATTTAATCCATCAAACAAGCCCTTTGTTTCTACATTATTACCAAAAATAAAGCCTGCTGAAATCCCATAAACAATATTTTTACTGGTCTTGAAATGAATATCAGTGGTCAAAATGGAAGCCACTCCAAAACGATCTTTCAAATCACCTCCCGGCACATATACACCGTAACTAATTCCAAAAAAAGGAAACCTGATGAGAGAATCTCTAATTCCACTTTGGCTGTATGAAAAACCGAAAGAACTAAGTAACAATACTATTGATAAAATAAGTACACGCATGAATCGCTTTGTTTTGTAGCTGCCAAGGTATGAATTTACCTTCAATGGCAATTATACGATTTTTTTCAATGTTAAAATACTGATAGTTAATAATATATGTTCATTTATTTACTAAGACTTTGTTTTTTTTCTAAGATGTAGGGTTTAAGAGCTTTTTGCATTAAAAATGGATGTTAAATACTTATCTTTGCCGACTTATTATTTGATAGATGAGAAAGTTAGCAATGGTTGATCTAATTGGTCAATACGAAAAGATTAAACCTGAAATAGATAAAGCAATATTGGATGTTTTGGCATCTGCAGCTTTTATCAATGGTCCTGAAGTAAAATCATTTCAGGCGGAGTTGGAAAAATATTTGGGTGTAAAACATGTAATTCCTTGTGCAAATGGCACCGACGCTTTGCAAATAGCTATGATGGCCCTCGGATTGCAGCCGGGTGATGAAGTTATTACCGCCAGTTTTACTTATGTGGCAACAGCAGAAGTAATAGCTTTACTCAAGCTAAAACCAGTTTTGGTAGATGTAATTCCCGGAACTTTTACCATTGATCCGGTTGCTTTCGAAAAGGCCATTACTTCTAAAACCAAAGCAGTGGTTCCTGTTCATTTGTTTTGCCAATGTGCTCAAATGGACAAAATCATGGACATTGCTAAACAGCATAATTTATTTGTTATTGAAGATGCTGCACAAGCAATTGGAGCTGACTATGTAATGCCTAACGGTGCTTCTGTGAAAGCAGGAACTATAGGCACTATTGGTAGCACTTCTTTTTTTCCCTCCAAGAATCTGGGATGTTACGGTGATGGGGGTGCCATCTTTACCAATGATGATGACCTGGCAAAAAAAATGAGAATGATTGCCAATCACGGGCAATCGGTTCAGTACTATCATGACGAAATAGGTGTAAATTCCAGGTTAGATAGTATCCAGGCTGCCATTTTAAGAATAAAACTTCGTCATCTTGATGCTTATGCCGCGGCTCGAAATAGTGTTGCAAGTTATTATGACAAAGCCTTTGCGAATCATCCTAAAGTGACCATTCCTGCCAGAGAAACTAATTCCACACACGTATTTCATCAGTATACATTAGTTCTTAATGGTTGTGATCGTGTTGCCATGCGGGAGTTTCTTGCAGCAAAAGGAATTCCATCAATGATATATTACCCGGTGCCATTACATTTTCAAAAAGCATATACCGATCCACGCTATAAGGCCGGTGACTTTCCTGTTACTGAACACTTATGCGCAAACGTTATCTCCCTTCCAATACATACCGAGATGACTCCTGCGGATCTGGAGTTTATTGTTTCAGGGGTATTGGAGTTTATTAATAAATAGTTTATTTTACTTTAGCATTTACATATGAATATTGCAGTTGTTGGTACAGGTTATGTTGGTTTGGTTACAGGAACCTGTTTTGCCGAAATGGGTAACCATGTTATTTGTGTTGATATTGATCAGGCAAAAGTAGCGTCCATGATCAATGGCAAGATTCCCATTTATGAACCTCATCTGGATGCGATTTTTGAAAGAAACCTGAAGCAAGGTAGATTGAAGTTTACTACTAATTTGGAAGAAGCAATTAAAGATGCTCAAATCATTTTTCTTGCCTTACCAACTCCTCCGGGTGAAGATGGCTCTGCCGATCTGAGTTATATTTTAGGAGTGGCCCATAAATTGGGATCGCTCATCACTACTTACAAAGTAGTAATTAACAAAAGTACGGTGCCGGTTGGAACAGCTGAAAAAGTGCACGATGCAATTGCAAAAATTGTTTGTCCGAATTTGATGTTGTATCCAACCCGGAATTCCTCAGAGAAGGGTTTGCAGTAGATGATTTTATGAAACCGGATCGTGTGGTAATAGGCACAGATTCTGAAAAAGCCCGGAAGATTATGTCGGATTTGTATGCTCCTTTCGTACGTCAGGGTAATCCTATCTATTTTATGGATGCCAGATCTTCAGAGCTTACCAAGTATGCAGCCAATGCATTTCTTGCCACCAAAATTACTTTCATGAATGAAATCGCCAATCTTTGCGAAAAGGTAGGCGCTAATGTAGATATGATTCGGATTGGAATTGGATCTGATAGTAGAATCGGAAAGAGGTTTCTCTTTGCCGGAATTGGATATGGAGGTAGTTGCTTTCCGAAAGATGTGCAAGCCCTCTCCAAAACCGCGCTTGATTATAAATATGATTTTAAAGTTTTAACTTCTGTAATGGAAGTGAACCACGAACAACGTACCATCATCATCCAGAAAATACGAAACTATTTCAACAATAATCTCAAAGGGAAAAAAATTGCTATTTGGGGCCTGGCTTTTAAACCTGATACCGACGACATACGTGAAGCACCAGCTCTTTATCTCATTGAAGAACTGCTGAAAGAAGGTGTTGTTATAGCTGCTTTTGATCCTGAAGCAATGAATAATGTAAAAAAAGTAATCGGGGATACCATAAGTTTTGCAGCGGACCCTTACGAAGCTGTCCAAGATGCCGATGCTTTGTTGATAGCCACTGAATGGTCTGTTTTCAGAACTCCTGAATTTGATACCCTCGCAAAAAAAATGAAAGCGAAAGTGATATTTGACGGAAGAAATTTATACGATCCAGCCAAAATGCTGGAGTTAGGATTTTACTATAACAGTATGGGCCGCAACGTTGTGAACGCCCTTTAAAAATTAAGCAATGTCTTTAACAGAAAAAAAACGCGTTTTAATTACCGGAGCAGCTGGCTTTCTTGGATCTCATTTGTGTGATCGTTTTATTAAAGAAGGTTACTATGTAATTGGCATGGATAACCTCATCACCGGGGATCTTGCAAATATTCAACATTTGTTCAAACTGGAGAATTTTGAATTCTATCACCATGATGTTTCAAAATTCGTTTTTGTTCCGGGTGAATTGCATTATATTTTACATTTCGCTTCGCCTGCCAGTCCTATCGACTACTTGAAAATACCCATCCAAACTCTCAAAGTGGGTTCCTTGGGAACTCATAATCTGCTTGGTCTTGCAAGAGTTAAAAAAGCAAGAATTCTTGTTGCTTCTACTTCCGAAGTATATGGCGACCCAACTGTGCATCCGCAAACTGAAGAGTATTGGGGCAATGTAAATCCTGTTGGACCAAGAGGTGTTTACGATGAAGCAAAACGCTTTCAGGAAGCCATCACTATGGCCTATCATACCTATCATGGACTTGAAACCAGAATTATTCGCATCTTTAATACCTATGGTCCAAGGATGCGACTGAATGATGGAAGGGTGTTGCCTGCTTTTATTGGACAAGCTTTACGCGGGGAGGATCTTACAATTTTCGGCGATGGTAGTCAAACGCGTTCTTTTTGTTATGTGGATGATCTGGTTGAAGGAATTTACAGATTGCTATTAAGTGATTATGCCAACCCTGTCAATATCGGAAATCCATCTGAAATTACTATCAAAGAATTTGGAGATGAAATTCTTAAACTAACAGGCTCCGCTGTTAAAATGATAATGAAACCTTTGCCTCAGGATGATCCTAAGCAAAGGCAACCGGATATTACTAAAGCAAGACAAATATTAGGTTGGGAGCCCAAAGTGGATCGTGCTGAAGGATTGAAGAGAACTTACGACTACTTTAAAAATCTGCCTAAGGAAGAATTGTATAAGTCTGCTCATCGTTTTAGTTAATTATTTGATCTCCATACTATGGATTATTATATTCATGAATCCGCTATTGTTGATGACGGATGTAAGATAGGGAAAGGAAGCAAAATTTGGCATTTTTCGCACATCATGCCTGATTGTGTAATAGGTGACCATTGTAATATTGGACAGAATGTGGTCGTCTCTCCGGGTGTCATTCTTGGTAATAATGTTAAAGTTCAAAATAATGTTTCAATTTATACCGGTGTTGTTTGCGAAGACGATGTTTTTTTAGGCCCTAGTATGGTTTTTACCAATGTTATGAACCCTAGAAGCGCTATAAATCGCAGAGGTCAATATCTTAAAACAATTGTTAAAAAGGGCGCTTCTATTGGTGCAAATGCAACGATCGTTTGTGGTCATGATATTGGTGAATATGCTTTCATTGGTGCCGGTGCAGTTGTGACAAAAGATGTTCCCCCTTATGCGCTTCTTGTTGGTAATCCGGCCAAACAAACCGGTTGGATGAGTGAATATGGATATAAACTTAAATTTGACGCATCAGGAATAGCTGTTTGTCCTGAAAGTAACGAACGTTATCAGCTCGCTAATAACAGGGTTACCAAAATATCCTAATATGAAAGTACTCGAAGGGAAAGTTAAATTCGCAATTATTGGCAGCGGCCATATTGGCAAAAGGCATGCTGAAATGATCAGACGCAATCCGGAAGGCGAATTGATTGCTATGTGTGACATACTTCCTTTGGAAAAAGTAGGTGTTGAACAATTTAAAATTCCCTACTTTACTACTGTTAACGATATGTTTGCAGCAGGTCTCGAGTTTGATGTGGTTAATGTTTGTTCACCAAATGGATTGCATGCAGAACATTCACTCCTTGCCCTTGATTACAAAAAACATGTGGTGTGTGAAAAGCCGATGGCTCTGACTAAGGCCGATTGCGAAAAAATAATTTTTAAGGCATTGCAGGCAAGCAGAACAGTTTTTTGTGTGATGCAGAACAGATACTCTCCCCCAAGTAAGTGGCTGAAACAAATTGTTGAAGAAAAAACTATTGGAGATATTTTTATGGTTCAACTAAATTGTTATTGGAACCGCGACGATAGATATTATAAAAAAGAGGGTTGGAAAGGAAGTGCTGAACTTGATGGTGGTACGCTCTTTACGCAGTTTTCTCATTTCATTGATATTATGTATTGGATTTTTGGAGACATTTCTGATATTCAAGCCAAATTTGACGACTTTAATCATCACCATAGTACTGCGTTTGAAGATTCCGGTTTTGTAAATTTTCGGTTCAGAAATGGTGGTATGGGAAGCATCAATTATTCCACTTCTATTTGGGATAAGAATATGGAAAGTTCTATCACCATTATTGGGAGTAAAGGAAGTGTAAAAGTAGGAGGGCAATATATGAATGAAATCGAATATTGCCATATTGAAAATTATCAACTCCCTGAACTGGAACCCGTAAGTCCTGCTAATGATTATGGTTCTTATAAAGGTTCTGCAGCAAATCACCATTTTATAATTGAGAATGTAATAGACACCTTAAAAGGAAGAACATCGGTAACAACCAATGCGCTGGAAGGACTCAAGGTTGTTGAAATAATTGAACGAATTTACGCATTACGTACTGTCAAAAAATAGTAAACCACATAGCAATGTATCAGGACATTATAACTAAAAAGAGAAAGATTGCAGTAATAGGGTTAGGTTATGTGGGTTTACCCATCGCCCTAGAATTTGCAAAAAAAGTTTCCGTAATCGGTTTCGATATTAATAAAGCTCGAATCGATCAAATGAATAATAATATTGATCCAAGCGGCGAACTCGATGCGCAATCGTTTATGAATTGTGACATTGTTTTTACCGATTCCTTGGATGTACTTAAAGATGCTTCCTTTTTTATTGTTGCAGTTCCAACGCCAATAGACGAACACAATTTACCCGATCTTAAGCCGGTTTTAAATGCTTCTAAAACTATTGGGAAAGTTTTGAAAAAAGGTGATTACGTGGTGTATGAATCAACTGTTTATCCTGGCTGTACCGAAGAAGATTGTATTCCTGTACTTGAAGAATTGTCCGGATTAAAGTTCATGGATGATTTTAAAGTTGGCTATTCACCCGAAAGAATTAATCCCGGGGATAAGGAACATACTCTTGCTAAAATTATTAAAGTTGTTTCTGGTTGTGATGCCGAATCGCTCGACGAAATTGCGAATATTTACAAAATCGTCGTTCAGGCAGGCGTCCATAAAGCTTCTACAATTAAAGTCGCAGAAGCCGCAAAAATTATTGAGAATACACAGCGCGATGTTAATATCGCTTTAATGAATGAGCTTTCCATTATTTTTAATAAAATGGGAATTAATACGTATGAAGTTTTGGAGGCCGCCGGAACCAAATGGAATTTTTTAAATTTCAAACCGGGTTTGGTAGGAGGTCATTGTATTGGTGTTGATCCTTACTACCTTACATACAAAGCCCAGGAATTAGGATATCATGCACAGGTTATTAATTCAGGCCGTTATGTAAATGATTCAATGGGTTTTTACATCGCTAAACAAACAGTGAAGAAACTCATTGCTCTGGGGAAGGATATAAATAAGTCCAGAGTTTTGGTAATGGGCGCTACTTTTAAAGAAGATGTTGAGGATATCCGAAATTCAAAAGTTGCAGATGTGATTAACGAATTCAAATCTTATGGTGTGAAAACGGAAGTCACCGATCCGCATGCCTCCTCAGAAGAATTAAAACATGAATACGGGTTCGAACTCATTGATAAAATAGGTACTGGTTATGATGCAGTCGTAATTGCGGTAAATCATAAAGACTATCTTACCATTGATGAAGATTACCTGCTTACAATATGTGCTCCTGATGCCGTCATCGTTGATCTTAAAGGAATTCTTCGTGGGAAAGTTTCACGATTGAAATACTGGAGCTTGTAATATTTCGTTATCTTATCTTATAACGAATTCTGAAAATCAGATTTTGATGAATAGTAAAAAAGTGCTTGTTACCGGTGGTTCTGGTTTTATTGGTTCTCATACAGCTGTAGAACTTATTAATAAAGGCTACGAAGTTATTATTGCCGATGATCTTTCTAATTCAAGGCAGGAAGTTATTGAAGCAATTTATAAAATTACCGGAGTAAGGCCTGCTTTTGAGCATATAGATTTGTGTGACAGAGAAAAAACAAAGGCGCTTTTTAAAAAGTATAATCCGGAATCAGTTATTCATTTTGCTGCAAAAAAAATGGTTGGCGAATCTGTTGAAAATCCACTTGACTATTACCGAACCAATTTGGTTTCCTTAATGAATGTTATTGATTTCGCTATTGAAAAGGATTGTAAGAATTTCGTTTTTTCCTCTTCGTGCACAGTATATGGACAACCTGATGTTTTGCCGGTCAGTGAAAATTCACCAAGAAAAGAAGCCGAATCTCCTTATGGGAATACTAAAAAAATTTCGGAAGATATTCTTTCCGATGTTGTTAAAACAGGTGCATTAAAAGTAATTTCATTGCGGTATTTTAATCCTGTGGGGGCACATGATTCTGCTCTTATTGGTGAATATCCATTAGGAGTACCCGGTAATCTCATGCCCATTCTAACACAGTCTGCTATTGGCAAAAGAGGAGCATTTTATGTTTTTGGAAACGATTACAATACCCCTGATGGTTCTTGCATTCGCGATTACATTCATGTTGTTGATGTGGCTGTTGCTCATGTAGCGGCACTTGACCGACTTTTTCAAAAAGAGCAAATAGCTTCGATGGAGTTCTTTAATCTGGGAACTGGTGTTGGCGTTTCAGTACTTGAAATGATTCATTGCTTTGAGAAAGTCAATAAACTTAAATTGAATTATTCGGTCGCACCTAGAAGACCGGGTGATGTTGAAAAAGTTTGGGCCGATACTTCTTTTGCAAACAGAGTGCTAGGCTGGAAGGCCGAAAAGATCTTGAGCAAATGGTTGCAAGTGCATGGGCCTGGGAGCAAAATCTGGCAGGTAAAGTAAGTTCTTAATTTTTTGATGAGTGATTATTCAAATCAATGAAAATATTAATAACCGGTGGTGCAGGGTTTATTGGTTCACATGTGGTCCGACGATTTGTGAACTCTTATCCCAACTATACAATTTATAATCTTGATTCGCTTACTTATGCAGGCAATCTGGAAAATATTCGTGACATTGAAAATGCTAAAAACTACCATTTTGTTAAAGGCGATATTACCGATGATCTCTTTGTTGAAAATCTTTTTAAGGAATTCAATTTCGATGCGGTAATTCATCTTGCTGCCGAATCACATGTTGACAGAAGTATCAGCGATCCGTTGTTGTTTATTAAAACTAATGTTTTAGGAACCGCTAATTTGCTGAATAATGCTCGCCGTTTATGGATCAACGGTAGTTTGGTCCGACCAGGTACACGTTTCTATCATGTATCAACGGATGAAGTTTATGGTTCGCTTGGCGCTGAAGGTTATTTTACTGAAACTACACCCTATGATCCAAGAAGTCCCTATTCCGCTTCTAAAGCTTCCTCTGATCATCTGGTAAGAGCCTACCATCATACTTTTAATTTGCCTGTTTTGATATCCAATTGCTCCAATAATTATGGATCGTTTCAGTTCCCTGAAAAACTCCATACCACTTATTATTAATAATATCAAAAACAACAAACCCCTTCCTGTTTATGGAAAAGGTGAAAATGTGCGTGATTGGCTGTGGGTAGAGGATCATGCCGCAGCTATCGATACCGTTTTTCATAAAGGAGAAAACGGAGAGACCTATAACATTGGTGGAAACAACGAATGGAAAAATATCGACCTGGTTAATATGCTCTGTACTATAATGGATGAAAAATTGGGAAGAGAGGTAGGGCATTCCCACAAACTTATTACCTTTGTTAAAGACCGGGCTGGTCATGATCTGCGATATGCTATTGATTCCTCAAAATTGAAAACCAAACTTAACTGGGAACCGTCTATTTTGTTCGAACAAGGGCTCTCATTAACAGTTGATTGGTATTTAGCTAATCAGGAATGGATGGATCATGTAACGTCAGGAGATTATCTTAACTATTATTCTCATCAATATCATCACCGTTGAGGTTTTCTATTTTAACTAATATTCAATGATATGACATTAATTGATAAATCAATTTTTCATACTTCTGATATCCGAAAAAAATCTTTTCTGGTAACTGGTGGTGCAGGTTTTATTGGTTCTAATATTGTGGAATACCTTTAAAAACAATGCCGAAAAAGTAAGGGTACTTGATAATCTTTCTAATGGGTTTATTAAAAATTTGGAACCCTTCAAAAGCAACCCTGCTTTTGAATTTATAGAAGGTGATATCACTAATTTGCAGACCTGCATGGATGCTTGTCAAAATATACATTATGTTTTGCATCAGGCTGCTCTGGGGTCTGTGCCCAGATCGATTGCTTTTCCGCTTCACACTCATGCCGCTAATGCCACCGGGTTTCTGAATATGATGGTTGCAGCAAGAGATGCCGGAGTGCAACGTTTTGTTTATGCCAGTTCATCTTCTGTTTATGGTGATCAACCCGATTCGCCTAAAGTGGAATCACGGATCGGAAAAGCACTTTCGCCATATGCGGTATCAAAATATACTAACGAACTCTATGCCGGAGTTTTTGCTCTCAATTATGGAATGAAGGTGATTGGACTCCGGTACTTTAATGTGTTCGGTCCCCGACAAGATCCTAACGGACCCTATGCCGCTGCTATTCCATTGTTTATGGATGCATTGCTGAATAATAAAACAGCCTTCATTAATGGTAATGGTGAACAAACCCGCGACTTCACATTTGTGCAAAACGCCGTGCAGGCTAATATTAGAGCCTGTTTTACAGATCACCCCGAATCATTTAATAAAGTTTATAACGTAGCTTTAGGGGATTCTATTTCGGTAAAAAACTTATTTGCTATGCTGGCAAAAATTGCCGGAAAAGAGGCGCAGCCTTCCTTTAGAGAAGAACGCCCTGGTGATGTTAAGAATTCTCTTGCTGATATTTCACTTGCAAGAACGTTTCTTGGATATGAACCGCAGGTAAAGCTGAATGAGGGTTTGGAGATAACTTTCAATTGGTTTAAAAGCACATTCTCGAAATAATTTATGATTCTATATAATGTTTAAATCATTATTCGGCGCCTTTAAAAAGAAGAATCTTCACTGGTTGATTATTCAATAGTTGGCGTTGATATGCACTCTCATCTTATTCCCGGTATCGATGATGGAGCTAAGACTATTGAAGACTCCATGGTGCTTATTAAAGAACTCATGGGATTGGGGTTTAAAAAATTTTATACAACTCCTCACATTATGAGTGACTATTTCAGAAACACTCCTGAAATAATTTTCAATGGATTAGAAAAAGTCAGAGCTGCAGTAAAAGAGGAGGGATTAGATGTTGAAATTAATGCCGCTGCTGAATATTATATCGACGATGGTTTTCTTAAAAAACTGGAATCGGAAAGATTGATGACTATTGGTGACAATTATCTCCTTTTTGAAATATCGTATATTAATTGCCCCGACAATATTGAAGATATTATTTTTAGAATGCAGGTGCAAGGATATAAGCCAATTATGGCACATCCAGAGCGATATCCGTTTTGGTATAATGATTTTGACAGGTATCGTGCCTTCCGCGATCAGGGTGTGCTCCTTCAGTTGAACATTAATTCGTTGAGTGGTTATTATGGTTATGAAGCGAAAAAAATTGGTGACAAGCTAGTCGAAAATGAATTGGTTGACCTTGTTGGTACAGATTGTCATCATTTGAAACATGTGGAAGGTTTAAAAAGAGGTCTTAAAGATAAGACACTTAAAAAGCTCGTTCAAGCAAACCTTTTAAACAAACATCTTTAAACCCATTTCACTCATTGATTTGTTTTTAGAAGTATTTTGGATATGAGAAATTATTTCATCAGACTTGCAAACTATAATTGTTGGGCTAACCAGCGTATTTGCGAATTTATTGTGAACGCCGGAGAAGAAGTCTCGATGCTGAAACAAAACAGTTCCTTTTCAACTATCCGGGAAACTGTTTTTCATATTTGGGATGCAGAAAGTATTTGGTTGAATAGGATGAAGAAGGAACCTGTAACAAATTGGCCCAGCAAGAAATGTATAGGGTCAACACGTGAAGGTTGCGATTTAATGGTCTTGGGTAGCCACGATTTCAAAACTCTTATTGAAAGCTTTGATGTGGATAAATTTGATGACACCTTGCCGTATTTTAACATTAAAGGTGATCCATTCCATAGCACTTTTACAGAAATTATAGCACATGTGTTGAATCATAGTACTTTTCATAGAGGCCAAATTGTAACTATGCTGAGAAGCGCCGGTTTTACAGATCTTCAATCTACTGATCTTATTGCTTTTTACCGGGATTCCGGGCATTAAACCAGATTTCCTCTAATATTACAAGTCTGATTTTGTCGAAATTTTGCAATTTTATTTTTTGGGTAATCTGATTGTTGTTGATTTTTATTACCTTAACTTATAATTTGCCGGTTCTATCAAAGCCGCATAATTAGCAATACTGTAGTTTTATGGATGTAAAGTGGAGGAGGCAATTTGCTTTAGGAAAAGTAAAAGTCACCTTGTTCGATACCTGAAGTTAAACCAAAATTAAGTCAAATTATACATGTCTAAACAATCTTCTGATCATCTTTTTAGGTTGATTAAGTCATTGACTACTGCTGAAAAAAGGTATTTTAAAATTTTTGCTGCCAGGCATACAATCGGAGACAAAAATGAATACGTCAATGTCTTTGATGCCATTGATAAGCAGGAAAATTATAACGAAGCTAAGTTGCTGGTAACGTTCAAGAACTCCACTTTCGGTCATTCGCCTGCAATTGCAAAAACAGACTTTATGAAACAGTACTAAAATGTTTGCATGCCTTTCATGCAGATAGCTCTGTGGATGTTGAACTTCAGCGACTTTTACATTTCACTGAAATTTTATTCAAAAAATCGTTGTACGATGATAGCAGAAAAACCCTGAACAGAGCAAAAAAACTTGCTATCAGATATGAAAAACACTTCATTTTACTTGAAGTTCATAAATGGGAAAAAAAATTAATCGAAAAAGATTCTTATGCTAGTATTAATATCGACGAAATATCTGATATGCATAAGTTGGATCATGAATTACTTGGGAAGTTGATCAACTATATTGATTTTTGGTATATAAAAAGCAGATTGTTTTGGTTGTTGAATAAAAAGGGAAAAGTCAGGGATAGTTCGGAATTGAATAATTTCAAAACAATTATCGACAATACACTTCTGAAAAATGAGGGTGAGGCCCTATCTTATGAAACCCGTTATTTGTATTATCATATTTATAGTGCTTATTATTTTGGAATAGGTGATTATAAAAATTCCTATACTTACATAGGCAAACACCTTGAACTCATTGAAAAAAATGCAGAATTGTTTGAGGAGGAACCTAATAAATATTTTGCGGTGCTAAGTAACATGATCTACTTATGTACGCAGTTGCGGAAATTTGATGAAATTCCCGTTTACTTAGGTAAACTTAAAGCGATCCCTAAAGGAAATGTTAAAAAAATGACCGAGGATCTTGATATAAAACTTTTTTCCAGTACCTACAGCGCTGAGTTAAGCTTATATCTTCATACCGGTGAGTTTGAACTTGCTTTGGATCTCATAGATGAAATTGAAAAAGGATTAAAAAAATATCAAAAAAAAATCAGCAAAATAAGAGTCGCCTATTTTTATTTTAATATTGCAATTGTGTTTTTTGCTCTGGGTGATTATTCAGGTGCATTAAAATGGATTAATTTACTTTTAAATGATAATGACATCGATTCAAGTCAGGATATTCACTGTATTGGACGAATTTTTAATCTGATTATTCATCTTGAAATTGGAAACAATGATTTAATCCCTTACACGTTTCGATCCACCCAGAGATATTTATCAAAACGCAAACGAATTTACAGATTTGAAAGCGTTTTCCTTCAGTTCATCAATAAATTATCAAAGGCAGATTCTCCTTCAGCAATAAAAAATACTTTTCATACGCTCCGGCCTGAATTGCAATCACTTGTTAAAGATCCGTTTGAAAAAAGTGTCTTTGAATATTTTGATTTCATCACTTGGGTGGAAGGAAAGTACTTGGGTATTCCTTTCAGGAAATGGTTAAAAGAAAATTGATCAGGGTAACTTGAAAGAGTTGATGAATTAAGTAAGTGCTGATCGGAATCAATCTTCTTAATTATTTTAAAATCATTTCATTAGAGGCGTTTTAGGCTCTTTCTTGCAAGACCTTGATTTTCCGATTATTTTCCCCGAATTTTGCATGATTCAAAGTGGTTTCAGCTTTGAATCTATTCAATGATGCCAGCTTGAATAGGGCCTGGAATTAGTTTTTTCAGGATAGCGTTTTAACCAAATAATAAATTATATTAATTATGAAAATTGACACAAATAAAATAGTATCTGTTACTTATCGTTTGGAAGCCAATACTATGGGAAACGATAAACAACATATTGAAACAGCCGATGTGGAACGCCCTCTGGTTTTTCTATTTGGCTCCGGTGGACTCATTCCTGCTTTTGAAGAAAATTTGCATGGTAAGCAAAAAGGAGATAATTTTTCCTTTAGTATTGATGCAGGTAATGCTTATGGTGAAATTGAAACTGAAGCACTCATTGATCTCCCTATGGATATTTTTAAAGTGGACGGCGTTATTGACATGAGCGTTCTTCAGGTAGGAAATATTGTTCCAATGACCGATCGGGATGGAAACAGACTTGATGGAAGGGTCCTTGAAATTGGTGGTGAAACCGTGAAGATGGATTTTAATCATCCTCTTGCCGGCCATCAATTACATTTTAGTGGTGAGGTAGTTGAAGTGAGAGAAGCTTCTGAAGAGGAAATTTCTCACGGACATGCGCACACAGGTTTGAACGGACATTAATCACTCAAACAGATTTTAAAAGGCTCTCCCAACCGGAGAGCCTTTTTTATTGAAGCCATTTTGTTTTTTATGTTCTCCGTTAGTGAAAATTGTTTACCGATAGATCATACTTAACAACACCCCGGCTATTACGAGTACTATACCCATTATGGTTCCAAGGCCATAGCCCTCACCAAATATTAAAAACCCGGCTGCAATCGCATAAATTACTCCTGTATAATTTAGAATTGATACATTGTATATACCTATCAGCAGCAAATATATCCAATCTAATCCCATCGGTATTTCAAAATTCCAGGATGAAAAAATTAGACCTGTAAAAGTTCCGACTATTTGAAAATGAAATACAACAACTAGCGGGTGTTCCATTTCTTTCAGGGATCGAATTGTTACATAAGCAAATGCAGACGCTATGGATGAAAATATTCCAATTAACAGATAGGTGAGTTCAATTCTGTTATCGACTCCTTTCATAACCATTACTCCTGCAAATGAGATGAGAAAAAATAACCATTGTACAGGTTTTACCTTTTCGCCGAGAACAAAAATCGCCAGTATAGTGGTGAAAACGGGCGAGAGGTATTGTATTGTTACCGCTGTACCCAAAGGCATATTTGCTATCGTAATGAAATACGTGTACAGTGCTATCGTCCCGAAAAGACCTCTCATCAAAAGTAGTTTTCTGTTAGACCCTTTCCAGTCAACTTTTACTTGATGGAGTTGATAAAGACAAATTAATAACGAAATGCCACATCTGAAAAACACAATTTCCATTACCGGAAGGTGACTCACCAATTTAATGAAAATATTCATTACCGCAAAGTAAAAAGTAGCAAGCAGCATGTGCCTGGCTCCGCTGCTGAGTGGCAATAATTTAATAGATTCTTTCACGTTTTCCGAAATGTATGAATAAATTTTTAGTTAGTGCATTTTCTAAGGTGATTAATAAATCTAAAGTAGTATCGTTTCGGAGCTAATAAAAATTACAATTTATTATAGTTTCTCATGAGTAAATAAGCCGATACTAATGTGAAAGTTCCGCAAATGGCATAAGCCCATGTAATGTTTGAGTCACCATGAAACCAGGTCAACGAAAACAATAATAATAACAATGATCGTAACAAAATATTTATTACGTTAAATACGCTATTTGTTCTTCCAATTATATCGTTAGAAACATGGCTGAAAAGGTAGGTGGTTCGTAACACCCTTGCCCCAGCATTTGTGATTCCAATAATAAATGAAAAAATGTAAAATATTCCAACTGACTTTGTGAAGGCCACCATGTAAAAAATCAAAGAAGTTACTACCAGCAATACCACTACTGAAAAAACAGTATTGCGATTCCTGAAAATTTTTCTGATAAACAATCCTGCCATCATAGCACCGGCCGAGTAGAGCACTTCAGCTGATGCATAAACATCTGATCCTTGTTCCAGATGATGTTTTACATATAACGGGAGCAACATAAATACCTGAACCATTAATATCACAAAAATGGAATAGGAGTAATTGCCAAATGAAAAAATTGCAGGATGTTTTTTTAAAAAAGCAATCCCGGTTTTTATTCTCATAATAATGGGACTGGTATCAATTACCCTTTCAACAGGTGATTTATAACGGATTAGCGAAACCAGAAAAATTGATATCCCATAGGTAATGCCATCAAGCAAAAAAATTTGATGCATTTCCCATTTTTGAAAGTTAAATGGAATCTCCAGATTCATTCCAACGATATTAATTTTTTGCCCTGCAACAATTCCCGTCAGCAGTGCTGCAAAGGCACCGCTGAAAATAGAAGTAGCCTGATTCTGAATTTCGAGATAAGAACTTATTTTGCCATATTGGGAGGGTTTGGAAAGTTCCTGTCCAAAAGCATACAAAGCACCAAAATGTATGTTGTAGTTGAACATGGTGGTAACAAACACCAACGCTACCATACTCAATGGTACTGAACCGCAATAATACCCCAAGTCGAAACACCCAGCAATATAATTCCGCATACAAGGCTGACGTAAATGAAAATTGATTTTCTCGGATATCTGTCAATCAATGTTCCGGCATATAAGTTCCAAAACAAGCTACCAAAAGTGGTTGCAGCGTAAATGGTTCCAAAAAGAGCCGCCTCATCGATTATGCTTGTGAAATACCATGGAATTGCCAACATGCTGATGCCTTGAGCAAAGCCTGATATTATATTGGCCGATAGCAATAGGAAAAGGGCATTTTTGTTCTTCATAAATTTCAACGCTTTCTGCTTTTTTTGGGTTCCGGAAATATGACTAATTTTGAAAAGTGGAAAAACATAAGCCGGTAAAAGTACATACTTTAAAAACTGCACTCGAACGACTTCGAAAATATTGTGCTTATCAGGAGCGAACACAACAGGAAGCTCGCGATAAATTTTATGATCTGGGCTTGCATCAGAAAGAAGTCGAACAGGGAGTAGTTGTTTTAATTGAGGAGGGTTTTTTAAACGAAGAGCGCTTTGCAATTGCGTTTGCAGGAGGCAAATTCAGAATTAAGCAATGGGGTAAGAATAAAATTAAGGATGCCCTTCGTGCTCGTAAAATATCCGAATATTGTATCCGCAAAGCGATGGCTATCATAGATGATTCTGAATATTTTAAGGTGCTTGAAAAAGTTGTCGCTGCAAAATCGAAATTGGTCAAAGAAAAAAATGTCTTCAAAAGGAATTATAAAATTGCTCAATATGCTATGAGTCGCGGATTTGAACAAGATCTGATTTGGGACCTTTTGAAACAGGATGCTGATGGATGACCACTTTTGTTTAAACTGGTGTCTGTTCGTTGCCCCGCTTTCTTGGCTCGGTTCCTCCATATAAGCCTGTTATCGGTACCGGTTCAATTTCTATTTGCAATTGTTCTCAGTGCCATAGATAAGGTAATCTTAGAATAGAGAGTTTTTTGTAATAAAAAATTTTGATTTTAAGTCAATACCTGGCATGCAGAGCCCAACAGTTTTTTCAATCCTTTTTAGGCATCCTCTTCACCTTTTTTATTACTTTTGTGGCACTATGACAACAGACCAATTAGGAGATTTAAGGGAAAGAATAAGTGCCCTGAGGAGGCACCTTTGACATCGACAAAAAGCTGCAGTTGTTAACCGAGGAGGAACAACTGACACACGCTCCCGATTTTTGGAAATGATCCCAAAAGAGCAGAGCGAATCCTCAAACAAATCAAAGAAAAAAAGAATTGGACCGAAAACTTCAATCAGACTTCAATGGCTGTTGAAGATGCAGGGGTGTTGCTCGAATTTTTTAAAGCGGGTGATGTTTCTGAGAAAGAGCTTGATGCACAATATGATAAGGCAAAAGCACTGATCGAAGACCTCGAGTTTAAAAATATGCTCAGTGGTGAGGAAGATCCTCTGGACGCAGTGCTGACTATCAATTCAGGAGCTGGTGGAACAGAAAGTCAGGATTGGGCTGAAATGCTGATGCGCATGTATATTCGGTGGGGTGAAAGGCATCGTCTGAAAATTACAGAAATTGAAAGAACAGATGGCGATGGCGCAGGAATCAAGTCCTGTACATTGGAGTTTGAAGGTGCATTCGCTTACGGTTATCTCAAAAGTGAAAATGGCGTTCATCGCCTGGTACGTATTTCTCCTTTTGATTCAAATGCTCGGCGGCACACTTCATTCGCCTCTGTTTTTGCCTATCCGCTGGTGGATGACACAATCAATATCGAAATTAAGGATGCCGACATCAGTATTCAGACCTCCAGATCGGGTGGTGCTGGTGGACAAAATGTAAATAAAGTAGAAACTAAGGTACAACTTACGCACCATCCAACAGGAATTGTGGTCGTTTGTCAGGTGGAACGAACTCAGGGCGGAAATAAAGAACGGGCATTTCAAATGCTGCGATCTCAGTTATATGAACTGGAAATACGTAAACGAAACGAAGCTAAAGCCGTAACCGAAGCAGGTAAGATGAAAATCGAATGGGGATCTCAAATCAGAAGCTATGTTTTCCATCCCTATAAATTGGTGAAAGATAACCGAACCGATTACGAAACTTCTGATGTGCAAGGTGTGATGGATGGTGATCTGGATGAGTTTATGAAAGCTTATCTTATGGAGTTTGCTGGTGTTAAATAAAAAATTACCATTTGCCTCTTCAGTTGAATTAGTATTTTACTCAATGCTAGAATCCAAAACCCTTAAAAATAAAATCCTCCGCTTGTTTTAATTACTTCTATGGTCTTAATAAAAAAGACTTGCACTAAATAAATCAATAATTGTTAAAAGTTTATTTCAAACCCAACTGTTCTACATGTCGCACAGCATTGCAGCTCATCAAAGATGCTACCACTGAAAAAATTGAAACCATAGAGTATTTGGTTGAAACCCCTTCAGTAGAAGAATTGAATGAAATAGTGTTGATGTTAGGTGTTCAACCTGAAGATATAGTAAGGAAAAAAGAACCACTGTTCAAAGAAAAATACGAAGGAAAAAAAATATCAGGTAAACAATGGCTTAAAATATTAAACAAAAATCCTATACTCATCGAAAGGCCAATTATAATAAGCGGAAATAAAGCAATTATAGGTAGGCCGGTGGAGAAAATAATTAAGTTCTTTGAAAAAAAGACAATTAAAAAAAGTGTTTGAGTAAGAGTTTGATTGTTGCTACCATAAATTAGTTTATGGAAAATGTTTATGTTAGAGTTTTAAGCGCTGAGTCTATTGACGGTTAACATTTAATTAAACACTTCCATTATTAACTCATAAACCAAGTGAACAAAAGTGAGTAGAATCAAACAGAAAAATTAGTACTTCATACTAAAACTGAATCTTTCACCTTCAAGATAAAGTAGTGGTACAAAATCAAATTAGAAGACTGTAAATTTTTTTAAAAGCAAACTATAAAACTTAAGAACTGTTAAACTTATTAACCAAAATGTTTAGAACCGAAAAAGATACCATGGGTCAGGTACAGGTACCGGCCGACAAATATTGGGGAGCTCAAACACAGCGCTCAATTGAAAATTTTAAAATAGCTCAAGATATTAATCGCATGCCGAAGGAGATTATTAAAGCATTTGCTTTTTGAAAAAAGCCGCTGCTTTAACCAACTTTGATGCCGGCGTATTACCGAAAGAAAAAAGTGATTTAATTGGATTGGTTTGTGACGAAATACTTCTTGGAAAATTGGATGAGGAATTTCCACTGGTAGTATGGCAAACAGGTTCTGGTACGCAATCCAATATGAATGTGAACGAGGTAATTGCTTATCGTGCACATGTTGTATCTGGAGGGCTGCTTACCGATGAGAAAAAGGTAATTCACCCTAATGATGATGTGAACAAATCTCAATCTTCGAACGATACATTCCCAACTGCAATGCATATTGCCGCCTATAAAATGTTGGTGGATAGTACCCTTCCGGGGATAAAAAAACTAAGGGATACGTTACATGCTAAAGCGATAGCGTTTAAAAGCGTTGTGAAAATTGGAAGGACGCATTTAATGGATGCAACACCGCTCACGCTTGGCCAGGAAATTTCAGGATACGTTTCACAATTAGATCATGGAATCCGCGCCATTGAGCATACTTTGCCCTTGCCGAACTGGCTCTGGGAGGAACGGCTGTTGGAACCGGAATTAATACCCCTCCTGGATATGCTGTGAACGTAGCTAACCACATATCCAAATTAACAGGAATTCCTTTTGTCACTGCTGAAAATAAATTTGAAGCGTTAGCAGCACACGATGCCATTGTTGAAACACATGGAGCCTTGAAAACCGTTGCCTGCAGTCTTATGAAAATAGGCAATGATATTCGTTTGCTGGCCTCAGGTCCTCGCTGTGGGATTGGAGAAATTCATATCCCCGATAATGAACCGGGGTCTTCTATAATGCCAGGGAAAGTGAATCCAACTCAATGTGAAGCCATGACAATGGTGGCCGCTCAGGTGCTTGGAAACGATGTGACTATAAATGTAGGCGGAGCTTCCGGGCATTTTGAACTGAATGTTTTTAAGCCTGTCATGATTTTCAATTTTTTGCACAGTGCCAGATTAATTGGAGATGTTTGTGTATCTTTCAATGATAAATGTGCTGTTGGAATCGAACCTATTCGTGAAAACATTAAAAAGAATCTCGAAAATTCGCTGATGCTCGTTACTGCTTTGAATACAAAAATTGGTTATTATAAGGCAGCTGAAATTGCTCAAACAGCGCATAAGCAAGGTAAAACACTCAAACAAACTGCAATGGATCTGGGCTATGTAACTTCTGAACAATTTGATGAGTGGGTGAAGCCGGAAGATATGGTGGGGGAGTAGTTGAGCTGAATAGTGAATGAGTGTGCTGGAAGGGGAGTAGGTGTAGGTAACGCATATCATAAATAGATGGGGAAATAGATCAAGTTCAAAATGAATCGTGCAATTATATTGAACACACACTCTTCCAAATTGCTAACACATTTTATATAAAAATGATTCTCATTAGAAATGCATCCATTGTAAATGAAGGAACCATCAACGTGGGTGATGTGCTGATTGTTGAGGGGCGAATAGAAAAAATTGAAGCACATATCACTTTGCCTTCAGCAGCTTCGGTCAAAGAGATCGACGCAACAGGTCTGCATTTATTTCCGGGTTGCATTGATGATCAGGTACATTTTCGGGAACCTGGTCTGACCCATAAAGGAGATCTTTTTACTGAGTCAAGGGCTGCCGTTGCAGGTGGTATTACCTCCTTTATGGAAATGCCTAATACCATTCCTAGCGCCTTAACACAAGAATTGCTCGAAGATAAATATGTAATAGCTTCAAAAAAATCAATTGCGAACTATTCTTTTTTCATGGGTGCATCTAACGATAATATTTCGGAAGTGCTTAAAACCAATCCCAAAGAAATTTGTGGTGTAAAAATATTCATGGGTTCTTCAACAGGAAGTATGTTGGTAGATAATGAAAAAACTCTGGAGACTATTTTTTCTTCATCACCTGCACTCATTGCAACCCATTGCGAAGATGAAGCCACCATTCATGCAAATCTGGAATTTTACAAGAAAGAATTCGGTGAATCAATCCCGATTAAATTTCATCCCCTTATCCGGTCCGATGAAGGCTGTTACAAATCGAGCCATTTTGCCGTTGCTTTGGCAAAAAAATACAATACTCGACTCCATATTTTACATATATCCACAGCGTTAGAAACGGAGCTTTTTAGGAATGACATTCCATTGGAGCAGAAATTGATCACCTCGGAAGCTTGCATTCATCATCTTTGGTTTACAGATGCTGATTATGAGAGGTTAGGTAATTTAATAAAATGGAATCCTGCAATCAAAACGGCAACCGATAGAGATGCCATTTGGAAAGCATTGCTTGATAACCGAATTGATGTCATTGCTACCGATCATGCTCCTCACACGCTTGCTGAAAAATCACAATCTTACCTTCAGGCACCTTCAGGTGGACCTTTAGTGCAGCACAGCCTTGTAGCCATGCTGGAGTTTTATCACAAACAAAAAATTTCTTTGGAACGCATAGCCCAAAAGATGGCGCACTCTGTTGCCAGATGTTTCAGAATTATAGACCGGGGTTTTATTCGTGAAGGTTATTTCGCCGATCTGGTATTGGTTGATCTGAATAAATCACAAATGGTAATTAAAGAAGATCTTTTGTATAAATGCGGATGGTCTCCATTTGAAGGAGTTACCTTTCACTCAACAATTACTCATACCTTTGTGAATGGCGAATTGGTATATCATGATGGAAAGATTATTGACAATAGTTTTGGAATGCGCATGAAGTTTAACAGTATGAATTAGTGGTTATGAAACTGCGGTACCAAATCTTGAAACTACTTTTTCTGCTTTCTCCGGCTTTTTGTTGCTGGCAATCCTGCAAATCTGATAAGGTGGTGATTCCTTCCGGTATCATCGCAGAAGATACTATGATCATTGTGCTTGCAGATGTCCATCTTGCTGAAGCAAAATTGTTATTGATTGGCAAATACCTGAATGATGAAAATTTAAAATCATCTTACATTCAACACGCACTCAGCCGATCTAAAATTGACACAGCACGTTTCAATAAAAGCTTTGCATTCTACAGCTCAAAACCTGAACTGTTCTCTGTGATGTACGAAAAGGTGATGGCAGAAATCAGCAAACGACAAGCTGAAAAAAAGTAACAACCCAAAGAAGTTCACAAAAAAATCCGGTTGCTTTTAGTGGAATGCAGATAACAATTTCAACTGCATAATCGCTTCTTCCTGGCATCCTTCTTTTCGATAAAAAAATGCCCTGCAACGTGATTAGAATCTCCGCTGCAGGGCATTTTTAATAGTTCAACTATTATTTCAAATAACTATCCAGCCATCTAAAAAACTCACGTTGCCACATGACGCTATTTTGCGGTTTTACTACCCAGTGATTTTCATCAGGGAAAGAGAGAAAACGGGCGGGTACATTCTTTAAACGAGCTGCTGTAAAAGCTTCCATTCCCTGACTGATAGGAACTCTGAAATCCTTATCATTGTGGATTACAAGCATAGGGGTATCCCAGTTATTAACAAATTTGATGGGATTAAAATCGACATAACTTTTTGGTTGCGGTTTATCAAAATACGAACCTTCTAGATCAAAATCTGCAAAAAACAATTCTTCGGTCACACTGTACATGCTCTCTAAATAAAAAACTCCGCAATGGGCAATAAATGTTTTAAAGCGTTTGTTGTGATTTCCTGCCAGCCAGTAAACAGAATAGCCTCCAAAACTGGCACCTACAGCACCCATTTTATCTTTGTTTACATAGGGTTCTTTACTTACGTCATCAATAGCGCTCAATAAATCTTTCATGGCTTGTCCGCCCCAATCTCCTGAAATTTGACGGTTCCAGTCTTCACCAAAAGAAGGTAATCCCCTCCGATTAGGAGCTACAATAATATAACCATTCGCAGCCATGAGTTGAAAATTCCAACGGTAAGAAAAGAATTGTGAAACTGTACTTTGCGGCCCGCCCTGACAATACAAAAGAGTTGGATATTTTTTGCAGGATCAAAGTCAGGAGGATAAATTACCCATGTTAGAATATCTTTTCCATCTGTAGCCTTCACCATTCTTTTTTCAACTTTACCCATTTTTACTTGAGATAAAAGTTGCTTGTTGGCAAAAGTGATTTGTGTTGAAACTCCGGTTTTAGGATTGACACTGAACAATTCGTTTGGCATTGAAATATTCATCACCGAAGTAATAATGACAGGATTTTTACCACTCATGCCGGTTGAAAATCCTGTGATGTCGGCAATATCTTTGGTGAGTTGTTTGATTTGGGATATTCCTTTTGCAAAAGAATCATAAACCCACAACTGATCAGTGGCATTGATGCCCGAAGTAAAATAAATCAGCCTGCCATCGGAAGACCAACTTGCAGCTTCTACAGTGTAATCAAATCCTTTGGTAAGTTCTGTTTTTGTATTGGTTTTAAAATCGAATTGAAAGATACGATTACGATCGGCTTCATATTTGGGTGTTTGCATACTCAGCCAAATAATTTTTGATCCATCAGGGGAGAACGAAGGTTTAGTATCGTATCCCAAATTGCCATCTGTCAGATTAAGCGTTGTTTTGGAGCTGAGGTTATAAATATAAATGTCAGAATTGGTGCTCATAGCATAATTCACACCGGAGAGTTTTTTACAGGTATAAGCGATTTTTTGTCCGTCCGGACTCCAGCTAATTTGCTCCTCATCGCCAAAAGGCATTAAGGGGCTATCAAATGCTTCTCCTTTCATAATATCCGTACCTGCTCCGGTTAAAGTTCCATTGCTGTAGCCGGTAACGAAAATATGACTGTAACTCACATCTTCCCAGTTATCCCAATGACGGTACATTAAATCGTCATAAACACGGCCGGTTGCTTTTGGCAGATCAGGGTACCTATCACCAGTGGTTTCCCCAACTTTTACTTCCATGGCATACCATAGCTGATCTCCCTTTGCTGAAAATCCATAGGCTGAAATGTCGCCATCAAGTGAACTTACTTGCTTTTTGTTGGAACCATCGGGATCCATCTCCCAGAGTTGAGTTTTTCCTGATTTAGCAGACAGGTACATTATTCTTTTTCCATCAGGTCTCCAACGGGCGGTGTTGTCATTGTCAGGGCCATCAGCAATGGTTTTAGGGATTCCTCCAATTACAGGAATAGTATACAAATCGTTGTTGCCTTTGTTTTCAGCAAGATTAAATTTTTTGATGCTGTAAACGACTGTTTTCCCATCGGGGGAAACTTTCGGGTCGGAAACCCTGGACAGTTTCCATAAAAACTCCGGATTCATTTT
Organism: Bacteroidota bacterium; assembly: GCA_016722525.1. Taxonomy (GTDB): domain Bacteria; phylum Bacteroidota; class Bacteroidia; order AKYH767-A; family OLB10; genus JADKJB01. Next base: position 66,070 of record JADKJB010000012.1, read on the forward strand.
ATCCTGACTGTGAACAATTCCCATTGATAGAAACAGGAATGTGATAGCAACTCCAATTATTTTTTTCATTTTAATTCTTTTAGATGAGACTTCAAAAGTCTGAATTTTTAATTACTAATTCTCATCTCCCACTGAGTATTTAAAAACTATTATTAAATTTAGGATTTATCAGGTTTTATAGCGCTGCATTTTACCGCAACATCAGTAATGTATTATTTTAACATTTCTTAGGAGGAGGTTCACCATACGCTGAGAGGTGTTGGCCAAAAATCATACTTTTTACTGATACAGGTTCTTACCTTAGTTGCATGATACTGATAATGAGAGCATTAAATTTTGTAGAATTTTACCTAATACACTTCTTTTTTTGCTTTATATTGTTAATCTTTGTATTCATAGTAAGAACTGAATGAATCAATAGTTGAAATGCCATTAATTTAAATTTAAACTTACTAGTCAAATATTTGTTTTAAGGTTTATAATAATTATTAAAAGAGGAGCCATGATAAAAAATTCTACCAGGAATTCTACCACAATTCAGACAATTACAAGAGGCGCACAGCTTCTCATCCTATTGTCGTTTCTGATGTTGGGTAATGTTTCCAAAGCCCAGGTCAACTATTTCGAAAACTTTAGTGTGCCGGGCACACCGGCATTTCCTGTTACGAGTTTGCCGTTTGGATGGACTCAGGGAAAGTTCGGAGCAGGTATTGATGCCGATAATTATTGGGATCGTATGGGAGCGGGTGCTACTAATCCAAACTGTAACCCATTTTCAGTAAATGCTATGATGCGCTATCGTTCGTGGTTCATCAATACTGGTGAAGCCTCTTTCTTGTCTTCAAAAAGATTGGATATGAGAAATATTCCAGGCGGTGGTGCTGCGGTGAGTCTTAAAATGTATCGCGATGAGGGCTTTGTAGGTTTTAATGATAATATTAGAGTTTATGTAAATACTACGCCTGATATGTTAGGCGCACCTTTTCAACTTACTGCTGCTGCCATTAACAGACCTTGCGGCTCTGCTCCAATCGTTGCTTGCCCTGTTTCTTATAATGTTTCAGGATGGAATACCTACAATTTTACCATTCCAAACACCTTTAACGGATCTAGTGTTTATGTAATTATTTTAGGTACTAGTGCCGATGGTAACAATATCTTTATTGATGATTTTAGTGTTGATACTTATCCTGTAACTACTCAGTCTTATGTTTCATCTGCCGTGGTTTTTCAAAATACTGCTACTACAGCTAAAACTCTGTTAACCAGGATATCATTGGTTGTCGTATTACTCTGGATGGTGTAGCCAGTGGTGCAACATCAAGTGAAGTAACTGCCATGTTGTTCAATACAATTGGTTCAACTAATCCTCCATCCGACATTACCAATGCAAAACTATGGTACACAGGTGGTACCAGTTCATTTGACCCAACTATTGCTACTCTTGTAAATACGTTCGTTGCTCCCTGGGCCACGAATTATACTTTTGCAGGTAATTTTACGGGTTTGCAACATGGCGATAATTATTTCTGGATCACCTATGATATTCCATTAGCTGCTACATCAGGAAATTTTGTAGATGCGGAATGGGTAAATTTTGGTTATAGAATTATTAGGACAGGAACCTCAGGTACCATTGGAACCAGTGTAATAAACGTGGGTTCAGGAACAGGCTTCGTAGTGGGTGCAGCAATTTCAGGAACCGGAATACCCGGAGGATCTACTATCAGTGCAGTTGGAGCAACCACAATCACCATTAGTTCTGTTCTTACCGCATCTCCACCAAGTGTGAATGCCGTGCTTACATCTACACCTACCGTGCAAACATTACCGGGTAATCGTGAAATAGATGTTATTTATTGTATTCCTCAATATTTTGTAGGAACCTCCTGGTTAGGTTATAATACCAATGACTATATCGCTCAGGTGATAATGGCTGGAAACCCTACTGCTCCTCCCGGAATCAACAATAGTTTGAATTCTGTAGGTCCCAATGCAGGTGGATGTTTCGGTGGCCCATGCCCTTTCTCTACACACCCTCCTGATTATGAATTATTTCCGGCGGTTCCCGGCAAAACTGCTGCGATAACTGCTGATGGACTCACTGTTTATCCTATTTCTCTAAAAGTGGGTACCTACTGTTGTGCCAATTATATCGCTGCTTTCATCGATTTTAATAAGGATGGTGACTTCACGGATTTAGGTGAAAGAATTGCACAGTCGGGTTCGTTATCCAATGGCCAAACTTACGCTACCACCTTTGTAGTGCCTATTACTGCTACAACCGGAACTACAAGAATGCGCGTAAGAGAGGTTTGGATTCAACCAAACATTGACCCTTGTAATGCAGCTACTTATGGCGAAACAGAAGATTATGTTATTACTATTCTTCCTACTTGCGGTGTTCCCGGATGGAGAACCTGGTTAGGATTTACCGATGACTGGGATAACCCATCTAACTGGTGTGGTGGTGTTCCAACACTTGCCGACAATGCGCGTTTACCAGGTAGCGGTGGCCCAGGATATACCCGTCCTGTAATAAAGACCGGTGTGTTTGCTACAACAAGAAAATTAAGAGTTGAACCCAATGATACCTTATATATTAAAGCCTGGACCAATAGTACCCTTACTGTTGCTGACTCTATGTATATTCAAGGAAACACTTCTATGGTGAAAGTTAGTAGTACGTTGATAGATACCGCTCAGGTATTTAACGGTTTATTATTACCCTCTAATTCACTTACACCCTTAAAAAATTCCGGAAAGGCCAGATCGTTCTGGGTATTTACGCAAGCTGAATTACTAGCCAGAGGTTTGGTTGCCGGTGATGCGATTACGGATGTACTACTTCACCTTAATCGTTTGGTAACCAATAGTCAATCGTATAGAAATGTTACTATAAAGTATTATTATACAACTCCCGCATTTGTCTTTGTACCCGGCGTTGGTTCAGTTATTCCTCCTGTTGTTACCGTTGGTGCAACCATACATACAACAGCAAACTAAGCACTCAGGCCTTGATTCCTCTAGGACTCCTTTTAATTGGGAACACTTACTTTTCCAGTTAATCCGGGTTCATTTACTTGGAATGGATCCACAAACAAATTGGTAATTGAAATGTGTTATGACAATACCGGGTTTCCTAATACTAATACGAGTGATAAGAACAGATATACCCAAACTCTTGGTTTCAGGCATTATATGACCATGCTTCCGGCAGGTGCCATATCGCCGGCGGCTTGTTCCATGATTCCTCCTACAACTCAAATTTCAACGTGTTCAATTGCAACAAATACAATTACTGTTGCGAACGGTTCTATTCTGGTTTTAAATCAATCTGTTACCGGTACAGGTATTCCTGCGAATACCTATATTTCTGGAATTGTCGGCAACATAGTTACACTCACCAATAACCTTACAGCTAATATTGCTGCAGCATCTCTGACTTTTGGTAATAATGTATTCCATACGCCTTCTGATTTCAGACCAAATCTTACTTTCCGTTTCGATCGTCCTTTCAAAAAGGATGAAATAGAAGTAAGAGGCCTTTGGGGTAATAACGGAACTTTTGTGCCGGCAATCAGTCGTGTTACTATGAAGGGTGCCATTCCTTTGAATATCGCGGGAACAAGCAATACTACTTTCTATGATTTGAGAATTGATAATGCTAACCATGTTTCCAGACAAACAGATTTCACTGTAACTGATACTTTAACATTGACCAATGGAAGGTTGAAATTGAATAATGGAACTGTGAATCTAACCAACAACATTCCGGCTGCATTAACACGTGTAAATGGATTCTTACAGTCTGATCAGGATTTGGTTGCTAATAATGTTGGACCTTATGGTAAAATTCATTGGAACATGGGCTCCGTGCCAGCTACCTACTTACTTCCATTCGTAAATGCTGCAGGATCTTATATCCCTATGGATTATGTGACTACTGCCGGCACGCATGATGTTGTTATAGCTACCCACGCAACAACGCCTCCGAATGTTAGTACACCTGCCCCTATTACCAATATTAACGGTTATTTTACGGGTACTGATAACAGTGCCAATATGGTTGACCGTTATTTTATGATTGACAATACTGCCGGTTCTGGTGGGCCTGTGGCAAATATTAATTTGCGCTATGCGAATTCAGAACGTGCAGTAAATGGAAACGTTACTATGCGTGCTCAACGATGGTTAGCTCCATCAGCAGGATGGGAGTTCCCATTTATAACCGGACAAACACATACGGTAGGTGTTCCTGATCTTGTCGCTATAACCGGATTTAATCAATTCTCAACTAATCTTTGGTGGACAATTACTCAGAATGCAAATCCGCTTCCGGTTTCAATGTTGGATTTTACTGCTAAAACTTATACAGACAAAGTTAAGTTGATGTGGCAAACAGCCAGTGAAATTGAAAATAGTCACTTCATTGTAGAAAGAACAGTTGACAATTTAAATTTTGATTTTATCAGTCGTGTTGAAAGCAAAGGTCCTAGTACTTCTATAATCAATTATTCAACCTGGGATGAGCAACCCTTAGAAGGTATCCAATATTATTACTTGCGTCAGTTTGATTTAAACGGAGTAATGAAGAGTTACGGTCCTGTATCTGCTACCTTCACAAGTGATTTGTTTGATATCTTAACTGCAACTGCAAGTAATTCTGAAAAAGGACTTATTGTTGAGTTTGATTATAACTCTGAAGAGCCTTTCAAATATACTGTAGTAGATATGTTAGGAAAGGTACTTGCCGTTCAAGATAAGAACGTTGCACAACCAGGCCGTAACAGAATTGAAATTGATGTAAAATTGAGTCAGGGCGTTTATCAAATCCTGCTTCAAAACAGCGAAAAAGTAGTTTCTAAAAAATTCTATTTCGACAAATTATAATCAGAGTCCTAAAAACAGAAAAGGTGTCTTCAAAAGAGACACCTTTTTTTTATGCATGCAAAATCGCAGATCCCTGTCAGTTGATTCCCGAAAGAAACTAATTCGCCAAACCCGCCCTTCCTGACAGGTCATCAGCAGAACAGGAAGTCATTCTAAACCAAAATTCTTCGCAATAAAGAAAATCAGCGCTGATTCCTGTCAGGTGGTTCCCGAAAGAAACAATTTCGCCAAACCCTCCCCACCTGACAGGTCATCAGCAGGTCAGGAAGTCATCCTCAACCCAAATCCCTCGCAATAAAGAAATTCATCGCTGATCCCTGTCAGATGGTTCCCGAAAGAAACACTTTCGCCAAACCCTCCCCACCTGACAGGTCATCAGCAGGTCAGGAAGTCATCCTCAACCCAAATCCCTCGCAATAAAGAAATTCATCGCTGATCCCTGTCAGATGGTTCCCGAAAGAAACAATTTCGCCAAACCCTCCCCACCTGACAGGTCATCAGCAGGTCAGGAAGTCATCCTCAACCCAAATCCCTCGCAATAAAAATCATCTCTGATCCCTGTCAGGTTGTTCTCCAAAAAAAGCAGTTTAACCAAATCCACCCCACCCGATAGGTCATCAGGAGATCAAAAGGTCATCAGCATAAAAGGTCATGAGCAAGCAATCCTGCAAATCAAGTCAATGGCAAGTAGTAAGTAATCCAAAAAAAGTCATCGATAAAGATGAAAACTCTTTGAAGAAAAACAGAAGCAAAAAAAACCCTCACAATATATGAGGGTTTTTGTATCCAGGGAACAGGTTATCTATGATCAACAACCACTGTTCGGGTAAAATCACCTTTAGAGGTATTAATTTTAACTAAATAGTTTCCATTCTGCAGCGTAGAAACATCCAATTTAAAACCAGATTGCACCTGCGAATGATGGATTTGTGTGGAGGAAATAAACTTCCCTTCGATGCTCAATAGTTCCAACGTAAAAACGGCATCTGTAATATTTTTAAAATTGAAATTTATAAACTCTTTAGCCGGGTTAGGAAAAATAGTAAAGGGGCTTTCTTTAAGGTCATCTTTCAAGCTAAGAGTACCACCACCGGCACGGGCTAAATAAACAGACCATTCACCTGGAGGAGAAACAATCTGATTGGTTCCAAGAGTAACAGTTCCGGAGAAATCGCCTGCCACATAGCAAAAACCATTTGCATCATTCACTATAGATTTACCAATATCAAATCCGGTAGAACCTACTCTGGCAACCCATTTTACAATTCCTGAGGGATCATATTTAGCTAAAAAACCATCGCGACCTTGCACACCGGAGAGAATGGTGCCACTGAAATTTGAATTGCCATTTACATAGCCGGAGATATAAGAACTGCCACCGGCATCAGTTGAAATATCATAGCCGGAATCGTCAATAGCACCACCTGCGGTTTTAATCCATTGCAGGAAACCACCGTTATTATATTTTGCTACAATGATGCTTCCATATTCGTTATCAAAAATAGTAGTGCCGCTAAAGGATGCGGTGTCGCCAATAAATCCTGTCACATAAATATTGGCAGAGGCATCGGTTCCGATACTATAGCCGATATCATTTCCGTTTCCACCGCCCGTTTGCACCCAGGAGGCATTTCCTGAACCATCATATTTTGCAAGAAAAAAATCGTAATTAAAAACACTTGTTACATTTATAGTTCCAAAGGATGAAGTTCCTTGAAAATAGCCTGTCATAAATATGGCACCACCAGGTAATTGTTTTACAGAATTGGCCTTGTCGTCTGAACCACCTCCTGCTTTTACCGCCCACGCACAGGTGCCATCGGTGTTATATTTTGCAAGAAACATGTCAATATTATTTACACTTCCGCTGTTAAGGGAAACAGTTCCAAAAGTGGCAGCATCAGTAAAGGTTCCGCAAATAAAAATACCGCCTGAGTTTTCAGGGGTTACTGAAGTTATAACATCATTGTACAATCCACCTATGTTAATTATCCAGGTGCATGCGCCGGTTGCGGGGTCCAGTTTCATTAAAAATCCGTCATTATTACCTAAGGTAGTTTGAACTACTCCTCCACAATTAATGTTGTTAGTGAAAAGACCGCCGACATAAAGCTGTGATCCACTAAAGGCGATGCTACTTGCGAATGCTGAAGAAAAATTAGCTCCTGCTTTAACCGCCCATAGGCAATTTCCTGTTGGATCAAATTTGGCAACAAACACTTCACTGAAACCTGTTGCGATGAGCGTATAAGCGCCAAAGCTTTTTGTTCCTGTAAAATCACCGGTTATATATATATTCCCTTGTGCATCTCGGGCAAGATCCAAATTACTATCATAATTAGCTTTCCCTCCCATAGCTGTTGCCCATACCCAGGTTAATGGCTGGGCTTGAATGGAAAGAATGCTGAATAGCGATATTGAAATTATTAACAATAGAGATTTCTTCATAGAAGGTAGTATGTTGTTATGTTTAATGCAAATATAGTTAATACAAATATTTGATATTACAATAGTTTAAACAAAGTCATTAACAGTCTGGTTTATTTTTTAATACATAGATAATCAATATTATATGAAATATTTGAGTTTCCAAAAAAGTTCACTGATTCATTTTATTTTAACTCTAAGTGATCGAATGAATAGTAAACTTCACTAAATTTGCATTCTGATATTACTTAATCAGAGTCGTTCTTTATTACTTATTTGCTTATCAAGAAAGGTGGAGGGACAGTGCCCTTTGAAGCCTTGGCAACCCTGTGGCAGGAACTATGGAGAATAGTGCAACTTAAAGATGTTGTTTTCTCCATGTGCAATCCTCCGATAGAAGGTGCCAATTCCTGTCTTGTTTCCCGTTAGTTCTGGAAACAGGAAGAGATGAGCCGGAACATGGATCTTTATTTAAAAAAATATAAAATCTCTTCCGGCTTTCGGAAGAGATTTTTTTGTTGGCACTGTTTCATGTTTTTTTAATTGAAGTCTTTGAAAACCTGATCCTAAAAAGTTATCATCAAAAATCAGTACTACTAATTCAGTATGGCACCTTGAGAATTATTTACCTAACACGAATCATTAATTTATGTCTATTTATTCAGAATTAGAAAAGCGAATTTTAGTAATTGATGGTGCTATGGGCACCATGATTCAGGATTACAAGCTTGGGAGGCCGATTTCAGGGAGATCGATTTAAGAATTTCGCACACGACCTAAAAGGAAACAATGATCTTTTATCATTGACACGACCAGATATTATCAAAGCAATTCATCTCGAATATCTAAATGCCGGTTCCGATATTATTGAAACCAATACTTTCAATGCACAAAGTATTTCACTTGCTGATTATAAAATGGAGGAGCTCGCATACGAGTTAAATTTTGAATCCGCAAAAATTGCAAAGAGTGCTGTCGCAGAATACCTGGCTACGAGACCTGGTGAAGAACGATTTGTAGCAGGTGCACTTGGGCCAACTAACCGCACAGCTTCGCTTTCACCAGATGTAAATGATCCCGGTTTCAGAGCCGTAACATTTGATGTTTTAGTGGAAGCTTATTCTGAGCAATTAAGAGGACTGATTGATGGCGGTTCAGATGTGCTTTTAATTGAAACCATTTTTGATACAATGAATGCAAAGGCTGCATTAATGGCCATTCAGCTGGTGATGGAAGAAAAAAATGTAAAGCTGCCAATTATGGTTTCGGGCACTATTACCGATGCCAGTGGCAGAACATTATCAGGACAAACTGTTGAAGCATTTCTTACTTCTGTATCACACGTCGATTTATTAAGTGTGGGATTGAATTGCGCACTGGGGGCTAAAGAAATGCGTCCACATTTGGAAGAGTTGTCGGAGAAGGCCCCATTTTATGTTAGTGCTTACCCGAACGCAGGACTGCCAAATCAATTCGGAGAATATGATGAAACACCGGAGCACATGGGCGATCACATTCACGACTTTATAGACCATCATTTTTTAAATATTGTTGGTGGATGTTGCGGTACAACGCCTTCGCATATACGTAGAATTGCTGAGCTGGCTAAAAATGTTAAACCAAGAATAAGGCCGGAACGAGATCATCTTTTACGTATTAGTGGGTTGGAGGCCGTTACGTTAAGACCTGAATCTAATTTTATGAATGTGGGGGAACGCACCAACGTTACCGGTTCCCGTAAGTTTGCTAAATTAATTATAGATGAAAATTATGAAGAGGCTCTTGTTGTAGCCCGCGACCAGGTAGAAGGGGGTGCCCAGGTGATTGATATTAACATGGATGAAGGCATGCTCGATTCAGAAAAGGCCATGATGCAGTTCCTGAACCTCGTGGGTTCTGAACCCGATATTTCTAAACTGCCCATAATGATAGACTCTTCTAAATGGAGTGTGATTGAAGCCGGTTTGAAATGTACCCAAGGGAAAAGTATAGTAAATTCAATTTCTCTCAAAGAGGGAGAGGTAGCTTTTATTCAACATGCAAAAAAAGTGTTGCAGTATGGCGCGGCAGTGATTGTAATGGCTTTCGATGAAAAAGGTCAGGCTGACACACTCGACCGACGGATTGAAATTTGTAAACGTGCTTATGATGTATTGGTAAACAAAGTTCATTTTCCTCCTCAGGATATTATATTCGATCCCAATATTTTTCCTGTTGCAACCGGAATGGATGAGCACAGGAGGAATGCTATTGATTTTTTTGAATCAACCGCATGGATAAAGGAGAATCTTCCATATGCAAAAGTAAGTGGTGGTGTATCTAACGTCTCATTTTCCTTTCGTGGCAATGATCATGTTCGTGAGGCCATTCATGCTGCTTTTCTTTATCATGCCGTTAAAGCAGGTATGGATATGGGAATTGTAAATCCTGGTATGCTTCAGGTATATGATGAAATTCCAAAGGAGTTGCTCACATTGGTGGAAGATGTACTGCTCGACCGAAATGACGATGCTACCGAGAAGTTAATAGTATATGCTGAAACCGTTAAAGCTAAAGGTAAAAAACTGGAACGCGATGAGGAGTGGCGAAAAGCATCGGTACAGGAGCGTCTTACGCATGCACTGGTAAAAGGGGTTGTTGAATACATTGAACAGGATGTTGAAGAAGCTCGTAAGTTATATCCAAAATCATTATTCCTAATTGAAGGCCCTTTAATGGATGGTATGAATGTGGTTGGTGACCTTTTCGGTGCAGGTAAAATGTTTCTTCCTCAAGTTGTTAAAAGTGCCAGAGTGATGAAAAAAGCGGTAGCCTATCTTTTGCCTTACCTCGAAGCTGAAAAAGAAGTCGGAGATCTTTCAAAGAACGCCGGCAAAATTTTGATGGCAACAGTTAAAGGAGATGTACATGATATTGGTAAAAACATAGTTGGAGTAGTGCTTGCTTGCAACAATTATGAAATTATTGACATGGGTGTGATGGTTCCTTGTGATAAAATATTGGAAGCTGCAAGGCTGCATAATGTGGATGTGATTGGATTGAGTGGATTAATAACGCCCTCTTTAGATGAAATGGTGCATGTTGCGAAGGAGATGGAACGCGAAGGATTTAAGATCCCGCTGCTTATTGGTGGAGCCACTACTTCGAAAGTTCATACTGCTGTAAAAATCGCTCCTCACTATTCCCATCCTGTTGTTCATGTTAATGATGCATCTCGCAGTGTGCCCGTGGTTGGTGCTTTAGTTTCTGATGAACTCAGACCTGCTTTTGCCTCTCAGGTATCAGAGGAGTATGATAGAGTTCGTGAGCAAAATAAAAATGCCAGATCTCAGGATAAATTCATTTCATTATCGGAAGCCAGGCGGAATAAAGCAAAGTTGGACTGGGCCGCTTTTGAATTTAAGAAGCCGGTGACTACAGGCAATATCATTTTTAACGATTACCCTTTGAGTGAAATTCGCGAATACATTGACTGGACACCATTTTTCACAGCTGGGAGATGAAAGGAAGTTATCCGAAAATTTTTAGCGATACAGAACGAGGTGTTGAAGCAAAGAAATTATTTGTTGATGGCCAAGCGATGCTCGATCGACTTATAAATGAAAAGTGGTTAAAAGCAAATGCCGTTGTTGGGATTTATCCTGCAAACGCTACCTTGCATGATGATCTGCATGTATTTACTGATGATACCAGGACGGCTATCAAATGTGTTTTTCATTCCATTCGCCAACAAACCCGTAAACCGGAAGGAACTCCTAACCTCGCTCTTTCCGATTTTGTGGCACCTCTTCCTTATCGTGATTATATAGGTGCGTTTGCTGTAACAACCGGAATAGGCATTGATGAATGGGTTAAAAAATTTGAACTTGATCACGATGATTACAGTGCAATCATGCTTAAAGCTTTGGCCGATCGTTTGGCAGAGGCATTCGCAGAAGTGATGCACCTGAAAGTGAGAAAAGAATTGTGGGGTTATTCTCCAGCAGAAAACCTTGCAACGGAAGAATTAATTAAAGAAACTTACATTGGAATTCGACCTGCACCGGGCTATCCTGCTCAACCTGATCATACCGAAAAAACAACATTGTTTCAGTTATTAGAAGTAGAAAAAAATACCGGTATCACCTTAACTGAAAGTTTGGCAATGCTTCCGACAGCTGCAGTGAGTGGGCTCTATTTTTCGCATCCTGAATCCACCTATTTTGGAACCGGAAAAATTTCAAAAGATCAGGTGGAGGATTATGCAAAAAGAAAAGGCTGGACCATTAGCGAAGCGGAGCGTTGGTTAGGTCCAATCATTTGAAGTAAATATAGATCTTAAATTAATTCTTACTAAATATATTTTATCTAATCATGAAAAGTATCCAACTCTTACTGATGCTCATCATAGCAAATGCGAATAGTTCATTTTCTCAGCAGCTTAAAGTGTTATTTATCGGAAACAGTTATACCTATGTCAATGATCTTCCCAACCTGCTTTATAACATTGCTCTTTCAAAAGGAGACACCATTACTTTTGATTCCTATACACCCGGAGGTTATACTTTTGAGCAACACAGCACTGATCCGGCAGCGATAGCAAAAATTTATTCACAGCAATGGGATATTGTTATACTTCAGGAGCAAAGTCAGCGACCCTCTTTTCCGCCAACACAGGTGGCAGTTGAAGTGTATCCTTATGCTGCTATGCTCGATAGTATGATTCATGATAATAATCCTTGTAGCGAAACTGTTTTCTACATGACTTGGGGTAGAAAAAACGGAGATGCTTCTAATTGTGCCGGATGGCCTCCTGTTTGTACCTACGAAGGCATGCAAGCCCGATTGCGTGAAAGCTATTTAGAAATGGGGATGTTGAATAATGCAACTGTAGCCCCGGTTGGTGCAGCTTTCAGCAATGCTATAAACCTCAATCCGGTTTTTGATCTGTACAATCCCGATGAAAGTCATCCAAGCATTTATGGTTCTTACCTGGCTGCGTGTGTCTTTTATGCAACAATTTTTCATAAAAGCCCGATAGGTAGTACTTTTAGTTCAACAATTGGTATTCAAGATGCTGCATTTTTACAGAATTCTGCTCAAGTGGTAGTAAATGATAGCATAAGTACCTGGTATCAGTACGGAAATATTCCATATGCAGCTTTTAGTTATGCTACAAATGGAACTACTGTGCAATTCAGTAACAACTCTATTAATGGTACCAGCTATTCATGGAATTTTGGTGATGGAGCAACCTCCAATGCATTAAATCCTGGCCACACATATTCACAGGCCGGTAGTTATATTGTTACACTTTCAATAAATTCTACTTGTAGTTCCGATTTTTACACAGATACAATTCAAATTGGAACCACTTCAATTTCTGATGCTGTAAATGATTGCAATTTATTTTATGACTTTCAAATTAATGCAGTGAAATTCAATTGCAATTTATTTGTAAACTCTCTGACATTATATGATGTTCAGGGTCGAATGGTAAAGAAAGTTGAAATCAACAACACACTAAGTGTTGTCCCATTCGATATTTCAGAACTCTCGCAAGGAATATATCTGCTGAAAGCTGAAGGTGCCTGGGGATTGAAAACAACTAAGTTGATTGTTTCGCAGTAGTTGGCCGTTTTAATTTATGTGAGAAAAGAAGTGCTACAGTAGGCGTCTGACCTTCCTTTTTAAATGATTTGTTTTATATTTGTGTTAGATTAATTCACTATTCCATGTTTCAAAAAATTTGTCTTTATTTAGTGTTGGTCGTATTTTATTTATTCAAAAATAATGCTTTAGCTCAGGATTTTTCTGAAAAGCAAATTAAGCAATGGTCTAAGGAACCGGTTTGGGTTCAGATGATTGATGATCCGAACACCAATTATTTTGAAACTACTGCTGCTTTTGATGCTTTCTGGAAAAACCGGGAATTGCCGGTTGAAGAAGATCAGATTTTGGGAGCTCCACGAGCAGAGCGAGGTAAAGTTGAAACCGCTGCTGAGAAAAGAAAAAGAATTCGCAAAGAACGACTTATGGAAAAAGAAGAAAAAGAAGCGGCTTTGATTCGCCATCAATATGCCTTTGCTGTAAAAAAATACCGCCATTGGAAACTTCTGTCTGAACCTTATGTGCAGCCCAATGGAAAAATATTAAGTAAAGAAGAACAATTGCAATTGCATCAGCAACAACGCTAGTGTTCGATTTTTTTTCAAACTTTAATTTTAACTAACTACATGATTCCAACTGCCCTATTAAAAGAAGTTACAACTAGTTTCATTGCATTGATTTTTTGTTGTGTTTTAACTCCAGCATTTTCACAATCAGGCGGCAATTGGAAACTGGTAGGTCCCGACGATTTTCCTGTAAATGTTTCAGGGCAAATTAATGGAATCGGTCGTGTATGCCAGCTCAAATTTCATCCCGTTCAGGATAGTATTGTATATGCTGCCAGTGCTTCGGGAGGATTGTTTATAAGCAGAGATAATGGTAGCAATTGGGTAGTTACTGGAACAGATGTTTTGCCAAGGACAGCTTGTGCCTCGGTTTGTATTGATTACACCAACGATTCTATTCTTTATCTTGGAACAGGTGACCCCAATTATTATGGAACTGATTATGGAATTTACAAAAGTGTTGATGGAGGTAGTACCTGGAACCCATCCAATGCTGGAATTGGCAATCGGATGGCCCTTGAAATGTTGATGGATCCAAATGACCCTAATGCAATTATAGCTGCAACAAATGATGGTATCTGGAAAACAATAGATGGTGGTGCAAATTGGATTGTTAAGAAAAGTGGTGGAGCATTTACAGATATGGCATTCAAACCTCTTGCTGGCACCAGTATTATTTATGCGGTAACAACCAGTCAGTTTTGGATTTCGGTAGATATGGGTGAAACCTGGAATCAGGTAGCATTACCAATCCCTGTAGGTGGAAATGCTGATGGCATTCGGATTGGTGTGAGCGCAGTTGCTCCTGATAAAATTTACCTGGGATTGCTTTACTATACTGCTACAACACATTATGGAACTATTTATCGTAGTGATGATGGAGGGCAAACTTTTGCAGGAGTTAAAACGCAGGCGTTTCCTGATATCGCCGGATATGATGCCAATGATCCGGGTCAGGGAAATTATAACTGGACTATTGCCGTTGATCCACTTAATGCTGATATCGTATACACCGGATCTCATTGTGTTTGGAAATCTGTTAATGGAGGTGTGAATTGGACTAAGCTCACGGATTGGTTTGCTGAGTTGCACACTGATATGCATCATAATGTTTTCAATCCATATGATGTGGGTGAATTGTGGCAGGCTAACGATGGTGGCGTATGGGTTAGTTCCAATAATGGAGTCAACTGGAGTACACGGTCAAATGGCCTGGCTGCTACCGAAAATTATCATGCGGCACAAAGTCCGGTGACGAAAGACATGATCAGCATAGGTACCCAAGATAATGGAGAGTTATATTATAGGAATGGGGGCTGGTTTACCAACAGAGGTGGTGACTGGGGATCGCGCATGTCATTTGATTATTTGAATCCTACAACCACCTATTATTTTGAGAATGGCCAGCGAAGGAGTTTAAATGGATCGGAACAAGATATTGATCTGCCATTTGCACCAACTAATAATTCTGAATACGCTTTTACGCCATTAAATACGCAAACAGGTTATGTCGCATTCGATCAGCTTTATAGAACTGATAATCTTGGCAGCACCCCTCCTGTATGGACCCAGGTCGGAAATATTGGATTGCAGGTAAAAGCTGTTGCAGTTGCTGATCATCGACAGGATCTTGTTTATGTGGTTACTTCTAATTCTAAAATTTACCGTTGTGACAATGCGCTTTCATCCAATCCGGTTTTTAACATTTACAATGCGCCATCTTCAACATCTGCAAGGGCCAGTATTACAACCGTTGCCAGCGATACCAATGTTGTTTACCTTTCTTGTGGAACACGAATCTACAGATCACCAGACAGAGGTCAAACATGGGTGAACATCTCCTATAACTTGCCGGCCGTTAACATTATTAAACTCATTCATGATCCCTATTCCTCAAACGAATCAATTTATGCGGGTACTGCCAAGAGTGTTTGGTTTCATAGTGATACCATGACCACCTGGTTGAATTATTCCGCTGGACTTCCTACCATTGCTGATATGAGAGATTTAATGATGTACAACAATGGAACAGCCTCCAATGTGCTTCGTGTTGCCTATTATGGACGTGGAGTTTGGGACTCGGAGTTGGTAGATGCTTCCACTGCACTTCCTGACCCTTTATTTACGGCTGATACTACTTATGGCTGCCCCGGACTTGCTGTGCAGTTTACCGACTTGTCTTCGGGCAATCCGATCTCCTGGGCCTGGGATTTTCCGGGTGCAACACCATCGATCTCAGTGTTGCAAAATCCATCTGTTTTGTACAATACAGGCGGGATTTACGATGTTACACTTACTGTCACTAATAGTAACGGTTCAAAATCGTATGTCCGTAGCAGTTATATAGTTGTACAGGGTCCTACTCCTATGCCTTTGCAGGAAGGTTTTGAGGGCGCTTTGTTTCTGCCTACAGGGTGGTTGATGTACAGCGCAACCAATGATGGTGCATGGCAGCGGTCTTCAACAGTGGGCGGATATGCATTAAGTTCGAAAAGCGCCTTTTTTGACAATTTCAATGCCGACCTGACAGGAAAAATATATGCAATGCGAACACAAGCGTACGATTTGACAGTTGCAGATTCGGCACTACTTGTTTTCGATGTAGCCTATGCGCAATACAGCAATGTGAATTCGGATACGTTAATTGTAAGTGTTTCTACTGATTGTGGACAAACCTGGAATCCCGTTTATTACAAAGGAGGCTTTGACCTGGCTACTGCTCCAAATGTTACAGCGGTTGCATTTACACCTGCCGGTTTTCAGTGGCGAACCGACTCTGTTTGGCTCAATCAATATGTTGGTCAGGGAGAAGTTGTTTTATCTTTTGAAAACAAAGCAGCCTATGGTCAGAATATGTTTGTGGATAATATAAATTTGTTTGATCCCGCCACCGTTGGAATAAGTCAGGCGGATTCACCTGCTTTGCTGGCGAGTGTGTATCCAAATCCACTCACGGATAAAATTACTTTGAGATTGGATACAGATCAAACCGGTCGTTATGTTTTCAGACTTACCGATATTTTTGGCAAAACAATTAAAAGATGGAATGAAAATTTAATGACTTCCGGTCAACATCAAATTAATTTTTCGGTCAATGACATTGCTGCAGGATTGTACTTTTTAAATATCGAAAAAGATGGAGTGCTAAAAGTGATTAAACTGGAGAAATTGTAATTTAAAAAGCAACAACACAGGTTGCCTGAAAAAGAAAAACAGGAAGGAGTTTAAAGTCCTTTTGGTATTGCTTCGATCAGTTTGCGGGTGTATTCAGTTTTTGGATTTGCATAAATTTCTTCCGCATCACCCATTTCTTCCACTTTCCCTTTGTTCATTACCACCATTCGATCACTCATAAATTTAACCACAGAAAGGTCGTGTGAAATAAAAATGTAAGTGAATCCGAACTGATCGCGAAGTTCATTCAGTAGATTCAAGACCTGTGCTTGAACGGAAACATCCAGCGCTGAAACGGATTCATCGCAGATGATAAATTCAGGACTCAAACCTAATGCGCGGGCAATGCATATACGTTGTCGCTGGCCACCTGAAAATTCATGCGGGTAACGATGATAATGTTCGGGTAACATATTAACTCTGCGGAGCAGTTCCATGACTTTCTCTTTACGTTCTTTCTCATTCGAAAGCACCTTATGCACATTCATCGGTTCCAGAATGGCTTCGCCAACGGTAATTCGCGGGTTGAGGGAGGAGTAAGGATCCTGAAAAATAATTTGAATATTTCGTCTTGTTTTGCGTAAGTCATGAGGATTGAGTGTGGTCAGATCGCTTCCTTTGAACCAAACATTACCGCTTGTAGGTTCTATGAGTCTGAGGATAGATCTGCCTAAAGTAGTTTTTCCGCACCCCGATTCTCCTACTAACCCAACAGTTTCTCCGGGGTAAACATCAAAGGTGACGTCATCAACTGCTTTCACATACTCTTTAGTGCGACCAAAAACACCTGATTTAACCGGGAACCAGGTAGATAAGGATGCCACTTTGAGAATAGGCTCTTGTTTGCTTAATTCGTCCTGTCGTAATCTGTGAGAAGCAGCGCTCACTGCAAAATCTTTAGTTACTTCAGCAATGCTCTTTCCTGTTTCTACGAGTTCCCTTCAACTTCCTTCATAAAATCACCTACAACAGGAAGTTTATTCAGCTTACGATCTAACGGTGGGCGACATGCGAGAAGTCCTTTGGTGTAGGGATGCTTAGGGTTTTGAAATATTTCACGAACAGGGCCTTCTTCTACAATGTTACCTTTGTACATAACGACCACCCGTTGGGCGAGTTCTGCTATTACACCCAGATCGTGGGTAATAAAAAGAATTCCCATTTCATTCTCCTGTTGCAACTTACGCATCAGGTCGAGTATAGTGGCCTGAACCGTTACATCCAATGCGGTAGTGGGTTCATCTGCAATTAATATTGATGGGTCACATGACATAGCCATGGCAATCATTACCCGTTGTTTTTGTCCCCCTGAAATTTGGTGAGGATAGGAATCGAAGATGGCTTCAGGCCGGGGTAACTGAACTTTTTTAAACAATTCAATAGTTTGGGCTTTCGCAGATTTTTTATCCAATTGTTTATGAAGTTGGAGAGCTTCCAATACCTGGTACCCGCAAGTAAATACAGGGTTAAGTGAAGTCATGGGTTCCTGAAAAATCATGGCTATTTCGTTGCCACGGTATTTGCGCATCTCCTGTTCGGGAAGTTTTAGTAAATCAATTTCCTGTCCCTGACGGTTATGGTAAAAAATTTCACCTGAAGCAATTTTGCCTGGAGGCGAAGCAATTAAGCGCATGACCGAAAGGGAGGTAACTGATTTTCCCGAACCTGATTCGCCTACTATTCCAACAGTTTCACCTTTATGCAGCACTAAGGAAATGCCTTTAACTGCACGTGTGGTTGTACCATCAGAGGTAAATTCGGTGGTTAGGTTTTGTATGCGGAGCAGTGGAGCCATTGAAGGCGTGAAAATAGGTATTATTTGTAATTGCTTACATGAAAGCAACAACATAGGCGAAACCTGATCAGGAGGGTCGGAAAGCTCTTTAAATAAGGGAAAGGCGTGGTTGAGGACCTGTGGACGCTAAGTGATGCAGTTCAACCATTAGGCTGCGTAAATAATTGGTTTATGAAACACTTGCGCAGGAATTTGGAAATTATTGGAGGAGTTTTGTCGTGGAGAAATCAAATTTCTTTAAACATTAAAATACTGAAATTCAATTATATGCAATAGTTTCAAGGCATCATCAATTACCTGTTCAAAGAATTATCTACCTACCCTTGGTAATTCCGATTCCTTTTTATAATTTTGCGTCCCCGTTAATAAAAAGTTTTAAACAAAAAAAAGTGGATACTTTAACGTATAAAACGGTATCGGCCAACGCCAAAACCGTAACAAAAAACTGGATTGTAGTAGATGCAGAGAACCAGGTTCTCGGCCGTTTCTCTTCGGCTGTAGCCAAAATGTTGAGAGGCAAACACAAAGCCAATTTCACACCGCATGTTGATTGTGGTGATAATATCATTGTGATCAATGCAGAGAAGATTCGTCTGACAGGAAAGAAGATGTCTGAAAAGGAGTATGTCCGCTATACGGGCTATCCTGGAGGGCAACGTTTTTCTTCTCCTGAGGAACTGCTTCGCAAGCACCCCACACGTATTGTTGAATATGCTGTTCACGGAATGCTGCCAAAGAATAAATTAGGGGATGCTATAAAAAGCAACCTATATATATATACGGGAACTGAGCATCCTCATGAGGCACAGCAACCGGTTAAAGTAACTATTTGATCATTATATAATATAGAATGGAAATTACCCACACTATTGGAAGAAGAAAAACCGCCATTGCGCGCGTTTATATACAGCCGGGAAACGGAGCTGTTTTAGTTAATAACAAAGACTTTAAAGTTTATTTCCCAACTCTGCCGTTGCAATACATCATCAACCAGGCTTTTAATATTACCGGCAACATGGAGAAATATGATGTTAAGGCAAATGTTGAAGGCGGAGGAATTACTGGTCAGGCCGAAGCAATACGTTTAGGTATTACCAGGGCTTTGGTTCAAATTAACGAAGAACACAAACCTGCCCTTAAAGCACAAGGTTTATTAACCCGTGATCCACGTATGGTGGAAAGGAAAAAGCCCGGACAAAAGAAAGCAAGGAAGCGCTTCCAGTTCAGCAAGCGTTAATCAATTAGAGTTCTATATCAAACAAGAAATAATAAAATTATCCCCTTATACATGGCAAGTGTTTCTCAACAGGATTTGTTAGATGCAGGTGTTCACTTCGGACATCTTAAACGCAAGTGGAATCCCAAAATGGCTCCTTATATTTTCATGGAGCGTAACGGAATTCACATCATTGATTTGAATAAGACCTCAGCAAAACTGGAAGAGGCCGCATCTGCAATTAAACAAATCGCAAAATCAGGTAAAAAAATATTGTTCGTTGCTACCAAAAAACAAGCGAAAGAAATTGTTTCTAATGCAGCACGTTCAGTGAACATGCCATTTATCACTGAAAGGTGGCCAGGTGGTTGTTTAACGAATTTCGCGACCCAACGTAAATCGGTAAAGAAGATGACCGGTTTCGACAAAATGATGACGGATGGTACTTTTGAAAATATTTCTAAGAAAGAGAAGCTTCAAATTACTCGTCAGAAGGCGAAAATGGAAAAACTGATTGGAAGTATTTCTGACCTGACTCGTTTGCCTGCTGCTCTTTTTATTGTTGATACGGTTAAGGAACACATTGCAGTTAGTGAAGCAAGAAAACTGAATATTCCAACTATCGCTATTTGTGATACTAATACAGATCCTACTTCAATCGACTTTCCAATTCCGGCAAACGATGATGCAACCAAATCAATTTCATTAATTATGGATTTCATGATTAAGGCAATTGAAGAAGGTCTTGCTGAAAGAAAAGTAGACAAGGAAAGTGAGCGTGAAAAAGAGGTTGCCGCTGAAGAAGAAGCAGCCGATCGCAAAAATTTTGAAATGGTAGATGCCGAAGAAGAAGAAGCAGGAAAAGATGGTGCTAAGAAAACCGAAAAACCTACTGCAAGCAGACCGAGAAAAGCCACTTCAAGACCTAAAAAATAATCATCTAACAGTTAATTAAAATGTCAACAGTAACTATATCAGCATCTGATGTTAATAAACTCAGATCGCAAACCGGAGCCGGAATGATGGACTGTAAAAAGGCCCTCACCGAAGCTGAAGGAGATTTTGAAAAAGCTATCGATTACCTTCGTAAAACCGGTCAGAAAGTAGCCGCTAACCGTGCCGATCGTGAAGCTAAAGAGGGTTATATTATTGCCAAAACCAATGAAAGTGCAACTAAAGGTTTCCTTATAGGATTGAGTTGTGAAACTGATTTCGTAGCTAAAAGTGCAGATTTCGTGAAGTTCGCTGATGAACTTTTGAATCTGGCTGTTAGTAAGGAAGCAAAAGATATTGATTCACTTAAGGCACTCCCAATGGGTGAAGTTACAGTGAGCGACATACTTTTTGACATTATTGGAAAAATTGGCGAGAAGATAGATATTACCGCCTACGAAGTGGTGGAAGCTCCTAAGGTGGTTATTTATATTCATCCTGGAAATAGAGTTGTTTCAATGGTTGGAATGTCGTCAGCAACTGCTGCGGGTGAAGTTGGAAGAGATGTTGCCATGCAAATTGCTGCTATGAATCCTGTTGCTGTTGATAAGCATGATGTGGATTCTAAAACTCTTGAGCGTGAAATTGAAGTTGGTAAAGAGCAGGCTCGTGCAGAAGGTAAGCCTGAAGAGATGCTGGAGAAAATCGCACAAGGAAAGCTAAATAAATTCTATAAAGAAAATACACTTTTGAACCAGCAGTTCATAAAGGATGATAAAATTGATATCCGTACCTATCTTGAGAAAACTGAAAAGGGTTTGACCGTAAAGTTATTCAGAAGAGTGCAAATAGGATAATTTATTATTACTATAAATACAAGCCGTCTCTCTTCCAGAGTGACGGCTTTTTTATTAAATAGAGTTTCATAAGTTAAAATATTTTCAACATGAATTATTCAGGTTTTAACTCAGCACCAGGAGGCGTTTCTTTGTTAGAAATCGCAAAGCAGTTTGGAGCACCGGTATATGTATATGATAGCGAGAAAATTATTTCTCAATACAGCAAGTTGAAGGCTGCATTTCCGGGTGAGCACGTTAAAATAAAGTATGCATTAAAGGCTTTGAATAATCCTAATATTCTGAAGTTGCTTAAAAACAGGGCAGGACTAGATGCTGTTTCTATTCATGAAGTGCGATTGGGATTAGCTTCGGGATACCTTCCAACTGAAATATTATTTACACCCAATTGTGTTTCGTTCGACGAATTGAAACTAGGTGTTGATGCGGGTGTTCAAATCAATATCGACAATATTTCAATGTTGGAACATTTTGGTCATTTGTATGGAAGTACAGTTCCATGTTGTCTTCGAATCAATCCTCATATTGTGGGTGGAGGAAATACACATATTCAAACCGGTCACATCGATTCAAAATTTGGAATATCTATTCATCAGCTCCGACATGTATTAAGAATTGTTGAGAAAGAAAAAATTACTATTAATGGATTGCATATGCACACCGGATCTGATATTTTGGATGCCGGCGTCTTTGTGCAGGGAGCGGAATTGCTTTTAGAAACTGCCATGCAATTTAAGAATCTCGAATTTATTGACTTTGGAAGTGGCTTTAAGGTGTCCTACAAAGAGGGTGATGTAACTACAGATATTGCAGAGCTCGGAAAAACTTTATCTTCTCGATTTGATTTGTTTTGTGAAGAATATGGTAAAAAACTCGAGTTGTGGTTTGAGCCAGGTAAATTCCTGGTGAGTGAGTCTGGTTATTTGCTGGTGAAAGTGAATGTAGTAAAGCAAACCACTTCAACAGTTTTTGCAGGAGTGGGATCAGGACAAAATCATCTCATTCGCCCGATGTTTTACGATGCCTACCATCATATAGAAAACATTTCAAATTCAACAGGAAATCCAAGAATTTATACAGTGGTAGGTTATATTTGTGAAACAGATACGTTCGGATGGGATCGAAAATTGAATGAGGTCAGAGAAGGAGACATACTTGCAATATGTAATGCGGGAGCTTACGGATATACTATGAGTAATAATTATAACGCACGGCCGCGACCGGCTGAAGTTCTTATTCTCAATGGCCAACCACATCTTATTAGAAAAGAAGAGTGTGAGGAGGATTTGATGCGAAATGTGCTGGAAATAGAAATCTAAAAAATGAAATTTTAGTCATAGGCCAATCAAACACAGTTTGCTATTTTTGCTAACTGAAAGAAGCATATCATTTATGGCTAAAGCAAAAACACAAAAACTCCATTACAAAAGAATTCTCCTCAAATTGAGCGGTGAATCGTTAATGGGTAACAAGCAGTTTGGAATCGATAATTCAGTTCTGGTTCAATATTCTAAGGAGATCAAAACCATTATCGACATGGGTGTTGAAGTGGCTATTGTGATCGGTGGAGGAAATATATTCAGAGGGCTTCAAGCGTCGGAAGGGGGCATGGACCGGGTTCAAGGTGACTATATGGGAATGCTTGCTACTGTTATCAACAGTATGGCCTTACAGGCTGCGCTTGAGGGTTTTGGTGTTTATACCCGTTTGCAATCTGCTATAAAAATGGAAGCTATTTGTGAACCCTTTATTCGTCGTCGGGCAGTCCGCCATCTTGAAAAAGGAAGAGTGGTGATTTTTGGGGCAGGTACCGGAAATCCCTATTTCACTACCGACACCGCAGCTTCACTCAGGGCTATTGAAATTGAAGCTGATGTGATCCTGAAAGGAACTCGGGTTGATGGAATTTACACTGCAGATCCTGAAAAGGATAAAAAAGCCAAGAAATTTGATAAAATCACCTTTGATGAGGTGTATAAACGTGACTTGAAGGTGATGGATATGACTGCTTTCACGCTATGCCAGGAAAACAATTTGCCTATAATTGTTTTCGATATGAATAAAAAAGGAAACCTGTTAAGGGTAGTGAAGGGCGAAAAAGTAGGAACCCTTGTTGATTTAAAATAACTTGTTTTAGTAAATTTGTAAAACAAGTAAAACTAAAAACTGTTGATTATGACGGATGAAATAAAGAAAGTCATCAGCGATATGGAATCGCATATGGAAATGGCCATTACTCACCTCGAAAATGAATTGGCAAAAATACGTGCAGGAAAAGCAAACCCATCTATGCTGGATGGCTTACATGTTGATTATTATGGCACCAGTACCCCTATGAGCCAGGTCGCAAATATTAATACTCCTGATGCCCGCACCATAATTATTCAACCTTGGGAAAAGGAATGTTGGTTCCAATTGAAAAAGCTATTCAGGTGGCCAATCTTGGTTTTAATCCACAAAATGATGGCGTCATCATACGTATAGCTGTTCCACCACTAACTGAAGAGCGGAGGAAAGATTTGGTGAAGAAAACCAGGGCTGAAGCGGAACATTGCAAGGTAAGTATTCGTAATCTGCGCAGAGATGCAAATGACCATGTAAAACGTGAGGTTAAGAAAAGGTTTGCCTGAAGACATTATGAAAGATGCAGAACTTAAAATTCAAACTTTTACTGATGCGTATATCACTAAAGTTGATAAGCACCTTGAATACAAGGAAAAAGAAATAATGACTATTTAATTAATTGTTTTTATAATAATAAATCATCAGGAATTAGAAATTTCGTAATATTCCTTTTTTTAAATAAAATACTTAACTTTATAAGTTGATCCTATAGTATAGATTGCCATGACCGAAGAAACGAATTCTATGACACCACTTGAAAATGTACCTGATTCAAGTACACTCCCTGAGACAGCAGAACACGCTGAAAAACCTGAAAATGTTGAAAATCAGCATGTTGAAAACGCCAAACCGGTAGCTGCTTCCGAAGAACAATTTCTGGAATCGGAAACTCCGGTATTGACAGACGAATCTCATGAGGAGGAGGAAGTTGAAACTGCGGAAGATTATTCCACTTACTCACGGGAAGATTTGGTGGCATTGCTGGAGACCTATGTCAATGAAGTTGAAGTGCCACGATTCAAGGCTCGGATAGCAGCAATACGTGAGTTTCTCAACCATGCCTTTGTTTCTGAAAATGAGAGTGCGCTCAACCGTTTTATTGAAGAAGGCGGCATCAAGGATGATTTTGCTCCGGTTCCTGATTCCCTGGAGCAACGCTTCCTTCAGGCAATAAAGAGATTCAATAAGAAACGTATTGAATACAATGAGAAACAAGAAAAACAACGGGTAGAAAACCTCACAGCCAAGAATGAGATCTTAACGCTTTTAAAAGATCTTATTCAGAATGAGGATAACATGAATAAAGCTTTTGAGCGGTTTCATGAGTTACAAGCTAAATGGAGAGCCATAGGCCCTGTTCCATCTGCAAATGTTAAAGATCTGCAGTTGACTTACAAGTTCTTAATTGATAAGTTTTATGATTTCATAAAAATTAATCGTGAGCTGCAAGATCTTGATCAACGAAGAAATCTGGAAACTAAAATTTCTATTTGTGAACAAGCAGATCAATTATTGTTTGAGACATCTTTGAATACTGCTTTCCGTAAATTGTATCAGTTGCAGGATAAATGGCGCGAAACTGGTCCGGTACCACGTGATAAGAAAAATGAAACATGGGATCGATTTAAAGCGACATGTGATAAATTGTTTGAGCAGCGGAAAGATTTTATTGCTGAGGCAGATGAGAAACGCGGAAAAAATCTGGAAGCTAAAACCCAATTATGTGAAGCCGCTGAGGGATTTAAATGGGACGAAGCATGGAAGCATAAAGAATGGCAAGACGCTACAATTAAAGTAAATGAGTTTCAGACGGAATGGAAAAAAATAGGACCTGCTGATAAAAAAGTTAATGATGAAATATGGAATCGTTTCAAAACTGCTTGTGATGCTTTTTACAAAGCGAAAAATGATTTCTATCATAAAAGAAAACAGGAGTTGGCAGCTAACCTGCAAATGAAAACGGAATTATGTATTCAGGCAGAAGCATTGCAAAACAGTCAAGATTGGAAAATGACCACTGCAGAGTTGATTCGCTTACAACAAGAGTGGAAAAAGACAGGTCAGGTTATCGAAAAGCAATCTGAAAAAATCTGGAAAAGATTCAGAACTGCATGCGATGCATTCTTTCATAACAAAACCGAGCACTTTTCATCACAAGATAAAGTTCATGATGTTAACCTTGTTTTAAAGTTGGAGTTGATTGAGGCTATTGAGAATTATGTTGCAGGTGTGGATTCGCACATCAGCTTTGAAGAACTCAAGAGTTTTCAACGAAAGTGGTCGGAAATTGGCATGGTACCTTTAAATAAAAAGGATGAAATTTTTAAAAAGTTTAAAACGGCTATCGATGCCCAATTTGATAAATTGAAAATGAATTCCGGAGACCGTCAAAAAATGAAGTATCATGAAAGGCCGGAAAATAATCGCCATGCTGAGGCTCCAAGAAAAATGGATGATGACCGGAGACATCTTATGAATAAAATCACAGAACTCAAAAGTGAAGTTCAACTTTGGGAAAACAACATAGGTTTCTTTGCCAAATCAAAAAATGCTGATAAGCTAAAGAGTGAATTCGAAGAAAAAATTTCAAAAGCAAAAGAGGAGATAAAGTCACTTAAAGACAAGCTTGACATGGTTAAAGAGTAAACCTAACGGGATATAACTCGTTATCATATAAAACCGGTAAGTGCAATTTGCATTTGCCGCTTTTGTGTTTTTATTATTAATTTAACAATTAATTAACATTAATGAGCTTAATAAATAACTTTAAGTTAATTTATTTGCGCAATTAAATTAAGAAACATGAAACTACACCTACTCATCACCACAATTGCTATTATTTTAGTTCCCCGACTTGTAAGCAGTCAGGTCACTCCAACTGTAAACATCGACACACTAAATGCACAGGTCGGGAGTTTAAAAAAAGACATCAACTTGTTAAAAAGGTTTAAGGTATCCGGCTATTTGCAACCTCAATATCAGGTTGCCGATTCCTTAGGTCAAACGTCCATAGCCGGAGGTAATTTTCAACCTGGTGTAAATAACAGATTTATGTTAAGAAGGGGTAGAATAAAGTTTCAATACACAGGTGCTGCCAATAGTAAGGGGATTTCCTCTTCTCAGTACGTACTTCAGTTTGATGTGACAGAAAGGGGACTTACTATTAAAGATGCGTATGCAAAAATTACTGACCCCTGGTCAGGTTGGGTTTCTTTGACAGCAGGTGTGTTCAATAATCCATTTGGTTATGAGGTATATTATTCATCCAGTTTGAGGGAGTCTCCTGAAAGAGCGAGAATGTCGCAGCTTCATTTCCCCAATGAGAGAGAAGTGGGTGCTATGATTACTTTGCAGGGCCCTAAAAATTCCAAATGGAACTGGCTTAAGTTGGATGCAGGATTTTTTAATGGTAATGGTGCTCCGGGTTTTGGAGGTGATGTATCAGATTTTGATTCAAATAAAGATTTTTCAGGTCGAATTTCGATGGAAAAATCAATCAAAGAAGATAAAATAAAATATGGCTTTGGCGTATCTTATTACGATGGTGGTTACCGTATTGATTCGGTTACAGTTTATAAATCGGGTGTAGATGCAAATGGAACAACCGGATTTGTTATTGATACAAAAGCGATTGATAATGCTACTGTAGGCCTTGTAAACAGAAAGTTTACAACACGTAAATATGTAGGTGTTGATGGCCAGTTTTCAATAAAATGGAAACCGGGAGTAACTATTTTAAAGGCAGAATTTTTAATGGGAGATCAGCCGGGTGCATCAGCTGATTCAAAAAGCCCGAACGATAAGAATGCAATAACACGTGATACTTACCAGCGGAAATTTAATGGAGCCTATTTCTATTTTGTTCAAAGTATTCTGAAAACTCCATTTCAACTTTTAGTTAAGTACGATTGGTACGATCCTAATACCGATGTAAAAGGAGATGAATTAGGTAAGTCGATGATTGGTTCTGCAAAAGCTACCAGCGGTGGCGATGTTCGCTATGATACTTACGGGTTTGGATTATTGTATCACTTTGATGCTAACATCAGGGTTACTGCTTATTATGATTTAGTAAAAAATGAAATTAGCAAAAATCTTTCCGGATTTACCCAGGATAGAAGTGACAATGTTTTTACTTGCGGATGCAAGTGAAGTTTAAAGAGGACAGCACAAAAAAACCTTTCGACAGGTTTTTTTGTGCTGTTTTTTTTATTCAAGTTCAATAATTCTTTTTGAATAAAACTTACCTCCTACAATAACTCTTACTGTATAAATTCCAGTTGCAAAGCCAAGTGCTTTTGCACTGAATTCGTATTTGTAATCACCTTTACTTTGGTTGCCATCATGAAGAAGCGCTACGCGTTGTCCCATTGTGTTAAGTACTTCAATAACTACTTCATCATCGGCATCAAGAGAGAAGGTAATATTTGTTCTGCCTGAATAAGGATTAGGAACTACAGTCATGAAGAAACTCTCGCCATTGATTTTAGCTGCAACGATATCAGAATTTTCTGATTTGCCATCAAAATCAACCTGGCGCAGGCGATAGTAATAAGTGGTATGGGTAATACATCACGATCATCAAAAGCATATTCCTGATTGGAATTAGTAGTTCCATTTCCATTCACCCAACCAATTTTAGTAAACACCGGAGGTTGCAGGCTTCTCATCACTTCAAATCCTTTGTTATTAAATTTCAGAACCGGTTACCCAGTTTAGACCAATAGATTTATTTTTTGCAAATGCATCGAATGAAAGCAACTCAATAGGAAGAGGAGTGAGAGCCTGAGCGATAGCAAGCTGAACACCAAATCCAATAGTACTCATTCCTGTGCGTTGAATAGCGGTAATGGGTGATGCAGGATTACACACACCTTCTAAATACCAAGGGCCGGCACCATTTTTTATCATGATCGAATATCCTGCCTGTGGATTAGAGTAATTAGTTGGAAACGCAGTTGCGTTGTACAATCCCGTTGAACCCACAGAGGGTATACAAGTTAAAGTCCAGGTCCCATGATTCAGTGAAGGCTGATCAAACAAGGCACTTACACATTCAGGACCAAGGTTAGGATAAACAGGTGATGCATTATTAAAACCAGCCTGAATACTTATTCGGTTATGAGGGGCGGCAAGACTTAAGTTTAATCGTTGATAGCCTCTTAAAAGAGATCCAACAGGATAATTATAAAATCCTCCGGCGGCAGCAATGTTTCGTTTGAGATTTCCATCAACAAAACTATTAATGTTGCCCACATTTACTGCAGCAGGTGTATTGTTTATAACATTGACACGGTTTGCACCTGTGGCTATACGTCCATTGTTTAATGTTAAAGTTCCGCCAATGAGCATCCAATCGGTTGCTCCGCTATTTCCCAGCGTAACCTGACTGCCAATATTATTTACAATAACATTGTTTAAGGTGCCCCTATTAAAATAATTTTGAACGGCGGTGCCATTAAATTCAAGAGTTGAAGGTGCAGCATAAAGTCCATATGGTGCTGAGGCATACCATGCAGTTAAATTTCCTGCAATCCTATGGTATCTTCCGGCAGCATTAAATGATCCTCCTAAGTTGGATAAATTTACAGTTACATTTCCAGCATTATCTAAATCGTTATTCAGATTTACTGCATAAGAAGCTGGTTTGTTAATAGTTAAATTCCAAATTCTGTTTGCACCTGTCATTGCACCGGTCATGTTTTGATTTTGAACAACCGAATCGCTTTGCATCAGGATAGTAGAATTGTTGTTTGCTGTTAACACGCCGTTATTCACGTAATCTGTACACACTTTTAACTGTGAGTTAATGGCAAGGGTTAATGTTGCGCCAACATTAATATCAATACTTCCACAAACAGCAGTTAAGCCGGTAACAAGAGGCTGTAAGGTTGGAGCAGCAGGAATAACCACATTGTAAACACAAGTCGGTACTGCACATCCTCCCCAATTTTCAGGATTATACCAATCGGTACTCAAACTGCCAGTCCAAAGCAATGATCCACCTGCAGGAGGGGTAAAAGCTATAGGTGAAGTAGCAGAGAAATTAAGCGTAAATCCGGAAGTGCTATTAGAAAAATTACTTATATTAAGAAGGTATTCATCACCGGCATTAACGGTAATACGTTGTTGATAAGCCCCACCAAAACCAGGGTATGCGGCTGGTGAAACAAAGTTAACTGCACTAAAGCATCCTGTAACACCTAATGCACTGTAGTTACATGAAACAGGTGCGGTACTGCCAAGATTAGCACATGTTGCGGGACCGGGAGCACCAGCAGTTCGGGTTCTCCAAATGGCAAAATCGTAATCAGTAGCAGCTGTTGAAGGCGGACCAGCCCAATCGTTAGGAACAATATTAAATTCCAGAAATCCTGCAGCTGCAATAGTAATTCTATAAAAATAAGAACCGCGTTCACCGGAAGCTAAACAATTGACTCCATTAGGAAAGTCACAAATGGATCCAAATGCCTGAGGTCCGGGATTAGCAACGTTGATAGCAGTTTTACAAACAGGGAGAGGAGAAGCACAATCCTGACCAGGAGTTGGAGGGAAGGCATTCACACATCCAACACCACCATCCATGAGGAAAATGGAAAAAGATCCGGTTTGGCTCGCAAAACCATCGACCATAATATAGTAAGTAAAACCAGCCGATAATCCATTGGCGGTGATAGAAGAGTTTTGGTACACATTTGTTCCGCATGCAGGTTCATCATCATTACAAACACGGGGAACAAGCGTGTTTCCACTTCCTGCGGCAATGGTTCCTAAAACGGGACCAAAAAGTTGAATCTGTGTATTTCTTAAAGTACCAAGAATGGTTTTGATTTTTACACACCCTGATGCCGGAGCTATAAAACTGAACCATACAGTATGCAACACATTACCTCCCGGCATAAAGCAGCTGGGAACAGGCTCATCGGCATTGCCCGAACAGGTGTTATTGCCTGCTATGGGAATATTGAATGGAATAGCTTGTGCCTGAAAAGGTCTGTCATTTACAGCGCCTGCGCCAAAAGATGTAATCAATAAATTATAGGCAACATTTGTTGCCGGATTACTGCTATCGATAATAATATAATAGGTTCCTGCGGCGGGTAAAGTAACACTTCCCGAAAGGATATTTGATACCGCGGGTCCTCCACTTCCAATACAAACTCCACCTGCTCCGGGGCAACCGTTATAAACAGCAAATCCAATATTGTCGGTACTTGTACCTGTTAATGTAATACTGATACACTCTGTGCCAGTTGCAGTGTAAGTATAAACTTTATCTTCTCCGAACGCATATACTCCGTTACAAATACCGGGAGTACCTGCAGTGTAATCGTTACCCATACAGGCTGTACTTTCACCTGCAACATTGTAGGGCAAAGCAGCAATTGGAACCGCATTTGCGCAGGTGAGACCGGTAGTAGGAAGTGGATTAGTTACCAGAACAATATTATCAATACAACCGGGAGGATTAACTCCTAAAGAACCATCATTTACCCAGCTAAATACGAGAGTTCGTGATTGCGCAGAAGCAAAACAGCCAAGATTGATGTTGGCCAATTGAAAGGCGCTTTGTCCTCTTAAAGGCCCGGCAACTCTATTAATAATTCCCATTCGGATACCTGCAGTTACCGGAGTGCCGTTAGGAACCAGAAATACTTCCACAAAGTCGAATCCATTTTCACCGGATGCTTTCCAGTTGAAACTAAGAATATTTTGACCGGCAGGAATATTTACTGCTGTTTGATAAAAATGCGATACCTGCGAAACAGTATTGGTGTAGGTGTTTGTTGCACCTGCGTTGTTGGAAATATAAGCTCCTCGAGCGCCAGCTTGCGCACCAGGTGCTCCACAATACCAAGCATTTGTTGCATTGTTTACAACAGTCCATGAAGTAAAGACAGGTAACGTTTCAAAATTCCCATTGA
The DNA here is from genome assembly GCA_016722525.1 of Bacteroidota bacterium. Taxonomy (GTDB): domain Bacteria; phylum Bacteroidota; class Bacteroidia; order AKYH767-A; family OLB10; genus JADKJB01. The sequence continues at coordinate 97,569 of JADKJB010000012.1, forward strand.
GCACCTGAGCTCTAACAGTCGTTGGGTATACGAAGATTCCCGAAATAAGGGAAACAAGAAACAATTTTAAAAGAGGGGTGAGTACTATTCTCATGTTTTTTGGTATCAGAATTATTGATTTTTAATTACAGGTGCCGAAATATCATTTTTTGGCTGGGTCATTTCATTGATGAGGGTCCGGGTTTGTTCCTGATCCTGGATAATTGTAATATTAACATCGGCAAAAATCGAATGAATCAAATTGTTGTCAGGCTGAAGTTGCCTGTCGATTCTGAACTGAAACAAATCAGATTTTTCGAACCAGGCAACAAAGGTGAGACCATTTGAGCCATTTGATTGATTTTTAATAGATTCCATTTGTTTTGAAGCAGAAAAGCCAGGTGCTTGAACCAACAACTCTTCGATTTTTGAAGAGTTTTGAGCAAAACTTAAGCTGCTTCCTGCAATTACCAAAAAAGCAATGAGAAATAAATGTTGTGTTAATTTATTCATTTTTTTATTTTTTTATGACTTAAAATATTGAAATACAATGATTTGATTTACTGCGTAGAAGACATGTTTTTATGTAAAAACAGACTTTTGTTCATAGTCAACAAATATTGTACGCAACATATCCCCAAATAGATACCAGTATCCAATTGATTTTGTAGAATATATTGTATAAAGTTACATGCAAATTACTTCCTGTCAATCAACTGAAAGTATGAAATTGGCGAAATGTGCAGAAAACTTGGTGAAAGGAAGAATTGGGAATCAGAAGTTTTAACAGCAATACCCAGCTCATTCAGTTGAATTTCATGAATTGGGGAAGGGGAATCAATCATCACGTCGCGGCCGGAGTTATTTTTAGGAAAGGCAATAAAATCCCGAATAGATTCTGAGCCACCAAAGAGCGAACACAGGCGGTCGAAACCAAATGCAATTCCTCCATGGGGTGGTGCCCCAAATTCAAAAGCATTCATTAAAAATCCAAATTGTGATTGTGCATCTTCGTCGGTGAAGCCAAGCAGGGAAAACATTTGTTTTTGAACATCTTTATCATGAATTCGAATGGAACCACCACCAACTTCAACGCCATTAATAACCATATCATAAGCATTGGCTCTGGCCTTGCCGGGATCGGTTTTTAATAAGTGAAGGTCTTCGGGAAGCGTGGAGGTAAATGGATGATGCATGGCATGCCACCGATTAGATGCTTCATCCTTTTCGAGTAATGGAAAATCGAGTACCCAAATACACTTGAACATATTTTTTATTCGCAGGCCGAGGCGATCACCCATTTCAAGTCGCAGTTCCGACATTGCTTTACGGGTTTTAGCTTCTTTTCCAGCGAGAACCAAAAGCAGATCGCCCGGAAGGCATTGATTTGATTCAGCCCACGATTTCAATTGGTCTTCATCAAAAAACTTATCTACAGAAGATTTAAGAGTTCCATCTGAATTGCATTTCAAATAAATTAAACCGGTCATTCCTAATTGAGGTCGCTTGACCCATTCGGTGAGTTCATCCAGTTGTTTGCGGGTGTATTCAGAGCATCCTTTAGCATTAATGGCTACAATTAATTCAGCATCATCAAAAACTTTAAAGCCTTTATTTTTTACGAGTAACGACATATCTGTCAATTTTCATTTCAAAACGGAGATCGGGCTTATCATTTCCATAATATTGCATTGCATGGGCGTAAGAAATTCTTTCCATTTCGGGAATTTGTATTCCTTTCACCTGTTGAAACAAATACTTCACTAAATTTTCGAAAGTGTTTAAAATATCTTCCCGTTCAATAAAACTCATTTCACAATCAATCTGAGTAAATTCCGGTTGACGATCGGCTCGCAGATCTTCATCGCGAAAACACTTTACAATTTGGAAATATTTATCAAACCCCGAAACCATCAACAGCTGTTTAAAAGTTTGAGGTGATTGTGGAAGAGCATAAAATTCTCCGGGATTCATTCTGGAGGGAACCAGAAAATCGCGGGCGCCTTCAGGGGTAGATTTAATTAAGACCGGGGTTTCAATTTCTATGAATCCCTGAGTATCGAGATATTTTCGTGTTTCCTGTGCCAATTTATGACGAAGCAAAATGGAATTCATAACAGGTGTTCTTCTTAAATCGAGATACCTATATTTCATCCTGAGATCGTCGCCGCCATCAGTTTGGTCTTCAATGGTAAAAGGAGGAGTCAAAGAACTGTTTAGTACTTAGCTGCTCAACAAGAATTTCAATTTCTCCTGTTGGCATTTTGGGGTTTTTATTGCTTCTTTCTGCAACAACACCTGTTGCTTTAATAACAAATTCACGTCCCAGTTTCCGAGCTTCGATGCACAATTGTTCCTGAGGGTTTCCATGTTGAAAATCAATTGGGTAATTCCATAGCGATCGCGTAAATCAACAAATGTTAATCCTCCAAGATCCCTTGATTTTTGCACCCAACCGCACAAAACGACTTTCGTTCCGACATCGTTAATTTTCAACTGTCCACAATGATGAGTACGCAACATAATTTTTAATTTTGGAGGGGTAAAGGTAGTAAAAAGGGGTAGGAAAAGGGTTAGTTGGTTAGTTGTTAGTTGGTTATTTGAAAGGGACAAGTTTTATAGTTTTATAGTTTAATAGTTTGATAGTTTGATAGTTTGATAGTTCTTTGGTTTTTTAGTTTTTGATTAGTGTGTTAGTGAGTAGAGTGGATTTGCGCAGCCTACAGCCGCTGCTGCATTTTAGGTTAGTTGAAAGGGACAAGTTTTTTAGTTTTATAGTTTTATAGTTTGATAGTTTTATAGTTCTTTGGTTTTTAGTTTTTGGTTGGGTGTTAGTGGTAGAGTGGTATGGGCAGCTAACTGCCGCGCTGCTGCTGCTGCGCGATTTAGGTTATTTGAAAGGGACAAGTTTTATAGTTTTATAGTTTGATAGTTTTATAGTTCTTTGGTTTTTTAGTTTTTGGTTAGTGTGTTAGTGAGTAGAGTGGATTTGCGCAGCTAACTGCCGCTGCTGCTGCTGCTGCTGCTGCTGCCGCTGCTGCATTTTAGGTTATTTGAAAGGGACAAGTTTTATAGTTTTATAGTTTGATAGTTTTATAGTTCTTTGGTTTTTTAGTTTTTGGTTAGTGTGTTAGTGAGTAGAGTGGATATGGGCAGCTAACTGCCGCTGCTGCTGCTGCTGCTGCCGCTGCCGCTGCTGCATTTAGGTTATTTGAAAGGCAAGTTTTATAGTTTTAAGTTTTATGGTTCTTTGGTTTTTGGTTTTGGTTAGTGTGTTAGTGGTAGAGTGGATTTGCGCCTAGCCGCTGCCGCTGCTGCATTTTAGGTTATTTGAAAGGGACAAGTTTTATAGTTTTATAGTTCTTTGGTTTTGTTTTTGGTTGGTGTGTTGGTGGTAGGTGGTTGCAGCGCTCTTGCTGGCTGCTGGCTGCTGCTTTTAGGTTGTTGAAAGGGACAAGTTTTATAGTTTTATAGTTTGATAGTTTTATAGTTCTTTGGTTTTTAGTTTTGGTTAGTGTGTTAGTGAGTAGAGTGGATTTGCGCAGCTAACTGCCGCTGCTGCTGCTGCTGCCGCTGCTGCTGCTGCCTGCTGCTGCTGCTGCCCGCTGCTGCCGCTGCTGCCGCTGCTGCCGCTGCTGCATTTTAGGTTAGTTGAAAGGGACAAGTTTTTTAGTTTTATAGTTTTATAGTTTTATAGTTCTTTGGTTTTTTAGTTTTTGGTTAGTGTGTTAGTGAGTAGAGTGGATATGGGCAGCTAACTGCCGCTGCTGCTGCCGCTCTGCTGCCGCTGCCGCTGCTGCATTTTAGGTTGTTGAAAGCAAGTTTTTAGTTTTATAGTTTTATAGTTCTTTGGTTTTTAGTTTTGGTTGTGGTGGTTAGTGGTAGAGTGGATATGGGCGCTAACTGCCGCTGCTGCTGCTGCTGCTGCTGCTGCTGCTGCTGCTGCCTGCCGCCGCTGCTGCATTTAGGTTAGTTGAAAGGGACAAGTTTTTTTAGTTTTTTGGTTTTTTAGTTTTTGGTTTGTTGGGGTTTAGTGAGTAGAGTTGACTTGCGCTGCAACTGCCGCTGCCAACAGCCGCTGCCACTACCTACTCCCGCTGCTTTTTCAATTGAGGACATGTTTTGACTCTCCAGGCAGGGAGAAAGGCTGGAGGGTTGATTGGGGCTGAGTTGTTGGATAGATAATTGTGGTATGGTTATTTTTGAATATATTTGAAACGATTAACTAAAATTTAATAAAATGAAGAATTTAATTTATTTGTTTTTAAGTATTTTGATCGTATCGTGTGCGGCAAAGCCCATGGATGTGAATGAGGCTAAGCGGGTGGTGGAAGAGTTGATTGTAAAAATTGATCAGGAAGATTTTGCAGCAGTGGAACAATTGTATTCCACGGAATTTAATGCCAGTGAACCTATGGAAACAAAAAAAGAGAAACTACTGCAACTGAAGAGAGCATTAGGAAAACTAAAGAATATGGAATTTATTTCTTCTGAAAACGTAGCAGAATTTGGTCAGCCCGCAAAAGTAATTTTAGAATATAAAGTATTCCATTCGAAAATAACATCTATCGAAACTTTTTCAGTTGTAGAAAACGAAGGTGGATACAAAATCGGATCGCATCTGGTTAAATCCGAAGGAAACTAACAACGCAGTTGCTTTAAAACCCGAAGGTGAGCATGGCAGATGTTGTGAGTTGTTTGCCCTGGAATCTTTCCGGAGTGTAAACATTTGTATCGTCACGTACATCGGCCATTTCGAAACGAATTTTGAAGATAAAATCATTTAAGATCTCATACCGGGCCTGGAAAGAATAAGCACTTTTTTCCCAAATTATTTCTTCCTGAAATTCGTAAGAATAAAGAAGTGGTTCACCGGTAACAGGATCCTTATCGTTTCTGTTATCCACATAATCGGGTCCTTTGTTGGCTAAATTGTAGGCCACATCAATCCACAATCGGGAGATAGGTTTGAAAGTAAGTTGAAGAAAAATTTCCTGAGCATTATCTCTCAGGTAATGACCCATATTGTACTTGGTAGATTCGAAAGTGGTTTCAGGATTGAAATGCTTATAAGCAAACACATGGTTTCGTGTGTACTCGGCAGTTACAGAAACATTTTTAACAATATTTGAAACTCTTCCTCCGAATTTAAAACTCCAAGGGGTAACATTTTTAGACTCAAACAATCTTCCGAATGAAAAATCATCAAAGTATCCTGTAAAGTAAAAATGGCATTTTTTCAGATTTCTTGAACTTATATCAATAAACATCTGGGAATTTCCGAGAGTTGAATAAGTATGATCGAGGGATTTGTAAAATAAAAATGGTATTAAATATCCTGCATTTATTGATTGTGAATAAACGATAGAGTTTCCAATGCTGAGGTGAAGGTTTTTTACTGGTTTAAAAGTGATGAAGTTCGCGGCTACAAACTTTGGAACATAAGCAGTAGTTGTTCCGGTACCATAATTCTGTGTAGCTGCTGTATCAACAACTTTAGAAGACAGCCAGCCATGAAAATAATTTAACTCCAGCCATTTTACCGGTTGCAAATTCAACTTTAACTGGGCAAAAGAAGGGGCTCTGTCGGAGAAAATATTTGCTCCGTTATAATTGTTACCCCAGGTAATATGATCCTTTACCAGACCGAGATTCCACCAACTTCCATTAACAGTAATTCCACCACGCATCTCTGAATATTCAACAGCATCTTTGTTCGTGAATCCAAATGTGGGATTTTTAAAACCACCACCTGTTTCCTGAGTTAAAAAGTTTGGCGCTGTAATAGATTTACTTAAATAATTATCGCGCAGGCTGGCATAAACACCAACATGAGTGCCTCCATAAAACATCATTTCAGCACCGTTCCACCTATGATAAACAGAACCACTATCGTTGTTCCAGACCTGAACACCCAATATGGGATTTATAGTGAACATAAAAGATGAATCTCTATAGTAAAAAAGATCAAGTCGCTGTTGACGGTCTTTTAATTTAATTCTGTTTTTTACCAAATAGTTTTTGTTACAAAGCAGACTGGTCAGAATTGTCAATTTCTTTATTGTATTCTTTCAAGAAAAAGTGGAGTTCACCGGCTTGTCTCTTGTTCAATGCTTCCACATTTGATTTGATGAGTACCAGTTTTTTGCAATAAATATTCTTGAATAGGGTTTTACTGCACTATTTAATTCGATGAACTTCATGTTTGCCATTTCATCAAGAAACTCATAAATGGAAGTATTGTCAACATGCTGATAAACTACCTGAGGAAATGCCTTGAGAACCGGAATTAACAGTAACAGCATTATTAAAGTGGCTTTGTAGCTTTTTTTCATGATTACAAATTAATTTACAACAAAAGAAGTGATTAATTTCAAGTTTAGCAAGGAAGCAGGGATAGCTTTATTCAACTACTTTTTAGGAGGATAATTGGACAAGAAATCGATCATCCACTTCGCTAAATTTATTTTAACTGTCAGTAATTTATCTTTTCTTTTTCTCCATTCATTGGCCAGATCAGGAATTGCCAACAGCTCATCCAGCTTTTGGATTAAACCCTTCACATTATTGGTTTTGAAACCATAGGTCAATCCATAAACATGTTCCAGATCCTCGAGATAACTCAATTCTCCAACAAAATCGTTGAATCGTAAAGCAGGGGTGCCCAGCACAGCAGCTTCGGCTGTCATGGTTTGGCTATCGCCGATAAACATATCAGCAAAGTAAAGTGCATGGTGAATATCGGTGGGAGCAATGGAGATTTTGTAAGGTTCAAAAACTGCCGGCAGCGCACGTTCAGATGTAATATATACTTTACCGTGAGGCAGTAATTTATCGATGATTGTTTTCGCCATTTCATCAGTAAGTCCGGTTTTGCCAACATCATGGAAAGCTCCCAATTCAACAAAACGGATAATAAAATTTCGTTCACCTTCTTTAAAAAGGTGCGCTACCTTACTTCTATCAGGAGTGAAATGGTCAGGGTGCAGATATGCGAGTTCATGATAGCTTTTATAGCCAATTTTTTTATAATCCCATTTGCCGGCGCTGCAAACATCGGGGCAAATTAAATGTGTTGCAGTAGGGCCGGTAATAGTTCCATAAGGGGCCACCTTTTCAACATCATCTTCAAAAAACATACAAACAGGAACACCTGTTAACTTACCCACAATAGCTAATTCAGCAGGGCTCCCTACCAGGAGACCGGGTTTATGAGTTTTAATTATCTTGAAAATCTCGCGGGCTCTTGCTAAAACTCTGAATGCGAGAGCTACTTTTCCGCCTTTGCCTTTTTTATAATTTTCTTCAATATTAAAATACTTAACGCCATTTTGTTTTAGTAATGATTCTAAAACATCTTTCGATTTTATGATTACAATGGCTTTGTCACCAAAATGTTCAATTGCGTATCTGAACAAATGATAGTGCGCGGGATGCCCGAGATAAAAAAGGATTTTCATGAATTAATTTATTTTAAGAGCGTAGCATGTTGCATCAAGAAAACCTTTTGCAGCATGTTTGATAGTAACGTTTTTACGAATGTAATCCGCAGCATTTTTTCCGATTTGTGCTGCTTCTTTAGGATGTTCAATGAGCCAAATTATTTTTTCTGCCACCATTTTTGTGTCGGTAAAATCAACAACAAATCCGGTTTTACCCTCATCAATAAGGTCATAAGTTGCTCCGGCATTGGGAGAGGCAAGACAAGGTACACCTGCGGCCATAGCTTCGTTCAGAACTAATCCCCATATATCGAAGTCTGTTTGAAACAAGAGTCCACTGCTTCTGGCAAAAAAAGCGGGAAGTTCTTTTTTCTGGCGGAAGCCATGAAATTCAACAATGTTATCCAGTTGGTTGGTTGAAACATAACTTTTAAGTTCATTTAAACTTATTCCATCACCAAGAATATCGAGTTTAAAATCGCTTCTTTTTTCAGCTACAAGTTTTACTGATTGCAATAACAACAATACATTTTTTCGCGGAACCAGATATCCCAGATACGTAAAGTGCGTTATTGAATTATTGTGTGGAGAAAGTTTACGAAGATTTTCAGTTTCAGCGGCAAAGAAAGAGGTGTCAACGGTATTCCTTGCAATAAAAACTGTTTTTTCGGGAGCACCTGTTTTTACCAGATATTTTTTAGCCATGTTACCGTAAGCCACAAATGAAGTTGCATATTTACAAAGCAATTTTCGCTGTACCGTTCGTATAAAATTTTGATTTCTTTTTCCCCGTTCTATAGTACCACTGAAAATGATATAGGGAGTTCCTTTAAACAGCTTCCGCTTGAATATTTTTAACGTAGCAGGTGAAAAACCGGCAACTATCATTGCATCTGGCTTTTCGCGATTCATTATTGCATCCAGCCCTCTGTAAAAAAAAATAGTCTTTTCGCCATCTTCACTAAATGAATGACCCTTATCCTGGAGAATTTCATAATCGAACTTCATTTCATCAGGTTCGAGTTTGAAAAATCTTCTTTTATAAGTTGCTGCTCCGAACACTATTTTTAAATGGATTCCTTTTTCCTGAAATTGAATACTCATTTCATTGAACAATGGAATTCGGTAGGGATTCGGAATATTGGTCACAAAAATTACTTTTTTCATTGCAATTTTCAATTCCTTTTATTTCTGCAGTTTAACTGAATAACTATATTTGAAATCATAGGTTCGCTGGTATCAAAGGCTTTTAAAAACAATAATTTAATTTTTTTGAAATGAAATTTTCAATTTAAATTCAAAATAACAGCGCAATTAATAGCATATTAAATATCTAGTTAAAGCTGTTGGAACCTATCTTTCAATTGGCAAAAGAAACCATCGATTCCAGCTATTCAAGTAGCTACGAAAGGTACTATTTTGCCAACATTCAAATAGGTTTGAATTTTGAATGGAAGCGCAAATTTACACCAATAAGGAGCATTTACGACTGCAAAAAAGCGAAATAACAAGAAAGTTTAAGGGAATTCGTCTTCGCGCCGATAACTATTTAAACAATTGAATATCAAATAAATAAATTTGACATCCTCTTCAAATTTGTTTTTTTTCGCGCATGTAGTAGGAAATAATAGTAATAGCAAGCAGGGAATAAAACAGCCAAAGAGCAACAAATACGGTCACCGGATTCCACTCTAAGCTTTCGCCAAAGGAAATTTGAGACAAAAAATCTATGATCCCTACAGGAGCAAATGTTGAAGCACCCAGATCTTTTGCGAAAACAGGACTTTTTTCACATAAATTAAATCCATTTATTGTTAATCCAAAGGCTAATACCGCAGCTCCGAACACAGCAACGACCAGAACCCATCGCTTTTTAGCTTTGAATTCGGAAACAGAAGTAGAATCATAACTTGATAATGGGCTCATACAATGTTAAAATTAGAATTTTTATCCGTAATTCCTATTAAAAGACAAAAATCAGCTGAATTAGTGCTATTTATTTCCTGCAACTACCATGGAGCCATCTTTCTAAATAAACCCTGAACCCTTAAAGTTAACGGGGGCCACCACTGATAATGTGAATTTACGGAAACTTGTTTGAGCAGCAGTTTGGAATTCACTTGGAATACTGATTACCTAGTTGAAAACAACTAAGGCAAAGTTGAAATGTAGATTTTGGAGTCACTGGTAATAGGCAACCTGCAATCCTTTGTTGGAAGCTATTTCATATCACGCTTGGTCCAATTCAATAAATTAGAAAGGTTAATAATTTATAATTGATTTGAAGTAATTGTTTAATTTTGTGGACCCATTCTACATTCCATGTCAAGTTCCTTATTCCGAAAAGTTGTTTCAGGTATGCTGTTTTTTATAGTATTCATTTTTGCATCCTGCAGTTCAAAGAAATCATCAGATAATCAAAAAAAGAAAGTTTTGCCTGTTCCGGTAGAATTTAGCAATTACTGGAATGGAAGTGAAGCAGAAGTTTCATCATTTAATCTTTTGCAATCTCGTTTTGGAGAAATTCACAAAGGGCAAGCAGTGTTGATTTTTGAAACGAAGCAATTTTCCAGATCCCTACAGTTAACAACAGAAAAAATTAGTGAAAAAAAGGATGACATCATACAAGTATTAAGGATGAATCAATCCAGAAATTTTAATACTGGAATATCTGCTACCTCCACGATGACGGAAGTAGTTACTCCTGTTAATCGAAAGGAAGGCAACTACGCATTGAAGGTAACCGGTTCTGTTCAAGAGTGGGCAGGACAAACTTATTTGCAATTAAATCTGGACCCCAATAAATACCATATTCAGTTAAGAAGTCTTTTAGAATCGCAAAGCGAACAAAATCAAGTTGCATTGCTTACTTTTCCTGAGGATCAATTTTGGTGCACCATTCGAATAAATCCCAAAGATTTACCTGTAGGTGAAATGCTAATTATTCCGGGTTTGATCTCCAGTAGATTCAGAAATACAGAAATTAAAGCAATGAAGGCGAAGCTTACTTTAACAAAAGCAAATAACAATGAACTTGGTAATTTTGTAAATATGTTGAAGTACTCAGTGAGTTATATGGAGGATGAAAGAGTGCTCGAGATATTTTTCAAAGCTACGTCCCCCTATCAAATATGTGGATGGAAAGAAACTTATAGCGAAGGAACTGAAACAAAATCGAAGAAACTAACAACTATAGCTATTCTTTCAAGTTCAATTAAATCTGAATTTCGAACTAAAAGCAGTGCTAATTTTACAGGCTTGCGTGATTCTCTTGGTCTTTCTAATTCGCATTAATTAAACACAAAAAGATCTATTAAAGGTGTTTAGGTTTAGTCAGATTCTTACTTGATTTCCCCAAAAATTTCTTTCATTTTTTGAAATCGGAAGTCAAAAATTTGCTTCAACTGATTTTCAACCAAAATAGTATTTGCAAATCTTCCCAGGATTCCCAATGGCAATGCATAATGCACATGGTCGGTCATTTCAACACCACCTTTGATTTCCTTAAAGAAATGTTTGTGATGCCAAAGTGCGTATGGGCCAAAGCGTTGTTCATCGACGAAATAATGCGGTTCCTGTACATGGGTGATTTCGGTTACCCAAGTCAACGGTATTCCGGCTAACGGTTTAACTATATAGGTAATTATTTGTCCGTTGTACATTTTCTCATTGCTGAAGGCAGATGTAATTTCAAATCCTATATTTGGAGGCGTCATAGTTTTAAGATTTGCCGGTGAGCTAAAAAAATCCCAGGCCTCATGTAATGAAATTGGAATTTGCTGCTGAGAATGAAGCGAGTATATTTTCATTTTGTTATTTTATGGAAGAAATGCCACCATCTGTTTTAATTACCTGGCCGGTTATCCAGGAAGCTTGTTGAGAAAGCAAATATACGGCAAGGGATCCAACTTCTTCAGGTGTTCCAATTCGCTTGAGCGGATGACGTTCACTTGCAGACTTTAGCTTTGCTTCATTGTTTGTTAATTTGTTTGCCAAAGGCGTGTTGGTTAATGAAGGAGCAATTACATTCACCCGAATGGCTGGAGCTGATTCGGCAGCCAGCGCTCTACCTAAACCTTCAACGGCCCTTTTGCTGCAGCCACTGAAGCATGAAATGTCATTCCTGTTTGTACGGCTACTGTTGAGAATAGGAATAACAGATGCTGTTTCGCTCTGTTGTAAAAGTGGTAAATATTTTGAATTGCTCTTACAGCTCCCAGAAGGTTAATATTAAAATCACTTAAAAAATCAGTGTCTTTCAACATTCTGAAAGGTTTCAGATTTATGGATCCCGGACAATAAATCAACCCACTGACAGGTCCTGCTATATCAGGTAATTCAATGGAATGATCCAAGATATCTACTTTATGACAGATCAGGTTTGAATGTATTGAATCAGCGTTTAAATTTCCTCTGTTTAAACAATGAACAATATGCCCTTGCAATCCTAACTGATTTGCGATTTCAAGTCCGATGCCAGAATTGCCACCAACAATAATAAATTTAAGTTGACTCATAATTGAAAAGGAACAAAAGTAAAGCTGAAAATGTTTCAGGATTAACTAAAGAAGTAACTGTTTATTTTACCAGTTCCCCATTCAATCTCATCAATTCAGTTTCTGAAAGTTTGGCCTGATATCTGGCTTCGACAAGACGTGAAAAGGCTGTTTCAAAGGAGTTCTGAGCTTCTTTTAATTGTAGTCCTGAAATACTCCCTAACCGATACGCCTCTAAAGCAACAGTTACATTTTCTTTGGCGAAATCCAGATTTGATTCTTCGAGGGCGAGGATTTCTTTGTCGGATTCAAACTTTTTGAATGCCACATACAACTCGTGATCAATCCTGGACCTGGTATCGGCAAGTGTAAGGTCGGCAGAAAGTTTATTTAATTTAGCATTATTAATTTCTCTTCCTGTATTAAAACCATTGAATATATTCCAGGATAAAGTCAATCCTCTTGTGAAACCATCATTTTCATTCAGTAGCGATTGTCCGACTTCGTTTTTTACTTTTGAGTAGTTGTAACTCAGATTTAAATCGAGAACCGGCAAACGTTGTGATTGAATTTCCTTTACAACAGAACTATTTATTTCAACATTTTTCATATCAAGAAATAACTCTTTATTATTGCTCATAGTTGATTTTCGGAGATCATCGTAAACAGGATTGTAATTTATGATTATTGAATCGGTAAGAATTAAATTTGAAAACTCATTCTTTCCCATCAACCTGTTCAATGCTGCCATGGCGGTGTTATAATCTTCCCGCAAGGAAAGAATTTCAGACACTCTGGCATTGCGATCCACTTTAGCTTGAAGAAAGTCGAGTTTGGATGCAGAGCCAATGGTGAATCTTGTTTCAGCTATTTGAACCCGATCATCATAAATTTTAATATTTTCTTCAAGAACTTTTATTTGCTGGGTAATTCTTAATACATCAAAATATTTTATGATAACATCGGCAACAGTATTTTCAATTTGTAATTTAAGATAGAGTGCCGAAGCTTCTTCTGTTTCACCTAATCGTGCCCTGTTGCAAACATTTTCATACCGTCGAATAAAGTCCAGTTTAATCTTGCTCCGGCACTTAGATTATCGGTGACAACATTGTTTTGCTTTATTTCTGCTCCGTTACTAAAATTTTGCTGCGTGTTGTTATTGGTTCTGATTCCTGCAGCTGCTATGTCTATGGTAGGAAGGAAACCGGCATTGCCCAATGTATTATTATTTTTTGCTACCTGATCATCATTTTTTACAATATTTAAGAAGAAATTATTTTTCAGGGATGTTTCGATAGCATTTGAAAGCGACAGCGTTTCCTGAGGATGAGAACTGTTATTCAGCAGTAAAATTAAAATTATGGATGCAAATATATTTTTCATGAATGAGATTTCAAACAGAGAACTTACCGCATTACACTTCATCGGTTTTGGTTGGTGTAATGTGTTTTTTTCCGGAAAGGAAAGAGTACATGGCAGGTATGACAAAGAGGGTTAACAGCAAACTGAAGATTAGTCCACCAATGACGGCGATACCCATTGATTTACGACTTTCAGCGCCTGCTCCCAAGGCAAGTGCAATAGGTAAAGCACCTAGAACAGTTGCAAGTGTAGTCATTAAAATGGGTCGTAAACGAGCTTCGGAAGCCTGCAGGATGGCATCAGCTTTAGATATTCCTTTCTCACGCAACTGATTTGCAAATTCTACAATCAGAATCCCGTTTTTGGTAACCAATCCAATGAGCATAATGATTCCAATCTGACTAAAGATATTGAGAGTTTGATTGAAATACCAGAGTGCCAGCAGTGCTCCTGCGAGGGCTAGTGGTACCGTAATCATAATAACCAAAGGATCAATGAAGCTCTCAAATTGTGCAGCAAGAATTAAGTAAATCAAGAGCAATGCCAGCAGGAAGGCGAATAAAATATTAGAAGAACTCTCCGCAAAATCACGTGAGGGGCCTGTAAGGGAAGTAGTGAATGAATCGTCAAGTACCTTTTCAGAAATGCTTTCCATAGCTTTAATACCATCACCAACCGTTTTGCCAGGAGCTAGTCCTGCCGACACCGTTGCCGACATATATCTGTTATAATGATAAAGCTGTGGCGGATTGCTTTGTTCTTCGAGTGTAACTACATTATCGAGTTGAATTAATTCATCTTTATTATTTCTAACATAAATTGATTGCAAATCGATGGGTTCATCTCTGTTTGCTCTGTCAACCTGACCAATTACCTGATATTGTTTTCCATTCATGGTAAAATAACTGAAACGCTGACCACTAAATGCGAGTTGTAAAGTTTGACCAATATCAAACACAGAAACGCCTAGATTTATAGCTTTCTCACGATTGACATTTATGATAATTTCAGGTTTGTTAAATTTTAGATTCACATCAACACCCTGAAAGACAGGATTTATATTTGCTTCATCCAAAAATTTTGGAAGAGTTTCTTTTAGCTTATCAAAATTGGGAGCCTGCAAAACAAACTGCACCGGTAAACTTCCGCGTGCACTTTGTCCTCCGGCAGAAATAGTTTGTTCCTGAATAACAAAGGTGCGGGCTTCTGTAAAGCCACGTGTTTTCGCATTCAAATAATCTGCAATCTGCTGTTGTGATTGTTCACGTTCACCAGCATCTTTTAAAACCAGCCGGCCGAAGCCTGTATTCACAGCTCCTGAGCCGGCAAAACCGGGAGCAGTAACGGTAAGCATCACTTTCTTTTCAGGAATAGAATCGTTAACCAGATCCACTAATTTGAACATGAATTTATCAGTGTATTCAAAAGATGAACCTTCGGGTGCCGTGACTGATAATCTTAGGTAGGCCCTGTCTTCGAGGGGAGCCAATTCATTCTGGAGTAACGAACCCATTCCAAAAATCAATGCGAAGGAGGCAACAACAATTACTATTGCAATCCAACGGCGTTGCATAAACGTAGCAAGAGTATTTGCATAACTGGAATTCAGTTTAACAAAGAAAGGTTCCGTTAACTCATAAAATCTTGAATGCTTTTGATTTTACGGATCAATCTGGCGTTGAGCAAGTGTTAGCGAAAGTGAAACAAATGCGGATATCAGTACTGCACCAGCAAGTACCACACCAAATTCCCGGAAAAAGCCGGCCAACAAAACCTTCGAGGAATATTACAGGTAAAAAAACAGCGGCGAGTGTAATTGAAGTTGAAACAACTGCAAAGAATATTTCTTCAGACCCTTTATAAGCAGCATCAACTGGGCTCATACCCTTTTCAACTTTTTTATAAATATTTTCAGTCACCACAATTCCATCATCCACTACCAGTCCTGTAGCTAAAACTATGGCGAGAAGTGTTAACACATTTATGGAATAGCCCATCAGGTACATAATAAAAAAGGCTCCGATGAGTGAAACCGGAATATCGATGAGCGGCCGGAATGCAATTAACCAGTCGCGGAAGAAGAGATAAATAATAAGGATAACCAGGATGATTGCTATTAGTAAAGTCTCCTGAACTTCGGTAATCGACATTTTGATAAAGCGTGTATTATCAAGTGCGATGTCTAATTTATAATCATCAGGAATTTCTTTTTTAATTTGTTCAACGCGTTTATAAAATTCATCAGCGATTTCAATATAGTTAGCACCGGGTTGTGGAACCAGGGCAATAGCTATCATAGGAACACCAGACTGACGGAGAATGGTCTCTTCATTTTCAGGACCTAATAAAGCATTCAGATGCGCATGGCATATCTTTTTTGGCCCCAAATCTGAACAGTACTAACACCGGGAATTGTCTGCAATCTTTCAGCAATAACATTTTCACCATAAGCGGAAACTTCCAGATGGTTTTTGGTATCACTTTGAAGTGTGAGTGAAAGAATTGCATCAGAGTTTGCATCCGATTTGGTAACAACAGGGAGCGCATCAATATCCTGAGGAAGTTGTCGGACGGCTTGCGAAACTTTATCTCTTACATCATTGGCAGCGGCTTCCAGGTTTTCATCCAGATTAAACTCCACAGTAATAACGGATGAACCTTGATTGCTGGCAGAAGAGATAGTTCGAATTCCGGCAATACCATTTATCGCTTTTTCAAGAGGTTCAGTAATCTGCGATTCAATAACATCAGCGTTGGCACCGGTATAGGCGGTCCTTACAGTGATAATAGGCGGGTCGATTGACGGATATTCACGTATCCCCAGATAGTTATAACCTATTAAACCAAAAATAACAATAGTAAGTGACATTACTATTGCCAGCACAGGTCGTTTAATACTGGTTGAGGATAAGGACATTCAACAATAATTAATTTAAAATATATAAATCAGACAAAGGGTAACTTTGCCGGAAAAGAAATTGAGATCTGCCGGATAGTTATTTAGTACCATGTTTGATATTCATGTAATTTGTTTTATTTGATATTTTATTATACTGTGGCAAAATTTTAACTGCTACTTTCATACTATCTTTGAGTTGCATAATTCCGGAAGTAATAACGGTATCGCCTATGTTCAATCCGCTCACAATTTCAATATTGGATTCATTACGCAAACCATTATTTACCAATTGAGAAATTGCCATACCATTTCGGCTCACCATCACTTTTTTTCCTTTAAGGACGGGGATAATTGCTTCTGTAGGAATTGTGATGGCGCTATCGGAATGACTCATGATCATATTCACTCTTGCAAATGCTCCGGGAAGGATTGTTCCATCGGGATTTTCCGAAATGGCTCTTATTTTAATTGAACGGGTAGCGGCATCAACTTTGGGTTCGATTGCATACACGGTGCCATAAAAAACTCTGGTATTTCCTTCAACTGTGTAAGTGATTTCTTTTCCGGATTTAAGATACGAGCTGTACTTCTCGGGCAACGAAAAATCAATTTTCACAGGATTGACTTGTTGAATGGTTGCAATTAAAAAATTCTGACTCACATAACTGCCTTCACTGATATTCCGCAACCCGATTTGACCTGAGAAGGGGGCTCTAATTTCTGTTTTAGCAATTTGTGCTGTGGTAAATTGTATGTCGGCTTCAACAGTAGCGAGTTGATTTAACACATCATCATACTCTTCCCTGCTTACACCATTCATTTCAAACAATTTTTTCTGACGTCCCGATTTATCGGAAAGAATCTTCTTATTGTTTTCCAGTTTTGATAACTGGGCTTTAAGATCATTGTCATTTATTTTTACCAGCAGATCTCCTTTATTCACTCTGGTTCCTTCTTTAATATTCAGGGCAATTATTTTTCCTGAGACTTCGGGTCGTAATTCGACTTCCTCATTGGCAAGCACAGTTCCTGAAGCAAAAACTTTTTCTTCGAGGTAAAAACCACGCACCACAATGCCATTCACTTTCATTGGAGGAGCCGCACCTGCATTTTTTCCACCCGAATTTCCCGGACCAGTTGCGGGAACATCTTTTTGGAAGAAAAATAACTTAACAATAACCAGCACCGCAATCAGAATGATCAGGTATATAAATGTCGGTTTTTAAACATAAGAATAATATTAATACAGGGTCAATAAAGTGCAAATATATGTTATAACATAGAAAGAATGTTTAAGTTAACCTAATCAGGGGCAAAAATGGTTAAGATTGCAGGGAGTTTTTCTGAATTTTCTTTGATTTTATGCAGATAGCATAGTAATTTAAAAGAACTATGATTTAATATGGGTTTGAGGTTCAGAGGAAAATATTGAAAATCAAAATTTCATAAATTATTTAGGAATTAAAATCAAATAACCATGCTACATCAAAGTGGTAAAATAAATCAAACGAAATTGGATAAAATCAAATAAATTAGAAAATTTGAATCTATTCTACCTTTTCATCCCGAAAATACTTTAGTGGTACGAGTAGCATTCCGAAGCATTCACCATCTTCTTTGTTGAGGTGTTTATGGTGCATTTTGTGAGCTCTACGAATGGCTCTCAGGTACCAGTTGTTACTGTTGCGGAAAATTTTAAATCGCTGATGGATAAAAATGTCGTGGACTAAAAAGTAACAAAATCCGTATATAGCAATACCAATTCCCATGAATAATCGTATGTCGTTACCGTTCAGAACACCAAATAACATCAACAAAAAACTGGGAATTGCAAAAATGAGAAAGAAAGAATCATTTCTTTCGAAAAATCCAACATGACCTTGATGATGATCGCGGTGTAAAATCCACAAAAGGCCATGCATCAAATATTTATGAGTGAACCAAGCTACGAATTCCATAAAGATAAAAGTGCCTAATACTGCCCCGATTTTGATTGCCACGTCCATTTTTTTTTGCAAATTTAATAAATCCCTGAAGTATTTAGTTGAAATAAATGTGAATAATTTTCAATTTTACTTTCTCCTAAAGAACAATTCACCAACCAGGTTTGTTTAATGCCAGCTGTAAATTTAGGTCAGGCTAAATTTGGCTTCAATTTGTAGCATTTCAATTTATTGAAATTACATTAATTCTTTTGGAAGTGTAAAACTAAAAACAGATCCATTTCCGGGAGACGAATCTACTTTTAAAGTCCCCCTATGCAAGTCAATAATTTTTTTGCATATGGCCAATCCAATGCCAGTACCTGAATATTTACTTCTGCTATGTAATCGTTGAAACATATTAAATATTTTTTCCTGATATTCCTTTTCAATTCCAATACCATTATCACTGATTTTGAAGATCCATTGAATCGGGTCTTCTTCGCAAGAGATATGAATTAGAGGATTTTTTTCGCTTTTATATTTAATGGCGTTTCCAACGAAATTTTGAATGAGTTGCAAAAATTGAGTTCTATTTGCAAAAATTTCAGTGAGTCCGGAATAGGTAATTTTAGCATCAGTTAATTTTATCTCATTTTCAAAGATCATAATTACTTCCTCAATATCCGGAGTAGGATCGAATAATTCAGGACTGGTACTGTTATTTAGAAGTCTTGAATATTCAAGAAGATCATTGATCAATTCTTTCAATCTTTCAGCACCATCTACTGCAAATCGAATATATTCTTTGCCTTTGGCATCAACAATATTTTCATATTTGGATTCAAACAATTGTAAAAAACTAGAGATCATTCGCAACGGTTCTTTGAGATCGTGTGAAGCTATGTAGGCAAATTTTTCCAGTTCGTTATTGGATGCTTGTAATTCAATAGCTCTTTTCGCCAGATTATCATTCAATTCCTTTAGTTTTATTTCTGAATTTTTACTTTCTGTCGTGTCCTGCATAGCACCAACCATTCTGATAGCTTTTCCTTGTTCATTTCTGATCAGCAGCCCTCTATCATACACAAAGGAGTAGGTCCCATCTGCTTTAATAAACCGATATTCGGCTTCCCAGTACATTAAATTTTCTGATTGCAAAACATTCATAAATCCATCGAATGTTCTTTTTCGGTCTTCGGGATGAATATGATTTTTCCAATCTTCCAATGTATAGGGCTGCAATTCTGAATCATGACCGAATAATTTTTTCAGACTATTTCCCCACAACATCACATTAGTAGTTAAATCAAAATCCCAAATGGCATCATTGGTGGCACTCAGTACAGTTTTATAGAGTTCATTGGAGAGTTGAATCGACTCTGAAATTCTTTTGTGTTCTAATAAAACACTAATAAGGTAAGAAAATCTTTCCAGTTTTTTAGCTTCATCCGGTTCGGGCAATTTACTTTCTTTACTATAAACACCAAGGCTACCCATTACCTGGTTTTTTGAATCGAGTATTGGAAAGGACCAACAAGAAACAAAACCCAATGATACAGCAAGAGCCTTACAATCTTTCCACAAGGGATCTTTGTTTATATCTAAAACAAACACGGGTTTTTTTAGAAATGAAGCAGTACCACAGGAACCTGAATTAGGACCAGTTGGAATTCCATTTAATGAATTAGTATAATGATCAGGTAAAGAAGGAGAGGAGAGATGGTTCAGGAATTTACCGGATGGATCTATTTCCATCAGACCAGCATGATATCCCGGAAATATTTTCTCCAGTCCTTTTAATAAATAATCGAGACTATTTTTCAAACTTGATTGAGTTGCCTGCATGAGTTGCACCTCTCTCTCCAGAGTGAAAATCTGTTCATTTTGAATTTGTCCTGAAATATCTTTCATGAAAATCGAAAATTCTTTCTGATAGGAATATGCTCTAAATTGGAACCACTTCTTTTGTTCAGGAAAATAGTTTCTGTAATCAATGAATGTTTCAGCATTGGAAGCATCTTCAAGAAATTTTTCCAGATGCAATCGGTTTGATGGAAATAATTCAGGAAATCTTTTGTCTTTTATAGACAGTTCATTTTGATCAAGTAACCGAACTGCACAAGGATTTACAGCATCAACAAGATAGTTTTTATCAAGTGTAAAAATTCCATCTTTAAAAGAAGAAAACAAATCCAATAGTTTTTCTTTATGGAATGACAAGGTTGCATCTGATTTCATGTATATTTTTAATGTTTAAAATGGAGCTATTCAAAAACAGCATCAAAAATTTTTTAAATTCGTTTTTTATGACAGCAGTTTTGTTCAGTAAAATTAAGGAAAATACCTAACCACCTTAATTAAAACAAAGAGGTCGAGATCTTACGATAGTTTCTAAAACTAAAGCAAAGCACCCAAAATTGGTTCGGGTTGTTCAAGCAAATTGGATTTACTCCACTTCCGCTTTGGATTAGGTATAGATAGTGCCAACTTAAATTTATTGCATTGAATATCAATACAATATAAAATAATCAAGAAAATTATTTGGATTACTTAACACTGTTAAGTAAATTTGCACCCAATATGGGAATCACTGAAAGAAAGGAAAAACAGAAAGCTGAACTGAAGCATCAAATTTTAGAGGCATCTATTCAATTGTTTTCAGAGCAAGGTTACGAGGGCTTTTCTATCAGAAAAATTGCGGAGATTATTGAATACAGTCCAACCACAGTTTACCTGTATTTTAAGGACAAGAACGAAATACTTTTTGAGCTTCATGAAATTGGTTTCAAAAAATTAGCAGCTTACAACAAAGATCTATTTGATATTGCCAACCCATTGCTTCGTTTACACAAACTGGGGGAGAATTACATTCGGTTCGGAGTTGAAAATCCTGAATTTTACAATCTGATGTTTATTCTTCCTGCGCCCATGGAAGCGTTAAGTTGTATGAAGGATGAGGAATGGAAGGGTGGTGACGATGCATTGAATTTGTTGATTACCATTCTGCAGGAATGCACCGAACGAAAGTTGATTCTTCCGGGTGATTTAAATGCAATGGCAATGGCAATTTGGGGAATGGTTCATGGTTTGGTTTCTTTAGCGATCCGACAACGATTTGCGAAGTTGGTAGCTGAGGATGAAGTATTACCTACCATGAACAAATCGCTGAATTGGCTCATAAATGTATTAGATCGAACAAATTAATTTTTTTTTATTCTATAACTTAACACTGTAAACTATGATTACGCTATTAACTCATAAAAATTTTATTTTAATTACCGGCATCTGGTTGAGTTGTATCAGCCTAGTTTCAGGACAAACGCCTCTTGAAAAATATATTGACGAGGGTTTAAAGAACAACATTGTTTTACAACAAAAAAATTTGGGACTTGATAGAGCTTTGTATGCGCTCAAAGAAGCCAACAGTTTATTTTCACCCAGGGTAAGTATACTTGCCGATTATTTATCAGGTGATGGAGGAAGAAATATCAGTATTCCTGTAGGGGATTTATTGAATCCGGTTTATGCTACCTTAAACCAGTTAACATCCACAAATAATTTTCCACAGATAAGTAATACCGAAACAAATTTTTTGCCTGATAATTTTTATGATGCGAGAGTAAGAGCATCGATGCCTATTTTAAACAATGAGCTACTCTACAACAGAAAAATTCAAAATAACCAGCTCCAGTTGCAAGAATTTGAAGTTGAAGTTTATAAAAAGGAGTTGATTAAAAACATTAAAGTAGCTTACTACCAGTATGTAGGAGCCTTGAATGCGGTAACAATTTATGACAGTGCAGTCAAGCTTGCCGAAGAAGGAAAAAGAATTAATGAAAGTCTGCTTGCAAATGGAAAATCATTGAGAGCCTATGTGCTCCGGTCCGAAAGCGAATTGCAAAATCTGGAATCGAAGCGGAATGAAGCGGCATTATCATCTCAAAATGCGCGACTTTATTTTAATTTTTTAATTAATAGCGAGATCAATCAAAATATTGATACCACTAATGCTGCGTTGGGTGATGTAACAGTGGTGGAAAACTATTTACTCACAGAGCCGGATATATCAAAAAGAGATGAGTTGAATCTGTTGAAGTCGGCATTAGCTATTGAAGATAATGTTTTGAATTTGAAAAAGTCATTTTGGTATCCAAAGATTAGTGGTTTTATAGATTTAGGTTCACAGGCTTCGGATTTTAGCTATGACGATCAATCGCGTTATTATCTTTTCGGTTTCCAAATGGAGATACCCATTTTTGCAGGCGGCAACAACCATTATAAAGTAAAACAATCAGCAATCGATTACAGGAGCAGGTTACTTAGCAATGATCAAACTGTTAAACAGTTGCAATTATCGGCAGAAGTTGCGAAGAATAACCTGAGTACCTCCTATGTCAACTATAAGGCATCCATCAAGCAACTGGAATCAGCCAGTTCTTATGAAAGATTGATTGACCGAGGCTACAGAGAAGGAATCAATTCCTTCATCGAAACCATAGATGCCCGAAATCAACTTACCACGGCATCATTGCAAATAGTCATTAACCGCTATCAGCTTTTAGGAAAACTTGCAGCTTACGAAAGAGAAATTTCTAAATAATCCATTCTAAAATTCTTTGATATGAAAATAGTTAGATCAGTATTAATTTTTATTGCCGGTAGTATAGTATTTGCCTCTTGTGGAACAAAAACTAATGAAAAATCTGATGTGTCGATGGAATCTGTTATTCCAGTGAGACTAACGGAAATTAAAAAATCCCAGAGGCAGGAGTATATTGCTGCATCGGGTTCCTTCACTACTGATGATGAAACCATGTTGTCATTTAAAACCGGTGGAATTATAACAAGAATATACGTGAAGGAGGGAGATAAAATTTCGAAAGGGCAAGTTCTTGCAACTCTTGATGTTACAGAAATTGGTGCTGCCGTTAACCAGGCTCAGCTTTCGGTTGATAAAGCCAGTCGCGATTATGACAGGGTACAAAATTTATTCCGCGATAGCGTTGCAACACTTGAACAGTTGCAAAATGCGAAAACAGGAAAGGAAATTGCCGAACAACAATTATCATCTGCAAGATTTAATTTATCGTTTTCTGAAATACGCGCAAAAGCAGATGGTGTGGTGTTAAGAAAATTGGCTAATGCCGGACAAATTGTAGGACCAGGCATTCCGGTTATTCAAACCAGCAGCAAAGGTGAAAGTGATTGGTTGCTTAAGGTTTCGGTCAGCGATAAAGAATGGTCTTCCATTTCCTTGAAAGATTCAGTCAATGTTATAGCAGATGCCTTAAGAAATAAAAATATTACTGGTTATGTTACCGCTAAAGCGGAAAATGCAGATCCAATGACAGGTTCATTTACCATTGAAATAAAATTAGTTGATGGAAAAAAATTAAACATCGCTTCAGGAATGTTTGGCAAAGCAACTATAGTAACAGGGCAGCAGGTAAGTGGCTGGCAGATTCCTTATGAGGCTTTGATGGATGGTAATGGGGAAATGGATTTGTGTTTGTAACAAATGATATGAAATCTGTTTCAAAAATTCCTGTAGTAATTTCAGGATTGAAAAAATTGGGTCAACATCAGTGAAGGGCTGAGTGAGTATAAATATTTGGTCACTTCAGGCAGTGCCTATCTCGGCGACAAATCACAAATAGTAGTGGAGTCTAAATAAGTACCTTTTCTTCTTTAAAAAAACAATATGAAAATATCAGATTACGCGGTAAAAAATTACCAATTCACCTTAGTCATTTTTATAATGGCAGTGGTAGTTGGAATAACCACCTTATTGAATATGCCTCGTTCGGAGGATCCGGAAATAAATGCCCCACAGTTTCCAGTTGTCATTATATATCCCGGAACTTCGCCACAGGATATGGAAGAGCTCGTAGTTGATCCCCTGGAAAAGAAGATTTCGGAATTGGAAGATATTAAGAGAATAAAAACAAACATTAAAGATGGTGTTGCTACTATTTTTGTTGAATATAAGTATGAGGCCGACGTAAATGATAAATATCAGGAACTGGTTCGCGAAGTAAATGGAATGCGAAGCGAGTTGCCTGCGGATATATTAAGTATGGAAGTGCGAAAAGTTAGTCCCACTGATGTGAATATTTTACAAATAGCATTAGTCTCTGAAAATGCCTCCCGTGAACAATTAAAAAATAGCGCTGAAAGTTTTCAGGATGAATTGGAAAAAGTAAGTGCATTGCAAAAAGTTGAAATACATGGCTTACCTGAGCAAATAGTAAGAGTGGATTTAAAATTAGACAAGTTGTCTCAAATGCACATCCCATTAAATGCCATACTGGGTAGTATGCAAAGTGAATTGGCCAACATTCCCGGTGGAAGTATATTTGCCGGAAATAAAACATTTAATATTAAGACCAGTGGTAATTATGCTTCCATCAATGAAATTGAAAATACAGTTGTATATAGTATAGCCGGTAAAAATGTATTGCTTAAAGATGTGGCACATGTTCATTTCGATTATGAGGAAGTAAAACATATCACACGCCTCAATGGACATCGTGCTGTTGTGGTTACGGCGGCTCAAAAACCCGGGTTTAATATCTCTCAAACACAAAAATTGTATTTGCCTGTAATCGCCAAGTTTAAGAAATCGTTAGCAAGCAATATTGAATTGGTTGACCATTTTGACCAGGCAGAGAATGTTAACAGTCGCTTGGGTTCTTTAGGTTTTGATTTTGCCATAGCTATTTTATTGGTCATGCTTACGTTACTTCCCCTTGGTGGAAGAGCAGCCTTTGTGGTAATGATATCCATTCCTTTGTCATTAGCAATAGGTCTTGTTTTGTTAAATGCACTTGGCTACAATTTAAATCAGTTGAGTATTGTAGGATTAGTTGTTGCATTAGGATTACTTGTTGATGACAGTATTGTGGTTGTGGAGAATATTGAACGATGGCTTCGAGAGGGTTTTAGTCGAAAAGAGGCAACGCTGAAAGCGACTCAACAAATAGGGCTTGCTGTGGTGGGATGTACGGCCACTTTGATTATTGCTTTTTTACCATTAGTATTTCTTCCTGAGGGATCGGGTGATTTTATTCGAAGCTTACCAATGGCAGTAATTTGCTGTGTGCTCGCTTCCATGGTCGTCTCTCTGACAATAATTCCGTTTTTATCGAGCCGACTACTTAAACAACATACAGGACAAAGTTCGGGCAATTTATTTTTAAGAGGTATGCAAGCAGGTATCCATAAAATTTATGGACCATTGTTGAACCGTGCACTTCAGAAACCGGTTGTAACGGTTATTGTAGCAGGCATTATTTTTATTGGTTCGCTTCAACTGATGCCAGTCATTGGATTTAGTTTGTTTCCAGCATCCGAAAAGCCACAGTTCATGGTAAATATCATTACGCCTTTGCAATCGAATATTTACTTTACCGATAGCATAACAGTACTAATTGAAAAAGAACTGAAGAAGCATAAAGAGATAAAATATTTTACCAGCAATATTGGGAAGGGTAATCCAAGAATCTATTACAATGTGCTTCCTGAAAATGAACGGGGTGATTTTGCACAAATATTTGTTCAGTTAAACGAAAGTACAAATCCGAAGGAGAAGCTTGCACTTATTGAGGACCTCCGAAAAATATTCACCGGATATTCAACCGCTAAAATAGAAGTTAAAAATTTTGAACAAGGACCTCCTATTGTGGCACCTGTTGAAATCAGACTGGAAGGAGATAACCTCGATTCACTAAGAGCTTTAGCTCAAAATGTTGAAATGTTATTGAAAGATATTCCTGGAACCATGTATGTTAATAATCCTGTTGTAAATCTTAAATCAGATATTAAGCTGGCAATTAATAAAGAAAAGGCCAGTAGTTTGGGCATACCTACCATCAATATAGATAGAACTGTTCGACTTGCTGTTGCAGGAATAAATATTGGAAATTTCTCCGATGCTAACAGCAACGACTATAACATAGTTTTAACTTCTCCAAAAAAGGAAAGAACCTATTTGGATGTATTCGAAAATTTATATGTTAACAACCAATTAGGAGCAGCAATTCCATTGAGCCAGGTAGCAGATTTAAAATTAGAGTCGTCTCCGTTGGCGATTAATCATTTCAACAAAATAAGAACTGTTTCGGTAACTGCATTTGTGCAGAAGGATTTTCTGGCTGATAATGTTATTAATGAAACTATCAACAGGATGGATAAGCAAAAATTGCCTTTGGGTTATTCCTATAGAATGGGTGGAGAATTTGAATCACGTCAGGATTCATTTGGTGGATTTGGAACTGTAATTATTATCACTGTATTTTTTATTTATAGCAATATTAATTCTGGAGTTCAGAACTTTTAAAAGTACACTCATAGTACTTTCAGTTATTCCTTTAGGTATGGTAGGTGCGCTGGTTGCTTTATGGTTGACCGGGAACTCGCTCTCATTTGTTGCTATAATTGGGTTAATAGCCCTTGCAGGGATTGAAGTCAAGAACTCAATTTTATTAGTAGATTTTACCAATCAATTGCGAAAAGAGGGAAAACCACTTGAGGATGCTGTTCGTGAAGCAGGTGAAATACGTTTTCTTCCAATTATTCTAACATCTATGACGGCAATTGGTGGTTTAATGCCGATTGCGATATCGACCAATCCGTTAATTTCTCCACTTGCTATTGTGCTCATCGGAGGGTTGATAAGTTCTACGTTATTGTCCAGAATTGTAACACCGGTTGTTTATAAGCTTATTCCTCCGAATGTTTCCGATGATGAATGAGTTCCGTTGCCTAACCAGTAAGCAGTGACTAGTAACAAGTGACAAGTTTAAAGTGACAAGTAACATGTTACCAGTAAGCAGAAACTTACTCACTTACTCACTCGCATTTTCACTTACCCTTTGACTAATGAAATTTATTTTATGAAACAATTCGGCCAAAATCCTACAGGCGAACATAAAAGCAGAATTAACAAATCAGTTAATTTCAAAAATGGTATATTCAATAATCTGATTCCAACGCAAATGATTCCGAAGGATGTATCGGTGGTGGATATGATGAAAGATTATATAAACACTCCCCATGAAAGAATTCCTCAACATGAAATTCCATCAGTCAAAACAAATCTATATGAACTCCACCAAACAAAACCTGTAGTCACCTGGTTTGGACATTCTTCCTATCACCTATTTGCCGATGGAAAACATATACTCGTTGATCCTGTATTCAGCGGACACGCTTCACCATTTCCATTTATGATAAAGGCGTTTAAAGGGACTGATATTTATGGAGTAAATGATTTTTTAAAAATCGACGTTCTCATTTTGACACATGATCATTATGACCATCTTGATTACAAAACTCTGATACAGCTCAAAAGCAAAACAGTTCAAGTGGTTTGTTCATTGGGAGTTGCAGCACACCTTGTACATTGGGGATTTGATAAAAAGAGCATTACCGAACTTGATTGGTGGGATGCTGTTGAAGTGAATACTATTAAAATAACAGCTGCACCTGCACGTCATTTTTCCGGTCGACTTATAAAGAGAGCCCAAACACTTTGGTCGTCCTTTGTGCTGCAAACTAAAGAGCATCAAATCTTTCTTGGAGGTGATTCAGGTTATGGGGAGCATTTTGCTGAAATTGGAAAACGTTTCGGTGGTTTCGATTTGGCTATTCTGGAATGTGGACAATACAATACCAAGTGGCCGATGATACATATGTCGCCGGAAGAAACCGTACAAGCAAACACCGACCTTCGTTCAAAAATGCTTTTGCCTGTTCATTGGGGTAAATTTGCTTTGGCATTTCATTCCTGGAATGAACCTGTTAACAGAGTTGTGGGACGTGCTAAACAGTTGAATATTGATTATACGGTTCCTAAAATTGGTGAAAGGATTGTTGTAGGTGACAAGGGCAAAGTTGAAGAGTGGTGGAAATGACAACTCAATTCTTTAAGTATGATTTTTTACCCTTTGCATCCTTAAAGTGAACATCAGAATTCCAAAAATAATTATTAGCATACCAAAAGAAAAAATCCAATAATTGAAATCTTGAGGTATATAATTCACAATTTCAACTTTTTTCTCTAAAAGAT
Organism: Bacteroidota bacterium; assembly: GCA_016722525.1. Classification (GTDB taxonomy): domain Bacteria; phylum Bacteroidota; class Bacteroidia; order AKYH767-A; family OLB10; genus JADKJB01. The sequence goes on from JADKJB010000012.1 coordinate 125,744, forward strand.
TGAATGGTTGTGAATTTGTGTTGTCATGAGAAAGCAAATTTAAAAAATCCCAAACGAAAGAAAAAATTACGGTCAGACTGCCGGCTGTCAAGAGCCACCATTCCAATGATTTTATCCTGGTATTATAACTCTTATGATGAAAATAGAGGATACTATACGAAAGAATAATCATAGTTAAAGATACTATACAAGGTGCAATAACAGGACCTACCCAGGGCACCGGGATTAGAAATAAAATATCCCATGTGAAGAGTGATTCTGGCCAGTTCAGAAGGAGCTTTAGAAAGATATAATAACTAATATCCCATATCGCAAAGCTGAAAATAAAAAATGCAAACTTTTGGGACGTTGTTTTTCCCGCAAGGTAGCCGATTCCGAATAGCATGATGATGGTAGCGGCTTCACGCATGATTTCAATTATTGCCATGTCAGTTTCCATTGGTACTAAAGGGAATTGAAATCCATTTGGGTAATATATTTTTCTCAGGTAGACCACTACCACAGTTTCCATAAAGCCCATGGCTATACTAAATACTGTAACCCAGCTTATTTTTTTAATTAACGGTTTCATTAGCTAATGTACTTTTGTAACTAGTTTTTTTCAACAAATTAATTGTTTCAATGATGAGTTCCTTACGGGAAGCTGAATTTACGTTGACCAGACAAAAATCTTTTTCAGACTGAAAAACTTTAAATCTCCAGTCGAGCTGAGAGATGGTTTTATATTTTCCATTATCAAACCACCAGGAAGTATAAATTATATCTGACCCTTTGGTCATTAAGCCGGTGTAAATCTCATGCCCGTTTATCATTTCTTTATTGATATGTTTAAATTCATAGCCACTGCCGTTCCAGCAAATCATAGGATTGTGTTCTGCGCTATAAAATTTCACGGGTTTTAAATATATCAGGGCGTTGGCTTTTTCGAACTTAATTATTCCTGATTTTAATTCTAATTTCTTAAAACCCTCAATATAATAATTATTTCCTGAATTATTTAATGCCATTGAATTGGTTCTGATTCCTGAATAGCATATTGTGACTAGTATCATGGCATTAAGTATCAGATTTAATTTAATTCGTGGATTTTTTGTGGACACAACCATTTTCTTTCCAGGAGGTCGGTCAAACAGGTATTTCGAAATAAATACCAGAGGAATTATAACGTAAAATCCCAGGCAAACTATTCCAATGATTTCGTGCATGCTGTTTTCAACCATTATTTTAAAATAGACCAAGGTAATGATCCTGATCAGGTTGCATGCAATATTTAAGATGAAAGTAATAGCCAGAAAGAACAACACTTTGTGAAAGGAGAATTCATGATGAGTTTTTCTCTGATAGTAGGCAAGAATGAACAATGCAATAATGAACGATACCATGATCATATTAAGACCTGCACACGCAGAATCGACAGAAAATTCATTCCCACCCATGATCATGAAATTTCCGGTTGCCTTTATATTATTTCCTGCAAACGCAAGAATTTTACCCGACATTTCACTTAGCCAAATGCGAATGGGAAATCCAATTGAGTTATTGAAGTAATTGAATATTGGAGACAAGAGCAAAAGTAAAATGAAGAATGAATTATTTAATTTGCCCAGACAGCATTCAATTAGAAACAGTATTCCAAATAATAGGGCCAGAAAAAGTACACTTTTAACAGGTATAAAGAATGATACTATTATGAAAAGTATAGATGGAATGAGAAACCTTCTTGAGATGTCCCCTTTTCTGAGAATCAGAATATAAGGTGCAAGCAAAAGTCCCATGTAAATATTTGTATCTGCAATAAAATATTCATGGAGCATGTATATTACCACAACAAAGTAAGTCAAAAGCATCATCCAAAAAGTTACCTGACTTTTTGGAATATTCTGCAATATTCTGGGGACCCTCATTTAGATGTTGAAATTTGATTTGTACATGAAGTAAATTACCACGCATACTGTAAGCATGATCAGTAGCCATTCGTGTGGTTCAGGCACTGCTCCTGAGGATTTAGTGGTTGCATTTTTCAAGCTATTCTTGCTATCCTGAATATCAAATCGATCGTAATCCTGTTTTGTTTCCAATACAATCAGGCTTGAAACAGGCGATACTACATATGCTTTTTGAGCTTCTGCAACAGCTTCATCTGAAATTTGTCCGGCTTTGAAATAATTAGCACTTACTTTTTGCATGATGTGATTATAAGCGAAAAGCCTTAAGAGATGATCAGGCGCACCGCTGTTGTCGGTTGAATCCTTTTCTCTGATTTGAATGCCGGAATTGACTATCACAACGGTGGATTCATCTTCAATGGAATTGATAAATTTGTCTTCTTTGAGCAATTTTTCCAACTCATTCGCATTTCCCTGATCAAATGTGAATGTGCGTAGCTCCTTAAGGGTTTTTAGGTAAGGTGATAATTCCTGACCAAGATTAAAAAAATGGATTTCATGTTTATCTTTTAAATAGCTGGTCAGTTGGTTAGAAAAGTCACTTTTCGCCAGGTCACTTAAATTTGGCGAAGCAGAGGTGCTTTTGGATATTATCAATAAATTTCCTGAATTCTTCATTTTGTGTAATGGAAACAGACTGTAGTTGAATTGTTGAAACCGGTCAAATAAATCATTTATGTTTTCATCATTGATTTTTATCATTTGTTCATTGAATGCATACACATTTTTATTTTTAATTTGTGGCCAGAGTATCATCAATTCGTCTTTTGTCCATGCTTTGTTCAAATCTAAATAGACATTCTGAGGTATGAACGATTTATATTCCCTGTTATATTTTTCAACTGAGTAATTACATCCATCGAATGAAAATCCTTTGTCAGACAGAATTGGTGCATTAAATGTTAATTCCCAATAGGGATCATATTTTTTGTTTGATTTAAAAATATTTGGTCCCGATTCATCTAATTTGAATGATGATTCCATATTTACCGGTTTTGATGTAAATTCAACCTGGACAATTTCTGTGGTATTTGTGCAAGGAGGTCCATCAAAGTAAATATTTTCGTAAATCAGTTTATCATTTGTTGATTTCAATGGAGCAGATACTCCAATTTTAAATCGTCTGTTTTCTTTTGGGGTACACGGGAAAACTCTAACAGAAACAGTATTGCCTTCCTGCCAATGAACTACAGAGGGATCACGTTGCTCAACACCCACGATAGTTTTGTAAGCAGAATCCGCTTTGCTTTTTGTTGTCATTATACCTTTTTCTTCCTTGCCATCAATCCATAGCGATAAGGAAGTAACAACACCACCTTCAGGTAAATGAAAAGTAAAAATGGCTTCTTGTTCACTTCTCCAGGCGCTTCTGTAATTATTTCGAACGCTGATAATCTTTTCAGTATAAGCAAGTCGATATTCAGGAAAGATTTTTATATTACTAATAACATTGGAAATGTCAAGCATATCTCCCGACCATAATCTTTCCTGTGCTTCGTGCCTGGAGTCATAAATGGATTCCAGAATTTTTATTTTTTCTGCTTCACTTAATTCAGTTTTACCAATAAAAAAGGTTGACATCATCACTAAAGGGTCATGTTTTCTGACAGCATCAAATGATTTTTGTGGCATCCCCCAAAACCAGTTTCCATTAGGATCAGGAGTGCTGTATATTAAATCTGTTTTAAGAATTTTTTCGGTGAATACATTTTTTTCGAGTCGTTGACTGAGATTTGCCCACACCGGAAGCGTTGTTTCACTTATTATACTCTCGTTTAATATGCTGTTAATTTGTTCTCTGGCTTTTTGCCATTGGTACATAAAGTATATGGAAATTATAAGGGGTACTGATAATCCAATAAAAAATGGAAGAATCACCTTTTTATTTTCAGTGGCTATTTTTGCCAACAGGAGACAAGTAAACAATACAAACAACAAGGGTGTAAAGACATGCAAGGATATTCCGAAAAAGGGTGTTCCTAACATCCCAATTAAATACAGAGGAACCAGATAAATGGCATAATATATATACACTAAAATTCCTGCTCCCAGTACAACACTTAAAATGTATCGAATAAAGAAAGGAAAATACTTTCTAAAGACCAGTATTATAAGAGTTACACACTGTGTAGTTAGAAAAATGCAGACCCATTCTGTTGATTGTTCGAAAACGGGAATCTCACGGTTCAGCGAAAAGGCACTGATAAGATATAATATCAAAAGTAAAATTACATATTCAAGATTGTTTTTGAATATTGCCCACTTAAATTTTATAATTGAATTGATTAGCAAAAATAAGAGATATAAAGTTGCAAGAAAGTAATTTGTGAAAAAGAGTCCGAAATAGGAATCTTTATTAAATTGAATGAAATTGAAATCCGGTAGCAGAAACAATGCAGTGGAGATGGCAATCAGAATTAATCCGACTAGTAATAATTTGTCACCTGAGATGATTTTTTTTAAAGTTTCCATGATGCTATTTTTTTTTAATATGAGTTAATTGTTCGAGTTTTAAAATATTTCGATAACAGAGATAGAGTGGAATCAAACCGAAAACACCGAAGGAGCAATCAATAAGCTGCCAGAAGAATGGGATGTTTCTAATGGAACCGCAAATGAGCGCCAAAGGAATCACCATCATGCATGCAATCATTCCGAATTGTATAATCCAGATATTCCTTACAGGATCTTTCAATGGACCAATAAATGCAACGGCTATGACTATATGCGCAAAGGCAAGCCAGTCGGTGCCATAGGCCATGAAAGGATAATTCTTGTTTGTTTCTTTAATGGCAGCATATACATACTTGACCCACTCATGCAGGTTTGCAGGTCCATTTTCGGTGATGCCTACTAAAAGTGAAAGCTCCGTTTCGATTGGGAATGCAGTTATTCCGCTGAGTACTAAGAGCACAATAAAAAATATTAACCATTTGCGAATACTTTTGCGGAGTGCTTGTTCAGTTTTCATTTTTAATATTATTTTTTCATTTTATTTGAAAGTACTTTGAAGAGCAAAGTGCATATACAAAAAAAAATTAAGTTCTGTTTTTCAGGAGATTTTCCAGGGCATTGAGATGTTCCACAAATGCCTTTTTGCCTTTTTTGCTGACTGAGTAGGAGGTGTTAGGTTTCTTTCCAACAAATTGTTTTTGTACATCTACGTATTCCAGTTTTTCGAGCGCTGCAATATGACTGGCTAAATTGCCATCCGTAATGTTAAGCGTTTCCTTCAGGGTGTTGAAGTCCACTTTGACATTTACCATTAAGACAGACATGATACCTAACCGTATCCTGCTCTCGAATGCTTTATTTAAATCATCAATCAGATTTTTCATCGCTCGTATTTGTAATACATCATAGTACCATAAATGATGTGCAACAATCCAAAACCAATAGCCCAGAACAAGAGTCCGTAACCAACGTAAATGGATGCAATGAGTCCGAGTATAATTTCACATACACCCAAATACCGGACATCATCTAAAGTGTATTTACTTGCATTGATGAGTGCGAGACCATAAAAATTAATGTTGCAGGTGCTACCAGAAATACCAAACTATGAAATAAAAGTATCAAACAAAAAACACCACCGGCAATGAGCGGAATCATGATATTAATAAGCAATCGTTTTGAAGTGGCATCCCATATGGGTTGTCCTTTTTGTTTGGCTTTGCGGATGGTTAAGATGCTACCTGAAGCAACAGAAGCAATTAATACGAGTAATGCATCCACTAAAAAGAAAGTAAAAAATCCCGAATCCGGATTTCCGTTTTCATCCCATGCATATTTATAGTATCCTGGAGTGCTGATGTTCATTTTCAGATACAGGAATGCTGCAGCTGCACCGGCAAGTGCAAATGTCCCTGCAAAAACTCCTGAAAAGCCGCTTAATGAGATAAAACGGGAGGAGCGTTCCATCATAGACCGGATCTCCGTCAGGGTTTTTAAATGATCTGTTTGGTTGTCCATGTTGTTGATTTTAAAAGTACTTTGAACCACAAAGTTACAAACAACTTTTACAGATTTTACATTTTATGAAAATAATTTTGAAATTTCAGGTAAGTATTTCAAAATGAGTCAAATAAAATGGTGCAGGATCATTAAAATTATCCCATATTGTAATCATTAAACCACCCATTTTGATTTTTAGCAGTCTTTTTCGTCAGCGCATGACGATTTTTGAGGTCGATTGTCAAAATAGGGTGGAATTTGATTAATTAGGATTTATATGTCAAAAAATGAAATAATTTGACATAAAGTAAAACATTTAGTCAAAAAATACGTAAATTTGACAAATGAATAAAAACATGTCAAACCGGCTCCCATACGATCGTAGTCAGCCCTACAATCATTTGCCTCTGTTGCCACCTCCAGATGAAAAAGTTTTGACCGTAGAAATACTAAAAGCATTAAACATTGCCAACAAATCTCTGGCTGAGTTAAAGGGTTTTGCAAAAAAGTTGCCGAATCAAGCTATGTTGGTAAACACAATTGCCTTACGGGAAGCAAAAGCAAGTACCGAAATCGAAAATATTTTTACAACTGACGATGAATTATATCAGGCGCTTTCCGGAAATGAAGAGAATTTAAAAGGTAATGCTAAAGAAGTTTTATTTTACCGGCAGGCGTTATGGTCAGGTTATGCGAAATTGAAAAAGGACAAAAAATTTTCTTCCGAGCTTTTGATTTTGCTTTATCAGGAAATTAAACAGGTAAAAGATGGTATTCGTCCTGCTCAAACGGAAACAGTCATTAAGCGAAGAGGGAGTGGTCTTTTGGGTGGAGCTGTAGTGTACACTCCACCACGTGGCGAAAAAGTATTAAGAGAAAAATTAGAAAATCTTTTTGATTTTCTGAATGATGATAAAAAATATTTGTACGATCCGCTCATAAAATTAGCAATATCACATTATCAGTTCGAAGCCATACATCCATTCCGGGATGGTAATGGTCGGGCTGGCAGGATTATGAATATTTTATTAATGATAAATAAGCAATTACTGGATGCTCCTATACTTTATCTTAGTGCATACATAATTAACAATAAAGATAAATATTATGAATATCTTAATAAAGTAACAACCACAAAAAACTGGAGTGAGTGGATTTTGTACATTCTTGAAGCAGTTGATGAAACTTCCCGATATACTATAAATAAAATTGATGAGATTGATCATTTATTCCAAAGAACACTGGAGCTGATCAACACAAAGTTGCCTCATATCCGTAAAGAAGTTGTTGAAAAAATATTTGAACAACCATATGTGAGTGCCAACAGTTTACTTGACAAAAACAATCCTTCTTTACAAACAGGTATCAAGAGTATTAATACCGCGAAAAAATATCTGGACCAACTAGTTGAATTAAAAATCATGATTCCCAAAAAAATCGGAAGTTCAAATGTTTATTTAAATATAGATTTGTTGAATTTGCTAAGTGAGGTTTAGGTAGGGAAAATTTCGTCAGGTATCATCTTGTTAGGACTCGCGAATAAAATCATTCACAAAAAAGGGTAGTGACAAAGCGGAGTAGTTTTCTTAAAACTCTTTTTGCGTTACAATATTGTAAAGTCACAGAACGAAGATTTCATTTTTTAGGAAAAAGTATTGGCGAATTCCCCGAGTAGTTTTCTTAGGGATTTGCAGTTTTATTTTAATCTGGTTGCATTCATTTTTTCTGATTATCTAACCAAAATTACGATACACTGACAATTGAATAATAATTAAATAATTTAAATATCGTTTGTATGGAAAAGCGATTTAAATGCATCCATAGCTATATTTTGCAACTAAAATAAATACTCACACTCAAAAAATTTCGAAGCCATGAAACATTCAAATTGGAACAGTTGTATTGATTTTGAAAGAAATGAATTTGTTTTTGAAAACCGTAACAAGCTCTTCGGGGCCTATGTGATACGTCGCGAATACTCACGAAATATGGTATTTGCATTTGTTACCGCCTGTCTTTTCATGGGTAGTTTGCTTGCACCATTTTTAATCACATCCTTGAAAAGTAAACCTTCTCCTATTTCTGAAACTATCAGCGAAGTAATCACCCTGCAAACATTCACTCCGCCACCTGTTGAAATTACCCCACCTGCAGTAATGCCAACATCACCACCTTCAGCAATCTCAAAGGAGCTTACTAACCCTGTTGTAGTTGCTGATAAAATTGCCACTCCAGATGTTCAAATGACATCAGGTGCTACTTCCACCACTGTGTTGCCAGCGAAAGGGGGCGAAATTACATCACCTATTTCTTCCGGAACTTTAATGCCTGTTATTCCAGATATTATTTCTGAAAATAGTGTGAAAAAGTGGGCCGAAATTATGCCGAAATTTCAAGGAGGCGATGGGAATCTTATGACTTATCTTTCTTCACACATACGTTACCCATCAAAAGCATTATCCAATAATATTGCAGGAACTGTTTATGTCTCTTTTGTTGTGGATACTTCAGGATTGGTCAGAAACGTTCAATTGATCCGTGGTATTTCTCAGGATTGTGATCAGGAAGCAATGAAGGCAATGCCGAAATGGCAGTAAGAAGAAATAAAGTCAGTGTTGAAATGGATCTGCCGGCGTTTAGTCACAAAATAAAAACAATTCAGTGTAAAATCCCAAGAGTTTCCTGCCGGGATTTTTCATCTATTAAATTAAAAACAATTAAGAGAGCGTAAATCCCGGAGAGTTTCCTCCGGGATTTTTTCTGCATTAAATTTTAATTGGAAACATGGCGTGCCATGAAGCGTAAAATCCCGGAGAGCTTTTCCTCCGGGATTTTTCTGTAGTTAAATTTTGATTGAAAACATGGCGTGCCATGAAGCGTAAAATCCCGGAGAGTTTTTCCTCCGGGATTTTTCTGCAGTTAAATTTTGATTGAAAACATGGCGTGCCATGAAGCGTAAAATCCCGGAGAGTTTTTCCTCCGGGATTTTTCTGCTTCATGGTAGCCTCGACGGGAATCGAACCCATATCAAAAGTTTAGGAAACTTCTATTCTATCCATTGAACTACGAGGCCAGTTGAAATTTAAGCCGTATACCAGAAGCCGCCGCCGCCGCCGCCGCCCTGCCGCCGCCGCCGCCCTGCCGCCGCCGCCGCCTTTTTCAAAAGGTGTGCAAATTTAGGGATTTTTCCTTACCTCACAGTTCCGCCATTATCTACTGGTCTTGAGGGTGTTACAAAAACCAACTTGCCGTCTTTGTCTTCAGTCATCAAAATCATCCCTTGCGATTCAATCCCTTTTATCTTTCGGGGTTCCAGATTAGCCAGAATGGTAACTTGTTGTCCGATGATATCTTCCGGTTTGAAATCGGCTGCTATTCCAGAGACAACAGTCCTTCGGTCGATGCCGGTGTCGATGAGCAATTTGAGAAGTTTGTCGGTTTTGGGAACTCTTTCGGCTTCCAGGATGGTTCCAACGCGGATGTCCATTTTAGTGAAGTCATCGAATGACGTGGGTGCTTTCTGAGGTGCGATTGTTGACGCTTGTTCTGCCTTTTCTGCACTTTCTGAATTCTGTGCTTCCACCTTTTTTTCGTTTTTAATATTTTCCAGACGATTCATCTGAGCCGTGATGGCTTCGTCTTCAATTTTATCAAATAACAATTCAGCTTGTCCTAACTGATGTCCGGTTTTTAAATTGGAACCGGCAACCGATTTTCCCCAACCGAGTGTTTCAATATTCAACATCTTTCTCAGTTTGGTGGTTGTATGTGGAAGAAAAGGTTCCATGATAACTGTGAGATGGGCAGCTACTTCCAATGCAATTTTTAAAACAGTTGCAGTTCTGTTTTCATCTGTTTTTATCAGCTTCCAGGGTTCGTTGTCGGCTAAATATTTATTACCGGCACGCGCCACATCCATCATTATAGCTAACGCTTCGCGTAAACGATATTTCTCAATGCTATCGCAGATTTGTTTTTGTGATGATTTTAAAAATTCTATCAACTCTGTATCTGCAGCAGATAGATCATTTGCAGCAGGCACTTTTCCTTCAAAATAATTTCCGGTGAGCACCAGTGTGCGATTGATAAAATTACCAAGTATGGCAACCAGTTCGTTGTTGTTACGGGCCTGAAAATCTTTCCAGGTAAAGTCATTGTCCTTTGTTTCTGGTGCCGTTGCAATCAAAGTATAACGCAGCACATCCTGTTTGCCGGGAAAGTCATTTAGATATTCATGCAGCCATACGGCCCAGTTTCTTGATGTTGAAATTTTATCTCCTTCCAAATTTAAAAATTCGTTGGCCGGAACATTTTCAGGAACAATATAATCACCGTGAGCTTTTAAAATGGCCGGGAAAATGATGCAATGGAAAACAATGTTGTCTTTGCCGATGAAATGTATCAGGCGTGCCTCAGGATTTTTCCAGTAATTTTCCCAGGAATCAGGAAGTAATTCTTTTGTTGCTGAAATATATCCGATGGGTGCATCAAACCAAACGTACAACACTTTACCTGTTGAACCCTCAATCGGAACTTTCACACCCCAATCAAGATCACGAGTCATGGCACGGGGCTGCAATCCGTCACCGGTATCCAGCCACGATTTACATTGTCCATAGACGTTAGGTTTCCAATCATGCTTATGTCCTTCCAAAATATATTCACGTAACCAGGGTGCATAATCATTCAATGGTAAAAACCAGTGCTTGGTTTCGCGGAGAACAGGTGAGTTGCCACTTAACTTCGACTTCGGATTAATTAAGTCGGACGGGCTCAACGAACTTCCGCAATTTTCACATTGATCGCCGTAAGCTTTTTCATTTCCACAATTCGGACAGGTACCTTCTATATAACGGTCTGCGAGGAATTGTTTTGCTTCCTCATCGTAATATTGTTGTGTAACCTGTTCTGTAAACTTACCTTTCTCGTAAAGAGTTTTAAAAAATTCAGATGCAGTTTCGTGATGAATTTTGTTGGAAGTACGCGAATAAATATCGAAAGAAATTCCAAAGTCTTCAAAAGACTTTTTCATCATGAGGTGATATTTATCCACAACCTGTTGCGGTGTTATCCCTTCCGCTTTCGCTTTCAGGGTAATGGGAACACCATGTTCATCCGATCCGCAAACAAATTTTACATCATCACCTTTTAATCGAAGGTAACGCACATACACGTCCGCCGGAATATAGCATCCCGCAAGGTGACCAATATGAACCGGGCCATTGGCATAGGGGAGTGCAGCTGTAACAAGAGTAGGTTTTGAAGCCATAAATTTGATGGAAAAGCCTTGTCTTTTTCTTCAATCAAGGCATTTTTAGTAACTTGCGCAAAGATAAGGATAATGTGTTTGATGTGATGATGTGTTGATGAGTTGATGTGCCGATGTGCCGATGTGACGGTACTTAGTTAACAGACAAGAACGATAAATTCAGCAAATCAACACATTAGCATTAACACATCAGCTCCTGGTCACTGGATACTGGTCACTGCTAACTAAAAAAACTAAACAAATGCAAACACCTCCAAGTCTGGTTCCTGGCGATAAAATTGGCATTGTAGCTCCTGCCCGCAAGGTGAGTTTGGAAGAGATACAGCCAGCTATCGATATTCTTCATTCGTGGGGATTTGAGGTGGCGAAGGGGATGTATCTTTTTGAGGAGGACCATCAATTTGCGGGTACCGACCAGCAGCGATGGGCCGATTTGCAAATGATGCTGGATGATCCTTCCATCAAAGCCATTTTGTTTGCCCGTGGTGGTTATGGGTGTATCCGAATCATTGACAAACTCGATTTTCATAAGTTTCAAAGAGCTCCTAAATGGATAATGGGGTTCAGCGATTTCACCGTTTTGCATTCACATATTAACCATCACTGTAAAGTTGAAACGCTTCATTCGCCAATGGCATTCAATTTTCCAAAAACTTCACCTGCAATACTGGATAAAATAAAACTAATTATTACCGGTCATGCTGTCAGTTACGAACTCAGTGCCCATATTTATAATCGGTTGGGAAAAGTAAGCGGAGAACTCATAGGTGGAAATCTTTCTATCATTTATGCTTTGGCAGGAACGGCATCGGATATGCACACCAAAGGAAAAGTTTTATTTCTGGAAGATCTGGACGAGTATCTCTACCATATTGATCGCATGATGATGAACCTGAAAAGGACCGGAAAGTTAAATACTTTGAAAGGGTTGATTGTTGGAGGAATGACTGAAATGAAAGACAACACCATTCCATATGGTAAAAGTGCTGAGGAAATAATTCTGGATGCAGTAAAAGAATTTGATTATCCGGTTTGTTTTGGTATGAATGCCGGTCATGTTGCCGATAATAATCCGTTGGTCTTTGGCAGGAAGGTGAAGCTGGTGGTGGCAGCGAAGACAGTATTGAGTTGTTAGAATTCCATTAAATAGGAATGCTAATTTGAATTGAATCCAAGATGTTAAATGCAGTATTCAGTTGGATGCTTTGTATATTAAAAATCATAGCAATTAGTACTGAACGATTGCATTGGACAGGGTATGTACTCACTTTTTTAGATGGGATTAAAAAATTTCCTACGCATAATTTCATCTACAAGGAAGTGTCAAAATTGCTATAATGAAGTGATCACACACATCATTTCTATAATCTTTTTTAAAATGCGAAAAATTCTAAGTTATTTTTACCCAATTACCCAAAAAATTGAAACTGTTCAAAACGGTATTGTGGAAATCACTTATTACAATGGCAAAAAAATGCTAAATAGTGCCCATGCCAATTATTCGTACGATTCCTTGCAACGTATCTTAAAATATGGATTAACTAAAGTTGATTTAAAGCAAGTAAATGCCATTTTGTTATTAGGGCTTGGTGGCGGAAGTGTTATACAAACTTTGCGTAAAGATTTTAACTATACAAAAAATATTACTGCAATAGAAATCGATAGTACAATAATTTCAATTGCTGCAACTGAATTTCAAGTTTTTCCAAGTGATAAAATGGAGATAATTCATGCAGATGCATTCCAGTATGTAAATTCCACATCCAGAAAATTCGATTTAATTATTGTAGATTTATTCATAGACGATACTGTTCCTGATGCATTTTATTCCCGGCAATTCTGGTTTTCGATTGTGAGTTTGATGAATATTAACGGAGCTTTCATTTTCAATGCTGCATTAGCAACAAAAGTGAGCAAAGAATTTCTAGAAATGTTGCAAACTTTTAGTACTGAGATAACGATTTCATTTTTCGATAACGTTTATGAAACAAATAGCATTATTGTTGGACAAAAGCGGAGTTAACACGATTATTAATAAAATTTATTTTTTAAAAATGACCTTTTAGCATTGTAGTTATTTGTTTATTTTTGTGACCACTTAAGTTGATTATTAGACTTGGTTAATTATTTTTAAGTTGGTACTTATACCATTTAGCACTAAATTATTTTTAAAGAATTGAGGTGGCAGCTCTGATTTTCTGGTTAACTCGTTTAAATCTCAGTGGATCAAAAATGTACTTTCAATTCAATTAACCAAACTAAACGGTTAACAACGCGACAAGAACAATCCAGCAGTTGAATTATCGTTAATGAGCAACACTTTTTAAAATTAGAAATAAAAAAAATGAAACACTGCAGTCAACTGATTAATATTGTACTATCTTTACCTATTTACCACCAATAAAATTTTCAACCGTTTTTCAAATTCTTAGAAACCAATCCAATCCACTTCAATTTTCAACACTTCCCTCGTTGAGCATTTGCGAAATCCTGCTACGCAAGCAGGTTAAGATTGCATTTATCAATTTAAATCTCCGAAAGCAGGAAGTCTTACCTTGAACTGAATTCAAAACTCATTACTTTTATGGCAGAACACAACGAACTTGTAATCAAAGGCGAAGAAATTGCTTGTCAATTTTTACGCAAAGCCGGATATTTTATCCTGGATCGTGGCTGGCGATGGCAGCATCTTGAATTGGATATTCTTGCTTTTAAGGACAATACCTTGATTGTAGTGGAAGTTAAGACGAGGAGCTCTGCAATTTTCGCACAACCCGACGATACCATTTCTAACAAAAAACTGAAACAAGTTTTTGAAGCAGCAGATCGTTATATGGAAACTAAGAATATTCCATGGGAAGTCAGGTACGATTTAATTACAGTGATTGTTCATGGTGAAACACACTCCATTGAGCATATTGAGGACGCCTTTTATCCATTCATGAACATTTAAGTGAGCTTCTGAACCACCTTGATTTCTGAGGAATTTTGGCACTATTCTAAGCCAGCCCAAAAACCTGAAAGCGTTGCTGTTAGGCCTTTTCAGAGCTTTTGGCAAATCTTAAAAGGCAAATCCGCTACTTTTTGTTACCTTTGTGCCTCATAAACAGGAAAATGGCCAGGGAATTCAATTCAGGACGACGAGGAAAATCAGCAGGATCTTCAGCAGGAAAAGGTGCAAAAGGTGGCAAATCTAAAAGTGGTTGGGTAAAGCCCGATGGTAGACCGTTGCGACCCAGAAAAGGTGATTATTTTCCCGATAAGGAAATTGAGGCCAATAAAAAGCCCAAAAGTTACGGTAAGGATTCTTATTCAAAAGGTCGGCCTGATAAACCTGCTTTTACAGATAGAAAGAAATATTCTGATGACTCAGAAGGAGGTCGTGATCAATCAGCTTTTAAAGAGGATAGAGGTGAAAAAAAGCCTTATGGTGAAAAAACTTCACGTTATTCAGATTATAAAAATCGCTCCGATAAACCGTCCTATACCGATAGAAGAAAAGATTCCGATGAGGGAACTTCATCACGCGAAAAATTTAATCCTCGCGAAGATCGTGGCGAACGCAAGTTCGAGAAGAAACCTTACGGCCTGAAAATGATCGTGATTCCGGTAACGACAGTCGTGCCGAAAGGCCAACCTACTCCGATCGCAAAAGTGATGCTCGCGAAGGAGATTCCTCCAACGAAAAGCCTGCATTCCGCGAAGATCGTGGCGAACGCAAGTACGAGAAGAAACCATATGCCGCAAAAAATGATCGGAGTTCCGGTACCGATAGTCGTTCTGAAAGAACTCCTTATTCTGACAGAAGACGAGATTCGGACAGCGCAGGTGCAAGCAGAGAAAGATCTTCCGGTCGTGAAGAGGATGGAAAAAAGCGGTTCGAAAAAAAGAAGTATCCTTCTAATAAAAGTGCCAAACATATTGATCGTGATAAGTACCTCAAAGGCACTGATCGTTCTGAGAAAAAACCATTAGGGAAGGTTCGGAATGATAGAAGTCAACGACCAGCACCACGACCAAAATCAACCACCTCAAGCGATAATCCCGGTGAAATGCGATTGAATAGGTTTATCGCCAATGCGGGAATTTGTTCGCGTCGTGAAGCCGATGATCTCATTACTGCCGGAGTGATTTCTGTTAATGGAGAAATAGTAACTGAACTTGGAACTAAAATTGGTTTGAGCGACTCGGTGAAGTATCACGAACAAACATTGAAGTCAGAAAAACATGTGTATGTCCTTTTGAATAAGCCCAAAGATTATATTACTACCACCTGATGATCCCGAAGAACGCAAAACTGTGATGAACCTGGTGAAGGATGCAGGCAAAAGAACGTATTGTTCCCGTTGGCAGACTCGATCGAAATACTACCGGACTTTTATTGCTTACTAACGATGGTGATTTAACAAAAGATTGACGCACCCAAGCAGCAATATCAAAAGCTGTACCAGGTGGAGCTCGATAAAAATCTTACTCAGGTGGATATGCTTAAAGCAGCTGAAGGTATTGAACTTGAAGATGGGGTGGTAGGGTTTGATGAAATTCAATACGCCTCTCCGGATGATAAAAGTATTATTGGAGTGGAATTGCATTCCGGTAAAAACCGTATCGTTCGTCGAATTTTTGAATCATTAGGTTATGAAGTTCGCAAGCTGGATCGGACTACTTTTGCAGGTCTTACAAAAAAAGATCTGCCTCGGGGCAGATGGCGTTTTTTAACAGAGATGGAGTTGAATATGCTGCGGATGTTAACCGGGAAGAAAAAGTAAATTATTTTTATATCTGGTAGCAATAGAAATTAGTTTTAGTAGAATTGCTATCCTGAAAGTCGCGGACTAAGAACAAAATTTTTAACGTTGTAGAAATGATTGCTACACGAAATTAATCCGTTGCGGGGGCTGAAGCCCTTTGCTTATTTGCAGGCATTATCTCCGCCCTGAAGGACGGAGTTAGTGGGATTGGGTTTAGTTAGTAGGTTAGTAGGTTAGTAGGTTAGTGGGTTAGTGGGTTAGTAGGTTAGTAGGATAGTGGGTTAGTGGGCTGTCGCAGTTATTATATTGGTTTGGCTTAAGATTTTCGCATGTGCGATTGCGTTATTACTGCCTTTTACAATATAAGTGGCAAATGTACTAGTAACTCCGCCCTGAGGGACGGAGCTAGTGGAACTTGTTATTTTGGGCTAAAGCCCCTTAGTTTGAATTGCATATATACTCCGCCCTGAAGGACAGAGTTATTGGCACTTGGTATTTGGGCTGCAGCCAAGGTTTTGTTGTGTATCTTAACCAGGGCTTGTAGAGAGGAGTTAGGGGGAAGTTATCCTTTTTTATGCACGGAGCAGGTTAAAAAAATTCTAATAAATTTATCCGGTGGCAAATAATTCAATTGATTCACCTCATTTTAGTACCACGATACTCAAGTATTCAGAAAGCTCCGATTTTAATTTATCGAGTTGTATTTGATTCTTAAGTAACTCGTCGATATTGTCATCGGGGCCAGCTTTTTTTATTTCATCTCGATTTTGCAGGATGCGTTTGGTGACTACTTTTATTTTAAAAGAATAAATCGCACTCATAGCAGCATGTTTGAGTCGATTAACTTCTTCCTTAACAGCAACACCTCTATCACTCCACTGCGCAAGTGAGTATTTGGAGGTTAAAAAATCGGCTGTGACTTTGCGGATTTCTTCATCGGCATGATTTACGAAATACGACTGCTGGTAATCCATTTCGCTATGTACCATTTTTGTGAACTCTTCAAATATTTTATTGTACACCACGTTTTCAAACTGAAGCTTATCTGTTCCAAATTCTTGAATGATAAATGATTTCATTTTTTCGGTGAATGTTTGCGGTTCGCGACCCTCTTTAGTATCAATAAAATAAATATCATCTTCGCCATAAAGCAAAAGTAAACGGATGATCTCTGCTTCCTGGAATTCTGATTCATGTTCGATCACCGATTGCTCATCAGGAACAATTAAATCGGTCATTAATTCATCGGTATCCGGCTCGTAATGTTGTTTTGAAAATGACTTACGAATAATTTTATTCAGCTCGGCAATCAAAACATTTTCATTTATCTCCATCAACACGGAACACTCTTTAGTGTATGTTGATCTGATAATAGGGTCGGGTATTTTAGCTATCGTTTCAACAATGTCACGGATCAATCCTGCGCGACGGACCGGATCATTGGCGACATCTTTTAACAGCAACGATGTTTTGAAACGGATAAAATCATGTGCATGTTCACTGATATAAGCGGCTACTTCATAGCTGTTGTGTTTTCTTGCGAATGAATCAGGGTCATCACCATCAGGAAACAAAACCACTTTAACATTAAGTCCCTCTTCGAGAATCAGGTCGATTCCTCGCAGTGAAGCTTTTATACCTGCCGGATCACCATCGTAAAGTACAGTAATATTTTTAGTATAGCGACCAATTAAACGTATCTGCTCAATCGTTAGTGAAGTTCCTGAAGAGGCCACCACATTTTCGATTCCTACCTGATGCAAGGCAATCACATCGGTGTAACCTTCAACAAGGAGGCAATCATCTTTGGCAATAATCGATTTTTTTGCAAAAAAGATTCCGTAAAGAATTTTACTCTTATTATAAATCTCAGTTTCAGGAGAATTTAAGTATTTGGCTGCCTTTGGATCTGTTTTTAAAATACGTGCCCCAAAGCCTATCACTTTTCCGGTAATATTGTGAATTGGAAACATTACCCTTCCACGAAAACGATCAAACATTTTGTCTTCATTCGCAATGGAAAGCCCGGCTTTAATAAGGTTCTCTTTTTGGAATCCATTTTCGATAGCATTATCGGTCAAAGCGCGCCAGGAATCAGGTGAGTAGCCTAATTGAAATTTATCAATCATTGCTTCAGTAAATTCCCGTTCATGAAAATAGGAAAGCCCTATCGATTTGCCTTCGTCGGTCTCATGCAGCTGTTTTATAAAAAATTTTTTAGCAAATTCAGACACCACTAATAGACTTTCCCGTTGCAACTGTTCCTGACTAAATTCAGGTGATTGCTCGTCTTCCTCAATAGTTATGTTGTATTTCTGAGCAAGGTAACGCAATGCTTCAGGATAACTGTAATGCTCATGCTCCATAATAAAATTGATGGAGTTTCCAGCTTTTCCGCAGCCAAAACATTTAAAAATACCTCTGGACGGAGACACATTAAACGAAGGGGTTTTTTCATTGTGAAAGGGGCAAAGTCCCAACAGGCCTGATCCCCGGCGCTTCAACTGCACAAAGTCACCCACCACTTCCTCAATTCGGGCAGAGTCAACAATAACGTCTATGGTTTCTTTTTTAATCAATTTTTAACAGATCTAGAATAGTTTCTTGCGGTCAGCAGTGAGGAAATGCTATTTTTTGGGTGTAATCAGGGGCTTTGAATTTAGCATACAAATGCACGCAACGAATTCCAAAATTACAAAAAATCCTAACGGGAAGCAAGTCTGCCAAACCTGGATCGTTTCTTTGTGGAAGGCAAGGAACGGTTGATATAAGTTGAAATTTTATCGTAATATTTCTTGCTGTTACTCAAGCCTGTTGGTTTCAAATAAGTTTCAGTATCGATGTACAATCTTTTATTAAAATAGGTAGATGCATTGTAGATTTTTACAGTTTCTTCAATATCTTTCTTAGACAAAAAGTTTGCTGTAACCAGAAGATGTGGGGTGTAAAGCTTTTTTATTATTTCAAGATAATTGTATTCTTTGAGATGAATCCCGGTATTTTTTTCATACGATCTCATTACAACCGGAAAAAAGGGCTTGACAAAAGAGCCCCATTCTGTTTCCACCTTTTTTTTCATTAAATATCTAAGACTTAATGGCAGATTCTGTAAAACGACTACATCGGCACTTGAATATTGCGCTACTACTTTTAAGGCAATACCAGCACCGGTGCCAGTTCCTAATAGCGCAACCTTGCCTATAAAGGGCATTTGTTTTACCTGTTCCAGCATATAATTTACATCCGTCACAGAAACATTTCCAGGGTTGTAGAAATCACCTCCGCTGTTGCCCTGTCCTCTCAAATTCATTACACAAACATGGAATCCCCGATCACAAAATTGTTTGAGCGCTGACAAATAATTTATGGCACCTTCAGTAATATCCGGAATGATGAACAGCAAAGGCGACTGCATTCGAGTAGTATCTATGGCCAGCCAGCCTTTAAGGATCGTACTGTCTTTCATGGTGAGAGAGACATCGATATAATTTATTTTTAACTGATCGGGACCATATAAAAAAACCTGTGTAGAAACATTCTCATCAGCGGTGCGCTGTTTTTCATATGCGATTTGTTGTTGAGCCACATAGGAGGAATCGATTCTAACCGGATAGAGTAAATTATTTATGGAAAGAATAGGAGTGATGACAGCTAAAACTGCAGCGGAGAGGATAAAAAAAACACTTAACCGAAAAATATTCTTTGCCATCTCAATAAATAAGTATTCAATTTGGTCAAATTTTTAAAATGCATTTCCTCTTTCCATAAATCAACTTTCGCGTTCAATGGTATAACTAACCAGAGCAATCAGTGAATTTTTATAGTTGCTTTCCGGAAAATTGTTTAGAATTAGCAGTGCTTGATTTTTGAATTCATTCATTTTTAGCGTGGCGTAATTAATGCCACCTTTTTCACTTACAAAGTTGAGAACACGTTTAACTTTGTTGGCATCAGCGCTATGATTTTTAATGATATTAATAATTTCTCTTTTTTCAGATTTATCAGCAACAGACAACGCATAAATAAGGGGAAGCGTCATTTTACTTTCTTTAATATCAATCCCTGAAGGCTTGCCTGTTTTGTTATTCAATTCATAATCAAAGAGGTCATCTTTAATTTGAAAAGCTATTCCGATCAGTTGGCCGAATTGATGCATTGTTCCCACAGCATCGGAATTGGCTCCGGTTGAAGCAGCTCCCACAGCGCAACAGGAAGCAATAAGTGAAGCTGTTTTTTGACGAATAATTTCATAGTAAACCGCTTCGTCAATATCCAATTTTCTGGCTTTTTCAATTTGCAGTAATTCGCCTTCACTCATTTCACGGACGGCTTCCGAAACAATTTCGAGTAAATTAAAATCCTTATTTTTTACTGCCAGCAGTAATCCTTTTGAAAGTAAGTAGTCGCCTACTAAAACGGCTATTTTATTTTTCCATAAAGCATTTACCGAAAAAAAACCTCTTCGCAGGTTAGAGTCATCAACAACATCATCGTGCACCAACGTGGCAGTATGCAGCAGTTCTATTAAGGAAGCGCCCCGGTAAGTTGCATCCTGGATGGTGCCACAAATACCGGCTGAAAAAAAAACGAACATGGGGCGGAGCTGCTTGCCTTTTCGTTTCACGATATAATGCATGACTTTATCGAGTAAAGAAACCTTGCTTCGCATCGACTCCCGGAATTTCGTTTCGAATTCCGTCATTTCTTTCGAAATGGGTTTTTTATCTGATCCAGTGACAGTTTTTCCACAGCTGGTGCAAAGGTACAGAAAAGGTTCTGCTCCTGTTATTGTTGGTATTAAAAACAACTTCGTATATTTAGGCTTTATTTCTAAAACATGAACGGACCTAAATTTAGTTTGTCATTGATACTTGCACTACTAGTTAGTTCGATATATAGCTGTAAAGATGACACTTACAACCCTACTCCTGTAATTAAACCAATAATTGCCGGTGCGAGTCCGTTAACAGGTACCAAGGGGACTGAAATTACCATTGTTGGTTCTAACTTTTCAGCTAATACAGCACTGAATACAGTGAAAATAAATGGAAAAAATGCAACTGTTTCATTTGCATCTACAACAGTTTTGAAATGTATTGTTCCTGCCAAAGCCGGTACCGGTAATATTGTTGTTGTGGTAAATAACGAAGGAACAACGGGGCCGGTTTTTAATTTTATTTATACGGTTTCAGTGAGTACCTATGCTGGGTTTTCAGGTTCCGCCGGGTATGTTGATGGTGATGTTTCGGTGGCTAAATTTAATTATCCGAGAGGAATGGCTATTGATGCGCAGGACAACATTTATGTAGCCGATGAATTGAACCACAGTATCAGAAAGGTTTCTGTTGGCGGCAATGTATCCACTTTTACAGGATCTGGTGTTGCCGGTTTTTTAAATGGTGATCCTGCTGTAGCTAAATTTCGAAATCCTTTTGATGTGGAATTAGATCCTATCAACGGGGTTTTTTATGTTGCTGATAAATCCAATCATTGTATAAGGAGGTTGTCGCTAACAGGTTATGCAACCACAGCGGCGGGTATTCCAAACACGCCCGGGTATGTAGATGCACCGGGAGCTTCAGCACGGTTTAACAATCCTACCGGTGTTGCAGTTAGAGGCGAGCTGGCTGATGTATACGTCACAGATGGGACCAATCATTGCATCCGGAAAATAGATTATCTGGATATTGTAACCACTCTTGCAGGATCATCCGTTCCGGGACAACAAGATGGATCGGGTGCATCAGCAAAATTTACCACCCCTTCAGGAATATGCTGGGATTCAACCGGATTTTTATATGTAACCGATTCCTATAATAACAACATTAGAAAAGTGAGTAATTCAGGAAATGTTACCACCGTTGCCGGTACCGGTTTTGCGGGATGGGTGGATGGTCCGGGAGCTCTAGCGCAATTTAATGGGCCAATTGGAATTCTGTCAGACGGAGGTTCATTAAAGGTTTGCGATGTTATTAATCAAAGAATTCGGGGCATTTCTATAGCTAAAGAAGTCAGTACTATTGCCGGTACCGCTTTACAGGGTTTTGGTGATGGAGCTGGTGACGTAGCAACTTTTAAAAACCCTTCCGGTATAATTAAAAATAGTGAAGGCGATTATTTTATTGCCGATACAGGAAATCACTCCATCCGAAAAATAGTAATTGATTGAGCTAGGGAAGACAACCTGCGATGTAGCCTGCAAGCTCCGGAAAGCAATCGCCCATTATTTTATTTGCATGATTTGAATCGGATGGGAAGAACGATGTGGCATAACTTCCTGCGATTATTTTTCCGGATTTATCGTATATGGTAAAATGAACCATCACCTCCCTTTTGTAAATTTTATTAGCAATATCCAGACACGATTTGTAATTAGTTTTAATTTCAAATTGCGTTATAAAAACAAATAGATCGGTTTGGTACTGTTCGTATAATTCTTCAAAAAGTGCCGACGGATTAGTGACGATAGCTTGCATGTACAAAGCGTCTTTTTCAACGGGTATATATTGAGAAGCCGTTTTTGAATCCTCGTGATCTTTGGAATTCGCATTTTGCTTTTCAGTACGGTCTTTGTTTCGGCAGAAGGCTTTGGGGTAATGGGAATAGCTTTTTCATACCTGTACCCCGTTCTTCCTAAAACTTTATATAGGGTCTCCTCATAGGCATCAACCGTGTCATTTAATAACGAAATACATTGATACCCGGCACCAATAGACCGCTGCACATGCCTGTCAATATTGTGTCTAAAATTACTTCTGAACGTAGTGGCATCCAAAGTAGAGTGCTCCAGAATGTCTCTGTCGGCATCAGACAAATAATATCGGGGATCATATGGAATGATCATCACCTTATGCGCCTTCAAAGAGTCGTTTGCAATTTTCTCCTGGGCACTAATGAGCAGTGGAAAACAAATCAATAAAAAAAGTGAACCAGGAAGGAAGCGTGTCATGCGACTTACAGAATTTGCAGAATTATTTTTGTTGTAATCAATTGATAATATGTTTCCACACATCGTTACCTACGGCAAATACCATCAGCGAAAGCAGTATTACCATACCAACCATTTGAGAGCGTTCCATAAATTTATCGCTGAATTTATACCGGGTGACTGATTCAATTATTAAAAAAATAACGTGACCACCGTCAAGAGCAGGTATCGGCAATATATTCATAAATGCCAGTACCATTGAAAGCAGACCGGTAATTCTCCAGAACCAGGACCAATCCCAGGTGCCGCCATAAATTTGTGCAATACCAATAGGACCCTGAACGGCATCGGTTGCTTTTTCTTCACCGGCAAAAATTTTCTTCAATCCTTTAATATTCGATACAAGAGCTTCCCATGCATCGGCACTTCCATACTTAAAAGCAGAAGTTAACGTGTACTCTTTTAGTTTGTAATCGGGATTAATTTCAGAGGCAGTCAAATAACTTATTCCAATAGTTCCTTTCTCGCTCACAGGAGTTGGAATAACCATTTCTTTACCATCTCTTTTAATGGTGAGCTGCACCTTTCCATTCTTAAATTTTTCCAGTTTTTCAGGAAGATCGTTAATGCCACTAATTCGATTTCCTTCAATACCAATGATTTTATCTCCGGGCTTCATACCAGCCTTTTGAGCATTTTCACCATCTTCCACTAAATTTACCTCGTACAATAGTTCTCCTGATCCAATAAAATTCCAGCGTCCTTCGCTGGCAATGGTACGGTAAAAATTATCAGGTACTTCAATCTCCAGAGTTTGTTCGTTGCGAACAACTGTTAGTATAGAGCCAAAAACAACTCGTGAGGACAGCAGATCATCAAAACGTTCGAAAGAACTTCCGTCGATAGCGGTAATTTTATCTCCATTCTGAAGGCCGATATCCTTACCTAGTTTATAAGCATGAATACCATTTTTTACTTCGCTGTTAGGAAGATATTCTTTTTTAAAGGAAAGCAGTGTAAATGAAAAAATAATAATACCCAGGATCACATTCATAGTTACACCTGCAATCATTACTATGAGTCGTTGCCAGGCTGGTTTAGAGCGAAACTCCCAGGGTTGAGGAGGGCCCGCCATGGCATCTTTATCTAACGATTCATCAATCATGCCGGCGATTTTAACATAGCCACCTAGTGGAAGCCAGCCAATTCCATATTCAGTATCACCTTTAGTGAAGCTAAAAAGTTTAAATCCCCATGCATCAAAGAAAAGATAAAACTTTTCAACCTTAATTCCGAAAGCTCGTGCTGCCAGAAAATGTCCCAGTTCATGCAATGCCACCAGAATTGATAATCCCAATATTAATTGGGCAGCCATAATTAATCCAGTCATTTTTTTATTTCTCTATTTATTGGATGGTGTGAAATTACTTTAAAATTTGATATCGTTTTTTATAGATCGGGAGTATTAAGCAACACTTTTTTTCACAAGCCTGTAATTTCTTGTGCTTTAATTCTGGCTTCCTTATCACTTTCAATAAAATCATTAATAGTAGGTTTAGGGACCCAGCTCACTGTATTCATAACGTTTTCAATGAGAGTTGGTATGTGTGCAAATTTAATTTTTTCATGAAGAAAGGCTTGAACAGCTATTTCATTGGCGGCATTCATAACACTTGCCAGATTGCCACCTTTTTCCATTGCATTCATAGCCAATTGCAAGCACTTGAAAGTTGCAATATCAGGTGCTTCAAAGGTCAGTTGAGGGAAATTCACAAAGTCGAACCTCGGGAATTTCGATTTCAATCGTGCAGGATATCCAAGGGCAAACTGAATAGGTAATTTCATATCAGGCAGACCCATTTGCGCTTTCATGGAACCGTCTTCAAATTGTACTATGGAATGAATGATTGATTGGGGATGAACAATAACATCAATCTGAGAGGGTTTCAAATTAAAAAGCCACTTAGCTTCTATCATTTCCAGGCCCTTATTCATTAATGTTGCTGAGTCGATGGTAATTTTTGCTCCCATGGCCCAATTCGGATGTTTCAACGCCTGTTTAAGAGTAACATTCTCGAGATCAGATTGTTTTAATCCTCTAAAAGGTCCACCGGAGGCAGTGAGATAAATTTTTTCTAATGGATTGTGCCATTCACCTTGAAGGCATTGAAAAATTGCGGAGTGCTCTGAATCGATGGGGAAAATGTTCACCCCATTTTGAAGGGCCAGTCCCATAATATATTCCCCGGCAACTACCAGAGTTTCTTTATTAGCCAGTCCGATAGGTTTACCGGCCTTAATGGCAGCAATGGTGGGTAGCAATCCTGAATAACCCACGAGTGCAGTTACCACCATGTCGATGGAATCCATTTGAACTACCTGGGTAATCGCATCGTAACCTGTAAATACTTTTATGTCAAGTGGTTCTAACGCTTCTTTCACTGCCGGGTAAGCAGATTTATCGCCAATGACCACTGTATTTGGCAGGAATTGTTGTGCTTGTTTGATCAACAAATCAGCATTGTTATTGGCTGTAAGCACTTCAACACTAAAGGAATCAGATTGTTCCTGAATAACTTCAAGTGTTTGAGTTCCAATAGAGCCCGTTGATCCCAGGAGGGCAATATTTTTTTTCTTTTTTTCTTCCACAGTTAAAAGGTCATGTAATCAACCGGATTCACCGGGATTCCGTTATACCACAATTCAAAATGAAGATGAGGTCCGGTGGTGAGTTCACCACTATTTCCAATGATAGCTATTACTTCACCCGCCTTAACAAAATCACCGGAATTTTTGAGAATGGCCGAATTGTGTTTGTACACCGAAAACAAATTGTTAGAGTGCTGAACGGCAATAACATACCCTGTTTCGGAAGTCCAGTCGGCTAAAATAACTGTCCCGTCAAGGGTGTTTTTAATGACTTCATTCGGTGAGGCAACAATGTCGATCCCAAAATGTTTGGTTTTATTATTAAAGAAATTAGTAACAGTACCTTTCACTGGAGTAAAGAAATAGAAACTGCTAATGCTGGAAGCGGGTTGGCCCTCACCAGCAGTTAAACTGAACTGATCCTGCGATTCGATTTGCTGTCGGATGGCAGAATCCGCAGCAGATGCAGGCTGAAACTGAATGGTGTCGAATCGCACTAATGAAGGTGTTGTAGACACAGAGCTATCGTTTCCGGCGACTCCATTTATTACATTTCGAAGATTGAAGAGGTAGCGGTCTTTTGTAGCAACACTAGCCATTAAAGAATCTGTTTTAGAGGTGAGGCTAAGTAACTTGCGTTGCATATTTACATCGGCATAGCCCGGAATGTATTCTCTGAGTGGAGTAAAAGCGATTAAATAAATGGTGAAAGTGATGAGACTTATTATTATAGTACCGGTAAAAACAAATACATTGAGTGGTGATAGCGTGATGGAAACTTTTTCTTCAAAAGTTTGATCATTCATAATTACCAATCGGTATTTACTACTGAGTTTCTTGTATATTTTCTTCGTGGGTTTGTCTACCACCGACTGTAAATATTGATTAAACCAAAAACAATCGTTAAGTTTGCCCTGGTTTATTGAGTGTGCAAATATCGTAAAATATAGGAACCTGCTGTCGTTAATTATCCGGCAATAAGGTATAGGCAAACACACTAAAACTGTTATTTTGTTGTTATTTTGGTTTACGGGTTATCATTTAGATTTTGAAATTAAGAAGCACATTTAAAATTCCGGCCTTTATTGCAATAGTGGTTGCGCTCCTCTCCGGGCCCTCCTGTTCAGTAAAGAAAAACAATATTCTGAGCAGAGAATACCACAAAACTCTGGCGCATTACAACGGCTATTTTAATGCCCGTGAAAAGGTTAAGGATGGAGCTAAAACGTTGGCTACCTCTCAATTAGATCGTTACGACCGTATCCTTCCTGTTTTCAAATATGGTGATCCTGCATCGGCAAAGGCGGTTTTTCCGGGTATGGATGAAGCTATTAAAAAGGTATCGTTGGTCATCCAAAGGCATTCCATGGATATTGATGGTAAGGAACGCAACAAATGGATTGAAGACTGTTTTCTTTTAATTGGGATTGCGCAGTTTTACAAGCACGAAACCTGGACTGCCATCGAATCTTTCCAGTATGTGGCGGCCCAATACCGCAGCGAACCCATCCGTTATGATGCACTTTTATGGCTTACGCAAAGTTATTTGCGATTGGGTAAAATGCCTGATGCCGATTACCTGCTCACCACTTTTCGTGATGATCCTAAAATGCCAACCGATTTAAAATCGTTATATAATGCCATTTATGGTGATTATTATTTGCTTCAAAACGAATATGAGAAAGCCGCTGAGCATCTTGAAAAGGCAACAGCGATTGCCAAGAAGAAGCAGGACAGAATTCGTTACGCATTTATTTTATGGCAAATTTATCAGAAGCTGGGAGAGTATCCCAAAGCAGTTACCAAGTATGAAATGGTAATTAAGTCGAATCCAGCCTATGAAATGTCATTTAATGCCCGCGTCAACCGTGCACGTTGCATTGATGTGAATAGCCCTGATGGGAAAGAAATACGTAAAATGTTGGTTAAAATGCTCACCGATTTTAAGAATCTGGAGTACCAGGATCAAATTTATTATGCACTGGCTGAAATTTCGCTCAAAGAAAACAACACTCCTGAAGCGATCGATTTTTTAAGGAAGTCCACTGCCAGCAGCACAGTTAATACCAATCAAAAAGCATTATCTTATTTAAAGTTAGCTGAAATTTACTTTAAGGAGCCCAACTATAAACTGGCCCAAACTTTTTACGACAGTACAGCGGCCTTTCTTTCACAGGATTATCCGGATTATCTGTCAATCATCAACACTAAAAATAATTTAAATAAGCTTATTAAAAACCTGAATATAATACTGGTTGAAGATAGCCTTCAGAATCTGGCTTCAAAAAGTCCTGCTGAACGGGAAATGCGAATAGACCGGATGATTGCCAATGAAAATGAGTTAAAGGAACTTGAAGCGAAAGCTAAAGCAGAGCAAAAAGCGCTTGATGAAGCGAAGGCGAATGAGGAAGGGGAGCCTAGTTTTAATGCGCAAGATCCACGCCCGGGCGCTCCGGTAACTCCGGGAGGCGGATCATGGTATTTTTCCAATCAATCAGCAATCAGTTTTGGGTACAATGATTTTTTACGTATTTGGGGTGACCGTAAGTTAGAGGATAATTGGAGGCGTTCTACAAAAAGCTCCTTTGCTGCTGCTGCCAATCCTGATGAATTTATTGAAGAGGTTGACAGTACAGAAGTAGTGGATGTTGCCAAAAGGGATTCAATAATGGCACTTGACAATGCTAAAAGAAAGGATGCTTATTTAGCCAGCTTGCCAACCATTCCCGAATTAATTGCTAAGTCGAACGATAAAATTGTTGAAGCCTATTACAACGTAGGATTAATTTATAAGGAGCAACTCAAAGATAATCCGTCAGCAGGAAAGAATTTTGAAACCTTGTTGACCCGCTATCCTGAAAACCTTTATAAAGTACCTACCATCTACAATTTGTATCGGGTGTATCTGGCCATGGGCGAAATGGATAAATCGGATTATTATAAAAACGTCATTCTGAAAGATTATGCTGATACAGAATATGCCAAAATTATTTTGAATCCCGATTATTTTAAAGATCAGCAAAAGAAAGTAGCTATACAGAAGGTGTTTTATGAAAATACCTACCGAGCTTATTTGAACAAGCAGTATGAGGATGTTATTGAGCGTAAATCACTGGCAGATTCCTTATTTCCGGGTACAGATCTTGCTCCCAAATTCGACCTGCTTAAATCCATGGCGATAGGGAAAACACGCCCTATTCCTGAATTTGAAGCTTCTTTAAAATCTATCGTTGTTAAATACCCGGATGACTCTGTTACTGTAAGAGCTAAAGAAATCCTGGCACTCATAGATCCTTCCATGTACAATAGAAAAGATTCGGTGGAAACGCAACCTGAAGGTCAACCCAAACCTGAAGTGGTTGAACCTCCAAAAGCTCCGGTTCCATTTGTGATGAATGCCGATACCGCTCAGTATGTGTTTATCCTTTATCAAAATAATGTAATCAGCACTAATGAATTGAAAATTGCTGTTTCTAATTATAACAACAAATTTTATAGTGTTAAAAAACTCCAAATCAGCAGCGCGTTCCTCGGTTCTGAAAGTCAGTTTGTTTTAATCAGGGAGTTTACCAATAAAGAAGAAGCATTGCGCTATCTCGATGGGTTGCTGAGTGATCCGGTTGCTTTTGGTGATATTGATGTAAGCAGTGCCAGATCTGTTACCATAACGCCTGATAACATGATTTTGTTGATGCAAACAAAAGACATGGAGGGTTACGAGCGCTTTTATGATGAAAATTACTTGAATTAGATCCTGCGAGTTAAGGTTTTACTGATCACCAAGCTACTGGCTCAGAGTCTGAAAGGAGCCATTTCAGTGATGTTTTTTTAATTTGCCCGATTCATTGATTTTCAGTGATTCATTACAATTATACCCGAGCACACCTTTTGCACTCCTTTGACGTTTAATTCGATCAGATAACCATTTGTTATAAGACAGTTATTTTTTTAGTATTAACTTTTTAACATATCTTTGTGAACAAATTCAAATATCCCGGGAATCATGTTTGAAAACATCAAAAACAGGAGCAATCAGTCAAAAAATGGCGAAAATGGAGCTTCCATTAACCTAATTGGCGCAGGAACAGTAATTGAAGGTGAAGTTAAAGCCACCGGCGATCTTCGTGTAGATGGAACTATTATAGGATCCGTTTCTTCAAAATCGAAAGTAGTGGTAGGATCAACTGGTCAGGTTCATGGTGACGTAAGTTGTCAAAATGCTGATATTTCAGGATCGGTGAAAGGAAAAATGATTGTAGCTGAAATGCTTTTCCTCAAATCTTCAGCAAAAATAAACGGCGATATCAGCACCGGCAAACTGGTGGTTGAGGTTGGCGCAAGCTTTACCGGAAACTGCAACATGGGGCCAATGATAAAGGATATGAAAAATGCCGATAAACACCCAGAAATCCAAATCAAAGAAAAGACCGCTTAACGATTACGCCCGTTACTCTGCTATTGGATTTCAAATGGCGGCCGTTATTTTTTTATTTACATGGGGTGGCGTTAAACTGGATGAATACCTGCATCTAAAAATTCCAATATTTACTTTACTACTCAGTTTGGCATCGGTAGTGCTTTCACTTTGGTATTTCCTGAAAGACATAGGGAATAGTAAAAACTAATTCGACTTTTTATTTAATCAAACAGTATTTATAGCTATGAAAATTGCAAACGGATTTATAACTAAACTGATTATTTTTTCGATTGCAGTTGCCCTTATTTTTTATTTTGTGGAGCCTTATTTTACAGGTAAATCTGCTTATGCCAATCACATTTTCATTCAACTGTTTTTAATTATAGCCACACTCTTTTTTCATATCGGATTAATGCGTGCCGGAGAAAAAAGTGATTCGGCTTTCATTCGATTTTTTATGGGTGCTACGGGAGCAAAAATGTTTCTTTTTTTAATTATCATGATGATGTTCGGGATCTTAAATAAAGAGCAGGCGTTTGGATTTATTTTGCACTTTTTCATTTATTATTTATTGTATACCACTTTCGAGGTTGCAGTAATTTATAAAAAATTTAGTGGCATGAAACGAACGTCCTAAATGACTTTTTATTGATGGCTCATCAAAACATTCAGCACCCTCCAGTTTTTTAATCCGCGACAAAAAAACAACAGTAAATTTTCCTTACCCATAAAAAGTTCGGTGACGGTTGCTCCAATTTGCAACATAAGTCGGTTGCCGGTGGTTGGTTTGATTTCAAAGCTCGTTTTAAAAACAATTTGTTGAAAAAAATGTTCCAGCAGCATTGGCACTTGTAGTATTATAAATGCCATTAAACGATTGATAATCAACAACAAATTCAAATAACATTAGCTATTTCCAACACCTTATAATATTTCAGAAAATCTACTTTTTTATTAGCATTTACTTGCTACCTTTGCACTCGTTTTAAAAAGCATTTAGAGACCTGATAAATGAATCCTGCTTCGTCCTCCTACACTTTGAAAATCAATAAAATAATTTCTTTTATCCTTCTTTTTTGTCTTTCCTTGTCTGTTTCCTCTGCTTTGGCAGGAGGAGGGCACGAGGAGGGTGGAAAGTTTGATCCGGGAAAAATGATAACAGGTCACATTTCTGATGCCCACGACTGGCATTTATGGGGTGAGGGCGCCAGTTCCGTTTCAATACCACTTCCGGTTATACTTTATTCTTCCAACAAAGGCCTTGAGGTGTTTATGTCATCAGCCTTTCATCACGGTCATGAAATCCATAACGGTTATGCTTTAAAAGAGGGTAAAATTGTTGCTGTTAATGAAATGGAAGGTTTAGCCGAAACAGCTACCATCAATGAGGAAGCAACATCCGGATTGTGGGATTTTTCAATAACCAAAAATGTAACGTCACTATTTATCAGCTGTATTATTTTGCTGTTTATGTTTATTTCAGTTGCCAAGGCTTACCATGCACGTCCGGGATTGGCACCTAAAGGTTTTCAGGGGCTTATTGAACCGTTGGTCATATTTGTGAGAGATGATATCGCTAAATCATCAATAGGTGAAAAAAAATACAAGAAATTCCTTCCTTATCTTCTTACTGCATTCTTCTTTATTTGGTTGAACAACTTACTTGGGTTGGTGCCCATTTTTCCGGGAGGCGTAAATCTTACTGGAAGCATTTCGATTACACTCACACTTGCCATGATTACTTTTATACTGGTATTAGTTAATGGCAACAAACATTACTGGCATCATATTTTTGCCATGCCGGGTGTGCCGGGGTGGGTATTGTTCCTGCTTACACCCATTGAAATTCTTGGCGTATTCCTTCGTCCGTTTGTTTTGATGATACGACTCTTCGCCAACATTACAGCCGGACATATTATTGCACTTTCTTTCTTTAGTTTAATATTCATCTTTGGCGAAATGAGTACCGGTGCCGGTATTGGAGCCGCTGTTTTCTCCATCGCATTTACGGTATTTATGACCTGTCTGGAGTTGCTTGTAGCATTTCTACAGGCATATGTCTTTACCTTATTATCTGCAATTTATATTGGTGCTGCCGTTGAAGAAGCGCATCATGATTCACATAAGCATGACGCGAAGGTGGAAGAGGCGCTGATTGTATAGAAAAAAGGGTTAGTGGGTGAGTTAGTTAGTTAGTGGGGAAGTGGGTTAGTAGGTGA
The DNA here is from genome assembly GCA_016722525.1 of Bacteroidota bacterium. GTDB lineage: Bacteria > Bacteroidota > Bacteroidia > AKYH767-A > OLB10 > JADKJB01. The sequence goes on from JADKJB010000012.1 coordinate 157,877, forward strand.
GTGGTTGGTGGGTTGTTGGGGGTTGTTTTAAGTAGTTTAAAAATTCAGTAGTTATAAATAATCATTAATTAAATTCAATTCCATGTTATCAACAATCTTATTACAAGCGACAGAAGTAGCAGGTTTAGGTCTGGGTTACGGTGTTGCAGCATTAGGTGCCGGTTTAGCAGCAGTAGGCGCAGGTTTGGGTATCGGTCGTATCGGTGGTTCAGCTCTGGAGTCAATTGCGCGTCAGCCTGAAGCTGTGAACGACATCCGTGCAAACATGATTCTAACTGCTGCACTTGTAGAAGGTGCTGCCTTCTTCGCAATGGTTGTAGGTCTTCTTGTTGTATTCAAGTAGTCTATTGCCAACAAAAATCAAATCTGCTTTGCAGCGATTGGCTGCAAGGCAGATTTTTAAACGAACCTTGTTACACTCCTAAATATCCCATTCAATGGAATTAGTAAAACCCGCATTTGGTTTAATTTTTTGGATGATTGTATCCTTCTCAATCATCCTTTTTATTCTGAAAAAATTTGCTTGGCCAGTTATTCTGAAAGCACTTGATGAACGTGAGACTTCTATTACGGAAGCCTTGAATTCAGCACAGCGAGCGAAAGAGGAAATGGCTAACCTGAAATCCGACAATGAAAAATTATTGCTCGAGGCTCGTAATCAGCGCGACATTATTTTGAAAGAAGCTCGTGAAGCGAAAGATGCTATTATTAACGATGCTAAATCTAAAGCAACAGAGGAGGCAGATCGCTTACGCCGCATTGCTCGCGAAGATATTCAAAACGAGAAAATGGCTGCTATCACTGAGCTTAAAAATCAAGTGGCAACACTTTCCATTCAAATTGCTGAAAAAGTTATTCGTCAGCAACTGGCATCCGATGACAAACAAAAAGCATTGGTGGCCGATTTGTTGAAAGATTTTAAAATGAACTAGTTTTTTATTCTGAAAAGAAATGGCTGAAACAAAAGTTGCAAGGCGATATGCTAAGTCTCTCCTCGATATGGGGAAGGAAAGAAATATTACTGAGCAGTTATTTAATGATATGACACTTGTTGCCGGAGCAATTCATGACAACAGGGAGCTGGGTGTTTTGTTCAAATCCCCGATTGTAAATAACGATAAAAAGGAAGCCATCATAATGGCGATTTTCGATGGTAAAGTAAATGAAGTGAGTATTGAATTCATGAAAATTATTAACCGCAAGAAGAGAGAATATTATCTAGAAGACATTGCCCTATCATTCATTGACCTATATAAAGTTTTTAAACATATTCAGCCTGCATTTGTAGTAACAGCAACCAAAATGGATGAAAAATCCAGGAATGAGATGCTGGCAATTGTAAAAAATTCAACAGGTAGTTTTGTGGATCTCAAGGAAATTATTGATCCTTCCATTATCGGAGGTTTTATTCTGCGTTGGGGCGATCGCCAAATTGATGCTTCGGTGGTACACAAACTGAATGCACTGAAGCAGGATTTCAGTAAAAACTTTTATCTCAAAGATTATTAATAAACGAATCATACTTTAATACATACATAATACCTATACAAAATGGCAGAAGTAAGACCGGATGAAGTTTCAGCTATACTCCGACAACAACTTGCAAACTTTAAATCAGAAAACGAACTTGAACAAGTTGGTACCGTGCTCCAGGTGGGTGATGGTATAGCCCGTATTTACGGCCTTACCAAGGTGCAGTCGGGTGAACTGATCGAATTTAAAATGGATTGCGTGGTATCGTTCTTAACCTTGAAGAAGATAATGTTGGAGCCGTTTTACTCGGCCAGTCCAACGATATCCGCGAAGGCGATATTGTTAAACGTACCGGAAAAATTGCCTCTATAAATGTAGGTGAAGGTATGGTAGGCCGTGTGGTTGATACCCTAGGTAATCCGATTGACGGCAAGGGTCCTATTGCAGGTGAAGTGTTTGAAATGCCACTTGAAAGAAAAGCTCCCGGTGTAATTTACCGCCAGCCGGTAAAGGAACCACTCCAAACAGGTATCAAGGCTATCGATGCCATGATTCCTATTGGAAGAGGTCAGCGTGAGTTAATCATTGGTGATCGTCAAACTGGAAAAACGGCAGTTGCGATTGATACTATTATTAATCAGAAAGAATTTTACGAAAGAGGCGAAACAGTTTATTGCATTTATGTTGCGATTGGACAAAAAGGCTCAACCGTAGCAAATATTGTAAAGACACTTGAAGAAAACGGAGCAATGGCTTATACGGTTATTGTATCAGCGACAGCTTCGGAGCCTGCACCAATGCAGTTTTTTGCTCCTATGGCAGGTGCATCTATCGGTGAATATATTCGTGATACCGGTCGTCCGGCATTAATTATTTATGATGATCTTTCGAAGCAAGCTGTAGCTTACCGCGAAGTTTCATTGTTGCTTCGCAGGCCTCCGGGACGTGAAGCATATCCGGGTGACGTATTTTATTTGCACTCCCGTTTGCTGGAAAGAGCGGCGAAAATAATTGAGTCCGATGAAATCGCATCTCAAATGAATGATCTTCCTGAAAGTTTAAAGGGGAAAGTGAAAGGTGGTGGTTCACTAACAGCACTTCCAATCATTGAAACACAAGCAGGTGACGTTTCAGCATATATTCCTACTAACGTAATTTCTATTACCGACGGACAAATATTTCTGGAAGCGAATCTCTTCAACGCCGGGTGTGCGTCCCGCTATTAACGTAGGTATTTCGGTATCTCGTGTAGGTGGTAATGCACAAATTAAGTCGATGAAAAAGGTTGCAGGAACATTGAAGCTGGATCAGGCGCAGTATCGTGAATTAGAGGCTTTCTCTAAGTTTGGTTCTGATTTGGATGCTGCCACTAAGTCGGTGTTGGATAAGGGCTCACGTAATGTGGAAATCCTGAAACAAGGTCAGTATTCACCTCTTACTGTTGAAAAGCAGGTTGCAATTATTTATTGCGGTACAAAAGGTTTGCTGCGTGAAGTGCCAATTAAAGAAGTCCGCAATTTCGAGAAAGATTATCTTAATGTTTTAGATGCACAATACAGAAGCACTCTGGATGCAATTAAGAAAGGTGAGTTTAATGATCAGATTACCGGTGTACTGGAAAAAGTCGCTAAAGAACTCGTTGCGAAATACGCTGCAAAATAATTGATATAAGAGCGGCAACTGAATTAGATGTTGCTTTATTTTGAAAAACAATGGCCAATTTAAAAGAAGTAAGGATCAGGATAACATCTGTTAACTCCACGCAACAGATCACCAAAGCCATGAAAATGGTTTCGGCTGCTAAGCTGCGTCGCGCACAGGATGCTATTCAGCAAATGCGTCCATATGCCTCCAAGTTAAAAGAGATTCTTGAAAACGTTGCTGAAAGTGTGGATGCTTCCGGAAGCGGTGTTTTTGCTCAGGTAAGACCCGTACATAAAGTGCTTATCGTTCCTGTTACTTCTAATCGCGGTTTGGCAGGTGCTTTCAATGCAAATGTTATTAGAACAGTTAACCGACTCATTAGTGGCAAGTATCAGGACATTGCAAAAAGCGGTAACCTGAAAGTACTTTCTATTGGTAAAAAAGCGAGTGACTTCTACAGTAAAAATAAAAATCTTTACGCAGGAAATCATAATTCAGTATATGCATCGCTTAACTTTAATACAGTTTCCGTTGTTGCTGAAGGAATCATGCAGGAGTTTGCTGCAGGAGGTTACGATCAGGTAATTGTTGTTTACAACCAGTTTAAAAATGCTGCAGTGCAGTATGTAATAACTGAACAATTACTTCCCATTACACCTCCTACCAAACAAAATGCATCCAAAGCAGTAAATGATTATATTTTCGAACCCAACCAGGCTGCAATCGTGTTAGATCTTATTCCAAAGTCGATTAAAACGCAGTTGTACAAAGCGGTTCTCGATTCTCATGCCAGTGAGCATGGCGCGCGTATGACTGCAATGAGTAAGGCTACCGATAATGCGGGCGAGCTTATTAAAGCTTTGAAATTACAATACAACAAAGCACGTCAGGCAGCTATCACCAATGAAATTCTTGAAATTGTTGCAGGTGCTGAAGCGCTTAACGGATAAAAATACAAGGCTTAATTTTAGAAAAAAGGAATCTCCAAAGGGTTCCTTTTTTTTGTGCCTGGTGCGATGTAATTTATTCATAGCATAAATTCCGTGCTGCGCGATGTTGATTTGCAGGAAGATGAAATCCCATAAATGTTTTTTTCAGCATTTAACCTGGTGGTTTCTTGGAGGTAAATCCGAATTTTATGTTGAAATTAATTGGGTAAATACCTAACTGGTGCAGCTTCCTGTTTTGTTGGTAACAAGAGCAAACCGCCCCCTGAATTTTCACATCAATGAGAATGATTTATTATCTTTGTTAAACGCATTGCTACGCAAGTAGAATTCTTTGGAGTTAATTTACAATTAGTTACACTTAAACTTTATCAAACAATCAAAAAAATGAAAGCAGCTAATAAGTGGAGTTTACCTGCCGTGGTGTTCCTACTTTCCTTATCGTGGAATAGCAGTTATTCACAAAATGCAGCAACACCCAATCCCGGTTTCGAAAACTGGACACAGGTAGGCAATCATTACGATCCGAATAACTGGAACTGTTTAAATCCTTCCACCGCAATACTTGGCGTTTTTACTTGCATTCGTGCCACCGGGGTTGATGTGCACACTGGAAACTATGCGATAAAATTAACCACCAAATCAGTTTTTGGCATTAAGGCAAATGGCATTGCAAGTACCGCCACACTTATTACCACGCCTCCTTATGGTGTTACGGGTGGCATTCCTTATACACAACGTCCCGATAGTATTGTTGGATGGTACAAATACAATCCGGCATCTGCTGCCGATTCGGGTTTTGTTGAAATCGTATTGCTGGATGCCGGTAATGATACCGTTGGATTTGCACGTTTTGATACGCCTAATTCCAGTGTTACTACTTACACCCGATTTTCAAAAGCTATCACTTATTTTTCACCGGATTCGCCAGTGTTGTCTTATTGGGTGCTTACTTCCAGCGATGGAACTAATCCCATTGTTAACAGCACCTTGTTTGTTGATGATCTCGACCTGGTCTTTAATCCGTCAAGCATTTCAGATGGGCAGGCTTCCAATACTATTCAATTACTAAATACCATTGCTGGCGATGTATTGTTGATTGAAAATACTACACCTATTGCAAGTATGTTACAAATATTTGATAATGCAGGTCGTTTGGTACTTGAAGCGGATGTGCTGACAGGAGCCAATAATTTAAATGTTACTGAGCTTAAATCGGGATTGTATTTTTATTCTATTTTTAATCCGATTTCAGACTTACCTGTAATCGGAAAATTCGTTAAGCTTTAAACCAGTAAAAATTTTCCTCCGGGCTGAATGGGAAATAAAAACGTTGCACACATACTTGTTGTTGGAGTAGTGGCACTTTTTATATTTTGCTTCATCGGTGCAGCTCATGGTCAGCAAAATGGTTTGTTAAAAGGAATTGTAATTGATGCCACCACCAAACAGCCATTGCCGGGAGCTTATATTATTGAAAAGGCAAATAATTCGAATGGTACCATTTCCAATGCAGATGGTTTTTTTGAACTGTCACTAACTGCTGGGGCACATGCGCTGATTAGTTCTTTTTTAGGAATGGTGCCTGATACTTTCAGTGTAAATATTAGTGATGGATCGGAAAGTTATCACGAAATAAGGATGCGTCCGAAACTGAATGAGATGGATGCCGTGGTGGTTTCGGCAGGTAAATACGATCAGAAACTGGAAGAGGTTACTGTTTCTATGCAGTTGCTGAAGCCCTCGCTCATAGAGGGAAAAAACACGATTAATGTAAAATCGGCTTTAGAGCAAACACCGGGGCTCATCATACTTGATGAGGAACCACAGCTGCGTGGTGGAAGTGGATTTAGTTTTGGAGTAGGAAGCAGGGTAGCCACGCTCATTGACGGATTGCCCATTCTTACCGGTGATGCAGGACGAACCGACTGGAGTTTTATTCCGGTTGAGAACATTGAACAGATCGAAATAATTGAAGGAGCCTCATCCGTTCTCAATGGTTCATCGGCCTTGAGTGGAACCATTAATTTTCTTACCAAATACCCTAAGGATTCAACCACTACATACATACGTACTTACACCGGATTTTACAGTACTCCCAAAAATGATTCTGCAAAATGGTGGAATGGTAATGCTAACTTTTCGGGGATTAACTTTTCCAATGCCCGCAAAACGGGAAGGCATGATTTGATTGTTGGCGGACAGTTTAATTACGATCATAATTATATAGGCCCTTATATTCTTGATGGCAGTCTGCCTATTGAAGCCGACACCATTGACAACTCTGATGTCGCCAACCGATCGGGACGATTTAATGTTAATTACAGATACCGACCCCGTAAGCCCTATGGTGTAAGTTTTGGTATAAATGGAAATGCGATGATCGCTCACACCAATTTTTCGCTTATTTGGGGAAATAGTTCCGATCGCATTTACCGGGCGTTTCCCGGCACCATGACCATCACCGATTTTAAAGCCTTTTATGTCGATCCCTATATCACCTATTTAATGTCTCGGGGTGGAAAACATACATTAAAATCCCGGTGGTATTTTAGTGACAACAATAACAGTAACGGGCAAAGCAACTCCTCCAATGTTTATTTGGCGGAGTACGTTTTTAGCACACCTATTCGTGAGCTGGGCGATTTTACTATTACATCGGGCACCTATATGAATCAAACTTTTTCGAAAGCCGATCTGTATTCAGGAAGCGGAACACCTGATAATCGTTTGCAGAATTATTCGGTGTTTACTCAGGTGGAGAAAAAGTTTTTTAAGGTACTCAACGTGGTGGCCGGAGCACGTGGGGAGTACTTTGTGCTCAATGAAAAAAAGAGTAGTTTTGAGCCTGTTTTTCGTTCAGGAGTCAATCTGCAAGTGACCAAAGGTACTAATGTAAGAGCTTCGTACGGACAAGGGTTCAGGTACCCCACCATAGCTGAAAAGTACATCATTACTACCACAGGTGGCATATACGTTTTTCCAAATCCGGATATCCAGCCGGAGAAAAGCTGGAGCATGGAAGCCGGGCTGAAACAGGGTTTTAAAGTGAATCGGTTTATGGCATATGCAGATGTGGCCTTCTTTCAGCAGGAATATCATAATACCATTGAATACATATACGCTATATGGGCTCCCGATTCGGCCGGATTTAAATTTGTTAACACCGGAGATACAAGAGTGAAGGGCTTTGAAATATCGTTGATGGGCGAAGGAAAAATTAATTCAAAAATGAGTATTAACCTGTTAATGGGTTATACCTACATACTACCACAAACGTTAGAGCCCAACAAAGTATTTGCCACCGACAACCCGGCCGATGGCATCCTGCCAACACCCTTAACTTACACCGGCACCAGTACCGACACCAGTGATAACATTTTAAAATACAGGTTTCGTCATTTGTTTAAAGCCGATGTAGAAATAAAATTCAGTAACATTGCTGCAGGTATGAGTGTGCGTTATTATTCCTTTATGGAAAATATTGATAAAACTTTTTACGACCTCGACGAACCCTACCTGCTACCCACAGGTATTGAACAATATAGAGCAGACAACCACGATGGCAGTTTGGTTTTTGATGCACGATTTAGTTATCAGGTACGACAATCTCTCACAATAGGAATTGTAATAAATAACCTGGCAAATTTGCAGTATTCACTCCGGCCTCTCAAAATTGAGTCGCCAAGAACCATTGCGTTACAACTCACTTCTCGTTTTTAAACTGCAGGAGGCAAGTCTCCCGGTGGAACCTTCTTGCTTTTCTTCCTTGGTTTATGGAATTAGAACCCCTTGCACCCATTTAAACTTGGAAAGCAGTTATACCGATGTCCACTTTTGCATCCTTTATTAAAGTGTTTCATGCTTTATACGCCAGGATCAATTTCGCGTTGATATGCCTGTTTGAAAATCCTCAAATGAATATTAGGTTGTTTCATTTTAAACCAGTAAATTTGTTAAAACAGAATTTAACCCTAAACATTCATCAAATAAAAGCTACTTACCAAATGTTATTGTCGGACCCAAACATACGCATAATATCCAGAGTTAGCATCATTGGGATTAGGGTTTATCGGGTATAAACTAGTTAGGCGACAGTGCGAATTGTCTTTTCTACGCAAGTATGATTACGTTAGCGCTGCGGAAAAAGGTAGCTGTTTTTTTACCTGACAAAACATTGCATAAACAAACAATAAAATTTCTCAAATAAATTCTGGACGTTAATTGAAATTTTATTTCAACAAAACAGGTCATTAATCGCAGACAATTCATACCGGACAAGTTTCACAGACAGCTACCTTTTTCCGAACGAACAGGGACAGAGACGTTGAAGAGCTGAGATTAAGCGCACCATCGCCTAACACGCAGTAGCACGCTAGCCGGCTGCAGGAAGTTTTTGTGGCTTCAGATCTTTTGGTTATCTTTGGGAAGCAGGAGGCACCTGGAATTCTTATGCCGGCCAGCGGCTACTGCGGGATCGTTAGGCGACAGTGCGAATTGTCTTTTCTACGCAAGTATGATTACGTTAGCGCTGCGGAAAAAGGTAGCTGTTTTTTTACCTGACAAAACATTGCATAGACAAACAATAAAATTTCTCAAATAAATTCTGGACGTTAATTGAAATTTTATTTCAACAAAACAGGTCATTAATCGCAGACAATTCATACCGGACAAGTTTCACAGACAGCTACCTTTTTCCGAACGAACAGGGACAGAGACGTTGAAGAGCTGAGATTAGCGCACCATCGCCTAACACGCAGTAGCACGCAGCTGGCTGCAGGAAGTTTTGTGGCTTCAGATCTTTTGGTTATCTTTGGGAAGCAGGAGGCACCTGGAATTCTTATGCCGGCCAGCGGCTACTGCGGGATCGTTAGTGCAATTAAATGATTTGATTATGGAAGTTGGTATTATTAAACTCAGTATAACTGCTTCACAATTCGTTAGCGCAAGAATAATTGGGAATAGAAATCATTATTTAAATGCACCAGATGAAATTTTAAATTGGAGAGTATCACATTATATATATGTCTTCGGACATTTATTACCAACAATTGTTGTAACAGTTATACTTTCCTTAAAATTGCTACCATTAATTTCTAGAGAATATTCAGAAGAACTTGAAAACAATGGAGTGATTATTCCAATCACTGTTATTGCTTTTTTGATTCCAATTGTTTTATTGAATGGTATTATAATTGAAAAGTGTCTTATGATGCGAAGTCCAAAGTATAGAGAATTTGTATCAAGAGATGATGTAAATGCAACATGAAAAGCGCCTAACAGCCTGTTTACGCCAGGCGGGCATGTTTCTATTTAATTTTTAACTTTGGTATGCCCGCCCGGCGTAAACAAGCAAACCGTTACCAGCAATGTTAGACTGCCATACATGAAGATAGTAGTAAAGTCCAAGGTAGACTGTCGACAACCAACTTTAGCTAAATGACAATTGAGAAAATAAATATTGACGACTGTTTCAACATAACCAGTTCGCCACGAGTCTGGGAGAGATTTGGACCAACGCATGGACATGTTTATGACCCACACTCATTTGAACAAATCACTTATCGGTGTGCAGACTGTAAATATCAAGTGGCATTTAATGACAAGGACTTTCAAAAACATAGTAGTTCAAATTTCACCAATTTGACAAAAAGGAAACCGACTTGCTTGACAATTTTGTAACGACAAATCAACTGGAACAAAAAAAGTTTCTGGACTTTTACTGCCCGACTCTGTAAAAAGCCGACAAGAATTTATTTCTCTGACGGCTGGGGAGGTAAACACGGGGACTATCTTGTAGGCATTGACTTTGGACTGACAATAAAAGATGACGAATGACAAATCCGGACGAAAGAAACAAAGCTGGTAACACGCAGTAGCACGCTAGCCTGCTGTAGGAAGTTTTTGTGGCTTCATAACTTTTGGTTATCTTTGGGAAGCAGGAAGCACCTGGAATTCTTATGCCGGCCAGCGGCTACTGCGGGAACGTTAGGCGTAACCCACCTTATTCCCCAGGGCATTAACTTCCACAGCTAACGCTTTTTGTCAGTCGTGAACTTTTGTATATTTTTCGTTGTCCTATGCAAGGCCGATTTAAGAACTGGAACGTAATAGTCCGGGCGCAATCCTGGTTGAAATGTAAAAAGCCCTTCTGCTTCAACAGAAAGGCTTTGACTTAAACTTCAGTGGTGATCCGCTTAAGGCGGAATCCCGTTCATAATAATAACATAACAAAGATACATTTCCGTAGGGCATTTTTATTCAAACCATTAAAATAAATTAAAAAATGCAAAAGAAAAATGTAAAAATGGAAGTGATCAATCCTCATGCTGCAGGAATTGATATTGGCAGTCGCTCACACTTTGTGGCCATTGGACAAGGTGATTCAGACGTAAGAGAATTTGGTGTGTACAATGAAGATCTGCATGCCCTTGCTGAATGGTTAACTGCGAGTGGGATCAAAACGGTTGCAATGGAAAGCACAGGAACCTATTGGCAGAGTTTATTTGCAGTACTGCAGTCATCAGGACTTCAGGTGATTCTGTGTAACGGAAAATTCACCAAAAACATCAAAGGCAAGAAGAGTGATGTCCAGGATTGTCAGTGGATACAAAAGCTGCATACACTGGGATTGTTGACAGGAAGTTTTTTGCCTGATGAGGTGACAGAGCAATTGAGAACTTATTGCAGACACCGCGCAAATCTACTGGAACAGGTAGCCAGTACGTCCAAGAAAATGCAAAAATACCTGCGCTTACTTAACTTGAGATTGGATGTGGTAGTTAATGATGTTGTTGGATTAACAGGAATAAAAATTATTGAAGCTATCTGTAATGGAGAAACAAATCCGGAAAAGCTGGCATCCCTTCGAAATGGCAATTGTAAAAAATCGGAAGCAGAAATTGCCAAAGCGTTACAAACCAATAACAGAAAAGATTATTTATTTGCATTAAAACATGAATACCAAATGCATTTGAACCTGCAAACAAAAATCGTTGAATGTGATCTTGAAATTGAATCATTACTCAATGAGCAGATCAATAAAGACAACAATAAAAAACAGCATCACATAAAGAAAAAGGTTTACAAAAAAATCAACAAAAATACTCCCAAGAATATGGATATAAATTTGCTGTCCTATCAGTATTTTGAAGGAGTTGATTTACTAGCTATTGAAGGCGTAAGCTATTCTACGGTACTCACATTAATGAGTGAAGTTGGCACAGGCATTCATAAGTTTGAATCTGCCAAACAGTTTGCTTCGTGGCTTCGTTTATCACCCAACAATAAAATAAGTGGCGGAAAAGTACTCAGCAACAAAATCCCAAAAGGGAGCAACCGGCTCAAAATCGCTTTACGAAACGCAGCAAATGCTATCGGCAATTTGAAAAACACAGCACTTTCTAATTTCTTTGCCCGAATATCCCACCGAAAAGGCCGGGTATCTGCCATTTCAGCCACAGCCAGAAAACTGGCAGTCATTATTTGGAACATGTTGGTAAAAAAAGTACCTTACATTCCTCAAACTGAATACCAGTTCCTGGACCAGAAAAGGAAGAAAATAACGGCCATGAAAAAACTGATTGCAAAGTTTGATATCTCACCTAATGACCTTAACTTGCAATTGTGAATCAGTGGGTTGGGGAACGTTAGTCATAATTACAAAGAAACAAATATGAAGCGATTTCTATTTTTATTACTGTTGTCATTATCTGGAATTAATGTTCAAGGTCAGTGGATACAACTCAACTTAGATACGCTCTTTGATTATAATTCTGTTTATTTTATAAATCCCGATACTGGTTTTGTTTGTGGTTCCGTAAATTTAGGATGGGATGGTGTAGTGTTAAGAACTACCAATGGAGGAACTCATGGGATACTACTTTTCTAGCCATTTCACTTGCTGACATTTCATTTGTAAATGACTCGGTAGGATTTACTGGTGGTCAGGATGGTGGTATTTACAAAACAACAAATACTGGTGACAGCTGGAGTTTCATAGGAAGCTTTGGTAATAACAACGATTTTTCAAATATCTATTTTATAAATCAGGATACCGGAATAGTTCATGATTTTTACGGAACAATTGGACTTTTTACACCTGCAGTATTTCCTCCCTCATCATACATTTTAAACTCAACTGCTGATACATGGTTTCCTGGAACAGGGGAATTAAGTCGAACACAAAATATTTTCTATGTTGCTGGAGGCTATGGAAAATTCCTAAAATCGTTTGACAATGGAAGTACTTGGAATTTTTTTAATTGTGATTCAAACTTATATTTATTTGATGCAAAAATGATTGACCAAAATAATATTGTTATTGTAGGCGGAACAGACACACAACTAACGAGCATTGAATACGGAAAATCTACAGTTTCAAATGATGGCGGACTCACATGGTCAACTCCGAACCAGTTTGCACCTCATGATATTGTTGGTGTCGACTTTTATAATAATCAGATTGGTTATTGCGTAGGAGGAATTAATTCTGTTTGGTTTTTTAACCCCAATGCTGTAGGATCGTTGTGGCAAACTTCAGATGGAGGTTATAATTGGACTCTGGTCGATTCAAGTTATAGTGATCTCCTGACAGACATTCAAGTAGTAAATGATTCATTAGCTTTTGCAGTTGGTTTTAATGGAACCATTTTGAAGAACGCTACACATTACGCATCTCTCGGACTAAATCCAAGTGATATAATCCAATCTATTTCAATATTTCCAAACCCATTTAATGCTAACCTAACCATTCAAATACCGAATTTCCAACCAAATGATATTGAGATAAATGTTTTGATGTTACCGGTCGAATTATTACTCAGGAAACGAATCATTCTACAAATCAAAACATAGCATTGAATGCAGAGACTTGGAGCGATGGTTTGTATTTTATTCAGATGATAATGTCAAACCATATTACTGTGAAGAAAGCTATCAAACAAAAGTAACTACGCCTAACACGCAGTAGCACGCTAGCCGGCTGTAGGAAGTTTTTGTGGCTTCAGATCTTTTGGTTATCTTTGGGAAGCAGGAAGCGTCTGGAAGTCATATGCAGGCCAGCGGCTACTGCGGGAACGTTACCGGAAACCCTATGACTACAGTGCAAACATTTAACTGACAGACAAAAAATGAACATTTTGACAACAATATATACCGACCGACACCGCTTTGAATGGCAAACGCTTCAGGAAAAAAAAAAAAAAAATTGCCACCGCACGAAAAATTCTAATGCCACAGCAATTGCACACATTTGCCTTTGCCTGCTCACACACAGCCCAACCCATAGGCAAAGTCAAAAGAGTGCAATCGCCAACGCTTTATCAGCTAAGATTGAAATTTTCGTGTATAGATTGTGTAGTTTAAACAAGGTAGTATTGAAAAGAAAATCAAAAAAAACCGAAACACAATGTAAAATATCAAACCTTTGTCTATGCTTTTTCTAAAAGAAAACAATAAAACACGAAGCAAATTTTTTCCAGCAAGAGGGAAAGCATTACGGCTGCCAATATATTTTCCTTCCATCTCTTCAGTTAAAACTGGTTTAAGCCCCTTTGATTATTTCAATGTTCTGAAAGCACTTCAACAAACTCACTTTTTAGTTTCAGCATTTGACATAGACAAATCATTTCAAAGAGCAGAATTTATTGAAGCAATGAAGAGAAACAAAAATGAAGACGGTGCAATTATCTTAATGGATTCAGGCAACTATGAAAGCTATTGGATGAGAGATAAGAGTTGGAGCATTGATGGCTTCAATGAAATCTTAAAACATGATGTGAGTGATTTGGCATTTTGTTATGACAATCAATTTCCACCAGACGATTCAAAAGACAATGCAACTGGCGTTGCATTGTCAACAAAGAAAAGTCAAGAGGTGGCTACCGCCACCTCTATCATTCCCATCATTCATTGCAAGAAAGAAAATTTGAATGAAACTGTTTTGGAACTTTGCAATCAAACAAACTCTCCAATGGTTTCTATTCCTGAAAGAATTTTGGGTGACGGACTTCTTGAACGAATTCAAACAGTAACAAACCTTCGCAGAGAATTAAACAAGTTGGACAACTACACTTTCATTCATTTGCTTGGAACAGGAAATCCATTTTCGCTTTTACTTTTTCGTTGGCAGGTGCTGATTCGTTTGATGGTTTGGAATGGTGTCAAACGACAGTGAATTCCGAAACAGCTTTGCTTTATCACTTTCAACAAAGAGAATTGATAAATGACAACTGCAACTTTTGCAAGAGTGGTGAGTTTGATTACAACCTAACAACAATTGGACACAATCTAACTTTTTTACGACAACTGGATGAAAGAAATTCAAGATGCTATTGAGGCAAACTCAGAGGAGAATTTATTACGCAAATATTTTGATACTAATTTTGTTAATTGCTTAACTAAAATATGGTCATGAATATTACATCTGTTTTCAAAATACACGACACAGTTTTGCAGGTTTCATAGAAGCCCAAACACTGATGCCTGAAATGCCAGTTATCAAAAGTGAAAACAAACTATTGTCGGAATTGGTATTGTGTATTTTGAGCAGTCAGGAAAATATGAAGTTGCTTTAGCAATGATGAAATCATTACGCAAGGAAAATATTTTGCGGATTCCAAAAACAAATCTGAGTTCAGAGAAATCAAATCAGAAATTAAAGGCACTCTCAAAAATCCAGTGCATTTCAAATCCAACGAAAAAGAATATTCCAGACGGTTGAGATTTTTTGTAAAAAATCTGACTACATCATTGACACACTTGAAAATATTTATCTCAATAACTTAACAATAAAAGGAATTCTGAAACAAGAAGATTGCATTCAGGAAACACGAAAAATATAATCAGTTACAGTTGCGGCTTGGGGCCGAAACAAGCCAGTATGTTTTTACGCAACATTGGCTATCATTCAGAGTTTGCAGTATTAGACAAGCATGTGATTGACTACATGAGAATAATGGGATTGACTTGCATTACAGACAACAGTTTTTCAAACCTAACTTCCTATCAGAAAATTGAAACCAAGCTCAAATTATACGCAGACACTTACAATGTGAATTTGCTTCATTTGGATTTGGCAATTTGGACAACAATGCGAACATTAAAAACATATCACTCATGAACAAACTTGTAACATTAGTTTCAGGAGGCATTGATTCCACAGTCATGTCAGTATTAGCACAGGAACAAAACTTTGAACTGCATCCTCTTTTTTATTGACTACGGACAGTTGGGAGAAAAATTAGAATGGGAAGCATGTGTTTACAATCACTTGAAACATAAATTACCTACTCCAAAAAAAATGAAGTTGAGTGGTTTTGGAAAGGTTGTCCATTCAGGACTTACCGACAAAAAATTAAGAGTAAGAGAAGATGCATTTCTCCCTGGAAGAAATACTTTGTTCTTGCTAATGGCAAGTTCTTATGCTTATCAAGTCAAAAGTCAAAACATTGCAATCGGTTTACTCACCGACAAATACAAACTGTTTCCTGACCAAACAAAAGAGTTTATTCAGTCAGCAGAAAAATTTATTTCAATGGAGATAGATTATGAAATAAAAATTCTAACGCCATTGATGGAGTTCAACAAAGCAGAAGTAATGAAGTTGGCGAAGGCAAAAAAAATAAACAAAACTTATTCCTGTCATTCAGGGAATCCGATACCTTGCGGTAAGTGCATTTCCTGTCTTGAAATAAAAAACGCATTAACTAATCTCAAACAAAAAAAATAATTATGGGAGGCGGCGGTAGAAACAAGTACGACACACGAATAATTGACCGACTTTGCAAAAGTTGCTCAAGATTCTTTCAGCAATGCACAACCCGAAAAGCGAAATGTTTTCATCAGTTTTGACAACAGAGATTTAGGCGATGTGAATCTTTTTGAGAGGTCAAGCAAAGAATGAAAATAATGATTTAGAATTTAATGATTATTCCTTGAGAGAACCCTTTAATAGTGAAAAAGCAGTATATCAAAAGCGGAATTCGTGAAAGAATTCGCCAAGCATCTGTTACGGTAATTTATGTTTCAGATGTTACTCATGAAAGCGATTGGGTTAATTGGGAAGCCAGAGAAAGTATTGCACAAGGCAAAGGTGTAATATGTGTTCATAGTGGCGATACGCCACCTGCAAAACTCCTTCTTTCGTTGGAGAGTTGGGTTTAAAAGTTGTCCCTTGGAAACATAAAGAATTAGCAGCAGCAATTGCGCAAGCAGCACAAAAAAGAACATAACTTTTCAATGCGACACAAGTGTTTTATATCATCCAAAACAGAGGACTTTAATTACAAGAAGTATATTCTTGAAAACATGGATATTGACCTCATTGACAAATCACTGAATGATGCAATAGATTCAGACGATGAGGAATACATCATGCAAGTTATTCGGAGAGACTATCTGTCTGACAGCACGGTTACAATTTTCCTTATTGGCTCCAAAAGTTCTGATGCTTTAGGTTGGGAAGAACAAAAGTATATTAAGAGAGAATTACAGGGTTCTCTTTATCACGGGCAAGGCAATACTCAGAGTGGAATTCTTGGAATTGTGTTGCCACAAATGAATGATTCCGTTTACCGTGGAAGCTATTCCTGCATCAGGTGTGGTGGTTCACACAATCATGTAAATGTTAGAGATACGACTATTAGTGAATTCAGTTACAACTACTACATCCCAAACGGTGATAAATGTGCATGGTCAGAAGATGATAGATTTTGTGTTCTTGTAACTTGGGAGGAATTTGTAAAAGCACCTGAGGATTATATTCACAGAGCATTCAATAAAAGGGAACACCTATTGCTGAAAAAACAAAAGTTTATCCTTGATATTACAATCAACAAATTAAAATTATGGCTATTCCAAAAATTCTATCTGATGCTGCAATTTCTGTCGCAAAAGGCGTTTCAAAAGTTGTTCTTGGGAAATTTCTCCAATCAGTTAAAGGAGGAAACAAAGGTGCAATCATACCTTATCGTTCAGAAGGAAATGAGAACATAGTATGTTTCATTCATGGTTTTCTCAGGCGACCCTGAATCCACATTTAAACCAATTCCTGAATTCATTATTGCAGAAAGTGAATTAAATGGATGGGATGTAATTAGCATTGGGTATTCCACTGACCTAATGCCCAATATTGGAAAAGGCATTTGGGCAGCAAATCCTGACATATCAAAGATTGCTGACTACTTACAAACAAATCTTGATATTCTATTTGAGCATTATCACAGAGTTGCCTTAATCGGACATAGCATGGGAGGATTGGTAATTCAAAGAGCAATAATTAATAGAGACGACATACATAAAATTTCTCATGTTCTTTTTATGGAACACCAAAGCGGTGGACTTAAAAGGCTTGGTTTTTAAGATGGTTTAAAAATCAAATTAGTGACATGGACTATGAAGGAGAGTTCATTAAAAAACTTCGTGGTGAATGGAATGAAAAATTTAAAAACAATTACCCGTTTAAATTCGCAACCATTGCAGGAGAGTTAGATGAGTTTGTTCCTGTTAAATCAAGTTTAGAACCTTTCCCAAAGGAGTATCATTGTATTACTGCTGGCAACCACATCACAATGGTAAAGCCTGAAAAAATGCTGACACTTCTTTTCAGGTAATTAAGAAGATGCTTTGTATTGGTAACGAAATTCCTTATTTGATTGGTAACGATAAAGAACTGAGTAATCTAATAGCTAAGTATTGCGAAGAAGTAGATAATCTTGGTAAGAAACTAAATGATTTGGATTCGAAAGGTTTCAAAAAATACATCTTTGCTCTAGAAGGCATTGGTAAAATTGATGATGCAATTAAGGTGTTGGAAGAATCAGAAATCTTAAAGTCAAACACAGACTTTATGGGTATTCTAGGTGGTAGATTTAAAAGAAAATATCTTATTGAAGAAACTAAACTGGCTTTAGAAAAGGCAATTTATTGGTATGACAAGGCTTTACAGTTATCAATTAAATCTGAAAACAGTTCGCAAATTTATTACCATGCAATAAATCTTGCATTTCTCTATTTAATGCTTGATGAAACAGACTTAATCAAAACAAAGGAAATGGCTGAATTGGCTTTAAAGTATTGCCAAATTGCCAATGGTTGCGAATATTGGGAAGATGCAACAATTGCCGAAGCAAATTTGTATTTGAATGACTTTGAACAAAGCAGAACCTTCTATACTTCTGCTATAAAAAAATGCAACCAAAGTATAAGAGAAACAAGTTCAATGTTTATGAACGCAATTTATGCTTGCAACAGCCTTAACAGACTGGATTGGAAAAGCGAAATAGAAGCTATCTTCAATTATTAATTAAGCGAATGAAAGTTAAGTGACACCCGAAAAGAAATATCATGCTTTCATTTCTTATTCTCACAAGGATAAGTCATATGCTTCTGCAATTCAAAAGTCCATTGAAACGCTCGAATTCCATTTTACAAAGTTGGCAACCCAATGTAGATATTTTTCGTGATGAAAGAAAAGTAAGGGCTTCAGAAGATTTATCGGAAGTAATAAAGGTTGGGTTAAATGATTCAAAATATTTGATAGTTATTGCTTCACGAAATTCTGCTGACTCTGCATCTTATGTTAGCAAAGAAATAAAATACTGGTATGAGATAAAAAACAACAATAGTGGAGGAATAACAGGCTTTCATTTAATTCTATTAGACGGCTTGCTTAAATGGGATTCAACAAATAATTCTTTCAGTAAAGAATCTTCTGCTCTGCCTAAACTTGATAATATTAAATTTAATGCTCAACCAATTTGGGTTAACATAAATAATTATTGCAAAGACGGTAGGGTTCAAACGAACAACTCAAATTATGAATGGGAAATTGCAAAAGTAAAAGGCTTGCTTTTGGACAAGAATCCTGACGAAATAATTGACGAAGTTTCAAAAGGAAAAAGAGTATTTAGAATTACAGTAGGATTTGTAATTTCTATACTAATAGCTTTATCTGCATTTGCTTTTTATTTGAGGGGAGAAGCCGTTTCTCAAAAAGAAATTGCAGAACAAAACGCAAGAGAAGCAGAAAAACAAAGAGACATAGCCTTAAATAATTTAATAAAATTTAAGGTTGAAGAATTTGACAGAAATTTAAAAAGTGGCAGCACATTCTTAGAGGCAGAAGCATACTGTTTTGCTGACAGTCTATTTTCACTGGCACTTGGAACAGCTAACGATACCACTTTTAGGTATTCAATTTCAGATAATAAAATCAAATATTTAGATTCCGTTATTGTTGTTTGTAAAAATAAATCTGACTACAAATGAAGTATTTTATCTCCATATTATTTTCAATTTTCTCCTTTAGTTTGTATTCTCAGACTGCATCGCTTAAATGCGAAGATTTATACACGATGGCTGATTCGCTTTTCAGAAGTGGAAAAAATTATTCATTAGCAATAAAAAATATCTGCCTATAGACTTTGTGCAAATGCTAACCAATATAAAAAAGCAGATGATTTACTTCTTAAAATTTATGAGACTGTAAACAAACAAAAGAATGATGCAATTCAAGCAAAACAAAAGGAAGAACTTGCAAAGTTAGAAGCCTTTAAACAAAAGGCTTCTGCGGACTCATCCAGAAACGAAGCATTAAGAGAAAAAGAAAATGTAAAAAAAACGTTTTCAAATGCTGATTTTGCTCAATATAACTTTAACTTAAAAATGGAAATTCAGAAACTGGATTGCTTTTATTTAATAAGGGCATTAAAAACGATGCCTTCAAATTTAGGTGCTTTATCAGCAATTTACTCAAGGCTAGTTTTAAATTCTTTTTCCTTTAGAGTTAGGTGAATTAATTAAAACAAAAATGATGGCATTAAAGGTGTTTCATTTAGCAGTAATGAAAGGTACATGGTTTTATTTTCTGATAGTATTGTGTCAATTGTAGATTTATTAAAGAATGAAGTCAAAAACATACCTAATCCGTTTACCTGTTATGTTACTTCAGCAGTAATATCTCCAAATAATAGGTTGATTTTAGTAACCGCAGGCTTTGACGGAAACATGGGTAAACAAGCTTATGGCGAATTTTTAGAATTAGATATCTTGACCGGCCAAGGGCTATATAACGCAAAAAAAATAAACGGGATGTTATGGAATGCTGCATATAGTCCAGATGGCTCTGAGTATATGGTTGCTCTGCCTTTTTATTCGCAAATTTTCGAAAGCCCAAAGGGGCTTTATGAAAAAGATAATTTAGAATATTGTATTGAAAAAAAAGGAATTGCCAGATAACTCATTTTCAAACATTAAATTCAACTCTCAAGGGGATAAAATAATAACACTGTCTGGTCTAATTGGTAATGGTTGTGCACAAATACGCAATTTAAATAATTTGGGAAAAGTCGAAAACTCTATCCAAAATGATTATGGTTTTTCCTCTGCTGAATTTTCTCCAGATTCCAAGTATGTTACCATTATTAGCCCTTCCCCAATGGTTGAATTTCTAACCTTAAGTAAAGTAAAATTTGGAATTGCACAAACATATAGTACCGGAGAATGGTGATGCGATTGGAATTCCTATGGAGCATAAAGACTTAATTAATTCTGTAGTTTATAGTCCTGATGGCAAACTTGTGCTCACTTCATCAAATGATAATACCGCTAGATTGTGGTCTGCAAACACAGGTGAATTATTAAATGAACTTGAACACAAAGGGGCTGTAAATTCGGCAAGATTTAGTCCAGATGGTTTACTTATAGTAACTGCTCTCTAGTGATAAAACAATTAGAATTTGGAACCGAAAATGGCAACATTTTTAGTGAATCTTGTTCACATAATTCGGAAGTAATTGATGCGTTTTTAATAACTCTGGGGATACAATATATGCTGTTTGCAGGAATGGTGAAATACATAAATGGGACCCTTCACTGAGGACAATGTTACCATCAGTATTAACAACTAGTGCAAATTACGCTCAATTTATCTCCGGACAGAGTCTATTATTCTAAATGATGAACCGGGATTTTCTTCACTCGAAACAACATCCAATATTTTATTACTGAATCCAAGGATGAATTATCTGAAATAAGTCATAATAAAAAATACTATGCTGTAATAAAATAATTTACTTCAAGTAAGAGAAACAAAAACAGGGAAATTGGTTGGTGGTACACATAAACACAATTCAACAATTTATCAAGCCACCTTTAGTAAAAATGACCAATATATAATATCTGCTTGGCAGATTCTTCAGCAATTATTTGGGACATATTTTCAAATTCAAATGGCACCAAACTTTCCCACCAAAATGAAGTTTATTCATGTGTATTTAGTAATGATGATAATATTGTTGCAACCTCTGCAGGTCATTCAATATTTTATGGAATATAAATGGCAAACCACTTAAAAACCCTATTGAGACTAATTTTTCGATTTTCCCACACTTGGTGAAAATGGAAAAAAGGGAATATTATCCAAATGACATTGTAGATATCAAATTCACGTTTGAAAATAAGAAAATATTAGTAACTTTGGTTATTTAGAGTGTCAGTCATGTCGTCTAAAAATTAGAAATAATTTTACAGCAACTGGATTTCAAATATGGGATATAGAAAATGAGAAGATGGCACTTGAACTTTTTCACGATAAAGATATTACTTCCTGCAATTTATCTAAAAATAAGAAATTTGTAATTTCCACTTCTTGGGACAAAGCTGTTAAATTTTGGAATATTGAAAATATCAAGACAGCACCTGTTGTATTTTATAATGATGATGTCGTTGAAAATAGCATTCAAAGTCCAAATGGGAATTTCCTTTTGAGTTTTGGTAGGAGTAATAACGGGGTTTTCTTTACAATATGAAGAGTCTTAGCAACATGGGCCGCCTCTCCTAACGCAGGGGCAATAGAATGTGCCCTGTTTTCATTTAATAGTAAAATTGTATTGACTAGTTCGGAAAATGTTATAAGTCTTTGGGATGTTGCAACAAATCAATTAATAACTAATCAAATAGTCAACCAGTCAAAAATTGTAAGTATGAGCCTAGATTCAAGTGGTTATAAATTAATCACGTTAGGAGAAAAAGGAGAGGTGATGATTTGGGATGTTATTACGAGTAGTAACAATTCATTAGCCGAAACATGCATAAACTAGCGGAAAGATGTCTAAATAAAGAATTGAATGAGTATAATGTTGAAGAACCCAAGTTGTTCAACAAAAATCCAAAAGAAGTGTACACTTTTAATGATACTATTTCAAACCAGCTTTACTATTGGTTCAATTCCCCTGTTGAAAAACGAAATGTATCTCCCAATAGCAGTATTACTACAACTAAGGTAGTTGAAGAAATAATCAAAACAAACAAACTTGAAACCCTACTAATGGCAAGATTCTTAATGCCTTCGAATATTAATATACTTAATATAATGAGTAAGTTAGCTATAAATCAAGATTTGAATGAGTTTTCAAAAATATGGGGAAATATTTATAGTAAATATTTTATAAACCACAAGTAATCAAAATACTATTAAGGTATGCAATTTATTTCTACAATATTATTTAATCAAAATCATTTATGTTAGAATTAAAATATTCTTGCCGTCAAATATCGAATGAAGTACTAATTATCCTTAGGATATTAGACAAGAAGTTTTTTCTAAAGAAATATGCAGGCATAATAGCCCTTAATTTGATTAATTGCACAATAAAAATAAATTAATTTGTGAGTAAAGACACCCATCCACAAAAAAATACACTCTTAAAAAACACACAAGCCAACGCTGCAAGCAATTTTTTTAAGAGAGTATTTTTTCTCCCACCCAAGAAGAATCTATTCCATCCCTATTTTTTGTTTTTTTTCCTCCACCACACGAGCATTGTGCGTAATCGGACGGGCATCGTTTCTAATGTAAATCGCTTCGTTCAAAGTGTGTGCGGTCTTCAAACTACACATCTTCGGACAGACAGAAGGGCATCCGGTAACAGCGGGTTTAAGAAATTGGCGGTTCAGTTGTTAAATAAAGTTCAGTTTTCCAATCAAACTTTCGTGTAGGTTGACAGTTTTGTTCTACGAAATCGCCAACTTCTTAAACCCGCAAAACGTTAGGGCAATGCGTGTTGTCTTTTATACGTGTTAATATTCGCGTCGTCGCTGCGGAAAAGGCAAGCCGCATTTTGTTTCAGACAAATCAGATTTAAGTTCACAACAATTTCCTTGCAAAGTCTTCGCGGACGTTTAAGCCAACCGTTAGTCGCTTAACAATTTATAAAATCAGGACAAGCAATCGGGGACAACATTTGCGCGCGGCTGCCTTTTCCGAGTTAACAGGCGGTAAAGTGGTCGAGGGTGTGGGTCGAAGCGCATCGCCGCCTAACAAGTGCATTTAGCGCCAGCGGGGGGATGTGGGTTCGCCCGCCATTTTTTTCAAAGGAAAGTAATCTGTTTGGCGGGCTCAGTTAATTTTAGTACTTTTCGTGTGCAGATCTGGGGTGGCGGGCAGATGGAGTTCTTGGTTCCCGCCTGCGCAAATGCACCAACCGTTACCAGTAAGTATATGAAGAAACAGCTCATTAATAGGATTTTAGCTTGGACAGTAGACTTTGTAATTATTGGTTTTTATGCTTTTCTACTTTTCATAGTGACTCAATTACTTTTTGAATTTAGTAAAGGAGAAATAAATCCATATTTGGGACAACTAATCGGTTTTTTGACACTCACGTTACCCGTAGTTACATATTCCTATTTGACAGAAAGAAGTAAATGGAAAGCAACAATTGGAAAAAGACTATTTAATTTGACAGTCGACAAAAACGAACTTAAGACGACCAAAGCGTTTTATTACGGAATGTCTTGAAATATTTACCTTGGGAACTTGCTCATACAGGAGTGCACTGGATTATCTATTTTGAATCAGTTGACAGGAAGTTCCTATTTGGACTTGGACGATTCTGATTATTCCACAAGTCATTGTGTTTTTTACTTTGTTAGTATAATTTTAGTAAAGGACAGGATAGTATATTTATGACAGAATCTGGAACGAGACTAAAACTTAAACTAACTTTTAAATGAATCAAATACCTATTGGTAACAGCACCTACCAAAAAGGCGGGGTTTCGTGTTCCAAAGACCGTTTTTGGTTAATCAAACATTAGTTTTTCAAATC
>JADKJB010000013.1 GCA_016722525.1 Bacteroidota bacterium
ACGGATCTTTCGCTTCTGCTGCAGCAAACTGTTCAACTGTGATGCTGGGAAGAGTATCATATTCCTTTCCGGATTTTTTCCATGCAGCAAAACCACCATCAAGGTAACCGATAGTGTAGTCGTAACCTACTCTTGCTAATCTGGTAATGGCTTCCAGCTCTTTCCCTGCATCTGCAACCAATAGTATTTCTTGCTTGATATCCGGGATCAAAGTTCCTGCCCAAACAGCAAAGTTACCATCGATGCCAATGTTAATTGAATTTGGAACAAATCCTTTTGCAAATTCCTGTGCATCTCTGATATCAAGAATTAACGCATGGGTTTCATTGGCAACAGTATCAAATTCATCGGCATTCAAAGCATGTTTGCCGCGTTTCATCACATCATCAATGGCATCATAACCCTGAATATTCATCACCACATTTTTAGGGAAATAGGAGGGAGGAGGCATTAGACCTGTAAGAACTTCTTTAACAAACTCTTCTTTGGTAGTTTCCGGACGCAATGCATAGTTGGTTGTTTTCTGATGACCCAGAGTATCTGTTGTTTCTTTACTCATATTTTTTCCACAAGCAGAACCGGCACCATGAGCAGGATAGACGATAAGATCATCATTCATTTTCATGATTTTGTTTCGCAAAGAATCAAACAGATGTCCTGCAAGTTTTTCTTCAGTCAATTCTGCTATAACATGTTGGGCTAAGTCAGGACGACCAACATCACCTATGAACAAAGTGTCACCCGTAAATAAAGCTTTTTCCTTTCCGTTTTCATCTATCAATAAAAAGCAACTGCTTTCCATAGTGTGACCGGGAGTGTGAATGAGTTTGATAGTTATATTTCCAAGTTCAAATACTTCTCCATCTTTTCCAATGTGTGCATCGAAACCTGTTTTCATAGTTGTTGGTCCATACACAATGGGTGCTCCGGTTTTTTTCGAAAGATCTACGTGTCCAGAAACAAAATCGGCATGAAAGTGAGTTTCAAAAATGTATTTGATCTTTGCATTATTTTTTTGTGCCATATCAATGTAGGGTTGAACCTCACGCAAAGGATCTATGATAGCAACTTCGCCATTGCTTTCGATGTAATAAGCACCTTGTGCCAGACATCCGGTGTAGATTTGTTCTATTTTCATTTTGTTAGATTTTATGATACAAAAGTATCGCAGGGAAATAGCCGGGAGTATGACTTTTGTTACATATTGAAATATTTTTTTGAGTCAGCATAATAATTCCATAAATCATTATAAATCAATATATAAAAACAAAAAAATGCCGGAATTTATCCCGGCATTTTATTCACAAAGAATTATTAATTGGATTATGCGGTCATAATTTTACTTTGGCAAATGAAATCAGTTTTAGGCACTTTTGTTTCAACAATAGCTTTAAAACCTCCTTCAATTTCACTAAAATTTCTATAGCCTCGAGCTTGTAAAATCGATGCGGCAATCATACTTCTGTAACCACCGGCACAATGCACAAAGAAATGTTTTTCAGGATCAATGGTATTCACCCATTCATTTATTGCAGCTAATGGTTTACTGTAAGCATCGGCAACATGTTCAGCAGCATATTCAGTTTCTTTACGAATGTCGATGACCATGCTACTTTCCGGATTAAATTCGTTTTCGAATTGTTTAGGAGAAATTCTATTTACGGAATCAGTTTCTTTACCGGCTTTGATCCATTCTTCAATTCCGCCTTTGAGATATCCTATAACATTATCGAATCCAACACGAGCTAAACGGGTAACAGTTTCTTCTTCCATACCAATATCGGTCACCAGAAGTAATTCCTGTTTAACATCCCCGACAAGGGCTCCTACCCAGGGAGCAAAATCACCTGCAATTCCAATGTTTATACTTTGCGGAACAAATGCTTTTGCAAAATCTCCGGCTGAACGTGTATCGAGAATTAATGCGTTGGTAAGTTCTGCTGCCTGCTCAAAAGTCTTTGGATCCATTGCAGTCATCCCACGCTCCATCACTTCATCAATGCTTGCATAACCTTTTTTATTCATGGCTACATTCAAAGGGAAATATATTGGAGGAGGAAGTAGTCCATCGGTAACTTCTTTAATGAAAGCTTCTTTGTTGGGTTGATTCAATGCGTAATTCATTTTTTTCTGATTACCCAAAGTGTCCACAGTTTCTTTCATCATATTTTTTCCGCAAGCACTGCCAGCACCATGTGCAGGATAAACAATTACATCCTCTGCAAGAGGCATAATTTTATTCATCAAACTATCGTATAGCAGTCCTGCAAGTTGATCCTGTGTCATGTCTGCCGCTTTTTGCGCAAGATCAGGACGACCCACATCACCAAGGAATAAAGTATCTCCACTGAATATCGCATGATCTTTTCCATTCTCATCTTTCAACAGATAAGTAGTACTTTCCATGGTGTGACCGGGAGTATGCAATACTTTGATGGTAAGTTTACCGATCTTAAATTCTTGTCCATCGGTTGCAATCACTGCATCAAATTCGGGATTCGCATTTGGTCCGTACACAATTGGTGCTCCTGTTTTTTTGCTTAAGTCAACATGACCTGAAACGAAATCAGCATGAAAATGAGTTTCAAAAACATATTTGATTTTTACTCCGTCTTTAGTGGCTCTATCGATATAAGGTTGTACTTCACGAAGCGGATCGATGATGGCAGCTTCCCCATGTGATGTAATGTAATAGGCTCCCTGTGCGAGACACCCTGTGTAGATTTGTTCTATTTTCATATGTATTTCCTGGTATATATTTATTATTTAATTTTCTGCGAGTTCTTTTTTTGCGAGATAAAAGTCCACCATTTCATAACTGCTCTTTTCTCTTTCCAGCATGTCATCTCCTGTTTTTGGTGGAGGGATTATTTTCTTCTCACCGGGTTTCCAGTTTAATGGCATAGCTACTTTGTATTTGTCTGAAGCCTGTAAAGCAATTAGAACCCTTTTTATTTCTTCCATGTTACGTCCAACATTTAGGGGATAGTACATGATCAGTCGAACTTTTCCTGTTGGGTCAATGAAGAACACAGCTCTTACTGCAGCAGTTTCACTTTCGCCGGGTTGTAACATACCAAAAAGTTTAGAAACTTTCATGTCGATGTCAGCAACTATCGGGAACTTGAACAATACTCCCGTGTTTTTCTTTACGTTATTAACCCAGGCAATATGAGAATGAATACTGTCAATACTCAATCCCATAAGTTTAGTATTGTTTTGAGTGAAAAATCTTCTTCAAGGGCGAATCCGCTCATTTCGGTGGTACAAACCGGGTAAAATCAGCCGGGTGTGAAAAAAACACTACCCAGTTTCCTTTATTAAAATCAGAGAATTTTATTTTGCCAATAGTGGTAATAGCTTCAAAATCAGGAGCTTGATCTCTAATTCTGACAAAAGGTGTGAGGTTATAATTTTCCATAGTTTTTGTTTTAAATACTAATTTGATGGTGCAAAATTACAAAAGGTGACAAGGCACGACTGCGACTTTAGTTACAAAGTTAAATTATTTTGTCACTTTCATGCCGGAAGCCTTCCAGGCATTTATTCCTCCGTTTAAGGAGTATACTTTACTAAACCCCATTTGCTGCAATTTGTTTGCTGCCGATCCGCTTCTGTTACCACTGCGACAGTAAAGAGCTATAGGTTTGCCAGGATCATACTTTTTAACTTTGGTTTCAAATTCAGGATCGTACCAATCAATATTCTCTGCACCTGAAATAGATCCGATGGTAAATTCCTGCGGTGTCCTTACATCAATAACGGCAATTTTTTCGTTCATCAATTTTTGCATTTCTTCAACCTGAATATTTTTTATAAAAGGTTGTGCTACGCATCCTGAAAAACTTATCAGGATAACTGTAATTGCCGGTAGTACTATTTTCATATTAAAAACTGGTTTAATTATGAAGGCAAAATTAAAACGGAATGTAACTGAAATCAGTCACTAAAATCACATAGCAAAAATTATGTAAAAATATTTATTGGCTTGCAGTTGAATGTTTCCATTCATTGTTTCCTCCGCATAACCAGTAAGCTTGGTAAAAACCTAAATTTCGGTATAATTCAGCGGCTTTTTTTGAAATGATTTCTCCTTGGTTGCAGGTAAATACAAGTATACTTTTTTATTGAAGTTGGGTGCTTTTAACGCTAAATTATCTAATGGTATATTGACAGCCATTGGTATATGATTCTGTAGGAATGCATTTTCATCACACACATCGATGATGGTAACTTCTTTATGTTTGTTGACCAAGTACTGTTTCACAAGTTCTTGTTTGATACACTCGCTTGTGATTTCGCTTTGTTCGCTTTTCATTCTGAATAAAAGGAATAATCCTGATCCAATTGTTAATATTCCTGTAAAAATATTGCAACATTAATATCGAAGATGTCGGCAATAAAACCAGTCGCCAGTGCACCAATAGCATATCCAAGGTCTCTCCATAATCTGAATACACCAATACTCTCCGCTCGTTGCTGTGGCTGTGTATATGTTGCAATGGCATTTAAAAAAGTAGGGTAAACCATGGCGGTTCCAATACCTAAAAATAGGGCAAGTGTTATGAAATGTACAAACGAAGTTGCAAATGGAAGCAACACAATTGCTATTCCCTGTGTAACCATTCCTGCAAATAATAAATTTCTTTTTGAAACAATATCAGAAAGTTTTCCTGTAATCAATTGTCCGATACCCCAGACTGCAGGATAAATAAATGCTATAATACCTATTTCGCTTTGATTGAAGTGCAAAGTCAATAATAAAATCGGAAGTAATCCCCATATCATTCCGTCATTTAAATTGTTAACCAGTCCTGCCTGTGTAACCGAGCTAAGATTTTTATTTTGAAAAGTAGTTTCCAGAAAAATGTTTTTCTGAGTTGTCAGATGCGTGGAAGATTTTTCGGCTTCAACAAATGCCCGGGTGTCTTTAACTAAAAAAAGTGTACCAAGTAATCCGGCAACAGAAAGAAAAATGCCAATGTAAAAAGGGTAAGGCCTTACACCGTAAGTGTTAGCAACATAACCGGTGGCAAATGCAACAATACCTACTGCAAGATATCCTGCAAATTCATTTATTCCCATTGCGAGACCCCGGTTTTTACTTCCGGCGATATCAATTTTCATCAATACGGTACTGCTCCAGGCCAATCCCTGATGAATTCCCAAAAGAATATTAGCAAATACAATCCAGTTCCAGCTATTGGAATAAATAATTATAAATGGCAGTGGAAGTGCCAATATCCATCCGGCAAGCAACAAATTTTTTCTTCCTAATTTATTTGCATACCTTCCTGTAAAGTAATTGGCCAGTGCTTTTGAAATCCCAAAACTGACAATAAACGACATTATCGCAGAGTGAGATGTGATTCCAAATTCAGTTTCAGCCAGGGTTGGAAAACCGATCGTTCCATGCCAACCATACCTCCAACAAAAGCATTGATGATAACCAGAAGCGTAAATTGCTTCCAGTTATTTCTTATACCATGAATAATGGTAGGTTTCAACACGATTTTATTTGTGGAATGGAGATCAATATATTTTTACCTGAACTCATAATTTGTTTCTCGGAGTTGGGTTAACAAAGTAATGGGTTCGTCAGTAGCTGTAGCACGTTTCTCGAGTTTTGGTGCAACAGGTGAATTTACCTTCAGATAATCTTCAATTACATCATGTAAAAGTAATTTGAGTTTGACTGGATTCTTAACTTTTTCCATTCTACAAATAGTATCATCGGGATCACCTTCACGTTCACAGGCAATTATTTTATATTCTTTATTGAGATCAAGAGGTTTTTTTCCAACTTTCACCCAATTTACCCGTTTGCCGAATTCATTTCCAATGGTAAAATTTACCTCCATACCATTGAATCTTACAAACCATCCTCCAAATCGTTTCGACGGATCTTTTGCAAATGCATTTTGTAATTCTTTTTCCAGCCAGTCCATTATTTGATTGCCGGTAGCTATGCCTGATTTTGCTTCACTGTTTACCGGCAGCATATTCCACAAAAATTCTTTTGTAATAGCGGCAACCCCTGTTTTCGGATCTACATTCAGCGGCTGGCAAAAACGAAATCCATTAGAAAGAGCTAAATCGGGTTTAAATTTCCACATGATGGCATCGGTGATCAGATTATCCATCGGTGTTTCCATTACAAAGTATCTTACCAATGGAGTTTTGCTGGTACCAATTACTTTTTGTAATTCATCTTTATATGGAGCGTATATCTGGTCAACCATGGTCTGCATCGATTTATCTGCAGCATATTTTTCGGGATCTACATCCAATAGTTGATACGATGAATCGATCAGTTTTCCATTCTCAATTTTAAGATCAAGTTTTCCAAGGAAAGAACCAAATGCACCACATTCAATTACTTTGGTATATTTTCCTTCAATCGGAACCCGAACTCGTTCGTGTGTATCAGCACCCAAAATATAATCGACTCCAGCCGATACCGGATTATTGGCAAGACCTACCTGTTGTGCAAGGCCCATATGTGTGGCCACTAACACTACCGCACAGGCTTCATCTTCCCGAAGCATTTTTACATATTTTGCAAGGCTTTGATCGGCATGTTCGAAAGTCAGTCCTTCACTGTAAGCCGGTGATTGTCGTTTAGGAATGAGATGATCGGTATAACCAATAACTCCAATTTTAATACCTGCAATGTATTTAATCCAATAGGGAGGATATACCAGTTCGCAATTTTTTTGTTCAGCACTTTTATGAAACATATTCGCACAAATTTTCGACGCGTTGGAATGTCCCATATCGAAAAGCATTTTCTTTTTCTTATAAACAACTTCCCAGTTTCCAGGTAAAATTAAATCATATCCCAGATAATTGAAAATAGGGATCAGTGCTTCCCCTTCTGTTAACGAAGCCACAGCATGTCCGTGAAAATAATCACCTCCATCATAAATAATAGTATGTTCGGGATTCTCAGCTTTCAGAGTAGCAATCATAGTTTTTAAAACCGCCATTCCTCCTCGTTTCCTGTATACCGCCTTTTCATTTTCCCAGAAAAATTCATCATGTGTATTTAATTGTGCATGAATGTCGGTGGTTATTAAAATGTAACAGTAGCTGAATCCGGATTTTTGTCCACAAACTTTTTTCCTGAAGGATTCGGAGCAACCGTTTCTTTTGCCAGGTTAACAGCCGGGATCAGCAGTGATGCAATACCTGCCGCTGCTGATTTTTTTAAAAAATCGCGCCGGTTGTTGGAGCTCGGTGGAGATGGATTTGCAGCTGACTTTTTCTCAGAATTATTTGACTCCATGTTATTTGAATTGAAAATGTTGGTTTTAGTAGTATCCAGATACCAAAGATACTATTTCTTTCTCGTTCACCACTCATCACTCACTACTCACTACTCACTACAACTTAAAATCCAGAATAAGGTTAAAATTAATCATATTTACTTTATTGTAAACATATTTTGGATTGTCGTAAGTCTCACCTGCATTAATTTTCAAGGCAATTGCTGATCTCAATTCAAATCCCTTAAAAAAATTGGCAAATAAATACGAAGCTTCATAGTTCAACTGATGATAGGAGGGAACACTGTATTTATTCAGGCGATAGTTTTTATATCAGGTAATTTATAGTAACCATAACCAAGAGAAGTTTTAAAATTACTTTTTAAGGATGTATAGGTGGTTTTTGACATGATTGCATGGATGTTACCGAATCCTTCATTTCGTTCTCTGGGAAGAAAAGTATAAAAAGATTCTCGTCCCCATTCCCTTGGCATCAAATAGCGGCCATCTCCGGTAATATGGGTATAATTAAAGTTCGAATTGAATCTTTTATTTTTAAATCCAACTTGCAAACTTATTACATTGGACTGTGCTCCTTTGCTGATATAAGTTTTTTCCTGATCAGCATTGCCTCCCTGATTTATTGCATTCTGATGTAAGAAAATCAGACCATGGTAAATATCAATTTTGCGTTTACTGTCTTTTCGTTCTGTGTAAACTTCAATCATGGCGGTGTTCATCACATTTTCAACAAATCCATTCCAGAAATTAATTCTCCAGTTTTTGAATGGTTTATAATAAATGTTTGCTATGGCAATACCTTCGCTGGCAATATTCCCGTTGTAATTTGATTTGGTTCCTTCCGGAGTTACACCTGACGAATATAAACCTATGGATTTCCCGGTTGAATACCAGTTCATGGTGCTACGGGGAGATACTGACCAGATCCATCCACCATTAAAACCAATTTTATCTGATTGTCTCACACTCAACCACGCCCCTTCTTCGAGGGTAAACCTCATTCTTCCATCTTGAGGATTCATGAATGGTGTGTTTATGTTAAACCTTCCGAATAAAATGGAGCTTTTTGAATAGGTATATTTTAAATACAGTTCTTCGAGGCGATCCAGATTTTTTGTATTTCCGGGTGTTGTTAAGTCATATAAACCAATTTCGTAGCGGTTGGGGGCATTTGTAGTTGAGTCAGGCTGATCAATATCAGAGGAGAATATTTCGAAAGTGAAATATCCGTTCAGCCCAAGCTGAAAACCATGAAAGGGATCAGTCAAAACCCCTATACCTGCACCGGAAGCCAATGTGTAGTCATCCTTGAGGGTCCCCTCATTAATCGTTGACATGAAAAAAGTCCTGCTTTGAACCGACCAGACAGCATTTAAAAAGTGCGATTTGAATGAAAGAGAATCTCCTTCATTGTTCATCTTAATATGTAAGTCGTTATTTCCCTGTCCTAAAAGTAAAGAAGGAAAAATAATTATAAAAATGAACAGATAACGCATGATAGTATACAAGTACTCAATTTCAATAATTGTAGAATCAGAATCCGGACTTGATATAACTCCATCCCTGCTCCTGACGGGTAACAATTTCAATAATGCCGCCAGGAACAACTCCTGCTTCTGGCAGGATTCGGATCTTCTCCACATTTCGTTCTTTCATGGAGAACTCACAGGCTTTAAAAGTAACTCCTGACTGCGTTAGCTTTTTTATTTTTTCAGCAACAATCGTTTTATCACTCACCAGCATTTCAAGTCCTGGGCCATGACAAACAACTTCCATTTGTGTACCGGGAGCAATGGCGAGAATATTATTCAACTGCTTCATGAGTTGCATGTGAGCCAATGTGTCACCACTTACCAATTGAAAAATTATCCTGTGAGGAGGTGCAATTGCTCCTGCTACCTGTTGAGGTGACTTTATACCTTCCTGAGCCTGAAGTTTTGTATTAACTACGCTTAGTATAACTATCAATAAGACGATGATGTTAATTCTTTTCATGATTTATATTTTGTAATATTGATCATACTATTTTTCAACCTCCCCACAAACTTACTAACCCACTCGCTTACTTACTAACTTACTAACCCACTAACTAAAAAACTAAAAAACCACCAAACTATTTTTTACTCGCCACCGCCTTCATCTCTTCGATTTTTTCTTTAATCGGTTTAAAGGGTCCATATTTATGTTGCTTCTCATCAAACCCATCGGCATACGGTCCGAAGGGATGGTCGAAAGGTTTTTCCGCAATTTTTGGCCAGTCTTTGGAGATATTTTTTTTAGGCCGTGGTTGTGAATTTACAAAGGCAGCGATATCCCAGGCCTCTTCATCTGAAAGCTGTGAATTTTCATGATTGGTTCCTAAAGGCATATTATACTTTACATACTTAGCGAAATTGGAAATACGATAAAGTCCAGCACCATCATTATAGCTGCTTGCACCCCATAACGGAGGATAGGTATATGCTGTTTTTTCGGTATTCACTAAACCTGCTCCGTCAGCCTGATGGCAACTCATACATTTTTGTGAATAAACAAGTTTGCCTTTTTCGGGATCAGCCGGACGATCCAGTAAGGGAATATCCTTGAATCCTGAACCTTTTGCTTTTTCTCCCTTTGGTACATCTTTTCCCAGCCAGTTTATATAGGATGCGATCGCATTCATCTCCTTAGAATTTATGGGTAAAGGCTCTCCGTTTAAACTTCGCTCAAAACAATCGTTGACCCGTTTATAAATATCTTCAATTTTGCCTGATCGTGCACGATATTTGGGGTAGGTTGCAAAGACAGCTCCATAGTTGTTCCCAAATACTTTTGTTCCGGCGTCCAAATGACAATTCTGGCAATTCATACCATTAATGGCATTTTTTTTCACTTTGCCATTAGTTCCGAAATATTCGGAAGTATGAGCAATTAATTCTTTTCCATAAAGAATTTGTTCTTTTTCCGGATTATTTTCCAGAGTGGCAACATCTGGTGCAATCCAGAAGTCCTCCTTTTTTACTTCCGGAGCAGTTTGGACGGGAGGTGCTGGCACCAATGTCGATTCGGGGGTTGGTGATTCGGTATTGATAATTTTAGGCTGGATATACAGTAGGTAACCAAACATAACAAGGATAATCAATGCCATGCCAATTACCAGATTCAGTAATTGTTTAATTACTTTAGTAAGAGCCTGATATTTTTCGTCGTTTGAAGGTTGCATTCCAATTAAATATTATAATTAATGAGGAAGTTTATCTTTGAGGATTCCATACAGGTAGGTCCCGAAAATTGCAAAGAGGAATACAATGATCATTGACATATATCCATAACCGATATTAACCACCATGGGGCCGGGGCAAGCTCCGGAGAGGGCCCAGCCTAATCCAAAAATAGTGCCGCCACCGAGGTAGCGAGCTATGGCTTTTTCTTTTGGATAAAACATAATCGGATTACCGCCTGAATCACGAATCTGATATTTTTTGATCAGTGCAACACCAATTACGCCTAGAGTCACAGCTGTTCCAATTATTCCATACATGTGAAAGGACTGAAACCTGAACATTTCCTGAATACGAAACCAGGAAAAGGCCTCCGATTTTGCCATAACAATTCCGAACAGGGTACCAACAAGAAGAAATTTTATAAGCTTCATCATTTATAGAATTAAGGGTAGTAGAAAATGTGTCATAATTAAACCGCCGGCAAAAAAACCAATTACTGCAATTAAGGAGGGTAGCTGAAGGTCAGATAAACCACTGATCGCATGACCGGATGTGCAACCACCTGCCCACCTGGATCCAAACCCCACCATCAATCCGCCAATAGCTAAAATCAAAAATCCTTTCAATGTAAATAATGCATCCATACTAAATAACTCTTCCGGTTGAACTGAAACTGGCGCACTAATACCCATGGCAGTTAAATCCTGGATAGTATTTTCTGAAATCAAAACAGGTTCACCTGTGGATAAATACTGTTTGGCAATAAATCCTCCAAAGATTGCACCTACCAGAAATACCAGATTCCAGATTTGTGTTTTCCAGTTAAAATCAAAGAACTTTACCATTTTTCCGCCTCCTGCAGCAGCGCAAATTGTTCGCAGATTGGATGAAAAACCAAATGATTTTCCAAAGTATATTAATACGAACATGATGCCCGCGATAAGTGTCCCGGAAATATACCAGGACCAGGGTTGTTTAATAATTTCAAGCATAGGTTATTGGGCGAGGTGAAACGAAATAATGGGTTTGAATAAATGATTGATTAATTTTTCAGTGGCGCTGGGGTGCAGGATAGTATCAATTCCTTTTCTTCCTCGCGTACCAATACAAATGATGTCCATTTCATGCATTTGATTGAAATGAATGACTCCGTTCTCCACATCGCTATCAGTAAGTAGATGTTTTTCATATCTGGAGATATGGTTTATTTCTGCAAATGCATCCATTTGAGCCAGTAACCAGATGTTTTCTGTTTCAGTGGTAACAATTTGTAACAAGTGAACTTTCGGATCAAAGGCACGAATCAAAGTTTGCATCAATTGTAAATTTTCATTTACAGGTTTACTGAAATCGTGCACGAGTAAGATGTTTTCAATGGAAAGATCAGAGCGATCACACATCATGGAAAGTAATGGAATTTCTGATTGCCGGGCAATTATCTGAGCTTCACTACCGGAGATTTTTTCTTTTAGGCCCCATGCGCCTTTGGTTCCCATTACAATCAGATCAAATTTATTGTTAGATGCAAAAAATGTAATGGCAGAAGTAATTTTACCAAACACCAAATGGGTGTTGATAGCATTTCCATATACATTTTTAAGATTGCTTAATTTTCTATCTGCAATATCTTTTTTTGATTTTACAAAATTCACATCAATCTCGCCACAGGTTTCAATAACGCCGGTATCACTCAGGGTTACTGTATCCGGGACATCAAGTACATGAAGAAAATGAATCTCCATAGCAATTTTTTCTTCCAGCCTTTTTACCAACAAATATGCGTACTCCGCTTGTACTGTAAAGTCTGTAGGAATTAATACTTTTAACTTTTCCATATAAATATTATTTTTCAAGCATTTATTTTAGTTTCATAACTAATGAATTCAAATTCTGAAATAACTATGAAATTATCAAATTACGCATTGGTTTGAAATCATTATTTTAACAAGGTTTCTTTAATGATGATATAAATTCCCATCACCAGAATAAACCATCCGAATATGGGTTTCAACTTTTCATTGGAAACTTTTTTCGAATACATGCTTCCAACCAGAATTCCAACTATTGCAATTGCGGAGAATATTAATAAGAAATTCCAGTCAATGATTTCATCACCTTTTAGATCCCCCGTGAAGCCAATTAGTGATTTGGATGCAATAATTATTAATGAAGTTCCAACCGCTTGCTTCATAGGTAGTTTTGCCAGCAGCACCAAGGCAGGAATAATTAAAAAGCCCCCTCCGGCACCCACCAGTCCGGTAACAGCTCCTACCACAATACCTTCTGCTATAATCAACGGGTAATTATATTTTATTTCTCCTGTTGGTTCTGCTTTTGACTTTTGTTTCTTAATCATCGAATAGGATGCAAGAAGCATGATTATGGCGAACAGTAATAATAATCCTATTGGTTTTGTAATTTCAAGTCCGGCAATTGTAAAAAGTGTAGCAGGTATTGCAGGAACTAAATAAGCTCTTGTCAGGAAAACGCTGATGATGGACGGTATCCCAAAAACCAATGCTGTTTTCCAATGAATATTCCCCATTTTCATGTGACTGAAGGAACCGATCAAACTGGTCAATCCAACTATAAACAAGGAATAAGCCGTTGCCAGCACTGCATCCACCGAAAACAGGTAAACCAGGATAGGAACTGTTAAAATGGAACCACCACCACCTATTAATCCCAGCGAAAGGCCCATTATGACTGCCCCGATGTACCCTATGATTTCTAATTGCATATTTTTTAATTACTGTTATTTATCATGTACTTACCCTGCAAAATTCGTTATAAAAAGGCCTAAGATCTGCAACTTTTGTTACATAAGTACAAAAAGAGAAAAAGTCATTGAAAAAAATCATTGAGTAGGCCACTAAAGAGTCATTTAACGGGTCTTTGAAAAAGGTGAAAACGGTTAAATGGCCCTTTCTACACACCACTTTACCATTACGTTTTATATGAAGCGTTCGCTCGGTTCTTTGCAATTTTCAATGGCTCAAAGTCAAATGACCTATGACCAATGACATTTTCTTACCCATTAAACCTCCTCACCCCTGCATTTTACCTCTCAAAATAGCTCCCCAATACATTCTGGGAAGCACTTCTCTCTTTAATTGATACATGCTCCATCTTTCCTTACTTTGATCGAACGGAAAAGTTTCCATGGGTTTATTATTGTAATCAAATTCTGCCAGAACCAATTTGCCATAACCGGTTATGAGAGGACAAGATGTATATCCCATATAGCTGGCAGTCATGGGTTTGTTGTGCAGTAAGGCTATCAGGTTTTCGGCTACAGTTGGTGTTTGTTTGCGAATAGCAGCTCCGGTTTTTGAGGTGGGTAATCCGGAAGCATCTCCCAATGAAAATATGTTTGGGTATTTTATGTGTTGCAAGGTATGTTTATTTACATCCACCCAGCCTGCAGCATTTGCCAAAGGACTGTTTTTAATGAAATCAGGTGCGCTTTGTGGAGGAGTAACATGCATAAAATCATAATCGACCCAGGTAACTTCACCTTTATTAGATTCGCCGAATCCAACAAATTTTGCTTTCTTATTTGTGGAATCAATCTCTTCAAGTCTCACAAAAAAATTCAATTTTATATTGCCCCGTTTTACTACTTTCATTAGTGTTTTTTCATATTTGTCTACAGCAAAGAGTTTAGTTCCACCACTCCAGTATTGAATGTTTGCTTTATCCAATATGCCATGCTTGCGGAAATAATCTGCAGCCATGTACATTATTTTATGGGGAGCACCTCCGCATTTCACCGGGGTGTCAGGGTTGTGAAAAATGGCATTTCCTCCTTTGAAGTTTTTAATACATTCAAAAGTGTAAGGAGCTGTTTTGAAACTATAATTGGAGCAGACACCGTTTTTTCCTAAGGACTCAGACAAGCCTTTTATTGCATTCCAGTTTAACTGAATGCCCGGACAAACTACAAGGTAGTCATAAGAATATTTTTGGCCCTCTTTGGTAATTATTGCATTATTTTCAGGTTCAAATTTATCGGCATGTTCTTTTATCCAGGTTGCCTTTTTAGGGATGTAATCACCTTCGCTACGTTCGGTTTTCTTTATATCAAAAACCCCACCGCCAACCAAAGTCCAAGCCGGCTGATAGTAATGTTTTTCACTGGGCTCAATGATTCCAATTTTTAAATTTGGATCCTTGATAAGCAGGAGGGAGGCTAATGAGAGTCCGGCGTTTCCGCCCCGATAACAATTACCTGATAGTGGTTTTTCATGGCTTTGCTTAATTTGATATAGTAAAATGTTAAGCAAGTTTACCACAGATTTATACCGGATTTGGTAACAAAAGTCACATTTGGTGAGAAAGTTTATTATTTTAAAGGAGAAATTATCCTTTGATTGGAAAGCGGCAGTAGCGGTATGCAGGTGGGTGGGTGGCTCCGAAAAAATAAAATTGTCCTTTATTTGTAGAAGCAACAGCGACAGCTGTCCTCAATGACCATCATATCACCGAATCAACAATTGAATTAACCACCGAATTACACTACCTCTGCAACCACAAAAGTGCTTCCACCAATAAAAATCAAATCATCTTTGCCGGCATTCATTTTGGCATTTTCAAAAGCATCTTTTACGGATGCATAACTTTTACCGTTCAATCCTTTTTTAATTGCTTTTTTTCAGCAGATTGGAATCCATCCCACGAGGTATGTCAGCTTTGCAAAAATAGTAGGTTGCTTTCTTGGGTAAAAGTGCCAGCATTTTGGATACATCTTTATCGTTTACCACCCCAATCACCATATGTAATTTTTGAAAGTGGTTTTGGCTATTTGTGCAACAATTTCATGTATGCCATCGGTGTTATGTCCTGCATCACAGATTATAGAAGGATTTTTGCCTAGTAGCTGCCAGCGACCGGCAAGTCCGGTACTCTTCCGAACCGAAGCCAGGCCTTTGCGAATGTTTTTCCGGTTTAACTCAAATCCCTTTTCCTGCAAAAGCTCTGCTGTCTGAAGTACCGTGCAGATGTTCCGTGATTGATACATTCCGCCCAAATCCAGATTTAAATCTTTCAGATAAGGTTGCTTGTTTTTTGTTATATCCATCACTAACCCATCTGCATTTGGATTCGTTTCATTATGAATATGAGCATGAAAAACTTTGTCGGCAAAATAGATTTTTGATTTTGCTTTTTTTACCGCCTGCCTGAAAATTGGAGCCGATTCAGAATGCGTTGCACCTATTACAACCGGTACCTCTTTTTTTATTATGCCTGCTTTTTCTCTTGCAATTTTTTGAAGTGTATCACCCAAAAGATTCATGTGATCCCATTGAATATTTGTAATTACCGAAACTAACGGAGTAACCACATTGGTAGAATCAAGTCTGCCGCCCAATCCGGTTTCAATAACAGCTATGTCTACATCCTTACGGCTGAAATAGTCAAAAGCAAGTCCAACTGTCCATTCAAAAAACGAAGGTTGAATTACATCAAATTCTTTCTTGTACTTTTTTACAAATTTCACCACCTCTGTTTTTTCAATCATTTTTCCGTTAATACGGATTCGTTCCCTGAAATCACGAAGATGGGGTGATGTATACAATCCGGTTTTGTATCCGCTTTGCTGTAGAATAGAAGCCAGCATATGTGAAGTGGATCCTTTTCCATTGGTGCCTGCAATATGAACACATCTGAAGTCTTCTTCAGGGTGATCAAGCAACTTCATGATGGAAATGGTATTGTCGAGATTTGCTTTATAAGCCGCTGCTCCTACCCGGTGATACATTGGGAGCTGTTCAAAAAGATATTCAATCGTAGAATCGTAGTTCATTCAAATTTAAATACAAAGGTGATGGTCCCCTTTTGTTCTTCAACACCGGAAGGGCTCTTGCTGAATTTGGCTTCCTTTGCCGATTGTTTTGCTTTACTTACCAATACACTGGATGATGTAGTTGAGCCACGTGCAGGGCCATTCACAGAAGTAACATTACCATCTTTATCCACTATAACTTCAATCACCACTTTCCCTGTTTCCTGCGACTGATCCGAAAGCTGAGGTTTGCGTGTCATACTTCTTCCTGAAAGATCAAAGGAAACTCCTGAATCACCTTTCCCGCTTCCTGTATGGCTTTTGGAATCGGGAGAACCATCGGGACTACCCTGATCGCCGGGTTTTCCAGTTTCTCCTTCGTTACCGGGATTGCCTTTTCCTTGATTATTTTTCTTTCCCGGGTACAAAGCCTTTTGATCCGGTTTGGGCTCTTCAGGCTGCTTGGGTTGCTCAATAGGCTTAGGCTTTGGTTTTGGGGCTTCAACCGGTTTAGGCTTAGGTTTATCTTTTACAATCTTAGGCGCATCTTCCACATCCTGGGTCATTTCGGGTTGTGGTTTTGAAGGAACAGGATCGCTTACTTCCGGTTCTTTCAATTCTTCGGCATTTGATTCCGTTGGTGAATTAGCATTCGATAACTGCGTAGGCTGAACATCACCCATTCCCTGATCAGAATTTCCAAAATTGATTAGTATACCCTCTTCTTCCAGAGGAGGAACAGGTGCCATCAACTGTACCCAAATTAAAATAAGCAAAATAGCCCCATGAAAAAAGAGCGTTCCGGTTAGTCCGGCGCGTTTAGATTTTTTTTGTTCTTCAGCCGTTGCCATTACTTTTCGGGATTGGTAGCCAGAACCATCTTCACTTTTAACCTATTTACAATATCCATTACTTTCACCACTTGCTCTACGGGAACCGATTGAGCTGCGTGTAAAACAACCACAGGATCATTCTTTCCTGTAATAAAACTAGTAATAGAACCTTCCAGTTGATCAAATACAATGGGCTTGCCATCCAAAAAATATTCAAGATTCTCGTTGATGCCAACAGATACGGTCAAATTTTCGGTGGGCTTGGCAGTATTGCTGTTTGGTAAAAGCAATTTAAGTGTGTTCACATTTGGTACCACCAGTGTGGTGATGAGCATGAAAAAAATTAATAACAGGAAGACCAGATCTGTCATTGACGACATTTCAAATTTTGCCGAAACTTTATTCCTTGATCTGATTGCCATTTTTAATGTGAAGAAACTTGTTTAGTAATGTTAATTTGCAATAGTACTTCCAGGGTTGAATTATCTTGCCGGTTCTTGAAGAAGATCCATGAATTCGATAGAAGTAGTTTCCATTTTAAAGACTACCTGCTCTACCATCGCTGCAAGTAGATTGTATGCCACTAAGGCAAAAATCCCAACAATTAATCCGGCAACAGTTGTAACCATAGCTTCATACATGCCACCAGAAAGCAGACTGATATCAATTGTTTTGCCTGCTTTCGACATGTTATAAAACGCTTTGATCATACCGGTTACTGTTCCCAGGAAACCTAACATAGGTGCAGCACCTGCAACAGTGGCGAGAAGCGATAGTCCTTTTTCCATCTTCACCACTTCAATATTTCCTACATTTTCAATTGCTTTTTCGATGTCGCCCAATGGTTTTCCTACTCGGGAAACACCTTTTTCCACCATTCTTGCTATCGGGCTGTCGGTATTTTTGCACAACGAACGGGCAGCATCTATGTTTCCATTGCTGATGAAGTCACGTATGTTATTCATGAAATTTGGATCGCTTTTAGACGATTTTTTGATTGCAAAATAGCGTTCAAAAATGATATAAACGGCTATAACTGAACAAAGTGCTATTGGAACCATGATAGGCCCGCCTTTTAAGGTGAGATCCCAAAGTGAAAGAGTTTCTTCTGTTGGAAGTGCAGCAGCAGCAGCAGCAACCGTGTCGGTAGCCGCTGTAGTAATTTGAAGTATCAGACCCATTAGTGTTTAATTCGGGATTAAATTATTAAAGGGTAAAATTACTTGTATGGTGCCGATATTAGGTGAAATGAATGTAGGTATTGTTAACACATTGGTGTTAATATGTGTTGAACGAAACGAAAGCTATTTTATTACCTTTTTAATAATAAAGCCTTTTATTCCTTATTTGCCTGGCCAAAAAAAATTACAACGGAGGAACGAAGTTGCGAAAGGGAACGGAGTATTGAGGAAAAAATAAATTCTCCGTTTAACTCAGTCCCTCAAGTCACTCCGTTGTTTTTTTCGTTGCTAAAAAAATTACAACAGAGGAACGAAGGTGCGGAGGGGAAAAGAGTATTGAGGAAAAATAAATTCTCCGTTTAACTCAGTCCCTTCAGCCACTCCGTTGTTTTTTTGTGACTAAAAATTACAACGGAGGAACGAAGGTGCGAAGGGGAACGGAGTATTGAGGGAAAATGAATTCTCCGTTCTACTTAGTCCCTCAAGTCACTCCGTTGTTTTTTTGTGACTAAAAATTACAACAAAGGAACGAAGTTGCGAAGGGGAACGGAGTATTGAGGGAAAATGAATTCTCCGTTTAACTTAGTCCCTCAAGTCACTCCGTTGTTTTTTTGTGACTAAAAATTACAACAGAGGAACGAAGGTGCGGAGGGGAACGGAGTATTGAGGAAAGCACAAATTCTCCGTTTAACTCAGTCCCTCAAGTCACTCCGTTGTTTTTTTTGTGACTAAAAATTACAACAAAGGAACGAAGTTGCGAAGGGGAACGGAGTATTGAGGGAAAAATAAATTCTCCGTTTAACTTAGTCCCTCAAGTCACTCCGTTGTTTTTTTGTGACTAAAAATTACAACAGAGGAACGAAGGGGAACGGAGTATTGAGGGAAAATGAAATCTCCGTTCTACTTAGTCCCTCAAGTCACTACGTTGTTTTTTTGTGACTAAAAATTACAACAAAGGAACGAAGTTGCGAAGGGGAACGGAGTATTGAGGGAAAAATAAATTCTCCGTTTAACTTAGTCCCTCAAGTCACCCGTTGTTTTTTGTGACTAAAAATTACAACAGAGGAACGAAGGGGAACGG
Organism: Bacteroidota bacterium; assembly: GCA_016722525.1. Classification (GTDB taxonomy): domain Bacteria; phylum Bacteroidota; class Bacteroidia; order AKYH767-A; family OLB10; genus JADKJB01. The sequence goes on from JADKJB010000013.1 coordinate 19,373, forward strand.
AGTATTGAGGGAAAATGAATTCTCCGTTTAACTCAGTCCCTCAAGTCACTCCGTTGTTTTTTTAAAAGTTCTATTGAGTAACAGATTTTAATTCAGTAGCCTGAATCTCTTTAGTTATTTTGTGCGGCGCATGCGGGTGCCAACCAAGAGTCCCTAGTAAAACAAAAAATCCAATGATGTAAGCTACAATTATATGCCATCCATTTTTTACCCAATCAACCACTGATTTGGCTTGTGGATATATGTTGGAAATTGCAACACCTGCTGATGAACCAAACCAGATCATTGAACCACCAAATCCTACACAATAAGCAAGTACTCCCCAATCATAACCACCCTGTTCAAGAGCCAGTTTAGTAAGAGGAATGTTATCAAAAACGGCACTAACAAATCCAAGAATGAGGGCCGACTGCCACGACGCAGCGGGTAACTGTTCTACGGGCATCATAGAAGCAATCAGTACTAACGACAACAGAAAAATACTTCCTTTGATTGCATCAGGTAATAATTTCCACTTTGCTTTTCTGAACAAGGTGCCTAGTAGTATTGCAGCCCAAACTCCTGCTGCAGGGAATTCCAAATAAACATTTGTTAAAATAGCTCCAACAAGTATGATAAGTACTATCAGTAATTTTACCCAATCAACCGGAACATGCTTGCGAAATTCAGTTACAATTGGTCTGAATTGATGTTGTTGTTTGGAAGCAAAATATCCAAAAAACAAAATGGCTGCAAAGGAAGCTATAAATGCATGAATTACATCCAAGGCCGCTACTCCATCAATCCACATCATAGTAGTGGTGGTGTCCCCAACAACACTTCCGGCTCCACCGGCATTACTTGCTGCAACGATGGCTGCAATGTATCCTATGTGAACCTTTCCTTTGAAAACAACGTGTGCAATCGAACCTCCAATCATAGCAGCTGCAATATTATCCAGAAAGGAAGATAATATTGCAATTAGAATTAAAAGGAAAAATCCACCTTTCCAATCATTAGGTAAAATGTGTGGCAGCTTTTCAGGAATCCCGCTCTTCTCAAAATAGTCAGCTAAAATAGTGAACCCAGTAAGCAATCCGAATAAATTTAACAATATGTTCCATTCCCCTTCGTGTTTTTCAGAACCTATAATATGTTCAACAAGTGAAAAATCAGTAAAGGCTTCTTTGTAAAAAAGTACAGCTACCAACCCTGTAATTGCAACTTTTAGTGTGTGATTATGAAATAACGCAACACCTACAAGTGTAAGTCCAAACAATATAAATTCTATAGGAATGCCAAAAATGAAATAGCCCCCTGAAGGGCCTGCCGTTGTTAACTGCAAAATGAAAGTTGAGGTCATTTTTGAAACTGTTTTTCCATATAAACACTAGTGGAAGGAAATGCAAAATCAGAATGATTGGATCTTACAATTTCCATAATTATAAAATTAATTTCTTCTTTAACTTTTGCATATTCATCGGCATCAGTAGTGCGAACAAAATAAATAATTAAAAGGTCGATGGAGCTTGGGCTCAGCGAATCAAGATTAACTGTTGACTCTTCTACTATTTTCGGGTGGTTAGCTAGAAATAATTTTATCTCACTGATTATTTTCTTTAAATCTTGGGCAGTGGTTTGGTAAACTAAAGTAATAGCTTGCCGGGTTCTCCACATAGTACGAAGGGTGATGTTTTCCAACTCTGCATCCACCATTTTTTTATTTGGTACAGTTACAAGACTTTTCTCAAGTGTTCTGATGCGGGTGCTTCGTAATCCAATTGTTTCAACATGACCGGCTATGGCTCCAACTTTGACATGATCGCCAACAATAAATGGTTTGTCGAGGAAAATGGTAAAGGACCCAAAAAGATTTTCAAGAGTTTCTTTTGCAGCCAAAGCAACTGCTAAACCACCAATTCCTAATCCACCTATCAGTGTTACAATATTCACATTGAAGACCGCCGCAAGGATGAAAAAGAAACTCAGTATAACAATAAATATTTTCAAGCCAGCTTTAAAAAACGGAATGAGTTGATCATCCAGTTTTGATTTAGTTTGTGATGCTCTGTAAATTAGTATTAAGCCCACAACATCAACCATTCTGAGAAAAATCCATGTAATGGAAAAAATAAGAAACATGGCATAAATTTTATTGATCACCATTCGAACGCCGAATTTTTCTTCAGGCCCTATTTTCCACGAAACAGGGAAATCAATTTGGTTGAATGCAATAAATCCTACTATCAATAAAAAGAAAATTGTAAAAGGTCTTTTTAGCAGATCATGCAATTCCTCTGCAGTAACACCACCCGAATACCTTTTAACCAGTTTGAATAAAAAAAACGAAAACAATTTAGAAATAAGTTGTTTCAAAAGCAGACCTGTTATAAGAATTCCGCCTAACCATAAATAGGTCTCAACAGTATTTCCCAGAAAAGTTCTACTTAAAAAATCCGTTGATAATTCTTGTTCCATTAATTCAATTTGTCAAGTGCAATTGAGAATGATGTTTCGGCTATTCGGGTTTTGAACGGATGTTTATCATGAACTTCCAATAATGCGTTTCCGATAATCGACGAAACATCTTCAAAAATATTTTTGTCGTTGACTTCTTTATCACCGGTAATTAAAAATGCAAACACACGTGCCATTCCGCAGTTGGAAATAAAATCGGGAATGAGAGAAACCTGCAAATCGGTGTAGGTTCCGGTAGGACCGAAGAAAATCTCAGGATCATCAAAGGGTACGTTAGCTCCACACGACAGAACTTCAAGTCCACCTTTTATCAGTTCATCCACCTGATCGCGATTCACCAATCGTGATGCGGCAGCAGGAATAAATATTTCAGCACCACTGCTCCAGATAGTTTTATTTATTTCAGCAGCAGGAATCATGTTGTCAGCTTTCAACTGATTTCCATCACGATTCAGGAAAAGTTGCGTAATTTCCTCATGAGTAAAACCCGATGGATTCAGTAGTCCGCCATTTCGATCAATGATTCCGGTGATAAGTGCACCAGCCTGCGACAAATAAAATCCGGCTGCCGCTCCGACATTACCCCAGCCTTGAATGATCACTCTTTTGCCTTTTACAGAACCTCCGAAAATGGTATAAAAGTGACGCACCGATTCCGAAACGCCATATCCGGTGATCATATCGGCCACAGTATACATTTTTTCAGTTATAGGAGCATATTTTGGAGTTGTAACTGGAAGAATAAATTCTTTTTGATTTATCTTAGTTTTGTCATGTTTGATTTTTTCATCTCCGCCAAGGTGACCGTTTACCACCCCTTCCTGGGGATGCAAGAGTCCATATCGACTGGTAATTTCAATCACATCATGAATTTCATCTACGTTGAGGTCGCCACCGGTACCATAATATTGTTTCAAAACCGGTAAAACGGCCCTGAACCATCTTTCCAGCACGCCCTTTTTTCTGGGGTCGGCAGGGTCAAAATTGATACCCGATTTGGCGCCTCCAATATGCGGGCCCGCCACGGTGAATTTCACCTCCATGGTTTTAGCCAAAGAGGTAACTTCATGTTTATCAAGGCCTTTGCGCATTCTTGTGCCACCACCGGCTGCTCCACCTCTCAGAGAATTAATAACCACCCAACCCTCAGCCTCAGTTTCCTGATCTTTCCATTCAAAAACAATTTCAGGCTTTTTTTCTTCAAATTTCTTTAGTTGTTCCAGCATATTCGTTATTCGACGCGCAAAGATAGGAAGATAGGTGGTATTTCGTTTTAATTTTTGTAACCAGGGCAGGTGGCGACAGTTGCAACGGCGGCCGTAGGCCGTTTCCCAAATACGGTAATTCTACATTCTACATTCTACATTCCCGTTTTTGGATCCCAGAAAACTTCAAGAAGAAAATAAAATCTCGTCGAAGAATAAATTATTTGTTCAATCTACCATCACCTCCAGTTAATTGGTACTAACTATTTATTTCCAAAAAAATCCGGACCAAAATAATTTGACCCGGATTCAATTAAAAATTTACTTCGAAATTAGTAACACATGTTATTAACCGCTATATAAAATATATTTTCTACTACGGCATTCATCATCGAATGAACCTACTGAAATAACCATATAATTCAACCATTGAATTCTCCTTTGAATTCAACCACCGAATCAACCATATAATTCAAACAATGCACTAACAATTGAATTCAACCATCGAATCAACCCTATAATTCAACCACTGAATTAACAATTGAATTCAACCATCGAACCAACAATTGAATAAACAATTAAACCACCTGCCGATTGAACAAAAAACACAATAGCAATTATAGTTATATTTCAGGATGATGCATTTCCCATTCCTCACCCTTTATAAACTGCTCCACCAATAGAATCATAACTTGCTCCTGTAACTGAAGCAAGGGAATTGAAATTTTCGGTAATGCGAAGTACACCTAAGAATCCAAATATGATCGCTTCTTTAAACTCTACAATCTGATTCTCAGGAACAACTACATGTATGCCATGCCGCGAGACTTGCTCGCTTATAACATCTACAAGCAAATTGTTATAAGCTCCGCCGCCGGTGGTGAGCATGGTTGTTCCCGGAGAAAGAAAAGACTGTTTGATATTTGAATTCAATATGTTCGATAACAGTTCTCATGCGATCTTCAACACTAAAGTTGGTTGTGCTGATGAGCGGAAGAAAATTCTGTTGAAACCATTCCCACCCTAATGATTTGGGTGGTTTTTGATGATAGAACTGGAGTTGGTTCAACTGTTGCAGCAGCTCTGGAATAATTTCTCCACGCATCGCAAGTTCACCACCTTCATCATAAGCGAGGCCTGTGAGTTCGGCCAAATAATTAAGTGCCATGTTTGCAGGACAAATATCGAAGGCAACTCGATGCTCCTTTTCGTCAAAGGAAATATTAGCTATCCCGCCAAGGTTTAAACAAAACCGATGCCCTCCAAAGAGATGCAAATCGCCGATTGGAACTAATGGCGCTCCTTGTCCGCCCAGAGCCACATCGGTAGAACGTAAGTCGCATACCGTATCAAGCCCTGTTGATGCTGCTATTGCTGCACCGCTGCCGAGTTGAAAAGTCAATCCTTTTTCGGGCTGATGAAATACAGTATGGCCATGTGAACTAACGAGGTCGGGTTCTTCACCTATTGCATCACTAAACTCACGTACACATGCTCCAATATAGTGACCAAAATCGAAATGAAGTTGTGCCAGTGTAGCGCCATCAGATTTGATAGCTTCGGAAAGTCGTTTTTTCCATTCACCGGAGTACGGTATGGTAGAAGTTCCTATTACCTCGAAGGACCATTTTGATTGCTGTTCTATAAAACGGCACAGTGCTATATCCAGTCCGTCCAGTGATGTTCCCGACATAATGCCGGCTACTTTGAATTCAAAAGCCATTGAAAGTTAAGTTAATCAAGATTGCGCAAGGTTAAAAAAGATTTCCCTCAATCGGCAATCTAGCCCAAAAAAAAGTTAATTTTGAACTTCTAAAACGAATTATTTCTACATATGAAGTTTGAATTAACAGAAGAGCAGTTAATGATACAGAAAGCTGCACGAGATTTTGCTCAAAATGAATTACTTCCGGGCGTCATTGAACGCGATGAACATCAAAAATTCCCTGCAGAACAGATTAAAAAACTGGGAGAATTGGGTTTTTTAGGAATGATGGTAGATCCTAAATACGGCGGTGCCGGCTTGGATACCGTTTCTTATGTTTTGGCGATGGAAGAAATTTCAAAGGTAGATGCTTCTGCTTCTGTAGTGTTATCTGTTAACAATTCATTGGTTTGCTGGGGGTTAGAAAATTTTGCTAATGAAGAACAAAAACAAAAATACCTTATTCCATTAGCTAAAGGTGAAATCATTGGTGCTTTTTGCCTTTCTGAGCCCGAAGCAGGTTCGGATGCTACCTCGCAACGCACCACCGCTATCGATAATGGCGATCATTATTTATTAAATGGCACCAAAAACTGGATTACTAATGGAAGTACCGCTTCTGTTTATCTGGTCATGGCTCAGACTGATGTGGCAAAAGGACATAAAGGAATTAACTGTTTGATTGTTGAAAAGGGCGCACCCGGATTTACAATTGGACCGAAAGAAAATAAATTGGGCATCAGAGGATCAGATACCCATTCGTTAATGTTTACTGATGTAAAAGTCCCTAAAGCGAATAGAATAGGGGAGGATGGATTTGGTTTTAAGTTCGCCATGAAAACTCTTACCGGTGGTAGAATAGGAATAGCTGCTCAGGCCCTGGGTATTGCATCCGGTGCTTTTGAACTCGCGTTAAAATATTCTAAAGAACGCAAAGCATTTGGCCAGGAGATTTCTAAGCATCAGGCTATTCAATTTAAGCTTGCCGATATGGCAACGCAAATTGAGGCAGCTCGTTTACTTTGTTTCAAAGCTGCATGGTTGAAAGATCAGCATCTCGATTATAGTTTGGCAAGTTCAATGGCAAAATTATTTTCTTCGAAAGTGGCCATGGATACAACCATAGAAGCCATTCAGGTGCATGGAGGTTATGGCTATGTAAAAGAATTTCATGTGGAGCGTTTAATGCGTGACGCTAAAATCACACAGATTTATGAGGGGACATCAGAAATTCAAAAGATTGTAATTTCCCGCGCACTGCTTCAATAATGAATCGGAACCTCACCGAATAAACTCGTTCTCGTAATGAATTTTCCTAAAATTGTTTTCATACTTTTTACTGGCCTGTTGTGCTCTTGTGCTTCACAGAAAAAAATGGTTTATCTGCAAGATGCCGACTCAGCACCTACTTCCGGTAAAATGCCAGATTTTGTGCTCAAAATAAAATCTAACGATATTCTTTCTATTCAGGTATTCACTGTAAATACTGAAGCATTTTCCTGGTATTGCTTCTACAGTTGATAAGCAAGTTATTGATAATCGTTCACCTTATGAAAAAGGAATGGTTGTGGATATTAATGGCAATGTAGAGCTGCCGCTGATTAATAAAGTAAAACTGGCAGGGCTAAGTATTGCCGAAGCAAGGATTTACTTGTAACCAAATTTGAGCAGTTTATGGATGCACCCATTGTAGTAGTGAAAAAACTGAGCTTCAAAGTAACTGTTCTTGGCGAGGTGAATAAGCCGGGATTGTACTATGTTAACAATGAAAAAATAACCCTGTTGGAAGCATTAGGAATGGCAGGTGATCTGAATAATTATGGCGACAGGCAAGAAATAAAAATTGTAAGACAATCTGACGAAGGCTACAAAGAACTTAAAGTTGATTTAACTACTAAAGCAGCATTGAACACAGAAGTAGCTTATTTGTATCCTGATGATGTTGTTTATGTAAAACCAATCAAACGAAGGAACGTATTAACAATTAGTCCTACCGTTGCTGTAATAACTTCCATTCTGGCAACATTCACAATAATGTTATCTGTAATTCTCAGAGAAAATTAAAAAATGGTTAGGCATAAAACAGAAACTAAGGCAGTTGATGATGATATAGATCTTTCAGGGGTTATTAAAGAAATCCAGGAACAAAAATGGTGGTTCGCTATATCCTTAGTACTTTGTTTAATTCTTGCGGTAGGTTACATAAAATTAAAACAACCTGTTTACGAAGCTTCTTCAACAGTTTTAATTCAAGAAACAGGTAAGCCTGCGGTGAATATGGAAGATTTCCTTGCCGGGGATATTTTTGGAGATCAGGCGAATATTGCTACTGAAAAAGGGATTCTGGGTTCACGCAGCGTCATGAGTGCAACCATTCAGCAACTCCACCTGGATATTAGTTATATTAACAATTCTATTTTTCCTCCGAAACCTGCCTATAAAAAACAACCTTTTTTAGTGCAACCGGATTCTACACTTCCACTTGCTTCATGGTTGTATGATGTTCCTTTTAATCTGACTTTTATTGATGAAAATAAGTTCACCTTGGCAATCGAAGCTGAAGATGAAAAAGGTAATGATTTTGTTTATTTAAAAAATCATGAGTTTGGTGAAAAAATAGTTACGGATAAATTCAGTTTTGTTATTCAGAAAAATCCATCGGGTCAGTTTAATGTCGAGTTTAAGGATTTTGAATTTATTGTTCATGCTACCACCGGACAAATTAACGACTATTTATCACGGCTCCGTATTGAATCACCTGATAAAGATGCTACCATTGTTAAGCTTACCTTTCAGGATGAAATCCCTGAACGAGGCGTTGATGTATTAAATACACTTTGTAAAGTATACATCAATCTTGATATACAGGATAAAACTACTGTAGCATCCCTCACGCTTAAATTTGTTGATGAGCAATTGAATGAAACCAGCGAGGTAGTCAGCTCTATTGAATCGGAATTGCAAGGATTCAAAGAAAAAAATGAGACCGTGAACCTCAGTGAGGAAAGTCGATCGTACCTTGATAAGTTGAATGCTATTGATGTAGAAAAAATGAAGTCAGATATTGAATTGTCTTCATTGGATAATTTATATAAATATGTTACCTCAAATGCAGAGATGACTGAACTGGCTCCATCTACCTTGGGTATTCCTGACCCTTTATTGATAGAACTAATAAGTAAGTTTCAGGAATTGCAGGCAAAGAGAAAAAGTCTTTCTTATGGAGTTAAAAGTGCAACTCCTGCAGTAAAGGTAATCGATCAGCAAATAGCAGAGTTGCGCGCTTCACTGATTGAAAATATTAAATCGATTCAGCAAAATGTGAATACTACCAATAAGGCGCTTTCTTCACAACTGAATCAGTACGAATCTAAAATCAGGCAAATACCTGAGATAGAAAGAGATCTTCTTTCTATTCAACGAAAGTTTGAAGTCAACCAGAATATTTACATTTATCTGCTTCAGAAAAAGGCTGAAACAAGCATTGCAAAAGCGGCAGCAATTTCCGACAATAAAATTCTTGATTCGGCCTCTCTCATTGATGAACCTGTTGAACCAAATAAGAAAATGGTTTTGTTGTTGGCTCTTTTTGCTTCCATCGCAATTCCACTCATTTTACTTTTTACTATTAAGTTTCTCAAAACTACGGTTAGTAACCGTGAGGAACTTACGAGGTTAACAAAGGTTCCGGTTCTGGGAATTGTGGGGCATGTTAATTTAAACGATAACCTGATCGTACATCATAATCCTAAATCCAGAATTTCAGAAGCATTTCGTTCTATTCGTACCAACCTGCAATTTTTTGGATCCACTTCAGGGAATAAAATAATTCTTGTTACCAGTTCAGTCGGAGGCGAAGGGAAGTCGTTTGTGACTATCAATCTGGCTTCGGTTATAGCCATGTTGAATTATAAAGTTGTGATAGTAGGTCTTGATCTGCGAAAGCCAAAGCTTTTTGAGGATTTCAAATTAGGCAATGAGACCGGAGTCAGTTCCTACCTCATTGGTAAATCAAGTATTGAAGCATTGATAAAACCTACAGGTATCCCTCATTTAGATATCATTTCTGCCGGTCCTATTCCACCTAATCCGTCGGAGTTAATAAGCAAACCACAAATGGGTGCATTTTTTGAAGAACTGAGTAAAATGTATGATTATATTGTTGTAGATACTCCACCAGTTGGTATTGTTTCTGATGCATTGTTGCTCATGAACTACAGTCACATTAATATTTATGTGGTGCGAGAGAATTATTCACGTAAGGAATATATTGCTTCTCTGAATGAGCAGTTTGAAGAGGGTAAGTTTAAAAATATTAGCATCCTTTTAAATGATTCTAATTTTGGAAACTCTTATGGATATGGGTACGGTTATGGAAATGGCTCAGGTTATTATGATGACGATTTTACTTCTAATGGTATGTCAAAAAAAATCCTAAAGAGAATACCTCAACAGCTTAATTGGACCTTCTACGTCGTTGAATTAAGTCCATCTAACAACACCTCCATTTTTGAACCACGAGAGCCCTTTATCAGAAGTTGGTAGCCATTTAAATCTTGTGATCGTAACCAGGTAAGTGCTTCAGCGGATGTGTTGAAGTAGTTCGCTTTGAAATTATTTCCCGCCAATTTAAAATTTGCCCCAACCAAAACAACTAAATCGAATTTATACGATTCAACCAAACGGATAATTGCAAGGTGTTCTTTCTCTGCTTCCTCTCCCAGTTCAAGCATGTCACCTAAAAAAATTGCTGATTTACCTTTAATGCCGGTTTTGAAATTCCGTAAAGCTGCTTCCATACTTGTTGGATTTGCGTTGTATGCGTCAAGGAGTATTTTTATGGTACCCTTGACCAGCTCTTGCGATCGCTGATTATCTGGAATGTAGTTTTCTATTGCACGTTTAATAGCAGCCTCTTCAATTCCAAAATAGGAACCTATGGTAATAGAGGAAAGTATATTTTCGAAATTATAGTTTCCTGTTATTTGGCTTTTAATCAGATGATAACCGGAGTCTTCTTTTTTTCGCCACTCTAAATGCACATAGGAGTTTCCTGTAAGCTGTTTTCCTGAAATGTTACAATCGGATGCGTTGCCGTATTTTATTTTTTTATCATAGGTTCCAAGCATTTCCTTTAAAATAGGATTGTCATCATTAATAAAAATTACAGCTTCATTTGCTTTCGCATAAGCATACATTTCACCTTTGCCTTTTTTTACACCTTCAAAACCACCAAATCCTTCCAGGTGCGCTTTCCCAATATTAGTGATTAAAACATGAGTAGGTTGTGCAATATTACAGAGCATTTCAATCTCTTGTTGATGATTGGCTCCCATTTCAATAACAGCAATCTGATGTTCTTTTGTTACCGATAATAGAGTTAACGGTACGCCTATATGATTATTAAGATTTCCTTTAGTGAAAAGTGTTCGATATTTTTCGGCAAGCACACGGCTGATCAATTCCTTGGTGGTTGTTTTTCCATTGCTACCGGTGATCGCAATAAAAGGAATTTTCAATAGCATTCGGTGATAATTAGCTAATTGCTGTAGTGTTGAAAGTGCATCATCAACTTGAATAATTCTACTGTCGATGAAGCCCGGATCCTCGTCCATTACAACTAATATGGAACCGCTGTCGAGAGCCTGCTTGGCGAAAGTATTTCCATTGAAATTGGAACCCTTAAGTGCAAAAAAAATACCACCGGTTAGAATTGCTCTGGTATCAGTACAAATCCCTGTACTACCAATAAATTTTTCATATATGATTTTAATTTGATCCATCATTTTCATTGTCCACATTCTTAAAACAAATGAATAAAAAAAAATGCCTCACCATGGAGGTGAAGCATTGCTATTTTTAACAACCTAACGGTTATTGATTTCTTTTGCTCTTTTTGCCTTTTTGTGAAAATCCTACAGGGCTACCAACTCTGTGCATGGCACAACGGAATCCAATATAGTCGGTAGCTTGTCTTTGATCGAGGAATCTGCGTGTACCCGGCGACATCCAATAAGCTCTGTCTTTCCAGGAACCGCCTTTATAAACACGCGCCTGATCGTCAACCATAGAAGTTACTCCGTAATTATAAGCAATATAATCAGGCTCATCACCGTCCAACGTATTGATGTTATCTGATTTCTGATAATTTCTACGGCCCTCATTTTCAGCCTGAGAAACATCACGGTACATGATTCGTCCTAAAGAATCTTTTTCCGCAACCTGACCCTCTTCATCGGTTAATTGTGTTTTGAACACATTTCCCCTATACGGATTGAAATCATCTTTATCTTCAGGAGAAAGTGGTCTGTAAACATCAGCCACCCATTCGGCTACGTTACCACCCATATTATATAGACCATAATCGTTAGGTACATATGAAATTACAGGAGCAGTGATGTCGGCGTTATCATTCAGTTTGCCTGCAACCCCCATGTTATCACCTCGTCCACGCTTGAAGTTAGCAAGCATTTCTCCTTTATATTTTTCATCAGAATTACGAACTACGTGACCGTTCCAGGGATACTGCTTGCGATCTGTTACTCTTTCAAATACGGTATTTCCAACTAAACCTAAAGCTGCATATTCCCACTCAGCCTCGGTAGGCAGGCGGTAACGGGGAAGAAAAATCCCATCTTCCATGATCACTTTACGTGTATCTCTGTTTGGGTTAAGATCATTCAAAGGACTTTTTACCAGTCCCTCATATTGTCCTGATAAATAGGAATCAGTATTAAAGTTGTCTTCATTTATTTGAGCCGGATTGGTACGCATGATACCTTCACGGATTAATATTTGCTCATTAACCCTGTCAGTTCTCCAGGCACAAAAATCGTTGGCCTGCAACCAGTTAACTCCCACCACTGGGTAATCATTGTAAGCTGGATGACGAAGATATAACTCCACGTAAGGCTCATTAAAACCAAGTTTTGATCTCCAAACCAAGGTATCAGGAAGCGCTTTTTTGTAAACTTCAGGATAATCTGTTCCAAAAACTCTGTCTAGCCAATACAGATATTCTCTGTAATGCAGGTTTGAAATTTCCGACTCATCCATATAGAATGAAGAAACAGTAACCCTTCTTGGGATGTTATCCCAGTCAATGGTAATGTCTTGTTCGGTTCTACCCATGGCAAAAGTACCTCCTTCAATCAGAATTAAACCGGGTCCGGTTTCCTGTTCTTCATAGGCTACTTTTTCAAAACCACCATTTTTCTCTTCATTGTAATTCCATCCGGTTACAGAGGAATTTTCCTTCGAGCAGGAAGTAACAAACAGGGCTCCGGCGACTAACGCCATAACCGGTGTCACTAATGAAATTTTCTTCATGTCCTTTATTTCTAAGGTTTAGATTTGGTTGGCAAAGTTATAAATAAACTAGAATGATGGGCAGCTTATTGTTCTGAATCTCTTCTTTTTAGGGCGGCACTCAAATTGAACCCCGAAACTGATTTCATGTGAACCGGCTGTAGCGTTACTCGTTAACTTCGAAACAGTTACGTCGTAAGAATAGCCAAATTTAAACAATCCTTTTTGAACTCCAATCAAAGCAATGAAAGATTCGCTGGAAATAAAATTTTCTTTTCCAAAATTACCACGGTACCAAAGACCACCGATAATTGGTGATTTAAGCACGTAAACCCCTATGTTCAATTGGTTAAAGCTGGCTTGTTGTTGATAGAGTATGTTTGGAGAAATATAAGTTCCCTCATCGCGACTGGCTGCATACTTATATACTTTGGTATCGCCAACCGGCAACATAGCTCCTACGTGGGCGGTAATTTTCATCGGAAGTTCGGAACTGCCCTCCACTATAAAAGCTTCATCAGGTTGCGTAAGGTGATTCACTGCAACTCCTCCATAAACCTTTGAACTATAAGCTAGTATACCTGCTGAAAAATCGGCAAACGATTTTGATTGATCCGGACGAGTTTCTTGAGTCTGGTAAACATAACCATATCTCGGATCTATCATATCTCCGAAATAAAGCTTGTCCCAATCAAGTTTTTTCTGAACCCAGGTGGCCTGAAGTCCTAAACGGATCGAAAAATCTCGGCTCAAATTCAACTGATACGCATAAATACCACTTATATTGGTCGTATTAATAGTTCCCTCTCCTGCCTTATCGTTCATTACCATCAAACCTAATCCACCCGAAACAGCGTCAACATGCTGATCGTAAGAGGCAGCGTAAGTAATGAAAGTTTTGGAAAGTGCCGGCCATTGATTCCTGTAATTCAAACCGATACGTGGACAACGTGCTGATCCTGCGAAAGCGGGATTCAGATACAATGGTGCAGCATAAAACTGTGTAAATTCAGGAGCCTGAGCCACCGATTTTTCAGGGGCCAGGCTCGCCAGGCAAAGGCATACAATAATGATTCGCTTAAACATAATCCACCTTATTTAGTCCTGATTTATACGCATAATCAGCATTTGGTTACACGTTAATTGGCAATAAACGAACAAAGTGGTCGTTTTAGTTGCGTTCAGAATCTTTTTTAAGCTATAATTGTTATCTTAAACACAAATATAGTTGATAAAAAATCGAAATTCCAAACAAAATAAATTGATTCATTACAAGTTATCTTTAGTTCTAAGCACCAATTCTTAATTTTGTACAAACCAAATACCCTGTTAGCAATGCTCTTACAACTCAAATTAATAAGTTCAAATCGGTTTTTTTTATTACTTTTCTTACTCATTGCAGGGTTTATTCAAGACTTATCCGCCCAGCAAAAGGCTGCAACTTCTAAAATTCTCGATTGGAAAGCGGATATAATTTCTAAAACAGGGGAAAACGAATCGGTTAAACTGCTCTATTTTGAAGGTGCAATTTATGATGGCACCACCAACTCTTTACCTTATTATACAGAACGAATAATTCATCCTTTCCCTGGATTAGAAGCCGTTGTTACACTTAAAAATGCTCAATATGAACCATTTAGCTCAACGGCTGTGCTTGATTTGAGTAAAATCGGTTCCGAACCGGTCGTGAACGCAAGAGTGATGACCGAAAAGAAACAGCCTTTTTTAGGTATTTCTATTTTGCCTTTGCGGAAGAATTTTTTAACCGGTGCTTTGGAACGACTGGTAGCCTTTGATTTAGATATTCAACCAGGTGCTCCTTTAAAGTTTCCCGCTCCGTCATCAGTAACAGCCACCGCCGCTAATTCGGTGCTTGCTTCAGGAAACTGGTATAAGCTGGCCGTAAATACCAGCGGGATACATATCATAACTGTAGCTTTTTTGCAACAATTGGGAATGAATCCTGCCACTGTTAATCCATCCAAGATCAGGTTATTTGGTAATGGTGGTGGCATGCTCCCTTTTCTTAATAGTGAATTTAGGCACGATGATCTGGCAGAAAATGCCATTTTTGTAAATGACGGTGGAACCCCAGGTGTGTTTGATGGTAACGATTTTGTACTGTTTTACGGTGAAACTCCCAATAACTGGTATTTTGATTCCAACGATAACAGGTTTCATCATACGTTACATCTCTACTCAGATTTCACTTATTATTTTATTACCCCTGAATTTAGTGGTGGTGGTTCACCCAAGCGAATACAATTGCAGTCATCTTCTTCGGCAGCTTCAAATTTCACATCTTCCTCTTTCGACGACTTTAAATTCCATGAATTAGAAAAACTCAATTTTATTAAATCAGGACGCCAGTTTTATGGTGAGCAGTTTGATGCTGATCTTACGCAGGAATTCGGATTTTCGTTTCCCAACATCGATCTAACGGAATCGGTATATGTGAAATCTAGTTTAATAGCGCATTCATTTAGTCCCAGTTATTTCAGATTGAATTATGGTGGCCAGCAATTGTTACAGCAAAATGTTCCTGCTGTTGGATCCAGTTACACTTCACCTTATGCAGATGAGAATATAAGTGCTACAACATTCAGTGCCATTGGTTCTGATATCACTTTATCACTCACTTATTTCCCATCCACTTCTACTTCTGTAGGATACCTTAATTTCCTGGAGGTAAATGCACGTCGCAGATTACAAATGAGCGGTTCTCAGATGATTTTCCGCGACAGTAAATCGGTAGGTCCGGGAAATGTTACACAATTTAACCTGATTGCCAATGCCGGCATTCAGGTTTGGGATGTTACGGATCCTGTTAATGCAAAAGCGCAGCAGTTAGTTTCTGGAACCGGGTTTAAATTGGAAACGGATGAACTTCGTGAATTTATAGCTTTCGATGGATCCAATTATCTGACACCATATACTATTGGTGCTGTTGCGAATCAAAATCTGCATGGGCTTAATCAAATGGATATGGTGATTCTTGCTCATCCCTCGTTTCTATCTGAAGCATTTCGATTGGGAGAATTTCACAAAACACAAAGCAACCTTGATGTAGTGGTAATTACTCCGGAGCAGATATATAATGAGTTTTCTTCCGGAGCCAGAGATGTGATCGGAATAAGGGGTTTCCTGAAAATGTTTTATGATAGAGCAACTGTTCCTGCCGACCTTCCAAAATATTTACTGCTATTTGGTGATGGCTCTTACGATAATAAGGGAATAGCTTCAACCAATACCAATTTTCTTCCAACTTACCAATCGCTGAATTCTATTTCGCTCACCGGATCTTATGTTTCCGATGATTTTTATGGTTTTCTCGATAATCAGGAGGGAGATTGGGATGATGCAACACAGGATCTGTTGGA
The DNA here is from genome assembly GCA_016722525.1 of Bacteroidota bacterium. Classification (GTDB taxonomy): domain Bacteria; phylum Bacteroidota; class Bacteroidia; order AKYH767-A; family OLB10; genus JADKJB01. The sequence goes on from JADKJB010000013.1 coordinate 35,428, forward strand.
TATTGGAGTTGGAAGATTTCCTGTTAAAACTTTATCGGAAGCAACTACAGTAGTGAATAAAATAATAGATTATTCCACTCCAGGTACTTTTGTGGATCTTACCTTATGTGCTGCAGGAAATACAACCAGCTTAGGCGATTGGCGAAACAGTATCTGTTTTATTGCCGATGATGAGGATTCAGGTTTGCATTTAGATCAATCTAACAACCTCGCCACATACGTTAAAGCAAATGAGCCAAGTTATAATATCGATAAAATATATATTGATGCATACAATCAGGTTTCAACTCCAGGTGGTCAGCGTTATCCAACAGTAAATGAAGCTATCGACCGTAGGGTTAACAAGGGTGCGTTGGTTGTTAATTATACCGGGCATGGCGGCGAAACTGGCTGGACCGGCGAGCGTATTCTTGATAATTCGATGATTCAATCCTGGAGTAACATCCGCAAGCTGCCATTATTTATTACTGCTACCTGTGAATTCAGCCGGTACGATGATCCGGGAAGGACTTCCGCCGGCGAGTTGGTTCTTATTAACAGTGAAGCAGGAGGTATTGCATTAATGACTACAACCAGATTGGTGTACGCATCACAAAATGCTGTTTTAAATGCAGCTATGATTCGCTCGTTATTTGAAAATGTGAACGGTGAAAAGCCAAGACTAGGCGATGTTTATGTGAAAGTTAAGAATGATAATAATGTGCTTTCTGGTGGCATAAATCCCCGCAATTTCTCTTTGTTGGGTGACCCTGCATTAATGGTTGCCTATCCGAAATACGATGTAGTTACCACACAAATAAATGGTGCTCCTATCATAGCACTTGCCGACACAATTGGTGCATTAAGTAAAGTAACTATTTCCGGTGAAATCCAATCCAACGGTCAAAAATTATCCAGCTTTAATGGAATTATTTATCCAACAGTTTTTGATAAAGAAGAAATGGTTTCAACCTTAATGAATGATCCTTCCAGCCCCCTTCGTACTTTTGGTCTTCAAAAAAATGTGCTGTATAAAGGAAAAGCATCTGTAATCAATGGTGAATTTTCATACACCTTTATTGTACCTAAAGATATCGCGTACCAGATCGGAAAGGGAAGACTGAGTTATTACGCCCATAACGGAAATCAAGACGCCGCTGGTAATTACGATAGTCTTTTAATCGGGGGTTCTTCAGGAAATACTGTTGCCGATAATATTGGGCCAATGGTGAAGTTGTTTCTTAACGATGAAAAATTTGTGTTTGGGGGAACAACTGATGAAAATCCGAAAATTTATGCCTTGTTAACAGATACCAATGGAATTAATACAGTTGGAAACGGAATAGGTCACGATATAACTGCCACAATTGATGATAATACGGATGAAGTGTATGTGTTGAATGATTATTACGAATCCGATCTGGACAGTTATCAATCTGGACGGATACTTTATCCTTTATCGAAGTTGAGTAGTGGCCGCCACACACTAAAATTCAAAGTATGGGATATTTACAATAACTCATCCGACGCCTATACTGAATTTGTTGTAGCGGAATCGGCAACACTCGCACTCAACCATGTTCTCAATTACCCCAACCCTTTTACTACCAAAACATCTTTCTTTTTTGAACACAATCGCCCTTGTAACACATTAGATGTGCAGGTTCAGGTGTTTACAGTTTCCGGAAAACTCATCAAAACAATCAACCGACAGGTAACCTGTGAGGGTACCGTGTTGACGACCTGGATTGGGACGGTCGTGATGATTTTGGAGACCGTATTGGCCGTGGTGTTTATGTTTACAGGCTGAAAATCAGGGATTCAGATGGCGCAACAGCCGAAAAATATGAAAAACTTGTAGTTTTAAAATAGAACCTTCTGAATCCTATTTCGTTATATTTGCACTTCTTTTAAAATTTCTATGATGAAAAATCAAATCAGCACGTTAGTATTGTCAGCATTTACCTTGATAGCATTACCGCGCACTTCACAGGCCCAGGACCAAACGAATTTGCTGGGCCAGCTTAACACTATTACCACAGCAGTTCCATTTCTAATAATCTCTCCCGATGCACGCGCAGGAGGAATGGGTGATGCGGGTGTTGCCTCCTCTCCGGATGCTAATTCCATTCACTGGAATCCCTCAAAACTGGCTTTTGTAGAGAAAAAAATGGGTTTTTCTATTTCTTACACTCCTTGGTTGCGTCAACTTGTTCCGGATATCAATCTCGCCTATGTATCTTTTTATAATAAGCTTAAAGGGGATCAGACTATAGGTGCCTCTCTTCGCTATTTTTCACTAGGTAACATTACATTTACTGATAATGTTGGTACTGAAATAGGGCAATTTAATCCGGCTGAATATGCTTTTGATTTTGTTTATGCACGGAAATTGAGTGAAAATTTTAGTGGTGGTATTGCACTACGATATATTCACTCTAATTTAACAGGTGGCATTAATGTTGAAAATAATGCAACTAAAGCCGGTAATTCAGTTGCAGCCGACATTAGCGCCTATTACAGAACAGATTTAGAAATCGGACAAAAAGATGCAGTGTTAGCATTGGGATTGAATATCTCCAATATTGGAGCTAAAATTTCTTATACCGAAACAGGAGTGAAAGATTTTATTCCTATTAATCTTCGTTTAGGACCCTCTCTCAAAATAAAACTGAACGAGTACAATGATCTTACTTTCCTGGTTGATTTCAATAAACTTCTTGTCCCAACACCTCCTATTTATGATCCAACAAATATCCAGAATGGCGAACAGTTAATTCTGTTTGGTAAAGATCCTGATGTTGGAGTGGCAGAAGGAATATTTAATTCATTCAGCGATGCACCTGACGGGGGCAAAGAAGAACTGCGCGAAATTAATATTGCTTCCGGATTAGAATACTGGTACGATAATCAGTTTGCTTTCCGCGCAGGATATTTTTATGAGCATGCCACAAAAGGTAATAGAAAATATTTTACACTGGGAGCCGGTTTAAAGTACAATGTTTTTGGAATTGATTTTGCTTATCTCATTCCTACCGATCAACGCAATCCACTGGAAAACACTTTGCGGTTTTCATTATTGTTTGATCTCAACTCTCTCAAAAAAGCCGAGACTACAGAATAATGAAAATGCGGGTTGGATTTGGATTTGATGTCCACCAGCTGCGCGAAGGCCGGCCATGTATCCTTGGGGGGATAGAGATTTCTCACCCCAAAGGTCCTCTTGGCCATTCCGATGCAGATGTGCTTATTCATGCCATTTGTGATGCGCTTTTAGGTGCTGCCAATCTGAAAGATATCGGGTTTCATTTTCCTGATACATCATCAGAATTTAAGTCTATCGACAGTAAAATCTTACTTGCTAAAGTTGTGGAACTGATACGTAGTAAAGGATTTGAAATTGGAAATATCGATACCACACTCGTATTGGAACAACCGAAAATCAATCCTCATATCGATGCTATGATTTCGGTGCTTTCTGATGTGATGGGAATTGATTTAGATGCTATTTCCATTAAGGCAACTACCAATGAGAAAATGGGTTTCATTGGTCGCGAAGAAGGTGTTACTGCCTATGCAGTGGCGCTCATAAGTAAAAATTAATTCTATTTGTTAGAACTTATTTTACGCTTTTACGCTTGCGATCACCAAACATTAAAGCAATACGTTCATTCAGTTGATAAAATTTGTTTATTTTTATGTAAGTTTATTCCCAATTGAATTATTTGATTCATTATGAAAAAAGTTACTTCCGAAATAAGTTACGACTTGTATGATTCTATCAGCGACTTGCATGTGGATGACCGTAAACTTCTTGAACTTGCTGTTAGTGCTGCAGGAACCGCATATGCCCCATATTCTAAATTTCATGTAGGTGCAGCTGTTTTGTTGGAAAACGGTGAAGTAGTAAAAGGAAGCAATCAGGAAAATGCAGCATACCCGTCAGGCCTTTGTGCAGAGCGTGTGGCCGTTTTTGCAGCCGGGGCCCATTATCCGGGAGTAAAAATTAAAGCTATCGCTATAACAGCAATGTTTGATGATCTTAATGAACTACTTTCAGTAAGTCCCTGTGGCGATTGCCGTCAGGTAATGGCCGAATATGAACATCGTTATCTAGCAAATATCCGATTAATCATGACCGCCGAAAATGGTACGATTAGGGTTATTCATGATGTAAAAACGCTATTGCCATTAATGTTTAATGCTGAAAATTTGAAAAAGTAGGGGTGGTGGATGTAAGTAGTTCCCGCAATTAAAAACAAAAGGGCATCTTCGTGGAACGGGTCACGAGCATCCTTTTTTCATGTAACGTTTTTACCCCACTCCCTCCTAACTGGATCCGGCTGACCCCCTAACCTGCTCCCCACTAGCATTCCCTACACTTAACTTTTTTCCCTATTTTTGTCTCAAATAACAATTTGATGGCGAAGGGTAAATTTACAAAAGACACTTATTTGTATTGGTACGAGCAAATGTACCTGATGCGCAGGTTTGAAGAACGTGCAGGCCAACTTTATGGAATGCAAAAAATAAAGGGGTTTTGTCATTTATATATCGGACAGGAAGCGGTTCTTGCTGGAGCAATGACTGTCTTAAAAAAGGAAGACTCCATGATTACGGCCTATCGCGACCATGCTCATGCTCTCGCAAAAGGCATATCTGCAGATGCTGTAATGGCTGAGTTGTACGGTAAAATTACTGGCTGCTCAAAAGGAAAAGGTGGTTCCATGCACATGTTTTCAAAACCGCATCGTTTTTTTGGCGGACATGGAATAGTAGGTGGGCAAATCCCTATAGGTGCAGGTATCGCTTTTGCTGAAAAATATAATGACACTAAAAATGTTTGTGTTTGTTATATGGGTGATGGTGCGGTTCGACAAGGTGCCTTTCATGAAGCACTTAATATGGCTATGCTTTGGAAGCTGCCTGTAGTTTTTATTATTGAAAACAATAATTATGCTATGGGAACTTCTGTTGAAAGAACCAGTAATGTTACTCAGCTTTTTAAGTTAGGTCTGGCTTATGATATGCCATCTGCTCCTGTTGATGGTATGAGTCCTGAAGCAGTACATGAAGCAATGGAAATTGCTGTGGAACGTGCCAGAAAAGGTGATGGACCTACACTTCTGGAAATGGAAACCTATCGCTACAAAGGACACTCCATGAGCGACCCTGCAAAATATCGCACCAAAGAAGAAGTTGAAAGTTATAAAGCGAAAGATCCGGTTGAAATAGTAAAACTTAAACTTTTTACTTCCAAATTTGCTACTGAATCTGATATTGAAGAAATAAATAAACGTATCAATGCTATTGTTGAAGCTAGTGTAAAATTCGCTGAAGAATCGCCTTATCCCGATCCTGATGAGCTATTCAAAGACGTATACTCTGATGAATATCCTTACATAATCGAATAATCTATTTTACATTAACGCGAATTAATCTATTCATCAAAGTGGCAATTATTAAATAAAAGTTATGGCTGAATTAGTAAGAATGCCTAAAATGTCAGATACAATGACTGAGGGTGTGTTGGCGAAGTCGCACAAAAATTTAGGTGACACTATAAAAACCGGTGAGTTAGTAGCTGAAATCGAAACCGACAAAGCAACTATGGAATTTGAATCGTTCCAGGAAGGTGTTTTGCTTTATAAAGGGGTTGAAGAAGGAAAATCGGCTCCTGTAAATGGTGTTCTGGCTATTCTTGGAAAAGCAGGAGAGGATTATAAAGCATTGTTGGAAGAAGAACTTTCTTCTAAATCTGCTGCTCCAGTTGTGGTAGCAAAAGAAGAAATAAAAGCAGTCGCTCCGGTAGCAAACGAAACAAAAGTTGCACCTCAAGCTGTTCCTGCAATTAAAAGCGCTTCTCCGTTATCTCATGCCACCAGCGCTGTTAATGACGACTCTCGAATAAAAGCTTCTCCCTTAGCTAAAAAACTGGCGATTGACAAAGGTATCGATCTGGCAAAGATTATTGGAAGTGGTGAAAATGGCCGGGTAGTAAAAAGAGATATTGATTGGTTTAAGCAGGATTCTTTTGTAAATGCTCCAACTGTAATGGCGGGTGCAGTAACTACTGAGAGCTTTGAAGAGGTGCCCGTTTCGCAAATGCGAAAAACTATTGCCCGGCGATTGGCAGAGAGTAAATTTACGGCTCCTCATTTTTATCTTACAATGGAAATTAATATGGATCGTTGCATTGATGCACGTGAAAGTATTAATGCCGTTTCGGGAACAAAATTATCTTTTAATGATTTTGTGCTTAAAGCCACTGCATCTGCATTGCGCCAGCACCCTAAAGTAAATTCTTCATGGCTGGATGATCGTATTCGTTACAATCATCATATTCATATAGGCGTAGCCGTTGCTGTTGAAGACGGACTTTTAGTTCCTGTGGTGAGGTTTACCGACAGTAAAACACTCACTCAAATCAATGGTGAAGTAAAAGTTTATGCTCAGAAAGCCAAAGACAAAAAACTGCAACCTTCCGATTGGGAGGGAAATACTTTTACAATTTCAAATTTAGGAATGTTTGGAATTGACGAATTCACCGCTATCATTAATCCACCTGATGCTTGTATTCTTGCCGTAGGAGGAATCAAAGAGACGGTGCTTTTCAGGAACGGACAAGCCATCCCAACTAGTATCATGAAAGTAACACTTAGCTGCGATCACAGAGTTGTAGATGGTGTAACCGGAGCAAAGTTTTTGCAAACGTTGAAAGGTTTTTTAGAAAACCCAATTGTATTACTTGGTCAGGGGGCAATTTAAGGGATCCTATTTGTATTTCAATTTTTTATTTTGTAATGCAGAATTCATTTGTTGAAAAAATCTCTAATTAATAAAAATAGAAAAAGGGCTGTTGATTTCAACAGCCCTTTTTCTATTTTTATTAGACTTAATAAGAAGTCTTCAATTCTACTCTTCTGTTTTTTGCACGACCTATTGAAGTCTTATTATCGGCAATTGGTTTTGTTTCACCAAAACCGGTAGCAGTGAGCCTGGATTCCATGATGCCTTTACTCATCAGGTAGGTTTTTACTGATTCCGTGCGTTTTTGTGAAAGCGTTATGTTGTAATCATCTTCGCCCTGGCTATCGGTATGACCTTCTATTATTAGATTTGCCGCTTCATATCTTTTCAGTATTTCTGATAATTCATCCAATTGAACCAATGATGCAACTTTAAGTTTGTCACTGTTTGTTTCGAAGAATATTTTACTTGCAATTTGAGTTATCTTTTTTACATCTTCTTTGGTAATCTCAGGACAACCTTTGTTGCCAATAGTTCCTTTAACTGCAGGGCAGCGATCTTCGTTGTCAGCTACACCGTCACCATCTGTATCAGAGCAACCTTTAAGTGCAGCAATACCTGCTTTATCAGGGCACAAATCATCTTCGTTAACAATGCCGTCTTTATCATTATCCATAGGACATCCCGAGGCATCCACTTTGTACTCGGATTTGGTGTTTGGACATTTGTCATCCAAATCGGCAATACCATCATTATCAGCATCAGGACAACCTTTTAGTGTGGCAGAACCCGCAATATCAGGACAACGATCTGATTTATCAGCAATTCCATCAGCATCTTTATCAGGGCAGCCTTTTAGTGAGGTAATTCCTGCGGCATCCGGGCATTCATCTACATAATCAGCAATGCCATCTTTATCCTTATCAAGCGGACAACCGTTTTTATCGACACCAATACCAGGAGGAGTATCAGGACATTTATCATTTCGGTCTGCTATACCATCTTTATCAGCATCTCTTTTCTTTCCTGCATTAAAAGTAAAACCGACTGTGTGAAGAAGATATGCATCATTTCTATTTTCTTCAACACCATCTTTATTATCATTGGTTGAATAGAGAAACATTTCCTGAATATTTAACATTACATTTGGGCTCAATTGAACATTAAAACCACCTCCAACGGAGGGCGCTGCATAATCGATTTTGCTTTTATCTTTTACTGTCGGATTGTCTGCAAATAGCAAGGCTCCGGCTCCCGCAAATATGTATGGCCGGAACGAATACTGTGGTCCTAATAAATTGAAACGTAGATTCAGCGTGACTGTTGACAATCCTGAGTGGAATTTTGATGAATCTTTAACATATCCTACCTCCCCCTTTGTAAATAGTAAATTCGCATCCAGATGACTCCCAATATATCGGGAAAAAGAAAGTCCGCCAAAACCATAAAATGGCATATCGGTTTTGTAAAAACCGTTTCCTAGATCACCATTATACTGTTGTGCTCCTCCATGAAATCCTATGTTCCATTTTTTATCTATTGTTTGTGCATTTGTAATTATTGGAATCATAAATAATATACAAAGTAGTTGTATCAGTTTTTTCATCTTAATTAATTTTAGTTTATATTTGTTTTGTAGCTATTTAAATTTATTTTGTTGTTAAGTAATTTTTTGATGCTTTTTAAAATTCTTAAGAGGGATAGTCTCCTCGAATAAATTTTCTAAAGCAGCATTTTAATTGAACTGATTCTTAGTTTACAATCGTTACTGATTTTATTTTATTGACTCATACATATGCAAATGTTGCTTATGAGTATTTCTAGTCCTGAATAGTTTTACTTTGAACCGACATTGTTGCTGCTAATGCACAATAATTTATTAAAACAACTGTGTTAGTTAGCTACATTGTCCCAGCAGAACCCATATAACAATAAACACGACAATCATACCAAAGCAACCGCCCCCTATTTTGCTTGCACCATAACCTGCTATTAAACCTTTGAAGAGCGTATTCATTGACCATTTTAGATTGGGATAGGCATTAAATGTGCCATACTGTTTTTAAGGTGTTATGAGGGATTGCTATGGAAATAATACAAGAATTGGGAAATTTTAACCTCGATTTGGGCAAATATTGATTTTAGTGAATAGTAAAAAGTTCTTTGTAAATTCGAAAAATAGAATTGCATTGATTTAGAAAATCACTTAACTTTTAATTTGAAAGATTGAGAATCTGAATCCGAATTTTAAAAAAAGTACATATTTTAATTATAAATATACTAAAAAATCAGAACCTGAACTTTATTGTTTTTATTACAAAAGTAAAATTGATACTAAAAACACTTACCCATTAGTCTCAGTTAGGTTATGTTATTGGAATATAAATATCGAATATGGCTCCTTTGTTAAGTTCCCCAGTCGCAATGACTTTACCATGATGATTATCCACAATTTTTTTGACAATCGCAAGTCCGATACCTGTACCGGATGTTTTTTGTATGTGGGGAAGACGCTTAAATACTTCAAATATACGATCATTGAAATCGGGTTCAAATCCAATTCCGTTATCTACAATGCGTAAATGACAGTATTCTTTATCAGGAGAAAGTTTTAATTGATTAATATGACCAGGATTCAACTTACTTGAAGTAATTAGTATATAGGGATTAGTATTTGGATTCGAAAATTTTAAAGAATTTTCTAGAAGATTGTGTAGCAATTGATGAAATTGAAAAACAATTACTTTAGCCTTACACAAACAATTTACTTTAATGGTTGCATTTTTTGAGGCAATTAGTGATTTAAATTCTACTAAAACATTTTCAATAATTTTGTTGAGGTCCGTTTCTATTAATTCCCCAACTACATTATTGATGTTTGAATAGGCAAGTAAATCAATCATTAATTTTTGCATATGCAAAGCCGTATGTTCAAGTCTACTCAATAAATCTTTTCCTTTAACAGAGAGATTATGCTGTTCGTCCGAGATAATGCGAGAAGTAAATACTTGTATTTTTCGTAACGGTTCTTGCAAATCATGACTTGAAATGAAATTAAATGATTCCAACTCCTTGTAGGCTTTTAAAAGCTCTGTAGCTCGTTTTTCCTTTTCAATATTCTGAAAAGCCAGTTCTTTATTTGCGATGGCTAATTCTGCCGCACGATTTTCCTTTTCATGATTCTGAAAAGCCAGTTCCTGGTTTTGCAATCGTTAATTCTGCGGCACGATTTTCTTTCTCTTGATTCTGGAAAGCCAGTTCTTTATTTGCGATAACTAATTCTGCGGCACGATTTTCCTTTTCAATATTCTGAAAAGCCAGTTCTTTATTTGCGATGGCTAATTCTGCGGCACGATTTTCCTTTTCATGATTCTGAAAAGCCAGTTCCTGGTTTGCAATCGTTAATTCTGCTGCACGATTTTCTTTTTCCTGGTTTTGAAAAGCCAGTTCTTTATTTGCTAGTATTAATTCTGCGGCACGATTTTCCTTTTCGTGATTTTGAAAAGCCAGTTCTTTATTTGCTAGTATTAATTCTGCGGCACGATTTTCCTTTTCGTGATTCTGAAAAGCCAGTTCTTTATTTGCTAGTATTAATTCTGCGGCACGATTTTCCTTTTCGTGATTTTGAAAATCAAGTTCTTTATTAGCGATGGCTAGTTCTGCAGCTCGATTTTCCTTTTCCTGATTCTGAAAAGCCAGTTCCTGGTTTGCAATCGTTAATTCTGCCGCACGATTTTCTTTTTCCTGGTTTTGAAAAGCCAGTTCCTGGTTTGCGATTTTTAGTTTCTTTTCATACATAAAAATCCATTTCCCCTAATCAAACAGTAAGACGAAATTATTTTTTGGAGGTTGTGGTTTTTGCCACATTTCAAGAACAAGTATGGTTTCAATAGCCTTTATTAAAAGCTGAAATGATCGGGGTTTGCAAATATAATGATTTGCTCCCTGAATGTAAGATTGCTCTACTGAACTAGTATTTGCTGTTGTAGAAAATATAACAATAGGAATATTTTTTAATTTTGGTGTTGCTCTGATTTCTTTCAAACAATCTAAGCCATTTTTACGTGGCATGTTCAAATCCAAAAATATAACATGAGGAGGTGGTGGTTCAATTACCGCATCTAGCTGATTCATCAATTCAAAGCCATCATTTAAAAGTGTGAGTTCACTTGGAATTGCTATTTGGAATAAGGCGTCTTTAAAAAGCATGCGATCGTATGCATCATCATCTGCAAGGAATATATTTTGAATTTTAGTAGGATCCATAGTTTAATTATTCGATTCATTGATTACTATAGAAACTAGAGAAATTTCACAGATTTATCACTTATTTTGTCAATCCGATTTGATAATATATTTTTCTAATAGGAAATATAGGATCGTTGATGAGTAAAGGTACACTAATTTGTAGTAGTGCTTACGTATTCGCGAAATTATTTATACTCGACCCTGGACCTATTTTGAATAGGGGGAGTTGATTTTGAACAGTTTAGAAAATAGAATCAAAAACTTGATAGAAATAGATTTGTTTTTTGAAATTAACTATTTATTAGGTTATTACTTTTGTGGTAAGCTATTTTCATTTTTAGGTTTTGTATTCATATTTCTTTTTGTTTTAAATAGCCAATAATAAATATGATGGAAGTTGCTACAGCAACAAATAGAAATATATATTCAACTTGATTCACTAAATGTGGGAATTGTTTTCCAAGTAAAAATCCAAGTGGAATTAGAGTCCATACCCAGATCAAAGCACCTAAAACGTTGTAAAGATTAAATTTCAAGAAATTTATTTCGGTTACCCCTGCCATGATAGGAGCGAAGGTTCTGACTATTGGTAAAAATCTTCCCATTATCAGTGCTGCACCGCCGTATTTGTGAAAATAATCTCTTGTTAATTCCAAATGCTTCTTTTTAAAAAACAACGAATCCTTTCTTGTAAATAAATTTTTCCCAAAATACTTTCCGGTGGCGTAACCAGTGATGTTTCCTAGTATAGCAACTATAGTGGCACTGATGAGTAAAAGGAAAATATTTACATCAAAATTATCAGTACTGCAAAGCAATCCGGCAGTAAGCAACAGCGCATCTCCAGGAAAAATAAATCCAAAAAACAAACCTGTTTCCGCAAATATTATTGCGAGTAAGAGTGTTAACCCTCCATAGGCTATTAATTTTTCGGAATCAAGCAGAATTTCAAAGAATTCTTTGATATTTTCCATAAGTTATTTCTTTTTAATAATTAGTGATGCAGCTATACTGGTTAGAAGCAAACCTAAAACAACAAAAAGAGCATATTCAATTGGTATTTTGTAAACGTCTGAGAATACCATTTTTAACCCAATAAAAATCAATATAAATGATAAACCGATATGCAAGTAACGAAATAGGTTAATCATGCCTGATAACGAGAAGTACAAGGAGCGAAGCCCTAAAATGGCAAACACATTTGATGTAAATACAATGAAGGTATCAGTTGTAATAGCTAGAATTGCCGGTATGGAGTCAACAGCAAAAATTAAATCTGTTAGCTCTATAAAAACAAGAACAATGAAAAGTGGCGTTGCTGCCCATACTCCGGTTTTAAGCTTCACAAAAAACTTATCATCATGATATTCTGCTGTAACAGGAATCAATTTTTTTACTAATTTGATGACAGGGTTTTTGTCCGGCTCCAGTTTTTTATCCTTCTGAAATAACATCTTAACTCCCGAAACAATTATTATAGCACCAAACACGTAGATGATCCAATGGAATTTTGTTATAAGTGCTACACCAGCAAAGATGAATATTATACGCATCACCAAAGCCCCAAGAATTCCCCAAAACAATACCTTATGTTGATACAAAGCGGGTACCTGAAAGTAGGAAAATATCAAAATAAATATGAATAAATTATCAACACTTAAGGATAATTCAATTACGTAACCGGTTAAAAACTCTATTGATTTGTCCGGACCTTTCCAAAAATACACTATCAAACCAAAGATCATCGCAAGTCCAATCCAAACGAAAGTCCAGGAAAGAGATTCTTTGAAAGATACTACGTGCGATTTTCGATGAAATACACCAAGGTCTAGCGCTAGCATAACCCCTACAAAAAGTGAAAATCCGATCCAAAAATAAAGTTCTGTTGTCATTAATAAAATAATTTAAATTCAATAATTTGCATGATTTAACATGCAAATTATTGAATGAGTGTTAACTGTAAGGTTGGTGTTTTAACGCTTCATTGGTGTAGAAGCACTAAAAAATAGCAATTTGTGAAAATTGCTATTTGTGAAATGGAAAGCTGTTTTCTGTTTTCGATTGTATAGTTTCCAATAAATAAAATTAAAAATCAAACAAATCACCTAAAAAGGATTTCCGTTTTCTATTACCATAATATTTATCATCATCATACTTGCGAGGCTTTTCGTAATATCTTTCTGGAGGAGCTGTATTTTCACGGCTACTATTCTCTTTTCGACTTTCACCCGAAATGGAATCACCGGAAGATTTCTCGATAATTTTATCCAGTTCACCTCTATCGAGCCAAACACCTCGGCATTTTGGACAATAATCAATTTCAATACCTGCTCGGTCACTCATTTTGAGTTCTGTACTACACGATGGACATATCATGGCAAATATCTTTTTATTTAATGTTTAAAATTATTTTAGTCTAGAAATGTTACCTGACCTGTGGTGAGCTCATAGTAAGCGCCAACAATTTTGACTTTATTTTCATTAACAAGTTCTGTAATCGCCGGGCTATCTTTAAGAATATCAGCTATCGTCATTTTAACATTATTTTTAGCTGTCTCATCAAGCATTGCATCCGGATTATTTTTGTCACCAGTAATAGCAGGCTTAATCTGATTTACCAATTGAGTAAGATTTCCCAATTCAGCATTATCCAATGCGCCTTTTACTGCGCCGCATTTATTGTGGCCCATTACCACTATTAACTTAGTTCCTTTTACTTTAGTAGCAAATTCCATGCTTCCTAAAATATTTTGGTCCTCAATATTCCCTGCAACCCTGGCTACAAATAAATTTCCAATACCCTGATCAAATATGATTTCTGGTGGAACTCTGGAATCCAAACATGATAATATTAATGTATGCGGTTTCTGATCTAATTTAGTGTTCTCAATTTGTGTTTTGTATTCAGTATTAATAAGTGCAGCGTTAAGGAAGCGCTGATTTCCATTTTTTAGTTCAGCCAACGCGTCGTCAGGTGTGTTGATGATCGGAGCCATTACCGGTTCTGCCTTCGCAGCAGGTGTCTCAGCTAAAGGCTTTTCTGCTTCTTTTTGCCCACATGAGGCTAGAAACAAGGGAGTCATAAGTGCTAAAACTAGGAATCGGGTAATTTTCATTTTTGTTTTAATTTTAGTTATTAATAATGGATTATTGAATTGTTGTTTTTGGGTTTTATCTTTTCTGTTGGAGGTTTTGAACCTGGGCTTTTCACAAATTCAATTTGCTCCGTTTAATTTGTGCAAAGATAGTATTAATATTTTATATGATAGTATTACTATTAAACATTATATTATTACTTTTGTTCTATAAATTGTAAAATTTCCCTTTCTGTATATTAATCAGTTAGTAATCAGATTGTTAGAAAATTGCCATGTCCAATTATTGTTGAATGTTGATTTAGAAGCACCCGGCTGAAAGGAATAGAATACTTAATTTAGAAGCAAAACAGATCCAATCGATAAAGCAAAAACATTTTCTCTAAAACGGCCAATGGGAAAATTTCAATCAAACATAATAGAAGATAAAGGACTTACCTATCTTAAAGAGAAATTCAAATTGCACTCCTATTTAAAAATTATCCTAATCATCACTATATCTTAAGCAAATGGAATTGACATTACAAATTCAAATGAATGACAAATTATATCTTCGTAATCCAGAAGATACTGATTTGGGAAGAGAGATACTGCGCCATAGTATTATTTTGATTCATAAGACAGGATTTGAAACTTTTACCTTTAAAAAGCTTGCTGAAGAGATGGGAACAACAGAAGCAAGTGTTTACCGATATTTTGAAAATAAGCACCGTTTGCTGGTATACATAGTTTCCTGGTATTGGAGCTGGCTGGAATACAAGATAGCCGTACACACCAATAATATTAAAAATCCTGAAATTAAATTGAAAAAGGCGATGCAACTATTGAGTACAATGGTAAAGGATGATATTCATACCAAACACATTGATGAACGATTGTTGTATGAAGTTGTAATGATGGAAGGAGTAAAAGCATATCTTAACAGACAGGTTTCTATAGATAATAAACAAAGTTTTTTCAAACCGTACAAAGATTTGTGTGCAAGTGTTGCTGCTATTATCTCAGAATGTAATCCTAAATATAAATATCCTCGCTCTTTAGCTACAACAATAATTGAAATGGCTCATTTCCAAAACTACTTTATGAAAAATCTCCCTGCGCTCACTGATTTTGGAAATTCTAAAGATGAATCGAAAGTTATTAAGTTTCTGGAGGATTTGGTATTTTCATCATTGTTTGAAAAAAAATTGAAGCAGTAGTAATAGATTTATTTTATTTACTGATTGAAAAGGTCTATTTCTAAAGTTTAATTCAAGATAACAATTTTTTTGTTTAATTGAAAACTATTTGAAGGACTTGAAAGCTGAAGCAGATAAACGCCATTTTCTAAATCTGTAATTGGAATTGAAGTGTATCCGGAAGTTACCTTTACAGAATAAATTTCCTGACCTGATATAGCATACAATTGAAGTGTTAAATCGGTATTTGCATTTGTTATATGGATGTTATTGTTGGAAAAGAAAACATCCGAAACCGTTGCTGGTAGTGTGAAGTTACTTGAAGAAATAATGCAGCTGTCGGCGCTCTTCACCCCTTGAAAATGGAAATTGTCGATATATTTGGCTCCACCCCAAAGCGTTCCAGAAATAGATGCCTCAACTGCAGCATCAACATATAAAAGACTGTCGGTAAAAGTTATAGTTGAATTTCCAGCTGGTATAGGTGGAGTAAGTCCTGTTAATCCCAAATCATTTAATTGTGCATCCACGACAATCTGATACACTGGCGCCGGCGTGGTGAAACTGGTATTTAGAATGAATTTGTACCAGTGGTTGTGGATTAAATTAACTGGGAAGGATTGTTGGCTGCAAAATAGCTGACTATCTGAATCTTTTATCTGGAGTGATCGAACCAATAATATAATGATTCGCATCAGCACCGGGTTTAAGAAAAATGGAAATAGCACGATCGTAATTTATCGAATTAAGTTGTGTGGTGTCATATTTGAATGAAAGTTGTGTGCTGGAAGAATAGGACGCGGAATCAATATATTTAGAACAATAAATGGCATTATTGTTTCCCCAGCTCTCTGTATTTGGAGTAGTCAGGCATCCACCAGTTATGCCATTGGTAGTTATTTGATTCATTAACGAATTCCCGGAAAAGTAATTTTCGAAATCATTATTTGAAGGACTGTAATAGGTATCAAATAAAATGTTTTCAGTGACAGGCTGCGCATAAGAACTGCCGGTTAATACCAGAAGCAGAATATAAATATACATACATCCTTTCATTGATCTTTATTATTTATCAATATTTTTAATACTAAAAGGCTACTCCTGTCATCAGGAAGATAAGTTTGGAAATGGAAAGGTATAAATTTATTTTCAATTTGTGTAGGTATTTATAATCTCCCTGACCATTGGCAACTCTCCTGCTTACCTATTAAAAGAAGTCAATTTGCCTCTAAAATACCTCCTAAAAATCATCTCAAATTTTAATCCAGGTTTCAGAGCGGATTATTTGATATTGTGATGATTTAATTGCTAAATTTAATTAGCCGGCCAGCACATTGTTACTTTTTATCGGGAAAAACATTTTTAGTTCTCTTTTGCATTTCAGCAGCAATCACTTTTCCTGATTCTCCTTGTTCAGATAATCGCTCAATTATATTTTCATAACTTTTGGCATCTCTGTCCTGACTCAATTTAAAAACGGTGTCCATTTCCTTAATTTCAATTTCAAAAGCTACAATTGCATGAAGCAATCTTTGAGTATATTCGGGTGTTAGGTTATCAAAAATGGTAGATGACTCCGGATTGTAATTTTCAAAGTGCAGTGTGACTTTCCGCATCACATCAATCAAAGCATCATCATCGAGAAACCTGACAATACCTTTTACGTGAACGCTCATGTAATTCCAGGTTGAGGCTTGATGCGGGTTGCTGTACCAGGTAGCACTTACATAGGAATGGTGCCCTGTGAATACAACAAGAACGTTTTCATTGTGCAAAAAAGCCTTATGATGATCTGTATTTTTCATGATATGTCCCCGTAATATCTTCTTACCATCCTGTTCCTCTATAAAAACAGGAATCTGCGTAGCAACAGGAATATTTTGTGAATCGCAACCGGTTAAAAAAGCAAAAGGATACCTTTCAATAAATTCTTTAATTACCAGTTCATTGTGTTCTTTGTAATAGGGGAGATTGTACATGAATACAGCTGTAATAGGTGGGTTTAGTTTAATGTAATTTTTGCGTTATCAATACAAAGCTAATAGACTTTACCTGAAAAGTGGCATGCACGCAATTTTTTATTTGAATTTAAAGGAATTGATTCACTTACCGAATTGATACATGAATCAAAAAGCTTCATAAACCAAAAATAGATAAATTTCTTTACATTTTTATTCAAATCAGTCAAAATGCATCTTCTTTTATATTCGAAGCAACCCACGAAAACCTCGTGCTGAATAATAAGATTCGGCTCCATTATGATAAACAAAAACCTGGTTATAACGGCGGTCACAAAAAAGGGCACCACCAAGTTTTCTTATTTCATCAGGTGTTTTGATCCAACTAGATGTTTTTGTATCGAAATTTCCTATTTCCTGTAACGCTCGATATTGTGCTTCTGATAACAACTCAATTCCTATCTCGGAGGCCATTTCAACAGCGCTGTTCTTTGGCTTGTTTTCTTTTCTGGCCTCAAGCGCCTCCTTGTCATAGCAAATGCTTCTGCGATTTTTAGGACTTTCCGTTGCACAGTCATAAAAGATGAATTCCCCCGACTTTTTATCGAAATCAATAACATCGGGTTCACCTCCTGTAATTTCCATGGCATTGAGTGACCATAATTTTTTCGTATCAGCTTCCAGCTTTGCTTGTACTTTTGTCCATTCAATACCCTTGTGCCGATTCCTGTTTTCCTCAAAACGGAATTTTAGGCATGCAAGTAAAACCGAAATTTCTTTAGTAGTTAATTTATTATTAGTGCTTTTCATTTTGATGTAGTTGTTTTGCAACTAAAGTAGCGAATTCTGCTTAAAGTCCAACCAACATGTACAGGATTAGCAAACATCCTGAAATACCCCAAAAGTTCCTGTATTACCCTTATAAGCATGCCTCCTTCCAGCAAATGGGTAACAAAACTATTACTAAATTGATGTACACGGATTTCGTAATTGATTTATGCAAGATTTTTGCATTAATCACCCATCAAGTTTGTAAATTCAAATTTTTCTCCATCAAACAACCCTTTGTCACTCAATTTTAAACTGGGAATCACCAACAAAGCCATAAAGGAAAGCGTCATATAAGGAGCGCGAAGAGTGCAACCCATTGATTTGACTTTTTTATCGATGACGGAATAGAGTTCACCAACTTCATCACACGACAAATCACTAATTAGTCCGGCGATGGGAAGGGGCAACACAAATTCGTCATTGCCATTTACAACGCTGAGTCCACCTTTGTTTTTGATAAGCAAGTTTACGGCTCTTGAAATGGATTCATCATCAACACCCACTGCGATGATGTTATGTGAATCGTGTGCCACAGTAGATGCAATAGCTCCGCTCTTAAGATTGAAATTTTTGATGAAGGCAACAGCAGGTTTTTCATCCCGGTAACGGTTTACCACCGTAATTTTCAACAAATCATTTTTAACATCTGCAGCAGCAAAACCATTAATTTCATTAACTGGAAATTTCAACGGTTTAGTAATTAATTGCCCGTCGATAGCTTCAATCACATTCATAGTTTTTCCGGTTGCACGGATTTGAAAATCATTCGCTGTTTTTTCGATGCAATTGAAGTTATTAATTTTCGGATGCTGCTTTTGATCAAGAATGCATTTTCCATTTGAAGTAACCCTTTCGCCGTTGATGTATGTTTCCAGTACATTAAAATCATTGGTGTTATTAATTACAATAAACTCGGCCGGATCTCCTACCCGAAGTAATCCTACATCCATACTATAATGATGAACAGGATTCACACAAGCACAACGCAGCACGTCAAATAGATCATGTCCTTTTGAAAGTGCACGCTTCACTACCATATTTATATGTCCAATCATCAATTCATCAGGATGTTTGTCGTCGCTGCATAGCATAACCATTTCAGGGTATTCTGAAATTAATTCATGCAATGCCTCAAAATTCCTGGCTGCCGACCCTTCCCTAATAAGAATTTTCATACCGCATCTCAATTTATGAAGCGCCTCTTCTTTTGTAAAACACTCATGATCGGTGGTGATGCCTGCTTGAATATAATTTATTGCATCATTACCCATTAGTCCTGGAGCATGTCCATCAACCGGCTTGCCGAGTCTTTTGGCAATTGCAATTTTTTCCATCACGGCAGGTTCTTTAAAAAGGACACCAGGATAATTCATCATTTCCGACAAGTAGAATATGTCCTTGCGTTGGAGGAGTTCCTCAACATCAGCTGCTGAAAGTGCCGCGCCTGAGGTTTCAAAAATAGTAGCCGGAACACAGGATGGGGCTCCAAAATGGAATTTTAAAAGACTATTCCTGGCATTTTCCAGCATATAATAGACACCCTTTAACCCGCACACATTGGCAATTTCATGCGGATCGCTCACCGTTGCCACGGTTCCATGAATAAGTGCCTTTCGGGCAAACTCATAGGGAGTAAGCATCGAACTTTCAATGTGGATATGCGAATCTATAAATCCCGGTAGAATGAAATGGGCCGGAACATCAGGCTTTTCAATAATCCTGGAAATTTTACCGTTGATAACTTGAATTTCACCTCCAAATATTCTACGGTTCTGAATATCAATTATTTGTCCTGAAATTTGGTTGGAACGCGACATGAAACGGTGATTTTTTTTGGGGGATGTAATTTGTAAATAATTAATCTTATTTTTGGCAGATTATTCACAAAATTAATTGATTACACAATGAAAACAGGAAAAGTAAAATTTTTCAATGAATCCAAGGGCTTTGGATTCATCGTTGAGGATGATTCTAATCAGGAAATCTTCGTTCATCATTCAGGACTGATTGACAAAATCAGGGAAAATGATCAAGTTGAGTATGAAGTAACCGAAGGCAAAAAAGGCCTCAATGCTGTTAATGTTAAGAGAATGCAGTAATACCAAAACCGCAAGGACGAAATTACTAGTATTAACATTAGAAAAAAAAACTCCGGCATGCACCGGAGTTTTTTTATTGTTGCTGACCCTCATACAATTTGTAACTGTTTTTTTTACAATGAGGATGGTGCCTTTGGTTGATTTTTTTTAAAGTTCTTTAGTTTGAATCCAATCGGGCATATCGAATATTTTTGAGCCAGGATCGTGCACCGTGCAGTTATCCGTGATGGTAGCGAGCACAACTCATTTCAATTTCTTATTTTTGCAAGAGATGTCCTCATTTTTCGATACCTCCATAGAATTCCTTAAAGGCGTAGGTCCACAAAAAGCTGAAATCCTGAGAAAAGAACTCCGGATTTTCACCTTTCATGATCTCCTTTTTCATTTCCCTTTTCGCTATGTCGACCGCACCAAGTTGTTTCGGGTTTCCGATATTCATGACGATACTGTTTATGTGCAGTTAAAGGGTAAAATCACGAATTTAAATACTGTTGGAGAGAAAAGAGCTGCTCGATTAGTCGCCACATTTCGGGATGAGAGTGGTGCAATTGAGCTCATTTGGTTTAAAGGTGTAAAATGGATCAAAGAATCACTTCATCCTGGAGTGGAATACATCTTATTTGGAAAGCCCTCAGAGTTTAATGGGAAATTTAATTTTGTTCATCCAGAACTGGAATTGGTTGCTGCCGAACCCGGGCCCATCACCGTAGCACTGCAACCTTTTTACAATACCACTGAAAAATGTAAAGCACGATTTATCGATAGTAAGGCACTTTTAAAAATGCAAAAAAATTTGTTGCAGCAAATGCCAGCCATTGTGCCTGAAACTTTACCTGTTTCTATTATTGAACCTTTTAAACTGGCACCTGTAAGAGAGGCGCTTTTAAATATCCATTTCCCTCCAAATACTGATTCATTAAAGAAAGCACAGTTCCGCTTAAAATTCGAAGAGTTCTTTTACATTCAGCTGGAAATGTTAAAGCGCAAACAGTTTAAGATCGATAAATATGCAGGCAAAAAAATTACTCATATTGGAGATCATTTCAATAATTTTTCACCAATCAGCTTCCTTTCGAGCTCACTGGTGCGCAGAAGAGAGTCTTGAAAGAAATTCGTACCGACATGGGCACCGGTCATCAAATGAACCGGTTGTTACCAAGGCGATGTTGGTAGCGGAAAAACCTTGGTGGCACTTATGAGTATGATTATGGTGCTTGATAATGGTTATCAAGCATGCATTATGGCACCAACGGAAATTCTGGCGCAACAACATTTTAACAGCATTTCTGAATTGCTGAATGGAACAGAAATGTCGATAGGTTTACTTACTGGGTCTACTAAAAAAAGCAGCGCGATTCGTTACTCATCGATTTAAAATCCGGCGAATTGAATTTCCTAGTAGGAACGCATGCATTAATTGAAGACAGGGTGCAATTTAATAATTTAGGCTTGGTGGTTATTGATGAGCAGCATCGCTTTGGTGTGGAACAAAGGGCTAAATTGTGGAGCAAAGATAACGCCTGGCCACATGTGTTGGTAATGACCGCCACACCCATACCACGAACATTGGCTATGACTATTTATGGCGATCTCGATACTAGTATTATTGATGAATTGCCTCCGGGCAGAAAACCGATTCGTACCGAACATCGGTTTGAATCATCCCGGCTTCGTATGACCGGCTTTATGAAAGAGCAAATAGCGAAAGGAAGGCAAATTTACATCGTTTATCCACTGATTGAAGAATCGGCTAAAATTGATTTGATGAATCTGGAAGCCGGTTACGAAGCAATTTGTCGCGACTTTCCGTTACCCGACTTCCGAGTAAGCGTGGTTCATGGAAGAATGAAATCGGCAGATAAGGATGCTGAGATGAAAAAGTTTGCATCTGGATTTACTCATATTATGGTTGCAACAACAGTTATTGAAGTGGGAGTAAATGTACCAAACGCTTCGGTGATGATTATTGAAAGCGCTGAACGATTTGGGCTTTCACAGTTGCATCAGTTAAGAGGAAGGGTAGGCAGAGGAGCAGAACAATCGTTTTGTATTTTAATGACCGGCTACAAATTATCAGTCGATGCAAAACTTCGAATGAGTACCATGGTGCGAACTAACGATGGCTTTGAAATTGCGGAAGTGGATATGAAGTTACGCGGTCCGGGTGATATTGCAGGCACCATGCAGTCAGGTGTTTTGAATTTACAAATTGGAGATCTTGTTAAAGATGGTGCTATCGTAGAAATAGCCAGAACGGCAGCTATGAAATTGCTCGCTGATGACCCTCATCTAATTGCCCCTGAAAACGCTATCGCAAACATTCAGCTCCTTGACAAAATGAAAGGCAGAGATGATTGGAGCCGCGTTTCTTAATACTTAGCTACCTTTCCTATAAACTTAATTGCCAATTCGTAAAAGCAACTGGAATTCTACCTGTTGAACTTGCAAAAATGGAGCTGGCCCGATGGAAGTGAGCTTTGATAAAAAAACGAATAGCTCGTTTTTAAAAGTGTGTTAGCAACATCTCACCCAAATATATAAAATTTGCTGCTTACTCAACAAGGAGCTAAAAACTTTTCATTAAACCACCAATTGCTGAACGTAAAAACTTCAATCCAAGCATATCTCAACTCACCAATCACGCAACTCAACACTTCAAGAACCCAAGAACTCCCTTTTCGCTCCCTACACATAAATGTGAAAGTCATATTCAATGAATTTTCGTAATTTTGTTTGTATTCATAACTGGTACACAAGTGAGAAAGAAGCTGATTGCCTTACTATTATTGATGTTTCCTGTGCTGTTGCAGGCTCAGTCATACAAAGCTGTTTCCATCTCTTTGGCAGAAGGCTTATCGCAAAGTTCGGTTTATGATATAATTCAAGACAACAAAGGTTTCACCTGGATGGCCACTCAGGATGGCTTGAACAAATACGATGGCAGTTCTTTTCAGGTTTACAGAGATGAACCTTTTGATACCAATTCCATCTCTTCAAATAATACCGAAAATTTATTATGTGATTCCAAAGGAAGGATTTGGGCAGGCACAGCCAATCACGGGCTTAACCTTTATCTTCCTGAAAAAGGAGACTTCAAACATTTTTCTGCCAACGAAAATAGTGATGCACTGGCAAGTAATATTGTAACAGCTCTTCATGAAGATACTGGAAGGAAACATTTGGGTGGGAACAGGTAGCGGTTTACACAAAATGGTAGAGACTGTTATGGCAGGTAAAACACATTTTTCTTTTATTAGAATTCCGCTTAAATCCAACCCTGAAGATACTATTACTGATAAATATATACATGTTATTACCTCGGATACCAAAAAGCAGTTATGGGTAGGCAGCAATGCCGGGTTGTTTAAATTGGATTTAAAGCAAATGACTACACCAAATCCGGTTTTAGTTTGGTTCAGTAAAAAAAACAACCGGTTGAGCAATACTTCAGTTACTGCCATTGCAATTGATCAGTCAGGAAATGTGTGGACCGGAGGAAGAAATGGCATTGATTTAATAAGTTATCCGGGTGAAAATATAAGAAACTTATCTGTTTCAGGAAGTTTACAAAGAGGTATGGCCAGCAATTTGGTTTCTGTTCTTTTTAGTGCCTCCAATGGAGATCTCTGGATCGGATATGCCGATAGAGGAATTCAAGTGGTTAGAAACACAACTCCCTCAAGACCTGTTTCTGATACCATTTCTTTTGAACGTATCAATACAGTTTCAACTATAAGTACACTTTCCAAAGGCAATGCTATTTCGTTTTATGAAGATCGTATTACTAATGGTGTAATTTGGACGGGGTTCAACGCAGGCGGAGTGGTAAGATTGGTTCCTGTTACCAAGAATTTCATTACTAATAACCTTACCGCATCTCCTTTGCCATCACCTTTTGTTACCACAATTATCAAGCAAAATGATGACAACATTTGGATTGGTACTCCTTCCGGATTGCTGAGTTATAACAGATCAACTAAAAAATATATACTGGTGTCGCCATCAAATCATGTGGAGAAACCTGTCAATGAAGAATACATCAATGGTTTGGTTTTATCCAGAGACAATAAAGTAATTTTTGGAACTGGCAAATATCTGTATAAGGTAACAAAAATTAATGATCGGATGATTGCGTCCCCGACAGAATTGCCTGATGACATTGATGGTAATAGTCTGCGCACCATTGTAACTGATAATGCAGGAAACATTTACATTGTAATGTTGTATAGTATTTATAAGTTTGATCCTGTACTGAATGTATTCACTCCCGTTATGAGAATTCAGGATCAGAATAAACTTAAGGACCGATCATTTTATCTCAGTTGTTATTATATTGATCTTTCGGGAAACCATTGGCTGGGTACCTCTGGAGGTCTTGAATATTTCCCTAAAACTTCAACACAAGCAACTCCGGATTTTACAAAGCCTGTTTCTTACATTCATCAACAGCAAGACACGAACAGCTTACGTAACCAGAGTATTCTTTGCATTGCCGAAGATAAGAATCAAAATATATGGCTGGGTACCATGAATGGATTAACGCGTGTTGTTGTGGAAAAAGGTAAGAATCGGTTTTTAAATTACTCTACATTAAATGGATTGAAAAATAATGTAATATATGCCATAATTCCGGATCAAAAAACGGGTCACTTGTGGTTGAGCACAAACAACGGCCTTACAGAATTTGATCCTAACGGAATTGCTGTTGCTAATTATGATGTTCATGACGGATTGCAGAGTAATGAATTCAATAGTTATGCCTCCTACAAAGCACCTGATGGTGAAATGTTTTTTGGTGGGATAGAAGGTTATACTTCATTTTATCCTGAACAGATTAAACTTGATCTTACTCCGCCATTAATTTCAATTACAAGTATTATTCTGAATGGAAACAGACTTGTAAATCTTGCTGAGTATCAGCAATCCAACACGATTGACTTAAAGTACAAGGACAATTCCTTCACAGTAAATTTTATTGGATTGCATTATGCCGATCCACAAAAAAATCAATACGCCTATAGATTAGAGGGTTTTCAAAGTGACTGGATTTATTCCGGAAGTTCAACACAAGTCAATTTTTCACAATTGCCGCCCGGCAATTATGTCTTCAAAGTCAAAGCAGCCAACAGTGATGGCATCTATAATAGCGAAGGAGCCATGTTTGTCATTAACATTAAGCCACCTTTTTATAAAACAATTTGGTTTTACCTGATTATTGCTGTTTTCATTGCTGGGGTGCTGTGGGGCTTGCATAAGTATCGTTTAAGTATGAAACTGGAACAAGTGAAGGAAGTGGAGAAAATTAGACGAGCCACAGCAGCTGATTTTCATGATGAACTCGGACATAAACTCACTATTATTTCCTGGTTTGCAGAAATATTGAAAAATAAAATTGGCATAGATCAAAAAGAATTGAGACCTCATTTGGATAAAATAATTGATACTTCGGGTACTTTGTATCACACTATGAAAGATATGTTGTGGGCGATGGATCCCGATAAAGATTCAATATATGATTTGTATTCTCAAATCAGGGAATTTGGACAGGAACTTTTTGATAGTACAGGAGTATTGTTTGATGCCGGAAAAATATCTGAGGATTTAAAAAACGAAATAATTTCTCCAGCTGCTAAACGGCATGTATTGCTTATATTTAAAGAAGTAATGCATAATAGTTTGAAACATGCCCATAGCACCCAAACTCATCTTGAATTAGTTAAAGAGACCAATTTCATTAAATTCCGCTTTCGTGATAATGGATCCGGCTTTAAAATGAATGGCCATAATGTGGGCCATGGTCTGAATAATGTGAAACGAAGAGCGCTGTTGATTGACGCACATATTGATATACATTCTGAAGGAACCGGTACAGTTGCAGAACTCGACCTCTCCCTCGAAAACTTAAACTGATTATGATAAAAGTTGCATTAGTTGACGATAACCATGACCTTCGGGAAGGGTTGCAAATTGTTATTAAAGAACATAACGATGAATTTGAATGTATCGGTTCTTTTGCGGATGCAGAATCGGCCGTAAAAAAAATTCCTGAAATCAAACCGGATGTGGTTTTAATGGATATTAATTTACCCGGCATGAGCGGAGTAGATTGCCTGAAGCAATTGAAATTAAAAATGCCTGATCTGGATATTATCATGCTCACCGTTTTTGCCGACGATGAAACAGTATTTGATTCCTTATGTGCCGGGGCTTGCGGATACATTACAAAAAATACATCTCCCGAAAAAATTCTGGATGCAATACGGGATGTCCGCGATGGTGGCGCTCCTATGAGTGGTCGCATTGCTCGCATGGTGGTCACTTCTTTCAACGCTCCACCAACCTCCTCCGCCCACTTGACCGATCGTGAGCGTGAAGTGCTTGATCAGTTGTGTAAGGGGAAAAGCTATAAAATGGTGGCCGACGCTTTAAGTATCACTCACGATACGGTACGGCACCACATAAAAAATATTTATAAAAAATTGGAGGTGCATTCTGTTTCTGAAGCAATTCTTAAAACAATGAAGAAGAAATTGTTTTAACGCTTTTTGTGAAAGGAAATTAACCGAAGAAAACTTCTCACAGAATAATTAATGGATACTCCTTAAAAGTGAATAGTAGAGGTTTGAAAGGAAAAATATCTTTCTTCTTTTGTTCTTTATTTAGTGTAAAAGTCAGACAATGTTCACCAGATCGTTATTGTTTTGATTCTCAATAATGGGTCGGTCTGCTATCCTTTCCGGATCACGGCGCCTAGTTTGTTTTCAAAATTCTCCATCAGTCGTTGCATTACTTTATCAATTTCTTTATCGGTTAATGTTTTCTCATCATCACGCAACACAAAACTTAGGGCATAAGATTTTTTATTCAGACCAATTTTTTCTCCCTCATAAACATCAAATAAATTTACGTCCTTCAATATCTTACGATCTGTTTCATAGGCCAGGTTTTCCAGCGATTGATATTGAATGCTTTTATCAAGAACCATCGACAAATCACGTTTTACTTCCGGAAATCTGGGTGGTTCAAGGATGCTTGGTGGTGCAACAACAATCATTTTTTCAACTGTATCAAGATTAATATCTGCATACCAGATATTGCCATCAAATCAAATTTTTGAGTATTTTCTTAGGTACTTTTCCAATTTTGGCTACTTCTTTTTGCCGGATACCAATACCATTTCCATTTCTAATTGACCGTTTTCACCCGGCAGCCATTTTGCTTTGTCTTTTCGTAATCCTGCTACCAGCATTACATTCTCCACAATCGACTTAAGATAAAAGACAGCGTATTCCACCTGTTTTACTTCCCAATGTGCTTTAGTGCGAAACCCTGTTAACAGCAAGGCCAATCTATTGGTTTCTTTATATCCTTCTGTATTTTTTAAGTACGTTTTTCCATATTCAAATAATCTAAGATCATTTCGTTTCCGGTTACGGTTGTAAATCGCTATGTCTAAAAGCGGTTGCAGCATAGAAGGGCGAAGAATATTCAGATCCTGACTCAATGGATTTTTTATTCTGGCAAAAGTTGTTTCTTCTTCATCGTAAACTCCTGATCGAGTTAGTGAATTCGATAACACTTCCATAAAACTATTCGCCACCAAATAATCGGCTACTTTGTTCCTCACTTTTTCAAGCAGGGGAGAGGTAGCGTTGGGAAGTGATGAATTTAATTTTGAAGGTAGCAGGAATTTTATCATAACCATAAATGCGAAGTATTTCTTCAATCACATCCGCTTCCCGCATCACATCCACTCTATAAGGTGGTACTTCGAGCTGAAGCAGGCCACCCTTTTCTGAAATTAACTTTATATCCAGCCAGGTTAAAATTTGTTGAATGGTGCTAACATCAAGATGAACACCTGTTAATTTTTTGAAATTTAAAACTGATAATTCAACTTTCCAGTCTTTAACAGGATGAGGATAAATATCCAATAGCTGAGAAGTGATGGTTCCTCCTGCAATTTCTGTTATTAACAAGGCAACTCTTTTTAATGCAGTAACTGTTATATTAGGATCGGTACCTCTTTCAAATCTAAATGATGCATCTGTTTTAAGCCCGTGTAATTTAGATGTTTTTCTTACTGAAACTGCATCAAAGCATGCGCTTTCGATAAACAATTCGGTGGTGTTTTCATTCACCCCCGAGTTGAATCCCCCAAAAACACCTGCTATACACATTGGCCCATTGCTGTCGCAGATCATTAATTCCGAGCCTTCCAGTTTTCTTTCAATGCCATCCAGTGTAATAAATTTGGATGCCGGATCTGGTTTTTTTACGATGATTTGTTGATTGCTGATTTTAGCGGCATCAAACGCATGTAATGGTTGACCAAGTTCAAAGAGTACATAATTGGTGCAATCAACTACATTATTTATTGGCTTCAGACCTATCGATTTTAGTGAATTCTGCAGCCATTCCGGTGACGGTCCAACTTTTATTCCGTCAATATGTATACCTGAATATCGGGTACAGGCTTCACTTTCAATTTTAACTGTAATGACAGGTGCTGCTAAAGGTGTTTTAAAAGCACTGGTATCGGGCCAATGTATGGATTTTGTTTGTTTTTTATTTGTGAGTGTCAGTGTGTTTAAAACTGCACAGAGATCTCTTGCTACTCCAATATGTGAAGCTGCATCTGGTCTGTTTGGTGTTAGTCCAATACTTAAAGTGTAATCGTTGTCGATTTTAAAATAATCCGCTGCAGGTGTGCCTGGAATTGCTGTCGTGTCAAGTACAATAATTCCGGCATGACTTTCACCGAGTCCAATTTCATCCACAGCGCATAACATACCTTCTGAAGCTTCTCCGCGTATTTTAGATTTTTTAATTTCAAAAGGTTCTCCTTTCAAAGGAAATAAAATAGTACCGGGAACAGCCACCACTACTTTTTGCCCAACAGCAACATTCGGTGCACCACACACTATTTGTGAAATTATTCCACCTCCTACATTTACTGTTGTTACTGTAAGCCTATCTGCGTTAGGATGCTGGGTGGCTGTAAGTACTTCTCCAATCAACAAGCCTTTGAGCCCGCCTTTTACTGATTCAAATGGTTCAATTCCCTCCACTTCCAAACCGCATCCGGTAAGCAGAACTGCAATTTCCTCGGGCGATTGATCAACATCAATGTACTTCTTTAGCCAATTGTAAGATATATTCATAACTCTTTCTTGATCTGGCAAAGGTAAAAAATTGAATGGGGAAGGATTAGAAATTTATGGTACGTCAAATTTCTTTTTATCATTGACAATCAAATAGATGCAACTATTTCAACAAATTTTTCATTTCAATTTTTTAGCTGAATCATAAAACACTCCAAAGAGTAACTCATTGCGGTACTGCATTTTTAAGGACACTAACGGATCATAAACCAATTTTACGTCGGCGCGTAATTGAAAACATTTCCAGATGGTATAATTAATTTTATTCGATACATCTAATTCAAAATATTCTCTTTGAAATCCTTTTATGAAAAATTTTGCCGTACTGTTCATTGCTAGTTTTTCAGTCAGCTCGTTGGATGTTAGGGCTTGAGTTGAAACACCATAATCAAAAATCAATTTCCCACGAGGTAAATTCCCTATTACATTTTTATTGGTTGTTGATTGTGATCGGATGATAGGTTCGGTTCTTAACCTTACTGTCGCTAATGAAACATTCAACATGGATTTTTTTCCAAAGGAGAGCCCTAACCCAAATCCGTTTTCGAAAGTTGCCGGATTCAAAATTGATCCTGCCCATTCCCGCTTTGTTTGCTTTATTACGGGATCAAAATAAGAAGTATAACTATTAAAAAGTTGTGTCGTGAATGACAATGTATAAGAATAATCGATAGTCCTTTTTATTTTTCCACACATAATTGCAGTTCACCTTATCCGCATGCTTATTCCAAATGGAATCAATAAATTTTGTAAATCCCAGCTCAGTTTTTGCTGTGAAAAGCAGGTTGCTTTTTTCGTTGATTTTTGCCCTGTTAAAATCTACATCTAACGCTACCGATAAACTATTAAACGAAACTCCTTTCCAATTTTTTGAATTTGTAAATGAGGAGGAAAGGCTGCAAAGTAGTTTGCGGGTTGCCGATTTAGTAGTATCATCAGCTACAGTTCCATGAACCTTAAAAGATATAAAAAAACCAAAAATTAAAAAATAAAATCTCATTACGATAAAATTAAAAATAGCATGAAATGTGAATTCTAAAAACAACTAAACTTCAAAATAGTTCTAATGCGTTTCAAAGAAACTGTGATAAAATAGGATGGCAGTTAAAAAAAATTACCCTGTCCATTTGCTTGTCCGACCAAAATAGAGCTGTTTCGATACTCACTCGGTTCAGCGAGTTTTAAAGAATTGTTTTTGTGACTCACTCCAGCAATCTTGCAAATCGGTATTTACAAATACCAATTCATATTTTATATTTTCGTTCTTGCTGAGTGAATCTAACCAAACGAGAGTTTTATTTTTTTGTAAATACATACCTTGCCATTTGGTAAATGTTATAAAGATATGAAAGTCGACAGCTTCCTTTTTAAGGTAATTAATTTTCTCACAACTGGTGGTGTTTAATAATTGATAAAAAGTGTCGATTGAATATTGATCTGACAGATGGTATTCATGTGTAGGATCAAGATAGGCAAGAAATAACTCAGCCGGCCCGGAACAATTTGGTTTTAACGAATCTTTATAAGGAATAAATTTCCCATTTTTATCGAACACGAATACGTCCGGTGAATGAAATTGATCGTTTGCCTGCCAGCTTTCAAAAGCGCATGAATAAACCGGTGCTTCAGGTAATCCCATTTTTTCGTCCATTCCATTATGGATGTTGCTGTTTCGTAACGCGGATTTTTACTCCGTAAATTAGTTTGATTACCGGCTGACATCCAGCCAGGTAAATTGAAATGCAAATCAAAGCCAGCTGAGTTATTTTTTTCATCTTTTAGTTTTAGATTAACTGGTTGATGTTCCTGTTATTTTACGGGTAAATAAACATAAATTATTCCGTTGATTTCAACGATCCGATGTTTACCGGAAGGAATTGTTTTTTGACCGGAAAATTCCAGTGACCGTGAAATTTCTAAAGGCATCGGAAAATCGTCTTCCATAATAAAGGATCCCGATTTGAAATACTTGTTATAGCATTCTGTCGTAACATCGGTTAACTTGTTTACCTGAAGCACTAAAGTGTTTTTAGAAACATCATCCTGGTACAGTACTCCATTGGCTTTGTTGCCGGATGTAGCGCGACCAGATACAGAAATATCACATATTCCAAAACCATCGCAATCTCTGCGTCGAGCAATGGTAATGCAAATTGATAATTTCGGTTTGATAAGAAAATTGTTTTCGTCAGGCGCAATGTTTAACTCATTGGGTTTTGCCAAAACGCAGGAAAGCGAAAGTTCGATAAGAACAAAAGCGGTTAATAAAAAAGATTTAATTGAAAATTTCATGTTAAAAAGCATTTAAAAAATTTACTAAAAAAAATTGTTTCGCACACGAAGCCAGCGTTGGGGCTTTACTTGCCAGATTCATGGAATCATACAAATACGTAAGTGGTGTTCTGGTTGTTCCCTCCTTCTTTAAGAAACCTGAGATGATTTAAACTTGCAAAACTTATTTACTTAAAAAATTGTTTAAAAATCAGAGGCTGATAAAACACTCTATAAATATTGCGACAAACTTACTAGTGTCCTTTAACTTTATCAAGTAGAATAAAAAATACTTTTCAACATTAGTGCATTGGACTCAAAAAGAAGTAAAATCTATGTCTGCGAGCAACCCACAACACACTGATAATCAGTTATTAGTATAAAATTATTTTTAATTATTAAATAGTTCGTATCTTGTACCATTATTAATATATATCCTTCGATCAATGAATCAAAAGTCACGTCAAATTTGTTGATAAAGATCAATCAAAATTTTACAAAACATTAAAACTTAGGGTTGATAATTATTTCGCAGAAAATGCTATTTCAAGAAATGCAAATGCTACAATGGTAATTAAAACTGTTGTTTTGCTTTTGTCCTATTTCGTTCCTTTTATAGTTCTATTACTGCTTCAACCCTCCTTTTTGGTAGCAAGCTTGCTCTGGCTAATGATGGGATTTGGTTTAGCCGGATTAGGCATGAGTATCATGCACGATGCCAATCATGGTGCATACTCTGATAATAAAACAATCAATTATATTTTAGGACACACCTTAAGTTTTGCAGGTGGATCTGTTTTTAACTGGAAATTGCAACACAATATTTTGCACCATACCTACACGAATATTGTTCATATGGATGATGATATAGCTGACAAATTGGTGCTGAGATTTAATCCGCATACAAAAGTTAAAAAGTACCAGAGCATGCAATATATTTATGCATTTCTATTTTATGGAATACTTACTTTGTATTGGGTATTGCTTAAAGATTTTATTCAGTTTGCCAAGTACACTAAGAATGGTGTAAACCCTGGGACTAAAAATGAAAATATTGCAACTGTATTTAGAATGATTGTGGTTAAACTGATTTATTTCGCTGCATTTATTGTGCTTCCAATTCAAATAGGAATACCGGTTTGGCAAGTGTTATCAGGGTTCATGATTATGCACTTTGCTGCAGGTATCATCCTTACAGTTGTATTTCAGCTGGCTCACACGGTTGAAGGTACTTCTCATCCACTTCCTAATGAATCGGGCGATATTGATAACTGCTGGGCTATTCATCAAATGAATACAACTGTTAATTTTTCAAAGGCAGCAAGTTTCTTACCTGGTATTTGGGTGGACTTAATTATCAAGTTGAGCATCACCTTTTTCCTCGCGTTTGTCATGTGCATTATCCCAACATCGCACCAATTGTTAAAGCAACCGCTGAAGAATATGGTATCCCCTATATGGAAAATAAAACTTTTGGTATTGCTTTTAAATCACACATGAATACATTGAAAAGATTCGGAAAATTACCAGATATCAATGAGGCAATTGCTTGATTGGTTCAAGATTTGTTGCTTCAAAAAAGATTTTGAGTAGTTTAATTTTCGGATAGATTTTCACCCTTTAAGCTCTAAAAAATATATCCCTGACAGAATAAAAATTTATTCTGTTATTTTTTTTTCTTTTTTTTCTGGTTGCTGACCATTTCAAAAATTCGTTTCGCATGAGTGAAAAATGGCATTTTATCATCCACACTGCGATCAGTTAACAGTTTGCGAAAATATTCTCGCTGCAACTGTTCAATTTTTATAGTGTTTTTCATGTGCTTCATTTACCTCTTTACTACGAATTCAGGCCTCACTTTGTTTCTTTCAAAACGCCAATTCCATTTTATTGTTATTAAAATTTTACAACATCATGTGGTTGTTTTTTAAAGAACCTGTTGAATTTGTATCTTGCAGTTCGGTATATACTACCAATTAATTGAATCAACTAATTAGTAATCAATAAAATATATAATTAAAATGGCCTTTGATATTGACATGATTGGTAAAGTTTACGCCGGTTTACCCGACCGTATAGCTGCCGCCCGTAAAATTCTTGGAAAACCTTTAACACTCACTGAGAAAATTCTTTATGCGCATTTAACACAAGGAAATGCTACTAAAGCTTTTGAACGCGGTGTTTCTTATGTCGATTTCAACCCCGATCGCGTAGCTATGCAAGATGCAACCGCTCAAATGGCTCTTTTGCAGTTTATGCAAGCAGGCCGTCCCAAGGTAGCAGTTCCTTCAACTGTGCATTGCGATCACCTGATTCAAGCTAAAATTGGTGCTGTGGAGGATTTGCAAATAGCAAAAGACTCTAATAAAGAAGTATATGATTTTCTGGCCTCTGTTTCTAATAAATATGGAATTGGTTTCTGGAAACCCGGAGCAGGAATTATTCATCAAGTGATACTTGAACAGTATGCTTTCCCCGGTGGTGTAATGATTGGTACCGATTCTCATACTGTAAATGCCGGCGGGCTTGGAATGATAGCAATTGGTGTAGGCGGTGCCGATGCCTGTGATGTTATGGCCGGCCTCCCTTGGGAACTCAAATTCCCTAAGTTGATTGGTGTTAAATTAACCGGAAAACTCAGCGGTTGGTCATCAGCCAAAGATGTTATTTTAAAAGTTGCCGGAATACTTACTGTTAAAGGCGGTACCGGTGCTATTGTTGAGTATTTTGGTGATGGTGCCGACTCTCTTTCCTGTACCGGAAAAGGAACTATTTGTAATATGGGTGCTGAAATTGGTGCTACTACTTCAGTATTTGGCTATGATATGAAAATGGCCGATTACCTTCGTTCAACAGCTCGCGCAGACGTAGCTGCAATGGCCGATAAAGTTGCCGAACATTTGAAGGGGGATGCTGAAGTTTATGCCAACCCGGAAAAATATTTTGATCAGGTAATTGAAATTAATCTTAGTTTGCTGGAACCTCATGTAAATGGCCCATTTACTCCGGATCTTGCCTGGCCAATATCAAAGTTTGCTGCTGCTGTTAAAGAGAACAACTGGCCTGCAAAACTCGACGTGGGCTTAATAGGTTCCTGTACCAATTCCTCTTACGAAGATATTACTCGCGCTGCTTCTGTTGCAAAACAAGCCGTTGATAAAGGGCTGGTTGCGAAATCAGAATTCACCATTACTCCCGGTTCCGAACAAGTGCGTTTCACTGTAGAACGTGATGGTTATCTCAGCATTTTTGATAAAATGGGTGGGGTAGTCCTTGCCAATGCTTGCGGTCCATGCATTGGTCAATGGGCCCGCCATAATGCTGATAAAGGCGAACGAAATTCCATCATCACTTCCTTTAACAGAAACTTTGCGAAAAGAAATGATGGCAATCCTAATACCCACGCCTTTGTAGCCTCTCCTGAAATAGTTACGGCATTAGCTATAGCCGGTGATTTAACATTTAATCCAATCACCGATTTTCTTATCAGTGATAAAGGTGAAAAAATAAAACTGGATGAACCCAAAGGAATTGAACTTCCTGAAAAAGGTTTTGATGTTGAAGATGCCGGATTTCAAGCTCCTGCTGCTGATGGTAGCAAAGTGACAATTTCTGTGGATCCTAAATCAACACGACTTCAATTACTTGATTCTTTTGTTGCCTGGGAAGGAACCGATGTGCATGGATTGAAATTACTTATAAAGGTGAAAGGAAAGTGTACCACCGATCATATTTCAATGGCTGGGCCCTGGTTAAAATTCAGAGGACACCTCGATAATATTTCGAATAATATGTTGATTGGTGCCATGAATTTTTTTAACGAAAAAACCGATTCTGTAAAAAATCAAATTACAGGCGAATACGGCCCTGTTCCCGCTACGCAACGTGTTTATAAAGCTGCAGGAATAGGTAGCATAGTGGTTGGTGACGAAAACTATGGCGAGGGATCTTCACGCGAACATGCAGCCATGGAACCCCGATTCCTTGGTGTCCGAGCTGTACTGGTGAAATCATTTGCACGTATTCATGAAACCAATCTGAAAAAACAAGGGATGTTGGCTTTAACTTTCGCTGACAAATCGGATTACGATAAAATTCAGGAAGACGACACTATCGATATTCTCGGCCTCACTTCATTTGCTCCGGGGGTGCCACTTACTCTTGAACTTAAGCATAAGAATAGTACCACTGATGTGATTAAAGTCAATCATACATACAATGAAGGCCAGATTGAATGGTTTAAAGCTGGCTCTGCATTGAATTTGATTAAGATGTCGTTGATTAATTAAAATTGAAATGATAGCCGATAAGTTGTGATTCAACAATGTTTATCGGCTGTCATTTACCATTCATCATTAATTTGACCAACTTGTTTTGACAGAAACTTCAGCTCCCGACATTTCTAATTCCATTAAAGGGAATAAAAAAATAGTGAATGCCTGGGCAATGTACGACTGGGCAAATTCGGTTTATTCACTCACTATAACAACAGCTGTTTTCCCGATTTATTTTATAGAAGTTACTTCAGGAAGTGGAAGTGATATAGTGCGTTTTTTAGGAAGAGATTTTAAAAATACAGCTCTTTATTCTTATTCACTATCAATTTCATTTTTGCTCATCGCTTTGCTTTCACCATTACTATCGGCTATTGCCGATTCAAGTGGAAGCAAGAAAGGTTTCATGAAGTTTTTTGCCTGGATGGGAGGGATGTCATGTGCAGGTTTATTCTTTTTTGATAGCTCAAATTTATGGTTGGGTGTTTTATTTTTTATGTTGGCCAGCATTGGTTATTCCGGTAGCATAGTTTTTTATAATTCCTATCTTCCCGAAATAGCCGAACCCGAAGATCAGGACCGAGTAAGTGCTAAAGGCTATGCGCTTGGATATATAGGGAGTTCCATATTGCTGATATTTAATTTATTGATGATTTTGAATCCTAACTGGTTTGGTATAGCTGAGGGAACTACTTTCCCGGCCAGGTTTTCTTTTCTGGTGGTAGGAGCATGGTGGATTGGCTTTTCTGCATATACCTTTTATCATTTACCTTCGAACGTTTATCGCCGGCAACGTGAAGGACACTATTTATTAAGAGGTTATCATGAGTTAATAAAAGTGTGGAAAGAACTTAAAAAACTAAAATATCTTACCCGGTTTCTGTTGTCTTTTTTCTTCTATAACATGGGCGTTCAAACTGTAATGTATGTAGCCACCCTTTTCGGAGAAAAAGAAGTTCATTTGGGAACAGCTGAACTAATTATTACAGTTTTAATTATTCAGTTTGTAGCAATCGGTGGTGCTTTTCTTTTTTCTGCCCTATCAGCAAAGTTTGGAAATATTAAAGCCTTAATGGTGGCTATTTTTATTTGGGTGGGCATTTGTATAGGTGCGTATAATTTATATGATCCCAATGCATTTTATGTTTTGGCTTTTGTGGTGGGTATGGTCATGGGTGGTATTCAGTCGCTCAGCAGAAGTACGTATTCTAAAATGCTTCCCGAAACTCAGGATCATGCCTCTTATTTTAGTTTCTATGATGTTTGCGATAAATTAGGACTTGTGATTGGTACAGCATCATATGGATTAATTGAAGAGCTCACTGGCAGCATGAGGAATTCAGTGCTTTCACTTATAGTATTCTTTATGGTTGGACTATTCTTCCTGTTGCGAAGCATGGTGCTAAAAAGCAGAGAAAAAATTAGTAGTAACATTTGATAGCTTTCATTTAGAACTAACAGTCATTACAGAATTGATTCAAAAACTTAAAGACATTGATTGTAGATATTTTTATACCTTGTTATATTGATCAGTATTACCCTGAAACCGCATCCAACATGGTTAAAGTGCTGGAGAAAATAGGCTGTGGCGTAAATTATAACACCGAACAAACTTGTTGTGGATTGCCTGCTTTTCATAACGGCTACCGTGATCACTGTAAAGACGTTGGAGAGAAATTAATCTTTGAATTTCAAAATGACCGCTACATTGTCTCTCCCGGTGCTTCCTGCGTAAATATGGTGAAAAATTATTATCCCGAAGTTTTTCATAACTCTTCATTGCATAATGAATATAAGCAAGTGCAGAAGTATTTTTTTGAATTTTCTGATTTTCTGGTCAACATAATGCATGTGAATGATGTTGGTGCACGTTTGGTTGCAAAAGCTACATTTCTTGATAATTGTTCTGCTTTGCGTGAATGTGGTATTCATGAAAGCCCTCGCTTATTACTCAATAAAGTCAAAGGTTTGAAGCTCGTTGAAATGAAGGATGACGATACTTGCTGTGGTTGGGGTGGTTCCTTTGCTTCGAGATACGAAGATATTGCTGTGAAACTGGCTGAAAAAAAGGTGGACCAGGTGCTAAAGTCCGGTGCTGAGATAATAATAAGCACGGATACCGGATGTCTGATGCATTTAGAAGGATATATTAGTAAGAATAATATACCTTTAAAAGTGATGCATTTAGCAGATGTTTTAGCTTCAGGATTATAATTTTTTTTCTTTCATTTTTAGAATCATTTTTCCTTTGAATTTGGTTGAAAAATGCTTTCATCCAAAGAACGCCTTTAATAGTAGAAATAGCACGGATCTTTAATTGCAATCAGGTCGGGTCCAGCCATGACTCAATGCGAAAACCGAGCCTGGCGAAGCGGAGACTCCAAAGCGCTAAACAACTTTATAATTCTTCCACTCCCCAAACCGCCACCCGGTAAAATCTTCAAATCCATGCAACAGTTTTGAAGTAAGTGGCATGTTTTTCTTAGTAGGATCAAAAGAAAATTTCCAATTTTGTCTGGCAATTTTTTCTTGTATAACGGCAGGGTGTACACCTTTGAAGAGAGATAAAGAATCTATTTTAGAATAATCAAATTCATCACTGATTACAATATTTTTTTTAATCCACTCATCATCATGCCATAATTTATGAAATGATTCTTGCTTTAACTGCATGGCTCCGGGAGGTTTCACCCACCCGTAATGATGAATACAGGCCGACACCGGCTTTACGTTCAACTTTTTCCACTCTTTTTAAATCCCTGTGCATCTTTATAAGAGCGAATTGCCTTATCGTTTTTGATGACACGTATTTCTTTGCGGTACCATTTTCGCGAACTGCCAATATAATCGTAGGAACCGTAAAAATGTTTATAATTAAATAACAGGCCATCTACATTTGGTACATCTTTATATTTAATCATGGCATCTTTCACAGCTTCAATTCCATGTTCATGAAAAACTTCATCCCCTTGGATGTAAAAGGCCCAATCTGCATCAGGAGCAATCGCATCGAAAGCTTTGTCTGTTTCTATAGCCAGCACTTTTCCATTCTCACGAATAGAATCATCCCAAATGCTATCTATAATTTTTATACGTCGATCATCTATGGAGGCAATCAGGCTTCGGGTGGCATCCTCTGAATTCCCAACCATAACAATTACCTCATCACACAAAGGAAGAATGGATAAAATAGCCTCCTTGATTGGATAATCGTACTTAATTGCATTACGAATAAAAGTAAAGCCTGAAACTTTCAATACTAGGATTTTTTATAAATTTGAGAATTGGAGGTCGAGAAATTCAGAGATAAATGGATGTTAAGATATAGCGTTTTTATGTAATAGTTTATTGAATGGTCACACTATCCCACAAACTCACAAACATCAATCCTTAATCACAAAATTCAATGCCATACCAATATAATTGGAAGGGCTGTATTTTTTTAATTCAATTTTAATTGCATCATTTACATTCAAACGATCAATAAACTCATGCATGGTAGCTTTATTGATTTTTTCGCCGGTACGAGTCAAATCTTTTAATGCTTCATATGGATTCGGATAACCTTCGCGGCGCAATACGGTCTGGATAGCTTCTGCAACAACTGCCCAGTTATTTTCAAGGTCTTCTTCAATGGTTTTTCTATTAACTTTAATTTTATTCAATCCCCTAGTGAGTGATTTTAATGCAAGGAGTGAATGAGCAAATGGAACACCTGTATTTCGAAGCACTGTTGAATCGGTGAGATCACGTTGCATTCTTGAAATGGGTAGTTTTGCTGATAGGTGTTCAAAAATAGCATTGGCAAAACCAAAATTGCCCTCCGCATTTTCAAAGTCAATCGGGTTTACTTTATGAGGCATCGCACTAGATCCAACTTCTCCCTTTTTCACTTCTTGTGTAAAATAGTTCATGGATATATAGGTCCAGATATCACGACAAAGATCTACTAAAATTGTATTAATCCTTTTGAGGTTATCGAAAAGTGCAGCTAAGTTATCATAGTGATCAATCTGAGTAGTTATTTGTGATCTGTGTAATCCAAAACTTTCCACAAAAGTATTGCCAAATTGCACCCAATCTATTTCCGGATAAGCAGCATAATGAGCATTGAAATTGCCGGTGGCACCACCAAATTTTGCAGACCAGGGAATGTTTTTCAGCTGTTGGAGTTGCATGTCCAGTCTGTTAATAAAAACTGCAATTTCTTTACCTAGTGCCGTTGGTGAAGCGGGCTGACCGTGCGTACGTGCCATCATCGGTAGGTCTCTCCATTCTTCCGAGAGGGCAATAAGTTTGTTACGGGCTGCAGTTATTTCCGGTAGCATTATTTTTTCCATAGCATCTTTGATGGAGAGTGGAATTGCTGTGTTGTTGATGTCTTGGGATGTAAGCCCAAAATGGATAAACTCACTGCAATGACCTAAAAGCACTTCATAAGTTTGCTTTAAATAATATTCAACTGCTTTTACATCGTGATTTGTAACGGCCTCAATATCTTTAATAGTTTTTATATCAATAGTTGATGGATCTTTCACCAGTTGCTCTAGTGCTTTTATAGCTTCAGTGGAAACATTTTTTAACTGTGGCAGTGGTATCTTGCAAAGTGCCAGGAAATAGGCAGCTTCTATTTTTACGCGATACCTTATCAATGAGGCTTCTGAGAAATAAGCTGCAAGTGGTTCGCAATTTTTTCGGTATCGGCCATCCACTGGCGAAATAGCATCTAGAGTTGAAAGGTTCATGTTTATAGTATGAGTTCGCAAATATACATAACAACCACCAAAACTGACCTAATATTTGGATTTGCGAGCCTTGTTTAGCAAATTTGCATACTGATTCTAATCCGGCTTACATGAAACAATTTGGATATATATTTATTTCGACACTGTTATTTTGGATTTGTTTTTCAGAATTACTTATTGCACAAAACAATCAGGATACCGTTTTTACTAAAGATAGCAAGAATAAAGATCTGGTGATGATGGAAGTTTTTGATAGTAAAGGTCAACTGGTTTTGGTTGGTAGAATTTTAAATGGAAAAAATGAAGGCATATTTAGAAATTATAACGAAAAAAGTACTGTAATTGCTATTCAGGAATTTCATGATGGTTTGCTCGATGGGATATTCCTCAAATTTGGTGATAATGGTGCTCTGGAACTGGAGGAGAATTATAAGGAAGGTATGTTGCATGGCGTACGAGTCCAATATCGTTTTGGTGGAATAAAAAAATCTACTGAGAAATTTAAAGATGGAAAACTGGACGGGCAGAAAGTAGTTTTTTATGATAATGGATTTAAACAGGAAGAAGCTGCTTTCAAAAAAGGTTTACGTGATGGCTT
The DNA here is from genome assembly GCA_016722525.1 of Bacteroidota bacterium. Taxonomy (GTDB): domain Bacteria; phylum Bacteroidota; class Bacteroidia; order AKYH767-A; family OLB10; genus JADKJB01. The sequence continues at coordinate 76,618 of JADKJB010000013.1, forward strand.
ATCCACCTGGTACAACCAAAGTGAAATAGTAACTATTCAATATTCTTATAAAGCTGGTTTGTTAGACGGACCGGCGAAAACATTTTTCTATAATTCAAAAGTTCAAACCGAAGGATTGTATGTGAATGATCTGGAAGAAGGTGAATGGAAACATTTTGATGATACCGGAAAACATGTAAAAATCGGTGTTCTATGAAAAAGGAAAAGTGCTGAAGGAAGTGATTCGATAAGCTCTTTTTGTTCATTCCTTTGGAATTAGTGTTGATTTAAGCTCTTTTATTCAGCTTTTCTACTGTTTTTTGGATCTTTATTTGTAGAATTATAGCTATTCCAAAGTCGAAATAGTAATTTAAGACATTGAAATACTGGTAGAAAGAATTTATTTTTTAGGAAACTTTGCAAACAATAAAAGTTTCCGTAGTTTTGCCTTCCGAAATGAAAATAGAAGCAGAAGATAGAATTATTGAATCCGCAACCGAGTTATTTTACCGGTTTGGAATCAAAAGCATAACCATGGATGATGTAGCCAAACATCTCGCCATGTCTAAAAAAACGTTATATCATCATTTTCGTGATAAAAACGAAATGGTGATGAAATGTTGTCATCAGGATTTAATGAATCGTGATTGCGTGTTCAAAGAAATTGCTGATTCTGCTATCGACCCTATTCATGAAATGATGAATATGATGAAGCATCTCGAATCGATTTTCACTAAAATCAACCCTAATTTGTTTTATGATTTACAAAAGTATTACCCTGAAGTTTGGAAAATGTTCAGACAATTCAAGGAAACAAATATGCTGAAGATGATTGAAGCAAATTTCCTCAAAGGAATTGAACTCAAGTTGTACAGAAAGGATATCAACATTCACATTATGGCTCGGTTAAGAATTGAAGAAGTTGAAATGGGCTTTAATCCCGAATTGTTCCCCCCTGATAAATTTAATTTTGCCAAAGTGCAGGTTGCTTTGCTGGATCATTTTATGCATGGTATAACAACAATAAAAGGGCATAAGCTAATTAACAAATATAAACAAATAATTGAAGAGGAATAAATCCTGTTTTTATGAAACTAAATAAAATTAGTACGAAGTTTTTTTATCCACTGATGGTTGCTTGTTTGATCGGCACAACCCCATTTTCTTCCTTTGCTCAGAATGGTGAACCAACATCCTTTACTGTTAGTCAGGCAATTGAATATGCGATAAAGAATAATGTCAATATTCTTAATGCGGATCTGGATATTCAGATTTCACAAGCTAGAATTAATGAATTAATTGGTGTGGGTTTACCTCAGGTAAACGGTTCCGCCGATATAAATAATTTTCTTGAAATTCCTACTCAGTTTGTTCCGGGTGAGTTTTTTGACGGTGAACCGGGGACTTTTGCACCGGTGCAATTTGGACAGAAATACAGTTCTTCTGCCGGCATCAGCGCTACCCAACTCTTGTTTGATGGAACTTATCTGGTGGGTTTGCAAGCATCAAAAACCTATGTAGAATTAGCCAAAAAAAATGCAGCGCAAACTAAAATTGAAACTGCAGTGAATGTGAGTAAAGCCTATTACTTTGTTTTAGTTGCACAGGAAAGATTCAAGCAACTGGAAAGTGATTTAATTCGACTTGATAAGCTTAAAAGTGATACCAGAGCACTTTTCGACAATGGGTTCGTTGAAAAAATTGATTACGACAGGATTGAACTAAATTACAATTTACTTGAAAGTGCGAGGAATCAAACGAAAAGAATGGTTGACAATAGTTATTTGATTCTAAAATTTCAAATGGGTGTTGATTTAAAAACACCCATAGCTCTATCTGAAACTATTCAGGATTTAAACGTGGATCCTTCCATAATGACCAAAGATAGTATCCCTGTGAGTTCACGTAACGAATATGCGATACTTGAAACACAATATAAACTGGCAGGTCTCGATCTTAAAAGATATCGCGCATCACGCATGCCTAGTTTAGGACTTTTTGGAAGCTTAAGCGCCAATGCTTCAAGGAATGAATTCAATATTTTTGATCCCGATTATAAGTGGTATCCTACTGCTGTTGTTGGCGTCTCTTTATCTGTTCCTATTTTCAGGGGATTTGTTATCAGCTCTCAGGCAAAACAGGCACGACTCACCCAGTACAAAGTGGAAAATGCATTCTTGTTACTCGAGCAAAGTATTAATCTGGAATACCGAAATACACTGACCAGTCTTCAAAATAATATCGATAAATTGGAAACACAAAAGAAAAATAGAGAATTGGCCCGTGAAATCTCACGTGTTTCAAAAATAAAATACGATCAGGGTGTTGGCTCCAATCTCGAAGTAATTGATGCGGAATCTTCGCTTCGTGAAGCTGAAACAAATTATTTTACAGCACTTCTGGAAGCAATAATTTCGAAAATCGATTTAGATAAAGCTGCCGGACTTATTAAGTATTAATTCATTTGCTCACTACCAAAAATTTTCAAAAATAATTATATGAAAAAAATTATTGTATTCGCCTCTCTGTCGTTATTTATGTTTTCATGCGCAAGCAACGAAGGTGATGATAAACAGGCTCAGTTGGATAAATTAGTCAGTCAGCAAGCCGAGTTGTCGGTGAAAATTCGTACGCTGAAAGACGAAATTAAAAAAACAACTGGTGATAATACCGGCATTCGTCTGGTAGCACTTGCAACGCCACAATTAACCAGATTTAGACACTATGTTGACATACAAGCTAAAGTTGATGGCGACGAAAGTGTTACCGTAAGCCCTCGAACTCAAGGTATCGTTACCAGTATCCTCGTCAAAGAAGGTGACCGGGTTACCAAAGGCCAGGTTTTGGCTTCCCTCGATGATCAAATCGCAAGACAAACCTATGCGGAAGTGCAAACCCAATACGATTTTGCAAATAATATTTATATGAAGCAAAAGAATCTCTGGGATCAGAAAATTGGAAGCGAAGTGCAGTTTCTTACCGCTAAAAACAATAAGGAATCTCTTGAAAAACGTCTCGCAGCAGTCAATGAACAACTTGACCTTACTCGAGTTAAATCTCCGGTAAATGGAACTGTTGATAATGTGGCAATAAAAATCGGACAAGCTGTTATGCCAGGGATGCCTGTAATGTCGGTAGTGAACCTAACTAATTTAAAAGTGAAGGGCGAAGTTGGTGAATCGTATGCGGGAAAAATTAAAAAAGGCGACGAAGTAATTCTATTCTTCCCTGATCTCAATAAAGAAATAGTGTCTAAAGTTAGCTTTTCTTCTAAAGCAATTAATACATTAAATAGAACTTTTAATGTTGAAGTAGTACTCAACAATGTGGTTGAAGACTTAAAACCAAATATGGTTGTTGTAATGAAAATTGTGGATTACAAAAACGATCAGGCGTTGGTACTTCCTATTGACTTGCTTCAAAGATCTGCTGAAGGTTATTTTGCAATGATCGCTGTTGATCAGGGAAATAAATTAGTTGCAAAAAGAACAGCCGTTACTACCGGTCAAATGTATGGTGGTCAGGCAGAAATTGTTTCAGGAATATCAGGCACCGACCAGATTGTTATTACCGGTTACCGAGATCTTAATGAAGGTGAAGAAATACGTACGAAATAATCAGGAGCTTTTAACTAACTACCACTATGATTGATAAATTCAAAGAATTTAAACCCTCCAGCTGGGCTATTGATAATAGAACAAGTATTTATATACTTACTATTATTATTACTCTGGCCGGACTCGCTACTTATAATGCTTTGCCAAAGGAAAATTTTCCTGAAATAATTGTACCCCAAATTTTTGTTAGTACTATTTATCCTGGAACATCTCCCGAAGATATGGAAAACCTGGTGGCAAAGCCCTTGGAGAAACAGATGAAATCAATCTCCGGAGTAAAAAAAGTTACCAGCAACTCTCTTCAGGATTTTTCTAATATCATTGTAGAGTTTAATACGGATGTGGATGTGGCCGACGCAAAACAAAAAGTAAAGGATGCTGTTGATAGAGCCAGAAATGACCTTCCTACCGATTTGCCCAATGAACCCAATGTACAGGAAATCAATTTTTCAGATATTCCAATCTTGTTTGTCAATATGGCCGGAGACTACCCGCTTGATAAACTGAAAGAATATTCGGATGATCTGAAGGATAAAATAGAAAGTCTGAAAGAAATTACACGGGTAGATATTGTTGGTGCACTTGAAAGGGAAATCCAGATTGAAGTGGATATGTACAAAGCACAAGCTGCACAAATTTCAATGCGTGATATTGAAAATGCAGTTGCATTTGAAAACATGACGATCTCAGGTGGCACAGTTGAAATGGATGGAATGAGGAGGTCGGTCAGCGTAAAAGGAGAATTTAAGGACGTTTCTACCATTGAAAATATAGTCATCGTTTCTGCGCAAGGTGCTCCCATCTATCTTCGTGATATTGCCCGAATCAAAGATGGTTTCAAAGAACAGGAAAGCTATGCACGTCTTTATGGGAAAAATGTAATCACTCTTAATGTCGTTAAAAGAAGTGGCGAAAATCTTATTGAAGCATCCGATAAAATAAAAGAGATTATTTCCAATATGCAGGAAAATGATTTCCCAAAAGATCTTAAAATTACTCTCACCGGTGATCAGTCAAATCAAACCAGAGTAACATTACATGATCTTATCAATACAATTATTATTGGATTTATTTTAGTAACTATATTGCTCATGTTTTTTATGGGCGCAACCAATGCATTGTTTGTAGCGCTGTCGGTTCCGCTTTCCATGTTCATTGCGTTTCTTATAATGCCAACTATTGGCTTCACCATGAACATGATTGTTTTGTTCTCTTTCCTGCTTGCACTTGGAATTGTAGTTGATGATGCAATTGTTGTTATTGAGAATACCCATCGTATTTTTAATAAAGGGAAAGTGGATATTGTAACAGCAGCTAAAACAGCCACCGGTGAGGTTTTTCTACCTGTATTATCAGGTACCTTAACAACTTTGGCGCCTTTTGTGCCGCTGGCTTTTTGGAAAGGGTTGATCGGTGAGTTTATGTTTTTTCTTCCTATTACATTAATCATTACTTTATCCGCTTCGCTCGTTGTAGCTTATATAATAAATCCTGTTTTTGCCGCCAGTTTTATGAAGCCGGATGATTTTTCTGAAAATAAACCTGCCCGAAACCGCAGTATAAAAATCGTCTCTGTCATTCTTGGTTCATTGGCAGTACTCTCCTATATTTTTGGAAACTTCGGAATGGGAAACTTTTTTGTCACTTTAATTTTACTTTTTATCCTCTATAAATTTGTATTGTTAAAAGCGATTCAAAATTTTCAGGAAAAATTGTGGCCTGCTTTTACCTCAAAGTATAAAATGGTCTTAATCTGGGCATTAAAAAGGCCTTGGAAAATGATTTTAGGAACCGTTGCTTTATTCGCCCTCACAATTGTCTTGCTTATTGCACGCTCTCCAGGTACACGTTTCTTCCCGCAAGGGGAACCCAATTTTATTTATGTGTATTTAACACTTCCTGTTGGTACCGATCAGGCTTATACCGATTCCATTACTTATATTATTGAAAAACGGGTCACAGATGTGGTAGGTGTTGATAACAAAATTGTTTCTTCTATTCTGTCTAATGTGGCAGTTGGAGTTACTGACCCTGCTGAAAATGATCAGGCTTCGTATCCAAATAGGTCTAAAGTGACTGTTGCTTTTGTTGAATTCGGATTGCGTGAGGGAGTTTCTACACGTGATTATTTGGAGAAAATCAGGAAAAATATTAAGGGTATTCCCGGAGCTGAAATATCTGTCGATCAGGAACAAGGAGGTCCGCCTGTAGGAAAACCTATCAATATTGAAATTAGTGGTGATAAATTTGAAGATCTTATAGCTGCTTCTGTTGGATTGAAACGACACCTTGATTCAACTCAGGTGGATGGAGTGGAGGAATTAAAAACAGATCTTCAAAATAATAAGCCCGAAATCGTTTTTAATATCGATCGTGAAAGAGCCAATAGAGAGGGTATCTCTACAGGCCAGGTTGGTTCAGAGTTAAGAACTGCCATTTTTGGAAAAGAAATTTCAAAGTTTCGCGATAATAATGATGAGTATGATATTATGCTAAGGGTAAGTAAAAATCAACGCGATAATATCGATCAGCTGAAAAATATGAAAGTGACTTATCGCGATATGAATATGGGCGGATTGGTTAGGCAGGTGCCGCTCTCATCTTTTACCGATATAAAATATTCATCTACTTATGCAGGAATAAAACGTAAAAATCAGAAAAGAGTAATAACGCTTTATTCCAATGTGCTTTCCGGTTATTCTCCCAATGATGTTGTAGCTCAGGTGCAAGTTGCGGCATCTGATTATGAATTACCAGAGGGAGTTGCTATTGATATGACCGGCGAACAGCAAGAGCAACAGGAAACAATGTCGTTCCTGGGTTCTGCCTTATTGATTTCGCTCGGACTGATTTTTCTCATTCTCGTAACTCAGTTCAATTCTGTAAGTAAACCACTGATAATTCTTACTGAAATAGTTTTCAGTTTAATTGGAGTTCTCCTCGGCTATGCCATTTTTGGTATGGAAATATCTATTATGATGACGGGAGTTGGTGTTGTGGCTCTTGCCGGAATTGTAGTAAGAAATGGTATTTTGTTGGTGGAGTTTACCGATTTATTGCGCGAACAAGGGATGGAATTGAACGAAGCTATTGTGGAAGCAGGTAAAACCAGGATGACCCCGGTACTGCTCACTGCAACTGCAACTATGCTCGGACTGATTCCTCTTGCAGTTGGTTTAAATATGGATTTTGTAAAACTATTCACGGAACTTAATCCACATATTTATTTTGGTGGGGATAGCGTGGCCTTCTGGGGCCCATTATCATGGACCATGATTTTCGGATTGTCCTTCTCTACTTTCCTTACTCTTATTCTTGTTCCGGTGATGTACATGCTTTCGGAACGATTAAAATTGAAAAGAAAAGGTACAAACACCTATAGAAAAGCTATTGATGGAGTTCCTTCAGATCCCGCTACCGAAATTTCCAGGATGGAATCTGGTACGAGTCATTAATTAATACTGGTGCATTTTAAGAACCTCTGAGTACAAACTCAGAGGTTTTTTATTTTCATTTTTGTAGTATACTTTGTATTTTAAATTAAAAACCTAAAACAAAATTAATTGCTTAAGCAAATTAAGATTTGATTCGCTATTTTCGCACTACTATACTTCACCTATGATTCGATTTTTTATTTCATTTAGTATGATCTTGTTGCCTTTGGCTGCATGGCCACAATTGGTCAAGCAAGAGTTGTTTTCGATAAAGCGAAGTCTTATTATGGGTGAGGGTCAATTCAATTTTAAAATGGCTGTTAATTCTGATGAACTGATAGCATTTAATTCCTGTAACCGCCCTGTTGTTTACTTTATTAAGGATGGTTTTGTTAAAGACAGTATTTTACTGGAATATAAAGGTTGTATTCGAAATATGGAGTTTGATGAAAATGATAACCTCCTGATCATGGATAATGAAGAAAAAACTATCTACCGGTACAGCTACCGCAATTGGGCTCTGGAAAAGTTACCCTATTTAAAGCCCGAAGACTGGTATATTTTTCAAAACCATTGGTATAAATTTTTTGAAATTGGATCCGTACCTACTTTTTATAATAACCGTGATTACCTGCAGGATTTTTATTATACCCGTTTCGATTATTCTTACAATCTGTATCTCAATTATAACAACGGATACATCTATCAATATGCCTATAACTTCATCCGTAAAGTAGGAAACCGAAAAACTTATCTGGCTTTAAAAAAAGATGACCTGTGGTTTAGCGACCGCCTCAGTAATAAATGTAAAATGCTGTTAATAGATCTTGAAAAAGAAGTTGTTGTTTATTACAACCGGGCTTTAGTTTTAATTTATGAAGATTTTAATAACAATAAAATAATTGAATATTCAAGCCCGGTTCCTAACAGTGAACCGGTACAACTCGATTATGCAACCAATAAACAACAAAATAAAATTTGGGGTGTCAGCGGTTTTGACAAAAATCAAATTGCATTCTCAGCTTATTCCTTTGTGTGGAAATAATTTTTGATTCTTGAACTAATACTATTTTATTCTGAAGTTTGTTGAAATAAAATCCAAAGCTACTTTGTTAGCAGCATCTGCTGCTGTTTTATCGTACTTGGAGGGATTGCTCGGATTCGCAAAGGCATGATCCGCATCGTACCATTTAACATCAAGCATTTTATTTGCACTTTTCATTTGCTTTTCAAATTCATCAATCAAAGGCTTATTGATCCAACCATCTTTTGATGCGAAAATACCTAGTATCGGACTTTCAATTTTTTTCATTCGTTCGATGTCTTTTTCCGGCATGCCATAATACATTACGCAACCCCTTGATTGTTTCCCTGCTAATATTGTTGCTTGCAAAGACCATCCGCCACCAAAACACCAACCTATAGTTTGTATTTCCGCATCATTACCTGCATATTGAATGGCACCATTGATAATAGCAATTGCACGTTCCTGATTTACTTCTTGCATAAATTTTCCGGCCTCATCGGCATTAGTTGCAATTTTACCATCGTACAAATCAATTGCAATTACATTTATTTCTAACCTAGAGAGTTCTGCTGCCAGACGTTCTGTTTCTTTTTTAATGTGACTATTCAATCCCCACCATTCATGAAAAACGAAAAGGAATTTCTTGCTTTTTATCTCTGTCTTTACAAAATAGGCACTGCCATTTTTGCCATCCGCTACCGCGAAAGTTACATCTGAGCCTGTTGTAGGTGTGAAGTTGAGTGCTTCTGGTGCTGAATGTGCTTGCTGAAAATCTGAGCTTTTTCCTAACATGGCAAATTCGTTGGTTGCACCTAAATTGCAACAGCTTTTGGTTTGAGCGTTTGCATGATGTACGTAAAGAAGCATGATGATAATGGCAACTGAAGTGATTTTTTTCATTTTATTTTAGTATGGTAATTTTAACAAAGTAACTGTAAATTTAGTTTGGGTTGCAGTGTACTTGCACTCTTTAAAGGTAGAATATTCCTCTTAAATGTGTATGTAACTGAATGTCAAAGCTATAAATATGTTTATTGTTGATCAATTTGTTGAGGAAAACCTGATTTTATTTTATTAATTTCCTTACTTTGCGATCCCTTTACTGTGTTGAATCCGGTTGTGAAAGTTCTTTCAACCATCGAATCAAATAGGTGTTTACTAATGAATTATTGGCTTGTTAAATCAGAACCTTCCGTTTACTCCTGGCAACAGTTTCTGAAAGACGGCACAACCTGTTGGAGCGGTGTAAGAAATTATGCTGCCAGGATTCATTTAAATGGAATGCAAAAGGGGGATCATGTAATGTATTACCATAGCAATGAAGGTCTTGAAATAGTTGGTATTGCTAAATTGAGTAAAGAATCCTATCAGGATCCTACAACAACCGATGACAGATGGGTAGCGGTTGACCTTGTTCCATTCAAAACATTAAAAAATCCCGTCTCTCTCAAATTGATTAAAACAGATCAACGACTCAATAATATTGCCCTGGTAAGAATTGGAAGACTCTCCGTGATGCCATTAACCAAACAAGAATACGATGTAATACTGGAACTCTCAGGATTTTCCAAATAACAACCACCCCTATATGAAATCTAAATTTGGTAGTATTTTACTTTTATTTTTTATTTTTATTTGTAGTAGCATAGCGTATTCGCAAACCAGTACTATCAGAGGATTTGTTTATTCCAAAGAAACCGGGGAGCCTGTTTTATTCACCAATGTGTACCTACAGGGAACAACTTTTGGATCTGCTACTGATGTAAATGGTTATTATTCTATTTCTAAGGTTCCACCAGGAAATTATAATCTGATGGTTACTTCTATTGAGCATGACTCTCTTATAACACCTATTTCTTTAGTTGCAGGTGAACTGATTACAAAAAAATTGTTTCTAACCAAACGAACCGTAAATTTAAAAGCTATTAATATTTCCGCTGAAAAGCAAGAGCAACGTACTGAAGTTAAAATGTCGGTAAATAAAATAACACCAAAAGAATTGAAGCAACTGCCTTCAGTGGGAGGCGAACCCGATATAGTGCAATATTTGCAGGTTTTACCAGGAGTTGTTTTTTCTGGCGATCAGGGCGGACAACTTTATATTAGAGGCGGTACACCAATTCAAAATAAGGTGTTGTTGGATGGAATGACTATTTATAATCCATTTCACTCAATTGGTTTATTTTCTGTTTTTGATACCGATATTATTAGAAACGCCGACGTTTATGCCGGTGGTTTTGGTGCTGAGTATGGTGGAAGAATTTCCTCTATTATGGATATTAAAACACGTGATGGAAATAAAAAAAGATTATCCGGAAAAGTTTCAGCAAATACTTTTACTTCCAAGTTGTTGTTGGAAGGACCTCTTAAAAAACCTTTAAAAGAAGGTGATGGAGATGTTTCTTTTGTGGTATCCGCTAAAACTTCTTACCTTGATAAATCATCTAAAGCTTTTTACAGTTATGTGGACGAAGACGGATTACCATACAGCTTCAATGATTTTTATGGAAAAATTACTACTAACAATGCCGGTGGAAGTAAACTAAATCTTTTTGGATTTAGTTTTAATGATAAGGCGAAATACCAGGGCGTTTCAGAATATAAATGGAATTCAAATGGATTTGGTTCCAGTTTCGTTATTGTTCCCGGGAATTCATCAGTGCTGCTGGACGGAAATTTTGCGTATTCGCAATACAAAATCAATTTGAAGGAAGCGGATGCCCGTCCACGTTCAAGTTTGATTAACGGGTTCAATCTTGGACTTAATTTTACGTATTTTATAGGTAAAGATGAACTTAAATATGGTATTGAAGCATTGGGCTTTAAAACTGATTTCGAGTATTATAATTTCCTTGGTACTAAAATTGAACAGGAAGAGAATACAACTGAATTGGCTGCGTATCTTAATTTTAAAAAAATTATTAAAAAACTCGTTGTTGAACCCGGGATTCGTTTTCATTATTATTCCTCACTGTCTGAACTTTCTATCGAACCTCGTGTGGGTGCAAAATATAATGTGAGTAATTCAATAAGATTGAAAGTGGCAGGAGGGATGTATTCGCAAAATCTTATTAGTACCGTCTCCGATCGTGATGTCGTAAATCTCTTTTATGGCTTCTTATCAGGTCCTGAAAATTTGCCTGATAATTATAGAGGGGAGCCTGTCGATTCAAGACTTCAGAAAGCTAACCATGGTATAGCTGGTATTGAACTTGATTTGCCCTGGCATTTGGCCATTAATATGGAAGTTTATATTAAAGAATTTACCCAGCTTTCCAATATAAACAGAGATAAACTTTTTGATGATGTTGGTGCTTTTAGTAATGAACCTGAAATTTTAACAGCAGATTATATTGTCGAAAAAGGAACCGCTAAAGGATTGGATGTTACATTGAAATATGAGCATAAACGCTATTATTTCTGGGCTGTATATTCTCTTGGTTTTGTGAATAGAAGAGATGAGTACAGAGAATATGTGCCGCATTTCGATAGAAGACATAATATCAATCTGGTAGGTTCTTATACTTTCGGTAAAAAACTCAACTGGCAATTTGATGCCCGTTGGAATCTCGGTTCAGGATTTCCTTATACCCAAACCCAAGGTGCTTATGAATATCTAAACTTTGCAGGTGGCATCAATGTTGACCCTACCACTGCTAACGGTTCTATTGGATTGTTATATGGCCCCATCAATGAAGGCAGATTGCCCTATTATCACAGACTTGATATCTCCTTGAAGAAATCCATGACTGTAGGTAAAAATTCTGAGCTGGAAATGACGGTGAGTCTTATTAATGCTTATAACAGAAGTAACGTATTCTATGTAGATCGCATTACTAATGAAAGAGTGGATCAGCTGCCTGTATTGCCTTCCATCGGTGCCAATCTTACTTTCTGATAGAAATAGTTTTGTTGATTATTTGGAATTGTTAGTGTCCTTGAATCCATTGTTATTGATAATAATAGGTGGTGGTTGATTGAATTGTAGGAGGGCATTTTTCTGCAACAACCCTTTATTGTTTGGTATATAAACCTGCTGCCATTTCTGATAGAAGATGAAATCCGAACCAAAAATTTTAGTACTACTTTTCATATCTTATGTAACTTTGTTAGTTGCTGTAATTGGTTTTTCTGGGTATAACGGATTATATGGTCAGGATAGTCACGAGTATTTAAGGTACTGCAATCAATTAATTGCTTTTCTTAAAAAAGGAGCTGATCCGGGGAATTACTTTTGGACTGTTGCTTATCCGTTAACAGGGGCATTTCTTTCTTTTTTAATTGGATCGAAATTGGCCATGTTGCTTATTCCTGTTTTAAGTGCAGCCTGGATTTTGGTTTTGGTTACATCCTATCTGATGAACGAATTTCCGGGCAGAGAACGCGAAGTATCCATCTATTCATTCTTGTTTTTAGGGTTATCCCCCTATTTTTTTCGCTATTCCATTTCCATCATGTCGGATATTCCTGCAACTGCTTTTTTAGTTACAGCATGGTATTTTGCCGATAGGTTTATAAAAGTACGCAAAGTTACATTCTTTTCTTTTACCATAGTCTCTGTAGCACTTGCTGTTTTCTTTCGAATTTCATTGGTGCCCCTCACTGTTCCTGTTTTTGTTTTTATCGGGGTGTCTTTATTTTATAATTTTGATTTTAAAAACTCATTTTTGCTTCGGTATTGATGGCAATTCCTGTTGCTGTTCATTTTATTTCAAAGGCAATGATGTTTTTGGTTTTCTAAATAATTTTCAGTTACAGAGTTGGTCGTTACTAAATTGTTTTAGCAGGAATTTTTCTACCGTCGATGGAATTTCTCAGTATGCATTACCCAATATCTTATTTATTTTTTCCTCTTTTGTTCACCCTGGCTTTTTGTTTCCGGGATTGTTTTTTATTTTCTTAATTTGGTATAATAAGAATCAACCCTCCTTTTTATTTAAACCTTTAGTTTTTGGAATCCTTTTGTATACTATTTTCTTATGTGGTATCCCATTTCAAAATACCAGATTTTTGGTTCCGGTGTTACCTTTTTTTCTGATTATTTGCTTTCCTTCTTATCTTACTATACTTTCTTGGTTTCATTATAGAAGGAAGTTATTTTATTTGTTTATTTTTATTGTCGTTACCATTCAGTTTTTTCTTGTTTACAGAGCTTTGTTACCATTTTACAAGGTGAATATGGTTGAAAAGGAAATAACTGCCATGGTTTTGAAACATGAACCCAAATCTATTTATACATTTGGATTGGATGGAGCTCTCAGAAGCTATGGATTCACGGGTGAATTGATTAATTTATTTGACCACCCTCTGGATTCGGTAGTAAATGGATCCTTTCTGGTTTTTAATAAATCGGCTTGCGAAAAACAGTGGAAAGGTCGTAATCCGATGATTAATTTTGAGTTTATTTTGAAATCTGAGCAAGTAAAATTGATTGATACATTTACAGGTGGTTGGGAATTATACGAAATCCATGAAAAATATCGTCTTGTTAACCCCGGGGTTTCCCGAATCAATTGAAGATACTACTTGTATTCCTGCGTTGCAGGCCCTGGTGCTTGAGTTGAAAAAGCTTTATGGCGATGAAATTAATTTACAGGTAGTTTCTTTTCAGTATCCTTTTAAAAAAGGCAACTATTTTTGGAATGCAATACCCTGTTTCTCGGCCGGTGGTGCCAATAGTAAATTTCCTTCACGATGGAAAACATGGACCACTGTATTTAAGTTTTGCGAAGTTATCACCAAAAGCATCCTATCGATGTAATTCATGCATTCTGGCTGAATGAATGTTCACTTGTAGGAAATTGGGTAGCTGCTATCACAGGTGCAAAATTAATTTGTCATGTCATGGGTCAGGATTCCTGACTTCCAATAAATATCTTAAATATTTGAAACTTAAAAATGCGGTTATTGTTGCAATATCCCTTTCTATTTCTCTGTTGGAGCAAAACTCGAATTTTAAAGTTGATGCTATGATTCCTTTTGAATCAATCCGATGATTTCAGTTCCACTGAATCAGCGGAATTTCGAGAAACAGACCTACTGGGTGTAGGATCTCTGAGTACAGTTAAAATTATAAGTTGTTTATTGAACTATTTGCAAATTTAAAGCAAGAATTCCCCAAACTCACAGGTAAAATTATTGGTGATGGCATACAATTGCAAGAGCTTCAGGCTTTGATAAATGATCTCAAACTCCAAAAGTCCTTAATTCTAACCGGTAAACTTCCCCGTGATGCCGTAATGAAGGAAATGCAGAAATGCAAAATATTATTGCATACTTCCAGTTACGAATCCGGTGGGTATGTTTTTTTAGAAGCTCTTTATTCAGGTATGAAAGTAGTTTGCTTTAAAGTTGGGCTTTTGCCTGAAGTTCAGGGCGCATATTCCTGCGATAATGAAAAGGAAATTTATTCAAATTTGAAATCATTACTCACTTATAAACAGGAGTATTCCAGAAAAACAGTTCCATTCATATCGGATTCAGCAAAGGCGATTTTTGATTTGTATAAATCTGCTTGATTAAAAATCAACGATGCTTTTAAGATGATTTTCAATTGTTTTTATCGTGCCGGGTAAAATAAAATCACCATGCAAACTTAATTCATCTTTGACTCTTGCAATTGGAAGCATTTGTGGCATAACAGTGACCCGCATATGTTGTAAGATGGATGCCATGTGGTCTAATCCTCTTATGTTACCTGCTTTGCCGGTTGCAATTCCTGTCAGAGCAGCTTTTTTATCCTGAAAGGCTGGTCTCACATCCAAAGCATCAATAAGTAATTTAAGCACACCGGGAATGCTGCCATTGTATTCAGGAAGTATGAAAACAAATTTTTTTGTCGGATTAAAAATAGTATTCTGCATTATTTTGATACTCTCGGAATGATCACTATACATGGTTCCAGTGATGAAATCAAAACGAATGTCCTCCAAAGATAAATATCGCGTTGTAGGGTAAATAGACCTGAGTCTGTTATAATAAATTGACGAAACAACCCTCGTAAGGCTGTCTGATTTGTTGGTGCCTGATATAACGGTAATCATAGGGTAAAACAGGTTATCCTCTTAATTTATCAAGTAGATGATTGAGTTGTTTCGATTCTTCTTTCGACAAGTTTTTTAAATTAGCATCAAGTGAATTTTGCTGCTCATCGATTTCTTTTAATGTTAAAAGTCCTTTTTCTGAAATGCGTACATTGACTGCCCGTTTGTCTGATTCATTAACACAACGATTTACAAAAGCCCTTTTGTTCAAGTCTGTCCACCAACCGCGAAGCATTGCTGCTTTTATCTATCATTCGATCTATTAATATATTAATGGTGGCAGGGTTTGGATGCTGTCCCCTTAATATTCTCAGAATGTTGAATTGTTGTGGTGTAAGTTTGTAGGGTTTGAGTTGTTGGGTGTGTTGTAGATCAATCCAGGATGCAGTATATAATATGTTGACTGCCATCTTGTGGTATTCTGAATGGAACTTTTGATTTTGTTTTATCGCTTTTTCTATTTCCATAACGTCATTAGTAGTGTTGGGCTTGCTTCATGATGATGCAGGTTCAAACAACATGTACTTTATTAATTCTGCATATTGAAAAAATTAATTTACAAATAGTTTATTTCTTAATTAGTTCATTTGAAATGAATTAAGTTATTTGCAAGTTTTTTTTTATCAATTGGGCAAAGTTAACCAATTTATATGTTATGACATGTAAATGGTGTAACTTTGTGAAAGTTCACCTGTTTTTATGTATCTTGGCGTTGATTTCATACCTCAAAGAATATTTCCTACTCACATGGCTGGCAAAGATGTAATCTTATTTAATCCCCGGAGTAATCATTATAAACCCAGATTGCCGAATTCAATTTTGCAAGTTGCTGCTTCTATCGAAGGAACTCGTGATTATGTTATTGTTGATGGTAACTTGGAAGCAGATCCGTGGCAAAAAATTCAATCCTATCTGAAGGAAGGACGATTTGGATACTTTGGTTGTACCGTTATGCCAGGACCACAACTGCAGCAAGCGATTCCCTTTACAATTAATATCAAAAAATTATTTCCTGAAATTAAAATAATCTGGGGCGGTTATTTTGCAAGCAATCAATATAAGTCAGCTATCAAATCCGATGCAGTTGACTTTATAGTTAACGGCCCGGGAGATAAGGCATTTCCTCTGTTATTAGATGCAATTGAAAGTGGGGGAGACCCAGGCTTGGTACCAAATCTAATCATTAAGAAGGAGGGCAAAATTGTATTTACACGGAAGGATGAAATTTATGATCAGGATACATTGCCGTCTTTTAATTATGAAAAATTAAATACTTTTTATCCGGTAGAAAGTTATTTAGGCAATACTTACCTTGGAAAAAAAACAATTGCATATCACTCCAGTTTTGGCTGCCCTTTTACATGTTCTTTTTGTGCAGTAGTTCCTATTTATAATGCGCGGTGGAAAGGTAAATCAGCAGAATTGATATATAAAGATATCAGGTTGCTCAAGGATCGGTTTGGTGGCGACGCTATCGAGTTTCATGATAATAATTTTTTCGTTTCTGAAAAAAGAACTGTTGAATTTGCTAAACTGATCAAACCCGATAATATTTCATGGTGGGGTGAAGGTCGAATAGATACTTTAAATAAATATTCCGATGAGTCGCTTCAGTTGATGAAGGATTCAGGGTGTAAGATGATATTTTTTGGTGCCGAAACCGGCAATGATGCCGTGTTGAAGGAAATGGACAAGGGTGGGACCCAAACCGGAGCTCAGATTCTGGAGTTTGCCGCTCGCTTGAGAAAATCAGGGATCATCCCTGAATATTCTTTTGTCCTTGGCACTCCGGCAGCTACCGAAAAAGAAGTATATGAACGCATTAAAGGTGATATCGCTTTTATACGCAAAGTGAAAGAAGTTAATCCGGATACCGAAATTATAATTTATGTTTATAGCCCTGTTCCAACTGAGGGTTCTGAAATGTATGAACAGGTTAAAAAGGCCGGCTTTAAATTTCCAGAAAAATTAGAGGAATGGTTGGATCCTGCATGGGCAAACTTTGATTTGCGCAAAAATCCACTTACCCCCTGGCTGAAACCTTATATGATTGATTTGATCATGAATTTTGAAACGGTGCTCAACGGTTATTATCCTACTGTTTCTGATTTTAAAATGTCAGAATTCCAAAGAAAATTTATGAAGTTTTTTTCTACCACCAGATATCATGCAGGTATTTATTCACTTCCTTATGAGATAAAAGCACTTCAAAAGTTCTGGCTTCGCTACCGCCAACCTGAATGGGAAGGATTTTAGTTTTATCTTTTTCCTGGTAGTAAAATAATGCTAATCGCTATGTTCATGTGTTAAAAGTGATTTTAAATCTGAAGGCAGTAAATTCCGTATTAAATCAGCCTCAGTGACAGATTTTTGATGCAGAAGTGTCTGAAAAACGGCAACAATTGTTTCGCGCACTTCGTGCTCACTCAATAAATCGTTCCATCCAGAGTGCTTATCTTCTTTTATTACCTCTGCAATAAAATCGTCAAGATTATTTATTTTTTGAAACTTTAAATGGAATTTCCATCCATCAGCATAAATGGCTTTCAATGCCATTGGAAGTTGTGCAAGTAACTCAAACGATGCTTCATAGGTTAATCTGTTGCGAATCGCCCGTAAAACGCAACGAATCATGCGACCTGTCTTATCTGTATCGGTGGCATTTATTTTTGTAGATACCTCTTCTATGAATTCATATCCCTTGCGTGCGTATGAGTAAAAGTGTAATGACATTTTGCAATTCTTCTTGTATTTAAACAAAAATACAAGAGAAAAAAAAATGTATTGATGACCTCAATCATTTCTGATTATGATCTTTATCATAACTTGAAAAATGAAATGTATCAGCAATTCTGTTTTTAAAAGACAATTTACTACTTAGTTGTCTAAAAAATAAAGCAGAAAACCTAAATTTTACTTTAACAATTCTCTTGCAATAACCATTTTCTGGATTTCAGAAGTACCTTCACCAATAGTACAAAGTTTTGAGTCACGATAAAATTTTTCAACTGGAAAATCCTTAGTGTATCCATAACCTCCAAAAATTTGTACGGCTTCAGTGGCTACTCTTACACATACTTCAGAAGCATAGTACTTAGCAAAAGCTGATTCTTTGGTAACTTTTTCGCCCCGGTTTTTTAAGTCTGCCGATTGCATTATTAAAAGCTCTGAGGCCTCTATTTCAGTTGCCATATCTGCAAGTTTAAAGCTGATAGCTTGAAATTCAGAAATGGGTTTTCCAAACTGCTGACGTTCTTTTGAATATTTTAAAGAAGCATCAAACGCTCCTTTTGCAATTCCTAATGAAAGCGCAGCAATAGAAATTCTACCACCATCTAATACTTTCATAGCCTGAATAAAACCATCTCCAATTAGCCCTAAAACCTGATCTTGATGAACCTTACAATCTTCAAATATCATTTCAGCGGTTTCGGATGCACGCATACCAAGCTTATTTTCTTTTTTACCACCTCTGAATCCTGGCGTACCTCGTTCTACTACAAAAGCAGTAATGCCTCTGGAATCTAATAAATCGCCGGTTCGGGCTAAAACAACAGCTACATCTCCACTTTTTCCATGGGTGATCCAGTTTTTTGCCCCATTTATAATCCAAAAGTCACCCTCTTTTTTTGCTATACATTGCATTCGCATAGCATCGCTACCGGTATTTGCTTCGGTAAGTCCCCAGGCGCCAATGTGCTCAGCGGTAGCTAGTTTTGGTAAATATTTTTTCTTTTGTGCCTCATTGCCAAATTGCAAAATATGCCCTGTACAAAGTGAATTATGTGCTGCCATGGAAAGTCCGATGGAACCACAAACGCGTGATAATTCCGAAATGGCTGTAGCGTATTCAAAATAACCTAACCCGGCACCACCATATTCTGTCGGAACCAAAACTCCCATCAGGCCTAATTCACCTAACTTTTTGAAAACCTCAACAGGGAACTCCTGTGACTCATCCCATTCCATCATTTTTGGACGAATGTGCTTGTCGGCAAAATCACGTATAGTTTGAGTAATGAGTTGTTGGTTTTCGTTTTGCTGAAATTCCATAGGGTAGATGCTATTGAATGGGAGAATTAATTAGAAAATTTTGGTAACTGTTCCTGATTGAGCCCGCGAAATTATTCAAAAGCCACGTAAGGAACAAGTTTTGAATACATTTCATGGTCTATTTGTGTAATAATCTCTAACTCTTTGATGCCTCTAATCGCTCCATGTTGCTTTCGATATGACTGAATGATTCTGGAAGTTTGTTTCGAAAGATAGGGGTGTTTGATCAGTTCACTGTTTATATTTATTTTATGGATGAGCAGGGTATCAATAAAAAGAAAGGGTGCTATTTCTTTTAATGTTACAGAATCAATGGTAAATACCTCCAGCAATTGATTAAGATCATAAAACCCTCCTAGTGCTTCTCTGTATTTATAAATCATTCTCGCTCTTCCCGGTCCCACTAAAGGTAGTTCTGCTAATTGAATAGTGTCGGCATTGTTAAGATTAATCTGTGTTATAACCTTTTTGCTTTTAGGTTTGTTTTTAAAGTGCTCTTTTTTGTCTGAAAGGTCCTCCGGAATAGAAATGTAGGGCGCTAGTTTCAAATACATTTCAGATGAAATCCCATATATTTTGGATAATGTCTCCTTAGATTCGAAGGATCCGCCTTTGTGGAGGTAATTTCTGATAATACGTACCTGTTTTTGTGACAATCCCATTGCCATCCATTGCGCATCAGTGATAGTATTAGGATTGAATTTGGTTAGAGGCAGTTCCGCTGTAGGAATAGCTCTCTTTTGAAAATCCGCATCCCATTTTTTTTCAGTTATAGAATCAATGTTCTGCATTTCTTTTTCAAATTGGTATAGTTTCATGGCATGGGGCTCCAACAGTATCGATGGGGGTGAACGCGTGTAGTTCTTCCAGATGATTGTAGCTAATTGCAGAAAGATAATTAGTGACAAAACAAATGCACCCCTCCGCTCACGGCTGGTAAGTGTAAAGTAGTCCCTTAAAAAGGATTTAAATTTTGAACGACTCATTTTGAAAAGTTTTAAAAACTGCACTAAAAAGCAGATTGCGTAGAGTATTAATTTAGTTGTACTTTTTTATATTAACAGTTCGCATTTGATATAAATGATTTTAGAAAATAAGCTTAAAAAAGAGACTGTCCTAATTGACAGTCTCTTTTTACCTGAACTGATTTTTTTATTCGAAAAGAAGGAACTCTACTCTTCTATTCTTTGCTCTTCCCTCAGCTGTTGCGTTTGTTGATACAGGCTTATCTTTACCATAGCCTTTAGTTTGAATTCTGGAAATATCAACACCTTTATTGCCAAGATAAGTTTTTGCGGCATCAGCACGTTTCTGTGAGAGTGTTTTGTTCATAGCTGCTGAACCGGTATTATCAGTATGTCCATCAATATTCAACTTAAATGAAGGCTTTTTATTCATCAAGAGCGCTAATGCATCCAAAGAAGAATAAGATGTTTCTTTAATAACGGCTTTTCCTGTTTCAAATTGAAGGTTAGAGAAAACCTTGTTGATTACTTCTTGTTCTTCTTCGGTTAATTTAGCTGGTACTGCCACTGCTGGAGCCTGAGTTATTTTTACAGGGCAACCTTTGTTTGATATAGGGCCTACATCAAAAGGGCAATCGTCTTTATTGTCTGGTAAACCATCTCCATCCGAATCAGGACATCCTTTATACTCCGGCAATCCTTTGTTAGTAGGGCAATCATCCTGTGGATCAGGAATACTGTCACCATCAGTGTCAGGGCAACCTTTATATAGTGCTAAGCCAGGAATGGAAGGGCACTCATCTTCAGAGTCCTTAATTCCATCACTATCGGTATCCGGACATCCATTGAATTGATGAAGTCCTTTTGTAGTAGGACACTCATCTTTTCCATCAATAATTCCATCACCATCACCGTCCGGACATCCTGCCAAAGCTACCAGTCCTTTGGTGTCTGGGCATTGGTCAATTGCATCTGGAACATCATCGCCATCTCTGTCAGGGCAACCTTCAAATTTTAAAATACCAGCTATTTCGCGACATTTATCCTTTGCATCTGATACCCTGTCGCCATCGTAATCACGAATACGCTCCTTATTCATTGAGAATTTGAGTCCTGCATAAACATCCATCCCATTCAAATCGCCTAAACCAAACAATGTTCCAACCCGATCACTACCAATGAAGAAACTGGCGAAACGCATCGAAAGACCTACCCGACTAATTTGACCAGTATAATTGTAATAAGAAATAGGTACACTCACATCAAACCATGGAGTCTCATATCTGGGAGTCAGTGCTACTACACTTGCCCGGTCTACACCTGGTTTTTTACTTTCAAGTCCATATATGTAGCTGGCATTAACATAGAATTTCTTATACGCATTCCAATCAACCTGCAAGCTTAATGCAGCAGGCAAATTCATTTTAAAATCCGCTTTTCTGAAAGAAGCAAGTGAATCATTGTCATAAAAAATAGCACTCATTGTTTTATCAAAATCGATATTGTCATCAAAATTGTCAGTATCATAATTACGGTAATAAGCTTCATCAGCAGTTTCAAGATGGTAGGTCCCTGCATTATCTTTGAAATTAATTTTGCCAAAATCCAGTAAGGATAATCCCAATCTTAATTTATAGCGGTTCAGGGTAGGGTCACTTTGTTTTTTTCCATCCATTTCATATTGCCAACTGGCTGGATCTTTGAGGAAATCATAGGTGAAACCAATGTCAAATCCGAAACCGGTACCATTTATCATATCTCCATAGCTATTCAAATTATCAAAGGAGTTATAATCGGTACGACCATAGTCAATGGAAGAACCGGGTAAAAAAACCATATCCGAATCATTCAAAACATTGTACTGTATATTAGCGTTTTCGGCATAGGCGCCGGCCAGTCCATTCAGTAACTTTAATGTAACTCCTCCTGTAAGGGAGCCCTGTTCATTTTCTGTTAAAGTGGTTGCGTATGACAAACCATACTCTAACCAACTCAAAATATTTAATTGAAAATCTTTTGCATCGAAAACATTGTTATGTAACGGATCATAACCTAAACCTTCCACAGCATATTTACCAATACTTCCTTGAACATCATTTGCCGAAACTGCAGTCCTCCATTGTGATGTTATGGCAAAAGAGTGCTTGTTTTTAATATTAAACATCACACCGGGTCCCATAATTGATAATGCTACAGAGGCATTGTAGGTATCATTGGCTTTGCTAAATGTAAATTCATCCAGATATTCTTTATCATTAAATTTATTGAGTATGTTACCAATGCCAAAGAATTTAAGTTCTTCTTTAGGCAGGTAAATAAAATCATTTTCAATGGTGGCTGAAAGACCGATAATGTTAACATCAATATCAAGTCTGGATGTATGTATGGAAGCAGGGTTGATGCCCAGTCCTTGTATTCCTGAATAATTGGAATTTCTGTATCCCAACATATCCTGAGCCTCTAAACTTCCCTGAATCAAAAGGCTTATTAGAAACAATGGTAAGAATTTTTTCATAAAGTGCTTTTTTTGGTCTTTAAAAGTAGGAATTCAGAATTGAATCACCAAAAATATTTTTATGATAGTTATCAGTTTTTACATGAATCAAAAAATCAGGGACTTTTTTTGGCCTTTACGTCATCAAAAATTGATTTTGCTCTACCCTGATTTACAAAGTATTCAAGGTAACTTATTGTTACTGTTCCTTTTGAATTTTTTAATTTTTTATCTTTATTGGGTGTTGATTCGAAATCACCCGTAAGACCAAGAGGTAATTCATTTTTTCTTAAGTCAAAAGTGAATAGGATCTGATCGGGAAGATCAAACTTTTTTATTGGAGTCCCAAATTTAAAAACCATCGAAATGGTGCCCTCGTTTTTAGTAGTTGATTCCAATTTTCGTATTACATTTCTTTCCACATCTACCCAAACAGTAGATAAAATCACCTCATCCTGCTCATTGTCGGGAATTATTTTGATGACATGAGTGGCTATAGTTTCTATTTTTTCTTCACGGATATAAATGGCTGTATAGTTACCTTTAAATACTTGATTGGGTGTGAAATTCATGCCTCTTTTAGGCAATAATGAAAAGCCTGGGGTTTTGACCTTTATTTTGTCGGGTTGCATAAACCATATCGTACCTTTTTTAATAGGTATTTTGATAAAATCAACGTCTACTTTTATGGTAACATTGGCTTCATATTCATTAATAATTTGAAATTTCTTACTTACCCGGCCTAATATTTCCTGAGCATTTTTCTCTTGGGCATTTATTGATGTAGAAAAAAACTGGCAACTAATTAGAGCTATATAATATAGTACACTTCTGAATATCATGTTAAAATGTCTTTTCGTTTGAAATGATAAATTGATATGCCCAGAAAGGCAAGGGTGTGTCCGGCTAAAACAGCAATGGCAAGCATAATTTTTCCATAATCAACAGGTGCTTCAAAGAATAATTTCCATGATCCCATATAATTAGTGAAAAGAAATGGTTTCACCACTCTAAATAAACTCAAATCAATGGCTGATATAACAATAAAGGAAATAATTACTGTCATGGTGAGAATAATGGGACCGATAGCATTATCAGCAAAAGTTGAAAACATAAATGATAAAGAAGCAACGCACCACATTGCAATAAGTCCAAATCCAAATGCTGCAAGTAACCTCCATAAAACATCATTCTCTGAGAATATAAAAACAGTATTTTTAATTACAATTAAATCACCTGTTCCCATAATAGCAACACCAAGTAAAATACTGATAATTGCCATACTCAATATTAAAGCTGTTGTGTATATCATTCCGGCAAGAAATTTGGCTACTACTATTTGGGTTCTTCCGGCGCGCCTTGTTAACAATATTCGGAGCGTTCCAGAAGCGGCTTCTCCTGCAAGCAAATCTCCCGCTACCAATGCAATCAAAAATGGAATGTGAACATACAGGGTGGCTAGTATTATGTAGCTCGCCAGGTAACCATTCAACAAATTCCCTTGAAAATCAAAGGCCTCTTTAAGGTTTTGTAAACTAAATTCAATAAAAGTTTCTCCATCAATATAAAGTGCAATCTGGATGAGGGGAACTAATAAAAAAATAGCTATGAAACCAATGTAGGTCCTTGTTTTACTGAATATTTTAAACAACTCAATTCGTACTAACGTAAACATATCAGGTTAGATTTAAAAAATATTCCTCTAAGGAACGCATAGGAACCAGCGATATAACATCAACTCCATTTTCTACCATCAGTCGATTTAAGTCTGAAAGGCGTTCTTTTTTTATTTGAAAAATTATTTTATTGCCAGCGCAATCACGGTAATATTCTTGATAAGTGCTTGCTTTTATCAATTGCAATGCTTTTTCAACAGCCGTTACTTCCATGGTAACTTTCATGTCGTCTGTATTTAGCAATGTCTCTACTTCACCTTCAACAGCTACCTTGCCTTTGTTGATGATCACCATTCTGTTGGCTACTAATTCAACTTCATTTAAAATGTGAGAAGATAATAAAATAGTCTTCTTAAAGTCTGTACTTAACCTCAAAATTAAGTCCCTTATTTCTACCATTCCCTGTGGATCAAGCCCTGTAGTCGGTTCATCCAGTATTATAAGTTCAGGATCATGAATCAGGGCCTGAGCGATGCCGGCTCTTTGCTTCATGCCATGCGAAAATGTCTGAACTTTACTTTTAGCTCTGTCTTTTAAACCGACCAGTTCAAGTATTTCCATGATTTTAACTGATGAAGCTGTTTGGCCCGACATCCGACTCAACAACTTCAAGTTATCAAAAACGCTCAGGTAGCCATACATATCAGGCTTTTCTACTATTGCCCCTATTTTGTTTAAAATATTGGATCTGTCAGTTAACAAAGATTTTCCAAAAATTCTGATTTCCCCCGATGTCGGTTGAATCAATGTCATGAGCATCCTGATAGTAGTACTTTTGCCGGCTCCGTTAGGTCCCAAAAAACCAAAAACATCGCCCTTGTATACTGTAAAACTAATACCTTTTACGGCCTCAAAATCTTTATACGATTTGTGAAGATTTTTAACTTCTATGACCGGTTCTTTTTTCAAATTTATTGCAATATTAATCACATCTTGCATTAGAATGCATCTGGTAACAATAGATTAGTAGGAAAAGATTTAAGAAATTTGATAGATTTTTGCTTTTACTTAGAATTGAGGCATCCTGAACAAATAAATTCTTTAATAATTTAATTTTCAACTAATTAAAATTATTTTTATAATTATCGAATTTGCTTTTTTCGAATTTGTGTTTTGCTTATACAAACCTTAAAAAAGCGCTAAGTGCCTAACTCCAAGCAATTAATCAATGTTAAAGTAAGATATAATCTCTTAATTTTAAGTTAAATTATTGAAATACAAATTATTAGTACTAAAAAGGGTTTATTGTATTAGTTCACTTTTAATCCTATATTTGCGGGCTCAAAAAAAATCAGAAAACTAATAATTTATATTCATGCAAAGTAAAGGCGCTATTAAGTTTCTTGCGATTGTTCTGGCAATAGTTTGTGTTTACCAATTGTCTTTTACATTGGTTACCAAAATTATAGAAAGTAATGCAAAAGAAGCAACAGGTCAGGATCCAAAAGCTTATCAAGCTTATATTGATTCCATTTCAGGAGAACCGGCTTATAATTTAGGAGTTAAAAATTACACCTTCCAGGAATGTAAGGAACGTGAAATGAATTTGGGATTGGATCTCAAGGGTGGAATGAACGTTACCCTCGAGGTATCTGTTATTGACCTTATTAAATCAATGGCCAACAATAGTCCGGATCCTACTTTTAATAAAGCTCTTGCTGATGCTCAAAGTCTTCAAAAGAATAGCCAAAAAGATTTCGTTACCCTCTTTGGCGAAGCCTTTGAAAAAACCGATCCCAATGCAAAACTTGCAGCCATATTCAGTACTATCGATTTGCAGGATAGAATTTCCTTCAATTCTACGAATAACGATGTTATTAAAATAATAAAAGAAGAGTCTGATGCAGCTATTAGCCGCTCATTTAATATCCTGCGCACCAGAATTGATAAATTCGGTGTTACTCAACCCAATATTCAGCAATTAGGTTCTGGTAAAATTCTGGTAGAACTTCCCGGTGTAAAAGAACCTGAAAGGGTTCGTAAGCTTCTCCAAGGAACTGCTAAATTAGAATTCTGGGAAACGTGGGAAAATAAAGATGTATTTGACTATCTGAATTCAGTAAACGAAAATCTTAAAAATGCCAATAAAAAGGATTCTATGCTGAGTTCCCTTGTTGGTGATACTACATCTTTAGCTCTTGATTCATCTAAGTTAACTACTGATTCAACAGTTACTGCTGCTGCCGATACCTCTAAGCCTGCACTTTTAGATCAGATAAAAAGTGATTCTTCAACTTCTGCAAGCGATACTTCTGCAAAATCATTTGCTCAGTTTGCTAAAGAAAATCCCTTGTTTGCTGTTTTAAGTCCTGCTATTTTTCAAAACCAACAAGGTCAAAGTGAATACCAAAAAGGTCCCGTTATTGGATATTCTTTAGTAAAAGATACTGCTAAAGTAAATGCTATTTTTAATAGCGAATCTATAAAAGCAATTCTTCCTAAAAATATGAAATTCCTTTGGGGTGTTAAGCCTCCAAGCAAGGAATCAAAAGCTTTCGAATTAATTGCCATAAAAACCAGTGGACGCGATAATTTGTCACCTTTAGATGGAGGAGCAATTTCAGATGCACGTCAGGATTTTGGACAATTCAACGGAAAGCCGGAAATATCTATGCGAATGAACCCTGAAGGTGCACAAACATGGAGAAGACTTACCGCAGAGAATATCGGAAAAAGTATTGCTATTGTGTTGGATGAAAGTGTGTATTCTTTTCCAACAGTTCAAGGTGAAATTGCCGGTGGTAGTTCTTCCATTACCGGAAATTTTGAAATTAACGAAGCCAAAGATTTAGCGAATATTCTGAAAGCCGGTAAATTGCCTGCACCTGCTAAAATTGTTGAAGAAGCCATTGTTGGTCCTTCACTCGGGAAGAAGCTATCAGCTCAGGTTTGATCTCCTTTGTGATTGCTCTCCTGCTCATTTTGGTTTTCATGATTTTCTATTACAGCAATGCAGGATGGGTCGCCGATCTGGCTCTTTTTGCAAACATTTTCTTTGTTTTTGGAGTGCTCGCCTCTTTAGGTGCGGTGCTTACTCTGCCTGGTATTGCGGGTATCGTGCTTACTTTAGGTATGGCCGTTGATGCAAACATTCTTATTTATGAAAGGATTCGTGAAGAGCTGAGGGCCGGAAAAGGCATCAGGCTGGCTATTTCTGATGGATTTAAAATGGCTTATTCTTCTATTATTGACTCCAACGTTACTACGCTCCTTTCAGGTGTGATTTTATATGTGTTCGGTTCAGGACCTATTCAAGGCTTTGCCACAACGCTTATTATTGGTATCCTTACTTCTTTATTTTCTGCCATCTTTATTACCAGGTTGATTTTTGAATGGCGTCTTTCAAAAAACAAGGTCATTAATTTCTCTACCAAAATGACTGAAAATGCATTTAAAAACATCAATTTCAATTGGGTGTCAAACAGGAAAATCTATTACATGATTTCAGGAACTGTTATTTTGATCGGAATTGGTTCTATGATTTTTAGAGGATTTAGCACAGGTGTTGATTTTAAAGGCGGCCGTTCTTATGTGGTCAGATTTGAACAGCCTGTTGAAACTTCTGATGTGAGAGAAAAGCTCGCTTCTCCATTCACATCTGCTCCTGAAGTGAAAACTTTTGGTGCCAGTAATCAAGTAAAGATAACTACCTCTTATCTTATTGAAGATAATTCTGAATCGGCCGACTCTCAGGTACAAACTGCTCTTGTCTCCGGACTTGGCATTAAGCCTGAACAAATAATGAGCTCTCAAAAAGTAGGTCCTACTGTTGCCGATGATATAAAGGTGTCTGCTGCCTACGCTGTTATCTTCTCCATGCTTGTAATATTCCTCTATATCGTTTTTCGTTTCCGTAAATGGGCTTTTCGGACTTGGGGCATTAATTGCTTTGGTACACGATGTTTTGATATTGTTGTCACTATTCTCTTTATTCTGGGGTATCCTGCCTTTCTCACTTGAAATCGATCAGGCCTTCATTGCCGCAATTCTTACTGTGATGGGTTATTCTATTAACGATACGGTGGTTGTATTCGATAGGGTCAGAGAATTTTTAGGAATTCATCATAAGTCGGAATTGAAAAAAGTAATCAACGACGCATTAAATGCTACATTGAGTCGTACTATTAACACTTCGTTAACGATTTTCTTTGTACTCTTCGCAATATTTGTTTTTGGTGGTGAAGTAATCAGAGGATTCTCTTTTGCCTTGTTGATTGGTATCGTTGTAGGAACGTATTCTTCGCTTTGTATTGCAACACCAATCGTGGTTGACTTCATGAAAAATCCTGAACCTCAGGTAAAAAAATAATTGTAAAGCAATTTCATTAAAAATAAAAAAACCATCTCAATCAGATGGTTTTTTTATTTTTATTTCGGTGAAATTTCATCCCAATCTTCTTCTTTTTATAGTTCCTCCTTTTGTATCATTCACAGTATTCATCACTAAAAAAGCTTTTGAATCAATCTTTTCAATTTCACTTTTTAGTCGGATAATTTCAAGGTTGGTAACAACTGTAAAAATAACATCTATCTCTTTCTCTTCCTCTCCTTTTTTTCTATAACCGCCCTTTCCTTTATAAACGGTTACCCCCCGCCCCAGCTTCTCTGTGATCATTTTTCGCACTTCCTCACTGCGTGATGAAATAATAGTTACTCCCGTGTATTCCTCTATTCCATGAACTACAAAATCAATGGTTCGGGAAGCCGCCAGATAGGTTAACAGAGAATAAAGCGCTGGCTCAATACCAAGTAAGAAACCAGCGAAAGAAAAGATGATAATGTTTATAATTAAAATGATTCCTCCAATACTCACTGGTGTTTTTTTGCTCAGGTAGAGTGCTAGTATTTCGGTGCCATCAATTACACAACCCCCTCTTACTGCAAGTCCAATCCCTAACCCTAAAAAGAACCCTCCAAACACCGAAATCAATAACTTGTCATTCGTCACTATTTCGAAATCAAAGAAGTAAAGCCCAAGCGCCAGCCCCAAAATGGCTGAAATGGTTTTGATGGCAAAGTTTCTGCCTAATTGAAAATAGCCAACAATGACAAATGGAATATTAAATAGTACAATCAGCATGGGAAGGCTGATGTGAGTGAGTTGTGCAACCAGCAATGAAATTCCGGTAACACCCCCGTCAATGAAGTTGTTGGGGATAAGAAAACCTTTTAAACCGATTCCGGCTGCAACAATCCCAAATAGAATGAGAAAAAAATCTGAAACAATATGTTTCCTGAAAACTAATTTACGATAAGTTTTCTTCGACATCATTGTGGCTCTTTTCCCATCTTTGCTTTTGTTTCTATTCCTTTGAGATGCCAAAATTAGCAATTGATGTCTGATATTTATTAAAATGATCCTAATCACATCCTGCTATTTGTACCTTTGTGCTTAGAAAAGCCCTAAAATGATCTGTATAATTCTTTTTCTGGAAAGCATCGGTACCGGTGAACTCATGATTATCATGTTGTTTATTTTGTTTTTCTTCGGTTCAAAAAAAATCCCTGAATTAGCTAAAGGCCTGGGTAAAGGTATGCGTGAAATGAAAGATGCCGTGCAGGGAATTGAAAGGGATATTAAGCAGGGAATTAATCTGGATGAAGAAAAAAAAATGATTGACGACGTCAAAAAAAATATTGAAAAGACCAAGGATGAACTAAAGTGATTGTTTTTTGTTTAAATGATAGTGCGTTATTATTTAATTTATGAGTCCTTCTTTTTAAAATGCAAGACCTGTTAATTCCATCATCTCCTAAGAAACGAGTAGTAATTGTTGGTGGTGGCTTTGGCGGTATTAATCTGGTTAAAAAATTGCATCGAAAAGGGTTTCAGATTGTTCTGATCGATAAAAATAATTACCACACTTTTCAACCACTACTGTATCAGGTAGCAACCGGCGGATTGGAAGCCGATTCTATTGCCTATCCGTTGCGCAAAATATTTCAAGGGTATGCTGATTTTGTTTTTAGAATGGCGAATTTGGAATCAGTAAACCTTACTGAGAAAAGTATTTGTACCAATATCGGCACCATCTCTTATGATTACCTGGTAATAGCGGCCGGATCCATAAATAATTTTTTTGGTATGGATAATCTTGCAGCCAATGCAATGCCCATGAAATCGCTTACTGAAGCTCTTGATCTGAGGAGCCTGATTTTGCAAAATGTTGAAAGCTCTTTAACAACTCTTGAAAATAATGACAAGTACCTAAATTTTGTAGTAGCAGGAGGTGGTCCAACCGGAGTTGAAACCGCAGGGGCTCTCAGTGAACTAAAAAAGCATGTATTGCCAAACGATTATCCTGAATTGAATTTTAAAAATGCAAGAATAATTTTGATTGAATCCGGCTCTCGCCTATTGGCAGGAATGTCAGAATCCGCTTCTTCGAAGGCACAATTGGCTTTGGAAAAATGGGAGTTGAAGTGCTTTTAAATATTGCAGTGAAAGATTATGATGGACAAAAGGTGTATCTTTCAAACGGAAGTGAGATACCTGCTAAAAGTTTTATCTGGTCAGCAGGAGTGAAGGGGCAGGATGTAAGAGGCCTTGATGGTTCTGTTATTGCAAAAGGAAATCGTATAGTTGTTGATCGATTCAATCGTATTGCAGCTGCCAATGAAGTATTTGCTTTGGGAGATATTGCCTTAATGAAGGATGAAGATTACCCAAACGGTCATCCAATGGTTGCTCAGGTAGCTATTCAACAGGCTACTAATCTGGCAAAAAATCTGGTGGCTTTGCAAAAATCTCATTCACTCACCCCATTTAAATATAAGGATCTAGGCTCAATGGCTACCATTGGCCGGAATAAGGCCGTGGCCGATATTGCATTTTTTCGACTCCATGGTTTTATTGCCTGGTTTTTATGGTTGGTTATTCATCTTATGACGTTGGTTGGGTTTAGAAATCGTGTAGTAGTGCTTGTTAACTGGTTTTTGAGCTATATGTCCTATGACCGAGCTATACGACTCATTGTTCGGCCTTTTAACTTGAATGTAAGTAGGAGGGGATAATCCTGTCTTCCGAAACTTTTTGACGGATTCTACAAATTTTACCTTGCATTTACTCCCGATAAGTCCTGAATCTTATTTTTATGATAATTTTAGTGATTTCGATAAAAAATAGCACTATTTCTTCAAATTGACTTCATTTTTTAACAAATTGTTGAAAAAAATATGTTTTTCTTGACAGCCCCCCCTAAATAATAGTACATTTGTCGAAAATTATTAAAAAAAATGGCAATTCTACGTTTTAAAGCATTGGAAAGCGCCCTGGAGCGCACTCCTATAACGGTGGTTCCACCTCCGGGCAAAATTTCTGATTATTTCGGTCAAAATGTTTTCGATAAGGAAACTATGCAGAAATATCTCTCTAAAGAACCCTTTAAACAAGTGCTGGAAGCAGTTGAAAGCGGCCAGCAAATTGAACGAAGGGTCGCTGAACCAGTTGCTACTTCAATGATGACATGGGCAATATCTAAAGGCGCTACGCATTATACGCATTGGTTTCAACCTTTGACAGGCTCCACGGCCGAAAAACACGATTCTTTTTTTTTGAATTGGGAGATGGTAACCGTCCTATTGAGAATTTTTCATCCAGTGCCCTCGTACAACAAGAGCCTGACGCCTCCAGCTTTCCCAGCGGAGGCATCCGTAATACGTTCGAAGCCCGCGGTTATACTGCCTGGGATCCTACTTCGCCTGCATTTATTATGGAAAGCACTTCAGGGAAAACACTTTGTATTCCAACCATTTTTGTGTCCTATACAGGTGAAACTCTTGACTATAAAGCACCTCTGTTAAAAGCATTGAATGAACTCGATCAAGCAGCAGTTCCCGTATGCCAGTACTTCGATAAAAATGTGACTAAAGTTCATGCTACATTAGGAATAGAACAAGAATATTTTCTGATTGATATTGCTATGTTCAATGCAAGACCCGATATAGAAACCACAGGCCGCACTGTTTTTGGACACATCCCTGCCAAAGGCCAGCAATTAGAAGATCACTATTTCGGTTCTATCCCCGCAAGGGCTTATGCCTTTATGGTGGAATTCGAAATTGAAGCTTTTAAATTAGGTATTCCTTTGAAAACACGTCATAATGAAGTTGCACCTAGTCAGTTCGAATGTGCTCCGGTTTTTGAAGAAATTAATCTCGCTGTTGATCACAATCAATTGCTCATGGACGTGATGGATAAAGTTGCACGTCGCCATAATTTTAAAGTATTACTTCATGAAAAACCTTATGCAGGAATCAATGGATCCGGTAAGCATAATAACTGGTCGCTCACAACTAACACTGGCAAAAATTTATTATCTCCCGGAAATTCCCCAAAAACGAATCTTCAATTTTTGACTTTCTTTGTCAATATCATTCGGGCTGTTTATGAACATGGCGATTTGATGCGTGCCAGCATTGCTTCAGCAAGTAACGATCATCGCCTGGGTGCTAATGAAGCGCCTCCTGCTATTATGTCTATTTTTCTTGGCTCTCAATTAAGTGAAGTGTTGGATGAGATTGAAAAAACAGTGGCGAAAGATAAATTGAGTCCTGAAGAAAAGACACAGATCAAACTCAACATTGGTCGTATACCTGAAATTCTACTCGATAATACCGATCGTAATCGTACTTCTCCTTTTGCTTTTACAGGAAATAAATTTGAATTCCGTGCCGTGGGTTCTTCTGCCAATTCATCAAGTGCAATGTTGGTTTTAAATACTATTGTTGCCAATCAGCTGAAAGAGTTTGCCAAGGAAGTGGATGCAATGATTGCAAAGGATGTTAAAAAGGATGAGGCTATCATGAAAGTGCTTCGAAAATATATTGTTGAGTCAAAAGCGATTCGTTTTGAAGGTAACGGGTATAGCGATGAGTGGGTGAAAGAAGCTAAAAAACGTGGTCTTTCCAACTTCACAACTACACCTCCTGCTCTTGACGCTTATATCTCAAAAAAATCGAAGGAGTTATTTAAAAGAAATAACATTTTCACTGAAAGAGAACTCGAAGCGCGACATGATATCCTGCTCGAAACTTATACTAAAAAAATTCAAATCGAGTCACGTATTGTTGGTACTCTCTCACTCAATCACATTATCCCTACTGCAATTAAATATCAATCTGATTTGATCAATAATGTGGCTGGCTTGAAATCACTAGGGCTCCTGGCTGATTCCTATAAAACTCAATTAGATATTATTAAGGAAATTTCAGAACATGTTTTGGTAATCAAAGAAAAAACGGATTCCATGGTGAATGAAAGACGATTGGCCAATAAAGTCGATGATGCAAGAGAAAAGGCAATTGCTTATTGTGATAAGGTAAAGCCGCATTTCGATGAAATAAGATACCATGTTGATAAATTGGAATTGCTGATTGATGATACTTATTGGCCCCTGCCAAAATACAGGGAGATGCTGACTGTAAGGTAGTTATCAAGAAAAGCAAAGCGGCCGTGGATTTTTTCTGTGGCCGCTTTGCTTTTGTAATAAATGACAAAAATCATATACTTCTTTTGTTGCAAATGTTGTACATTTGTGTGCTCATGAAGATATTTAGTGCAATTTTAATATTTAGTGTTTTACTGCAGGTTTTCAGTAAACAATTGCTATTTGTAGATTTTCTGGTGAATAAAAACTTTATTGCAACTGTACTGTGTGAAAATAAATCAGTGCCTCAAAAGCATTGTGAAGGGAAGTGTCATTTAAAAAAAATGTTGGATAAAGATTCTAAACAAAAAGATGAAAATTCCCAAAAATCAAAATCAATCTCTGAAGTGTTTTTTTGGAGAGGTGAAACTTTTTACCTCAATTTTGCATTAAGTTATTTAGGCGATATTTCTTTTCAATACCATAGAAATGAGTCTCAAAAATTCCCACTCTCTGTTTTTAGACCACCCTCTTGCTAGTTTTGTTGTTCCTTTTGTAAACTATACAAACTGCAATTTGTTTTTATAAGGTGATTGTTTATTTCTGTTTTTTTTACAAAACAGATTAAATCTGAATGGTCTTTTATGAAAATGTTTAATTGCAAAAAGTTTACGCTATAAATTACGTAGAAACGTATTTTGCAACACCCAAACAACTAAACAGTACATAAATAACTAAATTTATATTTATTCAAATACCATGAAAACTAAAATAACATCAAAATTTCTTTCCTTGCTATTTCTTGCCGGTGCTTCTGTATTCACTGCATGTAAAGATGACGACCCGGACCCAATTCCTCCTGTTGTAAATGTGCTTCCTAAACTCACTTTAGAATTGGATCATCTCGCAGGCGCTTCTAAATTCTATCTTGATTCAACTTACACCAATGAGAATGGCGATCAATTTACCGCTACTTTGTTTAAGTATTATATATCAAATATCAGATTGGTGAAAACGGATAACTCTATTGTTACACTTCCTAATACCTATTTCCTGGTTAATCAAGATGATGAAGAGTCGATGGCCATAAAAATGGATAGCCTGCCTCTTGGACTTTTTAAATCAATCAAATTCATGATTGGTGTTGATAGCACACGAAATGTCAGCGGAGCCCAAACTGGTGCTCTCGATCCAACGAATGGTATGTTTTGGAGCTGGACTACCGGGTATATTTTCTTGAAACTGGAAGGAACCTCTCCTGTGATTCCAACAGTTTCTAATGAATTTACATTTCACATTGGAGGTTTCAAAGGAGCTAATATTAATTATAAAGAACTGGAAATTCCGTTCAACGGAGATATTCTTACTCTTAATTATAATAAGCAACCTGAATTGCATTTTGTAGTGGATGTTTTAGAAATCTTTAAAAATCCAACAACTATCAATTTGGCAACATTCCCTTCAACAGTGATGAGTCCTAATGCAAGTGCATCTTCACTGGCAACTAATTATGCGGATATGTTTACCTATGATCACATGCACGACGAATAGTTTTAAATAAAAATTTGCCCCTACTTTACATTACAAGTAAAGTAGGGGCTTAAAGAAAATTTATGAGAATATTTTTTATACTTGTTTTAATAGGCTCAAATTGTATCTATTCATACGGATGTGATTTTTGCAACTGTTACCTGGGACTAAATCCCGGCTATAATAAAAACACTATTGGAGTTCGTGGTAATCTTAGGTTTGCTTCCCTCAATATTCCGTCTCCAACTTTGCGGTTATCTCATCTAGGACATGGTGAAACAACACCCACAACCGGAGGTGAACTGAAAGAAACATTCGCAAGCATGGAAATTTTTGCACGAATTTATCCGATTTCGAAATTGCAATTGATATTCAACATGCCTTATTCAGTGAATACTATTGAATACCACGATACCAGTGAAACTCGTTCCGGTTTGTCAGATATGACTCTCTTAGCTATGTATCAGCTTGCCAACACCATGCCTCTTGATTCCGGTTCGGTAAGACACAGGGTTTTTGCCGGAGTTGGGATAAAACTTCCTACAGGAAAATATGAGGCGCCAGATGACGTTACTATCCCAATGGCCGATCACTTGTATTCCGGAACTGGCAGTACTGATGTTATTTTCGCTGTTTCCTATTTGGGTAAATTGAATAAATTAGGATGGAATGCCGATATGAATTTTAAAATTAATTCTGAGAATAATCTTAATTATAAATATGGTAATTCAGTAAATTTTACACCAAGATTGTTTTATGAATTCAAATTGCATGCTTTAACCATCTATCCACATATTGGAGCTGCCTATGAAAGTGGAGACACCGATGAATTGGATGGATTAGAGCAATCCGATACCGGAGGTGAAATTATTTATGGGTCGGCCGGAATAGATTGGTATTTTAATATATTTTCTATTGCTTCTGAACTGAAGTTGCCACTTTACAATGACCTAGCCAGTGGAATGCCTGTTGATAAATCATGGTTTATTGCATCTGTTAATATCCATTTCTAAATTTGAAAAACTTGAAAAATACCATTTTAAAATTTGCATGTAGTTTTTTAATCCCTATGATGGTTGTCTTTACTTCTTGCAAAGATGATAAAGATGATCCTGAACCAACATGTGTTGGCGGAAAAGGAGGAGCCGTAACTTTTGTGCTCAAACCTCAGCATCATGGCGAACCTATTCCCTCCACAGCCGCGTATCCTGATTCTGCTTTTATTAAATTTAATGTAAGTGAATTCCCGGGAGACAATCCTGCACTTTATGATTTGGTAGTTGTTGGTACTGATGGTGCTTTTGAAGTTAATGTTGATTCCATGAAGTGTGGAAAATATTTTATTTTCATGACAGGATTCGATGCCAGCATCGCTGAAAGAGTAAAAGGAGGAATTCCTGTAACTATATCTATTGAAACAGGAACAAAAGTTATTAATATTCCTGTTACCGAAGATTGATTTAACTTGCAGCTAAAACACTTTGTTTTATGGACGGAATTTTTCTGCAACTATTTTTTTTTGTTTTAATTTTTAGAGCAATTTCTAATCAATTAAATTTTTAATCTTACTTTTTTCTTCAAATTTTGTCTGTGAGAAAAATTTAGAATTAATGCTATTTCTCTGCCTAGTTGAAAAGATGCTCTTTCAATCATTTTTTTTATTCATTAAGTTTTATAATTTCGCTCCGAACAAATTAAACCCAAAACAATTATGAAATTACAATTATTAGTAGCTACCGCTGTTGCTGTGGTTGCTTGTACACAATTGGCCAATGGTCAAAAAATTGACAAATTTGGAGCCGACATGGGTAAGAAATCTGCCATGGGAAAAGAAATACGAGTTCCTTATACTGATTTGATCAGCTATTATGGCTATGTGAAACCGGGTGCTGCACCTGATGAAACAAGAGAAGGTAAAAAATATTACTATCTCTATGTTTGGATTCCAGCTGTTGCTCCCGAATTAGGTGTTCGTATGGTCTCTCCTGTTCCAGACAAAATGGCTCCTGAAGCAACGGATTTTGTCGGTGCCGATTTTAAGGCAAATGAAACTGATAAAACTAATTATTTTGATACCTGGATCACTTTAGAAAGAGCTGATGGTGTGACTAAAGCCGAAGATATCGTTGCTAAAGGCAAAGGAGCAACCTGGAATAAATACGATTCAAATGATGATTCATCCGAATTACCAGCTCAACCTTCAGGAAGTAAATATAATTCATTAATGAGAATTACCAGTGAAACCAGCAACCCAACAAAATCATTGGTAGTTGGATTATACAGAATTGGATTTACCACCTATAAGACAGGTGAGGTGCAGGGAAGTTTTGTAGCTCAAGTTGGTTCTCCGGTAAAATTACCGGGTGTTCAAATAGCTCAGAATATGGAATCTTTGATGAAAGCAGTTACCGGCAAATAATTTTATTGCTCCTAACTAAATAAAAAATGCCCCGGGATTTTCCCGGGGCATTTTTTATTTAGTTAGGATATTGATTTATTGAACAATGAATTTCCCCATTCTTCTGTCTCCATTTTGTTGTATCATAATTACATAAATTCCTTTTCCAAAAGTAGATACATCCATCTGCATTTTATTCACCCCCTCTTGAATTTCATAATTGCTGTTATAGACTAATCTGCCGGTCATATCCATTATTGAAACAGATGAACTAGTTGCAATATCTGAAATAAATTCGAATGTAGCCTGAGAATTAACAGGATTTGGAACGGCTACAATACCTGACAACAAATCATCTTTTGATGCATTTGAATTGTTGTCTTCATAGCGGAATGGTGTTGAACTGGCGTTCACTCTCAATGTGTAACATTGAGTGCCACTGTTTGCACCGTTATATCCATAAACTTTTATGTAATAAGTGGTGGCAGTTGTTGTATTGCGTTTTATTGACTCTGAAGTGCTACCGCTATTTTGACCTGTTGCAAGTGTTGATAATGAAGAGCTGTATAATTTGACATCATAATCTGCTACCAAATTAGTAAGATTCACTTGTACATTGGTATTAGGTGATACCGTTGTAAATTTAAACCAGTCAACATCTGTTGAACTTGAAATCAATGCGCTAATATTGGTATTGACTGAAATTGTTTTTGCAGTTG
Source organism: Bacteroidota bacterium (assembly GCA_016722525.1). Taxonomy (GTDB): domain Bacteria; phylum Bacteroidota; class Bacteroidia; order AKYH767-A; family OLB10; genus JADKJB01. Next base: position 114,921 of record JADKJB010000013.1, read on the forward strand.
ATGAGTTGTTGTTCGACTCGTAAATATCAGAGCAACCGGAAACGGATGAAGTGGTAAATGATCCTTGCGAAGAATAAACACCATTTGTACTTCCGCAAATTGCCTGCACCTGGAAAACATAGGCTCTAGCCGCACTTAGTCCACTGATTGCTTTTGAATTTGTGGATGAAGTGGTGGAGGTCCAATTCGCTGCTGCAGTTGTTTTGTATTGTACATTATAAGAAGTTGCACCTGACACTGCACTCCAGTTTAAAGTGGCACTGGTTGTTGTTACTAAAGTTGTACTCAGTGCCCCTGCAGTTCCGCAGCTACCTCCCCCGGAAGGAGGGGTACAGCCTAATGAAGAAAGCAATGAAGATCGTGATGAAGAAATACTTGCATTCATTCTTGTTGATTGTCCGGATGTAAACATATTCATACATAAATCATCAGTATAGTCCATATAATTCATAAACATGTCGCCATTAACTCCATTGCTGCATGTGGTATGAGGAAAGGTGGGGCAACCAAAATTCGAAGTTTGCTGAGTTGGTGTATCCGAAACAAGATCACTCCCGCAATTGGCATCTCCCCAAATATGACGTAGATTTAACCAGTGTCCAACTTCGTGTGTGGCTGTCCGGCCTAAATGATACGGTGTTGAAGTTCCGGGTGCTGATGGTCCTCCAATGGATGAGAAAAGAAGTACTACCCCGTCTGTGGCAGTTGGACCTCCCGGAAATTGCGCATATCCAAGAACACCCCGCTCAGATTTCCTGACCAGATATTCAGATAACTGGCAGTCGGCCATGGATCCACACCACCGTTTGCAGTCCTTTTTATGTTATCATTGGTACTGAATGAAGTAGCTGTTGTTTGTTTTCTGTTAATACCTGTCGTTGCATTTCCATTTGGATCGCGTTGTGCCAGGCAGAATTGAATATTTGTATTCACAGCCACACCTTGAAATGCGGAAGGAGTGTTACCGGCATCTGCATTTAACCTTGCAAAATCTTTATTCAAAACACCTAGTTGTGCAAGGATTTTTGCATCTGAAATATTTTGTGTGGTACTATTGTAAACAATGTGAAAAACAACAGGAATGGTAATAACTGCCTGATTTCGTTGATTTGGATTGGCTGCTATCCAATTCTGAACGTCGGTTTCAAGTTGTGCCATTCGTAACTCGAGCTGTGGATCTGCCAGCTTTTGGGCAGCCAAATAATCCATAGATCCACAATTGCGTTGATTTTGTGCACTCAGTTTTCCAAAGAGCAGTGTGCCGGATAGGAGCAGGCACAGATAAATTTTTCTCATAGTTCAGTTGGTTTAAGTTTTTAAAGTTGGTTTAACGGAATCAAATATATAACATACTTGGCCGGAAGGCAATAGCCAGTTTTTTTATCAGGATAGTTATACAGGGTTTTTCCACTTTTGCTCCTTTAAAACTTTTGAGAAAAGTCTGATGGGTCGTTCAAGATCATATGATTTTATTAATCACAGGACCGTTTTGCATTCAAATCCTGAAACAATCCTAATTTACTTTTGTAAAGACATGTAATTCAATAATATACGATATATTCGGGGTGGTTAGTTTTGTGAAATCATTGACTTCTTCAAAGGAATTAGGCAATACATTCATAAAACGGTACGAATTATATGAAAATCATCAATATATGTCGAAAATTGCACTCTAGTATTCCTTCAGTTTTTGTTTTTCAGTTGAAAAAGAGGAATAAATTGCCTTTTCGATTTTGATTTCTTTGATATAAATTATTTTAAATCAACCATTTAATTAAAAAACAAAGAAATTTTCTCTGCATCTTCGACCCTAAATAACAATTTCAGATAAGGTTTTGATATGATAGAAATAATTTTTTCCTTTGCTATTCCAAAAAACCAGTAAGCACTTCTACAATTTAACACATTTCACATTATGATGAGCCGTACAAAATGCCTGATTTTTCTTTTGGCAACCCTTTTGTCAATGCCAGTCTTTGCACAAAAAGCAAAATCGCCTAAAAGCAAGACTCCAAAAGCCGATAACGCCTACAATCAGGCCAATTATTATAAGGCTACCGAACTGTACAAAAAATGTTACTCCAAACACAAAAACAAAAGCGATAAGGCTGTAACTGCTTTTAAATTAGGTGAGTCTTACCGAATGGTGAGTAATTGGAAAGAAGCAAGCGGTTGGTACGAGAAAGCAGTTAACGATGGGAATAAAGACCCTATGGCTACTTTGCGTTATGCCGAAGCTCTTAAATCTACTGGTCGTTATGATGAATCTATTGCTCAGTACAATGCATATAAAGTATTGGTACCTGATGATAACCGCATTGATGCAGCAATTCAGGCAAGTACTGCAGCTCAAGGCTGGAAAGATAAACCAACTCGTGCGGTTGTTGAAAATGCCAGTGCGTTGAATACGAAATACTTTGATTTTTCTCCCGCTAAATCAAATAGCCCTAACGGGATGTTTTTTACTTCTTCCCGTATGGAAGCAACAGGTGGAAGCAATGACGGCTGGTATGGTGAAAAATTCTTCGATCTTTTTACCACAGCTATGGATAATAATGGAAAATGGAGCACCCCGGTTGTTATTCCTCCTCCAGTAAATTCCTCATCTTCTGATGGAGCTTCCTTTTGGGATGCTACTAATAATGTGATGTATTTTACACGTTGTCAGAAAGTAAAAGGTAAAGAAGGATTATGCAGACTTTATAAATCAGTTTTTAAAGATGCGAAATGGGGTGAGCCTGAAGCGCTTCCTTTTGCAAGTGAAGATTATACAACTGGTCACCCTGCTTTAAATGCAGATGGTTCTGTTATGTATTTTGTTTCCGATATGCCTGGGACTCTTGGCGATAAAGATATTTTTATGGTGAGATGGGATGCGGCTGCTGCAAACTGGGGCACTCCTGTTAACCTTGGAAGTGCAGTGAATACCAATGGTACTGAAATGTATCCATATGTATCTGCAAGTGGTAAACTCTATTTCTCCAGTAACGGCCATGCTGGTATGGGAGGTCTTGATATTTTTACAGCAACGGAAGAAGGCGGATCTTGGGGAAATGTGACCAACCTGCGTTCACCAATGAATTCTCCCGGTGATGATTTTGGGATTATGTTTGATACCGATATGACTGGTTTCCTTTCTTCGAATCGTGAAGGTGGTCTTGGTGCAGATGATATTTACTCTTTCCGTATTCCTCCTCCAATCTTTTCTGTAGGTGGTCGTGTTTATGATACCGATACCAAAGAAAGTATACCTGGTGCAACCGTTGAGCTATTCGGAAGTGATGGAACTTCCTTAAGTGTTAAAACTGGAGCAGATGGCATGTACCGTTATGATCTCAAACCACAAGTTAAATATAAAATTTCTGCATCTTACACCGGTTATTTAACTAAGTTTCTTGAAGTTTCTACTGTAGGAATTGATGAATCTAAAGACTTTGTCGGTGACTTCGATTTCCCATTAAAGTCTACTGCTAAGCCTATCGAACTTCCTGAAATATTCTACGACCTCGACAAGGCAACCCTGCGTCCTGAGTCGAAGAAAGAACTGGATGGTTTAATCAAAGTGCTTGATGAGAATCCAACAATTACTATTCGCATAGAGTCACATACCGATACCCGTGCAACTAACGAATACAACGTTGATTTGTCAAAGCGTCGTGCAAAATCTGTTGTTGATTACTTAATCAAGAATAATGTGGATAAAGATCGTCTGACTTCAGAAGGATTTGGTGAAACTAAGCCTGTTGTTTCTGATGAAGAAATTGCTAAAATGGCAACCAACGAAGAAAAAGAAGCTGGCCACCAGAAAAACAGAAGAACCGAATTCAACGTGCTTAGCACAGATTTCGTTCCTAAAAAGTAGCTTACTAAATAATAAATACGGAAAGCATTCACGTCTCGTGAATGCTTTCCGTATTTATACTCATTCCTTAAATCTATCATGAACGATCAGTCCAGGTATATGTCGCGTGGTGTTTCTTCCTCTAAGGAAGATGTGCATAACGCTATCAGTAAAATCGACAAAGGATTGTTTCCAAAAGCTTTTTGTAAAATTGTTCCTGATTATCTCGGAAATGATCCTGAATGGTGCAATATCATGCATGCCGATGGTGCAGGTACCAAATCATCACTGGCATATGCCTATTGGAAGGAAACCGGCGATCTGTCGGTTTGGAAAGGAATCGCTCAAGATGCCATTGTCATGAATATTGATGATCTTTTATGTGTAGGTGCTGTCGATAATATTCTTATTTCATCAACCATTGGAAGAAACAAAAATCTCATACCCGGAGAAGTTATTGCCGCCATCATTAATGGAACTGAACAACTTTTGGAGGAATTACGCAAACATGGCATAAATATTTATTCAACCGGAGGTGAAACAGCCGATGTAGGAGATCTCGTCAGAACCATTATAGTCGATTCTACGGTGACTTGTAGAATGCCAAGAGCAAATGTTATCACGAACGATGCTATTCAACCTGGTGACGTTATAGTGGGCTTGTCGTCGTATGGTAAAGCATCTTACGAAAATGAATATAACGGTGGCATGGGAAGCAACGGACTCACATCAGCACGTCACGATGTGTTTGCCAAAAATGTTGCTGAAAAATATCCTGAAACATATGACCATGCTATCGATAGTAAACTGGTATATTCAGGTGGAATGAAACTAACAGATACGGTACATGTGAAATATGAATATTCTGGAATTGTTGCTGAAATTAGTGCCGGTAAACTAGTGCTTTCTCCTACCAGAACGTATGCCCCGGTCATTAAAAAGATATTGGAAAAGCATACCGGAAAAATTCATGGAATGGTTCATTGCTCAGGTGGAGGGCAAACCAAAATTCTTCATTTTATCGATCAGCTTCACGTGATTAAAGATAATTTGTTCCCGGTACCTCCATTATTTGAATTGATTCAAAACCAATCCGGAACTTCATGGAGTGAAATGTATAAAGTATTCAACATGGGCCACCGAATGGAATTGTATGTGAATGAAAATATCGCAGAAGAAATTATCGCAATTGCAAATTCATTCAGCATAGAGGCGAAAATAATCGGTCGTTGTGAAAATTCGAGCACCAAACAACTTACCATCAGTTCAGAAAAAGGAATTTTTAAGTATTGAAATGTATACTTTACAAACCCACTAACCCACTAACCACCACTAACCACCACTAACCACCACTAACCCTCTCCCCATTTGCCAAAATGAGTACCCTACTTGAAAAACTTGAATCGCTTAATCACCGTCACGAAGAAATTGGAACACAACTCGGTGATCCCGGAGTTATTGCCGATCGTAAACGATACAAGGCACTTACTAAATCTTATCGTGATCTTGGAAAAATTGTAGAAGCCTCCAATGAATACCGGAGTGTTTTAGCAAACATTGATGGTGCCAAAGATGTACTGGTGAATGAAAAGGATGAGGAGTTTCGTCAGATGGCCAAAGAAGAGCTGGAGGTGAATGAAAAAAGACAGTTGGAATTAGAAGAAGAAATTCGATTGTTGTTGCTGCCACAGGATCCTGAAGACAGTAAGAATGCAATCATGGAAATTCGTGGCGGAACCGGTGGTGATGAGGCCAGTATTTTTGCCGGTGATCTTTACAGGATGTATACCCGTTATTGCGAAGGAAGAGGATGGAAGGTACTGGAAGTTGACGCCAATGAGGGAAATACCGGTGGCTATAAGGAAGTTGTTTTTGAGGTAACCGGTGAAAATGCTTACGGAATTTTAAAATTCGAAAGTGGTGTGCATCGTGTCCAACGTGTTCCTGAAACTGAAACTCAGGGTCGTGTGCATACCTCTGCTGCTACAGTGGCTGTGTTGCCTGAAGCTGATGAGGACTACGAAGTTGAAATCAGTCCTGCAGACATTTCTGTTCAAACAGCACGCTCGAGTGGAGCAGGTGGACAAAACGTTAATAAGGTGGAAACGAAAGTGCAGATGACTCACATCCCTACAGGAATTGTCATTACTTGCCAAGCTGAACGCTCACAGCATGGTAACCGTGAAATTGCCATGCAAATGTTGAAGTCGAAGTTGTATGAAATAGAAATCAATAAACGCCAGGAAGAAGTCTCTAAACGACGAAAGACAATGGTATCAACCGGCGATCGCTCCGCAAAAATACGCACCTACAATTATCCTCAAAGTCGTGTCACCGATCACCGCATAGGCCTAAGCAATCACAATCTCCCCGGCATTATGAACGGAGATATCCAGGAGTTTCTGGATGCATTGCAAATGGCTGAGAACGCTGAAAAAATGAAAGAAGCAAGTCTGGTGTAAGAATGTAGCGCTTGCCCGACTCGCTAGGCGGGCCTGCACGAATGTTCAGGCAGTGAAACCGAATAGCGCAATTCTAATTCACTCCCCCACTAACCCACTCGCCAACTTACTAATGACCCACACCCAGCTTCTCGCCCAGATAAAATCCAAACGATCATTCCTTTGTGTAGGTCTTGATACTGATATATCAAAAATACCTGCTCATCTTTTGAAAACGGAAGATCCGGGTTTTGAATTCAACAAAGCCATTATTGATGCAACCAAAGATTTTTGTGTCGCCTACAAACCCAACATTGCATTTTACGAATGCATGGGACCAAAAGGCTGGGAGAGTTTAAGGAAAACGCTTGAATATATTCCTTCAACTATTTTCACCATAGCAGATGCCAAACGCGGTGATATTGGTAATACTTCATCCATGTATGCCAAAGCATTTTTCGAACATTATAATTTCGATGCAGTGACAGTCGCACCATACATGGGAGCCGATTCTGTCACTCCTTTTTTAGAAATTAATAACAAATGGGTGATACTACTGGCACTCACTTCAAACAAAGGTGCATTGGATTTTCAAATGGATACTATTCAATCGGGTGAACGTGTTTTTGAAAAGTTTTAAGTGAATCACAAAAGTGGGGTAGTGCTGAAAATATGATGTATGTAATTGGAGCCACCCGTGGAGAGCTTTTTGCCGATGTTCGAAAAATTGTTCCCAACCATTTTCTACTCGTACCCGGTGTAGGCGCTCAGGGCGGAAGTCTGGAAGAAGTATGTAAGTATGGCATGAACAAGGAATGCGGATTATTGGTAAATTCCTCACGCAATATTATTTATGCTTCAGCGGGAACCGATTTCGCTGAAAAGGCAGCTGCCGAAGCTAAGAAGATGCAGGGAGAAATGGAGAAGCTGTTGAAAGAGAGCGGAATTATTTAGAACAGGTTTTGTAATTCCGGTACCAGATAAAAATATTTTGTGCACTTTTTGTTCTTATACCAGGCAGATTTTACATGTGAAGAATAGTGAACGAAATGTTTCTCAATACTATTCACTTGTCAAGACTCAAACTACAATTCCCAATAGGCACTTTAAAACTTAATTTTAGATGGTGTAATTGCATAATTCCCTCAAAATCTGGTTGAAATGTTGTAGTAAAATAATTAATTTTTATTTGTCGCAAATCGATTTTTGGATCGGAAATCGCTTTTGTTTTTGCATCTGTATTAAAAATCCCAATAGGTGTATCCGGTTATACAATTTTCAACTTATCCCTTTTTAATTTAAAACAAAAATTGAACTATTTGCAATAAAGTTTTAAAAGCATTATATTTACATTCTAACTTTTCTAAAACCCTTTTCAAAATGAACGAAGAATTTTTTATCATTCGTCTGGAAGTATAGATTATACCGTAAAGACTTAACAACCACATCAGGAGAAACAGTTTCTGTTATTAGTCCTGGGGAACAACATCGAAACTCCGGCCCCGATTTCTTTAATGCGCGTGTAAAAATAGGTGAAACATTATGGGCCGGTAATGTGGAGATTCATGTGAAGGCATCCGACTGGTACCGGCATAATCACCAAACCGATAAGGCGTATAATAATGTGATTCTACATGTGGTTTATGATGCCGACAGTGACATAATTATTGGCAATCACACCACCATTCCGACTATCTCTCTTAGTGAACAAACAGAGGATGCCATTATTAGAAAGTATTATTCATTGAAAGCATCACGATTGCAAATACCCTGTGGTAATAATCTTAAGAATGTTAGTTCACTCACATTTAATTCATGGATTGACAGAATGCTCGTCGAAAGACTGGAAAATAAGTCTATTCAAATTGAACATGCTTTGGAGGTGAATAGAGGCGATTGGGAAGATGCCTTTTACCAGATGCTGGCACGAAATTTTGGATTTAATGTGAATGCCGATCCTTTTGAAATGGTAGCTCGTTGCTTGCCACGAAATTTGTTGCTCAAACATGCCGATCAGCTGCACCAGGTAGAAGCATTGCTTTTTGGGCAAGCCGGATTTTTAGAGGGCGAGTTTATTGATAGCTGGCCTCAACTACTACAGAAGGAGTATGGTTTTTTATCTAAGAAATATGGTTTGCTTCCTCTTGATCGACATGTCTGGAAGCTCCTTCGCATGCGGCCGGCAAATTTTCCCACAATAAGGCTATCCCAATTTGCAACCTTGATTGCATCCGGCAAAATATCCTTTCAGCAACTTAAAGAGAAAAAAAATTCGAATGAAATAATGGAGGTTTTTGATATTTCAGCCTCTCCATATTGGAACAATCATTTTGTTTTCGACAAATCCACACGGTTTTCAAACCGACAAATGGGAGCGAGTTCTATTCATAATATCATGATAAATACCATTGCACCTTTTCTTTTTTACTTCGGTCAGCAAAGAGATGAGCAAACCTATACCGATCGTGCTTTTAGACTTTTGGAAATGCTGCCTCCTGAAAAAAACCATGTTTTGCAGGAATTTAGTAAATATACCGTGCAACCACAAAATGCCTATTCCAGTCAGGCAATGTTGGGGCTTTTTAAGAATTTTTGTTCTCAGAAAAAATGTTTAAATTGCGGCCTCGGAATTGAAATGCTGTATAAAAAAAATGAACAACCCGGTTGATAATATTAAAACTGTCTTTGAGCGACAAGCTTTTGGAATATGTGAGTGGTGGGGTGAAAAATTAAGGATTCGGTCCAGTAATATTCGTATTTTTTTTATCTATGCCTCTTTCCTCACCATCGGATCACCATTAATTATTTATCTGATCATGGGTTTTGTAATGAATCTGCGTAAAATGGTAAAACGCCAACGTGGTAGTATTTGGGATATGTGATTTGCTACCAATTTTAATTCCATGTTAATCATACAATAACATTGAGCTATTGCGGAGTTGGTAACCTATAAGTAGTCAATTTATTTCAAAGTTACCACCGAATCAAACCATTGAATGAACCATTGAATCCATGAAAATATTAATCACAGGCTCTAACGGATTGCTTGGGCAAAAATTGGTCTATCAACTGTTACGAACTTCAGGCGTCGAATTAATTGCTACTTCTTTAGGAGTGAACAGAGTTTCTTTGAAAAATGGTTATACCTACTATTCACTTGATATCACTAATAAGGATGAGGTATTAAAAGTGATTGATGCTGTTCGCCCTGATTGTATCATTAATACTGCTGCAATGACTAATGTGGACGTCTGCGAGACGGATCAAATCGGTTGTGATGCTTTAAATGTCACATCGGTAAAATATCTGATAGAGGCTGCAAAAAAATATAAAACTCATTTTATTCATTTCTCCACTGATTTTATTTTTGATGGTGTTTCGGGTCCTTATAAGGAAACAGATGTACCAAATCCATTAAGTTTTTATGGCGTTTCCAAAGCTGAAAGTGAAAAAATTGTAATGACTTCCGGGCTCGATTGGACTATTATCCGTACCAATATAATTTATGGCGTTGTGGATGATGTACAACGTTCCAATCTGGTTTTGTGGACCAAATTTTCTCTTGAACAGGGTAAATCGATTCATGTAATTACCGACCAATACAGGAGTCCTACCTTGGCTGAAGATCTGGCTGAAGCATGTATTGCTGCAGCATTAAAAAAGGCAACAGGAATTTTTCATGTATCAGGATCTGAAGAAGATATTGATAGCATAATTAATATTGTTAAAAAAATTGCAACTTTTTATGGACTTGATCAATCGTTAATCAAGCCTGTTACTTCTGCTGAATTAAATCAGCCAGCATTGCGACCACCGAAAACTGGTTTTATTCTAGATAAAGCCCGACTTGAATTGGGATACAAACCTCATTCCCTCATTGAAGGATTAAAAATTGTAACCTCGCAACTTGAATCTAAAGCAATTGGAGGTAATTAATTTAAAAGTTTATGCTGAAATTACTTTGGCAGCGGGATAGCGCTCTTTCCAAAACTTCAACATTTCAATTTTACGGATGGTTATAGTGGTCCTCTCATCGAGTTGAACTTTAATTACAGGATGTTCTCCCAGTACTTTTACTTTCTTTCTACTTCTTGATGTTCTCATGTTACTTTGAATTATTCTATAATAATAAACAATTTTTTAATTGCTTTCGTATACTTTATTAAAATACTTTTCAGCATTTTCATCTTTAGTTCTGATTCTTTGTTTATAAAAGAATGGAGATTGGGTTTGTAAATCAGAATATATTGATTTTTAAAGCCTTCTACTAAAAGTTTTGCTAAATTACCATCACTCAGTGAGTATTAGATGAAAAAATCTGCTGAATCTTACCATTAATTACAAAAACAAGTTAAGTCACTAATATTCAATATTATATATAAATTAGCTGCTAATCTCTGAAATTTATAAACTGGAGTGGTTGTTCAAAACCCGATTGTCGGACTACTGAAATCGCGTTTTGGAGGTCGTCAATCTTCTTCGCAGTCACTCTTATCTGGTCCTCCATGATTGAAGCCTGCACCTTTAAACCACTTTCTTTAATAGATTTAACAATTTTCTTGGCCAATTCCTTTTCTATGCCATCTGTAACTTTCACCTCTTTCCTAAGGAGGGCACCGGCTGCAACATGCTCTTTTCCAAAATCTAAGCACCCTGCGTCTAAACCTTGTTTCATGGTTCTTGATATAATAATGTCCTGTATTGCATCCATTCGCATGTCATTTTCCGTCAGTATCTTGATAACTAAAAGCTTTTTATCAAGTTCCACTTCAGTCTTAGAGCCATGGAAGTCGTAACGATTTATAATCTCCTTAACGGCAGTATTTACCGCATTATCCAGTTTTTGGATATCAACTTTGCTTACAATATCGAAGGAAGGCATATAATTGAATTATAATAATTTTGTAAATATTGAATATAAATGTAATGCTTTGCGTAAAATATTAACCATTCAGTACTTAAAATTAATTAATTTTGTGAATATGAAGACAATATCTATATTTTTTGCGACTCTCTTGCTTTTAAGCACTTGCAAAAATGTTAATAGTCAAGGTCAATACGTGCCGGCCAATGATATTTCGGTTTCTATGTTTGGATCGGCTTTGAAAAATCCTTGGGTAGGTGGTTACAATGCTCCCATTTTTTCAGAAATTGATCTCAATGGAGATGGTATAAAAGATCTATTCATTTTTGATAAAGATGGTGACAGAGTTACCACCTACTTAAATACAGGTACCCCAAATACGGTCTCCTATGTTCACGCACCTGAGTATAAAAAGAAGTTTCCAAAAACACTTCACGACTGGGTACTTTTAAAGGATTTTGATTGTGATGGGCGGGAAGATATTTTTACCTATTCCTATAGCGGTGGTATGACTGTTTACAGAAATGATTATTCGGTTCAGAATGGATTAAAGTTTAATCTCGCTTATACACTTGTTAATAGTAAATACGGCCCCATCACAGCTAATCTTTATGTTTCTGCTGTGAATCTCCCTGCGTTGGCTGATGTTGATTATGATGGTGATTTAGATGTTTTAACATTTCCTGTTTCCGGAAGTTTTGTAGAATATCATAAAAATAAAGGCAAAGAATATTTCAATAAATGCGATACGCTCGTTTTTGAAATCGAACAATCTTGTTTTGGTAATTTTGGACTTAGTGGCCAGTCAAATACCGGTATTCTTAATGTAGGATGTAGAATGGCGGAACCTCAACCTCCGGTCATTGATTCTGCATTGTTTCAAACTTTGCATTCGGGTTCTTGTATGATCGCTCTCGATATTGATGGTGATATTGATTATGATATTCTGAACGGAGATATCCTCGGAAATAACCTCTTATTGCTCTTTAACAACGGCACTTCTGGTACCGCTTCAATAACTGCCCAGGATACTGCTTTCCCATCGTATGATACTCCCGTGAATATGGTTACTTTTCCGGCACCCTATTATTTTGATGTAAACAATGATGGCAATAAGGATATGGTGGTCGCACCCTGCATCAGTGGTCCGGCTGAAAATTTTAATAATATTCTTTATTATAAAAATTTAACTAACAATAGTACCAACAACTTTAATTATCAGCAAAACAGGTTTCTTGCCGATGAAATGATTGAAGTTGGATCAGGCGCCAATGTTACTTTCGTGGATATTGATTCTGACGGATTAAAAGATATTATTGTTGGAAATTTTGGATACTATTCTGCAATCCTGCCTTTTGAATCAGGATTATCTTATTATAGAAATACAGGTACTGGTACTAACCCGGCTTTTGAATTGCAAACAATAGATTTCGAAAACTTTTTTTCCCTGCCTATTACCGGTATCGACCCTACTTTTGGTGATGTTGATAGTGATAATGATCTGGATCTTATGTTGGGGCAAACTGATGGGACAATTATTTATTATACCAACACTGCAGGTCCTGGTATCCCTCCTGTTTATACTTTAACACAAGTTCAACTGACAAATAATTTTGGTGACTCTATCGATATTGGACAGGCAGCTTCTCCTCAACTGGTTGATGTAAATAAGGACGGAAAACTGGACCTGATTATTGGAAAAAGATCCAGTACCATCAGCTATTATGAAAATACCGGAACTCCATTTGTTCCGCAATTTACTCTTGTCACAGCTAATTTTGGAGGAGTGAATGTGAATAATGCACAGAGTATTTATGGGTATAGCAACCCTGTGCTTTATGATAGTGCAGGAACCTATCAATTGTTAGTGGGATCTATAAGTGGATATATTTATCAATATAATAACATTGATGGAAACTTAAATGGAACATTTAATCTTGTCGATTCCATGTATTACGACATTTATGAACCAGATCGCAGTACCGTTGATGTAGCAGATTTAAATGGCGATGGTAAAAATGAAATTTTAGTTGGAAATTATTCAGGTGGCATCACTCTTTATAGATGGGATAACTCTTCTTCTGTTCCTGAAGTGAACGCACCTATCAATTCTTTTAACGTTTATCCAAATCCTACCTCCGGTGATTTGTTTATTAAGTTTAAATCATCCGCGGTTATAAAGCGTGATATTGCAATTTTTGATATTACTGGTCGTTTAATCGAAAACCTTACCTCAACTTCAAATGTTATAGTATTTGATGCCAAGAACTATGCAACCGGAGTTTATCACGTGCGTGTGATTGAAGGAACTGGAGTTAAGACTGAGAAGTTTGTAGTGAAGTAGTTAAATTTTCAATTAAGTTTCATAAATGAAGAACAATGTAATTATTGGAGTTATTGGCTTAGCTCTTGTTGTAAATATTTATTCAGGTTGTAAAAATGATCCTGAAGACCCCCAGCCAGCTTTTAACGACGGGTGCTATCCTCCTGCAGTAGCTGAAATAATAGTTAAGAAATGTGCTACTTCCGGTTGTCATAATACAATTAGTAAGGACGCTGCAAGCGGGTTAGATTTGAGTACATGGGAGAATATGTTTCTTGGAAATGGAAATGGTGCAACAGTGGTACCTTATCGTTCTGATCAAAGTACGCTATGTTATTTTACAAATTCGGATTCTGCTTTGGGGATTGTTCAATTACCCAATATGCCTTACAACGAAACTCCTCTTTCACAAGTGGAATCCTTACCATTAAAAATTGGATAGATGCCGGTGCTCCAAATTGCAATGGTTTTATTAAATTCTCAAACAACCCCAATCGAAGAAAGTTGTATATAGCTAATCAGGGTTGTGATTTGGTTGGCGTTCACGATCCTTCTACAAAAGTAGTGATGCGCTACGTCGATGTTGGAAATAAGCCTGCAATTGAAGCCCCTCACGTTTTACGAATGTCTCCTGATGGACAATATTGGTATGCTGCATTTATATTTAGCGATGTGCTGCAAAAGTATAGAACATCTGATGATCAGCTGGTAGGTGAAGCGAATATTACTCAAGGATCCTGGAATACTTTTGCTATTTCACCCGATGGCACAAAAGCATGGGTCATTGATTTGTATTCTAACGGTAGGATTGCATACGTTGACTTGCAAACCATGCAGTTGCAGCTAATTTATCAGGATGGCTCTAATTTTGCTTCACCGCACGGGAGTGTAGTTAGTCCATCTGGTAATTTTCTCTATGTGACCGGTCAGGTTGGAAATGTAATCTATAAATGGGATGTTACAGATCCTATGAATCCAGAATATGATGTTTTAATTATTAATAACTCCGGAGGAGCTTCGGCCGATCCTCATAATATTACTTTTAGTCCCGATGGTTCTAAATACTTTCTAACTTGTCAGAATCGTGATGAAGTAAGAGTGTTTAATTCCAGCGATGATTCATTCATCAATGCAATTCCTGTAGGTGATTTTCCACTTGAGATGTCTGTTTCAGAATCTAAGGGGTATTTGTTTGTTACCAATGAAGAAAGCAATGATGTAACTGTAATAGATGTTAATACTTTGACCGTTGTGAAAACAATAGAAGTAGGTTATCAACCTCATGGATTAGCTGTTGATGAAATTGAAAATGTAGTTTATATAGCCAATCGAAATACACCAACCAGCGGAGGTCCTGCACCTCACCATACTTCATCTTGTGGTGGAAGAAATGGGTATCTCACTATTATTGATATGAATACTCTCGAACTGCTTCCCGGCTTTAAAATGGAACTTTCTGTTGATCCGTACTCCGTTATGGTCAGAAATTAGATTTTCTTATAGGCAATGCACAAAATAGCTAAGTCAGATATTTCATAATTAATTTGTAAAGTTGAACTTTTTAATAAACATGAGAACCAAAACTTTTTTTATCATCTTCTTTTTTTGTTTTTCATCAGGTTTATGTTTGGGTCAAGGCAAGGTGAGTATATTCCTGCTACCAATATTGCTGTGTCAGCTTTTGGAAACGCTTTGAAAAATCCCTGGGTAGGTGGTTTTAATGCACCTGTATTTTCTGAAATTGATTTGGATGGCGACGGAATTAGGGACCTTTTTGTTTTTGACAAAGAAGGAAACAGAATTTCTACCTACATAAATAACGGTGCGCCCAATACAGTTGATTATGTATTTGCTCCGGAGTATAAAAAGAAATTTCCTGCCGGCTTGCACGACTGGGTTTTACTCAAGGATTTTAATTGCGATGGGAAAGAGGATATTTTTACATATTCTTATGGAAGTGGCATTACAGTTTATCGCAATGATTATTCTGTTCAGGATGGTTTGAAGTTTACACTTCTTTATAATTTAATTTATTCTGTTTATCCGGTAGGTTATTATAATTTATATGTTTCTCCGGTGAATTTGCCTGCTTTGGTCGATGTGGATTATGACGGAGATCTTGATATATTGACTTTCGCACTTAATGGTAGCTGGGTCGAATTTCACAAGAACTTGGGTAAAGAGTTATTCAATAAATGCGATACTCTGGTTTATACTATGGAACCTGATTGTTTCGGTAATTTTGGATTGAGTGCTAACTCAAATACAGCAATTCTAAATACAACCTGCCGTATAAATGGTTTATACAGTCCTTTCCCTGATTCATCAGCCCAGACAGCATTGCATTCAGGTTCATGCATGATTTCATTCGACATTGATGGCGATGGTGATAATGATTTGATGAACGGCGACTTTCTGGGTAATAATTTATTGCAGCTCACAAATGGAGGAAGTGCAACAGCAGCTAATATAGTAAGTCAGGATTCTTTATTTCCTGTTTATAACACTCCTGTTGATATTTTTACGTTTCCGGCTCCTTATTATCTTGATGTGAATAACGATTCTCAAAAAGATCTTATAGTTGCTCCTTGCCTCAGTGGACCAACAGAAAATTATAATAATATCCTCCTCTATAAAAATACAACTAACAATATAACAAATGTCTTTAATTACCAGCAAAACAGATTTCTGACTGAAGATGTAATTGAAGTGGGTGCAGGAGCAAATGTTACTTTCGTTGATATAGATGCTGATGGATTGAAAGATATTATAATTGGTAATTTTGGTTATTATTCATCCATACTTCCCTTTGAATCGGGATTGTCCTATTATAGAAATACAGGCTCTGCAACGGCTCCGGCTTTTGATTTGCAAACGATTGATTTCGGCAACTTTTTTTCATTGTCTGTAACTGAAATTAAACCAACTTTTGGAGATGTGGATAGCGATAATGATCTTGACTTGTTGTTAGGGCAAACCGATGGTACTATTATTTACTATTCAAATACGGCAGGACCTGGAAATTATCCCATCTATAGTTTGGTTCAACCACAACTCACCAATAATTTTGGAATTCCTATTGATGTGGGTCAGTCATCCACTCCGCAACTAATTGATGTGAACAGAGATGGGAAGTTAGATCTTATTATTGGTGAAAAATCTTCCAACATTTCCTATTATGAAAATACAGGAACCCCTTTTTCTCCGGTTTTCACACTTTTAAATCCAAATTTTGGAGGTGTTAATGTGAACAGTTACCCATTTTTATATGGATATAGTAATCCTATTTTATTTGACAGCGCAGGCACTTATCAATTGTTTGTAGGTTCTACGAGTGGCTACATTTACTACTATAACAATATAGATAATAACCTGAATGGGAATTTTACGTTGGTGGACTCCATGTATCAAAATATCAATGAACCGCTCCGAAGCACAGTTGATGTAGCTGATTTAAACAACGATGGTGTTCTGGAAATTTTGGTTGGTAACTTTTCAGGTGGTGTTACTTTGTATAAATGGGAACAATCAACAGGTATACAGGATGGAAAAACTCCACCAGTTGTTGATTTTTCTGTTTACCCAAACCCAACGTCTGGCGATCTTTTTGTTAAATTTAAATCCTCTGCAATTATTGAACGAAATATTGCTGTTATAGATATCACTGGTAGGTTGGTAGAACAACGCAACTCATCATCCGGAGTGATTATTTTTGATACAAAAAACTATGGGAAAGGGATGTATCAGCTACGAATTATTGAAGGTAGCAATGTGAAAATCGGTAAATTTATTGTCAGGTAATTTATAACCTAAAGGTGATTATTTTTTTGTCATAGTCAATAACCGCCTTGTACAGTTTTAAAATATCGCCACCAATTACGCCATCAATTGGTTTAAGTTTCATCATCGTATAGGTTTCATTAACATGTGATAAATCCAAAAGCATCATTTTTTTATGAGGAAATTCCATATCACCAATGGTGAAGCCTTGAAAGTCTACCATATGACTTTCCATGGAATTGGTTCCCAGACCTGAAGAGAGTGATTCTGCTTTTTGAAAATCATCGTGCCCTATATATTTAGAAATACGGTTTTTATCAAAAATTGTTTGTGAGGCCCCGGTATCAATAATTAGATTAATTTTTTTATTTTTTATTTTTCCTGCAACAGAAATATGGCAACCCTCTTTGTCGATTTTAATTAGCTTTATTTTTATCAGAAACTTTTTCTTTTTTGCCATAGTAAGTCCATTAAAAAAGGCACTCCGGAACTACCGAAATGCCTTCCATTATAATAGTAAAATTGTAATTTTTTTATTGAAAATTATTTTGCAGGTGTTTGCATATTGTCCAAAACATCCATCACTTCTTTAACTGCAATGGCTGATTTTGAAAGCAGGTCTTTTTCTCCGGCATTTAACTTCAATTCAATTATTTCTTCAATACCATTTTTTCCAAGTTTCACCGGTACTCCAAGGTAAACATCTTTTAAACCATATTCACCTTGAAGCCATGCACAACATGGGAAAATACGTTTTGATCACGCAATATTGCTTCTACCATTTGTGCCGCTGCCGCTCCCGGTGCGTACCATGCAGATGTCCCCATCAAATTAACAATTCACCGCCACCTTTTTTGGTACGATCCACAATGGCATCCAGCTTAGTTGCATCAATTAATTCAGTAACCGGAATACCGGCAACTGTAGTATATCTTGGTAGTGGAACCATGGTATCACCATGTCCACCCATCAATACTGCCTGAATATCTTTTGGGGAAGTATCCAAAGCCTCTGCTAAAAATGCACGATAACGTGCAGTATCCAGAATTCCGGCCATTCCAAATACTTTACTGGAATCAATTCCTGCAGTCAGATAGGCGCAGTAAGTCATTACATCTAACGGGTTGGAAACTACTATGATAATAGCTTTTGGAGAGAATTTTACAATGTTTTCGGTCACAGAACGAACAATTCCGGCATTTGTCGCAATAAGATCATCGCGGCTCATACCTGGTTTTCTTGGCAATCCTGAAGTTATTACAACTACATCGGAGCCGGCTGTGGCTGAATAGTCATTGGTGCAACCTTTTATACGAGTGTCGTATAAATTGATCGGTGACGTTTGCCAGATATCGAGAGCCTTGCCTTCAGCGGTGCCTTCTTTAATATCTAAAAGGATCACTTCGTTACATAACTCCTTGTGAGCAATGACATTAGCACAGGTAGCACCTACGTTTCCTGCACCTACAACTGTTACTTTCATGAGCAAATAGGGGTTTTAAAATAATTTATACTTAGTTGAATTGGGCTTATTTAACAGCCCAAAATTATAACAAATTTTAATTACAATACCGGGATTTAAGTCACAATCCTAAAGTAAAAAAATGAAAATGATGATCTATTCGCTAAAATTGTTCTATGTCAGGTTCGTTTTGACAATTTTATCACTTTCTATCTTGCCGGCACTGGTGCATGCCCAAACCCCAAATTTCCAGGATTGCCTGGGAGCCTTACCAATTTGCCTGAATACGTATGCTACAGGGAATGTGATAACCGGAACCGGAAATATTCTGAATGAAATAAACCCTTCTACTTCTTGTCTGCTTACCGGTGAAAGAAATGATGCATGGTATATACTATCCACTTCAACAGGCGGAAACTTAAACTTTACTATTGTTCCAAATAATGCAACTCATAATTATGACTGGGCTGTATATAATTTAACTTCAGCAGTATGCTCTGAAATATTTACCAATCCTGCCCTGGAAGTTGCTTGTAACTATAGCAATGTTGCCGGAAATACCGGACCAAATGGATTGCCGGGTGCGCAAAACAGCGCGGTGATCTCTGCCACTGCAGGACAAACTTACCTGATTAATATAAGTGGATTTTCTACTGTAAATCAAGCTGGTTATACCATTGATTTTACTGGCTCTACTGCAACAATCACTGATAATACACCGCATTTAATTTCCAGTATAAACGCTATGAATTGTGGTGCAACAGGATTTACGGCTAGTTTTTCTGAAAGAGTTCGGTGCAATACCGCAACACCTTCCGATTTTACTTTAACCGGTCCCGGTGGGCCGTATACGATTACTTCAGTGGTTGGAACTTCATGCGCCCTTAATGCCACTTACTCCAGAGACTATGCTATTTCATTTACTCCGGCTATTCCGGGTGCCGGAACTTATTCTTTATCACTGGTTGGTACTGTTTCCGATTTGTGCAATAATTTAGCTCCTGTACCACAATCATTTCCTATACCCATATCCGGTATAAATATTTCATTTCAGAAAACAGATGTAACTTGTTTTGGAAGAAATAATGGTTCAGTAACAGCAGTGGTTACAGGTGCTCCGGGCCCATTTACTTATCAATGGAGTCCGAGTGGTGGATCAGGTTCATCGGCACAGTTTCTTACCGCCGGCACTTATACAGTAACTGTTACCTCTTCTCAGGGCTGCAGCGCCCAATCAACCGTTACTATCAACCAGCCTTTAACCGGACTTACTGCAAGTGCAGTTACTACACCGGCAAATGGATGTGCTGCAAATGGCACTGCATCTTTAACAGTTCAAAACGGACAAGCTCCTTTCACATATAGTTGGTGGCCTGCCGGAGGAAATGCAGCATCTGCCAGTAACCTGGCAGCAGGCGGGTATATGGTAACCATCACTGATGCCAACCAATGTGTGTTAAACTATTTTTTTAATGTTCCTGCATCATCAGGCCCTTCAGTGAATATTAATAATTTTTCGAGTGTATCTTGTTTTGGAGGTAATGATGGCAGCGCTACAGTTTCAGTAACAGGTGCCACCGGTCCGTTTACTTATGCTTGGTCTCCATCGGGTGGAAATTCAGCCACTGCAAGTAATTTAAGTGCCGGAAATTATACTGTAGCAGTTACTGTTGCTCCTGGTTGCATCCTTAATGCGTCAGTTTCAATTACAGAACCTCCATCAGCAATGTCAGTTACTCTTTCATCCAACAATACTTCATGTGGTAATAATAATGGCTCCATCAGCCTGAGTGTAGGTGGAGGAGTTGGACCTTATTCTTACCAATGGTCACCCATGGTAAGTTCAGGAAATGCTGCTGCTAATTTGCCAGGCGGCACATATACGGTAACCGTTACCGATGCTAACGGTTGTACCAATGTCAATTCAGCCAATATTCAGTCAACGACCCAACCGGTAATCACCCGGAAATCATAATGATGTTTCCTGCTTTGGCTTGAGTGATGGATCCACCGGCATTTCGGTTGTAGGTGGAACGGCTCCGGTATCTTGCTTGTGGTCTTCTGGGCAAACAACTTATACGCTGAACAATATTTCTGCTGGCTCTTATACAGTAACAGTAACAGATGCGTTGGGATGTACAGCTACTTTCTCTGATATTATCAATCAACCAACATTGTTGATCGGAACTATTGTTTCAAAAACTGATGTGAAATGCTATGGTGAACTAACAGGTTCTGCCTCTTTAACTGCAACCGGTGGTTCTGGAAACTATATTTGGAGCTGGTCGGGAAATAGCTCTACTACCGGATCAATTTCCAATGTTGCAGCCGGAGTTTATAATGTAACAATAACCGATCAAATGGGATGCTCTGCTTCTGCTCAGATAAATATAACCCAACCAGCTGCTCCTATTTCTGTGCAGGGTACTATTACAGAAACATCATGTGGAAATAATGATGGTGCAGTGGTAACTCAGGCAACTGGCGGTACTGCACCCTATTCTTTTTTGTGGAGTAATGGGTCTACATCAGCTTCAATTAATGCATTGTTTGCTGGAATTTATACAATTGTGGTAACCGATCAGAACGGTTGCACTTTCTCTCAGTCTTTTACTGTTCAGGCGTCAGATGCACCACTGTTAAGTGTGAATACAATCATGGATGTTACCTGTGCGGGAGGCAATGATGGAAGTGCTGTTTTATCGGTTGTTGGCGGAGCAATTCCATATAACTGGTCATGGCAAAATGGGGTATCAAATGGTCCTGCTGCTTCCGGATTACAAGCGGGCAACTACAATGTTACTGTTACCGATGCCTCGGGATGTCAGGCATTTATTCAAGTGGTAATTTCCCAGCCGGATCCAATTCAACTGCAACTTTCGCAACCTGTTACAATTTGCATCGGCGGAAATACTGTCATTTCAGTAGCTGCGACCGGTGGCAGTCAACCTTATAATTATTCATGGAGTGATAATTCAACAACGGCACAGGTAAATGTGAACCCTGTCTTATCAACTTCCTATGTGGTTACTGTAACTGATTCGAAAGGATGTTCTTCTACTTCAAATTCACTGCAAATTTCTGTTTTGCCGGCACTTAGTTTGGTTGCAATTTATCCTGACTCGGTGTGTAACGGAACTTCAGTTCAAATAATATTACAAGCTAATGGAGGAGATGGAAATTATTCTTATAACTGGAATAATGGTTTATTAGGACCGTCTAATTCATTGCTAATTACAAGCGATACGCTTCTTACTATTTCACTGAGTGATGGTTGTACAACACCTCAGGTGCAAACCCAGTTAGCCATTACTGCTATCAGTGCACCGGATCTTAGTTTTGCTTTAGTTCAACAGCAAGGGTGCGAACCTTTTGAAGCCAACTTTAATGTTCCACCAGGCACACCTTCAGGTTATACTTACAATTGGAATTTCGGAGATAATTTTTCCTCTTCACAACCTTCAGCAAATCATATTTATCTCCATCATGGAACTTACAACGTTTCTTTAACTGTTGCTTATCCTGCAGCAAGTTCATGTTCAACAACAATAAATTTTCCCGCTTCAGTGGTAGTGCATGAAGTTCCGAGAGCAAGGTTTACCTATGACCCACCTATTCCCACTTTGAATCATCCCGATGTTTATTTTACTGATAGAAGTACTGCAGCAAATGAATGGAGCTGGAATTTTGGTGATAATTCAGGTGATGTGAGAGAGCAAAATCCGAGGTATACTTATAAAGACACCGGTGCTTATTTAGTAAGGCTATATGTTAAAAGTATTGAAGGTTGCAGAGATTCTACCTATGAAGCGATTCATGTTTCAGAAGAAATGCAGATATTTATTCCCAATGCGTTTACACCTGATGCCAGTGGGGTTAACGATTATTTTAAAATCTACGGAGTTGGCTTTTCATCCTATGAAATAACTATATATGATAGATGGGGTAAAATGGTTCACTATGCTAAAAATAGCGAACAAGCATGGGATGGAACAGATGACAATTCCAGAAAACCTGTTCCACAGGGAGTATACGTTTATAAAGTTACCATCACCGACAATGCTGGAAACATTCATAATAAATTTGATCATGTTACCTTGTTAAGATAAAAAAAAATCCCGGGTGATAGCCCGGGATTTTTTTTAAACATCAATTTTTGCGTATTTCGAATTCTTTTCAATGAATTCTCTTCTAGGAGGAACGTCGTCGCCCATTAACATAGCAAATATCCGATCTGCCTCAGCTGCGCTTTCAATCGTTACCTGCTTCAATGTACGCTTGTCTGGATTCATTGTAGTTTGCCATAATTGTTCGGCATTCATTTCTCCAAGACCCTTATATCGTTGGATGGTGACGGAAGTTTCCTTTCCTTCTCCAGCAACTTCTTTTACGTATTTCTCACGCTCTTCATCATTCCAGCAATAGCGTTCTTCTTTTCCTTTTTTAACAAGATAGAGTGGAGGAGAAGCAATGTAAATATATCCCTGCTCTATAAGTTCTTTCATGTGACGGAAGAAGAAAGTAAGTATCAGGGTTGTTATGTGACTACCATCAACGTCGGCATCGGTCATGATAACAACTTTATGGTAGCGAAGTTTAACAATGTTCAAGGCTCGCTCATCTTCAGGTGTTCCTTTAAAAACACCTAACCCTGTGAATATATTACGGATCTCTTCGTTATCGAAAATTTTATGTTCCATGGCTTTTTCAACATTGAGAATTTTACCTCTCAAAGGCAGAATAGCCTGGAAATTTCTATTGCGTCCCTGTTTTGCAGTACCACCGGCCGAATCTCCCTCGACTAGAAACAACTCACATTTTTCAGGATCTCTTTCGGAACAATCGGAAAGTTTACCGGGAAGTCCGGAGCCTGAAAAAGCTCCTTTGCGCTGCACCAGTTCACGTGCCTTACGGGCTGCGTGACGGGCAGTGGCAGCAAGAATAACTTTGTTCACAATAGTACGAGCCTCGCGAGGATGCTCTTCGAGATAATTAGTGAGCATTTCTGACACCGCGGTGTCAACTGCTCCCATTACTTCATTGTTACCCAGTTTGGTTTTTGTTTGCCCTTCAAATTGTGGCTCCTGAACTTTTACAGAAATAACAGAGGTAAGTCCTTCCCTGAAATCATCCCCACTGATATCAAATTTAAGTTTTGCCAGCATGCCTTCTTTTTCGGCATAATTTTTAAGAGTCCTTGTTAAAGCCCTTCTAAAACCAGCAAGGTGTGTTCCTCCCTCGTGAGTATTGATATTATTCACATAGGAATGTACATTTTCATTAAATGAAGAGTTGTATTGCATGGCCACTTCAACAGGAATTCCGTTTCGTTCACCTTCCATGTAAATAATATCTTCAATCAGTCGTTCACGTGTTGAATCAAGGAATTCTACAAACTCCACCAATCCGCGATCGCTATAAAATTTATCCTTATTCACCGGATTGCCTTGTGCATCCAGTTCTCTTAAATCAGTTATTGTAATTGTGATTCCTTTATTCAAGAAAGACAACTCTCTCATTCTTGCTGCGAGTGTATCATAAAGATAAACCGTAGTGATGAAAATAGTAGGGTCCGGAGTGAAAGTAACAGTGGTACCCCGAAGGTCAGTGGTTCCGGTTTCTTTTACTGAATAAAGAGGCTTTCCTTTTGAATACTCTTGAATGTAACTCTTACCGTTACGGAAAATTTCTGCTGTAAGATGTTCTGAGAGGGCATTTACGCATGAAACCCCAACTCCATGCAAACCTCCAGAAACTTTATAAGAATCTTTGTCAAATTTACCTCCAGCATGCAGCACGGTCATCACCACCTCTAAGGCTGATTTTTGCTCTTTAGCGTGCATATCAACAGGAATTCCACGTCCGTCATCTTTTACCTTAACAGAGTTGTCAGGATTAATATAAACCTCAATGTTTTTGCAATGTCCTGCAAGAGCCTCATCGATGGAATTATCTACTACTTCATAAACCAGATGGTGAAGACCTTTTACGCCAATATCTCCAATATACATGGCGGGTCTTTTACGAACCGCTTCTAACCCTTCCAGTACCTGAATACTGTCGGCAGAATATTCATTATTTTTTATTGCTTCTTCTGCTATTTTCTCGCTCATTTTCAGTGTGTTAACTCATTTAGTTGAATACATGCAAAAGTAACGATTTTTCCCTTACCACCCGCTTAAAAAAGCTCGTATTTTGAGCTTTTCAAGGAATAATTTATTAACAAAAAACAGGGTTATTGTGAATAAACGCCAAACTGCCACAGAGTAGTATGCCTGTGGCAGTTTGGCGTGCTGAATTTGGGTCTGATTGTCAGTAATTTACGCTAAAATGAGTAGCTAAGTCCTGCCATTGCTCCAAAACGATAGGACGGGTAGTTGTACCAGCGTGAATAGTTAGATGCAGTAATATTGTTTACTTTAAGGAAAACAGACATAACTTTAGAATACCGGTAGTCGATGGTTAAATTGCCATCGATGAAACCCTTGAGAGACCTATAATTGCTACCAGGAGCATAGTCAACGGCATATCGTGTGGTCACATAGGCCCATTGTGTACTTATGTGAATCTTATCGGCCATGATGTAATTTCCATTCAGTGCGAATCTGAAATCAGGACGGAAGAGAGCTCTGTCTTCCCTGGAAGTTTTATTTCCATTATAATCAGCCGTTAGACTCCAAACAGTTTTTTCTCCCTGGTCGTACACAATTTCTGCATGAATATTTGTTTGTGTATTGTTGTCGTAAATTACGTCATATACTACCAGTGAGCTGGTGGTTGGCACATTTCTGAAAAAAGCATCATCATTCAATCGTTTAAGACCAATGCTTCCGATAAATGCCAACTGCTTATCCAGTTTAACATTTAAACCAGCCGTTACATCCAGTTTGTTGTTTGTATTTCGTAGTTTAAAATCTTTTCCAAGAAAAGGATTTTCATTAGAAAATGTCTTATAACTATTGCGCTGCAAACTGCCGGTGAGTTGTCCAAATATTCGCATCACATCATCAACTAATATGTAGTCAATCCTGGCATGCGGATAAAAATGATAAGTTGTTAAGTCATTAATTTCTATTGCTATGTTGGCACCTGCACTTAAAGTTAGTTTATCAATTGTTTTTTCAACTCTGGGGTTTACCCTTATGATATTTCGGTCATCCGGCTTGAATGTTTGAGTATCATATTTTAAAAAATCTAAATCAATGTCAGCTTTAATAGCTACATCGTTTATCATTTTTCCAAATGAGCCATGAAAAGCAAAATTGGTTTCATCATTGGAATTATTATCATTGAACAAATAAAAATCTAATCCTCCTGAATAACTGAATCTATCAACATCTTTATGGTTGCTTTGTAATGAAAATTTTCCAAACGCATCATCAAATGAATGTTTGGTTTCCGATTTCGATAAAATATCAGGAGGACTGTCATATCCATAATAATGATAAACAGAACGGTTATAACCTAATTCTCCTTTGAGCAAACTGTTATCAAAAAATTTGGTCCCGAATACTTGAATTCCTGATTCACTCATTCCCGGGAATCCATAGCCTTTTATTTTACCAGATGACGACAAATAGTTAAGATGTACACCGGCATCAAAAGATTTGGAACGAAGGCTGTTATAAAAAATTTCTGCATAGGGAGTATTCTTTGTGCCATATCCGCCCTTAACAAATCCTCTGTATAATTTTTTAATATTTTCATCCTTGATCCGAAGTGGTTTTATAGGGGAAATGGTATAAATTGTAGGGAATTGCACCGGGTTAATTTCGTATTTCATTTCCGGAGCATAGCCTACCTATATCACTTATTTTAAAGGCATCAGAAAGTGTAGGCTGATAAGCCTTCACTACATTGATCTGCTCATCGCCCAGATTGCCTTTTTGGGCCATTCCTTGGTTGGTGATGAACACTAGAACCACCAGCAAACGAATAAGTATTTTACCTTTCATACTGAAGTTTATGATCTTATTTAGTGATGACTGATTATTCATTATCACCTCCTGTCGTATCTTTCTCCGCACCGAAATATTTTTTCTCTTTTTCTTCTATTTCTTTTTGCAATATCTCATTCTCTCCTTTTTCAATAGCTGTTAATTTCTCCTGAGCCAATGTTCTCAAATCTTCAACGTCAGTAGGGCTTTTCTCATAGTTTTCAAGTATTGATCGAAAAGTATGCTTTGCCTGGAATATATCTTTGAGTGCAACATAGTTGTCGCCCAAAAGCAGAAATGATTTTCCTATCCAGTATTCATACGATGGGATCTGATTGATCATATCAAAACATTTTTTTTGTGAATCTTTATAGTTCCCCTAGTTTATATTGTATCAAAGCAAGACTGTATTTTGCTTCAGCACCGTTTTCGCTATTCGGAATTTTTGCAACCACTGCAAATTCTGAAGTTGCAGTCTGCAAATCATTCAATGCCATTGATGAACGGCCATGGAGCAAATGTGCTTCGTTGAGCAATTCGTTTGGCACTTTATCCCCCTCAATGATTTTTCTGGAATAGGTGATGGTGCTTTCATATTCCGACTTATAAAAATGGCACCTCATTTGTCCTGCCTGTGCTTCAATAATATTATCTCTGAAATCAGCAATTTCATCAAGCTTTTCATAATGTTTAAGTGCTTCATCGTATTTCTTCTCATTGTAAGTGATGGTTGCTGCTTTCAACAATGATTTTTCAGTAAAAATATTGCGGGGCTTTTCTGCAACAAAGTATATCCAGCCAAAGATTTGGCAAAGTCTTTATTTCTGTAATCTGATTCTGCCTTGTAGAAAGTAGCATTGAGTACGTAATATCCTTCCGGGAATTTTTTCAGATATTCATCAAAACTAAGTGAAGCATCTTTATGACTTCCTTTCAAATATAGCTGTTCTGCTGCTTCATAAGTGATGGAATCCTGTGCTCCTGCACTTATATTAACATTAGAAACAGTTTTTACATAGTCGAAGTAAGCCTGAGGTTTACCACCACTCACATAAATGTTTTTAATTCCTGTTATCGCTTCCATTGCTTCTGGAGTACCTGGATATTTTTTCACTACATCTTTGTAAGTAGTCAGTGCAATTTCATCTTTTTTAAGATTGTATTGAACCAATGCGATTTTAAGGAGGGCTTTTTTTGCATACGCGCTTTGTGGTGCATCTCGTATTACTTTTCGAAAGATCTCCTCTGCGCCGTTATAATCTTCAATAGCCATTAGAGCTATTCCTTTTTCATAGGATGCATCGTCAATATAAGTTGATTTAGGGTACTTAGAAGCCAGTTGGTTCATCGTACTTACTTTGCCTTTCATGTCGCCACGGATACCCCGGATAATTCCATTTTGAAACAAGCAATAGTCGGAAGCTTTTGCATTCGATTGAACAGCATCATCATAAAAACTTAGTGCATTATCATAATCTTTCATCACAAAAAATCCATCACCGATCCGAATTAATGCATCATTGTACTTTGCATAATCTACATCCGGCTTGTTTCTGATAAATTTCCGGAACCATGTATTTGCTTCCTGGTAATTTTCCAGTTTAAAATAGCAATACCCCATATTATAATTTGCAGTATTATACATAGGCGTGTTAATAGAGCCCGGATTAAAAATAAATATCCGATACTGTTTAATCGCTGCTTCATACTGTTGTTGATTGTATATGGCCTCCGCTTTCCAATACATTGCATGAGAGCGAATGGTAGGATCAACCTCAGTGGTAATAGCTTTGTTGAACAGCCCTATAGCTTTTTCATAATCCCGATCGTTAAAGTATTCTATCGCCCTGAAATAGGCTACTTTCTGATAGGCCGCTTTTGCTTTTACTGACTTGCTTTTAATTTTTTCAAGTGAAACAAGAGCATCTTTATAATTTCTTGTAGTAATATAAAGTTGTGCCAGTATTTCGTTCGCCTCGTCAATGTATTTTGATTCAGGATATAATTTAATAAATTCATTCAGGGAATTAATTGCAACAGGTTGAAAGGATAATTCAAATGACAATTTAGCATAGTTAAAAAGTGACTCTTCCTGAATCTCCTTATCAAAAATTTCTTTTGAGGCAAATTGAAAAGCATTTCTTGCGCTCTGCTTGTTTTTCAATTTCATAAAGCAATCAGCAAGATTAAAATAGGCCGTTTGCTGCAATTTATCTTTTACATTAACTACTTTTTCAAAATATTTGGTTGCCTTTTCATATTTTCCAAGTTTATAATTGGTGTACCCAAGCTGATAAAGATCTTCACGACTGAGACGGGGATAATTTTTTCAAACTCTTCAAACATTTTAAGAGCATTTTCATATTCTCCTTTCTTATAGTAAGATTCGGCAACATACCTGTCAATTTCAGCACTGTTTTTGATATCAGTCCTTCCTTCAAGTGTTTTAGCGTATTTTATCACATCATCATACTTTTCATTTCGTAATAAATTTGTATAATGTAATAAGGTACGATGGGGCCAAAACTTTCAGAGTCTTTTAGTTTTCAAACCCCTCCAAAGCTGTGTTCAAATTGTTGTTCTGATAAGCCACATGTGCATAATAGTAGTTTGCAGCAGTTTTATATTTCGATTCTACATTTAATATGGCATGAAAACTTTTGCTTGCTTGCTGGAGATCATTGGTTATAAAATAACTATAACCGGATTTAAAATAATATTCTGAAACTTCATCGTTATTAAGGTAACTGATATCAGTTTTTCAAAATATCGAACAGCTTGCTTATATTTTTTTGCTTGTACAAGATTTTTCCTGCATGGAAATATGCTATTTTTGCCTTTAAGCTCTCCGGATATTTTTCTGTGAATTGCACCAATTCATTCTCCGCATCAGGATGAAATAATTCAGCACCACTAAGAGCACTGTAATATTCTGCATTAATGATGTCGTTAACCGCTGTTACTTTGCTATTGCCAAGAAATTCTTTGAATGTTTCCCGAGCTGCGCTGTATTTCTCTTTAAGGAATAATTCATAGCCTAAACGGTATTTTTTTTCAGGATCGTAGTGCGATTCCTGTTGTTGGGAACGAACCGGATGTGTGGCTAAAATTAGAATGTTGAAAAGAAGTAAATATCTATACAATTTGTTGTTTATCATAGTATTACACTAAGTTGAACTGTAATTGCAAAATTACTTCTAACAAACGGTTCATGGTTTGGTTTTATTACTCGTATGTCGGATTTTATGAACATCATAATGGTGAAAACTCAATGATTTCTTGCATTGTATACAATTAATCTTTTTTCCCGTTAAACCTTATTTCTTCATTAATATCTTACCCACTAGATTTTAAATCACTATAAAACTAAATAGTATGAAAACAAAGAAAATAGTCCTCAAAGCTTTGTTAGCTTTAA
This sequence comes from Bacteroidota bacterium, assembly GCA_016722525.1. Lineage (GTDB taxonomy): Bacteria > Bacteroidota > Bacteroidia > AKYH767-A > OLB10 > JADKJB01. Next base: position 144,987 of record JADKJB010000013.1, read on the forward strand.
CTGTTTCAGCTTTCTTTTTCTCGGGCTGCAGAAAAGACAGAGATGAACTGGATTCAGATACCGGTTCATCAGTTGATAATGCATTCGCTGAAGCTGTTTATGATGATGCTGGCATAATGGCCGATCAGGCTGCACTTAACGGGGAATTGGATTCCTACAGAAGTGCAGGAGATGAATCATTCTTATTAAGCACTTGTGCAATTGTAACACGTGACACAGTATCTAGTCCGCGTGTCCTCACTATTGATTTTGGTACCGCCAATTGCCTTTGTCGGGATGGTCGCTACCGCCGAGGACGTGTTGTAGTTACCTATACAGGAAATTACCGGGATATCGGAACGGTTCGTACAATTGGTTTTGATAATTATTTTGTGAGTGACTATCAGGTGCTGGGAACTAAAACAGTTACCAACCAGGGCATTAATAATGCCGGTCACACTTGGTTCAGCATCAATGTAAATGGTTCTGTTATTGCTCCCGGCGGAGCTGTTTTCACTCGCACATCAAGCCGCATCCGGGAATGGATCGCAGGTGAAAACACACCGGTTTGGAATGATGACGTGTATAGCATAACCGGCTCTGCCAGTGGTGTAAACTTCAGTGGAAATAGCTACACCGCAATAATAATAGCACCACTTGTAAAAGCATTGAACTGTCGATGGATTAAGTCGGGTATCCTTGAATACACCCCTTCCGGAAAAAAAAACCGCACGGTCAATTTTAATTATTCTAATGGAAATTGTGATCGTTATGCTGAATTAACTATCGGAACAAATACCTATATTATTGAGCTGCGCTGATAGGATTCAGAATTATATATTAAAACCCTGCTGTTTTGGCGGGGTTTTTATTTTTCTGCTATTGCTAACCATTTAGTAAGTTTGCACTTTGTAACTCATGAGTGTGAAAAATGTATATACTTAAAATCAAAGGAAAGGCAAAAATCCCGGATTATGTTCAGTTAAGGGACGATAATTTTACCCTTTTGGCTTACTTCAGAGTTGACCGCCCGGAAAAAGCATTAACCAAGTGTGGGCTTGGAGATAAAGAAGAGCAGATGAAAAAAATTATCAATGAACTTCCGTTTGGTAAAGTGACAAAGTTGGAATTATCGTAAATTTATTACTCAATGACACCTGAAACTATAATTAGTTTGGAAAATGTAAGCATTTTTCAAAAAAAGAATCTAATATTAAATAATGTCAATCTTAACGTGGATAAAGGTGAATTCGTTTACCTTATCGGAAAAACCGGTAGTGGTAAAAGTAGTTTGTTAAGAGTTTTATACGGTGACATTAAGCTAACACAAGGCGAAGGTGCCGTTGCAGGCTACAACTTGCGCAAAATAAAAAATAAAGAAATTCCATTCCTTCGCCGGAAACTGGGTATTGTTTTTCAGGATTTCCAATTGCTTACCGATCGAAGCGCCTACGAAAATCTGGAATTTGTACTTAAAGCTACCGGTTGGGAAAACAGTTTAAAGATGGCGGATCGCATTAGTGAAGTACTTGCCAAAGTAGGTCTTTCTACGAAAGGATTTAAAATGCCCCATGAACTTTCAGGTGGAGAACAACAAAGACTGGCTATCGCTCGGGCACTTTTGAATGATCCTGATGTGATGCTCGCTGATGAACCAAGTGGAAACCTTGATCCTGAAACATCTAATGAAATTATGAATCTCTTTTTTGATATTAGTAAAAGTGGCAGGGCTGTGGTAATGGCCACGCATAATTATTCATTAATTGAGAAATTTCCGGCAAGAATCGTAAAATTTGATCAGGGAAAAGTTTTTGATCAGTCTCAGAACTGAGGAAATAGGCCCTTTCCGGTTGAAAAAGTGAGATCGATTAGTTTTTGAGCATTTACTCCATTAGAGAAGTTCTCGTTCAATACTTTTTCGCGTGTTTTAATGTCTGAAACTCGAAAATCAATCTCCATGAGCTTAATTAATTTTTCTCGCATTTGAACAGCATTTTCAGCCACTTCACATAACATTTCAAGTCCTGTATTCTCTACCATCATAGGGTTGACTAATGCAAATCTACCATTGTATAGCGCCGAAAGTAATTTTAACTTTATTCCCGTTGGCTGAAAAGTAGGAAGTATATTTACGTGCGCATCATTGATTAATTGATGTATTTGCTTGGTCGTTAAATCACTTATTAGTGTAATGTTATTTTTTCGAGCCACTGCTCCACGCAACTCACTGGTAGGACGTGAACCGGCTATGATAAGGGGTACTTTTAAATTGTTAAAAACTTCATTTACCAGGTAAAGAGCTGCTTCATTGTTTTCACCAATTGCCAGGTTGCCATGATAAAATGCAAAATTTCCTTTCCCAGGATTTATATGTGTTTGTTCGTTTGAATGGAATGCAGGAATATAAAATGCATTACCATATTTTTTATCAAAATAAGAGGTATCATTCCTTGATATAGCTGCAATTATTTGTGCATTTTGCAATACCGATTCAAAAGTTTCTAATTTGTTGGCTTCATTATAAAAATAGTAACGTTTAAAAATATTACTTTCAACTTTTGCCAGGTTTTGATAATAATCATGTTCAATATTGTGAGTTCGAACTAATTTTATTCTGTCAGCTAGCTTTTCATTGTCAAGTAAATTGCATGTATGAATACCTTCAAATAAAATTGGATATTCATCCTGCAGCAGATCAGTCAATAGTTGTTCTGAAAACCGGGAAATCACAATATAAGGCTGTTTCATAAATAACTGCGATTTTGCAACATTTCTCGGATAGTAATCTATCGATTCACAGTATTTAGATAATATAGCGGCCTTTTCTCTTCCATATTGAAAACAATGAAGGTGTACTTTTACCCCTTTTGTATGTAATGCCTTTACTTTAAAAAATACATCTATAACCCCTCCATAGTTAGGAGGGAAAGGAACATCAAAACTGATGATATGTATATGTCGTTCAATGGAGCTCATTTATGAAATTGGGAAACTTTTTTTGTTCTACTTCCCAAGCTAATTCAAGTGATGCACTTTGTAAGTTTTTTTGCCAACGTACTAAATTTTCCTCAGAGTTGAGCATTTCCTTTATTTTCTCTGCAATATGATGTGGGTTATGGTTTTCAATAAATAATCCCACCTGATACCCTCCAATAATTTTTTCAACTTCAGGCAATCTGCTGGCTAAAATAGGAATGCCTGCCTGAATGTAATCGAAAACTTTATTTGGAAGACTAAATCTATAATTCAGATTAGTGTCTTTATCCAAAGTTAATCCTATATCACATGCTGCGGTATATTGCATCATCTCCTCATACGGCATTCGAGGTTTAAAAATAATTTTTTCTTCTAAGTGTAATTGAGTGGTTCTGATTTTTAAATTATGCATCACATCACCTCCGCCAAGAATGACCAATTGTACATTGTTAAGATATTGCATGGCTTCTACGGCTTCCTCTGCTCCACGTTCTACATTAATACCAGCACCTTGCAATATAAGAATCTTTTTATCGGTTGGAAGCCCAATCTTTAAACGCAGTGCAATTTTATCAATTGATTCACCATTCTTGTTGTATTTTGAAGGAACATTTCTGATTACTATCAATTTTTTGTTGTATTTTTTCTCATAAAGTCCGGCAATTGATTCATTCACCGTTATAATTTGGTTAAGCGATGGAAAAATCCATCCTTCAATTGTTTCCCACACTTTTCTTACTCCTGGTCTTTGCTCCAATTCAGGAACTCCGGTATAATATTCATGACTATCATAAACTAAAATTAATCCTCTTAATTTAGAAACTATAAAATTGGCTGGTAAGGTATCCAGATCATTTGAAAAAAGTGCTTTGGCATTTGAAAATAAAATAAAAAAGAAAAGGCAAATATTATAATTCGCATAAAACAATGGACCCTTGTTAAACCACAGTCGAAATCGTATACAGCTATAATCCCGTTCAAGTAATTGAGGGCTATTAGCCGTGGCTCTTCCAACCAATACCACTTCAAACCCCTGAGCAATTAATGCATGACAAGTTCTGTTCACCCGCTGGTCAGTAGCAAGATCATTGGTAACAGAAACAATTATTTTAGGTTTTACAGACACCTCATTCAAATTGTAGAAAATCAGCTCTGACAAGACCCTGACCAAAGAAGGATTTTTCCATGCAGCAAATTTAGGAAAGAGTTAACGTCAATTTATTTAATATTGTACTAAGTATTCTTTAAAAGAAATGAAAAACACATTTATTGTCCTGTTTGTAATAAACATAGTTGCTATTTCATGTCAAGAACCTGATACTAGCCGTGTAACTATAGAAACACTGCACCAAAGAATGGATAGTCTTGAAAAAAAAATTGAGATTGTTGAGGCTGCTTTAAGGCCACGACTCTCGGTTTTGATGAACCAACTTCAACTGCATCATGCGCGCATGTGGGACCCGGGAATAGGTGGGAATTGGGAGCTTTTGTCCTATGAATTCAAAGAGACCAGAGAAAGTCTGGATGCTATCAGGAATCTTTATGGTGAAAAGCCCCATGGATCCTCTAAAATAGGAATTGAACTGGATCAATTGGAAACCGCCCTGGATAGTTTAAACAATGCAATATCAATTCAAAACAAGGATAATTTTGTAAAAAGCTATCAATCACTGACTTTTAAGTGCAATAACTGCCACAAAGCAGCTGGTTTGGACTTTTATGAAATCATAAAGCCATTGAAACCTGCTTATAGTGGTGAAATGCAGTGAATTTCAAGTTTTATGGATGATAACCGTTCCTTTCATGTTTAACAGAGGTATAAATTTTACGATATTTGCCCTTATATAAACGTATTCATGAATTCAATTTATAAGAGAAGTGTAGTTACATTAGGTCAGTTTATCATTGAGCGTCAAGCAGATTTCCCTTATGCTAAGGGTGAATTGTCTCGTTTACTAAGAGATATTGGAATTGCCGCTAAAATTGTAAATCGTGAAGTAAATAAGGCTGGATTGGCTGATATTCTCGGTGACATAGGTTCCTCAAATGTTCAAGGTGAGGAACAAAAAAAACTGGATGTTTTTGCTAATGAACAATTTATATCGGCCTTGAGTTCTGGAGGTGAGTGTTGTGCGATTGCATCGGAAGAAAATGAGGAAATGATTCAGATTTCATCAGATGTCTCTAAAAATGCCAGATATGTGGTTTGTATTGACCCTTTGGATGGGTCTTCCAATATTGATGTAAATGTATCTATTGGTACTATTTTCTCAATTTATAGAAGGGTATCGCTTTCTGGGACCATTCAATTGTCTGATTTTTTGCAAAAAGGAACTGAACAGGTAGCTGCCGGCTATGTGATATTTGGATCTTCTACCATGTTGGTTTACACGACCGGACGTGGGGTAAATGGATTTACTTTAGATCCTTCAATAGGCGAATTTTGTCTTTCCCATCCAGACATGAAAGTTCCCAAAACAGGAACAATTTATTCAATCAACGAAGGGAATTATGTTCATTTTCCGGAAGGAGTAAAACAATATATCAAATATTGCCAGGTTGAAGAGGCTGCAACCAAACGTCCTTATTCATCCCGTTATATTGGTTCACTGGTGGCCGATTTTCACCGAAATCTTTTAAAAGGAGGAATTTATATCTACCCCGCTACCGCTAAATCACCTAAAGGTAAATTGCGTTTGCTATATGAATGCAATCCGTTAGCATGGATTGTTGAACAAGCTGGTGGTAAAGCATCTGATGGTTATGGGAGAATACTCGATATCCAGCCTAATTCGTTGCATCAACGAACACCTTTTTATATTGGCTCATCAGAGATGGTGAAGCTCGCTGAAGAATATATGGCCAGATTTTCTCAAAAATAAAAACTTATTTATAGAAGTTCTTATTCTTGTATTCGAGATATTTCAGAATTATTTATTGGTATTAAGGATTTCATTATTGTAAATTTGCATAAGCAAACGGGCCGGGATTGTATCCCTGCCCGATTTCGTGTTTATACCCTATCCAGTTAAAGTGGACTTTAATTACATATTTCATTTATATAAAGGTGGCTCAGCGATAAGGCAGTTGCAAGGTTATTTGCAAACTGCTGAAAGAACTGTAACACGATTAGCAGGATTGTCGGGATCACAATCTGCAATGATAGCCGCAGCATTACACAATGCACATCCGGCAAGAATGGTGTTTGTGTTACCCGATAGAGAAGACGCTGCTTACTTTTTAAATGATCTGGAAAATATTCTGGGAGATAAAACTGCTTTGTTTTTTCCTTCTTCATTAAAAAAACCCTATCAGTTTCCTTATCTCGACAATAATAATGTTTTGTTGAGAGCTGAAGTCCTGACTCACTTAAGTAAAAATACTAAACCACTTCCTGTTGTTACTTATGCAGAAGCTTTTCACGAAAGAGTGGTTACTAAAAAAGCACTTGTTGAAAATACCGTAGAAGCCAGAGTAGGAGAGGCACTATCCATTGATTTTATTATTGAATTTTTAAGTGAAAATGATTTTGAACGTAGCGACTTTGTGTTAGAAGCAGGCCAGTTTGCCGTTAGAGGTGGAATTGTTGATGTGTTTTCGTTTGCTAATGAAATGCCTTACCGTGTTGAATTTGACGGCAACAAAATTGAATCCATTCGGGTTTTTGATCCGGGTACCCAGCTCTCTGAAAAAAATATGAATCACATCACCATTATTCCTAATGTTCAGGGAAAACTGGTGAAAGAGGAACATCAATCGTTTCTTGATTTTCTGCCCGCTGAAACTATCATATGGTGTAAGGATTTTATTAACTCTCTGGATGTAATTCAGGCCGGAATGAAAATAATGAATGATTCGGCAGCATCACCATTAAAAACCGATGATTATAATGAGAGTGGAGTAATTGCAGGTACGCCTGAAAATGCGTTTGATGACACCGAAAAAATTCTAACTTTAATAAATCAATTCAGAATAGTTGAATCAGGAAATAAATTTCATTTTACTACTGATCAGGTTATTTCTTTTAATTCCGGCACTCAGCCATCTTTTAATAAGAATTTTGAGTTATTAGGAAATAAATTTCTTGAAAATTCCAGGTTGGGATATAAAAACTTGATATTTTCCGATACCGCAAAACAAATTGAACGCATTTATGCGATATTTAATGATATCCAAATTCCTGCAAGAACAGCCGGTGAAGAAATTCAGTTTACACCGGTTTTATTAACCTTACATGAGGGCTTTATCGATCACGATTTAAAACTCGCCTGTTATACGGATCACCAAATTTTCGATCGCTATCATCGTTTCCGTTTACGAAAAAATTATAGCAAGGATGAATCCCTGACGCTTAAAGAAATTTATAGCCTGAAACCAGGTGATTTCATAACCCATATTGATCATGGTGTGGGAAAATTTGCAGGTCTTGAAAAGATTGATGTAAATGGAAAAACGCAAGAAGCTATACGATTAGTTTATAAGGATAATGATATGTTGTATGTGAGTATCCACTCACTTCATCGTATAGCACGATTTACCGGTAAAGATGGAACTGTACCTAAGTTAAATAAACTTGGTTCTCAGGCCTGGGCTAATCTTAAGCAAAAAACAAAAAAGAGAGTAAAAGATATAGCCAAGGATCTCATCGCATTGTATGCACAACGCCGTTCTCAAAAGGGTTTTGCTTTTACAAAAGACAATTATCTTCAAACAGAATTGGAAGCCTCATTTATATATGAAGATACGCCTGACCAGATAAAATCTACTGCGGATTTAAAAAAAGATATGGAAAAACCATATCCTATGGATCGACTCATTTGCGGAGATGTAGGTTTTGGTAAGACAGAAGTAGCTATACGTGCAGCATTTAAAGCTGTTAATGATAGCAAACAAGTCGCAATATTAGTACCTACAACAATTCTGGCGCTGCAGCATTTTAAAACTTTTTCTGAAAGACTTAAAGATTTTCCTTGTACGGTAGATTACCTCAATCGTTTTAAGTCTGCAGCTCAGCAAACTATTACCATCGACAAACTGAAGGAAGGTAAAATAGATATTGTTATCGGGACACATCGATTGCTGAGCAAAGACATTAAGTTTAAAGATCTTGGATTGCTGATTATTGATGAGGAGCAAAAATTTGGCGTTGCATCAAAAGAAAAGCTCAAAGCTCTCAGATTAAATGTTGATACTCTTACATTAACAGCTACTCCAATACCTAGAACCTTGCAATTTTCACTGATGGGAGCAAGAGATCTTTCTGTAATAAATACTCCTCCCCCTAATCGTTATCCGGTATCAACCGAAGTGCATGTATTTAATGAAAAAACTATTAAAGAAGCGATTGATTATGAAGTTGCAAGAGGAGGACAAGTATTTTTTGTTCACAACAGGGTTCAGGATATTCATGTAATTCAAGACCTGATTCATAAGCTATGTCCCGGAGTACGGATTGGAGTTGGTCATGGACAAATGGACGGAGACCAACTCGAAAAAGTATTGACAAATTTTATTGAAGGTGATACGGATGTTTTAATTGCAACAACTATTATAGAGTCAGGCATTGATATTTCCAATGCGAATACTATTATTATTAATCAAGCGCATCATTTTGGTTTGAGCGATTTGCATCAGATGCGAGGTAGAGTCGGGCGATCTAATAAAAAAGCTTTTTGTTATTTACTTGCACCTCCTTTAAGTGTTCTTACTCCTGAAGCCAAACGAAGGCTTAAAGCGATTGAGGAATTTTCGGACCTGGGAAGCGGATTCAACGTTGCTATGAGAGATCTTGATATTCGTGGTGCCGGAAATATGCTTGGTGGTGAGCAAAGTGGTTTTATTTCAGAAATAGGTTATGAAATGTATCACAAAATTCTTGATGAAGCTATCAGAGAACTGAAAGAAACTGAGTTCAAAGAAATTTTTAAGGATGATGAGCATCCACAATTTGTCAGCGATTGTTCTATTGATACTGATCTTGAAATATTAATTCCTTCTGAATACATCAGTAACATCACCGAACGATTAAATATTTATAAGGAAATTGATGATTTAGAACGTAAGGAACAACTCCATGAATATCTTAAAAATCTTCGCGACCGATTTGGTCCGGTGCCGGGTGAAGTTCAAGAGTTGATGAATGCAATTCAACTTCGGTGGAAAGCCAAAGAATTGGGATTTGAAAAAATTATGCTAAAAGGTGGGATCTTAAAAGGATATTTTAATTCTAATCCCGAATCTTCTTTTTATCGTTCAAAAGTTTTTTCTGATCTCATCGCTTATGTGCAAGCCAATCCTAATCGAATCCGTTTAACTGAAAAAAATGGCAAACTCTCCATTTCTTTTTCCGCAATCAAATCTCTTGCACAGGCGAACGAAATTTTTGAATCGTTGAAAAGACATGTAACCGTTGAGAAAGAACAGTCGGAAAGTAAGTTGGAAATTAAAGGATAAGGTTTATTGGCTGTCAGCAGCAACCATTCTTATATTTCAAACACCAAATTGCTTCAAATGATGATCCAAGTGCTTCCATGTCCCTTGCGACCACTCTGCTGTTGTCATTTTGCCAAAAAAAGGGATGTGGATCCTTAGTAATACTGTCTGTATTAAAGCGAGCTATTAAACCTACCAATTTGTTTTTCGCATCTCCAAATTCGGGAAAATGCCTCACTTTAAAAGCAGGAGCTGTAGGAAGTCCTTTGGAAAAAGGTTTATCTTCTAATAGTTTTTTCTTAGCATAACCTCCTAATATTTTTCCAATTATTGAATGTTTTAGTTGTTCATCACCAAGGGCTACACGTAATTGCGCCTGACAATGTGCCAGCATCTGTTCAACATTCATTTTACCCCACAGCGCCTTCGATGCAGGATTTAATTTGTTGATACGAGCTATAATGTTGGCTTTGTTTTCAGGTACTACTAGTTCTAAATTCATAAGTTAGTTTTACAGTTCGAGCGCATTCACTTTAACGTAAATCGATCTCAACTTCACTCGATTATTTTTTTAACAAATGCGGCCTATCTATTTTTCGGATCTCCTGAGGCAATTAAGGGAAATTAATATTGTCAATAAGTGCAAATCGTCAATATTGGAATTGCACTTTTAAAGTTTTTGAATTAGCCAGAGTTTCCCCATTAAAGGATACTATCGCCAGGCTCCGCTATTACTTTCATATGAACGCTTTCAACACTATGTTTGAAGCGTTTAAGGATCGTAAACTCATAACCTCCAAAAATTCTTTTTTCATTCACTGCGGGGATGCGTCCAAAAATGTAATTCATCAAGCCCGAAATCGTATCGTATTCATTGGTTTCAGGAAGTGCTATTGGCAATAAATCATTCACATCGCTGATAGAAGTTTGAGCGTTGACAATGAATTCAGATTCACTCTTTTTTTCAACCGATGGTTTTTCTTCATCATATTCATCCTGAATTTCACCTACGAGTTCTTCAATAATATCTTCCATGGTAACAATACCTGCTGTTCCGCCAAACTCATTGGTGATAATAGCCATTTGAATATGTTGCGTTTGAAGGTCTCTCAGTAATTCATTAATGCGTTTAGTGAGCGGCACAAAGTAGGCAGGTCGGATTATATCTTTAATGCCACTGAAATTGTTATTGCGAAGTAATTTCAGCAAGTCACGGGTATGGATAATTCCAATAATATTATCGATATCTTCTTTGTAAACAGGAAATCTGGAAAACTGATCATCGATTACCTGGTTTAAAATATCTTCATTTGTAGCGTCAACAGCTATTCCGGAAATTTTTGTCCTTGGCACTAATATTTGTCGAACAATACGATCATCAAATTCAAATACATTTTGAATAAGTTCATGTTCCGATTGTTTGATAGCACCACCTTCTTCACTTTCGGTAAGCAAAAAACGCAACTCTTCTTCTGTATGAATGTCGTGGCCAATTGTTGGTTTTATTCCAATCATGCGAACTAAAAGATTGGCCATGTTATTCAATACCCAAATAAGCGGACTAAAAATAATGTAGAAAATACGCAAAGGCAGTGATACAGAAAGTGTAGTAGCTAACGGATGCCTGATAGCTATTGTTTTCGGAGCCAGTTCACCCAATACGATGTGCAATATGGTAAGAAGTCCAAATGCTGCAGGGAAGGCAACTTTATGAGCTGAGGCAGGATCTACTTCGAAGCCCACCACAGAGAACAAACGAATTATGATTTCAGAAAACACCTCTTCTCCAAACCACCCTAAGGCAAGGCTTGTCATTGTGATTCCTAACTGATTGGCCGACAAATAAGCATCCAGATGGTCTACAATATGCTTTGCAATACCTGCAACACGACTCCCGGTACTTGCTTTCAAATCTATTTGTGCTGAACGCACTTTCACGATAGCAAATTCAGCGGCAACAAAAAAGCCATTTAAAAGAAGTAGTAATAATGTGATAAAGAGGTCTAAAGCCATTCAAGTAACATTTCAGCACAAAGATAACAGAAAGTAGTGGATTTTATGATCTTTTTGACTAGAAACTTCTAGGCTCTTGACTAATAATTTTCTGATTATCAATGCTTCATGTTGCCCATATCCATTACCTGGTAACCTTCTAAACTGAACACTTTTTCATCTACTTTAGCCTTACTGATATTTCGGATATTAACAGTTACGGTTTCATCCTTTTTCTTATCTTTCACTATCATTTGTATTGGAAAACCTTTCACGTTTTTGAGCGCTGGAATTCCAGCACCTCCTCCCTGTGGGCCTTTCCCGGGTGCAACCATTTTATATAAATCTGAATAACTCAGGCCTACATCCTGGGTTAACCACATATCACAAATGTTTTCGTCAGTTTCAGTAATTACTTTTGTGCATTTATAAGAATCAATCACTTTAGTTTCTTTTGTGATAGTGATTTTGGGATCTTTTGCCTGGTCTGTGGCTTTGTCAAAATCAGTCATATCCATTTTCATAGCCATTTTCTGACCATTGCCATCCATCAGCATATATTGCTTTTTTGTGGACTGATCCACTATTATAGACATTTTGCCCTGTTCAGCAGAAAATTGAGGTTGAATTACAACTTTAGTCCCTTTAGACATCACTTTCATGATAATAGGGTCCTTTTGCTTAGCAGAGGTAACTTCCATGTTGAAGCTTAAATCTTGAGATAGGGCTGCAGTACCGGTAAATGAAGATACAGCGAGAATTGTCAGGGTTCTTTTAATTTGAATCATGATTGTAGATAATTTTAGAAGGACTAAATTATAAAAAAAATGTCTTGTAGGAGAGAATTGTACTCAAATTGTTTAGGTATGCTGTTAAATTTGACCTTTTCATTTTGAAAGATGAAAATTTATGGTTTCATTTGAATCATGATTTCTAAAATAAGGAAAAGATTTATTCCTTTCCTAATTCTCTTTTTTATACAGGTAAGTTTTCTTTATGGTCAACCCTATTTTGATGTTGCAGGATTGACGGGTTGGTATTTGCCTCAAAATACTAATGAACAAGCTCCTGCGGAATCATATGTTATTTCATTTCTTTCCATCCCAATAACCCTAGGTTCAAGTAATAAAATAATTTTTTCACCTTTCCAGGAAAATCGTTTCTTAAGTTTTAACGGTTCAGAAAACACGCTCGCACTTAGAAGTATAGCCGTCCCAATAACTTTATTGCATTCCTCCAAAGATTCATCCTGGTCCTTTACAGCTACGTTTATTCCTCGTTATAACAGTGAGAAGTTTCATTTAGGCAATGAATTTTTCCAGATAGGGGGAGCCATCATTAGTATTTTTAGATTGAATCCTGATTTTAAATTGCGAATAGGATTGTATTACAACAAAGAATTTTTTGGTGACTATTTCATACCTCTTGTTGGTGTCGATTGGATCATCAACAATAGATTACAGTTATTTGGAATACTACCAAATGTGATGAAGCTTGAATATAAATTTACAAATTTATTTTATGGCGGATTTCAATTCAAGAGTATCACAAATTCTTACAGGGCGGAAGACGGTAAAGGTTATTATAAGCTTGAAGATAACCACTTAGGACTATATGCTGATTTTTATATTAGCAAGAGAGTAGTGTTTATGGCTGAAGTGGGTCATACGATTTTGCGAAAATTTAAGAATCGTTCTCAAACTGATTTTACTAATTTCAAAAAAGACGGACCTGTTTTCAAAGCAGGCATCTATTACAGACTGCGGTTCGAAAATCGTTAATTACTATAGGAAAGTAAGTAAGTACTCAGCTGTGTATACTTTAATCAAAATTAATATCCTTAATGTTCAGTTGAAGTGTAGTTCTTCCATTAAAATTATTTTCTTCAACATGGTAGCAAACATGAAAAGATTCGTTGTTAGAGATTCTGTTATAATGAGCTCCCAGCTGAAAGCCTATGCTATTAACAACTTTTCTTGAATTATTGCGTTGAATAAGCGATAATTTCAGGTGATTATTTCCAACAACTCTTACATCCCCCCGGTCGTAAACTTCTTCTGATTTAAAAACAGGTGACATATTTCCAGGCCCAAATGGAGCAAACTGTTTGAGAACATTAAAGAAGGAGGCATTTATATCATCTAATGATATCACATCGTCAATCTCAATTTCTCTGATCAACATTCTGTCTTCTATGGTTGAGCTTACGATTTCTTCAAATTTGAATTTAAAGGCTTCAATATTTTCTTCTTTCATAGTCAAACCTGCAGCATACATGTGACCTCCAAACTGGTCCAGTAAATCACTACAAGATTCTATAGCATTGTAAATATCAAAATCCTTCACCGACCTTGCTGAACCAGATGCCATTCCGTTGGACATAGTAAGTATTACTGTTGGGCGGTAAAACTCGTCTGTTAGTTTTGAAGCTACAATTCCGATTACTCCTTTGTGCCATTCCGGATTATATAAAACAGTTGATTTACGATTTTTAAATTCAAGGTCATTTTCGATCAGGATTAAAGCTTCCCGAGTAATATTTTCATTGAGGCCTTTTCGTGTGGTGTTTTTTTTATTTATTTCTTCACCGTGAGTAAAGGCTTCGAGTGAAGTTTCTGAAATCAGAAGTTCAACAGCTTGCTTGCCACTTTCAATACGGCCTGCTGCGTTTATGCGAGGGGCGATAGTAAATACTACATCAGTTACTGTGAGCTCACGTTTACCACCGCTTAGTTCCATGATAGCAAGGATTCCGTGCCTTGGTGCACTATTCAGTCGCTTTAATCCAAAGTAGGTGAGCACTCTGTTTTCGCCATCAATTGGTACAATGTCTGCCGCAATGCTGATGGCAACCAAATCAAGATACTCTTCCAGTTCTTCAAAAGGTAACTGGTGTTTGTTAGAATATCCTTGTATTAATTTAAATCCAACTCCACATCCTGAAAGTTCTTTATAAGGATATTCACAATCCAATCTTTTGGGATCCAATACTGCGAATGCGGCTGGGATCTCATTGCCCGGGCGATGGTGGTCGCAAATAATAAAATCTATTCCTTTTTCTTTGGCATAATCTATTTTGTCAATAGACTTGATTCCGCAATCCAAAGCGATGATCAAACTAAAATCATTTTCAAACGCCCAATCAATGCCGGCAGTTGAAATTCCATATCCTTCTTTGTAGCGGTCAGGAATGTAAAAATCGATATTTTTGTAACGCTTTTTGAAATAAGTAAAAACCAAGGCCACGGCTGTTGTTCCATCTACATCATAATCGCCATAAATCAACATTTTTTCATTATTGGCGATAGCCAAATCAATTCGCTCAATGGCTTTATTCATATCCTTCATCAAAAAAGGATCGTGAAGCATTGAAATTGTTGGCCTGAAAAATTGTTTGGCCTTTTCAAAAGTATCATGCCCCCTTTGTACTAAAAGGTTAGCTAAAATGGGATTGATATTTAATTGCTTGGAAAGTGATTCTATTAACTCTTTATCGCCTCTTTCCTTAATTACCCAAAGTTTTTTCATTTCCTGGTATTTCCTTATTATCTGTTAAAAGAGAAGCATCGTCAACAAAATTAGCCTTTGCTTCATGTATTAGGGCCCTCAAAATCAAAAGTTTTCGACATAGGCCATGTTGAATAAAAAAAGAAGATTTAAGAATCGAATTATCTATCAAGTGTTACTGATTATCAATTCAATAACAATTGAAAATCTGATAAAATTAAATCCTACATTTGCATGCAGACCTAAAATCTCCGTGATTGTAAATTTAGTAATTTATCCGTTAAAATGAGAGTAAATTTTCAGTTGGTGATCAGCTGCCTGGTGATATCACTTGGTCTGACAGCTATGATGGCAATCAAAAGCCCTATCAATGAGAGAGTTGTAAATAGAAAGCTGTCGGGTAACTCAAAAATGTTTGAACCGTCAGACCATTTTTTCATGCAACGTTCCTGGCCGTCAAAAGAAATTGATTTTAAGGCTTATGAAAAGGCAATTCTTTCTGTCAATACAAATGCGTTGTCTAGAATTTCTTCAATTCCTGGTTTTGGTGGCGATTGGACCTTAGAGGGACCTTCGAATGTTGGTGGCCGAATAAATACAATTTTAGTAGATCCTACCAATAGTAATATCATTTTTGTGGGATGTGCTACCGGAGGTATTTTCAAGAGTATTGATGCGGGCTCCACCTGGAGTCCGGTATTCGATCAGCAACCGTTTATGGCAATAGGTTGTTTGGTTTTTGAACCGGGAAATTCTAATACCATTTTTGCAGGCACCGGTGATCCAAACATTTCTGGTTACCCTTTTATTGGTGATGGAATTTGGAAGAGTATTGATGGAGGTGATACTTGGGTTCATATTGGATTAACCAACCAGCGTATAATTTCAAAAATTGTGATCGACCCAACAAATTCCAACATTATGTATGCCGGCACAATGGGAATTCCCTTTGAACGTAACAATGAACGCGGACTTTATAAATCTACTGACGGTGGAAATTCTTGGAATCAAATACTATTTATAAGTGATGATTCAGGTATCATCGATCTTGTTTTAGACTATAATAATCCGGATATTCTATATGCTGCAGGCTGGAATCGTATCAGGAATAATGAAGAGTCGGTTATTGTAGGGCAAGCAGCAAAAATTTATAAATCTACCGATGGTGGTACCAACTGGAATATTCTTACTTCAGGTCTTCCTCAAAATGATATGTCGAGAATCGGTCTCACTATGTCGAAAACGAATCCCAATGTTATTTACGCTGCATATGTAAATGATCAACTCGATTTTGACGGAGTATATAAAACTATAAATGGAGGTTCTACATGGACCTTGCAGGCTGGTAATGGCATAGATCCGTTTTTTATGGGTGGTTTTGGTTGGTATTTTGGCCGAATTGAGGTAAATCCCTCCAATGATAACCAAATATTTATTTGCGGTGTTGATATTTATCGATCCAATGACGGTGGTAATAACTGGTTGCAATCAGATCCTAATTTTGAAACTCATGCTGATAAACATGATGTTTTTTTTATAAACGCCAGTACCATTTTACTTGCCACTGATGGCGGTATGTATCGTTCAACGGATGGAGGAAATTCATGGTCCGATGCTGAGGATATTCCTAATACACAATTTTACCGGGTTACTTCAAACCCTTTTGTGGCAAATGAATATTCTGGCGGAACTCAGGACAATGGCACTGTCACAGGTAATGCGGCAAATATTAATGGCTGGCAACAGATTTTTGGTGGAGATGGATTTACAATCATTTACAATCCGATTGATCCTTTAGTGTATTATGTAGAAACTCAGAATGGAGATATTTGGGCCACTTCCGATGGAGGCGTATTTGTAGATTATATTTCTGGTACAATTGATGCCACCGATCGGCGAAATTGGGACATGCCATACATTTTGAGTTCTCATAATCAAGATGTGTTGTACACAGGTACTTATCGTATTTATAAAAACAACTCTGGCCCTGTTGATGACTGGCAGCCTATAAGTCCTGATTTGACTGATGGAATTATTTTTGCACCCCGTTTTCATACAATCACTACTTTGGCAGAATCACCCTTAAATGCCAATTATTTATATGCAGGTACCAGCGATGGAAATGTATGGAAAACAAATAATGGTGGCAGTACATGGGATAATATCACCGGCACACTTCCCGACAGATACGTTACATCTATAAAAGCGTCTTCTGTTAACCAGGATCATATTTTTGTAACTGTATCCGGTTACAAGTACAATGAATATATTCCTCATGTGTTTAAATCAACTGATAATGGTTTTTCCTGGACTGATATTTCTGGAAATCTGCCTCAAATTGCAGTCAATGATATTGTAGTGAACCCTGCAAATGAAAACTTGTTTGTGGTTGCCACTGATGGTGGTGTTTATGCAACCATAAATGCAGGTGTTGATTGGGAAAGAGTTGGAGTCAATATGCCTGTGATCCCCGTGTATGATTTGGATTTCGATATGGTTGGTAAAAAAATTGTTGCCGGAACTCATGCACGTTCATTGATGACCTACCCCATTGATTCTTTGTTGATTTCATCATCACCAGAACTGCTAAATGCAATCCCTTTTGTGAGTATAGGGCCTGTACCTGCAAACGACAACCTTATTATTTATTTGGATCAGGCTTGCCAATTTCAATATAGAATTTTTGATGGAAAAGGATTAGTCGTAAAACAAGCTGACCGTGTGAACAGCAAACAAGTGAAAATTGACATTTCATCCTTTAATCCTGGAGTCTATTATGTGGAGATAGAAATGAAAGGAAGTAAATTTGTTAGAAAATTTTTAAAAATTTGATGCTTATTGAATAATTTCTAATGTATTTGGTTTATTCTCACATTCCATTGTTCTGAAAAGAACTATTTTAATCCTCTAATCTGAATCAGAATATAACATTTTTTATGAAGGAGAAATTAAGAATCCGACTTGCTCAAATTTCTGATTATACTATGCTTGCAAATCTTGGCCGAAAGGCTTTTTATGAAGCATTTGGTGAATTTAATGATGCTGCCGATATGCAGGCCTATTTAGATCTTGCATTCAATCCTGAAGCTATTAAATTGCAATTACAGGATCCAGACATTACCTATCTCGTTGCTGATTTAGGAAATGAACCGGTTGGCTATGCAAAATTAAAAAGGAACTCAGCTCCCCCGGAACTCAAGGATGTAAATTGTATTCAATTGGAAAGAATATATACGTTAAAAGCATTTTTTGGAAAGCATGTCGGTAAAGCTCTGATGATTGAATGTATTGAAATTGCAAAAAGAGAAAAAAGAAAAAGTATATGGCTCAGCGTTTGGCAAGAAAACAAGCGGGCAATTGATTTCTATTTACTATGGAAATTTAAAGTTATTGGATTTAAACAATTCGTGATCGGCAATGAGGTTAATGATGATTTTGTGATGGCTAAAAACCTGGATGAATTATAAATGTACTTAGTTAGAAATTTTTGTAACCAAATTTTTTAAAGCTCGTAAAAGTTCAGTTATGAAAAAAATCATTAGAGATGTATTTCGAAAATTTGGCCTTGAAGTCCAGTTTATAAATAAAAGTACCGACGAAGATCTTTATCGCAAACTTTACCCGATTGATAGCTTATCCAAACTCCGGTTTTATAATATTGGAGCTGGAGATTTCCAGCATCCCTGTTGGACTAATGTAGATGGTAAAAGTGAATGGTACCAAAATTATTTTGATGTCAACAAAATAGGCATCCAGGTTGATCTTTTTGCACATGAACAATTTCCTATTGAGGATAATACTGCTGAATTGGTATATACCAGTCATACTATTGAACATATTGATGATCATTCCGTGCAGTTTTTGTTTGATGATGCCTATCGGTTTTTAAAAAAAGATGGAGTTATTCGAATTGTAACTGTGAATTCAGATACTGCTTTTAATGCGTGGCAAAGAAAAGACCGGAACTATTTTTTTGGAGTGAATGGGAGAGCCAAAATACCAACCATGAAAGTAATGGAATTAATATCCCTTTGAGAGAAGCATCCTTAGCTCAGCTATTCTTATCAGATTTTGCTTCTGCTGCTACAACAATTTCATTAGTAGGCAATGAAAAACGAATTGATGACGCTGAATTGGAAAGGTTGTTCAGAGAATTGCCCTATGAGGAGGCATTGAATTATTGTACTTCATTATGTAGTATCGAAATTCAAAAAAAATATCCATACTTTCACATGAATTGGTTCAATGAAAAAAAATTGACACAGATGCTGAAACAAGCCGGTTTTAAAACGGTCCGAAGATCCGCTTATCTGCAATCTGAAGTTCCGGTATTAAGGAATCAAAAGTATTTTGACTCAACGCTTCCGCAAATTTCCATCTACATGGAAGCAGTTAAATAATTCAAATCACACTTTAATAATTCAATTAATTGGCAGTTAGATATTTTGTTTTGTTAGCTTTTTTACTTTTGATGATACTGGTAAAATAAAATCGAAAAAACATTTTTATCTTCTATACTTTTTCAATGTAATTTATTTCTTGACCCCAGAGACCCCCCTATTTAATGAATGAAAATATAAATGGTTAGAATCCCTAATTGTCAATGTTAAAGGACAATAAATCAATAAGATATGATTTATTTTGAGTTTTGAATCACCTTATTTGCCGGTGCAATTTGTTCAATTTATTTTGTTTTGATTTTTAAAGCTTTGCTTCCGGCTTGTTCATCCGTTGAAATCAGGTAAATTTGCTGAATATTTGAATTAAAGTTTTATGGAAAACAAAACATCATATCCCAAAGAGAAAATTAAGATATTATTACTTGAAGGTGTCCATCCTGTGGCAATTAAGATGTTCCGTGATAATGGTTATTCATCATTAGAAATTTTAAAACCATCCTTACCCGAGGAGGAGTTAATTCAAAAAATAAAAAATGTTCATTTATTGGGAATTCGATCGAAAACTCATATCAGTCAAGCTGTATTTCAGCGCGCTGAAAAATTGCTGGCTGTTGGTGCGTTTTGCATTGGTACCAATCAGGTGGATATGAAATTTGCCACTGCTTCAGGTGTGGCTGTTTTTAATTCACCTTATTCCAATACACGTTCCGTTGCTGAAATGGTCATAGGTTTAGCTATTTTTCTTACACGACGTATACCTGAAAAAATGTGTTCTCACACATTGGGCGATGGGATAAAAGCAGTGCCGGCTGCAATGAAGTGCGGGGCAAAACTTTAGGAATTATAGGTTACGGCCATATTGGATCTCAAGTGTCAGTGCTTGCTGAAAGTCTCGGAATGAAAGTGATTTTTTATGATATTGATCCTAAACTCAGTTTAGGAAATGCTTTTAAAGTAGCCACTTTGGATCAACTGTTGAAGACTTCTGATATAGTCACTTTGCACGTGCCGGGAAGTAGTCAAACAAAAAATTTGATAGACGTAGCAAAGTTGAGAAAAATGAAGAAGGGTGCAGTGCTCATTAACTTAAGCCGAGGAGATGTGGTTGATTTGAAAGCACTCAAAGAGGCTTTGGATAAAAAACATATATCAGGTGCCGGTATAGATGTTTTTCCAAATGAACCGAAAGACAATAAAACTGCATTTGATTGTATCCTGCAGGGAATGCCTAATGTTGTACTAACACCACATATTGGTGGTTCTACAATGGAGGCCCAGGAAAATATTGGTGTGGATGTGGCAACCAAGATGATCAGTTTCCTGGAAACCGGTTCCAGCACCGGCTCACTTTCTGTTCCAGCACTTAGTTTGCCTGTTCAGCAAGAAGCCCATAGAATGCTCCATATACATAAAAATGTACCCGGTGTTCTTTCAGAGATCAATGGAATATTGTCCGGATTAAAAGTTAATATCCTCGGCCAATACCTCAAAACCAATACAGATATTGGTTATGTTGTAGTTGATATAGATAAAAAAACTTCTTCAAAAGCATTGAGTGAGCTACAAAAAGTAAAGCATACAATTAAAGTAAGGCAATTGTATTGATATTTTTAACCTGTTTTAATTAAGTATAGCATTGTTCGATTATTCGAATAACTCCTTACTTCAAATAAGTGGTCCTTAATTTAAAATTACTCATCTCGATGGAGCTGTGCTTTAGCACTGATATGCTAAAGCACTAATTTCCTCTTGTACATTTGAATCGTATTCTCCAAACCAAAATATAAGGCATCACTGATCAGTGCATGACCAATCGAAACTTCCAATAAATGTGGTACGTTTTTAGCGAAGTATTCTAAATTTTCAAGGTTTAAATCATGGCCAGCGTTTATTCCTAATCCGTTAGTGTACGCAATTAACGCAGCTTGTTTGAATGGTAAAACTGCATTTAATGGATTAATTGAAAATTCTTTTGCATATGCTTCTGTATACAATTCAATTCTATCGGTTTGGCAGTCGACTGCATGTTTTATGAGTTCAACATCAGGTTCAATAAAAATTGAAACTCTGATTCCTTCATTTTTCAATTTGCGGACTATTTGATTGAGAAAAGTTTTATATTTAATTGTGTTCCATCCGGCGTTTGAAGTAAGTACATCCGGAGGATCGGGCACCAAAGTAACCTGATCCGGCTTCATATTTAAAACAAGCGCCATAAATTCATCATTTGGATACCCCTCAATATTGAATTCCGTTGCTACTATTTTCTTTAACTCTGCCACATCCTGATAGCGTATATGTCGCTCATCAGGTCGAGGATGCACTGTTATTCCATCTGCTCCAAATCGTTCACAGTCGTGAGCAACCTGAATAAGATCCGGAACATTAGATCCCCTTGCATTTCGCAAAGTGGCTATTTTGTTTACATTGACACTTAGTTTTATCATTTTCTGGATCACAATTTTGCGAAGGTTTAATTTTTATTGAACGAACACTATCAAAGTTTTTTGTATCAAAATTTTTGATCCTAAATTTATCAATTAATCAGCAAATGGCCTGCTGTGATGTTAGATTCATTCAATTTATACAAGCCCGTTTTCGAGTTTACAATCCCACATGGCTGCTATTTAATTTCTTGTGGTTTTTGAGAAAAGCAACCTGCCAATTACTTTAAATGATTTACCACTTTTCGTCACACAAATGTATTATGTTTGCGCCAATACAACCATTTGACCTTAATAATCGTTTAATCATAAGATGTTACTACGAAATCTTATAAAGGATACTATTCCACCGTTAAAGACCACAGATACTGCGGTGAAGGCACTGCAATGGATGCAGGAGTTTCGGCATAGCAACTTACCGGTAATTAACGAAAATGTTTATATGGGAATGGTGTACGAGTCTGATTTAATGAAACTCGAAAACAAGGAGGTTCCGCTTTTTAGTCTTTCAATGCCGGTTAACAGGCTGTTTGTGAATGAATACCAACATATTTTTGATGCAATTAAATTTGCTGCTAATAATGATTTTACCATCATTCCTGTGCTCAACGATCAGGAACAGTATTTGGGATTAGTAACCGTAATGGACATAATTCATGCCTTGGCTGAAGCAAATTCTGTTCAGAATCCTGGAGGAATTGTTGTTCTGGAGGTTGATAAAAACAAGTACACTTTAAGCGAAATTTCAAGTATTGTGGAGTCGGAGGGGGCTCAGATATTAAGCTCAAGTGCTTTGGTAACTGCCGATCCCAATATTGTGGAGGTTACACTTAAGATCAATAAGATAGATTTAACCAGAATTCTTGCTGGTTTCTACCGTCGAAACCTGGAAGTGAAGGCTTCTTATCATCAGAGTGAGTTTCAGCAAGATATGCAATCACGTTACGATGCATTTATGAATTACCTCAAAATGTAACTTTGCGGCAATTCTTTCCTGATGCCGAAACTTAAATTACTTCTAATTCTGAGTCTAATACCTTTTTTGAGTAGAGGAAATTCAGTTTTTGATTGCCCTCTTGATTCTTTAGTAGCTGAAGATACACTCGTTATTTCCCAGATTGTCATCACTGGAAATAAGATTACTAAATTGTCGGTCATTTCCCGTGAACTGTTTTTGCATGAAGGGGATACCGTAAACAAAGCTGTTTTGGATTGGGCTATCGATCGCACACGCGAGAATCTAATGAATACTGCCCTTTTCAATTTCGTTAATATTCAGCATCAGAAAATTGGCCCTGGTCAAATTGTAGTAATTGTAGATGTTACTGAGCGCTGGTACATTATTCCTTTACCCATTTTTGAACTTGTTGACAGAAATTTTAATGAATGGATAAAATCAGGTGATATTTCCAGAGTAAATTTAGGGTTTTACCTCAATTGGGATAATTTCAGGGGGAGGAACGAAGCCTTGAAATTTCAGTTCAAATGGGGGTATTCTCAAAAAATAGGGATATCATATTCTTTACCTTTTATTAATAAAAATCAAGAAGAGGGGCTTACATTTAGTGGATCCTATTCCAGAAACAGGGAGGTTGGATACAAAGTTGAAGAAAGTAAAGTTTTACTATTTAAAGATGAAGAGAATTTTGTAAGAAAAGAAATATTCGGAGGATTCAAGTACACGCAACGAAGAGGTTTTTATACTACCAGCAGTTTTTCATTCGAGTATAGAAATAATAGCATTGAAGACACCATTGCAGCATTAAATCCTGATTTTTTAGGTAACGGGAATACCGTTCAACAACTTATAACCATCGCCTGGCAGTTTCGACACGATCGTCGCGATTTTAAAGTTTATGCATTGAAAGGTTATCTTTTCGATTTCGAAATAGTTAAAAATGGTATCGGTATTCTGGAAAATGAACCGGATCTGTTATATCTCTCTTCAACAATTAAATATTTTAAACCGGTTGCACCAAGATGGTTTTTTTCTAGTGCTCTAAAGGGTAAATTATCCGGACAAAGTGAAGCGCCTTATTTTAATCAAAGAGGTTTTGGTTATGCAAATGATTTGATTCGAAGCTATGAATTTTATGTGGTACCGGGTCAAAATTTCGTGCTCTCACGAAACACCTTCAAATTCGCTTTGGTTCCAACCCAAATAATTTCTTTACCTTTTAGTATACTTGAAAAGTTTCGAACCATTCCTTACGCTTTTTATCTTAATGCAAATTTTGATTTTGGTTATGTTCGTGACCGGCAATTCCAAAAGGATAACCCACTTGCAAATGAATGGCAATACGGTTATGGATTTGGATTGGATTATGTAACTTACTATAATATGGTTTTCCGTTTAGAATATTCTTTCAATAAGTTTGGTGAAAACGGATTTTTTCTGCACTTTACAGCTCCAATTTAGAACTGCTTAGCTCTCAAAACTATGAAAATTGCTATTTATGGAAGATCCGGAACTCCAAATGTATTGCCCTATGTGGACATTTTGTTGCAGGAGCTGAAGCATGCTAATGTCGAAGCAGTACTGTACCACCCATTTTATAATTATCTGAAACACAATACTTCCATAAAACTTACACAACAAACTTTCACTTCTCATGATGAATTAAGAGGGAATGTTGATTTTCTGTTTACACTTGGAGGCGATGGTACTATGTTGGATACCATTTCGTTAGTTCGTGATAGTGGAATTCCAATCGTTGGAATTAATACAGGCCGATTAGGATTTTTAGCAACTATTTCGAAAGATAATATCGCTAAATGCGTGGAAACCATTCTCCAAGGTCAATACGATATTGACTTAAGATCTCTTATTCGGCTGGAAACCAATACTCCTATATTCGGAGAGGTGAATTATGCACTCAATGAAATTACCATCCACAAAAAAGATAGTTCTTCAATGATTATTATTCATACTTACTTGAATGGAGAATATTTAAATAGTTATTGGGCGGATGGGCTTATAATCGCAACTCCAACAGGATCAACCGGTTATTCGCTAAGTTGCGGAGGGCCGATTATTGTTCCGCAGTGTGAAAATTTTGTGATCACACCCATTGCACCCCATAACCTTAATGTGCGTCCTATCGTAGTATCCGATAAATATGTAATTTCACTTGAAGTAGAGGGGAGAAGCCAGTATTTTCTCTCAACCCTTGATTCCAGATCAGTTACTATCGATTCATCGATTCAGCTTGCAGCCAGAAAAGAAGATTTTGGGGTAAATATCGTTCGATTACACAACGAAAATTTCCTTGGAACCTTGAGAAATAAGCTCATGTGGGGTCTTGATGTAAGAAATTAGTCCTATTTTGTTGTTAACATCGTTTGTTAATAAAAAAAAATTTATATTTTTGTGCATGACCTTGACCAGAAGCATTCCTATGAAAAAACTATACTTATTACTTGCAATTGCTATTGTATTACCTGGTTTTATGAATGCGCAACGTTACAAACAGCGTTGGAAAGCATACAGAACAGAGGTGCATTTTGGAGCTGGCCCAAGTAACTTTTTAGGCGAATTGGGTGGTGCCGATCAAATTGGAACGGATTATTTGAAAGATTTGGAAATATCTCAAACAAGACTTTCATTGTCAGGCGGTTTGCGGTATAAGTTGAGCCAAATGTTTGCTTTAAACACCAAAATTACCTACGGTAAACTATCCGGTGATGATAATCTGACTAAAGAGTTTTTCAGAAGTTATCGCAACCTGAATTTTAAAACCAACATTTATGAGTTAAGCACCAATTTGGAAATTGCATTTATCAGAGAGCAAGTCGGTCACCGGTATCGTCTTCGTGGTGTTCGCGGACAAAGAGGTTTTGAAATGTCTGCTTATGGTTTCATAGGTATTGGTGCATTTTATTTTAATCCTAAAGGTCAGAATGGCAGTTCTTGGGTGAAGCTTCGTAATTTAGGTACCGAAGGTCAGGGTTTAACCAGTACTCGTAAGAAATACAGCAATGTTCAGTTGTGTATTCCTGTAGGTTTAGGGTTTAAATATAGTGTTGGTCGCAGGTGGGGGATTGGCCTTGAATACGGTATCCGTAAAACGTTCACTGATTATATTGATGACGCCAGCAAAACCTATTACGATAACAATACTATTTTTATTGAAAATGGCGCATTAGCTGCAGTAATGGCTGATAAGTCCAACAAGGAATTCCCTTATATTACTTCTGCAGGTGAACAAAGAGGGGATCCGAGAGATAAAGATTCATATATGTTTGCCATAATTAGTATTAATTACAAACTTCGTACTGGAAGATCCTCATTCCCTATGTTCTAATAGTTTCATACTATTTCTGCATTAACTACGTTTGTTATAAGTTTGTGGTGTGTTTATACTGATGCTTAGGAAATTCCCTTTACAACTTATTCTATTTATAGTACTATCGGGAACGGTTACAGCTCAAAGCACCGAATTCGGCCTTTTTTTAGGCACTACCACTTATAAAGGAGAGCTTAACAACTCCTTGTTCAACACCCGCCTGATCCAACCTGCAGTAGGCCTTTTGTATCGCAAAAATTTTAATAATCATTGGGCTTATCGTGTTGGTTTTAATTTTGGCTCTATTTCAGGGGATGATGCCCTGGCAAACGATTCCTATCAAAACAATAGAAATTTATCCTTTCGCTCTCGATTGTGGGATGCTCATTTGCTGGCTGAATTCAACTTTTTCCCTTATCAGCTGGCCAATCCCAAAACGAGATTTTCACCTTTTATTTTTGCAGGTATTTCTGTTTATCATTTTAATCCTCAAGCTGAAAATGGAGGTGAATGGTACGATTTACAGCCTTTAGGCACTGAAGGTCAGGGTACTTCTGCTTATCCCGATCGTAACAAATATAAAAGGCTGGCTGTGGGAATTCCATTCGGAGGAGGTTTCAAAATTAAGTTTACACGTCGATTTGGAATGACTATCGAGGCTGGAGCACGTCGTATTTATACCGACTATCTGGACGATGTGAGCACCACCTACGCAGA
The DNA here is from genome assembly GCA_016722525.1 of Bacteroidota bacterium. Taxonomy (GTDB): domain Bacteria; phylum Bacteroidota; class Bacteroidia; order AKYH767-A; family OLB10; genus JADKJB01. The sequence goes on from JADKJB010000013.1 coordinate 171,720, forward strand.
AAAAAATGTGTTATTAGCTCAAAATGGTGAATTGGCAGTGCTTTTTTCGGATCGAAGTATTGATGGTCAGGCTTTGCTGAATGACAATAGGCAAAGAGGAAATGCTTCCGATAAGGATTGGTTCATGTTTACCGGAATTACTATCAACTATACACTATCATCAAAATATGGGGATAATTGTACTCCATTCAGAGGTAAACTGAGGTAATATTATCGAGGCGCTATAGCTTATTTTATTACCTTTGCACCCTATTTTTTTGCCAATGAGTTTCAAAGAACAAATTAATTCAGAAAAGCTGCCCGTTCATGTGTCTATAATTATGGATGGAAACGGCCGTTGGGCAAAAAAGCAGGGTAAAATCAGAACTTTCGGACATCAAAGTGGAGTTGTTGCTGTGCGAGATACTGTGGAAGCTGCTGCAGAACTTGGCATCAAGTTTTTTTATCCTTGTATGCTTTTTCAACTGAAAACTGGAAACGTCCCAGATGGGAAGTGGATGCTCTTATGGAACTTTTGATTGGAACTATTCATAAGGAAACCAAAACGCTGATGGATAATAATATAAGTCTGCAAGCTATTGGCGATTTAGAAAGTCTACCGAAAGGGTGTCGGAAGCAATTAAATGAAACGATTAATATTACCTCGGGAAATACACGAATGACGTTGATTCTTGCGTTAAGCTACAGTTCTCGTTGGGAAATCATTCAAGCATCAAGAGAAATTGCTAATAAAGTAAAATTAGGAGTTCTGAAACCTGAAGATATTAATGACCAGGTTTTTTCTGAACATTTAACCACTTCTTTTTGTCCTGACCCAGAATTGCTGATAAGGACAAGCGGAGAACATCGTATTAGTAATTTTATGCTTTGGCAAATTGCCTACTCAGAACTTTATTTTACAGATAAATTATGGCCCGATTTCCGGCGTGAAGATTTTTATGAAGCAATTGCTGATTTCCAAAAAAGAGATAGAAGGTATGGTATGGTTAAAGAACAAAGTCCAAATGATCATCATGCTTAAAAAGAACTTTTTATTACTTCTTGTTGCTCTTTTAATTTCTTATGCCGGAATAGGGCAAGTGATTATTGGTGATACAATTATTAATCAAATAGATTATGGGCAGCCCCGGGATTATGAAATTGGTGGAATTACTGTTTCCGGCATAAAATACCTGGATGAAAAAGTATTGATCACTTTAACTTCTTTATCTGTTGGTGATAAAGTGAAAGTGCCTGGTGATAAAATCTCAAAAGCAATTGAAAATCTTTGGAAGCAAGGTCTTTTATCTGATATTAAAATTGTTGCAACCAAAATTCAGGATAACAAAATTTTTCTTGAATTGCGATTAACTGAGCGCCCCAGACTTTCAAGGTTTTCCTTCAATGGTGTTTCAAAATCTGAAGCTGATAAACTTCGAGAAAAAATCAAACTTGTTTCCGGTAAAATTATAACGGAAAACCTGGTAAAAACCACGGAGAATGAAATTAGAAATTATTTTATTGACAAGGGCTTTTTACGTGCAGAGGTACAAATCGAAGTAAAAAATGAACCCAATATTGCAAATAGTCAATTGCTGGTTATCAATGTTGATAAAAAGAAGAAGGTAAAAATCAACAGTATCGTTTTTGAGGGAGTTACACAATTTACAGCGGCTCAAATCCAACGCAAAATGAAGGAAATAAAAGTAAAGCGTTGGTATCGATTTTTCTCCACTTCAAAATATTTGGAACAAAATTTTGAGGATGATAAAATCGCAGCCATGAATAAATACAAAGAACTGGGTTTTCGTGATGCCAAAATTGTTTTTGATACAGTCACTTTCCATGACGAAAAAAGTGTGGACATAACTATTCGAATTGAAGAGGGACCTAAATATTATTTTAGAAATATCAACTGGATTGGTAATACCAAATATGCTGCTCGTGATTTAGACAGAATATTAAATATCAATAAAGGTGAAACATTCAATCAGAAAAAACTTGATGAAGGACTTTTTAGCAGTGCATCAGGTCGGGATATCACTTCAGTTTATATGGATAATGGTTATTTGTTCTTCTCCGTATCACCTGTTGAGGTGCAGGTTGAAAATGATTCTATTGATTATGAAATGAGAATTTATGAAGGTAAGCAAGCCGTAGTTAACAAAATTACAATTGTTGGAAATACAAAAACCAATGATAAAGTAATTATGCGGGAAATACGTACCCAGCCCGGACAACTTTTTCAAGAACCGATATTATCAGAACACAAAGAGTTGGCACAATTAGGATTTTTCGATCAGGAAAAACTTGGTGTGAACCCAAAACCTAATCCTGAAGACGGTACTGTAGATATTGAATATGTTGTTGAAGAGCGTCCTTCTGATCAAATCGAATTGTCGGGTGGTTGGGAGCTGGACAAATTGTTGGAACTCTTGGATTGACATTTAATAATTTTTCAGGAAGAAATATTTTCAAGAAAGATACTTGGACACCCTTACCATCAGGCGACGGCCAGAAGCTCAGTCTAAGAGCACAAACGAATGGTAAATTTTTTCAATCTTATAGTGCTTCTTTTACTGAACCGTGGCTAGGTGGAAAAAAATCTAATTCATTGAGTGTAACACTGTTCAATTCAATTCAAACAAATGGGAAAAAGAAAAGTGATATCACGCGGCAATCCATTAATATCACCGGACTTTCAATAGGATTAGGGCAACGTTTGAAAAAACCGGATGATTATTTCAGTATTTATCATGAGATCAATTATCAGTATTATGTGCTGCAAAATTACTCTAGTAGTTTTCTTTTTAGTGATGGCTACTCGAATAACCTTAGTCTTCAGGAAACAATCTTCCGGAATTCCGTGGATGCGCCAATATATCCGCGTATGGGATCTCAGTTTTCATTTACCTTGCAATTAACTCCACCCTATTCCTGGTTCAATAACAAGGATTATACAAATTTAACCGATCAAGAGAAATATAAATTCATCGAATACCATAAATGGAAATTCCGGTGCTTCCTAGTTTACACCCTTAGCATGGAACAAACTCGTTTTAAATGTAAAAGCTAATTTTGGATTTCTTGGCTATTACAATAAGGATATTGGTCAGTCGCCTTTTGAGAGGTTTTATCTTGGTGGGGATGGCTTATCTGGATTCTCTTTGGATGGTCGCGAAATAATTGCTCAGCGCGGTTATCCTAATAATTCACTTAACCCTCCAGGAGGTGGCACAATTTATGATAAATACACTTTGGAGTTAAGATATCCCTTATCGTTAAACCCTTCTGCAACCATTTATGCATTAGGTTTTATTGAGGCTGGAAACGCATTCAACAGATTTAGGGACTATAGCCCTTTCGATGTTAAGCGTGCCTTAGGAGGCGGAATTAGAATTTTCCTCCCGATGTTTGGTTTACTTGGCCTTGATTGGGGATATGGGTTCGATAACGTTCCGGGCACTCGAAATGCCAATGGAGGAGAATTCCACTTCACAATTGGTCAACAATTCTAATAAAACATTAATTTTGCAAATCCTTAAATATCGTTAGTCATGAAAAAATCTAAATTGCTCCTCACAGCCCTGGCCATGTTGTTTACTGCAGGTGCTTATTCTCAAAATATTGTTTTGTTGATACTCAGTATATACTTGAAAATATAACTGAATACAAAGCTTCACAACAACAATTAGATCAACTTTCGGTAAACTGGCAAAAAGAAATTGAAGCAAAATATGCTTTTATTGATAAGCTGTATAAAGATTTTCAGGCAGAACAGATCCTGCTTACGGATGAAATGAAACGTAAAAGGGAGAACGAAATTATTTTAAAGGAAAAGGAAGTGAAAGACTTTCAAAAAACCAAATTCGGTTTTGAGGGTGAGTTGTTTAAGAAAAAGCAGGAATTGGTTAAACCTATTCAGGATAAAATTTATAATGCAATTAAAAAGATGGCTACGGATCAGAGTTACGCTGTAGTTTTTGATAAATCAAGTGATCTTATAATGCTTTACGCAAATCCTAAGTATGACAAAAGTGACGATATCTTAAATGCTTTAGGTTATAAAGTAGGTGATAAAGAAACTTCAGGTGGAGGCGCTCCTAAGTCGGGAAGTCAGGGAACAACTTCTCCTAAATCAGGCAATCCTCCCGTGAAAGACGCACCGCCATCGGATCAGGATACGAATATCAGACCTAAATAATTTTATATAATTAATTCAACTTTATCCTTCAAAAATCAAACTATGACAAAGACAATCAAACTTGCAGCCATCATCATTTTATTAGCTGCGGGTGCTATTCAGGCACAAACATTAAAGTTCGGTCACATTAACTCAACTGCGCTGCTTACCATGATGCCTGAAACTAAAAATGCTGACTCAACACTTCAGAAATTTGGCGCCTCATTGGAATCTCAATTAAAAACAATGACCGGTGAATACCAAAGCAAAGTTGGTGAGTTCAGAGCAAATGAAGCAACCATGGCAGAACCTATAAAAGAAGCAAAAAGCTAAAGAAATTAATGATTTAGAGCAACGTATTCAGGATTTTCAGGATTCAGCGCAGCAATCCTTACAAAAGAAAGAAAGAAGAAATCTATTCTCCTATAATTAAGAAAGCGGAAGATGCTATTAAAGGAATTGCTAAGGAAAAATTGTATTCTTACATTTTTGATACCAGCGTTGGAGTAGTATTGTTTGCTCAGGATTCTGATGATATTATGCCTTTGGTTAAGGCTAGATTAGGATTGAAATAATCTAAACTGAAGTTCTTCAGAAAAAGTCATCCACAATTGGATGGCTTTTTTTGTTTTGTTACATTGCTTTCTGATAAAGTTATTAATTTAGTCGCACAAATGAAAAAGCAAAAAATCCTGACTAAAACAAATCCTATCGGTATATTCGATTCTGGGATCGGAGGCTTGACGGTAGCAGATGCTATCCATCGGTTATTGCCTTCCGAGACATTGATTTATTTTGGCGATACTGCCCATTTGCCATACGGGGATAAAGCTCCTGAGTCGATTCAGAGTTATTCAATAAGGATTGCAGATTATTTGCTTGACCAGGGTTGCAAAATGATTGTGATAGCTTGCAATACTGCGTCTTCTATTGCTTATGAAGCCGTAAAAAAACATGTGGGTTCCAGAGCAACTGTGATTGATGTAATTAATCCGGTCGTGGCTGAAGTAAGTTCGATGAAGAAAATAAAACACATCGGCGTTATCGGTACCCGGGCAACTATCAGGTCTAACGCTTATGCAATCAGAATTGAACAGCAAAACCCGAATTTGAAAGTTTCTTCTCTGGCAACACCTTTGCTTGCACCAATGATTGAAGAAGGGTTTTTCAACAATAAAATAAGTCGAACTATAATCAATAGTTATCTCTCTCGTCCTAAAATAAAAAAAATTGATGCACTCATACTTGCTTGTACCCATTATCCTTTAATAAAAGCAGAGATAATTGAATACTATAAGAAGAATATTAACATAGTTGATTCTGCTGATATTGTTGCCAGATTTGTTAGAGAAAGCTTAGCTTCAAAAGATTTATTAAATTCCGGTAAAGCACGAAATCATAAATTTTATATTTCTGATTACACAAAATCATTCGAACAAAGCACGAAAATATTTTTCAAGGGGAAATTGAAGTTAGAACACAAGAATCTATGGAATGATACTCATTGATTTAATGTCAACAATATTATAATCAATTTTTTTGAGTAGAAGTAGGCTATTATATTTTGAAAAAAAAATGACACCTAACTTTAATTAATAGAATTTTACATCTGTTAATGCAAAGATATCTGACTTCAACCAGAATATTAATCCGTTTTTCATTAAATCTTTTAAAAGTAAATAATTTTCATTTAATCAGGATTTTCACGAATTGGAATATTTTTAAATAAACGCCATAAATATTTATTTACTGAACCAATCGATTGGTCTAATCATTCGTTTTGTCTTTGGACCTGGGATAAATCTTCTGACATAATTTATTCGAAAATTACCGGTGTTTAAAGCAACACTATTAATTTTGTCAGAGGATAGCGATACGCGACTATTGGTAAATGTAAAACTGATTGCAGACTTTTTGGAATTGTATCCCGTAAATACTCTGATTAATGAATTTGGAGATAATCCTGATCGTGTAAAGTTATCATTTTCGCCTTTATAATTTGTTACATTGTAATCAATACTGACAGAAAGAGAACCTGTAATAAAAAAGTGTTTTGCGATAATCAAACTATAGGTATAGCCAACATTGGGTCCCAATTCGTAAAAGAAAAGCTTCGTAGCATCAGGAACTTCATTAGCAGAAATCACAGTAGGGTAGATAGTGCTGTCTGCGGCAATTGTTCCAAAGAAAAACTCAAGACCCAGCAGAAAACTGCCTGCAGATTTGGTTTGCCATTCATTATTCAGGAATGCGGCTCTGAATGAAAACTTTTATGATTAAATAAATACTGATAGGAACCACCAAATTCTCTCACCTTCAAATCGGGTCTTAAATAATAGGAATTGTTAGTGGTTCCTTTCCCCTCAGGAGCAAGGTAAAATCCATTATAAAACTGTCCAAAAAGATCTATATTGGATTTATCTCCATAAAAATGGGCCTGTAAGTCCAGATATTTGGTGTCGCCTTTTTCTTTTTCCTGATTCAGAAAAGCAAAGCCGTATGCTATATTGAGCGTGAACCATTTATAACTTGCCCCTATTCCCATGTTTAATGTGGTATTGGGTCGATAATCAAGTTCCAACTTTTTATTGCCATCTTCAACGAGTAGATTGGTGTATTTTTGAGAGAAGTAAAATCTACCCGTTATTTGATCTGTGTAAGAAAGAAAATAAGTGGAATCATGCTGCGCAACAGTCTCTGTAGAATGTGCTACTGAAAGTATCAAAACCAAAATAAAAATAATTAAACGGGGCTGTTCACTTAAAGTCATTTTAAGGAATAGATAAAAAACTGAACAGAATTTATTTGTACCATTTCGAATACATCAGATAATTCTTTGAGATTCTTTCATTAAGATCTTTAAAATGCTCAGGTGTCATTTGTTTAATTTTTTTTGCCGGAGTACCTGCCCATATGCTTCCTGGTTCAACAATAGTATTTTCAAGTACAACTGCTCCTGCTGCTATCATGGAGTTTTCACCAACTATTACATGATCCATAACAATGGCACCCATTCCAATAAGTACGTTATCCTGCAGAGTACAACCATGAACAATTGCCGAATGGCCAATGGAAACGTTGTTACCAATAATGGTTTTGGCTTTCTGGTAGGTACAATGTATAACAGCTTGGTCCTGAATATTGACCCTGTTTCCAATAGTTATAGAGTTCACATCCCCTCTCACCACGGCATTAAACCAAACCGAACATTCATCACCCATCGTTACTTCACCCGTAATTGTCGCATTTTCAGCTATAAAGCAATCCTTACCGAAGATTGGAGAAATCCCATTAACAGGTATAATAAGTGCCATTTTTTACGTTATTAATTCACGAAGGTAAATATTCATTTCTATATTTATTATCTTTACAAGGTTATGAAAAAAGCGCTTATTTTTCCAATTGGATTATTTGTGATGTTAATAGTAGTTTTAACTGGCTGTAAGGACGAGGAGACTTACCCAATAACCCCTGAAATTTCTTTTAAGAGTTTAGTTAAATTTCAGAATGTGGCCAATTCCGATTCACTGGAATTAGTGTTTAATTTCACTGATGGCGATGGCGACATAGGTACCGCCGAAGGTGATAGTGTAAATAGAGATGTTTTTGTAAAAATATTTGAAATGAAAAACGGGGTATTTGTTGAATTTACAGATCTTGCCGCCCCTTTGGAATACAATATCCCTTACCTTGAACCCAGAGGCAATAATAATTCGCTAAAGGGGGAAATTAAGATTAATGTTGAGTATAATGTTATACAACCCAACGATACAATTCGATATGAATTATATATAAAGGACCGAGCACGTAATCGAAGTAATTCAATTACGACCTCAACAATAATTACAAATATTCAGTAAAAGGGATGCTTCAGGGCATTTATTCCATCCACCTTTTGTACCATTGCTGAAAAATAAAAATTTCCCAAACCCGATCAAAACACTGCTTGTTTCCAGATAGATATTCTTCATAAAGCTGGCGCACTTTTTTTGTTGAAAATATTTTTTGTTTGTTTAAGAAATCAATATCAAACATTTCGTCAAAAAGAGGCTTTAATTCTTTTTGTCCCCAATTGTCAATAGGAATTCCAAAGCCCATTTTAGGCCTGTTCATTATTTCTTTTGGAACATGTTTGTGAACGATACTGCGCAAAATAGATTTTCCAACTCCATTCCTCAACTTATAATTGGAAGGCAAAGATGCTGCGAATTCAGAAATCCGATAATCCAGTAAGGGCTCCCTTCCTTCAAGACTAAAATACGAGGTAGCCCTGTCTACTTTTTGAAGAATATCATCTACTAAAAAAGTTTGGTAATCAATAGCTATAATCCTATCAACTTCATCATTGCTTTTGTTGAGTAAATAATCGTTCATGAAATGATTATAAAGGTGAGCTGTTTTCATTTTCATGAAAGTAGTAATCTCATGTTCAGTAAAAGTCTGGTTGATTCGGTTGAAAATCATTGCCGGATCTTTTGCCTGCAGATAGCTTTGAATTCGGCTCATCCTGTCGATGTGATGAAGCGGTCTTTCACGAAAAATGTTCAACACATCAATAGCGAGTACCGCAGTTTTTTTCATTATCGATGGCAAATTCAAATATCTTCCGATTTGTTGTTTCGCATAAAAATGTTTGGTGTACCCTGCAAACACTTCATCACCACCATCTGCACTTAATACTACTTTAACTTTTCTTTAGCCATCATGCATACCAAAATATTTGGAATGGCACCACCATCTGCCATCGGTTCATCATAAATATCAGGTAATAGCGGAATAATATCTAAAGCCTCTTTTTCACTGCATAAGTATTCATGGTGATCTGTTCCTAAGAATTCTGCAACTTTTTTAGCATGATGTGATTCATCGAATTGCTGATCTTCAAATCCAATAGTAAACGTTTTGAGTTGTTTGGAAGAATTTTTTTGAATAAGTGCAGTTACGCAACTACTGTCATATCCTCCGCTTAAAAATACACCAACGGGAACGTCAGCAATCATTCGGTAATTAAATGAGGAAATAAGCATTTTTTCGAGCTCTTCACTAGCTTCTTCATAAGAAATAGAAAGCTTGGGTTTGTTGAAGGCTTCAGTATACTCCAGTAGGGAGAAATAACAATATTTTACTTTTGAGATTTATTTCCAGTCTGTTTCCGGTGATAATTTTTTAGTTTTTTGAAAATAGAGTAGGGGTGAGGAATATATCCATGATGGAAATACAAAGCCAGGCTATCGAAATCAATTTGTTTTTTAAAACCTGGGTGCTGATGAAATGCTTTCAGTTCAGATCCGAATAGAAACAGTTCCCCATCCCAATAATAGAACAATGGTTTTACTCCGGCGCGATCACGAAACAACTGTACCTTGTTGGCGGTTGGGTTGTAAAGAGCAATGGCGAACATACCATTGAATTTACTTACACAAGATGTTCCCCATTCCTGAAACGACCTCAGCACTACTTCGGTATCAGATTGACTTTTGAAATGATGACCCAATGCTTCCAGTTCTTTTCGTATTTCTGAAAAATTGTAAACTTCACCATTAAAAATGAGCATATCTCCGGTGAGTTCATTGATCATTGGTTGATGTCCCTTTGGGGAAAGATCGATTATAGCCAGCCTGCGAAATCCAAAACCAACCACTACATCGCTAAAACGGCGTATTTCAAATCCGTCATCATCCGGGCCTCTATGAGCCAATGACGAGGTCATCTTCTTCAGTGTTTCAAGGGATGAATCACCTGTAAAATCAATAAATCCTGCTATTCCACACATAAGAACTACACTATACCATTGAATAGACCGAAAGGTTACAATAAAACCCGGTAAATTTTAATTTTTTACCGGGTTTTTTAAATTTAGCATTATTAAACTTATTTCATGGGTAAATTTCAGTTTTACTTAAAGTTTTTGGGCCACTTATCATGAAAAAGGGGAGCATCATTTTAGCACTAATTAAATACAAAATAATTTGGAGCGACCTTCCAGCATGGAATCAACCAATGTAGCAGCAATGGTATATCTGAATACGTACCCATTTTGACTAAATCCTGGAACAAACGCGCCATAAATCACACCTGAAACAGGGTCGATACCTAATCCATAAAAATCTTTATTTATGATAGGGACAGCATTGAATGAGCTGCTATTTGCTGAAATCTTCATTATTTTGCCCGAGTAACCATCCGAACCAGAAAGATAAAACAAATCGGTTCTATTGCCATTAATTTGTAACTTGACTGGATGAGTCGAAGAAGACATTGTAAACTCTTGCTCTATTGCGAAAGTCAAAGGATTAATTTTCCAAAGCGATCCGGCAATATCATCAGCGGTTCCTCCAATATAATCAGGTCCGGTGGAGCCGCCACACAATACCCAAAGTTTACCGTTTGCATCCAATTGGATGCTATTGGGATTTATTCCTCCCTGAATGGTTCCCACATTTGCTTCAGTGAGTAAATTAATAACAGATACCGTACTATCATTTCCAAATCCTCCTACATTAGTCACAAATAATACATTTTCAACAATAGCCATTTGTTCCGGTCCATTTCCTGTCGAAATATTTTTACTGATAGTATTGGAATTTAATTCTACTACTGCAATTGAATTGGAAAACCAATCGCTAATATATCCTTTATTACCTTTCCCAACCATATAGCGTGGACCCTGTAGTCCACCTATTGTGTGTTGGCTCGTAAAATCGTTGCTGTTTACTACCTCCACTTTTTGAGAATTATTTACTATAATAAAGCCCTTGTTATTGTGGAGCATCATGGATTGTGCAATATCTCCCAAAGGAAATCCATTAACATTTTCAAATAAATTGTTTGTGATTACTCCGTTTGCAAGTGAAAGATAAGACACGCTATTTTCCGAACCAAAGGACCCTTCATTTACAATGAATACTCCATTTGTTATATTTGGTACCGGACTCTTATCATCTTATCCTCTTTTACATGAAGATAAAGAATTGTACATGAAGCTAAAATTATAGCTACTAGGGTGAGATTGGTTTTTTTCATGTTATTTTTATTGTTTTAGAATTAAATCGAATTTGATTCTATGCTGAACCATCTACCGGGCATAGGACGATAGGCAAGCACCTGATATGTGACATCGTATAAATTCATAACTTTTGTGTACAAGTGTATATTGAATTTTTGCTGATGATTGCTTTTTCAATTGTAATATTTGCAACCTGAAATGGCTCCAATGAGGATGAGTTATCAGCAGTTACAAATCTTTCACCAGTGAAAGTATGATTGTAATTTAAAGAGAAGTGCGCATATTTTAATACTAAAACACTATTCAAAACATTTACAGGAACATAAATAAGTTGTTTGTCTATAGTTGCAGCTTCTTGTTGTGTTTGTGTTTTAGAAATGGACGAATTACACCAGGTATAATTAACATTAAATTGTAATTGTAATTTTTAATTTCTTTATGAAAGTGAAGTGACATTTCAATCCCATTCGTATGCACCTGACGTAGATTGTTGGGAGCGTAAATACCTGAAGCGCCGGGTTGCCACTTAATCCAATTGTCAATCAAAGAATTGAACGCGGTGACAGTAAGTTTTGGTATAGAGTTATTTTTGTTGGTAAGAATAATTCCCAACTCCTCACTCCAGGCATCTTCAGGTTTTAAATTTTCATTGCCGGGTCGCCAGAATAAATCATTCATAGTTGGCAAATTATAATGCCTGCCTATGTTTCCAAAAACAAAAAGTGTATTTTTAATAATTGTTCCTTCTAAACCCAAAGAAGGTGCTATAGGAGGATTTTCAATATTTGTGAATTCTTTCCTCAGGTTAAAATTTAAATTCCAATCATGGAAAGGCTGATACAAAAAGCCGGTAAATAACGACAAGGTTTTTCGGTTCTGATTAGTTGCATACTCATCAAAGTTAGCTACACTATTAATATAGGAAACCCCAGAATTGAAAATTAATTTATCGTGAATTGACCATCTCCACTCGATTTCCGAGAGATGATTAGTCACCTGGTATTTATTATGGTAATTTAATTTTGAGTCGTCATAAAATTGAAACTCACTAAAAATGGCGCCTTTTATTTTAATACTGACCTTGCTAAAATTATTTTATATCCTAAAGTAACTCTTAAATTACTGTCTCTTTGAGACGCATAACTGTGCTCACTAGTCATTATAGGAGGCAACTCTCGGTCATAAACCTGATACCATAATCCTAAGGATAAGATATTTTTTTGATTTAATTTAAAATCCAGATTTTGAAGAATTCCGTAATTTTTGTAAGAGGCGTTTTTTTGTTTTACAACAGGTTTTTCACGATGAGTGAAATTTACAAATTCAAAATTGTTTTCTGCCTGATTATAAAATAATATCGTTTTACTAGATGCATATTTGTTCTCGGTTTTATACATAAAACTTCCAAGATATTTACCAAACGATCCTGTTTCTATATTTACCCCGATGCGATTTTTCTTTAAAAATTCCGGATCCGTATTTCCAAGAATAATTGTACTTCCTAATGCAGAATTGCCGTTCACCGGTCCCGATCCCCCATGTAGCAGAGTAATCTCATCACTTATAAAGGAGGGAATTAAAGAGAGATCTGATAAACCAAGACTCGATGAATTAATATTAAATCCATTCCATAAAACAACATTATGCCTGGCTTCTGTTCCTCTGGAAGAAATTGTTGCAGAACCACAAAACTGTATGTTTTTATAAAAGATGAAGAGTTGGCTGATAAAAGTTCAGCAATACTTTGATGTGGAGAGGAGGCAACTGAAGATGAATCAATGACTGAAATAAAATTTCCTTTGGAAAATACCATGGAACGATCTTCACTGATGGCAATAACTTTCAATTGCACAGTGTCGACTGTTTGAGCCGATGATTTAGCCGAAACACAGAGAAGTGAACCAAAGCAACTAAAAATGGAAATTTTCATCTTAAGATTTGACAAAATTGTCACATCCTGAACGAAAGAAAATAAAGATGAGGTAGTTGATCAAAGTATTGCTGAACAACAGAAACTCATCGCTTTTCCTCGAAAGACGTGATGTTTTATCAAATACAGGCAGGTATTCTGACTCGACCAACTTTTCTTCTGTCTTCCCATGTAATTACACAGTGACATAATTTGAAGAAATTCTTTTAACAGGTCTTACAGCAGCGGGGACTGTTCAGGTTTTGCACCATGTAATTTTGTAGTTAGAATTCGTCATCAAAAATTTCATTTTGTTGATAATGAAAGGTACTTTTGGATGATAAATTTTAACTGCAAGCATATTTTTGACCAATTTATATGATTCACTTTAAGAAGAAGTATATAATTTTCCCCTATTCGTTGAGTCAACAATTTTTTATTTTTGAAAATCAGACTTTTATTTCTCATAGGTTTAAGTTTGATTATTAAACCTGTAATTGGACAAGAAAACACCGGATTAGCTTCAGGAAATTATAGCGGAGTTTCAGGTATTTGGATGAACCCTGCAAATATTGTTGACAGCAGATATAAATTTGATATAGCAGTTTTCGGATCCGAGTCTTATTTTGATAACAATTTTCTATTAATTAAGAATGGTACTTTATTAAGAAAATTGTTTTCAAAGGAGCCATATAACAGCTCTTTTTCTGCGGTCAAACAAGATTTATTGTTTCCTGTGCAGGGATTAGAAGTACCTGTAAAAGCCTATGCTAGTTCGGAATGGCAGTTGCCGTTATCTTTTTTAGCAACCACCGGGCCCCAATCGGCGATTTCATTAAATATGCGTAATCGTTCTGTAATGACAGTGGAGAACCTCAATCCTGAAACTGCTTTGATGCTCTTTAATGAATTGCAAAACAGTGAATCATTTAATCAGGTTCAAAATAATGATGGCTTTCAGTTCAACTTCTTAAATTGGCGGGGTTTAACTTTACTTATGGAAGAGTTTTAGCTTCAGGCCGTCATCATTTCCTGAAAGGGCATTATCGAGTAAAATTATTGGCGGCTAATTCTGCAACATATTTCAGCAGAACAGTTGGATGTGGTTTTTTAATGATACGAGTGAAATATCTATCAATTCTCCTAAAATTGAGTACGCACGTACTGAAAATGCCGATTTTGGCCAGGTGAACCGGAGAGATATTCTTAAAAATGTTGCTGATTTTTCGCCCGGGTTTGATATCGGACTCGTTTATGAATGGCGCATTAATGAGATAAATTTAAATATGCTGATTTTGATAAAATTGATCAAATAAGGAGGGACCTCAATAAGTACTTTTTGTGCGAATAGGGATAGCTGTTACTGACATTGGAAAATTCAGTTTGAATCATACGACCACTTACAAATAACCATATTGCCAACATAAACAATTGGGTTATTTCTGAAATTAATGCAAGTGGTTTAATGATTTTGATGAAGCATATTCGCAGTTGATCCTTATCTGCCTGATTCAGGCAAGAAATTTACCTATCAACTCCGACTGCGTGTACCAACCTTGACATTCATTTGTTAGGAAGGTTTTATGTGAATATTGCTGCTAAAAGAGATCTTTCCGCACAATTTAAATGCAGATGCCAGGATAAAAAGTGTTGAATGGACACCAAGAGTTACTCCTCGTTTCGAAACAAGATTTTGGATTTTATGTTCCTGTTACTTATAGAAAAGATGATGTGCGTATTGGTGCTACCGGTAGGTTTGGACCATTTATACAGGATCCTCTAACTTTGCGCAATTGCTTGCAAATCCAACAAACTCAACCGCTGATTTTTCATGCAGGTATGCGGGTGGCGTAGGTTATGGCAAGCCATCTGCTTTAAAAAAAGCGTTTCGAATATCTGAGCAAAGTTGAAAGTGGGGTGCAATCCAATAAAACGAGAATCGATTCGCTTTCTCAGGAAATCGTATTGTTAAAAAGAATGTTTACAGATTCTGCTTACATGGGTCGAAATGTGGTAATTTATAATTATGGAACTAATGCTTCAACTCCAGATACCACTGTTTCCAGAATAAATTCAGAAAATGATTATCTTATTCAAGAACTTGCTAAAACACAATTAGAACTTAGCCGAATTCAATATACCGATTCTTTGCTATTTGCAGAAGATATGAAAGGTAAAAAGGGAAAATCAAAAGATATTAATGAACGCAGATCTGAAAAGCAAGCCGAGATTAATATTAAGCAAACTGGCAATAATCAGGATGATTTAGAGAAGGAACTCAAGCGAATCAGAAAACAAATGACA
>JADKJB010000014.1 GCA_016722525.1 Bacteroidota bacterium
AAAACCGTTATTAGAGGGCCCCCATACGGTAGCTCCTCCATTGAGCAAGTCGGTGGACCAAACACCTATTTCGGTAGCAAGAATGGCCTGGTTCGCGGCATTCGGATTAAAGAGTGCCCATCGCACCGGCATATCAGGTAAATTGCCTTCTACTGAAACCCATGTAATCCCACCATCCAAGGTTTCCCAAACACTATTTGATCCATAATTGGAATACGTTGCTAAAAGATGGTTGTCGTTTCCGTTTTCAATGGCAACACACGAAACTGTACCCGTTGGCATTCCGGCGACAGCCAAATTTACTACGGGTGTTGTGGTCAATGCATTATCTACTCTCACAATTCTGCCCGTTATTTAAACCGAAGAAAAACACGATTTGAGGTGTTGGGTGAAACACTCACATGCGTGACTCGTCCGCTGTTGAATGTTGCAACTGTAACTGTTGGGAATGTATTATTAACAGGTGCATTTAAATAACATAATAGTTTCCATTCCCATTGCATGCATACAAATGATTATTGAGATTATCATAATCGGTAGGATTCACAAATGATCCGGTATTGTTGCCTGTAAATCCTACGAACGATGCGCCACCATTTGTGGAACGGTAATAATTGTTATACACATAAGAGGTGAACTGGTACTGCGGCTGATCCTGGTCGATGTGTGTAAAACAACCATCACCACCGGTAACTTCAATAGTTGAATTTATTCCCAATGCATTGTATTGTTGCGAACCATTATCCTGAGCACCGGCAATGAACTGCGACGAATAAGCAGTGGGGTTCATCGCACATGCATAAAACTGGGTCACATTATAGTTTTCGCTTAGTTATTATTGAGGAATAGTTGCTGTTCCACTAGCAGTTCTCGCAATGCCACCATCGTTGGCCAAAATAAATTACGCTTGAATTTCCAACACAAGGGCAATGGCATGTTGATCGGCATGGACTTCCTGAAAACCAAATCCTCCATACCAATGTGAAATTTGTTGCCAGGTATTTCCTCAGTTGGTAGTTTTAAACAAATCAACCCCTCCAACAAAAAGTGTATTGGCATTATTCGGATCAACGGTTCCGATTAAATCGTACCAACCTTGTCCGCGTGTAAAATCAGCTCCAATTCCTCCATCGGCATCAACAGGATTTGTTTTTACCGTCCAGTTTGTTCCGCCATCTGTTGATTGAAGTATCTGATAAATTCCATTAGTAGCAGTGCTTTGTGTGAGTGCATATAGTACTGAAGCGTTAGATGGAGCGCACGCCAACTCCACTCTGCTGAAACCGGTTGTAGGAAAACCATTTTGCACCGGTGTTTAATTTAGTCCATGCACCTGCATTTCCTGTTGCTGATTTATAAACACCATCGGTAGTGAATATACCGATGCCGGCATATATGTTATTATCGGCACCTATTTCTACATCAGAAATACGGTTATCTGCTGCTCCAACACCGGCACCTAAAACCTTTACCCATGTGGTACCACCGTTAGTAGATCGAAAGAGTCCGTTACGGGTACCTGCACACACATCGCCGGTAACGGGATGCACCACAATTTTTTGGTTGTATTGAAAATTTGCATTCACAGTGGATGCAAGTTGATTCCATGTTGCACCTCCGTCGGTGGTTTTCCAAATGCCGTCACCACGAATGGCATCGGCGTTGAAAAATCCTTCGCCTGTTCCAAAGTACATTGTTAGCGGTGCAACGGGATTGTATGCGATAGTGGTAATTGCAATGTTATTAAATAGATCGTTCACCGGAATCCAGGCAGGAGCGGGAGCGGTGATGTCGGTGGTCTTCCATAATCCACCTCCCACACCGGCCGACCAAACTGTTTACGTGTTGCATCATTAGGTCGACTAATATTGCGCGAGTACGACCGCCCCCATTTTTGGTCCTCTTTCAATCCATGATATTCCGGGAAACGCTCCTGCTATTCTTTGATTCGGAGATTGATTCAAGTTGTTCTGCATAAGCGTATGCCTGCAAGAGTCGTTCGCGTGGAACAGTGTTAGTGGAAAAAGATCTTTTGTTTTATCTATCTCTGAAGTATCGCTAAATCAATCCGGTCTTTGAGCGGAATGCGACCCTTTTTCTCATAGAAATCTTTGCTCTGTGGGAGAGTCCTGAAGCTTCGAATGTATTTTGACTCAGCCATTCGGTGCGAAAATCCAGCAAAAACAAAGTGCATCCCAGCAATACTGCCGAAACCCACATCCATTTTCTAAAATACTTTTTGGCGGACATTAATGTAAAACGTTCAGGATCAATACAAAGTTAGGGAATTGTTGAATAAGAATTGCATTGAGAACTATTTTATTGATAATCAGGTGTTTAATGGTTGCTTTAGCTTCTTTATCGGATACTTGGGCCGCTTAGTTGAGGGGAAGTGTGAATTAGCTATTCTTCATCGATCAATTTTTCAAATTCGTGCAAAACATCTAAAGATTCTTTGCTGGTCAAAATTGATTCCTTTTCCAATTGTGTTTTCAAAAGCTTGCGCTTAGTATACTTATTGTATAAGCTAACCGCTTCATTTATATAGCTATTTCTGTCCATCTTGAGCTTGGCGGATAATTCTACTGTTTCATCAAAAACTTTATCCTCTAATTTCAGTGCAATTGTTTTCATTGACTTGTTTGAATTACAAGGTATGAATTTTATCACAATTTACAAGTTATCAGGAAATATATTTATTTTGAATAATAATGTTTAATTTAGACATTAAATGCTCAAGCATAAAATATGAAAAAAGAAATAATAGTATCATTTATATTTGTACTTTTTCCGTTTGCTTCCCTTTCACAAACATTTCAATTATTAGGTGACAAATGTTTTGGAGGAACCTCATTCGATCAATACGGAAATATAATTTTAAACGGAAATGAAATCATTATTAGTAGTTGAGTGCATCCGGTATAGGCGGAATTAAGTCAATACCGTATGTACAACCCGGGATTACTTACAGCAACTGAATATGATTATTGGCTATTAAGTATTGATACTGCATTTAATATCAATTGGCAATCTGGCCTTGGAGGAAATCACACGGATGTTTACACAAATATAACTTTGGGAAATTCCAATTCTTTTTATTTATTTAGTGGAGTTTCACGTTCTGATAGTTCTTGTGACAAAAGTGAAAATAACAGGAGTTATCCCATATTCGAAGAAGATTATTGGGTAGGCCATTAATTTAATGGAACAAAATCTGGGATCGAACTCTTGGGGGAAGCTCATTAGAAACATATTCAAAAATTGTTCAACTTTCTACCGGAGATATAATTGTCGCAGGCTCATCTAGTTCTCCCGCAGATGGTGATAAAACTGTTTCAAATTTCGGAATGTATGATTGGTGGATAGTCAAATTGGATTCAGCAGGAAATAAAATATGGGACAAAGTGTATGGTAATTCAAACCAAGAACAAACAACAGCTAATAATTTGACTCTTAGCCCTTGACAATGGGAATTATTTATTTTGCCGGAAAAACAAATAGCGAATCTGGAGGAACAATTACTGATTCAAGCAGAGGGAGGACAAGATTTTTGGATTTCAATGATGGATTCTAGTGGTACTCAAATTTGGGACAAAAGGTATGGTGGAAGTTCCGGAGAGTTTTTATTTGATGCGGCTGAAACAAAAGATGGCGGCTATATTATTTGCGGAGCCTCAAATTCTCCATTAAGTGGAGAAGTTAGCGATACAAGTAGGGGAGGCTACGATTACTGGATTGTCAAAGTTGATTCATCAGGAAATAAAGTTTGGGATAAAAGATATGGCGGATCTAACTTAGACGAGGCCAAAAGTATTCAAGAAACAGCCGATGGCGGATATTTGGTAAAGTGGAAACACGCGTAGTGGAATGGGTCTTGACCTTTCTGAACCGCAATATGGCTTTTCTGATTATTGGATTCTTAAATTAGATAGTTTAGGGAACAAAGTATGGGATAAGAGATTTGGAGGCTATGGAGGCAATAGCGACTTTTCGGGTTTCGTAATATTACCCGACAGTTCCATTTTACTATTTGGCTCTTCAGATTCAACCCTATCTCCTGTTAAAACCGACCCAGGATATGGATCAGGTGATTTATGGCTCATTCGATTTGCTTACAATGACTCGACCGTTGGAGTTAATGAAGTAAATACTAATAATTTTGAATTCTCGTTATATCCCAATCCTGCAACAAATGAATTGATCATTTATTCAAACTCGAATTTAGCTATACAAAATTTCAGTCTTTACGATTTAAACGGTAGGTTGATATATGAACAATTTGGTTTGGATAAAATGACTGTAAATATTTCACATTTGGAACCAGCTATTTATTTTTATCAGATCTTGGATTCAAGAAATCAATTTTATAATGGAAAGTTTTTAAAGCAGCGGTGATTAAAAAGTAATGTTCCAATTAACTACATTATCGCTATTATCGATCCATTCAGCGGGCTGGAGACAAGCGTTCTATCTCGAATAAAATTTTTCCGTTTGAAAGTGGAAAAATCAGACTCTATAAATCAAAACAATTTTAGA
Source organism: Bacteroidota bacterium (assembly GCA_016722525.1). Taxonomy (GTDB): domain Bacteria; phylum Bacteroidota; class Bacteroidia; order AKYH767-A; family OLB10; genus JADKJB01. Next base: position 4,537 of record JADKJB010000014.1, read on the forward strand.
TTAGCTTTTAAATCATGTTTTTGATCTTTTGTAAATTGACCTATCTTCTTTAAAGTCGTTTTATTATCGATTGCACGAATTTGATCAACAAGAATATCACTTAATTTATCGAGTTGCCCTTTCTTTAAATGAACACGCAATAGCTCAATCTCCTTCTTAACGTTTGTCGTTATAGGACATATTAAAGTCGACTGGTGAGTTTCATTTAACAGATCTGTCTGAACAATTACAACAGGTCTTGTTTTTTCTGATTCGGTTCCCCGGCTCGGGTTAAGATCGGCTAACCAGATGTCGTATTGCTTAATCTTCATCGATCAACTTTTCAAATTCATGTAAAACTTCCATTGAATCCTGACTAGACAGTTTAGACTCTTTCATCAATTGTTTTTTAAAAGTCTGCGTCTATTGTAAAGATTGTAAATGCTAACAGCCTCGTTGATGTATCTGTTACGCGCAAGTTTTAGTTTGGAAGTCAGTTCTTCCGTTTCGTCAAAAATCTTGTCATCCCGTTTCAGAGATAGTGTTTTCATTGTTTTGTATTTTATTCAAAGGAATATATTAAAAGTATATACTGCAATTTTTGGATAAAAGTTTTGTACCGTGTGGGATTTTTAGGCTCACATGGCGGGAAACGGGAATGTAAAATCCTGAATGTAGAATGTAGAATGTAAAATGGGTATAAAAAGAAAAATCCCGCATTGCTGCGGGATGGGGGGAATACATATTTTAGCGTTCCGTTTTTTAGAACTTCAACACTTTAAACTCAGTTCTTCGGTTTTCCTGGTGTTCGGGTTCAGAACATTTCACATTATTAGCGCAACGATTTATCAGCATGGTTTCGCCATAACCTTTTCCGGTGATACGTTCTTTGGCAATTTTACCAATTTCAACAATATATTTCGCTGCTGATTTAGCACGTTTGTCGGAAAGATCCCAGTTGTAGGCATCACTTGCGCGGCAATCGGTGTGTGAACTTAATTCAATCACAATAGTTGGATTATCTATTAAAACCTGCACTAATTTATCCAGCTCTTTAGCTGCATCGGGTCTGATATTCCACTTCGCTAAATCGTAGTAAATGTTATCGAGACGAATCGGTTTATTAAGAACTATTTTTTCAAGTGGCATATCCTGCTTAATGATACCCTCTTTTTTACCAATAGTACTTACCACTTCGCTTTTCGAGAAGTATCCCTCCTTAGAAGCTTTCACACGATATTTATTATCCGGTTCCAGTGTAAAGAAATAATAGCCATCAGGTCCGGTAGTAACTGTTCCCAGTTCTTTATTATCGGTACTTAATAAAACAACATTTGATTTATCAAGAGGGGCTCCGGTTTCTTTGTCGGAAACAATTCCTTCCACACCAAAACCAATTTTTGCAATTTAAAGTCAACTACAATTTTACTTTCTTTAGTATTTACGGTTGATACCGTTTTAGTTTCTTTCGAATAACCTGCTTTTTGAGCGAGCAACGTATACTCCTTGTTATATTCCAATTCGAATTCATACGTTCCATCTATTTTCGCTTGCGTTTTTGCAATTTCTTTTCCTTCACGGTCTTTCAGAATCACATCGGCACCTTCAATAGGCTTGCCTGTTTTCTTATCGGTTACTGTTCCGGCAACAACAATTTTCTTAAGCAATTCCACAAAATAAATATCGTCATCGCCTTTGCCACCATTTCTATTTGATGACAAATATCCTTTTGATCCCTCTTTATCCAGAATTAAACCAAAATCATCTTTGTGTGTATTTACGGGATAGCCCATATTACGCGGTTCCGACCATTTTCCATCCTATAGGTACACTCTTAGTTATCTAATCCGCCTAATCCAACTTGTCCGTCGGAGGAGAAGTACAGGTATTGTCATCGTTCACAAAGGGAAAAAGTTCATTTCCCTTTGGTATTAATTTTATTACCTAAATTCATTGGTGCACTCCACCCATCTTCTGTTTTGTCGACATAAAATAAATCCATACCACCAAATCCACCTGGCATATCTGAAGAGAAGTAAAGACGTTTGCCATCTTTTGCAAGCCAGGCGTGTGCGGAATTATATTTATTGCTTATAAAGGCAAATCTTCCGGATCAGACCATTTACTGTCTTCAAATTTTGAAGTAACTATTTTAAGTTTCACAACACGATCGGCCCGATTTGATAAAGTGCTGTTGTTTCTGGTCAGATACATAACATTACCTGATTGGTTAAAACAAGCCGGCCCATCATTGAATTTACTTTGCAGTTCTTTTGATAATAATTCCGGCGAACGTAAACTTGTTCCTTTACCTTGTGAATAATACAAGGTAAGAAAAGGATTTCCTGTCCAGGTGTGTGTACGATCTTTAGCTTGCGATTCACGAGATGAAACGAAAACAATTCCCTCCTGATAAAACACCGGCGAAAAATCAGCTTTATCTGAATTGATCATTATTTTTGAAACGATAGATTTTGCGCTATCTCGGAAAAATTCATCCATTGTTCCGATAGCAGAGATAGAATTTTTTGCTCTTTCATCAGATCCCGCTACAGCCGCATATTCAGAAAAGAATTTTTTTGCTTCTTCATATTTGGCATTATACATTAACGCCTGCGCATAATGGTACTTATCAATAGGTTTCGCATCGGCAAGCTTTACCACTTTGGCAAAATAAACTTCCGACTTCTCCGAATTATTGGTAAGTCTGTAACAATCGGCAATATTGCGAATTGCGATTGCATTATCCGGTTCCTTAGCCAATACTTTAATGTATTCATCAATCGCTTCATGATAAGCAAATGACTGATACAACTTGTCAGCTTTAACAGCAGGACTGTTATTTTGACTGAATGCCGGCGACACCAAAAGGAGTACCAGCAGCGTAACTACCGAAAAAATTCGTTTCATAATTGTGTTATTTTGAACGTAATTTGAATTGATTAAAGTTAAGTCATTGAATAATAACGATTTGCAATGTTGCTGAAATCGCCATTTTTACAACAAGTTTTTAACTGAAAAAGGAACTGAAAGGTTACAGTTCAACGAAGCTCACTGCGAGCCGGTTAATCAAAATTGGTTTTCGTTTAGTGGTTGGATTCAAGGCCCATAAGGCTGTTGAAGGAGGGCTATTTAAAAAAAATTATTTCCCTCCGGAAATTTTTGATCCATCAAATTTAATCTCTTCACCTGCCAGGTAAGTAGTAGTTAAAATAAGTTCACCTGTAACATCGTAAGATTTCCATTCTCCATCGGCCAATCCCGATTTATAATTACGGATTTCTCTTGTTTTGCCATTGTCATAATAATAGCGGTGTTCGCCATTTTCATTACCATCAAAATAGGAGCCTTCAAAGGCAATTTTTCCATTTGAGAAATACCCTTTCCACTCGCCGGTAGGTTGGCCATCGACATATTCACCTTGAGAAGTATAGGAATCGCTCACAAATTTCCAGGGGCCATCACGTCTTCCTTCAATATAATTTCCTTCGGCAACAATGGAGGCGTTTTCGCTAAACTCTCTCATATAGCCTTCTTCTTTTCCTTTTAGATAAGTTTCTTCTCGTAATAATTTTCCAGAAAGAAAATACCATTTCCACTCACCATCGGGTTTATTATTTACATAATTTCCAGTTTGCTCCAGTTTTCCATTTTCATAATAAAACTTCCACAAACCGATTCTTTTGCCATCTTTAAATTCACCTTCTGACTTAACAGCACCATTAGGATAAAGAAATTTCCAGGGGCCCTGATACAACATACTTTCATCTACCAGACCTTCTGCGACCACGTTATCGTTACGGAACATTTTAGCTGAAGTAATTACGCCTTCGCGACTATATTCTCTATAAACGCCCTGTTTTTTACCATCAATTAAATTCACCGATGATTTTGGCCGACCGTTATTATGATAATCGCGTTTAATTTCAAGTTTCACACTTTGGAGCTTATCTACTACCAATTCGCCATTTTTATAAACCTCCATTTTTTGATAGTACCATCCGTGGAATAATACTTGAATGGACCTCTAATTTATCATCTTTATAATTGGCTTCTGTTTTCGTTTTTGGTCGGGATAAAATTCCTTCCATACACCTTGTTTAAAATTAAATTTATCTGTTCTGTTGATTTTTTCATCTTTAACCAGGTATCCATTTTTATAAATAAGCAATGAAATTATTCTTCCATCTTCTGCAAAAGCTCTACCAATTCCATTTTCCACGCCTTTATCATAATTCACTTTAATAAATAATCCTGTTTCCGAATAATACTTTGCCAATCCCTGTTTAATTCCATTTAAAACCGGTTCGTCGGCCTGCAACATACCATTGGCAAAAAATTCTTTCTGGCTACCATTTTTTATTCCATCAGAATAACTGTACGCTGCTGAAATTTTACCATCTTCATTATAAAACGTCCAGATTCCATCCAATTTTCCATTTACACGATTTCCTTCCGACTTCAATACTCCGGATTCAAAATACGCTTTCCACAAACCGTCCGGTTTACCATTTACCAGATTACCCTCGCTACTTAATTTACCATTAGAAAAATAAAATTTATTAAATCCATTAGGGTTTACCTCTTCCGGTTTTTGAGCAAGGCAGGTAAAACCAAAAGCTAAAAATGCAACGATCGAAACTATTTTTTTTAGAGTTTTCATAATCCGTGACTGGCAGATATTTCAAGCATTCGTTTCAGTGGAAGAAGTGCTTTTTCAGCAAGATCCCGGGGAATTATTACTTCAGGCACCTCATACTTCATACATAAATATAACTTTTCCAACGTATTTAATTTCATATGCGGGCAATCGTTACAAGCACAAGTATTTTCAGGAGGGCAGGAATAAAACTTTTGCCGGTGAAGCCAATTGCATTTGATGAATGATGCCCGATTCAGTTACTACTATAAATGCATCGGCTGCATTTTGTATGGTATAATTCAACAGAGCTGTAGTACTTCCAATAAAGTCGGCTTGTTTTAAAACATGTGCTTCACATTCGGGATGTGCAATAACTTTAGCATGCGGATGCTGCTGCTTCAATTTTACTATTTTCTCCAGCGAAAAATTTCATGTACCATACAGGCGCCATCCCATAAAACCATTTCTCTTCCGGTTTTTTGACAATGTAGGCACCTAGATTTTTATCAGGAGCAAAAATTATTTTCTTATTCAGAGGGACCGATTCCACAATTTTTATTGCATTCGACGAAGTACAAAATATCACCAGAGCCTTAATATCGGCGGTACAATTGATATAAGAAATCACCACATGATCGGGATGTTGCTCTTTAAAAGCTTTAAAAGCTGCCGGTGGACAAGAGTCGGCTAATGAACAACCGGCTCTGAGATCAGGCAACAGTACTTTCTTATTAGGATTCAATAATTTAGCTGTCTCGGCCATAAAATGTACCCCTGCAAAAACGATGATATCGGCAGTTTTTTTCTGCCTGTTGCGCCAATCCCAGGCTATCACCACGAAAATCAGCTATATCCTGAATATCAGCGTTCTGGTAGTAGTGAGCGAGTATGACAGCATTTTTTTCTTTTAAGTTTTTCAATTTCGGCAAACAGATCCAGCGCCGGATCAATGGGACGATGCAAATATCCGGATTTAATTACTTCTTCAAAAATTCCGTTCTCTACCATTATAATTATATTTAAATTTTAAATAATTTTTTAATGTAAATATTAGTCTGTTCATAATGTGTATAATATTATTACACATTCATTGCTCCTGTCAATGCTACCACCTTATGAACATTTAATTTAGGGTTGTTACTTCTTCAATGAACTGATAGCTAGTTTTTTTTACTACTTATTAACAACGGTTAATAACGTTATAATGTTAATTAAATTTTAAAATAAAGTCCTTAATATTGTCAACTACCTTGTTCAGAAATATACCATTACTTTTAAGATTTGGAATGACCAAGTAAATGATTTAATGTTAAGGCCGGATGTAATCGGCATTGTCAAGTGAAAGATTCAAATAGTTATCGCCATCGTATTTATTTATGCACCAAAACCATGTTGATAACTAGCACTTTCAAGCATTACCTGCCAGCTATTTATGTTTTGAACAAAGGTAGTTGTTAATAACACCACAATTGCTGTTAATTAAGTAAATTTACTGAAAAATTACCTCATTAGTTGTTTCCCCTCAATACATTACAAAAAAACCACCTCAAATGGCAGCAAATAGAATAGTACTAGGATCGGATCATGCAGGATATGAATGCAAAGAATTCATTAAAGAGTATCTAAAAAAGGGTTACCCGGGAATTACACAAATAGATGTGGGCACCTATTCTTTGGATTCAGTAGATTATCCTGATTTTGCCCATCAGGTGGCGTTAAAAGTAGAATCTGGTGAGGCAGCTGCAGGAATTGTTATTTGCGGTAGCGGAAACGGTGTATGTATTACGGCAAATAAACACCAACACATTCGCGCAGCATTATGCTGGACTGTTGAAATCGCAACTCTTGCAAGGCAACATAATGATGCTAACGTATTGTGCATACCTGCTAGATTCGTTTCACATGAAACAGCTGCTGCGATGGTGGAAGCTTTTAGAAATACTGCTTTTGAAGGAGGCCGACATCTTAAACGAGTAGAAAAATTATTGGTTAGTGGTTAGGATGTTTGTTGGTTAAAAAGGAATAGCAAATAAAATTCAACTACATGATAAAGAAAAATGTTTATCTTATTACATTTCAACTTTTATTTTCAATAACAGTTCTTTTTAGTCAGGATACTGTTGCTTTACGTTATGGTAATTCTATTAGTGCTGAAATTATAAAAAAGCATTTATCGGTATTAGCTTCCGATTCGCTTGAAGGCAGAGAAACTGCTATGCCCGGTATGATAAAGGCCGCTGCGTATGTTTCACAACAATTTGCTCAGTTCGGAATACCACCTTGCTAACTTTGGGATCCTATTTTCAGCAAATTCCCTTGATGAAACAGTTTCCGAAAACACGAAATTGAAATTGGCGGTAAGTTTTAAATTATGGATCGATTATTTACCATTGACGCACCGCCATCGTTTACAGTTAAATGCAAACGAAATAGTATTTGTAGGCTATGGTATCACCGATTCCCTTTCGGGGTGGGATGATTATAAGGATAAAGATGTTTCCGGCAAAGTGGTTTTGATTCTGGATGGTGAACCCGTGAATAAAAAAGGAATAGCACCTAGTTTCAGGGAAAAAAGGAAGCAAGTAAATGGCAAAACGACAGGATGACAAAAAGTTGAACTTGCAACCAATCAGAGCAGCAGCCATCCTGTTAATTCATCAGGATTATGAAA
>JADKJB010000015.1 GCA_016722525.1 Bacteroidota bacterium
GGAGTGGATGCAAACAACTGCTCTTCTACAGAATGAGTTGTAACCCATTTCATCACGAGAGGCAAAATCGAGACTTCTGTGACTATTAGCCCAGGAATCCTGACCATGTCTGTTAAAGCCCCCATAAGTTTTAGCTACTCGTTGACCAGCAAGATCAAACAATTCAAATGAACCAACAGGCTCTAAACTACCTACACCATTTAGTCAAAGTAGTTAGTTGACTTCTGCAATAGAAATTACATATAAGAATATGGAAACATTAATAAAATAAGTTTCGAATCTGAGAAAGCTAGGTAATATTTCAGGGTCGGTAATGAGAATTTGAAGAAATTGGTGATTGCTTTTACAACTTCAGTACTGGTTATTGTTAATGGCGTAGTATAAATTGGTGAAGATGCAGTTGGCAAAGTTCCATCAGTGGTATAATGAATATCAGAGTTAGGTTCGTTGGTAGTAATGGCAAGTGTTACTGACCCTGAATAAAATCCGGCACCTATACTGTAATCAGGGCGATCGGCATAATCAGCATAAGGTGTAGCACTGTTATTTGATGCATTAGGTGTAGGGGTTGTAAAAATACTCCAAGTAGCAATTCCGTTGAAGGTTCTTCCTATGGAATGATTCAATTGGGTTTTCTGACTAAATTTAACATAGTCAATAATAACTCCGGCACTATTCGAAAGCACAATAAATTCAGGATTGTTTTTAGTTTGAGTGAGTTTAAAACTGGTATGATAACTAGTTCCTGAAACCATGTTCCTGCCTGATGCCCAAAATCTGGCGAAACCATTGGCAGCTATAGTTACATTTGCAGGTATTTGCCATTTAGTATTATTCAAAGAGTCATCACTCAAATAATAGCCGGCTAAACTCACTGATGAACCACTTCCATTATAAAGTTCAAACCAATCGCCGTAATCGTTGTAATTATCAGGGAACTGACTTAAATTTGAGCAGGAGTATTCATTAATGACTACCTGAGCCTTCAACGATAAAGAGAATACGAATAAAACAATAGTTAATGAGAACTTTGAGAAGTAGTTTTTGATTTTCATAATTTAGAATGATGAATTAATAATTCTTTAACATTTAGTTAATGCAAGATAGGCATTTTTTGCATTTCTAAAAGCCCTACCAAATAACAGTTGTACACATTTTAGGATAATTTCACTTTGGATATTCACTTAGTATTGAATATCAAAGATTTAGATAATCATAACTTGAATTTTACTACTATTGCAAAAAAAACATCTTTGTATTATCCAATAAAACTATGATCAAAGTAAATTCCTGCTCCTTCAGCAATACCAATTTGTGTAATCCCATTTTCGAAATACGTAATAAGGTATTTGTAGAAGAGCAGATGGTTGCAAGGGAGAAGAGTTTGATAGTTTTGAGGCAACGAGCATTCACTACCTTGGAACTTTATCGGGAAAACCTGCAGGAACGGCCAGATGGCGAATTACTGAAAAAGGCATTAAGCTCGAAAGGTTTGCTGTTTTACCTGAGTTCAGGAAAAAAGGAGTTGCGGCTCAAATTGTCAAGGAGATTTTAAAACATGTTACTCCTTTCGGGGATGTAATATACCTGCATGCTCAGGTTTCGGCTATGGGGTTTTATGAAAAATTGGGCTTTAAAAAAGAAGGGTCGATGTTTTCTGAAGCAAACATCGACCACTACAGATTTGTATTTGGAAAAGCTTGATTCTTTTACTTAGAACTACCCGCTTTTCTTTAACCATGGAGCCATTAGTTACTCTTAAAACATAATTACCACGACTGATCGTATTTGAACTTAAAACAAATTCATTACTTCCTGGCTTAGCTTCGAATTGCTCAGCAGCCAGTTCGTTTTCCTGAACATCCGACAATGAGACCCGGAAGCTATCTTCAATTTGAGTATTAATTACAATTCTAAAAGATCCATAACCATTAGGAAACACATCTACTTCAGTATTAGCAGTAGCACCTTTTGAGCATTGTACTTTTACAGGCTCAGAATACTCATACTTACCTTTTCCAACTACTTTTCTCAGACGATAAAAAGCATCATCACTCTTTCCGGTTGATTCCTCTACCATGTAAAAGTTCTTTCCATCTTTCTTTTCAGGTTGAGGTGCACGGGAAAATACTTCGTAACTAACTTTGTCGTAAGTCTTTTCTATTTCATAGGCATATTTTGAACCACCTTCGGTAATCCAATTGAATGCCAGTGAACCATCATTACAACTCGCTTCAAAGCTTTGAAGTTCCTCGTCCAATGCTTTGGATTTCAGCTTCTGCAACTTGTCGAAATTCTTGGATGATGCCTCTATAGCTGTCTTATTAACAAAAGACTTTCCTCACTTTTAGTAGCAGCACTACCAATTTGATCAGCAGGTTTCTTCTTAATAACAACAGCATTTGTAAAATCAGAAGCTTCTTCTTTTTTGCCAGGTTGAACAAGGGCAACCTGCGCCATAGCTGTTGGAGGGTCAACTACTAAAGCGTTTTCAAAAGAAGCTGGAACTGATTGATTTTGTGCGTAATTTTCCTTTCAAAGGATCCGATAACATAAGGTATCCTGCTATTGCAAGAGCCCCAATGGCTATTCCTCCGGTAATATTGAGGATTTTAACATGATCTTTGATTTGTTTAATTTCTTTTCTGTGATTTTCGTTTTTCATATCTGGTCCTTAAGAATCGATCAGAGTTTACGGTCATACACCCCAAAGGTTGCGAAAATATTTTAATAATTCAATACGAAATAGAAAAGTTTCTTACATCGATCTTACAATAACTACAAAGTATAAATGTTCATCTTTGCATTCTTATTGCAATGAAAGTCAATTCATCATACAAAGATATCTGGTCAATTTCTTACCCGATTATCCTGGGAAGTCTGGCCACAACAGTTCTAAACATAACCAACACTGCCTTTTTAGCTCGCGTTGGAGAGGTTGAATTAGGGGCTATGGCAATAGCTGGTGTTTTTTATTTTGTGTTGGTGATGATAGGCATTGCATTAGGAACCGGTGCTCAAATTTTAATTTCCAGAAGAGCAGGAGAAGGCGATACTAATGAAATAGGAAAATTATTTGATCATACCTTTCTGCTGCTTTCAGGAGTAGCGATAATTATGTTTTTGTTCAGTGTGCTCATTGCTCCTGATTTTTTCAGCTTATTACTTAAATCACCGAACGTCCTTAAAGCATGTAACGATTATATAGGAATCAGAAGTTATGGAATACTTATAACGCTTGTATCAATCACATTCCGGTCCTTTTTTATTGGAATCAGTCATACTCGTATTATAACGTATTCAGCAATCATAATGATGGTCGCCAATGTGATTCTCGACTATTTATTGATTTTCGGCAAGTATGGCTTTCCTGAAATGGGGATCAAAGGCGCTGCCTGGGCATCGGTAATTGCAGAATTTATTGCCTTCGCCTACCTGTTCCTCTATTCTTTGGTAAAACATGAATTCCATCACTTCCGGTTATTTCGTTTTACAGAATTGACCCATTCAAGATTTTCATCCATTTTCCACCTCTCCTCCCCTGTTATTCTTCAAAACACCTTATCTATGGGTGCCTGGTTTTTGTTTTTCGTTTTTATAGAAAGAATGGGAGAACACGAATTAGCTATTTCAAATATTATAAGAGCCACCTACATGATACTGATGACACCTATTTGGGGTTATGCATCAGCTACTAATAGTATGGTGAGCAATCTGATTGGACAAGGGAAAATTGAAGAGGTGAAACAATTGGTAAAGAGGATCATTAATTTGAGTCTTATTACATCAGGATTGTTATTTGCCATTACATTTATTTCTCCTCAATGGTTATTACGAATTACCACCTCCGATCAGGTACTCATTGCCGACTCCATGGGAACCTATTACATTATTATTGGTGCCATGCTGTTATTTTCTGTAAGTGTTATATTGCTGAGTGCTGTTTCAGGTTCTGGGAATACCAAATCAGCCATGGTAATTGAATTTTTTAATATTCTTGTTTATATGATTTACGTTTACTTTTGTGCCATTGTAATTAATGCTTCCATTGAGGTGGTGTGGTTTTCTGAAATCATTTACTGGGTATTAATGGGAGTGTTTTCTGCTATGTACTTAAAATTCAGCAAATGGAAACCTGTAGAAATATAAAAATATCACTTTGCCTGTTAGTATGTATTTTAATAACTAATAGCTCCTGTAAAGTGAAAGAAAAACAGGAAATAATTAGTATTCCTGCCAATGCAATTTTGGTGAGTGTAATTGATTATACTGATTTAGATGGGTGTCAAATGCTATTGCAAATGGAGAATGGTGACAAATTGCAACCAATTAATCTTCCTGAAAAGTATAGCATACCGGGCATACGATTATTCATCACCTACAAAAACGCTGAAGGAATGAGCATTTGCATGGCCGGCAAACTAGTTCAATTAATACATATCAGTGAAGCTAAATAAGCTGTAAAAAATCGCATCCATGAACATAATTTTTCTAGAACACCTTTATTTGCCGTTCCGTCGCTGGATATTTTGGTCAAGAACGGATATACAATTTCAGCAGTAATTACCGCTCCCGGAAAACCAGCAGGAAGAGGACTCAAAATCAAAGAATCCCCTGTAAAAATTTATGCTGATGAAAAAGGGTTAAAAACCATGCAACCGGTTAAATTAAATGATCCGGAATTTTTAAACAATGTGAAGTTATTAAACCCGGACCTGATGATAGTTGTGGCATTTAGAATGATGCCTGAAGCACTTTGGCAGATGCCGAAGCAAGGCACCTTCAACCTGCATGGCTCCTTGCTGCCTCAATACAGAGGCGCTGCACCCATTAACAGGGCCATTATGAATGGTGAAACTGAAACCGGTGTAACAACTTTTTTTCTTAAGCAGGAAATTGATACCGGAGATATTATTTTCAGAGAAAAGGTAGAAATAACTCCAGATGAAACAGCGGGTGAACTTCACGATGCCATGATGCTTGAAGGAGCTAAGCTGGTACTTAGAACAGTGCAGGCAATTGAATCCAATAAAGTGTCTGCTATTCATCAATCAGATCTGATTCATGATGGGGAAACTATTAAAATGGCACCAAAATTTATTCGGATGACTGCAAAATAAATTGGAAAATGAGCGCTGCTTCCATTCACAACCAGGTTCGGGGATTAAGTCCTTTTCCAGGTGCTTTCAATTACATTTGTGATCACGGCGGCAACTCATTGCACCTAAAAATTTTTAAAACCCGATTTTGTACTGAAGGCATTGCAGGAGAACCCGGAATGATTACAGTACAAAACAATAAATTATTTTTCAAATGTGGTGATGCAGCCATAGAGGTTTTGGAACTGCAGCAGGAGGGCAAGAAAAAATGATAGCCGCCGATTACATTAAAGGATTTAGAGTAGAAAAAGGCTGGAAGGTTCAATTTACTAATTGACAACTGAATGTTAATAAAGAACATTGTATATCCTCAAAGGGGGCACCGAATATCACCACTTTTGCAAGATTAGGAATGCAGGGTCAGGAGTAAGTGCAGAAAGTGGAATCAGAACCTTTCGGGATTCGAATGGACTTTGGGAAGAGTACGATATTGAAGAAGTGGCTACTCCGCAGGCCTGGGCCCGCAACCCCTCGCTGGTACAAAGGTTTTACAATGAGCGCCGGAAACAGGTTCTGGAAGCTAAACCCAATGCCGCTCATTTAGCACTTGCTCAACTTCAAAACAATTTTGATGTTATTGTGATAACGCAAAATGTTGATGATTTGCATGAAAGAGCCGGTTCTTCAAATGTGATACACTTACATGGTGAAATACTCAAATCGAGAAGTTCGCGTTTTCCTGATTTGATTTATGATATAGATGGATATGAGTTATCGATGGATAGTGTTTGCGAAAAAGGATTCCCGCTTCGTCCACATATTGTTTGGTTCGGTGAATCGGTTCCACTTATGGAAGCTGCAATAAATGAAGTTTCTGCCGCTGATATATTAATTGTAGTTGGTACTTCGCTGGAAGTTTATCCGGCCGCAAGCCTGATCAATTATGCTTCAAACAAATCAATTAAATACCTGATTGATCCAGAAGCAAAAGCATTGAGCGGATTAAAAAACTTAACCGTTATTAAAGAAAAAGCCGGATTTGCCATTCCTGCCTTGGTAAATCAATTGAATTCTGAACTATGACACTGAGCGTCGAATTTATGCATTCCGATATCTTCAACTGGCTGATTTTGCCGTTGATGATTTTTCTTGCACGTACCTGTGATGTAACCCTAGCTACGCTTCGAAATATTTTCATTGCACGCAACATCCGTAAAATTGTGCCTTTGCTTGGTTTTGAGGTTTTAATATGGTTGGTAGCAGTGAGTCAAACTATAAATAATTTGCACAATATTGCATGTTACATTGGCTTTGCAGGTGGTTACTCTATGGGTATTTTTGTTGGATTGACCATTGAAGAAAAGCTGGCTCTTGGTAAGCAGGTAGTAAGAATTATCACCAATCAGGATCCAACTAATTTGATTAATGCCTTGTATGAAGCTAAAATGGGAGTTACTGTGATTGATGGGAAGGGTGTTAAAGGACCCGTTAAGGTCATTTTCACGACCCTAAAGCGTAAAGATGTTCTGTTTGTCGATGAGCTGATCCAGCTTCACACGCCTAACGCTTTTTATACTATTGAAGACATCAGAAATTCCAACATGGGGGTGTTTCCTGAAAAAAAGGGAGAAAGTCGCTATTCTTTTTTGAGAATGTTACTTCCGGGAGGCACAAATAAATAGAAATCACTTTTTTTTTTGAACTTGAAACAAAAAGTCATTTTAAATTGTATTTTTGAGTAAAGGTTTACAATTAGGCCTGAGATCATGAGTACCAATCGGAAAACTCGTAGCGACAAAGCAAATCCAACAGGATTCAGCAGGATGGAGAAATTTCATCCTTTTAAAACATTATTGTTTTTTGGTTTAGTCGGAAGTAGAGTTCTTTTCCTGTCAGTTGTTTTTTTATATTTCATCTCTGTTTCAAGAGGCAGCATTCCAGAAGGCTTTACACTCCCCAACGCATTTTCAATAAGTACCATTTTCTTATTACTCAGCAGCTACACCATATCCGGTTTAGTCGCATCCTTTAAAAGCGACTCTTTCCGAAATATGAAATTAGCTCTACTGGGTACGCTGGTATTAAGTGGTTTATTTTGTGTGGCTCAAATAGCTGGTTGGAAAAAGCTCATTGATGCCGGTTTGTTTCTCAATACTAATGTGGGAGTAGCTTATCTTTATATTATAACAGGACTTCACTTCCTGCATGTGGTTGGGGGCATGATTTTTCTTTTGGTGCTAACTGCAAGTGTGTTTGGGAAATCGAATAACATTGCTAAATCACTACTTTTCTTGACTGATGAGTACCAGTTAACCCGACTTCAATTGATAACCATCTATTGGCATTTTGTTGATGCTGTTTGGATTTTGTTGTTTTTTATGTTCTTGTTTTCCTTTTGAGTTAAATGAAAAACATTGCCATTTTTCTGATTGTAATACTTCTATCAGGATGCAAAAAGAATTTAACAGAGCTTCCTTATCAAAAAATAAACACACCGGTTTCTAGTACCTTCAGGGATTTGGAAGTTTTAGCTAACGGGACTATTTTTGTTTGTGGTGGCGAAGACGATTCCGGATTCATACTCTATTCAACTGATTCAGGAGTATCCTGGAATTATTCCGGTTCCATTTTCGACAATTCCATAAACGCTATTCATTTTATCAGCTCCGACACCGGATTTGCAGCCGATTCTGACATTTTAATTTACCGTACCACCAACGCTGGAAACTCCTGGGAACCCTTTTATGCCACCTCCTGGCCACTCACAGTTAACAGATACTTGCGTGATATTTGGTTCAGCACCGACAGTATCGGATTTGTTTGCGGAGGTAAAAATTTTGGTAATGGAGTTTTATTTAAAACCAACAATAAAGGAGATGCATGGACTTTCAGCGAATTCAATCACGAGTTAAGAGGTGTTTGTTTTTCTGATTCAGAAAATGGCATCATTTGCGGATACGGCACCTTGATGCGAACTACCAATGGCGGAATAAATTTCACCATGGAAGATGCAAATAATAAGTTCTACACAAGTATTTGTACCGATCAAACAGGAAATTTCTGGATGTGTGATTTTGATGGTGGCATATACAAATCTGAGAACAAAGGAGATTCCTGGATCAAAATAAGGAAAAGTAGTAGTTGGAGTATCAATGAGCATCAACTGAACGCTATTGCAGTTGCCGCTTCAGGTAAAATTGTGGTTACAGGCACCAATGGAATTATTAGTTGGAGTACTGATGGTGGGAACTCCTGGCAGGACAAAATTTCGTTTGACGGGAAAGATGTTTTGCAAATAAAATGGTTGTCTGAAAACCAGGCTATTGCCTGCGGTAAGGATGGCGGTCTTTATCGCGTTTCTTTATAAGCGCAACTAAAACATATAGCCAATACTACTTTCCAGAAAATCGGCCTGACCAAAATTGCTTTTAATATACAAACCAATAAATAAGTTTTTGTTTTGCTCACTCATTGTATTTTTAAGGTAATACTGAAAACCTAATCTTGCAGGGATATAGGATTTGAGTTTATCTTTAAAACCATCAATCTCATTTTGCTTTAAACGGTCTTTGTAAAATGGATTATATATATACAATCCTAAAGTAGTTACTAATCCAAAATGACCTATCAGGAACTCATGTCCAAAAACCAAAGCAACAGCCATTGATTGCGTATGTCTTTTTGTTTCATAAAAATCCTGACTCACAATAAAATCATAAACCCCGGTATTGTACCAGGCTTCAATTCCTGCACTTACTTTGTTAATTGGCGAATACAGTTTAGCTACATATACCGAACCCAGATACACCGCATATTTAGGTCCGTTCACGGGTGTTGTAGATGATCCCAACTCGTTAATGCCCAGAGCAACTCTTGCATGTATTTGAGGTTTTTTATTGAAAATTGCTTCCGTAGTATCTAATCGCGCTTCTTGAGTTTTCGATAAATAGTACCTTGCTCCTATTGAAATTGCAGGTAGGTTCATTCCTACATTGGGTAATTTATAATGTGAATTGGATGCATGCAATAAGGTGAATCGCAATAGCAAATCAGTTTTACTGGTAAGTTCGTAACCCACCGCGGCCTCGGCACTAACTAAAAATGTAAAAGCACTTCCTATCACCACATTTGCCGGGTTTTGGAATTCGTTGTAAGGCTTGCTGAACCAGGAAACACCCATTGCTAAACGGGGAGCCCAAAAAAATGAGTTTCCAAGTTTTTTTTCAAATGAAAATTCTGACATGAGACCTGCAAAATGTCCCAGCACCGAATTGTTCCCTAACGATCCTCCGGTTAAATTTACACCTACTTTAGGAAAGTTATAAAACCGGTGCCATGGTTTATACCCATCAAAATGTCTTGAAAATTTCACAGAGGTAATAACAGCAGGATTTTCAATAGTTGGGAAATCAGGGTAATTCCGAATCATTTTACCATAACCGGCCGACCCTTCCAAGAAATTGGTGCGATCCTGAGCAAGAATACATGGTGTAGCACTCGAAAAAACAAATAGCAAGAATAAGAACCAATAACCCTGCTTCGATAGCATTAAAAACTCTTAATAATATTTACAAAACTTCTTGATTTTAGTGAGGCCCCTCCTATTAATCCTCCATCAACATCAGGCAAGGCAAATAATTCCTGCGCATTCAATTCATTGCAGCTGCCGCCATACAATATCGAAGTAGCATCAGCAATAGCATTCCCATATTTTGAAGCAATGAGATTTCGAATAAATAAATGCATTTCCTGAGCTTGTGCCGGAGTGGCTGTTTTGCCTGTACCAATAGCCCAAACAGGTTCGTAGGCTATAATAATTTCCGAAAACTTTTCATCGGACAAATGAAATAGACTTTCTTCCAGTTGCTTTTTTACCGTTACTTCATGCATGGCAGCTTCGCGTTCAGGTAATAATTCTCCAACACAAAATATGGGTTTTAAATGAGCCATTAAGGCTAATTCCGTTTTTTTAGCCAGGGTAGCGTTACTTTCCAAAAAATAGTTTCGTCTTTCTGAATGACCTATAATGACAAAATCAGCACCCACAGACTTTATCATGGCAGCCGAAACTTCACCGGTATAAGCACCTGATGCTTCTGAAGCACAATTCTGTGCTGCAACTTTAACTGGTGATCCATTTACAAAATGTGAAATTGCACCAATGTGTACAAAGGGTGGAGCAAGAATTACTGTTGCGGAATTGTTTTTCTCATCCTGCAACATACCCGAAATTTCGGTAACCAGACTTAAAGCCTCTTCCCTATTACAGTTCATTTTCCAGTTACCGGCAACAATTTTATCTCTCATAACAATTTAAATTTTATTTTAGAAACAGGAACTATCAATTCACCAAATTAACTAATTCTCACTCTTGGGTCCAACATGCCGTACATGAGATCAACCAGAATATTAATTACAATAAAAATTATTGAAACCACCAGCACGGCTCCCAATACCACGGGAAATCATAACGTTCCAAACTGTCTACCGTGACCTTACCAATTCCTTTCCAGCCAAATATATATTCAATAAACACTGCTCCGGCCAACAAGGAACCAAACCATCCTGAAACAGCTGTTAAAACCGGATTAAGAGCATTGCGAAGGGCATGTTTCATAATAATAAATTGCCTGGAGAGTCCTTTGGCTTTTGCGGTGCGAATATAATCCTGCGAAAGCACATCCAGCATCGAACTTCTGGTAAGCTGAACGATTACTGAAAGAGGACGTATTCCTAATGTAAAACCAGGGAGAATCAGGTTTTTTAATTCCAGCACTCTGCCATTAAAAGGATCAATGCTGTATAAACTTCCGGTCATGTTCAGTCCGGTATAATCGGCCAAAACAAATCCAAAAAACCAGGCAATAACAATTCCGGCAAAAAAAGAGGGAACAGCCATACCAACAACTGCCAGCATGCTGATAAGGTGATCCACCATTTTACTCTTTTTTAAAGCAGCTATCATTCCTAATCCAATTCCGGCAAAAGTGGCGAAAATCAATGCTGCTAAAGCAAGAATAACTGTTCCCGGCATAGCATCAGAAATTATTTCTGTGACCAATTGCTTTGTTTGGTAAGACCTCCTCAGATAGGGTTTTTTAAGAATTACAGTTTTGCTTCCAACAGAAAGAACAGGTAAAAAATTACCGTATTTTTCTGCAGACGCAAAGAATACGGAAGTTTCATTTTTGTTGTTATGAAATGAAATGGGAGATAAATCATTCAGATACATGCCAAATTGTGTCAGCACACTTTTATCTCTTCCTAGCTCACGGTTGATGTTCTCAATGCTTGATACATCTGCCCTTTGCCCTAGCATCATTCGAGCTGGATCTCCGGGAAGAATATTAAAAAGAAAAATACAATTGTTACTACGCCGGCCAAAACCAGTAAGCCATAAAAAAGTTTTCTTACCAGGAACCGAAACATTTAGTAAACGAAGATTATTTATTTTTTAAATACTTATCCTGCACTTCAGCAAATTCAGGCCAGTCGTTGTAATGCCACATGTCGAGAACAGTTCCGTTTTTCATTAAAACTAATCCGGGATTCGAACGCACAATTGTTTTAATCGTAGTGGCATCGCAGAAATAGTAACTGAACATGCTTTGATACTTGTGGCGGATCTGATCGGTTTCGGAAGGTGCCGTGGAAGTGAGTCCGAAGAAACGCACCTTGTTTTCATCGCACTGTTTAACAAAGGTATTGATGGTGCCCTGCACTTCTTCGTTTGTCTTGGTTAGATCATAGGAAACCAACATAAAAACATAATCATCACCCACAAGAAAATCCTCGGTATAATCGGATCCTGCAGCATCGGTAATAGTAAAATCATGGATAGGTGGAACATATCCTTTGCGTATTACCTTATCCACACGATCAACAAATTCATATTGATCGAGATCTTCGGGTAATTGATCGGCGGCAAATTCAAACATCGCCCCTCCTTTTTTATTGAAACGTCATCACCACACTATCTTTCGGAGCACCTTCAGGAACCTGCATACCTTCATTAATATTTTTACCAATAGCATAAGGCCTGAAATCTTTTACAGGAAGGTGATTGAGACAGTAGTAGGAAAAATAAACAGACAAAATACCGGAAAGACCCAGCACAACTGTATTTGGTATTTTAGGAAGCAATTGTTTCAACATAATAGTGGCAAACAGCAATCCGGCAGAGAAAAACAAAGGGAAAGACCAGTTAATGACAGATAAACTAAAATAGGCTATTAAAACAAGAGCCACAATAGAATTGATGCTATCAGATTTCAAATCTTTATGTTGAATATTCTTACGGTCGATGAAAATGATACCTACAAAAAACAGCAAAATCACATCCTTGGTAAACGATTGCCAAGGTGTTAACTTTAAGGCATCACCAAAACATCCGCAATCGGTTACTTTATTGAAATAGGCAGAATAGAACGTGAGGAAAGTAAAGAAAAGGATCATTAATAAAAGCAACCAGGCTACGGTCACCATTCGAGTTCCGAATAGTACGGCTACACCTAAAATAATTTCAAGAACACAAACAAATGCGGCCAAAAACAAGGCATAACTATTCATCCATGGTGTTCCAAAGACCGTAAAATACTCTTCCAATTTGTAAGAAAAGCCAATGGCATCATTTGCTTTAATGAGACCTGATACAATAAAAGGGCTCCTACCAGAATTCTGGAAATCCAACTTAAATTTTTCATCATAATCTTTATATCTGTTTAATGTCGTCTAACTTAATTAAAGCAAAAACGGAATAGTTAATAATATCGTAATAGTTTGCGTCAATGCCTTCTGAAATAAGAGTTGTACCATTATTATCCTCAATTTGTTTGACTCTTAAAAGCTTCATGAGTATTAAATCGGTGATAGAGCTGAGATACTTCTGATTCGTTGCGCTTTAATGAACATTTGATCAGTGATGGAGCTTAATCTTAAAATCCTCCAGGCACTACCATAGTCTTTCATCTTGGCAGTAAATATATATTTGCACTCAGCAATTGCCTTATCATACTGTGCATCGGTTAATCCCGGTATATTTTCCATAATGGCCTGTATATTCATCAGTAAGCTATTAAATGCCTTAACAATTAGTGGCAAATTAGGTTATAATAAATGTAATTTTAATGAAAATGAAACAAATTTCTACTGTATTTAATACCCCAAAACTCATTAATTGCCAGAATCAGTTGCTCGATTTATCAGTTCCGGCTGTAATGGGTATACTTAATATCACACCCGATTCATTTTATGATGGGGGCAAATTTACCGAAGAAAAGGCAATAATTAAACAGGTTGGTAAAATGCTTGCTGAAGGAGCTGCAATTATTGATTTGGGAGCTCAATCGTCACGTCCGGGATCTAAATTGATCAGTGAAAAGACAGAAATGAAGCGTTTGGCAACCATTATTGACAGCATTTTAAAGAAATATCCCAAAACCATTATCTCTGTGGATACTTTCAGATCAGGAATAGCTAAAGCTGGTATAGAAGCCGGTGCTTCAATAATTAATGACATTTCGGGTGGAAGCATGGACAAAAATATGTTCAAAACAGTGGGAAGGTTAAAGGTGCCTTATATTCTGATGCATATGAAAGGGAAGCCCGAAAGCATGCAAAATAACCCTAAATACAAAAATGTTGTTACAGAGGTGACCTCCTATTTTCTAAAAAACATAGTACGACTTAAAAATGCCGGTGTGAATGATATTATTATTGATCCGGGGTTTGGGTTTGGAAAAACAGTTGATCATAATTACGATCTGCTTAAAAATCTCCATATTCTAAAAATGACAGGCTGCCCCTATTCTGGCAGGCATTTCCAGAAAATCGATGATTTGTAAAGTACTTCAAGTAAATCCTGAGAAAGCTTTAAACGGAACTACTGCATTACATATGGTTGCCTTAATGCAAGGGGCTTCAGTTTTGAGAGTGCATGATGTGAAGGAGGCAAAGGAGGTGGTGAGGTTGTTTACTGCTTTGACAAATGACAAGGTGCCAGTTAATAGTGATCAGTGATCAGTTACCAGTCTAAAGATGGCAGTGGTTCGTGATTGTTGAAATGGTTTTGGTCTGCGGTTCGGCAGACTAACCTGACCATTTTGGTAGGGCTCGTCCAGTTGGATGAAACATTTTTTTATACCAAAGGGCATACTATGGTTGCATGAACAGCCCTATGAAGGAAATTAATTCTGGTAAAAAAATAAAATTAGCTAGTTGCAGTTAGGATGGTGAGCCTGTCGAACCATCTAATCCCGAGATTAACTTCCTCACCTCGTCATCCGTATTTTTCAATTTTGCCTTACACAGCTGAATGAGATAAATAGCACGCTTTACTTTCTCTGACAATATATCAATATCCGTGTCGCCGGTTTCGATTTCGGTGAGGATTTCTTCCAGTTCATTGACTGCTTCCTGATAAGATACAGCTTCGTTAGTTTCCTGTGACTTCGCTTTCGATGGTTCCTTCATAAAATGTTGTTTTGATTCGGTCACCCTCTTTCAAGGATGTCGCTTTTAGTATGGCTTTGCCTTTGATTTGTGTGATTGAAAATCCTCTTTTTAATACGTTTACCGGATCGAGCATCCTGACTGAGGATTCTGATTGTTCCAGTAAAGATGACGAATTCCTTTGGTGTACTGGTTGAGTCGTTGCCCTTCGGCAGCGACCAGCTTTTTGATGTGTAATCCTAGCTCCGTTGCTTTGAAAGTGAGATTGATTTTTGAATTTTTAACCAGATTGATAGAGATAGCTTTCAAATTCATTGCAGTAGTAGACAAATAATGAATTTCGTTCTGTAGTCTGTAAGATGTTTGCACTTTGATGCGATCGGCTGCGTTTTGCAAATGATTCATTTCAGAAATGGTAGTGTCTAGATAGGCTTCGTGTATTCTTGCTCCTATTTCATCAAGCATCACTTCAAATTCCCTTGTTTGCTCCACAATATAATCTGCCGCATCGGTTGGTGTGATTCGATCGGCGTGGGCGACTTCGTCAACAACGCTGATGTTTGTCGTATGTCCTATGCCCGTTAGTACTGGAAGCGGGAACCGGGCCACAGCTCTTGCCAGTCGGTAATCGTTGAAACAATTCAAATCAATCGCTCCTCCGCCCCCTCTTACAATCACCACCACATCAAACTGATCACGGTGGTTGTAAATTTCGATGAGTCTGTCTACCATCTGTACTGCCGCACTATCGCCCTGCAACAATGAAGGAAATAATGTGACCTTGAAATTGTATCCGTAAATATTTGTCTCGAGTTTATTCTCAAAATCTTCGTAACCGCGGGAGTCCTTGGCGGAGATGGCGGCTACGCGGGTGGGTACCAGTGGGAAGGGAAGATTTTTGTTGTTTGAATAAACTCCTTCTTCCTTGAGTTTGGCTACTGTCCGGTCACGTTCCTGCTGCAGCAGACCAATAGTATACTTGGGTTCAATGTCTTCAATTATCAGATTCAATCCCCATTTTACATCATAACGAATAGATGCCTGAAATAAAATGCGCGTATTGGCTGCTAAATCGACTCCGGTTGCATTCCTGAAAACAGTGATGATTTTCTCAAACTTATTGGCCCAAACAATTCCCTTCAATTCGCAAACAGGTGCCGCATTGCCGGGCAGTTTTTCAACAAGCGACAAATAACAATGGCCTTTACGGACGTTCAACTCCGAAATTTCAGCAACGACCCAAAGAAGTGAATCACCAAACTTGCCGGTGATGGCCTCTCTGATGCCCGTGCTAATTGCTGAAAGACTTATAAACTTCTCTCTGGAAGTCTGATAATTTACCATGTATGGTGCATTTGCAAAACATTCAAAAATAATGAAATCATCCGTTTAAAGTTTGGTAGTACCTTTCAACCTGTATCTTTGTCCAAATGAATGCACAAAATTACCCTAAAATCACGCTTAAACCACAAAAGGAACGATCTGTTCTCAACTTCCATCCATGGATATTTTCCGGCGCCATTGCTTCTCCAGTAAAGGATCTTGTAGCGGGCACTTTGGTGGAAGTCTTTGATTCTAACAACAAATATCTCGCTACCGGCCATTTTAATCATGGTTCCATTATGGTAAGAATTCTGAGTTTTGAACAACGAATGATTGATACGGCTTTCTGGCAGGAAATTTTGGATAAGGCGTTTGATTTGAGAAAAGGTCTCGGATTTGGAAATTCTCCTGAAACGGATACGTTCCGGCTCATCCATGGCGAAGGTGATTTGGTGCCCGGACTCATCATCGATATCTACAGTTCCACTGCAGTAATTCAAGCCCATTCGGATGGGATGATCGCATCAATAAACGACATCTCCAATGCACTGCAACATATTCCGGATTGAAAATCGACAACATCTTTAACAAGAGTGCCGAGACAATTAAAGCACATGATGGCGTTCGACATGAGAATGAATTTTTGAAAGGCGCACTCGAAGAATGTGTGGTGAAAGAAAATAATCATCTCTTTCATATCAACTGGAAAGAGGGACAAAAAACAGGTTTCTTCCTCGATCAAAGAGAAAACAGGAAGATGCTCTCCTCCTATGCCAAAGATAAAACTGTGTTGAATACCTTTTGCTATTCGGGCGGCTTTTCCATCTATGCCCTGAAAGCAGGAGCTGCACAGGTTGATTCGGTTGTTTTTTAAAGAGTAGCTCCATCAAATACGATATCATTGTTCTCGATCCTCCAGCATTTGCCAAGCACTTGAATGCAGTCGATAAAGCGGTGATTGGTTATCGGAATTTGAATTACGAAGCCATTAAAAGAGTTAAGCCGGGAGGACTCATTTTTACTTTTTCGTGCTCTCAAGCGATCGACAAACAACTCTTCCGTAAAACGGTTTTCACTGCGGCGGCTAAAACCGGAAGAAAAGTTCGTGTATTGCATCAGTTATCACAAGGGCCTGATCATCCTGTGAATTTGTACCACCCTGAAGGTGAGTACTTAAAAGGTCTTGTTTTGCGCGTCGACTGATGATTTTAAGGGGTATTGTTACCTTTGCACCAAATAAATTAAAGTATGCATATCGACTTACCCAAATTACGTAATCAGGACGCAGGAAATTTCTTCCTTCTCGCAGGGCCGTGTGTTGTTGAAAGTGAAGAAATGACGAGGTCAATTGCTGAACGGATAAAGGAAATCACTGCACGTTTAAAAATTCCGTTCATTTTCAAGGCATCTTACCGTAAAGCTAACCGCACCCGCCTCGATTCGTTTACTGGAATTGGTGACGAAACAGCCCTCGAAATATTAGGACGCATCGCAAAAGATTTTGATGTACCTACAGTCACCGACATTCACGAGAGTCACGAAGCCGCGTTGGCAGCAAAATATGTAGATGTTTTGCAGATTCCCGCTTTCCTTTGCCGCCAAACAGACTTGTTAGTTGCAGCAGCAAAAACAGGTAAATATGTGAATGTAAAAAAAGGACAATTTCTCTCAGCAGGCTCCATGAAATTTGCAGTGAACAAACTCAAAGAATCCGGCAACAATAAAATTATGCTTACCGAGAGAGGTACCATGTTGGGATACTCTGATTTGATTGTTGATTTCAGAGGGGTTCCTGAAATGCAGAAGTTTGAGGTGCCGGTGATTTTGGATATTACTCACTCACTGCAGCAACCCAATCAGGGCTCGGGTGTTACAGGTGGACAACCTCATTTGATTGGCACTATCGCGAAAGCGGGAATGGCTGCTCGTGTGGATGGTATCTTCATCGAAACACATCCCGATCCCGCGAATGCGTTATCGGATGGGGCCAATATGCTCCATCTCGATAAGCTTGAAGCCTTGTTAACGCAATTGGTGGCGATCCGACAAGTGGTAAATAAATTTTAATTTTATAAATCAGCACATAGCATTTTCATGAAAGTAAAATCCATAAAAAAATATACTACCCGCTTTAAAAAAATGGCTTTTGGCGGTGTACCGGATGAAGAAGTACTTGCTTCGCATTCTTATTTTGATGAGAAAGGCAATCTCATTGGTGAAGAGAAAATTGATGAAGAGGATGGAATTTTGGAAATTAACAAATACTCTTATGATGCTACTGGAAAAATACTCAAACATGAATTAATCATGGAAGCAGAAGGCATAAGTGAAGTCTATGAATTTAACCGTGACGAGAAAGGACGTTTACTGAGTGAGATAAAATATTATGGTGAAGATCCGGGAGAGAAAACGGAATATACCTACTCCTCACACGACCAACCAGTGACCATTGCGCGCTACGATGCCGATGGCGAACCCGGAATCGTTTGAAAAAATTGTTTACAACGAACGGGATCTGCTTGTCGAACATCACAAAATGGGTCCCGGATCAGAAGCATGTGGAGACTACGAAAGTTGATTACAATGAAAAAGATGCACCTGTAGAAAAAAGAGTTTATGATAACAAAGACCAGCTCATTCGTACCACAAAAATTTCTTACAACGACAAAGGTGAATTAGTCCGCATAACCGAGAAAAACGGTGATGGAGTGGTTATTTCGGACATTGCTTCAACCCACGATGATCGCGGCAATGTTATTGAGCGAAAAATCCGTGATTTTCACTCCCGCACTTTACGTTTCGAATTCGACGAAAACGACAGCTGCATTACGGAAGAAGTCTTTGACGAAAATGGCAACCTAACCATGAAATCCAACTACGAATTCGACGAAAACAAAAACCTCCTCACCGAATCGGGCTACTTCATGGACATGAACCGAAGTGCTCAAATGGCGAATACGCAGAGTAGGTATGAGTATGAATATTATTAACGGGATGTATTCTTATTATAAATTTCCAAAACAAAAACTCACCCATCACCTACCACTTTCAGCCAACTAATAACTAAAGAACTAAAGAACTAAAAAACCAAAGAACCAAAGAACTAAAAAACAAATCCTCACTTCAACTTAAACTTCACCGGCAATACAAATCGCATACTCACGGGTTCATTTTTATAGGTTGCGGGAGTCCATTTGGGCATTGATTTTACAACGCGGATAGCTTCGGTGGTCAATTCGGTTCCTGGACTGCGGACGGCTTTTACGGTTGAAACGGTTCCGTTTTTCGTAACCACAAACTGGAGATAAACAGTGCCTTGTAATCCTTCTTCGGCAGCTTTAACAGGATACTGAATGTTCTTGCTCAAATATTTTATGAGTGCTACATCGCCACCCGGAAAAACAGGTTGCGTAGATGCAAAGGTGTAAACCGTATCTTTTTTAGAAACACTGTAGCTACGGGTTTCTTTTTTAGTTGCTTTCACGTACTCTTTTACGATCTGGTAATCGATGCATTTGCCTTTATCCACCACTTTCATGTTGGTTGCCACTTCGGCTTTCTGCACTACACCCTGATCAGAAACAAAAACAGTATCGGTTTGAAGGCATTCCTGTTTAAAAAACGCAAAAATCTTTTCTTTTTCGGGTGATACCGCCGCTTCATATTCCTCTTTCAACATGGAACATTTATCGCATCCATCATGTTGGGCAAAAAGTTGAGTAGACGAAAATAAAAGAAGAATAAGGAATCGTTTCATCGAAATGGGGATTTTGTTTGAATTGTTAAATTTTAGTTTTCTGAACGGCTAATTAGCCAACTAAAATAGACAAATTAATTCACATTACACAATCCTGAAAAATGGGTATTATGAAACTTTCATCTTCTCCATCACCACACCTAAAAACTCCTCAAAAACGGAATCGTTGGTTGCAATAATTTCTTTACCAAAAACATACTCATTTTTACCCGTAAAATCACTCACCTTCCCTCCTGCCTGCTGCACAATAAAAGCACCGGCTGCTACATCCCACGAGTTCAAACCATATTCATAAAAGGCCTCATATCTGCCACAGGCAACATAAGCCAGATCAATAGCTGCTGAACCGGGTCTGCGAATGCCGTGTGTGTTACGCATGCAGTAATCGAATATCTCCATGTATTCACTCATGCGGGAGAAATTGGTGTATGGAAAACCGGTTACAATGAGAGACTCAGAAAGGGTTTTACGTTTTGAGACATGTATAACTTCCCCATTCACATAAGCAGCATCACCTTTGGATGAGTAAAAGCATTCGTTCAAATTTACTTCGTGAATGATACCAATCAACAGTTCTTCACCATCCATCAAAGCTACACTCACACAATAGCAGGGAACGCCGTGCACAAAATTGGTGGTGCCATCCAAAGGATCAATGATCCATTTAAATTGTTCAGTAGTTGAACTCGCAGTATTCTCTTCGGTGATGAATCTACTTTCGGGAAGGACTTTTCTCAATCCATCAACCAATATTTTTCTGCTGTCTTGTCGACATAAGAAACCATATCATTCAATCCCTTATATTCCACATCAGCGCTATTAAAACTCTCCGATTGTTCCCTGATGAAAACGACTGCATCATTTACTACATCTCTTGCCTGCTCACAAATTAATTTCAGATCCATAGTTAAGTTAAAGATGTATTTCTATTTTTTGCCATTTTTCGAAAAATGATAATACCAATGATTCCAAGAATGATCAACACGACTGAAATAATTTCAGCTTGTGTTATAGCATGTCCGCTGATATGATACTTCGTATTCACCCGTATTTTTTCAATAAAAAACCGTTCCACGCCATTAAAAATCAAATAAACGCTAAACAATACACCCGGAATTGAAAT
Source organism: Bacteroidota bacterium (assembly GCA_016722525.1). Lineage (GTDB taxonomy): Bacteria > Bacteroidota > Bacteroidia > AKYH767-A > OLB10 > JADKJB01. The sequence continues at coordinate 20,753 of JADKJB010000015.1, forward strand.
GTGTTTTCTTAAACTCCACAATACAAAAAATAACCCAATACAAATTACCGCTTCGTAAAATGGAGTTGGAAACACCGGCTCAGGCAGCATCATACAATGCCGTCCTTCACAACCAGGAATGGGTATGCCTTCACTTAAAACATTATGAGGGTATTGGTAACTCCAAATCCAATCGGGTAAAAATTCAAGCCAAGCTGGTTTAGCATGAGTATTAACAATTCCCCAATCACCATCACCTGAAACATGACAACCAATCCTTCCAGTTCCATATGACAACATTAACCCGGGAGCAGCGCTGTCAGTTAAGTGCAAAGGACTTATATTATTCTTCTTTCCATAATAAATCACTGCCACTGCACCCAATATCAACCCACCGTACATGGTTAGTCCACTGAATGAGATTAATGAACCCCAGGGATCTTTTGCGAAATCATCCAAATTTTCAAGGTTATGAAATATTTTGGCACCCACTAATCCACTTACAGCAGCAATTATTGTAATGTTTCCTACTAACTGATACGGGTGTATTTCTTCCGACAGCCATTCCGGCTTAGCAAGTTTTTGTCTATCCTTTTCTCTATATTTTAAATAAGCACCTAATGCGCCACCTAACAATCCACCCAGAAAAGATCCTTCTGATGAGAGTAGCACACCCTGCGTATCTGCTACAAATTCTGTATAGTGAGTAAAGGCATAAAGGAGTTTATATCCAACAATAAAACCGATAGAAAAAGAAATGAGCAACTCCGTTAAACTGGCTTTCTCACCTATCAAAGTTTTAATTGTAACCGGTTTGATTAATCCGAGTCCCTCTTTTCTTTTCAATTCCAATGACAACGTATACGCGGCCAGGAGGAATGAAATAGCCATCATAAAACCGAAGCTTTGTATGGGAAGAGGAATATTTAATCCTGTTAAATCAAAAATCAGGTCAGATATGGTTGGATACATTCAATGAATAATTTTCAAATTAAAGAATAGCTGTTAACAGTAACTTCTACTTCGCCTTCACCATTAATGGAATCCAATTTACAATCAACAATCTGATTGATCAAGGAGGGATCAAATGGAGTTCTCACTTTTACATAATTCCTGGTAAAACCATGCATCCAGCCATCTTTATTGTCAGCTTCAAACAGTACACTTTGAAATGTCCCTAACTGACTTTCATAGAATTTTCTTAATTTTTTTGCAGATAAAATTCGTAATTTTTTATTTCGCTCTTTTCTAATTGAAATTGGAACTACTTCATTCATTTCAGCGGCAGCAGTCTGATCACGTTCAGAATAGGTAAATACATGCAGATAGGAAATATCAATTTCATTAAGAAAATTGTAAGTATCCAAAAAATCGCTGTCTGTTTCACCTGGGAATCCGACAATAACATCAACACCAATGCAGCTGTTTGGCATTACGGATTTAATAGCTGCTACCCTATCCCTATATAATGCGGATAAGTAACGTCTTTTCATTTTCTTCAAAATTTTATCAGATCCACTTTGAAGAGGAATATGAAAGTGTGGAACAAATCGTTCAGAGGCAGCAACAAGATTAATTAATTCGTTGTTTAACAAATTTGGTTCTATGGAAGAAATCCTGATACGCTCCAATCCTGTCATTGAATCTAATGCTGTTGCCAGTTCTAAAAAAGAAGCCTGATGATTTCCGGTAGAGGGATCATAAATTCCAAAATCACCCAGATTGATTCCTGTTAACACCACCTCCTTAGCACCAGAATCCACTACCTGCTTGACTTCAGCAACCACTTTTTCGATAGAATTACTTCTGCTGGCACCGCGAGCCAAGGAATGGTACAAAAACTGCAATTGTAGTTGCATCCATCCTGAACCTTCATAAAAACACGGGTACGATCGCCCGATGACCAGGAACTCGTGTATTGATTAAATTCACTGATTCCCAAAACCAGATCTACTCCGGGTATAGATGCGACCGAGGATGGTTTTAACTGAGCAAAACAACCTGTAATGGCAATAATTGCAGCTGGATTTACTTTGAGCGCTCTGTTTACAATAGTTCGGCATTCTTTATCCGCATTTTCAGTTACCGAGCAAGTATTAATCAGATAAACATCCGGAATATCAAAAAAATCAACTTTGGTATAGCCTTCAGCGGATAGTTGCCTTCCGATTGCTGAAGTTTCAGCAAAATTTAATTTACATCCTAAGGTATGATAAGCTATTTTTCTTCCTGTTTGCACAGGACAAAGGTACATAAAAAGTGCTTTATTCTAAATAAATGAAACAGTTGGATACCAGTAATTAGCCTTCTTTAAAAGTAAATTACTTGATCAACCAAGACCTGACATCTAGCTAAAACTTGTCAATTTTAATCACTTGATCCTAATCGGGATTCTCAGAGGATTTATTATTTATCATATAGTTAATAAAAAATCATCAAACGAATGCCTGGAAACGTTTTCGATAAAGTATTTTTGTGTTGTGCAAAAGTCCATTCTTTTTGTTTTGATAGCCCTTTTCGTGGGCTGTACGCCGCTACCGGATAAAGGGCTGGGCAAAGTTATATTTCGTTATAACGAAGCCTCTGGAATCAGTTCCCTGGACCCGGCATTTGCCCGTGGTCAGGCAGATATATGGGCCTGCAATCAGCTTTATAACGGTTTAGTACAAATGAATGACCAACTTGAAGTCATTCCATGCATAGCAAAAAGTTGGAGTACTTCTGAAGATGGAAAAATATATACTTTTTATCTCAGGGATGATGTCTTTTTTCACAACGACCCCGACTTCCTTCAAGGTAAAGGCAGAAAAGTAAATGCAACTGATTTTGTTTACAGTTTTAACAGGCTTTTAGATCCTGCTCTGGCATCTCCCGGAATATGGGTATTTAACTCAGTAGCTTTTGATTCGCTGCAAAATGCTCCGGCTTTTTTTGCTCCTAACGACTCTACTTTTATTATAAAATTAAAACAACCTTTCCCTCCTTTTGCAGGATTACTGACCTCGTTATATTGCTCGGTGGTACCTGCTGAAATTATAAAAAAATATGGTAAAGATTTCAGGAAACATCCGGTCGGTACCGGTCCTTTTCTATTTAGTATGTGGGAGGAGCGAACCAATCTGATATTCTTAAAAAATGAAAATTATTTTGAAACATACAAAGGTGAAAGGTTACCTTTTGTAGATGCTGTTTCCATTTCATTTATCAACGATAGGCAGTCCGCCTTTCTTGAATTTGTAAAGAGCAATATTGATTTTATTTCGGGTATTGATGCCAGCTATAAGGATGAGTTGCTGACAAAAACCGGTGGACTCAGAGAAAAGTATCAGGGCAAGTTTATAATGGAAACTTGTCCTTACCTCAATACTGAATATATGGGAATACTTATGGATACCAGTTCCGGAAACAAAAATCCTTTGGCTGATATTCGAATTCGTCAGGCTATCAATTATGGGTTCGACAGAAAACGGATGATTACTTACTTAAGAAATGGTATCGGAACTCCTGGCAATTTTGGCATGGTACCTCCCGGACTTCCCTCCTTCGATTCAGCCCTTGTAAAAGGTTATGACTTTGATCCTAAAAAAACAAATGAATTGCTGAAAGCTTGTGGTTATCCCGGAGGAAAAGGTTTACCTGAAATAGTTATGTCAACAACAAAGGAGTATCAGGATCTTTGTGAGTTTATGCAGGGACAACTTTCTGAGTCAGGAATAAAAATTAAATTGGAAGTCAATCAGGGTGCTGCCCATCGTGAAATGGTAGCAAAGCAAAAACTTGCTTTTTTCAGAGCATCATGGATAGCCGATTATCCGGATGCAGAAAATTACTTATCGCTTTTTTACAGCCCTAACTTTGCACCTGATGGTCCAAATTATACCCATTTTAAAAGCAAAGAATTTGACAAGCTCTATGAGGAATCATCGGGTATTATTAACGATAGTCTTCGTTATAGTTATTACTGTAAAATGGATCAGATAATAATGAATGAATCACCTGTAATAGTTTTGTATTATGATCAGGTTGTCAGACTTTATCAAAATGAAATTTCGGGAATCGGAAAAAATGGTATGAATTTGTTGACCTTAAAATATGTAAGGAAAACAACTAAGTAAAAATGCTCTTTTCATTTTACACCACTAAAATAAAACTTCAATGATGCAGGATAAAATTGAAATTGTATTTCATTTTACCAAAACATTGCGACTTCCTTCTAAAAGTTTAAATTGAAAAACTGAGTGGGAGTTCTAAAAAAATGAAATCGTTTATAGTGTGTCTTTTTTTGAATTAAAAATACCCTCAAATTTAATCCACCCAGTCAGCGATAAATAAGTTAGTATCTCGCGTGCCATTATTATTTCTGTTAGAGGAAAAAATCAATTTTTTTCCATCATAACTAAACATGGGAAAAGCATCGAAGAACCCATCATAAGTAATTTGTTCCAGGTTAGTACCATCAATGTCTATCATATACAAATTAAATGGCATTCCTCTTTTGGAATTATGATTGGATGCAAATATTATTTTTTTTCCGGAGGGGTGAAAGTATGGAGCCCAATTTGCCTGACCCAAGTTAGTTACTTGTTTCATATCAGAACCATCTACATTACAAACATACAATTCCATATTTGTTGGCATCACTAATCCTTCAGAAAGCAGTTGCTTATAAGTGGCTATTTCTTCTTCCGTTTTAGGCCTGGAGGCACGGGAATACAATTTTAGATCCGTCAGGAGAGAAAAATGCACCACCATCATAACCCAAACCGGTGGTAATTTGACGCACATTTGATCCGTCAATATTCATAGTATAAAGTTCCAGGTCACCAGAACGCAAGCTTGTAAAAACAATTTTATCTCCTTTTGGTGAAACAGTTGGTTCGGCATCGTATCCGGGAGTATTCGTAAGTTGATTGAGAATTTTACCATTCATATCAGCAATAAAAATATCGAATGAATCATAAATACTCCAAACATATTTACCATCGGCTCTTTTGCAGGAACATGAGGACAAGAGGCTGAAGTTAGGTGTGTAGAAGCATAAACAATCGTTTTATTACCCGGCATGAAAAAGAACAGGTAGTACGGCCCTGACCCGTAGAGATCAGCGAAGGTTTTTCGTCCTTCATATTGGATGAAGCCAATTTTGTGTAATAAATCTGATCACATTGATCACCCCATTTAGGATTAGTTGCCTGGAAGGTAATCATAGAATTATCAAAACTAAAATAAGCTTCAGCATTATCACCTCCGAAAGTTAATTGCTTTATATTTTTTAAGTGTTTTTCCTGAGGGTACTGAATAACATTGGATTGCGGTTTTACTTTATTGGTATCAGCTTCAGTACCTGAATAACAAATTAATGAATTGAAAATCAGAAGAGTATAAAATAATAAGGTTTTCATAAAACGTTTAAGGGATAAGCTGCAAAGGTAACTTTAGGCGCCAATTTATTTGTCAATTGTTTGTAAAAATGCCAAATTGGCGGCACAATTATTGAGGCTAAGTTGCAAAACCTTTTAAATGTTCGTATATTTGAAATATAATAATTAAACGGGTTTCACAATAAACTTAAAAGTATTCCGTTTAAGAACTTTAAAATTAATCAATTTCACTTTAAAATCAAAAACCGCATAGAATAAACTTTACTCTGACACCACTTTAATAAGTTCAAACTTTTAAACAGAGAAGCTATGCGCAATACAGAAATATCTGATACTGAATTAATTACGCAATTTCTAACCGGTGATGAATCGGGACTTGAGAAATTGATTTTACGACACCAAAGAAAAATATTTACCTCAATTTTATTGCTTGTCAAAGACAAAGAACTGGCAGAGGACATTTTTCAAGAGACTTTCATAAAAGTCATAAACACTTTACGATCAGGTAATTACCATGAAGAAGGTAAATTTTTACCCTGGGTAATTCGTATTGGGCATAATCTGGTAATTGATTATTTCAGAAAACAGAAAAGAATGCCAATGGTTCGTGATACGGATGAATTCAGTGTTATGGATTCATTAAAATTGACAGACGACAACATTGAGGACAAATTGATTATCACACAAATACATAAAGAAGTTCGGCAATTAATTGAATACCTCCCACTCGATCAGCGGGAAGTTGTAATTATGCGTCATTATGCCAACATGAGCTTTAAGGATATTGCTGAATGTACCAACGTTAGTATTAACACCAGTTTAGGCAGAATGCGCTATGCTTTAATTAATTTGAGGAAGCTTATCGAAGAAAAGCAGCTCGTTCTAGTAAAATAATTTTCAATACCCTGAAATAATATTCAGGCAACGGCGTTAGAGGAAGTGAAATCAAAATAAACGCGGATGAACAAAACCTCTACAACAGAAAAATTAATTCTTTACCTTTATAACGAAACCGGGCTAACAGAATCTGTGCTAACTCAAAATAAAATTGACACCGATCCTGAAGTTGAAACCGAATTTGATAACATCAAAAGGGCATTTCGATATGTTGACAAAGCCCTTATGAATCCATCACCAAAATGCTTAAGTAACATTTTGGAATATTCAGCCCGAACCTCTTTAAAGGTAAATGCTTAAGTCAAACAAAACTTAATTTAACAAAAGCCCTTGTATATTAGATACAAGGGCTTTTGTTATTTTTGTGTATGACCAGAAAAGAAAGGTATAGTTTTTTTTTAGATTATTTCAGCGAACATATGCCCATTGCTGTGACGGAATTGGTTTATACTAATCCCTACGAACTTTTGGTGGCTGTAATTCTCTCGGCTCAGTGCACTGATAAACGTGTGAACATGGTTATGCCAGGCGTTCTTCGTGCCTTTCCGGAACCTTCAGTAATGGCAATTGCTTCCTCCGATGAAATTTTTCCTTACATCAAAAGTATCAGTTATCCGAATAACAAGGCTAAGAGTTTGAATGGTATGGCCAAAATGTTGGTCAATGATTTTAATAGCATGGTACCTTCAGAAATTGAGCAATTAATTAAACTCCCCGGTGTAGGGAGAAAAACAGCTAATGTAATTGCGTCTGTAATTTTTCAACAACCGGCTATGGCCGTCGACACACATGTATTCAGAGTTGCAGCTAGAATAGGGTTGACTATAAATGCCAAAACTCCTTTGTCTGCCGAAAAGCAATTGGTAAAATATCTTCCGGAACATATCATTCATAAAGCCCATCATTGGCTTATTTTACATGGCAGGTATGTGTGTGTTGCCAGAAAGCCAAAATGCGAAATGTGTGGAGCTGCTTATTTTTGTAAGTTTTTTGGAAAGAAAAAGATTTAAAATCAGGTTTAATAATTCGCTCAACAGCTATCAACAAAAGATAACTGCCACCTCAGTGATTGCTGGTTTTAATCTTTAAAATTGAAATTATTTTCAAGAAAATGACAAATTTCATGAAATGAATGTTGATTTTTCCTCACATTTGTCATTTAAACATTCAAAATATGAATTTATCCAAATTGGGCCATTTCATTTGGCCAATTTTGTTGGTAAGCATTATAATAATTCCGGGGTGTATTCGCGATAGCCAAATAGAAACCTATCCAGAGTTAAGTTTCACCAATGATGTTCAACCAATAATAGCAGCAAATTGCACCCAGTCGGGTTGTCATAACTCCAGCGATGGTGGATCATTTAGTTTGGAGACCTATGAATCTGTTTTAGGGAAAGTAAGTCCCGGAAATGGTCGAAAAAGCAGTATTTACCGCTCTATAACCGGTAGAGCATTAGAAGGGGGATTCATGCCACAATCGCCCTCTCAACCGCTTTCAGAGGATCAGATCAGAACCATTTTTGTTTGGATCGAGCAAGGTGCACTTAATAATTGAAAACTATGAAAAAGATATTTATTGCAGTCTTGTGCCTTGGCACTTGGTCTTCCTGCTACTATGACAACGCTTCTGAATTATATCCTGCATCGGGTTTGAATCAAAATTGTGACACAATTAATGTTACTTACACAAAAAATATTGCTCCGTTATTTTTATCCAATTGCGGCACCAATAATTCTTGTCACAGTGCATCCAATGCCCAGGGAGGAATTATACTTGACAACTATGCTGCTGCCGCTTCAGTAGATGATATTACTTTAATAGGTTGTATAGAACAGCAAACAGGTTTTTCAGCCATGCCACCAAGTGGAAAAATGAGTGATTGTGGCATTAACCAAATTAAAATCTGGATTCAAAACGGAAAACCCCAATAATTATGAAAATTTGTTCATTAACACTTCACAAAGTGCTTATCTTTTTCTCAATTATTTTATTCCCTTCTATGTTGACTGCTCAACAAAGTTTATTGGACGAAGTGGAAAAAGGCAGCAAAACAGAGGAAAAGGATTATGTTGTGGCTACATTTAAAAGCACCCGCAATATTAATTTTCATACCCTTGAAGTTGTACCAAAAAGAACTCTTGACTTCAGAATATCCCACCGATTCGGGGAGTTCAGTTCAGGCTCCTACAATGCTTACGGAATTGATGGCCCTGCCAATATACGCCTGGGGTTAGAATACAGCTATGATGGAAGATTAATGGGAGGATTAGGTCGCTCCTCTTATCAAAAACAGTATGATGGATTTCTTAAATACCGATTACTTCGACAAACTACCGACGGTAAAATGCCTGTTAGTGTGACACTTTTCACTTCTATTTACTATACCAATCTGAAAGATCCGAACAAATCATCTACAGGAATTGACAAATATGAATTTTTTAGCAGCAGGCTTTCGTTTGTTCATCAAATAATTGTAGGAAGGAAATTTACTTCTGCATTTTCCATGCAACTTGCGCCTGTTATGGTTCACTATAATCTGGTTGATGAATTCACTGACCTGAATGATATGTACTTGTTGGCTATTGCAGGCAGGTTAAAAGTGAGTAACAGGATAGCGATAACAGCTGAGTACGCTTATAATTTCATAGAATATTCCAAACGAAAAACTTATTATAATCCTTTAGGTATAGGTATTGATATTGAAACGGGAGGTCACGTTTTTCAACTTCATGTGACCAATTCGTTTGGTATTACTGATAACCAGTTCTATCCTTATACAACTACTTCCTGGAGAAAAAATGGAATTCGATTAGGATTTAATGTTTCCCGGGTATTTACAATTTGATTTCAGATTGAGTTTTTGCTACGGCACTAATTGTGTAAAGTAATTATACATCCGAATCACTTGAAAGTTTCTCTGCCTTTTTCTTGTGCTTTAGTACTTTAGCTTCAACATAAAAAATTATTTCTTCTGCAATATTTTTACTTTGATCCCCTACTCTTTCAAGTTTGCGGATGGTAGAAAGCATGTAAAGACTTTGATTAATTTTTTCAAGATTCAACTTGATGAATTCCGCAACAGAACTATTAGCTGCCATGTTGATTTCGTCCAGCAATTCATCCTTCATAAATACATTCCGTGCAAGTTTAGTATCTTCAGTTTCAAACGATGTGCTTACATCGGCAACAATTGTAATTGCTGTATCAAACATTTCAATTACTCTGGCAGATGCTATTAATTCTTTGTCAGGTGCACTATTGATACTAATTACGAATTGTGCAATCCCTTCAGCTATATCCCCAATTCGCTCCAGGTTGGAATTAATTTTCATACAAGCAAGTACCAGTCGCAAATCAATAGCAACCGGGTTGAATAAAGCTATGATATTTTCACAATCTCTATCTAATTTTAATTCAAAGGAATTTACTCGCTTTTCATTCACTCTTACTTCACGGGCAAGATCTTTATCAAAATCAATCATTGCCCGACGTGATTTTTCCAATTGCGAACTTACAAGAGCGAACATATCATTCATGTCCTGTTTAAGTTTCTTTAATTCAACATCAAGATGTGTCATTTTCTAATTTTAGTATTAACCAAATCTTCCGGTAATGTAGTTTTGTGTCCGGATATCCTTAGGATTAGTAAATATTTTTTTTGTATCGTCATACTCAACTAATTCCCCTAAATAAAAGAAAGCAGTGTGATCACTTACACGTCCTGCCTGCTGCATGTTATGAGTAACGATAACAATAGTGTATTCTGATTTCAATTCATAAATTAACTCTTCGATTTTAGCAGTCGATATGGGATCCAGTGCAGAGGCAGGCTCATCCATTAATACCACAGAGGGTTCAATGGCTAATGCCCTTGCAATACATAAGCGCTGCTGTTGTCCACCTGATAGTTCAAAAGCCGATTTTTTAAGTTTGTCTTTAACTTCTTCCCACAAGGCCGATTGCTTCAAACAAGTTTCTACCCTTTCCTCTATAAACGTTTTATGTTTAATTCCATTGACACGCAACCCATAGGCTACATTTTCAAAAATTGTTTTTGGGAAAGGATTCGGTTTTTGAAATACCATACCTACTTTTTTCCTAAGTTCATCTGGAATAATATCTTTCGAATAAATACTTTTTCCATCAAGAAGCACTGTTCCTTCAGTTCTAACATTATCAATAAGATCATTCATTCTATTAAAAAGTCTCAGATAAGTCGATTTCCCACATCCGGAAGGACCGATCAAAGCAGTTACGGTATTCTTTTTCATACCCATGGTTATTCCCTTAAGAGCATGAAAATCACCATAATATAAATGCAAATTTTGCGACTCTAATTTATTCATGTGGGAAAACTGTTAATCAACTGTTTCAAATTGGTGCAAATTTATCGTAAAATAACCTGCTTAATGTTAAGCCAGTATTAAGTATACATTTACAATTCGTTCGCAAAAAAGGGGGAAATAGTTTATTATCTCCCCCTTTTTAACAATTTCAAAAAAGTCTTTACTTCAAGATAGTCAATTTTTTGTTCAACACTGAAGAACCACTTTTCAGGGAGCATATATATAAGCCACCGCTTAAATCAGAAACATTCAATTGAATGGTACCTTTTGCATCCATATTATCTTTTTCACCATTTAAAATCAATTTGCCATTTAAATCGGTAACTGACCAGCTGATAGCAGTAGTATTTTCGGACAAATAATAATCGATATTCACAAAATCAGCTGCCGGATTGGGATAGAAATTACCAAAAAAAGAAGCAGTACTATTTTCATCAATACCAATGGTAGTATTCGCAATAAATACATTAATCATAACATCTTCAATTTCGCGATAACGATAAGCGGCCCATGCGTTTGGGTTCGATGCCTGACCTAAAATTTCATATGTACGATTCGAAATTGGGGCCAATTGGTTTTGACCAACACTGATACCATCAGCACCCATCATCCATGCAACATAAAAACTGCCTGCATTTATAGTAAGGGTATTTGTAACAGCAACAGTATTCCAGGCACCCACTAATACGGCAGCAGGGTCTACCCAAATTGAATCTAAAACCGTTAATGGAGTTCCTCCTGGCCCATCATCATCCAAAATCATTAAAGCAAAACCGGCAAGATTTGCATTGGCAGCAATAAAGGCACTAACCTGAGTAATGTTGCAAGGATAAAAAGGAGGTATGAATTGAATACCTGCTCCTCCTCCACCACCTTGCCAGCCAAGTCCGCCAAGACCTGCATCAGTTCCATTATCAAAAGAAAGCTTAATACTTGCTACGGTGGTATCAAGCACTTGAATTTCCATAGTCTTTTGATTGTTGCTAGGTGTTGCGTCGCCTGGTAATTGAGTATCATTTACGAATCTGAAAGTTCCGGCTGTGGTTGGAGTGAATTGTACCGGGAAAATAATATCTTCAACAGCCCCAGGCACGAGACTTCCTGAAACCACAGTACTGGTCGCTTGAACCTGATTAGTACTATTCAAAACTCTTCCTAAAACATTAAATGGAGCCAATGTTTGATTCCCTGTATTCCGGATTTGTGTATTCATAACAAAAGGAGCACCGTCTTTGGAAAGAAACAAACCACCTGTTTCCTCATTATTATTATAAACAGTTGATGCATCATTAACCTGGAAGCTGGTAGCAGCAGGAGGATAATACTTGATAGCATAAATACTCGGAGGTAAAATATCATGAGTATGCATCAAGCCAATGTTACCGGAGTTGTTTTCAATTCCAATTGTACAGAAGTCGGTAGGATTGTTATAAACACCATTTTGAGTGAGGTACTGGTAAGTGATCGAGCTATCGACGTTACTTAAAATTACCTGAAAACTATTACTTCCAATATAATTAGGGGCAACAGGATCCCAGAACGGAACTTCTATGTAAGAAACAATCAGCGTATCATTTGCAGGATTGGTCCAGTACCAACATTCAGCTCCGGAAATTGCACCACCAGTAGCATCAGTAAAAGTAAGATCAGAGGTCATGATGCCCATATAATTCTGAATGCCTGTAGGAGTTGGGATAATAGGAAAAGGATGGGCAACAGGAGTTGTACTAAATCCGATATATCCATTTGAACCCACTCTAAATGTAGTTAAATCATACCAGTAATAATGGAAAGGGAACCCAATGGTAAATGGACCACGGATATTATCATCTGCAAGACCTGTCACTTGCACGGCACCGGGGGCATTTGCGATATCAACCCAATTAAAAGCAGGGCCATTCGGATCATTGCTATCGCGCCAAATATACCCATAGGTATCGGGGCCCCCGGTTGTTTGTGCCTGAACATTGAGCGCCAGCATGGACCCTGCAATCAGACATGTAAGTTTTTTAATGTTTCCAGTAATTGTTTTGTTCATGGCTTAATAATTTTTTAAATTAGATTGTAGTAATGAGATCAAGATTTTAAAAGTAAAAAATAAAACCCGGAAGGACAAATCCTACCGGGTTTTATTTTAAAAAGGCAATAGAATCTATTGATAATTAGATAGATTATATTATTGCTGAATTACACTGAATTTTTTAATCATACTTTCATCAGCAACTGAAACTCTAGCTTGATAGAGACCATTTGCCAGATTCAAGTCTTGAACAGAAATAATGTTATTTCCTGCTGGCAAATCTTTCCCCAAAGTATATATCTCTCGGCCAACGTTATCAAAAATTTGAATTGTAACATTTTGATCACGAACGAGCCCAACTTGAATATTCACAAGACTGCTGGCCGGGTTTGGGAAAACAGACAAAATGGAAAGTGAATTAACTTCTGAGACACCAAGTGGAGTTTCATCCCAAAGAGTAATATCATCAAGTGCAGCTTCAATCAAACTTCCGGCATTTGCATCTTCAGCAATAAACCTGATAGATACAGTTGATGTTGGAGTAAGGTAATCAAGAACTCTAAAAGCAAACCGGCGCCAGCTATGATCTGCCACGTTAGTATTTTCTACCGGAATGTAATTTACACCATCACCTGAAACCGCAACTTGCCAGAAATCAGTTCCGGGAGTGGCACCCTGATCGTTCGAATACCAGCGATAAAAGGTGAATGCAGGATTGGTATAAGAAGAAAGATCATAAGTTGGAGAGATGAGAGTAGTTAAGCCCCCATCAACGTCATTGTCGCCGGCACCTGCTGCAGGACCACTTGCATTTCCAGTGAAAGCACAAAAATTCCACCGGGTGTATTTTGAACATCAGGCTGAACCAGTCCTGTACCAACGTAAGATGGAATCGGAACATCAATAATCCAATTTCCTGTGGTAGCATTATCACCAGGTAAACCTGTAATCCAGTTTCCTGCAAAAACATCAAAATCTTCAAATACCAGTAAGTCAAAACCTACCATAATATAATAGGGAATATTAGGATTCAGATCAGCAGCTCCGCCAGGGATGATATTAAGAAATGTGCCACAATCATCTTCGATACCCATATAATATTCAACAATAGTTCCATTAGGCTGGCCGGGAATAGTGCCTTCATAATTGGAACCTGTTGTATTAACGAGATTAAAAAGAGTCCAAGTACCGGAGTTACCAATTCTATAATACGCTTTCACAAGACTTCCACTGCCCAATCCTGAAACAGTAGCTTGAACAGCTATAGGAGCGAACGCATTCGCTTGCAGCACTTCTGTATGAGAAATTCCGGCAGCAGCGCTCAGGGAAATACCATGAATGGCAAATCCTGAAGTAATAGCACAATAATTTGGAGTACCATTTGTAAGATCACCATCATTATCATCAACAGTTAATGTTTCCAGCAAAATATCAGTAAACAATCCTCCTTCGGAACCATCAGGACCAGTAATACCTGCATAAAATGTTTCTTTAAAGAGATCCATCATTTGCTGAAGATTTCCAAGATTTAAATGGGTGTCCCAAAATGCACCTGCAATAATTTCTCCATCAGCATGAACTTCTCCAATTAAGTCCTGAGGATAAACTTTTTTATCAATATCATATCTTCTAACAAATCCATTGGGATCATTATCAAAAAAACCTATTCCAAGAATTGGTGAACCGGTTATTCCCAGTGCCCATAAATCAGCGTATCCTTCTCCCATTGCACCATTGTCAAAAGAAGCGCCAATAGATTGATAAAACTTATCGTTTATACCATGGCCGTATTCATGAAAGCAGACATCTGCAACCAGAGAAGTTGCATTGCATCCACCTCCAGCTGCAAAAAAGTTTACTGAGCTTCCATCATAAAAAGCATTACAACTACCGGCAACATCTACATTGGCAGTAAGAGGAATATCAAGTCCTGTAAAAGCAGGATATTTGGTTTTCATATACTCATGAACAGTATTAATGGCGTTATAGGTGGTACGCTGTTTTATATCCGTGTTTCCATCAATATTAATTGCATTAGCGCCGGGTGATAGGTTTACAGTCCATGAAGGAGTCACATTATTTGTACGAACTCTTACCCATCTTCCTTCTAAAGAAAAAGTAGCAGTTGTTGCTGAAGTATTAGCTAAACCCAGATACCCTAAATCATCGGTATAATCAGTATTTCCCGATTCAACAATTTTCATATTTTTCAATGGTTCAATAGTTGACGGGTCGTATGGATTTGTAAGATGAAGTGTGCCGGTTACATTTATATCGGTATTTGCAGCCACATGATTAATTTGATTGGAACGATACAAGATTGCACCATTGTTAGCATCCACTAACGTGTAATACCTTCCGGGAATGCTTTCAAGATCTCTATTCTCTACAACAATTTCATAAACCAATTTGAAATTATATTGTCTAAAACCGGGGATAGGTAATACTTTAAGATCAGGAGTTGCAACTACATTCAGCACACCTGGAACATTGTTGGTTGCAGACTGAATAGCTGCTGAAACACCTAATGTAGCCTGGGTATTGATATTGATGTTGTTATAGCAATCCAAACCAAACTGCATTACTTTAAAGTCATGCGTCATTTTAATTTGAACTTTACTATACAAAACTTCCAATCCCTTATAATTTTGAGTAAAATTTACATAGAAGAATTTTGAACCGGTGGCAGTAGAACTAAACACCAAATCAGCATTTGGTATGCTGAAATCTCTTAATTGAGAACTCATAAAATTCATTGCAGTAGATTTAGCATCCGAACCACCTACAGAGATAGGTTTTCCAAAAGCTCTATGTGGCATGGCACTACTTTCATTAAAAATAACGTTCCATGATCCATTCTGATTCAAGAATTTTTGCCAAAAGGGCTTTTGCCTTAGGAGATTCTGATAGGCATAGTCAGGTAACTGTTTGGGATTTTCGATAAATGTTTTGTTCAGCTTGTCATCATTATGCTTGACATGCCCACTAGCGAAGCTTCCATGAATCATTGCAGTACATAGAACTAGTACTAGAGTTAGTTTGGTTAATTTCATCAGATTTGATTTAGGGATTTAAAACAAATTTAGTGAATATTAAATTCTATAAAAAGTGTGTTTATTAATTAAATAGCGTAATAGGTGTTAAAATTCAATAATTCCTTTGAAAAATGATATAATCAATAAAGGTTAAATCAACATAAAAATTTTGCAAATACCTGATTGTCAAGAAAAACAGATTACTATTGAAGATTCAAAAAATCAATCCATAGCATTAACTTTGCAAAATGAAAAACGATCCTCAGGAATCAGATAAGTTTAAGTTGAAAATGAATCTGGTTATTCAAAATCTGTTGTTAACATCCTTAGGCATGGTTAAGTTTGTGCTGCATCATGAATCGCATCCAATTTCAGAGGCAATCAGGGAATTTAAGCTGCTGGATTCAGACCAACTTGACTCCTTTTTCAAAGAAATTAAAAAAGCAAAACCCGGACAAACATTGGTATTTTCATTAGAAGACGAAATTCTAATTTATACCATTATGGATATTTCCTGCAAAGCCTACTTAACTGATTTAGGTGATAAGATGGAATCTGTGAATTCCAAAAGACTGGAGGAATCCAATGCTACTTTTTCAGAAATAAGAAACACTGTTTTGAAAGGATGTCAATTTGTGATGGAAGGTATGCGGGAATCGCTTTCGGGATATCCTGAATTTGACGACAGAGTGGATATTCTGGATAATTATATTCTGGTATAACGCAACTCAGATCCAACCATTTAATTGGTAGAAAATAATTGCTGCGAACTCCCGTAAGCAAGTTATTTCAAGTTTCAAATAGTTCCAGAAATTATAACGTATTCCCATATAGGAAGAGATATCCGGTACATAATCTTTACCCCCTACTTTTTTAAGGTTATAAGTCAGATCAACATACATGGCATTTTCATAGGCAGAAACTCCACCTACATTTAAAAAATTTAAATTTTTAAACACTTTAATAGTTCTGTACATGTTTTCAGGGGAGGTAACAATTACTATTTTATTCATTGTTAAATCAGAAAAGGAATTTTTAAGTTCCAGGGCCTGCTCTCTGGTATTGGTACCTCTTACCATTTTATTAATTCGAACTTTGTCAACTCCCATTTGAACAAGTACTTTTGACATCTCTTCAGCTGTAGCGCTGTCATAAGGATGAGTAATTATTATTTTACTGGATGGAAAATTAGATGCAAGTTGTTCTACATAATACAATCTAATGAGATTCGATTCAGAAGGCATACCACTCCCTCCAAGAAAAATTATATAATCGGGAGAAAAATTATAAGAGGCATCAGTATCTCCCAACCACCTTTGCGCCTCATAAGGTAATCGAGTGAAGGCAATTAGAACCAGTATAAAACAAAACACACCCAAAGCTAAGATCAATGATCTGAACCAACTAAATAACCTTCTAGCTACTTTGATGAATGATGCTTTGAATTCCAAAGTTTTTAAGGCAATGTTACAAAATTGCTTTGAAATTATTTTTTAAAAAACAATTTAATCAAATAGTATTGCGTTTTAGTTGCTATTTTTCAAAATTGTTATGAAAACAATATTGTAACATATTGATAATTAGCTTATTTTAAAACAAAACAGAAGCTTCCCGGGATCACACTAACCAACATTCCGTTAAACATGAGGCACTTTGTTTCAATATCATTTTTTATCCCTTTTCACAATTCAAATTAATATACAATGATAAGCTACATTTGTAAACTTAAAAATACATCCTTTCATTTATGGTACGTTGCATACTATTCACTTTTTTAATCTGGACATTCTCATTAAATACCTGCATGGCGCAAAATCCTGCTGCTATGAGTTCCAGTGAAATCATACAGGCACTGAGCAAATTAAACACACTTGGAACGGTACTTTACGTTGCTGCTCATCCTGATGATGAAAACACAAGATTACTTGCTTATATGGCAAATGAACGAAAGTTCAGAACGGTGTATCTTTCATTAACCAGAGGAGATGGAGGACAGAACTTAATAGGAAAAGAAAAAGGTGCTGAACTTGGGATGATACGTACTCAGGAGCTGATGGCAGCAAGAAAAACAGACAGAGCCGAACAATATTTTACAAGAGCCAACGACTTCGGATTTTCAAAAAATCCTGAAGAAACATTCAGTATTTGGAAAAAGAAGAAATACTTTCCGATGTTGTTTGGGCCATCAGGCTTTTTCGTCCTGATGTAATAATTAATCGATTCCCAACTACAGCAGAAGCGGGCCATGGTCATCATTCAGCCTCTGCCATACTTGCCTTAGAAGCGTTTAAAGCTGCTGCGGATCCCAAACGATTTCCTGAGCAATTGCAATTTGTAGAGGTCTGGCAGAGTAAACGAATATTCACTAATAGTTTCATTCCACGTAATACCCCAACACCTGATTTTACCTATCATCTAAAACTTGATGTAGGAGGCTATAACCCTTTGCTTGGTGAATCTTACGGAGAAATCGCTGCAGAAAGCCGTAGCATGCATAAGAGTCAGGGATTCGGCGTACCCCGTACCAGAGGTAAAATGATTGAATATTTTAGAAAGATGGATGGTGATACACTCGTAAATGAAATTTTCCAGGAATAGATACCACCTGGAATCGTGTAAATGCAGATTCAGAGTTAGAAACATTGCTTAAAACTGCTCAAAGTACTTTTGATGCTACTCATCCTGAAAAAACTGTTCCGATTTTGTTAGCTGCTTTGACAAAGTTAAAAACAGTAGAAAACAAATACTGGAATGCTTACAAAGAAAATGAAATAAAGAAATTAATTTTAGCTTGTTCCGGATTGTACTTTGAAGCTATTGCAAAATCCTATTTTGTAACTCCCGGTGATTCATTTTCAATAGCACTAACAGCCATATCCCGATTATCGAACGATGTAATCCTTCAACAAGTTAAAATATCAGGGAAAGATTCCATTTTGAACTTCCCACTTTCAAAAAATGAACTATTTACTTTAGATAAAACTTTACAACTACCATTAAATACAACTTATACCAATCCACATTGGCTCCAGGAAAAGCATGAGCAAGATGCGTATGTAACAAAAGACTTATCGAAACGTGGAGATCCCTGGAACAGTGATTATTTGTCGGCGAATTATATTTTTAAAATTGGAAATGAAACGCTATCATTCAATGTACCTGTGGAATACAAGTGGACAGACCCTGTTGAAGGAGAGTTGTACCGACCTTTTGAAGCTGTACCGCCTGTTACAATTAACCCATCTGATGAAGTTCTAATTCTTAATAGCAACAATCCAAGGAGTTTTCAACTGAAAATAAAATCTGCATCAGATTCCTTAAAAGTTAAAATTGGTTTTGATTTACCTAAAGGTTTTACAGTATCACCCCCAGAGTCACTGTTTGATATAGCAACAAAGGGAACTGAAGTGATCCGAAATTTTACTATAACCGCAAATTCAACTTACAATTCAACAGGTAAAACTATAAATACGTTAAAGCCTTGGGTTGAAATGAAAGGAAAAAAATATTATACTGAAGTAAACCGAATTGAATATGATCACATTGATCCCATGGTAGTATTGAAACCCTGCGAAATAAAATTATTACCAATTGATCTAAAGTCGAAATTGTTAAAAGTCGGTTACATTGATGGGGCCGGTGACGAAGTTGCCAAATGTCTTATTCAAGCCGGATTTGAATTGAAATTTTTGAATGAAGCGGATATTGTCAATACATCTTTATCAGAATATGGAGCAATTATCACCGGTATAAGAGCCTACAATACGCTTGATAATATCGATAAATATTATGAACCACTCATGAAATATATAGAAGAAGGTGGTAACCTGATTGTTCAATATAACACCAACAATTTCCTCGGTTCCGTAAATTCAAAAATTGGTCCTTATCCTTTTAAAATAAGTCGCGACAGGGTAACCGATGAAAGCGCAACGGTTACTTTTACCAAACCGGAACACAGGATACTAAATACTCCTAACAAAATTTCAATTTCCGATTTTGAAGGATGGGTGCAAGAACGTGGGTTGTATTTTGCAACTGATCTTTCACCGGAATATGAAACTATTTTGAGCTGGAACGATCCCGGAGAAAAACCGCTCGATGGAGGACTGATTATTGCAAGTAAAGGGAAAGGTCATTTTATTTACACAGGCATATCCTTTTTCCGACAACTACCTGCCGGTGTCCCGGGTGCCTACCGATTAATGACAAATCTTATCAACTTAGGTCATTAAAATGAATTCTGAAAACGAAAAACCACCTTTATTCAAAGCATGGCCGTTGTGGTATGTTTTTGTATTACTCATTTTAGCTCTCCAGATTTTTATTTATTTTCAAATTACAGAATCTTATAAATGAGTTTAGCCGACTGGATTGTACTTCTTTCAACTTTACTATTTATAACTGTTTACGGTATATTTAAAAGCCGGGAAATAAAATATCGAAGGCTATTTATTGGGAAACAAAACCATGCCATGGTATACAGTTGGGTTTTCAATAATGGCAACACAAGCAAGTGCTATTACCTTTTTATCGGCACCCGGCCAAGCTTTTACTGATGGCATGAGATTTCTTCAATTTTATTTCGGATTGCCCATAGCGATGGTGGTGCTGTGTATAACAGTTGTACCTATTTTTCACAGGTTAAAAGTTTATACCGCCTATGAATATCTGGAAAACCGATTTGATTTAAAAACCCGATCACTTGGCGCTTTGTTGTTTTTAATTCAAAGGGGACTAGCAGCAGGATTAACCATTTATGCTCCTGCCATAATCCTTTCATCTTTACTTGGATGGAATATCTATCTCACTAATATTTTTATTGGAGGGATAGTGGTCATCTATACGGTTGCAGGTGGAACGAAAGCCGTAAGTTATACACAGCTTGGGCAGATGGTAATTATATTATCAGGAATAGGATTGGCAGCAGTATTATTATTTAAAATGTTGCCTGATAATTTGACTTTTTCAAATGTTGTGAGCATTGCCGGAAAAACCGGGAAATTAAATCTGGTAGATTTTTCGTTTGATTTGAATAATCGTTATAATTTCTGGTCAGGAATAATAGGAGGATTTTTTCTTGCTCTCTCCTACTTTGGAACTGATCAGTCGCAAGTTGGAAGGTATTTATCCGGTAAATCGATCACCCAATCCAGACTGGGTTTACTATTTAATGGCATCGTTAAAATTCCTATGCAACTATTTATTTTGTTTATTGGTGCATTACTATATGTATTCTATATTTTTCATCCGCAACCTATTTTCTTTAATAAAGTCGAAACTGACAAACTTACAAATGGAACCTATAAAAATGAATTTGTAGAATTGGAAGCAAATTTTTCAAATGTTCAGGCATTAAAAAAACAGGAAACTCTTTTATTGGTAAAAGGTCTTGATGCTGAAGATGAAAAAATTATAAATGCTGCAACTAGTAACCTTGTAAAGCATAACCTCGAAAGTGATGCATTGCGACAACAAGCAAGGGACCTCATAAAAAAAAACAATCCTATTGCTGATACTAATGACACTAATTATATTTTTCTTCGCTTTGTTACCGACTTCCTCCCTGAAGGTATAATAGGACTTTTGATAGCAGTGATTTTTGCTGCATCTATGTCATCAACATCATCGGAGTTGAACGCACTTGCATCAACAACAGTTGTTGACATTTACAAAAGAAGTATCTATAAAAAGGGAGATGAACGCCACTATTTGAAAGCATCGAAATGGTCAACCGTGCTTTGGGGTGTTTATGCAATATGTGTAGCTCAATTTGCCAATAGACTTGGCAGTTTAATCGAAGCAGTTAATATTCTTGGGTCGTTATTTTATGGAACAATTCTGGGTATTTTTCTGGTCGGTTTTTATATTAAGAAAGTAAAAGGCAATGCTGTATTTACTGCAGCCCTGATAGCAGAAGGGATTGTAATCTGGTGCTATAATTATACCGCTATTTCATTTTTATGGTACAATGTGATAGGTTGTTTACTTGTGGTTGGTTTATCCTATCTTTTTGAAAGTTTTATGACTGATAAAAATTTATCAGATCGAGGTAAGATTATTCAGGAGTAATTTTTTTTGACAACTTAAATCCGTTGCTGGGGCTGAAGCCCGATTTTATTTTATCGATTTACTACGGCCTGAAGGCCGTAGTTATTGATATTAGTTTAGTACTTAAGCGCTAAGTCTGTGGATTATGAAAATCGGTTTTGACTTGGGGCTGAAGCCCGAATTTGTTTTGTGATTTACAACGGCCTGAAGGCCGTAGTTATTAATACTTGTTTATTTTTAAAACTCTTTGTCTTAGCTGTTGATAATCGGGTTTCTATTGGGGCTGAAGCCCGGTTCATTTTCCGTGATTTACTACGGCCTGAAGGCCGTAGTTATTGATACTTGTTTATTTCTAAAACTCTTTGTCCTAGCTGTTGATAATCGGGTTTCAGTTGGGGCTGAAGCCCGGTTCATTTTCCGTGATTTACTGCGGCCTGAAGGCCGTAGCAAACGCTACTTGGTTCACTACTCTACGAGAAGTTTCTTGCTGATGAAAAACAAAACCAATAAGGGTTTAGATCGTGATAAAAATATTTTTCTTCACTTGTTGTTTTTGATATAGATGCAAAAAAAAGCTCGTTCAAATAAATGAACGAGCTTTTTTTACTTAAAAATATTTTCTACTTTTTGTTTTTTATCTGTTGTAGGTTTCCAATCAACTAGGGCTTTCTCTACTTGTTCTTTATAAAAGAAATTTGAAGATTTATCACCTAGTTCTTTTGACTTTAATGCCCATTTGTAGGCGTCGTTTGGTTTATTCATAGCTGCAAAAAGTTGCGCCTTAGTCCAGTTGTTAAACCATTCGTCTTTCAGACCTAAAGACTGATCAACATATTTCATACCTGTTTCATATTCTTTTTTATTATCCAAATAATAACGTGCAGCACTATTAAACGTTCTCCATGTTTTACCAAGTTCTTTTTCAATATTATCCTTTGCCTGCAAATCGGTATCTAAACTTACTACAAACGAAATCCTTGTTTTATCCCATTCCATATCAATAGTTGTTTGAGAATCGGAGAAGTTACTGAACATAAATGCAAGTCGCTCACGAAATTCACATGCCTTAACCTTTACAACAAAACGAGCCTGGTCATCTTCTTGCTTGTAGGAATCAGCTGATGCAGTAAGATCCTTGCTCAAAATAACTGTAAACTCAGTCGCAGTAGGAATACTAAAAAGTGCGTATTTACCCTTTGGGATTTTATTTCCTTCAATAGTAACATCCTTTGAAAAAGAAATTTTAGTTGATGAGTTAGCACCTGTTCTCCAAACTTCATTAAAAGGAACTAAAGCACCAAAAACAGGCCTTCCTTTGACTCCGGGGCTGCTGTATTCAATTCCAATTTCTGTTAAACCTACAGTTTGATTCACCGATGCCGAAGGGCTTGGCTGAGGCAATTGTAATTGTCCAAAAGATGATTTACCGGTAAAAATACTTGCTCCAATTAAAGCTAGAATTACGAATGATTTTTTCTTCATGGTTTTTGATTAATTAAAATTTATAGTCGGTTGATTTAAAATATGAGTAAAACTAGACAACAGATAAAAAGGCCATTGGTTAAAAAGAAATTAAACAATAAAAATTTGATAATCAATAACTTATGTATTTGTTTAAATAATTTGTAACCTCCCAATTCATACTGAGGTATAAGAAACTGTTTTTAGGGTTTATGATTTAGGTTATTTTTCCAGAAATGGCGCCCTGTAAGGCGCCATTTTTGATTTGCTTTTTTTCTATACAGGTCATTTTGATTTTTCGATTTCAGCAAGTTGTTTAAAAAGGTCGATTTCTTTTGCAGATAAAATTTTAGGTAAGGTCACATTTACTTTAACATACAGATCACCAAAAGTACCGGCATCTTTTGTCAGCGGCATTCCCATTCCTTTTAACCGGAGCACCGAGCCATTAGAGGTAGGAGGTTTAAGTTCAACATTTATTTTTCCTTTCAAAGTATTAACAGGGATTTTACCACCAAGTACAGCAACATACAAATTCACATTTACCTCACAATACAAATCATTGCCTTTTCTTTCAAATACAGGATGACGATCAACATTAGTTTTTATTAACACATCCCCTGACGGTCCTCCACCAGTACCTTTACCTCCTTTACCTTTAAGTCTAAGAATTTCGTCATCTTTGACACCAGGTTGAATTTTGATTTCAAGAACTTGGCCACCAACTATTATCCTGCGAGTTGTTCCTGAATAGGCCTCTTCAAGACTAACATTTATTTGCCCTTGAAGATCTTCACCTTTGCGAGCGGCATTTCTTCTGCCACCACTGCTATTACCAAACATATCGCCATAAGAACCGCCAAAAACACTTTCAAAAAAATCTGAAAAACCTCCTTCACTTCCAGAGTCATAAACTGTTCTTCCTGTTTTTCTGCGCTGCCCTGGTTGATTACGCATTTGCTGTTCATAGTATTTCCAATTCTCGCCTACTTCATCATATTTCTTCCGCTTTTCGGAATCGCTTAATACATCATTCGCCTCATTAATTTCTTTAAACTTATTTTCAGCTGTTTTATCATCGGGGTTTTTATCAGGATGAAATTTTATCGCGAGTTTACGATAAGCTTTCTTGATTTCATCCGCAGAAGCTGATTTCTCCACCCCAAGAATCTTATAATAATCCTTGTAATCCATAATTTACAAAAGTGTATTACTTTTTAACTTTAGCGGCAGCCGACTTTTTCGCTTTCGGTTCTTTTTCCACAATTTTTTCAGTTAGCGCTTTTTTAGAAGTTTTAGCAATTGATTTCTTTGCGATACTTTTTTTATTATAAAAATTATCAATTGTTGCTTCAAAATCAGAATACACATTCATAAAATAAATGTATGCATCATAGGGGGAATCGTAAGGGCTAAAATATTTGTGCACATCCCCGTCGCTCCAAAACTTAGTACACATATAATAGAAATGGTCAGAAGTTTGAAGTTTTCCCCAAGTTCGAATAAGTTCAGCATCACCTGTAGCCATTACCTTTTCTTCAAGGGCATAAAGTCTTTTTGCAGACTCTTGTTCCATAGAATTACTCAACCATGCGGAGAGATCTCTTTCGGCATCCGCCCATGAGGTATAATCCTTCGCATCATACTCGTCTCGCGCCGGATACTTGGCTATAACTTCTGAGGGAGTTAAAAAACCAAAGTCTTTGTGTTTCATTATTTCACCTGGAAGGTGTGACAGGAAATCAAAAATACCGGTACTTTCCCATTGGTGTTCACCAAAGGTTTCGTAGTCCATGAACAGATTTAAAACTTCACCATTACCGGCAATCTTATGAACCCAGCTTGCGAACTTATCAGCAGTGAGTGGAAATTCATTCCAATTGACATCAGAAAACCTGAATGCAATATCATCTGAAAGACTATAATTTTTTAAGAGGGCCTTAATTTTCGTGGTGCCTTTGGGCTGGTAAACATAATTTGGAGTTCTGCCATTAAGCAATTTATCAACTCCTTCACATAAAATACCTTTAAAACCTAAATTTTCAATGTATGCGGCAATTTCATTATTATAAATCAGTTCTGTATTTCTAAATATTTTAGGTTTTTGACCAAAATATTTTAGAATTTTTTCGTCATGCATTTTTACCTGTCTTTCAAATTCATCTTTAGAATAAATAAATGAAAGTGAGTGATAATAAGTCTCTGAAAGAAACTCCACACAACCGGTTTTAGAAAGCTCAATAAAAGACTTCAAAACATCGGGTCTGTATGTTTCAGCTGTTCAATTAAAGTCCCGCTCAATGAATAAGCAATCTTAAACTTACCTTTTATGTTTTTTAATCAGCTCTAACATTGTTTTGTTAGCCGGTAAATAGCATTTTTCTGAAACTTTATTTAGAATGACCCTGTTTTTCTCATCATCTTCATAGAAATGATCGTTACCTATATCGAAAAAGGAATATCGTTTAATTCTGTAAGGCTGATGCACCTGGAAATAGAAGCAAACTGATGGCATATACTTAGTTTTTAGCGTTTATAATTAATACTATACATTTTATATCCTGATTAGGAGAGGAAGAGTTTGTATTTGTCGTAACCTTGCAATACTTTTTCAGCAGACAAATCCCAACTTATACTTTTCAAATCAGTATTGGCATCATCAATCACCTTATTTTTCAAGACCTCATCATCCAACAATTTAATAATATATTCAGATGCACGATTGATATCCCAAAAATCAAATGTCAAGGAACCTTTCATTACTTCAGCGGCACCGGATTGTTTTGAAATCACTGCCGGTATTCCAAATTGAGCTGCTTCTATAGCAGATAATCCAAAGGGTTCAGAAACAGAGGGCATACAATACACATCGGCAATGGACTGCATATAATGCACTTTTCGAGGTTAAGAAAGCCGGTTAAATGAAAGCGGTTTCCTAAATGACGGTAGGAGCTTTTATCCAACAACCTATGAAATGCATCACCCGTTCCTGCCATTACAAACCTTACATACTGTCGAACTTCCAAAACTCTTGAAGCAATTTCAAGAAAAAACTCAGGTCCTTTTTGTCGGGTCAAACGACCTACAAAAAGCACTATTTTTTCTTTAAAGGGTCTCTTACTCTTAAATGCTTTTACAGGTCTGATTCCATTATGAACAGGAAAAATTTTATGTTTACCAATTCCATAATGCTGGTGAATGACGTTAGCAGTAAAATTACTTACAGGCATCAACAGATCGGCATATTCCATTCCCTTTTTTTCCATTTGATACACCCAACCTTTACTGCTTTCTCCACCCCTATCCACCTCAAGTGAGTGAATATGCATTACGAGTGGCTTTCCGGTAAGAGCCTTTATTTCCATACCTGCAGCCATCGTCATCCAATCATGAGCATGAATGATATCAAAATCGAGTGTTAAGGCCAGTTTAGCTGTAAGCTTTCCAAAACAGTAACTTTTTCGATTACATCACCACCATAAAGATCTTCAATATTAAAAACTTCAACTGTTTCATCACCAATTTCAACCGGAGTAAGGTATTTACTTTTGATTTCGGGCATTTCATTACCATGACCGGACTCGCTGTAATAAGGGTTTAGTTTGGATGGGAACATACGGACTTGTTCAGTTTTTATAATCGTTTTTATAGAAATATTCCTCAGTGTTTTTGCATCAATAGTATTGAGACCTATTAAATTCAGATTTTCAATTGAAAAATCGGGATAAGTTTTTGGAATAACCATTGTTACACGAGCGTGTTTGGATAATGCAATGCATAAATCATGACATGCAACACCTAACCCGCCGTTGATTATGGGAGGAAATTCCCATCCAAGCATTAGTATTTTTGGTTCTTTTTTTTTCATAAAAGTCTGAATAAGAGTAATTTAAGATATTTTTCAAAATTAATAATAAAACCTGCATCTTTTGTGATCTATACAGAGAATACAATTTCAATTATGCTAAAGATACTTGTTAATTGTAAAATATTCCAACAACCTGTTAAAACTATTTATTAAAATTAAAGTAAA
Source organism: Bacteroidota bacterium (assembly GCA_016722525.1). GTDB lineage: Bacteria > Bacteroidota > Bacteroidia > AKYH767-A > OLB10 > JADKJB01. Next base: position 47,960 of record JADKJB010000015.1, read on the forward strand.
ACTGCATTCAAGAAGTAACTATGGAAGTGTCAACGATTGCAATACAAGGAAAGGATTTTCCTGGAATAATCAGGAAGTTTTATAAAGAGGGTGACAAATTTTGCTTTGATGCAGATAATACAAAATTGGAAGTCAAAGTATTAACTGATCAAATTATTAGATTCAGGTTCAATTCCGAATATTTCGCTGATGATTTTTCGTACGCCATAGACCCTGAATTTAAAGGTTCCGGGCATCATGCCGATTTCAGCGACAGTGAAGGCTTTTATACCATCATTACCAGAGCTGTTCGTGTAATAATAAACAAAAACAATCTAAAAATTCGGATCGAGAACTTAAATGGTGACCTTATCTGTGAGGATGAAAGCGGTTATCATTGGGAACCAAATCCGGGTTACGGCGGAAACTATGTTTATTGCAGCAAAGAGATACAACCTAATGAATGTTTTTATGGCTTAGGCGATAAAGCCACGGATTTGAATTTAAGGGGGAAACGTTTTCTAAACTGGGGAACCGACACCTATGGATTTGCAAAAGAACAGGACCCGTTATACAGAAATATCCCTTTTTATTATGGTTTGCATGATGGTATGGGTTATGGAATATTTTTCGATAATTCCTTCCAAACTTTCTTCGACTTTGGACATGAAAATGCTAATGTTGCAAGCTTTTGGGCTGAAGGTGGCGAAATGAGTTATTACTTCATTGCTGGTCCGGAGTTAATTGCAGTGGCTGAGAATTTTACCCTGCTTACCGGAAGGCCTGAACTGCCGCCTTTATGGTCGTTGGGTTACCATCAAAGTAAATGGAGTTATTTTCCTGAAAGTAAAGTATGGGAAATTGCCTATGAATTCAGAAACCGAAAAATACCATGTGATGTAATTCATCTTGACATTGATTACATGGATGGATTTAGATGTTTTACCCGGGATTTGGGAGCGTTTTCCGGATCCTAAAAAATGATTTCCGAATTAAAACAAAAGCCGGATTTGAAACAGTAATCATTATTGATCCGGGAATTAAGATTGATCCGGAATATACTGTCTATAAAGAAGGGCTTAAAAGGGCTACTTTTGCAAAAGACAGGATGGCGATTTAATGAGGGGAAAAGTGTGGCCCGGAGAGTGTAATTTCCCCGATTTCACCAACCCAAAAGTTCGTGCATGGTGGTCAGATCTTACAGCAGTTTTTAAAGATCAGGAAGTGAGCGGAGTCTGGAATGATATGAACGAACCAGCTGTTTTTGAAATAGGCACCTTCCCTGATGATGTAAGACATAATTATGATGGTTTAGATGTGAGCCACCGTAGGGGTCATAACGTATATGGAATGCAAATGGCAAGAGCCACCTATGAGGGCTTGAAAAAACATCAACCAGAAAAGAGACCCTTCGTTTTAACCCGTTCGGGATTTGCAGGTGTACAAAGGTTTTCAGCTGTTTGGACTGGTGACAATGTTTCATCCTGGGAACATTTATGGATTGCTAATATTCAATGCCAGCGGCTAAGTGTTTCAGGAATTTCATTTTGTGGAACTGATATAGGTGGTTTCATTGGTGTACCTGATGGTGAATTATTTGTGAGATATATTCAGATGGCCATATTTCACCCTTTTTTTCGAGGCCATTCATCTAATGATCACGGAAATAAAGAACCTTGGGCTTTCGGACCCTCATTCGAACCATTGATCAAGAAAGCAATTGAACTTCGTTACCAGCTGTTACCATATATCTACACTACTTTTTATCAATATGTGACCAAAGGAACACCAATGATACGGCCTTTATCATTTATCGCTCAGCATGAGAAGGAATCTTGCTTGCGAATGGACGAATTTGGCTTTGGTGATCAATTATTAATTTGCCCTATCAAAGAAGCTGCTTCTTTTTCAAGAAAAATGTATTTGCCCATTGGTAATTGGTACAATTACTGGACAAGCAAACAAGTAAAAGGTGGGCATGAAATCACTGTTGAAGCGAATCTTGATCAATTTCCTTTTTTCGTGCGGGCCGGTGCGGTATTACCACACTTCCCTGTTATACAACACACCAAGGAAGAGGTTAAAGAACTCACATTACATATATACTATTCCGTTAACCGTCATGTAAGTTACTTATATACGGATGCTAACGAAGGGTATGGCTACAAAACAGGTGAGTATTTGAATCAAAAATTTACTGTTTTTGGCAATCGCAGGCAAATGCGAATTATTTGTGATAAAACCGGGTCTTTCAAACCTGGTTATGACAAATACAATATCGAAATTCATGGGCTCCCCTTTATCCCGAAAGGCTATGAAATTGATGACAAAGCAACTAAATTGCCGGCTCGTCAGAAATCAAAAAGCATCTCCTTTACAATAAGTGGAGAATTTCATAAAATTAAAATTTTACATTAACAGATCTTATTCGATACTGTTAAATTTTTAATCTTCTTAAGAAGGAAGTTAAAAAGCGCCACCGGCAATTTCGATAGCTAGTTAATTAAAAGTTATAAGTTGATAAAATAGCTACTGATTTCTAAAAAATCGCTAGCTGCTAATTCAATTATTGAGAAATTTATTTTGACGATTCACAATAATTTGCGCAGCTCTTTTTGAAGCACCCGGACCTCCCAACAGCATTTTCAACTCAGAAAAATCTTCAAGCATTTTATTCCTGAAAGCAGTATTGTTGAGTAATTTATTTAACTCATTGGTAATACTTTTTGCATTCAAGTCATCCTGTATTAATTCTTTAACAACTTCCCTATCCATAATCAAATTCACTAATGAAATATACTTCACTTTCACCAGCCTGCGTGCAATATAATACGAAACAACATTGCCTTTATAACAAACTATTTCAGGGATATTAAACAAAGCTGTTTCAAGGGTAGCTGTACCGGAAGTAACCAATGCGGCAACAGCATTTTCAAGAAGATCATAAGTTTGCCCGTAAACAACTTTTACATCCTTATCATTAATAACGGAATCGTAAAAAGCCGGGTCGACAGCAGGTGCCGCTCCAACGACAAAAAGATGATTGGGAAAATCTTTTTTTACTGAAAGCATTAATGGAAGCATTGTACTGATTTCTTGTTTTCTACTTCCAGGCAAAACTGCTACAATATCCTTTCCATAGGGGTTATTGCTGATTTGCCAGCTTTGTTTATTAGATGAATTTCGGTTATTGATAGCATCCAGTAAAGGATGACCGACAAAATCAACCTTGTAATCAAACTTGGAATAAAAATCTTTTTCAAAGGGAAGTATCACCAGCATCTGATCCACATTTTTTTTAATTTGATGCACTCTTGACTGTTTCCAAGCCCAAATTTGCGGCGATATGTAGTAATGAACTTTTAGTCCTGCATGATGAGAGAATTCAGCAATTCGAAGATTAAAACCGGGGTAGTCGATTAAGATCACAGCATCTGGTTGGTACTCCAAGATATCTCTTTTGCAAAAGTCGATATTCCTCAAAATAGTTCTCAGATTAGCAATTACTTCAACAAAACCCATGAAAGCCAGATCGCGGTAATGTTTAACAAGATAAACACCTTGCTGTGCCATTAGATCACCATCCCAGGCTCTGCATTCAAAAGTTGCATCCAGCATTTTCAACTCTTTAATCAGGTTGGATGCATGAAGATCACCTGATGCTTCGCCAGCTATGATATAATATTTCAATACGAATAATTATTGAAGATAATAAAAGAAGTAACTCAAACCTACTATAAATGTAACCATTAATATACCTCTGCCAATTAACTCCTTATCGGTTTTCAACATAAAATATCTGAAAGGGAATACATTCAAAAAAATGGCAAACACCTCGACCGAACTTTTTCCAAAAACAGGTGCCTTATTAAAGAAATAATCAGATATCCAGATATTCAAATAATAAATAGCGAAGTAACCTCCCACCGTAACAACTGCACCAATAATGATTCCGGTAACTAATGAATCTTTTTTAAACATCCCACTTAATTTTATTGAGGTATTGAAAAGCGTGATGAGCAGTGAAGTCAAAGAGTACTGGAACAACAGAAACAAAACCATTTTTCAATGCCCACTCATCGGTATCATTTCCTTTGTCGTAGTTTTTGAATTTGCCGGTTAACCAAAAATAAGGCCGGCCACGCGGATCTTTGCGTTCATCAAATTCCTCTTCCCATTTGGCAAGTGCCTGCCGGCATAATTTCATTCCTTTTATTTTTTTTAATTGCAAGTCTGGAAAGTTAACGTTCAACAAAGTATTGACGGGCATTCCGGAATTCAAAATGTTTTTGGCAATAATTTTGGCGTAATGCTGACAAGCGTTAAAATCGGCTTCCATGTTATAATTATTTAGAGAGAAACCTATTGAAGGAATTCCTTCAATAGCTCCTTCCATTGCAGCAGACATGGTTCCGGAATAAATCACATTGATAGATGAATTAGATCCATGATTAATACCTGATACCAATAAATCCGGCTTTCTGTGCAACACCTTGTTAACTGCCAGTTTTACACAATCAACCGGAGTTCCTGAGCATTGATACCCCAAAAACTCGCCATGCACTTCAACTTTGTCTAAACGTAATGGTTTACCTATAGTAATTGCATGCCCCATGCCCGATTGAGGACTATCGGGAGCTACCACTACGACTTCACCAAGGTGTTTCATTGAATCGACAAGCGCTCGTATTCCGGGTGCTGTGATGCCATCATCGTTAGTGACCAATATAATTGGGCGGTCCGACTTTTTAGGTTTTACTATTTTTTTCTTTGTTGCCATGGGGCAAAAGTAAGGTTTTATTGTATGTGTAGTTCAGCTTCGCTCGTCATAACATTAGATGGTCCATGCTTTACTCAACCATTTTGCCGCTACCGAATAGTTTGGTGGATGCTTGCAACTACCTTTTGTGACAATTGTGAGGGTTTGATTTCCGATGCAATCGATGTGTGACCACTTTTGTGAGATTTTTAAAATAAAAAGGGAGAATAAACCAATTGATTTATTCTCCCAAATCCAAACAACAAATTAAACTTTAAATCATCAGCATCATGAAATCTTGATTTCTCTTGGTGATTTTGGTTTCGCTTCTTCTTTTTTAGGAAGTTGGATAGTCATGATTCCATTTTCATATACTGCTCCTATTTTTTCAACATCTACTAATTCAGGAAGTGTGAAACTTCTTTGGAAAGAGGAGTATGAAAATTCTTTGCGGGTGTACTTCTCGCTCTTTTCAGAGAATTCTACTTTCTTTTCTGTACTTACTGAAAGCAAATCATTTTCTATACTGATTTTGAAATCATCTTTTGACAGTCCCGGAGCAGCTAATTCCAGCTTGTACATTTCATTACTTTCCAAAATATTTACACTTGGAATTGTGCTTTTTCTAACATCAGAGTTTGGTACATTTTCAAAGAGGTCATTGAAGAACTCTGAGAAATAAGGACTTCTTGAGCGCGTTAATAAAGGGTTTTCTCCCTTGAATTTTATCATTGTCATTTTTTTTTGGGTTTTTAGTTATTATTAAATGAATTGTGATAAACGCACATCAAACTATATTCCATACCCCAAAAAATGATATAAACAGAACTTTTCAATGTCATTTGTCACAAAACAAAAAGCCATGACAACAATTCCGATTTTAAAAATGAGTAGAAAAAAAGTACTTTAAAGATCACTTTTTAATAACCTGTAATTCGCCTCTTTCAATTGCTTGAACAATACCTTCAATCATACGATCTTCCCCGATAGCATCGTATTCACTTTTAAGATTAGAGCTAAAAAGCCTTGCCATGCTTTGCCAGAAAAAGGCTTGCAATGAGCCGCGTAAATCTTTCACCAATTCGTAAGAGGTATTTCCTGTTCTCTGTCTATTAATTTAATCAGAATTCGACCTTGCGTATAGGTCAAGTTTTTAAGATCTTTTTCAAACTTTTTTTTCAGATTTTTTTCCGTTTCTTTAATAAATTTCTTTCTGGCTCTTTCGGAAGTAATTTTCGCTGTACTGTCGTTGATAAATTTTAACTGCTGAGCAGCCAGTTTTGCATAGGGATAAGCTCGAAGCACATCACGTCTTAGCTTCAGGTATTTCTTAAGATTTTCAGCTTGAGCGGGATCAATTGCGCCATAGATATGCACAGCAGGAAGATTTACCAACGGGATAGTATCATTGCCTGATTTAGTTGCTAAAGTTGCACTGCGGCCTTTAGGTTGTTGAGAAAAGGCAACTAAAGGAATCCAAAACAATACAATTAAGATAATGGATTTCATAAAGCCCTGAGATTAATTACCAAGGAAGATTTCCAATAACTGCGCCAAAGAATCAATTTTAAGATCGGTTAGTTTTCCATTTTGAACGATGGAAAGTCTCTTGTTGATATAATTGATTTGAATTATTTAGCGACTCATTGTACGATTTCAAGCCTATGAGTGCGGCTATTTCTGCTTCATCAGCATCAGATTCATTGAGTAGTTCAGGAGAAAAATGCATTTTGATAAAATGCGTATCAAAATTTCCGGAGATAAATGCAGGATGTTTAAGTACGAACTTACAGAAGGATAAAGTTGTGGCAACACCTGAAATTTTGTACTCTTCAATTGCTCTTACCATTCTATCGATTGCTTCTTTGCGATCCTTGCCATAGGCAACCAACTTTGCAATCATAGGATCGTAATAAATGGGAATATCCATACCTTGTTCAAACCCATCATCAACACGAATACCGGGTCCTTTTGGTGGCGCATAAGTATTCAATCGACCTATATCAGGAAGGAAATTATTTAAAGGATCTTCGGCATAAACTCTGACTTCGATAGCATGGCCAATAATGGTCAAATCGTCCTGCTTAAAGCTCAGAGGATGACCCATAGCAACATTGATTTGTTCCTTCACTAAATCAATGCCTGTAATCATTTCAGTCACGGGATGTTCCACTTGCAACCGAGTATTCATTTCAAGAAAATAAAAGTTCAGTTTTTCATCCATCAGAAATTCTACCGTTCCTGCTCCTACGTAATTGCAGGCTTTGGCAACCTGAACAGCACACTTGCCCATTTCTGCTCTTAACTCCTTAGTTAAAATACAAGAAGGGGCTTCTTCAATAACTTTTTGATGTCTACGTTGAATAGAACATTCTCTTTCAAAAAGATGGACTATATTTCCATGGGTATCGCCCATCACCTGCACCTCGATATGACGAGGAGATCCCACATATCTTTCTATAAAAACAGAACCGTCACCAAAGGAAGAAGTAGCTTCATTTACAGCGAGTTTCATCATCTCTTCAAATTGGGAAGCTTCTTCAACAATACGCATTCCTTACCACCTCCACCGGCGGAGGCCTTGATGAGAATTGGAAACCCTACTTCAGCGGCCACTTTTTTAGCTTTTCAATATCTGTAATTGCGTAGTCGGTACCGGGAACCAAAGGGATATTATATTTTTTAACTGCATCTTTAGCTGCCAACTTGCTACCCATAATTTCCATTGCTTCCGGAGAGGGCCCAATTAAGATCAAACCTTCCTCTCTTACTCTTCGTGCAAAGGATGCATTTTCAGACAAAAAACCATAGCCCGGGTGAATAGCCTGGGCACCGGAGGTTTTAGCAGCTCCAATAATTTTATCAAAAACAAGGTATGATTGCGAGGATGGGGAAGCTCCCAGAAAGATGGCTTCATCGGCATATCTAACATGAGGTGATGACCTGTCAGCCTCGGCATAGACTGCTACCGTTTTTATACCCATCTCTCTGGCACTTCGCATAATTCTTAATGCAATTTCACCACGATTGGCAATGAGTATTTTGGTGATTTTCGATGTATTCTTCCCGGCCATAACAATTCAAATAATGATGCTCAAAAATACACATTCCCGAGCTGTCAAAAATCATATCTGATCAAAGATATCAACGTATTTTTTAAGAATTAACGTCGGGAAGCTTATCAGCAAGTGCTTTATCACGACTATTTCCTTTTTGAGGCATGGTATTAAAAACAAGGTCCCAAAGAGGAAATGAGTATACCCAATGAAAAAAGAAAGGTAACACTCCAAAACGAAACAGTTTCCATAAAAAAAAGCTTTGGTCAAAAAAAGACTGAAGCCAAATAGTATAATAGTACCTTAAACAGGAAATGTTTCCTTGTGAGACGTTCCAAAAACCGAATATCAAATAATCTGGCAGAGCCTTTATTCGAAATTATAATTTCTTTCATGGCCTTTTTGGAGAATTCTAATTATAAAAATAGCAAATAGAATAAAAAAATAAAGGTCTGAAAAAAAATTATTTTTTCGCAGCAATGAGGCCTATTAGCCTATAAATCAGCTTTGCCAGGGTAAATTCGGAAATAATTTGTCCCTCCTGAGGAGCCACTTCCACAACATCAAAGCCGACTACTTTTTTCAAACGAATCACTTTAGTTAAAAACTCAACGGTTTCATTCCAAAAGAGACCATTTGGTTCAGCAGTTCCAACACAAGGAATCACAGACGGATCAAATCCATCAGCATCAATAGTAAGATAAACTGAATCACCTAATGCAGAAATAGCTTCATCCATCCAATCAGTATTGCGTCGAATTTGATGTGCATAGAAGGTAGTAATATTAGAAGAAGATTTAATCAGATCAGCTTCCTCTTTGCATTGTGCTCTAATTCCAATTTGAACTATATTTAAACCTAATTCATTCACTCTGGCCATGACCGATGCATGCGAGTAGATATTATCATGATAGGCAAAACGAAGGTCGGAATGGGCATCAATTTGCAACACAGAAATATTTCCGTATTTCTTCATGTGCGATTTCACAAAGCCGAGGGTGACGGAGTGTTCAGCACCAAGAGAAACAACAAATTTGCCATCGGAAATTAAACGATCTGTATGTTTTTCAATTAATTCAATTGCGTCTGCATCAAATTTTCCGGTAAAATCTATTGGTGCAAGTGTAGCGATGCCACCCATGCGGAAAGATTCCTGATCTAACTCCTCGTCATAAAATTCAACAAAATGAGACGTTTCAAGAATTGCCTGTGGACCTTTGGCTGATCCTTGCAGGTAAGAAGAAGTATGTTCATAAGGAGCAGATTGAATTACAAATCTGGCTTTTTCATATGCATATAAATTTTCGTCCTCAATTCCGAGAAAATTATGTTCAGTACCTAAATATTTCATTATTTATTTTTTCAAAACACCGGCAACCAGGTCAGCGGCTTCAATTAACTGAATAGCGGAAAATACTTTAAGTCCTGATTCATCAATAATCTTCTTGGCTTCAACAGCATTAGTGCCTTGCAGTCGAATGATAATAGGAACTTTAATTTCACCAATAGACTTGTAAGCATCGACAATACCTTGAGCAACACGATCACAACGAACGATACCGCCAAAAATATTAACAAGAATAGCTTTAACATTAGGATCTTTCAGAATAATACGAAATGCCTGTTCAACCCGTGCAGCATTTGCAGTACCTCCTACGTCAAGAAAGTTAGCGGGTTCACCGCCGGCAAGTTTAATGATATCCATAGTTGCCATTGCTAGTCCGGCACCATTCACCATACAACCCACATTCCCATCTAACTTAACATAGTTAAGATTATGTTCACCGGCTTCAACTTCAGTAGGATCTTCCTCAGCCAAATCGCGCATAGCTGCATAATCGGGATGACGATAAAGTGCATTTTCATCAAGATCTACTTTTGCATCGACAGCAATAATTTTGTCATCTGAAGTTTTTAGTACCGGATTAATTTCGAACATGGACGCATCAATAGCATCATAAGCTTTGTACAGAGCAGCTACGAATTTTGTCATTTCCTTAAAAGCATTACCACTCAAGCCCAGATTAAAAGCGATTTTGCGAGCTTGAAAAGGTTGAACTCCTGTTAAAGGATCAATTTCCTCTTTAAAAATAAGATGAGGCGTTTTTCTGCCACTTCTTCAATATCCATTCCACCTTCGGTAGAATACATAATGATATTTTTCCGGTTTGTCTGTTCAGCAACACGCTCATATAAAATTCAGCTGTTGGAGAAGCACCAGGGTAATAAACATCCTGAGCAATCAGCACTTTGTTGACTTTTTTACCTTGGGGACCTGTTTGAGGAGTTACTAATTGCATACCTATGATAGTGGTTGCTTTTTCCTTAACATCATCGAGTGATTTGGCCAGTTTTACACCACCACCTTTACCTCTGCCTCCGGCATGAATTTGGGCTTTAACAACCCACCAGCCTGTTCCTGTAAGTTTTTGCAGTTCAACAGCCGCATCTACTGCCTTTTGTGGGGTATCTGCAACAATTCCCTCCTGAATGGTAACTCCAAAACTTTTCAGAATGGATTTGCCCTGATATTCGTGAATATTCATAGTGTAGTATTTGATCTTAAAAGTTGCGCAAAAATATTGAATTTTTGTTTGAGAAATTAAGGTTGAACAAAATAGTCTGTTGCAGCTGGGAATTCTGCTAAATAATGAGCTGACAAAAAGAGTAATTTCTTAATTGGTACAGCTTTATAAGTTATATATCAAAATTCAAAGTCACAGCCTTTTCCCTCTCTAATAACACTAATGCCTCTATGAAATTGCAAAGCTTGTGTTGAATACAAAAGAAGCAGAAAACTTTTTAAACATATTATACGGATGTGAGATATCAAAGAGTCCATCCCATTATTTCACTTTTTATAGTACTTCATTGCCGAGGGTACAAATTTTCGAATATCATTGATGCGGTTATTATCGGCAGGATGCGTGCTTAAAAGCTCAGGAGGTTTAGGACCCTTATTGGCTTTAATCATTCTGTTCCACACTTCAACAGCTTGAGCTGGATCGTAGCCGGCCATAGCCATAAAAATCATTCCAAGTTTATCAGCTTCTGATTCATGCATTCTGGAAAAAGGAAGCATGACTCCTACCTGAGCCCCTGCTCCGTAAGCGGTCATTAACCATTCTTTGGTTTGTTGCGGCTTAGAGGTCAGGTAAGCATCAAGCACTACTCCGCCTGTCTCTGCAAGCACCATCTGACTCATTCTCTCATTGCCATGACGTGCCACGGCATGGGCTATTTCATGACCAATTACAAATGCCAAACCTGTTTCATCTTTAGTAATCGGCAACAAACCAGAATACACTACTACTTTCCCTCCCGGAAGGCACCAGGCATTGATTTCTTTTGATTCCACCAGATTAAACTCCCACTGATAACCTTTAATTCTATCAGCATATTTATTTTGTTGCATATATCTGATAACAGCATTTGAAATTTTTGAACCAACCGATTTAACCAATTGTGTATTGGCTTGAGAGCCGCTAACAACGGGATTGCTTGCCAAAAACTCAGAGTAGGTAGTCAAACTCGATGCAATAAGTTGACTTTCAGGAAGCAAGTTCATTTGCTTGCGATTTGTTAAGGGCACTTTTGCGCATGCAACAATTAAAATGGTTGTAAAAACTACTAACAGGCTCTTTCTCATCAGGTTTTTCATTTAATAATAGGAGGAAATAAACACTATTTCAACGGTAAAATTTTAGATTTATTTAAATAATACAATTATTTAAGGATATAATATTAGAATTTACACTTTTTTGTAAAAAAAACTAAATATTAACACAAAGTATTTTGAATATTAACAAATTTTATACAATTTTGGAATGGGCAAACTTAATAAACTACCTCATGAACGTTCGAACGTTAAATAAGGAGCATTCTATCCATATGATAATATTGGGTTGCATGTTGATGTCATGGGGAGTTACTTGTTATTATTTTGACACAATTGTTCCCAATGAAGTGATTAGTGAAATTGGAACTTTTTTGCTTTACCCTATTAAAATGGCTGACAGTATCCTCAGTTTATTTTCAAACAACAGTGTGTCAGGCCATCCAACAGGAATGTTTTTTGTCTTATGGATTTGCTATACCATTTTAGCTTTAAAATTGCATCCGATTTTCATAGTTAAAAATCACCAGGTTACGGATTTGAAAAAATGGTACGAAAACAAATTTTCATTTTCTAAACAAGGTTGATTTTAATTCAAATCATTTATTTTTAAAATAAATGATCCTTCACAGACCAGATACCAGATTACCACTTGCACCAAAGTTAGAAGTATAAATAAAATTATATTTCTGGTCCAAAGAATATCTACCTAAACATTTCTGCAGCTTTGACGATGCTAACTTTTCTAATGTTTAAACTATAACCGGATACCGCTTCATCTTCTCTCAACAATTCAGGCGGCAAAGTTGATTTCAGTTGATCAGAATATGACATTGGAGATTTTTCATTATTCATTAAGCTTGAATATAAGGGAGTTGCTTCGCTATCATCAGTAACAATAGTAATGAACATCCTTTGAGTTTGCCAATACTTCTTTATTGCGTTATTTACATCGTCAAGAGACAATTTTTGAAGCAATGTTTGCATTTCTGCGATATAATCTTTTCTTCCATAAAACTTACTATCCATCAAATAGCCTAATTGTCGTGAAGGTGTTTGAATATAGAGTTTCATATAAGATAATAAAAACTTCTTGGTAAGTTCAAAATCCTCGTCCGTTAGGCCATTGTCAATTAGCATTTGCATTTCCCGCAGAGCCATCCGAATTGCAAAATGAGCATGTCCTGTTTTAATTTCTGCAAGCTCACTGTATTGTTTGCGAAGGCTTTCACCAGTCTGAACAGGTCTGATCCAGATTGAGAAATAATTATTGCTGCGTGGAACTCCAGGAGGGGGAAGCATGTTTTGTCCACCATTTTCATACCATTCAATATAGGAATAATCACCATAATTCATCGATCTAGCTTCTCTGATTTTTTGATACAGCCTGGAATAGGATTTACGGTGTTCACCAAGCCAGGAATTGGCAACCATCAGAGCTGCAAACTCATCATCCGTTCGAGTGACCGGTAAAGGAAATCCCATAAAAATAGCAGATCCCATTGCATTTTCTTTGGCAATAATTTCTACATTGATACCATCCGGACTTGCAACTTTTGTAATGGCAGGGATCTCTTTATTTTTTTGTGGAAGTTTCTGCATCGCCTCTTGAAGTCTGGCAGTAAATTTTGGAGGATAATTTCCTGCAATACCTATGGTGAGATTCGCACTGCTAAAAAAATCCCTATAATGACTCTTCACCGATTCTAAGGTAATTTTTTCAAGCCCCAGAGTAGTTCCATCAACCATTGTCTGATAATTAGTATTCCTGAAAAGGAAGTCTTCAAGACCCATTTTACTGAAATCTTCATCAGATGACGCTCTGATAACTTGATTCACATAATTAGATTGATTCGATTTTATTCTGGCAAAATCACTTTCATCCAAAGCAGGATTAATAATAAGTCCCGTGAGAAATGGAAAAATAAATCTGTATGATCTTTGTGAAATTCAAAAGTAAAAACAGTGACTTCCTTATCGACGGAAACAAACCAGCGTGAAGCCCACGGATAAGTGATATCTTTTATTGAAGTGCTGGTATATTGCATGGTACCACCTTCAGCCATCAAGGAGGCTGTTAATGAAGTAATCCCCGCTTTCCTGCGGGTCACAAACAGAACCATTGCGAAACATAAATTTTACAACAATTTTATCTGATTTAGGTAATGGCAATTCAACCACTTCAATTGCCAATGCCTGATAAGTTGAAAACAGTAAGGCAAATACTACATATATTTTTTTCATAACAAATTACGCTTTAAAGAATTAAACTTAATCTAATATTGGTTTATCATCGGCAGAAATAGTACCGATTGTTAATCCGGAATTAATAAGATATTTTGTCGCGACTCGCTGCAAATCTTCCGAAGATACTGTTTCAAACATCGCATAGTTCTTATTTAAAGATTCAGGATCACCGGTTAGCCACATAAGCAGCCAATGAGTTGGCAATAACATCAGGGCTATCCGTTGACATAGCAAAAGAATAACGCATCCGCTGTTTAGTTTCATTGAGAAGTTTATTTTCAACGAGCGTGGTTTTTGCTTTTTCAATAGCTCCCTGCAATTCCTTTTTCACATATGCCATATCTTTTGATCAACAAAAGAGGCACTGGTGCTTAACAGATAAGGATCACGAGTAGGATAAATGGAACCGGATAAACTTCTTAGTATTTTTTCGTTCACGACCAATTTTTTGTAGAGGTCAGATCTTTCAGAAAACAAAATTTGCATTAGAATACTTAACGCGTGGTAATCATTATTATCGAGAGAAAAGGCAGGACATTTGTAATTTAATTCCAGGTAAGCCGGAAACTGTGCCATTTTTACATGCGCATATTTTACTCCCTTTTGTTCGGGCTCTACCGGTATCCTGGTTGTATGTTTTCCACGCTGCCAATTACCAAAATATTTTTCTGCCAGTGTATTTACCTGTTCCTGTTTAACATCACCAACAACAATAATGGTACAATATTCAGGTCTGTAAAAACGATCAAAAAATTCTAGCGAAAATTCATATTGGTTTGGCATATCCACAATATCTTCGATAAAGCCCATGGTAGTATGCTTATACGTATGTTTTTCAAATGCTGCATTACTTGTTGCTTCATTGAGCTGACTGTAAGGACTTGCATTATTCTTAGTATATTCTCCTTTTACTGCTCCGGCTTCAGTTTTAAAAGCCTGAACAGAGTATTTTAATTTTTGAAAACGATCAGATTCAAGATCAAACATAGTTTCTAATAGTGCGGCATTGCCTGTCATGTGATAAACGGTGCGGTCAAGAGACGTATTTGCATTTGCAGACGCACCGGTGGCTTTTAGTATTTCGCCATAGGCTTCTTTAGGATATTTATCGGTTCCACGAAACATCATATGTTCAAAAAAATGTGCGAAGCCGGTTTTTCCTTTTCGACTTCTTCCCTGGAGCCTACACGTACAACAATATAAAAGGAAGCAAGGCCCGGACTGTCATATGGAACCGTTACCACCTTAAGACCATTAGCCATATCTGTTTGATAGATAGGATAAGGTAATATTTTATTTTGTGCGATAACAGAGCCTGTTACACAAATGAGTACTAAAAAAAGAGAGAGCGCATGGATGATTATTTTTAAAAGTTTAAAATTGATACTGCATCTGCAAGCAGATAAATTGGTGAGTTGATCATTAAATTATGGATTGCTAACCTATCTAAAGATAAAGAATAAGAATTGGTAGAAGCCTAATAGACATGTATTCCAAACAATTTTGTAAATTTTAACAAATCAGGTTAACATTCCTCCATCGACATTAATAACCTGACCGGTAATATAAGCAGATTTATCAGAAGCTAAAAAAACTACCAGGTTGGCAACATCTTCGGGAGTTCCACCTCTTTTGAGCGGAATTGCTTCTCTCCATTGTTTAACCACCTCCGGATTGAGCACACCAGTCATTTCCGTTTCAATAAATCCAGGGGCGATAGCATTGCAACGAATATTTCTTGAACCAAGTTCAAGGGCAATAGATTTGGTAAACCCTATTATTCCAGCTTTTGATGCTGCATAATTAGCCTGCCCGGCATTGCCTTTAACACCAACAACAGAAGAAATATTAATTATTGAACCTTTCCGTTCTTTCAGCATTGTTTTTTGAACAGCTTTGGTGATGTTAAAAACCGATTTTAGATTCGTTTTAATAACTTCATCAAAGTGATCTTCAGACATCCTCATAAGAAGGTTATCACGTGTAATTCCAGCATTATTCACTACCACATCAATGCGACCGAAATCAGCTAAAATGCTAGCAATCAACTCCTCTGAGGCTTTAAAATCAGCAGCATCCGACTTGTAACCTTTTGCCTTGACGTTATATTGAGACAATTCCTTTTCAAGTTCAGCTGCTTTTTCCGGAGAACTGAGGAAAGTAAACGCCACATCAGATCCATTTTTGGCCAGTTCCAAAGCAATTCCGCGTCCAATTCCACGAGAAGCGCCTGTAATCAAAGTCACTTTACCTTCTAGTAATTTCATAATTATCAATGGTTTATATCTTTGTCAAGGAAAAGACAAATGATGTGTTCAATTAGAATTAATTTGTAAATTTGCCACCAAATATAACAAACTAAAAACAACCTATATGAAAAAAGCATTATTAACAATTGCTATCGTGATAGCTGCCCTTTCCACTCAGGCCCAAGGTAGTTTCAGAGTCGGAGTGAGCGGAGGAGTAAATTCAACATGGCTGATGAATAAGAATGTATTTGATGCGAATGACGGATTAGATATTGCTGCCACATTTGGAGGAAGATTTGGAATTGATGCGATCTATTCTTTCAATCCAAAATTGGGTGTTGGAATTGGATTTAACTTTATTTCTAAAAATTGCCAGAAATACTCTGGTGATAAAACTGGATTAGATGGCGATTTAACTACTTCACTTAACTATTTTGACATTCCGGTTTTATTGAGATTAACCTCCTCTGGTGGAACCTATTTTGAAGTAGGTCCGCAATTTGGTTTCCTTACAAAAGCTGAAGAAACCTATGAAGGTAACGTTAGCTCACCCTTTGACTATAGTGATGTTGATGTAAAAAACTCTTTTGAAACCACAAACATTGCATTGGTTTTTGGATTTGGTGTTGATATTGATGTTACTGAAAACATCTTCATCACTACTGGTTTACGGCTTGGATATGGCTTTTCGGATGTAACAAAAGAATATGAGAATGGACTCGAATTTTTGACTGATAATCCAGAAGCTTTGACCAACAATGCAATTTATTTAACTAATTCTGCAGCTCAAACTGATGATAATGGAAAACGTAATTATGAAAAAACATCCCGTGTATTTGGTGGACTTAATATAGGTGTCTCCTATAAATTTGGTGGAAAGTAAATCGACTTTAGATTAAAATATAAAGAGCCTTCCCGGTATGGGAGGGCTTTTTTTTTTACAAATTGAAAGGGCCAAATTATTGAAGGAATGGGATAAAATTTCTTTTTGAAAATTCATTCGTTAAAAAATAGGGGACCTCAATACTTGACAGTTCCAGTCTATAAATACAACGGAGGTACAAAGTAACAGAGTGAAACGGAGAGCCTGCGTTACACTCAGTATCTCAAGTCACTATTTTGTTTTTTTTGCACGAACATTTATGCAGGAACCTTAGCCTTAGTTTAAAAAAATGCGATTTAGTATTTGACAGTTCCAGTCTATAAATACAACGGAGGTACAAAGTAACAGAGTGAAACGGAGAGCCTGCGTTACACTCAGTATCTCAAGTCACTATTTTGTTTTTTTGCACGAACATTTATGCAGGAACCTTGCTAAGTTTGAAAAAAATTAGTGGATTCAATACTTGACAGTTCCAGTCTATAAATACAACTGTAGTACAAACTCACCGAGTTAAACGGAGAGCCTGCGTTACACTCAGTATCTCAAGTCACTATTTTGTGTTTTTGCACGAACATTTATGCAGGAACCTTTGCTATAGTTTAAAAAATGCGATTTAGTATTTGACAGTTCCAGTCTATAAATACAACGGAGGTACAAAGTAACAGAGTGAAACGGAGAGCCTGCGTTACACTCAGTATCTCAAGTCACTATTTTGTTTTTTTTGCACGAACATTTATGCAGGAACCTTTGCTATAGTTTTAAAATAATGCGATTTAGTATTTGACAGTTCCAGTCTATAAATACAACGGAGGTACAAAGTAACAGAGTGAAACGGAGAGCCTGCGTTACACTCAGTATCTCAAGTCACTATTTTGTTTTTTTGCACGAACATTTATGCAGGAACCTTTGCTATAGTTTGAAAAAAATTAGTGGGATTCAATACTTGACAGTTCCAGTCTATAAATACAACGGAGGTACAAAGTCACAGAGTGAAACGGAGAGCCTGCGTTACACTCAGTATCTCAAGTCACTATTTTGTTTTTTTTATTTGCACGAAAATTTATGCAGGAACTTTACCCATGACCTGAGCCATAGTTTGTCCTATCACAGCAGGCGAATCCACGACAGTGATTCCACATTCGCGCATAATTTTCATTTTGGCAGCAGCAGTATCATCGGCACCACCAACAATTGCACCTGCGTGTCCCATGCGTCGACCTGCAGGAGCAGTTTGACCGGCGATAAAACCTACTACAGGCTTGCGGTTATTATCTTTAATCCAGCGTGCAGCTTCAGCTTCAAGACTTCCACCAATTTCACCTATCATAATAATACCATCTGTATCAGGATCATCCATAAAAAGCTGGACGGCTTCGAGTGTAGTTGTTCCAATGATTGGATCGCCTCCTATACCAATGGCAGTTGAAACACCTAATCCGGCTTTCACTACCTGATCGGCTGCTTCATAAGTTAAGGTTCCTGACTTAGAAACGATACCGATTTTACCTTGCTTGAAAACAAAGCCGGGCATTATTCCAACCTTAGCTTCACCCGGGGTAATTACACCCGGACAATTTGGTCCTACCAACCTGGTGTTAAAACCTTTAAGATAATCTTTTACTGTAATCATATCTTTAGTTGGAATTCCTTCAGTAATACAAACAATAAGACCTATGCCGGCTTCGGCAGCTTCCATGATGGCGTCGGCTGCAAAAGGAGGCGGAACGAAAATGATTGAAACATTAGCACCTGCTTTTTGAACAGCTTCAGCAACTGTATTGAAAACCGGTTTATCGAGGTGAGTAGTTCCACCTTTTCCAGGTGTCACCCCTCCTATTACATTGGTACCGTACTCGATCATTTGAGTAGCATGGAAGGTACCTTCGTTACCGGTGAAACCCTGAACAACTATTTTGGAATTTTTGTTGACTAAAACACTCATAGGGAGAAATTATAAATAATAGATGTTAATTGATAGCTGATTTTTTATTGAAATAGCAAGATTGAGAATTCTTATTAATAATGCTATAATGTTAATTAATAATACATTATGATTTTCTCAATGGGTAATATTTCGGCAAAGTTAAAATTTTGAATTGAATGAATACAAATGAAGAAAGAATAGTTCCACAAATCCTAAAACATTACACATACATCTAAGATTTGGTTGCATGTCATCCGAAATCAAAAATCCCATTCGATCATATTCTGAGTTGCTAATAATTTCACCGTTCACGGGAAGTTTTAACCACTTTCTTCGTAAAATTTACACTACCCGTAATTGATAAAAAATAAATACCATCAGGTAAAAAGCCTATCTCAAGAATTTCAGTTGAATTTTGAATAATTTTGGATACAACCTCTTTTCCTGTTACATCTATTAATTTCATATTACTTCCAGTCACACTGTTTTTAAAAGTAATTTTTAATTGTGAATAGGCAGGCTGTGGTGAAATAGAAATAAAGTCAGATTCTACGGGATTTGCAATACCAGTAACAGTTGATGATGAAGGATTTGACCGAACACCATAATTGCCTGTTCCACTTGAAATCCGTAGCGGATCACATGCTAATAATTTTCTTTTTTCAACAGCGTAATACTGGACTCCGGGAGGTGCAGCAATGTCGGTATAGCTTAAAACTCCAAACGGAATAGTATCAAATACCTGCATAGTTTGAGGTGATCCGCCTCGGTACAAATACTGGAAAGGTTCGTACAAATTCCAATTGGTTGCAAATTGATTCCAATTCAAATTGACAGTATTATTACCGCTTGGAAATGTTTGTAAAAAACAGGCATTGTGAGCTTGGTAGACATTCAAAATATAAGAATTACCGCAAGAGTCTACAGGTACTACTTTATACTGTTCAGCAAACTGCAAGGGACTAGAGCCGTAATCAATAAATTCGCCAGGATTAATTGCACTTGAATAACCGGCAGAATCATAAAATGCCGACCCCAAATCTTTCCGATAAATAATATATCCATCAATACCGGAATTGACGTTTTTTTCCCAAACAATTTTAGTTTTTTGTGTAGTTGAATCAAATGCAACCATACATATTTCTTTTTTGTACATAATTGATACTTCTCCATTGCAATCAAAACAGTCGTACGGATTACCCTGATTCGGCTGAAAAATTCCATGAAAAGAAGACATTGTGTTATTGGGAATGGAATCGGTTGTAGAAATCATATAATAGAAAAATTCCCCTGGCAAGGCATAAACCGCTCCAAACCAAAAATAATTGCCAGCAGTTGGGATAATTCTATCAACACAGGCATAAATATTACTTGCTGTTAAATTATTACATACTGAATCTTTATTAGTAAAAGGCCCCCAAATTACCATACTCATTTCTTCATCTACATTAGTATCAGTGCTATCTAAATTAAATATAAGACTTGTAGTTGTAGTATCACAAGATATTAAGTATCCCCAAAAGGGACGAGTAAAAAGCGTAAGACAACCATAATCCGGACCAACAGGTGCCATTGAACCAATTGGTTGCATAGGCACTCCCCAAATAATTGATCCTGCACTGCAGATTGACAAGATATCTGAGATATTGAATATGTGGAATTCAACAACATAAACATTAGTAAAATAAACTTAAATTTTTTCATGGTTTAGGATTTGTAAAATCATTTAATTATTGACCATTTCAAATAAAGACTGTTAAATTGAACAAAAGTTGCAGCCATTTCAAAATTATGCATAAATAAATATCGAAAAACACAAATAATTTTATATTTTCAGCAGGTGAAATTACTTCATAAACAAGGCATATTAACATGTATTTTTACACCCTTGCTCATTCACTTAATTAAATTCAATTTCAGTGTGCACCAAAATTTCATGTATTAAGTGAATGATAATGGCTAAAAATTCAACACCCACCATAGCAGCCATCGCTACTCCACCCGGAGTTGGCGCCATTGCTGTTATTCGTATTTCGGGTCCCAGGGCTTTTGAGATCAGTGATCAGGTTTTCACATCCCGAAAAGGGAAACTGGAAAATGCGACTTCTCATACGGCATACTTTGGTGTAATTCGTGCAAATGGCCAACTAATTGATGAAGTAATTGCAGTTATTTTTAGAGGCCCCTCCTCATTCACAGGTGACGATACTGTTGAGTTTTCCTGTCATGGTTCAACCTACATTCAAAAGGAAATTTTGAATGTATTGATTCAGCATGGATCACAACCTGCCAAACCGGGGGAGTTTACAATGAGAGCTTTTCTTAATCGAAAAATGGATTTAGCTCAGGCTGAAGCTGTTGGCGATCTTATTGCATCTGATTCTGCATCATCACACCGAGTGGCTCTTAAACAGATGCGAGGTGGTTTCTCAAAAGAGATACAAATGCTTAGAGAAAAACTCATTCACTTTGCTTCGTTACTCGAACTTGAACTTGACTTCTCGGAAGAAGATGTTGAATTTGCCGATCGCAAACAATTAATTTCTTTAATTTCCGAAACCATTCAACACACCAAGAAACTATCGGAATCCTTTGAAACGGGTAATGTGATTAAAAGAGGAATTCCGGTGGCTATTGCCGGGAAGCCCAATGTAGGAAAATCAACTCTGCTCAATTTAATTCTAAATGAAGACCGTGCTATTGTGAGTGATATAGCAGGCACCACACGCGATACTATTGAAGAGGAGATAAACCTTGGCGGGATGAAATTCCGGTTTATTGATACGGCGGGTATACGAAAATCAGATGATTTAGTGGAGCAAATTGGTGTTGAAAAAACACTGGAAAAAATAAAGGAGGCATCAGTAATCATTTACTTATTTGATCCGGGAGAAACCGGACCTGATGAGTTACAAATTTTGCTTAATACCATCATTGCATCGAGGCCGGGAGAGAAATATGTTTTGGTTCCGGTTGCCAACAAATCTGATCGCTACAACAAATCCTATTTACAGGATCTCTTCTCCCCTATTCCTGATGTAATTTTTATTTCGGCAAAGGAACACTCGGGCATCAACGAACTTTTTAAGAGAATCACATCAGTCATTTCTGAAAGCAAAATCGATTCAGGAGATGTTATTTTAACCAATGCCCGTCACAAAGATTCGATAGACAAAACAACAGCAGCATTGGAAAATTCACTTACTGGATTATCATCCGGACTAGCAACAGATTTAATCGCAATTGAAATACGTTCCTCGTTGATGTATCTTGGTGAAATTACTGGTCAGATTACGACTGATGATTTGCTGGGGAAGATATTTAGTAAGTTTTGTATTGGAAAGTGATTTACTTAAGTAATTCTATTTTTTTTTAAGCTGTTTCATTAATTTAGCTTTTGCTGATTTTTCAGTTTTAAAATTTGCCTTTACTCAAATTTCTCTATTTTTGTAAGGAATAATTTTCAATTTCAACTTTTCATAACACTTTTCACATGCAATTACAACACATCACCACCAAAATTCACGAAATCAGAGGCATGAAGGTCATGCTCGATTATGATCTGGCAATTCTTTATGAAGTAGAAACAAGGTCTCTTAAGCAGGCTGTGAGAAGAAATTCAGATCGCTTTACTGAAGACTTTATGTTTCAACTAACTGAACCAGAAATCAATAAAATGGTATCACAAAATGTGATACCATCTAAAAGCTATTTTGGGGAGCCCAACCATTTGCTTTCACTCAAGAAGGAATTTCAATGCTTTGAGTGTTCTAAGAAGTAAAAAAGCTGTACTCACAAATATTTCTATCATGAGAGCCTTTGTTTTAATGCGCCAATTTGCACTTTCACATCGTGAACTAACTGAAAAATTGAAGGAGTTGGAAGGCAAATACAATCAACATTTCCATACTATCTATGAGGCCATTGACTATCTCATGAAAAACGATGAGGTGGTCAAAAAGCAAAAGAAACGTCGGCGGATTGGGTTCAAATAACCCTAAATCAAAGAATTTAACTTTAAAACACTTTTCACATGCAATTACAACACATTACCACCAAAATTCACAAAATCAGGGGCATGAAGGTCATGCTGGACTATGATTTAGCAGAACTTTATGAAACAGAAACCAAATATCTGAAAAGATCGGTTAGAGCTAATATTCGAAGGTTTCCTCCGGATTTTATGTTTGAACTATCAAAGGATGAATTTAAGAATTTGAGGTGCAATAATAGCACCTCAAACAAACAAGGAGGAACTAGATATTTGCCATTTGCCTTTACCGAGCAAGGAGTTGCAATGCTTTCTACAGTTCTTTCCAGTGAAAAAGCAATTGAAGTAAATATTGCTATTATTAGAACCTTTGTTTTAATACGACAATTTGCACTTTCTCACAAAGAACTCACTGAAAAACTCAAGGAAATGGAAAACAAATACAATCAGCATTTTCATACCATCTACGAAGCTATTGACTATCTTATGAAAAACGATGAGGTGGACAAGAAGCAAAAGAACCGTCGGAGGATTGGGTTCAAATAACCCTGATTAAAGAATTTAACTTTAAAACACTTTTCACATGCAACTACAACACATTACCACCAAAATTCACGAAATCAGGGGCATGAAGGTTATGCTAGATTATGATCTGGCTGAACTGTACCAGGTCTCGACAAAAAGCCTTAATCTGAGTGTTAAACGAAATCTGGCCCGGTTTCCAGCAGATTTTATGTTTCGCTTATCGGTAGCTGAATGGAATTCTCTAAGGTTTCATATTGAAACCTTAGAGAAAGAAAAAGGAAAAGGAAAACATAAAAATATCTCCTTTATGCTTTTACTGAAGAGGGGCTTGCCATGCTAAGTGGAATTTTAAATTCCTCAGTTGCTATCGAAGTTATTATTTCCATAATGAGAGCCTTTGTGTTAATGCGCCAATTTTCTATCTCATCACGACTTAACCGAAAAATTAAAGGAACTAGAAAGCAAATACAATCAGCATTTTCAAAACATTTACGAAGCCATTGATTATCTTATGAAAAAAGATGCTGCAGAAACTGAACATAAGAACCGGAAAGGGATCGGATTTCAGTAAAAAAGGATATTGGATTTATTCCTAACAGTCCACATCAGTTATACCAAAAGACGAAAAGATGATTTAAATCATACATAATTAAAATTAGATTCGATCATTTTGTAAAATTGGGAGAACTGTGAGGTTGAAACTGATCAACAATTTAACTGTTCAGTAGGCAACTGAAATTCGGTATTTCCATGTCCAAAAACAATTTATAATGAACTATGACTCACCACACACTTTTCATATTCCCGTAATGGGTTTAGCCTATACTATTGACACACCTTTAAAAGTGTCAAAGTATGGTATTTCCTCTGTTCTATCTATTGGAGAAGACCGACTTGTGGAGTTGATGCGAAAATACTATTGCAATCAGTACAATTTGTCCTACACTCCTATCAGTCATCATGAGAATGATTATCGGGCCAAAAGAATTACAGGTTATCTTGATTTAATAAATATCATAGTAACAAGGCAAATCGAAGAAATTAAAAAATCACCCTTTGAACCAGGCTCTGAAATCACAAAATATTTTGAAATACTACCAGAACAGAGTCATTTATCGGTTTTGTACCATAAAAGGATTCACTGTGGATTGCTATGCGAAAAAAATAATATCCAGCAACAACTCAGAGATGCTATAAGGCCTCGAAGTATTGATGTGAATGTGATGACCAAAACAGATCGCAACAATTTTGATAAAAATAACAATTTGATTGAAGATGGATCAGATGCTGTTGCTGCCTTAAGGGGTTATGCAAAGAGCCAATTAAATAATTCATCAATTGTATTTTCAGCAGGAATGAATCCAAGGCTGTTCAGTTATATAGAAAAGCTTCAAGA
This sequence comes from Bacteroidota bacterium, assembly GCA_016722525.1. GTDB lineage: Bacteria > Bacteroidota > Bacteroidia > AKYH767-A > OLB10 > JADKJB01. The sequence goes on from JADKJB010000015.1 coordinate 72,585, forward strand.
ATTTTTGCCGGATTCGAAGGGTGAGTTTGAAAAGAAAGTAATCATCAAAGTTAGTGATTACCGATCAGCCTTGATACAAGGTAAATATTTAGCCAAGAAAGGCATTTGGGTGAGCGAATTCCGTGTAGAGTCCGGATTGAACTGTGGCGGGCACGCATTTGCAACTGAAGGATATCTTATGGGGCCTATACTTAACGAGTTTAAAAAAAACCGACATGAGTTAGCAACTACACTTTTTGATTTATATAATACTGCTATGTCAGAAAAAGGAATCTCTATTCATGTCAATGAGCTCCCTATTAAATTAACTGTTCAGGGAGGAATAGGCACAGCTGAAGAGGATCTATTTCTACGAAATCATTATGGTATGGACAGCACCGGTTGGGGAACACCTTTCCTCTTAGTACCTGAAGCTACAACAGTTGATGACGAGACTCTTCAATTACTTTCCAAAGCAGATACAAAAGATATCGAACTGAGTTATAATTCACCATTAGGAGTTCGATTCTTTTACCTGAAAGGCACTTCTGCAGAAAAAGAAAAAGAAAATCGAATTGCTCAAAATAAACCAGGTAGTCCTTGTACCGAAAAGCATTTGGCCTTTAACACTGAATTTACGGAACAGCCCCTTTGCACCGCATCTCATAAATATCAAAAGCTGAAAATTGCACAGATCAAAACATTGGAATTGGATGCAAAAGAGATGAAGCAACAGCTGGAATCTGTCACCACCAAAGAATGTTTGTGTGTAGGATTAAGTAATGCTGCACCTCAAAAATACCAGATACCATTCTTGAATAATTTGAAAGCTGTCACAGTTTGTCCAGGTCCCAACATTGTAAATTTCGATAAGGTTGTACCGTTACAAACTATGATTGATCACATTTATGGCAGAGTGAATTTAATCAGTAAATCAAACAGGCCCCATCTCTTTTTAAAAGAGCTTCAATTGTATGTCGATTATCTGAAAGAAATGCTTTCCAAAGAAAGTTCCGCTATTTTGGATGCTAAAAAAACGAAATACTATTCTCTGTTTTTCGATAATTTAAAAAACGGAGTAAATTACTATAAAGATATTTTCTCTGTTAAACTGAGTAAGGATAACACCTTCACTGAATTTCTGACAAACGCAGAATTAAAAATTCAGGATTTATATTCAACATTTATTACTATACAGAAACCGGCCTTGTAAATACTATCCAGCTCTTAAAATCCGGACCTATCGATTATTTAACAGGAACAGATACAGGTGCATAACCAAAGAGGTATGAAATATTAATTGTTGTGAGCATGTTTTTTCCATTTAATTCAGATATAATATAAGAATTGTTGTATGGATCCACATAAGGAATTGGATCATTTTTATATATATCAGTTAATCCCTGATTTAATATTAAATCGAGACCTATTCCATTTTTAAATTGAACACCTGCTCCTAGAATAAATCCAAAATCAACCGGATTTAATTCATTTTTGATGTTATCCCTAAATTTTTCAGAATAACTGTATGATTCGAGTATTAATTCCCCATCTAAAAGTACACCCAACTGCACTCCTGCCTGAATATTAAATATTCCTGCAACTTGATATTTAACAGGAAAATAGAAATCCAAATAAGATAATTTCTGATTATACTGAATAATCAAATCTTCATTCCAAAAACCAAAATCAAATTTATTATAACCTTTTCTTGCATAAGCAATGGATGGGGTGATGGATAATTGATCATTGAAAGGAACTCTTACAATTAAACCCCCATGGAATCCCATGCCTATATCAGACACTTCATTTCCGGTTATCATTCTCATTCCCTGCCCCCAAATGGGTCCAGCCTGAACTTTGGATTGAGCAAAAGAAATCGTACCTGTTAATAATAAGTTCCATGAAAGAATAATCAAGAATCCTATTCTTCTGAATGTTGAATTTCTTTTCATTGAAATTTTAAATTTGAATTTTAACTTAATCAGAACAAAATTCCATGTAACAATCATGTAAAATTAAATGATGTTGTTTCAATAAAAAATGATTTCAATCAGAGATTTCCACCTGCTCCACCACCACCGAAACTTCCTCCACCAAAATGGGTACCTTGCTCGGGCACATTTCCGGATTGATTAACAGTTTGAGATACCAGTAAAGCTTCAGCGTTTAAGAGATCCTGGTTCTCAGAGTCTTTGTCTGCCTCATAAGTAAATTTAGCGGGGTTGGATTTCAAGTATCTAATGGCCCACCAGGAAAAAATCAGCATTACAATACCGGCAAAAGTGATGGTATATTCCAGTGGATATAATTGATTATAGTATTTATAAGTAAAAACAGTAAAAACAAGAATAGCAAGTCCGGTGAAAAGTACGATTCTGTCCTTTTTACTCAAACCATAATAAATATATAATACAGGAAACAAAATAGTCAGCAAAATAAATATCCAAGCAATTGGAATACTTTGTGTCCGTATAGAATTCAACTCAGCTTTTTCAATTACATATAACTGCTCATATAGCTTGGAGTTTTCATCACTTAATCGTGATATCTCGGTTTCAGGTAGTGTTGCAGTTGAGTCTGAATAGGAATTATTGATTACTTCCTGATTTTTATCAATTTTCAATTGGATAGCTTTATACTCAGCACTGGTTGGGTAAGAAAGAGTAGTTTCATTCAACAATATATTCCCTTCCCTCACAACAAAATAGTTCATACTTAGATAAACACAAAATAATCCTGATATTTTTAATGCATTCAAAACATGCTCCCAATAAACGAATTTGTCATTTTTGTAAAGCCTGTGCAAATATTGCTACAATTGATGAAATAATAAATAAAATAAAAGGCATTACTAATTTTCCCATGCGAAACCGGAAGCTAACAAAAATACGTATGTAAGCAAACATAAAAATGCTAAAACAGCCACAAAGCGGTCAAAATAACGCCATGCTCCAAAAATCAACACAGGAATCGATAATAATAATACTAATTTGGGACTAGAGAAATCTGTTATCAATGTAAATCCTGCGATTGTAAAAAATACAGCCATATAGAGTAAACAATCATCAATTCCTGTACGAAAATGATGCTTTGTGTTGATAAAAAACTGTAGTGAAAAAACAATATTAAAGCAGCAATGAAACATAAAAACCAAAAGCCATTTCATTGTTGAAAGCGGAAGCAATTGACATTCCAAAAAATACCAAGTGCTGAATTGGCAAGAATAAATGTAAAGATGAACAAACCAATCCTTACAAATAAATTCGGAGAATAAAACTTTTCTTTATGTGATTCTTCAATTTGCAATAATTGCTCATCTCCGATAAGGTTACTTTTTTTGAGTTTCTCGGAAATATTTTTAATATTTACTGCATCGATCCAATTCTTATTATAGCTCATACTACTTATGTTTGAGGATTTTTTTATAATTAATTAAAAAGTAAATTACTCCTATTGCAGAAAATACATAGTAATAAAGTCCGAAGGCATTTGAAAAACCGGAATCAGTAACAGCCCATGTAATCCCAATGTAGCAGTAGATCACTGTCATTAATAAAAAATAAAATGATTTTTCCAAAATTGCATAGCGAGCTAAAAGAAATCCTGCTAACAGAATCAGGCCAAAATAAAAGTATGGATAATCCAGAGTAAAGCACCCTGCCAAAAGGCAAATGAATAACATATTAAAACCAAAATTATAATACGTAAAGGTAAAATGTCTTTTAATGGACCTTGCTTTAAAATAAAATGCGGTTCCTATTAAAAGAATTGCAAAAACTAATCCGGTATAAATCAATGGAGATTCTTCAAGCTGATTGTTAACAAGCATGCCTGGCGATACAGTTATCCCAAAAAAGGAAGCCATCGCAGCAATACCCATTGAAAGCACACCGGCGTGATCGAAATAATAGGCAAGAAAGAAAAACAGAATGGCCGGTAACAGCGTAGCAATTCCATACCGAACTCCAAAAACCTGGTACTGGTATTGGAGGTATCCTTCCAAAGCTAAAAACAAGAGACACCCCAGAAGAAGAACATAATCAAACCATGGTGAAGCATGTTTTACCTGCTGATTGCTGTAAGGAAGTTTATGGGTAAAGCAATAAAAAAAACATGCTGAACAAGCGATAGCAATAAGTGTTATGATTGCAGTATGACCAATAGTATCAATGTTTTGATAGATTATGATTCCCAATCCGGAAGTAACCAATAATATTCCAACATACAAGATTGTCCGTAATTCCCAGTGGAGAGAAAATGGTTTTTCATTTTCCCATGTTTGAATAGCAGAAGATTGATTTTCGGAAATCCATCCATTTTCGCGTAACGAATCGAGATATTTTTGTCTCATAAATACCAATTTAAATGAAATAGGATCTGAAAAATAAGCAAATTTCATTAATATAAAAATCGAGTATTAATTTTCGATCTATTTAAACAAAAAAAAGTGTATCATTTGCAGATACACTTTTATCATTAAAATATGAAATTAAATTAATTTATCGACTTAGGTTTTCCTAACATAAATCGAACTGAAAGTGCCGTTGTGAAGGTAAAGTCTTCATTTGGAACGTTTAGCAACCCGAATTCAGGACGCCAATCAAGACCTAATTCAATTGCACCCAGGAGTACAAAAGCTCCAACATTACCTGCAACAGTGCTTATTACTTCTTCCTTAGGCTCATTATATCCTCCACTTGCTCCAATTCCACCATAAATAGCCCCAAAACGATCACCAATCTGAATAAGTTTGAACTGCTTGAGGTAAGTAAACTTCCATATATCATTCTCATTCCAACCCAGATCCATCTCCCATTTATTTAGTTTTTGCATAGAAAGTTCAACTCCCCCATAGCTATCTTCATCAAATCCCCATAAACCCCTGATCCCGATACCGGTTTGAGCCTGTAAAGCTGTTATGGAAAATAAGGTAAAAACGGAACAAAACAAAACAAACTTAATGAGTGCATTTTTCATATTTAATGATTTATTTTATTAAGAAATTTTATAATTATAAATAGTCATAGATTTTTTCAAAAGTAAACAAAAAAAATAAAAAACAATCAATCCTTCTTCTTTTCAAAAACATAAAAAAATTTAAAATGCAAAAGGAAGCAGCCGGATATTCTAATTGAAACTCACAATTCACTCCGGCTGTTCCCTTCACAACTCACTTACCAGGAAAGTATTTTTTTAGTGACCAGTTTTTAGTGACCAGTGACCAGTTAAATGAACATTAATAATTTGCCCGATAAATAATAGTCAATGTTCATTTTTTTTAGTTTTTATCAGAGTGTACCTCTTCGTTCTTGCTCGGCTTCTATCGATTCAAACAGGGCTTTGAAATTTCCTTTGCCAAAGGATTTGGCACCTTTACGCTGGATGATTTCAAAGAACAGAGTTGGGCGATCTTCAACGGGTTTGGTGAAAATCTGCAAGAGATACCCCTCTTCATCACGGTCTACCATGATTCCGAGTTTTTTTAGTACTTCCATATCTTCTTCTATGATACCTACTCTTTCACCTACCGTATCATAATAGGAACCTGGTACATAGAGAAATTCCACCCCACGCTTTCGCATTTCAGAAATGGTAAAAACAATATTATTTGTCGCCACAGCGATATGTTGACAACCCGGACCCTGATAAAAGTCGAGATACTCTTCGATTTGAGATTTCTTTTTACCGTGAGCAGGTTCGTTTATTGGAAATTTAATACGTCCGTTACCGTTAGTCATTACCTTGCTCATCAAAGCTGTATATTCAGTGGATATGTCTTTGTCATCAAACGTAACAAGATTGGCAAATCCCATGATTTCCTCATAAAACTTAGCCCATTTGTTCATGCCACCCAATTCCACATTTCCGACCATATGATCTACATACTCCAGCCCTGTTGCTACCGGATTGTATTCTGATTCCAACTTAACAAAACCCGGAAGAAATAGTCCGCTGTAAGCAGAGCGCTCCACAAAAATGTGTAACGTTTCACCATAGGTATGAATTCCAGACATCACCACTTTGCCATTTTCATCTTCAATGGTTTTGGGCTCCATGAATGGTTTTGCACCTCTTTTCACAGTTTCATCAAATGATTTAGTTGCATCATCGACCCATAAGGCAATAACTTTAACACCATCGCCGTGCAAACGGATGTGATTCGAAATATCACTTTCAGGATCCATTGGTGTAGTAAGTACCAACCTGATTTTTCCTTGTTGCAACACATAAGATGTACGATCGCGGCTGCCGGTTTCTAATCCGCAATATGCCAGTGATTGAAACCCAAATGCTGTTTTGTAATAATGAGCGGCCTGTTTGGCGTTTCCAACATACAGTTCCACATAATCAGTACCATTTATTGGAAGAAAGTCTTGTGCTTTTTCGAATACTTTTTCTCCGGAGTAGGAGTAGTTTTTTACTGTGGTTAAATTATCCATGGTATTTACAATATAAGATTTGCGTTCTTTTTTGGATGAATCATTAATCCTTCACCATTTCTTCCGGTTCGAACATCCAAGACTTGTAATAGTCTTTAACTTCAAGCGCAAGTGCTGCTTTTGTAATTTTTACAGGGTGGAAAGGATCGATCATCACGGCAAGTTCGTTGGTAGCTTTCTTGCCGATGCTTCTTTCGATAGCTCCCGGATGAGGTCCATGCGGGATGCCGGCAGGGTGCAAGGTGATTTGTCCTTTCTTAATATTGTTACGGCTCATGAAATCACCATCAACATAGTATAGCAATTCATCAGAATCGATATTGCTGTGATGATATGGAGCAGGAATAGCGTCGGGATGATAATCATACATCCTCGGAACAAATGAACAAATCACGAAATTATTTCCCTGAAAGCTCTGATGTATTGGAGGAGGCATGTGAATGCGACCGGTTAGTGGCTCAAAATTAAAAATGGAAAATGCGTACGGATAATTGTATCCATCCCATCCAACAACATCAAAAGGATGTGTTCCATAAACGTAAGGATAAATAAGTCCACGCTTTTTAATATTCACTTTAAAATTACCTTTTTCATCGTGTGTTTCGAGTCCTTCAGGAAGTCTGAAATCGCGCTCGCAAAAGGGTGAATGCTCTAGCATCTGGCCATATTCATTACGGTATCTTGGCGGAGTTACAACAGGGCTAAAAGATTCAATGATCAAAAGTCGATTTTCAGTGGTCTCGAAATCAATTTTGTAAATAGTACCCCGTGGGATCACCAAATAATCGCCATATCCAAAATCGAGATTGCCATAGTTGGTATGCAGCGTACCATTGCCCTGATGAACAAAAATCAATTCATCGGCATCGGCATTCTTAAAGAAATAATCACCGGTACCTTTTTTAGAGGCCGACAATCCAATATGTAAATCATCATTCACAAAAAGAGTGGTTCTGCTTTCTAAATAATCATCTTTAAGAGGCATTTCAAATCCCTGAAAACTGAGTGCTCTCAGATTATCTTCCACTGCAATTTCCGGCCTTACCGAAAAGGGCTTACCGGCTTCCTTAACAATTGTTGGAGGATAAAGATGATAAACCAAGGATGAAACACCCGAAAACCCTTCTGTACCGAATAGTTCTTCATGGTAGAGGGATCCATCAGGCTTACGGAAAACAACATGCCTTTTTGAAGGCACTTTTCCAAGTCGGTGATAAACAGGCATATCTTTGAAATTTTATGCAAATAACCCCATGAAGTGGTTAATTTCTCATGATTTCAATCATCTTTATTTAACTTTACCCTTCATAAAAAACTGACATCTATCATATTTAATTCATGTGCGGCAGATTTTCCTTAACTAAAGAAGAACTTGAAATTGAAAAGCGATTCAATGCGAAGTTTTATTCAAATGATTTGGTGAAGCGCTATAATGTTGCACCGAGTCAGCTGGCGTTGGTGATGACCGATGAAAAGCCTGCAGAGCTTCAACTGTATAAATGGGGATTGATTCCATCCTGGGCTAAGGAAGCATCAATCGGATACAAGATGATTAACGCCAAATCGGAGACAATTTTCGAAAAGCCCTCGTTTCGGAATCTTATCAAAAAACGGCGGTGTCTGGTGATCAGTGATGGCTTTTATGAATGGAAGCCCCTGGCATCAAAACACAAACAACCTTACCGGATTGGACTCAAAGGGGATGAGTTATTTGCTTTCGCAGGATTGTGGGATTCGTGGACTGACAAAGAATCGGGAGAAATGATTCATTCGTTTACCATCATCACCACACATGCCAATGAACTGGTTGCTCCTATACATGATCGTATGCCGGTAATTCTTGAACGTGAAGATGAAAAAAAATGGATCGGTAGTAACATATCACATGACGAAATTGTTAGTATGCTTACCTCCTATCCCACCGATAAAATGAAAGCTTATCCGGTTTCGGAGAAAGTTAATTCGCCGAGGAATGATTCGGAGGAGGTGATTGTGGAGGTAGAAGAACGAATGACTCCAAATAAACTTCTTTAAAATACTATATATACCTGTTATGAAATTTACTCCATTTAAATTAACTATCTTTTTTTGCATTCAATTTTTTCTTGTTAGCACCTCCTATTCCCAGCTCTCCAAAAACTGGTACAACGAAGATCCCGACAAGGATCGTTTTGCGGGTGTGAGTTCAGATGTTACTTATGAGAGTTTACTGAAAGATAGAAAATCAACTACAGTTATTGTTGCAGTGATTGATGGAGGAACTGAAGTTGATCACCCTGATTTGGCCGACAACATTTGGGTGAATGAGGATGAGATTGCCGATAATGGTATTGATGATGATAAAAATGGCTATGTAGATGATGTTCATGGCTGGAATTTTATTGGAGGAAAAAATGGTGATGTAGGTCCGGACAATGTTGAATCTACCAGAATTTATAAAAAATACAAACCACTTTTCGAAGGCAAGAGTACTTCCGGTTTAACCGCTGAACAAAAGCTGCAATATGCCCTTTATAAAAAAGCCAAAGCCAGCATGGAAAAAGATTTGAAGCAAGCTCAGGAAGGATTAAAATCCTACGAGCCTTTTAAAAAACAATTGGATGATTTGAAACTTGCCATGGGAAAAGAAAATTTCACAGGAGAAGATGTGGAAAAATACCAAACAACCGACAAGGATATGCAAAAACTACTTCCAAGTATTGTATCTGCAATGAAAGGCGGAGTGACTTTTGAAGAAATTTACAAGCCATTTAACGATGGGTATAAACAATTTTACAGTCAGGTGAATTACCATTTAAATCCTGAATTCGAATCCCGGCAAATTGTTGGTGATAATTATGAAGATTATACTAATAAATACTATGGCAACAACCAACTAGAGGGGCCTGATGGTGATCATGGAACTCATGTGGCAGGAATTATTGGTGCAATTAGAAATAACAACATAGGAATGAAAGGTATTGCCAATGATGTTAAAATTATGGTAGTCCGTGTTGTGCCTGATGGGGATGAACGTGACAAGGATGTTGCCAATGCTATTCGGTATGCTGCCGACAATGGAGCAAAGGTGATCAACATGAGTTTTGGTAAGAACTTTTCGCCAAGTAGAAAATATGTTGAAGAAGCAATTAAGTATGCTGCTGACAAAGATGTTGTGATGGTACATGGAGCAGGAAATGATGGTGCAAACCTGGACAAAGGAGGCAATTTTCCAACCCCCTACTACGAAGCAACTAATAAAAGAGAAACCGCCTGGATTGAAGTTGGTGCCATTTCATCCTCCGGGGATGTGGCTTACTTTTCAAATTATGGTGCAAAGACAGTTGATGTGTTAGCGCCCGGTGTGAGTATTTATTCAACAGTCCCTGATGGAAAATATGATTTTCATGATGGCACCAGCATGGCCGCTCCGGTAGTTGCCGGTATGGCTGCAATGATCAGATCTTATTTTCCATCCCTCTCGGCATCTCAGGTTCGAACGATAATTATGAATTCCTCTATAAAAATGCCTATAAAAACTAAAAAGCCGGGAAGCAAAAAGAAAGTAAAGTATACTAAGCTTTGTGTTTCAGGTGGAATTGTAAATGCTTACAGAGCGGTGAAAGTGGCAGAGGAGGTTAGTGGTAAGTAGGTTAGTAGGTTAGTGGGTTAGTGGGTTAGTGGTGATTGTAGTTTGATATTCTGTTTGGAAGCAACTTAAACAGGTTCTGAGTCGTCTGCTAGGAGTTAACCTTTATTTTTTTTACCTTTTTAAATCTAACCACTATGAAAAATTCTCTTGTTTTAAGGGCCGGAACTTTAATTGTATTCTTGTTCGCACTATTTACCGCATGTGAAAATGGGGTTGACTTTATTGAAGATGGTCCAACAGCATCAGGAACCAAACTTTCAACCAACCTTTCGGGAATAGTAACCAATGAAAACGGCGATCCTGCATCAGGAGTTTTGGTTTCTGTAGATGGTAATTCAGCTATAACAAATGCATTCGGAATATATATTTTTGAAGATATAAAGGTAAATAAAGACAGGTTTGTTGTAATCGCCAAACGTCCCGGTTATTTTGATGCTATTAAGGCTGTTACATTTATAAAAGGAAGTAAATGTCAATATGCAAATTTGAATTTGATCGTTAAGTCACTTGCGGGGAATTTCCTTTCTGCCAATGGTGGAACCATAACCATGACAAATGGATCGAGCTTAACCTTTCCTCCAGCTTCAATAGTTGATGCTTCTGGAAGCTTATACAATGGCAATGTAAATGTTTACGCAGTGCATATCAATCAGGATACACCTGATTTTTCATCAAAAATTCCGGGTGGTGATTTAAGGGCAAAAGATGTTTCAGGACAGGACAAAATACTGGAAACATACGGCATGATGAAAACAGAACTGGTGGGATCCGGCGGACAAAAACTCAATATAGCTCCACAGAAAAAGGCGACTATAAATTTTGCGATCGCTGCTTCACAGTTATCATCAGCAACAGCTACAATTCCACTTTGGTATTTTGATGAATCCAAAGCATTGTGGATGGAAGAAGGAATTGCAGTAAAAACGGGGAATATGTTCACCGGAGATGTTGCTCATTTTAGCTGGTGGAATTGCGACTATCCGATGCAAATGAGCACTATTCAGGGAATTGTTGTTGATTGCATAGGAAATCCTTTGGGAAATATCACAGTATTATTTAATGCGGGATTAACGCTCACAACAAACAGTCAGGGACAGTATCTGGCACAATGGCCCAACTCTGTGTTGCTCTCTGCTCAAGTGCTTTCAAGTATGAATCCCGGATTAAATGCCAACAGTAACATTGTTCAAGCTGGTCCATTTTTAGTAAATTCAACCAATACAATTCCGGATTTGATTGTACCTTGTACAACATCTCGTATAAAAGGTGTCTTAAAAGACTGCAATGGAAACCCGGTTTCAGGATTTGTAATGATAACCGGAACACAATTGCCAATGGTCAGTTATTGTGTATTAGGCATTATAGATTTACAAGTTTTGCCCTCCTTACCCATAAATATTCTGGCCTATGTCAGAAATTTTTCCGGTGCAACTTCAACTATATCCGGTACTGCCGGACAAACAGTAAACATTGGAAACGTTACTGTTTGTGATGTTGATCAACAAAGTACTATCATCATCAATGGAGATGGATATAACAATCAAAAATTCATCATAGACACCACTTCAACCAACACCATTTTTTCTCCTACTCAACCATCGACAGGGATCATAATTTCGGGCTACACTATTCCTTCCAATAAACAATGTTTGTTACAAATCGATTTTTGTGGCGCCGGTTCAGGAGTTTTCCCATTAGGTCCAACCTTAAGTTGCAACAGTGACATATCCATGATTTTAGATGGAGTTGCCTACTACCCGGATGATGCCAACAGTACCAACGACTTTATTTCTGTGATGGAATATGGAAGCACCAATGAGATAATCAAAGGCACCTTTTTTACCCATCTTGCCCGTGTTGATACTTCCAGTGGTTCCATTCCAATAACTATGTCGGGAACTTTTATGGTTCCAAGAAGGCATTAACAATAAAAAAACTGCCATTATATTTCCCTGCCGTTTCTTAAAAAAATGGCAGGGAAAAAATTTTAACTTCTTGAGTCTGCACCCTACTTGTTGGTTTTATTTTCCTGTATAAAAATAATGCTGTATTTTAAGAAAAAGTTCCGGATAAGATCGGGCATAGGACTTTCCGGCAACAAGCCATGCCATTGATACATCGAACCTGGTATTGGCATTAAGAATTAACTGAAATCCGGGTCTCACATCAAGCACACTACCTGATAAAAGGGCATCAGCACCGATTACATTTACCGCTTCTCCATTTTGTTTTAACGTTACCTGCTCATATTCTTTACCTAAAAATTCACAATAAATATTTAATCCGGGCTGCTTGTAACTCTTCATTTTAAGTGGAAATATCTGATAGCCCATTGAAAAAGCATACGACCATGCATTACCTGATGTAATTTCACTACTTGTAGATTTTTCGGTGTATTTGAAAGGATGAATATACCCGATAGTAGTAGAATGAGCGAACCTTTTAATCAACTGTGTAAAAACAATCCCTCCACCCAAACCTGAATTATCTCCCATCAAATCAGGCTCTGCTTCATCGTGAGCGGTTGTTGCAACTGCCAGTTGTCCATAAGCAGCCAGTCGCACATGTTTCTTAGTTCCATCCAAAGTAAAAATTCTGTATTTAGAATATAAATTTACTCCTTCAAAACGCATATCGTATTCACGACCTCTGGTTGCATTATGGCTATGCACACTTTGACCATTTCCATCTTCACTGAATAACTCTTTAGGTAATTTAGAATCATGATGATTAGATGCGCTAGCCATCACATTAACCATTAGTCGGGCACTAACCCCATACATTAAAGAAAGCCCGGTCCAATAGCGAGGAGTACCTAATTCACTATAATTATTTGCTGCCAATCTGACTCCTAACACTCCTTTAGGTAAATTACTGGCAGGCTCTGTATGGATAAATAACTCCTGCGCAGTGACAGCAGTAAAGTTTAACAACAAACATAGAAGCAGCAGTGGTTTCATAAAATTATAACATTATAAACTTCACGAAAGTTTTTATCCTCACAGCCCGTACCTGATTCACTTATTGTTTTTGCATACTTCGAAAATTCACGAACTTGCATATAATCCTTATCAATAACTTGAAGATTTATAAATCCCGTAAAGGCCGAATTTTCGCTATTAATGATTTGATAAGAAATACCTCCATAATTGAGACATTTATTGGAGGATTGATTCATAAAAGCCATATTAACTCTTACAATAAGAAACCGGGTTGAAAAACCTGCATCGAATACCTTTTTAATAACTTCTGCATATGAGACTGTTGAGTTTGGTTTAAATGTGATGGTAGCTGATGTATTTTCCAAATCCATGGTAATTTCTTCAATAAAAGTCAGCTTTTTTAAAGAATTTTCAACTCCCCTGCTGCATAGCGGACAAGTGAGACCATCTAAACCCAAAGAAATAGATACAACCTGTGAAAAAGAGCTGGCAGCAATACAGTTAAAGAAAGAAAATGCTATAAAAGCAATCAGGTTTTTAAAGGGCATTTGACAATTTATTCATTGTTTGATTTAAAGAAATTTAAACATGTTTAAGGTTACATTATTCACAATATGACCTAAATCATTACTTTTAATTAACCAAAATCAGTTCTTTGCAGCAAATATCATAAATACAAATGATCTAAAGTTATGAAAATTAAGAAAATTCTTTCACCGGTTGATTTCTCAGTGAACTCATTGAATGCTTTAAAGTATGCTGCCGACTTTGCCAGAAGTTCAGGAGCAACACTTTTCGTTCTTCATGTCAGCGACCCTGATTCATTAATCAATGACCTTAAAGGAAATCTTTCGCCTGAACATATGCTGGATCTGCTAAAAAAAGAGCCATTTTTACAGGGTGTTAAATTTAACACCATTTTAAAAAAGGGTAATATCTCAAATTTGATTTTAGAAGAATCCCGAAGAAACGATATTGACCTGGTAGTGATGGGTACCCAAGGAGCCGGAAACATGATAAGAACCTTGGTGGGAACAAACACCACTAAGGTGGTTGAAAAGTCAGAATGTGCGGTATTGGCGGTCCCTCTGGAAGCAACCTATTCATCTATAAAAAAAGTAGTTTTAGCAGTTGACCTTGAGCACAGGTCCGATCACCTTATTGAAGATCTGGTAAATACAGTTAAAATTCAACAATCCGCTGTCTTGCTGGTTTATGTAGGGGTTGATAAAGAGGGTCATTTTGAGAGGGATCTGGAAAAACTAACTGATGAGATGAAATCAAGAACCGCTTATAGTAAAATTCTGTGCAAAGTTATCCACTCCGATAATTTCCCGGGAGATCTGGAGGGCTATGCCTTAGATATTGAGGCTGATATATTGGTTATGATTACCCATCACAGAGGCGTATTTGAAGCTATTTTTGACCCCAGTGAAACTCAACTTTATGCCTATCATACTACTATTCCTTTGATGGTAATTCCTATGCACAAAAAACCGGTTTTCTTTTTGTAAACCAGTTTAACATTTAACGTTTTTCTTTCAACGTTTTTCAAAGTAAATTTCGGAAATTAATAAGAAATTATTAATTTCACAGAATTCAAAGCAATATTTATAAAATTCCTGCAATTCAAAATTGCGGCCAAAAGTAAATTTTTTAAGTATTGAATAATATTCCTTCTCATCATCAATAAGTCCATTATGAAAAAAGTTTTACTACTCACTGTGTTAGTACTCACCACACTTTTACAAGTAAAAGGACAAATATTAACTACCCCTATTTTGAAGATTTTGAAACAGGTGCTCCAGGTTGGGTTGCCAGCTACATGGATCCGAATTCTCAATGGCAATTGGGTTTACCTAATTATGGGGCAACAACAGGTGCGCATTCAGGAACCAACAGCTGGGATGTGAACCTTGATACCAATTATGCTAACAATGCAAATTGTCAGCTGATGAGTCCCGGTTTTAATTTTAGCAATGCAACAGGAATAAAGGTTTCCTTTTGGCAGAACAATAATACTGAACAAAATTGGGATGGCGTTATCCTTCAATACACTGTCGATACTACCTTGGGACAATGGATAACCATTGGCACATTGAACGATCCCAGTGGTATAAATTGGTATAATTCAACCTTAATACAATCTGCTGGTATAGAAGCTTGGTCTGGAAATACCGGCGGCTGGATTAAATCCAGCATTATAGTCCCAAATTTCGCCGGCACATCTGATGTATGGTTTAGGTTTTCATTTATCGCTGATCCAAATGTAGTTTTAGACGGTTTTTCATTGGATGATTTTTCAGTTGAAGAAGCAGCAATTAATATAATCAGTGGAACACTCTATACAGATTCAAATTCAAATGGAGTTATTGATACAGGTGATGTACCTTTTGTAAATGTACCTGTAAATTGCAATTCAGTAAATGGCACCAATTTCGTTACAACAGATTCAAACGGCAATTACTCATTTGTTGTTGACTCTGGAATCGTATACACTATAAGCCCACAAAATCCAATATACACCACTTTAACTCCAAATTTTCTGAATGTTACATTTAACGGAACTAATCAAACGAGCCTTTATAATGACTTTTTATTGGGTATAATTCCAGGAGTAATTGAAGTTGGAGTTAACGCAACCAGTTGGGGAGTGCGGCCTGGATTTATTCATAATTTGTACATCAATTATGCTAACAATGGAACTACCATTACATCAGGTTCAATTCAATTATTTTATGATACTTCTTTTACTATTCTCAATACTACAGTTCCTTATACAGTAAATGGACCGAATGCAATAGAATTTCAATATACCAATTTGATTCCCGGCGAAAGCAGAAATCTATATTGTACCTTCTTTTGTAGATTCAACACTTGCTGTTGGAGTCTTAACAAATTCAACTGTTATTATAAATCCTACTACCGGTGACACACTACCCACAAACAATCGTGATACGTTAAATATTATTTCCACTAATTCATTTGACCCCAATGATAAACAAGTTTATCCTTTAGGCGACTTAACAACAACCCAAGTTGACAATGGAATAGATTTAAGTTATACCATCAATTTTCAAAATACCGGAACTGCTGAAGCATATCACGTGAACATTTATGATCAACTTGATGTTGATCTTGATTTGAATTCTTTAATTGTCACTGGAAGTAGTCATCCTGTTACATCTTGGAATGTGGATGGAAATAGAATGTTGCACTTCTCTTTTGCAAACATCAACCTACCTGATTCCGGCACCAACGAACCCGCCAGTCATGGATTCATCAGATACAAAATCAGACCACTAACATTCTTAACTATAGGAAATACAATTACTAATGAAGCTGCTATTTATTTTGATAATAATTTACCTGTAATTACCAACAGTACCACGAACGAAATTGTTGTTCCTTCTGGAATAAATGAAATTAGTACCACTTTGATCTTGTCTTATACCCCAATCCAAATTCAGGAAATTTCTTTGTTGGAACAGATAAGTCTTTTACTAACTGGCAAATTGTAAATACTATTGGTCAGGTGGTTCAATCAGGGACAGCAAATACTACTGAAAGCATCATTGAAATGCATACAGAGCACCTTCCAAATGGAATTTATCTTGTACGAATGTTTGGAAACAAGGGAGAAAAATCAGGGACTTTCCTGAAAAAGTAATAGAATTTTTTTTTTTTACCGGATGGGAATAAATCTATTTCTGTCCGGTTTTTTTATTTATTCTTTGATCCTGCTTTAAAATCAAAAGTAATTTTGAGGATCAAACACTACCTGCTCCTCGTCTCAGGCATTGTGGATTGAGGAATTATGCCAACAGCCTCAAGAAAAGGCTGAAACAATGCTTACTGAAAGCAACCTTGAGAATGGTGTTCATCCTTCAGGGCTTAGGCTTAATTGAGATAAATGGTCTCTTAAAGCTGATTATTGGCAAGTAACTTTCTAATACTTTAGACTGAATTTGCTGCTCGAGAACAACAATACCATTCAATCATGTAACACTCCTATCCTTTTTTAATACTTTCACTTTGATTTATTTCAGTTTGACGACCTGAACTTCCTCCAACCTATCTAACCCACAATCTCATGAAAAAATATTTACTTATTTCAATCGTATTAATTTCTATTCTGACCAGACTGAATGCACAAAATAATCCAATCCCCTATTTTGAAAATTTTGAAAATGGCCTCGCAGGCTGGAGTACATCTGACAATGGACAAGGGACATCATGGGAATTAGGTTCACCAACAATAGGATTTACACAAGGGGCCTATTCCGGAAGTAACTGCTGGGATGTAAATTTGAATTCAGGATATCAAAATAATGCCAATTGTAATTTACTATCTCCGGTATTTGACTTTACTTTTGCATCTCAGGTAAAAATCTCTTTTTTCACACATTATCGAACTGAATATCTATGGGATTATCTTACTGTACAGTACACAGTTGATAACGGAGATAACTGGATATTTTTACCATTCCCCTATCTCGCTAATCCGGATGGTATGACTCCAAAATGGATAGAGACTTCACTTTTTGTGAATGATCTTTACGGTAATCCTTCAGTACAATTTCGATTTACATTTATATCCGATGGCAGCACAATTCACGATGGTTATTCCATTGATGATTTCCGGATTGAATCGGATCCTTTGTCTGCTCCTACACTAAGTTCAAATGATGATTTGTTTACTGTTTATCCGAATCCTTCGAGTGGTGAAGTGAATATCAATTTCACAAAATCAAATTCACCAAATGCCACCATCACTTTATTTGATATTGCAGGGAAAGCCATATTTTCAAAACCAGTTGCTAATTCATCCGGTTACAATTTACAGGTTTCCAGTTTAAATAAGGGATCCTACACCGTAGTATTTAGCGATGCCGATGCTTTGATAGTAAAAAAACTGGTTGTGGTTCAATAATATTTACCGTCTAGAAATTATTCAATTCCCACTTAGCGCCTTCGCGCCTTTGCGTGACAATCCTGTGGCCTCACGCGAAGACACTAAGACGCTAAGTTTTTAGTATCTCGGATCACACACCGTTTCCAGCATCTCCACCACCTTTCCTTTGCGCCTTTGCGTGACAATCCTGTGGCCTCACGCGAAGACGCTAAGACGCTAAGTTTTTAGTATCGCGGATCACACACCGTTTCCAGCATCTCCACCACCTTTCCTTTGCGCCTTTGCGTGACAATCCTTTAGACTCACGCAAAGACGCTAAGGCGCTAAGGTTTCAATAGCGTGGATCGCTGAGAGTTTCCAGCCTGGCCAGTTTTTCCACTTCCACACTCGGAAAACCAAATTCTTCCACTACCCTTCCTAGAATCAGGTATACTCCTCTTCCCCTAAACGGATAACGGTTGAGACTATCTGAAAAGTGAACGGTGTCGAAGAAGTTGCCTTCGTCGTCGAGGAAAGTACCGAAATTCATCATGTCACGTCGTATGGTGGTGACGTACTTGATGGTGACGAGATTGCCCACTAATCGCACTTTTTTACCTATGTGGTTCCCCAGCTCCTTTGCCTTTACTTCGCCCCTGAAATCGGTTTTTAACAAATCGAATGCCGACAATGTAACGGGAAAACCGAGGAGCTCCATCTCATCAAAGGCATCTTCAACAGTCTGGTGTACCAAAACCGGAAGCTCGAAGTGTTTGGCCGGAGTAGAAAAAAGCTGCTGCATGGAGGGCGGCGGTGTAGACTTCCCTAAAATCATGTGCGCATCCCACAGCAGTTGCTTTTTATCAATGCCGGTGAACCGGAAGGCATCGAGGCGAATGAGGAGTATGAGCTGCTCTATAGTGATGCGGGTGCGGTGAATGAAGTCTTCGAGGCCGGTGTAGTCGCCGTTATCGAGGCGCTCCATGGGAATACTTTGCGCGAAGGAGGATTCGAAATTCTGAACGAGGTTAAAGCCCAAATAAATATCGGTGCCATAAATGGTGGTGTTGTATTCGCTCTTGTTCACGCAAGGAAGATGAATTTTCGCGCCCCACTTCTTCGCTTCGTTCACATACACCCATGTGCTGTAAAAACCTCCGAAATTGTTGATCACACCCACATGAAACTCGTGAGGGAAATAGGTTTTTAAATACAGACTCTGGTAACTCTCCACCGCATACGAAGCGGAATGCGCCTTCGAGAAAGAATATCCTGCAAAGGATTCAATTTGTCGCCATACCTCTTTGGTTAGCTCATCGGAATAGCCTTTGGCCTTACAGTTTTCGAAAAATTTATCTACTATCAACTGCATCTCCCTCTTACTCCTCGACTTCCCACTCATGGCCCTTCGCAGCACATCGGCATCAGCCAAATCGAGACCGGCAAAATGGTGGCAGACCTTTATCACATCCTCCTGATACACCATCACCCCATAGGTCTCTTCCAGTTGCTCCTTCATCACGCTATGCAGATAGGAAAATCCCCCGGGGTTATGAAACCGATTGATGTACTCCTTCATCATCCCACTCTTAGCCACACCCGGACGAATGATGGAACTGGCAGCCACCAGACTCACATACTCCGAGCAGTGCAGCTTCTTCAGCAACCCGCGCATGGCAGGGCTCTCAATATAAAAACATCCAATGGTATCGCCCGACTTCAACTGCTCCTTCACCATCTCATCGCGCTTGAACATCGGCACATCGTGCACATCCACTTTGATGCGGCGGTTGCGAAGCACGAGATCGGCGGCATCTTTAATATGTCCTATCCCCCGCTGACTGAGTATATCCAGTTTCTCGAATCCAATGGCCTCTGCCACGTACATATCCCATTGGGTGGTTGGATATCCTTTCGGAGGAAGATCGAGCGCCGTATAGCAGGTAATGGGCTCCTCCGATATTAAAATTCCACCGGCATGAATGGTGCGAAGATTTGGAAACTCACTCAGCATTTTTCCATAATGAAACAACGGCTTCGTGATGCTGTCGAGTTCCATAGTCATTTTGCGTGATTCCACCAACGCGTCAATCTCCGCTTTCGGTAAACCATATACTTTTCCCATCTCCCGAATGATCGATTTCCCTTTGAAGGTCGACATCGCGCCAAGCAGAGCAGTATGTTCACGACCGCTTAATGGCTTCCTTGTTATTTTTTCCGTAGCGATAAAGGAGTCCGTCGTGGGCGAGTTTTTCGAGCAACAGACGGTCGTCATAACGGTTTCCAGTAAATGTTTTTTTATTTTTGATGGTTTTAAAATCAAATGAGAACGTACAATCATCTAAAAGTGCTTTCGTGTTACGAACTACCTGTGGCAACGCCTCGTAATACTTCACCAGTTCGCTTTCGCGGATGAAGATTTCGGAGGGGTGAGCGAGCATCTCCGGTTCGAGTTGGGAGAGCAGAATATTGTTATCGATGGCTCGAAGATGGCGGTGCAGCTCATAGCCTTCGTCGTTCATAAAAGTGACTGGTTGCAGGATAACGCCGTTCTCGATAAGATGACTGCTTTTCGCGGAAGCACGCAGCTTGTTGATGTCGCGGATGGCGATGCCGGCGAATTCATTGTCGTGGAGCTTGCCTGCCGGAAAACGATGAATCGGATAGATCACATAACACTGCCTGAACAGCGGCGCCCGGTCGGGATACTCTTCACCACTGTAGTTATGCAGCGTAATAAACTCATTGATCTCCTTAAAGCCCTCATTGTTTCGCGCCACCAGCGTATATGCCTGATCGTTACCATTCCGTATTTCGGCACCCGCAATGGGCTTTACACCGAGCTTCACACACTCCTCTGTAAAATCGGGTATGCCGGTGGTGTTGTTGATGTCGGTTAATACCAATGACTGCACCCCTGCTTCACGAGCAGTTAAAACGAGCGACTCCATGGAGAGTGTGCCGTAGCGGAGTGAGTAGTTTGAATGGAAGAAAGTCATTGGTCATTGAAGGGTCATTAGTCATTGGCTGGAGGAAGGGCGAGTGTGTAAAAGGGTCATTGGTCATTGCTGCTACTGCCCCCGCCGCTGCAGCTGCTGCTTTTTTAAATGATTGCTATACGATCATTCTGATGATTACAATATACTCTTTTTTACTGAGAAATGTTGCAGTAGTGTAAAAATGTGTAGTTGTAGCATATTATGAAAAAATGAATAACTTTCAGGCAAATAATCAAATCCATAAATTCGGGAATTTTGAAGGGCTTGGGAATCTATATATCACGAGAAAGCGTGAACATGAGTAGATTAGTACTGCTCACACTTGCGTTAGGGCTTATTTTCGGCCTGTTTTCCTGTTCCAATAAAAACTCGCCCAACAAGAGCAAATCAAAACTCAAATTCGCACCACCCGGCACCAATCACCTTATTGCAAAAATCTTTATTGATGAAACGGAAGTTACTAATTTGAGTTGGAGGGAATACATGTACTGGAACAAAAGAGCATATGGTGACGATTCACAGGAATTCCTTTCCACTTTACCAGATACTACTGTATGGGAAAGTTGCTCCAGAGATTTTACATTAAAAACAAAACAGTACTGGATTGATATAGAGAGTATGGTATCTGTTTACCTCAGGCATCCTCAATTCAGTCATTTTCCGGTGGTAGGAATTTCCAATGAGCAGGCAAAACAATTTTGCTCGTGGAGAACTGATCGTTTGAACGAAGTATATTATGTAAATAAACATCGAAATGTAACCTTTCCGATAGATTCTACAATTGCGATTCCCAAAAAGTAGAGTTTAGAATTCCTTCAGAAGAAGAATGGGAATATGCTGCAAAGATAGGTTTCGACAGTACCAGATTTGTAAACAACACCGATAAGTTCTATTTCAATACGGAGGAAACTGCGTCAGTGCGTGCAGTCAACGAATACTACTTGCGATTTATCCCCATGATGGATTACTCACTTAAGCCCGATAAATACAACCGGTATCATCTACTGGGAAATGTGGCTGAGATGGTTGATATGAAAGGAGTAGCTAAAGGCGGAAGCTATATTCATTCTACCAGCGACAGCTACTACACAAAGCGAATAAATTATACCAAACCTGCGTATTGGCTGGGGTTTCGGTGTGTGTGTGAGATTTTGTAAAGGAGCCAAGGCTCCTACTTAATAATTATTATATGCTAAATCTACTTAAAATTAATTTGCTCCAAAATGAGTTTAATAGCGGAAATTCATAACATTGAAAACCATTTTATTTGCAACTTTCCCGGCAGCTTCTATGAAATACAAATTAATTATTTTTATTTGCCTATTTTTTTGTTCACAATTATCAGCCCAGATCACTTTTGAAAAGGTAATTGATACTCTGGGGCACCACAGCCACTTGTATTCGGGAGACATTACGTTATTAAGTTGGATTCAGTTGGTAATATTCAATGGGCAAAGAATTATACAGGTCCTGCAATAGAATTTGCAACTGAAATAGAGCAATTACCGGACAGTACTTATATTGTGAACGGGACATATAGTGCTGGTAACAATTGCAAAAGTTGGTTAATAGCATTAGATACATCAGGTGATAGTTTGTGGTCACAGCTTTTTTCTGCCGGACCTGGTTCTACTAACGTTGATTATAATAATAGCATGGCTGTGCTAAATAGCAGTATCGTTGGACTTACAGGTTTTTATAATCCTACGTCATTCCACATACCATGGGTTATTTTTTTTCAATAATTGGAAATGGGTTTCAGCTTTCAAGCAGAATATTTGACTTTTCTTTATTCGGAACCGAACCAAGAGCTATTGCTACGACATCAAACAGTGAATTTCTGATTACTGGTGGAGTTGGAACCAGCCCTTCATCTACGGATATATTCCTGCTACGAACAACAGCATTTGGAGATACGCTTTGGTACAAAACCTTCGATCTTTCATATCAGGAAAGTGGAACAGATGTTTTACAAACTTCAGATAATGGTATTTTAATTTCTGGTTTTTTATTAATCCGGCAACTCAAACAGCAATATTTGTCTGATTAAAACAAATAGTATTGGAGATATATTTGGACAAATATTTTGATTACAATAATGAACAATTGGTATACTCAATTCAGGAAACCCAAAATGGGGATTTTATATTGACAGGAAAAATTACAGGCGGGCTACCTGTTGATGGGAATGCATTTCTTATGAAAATCAACAGCTTCGGTGATTCTTTATGGACAAAACAATTTGGTGGCACAAGTGATGATATGGGTTATTCTGTTCAATCTCTGAGTGATGGAGGATATATTGTATCAGGATATTCCGGGAGTTTTGGAAATATTGGTTCTTATATTATTAAAACTGATAGTAGTGGCAATATAATTACAGGTACCGACGAGGTGACAATAACACTATCACCATTTTCAGTTTTTCCTAATCCCGCAAAGGATGAAATTTTTATCGAGACAACATCCAGATTTGACGAAAATTTTCTGTTTGAGATTTATGATCTTCAAGGAAAATTAATTTATGAAAATATTTTTTATGGCAGATTCCATTCAGTTAATATAGAAGATCTTTCTTCTGCAGTTTATTTTTGTAAATTAAGTTGTAGCAACTGTGTGTCATTTTTAAAACTGGTTATTATTGATTAGCCTTTAAGATATAAGATTATTAACAATATTTTACAGATTCAATAATTCCATTTAATATTGATCTAATAAAATCGCCCTCCTTCGCAAATTCGTATAAATAATGTCATCAAGTTTTCGGATATCCAATATTTGCTTCGGAGGGCAATGCCTGGTATTTATTTTATCCCCACTCCTCTTATCACCGCGCCTTCTCCATATCTGTTTTTAAGTCGATCAATCGCCTGGTACAGATTCACCATCTCGGTACTATCCTCGAACAAATTAATTTGCGGGTGGCCGGTTACGAGGTGGCTGAAGCGGATGCCGACGAGGCGGATGAGCATTCTCCGTTCATACAATTTTTTGAAGAGCTCACGGGCGCGGGTGATGAGCATGTGGTCGGAGGCGGTGTAGGAGATGCGCGACTGCATGGTGTGCGTGTCGAAGTTCGAATAGCGAATTTTTACGGTGATGCAGGAAGTGAGTTTTTTTTGTTTGCGCAGGTCGTAAGAAAGCGCTTCCACCATAGTAACCAGCAGCTCATTTATTTTGGTGATGTCGGTATTATCTTTCTCGAAGGTGGTTTCGGTGCCGATGGATTTGCGTTCGGTGTAAGGCACCACGGGTGAATTATCAATGCCATTCGACTTTTCCCATATGCTCCGGCCGTTCTCCCCCAGCACACGAATCATCATCTCCACCGGCATCGCGCTAAGCGTTTCAATAATGGCCACACCCATGTTGCGCAAGAGCTGGTACGACTTCTGCCCCAGCATAGGAATTTTATTTATCGAGAGCGGATTGAGAAACGGTCGCACCCGCTCCTGCTGTATTTCCAATTGTCCGGATGGCTTGGCTTCGTTAGTAGCAATTTTCGAAACCGTTTTATTCGGCGACATGCCAAACGATATGGGCAATCCTGTTTCTTTAATGATGCGCTGCCGCAATTCCGAACTCCATTTTAAGCAGCCGTAATATTTATCCATGCCGGTGATGTCGATATAATGTTCGTCGATACTCGCCTTTTCATACAGCGGCGCATCTTCATCAATAATATCGGTGACCATGTTCGAGTACTTGCTGTACACTTCCATATCGCCACGTACAATAATCGCATCGGGACAAAGCATCTTCGCCATCCGCATAGGCATGGCAGAGCTCACGCCGTACTTACGTGCTTCGTAACTGCAACTGGATACCACGGCTCTGTCGGAGTTGCCGCCAATAAGAATGGGCTTCCCGATAAGGGAACTGTTCTGCAACCTTTCTACAGAGACGAAGAAGGAGTCGAGGTCGAGGTGGATGATGTTGCGGTTAGGGGAAAGGAACATTATTATTTATGGGAAATCATTGGTTGAACGCAGAGACGCAGAGGCGCAGAGGGAAGCGCAGAGGGAGGCGCAGAGGGAGGCGCAGAGGTTTATAATTCCATGATTAATTGCACCTGCTTTGCGCTGGCCCCGAATGGGGAGGGCTTGTTTTTGCGGCGGTTTGCGGCAGTGCCATTTAAAGAACTTCCCCGAAAGGCTTGGGAGAGAGGAACAATAGATGGTGCCGGTACGTTTGTGGAATTTTGGGAGGTGGTTGATTTTAACATGATTTTATTGTTTTTTGTGATATTATTACAATCATTTTGCAGATTACAATATAATCATTATATTTGTACCGTCAAGAAAAATTTTAAAATAAAAAAAAACCTTATAGCGTCTTTGCGCCTTTGCGTGAAAAAAATTGTCACGCAAAGGCGCAAAGAGGCTAAGGTAAAACCAACGTCATATGTACTTCGCATCTAACATCAAATTACTCCGCAAGCGGAGAAACCGTACCCAGGATGTGGTATCGGGAGAATTAGGGTTTAGTCGTTCCACCCTGAACAGTTACGAAAACGGCATTGTAGTGAACCCAACTATTGAGTCACTGATTGGTTTTTCGAAATACTTCAGGGTCTCGATTGATACCTTAATTAAAATTGATCTTACCCATTTATCAGAGAGTCAGTTGTCGGAGATAGAACGCGGCTACGATGTATATTTAACAGGCGGAAAACTTCGTGTACTTGCAACGACTATTGATAGTCTGAACCGTGAGAACATCGAAGTGGTTCCGCTTAGGGCGAAGGCCGGTTATACAGCAGGATACAACGATCCGGAATTTATCGGCAAACTGCCTACCTTTCAACTACCCTTTTTATCGCATGAAAAAAAGTTCAGGGCATTCCAGATTGATGGCGACTCCATGCTACCCATCCCTCACGGCTCATGGATCATTGCGGAGTTTGTGCAAGACTGGCGTGATGTGAAAGATGGCAGTGCTTATATAGTAGTGACGAAAGAAGAAGGAATTGTTTTTAAGATCGTGTATAACCAAACTCGCAAATTCAAAAACTTTTTATTGCGTTCTTTAAACAAATCGTACGAACCCTTCGAAGTGCCGGTAAACGAAGTCATAGAAATATGGAAGTTCATTAATTTCATCAGTAGTGAACTACCGGAGCCGGAGTCGACACAAGATCAATTGAGTAAAATGGTGATGCAGTTGCAGAGTGATATCTCGGTGATAAAAGCGAGTGCAGGAGGGACCCTTCGACAGGCTCAGGGGCCTGAAACTAAGCTTCGACAGGCTCAGGGGCATGAAAATACCCTTCGACAGGCTCAGGGGCCTGAAAATAACCTTCGACAGGCTCAGGGGCCTGAAAATAACCTTCGACAGGCTCAGGGGCCTGAAAATAACCTTCGACAGGCTCAGGGGCCTGAAAATAACCTTCGACAGGCTCAGGGGCCTGAAAATAACCTTCGACAGGCTCAGGGCCTGAAAATAACCTTCGACAGGCTCAGGGGCCTGAAAATAACCTTCGGCAGGCTCAGGGGCCTGAAAACAACCTTCGACAGGCTCAGGGTTCAGTCGTAAAAGAAAAATCGAAGCAAAGGAAAAAGTAATTGAATGATTTAGCAGGGTCAACAAAATTACATTCACCAAAACAGGTTAAACCATTCACCCCTAAAAACCCAAGATGGCCAAAAATAGGGGGTTTCGGAGGGTTTAATTCACCACATTGACAATATCGCCCTGGAATTCCGGAACGTTCTGTAGTCAATGATTGATTAAAGAAACCAAATACGGAAAATATAAAATTACCGTTGTAACGGAAACAGGGAAAATCTAAATCTTCAAAACATGAAAACTGCCTGCTGTAATACGCGTCAGATTCGATTTGTTGAAAACAGAACTGTATGTGCAAATCCGGGTTGCAAAAACTACCTCGGACAAACAATGGCTTTCCGTGACTATACGAAATTAAAGCATGTGGCCGCTATTTCAT
The DNA here is from genome assembly GCA_016722525.1 of Bacteroidota bacterium. Taxonomy (GTDB): domain Bacteria; phylum Bacteroidota; class Bacteroidia; order AKYH767-A; family OLB10; genus JADKJB01. The sequence continues at coordinate 99,420 of JADKJB010000015.1, forward strand.
TGTTTGTATTCAGTTTACTTTTTACTTTTGAGGATTTTAGTCATGGCAACCATGATGCTGTAAGGATAATTGACAGCATCAGAAATTCAAAAGTATTGCCACCTACGCTTGAAAATCTTAAAGCAGAGATGCAGCATCAAGGAATAATATGCATTCCTGAAGTACTTGCACAAGTTCGAATTGAATCAGGCAATATGAATTCGTTTCTGTTTTTGCATACAAATAATTTATTAGGTATGCGTTATCCGTTTCGACGAGCCACCTTGGCAATTGGTATATACCTTCCGGCCAACGATACCATAATTATAGGTTCACAACAGGAATTGAAAAAATACGCAAAGCTGGATCATTATGCAGTGTATTTCAATTGGCAAAAATCTATTTCCGATTATAAACTGTGGCAAGACCATCACTTCAAATTGCAGGAAAAATATCTTGATTTCCTAGGGAAGATTTATGCGGAAGATTCCCTTTATACCGCAAAAGTACAAGCTATTTCATCATTGTAAAATTTTATTAATCAATATATTAAACCACTTTAGGGCATTTTGGTTAAGAAAAAACAGCAGCTTTGTCATTGTGCGTTCCTTTTTATACTTTTACTACTATTATCCATTTGATTTTTGATTTATTTTATCGTCATGAAATTAGTTAGATACTTCACTGTTTTTATTTTTTTTTATTTTTTTTCTATCCCAGTTTTTAGTCAGTATTGGATGCAGAGTGGCGGGAGCGTCACCATTGATGAAGGACTTGCAATATGTTCAGACAGCAACAATAACATTTACACTACGGGCTATTTCACCTCTTCGTTTGAAATGAATGGTTATCAATTAAACGCTCAGGGGCTCGAAGATATTTTCATTAGCAAAATGAACAGTGCAGGAAATATTTCATGGCTTATTCGGGCAGGCGCTGCCGATCAGGAAAGAGCGCTTTCCATTGATGCTGACCAAGCAGGAAATATTGTTATTACCGGATATTTTTATGGAACAACAATTTTTGGAACAACAACCCTGCTATCCCAAGGCCAGCAAGATATTTTTATTGCAAAATATGATTCCTTCGGTAATTTACTATGGGCACGACAAGCCGGTAGCAGTACTAGTGATATTGGTAATTCAGTAAAATTCGATCATGCAGGAAACATTATTGTGACAGGTGAGTTTTCGGGCACATGCAATTTCTCAACTTCGTCACTCACCAGTCAGGCAGGAACTGTTGATGCCTTTATTGCTAAATATGATGGCAATGGGAATGTAGTTTGGGTTAAAAAAGGATCCGGTAACTTTATTGACCGAGGAACAGGAGTTGCAATTGATTTACAAAATAATATTTATGTATCAGGAACGTTCAGCGATAGTATTTCATTTGATGTTTTACATCCTAATGTAATGATGAATTCAGTTTTTGTTATTAAATTAAGTGCAACAGGAGTTGAACAATGGTTTAGGTGGCTCGGAAGTGGCATCAGTGTGAACGGAGGCGGCATCAATTTCTCATCGAATGGAATTAATTTAACAGGAGATTTTTCAGGCACTCTTGTATTTTTTGGCCTTCCCGGATCACCGACAATCAATCCTACTTTACCATTCAATAGTTATATTGGACGTCTAAATAGTTCAGGCAACCTGGCGTTTTTTACTTCAAAGGTTTCTGATAATGAGATTAACAGCACTTGTATTTCTTCTAAAGCTAATGGTGATATTATAATTGGAGGTAATTTTAAATGTAGATTTAAAGATTTTTCTTCTCAATATGGAGCAGGTGTATTTTGTAGCATGGGATTTTGGGATAATTATTTGACATCTTATTCTATATCCGGCACCTGGTTATGGGCACGACATTTTGCAGGAAAACAAAACGATGTTATAAAAAGTCTTTCGGTATATAATGATTCGTTGCCTGTTTTTACAGGGAGTTATCAGAGTGATTACTGTATACCTGTAAGAATAAATCAAATTACTGCGCATGGAACACTTGCTGTTGATTATAATTTTGTGGATAACCTTGCTACTTTTTGCAACGACAATTATTACGGTCAACATTTGATTTATGAATCGAAAGGTAACAGCGATGTTTTTATAAATGCTGCTGTTAATTTGTTACGTGAACCTTTAGATTATTTCAAGAGAACAACAGGAACCTGCAACAGAACTTATAACAATATGTGCATTACTGGTCCGCTCGGCATTTGTGGCGATACAATATTTACCTGCACCACCGGCACATTATCAATGCATCCCGGTTTGGGGCAAGGAGAAATCTATTTTTATGCTCTGGCACCACTTTTCAATTTTGCGTGGAGTAATGGGGCCACAACCGGAACTTTTACAACCGCCGCACCTGGTGCATATGCTGCAACAGCAACCAGCATAGATGGTTGTTTTACACATAACGCCTCCTCCTATTTGCTTGCATCGTACCAACCTAAACCAGAATTAGCGGATAATAAAGGATTTAATAGCGGCACCACATCACCTCAAGCCATAGAGTTGTGCTTTCCCGATTCCGTGGAATTATCCTGCACAAATCCAGCTAACAGTACTGTTACTTGGGTAGGCTTCGCTCCTGGTTTAAATCCGGTTTCTGTTGATTCTTCAGGGACTTATAACTGCTTATTAACCAACCAATATGGTTGCATTAACAGTACCGAAATAGAGGTTACTATTACTAATCCGTTAGCCGGTGCTATACTTCCAAAACTCAAATGGATTAATGATATAGATGGAAATGACAGCATAACCATATGTGCTAATCAAGTATTTGAAATTTTGTTTATGATGAAAACACTAACCCTGGCGGCCTCTCCTTGCAATGCATTCCGGAAATGAGTTTTGCCAATTGGACTGTAGACTCATTAACAATGGGCATTAATTATAATTCGGTAACAACTTGTCAACTGAATAAAAATTCATTTTCAAGTCCATTCGCGGGAAATTATACGATACTACTAACTGTTGAAATCATTCGGTTAAATCCTTGCGGGAATGACACCTCCTATGTCACCGATACTTTATTTGTTGAAATATTGCCAGCTTCGATAGGAGCACTCAACTTCAGTGTTAGTGGCCCTGCTGAATTTTGTCCGGGTGATACAGCGTTAATTATAGCATCACCACCCGGAAATGTATATGAATGGCAATCCGGATTTATTGGAGATACATTATTTGTTCTTCAACCCGGAGTGTATACAGTAACCGGTACATATACCGTAATTAATTCATCAGGATGCCCGGATGTGTTAACCGGGAATGGAACTCAAACAGTTGCATTTTTCGCTCAACCAATTGTTACTACAAATCCTTCATCAGGAATTATTTGCGCAAACGATTCTGTTTTTTTGCTTTGCAGCGGAGCGCCTCCACCTGATTGGTACGGTCCATCAGGAGCACTAGCTATAGGAATGAGTTCCATGTATACCAATGTTCCAGGGAATTATTTTTGTATTCAAAACGTTGCTCCAGGATGTGATTTAATTTCCAATACAGTCGGCTTATTTCAATATAGCAGTCCTGCCCTACTTGCATTTCCTGATACTGTATGCTACAATGATACCACAACTCTAAGCATACTCTCAGCACCGGGAAGTAGTATTCAATGGTATTTGCCACTAACGGGTACTTCAGCGGTGCAATTTGTTACAATTCCCGGGACTTATTTTTGCGATGTCACATCCTGCGGAATTACTTCAACACTTGCAGTCACAGCAAATAGCTTCCCTCCGGTCACCTCCCCTGCAATTTCATACCTTCCACCTAATCTTGTTTCAACACAGGCTGTATTGTACCAATGGCTCTTCAACGGATCTATACTAACTGGTGCAATCGCTCAAACATATACTCCTATTCAGGCAGGAACTTATTCAATTCAAGTTGTTGATAGCAATGGTTGTTCCTCATTGTCGGATCCATTCCTATTTACTTTAATTGATGAAATTCAGGATAGTGGTTTTATAAAATTCAACCAAATCCTGCTTCTTCCACATTTGAGATAGTATTTGCGAATTCTTTAACAGAATTAAAAAATGTAAAATTGTTATTAGAAACATACAAGGAAAAATAGTAAAATCAGGTTCCTTAACAGATAACCATTTGATAGAGGTAATAGATTTTTCAAATGGAATATATTTTATAGAACTTTTGACTAAAACAAATATGTTCAGAAGCAAATTCGCGGTGCAACATTAATTTAAAATATAAAGTATCCATCTCTACCATCATATTTCTCTTAATCAAAAACTATTTTAAAAAAAAAGGAACCCTAGGGTTCCTTTTTTTGTAATTACTTACCGGCTTTTTAGCCTTTTGTCGGCCCTTTTTTCTTTAAGGGTCTTAGTTGGAGCTTTTTTAGCTTCCTTTTGAACTGATTTTTCTTTTGCCATAGGTTATAGTTTTTTATAACGCGGTGAAGATAGTAAAAGAAAAATGAAATTAAAATGAAAATGAAATCGATTTTAATTTCGCTGCAAAAGTTGCTTACCAGTAATTGTGAATTAAAATACTTTTATCACTATTACTTAAATACTTTTAATGGCAGGAGCAATTTGTGTACTTTTACTTATCAGATTCCACAATTTTATTCATTTTATAAATTTTAAAAGAAACAAAAATGAGATATCTACTGGTGCTACTATTTTCTCTCTCCAATCTACCATTGAATGCGCAATGGAGCAACAATCTTTTAAGCAATACGGAAGTGAAAGATTCCATTGGTTTTGAGGAATCAGTTCCATTATCTGCAACTACGAGCACCGGCAAAACTTATATTTCTTATTTCGCCCAATACAACGGCAACTATCAGATGCGGTTGCAATTATTGGATAGTTCCGGCAACAAACTTTTCGGCCAAGCCGGTTTACTGGTGAGTAACAATCCGCAATCGACTGCCATTTTTAGATATGATTTAAAGACTGACGCCAATGACAATGCTATCATTGCTTTTCAAGATATACGTAGCGGGGGCGCACTGAATATTGTTACCTATAAAATAGATGAGCAAGGAAATTTTCTGTGGGGATCTAATGGAATCCTTTTAGTAGATCCGGTTTCAACGGAAGGGCTTGGGCCCAAGATAGGATTCACCAACGCCGGGAATGTAATTATTGCCTGGAATGCATCGTCTTCAAATTCGAGTTGGGTGGCTTTACAAAAACTGACTTCTACAGGAACCTTGACGTGGGCAAACACATTGAGAGTAATTGATTCTTCCTTTATAAAAAAGTATACCCGACCTACCTTAATTCCTGTTGACACTGATGATTTTGCCCTATTATATGTTGAGCAAACCGGATTCGGTCTTGGTGTTTCAAATATGTATGCACAACGCTACAATGCCTTTGGAGGATCGGTTTGGTCAACTCCTGTGCATGTTTCTACCAAGACTATCTCTTTCTTTTATTTTTGTGAAGCAATCAGTGACGGAGCAGGAGGATTTTTGTCGGCTTCAGTACTTCAGATAATAACTTCCCATCAATTGGCGATGTATATGTTCAGCATGTCGATAGTGATGGTAATTTATGGAATGCGACAGGTAATATTGCCTGCAATCTGGCAAATACGCAACGATTTTGTAATGCAACCAGATTTTCATCTGCTAATGCTTCCTTTTGGGTACTTATCAAGGCTACCGACGTGAATCAAAATCAATCCGGAGTAATTATTCAATCTTTCGATACCAATGGAAACGTCCAGTTAACTCCAACCGGAGCAACGCTACGACCTGTTTCATCCGCCTATGATGACCCTTCCGATTTCTCTATAACTTCAGATGGAATAATTGCATTTTATATAATCGGCAATCCACCCAACCAAACTATTAGCGCCATAAAAAGTGATTTCTCAGGCAACCTGCAATGGAATGGATTTCCGGTTAACATTTGCACAAAAAACTCAGGTAAGGATGATCTTTCAGTAGGTCTGTTTGTAAACAATCAGGTTATTGCTGCTTGGACTGATTCCAGAAACGACTATGGAATTTATGCTCAAAATATCACCAACGATGGACAAAGTGGTCCGCTTTCAGCAATTGAAAATTTCAGTGCTGCCCATACATTTATAAATTTATATCCTAACCCATTTGAAGAAAATCTGAGCCTGTATTTCAGCAATCCACCGAATGGTAAGCTTACACTTAAATTGTTTGATGTAGCGGGCAGGCAAGTTTGGCATTCAGAAAATCCCGAAGTTTATAACAACTTGTACCCTATTCATATCCCCTGCCTTGACGCAGGTGTTTACTTTATGGAAGTCGACTTAGCTAACATAAAAAAACTAATAAAAATATCGAAGTTGTAACAGCCCCTTATTTCGAAAGCACTCCAAGATGCGCTTTCCAGCCACATTTCCTATTTAGTATTCACCATTTTTTAAATACAAAAAATACTGCCAAAACAATTAATCCGAAACCAACCAAATGGTTCCATGCGAGTTTGTCTGTCTTAAAAACTAGCACTGCAAAAATCACAAATACCGTAAGCGATACTACCTCTTGAATCATTTTTAACTGGAAAAGATTGAAGGGTCCTCCATTTTCAATATAACCAATACGGTTGGCCGGAACCTGAAAAAAATATTCAAAAAGAGCAATTCCCCAACTTAGCAGAATAACACCAAAAATCCCCAATTTTGCCAGCCAGGGTATTTTGTAATACTGTAGGTGTCCATACCACGCAATTGTCATGAAGCAATTTGCCACTATCAATAGAGCTATTGAAGAAATACCTTTTAACATAATTTCACATTTTGTGCAAAGGTGCCAAATGTGGAGCAAAAATTGAATTTGGGTTAGTTGGTCAGCAGTAACTCCACTAACCCACTAACCCACTAACCCACTAACCCATTAACTCCACTACCCTACTAACCCACTAACTCCACTAACCCACTAACCCACTAACTAATTACCTACTCAATTCTGGTTCTTTTTTTCAATAAACACATAATAGGTCACCAGACTCAGACCTCCAAATAAGAAAATCATAGAGAGATAAGCAACTGGTTCTTCAAGCAGTGTGGTTGCTGCCAAAATGTTTCCCATTAGTATGCCCAGGGCAACCCCAATAAAGAGCATTCCGAACTTCATGGCAGTATTCCCATTTACTTTTTAGACTCAAATAATGACGGATCCGCGCCTTTTTCGATTAACGAAAGTCTTTCTTTGTGGCGCGTAGTGAAGAAAACATACAATATTCCAAATGCACACAGGAACATAGTTATCGGAATTAATACTTCTGAATTTTGCATAAAGCTTGTTTTTAAATGATTTGTTTTGTTTAATTTTCCAGTATGACACCTTGTGAAAGATATCGGTTACAATTATTTTAAAATTATTTTGTAACCGTTAGCCGATCGGAGTAGTCTTACTTAAACAATGGCCTACAAAGATGATGCTTATTATATTGCTAGGATACGACAGTATGCTGATAATGCGGCATTTGCAAGCCTTGTAAACAAGCATAAAACAATGGCTTATAATATAGCCTTAAGGATTACAAGAAGTCGTGAAGATGCAGAAGAGGTGGCTCAGGACGCTTTTGTAAAAGTGTTTCAGTCTTTAGCTCAGTTTAAAGGCGACTCTAAATTTACTACCTGGTTGTTTAAAGTAGTATACAATCTGGCCCTTACTAAAATAAGAAAAAAAAGTCTTATTTCAGGGTCTATCGATGAGGATCATTTTACGGAAACTGCCAGCGAAGAAGCCTTTGAAGTTGTTGCTCGTATAAAAGATAAAGAACAGAAAAAATATCTTAATGAGGCTATTGCTATGCTGGATGAATCCGATCAATTGCTAATTTCACTCTATTACATGAATGATTTGTCGGTAGATGAAATTGCAGAAATAACAGACCTTTCCGCTTCTAATATAAAAGTGAAGTTATTCCGTTCCCGTAAAAAACTTCACGATGAATTACAGAGAAGCCTTAAAGATGAATTACATAGTATTCTATAAATTTAATATATTTGACCCCCATGAAGCAGCTACCAAATAAGAATGAAGATCTCCTTAAAAAGATGCTCAGCAATGACCTTCTTGAGCAACCTTCAGCGCATTTCACCTCCGATGTGTTAGGTAAATTGGGCATCAGCACGGCAACAAATTCAATAAAATACGAACCTGTTATTTCAAAAAATGGGTGGATACTTATAGGCATCATCATAGGAAGTATTTTGTGGTTTGCACTTTCCAATTTCACCTCTACCTCCGAAGCAGGGTTCAGTTCTTTAATTATTAATCAAACTCTTAGCAAGACAAACGGTTTCATCCGATTATTTACCGATGATTCTTTTGTTTTATTAATTTCTATACTTTCAATTGCTGTTTTTATGTTGGTGAGTGCCGAATCTGTTTACAGGCAGTCTAGGCTGAAAGCAGCTTAACTGACTTTAAATTCTGATGATTACTAAATCAGCTGTTATATTCGGGGCATCCGGAATGGTTGGACATGCTTTGCTTCATGAACTTATTCGCAATAACAGGTATGAGTCCATCACTATTTTTGTCAGAAAACCCATGTACACCAGGCACCTGAAAGTGAAGGAAGTGGTGATTGATTTGTATGATATTGAAAAATAAAATCAATGCTCACGGGCGATGAAATTTTCTGCTGTTTAGGCACCACTATCAAAAAAGCACGAACGCATGAGGCATTCAGGAAAGTCGATTTTGAACTCCCACTGGAAATAGGATTGCTGGCAAAACAAAAAGGAATTCAAAATTTGCTGGTTATTTCTTCTTTAGGTGCTGACCCCAAAAGCTCTAATTTTTATCTTAAAACTAAAGGCGAAATGGAACAAGCCTTGATGGAACTCCATCTTTCGGGGCTCAAAATATTTCGTCCCTCCATGTTATTAGGACCACGTTCGGAATCGCGCCCCGCAGAAGCGGCAGGACAAATATTAATGAATGCGTTGAGTTTACTGTTTATTGGACCCTTAAGAAAATACAAAGCTATACCTGCAACAACGGTTGCTTTAAGTATGATAAAAGTTGCCAATTCTTCCGATTCGAAAATAACTTATGAATCGGAAGAAATGGCAGACCTTGTTAAATTAAGATAAGGAAAAAATCAATCCGGCTTTAATAAAATTTTATTAAGTCGAATTGAAAAAAGCAATTACATTTTTACCATCTTTTGTACGGCAAATACCTTTTCTCCATCAAACAACCTGATAAAATAGATTCCATTGGCCCAGTTGGTGGAACGTATAGAAATTTTTTCATCTACAACAACAGGCTGGCTATGAATTATTCTTCCTGAAACATCAGTAATAACCATTTTAGTATTTACTGAAAGATTCTTTTCGCTGATCAAAATATCAAATCCGGTGTTGAAAGGATTTGGAAAAGCCTGAATGCTACTAACACCTAGATTTTCAGAAATAGTCAAAGGCCCTTCTGATATTTCAAATTTATCAAATGCAGCTTCCAGAGGATTAGTTGAACCCGGTTTATCAGAGATGGTTACAATCACCTGCATGGTGTTTGAAAGACTAATATAATCCAGAATTCTTAAACCCACTTCCTGCCATGTTGAATTGGTTGGAGAAGGGCCGGTAACAAATTCAATTTGCTGTGTAGCTGCACCATTAAACATAGTAATAAACAAGGTATCATTACCTGCAGGATTTGATGAGAACTGCTCAAAAAACCAACGGGAATAGTTAATGTAAGGGTCAGTAAAAGAAGTTAGATCAAATACAGGAGAAGTAAGTATTGTAGATCCGTCATCAACATCATCATCATTAACCGGTCCGCCGCCATTGCCAGTTACAAAACATCTATCAGAACAGTCATTAGTAACATCAAAATCAGGATTAGCCTGTGTGGAAGAAAATGTAGTTCCAACTGGCTCACCGGCTTCCCAGTTCCCATCAGCTGCATTCCCGGATACTGTCCAACCAAAATCGAATGTAAAATCATCATAAATTCCAGGTTCAATCGGAATAGTTATGGTGCCACCTGCTGCAAGTGTCGCAGCAACACATCCTGATTTGTATCCCCACAATGCAGCAGTAATGTCAAAATTACCAGAAGAAATTGTATTCAAACTCACAATTCCTAATGCATTAGCCGTAAAATCAAGATTCGTGGTGGCATTCTGCAGTTTCACTTTCGCAAAAGGCACCGGCTGATTAGTAATGGAGTTAATTACTTCAATGGTTGCAGAGAAAGGTTGGAGTTGCACATTTAAAATAGTTAAGACTCCATTGGCCAAAACAACTCCGGTTTCAACTTTAGTAACATATCCCCCTTTTGAAAACTCTACATCAAATGTTCCGGGTGTAGGATAACCTGTTTTATAATCACCAATAAGATTAGAACCAGAAATAGTTGGGGTAGCTAATATTTTAACCTGCGTATTTTCGATGGGCAATCCGGTAACCAAATCGGTAATATTTCCTTCAAGATAACATGCCCTTACAAAATAGGGTGCGAACACATAAAAATGTCCATCCATATCAGTCGCAATAATGTTTCCCGATGGAAGATACGGTGAGGCATCCCAACAAAGAAAGCCCCCGGTTGCATGACGAGCGATTTCAATCAGGTTTTCAGGACGAGCTCCATCAACAATAGTAAGCTGTGAGCCATACGATGGATTGATTAAGAAATCATTTAATACTCTTACATTATGTACTTCTTTATCGGGTAAACTATCGTTTAAATAAGTGTCAACTAACTTGATATCCTGAATATCACTTACATCGAAAACCCCTAAAGGAGTGTTGTTATATTCATCGGTGGTATATAAATACTGGCGATTATCGGAAAACCAGCTATTGTGATTAAAAGCGCCCGGTGTAGGCTGGGTAGCAAGAATAACCGGATTTGCTTTATCTGTAACATCTACAACTGAAAATTGTCCTTGATAAATTTCAGAAGCATATAAGGTATCATTCAAAACATAACCATCGTGAATATAATTTCCATTATAGATTCCCTCATAAACCGGATTCCAAGGATCCTGAAGGTTGCACATGATAGCACCGCCAGCACCAATAGTAGATCCAAATATATAGAGGTAGTCATCAAAAACCTGAACAGTATGTGAACTACTTATTTGTCCAGCAATAGCGCCATCACCATCATAGATTTTTGATGTGTAAGAGGCGGGCAGATTACTTAAATCAATAATGGTGATACCACCACCACCTTCGGTTCCGGCATAGGCATAATGGCCATAAGTTTTTATTTCCCTCCATAAACTGCTGGCAGCAGGAACTGTAAATAAAACAACAGGATTTACAGGATCGGTGACTTCAACAATCACCACACCATCACCATTTCCTAAAAGAGCATATTCATTTCCTACCGAATCAACATAGTGCCATACTCCAGCACATGTGGTTGGAAAATCAATCTGACTTAGTTTTTGAAGTTGTTGAATTTGAGCAGTAGCTATTTGAAATAGCAGCATTGAAATAATAAGGAATATCCCTTTTTTCATATTTTTTTGATTTTGTCAACAAATTTAGAGAATATACCTGTTAAGTAGTGGCTTTACATCAATATGTTGCAGTTATTTTACAAATGATTTTCAAAAAAAAATAACTTACCTACCCATTAAATAGCCAGTTTTCTTTTTAGTTACCGTTTTTGAATGACCGTCTTAGTATTGAAAAAATAAATTCACGATTTGATCTTAACTATTTGATTAAAAACTTATTAAGTAAACTGCTAGATTTATTTTTTGTAGAATCATTTTGATGCATCCTTCAGAATCGATAATAAATTATTAATTTTAGGGGTAAATAATAATAAGCAACCATGATTCAAAAATCACCAACTTCTGTTAAATCTTTAATTTGGGGAATAGGTCTATTCTTTGCCTCAATTTCAATTGTTACTGCATCAAATCCACCCAATTCACTTGGCTGTTCAGATGCCGGCTTAGCCTCTGCTGATGAAGATTCTGTTTGTTATAATACACCGGTGAATTTATCCTTAGCGGGATATACCGGAACAATCTTTCAATGGCAAAGCTTTGATGGAACTGTTTGGACAGATGAAACAGGTACCGGATCAAACACTGATTCCTATACAGTTTCATTATTGGCAACTAAAACTTTTAGGGCCTTAGTAACTGAAAGCGCCTGCCCGACAGATACCTCCAATGAGGTACTGATCTCGGTTGGAGTGATTGCAGTTCCTACCGCTAGTTCAACCGGTCGTTGCGGGCCCGGAACCGTTACTTTACAGGGAACAGGTATTGGAACTTTAGAATGGTTTACTGCTCCGACAGGAGGCACTCCAATTGCCACCGGTTCAAATACCACAGCTTTTATTCCTGCAACCACAACGCTATACGTTTCTGATAATGTGCTTGGTGGTGGTGGAATTGGAAGCCCAATGCAAATCACTGAAGCTGATTTAGGAAGTACCGACCACTTGGAAATCCAAAATGTTTCACCAACACCCGTTGATGTTACAGGATGGAAAGTGCTGGTAAGTGATGCTTATGGAGTTATTAATACAGCTAATACTTTTATTCAAACTTTATCTGGAATTCTGCAGCCGGGCGATTTAATTACCTATACCGATGCGGCTGCAGGCCCTAATTATTGGGGAAATAACATTTTGTGGAACCCGGGAGCTTTTCCAACTTTTTCAGGATGGGCACTTATCGTTGATGATCAGGATAATTTAATGGATTTTGTAGCATGGGGATGGCCTGCTGCTGATATTCAAAATATGTCAGTTACTATTGGAGCAAACACCGTTTTTCCGGGTACAATTTGGACCGGTGATGGTATTAATGCAACTACCGTTGCAGCAGCAGACGGTTTAGCAAGATCAGGAACCAATGACAATGATGACCTGACTGATTTTATTATTTCACCACTTTCGCTCGGAGTAACAAATACCTCAATGACTTTACCGTTCACAGGATTTGGTTGCACCAGCCCACGTATTCCTGTTGACGTTACCATAAGCACTTCTGATCCGATTGCGATCAATGCAAGTACCACTGCTATTTGCCTTAGCGGATCGGCAACATTTACAGCTTCGAGTAACAACGCCAACTACATATATACATGGAGCCCGGCAACAGGATTGAATACCACAACCGGTGCAACTGTAATCAGTACACCATTGGTAACTACTACTTATATTGTTATAGGTGATGATGGAAATTGTGCCAATGTTGATACCATTACCATCGCAGTTGGAGCACCTACCGTGGCTGGAATCGCATCCACCTTCCAGGACACTGTTTGTTTAGGAAAAAACACCGATCTGATCTTAACCGGATCGGTTGGAGATGTGCAATGGCAAAGCCTAAATGGATCCGTTTGGGTAAATGAAACCGGCCCAGGAGCTACTACCGCTACATATAATGTAACGCCAACAGCAAATATTACTTACAGAGCTTTTGTAACCAGTGGCAGTTGCCCTTCCGACAGCTCAAATAGTGTTAATATAGTAGTATTAAGTATTAACGATCCAACAACAATTGGTGACGCAATTTGTGGCAATGGCAGCGTCACCTTATCCGCGGCCGGACAAGGTACACTTACCTGGTACACCGATCCGATAGTTGGTTCCATTGTAAATACCGGAACTACCTATACCTACAATGCAACAGTTACGGATACCTTTTATGTGGATGCATTTGCGGGAACCGGTTATAATATTGGTCCGTTAAATGCTGGATTTGGAAATCAATCATCAACTACAAGCAATAACTTCGGTTTAGCTTTTGATGTACTAAGGCCGGTTACCATTGAGTTTATACATGTTTTTCCTTCACAAACCGGAACACTAACCATCAACCTCCGTCAGGGAACAACAGGACCTGTTTTAGCAACGTACTCGCAAGCTGTTACTGCATTCACAGGTAAAACTCCTATACCTGTTGGATTTTCTGTGCCAGTAGGAACCGGATATAAAATTGAAATTGCTACAGGTAGCCCAAGTCTTCAACAAAACACCACAGGTGCTGTTTATCCTTATACTGTTGCAAATGGCCCTCTTGCCATCACCGGTTATTATAATCCGAATTTTGCCAGCGGCGGTATTTATTTATGGATGTATGACTGGATTGTTGCTGAAGGTTGCAGAAGTGCAAGAATACCGGTGATAGCCATAGTAAATAGCTTTCCTCCTATTCCTACCATATCTCAAAACTGGAACTTTCTAACGTCATCGGCTCCTTCCGGAAATCAATGGTTGCTGAATGGATCCGTCATTGCAGGTGCCACTGGTCAAACCTATGAAGCTACTCAGGTTGGAAATTATACCGTTGCCGTAACCGTTAATGGTTGTACCACTATTTCAGCAGTATTCCAGGTGCTGTCAATTGGGCTAAATGAAATAACCTCAGGATCTATTTTGATTTTCCCTAACCCGGTAAGAAATAGTCTTACTTTAGAGTTTACTCGATAAAGGCCAAACTTTCAATGATTTCAGAATTGTTGATATCACCGGAAGAGTTGTATTTCAGTCTTTGATCTCAAAAGATCTAAAAAATGAAAATCTGGTCATTAACACCAGCACTTTTAGTCAGGGTATTTACCTCCTTGAACTCAAGTCAACCACTTCTATAGTGCGCAAACAATTCATTATCGAAAGGTAGTGCATCACCACTCTTTCAGGAAAGGCGGCCATTTGAGCCGCCTTTTTTGTTTTCATACAACTAACATTCAAATGTGAATAAGTATGCAAACAGGCTGGTATTTCAGTTTAACAGTTACTCCTATTTTTGTGTCGAACGGAAAATATAGAATTGTTAGTTTTAAGATCCTTAAAACCCTTCCACTATAAAATGAAAAAAATCCTCTTTGCACTCATTCCTTTGGCAATAGTTACAAGTTGCAAAGACTACAAACCTGAAATGGAACAGGCACTTGTGGAAAGAGATTCTGTTTTGATGATGAGTGAAGCCAAAGACTCTTCCATCAATGCATTCCTTGAAACATTAAGTGAAATTGAAACCAATCTCGATAGTATTACTCAAAATCAGGAAGCAATTTCAATGGCTTCGGGTGATAAAATGGAGTTTAATAAGGATATACGGGAACGTATCAATCAAAATATTGGTATCATCAACCAACTACTTGAAAAAAACAAGCTGATGTTGGGTTCATTGAATGAAAAACTCCGGAAATCTAATATCAACATAGGATCTCTCAAAAAAATGATTGAGCAATTGAATGCTGATATAGCTCAAAAGGATGCAGAATTGGCTTCTCTTAATATTCAGTTATCGGATTATCGTTTGATGGTTGACAACCTTAACAGGTCCATGGATTCCTTGAATGTAATGAATCAGCAAAAAGAAACTGTTATAAACGACAAAACAACTTTGTTAAATACTGCTTATTGGGCAATCGGAAATTACAAGCAGCTTAAAGCAAGTAATATTCTGAATAAACAAGGTGGCTTTTTAGGAATGGGCAAAGAGAAAGTTCTTAAAAAGGATTTTAATAATGATGGGTTTAACCTTATTGATATCACCAAGGTTCAAAGTTTTGATATCAATAATAAAACAGCAAAAATTGTTACCAACCACCCGAGTGATTCCTATACTTTGCAAAAAGATGCTAAAGGAATTATATTAAAACTCGAAATTACAGATCCAACAAGATTTTGGAAAGCATCCAAATATCTTGTCATAGTTACTGGTTAGCTTTTCTGTTCATGAAGATGGGGAACCCGGTGTTGTGCAAACTTCACCGGGTTTATTTTTTAAGGCTATTTCAGAAAAAGTAATAATGAAGTATTGCAAGCAGAATTCAAGTTCTATAACAGACCAAAAGATCTAATCTTTAACTTTAACAGTTGAATTTACCTCACTGCAACGTTTAAAAAATCCGTTATTAAATACTGCTATTGCTTTGCCTTTTAATTTAAATCCAAAAAAAGGATTGTTCTTCGATTTAGATTTTGAATCTGTTGCTGTCGGTATCCACTCCAAGGAAGGATCAAAAACTGTCAGGTTGGCAATTGCACCTTCTTTTATTTCAGGAATTGGAATAGCTAGAATTTTTCTAGGGTTGGTAGTAAAAGCCTTTATGATTGTTGCGGTACTGCTTTCATTTCCCAGTGCTGTATTTGCAACTGCATAGGCGGTTTCAATACCGGCAATTCCATATGAAGCAAAATCAAATTCAACTATTTTTGATTCCGCATCTTCAGGACAATGGTCAGAGCATATCACATCTATGGTTCCATCCACTAATCCTATTTTCAATGCTTCTATATCGCTTTGAGATCTAAACGGAGGCTTTACTTTAAAATTAGTATCGTACTCTAAAATCACCGAATCATCAAAGAATAACTGATGAGCACATACTTCGGCGGTCACCGGCAACCCTTTTGCTTTTGCTTGTCGGATCATCTCAACAGCCGCTGCCGTAGATATAGTTGAAAAATGCAATCGTCCTCCTGTGTATTCACAAATTCTGAGATCTCTGTTCACCATCAGTTCTTCCGCGAAAGCGGGCATACCTTTTAGTCCCGACATCGTTGAAGCAACGCCTTCATTTACCTGTCCTTTGCCGGAAATACTTTTATCATCAGCATAGCTGATCACAAGCGAATCTATGTTTTTAGTGTATTGTAAAGCGCGCAGCAACAATCCGGAATCGCTCACCGGCCGTCTATCATCCGTAAAAGCAACGGCTCCCGCTCGTTTCATATCGTGCATCTCAGTAATATCAACTCCATCACGACCAACAGATAAGGAACCTGTAGGATGAATAGTAACAAGGTGCCCTTTAGAACGGCTCGACAAATACTCCACATCAGCTTTTGTTTGAATACAAGGTTTGGTGGAGGGCATTAGAACCACCTCAGTAAAACCACCTGAAATAGCTGCTTCCATACCCGATTCCAAATCCTCTTTCATCTCGTCACCAGGGTCTCTAAAGTTAGCTTTCATATCGATCCAGCCGATTGAAACAAAGGCGCCATTTGCATTTAACACTTCGGTGTTAGCAGCTGCATTAATGGAATCGGAAATTTTTTGAATAACACCCTGCTCCACTAAAATATCATTTGTTGTAGCATTCAGTGTGCCATCAGGATGAATTATCCTAACCGATTTAAGGAGTATTTTCATTTCTTCCAGAATTTTAGTAATAAGACTTCAAATGCGAGAAATAATAAAACCAACATAATACAATATTTCCACAATCGTGTACCTTCATTAATTGCCGAAAACTGATGAGTTAATTCCACATCACCAGAATCAATTATTTTTAAATTTTTCAAACGAAGCGTTTCTATTTCTGATTTTAGCTGCGCATCGGACTTAAATTTAAGCAATGATTCTTCCCTATTATAATTGAAAGATGCTATTGCTACTACTTCATTCCTTAACTTTAAATCATAATTAGCTGCTGAAGTTACCTGATTATTAATTGAAATCACAGTGCCGGTGCCGGTTGTCCGGTGGCCCGGAATAATATCGAAATTTGATTTTTCATTAATTAAATGAAAAACTTCATCGCCTGCAATGGTAGTTGATGGCAATTCAATGCGGTCGTCAGATCCAATAAAATAAGCCTTTTTACCCGTTCTTTCGCTCAAAAGCGCCATTCGGTAGACTACCGGAACAAAAATAGCGTGGCGTGCAAAATTGCTCATGTTACCAGAAAAAGAAACAGCAAAAAGATAGACCTCCCCTTTTCCTTTTAAAAATCTTGACAAAATAGGCGCTCCACTACGCAACTGAATTAATTTTTCACCTGATGAAACAGTATTCTGCAGATAATATTTTTCCACCTGTGGCAGATCTGTAGAACTGCTTATACCTGAAGCTGAACTGAAGACACCCTGAAAAATCTCATCTTCCAGCATCAGTTTTTCAACACGCTCCTGGTTGACAACTGCGGATGTTAGCGGGGCTATTCCAAGAGGTATTAAAAAATTGCTGTAAGATGAATAATCGATTGAGGAATCAGGCACAACAACCAGGGTACCGCCGTTATTTACGTATTTAAACAATTCCGAAACAAGACCGCTGGAGAGCGATTTCAGTTCATTCAGTATAATAACTTTATTTTGTGAAAACAGCGAATAATCAATTTGTTTTTCATTGGCACTTGCCAATTTAAAAAATCATTTGGATTAAAAAGTGCTTTCAAATAAGGACTGGGCGCATCGGTATTGATAGCTAATATTTTTGCAAATTCAGCTACATTAAATGAAAAGTAAAAGTGATCGTCAAACGTGATCGGATTATCAATAATGCTCACAACAGCACGCTGCCAACCTACCGACGAGGCAGTAAATGTGAGTTTAACATCGGTATAATTACCTGATACGATATCAGCTGCTGCAACCGCTTTTTGAAGCTCATTAATGATGAGTTTAACGGGAACGGCTTCCAAATCAAGGTCACCATTATTGCGGATCCGCACATTTAGTTCGATCGGTTGATTTAGTTGAACCACAGGAGATGAAAACCAGACCGAATCAACAAAGGCATTGGATAAACCGGTTGCCATTACAGGTACTAAGGAAACAGCCACCGTGGAGTCCTGTTTTACATCCTTAAGATCGGCCATTGATTCCTGAAAATCAGAAATCATTATGGCACTCTTTTGCTCTGAACCGGTGCTATTGAGAACATCATTTTGCCGGGTAAGAATAGTACTTACCTTGCGGGAAGAAGGACTTACTTTAACCAGATCAACAGAATTAATGAATTCTTCACGACTCAATAAGCGTTGTTGCACAGGGTCAAAATCGTTGGTTAACAGCTGAAATCGGTCGGAAGGTTGATAAGCTGCTGCAATCTCTTTGGCTTTTTTCGGGATACATCCAACAAAGTTCCCTCCCGGGTAACAGCTTCCATACTGAAGGAGTTGTCGACATAAATACTAACAGCCCTGTTGGCAGCGATTTTGGTGCCTTGAGCCGCCGGAATATAAAGGCTGAGCAAAGGCAAGCACCAGAAAAATGACAGCTAGCATACGAGCAAGCAATACCAGCAGGTGCTTTAATTTTGATCGTGAGGAGGTCTCTTCCTTAAGTTCTTTGAGGAACTTAACATTAGTAAAATAAACCTTTTTGAATCTCCTGAAATTAAATAAATGAATGATTAAAGGAATAGCTATGAGCGCGCTGGCTAAGAGAAATCCCGGAAAAACAAAACTAATATTCATCCAGTAGGGTTAATTTTTTGTTGAATCCAGCTGCAAATATAAGGAATAGCTGCGATATGCACTTTATTAACATTGGTGTGTCAATTTAATTTTAATATTGGTGGGTTCATACCGTTTTCATGGGGTTACATTTGTTCAACCACTTTTATTCCTTCATGTCTAACCTTATCGTTCTTAATTTATTTCCCTGATGGCAAAAAAAATAGACCGCAAGATCTTCGTCATAGATACTTCAGCAATTTTATTTGATCACAATGCAATTCACAACTTTAAAGAACACGATGTAGCCATCCCCATAACAGTACTCGAAGAAATAGATCGGTTTAAGAAAGGTAACGATGTTATTAATTTTGAAGCACGGGAATTTATCCGTAACATCGATAAACTTTCGGGTCAGTTTTCTTTACAGGACTGGATACCGCTGAACGGGCCAACCAAAGGCCATTTTAAAGTGCTGATGCACGAAAAATCAGCGGTTGATGCCAACAGAGTTTTTGGAGAAAAAAAAGCCGATCACAATATTTTAAATGCTGCACTTTGCATCAAAGAGGAGCTTCCCGACCGTAAAGTAATTCTTGTTTCAAAAGATATTAATCTGAGGCTGAAAGCGAAATCGCTTAACCTTCAGGCTGAAGATTATCAAACGGGTAAAGTAAAAGATATAGAAGGACTTTATACCGGCAAGACCGTAATTGAAAATGTCAATAAAAAATTCATTGATTTAATTTATAAAGATGGACATTGTTCTATAATTGAATTACTCAAGAAGGTAAAGCCCATTTCCAACCATTATTATATTCTTCGAAGCAAGTATGAGTCGAATTCGGCATTGGCATTTTACAATCCTGAATCCAAAAGAATGGAAAGGGTAATGAAAGAAACTGCTTATGGAATAAGGCCACGAAACGCCGAACAAACATTTGCCATGCATGCTGTTTTAAATCCTGATGTGAAGCTGGTTACTATTCAAGGAATTGCAGGAACCGGCAAAACACTCATTGCGCTTGCATCAGCATTGCAAATGAAACAGGCATTTCGTCAAATTTACCTGGCTCGGCCTATTGTTCCATTGAGTAATAAAGATATTGGTTTCCTTCCGGGAGATATCAAATCAAAAATTAACCCTTACATGGAACCGTTATGGGACAATCTTAAATTTATTCAGGGACAATACAAAGAAACCGATAAAGAATATCAGAAAATAACAGATATGGTAGAAACCGAAAACTTCATATCACTCCGTTAGCTTATATCCGTGGAAGAAGTTTGTCGAATATTTGCTTTATAATTGATGAAGCGCAAAACCTGACACCACACGAAGTTAAAACGATTATTACAAGAGCAGGGCAAAACACCAAAATAATTTTTACCGGTGATGTAAATCAAATAGACACTCCCTATTTGGACTCACACAGTAATGGACTTTCACACATCATTGATAAACTAAAAGGTAACGCCTTATATTCACATATCACACTCGAAAAAGGCGAAAGATCGGAGTTGGCGGATTTGGCGGGGCAGTTGTTGTAGAAAGGCGTGTGTCGATGATTACGAAGGCCTGAAGCCGTTTTTGTGTCGGTTATAGTCCCTGAATACGTAGGCCGTGGGCCGGAGGCCGTTTGGGGTCTGCCGCAGTCGCTGATTACGTGGGCCGTGGACCTGAGGCAGTTTTGGGTCTTGAGTTTGTCAAACTATATATTTTTTCTGACAACACGATTAAACTTCTCTGGATTCTGAATCATTTTTCCAAGCATACTTCCTACCCGAAGACACTTTCGCTTTAAAGAAGCATACAGTTCTTCATTGATATATCTACATTCTTTTGCAAAATCCAACCAAATTAATGTTTCACTACATTCACCATCACAAATTCTCAATTTATGAACAAATAATTTAGTTTGAATTCTCTGACGATAACCTTCTCCAAAATTTGCACAAACTGATCTGGATGATCTTCTGATCTGATTTGTGAGTGAATAAATTTCGGCTTTAGGCCAGTTATTTGTTTCTTTGAAAATTTCGCTTGCTAATTGAAAAGCTAATTTGTATACGTCCATTTCTTTGAACCCATCTTCATTTTCTTTGAATTCTTCCATTTGAAAAAATAATTAAAAAGTTAACTTAAAAAGTATTTATTATTACAAAAATACAAATCAGTTTTAATAAGTCAAACATTTATTTTCTATTTCCGATAAAGTTTGAACCCAGCAATAATCAATACGTAAAACGAAACACGATAGATCCTCAAACGTAAAACAATATAGAGCCGACTCAAAACGGTTTCCAAAAAACCCCAAACAGAATCCAAAATACATCCGACCCAAAACGCTTACTATAAAAGCCAACAATCTGAAATCCAAAATACAGATGACCCAAAACGGCCTCCGGCCCACGGCCTACGTAAGAACCTCCAAAGAAATTTCAGTTTATAATCGATACACAAAACGGTTTAAGATCCACTGGAAGACAATGAACCAAAAACCCCCAACCCAAACAACGCAAAATCATACTTAACCGGATCATTAGCATCGAGTATTCGAAGATTAGCAGTAAGTTCAGCCACCGCTTTCCAATCATCCTGTTTGCGATTTAAGAGTCCTAATTGACGTGCCACTCTACCTGAATGCAAATCAAGCGGGCAATATAGTAATGCAGGCGAAATCGACTTCCATAAACCAAAATCAACTTTGCGTTTGTCATTTCTCACCATCCATCTTAAAAACATATTTATTCTTTTGGATGATGAGTTAGCTAGTGGATTGGCGAAGTGTTTGGAGGAGCGGCCGGTAGTATTGGATTGTAAAAAATTCGAACGCACCTTACTTATAGCATCACACATCTGATTGTTGGAACTAAGTAATGCTTCATTAAAAAGATTTTCTAATCCTCCCTCCTGCTTATATATCCGCTGCAGCGACTTTACAAAAAACACAATCTGTACCGTTAAAAGTACGATGAACAAAATTATTAAATCTAACAAAATCTTTTTCTTTTGCAGCCATCAAAAAATTGTAGGGTTCCTGCTCCATTAAATTCATCAGCTTTGAAGCATTCGATAAAATCACAGAGCGTTGACCCCACGAAATTACAGCTGTTAAAAATCCACTTATTTCAATGTCAGCTTTCGAAGTATACAGGTGAGGAATTGAAATGGGATCAGCGTGAATAAATGACTTTCGGTTATACCGGTCAACCATCTCATCCAAATAATTTTTCAATTGCACTTTTTCGGTAAACAGGGCATTCATAAAAGTAAATATCAGACTACCTTTGAGTTCAAGAATCAGCTACTTCTGCCAAGATGAGCAAGTGATCGCGAAATAATTCTAATGTCTTTGGTTACTTTATAATCCCGGGCATATAAAGCATTAATTCTATTGGCTGCTTGCATGTCCGGACTCACATTGTGTAAGGAATCGGCAGGATTTAAAATGCCTTTGCGCAATTTTTTGGAACTTGTGACTTCATCGGTTTTAATAAAGCCTACCACGACAATTTCCCAAAAAGACATTCATAATATTAGAAAATAGTCCTGGAATATTTTTCACTTTAAAAATAAGCAGAGGGGAACAAATAAAAAACAGTATTGAAAATCCTATATCCAAAATCCGTTTATTTCTTTTATTGGAGCGAGCAGTAATGGCATTTACATCCACCAGATATAAATCACCTTGATCTTCAATAGAATTGCTTCCAATAATAAAAAGGCTTTCAGGAGGCGCAATTTTATATTCCACATCCAAATGACTTAAAAACAACATTTGATTAATAATCTCCTGCGAAGACACATCTTTAGCACTGAAAATTACCTCATTAACTGAATACAACTCTGTAATTTCCTTTAGGTTGCTTAAAGATCCCAGGTAATAGCCAACATATTCATTTGATTTTGTATCATCAATACTATCGTGTGGTGCTACAAAACCAATAAATGAAACAGGTGAATTCGAAAATTGCAAAATCGAAAGTATCCTTCGTCCCTCTTCAGCTTCAGCAACAATAATCAGATTTTTCTTTTCGTTTCTTTCTAAACTATAATTCTTGACACCTGCAATATCGAGCAATATCCGCAACGAAGAAGCTGACAAGGAGGCCCAAGCTGTTCCAAGTAAAATTAGTGCTCTCGAAAAACGATATTCCTCACTCAACAAGGCATAAACAACAAGAATAAAAACTGTTCCTGTCAGAATCCCCCGCACCGATCGCGAAATACGAATAGGACGATCATAACCTCCATTCAAATAAATGGAATATAACCAAACCAGAATGTAAACCGGAACTACCAAACCCATAAAAACAGGAGGGTAATGTAATTCCTTAACCGAAGATTCCCAATACATTTTCAAGAAAAACATTCCCGCAAAAAACAAAACACCATCCGCAAAGGGTAGTGCCATTTGCTTTAAGAAACGATGCAGTAGTGCTACACCGGCACGCAGATAAATGGCAATATTAATGAGAAAAGAAAATAAACGAGCATTGCTTTGTGAAAAATGTTTAGCAGCGAAAATGATCATTGCTTTATAAAAAACAATTACATAATTAACACTGCTTTTTTTGGTACTCTCTCCTTTGTAGTGAATAATTCGGGTATCCGGGAAATAGTAATTCTTAAACCCCCCTTTAATGATGCGATAGGATAAATCGATGTCTTCGCCATACATAAAAAATGTTTCATCAAGCAATCCTACCTGGTCTAAAGCAGACTTACGCATGAGCATAACCGCTCCGGAAAGAACATCTACTTCATGAGTTTTATTTTTATCGAGGTAACCTAAATGATATTTATTGAAGATCTTAGATTTAGGAAAAAGCGCCTACAAACCTGTAACTTTATAAAAGGCAACCGCCGGGCTAGGCAGTCCTCTCTTCGATTCTGGCAAAAAGTTTCCTTTACCGTCAATCATATGCACACCTAAACCACCCGCTTCAGCGTGATTATCCATAAAAGCAATGCATTTCGAAAAAGTATCCTCTTCAACAACAGTATCAGGATTCAGCAAAAGCACATATTCCCCTTTTGAAACCTTAATAGCCTGATTATTAGCGCCTGAAAACCCTAAATTAACCTTGTTGGCTATACATTTTACCCAAGGAAATTTCAAACGAACCATTTCAACGGAGCCATCAACCGAATTGTTGTCAACAACAAAAACCTCTGCATCAATACCCTCTATTGCCTTAGCTACCGATAGCAGACACTGCTCCAGAAAGTGCTTAACGTTATAGTTTACAATGACAACCGAAAACTTCATGCGATGATTAAAATTCGAATTAAGGCGAAAAATACCACAAAATCAGCAATTTATCGTGCTAATGCATTATCATATGGAGTTCTATTGAGGATGGATCGTCCTAAAGTAACTTCGTCGGCATATTCCAGTTCTCCTCCAATAGCCACTCCTCTTGCAATAGTGGTAACAACGATATCAAAAGGTTTTAATTTCCTGAAAAGATAAAATACTGTTGTATCTCCTTCCATGGTAGTACTAAGTGCCATTATTACCTCCCTCACAGCACCGGCTTCAATTCTTGAAACCAGCCCTTGTATGTTAAGTTGCTCCGGACCAATTCCATCCATTGGATTGAGTATACCTCCAAGAATATGGTACAAACCATTATATTGAGAGGTGTTTTCAACGGCCATCACATCACGTACATCCTCTACGACCATTACCAATCCACGATCACGCTTTTTGTCGTTGCAAATAGCGCAAATAGCTATATCTGTAATATTAAAACATACCTCGCAAAACTTCACCTCGTTACGTAACCTGATGAGTGCATTACTAAAACGATCCACATCAGTTGGTTGCTGTCGGAGCAAATGTAAAACTAGCCGCAGTGCTGTTTTACGACCCACACCGGGAAGTCGTGAAAATTCATTTACCGCTGCTTCAAGCAGCTTGGATGGGTAATTTTGCACAGAAATAATGGTTTATTGAGAATCTTCAAAATTATGGAATTTGGTTGAAAACTTTGTTCAAAGACCAAATTTAATTCAAACTGCCTGTATTTTATTAATAGCTTAATTTGCAGACTACATAAATTCCATTCATGACTCCAGGACTAATTCTTACTGTTGTTGCATTATACTCCCTACTACTTTTTTTTGTAGTATGGATTACCAGCCGGAATGCCGACAATGAATCCTATTTTATTGGAAACAAATCGTCGCGCTGGTACATTGTTGCCTATGGGATGATTGGTGCCAGCCTTTCGGGAGTAACTTTTATGTCGGTACCGGGAGCTGTTGCCACTACACAGTTCAGCTATATGCAGGTGGTATTCGGGTATATGATAGGATACACAGTAATTGCTATGATTCTTATGCCAGTATATTACTCCATGAATCTTACTTCCATTTACACTTATTTGGAAAGAAGATTTGGAAATGCTTCGTATAAAACAGGTTCATTTTTCTTTATTCTATCACGCACCATAGGAGCTTCATTCAGAATATATATTGTAATAAACGTTTTACAGACTTTTGTTTTTGATGCATGGGGAGTTCCTTTTGTAGTTACTGTTGCCACGTTCATGGTACTCATACTCTTGTACACCTATAAGGGCGGAGTTAAAACCATAGTATGGACGGACACACTTCAAACAACATTTATGCTCATCACAGTGATAGTGAGTGTGGTAATGATTTCGGGGCAATTAGGAATTGGTTTAACCGATTTGCTTGGAGAGGTGATGCGCAGTGAGATTTCCAAAATATATGTGAGTGATGTGCTTTCGCCGAATTACTTTTGGAAGAATTTTTTGGGAGGAGCTTTTATTGCCATTGCCATGACCGGTTTGGATCAGGAGATGATGCAAAAGAATTTGAGTTGCAAAAATATTGGTGAAGCAAAAAAAAATATGTTCTCCTTTGCAGCGGTGTTGCTGGTCGTAAATTTTTTATTTTTAATATTGGGAGCGGTTTTAGTTTTTTATGCTAATCAAAACAATTTATCGATCGATCCGAAACATACCGATAATCTGTTTCCTGAGATTGCCTTAAATCATCTGGGAACTTTTACAGGGCTCCTTTTTATTGTTGGATTAATTTCGGCAGCATATCCCAGTGCCGATGGTGCACTGACTGCTTTAACGACTGCTTTTTGTTACGACTTTTTGCGACTTAATAAAAAAGAAAATTTATCTGAGGAATCGATGAAGAGAACAAGAATCATTGTTCATATTTCCTTCGCAGTTATTTTGCTGTTGATGATTGTTTTGTTCAGGGTGATCAACAACGATGCGGTGATCAGAAATCTCTTCAAGGTAGCAGGGTATACCTACGGTCCGCTCTTGGGTTTATTCGCCTTTGGATTCCTTACTAAATGGAAAATAAAAGATAAATGGGTGCCGTTGGTTTGCGTTATCTCTCCTGCAATCGCCTACTTTATAGGTGAATACGCTCCACAAATATTTGCAGGATATAAATTTGGGTTTGAAATGATTATAGTCAATGGATTGATTACTTTTATTGGGTTAATGATGTTGGTGAGGACTGATAAAGCAATAAAATAACCACAAAAACACCCAAGTTTTTTTTATACTTTTGACCATCAATTAACAACAGTTTATTTTTACAACTATGAGAAAAGATGTATACTACGGAGAATACCTCCAATTAGATAAAATTTTAGAAGCTCAATTACCTGAAAGCGATAAGGAAGGAATTGATGCACATGATGAGATGCTTTTTATTATCATCCATCAAGCCTATGAATTATGGTTTAAACAAATTATTCATGAGCTAAAATCAGTGCATGTTATTTTCAATAAAAATGAAATCAATGACAATGCTCCTGATTTGTACAAAGTTGTGCATCGCTTAAAGCGAATTGCAACCATATTGGATGTGGCTGTTCATCAATTGTCCATCATGGAAACCATGACCCCTCTTGATTTTCTTGATTTCAGAAATTTGTTAAGGCCTGCTTCGGGATTTCAAAGCATCCAGTTTAAAATTGTGGAGGCTATGCTGGGGCTGAAGTTGGAAAATCGTTTTGGTAAAGAATATTATGTTTCGCAATTAAATGCAAAGGACAAAGAAATTATTCGTGTTACTGAAGAACAAAGTTCTGTCATTGAAGAGGTGAATAAATGGCTGGAGCGGATGCCGTTTGTAGATGACACTAGTGCCTGGGATGGATTTAAAGGTACTGATGACAAGAGCACAAATTTCTGGGAAGATTACAGGAGCGCCTATAAAGCAAGCTTAACTCAGGGAGAAAAAGATAATATGGAGCGTTTTGAAAAAGTTTTCTTTGAAAAAGAATTTACAGCCGACCGTCGTTTCTCCAACAAAGCCAACCGCGCTGCTTTGTTTATTATGCTTTACCGTGATTATCCATTACTGCAACTCCCCTACCAACTGTTAAACCTGCTTTTAGAAATTGATGAACTCATGTCGATGTGGAGATACCGCCACATGAACATGGTTCACCGGATGATTGGAATGCGAGTAGGAACCGGAGGAAGCAGCGGGAAAGATTATTTAAAATCGGCCCTCGACAAACATTATATTTTCGCTGAAATTGCCGAGTTGAATTCGTTCCTTATTGAAAGAAGAAACTTACCGAAGCTTCCAGCGAATTTGGAGAAGCGCTTGGGATTTGTGCATGGGTGAAAGATCCCGTTGAAATATATTTAGTATTTTTTAAGAATTGTTTGATTCAGCATGACTTTTAATTTTTTTAGATAAAAACTTGCTTTCATACGTACTTTTTATTATTTTTGTACGTATAATATCAAAAGATATGGATACTAAACTAACTTTAAAAATTGATAATCAAGTGATTACCAATGCTAAAATCTACGCAAGAAAGAAGAACACCAGTCTTTCCAAATTAATTGAAAGTTATTTATTTTACATTACAACTGTTAAAAAGTCGGCTAATGATGAAGTAACGCCATTAGTAAAAAGTTTATCAGGAATAATCACCATTAGCAAATCGACTGATCTAAAAGAGTCTTACAAGAAGCATTTAATTAAAAAATATGTGAAATAATATGTCGAATATTTTCGTTGACACAGACATATGTCTTGATTTGTTGACAGGCAGGAAACCATTCAATGCAATATCAGAAAACTTTTTTCGCTAGCTGACCGTTCTGAAATTAAGATCTGTGTTTCCTCGCTTTCCTTTTCAAACATCGACTACATTCTTAAATCCCACTACAAAGTGGGCGATTCAAGAAAAGTATTAGCCCGCTTTAAAGCACTTGTGGTGGTTTTAGCTGTGAATGATAAAATAATTGATCTTGCAATTCAATCCGATTTTGAGGATTTTGAGGATGCGGTTCAATATTATACTGCATTAGAAAATAACTTAAAAATTATTTTAACTCGAAATTTAAAGGATCACAAGAAAGCACTTATTCAAGTTATGAATCCTGAAACTTTTTTAAGCGGTATAAATTAATTTTTTTTGCTAACAATGAACATTTAAATAAGAAGAATACAAAGTAAACTTCACATACGAATTCAATTCCCTTTAACAAACTTCTTCGTGAATTGCTCGGTATTTGTGGATAGTTTCACAATGTATAATCCTGATGCAAATGCGGAGCAATCAATTTGATGATCGAGTTCTCCATTACTTAAGTTTCCTTTTTCTGTGACTAACAATTTTCCGGTGCTATTGAAAATGGAAATTTGATAAGTTTTTCCTTTTAAATTATCAGCCCATATAATCAGATTCTGATTGGAAGACTCATAATAACTATATAAAGCTGTGGATTCACTATACATTTCCGAAGCGGATACCTTCTCCTGTGGATCGAACGGCGGCAAGCACGGAACTTTGACACGAACTACGTTTGATGTTAATGTGGAAACACAATTGGAATCTGTAACGGTGACAGTATATTTACCGGGATTAGTAACCAGTAGGGATGAACTGTTAGCACCGGGAATCAAATTTCCATTTCTATTCCATTGATAACTGCTTCCAACCGATCCGGAATTCAATGTAACACTGCCACCTCTGCAAAAGGATGTTGGACCGGATGGGATGATGTAAGGAGCGATACAATTTACTTCGACAAGAGTGGTGTACATTGGATAAGATCCTAAATTTTTTGCCTCCAAATCGATAAATTTTGTATAAGTGCCAGCTAAATAATCAAATTCAAAACGAACGCCATCTTGGTTCGCGCCTCCGCTAGTTGTCATTCCATAAAGTTTTCCGTTTGGAGCTTCAATGAGAGAACAACCTACAGGATAATAACCATATAAAATGGTGAATTCGATTTTTTTAACGTATGTGTTTTAAATATAATCATATTCAAAAATAACCCCAAGGAAATTAAAACCACTGTATTTAGTCATACCATACATTTTTCCATTGCTTTCAAGCATCAATGATTCTGAAGGTGTTGCACCGACTGACTCATTGAAATCAAATTTCTTCGCATAAACATTAGTTATGGGATTGTATTCAAAGATAACTCCATAATTATATGCACCTCCTTCTGATGCCATACCATATAACTTACCACCCGTAGAAATAAAATTAGTTTGCTGAGGTTTCGCTCCTTCCACACCCTTAAATTTATAAACCTTGTCGACTGTTATATCACCAACAGTATAGCTCAAAATTGTTCCGAATTGGTTACTTCCATAGGAACATGCTCCGATTATGGTTGGCTGAGCTATGAGAATGGATGGAAGAGAAAAAACAATTAATAAGAGGAGAATTATATTTCTCATGGTTTAATGTTATTAATTAAGGAGTGTAAATCAATAGTTCGTTTCGTTAAATAGACTGAACTATTGTAAAAATACAAAAAAAAGGAATCAACTTAAGTATTTTAAAACTTAATTCCGAACCTGTTACAACCTAATCGAAATCACCGGAAACACATCTTTAAAATCATCAGCAAGCATGATACCGGGCATGATGGAGAGGTAACGGTATTTTCTTTTATAGTATAAGAATACTGTTGCATCTCTGAAATATTGCCCTTTCGATTCAACCAAATAACCAATTCCCAACCCATTCCAGTTTTTAACCGAACCGTTCAATAAACTGAAATTTAAAAGGAATTCAGCGTTGAGAAAAGTATTACGAAAGATATTATAATTTTTATCGGCTTCTCTTTCAAAAAAGAAAATGCTTGAAGTGTTAATATTTACTTCGTAACGGTCTCTGTGATTGACACCTAAATTTATATAAAATACTGGAGCCAGTTCATTCCTGATCAGACTGATTCCGAAACCAGGATAAATTTTGATTTTATTCCTTTTAACACTATCAATCCCTTCTGAATTTTTATCTGCAATACCTGCACTATCATTTTGTCCGAAACTGAAATGTATCGCAAACAACAACATGAATCCAAAGAGAAATACTAATTTTTTCATATATTTTATTTTTCAATTTCTTTAACCCACAAAATCAATCCATCGAAACGAGTTACAATAATTTCTTTTCCTGATTCAATAAATCCTGACTCGGCATTGGCGGAATAACTTTGATTCTCAATTACTATTTTACCGGATGGTCTTAGGAAAGATTGTGTAATTCCTTCGGCACCTACTAATGGCGACAAAGTAACATCGCTCGAATTATAACCATCACTCGCACTCATGGTTTCCTGAAGCACCATTCGGCCAAATCTGTTTGTTTTTAATAACTTTTTACCCAGGAAGTATGAAAGTACAATTGCACCAAACATAGAAATCATTACTATTGCAAATGACTCAACAATCACTTTTTGTGGTATGCCATCAAAATTCAATCCATCGTTTCCAATCATGCTAAAAGCAAAGGAAGTCACTAACAAAGTAATTCCGGCGATACCTGCAATACCAAAACCGGGAAGTACAAGAATTTCAACAGAGAGTAAAACAAAACCGATTATTGCCATTAAGATTTCCCAGTTTGCTGCCAAACCTTCCAGGTAAAGTGGAGCGAAATACAAAACTGCCGCAACAAATGCTGTAAGTAAAGGAAAGCCTATTCCGGGAGTTTGCAATTCAAAATATATACCTCCCAGTAATAGGAGCAGTAAAATGCCACTAACGGCAGGATTGATCAACAAGGAGATGATCTTTTCTATAAATGTGGGAACATACGTTTTAATCTCATAATTATCGATCTTTTCCAGTTTGAGGACTTCTTCAATACTTTCAGCTTGTCCTTCACAATAACCGTTTTTGATGGCTTCAGAAGTAGTAAAAGTGAGCACTTTCCCTGAATCGTTCACTCCAGGTATATAAGTTCGGGGATCTACCATAGCTTCCGCTATTTTAGGGTCTCGTCCCCTTTTCTCAGCAGTTGCCCGCAGCATAGACCTCATGTAAGATTGATATTTATCAGGTAAAGCCTGAGCCGTTTGATCAACAACGGTAGCAGCTCCAATACTTGATCCACTTCTCATATAAATGCGGTTGCAAGCTATTGAAATCAGGGCACCAGCCGATGCTGCATTATTATCGATGAATGAAATAACCGGTATGGGCAAATTCAACAACCGGGTCCGGATACTATCTGCAGCATCTAACATCCCACCATAAGTGTTCATATGTAAAATCACCACATCTGCTCCCAACTTTTGTGCTTCATTCAAAGCGGTCCCCATTTTCGCGCTATTCCGGGTCCAATTTCCTCTCTGACATCAATTTTATAAACCAGTTTCAGTGAATCGCTTGCATATAACTGAGACGTGCATACCAAAAACCCTAAAATGCACGTTAATAACTGCATCTTACTGATTCTCAGAATACATGAGAATAGAATGGAAGCACTACGCTTATTGTTAATTTCTTTGTTGATAATCATTTGAGTTCTTGAAACTATTGCTGTGCGTTAAAATCTATAATTGTGTAAAATTAAGATACCTCCCGAAATGATTCACCGATTAACACTTTTATTGTTTTTTAGTACCTCACTCCTTCTAACACAAACCTTGCACACAAGTGGTTCCGGCTTTGCAATGTCTGATTCTGTAAGAGTTAGGTGGATTGAAGGTAAGAAATTCATTCTGCATAAAGTTGAATTGAAGCAAACATGGAGCCTTCTGGCAAAAAAATATAATTGTTCCATTAAAGAGCTCAAAGAAGCAAATGTAGGTGTTGAAGAATTAAAAACTGGCCAAATAATCAACGTGCCGGTAATAACTTCTTCCGATCCTCATGCAGGATCAGGGACTAAAGTTACTCAAAAAAAGACGGAAATATCTGAACCTGTTAAAACCTCAGTGGCTCCGGCTAAAAATTCATCAAAAGATAAAACTGCGGTTTATCATATCGTTAAACACGGTGAAACATTGTATAGCATTTCCAAAATGTACAATCAAACTGTTGACGAAATTAAATCGCTGAACAAACTGACTAATAATGCAGTAAAAGATGGTCAAAAACTAATAGTGCAATTGACCAAAGAAAATGGAAATGGGCCTTCTGCACTTCCTGTTACAGCTACCCCATTTAAGACTGAAACTAAAAAAACAGAAAGCGTTGTACCGGAAACTCAAACAGCAAAAACAACTGCTGTTACCTCCAATCCTGCCAAGGAAGAAACAAAGTCGGCTCCTGCAGTATTAGCAGCCAATAATTTTGAACGTGCCACTAAAACTATCTCCCCGATAAAAAAAGCAAATGGTGGAAAAACTTTAATGCAGGTGAATGAAACCGGTGTAGCCACATGGATACTTGATGGTCAAATTAACCAGGATAAATATTACGGTTTGCACAGAAATGCTCCTATTGGAACAATCATTAAAGTTACGAATCGCATGAACAATCAGTTCGTTTATGTTAAAATTGTTGGCGTATTACCTGATACAGGTGATAATGATAATGTCATTATTAAAGTCTCTCAAGCAGTTTCCACTAAACTCAATGCCCTCGATGCACTTTTTCAAGTGGAATTGAGTTATGGGGTCATGCAATAGACCGGTTATTTAACTCTTAATTTTAAATTTTTAATTTAGGGATCCGGGTTCATGCAGGTATTTTTTGTACTTTTTATTTCAATAACCCAAGATTCAGTGTGAATCGAAATCTTAAAAATCAATGCAGTTGAAGCGGCATTTTAGATTTCCTAAGACCGTGCCTTTAAACTTCTTGCCACGTACAAGCACAACAAGCTTGATACAATAGCCAGATACCCTATTTTCTCATAATTTACTAAAGCTCCCGATGCGGAACGATATATTACTATTCCGCTAATAAATGAAGCCAGACCGGCCGACAACTGTTGAACAGCGGTATTTAAGCTCATAAAACTGCCACGGTTATCCGGTTCAACAGCTGCTGAAATCATAGTTGTTGCCGGTATTGACCGTCCCCCCATAGTAATAAAAAATAATGTCGTTACGACTAATGCTACTGGCAATTCAACTGCTTTCAGATTAGTCAGAAAAAAAATCGGGATTAATGAAATAAAAATAAAAATTTTGAAGACACGTAACTTGCCATAACGATCGGATAGCTTTCCAATTAATGGCATGGAAACAATGCTTGCTAACCCCCCGGTTAAATAAATATATGGCAATTCTGCTTCCGTAAATCCAATATTCGAAACCATAAAAGGGCTGATATATGGTATGACCGAAAATTGCCCCATCATCAGTAACATCATTAACAAAAGTGCAATGAGGTGATTTTTGTCGATTAATAACCCCTTCACCATTTGGATAGGTGGAATAGCTCGTTTAGTGACATTCATATGCCCAATCATTGATGGAATAAAACGATACACAAATCCTAAAATCAAAATTCCGGTAAATCCCAGAAAAGAAAATGGAGCATGCCATGAAGACAAATTTTATAAAAACAATCCGACAGGAACACCAAAAACAGTAGCTACCGAAAAAGCCATCATCACCAATCCCATGGCAGCTGCTCGCCTCTCAAAAGGAATAATATCACCTACAATACTTAATACCAACGTTCCAATGATCCCACCGAAAGCACCTGTGAGCATCCTTGCTATAAGTAAAAAATGGTAATCAGGAGAAAGCCCACATGCGAAAGTACCCAGCGTAAATCCGAGGTAACAAACTAACAATGCCTTACGTCTATCAAAACGATCTATAAAAAATGCACCCACAAATCCAAATATTCCTGCTGAGAACGTATAGGAAGCCACTATAAAACCAAACTGTTGAGGATCGATTGCGAACAATCGCATTAATTGCGGTCCTAAGGGCATTACTATCATAAAATCCACAATGTGTGTGAATTGAATAGCTGCCAAAATAATTAGAATGGTTTTTTCTTTGGAAAGTTTAAACATCAAAATTGCTTGCTGAAGTAAGGAGTCATAATAAATCTGTTATTAGAATGAATGGAGAAAATCAGATTTCAAAATAATATTTTAAGCGTCTATTAAAAGGAAAACCTAACCATTGATTTGGTTAGGTTTTCCTGAAAACACCATAAAAAAATTGCTTTAAATTATGCGTTTAATGATGATTCAAGAGTAATCTTTGTATTTAGCAATTTCGATACAGGGCAATTTAATTTAGCGTCTTCAGCACATTTCGCAAACTCTTCGGGTGTAATTTTATCGATAGTTGCCTTCAGGTTCAGATGAGAATGAATAATGGAGCCATCCACTAAATCAATGGTACAGGTGGTTTCGATTTTGGAGGGTTCAAAACCGGCAGCGCCTAAAATAAAACTAAGTTTCATACTGAAGCATTCGGCATGAGCAGCCGCAATAAGCTCTTCAGGATTAGTACCAATTCCTTCTTCAAAGCGGGAGCCAAAGGAATATTGTGACGAGTTCAAAACACCCGATTGCGTAGTTAAATTACCTTTTCCTGTTTTGCCAGGACCCGACCAATTGGCAGTTGCGTTTCTTTTCATAGTAAGTGATTTTTAAAATTTGAGACTGCAAATAGACGAAGAACTGTTCGGAAAGGCAAGTTGTAACCGGAATTTAACCGATTCATTAAATAAATTGAAGGAATAGTACCACCTAAGGCCAATTTTAGCGTAAATTCGCACCCTCATTATTCATTGCCCAGGTGGCGAAATTGGCAGACGCACCACTTTGAGGGGGTGGCGCCGTAACAGGTGTACGAGTTCGAATCTCGTTCTGGGCACCCATGAAGCAGAGATGCTAGCGCATCACGCTTAATGGCACTCTGATGAAGTTTACTTCAAAGCGTGCTAAGGATAATATGGCCTTTGCCATTTTATCCAATTATTCAAGAGTCTTCAAAATACAACAGGGCAGCGCCCTGAAGTGTGGCGAAGCCTCTACTTCAGGGCGCGAGTGGCGAAATTGGTAGACGCGCAGGTCTCAGAAGCCTGTGAGGTAAAACTTGTAGGAGTTCGAGTCTCCTCTCGCGCACATTACACAAAACCTTTGCTACGGCAGGGGTTTTCACTTTTATAGCCTAAGTCAATTCCTGAACCCAATTCCCTAGCTAACCCCACCTACCCCTCACCACTTGCTACTTACATACTTACCACTTACCCACTCACCACTTACCCACTTACCCACTCACCACTTACCATCACTAACCCTTTTTAAAACCTTTCTTCGATTTTCATCCGAAATTGTTGTTACTTGCAGTAAATTTGTATACTTTATTTTAATAAATTCTTTGGAATGTTTGCAGTAGTCGACCTGGAAACCACAGGCGGTCATGCCGGAACGGATAAAATCATTGAAATAGCAATTTACATCCATGATGGAAATCAGATTGTGGATGAATACTCTTCATTGGTAAATCCCGGTGTGGACATTCCTTATTTTATTTCCAAACTGACCGGCATCACTGATGATATGGTGTCCTCCGCCCCTTCTTTTAGTGATATTGCCAATGACATTGCCGCGATCCTTTCAAATCATGTTTTTGTTGCCCACAACGTTATGTTCGATTATCAATTCATCTCATTTGCATTAAAGCAAAACGGATACAATTACGAACGAAAACTACTTTGCACCTGCCGCACCAGCAGAACACTTTTGCCCGGCTTACCCTCCTATTCACTGGGTAAATTATGTCGCTCCCTATCCATTCCACTTAACGATGCGCATCGTGCAGCAGCCGACGCCAAAGCAACAACGTATATTCTTGATCTGTTACTTGCTAAATCGAAAGGTGGCTTGGAGCCTTTTTATAGTCGTCAGCAAAAACTGGAAAATAAATCCAGAATTCCGAATGAGCAAATCGAAAAACTACCTTCGAAAGCAGGTGTGCTCTATTTTTATGATGAACAGAACACAGTAATTTATGTGGCTCAGGCTAACAACATACGCAAAAAATCACTTTCCATTTTGAGTAAAATTGATACAAAAAGATTTTCAGGAATTGCTGCCTTTGCAGTTTCGGTCGACTATGTTGCCACCGGCGGAACACTGCTTGCCGCCATCCTGGAAATTGAAGCAATCAGAAAATTAAGTCCACGTTATAACAGAGTATTTAAAGCAATTGAATCGCGTTTTAGTATTTATGATAGTTTGAACAAGAATGGTTACCTGGTTCTCAAGACAGGCATATATCAAAACTCCGAAAAGCCATTAGTGACTTTTAGCAGTGAAAAAGAAGCTAAGGAAAAATTAGCTGCTACTTTGTCTGAATTTGAACTGCAATCAGCAAATGAACTCCATACCGCACATGAAAAACTTTTTAGTGAACCTGTCGAAAACTACAATGAAAGAGCCCATTTAGCCATAGAAGCCATCATAAAACAGCGGAAAAATTACCTCATCACCGACAGAGGGCCGGAAATAATCAGTTATCGATGGTGGTAATAAAAGACGGTGTTTATGCCGGGTTTTTATATGCAGATCAAAAGTCGCAAGTTTATGCCGATACCGCTGAGCTCCTTGAATTAATTCAACCTTCGGAAGACCATCCTCTGGTATTCAAAAGCGTAATCAGACATGTTAGCCAGGCAAAATATCAGAAAATCATTAATTTTTAAGGAGAATGAAACAAACTTCAAGTTCTCTTTTGATGATAAGGCCATCACACTTTGGGTATAATATAGAAACCGCCAGCACCAACAGTTTTCAAACCGAAACTTCTTATCAGCATCCTGAAAAGGAAGCAATTATCGAATTCAATACTGCAATGCATATTTTTCAAAATGCAGGTATCAGGATCATTGATTTTAATGATCGCCCATCAGACCAAACTCCGGATGCGATTTTTCCCAATAATTGGGTGAGTTTTCATGAAAATGGGAAAGTGATTTTGTACCCTATGGAGGCAGTAAACCGCGAAGAGAAAGAAGACAGGATTTAATTGATAGGTTATCTGAAGAATATGGCTTTGCTGTGAGTGAAATCATCAACCTTTCGGATTATGAAAAGCATTTGAAGTTTTTGGAAGGAACCGGGAGCATCGTTTTCGACCACCTAAACCGAATAGCTTATGTAGCACTTAGTGCGCGTTCACATATCGAACCTTTACAAAAACTGACTGAACTATTAAATTATCAAGCGCATACTTTTCATACCGCTGATTATGCCGGCAATCCTATATATCACACTAATGTGATGATGTCAGTAGGAAACCACTTCGCAG
The DNA here is from genome assembly GCA_016722525.1 of Bacteroidota bacterium. Taxonomy (GTDB): domain Bacteria; phylum Bacteroidota; class Bacteroidia; order AKYH767-A; family OLB10; genus JADKJB01. The sequence goes on from JADKJB010000015.1 coordinate 137,030, forward strand.
TGGTTTGCACTTCGAGTATGCCGAATGAAAATGAAAGAAATGCATTGCTAGCAGGATTAGAAAATAATAGCAAAGAACTGATAGAAATTACCGGACAACAGATGGTTGCTTATGCAGGTAATATGTTAGAAGTTTCTAATTCCAAAGAAGAACCATTGCTGCTACTTTCAGAAACCGCTATTAAAAGCCTAACTCCAAATCATGTTAAATCACTTGAAAAATATGGTTCGTTAGTGCCAGTTTCCATTCCGGTCATTGAACGTATTGGAGGCGGCAGTATTCGCTGCATGGTAGCAGAAATTTTCTTGCCTGAGAGTTCAAAATTTACCCGTTTTAATATCCTGCAACCTCAATCCAACTCTGATTTCGAAAAGTACTACGGATTAAGATGGAGGGTGCTGCGTGAGCCTTGGAATCAGCCGCAGGGTAGTGAAAGGGATGACCTAGAGCCTACTTCTATTCATAGAATGGCTGTTGCTGAAAATGGACTGGTAGCCGGAGTAGCACGACTTCATTATTTAAACGAAACGGAGGCACAAATTCGATTTATGGCTGTCGCACCTGAATTCCAAGGCAAAGGGGTAGGCAAAATTCTGGTATATGCACTAGAATTGGAAGCAAAAAAATCGGGAAGAAAAAGAGTCTTTCTTCAGGCTCGTGAAAAGGCCGTACCGTTTTATTTACGTTTAGGGTATTCCATCGTTGAAAAAACTTTTTTGTTGTACGAACAAATCCAACATTTTAGCATGGAAAAGGAAGTTTGACACCTCCTTCCATGCCCATCCTTCACTTCGGAGGTACTGCAACAAGGCTCTGCAACGGGCTTCAGCCCCACAAACCAAATCCACTACCTCCGTCCTTTAGGGCGGAGGTATAGCAACATGGCTCTGCAACGGGCTTCAGCCCCATAAACCAAATCCACTAACTCCGTCCTTCAGGGCGGAGGTATTGCAACAGGGGCTCTGCTACGGGCTTCAGCCCCAGCAACGGGATTATCTTCGAGCGAAACAAAGGCTCAAAATCTTTATGTCCTCCTGGCTAATTTCAAAAACTTATCATATTCTTCTTGAAATGTCATTTTTTATGGTGTTCTTCCTGATTTTGGATGTATCTTCTGAGTTTTTCAATGTCTGATGGGGAAATTGATTCAACAAAATACTCATCTGCCCAACCAAACTTTGATTTTGTCAAACTTTCATTATTAATCCAGATAGATGACTCTCCCTTAATTAATTGAAGCAGTTTAGAAATACTTAATTCAGTATTCATGCTGATTAAACAATGGAGATGGTCTTTGTCACCGTTGATTGAATCAATAAAAATGTTCTTAGATGTTGCATTTTCTTTGATATGATTGATGACTTTATTTTTTATTATAGGAGTGAGATAAGGAAACCTTGATTTTGTTCCCCAAACTGCATGAATCAAAACGTTGATATATGACATAGAAAATGGTGTTATGGCTATAAGCCTGATTTGAAAAAATAAGAATAAAAAGCGAATAAAAAAAAATTTGAATCTAAAGTTTAACTTAATAAACTATACAAAAGCGGTGTCAAAAAAAGTGATGTTTGAATAAAAGCATCATGAAAATTTTTGCTAAAATATAAAATATTCTTCATTTTCACTTTGGGATTAAGTCGTAGCGAAGAGTTTTGTGAATGGAGGTAATCTAATTTTTACAAAAGTAATCCGTTGCTGGGGCTGAAGCCCGTTGTTCTTGGCACTTATTTTACTCCGCCCTGAAGGACGGAGTTAGTGGATTTGGTTTTTGAGGCTAAAGGCCGGGGTTTTTTGACTAGCCTTTGACCGCACTGTAGGATTGAGTTAGTGGTTTTGGTTTGGGCTTGCGCCCTGGTGATCGCAGTTACAGAACAGGGATTTTGCAGATGGATGTAATTGGGCCTTTGCAAAGATAGTCCGTTGCTGGGGCTGAAGCCCGTTGTTCTTGCGGCTGGTTATACTCCGCCCTGAAGGACGGAGTTAGTGGATTTGGTTGGGGCTTGCGCCATTTTGACTCCGCCCAGTTGGACGGAGTTAGTGGATTTTGGTTTGAGGCTTTACACATCCTTGACTCTGTCATGTTGGCAGAATGGTCGGTATGGGACAAAGTAAATTGGTGTTGGGTGTGTATTAAATTTTATTTAAAGGTCGTTGTACAATCACCGATTAAAGATTTCATCAACTTCAGCTATCTTTGTTTTTTCAACCAATATGATCCGATTTGATATTATTACAGTCCTGCCTGAACTTTTGGAGAGTCCATTCAATCATTCTATTTTAAAACGGGCACAAAGCAAAGGTCTGGTGGAGGTTAATCTCGTTCAACTCCGAGATTATTCCACTAACAAACATAAGTCGGTCGACGATTACGCTTACGGAGGCGGAGCCGGTATGGTGATGATGATCGAACCGATTGCAGCCTGCATTAATGATCTGAAATCTAAACGCCAAGAAATCATCTATTTAAGTCCAGATGGTCAAATGCTTGATCAACAATTAAGTAACAGATTATCACTTTCTAAGAATTTACTCCTGCTTTGTGGTCATTACAAAGGCATTGACGAGCGGATCAGGGAGCATTTTATCACTCGTGAAATATCTATTGGTGACTATGTTTTATCAGGTGGCGAGCTTGCTGCTGCAGTTTTATGTGATAGCATCATACGATTGGTTCCCGGGGTTTTATCAGATGAAACCTCAGCACTTTACGATTCTTTTCAAGATAATATGATAGCTCCGCCGGTTTACTCACGTCCGGCTGAATTTAATGGCTGGAAAGTGCCTGATGTGCTCCTTTCAGGTAACGAAAAACTAATAAATGACTGGCGATTTGAACAGGCGATTCTGCGTACTCGTCAACGTCGACCGGGATTATTAGATGAGTAAGAGTAAAAATATTTTAACAATGCTATTTTGAGTTAAAATTTTTCTTAATATTGCAGTTCCAATTCCGGAAAGGCCAATTTGGCCAAAATTGCTGAAAATCATGGACTTAGTTAAATTTGCTGAAGAAACACTCACCGAGAAAAAAGATATTCCTGCTTTCAAAGCTGGTGATACTATAACGGTTGTTTATAAAATTAAAGAGGGTACCAAAGAGCGTGAACAGATGTTCCAGGGTGTTGTTATACAGCGCAAAGGTCATAACACGACTCAAACTTTCACTGTTAGGAAAATTTCTAACGGAGTGGGCGTAGAAAGAATTTTTCCTCTTTACAGTCCTAAAATATCGCGTATTGAATTGAATAAACGTGGTGTGGTGCGCAGAGCTAAAATTTTCTATCTCCGTGAAATATTCGGTAAAAAAGCCCGTATCGAAGAAAAAAGAATGTAATCCTTCATTACAACTATACAAAGCTCCCAATCGGGAGCTTTTTTTATTTTAGGCACTTTGTTTTTACCTGCATGTTGCAGCATTCAACTTTAAGCAAACCCTACCCTTTGCTGTGTTGTAAACACCACCTTTCAGCACCGACTATTTTCACTAATTTTGCGCCCTCAAATTCCCATCTTTTTATATGAAGTTTAGTCCTGATCTCGATCCTAAAAAATATATAATCATAAAAGGTGCTGCAGTCCACAATTTAAAAAAAGTGGATGTAGCTATTCCCAGGAATCATTTCGTTGTAATAACCGGCCTTTCCGGTTCCGGTAAGTCGTCTCTGGCTTTTGATACGCTGTACGCCGAGGGCCAGCGCCGGTACGTAGAAAGTCTCTCCTCCTACGCCCGTCAGTTTATAGGCCGCATGGACAAACCGGAGGTGGAGTACATCAAAGGAATTGCTCCGGCTATAGCCATTGAACAAAAAGTAAATGTTCGGAATCCCAGATCTACTGTGGGCACAACTACTGAGATTTACGACTATCTCAAGTTGCTTTTCGCACGGATTGGAACAACCATATCTCCTGTTTCCGGTGTTGAAGTGAAAAAGAATACTGTTTCAGACATAGTCGATTTCTCAAAAAAATTAGCTGCCAATTCAAAGGTCATGTTGTTTTTCCCGCTTACGGCTATGAAAGACCGAAGCCATAAAGATGAATTGAATATTCTTTTGCAAAAAGGCTTTACAAGAGTGAAAATTAAAGAAGATGTTGTTAAAATCGAGGATTTATTAGATCAAATATCAACTAAGAAACCGATCAAAGGGAAGTCTAAAACTACAGATGAAAACAATTCCTTTCAGGTACTCGTCGACAGATTTATTACCGAAAAGGAGGGCTCCGATGAATCAGAAGCCCGGATAGCGGATTCAGCTCAGACAGCTTTTTATGAAGGACATGGAACCTGTATTTGTGAGTGGGAAACACCTACCGGGAAAAAAGGAAGTATAGCTTTCAGCAACCGTTTCGAAGCTGACGGCATTTTGTTTGAAGAACCCTCCACCCTCCTATTTAGTTTCAACAATCCCTTTGGAGCTTGTCGCAAATGCGAAGGGTTTGGAAGTGTAATAGGAATAGATGAGGATCTCGTTATACCGGATAAAAGTATTTCGGTATTTGATGGCGCTATTGTAGCCTGGCGAGGTGAAAAAATGAAAGAATGGAATGATGCATTGATCAAAGTAGCTAACAAATTCGATTTCCCTATTCATCGTCCAATATATGAACTAAATCAGCTCGACCGCCAACTGCTATGGTCCGGGAACAAGTACTTTAAAGGGCTGAATGAGTTTTTTAAACATATTGAAGAACAAAGTTATAAAATTCAATATCGGGTAATGTTGTCGAGGTACCGTGGTAAAACAACATGTCCTGATTGCTTGGGTTCACGCTTGCGGAAAGATGCCAATTATGTTAAAATTGGTGGCAAATCAATTACTGAGCTGGTGCTGATGCCCGTTACGGAGGGGCTTGATTTTTTCCGTAAATTAAAGTTGAATAATCACCAACAAAAAATTGCTTCCCGTATCCTTATAGAAGTAGTAAATCGTCTCACCTTTCTGGATGATGTTGGTTTGGGGTATCTCACACTCAACAGGCTTTCCAATACCTTATCGGGAGGTGAATCGCAACGGATCAACCTGGCAACATCATTAGGATCGAGCCTGGTTGGGTCCATGTATATTTTAGATGAACCAAGTATAGGTTTGCACTCAAGGGATACAGAACGATTAATTAAGGTACTTAAATCGCTGCAAATAATGGGCAACACACTCATTGTTGTTGAACACGACGAAGATATTATGAAAGCAGCTGATCAGTTAATTGATATTGGCCCTATGGCAGGGTCACTGGGAGGTGAACTTGTTTTTCAAGGTACTTTTAATGAAATGATGCGTGATAGTAAAAGCCTTACCGCTCAATATCTCAACCATCAAATGGAAATTCCTGTTCCCGATCGCAGAAGGAGATGGAAACAGTATATTGAAATACTGGGAGCCAGAGAAAACAATCTAAAAAATGTGAATGTAAAATTTCCATTGGGTGTTTTAACAGTAGTTACAGGTGTGAGTGGTTCGGGAAAAACTTCATTGGTAAAAAAAATTCTCTATCCTGCATTAAAAAAAATGTCGGGTGGATACGGCGAACAAACCGGCAATTTCGATCGAATAGCAGGTGATTTTAATTCTATTACTGATGCTGAAATGGTAGATCAGAATCCAATAGGAAAATCATCCAGGTCGAACCCTGTGACCTATGTAAAAGCATATGATGAAATTAGAGCGCTATTTTCAGAAATGCCCTTAGCCAAAAACCGCAATTTAAAACCTTCCCACTTTTCATTTAACGTGGATGGTGGCAGATGCGATGCTTGTCAGGGCGAGGGTTATCTTACAATTGAAATGCAATTCATGGCCGATATTCATTTGAAATGCGAGGCTTGTGGCGGTAAACGATTTAAAGAGGAGATTCTGGCGATCGAATTCAATGAAAAAAACATTGATGATATTCTTCAAATGACTGTTGATGATGCACTCCTATTTTTTGGAAGTCCGGTGAAAACCAAATACAGTAACCAACTTGATAAAATTGTAACCAAACTAAAGCCTCTGGCTGATGTTGGCCTGGGTTATGTACGACTCGGGCAATCGTCAAATACACTCAGCGGTGGTGAGGCTCAAAGGATCAAATTGGCATCGTTCATCAGCAAAGGCAATAGTGCTTCTTCCACTCTCTTTGTTTTCGATGAGCCCACCACCGGATTACATTTCCACGATATCAATAAATTGATGGATGCCTTTAATGCACTACTCAAACAAGGGAACACCATTATTGTGATAGAACATAATATGGAAATTATTAAGTGTGCCGATTGGGTCATTGATCTCGGTCCCGATGGTGGTAACCAAGGAGGGCATCTGGTTTTTGAAGGTACACCTGAGGATATGGTGAAATGTAAGGAGTCAATTACCGGTGGTTATTTGAAAGAGAAATTGAAAAAAAGGTGAGCTTATAGTTCGGCATTTCGCTACCTTCCCCGCTTCACATCATTAACTAATCGTACCCTTTACGAAGGAAATGCACACAAAAATTATTTCTGCAAATTGATTAGTGGATTCACTTTTTTGAAGAACAACGGCGGGAACATTGCATAATAAATCATAGACACGTAACCTCCCGGTAAAACCGGACTATTTTCATAGGATTGCAAGGTGTGATAAGGCTTGGATGCATAATAGTGATGATCGGCATGACGACTCAGATCAATGAGGAAAAAGCGACTGATGAGACGATCAGTTTGCCACGAGTGCACTTCAGTAACACGTTCTTTTTCACGGCGGGTAAGTCCGTAATGTTCAATGTAGTTAGTATACTCTAACAGAAAGTTGGCAAAAAATCCCTGAATGAGGTAAATGAACAAAACCATAGGTCCAAACAATACCACCAGTAAACACCAAACCACTACCTGCAAAGCGATTGATCCAATCACATAGTTTGAAAACGACCAGGCGGATTTACCATCAGCCTTGAGCCTGTTTGCTTCCACCTTAAAGGAACTTTTAATTTGTCCTATTGTGGAGCGAATGAAAAATGAATATAAATTTTCATTATACCTGGCTGTGGCCGGATCCATTTCCGTACCGACCCATTTATGATGTACTTTAAGATGATCGATGTAAAAATAAGTGTTACAGGTAGAGAACAAGAGAAACTGCCCTAACCTTCGCATCCACGTACTTTTCTGTGAACCAGTTCGTGTGCAATTACTATTGCTGATGAACCTGAATTAACTCCTACAGATAATCCGAGTAAAAGAAACTGAATTAGATTGTAATCGAATTGAACAATTGAATAGACCATGGTAGCCAGGCATATTACCTGTGTAAAAACATGCATCAAAAGAATTCCATCCGGAAACCAATCAGTTTCTTCTGTTTGATTACTCTTATCTTCCGGAATAAAAATCTCTAATACAGCTAGTACTCCAAGAGAAAAAGCAACATTTAATGCTACCCACCAACCTCCTGATAAGTTACCCGCTATTACGAACAGTGAGGGGGTTAAACTCCATAAGTACTTATAATTTCTGGATCGTTTCATTTCAATAGCAAATTTAACGCTCTAAATGGTTTTAAATGGCAAACCTCCAAATTTATCACCACCCCCAAAACAAATCCTTTTAGCAACAACCTTGTCTTAAATAATTACATTTCAATCTTTTAAGAAAATGTTAATAAAATTATTAATTATATGTTATAACATATATGTTTAAACACTATTTTTGCATCCAACCTAAAAAAACTGAAAACATGAAGAAAATTATTTTAATGTTGGTAGCTATCCTGGCGGCCGGACAAATTAATGCACAATCCTTGTGGGCTGTTGATAATACACACTCGCAGGTGCTATTTACTGTTTCACATCTGGTTATATCAGAAGTAACCGGATCATTTAAAGCATTCAGTGGCAATATCACCTCATCGAAGCCTGATTTTAGCGATGCAAAAATTGATTTTACTATTGATGTTAATTCAATTAATACGGATAATGAAATGCGCGACAACCATTTGAAAGGGGATGATTTTTTCAATGCTGGCAAATACCCGAAAATGGTATTTAAGGGTACATCCATGAAAAAAGTGAGCGGCAATAAATATGAATTGATTGGAGAGCTCACGATCAGAGATGTAACAAAACCGGTTACCTTGGATGTGACCTATGCCGGAACAGTTAAAGATCCTTGGGGCAATACTAAAGCTGGATTTAAGATCAAAGGCAAAATAAATCGTTTCGATTACAATTTAAAATGGAACACCTTAACGGAAGCAGGCGGTGCTGTTGTTGGTGAGGAAGTTGAACTTACCTGTAATCTGGAATTAGCAGCGGGGAAATAAACAGTTTTAATTACAAAAAAAGCCATTCGGGAAAATACCGTTTGGCTTTTTTTTATGGAATTTCTACCACACGTAATGGGTGTTCCTTGTTGAAACGTTCCATATAAGAAAACATTTTTTTCTTCTTCACTTTCAGAGATGTTATTGCCTTATATTCATTGTAAAGCAATTCATCGCGTTCCAGAAGATCTTGCAAATTTTCAATGGTATAATCATATATTTCACCCGTTTCCATATCTAAAAAACGATAAGCTGCAGTGGCTTTAGTTTCGGTTACCACCGGAGCCATATTCCCTTTAATTACCGGATAGGATTCCAGGAAATAACTGATCTGCCCCAGTACCGTTATTTTATGAAATTTGTTGCCAATAAACAGAAACAATGTTCCATTATCAATAAATCCCCAAATCGCTTTACGATCCATACTTTTTTTCACAGCAGCAGCATCTTTATAATAAAGGTTTTCTGTATTAGACCATTGTCTGATTGTAAATACACTGTCGTAGACCGATTTAATGAGCTGGTCCTTTAAAAGATCAGGCAAACCATTTCTAAAAGCTGAAAAAGTCAAATAAACCCCATCGGGAGGATAGGTAGTATTGTTAGGTTCGAATAATTTTTGCTGCGAGAAGGCAGTCAGTGACGAAACAAGCAGGCCTAAAAATAGAAGGTAAATTTTCATAATAAGTTCAAGTTGGGACAAAGATAATACATAGTAAAAAACCTGGAGTTGTTAGTTAGTGGAATAAACTCTTTATTTTGCACCACCATTTAAAAACACCAGTTGACCGAAATTCTATATCTTTCTTATGATGGCATGACCGATCCCTTAGGTCAATCGCAGGTAATCCCCTATTTGGCAGGGTTGTCAAAGTTGGGATATCATTTTCATTTAATCAGCTTTGAAAAGAGCGAGAACTTCAGGAAAGAGCACAATCACATTCTGGAACTGATGCGCAGCCATCAAATTGAGTGGCATCCCTTAACCTACACGAAAAAACCACCTGTAATCAGCACCATGCGTGATTTGTCGCGTATGAAAAAACGATCGGCAGAAATCATTGCTAAGCATGATATTCAACTGGTACATTGCAGAAGTTATATCAGCGGTTTGGCCGGAATAGCATTAAAAGAAAAATTTGGAATCCAATTCCTATTCGATATGAGAGGATTTTGGGCCGATGAAAGAGTGGAAGGAGGTTTATGGAATCTGACAAACCCTATGTACAAAGCGGTATATAAGTTTTTCAAGAATAAAGAAAAAGAAATGTTCTCCAAGGCCGATGCTGTAGTTAGTCTGACCGAAAATGCAAAAAACATCATCGATTCATGGAATTTCAGAAAACCCGAACAACTACCTATCAGCATTATTCCATGTTGTGCCGATCTTGATCATTTCAACCCTGGAGCAGTTAATCAGGTAGATGTTGAAAAAATGAGGCACAAACTTAAGATTCCTGTCAACATCCCTGTTATAAGTTACTTGGGTGCAATAGGTACCTGGTATATGTTAGATGAAATGTTGGATTTCTTCCGCATTTTTATTCAAAAATACCCTCAGGCGATTTTCCTTTTTATATCTCATGAACCTTTTCATAACATTACAGAAAAAGCTACCCGTCGGGGTATCCCAATGGAGAATTTGCGTCATTTGGGAGCACGAAGAACGGAGGTTCCTGTGGCACTCAGCCTTAGTGATACAGCCCTGTTTTTTATCCGGCCTACCTTTTCCAAAAAGGCCTCTTCGCCAACCAAGCAGGGAGAAATAATGGGTATGGGTATTCCGCTTATTTGTAATACTGGTATTGGTGACACCGATCATGTAGTAGAACGCTATGGAGCCGGTTTGACCGTCGACCTTACTAATAAAGATGCTATGCAAATGGCTGTTGATGGGTATTCCGCTCTTGCAGCTATTCCGAAAATAACTATTATTAAAGGAGCCGAAGATTTTTTTTCGCTTTCATCGGGTGTTCAAAAATATGCAGCTATTTACAGCAAGTTGCTGAATTGAAAAATGTAAAACACTTTTCATTAAATGCATTTTAAGAAATGAATAGAACTCTTCGTTTACGCTGAAAATTTTTCAAACCAAAACCAAGTTATTTATGATGATAGGGTTCATTTCTGATAATTGTGAAGGCACGGTACAATTGTTCTACAAAAATTAAACGTACCATTTGATGGGAGAATGTCATTTCAGAGAGTGCTAATTTCAAAGCAGCTTTTTCATAAAGAGACTTGCCAAATCCAAAAGCTCCACCAATAATAAACACGGGATTTTTATCGCCTGCAACCATCCATTTTTGCAAACTTTTAGCAAAGCCTTCCGACGAATCAGCTTTACCTTTTTCATCCAACAAGATCACATAGTCCCTCACTCCTATTCTTTTAAGAAAAGCTTCCGCTTCAAGATCCTTTAGCTGATGCGACTGCAAGGACGAAGCTTTTTTAATATCAGGAAGGACTTCCAGACTAAAATCAGCATAATGACCAATTCGTTTTACATATTCATCAATACCCTCCACCAGATAAGAGGAGGAGGTTTTACCAATAACCATTAACCTTATTTTCATAAATTGATGGTATTAGCAATAGCAATTGGATGGAGCATTTGTTAATTCTGTTAATAAAGTTAACTATATAAGTGATATTCAATATTATAAAACAATTAAACCTTTCTTAAATAATAGCAGGATAAAATCCTTACTGAACTTCAAATTCCATTTATTTGTGACTGAGAAACAACATTTTTACAGTCTATACCGACGGGTATTTGGCTTGATTTTTGCAAATTAATCGTGAAATTCAAAATTAAATGAAAAAAGTAAATAAAATAGTATTGGTTTTATTGCTTGCAACAGGATCAGTGATGGCTTCGTTCGATATCTATAATGATATCAGCAATTCCATTCGTTCAGGAGACGCGCGGGCGGTGGCCAGATTTTTTAGTACTACTGTTGATCTTACCATACTTAGTCAGGAAGAGGTTTACAGCAAAGCGCAGGCGGAGCAGGTACTCAGAGATTTCTTCTCAAAGAATACACCAAAATCCTTCAATCTTATTCATAAAGGTGTTTCCAAAGAGGGTGCTAAATACGCAATTGGAAATCTTGTTACTGCTCAGGGCTTGCAATTCCGGACCTATTTTTTTGTAAAGCAGACGACTTCAGGCGAATTTATTCAGGAGCTACGTTTTGAAAAACAATAAAAAGAAATCAATTTAAATGTAAAGCCACCGGACAAAGAACCGGTGGCTTTTTCAATTGTTGCTATTTATCATTCAATTCTTTACAAAATAACTGCATATTTGCATTAAACATTCATTTTGTATTTATGAATCTAGAAGAATTTATTCGATTATCACTTCAGGAAGATATTGGAGAAGGGGATCATACCTCATTAGCATGTATTCCTTCAGGATCAAAAGGAAAAGCAAAATTGCTGATTAAGGATACCGGTGTAATTGCCGGTGTTGCTCTCGCCGAAACTATTTTTAAAATGGCAGACCCGTCTTTGCGATTTAATAAACTGCTTGATGATGGTTCCATAGTAAAACACGGCGATATCGTTTTTACTGTGGAGGGTGATGATCAGTCGATATTAAAAACGGAAAGGCTGGTGCTGAACTGCATGCAAAGGATGAGTGGCATTGCAACTACCACCAAGTTATATGTGGAGCGGCTTGCGGGTTTACATTCAAGAGTACTTGATACAAGGAAAACAACACCTTTGATGCGTGAATTAGAAAAATGGGCGGTGCGCATCGGTGGTGGCTTGAATCATAGAATGGGACTGTATGATATGATTATGATTAAGGATAATCATGTTGATTATGCCGGTGGAATAATTCCTGCAATAAAAAATGTAAAGAGTTATCTTGAAAAAACAAAGTTGCTTATACCTGTAGAGATTGAAACCAGGAATTTAGAGGAAGTTAAAGAAGTGCTTGCAGAAGGTGGTATAAACAGGATTATGCTCGATAATTTCAAGCCACAACAATTAAAAGCGGCCGTAGCACTTATTGCAGGTCGCTATGAAACCGAGGCTTCGGGTGGAATTACACTGGACACCATTCGAAGCTTTGCGGAAACAGGGGTTGATTATATTTCGGTTGGAGCTCTTACGCATACTGTAAAAGCCTTGACATGAGCCTTAAAGCATTCAGCTAATGTTTCTAATTGAAAAATTAAAACAGTGGTATGGTTATCTGGAAGCATTTATTGTTCAAAAGCTTTTCAGACCATTCATGCACATTTTAGCAAAAATAAACTATCCCGGTCAAGAGAACATTAACCTTTTGGACATTGGGACTTTCTTCGTGATAGGAATTCAAAAAGGCGATATTCAATCACGTGCCCGATCCATATCTTTCGATTTTTTTCTGGCTATTTTCCCCGCAATCATTTTTTTCTTTACGCTAATCCCCTATATTCCTGTTGATGGACTACAGGACAAAATTCTTATTCTGCTTATGGATGTCCTACCCCCCTATACATTCGAAGCGGCACGCACCACCATTGAGGACATTCTCAATCAGCCCAGAGGTGGCTTATTGTCGTTCGGATTTATTTTCGCTTTGTATGTTTCTGCCAACGGAATTAATTCGCTTATAGAGAGTTTCAACCAAAGCTATCATGGCATTGAAGTACGAAATGCATTCAAACAACGGATGGTATCTATTTTTCTTACTTTCATGCTCGCTATAATTGTAATTTTCTCCATAGGACTTATCATCATTGCAGAAGTTGTTTCGAATTATCTGGAAACTAAAAACCTTTTAGAGGCAGGTCCACGCGTATTCATGATTCAGGCAGGTACCTGGATCGTACTGATTACCATGTCGCTTTTAATGATTTCTTTTCTCTACTATTATGGACCATCAAAAAAGAATAAAAGACCTTTTATTTCTGTAGGATCAGTAACAGCTACCTTCCTTCTGATTATTACAACACTTGGATTTAATTACTTTGTCGGAAATTTTGGTCAATACAATAAAATATATGGTTCAATAGGTACATTGATCGTTATTCTTATCTGGATCAACTTTAATTCACTGCAGCTCATTATAGGTTTTGAACTAAATGCCTCCATTGAAAATGCCATGCGCAAAGCTGCCGATTCTAAAATTGAAAAAATTCGAATTGAATAATGTAAGTGAAATTCAACCGGTCACCGAAAAAAAGTGTCAGCACCTCAAAATTTTCTTTCAACACTATTTTATTCCTGAAACAAGGCCTCCATCAAACCCAAAACAAACAAAGCTAAAAGAAACTAAAAAAACCATAAAACCATAAAACCATAAAACTATAAAACCATAAAACTATAAAACTATAAAACTATAAAACTAAGAAACTAAGAAACTATAAAACTATAAAACTATAAAACTAAAATTATCTGTCAATATATTCTTTAGCATCACCATCCACAACTCCAACCGGCATCCAGTTTCCATTGAGGTCGACTCTTTCGATAATGTAATAATCGACACCGGTTTCCCAATCACGGTAAGGAGACCATCTTAGGTTAGATCTGTTTTCCTCATCAAGAAATGAATTGAGCAATATAGATGAGCTGGGTTGGCCCTGAGTGGTCTCTAAGCCACATAGGTTTTTCACCTTTACTTTATAAAAATAATTCTGTTCTTTAACGCGGGTATCATAATCCGAGTAATTTGTTTCAGCAGGGTCGAGTGTTACCAGCAAAACAAAATTACTATTATCAGTAGACCGATACAATTCGAAGCCTGTAACTAATTGGGGTGCTAATGTAGGTGGAGCCCATTCAGTAAAAACATAGCTATCGTCGTTTACAGTCGACCTTACAATATCTACTTTCTGATTCAATAATATTCCAGGAGCATCTATCTCTACAATATCCGACCAGGCTTCAAAACCCTTCACCACACAGGTCAGTTGCTCTAACCTGATAGGCTACCTGCATTCCACAATAAACAGTGGCATCAATATATAAATCTGTGGTTTCATCTAAAACTGCAATGCTATTGAAACTACCTGTGAGATTATCCTGTCTGTAAATTTCATAACCTGTAGTAGAACAGCCATCGTACTTATTCCATTGCAGATAGACCGCATTATTAACAATGCTTCCTTCCAGATTGATGCTGGTATGAGGAACATGCTGCGCTAAAGGTAGTTCAGCATTACAAGTAGTTACTGCCTGAACAATATAGGTATAAGAACTATCAGCAGTATTTACAAGTTGATCGGTGTAAGTGGTAGTAACATTTAAACTGGTATTACCCGGGTTTGTATCGGTATATATCAATTCAAACAGCGTATCCACCGGACTAAATCGGTAAAGTTTATAGGATTCCAGGTTCAGCTGTGCCAGATTGCCCCAGGTAACTTCAACAGCGGATGGACCTGCTACGCTGACACTTTCAGCAACACTGGCGGCGGTGGGGTTCCGTCGTTTACATTAATGAAATTATTTAAAACATAGGAAGCTGTACAGACTCCATTGTTAACAGCAGTTAAGGTGACCGTATAAATCCCGGGTAACTGGTAAATGTGTGCAGGTTCATCACCCGTTGTAGTTAAACCATTACCTAAATTCCAAGTAAATGTAGTTGTGCTGTCGGTGTTCAATGAGTTATTTGTAAATTGAACCGGAAGCGGTGGACAACCGGTTGTGTTACTTGCAGTAAACGATGGAACAGGCATTGTTCCTACAATAACAGGATTTGGAGATACGAGGGTATCCTTGCATCCGGTTCCATTTCCGGTAATCAATG
>JADKJB010000016.1 GCA_016722525.1 Bacteroidota bacterium
TACAGATGCATGGTTACCGATGCAAATCTGTGTTCTAATTTTTCAAATGGATTGTTTGTGAGTGTGCCGTGCTTAACACCTGGAGATCCTATTGAAAAAGTCACCAATGAAAAGTTGGAAATCGAACTGTATCCCAATCCTTCCTCCGGCATTTTCAATATTGAATTACCTGAAGAGCAAAAAAAACTATTCCGTTTTTGCGTCACGGATTTACTGGGTAAAGTTTTGATTGAAGAAACATCGGAAAACAATAAGCTTCTGATTAATTTATATGCCTTCCCGGAAGGAATTTATTTAATCAAAATCAATGATGGCGTAAAAGTGATGTGTTGAAATTGGTGATATGATTGATTGAAAGAACTAAATCTCATCCCTAATAAAATCCCTCCCAGTGATCTCTGTACCTTAGTACCTCCGTATTTTTTCGCCACGATAGTATTTAAGCCATTGAGTGGAGGGTCTAATTACAACGGAGGTACAGAGACACGAAAGGTACACGGAATTTTTAAAGAAAGAACTAAATCTCATCCTGAATAAAATCCCTCTGTGATCCTCTGTAGCTTAGTACCTCCGTATTATTTTTCACCACGAAAGTATTTAAGCCCATTGAGTGGAGGGTCTAATTACAACGGAGGTACAGAGACACGAAAGTACACGGAGAGTTTTTAAGAAAAGAACAAATCTCATCCCGAATAAAATCCCTCTGTGATCCTCTGTACCTTAGTACCTCCGTGTTATTTTTTCACCACGAAAGTATTTAAGCCATTGAGTGGAGGGTCTAATTACAACGGAGGTACAGAGAAACGAAGGAATACGGAGAGTTCTAGGTTAAAGAACTAAATCTCATCCCTAATAAAATCCCTCTGTGATCCTCTGTACCTTAGTACCTCTGTGTTTTTTTTTTCGACGATAGTATTTAAGCCATTGAGTGGAGGGTCTAATTACAACGGAGGTACAGAGACACGAAGGTACACGGAGAGTTCTAAGTTAAAGAACTAAATCTCATCCCGAATAAAATCCCTCTGTGATCTCTCAAGCTTAGTACCTCCGTATTATTTTTCACCACGAAAGTATTTAAGCCATTGAGTGGAGGGTCTAATTACAACGGAGGTACAGAGAGACACGAAAGGCACAGGAGAGTTTTAAGAAAAGAACAAATCTCATCCCGAATAAAATCCCTCTGTGATCCTCTGTAGCTTAGTACCTCTGTGTTATTTTTTCACCACGAAAGTATTTAAGCCATTGAGTGGAGGGTCTAATTACAACGGAGGTACAGAGACACGAAGGTACACGGAGAGTTTTAAGAAACGAACAAATCTCATCCCGAATAAAATCCCTCTGTGATCCTCTGTACCTTAGTACCTCCGTGTTTTTTTTTCTACGAAAGTATTTAAGCCATTGAGTGGAGGGTCCAAATTACAACGGAGGTACAGAGAAACGAAGGAATACGGAGAGTTCTAGGTTAAAGAACAAATCTCATCCTGAATAAAATCCCTCTGTGATCCTCTGCAGCTTAGTACCTCTGTGTTTTTTTTCGCCACTACAAGATAGCCACTAACTCACTAACTCACTCGCTCCTCTTAAGAATTAACTATTCATCGACACCAAAAACTCCTCATTCGATTTTGTTCCACGCATTCTGTCGAGTAGGAATTCCATAGCCTCCATCGGATTCATATCCGCAAGGTGATTTCGCATGATCCACATTTTCTGAAGCATCTCTTTGTCAAGTAATAAATCTTCACGACGTGTTGAGGATGCAACAAGATCAATGGCAGGATAAACGCGTTTATTAGAAAGCTTACGATCAAGTTGCAATTCCATATTACCGGTTCCTTTGAACTCCTCAAAAATAACTTCGTCCATTTTAGAACCTGTATCGATCAATGCTGTTGCAATGATTGTAAGTGATCCACCATTTTCAATTTTACGGGCGGCTCCAAAAAAACGTTTTGGTTTGTGAAGTGCATTTGCATCAACTCCACCTGAAAGAATTTTTCCTGATGCAGGAGCAACAGTGTTATAGGCACGGGCTAATCGGGTGATAGAATCAAGCAGAATAACTACATCATGACCACATTCAACCATTCTCTTTGCTTTTTCGAGAACGATATTAGCGATTTTAACATGTCGTTCAGCAGGTTCATCAAAAGTTGATGAAACTACCTCTGCACGCACATTTCTGGCCATATCTGTAACCTCTTCAGGACGCTCATCAATTAATAAAATGATCAGATATACTTCAGGGTGACTTGCCGCAATCGCATTGGCTACCTCTTTTAACAGAACAGTTTTACCTGTTTTAGGCTGAGCAACAATAAGTGCTCTTTGACCTTTTCCAATAGGAGTGAACATGTCCATTACCCGAGCTGAGTAGCTGGCATTATCACCTGCAAGTCTTAGCTTTTCAAAAGGAAATAGGGGAGTAAGATGTTCGAAAGGAACCCGATCACGCACGACTGCAGGTTCTTGTCCGTTTATTAAATCAACTTTTACTAAAGGAAAGTATTTCTCACCCTCTTTTGGAGGTCTTACCGTTCCCTTTACGGTATCGCCTGTTCTGAGTCCGAATAATTTAATCTGTGATTGAGAAACATAAATATCATCAGGAGATGCCAGATAATTGTAATCGGAAGATCTTAAAAAGCCATAACCTTCCATCATCAATTCTAGAACACCTTCACTGTTGATAATTCCATCAAAATCGTAAACAGGCTCAGCTATTTTTCTTTCTCTTGAAGCTGAATCACGAGGTGAAACAGGTTCTCTATTATAATTAGGTTCGTTTTTAGGAGCAACTTCAAAATTTGAATTTGATGGCGTTGCTGACTTTGGAGTATGAGTAGGTTGACTAACCGGAACTTGTTTGGGAGCTGGAGCTTCCATCATGGACTGCATGGCAATTGGCTCCTGAAATAATTCAGGACTTCCATCAGGGGCCCCGTTCGGACGAGGGGGCGGAATACGCCGACGCTTAGGTCTGCCATCTGCACCGTCACCGGAGTCGGAATTGTTCTCTTCATTAGTTTTTTCAACTGGCTTTTCAGCTACTTTTTCTGAATGCTTTGGTGCAGCTTTTTCCAACTTTACGGCAGCAGGAGGAACTACAAAATCGTTGCTTTTTTCAACAACTATTTCGGGGTTTAATGCTTGATGGTCAAGAATTTTATAAATTAAATCCTGTTTTTTAAGACCATCAACACCAACAATGCTTAATTTTTTAGCTATTTCCTTAAGCTCAGGAAGTAACTTTTCATTCAATGAAATAATATCGTACATGAAAATATGTTATTGGTTTTTTGAAGTTGTATGCTTTGTATTTCCTCAAACAGGAAACAAAAATGATGTTTAAATATCCAATTGTAAATTAATAATTAGGATGGAATAGGAGCATTTCGATTGTTTAAAAAGTACTGAAAGGAAAAACTGTTTTCAGTATTGACAATTTATAACTCTGCAATGTTAGGAGTTAAACTTTATATCTCCAAATATTATTGTGAATTTCTACTGATTTTAACGCATTTTAAGCGAAATTGTTTCAAAACCCCACTTTTTTTACCTCTTTTAACTTTTGATTGTACTTTGAACCTCTGATTTAAAGAAAAATTGTTGCCTTTAACTTGTTTATTTCATTTCAAAATGGGTCAACTTGAAGTTTTAAATCACTCCTACTGATAGCTTGTTTGCAACCATTTACTGATCAAAGTATAATCCTTAACTTACTTCTTATTTTAACATGATTCAACGTATCCAAACTCTATTTCTAATAGGTGTTGCTGCTATATCTATTATGCTATTTTTCTTCCCTTTCAGTGAAAAAGTAGTTCCAGATCCTCCATCTGCTACGGAAATCAAATTGGTATTAAAAGTAGATAAAATCGTCATGGAAAAGGCTGGTGTTGTTGAAACTGTTGAGGCCAACTATCCTTTAATGGTACTTAACATCCTCATTTTAATTGCCGCCTTATTTATCATTTTTCAATATAAAAACCGAATTGCCCAGATAAGGTTGTGTATGTTTACTACATTGTTAACTACAGTAATGCTGGTGGTGATCTTTTATTTCTCGGAAAGAATGGGAAAAGCTGACATTAAAGCGCATTATCTTGAAGGAGTTTATCTTGTTGCCGTACAAGTTTTCCTGATTCTTGCTGCACGAAAATTCATCCGTAAAGATGAAATGATGGTTAGAGCAGCAGACAGAATCCGTTAAATGGAATTGCAACAATTAGCCATTCAAAACTACCTTTTTCCTAATTCTATGACATCAAGGTTTTTCACTTTCCCTTCTGCAATTTCCATTCGTATCATGGTTCTAAACTGATGAAAACCACTTTTTCCGGCCGCACCGGGGTTTAAACAAAGCATATTGTTAAAAGAGGGATCACGGCTAACTTTCAAAATATGTGAGTGTCCGCAAATAAAAATATCAGGCTTTAAAGTTCTAATTTTTTCCAGAATAGGGGCAGGGTATTTTCCGTAGGAACTGCCAATATGAACTATTAATACCTTCAGGCCTTGAACTTCAAAAAAATTTACCTCTGGATGTACTTTCCTTAATTCCTGGCCATCTATATTGCCATAGACTCCTCTTAATGTATTTGCTGCCGCTAATGTATCGGAAACCAGTATGTTTCCAAAATCTCCTGAATGCCAAATTTCATTTGCTTCCCGGGCATAATTGAGTATGGAAGCATCAAGGTGGCTATGCGTATCGGATAATAGAAGGATCTTCAACAAAATCCTTATTAAATTATTTCAATAGAATTAGCTACCACCCACCCCTCACTACCGTTGGCTATTCGTATTTTCTTCCAACCCTTGAGTTCATCCAAAACTTCTATACGAGTTCCTGAATGCAGCATAAAAAGGTTGGAACTCTTATCATCAGGAGAACTTTTCACATACACACTTTCAGTAAATATAATTGCTGCCCGATGATCGTTTAAATGTTTCTTTTGCTGATAAACCAAAAACCAGGTAAAAAATGCCACGGTAAGTACCAAAAGAGTTGAAAAAAACATCACTTTACGGATGAACACTCTTCCTGAAAACAGATATATTGCCGCTAAACCTAATGCCATCCAAAGAAAAATTACTACAAGTATTGCACGGCTGCTTACAGAACCCTCATTGACATAATTTACCCACCATCGCTCATAAAACACTTGCGGAACAGGTTCTATTTTATCAATCGTATTCAGATTTGCCATTCTAAGATTATACTGTATATCCGGATCAGATGGCTTTAATCTTTGTGCCCGTTCAAGATTAAGAATGGCTGAGGCTATGTTGCCAGCTTTATAGTACGAATTACCTAAATTGTAATACACTTCAGCGGAAACCTTTTTAGAAGCAATTAATTTTTCATAGGTTTCAGCTGCTTTTTCATACGACTGATCCATGTAGTATTTATTTGCCTGGTTGAAAAGTTCTAACTCAGTAGCACTATAAGAAGCTGTTGTCATCAATACCGCTAAAAACAGCATTAAAAAAGATGAACAGGTAAGGTTCTTAAGCTTTGATTTCATCTTCAATTTTTGTAATTAAATTAACCGTTTCCTGATATACCTGTTCAGCGCTTCTGCCACTATCCATTCTGGCAAATCTGGCATATTCGCATTGATCTAAAGTTGAAACAAATGAATCGATAGTACCTGAAGAAACACTGGCATTTTTCAATGCCTCCACTGCCGACTCTTTAGTCAGCATAGAGATGGGCAATTTAAGTTTGTCACTCATGTATAACCATATGGCTTTTCCAGCCTCATCATAAAAACCAATTTGATTTCCTGACTTCAATAAATTATTAGCAGTATCAAGACGTTTCCTTGCCATTTTGGTGGCTTTTCGACTTTTTACCAGAGCCAAATCAGAATTGAGCGCAAGGTGCTTTTTTCTGTAGTTGATTAAAAAAACAAGACCGGCAAAAGGAACTAAAGAAAGTATCCAAAACCATACTGATCCATAAAAATTATCAGCTGAAGTTACAAATTCAGGAACCTGGGTTTTAATAAATCTTATATCTCTGCCCAAAATCTGAAAATCAGATTTCCCCATGGTTGTTGCAGAGCCTCCATCAGCACCACGTTCAACATTCAAATTGTAAACCGGCGTTTTTAACGTGACGTAACTTTTTTTCTCCAGGTCAAAATAAGTAAACGCTACCGGGCCGAATTCAAATTGCCCTTGATGTCGGGGAATCAGCAAATATTCAAAATTCGGGATCCTGAAGCTCCCTTTTCATTCACATTAATGTTATCTGAAATTTTGGGGTCGTACTTTTCAATATCGGGAGATAATTCTAATTCAGGCGCTTCAACCAGTTTAATATTTCCTTTCCCGGTTAATTTCAATCGCAATGCAACTGCATCATTTTCCTTTAATTTTGTTTTATCTATTGAACCTTCAAAATTAAATTTGCCAACAGCCCCATTAAATGATTCAGGCGCTCCAGCGGGCAATTCCTTCACAGTTATTTTAACAGGTTCACTTTTAACAGCAAACTTCACATCCCTGATACCACCTGAACTAAAAAAGGGATCATTGAAAAAGGGATCGTTGAAAATGTCGAATGGGCTTCCACTCTTATTCCGTTTAACCTGAATCCTTGCAATGCATTCGCCTTCCATAGGCTCCAGATTTAAAACTCCACTTTTTTGAGGAAACAGCACTACTTTTTTTATTTCACCCACCTGGAAATTCACTCCATTTACGGTCTCATTTGACAAGGTTAGCTGAGCAGGCATTTGCATATCCTGACTCCAGAATCCGTTGAATGCAGGAACTTTGTTGATACTGTAATTAACTACTTGAACATTTGTATACAGTTTGTAGGTAGCTACAATTGCTTCTCCCCTGATAAACAGAATTCTTATCTACACTCACCCGGATAAAAATGTTTTTAGTGGAAATATTTGTTTTATCATCTTGATTCTGTCCGCCGCCTTGAGCATTTTGACCACTGCCCTTTACCACAGTTACAGAAACCATATTCGATAAGATAATTTTACCTCCTGATTCAATGGTAGCCGGTTCAATTTTAAAAGTTCCCTCTTTCTTTGGTTGCAAAATAAAACTGAAACTAATAGATTGCGACATACTTCCATTCACAAACTGCATGCTTGTTGACTGATTCGGACCTGACAAAACTGAAAATTCAGTTAGGGAAGGCGTTTTAAAAGAAGTACCATTAGCATTTATGGTATAGGTCAACTGAATTTGCTCATTAAGTCCTACCTGACTCCTGTTTACTGAACCGGTGAATGTTTGAGCCACAGCACTAACTGAAAGTATTAAAAGCACCAATACATTCCGAAAAGTGCCTATCAATCTATAGTTGTTACTGACTTTCATAGCTGAATTTTGTTACCAGTCTTTTTCAATCCGAATCCTTTCACCCTCTTTCTTAGATAATTTTTGCTGTAGGTTTTGTTCATCGTTGCGTAATGCTTTCAAGATACGTTCAGCATCTTCTTTCGATATTTTTTGTTGTTCTTTAGCTTGTTCCTTCTGCTGTTGTTTATCCTTTTGGTTTTTATCGTCTTTATTTTGTTTCTGATCTTTGTTTTGATCCTGTTTTTGATCTTGTTTTTGATCTTTATTTTTATCCTCTCCTGCTTTTGTTGTTGTTGCTGCTGCTGTTGCTGCTTTTTCAGCATAGTTTGCGCATAGGCCAGATTATATCGGGTATCGTTATCCTCAGGATTTAATTTAAGCGATTGCTTATAGGCATTGATACTTTCCTCAAATTTTTGTGCCTGCAAAAGTGAATTTCCCAGGTTGTGGTAGGTTTCAGATTTTTCTTTGCGATCATCTGTTTTATCAGCTGATTGCTGATATTGCTGAATAGCTTCGTCGTATTTTTTCTGACGGTATAGAGCTCCACCAAGATTGTAATTTCCGGGGTATGAATTCTGTTTTTTTCAATAGCTTTCCGGTATTCTGTTTCAGCATCACTATATTTTCCATGCTCATACTTATCATTACCCATTCGCACTTCCTTTCGTTCCTGTTGCGCAAATAAGGACGAGGATGCTAAAATAAGCAACGAATTAACTGCAACTATTTTGAAACTTATTCTCATTGAGATTTTGTAATTCGAAATTAATAAACTTATTTGTTAACTTCAACAATCCACTTTTACCTGTAAAATCTATTTTTTCTTTCTTTCTCCAAATAAATTCAATTTGGCTATAAACTCACTCCTTCTTTCTGATATCACGAAATCAAGGAGTAAAAACAACAATACTACCGCTAAAAAGTATTGAAACTGGTCCTCATAGTCGGTAAATAATTTAGAAGCGAATTCTTTCTTCTCCATAGCATTAATTTCGCTCATAATCATTCCAGTCCCATCATCAGAATTTGAAGCCCTAACAAATTTTCCTTTCCCTGCATCTGCTATTTGTTGCAACATGGTATCATCCAATTTTGTTATTACGGTTGTGCCGGATCTATCCTGCAGGAACCCACTTTTTGAATTTCCACGATAAACCGGAATTGGAGAACCTCCTGGTGAACCCATTCCAATGGTATGTACCACAATTCCTTTAGCGACTGCTCCCTTAGCTGCTTCTATGGCATCATCTTCATGATTTTCTCCATCTGTTATCACAATAATAGCACTATTGTGTTGAGCGGAATCACCAATAGAGGCAACTGATTTTTCAATAGCACTTCCAATAGCTGTTCCTGAGTAGGAACCATACTGGTATTTATGGTAGATAGAAATAACTTTGCAGCACCATAATCTGTAGTTATTGGCAATTGAACATATGCCTGGCCTGCGAATACAACAAGTCCAATTCTATCTCCTTGTAACTGATCAATTAATTTATAAATAGCTTGTTTGCTTCTTTCAAGTCGGTTGGGCCGGATGTCTTCTGCATTCATGCTATTGGAAACATCTAGGGCAATCATCACATCTACACCCTGACGTTTAACTTCTTCCAGTTTTGTGCCTAATTGCGGTCGTGAAAGTGCAAAAACCAGAAAGCTGAATGCAAGCATCACCAATACAAACTTTAAATAGGGCTTGGAAGAAGAAACATTGAGTAAAAAGACGTCCAATAACTGGCATTTCACCGAATTTCAGCAACGATCCTTTTTCCATCTTCTCAAAAAGATAAACAGGAAAAGGAATACAGGCAAAGCGCGTATAGGTAAAGGTACTCCGGGTTAGCGATCCTGAACATAATTCAATTAGGGTAAGCTTCTCAATAAAGTAAAACGTAAAGTAACTTCAGCTATCAAGAATAGCAAAGCCCATAAGGCAAACGGAAAATATTCTTCCGTATATCTTCTGAATTCTGTTACTTCTACTTTGGTTTTTTCCATTTTATCAATCTCAGCATAAATCTCTTTTAACTTACTATTATCGGTAGCTCTAAAATATTTTGCATCGGTAGCTTCTGAAATTTGTTGAAGAATGTCCTCATCAATCTGAACTTCTACATTTTGATATTGAATTCCAAAAGGAGTCTTGAAAGGGTAGGGGGCGGTGCCATTTCTTCCAACACCAATGGTATAAACTCGAATTCCAAATGTTTTGGCTATTTCGCCTGCTGTAACCGGAGCAATAGAACCAGAATTATTGACTCCATCGGTTAATAAAATAATAACTTTACTTTTTGCTTTACTGTCTTTTATTCGTGCTATAGCCGTTGCCAGTCCCTCACCAAGTGCAGTTCCATCTTCTAATATCCCGCTTTTATTCTCCCATCAGGTTTGCAATACCGAATGATCACTGGTAATAGGGCATTGCGTGAAACTCTCTCCACTAAAAACTACCAGTCCGATCAGATCGGTGGGCCGTCCTTCAATAAACTGGGAAGCAACCCGCTTAGAGGCTTCTATCCGGTTCGGACGTAAATCTTCAGCCAGCATACTACTCGAAACATCCATTGCCAAAACAATCGAAATACCTTCTGATGTCACATTGGTTCCCTTCGACGACGATCGTGGTCGTGCTAATGCTACGATGATAAGTGAAACTGCAAGAAATCTGCAAAGTAATGGCAGCCATCCAATACGTTGCCGAAAGGATGGAGTATAATTACTTAGTGCTGAAAAATCAGAAACGCGAATATCAGTTCTCCGTTTTGTTCTCAATTTCCAATGAGTAAAAATCATCAACGGAATCAATGCAAACAAGTAAAGAAAGCCAGGATTAGCAAATTCAATTCCTTGCATCATACCTCCGGCTCCTTTCCTTCATTCAACTGTGAGTTTGCCTGCACAAAAACCTTGGCATTTTGCATGCATTGTTCGTTTTCAAAAACTACTGGTATTATTTTAGAAAATTTCACCAGATCCGATAACTCCAGCATATACTTCAATTTTGAAAAACATCCTGATTTTGGTCTTGGGCGATTTTTAATTTCAAGACTTCATCCGTGGTCATTTCCATAGCTGCCAACGACCATCTGTTCTGTATGAATGTCCTAATGATATCTGATAATTCAGTGTAGTAACCTTTGTAATTCCCATTTTGCCAAAGCTTAGATGCATCCAATGCTGCCAAAGCTTCGAGCGCAATTTCATGAGCAGGTCTTCGTGGAATTCTGATAACCGGTTCCGTAATTTTAGCAGATCGCTTTTTAAAATACCTATAAATAAGAAAAGCAACTAAACCAACTATCAAAAGAACCAGCACATAGGGGAGTGCATCTTTCCATGAATACGGAACTACGATCTGCCCTTTAAGGTCTTTTATGGCTCTTGTGGTATCCACCGGGATGGTATTGACTGTTATCAACAAGGGCTTGGTTTCGGCTTTCCATATTGAAGTATCACCCTTTATACGATAAGAAAAATGAAAGGTGGAATTATATGATATCCGGAGTCAAAAGAAGTGAGTATTATTTTCTGCCGCCGCGTTATGGATCCCTCTTCAGTTGGAGGAAGGGGTGTCTATTCCGGAACGTTGAACCACCTCTAATAGTGAAAAAGTATCTGCAACAGCAGGCCATTCAGGATTGATGTTAGAAGGATGGGTTACTGAAAGATCTAAAATAAATTGATTCCCAATAACAATTGAGGTAGTGTCAACTTTTGCGGAGGCTTTTATCTCCTGTGCTTGTACATTTTGATTCGAAAACAAAATAAAAAAAGTGCAATAAATCCAAACGATGGTAAATCGTTTGGATTTGAAACCGAGTTGAGCTGTTAGTATTTCCAAAAGCATTCTCATCACTATCTTTTTTCCCGTTTCTTAAACAGACTAATTAATGGTTGAACATAATTTTGATCTGTTGCAATTTTGGCTTGATCCACTCCAATTTTAGCAAACATCGTATCCAGTTCTTTTTGCTTGTTATCCCAATTCAAACGGTACTTTTCACGTGTTATTTTTCGAGATGTATCTACCCATAATAACTTACCGGTTTCAGCATCTTGCATGCGCATAAGTCCAATATTTGGCAAATCAGCCTCCCTCTTATCAAATATCCGGATAGCAACCAAATCATGTTTTCGGGACGCTATTTTCAAAGGGTCGATATAGTTTTGACTCATGAAATCAGAAATAAGAAAGGAGATGCTTCTTTTTTTAATCATGTTGGTAAAATATCGTAAGGCACCTCCAATATCAGTTCCATAGCCCTCCGGCTTAAAGTCAATCAATTCCCTGATAATTCTCAAGATATGTGACTTACCTTTTTTGGGAGGTATAAATTTCTCAATGCGATCAGTAAAAAAAATAATTCCGATTTTATCGTTATTCTGAATGGCGCTAAAGGATAGTACCGCACAAAGTTCTGTGATCAATTCCCGTTTAAACTGCCTGGAAGTGCCAAAATCTCCCGAAGCACTGATGTCAACCAGTAACATTACTGTGAGTTCCCTTTCTTCTTCAAAAACTTTAACAAAAGGATGATTAAAACGAGCGGTCACATTCCAGTCAATATTCCTGATATCATCACCCGGCATGTATTCTCTTACTTCACTAAAAGCCATTCCACGGCCTTTGAAAGCACTGTGATATTCCCCTGAGAAAATCTGATTCGATAATCCCCTGGTTTTTATCTCTATTTTTCTAACTTTCTTTAGTAGATCTGTTGTTTCCAAAACTCTGAATTTTAGATGAGAGTAACTAATTCACGTGGAGTCGTAACCATTTTACTAAGGAACCTCAACGCATTTAATACTTCATTAACAACTTCATCTGTGGTGATATTTTCTGCCTCTGCTTCATAGGTGAGGCCTATGCGGTGTCTGAGTATATCATGACAAACAGCACGAACATCTTCCGGAATGACATAACCACGTCGCTTTATAAAAGCATAGGCTTTGGATGCTATAGCCAAGTTGATGCTGGCCCTGGGAGAAGCACCATAATTAATCATTTGTTTGAGTTTGGAAAGATTGTTTTCAGCCGGAAATCTTGTTGCAAAAACAATATCGAGAATATATTTTTCGATTTTCTCGTCCATATATACCTCTTTTACCACTTTACGCGCTTTTAAAATTTCTAATGTTGTTACGACCGGGTTTATTTTTATGGGTTCCGGACTTAGATTTTGACGAATAATTAATCTTTCCTCTTCCTTATTAGGGTAACCAATTACAATTTTAAGCATAAACCTGTCCAGTTGGGCTTCAGGTAAAGGATAGGTTCCTTCTTGTTCAATGGGGTTCTGTGTTGCTAACACTAAAAAAGGTTCTTCCAAATGAAAAGTCTCATCACCAATGGTGACTTGTCGTTCCTGCATGGCTTCCAATAGTGCACTTTGAACTTTGGCCGGAGCCCGATTTATTTCGTCAGCAAGGATGAAATTAGAGAATAATGGCCCTTTTCGAACTGTAAATTCCTCCTTTTTCTGGTTATAAATCATAGTTCCTAGCAAATCAGCAGGCAACAAATCCGGTGTAAACTGAATTCTGCTGAATCTGGAGTGAATGGCTGATGCCAATGACTTAATTGCCAAAGTTTTTGCAAGACCTGGAACTCCCTCAAGCAGTAGGTGTCCATTCGATAACAAACCAATTAACAAGCGCTCAAGCATGTATTTTTGCCCGATTATCACTTTTCCGATTTCGAGATTTAATAGTTCTACAAACGCACTCTCCTGTTGAATTTTTTCGTTAATTTCCCTGATGTCGGTCATATTTGAATTTATTTAAGAGGGCACAATATTAGAGTTTTATCAATGAAATTTTTATGAAGAAGAAGAACTTAATTGCAAAATGAATAAATAGTTATAAATAGCTATGTTTCAATTTACAAGCTATTAAAAATAGCATGCTCAAATACGCATGGTTACATTTAATGTGAGTTCTCAACAAATGCCTGATAACAAGCAAAATAGATTTTTACCTGCTATGGCCAGATCTTAGTAACTTTGCGCCTCTCAAAAAATGAATCCCTAATGATCCGCTATTTTATAAGGCTGGCTTACAAAGGTACCAACTATTCCGTTTGGCAAATACAGGAAAATGCAGTTTCTGTTCAGGAAAAATTGAATCAGTCCCTTTCTGTAATTCTAAATCAGGATATTTTATCCACAGGATGCGGAAGAACAGATACCGGAGTACATGCCAAACAATTTTACGCTCATTTTGATTGTTTTGAGCAAATCGCTGATCCAAAAAAAGTTTTGCATCAGCTAAATTCAATTTTACCTTCCGATATCTCAGTTTATGATATTCTTGAAATGGAAAGTGGAGCTCACTCCAGATTTGATGCTATGTCAAGAACCTATGAGTATTTCATTGCAAAAACAAAGAATCCTTTTGCTAAAGAATTTAGTTTGCACGGGTATATGAATCCTGATATGGCGCTTATGAACGAAGCATGTTTGTATTTATTAAAACACAATGATTTTAGCTCTTTCAGGAAAACAAATACGCAAGTTAAATCCAATATTTGTACTATTGCTTCTGCATCATGGAGCAGAAAAAGTGAAATGCTTGTTTTTACTATTACTGCCGATCGGTTCCTAAGAGGTATGGTTAGAGCCATTGTGGGTACAATGATAGATGTAGGAACAGGTAAAATTCAGCCGGAAAAAATTTCAGAAATTATACTCAGTAAAAACAGAAATGAAGCAGGTGCTTCTGTGCCTGCTTGTGGTCTTTTCCTTTCTAATGTAGTTTATCCTTATCTTCCGGTAATCCAACAATCCTCATTTCCCGCTTAACTTTATGAGTAATGTCACAGGTAATGTATTTGATTTTCCGATTTTAAAACGCGTTTTTACATTTGTAAAACCCTACAAAAATACCTTTCGGTTAACAGTCCTCTTTAACAATTGTAATGGCTTTGATGGGACCGGTGCGGCCTTGGCTTGCGCAGCTTACGCTAGACAACTATGTGGCTAACGGTAATTATCCCGGATTAATGAAAATAACTGCATTAATGGTCGGAGTACTTATCATTCAATCATTATTGCAGTTTCTTCAAAACTATCAAACAAATTTACTAGGCCAAAATGTCATCAGAGATATGCGAACTAAATTGTACAGGCATATACTCGATTTTAAAATTCCCTATTTCGACAAAACTCCAATTGGAACCCCGGTTACAAGAACTATCTCAGATATGGAAACTATTGCTGAAATATTCTCCGATGGATTGATTGTTATCATTGGAGATATTCTCCAGCTAGTGGTCATCATTAGCTATATGTTTTATATCGATTGGCAATTAACACTTGTGGGTTTAAGTACAATTCCGATTTTGCTCATAGCTACCAATACTTTTAAAAACAATATCAAAAAAACTTTTAATGATGTACGAACTCAAGTCGCCGCATTAAATGTTTTTGTTCAGGAACACCTCACAGGAATGCGTATAGTGCAAGTTTTCAATCGTGAAAATCAAGAGTTGATAGGTTTCAAAGAAATCAATAAAAAGCACAAAGATGCCAATGTAAAATCTGTTTGGTACTACAGTATCTTTTTTCCGGTGGTTGAAATATTATCTGCTATTTCTATTGGATTAATTGTTTGGTGGGGAGCAGGTGAAGTCATAGCAAATGAAGCTAGTTTTGGTACGGTGGTAGCCTTCATTATGTATATAAATCTCTTATTTCGCCCAATAAGGGAGCTTGCAGACAAATTTAATACCCTTCAAATGGGAATGGTTAGTTCTGGAAAGAATTTTCAAGGTTTTTGATACTCCTTCAGGCATCGATACCAATGGTTCTCTTTCAGCTGAAAACATTAAAGGTCATGTTGAGTTTAAAGATGTTTGGTTTGCTTATAAGGATGAAGATTGGATTCTCAAAGGGGTAAGTTTTGAGGTTAAAGCAGGTGAAGCACTCGCATTGGTTGGTGCCACCGGTGCAGGCAAATCGACTATCATCAACCTCATGAATCGTTTTTATGAAATCAATAAAGGAAGTATTTTGATCGATGGCATTAACATAAAGGAATATAATGTAGAAAATTTACGACAAAAAATAGCTATTGTTCTTCAGGATGTTTTTCTTTTTTCAGATACTATTTCAAATAATATTTCCCTTGGCAATCCCACTATCACTATGGATAGAATTATTGATGGAGCAACCAAAGTAGGTGCTTCCGGTTTCATTAATAAACTACCTGCTAAATATGACTTCAATCCGGGCGAACGAGGAAATATGCTTTCTATGGGACAACGTCAATTAATTTCCTTTATCAGAGCTTATGTGTATCAACCAGCAATTTTAATTCTTGACGAAGCAACATCCTCTATCGATTCTGAAAGTGAAGAACTCATTATCAAAGCTACTTCAGTTTTAACAAAAACAGGACATCCATAGTGATCGCGCATAGGTTGGCCACCATTCAAAATGCAACTAAAATTATTGTACTTGATCATGGTGAAGTGAAAGAAGAGGGGACGCACACGGATCTTCTTCAAAAAAAAGGTTGGTATTTTAAATTGTATGAAATTCAATTCAAAAAGCAGATTCAAAATGTTGATTATTAATTAAATGTATTTTTTTTGATTGAGTTTCATAGGGCACAAACCTTGAGGAAATTTGGCAAGGGAAAAAAAATATCGCATCTTTACCCTGTTCAAAATGTTATAAACTCTATAAAATTAAAATTATGTCATTTATTAAGGAATTTAAAGATTTTGCCATGCGAGGCAATTTGGTTGATACAGCCGTAGCTTTCGTAATGGGTGCT
This sequence comes from Bacteroidota bacterium, assembly GCA_016722525.1. Lineage (GTDB taxonomy): Bacteria > Bacteroidota > Bacteroidia > AKYH767-A > OLB10 > JADKJB01. The sequence goes on from JADKJB010000016.1 coordinate 16,120, forward strand.
GCTTTCGGAAAAATAGTATCTTCATTTGTTGAAGGAATGGTGATGCCATTGGTAGGCATGTTAACTGGAGGAGTTGATTTTTCAAAAAAAATGTTTGTTCTCAAAGATGCCATTGCTGAAGTGACGAATCCTGATGGAACAGTTACTGCTGCTGTAGCTGAGATATCAATTAAGTATGGAATGTTTATTACCAATTTAATTGACTTCATCGTAGTTGCCTTTGCTGTTTTCATGGTCATAAAAGCCATTAATTCCATGAAGAAAGCCGAACCAGCACCCGCACCTGCAGGACCAAGTGCTGAAGAAAAATTACTTTCTGAAATAAGGGATCTTCTTAAAAAATAAAAAATATTCTAAACCAGAAAAGGATTATCTTCCCTTTTCTGGTTTAAATTTAAACTAAAAACACTAAAAAAAAATCTATGAAAAGAGTCTATATTCTATTTGTTGCGATGCTAATGTCTTATTCTTCATTTGCACAAGAAGCAGCTGTTGATACCTCCTGGAAAAGAAGTGGAATATTCGGGTTGAACTTCACGCAAGTAAGCCTGAGTAATTGGGCAGCAGGTGGACAAAATTCTATTTCCGGAATTGCTTTATTTAATTATACTGCGAATTACGCAAAAGGCAAAAATAATTGGGATAATGTAATTGACATTGCTTATGGTTTGACCCAAAACGGAAAAGATGACGCAATTAAAAGCGAAGATAAAATTGATCTCGCAACAAAATATGGTCGTCATGCTTTTAAACATTGGTATTATACCGCATTGTTAGGGTTCAAAACACAGTTTTCAAAAGGATATAATTACCCAAACGATTCTGTAAAAATTTCTAACTTCATGGCTCCGGCATATTTCACAATTGCTTTAGGTATGGATTATAAACCCAATGATAATTTCACATTATTAATTGCTCCGGTTACAGGAAGAATTACAATTGTAAATGATCAGGATCTGGCCGATGCAGGTGCTTTTGGAGTGGATGCAGCTGAATACAATGCTTTAGGTGTGAAAACAAAAGATGGTGAAACCTCTTTATATGAATTTGGTGCTTTGCTTAAGGCGGTATACAAAAAAGATGTACTTGAAAATGTTACTTTAATGACAAAACTTGAACTCTTTAGCAACTACATTGATAATCCCCAAAATGTTGATGTGAATTGGGAAGTTTTGATTAGTATGAAAGTGAATAAATACATCACAGCTACATTATCTACTCAATTAATTTATGACGATAACACCATTCTTACAATTGACAACAATAGTGATGGTATCATAGATGAGTCAGGACCCAGAACTCAATTTAAAGAAGTGCTTGGAGTAGGATTGGCTTACAAGTTCTAATAAAAAAACCGATCAAAAAAAGAGGCAATCAAATTTGATTGCCTCTTTTTTTTGATTTAAATTTCTATTTTTTCCCAAACAATCCTCCCAAAATATCTCCTATTCCTCCTGAATTCCCAAGAGCATCCTTTGCACCACCGCTAATCATGCCTGCAATATCATCCATAGATGAACCATCTCCGTCTTTGTCAAGCATTTTACCAAAATCAACACCAGAAGATTTACCTCCTGTCAGGGTATTAAAAATTCCGCCCAAATCAAGACTCTTATCGTTGGGATCATTCGTTTTTGCTACCAGGCTGCCTAAAATTCCCGGCAACATAGAGGAAACCATCGAACCGGCCTGAGAAGAAGTAAGACCGAATTTTGCTGCAAGGTCTGTTGCAACATTGCTTGTCAAATTTGCCGCAACCGGATTTTGATTAACATTTGATTTCCCGCCCAATAAATTCATTACATCTTTAAAATTACCCGAAGCAAGTTGCGATTGCAAGCTAGTTTACAATTGAAGATGTTGCATGCTGAATGGCATCATTGTTTTTATCATTTGGAATAGCAGGATTATTCACAATAGCGTCACCTGCATGTTCCTTTACAAGGTTTAATAGTGTTTCTAACATAATTTTAAATTTAAATAGTTAATAGTACTTTGATGATAATTCTATTATAAATAGTTCAAAAAGCTAAATAACTTTCTTTTATTCAGGTAACTCAAATCATTTTCATGGTCATATGCCTCCTTTTCAAACAGGATATTTCTATAGGCACTTTCATGTGAAAATTGTTGAATCAGATTGTATAGGTAATGTATCCCATAAATAAGATAGAAGGGAATAACAAACAATTCCAATTGCTGACGGATATGTATTTTTTCATGATTTATCAAAATCACATCCTTAAAGTCGCTTTTATGCTTCAAAAAAATAAAAGGAAACAAAGCAATTCCTTTTCTTTTCATGAATGATAACCTGAGAATGATCATTTCTTTGAAGAAAAGGCTCCTTCGAAAGCATTCTTGAGATCTTTTGCTAAACCTTCCGTTTTGTTTTTAAGTTCACTTCCTATATCCTCAACTTGTTGGCGAATGCTTTCTTCAAGACTATTACCGGCAAATATTTTATCAAGCTGAGCATGCATCACCCCGGGAACACGAGCTTTCACGTATCCTGATATGGTGTTAATACATTCTTCTGCCTGACTTTCTGTAATTCCAGTTTTTCCTGAATAATTTTTTTAATTCTTACATTGCAATAAAATATTATAAGATTATTTCCGTTTCGACAATGATTTTAAAATAGAAAATTAACTTTTACAGAAAAATTTTTATGAATCATAAAGTTAATACTAATTATTCATATCAGGATGGGGTAGAAGTAGAAAAATGTTAATTTTATCTTTTTACTATTTTCTTCAAAAATTACAACTTTTTAAAACAGAAAACCCATTCAAATGTTAAATTTATCATGAAATCACGCTCATTAAAAATGTCTATAGCTCAAATAGTTCTATTAATCACCGCTTTCGGCGGCTTGACATACGGCTGTGGGCAAAACAAACAGGTCAACTTAAATGGTCAAACTAACGATACTTTATCCATGGAAACTACATCCAATTCATTAAAAGATACCGCAACACTTGGAAGTGGATGCTTTTGGTGCACCGAAGCCATCTTCCAATCATTAAATGGTGTTGAATCAGTCGTTTCAGGGTATTCAGGAGGGATCACCGAAAACCCAGATTATAAGCAGGTTTGTACCGGTCAATCAGGTCACGCCGAAGTTGTTCAGGTTGTTTATGATCCTAAACTTTTGTCGTTTACGGATTTATTAGAAGCATTCTGGTCAAGTCACGATCCAACAACACTAAACCGCCAAGGTAATGATGTTGGAACTCAATATCGCTCTGTAATCTTTTATCACAGCCAGGACCAAAAGATTATTGCCGAGAATCTGAAAAAGGAACTCAACGATAAAAAAGTTTTCGATGCTGCTATAGTAACAGAAATCAGTCCTGCAGTAAAATTTTATAAAGCCGAGAATTACCATCAACAGTATTTTGAGTTAAATGGGAATGAACCTTATTGTACATTCGTCATTAAACCCAAGTTGGAAAAATTTAAAAAAGCTTTTCAGGATAAATTGAAAAAATAGATTCATGGTTTTTCTGCTTTATTGAATCAGATAAAACTATATCCAATTTACTACATAAGTGGTGGTCAATTAAAAGCAAAAATTTATCTCAATCAGCCTTCATAAGCCACTAAAAAGTGGGCAATATTTCAATCATAGAGTAATTTGGAAAATGAGAATTACGGTAAGCGGGAAATATAAATATAGGTTACTTTTCAAAGATTCCTATTCTCGATGGAGTTGACATTTGAACCTGTCAAGGGTTGTTCGCTACCAAAAAAAGATACGTACTAATTCCATTTATCTGGCAAAAAACTGAAACAATTTGAAAACAGATTGATTGAGAAAATAGATACTTACATAGTAAGATTTAGTTTTTAACAGCAAAAACAAATTTAATAAGACCATATTTTTTATAAATATACAAGACTACTTAATCATTACTGTTCCCTCAGCAAATTGATTGTTTTCAGTAGGTACTATTAAAAACCCTCTGTTGATTCCTGGCTCAATGAAGTTACGGTTTACTGCATACAAGGCCTCTGTTAAAATATTAAATGAATATACCGAATATCCACCACCAAGTTTGCGATTTGCTTCTTTATATAAATCTTCAACAGTTTTTCCTTGCATTTCACCCTCTTTTATTTCCATATTTATGAGCGTTGAAAAACCATCTTTACGATAGTGATCTAATGCAAGATTTAATGATAAAGCCACTAATTCCCCGGCAAGCATATTTTTATATGTTAAACCCGGATCTGTCATTTGTCCAAATGGAAAGGGTTTTGCACTTGTACCAGAAGGCAGAAACTCTTCAATAGCTTGAGGCGAAGAAAGTACTAAAGTGTTATCTGAACCAATTTTTAATCCCTCGGGAAAATAAACTTTGCATATCATAGCCAATTCATCACTTTTTTGGCCTCCCCAATTCCCCTGGGAATAGGCAATAACATTAAGATTAAGGGAACTACTTTTGGAGGGCTTTCCATTTCCTGCTAGTATAAATTGGTTGAATAATATCACCAATAATGCTGTTAAACCGAGTAATTTCTTCATTTTAAGTTTATTTTTGATTGCTTATGTCAAATTAAAACATGAAATCCATTTAGAAAGCAGAAATTTGGCAGACTAAACCCAACTAAGGGTGAACAGAACCAGAATTCAGTTAAAAAGTTTTGACCGGTCAAGATGAAAGAAAAAACTACTATTTGGTTGAAATACAGCATAATTGTTTTTGCAAATATATTGTTATTCAGCACGTTACACTCAAACGGACAATCCTTAAAGTTGAAAAATGCTTCTCGTCAGGAGGTGCATGCAGGTGATTCATCAAATGTTTCAACAAGCTATTTTTGTTACTTTCTGTCAAGGGCAACCCGAAAGCCATAAAATTGGATTCATTGTGTATAACAGCAACTGTTTTGACTTTCTGCAAAAAGATACCAGCAGCCTCAAAATGTCTTTTGTAAGAGGAAAACATAGTACCATTCTTGAAATACAAATGGATACAGATAAAAATAATTTGCAGCAAATTAACGGCAATATGGCCATGGATTCAGAGATCCATGCCGGATGGTTGTATTATCATAGCGGATCAAAATCCAGAAAGATTCCCATTCATACATTTCATCAACTGCCTGCTAAAACTCAATGACAAGTATTTTGGTTATTACATTGATGAATAATTTAGTCAAGAGGGGAGTTCTTTTATTCTTTGGGCTGTTTCCGGCAACCTTTAGCTTAGTAGGACAGCCTACTGCAGTAATCTACAATGAAAATTTTAATTCTGGTATTGGTGGATGGACTATCGGCGGCTACAATGCGTCCTGGAGTTATGGAATACCTACGCTTCCCAATATAGTAGCAAACGGCACCCCATGCCTTGCAACAGGCGATGCCGGAATAGCTCAAGCAGAGCCTTTCACAGCCTGTTTGCCTGTTCCTGGGCCTTCCACTAATGGAAATTATTACAATTGCTGCGAGAGGTCATTTGTGGAAAGCCCTTCAATTAATCTTACAGGTGTTACTTCACCGCTTTTGAGTCTTGATATTAACCTGTATTGTGAACAAACATTTGATGGTGCTAAGGTGCAGCTCTCTATCAATGGTGGACTTTCATGGCAGGATATTGGAACTTATAATTCAGGAACATTTCAAGTGTTTCCCTCAACAATCAATTGCAGAGAACAAAATTGGTACAATAAAAATAATGTTAACTATCTATCCGGAACATCGGGAGGTTGTGGAACTGTAAGCTATACTTTTGGTGGCGATAAAAATGGATGGTCAGGAGGTTGTGCCCAAGCTGCATCAGGAGCCTGTTCATCACCTGATGTTCACGGCACTAATGGTTGGGTTACCGCTACTCATTGCATTGTTGAAGCTGCCAATAAACCCAATGTTAAAATCAGAGTTGTTTTTGGTGCAGGTTCACAGGTTTTTTCAGATGGAATTGCAATTGACAATGTAAAAATATCTGATGTTTTTCCAATTGTTAATTTTACATCTTCACAGTTACCTTCCTGCGGACCAGAAATTGCCTTTACAAATAATAGTGATTGTGCGGCTAGCTGGAATTGGAATTTTGGTCATCCCGGATTTCCTGATAATACCTCCACTTCAAGTGATCCAATTCATTTATTTCCGGCTCCTGGAATTTATTCCATAGCTCTTACTGCTGTCGATTACTGTGGGGGCACTTCCCTCATAACAAAATTGATTACGGTTACTGAAGGACTTGCTCCTCGCATTGATTCTGTGAAAGCAACCAGTTCAGGATTGTGTAACAGCGCCACAGATTCAATTCTTATTTATTTAGCTCCACTTTTTCAGGGTACTCCTCCTTTTTCTGTTTACTACAACTACAATGGCAACAATTCAACTTTAAATGGATTAACAGGCAATCCACTATTAATTTCAGGTTTACAGCCTGGATCGTATTCTTCCATTCAAATTGATGATGCCAATGGATGTGAAACCAATTTTTCCGGCAGTGTCACAATATCTTTCAATAACGATAGTCTGGAGTTAATAACCAGCAATGACACAACCATTCTGGCAGGAGGAAGCGCTCAACTTATGGCATCCACCAATATCGCTTCATCATTTTCATGGACTCCCATTGAAGGACTTGACAATCCATCGGCAGCAACTACAATTGCTTCCCCTGAAAATACTACCACTTATACAATAATTGCGACCGACATAAATGGTTGTACCGCTATTTCAGAATTTTGGTTTATATTAATGATGTAAATAAATGCAACAATTATTTTGTGCCAAATTCATTCACACCCAATGGGATTCAAAAAAATGATTCTTTTAGTATCACAGCAGATCCTGCCATACGATTGGAAAAATTTGAAATGAAAATATACAATAGGTGGGGAGAAATGGTTTTATAATCTGACACTCCTGATTTGCCCTGGAATGGTAGTAACAACCCACAAGGTATATACGTTATTGATGCGGAATTCTCATGTCGCAATAAAACAAAATCCCGGTACACTGGCACATTGAATCTTATTCGCTAGATTATGGATTTTCTATAATCAATGGCTTATTTCTAAAGGAGCCACCGGCATTAAAACAAAGGGTATAACTACCATTTTTTAATTTATGTGTTTTAATAATTAACCGATGTTGCCCTCCGGTAAGTTTGGAGTTCTCCAATATTGAAACCAACCTACCGCTGGAATCATATAAAGAACAGTAAACATGTAATGTTCTTTCTAAGTTAAAATTTATACTAAATTCTCCGTGCGCAGGATTTGGATAATAATCGAAATCTGTTATTAAATCTGGATTTGCAACTAAACCAGTTGGAGAATTTTTGTAATAAAAACTTTAAATATTTTATCATTGGCCCAACTAGTTCCTCCACCATTCATAAATACATAGGATAGTCAGCTTCAATTCCCCATGGAGATACCCAATTAAAACTTTTCCGGTATCAATTGCATTCAGTTTAATAATGTTGTTGTCATAAATATTTATTCCATCAGCTCTATAAAATTCCATATTACTTCCCAGATATCCCGGCATTTCATAAGGAATACGAATTTCAGTTTGCTGATTGGAATTCCTGCTGACAACACTAATTGTTTTTACAAAAGGTATCAAAGTGTCTTCAACAAGGGTGTTGTTAATGTCATAAAGGTACTGCGACATTCCACCAAAAAACAGTGTGTGCATAGTTGACGCACTGCTATCATAGAACGGAATTAAAGCATTGTGATACTGGCTAAGTTGTTGCTGGAAATTATTATTTACAGTATGTCCGGATGAAGTTATATCAACAGTATTTAAATAAGGACGATCAATATTATACTGAAAACTCCGCTGGATGCCGTAATTCCTGAAGTTCCATTAGGGAAAATCTGAGGAGCCAGATTATAATCTCGCCTGTGAAAGTTGACAGTATCGGTTATTGATGTATAATTAGTAATGGTAAAAACCGTTCCGTTATCGGTAATATTGAATTTTCGTATTTGATTACTATAAACCTGAGTAAAAGAAGGCATGTTGTTAGGGTTATAGCGACCGTCAAACTGATGGCCGAAAACCAGGTACACTGTTGTATCAATTACCTCTGCACGTGAGCCACAAAGCGCCATAGCAGGATCTGTAATTTGTCTGAAATAGGATGTAACAGGTAATTGATTCATCACAGCATTCATCAATCCAGGAACATCAATGGCTGTTATATTTGGAAACGTAATTAAATCATTAGCAGGAGTACTGAAACCATAACCACCGATGAAATAAAAATAGTTCCCTAATCTTACTCCTTCCATATTGGAAGATGAAATATGTTCTTGTATATTTTGAGGTAAGGTCGAACTGGTTGCTGACCAAAACTGCTGAGCTACTGGATCAACTACATAAATATTGGTGTTTTGAGTAGCCAGCGGAAAGGCAAATGGAGGCTGGAAGCCATGCAAACCATTGGTTCTTCCTCCCAAAATGAGCCATTTGCCATCGTGAATGGTATACGCATAGGAATGCAAACCCGGCAAGCCACTAATAGTAAAAGGTTCTAACTCAAGTGCAAATGGAGCGTTTTGAGAGAAAACAGGAATGGTTGCAATCAACCAGATAATTATTGAGAAATATAAATTTTTCATCCAATTTTTTTCTCAAAAGTAGGGTAGCCATTCTCACAATTCTGTGATATAGATCACTTAACTGAAAGAGTAAGACCAACTGAAACAATAAAAAATTCCAAACTATGGCAGCACCAAATAGAATCACAATTTCAAAAAAAACAATTTTAGTCCAAACTGGTTACAGCGAACTAAGAACAACTTGTACAGCTGAAATTAGGTTGAAATTATAAAAACAAGAATCTTTATTTATAATCTACTTTTCTAGAAACAATGAAGAACTTGATTAGAAGTAGGATTAATTTACACTAATTCCTGAATTTAATTAACGACTCCAAATAGCCAACCAAAATGTACTAAAAAAAAAGAATTCATTTCAGAGATGCTGAGTGAATTGCAGGTATAACAGGTTATTGAAAACAGTGGTTTGGGAAATCATCAAATAAACAGCAATAAATTTTAATTTTACTCCTCATCGCCATCATCATTTTCACTTTTCATTTCCAAATCATTGATCAGTGCAGCAATTTTATCGGCAGATAAACTCTGGTTTTCTTCAATCACTACTTCATAAATGCCAGCCAGATTCTTGGCATTTATAGGTCCATTCCGATGGTTTTTTTGCAGCGATTTTATTACGGCTTGTTTAATTCTTCATTCCTATTAGTTCAATTTAAGGTGATAAGCATTTCAAATTCAGTTGAGTTAAATACAACAAAATTTTCTTCTCAAAAATACAGAAAGCCTTGAAGAAAAAATATTCAATACTGAACTTTGGGGCTGATTCCTCATAACCCATTGGAAATAAAATTAAAAAAATTAGTTTGATGTGAGAATTCTCTGACAGGTAATACAAAAAGTATAGCAATTCAGGGATCAATAATTTGGATGAAATGAAAAAAACTGCTCAGAAGATGAGCAGTTTTTTGTGATCCCGCTGGGATTCGAACCCAGGACCACTACATTAAAAGTGTAATGCTCTACCAGCTGAGCTACGGAATCGGGTATTTGGTTTTTGGCAAGTAGGCCAAACGAGGCTGCAAAAATAGAAACATCCCATCACTAATCAAATGGGTTTATGCATTTTATTAACATTCGCCCAAAGAGGCTGAAATTCATAATTTTAAAGTGAATTAAACAATGATTTTATGACGTTCAAAAGGCTTTTTTTCATCAAAAAGCTTCCTGTATGTGACCAAAGTTCGGCATTGTTTGGTGCCAAGCGATATAGATATGTTAATCATTTTAGGATTGAAATCACCAATCCATTGCAATTCCATAAAATCATACTTTTTACTTTTTCGGATGGCTAATCCACCGGCCCAGATCATTAAACCATCAACTCCTTTGCCTTGATGTTCAGGAACTACACCGAAAACTACCCCGTAAAATTTTCTGCACGACCCGGTCATCTTCAACCACAGAAAATATAATTTCTGTAAAATTCCGAATTTCCCGTTCATATGCTTGAAATACTGATTCAATTCAGGAAGATTAATCCAGGCACCAACAGGTTCATCCTTGTAATAGACAAACCAAACCAGTTCTTCATCCATTACCGGTTTCATTTTTTTGAAAATGGCCATAGCCTGATCAATTGTGATATCTTTTCCGGATCCATGTTTCGACCATGCTTTATTATAAATAATGGTAAAATCAGCTGCGTATTTCTCAAAGTTGTTTTTTTGAATGTGTTCTGCATGGTATTCTCCTGCAGCTGTTAACCTTTTGTAAGCTTCCTCAAATTTGGGATTTATTGGATCTTTTACATTAAGTGAATAGCAAAATTGTTTGAAATAAACCTGAAACCCATAGTTTTCAAACAAACCTTGATAATACGGTGGGTTATAATTCATACAATATACCGGTTCATAAAAACCATCTATCAATAATCCCCACCATCGGTCACGTTCTCCAAAATTGATTGGGCCGTCAACGGCTTCCATACCCTTGGCTTTTAGCCAATCAACACAAGAATTGAAAAGTAAATTTGCTGCTTTTTTGGTCATCAATGCAATCAAAAAAACCCATTCCTCCAGTAGGTTGCATTTCCCGTTTGGAAGATTTTGTATTTACAAAAGCTGCCACTCTGCCTATTACTTCGTCTTTATCATCAAGTAAAAGCCATCTGATTGCATCTCCACTTCTAAAAGTCTTGTTTTTTTTCCGATCAAAAACTTGCTCAATGTCCTGATCCAACGGACGAATCCATTCCGGGACATTTTTGTAAATTTTAAGCGGTAACTCCAGAAAATTGGCAATATCAGCTGCTGATACAACTTCCTTCAATTTCATCATGTGCGAAAGTACCCTTTTTGCTAAATTTGTAAATCTAAAAATAACACTATTGAAAGGTAAAACAGTAATTATAACAGGTGGATCGTCAGGTATCGGAAAAGCATGCGCTTTTAAGTTTGCCACAGAAGGTGCGAATGTGGTGATTTCAGGCAGGAATTCATCAAACCTAGAAATTGCATTCCAGGAGTTATTGAAAATTTCACCTAATATTCTGGCTGTCAATTCTGATGTTAGTGAATACGAAGATTGTAAAAAAATTATTGATGCTTCTATTAACAGATTCGGTCATATTGATGTACTCATTAACAATGCAGGCATTTCTATGCGAGGTCTTTTTGCGGATACCAACATGGAGGTATTAAAGAAAGTTGTTGCCATTAATTTCTGGGGTACTGTTTATTGTTCTAAACTTGCTTTGCCATTTATTTTGCAATCTAAAGGTTCCATAGTAGGTATTTCATCTATTGCAGGAAAAAAAGGATTGCCTGGCCGGACCGCTTACTCAGCCTCTAAATTTGCTATGGAAGGATTTCTTGAAACATTGAGAACCGAAAATCTAAAAACCGGAATTCATGTATTAGTTGCTTGCCCGGGCTTTACGGCTTCAGGCATTAGAAATTCATCTATGGGACCCGATGGAATACCCCAAAATGAATCACCACGTGATGAGTCAGGTATGATGTCAGCAGCAACTGTTGCTGATCATATTTATATTGCTGTGATACATCGAAAAAGAGATCTGATTCTTACTTTTAATGGCAAAATTACAGTTTGGCTCAACAAGTTCTTTCCTTCTCTGATGGATAAAATAGTTTTTAATCATATGGCGAAAGAACCAGGCTCACCATTTAAATAACAAAACAAATAACTATATAAATAAAAATGAAAATAAAATTCAAATCGCTTATTTCAGTTTTCTTACTTGCAATCAGCTTCAATGCCTGCACCTCAGAACAAAAAAAATTAAGTACTCAAATAGATCTGCTTGAGAAAAGTATGTATGCTGATTCTTCAATGGTCCCTGATGCAGTCAAAGCAAAGGAAATCATTGGCCTTTACACGGCTTTCGCAGATAAATTCCCAGCGGATACCATGAGCGCAAGTTTCTTGTTTAAAGCAGCTGATATTTCATCTAAAATAAACGAAACCGAACAAGCTATCTCACTTTTTGGTAAATTGTATAAGTTATATCCACAAAATAAAAACGCCCCTTTCGCTTTGTTTCTTCAGGGATTTATCTACGAAAATCAGGTTGGTGATGCGGTTAAGGCAAAGACCCTATTATAATGAATTTCTCAAAAATTTCCCGATCACCCCATTGCCGGTGATGTGGCATTTTCGCTGGAAAATCTGGGCAAATCACCTGAGGAATTGATCATGCAGTTTGAAAATCAAATTCAATCCGACAGCTTGAATACTAATGATTCAACAGCTTCAGTAGCAAAATAATTTTTATTGTTCGCCGTAAATGGAAAAGAAGAAGCTTACCCGCAAAGATAAATTCACCAACGAGCCTTTAACAAAATTAAAGGAAAAGTCTTCCGCTCCAATTGCTTCCTGGATACCCGGGTTGATAATTGCCATACTTGGATTTATTCTTTACAGTAACACCTTAAATCACAGTTTTACACTGGACGATTATTCCGTTATTCTTGAAAACAGACTGACCAAACAGGGACCATCGGCCATTCCTGAGATTTTTAAAACCAGTTACAGATATGGCTATTATTTTACCGATGACAACCTGTACAGGCCAATTGTAAAGGCCATGTATGCAATAGAGTGGGGATGGCACCCAATGATGCCACACCAGGTCATTGGATCAATGTTTTATTGTATGCTTTGACCGGATTTGTTTTATTTTCATCACTTTTAAAAATCTCTTCTGGTAATATATTATTCTCTTTTATTACCTCGATTTTATTCATTGCGCATCCTGTTCATACCGAAGTGGTAGCAAGTATTAAAAGTCGCGACGAAATAATGGCTTTTCTTTTCAGTATTTGGGCTTTAGAACGATATATAAATTATGTACGATCTAAGAAGATTTTGTCACTGGTAATAGCATCTTTTCTCTTCTTTGTGGCACTGTTATCCAAAGAGTCAGCAATTACTTTTCTTGCAATTTTTCCACTCACAGCCTATTTCTTTACAGATGAAAAAATTGCCGTCTCACTTAAAAGTTTGATTCCAATTGCCATTGTGACGGGTATTTTTCTCATAATTAGAAGTTCTATACTTGGAGGTATCTCTTCTGAATCCTTTTCGGTAGCCGACAACTTACTGGAAGCCGCTAAAGATCCGATCACGAAATTTTCAACAACTGTGCTGATCATGGGTTTGTATCTGAAAATCTTGCTATTTCCACATCCTCTGGTATTTGATTATTCCTATAACCAAATACCACTGGTAGGAGCAGGGTCTCCGGGCTTCATTGCCTCCGCATTATTTTACGGTGGCATGCTGATTTTTTCTTTCTGGAAGTTGAAATCTAAAAATTTATTTGCTTACAGTATTCTTTTTTCCTTGTTACCATATCTGTATCTTCTAATCTTTTCATTACAATAGGTTCATCTATGGGTGAACGGTTTCTTTATACCCCTTCGTTGGGTTTCTGTATGGTTGTTGCTTTGCTGGTTGGGAAATTAGCACCTGCTGTAGTTTCAATGGATTGGAAAAAAGTTCTGGTCCAAAACCAACCGGTGATGCTGCTGGTACTATTTATTACAATCGCCTACTCCATAAAAACCTTCTCCAGAAACCCTGTTTGGAAGGATAATTTAACACTTTATTCCAATGATGTATTATTGTCTCCAAACAGTACACGCACCCATTATTACCTGGGAAATTATCTGGTCAAGCCGGAAGCTTGGGAGGGTAAAAGTGAAGCAGAAAAAAACAGTATGATTAACAGAGGTATTTCTGAATTGAAAAAATCTGTTGCAATATATCCTTCTTTTGCTGACTCCTATACTCAAATGGGAGTAGCCTATTACAAATTAAACAATTTAGACAGTGCAATGATATGCTATCAAAAAGCACTTGAACTCAATCCTAATTTTGCCACTATTCATAATAATATTGGCACCATCTTTTTTACCCAGCAACGCTTTGATGAGGCATTAAAGGCCTTTATTAAAGCCACTCAGCTTGATCCCAAATATGCAGAAGCTTATGCTAATGCAGGAAGCGCTTATGGGATGTTGAAGCAATATGACAATGCATTATCCTATCTGTTCAATGCAATTAAATGGGACCCGAACTATGCTCAAGCTTACTTTTTTATTGGTTTAACTTATCGCTTTAAAGGTGATGAAAATAATGCCAATGCTTATCTGGAAAAGGCTTACAAGTTGGATCCTGCGTTGAGACCAAAGCAATAGTTTTTTTCTAAAGTTTGTTGAATTTAATGCTTTGCATAAACTTTAGCCTAAGCTATAAGTGCCTACATTTCTTTAGATAAAAACCGATCCAATTCTTCAGGCGAAATATTTGCTTTTAACTCACCATCCCTTGCTACTGAAATAGCTCCTGTTTCTTCTGAAACAATAATAGCGATCGCATCACTTTGTTCAGTAATCCCTAAGGCTGCTCTGTGCCTCATTCCATATTGCGCCGGAAGATCGGGGTTATCAGTAACTGGCAAAACACAGCGAGCAGCTTTAATCTTATTGTTCGAAATTATAATGGCTCCATCATGCATTGGACTATTCTTAAAAATATACTTTCGATAAGTCGCTTTGACACTTCCGCATCCATAATATCACCTGTGGAGGCGTAAAATTTCAGGTCCGAATTTCGCGAAATTACAATAATGGCACCTGTCTTGTTTTTTGCCATATTGGAACAGGCTTTTACAATAGGTGCAATGTTTGTTGCATCTTGTTTTTGAAATTGGAAATTCCATTTAAATAAGTTCCTGGCAAACGTGTTTTGTGCTAAAAAACTGTTAGTGCCCATAAGAATGAGAAAGCGTCGAACCTCTTGTTGAAAAACGATAATTAATGCAATAACCCCGACTCCTATAAATTGGCCGAGTAAAGCTCCATTAACTGCATGTCCAAAACTTTTACACACAGCCACCAAAGAAGATAAATGGAGATGAGCCCGATAAAAATATTCATCGCAACCCCGCCTTTCAGCAGCTCGTAAAGTTTATAGAGTAGAAACGCTACTAAAAGGATATCCAGGATATCAAGTAATCGGACACTCAAAAATCCTATGTGAAAGATTTCCATGATGTAAAAATAGAAACAATAAAACTATTATTCATAAGAGACTTTCAATGCATTCAATGAAATTCATCAATTAGGAAACGATAGGGCAGGAGCGCGTCACTTCCTGCGTAATCTACTCCAATTCGCGGAGTGACTTTTATTTGTTCTGGACGAAACGAAATTCCTTTGTCTTCTATCCATATTTTATTTCCAAATAAACTTGTACCAGTCAAAGAATAGTCAATTCCTAATGCCTGACTTACTTTGCCGGGACCATGAAATGATTTTTTGGTGTAAATAATCTGTTTTCTGCGTTGCAGCATGGTTTCTTCTCCTTCAAACGGCAAAACTGACCTGATTAAAACCGCATGAGGTATATTTTCAACATTGGTAACTACATTCAATAAAGAATGCACTCCATAGCATAAGTAAATGTAGGCAACGCCTCCTTGCTGATACATTACAGATGTTCTGGATGTTCTTTTGCCTCCAAAAGCATGAGAAGCGCGGTCAGTTATCCCATTGTAAGCTTCGGTTTCAGTAATTATGCCGGCAGTAATTAAGTTATTTTTGCAGGTAAATACAACTTTACCCAACAACAATTGAGCAATAGCAACAACATCATCGCCGCAATAAAAATCACTTTTCAGTTTCATTATTTAGCTCAATCTCTGCTTTTAGCCTCCAATAACTCACCTTTTTATTATACTTCAGATATTCCTGATCAATCATCCAAGTGATCATTTCAAGTGCCTTTTTCGAATCATTAATTCCTGAGCGCTCCAACAAAGCCACCACATTCAAAGGTCCTTCATTTTTGAGGATGGAATTTATGTTAGTGCGAAAATTATCTAATTCAATTTCATTAAATTCCTGTTTATTCAATTCTCGGCAATAATCGCACACGCCACACCTTGAAGTAGCCTTTTCGCCAAAATAATTCAATAAAATCATGCTTCTGCATAGGTGCTTTGAAGTCACATAATTTGCAACAGCTTCTGAACGCAGAATATACTTTTCCTTTCTTGCCAGGTATTTCTTTTCATCAATATCAATGTATACAGCCTCTTCCCGTGGAGTGGTAAAAGTGAGTTGTGGAGAATCTTTGCGAGGCTCATAACTTAATATGTCATTTTTATGAAGATAGGTAAGCATACTCACCACCTGATCATAGGTAATCTTTAACTTATTGGCCAGTTCAGGCTCACTAATTTTCACAAATTCATCAAATACACCTTCAGCTGAACGAAGAATTGTTTTTATGAGAATATCATACTTAAAATTAGTTACTTGAAAAGTATATAAATCGATATTGTTCACCTTAAAATGTACTCTTGAAGGAATAAAAACCGCATCAGAAACACTGATTAATCCCTCTGCTTCAAGAACTCTGAGACAACTCAAAGCAGTAATCGGATTGAAATTATAATTGGAAATAAACTTTGTAATTTCAAAATCATAGCTGACGCCCATTCCTGAATCAACCGGCACTTGAAGGTAATTTGCTATTGCCTGATAAACATTTCGAATCTCTTTAATTGCCGGAAAAGAAGTTTCTTGCCGACGTTTCAAATCGGCTATATCTGTTTCATTATACAAAACAATTGCATAGGCAGTCTTTTCATCTCTACCAGCGCGTCCTGCTTCCTGATAGTAAGCTTCTGGGCTATCAGGCAGATCCATATGAATAACTGTACGCACATCAGGCTTATCAATACCCATCCCAAAAGCATTGGTGCAAACCATCACTCTTGTTTTACCTGATTTCCATTGATCTTGCTTTTCATTCCTTAATTGAGCCGATAGTCCGGCATGATAAAAGTCAGCTGATATTTTATATTGTTGCAATAATTGAGCATATTCTCTGGTGCGTTTACGATTTCTGACATAAACTATTCCGGTGCCTCTTACTTTTGAAAAAATTTCAATCATTTTTCGCTGTTTATCTTCCATGTGATAGCACAAATAATTGAGGTTTTCTCTCGCAAATGACTTTTGAAATAAATGCTCTTTTTTAAAAGCCAGCTGCTTCATAATATCAGTTCTTACTTCAGGCGTGGCGCTCGCTGTAAGGGCAAGAATTGGTACTGATGGGTGGAGATCCCTAATCTCAGCAATTCGCATGTAGGAAGGTCTAAAATCATATCCCCATTGAGAAATACAATGAGCTTCATCAATAGCAAAGAGGCAAACATTCATTTTCTGAATCCTTTCCCGGACTAAATCTGATAAAAGTCGTTCAGGTGAAAGATAAAGGAACTTAAGATGTCCATAGATGCAATTATCTAAAGCAATATCTACTTCATCGCGACTCATTCCGGAAAAGACTGCAACCGCCTTTATTCCTTTTGCTTGCAAGTTCTCTACCTGATCTTTCATGAGGGCTATCAAAGGAGAAACTACTATGCAAATTCCTTCCATAGCCATCGCCGGCACCTGAAAACATACCGATTTTCCACCACCTGTAGGTAATAGTGCCAATGTATCAATGCCATTCAGAACAGACTCAATGATATCTTCCTGCAAAGGCCTGGAAACGATCATGATTCCAATATTGCTTAAGAATACTGGCAGCTTTACTATACATATTTAAAAAATTCCCCTTAAAACAGCAATGATGTTCGAAATTACTAAACGGTATTGAGAAAATAGAGCCTCACTTTTTTCTCAGAAATTCCTAAATACCGGTACTAATTTTAATAAAACAAGAAAGGCCTACCATAGAAGGCAGGCCTTTCAGCATAATAGGTGACAAAAGAATTATTTCTTCTTAGTAGCTTTCTTTTTAGTAGCAGCTTTTTTCCTTGGAGCAGCTTTCTTAGTAGCAGCTTTTTTAGTAGCAGCTTTTTTCTTAGGAGCAGCTTTCTTAGTAGCAGCCTTCTTCTTAGGAGCAGCTTTCTTAGCAGCAGCTTTCTTCTTAGGAGCAGCCTTTTTAGCTGACATAACTTTTTTAGCAGCTTTTTTCTTAGTAGCTTTCTTCTTAGTAGCAGCTTTTTTTTTAGGAGCAGCTTTCTTAGTAGCAGCTTTCTTAGTAGCAGCTTTTTTAGTAGCAGCTTTCTTTTTTGGAGCAGCTTTCTTCTTAGTAGCAGCTTTCTTTTTAGCAGCAGCCTTTTTCTTAGGAGCAGCTTTCTTTGCAGAAACAGACTTCGCTTTTGAAGCAGATTTCTTTACTGATTTTTTTTTCATCATGATTTTGTTTAATTAATTAATTGGTTAATGCACTTTTTACTTAAATTCTTTTCTAAAGGTTACAATAGGTTCTAATTCAACTCATTTAATCAACCTTGTTGGATTTGGAATACACTCAATTTTTTATTTATCAATTGCATTCGTTCTCCTTAATTCCATATACACCAGTCTGTCAAACAGGAACAATTTTATCGGCCTGATATTGACCTGCTTTTAATTTTCCATATATTTTGGTAAATGATTCAATAGTATAATTGACATCTTCCAATGTATGTACCGCAGTCGGAATCAAACGTAAAATGATGATTCCTTTTGGTACCACAGGGTAAACAACCATTGAGCAAAATATATCGTAATTTTCCCTTAAGTCAATAATCAGGTTGGTGGCTTCTGGAATACTACCATTGAGGTAGACAGGTGTAACGGGTGAATCAGTTTTACCTATTTCAAAGCCTGCATCTTTAAGACCTTTCTGTAAAGCATGAACAATTTTCCAAAGATTTGCTTTCAGTTCAGGTCTTGTTTTTAAGAGTTCAAGTCTTTTTTGAGCTCCTATCACTAAAGGCATTGGTAAAGATTTAGCAAAGATTTGCGACCGCATGTTATGTCTTAAATAGTCAATAACCTGTTCGTCGCTGGCAATAAATGCTCCAATTAATGCCATCGATTTGGCAAATGTTCCAAAATAAATATCAATTTCATTTTGAACACCTTGTTCTTCTCCTGTTCCGGCTCTGTCTTACCCATAGTTCCAAAACCATGAGCGTCATCTACAAATAATCGGAACGAAAATTTCTTCTTTAAGGCTACTATTTCTCTTAATTTACCTTGATCACCTGACATTCCAAATACACCTTCAGTAATTACAAGAATAGCACCTCCAGTTACATTCACAAGTTTGGTAGCCCGCTCCAATTGCTTTTCAAGATTGGTAACATCATTATGAGGAAAAACAAAACGCTTCCCCATATGTAGTCGAACCCCATCAATAATGCATGCATGTGATTCAGAATCGTAAACAATTACATCATGACGATCAACAAGGCAATCAATAGCGCTCACCATTCCCTGGTAACCAAAATTTAAAAGAATCGAAGCAGGTTTGTTTTCAAAAGCTGCTAAATCTCGTTCTAATTGTTCATGATGATTACTATTGCCTGACATCATCCGGGCACCCATTGGAAGTGCAAATCCAAATTCTGCTGCTGCCTCGGCATCAGTTTTTCTTACTTCAGGATGATTGGCCAGACCAAGATAATTATTTAAACTCCATACTAATTTTTCTTTTCCGCGAAAAATCATCTTGTTTGAAATAGGACCTTCTAATCTAGGAAACATAAAGTAACCGTAAGATTCTTTTGAATGCATTCCCAGAGGACCACGGTTCTTTAATAATTTTTCAAACAAATCTATCATGCGTGCGGCTTAGTATTTTTTTTGCCTTGAAATTATTGCGAAAGATCAGAACTTTTTTTGTTATACAATCACTAACCTCAATAATGTTTTCAACAACAATTTGTTAATGACGGATTTTGAACAGCTGAGATAAAAAAAGTTTATTTTATATTTTGTATCTTTGTGTCATGAAGAAAAATAAATTTATATTTATAGTTACAATGTGCATGTTGATGTTCCTTGTTAACTCTTGCAGCAAATTTAGTAAGATTCAAAAGAGTACTGACATGGAAGCCAAATATACGGCTGCAGTTAATTATTATGATAAGAAATATTATTTTCAAGCTCTTCAGTTATTCGAAGAGTTAATCACTGTTTTCAGAGGGACCAGCAAAGCTGAGGATACTTACTTTTATTACTGTCAATGTTATTTCGAAACTGGTGAATATACAGTTGCTGCATATCACTTTAATAAGTTGAATCAAACATTTCCAAACTCATCCCGTGCGGAAGAAGCACTTTTCAAAAACGCTTTTTGTTATTACCTCGATTCACCTGTTTCATCACTCGATCAAAAAAATACTACAGATGCGATTCGTCAGTTCCAACTTTTTATTAATCGTTATCCGCAAAGCGAAAAAGTTGAAAAGTGTAATGGACTAATCGATGAGCTCCGCTTAAAACTTGAAACAAAAGATTTTAATAATGCTAAATTGTATTTTAAAACCGGAAACTTTAAAGCATCCATGTTCGCATTTCAAAATGTTTTGAAAACGTATCCGGCTACAATATTTAAAGAAGATTGTCTGTATTATATTTTACGCTCTTCTTTTATATATGCAGGTCAGAGTGTGGAAGTGAAGAAGGCTGAGCGTTACAAAATCACTATTGAAAATTACTATAAATTGCTTGACGCATTTCCTACTGGAAAATATCTCAAAGAATCCGAAAAAATATTCCTCGAAGCCCAATCACGCATCAAAAAGCTTGAAAAAGACGCTCAAGTCATATAATTTTCCTATTTTTGCACCTATATATATATATAAGTATAAATCTGAAGAGATCATGTCGTACAAAATGCCGCAAATACCACTGTAACCCGTGATTTGTTAAAGTTTGAAAAGGGAACCGGTAATATTTATGAATCACTGGTTGTTATCAGCAAAAGAGCCAATCACATTTCAACTGAACTGAAGGAAGAACTCCAAAATAAACTGTCGGAATTCGCCACTGGCACCGATAATCTGGAAGAAGTTTTCGAAAATAGAGAACAAATTGAGATTTCAAAGTTCTATGAAAGACTTCCTAAGCCTGTTTTAATTGCCCTTCAGGAATATGTGGATGACAAAATTTACCACAGAAACCCAGCTAAAGAACAATAATCTCAGCCCATGAGGCTTTTCAAAAAGAGAATCCTTTTGGGAGTAACCGGTAGCATTGCCGCTTACAAGTCAGCTGAGTTAATACGTCTTTTCATTAAGGAAGGCGCTGAAGTACAGGTTGTTATGACTAAATCGGCGCACGATTTTATTACCCCTCTCACATTAGGAACCCTTTCCAAAAAACCTGTTCTCACCGAATTCAGTGAACCAGCATCAGGCACATGGAATAACCATGTGGAATTGGGTCTGTGGGCCGATGCCGTTGTTTTAGCACCCGTTACAGCCAATACCATTGCCAAATTGGCAGCAGGACGTTGCGATGACTTACTCTCAGCCATTTATTATCAGCCAGATGCCCTGTTTTTATTGCTCCTGCCATGGATCTGGATATGTTTGCACATCCTTCAACAACGGAAAATATTTCCCAGCTGATTTCGTTTGGAAACAGGGTAATTGGTCCTGCATCAGGAGAATTGGCCAGCGGGCTAAAAGGTGCCGGACGGATGCTGGAACCAGATGAAATTTGCTCCTTTATGGTAAAGGCGTTGCATCCAAATCCAGAACTTATAGGCAAAAAAGTATTGATAAGTGCAGGTCCCACCCGGGAATCCATTGACCCGGTCAGATTCATTTCTAACCACTCATCCGGTAAAATGGGAGTGGCATTGGCTGAAGAATTTGCCCTCAGAGGTGCCTTGGTAACTCTTGTTGCTGGGCCGGGTGTTGTGATGCCAAAAAATGGAGCTATTAGTGTTTTACAGGTTGTTTCAGCCGATCAAATGCTTGTTCAATGTATAGCAGAATTTAAAAATTCAGACATTGCAATCATGGCTGCTGCAGTTGCCGATTACACACCAATTGCAGTTGCCGATCAAAAGTTAAAAAAGAAATCAGATCAGGTACATCTTGAACTTAAACCTACTGTAGACATTCTTGCCAGAATGGGCGAAATGAAAACTAAAAACCAGATATTGGTGGGCTTTGCTCTTGAAACCGATAATGAAATTGTAAATGCAATTGGTAAATTAGAGCGTAAAAATTTAGATCTTGTAGTGTTAAATTCAATGCAAGACGCCGGAGCTGGCTTTAATTCTGATACCAATAAAATAACTATCATTGACAAAAATAAAAATGCTGTTCCTTATAGTCTAAAATCCAAAAAGGAAGTAGCTTCTGATATAGCCGATAAAATTATTTCATGTTTCAGCAAATGATAAAAATTACTACCCTGGCATTAGCTCTTCTGCTTGTTGTCAATAGCACCAAAGCACAGGAATTAAATTGTAATGTAACAGTTCTGACTGCTCAAATTCAAAGCAGCGATAAAAAAATCTATACCACACTTCAGAATTCAATTTATGAATATATGAATAATACCCGGTGGACGAACGATCAATACAAGAACCAGGAACGAATTGAATGTACCATTCAGATTAACATAACAGAAAGAGTATCAAATGACGATTTCAAAGCAACTATCCAGGTTCAATCACGAAGACCTATTTATAAAACTTCCTACTACTCACCACTGTTAAATATCAATGATGAGAATTTTCAATTCCGATATATAGAATTCCAAACTATTGAGTTCAATGAAAATGGTTCCAATCCAAATTTGGCGGCTGTTTTGGCCTATTATGCTTATTTAATTATTGGAATAGATGATGATACTTTCTCTCCTCTTGGAGGAAGTTTATATTTACAGAAAGCCCAAAATATCACCGCCAATATGCAGAATAGCCCGGAACGTGGCTGGAGGGCTTTTGAAAGTACAAGAAATAGATATTGGCTGGCTGAAAATCTCAATAATCCCATATTTAAACCGCTGCGGGAAATGATGTATAATTATCACCGCAAAGGACTTGATGTGATGTCGGACAAAAAAGATGATGCCATAACAGTTATTGCTGAAAGCATAGACGCATTAAAACCACTTCATAATGATAAGCCGGGCAGCTATCTGATGCAAATTATTCTATTTACCAAAGCAGATGAAATTGTAAATATTTTCTCTTCAGCCTTTCCTGAAATAAAAACCAGAATGCTGAATACACTCAATGAAATTGATCCCGCAAATGGAACAAAATACCAGGGTATCATGAATAAAAATTAATAGGATTTTATTCTTATCCGGTCGTTCTATTTTTTTATTTTTGTAAAAACAACCAGGCTTTTAATCATATGTTACAGCGACTGACAATAAAAAATTATGCTCTCATTGAAGAACTTGATATCACGTTCTCCAAAGGAATGACCATTATTACCGGTGAAACCGGAGCCGGGAAATCGATCCTTCTAGGGGCACTTTCCATGCTTATCGGAAGTCGTGCGGATTCATCATCATTGCTTAAAAATGATAGGAAATGTATCATTGAAGGATCATTTAGAATTGAAGAATATAATCTGCATGATTTTTTGTTTCCCATGATCTCGATTTTGAGGATTTAACAACTATTAGAAGAGAAATTAGTCCGGAAGGAAAATCACGTGCTTTTGTGAATGATACTCCTGTAAACCTCTCTATTCTTAAGGATCTGGGCTCACGTCTTATCGATATCCATTCTCAGCATGAAACACTCACATTGAATGAATCCGGTTTCCAAATGTTAGTAGTTGACAGCTTCTCCAAACATAGTGCTATACTCAAAGATTTTCAATCGGTTTACTTGAGATATATTTCAAATATTAACCATCTTTCTGATTTGCGTGAAAAGGAGATCAAAGCAAAAACAGATGCTGATTATTACAATTTTTTGTTTAATGAAATTGATGAAGCCCGTTTGTTAGCAGGAGAGCAGGGTGACCTTGAAAAAGAACTGGAAATTCTTAATAATAGTGAAGAAATAAAATCTGCCTTGGCAAAAGCTGCAGCGGCTTTAAATGGTGATGAAAACAATTTGATTACTGCATTATCCAGCTTAGAAACTTCCCTCTTTGGGATTTCAAAATTGTATCCGAAAGCAGCAGAAATGTGGAATCGACTGAAGTCGATTCGCATCGAATTGAAAGATATTTCTAATGAAATTGAGAATCTGGAATCTGATGTAATTTATGATCCATCCAAAGTGGAAATTATTAACGACCGTTTAGATTTAATTTATCGTCTTCAACAAAAACACAGGGTAAATTCCGTGGAGGAGTTAATGGCAGTTTATTCTGATTTGCAAACAAAACTTTCAGGTATTAATTCGCTCGAGACTGAAATAGCCAAAGTTGAAATTGCCATCAATCTGGATAAAGATTCCTTAACAACCCAA
Source organism: Bacteroidota bacterium (assembly GCA_016722525.1). Classification (GTDB taxonomy): domain Bacteria; phylum Bacteroidota; class Bacteroidia; order AKYH767-A; family OLB10; genus JADKJB01. Next base: position 40,441 of record JADKJB010000016.1, read on the forward strand.
GCTAAACTTATTCATAAAAACCGGAAAACAGCAATTGCGGAAATCGAAAAAATAATTAAAACACTTCTATCCGAAGTTGGTATGAAACATGCCGTATTAAAAATTGAATTAGAACCCCTGCCATTAGGTCATTTCAGGAATAATGGGACCGATCATATTAAGTTCCTTTTTAGTGCAAACAAAGGAATTGAATACCGTGAACTTCATAAAGTTGCTTCTGGTGGTGAACTTTCAAGGTTGATGCTTTGCATAAAATCAATGATAGCCCGGCTTACTGGATTGCCAACTATTATTTTTGATGAAATAGATACCGGAATATCAGGTGAAATTGCACACAAAGTTGGAAATATTGTCAAAGAAATGGCAATAGAGCGTCAGGTAATAGCAATAACACATCTGCCTCAAATGGCAAGTAAAGGGGAGGAGCATCTGTTCGTTTTCAAAGAAACTCAAGATAACTCAACAGCTACCCGGATCCGGAAACTCAATAAAAATGAAAGGGTAGAGGAGATAGCCAAAATGTTGAGTGGTGAGCAACCTACAAAAGCAGCTATTGCAAATGCTAAGGAATTACTGAATGTTTAAATGATCACTAAAATATCCTATTTTTGACCCGACAAAACCACTCAATTATGGCAAATCAATTACTCAAAGGAAAAAAGGGAATTATTTTTGGCGCACTTGATCCAAATTCAATTGCTTGGAAAGTTGCCTTAAAAGCTCATGCTGAAGGAGCTGTGTTTACTCTTACAAATGCTCCTGTAGCTATGCGTATGGGTGCTATTAATGAACTGGCAGCAACCACCGGATCACAGGTCATACCTGCTGATGCCACCATTAATGAAGATCTTGAAAACCTGTTTAATAAATCCATTGAAATTCTGGGAGGAAAGGTTGATTTTGTGCTTCATTCAATAGGCATGTCTCCCAATGTGAGAAAGAATATTCCTTATACCCAGACGAATTACGATTTTTTTCATAAAACACTTGATATTTCTGCTCTATCGTTGCACCGAACCTTGCAGACCGCAATGAAAATAGATGCAATCAATGAATGGGGTAGCGTGGTAGCATTAACTTATATTGCTTCGCAAAGGGTTTTTCCAGATTACAATGATATGGCTGATGCAAAATCACTTCTTGAATCCATCACTCGTTCATTTGGATATCAGTACGGAAAAGCCAAAAAAGTTAGAGTAAATACAATTTCTCAATCACCAACAAAAACAACAGCTGGTAGCGGAGTGAAGGGATTTGATGGATTTTTTAATTATGCCGACCAAATGTCTCCGCTAGGTAATGCATCCGCTGAAAGTTGCGCAGATTATTGTATTTCTATGTTTTCTGATCTCACTAAAATGGTTACCATGCAAAACCTGTTTCATGATGGTGGGTTTTCCTATACAGGTGTCAGCGCTGAAGTAATTGAAAAATTCAATACCATTTGACATTTTATCCGGAAAACTATTTTCGTTGATAAATATTGATACCAAAAATTAGTAATCAAAAAAAGCCTCCCTTTCAGGAGGCTGTGATTAATTAACCAATCAATCAATTTTCTTCTTTCTTTTTTCTTGTTTTAGGAGGAGCCGGTGATTTGTGTACCACAGCTTTGAGAGTATTGTTTTCTGCATCCAGATCCAAATCTATTTGATCTCCTTCGGTAAGTTCACCTTTTATAATTTCTTCCGCCAATGCATCTTCAACATATTTTTGAATTGCACGCTTGAGTGGACGTGCACCAAAGTTGGCATCAAAACCTTTATCAGAAATAAAGTCCTTGGCCTCATCACTTAACTTAAGTTTGTATCCAAGATCAGTAATACGCTTATACAAATGCTCCAGTTCAATATCAATAATTCGATGAATTTCAGCTTTACCTAAGGAGTTGAATATAACGACATCATCAATTCTGTTCAAAAATTCAGGAGCAAATGCTTTTTTTAATGAATGCTCAATTACAGAACGAGTGTGCTCATCAGCTGCATTCACTTTAGCAGTAGAGCTAAATCCTACACCCGCACCAAAATCTTTCAATTGACGTGAACCAATATTTGAGGTCATGATAATAATAGAGTTTTTGAAATCTACTTTACGTCCCAGGCTGTCAGTTAACTGACCATCATCTAAAACCTGAAGAAGCAAATTAAATACATCCGGATGCGCTTTTTCAATTTCATCAAGCAGAATAACAGAATAAGGTTTTCTTCTGACTTTTTCTGTGAGCTGTCCACCTTCTTCATAACCCACATATCCCGGAGGTGCTCCGATTAATCTTGAAACGGCAATTTTTCCATGTATTCACTCACATCAATTCTTATGAGTGCATCGGGAGAATCAAACAAGTAATGCGCAAGTACCTTTGCTAATTCTGTTTTCCAACACCTGTAGGTCCAAGGAAAATAAAAGAGCCAATGGGCTTGTTAGGATCTTTTAAGCCTGCACGATTTCTTTGAATAGCTTTGACCACTTTTGAATCGCCTTCATCTTGTCCTATTACCTTACCTTGCAATTCCTCAGGCATTTTAATCAGCCTTGCAGTTTCTGCTTGAGCAATCCTGTGAACAGGAACACCTGACATCATAGCAACAACAGCTGCTGCGTCTTCGCGGTGACTGCATAACGCTGGTTCTTGGTTTCTTCTTCCAGGCTTTTTTTGCAATTTCAATTCTTCCAGTAATTGCTTTTCTGTATCTCTTAATCGTGCCGCTTCTTCGTATTTCTGACTACGAACAACCTTGTTCTTTTCAACTTTTATATCCTGAATTTTAGATTCCAGTTCAATAATATTTTGAGGAACGTGGATATTGGAAATATGCACGCGACTTCCTGCTTCATCTAATGCATCAATGGCTTTATCAGGAAGAAAACGATCGGTAATATATCTGGCAGTCAGTGTGACACAGGCTTTGATTGCTTCATCAGTATAATTTACATGATGATGCTCTTCATAACGTTCTTTGATATTGTGAAGAATTTCAACTGTTTCATCAACAGATGTAGGATCTACTAAAACCTTTTGAAAACGACGATCCAGCGCACCATCTTTTTCAATATACTGACGGTATTCGTCTAAAGTGGTGGCACCAATACATTGAATTTCGCCTCTGGCTAATGCAGGCTTGAACATGTTACTTGCATCCAAAGAACCGCTAGCCCCACCAGCACCAATTATTGTATGAATTTCATCGATAAATAAGATTACATCCGGCGACTTTTCAAGTTCATTCATTACCGCTTTCATACGCTCTTCAAATTGGCCGCGGTATTTTGTACCGGCAACTAATGAGGCTAAATCAAGAGTAACAATTCTTTTGTTAAATAAAACTCTGGATACTTTTCTTTGAACAATACGCAGAGCAAGTCCTTCAGCTATTGCTGATTTACCAACACCGGGTTCTCCAATAAGAATCGGGTTATTTTTCTTGCGCCTTGAAAGGATTTGGGAAACACGCTCAATTTCCTTCTCACGACCAACAATAGGATCCAATTTTCCTTCTTCAGCAGCACGTGTTAAATCACGTCCGAAATTATCCAAAACAGGAGTCTTCGATTTAGAATCCCCTGATTTTTTAGTGGTTCCCATCCCTGGATTGTCATCATCTTTTGAATATGGATCATCATCGGCAGGGTTGGAGGGTGATTCTGATCTGAAATTAGAACGGAACAATTCCAGTTCTTCTCTCAGAATATCGTAATTCACCCCGTATTGATTTAAAATTTGAGTCGCTATGTTGTCTTCATCTTTTAAAATTGCCAACAAAAGATGCTCTGTCCCAATAATATCGGACTTAAAAATTTTCGCTTCAAGATAAGTAATCTTTAATGCTTTTTCGGCTTGTTTTGTAAGTGGTATGTTGCCAATATTCGCATTGTTTCCGGTACTGCCTTTGACAGCCCCTTCAACCGATTTTCTCAATTCTACAAGATTGATATTTAATGACTTAAGAATCTTTATTGCCATTCCTTCTCCTTCACGAATGAGGCCCAGCAACAAGTGTTCCGTTCCAATGTATTCATGACCAAGTCGCAAGGCTTCTTCGCGGCTGTATGAAATTACATCCTTAACACGGGGGGAGAATTTAGCTTCCATAGTAAGTTATGAGTATTATTATTGTTTCAAACGATTAAAGGATGTAAAATGTTCAGTTTTTTGAGGTCTTTTACTTCCTTGTGACTTATGGCCTTGTATCTGACAAACATAATTAATTATAGTTTGTGACAAATATGAGGAGTGTTGATATTATTAATGATTTTTCAACATAAAATATGCCAGAGAATTGTTAACTTCGTGAACCGTAAAATAAAGTAAAATAAATAACAAATAAAAGTCCTGAAACCATAGTATTTACAAGGGTTTAGATAAACTATCCCAACTTAAGTAAATCAACTGACAGATTGTCGTGTCAGCTGATTAAATCAAACCGAACTAAGCTTCTAAAAATTTATTAACAATAAACAAATGCACGAAGGAGAAAAAATAGTCAGAATCAATATTGAAGAGGAAATGAAAACCGCTTACATTGATTATTCAATGTCGGTTATTGTGTCACGCGCACTTCCTGATGTTCGGGATGGTTTAAAGCCCGTTCATCGCCGCGTACTATTCGGAATGCTCGATTTAGGGGTTATGTCAAACAAAGCTCATAAAAAATCAGCCAGAATAGTAGGGGAGGTTCTTGGTAAAGTATCACCCTCATGGGGATACTTCTGTTTATGATGCAATGGTGAGGATGGCTCAGGAATGGTCTTTACGATATCCATTGGTAGATGGTCAGGGTAACTTCGGATCGGTTGATGGTGATAGTCCTGCTGCCATGCGTTATACCGAAGCAAGATTGAAAAAAATTGCGGAAGAAATGTTGTTGGACATTGACAAGGACACTGTAGATTTTAAATTGAATTTTGATGATACCCTCAAAGAACCTACAGTTTTACCGGGAAAAATTCCAAATTTATTGGTCAATGGTGCCTCCGGAATTGCAGTAGGTATGGCTACCAATATGGCTCCTCATAACCTTACTGAAGTTTTGGATGCCGTTATTGCCTATATCAATGACAGGGAAATTTCTGTTGAAGATCTGATTCGTTATGTGAAAGCTCCTGATTTTCCAACTGGAGGGATTATTTATGGATTTAATGGGGTTAAAGAAGCTCTCCTTACCGGTAGAGGCAGAGTAATGATGAGGGCAAAAGCCAACATTGAAACAATGGAAAATGGCAGAGAGCGAATTATCGTTACTGAAATTCCTTACCAAACCAATAAGGCCGAAATGATTAAAAAGACGGTCGACCTTATTAATGATAAAAAACTTGAAGGTATTTCTGATATCCGCGATGAATCTGATAGGGATGGAATGAGGGTTGTTTATGAAATTAAACGTGATTCTCAGGCTAATGTAGTATTAAATAACCTATATAAATACACTGCTTTACAAACTTCATTCAGTGTAAATAATATCGCATTAGTAGGCGGACGACCTATGATGTTGAATCTGAAAGATCTCATTCATCATTATGTTGAACATCGTCATGAAGTGTTGATTCGTAAGACAAGATACGAGCTGGCTGAAGCCGAAAAACGTGCTCACATTTTAGAGGGTTTGCTTATTGCTCTTGATCATCTTGACGAAGTAATTGCCTTGATCAGAAAATCACAAACCCCTGATGAAGCAAAAACCGGATTGATGTCCTCGTTTGCCCTTTCTGAAATCCAATCAAAGGCAATCCTTGAAATGAGATTGCAGCGTTTGACAGGACTGGAAAGAGATAAAATCAAGGATGAATATGCAGAGTTAATGAAAGTAATTGATTATTATAAAGATCTGCTGACAAATGAAACTCTTCGGATGGAAATCCTGAAGGATGAAATGGTAGAAATGCGATCTAAATATGGTGATGAACGACGGACGGAAATTGTATATGCAGCAGATGAAATCTCTATGGAGGATATCATTGCTGATGAAGCAGTTGTAGTGACTATTTCTCATCTTGGATATATCAAACGTACTTTGCTGACAGAATATCGCCTGCAATCGAGAGGTGGTCGTGGTGCTAAAGGCACTGTTACCAGAGATGAAGATTTTGTGGAGCACATGTTTGTTGCTACGAATCATAATTATATTCTTTGTTTACCGAAAAAGGGCGCTGTTTCTGGCTGCGTACCTATGAAATTCCTGAAGGTAATAAAACCTCTAAAGGAAGAGCCATTCAGAATATTGTAAATATTCCGCCTGATGATAAGGTAAAGCTTTTATCAACGTTACAAGTCTTACGGATGAAGATTATTTGAATACTAATTTTATCATCTTATGTACTAAGGACGGCACCATTAAAAAGACCTCACTGGAAGCTTACTCCAGGGTTCGTCAGAATGGTATTAACGCTGTAACCATTCGTGAAGGGGATCAACTTTTGGAAGCAAGACTGACAGATGGAACATCTGAAATTTTGCTGGCATTGCGCTCCGGACGAGCCATTCGTTTTAATGAAGCGAAAGTGCGGCCGATGGGCAGAAATGCTACAGGAGTTAGAGGTGTTACTTTAGGGCACGAAAAAGATGAAGTAATCGGTATGGTGTGTGTAAAAGATGCTTCTAAAGAGACTATTCTGGTTGTTTCCGAAAATGGGTATGGAAAAAGATCCGATTTGGAAGATTATAGAGTTACCAACAGAGGTGGAAAAGGTGTTAAAACCTTAAACATAACTGATAAAACTGGTGACCTCATCGCAATTAAAGCTGTTACCGAAAATGATGAACTTATGATTATTAACAAATCAGGAGTAGCCATTCGAATGTCGGTAGGTGATTTAAGAGTTATGGGAAGAGCTACCCAGGGAGTTCGTTTAATAAGGTTAGATGAAGCAGATCAAATTGCATCGGTAGCCAAAATTGATGAAATTGTTGTTGAAGTAGATGAGTTAGAAAATAGTGTTAATGCAGATGGACTAGCTGCTTCGGAACTTCCAATCAATCCTGATGGAGAAGAAAATAATCAAACAGAAGGGACTGGAGAAACAACGGATGAAACTCCTGAATAAGTGGTAAATTTAAGTTAAAGAAAATCTTTATATAAATTCATAAAATCCTTAAAATGAAAAAGTTACTAATTTTAATTGTAGCAATGGTTTTAGTGGTTTCCGGAACTTTTGCTCAAAAAAGTAAGATCCAAACAGCTTGGAATTATTACAAATATGATGAGCTGGACAAAGCAAAAACTGCTATTGATGAGGCATTCAGTAAATGAAACGACTATCGGAATGGCAAAGACCTGGTATTACAAAGGGTTAATTTACCAAAAGATGTACAAGCATGAAAATGGGGAGCGCTTGATCCAAATTCCTTATCAATAGCTTATCAAGCCTACAATAAAGCACTTGAAATTGAGCCCAAGTATGAGTTTTCAGAAGAAATAAATCAAAACAAGCTCGTGATTGGAAATCAAATGTTTGGTCAAGGGGTTGAATTTTTAATGCCAAGGAATACAACAAAGCCTTAGCCTCTTTTGAAAATGTTTTGTCCACCTCACCAAATGATACTCTAGCCACCCTTAATGCTGCTTACAGCGCTGAGAGATCAGGGAATAAAATTAAGTCAAAGGAGTATTATAACAAATTGATTTCCATGAAGTATAAGGATCCAAAAATCTATATTTTTCTTGGAAATATTTACAAATCAGAAGGTGATTCCGCAATGGCATTGTCAACAATTGAAAAAGGTCGTCAAATGTTTCCTTCAGATAATAGCCTGGTTATTGAAGAGTTAAACATGTACCTGGCCAGTGGTAGAGATAAAGAAGCCTTAGAGTCATTAAATGTTGCTATTCAAGGAGATCCTAACAACAGCAGCCTGTTTTTTGCGCAAGGAACTGTTTATGATAAATTAAACCGTAAAAACGAAGCCGCTGTATCGTATAAAAAAGCCATTGAAATCAAGAGTGACTATTTTGATGCTTATTACAATTTAGGAGCTATGTATTTTAACGAAGCCGCTGAAATGGCAAATAAGGCAAACGATATTAAGTCGAATACGGAATATGGTAAAGCCAAAGAGAAATTTGATGCTAAATTTAAAGAATCAATGCCTTATCTTGAAAAAGCACTGGAGTTGAGTCCAAATGATTCCAATACAATGCTTTCTTTTATTGACGGGGGTACAGGCTGATTTATTCTATTTAACATAATTAATTATAAGACAATGAATAATTTTGTTTATTTTTACGGGCATTCAAAGTCTTATAATTAACCGTTATGTTAAATACTTGCCCAAAGGAAAGTGTTGCCGATCAGGTCCATATTACTTTACTGTTAATGAGTGAAATCAAAGCATCAAATGGTATTGACCTTTTTAGTTGGGAAAATTACTTTGCAATGCCTGGCCATTTAGAAGTTGACTACACACTCCTCGACCAATTGATTAAATTAATCTAAAGATTTTTTTTATTGATATAGACTTTGACGCTAATGATATCTGATTGTTCACATGGGGATGTTTGGTTGGGTAAGTCAAAACGACAGGAACCCCTGCAATTTTCAATACTTGTTATTCTCCCAATACCTATTGCAACATAAAAAGAACTTTTAGAGCCTCATGTGGCGACAATTGAATTTCCAAAGTGTCTCAAAAAAGACGATAATATCATTTGAAGTAAATACTTAGTTAACATAATTTTTTGCAAATGAGACAATCACTTATTTTTCAAACAAAGAAGAGTTTTTAGTCTTCCTTTAAGGCAAAGGATATAGCTAATAAGACAACGACTTGGCAATGGGGAATCGTTTCAATGATAATTTATTGAGACATTCCTAATTCACCGACGAATTCATCTGATTCACCGATTCTGATCCCTGTATCACCTATTTGCCCTTTTCCAGCTGTGATCACCGATATACTTTTGCTTCATTATAAATAACTAATTCATCATTTAACCAATTCACTAAATCAATATCAAAATGGAAATCATTGATCCAGAACAAAAAAAAACATTTGAAGAGCGCCGTCTAAATCAGGAGCCTCTTCAAAATGATTCAACCGGTAGAATTATGGCCGGATTAATTGTAATTCTAATTGGAGGTTTATTACTAGCCCGTAAAATGGGAGTATATTTTCCTGAATGGCTGTTCTCATGGCAAATGTTGATAATTGGCAACCGTAATTCCCGAAGAGGTTGGGCATCAGGAAAAATAAGTGAATCTAATGAAGAATTGATGGAATCAGTTGCTGTATTCGGAGGAATTAAGAAAAATGTGATTTCAAAAAACTTTAAAGGTGGTGAAGCGGTGAGCATTTTTGGTGGAACAGAAATTAACCTTTCTCAAGCTGATATCAATGGCAATGTGGAATTGGAATTGGTTCAAATTTTTGGAGGGACGAAAATAATATTACCTCCCCATTGGCAAGTTAAATCTGAAATGGTGTCAATTTTTGGCGGAATTGAGGATACCAGAATAGTACAAAAAGAGGTTGTTGATTTCAACAAAACACTCATTTTGAAAGGTGTTTCATTATTTGGCTCCATACATATCAAGAGCTTTTAAATCATAAATTAAAAAGTTGCCTCCAGGAGAACTGTTTTTCTTAAACATAGTTCTCCCGGAGGTGGCTTATTTTATCTTTGCAGGAAAGTGGTCGGTTATCTCTTCTAAAATCTTTGAATACTTGTCAAATTTCCCTTTACAAAAGCAATTTTGGCTCATTCCAGTAATTTGGTGGTTGGGTAATGTGGTGTTTATTTATTGGCTAGCCCAAGATGCTGGGTTCGATACGGTCATTGCTTCCACTGACAGCCTTGTAAATAATATTCTATTAGCAGCATTTTGCACGGGAGCAGCTTTTGCTGTCAGGTATTACAGACCTCGCCCTGAACAATCACTCTATTTGCTGATAGGGATCATAGTTTTAGCATTCCTTTGGAATTGGATAAGCAATCAGGTTTTGTCAGAAGTCCTTAAAAATGAAAACGGATATAGTGACTTCCTGTTAAAAACAACTGCAATCAGACTTTTTAACAGCATACTGCTGATTTCACTTTTTGTGCTGATAGGTTGGGTTTCATTTTATATTGAGGAACAATTTGAAGAGAAAAACCGAAATCAGGAAATTGCTAAAATGTCTAAAGAAGCTGAATTAAATAATCTGAGACAACAACTTCAACCTCATTTTTTATTCAACACACTGAATTCAATAAGTGCATTAGCTGGAACACAACCTGAAATGGCAAAAAAAATGATTCATCAGCTATCAGATTTTTTAAGAAGAACCATCAACCAAACCAACGAAAAAGAATACTTTGCAAGAAAGAAATTGAACACTTATCACTTTATCTTTCAATTGAAAAGGTCCGATTTGGAGATAGGCTCAATACCATTGTAAAGATCGAAGATGCAGCAGGAACAAAAATTACCCTCACTACTGTTGCAGCCTTTAGTCGAAAATGCTATCAAATTCGGTCTTTACGATACTTTGGAAGAGGTCATTGAAATTAATGCCATTCTGGATAAACAGTACTTAAAAATATTAAGTTATCAATCCATTTGATCACCAAACCAGTCGAAAAGCGCCAGGTACCGGTTTTGGTCTCAATGCTGTAAATCGTCGATTGTATCTCATTTATGGTAGAAACGATTTACTGGAAACACATGATGAAAACGGCAAATATATAGCTTCATTAAAAATCCCGGTTGAAGGATGAATAAAGTGATTATCATTGATGACGAGCCCTTAGCCATTTCCGTCATAAGCGGGTATCTGGCTGCGTATTCAGATTTCGAAATCGTAGCGTCATGCTTGAATGGTTTTGAAGGGCTAAAAGCTATACAGACACATCAACCGGACCTTATTTTTCTGGATATCCAAATGCCTAAAATTTCAGGATTTGAAATGCTAGAATTAATTGAAAATCCTCCTTCGGTTATTTTCTCCACAGCATTTGATGAATTTGCAATTAAGGCCTTCGAAGCAAATGCTATCGATTACTTACTTAAACCTTTTACAAAGGAACGATTTGATAAAGCAGTTCTGAAATGGCTGGATTTGAAGTCCCATTCCGGCTCCTTCTCCAACACAAAAAAAGCAGTGTCACAAATTCCATTTCCTTCAGAAGAAAATCAGAGAATAGTAGTTAAAAGTGGAAACAATATTAGAATTATTCCTTTCGACGAAATAATTTATATAGAAGCATATGATGATTATGTGAAAATTCATATTGACCATGATTGTTTTCTGAAAAAACAAACAATGCAAAAAGTTGAAGAGCTTCTTGGTGAAGAAAAGTTTTTAAGGGTACATCGTTCCTATATCATTAAACTGACTGAGATCACACGATTGAACTCATGGAAAGAGTCTTTTCTAGCCATTTTGCGAGATGATACAAAGATTCCTTTGAGTAAAACAGGGTATTCAAATTGAAAGCTGTTTTAGGAATTTAAAATTGCAGCGATTCTTGGCTTGATTATGCTATTCGCTAAATCGAATTAAAATCAGAAAATGCACTTATTCTGCTGCCATTCAAAAATTCTGTTAAAATCAACCTCAGTTGTTGAAATGGGAGTTGATGCTGAAGATCAATTTTTTTGAGAATTCCTGAATGGCTTTTGCCGGCGGGGCGTTTTTGAAATTGGAAGGCTGTTTGTTCTTTATGGGATCGTATGAAACCCCTTGAGATATCCCCTCAGGATTTGGGAGTTTTTCAACTGTTCTACCTATCAGACTTTCAATTCTGGCAAATTTGCCTGATCGATTGCGTTAATAAAAGTAATAGCTGTTCCGGTTTTTTCAGCTCTGGCAGTTCTTCCTATTCTGTGAACATAATCTTCAGGATCCGGAGGAGCATCAAAATTTACGACAAGATCAATTCCTTCAACATCAATACCCTGGAAAACACATCCGTTCCAATGAGAACTGGCAGTTTTTATTCTTGAATTCACGCATAATTTCTTCGCGTTCTGATTGTACTAAATCAGAGTGAAATGCTTTGCACTGAAACCCGGTCTTTCTTAGGGTACTATCCAGCTTTTTTACGTTTTCTTTAGTTGAAGCGAAAATTAGGATGCTAGAATAAGAACCGCTCTTGAGTATCGTAGTCAATAAATCTAACTTTTGTTCATTGTGAACCAAATAAGCTTGCTGAATTATGCCTTCAGCAGGTTTAGAAATAGCGATACTTATTTGTTCCGGTTCATTTAATATTTTTGAAGCTAATGTCCTGATTTTAGGTGGCATGGTAGCTGAAAAAAGGAGCGTTTGCCGCTTTTTGGGAAGATATCCAATGATTCTAAGAATATCGTCATAAAAACCCATATCCAGCATTCGATCCGCTTCATCCAAAACCAGATGTTGCAAATGTTCCATCTTTAAATCCCCTGATGACATGTGAGAAATGAGTCGGCCGGGAGTTGCAATCACCAAATCAATTCCCTCTTTAATGGCCTTTTTTTGTTGTTCCCAGGTAACCCCATCACCCCCACCATAAACTGGCATAGAACTGATTCCGGTAAAATATCCAAATGCTTCCACCTGCTGATCGATTTGTTGCGCAAGCTCCCTGGTAGGAGCAAGAACCAGCGTATTGACATGTCGCCGGTCGGAAAGTAAAATTTTCTGCATAATAGGCAATATGTAAGCAGCCGTTTTTCCGGTACCGGTCTGCGCACAGGCAATAAGATCCTTATTATGGAGAATTGCAGGAACTGCCTTTTCCTGAATTGGGGTGGGTTTATCGTAACCCATTGACAAAATACCCTCCAATAGGCGGGAATCAAAATTAAAATCGTGGAAATTCAAATGTGTGTTAATTAATTGTAACAAAGATAAGGATTTTACTGCCCACAAGAACCAGTCTCAGAATTTACATGGCAAACTGCTGCCCTGAAGTGGTAAAAATCAATAACTTAAATATTTTACTGATTCTCATCAGATTACCGTAATAGTTCGTACCTTTGCAGCAAATTAAATTAAAATTATAAGACATCATGCAAACAGGAACAGTAAAATTCTTCAATGACACTAAAGGTTTTGGATTCATAAAGCCAGATAATTCAGGTGAAGATATCTTTGTCCACTCATCTGGACTGGTTGACCACATTCGTGAAAACGACAGGGTTACTCTCGACGTACAAAAAGGAAGAAAAGGATTAAACGCAGTTAACGTAAAAGTTGTTCAGGAATAATCCACTCCTTGAAAAAAAAAACACGTCAGAAATGACGTGTTTTTTTTTGCCTTTTTTTTACCCCCTACCCGATAAAATGAGTGCCTGATCAGTGAAGCTCTATCAACTATATATTGCCTTTAATGACTAAATCATAACCAGAGGCTTTTCTATGTTTAACATAATTATTCACAAATGAGACAATGAAATAGGATATATGTCATAGTACCAGCTTTTAAGAATGTTTACCTTTCACAGCAGAAAAATTGGAAGCAGCAGAAACAAATATTTGGCAAATACTTGCTGGAATAGGATTATTCCTGTTTGGCATGCAATTGATGGAACAAGCCATCCGTCTTTTGGCGGGAAGGACTTTTAAAGTATTTTTAAGAAATCAAACTTCTCACCCATTCAAAGCCATACTTGCAGGATTACTGGTGACATCTTTGCTTCAAAGCAGTTCAATAGTCAATTTACTTATACTTGCATTTGTAGGGGCGCGGGTACTTTCATTAAGGAATGCTATAGCGATACTTTTAGGATCTAATTTAGGAAGTACGGTTTATAATTGGATAGTAGTTTATCTTGGTTTTAAATTCGACATCCAATCTTTCGCCTTTCCTATTATGGCAATTGGTGCAATTGGCCTCATATTTTTTCAGGGCAAGAAAAAAGTAATGCAATGGACAACTTTACTATTTGGAATTTCACTCCTATTTATAGGACTTTCTAATATAAAAAGTGGAGTTGAAACCGTAGTTGCAACAGTCGATTTATCAGGTTACAGTCAATATGGAAACTTCGTTTTTGTACTGGTGGGATTTGCAATTACCGCTATTGTTCAATCAAGTGCCACAACGGTAGTTATTACATTGGCTGCGCTAAACGCAGGTGCAGTGCAATTTGAAGCTGCTGCATGTCTGGTGATTGGATCAGAATCAGGCACAGCCATGAAAACTGTTATAGGTTCCATAGGGAAAGTAGCCGACAAAAAACGGGTTGCATTGAGTAATTTTTTGATCAATATAACATCGTCCCTGGTAGCCTTTATTTTTCTTTCAGCTCTTATCACACTTATAAAAGACATTTTGGGAGTCAAAGATCCGCTGATTGCGTTAGTGTCATTTCAGAGTATCATAAACCTAATTGGTATCATCCTTTTATATCCTTTTCTTGATAAATTTTCAAAATGGATGGAGAATCGCTTTTCAGATGAAAGTGACAAAATTGCAATAAATATAAGCACATTGATAGTTAATGAACCTGAAGAAGCACTTAAAGGGATTCAAAAAGAGTATATAAGATTACTGCACAATATTATTTCCGTAAACCGGCAGGCACTTGAAATTCACCCTCAAAAAACAGTTTCAAAAACGACTCTTAATTTTATTATTCCTCAGTCAAATGGTAAATCCTATTCAGAATATTACGAGTTGGTAAAACATCTGAATGGTGAAATTATTGATTTTTGTCTGGAGCTTCAAAGTAAAGAGCTGGCAGCTTTTGAAAGCAAAAAACTGGAGGAGTTAATAGTAATGTTACGAAGCACCATGAATGCAGCAAAATCAGTTAAGGATATCAGACATAACATCAAGCAATTTCGTGATTCCGGAAATGATACATTGCATAATTTTTACCTACTCATCAAAAAAAACGAAGAACCCTTTTATCTTAAATTGGAGGAACTGATTTCAGGGGAAAATGGGAATAATTTGTCGTACTTATCAGCTTTTCTTCAAGAAACGAAAAACAACCATGATAATTTCATCAAGCAAATTTATAACTTATCCACTTCTCACAAAATTAAGGATCTTGAATTAGCAACACTCATTAATGTTTTTGGTGAACTTCAATACTCCCATGAATCCCTGATTCATGCAATGAACAATCATTTAATAATAAAAAAAGTTTCTTAATTTTCTGAACTGGCTTCATCGATATGAAGTGCATGTAAAAAACGATGAATTATTGGCGCAAACAAAACTGCCGAAGTCGATAAAAATGCTACTCCACTGTATAAGGCAAAAAACGAAGTAAATAATTTTCCGGCAACTGTAGTCATCCGGTCCACGGGCCCCATTCCAGTTAAGATCATGGCTGCATTAACCAAAGCATCCATCCAGCTCAGATTTCCCAAAAAGTGATATCCAAAAATGCCTATCAGAAGCGACAAAAGCAAGATTGCAGAAGCGTAGAATGAAAAAAGCAATACCCGATTTAAGAAAGTTTTTACTGGCAACAACTTTTTCTTTTTATGTTCAAATTGTATCATGCTGATTTTATTTAAGATTGTTTTCAGGAGGAAATTCAATAAAGATAAACATATTCATATTATCAAGTTGGCCTCTTGTTTTGCCGGGTATAAATTGTTTCCAATTTTTTATCACTCGCAAGGCTTCCTGATCGCATCCAAATCCTATTTTTGAAAATGAATCAGCTTTCAATAATTCTCCATTTTTACCTATGGTTAGCTGAACAATGGCCCTTCCGTAAAATGAATTTTTTTGTGCAGCTTCAGGATAATTCAATTCAGCTGTGAGATATTGCTTCAGTGCTGAATCACCACCATAAATAGTCGGCAATTCTGTAATGTTAGTATAAAAATAACTGTTCCCAATACTATCATAGCTGATGCCTTGAATGAGTTTGCCATTCTCATATTTTTCTTTATAAATGGCAATTCCTGAATTCGAATATCCCATCCAGTTTCCGACTTTCAATCCTTTTGAAATAAAACCTTCCTCCAACAAAGAACCACCCGGATGAAAGCTTTGCCATGGCCCTCCTCCTCTATCACGCCTTGAATTCCGACATGACTCCAGGAATTATTAATTACTTCTCCTCTTTCAGTGTAAGTAATTTCACTGATTTTGTTCCCCTGATCATCAAAATAAAACCAATCGCCGGCTTTACTTCCATAAACATATTTTCCATAAGCACTGTAAGACCCATCACTGTTATAATAAAAGAACAGCCCGTCTTCTAAATTTTTCACATAGGTACCTTTCATTTGAAGCTGACCAGAAAGGTAATAGTCTTTTACAATTCCATGTGTATTTCCCAGCTCATCATAGTGTCCGTTCCTATAAAATGAGGCTTTCTCCTTAACAGTTTCTTTCCAGTTGCTATCATACCAAAGAGTACCTGGTTTTGTTCGAATGGTATCAGCATGATCGTCACTTTTCTGAGATTGTTGATCAAAAACTAACCAATATTTGAGAGGAGGCAAATTTTTGATTGTTTCATTTTGAATTTGAATACTATCTATGTAAACAAGATCACCGGAAGCAACATACTTTTTCATTTGTAAAAGACTATTATTACGTAGTTCAAAAATTCTTTTCAAAATGGCTATGTCCTGAGACAGTTGCTTTGGAGGTTCACTAAAAAGCAACAACATCTCCATATTTTTATTCCAAACATCTGTGGCCTCA
Source organism: Bacteroidota bacterium (assembly GCA_016722525.1). Lineage (GTDB taxonomy): Bacteria > Bacteroidota > Bacteroidia > AKYH767-A > OLB10 > JADKJB01. Next base: position 57,021 of record JADKJB010000016.1, read on the forward strand.
TTAACACCTGCCATAGACACAAGAGGGTTATCGGGGCCGGCGTTGCTATTCAACAGTTCCACAGTTTGAGCGTCGTTGCTAATAAAGGAATTGAACATAGTATAATACCAGTATCTGTAGGGTTGATTCTTATAAATAAAAATAAAAAAAATTGAAGTAGTCAGCAGCAGAATCGAAAGTAGCCTGGCTGCATGAATTAGTTTTGAGTTAATATTGCCAGGAAAAACAATCAAACCGAAAATTACACCCCATAAAATTCCTGATATATGTGCCGCATTATCAATAAATGGAAGATATAAACCCAGACCAATATTAATTAGTATTGCCAAAAAAAGTTGAGTGAAAGCTTTAATTCTGCTTTGCTGATCGTAATCACTTACAAAAATCAAACCTGCTAATTGCGCACCGGCAATTGCCATTATTGCTCCTGATGCTCCAGTGCTCACAGTAAAAAGGTTCCAATAAAAACTTCCGATTCCGGAAATCAAAATACCCGAGATGTAAAGCACAACAAACAACTTACTTCCATAACGTCGTTCAAATTCGCGGCCCAGAACAAAAAGTGAGAAAATATTCACTGCAAGGTGAAAAACTCCAAAATGTATTGCTGATGCAGAAAAAAGTCGCCACCATTCTCCTTTTTCAATAAAAGGAGCGAAATTAGCACCCCAATTCAATAACTCAATTATAGAAGGATCAGTAAAAGAAACGCCCTGAACCACCATAATAGCAAATACCGCCGCCAAAATGGAACTCAAGATTATTGTAGCAGGGAAAAAAGATTGTGGCTTCACCATCATGTAGCCACAAAATAAGCAAATGTAATCCTAATAGAAGTTATTTCTTCTTACTTTTTAATGAGGGTTTCGGTGCTGCCTTCTTTTTAGTTTCCTTAAATAAAGTAGCTTTTCTACCTGAGGGCGTCTCATTTTTTTAATTCTGTTTGATACCTCTTCTCCTTTTCAATCAATAAGTTTTCAGCACCACTAATCATTTCCAGATCAGCTTTGGTTTTAATCGAACTGTTTTCCTTTTTTGCTATTCATGATTTTTAAAATTATTTTATGTAAAATTAATAGATAGTAGTAAAATTTCAACTGATAAATATCAGTAATTGTATAATTTTAGTATTTTTATCTTTGTTAATATTAATCAGAAACAGCCATGAATGACTTACTTATTGAAAAATTCAGGAATATATTCGAGAAAGATTTATTAGAAGAATTGGGGGCTATTGGAAAAATAGTTCATTTAGATGCCGGTGAAACTATTATTGACACCGGCCAATACATTAAATTCATTCCTATTTTATTGTCAGGTAATATTAAAATTATTCGTCAGGATGACGACGGTGGTGAAATACTTCTTTACTATGTAGGAAGTAATGAAACTTGTGCTATGTCGTTAACTTGCTGTATGGCGCATCAAAAAAGCAGGATTAAAGCGGTTACAGAAGAAGCTACAAGTATGATTACAATTCCTGTTGCTAAAATGGAAGAATGGATGATTAAATATCCTTCCTGGAAAAACTTTGTTATGCAAACCTACAGCGCCCGTTTTGATGAACTTCTGAAGACCATCGATAGTATTGCTTTTCATAAAGTTGATGAACGCCTGGAAAAATACCTGAAAGACAAAGCAGCCTTAAATGGAAATACTACATTAATTGTAAGTCATCAGCAAATCGCTGAAGAACTGAATTCTTCAAGGGAAGTTATTTCCAGACTATTAAAACAATTGGAACATAATGGTGGAATAAAATTGGGAAGGAACAAAATAGAATTGCTAAATAATTGATTATCAATTTAGTGAAATTGTATTTTATGTATTTCAGGAAGCATTTTTTTGAAAGCAAGAGAAACAACATCAACTATTTTAAACTATATTTACATTGTAAAAAATTAAACCTCAAAATCATGAAATTATCCTTTGTTACGCTGCTGCTATTTGTATATACGCTTACTGCTTGTGGTCAACCTGCTTCTAAACAAGAAGGACAAATAGCTAAAGATATCTCTGTATTGGAATTCAATAGACTATTAAAATCAAAGCCGGGGCAATTAATTGATGTACGAACAGCCGGTGAAGTTTCAAAAGGAGCTATTGAAGGTTCAACCAATATCGATTTGTTTGATGAAAATTTTGAATCAAAAATTGATAAACTTGACAAAAACAAACCCGTATATGTGTATTGTGCATCAGGTGGACGCAGTGGTGAGGCTATGGAGATGATGACTAAAAAAGGGTTTAAGGAGGTGTATAATTTGGATGGTGGCTATAGCGCCTGGAAAAAAGCATCAGAAAAACAATAATTTGATTTTATGATCAAAGCAAAAGACTTTTTGCTGGTCACCATTCAGTTTTTGTTATTGATTGCTTTTGGATTGATGCCTCCGGGATTCGGGGCTCCTTTTCTTCTGCCTTTCCTAGATTTCAGTTTAACAGTTTCAGGTATACTGGTGCTGGGATTTGCTTTTTTAAAATTGAGTTCTAATCTCACCCCTTTCCCTACTCCCAAACAAAAAGGCACACTGGAAATTAATGGAATTTATAAATATATACGTCATCCTATTTATACGGGAATTCTCCTTACAGCATTAGGAATAGCACTCTATTCGGCCAGTTATGGAAGATTAATAATTACTGCTTTGCTTTATTTCCTTTTTTTATACAAATCGAAATATGAAGAAATGATGCTTTTAGAAAAGTTCGAAGATTATGCCGATTACAAAAAAAGGACAGGAAGATTCTTTCCTCGATGGGTGTTTAATAAATAAGATGGTGTAATTTCTGCTTGAATTACTTGTTGTGGCCACTGATCAATGTAGCCACCAAAAAGCAGCCCATTGCAAATTATTTGTATTATTGTCAAACATTTCAATTAAATAAAACTACTAGTATGCAAAACGAATTTGGGGTAGTGGTACCTGACTGGTACAAAGGTTATGTGGCAGCTTTGGATGGTGCCGATTTTATAGAAGTGCTAAAAAAGCAAAGGGATGCTACACCTGAATTCATGAATAAAATAAATGCCGAACTTTGGGATTTTGCTTATGCTCCAGGTAAATGGACAATCAAAGAAGTACTCATGCATCTGATCGATTGCGAACGCATTTTTTGTTATCGTGCCTTATGTTTTGCCCGTGGTGACAAATCAGAATTACCGGGCTTCGATGAAAATAGCTATGCTGTAAACAGTGGATGTAAAAACAGAACAGCTGATTCGATACAAAGAGAATATGTAGCATTGAGAAATTCAACCCTGGAATTATTCAGCAATTTTGATCAGGAAATGCTGTACCAAACAGGCACAGCAAATGGGAAGTTGTTTTCTGTTAAGTTATCGGGAGTGATTATTGCCGGACATGAAAAACACCACATAAACATCATAAAAGAACGATATCTATCTTCAGAAAAAAGTATCTAACGGAAAGACTTAAATAATTTTCTTATCTTAAGTCCTATTTATAGTTCATTTGAAAACGAAGTGAATGGTCACAATAATTCCCTTCACTTATTGAAATTTCTTTAGAATCCGGTTTTTAGATTTTCTCAGGTAAAGTATAGTTGCGGCCTTTATTTTGCTCTTTAAGGTATTTCATGAGCGGACTAAAATAATCAAGCATAGCTTTTGCACTCATTTCACTTCCAAGATGTTTCTTTAGATGGGTTCTCCAATCCTCAGTCGCACCTGTTTCCATCAATGATTTAAGAAAATCACCTGTAGCTTTACTGCCCCAATAATTGGTGTTATGAGAATCCTGCTTCAAAATTTTATCGGAAATATGTTTATGAAACATAAACAGCAATACATTTGAAATAGAATAATCATAATACTGAGCAGGATCGTTTACGATGTGGGTTTTTGTAGCAGCATCGCAATACTTATCATCACGGTTGGAAGGCGGAACAATGCCTTGATATTTTTTTACCAGGCTCCACCATTCCTGATTCATTAAATCAGGAGATAGGTTTTTTGCATATAACTCATTCTCAAAATGAGTCATAACTCCGGCACCCCATGGAATGTGCACAATATAATCCAATGCTTCGCGCATCAGTAATTGAGCTTCATCCACTTTTGCATTTTTATCTACCATTCCTCTTCCTTGTAAAAAAGATTTTTGTAACGAAGCCAACCCTATCAAACTTCCCATTGCTTCATGATATCCTCTGTTAGCACCATTTCTAAGTATAAGAGGGATTTGAGGAGTGGAATAGGTGGAATAATAATAAATATGTCCTAACTCGTGTAAAACAGTCCCCCACCACTCTGTATTGGGTTCTACACTCATTAACGAACGTACATCCTTATCGTAATCCATGTGCCAGGCCGATGCGTGGTTATTTTTTTTATAGCCGGCATCAGCATCAACAGGGTAAAGACTTGATTTAACATAAAATGTTTCTGGGAGTTGAGGGAAACCTAAAGAGATATAAAACTCTTCACCTTGTTTAACAATAAACTCTGGACCTTTTTCTTTCAGATAGCCATCAATATTAAGCCCTTCAACATCCACTAAAGCGGTCCAATCTTGCCCCCATCTGTTAGGTAGCCAATGAGCAGGCAAAAATTCGGAACTTCTTCATTATATTTTTCGCCAAAGTATATCTGGCCCAAGTATGCAATTCGCGATACAATGGCCAAATATCAGAAATCATTGTTTGCACAATTGTATCATTTCATCACTTTTCATTCCATAATCAGAAACCTGGTAAGCAAAATAATTTTCAAATCCCAATTTCTCCACAGAGGCATTACGGAGATCGCGAAGTTGAACAACACCCTCTTTTAAATCAACACCTACTTCTTTAGAAGCACTCCAAACCTTTAACCTCTGTTCAGTTTTGGTATACAGTTTCAAATTTTCATCAATTTGATTAGCAGAAATGGGAACTCCTTCAATGTTATATTTGAAACCAAAAAGTTTTTCTGTTTGCTCGGCCTCTAATGCTATTTTCTTCGAAATAATATCCCCTGCTGATTCAGGGTTTGCTCCCGCAGCATAAAGAATGAATTCAAGCTGTTTAACTTCAATGGGAGCCAATTGATCTTTGATAGCTAAAAATCCACGAGCTCGTTGAATGTTTTCATTACTGCCGGTAAAGCGAGCGAAATCCGCATTGGCTATTTTGGCCATGTCTGCATTTTTAGTATCCCCATCAACAATGTGTGTGTTCAGTTCCCATTCAGCATCATTTGAAAGTATGAGCAATTTCTGGTATTCGATGTTATAATTTTTAAGAAATTCTGTCACTTCCGGATTGGTAGTACTATTCAAAACAGTAGGAGAATTTTTCCAACTAAGGGTTAACAAAAGAATAAAGAAGGAACTTAATGCAACAAGAATGGTTTTCATGGTATATGTTTTAAAAAGATAAAAATACCAATTTAATGCATGATAAATCCATTCATATACTAATTTAACCGATACCCTAAATATGTGACAGGTGCTCTATTTATTTATAAATAGTGGTCATAAACAGCTCTCCAAATACCCGCTAAAACACCCATTTTTAGGTACATTTGCACTCCTGTTTTAACCCTATTAAACACAATTCCCTTTTAAATGCCATTTACGAAAGAAATAAAAAAACGACGCACCTTTGCTATTATCAGTCACCCGGATGCCGGAAAAACAACATTAACTGAAAAATTCTTGCTTTTTGGAGGTGCAATTCAAGTTGCAGGTGCCGTAAAATCTAACAAGATTAAGAAAACTGCCACTTCTGACTTTATGGAAATAGAGAAACAAAGGGGTATCTCGGTGGCTACCTCAGTCATGAATTTTGAATACAAAGGTTTGAACATCAATTTACTTGATACTCCTGGACACAAAGATTTTGCTGAAGATACTTACAGAACTCTGACAGCAGTAGATAGTGTTATTCTGGTAGTGGATTGTGTAAAAGGCGTTGAAGAGCAAACAGAAAAATTGATGGGTGTTTGTAGAATGAGAAATACACCGGTTATTGTTTTTGTAAACAAACTAGATAGAGAAGGCAAAAATCCTTTCGATTTATTGGATGAAATCGAAGAGAAGTTGAACATTAAAGTGAGACCTTTAAGCTGGCCTATCAGTATGGGTTCCACATTCAAAGGCGTTTATAATATTTATAACAAGAGTCTGATGCTTTTTTCACCTAACAAAAAGGCAACTGATGAGGATGTACTTCGATGAAAAATTCAGAAGATCCTATTCTTGAAGAAAAAGTAGGCAAATATGCGAAACAACTACACGAAGATATCCATCTGATTGATGGCGTATATGATCCATTTAATCGTGAAAAATATTTGGCCGGAGAAGTAGCACCTGTGTTTTTTGGAAGTGCTATTAACAACTTTGGTGTAAAGGAATTACTTGACACATTTACCGAAATTGCCCCTCCTCCCGGCGACCGCCCTGCTGTTTCCAGAATTGTTCATCCCAATGAAAAGCCATTTTCAGGATTTGTATTTAAAATACATGCTAATCTCGATCCCAAACACCGCGACAGAATTGCCTTTTTAAGAATATGCTCAGGGAAATTTGAAAGAGGGAAATTTTTTCACCATGTAAGACTCAACAAAGATCTACGATTCAACAGTCCTGCTCAATTTATGGCTCAGGCAAAAAGCATTATTGATTAAGCTTACCCGGGCGATGTTATTGGATTATACGATACCGGTAATTTTAAAATTGGCGATACTTTAACTGAAGGGGAAGAATTAGCTTTCAAAGGAATTCCCAGATTTTCTCCCGAAATTTTTAAGGAACTGATCAACACCGATCCAATGAAAAGCAAACAGCTCGACAAAGGAATTATGCAATTGACCGATGAGGGAGTTGCACAGTTATTTCTTCAACATGGTGGATCAAAAAAAGTGATTGGAACAGTTGGTGAACTCCAGTTTGAGGTTATTCAACACAGGCTTTTAAATGAGTATGGTGCCTCCTGTAAGTTTGTGCCTCTTTCCGTTTATAAAGCTTGTTGGCTTACCTCCGATGATAAAGTTAAACTGGAAGAGTTTACCAGATTTAAATCAGGTCAAATTGCGTTCGACAAAGATCAGAATGTGGTTTACTTTGCCGATTCGCAATGGATGCTGGATCAGATGATCAAAAATAATCCGGAAATTGAGTTTCACTTTTTATCGGACACAGTTAAATAGTAACAAGTGCAAAGTGACAAGTGCAAAGTAAAAAGTAACTAGTAATCTATGACAAGTTGACTAGTGACCAGTGACAAGCCTGCCCGGATCCGAAGGAGACGGGTGACAAGTATCAAGTTCTCAGTTTTCAGTGACTAGTGAACCAGTACATAAACAAAATGATCAGAGATCATAAATGTTTTTTTTTACCCTTCATCAATTTCAGAGATTAGAGGATTATTGACATTGATTTTGTATTTTTCGATGAAATTTTAAGTCTAAAACAAAATGATTGCATACAATAAAACCATCATTGTTTCTATTCTCCTATTATTTTCCCTTCACCAAAATATTTCAGCACAAACCGTGGCGGCTGCTGCCAAAACTACTAAAGGATGGGGCTATATTAAACTAGATCAAACCTGGATTATTGAACCTTATTATGACAGGTTTTGCAGGATGGAGAATGTTATTGCTGAAGATAAAGGCGAATCCGTTTTGTGTGAATATCATGAAGGACTTGCAAGTTTTCGGAGAGGTTAAAGGTGGGGATTCTTTGATGAAAAAGGAAAGATGGCAATTAAAAATACTTTTCATGAAGTCCGGGACTTTCATGATTCAGTTGCAGCAGTTAAAACAAAAGGCAAATGGGGTTATTTTGATACAAATGGAAATATCATTATAACTCCTCAATTTGAAAACTGCCTGAATTTTACTTTAATTGGTAAATAAAAAAGTAAATTATTTTTCTTTCCTATGCTTCCACCTTCTGTGGGTCCACAACCAATACTGAGGAGCTTTTAAAATTTGTTGCTCCAAAATACGTGTTGTTTTTTCAGTAATAGCACCGTAGGGAGAATATACCGGGTCATTTTCTACAACAGTAAAATTCAAAGTATAGTAACCTCTTTTCACTTTATCAATAGATCCAAACAAAACAGGGTAATTGTAATCCTTAGCATATTTTTCTGTACCAAAAAGAACAGCAGTGTCCTGGTTAAGGAAAGTTGTCCAGTAATTATTTTCCGATTTTCTGGGTGACTGATCGTTAGCGAATATGGTTGCGGTTAGTTGATGTTTATATTCTTCAAAATTTCCTTCACTCTTGGTACTAATCATCATCAAGCCATAACGACTTCTGGTAGAACGCATTTTTTCATCAAAAAACTTATTGGCCAGTGTTTTATATATAGCAATAGACTGATGTTTAATTTGCTGATCAAGGGCAATGGCAATCCATTCCCAGTTGTTATAATGTCCCCCGGAAAGGATAATACTCTTACCCTGATCATAATAACTGTTTAACAACTCTGGATTTTTCAACACCATTCGTTTCAGAATTTCTTCTTCCGATACAGTAAAAGACTTTAGACTTTCCACAACTAAATCGCAGAAATGATGATAAAAAAGGCGTGCAATTCTATTAATTTCCTCTTCAGATTTTTCCGGAAAGGAGTTCCTCAAATTGGTAAAAACAACTTTTTTTCGATAACCAAAAATTACATAAATAAAAAAATATAAAAAATCTGAAAAAGCATACAACATAGGAAAAGGCAAAAATGAAATCGGAATGATAACCAGGTAATAGAGTAAATAAATTAAGATAATCATCGGGTTTTTTTTCAGTGCATGAATCTTAACACAAAGAAATTACTTTTGAATGAAAATAAAACAGCGCCATTACATCAGGACGCTTGATTATGGAACTTTATTTAAAGGTTACCAGATAGCAGCTCTTTGTTTTCCTCACGATACATAGGATCACCAGGTTTAACATTAAACGCCTTATAGAATTCCGCATATTACTCACCACACCATTGCAACGGTAATTTGTTGGAGAATGAGGGTCGGTGATAATTCTTTGCGCAGCAGCTTCAGGTCTTATAGTACTTCTCCACACTGTTCCGAATCCCATGAAAAACCTTGCTCCGCAGTGAAGCCATCAATTTTAGCAGGCACCGGTTTACCTTCCATAGATTTTTGAAATGCATAATAGGCTATTGTAAGACCACCAAGATCTGCTATGTTTTCGCCAAGGGTAATTGGCCATTTACACGAAGCGAATCGTTTACTACAAAACTGTTATATTGATCGACTAATAAATTTGCCTTAGACATACCTGGATGAATCAGCTGCAGTCCACCAGCTTTTTAAGATTGCCTTCAGAGTCAAACTGCCGTCCTTCATCATCAAAACCATGAGTCATTTCATGACCAATTACAGCACCAATGCCACCGTAGTTAACGGCATCGTCCGCATTAGGGTTAAAAAAAGGAGGTTGAAGAATGCCTGCAGGGAAAACTATTTCATTCATTGATGGATTATAATAGGCATTCACAGTTGGTGGAGAAATACCCCATTCAGTTCGATCCACCGGTTTACCTATTTTAGTTATCATTCTATTAAATTCAAATTCCGATGCACGAACAGCATTAGTATAATAGGAATCACGACTAATTTGAAGTGCTGTATAGTCGCGCCATTTATCGGGATAACCAATTTTTTTCATGATTGTACTTAGCTTCAATTGAGCTTGCTCTTTAGTTGCATCGCTCATCCACGCCAACTTCTGGATACGGTCCTTAAATGCTAATCCAAGATTGTCAACTAATTCCATCATTCGCTTCTTGGTTGCAGGAGTAAATGCTTTTTCACAATAGACTTCTCCTAAAGCTTCACCCATTTTATTATCGATAGTTTCCTGTACCAGTTTCCATCTTTCTTTCATTTGTTTGGTACCGGTGAGTACACCTTGGCGGAAACGAAAATCTTCCCTACTGAAAGAGCTACTTAGCATAGGTGCTGCTTCCCGAACAACTCGCCATTTTAAATAACTTTTCCAGTTATCAATTGAATACTGGCCAATCATCACATTTAGTTCCGTAAAAAATGCCGGATTATTTGTCACTAATTCCATCTGATTAACAATTCCCAGTTTTGCTAAGTGATTCTTCCATTTAATGGCAGGAGCCAATTTATCCATTTCTTCAATAGATTTGAGATTGTATGTTTTCTCTGGATTTCTCATTTCTACCCTGCTCATGGATACTTTTGCGAAACGGGTTTCCATTTCCAATATTTTATCAGCTTGTTGAGCTGCCAAAGTTGGATCCTCTCCTATCAGAACCAACATTTTGGCAATATGCTTTACGAACTCAGCTCTTATTTCACTGGAACGGCTGTCGTCTTTAATATAATAATCACGATCGGGCAAACTAGTTCCTCCTTGATTTACATAAGCGATTACCCTCGAACTATTTTTCAAATCTTGTTCAGCAAATACATTGAACATGGCAAAATTGAAACGTGACTGCAAGTGAGCTACAAAATCAAGGACCTGGCTGGATTCTTTCAAATTGCTAATTGCTTTCAAATCTTGCATTATGGGATTATATCCCTGTTGTTCCAGTTTTAGTGAATCCATACCAGAGGCATAAAAATCACCAATTTTACGACGATTACTGCCTTGAGCAGCTCTTGTATCAGCTGCAGCTGAAATTAAAACCTCTTTAAGAATTGCAAAATTAGATTCGCGCACTTCATTAAAGCTTGCCCAACGACTCTCAGAGGGAGGAACAGGGTTGTTTTTAATCCAATTTCCATTCACAAAAGCAAAAAAATCAACTGCCGGATTGATAGTAGTATCCAAATCAGAAAGCAAAATACCGGTATTTTTTATCGCCTTTTCAGTTGTTGGTTGATTTTTAAAGGATAAAAAACCAGTTAGCAGCACAGCTGATGTAGCAACAACAAGTGCCTTAGGAATAAATGTACTCATGAAATTATGGTATTAGTAGTTAATTCAACGAAATTGGGAAATACTTTTAATAAAACAACTACCACCACATGGAAATGCAGGCAGAATTTATTTCAATAATCTATAAAAATCATGCTTTTTGAAGACAAAATTCTTTCAGTTTAAGAATGCAATAATCTATCTCTTCTTTAGTGTTGAATCTCGAAAAAGAAAATCGCACAGCTGGCCTTTCTGGGTCAGTTTTCATAGCACTCAGCACATGCGAACCAACACTGCTACCACTGGAACAAGCGCTTCCACCGGAGGCCGCAATTCCGGCAATATCAAGATTAAACAACATCATTTCAGCCATATCAGAAGGAGGCAAAGAAACATTCAATACAGTAAAAAGATTGCCATCTGATACATCGCCATTAAACTCTACTCCTGGAATCTCTTCCTTTAAACGAGTGGCCATATATTTTTTCAATTCTGTTATCTGCGCTGTATCATGATCCAAATCGCGATAAGCAATTTCAAGTGCTTTTGCTAATCCTATGATTCCATACACATTTTCAGTTCCGCCTCTCATATTTCTCTCTTGGGCCCCTCCTGTAATAAAAGGATGAATTTTTATTCGCTTATTGATGTACAGGAACCCGACACCTTTAGGACCATGAAATTTATGTGCGGCACAAGTAATAAAATCAACCGGTAAGGTGGAAAGATCATAGTGCATGTGAGCCATTGTTTGTACGGTGTCGGAATGGAAGACTGCATTATACTTTCTGCAAAGCTCCCCTACCTTTTCTATGGGAGTTAATGTGCCTGTTTCATTATTGGCATGCATCAATGAAACGAATGAGCCCGGATGCTCCTGTAACAACTTTTCAAGATGAACTAAATCGATATGCCCTTGCTTATCGATATGGACCATACTTAATCCAATGGTACCTTTATTTTGAGTTCTTCAAGCGTATGGGTAACAGCATGGTGTTCGATTTCAGAACTACGGCATGAGTGATTTTGAGATCACTGATGCCAACAACGAATGGCTGTATTATTGGCTTCCGGTACCACCGGAAGTAAAAAAAATCTCAGCTGGAGAAACGTTTAGCAATTTAGCAACTGTTTTCCTGGCCGCTTCAATCAAAGATCTTGTTTCTCTACCGAATGAATGAATTGAAGAAGGGTTTCCATACTGATTTTCAAGCACAGGGATCATTGCCTGCAGGACTTCAGGATGGATTCTTGTGGTTGCTGCGTTGTCGAGATATATTTTCATAGAATTAGGCCTTAACCATTGACTGACTGATAATATCCTTTATATCACTAATTATTTTTTCAGCAAGATTTTGTGCTGTTGTTGCCGATTGACTTTCAGAGTAAATTCGAATAATTGGTTCAGTATTCGATTTCCTGAGGTGTACCCATTCGTTATCAAATTCAATTTTAACTCCATCAATGTCGTTCACCGGTTGCTTTTTATATTTTTCCTTTATAGCCAGCAAAATTTTATCTACATCTATTTCAGGGGTCAGTTCAATTTTGTTTTTTGAGATATGGTAATCCGGGTATTTAGCTCTTAGCATGGATGCTGATTTTCCAAATTTAGCCAAATGAGTAAGAAAAAGAGCGATACCGGCTAGTGCATCTCTTCCATAGTGCAAATCAGGAACTATCACGCCACCATTTCCTTCGCCACCGATCACTGCATTGCGGATTTTCATCATATCAACCACATTCACTTCGCCAACTGCAGATGCAAAATATTTTCCTCCTGCAGCTTCAGTAACATCGCGCAAAGCACGTGTTGAAGATAAATTTGAAACGGTATTGCCTTTTTTATTTTGTAAGATATAATCTGCAACAGCTACCAAAGTATATTCTTCTCCAAACATTTCTCCATCTTCACAAACCAAGGCAAGACGATCAACATCAGGATCCACAACAATTCCCAAAACAGCCTTTTTCTTAACTACCTGCTTTGAAATTTCAGTAAGGTGTTCCGGTAAAGGCTCAGGATTATGTGGAAACAGACCTGTAGGTTCGTCATAAATTTCTATAATATTGGTGAACTCCTAAGGCTCTTAATAATTGCGGAACAGCGATTCCTCCGTTGCTGTTCACGCCATCCACTGCGATCCTGAAATTGCATTTACCAATAGCATCAACGTCAACGCGTGGCATGGCTAATATGGCATCAATATGTTTTTGCAGCGCATCAGTATCAGGTATAACAACACCTAGCTTACTTACTTCTTTGAACTCAACTTTTCCAGCATCAGCGATCCGAAGTATTTGCTCACCATCAGCAGCGCTTAAAAACTCACCTTTCTGATTCAGTAATTTAAGAGCATTCCATTGTTTTGGATTATGGCTGGCAGTGAGAAATTATGCCACCATGTGCCTTATGGAAAACAACTGCCATTTCAACTGTTGGTCGTAGAAAGGCCAACATCAATAATATCTATCCCCATTCCCATAAGAGTACCCGTCACCAGGTGGGCCATTGGACCTGAAATACGGGCATCGCGGCCAAGAACTACCTTTTTGGGTTCATTAGAGGGGGTATTGTTATTGATCCAGGCACCATAGGCAGCGGTAAATTTAACGATATCAAAAGGTGTAAGACCTTCACCAACAGGACCGCCTATGGTTCCTCGGATGCCTGAAATAGATTTAATTAGTGTCAAGGGAGGGGATTTAAAATAAAGATGCAAAGATACAATTTTGCCTGCTTTCCTTTGAAATTAACCCTTTTAAAGATATTAACCGCTGCAATAATTAATTTTCAGCATGTTAGATAATTTGGTTAAAATTGTAAGAAATAGAAAAATCGAACAAAAAAGATACTAAAGGGTTTCTTTGTATGGTGAAAAAGACTATTTTTGCACCTCTAAAATTAAAACTAAACTTTCCATGGCGGATAAAGAAAAAAACCAATCTGGTGAAATTCTGGAAATAGGTGAAACTATCAATAAAGCAGAAAGTTATGTTTCTGAAAACAAGAAAAGTATTTCCATTATAGGTGGTGCCATTGTGGTAGTCATTTTAGGTTATTTTGGTTATAACAATCTTATTGTTCAGCCTCAGGAAGTAAATGCTCAAAAAGAAATGTTTATGGCTGAGCGCTATTTCCAGCAAGATTCTGTCGAAAAAGCTATCAATGGTGATGGTCAGTTTATGGGATTTTTGGAGATAATTGATAATTACGGCTCTTCAAATTCAGCAAACTTAGCCCATTACTACCTAGGCATGAGTTATATGAAAAAAGGACAATGGGACAGTGCCATTGAATTTCTTTCAAAATATGATGCTGAAGATGACGTAACTGGTGCACTTGCACTTGGAGCAATTGGTGATGCGAATTTGGAATTGGGTAAAAAAGACGAAGCTGAGAAATTTTATATGAAGGCTGTTGATTGGGATAAAAACCAATTTACTGCTGCTATTTTCCTTATGAAAGCTGCTTTTGTAAAAGAAAAGCTCAACGATTACAAAGGTGCCTCTGTTCTTTATGAAAGAATAAAAAAAGATTATCCTCAAAGCACAGAAGCCAGAGATATTGAAAAATATATAGTCAGGGCCAATGCAATGACTGTCCAGAGTTAATTTTCATGGCTTCTGTACAACAAAACTTATCTGTTTTTGACAAAAGCAATCTTCCTGATGCCAGTAAAATGCGTATCGGGATTGTTGTTGCTGAATGGAATGCAGCAATTACAGGCGCATTATATAAAGGAGCTTACGACACTTTAATCTCCTGCAGTGTAGAGGAATCAAATATTCATACCATTGATGTCCCAGGTACTTTTGAACTTACAGCAGGAGCAAAATTTTTAGCTTCTCAATCCAAGTTAGATGCTGTTATATGTTTAGGCTGTGTAATACAAGGAGAAACAAGGCACTTTGAATTCATTTGTCAAGCAGTGGCTCAGGGGTTAACTAACCTCACCATAATGGCATCCATCCCTTTTGTTTTTGGAGTGCTTACTACCGATAACCTCGAACAAGCTCAGTAAAGAGCCGGTGGCAAACATGGTAATAAAGGAATTGAAGCAGCTATTACTGCAATAAAAATGGCGGCTTTGAAAAACCAAAAAGCCAAAAAAGAAAAGAAAATCGGTTTTAATTGATTTATTTCAACTCCTAATATCCATCAACTTGCATACAAGCAAGTTGATGGATATTAGATTAAAAGCGTACAATTTAGGTTTAAAACTTAAATTAGGATAAAAAACTTCCCCCTTATTTCCTGCTTTTTTTCTTCTTCTTCTTAGCTTCTTTTTCTGCCATTTCTTCTTTCATAATATTCCAATAGGCACGGCCATAACTTACAAAAACTTCGGACCCTGCCTGAATATTACGAGTGGCGCGGATAAAGACTTTTTTTCCTTTTTCATGATAAACCGCATTGTTACGATGCCCATTAACTCTACCCACACCTGCGGCATCATTGGCATATCGCCCAAAGGTTTCTTTAAAATCAAATGCATCAATACAGGCATTTTTGTTAATATAATACACATATCCCCCTTTTCCAACATCATTTCTTTCAATAGCGTCAGCCCAGGTAATCAGTTCGCCTTCGTATTCACAAACATTTTTACCTTTTTTAATGTCCTTTTCAGTGAACAAACCTTTACCTGCTCCAGGCAATGTCGACTTTTTTACAAATACCATATTTAATAAATTTCTTTTTTGAAGGGTGCAATATTACAGTATTGAAACGTCAAACACAAGACATTAAAAAAACGACTTACAAACAATTTTTGCTTCATCTAAAATAGAATTCTATACAAGCACAAAAAAAGTCGAAATCAAGCCTATTCTTCAAAAACTGCTTGAATGCACCTCTTCTGTTTTCGTTTTGTTAGTTCAGCTATTCTATTGACTATTTGGAAGATCAATTTTTCTTATTCAGCTATAATTTATTTTATATTAAATAATTGGACTACATATTTGAAGTCCAAACCAACTTTAAATAAATTCTAAAATGAAAAACAAATTTCTAATCTTAACGCTTATTGTTGCTGCGGGTGCCCTCTCATGGGTCCAAAGTGATAATGGAAAAGCGGGCTACACGGCTTCACCAGGTGAATCGTCGTGTAATGCATCAGGTTGCCATACAGGTAACACTATTAATGCGGCAGGTGGTTCTATAACTATCACAGCTCCAACAATGCCAGGCTGGCAATATAATTCCGGGCCAGGTTTATCCTATTAGCGTTACTATTGAAAGATCTGGCAAACCCCTGTTTGGGATCGGCTTCGAAGCATTAAGGAGTTCAGGTGCAAATGGAGGAACTTTAACTATAACCAATACGTCTCAAACGCAAATCAAATCTAAAACAATTAATGGGAATTCAAGAGCCAATGTTGTTCACCAACAAAATGGTGGTGCATCGGCAAACTCCCATACATTCACATTTAACTGGACTGCACCAACAGCTTCAATCGGAAATGTCACATTCTATGCTTCGGGAAATGCTGCGAATGGCGATGGTAATGAATCAGGTGACTATATTTACAAAATAGCTCAGGTAGTCACTCCAATTACAACCGGACTTGAAAACCTGGAAGGAGTCGGTGCTACCATAAAGATATTTCCAAATCCTGTAGCAGACAAATTCACAGTTAATTTCTCACTCCCTGAAGCAGGGAATGTGCAAATGAATTTAATTTCCATGGAGGGGAAATTATGTTCCACTATCATGTCTGAAACTATGTCACCCGGACAGCATGAAATTAGCTATCAGGTGCCTGATCAGCTCAGAAAAGGAAATTACCTGCTTCAAATCAAAAATGACAAAATAACTCAATACAGGAAGATCGCTCTGCTATAGGGTGTGGGGTATCTTAAGTGATTCTTTCTTTCACCCGGGCCTGTAAGCCCGGTTTTTTTATAAAAAAATGTAAACAAAACCTGTTAAGAGACTGTTTAAGAATTCAGAAAACAACGATTTCAATTTAAATATTTAGAAATCTATGTTTTTAAAAGATAAATTGATTGCCCAAAAAAGCAAAAAATTTATTCTTATTTAAACTTTATTATTTGTAACTTCGGGTTACTAAATTAAATCTGATATTAAAAACCTTACTCATGAAAAAATACATCCTTCTAGCCTTGCTATCCTCAATTGGCTTTACAGTACAATCTCAATCCCGATGGAATGTGGGGATTCAAACGGGTTGTGTTACCAACTTATCCAGATTCGATTCAGGAAATGAAGAAGCAAATGCCTTATTTAGCAACAACCCTTACAAATCGGCTCTGCTAGGTGTCAATTTCAGATATAAAATCAGTGACAAATTTTCATTTCAATCCGGATTTCACTTTACAGAATTCGGCTTCAGCTATGGAATGGCTAAAAACTACTCCTTGTTAAAACCGGAAAGCCGTTATTCAGATCTTTCTTCAAGCACATGCATTTCAAGTATTCCAGCATTAGTTGTTTTAAATACTCCTGTTAATTGTAATAATGTACGTTTCATTTTTGGAGCAGGGTTTGCAATTCGGGGAATTGATGATAAATGGGAAAGCGACAGCGAAGCTGAAATACCTGCTAACGAGGGAGCAAATGCCAAAACAACGTACATGAAGGCCCAATCCAAAACTGTAAATGGAGTTTCACCTGCCGCTACCTGGATAATAGGGTTTGAAAAAGTACTTTCAAGAGGAAACACTATGAGTTTTACCTTTCAGGGAACCCAAGGCTTCACTACAATAGCAGAATCAACCGTAAGTTATACTGCAGGCAATCAGGAGTATTCACATACGTTTATTAATAGAGGCAGCTATGCAACTATGGCATTTGCTTACAATTTCAGTTCATTTGGAACTCGAAAAGCAAACAAATTGCTTAAAAATGCAATCAAGTAAGAATTAGTTTTTACTAATTATTAAAAAAGAGGAAGAACCAAAATAAATTTTGATTCTTCCTCTTTCTGTTTCGATTCAATTTTTTTTTACACTTTTTATTCATTTTGAACAGGGAACTTCCACCAAAGAGCATAAGAATGAAAAAGAGGCATTAATTGTACAAAGCTATGCCCTGTTATTCAAAAGTGATTCCGAAGCGACTCGAACGCTTGACCTTCTGCTTTTCAGGCAATCCACCAAAATGGGAGTCAAAGGCACTTCACAGGCTTATATTCTTGGAAACGGTAGGAAGCACTTTAGAGTGCAATTTTGGGCTATGTTCTGCAGAATATTTAATATTGAAGCTGGGGTGTTGAATGGGGTGGATTTGAGGGAAACATTATTATTCCAAGAAAAAATACTAAAAACAGACGAATTGTCCGCATTTTTCATCTGAATGCCATTTTGTCTCAGGGTTTACCCCTAGGGGGAAACCTGTGTTTTGTGATTTTTTGTAATAGTTATGAATTTCATGTTTACAATTACATGTAGCTATTTTTCAATCAGCTAATTTCAGTTAAAATTAACCTTTAATCCGTGTAATATGAAAACAACTTATTCCAAATTAATCATGTTGGTTGCCTTTTTGATATTTTTTCAAATGGAAGGCTTCTCCCAAACATTAACTTTAACACCCTCCAACTTTAATGGTTATAATATCAGTTGCTTTGGTAGCGCAACAGGAAGTGTTAATCTGACTATTTCAGGAGGCACACCACCATACACTATTGAATGGAGTAATGCGGCCACCAGCGAGGATCTCAGTAATGTCCCTGCGGGCTATTATCGTGTCAGCGTTGATGATGCTGACACCTTAACAGAGGCCGTGGATGCAGAAATAACTTTAACAGAACCTGAGCCACTCCAAATCGGGGAAGCCTATCCTTATGTTTATCAGAACGGTTACAATGTTAGCTCTTATGGAGCATGTAATGGAAGTATTATTCTTGATGTTAAAGGGGTGTTGCCCCATATACTTATTTATGGGAACCGGGTCAGCAAACTATTGCGAACCCGTCTAATTTATGCTCTAATGAAAATCAAGTAATTGTTACAGATGCAAACGGCTGTGCTATTGCAAACGGAATAGGATTGAATGAACCTCAAAGAGATGACTGGACCATGAATGGAAATTACAATTCTGATCCTGCGACACAGTTTATTGGTACAATAGATAATAAAGACGTCTCATTTCGGACAAATAATTTAGAGAGATTCAGAATAAAATCAGATGGCAAAATTTCAATGAGTACGTTCAGTGGTGCAGGATCTAAAATAGTGTATGCAGATAGTTTGGGAGTATTAAGATCATTTTCTTTTCTTTTATCTACTTGTTTGCCTCGGTCTCCAATTATCGCTTGGCAGGCGAATCCTGCAATTCAAAATAAAGTATTTGCATGTGGAATTGATTTTGGAATTGGAACATATAGCCCCAGAGAAAAACTGGAAGTAAAAGGAACCGTATTAGTTACTTCATGGGATAATTCCCTAAATAATATGTCAGATTACCTCCAACTTAAACACGATGGTGTAAATGCACGAATAGAAAGCTTTGGTACAGGCGATTTATTGTTGAATAATGGAAATCCAAGAAATGTGAAAGTTAATTTGGGCAATGGGTCAGGATATTTTGAAACAGGAAATAATACATATTTGGCCACAGAAAGTGGAAATGTTGGAATTGGTATAAGTACACCTAATTACAAATTGGATGTAAATGGTAATATAAATTATACGGGAGAATTATATAAAAACGGAACATTAATATCAGATGCTTTTTGGTCTACTACCACTACCGGTATTAATTTTGGTTTAGGAAATGTGGGTGTAGGGACATCTAATCCTATAGAAAAATTTCAAGTCAATGAAGGAGCAATTTCTGCTGTAATTGGATCTGCAGAAGGTCAAGGCCTAGATTATGGAACATGCTATTTTGGAATGAACGCCATTCGAACAGGTATGAATAGTTGGATAAGCTCAACTGATGGCATACATAACGGAGGTACAATACTTTTTGGAAGTATTAGCGGTGATTTTAATATTGCAACTATCCCGAGTTGTGAACCCAATTGCAATACGGATTTAATTTACGATAACAACTTTATTCAAGACAATACTAGCTTTAAAATCAGAGCTTCAGACGGTCATATTTCTATGGGAGGAAACCCTCATAATGATTATAAACTAAATGTATGTGGAGGTATAATAACTAATAAAGTTAGAGTACCTGCAA
Source organism: Bacteroidota bacterium (assembly GCA_016722525.1). Taxonomy (GTDB): domain Bacteria; phylum Bacteroidota; class Bacteroidia; order AKYH767-A; family OLB10; genus JADKJB01. The sequence goes on from JADKJB010000016.1 coordinate 77,047, forward strand.
TCTGGTGTGATTATGTCTTTGAAAAAGGTTATGAATTAATGTCAATTGATAATTTGAGGCAATTTGTAGAAACTAACAAACGTTTACCAGAAATACCATCACAGAAGGAGATTGAGAGCAATGGTGTGGATGTCGGTTCTATGCTGACATTACATATGAAGAAAATCGAAGAATTAACTTTATATGTTCTTGAGTTAGAGAAAAGAATTAATGAGTTAAAAAATATATCAAATGAATAGTCTGAAACTTAACTTTATTCCAATTTTTGTCATCTTTTTGTATTCTAGCCAAACTTACAGCCAAGACTCAACTTCATCAATAATAAATTCAAGTAAGTACAAAATATCAGCTAATGTTTCATTTGAAAGAAGCGGAACTGAAAGTTATGAAGCTCCTCGAGATTTCCAAATTGTAAATAATTTTGGAATCGCTATTAGTAAGAAAATTTCTAAGCGTTTTTGGATTGAATTTAATCCTCAGTTAATTAAACACAAAACTAAGATTTTCTTGGACTTATATGGGGATTATCTTGAGTATTCTTTTATATCGGATAATATTAGAATTCCAATTAATTTAGAAATGTATTTAAAATCTTTTTATTTTAAGGTTGGGCCATTTTGCGATTTCTTAATAGATATAAGATCTGATTCAAATACTAATTTTAATGCTTATAATGTTAATGATTTTACTTATGGAATTGCTGCTGCCACTGGAATGGAGAATCGAATTTATAAAAATCTTTATTTGTTTGTTGAAGTGAGATATAATCAAGTATTAAACACCTCCATTTACCCAAAAAATAATAAGAGTTATGAAGGTCGATTTGTTAATTACGGGTTTAATATAGGTTTGTGTATTTATTTATAAAAAAATCAAATATGAAAAAATGGATTTTTGTTTTATTAATTTTTGTGGCTGGTAAGCAAGGGTATTCACAATGGAATCTTATTAGGAATTCTAGCTTTGAACATTTAATCCCAGGACAATCATTAAATAATAATTGCCTAGGGGTGTTACAGAAGATGTTTTATTATGGAAACAGGCAAATGACAATCATGATTTTAAATTTGGAACACCAGATTATATGGATGAACAATGCAATGAAAAAGAACCAGGTATAATTTATTCAGGTGAATCTTCTAAATTTATTTATTTGGAGGTTCAACACGATGGTAATGGGACCCATCCTTCGCATAATGATAAAAATGATGCAATCCAAGCAGGTTTGATTTCTACTCTATATCAAATCCATAACTATGTATTTAAAATCATGTATATTGGAGTGCCTCCCAAATATGGTTCAAATATTTCATATGGAGATACACGAATGAGAATGTGGCTGTCAAAATATAGCGAACATTGGAATAGTTCATGGGGGAATGTCATTTATTCTCGTGTTATGTATCCCCCTCATATGATTAATCCGCAAGAATGGATTGAACACACTCTTTTTATTGATGGTCCAAATGATGGTGCTAATTTTTCACAGCTTAAAAATTTAACAATAGGTGCAGAAGAAGGTCAATTTTATGTTGAATCAGTTGAATTAAGTGAAATTTGTGCACCAATACATTATATCCAAGATCAACATTTCTTTAATGCTCAAGATGGAATTCCACATAAGGCAGCAAATGTGTTAATTGCAGGAAGTAATACAGGAGCCCCTCATCTTATCGGTGATGTGGTTATCCACCCAGGTGCAAATGTTACTTTTAAAGCGGGGATTGGACCTTTTGATTTTATTGATATTTTAGGTGTTGATATACAGGCAGGTGCTAATTTTGAAACTTTTTTTGAACCTTGCGATAATTCTGTAGTAAGACAGGAATATGACACCACAGAAGTTTTTCGAATGGATGATTCGATAGAATATATGGAGTGTGGTGACACTTTAATTATTAACGGTTTAGATGGTGATACAACCACGAACATAAATTATTTTTGGGATTTGGGTAATGGAGATACATTATCTTCACCTACAGTAAATTATATTTATCCAACAAGTGGAACATATTTAGTAACCCTTGTACTTACTGATTCTCTAAATCATAAAGACACACTTTCCAAAACATACGTTGTGCCTTCTTGTAGGATTTCAGGATCTCAAATAATTGCAGAATATCAGCCTGAAATAAAAGTATTTCCAAATCCTTCAATCGGTTTAGTAAATATAAATTATACGCTGAAAGATAAAAATTATTTGTCTTATAGTGTATATGACCCAACTGGACGGGTAATAATAAATAAATCAAGAGAATACTTTAGTGATTTTCAAATTCAATTGGCAGACGAAGGAGTATATTTCATAAAATTTGAATTTGAGGATAAAAGTATTTACTTCAAAAGGATTGTAATAACAAAATAATTAATTAGGAATAGACCCCAAATACTGGATTCTGTAAGATCCTTAACATGAATCTACTACATAAAATATCTCAGTTTTTTTGAGATATAGACGTGATCAGTATGAGAGAACTTTTCAGGCAGACCACCAGAATGGGGATCAAAGGCAAATCACAGGCATTTTTGCAAGAGAATGGTAGGAAACATTGTATTTTGCTATATCTAACTATGTTTAGCCGGATATTTAACATTGAACCTGGGATGCTAATAGGGGTTGATTTGCGGGAGATTTTTTAATCCCAAGAAAAAATACTAAAAACAAACAAATTGTCCGCATTTTTCATCTGAATACCATTTTGTCTCAGGGTTTCCCCTTAGAGGGAAACCTGTGTTTTGTGATTTTTTGTAATAGTTATGCATTTCATGTTTACAATTACATGTAGCTATTTTTCAATCAGCTAATTTCAGTTAAAATTAACCTTTAATCCGTGTAATATGAAAACAACTTATTCCAAATTAATCATGTTGGTTGCCTTTTTGATATTTTTTCAAATGGAAGGCTTCTCCCAAACATTAACTTTAACACCCTCCAACTTTAATGGTTATAATATCAGTTGCTTTGGTAGCGCAACAGGAAGTGTAAATCTGACTATTTCAGGAGGCACACCACCATACACTTTCGAGTGGAGTAATGCGGCCACCACTGAAGATCTTACCAATGTCCCTGCGGGCTATTATCGTGTCAGCGTTGATGATGCTGATACTTTGACATCCATTGTCGAAGCCGAAATCACGCTAACACAACCGGAACCACTTGAGATCGGAGAGGTTCAGCCGTACGTATATCCAAACAATTATAATGTTAGCCAGTTTGGTGCTTGCCATGGTACTATCCAAATCAATGTTTCAGGTGGAGTTGTTCCCTATGACTATGCTTGGAGTCCAGGACAACAAACGGTTTCTAATCCAACTAATTTGTGTTCCCCGCCAAAACACAGTGTTGCTAACCGATGCCATCGGATGTAAGACCTCTGCAAGTGTGCTTTTAAGTGAGCCGGAGCGCGACGACTGGATTATGAATGGTAATTTCAGTTCTAATCCCGCCACACAATTTATTGGCACCAGAGACAGCGTGAAACTACTTTTCAAAACCAACAATCAGGAGCGCATGAGTATTGCTGCAGATGGGCAGTTTAGGATTAACAAACTGGGTGGCACGGGATCTCGTTCGTTGATGGTTGATTCACTAGGGAAGTTGATTGCAGCTCCTGCTCTTAGTTGGATGACAAATGGTAATTTTCTCGGTGGTAATGAGTTTATCGGATCCACCAATAGTAAAGATCTGGTTTTTAAAACTTCCGGCATGACAAGAATGAAAATAAAATCAAATGGCAAAATATCAATATCAGAATTTGAAACTACTGCTAATGGAATTCTTTACACCGACTACTTAGGAGAAATTTGGAAACTTGATTTTGACCCATCACAACCAGCATTATTCTTAGATGCTTCAGGAAATTTCACAGCATTACCAACAGGTAGCAATGCCTGGAGTTTGAGTGGACAAACCGTTTACAACCTGCATTCAGGAAATACAGGAATTGGAATAGCGAACCCTGCTTACAAATTTCATGTTGTGCATGATCCGGGAACTTCTTCAAGTGGAGGAATTATAGTGGAAAGCAATAATGCGAACAATGCCAATAGTGAAATTAAGTTTAAGCATGCGGGAAATGATCAATGGTCAATAGGGAGTAATGTTCAACACAACTCTACAAGAAACTTTTTCATTTATGATAATTCCATTTCACCGGTGGGCGAGACTCGTTTTTATATTGATGGTGATGGACGGATTGGCATTGGTGTGATCCCACCCACAACTTGGCCTTCACAGAGTGCAGAGTATCGATTGTATGTTGAAGGAGGCATAATGACCCGTGATGTTAAAGTTACTGCCCAAAATCCCTTTCCAGATTATGTGTTCGAAGGTGACTATGATTTAATGACCATTACAGAGTACGGTAATTACTTAAAAAAACACAAGCATTTACCCGGCATTCCAACAGCTGCCGAAATTGAGGAGCAAAAAGGATTTGAAGTAGGTGATATGCAAGTAAAACTCCTCGAAAAAGTAGAGGAACAAGCACTATACATTGTGGACTTGCAGTGGCAATTAAATGAAATAAAGGCTCAACTTAACATCAAAAAATAGTAGCTATGAAAACATACATACTTTTAAGTGTTTTGTGTATCTTTATACTAAATACGCAAGGCCAAACACCACCTCAAGGTTTTGTGACTCTGAAGGGCAGACAGTTTTATGATGGAAATGGATTGCCGTTTTATCCGTTGTTGATGAATTATTCTCTAGAATATCAACATGATAATGCACAAAATGGTACACATTGGCTTAATAAATCATGGGAATATGGAACAGATGATGATGGTTTGAGACTAATAATTTTTGGCAGCTCAAATTGAAATCATGAATGATTTGCATCAAATAAAATTGATGGGATTTAATATGGTCCGGCCTGATTTTACTGCGGAGTGGGATACTGATGTAAATCAGTTTTATTTAAAAGGTCGAACATACGGAATCCAAACAACCCGGCAGATCCGAATAACCATTCCAGTCAAGAAAGGAGAATTTGGTTTGATCAACCATCATTGGCAACAGACCCTAATTTCATTGAGTATTTATATTATTTAGATTGGTTTATATCAATGGCTGGCAATGAGAACATGTACACTATGCTTAATGGTGCATTAGGGGACGTTTCAGATCCACTGGCATATAATAGATATTTGGAATTTCTGGATTTGTTAGGAAAAAGATTCAAGGATAACAAGTGGTTGGCATTTTACGATATTTTAAACGAACCATTATATAAATATAAATATGCGCATGCTGATGGAGATATAAATTTTTATACTAAAAAGCAAGCATGTGAATTGGTTGAAGATTTTTATAATGCCCTTAAAAATCCAAATGCAGACCCCAACCACCTCGTTTCTGGCGGAAATTTAGTTACAGAAGATGTCATTTTGTTTGACCCTTCTTTAATGAAACTGGATTTTAGTCAACCACACCTATATTCTGAAAAATTTATTTCATACGATGGCATGAACCTGACTAACAAGATTAACAGAGTGAATGGAAGCACATATTGGGTCTACAAAAACATACCAATGCCATGGATAAACGGCGAAACCGGTTTTCCTTCATCGGATGTATTTCCAATAGGAGTTAATCTCGTTGCAGGAACAAATCAGGACCAAAAAACTTATGCTGATAATATTCTTTCCTCCACACGTGATCATGGAGGAAGTGGATTTACATGGTGGAATTTCCAGGATGGAGCATGGGAAGAATATGGAACCGAAATATTTGGATATGGTTTATTAATCTTAGAATCAGGAATTGATAAACCTGCAGTGAATTCATTTCAAAGCTATCTTGATCCATCAACAAACCAACCTCCCCAATGAGTACAATCGTTCCCAGTGAACCACCTAATTTCCAGGGATCCTTATGTGAACAAATTGTACAATCCAAATGAAACAGGAGCTGTTACAGGCACAGTTTTAGATGAAAACGGAAACGGAATTGAGAATGCCTGGATTGTGGCAAAGAATTATTTAAAAATAAACCAAACTACTAGTTATGCTGATTGTAGTTGGATTTACACCTATACAAAAATAATGGCAATTTTAAATTGATACCATTTAATAATGAACCAACAAATGATCACAGAATCACTTATTTAATAGGTTCTGCAATGGGAGTTGAAAGCTTTCACTCGGGTATAAATGATGGGACTCAGATGGCAAACCCTCCTCCTTTCACACTTAAGCAAAATAAATTTGAATACGATGCGATTGTTGAATCTGATGTACCCATTTCAGAAGAGATAAATTTTAAAGGCTGGAATTCTCTTACCATGAATAATTCAAAACTGGAAGGAATTTCAACATTAAATGCAAGAGAAGTCATTAATTTACATGATGGTTTTCATGCAACGCAAACAAGCGAAGTGCATATCTTTCCTGCCGAAACATTTGCAGTTTGTAACGATTACACTGATTATACGATTCATTTTGCAACGTGAATCTCAAACCAATCATTCAAATTCAAATATTGTAGACACAAAAAATATTGAGATAAAATTTTCAAAGGCCAAAATTTCAATTTTTATTCAACCGAATCCTACCACTGGTTGTGTTACTGTAAAATTAACAAATGATGAAAATCTTGACAACAAAAAATTGATAGTAAGAAACATGATTGGTGAAAATTTGAAAGAAATTATTTTCATTGGAAATGAAACCGTATTTAATTTAACAAATTTACCCAAAGGAATTTATTTAATTGAAATGAATTCGGACCAAAAACAACTTATTAGCAAACTAATTTTAAACTAATCAAAATGAAAAAAATAATTCAAATAGTTATGGCACTATGTCTATTGCCTTTATTTTCGCTATCACAATGGCAATGGGGCAAACAATTTGGTGGAAATTCATTTAATGCTCCTCATGATGTACCTTTAAGTCTTTTAACTGATGGTAATAATTCATTTACAATTGGATTTTATGGCGGCCCCTTACACATGCCCGATGACACATTGCCCTCAAATGGAATTAATCAAATATTTATTACAAAATTTAATACATCTGGCACCCAAATATGGGCTCAATCATTAGGTGGTAACTATAATCAATTTCTGGATTATGAATACGGTGAAGGAGTTATTGATAATAATTCGAATTCAATATTTCTTACAGGCATTGTAATAGGCGATGTTTCGTTTGGTGGAATTACTTCTTATAGCAGTTCCGGACTTGGAGATATTTTTTTAACAAAAATGGATTTGAATGGAAACTATGTTTGGGTTGATCGAATAATAACATCAGGGAAGATCTATCCAAAATATTTATCAGTCCTTTGGAAAATATATCTCATCACTCAAACGGAAGATTCTTCTCAATTTGGAAATTTTAATTTGCCACCCGAGGTGGGAATAATACAATATGATACTGCAGGAAATTGTTTGTCTGCTGAGTATTATACACCTTCACAGCAACCCAGTTTAATAATAAAATATGTAAGATTTATTAGAAAGTGACATATTTTATTTTGGAAGATTTCAAACCACTTCTTTCCAACTTGACACCTTCAACCTAACAAACCTCGGCACCTCCGATGCCTTTCTTGCCCGGGCCGATTCTAATGGAAATGTTAAATGGGTAAAGCAATTTGGTAATGCAGGAGCCGATTACATTGAAGATATGGCCATCAGTAATAATTATCTGTATGCCATCGGTGGCTTTCAGGATTCCATTAATTTTGGCGGAACTTCTTTGTTCAACAATGGAAAAGATGTATTTATACAAAGTTTGACACTTCAGGTAACACCATTTGGGCACGCAACTTATTTTGCACCGGTGCCACAAGTTCAGGCAACAAAATAGTGGTCGATAATGATGGCAACACATATGTTACTGGTTCCTTTTCAGGAACAGCCTCGTTTGGTAATTTTCAACTCACTACCACCAACCCATCCGATATGTTCCTTGCCAGATACGATTCGGCAGGAAACTGCCTGGGAGTGAAAAATTTCGGGCATGCCAGCGGAAATTGTCTGGCAACCGATAGCAACGGAGATGTGGTTGTAGCAGGAACATTTAACAATACCGTTACCATTGGTTCCAACACCTTAACCAGCTATGGCGGCAGATTGGAAATGAATGATGGAACTATCAAAGTTGAATTAGAGGCTCAGGCGAAGGGTGTTTATAGTATTACTCTGGGGAATGGGAAGAGGGTGTTTTCTGGGAAGATGGTTATTGAATGATGTCATATTGTTTAAAAAGCATAATAATCAGGATGAATTTACAATCAAAAACACTACTTGTTTAAACCATTGATTATACCAAGCTAAAAAAATAATTGAAAATGGTTGTCACTATTTGAAAATAAAAGTGATTCCGAAGCGACTCGAACGCTTGACCTTCTGCTTTTCAGGCAATCCACCAAAATGGGAGTCAAAGGCACTTCACAGGCTTATATCCTTGGAAACGGTAGGAAGCATTTTAGAGTGCAAATTTGGGCGATGTTCTGCAGAATATTTAATATTGAAGCTGGGGTGTTGAATGGGGTGGATTTGAGGGAAATATTATTATTCCAAGAAAAAATACTAAAAACAGACGAATTGTCCGCATTTTTCATCTGAATGCCATTTTGTCTCAGGGTTTACCCTTAGAGGGAAACCTGTGTTTTGTGATCTTTTGTAATAGTTATGCATTTCATGTTTACAATTACATGTAGCTATTTTTCAATCAGCTAATTTCAGTTAAAATTAACCTTTAATCCGTGTAATATGAAAACAACTTATTCCAAATTAATTATGTTGGGTGCCATTTTGATATTGTTTCAAATGGAAGGATTCACACAAACATTAACTTTAACACCCTCCAACTTTAATGGTTATAATATCAGTTGCTTTGGTAGCGCAACGGGAAGTGTAAATCTGACTATTTCAGGAGGCACACCACCATACACTATTGAATGGAGTAATGCGGCCACCAGCGAAGATCTCAGTAATGTACCTGCGGGCTATTATCGTGTCAGCGTTGATGATGCTGATACTTTGACATCCATTGTCGAAGCCGAAATCACGCTAACACAACCTGAACCACTTGAGATCGGAGAGGTTCAGCCGTACGTATATCCAAACAATTATAATGTTAGCCAGTTTGGTGCTTGCAATGGAACTATCCAAATCAATGTTTCAGGTGGAGTTGTTCCCTATGACTATGCTTGGAGTCCAGGACAACAAACGGTTTCTAATCCAACTAATTTGTGTTCCCGCCAAAACACAGTGTTGCTAACCGATGCCAACGGATGTATGACCTCTGCAAGTGTGCTTTTAAGTGAGCCGGAGCGCGACGACTGGATTATGAATGGTAATTTCAGTTCTAATCCCGCCACACAATTTATTGGCACCAGAGACAGCGTGAAACTGCTTTTTAAAACCAACAATCAGGAGCGCATGAGTATTGCTGCAGATGGGCAGTTTAGGATTAACAAACTGGGTGGCAGGATCTCGTGCGTTGATGGTTGATTCACTTGGGAAGTTGATTGCAGCGCCTTCTCTTAGCTGGATGACAAATGGTAATTTTCTCGGTGGTAATGAGTTTATCGGATCAACCAATAGTAAAGATCTGGTTTTTAAAACTTCCGGCCTGACAAGAATGAAATTAAAATCAAATGGTAAAATTTCAATATCAGAATTTGAAACTACTGCTAATGGAATTCTTTACACCGACTACTTAGGAGAAATTTGGAAACTTGATTTTGACCCATCACAACCAGCATTATTCTTAGATGCTTCAGGAAATTTCACAGCATTACCAACAGGTAGCAATGCCTGGAGTTTGAGTGGACAAACTGTTTACAACCTGCATTCAGGAAATACAGGAATTGGAATAGCGAACCCTGCTTACAAATTTCATGTTGTGCATGATCCAGGAACTTCTTCAAGTGGAGGAGTTATAGTGGAAAGCAATAATGCGAACAATGCCAATAGTGAAATTAAGTTTAAGCATGCGGGAAATGATCAATGGTCAATAGGGAGTAATGTTCAACACAATACACAATGAAACTTTTTCATTTATGATAATTCCATTTCACCGGTGGGCGAGAACCGTTTTTATATTGATGGTGAAGGACGGATTGGGATTGGTGCGATCCCACCCACAACTTGGCTTCACAGAGTGCAGAGTACCGATTGTATGTTGAAGGTGGCATAATGACCCGTGATGTTAAAGTTACCGCTCAAAATCCCTTTCCAGATTATGTGTTCGAAGGTGACTATGATTTAATGACCATTACAGAGTACGGCAATTACTTTGAAAAACACAAACACTTGCCCGGCATTCCAACAGCAGCAGAAATTGAAGAGCAACAAGGATTTGAAGTAGGTGATATGCAGATAAAGCTACTTGAAAAAGTTGAGGAACAAGCAAGGTATATTGTAGATTTACAACGGCAATTAAATGAAATAAAGGCTCAACTTAACATCAAAAAATAGTAGCTATGAAAACATACATACTTTTAAGTGTTTTGTGTATCTTTATACTAAATACGCAAGGACAAACACCACCTCAAGGCTATGTGACTCTGAAGGGCAGACAGTTTTATGATGGAAATGGAAATCCGTTTTATCCGTTGATGATGAATTATGAAATGGAATATCAGTATGACAATAGTTTTACCAATCACTGGTTGAATAAATACTGGGAATATGGTATAGAAAATGATGGATTTGAAAATACTAATTCTATTGATGCTGAGAATGAAATAATTTCAGATCTTACTATTATAAGAAATATAGGATTCAATATGGTAAGACCTGAATTTACACCGAAATGGGATCCAGTTTTGAAAGAATTTTATTTACGAGGTCGTACATATGGTGATCCGTCAGTTCAATATAACCTAGATAGTGACGATGCCAGAACCTATTTTGATCAACCTTATGCAACGAATCAAGCTGTTTTAGAATATTTTACATATATGGACTGGTTCATTGATCAGGCAGGACAAAATAATATGTACACCATGTTGAATGGTGTTTTAGGTGATGTTACCGATCCTGATGCATTTATTCCTTATAAAGAATATCTTGACTTATTAGGCAAACATTTTAAATTTAATACTTGGCTCGCGTTTTATGATATTATAAATGAACCACAATATGTATATAATTATGCCTATTCAACACCTCAATATAGTAAAATGCAAGCATGTGAATTGGTTGCTGAATATTACGATGCCTTAAAAGATGACAATGCAGATCCAAATCATCTCGTCTCGGGAGGGAATTTGGTCACTGAAGATGTTACTTTGTTTGACCCTTCATTATTAAAATTAGATTTTAGTCAGCCACATTTATATTCTGAAAGTTATACTACTTATGATAATTGCAACTTAACAAATAAAATTAATAGAATAAAAGGAAGTACCTACTGGTTTTCAAAAAATATTCCAATGCCATGGATAAATGGCGAAACAGGATTTCCTTCTTCTGATGACCCGCAATATCCCAAATGTAATGATTTAGTTTGTTTAGTTGCCGGATCAAATGCCGATCAACAATCCTATGCGGAACAAATTTTACAAAATACACGAGATAGCAAAGGCAGCGGTTTTGTATGGTGGGTTTTTCAGGATGGAGCCTGGCCCGATCATGGAAATGCGCTTAATGGGTATGGATTGTTGACCCTTGAAACTGGAGCGCCCAAACAAGCTGTAACCACTTTTGCAAATTATTTGGACCCAAATAATAATTATCAGCCTCCTCCTGCAAGTGCTACCTTGCCAGCAGAACCAGATAACTATAGGGACCCATATGTTAACAAACAATTCAACCCAAATGAAATTGGAGCCGTTACTGGAAGAGTCTTGGATGAGACCGGAAACGGAGTTGATAATGCTTGGGTAACAGCAAAAAATTATTTGTACGTTGATTATAGTCTTCCACAACCTGAAATTGTTTGTTCATGGATAAATACGTATACAGATCCAGATGGGTATTTTAAAATTATTCCATTGAACACTACAGATTTCATGGATCCATAGAATCACCTTATATAAGAGGTTCAGCAATGGGGCAGAAAGTTTTCATGCAGGAATTAATGATGGTACACAAATGGTAAACCCGTCTGATGTCACGCTTAAAAATATTAAATTTGAATATGATGCTTTTGAGGAAGTAGCTGTTGCAATTTTAGACCAGAGAAATTTTAAAGGTTGGAATTCTTTAACAATAGCAACTCAAAATTGGAAGGAGAATCACAATTAAATGCCAGAGAGAAATTAATTTAAAAGATGGATTTCATGCCACCCAAACTAGCGAAGTACATGTTTTTCCTACTGAAACATTTGCAGTCTGTGGAGATTATGCAAATTTTCAAGATCATAATGCTCGTATTGCTCAGAATTCAAATGAAAGTTCAATTGCTAAGATTACGAAGAGAATAGAACTAAATTTCAATATGAATAATTTCGATATTTTAGTTTCACCAAATCCATCAATTGGAATAGTGACAATCAAAATATTTAATCGCTCAAAATTTCACAAAGGTAAATTAATTCTAAGAAATTCAATTGGTAAAAATTTGCTTGAAACAACCTTTTTTGAAAATAATATTCAATTGGATATGAGCAATGTTGCCAAAGGTTTTTATTTTATTGAAGTAGTGTCAAACAACCTAAGTGTAACCACTAAATTAATCTTAAACTAACATGAAAACTATAATATTAATAATAATTTCAATTGGATTCAATAACTATTCTTATGCACAATGGCAATGGACACAACATTTTGGAGGGAATTCTTTTAATTCCCCGGACGACATTTCTGCTAACCTGCTAAGTGATGGTAATTACATTTTTTCCGTTGGAGAATATGGAGGCCCATTATATATGCCAAACGATACTCTTCCCTTCAGTGGTGTAAATCAAATATATATCACCAAATTTACTTCTTCAGGCACCCAGGTGTGGGCACAATCATTAGGAGGTAATTATAATCAATTTCTGGACTATGAGTACAGTTATGGAGCTTTGGATCAAAATTCAAATTCAATTTATCTTTCTGGAGTTGTAATAGGTGATGTCTCATTTGGAGGAATTACCTCCTATAGTAGTTCAGGACTTGGAGATATTTTTCTAGCAAAAATGGATTTTAATGGAAACTATTCATGGGTGGAGAGGGTAATAAATTCCGGTTATGATCGATCTAAAATATTTCTAAGTCCATCCGGAAAAATCTATCTGATCATTCAAACGGAAGATTCTTCTCAATTTGGCAATTTTAGTTTACCACCCGGAGGTTCGCTTGTTGAATATAATAGTTCAGGAATTTGTATGGGAGCAACACATAAATTTAATGCACCTATGTTTGCTAACCAAAATGATGTAAGATTGAGTTTTTTAGATCATGATTTATTTTATTTTGGAAGATTTCGAAGTTCTACTTTCCAACTTGACACCTTCAACTTAACAAACAACGGCACCTCCGATGCCTTCATTGCCCGTGCAGACTCTAATGGAAATGTTAAATGGGTAAAGCATTTTGGCAATGCGGGAGCAGATTACATTGAGGATATAGCCATCAGTAATAATTACCTGTATGCAATAGGTGGTTTTCAGGATTCTATAAATTTTGGCGGAAATTCTTTGTACAATACAGGGCAGGATGTTTTCTTTACAAAATTTGACACCGCAGGAAACACCATTTGGGCGCGCAATTTATTTTGCACCGGTGCCACAAGTTCCGGCAACAAAATAGTGGTGGATAATGATGGCAATACGTATGTTACTGGTTCTTTTTCAGGAACAGCTTCGTTTGGTAATTTTCAACTCACTACCACCAACCCATCCGATATGTTCCTTGCCAGATACGATTCGGCAGGAAACTGCCTGGGAGTGAAAAATTTCCAGGCATGCCAGCGGAAATTGTCTGGCAACCGATAGCAACGGAGATGTGGTAGTAGCTGGAACATTTAATAATACCGTTACCATTGGTTCCAACACAATAACCAGCTATGGTGGCAGAGATGTGTTCCTGGCTAAATCCGATGCCATCACCGGCCTCGAAGAACCCGAACGCTCCTCCTCCAACCAACTCCTCATCTACGCCAACCCCAACGCAGGCAAATGCAACATAACAGTTCCAGAGGAATTTGTAAATGAAAGATACCTCGAATTAACTATATTCGATAATTCAGGAAGAACAGTTCAAAAGAAAATTTTGGAAATGAATGATGGAACTATCAAAGTTGAATTAGAGGCTCAGGCGAAGGGTGTTTATAGTATTACTCTGGGGAATGGGAAGAGAGTGTTTTCTGGGAAGATGGTTATTGAATGAGGAAAAAGTCATTCGCATCAAACAACCAAATTAATCTTAAACTAACATGAAAACTATATTAATATTTATAATTTCATTGGTCTTTACTGGCAATTCTTATTCACAATGGAATTGGGTACAACATATAGGTGGTTTGGGATTTGTCCCAAATGAATACCCAAGAAGTTTGTCAACCGACAGCACGAATTATTACTTGATTGGTGAATATGGTGGAAATTTGTATTTGTCATCAGACACGTTACCCCAAAATGGAGCCAATCAAATTTTTATCTTAAAATATAGCGGTTCTGGGAATTTAATATGGTCTCAATCATTGGGTGGTAACTACAATCAGTTACTCAGGTTCGAACGTGGAATGGGCGTATTTGATAATTTTTCTAACAACCTCTATCTGGCAGGAAACGTAATTGGATCTGTTTACTTTGGGAATTGGAATGTTGGAGGTAGTATAAATACAAACGACATTTTTCTTGCAAAAATGGACTTGAATGGAAACTATATCTGGGTAAAAAAAGGAGGCGGTAGTGGTGATGATTATGCTAGTTGTTTTACAAATTCCAATGGAAAAATTTATCTTATAAGTAAAACATCAGCTTCAGCACAATTTGATTCTTTTTCATTACCTGCTGGTGGAGGACTTGTGCAATATGATTCTAGTGGAAATTGTTTGTCAGCTAAAGCATTGTTCAATACGGCAACCACCAATTCCAATGTGGTCAGTCTAACTTTTATTGATACGGAAATTTTATTTCATGGTTCTTTTAATACTCCTATTTTTCAAATAGATACTTTTAATGTGACAAACAATGGCGCTTATGATGGATTTATAGCCAGAGCCGATTCTAATGGAAATGTTAAATGGTTGAAGCAATTTGGAAATTCAGGAAATGATTTCGTTGTTGATTTAGCAATAATGAATAATGAAGTTTATGCCATTGGAGGCTTTCAGGATTCAATTAACTTGGGAACAATTTATTTAAATTCTGCCGGAAATAACATTCTTGTTGCTAAGTTTGATACCTCAGGCAACGCAATTTGGGCACGAAACATTTCTTGCTTAGGCACATATTGTGCCGGTAATAAAATAATTGTCGATGCCGATGGAAACACATACATCACTGGAAATTTTTCCGGAACAGCAACATTCGGGAATTTCCAAATCACCACAACAAACACTTACGATATGTTTCTTGCCAGATACGACTCAGCTGGAAATTGTTTAGGTGTTAAAATTTCGGACAAGCAAGCGGAAGTTGTCTGGCTACCGATAGCAATGGTGATGTAGTAGTAGCAGGAACATTTAACAATACCGTTACCATTGGCTCCAACACTTTTACCAGCTGGCGGCAGAGATGTGTTCCTCGCTAAATCCGATGCCATCACAGGACTCGAAGAACCTGAACGTATCATCTCCAACCAACTCCTCATCTACGCCAACCCCAATGCCGGTAAATGTAATATCACAGTTCCTGAAGAATTTGTGAACGAGTCCTACCTGGAATTAACTATATTCGATAATTCAGGAAGAACAGTTCAAAAGAAAATTTTGGAAATGAATGATGGAACTATAAAAGTGAATTTGGAGTCTCAGACCAGTGGGGTGTATAGTATAACTCTTGGGAATGGGAAAAAGGTGTACGGTGGGAAGATGGTTGTGGAGTGAGGAAAAGGTCATTCTCATCAAACCACCAAATTAATCTTAAACTAACATGAAAACTATAATATTAATAATAATTTCAATTGCATTCAATAACTATTCTTATGCGCAATGGCAATGGGCACAACATTTTGGAGGGAACTCTTTTAATAATCCAAATGAATTTCCAACAAGTACTTTGATTGTGGGATCAAATAATTTTACAATTGGTGTATATGGCGGCACACTTTTCATGCCTAATGATACACTTTTTAGCAACGGAGATAATGACCTCTTTATCACTAAATGTGATTTATCAGGTAACCAATTGTGGTCAAAAACAATCGGAGGAAAATTTAGTCAAACAACTGACAGTGAATACGGTTTTGGTGTTTATGATTCCTTATCAGATTGCATTTATATCTCAGGCCAAGTAATAGGTGAAGTTAATTTTGGTAGCATCGTTTTTAATGGCTCCACAGTTAGGAGTGATATCTTTACTGCAAAAATGGATTTAAATGGTAATTTCATATGGGTAAAAAAGGCGGGAGCTCAGACTATGACAGAGCCAAACCATATATATCAATTCAAATGGAAAAATTTATATTGTTGCTCAAACAAAAGATTCTTCGCAGTTTGGTAGTTACAATTTACCTCCCGGGGGAGCGCTTGTTCAATACGATAGTGCCGGCAATTGCACTTCAGCACAACTAAAATTCACTGAAGCTATGTTTAACAATTACAATGAAGTGAGACTGAATTTTATAGATGATGACTGTTTTACTATGGAAGATTTGGAACATCTTCTTTTCAATTGGACACAGCATATCTTAATAACAACGGCACCTCCGATGCCTTTCTTGCCCGAGCCGATTCTAATGGAAATGTTAAATGGGTAAAGCAATTTGGTAATGCAGGAGCCGATTACATTGAAGATATGGCCATCAGTAATAATTATCTGTATGCCATCGGTGGCTTTCAGGATTCCATTAATTTTGGCGGAACTTCTTTGTTCAACAATGGAAAAGATGTTTTTATTGCAAAGTTTGATTCCTCAGGCAACGCCATCTGGGCACATAGTATTTCTTGTTCCGGAACCACCTGTGCTGGTAATAAAATAATTGTCGATAACGATGGAAACACCTATGTTACTGGTTCCTTTTCAGGGACAGCTTCTTTTGGAAATTTCCAATTAAACACCACCAATCCTTCCGACATGTTTCTTGCCAGATACGACTCAGCAGGAAAATTGTTTAGGTGTTAAGAATTTCCGGACAAGCTAGCGGAAATTGTCTGGCAACCCGATAGCAACGGAGATGTGGTTGTAGCAGGAACATTTAACAATACCGTTACCATTGGTTCCAACACCTTTACCAGCTATGGTGGCAGAGATGTGTTCCTGGCTAAATCCGATGCTATCATCGGCCTCGAAGAACCTGAACGTATCATTTCCAACCAACTCATCATCTACGCCAACCCCAATGCCGGTAAATGTAATATCACAGTTCCTGAAGAATTTGTGAACGAGTCCTACCTGGAATTAACTATATTCGATAATTCAGGAAGAACAGTTCAAAAGAAAATTTTGGAAATGAATGATGGAACTATCAAAGTTGAATTAGAGGCTCAGGCGAAGGGTGTTTATAGTATTACTCTTGGGAATGGGAAAAAGGTGTTTGCTGGGAAGATGGTGATGGAGTGATGAAAATGTCATTCTCATCAAACCACTAAATTAATCTTGAACTAACATGAAAACTATATTAATATTTATAATTTCATTGGTCTTTACTGGCAATTCATTTGCCCAGTGGCATCAGTCAAATCATTTCGTTGGAAATTCTTTAATGCTCCTCATGATGTACCTTTAAGTCTTTTAACTGATGGTATTAATTCAATTACAATTGGATTTTGTAAGGCCCATGAACATGCCCAATGACACATTGCCATCAAATGGAGTAAATCAAATATTTATTACAAAATTTAATGCATCAGGCAATCAAATATGGGATCAATCATTGAAATTGGTAACTATAATCAATTTCTGGATTATGAATACGGTGAGGAGTTATTGATAATAATTCGAATTCAATATTTCTTACAGGCATTGTAACAGGCGATGTTTCGTTTGGTGGAATTACTTCTTATAGCAGTTCCGGACTTGGAGATATTTTTTTAACAAAAATGGATTTGAATGGAAACTATGTGTGGGTTGATCGAATAATAACATCAGGAGAAGATGTATCCAGAATATTTATCAGTCCCTTTGGAAAAATATATCTCATCACACAAACGGAAGGTTCTTCTCAATTTGGAAATTTCAATTTGCCACCAGGTGGGGGAATAATACAATATGATGCTGCGGGAAATTGTTTGTCTGCTGAGATATTATTTACACCTTCAGCAGCAACACAGTTTAATGAAGTATATATGAAATTTATTGAAAGTGACATATTTTTCCATGGCTATTTCAATACCACTTCTTTCCAACTTGACACCTTCAACCTAACAAACCTCGGCACCTCCGATGCCTTTCTTGCCGGGCCGATTCTAATGGAAATGTTAAATGGGTAAGCAATTTGGTAATGCAGGAACCGATTACATTGAAGGAATATGGCCATCAGTAGTAATTATCTGTATGCCATCGGTGGCTTTCAGGATTCCATTAATTTTGGCGGAACTTCTTTGTTCAACAATGGAAAAGATGTATTTATTACAAAGTTTGACACTTCAGGTAACACCATTTGGGCACGCAACTTATTTTGCACCGGTGCCACAAGTTCCGGCAACAAAATTGTCGTGGATAATGATGGCAATACGTATGTTACTGGCTCATTTTCAGGAACAACTTCGTTTGGTAATTTTCAACTCACTACCAACCATCCGATATGTTCCTTGCCAGATGCGATTCGGCAGGAAACTGCCTAGGAGTGAAAAATTTCGGGCATGCAGCGGAAGTTGTCTGGCAGCCGATAGCAACGGAGATGTGGTTGTAGCTGGAACATTTAATAATACCGTTACCAGTGGTTCCAACACCTTAACCAGCTATGGCGGCAGAGATGTGTTCTATGGCTAAATCCGATGCCATCACCGGCCTCGAAGAACCCGAACGCTCCTCCTCCAACCAACTCCTCATCTACCCAGCCTTCAACGCAGGTAAATGTAATATCACAGTTCCTGAAGAATTTGTGAACGAGTCCTACCTGGAATTAATCATTTTTGATAACGCAGGGAAAACTATTCAAAAGAAAATTCTTGAAATGAATGATGGAACTATAAAAGTTGAATTAGAGGCTCAGGCGAGGGTGTTTATAGTATTACTCTGGGGAATGGGAAAAAGGTGTTTGCTGGGAAGATGGTGATGGAATGATGTCATATTGTTTAAAAAGCATAATAATCAGGATGAATTTACAATCAAAAACACAACTTGTTTAAACCATTGATTCAACTAAGCTAAAAATATTTATTGAAAATGGTTGTAACACATTGAAAATAAAAGTGATTCCGAAGCGACTCGAACGCTTGACCTACTGCTTAGAAGGCAGAATTTTATAGTACTTCTTTGTTATCATTTTTGTACCACAATGATAGTGAAAATCAGGTTATCATAGAGAGTTATTTATTTATTTGTTATCTGTTTTATATTGGTTTATTTCGTTTCTTTGTATGCAAATCGTATGCAAATGAAAAAACCAGCTAACAAAACCGTCTTTATTTCAATGTTTCATGATACTCGAAGGGAAAAGGAAAATGGTCTTTATCCGTTGAAATTGAGAGTATTTTATAAGCCGACCCGCAAACAAAAGTTGTATCAACAACCTTTGAGTTTACAAAGAAGGATTTTCAAAGCATTTGGTTGACCATCAAGCCCGTGAAGAGTTTAAAGAGAATAGAGCTAAGATTCAGGCACTTTTACCGTGCTGAAGAGGAAGCGGAAGCACTGAAAATTTTCACATTTGAGGCCTTCGAAAAGAAGTTGTTTAGTAAATCAAATGAGAGTCAAAACGTATTTTACTGGTACAATTCCATTATTCAAAAGTTAAATGAAAATAAGCAGTTTGGAACTGCCAATAATTATGAGATCAGCAGCAATTCAATAAAGGAGTTTTTTGAACATGATAAAGGCAAGAAACCTTCAAAGATTGCTTTTCATGACTTTACTCCTACCCTCTTAGAGAAATATGAAAGCTGGATGAAAGAACATAAGTCAAGTGTTACCACAGTATCCATTTATTTAAGAACCCTGAGGACAATATTCAATACTGCCATTGATGCGGAGAAATTGAAAAGAAGTTATATCCATTTTGGTAAACGTAAATATCAGATCCCTGCATCACGAAACATTAAAAAAGCATTGGGTAAAGACATTCTTAAAAGCCTGTTTGATGCATCACCAAGAAGCAATGAAGAGGAACGGGCTAAAGATTTATTCTTTTTCTCGTATGCCTGTAATGGGATGAACACGAAAGACATTGCAGAATTGAAATTTGAAAACATCAAAGGAGATACCCTGCAATTCATCAGGCCAAAACAGCCCACACTTCAAAAAGGCAATATGAAACCAACTGTAATTTACTTAACTGACTACACAAAGAGTATAATTGAAAAATATAGTACAAAAGAGCAGCATCCGGAAAATTATGTATTCCCTTTCCTATCAAATTCGAACACTGCATTTGAGAATTTCAGGAAAGTAAAAAACCTCACCACTTCAATAAATCACAGTATTAAAAGACTTGCAAAGGTTGCAGGAATAACAGAAAATATTTCGACTTATACAGCGAGGCACAGCTTCGCCACCAATGCTGTAAGAAATGGTGCAAGTATGGAATTTATAAGTGAAGCCCTCAACCATAGTAATATGAAAACAACACAAAACTATTTTGCTGGGTTTGAAGAGGAAACTAAAAGAGGGATTGCAGAAAGTTTGATGAATTTTTAAGCCATAGATCAAACCATTCATGAAGCAGCCGACAAAAAAAAATTGGATTTGCAAACCTAAAATCATAAAAGACAATGGCGATACCATACATACTTACAGACATAGAAAAAAAGCTGAACTCATTCACTTTGAAAGTTGAAAGAATAAATTATCTTCAAAATTATTTATTTAACTTAAGAAAAAGAAGCCGAATTTGAAGCAACAGATAAAATAAATTTAAACTGGCTAAAAGAGACGACAAACTCTGACTACAATAAATACATGAGTTTTATTGAAAATGGTGGAATGACTTATTTTAACAGCAGATTTGACCCGCAAAAGGGACGCTATGAAATTCACAAATTTGACTTACTTTTTGCCCAAAGGCTCGGAATATCTGACATGAATTTACTTCTCAAACGTTTGAATCTTGAACATTCCAACAGGAATTGAGAGGTAGAATTAAAATGTTTGAAACATTAGTTGAGCGGGAAAAAGCAATACCCCCTCAACAACCCGAAACGAAAACGAATAAACTTAAAGCCCCTGTATTAGCATTGTTTTGCTACTTGATAAATGAAAGCGGCATGAACAAAAAAGAGGAAAACGAAAGCGTTGAAAACTATTGTAAGCGTATTTGCAAGCAGTTTAAATTAACTTACTCGGATAGAATTAGACAAAACTTTAATGGGAGCGATGTAAAGAAACCGAAAAGGTTTTAACTGAAACCTTTTGCCATTATTAGAATCTGAAGCTAAGGAAATAATCCAAAGGCATTTAGATAGTAAATCCCCAACAAAACAAAAATTGTACGTTTAATAGTACATACATAAAAACATACTTGCCCTTTTCGTAATGAAATCTTTGTGCAACATAAACACAAAGAATTATGCAAGCAGTAACAATAACACAAATTACAGCACCCGAACTTGAAACACTTATTGAAAATTCAATAAAGAAAGTTTTAAGCACTCAAAAAGCTGAACAGAAAACCGATCCCCGATCGCTGGCTTGACCTCAACGAACTCTGTATTTACCACCCTGACAAACCCAGCAAGCCCACAGTTTACGGATGGGTTAACGCTGGTATTATTCCAGTTCACAAAGGTGGTAAGAAATTAAGGTTTCTAAAATCCGAAATTGATGCATTTTTAAAGCTGGGTAGAAAACAGACTTTAGCAGAAATTGCCAGCGAAGCAGACAGCTATCTTAAAAAGAAAGG
>JADKJB010000017.1 GCA_016722525.1 Bacteroidota bacterium
CGCTATATGAGAGATTGTCCAGAAAAGGAATAGAATAGTAACTCCAGAACTAAGGGCTGACATGATATTTACCATGACAGGCACCATTTTTACATCGGAACCGGCAAACATGGTAAAGAACCTGCCTATAAGTAAAAACAGAGAAGCCCCCGGCGGGTGGCCGACCTGCAATTTATAAGCTGCGGCGATAAACTCTCCACAATCCCAGAAACTGCCTGTAGGTTCAATGGTGGACATGTAAACAAAAGCGGAGATTGCAAAAGCTAACCACCCTGTTAAGTTATTGATTCTGTTATAGTTTTTCATTCTTAAGGTTTCGTAAAGAATTTTGCGAAGTTATAAAAAATGTGGTAAGTTATTATTGAAAAGTAACGTGTAACCATGGAAAAGTTTACAATAGTAAGGAGTCTTTGAATTGCCGAAGTAATTAAAAGCAAAAACCGGGAGAATTTGATTAGCAAAAATGATTGCTTATTAGTTGGAATGCGGAGTTAAATAGTAGGAGTAGAATAAATGAGAACCGGTTAAAGTTTGAATTTGATGAAGAAGATGCCTAAAAATATGTTTACATAATTGATTATCAGCTATTATAGAAATAAAAATCAAAAACAATTTATAAAAGAAAGACATACCGTTGTAGGTTTTTATCTTTTTTATACTTTTGCAGTCCCGATCCAGAAATGGATTGAGCTAAGAGGAAAAAGCTACGGCTGGTCCAATTGGTGCATTGTCCGATGGTGTAATGGTAACACAGCAGTTTTTGGTACTGCTTTTCCAGGTTCGAATCCTGGTCGGACAACCCCTAAAGCAGAGAGACCCTGACGTTAAACGCGTCAGGGTCTCACACTTTAGGGTTCTATCCTAAAAAATGACGCCTCACAGAAATGTGGGGCTTTTTTGTTTTGTAAGAAGATAGATTTCGAAGATTTTATGAAATTTTCGAACAAATTTAATATTCCAACAACTGTAAATCTGCAACCAATTTGAATTTGCGACTACAATTAATTTTTCTCGGGAATCCGTTTCAGCGTCTCCAGCAAATATCCCCAAAATTTCTGCACAGAACTAATCTGGGCTTTTTCATCCGGCGAATGCGCTCCATAAATATTTGGACCGAATGAGATCATTTGCATTCCGGGATAGTTTGTTCCCAGGATTCCACATTCCAATCCTGCGTGAATGGCATCCACGTTAGCGTTTTCTTTGTAAAGTTCTTTATACAACTCACTCATCAACTTTACGATTGGAGCATCGGGTTTAGGTTCCCAACCCGGATAGGCTCCTGAATATGTCAATGTTGCACCACACAATTCAAATGTAGATTTGATTGCATCAGCAAGATCCGTTTTCTCGGAGTTGACTGAACTTCTGGTAAGACATTGTACAGTAAAACTTCCATCCTTAACTAAAATACGAGCCACATTATTTGAAGTCTGAACTAATCCTTCAATAGATGGTGTCATTCGGTAAATTCCATTCGGACAGCTATAAACTGAACGTAAAATCTGTATTGGAAATCATAATCCAGTACATTTTGAGGTGCATCAGCCGCTTCAATAACTACATCGATATTGGGATCGGTGAAAGAGTTTTCATTTTTTATTATTGATGCAAAATCAGCAACAGCTTTTTTTACTTCATTTAATTTATCATCCGCAACAGCTATAACAGCCACCGACTCACGTGGAATTGCATTACGTAAACTTCCACCATCAATGGAAGCAATACCAATTCCAAAATTACTGGCAAGATCAAAAAGCAACCGATTCATCACCTTATTTGCATTTGCTCTTCCCTTATGAATATCAACTCCCGAGTGACCACCGGTAAGTCCTTTTACAGAAATGCGCAATCCTTTTGATGTGCCGGGAACAACCTGTTTATACGTTCCGGTAGCTGTAACATCAACTCCTCCGGCACAGCCAATAGTTAATTCATTACCTTCTTCAGTATCTAAATTCAACAATATTTTTCCATCAAGCAAGCCACCTTTTAAAGCAAGGGCACCTGTCATGCCGGTTTCTTCGTCAATAGTAAAAAGTGCTTCAATTGCAGGATGAGGGATGTCATTTGAAGCAAGTAACGTCATAATTGAAGCAACGCCGATTCCATTATCCGCGCCAAGCGTTGTTCCTTTTGCTTTGACCCAGTCACCATCGACAACCATATTAATTCCTTGTGTTTCGAAATCAAAATTAGTATCGGAATTTTTCTGATGTACCATATCGAGATGACTTTGAATCACGATGGTCTCCTTATTTTCCATTCCTTTAGAAGCAGGCTTTTTTATGATAACATTACCAACCTCATCAACTTTAGTTTCCAGTTTAAGGCTTTCGCCGAAGTTTTTGATGAACTGTATTACCTTTTGTTCTTTTTTTGAAGGACGGGGAACTGCATTTAAATCAGCAAAATGATTCCATAATTCCTTTGGGGACAGTTGTCTTACCTGATCGCTCATGATTATAGTTCTTTAATTAAGAGGTTAAAATTAATCAATATTTTTTTAATTGAGAAAAATCATAAAATTGAGTTTGAGACCGATTTTTAATATTTGATAGCATAACTCGTTGAATTACTGAATTAGTATAAATTAATAGCTGCTGTTTTCATCAAAAGATGACCAATGTCATGTCTTAGGTTGAAACACAGACCAGTTTTGAAAATATTTTACAAATCAAATATATTTTGCTTTAAAATGATGTACCTTTATATCACCAACTTAAAACATATTCTTGTCGCATTACGTCTTGTAATGAATTCCAGTTGTATCTTATCATACTGCCAATTGCCATCGATAAATTAAAATTTATTGTGGATTATTTGGTATTTGAATAAGATGAACTATCTGTTCCTACATTCACCGGGGATAACCGTAAACAGCATCACAAAAAAATGAAAAAAATATTATTATTAATCGCGATCAGTTTTATTCAAATCTCTTTTGCAAATTCACAATATGTTACACTGATTCCAACCGGATCATCATGGAAATATCTTGCTAATGGAATCAATCAAGTGACGACCTGGAGATCAGTAACGTTTGATGACACAAGCTGGTCATCAGGCAATGCCGAGCTTGGATATGGCGATGGAGGAGAATCAACTGTTGTAAGCTATGGTCCAAATTCATCCAGCAAATATATAACCACCTATTTTCGAAAATCATTTACGGTAACAAATGCACTTTCTTATTCCAGCCTGCTATTAAGTTTGTTACGTGATGATGGAGCAGTTGTATATCTGAATGGTACTGAAGTGATCAGAAGCAACATGCCTGTAGGCTTTATCTCCTACTCAAAACGAGCCTTAACAAATATAACAGGGCAAGGTGAATTAAAATATAATAATTTTAATCTGCCTGTTTCATTATTACAAAACGGAATAAATATTATTGCTGTGGAAATTCACCAATTTTCAAAAACAAGTCCTGACATAAGTTTTAACTTAAGTTTGTCAGCACTCCCTCTCCCTCTGTGCGGCACACCCAATTCCTTACTCAGCTCTTCCGTTACACAAACCAGTGCATCATTGAGCTGGTCTTCTGTTGCAGTTGCTATTAGTTATAAGTTAAAATATCGTCCTGTGGGTACATCTGTTTGGACAATCACGAATTTAGCTTCTACTTCAAAAGTTGTAACGGGACTTTTACCTGGAACATCTTATGAATTTGCAGTTCTGGCCACATGTAATGCAGGACAGGGTACTTATTCTGCAAAATCACAATTTTATACACTTATTAATGGGGCTGATACTCTGATTCATACAAATTCAAGCTGGAAATACCTTGAAGATGGAAGTAACCAGGGCACAAGTTGGTACTCATCAACTTATAATGATAATTTATGGCTTACAGGAAATGCTGAGCTGGGTTATGGTGATGGCAATGAGGCTACAGTAGTAAATTTTGGACCTGATACCCTGTCCAAATATCCAACCACCTATTTCAGAAAATCATTTAATGTAACAAATCCAGCAGGATATGCAGCATTACGTTTAGGCGTTGTTCGTGATGATGGAATTGTAGTATATTTGAATGGTGCAGAAGTGTACCGTAACAACATGCCTGCCGGAACAATTGCTTACAACACGCTGGCATCATCCGCTATTACAACAGTTGATGAATCGAACTGGTATTATACTTTATTAAACCCTTCTCTTCTGAATACAGGAACCAATATTCTTGCAGTAGAAATTCATCAACATACTGTGAATAGTCCGGATATTAGTTTTAATGCCAGATTGTGGGGAGTCGGCGTGATTCCTTTTGCCACTGTCAGCAGAGGAGCTTATTTGCAAAAAGTTACACCTAGTTCCATAACTGTCAGGTGGCGCACTGATTTGCCTTGTAATAGCAAAGTACAGTATGGAACGTCATTGAGTTACAGTGATTCAACTTCTGATACATCACTTGTAACCGAACATGAATTAGATTTAACCGGATTGTCAGCAGCAACACAATATTTCTATTCTATTGGCACAACTGACAGCACTTTACAAGGTGATCTAAAAAATAATTTTTATACATCACCACCTCCGGGTACCATAACTCCAGTCCGAATATGGGCGACGGGAGACTTTGGAAATGGCTCAAGTTTGCAAACATCTGTAAAGAATGCATTTGTCAATTATACAGGAACTACTCCGGTTAATTTATGGTTGTGGCTTGGCGACAATGCATACACAACAGGTACCGATGCTGAATACCAGGCATATGTATTCTCGAAATACCCTGATCAATTAAAGAGTATTCCGCTCTACCCTTCTCCGGGAAATCATGATTACGCTAATTTAGGTTATCACAATGCTACAACATTAACAACTAATTTTCCATACTTTTCAAACTTCACAACTCCAACTTCAGGGGAAGCCGGCGGTGTGGCATCGAATACTGAAAAATACTATTCTTATGATTATGCAAACATTCATTTTATTTCGCTGGATAGTTATGGTTCTTTAAATACTTCAACCAGTCCTATGTATAACTGGTTGAATTCAGATTTACAAGCAAACACAAAAAGGTGGACTGTAGTATACTTCCATCACCCACCATACACCATGGGGACTCACAACAGTGATACTGAAGTTGAATTGATTGCCATGAGAAATAATATCATTCCACTTCTTGAAAGTTATCATGTTGATCTCGTTCTTAACGGGCATTCACATGTCAATGAGCGAAGTTTCTTAATTAAAGGTCATTATGGATTGGCAAATACCTTCAATTCCTCCATGAAGATAAGTAAGGACACAACGGACTTCACAAAATCAACACCATTTGATGGAACCATTTATGCAGTTTGTGGCACTTCAGGTCAGAGCCCGGGATCAGTTCAGGCAGGCTATCCGATGCCTTGTATGTACTTCCAAAACAATACAAATAACTGCTCATTGGTAATTGATGTAAATGGAGATAACCTTTCCTGCAAATACCTTACCTCAACAGGAACAATTGTTGATCAATTCAGCATTACGAAAACCGGAGCCAGAATGATAACTCCTGAAAAGATTAAAACAGTTCAAGTAAATAACAATGTTATTGAAAATTCAGTGATGATTGATTTATATCTGGAAAAAGAATCGTATGTGGTTATTGAATATCTTTCTGCTTCAGGACAAATTATACAAACCCATTCAGATCATACAGGTAATTTTCCTTCTGGGTTTCATAGAATAGATCTTAAAAATCCATCAGTTGCTTCCGGATTATATATCCTTAAAATTGCGGTTGGCCAACAGGCATTTTATAATAAGATTATTATCGCCGAATAATTAATTACGACAGGTTCAAGAAAGAGCTGGAAATTTCAAATTTGAACACATCTTAAAAGCATGCTTTTGATTCCGGAGCACATATCCCACATTGATGGGATGAAGTGATTTGAGACTGAGTGTTCCAATACTATGGAAAATACTAATTTTGATTTATAAACTGTATCTTGGATTATGACATTTCGCAAAACTCTGTTTAAAATTCTTACTTCAATTGTAATAAGCATATTTTCGGTAAATTTTTCACACTCACAAGTGTTTACACATGCAGATACACTTCGCGGATCAATAACCCCGGAACGAGTCTGGTGGGATTTGCTGCAATATGATTTATCAGTAAAAGTTGATCCTGCAAATAAATTTATTTCAGGAAGCAACATTATCAAGTATAAAGTACTTAAGTCACAACAACTCTTACAGATAGATCTTCAAGAACCTATGAAGATTATAAAAGTTATTGAAAATGATCAGGAACTCTCTATATCCAGAGATGGAAATGCCTGGTACATTAAATTACAAAAACAGCAAAACCCCGGCGATACAAATCAAATTATTGTTCGATTTGAAGGCAATCCATTGATTGCAAAAAATGCACCGTGGGACGGAGGATTTTCATGGAAAAAAGATAGTAACAATAAAGATTTTATAGCAACCTCCTGCCAGGGTATTGGTGCAAGCATTTGGTGGCCATGTAAGGATCATATGTATGATGAACCTGAAAATATGTGGATAAGAATAACAGTGCCTGATAGTTTGATTGCGGTTGGAAATGGAAGGCTCATAAAAACGAAAAATAATCAGGACAAAACAAAAACATCTGACTGGTATGTCTCAAATCCTATTAATAATTATGGTGTGAACGTTAATATCGGTGACTATGTCAATTTTTCTGAAAAGTATGATGGAGAAAAAGGGAAACTCGACTGTGAATATTATGTACTTCGAGAAAATCTTGAGAAAGCCACAGAGCATTTTAAGGAAGTACCCAAAATGCTGAAGGCTTTTGAATACTGGTTTGGCCCGTATCCTTTTTATGAGGATAGTTACAAACTTGTTGAGGTACCCTATTTGGGTATGGAACACCAAAGTTCAGTGACATATGGAAACAAATTTAAAAATGGTTATCTGGGTCGTGATTTAAGCAAATCAGGTTGGGGTATGAAGTTTGACTTTATTATTATTCATGAATCAGCACATGAATGGTTTGCAAATAACATCTCCTATCAGGATATTGCAGACATGTGGATTCATGAAGGGTTCGCTTGTTATTCCGAAAATTTATTTGTTGAGTATTATTATGGCCCTAAAGCAGGGAGCGAATATGTCATCGGAATAAGATCAAATATAAAAAATGACAAGCCTATTATAGGGAAATATGCTGTCAACAGTGAAGGGTCAGGCGATATGTATCCAAAGGGTGCAAACATGTTACATATGATCAGGCAATTGGTGAATGATGACATAAAATGGAGAAGTATTCTAAGAGGAATGAATGAAACTTTTTATCACCAAACAGTTACTACCTCACAAATCGAAAATTACATCAGTGAATCAAGCGGATTAAATCTAAAATCCTTCTTTGACCAATATCTTCGGGATTACAGAATTCCTTCATTTGACTATATTCTTGAAGGCAACAAAATTAAGTACAGATGGTCAAATATTGTAGAGGGGTTTAGTATTCCACTAAAAGTAATTGTTAATGATGAACCTGATTGGCTTGCTCCAACTAGTGAATGGAAGGAAAAAGACTACAAGAAACAGGTTAAAACCGTGAAACCTAACTCCGATTTTTATGTTGAAAGCATGAATTTAACAGGCTATTAACTAAATTTTATAAAATCAAGTGAAGAAGACCGCCAACATCCTACTTTTGCTTCAACTTGATTAACTATGGATTCACTTACTCAAATTGTACTGGGAGCTGCTGTTGGAGAAATTTTGTTGGGCCGTCAACTTGGAAATAAAGCCTTGTTGTTAGGCGCTATAGGTGGAACGCTTCCTGATATGGATGTCGTTTATAATCTTGTAAGTGACGACGCTATTCGCAACTTAGAAGTACATAGATCTTACAGTCATTCTATGTTCACTCATTTGCTCATTGCCATTCCATTAGCATGGTTCAGCAAAAAATGGAACAAGGAAGATATTTCACTTGGGAAATGGTATTTGTTCTGGTTTCTAGCTTTATTCACCCATGCTTTATTAGATTGCTGCACGACATATGGCACTCAACTATTACTGCCTTTTACCAATTATCAGGTTGCATTCAACAACATAAGTGTAATTGATCCACTTTATACTCTTCCCTTCCTTTTTATTTTGGCCATATGCCCTTTTATAAAACGAAACAATCCTGTACGACGAAAAATTTTATGGACTTCTGTGATAGTTAGCAGTTGTTATATGTTACTCACTTTTGGATTAAAATATATTGTCCATGAAAAGTTTAAGAAGAGTTTAAGTGCTTTAAATGTAAATTTTACTGAACTCAACACCACACCAACCATGTTAAATTCGGTTTTATGGTGTGCTATCGCTTATAATGATTCCATGCTTTACACTTCTGAATATTCGCTCTTCAAAAAAAATGAAATTATCAAATGGCTTCCCTACAAGAGAAATCTGAATTATCTTTCACGATTTGATTCCAAGTCTCTTGAAACAATAACCTGGTTTAGTGATGGGAATTACTTTATTGATTCAATAAGTCCAGACTCTATTGCTTTCTATAATGTTAAGTGGGGTCGAATGCGATTTGATGAAACAGAGCCGGATAAAGCTTTCTTTTTCTATTGGAAATTTTATATTGAAAATGATCAAATAAAATATAAAGAAATTCGGAACGATGATTGGAAGATTAAAGAAGCTTTTGCTATGTTAATGGATCGTATTGGTTTTTAATATGTCATTTTAAAAATTCTCTTAGGGTTTCTCGCATAGAACTATGTGAACTATTTAACTATGTGGTTCCTGTTTTTTAACCACATAGAAACATAGGGCACATAGCTTGGAACTAGGTGAACTATTTCACTATGTGGCCCACCATTTTTTTACCACATAGATACATAGGGCACATAGCTTTATTCTACGTGAACTATTTCACTATGTGGTTCATTCTTTTCTAGAGACATAGGGCACAAGCCTTGAACTATGTGAACTATTTACCGTGATTTTCGTTCTCTTCACATAGATACATAGGGCACATGTTATTCTATGTGGGCTATTTCACTATGTGGTTCTTCTTTACCACATAGATACATAGGCACATAGCTTGGATTCTATGTGAGCTATTTCACTATGTGGTTCATTCTTTTTTACCACATAGAAACATAGGGCACATAGTTTTATTCTATGTGAACTATTTCACTATGTGGTTCATTCTTTTTTTACCACATAGATACATAGGGCACATAGTTTTATTCTATGTGAACTATTTCACTATGTGGTTCATTCTTTTTTTACCACATAGATATATAGGGCCATGGTTTATTATGTGAACTATTTCACTATGTGTTTCATTCTTTTTTTACCACATAGATACATAGGGCACATAGCTTTATTCTATGTGAACTATTTCACTATGTGGTCCACCATTTTTTTACCACATAGATACATAGGGCACATAGCTTTATTCTACGTGAACTATTTCACTATGTGGTTCATTCTTTTTTTACCACATAGATATATAGGGCACATAGTTTTATTCTATGTGAGCTATTTCACTATGTGGTTCACCCTTTTTTTTAAAACTCCGGCAATGCCCTATAAAATTCATTAACTTTAGTAATCTGTCCTTCATGAAATATATTCATGCAATTAAAATTAATTAGAATTCCTTTAGGCTTTTCCAGGAGTTTCATGTAAGTCAGGAGTTGAGCTGCAAATATTGGAGCAAATGCATTTACTGCTTTTAATTCAACCAACATAGCATCTTCCACTAGAAAATCACATCTCAGGTCGGTTGAAATCTGCAAGTTCTTATAAATTACCGGGACATTGCATTGAGAAACAACATTAATGCCCCTGAGCATAAATTCCTGCCGCATGCATTGGTGATAAACACTTTCAAGTAGTCCGGGTCCAATTTCCTTGTGCACTTCAATTGCTACAGAAATAATTGAAAAGGTTAATTCAGTTAAAAGTTTTTTGTTAACATAGAAAAAGTTTTAAAAAGTATATTTTTCACAAAGTACTAAAAAAAAAAATCGGTACAACCAAAATTACAATAATTTTCCACTAAATAAAAAAGCTAAAATTACTTTGAATAATTCCTGCCAGCAAAAACAGCAGCGACCAGAAACAAAAGAATAGCAACTTCGACAAAATGGCTTTCAGAAGGGAAAAGACGAAACCGAATGCATAAAAAAAAGAGCAACAATCATCTAATTAGACTGACAGTTCCAGTAATTGGTTTTTGAGCTTTATCGTTTTTGATTGTAATAAAATAAGAATAGACACCCAATGGTACAGCGCTTCCATTTACCGATTTCCCATTCCAAGTATCAAATGCGCCTACGGATTCAAACACAATTTGTCCCCATCTGTTATAAATAACCATGGAGTATCCGTTTGCAGGAAAACCTATTAAGCCAAAAACGTCATTTTTACCATCATCATTGGGAGTAAATGAATTAGGAATATATGCGGTGACAAAACTTTCAATATCCAATTCCTTAATAAGTGTATCGGTGCAACCAACATCATTAGTTGTTATCAATTGGATTTCGTACAACCCTCCTTTCAAATAAGAATGTTCCGGATTTTGTTCAATAGTAATTGTTGAATCGCCCAAATTCCAAGGCCAAGAAACTGCACCTGTTGAAACATCATTAAAGAATACGTTTAAGTTGAAAGTCGATGGATTATCGGGACTCCAATAAAAATTAGTTTCAGGTACAGGGAGCACTTCAATATAAATTGAATCATTTTTTGTGCCGAAGCACTGATCATTTATGGATGCATAATAAAAATCGGAGAAGGGAGGGACAAAGAAAGAATTACCGGTAACAGAATTTCCATAGCTCCAGGAGTAAACGTAAGTAGAAAAATTTCCGCCAAGCACATCAAAATCCAAACTCACGGGTTGACCTGCACATAACTCAATTGGGCCGTCGGTAAGGTTCGCTTGAAGCGAATCAAAAATATGATATACTAGCGGTTCAGCATAAGTATAAACTGGGGAGAGGCAAGGGTAGGACGAAGTGACCGCTACATTTACGATATCGCCTTCATTGATCGTATTAAGAGTAATAATTGAATCTGTAATACCAAGATTAACTCCATTCAAAATCCAGCTATAAACAGGAGGGGCTCCCGTTGTTGATGATGCCGCACTAAACTGAACAGGTTGTCCCGGACAAATAGAATCAAGCACACTTGCTGTCAGCAGAATTTCCGGGTCAAGATATGGCATAATATTAAATAAAATATTATTTGATTGTTGGGGGGGACAACCTGTAGAAGGAGTAACAGTAACATAAACTGATATAAACCCACTGGGATTTGCAGCTGTAAATAACGAGTTATTTGTGCCTGCATTGGAACCATTAATATTCCATTGATAAACAGGATTGGCTCCTGCATTTACAACACTTGCCGTGAACAAACAAATTTGTTGAGGACATAAGTTACCGGAAGGATTTGAAGTTATGGTAACCTGAGGAGCAGGTTGTGGATTGATAACCACCACAAACGGGGGAGAAATAGCAGTATCATTTAATAAGCAGGTGGCATTTGAAATCAATTTTACAGTAATGACATCACCATTAACAAGTGTTGAAGATGTAAACACTTCGGTGCCATTTCCTGCAGGCAATCCATTGACCTTCCACAAATACTGAGGTGCGTTCCCAGGCAATACAGCAATAGCGGTAAATGTAATTTGCGACCCCAGGCAAATGATACCAGGGGGTGTTTGGGCGATACTAACAGATGGGGTAAGTGAAGCCGGGCCGGCGGTAACATAAATTGAATAAATCATACTAGTTGATTTTTGTGGGCATCCATTGTCGGTGGCAGTAACGCTAAACTGATATGGAGCCGGGCGACTGGTTCCGCAACTTGGAGTCCAGCAAAACGTTGAGCTTACAGTGCTATCGCCAACTGCGTCAGGAATAACTCCGGGTGGATTTACGACTGCACTATTCAACACAAGACCAGATGCAACCAGATGAAGACTATCGCCATCTGGATCTGAAAAGGAAACAGGAAAACAAAGCGACTGTCCTTCACCAACAGTAAAAACAGTAGCGGCACCAGCCGCCGCTAAAACCGGAACTTCGTTTGGAGTACAAACGATAGCGATAAACTGCAAGTCTCGGCGGGAAGAGGAGATCTGAATACCATTTCTGAATTCCTTAATTTCAATTGCTGCTACATAAAAGCCTTGATTGGGAAAATAGTATTTAGTAAGCCCGGTGAATGGATCAATGGAAGCATAGCTCCCTACTCCCAAAAAATTTACAACGGAATAACCCGATGCATAAATAATTTGAGGGATGGGTGTTGAATAAGGATTATTATCGATGAATGGATCAGGAATAGGCATTGCAGAAGATGAATAGCCATTAAAAGGAACTACAAAAGAATAAACTAACGAATCGCCATCGGGATCAAATGCATTATTGATGAGAGAAACCGTATCACCCAAACACATATAAGGTACACTTATGTCGGTAATTTGGGGAGAGGAGTTTTGGATTCCGGGCGGAATAAAAGTATAAAAAGTCATCCCTGCTGCACCGGGAGTATTCAGATTTACAATATTGCCATTTCGACAGCAGCGCTCTACAAATAAATGATACCCGTCAACATTATCGGGTACAAGAATAGAAGCATAGTATTCGCCGCGTTCAATACATGCTGAAGACTCGAAAGTGCAAGCACTATTTCCCGGAGCAGACACAACAAAATCAGATGAAATAAGTGTAAGCGTTTCGGTGGCGTACCAAACTAATGGATTAGCAAGATTTGCAGGGTCATTAACATAAACACCAAGAAACATTGAAGCATCCAAAGGAGCGGTAGGCGCAATAGTAGAATCACAATATCTGTAAACAATTAGTTTTACATTATAAAAAGCACCGCCTGTAATTGCACCATCATATTGGTAGGTCAACTCCCCTCCCATTAAATGAGTTGCTTTACAAGAAGAGGAAAGAAAACATCCAGCTAAAACTGTTAAACAGAAGAAACAACAAAATTTTCTTAACATTACGCTTTAAAGTAATTACCCTGCTAATTTAAAGATTATCACCTTATCAATTGTCATTTATTGGTAATTAATGAATTATGAGGTTTGAGCCTACTTTTTAGAGGGAGGGATTTGCAATAAAGAAGTTGCAGAAATAATTTCACTCAATGCTGAATAAAGGGTATCAAGATCGGCCTGAGAGTTGAATGCGTTGATAGAATACCGCAAGTAAAATCTCCCATTTCCTCTGGTAACGGGAATTTCAATTTTATACTTATTAAATAGCAACTTATATAACTGCTCGGGTTCAGAGGTTAAAATTGGTATACTGAACAATTGTCCAAGAAATTCATCAGTTATAGGGGAAATGGGTTGTGTACCGAGCAAATCACAAAACCGGACAGCATTTTCATTTACTAATTTTCTGCACTTACTTCTTACATCATCCCAGTTATTTTCATTCATAAATTCAATTGCTTTTGGAATGGTTAAATATGCTGAAAAGTCACGTGTTCCATTGAACTGATGATAATCGATGAAGCGGGAAGCGGAAGGATTGTCACTTTCATAACCCCAGCTAATAATAAGTGGATCCAAATCATTTTGATATTTTTTATGTGCATATAAAAATGAACTTCCTTTGGGAGTCAACATCCATTTGTGGCATGCTCCGGTATAAAAATCCGCTTTCAATTGTTTCAGATCCAGCATCACATGTCCGGGAGCGTGAGCTCCATCAACTATAGTAATTAAACCAAGTTCTTTAGCCTTATCACATATTTCATTTACAGGAAGGACAAGTCCGGTGGAGCTGGTAATATGGCTAATAAAAATCGCTCTTGTATTGACCGTGTATCCTTTAAAAAATTGCTCAATTATCTCCTCTTTCGATTGGATAGGAAGTGATATTGGTTGACGTATATACTGAGCTTTATGCAAACCACAATAATACTTCCAAGTACGATCCATGGCACCATATTCGAGATTTGTGGAAAGTATTTCATCTCCTTCATTTAAATTCAGGTTTCTTGCAACAATATTAAAAGCATGAGTTGGATTAGGCACGAAGACCAGATCATCAGAATCGCAATTAATATACTCTGCAAGAGCCTGCCGAGCTTGCTTCATATATACTAAACCGTTAATAGCAATAAATTGCACAGGTTCCGTTTCTAATTCGTACTGCCAATTCAAATAATTTTCAAAAATCGGTTTAGGGCATGCGCCGAAGGAACCAAAGTTCAGGTAAGTGATATCCGGATTGAGTAGAAATTGGGATTTTAGATGAGCCAATGTTTTCATATTTCGCTGGATAGGTATCAATTTAGAAAACTCAAATGTACTATTTACCGCGACGCTAATTTGGCTATAGATTTTTAATTTTGAATTAATATGCTGATCTTTACGCCATTAAAATCATTTCACTTTACTTTTATGAGCAACAACGACATCTTGAAAAAACTACGGGTAGCATTGGAATTAAGAGATGCTGACATCATTCATATTTTAAGTCTGGAAGATTTTAAAATCAGCAAAACCGAGTTAAGTGCTTTTTTCAGAACCGAGGATCACCCTAACTATAAACCTTGCGGGGATCAAATTTTGAGAAAATTTTTAAATGGATTAGTTACTTTCAAGAGGGGAGCGCGTGCAAGTAAAAAGAACAGGAATAAATATTCTGCAAACTTTGGCAGTAATCAGATATTCAATTTATGTTTTCAATACCACTGTCTTCTTTAGTAAATACCTCTTAAAATTGCTTAAATATCTAAATTTTTAGCCTATTTTTGCCGACTCTTTAAAAGAGATTAAAAACCTTTGTTTTTTTAAATTTAAAAATCACCTATTCGCCCCTTAATTATGATTGATATTGGTGATAAGCCATTGAAATTAAGCGACATGCACAATGTTGTTTTAAATAAACAACAAATTAAACTTTCCAGGAAAGCACTTCTCAAAGTAGAAAAAAGCCATGCTTTCCTGAATACATTTTCAAAAGGCAAGCTCATATACGGTATCAATACGGGTTTTGGGCCCATGGCGCAATACAAAATTAAAGATCAGGATCTCAGACAGTTGCAGTACAATCTGATACGAAGTCATTGTTCAGGCACAGGTAATTTGCTTTCAGTTATGGATGTCCGATCTTTAATGGTTGTTCGTCTGTCGTCATTGATGCAAGGATTTTCAGGAGTCAATTCCCAGCTGGTACATTTACTTAAAGATCTCATTAACAAAGAAATATACCCATGTATTTTTGCACATGGGGGTGTAGGAGCCAGTGGAGACCTGGTTCAACTGGCCCATTTGGCTCTGGCGCTGATTGGTGAGGGAGAAGTTTGGTACAAGGGAAAAATTGTTTCGGCAGCTGCAGCATTCAAAAAAGAAAATCTTAAACCACTTTTTATTCATAAGCGCGAAGGTATTGCCATCTTAAATGGCACTTCGGTGATGACCGGTATAGGGGCAATTAATATTTTACAATCCAGGCAATTAGTGAATTGGTCGGTTATTTTTTCCACAATTATTAATGAATTGTTGGAAGCCTTTGACGATCATTTTTCACAAGAACTGAATATGTTAAAGCCACACGCCGGTCAACAAAAAGTTGCTGCTGCCATGCAATTGATCACTGCCAAAAGTAAACTTATTAAAAAGCGTTCAGAAGTACTTTATCAGAGTAAAAATATTGAGAAGCAGGATGTACTTACCGAAAAAGTTCAGGAATATTATTCATTACGATGCGTTCCGCAGATTCTAGGTCCGGTATTAGATACTGTAAATTATGCGGAAAGTGTGATCATGAATGAAGTGAATTCCGTGAATGACAATCCAATCATCGACCACAACAACCAGGATGTATATCATGGCGGCAATTTTCATGGCGACTATGTTTCACTGGAGATGGATAAATTAAAAATCGCCATAACAAAACTTGCAATGCTGGCAGAAAGGCAATTAAATTATTTACTCAACGATAAACTCAATCAGAAGCTTACTCCATTTTTAAACCTGGGCGTACTAGGTCTCAATTACGGTATGCAAGGAATGCAGTTCACCGCAACTTCCACCGTTGCGGAATGTCAAACGCTATCAATGCCTGCCTACATCCATAGCATTCCAAATAACAACGACAATCAGGATATAGTGAGTATGGGAACGAATGCAGCCATGATTACCAGGCGAGTGATTGAAAACGCATTTGAGGTAATGGCTATTCATGCAATTGCAGTGGTACAAGCAGTAGATGTTGTAGGCTGTTCCAACAAATTATCTCCCATTTCAAAAAACATTTATCGTCAGCTTCGTGAAGTTTGTCCGGCCATTCAAGAAGACAAACCCATTTACAAAAAGATAGCAGCTGTTAAAGAATATTTGTTGAACGAAAAAATTAATTTACTTTAAAAACATTCTTGAGAGTGAAATACGCATTAGTCACAGGAGGATCAAGAGGTATAGGTCGTGCCATTTGCATTAAGCTTGCATCAATGGGATATAATATTTTATTGAATTACAGAAGCAATGATGAACAAGCTCAAAAAAGCAAAGAAGCGATTGAAATTACGGGTGTTGAATGTGAATTTTTAAAATTTGATGTTTCAGATAAAAATCAGGTGGATACAGTTGTTGGAGGATGGATTGAAAACAATAAAGAAAAAACAATAGAAATATTAGTAAACAATGCGGGTGTAAGAGAGGATAATTTATTGATGTGGATGACTGATACACAATGGAAAAATGTCATAGCAACCAACCTCGATTCATTTTACTTTATCACCCGTCATATTGTAGCTCAGATGCTGGCAAAAAGGTATGGCAGAATCATCAATGTAGTTTCCTTGTCGGGAATTAAAGGTATGGCAGGCCAAACCAACTATTCGGCGGCCAAGGCCGGATTAATCGGCGCCACTAAAGCACTAGCTCAAGAGGTGGCCAGAAGGGGAGTAACAGTCAATGCGGTTGCTCCGGGTTTTATTGAAACAGAGATGACAGCCGGGCTGGACGAAAAAACCTTGTCGGCTCTGGTACCTATGAAACGATTCGGCAAAGCTGAAGAAGTGGCTGAAGCAGTTGGATTTTTTGCTTCAACAGGATCTGCTTACATCACCGGAGAAGTACTAAATATCAATGGGGGGTTGTATTCATAGTTGAAAAAAGAAGAAATTAGATTATATTTGTTGTGATGAACAGAGTTGTTATCACTGGTTTAGGGATATATTCGTGTATCGGTAAAAATTTGGATGATGTTAGAGATTCCCTTTACCTTGGTAAATCAGGGGTTATACTTGACCCTGCGCGTAAAGAATTCGGATACCGATCAGGTCTCACAGGTTTTGTGGAACGGCCGGCATTGAAAGGAATTCTTGACCGAAGGGCAAGGATCATGCTTCCTGAGCAAGGGGAATTCGCTTTATGGCAACGTTGGAAGCGTTGAAACAAGCGGGTATTGATGATGATTATCTTGACAGTAATGAAATAGGGGTTATTTACGGAAATGACAGTTCAGCAAAACCGGTGATGGATGCGATTGACATTATCAGAGACAAAAAAGATACGCTGCTGGTAGGTTCCGGATCAGTTTTCCAAACAATGAACTCAACTGTGACTATGAATCTGGCTACTATATTCAGATTCAAAGGAATTAATTATACACTAAGTGCAGCCTGTGCAAGTGGATCACATGCGATAGGCACTGCTTATCACTTTATTAAAACCGGCTTACAGGATATGATTGTTTGTGGTGGAGCTCAGGAAATCAATATTTTTTCGATGGGGAATTTCGATGCGCTATCAGCCTTCTCTATCCGGGAAAATGATCCTACCAAAGCATCCCGCCCATTCGATCGTGACAGGGATGGACTAGTTCCTAGTGGCGGCGCCGCAACAGTTATTATTGAAAGCCTGGATTCGGCATTAAAAAGAGGCGCTACGATATTAGGCGAAATTATTGGATACGGTTTCTCATCCAATGGAGGCCACATTTCAAACCCAACAGTTGACGGGCCGGCGAAATCAATTTCAAGATGCCTCAAAGAATCAGGACTCAAAGCTTCTGAGATTGATTATATAAATGCACATGCCACTTCCACTCCTATTGGTGATGCTAAAGAAGCAAAAGCCATAGATGCAGTTTTTGGTGATGCAAGGCCACCGGTAAGTTCAACAAAATCAATGACCGGACATGAATGCTGGATGTCGGGAGCAAGTGAAATTGTATATTCAATGCTTATGATGAGAGATGGATTTGTTGCTCCTAATATCAATTTTGAAAATCCCGATGAAGATTCAGCAAAATTAAATATCATCAGTAAAACTCTTGAAAAAAATATTAATGTGTTTCTTTCTAACTCCTTTGGTTTTGGCGGAACCAACTCATCATTGATTGTTAGAAAAGGCTTAATAGAGTAAATAGAAAAAAATGGAACTAGTAGAAATTATAAGTAAGATTAATTATTTCTTAGTTGAAGAATTCGAGGTTGAACCCGAAATGATAATACCTGCTTCCAACTTAAGGGATACACTGGAACTTGACAGTCTCGATTACATCGACCTGGTAGTAGTAATTGAAAGTAATTTTGGATTTAAGGTTAAAGCTGAAGATTTTTCAGAAATTATTACTTTTCAGGATTTCTATGATTACGTTGAAAAAAAATTAGCTGCTAAATAATAATGCCACAATGGCAAGGAAAATCAAAAGGGACATCTGCCGGTTATCGGATATTTGTATTCCTTATTAAAACATTTGGAACAGGTGGAGCATATATACTTCTAAGGTTTGTGTCCTTATATTATTTCTGCTTCTCGGCTGCTACATCGCGACCAATATTTGCCCTGTATAACAACAAGTTTCAGTTCAGCAAAATTAAGTCGTTAAAATTGCTGTATCGGAATTACTACACATTAGGTCAGACCTTAATCGACAAAGTTGCATTAATGTCGGGTGTTAAAACAAATTTTACGTTTGAATTTGATGGTGAAGATCATTTGAGGAAAATGATCTCATTACAAAAAGGAGGATTGTTGTTAAGCGGACATTTAGGAAATTGGGAAGCCGCAGGTCAATTATTAAAACGGCTCCAAACCAGAATACACATTGTGATGTATGATGGTGAGGATGCACAGATTAAAAAATACATGGAAGAAGTAACGGGTGAAAAAACTTTTAATATCATTTATATCAAACAGGATTTGACTCATATTTTTGAAATAAACCAGGCATTATCATCAAATGAAATTGTGTGTATGCATGCCGACAGATTTCGTCCGGGAAACAAAACACTTCGTGCTAATTTTTTTGGGAAACCCGCTCAATTTCCTGAAGGTCCTTTCCTGCTTGCTTCCAGACTTCAGGTCCCTGTAGCCTATGTGTATGCTTTCAAAGAAACAGCACAGCATTACCATTTCTATTCAACCCCCATAAAGCTTTATGATAAAAAAATGGCGATACTATGCAAACTGTGCTTAATGATTACAGCAGCAGTTTGGAGTTGATGACTCGAAAATATCCCACACAATGGTTTAATTATTATGATTTTTGGCAAGCATGATTGTATTAGCACACGGAAGTGAAATAATTGATTATTTGCCACAACGTCCTCCTGTGGTGATGATCGACAAATTGATTTATTCGGGCAGCGACAAAACGGTTTCAGGTTTAATGATTGATGCAATGAATATTTTCACTGTGAATGGTCATTTTCTGAAAGCGGACTTGTTGAAAATATTGCACAAACAGCAGCTGCGGGTGTAGGATATATTTGCAAAATAGAAAACAGAAAAGTTCCTGTTGGATTTATTGCTTCTATCAGGGATCTTAAAATATACCAGCTGCCAGCAATAGGAACTGAAATCACTACTGAAACCGCTGTAACCAATCAGGTAATGGGGATTAGCATTGTAAAAGGATCGGTATATCTGGGTGAATTACTTATTGCTGAATGTGAAATGAGAATTTTTGTAAAACCGGAATAGTTTTTTAAAACATCAGTACAATTAAAATGCTTACTACTCAAATAGAACATACCATCAGATTTAGCGAAGTAGATCCGTTGGGTATTGTATGGCATGGACATTACATACGTTTTTTTGAAGATGGCAGAGAAGCATTTGGATCACAACACGGACTCGCCTACATGGACATTTACAGTCAGGGTTTTGTAGCGCCAGTTGTGAATGTTAATTGCGATTATAAAAAATCGCTCGAGTATCGTGATAACATTGTGATTGAAACAACTTACATTTCGCATCCAGCTGCTAAAATTATATTTAATTATAAAATTTTTAAGACTGCAACCAAAGAATTAATTGCCTCCGGTACATCTATACAGGTATTTCTCGACAGTCAAAACAGGCAACTGCAACTGGTGAGTCCTGATTTTTATGAAGCATGGAAAAAACAGCAGAGCTTGTAAAGCCTTTCACTATCATGAATGAGGTTATAGTTGAATCATACAATATCATCACGGGGCTTGGTTCAACAGCTGCAACTAATTTTTCGATGATTCTTGATGGCAACAGCGGAGTTAAGTTACATCACCGCACTGATATTGATGACGAACCTGTTTGGGCCTCATTGATAGAAGAAGCTGATTTATTTCGACTTACAGAGTTCATTACCGAAGCTGAAAACTATACTAAATACGAAAAATTATTGATTGCCTCCATTCGGGATGCAGCCGGCAATACCAATGTAAATTTAAAATCAGCTGAAACAGTTTTTATTTTTTCCACTACCAAAGGAAATATTTCATTACTTGAAAATGAAGCTGTGTCACCATCCCTAATAAAAAGAATCAGTCTTTCTCATTCTGCAAAAGTGGTAGCTGAATATTTTGGGAATACCAATGAACCGGTAGTGATTTCTAATGCTTGTATTTCCGGAGTTGTTGCAATTATGGTTGCGAAAAGGCTTTTAAATGAAGGCAAATATAAAAATGCAATTGTTTGTGGTGCCGATGTTATAAGCAAATTTGTCTATTCGGGATTTAAGTCATTTCAGGCGTTAAGTGCAGGCAGATGTCATCCTTTTTCAGAAAATCGAGACGGGATAAATCTAGGTGAGGCTGCAGCAACAATGATAGTATCGATAGCCGAAAAAGGTAATTCTATACCAGGCATTCGTATCCTGGAAGGCGCCATCAGCAATGATTCCAATCACATATCAGGACCATCGCGAACAGGTGATGAACTCAGCCATGCCATTGCAACTGCGATTCAATTATCGGGCATCAACCAACAAGATTTAGGATTTATTTCTGCACATGGCACCGCAACCATGTATAATGATGAGATGGAAGCTAAAGCATTTTATTCGGCCGGCTTACATTCCATTCCTGTGAATAGCTTAAAAGGGTTTTTCGGCCACACTCTTGGTGCGGCTGGAA
This sequence comes from Bacteroidota bacterium, assembly GCA_016722525.1. Taxonomy (GTDB): domain Bacteria; phylum Bacteroidota; class Bacteroidia; order AKYH767-A; family OLB10; genus JADKJB01. The sequence goes on from JADKJB010000017.1 coordinate 21,352, forward strand.
TTGTTGAATCGGTGATAAGCATAAAATCCTTGTTACAAAACATGGTTGTTCCAACTGAGGGATTTACCCAATCAGGTGTTAGTGTTTCGATTCATGTAAGCGATAAACCCATAAAGTTAAACGCCAACTACTTCTTAAAAACAGCATCCGGATTTGGAGGATGTAATGCCGCATTAGTGTTTTCAAAATCTTAAAATTGTTATCTTAAAATAGAATTATGAAATTTTTTAATTCAGACAACCGTACCGCACTTGAATCCATTGAGTATGCTCAATTCATTGCCTATGCTCCTGTTGTGTTTCAGGCTTCCTTAGCACTGCGCAATCTGGGCATTCTTGCCCTGGTTGAAAAAGCCGGCAAAGAAGGTATTTCCTCTGATGAAGTGCTCAACCAAACAGGGCTGCATCCATATGGTGTTAGAGTGTTACTTGAAGCCGGATTAGGAATTGGGTTGCTGCTTATAAACGACGAAAAATATTCAATAACCAAAACAGGTTACTATATTTTACAGGATGAAATGACAAAAGTCAATATGGATTTTGTTCAGGATATTTGCTACCGTGGCATGTATGATTTAACTACTTCCATTACCAATGGAAAACCAGAAGGACTCAAAACACTAGGCCCGTGGCCAACGATATATGAAGGTCTTGCCCACTTGAAACCGCAAGAACAAAAAAGCTGGTTTTCTTTTGATCATTTCTATTCAAGTGACTCTTTCCCTTTGGTATTACCGCATGTTTTCAAAACTAATCCCAAAACGATACTTGATATTGGTGGCAACACCGGAAAATGGTCCATACAATGCGCCAAATACAATGATTCCGTGCAGGTAACTATTGCTGATCTGCCAGGCCAATTAAATATGGCAAAAGAAAATGTTGAAAAGGCAGGTTTTTCAAACAGAGTTTCTTTTCATGAAATCAATATTCTTAAAAAAGAAACCCAATTACCAAATGGCTTTGATGTGATTTGGATGAGTCAGTTTCTAGATTGTTTTTCAGAAGAAGAAATTGTTTCCATACTTCAAAGATGTTTTGATGCTTTGGACAAAGATGGTCAGGTATTTATTCTGGAGCCGTTTTGGGATCGTCAGAAATTTAAAGTATCTGCTTTTTGCCTTCAAATGACCTCCTTGTATTTCACCAACATCGCCAATGGAAACAGTCAAATGTATCACTCCGGATTATTTAAATCTTTGGTTGAAAAAGCAGGATTTGAAGTTGTTGAATGCATTGACAATATTGGCGTGAGTCATTCACTGTTCAAATGCCGTAAAAAACAATAATTCGATATAGGCCCAGTCCGTTAGAATAAAAAAATCAACTTCATACTACACAAACTTTTCTGTCAGCATAAATACCAAACAACAAGTTGAAAAATATTTATTCTTCAGACCTTAGGCATTCAAATTTTGATGCAATAATAATTGGATCAGGCGTTGGAGGATTATCCACGGCGGCGTTTCTCTCGAAAGCAGGAAAAAAGGTATTGGTGCTTGAAAAACATTACGTTACCGGAGGATTTACACACACTTTTAAAAGAAAAAATTTTATTTGGGATGTTGGGGTGCATTATGTTGGGCAGGTACATTCACAAAATAATTTGCTACGCAAGGTTTTTGATTATGTAACTGACAGTAAACTTCAGTGGGCCGACATGGGTGATGTTTACGATCAGGCGATCATCGATGGCGATGTATATAATTTTAGAAGAGGCTTTGAAAATCAGATTAATCAAATGATTGCATATTTTCCTGAAGAAGCCATTGCGATAAGAGCCTATTACAATTTTGTAAAAAAAGTCAGTGGCTCTTCTATCATGTTCTTTTCTGAGAAGACTATGCCTGCATGGCTCAGTAAGACTGCAGGATATTTTTTGAGAAAAGGCTTTTATAAAAATTCCGTAAAAACGACCCGAGAAGTATTGACTGGATTTACCACAAATGAAAAATTAATTTCGGTATTGTGTGCACAATGCGGCAATTACGGATTAACACCTGAAAGGAGTAGCTTTGCCATACACGCACTGATTGTGGATCATTTTATTGATGGTGGAAATTATCCTGTTGGAGGAGCTTCCAGCATTCATAAATACATGACAGAAACCATTGAGTCCTATGGCGGGAAAGTTGTTATCAGGGCGTCTGTCAAAAACATCCTCATTGAAAAAAATACTGCAATTGGTGTGGAATTGGAAAATGGCGATACGGTTTTTGCAAAAAAAATAATCAGCAATGCCGGTGCTCATAACACCTTCAACCAACTCATTCCTGATTCCTATCGCACCCCGAAAAACCATCCTGAAATCAATAAAATTGAACCGTCAATTTCTCATGTATGTTTGTATGTAGGATTGAATGCGTCTGATGCAGATTTAAAGCTACCCAAAAATAATATCTGGCTTTATAAAGACTATAATCTTGATGCCAATTTTGAGCAACACATCAATAATGAACCCAAAGTTTCTCCCGTCGTTTACATTTCCTTCCCATCTGCAAAAGACACTGACTGGGAAAAAAATCGCCCGGGCACAGCTACGATTCAAGTGATAGGATCTTTTCCTTTTTCCTACTTAAAAAAATGGGAAAATTTGCAATGGAAAAAACGAGGTGCTGAATATGAAGAAATAAAAGAAGAGGTAAAAGACTATTTATTGAAAAAATTGTTGAGTGTTGTTCCTCAAATTAAAAATAATATCACCTACTTGGAATTGTCAACACCCTTATCAACAAAATATTTCACCGGTTATTCACGCGGCGAAATTTATGGATTGGAACATACTCCGGAACGGTTCAAAATACAAGAGCTCAGGCCGGTTACAAAGTATAAAAACTTATATTTAACAGGTCAGGATATTGTTTGCGTAGGAGTTGGTGCGGCTCTTTTCTCCGGTTTGATCACTGCCGTTTCGATTTTAAATAAAAATTTGTTTTGGACAATTTTAAGATATAAAAAGTCGGTTGCATAAGTGAGTTAACGTTTATAAAACATTATGTTTGTCAGCATTTAAGTATAAATAAATCCGTAATGAAAAACATACTCGTACTATATTATACACAAACCGGTCAAATCCAAAGGGCTTTAAAAGCTACCTTAAAAAATATGGAATTGGACCCTGAGGTTAACATCCGGTATGAATTAATACAACCAAAACATCCATTTCCTTATCCATGGACCTACATGCAATTTTTCGATACATTTCCAGAAACTGTAAAAAGCATACCCTGTGAAATTCAACCACTGACCATTGACCCCAATAAAAAATTTGATCTGATAATAATTGCATATCAACCCTGGTTTCTTTCCGTCTGCCGGCCAATAGATTCTTTTCTTCAAACTCCGGAAGCAGCCACACTTTTAAACAATCAATCTGTGGTTACAATTTTATCTTGTCGGAACATGTGGCTGAACGGGCAGGAAAAAATGAAACATCACTTGAAAAAGTTGGGGCCAAATTAAAAGGCAATATCACTTTCGTGGATAAATCATCCAATTTGGTGAGCCTGGTTACAGTCTTGGCTTTTGAATTAGGAGGCATTCAAGATAAGTTCTTAGGCATATTTCCGAAATATGGTGTGTCTGAAGAAGAACTGCGCAAACAGGCATGGAAATATGGAGATGTACTTTCTGTTCACTTAAAAAAAGGTGAATTTAGTGGTATGCAGGAAGAACTTATTCAACTTGGAGCGATAAATATTAAACCCAATCTCATGATCATGGAAGGACGTGGCAAGGTTCTTTTTCCGCTTTATGCAGATTTTATTCTTAATAAGGGAAAGGCAAATAGTACAGAAAGGCGAATGCGTGTTAGGATTTTCGGAATTGTGTTACCCACCCTGATACTTCTACTTTCTCCCCTGATCACCATAGTGTCCAAGGTTGCTGCCGCTCCTGTTCCCAACTAAAATCCGGCAAGAAATCGATTACTACTCCCAAACCCATCTAAGAGAGTAAAGGGTCTGTATTTCAATAATTTGCAGTTATCTAAAGGGGCGTTTTGTGGCGTTAAAAGGCCCAATTCACAGAGGATATTATCAAATAAAGAACTATCTTTGTAAATTACAATTTCTTCGAAAAATAAATACCCAAAATCGACAGCGGTAACCCGTTGTTTGTCTAATTTATGAATAAATCAGTTTACATCAACAGGATTTCCAAATTTTTGCCTGGCGAGCCGATTAGTAATGATGAGATGGAACATTACCTGGGCTTTGTTGGTGGCGATTTAAAATCAAAATCAAAAGCCATAATTTTACGCAACAACAAAATTACCAACCGATATTACGCAATAGACAAATCAGGTAACAGTACTTATACCAATGCACAACTTGCTGCAGAGGCAATTAAAGTATTGGTGAAAGATAATTTTAAAATTGAAGATATTGAGTTGCTTACTTGTGGTACTACTTCACCCGATCAGCTTTTACCTTCGCATGCGTCAATGGTTCACGGCGAACTTAAAAGCAAGCCGGTTGAAGCCATCTCCTTTTCGGGTTCATGTTGTTCAGGTACCAATGCTTTGAAATATGCTTACATGTCTATATTGGCAGGTTTCACCAGCAACGCAGTTGCAACCGGTTCCGAAAAACTTTCGCATTGGATGTCGGCGAAAAATTTCAAAGAAGAGGCCGAGAAATTAAAGAAACTAGAAAAAAATCCTATCCTCGGATTTGAAAAAGATTTTTTGAGATGGATGCTTTCCGATGGTGCGGCAGCGGTTTTGGTTACCGATAAGCCAAATGCAAATGATATCTCATTACGAATAGAGTATATTGACATTTGTTCCTTTGCAAATGAAATCGAAACATGCATGTATGCCGGTGGTGATAAAACCGCAGACGGAGGCCTAAAAGGATGGGCTTCATTTGATCAGTCGGAGTGGACCACGCGATCGTTATTTTCATTGAAGCAGGATACCAAACTACTCGATAATTACATCACACAAGTAGGAACCAAAACTATAGCCGCTACTTTTTAAAAAGCATAATGTTAAACCAGAAGAGATAGATTGGTTCCTCCCACATATTTCATCTGATTATTTCCGATCACGCCTGGATGAGCAAATGAAATTGAATAACATTCAGATTCCACAGGAAAAATGGTTTCTGAATTTGCACTATGTCGGAAATGTGGGTGCCGCCTCTATTTTTCTGGCACTGGAAGAGTTGTTTCATTCCGGAAAATTAAAAAAAGGTCAAAAGCTTGCATTGATAATTCCCGAAAGTGCCCGCTTTTCCTACGCCAATATATTACTAACTGTTTGCTGATATACGAAAATAAATTAAATTCCTTTTTCGGAACATCGTCCAAATCAACAATGTAACATGGAAGAAGATAAGGTGCCTCAGGATGATGCCAATGTTTTGGATGGTAAACTGAAAGTTTTAAAGTATGCTGTCGATAAGGACGGAAAATACACCAAAGTGAAAACTGTAGGCTGGGAACCTGAAAATATTGTGTTATCGCAGGCCTGGGATGAAATCAATGAAAAAGTAGAGGAGATAAAAAAAAGAGTACTTGCTGGCGAACTTAGTCCTATAGCCTATTACATGGAAAAACAAATGCTGGATGTGAAAATGCTTTCAGGTTATGTTGGCTATGCATCTTTCAGAGTTAAATGGCATTTGAAGCCACGTAATTTTAAAAAGTTATCGGAAAAACAACTTGATAAATACGCTTACGCATTCAGGATTACAAGAGAACAGCTTCTTAATATTGAATAACCTGAGCAGGTATTTCAGTTTAACTTTCCAACTAAATAATAACTAATACAATTGTCCATAACCTTTCAACATAATCAATCAGCGCACTGTGAAAGTGGCGTAGCTTCTAATCTGCTAAAGCATCATGGCCTGAGCCTGAGCGAACCTATGATATTTGGTATTGGCTCAGGATTATTTTTCGGACATATGCCATTTCTGAAAGTGAATGGTATTCCTGCAACCACATATAGAATATTGCCGGGAATGATTTTCGCAAGAGTTGCAAAACGCTTGGGAATTGAAATGAAAAGAGAATCGTTTCGCAGCGAAAGCAAAGCGATGGATCACCTCGACAGCGTTCTTGATAAGGGAATACCCGTTGGAATGCTCACCAGTGTATATTATCTGCCTTATCTGCCGGAAGCTCTTCGTTTTCATTTCAACGCTCATAACATTGTTGTATATGGGAAAAAGAACGGCTCGTACCTGGTGAGTGATCCCATTATGGAAACGGTAACTGAAATTGATGCGAAAGATTTACAGAGAGCCCGATTTGCAAAAGGGGCCTTGTCGCCAAACGGCAAAATGTATTATCCCATAGTTGTTCCTAAAGAAGTTGATTTAAAAAAACCAATTATTGACGGAATAAAGAAAACCGCCACCGACATGACTACCATTCCGGTTCCAATTTTTGGAATTAGGGGTGAGCGTTATCTTGCGAGGAAGATTGCAAAGTATCCGGTTAAACTTGATAAAAAAAGAGCTGCACTTTTTTTAGGAAATATCGTGCGTATGCAGGAAGAAATCGGAACCGGTGGTGCTGGTTTCCGCTTTATTTTCGCAGCATTTTTACAGGAAGCATCGCAAGTACTGAACAAGCCTGAGTTTATTGATATTTCAAAAGAAGTAACCGAAGTGGGTGATCGCTGGAGAGACTTTGCTTATGATGCTGCACGAATTTGTAAAGACCGTGCAGTTACAGGTGAAAATTATAACAAGTTATCAGAAATGATGCTGGAGTGCGCCGACAAAGAAGAAAAGATATTTAATAAATTGAAAAAAATATCTTTGTAATGGCCATCGGCATCGCAATTGAAGTTAAAAATCTTTCGAAAACATACAAGGGTGCCATCTCACCTGCTGTAAACAACATTACTTTTTCAATACCTAAAGGTGAAATATGGGGACTGCTCGGACCTAACGGTGCCGGCAAAACCACTACCATTTCAATTGCCTGTGGTTTAATAAATCAATCTTCGGGTGATGTTACCATCAACGGTTTGAACTATCAGCAGCACAGAGATACCATAAAGCGACTCATTAGTGTTGTTCCGCAAGACATTGCACTTTACCCTACCCTGACTGCATACGAAAATCTTGAATACGTTGGAAATATGTATGGATTAAAGGGAGCCAAATTAAAAGATCGAATTCATGCATGTCTTGAAATTTTCGGTTTAACTGCGAACAGCAACAAACGCATTGAGACCTTTTCAGGAGGAATGAAAAGAAGGATTAATTTGATTGCCGGAATTCTGCACAGTCCCGAAATTTTATTTCTTGATGAACCAACGGTGGGTGTAGATGTGCAGTCGCGAAACATCATCATCGATTTTCTTCACCAAATAAACCGCGAAGGCACAACTATTATTTACACTTCTCATTTAATGGAAGAAGCCCAGAACCTATGTACCTATATTGCCATCATCGATCAGGGCAACATCATCGCAACCGGAAAACCGTCATCATTAATTCAGGAAAACCAGTGCGGAAATCTTGAGGAAGTATTTTTGAAATTAACAGGGCGAAAACTCAGGGATTGATGCTGCGATTATTTGCCACCATAAAAAAGGAATTTTTAATTCTCATCAGAGATCGGAGCGGACTGGCCGTATTATTTCTTATGCCGGTAGCGTTGGTTACTATTATGGCTCTTATTCAGGATGCCCCCTTCAGGGATTTTCAGGAAATAAAAATACCACTGTTGTTGCTGAACGAAGACAAAGGCGATTTAGGAAAAAAAATAAGTGACGGAATTCACAAATCGAAAGTTTTTGAAGTAACCCATTTTTCCGGTTCAATGGAAGAAGCCAGGAAAGTTGTTGCAGCTGGTGAAATTGAAATCGCAATCATTATACCGGCTGAGACTTCACAACACATGCAGAAAAAAGTGAAAGCCTTTGTGGACGAAACACTGGCTTCCATGGGTATGTTAGACACCACAGAACAGCCAATTGATAGTGGAACAACAGGGCAACCTGTAATTATCTATTTTGCTCCGGACATAAAAAAGTCTTTCAGAAATTCTGTTCTCAGTTCTATTAAACAGGTTGCATCTGAACTGGAAGCACAAAGTTTAATTGGTTCCTTCAAAAAAGAATTGGGTGATACAACTACTCAGAACGATTCAAACACAGAAGAGTTTGGCAATTTTATTTCATTCACTGAAAAGGATGCAGTGGCTAAACCTGTAACTAATATCAAACTGAATTCTGTTCAGCACAATGTTCCTGCCTGGACCATGTTCGGAATGTTTTTTATTGTTATTACACTTGCAGGAAGTATGATTAAGGAACGGGAAGATGGAAGTTATTTGAGAATTAAAACCATGCCCGGATCGTATTTCACGGTAATGAGCGGAAAAATACTCACCTATTTAATGGTGTGTTTGGTTCAGTGTGTACTCATGCTCATGGTGGGTATTTACCTGCTTCCTGCAATGGGGTTGCATCAACTCGTAATCGGCTCTAATGTTCCGGCAATGATTTTTGTGGCCATCACCTGCGGCCTAGCTGCAACGGGATATGGAGTACTAGTGGGCACCATTTTCAATACGCATCAGCAATCGTCCACCTTCGGATCGGTTTCAGTGGTGATACTGGCTGCCTTGGGAGGGATCTGGGTGCCGGTGTATGTGATGCCTGAATTCATCAAGGTAATGGCTGAATTTTCACCATTGTATTGGGGATTGAGTGCCTTTCAGAATATATTTCTGAGTAATGGCGGTTTTCCTGAAGTCTGGCCATATACATCGAAATTGCTGATTTTCTTTGGGTTAACTGTTGGTGGCGCATATTTAATCAATAAAACAAAAAACAACTGATTCCATTTAATCGTTTAATTTTGCGCAACAGAATATAGAGAAATATGAATATGGATGAGTTGATCGAACAGCTTAAAGTGGATATTATTGAACAATTGAATCTTGCCGATTTAAATAAAGACGACATACAAGCCGACACACCACTTTTTGGTACTGGTTTAGGGCTCGACTCTATAGATTCATTGGAACTTAGTGTTTTGCTGGAGCGGAAATATGGTGTGAAGATTACCAATTCGCAAGAAGGAAAAAAAGTTTTTCAAAGTCTCAGAACTATGGCGGAGTTTATTATGGAGAATCAGAAAAAATAAATTTTTACATTGATGATCATTTAAGGTTACTGGTTCGCGTCCCCGCGAACCATGGACAGAATAGTAGCGAAGGTTAATGGTTCGCGGGGACGCGAACCATGGACAGTGAAACATTCTACCAGCGAAGGTTAAACCATGGACAGAAGATGTATAGAAACATACTACTAGCGAAGGTTAATGGTTCGCGGGGACGCGAACCATGGACAGAGGAGACGGTTACCATACTAACAGCGAAGGTTAAGGTTACTGGTTCGCGGGGACGCGAACCATGGACAGAGGAGACGGTTAACATACTAACAGCGAAGGTTAAGGTTACTGGTTCGCGGGGACGCGAACCATGGACAGAAAAAAATAATTTTGAGGATTGCTGATGGGTCGAAAAATTTATATCACCGGAGCCGGTATTATTTCAGCAATTGGAAAAAATGTTGAAGAGACTTTAGCCTCTTTACGGAATAAAAAATCCGGTATCGGAATTTTACATCACATCAAAACAAGGCATCAGGAATATCTTTCGGTTGGAGAAGTGCAACAAACTGATGAAGAATTAAAAGATTTTTGCAAGGCTTCACTTAACAAAATACATACACGCACTTCACTTCTTGGAATGTTGGCTGCGGCCGAAGCGCTAAAGAGTGCAGGCATATTTGATTTGCAGGAATACCGAACCGGAATTGTATCGGCAACCAGTGTAGGTGGGATGGGAATTGCTGAAAATTATTTTTCGAGATATTTAGATGCAAATGACTCCGGTGAATTTTTAAAAAATATTAACACACTCGATTGCAGCGACAGTACAGAACGAATTGCAGATTATTTAGGAATCAAAGATTTTCTCTCCACCATAAGCACTGCCTGTTCCTCATCGGCAAATTCAATTATGTATGGGGCACGATTATTACAACACGGCATTGTTGACCGGGTAGTAGTTGGTGGCACCGATTCACTCTCACGATTTACCATAAACGGTTTTCACAGTTTAAAAATTCTCGATCCTCAACCTTGTAAACCATTTGATGCGGCACGAAACGGATTGAATTTAGGTGAAGGCGCCGGGTTTATTGTTTTAGAAACGGAGAAGAGTCTCAACGGTAAAAATGTTTTGTGCGAATTATCAGGCTATGGCAACTCCAACGATGCCTATCATCAAACTGCCTCATCACCCGATGGTGCAGGTGCATTTTTAGCTATGGAAAAAGCATTTCGTCGCAGTGGATTAAATACCGAAGCAATAAGTTACATCAATGCGCATGGTACCGGTACAGAGGTGAATGATTTGTCGGAGGGCTTGGCGCTGGAGCGGATATTTAATAAAAAGCTGCCTCCGGTTAGTTCCACTAAATCATACACCGGTCATACTCTGGCTGCGGCCGGAGGCATTGAGGCGGTGTTATCGATACTGGCCATTCAAAATAGCATGATTTATCCGAATCTGAATTTCAAGAATCAAATGCCGGAACTCGGATTTTCTCCTGTAGTAAAATCGGAAGACAATCATAGTGTAAATCATGTGCTATCGAATTCATTTGGATTTGGCGGCAACACCTCATCATTAATTTTTTCAAAGGTAAATTCATGAAAGCCTACATTCGGGGAGCCGGAATCATATCGCCACAGCAAACATTTCTTTCCACCAAATTTTTGGAAGAGGTGGTGGTATCGGAAAATAATTTCCTCAAGTGTATAGAACCCTCCTACAAAGACTATCTCGATCCGGTGATGGCGCGCAGGATGGGAAGAATTGTGAAAATGGGAATTGCCGCTGCAACGGAAGCGTTGAAAGATGCGAACATTCAAATGCCCGATGCCATTATAACCGGCACAGCATTGGGATGTCTGGGTGATACCGAAAAATTTCTTTCTGCCATCATTGCCGATGACGAACAATTCCTCACTCCCACTTCCTTTATTCAGTCGATTCAAAATACGGTGAGTGCACAAATTGCATTACAGCTAAAATGCATGAATCACAATTTCACTTTTGTACACAAAGGATTTTCTTTCGAAAGTGCGCTTCTGGATTCGTTGATGATGATTGAGGAAAACGATGCGGAAAATATTTTGGTGGGTGGTCTCGATGAGATGACCGAAAAGAATTTATTCATTTATAATAGACAAGGAAACTGGAAGAAGGAAAAAATAAAATCATCCGAATTATATTCTCACCGTTCGCACGGAACCATAGGTGGCGAAGGAGCCGCATTTTTCGTCCTGAGCAAAAATGCATCATCGAATGATTATGCAAAATTATTGGGAGTGAAAACAATTTACAACCCAGCATCTCCGGACGAAATTAATATCCAAATTGATTCTCTGTTGAAAGAAAATTCACTTTCAAAAAATGATATTAGCCTGGTACTTTATGGAATAAACGGTGACACAGCCACCGACAATTTTTACGACCAATTCAAATCCCAATTTTTCCCCAACACCCCTTCCGGAGCATTCAAACATTTGTGTGGCGAATACCAGACCTCGGGAAGCTTTGCGATGTGGATGACTGCGATGATCCTGAAAAATCAATCGGTTCCTGATGCTGTAATGCATCCTTCACAACCTGTAGCATTACCCATTAAATCCGTTTTGATTTATAATAATTATGAGAATAATCATTCGGTGATGTTGGTGGGGAGGGTTTAGGTGGTTGTGACGGCTCCGACAAGAGGCAGTGACAGAAATTTACTATCAATACTTCACCAGCTTTCCCGAAAGTCGTTTCCCTTCAGTTATCAAATTCACAAGGTACATCCCATCTGCCATTCCTGTCATATTAAAATTGCGAGTGTAATATCCATTTACAATTTGAATATCTTCTCGATAAACCAACTTCCCTTGTACATCAAAAATTTCTATGGTGCCTTTGGTGCCAGATAAATTACTGGCATTTATGAAGGTGGTTTGCCATTCAGGATGATAGTAAATGTGAAGTTGAGGATTGATTATTGTAGGTTGTGGTTCTGAAATTCCTACCAGTGTATCACATGGACTGCCTGCTAGTGGTCCCAGATCATATTCAGGATTATTTGGCATTCCCCAATACGTTTCATTTCCACCCAAATAAAAACTAAAGGGGGTAAAATCACAAGCAAAACCTGCGCTGTCGGGATAACTTATTACACTTAAATTTTGATTGAAATTATTGTTCAAACTATCAGTGTAAGGATATGTGTTTATTCCATCATAATAATTAAATGAGCAATAAATTTTATCATTTGGGGCCAGCCTCATATATCCAAAATAGGAAGGATTTTGAACTGTATAAATAAGTGTTTTGGATGCGGATATAACAGGGGCTAATAAATCGAATTGATACAAGTAAGTATCGGGATTGTCAGTTGTACTTACATAAATGTAACGACCGGAACTTGAAAAAGCGTTGCCAGCATATTTTGGAAATAAGGAAGGCAGTCTTTCATTTTCTATATTGGTAACATTTGTAAATAGACCACTGCACCTATCAAAATCATAAACTTCAATTAAGCCTCGGTAATTAACCACCAAATATTTAGATCCATCTTTAGAAAATGTGGTGTGCATGAATCCATTATCGGTGGGAGTGCCAATATTTTGAACGAAGGGTCCTTCAATTCCTGATGGAGTAACTAAATATCTATACATAGAATCATTTACCACATCAAACCTTCTAAAAAACACCCACCAGTCTCTGCCATTGCCATGTTTTACGGCTGTTACACAATCTGATGCCTGGTAATTGGTCATCTGCACATTTTTTTGAACCACTGCCCCTAATCCTCCATTTTGATTCAAATCGACTACAGAATACCAAAAACCATAAAAATTAATCCGGGAGAAAAAATAAAAAACAGATGGGATGAATCAGGCCAGGGTACAATAACCTGCTCCTGAAAAAATGCGGTTCCAATTAAAGTGTCACCGTTTTGCATCAAATTATGATTACGATCCCAAACCACTCCTAAAGAAGCAAAGACCTGGTTCCATAAAAAGTAATAATCTGTATTAGTATAAAAAAGCAAGTTACCAGCCGAGTCAGAAATGGTGCAGCTTCCACCTCTGGTAACTGTGGATGAATTAAACAATTGTGTTGTTCCTTGATCAAATATTATACCAGCACTGTCACCGAAGCACCACACATTGTTTTTGAATTGGGCTTCACTATTGTATCCAAAAAATAAAAATAATATAAGGAAAACTAATTTACTTTTCATGATTTAAAATTTAAAATGGCAACCACAAATTTGTGGTTGCCATTATTCGGTTTAATCTATTTTAGCAAAAGAAGAGTGCCAAATTTTACCTTCAGAATCGATAGCTTTCAAAAGGTACATTCCCGGACTTAGCCAGCCAATTTGAATACTATTAAATTCTGCAGTAGTAACAAATAAAGTTTCAACAACGGTGTTAAGTATTTCAATTTTTTTAATTTCAAGATCAGGATTCTTCTCAACAAATAGGGTTTGCGAAGCCGGATTAGGGAACACTTTAAGTTGGTTTTTTTTAATTTGAGTCTGTTGTAATACAATTTCCCACTCTCGTCCTCGTCTGACGCGTCGGCCCTTGGTTTGGGACGAGGATGTATGGATTACTTTCGTTGAGATGGAATGTGAGTTCATATTTGACCTGTACATCATTTTTCTTATATCCTCAACCTTCTAAATTACTAATTACGAAATCTTAATTCTCATTCAATCACAAACTTCTTCGTCAACTTTTCATTTTCTGTTTCAAAATCCACAATATACATCCCTTTGGCAAATGAAGCACAATTTAAATCTTTGGTAAAGTATGGTGAATTTATAGAGCCGTTTTCTGTGTAAACTGCTTTGCCCAAAACATCTACCATACGTAACCGGTAATGTTTTCCTTTTAAATTATTGGCATTTATAAATGCTTTCTCCCAGTCGAGTGCGTAGTACGTCTAGGTTAGCGTTAGTGCTTATGTTTGTGGGTTCGTTTATGCTTACTAATGTGTCACAGGGACTGCCGGCTAAAGGCCCTAACTCATAATCAGGATTATTAGCAAGCCAACATAAGTCCTCTTCCCACCCAAATAGAAACTATATGGCTGAAAATCGCAAGCTGCTCCTAAGCTATCAGGTTGATTAATTACTGAAAGATTCATATTGTACATATTGTATATGCTATCGGGATATGGATATGGAAATTGTAATCTATTATAATATATGTTGGAAAGATAAATTTTATTATCAGGTGCCAACTTCAATGCTCCACAGGCATATTTGGGGAAATTTGTTGACCATAAAGTATCTTTACTAGTAGCAATATTGGGTGCATTCAAATCATATTGAAATAAAAAGGAAAGTGTATCATTTGTAGTGATATATAATTTGCTTCCATCCCCTGAAAATGCACAACTCCAGTTAAATGGTGCGGGTGGATTTGAAACTCCAATTTCAACATTATACGGATTACTCAATATTCCTGAACAACGATCAAAATCAAATATATCCAAAACTCCAAGCAAATTTGTGAATGCCATTTTGTTTCCATCTGTTGAGAAACAGATCCTGCCTGAATTTGTCACATTTTGAGTTCCTAAAGATTGAACAGGCATTGCTTGAATAGTATCAGGTGCTATTAAATAAATGTACCAATCATTGTTAGATCCTCCTGTTGAAGAATCAGACTTCCTGGAAATAATCCACCAATCTCTACCATTTCCATGTTTTATTGCAGTTAAACAATCGACTTGTTCAAACGTATTAAGTTGTTGATTTTTCATAACAACTGTACCCAAACCATTATTCAATCTCATGTTTATGATACTATAATATAGTCCAAAAATACTGGTTACACCAATAGAAAATAAATAATAGGTACTATCATCTGAAGGATTAGGAATAATTACTAACTCATTGTACCATCCTCTACCAATAATATTATCACCATTTTGCATCACTTGATGTGTAGAATCAAAAACGAGTGTCGTATTTCCACCCATAGCAGCTCTTGTAAAAGCATAAAACAAAAGTTCACCTGATTGATTGCTGATAGAAGCGCAAGAACCACGTGTATCCAAACCGCTACTTCCTACAATAATATTTGACGTATCACTAAAATCAATAAGTGCACTATCGCCGAAGCACCATACGGAATTACGGTTTTGACTAAAGCCGTTTAAAGTATGAAATAAAATTAGAATAAATATTAATTTTTTCATCTTACCTGAATTAAAACATCAGCATACCAAAATCAGCATGCTGGTGTTAAATGATTATTTTATTTTAATTAGTGTTTCATTAAACAATAATTCATTATTGGTAAATATTTTACAATATAAAATCCTTCTTCAATGCCGAAATATTAATTTCCTGACTGAAAGGTTTTGACAAATGGTTCTACCGGTGCTATCGAATATTTTTATCACTGAATCGTTGGGAGGTGGGTGTGAAAAATAATTTGCTGCTTGAGGGATTGGGGTGCATTTTTATTTCAAATGTGGAATTTACAACTGAATCCATTTTTATCGGTTGCAGTTGTTCCATAACTCTTGAGTAAGTTGATGTGGTATAATATTCTTTGCCCAAAATTCCGGCGGCCTGATAAACACCTTTTCCTGCTGTCCGCCAATCTTGTTCAAATATGGATTCCAGTAATGTTGTGTCAGAACTGCTTAAAGTATCACCCGTAGAAACTGTATTAATAATTAAATCATAAATAATTTTATTGTTTTCTTCAATATTATTATCCTCTGTAATAACACTATTGATATCATCAGCAGCTTCCAGATCATTTTCAGATAATGAACTTCGAACAGAATCGAATTTGCCAATATTGGTTGACAACATGGATTGATAAAAAGCATTAAATGATGAGTCAGCAGAGCTACCAATGGTTACCAAATCGGGGTTTGCTTTCAATCGTTTGAAAAGCGCTTCTTTAGCAAGATATGCCGCTTCATCAGGGTTTGTATCATAAATCGCTGAATCTCCAACAACAGGGCCATAAACCAAATCACGATCTATATCATCATCAGAAACACTCGCAGTTAAACAATTATGTGCTCCAGAATTTGCTCAATCGGACTGAGTAGTTGCGAATTAAAAGGATCCGGGTTATACAGATTAGTATTTGCTGTAATTCCCTGATAATACCAGTCAATTTGAGTTGGTGGAAAAAACGTACCTTCAACTTTTTGAAAATTTGGGTATTCGGTTACATCGGTGCGTTCCCACTTATTATCCCAAGCGTCATTGGTTCCCGTTCCTTGAGGAGTAAATTTAGCATCCGCAAAGTGAATACCTTCGAAATAATCCTTCATTAAATTATTTTTTAACCGGGAGTTGATGCAATTACCTTCGAATCGCATGGCAAAGCCCATTTTATAGATATTATTGCCACAGATGTTTAAATTTTCTGAATTATCTGTGGCTATGCCTCGAAGCAGGTCGGAATTGGAAGATACTTTTCATCATTTAGAATTTCATTAATTTTACAATCGCATTATCACAATTCTGTAGCCAAATGCCAGTGTGCGGGTTTGTTAGATTTGTTCCATTATTGACATTAAAGTACATGTAATTAGGCACAGGATTATTATTATTAATATCATAACCTCCAATTTTAAGATTATTCAAATTAATGGCATGAATACCAATTCTGTAATCTGTTGGTTATTGTTAAACACTTCAACTGCTCCACTTGTAGAAGAAAAACCTCGTAAAGTTATAGCTGTGTTTTGAAATGAACCCGTTGAAGTCTCCACAAAATCTGTATTGGTAAATTCATTGTTGGAAACGATGACTGAATATAAATTTCTTCCTGAGACAAGCACCCCAATATTGGTGCGTGAAAAGTCTTCAACATTATCAATTACAACTTTGTTGTTATAATTAGAATGAAAAAGAGCAATCGAAATATCATCAATATCTCTAAAATAAACCACATTATGGATGTCAATATTAAAGTTACCTCTGGAAAAAATGCCTCTATGAAGATTTTTGAACTGCGTTGCGGCTCCAACTTCTAACGTACAGGGTACATTGGTCAAATTCTCCGTAATAATTCCAATTCCGTTCTGAGAAGGCCCTACATTATTATTTTTCAAATCTTTGAAATGTGAGCTCAATACATAAGCATTACTTCTAACCATTTTAATTCCTGAATAAATATCGGTAAATGTATTTGGGACATTCCCACTCCCTCCAATGGTAACCGCTGAAACATCTTCAAGTAAAATATGGTTCTGAGGATAAACGCCTTGGTGAGGAATTTTTGTCAAATAACCACTTTCGCATTCATATTTGCAAGATCTGAGAAAGGTGCTTCCATAATTATCATCAGTCAACTTTGTTGAAATTAAATTATTATTAAAGGTGACGTGATTTAAATATATACTGGGATTCAGTGACCCTGATCCATTTCCGATTGCATTTACGGCAACTTCTGCATTTTCAATTTTGCAAATATTATCATCATTGCCTGATAAAGACCCATTAAAATTAAATACTCCACCTGGATTTACAGTTATTCCCTGCCACATCTCATCACAAGAAAATAAGTGTGAAGGTGCAATTGGAATAGTTGATGCTAAATTAATAGTTAATTCTCCACCATCATCAACAGTTATTTCAACTCCAGGAGCAAATACCAAATCACAACCTGTGAAAGTAAGGGTTTCTGAACTACCAATAGTAATAGGATTTTGAATGTAAAATTTTCTTTTTATAGGGAGTCGTAACTCCCGTCGGAGGGTAAAGTTCAAAACCTACATTTGAGGAAGTCCAATTCCAATAATCATCACAACTTAACAAATCTGTAAAATCTATATACGTTCCTAAGGATGCAACTACTTTATTGATTGAATTTGTAAAAGTACAACCTTTAACCTCAAACGGAATTTCTAGATATAATGATTGATTTCCTGATTTTCTTTCAATCGAATTAATGGAAACAGATGTGTTTCCGCAATCACCTGTGGATTGAGAAGCAAGATTCTGAAACCAGTAGCATTCAGGGCAGAGATTTTCTTTTGATAACTCAACACTTCCATCCTTAACTAAATTATCACCGGTGATACTTCCTGTTCTTGGAATATAAATGTCATCTACATAAACCTGCACCCCTGAAAAAGCGGTACCGTTCGATGTTGAATAATTCATAAAAATACTGAACGATAAAGTGTTTTCAGTTCCGTCTGTATGGATGGAATCCAAAATGTTAGTTGTACCATTTGCAGCCAAACCAGTCAAATCAATTTCCACCAGTTCCCAACCTTCACCGCCTTCAGCAATATCCTCTTCCCAAATCAGTAATTTATTAAAATACGCTTGTTTTTTTACACCGGTGACAGCTGCTCCCGCGATGTGATAACTGTCTTTAATATTAAAATACAACATTTGTTCCTGAGTCCCTTTTACAATCACAGGAATATGTTGCCATGAAGAAGCTCTGAAATCATAATCAGCAGTTCCATAATCATGCGCATCAAATCCCATTACATCAATCCCATACAAACCGGGTTTGTTGTATGTGATGGATTTAGTAACAGTACTACCATTTAATTTTTCTTCGGAGTCGAAAAAATAATTTTCGTTTGAAATTACATGAGCTTCAGACGTGGAACTCACTCCATTTGTATTAGGATTTGGTCTTATAATATAATAGGATTCAGCCGAAATACTAGCATTAGTTATGGATGCTTCCAGGTTGAACGCTGTATTTACATCCACATATTGAATGTATTTATGACCTGAAAAAGGAGATAGCGAATAACTTGTTGGTAAGGCATTTGTTCCATCATTTAACTCAAGAGAGAGTTCATGAGGTTGTGGGGCGGTTGAAACAACAGTTGCTCCGGGTTGATAGCTGAACGAATTATCAGCGAACTTAATGTGGTCATCATCATCAGCCCAAATTTCGGCCTCAATATAATTGTTTGCTATTTTGGCATAACCTGAATTATTGTAAGGATTGGTTGTTAAGACTTCTGTCTTTTCAAAATGTTCAGTAGCAAAAGTATTATTTGAAATATTAACATTGTTGGCTGGATCTCCATTCATGTTTGATGTAACATCATCCAAATTAGGATATGAAAGATTGATATTGCCATTGACCCCAAGTCCCCACTTCTTGTGAAAGATACTATTTTGAATAGAAGTGACAGATCCTCCAACATCATGAATTGGGATTTCATTTGCACCAAGATTTGTGTAATATGCCAAATTTGCTCCTCCTGTCAAATTACCAAAACCCTGACCTGGAATCGAGTAAAAAGGGTTCCCTTGGCAATCAGGCATACATAAAAACGCACTAGACCAATATTTTCCATAAAATGCACCTGTACTGTAGCTATAAGGCCAATGGTTTAGGTAAGAGGGGAGTTGTGCTCCTGAACAAGGACAATCTGCCATTTCGAACCTATTGTCATTATGTGTATTGATATCTTCTGATTGAAAAAACTGACTCAAGGTACAATTGTTTATGTTCCAATCTACAATATGTGCTTGACCGTCAATAGCAGCTTTACAATCATCAAAGATAGTGTTGGAAATATTGACCTCTTGCACAAGCGGACCTTTCTCACTCATAAACCAGGCGCCATAACCTATTCCATATCTAGATCGGCCTTTTACTTTGTGAATGTAACAATTGGAAATGTTCAACAAATCAGAATCGAAGTTTTTCCAAATACCTGCCTGACTAAAACCGAAAATTTCACAATTTAGGATATTCACAGCATTGACACCATCACCACCTACATAAACGCCTCCACATAAATTTATATGATCATTAAAATCTTTATGATCTAAGCTTGCTCCTTTAATCCGCAAATTCTGAATTGTTGAATTGGGTTGCATAGCAAAACAAACATTGAACTAATATTATTGGCATCGTAAACAGCTTTGTGATTGGATGTAATTATGGGACATTCTGGTTCCCACCATTTAAAACTACTTGACAGCAAAACCCCTTCAGGTACAACTAGAGGAAAATCAGTTGTTGCAAGCCCATTTAAATCAAAACTGTTTACAACGACAGCAACTCCTGAATGTAAAAGGCAATTTTTTAAATCGGTTGCATTAGCAACTTCATAACACTCCGGTGGCATTATTACTCCGGAACTTCCACTGAAAGCAATAATAAATTGACTGTATGAGGTGGCAACAACATTTGATTTTAGGTTTCCGGAAGTAACATTTCCTGACAATATTCCTTTACCCAAATCCTTCCATTGCGATCCGTTCCAGGATGCGACGGAGATGAGTGTATCAGCTAATGATGAAAATGAATTCCAACCAAGGCTCACATAAACCTGCGAAGTGCCGGATGTACGGTTTAGGTTCCAGTATTGTTTTCGCAGCAGGCGGGCTAAAGTGGTGTCCTTGGTATTAGTATTAACCGAAAGTGAATCATCTTTGAATTCAGCTATAAATTCACTCGTAGTTGTCGCAGGTGCACTTATTTCGATAGGTCTGTAAGAATTGTTTGCACCTGTTGGGAATACAAATCCGGTATTTCCAATTTTTTTAACGGGTCCTTCCACGTAACTACTATCAGAAGCTCCAACTACCTTTGAGCCGAGTTTAAAAATAAGTTCATTGGAACTTTTGGTTAGAAATGTTCCTTTGACAAAAAGAGAGTGTCATCCACACTCAGTGTGGAATTTGCTGTAATAAACCCACCTGATTTGTTAATAGCAAGCTTTTTAAAAGGAAAATTGTAACTTCCATTCAAAGTTTGAATACTATCACCAGAAAAAGTCACCTTTCCACTAGCTGTATTAAACACCACCTTGTTGCTATTTATAGTTACGTTCCCATGGAAAAATTTTCACCGGAATAAGCAATTTGCAAATCCATTCCACCGGATGAACTTAATGTAACATTATCGAGATACGTATCGGGATTAGTGCTCGCCATCCTAATTCTTCCGGCGCTCGCAGCGTTATCTAAGCTGAGTGGCCCTGAGAAGATATTATTACCCTCGCAGTGGTAATTTCCCGAACTGCCGTTGCGGGTGATGGTTGTTGTGCCGTTAAATGTGCTGTTCTTTAGCAAGATTCCAGGGAGGTTACAGTGAGGTTTCCATCAAAGTTAGCATTTATTAAGTTCAAAATGGCAGTTCCGGTTAAGGTTAAGGTTTGGGAAGTAGCACCTTGTTGATAGAAGTTTTTGAGTGTGAGATAATTGTTGGTAAAACCACTGCTGCCAATGGATATGGTTTTACCTGAGGCTAAATAGGTAACTCCTTCTGTATTGCCAGTGACTATACCCCCGGTACTGGTGTTATTTAGGATTAAATTGCCTGAAATAAAAGTTGTGTCCGCTGTTCCTAAATATATTTCGCGCGTTGAGTTGTTTGTGATAGTAACATTTTGAAAATTGTCACCATATGTTGAACCAGTGGTAAAGTAGTAAGATCCTCCATGAGTAATGGATAAACTATCTGAAAAAATACAGTTTCCAGTGCCACTGGTATTTGCCGATCCGGTTGAGACCAATAAAACAGGCTTTAAAAATAAACCACCGTTCATATGAAAATAGCCGCAGTTAGCTTCCGTTCGGGCATTTATGGTAGCGCCACCAAAGTGACACAACGAACCGGATATATTTAGATTGCCGTTGTTGAGCAATCCACCATTGAAATAGGTTACTCCTGTTGTGGTTAGAGTATAGGTCCCTAAGTCTAGGGTATCGCCGTTGATGGTGAAGTTGGTTACTGTTCGGTTTTGATCGAGCACCAAATTGTTGGGAGCATTGCTGTTGATGGTAATATTGTCACCAGAACCAGGTGTTGCACCACTACCGCCACCCGACCAATTCCCTGAATTTATCCAGGAGGAAGAAAAATTTCCATTCCAAATAAAACTGGCACCATTAATTGTATTTAAAAGAGCCAATTGAATGAATAGTAAAAATCCTAAAATATAAAGAAGTTGCGTTTTCATAGCTGTAAGTATTAAAAGGCTTGAATTTATTTGTTTGATTAAAAAATGGATTGTTTCCAACTAATTTCCGATGAACTCATACCAGTTGGACCAGCTGTTTGACCCGTTTTTAAGTCGCACTTTGGCATGATAAGCATTCAGTAATGTCACCATACCCATTCCTACACTAATTTCATTTTCGGTACGTGAATACGACATCCCGGGAGGCAAGCCCGATGTTTGATCATAAGTAAATATATGTGAGAACATTTCCGAAGCATTGTCATCCGTTCCAACAAGCATTTCAATTTCATTCACATTATTGGTATCAGCAACTACCACTTTAAAATAGCCTTCATTGCCCGAGAAGGAAACTGCTGCATCTAAGGGAGTTTGTGCTTTGAATAAAATGTGCAACAACAAAACAAAATCAAAAACCAAATGTGAAATTTTACTACCAGTTGATTAAAAGGAACTGAATTTTTAAAACGAATAAATCGTATGCTTTCTTTCCGCGAAAAAAGGTTTTGGCTTGTTTTCATGAGTATAAATTTTAAATGTTAATACACACTTTTTCCATTAGCGTAAAAAAATTATTTCACACTGGTTTCAATAAAACATAACTTTTTCATACAACTAATGATCCTGTATTTTTGCCGGGGGGTGCAAGTGGATCAATCAATTTCAGTAAAACTCAATACAATTGTAATAAAGAATATTGCCTTTCCGACAAATGTTGAAAACTATTTATTCGACTAACTTACAAAATGCGAGTGTTGAATTTTTAAAAATTATTGTGTCAAAATAATATCAAATAAAAATATAAAGGGTGTCCACCAAAATTGGACACCCTTTATTATTGGTTAATTAATTTGCTTACCTAAATTAATCCAAAAGCAATTTACCTAACATCTTTCCACCTTTAGCATACGATTCAGCAATACGTGATCCTGCATCATAATCATAACCCATCACTTGTGATCCGGGTACTTTTTGTTGCGAAAGTTTTGCAATTACTGTTGTTGGATTAGCTGTCTCTACATAAATGTATTCAAAACTTACATAGGCAGCTTGCTTCATTATTCCGATATTAAATCCCGGTTCCACAAAAGTTGTTTTTACAATGAGTGTGTATTTTGCTTCAGGATTAATACCATAAGTGGTGCCTGATTTAGCAAGAACATCGTTGATGAGTTCTTCGAATTTTGGTTCATACCTGTCTTTTCTGGCCTTGATCCAACCCTCTTTAAATTTATCGCCTTTACCGGGTTCTTTATCGTTGTATTCTTTAACTTTCACATCTACATACTCGGCTTCAGTTTTAAATTTGCCTACACCAAAATTTGAATAGTCATATTGAATATTGACTTTCTTATCGGATTTAACTGCATCAATGCTTCCTGACTCCACTTTAATTTTTTGGGCAGAAACACTTCCGGCAGCAAGTAAAAGAAATACTGAAACGGCAACTACGATTTTTTTTGTCATGTTTTTAATTTTTTTTAGGGATGATTGGACAAATATAAAAGGATTCTACGCATGAAAGGTCATTGTTCCTTTTTATTTACTTTTGCACACTTCCCAAAAGTGCATGAATCCTACCGAAAACTTTGTTACTCAACACTGCCGAATCCGGCAAAATTCCATTTCCGCCAATGGGGAGTTGATTTTCCAAACCAGAGATGTCCATTTTCAGGATTTTGCCGATAGTTGCTACCGCCATTTTGAGTTAGGCTATCCCAAATTTCATAAAATGGATAATTTATCAAAGTTGGGCCTTCTGGCAACAGATATCTTATTGAATAACATGCAGTTATCAAAAAAATATGCGCCTTACCAAATTGGGGTGATTTTAAGCAACCGGAATTCGAGCCTGGACACCGATATCAAATATTACAATATGGTCAAAAAGGGAGTAGCAAGTCCTGCTGTTTTTGTATATTCGCTTCCGAATATTGTAATTGGTGAAATCTGCATCAAACAAGGGATTAAAGGTGAAAGTACCTTTTTTATTTCCGATCAGTACAACATCCCTCAACAAGTTAATTATGTAAACCATCTGCTTGAAACCAAAGTCCTGGATGCATGTATTTGTGGCTGGGTAGAATTGATAGAAGAAAGCTACGAAGCTTTTTTTTATCTGGTTGAAAAAAACGGAGGAGCTGGCAATAAAAAGCATACTACTCAACAAATAGAAGAATTATATAACAAATGAATTAATGACTGAGTTAAAAGAAAATTTGAAGCGACAAATAGTCGAGCAGCTTAATTTAAAAGATATCAAACCTGAAACTATTGGTGATGATCAACCTCTTTTTGTGGAAGGTCTTGGATTGGATTCCATTGATGCATTGGAGCTGATAGTGCTGTTACAACAACATTATGGGATAAAACTCGGAAAGCTGAGGATGGCCCTACCGTTTTTAGATCAGTAAATTCAATGGCTGAATATATTATGGCCAACAAGAAATAAAACACATGGGTGCCCCCGTTTATATTGTCAATGTTGGTATCATTTCAGCTATAGGAAACAATATTGCCGAAACATTACAAGCTTTTGAAAAACACCAATCGGGTGTTGCAACTGTAGCGCATCTTCCAACCCGACACCATCTGGAATTTCCTTTAGCGGAAGTGAAATTTACCAATGAGGAACTAGCACTTAGAACGGGATTGGATAGCAGGTTAAGCCGAACCATTTTATTGAGTTATTATGCAGCTCAGGAAGCGTTACAACCTTTCAGTATTGCCGAATTCAACAAATTAAATGTTGGCTTTATTTCAGCCAGTACTGTTGGAGGAATGGATAAAACAGAATTTTTTTTCGAAGATTTTGTAAGCGACCAGTCGTCAGGAGACTTAAGGAATGTTATACATCATGATTGTGGTAAGCCCACAGATTATGTTTGCGAAAAACTTGGATTGAAGGGGTTTGTTACCACTATCAGCACTGCATGTTCTTCGTCAGCCAATGCAATTATGCTGGGTACCCGAATGATTAAAAGCGGTCAACTTGACGTGGTTATTGCCGGAGGAGTTGATGCACTAACCCGATTTACATTAAACGGTTTTAATTCATTAATGATTGTAGATAGAAAGCAGTGCAAACCACTTGATGCCAATCGTGAAGGATTAAATTTAGGTGAAGGTGCTGCCTACGTAGTTTTAATGAGTGCAAAAACAGCGAAAGATTTCAACACCTCACTGCTTTGCGAGGTATCGGGATATTGTAACACCAACGACTCCCATCACCAAACTGCATTGTCGGAAAATGGCAATGGTCCGTATTTAGCCATGATGGGTGCTTTGAAAATGAGTGGAATTGATGCATCCGAAATTAGTTACATTAATATGCATGGTACCGGAACACAAAACAATGATAGTGCAGAAGGAAAAGCAGTGGAACGTGTATTTCATCCTAACTATCCAAAGTTAAGCTCTACAAAATCATTCACTGGTCATACCTTAGGAGCCAGCGGCGGAGTTGAAGCCGTGTTATCTGCATTAGCCATTAAGAATGATTTAATTTTTCCTAACTTCAGTCATGAAAATGTAATAGAAGGGCTTCATTTTTTACCTGAAACAAAATTTCAAAAAAACGTTCCATTAAAACATGTGCTTTCTAATTCATTCGGTTTTGGAGGCAATTGCACATCTCTTATTTTTTCAAAGCCAATACTATGAAGGTATATATTAATGGCTTAGGAAACATTTCGCCACAGCAAACTCATGATGGTGAAATTGCAGTTGCAGGAATGAAATTATTGCAAACTACCAGAAATAGCTGCATAGAGCCTGAATATGCAAATTTTGTTGATCCAAAACAGCTCAGGCGCATGAGCAGAATCATCAGAATGGGAGTCGCTTCCTCGATATTGGCAATGAAAGATTCAGGAATTGAAAAACCCGAAGCTATAATTGTTGGCACCGCTTTTGGTTGTCTGGAGGACACTTATTCTTTTCTTTCTAAATTGATATTGCATAAAGAAGATATGCTCAGCCCAACAGCTTTTATACATTCTACTCATAATACTATTGCAGCACAAGTAGCTTTGTTGTTTCAATGCAGAGGGTATAACAGCACCTATGTTCATAAAAGCATTTCATTTGAAAGTGCATTGATCGATGGACTGTTGTTATTAAATGAAAAGACTGCAAACCAGGTTTTAGTTGGTGGTGTTGATGAAATTATTAATGCCGGATATACTATTTTGAACCGCTTAGGGCACTACAAAAAAAATGAAGAATTAAGTACTCACACATTTCCTGGAATCAAAAACAAAGGGATCGGTTGCCGGTGAGGGGGCTGCATTTTTTTCGCTCACAACTAATCATGATACTAAGTGCTATGCACAAATTAAATCTGTAAAAACGCTTTCATTCAATAGCGTTGAAAATTTTGTGTTAGCTACAAAAGAACTACTTAATTCAAATAATGTAACCAGTCCCGATCTTGTGCTTGCAGGTTACAATGGCGATATCAATGAAGATTCCATTACAGCTATATTTCTCGACTCCTTAGATTTAAAAAGAGTAACCTCTCCTTACAAGCAGTATTGTGGTGAATATGGAACTTCATCTGCTTTTGCGTTGTGGATGGCTGCTCACATACTTAAAGCAGGAGTTATTCCTGATTCATTTAATTTAAAAGTCGAAAAGACTACAGGAATAAAAAATATTCTAATTTATAATCACTTAGGAAACACACATCATTCAATAGTATTAGTATCGGCATGTTAACCTTTAAAAAGACCCTTTTTTCATTCGCCATTGCTTTGCTGCTGTTACTAGTAGCTGATTATTACTTGGACTTAACTATAGTATTCTATTTACTGCTACTAATGGCCTTTTTATCAGTAGTATTTTATGGATCCTATTTTATAGATTCTAACTTTCATATTAAAGTGCTTTGCAATGCACCGACTGCACACAACGAAGTAGCCTTGACCTTTGATGACGGACCGATTGCCAATAATACGGAAAGAATTCTTGATATATTAAAATTAAACCATGTACCTGCCACGTTTTTTTGTATTGGCCATAGAATCAATTCCAATGAACAACTCTTTAAAAGAATAGTATCAGAAGGGCATACAATCGGCAACCACAGCTATTCGCATCATTTTTTTTCGATCTCTTTTCAGCAAATAGAATGGAACAGGAATTGATTGAAACTAATGCGGCAGCGGAAAAATTACATCTAAAAAAATGAAATTGTTCCGGCCACCCTATGGAGTAACAACTCCGGTAGTAGCAAAAGTTATTTCAGAAACCGGTATGCAACCTATAGGGTGGAGCCTGAGATCGATGGATACTGTTATCAAAGACGAAGCTAAATTAGTATTGAAGATTAAAAATAATTTAAAGTCGGGTGATATTATATTGCTTCATGACACAGCCGCAGTTACTTTAGCTGCCCTTCAGCAGATTATAAATGAAATAAAAGCAAAGGGTTTTAAAATAGTTAGAATTGATCAACTTTTAAATATTGAACCTTATGCATAAAAGATGGAAATTAGTACTATTTTTTATGGCATTTACCTGTTTAGCTTTTGCACAACCCAAAGGCTTCACAATTCTTCAAAATGATAGCTCATTCAGAAACAAGTTAGCTCAAACGGCAAAAAAAACACAAACCATTAAAAGCGAATTCACCCAAGAAAAAAATTTAAATGTGCTTTCCGAAAAAATTACTTCTAAAGGATTGTTCAAATTTAAGAAAAATAACAAAGTCAGAATGGAATATACCCAGCCATTTAAATACCTTTTAGTTATAAATGGTGATAAGGTAATGATTAAAGATGCGCAAAAAACAAATTCCTTTTCATCAAGAAGCAATAAGTTATTTACTGTTGTCAATAACATAATAATTGATTGTGTTCAGGGGACCGCTCCTGAAAACAAGGAATTCAAATCGGTTGTGTTTAAAAACGATAAAAGTTATTTATTGCAACTGACTCCTGTTAAAAAAGAAATGAAAGAATATTTTGCAACAATCAGCCTATATCTGGATACTAAAGAATGTTCTGTTGTTAGAATTGAAATGCTAGAACCTTCAGGATATACTACTATAATAAACTTCATCAATAAAGAAATTAATGCAATTATTCCAGATACGGATTTTACTATTTATTAGCACTGTTTTTATGGCATCAGGGTGTCGTCAGTCGCAATACTTAGAACTTCAAAATACGACTGCACCTTCATCTTGTAATAAATTGTTCATTCCGGAATTCGAGTCAGTGCTTTACAATTCACATATAAATGTTATTGGTAAACATTTGAGTGGCTTGTTGCTGTTTAAAGCCATGCCCGACTCAAGTACACGAGTGGTGTTTTCAAATGAGATGGGTGTGAAGTTTTTCGATTTCGAATTTAAAGCGAATGACTTTCATGTTATCTACTGTATTAAACAACTCAATAAGAAATCAGTTATTAATCAATTGGAAAAAGATATTGGCCTCCTGATTTTCCATCGAACAGATACTTCGCAATTACAAATTAGCCGATTGAACGAGGAACTGTATTTCGGATTTAAATCCGGTAAATAAATCAATTACTATATAACAGATACAACTTTCACTAAAATAAAAGAGCCGAAATTGCCAGCTCTTCCAAAAAAAAAGTACTACTAAGTTTTACTTCCAATAAAGGAGGAATGCCCGATTCTGTATATATTGCACATCAAACCTTTGAATTTAACATCAGTTTAAAACAAATTGACCGAAATGCTGAAAAATAATTTTTATACACTTACTTCCGAGATCCCTAAAAACGAAAGTGCTTTCAGGGTTACCATCCGATTAAATGCCTCCCATGATATATTTAAAGGACATTTTCCAGGGCTACCTGTTACTCCGGGAGTTTGCATGTTAGGAATTGTAAAAGAACTGTTAGAGGCGAGTTTAGGAAAAACCCTTACCCTGCATGAAGCATCTAATATTAAATTTCTTTCTCTGATTGATCCCAACCAGTTCCCCGAGATTGATGTAGAAGTTAAGCATCAAAGAAACGATGATGGATCGTACACTGCTGACGGAACTATTTTTACCGGTGGTAATGCTTGCTTTAAAATTTCAAAAGCCCACTACCGTTAATAAGATGCATTCAGCACTAACACTTTCTCCTATTTTTGCAAACCTGAAAGTTTGTGTTCTGATTCCTACCTATAATAATTCGACCACACTCCAGCAAGTTATAGAAGGTGTACTCAAATACACCCAAGAAATTATCGTAGTCAATGACGGATCTACTGATGCCACTTCAACAATTTTAAAAGAGTACACTTCTATTAAGCAAATCAGTTATGCATCAAACAAAGGCAAAGGTTGGGCACTACGCACCGGATTCAGGTATGCTGTAGTACAAGGTTACGATTATGCAATAACAATCGATTCAGATGGGCAACATTTTCCATCAGACCTACCTGCATTTATTGATAAGTTGATTAATGTGGGTCCCTGTCTGATTATTGGTGCACGCAACATGAATCAATCTTCGATACCCGGAAAAAGTAGTTTCGGACATAAATTTTCCAATTTTTGGTTTTGGGTGGAGACGGGAATAAAAGCTCCGGATACACAATCTGGATATCGATTGTATCCTGTGAAACTTTTAAAGGGCATGAAATTTATTACCCGCAAATTTGAATTTGAAATAGAAGTAATAGTTCGTGCTGCATGGAAAGGTATCCAGATAGAATCTGTTCCGGTTTCAGTTTACTATGCTCCATCCGGTGAAAGAGTTTCACATTTCAGGCCTTTTACAGATTTCACCAGAATAAGTATATTAAATACTGTGCTGGTGGTGATTACTTTTCTATACATCAACCCCAGGACTTTTTTGAGGAGCATTTTCAAGCAATCCACCTATACCAATCTTAAAAATGAACTGTTGAACCGCAAAGAGTCCAATCTGCTTTCAGCTATTTCCGTAGGGTTCGGTGTTTTAATGGGATTAATTCCCATCTGGGGATTTCAACTGATTTCAGCAATTGCTTTGTCGGTATTATTCCGGCTAAATAAAGCAATGGTAATTATCGGTGCGAACATCAGTCTGCCGCCATTAATTCCATTCATTATTTATTCAAGTTATCAAATGGGCGCCTTCTGGGTTCCTTCCAGTGCAATACCTCTTGATTTCAGCAAAGACATTTCCGTTGATGATATAAATGTAAACTTCCTGCAATACTTGTACGGCAGCATCACACTAGCTATACTTTCTGCGCTTATTGCAGGGTTACTAACTTATGTTTTACTAACGGTTTTCGACAAAAAGAAAAATAAAATAAAGAATGAGTAAACTGTTTCTTGCTATCTATTCTTTTTTCGAAGGCAGAAAGGCGCTGTTGTTAGGCGTCTTTGTGACAAGCCTCCTTTTGTTACTATATTTTTCTTCCAAGCTTCGCATCAGTGAAAATATTTTTGAAATGCTACCGAAGGATAAAAATTCGGAGCAGCTTACCGATTTTATGGAAAACTCCAAATTTTCGGATCGGATATTAACAATCATAAAACAGGAAGACACTCTTGTAGAAAGTAATCCGGAATATTTAATACAATTAACAGATTCTTTTGCTCACGAAATCGGTACCAAACTGAAACCGTATGTTACTACTATAAATTTTGTTACCAACGACAGCAACATCAATGCTATACTTGGAGTAATTGACAATCATTTGCCGGTTTTTCTAAATGATACAGATTATTCAAAAATCGATTCAGTGATTTCTGTTGAAGGAGCGAGGAAAAAACTCCAATACAACTATGAGTCATTAATAGGACCTTCAGGAATTGGTTTGAAAAAATTTATTCTTAGTGATCCGCTTGGAATAAATTTTCTAGGATATAAAAAGCTGGAGGGATTCCAGATGGACAATAGCATTGAACTCTATGACAACCATTTTATAACAAGCAATCACAGGACGGCATTAATTTTTATTGACCCTGCATATCCCTCATCACAGACTAAAATAAACAATGAATTTTTTGATCAGTTTAATCAGCTAACTGCCGAATTCAATAAAACCCACAAAGGATATAAAGCAATTTACTTTGGCGCGCCTGCAGTTGCTGCCGGCAATTCTAAACAAATCAGAACTGATACGCTTTTCACTATTTCAATCACTGTGGTGCTCTTATTGCTTGTCATCTTTTTTTACTTCAGGAAATTAACGACTCCTATCCTTGTTATGATTCCAGTGTTATTCGGTGCACTCTTTGCGCTCACTATTATAGGAATTCTGAAAGGAAGTGTCTCCATTATTTCACTTGGAGCAGGGTCTCTGGTTTTGGGTATTGCTATCAACTACTCACTTCATTTTTTAACGCACTTCAAACACCATCCCGATGCGAGGACAGTCATCAAGGAACTCTCGTTTCCTATGACCATAGGTTCACTTACAACAATTGGAGGTTTTTTATGTCTGCAGTTTTTAAATGCACCCGTCCTTCGTGACCTGGGACTTTTTGCGGCATTGAGTCTTACCGGTTCAGCCCTGGCAACACTTATATTCTTACCCCATTTTGTAAACCCTGCCGCCTATTTAACTTCTCACGAAAGTGAAGAGCAAGAATCGAAAATTATTGGCTGGTTGAGAAATATTCCATCCAGTAAATATTTTGTCTGGACAATTATTTTAGCAACTCCTATCTTGCTCTATTTTGCTCCTAGTGTACAATTTGAATCCGACATGTACAAAATAAATTATATGTCGACGGAATTAAAACTGGCAGAAAAAGAGGTGAACAGCATCAGCTCCTACTATCAAAAGTCTATTTTTCAATTCACTTCTGCAAACACACTCGAAGAAGCCTTACAGGCAAGTGAAAAGTCGTTACCAATTCTTCAGGAGTTGAAAAAAGAAGGAACCATCAGTGCATTCACCAGTGTTTCACTTTTACTTCCTTCGAAAGAAGAACAAAAGAAAAGAATTGATAAATGGAATTCTTTCTGGGCACAAAGAGATCCGGATACTATTTACAGTATGTTTGTTTCAGAAGGAAAAGCATTTCCTTTTAAAGAATCTGCCTTTTTGCCAGTTAAAAACATTTCCAAAAAACAATACACACTTTTAACTGGTGAAGAAACCAAAATCCTTAAAGACGCTTTTTTGAATAATTTTATTGAAGAAAAAAATGGAAAAGTTTCTTTAACCGGACTTATACGTACAACGCCGGAAAACACGAGTGAAGTTTACAACAAAATGAGTGGGCTAAAAAAATCGCTTCTTTTTGACCGAAAATATGTTACTGATCAACTTGTTGAAATCGTAAACAAAGATTTTAATTTCATCACTCTCTGGACCTCTCTGCTGGTTTTGATGGTACTTTTTCTTACTTATGGTCGTATCGAACTTGCACTCATCTCATTTATTCCAATGGTAGTGACATGGATCTGGATTCTGGGAATCATGGCAATATTCGATATAAAATTTAATATCATAAACATCATACTTTCCACTTTAATATTTGCTTTAGGAGATGACTTTTGCATATTCACTACCGACGGACTGCAACAGGAATATATGCGAGGTGTTAAAAAAATTAAATCGATTAGCACTTCAATAACCTTATCAGCAATTACTACCATCATAGGAATGGGCGTTTTAGTGTTTGCTGAACATCCTGCTCTTAATTCAATTGGATTGGTTTCAATTGTTGGCATACTTAGTGTTTGGCTAATTTCACAATCATTACAACCTCTTTTATTTAATTTTCTTATCATTCGACCCACATCCAAAAAGCACGAACCGTACACATTTTTCAATATCCTTAAATCCATCTTTGCATTTTCCTACTTTACATTCGGAGCTCTGTTAATTTCAATCATAGGGATAGTGTTGATAAAGTTGTTACCGGGAAAACTTTCAACAAGAAAATATATTTATCACTATATCCTGAGCAAATTTGCAGGTTCCATGATTTACATTATGTTTAATGTAAAGAAAAAAATCATCAATGAGTGGAAAGAAAATTTTAAAAAACCTGCAATTATCATAGCTAACCACTCTTCTTTTCTGGATATTTTACTTTTAATAATGTTAAACCCTAAACTAATTTTGCTTACCAATAAATGGGTATGGAATTCACCTGTTTTCGGACTTGCAATTCGAATGGCAGAGTATTATCCGGTAGCTGAAGGGGCCGAAAATACGATTCCCGAATTATCAGGCAAAGTGGCGGAGGGCTATTCAGTTGTTGTATTCCCGGAAGGGACCCGCTCGATTTCAGGAGTGATAGCACGATTCCATAAAGGCGCCTTTTATCTGGCTGAAAATTTAAAACTGGACATCCTACCTATTATCATCCATGGTGCCGGTTACACCATGTCTAAAGGACATTTCTATTTAAAGAATGGTGAACTGACTTTGAAATATCTTCCTCGCATATCACCTACAGACCTGTCGTTTGGAACCAGCTATTCGGAAAGAGCGAAGTTAATTGGTCGTTACTTTCGACAGGAACATAAAAAACTTAGTGAACAAATAGAAACACCCTTATTCTATAAAGAGCAGCTTTTCAGCAATTTTATTTTTAAAGGACCTATTCTGGAGTGGTATATGAAAGTAAAAGTACGACTTGAAAAAAACTATGAATTTTTTAATAAAATCCTTCCAAGGGAAGGCAAAATACTAGATATTGGATGTGGTTATGGATTTCTGACTTACCTATTAGGGTATACTTCCAAACAAAGAACACTAACAGGAATTGACTACGATATCAATAAAATTGAAATTGCTGAAAATGGCTACCTGAAAGGTGAAAATGTAAGGTTTTTGCATGCGGATATAACCAATTTTGAGTTCGAAGAACAAGATGCTATAGTTTTAAATGATGTGCTTCACTATCTTCGCCATGAAGAACAAATAGAAGTATTGGAACATTGCGCAAAAAAGCTGCTTCCTAGTGGCATGCTGGTGATTCGTGATGGAGTGCGGGAAATTCAGCAAAGGCATTTGGGAACACGAATTACAGAATTGTTCTCCACTAAAATTCTAGGTTTCAATAAAACTGCGAATCACGGGTTGCATTTCATCACCGCCGATCTTATAAAAAATTTGGCAACCAAATACAACTTCGCGATTTCAACCATCGACACATCCAGGTTAACTTCTAATATTATTTTTGTGCTTAAAAAACAAAGCTGAGTGGAAAATCAAAAATCAGTTGTAATTATTGGTAGTGGCATGGGTGGACTTGTTTGCGGAGCCATTCTTGCTAAAGAGGGCTATAAGGTGACTGTATTAGAAATGAATAAACAGTTAGGTGGGAATCTTCAAACCTACGTGCGAGACAGAAACATCTTTGATTCAGGCGTACACTATGTGGGCGGACTTAGCAAAGGTCAGAATCTTTACAAAATTTTCAATTATCTGGGTATCATGAACCAGTTAAAAATGGTTCAACTGGATGAAAATGCATTTGATAAAATTGTTTTTTACAGTGATGGTGAGGAGTACAACTATGCTCAGGGGTACGATTTATTCATAAAATCCTTAAGTGAAAAATTTCCTGACGAAAAGCCTGCCATTGAAGAGTTCTGCCAATATATCCAAAAAATATGCTCTCGTTTTCCATTGTATAATATTCGTGAAGGCGATTATATGGAAAAATCAGAATTTCTGGAAGTAGATACTAAAGCATATATAGAGTCACTGACCCAAAACAAAAGACTGCAAAACGTACTTGGCGGAAACAACCTGCTTTACGCTGGCATTCCTGATAAAACTCCCATATATGTTCATGCGTTGGTGGTAAACAGCTATATTGAAAGTTCGTGGAGAATGGTGAATGGAGGCTCACAAATTGCTATTGCGCTAAGCAGAATTATTTTAAAACATGGAGGAACTATAAAAAACCGTACAGAGATCACTAAAATTGTGACTGCTGACGGGACAGTCAAGTATGCCGAAACCAGCGATGGAAAACAGTATGGAGGAGACTATTTTATTTCTAATGCCCATCCCGCAAAAACATTACAAATGACCGAATCAGATGCGATTCGACCCGCCTACCGCCATCGAATTGACAAACTGGAAAATTCTGTTTCAATATTCGTTTTAAATATTTCACTAAAAAAGATTCATTCAAATACCAAAAAAGCAATTATTATTGTTTTATGAATGATGCGGTTTGGTCTACTATGGATTATACGGATACCACCTGGCCCTTATCTTATGCACTCTTTTATTCCGGCTTACCCGATGGAAGCGAATATGCTGAAGGTATAACTGTAATGGCTTATATGAAATATAGTGAGGTGGAAAAATGGAAAGATTCATTTAACACAGTTGGCAAGCCGAGCGAACGGAGTCAACAATATGATGAATTTAAAAAGGCTAAAGCAGAAAAGTTACTTGACGCAGTGGAAATAAAATTTCCCGGTATTCGGGATTGTATTCTAAATTACTACACCTCCACACCGCTTACTTTTAGAGATTACATGCGAACCGACGATGGCTCTGTTTATGGAATAACAAAAGATTATAAAGATCCATTGAGAACTTTAATATCTCCAAGGACGAAAATCAATAATCTATTTTTAACTGGGCAAAATATAAATCTTCATGGCATATTAGGCGTATCGATAAGTGCTTTGGTAACTTGTTCAGTATTGATAGGATTGCCTGAAATAATTAAAAAAATCAATGATGCGCAGGCTGAATAAATGGATACGCTATCCGCTTTACCTGGTGCTTGCTCTGGCATTGCTTATTGGCGGATTCTATATTTATGTGTCAGTTTTTGCAATTTCAAAACCTCCACACCCATCCAACATATCCAGCTTATCATTAGTGCCTGAACAAATTGATGTTGACTGTTATACCATAGGTGAAAACTGGATACGTAAAAGCAAATCAGGCTTATGGGAAATGTATGTTGCCGGAGAAGCTTTTGAACGTGGAGTTATAAATGGTAAATTGTCAAAAAATCTGGTGCACGAACAGGAACAAGCTTTCAGTGATCAAATCACTAAATTAGTTCCCTCACCTTTTTACAGAAATTTTCTTAAATACTTAATAGCATGGTTTAATAGAGATCTTGATAAAAATATTACTGAAGAGTATAAATTAGAGATTTATGGCGTATCAAAATCCGCCAGCCCAGAGTTTAACTACATTGGTTCCCCTTACCAACGGCTCATGAACTACCATGCTGCCCATGATATTGGTCACGCTTTACAAAACTTTGCTCTTGTTGGTTGTTCGTCGTTTGCAACGTGGGATAAAAAATCGGAAGACAAAAAATTGCTTATCGGGAGAAATTTTGATTTTTATGTAGGTGATAAATTTGCAGAAAATAAATTAGTGCTTTTTATGAAACCGGAAAAAGGAATTCCTTTTATGATGGTAACCTGGGGAGGGATGACGGGAGTGGTATCAGGCATGAATATGAAAGGACTTACCATCACACTGAACGCGGCAAAATCGGAAGTGCCATTAGGATCTGCGACACCTATTTCGATTCTGGCCAGAGAAATTTTGCAGTATGCGGGCACCATTGACGAAGCGCTTGCGATTGCAAGAAAACGTAAAACATTTGTTTCAGAGTCCTTTCTTATTGGCTCTGCTGCCGATAAGAAAGCAGTTACCATAGAAATTACCCCTGATTCATTGGCGGTGTTCGATCCACATGAGGATTATATTATTTGTACCAATCATTACCAGAGTAACTCACTCAAAAAACTACAGAGTAATGAGGAGCAAATGCTACAAAGTGCCTCTGTTTACAGGGAAGAACGTATTAAAGAATTAATTATGGCAGTTCAGGAAAACACCCTGAAAAAACCGTAGCTCTGCTTAGAAATCAATATGGACTGAACAATAAATTCATAGGTTACGGGAATGAAAAAGCAGTTAACCAACTAATAAGCCATCACTCCATTGTATTTGAACCGGAACGAAAAATTGTTTGGATCTCCAGCAATCCCTGGCAACTGGGGGCTTATATGGCGTACGATTTAAATAAAATTTTTTCCATGAAAGGATTACCGGGGAATGTTGAAGTCGTTGATTCAACCTTTACTATTGCACCCGATACATTTCTCTTAACACAGTCTTACAAGGATTTTATTCAGTATAGAATCCTGAAAGAAAAAATATTAAATCATGAGGAGGTAAATCCTGATCTCCTAATTCAACTTAATCCACAATTTTATCAAGCCTATGTGCTTGCCGGTGATTACCTGTTTACCAATAAATCTTTCACAAAGGCCAAATCACTTTATGAAACAGCACTCACAAAAGAAATTGCAACCAAAAATGAGGAAGATTACATAAAGGAACAGATTAAAAAATGTAGCGGAAACTAATGATTACCTCCAATTTAACAATCCATCAGCAATGATCAACGGCATAGGTATCGATCTTATTGAGACGGAACGTGTAGGCGATAAAATTGCCAAAGAAACCGGCTTCAGAGAATATATATTTTCTGCGGCTGAAATTACTTTCTGCGAAAGCAAAGCCAATAAAACGGAACACTATGCTGCCAGGTTTGCCGGCAAAGAGGCGTTTTTGAAGGCCATGGGTACAGGACTTGGTGGGGGATTTACTTTGAGTGAAATTGAAATCCTTCCTGACTCAGCCGGAAAACCTGAATTGTACTTTATGGGCTCCACTGCGGAAGCTATTGAAGAGAAAGGGAAATTTAAATTCCACATCACCTTAACTCATTTAAAAAATATCGCTTGTGCGATGGTAGTTATAGAAAAGATTTGATTATGAATACTGCAAAAGAAAAAAGTAGAGAAGAAATAATGGTGTTTCAGGATGTGGAATTGCAGAAATTGCTTCACTATCTTAATAACAATTCCCCGTATTATAAAAACCAATTTGCAATTAATAAAATAGCTGTCGATAAAATCAAAACTGTTGCAGATTTGACTCTGCTTCCGGTTACAACAAAAGATGATTTGCATGCCCACAACTGGGACTTTCTTTGCATTCCCAAAAAGGAAATCGTAGAGTTTTGCAGCACTTCAGGCACCTTGGGAAATCCTGTTACTATCGGTTTAAGTGAAAAGGATTTGCAGCGACTTGCTTTCAATGAATATAACTCCTTCGTTACAGCAGGAATTACTTCTTTGGATACTATTCACCTGATGCTATCACTCGACAGACAGTTCATGGCCGGGATTGCTTATTTTCTTGGAGCCCGAATGTTGGGTGCCGGAATTATTAGAGGAGGCCCGGGCAATTTTGCGATGCAGCTGGAAACCATTAGCCGTTTACAGCCCACTGTATTAGTTGCCGTGCCATCATTTATAATGAGTTTGGTTACGTATGCAAAAGATAAAAACATCGATCTGAATAGTACCTCAGTACGAAAAATAATTTGTATTGGTGAAAATATCAGAGATGAGCACTTAAAATTAAATGCGCTTGGAGAACGAATAGCAAACAATTGGAATGTAACACTTTTTTCAACTTATGCATCCACAGAGCAACAAACTGCTTTCACTGAATGCCAATGTGGCAACGGCGGGCATCATCAGCCCGAACTTTTAATTCTTGAAATACTGGATGAAGCCAACATGCCTTTACCTGCTGGTGAATTTGGTGAGCTTACTATCACTACGCTAGGCGTAGAAGGAATGCCATTGTTACGCTACAAAACCGGGGATGTGTGTGCTTATATCAATGAGCCGTGCAAGTGCGGAAGGACTACCATGCGGATCACCCCAATAATTGGTCGTAAAAAACAACTTATTAAATTCAAAGGCACTACCTTGTATCCACAATCATTGTTCAATATTCTAAACACTATTGAAAGCATTGAAGATTATGTGATTGAAGTGACACAAAATGATTTGGGACTTGATAATTTAACTATTCACATTGCATTTAAATTGGAAAATGAGCGTGATTTTTCTCAAATAGGACAATTGCTGCAATCTGCTTTAAGAGTTTTGCCAGCTATAAAAATACTGAGCTTAGCAGACATTCATAAAATGCAACTAGGTGATGGTAAAAGAAAAGTAAATAGATTTATCGATTTTAGGTGACACTATTTTTAGCAATAAAGTTTAAATATCTTCAACCTTATTCAGAAAAGTTGTATTTTTACGTTACCTAAAATGTACTCAGCTAATTCAATTAATACGAAACTAATATCCTCAGCGAAATGAAACGAGAACAGGTAGATGTATTGGTAATAGGAGCCGGACCTGCAGGAACTGTAGCTGCTTCGCTGGTAAATAAAAGTGGATTTAATGTTAAGATTGTTGAGAAATTACTTTTCCCTCGCTTCGTAATTGGTGAAAGCCTTTTACCCCGTTGCATGGAAGCATTGGATGAAGCTGGATTTATGGAAGCCGTAAAAGCTCAGGGTTACCAGCAAAAGTTCGGAGCCAAATTTGTTAAAGATGGCAAAGTATGTGATTTTAATTTTTCCGAAAATTTTACTGATGGCTATACCTGGACCTGGCAAGTACCACGTTCTGATTTTGATACCGTTTTGAGCAATGAAGTTCAGAAAATGGGTGTGCCTGTTGAATTTGAAACAGGTGTTACTGCCATACAATTTAATGGCACCAATTCAGTAACAACGGTTGTTGATGCTCAGGGAAATGAAAAGGAAATTGCTGCTCGCTATATTATTGATGCAAGCGGTTATGGAAGAGTGATACCGAGATTATTCAATCTCGATAAACCCTCCAATCTTCCGCCAAGGAAAACACTCTTTGCTCATATGAGGGATCCCAACAGGCTTCAATATCATGAACCCAACAGGATCACAATTGTATTGCATCGTCGTGATGTATGGATATGGATCATTCCCTTCTCCACAGGAATTACATCAGTAGGATTTGTTGGAAATGCATCCTTCTTCGAAAGCTTTGAGGGTAATCCTGAAGAAAAATTGAGAGCTATTATAGCTACTGAACCTGAATTAAAAGATCGTTTTAATAATGCTGAATTTATTTTTGAACCCAAAACATTGGAAGGCTGGTCTATGTCGACTGAGACCTTTTTCGGAGATGGGTTTGTGCTTACCGGCAATGTAACTGAATTCCTCGACCCAGTATTTTCATCAGGAGTAACACTCGCAACGGTATCCAGTCAGATAGCAGCCAAATTAGTGGTGCGTGAGTTGAATGGTGAAAAAATAAACTAACAAAAAAAATACACCGATATAATGATGCAAGGAGTAAATACTTTTCGCTCCTATGTTACAGGTTGGTACGACGGGCATTTGCAGGATATTTTCTTTGCTAAAAAACCTAATCTGGAAATACAGAAGCAAATTTGTTCTGTTTTAGCCGGATATGTTTGGGATACCAACAACCCTTATGTAAAAAATCACGAAAGAGCTTTGAAAATTCTTGCAAACGTTTTGAAGATAGAAGAAGCGGAAATGAAAGATTAATTGTATTCTGATACTTCATTCCATTTTATCTTCGACCCACCAACTATCAAAACCCGGTATTCAACAAACTGAATACCGGGTTTTTCATTTATGCTATTATGAAATTATTCATTTCACAATCAATTTCCATTAAAACTTATAACACTCCATCTTAGCGGCGTCCTTCATATAGTATAACTTGCCATCTACCAAATCAACATCATAAATAGGATCTTTGTCTTTGCCAATTTGAATGGTGTTCATCACTTTTCCATCTACTTTACTTACTTGCAAAAGGCGAATATCTTTTTTCGTTTCAGCGGTCATGATTAACATATAATCTGCTGCCTGTGTAGTGGCAGTGAAGCGTTGTTGAGCCATCGCAATATATGCTGCTGTATACGAAGCACCTTTTACTGTTGCATCGCCAAATGCCTTTGAAACATTGGCGGTAACATCTTTTGTTGCTTTCGATTGGCTATCTTTAACTTCAATAGATTGCGAGGCGGCACCGAATGCTGTTGCATATGCAGCGGTATAATAGGCGGCTCTTACAGCAGAAGCTATGAGCAGTGCTTTCTTAAAATCGGAAATAGTAGGAGCAACAAAATATTGGTTGAAAGTAACTGTACCTTTCAAATCGAACAATGCAAGATTCTGATCGGAAGAGATCAGTATTCCATTAGCTGTGATTTCAATTGATTTGGGTTTTTCTTTACCCTGAAAAACAACAGGTGACGAACTCAATGGTTTGATGGCAGTTGCATTCACATCCATGTGGTAAAGTAAATTATCATCCGTATTGAAAACATAAATTTTCTGTAAATCACTTGCTATCAAACCGGCTCCTCCTTCCAATGATTTTTCCCAATACCATTCACCAGTGGCTGTATTTAGCAGGTTTACATTTTCATCGGTACCTACCAAAACACCTGCGGCCAGCACTTCTGTATAGGTGACAGACCCTTTAATTTTTGCAGCTTTATCAATAGTAAAAATTCCGTTTTTAGTATCAAGAACTGTTAAAGCGCTATTATTTCCGTTGCCACTTACTACGAGAATCCGACCATCAGTAAGGGGAGCCATTCCTGCTGCAGCTCCTTTCAGATTTAATCCATTTCCTTTTTTACCCAGCATGGTGCTTCCATTACTATAATTCAGCATATTTATATTTCCACCTGACGAGGAGCACACAATTAAACCATCTGCTCCAGCATAGCTAATGCCAAGAGGGTGTTGCAACTCCACTACCTGACTCCACATATGTTTGCCCGAAGTTGTTTCAAATGCCATGTATACTGAACTGTAGGTAATAGAAACCGACTTCACCCCTTTCGAATCAGTTTTCGTGGATTCATTTTTCTTTTGAGCTGCAATCACAAACATTTTCTGGTCACCCGGAGGAATAATTAGTTGCGCCATCACCTCTTCTTTAGTCAGGTTTTTAGAAGCAAAACCTTCCAGCATTCCAAGTACTGATGACATGCCGGCAGTTTTGGGATCGATACCTGTTTTCCAAAATTCTTCACCGGATGTTGCGTTTATTTTAGAAGCAAAAAAAGCAGAGGTGATCAAGACTTCATTGTTTCCTAAATCTTTTACTCCGGTGGTAAAACTATAGGCTCCGCTTTTCGACCATAATTTGGTGCCGGTTGTCATATCTACCATCACCATTTCAGTATTTTTGCTTCCTTTTGAATTTCCAATCACCAAAATTTTAGCACTCAGGTACAAAAAATACTTATCAACTACCAGTTCCAGACCAGCGGATTTTGAACTAAAAACAATACTACCTTTTAGTGGATTCACTACGTAAACACTTTTAGGCGCATCAAAAGATGACATGGTTATGAAAGGGGAATTTGGAATTTGCTGATAGGAATTCTCCGGACAATTTTTCAACTCCTCAATCACCCACATTTCCTCACCGGACATAGTATTTATTCCGGTAAGTCCTTTTCCGGTCGAAGCCACTAATAATCCTAAAGAGGTAACTTTTTGCCAGATAATGCCACCTTTCATTTCTTTAGTCCATAAGGGAGCGGAACCTCCGCTATAAGCAGCGGAATTGAATAGTAGAAATAATGAAAGAAAGGAGACCAGGAGACGAGATGGGATGTTTTTCATAGTTTTCAAGGATAAATAGATGAGACGTAACAAATACACTATTGTTTAGATTTTGAGAAGACAAATGTCAGAAAAAATTGAATTCAATCTTAATTTTATTTCGTACCTTGAAATCCTAAATTAAAAGCAACCTCCAAAACCGAAAATACGTCTTATACCAATGAACAAATTCTGTTATTTAATTACATGCCTGCTGGCATTGCCATCATTGGTATATTCACAACCTGTTTATGTGAATGGGCTGCCGGTGAATCAGATTCCATTATCAGCTCCGGCACTTGTTGCCTGTAACCCTCTTTTTTCATTCAACTCTCCCGAGCCTTCCGTCACCGGAATTACACATATTGGTGATTCAATTTTAAATGGTGGCAGCACAGATGCTGTATTTTATTTATCAAATGGCAATACGGGAGCTTTAGTTGCTACCATTCCAAAACCGGGAGCCAACTTGAATAAAGGCGGAGGGTTGGATTATGACGGCACTTATATATGGAGCGTCAATGAACAAGAGGGAACTTTATATAAAACAGATGCATTATCCGGAACTGTTGTCAATCAATGGCTATTGCCAAATAACAATACCGTGAATCCAACTGACCCTAATAACTTCGGAGTTACCTATGATGATGGGCTTATTTGGGAATCGGAATACCTGGTACCGGTTGGAACTGGTACCATGCTACATAAATTTGATGCTTCCACAATGAACCTTTTGGATTCTTTTTTACTGCCAAATGTATTTCTAGCCATACATATCATCGACTCAGCACTGTGGGCAGCGGCTTTTGATGTTCCGTATATTTATAAAATAGACCGCTCTACCGGATTGTATTTGGATTCAGTTCCTCTATGTGTCAGTGTTTGCTATGGTCTAACAAAAAACTCTTTGGGATTTTGGCTCAATGGCAATTCAAATTTTAATGGCGACAAAATTCATTTGTACGAATCACTTCCTACAGGCAACGCGAACATTAACGACAAGGAAGAAGCGTTTTCAATTTATCCGAATCCATCCAATGATGCTATAAAAATTGAATTTAAAAAAAGAGAGACATTTGAATACAGAATTTTTGATGTGAATGGAATGACCATTTTGAATGGGAAAGTAACTGGTGCTGCTTTATCGAGCAACATTGATATTCATCAGCTAAAATCAGGAATTTTTTTCTTAGAAATAACAACAAACCAATCCACTTATGTAAAAAAATTAATTACTTATTAACTGAAAATGAAAAATCTATTTCAATCAATTGCGCTACTATTTTTGATTTTGACCAGTTACAAATCTCAAGGTCAGTTCATTCAATCGTTAACTATTTCACCATCCAATCCCACAACTGCTGATACGATTACCATTTTGGCTGAATGTGCTTTCCCGTCCGGCGGTTGCGAAGAACATACGCAAGGTTCGTTTGTCAACGGAAGTATCATTTCAGGGTTTGCCATACATTGTTTGGGTCCATTAACTGTGATTTGCTATTATACTGATACTTTCCAAATAGCTCCGCTAGCAGCAGGGAATTATTCATTTATTTTTCAGTTAGATGCCGGCTTTGGACCATCACCGTGTACTCCCGGAATAGTTCCGGGACCAACAGATACTTTAAATTTTACAGTGACATTGAGCTCAGGTCAAAACAATGAATTATTAGATAAAAGTTTTTCCGTTTACCCAAATCCTGTAAATGATTTAATTTATTTAACCCAATCAGATTCCAAATCTCAGCATCACACAATAGAAATTTTATCTGTTGATGGAAAAACAGTTTTAACAAAACCCATCTCTAACCTTTCTGAGCCTATTTCAGTTAAGGAATTACAAAATGGATTTTATTTTATAAAGCTAAAAACTTTATATAACCATTTTGTGTGGTTGAAATTTATTAAAAGTTAGTTGCAAGAGAAAAAATTACTTATTGGATGCAGGTGCTGATAATAGTTCCATTCATCTAACTTATAATTCGGTGTTTGTGTTCTGTAAGGCTTAAAAAAGTTCTACCAATTATCTTGAAACTGCTTTGGGGAACCCTATCAGTAAGAAAATACGAATTTCGTAATGGAATAATAATTAAACAGACACTTTAATTCATCTTAAATTGTAGCTTATATACGACAAGTTAAAAATGCCTCTCAGGGTGCAAACAGTTTGCACTAAAGGCCTTTAATCCATCACTCCTTGCAGATGCGTCTAAACCTAATACAAATTATTGTTTGTTTTAAATAAGCCTAGCTTTTTGCCGCTAAACTTATTAAGTTTACAGTGGCGAAAATCAGGACAGATATCTATTCATGTATGAGTTTTCTAAAAGTATTTAAAATTCTATAAATCAATCAGCTACTGATTTAAT
This sequence comes from Bacteroidota bacterium, assembly GCA_016722525.1. GTDB lineage: Bacteria > Bacteroidota > Bacteroidia > AKYH767-A > OLB10 > JADKJB01. Next base: position 66,160 of record JADKJB010000017.1, read on the forward strand.
ACGAAGTCGAAATTCTCTTCATAGATTCCATGAAAGAACTCCGGTGGTCAACCTAACAAAAAAATTACTATATAAAAGCCCTAAAACATAAAAAAATGAACAAACTATTACTATTTACTTTGAGTCTACTTCTTAATGCGACCCTATTTGCATATGGTCAAACATCAAATTGTTTGCAATTCGATAATATTGATGACAATGTTACAGTACCAAACGGCTCATCACTTATTTCAAATAGCAATGAAATATCTTTATCATTTTGGGTTTACCCTGAGAATGCCTTTCCCGCATTTCCTGATTTTGATGGTTTTGCCGGCATCCGAAATAATTTTGACGGAGACTTTTATATTTTACAATTGACAGCAACGGATGTTGAAGCCCGATTTAGAAATAGTGCAGGAACAGCCTATGATATTGTATTTTCAGGATTAACATTGAACACGTGGCAACATTTTGTACTTACCTATGATGGCACAACCCTGGCACTTTTCCATAATGGAGCTCCTGCAGGCACCTTACCTGCTACCGGCGTAATCAGTAATCCTTCATTACTTTTTAATATCGGGAATCTTGATTTTCAAGGAACACAATTTTATACTAACGGAAAATTTGATGAAGTGAGTTTATGGAATACTGCATTAACTCAGCAACAGATTACATGTATTTATACCGGAGCTATTGATCCATTAGAAACAGGATTGCAATTGTATTACAGATTCAATCAGGGAATCGCCGCCGGAAGCAATGGGACAGTAACCACCTTGCTGGATGCAACAGGCAGTATTAATGGAGTACTTAATGGGTTTGCTTTAGCAGGTAGTGTATCTAATTGGGTAGCCGGTTTTGCAACAGCAAATTCAGCAACTATCAATGATCTTATTTGTCCGGGAACCACTTACACTTTTGGAACTCAAACTTTAACCGCTCCTGGAACCTATTACCAGGCATTCCCTACAACTTCAGGTTGTGATTCGGTGGTGGAACTTATTTTAACTGCCCCAACAATTAATACTACAGTAGGACAGATAGGACCCATACTAACCGCACAACAATCAGCTGCTGCCTACCAATGGATAGATTGCTTAAATGGAAATACTGTTATTGCAGGTGCCATTAATCAAACGTACACCGCTACTGCCAATGGTCAATATGCTGTTGTTGTAACTTTGGGTTCATGTGCTGACACATCAGTTTGTGTGACTGTTACCAATGTTGGACTCAATGAACTAGCAACAAGTTCTATTTCCGTTTCACCAAATCCTTTTTCAGATAATTTTATTATTACAAACGAATCTCCGTTTGCAGAACTCAATGTTACCTTATACGATGCTTTAGGAAAGAAAGTAATGACTAAGGTACTGAATGATAAATCTAATGAAATTGCGGCTTTGTCATCTGTAAGAAAAGGAACTTACTGGCTATTTATTGCAGAAACCAATCAAAGATTAATGCTTATTAAAAAATAACAAAAAAAATTACCAACAAAAAAGCCTTCTGTAAAAAGAAGGCTTTTTTGTTGGTAATAACTATTCTGGAAATTCATTGAACAACTTTATCAGCATAGATATTTTCAATACCTTTTCAACTAATCATTCAATAAGTAACGTCTTATAAACTCAACCGTTGTATAAAATTGAAAATCGGTATTATTTTTCTTTCTGAAGCCATGCCCTTCGTCTTTAGCTTCCAAATACCAAACCGTTTTGCCGGAGGTGTTTAAGGTGTTAAACATCTGTTCAGCTTCGGTACGGGGTACGCGCGGGTCGTTACCACCTTGCACAATCAAGAGTGGTTTTTGGATTTTAGATGCGTTGTTATTTGGCGAAATTTTTTCAAGAAAAGCAGCCATATCAGGATCCTGTTCATTTCCATATTCCACCCTTCTTAAATCACGTCTATAACTTTCAGTATTTTTTAAGAAAGTATTAAAATTAGAGATACCAACAATATCTATCGCACATCTGATTTTATCGGCGTAATTTACTGAAACAGCGAGTGACATATAACCACCGTAGCTACCACCGGTAATTAGTATTCGAGAAGCGTCAAGATCAGGTTGAGCGGCTACCCAGTCTAGTAAGGCTCCGATATCTTTAACTGAATTTTCACGAAGCTTCCCATTGTCAAGCTTCACAAAAGTTTTTCCAAATCCTGATGAACCCCTCACGTTAGGATAGATCATGGCAACACCCATCTCCTGCATAAAGTAGTTATTTCTGCCTTGAAACCCGGGACGGGATTGGCCTTCAGGTCCACCATGAATATTAATAATAACCGGACGCTTGCCTGTAAATTTCAAAGCCGGTTTATAATAAAATCCTGAAATCTCAAGCCCGTCAAAGCTTTTCCATTTAATAAGAGTAGGCTCAACAAGATCTGCTGCAACAATACCACCCAACTCGCTTTCAGTCCAACGTTCCGATTTACCGGTTTTAAATCAAAAGTATACACATCCGAATTATTTCTTGCTGAAGAAAAAGCATACATAAACTCATCACTCCCCGGGCGCCAGTTGATGGAACTGATGATACCGGTTGGCAATTCAGATATAGGCTTATAGGTAAGTCCTTCCGTTTCTAACAAATATACTTTTGTCAAGCCTGCTTCGTTGACTGTAAAAATTAATTTCGATCCATCTTCTTTCAATTCAAATCCGTCAACATCCCATTTTAGATCAGTGGTAATAAATTTTATTTCATTTGTTTTAATATCCCATCGAGCCAACCGTGAAAATTCACTTTGAAAATCTGTTACAAAATAAAAATGATTTCCATCTTTTGCAAATTTGGCATTCCCATTTGCGATGAGTTCTTCTTTAGAAACCGGACCCGTTAAAACTAATGCTCCGGTAGTCAAATCCAGAATATACAATTTACTGTCGTTAACAGAAAGGCCTTCTCTTACAATAAGTTTTTTGTCATCAGCTGACCAGTCTTGTACAGACCAACCTCCTCCTTTCACCTCATGAATCAATTTAGCAGAAGCAGGATCTTTAGGATCCATCGTATAAATATCGCGATCGGTTCCATTGCGACGTGTAGAAGTGAAACAAACCAGATTTTTAGCAGTGTTAAATTTTATATTTCCATTTTGATTTCTTCCTCCATCCGTTAGCATGGAAATTTTACCATCGCTCATGTCATATCTAAACAAATGACTGAATTCATTACCACCGGCATCTCTTGAAAAAATAAAATAATCGCCATTCAAAGGTTCAAATACTGCGCCACCAACTGGTTCGTCAAAAAAAGTAATTTGTGTTCGTGCGCCTCCAGGGTTTTTGATGTAATGCAATTGGTTGGTGTTACCAAATCTGGTCGCCATCAAAATCTCTCGCTTTTTAGGATGCCAATCCACCGGACCTGCGGACCGTGATTCCGTGTAGCGCTTAACTTCCTCAGCAATGGAGGAAGAAATTTCAGGAATATTTTTTACAATTAAATTTTCTCCCGGCTTAACCGAACCTTTATTCTGCGCATTGCCTGCAAGGGAAATGTACATAAAAATGACTGCTACCCATGTTGTTTTGAAATTCATAATTAGATTTAATATTTAAAATTAAGTGAGATTAAACTGTTTTAAAAACCAAAAAGTGATTATGTATTAAGGCACTTTATGGTTCATCGTATTGAACCATTAAAAGTACAAAAAGATTTGTTCTTTGTAACTTGCTACTATAAACTACTCACATTGAATGCAATACGAATTTCAAAAAATCTAATTCCCGCTCCAGTTTAAAATAATACGTCGTCATCGAACCAAAAATGTATGATCAATTTCATACAAAACAATTTACAGTTTCGTTTGATTTTTCTTTAATCGTTTTCATGAAAACTAATTCTGAAACTAAAAAATCTTTTCCTGAATCCTCTCGGAGGACTTCTCTGTTTAACCCCAATTTTTCTTCATTGAACAGCCGTTTGTCATTTTGCAATTTTTCTGCTTACCATCTTTCTACCCTGGAATTTTTAACTTCCAAAATTAATTTTAACAACCAAATTTATTTCCGGATATTAAATCTACTTTAATAGCAGGAACAAATTTGAACAGCCATTCAAAAACTCCTTAACTGCAAAAATATTCTTACTTTGAACTATCCCGATATTTCCATATATGGCGACTAGCCAGTGTACGGTAGCGGCTCCATGTTTCAGCCACTAATTTCATGTTTTCAATAAAAATTTTTCCTTCACCTTTTATATAATATAAATGGCGCATTTCATTTCTGATACCAATGTCATCAACGGGCAAAATATCCGGTCGATTAAGTGTAAACATTAAAATCATTTCGGCAGTCCAACGACCCACTCCCTTTATAGAGGTTAAGTACTCCATCAATTCATCATCCGCTAAGGTTTTTAATTTTCTGTATTCTAATCCGTGTGTGCAATCAAACTCTGCAATATTTTTCAGATATCCTGCTTTGGCATAGGACAAACCTGCAGTACGCATTTTTTCAATATTCATCTTCATGACCTGCTCAGGAATCGGATTCCGTTGCGGGAACAGATCCAAAAATCTTCCAAAAATAGTGTCCCCGGCTTTGGTTGAAAGCTGCTTACTGGTTATGGATTGCAACAGAGATCTATAAACATCTTTGTGGGTGGTTTCTTCCAGTTTGCCGGTGATACCAATTACCTTTTTTAAAATGGGATCTTTCCTGAGTAAACGATACTGCGCATTTAAATTAGTCATTTGCAATAAATATATAAAATCATAGGATAATTAACTTACCAAAGCTAAAAAATTTGTCTGTAAACAGATCATAATTTACATGATGCTTCCTTAACTATTCCTAAATGAAACATCTATTCTCCTGCTTGTCAGTAATTATATCACTTTCAGTATATTCACAAACTGCCAAACTTCACTGGATTTATTAGAATGATGGCAAATCCAATTTTGAAGATAGAGGAAAATGTACAGCTTTTAATAATTTAGGAAATATTTTTCTAACGGTTTGGGAAATCTCCATTCTTACTACTAATTATCATCTATGACTCTTCAATTTGATTCCGACCAAGGGGAGGCCCAAGGTGCTAAAGGAGGTGCACGCAAGCGCGAAGGCGCGGGGCGCGGGGTGCCTAAGGTGCAAAGGAGGTGCACGCAAAGGCGCTGAGGCGCAAAGGAGCACGTGGGGGGATTGCTGCTATGTTTTGAATTTTTGAATTTGGTTACATTAGTTCGCGTTTTTATGAACTAAGGTTTTAAAATTCTCTGCGATCGAGGGAAATAATTGTTCGTTCTGCTGCCAATTACTTTTATCCAACCCAAAGAAATATTTTTAAAAGTAATCACTACCCAACCGTTGTTCATTCCGGCAGCGTTGATACTTTCACATTTTAGATAACGAATTGCATCCTCCCGGGTAAATTCCATTCGTGGAATATCCTTTTTTAATGCAACACTCAGCGCCAATTCATGCGAAGGCACCAAATCTTTTCCTTTGATAGTTCCAACATGAATTCCTGCTTTCCTGACAAATAAATTATTCATGAGCAAATTAATTTCATCATAAATAGTTGAAGGCAAAGCGTAAAGTTCATTGTTTTTTACAAGAGGCAAAAAAATTGAAGGATCTTCCAAATAAGATTCCAAAAATCCTGATACTTCCTTTGCTACTTTTGCTTTTGATTTAGTAATAGCAACTTGATGACCATCTTCTATTTTCCGGAGCATGGCAATAAAAAAGCCTTCTCCCTTTACACGATGCGGATAAAACTGAGTTCCGGATTTTTTTGCAAGTGAACTGTTTGTTGCATCAGCAATAGTAACAGCTTCCATAGCATACTCCTGCATCAACCTCAGCACCTGTTCCTCGTTTTCCTTTTCTTCATAAGTACAGGTGCTGTAAATTAAATAACCTCCCTGTTTCAGAGAGGGATAAATTTCGTTCAAAATAGCTTTTTGCCTGGATGCACACATGGCAACGTTATCAACACTCCAATGGTCAACTGCTGCGGGATCTTTCCGAAACAATCCTTCTCCGCTGCAAGGTGCATCTATTACAATTACATCGAAAAATCCTTCAAGTCTGGAAAAATCTGTTGTTTCGTTCTGTGTAATTACAACATTTGCCAATCCCCATTTAACAATATTTTGTTGTAGAACAATATTCCTGTTTGAAATTACTTCGTTAGCTACCAGCAAACTTCCTTCGGGCATACAGGATGCAATATGTGTTGACTTACCACCCGGAGCTGCACAGAGATCAAGAATTTTTAATGGTTTACCATCTGCAAAAGCAATGGTAAGTGCTTTTTCCAGAAACATAGAGCTGGCTTCCTGAACATAATAACATCCTGCATGAAATAACGGATCGTGTGTAAATGAAATACGATCAGGGAGATAATAGGCATTAGTAGCCCAGGGCACTTTTTCATGTGAATCGAAAAGTGCGGTTTTCTTAAATGGATTTATCCGCACTGAAACAGGCGCAGGATTGGAATGTTCAGCAATAAAATCAGCAAAGTCATCTCCCAGTTGGCTCCTGAGTCGATTTAAAAATTCAATTGGCAAATGGGATTCTTTCACTTCCGAAAAGTAAACATTTTTTAGTTATTTTTTGTAGTTAAGCTATTTATTATTCTCGTGCCTTTGGCCAAAATGTTCAACACTGTAAAACAAAATGTATAGACACAATTATGGCGGTATCAAAGATATAATCTTTTATAAAAAATGTGATCGATGGTGCTTTTATTTCGTTTGCTCTAAAATAAAATAAGTAATGAGTAAGAATTTTACAGGATGGAAAACCCAATTTCCCGTTACAAAAAGTCCAGAAAAGGGTAGCTCAAACCTGTTCACCCAAAGAGACCAATTCTAGCTACACTATTGCAAAATAAAAAGAGCACTATTTGAAGGATGTGCGGCATTCACATTTGGAAATACTTTTTTGCCATTGGCCGGATCGATATAAATGTTCGAGTAAAACGATTCCCCATAAGCAACCACATAAACTGTATCGCCCCGATTAAAACCATTATTGAAAAAATTCAATGCCGAAAAATTAGTAATTGAACCATTCGCACCGGTAGCCATCCATTTCTGACCCGGAGTATATTCATAATCACTGCTCGATAATAAAGCGTTTTTAGAAAAAACAATCTGATTCCCTTTGATGAGTTGCATCCGGAACAGGAGCAATTGAACAATTGAATGAATACGTGGAGTCGGCTGAATTCAAAACAGCTGTTAAACCGGTAATTACAGAAGTGCTGAGCATCCCCAAAGTATCAATTCCTGTCAAAGTAGTGTTGCCTGGATTGGTAATCGGAATTCCAAATCGCTTATAACTTCCAAAACCGAATTTGGTAAATGTGATATCATGGTTTCCGTCATCAAGGCCGTAAAGCAAAAATGAACCGGCGGTATTGGAAGCACCCTTCAAATCATTGGTTGAACTAATAATCATGGCTCCATGATCGGACAGCAAAACTCCAAATTCATCCGCTAAACGAATTTTTCCTGTCATGCTTCCCTGCAAAGGGGCATTGGGATCTTCTTCTTTTGTGCAGGAAACAAACCCACAAACTACCACTAACTGTATGATAATAAATATTTTACGAAACATGGCCCAAATTTTAAGTAAGTAATTGACTCCTTCAAACGAAAATGAACACCAAAAGTTCTTGAAACCAATAATTTATGCTCAAAAAACCCTTCAAAACCCGATTATTTGTACTTTTGAATATCCAAACGTTCCCTCACGGAACATCCCTTTTCCTCAACGTATATAATGGACTAACCATCCACCAACCAATGAAGTGCAAAAGAATTGCATATTGTTATGGCTGTTGGTGCTCAATGCATTTACTGCACTGGCACAAACAGTGCTACTCGATGATTTTAATCGGGCAAACAATACCGTAGTAGCAAATTCATGGAATGAAACCGAAACAGTTGCCAATACTTCCATTACTATAACCAGTAATCAATTGAGGCTAGGGAGTGCAACAGCCGGAAGAGATTATGTTTATCGGGATGTTTCAGCACTATACAATACCGTTTTTAATACGAATACCGGCATTCTTACCTGGTCCTTTAATATGCGTCAATCGCGCACCGATCCATCAGGGTTTGATAATAGTAACTATGGAGTAGCGTTTGTTTTGGGCTGCAATTCCAATAATTTCCTTACAGGGAATGGCTATGCAGTAGTATTGGGAAATTCAGGTACATCCGACAATTTACGTTTGGTCAGATTTGTGAATGGGATTGATGGCAATGCTAACATGACCAACATCATTGCACCTGCAGTTGATTATGGTAATGATTATTTAACAGTTAAAGTCACTTATAACCCCGTTGGCAATAATTGGAGCCTATACGTTGGAAATAATCTTGGTTTTTTGATGATCCCTTAACAGCAACATACACGCAATTAGGGGTAACAACCACTGATGCAACTTATACCGGCACCGATTTACTTTTTATGGGAGCTGCCTGGAATCATGCCACTTCCGCAACAGATTATGGTTATTTTGATAATATACGAATTCCAAATCTCTGCACGCTTAGCCCTGAGCCAACACTACCATCTACAACTCTTACTTTTTCTGCTATTGGCGCTAATTCTGCCACATTAAACTGGATACGTGGAAATGGTACTGAATGTATTATTATTGGAAGTATAGGCGGAGCTGTTAGTACAACGCCAATTGATGGGGCCTCCTATGTGGCTAACAACACATTTGGACTTGGAACAGCAATGGCCCCAGGCGAATTTGTAGTCTATTCAGGCAGTGCCGGCACTACAACTATCAACGGGCTGAATCCTACAACCAATTATGAATTCAAGGTTTTCGAATACAATGGCACAGGCTGCATATCAAATTATTTAATGCCCTCACCAGCTACAGCAACCTTAACTACTATTGGTTGTATTCCGGCTGCTGAGCCAACAACTCCATCATCAGCACCATTAATTGTTTCGGGATTAACGAGTAGTATACAATTGGCCTGGACACGGGGCAATGGAAGCTATTGCATGGTAGTTATAAGAGCGGGCTCGCCTGTAACCACTCCTCCGGCAGATGGTTTCATATATATGGCCAATTCAGTTTTCGGAACGGGTTCAACTACCGCCCCTGGTGAGTACGTAGTTTATTCAGGAACCGGAACAACGGTTACCGTTACCGGATTGTTAAGTGCAACAACTTACTACTTTGGCATATACGAAGTTAATGGAACAGGGTGCAACAGCAATTATCTTACTACTCCTGCCGCACTCCTCAATGGCACCACCGCATCTGTGGCAGGGTACAATCTTTATTTTGGAAATCTTCACTCTCACTCCGATTATTCTGATGGCGATATAGATAATGTTTGCAATGGAGCTGGTAGTGCATACTGTTGTTTCGATATTGGGAATACCGCATTGAATTTCGATTTTATGGGTATTGCCGACCACAACCATAATGAAGGCCCTGTTATGACGATTGCAAAATATGCCAGTGGCCTTACAGAAGCCACTAATTACAATTCGACACATCTCGATTTTGTTGCATTATATGGTATGGAATGGGGCACTATTTCGACGGGAGGGCATGTGGCCGTTTATGGCATTAATCAACTGGTTGGTTGGAATGCAGGCAACTATAATACCTATTGTGCGAAAGGTGATTACAATACACTGTTCAATCTTGTTGCTGCACCAAACGCCTATACAACATTATGTCATCCCAACAACACCGATTTCGGAACATTGCAGGCACACCCTACAATGTTACATTTGATAATGCCATTGTAGGTGTTGCTGTTAAAAATGGCCCCTATAATTCCACCAACACCTCTTATACCGATCCCGCTGCCGGAAACAATGTTAACTATTACAATAAATTATTGGCCTTAGGTTATCGTCTCGGTCCAACTGTTGATCTGGATAATCATAATTCAGCCACCATGGGAAAAAGTAGTGAAGGAAGAACCGTTGTACTTGCTACTTCACTTTCGAAAGCGGCTATTAATGACGCAATGTTGAACATGCGGTTTTATGCTACTGAAGACTATAATTTGAATGCCTCTTTCACTGTAAACTCCATTTATCCAATGGGTAGTAGCATCACGCAAAGCACCAGCCCCAATTTCAACGTAAATGTTTCCGATCCCGATGGCGATATTAGTACGTCAATAAGAATTTGGTACGGTGTTCCCGGAAGTAGTGTTGCTCCAACTATTCTCACTTCGGTAACCAATGTGAATGCATTAGCCTATACCCACACATTTGCTACCGGCACTTTTTATTACTACACGGAGATTACCCAAGCCGATGGAAATAAATTATGGACTTCACCCATATGGTATACAAAAATTACTTCTCCTTTGCCAATAGAATTACTTTCTTTTACAGGAAAAAATATTTCAAATGGAAATTTACTGGAGTGGGTTACTGCTACAGAACTGAATAATGATTATTTTACATTGATGAGAAGTCGCGATGGCTTTAATTTTGAAGACTTAATAACTGTGAACGGTGCAGGCA
>JADKJB010000018.1 GCA_016722525.1 Bacteroidota bacterium
TGATGAAGTTACAGAAATGTAATGGAGCGAAGGAGTTAGCTTGGTTAGTTTTAAAACAATTTTACAACCAGCAATGGGATGATTGATTATTTTGAAACAAAATCACAACCAATTACCAGAGTGATGGTCTGGGAGGCTTTCAAGGAAGTATATGCTAACAAAGGAGGATCGGGAATAGACGGCATGACCTGGGAGTGGTTATTAAAGAACCAGCGTAAGGAATTGTATCGGCTATGGAATCGTCTTGCCTCTGGAAGTTATTTTCCCAAAGCAGTCAAAGAAGTGACCATCCCCAAGCATGATAGTGGGACACGAAAACTGGGCATCCCAACATTGATTGATCGGATTGCTCAGCAGGTAGTCAGAAAACACTTAGAGGCACAGTTAGAGCCGCACTTTCACAACAGTTCATATGGCTACAGACCTGAAAGAAGCACTCATGATGCAGTTTGGCAATCATGCAAGAATTGCTTCGGACATGATTTTGTCATCGATCTTGACATCAAAGGATTCTTTGATGCGATCGATCATGGATTATTAATGAAAGCCGTTAGATTCTACTGCAAGGATAAGTGGGTAGAGCTATATGTTGGTAGATGGCTCAAAGCGGGAATCATACAGCAGGATGGTCAGTACATGAATCGATTGACAGGCACTCCGCAAGGAGGCGTAATCAGTCCGCTACTGGCAAATTTATTTCTGCATGTAAGTTTCGATAAATGGATGGACCTACCATCATGAAAAACCATTTGAGCGCTACGCTGATGATATAGTGGTGCATTGCAAGACAGAGAAACAAGCCAATTTTGTTATGAAACAAATCAGGCAACGGCTCAGAAATTGCAAACTGGAACTACATCCTAACAAAACCAGAATAGTGAATTTGCGCGGTTACTCAACAGTTAAATATCCGAGGAGTTATGATTTTTTGGGATTTACCATTAAACCAAATTGGTGCAAAATCAACGACAAGTTGATGCTCGTACCAAGCATTTTTATCAGTTCAAAATCAGAGAGCAGTATTCTTGCAAAGTTTCAGGCGATGCAACTACATAAACGGCGCAAGCCTTTAGAGGAGATAGCCAAAGAACTACAACCGGTAATACGAGGAATTATAAATTACTATGGTAAATTCTCAACGGGCCATATGCGTAGAATATGGAATCAACTGAATGCACGACTACTAAAATGGGTTAAGTGGGAAAAGGGTCTGTTTAAATTGGCAAGCTTAAGGTGGTTACGCAAGAAGTACGAGGAAAACCCGACACTTTTTGAACACTGGAAATTGGTATATCCATGAGGTATTACTACATTTGTGATTAAACCAGAAGAGCTGTGTGAATTGAGAGGTTCATGCACAGTTCTGTGAGAACGCAGGGGTGCAATTCCCTTGCGTGACTCGATTATCGGAAACCCCATTCATAGTCAATCAAAAAACATGCACAAATATTTATTCGTTTTTCTCTGTCTGATAATATTTCAAGAAGATATTAAATCTCAACCATTTGGAGCAAATAATGCTACTTGGCATTACAGTTTATATAATTATTTCTTTCCGCCATTAAATATTAGTCCAATAAAGGTTACAAGTTCCCCTGCTTTTATATTTAACGGATTTAGCTGTAGAAATATTTATGTAAATAACAATGCAGGTTGTATGGCAAATACAACTTACATTGTACGAGAAAGCAACGACTCTGTGTATTATTATTTACCAAGTAGCAACCAATTTGTAATGCTTTACAACTATAATGCGGCTATCGGCGACACGCAATCAATATATGGAATGGATATTTCCGGCTTAGATACAAGTATTCAAATGGTTGTTACTTCCATTGGCACAACTACAATAAATGGATCCTTGAAGAAAACATACGATATCACATATGCAAGCCCTTCTCATTATTTCGATTTTGCAGGTACAGTCATTGAAGATATAGGAAACACTTTTTTTCTTTTCCCTCAATGGGGATTTTGTGATCCAATAATTCATGAACTTCGATGCTATGAAGACAGTTTAATAGGTTTGTATCAGGTGTATTCAAACTTACCATGCGACTCTGTAGTATGGCTGACTTCAAATGAGTTTGCTCTGAACGACAATATTTTGATTTCACCCAATCCTTTTAATAACGAATTTTCAATCGCGATAAATAATAAATCGTTTAAAAAATAAAATTTCGCTTTATGATATTTTGGGTCAAATAAAATGAATAGTCAAGAAACTATAAAAGATGATTATTTTACAAAAGCAATTGACATGGAGTTACTACCTAATGGAATTTACCTACTTGTCCTAGAAATTGATGGCCAACGATTCGCAAAGAAGCTTGTCAAAGAAGGAAATTAGTTATAAGATAATCGCGGATGGGGTATTCCGATAACACGTTGTGCGTCATGTTTAATTAATATTGTTTTCCAAAATATACAAAAATGAAAAAATATTATTTTTTAGTTGTTAGTGTCATAATGCTTATTCTCTCAATAGTCGGATTCTCAGACAATTTAATAACTGATGTACATCAAAAAAGTAACAGCGACCCAAAGTTTATAATTCATGGACTATTTTGTTTTGCTTGGTTTATTATTGTTGTTATCCAAACCAACTTTGTAAAAAATGGAAATTCCAAAGCTCATATGAAACTTGGAATTGCAGGTTTAGCTGCTGCGATTGGCGTTTTCATCACCACTTTGTACATATTTATTGTTGTCTACAAGGGTTGGGAAAGTATGATGCCGCTAGTAAGAGCCAACAGACTTCTCATGTTGGGCTTTGCCATATTCATAGCGATGGCATATCTCAAAAGAAAAAAAACTGATCAACACAAACGGTTAATTATTGTAGCCTCTTTTTATATGCTTCAGCCAATTTTAGACAGAGCCATGGGACGTTCATTTCTAAATTCAATAATTAAAACCGACTTGGCTTGGGACATGACATTTTATAGCATCTGGGGCTCTTTTTTTATTTCACTTTTCATATTTGACTGGATTGTACTTAAGAAAATTCACACGGTGACTTACGTTGGTGTTTTTATGTTTGTCGTTGTTTTGGCTATTTCATTTCTCACATAATGATTTCAATAACACGAACGCACAACACGTGTGGCCGTTGCACAACCCCTCAAAAAAAGCGATATAATTTTTTAGCAGCATCATTAGCAGCCCTATAACGCCATCGGATTTTTTAGAGATTACCTGTCGTTATAGCCGGTCTCAGTATCAAAATGTTAAAAACTACTCTAATTTTGTTAATATGAGCATGAAAATCGTGCGCAGCGGGCACACTTATCCTTTTGTTGTAATTGAACCAGAGGTATTTTTTGAGTTTATAAACAAGAACCGACATTATTAACCAGAATAGCAGGACAGGCTGTATTTAGTGGCTTGGTTTATTCCTCGTGAATTAGTTCGTTTGAGATTCAAAAAGTTGATCATCGTTCCAAGTACAGGTTCCACCGTGCTGCTTCTCTTTTAGGGAATTCGTTTCGCATAAAGTGATTGTAATTTAAGTTGCATTTTGTCATAATAAGGTTTGAAAATACTGTTGTCAATTTTTTTGAATAAATAACCTGCCTCTCATCAACATTTGCAGTTGCTTAACAGTTTATTGCTTTGAAATCGTGAACTTCTTAAACCTTCAAAACATCAGCTATATGCAAAGAAAGTGAGGTATTTTTCTATTAGATAATGGCCCCATCTAGCTATATCTTTCAATTTTGGAATCAATTCTTTTCCTTCAGAACTTAAAGTATATGCAACCCTTGGTGGAGTTTCAGCAAAAGCAGTTCTGATAGTAAATTGGTCTTTGACAAGGTGATTTAGTGTTTTACTATAATGAGAAATTATTCATTAATATTTGTACTCCGACCTTTTTATTAATATTGTTTTGCTATTTTTTTAATAGATTTGTGCGAACTTATTTAAGGGAAATGCTTTCACATTATCTAAAAACCAAATTTTCTTAGGAATGAATATTAAAACAATTAGTGGATATAGAATTGAGAACGGAGTTCATGTTTCGCTATCTGTCGAAGCCAGGTTCTTTGATTTTGAAAAAAACTATTTAGAAATCCGGGAAAAAGAAAAGCGTGTGTTGAGTATTGCGGAAATCCGAAAATTACCTTTTGTAGAACCCAATAGCACAGATTATGCTTTATGGAAAACAAGACGACACAATATTAACCGTTTCCTGAAGTATTTAGCACAAAAGAAAAAACAACTGAAAATTCTTGATGTCGGTTGTGGCAATGGGTTTTTACCAACCTCATGCAATCACAAGGCCATACTGTGATGGGGCTGGATGTGAATCTCGTAGAACTGAATCAAGCAGTAGAAGCATTCGGAGATTCAATGATCAATTGGGTATATGGTGACATTCTTTCTGACAATTTACCTGAGAATAAATTTGATGTAATAACATTTTGTTGCTCCTTTCATTATTTTGAAAATCCATCACAATTGTTAATTCGATGCAAAGATTTACTGAACTCTGGTGGAGAAATTCATATTATTGATAGCCCCTTTTATCCTGAATCGAAATTGAAGCCGCTAAAAATCGTTCTGTCAATTACTTCCATGCCATGGGGACCGATGCAATGAACAAATATTATCATCACAACTCCTATAAAATATTTGAGGGTTGCGATATTGCTTTCAAATACAAACCCAACAAATTACTTAGAAAAATATTTATGGATTCTCCGTTCCCATGGATAATGGTTTTGTGATAGTTGCAATCATAAATCCATTATCCATCTCAATTTTATCATCTTTTCTCATTTGCGTGCTACGTACCAATTAATATCAAAATGAAATTTCACATAACTAGTAAACACACATGTAGCGTTGCAGAAAACGAAAGAAAAAAAGAATGAAAAAAGCAATACTAATAGGTGCAACATCAGGAATTGGAAACGGACTTGCCAAACTGTTGGTAGACCATAATTATAAAGTGGGCTTAACTGGCAGACGAACAGCCCTCCTTAATGAATTGAAAAATGAATATCCGAACTCTTTTTTTATCAAAACTTTTGATGTAACTGACAGAATAAATACGGTTCTAAAATTGGATGAATTGACTGCCGAACTAGGTGGACTAGATTTACTGATTATATGTTCAGGAACGGGCGATATAAATGAAAAATTAGATTTTGAAATTGAAAGTCGAACCATTAACACAAATGTTTTGGGGTTCACTTCTAGTGCAAATTGGGCCTTCAACTATTTTGAAAAGCAAAAATTCGGACATTTAGTTGCAATAAGCTCAATTGGTGGGCTTCGTGGAAGCAGACAATCACCAGCTTACAATGCGACAAAAGCTTTTCAAATAAATTACTTAGAAGGATTAAGACAAAAAGCAGCAAAACTTAAAGAACCAATTTTTGTAACCGATATCAGACCAGGCCTTGTTGATACAGCGATGGCAAAAGGAGAGGGATTATTTTGGATAATGCCTGTTGAAAAAGCGGTTAGGCAAATATACAAAGCAATTGTTCGCAAAAAAAGGGTGGCTTATGTTACTAAGAGGTGGCGACTCATCGCGGAAATACTAAAGCGGATACCAAAAGTAATTTATGACAAAATGTAACTACATGGCAGAACAACGAATTTCTGACATCGGTTTGCTCAAGTAAAAGTGGATGTGCAAATATGATTTAGTTTCCGTTAAGGTTGTACAGTGATTCAATTTTATACAGTAGGAATTCTTAGTAACTTTAGGTCTCAAATCAGCATCTTCTTCAAGCCTCAACCGTTACCTGCAACCTAATTTTACTACCTAGTGAATTCAGACTTACAAGTTTTGAATACATATTTTAGATGCAAACTTTGGAAATGATTCTAACAGGAACCACAAAAGAAGATGAAAATTGCATCCTCCTGTACTTTCGACTGCTTAGTAGGAAAATTGTTTGTCAAATTCATATCTTTGCCTCTATGTTAAAAAAGAGAACAGCCATAGTATTTCTCACTCTTGCCTATGCAATCCTATTTGGGCATGACATCATTCCCCATCACCACCACCCGAATCTTAAGGAATTATCTGAACATCACAGCACCCATCAAAACCACGAAACCGACAGCGAAGGAATAAGTCACTTGCTTTCTCACATCTTTCATTCAGCTGAAGGATTTACTTTCTCCCCACTTCATGCAATCGCCAAAACATTTTCAAAGCAGCAACCTTCGTTTGATGTCGTTTTGACAGGCATTTTTTCTTTTGATACGTTTCCAAGCCTGCCATTTCTGTATCAGCTAGTTGCGGAACATCCCAGTTACATTTCCCCTCACTCTTATCCATGCGGTCTCAGAGCGCCGCCCGCTATTTTTATTTTGATAGCCTTCTTTGCTGAAAGCTGTCATCTTTTTCATTGCTAAATGTGTGTGAAGGATTTGTGTTTTTATTCTATTTTAGCAATTTAAATCAGACAATAAGGAAAAAGACATTCCTCAGCTTGCAAATGGCCTTGGTGGTGCTTTTACAGAGATAAATCAATCTTATTCTAAGATTTAGGCATCAGGAAGGCACTTACCAACAGTAGAAGTTTATTTTTACTACTGTTTCGGCTACAAAAAAAAAGTTGAAACAATTACGAATATGGCCCCGAAGAGCGTGACCCACTTCACATCCAATACTTAAAACATTAAAAACAAATTCAATGAACAAAGTTATTTTAGCAATCAGTATAGTGTTTACACTATTTGCGGGATGCACCAACAAACCCGAAGAACATGAACACGAACACAATATGGAGTCACTAGCTTACACACATTATTCTGGCAAGTCAGAATTATTTGTGGAGTTCAAACCCTTAGTAGTAGGTACGACTTCAAAGTTTGCAGCCCACTTCACTATTCTCGGAGATAAATTTCTTCCTCTTTCAGAAGGAACCGTAACTATTAAATTAATTGTTGGAGGAAATATCTTACAACAAACAGCCATAGAACCGGTTGTGCCCGGCATTTATCGCCTGGCTTTGCTACCCACTGTTGCGGGAATTGGCAAACTTGTTTTTGACATCACCACCAAAGCCTTTACGGACCAAAATTGTAATAGATAATGTGAAGGTTTATGCTGATGAGAAAACAGCAATCGCAGCACAACCTCAAGAAAGTGCAGGCAGCGACATCACTTACCTCAAAGAACAAGCATGGAAAGTGGAGTTTGCTAATGCGCCTGTTGCAAAAACTGCTTTCAGCAACATTATTAAAACCAGTGGACAAATTCTTTCAGCTCCAAATGATGAAATACTTGTAACAGCCAAAGCAACAGGCATCATAATGTTTTCGGGAAAACAAACCATCATTGGTTCCGCAGTAAAGGTGGGTACCCCTCTTTTCACGATCACAGGTGGCGAATTGACAGAGGGAAATATTGATGCAAACTATATGGAAGCAAAAGCGAATTACGAAAAAATGGAAACTGATTACGAGCGAGCAACAGAATTGGTGAAAGACAAAATTATTTCGCAAAAAGATTTTCTACAAGCAAAACTGGATTTTGAAAAAGCACAAACCATTTTCAATACTATTGCCAAAAATTATTCTGTCAAAGGGCAAACTGTTTCAGCAAACATCAGCGGATTTGTAAAAAGCACTTATGTTACAGAAGGACAATTTGTTGAGGCGGGAACACCACTTGCAACTATTTCAAAAAACAGGAAATTGATTTTGCAGGTAAATGTTTCTCAGAAGTATTTCAACAACCTATCCGCAATTGCTTCTGCTAATTTCAAAACCACCGACAACGAAAATGTTTTCAGCACCACACAACTCAACGGAAAAATTATTTCCTACGGGAAAAGTGCTACCGCCAATTCCCCTTTCATTCCCATCACCTTTGAAATTGATAACAACGGAAATTTAATCCCCGGCTCTGTTGCCGAAGTGTATCTGAAATCATTTCCCATACCCGATGCACTGGTACTACCTGTTTCATCATTGATTGAAGAACAAGGCAATTTCTTTGTATATGTTCAAACCGAAGGCGAAAGTTTTCAGAAGCGTGAAGTGCAATTGGGAGCAAGCGATGGTATAAATTTTCAATTACTTTCAGGTGTGGAAGAAGGGGAAAGAGTTGTAACCAAAGGAGCTTATCAAATCAAATTATCTACTGCAGCTGGAACTCTTCCTGCACATGGTCACGAACACTAAAAAGACAATCTTATGCTCAACAGAATACTAAATTTCTCGCTCCAAAACCGTTTACTTATTGTAGTTGCATCGATTTTGCTTATTGTGTTCGGTTCCTACATCGCCACGCAAATGGAAGTAGATGTATTTCCAGACCTCACTGCTCCAACTGTTGTAGTGCTTACCGAAGCACACGGCATGGCTCCCGAAGAAGTTGAAAAACTCGTAACCTTTCCAATTGAAACAGCTGTGAACGGGGCCACCAATGTTCGCAGAGTTCGAAGTTCATCCTCTGCAGGAATATCAATTGTGTGGGTGGAGTTTGAATGGAACACCGATATCTTTAAAGCACGACAAATTGTAAGCGAGAAAGTGATTGCCATTGCCGAAAAACTTCCTGTTGGTGTTGGAAATCCTACAATGGCTCCTCAAAGTTCTATTATGGGCGAAGTTATGTTTATTTCACTCACTGCCGACACCACTTCTTTGATGGAACTGCGAACAATAGCCGATTGGACAATCCGTCCGCGACTTTTGGCAACAGGAGGCGTGGCGCAGGTAATTGTGATGGGAGGCGAATACAAGCAATATCAGATTCTCGCTTCACCGCAAAAAATGAATTACTACAACGTGTCTCTCAATGAATTGCTGATTGCCTGCCAAACAAGCCAACGGAAATTCTTCCGGTGGTTTTGTGAATGAATTTGGGAATGAATACATCGTAAAAGGTATTGGCAGAACAAATGATGTAAACGAATTGGGAAAATCAGTCATCAAATCTTCTAGCGGAAAAGTAATCCGCATTGAAGATGTTGCTGAAATAAAAATAGGGGCAGCGCAAAAAATCGGTGATGCTACTTCCAACATGAAACCTGGTATTGTTTTATCTCTTGCCAAGCAGCCTACTACCAATACCCTTGATCTTACAAAAAAGATTGACGATGCAATTGCCGAAATACAAAGTAATCTACCTCCCGACATTCACATCAACACGCACATTTTCCGGCAGGCAGATTTCATTAATGCATCCATCAGCAATATCCGGAAAACACTTTTAGAAGGGAGCATTTTTGTAATCATCATTTTGTTTTTGTTTCTGATGAATTGGAGAGCCACTGCTATTTCATTGATTGCCATTCCCATTTCGCTAATTGCTGCTATACTCACACTTAATTGGTGGGGCTACACCATCAATACTATGAGTTTAGGAGGTATGGCAATTGCTATTGGTGCTTTGGTTGACGATGCAATCATTGATGTAGAAAATGTCTTCAAGCGGTTGAAACAAAATGCAATCAAACCAATTGCAGAGCGCAAAGACAAACTCAAAGTAATTTTTGATGCATCGGTTGAAATCAGAACAAGTATCATCAATGCTACCTTTATCATTATTGTTGCTTTTATTCCACTTTTCTTTTTGTCGGGCATGGAAGGAAAATTATTGGCACCACTTGGCATAGCTTTTATTGTATCACTATTTGCTTCGCTCATTGTTTCAATCACACTCACACCTGTTTTGGGAAGTTATTTACTAACTGATGAAAATATGTTGCAAAAACAATTCAAAGAAAGTTGGTTAGTGGAACATTTACAAAACGGATACACCTACTATTAGAAAAGTAATGAGGCATAAAAAACAGTTATTCGAATTTCAGCTGTGTTGTTCATTGCTTCGCTTTTCGTAATGACACAATTAGGCAGAAGTTTTCTTCCTGAATTTAACGAAGGGTCATTAGTAATAAGTGTAGTCAGCTTACCTGGAATTTCATTGGACGAAAGCAACAAACTCGGAACACAGGTGGAGAAAGCATTGCTCACCCTACCCGAAATAAAAATCACCACACGCAGAACAGGCCGGGCAGAATTAGACGAACATGCACAAGGTGTAAACTCGTCCGAGGTAGAAGCCCCATTCACTTTGACCGACCGAAGCCGTGAAGCCTTTATGACTGATGTGCGCGAAAAACTTTCTGGCGTTTCGGGAGCCAATATCACCATTGGTCAACCCATTGGACATCGTATTGACCATATGCTATCAGGAACACGAGCAAATATTGCCATTAAATTATTCGGTGCCGATTTAAATAAGCTATTCATGCTGTCTAATCAAATCAAAAGCGAAATTCAAAATGTTGAAGGCTTGGTAGATTTAAGTGTCGAGCAGCAAATTGATATTCCTCAGCTGCAAATCAAAGCAAAGCGCGACATGCTCAATCATTACGGAATTACAATCGGAGAGTTCAACGAATTTATTGATGTGGCTTTTGCAGGAGAAAAAGTTTCTGAAATTTACGAAGGCAATAAAACATTTGATTTAATTCTGCGCTTTGATGATGCTAACCGTGGCTCTATTGAAAATATACGTAATACACTTATTGATGTAGGTGTTAGCAATAACGATGAAATATTTGATGCCGGAATGCAAAACAGCAGTGCACAAAATCAATCGCACCATCGCAGAATTCCGCTTCACTACATTGCCGACATTGTGAGTGCCAGCGGGCCCAATACCATCAACCGCGAAAATGTGCAGCGCAAAACTGTAGTGTCAGCCAATGTTGCCGGGCGCGACCAAAAAAGTGTAGTTGCAGATATTCAGAAAATCATAAACGACAAAGTAAAACTTCCCAATGGCTATCACATTGAATATGGAGGGCAATTTCAGGCTGAAGCCGAAGCATCAAAAACTTTAATCGTTACTTCACTTCTCTCTTTGCTTGTTATTTTTCTTTTGCTTTTTCAGGAATTTAAAAATGTAAAAATTGCCGGCATCATTTTATTGAACCTGCCGCTTGCATTGATTGGAGGCGTATTCAGCATCTGGTTCACAAGTGGCATAGTGAGCATTCCGAGCATCATCGGTTTCATTACCTTGTTTGGTGTTGCTACTCGAAACGGCATACTTCTCGTTTCGCATTACAAAACTTTGCGTGAAGAAGGTTTCCATCTGTACGATACCATTATTATAGGTTCAAAGGACCGACTAAGTCCCATTCTTATGACAGCACTCACCGCAGGGCTTGCTCTTGTTCCGCTTGCCATTGCAGGAGATTTGCCAGGCAACGAAATTCAAAGCCCTATGGCAAAAGTAATTTTAGGCGGACTGCTCACAAGTACTCTGTTGAATATTTTTATTGTGCCTGTAATTTATTATTTATCAAACGTTAAAAAAGATTTACAATGAGTAACAAAATCATCATCCTAAATTTTCTTGCCATTGTGCTCTGCTTACAAGCAAATGCGCAATCAAACATTGAAAATGTGCTCACTCAAATTGGCAAGAATAATAAAACCATTCAAGCAAATACTCAATATTACGAAGCACAAAAACTACAATTCAAAACAGGCAACAACCCATCCAACCCGTTTGTAGAATACGATTTTCTGGTAGGCAGTCGGGCCCATGCAGGTAACCAACAGGAGTTCGGCATAACGCAGCAATTTGATTTTCCCTCTGCGTACAGAAAAAAATCGCAACTTGCCAAAACTCAAGCTTCACAGACAGAATTTCAAATTGCTGCAACACGGCAGAATATTTTATTGGAAGCAAAAAAATACTGTATTCAATTGGTGTATCATAACAAGTTGCAATTGCAATTTATAACTCAAAAACTCAACACCGAAAAACTCTGTTCCGATTATCAAACCAAGATGTTTAAAGGAGATGGAAATATTTTGGATTTAAACAAAGCCCAACTCCAGCTTATCGCTATTAAAAAGCAGTTTCAAGAAAACGTTTCTGCCATCAATCAACTAAATCAGAAACTAACCGAATTAAATGGGGGAGCTGAAATTTCACTTCCCGACACCAACTTTCCTGTTCCACCTTATATCCCCGAATTTGCACAATTAGAAACCGATTATGAAAGTGTCGACCCGTTGCTTAAAATTTTGCAGCAGCAAAAAATCATTACCCAAAAACAATTGGAGTTAAGTAAATCATTGTGGCTGCCAAAAATGGAAATTGGTTATCACTATCAAGGCTTCCTGGGACAGAACTATCAAGGCATTCACACCGGAATTTCCATTCCTCTTGGGAAAATAAAAATACCATAAAACAAAAACAAGCTCAACTTCTTTTCAGCGATTTAGAACTTAAGGCACATACCAACGAACACTACTACCACATCAAGCACATGTATGAGAAGGACACCTACCTCAAGATCATTTTGCAGGAATATGAAACTGTTTTCGCCACACTCAACAATACTGTACTTTTAGATAAAGCACTCGAACTTGGTGAAATAAACACCATTCAATACTTCATGGAAATAAATTACTACAGCGAAGTGCTCAATAACTTTATACAAACTGAAAATGAATATCACCAAACAATTGCCGAGTTGTTTAAATATCAGCTATAATGATTTTGTACAGCTATTCTGTACAGAATGCAATTGTACAACACCCTGTTAAGGAGGTAGGCGATTCAATGCAAATTTATTTGTTCATGCATAAAAAGCGACTTGTGCTGAAAATATTTTGCATTAAAACCTATAAACGAAGCACTATGAAACTATAAAAATCGTTCAAAAAGCAAACAAGTAGTTTATACGAAGTTGAACTTTGTGTAAATATATCGTTCAGAAAGAAACGCATTGTCAATCAGCAAGGAGTTGATTATGTTGAATATCAGCTTATTATGTATCAAAACAGACGCATAAATTTAATGGTCCTTAAAAATTGTAAATATTTTTAAGTTCAATTGCAAGAACTATAGTACTAGTGTAAATCCATTGCAGAAGGAAAAGTAAACAGTATACTGCAGACAGAACTAGTACTCGGCAATTGTAACCCTTTTTTATGAATAGTCAATAGTATTTTAATTCAATACTTGCAGGAATATACCAGGTATTTTTCGGAAACGCTAGCTTCATTCAGCTATATTCTGTTACCATTATAGTATTAAAATTCTAGATATAAAGATCTGCAATTTCTGCTAGATGTGAATTGGAAATCAACGATGTTTTGTGTACAACATTGTTGCTTGTAATTCCGGCAAAACAACGCAATCGTAAGCATGTGAATTTTTTAAATTTCAACCGAAACATGGAACATTATAATACAATTTTAAAAGAATGTTAAACAAGCATTGAATTTTTTAAACAGTATTTTCAGGCAGTGTTGTTGTGAATGAAGTTTAAATTATCGATTCTCTGTAACAGGTCTTGAAGCGTGAGTTGGAGTTCTGACCCTTTGGAAGCTGAAGGCGACATAGAACTTTTTACTGCTTTACTGGAAAAATAGGGAGTACGTCGACAATCTGCCGAAGCAAATAGGTCAAACCCACCGTTTTACGCAATATTCTTCCGGTTAAAATTGTAGTTCTCCTCAATTGTTTCTGAAAATGTATATATTTGAAGGCTGAAGATGTTTTTAAATACCCTGGCATAATAGGAACCTGCATTTGAAACAAGCTTATTCAATTTATTCTTTCAACAGTGCAAACATATTAAAAATGACAAACAAATTATTTTCACTATTTATTTTTGTATTTGTAGTATCAAACACATCTTACGGACAAATTTTTTTGAACGGAGATTTTGAGATTAATACTGCCGGCGTTGATAAAGTTAATATTGTGAATTCTCAATATAATAGTTTCATGTCGAATTCGGTTGCATTTGGCAATTGGAATTCCGGTGGTCCAAATGGTGGCAACATGGATATAATTACATCAAATACCTACTGTGGTTTAGGTGCCCAACAAGGCAATTGGTATGTATGTTTAACAGGAGGCGGAACAGATGCGATCTCTTTGCAATTATCAGTACCGCTAGTTGCCGGAAATTCTTACGAAATTTCTTTTATGATAGATACGGCAGCCCGCCTGCATTTATTGTCCATCCCTTTTTAATAGGGTTATCACTTGTTGACACTACTTTTTGAACATTACTTTATACTTCACCTAATTCGCTCGCTTGTTCTTGGTCGTTAAGAAGTTTTTCATTTATTGCTCCTAATAACGGGCAATATATAACTGCGCAACTTGCTGCTGGTGGAGTAAGTGATACCTGGTGTCATCTTGATAATTTTACCATTCAGGAAACTACATCCTTACAAACAATTCAACAAAATGCTTATTTCCAAATCTCTCCAAACCCGGCAACTACCGAAATTAATATCAGACAATTGCAAAGTGTTAATCAGAAAGAATCTGTAAGTATTCTGAATCATCTCGGTCAAAAACTTTTCACTTCAAGTTATTCGGAAAAAATAGATGTTTCTAATTTGGCCAGTGGACTGTATTACCTGGAAATACGAACTGATAATGAAATATATTTCACTAAATTTTTAAAACAATAACCTCCTGTTTACTGGATTTAATTGTTGGAAATGGAATCCAGTTAATAGCAATGAAAAATTACAGATGCAATTCATGAAAAAAAATTGAACTATCAGATATTTGGAAGTGAAATTTAGTATCCTTGGTCCTTTAGAAAAATGTTGTTATAACATAGCTATTCCAATTCCTGCAGTTCATTAAACCACTTTTCTCGGTAGTCAATACAATAAAAAAAGCCTCTCCATTTATTTGGAGAGGCTTTTCTTTTGTATTTAGGAAATTATTTCGGAAGAACTACACCGTCAATGACGTGTACCACTCCATTGCTTCCTTTTAAATCAGCAACAATAACATAAGCGGAATTACCTGATTCATCAGTTAACTTTACTTTGTCTTTATCAAGAGATGCTGTTAATGTTCCACCACTCACTGTTTTTACAACCGCTTTGCCTTTTCCAGCCTTGATAGCTGACATAACTGCCGCTGCATCCATGTTTCCACTCACAACATGGTATGTTAATATTTTAGCTAGCTGAGCTTTGTTTTCGGGCTTCAGCAAACTAGCTACTGTTCCGGCAGGCAGCTTGTCAAACGCAGCATTTGTTGGTGCAAATACGGTAAAAGGACCTTTGCCTTTTAACGTAGCAACTAAATCAGCCGCTTTAACTGCCGCCACTAATGTGGTGTGGTCAGCGGATCCAATTGCGATATCCACAACGTCTTTTGTTTGGGCAATTGAAGATGTGGTAATGGTGAATGCAAATACTGCTAAAATTAATGTTTTCATAAAGTTTATAATTTTTTGGGTTTGAACTAAGAACATTTTCCAGCTCGTTTTGTTTTAAAAAAGTTTATTTATTTTTATGAAGATTTAGATTTTCGTTGGATAGTTTTTGGGAGATATACTAAATTATTCGATAAGTCCAAAATTGAAAAGTTGGTTTGAAGAGTGTGGAGCACATGATTTAGTCACTCCGAATGCTTAATGTCTCGGAGGTTTCATTTTTATTTATTAATGTATTAAACAATTGGAGCTGCAAAATGGTTCTTTATGGATACCGAATTTTTACGCCAACTGTTTTCATAATTCTATTGATATTATTGTTTTGGTAGATGTTCGCCTTTTTAAAAAGGGAAATCATTTTATTTTTTGCGAAAAAACTAAAAAACATTTACTTTTATTTTTTTCTTATTATTCTATTTCAGAGCTAATTTGACCAAAAAACATAATTGAATCTTAGCGTCTAAGCTTAAATCTGCTTATTCCTATTATGTAAAAAACACTATATATATTCAAGTTCCGTATCACCAGCAATGATTTGCATGGTAGGCTAAAAAAGTTTAACACTGGTATATTTATACTTGAAAAGCGGAACTCTCATTACAACTTAACGATTTTTCGGTTAGAAGAGGGCTGGTCGTTTACTTTGATAAAATAAACTCCCTGACTCAAATCACTCACATCAAATTTCCAATTCCATGTACCCGTTTCCATTTTGCCTTTGAAAAAAGATTTCACTTTTGACCCATAAATTGTATAGAGGCCAATGGTTATATCTTGACTGAATGGGTTATTAATTTGTAAATTTAACTCTCCTTCTATAGGATTAGGATAAATGTTTATGACTACAACTGTACCAGCTGATTCTGCAAGTGAGGTTCCGGAGCAAATCCCCGGTATATTAGCATCTAACCATACTAAACGTTGCGTCAACCAGTTTTTCATAGCACTTATTTCACCGGCATAGTCGGAAGCTACAGGTTGTGGGTTAGCCCATAATACGGTTCCCAGAACCGGCCATTTAGTGAAATGTCTATCCTTGGCTTCATCCAGATACAAAGCCATTGTATCTATAACATTCATCAGCGTGTCTGTGTTTAAAACGGAAAGTCGAAGCTGATCCCATCGGCACCTTAGCAAAGAGGTGAAGGCTGGATCCTGAAGCAACTTAGCCCACCAAAAAGGGACATTGTTATCGCCGGCAGTACCACAGATGTTGTTAAATTGATATTGCCAACCGGTTGTTAAAAATCCGGCACAATAATCGGCATTCCAAAAACCAACATTGTAATCCCATGCTGGTCCTACAAATAGTTTTCCGCCTTTGGTGATTTTTTTCTTATAAAGAAAAGTACTGTTGCGGTAAGCATCTACATTTTTACTGGTTTCGTTTAGGATGAAATAATCGACAAAAGATGGTACATCGATAAATTTTTGTAACCGCTGTCAGGATTTGCAAACCATGTTGCATTCAATGCTTTTTCGAATGAATCGACATAGGCTCTGATGTACGTTTTTTGTTGAGGTACTAAATCGACAGCGGACGGATAATCGTATTGGAAATGAATTTTTGTTCCGGGTATGCCATCATAAATCGAATTCCATCCCGGACTGGAGCCTCCTATAGGTTTATCAATCTTTATAATATAACCTCCGGTTAGGTCATTTCCGGTAGTATCGACTGGTTCTAATTTTGAAATATCAACTCTATTAGAATCACGCTTCACTTTTTCTTCCATCACATAAATTCCTTTGTACTCATTATTGATAACCAGTTCACAAAAACGGGTGCGTGATGCATAATGTCCGGTTTTATTTGCAATATCATAGGCGAGCACATTGCGCATACACGTTTTGTCGTTGTAAGGAGCATATAAAACCCAGTCGCTTTCAGCGGGCATTCCCAATACCATAGTATCTGTTTCAATATTTAGTGAATCGAGAGTTTCAAAACCATATTGTTTTTGAGGAAATGTTTGTGACCAGCTTCCGCGAATTTCAATAGCTATATTTCCGTCGTAATCATTGAAAGGATCTGTCATATAATTCCGAACTCCCGGTCCATTGTCAATAATACCCATGTGAGATATAATTTTAGGATCGTCAACTATGGCTTGTCCATTTGTATTTAATACAACTATTGGCAAATTGGAAGAGGAAAAAATAAATGGGACGGCTGGGGTATTGCTAAAAGAAATACTCCACGATGTTAATGAACCGGTAGAACTCCAGTTATGATCCTGTACTTTCAATTTCCAAATTCCATTTCCGTTTTGTCCGTTATTTACATTTCCCAGAAACCCTTGTGCCTTGTAATTTCCTGTAAAAGGAGCGCTGCCCGAAGTAATGCTGGTGGTAGCCGATCCCGTAAAGCAGGTATTGGTATAGTTATTACCTGACCCACCATTATACATGGATAAATCAATTGTGGTGCCATCGGGTGCTACCAGTTGAATTGTTAATTGATAGTCGTTGTTGTGCAGAATATTCAGGCATACCGACTCCACACCATAAGAACTGTCAATAACAGTCCCCGATAGCCCACTAACCGTTATTGGGAATAACACGGCTGCGCTATTGTCCGGAATGGTGCCACCGCCACCGGTAAAAGTTTGAGCATTGGAAACTAAAATAGTTGATAGTAAAAAGCAAAAAAGTACAATTATCTTCATTTTAACAGGTGTTATTACGGTTTCAACCTTGGTATTAGAGGTAAAAGTACTTAAAAATTGTATCGAACCCAATAGGAAGAATCGCTTTTTTGTTCTCCCTTTTTGAACAACCGGTTGACTATTTTTTATTGCTTCTTAAACAAGGAATTTGGCCAATCAGTTCACAATTGTAAAGATAAAATTAATGACATAAATATTATTAGTGAGGAAGCGTTTGATAATTTTTAATAGGTATTAGATTTTTTATTGATCTATTTGAAGCACAAGTATTGGTATTTTTTGGAATTTTAATCAATCCATGTTGGAAACTGAATATATGTTTAATCGGGATTTATGCTAATTGTCAAAATAGTTTAATTTATTTCATTAAATAACTGGAGAATAAAAAACAGTACTTTTGCTTTTTACTGTACACTTGAAAAGCACTAAAATTAATTACTAATTAATTAAAAATCAAATAAATATGAAAATGAAAATTTTAGGCAGTATGTTTATACTGTTAGTTGTTTCGGTCTTATCAGGATGCTATCCGGATGGGCCTGGTTATGTGGAGGAATATGATGTAGTATATACCAACCATGACGAGAACTTTAATTTTAGTGGTAAGCGATTTTATGCTATCCCTGATTCTGTAGTAAGAGTCAACGGAGCTGTTTTGCAAGGCGATCCATTGGAATTCGTGCGTCCACAATATGGCAATGCTATTATTGAACGTTTAAAAACAAATATGCTAGCTCAGGGATATACGCTCACTGCCGATACTTCGATCGCTGATTTGATTCTTTTCCTAGTGTGCTTGAAGTAACTAGTACTACTTATTATTATGATTATTGGGATTATTATTATGGCTGGTATTATGGTCCCGGTTACGGTGGTTGGTATTATCCTTATCCTGTTACATCCAGTTACACTACCGGTACATTAATTTTGAATATGGTCGACAATAAAAACCCGAATCCAAGTAATAAAGGTAAAATTGTTTGGGTAGGTTTGGTTAATGGATTGCTGGAAGGCTCTTCTGCTGATTATATTAATAGGATCAATAAAACTATTGATCAGTCTTTTGCTCAGTCAACCTATTTACGTCCTTAATAGTTTAAAATTTAAATCAAATGAAAAAAATATATATAATACTAGCATTTCTTTTTTGTTCCTATTTCGTTTCAAATGGCCAAGGTAGCATAGCTGCAATGCAATACACTGTGGGAATTGGTACTGGAGATCTTAAAGACTTTATCAGCAAAGCAAGTTTTAGAGGTGCTACATTTGATTACCGCAAAATGTACATGGACAAACATGTTGGAATTGGCTTTGAACTTGGCTGGAGTGCCTATTATGAAGAAAATAATTATGCTACCTATACTAATGGTACTGAATCAATCAGCGGAAAACAGTTTCGGTATTGTAGCACTGTGCCTGTTTTGATTTCAGCAAACTACTATTTAAGTCCATTAAAAAATATAAATCCATTTGCTGGAATCGGAATTGGTACTGAATTTAGTCGGTCAGATCTTGACATGGGGGTGTTTACCATTCAAACTGATACCTGGCATTTCGCTGTAAAACCTGAATTGGGTGTAATAATTAAGTACGGCCCAGGGGCTGGTGTAATTGTATCGGGGAAATATTACAATGCTTTCAAAACTTCTGAACAAGGCACACGCAGTTACATTGCTGCAAATGTCGGTCTTGTTTGGGAATATTAATATTGAGCTTGCTGAATGACCTGCTTGTCTGAAAAATGAACGCGGCCAATAGCAAAGTATAAAATTATTTTCCGGATTCAATAGTTTAGAGAAAAGCTATTGAAGCCGGAATTTTTTTTCGGGAATTTATCCTCAATTTCGACTCGCACTGATTTTAGTTTAGCTAGGTATCGGGATAGCTATTGTAACTGTAGTGCCTTTACCAGGTACGCTTTTTACATCGAGTACTCCTCCCAGCAATTGTAAAAAATCAACTATAATGTAATAGCCCAGGTTGCTACTGGTATCCGGGTTAAAATCGGTTGCTGAAAAATGTACTTTCCTGGATTTTATTTTTTCGATATTAGCCAATGTTGCAGGTGACATGCCAATTCCATTGTCGGTGATTGACATTAAATAGTTTGAATTTTGATGATTGGCAGTGAATGTTATGTTTCCTGAATTTGAATATTTGATAGCGTTAGAAAGAATGTTTTGAAGTATT
The DNA here is from genome assembly GCA_016722525.1 of Bacteroidota bacterium. Classification (GTDB taxonomy): domain Bacteria; phylum Bacteroidota; class Bacteroidia; order AKYH767-A; family OLB10; genus JADKJB01. The sequence continues at coordinate 20,063 of JADKJB010000018.1, forward strand.
ATCGTTAATATGTTTCTATCTGTTATAATGATATCTTCTTCAGGAATATTATTTTCGATTTTAAGTCCCTTGATATCCAACATGCCTATTAAAGGATCAGATACTTCGCCAACAAAATCATGTATGGCAATATAATCCAGTTTGGGAGTGATACGATTATTTTGAAACTTCATCCAGTTGAGAATGTTGCTGGCATTGTTGTAGAGTTTATCTGAAGCAAATTCAATATCGTTCATGCTATCAATTAACTTATTCCGGTCCAGCATGTCAGGATTTTTTTTAGAAATTCTGGATACCATAGAGATGAATTTAAGCGGAGTAATGATATCATGAGAAATCACAGAGATCAATCGATCTTTTACCAGTATAGAATCCTTTAAGAATTGTTCTTTCTGGGCGAGTTCACTGTTATTTTCTTCTAGAAGCAAGTTGGCCTTTTTAAGCTCTTTGGTTCGTTCACCAATACTCTTTTCAAGGTCAAGATTTTTTTTGATGATACGTTGGGAATTAAATTTAAGTAACAACAATATGAAGGAACTTAAACCTGCAATTATCAGCAACAGGAAAGTTCCGGATTCATAAAATTTCTTTTCTACTGAAAAAGCAATGCTGCCTTCAATGTATGAATTAGCTGCTATCCCATTTAGTTTTCTTAATCTGAATGTGTAGTTGCCGGAAGGAAGATTTGAAAAGGAGATAGAGGTTTCGTTCGCAGATAAAGGCATCCAGTCTTTATTGAAACCATCCATCAAATACTCCATATTCAAATTAATGGAGTTTCCCCAATAGGGGTTGAAAAAGTGAATTTTACTGATTCGTGTTTGTTAGAAACAAACACCTTGTTAAGACTGTCTGTACTTATGCCATCAATAATCATCTCATCAATAATGATCTTCTCATCCGGAAATTCATCCGGAATTTCTTCGGGCTTTAGCCAAACAAGTCCTTCCATAGTAGGGTAAGAAACATAACCGGTACTTAATCGCAATACAGACGGTGAGCAACCACCATTAAACTCAGAATTTAAGATCCCATCATCTTCACCATAAACCTGGTAATCAAATTTGAATGTAGAATCATTTATGTACTTGTTGATGTTTTCATATTTGGTATTTAGTAAACCTTTGTTGGTAGACATCCACAATCTGTTATTTTATCTATCAGAAAGCTATGTACATGAGATAAGTAATTGTTATGGTCGACTGGAAGAGCAACTGCTTTTCCATTTTCCCAAACATAATATCCTTGCCCATAAGTGCCAATTAATACTTTAGATCCCTGTCGGAAGAGCGTTCTTGCACAAATTCCCTTTAACTCAACAAGGGTTGCACTTCACCGGTTTTTTTTTCAATGATAGATACTCCAAGACAGGATGCCATCCATATATTTTCATCAGGCCCTCTGATTATGGACTCGATTTTCGAATCAGGATCTGAATTAATAATTTTAGTGTTTAATTTATACGTGTAATTGCTAATAGAGCCAATTCCTTTGGATCCGGCAATAATCAAAGAATCACCATCTTCCACGACGCAGTAAAATTCAGAACGGTCCTTGGCACAAATAAAATTGAGTGTTTTGGTAGTACGGTTATAGTAAAATATACTATCCAGTCTGGTGGTCCAGATGATATTATTTTTATCTTTATATACTATTTTGTTGCTAATTTGACGGAAGGGAATAGAAGAAATCTTTCCTCCGTCAATGGAGAATTCCTTTTTGATATGCGTTAAAACAACACCACTTTCGGTTTCACATTGACCATAATACGAATTATTAATATCGACAGTGGAATTAGCATAAACCAATGTCTTGAATTTATTTTTTCTGAAAACATATAACCCTTTTGTAAAAGTTCCAATAAAAATACTTTCACTTTTGGGATCCAAAATTACCGAGGATATGATGCAATTTTCCGGAAGCTTTGTATTGAGCAATTTGATATATAGTTCACTGGCATTATCTTTTGAATATATTTGGAACAGGTTTGAATTTTCCCTAAAAAAAACACCGGGATTGGAATAACTCCAAATAGTTTTTCCTAAATATTTTAGTATATTAATTTCTTTTGATGTTGGAGAATTAACCAACCGGGCCAATTTGATGGACTTATTGACCAAATCAAAATAATAGATTTGATTGGAGCTGTCGTAAAAATATATTATTCCTGATATCTGAAAAAAGCTGGCAGCGTTGTAATCAGAAAAAGATAGTTCGTACTCGCTTTTTTCATTGTTAAATATTCGCAAGGAATTCTTTAAAAGCACAGCAAAGCGATTGTCGGAAATCGGAAAAATTGTTAGAGGATTTCCCCTTCTTTCGGCAGCATTAAATCCCGAATAGTTTTTATCAAAACAATTGATTAAATAGCTGATGTCAGGTACACTGCCATCAAAATTTATTTCAGGAGGTGTTTTGCGATTTCCAGGATGTACAGAAACAGGTTTGCCATTTGTAATTTTGAAAGTACTTTGTGCCTGATCAAATGCAACAAAATCACCATTCATGGTTTTGAGTACGGAGATAAATCGATCGTTTTTAATTGCCGGAGTGTTGAGGTGATTATACACCTTAAATGCTTGTCCATCGAACCTTACTAATCCTCCTTCTGTAGTCATCCATAAAAAGCGATCGTCATCCATCAGCAACGTTCTGATGCTATTTTGTGGTAACCCATTTTTTGATGTGTAGTGTTTTATGGTGAAATCATCAGCAACCTGACAATTTGCATTGATCCTGGAAAGCAGAAGTGCAAATAGTAACCAAAAAAAAGGGCTTTTTATCATCTTTAAATCTCAATTATAGCTTTGATGATACGTATTAAATGACAAAGTGAACTATTATTGAATGGAGGGCTTAAATTTATAAATTTCAGCTAAGTTTTTTAAATCAATAACATTTGAAACTCCCAGTTTGTTGAAAATACGGGCTTTAAAAGTGGCTACTGTTGATGATTTTATTTTTAACCTGCCACTTATTTCTTTTATGCCTTCGCCTTTTAAAAGGTAATTCATCACAGTGATTTCGCGTTCCGACAATTCTCTAAATGGATCTGTATTGCCATCACTATGTTTAGTTTTTTCCATTTGATCCGTTAGAAACTGACTATAGTATTTCTTGCCCTGGAAAAATAGTTGGAGTGCAGTAATTACTTCTTTCTCATTGTTCTGTTTGTTCAGAAATCCAGATACACCCATATTCATCATTCTTGCTCCGAATATTTCTTCCGGGCTCATTGTGTAAACTAGTATTTTTGCATTCGGGTACAATTGAATGATCTCTGATAGAATTTCGATCACATTGCCATCATTCAGTTGCATATCAAGAATAATATTTGTGATGGGCACTTGTTGGAGAATTTCTTTCAGTCCCTTACAGGATTCGGTCTCATAGAATTCTTTAATTCCGAAATTCGACTCCAGTATAAATTTCATCCCTCTCCTGATAATAACGTGATCGTCGACTATCAATACTTTTTTACCAACAACAGGAATAGTCATGTTTCTTATTTTTTCTTAATGAAAGATATAAAATTTACTGATGATTCATAGAAGCAGTAATTAGTACTTTGAGAGAAATCCAATTCTTCTAAAATGGATTAGAAATGCATACGTTGCATTTCAATTATATAGATGCTTACATCAAAAATAGTAAATTATTTTAGAATCTAATGGTATGTTTAATATAGTAGAATTTATTCTACTATATGAATAGCTTTCAAATAGGGAGCAATTGGCTCTTAAATTTGTATTTAACAGTAGATCAGATGTTTTTGGAAAAAATGCGGTATCTTTTATATATAACGCCACCTAGTTTTTCTAATTCAGCCCTCATTAATCGGTTTTCTTCAAGCACTAAATGACTATCCATTGTTTTCATCCCCATGCTCCTGGCAGTTTTCATTAATGATATTCCAAGAAGTACGCTTAAACCCCGCCCACGATATTTTTCTGCTACAGCACCCAGTAACAAATCGAGCTGCTTCGATTTTCTCATTTCATTTAGAATATATATAAATCCAAATGGAAGCAATTTACCTTTGGCCTTTTTAATACCTTGACTGATATTTGCCATGGCGATTACAAAGGCGACAGGTTGATTGTTTTGATCTGCAACTATTTTTACCAGCTTAGGATTCAATACTGATAAATATTGATTGGCCAGATGAATAATGTCTTCATCCTCCATGGGTACAAATCCATAAATATTTTTATAAGCTTCATTCATTAATTGCATCACTGGTAAGAAGTAGGGTTTCAGTTTTTTTCTCTGTGTGAAAGTGATAAGTTGAAGCTTTTCATTCCTTAGTATTCGATCATATATTTTTGTGTAAAAAACAGGCAGGTTTTCCGGTATTTCCATTTTATAACTTAAACAATCTTTGAATTTTGTAAACCCTGAAATTTGAACCAATCTACCCAAATAGGGCTGATGACTCACGGATGCTATTACAGGAAGAAATTCATTTCCTTCAATTTGAATTCCCTGAGGATCTTTGTCGGAAAAGCCAAAGGAACCTATTATTTCAGTCATGCCAAAACTCTTGGCCCAACCTTCAATGTAATCCAATAAGGCCCCCGAAACTTTGTCGTCGTTGATGCAATCCAATTGATAAAATCTAGCTGAATTTACAGAATGTTTTTCATTCCATGGATGATAAATGATGCCCATAACTCTTCCTACACAAATAGCATCGTTATAGGCCAGTATTTTTATATGGTCACTTTTATTGAGATGCTTGTTTTTTAACGGATCATGAAATTCCCTTTCATCCTTGTAGAATGGAGGCACAAAATTACTATATCCTGAATGTATTTTCGAAGGCAGGTAGAGGTACTCATCCAGGAGTTTATTTGTAGTAACAACTTTTATTTCAACAGCCAATGGAATGCATTTTATTGGGCCAAGGTAGAATTTATTTTAAATGATTTTACTTTTTATTTTAAAATAGATTATCAGATTTGATTATTATATATTTGTACGTTCTCTTATTCCACCACTACAAGTTATATTTATTTAATTTATGAAAAAAGTTAAAGGTTTTCCAATTCAATTATCATTTTTTCTGCTAGTACTTTGCCATAGTTCAAAAGCACAGGTGATGTGGCAAGCATCCGGTGAAAAAGTGATTCAATGGCATTATAATGATGGTGATGAGTTTACCGGTAAGGAGCTGGACACTTCAAAATGGAATAATACGTACCCTTGGGGAAGAACGCTGTATTGTAATCGTGAACAGCAATATTATACCGATAATGCCAACATTGAATTAGAAAAGGGAATCCTTAATTTAGTTGTAAGAAAGGAACCAGTTACAGCAAAAGTACTTCATTGGGAATCGGATACAAGTCCTCTGCTGTGCAATGATAAAGAAGTGGGTAAAAACTTGAAGCCTTTTGAATTTACTTCAGCAATGATTTATTCGACTAAAAAATACCATTATGGTTATTATGAAATAAAATTCAAGTCGGATGAGGGAAAAGGACTATGGCCTGCCTTCTGGTTGTATGCCGGACATGATAATGATGAAATTGACATTTTTGAACTTAAAGGTGAACGTAATTCTGAATTTCATGTTGATGTGCATTGCCCTAAGGGATGTAATAACTACAAAACTACTTTAGGGCTGCTCAAAAAAAATTGGGGTGACTACCTTAAAACGAGCTCTGCCTGGCATACCGGTTTTAATATAATAGGTTTGGAATGGACTCCTGATTATATCAAGTGGTATTTGAATGGCAGAGGGGTGGCTTATTGGAAAGGAAAAATGGCATATCCGGCTGCAGTCATTGCTAACCTGGCGTTACCTTCCAATGATGGCCCTTTCGGTCCCGGACCTGATGCAACAACTAAATTCCCTGCTTCGTTTGAAATCGATTTTATTAGAATATGGTCATCACAACCTGTCACTCAGAGTGAGGTTTTTCTGGAGCCGGTTTTAAAAGGGTCTGAAAAAACTTTATTGCCCAACGGCAATTCGCAACTAATAAAAAAAGCCAAGCCGGAGTTCAATAAATCAGCATTGAAAAATGAAACAACCAATATCACATTTGCAGCTTATGAAAATGGTGGCTTCCTGGTTGCAGTAAACGGTAAGCCTAAAAATGGATTTGCCATCGAAGTTAAAGATGCCCTTCAAAAAGTGATCTATAAAAGCAACGATCCCAATATGATGGAACACCACTTCTATCTGCCAAAATCAAAAGGCAATGCTTCCATGGAAATTAGGGTAAATGGTCAAAAAATTGAACATCGGTTTTAAATGCTTTACCTGCTTTACCTCAGTAACAAAACAGTTCCGGTTTCTTTGATTATTTTATTTCCTTTTTGTTGTTGAATCGTATACCCATAAATACCTTCCGGACAAATTGTTTTATTAAAGGACCCATTCCAACTGGTTCCGGTATAGATCTGTTCACCGAAGCGATTGTAAATGGACAATGTACTGATGTTTAAATCCAAAGTTTTAATCTCAAAAAAATCATTTATTCCATCTCCGTTAGGAGTAAATGCATTTGGAATATATATATAAGGATCTTCACCTTCACAATCAGGAAATTCGTTGATCTCAATGGTTTTTTCTGTAGAATCCCAACAGCCCGAATGGTCTTCAACCGATAAAAGTATCTGGTATGTGCCGGGATAGTAAAAGGGGTAAAGCATGGATAAATTTTCGGAAACTACAATGCCATTTACTTCCCAATAGTAGAGGTAGGAGGAACTGTAGTAGTTACAATATTTCCGGTAAATTCAGAAAGCTCATAAGTACATTGGAGATTCGAAACAAAATCAATTTGTGGTGATAAAGAGGCCGTAATGTTCTGAGAATATCTTGATTTACAATTCATGGAATCAATGACTTCAAGCACAACCGTATAATTGCCGGATGAGGTGTAAGTATGCACCGGGTTGCTGCTCTGTCCTGTAGTACCATCACCAAAATCCCAGTTGAGCAGGGTCCCATTTAATCCCAAAGTGTCATTGGTAAAGCTCACTTCTTTTTGGCAATTTGCCTGCCAGAAAAATAGTGACGACGGTATTTCATTTTCAAGCGATTTAGTCAGTAGTATTTCACAATCAGTTCCCGATTGAATAGCAACTGTATATAATACTGAAGGATCAGGGTATTGGATTACTACCGAATCCAAAGTGCTTCCATCAAACCAAACAGGATTCAAATTAATGGGTGCAAACAAGGTCACACTTCCATCAGGATGGCATGTTTCACTGGTAATAGCCCGATCAACTATTTCTGCGTCAATATAGGCGTATCCGAAATGACCTCCCGGCTCACAATCGCCTGTTTCAAATGTGATGGTTATAGTTTCTCCGGAGTGTCCCAGCAAATCAATTACTCTTGTTTGCCAGGTAAGTACTTCTACGGTACCGTTAGTAGTAAAATTATAGGTGGTGTCGCCGGCAATAATTTGTTCTGATATGCAACCTCCGGGGATGCCGCCGGTAGAAGTAACGTTGTAACCAAATCGGGGTTGTTTTGGCTCGGGATGCGATGCGTTTTCCAGTAGCACTTGCATGAGCAGCAATAAAAGTGAATCATAGGTTGGAACAAAGGAGTATGTGAGCCGCTCTGATTCAGCTGCTCCTGATGCGTTACCCAGTCGTGCTGAGAACATAGAGCCCGGCCATGATACAGGCACCAGTCCCATAGAATTGGAGTCCGTTAACGTGCCTGAAGTTATTGCATGACGGGTAGTATCTATTCCTGTTTGTGGAGTATAAACCGGACAACATTGGCCGGTTGCGCCTGTCCAGAAGTTGAAATTGCCAGTTTCAAATCCTATATTAGGAAACGATTGCTGTCCATTTGTAGTTGGTACTAAAATAAAAATAAACCCCGAGAGGCTTACTCCATAAAAAAGTACTTTTTTATGGAGTAAGCTCTGTAAAATGAAAAGCCAACAAGGTTTAGTAAAAAGTAGCTTCAATTTATACGATTTTAATATTTTTCTCAATAAAAGTAATGATAAAATAGGAGAATACAAAATGGAATGAAAAACAGCTCTTGGCTAGTTATTTACTTCTATGCAAAATAGATTTTTGATGCAGGTAAAAATTATCTTATCATGCATTAAAAAACAGCATAAAGAAACCATTCAATGAGTCACCGCCATTAAAATAATGCCTTTATCAAATGAAAAATAGTTCCACAAAATTGATGGTGAAGTATTTTTTACTTCGTCAATTCTTTTCGGTGTAACAATTAAATAAGGAAATCAGAACTTCATATGTTCTAATTTTCTTACATCAATAATTTTTACCTGTCCGGCCTTGAGTTCAATGAGTCCCTCATCTTTAAAATCAGATAATGTGCGAATGAGCGATTCCGTGGCAGTGCCGACTATATTGGAAAGATCTTCTCTGGAAATATGAATGCTGAAATCTTCATTGTTTTCTGATTTGTAGCGATTTCGAAGCATTAGTAAGGCTTCTGCAACGCGTTTTCTAACTGAATTGTAGGCAAGGCTTAACAGTCGTTCTTCTTTTTCAACAAGATCATCGGCAAGTAACTTAATAAATTTATTGGAGACTTCGCGATTGGAATATAAGAGTGTCAGGAAATCCTGCCTTTGTATAATGCATATTTCAGCTTCATCCAAAACAGCTGCAGATTCAGTGAATTTACTGTCTTCCAACACTGCAGTATATCCGATAAAATCACCCTCTTTGTACAACCCCGTTATATATTCTTTACCATCTTCGTTCGATTTAAACGTTTTAACTTTTCCGGTATTGATAAAATAGACTCCTCCTGGATGATTTCCTTCTGAAAAAATCAAATCTTTTTTCTTGTAAAATTTACACTTTCGATCTCCGGTCAGTTTAATTAACTCATCAAATGATTCGGCTTTATTTATAAATTCATTGAGTCCTTCAATGTTACGAGAAAATTCTTTTTTAAGCAGATCTGTTTTCCTGAAACGTGTTTCGATAGCATCCAGCAGCTCAACATCATTAAAAGGCTTGGTGATATAATCATCTGCACCCAGATTCATGCCTTTCCGGAAGTCTTCCTTCTCGGCTTTGGCTGTCAGGAAAACAAATGGAATGCCTGCTGTTTTCGAGTTCTTGCTAAGAATGTGTAACACCCCGTAACCATCCAATTCAGGCATCATCACATCGCATATAATTAAATCAGGTACCAGTTTGAGTGCAACATCAACACCTATCTTTCCGTTTTCTGCAGCTGTTACTTTGTATCCTGCCAGTTCCAGAATTTCAGTGGTGTTCTCTCGCATTTCAAAATTATCCTCGATTAAAAGTATGGTTTTCATGGGTATTCGGTTAAAAATAGGTGAGAAATTGTGCAATGGCTAAATTAGCGTTTTTTCCATAATAAATACAGGAACAATATTAAAACTAACAAATTTCAAAATATACCCTTTTTCAACTAGTGGTCTTTGTTGGAAGAATCACTTTAAAAGTGGTTCCTTTTCCATATACGCTCTTAAATCCTACTTCTCCATTTAGGAGTTCCACATATTTTTTTACTATGTTCAAACCTAATCCGGTTCCTTGAATGTTGGATGCGTTACCTGCTCTGAAAAATCGTTCAAAAATATGTTGCTGTTCAGATTCTGGAATTCCAATTCCATGATCAGTAACCTCAAGTACAATTTTATCATTTTCATGGATGGTTTTAAAGTCAATGCGGCTGCCTTCATTGGAATATTTGATAGCATTCGAAAGCAGGTTAATGCAAATATTGCGAGTTAGATTTTTGTCAAGAAATACGATTGACTGAACTCCCTGATGTTCATAGATAATGGATTGTCCTTTTTTTGAAACTTCTCTCATTTCATTTACTAAATCCTGAGAAAAAACAGGTAAATCAAATTCTGTAGCAGAATATTGAACTTTGCCCTCTTCCAGCTTGCCAAGTGAGAGAAAGTCGTTGAGTATGGAGGTGAGGTTACTCACTGCTGATTTAATTCTATCAATATGCTTGAATCTTTTTTCGTCTTGCCCAACATCATTGTATTTCGAAATAAGTGACACCGATGTTAGTATAGTACTTAGTGGTGTTCGGAATTCATGCGATGCCATAGTTACGAAACGAGACTTGAGTTCACTTAGATCTTTTTCTTTTTCCAAGGCAGTACGCAATTCCTGTCTGTTTACTTCAAGCAATATTTCTGTTTGTTGTCGTTCTCTGATTTCGTTGGCCAGTTCAAAATTGGTGTGTTCCAGCTGGTGAATTAAGGCCGCGAGTTCCTCTGTTCTGGCCTGAACCCGTTTTTCCAGATCCGTGTTTAACTTGAGTATTTGATCCGAATATTTTTTAATTCAGCATTGGCGTTTTCAATTAAAATCTTTTGTCTTTGCTTTCTGTTACGTCTTCCCCTGCATACAACAGGGAAACGGGCCGCCCTTTTTCATCCCGGAGAATGGTGTTTTTCCATAGTATGAGTTTTTTTCTCCATGGATAGTTGCAACTTCACTTTCAAAAGAGCCGATGGAACTTATTTCCCCTTCCATAAGTTTATTAAAAATAGATCTGGATGATATTCTTTCACTCTCGGAAGAATTAATTCAAACCAATTCTTGCCAATGATTTCATTCTCGGTATATCCTAGTATTCTGCAGCCATTTTGATTGATAAGAATTACACTTTGGTTTTTGTCGATTACCATAAAAATTACCGGAGCAATATCCAGGTACATTTGTGCCAGTTCTTTTCTTTAAGTAAAAGCGCCTCTGATTTTTTTCGCTGTGAAATGTCAATGATAAAAGCAATCACAAATGGTCCCTCTTCGGTGGAGAAATTACTGAGGCTGATCTCTACCGGAAATTCAGTCCCGTTTTTCCTTTTGGCAAATAGTTCCATCCCTTGCCCCATCGATCTGGGGTGGGGATTGTGTGCAAATTTTTCACGATGCTTCACATGACGTTCCGACATTCGCGATGGGATCAGCAGTTCAATCTGTTTTCCCTCAAGTTCACCGGCTTCATAACCAAATTGCTTTTCAGCCATTGGATTGATCATTACAATTTCTCCTTTTTTATTTGCAATCAAAATCGCTTCTGTAGCAAAATCAAATAAGGCCCGTAATCGTTCTCTGTTCTTAACATCTGATAGGGTGTGATTTTTATATTTAACAACAAAAATATATCCAATCCAAATTCCCGTTAGTGAAACAATGAGATGGATAATTTCAATTGCAGATTGAACCGAAAACAGGAAATCAATGCTCGCAATAAAAGAAACGAAAATAGTAATGTAGTTGCTGGCTTTCTTCCCTTAAAAAAGTGTTAACAAACCGGAACCACATATAAAACTGATAGGGTTAAAGGTTGTGGCAACACGTAATCAAGAAAAAATCACTATCGCCAAACCAATTCCTGAGGCTAAAATTACGGAATTTGCATTTTGCTGTTTGGTCTTACTTTCCATTGTGGCAAAAATAGCTTTTTTAAGTTTTACATGCGAATATACTAGTATTTGTAGGAACAGTTTTTAGTTGATTAAGGAATTTGAGAGGAATTTGGCAGGTTCGGACTGATAAAGTGATTTAAATCATGTATTGATTGTTTTAGCCACAGTATTTTGGCTCTTTAAAATTTACCAACTAAACTGATTAAATGTATATTGAGCAATTTTTTACAGATTGTTTGGGGCAGTCTGCTTATTATATTGAATCGAATGGCGAAGTCGCTATCATTGATCCCTTGCGGGATGTGGAGGGTTATATCCAGCTTTCTGAGAAAAGAAGTGCTACCATAAAATATGTATTTGAGACGCATTTTCATGCTGATTTTGTAAGTGGCCATCTTGATCTGTCCGCTAAAACCGGTGATCCAGTTATTTATGGGCCGGGCGCAATAGCAAATTATCCCATTTGTGTTGCTGAAGATGGTCAGGAATTTGAACTCGGAGATGTTTGCTTGAAAGTGCTGCATACCCCTGGTCATACTTTGGAATCATGTTGTTACCTGCTTCTTGATGAAAATAAAAATCCGCATTCGGTTTTTTCTGGAGATATACTTTTTGTAGGGGATGTGGGGTGTCCGGATCTTGCTTTTGAAAACGGGCATACTGCCGCTCAATTGGCTGAAATGCTGTTTGATTCATTAGAAAGCAAGCTGAAACCATTGCCCAATTATGTCATTGTTTATCCTGGTCATGGCACGGGCTCAACTTGTGGGAAATCTATTGGACCTGAACCCCATTCTACCATAGGAATCCAAAAACAAACCAATTACATGCTCAAATTACAGAATAAGGCAGATTTTATAAAGTTGGTTTCGGAGAATATATCGGATCCACCGGCCTATTTTTTTAGAGGTGCACTTTTTAATCGAAAAGGGTACTTAAGTTTAAATAAAGTCATTGAAAATAGCGTGCTACCATTATCTGTAGTTGAGATGAAAAAGTTGCTGTTGAAAGAAAATGTCTTAGTTATTGACACGCGATCCAATAGCAAGTTTGAAAAAGGGTTTATTCCTGGTTCACTGAATATTGGATTGGATGGTTTTTTTGAAATAATGGCTGGTTCTGTAATTGACCCAAATTCAAAATTGATTGTTGTTGCAGAAATCGGTCTCGAAACGGAAACGATTACACGATTGGCTCGAATTGGCAATGAAAATGTTTGTGGTTTTCTAACAGGAGGATTCGACGAATGGATTAGGACAGAAACTGATTTTGATCTTGTAATGTGCATTTCTGCAACTGAATTTGAAGATCAGTTTCGTTATCATGCAGCTGTTGTAATTGATGTCAGAAATCAGAATGAGTGGATTCCGGGTTTTGTTGCCGGAGCAAAATTGATTTCATTACAACATCTGGAAAAAAGTTCAGAAACTATCGATAGGGATAAAATTGTGTATGTGTATTGTTCAAATGGATACAGGTCAATGATCGCTGTATCGCTGCTTAAAAGCCTGGGCTTTCAAAATGTTTTAAATATTTATGGCGGTATGGAAAGTTTGAGAAAAACAAGAATTTCCGTAAAGCAACTTACTACAACAACTAATTAGTTATGCCCATACTTTTGTCCCTTCAGTGCAGTTTTTACACATCTCTATTTCACTTCTTGATTTTAATACTGAACTTCTGAATCTATCGTAAGTGCCATTGCTCCATACTTCCTTAAACGAGTTCGACATCAAATCACCCATACGATATTCAGCATCTTTATCAAAGCAACAAGGAACAACTTTTCCGTCCCATGTTATAACGCAGGAATGCCATAGCTTCCAGCAATGATTTAAAAGTTTGTTTTTAATTTCAAATTTTCCATTTTCAGTTTGCTGGTACCTGGAATATTTTTTGTTATCTGGCAGCAGCTCACTACCGTTTTCATAATCATAAATCTGTGCGGTCTTATAGGCAACTTCATTAACTCCAATTTCCTTTGCTATTTTACAGCGTCAAGTTGATGTTCGTTGGATTTAACCACCAGAAACTGAAAGATGAGATGCGGTGTTGATGAATTTAATTCTTTTTTCCATTTCACCACATTCTTTGCACCCTCAATTACTTTTTCGAGTTGTCCTCCAATACGATAACTTTCGTAGGATTCCTGTGTAGTGCCATCAATGGAAATAATCAATCGGTCTAATCCTGATTCCACTGTTTTGCGTGCATTTTCATCGTTTAAGTAATGTGCATTTGTGGAAGTAGCAGTATAAATCCCTTTTTCAGTGGCATATTGGACCAACTCCAGAAATGAAGTGTTCAAATAAGGCTCTCCCTGAAAGTAAAAAACGAGATATAGTAACTCGTTGTGAATCTCATCAATGACCTTTTTGAAAAACTTGGGATCCAGCATTCCATTGGGTCGGGTGAAAGAACGTAAACCGCTGGGGCATTCCGGACACCTTAAGTTACAAGAAGTTGTGGGTTCAAATGAAATCGCTGCCGGCATCCCGCTGTGCAGGTTTTTACCCGTCCATTTTGATAAAATATAACTTCCGGTAATAGCTCCAAGATTCCATAACCTCCTGGTTGTCAGGTGGGAAATAAGGTTTAAAGTGTCTTTGAAGTTTTTGTTCATTATTAATAGTAACCAACAAAGATAAGGAACAACCTGCTCGGCTGCCTGCTTTGAGTGGTATTGGTACTTTAATAAGGAATTCTTAAATTGTTTAAGAAATTTTACAATTAGTTAAACAAAACATCCTTGCTTTTTGTTCATCCCCTGTTAACCCATAAAAAAATCTTCATTAAATCTCTAAAAACTATTAAAACATGAAAAACAACAACAAGAAAAGTGTCTTGCATTTGTTTGTACTGTTTGCCTCAGTAATGAGCCTGTTTGGTTCGTTATCGGCCTCAGCTCAAACCTATTGCACCTCACAAGGTCAAAGTTTATTAACGAGAAGAGTTTGGATCGAAAGATTCGAATTTGGAACTGTTAATAACCAAAGTGGAAATAATAACGGGTATGCAAATTTCACTTCGCAAGCTGCAGCCACAACTCCCGGAGTCAACCTTCCATTTACAATTACATCCGGTAACAATCTGTTATTTTCATTTTTCAGCGCCAGAATTTGGGTTGATTATAATGGAAATGGTGATTTTAATGATGCAGGCGATCTTGCATTTTCCGGAAATGGTAACGGTACTTTAAGTGGTGCTATCTCCGTTCCTGCAAGTGTAAGCTCAGGCAACAAAACTTTAAGGGTTGTTATCAAACGATTTGGTTTGCCTGATCCTTGTGGTAATTATGTCTTAGGTGAAACTGAAGATTATTCTGTTTCTATAACAAACAATTGTGTTGCAGACGCGGGAACACTCGCTGCTGTAAACTCTAACGAATGTTTTAAAAATGGTGTTGGCGAATTAGCTGCCACTGCTTCCGGAACTGCTGTTGTTCCTCCGGGATATTCTGTAATTTATGTTCTGACTCAAGGTCCCGGATTGGTAATTCAACAAGTTAATTCATCTCCTGTTTTTACAGTAACTACAGGCGGAAATTATACCATTCATACCTTAGTATATAATCCTTTAACTCTTGATTTAAGTATTGTGGTTCCCGGACAAACTACCGGTTTTGATGTGAACGGTTTGCTTATTCAGGGTGGTGGAAGTATCTGCGCATCATTGGATGTTGCCGGTGCTCCAATTGCAGTTGAAGATCCGAATGCAGGAACACTTACTGCTGTCGTTTCTGATTATTGCTTGATGGTTCCGGTGTTACTATCTCAGCTACATCAAATGGAAATTCAAATGTTCCTGCAGGATATCAAACAATCTATGTTTTGACTTCAGGAACTTCTCTAATAATACAACAAGTAAATTCTACTCCATCTTTCAGCGTAACAACTCCTGATCTTTATACCATTCACACTTTGGTTTATAACCCGGCAACATTGGATTTAACAATTGTTGTACCTGGACAAACTACAGGCTTTGACGTGAACAGTTTATTAGTACAAGGTGGCGGAAGTATCTGCGCAGCATTGGATGTAACCGGAGCACCTATTAATGTTGCTAATCCTGATGCAGGTACACTTACAGCAATTTCAAGTTCTGTTTGCGGCGCTAATGGTAATGCCATTATTTCTGCAAATCCAGATGGAAATGTTTTTGTGCCGGCAAATTATCAGATAATTTATGTATTGACTTCAGGTTCAGGTTTGGTAATTGAGCAGGTAAATGCAACTCCAACCTTTACAGTAACAGTTGGTGGAAATTATACCATTCACACTTTGGTTTATAACCCGGCTACATTAGATTTATCGATCGTAGTACCTGGACAAACAACAGGCTTTGATGTAAACGGTTTATTGGTTCAGGGTGGTGGAAGTATCTGCGCATCACTGGATGTAGCCGGAGCACCGATAGCAGTTGAAGATCCAAACGCAGGAACACTTACTGCAACATCAGCAGCAGCATGTTTCATTAACGGATCAGCAGTATTAACTGCAACGGCTAATGGCGATGCAAACGTTCCAGCAGGATACCAGACTATTTATGTATTGACTTCAGGTTCAGGTTTGGTAATTGAGCAGGTAAATGCAACTCCAACCTTTACTGTAACAGCTGGTGGAAATTATACCATTCACACTTTGGTTTATAACCCGGCTACATTAGATTTAACGATCGTAGTACCTGGTCAAACAACAGGTTTTGATGTAAACGGTTTATTGGTTCAGGGTGGCGGAAGTATCTGCGCATCACTGGATGTAGCCGGAGCACCGATAGCAGTTGAAGATCCAAACGCAGGAACACTTACTGCAACATCAGCAGCAGCATGTTTCATTAACGGATCAGCAGTATTAACTGCAACGGCTAATGGCGATGCAAACGTTCCAGCAGGATACCAGACTATTTATGTTTTGACTTCAGGTTCAGGTTTGGTAATTGAGCAGGTAAATGCAACTCCAACCTTTACTGCAACAGCTGGTGGAAATTATACCATTCACTTTGGTTTACAACCCGGCTACATTAGATTTAACGATCGTAGTGCCTGGTCAAACAACAGGTTTTGATGTAAACGGATTATTGGTTCAGGGTGGCGGAAGTATCTGCGCATCACTGGATGTAGCCGAGCACCGATAGCAGTTGAAGATCCAAACGCAGGAACACTTACTGCAACATCAGCAGCACATGTTTCATTAACGGATCAGCAGTATTAACTGCAACGGCTAATGGCGATGCAAACGTTCCAGCAGGATACCAGACTATTTATGTATTGACTTCAGGTTCAGGTTTGGTAATTGAGCAGGTAAATGCAACTCCAACCTTTACTGTAACAGCTGGTGGAAATTATACCATTCACACTTTGGTTTACAACCCGGCTACATTAGATTTATCGATTGTAGTGCCTGGTCAAACAACAGGCTTTGATGTAAACGGATTATTGGTTCAGGGTGGCGGAAGTATCTGCGCATCACTGGATGTAGCCGGAGCACCGATAGCAGTTGAAGATCCAAACGCAGGAACACTTTTACTGCAACATCAGCAGCAGCATGTTTCATTAACGGATCAGCAGTATTAACTGCAACGGCTAATGGCGATGCAAACGTTCCAGCAGGATACCAGACTATTTATGTTTTGACTTCAGGTTCAGGTTTGGTAATTGAGCAGGTAAATGCAACTCCAACCTCTCACTTTGGTTTATAACCCGGCTACATTAGATTTAACGATCGTAGTACCGGGTCAAACAACAGGCTTTGATGTAAACGGTTTATTGGTTCAGGGTGGCGGAAGTATCTGCGCATCACTGGATGTAGCCGGAGCACCGATAGCTGTAGAAGATCCAAACGCAGGAACACTTACTCCTAAGACACCGGTTTTATGTTTTGTTAATGCACCACTGGTGTTAGAAGCATTAGCTGGCGGAAACTCTAACGTTCCTGCTGGATATCAAACTATATATGTATTAACATCAGGTAGCGGTTTAGTAATTGAGCAGGTAAATGCAACTCCTTCCTTTACTGTTACAACTCCTGGTTTGTATACGATTCATACTTTAGTTTATAATCCTGCTACTTTAGATTTAACGATCGTAGTACCGGGACAAACAACAGGCTTTGATGTAAATGGTTTATTGGTTCAAGGTGGTGAGTATTTTGTGCTTCATTGGATGTTGCGGGTGCGCAATTTTCAATCAACAACCCTGATGCAGGAACTCTTACTGCTACTTCATCCTCTGTATGTTTTGAAGGAACCGGAGTTCAAATTTCTGCAACACCTAATGGAAATTCAAATGTTCCTGCCGGATATCAAACAATTTATGTATTGACTTCAGGTGCAGGTTTAGTAATTGAGCAGGTAAGTTTAACGCCTGACTTTATTGTAAACGGTTCAGGTCTTTATACCATTCACACTTTGGTTTATGATCCATTAACATTAGATCTTACTATAGTTGTTCCAGGTCAAACTACAGGTTTTGATGTAAATGGTTTATTGGTTCAAGGTGGTGGAACCATATGTGCATCGTTGGATGTTGCAGGAGCTCCTGTAACTATTTCGAATCCAGATGCAGGTACAATTACTGCCGACAATGGAAGTATTTGTGGAGCATCAGGTTCTGCATTGCTTACTGCTACTCCTGATAACAACGCAAATGTTCCAGCAGGGTACCAGGTTATTTATGTACTTACTTCTGGTTCAGGATTGGTGATTGAGCAAGTAAACTCAGTTCCTTCATTTACTGTTACAACCGGTGGAAATTATACCATTCACACTCTGGTTTATGATCCTGCTACTCTTGATTTATCAATTGTGGTACCAGGACAAACTACAGGATTCGATGTAAATGGTTTATTAGTACAGGGTGGTGGAACTATTTGTGCTTCATTGGATGTTGCAGGTGCACCATTTGCAATTGAAACACCATCTGCAGGTTCACTTACTGCTACTGCTCTTTATGCTTGTTTCTCAGGAAACTCAGCAACCCTTTCTGCAACAGCTAATGGAAATGCAGTTGTTCCTGCAGGATATCAAACTATTTATGTGCTTACTTCAGGTTCAGGTTTAGTTATTGAGCAAGTGAATACTACTCCCGACTTCACAGTGAACGCACCAGGTTTGTATACAATTCATACACTGGTTTACAATCCTGCAACACTTGATCTGAACATTGTTGTTCCGGGTCAGACTACAGGTTTTGATGTAAATAGTTTATTGGTTCAAGGTGGCGGAAGCATATGTGCTTCATTGGATGTAGCTGGTGCTCCAATAACAGTAGGTAATCCTGATGCAGGTGCTATCACTCCGGATGATTTTATTGTTTGTTTGGATAATGGAAGTGCTTTCATTCAGGGAATACCTCAAGGTAATGCAGTGGTTCCTCCAGGATTTAATACCATTTATGTATTAACACGTGGATTTGGATTAACAATTCAGCAGGTGAATACTACCCCTGATTTTACAGTTACTCAACAAGGTCTCTACCGTATTCACACTCTGGTTTATGATCCTGCTACATTGGATTTAACAACTGTAGTGTTTGGACAAACAACAGGAAATGATGTGAACGGATTATTGATTCAAGGTGGTGGAAGTATCTGTGCTTCGTTGGATGTTCAGGGTGCACCATTCCTGGTATTCGGTCCAATCATTTGCAATATCTTTAACTTGAATGCGGTTTCTCAAAATGATTTGAGTGCACAAACAATTGAAGAACTGAAAACTTTGGCCGAAAGTCCTGTGAGTTCAGCAGTAGTAATTAATAGCATTTATCCAAATCCTGCAAATGATATGGTGTCATTAAATATATCGCTTATGCAGAATGAAAATGTTAAAGTTATGGTGTTCAACATGACTGGTCAGCGTGTAATTGAACAAAATGTTACTGGTACTGCCGGTGAATTTGTAAGAACTTTGGATGTTAGCAGCTTGTCTCAGGAACCTACATGGTTCGTATTGAAACAGCATCAGGTAGCTCATTCGAATTGTTGAATGTTAATAGGTAATAGGTTTTAGTTTGATTTAATGAAGGAAGGTTGCCTCTAACGAGGCAGCCTTTTTTTTTGAACCAATTTGTAACGCAGTTGAAACAGGGAGGTTGTTGGGAAAGTATTTTTGTTTCATTATAAGTAATTGATAATGAGGATTAAAATCCGTTCTTTTGAATCATTACAAATAAAAAATGTCGTACCTTTGTCTGAAATTGCTTAGCGATGAGTGCTATTGAACGCATTGAAAATGAGATTGTAGAGGAATTTGAAATGTTCGATGACTGGACCGATAAATACCAGTATATCATAGAATTAGGTCAGAAACTCGGGCCTTTGGAGGATCAGTATAAAGATGCTGATCATCGTATTAAAGGATGCCAAAGCAGTGTTTGGTTACACGCTTATCAAAAAGACGGTTTGGTGTTATTTGAAGCAGATAGTGACTCTACCTTCGTAAAAGGAGAAATTGCTTTGCTCATCAGGGTGCTTTCAGGAAGGAGTCCCTCTGAAATTATTGCAACAGAACTGAGTTTTCTGGACAAAATTGGTTTGAGGCAACATATAGCAATTACCCGGGCCAACGGACTGGCTTCTATGATAAAGCAAATGAAATTGTATGCTGTAGGATTACAAGCCAATCCAGTGAATTAATACCATAAAAAAGTGAATGATATCCCAACAGTAATGGAAGAAATAAAATCATTGGAAGAACGGGTAGTGGATGTTTTAAAAACATGTTTTGATCCTGAAATTCCTGTCAATATTTATGATCTTGGTTTGATATACGAAGTAAAGGTCAACGAAGGAAATGATGTTCATGTGCGCATGACACTCACTTCACCCGCTTGCCCGGTAGCTGAAACATTGCCACCCGATGTTGAAAATAGAATTAAAGAACTGCCTGAAGTGAACAGTGCCAGAGTTGAAATTACATTTGACCCACCCTGGGATAAAGAGATGATGAGTGAAGAAGCCCGTCTCGAATTAGGAATGTGGTAACAGAAAATAGAATGGATCCCATCGAACCCTTTGCCAATAAAGTTGCTGAAAGTGGAATCATCACTATTGATCCAGCAGACTATTATGTAAAAGGTGAACGTGTGCTTTTTGATATTAAACCCCTTTTGGTGGAAGAGTTTTTATTGCGCGAAAAAGATTTTCCAGGGAATTTGTGAAAAATAATAACTGGGAATCATTTTCAGGTAAATTTGTTGCTATTATTTGTAGTAATGATGCAATTATACCGGTTTGGGCATACATGCTTTTAGCTTCTGCATTGCAGCCATTCGCCTCAAAAATTGTTTTTGGAGATCTCAACAACCTGGAGCAAGAATTATTTAAGGATGAATTAAAGAAAATTAATCCTGGCGATTACCTTGACCAACGCATTGTTATAAAAGGATGCGGCGACTTGCCAATACCTCCATCAGTTTATATGCAACTCACACAGCTCTTGAAGCCTCATGTGAAAAGTATCATGTATGGCGAGCCCTGCTCTACCGTTCCGGTTTATAAAAGAAAATAGTGCTCAAAATAATTTGATTTTTATTTTGATGCTATTCTTTTAGTAGTATGAGTTTTGGCGATTTTCAATTTTGTCGCCTTGTAAAACAGATACAAAATATACCCCTGCAGCCATTCCATCGTTGTATAATGTTAATCGGCCTTCATCATCGGTATAGGCTAGTTTGATGATTTCTCCCAGGTTGTTGGTAACTGAGACTAATGTTGGTGCTCTCCTATTTTTAATCTCAATCAATGTAGAACTAATAAATGGATTCGGATAAATTAGGTAGGGTAATGGGTTTTCGATTTCGTTAATGCTGCTGAATACATCACAGTTTAATCCCGAAGAAGGGTAATAGGAAGTATCGTTTAAAGCATAGCAGAAAAGATTAAATCCACAGTCGAAACCAATATTAACTGGTTCCAAAAATCCACTCGAGTGACCAACTCCTTCTATTAAGAATTGCGACCAGGTGGAGCCTGCGAGTGTGAAAATTTTCCTGTATCCATAAGGCGTGCTGAAGCTGTCTATGCCGGTTACTGTAATGTCTGCACTGAAGTTATTAAAAGTTAAGGGTAACGTATCACCTATCGTTAAATCGAAATCATAAAGCAGGTATTCCAAAGGGTCATTGTTTTGTCGCAGGTACATTTGTTTACCACTTGATCTTATGTAATAACCAGTAACAAGACTTGTATATGAAAAACTTCCCTGAATACAATTAGGACTCGCCGGTGGAGGTCCCAGCCATTGTGTGTTGCCCGTACCCTGCTTATAAATTTGTTTGTATACAAGTGAATTAATCAGGGTGTCGCCATTGACAAAAGTTATAGTCGTCGTATTTAATGCAGGGTGCCGGTATGCCGCATGTAGAATTGATTTTCCAGACAGGATCGTTGTTCAGGTAGTCGTTTACCTGTGATTTTGCTCTTAAACAAATAGCAAGCAGGGCAAAAGCAATGAGTGAAATGGTTTTTAGTTTCATTTTTCTATTTCTTTAATATTATAAGTAATACTTTCAAGATTAAATTTTCCATAAACAAAATTACCCTCAGGATAATGCCAAACTGCTTCTCCGTAGGAAACAACATTTATCCCATTGATATTTTTATACTCCTTTACCGGAGTGGAGAATCTATACTTCACCGGTTCACCTCCCGAAGTGTCGTACCGGTCATCAGATACGAAATTAGTAAGCTGTCCTATTTCATTAAAATATAAAACTGCAGATATGCTAATGCCGTTAGATGTAAAAGTCGCTGTTGCGGATTTGCCGTCAGCTGCTCCCCACCGAATACGGTCGTCAATGAGAGCCCCTGGTGCCATCAAACACAGATCATTAAAGTAAGTCACTGTTTCAGCCTTGTTGAGTTCATTATTCTTGAGGTCAACTATGGGAAATTGTGAAATGAGCTTGATGGTCATGGATGCTTTACCATCAACGTAACGATGGTAGCCTGCAAAAGGTAATCCCTTCATTATGGCGGTCATAAAAAATAATCGGGTAGGTGCTTCAGTAAAATTATATTGTTCCGATTTGAAAGTAAACCATTTTTTGTCTTTACCTCTCATTTCACCGTTGAAAATGACTTTAAAATTACAAACACCTGGTCGATTCAAAATATGGGTATATCTCAGGTATTTTTGAACAACAGGCGGTAGTTTTTGAAGATCATTTTCCGAGATTACATTTTTGGCCTTGCTGTTATTCAATAAATTCTCATTAACATCTTCCAGGTAACTGCTTCTGAAATTCCACGAAAAAATCCAATTAAAAAGGCAGGAAGGATGATAATATTCGCGATGGTTCCATATTTAGCATCCTGCCAGCTTAAAATTATCAGGAATTGTGAAACCACTAATGCCGCAAAACCGATTGCCCACCAATATTCTTTTATACAGATAGCCAATTGTGGTGATGACAAACAAAACAACTACTAGCAGCCATACTATTCCCATGGGCTTGGAGATATGTTTGCTGAGTTGAGGAATTTCGCCAATATTATAAGCTTTAGCAAACCCAAGAATATGAATCATTCCATGTACAAAAAGCAGAATGGCAACTATGTATCTGATCATTTGGTTTGCAACTGAAGATTCAAATGGTTAGTAAATTTACACTTTTTATTTAAATCAGATTACTAAATAAATAGACTTTTTGTGTTGGGATCTGATATTTGTCATGGTTTTGGTTTTATCGTTTTACATTTTTTACTTTAGTGCCATCCATATGATACAAAACCTCAAATTAATTGCTGGTCCACTCTGCGCCTTACTAGTACTCTTTTTCACCGACCTCGATCCCGGTAATCCGCTAGCAACCAGAATGGCAGCCATTACCATTTGGATGGCTATATGGTGGCTTACCGAAGCTGTTCACCTAGCCGTAACTGCTCTGATTCCTTTCGTTTTTTTACCCATGCTCGGCATTGCTGAACCTAAAATCGTTGCTTTTCAATACATGGATCAAATTATTTTTTTATTTATAGGAGGTTTCCTCCTCTCTTTCGCTATCGAGCGCTGGGGGCTGCATGAACGGATAGCTCTTAAAATTTTGATGCTGGTTGGCACACGTAACGATCGTATTTTAATGGGCGTTATGATAACGTCTTTTAGTATATCTATGTGGATTTCCAATACTGCAACAGTCATGATGCTGCTGTCTGCTGTACTTGCTATTATTTATATGACCGAACAATTGGCCGGTGAATCAAAACAACAGAAAGATTTTGCCAAAGCTTTACTTATCGGATTGGCCTATTCAGCAACAATAGGAGGGATGGCTACGCTTGTTGGTACTCCTCCAAATATGGTTTTTATGCGCGCCTACAACGAAGCCTATCCGGGCAACACCGATATGAATTTTATCAAATGGTTTTCGATCGGA
Organism: Bacteroidota bacterium; assembly: GCA_016722525.1. GTDB lineage: Bacteria > Bacteroidota > Bacteroidia > AKYH767-A > OLB10 > JADKJB01. The sequence continues at coordinate 43,831 of JADKJB010000018.1, forward strand.
TTTCCTGTTGCGCTTTCTATGCTGGTAGTTTGTTTTTTTATTTTAAAATGGCTGTTTGTCAAAAGCAATAAATCTTCAGGGCTCACTAAGAATTATTTTGAAGATGCCTATGGAAAATTAGGGAAGTTTTCCTTTGAACAAAAAGTGGTGTCATTCGTTTTCATTTCAACAGCAGTGCTCTGGTTCACCCGAGCTGATATTGATTTTGGAGCTTTAAAAATTACAGGGTGGAATACTTTATTCCCATTTCCGGAATATATACAAGACAGTACTGTTGCCGTGTTTATGGCACTCTTGCTTTTTGTTTTCCCCTCTAAAAAAGAACCGGGTTCTTCTTTGTTAAGTTGGAAGGATGCAACAAAATTACCATTTGATATTATTCTTTTGTTTGGGAGTGGTTTTGCGCTTGCGAAAGGGTTTGAGATTTCAGGTCTCAGTAATTGGTTGGCTAATCAGCTGAGTGTTTTTAAAGGTGCCAATCCTATTGTGATGGTCGCTTGCATTGCCTTGGTGGTTTGTGTTATCAGTGAGTTTGCCTCCAATGTTGCCAGTATTCAGTTGGTGTTGCCTATACTCATTGCGTTTCAAAAAGAATTGGATATTCATCCATTGTTTCTCATGGTACCAGCTACTTTGGCAGCATCATTAGGTTTTATGATGCCTGTTGTCACTGCTCCTAATACCATTGTTTTTGGCAGCCGAAAATTGAGGTCATGGATATGGCAAAAGCAGGATTGTTGCTCAACATGGCCGGCATTATAATTATCGCAATTTTTGTTCTTTTACTGAGTTGATGCCAATATCTGAGCTCAATTTAGATCGATTCTCATAGGTAGATGACACACATTTTCATGTGAAAAAAAACTTTTGTGGCACTTCTTTTTTTATAAAAACATAACTTGCACTCCGATTTCCATACCTAAACCATAAAAATCTATAAATCAAATGATTAAGAAAATTACATTAGTATTCCTTTCCTTTATTTTGTTACTGAATACGGTAACAAAGGCGGATGAAGGGATGTGGCTGCCATTGCTACTCAAGCAGCTGAATGAGTCCGATATGCAGAAGCTAGGACTTAAATTAACCGCTGAAGACATTTACAATGTCAACAATTCTAGCATGAAGGATGCTATTGTTCACTTTGGTGGATTTTGTACCGGTGAAATGGTTTCGGCAGATGGTTTGATTCTCACCAATCACCATTGTGGTTTTGATGCCATTCAATCCAATAGTTCTGTTGAAAACGATTATATCACTAAGGGATATTGGGCGATGAACCGTGATCAGGAACTTCCAAATCCCGGATTGTTTGTTAAGTACCTGGTTCGTATCGAAGATGTAACTGAAAAAGTGAACAAAGCACTTGGTGATACACTTTCTGAATCAGCTAGAACGATCGAGCTTCCAAAAATTTTCTCAAAAATTTCTAAAGAAGCAATTGGTGATACACAATTACAGGCCGATGTAAAAAGTTTTTATAAAGGCAACGAATATTATTTGATGGTGTATGAAGTTTTTAAAGACGTAAGACTAGTAGGTGCACCACCCTCTTCAATAGGAAATTTTGGTGGTGATACCGACAACTGGATGTGGCCACGTCATACCGGTGACTTCTCGTTATTCAGAGTTTATTGTGGTAAAGATGGAAAGCCTGCTGAATATTCCAAAGATAATATCCCTTACAAGCCCAAGCATTTTCTTCCTATCTCTATGAAAGGAATTAAAAAAGATGATTTTACTATGACATTTGGATACCCGGGTGCTACCGACAGATATCTTACTTCCAATGGCGTAAATCTGGTTATCGATAAAACAAATCCGGCTATTGTAAAAATCCGCGATAAGAAATTAGAAATTATTAAGGAAGATATGGATGCTGATCCTAAAGTTAGTATTATGTATGCTGCCAAGTACGCTCAAACAGCTAATTATTGGAAGTATTTTATCGGTCAAACTAAAGGGTTAAAACGTATGAGAGTTGCTGAACAGCGTGCTGCTGATGAGGCTAAATTTCAAGCTTGGGCCGATGCCGATGCTACCCGCAAAGCAAAGTATGGCAACGCTCTCCCGGGCTTAAAGAAAAGCTATGAGGATATGAATAAATATGCGATCACCAGAATTTATCTCAATGAAGCAATTACAAGAGGTCCTGAAATTCTTGCTTTTTCTGCCGGACTTAACCCATTGCTCGCCGCATTAAATTCAAAAGAAACCAAGCCTGAAGAAATGGCGGCATTAGTTGAAAAACTTAAAGGTCGTGCCGATGGATTTTATGAGGAATTCAATGCTCCAACAGATCAAAAACTTTTTGCAGCATTACTTAATATGAGTTATGAAGATATTCCTAAAGAGCAACACCCTCCAATTTTTAAAGAAGTAGAAACAAAATATAAAGGGGATTTTGATAAGTTTGCTGCTGATGTTTTTAAAAATTCATTCTTTGTAAGTAAAGAGAAGTATTTGAAGTTTATGAATAAACCATCTTCAAAACAATTGGAAAAAGATTTAGCCTTCAGGACTATGAAATCTATTATGGATAGTTATAATGCAAATTCTAAACCTGCTGTTACTGCCATCACCAATAATCAGAATCAGTTTAATCGCAGTTATGTTGCTGGCTTGCGTGAAATGAATCCCGATAAAAAATATGCACCCGATGCCAATAGTACCATGCGTTTAAGTTATGGTCAGGTAAAAGATTATTATCCTATGGATGGTGTTTACTATAACTATTTTACTACTGCCGATGGTATTTTAGAGAAAATGGATAATAAGAATGAGGGAGTTTGTTGTTGATCCTAAATTGGAAAAACTGATCAAGGATAAAGACTTTGGCCCCTATGGCGAAAATGGAAAACTTAAAAGTGTGCTTCATTAGTAATAATGATATCACCGGAGGTAATTCCCGTTCACCGGTAATCAATGGTAGTGGCGAATTAGTCGGTCTTGCTTTTGATGGTAACTGGGAAGCTATGAGCGGAGATATTGCCTTTGATCCAGAATATAAAAGAACTATCAGTGTAGATATTCGTTATGTGTTGTTTGTTATTGATAAATTTGCCGGCGCAAGTCACCTGGTGAAGGAAATGAAGTTGGTTCAATAATTGAAATTTTATTTAATTTATAAAAAGGGTCGGATTTTTCCGACCCTTTTTTGTACTATGAAAACTAATCGTTATTTCAAAATCAATTTTTTATTATAGCTGATTCCACTTTTCACAACAGTGACAATGTATAATCCTTTGGAGAAATCACGAACATCAATGGAATATTTGTTTTCGTTGATATTTGTTTTTTGGTAAACAATTCTTCCTACCGCATCTTCTATTTTGATCTTATACTGTTTATCGGTATTGGAATTCTGAATGGTAATTTCATCACTGGCAGGATTTGGGAAAACTGTGATTAAAGATGCCTCAGTAGTTGGTATGACCGGGATGGATGTTAATACACCATTATTGTACATGACTCTCAATCCGGAAACAGCATTTTGTAATGCGGCAACACTTGCCAGTGGTCCTCCAGAAGTAGCTCTTGCCCATGTGTATCCAATATCGAATGATTTATAATCGCCTGCATTCAAATTTAATGGTCCAATGGAACCAATCATTCTTCTATCACCAGGTGCATTTCCACTATTTGCTTCATCCCATGGTCCGAATGCTTGAAAATAAATTGGGTTGGTAACTCCGGGATATATATGAGTTGTTACAGGATTGCCTGGATTCCGGCCATCACCACCATAAGTTAAAGGTTGGTTATCCAACCAAATACTTCTGCTATAATTCATAAAATCCAAACAGAAAGCTGGATTTCCGGTTACTGCATTACTGATATTGTCATAGGACATACTGGAAGTAAGTGAATCATTTAAGAAATATACTCCTATTGCCGGTGGATTTAATCCGTAGCCCATTGAAGTTTCATCATTGTTATCACCATTGTAAGCATAAATCATATTCAAATTTATATCAGTACCTATATAGTCATCAGTAGCATTGCCCAAATCAAAATCAATCCATGTAGAAATGTAAACATCATGATAATCCGTGTTGCTAAAGTTTTTTATCTCATATCTACTAAAAATAGTGTTGTTGAGTGCTGTGTCATTAGGGGCATCAAAACCAAATAGGGTACGATGCACTTCCACACCAAGTGAATCACAGGTTGATTCGGAATGCGTATACAGATCATTGTAAATACTGTAAACAGTTTGGTCACCTAAAATGTATGGGTAATCACCATTGGCAGGATCGTATATACCATTACTGTTATAGTCGGCAAAAGGTGCTAACACTCTTCCTAGAGCAGCATCGTATCCCGGCCATTCAGCAATGTTTTGTGGAACAACGTATCCGGAATTTGAATAGTTTTGAATATGATCTAAAACCTCAGTTTTATTCAACTTCCAGGACCTGTCCCACAAATTCCAGTCGGTTGCTACTCCCATCATGGTGTCGATAGGACCTGGCCAGAAGTCGTTCCCTGTTTGGCGGTAGGTTTGACTTGCCATGTGTGCAATGCCTCCATTGTCTAATCCCCCTATCCACATTCCGCCACTAAAAATAGAATGCAAACCGCTTCCTTTTGGAACTTCAAATTTGGCATTGCTAAAATCCCAGAACAGATCATTGGTTGATGAAATTCCTGCATCAATGTTGTTAATATCAATATTTGTAAACCCGGTTGGTAACTGCGCATTTACCGTAACTGCAAATGCTACCATTGCTGATACTAGTAGTAAGTAGAATTTCTTTTTCATGATTTTAAGTTTTTAGTTGTTTACTATATCAGACCCGGTACATTTATTTTTGTTGCCTGCTTTTTAAAAAATTAATTTTCACTCCCGCACCAACCATTAATTTATTTGTTTTTTGTGTGTAGAATAATGCTGAAGTTTTCATTGGATTTAATGAATAACTATATCCTGAATGAGCAAACAAGCTCAATTTTTCATTTATGGAATATCCGATTTGTAAAACACCTGAAATAGTTACTTCTGCACTTTTGTTGAATACGGAGCCGCCTTGCAATTCCTCAAAGTTGGAAGTATAATTCGTTGACCCTTTTATTTTGTTATACAGGGCCGCACTCACTCCTAATTGCGGCTCTGCTGTGAAACGGCCAACCGGTAATGTATATCTTATGTCGGTATTAAAATAAAATGTTTCATAAGTGTGGGTTTGTTGAATTAACAAGTTATTTGTTTTGGTAATTAATGTACTATCATATTCGGTAATTTGAATAGGAGGTGAAAATGGAAATAGAATATAGTATTGTACAGTATCAATGTTTAGTTGTTTATAGTATTCTGTAAATTGAAAACTGAATTCTTCTTTTACTTTGGAGTAAGAAATCCCTGCTCCAACAGTAATATTTTTATTTAATGTGTACAATAATTTTAGTCCGGATTGATAGCCTTGAATGGAGGTTGATGCAGCTTGTTGTTCATTAAACAACCTTATTGCCAATGTATCTTTTGTAGTTATTTCTTTTTTTAAATCCGCATAGCTCTTAAGAAAATTTACTTCAATTGAAAACTTTGACAATTCTCTAGGCTCAAATTCTAATTTTGTTGGCTGTATAAGTCGGGTAAAGGGTTTTGTAATTTGTGTTTCATTATATTGTAATAAAGGGGTAGGATATAGATAGTAATCATTGTTTTTTTGAGATTTAAAGCGATCCAGATAACCTTTCTCAGTAGAATAATTAATTCCTGCGTTTTCTGATTTTGATTTAGTTGATTTCGCAAAATTGGCTGCTACCTGACGATCTTTAGGTTGTTTCGATTTACCATTAATGCTTGCTGTGATGGCAGCTGCTGGATTCGAATTCATCTCCATAGAAGTTGCTTTTTCAGTTGTGGAGTTAGCTGATTTTATTTTGGAACTTAATTCTAGGGTCGAAGGAAAAGTATCAACTGTTGTCTTTTTAGTTTCTGAAGTAATGTTTTTTGATGGTGATTCCTCATTTATTAAAGCGCTAACTTTGTTTTTTTCATTTTTAGTTGTATCGGTTTCAGATATTTTATTGCTGTATCGGTATACCGAAATAGCTGAAATAAGTAGTATTACTATTCCGGAAACCCAAAACCATAAAAAACCTCGTTTTTTGTTTTCATTAGGAATTATAGTATCAAACATTCCAGTCGGAGGAGCGACCTCGCTTTCCGATAGTTTTCGTCTTATGGTATCATCAAATAGTTCTTCTTCCGATTTCATGCTGCTATTATTTTCAAATCTTTAAGTTGTTGTTGAAGCACTCTTCTGGCTTTAAGTAATTGTGAACGGGATGTTCCCGGATTAATAGAAAGCATTTTTCCGATTTCTTCATGATCATACCCTTCTATCACATATAAATTGAAAACCATCCTGTAGCCATCGGGTAGCTTTGAAATTAATTTTAATAATTCCTTTTCCGACATTTTGCTTATTATATTTATCTCATCCGAATAGTTGTATGTTGTTTCTTCGGAATCCGGAAAATGATCAGCAAGTGTTTTTATTTTGTGATAGTAGCTGATGGCCGTGTTGATGAAAATACGTTTTAGCCAACCCTCAAAATTCCCTTCGCCTTTATAGCTTTCCAGACTGGAGTATACTTTTATAAAACCATCCTGTAGCACATCCAGTGCATTGTCGCGGCTGTGGGTATACCGTAAACAAATTGCATACATAACCGAAGCAAATCGATCGTAAAGTGCCTTTTGCGATTGACGGTCTTTTCTGATGCAGCCTTTTATGATCTCTGTTTCATTCATAAAGTAGCGATTTCCTGAAAAATGCTTCTGGGTATAAGACCTTACGGGCTCATCATGTGTTGCCTGATGTTTGAAATAAAAGTAGTTATTTATTCTGTCTATTCCTGGAATATGCTTTCAAAAATTTGTAAATCAAATATATAGACTGAATTTTGTGGGCAACACTTTTTTGTAACAAAAATGCCGGGCTCCAAGAACCCGGCATTAAAAACAAACTTTTCTAGAATGTTTAATTATTCAACTATAATCTTTTCAACTTTTCTTTCACTACCATTAACAACTTCCAGAAAGTAGACTCCCGGAGTTATTGCTGAAAGATCCATTTCAGATTGATTTGTTCCTATCGTCGATGTTCCTGATTGAACTATTACATCTTTCCCAAGCAAATTAGTTAAGCGAATGCTGTTTGTCGTTTCAATTGTAGATTCGAAGGTTATGTTTAAAATCTCATTGGCAGGTACAGGATAGAAGCTGAGTGCTAGACCTTGATTGGTATCATCAGCTACTCTGCAAGTAAAGGTAACGGCCTTCGAGAAATAACTTGCCGAGCCACATGCATTGTTTCCTCTCACTTTAACTGAACCTGCTGTTGTTGCGAAGTTAACGGTAACAGCAGTTGATGTTGTTACTAATGTAGTTGAAGTTGAAGTTACTGTTCCATCGTTAATTTTTGCACCGGTAGGAACCGACCACGTGTAAGTGGTTGCCGTAGCCAAAGGACTTATTGAATAAGGCACCCCAAACTGATTCGCACAGGTGGTACTGGTGCCGCTTATTGCAGTTGCAACGGGTGGTGTGGTTTTTACTGTTAAGCTGCGCAGTGCACTGGTGCCACAAGCGTTGGTAGCACTCACTTGAATGTTACCGGTTATATATCCGGCAAGAAAATTCGCTGTAATAGCATTGGTTCCCTGACCCGAACCAACAACTGCAGTTGCAGCATTGAACGACCAGTTATAAGTGATTCCCGAAACTGGTGTGACAGAGTAAGGCACTCCCGAAAGTCCGCACAAACCCGCTACCTGGCCGGTAACCACACCCGGAGTAGCAGGTGTATTACGAGTAATGGTGAGTGATCTGATCAAACTACTTCCACAAGAATTATTTACCGCAACTGTTAAGGCTCCGGAAGCTGTGAATGCTGCCGAATAGCTCACCACAACCTGATTGGTACCTTGTCCGCTGATGATAGTGCCACCTGTTGGTGGAATCCAAATATAAAAAGAAACTGTGGCTACATTAGTGACTCGATATGTAACGGTGCTTCCCGGACAAACTTTCACAGTTCCGCCAACAGTTGCAATTGTACTTGGCATTGAGGGAAGTGTACAATTGATGACAGAAGTTGATTGTGATGAAGTGCTGCTGCAACCGTTACCATCGGTATATGAATAAGTGATGGTGTAGGGCCCGCCCGCACCTGCCAAAGATGGTGTAAAAGTGTTACCACTTACCCCCGGACCACTGAATGAACCGCCTGCAGGAGTTCCTGTAAGTGTAACTGCTGCTGCACTAATATTGTAGCTTGTTGCCAGCAAATTAAATGCAATCACAGGTGATGGGTTGGATGTAATGCTTGCTCCAATGGCTGTGTTGGAACATCCGTTGCCATTAGTGTAGGTATAAGAATACGTGGTGGAAGGACCAGTATATGGATTTGCAACACTATAACTTCCGCCTGCAGGACTACCCGCTAAATTGATAGGTGAACCCTCACAACCACTCACGTTCGCTGCTGTAACCGTTGGTAAAGGATTTGCCGTAATGGTTGCAGGAGCAGAAGTATTTGAACAGCCATTGGCATTCGTGTAGAAATAAGTGTATTGGGTAGATGGGCCTGTGTAAGGATTTCCTAAATTAAACGTACCACCGGCTGGACTTCCTGTCAATGTAATGGGTGAACCTTCGCAACCAACTACATTGTTAGCAGTAACTACAGGTAATGGATTTACGGTGATGTTGGCCGCTGCTGATGTATTCGTACATCCATTACCGTTAGTATAAGTATAAGTATACGTGGTGGATGGACCCAAATAGGGATTCAGCTTATTGAAAGAGCCGCCTGCCGGACTTCCCAACAACGAAATAGGCGAACCTGCACATCCACTCACATTTGTTGCTGTGACTGTGGGTAAAGGGATCACGGAAATGAAGGCAGAGGCGCTTGTACTGTTGCATCCGAATGGAGTAGTGAGTGTATATGTGAATGTGGTTGCTGGTCCTGTATATGGATTGGGTACACTGTATGATGCGATTGTAGTTCCGGGTACCGCAGCAGGAAATCCTGAAAGATTAATTGCTGTGCCACTACAACCTGAAGCTCCATTCGCTGTTGGAGTGTTTGGTGTGTTTTGAATGGTAACATTCAAACTTCCTGTGGTACCACTGCAATTGGCATTGGAGCCAAAAACGGATACTGTTGCTGTTGTAGTTGGTTGTCCGGGAGGAAATGCAATCGTAACCTGAGCTGTACCTTGTCCGTTTGTTATGACTCCACCTGCATTCACCGACCAGTTATAAGAAGTAGCATTGGTAATTGCACTTGTAGTGAAAACTATTGGTAGGTTCGCACAATAAGCAGAAGAACCTGTTTGAGGAGCACCTGCAGCTCCAACCTGGCCGGAGATAGTCAGGTTTGCTCCATTATCGCTTCCTGTCACAACAGGATTAGAACTAACAACACGAATTCTGTAACCGGTTCCGGTTACTGTTCCTGCAGGAATTGTACATGCAATTATACCTGATGTAGTTGAAGTCAAACTGCCAATGCTATCGGGATTTGCAAATGAACCTGCAGCATTTGAAAGTTGAGCCTTGAAAATATTTCCGGCATTAGCCGAACCATTAGTGGTGAAGCTAACGTTGAGTGAAGTACCGGCGCAATAGTTTGTAGTTACAATTGATGAGGTGGTAATAGTTGAAAATGCACTTGAAGTGATAGTGAAATTGGCATTGCTCATATCGAAGTAAATATTTCCAACAGCTTCCACTTTAATTCTCGCCTGCGTGGATGCCACATTTGGAACTGAAATACTTTCTGTTCCATCATTGGCTGTGGATGCCACTATTACTGTGGGGAATGTGTTTCCACCGTCAGTGGAAAGTGAAATTTTTACATTAGCTGTACTGATAGGTGCCGCAGTGGTTCCGCTCACGTTCCAGCTAACAGTTTGAGTTGAACCGCCTGCCCACGATACCGCCGTATTTGGTGCCGTAACTGCAAAAGCCCCTCCACCATTAATTACTGAAATTATTACTGTAGTATCAGGATGTGTTACTCCACCACCTGCAGCTTGATTGTCACGAACAGTTAAACGGAAATTCATCGTCCGGGCAACATTAGGAAGAATTTCACCTACTGTTGTTACGTTGTTAATGATATCTGAAATTTTTGGAAATGTTCTTGATGCAGATGTGGTAGGTGTAAATGGTCGGAATATAGGGGCATTTGCCAGGTTAGCATTCCAAGCTCCTGCAGTTCCTAAATCGTATTGCTCCCAGGAATAGGTTATCGGATTACCTCCATCATTGGCAGCACCTGTTAAAATAAATGGTGTTGAAATTGGAATGGAATAATTGGCTCCCATACTGGTAACTACCGGAGGGGTATTACCAGTTGCTGTAGTTGCCGGACACGTATTTCCATTTCCGGTGGTACTGAAAATAACTATTTCGTCGAAACTTTTAGTATGAAAGTAGGCGATACTATTTGATGCCAGATTATCACTCCCACATATTCCGGCGTAAGCCATTATGGTAATTCCGCTACCCGGTTCGTAGGCTGCAGAAGCCGCCTGGTTACCACTGCATGAACCAGTTGAACTGTTGAAAGTGTGATTGCCCGCAAACTGGTGTCCCATTTCATGAGCAACATAATCGATATCAAAAGGATCACCAACAGGGTTGGAAGAACCTGTAACGCCACGCGCTTTACTTGCACCGCAAACAACACCCAAGCCTGCCACACCACCACCTCCGGTGCTGAATACATGACCGATATCGAAATTGGCAGAACCAATTACCGTATTGCAATTGTTTATGTTTTCCGTAAGCATGGTGCCGCCATTTCCATTGGTATAAGGATCAGTAGTAGAATTGGTATAAACCAAAAGGTTGTTGTTGGGAATCAGCACCATTCTGATGGCAACTTCGTTTCATAAACTCCATTAACACGGTTCATGGTGGTAACCATTCCTGCAAGGCCTCCGGCAACTGTTCCGCCTTTTGTTGCAGTATATTCACCTGTTCCTGCTAGGGCAAGTCGATATGTACGTAACTGTGAACCTATAGAACGCTGCCCCTGAAAATTGGAAGGAATTGACTGCTGCAGATCTTCTGAAAGATCTTCGGTTTCACAAGTAAAAGAAGTGGTTCTTGTTACATCTTTTTTGTAATAGCAGATGTATTCAGTTGTGGTATTGGTACTGTAGGGATCAATAAAAACCTGTCCACGAGGAGATAATAGCATTGCATGAAACCCAATTGGTGTTAGGTCTAGTCGAATGATGATCCCGGGGTGTTCGGTATGCATACCCCGCATACGTTTTTATTTCAGGAAATTTAGCAGCCAGATCGGGATGCATTACTACCGATTTATAAATGCTGAATGCCTGGGTGCTTCCATCAGGCATTGGCATTTCAAAACCAACCGGTTACTTGTTCTGTAGGCAGATTCTTCAGGAGCCTGAACAAGCAGTTGTTCCAGCTCTGGCTGATTGAGTTGAAGGATTCGGTAATTCGAAGGAAAGGTATATCGCTCACCTTTAAGTTCTATAGCAGATTCAGGTATATCCTGAAACGCTTTTTTTTCCGTGCCCTGAGCATTTATCGTCAGGTTGGTTAGCACCAATGAAGCAATTAGCAAACTGCAAAGCCTGCCTTTTAAATTAAGTTTAAACATGTTTATTTGGATTTTTAAGTTGGTTTGCCCTCGAAATAGTATTCAAAGTTACGGCTTATTTATATGCTGTGCAATAGGCATTTTCAAGCATTTGGTCAAACTCAGCATAAAGTATGATAAGATTGAATTTTGCTAAACAATGACAACTAATTTCAACTAATAAATTGATATTCAAAAACAAATCTTCGAAACAAATTTTTTTTTGATTTGAAGATTTGAGGTATGGTATTTTTTCGATAGGTTTTAAAGAGGAAAATAGCGATAAAAACGAAATTTCTTACAAAATTTAAGAATAACACATCATTTCTTAACCCGTAACAAAGCAATCGCCTTTTTAACACCTTCCACCAAACGGTCTATTTCTTCAAAAGTATTATAAAACATAAAAGAGGCTCTTATAGTTCCTGGTATACCTAATCGGTCCATTACCGGTTGTGTACAATGGTGCCCTGTTCTAACTGCAATGCCTAAAGTGTCGAGATACATTCCTGTATCTAAAGCATTAACGCCATCAATTACAAATGAAACAACACTTGTTTTAGCAGCTGCTGTACCAATTAATTTAACATGTTCAACTTCCATTAACTTCACTGAGGCATATTTCATGAGTTCATGCTCATGTTTTTCGGCTGCAATACGATCAATTGAATTTAGATAATCGATGGCCGAACCTATCCCAATCACATCAGCAATATTGGGTGTTCCTGCTTCAAATTTAAAAGGTATTTCGTTATAGGTGGTTTTCTCAAAGCGAACGGATTGTATCATTTCGCCACCCCCTTGGTAGGGAGGCATTGATTCTAGCAAATGAGCCTTTCCATACAAACACCCAACGCCTGTAGGTCCAAACATTTTATGTCCTGAAAAAGCAAAAAAATCACAATCCAATTCCTGCACATCTACGAGTGTATGTGCAACTGCCTGAGCCCCGTCGACTAAAACCGGTATATTTAAATTGTGCGCTTTGCGGATAATTTCTTTTACAGGGTTTATAGTTCCAAGTGAATTGGATGTATGAACGAGGGATATGAATTTGGTTTTGATGAAAGTAATTTATCGAATTCTTCCATCAGGAGTTCGCCGCTGTTGGTCATCGGAATAACTTTCAGCAAAGCACCTTTTTCTTCACATAACATTTGCCAGGGCACAATATTACTATGGTGTTCCATAGCACTGATAATTATTTCGTCAGCTTTGCCGATAAATTTTCTCCCATAAGTTGAAGCTACCAGATTGATAGATTCTGTTGTGCCTCTCGTAAAAATTATTTCTTTTTCAGAAGGTGCATTAATAAGTTGCTGAACTTTTACACGTACATCATCAAATGCCTGCGAAGCTTTTTGACTCAGAAAATGAACACCTCTGTGAATATTAGCGTTGTAATGTTTGTAATATTCAGAAAGTGTTTGTATTACTATTGATGGCTTTTGCGAGGTTGCAGCATTATCAAAGTAAGCAAGTGGTTTGCCGTATACCTGCTCCAGTAAAATAGGAAAATCTTTACGGATTGTTTCAACGTTAAAAAAATTGGATTCCAATAGCTCCTTCGTTTGATCACTTCTCATTTTTATGCAATTTCTCAACAGCAAGATTAAGCAGGTTTTCTTTCAGCAATTCATTTTTAATATTGTTCAAAACATCACTGGCAAAAGCTATGTTCAGTAAGGCCCTGGCATTTTTTTCTCCAATTCCTCTTGCCCTTAAATAAAAGAGCGCATCCTCATCTATCTGCCCTGTTGTAGCTCCATGTGTACATTTTACATCATCAGCAAAAATCTCCAGCTGCGGTTTGGTATTCATCTGGGCATCGTCCGATAATAATATATTTTTGTTCGACTGATAGGCATTCGTTTTCTGTGCATCTTTCCGGACAAAAATTTTACCGTTGAACACTCCCGTTGCTTTTCCTCCAATGATGCCTTTGTAAAGTTCATTGCTGAAGCAGTTCGGCATGGCATGATCCACCAATGTGTGGTTATCAACAAGCTGATTGCCATCAAGGATATACAAGCCAAAAAGATGAGAAGTGCAGTTGATATCGTTCATTTTAATATGAAGGTTGTTACGCACTAAATCTCCATTCAAAGTAACAGTTACTGTATCAAAAAGACTGTCGCGTTCCTGGATTGCCTGAGTAAAACTGATATGGGAAGATTTATTAGATTCCAATTGTGCTTTTACCAATTCAACATGAGCATTTTGCATCACCACCACTTCAGTCACCGAATTCATGAATCCACAGGCTTCATCATTCAGCGAATGATAACTTTCGCTAATGTTAATTTTTGATCCTTTTTCTGCAACTATAAGGTTTCTGATAGATGAGGTATGATCAGGATTTGTTGAAGAATTGATATAAATGATATGAATAGGTTGGGATATTGATTTGCCCTGTTTAATGTGAATAAAAACACCATCATTCACAAAGGCTGTGTTGAGTGCAACGAAGGGTTCATTTGCTTCAGAAGCAACTTTACCAAGGTATTTATTTACAGTCTCGTTTCCGGTTACCGAAGACAGATTTTGAATGGTTACTCCGTCAGGTGCGGATGAAGGTGAAGATAGATTTTTATTAAAATAGCCATTTTCAAATACCAATACAAATGCATCAGCACCGGCGATTAAAAATTGTGATACCATTTCTTTAGTCACAACACCACTTCCCTGTGCTTTTTTAAAGTCAGGTTTTGCCTGTATTATTTTGCTGATGTTGGTATATTTCCACTCTTCATTCCTGGCATTCGGCCAACCTAATCGTTTAAAATTCTCCATGCTCTCCTGGCGGTCAATTCCTGAAAATACACTTTGATTTTTCGATGCCAATTCAAAAGCCTGTATCACCTCACTCTTATTGTCTGTGCTCATTTACTAAATATTTTTCAATACTATAATGCTGATTTATTTCTATTCACAATCGTTACCGCCAAAGTTAGCAGTTCATCCACCGCTGCTGCTACCGCCGCCGCCGCCTAAACAGCACCCACCTCTTCCTTAATCCAATCATAACCTTTCTCCTCCAATTCCAAAGCTAATTCTTTACCACCCGATTTTACAATTCTTCCTTTATACAACACATGCACAAAATCAGGAACTATATAATCGAGCAGTCTTTGATAATGAGTGATCACCACGAATGAACGTTTACCGTCACGCAATGCGTTCACTCCATTCGACACAATTCGCAACGCATCAATATCTAATCCGGAATCGGTTTCATCCATTACTGCAAGCTGAGGCTCCAGCATTGCCATTTGAAAAATTTCATTTCTTTTTTTCTCACCTCCACTAAAACCTTCATAGACTGAACGGGTGGTCATTTGTTTATCCATTTCCACCAGTTTCATTTTTCTTTCATCATAATCAGAAAGTCTTTCGAATCTAAAGGCTCAAGACCTTTTGATTTTCGCACTTCATTCACAGCGGTTTTTAAAAAGTTTGCATTACTCACACCCGGAATTTCAACCGGATATTGGAATGCAAGAAATACTCCTGCACGTGCTCGATCTTCTGGCGACATTTCCAATAGATCAACACCGTTATACAGAACTTCGCCTTTGGTCACTTCATAGGCTTCTTTTCCGGCTAATACCGATGCCAATGTGCTTTTACCTGATCCGTTAGGTCCCATGATAGCGTGTACTTCGCCCGGCCTAACTTCTAGATTCAAACCGTTAAGGATCGCCTTTTCCTCTACTCTCGCGTGTAAATTTTTACAGATAGCATTTTTTTTTTGTATAATGATGATTTCTAAATAATAGTGACAAGTAACCAGTGACCAGTTTAAACTAAGGATTTGAAATGAATTATTTTGCTCTTTGAATAAATCCATTCAAAATTCTGCTAATCTCTTTTACGTTTTCGATAAACAATTTAAATTGGTTATCATCAATATAATTCATATCTCTGGCAATATATAAGTGAGACCTTGTTTCACCTGCTGAACCAATTGCAACATTTGTAAAATATTTTTTTTGCAACGCAGTGTTACGTTCAAGTCCTTCTGCAATGTTAGCCATTATCGATATTGATGAGTTTCGAATCTGATTTTTTAAAGCAAAATCATAATAGAATGATCCTCTGCTTGTTTATTTGGTAAATTTGTTTGTTCAATATTCTAGCTTTCTTCCAGCCTACCATTTCTTCAAATGATTCAATTAAGGCCATAAATAAAAGTTTTTGAAAAGTTAATAAAAAATATAATTAATTTCACTGAATTGTACTTTCGTTATTTTTGACTTCTACCAAACATTAGTCTCTTCCAAACGTTACTGGTCCCAATTACTAGTCACTAAACCGTTACTAAACACTGGTCACTTAACACTGGTCACTGAATACTGGTCACTCTGGTCACGTGGTCACTTGATACTGGTCACTGGTCACTTGTTACTTGGTCACTGAACACTTATTACCCCACACTTCCTTCTAAAGAAATCGCTAAAAGCTTCTGCGCTTCTACTGCGAATTCCATGGGTAGCTGATTGAAAACTTCTTTACAATAGCCATTTACAATTAAGCCAATGGCATCTTCGGTAGCGATACCGCGTTGATTGCAATAAAATATCTGATCTTCTCCAACTTTTGAAGTGGTGGCTTCATGTTCAACACGTGCCGATTTATTATTTACTTCAAGATAAGGAAACGTATGTGCACCACACTGGTCACCTAAAAGAAGTGAGTCGCATTGTGAAAAATTACGGGAGTTGTCGGCTTTTTTATTTATTTTAACTAAACCCCTGTAACTGTTATGACTTTTTCCTCCTGATATTCCTTTTGAGATAATTGTGCTTTTAGTGTTTTTTCCAATGTGGATCATTTTTGTTCCGGTATCGGCTTGTTGCATATTATTGGTTACCGCAACAGAATAGAATTCGCCAATGGAATAATCACCTTTTAAAATTACACTTGGGTATTTCCATGTAATGGCGGAACCTGTTTCCACTTGAGTCCATGATATTTTAGAACGATCACCCATGCAGATACCGCGTTTGGTAACGAAATTATAGATACCACCTTTGCCCTCTTTATTTCCAGGATACCAGTTTTGCACAGTTGAATATTTAACCTGTGCGTCAGTATGAGAAACTATTTCAACAACTGCTGCATGCAACTGGTGTTCATCACGCATGGGAGCGGTGCAACCTTCTAAGTAACTCACGTAGGCGCCCTCTTCGGCAACAATTAATGTTCTTTCGAATTGTCCGGTTCCTGCAGAATTAATTCTGAAATAAGTAGACAATTCCATAGGGCATCTTACCCCTTTTGGAATATAACAAAAAGAACCATCACTGAATACTGCTGAGTTTAATGCAGCATAATAGTTATCGGTTGGGGGAACAACTGAACCTAAATATTTTTTGATGAGTTCGGGATGCTCATGAACGGCTTCACTGAATGAACTGAATATAATTCCTAACTCAGCCAGTGCTTCTCTGAAAGTTGTTTTCACTGAAACACTATCAATAACGGCATCAACGGCAACATTAGCTAATCGCTTTTGCTCAAGCAATGAAATACCAAGCTTATCAAAAGTAGCCCTGATTTCAGGATCTAATTCATCTAAACTATTGAGTACCTTTTTAGGTTTTGGAGCAGAATAATAAATAATATCCTGAAAGTCGATGGTTGGGTAATGCACGTTAGGCCATTTCGGCTCTTCCATAGTTTTCCAATGACGAAACGATTTCAAGCGCCATTCCAGTAACCATTCAGGTTCGTTTTTTTTGTTGGAAATAAATCTAACTGTATCTTCCGTCAGTCCTTTGGGTGCGTTATCCGATTCTATATCTGATACAAATCCCCATTTATACTCCGAAGAGGTTACCTCATCCAATAATTTCTGATCGTCAGACATCTATTTTTATTTAGACTGATTCAATTTAAGAATTGAGAAATTTTTTTAATTGATTTTTTGCAGGTTAAACAGCGAAACTTTCGCCACAACCACAAGTGCGTGATGCATTCGGATTATTGAAAGCAAAACCTTTTCCATTTAAACCATCGGTAAATTCTAATTCTGTGCCTACGAGATAAAGAAAACTCTTCTTGTCGCACACAATTTTAATTCCTTTGTCTTCAAATATTTTATCATCGGCTTTCATCTCATTATCGAAATCAAGAACATAAGTTAAGCCTGAGCAACCACCACCTGCAACTCCAACCCTAACGAAGTAACTTTCATCTCGTTTTTCTTCAGCCCTAAGAATGGCTAATTTTTCTTTCGCATTATCTGATACTGTAATCATGGTAATAATTCTGATTTTAAGCCTTTTAAGACATGGCAAAGGTAACACTTTTTGCTCTTATTTCATAACAAATTCCGGTGGCTTTAGTTTATGCTTCCATAATTCATAAACCACGGTAGTGTTTGACTGAAAATGAAAAAGCCCCCTTCCTACCAGGAAGGGGGGCGTACAACGTTTTACCTAACCACTTGTAAAACAAACTATTGAACTACTATTTTGGTGAAATTTTGTTTTCCACCTGCAGTTAACTCAAGGAAATAGAGACCTGATTTATACTCAGCTACTTGAATTTGAATTTGATGACTTCCTGAATTGTATTTTGTTGATGGTGAGCTGTATATCAGTTGACCGGTCAAATTCTTCACACTATATGTTACCTCGGTATCATTGGTAAGATTGAAATTAACATTTACAAATTCAGAGGCAGGATTTGGTGAAACAATTAATGAATTCAAAAGCGTGTTCTCATTAATACCGGTAGTTCCGGCTACTACATTAATGGTCACAGGTGCGCTGCTTCCAGATAACCTTAATAGTGCAAACTGATAACAAGTGTTGCTTGAACAACCTGTTGCATCTGTTATAGTCAAACAAATGGTATAGGTTCCTGCTGCAGCATATGTATGACTTGGATAGGCTGTGTTGCTTGAAGTTCCATCACCCCAACTCCAAATATAAGATAAAGGACCTACTCCTGAAGCAAGATTATAAGCATAATAAGTGTGTTGTATCAATGAGTCAGGATATACAGCAAAATTGGAGGAACATCCGGAACTACTTGGGATAACTACTGGCTGACAGCTGGTGCAAGATTGTCCATTAGCTAAGGTAACAACAAGGCATGCCGTGTAGGTTCCCGGATTTGCATAAACATGTGTTATAAATGAACCTGTTCCTACATTTCCATCACCAAAATCCCAGACATAGGTGGCTCCAACATTTTGTAAGTTAGCTGCAAAAACAGTTGCTGTCGGTGATGTTTGGAATGTGAAAGTTGGGTCACATAAAACGCCTCCGCCAATTGAAAGTGAATCGCAATACGTGTCGGTACAACCTGCAAGGGAATCAATGATAGTCAAACAAACATTGTAGATACCCGGGCTATTGTAGGAATGGGAAGGGTTTTGCAGCGTTGAGGTACCTCCGTCACCAAAGTTCCACAAAAAATAGGTTGCATTTCCTTGTGATTGATTGGTGAAGTCAAATTGGGTAGTGCCGGGTACTTGAGCTGAAGTGAAATAGGCCTGGCAACCTGAAGTGGAAGAAATTACAACGCTCTGACAAGTTGTGCAGGATACTCCGGAGGCATCAACAACGGTCAAACAAGCAGTATAAGTACCGGGAGCTGTATAGAAATGAAGTGGATTAGCTCCTGTTCCGGCACTTCCGTCACCGAATGACCAGGTATAGGAAACGTTATTGCTTGCTTGTGCATTGAACTGGGTTCCTAGAATATTGTTTGAAAACGAGAAATTGGCATTGCAAGCAGGAGGTGTTCCACCAATTACTATGGTGTCGCAATAGGTGCTGGTACATGTTTGACCCAGATAAACCGCAACAATTGTAAGACATACCTGGTAATTTCCTGTGCTGTTGAAATTAAATATAGGATTCTGTAGTGTAGAAGTCTGGCCTGTTGAAACAGTCCAGTTCCAGTTCGTGATGGACCCGATAGCCGAGGAAGAATCATACAAAGAAACAGATGTTCCATTTGGGGTTGTTGTTCCAACAACATATTGGAAGTTTGCCGAGCAAGGCTGTTGAGCCTGTGCTTGAGGCGAAATGCTCAGCATCACCAGCATAAAGGTGGCTAACGTGAGTAAAGTTTTAGTCATTTTCATATTTGTTTGTTTTTAAATTTTTTGTTTTTGTTTGAATTGATACGTCAAAAGTAAACATCCCTATGCAAATTGCTTTGTCGAATTTAAGTTTATCTTACCTGTTCAAATGCTCCTTTTTTTCTTTATTTTTTCTTTCAACCAAGCCCCATAATTAATAATTTCATCATCACTGTCTCCTGAAACCTTATATTTATCTATAAAAATGTGGGTTTTTTTGAGCAGGGCAGGCTTGCCACCAATCAGGTCCAGTTGTGCCATAAGTTGAATAAAATCTTTCTCTTTCAAGAACTCATCTTTCTTCAATAATTCTTTAAAATCCTTCTTCATTTTGGCAATACGGTATTCCAGATACTCCAAATCTCTCAATTCAAAGCGAACCATGAGTTCAACAACAGCTATTTTTAGCTGGAGTGCGCGATCAGCATTTTTATAACTCTCCAGCTGGTATAAGCGTGTTATAAACCGAAGTGATTCACGGTAGCGACTCAGGTCAAAATGCAAAACACCCAAATTTAAATAAATGAATATTTCATAAAATGGGGTGGACGTTATCTTGCGGTTTTCCCGTATATCCTCTAATACTTTGATCGCTTTTTCTTTATCGAGTTTAGAATAATTTATTACCAGTGAATTGTAATAAAAGAACAGGTATTTATCATACAATATTCTTCCATGCTCCTCCATCGCTTGTTTTAGCAAATCAATGTATTGCAGTGATTGTTTTAATTTATCGTTTTTAAAGAGTGAGTTCACCAAATAGGTGAGCATTTGTAGTTTAGTATCATGGTTATTTTTATTAAAAAGTTCCAATTTTGTAAATTCTTTGTAGGTTTTTAAGAGGTATTCTTCCAGTGCTAAATAATCACGGTTCTGTAGCAAAATCTGACTAACGGCTGTATAAATGCGAAAGCGAAAAATGGTACTGTTCCTGATTTCCGGATCATGCAAAAAATCATTGACCGTTTTCTGCAACAGCACTACCACCGGCTGATCACTTTTCGAAAAATTTTGAGTAATTTTTAAACGGTAAGAAAGCACTGCCACTACATCCTCAATCGAACGCAATTGTTTTATCTTTTCCTGGTTGTCACTCCTCTTCTTTATATAAGTCTCGGGATTTATTTCTAACAGATCGTGCGATAGCTTTATAAATTCACCCAGTATCAAATCGAGCAATTCAAAATTTTCAATTGATCGTGCCTTGGCTTCCGCTTTTCGCAGAAAATAGGCTGCCAGTTCGGTATTTCTTCTTGCACTGTAAAATCGGGATAAAGCAAGTTGGTTAATCGCTGCCTGGGTTTCTTCTTCATCAAAATGTTGCAACAACAAACATTTATTCACGTCGGTCATTAATCGGTTTCTTAACCGGTAAAAGGCGTTTTTATCCGCGTTGCCATACAGTTTTTGAAAAATTTTGGTCTCGTCATAGTTATTTCCATTTTTTCGGATGTAGTTGAAGAGTAAGATATCTTTCCTTTCACCGGTTTGCATCCGCGACTGGTAAAGCTTGAAAAATCGCACTTCTTCTTTGTTTAAGTTGTTGATGATGGCACCTACAATATCCATTATTATTTGTTTTGGGTGCGTAAGATAATGAAAAAATTGTAATAGTACTGTGCATGTTTATTCTTTACATTTGATCTTGTAAAAACAGATCAGCATGAAAAGCAAGCAACTTCAGTTTCTAATTCTCATTTTCTCTATTCTGATAGCACCTAAATTCAGCTGGTCGCAAGGCACTACAGGTTTACGAGTGGTTGCTATGCCCGGCTTTCCCTTTGCTCCAGCCGATTCTGCTTATGAAGGGCAGAGTTATAGTTTTGATGTGAAGTTGGTGAATGGCACCAGCTCTGTCATAAATACACCAATTGATATACAGTTCAGGGTCGATTCAATCACCACCGCAGCCTTCACACTTGCTCAACCTGTCTTGGCAATTGGCGATTCAGCTACTTTCACAGTTACCGGATACACTTTTAATCAACCTCAGTTTAAAGTAGGGAATAATATTGTGGTGGTTTGGCCAGTAGTAAATGGTTTGGCTATTCCTGTTGATTCTTTTTATGCCGATGTGATTTTTGTTCCTTTAAGCAGCTTGAGTAATAATGATTTGAAATACAATTCGATACAATTGTTTCCGGTTCCCTCATTGCATATTTTGAATCTCAAATTGAATTCAGGAGATCTGGTTGAGTACGTAAGAATTTACTCCATCGATGGTCGGCTTGTTTATGAAAACGAACAGTTTATTGATGGATTTATTGATATCCGTGGATTTTCTAAAGGAACTTATATTTTCGAAGCAGTGATAAATGGTAAATTGGGCCGGGCTCGTTTTATTCGAAATTGATTTTTTTTTCAGACTTGTACTGTTATTTGTACCTTCGTGAAGTGCTAAAGTTGTTATTCATTTAACATCTAAAGTATACCACTCTTTTCAAAGGAAACAGTTCTCAGAAAAATCGCAATTTAAAATGTCCAAACTGTACCTTGTTCCTACTCCTATAGGCAATCTTGAAGATATTACGCTGCGTGCAATTCGTATCTTAAAAGAGGTAGATATTATTTTGGCAGAAGACACCCGCACGTCTCGTGTTTTGTTGAATCATCTCGGTATTGATAAGCGAATGTTGTCACACCATCAGCACAATGAACATCAATCGACCCCCGAAGTGGTGCGGATGCTTCAAGCAGGTCAAAGTGTTGCTTTAATCAGTGATGCCGGTACACCGGGAATTTCTGATCCCGGATTTTTGCTGGTGCGTGCAAGTATCAAGGAGGGTATTGCTATAGAGTGTTTGCCCGGACCAACTGCGTTTGTTCCCGCACTGGTAGTATCCGGTTTACCAAGTGAACGCTTTTTATTTGAAGGTTTTTTACCTCCGAAAAAGGGCCGGCAAACGAGATTGAAAGCTCTGGCCGAATTGGAAATGACGTTCATCCTGTATGAATCACCTCACAAAATAGTAAAAACCCTTGAACAGTTGTGTGAGTATTTAGGTCCTGAACGACCTGCTTCGCTTTCGCGGGAACTGACTAAAATGTTTGAGGAAACAAGAAGAGGCACACTTTTAGAATTGCTGGAACATTTTAAAGCTGTCGAACCCAGAGGTGAAATAGTGTTGGTGGTTGGTGGTAAGGAATAGAAAGTAGGATATTGAACTGCTGGGAAACAATAAATTACATTGTTAATTTCTTTTGAAACCACTTTGCCAATTCTCCGTATCCGTATATATCTTTACATATACCCCAATTAATTTACTTTTATGGATACCATTAAAAAGCTCCTGGTTGCAAACAGGGGTGAAATCGCCATCAGAGCCCTTCGTGCAGCCGCTGAATTAGGCGTGAAAACAGTTGCTGTTTTCACTTTTGAAGATCGCTACTCCCTTCACAGGTATAAAGCCGATGAAGCTTACCAGATTGGTAATGATAATGAACCCTTAAAGCCTTATCTTGATATTGAAGCCATCATTCGTGTTGCTAAAAGCAATCATGTTGATGCCATTCATCCCGGTTATGGTTTTTTGTCTGAAAATGTGCAGTTCGCAACCCGTTGCAGAGAAGAAGGCATCATCTTCGTTGGCCCTTCACCGGAATCCATGGAAATGCTCGGCGATAAAGTAGCAGCTAAAAAGGTGGCCATGGATTTAGGGGTGCCACTCATTGAAGGCAACAAAGAAGAGCTTACCAATGCAACTGTTGCGCTTTCTGAAGCTAAAGGTATAGGCTTTCCGGTTATTTTGAAAGCTGCCGCAGGGGGTGGTGGACGAGGTATGAGAGTCATCCGCAAAGAAGAAGAATTGGAAAAAGCATTCAATGAAGCACAACGTGAAGCTGAAAATGCCTTTGGTAATGCTACTATTTTTATTGAAAAATTTATTGAAGATCCCAAACATATTGAAGTTCAAATTTTAGGCGATCAATTTGGTAATCTGGTGCATTTGTTCGAACGTGATTGTTCTGTGCAACGGAGATTTCAGAAAGTTGTTGAAATTGCTCCTGCACCTTTATTAAAATCAGAAACAAAAAAGGCACTCTATAATTATGCACTCGATATTGCAGCATATGCCGATTATTATAATGCCGGGACCGTAGAGTTTCTGGTTGATAAAGATGAAAAAATTTATTTTATTGAAGTCAACCCTCGAATTCAGGTCGAACATACTGTAACCGAACAGGTAACGGGTGTGGATATTGTAAAATGTCAGATCTTAATTGCAGATGGAAAATCACTGGCATCGCCCGAAATCGATATAAAACATCAGGTGCAGGTACAGTGCAATGGTTATGCCATTCAATGCCGTATTACCACTGAGGATCCTCAAAATGATTTTAAGCCCGATTATGGAACTCTGATCGCTTATCGTAATGCAGGTGGTTATGGAATTCGTATCGATGAAGGAAGTTCCTATCAGGGAGTGAAAATTTCACCTTTCTTCGATTCAATGCTGGTGAAAGTAACTGCTACAGGAAAAAATCTGGCTGATGCAGCGCAACGAATGAATCGTACACTCATGGAGTTTCGCATCCGTGGGGTCAAAACAAATATTCCATTTTTGGAAAATGTTATTAATCATCCTGAATTCCGTGAAGGAAAGGCTACTGTTAATTTTATTGGAAAGCACCCTGAATTGTTTACATTTACTTTCAAACAGGATCGTGGAACTAAAATTCTAACTTACCTCGCCGATGTGATGGTCAATGGCCATCCGGATATCAAATCGTTTGACAAGAATCATAAATTCAGAACCCCTCGAATTCCTCAGGTGCCTTATGGCATGACACATACTCCGGGAACAAAAGATCAGCTTTCTAAAATGGGACCTGAAAAGTTTGCTCAATGGATCAAGAAAGAAAAACCAATTTATTTTACGGATACTACTTTGCGCGATGCGCATCAGTCACTGCTCGCTACACGTGTTCGAACAACAGATATGATGAAAGTGGCAAGAAGTTTTGCTATCATGCATCCTCAAATGTTCAGCATGGAAGTTTGGGGTGGCGCTACTTTCGATGTAGCACTTCGGTTCCTTCATGAATGTCCCTGGAAACGTTTGCAGCTTCTGCGTGAAGCAGTACCTAATATTTTATTGCAAATGTTGATAAGGGGATCAAATGCTATAGGCTATGCCGCTTACCCTGATAACCTGGTAGTAAAGTTCATTGAAAAATCATGGGATAACGGTGTGGATATATTCCGAATATTTGATTCACTCAATTGGAATAAAAGCATGAAGGTTTCTATTAAGGCAGTGCGTGAACATACCAATGGCATTGCTCAGGCCTGTATTTGTTATACCGGTGATTTACAGGATAAAAGTAAAACCAAATACAATCTTAACTATTATACCGACCTGGCCGGCGAACTCGAACATATAGGTGCTCACATGCTGGGTATTAAAGATATGGCCGGTTTGCTCAAACCTTATGCAGCTGTTGAGTTGATTGATGCATTAAAGAAAACTGTAAAAATTCCTATTCATCTTCATACTCATGACACCTCCTCAATTCAGGCTGCCACTTATATCAAAGCTATTGAAGCCGGTGTGGATGTGGTGGATGTGGCACTTGGTTCTTTGTCTGGATTAACATCTCAACCGAATTTCAATTCCATGGTGGAATCATTGAAAGGACATGAAAGATTCATGCCTTTTGATATAGATTCACTCAACGCCTTTTCGAACTACTGGGAGGTGGTAAGGGAATTTTATTATCCTTTTGAATCGGGACTCCTTGCCGGTAATGCAGAAGTGTATAAACATGAAATTCCGGGTGGACAATATTCCAATCTTCGCCCTCAGGCTGCCTCCCTCGGATTGGAAGATAAAATGGAAGAGATAAAAATTGCCTATGAAGAAGTGAATGAATTGTTTGGTGATATTGTAAAAGTGACTCCTTCTTCGAAAGTGGTTGGGGATATGGCTTTGTATATGGTTTCCAATCATCTTTCTAAAATTGATGTTATGACCAAAGGTGCTTCCATTTCTTTTCCCGAATCAGTGAAAAGTTTTTTCAAAGGTGACCTTGGGCAACCCCCGGGAGGCTTTCCGAAAGAATTGCAGAAGATTATTTTAAAGAATGAAAAAGCTTATACCGATCTTCCCAATGCACATATAGAACCTGTTAATTTTGACGTGGAGTTTGTCGATTTTCAAAAGAAGTTTAACAATCGTCAAACTTTTCTGGATTTCCTTTCTTATAAATTTTATCCGAAAGTATTTGAAGAGTATTTTAATCATTCACAAAAATATGGTGATGTAACTGCTATACCGACTACTGCATTTTTCTATGGGATGAAAAGTAATGAAGAGATCATGGTGGATATTGGTCAGGGTAAAACAATAATAATTCGTTTGCTTTATATTGGTGAAGTGGATGAATCAGGAAATAGAATTGTTTATTTCAGATTGAATGGCCAAACCCGTTCGGTGGAGGTGTCTGATAAAAAAGCCAACGTATTAAAAATTTCTCACACTAAAGCCACCACTTCAAATCACATAGGCACACCGTTACAAGGCTTGTTGTCGAAAATTTTTGTGAAACCCGGTGAAAAAGTTGTTAAAAATACGCCGCTATTTACTATCGAAGCCATGAAGATGGAAACTACTATCACGGCTCCTAGAGATATGGCAATTGATAAAATTGTTTTACCTGCAGGCAGTATGGTGGAAAGTGATGATCTGATAGTAGAAATAATAGAAAGTAAATGAAAATAGAGATTCTTAACACTCCTTACAATTACAACGCAGGAACAAGGTTGAACAGAATTCGTTGCTCTATTCTTTAGCGCTGTTCCTGTGTTTTGTTTTTAAGTCCGAAAGACTAGTTAAAACTTTAAACTAGGTAAAAGCGTTTTCTCCGGTAATATCCATTCCTGTAATCAATAAATGAATGTCGTGCGTTCCTTCATAAGTAATTACAGATTCCAGATTCATCATATGTCGCATGATAGGATATTCTCCGGTGATACCCATACCGCCATGTATCTGTCGGGCTTCCCTGGCCACTTCAACAGCCATGTTTACACTGTTTCTTTTCGCCATGGAGATTTGAGCTGCAGTGGCCCGGTTTTCATTCTTTAAAACACCCAACCTCCACGTCAATAACTGAGCTTTTGTAATTTCAGTAATCATCTCTGCTAATTTTTTCTGCTGCAGCTGAAATCCTCCTATAGGTCTTCCGAATTGAATTCTTTCCTTGGAATAACGTAAAGCAGAATCGTAACAATCCATTGCAGCACCAATTGCTCCCCACGATATTCCAAATCTGGCTGAATTCAAACAACCTAACGGTCCTTTTAATCCTTTTACATTTGGCAACAAATTTTCTTTCGGTACCTGAACATTATCAAAAACAAGTTCACCTGTTGCCGATGCTCTCAGTGACCATTTGCCATGTGTTTCTGGTGTGGTAAATCCTTTCATTCCTCTTTCTACAATCAAACCACGTATAATTCCTTCCTCATCTTTCGCCCACACAATGGCTATATGCGCAAATGGTGCATTACTGATCCACATCTTCGCTCCATTTAAAACATAGTGATCACCCTTATCCTTTATGTTCGTAACCATTCCATTCGGATTGGAACCATGATCAGGCTCTGTTAAACCAAAACAACCCAGATATTCACCTGAAGCAAGTTTTGGGAGATATTTTTTACGTTGCTCCTCAGATCCATAAGTGTAAATAGGATACATCACCAACGAACTCTGCACGGAGGCCGTGGAACGTATTCCAGAATCGCCTCTTTCCAATTCTTGCATGATGAGCCCATAGGAAATTTGATCTAATCCACCACCACCATACTCAACAGGAATGTAAGGCCCAAACGCTCCAATGTCAGCTAAGCCTTTGATTAAATGTTTTGGAAACTCACATTTCTGACAAGCTTCTTCAATAATTGGTGACACCTCCTTTTTCACCCATGCACGCACTGTGTCGCGGATGAGCTTGTGTTCATCGGTTAAAAGTTCATCCATTAAGTAATAATCGGGTGCCTGAAAACGGTCTTGTGCCATGGTTTTAAATAATATTGTTAAATCCTAAATTTTAATGAACTGAATGCTTTTGTAGATTCCTTTTTTAAATGATAATTCTAAAACAGAAATAAAATAAATAAACGAAGTGTAAGTGTTTGATATTTAGCAATATAAAATCATTGACAAATCTCGTTTTAACTTTTCAACGGGGCAAAATTAGGGAAAAAAGGGTTCGAAACCACCATATTAATGCCTTGTCAAAAAACAACCAGTTTGCCGGAATGTTTTTCAACAGCATCTTTATTTATTTTAAAGAAATAAATACCTGATGATAGGGCTGGTGAAAAGAGTTCCCATTTTTCAGCTGTTGTTTCCTCTTCTAAAATCAATTTACCTATCCGGTCAAAGAGCAGTATTTGTAAATTGTTTTGATTGGGATTGGAAAAGTAAATGACACAATTCGAAGAACACGGATTTGGGAATACAGTAAAACCATCTTTTGAAAAATCAATAAACCCCACCGATCTTGATTCGGAATACAATCCCAAAGAACCCAGATCGAGACGGTAAAAGGAGAGTCTGTTTTTAACCGGGTTCTCATCCAGGAATGAATAACTTTCTTCGGTATTAATAGCTCCACATACACCGGCAAATTCATGAATTTCTGTAAAATTGCTGTTGTCAATGGATCGCTCAATTTGTACTCCGGTACAGGAAATTCCCTTGAAAACAGTGAAATTAATTAGCACCCCTTCTGAAACAGGTGCAACTGTGAAAGACCGGAAAATGGTGTCAGATTGAGCAGATACTGAGTGTCCCAATAACATTATTGGAATAAATAAAATTTTTAATCTCCCAAAGCAAATAGTAGCAGCTGTTCTCATAATTGAGCTCAAAGTTACGGATGTAAATTTTATTAATGGGGAGTCTTCAGTACAGATTTGGTAATTTTTTTCAATGCTTATTTTTAAATTTCATGATTTTAGGGTTTAGATATTTTAAAAATATGTATTTTTTCATTTTTCAATCGCACACGGATAAAGTATATTCCATTTGCAAATTCGTGCATATTTATCTGTAAAGCATTCTCATTCAATTTTCCTTTTTTATCAATAATTTGTCCTAAGCAATTTAATACTTCGAATGAATTAATTGGGTGGTTTTTTGATTTGATTTCAAATTCATAGCCACTTAATGTAGAAATTGATAAATTTTCGTTTGAATTAAATTCATTTATCGAAGTAATTGAATCTGTCGGGGTTACAAGTATGTCATCAATATAAAGGTAGGCTGATGTAGCAAAACTCGGATTGGTACCCCAACCAGTGATAATTATTGTAGTGTTTGGAGTGTCTCTGAAATTTCCTAAAATCAGGTATTTTTCCCCTCCATTAGCAAAAAAAGTACTTGTAAGTTGAGTCCATCCAATCCTATCGCTAATATCATTAGTAACCGGATTTTCAAATTGAGGTAGAAATGTAAGATTTGAGTAGGGGTAAATGACAGTATCAATTTCATTGTTTGAAAAATAAGCACCGAAATTATTTGTGTGTCTTCCACAACTGTCACCAGCACTTACATAAAAACTTATGGTATACTCAACTCCTGGTAGTAAAGAATCTATGAGTTCTGTCTGAATATACTCTCTATAAGTTTGATTGGGATTTGATAAATTAACTATTGCATTTCCTATACCTGCATAACCCAATCCAGTTCTTGCCAATTGATAACCCAATTTATTTTGAGGAACTCCGTCCAAATAGTACCACATACATGAAAGAATTCAGGAGAAACATTTGTAATAGGCTTTGTCCAATGCGTTGCATTTGTGAGTTGTCCTAAACCTTGTGGGCAAGAATTATACAATTCAAAAGAAGGATTAGGAACAAGATTATATTGACAATTTCTTTGAAAGAAATTGGCAATAGCATTACATATTGTTATTACTCTATAAATTAATTTTTTCATTTTTGTATAGTTTAATTAGGTTAAATAAATATTAATGTGAAATAAAACAATCTATTTCTTTACACTAAAGTTAATACTTATTAATGAACCCAACAAATATCCAACTTCACAAATCACAAAAAGGATAAAACGAAAAGGTGTGTTACCAGGGCTGGCGAATCAAAGATATACAAAAAAATGAAAAGTCAAGTGTTATTTTTTAACTCATTGAATTTTGGTTATTCCATACCATACTGCCCACTTGTTCCGAAGCAAGTTGAATACGGGGTCAAAGTTTACCATTCTGGCGTAAGGTGACACACTGGAAGTCAAAATGAGTTTTGGATGGCTGAAAGTTGTTCATTTCCATGATGCATATTTAAACGACAGCCCTGCCAATAAAACCAGTGTTATTAGGGCCTTCAAGATGCAATAAAGGTGTGTGGTCCTGCTCCGCCTAAATCGGGGTCCCATTGATTGCTATTATTATTTCCTATACCAACATAACCATTAGTATTCCAATTAGGTCAACAGCATTTGCATTTGTTACTCCTTGAACTGCGAGATTTGTTGGATTATCGTTATTAATTTTGGATTACTTTGTTGTTATCACCTAAAAAAAACCCAAACAATGATTTTGCAACAAGATTTTCTACTACGGCATATACTAGTAATTTATTTATTTCATCGATATAAAGACGATAATGCTGTAATGACCCTATTAACCCTTCCCCAAACCTTGTTTTTAAATTTGTTTTCGATTCTACGCAAGTAAGGTTAGATGCCTTTGGAAACCCAGCTGCTTTGCCTTCCAATCATGGCGCTCAATCACCTAAATTTAATAAAATGAGTGCACATTACATAGAACTGGCTCAAGGGCCATTTACACTTTAGGTGGTGAGTGTTGTACCACAATGCTGAAACTATGACCGGTGGAGCTACAGCCATCGATTTTTCTAAATCGGTTTCCTGTTGCAGTAATAATCAGATCTTTTATTCAGTACCTAAATAAGGACGTTGCTCCAGGACTCCTATGAGTGGCTTGGGTATCTCTAACTATCAAGGAATTTATGATATTTGAAAATTTCGTTATAATGTTAGCAGGGTATCGAGTGTGATTTTAATGGAACATTGGCGTCTTTATTAGTTACAAATACACTACGTATCCTCTAGAATCAAAGACTGCTTACTGTTGTTCTGAATGCACAAATAAACCCAAAGAGGGTATTGGGCTTTTGGAAAACACTGTATAATGTCACTCAAGGACAAGCTCCGCAGAATACCACAACAGTTCCAAACCTTTATTTAATTCTTCACCCTGTCCTCAGGGGTCGTAGTAATGGTGAGCAGGTGATTTTCAAAATCCATTGGTTATTGGAAATGAAGCGCAAAATATTGTAGTCACCGTTTTAAACTCTCCAATAAATCTTTCGAATGGCTCGGGATAGTACCAGTTATTATGAACCTGCGTTGGGGATGTTATTTGTGGATATGGGCATTAGAGGAGATACAGAAGTTGGTTTTTAGTTTTTAGTTTTTAGTTTGTAGTTTTTTTTTAGTTTTATGGTTTCATAGTTTTATTAGTTTTGTGGTTTATGGTTTTGTGGTTTTATAGTTTTTGTGGTTTTATAGTTTGTAGTTTTATAGTTTGTGGTTTGTGGTTTGCATAGTTTTGGTTTTATAGTTTTTATAGTTTATGGTTTATGGTTTTTGTGGTTTTATAATTTTGTGGTTTTATAGTTTATTAGTCTTATGGTTTTTAGTTTTATAGTTTATAATTTTTAAGTTCTGTGGTTTTCGTTGAGTGTGATATTTTTGACTTATTTGATTATTTTACAGGCATATAATTGTTTGCAAAACTTTTCACCCTAAATTTATTTTTAATTGAATTTTCTATTTTTTGATTAAATATTTTTATAAGCTTTCTTAATTAATTTTTTTA
>JADKJB010000019.1 GCA_016722525.1 Bacteroidota bacterium
ATCAGTTATTGGTCAAATATGGACTTGATACCTTTGATATTGTAGCAAAGGCTAAGATTGTGTTAGATCGTAAATCGGCAGCAAAAAATAGTTGATAACGCTGTTGGCATCCAGGCTGTTTTCCGGCATTGCCACTTATGACTGATTACAGCGATAGCGAACTTTTAAAATTATTCAGAGAGGGTGATAACCCGAACTATGCTTTTAATTTATTGATGCGGCGCTATCAGCAAAAAGTGTATTATCATATTCGGAGAATTGTGATCGATCACGATGATGCCAATGATGTTGTTCAAAATACTTTTATTAAGGCATGGTCAGGATTGACAAATTTCAGGGAAGATTCTCAATTTTTTACCTGGTTGTATAGAATCGCAACCAATGAATCTCTCACATTTCTAAAGAAAAAAAGAACTGCATTTTTTATTCCAATTATTAATGTAGAGAAAATTCTCGCTGAAAAATTAGAAAGCGATTCGCTGATCAGTGGAGATGAAATTCAACTTAAGTTGCAAAAAGCAATCCTCTCTCTTCCCGAAAAGCAAAGGTTGGTTTTTAATATGAAATATTATGACGAAATGAAATATGAGGAAATGTCAGAAGTCCTGGGCACATCGGTAGGTGCTTTGAAAGCCTCTTATCATCATGCTGTGAAGAAAATCGAAAAATTTGTAAAAACTCATTAAACTAATTTGTCTTTCAGTTATCTTACCATTAAATAAAAATAAAGTGGAAAATTTCAATAGTTTACCAGAACAAGATCCTGATTTTGGCATGCCCGGAAATTCAAGTTTAGTTAAGAAAAATGTATTTCTTACTCCAGACAATTATTTTGAAAAACTTCCTTTAGAGATTTCCGATAAAATTCAGTCCGGGAAGACTTTACAGGGCAAGTTTGGGCTGGTTCAGAACCATCTTAACAGGAGGCTTCTTACTGCTTTTATGGTGCTGGTAGTTACCATTGCCGGAGGAATATTGTATTGGAATAAAACTCAAAATCCCAATCAAAGCGAAACGGTACTTTCATATGAGGATCTTATCAATTCTGATTTTGTATCTGAATTGGATGAAAGTATGCTGGTGGATGCTTACATGTCTGAGACAATCAACACAGATGAAGACCTGAATGAAGTTGATAATACCATTTTGGAAGATTACCTGATCGAAAACAACACTGATATTACATTAATAATAAACGATTTATGAAAAAAATTAAAATAGTTTCGACCCTATTGCTGAGTTTGTGGTTTGCAAGCACTATTGCACAGCCAGGCCCTCCTCACGGAAAAAAGAGAGAGGAAATTGAGGCAATGAAAATTGGTTTTATCACTAAAAAATTAAACCTGACTCCCGAAGAGGCACAAAGCTTCTGGCCTGTTTATAATGTTTACCAGGAGGAGGTCGAAAAACTCAGGGATAACCGAAGGAAAGAGATGAAAGCTGCTCGTGATGAATTTGATACTATGGAAGATAAGGAAGTTGAAAAGCTGGTTGAGGCTGAAATAGCTTTTAGACAATCAGAATTGGATATTCTCAAAAAGTACCATCCCCAGTTTAAAAAATCACTTCCAATAAAAAAGGTGGCTAAATTGTACCGTGCTGAGGACGATTTTAAAAGGGAATTGATTCAAAAAATACAAAATCAAAGGGATGGCGGCAGACCTTCCGAAAAAAGATAGAGATTTTGAAAAAATAGTTTGAATAAAGTAATTTATGTTTGGAAAACGGGAAGTAACAACTTCCCGTTTTTGTGTTTTATGGGGTCTTTCCCCTGTTCAATTTTATTAGTTTTGCACTATGTTAAATCAAAGGCAGCTATTCTTGAGCCATCTGGCACCAACGAGCCATACACCCTTGCTGCTGGAGATAGTAAGAGCATCAGGTTCAGAAATGTTTGATAAGGATGGAATCAAGTATCTGGATCTCATTTCAGGTATCTCCGTCAGCAATGTGGGTCATTGTCATCCTGATGTAGTTAAGGCAGTGACGGAGCAAGCCAATAAGTATATGCATCTGATGGTTTATGGGGAGTTGGTGCAATCACCAAGTTGATTATGCCACTGAGCTTACCGCACTTTTACCGCCTACATTAAGTAGTGTCTATCTGGTTAATTCGGGCTCAGAGGCAATTGAAGGGGCCATGAAACTGGCAAAGAGGTATAGCGGAAGACATGAAATTGTGGCCTTTAATAATGCCTATCATGGAAGCACACAAGGCGCATTAAGTATTATTGGATCGGAGTATTTCAGGAATCAATTCAGGCCGTTGCTCCCTTCAATCCGACATATTGAGTACAATAATGTGGCTGCATTAAATGCTATCAGTACCAATACCGCATGCGTGATTATTGAAGCCATCCAGGGCGAAGCGGGTGCTTCGGTCCCCAATGGGGGCTATTTGAAAGCTGTTGCTGAAAAATGTAAACAAACAGGTGCACTCTTAATTTTGGATGAGATACAGACCGGCTTTCGCAGAACAGGGTCACTCATGGCTTTTATGAATTGTGAAATTGTTCCTGATATACTCGTACTTGCTAAAGGAATGGGTGGAGGTATGCCGCTGGGCGCATTTATTGCTTCTGCCGAATTAATGAGCTGTTTGGCAGAAAATCCGGTATTAGGCCATATTACTACTTTCGGTGGTCACCCTGTTTCTTGTGCAGCAGCATTGGCCACTTTGCGGATTGTTAAAAATATGGATGAAAGTGAGATCATCCGAAAAGGCGAACTCTTTAGGAGTTTATTGGTTCACCCGAAGATTTTGAGCATTTCAGGCAAAGGACTTTTGCTGGGTATTGAATTTGAGAGTGAGGCTACCAACATGCTGGTTATTCATAAATGCATAAAAGGGGTGTTTTTACCGATTGGTTCCTGTTTGCACCACACAAAATGAGAATTTCACCACCCCTCATCATCGAAGATCATCAAATCTTCATGGCTTGTGAGGTTATTTTGAAAGCTATTGATGAAATATAGATATTCTGCAACAGAAGATATGGGAAATGGCTTGTACTTATTATTCGTTTTGAATTAATGTTAGTGTTGTTTTTTGTTCATGCGGAAGCAAAATCAGGTTAAAATTATTTGATTACTAATTTACGATTAAACTCATGAATGTATTAATTGTTGAAGATGAAAAAAGCTTGTCGCATGAAATAGAAATATTTCTTACCAAGCAAGGATATAATTGCGATGTGGCTTTTAATGGTAAGAGTGCTTCCGAAAAAATATTTGTGAACGCTTATGACTTCGTGCTGCTTGACATTGGGTTGCCTGATTACAATGGATTTGATTTATTGAAAGAATCGAGGGAAGCAAAATGTGATGCTGCATTTATTATACTCACAGCTCGGAGTGAAATTGATGATAAAATTAAAGGTTTGGATTTAGGTGCGGATGATTATCTGGCTAAGCCATTTTCATTGATGGAACTTCATTCAAGGATGCAGGCAATTACACGCAGGCGACATGGATTGACAACCAATTCAATGGAAATTGGAAATTTTAGTATGGATATTAATAACAGAACAGTACATTGTGATGACAAACCAGTTGCTTTAACAAGAAAGGAATTCGACCTGCTTCATTACCTGGCATTGCATAAAAACAGAGTCCTTACCAGGATGCAGCTTACAGAGCACATTTGGGGCGATACGATGGAAGAAGATTACGATTCAAATTATATTGATGTTCATATAAAAAATTTAAGAAAAAAACTCGGCACCTTTGCTCCAACCGATTGGCTGGAAACCGTTCGTGGTATAGGGTACAGGCTCAATCAATAAAATGAAGTTACAGGTCAAACTTGCTATTTACAATGCGCTGTCGAAGGGTATAATAATCGCCGCTTTCGGGTTTCTCATGCCTTTAATTGTAGAACAGGTTGTTTACGATCACATCGATAAAAGATTAATTGCGAGATCTGATCGGGTTTTGAAAATTATTAGCAAAGGTGGTATTAATGAAATTATTCTTGAACAGGATTGCAGCTTTGAAAGTTATAATATTCTGAAAGAAGAGTTTGTGTCTATTGTTCCACTTAGCAATGATAGTGAACCGATGGAAACGGTTATTGCCAATGAGGAATGGGATGTTGGTGGTGAAAGGCTGAATCACCGCATTATCAGACAGGCTTTTGTTTATGATAACCAGGTTTATCAGCTGAGCATAGGAGAGGGGCTTGGTACTATTAATCAGCTGAATAAAATTATTGTTCAGTTTAGTTTAACCTTGATGATACTTTTCATCATTATTTCCGTTTTTATCGATATTGGTTTTGCGAGATTAATGTTGAAACCATTTAATAAAATTGTGAAGCAAAAATTGCAGTTGCCTCAAAATCCGGCCAGCTATAATTTTGAAAATATCAAAACCACTACCTGGGAGTTCAGTTACCTCGATAAAAGTATTAATGAGTTAATGAAAAAAACCAAAGACGCATTTCTAATCGAGAAAGAGTTTATAGCAAATGTAGCTCATGAACTGCTTACGCCCATTTCAATACTCCAAAACCGCATGGAGAATATGATTATCGGTAATGAAGTACCTGTTGAATTTGAAAATAAAATAATTGAGTCTCAAAAACATTGAAGCGGCTCAGTAAAATTATTCAAGCATTATTGATGATTTCTAAAATCGAGAACGATCAGTATCTGAAACAAGATAAAGTCGATATTCCTTCATTAGTAGAAGAGATTTTAGCTGAATTGCAGGAATTGGTTGATGAGAAAAATGTTAAAATCGTTAAAAATCTGGAGCCCGCCATTTTATTCGGACCATGCAATAAGTCGTTGTTGTTTACCATGATTTTTAATCTGGTAAATAATGCCATTCGCTATAACAATATTGATGGTTATCTTTTTATAAGAGGAAAAGCCTCCATCGATAATTATATTCTTGAAATTGAAGATTCCGGAATTGGTATTGAAGAATCACAACTTCAAAATATATTTGACAGGTTCAAAAGATTTAATCCGGGCGACGAACAAGGTTACGGATTAGGATTGCCTATTGTAAAAACGATTTCTGATTTTCATAGAATAGGCATCAGGATGGTTTCTAAAATAATGAAGGGATCAACAGTAATTCTTACTTTTCCTATCCCTCAATCAAACAAAAAAATGTAAGGGGTAATTCAACCTTAAACTTAAAAAGCAAAAAGCTGGATCAACAATTTTGATCCAGCTTTTTTATTTATAGTTCTTTTTTCTCACCTATTCATTTATCCCGGATTAATTTCATGGTATGAATTTCATGATGATTACTTATCTGAAGCACATAAGTTCCTGGAGAAAGTTCTTGTTTGGAAGAATATTCAAATTGGTTGTAGCCTTCTACAACATCCATTTTTTCGTTATAAACAATCTGCCCGGCTGCATTCATCAGTTGAACATTGGCAATTGCAGCTTCATCGCTTAGGAATCTTACAAAGAAAGTATCTTTGAAAGGATTGGGTCCAGTAATAATGTTCTGTATGTTTTCAATTCTGGCATTTGCATTTTCAGCAGCACTTAAAATTTTCTTCTTGTTCGTATCAATTTTCCATGAAATTTTATTTTCATTATTATTTCCGGTTAGCGTAGCTGTTATTTTTAACAATGCTTCTTCAGGACCATTAGAAAGATAGGCTGTATAATACCCTTTTTCAGAAATGCCAATTATTACATGACGAGCTTCGAAGGGATTTTGATTTGCTTTCTCAAGAGATCCCTCATGAAACATCACATCAATCATCCCTTTTTGATACTGAGGCAGATCGGAAGTAAAAGAGAAAATATTGACAGTTTCAGCATCTGAGACAGGGAATGATAGGTTTTTAACGTTTAAAGGTCCAAACCACCTTTTGATTTTGCCGCAAACAGCACCAGTAGTTCGCTCTATTTCGCCCGGGGCTGCAATAGAGGCTCCTATGGAAACTGTGAACCTGCCTGTAAATAAAACACCTTTTTTCAAATACAACTTATCTATTATTAATAAACTTTGATCCATTTCTACTCCTGATGCATTTTCGATTACCAGATTGCGTAATACAGGAGGTAATGCATTTCCGGTTTGTTGATGTACCGTTCCATTATAAATGTACAGTGCATCTTTATTGAATTCTTTTTTTCCCTTAAGTTGTATGTTTCCGGATACGCCTTTTTTGTCAATACCTGCTTCGGAGCCAATCAGGAGTGTTGCTTTTGATCCAATAATCAAATCACCATCACCTTCAATAATCGACATTCCCATTGATAAGGTTCCGTTACAAACGATTCCACCTTTTCCATTGCTTTTGGCTACTCGTATGGTATTGGCATCAATTGTAAGTTTGGCACCTTCATCAATAATAATATTTGAAATCGCTAATTCTTCCGACAATATCAAGTCATGTCCTTTGGATACAAGAACAGTGTTTGTGCCATGTCCGGGAGGCATTGATGCTTCGCTCCAGTCTTTTCCATCGTAAACTTCCCAGGAAGCTACATCGTTCCAGTCGCCATTTGAAGCTGTTCTAAAATCTCCTGAACTAAAGGCTCTTGATTCTTTTACTTCTGATAAATTAAAAACAACAATTAGTAGCAATGATGCTGCTGTAAATATTGAAGCGCCAATTACGATCCGCATCCTGGTACTCAGGTAGGTTTTTTGTCTGCTTTTAAGTTTATTTCTTTTCATAAAGTTTGTTTCATTTTAATATTAGAAAAAGCTTATATTTAACTCTTGTGATTTGTTTTCATTCTCTAGTACTAATCGGTATACAGCATTTGGAAGTGCCGACATATCAATCTGTTCTTTGTTACTTCCTTTAACAACATTTATTTCTCCTGAATTAACTTCGCGATTTGATGGATCAATAAGTTTGAATTTGTAGACTCCATCTTTGGAAGCATTGAAAATTATTGTAATTGTGTTAGAAGCTGCATCTGGATAAGCCTGAAGATTCAATCTTTGAAGATTTTCATCATCGATTGCTGGTGAAGAAGTAGTTGAATTCTGAATGGTTCTGCAGTTACTTGCTATGGCCAAATTTCGTAGTGCTGAAAGTCCACAACTTGCAATAGCTTGTACACCTATTCTATTTACGGTTGCACCGAAAATAACTTCTATATTGTTTGATCCATTGCCTGAAGTGATACTGGCACCCTCAGGTAAAGTCCATTGATAGGAAGTAGCATTTGTAACCGGCACTACAGAATAGTAATATCCACCAGTGTTAGGGCAAGCTTCTAAAGGTCCGGTAATCACACCTGGAGTGGCAGGATTTGAAGTGACAGTTAATTTTCTTTCGGGGCCATAAATGCCGCATAGGTTGATAGCTTTAACCGTTATTTTCCCATTCACATTATTTCCAAACTGCACTTTTATTGAATCTGTTCCTGCAGCAGTATAGGTGATGGTTGCACCTGATGGCACATTCCATTCATAGCGCTGATTCACTCGGGTCCGGATAGAATATGTTTGTTCTGTATTACAAATATTTCCTGTCAATCCATTGATAGGAAAAGGAATGAGCGGAGCAGCTGAAACTAATACTTCCCTGATCCTGCTATAATCACAACCGGCAGTAGAAGCTACGCCAATTTTGGCTGATACAAATCCAACCGGAAAATAAATGGAGACTGCAGTATCGGTAGTGTAATAGGGAGATGAATTTCCATTCAAAGTAATTCCAGCAGGTGCTAACCATTTATAATTAATAGCGCCGGCAATTTTTTTGATGCGATAGATTTCTGTACTACCATCGCAAACATCAACAGGTGCCACAACTAAAGTTGGAATGCTTGTATTAGTTCTGATAGCTGTGCAAGCTACCACGTTAGAACCGCAGGCATTTGTTCCTGTTACACATGCGTTGTATGCAGAATTGGATGTGCTTTCAAAAACTACTTGAATGTTTTGAGTACCCTGCCCATTTATTATTTGACCTGCCTGACGTAATTCCCATAGGATAGTTGGTGAACTTAGAGAAGTACTGAAAGTGATGGTATCACCTTTGCAAGCTAAGGCGGGTCCCGAAATAGCAGGAAGATTAGCTGGAGGTGCAGTAAAAACTTTAATTGCAACATCATCGGTTGAACTTTCACAACCGTTGCTTAGCGTCCATCTGAATACATTTGAACCTGTAGTGCCAAGGTTGCTAACAGTTGTTGTTGGTGATGATGCATCTGCAATGATTCCTGCACCTGAAACTTTTGACCAGGTACCATTTCCATAAGATGGCTGGTTTGCTTCCAGTTGAAGTGAAAGTACATTGCATACTTGTCTGTCGGGTCCTGCTTGGGCAGTTGATAAAGGAGGTGCATTTTCCAGTTCTTTTTCTGTATAGGCTGTACATCCATTGGCATCAAAAACTGTTATTGCATATGGGCCTGCTTCTAAATTCGTTATTTGTATTGTGTTTTGTCCGTTCGACCAATAATAGGAGTAAGGCAAGGTTCCTCCAGTTACTTCAATTTGTATGGTGCCATTTGCTAATCCGGCACAAGATGGATGCTGAAAATTAGCAACAGAAGCCGAAATAAAAGATGAATAATCAACTTCCAGCGATGCCGCACTAGAGCAACCATTTATACCGGTCACTACCACAGAATAAGTACCCTCAATGGCTGTGGATCCTGAGTTTAGTATGGGATTCTGGATTGTTGAAGTAAAATTATTTGGACCACTCCATACAAATCCGGCTGCCGGATCATCAACATTTGCATTCAATATCAGATCATTTCCATCGCAGAGTGGTGAATTGGAATTTAAAGAAATAATTGGCGGCAAACCTACTACCACAGTATAGGCACTTGAGCTAACAGTAGCCGGATTTGCACATGCATTTGTGGAAGTCATTGTTACAGTTACCTGATCACCATTTATCAGGGCCGACGAATTAAATGATGAAGTTGTGGTTGCAGTATTTTGATTGTTTACTTTCCATATATAAGTTGGATTCAAACCACCATTAACCGCATTTGCCTGAAGATTTATCGACCCATTAGGGCAAATGGCAGAGCCACCCGTTATAGTAACAGCAGGAGTAACATTACCACCGACACCTTCAGTTATTTGGATGCCAAAATTTCCTGAGTTTGGCGATGCAAAACGATATGCTTGTACAACAGCATAATAAATAGTGTTTGGTGTGACTATGAAATTTGAAATCCTTGATAAATACTGATTGTTGCCGATAGAATACTGGAAACCATTAAAATCATCGTTTGATGTCAGTACTGTTCCTGAAGAATTCAGCAGAAAGATGTATGTATCAAAGTTAGTAGTTGCATCGCAGGTAGTAATACTAATGTTACTTGCACAACTACCTGTTGTAAACTTCAAAAACAGAGCAGGTGTAGATTGATTACCTGTTCCTGAAAAACTGCTTGGTAAACAAAACGTGGCGTGAGTACCAGTATAGGGTAAGTTATTTACGATGAAAGGATTTGATGTGGATGTTCCTGTTGTAGGTGCTGAAACAACCGTATTTATGATGTTGCTGTAACTGTCGGCACAACTATTTTGACTTCGCACTACTCGTAGCTTATACGTACCGGCAATATTGTAAGAAAAAGAAATTGTGGCAGAGGTTGCA
Source organism: Bacteroidota bacterium (assembly GCA_016722525.1). Taxonomy (GTDB): domain Bacteria; phylum Bacteroidota; class Bacteroidia; order AKYH767-A; family OLB10; genus JADKJB01. The sequence goes on from JADKJB010000019.1 coordinate 9,560, forward strand.
CCTGTAATTGAAGTATAAGTGGATCCTCCGTTGGAAGAATATTGCCATTGGTAGTTCCCTGAACCTTCAGCACATGAATAGGATTGCAACTGACCGCAGGTGCTTGTTGTGGCACCTGATACTATTCCACCCGAAGTCGGAGTGGCACATGTGGTGTAAGTTAAAGTAATCTCCCAGGTAGTGTTAGAAACATATAAGTTAGCAATGCTACACGCTGCTCCACTGTTATTTGTTCGTTTTACTCCAATGGAAAAAGGAACTATTCCTGAAGCATAAAACCCATTAGCGATAGTTGTACTGTTTGTTGATTGTGCACATGTTCCATTTGAGTTATCGTTACAATAATAATCTCCAATGGTTGCTCCCGGTCCGGTGTATTGAATTCTTGCATTTCTCTTTTTGGTTGAACCAGATGCAACATAAGTAGATTCAATATAAGAATTCGAAACAGTTGATAAGGGTGGCAATATCACGTTCATGTCAACAGTGCAAAATGCATTGTGAGTGGAACCAATGTTTCCTGATGCATAACTATTTGTTAATGTTGGGTCGATTGTCACAGGAAAAACCCGTTCTGAACTTGCCAGCCAGGATGCAGGCACCATTGTAGAAATGCAGTATCCGGTATTGGTTTTCTCAATTTTGTACCCTCCTTGAATTTCGGAATCAAATCCATTGTCGTAGAAAGCCAGATTTTCAAAAGTTCCTATTTTATTTCCCTGCTCATTGTATACTTCCAGCATTCCAAACCATTGGTCATCTTTGTTCTCACCGGCTCCTGATTCCCTGATTTCCCATCCATCCGGAACGTTTATTTTTTCACTGAAAATTATATATCCATCCGAAGGTAGTCCGGAGGGTAAGTTTTTAATAACATAATTTGTTTTAATACGATCGCTACTAATCCTATGAACACGATCAACCTGATTCCAGAAATTTTTAAAAGTAACCTCATTTCCTGAAGTATTGCTGGTGATGCTCTTGCCTTTTTTTATTGTTGAAATTAAATTTCCCGCAGCATCAGCAATTTGCATCAATGCATTTTCGGAAAATTCAATGGCTTTTGAATTTTCGAGCACCATTCTACTTGCTCCGGTTATAGTATTTATTAATACAGGACAATCTGAATCAACAATACCAAATTCACCCGCAACCCTGCTATTCACCGAGGGTTGGTTGGTGATACTCCGCCATTGGTCATGGTTATCTTTATAGTGTAATATTCCTGATGATTGTGTGATTGAATAAGTCCCATCCGGATTCAGAAAGGTTCTTGAGTTTGCAGTTCTGTGCTGTATTAATTCTATTGCCGACAAGGAACTTTTTAGTTTAACTTTCCCATATTCAGGATGGGTTTTGTAGTTATCGGGAATGGCATTTTTAAATATTCTTTCAGCCGGAGTTTCAGTTTGAACTTCTGGCAACAACGTTATCAAAGGCGGAGGCGTTTGTACTCTGAAGCTGCAATAGCGGGATAGCCTTGTTTGATTCGATCCTGAGAAAATGCATCACTAATTTGAATGGCAAATGTTATCGCTACAACAGCAATAAAAACCCATTTAACGACTGATCTGTTAATAAATTCCATGATCCGGCATAAAGTTTAAAGTTCAGGATGTTGATCAGGGCAGATCAAAACACTGATTTAATTGAGATTGAACGAGTCCTGTTCACAAAAGTTACCGGGCAAGTATTTTAACATAAAAGTATGGAAATAGGTAACTTTTAAAATTTATCTTCGTTCAAGGCAATTTTTAAAAAGAGTGCAATCAGTAATTCGCTTATTTGATGGATTGAGTAGGCGATCAAAAAAAGTACGACAAAAACAATTTTAAGCCACATGCTGGAATTTCAACCACTTTTTATGACAGATTAAATACAGCTCAATAAAAAGGAGTGAATCAATAATCGCCGATTGAAAGCATCACAATGGTGCAAGCATTGGTTGTTTCAATTCCATTTTGCTGCGCCAATCTTTCTAACTCGGTATTTTCTGTTCCGGGATTAAAAATTATCCGGGAAGGATGTAAAGAAATGAGATAATTGTATAAGGGTTGCTGCAATTCGGCACGTAGGTAAAGAGTGACTGTATGAACATTTTCTATTTTGGGTTGCCCGGTTAATATTTCAATTCCTTGAATGCTACCTTTTCTCAAACCAATTGGAACTACTTCAATACCTTTTTGCAACAACTTAATTGTGGCCAGGAAGGAATATCTGGTTGGGTTCTCACTTGCTCCTAACACCACTGTTTTTTTATTCATTTTTACAATGTTTCAAAGTAGTTTAAATCCTTGGCAAATGTTTCCTTTATGTTGTAAGTAGCAAAAGCAGAAAGTGCAATGCAAACCAATCCCACTACGAGGGCACTAGTAAGATTTGTTGTGATTCCACTCAGCCAGATAAAACTTGTAGTGATTGGAAGTACAGCACCTCTCACAAAATTAGGGACGGTATTGGTAACGGTGGAACGTATGTTTGTTCCAAATTGTTCTGAAGCAATGGTTACAAAAATTGCCCAGTATCCGGAAGCAACCCCTAACATGAAACACAATGCATAGTAGGAGGTAGCACTAATGCCCTTTGCAGCAAATACGAAGTAAAGTAAAAGCAATACAATCATGAATAAATAAATAAACACTACCTTTTTTCTGCTACGTAATAACTGACTGAGTAAACCAGAAATAAGATCACCTACAGAAAGGCCGAGATAGGCATACATAACAGCTTTTCCATTAATAATTCCTTCAATGCCCAGTTCTTTTCCGAAAACATCTTGCGACAGTGATACTAAAATGCCAATAATATACCAGATTGGTAATCCGATTAAAATGCAATTCAGGTATTTGAATGCGTTTTCCTTAGTTTTGAAGAGTGATAAAAAATCCCCTTTTTTTACAGAATGATTTTGCATAGTTTTAAACATTCCGGATTCAAAAGCACCTACACGTAAAATCAATAACAATAATCCTAAGAATCCTCCTATCAGATATACCACTTGCCAGTTTTGGTTTCAGCAACCAGCGTTATACCAGCGCCAAGTTCACCGGCAAGTCCAACTCCTGCAATAAATCTTACAATTGAATAAGAGGTAATATCAAAGGTGAAAGCATTCACAATATTCGCTGCCGAATATAACATAATACTACCGAACAGTACAGAGATCCGACCTTTTTTATCTCCCCAAATACCCCACAGTATTCCACCAAGCAGCATGCCACCCATTTGGCAATTGAACAGAAATATGCCTGTGTTTTTTATGTCGAGGTTAAGGTTATGAAGTTTATTTATATACTCCAGACTTTCTCTCTTTACTACATTGAATAAGACCAGATCATATATATCAACAAAATAACCTAAAGCTGCTATAATCACCAGCCAGTTAAAAATGCTTTTATTCTGAATTTCAGAGGTAGGAGTTGTCATGTTTAAATCTAATGGTGTAAATATATTTTGTTTCGAAAAATGTTTGTTGTATTTAAATAGTTGTTAAATTTTATTTTGAATTACCGAATTAAAATAGAAGATGTTTCAACTCTCACGTCCATTTAATCATAAACATCAAAAAAGTTCTTCAACATCTTCCTGCATCAGTGAATCCACTGGCAAGCTGTCAGTAGGTACTACCATTTGTAGCGCTCTTCCTTTAATTTCAACCTGATATTTAAGTTGATCATAATCGTTTTGATTTATAATTTCTTTTTTTAAGAGCCGACCAGCTACTAATTGATAATAATTTTTAAGATAATCTTTGAGTAGCCCATCTTTTTGGAATGAATACATAAAATATTTTGGTCTGGGAATAATACTTGATAGAAATATACATTCGTCTAAATTGAGTTGAAAAGGTTTTTTGAAAAATAGAATTCAGCAGCTTCTCCGATTCCATAAATACCGGGACCCCACTCAATAATGTTCAGATAAACTTCAAGCATACGTGATTTACTTACGATTCCATTGTTTTCGATGAGCCAAACAATCAGTGCTTCTTCTATCTTTCGCGATATGGTTTTATTACGATTCAGGAAAACATTTTTTACCAATTGCATGGAGATAGTACTGCCACCACGTGCGAATCTTTTTTCTTTAATATTTGTTACCATTGATTCCCTAAATGCTTCTTCATTAAAGCCCCTGTGAAAATAAAATGTTCCATCTTCGGCTGTTAGTACCGAACTTATTAATAGGGGATTGATTAATTCAATAGGTGTAAACATGGGGTTTTCGGGCCCTACTTGAAAAACACGCATTACTTTTTCTTTTTCTCTTGCAGTGTAAGTAAAAGAGCTGTTTATAGATGCGAAATTCTCGTTGCCATATTGCAGAATCTTCAAATTTGATTTCTTCAATTCCGATTCAAACAATAAGCTATCAGGAACTTCAAGATTGACATCCAACTTCAGCTTATAACTTATTTTTCCTGAAATTTTAATCTTTTCAAGAGTAGAAAATAATCCTTTGGGAAGGGAATTAAAAAAAATGCCGGCATCTGTTTCATTGATATTAATTACAGTGGTTATTCTGTTTTGAATATTTTTGGAATAGCTTAAATGAGTTAAAAGAGCAAGTTGATTAATAATTAACACCGATTCTTTTCCGGAATAAAAGGAGGTATCATCAACAAATACTTTAAAATTGACTCCTACACTATCGATGAGTACATCTTCCGGACTAATCCTCCAGTGATTGATACCTGGCGCTACTGCTGCTGCATTGATATTGAACCGGAGGGTGTGGTTGTTTTCTTTGTGCATGGAAAGAGATAATCCGAAGGAATTCAGAAAAAATTTGATTCCAGTAATTTTTTCAAAAAAGGGCACCCTTGTCACTAAATTGTTGGAGGTCCCGACATGTAAATCTAAAATTTCTGATTTCGGGTCAACGGTCCCTATTACCTCCCATTTTGTTCCGGGGCTGGCTTGCGCTGCAGTTGCCACCATATTCAAACGTGTTTTGTTTAAGCTACATGCTTCGAGCAACACATTTTCTGATTCATTATTATTTAGCCACTTAATGTTAAAATCAGTAACTTGGAAATTGAAATCGGCAAGGTCAAAAAAGTTTTTCCAGATTTTACCCAGAATTAAGGAAAAGCTCTTTTCGCTGGTTTTGGTAGTATTTTCAGCTTCACCATTCTTTTTTTTGTTAAACACAAAAGCGTAATTAGTGGTGCTGTCATTTTTGTTGATCAGGTGAATATAGCCACTTTCTAGTAAAAAGTTATTAATTGGAGGCTGACCTTTAACGTACCTGATTAAAGAAATATCAGCTGCCGTTTTGGTACAATATAACAGAGTATCACCTGAAGGAGGAGTTACAGACAGGTTGTTTATGACTACCCGGGCGAATCCTTCAAAACCGGCATCCCGATACTCAATTTTCACCTGATACTTATCAAAAATCTTTTTCTGAATCTGGAGGAGACTTTGTTCGAGAATTACATCTCTGAAAAGCATAAAGCATGCACCAACGACAGCAAGTAGTATAAAAAAAAGAAGTAGAATTTTTTTAAAGCTCATGTACAAAAATAAAAAAAACAGGATCATTGATCCTGTTTTTTTTATTTATTATTATTGGAACTATTAGATTTTCACCAAATCAACCATTCCATAACCTTCTTCGGTGAGCACACCCAGTCCGGTTTCCCAAATAAATTTATGAACTTCGCTATGTGCATGAAGTGTAAAAGGCAACAGAAACCCAACCATGGTATTTCCAGCAGCTGATTTGTAGAATCGAGCAAATTTCTTACCAGATTCATTTATTTTGTTGACGTATTCCATGTCAGGCTGAGCTTCAAATTCAGCAAATTCGTTCAGCATAGCTTCTGTAAAGCCTGCTTTCTCCATCCTGTCAAGGGTAATATTATAAAGGATATCTGAAAACTGTTGAGAAGTAGGGTCAATCATATCCTGAGCCGCTTCAATATCTTTATCAGGATTGACAAGAATCAAAGGAGAGATGCATAAATACCTCATTTTAGTTTGGAAGGACGGATCAGGAATAACTTCATACGTCTTAGGTATAAGATTCATTTTTCCCACAGCTAAAAATGGTTTGTCGAATACTTTTTTGACAAGTGATTCAGCGAATTCCTGACTACGGCTTGAAATAACCAGAGTGATCTTCGAAGAAAGAAATCTCATAAAACCATTAGTGATTTTAGATGTTCCTTTTAAAGAAGAGAAATTAAACATCAATCTGTCAGGGGTGATGGTGTCCATTAGTTCTCCAAGACTGTCGGCCAACAACTTCTGATGATGCAGAGGTATAGAGTTAGCGGAAGAGTGTTCTCTGAGAAAAGAAATTTTGATTCGCATAATTTAAAAAATAATTAAGTTGATTTTGTTTGTTTATTTTTCCCGATGTAAAGAAATGACAAAATTTTTACTGATACAACAGTGAAGAGGATTCTAAAGTTAAAATTTTAACCAAATAATGTGAATAAACAGTTTAAAATTACTTTTTCACTCTGAAAAGACAGTAAATCACAAAAAAGGTAATTTTAGCAAAAACCTCTTAAACTAGTCTGTTTCAACCTACCAAAGGTACAAATTTCCTGGAATTCTCAACATAATTTTGTTATTTTTTGAATTTAAGATGAAAGAGGCTTCAACCGGGTAGTGATCACTCAATTTTGACTTAATTGTTTCGAATTGAAAGGAGGTAAAATCAGAACTGTAAAGCAGGTAATCTATCCTGAGACCGGGAATTGGACCTGCATAAGTTGTTCCAAAGCCGGATCCAGATTCACGAAATGCATCTAAAAGATTTTCGGAAATCTCTTTATAAGTAAAAGAAAGCGGGGTATCATTAAAATCACCACAAACAATAACAGGGTAGGGGCTTTCGCTAATGTGTTTTGAAATTGTTTCTGCTTGTGAAGCTCTTTTTATGAATGCTGTCCGTAACCGGCTTAATATATTTTTGGTTCTCTTTACAGTTTGCTCCTCTCCATCGTTTCCAAGGGCTTCCAGGAACTTATATTCCTCAGCGCCTAATCTCACCGATTGCAAGTGGCAATTGTAAACACGTATGGTGTCGGAAGCAACCAGAATGTCTGTAAAAATACACACATTGGCGGTTTTTTTATTGAAGTAAAGTACACCTTTATTCAAAATTGGAAATGCCGAATAAGTAGCTATTCCCCAATGATCAGAACCGTGCAAAGTGATTGGGTATTCGATATGAGCATGATTTGCCTTTAGTAAATCCCGCAGTGATTTTTCGTTGTCGAAACCATCCCTTTCGGAAGAGTAAAACTCCTGAAAACAGAGTATGCCCGGCTGTTTTTCACTTAACATATTTAAAATACTCTTCCGGGTCTCTTTGTTATGTGTCCAGTTATAAAGATCAAAAAGCCGGACATTAAAACTCATCACTTTTATTGCATCCGATTGTCCTTCCACAAAAGCCGGACGATCGTTACCCGCACCAAATTGAATCACAGAAGGCAATTGAACAACAGTTGTAAGAAAAGCTGCCAATGGGATCCAGGCCATTTTGCTTTTTAATAAAATCAATACCATCAACACTAAAAAATTAAAGATGAAAAGTATTGGAAAGCCTAGTCCGGTTATGGCAAAATACCAAAACTGAGCGGGGTTGAAATAGGCTACCCAACCGGAGATCATAGTTATCAGGGCATTTGCAATAATCAAATACAATATGATTTTCTTTAAAAAACCAATGCTGTTTTGGTTAACACCGGTAGTTGATTTGTTCATCTGTACTCCAAATTTATTCTTTACCCTGTTTTTTACTTGCTTTGAATAACGTTTCTTTTTCTTCTTTAGAAAGACTGGAGTAACCCGATCGACTTATTTTATCTAGAATAGAATCGATCACCTCTTGCCTTGGGTGGGATGGTTTTGTGACATCTTTGCTATTGGAAAATGGGCTTTTATGAATTATTTTTATCCGTTGTGAGGGTTGGAAAAGCTTCATGATAAAATCAATTAAATTTTCTAACCATAGGCCTATATCGGATCCTTTTTTCAGTAAAGATGTATAGATAAAGCCAAAAATAGCCCCACCCAGGTGTGAAATGTTCCCCCCTGCATTTCCATCCGGAATGCTGATCAGGTAAAGAAGTACCAGGAATAATGCTACATATTTTAATCGTACAGGTCCAAATAAAATCAAATGAATGGTGTAATCAGGTGCAAGGGTAGCAATAGCAACTAAAACAGCAATGACTCCTGCTGAAGCGCCTATAAGCTTTGATAATTCAACAGCATTACTGAAAACCGGAAAAATGTTGTAAGCGAGTATATATAGCAATGCACCCGAAATGCCACCAAGAATATAAGTCACTACAATTTTCCGGCTGCCAAGAAATTCACAAAATATTTTACCAGTCCAAAATAAAATGAGCATATTAAATAAAATGTGCATGAAGTTTTCATGCACAAACATGTAAGTTATTATAGACCAAGGCTGATGTGCAAGGCTCAGGAAGCTCGATTTAACTGCCAATTTGTCAATGATAAGCATCAAAAAATGATCCCCGTTGCCAGCCAGGTAAAGAATCACCTTTACAAGGCCAATGATCATGAAAATAACAATATTCAGGAACATTAGCCTAAACAGGCCTTCTGCTCTTATAAAACTCATTCTTATTTCATCTATCAGCTTCATAATTTTCAATAAAATGCTGCCTGTTTGTCTTGTTCCAATACTTTATCAGGAAAAATCCAAAAGCATCCCGCCAAGGTGGGCAAAATGCGCTACATTATCACCAGGGTTGTTAGAGAATCCTGACCACAATTCGAATATTCCATATAAAGCAACAAAGTACTTTGCTTTTATAGGAATTGCAAAATACAGATAAATAACCTGATTGGGAAAAAGCATACCGAAAGCCAGCAATAATCCGAATACGGCACCTGATGCTCCTACGGTTGGAATATTCATCTTAAATTCAATTAATTTATTCGCATAAACTATTGATTGAGATATCAACTCCTGATTGTTTTGATTTATTTCCCATCCGCTAATAAAGTTATTGATATCGTTCAACGAATCCGAAGTGATATACATCAAGTTTTTCTTTACTAATGTTATAAAATTCATCATGTTAGGTGCAGCTGAATAATTTTCAACTAATGTGCTTAACTGATGTACCTCAAACCATGTAGAAAGCGTATGTATAAATGCAGCTCCAAGGCCTGTTGCAAAATAATAAATCATGAAGCGTTTAGGCCCCCAATAATTTTCGAGAACAGTACCAAACATCCATAAAGCAAACATATTAGATAAAAGGTGTGTAAAATTACCATGAAGAAAAAGATGTGAGACATACTGATAGGGAGAAAAGAGTGATGACAGTGGATAGTATAGCCCGAAATTTTGGTTGATACTAAATCCAAGTTGCTCATCAAAAACTGTTTCGGCCAACCACAAAATAGTATTGATGATCAGCAAATTTTTGACTACTACAGGTAATAAGTTGTAAGATGTAGGTCTGTACTCTTGGTAACTCATAGATTCATATAAATTGTATGCAGGCTCACCCGTTACGTTGTTGGAATTTCTTTTCTATTTCGAATACTGGAAAAGCAACAAATGTTGGTTTTCCTGAAGGAGTAAAATTAGGTTGAGAACAATTAAACAGGTCATTCGCTAATTTGTTCAGTTCACGTGGGTCCAATTCCACACCTGATTTAACTGATAAGTTGAAGGATATGCTTCTAAGGAGGTTCTCGCGATGATTGCTTTTAATAGTTGTATTACTGTTTTTGTAAGATTCAAGTATCCGCTCCAAAAACTCTCTTTCGTTCCCTGAGGGTATTCCTGAAGGAACTGCATTGAGCACAAAAGTGTTTTTTCCAAACTCTCGCAAATCAAAACCTAACTTTCTAATGTCTTCAGAAATTTCGGCCAAAACCACAAAGTCATCGTGAGCAAACTGAAGTGTTTGAGGAAACAGTTCCTGCTGACTGATTACAGGTGACTTTTCAAGCATTTCCTGATTGTATTCGTATAAAATACGTTCATGAGCGGCTTGTTGATCTATGAGAATAAGTGTACCCTTATTCAGGGCTAATATATATTTTTTTTCGTATTGCCCATAAACTACAATAGTATCATTTACAGGGAGTTCATGAATTAATGGAATTGTTGATAGTTGTTCATCCCGGTTACGGGCGGCTTCATACAATTTTTCCCATCCTGATGTTGAACCTTGCTGTTGAAAACCGGATGATTTTTCTTTGAAAGGATTAAAAGAGGGGTCTACACGAATTTCAGGAGATTTGGGTAAAGTTTGATACATACTTACCGGAATATTAAAAGCGTTTTCCTGCTCAAAGTCAAGCGAAGGTGTTACGCTAAATTTTCCCAATGCCCTTTTTACAGAAGCTCTTATAATAGCATACACCGATCGTTCATCTTCAAATTTAATTTCAGTTTTGGTCGGGTGTATATTGATGTCAATTTTTGCAGGATCAATATCAATCATCAGAAAATAGGATGGGAAGCTGCCGTGTGGAAGCAAATCTTCGAAAGCGTCGGTGACTGCATGATGCAAGTACCCATTTTTTATGAAGCGGTTATTGACAAAGAAATACTGTTCTCCACGGGTCTTTCTGGCGAATTCAGGCTTAAGTACAAAGCCTCCAAGTTTGATGATTGTGGTTTCTTCTTCAACAGGAACTAGTCTTTCATTGTAGTTATTTCCATAAATCCCCATGATTCGCTGTTTGAGGTTTCCCTGATAAAGCCGGAAAACTTCAATTCCATCATGAAACAACGAAAATTTTGTATCCGGACGAGCAATGGAAATTCGTTGAAACTCTTCTACAATATGACGAGTTTCGGAAGCATTTGATTTAAGGAAGTTTCTTCTTGCCGGTATATTAAAAAACAGGTTTTTAACAATAACAGACGTTCCGGGCTGACAAGCACACGGTTCCTGGTTAATTACCTTACTGCCTTCAACAGTGATCAAAGTACCTGTTTCGGCATCATGAAGACGGGTTTTTAACTCCACCTGAGCAATAGCTGCAATCGAAGCCATTGCCTCGCCCCTGAAGCCCATTGTTGTAATCTCAAATAAATCTTCTGCTTTCAATATTTTTGAAGTTGCATGACGTTCAAAGCTCATGCGGGCATCAGTTTCATTCATGCCGGATCCGTTATCGGTTACCTGAATCAGCGATTTTCCTGCATCTTTAATAATAAGCTGAATATCGGTTGCTCCGGCATCAAGAGCATTTTCCATTAACTCCTTCACCGCTGAGGCAGGTCGTTGAATTACTTCTCCTGCAGCAATTTGATTGGCAACGGAATCGGGTAAGAGTTTAATGATGTCTGTCATCAAGGAAAAATTTTTGAAAAAGTTATTTTAGTATCATAAAAAATAGAACCATGAGCCAGTCAGTATATGGTGTTATTGTTAAGTGTTTTTGCATTGCTGATCCCCCTTTTATTAACATTCGTATTTCCTGAAATATGTTGAGAATTTTTTGTTCTGCAATATCAGCATCTTCTGTGAATGAACTTTCCTTTTGGTTAATATTCTGTTTTCTCTTCAAATGCCTCTATTTCAGCATAATAATGCCTGGGTTTCTATTCGAACCATCAATGCCTGGGTGATTATAGAATAAAAGGTAACTGAATCATTGTAAATCACTTTGAAAGCAGTTCAACGTGCTTCAACGCACAACAAAGTTACTCTTTTTTCCTTTATCAATGACTTCTGATTTGTTTGAACAAATTGTTGAAATCAACGTTAATTATATCCTGAGAAACCACCCAAATTCAGCTTTTTTTGTTTCTAATTTTGAAGCTATGCAAAAAATCTCAAAATATTTTTACTTCAGTGTTATACTTTTTTTGTTTGTATGTGATCGCAGTGCATTAGCGCAGCCGGTTTTTGATAATTCCAATTCAAGAGCATGGGCAGATTCGGTTTTGAAAAGTATGAGTTATGAACAAAAGATCGGGCAGCTTTTCATGGTTGACGCCTTTTCGAATAAAGATACCGCCCACACTAATTTCATTGAAAGATTAATCCGTGAGTTTCATATTGGTGGTGTGATTTTCTTTCAGGGCGGTCCTGTAAGGCAAGCTTTACTTACCAATCGCTATCAAGCATTGGCAAAAGTGCCACTGATGATAGGTATCGATGGGGAATGGGGATTGTCGATGCGTTTAGACAGTACCATCAGGTATCCCCGGCAAATGACTTTAGGCGCAATGGGTAACGATAGTCTCATTTATGCAATGGCTAAAGAGATTGGTCGCGAGTGCAGGCGCATGGGCATTCACATCAACTTTGCTCCTGTTGCCGACATCAATAACAATCCGTTGAATCCAGTAATTAACAGCAGATCCTTCGGGGAGGTGAAAGAATATGTGGCCACTTATTCGCTCTCGTATATGAGAGGGTTGCAGGATCAGGGAATTATGGCCTGTGGCAAACATTTTCCGGGACATGGTAACTCCGATTCCGATTCTCATTTTACCCTTCCGGTAATTAACCAGTCGGCTCAGGAAATGGATTCCGTTGAATTATTTCCCTTTCGCTATCTTATCAAAAATGGCATATCCAGCATGATGGTGGCTCACCTTTTTATCCCGGCTTATGATACCGCTTTTAACACTGCATCTACCTTATCCAAAATAGTTATTGATAGTCTGCTACGAAGGGAAATGGGTTTTCGGGGCCTTATTTTTACAGATGCTCTCAATATGAAAGGGGTAGCTAATTATTTTCCGAGCGGATTATTGGAATTGAAAGCACTTCTTGCAGGCAATGATGTGCTTTTGTATTCTGCAGATGTGGCTGCTGCCTGGTTAAGGATTCATTATGCCATTCAGAATTGTGAAATAGAGCAAGATGCTATCGACGAAAAAGTGAACAGAATATTAATGGCCAAATATTGGTCGGGACTGAATAACCTTCAAAAAGTTGATACCACTTCACTGGTTGCTGATTTGAATACTCCGGAATCAAAGTACTTAACCAGCAAATTGTTTGAACAGGCAGTTACAATAGTTAAAAATGAAAATGCTGTTTTGCCATTGCGCGATTTAGGAAATTGCAACATAGCTACCCTGGTCATGAATGATACTTTGAACAACCCTTTTCAGGAAATGATTCTCAATTATTCGGATGCTGATCTATACAGCCTTGAAAAGGAGCCCTCAGCTCAGAAAATAGATTCGCTGTTAAAAATTCTGGAGAAATACGAGTATGTAATTTTCAGCATTCATAATACATCTGTAAAAGCAGCACAAGGTTATAACGTATCCTCAAAAGCGGCGGATATTATTAATTATCTTAAAGACAAAGTAAACCTTATAACTGTTGTTTTCGGAAATGCATACTGTTTATCACGTTTACCCGATGCACATAAATTAAAATCGCTTATACTATCCTACGAAGATACCGGGTGGCCTCAATATTATACTGCCCAGGCCATTTTTGGAGCCTCTTATGGTAAAGGGCGTTTGCCAGTAACCCCTGTGCCGGATATTAAACAAGGAACAGGAGTGGCTTTAGGGAATTCATATACCCGCTTGCGTTTTAGCAATTCATTGGAATTGGGAATAACGGAGCAGGCATTCAATAAAATTGATTCTCTAGCCTTGAAAGCTATCAGTGATAAGGCCACTCCCGGTTGTCAGGTTGTGGCGGCCTGGAAAGGGAATATTATTTATCAGAAATCCTTTGGGCGATTTACCTATGATGAAGCCTCTTCGGCTGTAACTAATACTACCTTGTATGATATTGCTTCAGTAACAAAAATAGCAGCAACTGCACTGGCAGTTATGAAATTGTATGAAGAGGGTAAAATAGATATAGAGAAAAAAGCATCCAAGTATTTTCATGAACTCAAGAAATCCAATAAACGGGATCTTGTAATTTAGCATATAATGACCCATCAGGCAGGACTGAAATACTAACTCCCCTTCTGGCAAAATACTATGGAAAACGGTAAACCATACTATAATATTTATCACCACGAAAAAGATGTGAATTATTCAGTTCGTGTTGCAGACAGTTTGTTTATTTTAAACACCTATAATGCTAAAATATGGAAAGAGATTTTTGATTCTCAACTAGCTGCTGATGAAAAGTATATTTATTCTGACCTTGGCATGCTTATCATGCAAAAAGTAGTTGAAGAAGTGAGTGGTACTAACTTGGATTCTTATATGTCGGAGAATTTTTATGTGCCTATGGGATTGCATCGTTTGTTGTATAATCCCACATCAAAATTTCCAATTGACGACATCATTCCAACAGAAAACGATACCTCTTTTCGTCGTAGCTTAATACAGGGGTATGTACATGATCCGGCTGCTGCCATGTTGGGTGGTGTTGCCGGGAATGCTGGAATATTCAGCGATGCATCCAGTCTGGCAGTTATTATGCAGATGTTGTTGAATGGTGGATCCTATGGCGGAAAACAATACTTGAAAAAGGAAACCATTGATTTATTTACTTCCCGATATTACAAAGATGGAACCAATCGGAGAGGACTCGTGTTCGATAAGCCGGAAGTTGATAAGTCAAAAAATGGCCCAACTGCCTCCTCCGCATCGCCATTCACATTTGGTCATACCGGATTTACAGGAACATGTGCATGGGCAGATCCTGCAACAGATCTGGTGTTTGTATTTCTTTCCAACAGAGTATTTCCGGATGCTAATAATAACAAGTTAGCACAAGGTAACTACCGAACTGATATTATGGAAGCATTTTATGAAATAATAAGAAACAATACTTCTGCGGCAAAATAACATTTCCATCACCTTTTTGTTTAGTATCTTTAACCCATATTAAGACTTTTGTTTATGAAAATCGGAATTGTTTGCTACCCAACCTTTGGAGGTAGTGGTGTTATTGCAACAGAACTTGGAAAAGCCCTTGCAGAAAAAGGGCACAATATTCATTTTATTACCTACAGTCAGCCGGTACGCCTTGATTTCTTCTCAGAAAACATTTCCTATCATGAAGTGGCAGTAGCTAATTACCCATTGTTTGAGTATGCCCCTTATGAGAGTGCATTGACGAGTAAGCTGGTAGATGTTGTGAAGTACGAAAAGCTCGATATCCTTCATGTTCATTACGCCATTCCTCATGCCTCAGTAGCCTGGCTAGCCAAGCAAATTCTTGCCACCGAGGGGATTTATATTCCAATAGTTACCACGTTGCATGGAACCGATATTACACTGGTTGGAAAAGACATGAGCTTTGAACCTGTTGTAACATTTGCAATCAATCATAGTGATGGAGTTACAGCAGTTTCCGAAAGCCTTAAAAAAGATACCTACCTCAATTTCAAGATTGAAAAGGAGATAGAGGTGATCTATAATTTTATCGACCTCAAAAGGTTTTCAAAAAAAGCTAAAGATCACTTTAGAAAAGCGATAGCTCCATTTGGCGAAAAGTTGATTGTACACACTTCGAATTTCAGGAAAGTAAAAAGAATTGAAGATGTGGTGCATGCATTTAATCAAATAATAAAAACTATTCCTTCCAAATTGTTATTAATAGGCGATGGTCCTGAGCGCACCGCTATTGAAAAACTGTGTCGTGATTTGGGCAACTGTGAGCATGTTCGTTTCTTAGGAAAACAAGATGCAATAGAAGAGATACTATCTGTTTGTGATTTATTCATGATGCCGTCGGAATCGGAAAGTTTTGGACTCGCTGCCCTTGAGGCAATGGCTTGTCAAGTGCCTGTTATATCAAGTAATGCAGGCGGTATGCCTGAATTAAATATTCATGGAGTTACCGGTTATCTCAGCAATGTAGGTGATGTAGATGATATGGCAAAAAATGCAATCGAATTATTATCCGATCCCGAAAAACTGCAACTATTCAGAAAGAATGCACTCGATCAGGCAAAGAAATTTGATATCCATGTAATTATGCCGATTTATGAAAGGTATTATCAGAAAGTTATTGACTCAGTAATGGCGGGTCAATAAGAAAAGTTTAAAAAACCGGGAACGTTGTTTTAGCCTCCCGCCTGTTTTACCTTATATTCCATCGAAGATAGAATCTGAATTATTTTTTCTCTAAAATCACCTTGTAACATAATCTCGCCATCTTTTACTGTTCCACCAACGCCACATTTTGTTTTTAGCAATTTGCCTAAAACTTCCAGATCTTTTTCCGGCCCAACGAAGCCTGTTACCAATGTTACTTTTTTCCCTGCCCTTTGTTTTTTATCCAGCAAAACACGCAGTTGTTGTTGTTTTGGAGGAAGCAATGACCCGGATGATGTGATGATTTCATTCTGAAATGATGGATTAGTAGAGTAGACTATTCCATCTTTATTTTTGTTTTTATTGGACATTTATAAAGTTCGTTAAGGAATTATTAATCTTAATGTACTTTTATGAGCGGTTATTTCAAATGAAGTTGCAAAACCTGCTACTTCGCCATCAACATGAAGAGGCATTTCATTTTCACAGGTAATAGTTACCTTTTCACTTTTCACTAATTGTGCAAAAGAGGAGTGCGCTATGGTGCCATCAAAAACTTTATAAGCAAAATAGGGTAGTTGCAAGAGTTTCATTTTACGCACCATGGTAATATTCGCCTTTCCATCATTAGTATCAGCTTCCGGAGCAATTTTGGCATTGTTTCCAAATTGAGATGCATTTGCTATTGAAATCATCATGCCTTTTAAATCCGATTCTACCTCCCCTTGCCTAATACGGAAATTGAATTCTTTAAACTTATTAAATTGTTGCATCACTAATTTGACATAAGTGATAAAGCCTCGTTGGCCGTTTTTTCCAAAAGGTGGGCCACAAGGGCATCAAAACCAATTCCTGAAACATTGAATGAAGTGAATTCATTGATTTTAATACTATCGTGATCAATGACATTGTTGTTGGCAATTACTTGTAATGCTTTCTGAATATTGAAAGGAATTTTATGATGGCGAGCAAGACCGTTGCCTGATCCACTTGGAATTATAGCCAATGATTTTCCTGTACCATTCAATGCCAGCGCCACTTCGTTGACTGTTCCATCACCTCCAACGGCTACAACAACATCAAAGTTGTTTTTAATTGCAAGTGTTGCCAGTTCAGTTGCATGTCCTTTATAGTTGGAATAAGCCACTTCTATTTGGTGGAAATCATTCTTAAGAACTTTTTCGATATCAGAAAATACGGGTTTATTGGAGCCGTTTCCTGATTTTGGATTGATTACAAAAAGTATTTTTCGCTTAAATAGCATTACTTTGATTGTCGGGGCGTCAATTCATTCCTGATTAATGCATGATTGTATTGCTGTAATACAGATTGAAGGGTTGTCACCAATCTTTCCTGATGCACTGTTTTCTCATTCGAAAGATCCTTCATCAATAAACTATCGGTGCGGTACTTATAGCATCCCGCAATTTCCGTCCCATCAAATTGAACCAATAAACTATCATCTAAAATCTGATAAACATCACCTGTAAAATTAAATGAAAATGGGCTCAGAGTAGTATCTAACATACTGTTGCCAAAAGCGGTAAACGGTTCATCAAAATGAAGGTAATCGAGAATTCCCGGCACAATGTCAGTTTGTTGTGTCACCCTGTCGGACCAACCTTGCAAATTGCTACCTGGTCGAAAAAATAGTATCGGCACCTTAAACATGCCTGATTTGGTATTGTAATAAGCATATTCAGATGGACCGGTATGGTCAGCAGTAATAACAAATAGCGTGTTGTTATACCATTTCGTTTGTTTCGCTTTTTCGAAAAACTGGCGCAGTGCATAATCAGCGTAACCAATACTTTCATGTATAGGCAATGTTCCTTTTTTAAATCTTCCCTTATCTTCCTCAGGTATGGTATATGGATGATGAGACGAAAGTGAAAAGAAAGCATTTACAAAAGGTTGCTTCATTGCAGAACATTTTTCAATAAAATAATAGTAAAAAGGTTCATCAAAAACTCCCCAATGTCCATCATAATTGCCATAAGGATATTCTTTTCTTCCTATATAGTTGTCGAAACCGGTTAGCAATGTGAAATTGTCGAAGTTCATGGTTCCGTTATTGCCACCATGAAAAAAAGAGGATGCATATCCCTTGCTTTTCAGAATTCCGGCAATTGATTTCAATTTATTGCCGTTATATGGAGATGAAACATAAGAGGCAGGCATGAGTGATGGCATTGCAGCAATAACTGCAGGAATACCATCAATCGATTTTTTAGCATTGGCAAATGCATTGGTATAGGTCATTCCCTGATGCATCAGCGAATCGAGAAATGGGGTATATCCATTTCCATTATTGAGTGCGCCAATATATTCGGAGGAAAAACTTTCAAGAATAATTAATACCACATTGAGTGGCTTAAAAGGAATAGTGCTTTTGAAATGATGATCTTTATTGAAGTGTTGCAAAGCTTCTTCGTTGGTGAGGTAATTTTTTTCTTCAACAATCGATTTCCCCATGGTTTTTAAAACTGTAAAGGGAGTATTCAGCACCAATGGCACCAACTGGGGGGTAGTAAATTGTGCCGCTGCCATTATGTTCAAAGGTTTATATTGAAAACCACCACGAGCTACTAAAAAAAACAATAGCAGTAGGGGAAGTACCAATAGCCAAGAAAGTATTTTTTTACCGGGATCATATTTTGGAGTTGCAATTTTAATTTTGTTGTAAATAATAATCAGCAATGTTGTAAAAATTAAAAACAAAACCAGCACATACCAAAAATCTCTGATCATTTGAGGAATGGTGTTTTTCATGTCATCACCCATACCGAACAACTGAAACAGATCGGACGTAGTTCTTTTTCCCTGATACTTAAAATATTCCATATCGATGGAATTGAGAAGCAGGGCAGGTACATTTACAATAATAAAAATGATTTGCAAAAAACGTTGTGTTAGCCTACTATAAAACCATCGTCCCGGAATGAGATGCAGAAAAATGAATAGTGCATTAATAGAAACAATGGCTATTAAGTCAAACCTGAATCCTGAAATAAATGCATGGATAGTGTCGGATATTGAAGCAGATTGGAAATAGGAAAAATTAGATAAATAAAAACACAATCTGCACAGTTGAAAAATAATTACAAGTAATAGCAACCGACGGACTAAAATCTGCAATTGTGCCGAATAGGATTTCATATCTCAAATTAAACAAAAAAGGCTGATTTATGGTCAGCCTTTTTTTATGAAGTAATCAGAATTATTTTGTGTAGGTAGAAGTACTGATATCAGTTGCTCCTCCTGAATCTATCCACTGATAGCTTATAACAAAAATAACTGGTGATGTACTGGTAACTCCGGAAGAATTGAAAACAGTTGTAAGATTTGCGCCACCACCCAAAGATTGAGGTACTGAAGCGGTAATTTTATCTGTAGTTGAATTGTATTCACATGCTACAACTACTGAATTGCCAAATGCACCAAAATTTTCGACTGTAAAAACTCCATTATCGGTATTGGATATATTAACAGTTGCATCAAAATTTACGGTTCCTGAAGCTGCACTAACGTCTTCAGCATTTACATAATTTCCACCCATAAAATCAGCAGAATTCACTACAGTAACTGTTCTTTCAGCTGTTGCAGTATTCCCGGCAGCATCAGTAGCTGAATAGGTTATTGTATAATCCCCTTTTAAATCGTTATCAACCACGCCGCTTATTGAAACTGCGATTGCACCGTCTTCATCATCAACGGCTGTTGCCCCAGCTTCTGTGTAAGCTTCCTGTAAATCAATTTCAGTAGCAGCTGAGCCATTTAGAGTTATTATCGGTGCAGTTGTATCTTCATCATCTTTACAGCCAGTGTAAACCAATGAAATAAGAGCAAGAAACATTGTGGGGAGAAGAAATCTTCTTTTGTTCATGATAGGTAGGGTTTTTAGTTTGATTACAATAAATGTATTTGCCGCAAAACTAGTGATTTCTTCATAAATTAATAAGATTTTATGAAAAAATATTCATTTTTAATAGTCATTTTCTAATTTTTCAATACTTTTACCCCCAAATCAAACAAAAATAAAAATGAAAATTAAAAATCTGATTCCGGTGTTAATTATCTCTTTCACTGTTTCTTCTGTGTTCATCGCCTGCGGACCTAGTGCTGAAGAAAAAGCTATGGCTGAACAACACATGAAAGATTCGATTGCTGCTGCTGAAAAAGCAAAAGCTGATTCAATAATAGCTGAGCAACAAATGGCAATGCAAGCTGCTGCTCAGGCTACTTCGGATTCTTTAGCAGCTATTAAGGCTACCGAAGATTCTCTTGCGGCAATTGTTGCCAATAAGCCAAAACCGAAGCCAAAGCCTAAAGCAGAGCCAAAACCTGATGTACCAAAGGTTGGAAGCAAAAAGCCAGGGGCTAAGTAATTTTTAACCGCTTGTTGTTAATAAATTATTGAGTTTTTATTGAAGTAAATAAAAATCCGTGTAATTTTGCCAGATAAAATTAATTAGAAACATGAAAAATATTTTAGGTTTGGCATTAATTGCCGGAATGTTCGCATTCACTTCTTGTGGCCCAAGCGCCGAAGAAAAAGCTATGGCTGAAAAAGCAATTCAGGATTCAATTGCTGCTGCTGATGCTCAAATGCAAGCTGTTGAAGATGCTGCAAGAGCACAAGCTGAGCAAGATTCTTGGCTGCTGCCGCTGCTGCAATGGATACTACTGCTGCACCTGCAGAAGTTAAGTAATTCAACCAGGAAGCTACAAAACTAAAGGAACCCGATTGGCACAGCTAATCGGGTTTTTTTAGTGCTTTTTTAGAACTTTTTTATCGGAAACTGAGCAGTCATGACATCCATGTCCATCTTTTAATTTTGATTTCCCGAAAAATCTTATGAACAAATAGGTTAATGCCCCTAAAAGTGTTATTAGAACTAATGCATTTTGTAACATAAGTCTTCTGTATTTTATCTCAAAAGTACCCTTTTTTCAATACTTTTGAATCGGTTTTGATACCACACCCTTATATGATGCAATTCGATAAAAAAGATCTTACCAATCAAGAGCTTATACACATCTATACCGAGCTGATTAAGCCACGGATGATTGAAGAAAAAATGTTGGTGCTGCTCCGGCAAGGAAAAATAGCCAAATGGTTCTCGGGAATTGGACAAGAAGCTATTTCTGTTGGAACTGCCCTTGCAATGGCAGCTGATGAATACATTCTGCCCATGCACAGAAATCTGGGTGTTTTCACTGTTCGTAATATCCCTTTGCATCGACTTTTTTCCCAGTTTCAGGGTAAACCCGGTGGTTTTACTAATTGTCGCGACCGCTCATTTCATTTTGGAACACAGGAGTTTAAAATTGTAGGAATGATTTCTCATCTGGGACCTCAATTGGGAGTTGCCGATGGAATTGCTTTGGCAAATGTTCTTAGTAAAAATGGAAAATCAACTGCGGTTTTCTCGGGGATGGCGGTGCCAGTGAGGGTGATTTTCATGAATCGGTAAATGTTGCTGCTGTTTGGGATTTGCCTGTCATATTTATTGTTGAAAATAATGGTTACGGACTTTCTACCCCTTCCAATGAGCAGTTCCGTTGTAAACAATTTATTGACAAAGCCATTGGTTATGGTATTGAAGGGTTCAGGTTGATGGGAATAACATTCTTGAAGTTTACCACGCTGTTAAAAACATCAATTCAAGAATCCGTTTACAACCTAAACCGGTGCTTTTAGAGTGTTTGACTTTTAGGATGCGTGGGCACGAAGAGGCCTCTGGAACGAAATATGTCCCACAGGAACTTTTTGAGGAATGGGGGCGCAAAGACCCGATCCGCAATTTTGAGGAGTACCTTTTAAATGAAAATGTAATCAATGACGAGTTGATTAAGGAAATTCGTTCAGGAATTAGAAACGATATTGAGAAAGGATTGGAAATTACTTTTGCCGAATCTGAACCGGAACCGGATACCAGTAAAGAAATTAATGCCCTGTTTGCTCCTCATGAGGGGAAAGCAATTGCTCCAAAAACTGATGCAGTGAGTGATAAACGTTTATTAGATGCTATTACCGACGCTATGCGGCAATCTATGCAGCGGCATCCTAATTTAGTTATTATGGGACAGGATATTGCTGAGTATGGGGGTGTTTTTAAAGCTACTTTAGGGTTTGTTGAAGAATTTGGTAAATCGAGAGTGCGTAATACTCCAATTTGCGAATCAGCAATTGTAGGTGCCGGACTGGGTTTATCTATAAATGGGTATAAGTCTATTATAGAAATGCAATTTGCCGATTTTGTAACGTGTGGCTTCAATCAGGTTGTTAATAATCTGGCCAAAACACATTATCGATGGGCTCAGAATGCAGATGTAGTGGTACGCATGCCAACCGGTGCCGGAGTAGGGGCCGGTCCATTTCATTCTCAATCCAATGAAGCCTGGTTTTTTCACGTCCCGGGACTTAAAATAGTTTACCCTGCTTTCCCTGATGATGCGAAAGGATTGCTCCATGCCGCCATCAATGATCCCAACCCTGTAATGTACTTTGAACATAAAGGCCTTTACCGAAGTATTTCAGGTTCTGTACCCGATGATTACTATACTATCGAAATCGGGAAAGGAAAATTGGTTAGAGAAGGCAGTGATGTAACCATAGTTTCTTATGGATTAGGTGTGCATTGGGCTCTCGAAGCACTTGATGCTGATAAAACAATTGATGCCGATTTAATTGACCTGAGGTCCTTATTGCCCTGGGAAAGAAATGGTTCTTGCTTCTGTAAAGAAAACAGGTAAAGCAATAATTTTGCATGAAGATACTATTACAGGTGGAATAGGGGCTGAAATAGCGGCTGTGATTGCATCCGATTGTTTCGCTTACCTGGATGCCCCTGTTGTTCGTTCGGCCAGTCTGGATTCGCCGGTGCCGATGTCATCAAAATTGGAATGGAATTTCCTTCCTAAAAACAGGTTCTTTCAGCAGCTTTCTGAACTGGTTAAATACTAGTTGTGTCTGCAATTTCTTTAACAGGAACATGATAGTTTAGCAGCTTCCCTATTTTCTCAAGTGATTTCTTGTTTTCTTCTGTGTGAATGGCTCCTCGTAAAAATTGCTTTTCTTTTTCGGTCAGGTGCCATGACAGTGCAATTTTTTCCTCCATTTGTGGAAGTTGAAAATCGACAAAATCAAAAGGACAATCAACAATTGCTTCCAGATATTTGAGGTAATCATCCTGAGCATAATCCTGCATAAGTATAAAGTTGCCAGAAACATTTCTAAGAGGAGCGGTAAGCTTGCTCAAAATTGTTGAAAGGCTTTGATTTTGAGTTGTCGATTTTTTGTTGGTGTCTCGTATCTGTATCAAAACAATTCCTGAAGTATTGTTTTGAATCCATTCTCTGAACTCAAAAAGGAAGCGCACAGAATTCAGAATGCCATAATTATCACGAATACCCGCATCCATAACTTCAATTGCCGGAGTAGTTGGTAGTGAGGCTGCCGGCATAATATAGGGGAATGTCGCATTCATGCGCAATATGCTCGTGTAACGGGTATTGAGCGGGTTGTTATCAGCAAAAAAACGAGTGTATTCAATAGCATCCGGAGTGGGTTTTAAAGAGGATGCCTGTCCGCTGGGTTGCTGCAGCATGTAGGAAATACCAACAGGTGAAACCATCATAGCCCGTCCATCATTGATGATAGTCGGACTGATGATCATCATTGGAATATCAGCTCGCAACTCAGGTTCTTTGTAAAATCCAAGACTTTTATTCAATACCTGTGCGAGGTTTTCGTTTAATTGTTTTTCAAACGCATAGCCACGGTCTTTGTAATAAGTAGTTCCATTTTCCTTGAAGCTTTGCATGTTCAGAAAAATATCGCTCACCGTGAAGCTGAAAGCAGTAGTGTTTAACAGATCTTTTGCGATATTATTCAGGAACTGATCGGATGCGGGGCTTGGAAGATCCATCAGTTCATCTTTTCTTTCGAGATACAATCCACGATAGTACGAAGCGCCAATGATACCTCCTGATGAACCGCATATCAGCCGGGTATGATCCATTAATTTGCCATTTAAAACACTATCTAATGCTTGCATGGTTCTGAAGGTGAAAAGAGAGGATCGCAACCCACCCCCACTGATATTGGCAACAACAATTTTAGGCTTTTCAACACCTTGTTGTTGCCATTTACGCTTCCATCTTTCCAATATAGCTATGGTGGATCTTTTATCGCGTTCAATAAGTGCGACATCAAGTGATTTCTCAAGTGCTGCTACATTATACTCTTTCCTGACCGGAGTGTAGTCAAGCCCAATAGCTTTGTTTCTTTGATTAAAAAATTCGAATTGAGAAAAATAATTAAGAATTAAAAACAATACAATCAGGGCTGTGCTGGCCCATGATTTCAACCAAAATCTAAACACACCTGAAAGCATTATAAACATGGTAAAAAGCAGCATGACACTTGCCGCAGCCGGAATTTGGAAATACTCATACTCTCTGAATAAACCCAGCAAAATGAAAATGGTAAATACAATCAACTCCATTACAGCTGCATTGATGTGATTCTGTTTGAATACCGATTGCAACATGTATTCCTTGTAGTGCTCGGTACTTCTCACCAATCTGGTATGAAATGGCATAACCAGATAGGTGTCGACGCGCCAGATTTTTGAATTCTGGGTCTTTTTTCTCCT
This sequence comes from Bacteroidota bacterium, assembly GCA_016722525.1. Classification (GTDB taxonomy): domain Bacteria; phylum Bacteroidota; class Bacteroidia; order AKYH767-A; family OLB10; genus JADKJB01. The sequence continues at coordinate 34,171 of JADKJB010000019.1, forward strand.
GCTGCGTGATTTTAATTTAGGTATTTCGATAGCTGCTTCTTTTATGTGCAAAGCATCGGCATGTTCAACACCAAAAAGCTTGTATATGTCTTTATTGGTGAGTAAAAAATAGCGTAACGTAAAACCAATAACTAAAAATACGCCCGACAGAAAACCGGTGATGTAAAGTATTATGTCCAACAGACTTTTAAACTGACTGACATATTGAAAATAAATAATTTCTAAAATATACAGTGCAAGAAAGAAGGCAGGTATAATAAAATTATTGAAAGTGTATTTTTGAAACGATTTGGAAAGCGAGGCCAGAAATGGAAATCGGAAACTGTTAAGAATATAACTTGATATATTAAATGCCATTATAAAAACACCGCAGGCAATACCAATTATGAAAAAGGATAATATATCAACATTGCCAAGATATTCAGGGTCAAGAAAAAGGTAGGGTATACCAAATCGCTTAGAAAAAGATTGAGAAATAAAACCGAAGAGAATCACCCAATACAGCAACATCAACTGGTTTTTTTTGATGTGCATCACCACCAGCTGAATTGAAAAGGCATAAATTAATCTATCGGGTATAAACCTTTTTCGCATGGCGATTGTGGGACTTTATTTAAATACGAAGATTTTGAGAAAAAGATACTTGTTTTAGAACCATTCACCTTTTAGCATTAAGTCTGTTATTTAAACAATTACAGACTAGGTAAGTCCTTTTTCAACTAATTCCAAAGTAACGGATTCAAGTGATTTGGCTTTTTTATCAATTTCCGCTCCTTTTTCAACAATATCCTGCACAAATTTTTTATCATCATAAGTTGCAGCATTGATTCTCACATTTAAGAACGCACCTGCAACAGCTGTTCGGGCACACAAGGCTCCAACACCGGCATCGGTAATTGAATTAGGGTTGCCTTTTTCTGCCATTTCTTTGATAACTTCCATGGATTCAAGCGAAAGCTGCATCACTTTGAAAGGCACTTCTATGGCATATTTGGTAGCATCCTGAATCGCTTTTTTGCGGGCACTCGTTTCAGATGGATTTCCTTTGGGAAGTTGGAATGCATTCATGATGGCATTGAACGATCGGGTATCTTCATCAACCATTAAAAGCAGTTCTTTCCTGATCTTTTGCCCTTTGTCGGCCCAATCACTAAATTCTCCCAACGATCTTCCCAACCTTTTTAGATGAACTCAAATTAGCTACCATGGTACCTAAAGAAATGCCCAAAGCACCCACATAGGCAGCTATTGAGCCGCCTCCGGGAGCAGGTGATTCGCTCGCGGTTTCAGCTGAAAAGGAGGTGAGTTGCATTTCAATCAGTGGATTGGAGCCTTTGTCTTCCATGCAATATTCAATGATCCGTTGCTTTGGATCAAAGGGTCCGAGTTCATCCAATCCCATAGATTTGATTGCAATATGAATCAACTCTTCATCGGCAACACCAGTGGATAAATGTTGTTTTTTAAGAAAATATCTGCCTGCATCCAGCATAGCCGAAAGCGGAACCAGTCCTACCAGTTCAGAACCGGTAACACGCATCCCTCGTTCATTAGCACTTTTTTCACTTTCATCAAAAACTATATGAAGCGGGGTCTCTCTAAACTTGGTGATATTAATAGAAACCTGTGCCACATTGTATTCTTGAATAAACCAACCAATTGCTTTTACTCCTTTTAGCTTTCCGGGAATTCTAATTTCTTCTCCTTTATCATCCTTGGCAATTGGGCCGCTAATTGGGTTGCCAATACGTTTTGCACGTCCGGCTTCTCTGATATCAAAAGCAATGGAGTTCGCTCTCTTTACGGATTTGGTATTCAGATTCACATTATAAGCAATCAAAAAATCTCTGGCACCTATCACTGATGCACCTGCTTTTACATTAAAAACCACTGGACCGTAGTCCGGTTTCCATAAGGGATCTTGAATTTTTTTTGCAAACCCCTCATACTCGCCGGCTCTTATAACAGAAAGATTATTGCGATTTTTATCTGATTGTGCCGCTTCATACAAATAAACAGGGATTGAAAGTTCTGTTCCAACTCTTGCACCTAGTTGTTTCGACCATTCCGCTGTTTCTTCAAGTGTGATATTTGCAACAGGTATCAGAGGACAAACATCAGTTGCTCCCATTCGGGGATGTGCACCTGTATGTTTCGACATATCTATAAGTTCAGCAGCTTTTTGAATACCTCTGAAAGCAGCTTCCACTACAAGTTCAGGCTCTCCTACAAATGTTACCACAGTGCGGTTGGTTGCTTTGCCCGGATCCACATTCAGCAGTTTTACTCCATCTACTGATTCAATGGCTGCTGTTATCTGGTTGATAACCGTCATATCATTCCCTTCACTGAAATTAGGCACACATTCAATTAATTGTATCATACCGTTTTTTTTTCGGGCTTCAAATATTAACAAATTTTAAACTTAAATTTCTTTTCCGATAATGAACCTTCTATCCACCAGATTGCTTCCAAAAGCATATGGACTCACTGCTGGTGACGAAGCGGGTTGGGTGATGAAAAAAGAAGCATTTCGGCCAGGTGTAATACTTCCATTCGTTTCCGAGATGCCCATCGCATAAGCACTATTTATTGTGGCTGCGTTTATAGCTTCTTCGGGATCCATATTCATATGTATACATGCCAGAGAAAGCACAAATGGCATATTCCCGGAAGGAGACGAGCCGGGATTGAAATCAGTAGCAAGTGCCACCGGCAGTCCTGCATCTATCATTTTTCGTGCAGGTGCATAGTGCAGCTTGAGAAAAAATGCAGTCGATGGGAGGAGAGTAGGCATGGTTTCGGTTCCAAGAAGTGCACTGATCTCAGCATCGCCGGTAAATTCCAAATGATCAACAGAAAGAGCATAGTGTTTTACGCCCTCCTGAATGCCACCTGAAAAATCCAGTTCATTAGCATGAATTTTTGGTCTGAGCTGATATTTCCACCCGGCTTCCAGAATTTCTGACGTCTCCTCAGGAGTAAAAAATCCGCGATCACAAAAAACATCAATAAAATCAGCAAGTCCCTGATCGGCAATAACAGGCAACATTTTTTCAGTAATTAGTTTTATATATTCATTCCTGTTTTCTTTATAAATTGCAGGAATAGCATGAGCACCCAGGAACGTTGCTTTTACAGGGATGGGTGCGTTTTCTTTAATTTTTTTGATTACCCTCAGCATTTTAAGTTCAGATTCAAAACTAAGGCCATAGCCGCTTTTAATTTCAATGGCTCCTGTACCAAAATTGATCATCTCCTGTAATCGCAACAAAGCACTTTCCAATATTTCTTCTTCGGAAGCATTTGCCAATTTTTTGGCAGAATTCAGAATACCTCCGCCACGCCTGGCTATTTCTTCATAAGTCAAACCGTGTATATACGATCAACAAATTCCTGTTCTCTTGGACCGGCGTATACTATGTGCGTGTGTGAATCACACCAGGAGGGTAATACCATTCCATTGCGAGCATCTACAATTTTACAAGCACCTGTAGGGTCATTCTCTTTCATGTGGTGATGAAAGTTATCCATACTTCCCCATGAATGAAACTTCCCGTTTGTGCAAAACAACCAACCATTCTCCACCACCGGAAGTACGCTCATTTCACTTCCTGAAACTTTTGAAATCCCTGCCAGTCTTGCCTGAATCAACCACCTTATATTTTTAACAACCAAATTCATAGTGCTCGAAAATTTTTGTAAAAGTAGGAAAATAGAACCTGTCAGATTGTTCATAACAGGGTAAGAAAGCAAATATTTATTCTTTATTTTTTTTTACTATTTTCTATTTTTGTAGAATGGACTATTTAGAGTTAGATTGTACAGTACTTCCCGCAGGTGAAAATATCGATATTTTGGTGGCCTATCTGGCTGGAATTGTTTTTCGATGTTTCAGGAAACCGAAAAAGGGGTAAAAGCTTATATTGAAACCCAATTGTTCAATCAAAAAGAACTTGATGAGCTTCCTTTTATAAAAGAAAACAATGAGGTACACATATCCTATACAATTGCAAAAGCTGAAAACAGGAATTGGAACGAGGAGTGGGAAAGTAATTTCAAACCTGTTATAATCGGAAAAGAAATATATGTCAGGGCTGAATACCATATGCCTGATCCAACCGTAAAATATGAGGTGGTCATTCAGCCCAGAATGGCATTCGGAACCGGTCATCACGCTACCACTTCTATGATGATGGAATCCATGCTAAAAATCGATTTTCGAAATAAAAAAGTACTGGATATGGGGTGCGGAACAGCTATACTTGCAATACTTGCTGATAAAATGGGTGCCACAAGCATAACTGCCATCGATAATGATCCTAATGCTGTCGAAAATTCATTTGTTAATTGTGCTGTCAATGGTGTTAAGGCGGTGTCTGTCTTGTTAGGAGATGCGAAAACACCCGGAAAGGATCGCTATGATGTGGTATTAGCAAATATTAACAGAAACATTATTGTTGAAGATATTGCGTTCTATGATGGTAATATCCTACCCGGTGGAAGTCTCCTTTGTCAGGATTTTATTTCCATGATCTCGAACTTATTGCTGAAACGGCTATTTCATTGGGG
>JADKJB010000020.1 GCA_016722525.1 Bacteroidota bacterium
AAAAGCGAACTTTCCCTGGATAATTTTTATTATCAGACTTTGTTAATAATCTCAACTTAGCTTGTGAAAATGCGGTCAGCGTTGTGATTGTTGTTAGTAGAAGTAAAGGGTTTTCAAAGTTCTAATGTTTGATGCTAGTCAATGCTCAATCGAGCGTTAAAATGACAGATAACAACCCTTGGTTGCCAAGGACGGGTTAGAAGAATAACAGTCGCTTCTTCAGGTAGCAAATGCAACAACGACACCATTTCAAACCCGCAAAGACCGAATTTTGTAACTGGGTGTTGCAGTTCAGCCTACGCTATTAAATCAACTTTAACAAAATTATCCTCAAGCTTCACTTAGAATTTATTTCAGCTTTCAATACTTTGAAGACTTTTAATATGGTGTCAATAGTAGGTGTTGGCACTACTTTCAAGTTTGGAAATTTGAGCCTTCTGAACTCCAACAAGTTTGCCAAGATGTTCCTGAGTCAAATGGAAGTTCTTGTCTTGCGGATTTTAATCATTCTTCTAAATACATCCATATACGAAGTTCATATTCGTACTCATCACGGTAGCCGTCTAAAAAACTCCTCTCCATCTGAATAAATATAACGCATTTTAAGCCAATTTACCAAGTGTTAATTTTGGAGCTGGGAGGTGACAATTGTAAAAACGAGTTCGCTATTTTTAAGCTTAGTGAATTTACGTGTGCTAATATTTGAATACTAACAGGCCAAGTTCTTTTAGGAACTTTTAAACTCTTGTTGACCTAAAATAATCGCGATTTGGTGTATGTTGATGGGGTGATCGAAGGTAATTTAAATTCAAACTTAAAATTACCCTAGTTAATACGCTCCAAAAGAGCATAGTGCGTACTTCGTTTTCCTGCTCAGCAATTTGATCAAGTGATTCCAGAAACAGAACGCTTTGAGTTCGGTTTTTTCCTTGTATAAATGGCATGTTTAAAGATAAAAACTAGTCAGCATGTATTTTAATTTAGTTATGAAAAGTAGTTAACAAAATAGGGTGAGTTTTTAGACAGTTTGACGTTTTGCAGCTAGAGGAAGTTGGCGATTTCGGAGCATAAAACTCTCTGGCAGTCAAATTTTTAGTTGAAAAACTGAACTTCCTACAACCACAGAAGCGCTAATTTATTAAACCTGTTGTGCGCTCGCCCTTCTTCTTCGGTCAACAATTGTGTCAGAAAAAACATTATGGGTTCATTTTATTGAAAGTTGAATTTATAACATCAGGTGTTGCTTTTGCCATTATTTCACTAAACCCAAATGTTAATTCTACTTCACCTTCTTTCATCTGTTGAAAAACTGCATTTATAAAATCTGAAACAGGTGGTTGTCCATCGTGTAATCCTTTACCTCCAAGGTCTGTATTTAAAGCTGGTGGTATCATTTCAATTATCTCAATATTTTTAGACTTTAACAATATCTTAAAGAAAGAGTAAAGGAATGGAAAAATGCTTTTGTGGCACAATAAACAGGAACTTTTGATAGCTGAACAAATGCTAACCCAGACGTCACATTGATAATTGTGTCCAACGATTTTAAGTTAAGAAACAAAGTTGTTAAATGAATAGGAGCCAAAACATTTGTGTTAATCTCATTTTCTGTTTTGTGGTAAAAATCAATATCAGATATGTTCATCCAATTTTGAATACCAGCGTTATTCACAAGCACATTCAAGTCTGAATGATTTTCTGAAATCCAATTGTAAAGTCCAATTCGGTCTTCCTCCATGGACAAGTCACATACTTTAGTAACAACAGATGGAAATTTGTCCTTGACTTCATTTAATGTAGCTACTTGTCTGCCACAGATTATCACAGTATTGTTTTCTTGGATAAATCTTTCGGTCAGTCCCAAGCCGATACCACTTGCACCGCCTGTAATTAAAATTATGTTGTTTGTAATCTTCATATTTTATTTTCTATTACAATTAATAATTGTTGTTGATTCCAACACCTTGTATAGTACTAATACCTATTCCCAATTGTTGCCGATGGCATAGACTTTTGAATAATATCCAAGTCTGTTTTAGATAATTCCAGCTGAAATGCACCTAAATTCTCTTCGAGACGATGAATTTTTCGAGTACCTGGAATAGTTATGATTTCATCGTTTTGACTCAAAACCCATGCAAGGGCAACTTGTGCTTTAGAGACTTGTTTGCCCTTTGCAATTTTATCAATAACCTCCACAAACTTTAAATTCTCTTTTATTGCTTCATCTGTAAAGCGAGGAAGCGTAAGACGCCAATCATTTGTTTCTAAATCTGCTCGACTTTTAATCGCTCCCGTTAAGAACCCTCTTCCCAAAGGACTGTATGCCACAAAGGTGATACCGAGTTCTTTACAAACATCAAAAATCTCTTGTTCTGGTTCACGACTCCATAAGGAATATTCGGTTTGAAGGGCTGTAATAGGGTGAACTGCATGTGCCCTACGAAGCGTTTCTGCATCAACTTCACAAAGACCTATGTGTTTTACCTTTCCTAATTTGACCAAATCACTCATTGTACCAACAATTTCTTCAATTTCCACTTTACGATCTTGCCGATGCATGAAATACAAATCAATTGACTCAACACCCAAATTTTGAAGACTTTGGTCGCAAGCTTGTCTAATATATTCAGGCTTACCGTTAAGTCCCAGAAATTCACCATTGGCTCCCCGCATCACAGCAAATTTAGTCGCTATAATCACGTCATCCAGTCTATCTTTAAATGCTTTTCCTAATAATCGTTCATTCGCACCCCATCCATACATGTCAGCTGTGTCGAAAAAATTCACGCCTAAGTCGATGGCTTTATGCAATGTGTTGATGGATTCCATTTCATCAAAAGAACCATAAAACTCTGACATACCCATACAACCAAGACCAATTCGGTTAACTTGGAGTGTGCTATGTCCTAATATTGTTGTTTGTTTCATTGCTTACGATTTTTTAATTATTATTATTATTATAATGTTTTGTCAGTTTTTTGATGGTTTGACGTTAATATTTTCGTTCGAGTGGGGATTTTAAAACCGCGTTCTATCCTCGACACCAAACAAAATAGAGTTACGAAAATGTTAGATGACACGTCCACCCCTGCTTATCGCAAATAAATTGTTTGAGTTGCGTGCCATTACCGTAAATTCGCAAAATTTTGTGCGAAACTGCATTGATATGAAGACTATCATTTTTAATTTTGAATTTTTAATGGAGGCCCTACAATCTGCATATCATTGTCAGCAAAAATCTTCTCCATTTCTTTAGGCGTTGGTTCGTGATCTAAGGCTGCTACTGTAACAAAAAAGTTCTCTAATTTTCCTGCTGGCTGCATAATGACCGTCATTTTACCTTTTTCTGATTCTTGTGTCCAGGCGTGCGGAACCTTTCGCGGAAGGAAAATGCTGTCACCTTTAGATAAACTAAATTTTACATCACCTACCTGAAAATAATATGAGCCTTCAATAACGTAAAATATTTCATCTTGCAAGTGATGAATATGTAAGGGTGTTCCTTTCCCTTGTGAAAGAGAAGTCTGTTCAAATATTGCTAAATCTCCATCTGTATCACTTCCTGATACTTTCGTCCAAAATATTTGAGTTTACTCCTTTAATTGATATGTCCCTCAATCCGTCCTTCACCTGAATTGATTTAAATCCCTTATTGGCTCTTATAAATAGATTGGTCTTGATTTTATGAACTTGTCATTGAATGACTGAAAGGGCAGCTGAATAAATTTTCCTCGTTTCATTTTATATGTTCTAAAATGATTATTCAGTCCAATATGGTTCGAAGTTTAAATGTTTGCCACGGCATGACCGCATAACGGCAGTCCGTCTAAAAACTCCCTTCAATTCACAAATATAATTCATTTTAAGCCAATTTACCAAGTGCTAATTTTGGAGCTGGAAGTGCTAGTTGTAAAAAAACGGGCTCGCTATTTTGAAGCATATTGATTTTACAGTGATAATTATTCCGAATACTAAAAGGCCCAGTTCTTTTAGGAACTTTTTAAACACTTGTTGACCTAAAATATTCATAATTCTGCGTAGGTTATATTTTTGACCTTTTAATTGTGGTTTTACTCACCAACTTAAAATCACCCAGGTCAATACTCTCCACAAAAAGATCAATACTGCGTACTTCGTTTTCCTGCTCCACAATCTGATCCAGTGATTCCGGAAACAGAACGCTTTGAGTTGGTTTTTCCTTGTATAAATTGCATGACTAAAGATAAAACTATTCTTCACCTAATCTAATTTAGTCTTGAAATGTAGTTAACAAAATAGAATGAGATTTTAGATGGTTTGACGTTTTGGGGGTTTGGCGGGGAGTTTTAGCACTAAACTTCATTCGGAGCACTGAACTTCCACCTTGCAGAAATGTATCTGCGAAACACGGACCCCTACTATAGCAAACCCCTTATTATCGGCTGCCTTTCTCATCTTTCAATGCACTGCTGTTATGTTTACCTTTTCAATTCCTTTTAAGTGAAGTTCAATATGTCTATCATGTGCTTTGTTTTGATACTCACTTATGATTTCCAAAATGTCGTAGTCAATAAAATTACATTCACTTCCGTCAACCGTCAACACGCTGTACTCTGGAACTTCGTCTAATGCTTTACGCAACTTTACTTTGTTTAAGAAAGTAACATTGCTGTTGAGTTTGAGGTAATGAGTTTCTATTCCTTCATAAATCGTCTTGGTGAAATTATATTCAGCTTTAAAATTATTTTGAACGATAAAGTAAATTGAAATTAAAAGTCCGATGCATACACCAATCAATAAATCGGTTGAAAGGATTACGAAAATTGTAATGAGAAATGGAATGAATTGTTTCCAACCTAAGCTCCACATATTGCGAAACAGTTTTGGTTTGGTGAGATTGTAACCTGTAACAAGAAGGATAGCTGCAAGCGATGCGTAGGGAATTTTGTTTAGCAGAAACGGAACAAGCAATACTGCAAGCAAAAGAAAAAGTCCGTGAGTGAAAGCAGAAAGTTTTGTTCGTCCACCTGCATCAACATTTGCAGCACCTCGCACAACAACTGCTGTCATTGGTATTGCTCCTAAAAGTCCGCAAGTCATATTGCCAATTCCTTGTGCAATTAATTCACGATTAACTGGAGTGATGCGATTTGCTTTGTCTAATTTGTCAACTGCCTCAATGCAAAGCAACGTTTCCAAAGTTGCAAGAAGTCCAATAATAAGTCCGTCTTTCCAAATCTCTGCTGTTGAAAATAGTTTGGTGAAGTTGGGGAAAGTTATGCTTTCAAAAATGTTGGAAGGAATATTTACTAATTGAGTTTGCTTGAGTGAAAAGTCGGATGCTGCATTTGTGAAAAGAAAGTTTGTGATGATGCCTACAACAACAACTAATAGCGGTCCGGGAATTACTTTCAACCTTTTTGCAAAAGGTTGTTGCAGTAAAATGAGAATGATTAAAGAAACAACAGTGATTAAAATTGCTCCTCTTGTTATGTGATGATTGAAGTTTTCAAAGCTGCCGAGAAAGTTGTCAGGCGAAAACAATTTTAGAAAACCACTTGTCCAAAAGTCGGGTTGGTCGTAACCAAGTGCTAAAGGAATTTGTTTTGAGATGAGAATGATGCCGATTGCCGCTAACATTCCTTTGATAACTGACGAAGGAAAATAATTTGCGATTGCACCAAGTTTTAAAAGTCCAAGTGTGAGTTGAAATAAACCAGCAACCATAACAGCAAGTAAAAAACTTTGTAGTCGCCAATGAAATGATTGAAGCTGCAACCAAAGTTGTCAAACCCGCAGCAGGTCCTGAAACTGCAAGTGGAGAACCGCTAATCAGAGCAACTACAAGTCCGCCAATGATGCCCGATAAAAGTCCTGCGTAAATTGGAGCACCCGAAGCCAAAGCAATACCCAAACAAAGAGGAAGTGCAACAAGGAACACTGAAAGACCGGCAGGTAGGTCGTGTTTGAGCCAAATTATGCGGTAATATTTAATTGCCCGTTTCATTTAATTGTCTTGTCAAAACTGTCGTGAATAAATGTCTGTCTTTTATGTTAGCACTGTCGTTGTTTAAGGTTATGACTAACGTTAGACTGTGAAAATACTAATTTCTCCATCAAATTGTTAATTTCTTCTAACAAAATTTACAAAAACTATAGCCTTAACTGCCTAAATTTGATTCAAACAATAGAATATGAATCAGATAATCGCTGCCGATCGTAACCAAATCACGTTTGGATCCCTGGAAGATGAAATTTCTATTGATGATCCTGTCAGGTTTCTGGATGCTTTTGTTAATAAAGAGTAGCTTTTAAGTTGGGGTTTCAAATGAAAATTATGTAGGTTGAAGGAAGGATCCTACTTACATCAATTAACGTTGCCCGTCTGAAACACCGTAGCTATACGCAACTCTTATATTTTTACTACGAACTCAACCCATCACTTTGCGAACCCCTGCAGCCTCAATTTGTTTTTAACAGAAGCAGGCGGGTCTGCATGCGAGAACCGCATGCCTGCCCTGAAATAGCCGAATGGATACGGCGGCCCTCCTTCATTTCAATTCGGCGGGTGGATATGTGAGGCGCATTTCCGGTGGGGCGGGCTACTCGATTAGCGAATAGGGCTTTATTTGAGTTCTTGTCCATTTAAAAGCCGTTTGATATTTTCTTTTGTGTTGTTATTTGGTTCCACTTCGCTTAAATGTCTAATTTCTTTTTCAATCTCAGTTGACCAATTTTCTTTTTTCCACTTGTCTAAAACTTTGATAGCCATATTTCGGTTTCTCGTTACTGGGCATTTAAGACCTGTGAGAATAATTTGCTCTCCTTTTTTTGGAAATTTTCTAAAAATGTAGTGACATAATCTAAACTACCGAATTTATTGTCGTTCTCTCCGAAACCCATTGAATCTCTCGGTCCCGTTGCCATTTCGTCTAATGGCAAATGTTTTAGTGCAAAATCTATGATTTTATCAGAGTGCTCGGGTTTGCTATAATGTGTAACATCATACCAAGAAAAACTATCCAAAGGTTTCGCTTGTAGTTTTGCCAAAACGGTTTCCCATAAATCAATTCCTAAGTTATCTGCGGCTTGTTTTGCGTTCCAATACATCACATTGTCATTGCTTTTCAAATCTTCATAAACAGTAACTTTCCAATCTCTACTGTTTAATATTTCAACGATTTCAAACAGGCAGTTTGAAATAATATCTTGATTCCAACCGTTTTCTTTTTGTTCACCAATGTCATTTTGCAACTCTGTAAGAAAGTCTTTGATTTTGTGTAATGCGTTAAAGTCCGAAATTTCGGTTGCTTGAATTTTGGCGTGCTTTATGAAATCTTCAATGACTTGTGAAGCAAAAGGGTAAGTAGTTATGTCTTCCGCTGGTCCACCAACAGCAATAAGTGCTTCAATTATGTCAGAAGCCGACATGAAAAGTTTGTGGTTTATTTCATCGGCTTCTAATTTCTTATGAAGTCCTCCATTAATAGCACAAGTGTATGCCAAGTATTCATACATAATGCTGTTTTTATAACCATCATAAATCAGCCAATCTTTGATTGGTTCGCTCAATTCAAGTCGTGATAATCTGTCAACTAATTGAATTTTACCCCAACCATCAACTTTCTTCGCTAATTCCCAAAGGTCATTTTCTGGATTTTCCGATAAATTGGAAATGGCAATTGTAGCATAAACGGTAAACTCATCGTGTAAACCTAAAATCTTTATTTCTTTGAGCACTGATTTATTTTGGCACAAACCTAAGATTGCAATGCCAAATTTCACTGCATTTCTTTTGTCTGTCTTTGTAACTAAATCTTTTGCATAATTAAAAAGGTAAGGTTCAATTGGAATTGAATCGTTAACGACTGATTGTAAAAAGTCATCAATAATTCCAATTACACCTTCGTTTACTGTGATTAATCGGTAAAATTCTTGTTCACTTATTTTGTCGCCTTTTGATGCTACCCTTTTAAGGTGTTTCAATAATTCACCAATTCGCTTATTTGAATCATCTGAATCGTCTGCACCAAACATTGCATCCATCAGTCCTGGTGCAAATCTTATCTTGTCATCATCTTTTTTTTCGTCTGGTAAGTCGTGTGTTTTTTCAGATAAATTGCCTTTTTCGTCCAAGTTCGAAGAAAGAAATTTGAGAATAGAAAATTCAGTTCTCCATTCTTGAATTTCAATGGCCTCTTTTTGTCAAATATGTCTTGTAACCATTTTTTTTATCATCATGTTGTCTTTTAGCTTGAACCCTAACGTCAAACTCTCAAAATACTAATTTCTACTTTTAATTTTACATTAATTGTGATATTTTATTTCAATAAAGTGGCAGTTTAAAAGGGAAATATGAGTCAAAATTATAAGCTATACAGCAGATTTCTCTTTATTGCCGGCACCAACACTCTTTCGCCTCTTTGGAAAAACAAATTTCACCAGGTAATCACTTCTGGTTTCCACAATTCCGGGATGGACTACATTTTTATGAAACGTTTAGTCATAATTTCAGTATTCGAAATTATTTTCATTGTGTATACACCTTTGTTTAATTTTGAAATATTCAAAGAATTTGCACCAGGAATTAAATTTCCGGCCATTACCTCCCGGCCTGTATTTTCAATGATGATAAATTCAGCAGCTTTTTTTGAATCAGCAATTAATTTGATATTCAATAAACCATTTGAAGGATTTGGAAAAAGTGAAATGTTAGCATTTAGTGGATTCTCTTCAACACTTAAAGTTGTACATTCATTATTTAGGACAGGAGGTATTGTATCAGTGATGAAACCGAAATTAGCATTGGTAACTGAAAAGGAATATATCGCTCCGGAAACACCTGATGAATCAGCAAATGACATTATATTTTCTGTTAATGGAAGGGGTGTCCCATTGCAAATAGACATTGACGAGATGTCAGAATGATAAAGAAAGTACGTCTTAATAGAACCATTTATTCCACTTGTTTTTGTAATCAATTTTGCATCGCTTGTAACCATGGAACTTGAAAGGCTGCTTATTGGCGCTGGTTGAAACTGATAGGAACCATAAACAGTTCCATTGGAATTAATTAGTGTTATGACTTGATACTGTCCTATGAATTCAGTTCCTGTTAAAACTATGGTATCATTATTTAATATATCAATGTTGTTATAGCTAAAATTAGCCTGATTTAAATATTTGGACCATAACATTTGTCCGGTTGGTGAGACAGCAAGAATAAATCCATTATAATTTGGAGAACCATTGTAAAGAGGACGACCGCCACAAATTAAAAAATTTCCATTTGGCAGTTCTTTTACTTCTACACTTTCGTAAGCGGCAGTAGAATCAACAAATAATTTTGACCATTGAACTGCTCCATTTACATTGTACTTAATCATTCCAATTTGAGACTTATACACCGAACCGAATTGAATGGGATTGATAAAGGTTGTAAGGATAAAATTATCAGAAGTAATTGTTGGAGTGACCAAATCAGGATTATGAACACCTATCCTCCTAAAGCTATAAGATAACAAATTTCCATTAAAATCAGTTCGCAAGTAACCACTCCTCCCTTGAGGTAAGCCCCCTAGATAAGTACATCCAATTATCAAAACCGAGTCATTCATCAAGCCAAGTTTGTGAGGATAGAGTCCGACAATTGCCTCAAAAATTTGCTTTTGTGAAACGATTTGTAAGTTTTTATCAAGGCGGATGATTCCAATACCACTGTTAGAAGAACTTGCGACTTTAACTGATATAGCAAAGCCGCTATCAGGTAGTTGAATAATATCTGTGAACAGATCTGCTCCTGGTATTGCGGAAATTTGTTTCTTAAGTTTTAATGACTTAATTGGATAAAATAAACTGTCTGTAATGATTATTTGTCCCAACATTTGCTGTGAGGTCTGGCGATGTTCAAATATAAGGTAATGATTATCTGATGTTTCAAAAAATTTATCCACACTGTTAAAAATTCCACTTGAATCGTTGAAAGAAAGACTTTTCATAAAAACACCTTGTGCAGTTACGTGGGAATTGAATACAATTCCTAAAAATAGTAACGCAATGCTCCCTAAGCTTTTTCTTATACTAATTTTGGTAGTCATAATTACTTTGTTTAGTTAAATTCTCATTAAGGTCCTTCAAAACTATCGTTTATTTCTTATCCTCCAATTAAAAATATGACGTTTTGAATAGTTCGTAAAGCTTTGTTTTTCTAGGATTGACCAGACAGCAATAAAAAAATCGTAAAAACAGGAGACCAGTCAATTATTTTGTTAATTTCTCCAATAAACTTAGTTCACTTTTACCATCCTCGCAGTTGAATATCCTGAACCGGTTATCAGCTCAATCAGGTAAACACCTGCAGGGTAATCATCAATAAGCAATTCCACCGAAAGCCTATTTGATGCTCTCCCGGTATAATGATGCACCCGTTCTCCAAACATATTGTAAACATTCAAAGTTACGTCAGTGACAATAGGCAGATGAGATCGGAGGTATACTTTTGAAACAGCAGGATTAGGATAAATGACAAGTTTTGCAGCCTCCGCATTTTCATATACGCCCACCGGGTTATTAACTATAGTAGTAGCAAAATTGGTGATCACTGGAGGGTTGTAATCAAAATAAATATTTGCATAATTAGTGATCGTATCGCCAATGGCGAGCCCAGTGTAAGGCTTCACCCTGTAACGGATAAATCCGTGACTGCCCGGTTCATCGCTTACGCTGTCTGGCAAATTGATGTTATCAAAATAAAAATCAAGGTTGCGGGAATGCTGCAGGTAATTTACGGTACCGGGATGACTGAGAGCAATGAGTTCAAAAGTATTCATATCGAGCCAGGAGCTGACAGGGTTTGCAATTTCAATAAATGTTGCAAGATATGTTCCTGTATTCTGAAAGCGTATCAAATATTCAAGATAGGGAGGATTTGCAGTCTGTGAAGGTTCCAGTACGGGAATATCCACAGTAATATCATTAGGATCGAATGATCCTACAACCTCATCGATGATGGTGTCACGGTTGTTAAACCACCTAACGTCTCCGGGTATGGGTTGAATCTCGGCAATAAACATTGCCTGAATTCCCAAGGTTCCTACTGCAGTCTGCAATTCTACATCAATTGAACGCGATTCCCATTGCATAAGTCCTGTATAGTCCCATATCAATGTATCAGGAAGTATAACCACGGGAACTTCTGAAGCACCGGAATAGTTCATGAAAGCAGGTTTAATCAGTTTAACCTGGCCATCCATTGTAATAGTTCCAAGGTTCTGATATTCGATGTGAAAAACAGTTGTGAAGCCGGGCCGGATAACACCATTAACGGTTACGTTGATACTGAGGTCGAATAACGACTGAGAAGGCTGGTAAGCAAAATCATTCAATGAATCGGTTTCGCCGGAACCGATGAATGTGACTGAATAGGAAACAGGACTTACTGAACTGTATTCGACAGAATCGCTGGTAACAATATAGCTACCGGGATTTGCAAGATTGAGGATATAATCACCGGTGCTGGTAGTAAGTGTTGATCTTGCTGAATTTTGTTCCCTAACAGGATGCAGCACAAGCGGCATTTCACCGGCATCATAAACCTGATTGGAGTTTGCATCAATATAAGCTTTTCCTTTAATCATGTTAGGGTGGTCCTCTACTTTAGCGATCCAGGTATCTATGTTATACGTTGGCGTATGACCGCTCACATCAAAATCGTTGGAAGTGGTTCCTCCGGCAAGGATATATCCGCCATCGCTGGAAAGCATAAACGCGCCCGCTGATTCACTCTTTCCTCCGCCTAAAGACTTATCCCACAATACTGATCCTGCCGTGTCGAGCGAGGCTATCCAGAAATCAACTCCATCGTAAGGATGCGTAATATCTCCATTGGTTGAACCAGCAAGTCCTGCAATAAGATAATTTCCTTCAGCGGTTTCATATACACCGAATAATTCATTTTCATTGGCGTTGCCCCCAAGACATTTTTGCCAGACAAAATCACCGGAGCTGTCGAGCTTCACTACCCAAAAATCAGCCCAGCCATGATTTCCGTTTACATAAACGTCATTAGAAGAAGTCTTGCCCACCACAAGGTAATTGTTGTCGGAGGTATTAATTACAGAAACACCTTTATCATAAGCCGAACCACCATAATTTTTGCACCACTGTAGCGTAAGTGAGCTATCGAGTTTTACCACGGCAAGATCGCTGCTTCCATAATTTGTAATAACCATTCCACCCGGAGCACCTGAATTGCCAGTCAGCACATATCCACCATCGTTAGTGTGCTTTAAACTGTATGATAAGGTACCAGCTCCATTGTGAAGTGTATTATTCACAATGGTTCCTGAAGTATCGATTTCAATTAGCCATAACGACTGGTTCCCAACCGGGAGACCGGTAAGATCCCCATTGTAGGAACTTGTTGTCGCTGCAACCAGGTAATTTCCGCCCGGGAGCTGAAGCATAGACCATATATAGTCGTTAGACGTTCCCCCCAGGCATTTTTTCCAGATAATATTTCCCAGGCCATCCAATTTTATGAGCCAGCCGTCGGTCTGCCCATGGAATCCTGTCACATCACCATCATCAGATTGAGTTTCTCCACCAATAAGAAATCCGCCTTCATTAAGAGCCAGTACAGCATGAGCGTTATCAGTTGCCGTGCCTCCATAAGTGCGCATCCACTCCTGGTTTCCGCTGCTGTCCGTTTTTACAATGTAAAAATTAAATTCACTTTTACCCGCACCGATAAAGCCCCCGTCGGCGCATTCATCAATCGTACTGATTTCCTCATGATCGGTTGTGCCCAAACAATTTTGCCATTCAATTGCCAACTGTGAATATGAATTGACATTGATAAGTAAAAAAAGCAATCCTAAAAATATTTTTATATTTATGCCGGCAACTGTTTTGATTTTCATGATAAACATTTTGTACTATTTATTAATTCCTAAAACTCATTGCATTTTTACAAGTCTCAAATACTTCCTATTCGTTCCGCAAACGATTTCTACATTATAAACTCCTGCAACTAATAATGCGCCATCAATTTCAAAATGATCTGATGTTGAAATTCCTGACAAAATTTTCCTGCCAGTTATATTAAATAAATTATAACTTATTTCTGAATCACTGTTACAGCTTACGCGGATGCCAAAATCACCACTCGAAGGATTTGGGTATGCCTCAACAAAAAAATCATTTTGCGGCACGGTACTTTCAAGTTTGCTGTGATTGGGTCCCACAGGAATACAAACTATGCGAACCCTCATTGCCGGTGAGGTATCCCTGCAACCCGCTGAATTTATGCCCACGCACCTGTAGTTGGCAGCATTGAATGCACGGTAGGTTTGTTGTGTATATCCGGTATAAATGTTATTCCTCAACCATATATAATTTGAAAGACCTGGGGGAGCAACAAGTTCAACACTATCGCCCTCGCAGATTCCCAAAGATCCGTTTGCAGTCAACGTCATTACCGGCAGCGGGGTTACCGTAACATTTATTGTATCGCTTCCGGTGCAAGTCCCGGATGAATCCGATACATCTACCCAGTATTGTCCGCTTGTTTGTACACTAATAGACGACGTTGTGGAACCATCAGACCAGGAATATGCGAAATATGAACCATTGCTTACAGTCAGCACCGTTGAATCGCCTGCACAGATTGTAGTATCACCTGTTATCACGGGAAGCTGTTGACTGGTATCGGGAACCGTTATAGTGAAGGTCGATGGGCAGTAGTAAAGATATCCGTAATAGTAACTGTATAATTACCCGGAGCAAGGTTTGAAATAGTGGGAGTTGTTTCTCCCGTCGACCAGAGATAATAATTTCCATAGCCTGCAACGGAAATTGAACCCGAGGAATAACCACAGGAGGAAGGAATTACAGCCGGAGTAATTTGATATGGCTGGGTTGCAACCACCGGCATTGAATGAATACCCGTGCAACCAGATGCAGAAGTGACAACTACCGAATAAAGTCCCGAGGAATCAGTTTGAAAGGAAAATGAATTGGCACCTGAAATTGGATTCATATTCAGATACCATTGATAACTCACTCCTGCATACCCTGCGAACATTTCGAGAGAATCACCATTGCAGGCCACATTGTTGCCTGTATTGGTATAAATTGCAAAGTTCCCGAACTCATTATCTGATACATTTACCGCAGCAGATGTATACTTGCAACCTACACTGTCGGTGTACACAGAAGTATATTCACCAGGCTGGCTGGCATATATGAAGTTATTATTTTCACCGGGTATCAGCAGGTTATCGTGGTACCATTCATATAGGAAATCATAACGGATACTAGCTACAATCTCTATTGAATCATTATCGCAAAGATGGGGAGGAGTTACAGGCAGTAATGATGTTTGTGGCGGCGATTGCATAACGACGTTATATGCGGTTGTATAATAATTGCATGTTCCATCATTAATATTCGCATAATAATAGCCTGGAGCAGTGCCTGAATAAACTGAATCTGTTGCACCATTGATAATGTTGCTGCTGTACCATTGATAAGTATACCCGGGTCCGGATGTAACGCTGAGATGAAAGGTATCCCCGGCGCAGATATTATTCCCATCGCCGTTTATCTGCATATTGTTTACACCATCTACCAGTGTAATAGAATTTGTTGTAATGCTTCCGCAGATGTTTGCTACTACACAATCATATACTCCCGGCAGAGATGCATAATATGAATTATATGATGCACCCGGAATTGCTACTCCATTTAAAGACCATTGGGCGGTTCCATAATTATTGGATGTCGGATCATTTGTAATAAGTTTTAGTTCAATATTTCCAATGCCATTACAAAAAACAGTATCTTCTGAGGTGATTATTCCTTGCGGAAGCCCATCCCTGATAAACCGGGTATAACTTCGAACTGGATCACATGCCGGAAAATACTCTTCGACATAATAGAACCCGGTTGCTGTTGCGAAATGTACATTGCTGTCAGCTCCTGGAATCAGGATACTGTCGCGGAACCATTGGTATGTTGCTCCTGATGATGGATAAACACTTAACTCCAGTGAATTGCCGCAAAAAGTAGGAAACAGCCCCACAAAATCGACTGTTTTCCTGGTGTGTTTGTCATATAAATAAATCACACTGTCTGTGGTGGAAACAACGACATTGCCTGAACAAAGCCTTGTTATTTCACAAAAATAACTGCCGGGTGAATTTAGAGTATAAGAGTTGGAAACCCCGATACCTGTACATTATTCCTGAACCACTTATAGGAACAACCATTGCAGTATGGAACTGACAACGTTGTAGATTCTCCCCCACATCCCGCCAGAGGACCATTAACAGAAACAGGACAGGTTACAGTATCGCCCAACACATATACCGAACCGGTAGTTGTAGACTGGCAACTGTTTGATACTACCGCATAATAGCTTCCGGTAGCTGAAACCAGATTAGTAGATTGAGTTCCTGTGATTGCATTACCATTGTGGTACCACGTATAGGTATATTTATTTGAATAAGGAAGTGTTAGTGTAGTTGTTCCACAATCTTCACCAGGCGGAAAAATATATTCAATGTAAGAGGTGTCAGGATTTATACTCAATGCAGGAATGCCATTAGCGTTGAAATTTATAGTGTCAGAAATTGCACTTCCGCATGTATTGGTAGCGGTAACATAATAATCACCTGTAACCTGAGGGCTATATCCAGTATAGGTAGCTCCAGAGATCGGGTTGCCGTTAAGATACCACTGGTAGGCAGTAGAATTCAGCTGGTTGACATTAAATATTATAGATGTATCGGCAAGGCAAACCGATACCGGGCCCGAATAATTCAATTGCGTAAAGGGAGGAATTTTGTGTAGAACGGAACCTAGCGAAGATGTAAAATACTGATCACCCAACTGCATCATGCAGAAATAAGAGCCGATTGTATCGATAACAAGAGTATCATTATTTGAATTCTGAATTCCATAATTATACTGGAAGCTCTCATACCGGTACCACAAATAATTATCGAATCCCGGAGGTACAGATAAAATCATTGTATCTCCTTCACAAAACGGACTTGGCCCGTTTAAAGTAATTGGCACCAGACCTGGAAGCAGCGGAGTGCCGTTAGCATTTGTACGTTCAATTTTAATATCATAATCGGCATAAATGGTAGGTGGAGGGTGAATGGAAATGTCAATCCCACCGGTACAATAGCTCTCATCAGGATTCTGAATTACCGAACTACCATCGAGCGCCCCGGTTTCCCATTCTACTGCCGCGAGAGGAGAAAATTTTGTGAACGGATAACCATTTGCAACGAATCCGCCATCCGATGTGGCGTACACATCAGTATTGTATCTTAAATAACCCGACTGAGTAAAATGATTGATGACGTTACCGTCGAGGCCTATGCGAGTTGCATAATAAGTTCCGTATGACGAACCTCCGCGCGCTGTCATCGCGAATACAGAATCACCTTTCAGCTCTGCACATGAATTATATCCTACATATGAAGCTCCACCAATCAAATAAATTTTCTTCCAAATGCTATCACCATCAGCATCCGTGCGGACGGCATAACCTGCATATACCGATGCGGTCTGGTATTGCCCGCATATCAGGAATCCACCATCATGAACTTTGGTCATGTCTAATGCTTTTTCAGTCACAAGACTTCCATATGTTTGATACCAGAGCTGGTTACCTGCGGAATCAGCTTTCATGAGAAATATATCCGGAGTATTCTGAATCCCATTGCTGGTGGTGGATCCGGCAATTACAATATTGTTTCCTGATGCAACTATTGAAACGGAGTTATCGGAAAGACTTCCTCCAAAAGTTTTTGTCCAGAGGATAGTTCCACCGGGAGAAAGCTTTATCAGGTAAACGTCACCACCGTTAGTATTTACAGAACCAGTTACATAAATTTCCCCGGCTGGGCCTTCAACAGCATCAGCTGCGCTTTCACCGGCTACTGTGCCAATATTTCGTTGCCACAAAAGTTGTCCCAGAGAGTCGGTTCGTACCAGATACACATCAGTGTTAATGCCAAAACTTGAAGTAGATCCAACTGCTAAAAATCCTCCATCCGATAGCCGGACAATTTCGGATAAATTTTCTCCACCACTTCCACCGTATTGATATCTCCAACCCTGGCCCTCGACAGTCGTTGTGAAAAGCATTAAAAAGACAGCTAGTAAAAATAATTTCATAGGCAGTTAGAAGTTTTAAGCAGTTTTTGGAACTCAACAGCACTGTTTTCAAAGATATATGAAATATAGGAGATTACCAAACTTCAACGAAATGGGTGCTTTTTGAGCCTTTGCCTGCCAAATTCTTAATCATCCATGGAGCATCAGTTGTCCAGTCTCCGGCCATGATGCAGGATCTATACACTTTCGGCAGGTAAAAGTGAGAGGCGGTCCATGCCGGTCTCCAGCGTAGCGGTTTACTTATAAAAACCAGTTGCTTATGAGATTTTCATCGATTTGAACTAATTAACAATATGAAAATATTTTCTAAACTCTTATGATATCAAGTTTAAAATAAAGGAATTTATTGTTTAACAAATTTAGAAAAAGATATTTTATTTTGCTTGCTTTGCTTTTAAAATGTAAATTCCATTGCTGAAATCTGATAATGAAATCTTAACTGATGTTTCAATTGATAGATTCAGTCTTTTGGAATAAATAATTCTTGCATTAGAATCTTCAATCGTTAATTCAACATCTTTAGAAGTATCGGATAAAAAACTAACTAATATAAATTCAGTTGCTGGATTTGGTGCAATTAAAATTTCAAGTTTATAATTTTCAACTTCGGCAATTCCAGTAACACATGCACTATCTGGCGTGTATTCCCAAAGTGATTTTGGAGATGAACCACCGTCATTTCCAAGTCCAACATAACCTTTATTGTAAGCGGTAAAATAGGCACAATCATCACGACTTGGTCCAGGTATATTCATCTTTTGTGTCCATTGATTAATCAATGGGTCAAATTCCCAAAATCATTTAAATACGGATGCCCTCCACTGCCTACATACCCTTTTCCACATATTGAAAATCCAACAGCATCCTGACGACCAACAGCAGGTAAAGGTGCTTTTTGAGACCAGTTGTTTGTAATCGGATTGTACTCCCAAATATCATTCAGGTACATTGTTCCGTATCCGTTGGTAACATATCCTTTTCCATTGATTGAAAAAGCTACAGCAACACTTCGGGGTTGCCCAGGCATGTTAGCAATTTGACTCCAATTATTAGAAGTTTGATTGTATTTCCAAAAGCTACTAATGGCAACTCCATTTGGATTTGAACCACCACCAACATATCCGTTGTCATCAATTACAAACGAAGTTCCATCAGCTCTAACAGCTCCCGGGAAATTTGCCAGTTGGTTCCAACTATTAGTTACAGGATTATACTCCCAAAACTCATTAGTGTAAGGAATTCCCCCTGTTACAATATATCCTTTATTATTAATTGCAAATCCAATTGGTCCATGGGTAATTGTGCCAGGGAAGCTGGCCTTTTGATTCCAAACATTTGAAGTTGGATCATATTCCCAAAAATCATCAAGGTAAACTTGTGAATCATCTTTTCCAAGTCCGACATATCCCTTATTCTGTATGTCAAATGAAGTCAATAATTCTCTAAATGCGCCTGGAAATGAAGCTTTTTGAGTCCAAAAGTCAGCAAATGAGTTGAAGCTAATCAATATCAATATACTTAACAATAATTTTCGCATAATTATAAAATTAATTAAGTCTTCACAATATACTCAAAATGCCGGAATCGTCAATTAAATTAGTCTCTTTCTGAATTGTTACCACCCTCCAACCGGAATTTGTCCCTCTCCGGTAGGACAAGCATCCGGCATCACCGCACCGCCAACTAAAGTCGGAGTCTTCATCAACTCCGTCATGGTAGATAAACACACTCTCCACATTAGAGATCTCCTCCTCCGTCTCCGGCCTTATATTTTTATAAAAATCAACAGGCTCCGCATGCGGCACAATATACCTGGGCCGAACCAACTCCACATACTCTCTCATGTTTAACGTCAAACCAATGTGTACTGAATTAGGCATATAGTATTTGGACATTTTCTTAACTTTAAATAAAATTAAGAAGAAAATGGATACCAACGACAATGGCCCACGAAAAAGAGGCCCCAAACCAAAGAATTTAGTCAAAGACATCAGGCGCAAGACCTATAAAACGTACAGTTCGGAGGAAAAGATCCGCATTGTACTAGAAGGAATGCGTGGGGAAGATAGTATAGCGAACATTTGCCGCAAGTATGGCATTAATGATAGGTCTATTACAAATGGAGCAAAGACTTCCTGGAGGCCGGTAAAAAACGATTGAGTGGCGATACCGAAAGAAATGCCAATGCCAGTGAGGTTCAAGAACTAAAAAAGGAGAATGATAACCTGAAAAAGGCTCTTGCAGACCTGTACCTGCACAACGACTTGCTTAAAAAAAGTTTAATCGGCTTGGAATAAGTCCTAAAATGGAAAAATACATGCGGTTAAATCAAAGCGAAAAGTTTGAAATCATCCAACTGGTTGAAAAATCGGATAGGGGCGTAAACGATACGTTGAAGGAACTGGGCGTGCATAAAAGCACCTTCTATCAGTGGTATCATGCTTATTTATCGCAGGGTTATGATGGTCTGGCAGACAAGCCTTGCAAACGCAGACAATTCTGGAATCAAATCCCTGAACCGGAAAAGCAACAGATCGTAGAACTGGCTTTGGAGTATACGGATCGTTCTCCCAGAGAAGTGGCCTGTTTGTATACCGATACGTTTAAACGTTTTGTATCGGAAAGCTCCGTGTACCGGATACTCAAATCAAAAGGATTAATTACCACCCCGGCTTTCATGTTGATGCAGGCCAGTGACGTGTTTAAAGACCAAACCGTGCGGGTGAATGAAATGTGGCAAACGGACTTTACTTATTTTAAAATCCCTGGCTGGGGATGGTATTATCTGAGTAC
This sequence comes from Bacteroidota bacterium, assembly GCA_016722525.1. Lineage (GTDB taxonomy): Bacteria > Bacteroidota > Bacteroidia > AKYH767-A > OLB10 > JADKJB01. The sequence goes on from JADKJB010000020.1 coordinate 19,969, forward strand.
CATACTGGACGATTACTCCCGGTTCATCATTCACTGGCAATTGTGTAAAAATATGAAGTCACAGGATGTGCAGGATACCGTCAATCAGGCGATGCTCAAATCCAATCTTCAGGAAAATGAACGACCGAAGTTGCTCAGCGATAACGGATCGTGCTACATTGCCGGGGACTTTAAATCGTATTTAGAGACGCAACAAATCAAACATGTTCGGGGAAGGGTTAATCATCCGCAAACACAAGGCAAAATTGAACGCTATCATCGCAGCATGAAAAATGTGGTGAAACTGGATGTGTATTACAGTCCCATGGAGCTGGAAGCTGCTTTAAAACGCTTCGTGCATTATTACAATTACGAGCGCTACCATGAATCATTAAACAATGTAACCCCGGCGGATAAGTATTATGGAAAAGCCGCACGAATACTGGAAAGGAGGAGAAAATCAAGATAAAACACTAAAAGAAAGAAAATCAAACTATTTTAAGGCCAGTACAGTATGGACTTAAATCAATTCAAGTGCTAAACAACTAAAAAATTAAATACCTTTAAGGTTATGAAAGTGTCCAAAATATTTTAACTATGAAAGTTCACTTTGGTTTGAAGACGTACGCAAACAACATGTAGTAGGTTCCAGTTGTGTTTTTCATATTAAAGTAAATTAAAATTTGATTATTTTTTTAAAAGAATTTTATCCTTAAAATTTATTTTTGCTAAATAGTTGCCTTTATCAAAATTCTCCAAATCAATGCAAACCATCTGGTCGTTTATATTACTAAATGTTTTAATTAATCTGCCTTCAGCAGTAAAAATGTCAACAGACATGATCTCCTTTTCAGCATAAATGTATAAATTATCTGCTGTAGGGTTTGGATAAATATAATTTTGTATAAATTGCTCATTATTTTCAATTACAAAAGTTGCATCATGAATTAGAGTGATAGCAGTATTAGTTTGAATTGGAGGATTTTGCATCAAAATATATATAGGCAATATTTTCTATAATATTCGGAATACTTATTGAATCAAATGTCTTTATCCTAAAACTGAAAGATCCATGACTCTTAGGTTCATTAATGTTAGAATCAGGCAATAAATATTAAGTGGAGTCTTGAAATACCATATTTCCTAAAGAGTCGTATAACTGTATAAATGCTTCGTAATTCAATAATACCCCTTGTGAATTAGGTAATAAAACTTCACATTCTATTTCTATTTCCTTGTTAATAAGAAATTCTACATTATCCCAAATTATACTATCCGGTGCAATTATAGTAGGTAATAAGGTTGAAGAAGAATAAGACACTGACTGGGTAATTCCAATTTTATTTTCCGAATAAAAGCAGAAGTTAAAATAAAACCATCGCCCATATCGAATTGTAAAATGTAGGATCCTGAATCCGTGAAAAAGGTATAAAATCCGGAATCATTAGTAAAAGTAAAAAACGGTATCAAAAGCAGTAATTAATGAAATTCTTTGATTAGACAGGGTATAATCATTAAAATCATTTAAACCATTATTATTACGATCAAAGAAAACCTTCCCGCTTAAATTACAGCCTGAATTGTTAAAACCCAACATCAGCCACAAAACCTCCAAGGCAACCATTAGAATCAGTAACAGTGCAATATAATCACCAGGTGTCAAGGTTAAATGCGGAATTAGTTGAATCAACTATATTGGGATTCCATGAGTAAACAAACGGCGCATCACCACTTATTGGATTCACTATTGCCACTCCATTAGCACAGGTGCTGCAGGCAGCACCAAAAATTTGTACTTCGGCATCAATAAATGCATCTACAATTAAAGTATCTACATCAATGCAACCACTATCCTGAAGCAGTTACTATGTAAGTACCCTGAAAAACAAATAGACTCAGGGGAACACCTAAATAAGTTACCGTAACATTATCAAAAGTAATAATAACTTGTGAGGTACTGTTAATTACTTCAAATTCTACTTCTGCAAACAAAGGGCCACTACATGATGGGCTGAGTAATTGTCATAAGTAAATCACACTGCGCATGACTAAAAGGTTACATCCAATCAAACCCAAAATCAAAAATATTTTTTTCAAGACGATTTTTTGTTTTTAATGTATGAAATACAAACCAACTGGCATAAAGCTTTTATATTTGTAAACTTAATGGAAAATATTCAAAAAACAATTAATTGAAATAATATTTTTCAGTGATTTATTTGATTACTTTATCCCATGATAAATTTACGGTTTTGGGGTTATTTTCCTCAAATCCAGATCATAAAGTGTATAAATGGCCATTCGCCGTTTCCAATATTAGGGCATCCTGAGAATCCGTGCAACCTCGCCAAAATCAGACCACCCTTCGAAAAAGTAGTCTGAAAGTAGTCTGAATCTATGTAAATCAGGCAATTATATCGTCCAGACAAGTTCAAAGATGAGGTGAAAATTGAAAATTTCAGAGGAGCAAAATAAAATTAGACAAATCAGCACAAGCAATGATTACCAATCCTACATTATAATCAAATACCTTAAAGATATATTTATATGGCACTAAAGAAGTTGCGAGAGATTTAGTTGAATCATAGAAAATAGCTTTACCTCCAATTAGAAAGAGAGGAGAAGAAAATGTGAGAACTTTTTGGGATTTTATTTGGAATGAAATTTATTAAATCATGAATATTGATATAATTGCAGTTATTGTTGCAAGCTATGCAGCGGTTGTTTCTACCGAGTTTTGATTTTAGAATTTTATAAACACCGCAAAGCAAATATTCCAAAATTCCACATTTCAATGGGAGTTGGTGAATTTCAATATGATGAAAATTCTCCTGTAGAAAAAACAATTAGAATTGTCATTGAAAATATAGGTGATAAAGATGTTAATATTTATGAACCAATTTTGATGCTTATGCCCCGGCTTCCCATTTGTATAAAAGTATGACTACACAATTATTTCCTGTAAATGTGCATTTCCTTTATTTATGAAAGGAGGGGGCTCACAGTATATTGGATTTGTCTTGTTCAGAGATCTTTTGAAGATAATAAGGATGTTGATTTTAATGCAATGTTCATTCGATGTATTTTAGAGATGGGGAAAGAAGACATCATGGGACTAATTGGTACAAATTCACCTTATTTCAAAAGTAATAGTTATGACTAGATCTGTCAGTTCAAGGTTAAAAATCATTCACAGCTCTCAACAAATCATTTATTCAGGCTGATCCAAAAAATTAGCCGAAATGTAGCCAAAATCGCTGAAAAATAGCCTAAAAACATGTTAAACAGGGCATTATGCAGCCCTTGTCGGACAACCATAGCAGAGAAACCCTTTCGTTAACACGAAAGGGTTTCACGCTTTATGGGGGATTTGAGGTATGGGGAGGAGTTTCTGTTGCACATTGCTATTATCAATAAAGAATAAGCGCCAGGTTAATCCATTTCAAAATTGATATAAAATTAAAAATTGGACTGAGGGTAATCTGAATTTAGATAAAGATGTTTCGAAAAAAGATTTTTAATGTGCTATTGTTTTATCAGTTTAACTGCACGAAGATTTTCATTTGAATTAATTTTACAGAAATATACTCCACTATTTAAATCTGCTAAATCAATTTCCATTCTGTTCTTACCTTTTTGAAGATTTTTTCCTGAAATAGTTTTTACTTCTTGCCCAATGAGTTGAACCTTCGAGGAAAGATGCCCACGATGTTCCATCATAAACGGAAATGCCTCCGTAATATGGAAACGTTTGTGTGTTATGCGCTCCAATAAAAACTGTATCTGCATTTCCAAATGCGATTGATGTTACATGGTCGGCTGCAATGCCGGAAGTAATTGTTGTGGTCAAAAGCAATATCATAAACATACATGATTGGTAAACCAAGAGCTGCAAAATCAATTGATGTCCAAACACCATTATCTAAAATATAAATGAACATAAAACCCCGAAATACATTTTGCCGCCTGCCCGCGGTTCCATACAAAGCAATCCAATTGGTGGCAAACCGCTGTTGGATGAATTCAAATTTGTAAAAGTGTTTGTGGTGTGATTATACATTTGAACGGTGCTGTTGTATAAACGCATAAATACATGTCCGCTATCATCCGCCTCCACTTCTTCAGGTGTTTGAAAATTTGCTCCCGCATTTGTATTGTCCCACAAAACCCAGGATGCATAATTTTTATAATCGCCATTTGGAATTTGAATGGCATAACCATAACCTCCATAATAAGTCATCCAAATATCACCATAACTATCTTCAGTTACTGATGAACCAATTGGAGTGTTGTTTTGCAATGAGGGAAAAAGTCCCTGATTAAACTTTCCATAATCTTCCCAATGCGGACAATCAAAAACCTGAATGCCTCCTTCGTCGTTAGCAAACCACTTACGATTCTTGGAATCAACAAAAATTTGATTGTTGATGTAGTCAACCAGTCCGGTGTTGTAGCGTGTATAAGTTTTCCATGTAGTGCCATCATATTTTTCAAGGAAACCAATTCCACAAGACCAGTAGTTTCCATTGTTATCAATGCGAACATCATACACATGATTCGGTGCAGTATGCGTGGTCCATGATGTTCCATCAAAAATGTAGATTCCGGAATTACTTGCAAGTACTCCTAATTAAAGTATCAGCATGTGCATCCACAGCAAATAATCCATTTTGAGAAATTGGGCTGTTGTTGCTGTTAATATGACTCCATGTTGTACCGTTATAAATATCAACTGAAGTATTTGTGACGGCATAAATTTTATTTGAAGTTGCATCATATTCAACATCCTTTACATCAACTTGCGTGAGCCCGAATTTGCCGGAGTAAATAAAATCCAGTTAAGTCCGTCAAATTTTATCAGCCCCATGTTGGTTCCTATCCAGATATTATTTTGTGCATCGGCACAATTTTGTCAACCATGCTGGTTTGCAAATTAGAATTGTTTGGGGTGTAAATTGTCCAGCTTGTACCGTTAAACTTTGCACCACCGGCACCATTTGTAACATTTAAAAATGTTGCCCAAACATTGTTGTTTCCATCTACGCAAATACCACGCATATCATCTTCTGGCAGGGGTGAATTGGCCGAGGTATAATTTGTCCAGGTAGTTCCATCGTAATGAGCAATTCCCCATGTGCAATTCCGTTTCCACTCCGTTTGTTGCCACCCATACGCCATCGTTATTGTCAAATGCAATATCATACACACGGTCAGCAGGCAGGTAGTTATCAAAGTCGCCCCAACAGGTATAAATGGTGTCAGCATAATTAAATCGCACTACCGATCCATTACTCCAGAATGGCATGTAACCACCAGTCCAAATATTTCCATTGCAATCACTTTTAACAGTCTGAATATAGTCGCCACCAATGCCTGTGTTGTCAGGACGGATAAAATACCAATCGGGCGATTGTGAATGTCCCATTGAAAATATTAAATTGCAAAATAATAGGTTAGTAAATATTTTTTCATTATTTAGTTTTTAACTTGTTTTACTCTTTGAAGATGTTCTTATGAATTTATAATGTAGAAATAAATTTTGTTAATCTATTCCACCAGCTATCTGCAAAAATGACTTGATAATACATTAATGTTAAAATTTTTTGCAATTCAAAAATAGTCGTTCCTGTTTTTGTGGAAGAATAAAAGATGCTGAGCGGGGTTAAATTGATGTTGAATATGCCGGTGAAATAGAACCAGCTTAGGGAAAGTGGTCGAAAATGCTGAAAAAGTGGTCAAAAACCCGAAATAAGGGTATTATACAGGCCAAGTCGGACAACCCTAAAGAGAGACCCTGTAGCTGAACGCTACAGGGTCTCACGCTTTAGGCTGTGCCCTCGAAAGATATGTAAATAGGGGCTTTTGCTTTTTATCGCGATTCTAATATTCTTTGATTAAGACTCCTGCGGAATCTCCGGCACTTGAAAAAGTAGTTTTTCAATTTTTATTTCGTAATTTCGATTGAAAGTCGATTGCCATGAAAAACAGATACTGTTTATTATGCTTGTTTTGGTGATTTCTACCTTACACGCGCAACATCAAACCGATCGTTGGTATTTTGGGATTAATGCTGGTATAAGTTTTATTTCCGGAGCTCCTGTAGTTATACAGGATCTTTGAATACAACAGAAGGAACAACCTCTTCAAGTGATTCGTTGGGGAATTTAAATTTTTATTCTGAAGGTGTAACAGTGTATGACAAAATGGAGTCGTGATGCCCAATGGAAGTGGTTTGTTTGGAAATGTGAGCACCACAGTTTCTGCTCTCGCTGTTCCTCATCCCGGAAATGGTAATCTTCACTACTTATTTACTTTGGATGAAGCCACAGGGGACTAATGGTTTTGTTATTCTGTTGTTGATATGAGTTTGCAATCGGGTAATGGAGATGTGACCTTGAAAAATATTCCTATTCAAGGTAATGTTACTGAAAAAATGGCGGCAGTTGAACAACTGGGCACCAACAATATTTGGGTGACTGTACATGAATGGGGAACAGATGCATTTTATTCTTATTTAGTAACACCAGCAGGTTTTCAAAGCACACCGGTAATTAGTCATGCAGGAATGGTACATACCATTGATCCTCTTGAACAGAACAAATATGGACAAATGAAATTTAATTCTTGCGGAACAAAACTTGCGTTGGCAATTGGGTATCTGGATACTGTTCAGGTTCTGGATTTTGATCCTGCCACCGGAATTTTTCAAATCAATTACACTTCCCATTAGGAGATCATGTTTATGGGGTGGAATTTCGCAGAACAGTTCGATGCTGTATGCTACCCGGTATAATACAGGTTCAGGTTATGCCGACTTAATCCAGTTTGATATTTCATCCAGGAAATCAAGCAACTATTCTCGCAAGCATGACAACTATTTCGACAAATACAACCGGCACATCTTTTATTATGCTCTCCAAATGGCACCTGATAATAATATTTATTTGAGTGTATCGTGGAGTACTTTCCTGGGTAAAATTGATGATCCTGATGTTGGTAGTGCAGGTTGCAATTTTACTGAAATGGGATTTGATTTGGATCCCAATTTTACGGGCGCATCATCAGCATTAGGACTACCTGCATTTGTGCAATCGTATTTCAGGGTGAAATTGTTTGTGCTGTTCCCAGCTCATTAAACGAAGAAAATCAATCCGGTTTTAATATTGTATCAAATATTTCGAGTGATGAGTTTACATTCACTAATGAAAATATAAATTATCCGGTTTCAATACTTATTTTCGATAATTCAGGAAGATTGTTGGAGATGGATACAGATATCAGTACACCGAAATTTAATTTTGGAAAAAAATCTTAAGTGGAATTTACTTTGTCAGAATACAAAGTATGTCTCAATCAGAAAACTTCAAAATTGTTAAAATTTAGTTTTTAAAATAATTACTATATTTGCAGTATAATTTATTACTTTTTTCAAAGTATTCAACTTTTTATTTAAACTTTTTAAATCATTTTTTATGGGATGCCCCAGAGATTTACTTAAACCTAATAAATTATATCACATCTTCAACCATGCAAATGGCAAAGACAAACTATTCAAAGAAGAAAGAAATTATCCCTTTTTCATGAAGAAAATAGAAAAATGGATATTGCCATGCTGCGACATTCATGCTTATTGTCTGATACCAAATCATTTTCACTTTGCCATGAAAATTAAAAGTGAAAAGGAACTATCCACAATCTTTGAAGAAAAGATTTCTAAAAAACTTTCAAAATTATTTTCTCCTCACCCGGTTTCCTGATCAGGGACAAAAGCATACTTGATGATGAAGCAGCGCTCCAAAAACTGAAATCCGGGATCATAGAAAAATTACTCTCAGAACAATTTTCTCACTGCTTCAATTCTTATGTACAGGCTTTTAACAAAACGTATGATAGAATGGGTTCGCTGCTGGTAGAAAGTTTTCAAAGGAAACATGTGGACTCGGAAGATTATTGGAAAACTCTGATTTGTTATATTCATAATAATCCGGTTAACCATGGAATTGTTAAATCACCTGAGAAATGGAAACATTCCAGTTATAATCTAATGTTTAACGAGGATCCAACTTATATAAGAGAAAAGAAGTTATCGAGATTTTGGGACGTTGGAAAATTTGGTTGTTGAACATCGCGGTAGATTGGAAGGGGTTGCCCGACAGGGTGGAAATTAAGATTCAACGATACTTGGTTTCCGGATGAAAACCTGAGTTTTTTGGAGTTCGTGGTGAAGCGCGGCGCGGCGGGCTAGCCCGACAGGGTTGAATTTAGGCTTCAACTAGGATTGGTTTTCCTGTGAAAACCTAAGTTTTTGGAGTTCGTGGTGAAGCGCGGAGCGCGGCGGAGCTAGCCCGACAGGGTTGAATTTAGGCTTCAACTAGGATTGGTTTCCCTGATGAAAACTTAGGTAATTTTGGAGTTCGTGGTGAACCCTGTCCGGGACGCGCAGGCGGCGCGGGCTAGTTTTTAGTCGGAATCCGCTTCAGCGTTTCGAGAAGATATCCCCAGTATTTTTGTACGGAGGTGATTTGCACTTTTTCGTCGGGGGAGTGAGCTCCGTAGATGTTTGGTCCGAATGAAATCATTTGCATTCCGGGGTAATTTGTACCGAGAATTCCGCACTCCAATCCTGCGTGTATGGCATCAACGTTAGCAGGTTCGTTGTAACGTTCTTTATAAAGGTCACTCATTAATTTAACAATGGGTGCATCGGGCTTTGGCTCCCATCCCGGATAGGCACCACCTAAGGTGATGGTGGCGCCCGCCAGTTCAAACACTCCGGTGATGGCTTGTGCCAGATCTGTTTTTTCGGAATTTACAGAGCTGCGGGTCAGACATTGAATAGTATAAGAACCATCCTTTACCAATACGCGCGCAACGTTATTCGATGTTTGCACCAATCCCAAAATAGCAGGTGTCATGCGGTAAATACCATTCGGACAGGCATAGATAGCCCTGAGTAATTTATTCTGAAAATCGGCATTCCAAACCTTTGCCGGAGTGCTGATTGATTCGGCAGTTACACTAAGATTAGGATCAGTAAAACTATTTTCGTTTTTAACGGTGGCATTGTAATCGCTGACAGCCTTTTTAAATGACTCTACTTTATCATCAGCAACAACTACATCTGCAACTGATTCCCGGGGAATAGCATTGCGCAAACTTCCTCCGTCAATTGATGCTATTTGAATACTAAAACTATTTGTTAATTCAAACAGTAGTCTGTTCATCAATTTATTGGCATTACCCTCCCTTGTGAATATCAACTCCCGGAATGGCCAGTCAAGCCCTTAATGGCTATACGAAATGCGGTTTTATGCTTCGGAGCTTCCTCTGTATAGGTTCCATTGGCGGTAACATCCACCCCTCGGCACAGCCTATAGTTAATTCATTATCTTCTTTGTATCCAGATTCAACAGTATTTTTCCATCTAATAAACCACCTTTTAACGCAAGAGCTCCTGTCATTCCGGTTTCTTCATCAATTGTAAAAAGTGCTTCAAGAGCAGGGTGAGGAATGTCATCAGATGCCAGTAAGGTCATGATGGAGGCAACACCGATTCCATTATCCGCGCCAAGCGTTGTTCCCTTAGCTTTTACAAAGTCACCATCCACATACATAACGATGCCCTGTGTGTCGAAATCGAAATTGGTATCCGAATTTTTCTGATGGACCATATCGGGATGACTTTGAACCACGATAGTTTCCTTATTTTCCATGCCTTTGGAAGCAGGTTTTTATTATAACATTTCCAACTTCATCAACATATGTTTCCAGTTTAAGGCTTTCGCCGAAGGTTTTGATGAACTGAATTACCTTTTGCTCTTTTTTTGAAGGACGAGGCACTTCGTTTTAAGTCAGCAAAATGGTTCCATAGTTTTTGGGGGACAATTGTCTTACCTGGTCGCTCACGATTAATATAGTTACAATTTATTCAGGTAAAATTAAACATAAATTATGAATCGCTGAATATGGACTATTTGTGCAGAATTATGGAAACAGGTTCAATTTCAAT
>JADKJB010000021.1 GCA_016722525.1 Bacteroidota bacterium
TTTAATACTGCAAGTTGAGTGATGGTAGCAGAAGTAGTAAATGTACAGTCCGTGAAATCTGTTACTGTAACTGTATAAGTGCCTAAAACAACATTGATAAGATCCTGAGAGGTGCTCCGTTAGACCATAAATAGAAGAATAAGGTAAAGTACCATTGGTAACAGTAATAAAAACAGCACCTGTGGCACCACCATTACACCTTACATTTCTAACAGAATCCACTACAGCCACGAGGTCCTGAACTAGTTCCAATATTTGAACTTTGAACTTTAGTACAAAGATTTAAATCAAGTAACTGTAACGTTATAAGATCCAGCACTCAGGTTGGTGTAAGTTGAGTAGTAAAACCATTACCTCCATAGATAAGTGTGAGAATAATCCCTCCTGTTGGGTTCGCCGTAATTGATCCATTCGCCTGTCCACAGGAAGTGTTCGTAATTGAATTTCCAACAACTATCAATACGGGTTGCGACACAATAGTATCTGCAACAACCGAACAAAGGTTAGCATCGGTTATAATAACAGTATAGGTTCCAGCAGCTTAATGACATATCCACAGGTTATTGCACTGTTAGACCAAGAATAGGTATACAGACAACTAGATTACGGTTACACTAATAAATATACCACCCATTGATTCGCCACCATTACATTTGCATTTTTACTGAATCAATAACTACCAAAAGGAGCGCCGGCAGCTATAACGGTTGCAACTCTTTGTCGTGTACACAATTTGCATCAGTTATTGTAACGGTATATGAACCTACAGCAAGACTCAGAAATAGTTGGTGTTGCTAGGCCAATGTTCCACAACAATAGAAAATGGTGGGGTGCCACAAAAACAGAAATAGTTGCAGCACCATTAAGCTATTCCACAACTTGCATTTATAACCTGAGAACTAGAGTCGTTGAGAGCTGTTAATGGCTGAGTGATATAATAGAACTTGTTGTTGAAGTACAAAGACCACATCAGTAACTTGGTTACAGTATATGTACCGGAGAATATGACATTAATAATATCTTGAGTGGGCTCCATTTGACCATGATAACTAGTAGTTAGTACGCCGGGCAAATATAAATTTTCCCGGTGAGCCCACCAAAACATTGACATTAATAACACTGTCAATTGCAATTTGTGGATACCACTGTATTTATGGCGTTGTCGAAGTGCGCTGACGAAATGCACAGATTAGCATCAGTAATTGTTACCGTATTATAAGACCAGGAGCTAAGGATGAAACTGTTTGTGCCTTAGTTTGAAGGATTATTCCGATAAATATGTATAAGGAAGAGTACCTCCAAATGGAAAAGCGGTCAAAGCACCATTCAATAAACCACAAGATGCATTAGTGACTTGAATAGAATCATTCAGTAATAAAGGTTGCGATACTATGGTGTCAAAAATAACCTGGCAATTATTAAAATCCGTAACAGTAACCGTATAAGGCCCAGCAATTACATTATTCAGGTCTTGAGTTAAAGCTCCATTCGACCATAAATAGGAATAGGATTGCACGCCTCCTGATACGCTGATAAATATACCTCCTGTGGCACCGTTGAAACATCTAACATCTCTTAAAGAGTCTAAAGCAATTACCGGCGCTCCAAGATTACTCACATTTGCCACACGGATTCTAGTGCATAAATTAGCATCAGTAATAGTTAGAGAATAAACCCCTGAAGGCAACACACTAATTGTATTTGAGTTGTTTGAATTATTCAAAGATATGTATAAGGGAAGTTCCTGAATAAGGAAACACAGTAACACTGCCATTTGAAGCACCACAACTTGAATTAATTATCTGAACCGAATCATTTAAGGCTTTAAAGGCGAGTAACAATTCCACTTACGGTGGAAGTACAAAGGTTAGCATCTGTAACGGTGACAGTATAAGTGTTAGCAACAACATTGGTAATATCCTGTGAAGTTGCACTATTAGACCAGGTTAGTTATAAGAGTAATCACCCGTTTACAAATAAACACGCCGCCTGTTAACACGACAAAGCAACGCACACTTCTCACCGATCAAGTGCAGCAACAGGTCCTGTGGTATTAGTAATTGTGGCAGTCCCGTTGGCGGAGTACACAAAGTGGCATCAGTAATAGTTACCGTATAAGAGCCGGGAGCCAATGTTGAAATTGTTTGAGTGGTTTTGCGAATTACTCAGAGATACGTATAAGGAGAGGTTCCATTATAAGGAAAACAATAATAAGACCATTGTTTAAACCACATGTTGGATTCGTAACCCAAACAGAATCATTAATGCTGCTAATGGCTCAGATAATGATTCCACTTATGGTGGAAGTACAAAGATTAGCATCGGTAACGGTGACAGTATAAGTGTTAGCAACAACATTTGTAATATCCTGTGAAGTTGCGCTATTAGACCAGGAATAGGTATAAGGAAGCAATCCTCCGGTTACAGAAATAAATACACCGCCTGTTGCTCCTCAAAGCACCGTACACTTCGTACTGAACAGACGCTGCAATGGGTCCGGAAATGGCTTATTGACCACTGATGCAATTCATGACGGGTACATAAATTTAGCATCAGTAATTGTTACCGTATAAGAACCGGGAGCCAGGTTTGAAATGGTTTGAGTGGTTTGGTGCTACAAGTAGGTATATGGAGCAGTTCCACTAAAGGAAAAACAATGATAGCGCCGTTATTTAAACCACAGGGAGAATTAGTGACCCGAACCGAATCATTTAAAGGCGGCTAATGGATTGGTAACAAGCAATTCCCCACGGTGGAAGTACAAAGGTTAGCATCGGTAACGGTGACAGTATAAGTGTTAGCAACAACATTTGTTATATCCTGAGAAGTTGCACTATTAGACCAGGAGTAGCTATAAGGAAGCAATCCGCCGGTTACAGAAATAAACACGCCGCCTGTTGCCCCGCCAAAGCAACGCACACTTCTCACCGAATCAAGTGCTGCAACAGGTCCTGGTGTATTAGTAATTGAAGCAGTCCGTTGACGGGTACACAAATTAGCATCGGTAATTGTTACCGTATAAGAGCCGGGTGCCAGTGTTGAAATTGTTTGAGTGGTTTGCGAATTACTCCAGAGATAGGTATAAGGAGAAGTTCCATCATAAGGGAAAACAATTATAGAACCATTGTTTAAACCACATGTTGGATTCGTAACCCGAACTGAATCATTTAATGCTGCTAATGGCTGGGTAACAATTCCACTTATGGTGGAAGTACAAAGATTAGCATCGGTAACGGTAACAGTATAAGTGTTAGCAACAACATTTGTAATATCCTGTGAAGTTGCGCTATTAGACCAGGAATAGGTATAAGGAAGCAATCCTCCGGTTACAGAAATAAATACACCGCCTGTTGCTCCTCCAAAGCACCGTACACTTCGCACTGAATCGAGCGCTGCAATGGGCCCGGAAATATTGACCACTGATGCAATTCGCTGACGGGTACATAAATTCGCATCAGTAATTGTTACCGTATAAGAACCGGGAGCCAGGTTTGAAATGGTTTGAGTGGTTTGTGAATTGCTCCACAAGTAGGTATATGGAGCGGTTCCACTATAAGGAAAAACAATGATAGAGCCGTTGTTTAAACCACAGGGAGAATTAGTGACCCGGACCGAATCATTTAAGGCAGCTGCAGGCTGACCCACAACTCCTGTAACCACAGCAGTACACAAATTTGCATCCGTGACAGTTACCGTATAATTACCAACTATCAGATTAGTAATATCTTGTGAAACTGCAGTATTTGACCATAAATAAGTAAGAGGAATGGTACCTCCTGAAACCAGAAATAAACACCCCGCTGGTAGCCCCTCAAAGCAACCACATTTCGAACCGAATCGAGCACGGCCACAGGACCCGCGATATTAACAACTGAAACAGTCCGCTGACGGGTACATAAATTAGCATCTGTAATTGTCACCGTATAACTACCCGGGGTCAGGTTAGAAATAGTTTGAGTGGTAAGAGAATTATTCCATAAGTACGTATATGGAGATGTTCCATTGTAAGGAAAACTAATAATTGATCCATTGTTCAATCCACATCGAGCATTAGTCACCCTGACAGAATCATTTAAAGCAGCTAAGGGCTGCGTAACAATTCCATCAACAGTTGCGGTACAAAAATTTGCATCGGTAACAGTCACTGTATAAGTGCCAATTATGAGACCGGTGATATCTTGTGAGGTAGCAGTATTTGACCATAAATATCCATAAGGACCGGCACCACTGAAACTGAAATAAACACGCCGCGGTGGCATCCACTCCAAAACATTTTTACACTGCGAATTGAATCAACAACGACAACAGGACCGGAATTTATTTGAAACCAAAACCGAACTTTGACGAGTACATAAGTTGGCATCAGTAGTGTAACTGTATACGTACCAGCAGCAAGGTTTGAAATGGTTTGCGTAGTTTGTGAAGTACTCAGAGATAATTATAAGGTGCAGTTCCTAGTAAGGAAACACGGTCACCGAACCGGTACTAATATTGCAATTTTGTGTTTGTAATCTGTACTGAATCATTTAAAAAGTCAGTTGAGAAATCAGTACATTTGTTGAAGCTGTCCATAAATCTGCATCAATAACAGTGACCGTATAAGTGCCAGCAACTAATCCTATAACATCTTCAGTAGTTGCTGTATTTGACCATAAGTAAGTAAAAGGGTCATTGCCATCAGTAACAGAAATATAAGCAGCACCAGTATTGGTACCATTACAAACTATATTTGTAACAGGTCCACCACTACCTGTGGGGGTACTCGAGAAATAACAATGGCTGTATCAACGAGTACGCAATTATTTTGATCAGTAACTGTTAAAGTATAGTTACCTGCATCCGGGTTACTAATTGATGAAATAGTAATTCCATTAGACCATAAATAGGTATAGCCGGGAGACCCTCCACTGCAAATGCAATTACAGAACCATTGTTGTTGTTGCAGGTTTCAGGAATAATTGAGAAGTCAATAGTAACTGAATCTGCTTCAGGAACAACAATTGTTTGGATTGCGTACAATTCTTAACATCAGTAATTGTGACTGTGGCAGGTACCTGCCGGAAGTCCTGTTAGGTCCTGTGTGAGAAGCACCGTTTGACCATAAATAAGTAACAGGTGAAATTGCCGCAAACACATCAATATAAATAGCACCATCTAAAAGTCCGGGACAACTGGTACTCAAAATTGAATCGACAATTATTGCACATGGACCAAGAGCATTAAATATAACTGCAACATCTGTGGCTGTACATAAATTAGCATCAGTCACTGTAATGGTGTAAGATCCAGGAAGTAGATTAAAATTCAAATCAGAAGTTTCTCCATTTGACCATTGGTAGGTATAGGGAGGAGTTCCTCCTGTTGGAGAAACAGATGCAAAACCATCAGGTGCTGCATTCGCATCCACTGTTACTAATCCCAGTTCAATGGAATCGGGTTGACTGACGAGTGTATCAAAAACTCCAAGGCAACCATTGTCATCAGTTATAGTTACTGAATAATTTCCGGCAATCAGCCCTGAAACATCTTCAGTTAAGCTTCCATTCGACCACAAAAACTGATATCCACCTACTCCGCCAAATACATCAATATTGATAGCACCATCAGACAAACTATAACAAGATACACTATCCACAGAAGCTAATGAAACCGAAATTAAGTCAGGTTCCACAATCTGAACAACATCAATAGTTGTATCTAAATCGGCATCTATAACAGTCACAGTATATGTGCCACCGGCAATACCGGTCAGATCTTCAGTTGTTGCTCCGGAAGACCACAAAATATTGAAAGGTGCAGTCCCACCAATGATAGTCATATCAATGGAACCATCGGAGGCACCATTACAGGAAACGTTTACTCCATTATAATCGCTTACTACAAATGTCAAAGTAAAAGGAGCAGCAGCGCTTTTGAATTTTTCAGATTCTTTACTGAAAACGGTTAATGAAAAAGCACAGATGATAAAAATAGTAATGAAGAATGAGCTGATCGCATTCAAGCATTTTTTTTGAAATAAAAGTTCCTTTATCGGCACCAATTTAAATTAAAATTATAAGATCCTGATTTTAGGCTGATTAAATGCAGTAGGAAATATGCAGTTTCAATTAACAAAGATACAAAAATTGGGAGAAACTAACCTGCAAACCAAGTGAAATAAGGTGTTTGAGGCGAATTTGTTTTCAACAAAAGAGAAATAACTGTCTCAATTTTATAACCTTTTGATTTAAAGACCTTTAAATGAGATACATAATAAAGCCTGGAACAATTCCGAGGAGGATAGTTAAAACCAGTACAATTGAGAGTAAGAAATTGAAATTAGCCGGTACGTCAATTGAACCGACTCTCTGTCAGCAGGTTGAAAAATTGTAATAATAACCTTAAAATAATAGTAAACTCCTATTAATGAACTAATTACAGCTACCAGCACCAACCAGGTATACTCACTTTTCATGGCACCCATAAAAATATAATACTTCGCGAAAAAGCCTGCCACGGGAGGAATTCCAGCCAAAGAAAGCATCACTAAGGTGATCACAAAAGCAGCGAATTTATTCACTTTTGAGAAGCCCTTCAGTGAGGCAATATTTTCATTACCATTTTTGGTCATCAGTAATACAATAGCAAAAACGCCAATTGAACCAATAGAATAGGCAGCCGCATAAAGTAACAATGCACCTTTAGAAATGTCGTTCATTGCAACAATTGCCATCAACATATAGCCGGCATGTGAGATGCTTGAATAAGCCAGCATTCTTTTAAAACTTTTCTGGTAAACAGCCATAATATTTCCCAGAAGCATGGTAATAGCTGAAAAAATAGCGATCACAGGAGCCCACCAATCCGACAATCCTGAGAATGAAACGGAAAAGAGGCGCAAAAATGCAGCAAAAGCAGCAGTTTTTACGACTGTCGACATATAGGCAGTAACCGGTGAAGGGGCTCCTTCATAAACATCCGGAGCCCAAAAATGGAAAGGTGCAGCAGATATTTTAAATGACAATCCAGTCATAATTAGTAAGACACCGGCATAAAAAATAGCAGGGATATTTGCTTTATTGGCAGCTGCATAGGCTGCTATTTCCTGCAAATTAAAAGTTCCTGTGGTACCATATATAAGTGCTATTCCGAACAGTAGAAACCCAGTAGCAAAAGCTCCCATCATAAAATATTTAAATCCGGATTCATTGGATCTAAGTTCATTTTTATTACTGGCTGCCATTATATACATAGCAATAGAAAGAATTTCAAGGCCAATAAAAAACATGGTAAGATCGGCATAACTCACCATCACCAAAGCGCCCGCCAGAGAGAACGCAAGAAGTGCGGTAAAATCGGATTCGTGTGAAGTATTCCTCACAAAATCCTTACTGAGTATAAACCACAAAAAAGTTATTACAATCATCAAACCTGAAAAAGCAATTGCATAATTGTCGAAAAACATCATATCACTGTAATATCTGATATTGGTATCCCAATCAGCAACAGCAAGACCAAAGGCGAGCAATAAGCCAACCAACACAACAGGATAGATGGCCTTCTTGAAATTTAATATTTCAGCAAGCATTGCAAAAACGCCAATTCCTGTAATTGCTAATAGGGTATTCATTGCCTGTTCATTTCTATATTAACTTATTACACCAGCCTTATTCAATATCAGTTGCAGAGAAGGCTCGGCTATATCCAATAACGGTTTAGGATATACGCCAGCGGCAATAACCAACACCGAAATAATAATCAATAATATTTTTTCATTTATGGTGAGTGGAACAAAATCAGTCGCCGCCGAAGTTGTATTCCCAAGCATAATAGTTTGATATGCGCGCAACATGTAAACAGCTCCAAAAATCACAGTGAGACCGGCGAAGGCTGCTACCCAGGCACTGTAACTATAAATTCCGGCAAGCAACATAAACTCACCAATAAAACCATTCGTAAGGGGCAAGGCGATACTGCCCAGCATAATAATCATGAAACCAACAGCAAGTGGAGTGGAAACATTCGCAATGCCGCCCAGTTCTTTCATTTCACTTAACTTGAAACGATGTTGCAGAATATCAGCAATGAAAAACAAACCAACAGCATTCACGCCATGACTGATCATCTGATAAGTTCCACCTTGCAATCCCATCATATTTAAAGATAAAATACCTGCAGCAATTAATCCAACGTGAGCGATAGAAGAATAAGCGATTAAACGTTTGAAATCTTTTTGAGCAATTGCCATGGCAGAACTGTAGAGAATTCCAAGAACAGACAGTCCAATTGCCAGCCAGGACCATTGTGCAATGCCATCAGGTAAAACAGGCAGCATCCACCTGATAATGCCATACAATCCCATTTTAAGCATGATACCTGAAAGCAACATGGTGCCTTGAGTTGGCGCATTTGTATAGGTATCGGGCTGCCATGTGTGCAGCGGGAATATAGGAATTTTGATTGCGAAGGCCAGGAAGAAAGCCCAAAACAACCAACTTTGCTGTTCAGGAGAAAGCACCAGAGCATAAAATGCATCAATATCAAATGAATGTGTTCCAGGAGTTTGAAGATAAATATAAATCAAACCCACCAACATGACCAAACTACCTGATAGCGTATATATGAAAAACTTAAGTGTTATTCTGGCTCTGTCTTTTCCACCCCAGAGCAGGCAAATAAACCAAATTGGAATAAGAGCCAATTCCCAGAATACATAAAACAAAAACCCATCGAGAGAAGAGAAAACGCCGATCAGAGCAAATTGCATCAGGAATATTAAACTGAAATAATTTTTATGATCAGGGATATTTCTGTCGAATGTTGAAAAGATAATTAGTGGAACAAGAACGTTAGTAAGCAGTATCAATATCACGCTTAAGCCATCAATGCCCACTTTAAAACTAATGCCCATATTTTCAACCCAGAATTGATCAAAAACAAACTGTGTTCCACCCAAAGGATTGAACATAGTAAGTTTCCATATGATATCAGCTAACGGCACCAATGAAAGCAGGAGCGCAGCCCTGGATGCCTGCTTTGGATCTGAAACCAGTCTTATAGCCAGCATCCCTAAAAGGGGAAATATGAACATCATCAAAGTCAGCATTCCAGTATCAGATAACAAGCTTAAAAACCAATAATACAATAATTGCTATGACCATTCCAAACAGATAAATTCCCAGGTGGCCAGATTGTGTAAACTTCAATAAACCTGCAGCACCATTCGTCATTTGTCCGAAAGAATTCACAATTCTATCAATGAAACCTTTTTCAATCCACTCATAACTGAATTTAGATAACACATTCATAGGTTTAGTAATGACTGCATCATAAAATTCGTCTATGTAAAACTTATTTGCCAGCACTTTTTGCAAACCATTAAGTTGTGTTTCTTCCTGAGGCACGTGAGCATGCGTAACATATTTATTATAAGTTCCATAAATCACGACAGCTAAAATGACAAGAGTAGAACCAATTAAAACATATTCAAATGTATGTGACACTTCACCAAAATGATAGGAATTGGCAAAAGCAACAATCGGTTGAAGGAAATCATTCAGCAGGTGTGGTGCATGGAAAATTTCAGGCAATCCAACAAAACCACCAACAGTACTTAATACAGCAAGTAGTATTAATGGCACAGTCATAGATACAGGTGATTCATGCAAATGATCGTGCTGATGCTTTGACCCTCTGAACGCGCCGTGAAAAGTGAGAAAATAGAGGCGAAACATATACACTGCAGTTAGGACAGCTGTTATAGCAAGCACAGCAAATATAAATGGGGAATGAACAAATGATTTTGCAAGAATTTCATCTTTGGAAAAGAAACCTGCAAAAGGCGGAGCGCCGGCAATGGCAAGTGTCCCGATAAGGAAAGTTAAATGAGTAACGGGTAATGCTTTTTTGAGTGCTCCCATTTTGCGAATATCCTGTTCACCTCCCATAGCATGAATAACACTGCCGGCTCCGAGGAACAGCAACGCCTTAAAAAACGCATGAGTAACAACATGAAACAAGGCGGTAGTGTAGGCACCTACACCAAGTGCGACCACCATAAAACCTAATTGACTCACTGTAGAATAGGCAAGTACTTTTTTAATATCAGTTTGTTTAAGTCCTATTAATGCAGCAACAAATGCTGTGGCTAGTCCTATGATGGCTATGATCTCGGAACTAAAAGGAGCCATTACATATAGGACATTTGATCTCACCACCATATAAATTCCAGCAGTAACCATAGTAGCTGCATGGATGAGCGCTGATACAGGAGTTGGTCCGGCCATTGCGTCAGGCAACCAGGTATATAAAGGTAACTGGGCACTTTTTCCTATGGCACCTACAAACAGCAATAAAGTAATTGCGGTAATAACGGGCTCATCAAATTTCATGAGCATTGCACCTGAAAAAACTGTTTTGTAATCGAGTGATCCAAATGTTTGGAATATTAAAAACATCCCCAATAAAAACCCAAGGTCCCCTACTCTATTCATGATAAAGGCCTTTTTAGCCGCATCATTATAATTATTGTTTTTAAACCAGAAGCCAATTAAAAGATAAGAACAGAGACCAACACCTTCCCAACCAACAAACATCAAAACATAACTTGATCCGAGAACCAACAGCAACATAAAAAATACAAACAAGTTCAGGTAGGCAAAATACCTGGCATAATCAGGTTCGTTATGCATGTAACCGATTGAATAAACATGAATAAGAAAACCTACTCCAGTAATAACGAGCAGCATAATTACGGAAAGTCTGTCAACGAGAAAACCAAAATTCAGTTCGAATGCACCGGCTTTAAGCCACTGAAAATAATCGGCCTGAAAAACGGCATCAGGACTTTGAGTAAGTTGCACAAACAGGTTGAGAGAAATAACAAAACTTCCGAAAACCGTAAGGGAGGCAATCCATCCACTCACATTAACGGGCAGCCGTTTGTTGGCAAGTCCATTAATGAGGAAACCTGCAAGAGGTAAAACCGGAATGAGCCAAAGTAAATTATTCACTTCAATTAAATTTATTAGAGTTAAAGCGTTACCACTTTAATTTATTCATCACATCAATATCGATACTTCCAATATTCCTGAAAATCATTACAAGGATTGCAAGTCCTACTGCAACTTCAGCAGCAGCAACAGCCATAATAAAGAACACCATAACTTGTCCGCCCGGGTCTGAGTGCATAACAGAGAAGGCAACGAGCAACAAATTAACAGCATTCAGCATGAGCTCAATGCACATAAAAATGACGATCGTATTTCTTCTGAACATGACACCAAGAACACCGATAGTAAATAATATTGACGCCAGGATGACGTAATTATTAATTGAAACGATATCGAGGATAGAGTTATTCATTATTAGTACACCTGTTTTTTACCGATCATAGTAGCTCCGATCATAGCAGTCAGAAACAGCAAAGCTGAAACTTCGAAAGGGAGCATATATTTATCGTACAATACTTTTCCTAAAACCTCCACCATACCTAGCTGACTATTTCCACCAGGAACGGCTTGAAGCCCATCAGCACTTTTAAAAATGCTCACTAAAACCAACAGGAACAAACCGCCTGCCACTACGGCTGCGACTTTAGTGAAAGTAAATTATGAGGTTCACCATCAGCATTGAGATTCAGCATCATAATCACATACAGGAACAAAACCATAATAGCGCCGGAATATACTATAACATGAACTGCGGCTAGGAACTGAGCATTTAGCAGAATATAATGACCTGCAATAGTAAAGAAGCAAAGGATGATATAAAGCACACTATGAACGGGCTTTTTAGAGAAAACCACCATCATTGCGCTAAATATGGATAAAAAAGCAAGAATAAAGAATGCGTATTTTGACATTTATTGTTAATGTGATTTCTTCTTATCTGTGTTACTTTGTTTCAGGGTGCGAAAATATGAAATAGCACCGATTACTTAAAATAATAATTAATTTTTACGATGAGCCTGCAAACGTCCTGATATATCCACTCTTTTATCCAGATCGACAGGTTCAACGAGTTTATCTTTACCGTATATGAATCCCTGACGCTCGTAGCCGGCATAAACTATCTTATCGGTGAGAAAAATAGCCTCTTTGGGGCAGGCTTCCTCGCACAATCCACAGAAGATGCAACGAAGCATATTTATCTCATAAACCGAAGCATATTTCTCTCCCTGTACAAATTTTCTTCACCCGGTTTCCGTTCTGAAGCAGTCATGGTGATAGCTTCAGCCGGACAAGAAACGGCGCACAATCCGCAAGCGGTACAGTTTTCACGACCAAGTTCATCGCGTTTCAGCACATGTTGACCTCTATAAACCGCAGTGAAATCTCTTTGAACTTCAGGATAACTGATAGTAGTTTTTTTCCTGAAAAAATGTTTGAAGGTAATTATGAGACCTCCAAAAATAGCCGGAAGGTAAAGTTTCTCAATGAAACTCATCTCCTTCTTAACTACCACTTTCGATCGATTCGTTAGCTGCATGCTACGTATTTATAATATTATAATGAAGTACTCCAAAGATCATGTTTCCACAGCAGGACAACTGCTGTAAGAACAATATTTAACACTGCCAGCGGAAGCAACACCTGCCAACCCCCTCTCATCAACTGATCGTATCTGAATCTGGGGATAGTCCAGCGAATCCACATAAAAAGAAGATGAAGAAGAATATTTTACCAAAGAAAATAAAGGTTCCTAGCAGAGACACCATATTATGAGATAGTCCTAAGCTATTAATGAAAGGGAAATTAAATCCACCAAAATACAAGCACACGATAATAGCTGAAGAGATAAACATATTAATATATTCAGCAAAGAGATAAAAGCCGAGTTTCATACTGGAGTATTCTGTGTGATAACCGCCAACCAGTTCAGTTTCGCATTCAGGAAGATCAAAAGGAGTACGATTTGTTTCGGCGAAGGCACAAACAAGAAAAAGCAAAAATCCCAGAGGCTGCACAAAAACATTCCAGTGTGCGCCAGGTTGTCCGAGGACAATCTCACGAATGCTAAGGGTACCGGTCATCATTACCAAAGCAATAATCGACATACCCATTGCCAGTTCGTAGCTAATCATTTGCGATGAGGCCCGAAGGGCGCCTAGCATAGAAAATTTATTATTGGAGGCCCAGCCGCCGATCATAATTCCATATACACCAATTGATACTACGCCAAAAACATACAGGATACCGATATTCACATCGGTAATCTGCATCATATATTCATTTCCATTAATTATAAGAGAGTTACCCCAGGGAATGACCACTCCGGTCATACACGCTGTTAACATGGCAATAGAGGGACCGAGAATAAAAAGTGCTTTATCGGCATGACTCGGAATAATTTCTTCTTTCATGAACATTTTCACTCCATCAGCCAGAGGCTGCAACAGGCCGAAAGGGCCTGCTCTGTTAGGGCCAATTCTATCCTGAAAAAAAGCTGCAACTTTTCGTTCAGCATAGGTAGAATACATAGCTATTAGCAAAGACACAGCAAAAACAGCTATAACAAATACAATTTTAAATACCAGATCAGCAGTTTCCATAAAATTTTATCTCTCTGTTATTTTGAATTCTGGTGTGATTTTTCTGAAATTTCTTTTTGACGGGAAACATCTATTTTGAGTTGTTTGAGTAACTCATAATGATTCTGCGCTATTACTGATTGTCTGTCAATTTTTCGAGGTCCTTCAATTTTCCAATCAGCAACCTCTTTTTTCTCGAAACGGCAATCATTACAAATCCATGATTCAACTTCGCCATAGGTATCTTTACGACCGGTAACTCTGAGTACTTCATCACCACTCATCCAGAGAGCTACTTTTCCACTACATTTAGAGCACTCACGGTGTGCATCCATAGGTTTAGTGAACCACACCCTGCTTTTAAAACGGAACGTCCGATCGGTGAGGGCACCGACAGGGCAAACGTCAATCATATTGCCTGAAAAATCATTTTCAACAACATTCTGGATATACGTACTTATTTCTGAAACATCGCCGCGATTGATAACTCCGTGTACCCGGCCATCACATAACTGATCGGCTACTTTTACACAACGGTAACACAAAATGCAGCGGGTCATATGGAGCTTAATCTTTCACCAATATCTATCTTTTCAAACTCTCTTCTTTTGAATTCATACCTCGACTTACTAAGCCCGTGCTGATAACTTAAATCCTGAAGATGACATTCACCGGCCTGATCACAGATCGGACAATCAAGGGGATGGTTGATCAATAAAAATTCAACAACACCTTTTCTGGCTTCTAAGAGATCAGGAGAAATCATATTTTCCACTACCATTCCATCCATGATTGGGGTACGGCAGGAGGCAACGGGTTTAGGCATTGGGCGAGTATCTTTCGCAGAGCCTTGAGAAACTTTCACAATACAAGTTCTGCAATAGCCGCCGCTGGTATCCAATTTTGAATAATAACACATGGCAGGAGGCACTACATCACCGCCGATCATTCGGGCGGCCTGAAGGATAGTAGTGCCTTCGGGAACTTCAATTTCAATATTATCAATAGTAACTTTTGCCATCGTTTATTATGATAGTCACGATTTATATATAATTAGTATACCGGTTGAAGATTATTTACCCGGTAATAATGTTTGATGTCCTTAATTTTTTCGGGGTTACGAACATAGTCCTCAAATTCACTTCTAAAATGACGTATAGCAGCTGCAACAGGCCAGGCGGCAGCTTCACCGAGTGGACAAATAGTTTTACCTTCTATTTTACTTTGAATATCCCATAACAAATCAATGTCGGCAATAGTAGCATGACCCTCCATAAATTTGTGAAGGATTTTCTCCATCCATCCGGTTCCTTCACGGCAAGGGCTACATTGGCCACAACTTTCGTGATGATAAAAACGCGTGAAGTTCCAAAGATTTTTCACGATACTGGTATCCTCATCCATTACAATAAATCCTCCTGAACCAAGCATAGTACCTGTAATAAAGCCACCATCAGCTAATGATTCATAAGTCATCAGTCGAGGCTCCCCTTTAGCAGTGGTAAGAATCAGATCTGCTGGAAGAATAGGCACCGAAGATCCACTTGCAACAACAGCTTTTAATTTTTTACCATTTTTTATTCCACCACAATATTTTTCTGAGTAAATAAATTCTTCTACCGGAAGTCCAAGTTCAATTTCATAAACGCCGGGTTTATTGATATGACCGCAAGCAGAAATTAATTTTGTTCCGGTACTTTTGCCTATTCCCACTTTTGCATATTCATCGCCACCCATATTAACTATGTGCGGCACTGCAGCTATGGTTTCAACGTTATTCACAACTGTTGGGCAACCCCAAAGTCCTTTTACAGCAGGGAAAGGAGGTTTTATTCTTGGGTTCCCTCTTTTTCCTTCGAGCGATTCCAACAAAGCAGTTTCTTCACCACATATATAAGCACCTCCGCCGGGATGAACATAAAGGTCGAGAGAAAACCCGGATCCCAGAATATTTTTACCCAACAATCCGGCTTCATATGCTTCGGCAATGGCTTCTTCCAGGATATGATACACATAAAGCATCTCACCTCTAATATAAATGTAGGCTGTTTCGGCACCGAGAGCAAAACTGGAAACAATCATACCCTCTACTAACGCATGGGGTATATGTGCCATCAGGAAACGATCTTTAAAAGTACCCGGTTCACTTTCATCTGCATTACAAACCAGATAGCGAGGCACTCCGGCGGGTTTGGCAAGGAAACTCCATTTCATGCCAGTAGGAAAACCTGCTCCTCCCCGACCTCTTAAACCCGATTTTTTAACTTCTTCAGTAACCTCATCAGGTTTCATGGTACGCAATGCCTTTTCAAGACTTGCATAACCGCCATTTGCACGGTAAGCATGAATGCCTTTAATACCAGGCACGTCAATATTTTTGAGAAGTATTTGCTTACTCATAATCAAGCTTTAATCTTGTCTTTTGTCCAATGAGAGATATAACCGGTACTTTCTGAATCATATTTATCCAGGATAGCATCCACTTTTTCACAGGTAAGGTGCTCGTGATAAGTTTGACCTACCTGCATCATCGGCGCTGATCCACAGGAAGCGAGGCATTCCACAGTTTTAAGAGTAAACATTCCATCAGCGGATGTTTGTCCCTCTTTCACGCCTAATTTCTTTTCAATAAACTTCACAATATCTTCAGCCCCTAACAACCAGCATGGTCCGGTGCGACAAACCTCAATCACACATTTGCCAACGGGTTTCAGATTGAACATTGAATAAAAAGAAGCCACTTCATACACTTCTATTGGCTGTATATTTAATATTTCCGCGACCTTATCCATTACAGGAGCACTCAACCATCCCTGAAATTCTGCTTGCGCAATATGCAACAAAGGCAGAATTGCAGATTTCTGTTTTCCATCAGGATAACGCCGAATAATTTTTTGAATCAGCGCACCGGCATCATCAGAAAATACTACATCACTTTTATCTTTAAACATGGATCAATAATGAGAAATAAACTATTCTAATTGTGAGATTATATATGAGTCGGCAAAATTATTTTTTTCAAAAACTTTGCAGAAGTAATTGCTATATTTTACTATTAAATTTTGCATTGATTAAGCATCTAATTCACCGGCAATAACATTCATTGAGCTCATAGTTAGAATCGCATCAGAGAGCATATTACCTTTAATCATTTCAGGGTATGCCTGGTAAAAAATAAAACAAGGGCGGCGGAAGTGCAATCGGTAGGGTGTTCTGCCACCATCGCTAACAAGATAAAATCCCAGCTCTCCGTTTCCACCTTCAACACAATGGTACACTTCACCTTTCGGGATTTCAGTTTCTCCCATAACAATTTTGAAATGCCATATCAAACCTTCCATCGAATTATACACCTCCTCTTTGGGAGGCAAATAAAATTCAGGAACTTCGGCATGAAAGGATGTTTGGTCTTCCAATTTTGCCAGCTTATCAATAGCTTGTCGGATGATGCTTAAACTTTCCCACATTTCTTCCTGACGAACCATAAAGCGATCATAAGTATCACCCTGTGTACCAATAGGAATTTTAAAATCAAAATCTTCATAGGATGAATAGGGGTTCATCACACGGATGTCGTAGTCCAGTCCTGCTGCCCTGAGATTAGGTCCGGTAAAACCGTAGCTGAGTGCACTTTCAAGACTAATAGGACCGGCACCGATGGTACGATCCATAAATATTCTGTTACGACTCAACAGGTTTTCAAATTCTTTTAAAACTGGAGGAAATTCTTTTAACATCTTTTCAATTTTCAACCAGGCATTCTGATTAAAATCACGCTCGAGACCTCCAATTCTGCCAATGTTAGTTGTTAAGCGAGCGCCACAAATCTCTTCATAAATCTCATAGATTTTTCGCGTTCCTGAAACAGGTATACGAAACCCGTTAGTGCACCTGAATCCACGCCTATTACTGCATTACAAACAATATGATCAGAAATTCGAGCCAACTCCATAATTATGATGCGGAGATATTCAACACGCTTAGGAAGTTTTGCCCCAATTAGTTTTTCAACTGTCATGTGCCATCCCATATTGTTAATTGGAGAGGAGCAATAGTTCAAACGGTCGGTGATGGGTGTAATCTGATAATAAGGACGATGTTCCGCAAGTTTCTCGAATGCTCTGTGAATATAAC
Organism: Bacteroidota bacterium; assembly: GCA_016722525.1. Lineage (GTDB taxonomy): Bacteria > Bacteroidota > Bacteroidia > AKYH767-A > OLB10 > JADKJB01. The sequence continues at coordinate 17,645 of JADKJB010000021.1, forward strand.
CGATGGTAGGTTCTGATTCAACAATAATTTCACCATCCATTTTAATCACATTCTGAAAAATACCATGGGTAGCAGGATGTGTTGGTCCCAGATTAATGGTAGTATAAACCTTTTCAGGTTCAGCAAAATGGGTTTGAGGTGGTATATTTATTTTATCGTCTTTCATAATTTAATTTTCGCTGGCAGAAAATTTTCAGATACTTCTATTTTCCAAGGGCAAGAATAATTTTTATTTTACATTAACAGCAACCTGCATCTAAACAATTCCGACCATGAATTAAGAACTGCTGTCAGCCGGAATATTTTTATCATCTTCCAAACATTGAATCATCTTTATCTTTTCTGAACGGATCTTCCAGAGGAAACTCTTTTCGCAGCGGCCAACCTTCCAAACTGTCCATATTTAATATTCTTCGCAAATCGGGATGACTGGTGAAACGGAATCCAAAAAAATCGTAAGCTTCACGTTCCATCCAGTTAGCTGCTTTATAAATATCGGTAAGGGTTGGATAAACGGGTGGATCCTCATTGGTAAAAGCTTTCAATCTTATTCTGAAATTATTTACAAAGCTATGCAACTGATAAACCATGGCAAATTTTTGAGGAGCATCAGGAAAGTGCATACCGCAGCATGTGGTAAGAAACTTAAATTCCATGGATGGTTCATTATATAAAAAACGAATCACATCTTTAATTGCATCCTTTGACACTGTAATAGTAAGGAAATCGTAAGGTGTTTCGACAGAAATTAATTTATCAGGAAACTGATTTCGCAGTGCCTCTTCAATTGACTGGTGGTTCAATACTGACATACTAAAATTATTCTATTCCGTAAGAGGCTAACAGTTCTTTGTATTCTTGTGAATCGCGGCGACGCAAAGATTCATTTTGAACGAGGTCTTGAATTCGAAGTACACCGTCAAGAATTTGTTCGGGACGAGGTGGGCAACCAGGCACATAAACATCCACCGGTATGATTCTATCTATACCTTGTAAGACGCTATAAGTGTCAAAAATACCTCCACTGGAAGCACAGGCACCTACAGACAACACCCATCTTGGCTCAGCCATTTGTTCGTATACCTGACGCAATACGGGTCCCATTTTTTTTGCGATTGTTCCCATCACCATCAATAAATCAGCTTGACGGGGAGAGAAGCTTAGCCTTTCAGATCCAAATCTGGCAAAATCATAATGAGCACCAATGGTAGCCATAAATTCAATACCACAACATGAGGTAGCGAACGGCAAGGGCCATAACGAATTTTTCCGGGCCATTCCGACCATTTTATCCAGACTTGTTGCAAAAAAACCAGGGCCTTCAAAGCCTTCAGGTGCTTTAGTTACATCAACCATTTCAGTTATTAATACACTGTTACTAATTCAAATTCCAATCTATTCCTACAACAAAAAATCGATACCCGCTATTACTCCCATTTCAATGCGCCTTTCCTGACAATATAAAGGAAACCGAGCATGAAAAGACTTATGAATATAATCATTTCAACAAATCCATATAAACCAAGATGCAGAAAATTCACGGCCCATGGATACATGAAAATAACTTCCACATCAAACAAAACAAACAAAATTGCAACCAGCAAGTATTTGATTGAAAACGGAATCCTGGAGTTTCCCTGTGGTTCAATTCCACATTCAAAGGTATCCAGTTTGATTTTTGATTTTCTTTGGGGGCCTAATAAGTGCGTAAAAAAAATGGTCGTAAGCACAAATCCGATCGCGACAACAAACATCAAAACCATTGGAAGATAATCGGCGGGGACGCTTAGCAAAACCATAATCTTTTATATTTGATTGAATAACAATTCCTTTGATAGAAGAGTTTAAATATGCGACAAAATTACATTTTTTTGGTACTGGAAAAATAAATTTCACCACTTAATATTAACAAGAGTAGGAAATAGCCATATCAAAAAAAACAGAATCAATTCCATTTACTTCTAAAAAAAACTTATCGGCAATCGGATTTGTTATTTGCTTACATTTGCGTTTCAATGGTTATTGATTTAACAATTGAATGTTAATGCGTTGCGAATAAATTAATCGTATTAAATCACCTCCTACTCACCCAATATTTTTCTCAGTTACTAAAAGAAATGTCCAAAAAAGTATTGATAATCGGAACTGGATTAGGTGCCCTTGCAACAGCCTTACGTTTAACATCCAAGGGCTATGAGGTGGAGATGCTGGAGAAATACCACAGTCCTGGTGGAAGGTTAAATTTAATCCAAAAGGACGGTTTCACCTTTGATATGGGACCTTCATTTTTCTCCATGAGTTATGAATTTACAGAACTTTTTAAATCTTGCGGTATCCCCAACCCTTTGAAGTTAAATGAATTAAACCCTTTGTATTCAGTTTATTTCGAAGGAAAAAATCGCCCTTTTAATATCTACAAGGATCTCGACCTACTGGAAAAAGAATTTATAGGCATTGAAAACAACATGGCTTCAAAAACCATGAAATATCTGGAAGCTGCCGGCAAATTATTTCATGACACCGAAAACATCGTTATCAAACAAAACTTCGACAGCAAACTTGACTATTTGACTCAGCTCGTTAGGGTTCCCTGGAAGCATGCACCTAAAATGATCAGGTCCATGTGGCAGGAATTAGAAAGAAACTTTGATTCACAGGAAGTTAAAGTAATCTTTTCGTTAGTGGCCTTCTTTTTAGGTTCAACACCTTTTCAAACTCCGGCAGTTTACAGTTTGCTCAATTACACAGAACTCAAGCATGACGGTTATTGGAATGTGCAGGGAGGAATGTACAAAATTGTGGAAAAAATTAAGGAAATCCTGGATACCCGAGGTGTAAAATTTCACTTCAATACTGAAATAGTCCGAGTAGAATCAGAATCCGAAAATAACCGGTTTTATTGATCAAAATCAAAAAAAATGGACTGCAGACGTATATGTTTCTAATTCTGACGCAGCGTCTTTTAGAGGAACAGTTTTAAACAGACCCAAATACAGCACTGCCAAGCTGGATGCTATGGAATGGACGCTTTCCCCTTTCACTATTTATTTAGGTGTAAAGGGCAAGTTGAAAAACATCAACCATCATAATTACTTTCTAGGAAATAATTTCAATGAGTATGCTGATACCATTTTCAAAACCGGGGTGAGTCCTCAAAAGCCCTATTATTATGTAAATGTAAGCTCAAAATCCAATCCTGAATCAGCGCCCGAAGGATGTGAAAATATTTTTATATTGTGTCCGGTTCCCGATTTAAGGCACAAGCCCGATTGGTCGGACACCAATACTTTGGCAGATAACATTATTTCAGATTTATCGAAACGAATTGATTTTGACCTTGAAGCAAACACTCTTACTAAAACCATTTTAAATCCTGTTGATTGGCAAGATAAGTTTAACCTTTACAGAGGCAGTGGTTTAGGACTGGCACATGGCCTGAATCAAATTGGCGGGTTACGACCAGCGAATAAAGACGAAGTATTTAATAACCTGTATTATGTTGGAGCAAGCACCTTACCCGGTACAGGATTACCAATAGTAGTTATAAGTTCACGTCTCGTTACAGAGCGAATAGAAAAAGATCATGCAGGAATATGACGATTTATGTCTGGAGCTGAGCACTATTGTAACCCACCGTTACAGCACATCTTTTACCAGGGGGATTAAAACATTGCATAAACGTTTTCACAAACCTATTTATGCCATATATGGATTTGTTCGTTTAGCAGATGAAATAGTTGATACATTTCATGATTTCGATAAAAAATCATTACTTGAAAATTTTAAAAAAGATACCTGGGTAGCAATTGATTCCAAAATAAGTACTAACCCAATTTTACATGCCTTTCAATTAATAGTAAATAAATACCAGATAGATAAAGACCTCATTGAAGCATTTCTTTACAGTATGGAAATGGATCTGGAGAAAAGAACCTATGATGCTAATTTTTATCAAAAATATATTTATGGTTCTGCCGAAGTGGTAGGTCTGATGTGCCTTAGAGTTTTTTGCGAAGGCGATTCTATTCTTCACGACCAACTGGTTGAGCCGGCAAAAAAATTAGGTTCTGCATTTCAGAAGGTAAATTTTTACGTGATTTAAAAAGTGATTACAAAGAAAGAGGACGAGTATATTTCCCGGGTGTTGATTTTGATGAATTCGATAACACAGCTAAAGAAAATATTGAAAAAAATATTGATGAAGATTTCAAGGCTGCCTACCCAGGACTAATGAAGTTACCTAAAGATGTTAGACCAGGTGTATATACAGCATTCATCTACTATAGGGAATTACTCAAAAAAATTCAAAAAGTGCCGGCTAGTGATGTGATGAAAATGAGGATACGAGTTCCTGATAATGAAAAATTGGTGCTTTTACTTAGAACTTACAGCAAATTCGGATTCAATTTATAATCTGACACCATCAAATTTTACCTGCATCTTTCAGCAATCCATGTCTGGAATTCTACACCAAAGCTATTATACACTTCTTTAACAAACATGTTGTGGGTTTTCTGAAATTCAGAATAAATTTTTAGCGCACTTTTTCCTAATAAAAAAAGAAAATACAAGAGTAGTTATAAAAAAATAACTCCCGGCAACACTACTTACCGGGAGTTTCCTTCAATAAGCAATTCACACTTTTAAAATGTTATTGTAATTGTACCTTTTTGTTCTAAAGGCATTATAGGACTTGTATCAAACATTACACTTTGAGCCGCTTGCTTGGCTTTAGTAAACAAATAATTGCTAGTAGTAGTCGATCCTTCAATACCCGGAACGGCTTTGATAACATTTCCATATTTATTAATAGTAATCTCAACAACTACAATGCCCTTTTCCATAGTCAGATTATCAATTTTAGGCTCTTTAGTCATTTTGCGGCCAGCCATTACATAAGTTACCCCTTTGGTACTGGATGTGGAAGGTTCGGATGGCTTTACTACTGCCGGTGTGGTGGAGTCGAAAATGAGAGAACTTACTTCAGCAACTTTAAAACTCATTTCATTTCCTTGGAAATTGAATTTAATGACACCGTCAGCAAATGATTTTACTTCTCCATTCATTTTCTCCTGATTTCAACACAATTACATGCTGAGCAGTCAACGTTAAACAAATGGAAGAAAAAAGAAAGAGGGCAAATAATTTTTTCATATTGTTTGTTGTATTTAAAGTTAAAGGTTTTAGGCAAAAAACAATTAATTACTACAGTGAAGTCAAGTTATATAATCGAAACACAAAATTACTATAAATTAAAACGTAATAAAGTTTAATTTTATGATATTCCTGACAATTTAATTAACAGTGTTTAAGATTCCTTCATAATGATCTAAAGCAACTGCTTTTAGATAAAAACCAAATCAGTGGCTCTATTTGAATTGAGCACAACAGCCCTGCCATCTGATATTTTGGCTAAATTTGTCCTTTAACTGCACAAATCGAGTTTACTTCAATGAAACTATTATTTCAATACTTAAAAAATTATAAAAACCTGGTGTTTCTGGCACTTTTCCTTGCAACCGTGAACCAGGTATTTTCGCTTCTTGATCCCTGGATATTCCGTAAAATAATTGATAATTATGTCACACAACCTGAAAAATACACCACACCCGAATTTCTGAAAGGGGCCGGATTACTGATCCTGGCGGCAATGGGAGCTGCATTTATGTCGAGGGTGGCTAAAAACTTTCAGGATTATTATGTTAACTCCATCACTCAAAGATTGGGTGCACAGATTTATGCCGATGGGCTGAAGCATTCACTGGAACTACCCTATCAGGTTTTCGAAGACCAGCGCAGTGGTGAAACATTAGGTAAGTTGCAAAAAGTGAGGACCGATTCAGAACGATTAATTTCTGCATCTGTAAATATCCTTTTCACATCTATTGTGGGAATAATATTTGTCACCATTTATTCTATACAGGTATATCCGTTAATTGCTCCGGTTTATTTTTCAATGATTCCACTTCTGGCCATTTTAAGTTCAGTTTTAAGCAAGCGAATTAAAAAAATTCAAAAAAAGATTGTTGCTGAAACCACTGCTTTGGCAGGAAGCACTACTGAATCGCTGCGGAATATTGAACTGGTAAAAAGTCTGGGGCTTGCTAATCAGGAAATTACTCGTTTGAATTCCACCACCGATAAAATACTTCAGCTCGAGCTTAAAAAAGTAAAATATATACGCAGTCTAAGTTTTATTCAGGGAACCTTTGTGAACCTGTTGCGGAACTGTTTACTATTTTTTATGATGTATCTGGTGTTTATGGAAAAAATTACTGTAGGTGAGTTTTTCTCCCTCTTTATTTATTCATTTTTCATTTTTGGTCCTTTGCAGGAAATGGGCAATATCATTAATATTTATCGGGAGACCGAAGTGTCGTTAAATAATTTTGAAGATATTTTAAAGATGGAAAAAGAACCGGCACCTATTAATCCAGTCAAACTGGGTGAGATAAATAAACTGGAATTCAGAGATGTTTCCTTCAAGCACCAGACAGCAGTGAATAACGCCATTTCAAATATCAATTTTAAAACCGGCCTCGGCGAAACAATTGCTTTTGTAGGACCTTCAGGATCCGGAAAAACTACTCTGGTGAAAATGCTGGTTGGTTTATATCGTCCACTAAAAGGTGAAATATTTTACAACAACCATAGATATGACGAAGTAAGGATGGATGAACTTCGTAACCAGATTGGTTTTGTTACTCAGGATACTCAACTGTTTTCAGGAACCATCAGAGAGAATTTACTTTTTGTAAATCCAAATGCCAGTGATGAGGAGTGTGTACATGTTTTGAATATGGCTGCCTGCCAGTCGTTGCTTGAGCGAGCCGACAAAGGACTTGATACAGTAATTGGTGAAGGAGGCGTAAAAGTATCAGGAGGAGAAAAGCAACGATTATCAATTGCCCGTGCCTTACTTCGTAAACCCACTCTATTGGTTTTTGATGAAGCAACCTCTGCACTTGATTCGTTGACAGAAGAAGAAATCAACGAAACAATCCGAGATCTCTCAGGGAATAAAAATCATATTACCATTCTTATCGCTCATAGACTTTCTACCATCATGCATTCCGATTCTATTTTCGTACTTGAACAGGGGCGCATAGTTGAACAGGGAAAACATGCCGATTTAATTGATCAAAAAGGACTCTATTATGCAATGTGGAGACAACAGATCGGAGAACGACCTGTTGGTAACAGAGCTGTGCTAGCTTAAACTTATTTAGTAGGTTTGTAGATTGTAATCCGTGGTCACCGCTTACTTGATAAGAGGCAAGTACTGCAGAGATAGAAGTTACAAAAAATTAAATTCTGATTGCTTGGGTTTTTGAGCGTTGTTTATTTATGATATATACTATTGAAGCTTTAACGTATTTTGATTCAACTATGATTCAGGCAAAAATAAAATTTGATCAATTATGCTCCAGCAATGATCCAATTGCAACTCAATGAAATTCGATAAACACATAAATAGTATTCGTACAGCGTTAACTTTTCCGTTGCCTGGAGAAACTGCGCAATACTTAATGGCACCTAAAGAAAGGAAGTCGAAAATAGAGTATCTTTCTCAAAACAAGGAACCTCGATTAAGCAGTGTTTTAATCTTATTTTACCCGAATGAAAAAGGCGAATTGCACACCCTGTTTATACAGCGCCCGATCAATGAGAGTGTACACAGTGGTCAGATCGCCTTTCCGGGAGGAAAGCTGGATGATGAAGACGCAGATTTATCCACGACTGCAATCAGGGAAACATGAAGAAATTGGAATTGCACCGGAAAACATAGAAATAATAGGATCATTAACCAACTTATTTATTCCTGCCAGTAATTTCCTGGTGCATCCTTTTGTTGGCAAGATAGATTTCACTCCTGTTTTCATCCCAAATCCTGATGAAGTCATGGCTGTTTTACCTGCTTCTTTAGTCGAATTATTATCATTTAAAACTGAACAGCAGTTTTTCAACACCTCCTATGGCAACCTTATGGCCCCTTATTTTAAATTCAATGAGCATCCCATTTGGGGCGCTACCGCAATGATTGTAAGCGAATTAAAAGAGGTGATTAAAAAGGTTTTGTAAAATGTCGTATATTTGCAAATCAAAATAATCAGAGTTGGTAAACCTATCTCCACTCTTTATTTATCATCTATTGTTCATCATTAAATTAACTTATGCGCACAGCAACAATTTACACTGACAAAGGCAACATGGAAGTTGAGTTCTTTGATAAAGATGCTCCCAACACTGTTGACAATTTTTGCAATCTGGCAAAAAAAGGATTTTATAATGGTTTAAAATTTCATCGGGTGATTCCTGATTTTGTAATTCAGGGAGGTTGCCCTAAAGGTGATGGCACAGGTGGCCCCGGATACAAAATTAAATGCGAATTAAACGGTGAAAACCAATACCACGATAAGGGTGTGCTATCTATGGCTCATGCCGGAAGAGACACCGGTGGGTCACAGTTTTTTATCTGCCACAGCAGAAAAAATACTGCGCATCTCGACAGAGTTCACACTTGCTTTGGAAAGGTGGTAGATGGTTTGGATATAATTGATGACATCCGTCAGGGTGATTTGATTCAGAAAATTGAAATACACGAAGAATAAAATACTTTATTCTATTTCATAAAATTAATTTTACAACACGTAACTTTATTCATCTCTGCTGAATAAAGTTACGTGTTTGTGTTTGCATCCAAAATAGATTTCAACTTAATGATTAATGGTTGCAAGTATTTTTAATCCACCAATTTCATTTGAATTTCTATTCTTTTTTATTAAATTTTTTAATCCCAGTTTTTAAGCGCGCCAATTTTAGCTTTTTGAACATTTAATACTTCATGAGTTAATGATGTACTACCTGTTTTATTGATGAATGCTACCACATAAAGTTCAGAGGTATTCATTCCTGCAACGTTAACTGTAAATGTTTTTTTTAGCAATCCATCCGTAACCAGTTTTGAAACTTCAATAGCATCTCCCATATTAGCAGTTAGCACTTTTCGTGCAACGTAATTATGTTTATAACCCACAATTGGATTTCCTAAATTATAATAAGGACTTGATCCATCCGCATTGTAAAAATTTACCTGATCATACCCTGAACCCGTTCCAGAAACATTATTTTCAACCAGATAAACTGATAAGTTATGTGATCCAGTCAGGTTCGCCCTGAAAGCAGCCTGGACTTCAATGGCAGCATTGGTACCGTTTAGGGTTGAATTTATTGCAAGTCCGCATTTGGCAGTTCCAGCGATTGCAGTGGTAGTATTGGATAGCCATTGAGTGCGATTGAGCAACACATTGTTTAGGGAGGGGAGCCGATTTACCATCCCGTATGCAGGATTCGAACTAAATGTTGCATCCAGAGTCATAAATAATGGAATTTGCATCGCATCAGATTGATGAATCGCCACAGCTATTACTTTTCCGGGGTATGCACTTATCACTTGACCACACTTAGTTTCCGCATCAGGACAGGTCCCACTCCATGCAGCAGTGTGATATTCTAAAAGAACCTTTTTGGTGAATGAACCAGGAGGAGTTGAAATAGATTTAATTGGAGGGGGTTCTAAAATTGGATCTGGAACCACGTCTTCCTCTTTGCTACAAGAAAAAATCACTGTCAATAAGCATAACATTACGGTAAACCATTTGATTTCTTTCATCCTTTTTCTTTTTCAGTTTAATACTTCCCTAAAAGTACCATGAAATTGAAGTGAAGAAGTCAATATTCCATGGGAAGGGTTACTTTTGAAAGATAATTGGGTTAAATGTTCCTTTTTTACGACTTCCTGAAATAACAAAACAATTGCATCCACTTCGAAACCAGCATCAACAACTAATTGTTAAGGAAATTCAATGACACACTATTCTTTACCAAAGCCTATCTTTAACGTAAGAGTTTATGGAATTTTAATCCATGAGAGCCGTTTGCTGGTATCGGATGAGATACATGTAGGTCAAAAAATCACAAAATTTCCCGGAGGGGGACTTCAATTTGGAGAAGGTACAACAGCTGGTCTTAAACGAGAATTTATGGAAGAGCTGGAATTGGAAATAGCAATTAAGCATCATTACTATACGGTCGATTTCTTTCAACCTCGGCATTTGACCCAACGCAACAGGTTATCAGCATCTATTACATTGTTGAAAGTGATAAAAGTTCGCAAATTAAAGTTGCAAAAGAAAAATTTCTTTTCAGCAACTCAGAAGATGGTGCGCAATCGTTACGATGGGTGTTATTAAAGGAATTAGGAGCAACTGAATTCACCTTCCCAATTGACCAACATGTAGCAAAAATGCTTTCAAAAACAAATCAAGGAACATAAATTGCAACTTTCATAAATCCCTTTTTTTCGTAATAATCCTTCACTTTCAAAGCTTCCTTCTTATTGGCAATTCCGGAAATCAATATATGATACATTGTTTTACCTGGAGTAACTTTTGTTCCAATAAAAACTTTATTTACGTTTTCCTTTAAATAAAGATCATTAGCAATATATATGGCATGCAGCAAATCACCGGTAGACCATAGTGAGAGTGTCACTTTCTCCAATTCACCTTTGTTTCCCAAACAATCAACCACATCTGAAGCATGAAAAGCACTTTCAAGTTCAGGTGTCAATTGAATAATATCAAGCACCTCAATTTTAACCGGTACTAAACCATGATGGTACCCTCCTATTCGCCTTGCAGCGGCCTCTGATAAATCAATTATACGATTCTTCGCGTATGGTCCCCGATCGTTAACTCTGACAATGATATTAAAATTATTTTCCTTGTTGGTTACATTCAGATAAGTATCAAAAGGATACGTGCGATGGGCAGCAGTGTAATCAAAGTAATTAAAAGACTCACCGTTTGCAGTTTTTCTACCTTGAAAACCTTTCGAGTAATAGGATGCCTTTCCATCCGATTTATGATCATCGGGAATTGAATCCTGTGAATAAGATTTTAAATTTAAGAGGGACAACAGAAAGACAAAAACCCACATTCGTTTCATCAAACAATGATATGGAAAATAATTGAAAATTACTATTTAAAATAAAGAAATAGTTAAGTTTCAGCGAATTAAATAGTTGCTAAAGTATAAGGAATTGATGTTCTCGACTTACATCAAAAAAACATCTCAACAATTACTGAGTTAATCGTTTGGTCATCACATTTTCTACATGGTTAAAAAGCTGCACCGGAGTAAAAGTACGCCAGGGGAAATGATTCAATTCGCCACCAAAAAGGAGATAATAATCGATATTGTTTTTCGAAAACTCAGCAAGTACATGATCCATAAAATTGAGGGCAACGATCCAACCATCTTCAATATCATCGAACCATTCCTGATAATAACAGTCGTCGGAAGCATGAAAATTTAAAACATTTTCGCCTATAAGAATAAACTTGGTAATACCTTTTCCAACCATATCATCAATAAGATCACGTTTGAGTATCATGATGTCATTGTTGATGCAATCGTTCCACTCACCAATTAATTCAATGACTGCAAATTGCATCTCATAATCGGCGAAAATAACTTTGAGATAAAGGGTGCTGGAGCCAAAATAATCCCATTGCGGATGAATAAAATAATTGTAGATGGTATTGGTATATTCAAATTCACTGTATTCCCTTCCATAAAAAGGCGAAAGCTCATCCTCATCAGCAATGTATAAATCGCGCCAGCGGTAATAAGGTTCTATGTCTTGCATTTTTTTAGTGGCAAGTGTAAAGTGACAAGTGTAAAGTGACAAGTGACAAGTTACAAGTTACAAGTGTAAAGTGACAAGTTACAAGTGATAAGTGATAAGTGATAAGTTACAAGTGATAAGTTACAAGTTACAAGTTACAAGTGATAAGTGATAAGTGATACAAGTTACAAGTGACAAGTGATCAGTTGACTTTGCCGCTCGATAACTGATGACTGTTCACTGCGGACTTCATACTGCCGACTGGTGACTGGAATACAAAGATAAGGTCAAAAGAGGAAAAAAGATAAACTCTAAAAAAAAAATTATGCTTTATAATTGGCAATTGCATTTCTTACAGAACCAAATTGGTCGAGCAGGCTTTTGGCTTTTATCCTATCAATATTCAAAGCATTCATAATCATTTGTGTTCCCCGGTTGATGAGTTTATGATTGGATAACTGCATGTCCACCATTTTATTTCCAACTACCCTACCAAGTTTAATCATCACTGAAGTGGTGATCATATTAAGCACTAGTTTTTGTGCAGTACCGGCTTTCATTCGGGTAGAACCGGTAACAAATTCAGGACCTACAATTACAGCTACGGGAAAATCGGAGACCTCGGCAATAGGAGCATTCGGATTGCAGGAAATGGAACCTGTTGCAATTCCATTTTCGCGACAAGCTTTTAATCCTCCAACCACATACGGTGTTGAACCCGAGGCAGCAATCCCAATTACGATATCATGGACAGTAATCGCATACTCAGAGAGATCACGCCAGGCACCATGTATATCATCTTCAGCAAACTCGACAGCTTTCCGTATTGCAGCATCACCTCCTGCAATAATTCCAATTACAACACCCTGATCAATTCCAAAAGTTGGAGGGCATTCAGAGGCATCAACAATACCTAATCTGCCACTGGTACCGGCACCAATATAAAACAAGCGTCCACCGGATTCTAGTTTAGCATAAACAGCATCAGCAAGAGCACCAATTTGTGGAAGTACTTTCTCAATCGCATCAGGAACTGTTTTGTCTTCACGGTTGATATTAACAAGTAAATCCAAAGTACTCATTTGCTCTAAAGCGTTATAATGAGAATCGGATTCGGTGATTTTATTAGACATGAAATTAGATTGACCTTTAATGCAAGGAGTTGCAGCGATTAAAAATAGTATATTAATATACAGCCGGGTATAATCCGGGATTGCAGCGTCGGATCATTTCGTAAACAGTATCGAAAACATCTTCCACATTTGGTTTCGAAAAATAGTCGCCATCGGAACCATAGGCCGGGCGATGTTCTTTCGCTGCGAGGGTAACCGGAGGGATTTCTAAATAATCGAATCCTCCCTGTTCCTCCATAACCTTCTGGAACATGTACGCGGATCCCCCACCGGGAACATCTTCATCAAAGAATAGTATTTTATTGGTTTTCTTTAATGATTCAACAATGGTATGATCAATATCAAAAGGCAACAATGTTTGCACATCAATCACTTCGCAACTGATATCCACTTGAGAAAGTTGTTTAGCAGCATCCATAGCGATTTTGCAACATGCACCATAAGTGACAATGGTGATATCGTCGCCTTCACGCAAAATTTCAGGCACACCCAAAGACAATTTATATTCACCTACATTGGATGGCATTTTTCTTTAGTTCGGTATCCGTTCAATGGTTCAATGATCAGAGCGGCATCGTCGGCAGCCATCATGGTATTATAAAATCCAGCTGCCTGAGTCATGTTACGGGGCACTAAAACATAAATACCGCGCATCGATCCCAGAATCATTGACATGGGAGATCCACTGTGCCAAACACCTTCCAGTCGGTGGCCACGGGTACTAATAATTAACGGCGCTTTTTGCCCTCCCTTGGTACGATACTGCAAACAGGCCAGGTCATCTGAAATAACGGTAAGAGCATATACGAGATAATCGAGATATTGTATTTCAGCTATAGGTCTCATACCACGAAGTGCGAGTCCAATGCCCTGTCCTATAATGGTGGCCTCACGGATGCCGGTATCCATGATTCGATTGCTACCGAATTTTTCCTGCAACCCGGACCATGTTTGATTCACCCCACCAATATGGCCGACATCTTCACCAAAGGCAAACATCTCGGGATATTTCTCCAATAATTTTTCAAAGTTAGCAAGCAGAATCTCTCTGCCATCCACTAAGGGAGCATCATTAAAAAATGAGGGGGCAACAGCTTCTACCTTCAAAGCACCCGATGCCGACTGACTGTACAAATTAGAATCAAAACGGTCAGAATTCATTTCATCCCATTCCACCAACCAATTCAAAAGACCTGTTTTGGCAGGATTAATTTCACCCCGGGTATGCCGGAGTGCAGACTTCACTGCAATGGCTATATCTTTTCTTTCCACATCCGGATTAGCAGCTAACTCATCTTTTATTTTGCCAACAAAAACACCATTGGGTGAAGCGGCTTGTAAGAGACCAATTTTTTCAATAGCTACCTTCACTTCAGCGGCAATATCATTTTTGAATGCTTCCCATGCTTTCCGCTTTCCTTCAGAGGCTACTTTTTTAGAGTCGGACTCAATCTGATCCAACTCAGTGGTTGTAGCCAGTGCGGATTGCAAAATCCATTCCCGCATTTTACGAATACAATCAAAATCATCTTCCCATTTCAAACGGTCTTTTGATTTATAACGTTCGTGAGAACCAGAAGTAGAATGCCCTTGAGGTTATGTCATTTCCTGAATGTGAAACAAAACCGGAATGTGTTGCTCGCGACAAATGGCCACACCTTTTTCATACATTTCAACCAGTCCGGGATAATCCCATCCATTACCTTTCAGAATAATAAATCCATCCTGATCATCAGTTTTTTTCAAAACCTTTCAATGCTTCTGAAATACTTTGTTTCGTAGTTTGGAATTTTTTAGGAACCGAAATACCATAACCATCATCCCAAACCGAAATGGCCATAGGAACCTGCAATACACCGGCAGCATTTATAGCTTCAAAAAACAGACCTTCGGAAGTACTGGCATCACCGATTGTACCAAATGCTACTTCATTTCCATTTACAGAAAACTTTTTGAACTTATCGTTGTTCAGAGATTTATTACTGCGGTATAATTTAGATGCTAAAGCGAGTCCAAGCAAACGTGGCATTTGACCTGCAGTTGGTGATATATCACCCGATGAATTTTTTAATGCGGTCAAATCTTTCCAGTTACCGGTTTCATCCAACAACCTGGTAGCATAATGACCATTCATGAGTCGCCCTGCCGAAGAGGGATCTGCATTTACATCAGGGTGCGCATATAATTGTGCAAAAAATTCCTGAACGGTTAACAACCCTGAGGCCATCATAAAAGTTTGGTCACGGTAATAGCCGGAACGAAAATCACCATTACGAAATACTTTGGCCATAGCTATCTGAGCAATTTCTTTTCCATCACCAAAAATTCCAAACTTAGCTTTACCGGTGAGCACTTCTTTACGACCTAACAAACTAACCTGGCGACTTTCGTTAGCAAGACGATAATCATGTAAGACGATTTCTTTAAAATCGTTGAATGATATCTCCTGCTTAGCTTCGTGTTGTGATGGATTGTTTGCCGACATTACTCCCATATATTTAGTTCACAAAGATAATAAAATTAGGGTTAAAATAAAAGGAGGTAAATTAGTGCAAGTAATTGAAATTAAATCACTTAATAACTTTCAAAAGAACCTCATTCCACCTGACAATAAACCAGGTCTAAAATGAAATGGTAAAAAGCAACCACCCGATTCAACGAGTTAATTTGTTAATTAATCAATATTTCAGCAGCAGCAAAAACCGCCAACACGAAACTTGCAATTCCGTTGGTGGTAAAAAAGGCAACATTAATTCTACTCAAATCACCAGGCTTCACAAGAGAATGCTGATAGATCAGTAAGCCGGTAAATATTCCCCAACCCGTTAGATAAATCCATCCATAACTTCCATAAAAAGAAGCTGCCAGCAGAACGAAAGAAGCTATCACATGCAGAACTTCGGAAATTCTTAATGATATTTTTGTGCCGAAGACCGATGGAATAGAAAACAACTTATTTTGTTTATCAAAATTTTCATCCTGTAAAGCATAAATAATATCAAAACCACTCACCCATGAAATTACAGAAACTGAAAATAAAATAGGAAGCATGGCAAATTCACCGGTAACTGCCAAATAAGCGCCAATGGGGGCGAGCGACAGACCGACACCTAAAACTAAATGACTTAACGGAGTAAATCTTTTCGTATAACTGTATCCTAAAACTACAACCAGTGCAACCGGTGAAAGATAAAAGCATATTTCATTTATAAACCAGGTTGTTACTATGAAAGCGATACAATTTAATAGGGTGAAAGTGAATGCCGAACGTGGACTGATTAAACCGGCAGGAATTTCTCTAATTGAAGTGCGTGAGTTGCGGGCATCAATTTCTCTATCGGCCCATCTATTGAAAGCCATTGCCGCCGATCGAGCGAAAATCATGCAAAGCAAAACACCTAGCACCAACGATGGATTAAATTCAAAATCAACAGCTTTAGCTCCTGTAAGAAAACCAATTAAAGCAAATGGAAGCGCAAAAATGGTGTGACTGAATTTTATTAAGGAAAGGTAGTTGGTTGCCTTTTGGATCATGGCGCAAAAATAGGAAAAAGTCGGCAGTTGGCACTCTTTTGTTTTCCAGGGATCAGAACCCGATTAGCACCTTGAAATTGAATCCTATTGCTTACTTTTGCACTCCTTAAACAGCAAAAAATGGCAGACGACAAAAAAATTATATTTTCGATGGTGGGTGTTAGTAAAACCTACCCTCCTCAGAAACAGGTATTAAAAAACATTTATCTTTCATTTTACTACGGCGCCAAAATTGGCATCCTGGGATTGAATGGCTCTGGAAAATCAACCTTCTGAAGATTATAGCAGGAATTGAAAAATCCTTTCAGGGAGAGGTTGTTTTTCTCCCGGTTATACCGTTGGTTACCTTTCTCAGGAACCCGAACTTGATAACAGCAAAACTGCCAAGGAGGTAGTGATGGAAGCGGTTCAGGAAATTGTGGATGTGCTGAAAGAATATGAGGAGGTAAACAATAAATTTTCAGAACCAATGAGCGACGATGAGATGAATAAGCTCATTGAACGCCAGGGTGTGCTGATGGATAAAATTGAGCATAGCAATGCGTGGGAGCTTGACACCAAAATTGAAATTGCCATGGATGCCTTACGTTGCCCTGAAGGCGATACCCCTGTGAAGAATTTATCAGGCGGAGAACGTCGTCGTATTGCTTTGTGTCGTTTGCTTTTACAGGAACCTGATATTCTTTTACTTGATGAACCCACCAACCACCTCGATGCAGAATCGGTAGACTGGCTCGAGCAGCACCTGCAACGTTATAAAGGAACAGTAATAGCAGTTACGCACGACCGTTACTTCCTCGACAACGTAGCAGGCTGGATTCTTGAATTGGATCGCGGTGAAGGAATTCCATGGCAGGGAAATTATTCATCCTGGCTGGATCAGAAATCTAAACGCCTTGCGCAGGAGGAGAAAACAGAAAGTAAACGTCAGAAGACTTTACAACGCGAGTTGGAATGGGTTCGGATGGCTCCGAAGGCACGCCATGCAAAAAGTAAAGCACGTCTGGCAGCTTATGATAAGATGATGAGTGAAGATGTAAAATCTAATGAAGAAAAATTAGAGATATGGATTCCTAATGGCCCTCGTTTGGGTAATGAAGTAATTGAAGCCATAAATATTTCAAAATCATTCGGTGATCGTGTACTCTATGAAAATTTGAGTTTTAAACTTCCACCTGCAGGTATCGTTGGAATTATTGGACCGAATGGTGCAGGTAAAACCACGCTTTTTAAAATGATGATGGGCGCCGAAAAACCTGATTCCGGTGAAATTCAAATAGGCTCCACCGTTGCTATTGGGTATGTGGACCAGTCGCATGATGGCATCGATAATGAAAAAACAGTATACGAAGTTATTTCCGGTGGTCATGAGGTAATTGAGCTTGGTGGAAGAACCATCAATTCAAGAGCCTATGTGGGGCGTTTCAATTTCAGTGGTGCCGATCAGGGTAAAAGCAGGAGTGCTTTCAGGAGGAGAAAGAAATCGTTTGCACCTGGCTATGACTTTAAAATCGGAAGCCAATGTTTTGTTGCTCGATGAGCCAACCAATGATATTGACATTAACACACTGCGTGCACTGGAAGAAGCACTCGAAAATTTTGCCGGCTGCGCGGTAGTCATTTCCCACGACAGATGGTTCCTCGATCGTATTTGTACCCACATACTAGCATTCGAAGGCGATTCACAGGTTTACTTCTTTGAAGGTGGTTACACCGATTATGAAGAGAATAAAAAGAAACGATTGGGTGATACG
>JADKJB010000022.1 GCA_016722525.1 Bacteroidota bacterium
ATGATTGTGAGACAATATTAATAACGCACGAAACGGTAGGATATGCGGTAATTTCATCGTGAATCGGTTCTTCACCTGTTCTTAGTTTGTTGCGGTAGCGAAAGTCTGAGTCAGGGAACCGGATATTGGATACCTTCAGCGCATATAACTCTTCACCATGTGTGCCATCATCAGCCTTAAAATAAAGGTAATTGCCTGCAACGTTCAACTTGTCGGGATAACTGCCTCCTGATGGATTTATTTTCAGCCACTTTAACAGTTCCGGCAATGGTGCCATTTGACTTCCATAATTCAAAATTGCTTGAATTATCACAGACTAAAAAATAAAACAATCATCGGCGCGGTGGTATTCCACCCGGATCACCAGCCTCCGTTAGGCCCACCGGGTTAAGGTCCTTCACCAGCACAGTTCCTGCGGCGCTTCGTCTGCCTTCCTAAATTCTTTACCATTAATATTGTTGGCATTAAGATACGCAGAATTATTGGCTGTTAAAGAAAATCAGGAGAGCTTGGTATTACCACTCCAAATATCTTTAAGAATATAGGTTCCTGCTGATGCGCCGTCAGAAATCCAAGGCTCTTCATTTTAAGGTGTTGTGTGTGGCCAAGCATCATTTTATTATTGAATGGATAAAAACTATATGGTTTGATGAGCCAGTTCCTGTTCTGATATCTTTAAGCATGGTTGTTCTTATTACTACCATCCGTAATCCATATCTCTTCACCGTGTGTTGAATCATTTTGCAAAAAAAGTAGGTTGTTATACTTCGTAAATTCGAATGCGCGCGAAGTGCTATATCAGGATATATATCTTTCAGAAGAAAGGTTCCGGCAACTGTTCCGTCAGTTGCATGGGGTTCTTCACCCGTTGAAACTTGCTTTGGCCTATAAACACAATCTTACCGTTTATTTCAATACACCTTGGATTTGATGCATAATCACCGGTTAACCTGAATGTACCGTGGTTCCATCGCTCACCCATAATCGGGTCCTGATGCATCGCTCACGCAATAAAATAAAGGTTGCCATTCGCTACTTTGGAATATTCAGGTGACGGCATACGATGCAAAACTTTTTACGATGAGTAATGCCTGCAACGGTCGCATCACTTCTCCAAAGTTCATTTGTCCCGTGGAACCCATGCTGCTTGTAAAAAATAGAAAAATCCAGTGGCGGGAAAAAGGTGTCATACCCAGGGTGTACTGCATGAACCGGGACAAATATCATAACAATAAAAGTATTACTGTGCCATCTATTTCTCCATAGTTCATTCCATTCATTGAATCGGTGGCTCTGAAATGGAGAACATTATTAAACAATTGGAATTTTAGAGTTAAGAACCAGCTGCTCACGGATTTATATCATGAATATTGTTGTTCCCGGAACAGTACCATCTATCTGCCAAATTTCAGTTCCTTCATTTAAGGTTCTGCACGAAACAACACTCTGTTACCATATTTGACATGAAGATTGCATGATGATGATACCGGACCGGGTTTTATATCTTTCAGAATTAAAGTCGTTGCCGGGTACCGCTGCTCACCCATGGCTCCAATCCATGCTGAAGTTTCTGCAACAGCTTATTTTATTCCCCGCTGATCGGAACAAATGTCTCAAAAAGGTGCCTGATGTTCCTGCCGTAAAATCTTTAAGAAACCTGCCGGCGTTTGACCAATGGAATATTGTGACTTAATAAAATCAGCAAAACAAATGTAATTTTTTCATCATGAATGCAGTATTACAGCAAGAACCTGTGATCGATCTATTTTAATCAGTAATTTAATAAATGTTAAAACTGAATTGGTTAAAACAAATATAACATCCATTGATACACTTACAAATAATCAGACAAATGAACCCAGGTGAATTAATGATAAAAATATCATATGAACTAACAAAATCATTCAGTTAGGCAAAAGGAAGACTCAAATTGCTGATTTTCGACCCATTACTGACCGAGACCTATTAGACATTCATCAACAGTATGTTTGAGGGTTTCATGGTAGTAAGCTTACACATTCGCTTTTTAATTTTAAGGAAATTCCGGGTATTCGGAGCTGGGTATGGATTGACCGGTCCATTTAGCCTATGATGAGGAGAAAAGACACCTTGACTATACGCATTAAATTGCGTAGAATAACTTGCCAAAATAAAAAAGCCCTCAAGTGAGAGCTGTTTTGGTCAGTATGGAGCTAGCAGATATTTTATTGTATCACCAGGTTTTTACAGTTCGGGATAACGCAGTTTTACCTGCGCCCGAAATACCGCAACAACGCAAACTCCGTTTGGAAAAATTCCCATATCAGCAAGCGGGGATCACGCTCTCCGGCAGTTACATTTTTATTTTCTGCATGACAATTCTGCCCATCTTATCGGTCAATTGGATTTCCCGGATCTCCTTTCATTACTGTTGAAGAATTATCCAGGTATATCCACTTGCTGGTGATATTGGGATATATTTTGCATAATTTTCAGCCAGTTCACCAAGTGAAATAAACAGTTCAATCTTCACTGCTGTTTCATTGAAGAAGTAGGTATCGGATCCACGTCAAAAAATGGCTGCATATTTAATGGAATCGCCTAACGACCGGACTTGCCGTCGAAGCTGATTCGAGCACAAACCACTGCTACCCGCTGGATTGAAAACGCTGTCGAGCAATTGGAGCAATATCCATCCTGACAACCAGCAAACGATTTGCATCAGGGTGAGGTTATAAGAATGGCTCGCACTATAACATCCAAGTAGCCAGATCAGTAACGGTGACAGCGTATCTGCAATAATTACCCGATAGAGTGATATCGTTCCCGATATTTTTGAAATTGAATCGTATAATCCAGCCATTGCCCGGCAGCAACCTGTAAGGTGTAATCGAACCATTTGGCTCAACCGTTTTCATATTCGGATCGTGCACTAAAACTGAAACCAGCGTATCGCTGTTATCAGAGCAATATCTCCGATAAGTGGGTAAGCAAATGCGGTAAGTATAGCAAAGGCACACTAGATATGGTTGTATTCACAGCAGGTGAATATTCACCGTCTTCTCTTCAAAGGGCGCAAGTTTACCCAAGTCCAGTAATAATTTCACATTGGTGGAGTCGGCGGCTGGTAAAACAGATCTACCGAAAATGCCGGGTCAAAAATAAACCATTGCTGCATCTGCACTGTCAATTGATCGGTTGATGCAGGTTATATCGCACGTGCGTAGTAGCCAGCCCACCAGGTGAGGTAATTTCAACAGCAAGGTCAATATATAAGCACTGTTAGGTACCATCCAGGAAATGGTTGTGCGTCATCGATTGGGTTGACAGATGACAATGCAGCCTGATGCGATCCCGGATTGGAGGAAATCAATGAAGGAAAAGGAATTAATGGAGCCAATAAATAGTTAACTTTACACCGTACCCGGCATAATAACCAGTTTGATCTGAGATACCGTAATTACTTCCGGGAGTTCTAATTACCAACCTGGTCTTTAATGCAGGATCACCCGGATCCTGTATGCCATTCAAATTGTAATCGCGATAAATTGTTCCCGAATATTTATGATAATCGAACCCGGTTTGAGGAATTCTTTCAATCCGGTATCGGGATGCATAAAAATCACTGTATCCTGAAGAAAAGTCTTGTGCAACGTTTATACCCAGGTCAAAGTCAGTATAACCTTCATATCCCCCTGAGATTATTAAGTGATAATTTTTGTCAAGTAAAAGATTATTGATATAGTAATCAGTTCCCATACTCTCAAGAGGAAGTATGAATTGATTTTTCCGTTCTGGTCCAAAGTAGGCTATAAACGCATCCTGATTTCCTACCGAATTAATTCCCTGCATGGAAATATTCGGATCAGTAAGAATGGAATCTGTAAAGTGACCAGCAATATAAAAATTATCAAATTCATCAACTAAAATTTTCAACGGGCGTTCAGTGTAATATCCTCCAAATTTTTTCGCATAAATGAAAATTCCGGAACTATCAAAAGAAAATAGCACATCATGGCCAAAGAATGGTATGCTGAATGACATTTCCCACGTTATCCAGCCAAACAAAAACAGAATACCAGTTTGAAAGTGGATTGCCGTTTAACTGGGTGCCATCGTAAAATATGTTGCCTTTGCTGATCATTGCCAGACATCCACGGCCCTCCTCATCCAGGTAGGAAGGAACTATGAGGTTGTTACCCGTGCTTCCTGTAAAGGGGTTTCATAAGTACGATCCCCATTCAGATCATAGCGCGCCAGAATGTATTTCCACCTGCAACCGATGGTGGCGCGTAAAATTCCCGGTCCCGGATCAAAATCTACAGTTTCATCATAATCGCCAATTATATTATGTTTCCATACCTGTGAGGCTTGAGTTTCCAGAACCTTAAGTCACCGGTAGAAACAGTACATTCGATCTTCTTTGCAAACTGCAAA
This sequence comes from Bacteroidota bacterium, assembly GCA_016722525.1. GTDB lineage: Bacteria > Bacteroidota > Bacteroidia > AKYH767-A > OLB10 > JADKJB01. The sequence goes on from JADKJB010000022.1 coordinate 4,417, forward strand.
ACACCATTTGTATCAAGCTTTATCAAGGCAAATGCTGTATTCGTGTGTGTAATCAGGAATTGACCTGGCCCCGGATCAACATCCACAACAATATCCGAAAGTTTCAATAAATAAAATGAATTACCCACACTATCGACTCCGGCGGCATAACAAGTTTCACTGTAAGGTGATTTTATGGCGGCATGCCATTTATAGGCCAGTTGGGCATACCCTTCGTGAAAAAAGGTGATAATCATTAAAAAGGGAAATAAAAGTTTTATTCTCATGGCATAAATGTAAACATTTACAGTAAACTTAATATACTTCTCACAAGGTCGTTCATAATAATCTTTGAGTTGCTTGATCGCTAATGTGTGCTTAGTTGTTTTGCCATGAACGACTCGTTTTACTTTTCATCCAGCATTATGTGGAAGTATTTTGATGTTGGAATTGTTTTAGCGAATATCTGGCTTCTTCAAGTATTGCTCAGGTTATCTTGAATTCCGGATTTGCAATATACAAAAATGGAATCAGATTCCAGAATGTATATTTATACAAAAATGGAATTGGGCATGTCCTTATTCTTGCGGACTGGATGATTACCATTTTCAACTCGAACTTACATCTAAATTTTTCTAAAGTAAAAAGGAGAGCAAAATTGCTCTCCTACATGTAAGGTACAAACTGGCTTCGTTAGCTCTTCATTATCAGTATTTTATAAAGATTCAGGCTACTTATTTATTCATTCTGGCTAGCATTTCGGGGAATCGGGTTGATTTGGGCTATTCGAATGGAAAACCTGGACAAATGTTTGGAAGGTGTTAATGGAAATGGACCTATTCGTTATATTTTTAGAATTTTAAATACATATATCTTTTCTGATGAATGAATAGTTACCATATAAACCCCATTACTGTAATCTGAAATATTTATTTCATTTGAATCATAATGGCTCTCCATAATTTCCTTTGACAAAATAATTTGTCCCGTTATATTTGTTACCCTGATCAAAAGTTTTTCATTTGATGAGGATGTTAAGTTTAAGGAGTAAATACCTTCTGATACAGTTGGATGAACGGTAATGTTTTCATTTTGTTCATCATTTAATTTTTGTTGCGAAGGTAAAAGTGGTATTGGGAGTGTATTGGAAATTTTGGCAGCGTACAACTCATCTCCATGTGTGGAATCATTAGCTACAAAATATAAGTAATCGCCTGAAACGTTAAAATTATGCGGGTTACTTCCGCCATTACCCGGATAGATTTCCGCTAATTTTATTGTTCCTGCGACAGTTCCGTTTGATTTCCATAACTCCTGGTTAAATTGAGAAATATCAATAGCCGGGAAATAATATATTCCATTTACCGTGATTCCTTCACCGCAACAACCGGAAACTGAACCCGGGTTAATATCCTTGACAAGAACTGTTCCTGCAGTTGTACCGTCTGTTTTCCATAATTCTGTACCATTGGTATTATTGTTTGCTTTTAAATACAGCTTATTGCTAACATTAGATAAAAAAAATGGAGCACCAGACGAACTGCCGCTATAAACATCCGTGAGCATAAATGTACCTGTCACTGTTCCGTCAGAAACCCAGGGTTCAGTCCCATTTATTCCATCATCAGCATCTACACACACTTTGTTGTTGAATGGATAAAAACTTCCACTATTCGATGAAATAGTCCCGGTTCTGATATCTTTTACCATTGATGTACCTGATATGGTACCGTCTGTTGTCCATAATTCAACACCGTGTGTAGAATCATTTGCTGAAAAATACAGCGGTTATTACATTTTATAAAATAATATGGAACTGAAGGGTTTTGTCCAGGATTGATATCTTTCAGTTGATAAGTTCCGTTTACTGTCCCATTTGTTACATAAGGCTCATAACCAGTTAAAGGTTCATAACCTGAAAATATAACATTACCATTTAATTCAACGGGATATGGATTCCCAACACCATAGTTAATGCCGGGAAAAATATCCTTCAACAAGAATGTGCCAGTGTTGGTTCCGTCGCTTACCCAATATTCTTGTCCTGTTATACCATCGTCTGCTACAAAAACAATTTACCATTAACAACAATTGACAGCTCAGGAATTGTATTGCCCGAAGCAAAACTCTTAACCATAACGGTGCCTGTACCGGTGCCATCACTCTTCCATAAATCATAGCTTGCAGATCCCGAACTGCTGGCAAAAAATAAAAAAGCCATTTGCTGGAAACAACAAATCGCTTCCATAACCGGGCATACCGCTGCAGGCACCGGGGCAAATATCTTTAAGAATGAAAGTACCAGTCGGTGTTCCATTTGATCTCCACAATTCCTGTCCTTTTGACAAATTTGCTACGGTGAAATAAACAACATTATTAAATTGTTGCACAGTTTGCAAATTTGAACTTAATGATCCCGGTTCAATGTCTTTTAATAGCGTTGTACCTGCCAAAGTACCATCGGAGATCCATAATTCTCTTCCGTTAGTTCCATTGTTAGCGGTGAATAACACCTTATTTCCAAATTTAAAAAAATCATTTGGTGATGATGAAGTGGTGGTATTAATATCTTTTAAAATAACTGTAGATGACGGAGTGCCATTACTTACCCATAGCTCTTTTCCATATTGTGGAGTTTGCGCTTCGAAAATTATTTTATTCCCTGTAAGAGGAATAATTGCTGCAAAATTAGAACCAGCTGTCCTGGTATAAAATCATTCAATAAAACGGGAGTTTGACCTACTGCATGCTGACAAAATAAAACCAGGCAGAACGAAAATAACTTTTCATGGTAGTCATTTTAAAATATAGTGTTTAATACAAAAATAAGTAAATTATTAATTCTAAAAAAAACTGTTGCAAATTGGTGTTCCTTTCCTAAAAGTGGAAATATGTTTAAGATATTTCTCCTAAAAATTAAAAAGCTCGCCTTCGTTCTGCTTTCTCAGAACTTCGGCGATTAAGACTCTCCGAAACCAGGAAACGCTTTAGAAATGTTTCCTATTAACAATAATTTACTAATCCAGGATTTGTTAAGAATTTAGCTCCTTAATTGCGGTCATTGACCGCCGAAGCTTGACGAAAAGGAGAAGAAGTTCCAATTATTCTTCTCAACTCATAAAAAAGCTCGCCTATATTCTGCTAATGCAGAACATCGGCGAGCGATGGCGGTCCGGACGGGACAAATATCTAATTGATATACAATAATTTACAATGCATTATAGCTGACCGTTATACTATTCGGGTGCTGTTTCTGATTCCTGCATATGAGGCTATCTTAAGAACTCTGCTTATCTTTACTCCAACAATACTTACAAAATATGTCCTGCAAGCACTTCTTTGTCCTAACTTTATTATTGTTTTTTATTACTGGTAAGGAAATTCCCAATCGGTTTCCATTGCTGTGATGAATGTTCAAGTTAAAAGATATGGTGTACGATTCCGTATTATCATCCATCCTGATTTCCATTCCATCAACGGATCCAGTGAACGGCAATTCAATCGGTTTTGTCAATCCTGCCTTGCCAGTTTTACAAGCGTGGTATCTGTGGGTGATGAACCCAACCGTTGGCATTAACCGATAACGGTCAGTTTCTGTACTTCGGTTCCGACAGCAGCGGCACCATCCGAAAAATGGATCTTTTAACCTGTCAATTATTCAAACCATCCAGCTCCATGTCTATGGAAATAGTGGCCAGGCGATCGCGAAAAATTGCCTGTCAGCCGGGAAACGATTCTGTAATAGCCGTCACAGGAAGGTATCTATTGTCAACCGGAGTACCCGCGGCACGGATTTACAGCAATGGAATTAAATTAACGGATACTGTCAATAGCATCGATTTCAATATTGATGTAATTCAATTTAAAACTCCCTCTCTTTTATTCGGGTACAACAATCATACAACAGGCAGTGAATTCACCACAAAGGATGTAAGCCCTAATGGCATCAGCGTTACCAATTCCATTAATACTGCGTTTTCGAATTCCTTCGGGATCGAATTCACCATTCATGGAAATCTTGCTTTGGGTGATGAAGGTAAAACGGTTCATTTATCTCAATCGCCACCCGTTCCGGGGGGATGGTGCAATCCACTTCCAAATATGGGCTATGGAACGAAGAAGGCCTGTTTTGATCCATACCTCGATTTATTATGCATAGCACGAAGGGTGACTCTACCGGGATCTGATTCCATTTATATCGAACGATTCCGCAGGACAACCTACCTGCCTTATGATGTCATTCGCGTACCTACATTCAATTCGGAAGTCAGGAAAATAATTAACTGGGGAGGAGCCGGTAAATATGCGATCAGTACGAATGACGGAAAACTAATTATTGTTGACGCAACCCCTACCAGCCTTAACGAAATAAATCAAGCTGAGATAGCCGTATCACCCAATCCCGGGAATGGAATTTATACCATCCGGTTTCCAGAATATCATAAACATAAAAATGTGCGACTGGAAGTTTATGATTCAAAAAGGGAAACGGATTACAGGTGCCGATTTAATGGAAGAAATGTTTACCCTAGATTTATCCGGTTCTTCAAAAGGCTCTTATCTTATAAAAATTAGTACAGAAACAAATTCTTTCAGCTATAAAATAATTAAATTCTAATCGGGGTTTTAAAATTAGTTTACTCAAATTGATTGTACTCCAAATTAAGGAAGAAAAACAGGAATTCGGGTTATTTGGACTGCAAAACCTTTATAGTTGGACTAAAATAACCAACAAAAAAGCCTTGATATTTGAATATCAAGGCTTTTTTTTTTTTTAGCGGTCCGGACGGGACTCGAATTCGATATGGAATGAATATTTATAACCTTTATATCAATTAATTACATTTTTCATCTCCATTTTTCCTCATTTCGAACATTTTCACACTCATTTCAAAATTTGTTATATGTTTGGGGTCCAGGATAAAAGTCCGTCCAAAAACATGGAAAAAAAGGATATCAAAATCAAGTTCTTTTTGCAAAGCAAATCAAGAACAATTACAAGGAATCTAACAAGTAAGGACCGGAACCCTGGGTCCCAGCAATTGGACGTGTACATTTCAATGGGTAAAATTGAAATGATGTCCTATGACGGCAAAAGATGGGAAAAGCAAGGTAACTATACCGGAAGTGTGCAACTTGGATGGGAAGCCTTTGGAATGCCGGAGAAAGAAAAAACAAAGCTCCAGAATGCTAAAAAAAGACTTGGAAGATACCGTATTGATAAATCCGGAGCATTAATTGATTACCGACAAATTAAAATGTCCACAGGAATATTTATCCTCCCTGACTGTTGGGACAGTAAACGACAACTCGCCACGGGCGTATATGAGCCATTAAATCGAATAATTAATCAATGGCTGCATGTAATCACCTTGACGTATGATGAACTCATCCAAAGGACGGATTTCGACTCCACGAAGCTTGTGTCCGAAATAAGGACTCGTATGTCCAAGGGAGTTCCAATTCATTTAACAATTCCGGCGATGGCCTCTCCTATGCAAGTCATATCCCATGTTGCCAAATCCATGGATGGAAAGTTGGGTCCAGAGTTAAATAATCCAAATGGTGTACCCACAGACCTCCGACAATTCATTCCATATTATAACATTCATAAATTAGATGATAAAAATTAAGTGAAGATACGGTAAAGTCCGTGATGAACTTGCCAGTAAACTTCAAAGGTATTATGACCAAACTGGTAAAACACTTTCAATTACCGAATCTTCTTTATTTGATGTTTCGGCCTTTTTTAAATGGAGGATGTATGACAACGAAGAAAACAAAGCCAGGAAAGGAAAAAATAATATCATCAACAAAACAAAGGACAAAGCCGTTGGCATGGGTACAATGAATAAGACAAAAAAATTAACTAGATTCTTTTTTCACAGAGCTGTTGATAATTTTAATTGTACTTTAAATTTGAATACTGAAAATGCAATCTTTGATGATAAACCATACGATAGGGAAATGAATGACGTGTACTTGAATATGGAACAACTATTTGAAATTAAGAAATTAGATTTGAATGGAAATGAAAGAATGCAACGGCATCGCTCGCTCTTTATTTTAGGATGTCTTGGGGGCGGGTACAGGATTTCGGACCTTGTTAAACTACCAAAACCAAAGTTAGAAAGGTTCGAGGATGGTAAAGAGTATTATTGTTTTAGTGTGAGAAGTCAAAAAACAAACACCAAAACATTAGTTCCTATTCCTCATGAATTAGATTCTTTAATTGAGTCATATGACTTTGAAATTGAAACTAAACGCAAGGAATTCAGGGATGATATTAAATTACTTGGTGAAATGTGTGGATGGATTGAACCGTACAAGTACGTTGAAATACTCGCCGACGGTACACCAGAACCAGTTGAGAAACCATTTAAAGATATGTTAATGCCGAAAACGTGCAGGAAATCGTTTTGTTCTATCCTTTACAATTTTACGATTTAACCAAGGAGGAGTGTTGCGATTACTCCGGTCACAATCCGAATTCAGATGAATTTTTGAAATACTTACGGATTGACAAAAAGATGAAAGCTCAAAAGTTAGTTGCGAAATTTAATGCAAAGCCAATTATTTTCTAAGTTCAAAATTGTTATACAATAAAGTTTATAGAGTTTGTAATGCAATATTATTCGACTATTTATTTTCATGAAAGCAATAAATTATTTTGATGATGCCGGCAACCTGGTATTTTACATGTACCTTATAGATGATACGCGAGACTGTACTATGACTTTAAAATTTAGCATAGACAGTAAAATGATAATTACAAAAAATACAGAACGATACATCCGGTGTATTGAAGAACGAAAAGTTCAAGCTGACCTGCGGGAACATTTTATAGAAAAACTGTTCGAGTGTATCAGGAAAGAGTGCAATCTAACTGCTGTAAAGCATGATGAAATAAATTATTTGTTTACTGAAAAATGTCGAACTTCGTAAAAATATACAACGAATATGAATCCTGAACGTGACATGGGCAAGCATCAATCTTCAGGATTTTCTACTTTAATGAACAAAAAACTGGAGGAGGGGGCGGTGCGGGGTATTTCGAGCGTTGAAATGATAAGGGTTGGAACCGTACGGAAATGGTCAGGGCCGAGGAAGCGAGTGCCGTTAAGAGTATTCTCATCAAAGAGCACCGGGTTGTAATTTATCAAAAAAATTCATTTGGTGAAATTTCGCCTCAAATCATTGCGTGCCGGGAGCTTACTTCTGTTTGTAGGATTATCGAACTTTAATTGTAAGTAATTTTATGAAAAAAAATAAGGAAGAAAAAATAGTCCAAATGAAAGAAATTTCCAGATTTACTCTGGATACGAAGGATAAGTGGGTAAGAGCATATTATAACAATTCCGCATACAGACAGGATTTTATAGATTGTAGGCGAATTGCAGTGTTATTATTCGATAAAATTGTTGAAAACGAAGAATCATTGAAGGAAGAAGCATATAATGACGCGCAGGTAATAGTTAATAGTCTTTGGAATTCTTTTATTGTAACCTACATGAAGTGTTTCACAAACTCCGATTATCGTGGGCATATCGACTACTCAAAAGTGCATAAACTGTTGAAATCTGATGATTTATTGAAAGTACATGAGCACATCACCGAATTAAGACATGACCATGTAGCACATTCGTTAGATTCCAAACACTCCACATTGGAAGTGTACGGAGCGGTATTTGTTGATGCATTTGATAATAGGAATGTGGAATACCGAATTACCTCGGACGGTATTAGAACTCACTTACCATCAAAAAACATAGTCAAGGAATATATCAAGATGTCTGAATTATTCATTGAATATTTCACAAAAACAACTGAAAAGGTAGCCCGAAAGCTTCACGAACAAATGGAGCCCATTCATCTGAAACTTCTTTTTCCGGATAGAACATTTAATAAAGACATGGTACCGCGCAAACCACTGACCGATGAAGATTTAAAAGATATCTTCTTTGAATAGATTCAGGTATTACCAAACTATTGATAAAAAGTAAAAATAAATTTGGAAAAGTCCGAAATTTTGTTAATTTTTGTTTTTGTCGGCTATTTATCGACATAAACAAACTCTCTTGCCGGAGAAATAACCTTTAATCTGAATCCTGAACAAGGAGGTGGGCAAGCACCAATCTGTTCAGGATTTTCTATTAGAATTATGTTTAACCAAGAAGGCAATATCAAACTGCTCAGCCATGTGCAGGAATACGAAAAAGATGGAATCTGGATATCTGTTGAAGAAGGTCTGGAGCAAATAAGGACGGGCAGTATACTTGTATCAAAGGCCAGAAATTCCCCATCAGGTGAATATGACTGGCTGAAAACCAATAAGTTGGCTTGCGTTATATGGAATTATTGCGGAAATTATGCTTATTTCGATTTTGACCTGAAAAAATATGAAGCGCAAGGCGGTACTGAGTTGGTTCAGAAAAAAGTTGAATGTGTAAAGGAAAATTTGATGAATACATCCTTTGTTGCGGCTGTATGGGATAGTCTTTCTGGAAAGGGCTTGGGCATGCTTGTAAAACACGAATTATCTTTCAGTTCACATGACGAATGGGAAAGATTTTACCTGTCCGTGTGCTCGGAACTATTGTCCATAACAGGCGAGGAACCTGATTATAAATGTAGGAATATAAACAGAAAAAATGTCCTTTCCTGGGACCCAAATTTATATTTGAACTTGGAGTCGGAATCGTTTCCAGCAAGCAAAATCAGCTTACTGGCTTCAGGAGTGCATTCTGATAACAAAACTGAGGAGAGTAAGACTCATATAACTACAAAATGCACTCCCCCCTTTGATATCAAAGGACGATTTTACGCCCAATCCTATATCGATATCCATTTCAAACAGTGCCTGGATGAGGCAATTATGGTCGATGAAGTCAAAAGATATGCAATTTTTCCAACCCGGATGACTAAAATCGGAATTTATAAACCAAAAAGTAAAATATTTGGAGAAGGTCGAAAATCAATGTTGTTTTATTCACTGATTACAAGGTATTTTCTAAATCAATCCTATCGTCGGGACAGCCTTTATGGATGGTTTAGAAGTTACAACCATGAAATGTGCGACCCACCATTGGCGGACAACGTGCTGCACGGGACCTTCGATTATGTAATGCAACGAATCACAGCAAAGGATTTCTTCATAAAGGGCAACAGGGACTGTTATGTTCACTTTTTCTCAGATTGTAACCTGACACTGAAGGAAAAAAAGTCCATCGTTGGAAAGAGCCGTATCATTCGTAGCAAGCAAGCTATTAAAATGGCTATACAAGAACTTGTACTCAAGGACGAGCCTATAATAAAAAGCAATGTTGTAGAAATTTCCGGAGTAAAGGAAAGAACTGTTTCAAAATACTGGTCAGAATTCCTACCAGATGCATTGCGAATGAAAATAGAGGACCATAAACATAATTATTATAGTTTTCATCCAGTACCGGAAACCAAACCATCCTGGTTGACTGAAGAGATGCCCGTATTTGATGATATTATTGAAATCACGCCACCTGCTATTGAATATGAACCTGAGCCCGCGTTTCAAGAAGTCAATCAAGAAATCTTGAATGGGCTATTTATGGATGCTACCGGAACGATAATATCCCAGGAAAATGTTGCTTAAATCCATTTTCGGTAGGCTTTTACGGGGCCACGATGGATGCCCAAAAAAATTGCCGAGAACTCCCCGTGTAAAATTTGATTTTAAGCAACTTTTGACTTCCGGAGGTACCTAAGTGCCATTATTAAGGAAATGCACTGTAATCGCTTAAAAATGAGAATTTCAAATTGTCCGGAAAACCTATTCGACCAGGGAATTATTATTTGAATTTAATGAATCTGTATTCGAGCGATGGTAATTTCAAACGCGTTAAACTCTTTTGTATATTGTACTTCTTTATTGACACCTTACACCATATTTTTTGATATTTTTGTCCAGAAAATATATTAATTTTGAAATATGAAACCAATAATATTGTCTCTCATCGTATTTGCCGCCATGATACACCCTGGTTGCAACAATTGTGAAGAATCGACTTTAGCTGATGGTAAGAATACCCCCATAGCCTGTTCTGAAGATTGTAAGGCAAAAAGCAAATCCGGTGAGATAGCTTGTAAATTAACTTCACCGGAATTACAGGCACGCAAAGCAACGGTACTATCCAGCTTAAAAGCTCAAGTTATTGAGAAAAAGGAGTTAAAAAATGGCTACGCGTTCAAATTTCCTGGAAATGATAAAATAGTCGATGAACTGACAGAATTTGTTAAAACAGAACGTGAATGCTGCGACTTTTTCACTTTTAATATATCTATAAGCGGAGATAAAAGTGAAGCATGGTTAGAGCTGACAGGAGCTGAAGGTACAAAGGATTTTATTGTCAACGAACTTGAACTTTAATGGAAATCATCAAATCCATTTCAATATTTATACTTGCTGGATTATGTGAAATAGGGGAGGTTATCTCATATAGCTTTGGCTTAGAGAAGATAAACCTTTTTGGTTCGGAATTTTAGGTGCACTTATTCTTACTTTTTATGGCATAGTTGCTACTTGGCAACCTTCCAACTTTGCAAGAGTTTATGCAACCTATGGAGGAATTTTTATAGTAATGTCAATCTTGTGGTCAATGAAATTTGATAATTATTCACCTGACAAATTCGATATAATCGGAGCCCTTATAGCATTAACAGGGGTGTGTATAATTTATTATTCACCTCGATTATAAATTCATTAACTTTAATTTATTTTTATAGATAACTTTTTTGTTATCTTACCGAAATATTTGAAATCTTCAGGACAAATTATTCAAACTTCATCAGATTTAAACTAATTAAAATTACAATTAGTGTTACCCCTACATCCGCTGCAATAGCCAACACAAGATTACCGAATCCCAGAAAGGCAAGTGTGATAAATATTAATTTAACGGCAATTGCACCAATGGTATTGATTTTTATTCGGAGCAATGTGGCTTTAGACAACCTTATTAAAAACGGAATTAAGGAAAGTTTATCATTCATCAATGCAATATTAGCTGTTTCAATAGCTGTATCACTACCCGCTGCTCCCATGGCTATTCCTACTGTAGATTGAGCCAAGGCCGGAGCATCGTTGATGCCGTCTCCTACCATGGCAACACTTTTATATTTTTTGATAGCTTCCTGAATTCGCGAAGCCTTATCTTCAGGTAACAGACCACCAAATATTTCCTTAATGTTGACAATATTTGCAACGTACCGAGCCGATAGGACACTGTCACCAGTCAGCATTATTGGTGTGATTTCCATATTAACCAGTTCCTGAATTGCATTGGCACTGTCAGGCTTTATTTCATCCATTAGCCCTATTATGCCGGCAACCCCGTCACCAAAGCTTACTACCACGCTTGTTTTACCTTGTTCAGATAAATCTTTGACTATTTGTTCTGCCTCTTGGGTTACAGGCTGACTTTCCTTAATGAATTGAAGTTTTCCTACCAAAATAGTTTCATCTTCACATACAAGACAACGGGCGGTTGCACCCTTTCCAATTATGCTTTTAAACTTTTCTGTTTGGTGAATATGATATCCTTCCTTCCTGGCAGCGTCAACTATAGCCTGGGCAAGCGGATGCTCACTAAATACTTCCGCGCCTGCAGCACACGCCAATAATTCCTCGTGGCTTGTTCCATTCAGGGGTAAAACATCAGAAACAATTGGATTTCCAAATGTGATTGTCCTGGTCTTATCCAAACAAATTGCATTAACCTCTGCTATTAGTTCAAGATATTTTCCTCCCTTAACTAAGATTCCTTTGGAAGATGCATTCCCAATAGCTGCATAAATAGCAACCGGTGTTGAGATTACCAAAGCACACGGACATGCTATCACCAGGAGCGTTATTGCCTGTTCAAGCCATTGGTTCATTTCCTTATTTAATACGAATACTGGAACGGCAAAGATTAATGCAGCTAAGACAATAACTGATGGAGTGTAAATCTTAGCAAACTTTTGAATGAACTTTTGCGTATTACTTTTATTGGTGCTTACCTCGAAAGTCAGTTTGATGATTTTTGAAAAAGTTGTATCCACAGAAAGTTTTGTAGTCCTGATTTCTATAAACCCGCTTTTATTAAATGTTCCTGCAAATACAACATCCCCTACGTGTTTGTCTTTTGGAATTGGTTCACCGGTAATGGTAGCTTCATCAATTGCTGTTTCGCCCATTTCAATTATTCCATCAAGAGGAATCAGGTCATGAGGTTTTACCTGGATTATAGTCCCAACAGTAATTTTGTCAATAGGTAATTCTCTATTAATTTCTTTTACAAAAGCAGTTTTAGGTGATTTGGAAACCAGGTTATCAAGTGCAGACTTGCTATTTTCAATTCCTATATCCTCCAATCGTTCACCTAATACATATAATACAATCACAACAGCTGCTTCTGGATATTCACCAAGATAGTAAGCTCCGATTACTGCGATTACCATCAGCAAATTGATGCTACTGAAATTAAGTTTGAATAGAGCAAGTACTCCATTCCAAATCACTTTATAACCAATAGCAAAAATAAATGCAGCGAATACAAACGGAGCATATGGCATTGGAATATCAATGCCGAGAATTGAAAGTACTTCAAGCGTTATTACCACCACAATGGCAACAGCCAGTATTACAAATTTTCTGTCTTTGAAAGGTAAATTCATTTAGAATTGTTTATTATGTATTTTCTTTGTATGAACTTTTTCGAGAAAGCCTAAACATCCCCCACCACGCAATTGGTGCTAAAACAACAACACTTGCCATTCCAGGAAAATAACCATAACTCTCGTCAGTAAAAAAAGGAAAAATAAAATGTGCCAATTCCTTAATTCCCATTGCGGCAAAAAAAGTCCAAGCTAAATAATAGCCAAATAGATTACCTCGCTTTACAAGTATGGGAATAAGCAGCCATGCCCCAACTGAAATTAATATCAACAAAATGATTGGAACAGAAAATATTTCAGGCGTTTCAACCCCGGTAATATCTGAAAGAAGTGCAAAAAACCAAAAACTTTTTCCTCAATTCTGTGAATTAAAAATAATATAAATGCAGACCAAAAGGGGATTTTTATTGATTCAAACGAAACTTCATTTTGGTTAAAAAGCCATAAAATATAACCAGTCAGAAAACCAGAGGTAAAAATAAGTGCAGTCCAAAATCCAAATGTAATGTACCCCAAAATTAAAATCGTAATTGTGAATAGCAAAGCGAAGACGATAATTGAGGTTCGTTTTTCATTTTTCGAAACTATTATTCAGGACTTTGTGCTTTTTATGCGTTTCTTATAAAAATCATTAAATCTTCCGGAATTTCCATTGGCTTTAATGGTGGCACATTTGCACCACCTGTATTTCCTGTAGGAACTTTTCCGACAAATGATTTTACTCCACCAAAAATAAGGCGGGGTATTTGACCAATGATTTCCTGAATGTTTTTTGTCTTAAAACCGAATTTCAACATCTTCCAATGTACCAAAGTGTGTGCAAATGGATAAGGCTGGCCTAAAATATGAGCCCTTTCCAGATGCCGCCAACTTTGCTCATAATATTTCAACTTATAAGCAATTTCTGCGTCCATTAACTCATTGTCGAAATATGCAGTTAACGTTCTTGGCATAAAGAGATATAATTTCATATTCTAATGTGTTATGCCAATTCCATATGGGTCAACTGGAAACTTCTGTCTTAAAGCCAGGCACGAGTTCAAGGGTATTTAAATCAATTGCGGTAACGTTGCCATTACGCCCACCACAAACACTTGAATGGTGTGGTGCTGGTCCATTTGTACTAACGTTACGGTTTGTAATATATACAAGGTTATTGGAATCATCTACTGCAATACCATGAGATTGAAATCCAGCATATATGTTTTTGACAAATGAATTGGTTTGATAATTTATCACCGCAATATAACTTCTTTTTTGCGGGTCCGGGTGGCTTGCTTCCATGCAGCTTACAAAAAGATATGGAAAGTTTTCTGTAAACGCCATTTCCTGCGGGAACTCTGGAACACTTATAGAAGCAACAACACTATCATTAGATGTTAATACTGCCCGAACCTCATTTGTATTTTGACAAGTAAGAAAATATTTAGTGCCATCAGGAGTAAATGCTATTTCATGAATTTGTAAATTTCCTGAAGCAGGGAAATTTTGTATCATGCTCACAGTTTCATTATTTGATAAATCATTCACTGGAAATTTTATTAATGCGCTTCCAAGCTGTTCCGAAACATAGAGCGTATCACCAGCAATATTGAGAGCAACCCCATGAGGAAAATTAAGCCCTGGAACAAAAGAAACACTAAAAGTTAATAAATTCACAATTGCAATTTTTCCACCATTAAAATCAATTAAATAAGCAGTCATTCCATCAGGGGAAAGCGCAAAAGTATTCCAGGAACCTGCACCAATCTGAGCTTCCCCAATGAAAGTATTATCGTTTGTAGAATATTTTTGGAAAGTAGTACCACCTAAAAAGCATGTATACCAAAATTGGTTATCTTCTGAAACTTTAATCATATGAGGTGATTCCGTTGAAGGGGTAACACCAACATCTTTAACTCTCATTGCCAGCTTGCTGTTTGCGTCGAAAATGGTTACCACATCGCATCCCTGATTAGCTACATAAAACTTCTTATGAGATGGATTATCAGAAAACTTTATAAATCCATCTTCATTTGGAGCTCCCTGGTCAATCCAGTTTTTAATAATTAATACCTCAGCTTGTGACAAGGGGGCTACATTTGGAGGCATAGTAGGTTCTAGGGTTAAGCCAAGTGTGGAATCGGTATTGATATAATAAAATAAAGTGCTGAAGTCCGAGCGAAATGGTATAACAGTCGCGCCGCCTCTTCCACCTTCGAACATTTTTCCCATGTTTCCAAGGACAACCCTGCTGCCGCATCTTTACTAATATTATTATGGCATCCGGAAACGGCGCATTTTGTTTTTATTATGGCTTCAATGTGAGGAGGATACTTCGTATCTATGGCAATTGGTTCTGGGTCGGATTTATCATTTTTACATGAACCTGAAACAATAATAAATAATCCTATTGCTATAAAGGCGAAATAAAATTTATTTTTTAAAAACATCATATTATTTAATTATTAGAAACTTTTGACTTATATTTTCAATAGTAATAAAATACATTCCGCTTAATAAATTCTCAATACCAATTGTAGTTGTACCAGGTAAACAATACCCTTTCAGTACTTCCTTCCCATGTATATTATTGATATGAAATCTTTTTTCATTAAGAGTTCCACTATTACACCTTAGATAGAGCTTATCCGAAGCTGGGGTAGGATACAAGATTAAATATTGTGTTGTTTTATGTTCTGAAACGGCTACCGGACTGGTTTGTTCATAAGACACTAAGCCACCGGAATTAACGCCCAAAATAAGGTCCTGAAATGCGTCATTATCAAGGTTACCTACAGCTATACTTAATCGGGCAGGTTCATGAATATTACCGTAACTCGAATCAACGAGTGTAAAATTTCCAGATAAATTCCCATCAATATTATCGTAATAGAATATTTTACCACTTTCACTTCCCACATATAGCTTATAAATACCAGAAGAATCAATAACACAGGGGGAACTGAAACCATAGAATGCCCCAGGTAAATTCACACTTACTCCTCCAAGAGTATCTGTAACCAAAGTAAAAATAGGATTGATTAAAGACCCTGAATTTTGAAAGTATTTTATTGTACCCGTACTTCTTCCACATATAAAATCAAGCAACCCATCTCGATTAAGGTCAACAATAAATGGAGCAGCAAATTGACCCACATCAATTCCTTGTAACAAGGGTGTGGTTAGTGAATAATTAGGTGATGTACTGGTTCCAGTATTTGTATAATAGTGCACATTTCCGTTTACATCTCCAACTAGCATGTCCAAATCCCCATCAGTATCCATATCACCAAATGTTGGATGAGCATTATCAGTGCTTAAGCTACTCACATTTGCAAAATCATTTGAGATTAAGCTAAAAACAGGCATGGTTGAAGTACCTGTATTTTCATAGTAAGAAAGCTGAGATGAATATGAAGATGTACCATCAAAATATCCGTAATTTCCGACTATTAAATCCAACAGGTTATCAGAATTTAAGTCCATTAAAACTACATTCGCGCCGGTACCGACTTCTATCATTTGGTCGACAAAAAGTGAATTCGATTGTAAACTAAACTGGTCGGAAATACCGGAAGAAATATTACTATAATAAAGTACATTATTATAATTTTCGGTTCCCAGTGGGGTACAAGGTGAAACTAATAAGTCCTTTTTGTTGTCATTATTTACATCTACATAATATGATGAAGGAAACGTTGTTAAATCCACAGGTGTCGAATTACTTGGAAAAATTGTATCTTGAAATGTAAATTCTGCATAAGAAGAATCCCCTCCATTGTGCAAATACAATAAATTCTGGCCCAAAATATCTCCATTTATGAGGTCTTTATCTCCATCATGGTCAAAATCCTGAGCATTAAGACAAGAACCGGAATGTAATAAACTTAATTGAGATTCTGAATCAAAATTTTCTGTTGGAAAGGCTAACCTGCATTGAACAAAAAGATTGGCAGTATTGGCAAAACTATTAAGTTCCATATTACCGAAACAATTCAACTGTTGCTCCATGACAAGTGTATCACATTTATTAAAATTTTCCACACCCATGTTTTTATGATATTCGATATTGAATCCGGAAAATGAAAAATTCAATAAATCCATATCACCATCATTATCAATATCTGTACATGCAGGTATATTTATTTGACTTACAATAAGGTTTGATACTATAGGTCCTAATTTTGTAAGTATAGAAGAGTAATCTTCAACAAATGATATTCCTCCCATTGAAGTGGATGTATTTTTATAGCATTTAACCCATGCATTCGAATTTCCCGCACTGGTAATGATATCCTTCTTACCGTCGCATGTATAATCATATAACACAACAAAATTTTGCATAGGTGGAAATTTTGCTCGAAATTCCGGAGCATTGATATAACTGATTTGACCAAATCCTCCATTATTTTTTAATGTGGTTATCCTGTCACCATCTCGGTCAAATACAAATAAATCATCAATACCATCAAAATTTAAATCAATATTATAAAACTGGGGTGAATTAAAGCCACCGCTCCATGGCAGCTCAATTAACGTTCCGTTATGATAGACAGGAATATTATTATTTTGTTGATAATCCTGAGCATCGCTTTTTGAAACAATTATTAATAATGCCATACCAGCAAATAGAGTGAGTATATTTTTCATTTCAAGCTAAATTTTAAATAATTCTGGTAGCACTTACTCAGTTACTGGAACATTCAAATCAATTTCGCCTGAGCTCGAAGTCACTATGGTAGGTATTCCTCCCTTAACTTCAGCAGCAATTGAAGTATCGAAAGCAGTCATATAAATAAAATATTGACCCCTTTTTAGATTTTCAATTTCGATGTGATTCTCTGTAGTATCTGCTGTGATTTGTAAATCATACAGTGCAGGATTTTCTCCTGGAAATTGTTGTGTGTTAAATTTTACATACACATTATAAGGTCGTGTTTCATCTCCATGATGTTTCGGATAGGCAACGATTGTAACATTGCCACCTAAACCTGCATACTCACAAGAACCATCATCTTCTTCTGCATTGGGATTGTAGTTAATTGAAATCGGGTCTTTACACCCTTTGGTTTTATCCTTTTTACACGAACTAACAATAACGCATGTCATTGCTAATAGGATTAATACTGAAACTGAGATGTAAGTTTTCATAGTTTTGATATTTATGGATACAATAGATTTGGTTAATTTTATCTTAATAATTGCTTAACAATTCAAAATTAGTTAAATTTTGATATAATGATGGTGTCCAAGGATTCTTGGCTTAATGGCTTTTGATATTTTCTAGCGCAGTATGAACTTCTAAACAGTGCTAATACAAATATTATTTTCTTCATATGTGCTTCATAATAATACATAAATGCAAAATTTCAATTAGTGTTGATGTCCTTCACCAGCATTTGTCATTTTCCCAAGAACAAAAAACGCTCCTTTTGTGACTATTCTAGCATTTGCCGGAATATCCTTTAATAAGGTAATTTCAGAATAGCCAATATCAGTGGTTCCTTTAGCTACAGGAATACGTTCAAAAGTGAGCGTACCTTCAGTTGATTGTTCAGTTTCATGCTGATTTTCTCCTGCTTCATGAGTATGGTTGTCTCCTTCATCATGTGCATGCACTTCTCCTTCTTTGTGAACATGCTCTTCTTCAGAATGTGCTATTTCATTTTCTTTATGTTCATGGCCATGTGCATCATGTGCATGTCCATCGGCTTCATCATGATGTTCTTCATCACTATGAGCATCTGTAACTACGAAGATAAAATCCTGACCTTCAAAATTTACAATTGCATCAGCTGGAACAGCATTAACGGCAGCCTCATTTAAACTTACAATAGCAGTGATGCTCATTCCATCAATCAAACCTGATTTATCTCCCAAGACTTGGGCATGGACTGAAACGGCCTTTGTATTTGTTTCAAATGTGTTGCTTATTGCGTAAATTTTTGCATCATATTCTTTACCCGGATTATTGGTGAGCGTAAAATGAATAGTCTGTCCTTCTTTAAGCTTAATCAAATCTTTTTCATAAACATATAAATCCAGATGTAACTGCGAATTGTCTACAACTGTAGCAATGGGGTTATTTGTCTCAACAAAACTTCCAATATTCACCATCACGTCACCCACTGAGCCACTAATTGGACTTAAAATACTAATAGCAGATTGAATATTGTCGCTCGTAAGATTGGATGCATTTACGCCAATAAGTTCTAACTGCTTTTGTAAACTGGATTTTCGTGCCCTCAATGTTGTTAATTCAGATTCTGATTGCTGCAAAGACTTTAATGAAGTGGCATTCCCGGCTTGCAATTCCTTCTGCCGTGAATAATCAATCTCTGATAACTGAGCTTTTGCACTTATCGCAATAAACTCTTCTTGCATGGTAATAAATGCTGTTCCTGCAATAGTGGCGATAATTTGACCTTTAGTCACAACATTTCCCGGTTGCACCAAAATAGTTCTGATAACTCCTCCAGCCATTGCTGTAATTGTGGCTCGGTTTTGATTAGGCACCTTTAAAATTCCATTTGCCCTGAGCGATGATGTAAGTTGCTTTTTTTCTATGTTACCCAGCTGAATTCCGATAGATTGGATTTGCTCCGCAGTCAATGAGGCCGTTAATGCATTTTCATGTGAAGCTCCTCCTCCATGGCCATGTTCATCCTCTTCATGTGCGGCGGATTCTTTATTTCCGCAACTTGTAAAAAATAAAGAGAAAACTAATAGTGTAAATATCGAACCCTTTAAAGCCTTTACTACATTATATATTAAATTATTTATGATATTTTTCATTTGCTTGTTGTGTTATTTATTTATTAATAAATTAATATTGATAATCGCTTGATTAATTTGATAAATAGATTGAAGGTATTTCAGTTGTACATCAGTTGCAGTTTGCAATGCATTAGCATACTCTATATAACCAATATCACCGCTTCTAAATCCTAATGTTGCTGTATTTATTATGGTTTCTGAAAATTTGATTGAAGATGCTTTGTATAAATTGTATTTAGTGAGGTTCAACATATACTCTTGAAATGCAAATTGAATTTCATTTTGCATTTGCATTTTGGCATTGTCAGCTTCTTTAAGAATTGATTCCTGTTGGAGTTTAAGTGACTTAATTTTTGCCCCATTGCTTAAAAATGTTAGTGGTATACCAATCCCCACACTGAAACCGGTAAATCTATTTGAGGGACCAAAATATACTTCTTCTCCATTTACATTTTGAAAACCAACAATTGATTGATTAAAATAACCTACTTTAAAATCAGGGAGCGATTGTGATTTTTCCATTTTCTGATTCTTTTCTGCTATTATTGCTTGTTGGTACATCAATTGAAGAGAAGGATTCTGGAGAATTGCCGAAGAGTCCAAGGTAGAAGCAAGAGCAATCGGTTCGAAGTTATCATTAACATCAAAATCAATACTACTATTAAGTAATGTCTTTAATGAATAATACGCATTCAAATATTCGCTTTCAACTTGCTTTAATAAAATTGATATTTCGTTTCGTTTGGTTTCAGCAGTTGTCTTTTCTAACAAATTGGTTTCACCTGTACTATATCGTAAAGTTGCCACATTTACAAAATCATCATATAAACTGTCGAGTTGCCTAAGTTTTACTTTAGCTTTCTTCAAATATTGCAATTGGAAATATTGCTGATGAATTTGAGCTTTTATTTCATTCACAGTTTCCTGATTTTTAATTTGGCTATTTTTGTATTCGGCCCTGTATAAACCTGCCCTTGCACTATAGTATGTAGGGAAGGGTATAACTTGGGTAACCTCAAAACTGTTGTCCTTGGTATTACTGTTGAATTGGCCATACTGATAGCTCAATTCTGTTTTTGGTAATTCAAAATAAGATTGTTTAAGTTTTGAATAGGATTCTACTTTTAATTGCGATGACTGAATTTGCAAATTATTATTCAGTGCCATGCTGGTTGCCTCATCAATCGTAATTTGCTTTACCGGGATTTGAGCTTTACTGCTTTCACAACAAAATAATATTGATATTAAAACCATGAATGCTGTCAGCTTTGGATTGGTAAAATTCTTCCTTTTGGAAGTAAACATCAAATAAAGCAAGGGTAAGACAAACAGGGTCAAAAAAGTTGCGGTAATAAGTCCTCCAATAACAACAGTAGCTAATGGCTTTTGAACTTCTGCACCGGCACCGTGTGATAGTGCCATTGGTAAAAACCCTAAAGATGCTACTGTAGCTGTCATCAAAACAGGACGCAAACGAATCTTTGTACCCTCCCGAATTCTTTCAAGTATATTAGTAATTCCATCCTTTTCTAACTGATTGAAAGTGCTTACTAATACAATACCATTCAATACAGCAACGCCAAATAATGCAATAAAACCAACCCCTGCTGATATACTAAATGGCATATCCCTTATTAATAATGCGAATACTCCACCAATTGCAGCCATTGGTATAGCTGTAAATATGAGAGTTGCCTGACTAAGTGAGGAGAACGTAAAATACAGCAACATAAAAATAAGTGCAAGTGCAACTGGAACAGCTATCATGAGTCTAGCAGAAGCGGCTTGCAGATTTTCAAAAGTGCCTCCATAGGTATAATAATAACCTTCCGGAAGTTTTACGTTACTTAATTGAGTTTGTATATCTTCTACAACACTTGCAACATCCCTGTCTTTAACATTAAATCCAACAACAATTCTTCGTTTTCCATCTTCACGGCTTACTTGTGCAGGACCCAATTCTAACTTAATATCCGCTACTTGAGAAAGAGGAATTTGATTTCCATTAGTGGTGGGAATATAGAGATGACTTACGTCTTCAATGTTATTACGATGTGCACTATCTAACCTGACAACCAAATCAAATTTCCGCTCATTCTCAAACACAACTCCTGCTTCGCCTCCCGCAAATGCAGTACTGACAATATGATTAATGTCCTCAATATTCAATCCATAATTAGCAATCTGGGAGCGGTTGTAGTTTATGACAATTTGAGGTAATCCTGCCACTCGTTCAACACTTGGCTCAGTCGCTCCCTCTATTCCGGAAACCACAGAATTGACTTTATTGGCATAGGCTAAAAGAGTATCCATATTCTCTCCAAATATTTTAACTGCTACATCCTGGCGAATCCCGGTCATTAGTTCATTGAAACGCATTTGAATAGGCTGACTGCTTTCAAAGAAAACTCCAGGTATAACCTCCAACTTTTCCATAATTTCATCCGCTAATTCATTGTATGAAATATCTCGCTCCCATTCATCAGGATGTTTAAGAATTATCATCATGTCCGTTGCTTCCGGAGGCATTGGGTCAGTAGGCACTTCTGCAGCTCCTGTTTTACCAACCACCATTTTTACTTCATCAAATTGTTTAATAAGTCGGGATGCCTGCATTGATGTCTCTATACTTTGCGACAAAGAAGTTCCCTGAGGAAGTATGCAGTGAAAAGCAAAATCGCCTTCTTGTAGTGTAGGAATAAATTCACCACCCATTCTAGAAAAAATAACAATTGATAAAATGAAAAGCGCAACAGTTGTTCCAATTACTATTGCCTTAAATCGAATAGCTTTTTCCAACAATGGCGAATAGAGGTTTTGCAATTTCCGCATCATTCTATCACTAAAATTTTCTTTGTGCTTTGCATTTTTTAGAAAGAACCAAGGCACACATCATTGGAATATAAGTAAATGACAAAATCAATGCTCCAAAAATGGCAAAGCTAACAGTTTGTGCCATTGGGCGGAACATTTTACCTTCTATTCCTATCAAGGTGAGAATGGGAATATAAACTATAAGAATAATAATTTCACCAAACGCTGCACTCTTACGGATTTTTGTTGCTGATGAAAGTACTTCGTTATCCATTTCTTTTTGAGTCTATCGACCTATACCTTTTCGCAACCCCAAATGATGCATGGTAGCTTCAACAACAATGACTGCTCCATCCACTATCAAACCAAAATCAATTGCCCCTAAACTCATTAAATTTGCACTGACACCAAATAAATTCATCATTCCCAATGCAAACAGCATGGAGAGTGGGATAGCTGAGGCAACTATTAAACCAGCTCTGAAATTTCCAAGAAATAAAACCAGAACAAAAATTACAATTAAAGCTCCTTCAAGAAGATTTGTTTCAACTGTAGATATTGCCCGGTTAACTAAATCAGTTCTGTCCAGATATGGTTCTATGACAATATCAGCAGGCAATGATTTTTGAATGTTTATCATTTTTTGTTTAACCCGAATGACTACATCAGCACTATTCGAACCTTTAAGCATCATCACAACACCGCCTACAGCATCTACCTCGCCATTATATGTAAGTGCCCCATATCTTACAGCACTTCCAAACTGTACTTCAGCAACATCTTTAATCAAAATTGGAATTCCGTTGGGGTTATTCTTGACAGCAATATTTTTAATATCATCAAAGGAACCAATCAAACCAACTCCCCGGATAAAATAGGCGTTTGGCTTTTTATCAATGTATGCACCTCCGGTATTTTCATTATTTTTTTCTAAGGCATTAAATATTTCCGGTATAGTGATTCCCATAGCAATTAAGCGGTCCGGGTTAACCGCAACTTCATACTGTTTGAGCTGTCCACCAAAACTATTTACCTCTGCAATACCCGGAGTGCCGTAAAGCTGCCTAGCGACAATCCAATCCTGCATGGTTCGAAGGTCCATGGAGGTATACTTACTTTCGCTTCCCTTTTTCGGATGAATGATATATTGGTAAACCTCTCCTAAGCCTGTGCTGACAGGCGCTAATTCCGGAGTGCCTATGCCTTTAGGAATTTTTTCTTCGGCTTCTTTTAATTTTTCATTAATAAGTTGACGGGCAAAGTAAATGTCAACTTTGTCGTCAAATACCACTGTCACAACAGAAAGTCCAAAACGAGAAATACTTCTCAATTCTTCCAAATCGGGAAGGTTTGCGATGCTTTGCTCAATAGGATACGTTACTAATTGTTCAACTTCTTGTCCTGCCAAAGTGGGACAGAGCGTGATAATTTGTACTTGGTTATTTGTTATATCTGGTAGGGCATCAATTGGTAATTTGGTAGCGCTCCAAACTCCCCAAACAACTAAAGCAAAGGTCATCAACCCAATAATGAATTTGTTCTTTATACTGAACGCAATTATATTGTCTAGCATTATAATATTAGTTAAATGAATGAAATAGGAAAACACTAACAATGCATCTGCATTCTCAGTATTCTAAAATTTTGTTCCAACTAATTGGAACGTCAAAAATTCATCAACTAATTTTCGGCGGTTGCCAGATAGAAAAATAAAGTGTAAGATGAAAAGGAGCATCAATAATTACGAAGGACCTTGTTGCATGTTGCTTAGAAATTTCAAAAATAACAATGGGAGAAACTGTAACTTGTGTTGAGCAGCAAGTGCATGAACAGAAAGGCGAACACAAATCGGCGTGTTCTTCATGGTGTTCCTGAGCGTTTTCAGAAGTAATTTTTAAATCGTGCTCCTTCGTGTTACAGGCATCTGCACACGGAATAAAAACCATGCAGAACATGTAAATTGCAAAAATGAAGCAAAACTTAGACCTGATGCTATTCATAATTTTATAGGATACGCCACATAAATGGAAAGTTCCAATAAGATAATATGCAAAATTAATTAATAAAATGATTGATATGAGTCATTTTTCAAAATTTTATAATACTTTGATAATTAATTTGTTACCAAGTAAATGTAAAAGATTATTGCTTCTGAAATCATTTAATTCGATTTTGAAAACCGAGAAAAATTACCATTTTTTGTGATTGCACCTCCTTGAAAATTTTGGAAAAAAATTTGAAAAAATATTTCGCGAGGGTCTGTATATAACCAGGGCGGGGCCTTTTTAGGCAGTTTAAAATTTGATACGAGCTTAATTAAGGGGCTTAATTAAAGGGTTTAAATAAGAAAGCTGTAAGATTTTCAAGGCATGTTTTGTAGATAGCATATGAAATCTGTCAACCATGCATCAAATAGAAAAAAGAACATTTTTGGGAATGGAAAGGAACCTATAGTAAGATTTAAAGGAGCACTTTTTGTAACTAACATATGAATTGTGACATTAGCATTGAAAATTTAAAAAATGTGATATTGGGTATCAATCTTGCGCCATTTAAATCTCTGCCGATAATGAATATTGACCGGTGGGTAGTTTTTGATGCTGGAAAAATCCCTAGTATCCAATATGAAAACCATAACATAAACTATCAGGTAAATGGACGCATTTCTGAAAAAATAACTGTTCGATTTTTCATCAGTGCTGAACAAAAAATTCTAAAAGTCAAATATTATTATCTTAAAGGGACTGATGAAGAACTGGCGCATTACATTGTTATGGAATTGATATTACGAATCTCTCAGAAATACCCCTTGGATAAAGATTATATAATTAAAAAACTAAAATATCTATGAAGGTGGCCTGTTATTTACGCGTGAGTACATTTTTACAGTCCGTGGACCAACAGAAAGGTCTATTAGAAAAGTATATAGCTGAAAAAGGATGGACTTGTGATTACTACGAAGAGATTGAAAGTACAAGAAAAACCAGACCAATCAAAGCTGCTTTAATACAAAAATTGCGGAATCATGAATATGAGGGAGTTGTAGTGACAAGGCTAGACAGGTTCGCCAGAAGCTCACGCGAATTAATAATGGATATTGATGAAATTTTGAAAAAAAATATATTCTTTATATCTGTAATGGACAATCTTGACTTCTCAACTGCCAGTGGCAAGCTGCACTTTCATCTATTATGTGCGTTCGCAGAATTTGAGAGGGCGCTTATATCTGACCGTGTGAAAAATTCTTTAATGCGTATCAAGGAAAAGGGTAAAAAATTGGGTAGACCTACCGGTTCCAAAGACCGCAGCAAACGAAGAAAAAGTGGATATCTGTTGCGTGAAGCTCGCAAACGCCAGAACAAGGACCAAGATGCAGGCAGTTATAAACATATAGAGGATTATCTCAAATAATAATAAATAAACCTCCACCAAACAATTACTCAAAAAATTTAATTTTGAAAATGCCCTTAAATCGATTTCATACCCCCCTGTTTAAATGTTACAAACAATTAGTAATTTGTTTGGGGGTCTTTTATTCTCTAAGTCCATCTAATTGCCAAGCACAGTCGAACAAACCTTGGGCTAACCCGATACTGATACATGGTTCCAGTTTCGCAAATATTATGCAACAATTGTATCTGACCGGAAATTATGAAATGATGTTAATGTTGACTGCGAAGGAAAGTAGGGTATTGCACGGAGATAGTTTAATACTTCGCTATTATCAAAATATGCAGTTTTCTTATAAGATACAACTGGTTTCACATTCACGAAAAGGTAATAAATACCAGCTTATTTATAAGTCGAAAATAGATGCCACAGTGGTCAGATTAAAAGTGGATATTATTGTAGAAAGTGATACTGCAAGGGTGATATTGCCGTTATACATGAATGAATCAAAACATTATTATTTTGGATATCTGTGAACATGCTCTTAAGAGATTAAACCTGGTTATTGGACAGGAAAAGGCGCATAGAGAAGTTCGCTTTATGCATCAGTTCATTCTCTACGGGCGATACACTATTGCCTGGCACTATGGTATGCATCTAACGGATTTGGCAATATTTGCAGAGCGATGTGACAACTTTAACATCCGGGTCCTGGGTGTCGAACTGCATATAGAAGGTCCTTATCCGATTCATGTCTTTGCATGGGAAGATTACAATATTCGGAATAATTCCTGGGTCCAAAACGCTATAAAAGACCTGGAAGCTTTGAATGTTCCTAATTTCATTGTACCTACAATTGAAGTTCATGAATCTGTTTTAAATAAATATTTAAAGTAAACACGCACTCATGGAATACGATTATGAATCATTACTTCAAAATAAAGAATTTCCGGATTATACGGTCTTTACGGAACATACAAATACCTTATACTTTCAATACTTGCTACCTATCATGCTGCAAAAGGTTAACAGCAAACAACCTCTCTATGCAGCAAAAGAACATTTTGAAGAATTGGTATCTGAAAATATAGATTTGCAACACGCATATGTTGAAATGTATGATGAAAATAATGAATTTTATTTGACTCAATGTTTCGACGGCAGCCAGCTTTATGATTTTTATATTCTCACGCGAAATAAAAAGGTGGCTTTGTTTTTTATCAGGAAAGCTTTGTGATAGGTTGGTTGAAAAATTAAATTTTCAATCACTGATATTTCAGATTGAGTATAGGATATCGGTGATTTATGTAAAAAAATGAATGTTATCCACTTTTATATAAAAGTCCAATTCAAAAGAACGTTTTGCAAATTATAATACTATTCATTAAAAAATATCTCCTTCACCACGTCTCTCTGTCAATTCCTTTTGGAGTTCAGTGAAGCCATCCCCATCATTAGAAAAATAATCCTTAACAAATTGGCTCATCTTAATTGGAAGTATTTTTATTTTATTTGGTGCTACTTCAGTAAGATTGAACCCTGGCATATCTGATAAATATGCACTTAGCTGCACTCTTTTCAAGAAATCAACAAATCTTCCTTTAATTTTTTCTGATTTCTCCTCTTCAGTAAAATGCCTACGTTCATCTTCTACAAGTAATCTCTCATCGAATTGAGGGTTTACAACTATTAATAATTTGGAATTAATGCTTTCCTTACTTAAACCTTCAAGAATCATATTGTTGATATAAGGGTCAAAGAAACTATATCCAATTACAAATATTAAATCTTGATTTGCTAACTGCTCTTTAAATTTGTAAATTAAACTAATAAATGGGTCCACGGATAAAAATTTGCCTCCTTGTCCGAATATTAAGTGCGGTGAATTGGGGGCATTATTAAGAAAATCATCAATTGCAACATTCACTAAACTATCTTTATCTTGTCGTTGATTAATTTCACCAGCTTTATCTGAATAAAAAAACGACTCTCTTATAAATCCGGCTTCATCTTTTTCCCAATTTATAGAGCCGTGCAATTTATAATAATTTATTCGATACGTTTTTTCAGTACCTCTTTCATCAAAACCTGTATATCGACCACCCATGAAACCTGTATTTAGCAAAGTTTCATCATTTTTATTAAAGTGTTTTTCAAATACTAAATCATAATTTAAAGTAAAAAATTCATAGTGGTGCTGTCGCCTTTGTACTTTTTAAATACTCGTCAAAAGGTAATAAATATTCTGTACTTTCATTTCCAATACGCATCCATTTATATAATCTTTCAATAAGGCGTTCTGAAAGATTAACAAAAGTGATTTTTTATGGGTCATTTTACTATATCAATTGTTGACCTCCATTCTATCTCCAGAAAATTAATTTTATCAGCCCAACTACCCGTAATTGGAAATGGTAGATAAGAGTCCCTATTTACTATTCGCCTAATGAGGGAGCATTAAATCCTCAATATTCGGATTGTGGTCTGCTTTCAAATACTCTTTTTTTCTTTCAAATTTTTCCATTCAGCATGATAATGCAACGAAGAGATAAGAAAATCAATTGCTTCAATCTCCGGATTCTCTAAATCCATTTGGTAAATATCATTGAGCATTTCCGTAGAAATTAGACATCCGCCATCGCGTGTGGCTCCTGCACCAAATAGAAACACCGCTCGCTCTATTGATTTATTTGCAATTTCAATATTGCTTTTAACCATCATATGAACCAAGGAGTTGTTTGGGTAACCCAATTTTCAGGAATTTGGTCATCAGGAAAATGTATTCCGAAATCAGCAATCATTTCAGGGTACACAGCCGTCACTGGCTTACTTTGTTGCATAATTGATTTCCAATAAATTCTTGAAAATTCAAAAACTTGACCAATTATCATCTTTATTAAATTATCGGAAGAATGATTAATATTTGAGAACCAAATATTCAATTTGATAGGATATTCTTGTTTTGGCGCTCTTCCGCTGCGAGGTTCATCCTCATAGCGAGTATTATTAAATAAAATGTACTCTTGTTTGTTTAATTTCCACGCTATACCACTCATAGGCATACTATGACCAGAGATTTCATCAAATGCAATAAAATCTTTTGCTTTACTTTCATTAATTGTCACAATTATAAATGGAAGGTCGAGGCCAAGACCTTTCAATGCGTCAATAACTGCATTTTTTTCTGTATTTCCAGGGAGTTTAAAATAGTGAATTATCAAACGCTCCGGACGTTTTGCAGTTTTTTCAATAAAATTTAAAATTGCATTTTTTAATGCTGACTTAAAGGCTTCTATGTTTTCACTTTGAAAAAAGTTTGTTGCTTTCAAGCGACCGCTATTATCAAAAAATACGGTACTTCCTCGAAAATTAACTTCTCCTTGACTTGCATCACCGAAACCAACAATTAATTCCTTTTCATCTGGTCTATTTAATTTCCATGGAATCCCACCTAATTTTGCATGTATTGCAACTGCAATATTAGGCAACCAATAAACAAAATTATCCGTTCCAATTGCTCTTTCATCTATAAATTGGCTTGGAATTGCTTCAGACAATAAAGCTTTCTTCAGTTCATAATATTCTGCATCTTCATTGCCATTATCTTTCTTTGATTTAGGAAGCAAAACAATTGCAAAAAATATTTTATCAGGCATTAACGACTTAACTTGTTGTATATGGTTTCTTGCTAAGCTTGGTAGGTTTTCATAATCATGGTAACTATATTTATACACTAATTCCTTTGCAGGTTGACGAATTGGAATTTCAACGTAACGTTCTAACCCTGGGAAGTAGGAAGTTCTACCGCTTCTAAAAGCAAAAAACAGCTCTTTTGCTTTTTCACTATTTGGATATATAAAAATAAACTCCAAATTTTTAAGATTTATTGGTGGAGGCAAAAACGGACCATCGTTTTTCATTCCATTTGCTGCATTAATATTCGTCTGACCATTTTTAAAAACCATTACGTTATATGCACGTGCGACCGAGAAGTAATCCTTGTGTTCCTCTAATCTCGAAAATCCATCCTTCATTAACGTCAAAGATTCGTACTCCAATGAAATAAGCTCATTGTGTATTTTTAAAATATCTAGATAATAAGAAGAATAGTTGGGAAATGTAGGCTTTGATGTATAGTTCTCCTTTATTCGTACTTCTTGGCTTGCAATACAATTATATGTGCCTGGAGTTAAATTATCTCTATGAATTATATTTCCTTTTGATAGACACTTAAAAACAGGCTGTTGGTTAAATGTAAAATTTGGTAGCTGAACTTGAGATAAGAGCGTATTTTTACTGTTGATGCTGATGTGAATCTCCCAATTACGTATTTTTAAGTTATAACTACTGTATGAATCCCATCCTTTCCAAGCACTCGGTCCATTTAATCTATATAAAGTTAAATCACTACCATAATTTGTAAAATCAATTATAAATTGAGATTTTAATTTGTCATATAATTTCCACTTCACAAACTCACGTTTAAGGCGCTTGTTTGACTTGATATCAACATTGATTGAATTTTCTAACCCTTCAAGTTTGGAAAAGGAGTAATAATAATGTTCAGAATTGGTAGTTGATATTAACTCTCCACTTACTATACTTTCCTTTATAGATGTCGAAAAATTAGATTTAGAAACACGCTTAGCTATAGGTTGGAGATTTTCACTATAATATAAAGTTGCACTTGTCTCTTTCAGTGCAAATTCAAAACCATTACTTAATAATTTCATCTTTTTAAATGATTTTATGTGAGCTAACTTCGTAATCTCTTTTATATAATTTAACTTTTCTTTTTCCAAATCTACCACGCCCGTAACCAAAAATCATTGCCATAGAAAAGTAAATTACAGCCATAGTGCAGATGACTAACGAAAAATTCACATTTTCTATATTTTTATAATCAAATGAAAAATTCTTTACCAGATAATTAATTCCAATAATAAACCAAATTACAGTAAAAAAACCACTAATTATTTCATTTATTTTTGAAACTGAAAATGTTTTTGATGTTGTGACTATCTTATATAATGGGCCGGTAATATTCTCCTCCAATAAATCAATATGAATCTCCCAATGTCGCTGCCATATTTTGCCTCCTATATTGATGAACAACCATGCCAAGGAAGTGACAAATCCAATTGAAATAACGTAATACAATATTTCAGGATTATTCTTAAAATATCCAGAGCTTAGTACACTATAATACCCTGCAAAGGAAGCTACCTGGAAAGCCCAAAAATAATTAGCTCGTTTCCAATAAGCGTCACTTTCAAATCTCTTTGCATCCCATGCAGTATCATAGGCTTTTTGCAATTGTTCTTTTGAAAGCGTTTCAAATGTTTTTTTATAATCAATTTCTGAGATTGTGGTTAGTGCATTTTCATTTTTTCGAATTGCAAACTCACGAAAGTATTTCCAACAAAGGCCAATGTATGTTTTTTTAAATTTCATATTAAATAATTATGCAACCTTGCTATTGTATAGATGTTGTTGAAATTCAATAAACAGTTTACTAATATTTGCGGTATCTCC
The DNA here is from genome assembly GCA_016722525.1 of Bacteroidota bacterium. Lineage (GTDB taxonomy): Bacteria > Bacteroidota > Bacteroidia > AKYH767-A > OLB10 > JADKJB01. Next base: position 35,584 of record JADKJB010000022.1, read on the forward strand.
CAAAATATCTTTTGCATCTTCCAGCGAATGATACTTATTTGTCAGCAGCGTTGGTAATTGCTCCTGGTCAAGTTCATCAACGCCGGTTTCAACATATTTGCTGAGCACGAAATCTATAAATTCCTTTTGCTTTTCGTTTAGTAATGCAAAAATTGTAGCCTGTGATGCTGCTACACGCTGTTCCCTGGTTAGTGGAGTATAATTACCTTTGAGCTCGGCAGCTGTAGCTTTATCCCTCTCCAAGTCATCCAGATATTTCAAGAACAGCACCCAGGAGGTCTGTTCCACGTAATCCAACTCACTGCCACAACCGGCATCCTTGTGGAGGATATCATCAATATTTTTAAAAGTTTGTTCAAACATGATTTTACCAGTTTATTTGGTCTTTGTGTATTGTTTAATTTTTTTGGATGCCTGTACTATAGCATCATAAGCGAATTCTTCCATTTCAACAACCTGGCAAAGCTCATCACTCAAAAAATCAACAAGCAATTCTCGTTTGTTGACCTTGTACAGCGAAGCAAATTGCTCTACCTGATGCTTAGTTGGTCTCCTTTTGCAGTTTTCAATTTTAGAAACAATAGCGGGGTCAACCGAAAGCCAGTCTGCGACTTCGCGTATTAACATCCCATTTTTATGACGCAGATTTTGAAGTTTGAATCCTAATTTATGTTCAGCCATCATGACTTGACAAGTTTTGTCAAATGTAATAGATGACAACGATTTGACCAAAACTTTTTTATTGGTTGACATTCAATGGATTAAGTAAATTTTATTTATTATGAGGTAAATATTGATATCGGAAAAGATTGAGCAGCCAGTTACTTGAAAAAGTAACACGGGAACTTCCCGGTAAAATTTTGCATTAGAACGACTTTCTGGCTTTGAAGGTAGGTTGGAGCCAAAAAATTCATAATCGACTGTAATGGCTTAAAATGGCGTTGTTCTATTCTCGAAAATTCACTATTTCATCAATTTTGATTTCCAATTCCTGAATGTCGTGAATGCGTTTGTTGGATTCGTCGAATTGGTGGATGGATTCATGGTACGTCAGAAAACTTATCCACCACATACCGTATGTCTAAAATCAACAAGTTAGCTCATTCTTGTTAACTGATTTGGATTGAATTATTTGATTAATAAGTTCAGTTAGAGTACATTCGCTCTTTTAAAAATTAATTGAATGAAAGCGTTTCTCAAAAAAGCATGGCACGACCCGGTTGGAAGTAAAGTTATCAGTGGAATTATTCTTACCATATTAGGATATATCGTAGTGAAGAGTGGTGAATGGTTCAGAAGTGTATCGATAATGGATTTTCTTGCAAACGAAATTACATTAAGCGTTATTGAAATTATCAATTGGTCAATTGGAATTGTATGGGTTGTTGTAGGAATTTACACTATCAGTAATATAAATCGATTTTTCAAAAAGTTTGTAACTCATATTGCACAAAGAAATGAAGAAGACCAGGACACAAATGAAACTGAAGACAAACCCACAAGACAATTAACCGATTCCGAAATCGGTGAAGTAGTTGACGATGTTACATACGGCCCTGATTTTTATAAGTTCAAAAACACTGACATGTATAGACACTTCGGAGATATCATACATCGGACACATGGAAACTTCGCATTTTCGGATGTTGCACCGGAGGTTGTATCCTTTTATCGGTCTCAGGATATAATTAAACTCTCTCCGATTAAGCCTTATCCGGATTGTTTTGTCCTCACCTCCAGAGGAGACACCTACGCCCGGCACTATTATGATGAAAAATATCAATAGAAAATTGAAAATGACCAATTGTCAGGCCGCGGCCTTGGCGAAAAACCAATCTAAATTTAATTGTGTATGACGGAAGTATTTATAAGTCTTGAAACGCTCAGTGATATTGAGCTTGGAGAAATATTGAAAAAGTGGTTAATCAAAACCGGGCTATTCAATGCAGAGGTGATTGTACGTGGACATCATCCAAACGAAGAAATTGTAAAACTGATTAAGGAAAAAATTGAAGGGTGTAAATATTTCATTCCCATTATAACGTCGGAGTCTATATATAACCAATGGGTCAACCAGGAAATAGGTTACGCAATTGCAAGGGACAAACAAATATGGCCACTATTTGACCATAATGTTAGAGACCAAATACGAGGTTTTTTGAATCTTACCAAAATTTTCGATAAGTATCATGGTTTTGATGATTACCGGACTGATAACGGTAAAGGTATACCTAAAACGATGCATGAAGGTGCGATGAATTCATATAAGGTTGCCGCGAGTCAATTAGTAAAAGATTTACAACTCAGGGAAAAACAAATAATATTATCTGAGTGGGATGAATCAGCTTTAGAACATTGGGGTAAACAAGGTACCATATATATCAAACCGCATAAAACCGCTTTTTTTCTTTTGGACAATGTGATACACCCGTTCCAGGATAGCGAATCCGTAGAGCTACTTCAAAAGTATACCAAGTCAGTACATTATGACCAATATAGGACAAATCCAAAACATACTACTGGTAAGTCAATACATTTTCGTCCACCGGCTCCAACGCCACCAAATCCATTCAAGCAATGAGGGACTTAAAACAAGCAAGAGCCAGATTGATTCGTAAAAGCAGTTTAGAACTGAAACAGCTAAATGAAAATACATCCAATGTTTTTTCAAAATTTCATAGGTATGATACCAACCTCATACAAATGTTAAGTTTGCGAGAGTTTTATTGTGCAAGCTATGAGGAATTGAATGACCCATATGATTGTCGATTGCAATTCACGGATAGCTTTATTGAAAGTTTATTTAAACGTGACGATAAAACCATGTTTAACATTGACGAAATTTGGAGCAAGTTTTTTAATGAGGTTGAAGTTCAACACTACAAAGATAGATTTACGGTAATTGAATTGGAAAAGGATTCTGACCAAGCGAGATTAGAGTTAATATATGATGTAAAATACCATACAGATTTTGTGAATGTACTATTAAATGAATTGCCGATTAAAATAATTTGTTTTACAACAAACGAAGATGAAACACAAAATGACTTATTGATGTGGGCGCACTATGCATATTCATCAAATGGAGTAAAACTCAAGTTCGATTTCAGTAAGAAAAATTTGGGTGATTCGGTAAGGTCCAGGTTGTCAAAAGTGGAATATGACGGCATTCTTCCAGTAAATTCAAATATCGATTATTTTGAATCAATTTTTCATAAAGGTGGTGGATGGACTTACGAGAATGAATATCGAATGTTTACAATTACAAATAAGAAATTTCCATTTGAATTATCAACTTTGGTTGAGATAATATTCGGGTTCAATGTAAGTAATGATGATAGAGAATCATTGATAGTTTTAACATCTAAATTGGGGTATCATAACTGTAAATTTAGTCGAATGGTTTTTATCAAAGGAAAATTGACAAAAATACCAATTGATTATAACCCAATGAATGAGTATAGATTCACTGATATGATGACATAATCCGTTTAATTAAATAATATTAAATATCTATGGACAAATTCATTCTTCACAAATTCCACAAGCTCAACTTCCATCTTGTTGAACTTTTAACTACTAATTCATTCTACTGTGCCGCTCCCAAAAAATTAAATGACCCTTATGATTGCTTTGTTAATTTGACAATGCCTGCAATTGAGCATTTTATTTTTAGTAAAAAATATAAGGATGTTGATATTAGTGATATTATTGAGAAACATCGTCTTTCGCATCCGTGGGAAACTGATGACGACGGCAATCCAATCAAACAAGTTGATTTTCGTGTTAATGACGAGGGACTCGCGATGGAATTGTTTGCTGACCAGGAAAACAAAGCAATTTTGTAAATGATTTGATTGAAAGAATAAAGGTTCGAGTATCAAGTTTTGTAAAAGCTACGGACGAATGGAAAGAGACTAATCTACGTATGTGGGCGCAATATGCCGATTCATCGTATGGCGTTAGAATGTGCTTTAATTTTAATGAGGATGAATTTGTGCTACCGACTCTAAAAAGAAGTAATTTATAAACCTTTGATATTTACATTAGATGGTGCAAAACCATTAGAAGATGCATTCCACCATAAATTAACATTTTTGAGGGAGAAAACGAAGTAAGGATTATCACTAACTTTCAATATTTAGCGTTTGATAAAGGTAGTCTAAGAGATATCACATTCGGAATGAATGTTACTGATACCCAGGCATACGCACTTATTACAATTGTCGAAGCTCTCAGATATGGTTGTAAATATTATCGTATGACAAAGACGGCTACAGGCTTGGAGCCAATAGAAATTGTAGTTGGTAAGGAAAAAGTTGAACAACGATTGAAAGATGATATGGGAAAGGAAGCCGGAAACTCTTAACTTTTCTCTGATATATTTTTATGTGTTTGATAAAAGTTTAACAAGGCTTTTTACAATGATTTAGGTCTTATTCATTTGAAACCGGCGGAAGCATATCAATAGTTCCGGTGTTAGATATCATTCTGGCCATGTCAGCCCTCTCAAATTTTCAAAAGGGAAACAAGTTTGCAACCGAATTTCGAGTTATTCGAAAGTGTTATAACAGGAAATAAAATCGGTTCCCTGGCAATCGGTCAAGCCGAGAAATAGGGTATGGAGGGCGTACCATCGTTCTCAGTGTTATCGACATCAACGAAGGTCAAGCCCGTGTGAATAAGATTTTGGATATGACTTCGACAAGATAATTAGATTACCTAGGAAAAGTTGTATCAACTTCATTGTTGATACTACTTCATTGTTTCGGAAAGGTAATGTTGGACTTTATTGTACAATAATCTTTCCGATTCCTTATCATTTTTTGTCATATTCTTTTTCCAATACTCATAGGCGTAAGTGTGTTCACTTATTCGTTTCATGAGTGACCCAACTTCCATTTTTAATGTTGGATGATTGATAGCTTTAATTTCGTCACTTAACAAGCGGATTATACTTTTTATTTCTTGGCAAATGAAATGATGGTCGGTAAGATTTTCACCGGTTTTAAAAATATAACCAAGTCGCTTTTTGCTTACGATTTTATCGAGTTTGTTATCCTTGTAATGAACTCGTGTTGGCATAAAA
>JADKJB010000023.1 GCA_016722525.1 Bacteroidota bacterium
GCATCGATGAGTGATGAAATTGAATTACTTAATTATTATAGAGCTAAGATTCCGGTTACTTATCCAACTATGAGATTTTGGGTAGCTTTTCCTGCAGACTGTAGTAATCAAGTCATCAATAAGGTAATAATGGATGATCGTGGTGATCGAATATACCTAAATGGCACGGTATCATTTAGAGTTATAAGATCGGGTCATACCAACCAGTTGACCGACAAAATGGCGGGAATGAAATTTGTTAAAATTGACGAGAGTACATCATCAACACCATTCGGTGTCGATGAAAATAGACAGAATATTCTTACTTATACCAATTGTGCCATGTTGGATGTGAATGCTGTAGAGTACTGTGATAATTGGCGACTTGATAGGAATAAATTTGAAAGGTTGGATTGTGATACGGTTGTACCAATGAGTGGATGGAGTTGTTTTAAAGATTTTCTAATTGGGTTGATAAACCTGGCTAATGGTAATACAAATGGAATTTTACATAATCCAAATAATCCACCTCTGTCTGTTGCTGATATTTTAGCTGCAAATGGTTCAGCTAATTGCAACCAAACTTCTTTAGCAGGACTAGCATTGGATTCGATTTATCTAATTATAGACCAAACTGCACCTCGTTATGTTAATAGTTATGTAGCAAAGCTTGGTCCCAATTGCTATTTTGGTTTACATGCTGTTGAAAACGGAGTATTGAATTTAGATACATTACCAATTGTCTTATCAAATGTACACGACGGCGTGATTGATTTACTGGATAGTCATAACAGAAAAGTAGGTTATGCTTGGATGTATTGTACTGCATGTAATCGTGTATGTGAAGAGCCCGATAACCTGCTAAATTATAATCCCTTTGTAGAAGGTTTAATTAATAGATGGTATCCTGAAAAAAATTGGATCAAGAATGATATTCGAAAGGTTGATTTAGTTAATAGTAAGAAAATCGCAAAAAATAGTGGAACTTACTTTAATTCACCATTCCCGGAACCTTTTATCTGGGCACCAATTAATTCAGTCCATAATTGGCAGAATGTTTTCACACCAAGTACCTGGGAGAATGTATCAACTGTAACTAAACTGAATAAGTCCGGGATTGAGTTAGAAACAAAGGATGCTTTAGGAAATTATCATGCAGGTCTTTATGGTTATGGAAGTGATGTACAGATTGCAAGTAGTAAAAACAGTAAGTATAGAGAGTTATACTTTACTGGATATGAGGATTTAATTTATAAGAATGATCGTTACGGCCCGGTTTGCTTATCTTACAGGTGGGATTCAGAGCATCAAACCGTTGGCTCCGGTTTTGAACAGAACACAGATCTTTCTCATAGTGGTGCAACTAGTATTTTTATTAATACTGGTGGTGGAATAAGGTATGAGACAAAAACACAACTTGATGCTCCGCAGGATTGTTATTATGATTATAAAGAATTTGATGGTACCTTCTCTTATACAGGATATGTCATTAATCCAAAAATGGATTTTGATAAAGAGAAAACATATGAAGCTTGTGTATGGGTGCATAAAGAGAAGCCGTGTGACGATCAGACTTTTGGGTCTGACATAGGCCAGGTGCAATTTATAGGAGGCAATACACTTTTGCCGGGTGTTACTGTTAATTTTAAACATGAAAGTATAATTATTGACGGATGGCAATTGTATAAGGCCACGTTTACTTTACCAGCCGGATGCACTAGTTGCATAATTTCTTTCGGTGGTGGAGAGCCACTCTTCATTGATGATTTTCGTGTGGCTCCAAAAGTTGCTGATACTAAAGCCTTTGTGTATGATAATACAAAGCTTAAGCTTGTAACCGGATTTGACGCAAATCACTTCGGTGTATTTTATGAGTATGATGATGAAGGTAATCTCATTCGCATAAAAAAGGAAACGGAGCGCGGAATCATGACATTGAAAGAGTACAGAAAAAATATGTTAATTCAACCATAATATGCGAACGGTTTTCATTTTAAAATTATTGTTAGTGATGGGTTTGAAAGTTTATTCACAAACTCCAATTCAAGATTTGGAAAAGGTGGACGAACTATATAGCCCTAAAGATGATTATATTGAATACAAAATTCATTTTGCGATGTATAAAGACAGAACATTAAAGAATTTAGTTGATTCTTCAACAGCGTATTATATTGATGGGTTAAATGAGAAGTATTCCTTAATCGATGCGGATGAAATGTTAACCTGTAATGGAATTACTTTGATTATTTCTAATCGGTTCAAACAATTGACCTTATGCCCACTATACAGGTTGCTCATATGCCATTCAATCCAGGTTATTTAAAGGAGAATGGATTAGGTGGTTTTAAAACTAAAATTATTTCAAGTAATTCGAAAAGTTCAAAGTCTGTAAGAATCTATGGAATGGATCAGAATGTAGATTCGGTTGATATTACCTATAATACGGGGCTATTTTCGCTTATGAAAGTTGTTTTATACTTAAAAGAACAATATTATGAAGAGTCTAATAGCATTGAAAAGTATTGCCTTGTCTTGAATTATATCTCAACAAGTAGAAAAACCCGGAAGAGCATTGGAGCAAAATTGAATTTGAATAATTATGTTGTTCAGCAGGGAAGTACTTACTTTCCAACTGGTAAATACTCAAAATATGAACTTATAAATTAATCCGTTTTATGAAAATATTGTTCTTTATCCCATCTATTATTACTCCTCATTAGTCAGAAGGATGTTTAGTAGCGCAGCAAACTAACGTACCTTTGGTAGGTAATGAGGAAAACCTGCTCAATTTGATTGGCAAAAATGTCTATATAAATGAGTTTAAAAGGTGGTAGTATTGCAATAGATTCTATCTTACAAGTAAGAGATGATAGGATGTTAGCGAATAATACGCTATCGCAGATGTCGATTTGATAGACGAAACTGTAGATGTAATTGTATTTGAATTAGACGTTAATAAAACATTTGATGAGAAGATTCCATTCAATGCTACTGTAACTTTATCGATTACCTTAATAGACAGTCTCGGTACCCAAAGCAATGAATCTGTTGAGACAAATGTTAATTACGATACAAGTAATGTTGAGCAAAACAGGAAAGATGTGTATGTATGCGAGAATGGTCATTTGATAATGGCTCAAATTTTATCTGTAGAGTTAAGTGAACCTACAGCAGTAAATGTGCTTGTTTTGAGAAATAAATTCACGCAGTCCGGTCATTATTTTCGATTGTGAATCAGTTGTGACTGATTTGATAGCTACAGGTGATGCTATACGGAAAGAGTTGACAATTTCGTGGACACCATAATGGAGCTACATTATGAACTGGAATGGTTATTTATTGATAAATACAGTGATTTATATACTAATTATGCAAGTTTAGCCGGGATTGATCAGCTATTTAGAAATGATGCTTCCAGGGTTACCATTAAAGACGCTTCTTATATTGTACGATTGGGCTATCCCGAGGAAGAATAGTATATCGTGTAAGACCAGTTGAATATGTTGATCCTTTTCATGTGCATCATGGACAATGGACCAATGATATTTCGGATAATTATATTTGGTCAGGACTTGAGGAAAATAAAAACTGGACCTATCAGGCAATTTACGTAGAAGATGGTAAAAAGAAATGTTTGAAGTCTCCTATTTTGATGGGTTAAATAGGTCACGACAAAGTAGCACATTAAATGAATCTAATGAAGCTTCTTTGGTTTCAAACTCGTATTATAATAGGGAGGGACAATTAGCTGCAACTTCTTTACCGGCTCCTTTTAAGGAAGGTCCAATAGGGCAAAGCAATCCTCTAAATGGCCGAAGTATCAGTTATTATCCAAACTTCAATTTAGATGCAAATAATGATGAGTTTAATTGGGAGCATTTGTCAACAAACGTTTGTGATTTAAATGGTGCCGCTATGAGTGATCAAAGTGGAGCAGGCAGATACTATTCCCAGGCAAGTGACTTTGTTGCAGATTTTCATAAATATACACCGCAAGCAGGAGGATTTCCTTATGTTCAAAAAATCTATTTAAATGACAATACTGGCCGTGTAGCTATTGAGGCCGGTGTAGGGGCATATCACAATATTTTGTACGATATTGATCATACCGCTCGTTATTTTTATGGAAAGCCCTCGCAAGAAGAACTTTACAGATTGTTCGGCTTAGATGTTGGTTTTGAGAATTACTATAATAAAGAAGGTGTCAGAGATCCAAATGGTCAAATAAGCTTCACATATAAGGATGGGCAAGATCGAATTATCGCTACATCGCTGGCAGGGTCATCGCCTGAAAATTTATCGCCCCTTTCCTCAAATGTAAATCAGGAGCCATTAACTGTAAGTCTTATCAGGAAGCAAATGGTAGGTGCTGATAAAATTGAGCTTGACTATTTTGTTCTTGTGTCAACACCTGGTGAATATAATTTTGACTATTCAGTATTGACAACGCCCTCAACTGATCTTGGTGAGTGTTTGCCAGACAATAGAATCTGTTATAATTGCAAGTATGATATTAAAATTGTTGTGCGAAGTGAATGTGATGAATTGTTTTCTAAAAGCTATAAGAATTATACGCTTGCAACATGGGATACCGTCTGTGGAGATACCTATTCAGGTGTTAATGACCAGTTTTCTATAAATTTTGAAAATGTAGGAACCTATACAATTCATAAAGAAGTAACCTTAAACAAAGAAATGCAAGATCAATACCTATCAGATTATCTGGATAGAGCAGCTTGTAAAGATTTTGGTGACTTTTTAAACGAGGCAATTGCAGCTTTGGATTTGTCAGGATGCAATATAACTTGTGAAGAGTGTTTTGATAAATTAGGCTCACAAGAGGATTTTTTAGCTGATGCAGAAAATGAAGTTACTTCTTCAGGTGGCAATTGGTCTGAATTAGAAGCCAGTTATGTAGAAGCCTACGAACAACTTAAATCTAATTGTGCACAATTATGTCAACCAGACACAACTACTTCTTGCGCAGCAATATATGAAACAATGTTAAACGACTTTGCGCCGGGAGGTCAGTATTTTAATTTTACGGAGGGACAGAATGGTGAAATTACAACTATTGATAAAACATCAATAATATATTTGCCGATTGGTGGAATTCCAATGTATAAAAACCCTAATCTGATTTATACCGATAAAGATGGTAATCCAGCATTGGTTGAAATTGATGGAGTGAATTATGCACCACAGGATTTAAATCCAACAGAGTTTTACAATAATTTTGATGAGGAGTGGCTAAAAACATTGGTTACATTGCACCCTGAGTATTGCGAATATGAATTCTGTATTGATAATGTTTTATCCTATCAGTTTGATCAGTATTTGCGTTCAATAAAGAGTTTTGATGATGCAGTAGCTGAACAAATTATTGATTTGGATGGTAATTTTATTTGCGATGACGGAACTTCAAGCCCCAAACAGGATCCCTTTTTCTTATTTGATCCAACTCGAATTTCTTGTCTAACTGGGTTAATGAATGAAGGTACTTTTCCTTCTGGTTGTTCAAATTCAGGGCAAATTACTTCCGTTCAATTAGCTGTAATGTATATCAATAATAAGGATTATTGCAATACTAACAACTGCCCACCCGGTTACGACTTAGATCCATGTCTGCTTAGTCCAATCAATTATAATCAACCTTGTAGCACTTATTGTGAAAAGGATCGTAATTTTATTTGGCAGTTTATCCGGAATCGGTATATTGAGTTGAAAACTGTACAATATAGAATAATTAGTGAAACTACTTGTAATAATGGTGGTCCACAATATTCAGTCTGGGATCGCATTAAGGCAATAGGACGTTTAGACCCAGATTTATTTAAAAATGGCTTTGGGTGTAACGCTAATCTTTCTCATCAAGATTATCAAAGTAAAATTCCTCAGTTTACAATTTACCACCGTGCCCTATATTACCACCTACTTCACCACCACAGGCAAGTACAATTTACGCTAGTACAGCAACATCAGTCTGTGAAGGATATATTCCAAGCTGGACTGATATCCTCGAAAATTGTAGTAACCCAACTCCCACTCAAATTGATGATATAATAGAAGGCTTCTTAGAAATATGTGTGGCCGGTTATGATCTTAATCATCCATACGGTTCTTCCAATCTACCTTCTGGTGCGCCAGGTCAATATCAGGATTTTCAGGCTGTTTTGGATGCTCATTTACCACCTGCTTCCTGTTCGTCTCTTTTATTCACAATGCCGCCGCTTATAATCAGGAACCACCAATTCATGGTATGGTCTATGATGTGGTTCCAGAATGTGTTTGTGATGAATTACAATTGTTGGTGACACAATTTGAGCAGTTTACTGGCGCTACTTATGATCCTTCGCTCAAATTGAATTTTTCAAACTATTTGAGTAGAATAAAAGGTATTGAAATTAAACCGGATGATTTACATACACTTTTGGGTATGTGTGAAGGCGTAGACTGCTCCAGGTTTATCAGAGCCTTTTATGTTGCCTCCAGGCTTTGGCATGTCCACGATGCTTTAGTTGCACTGAGGTACAAAATGCAATTGATGCATTTAACACCGATCCGTCTAATTCTGGGTTTATAGGACAGCCAGTTTACGCTCTCGTATTAAGTAACTATCTCAATAAACAATTTGGATTTTTCTATACGATGGAGGATTACTATGATTTTATTTCAAAATGCAATGAAAATAGTACAATGTCTGATTGCGACAGAGTTAAACTTGCATATGCTGAATGGGAATCTGATCCAAATATAAATTCAAAGTATCCACTTGCATTGTATCTGAATATGATTACGGGTTTGGGAAAGTCAATACAAGGTTGGTTATTGTATTTTAGTGATTGTAGCCCGGTTGGCTATGATCCTAATAATCCAGTTAATTTGATTCCATTCAATAATCCTCCAACTTCATGTGATCTCTTGAAAGCTGCTGTGGATGCCTACTGGAATACATCAGGTGTAAACACAGGGTTGAATTGGGAATCAGATATGAAGAATTTCATACTAACGAATTATTGGAATGTTGGTAATTGGAGTAACCTGCTTCAAAATTGTTCAACATTCAAAGATCTTACAATAGCACCTGGCAATACTTGTAATTATTTAGCCCAGTTGAAGAATGATGTTCAAAGTGCTAATCCACCAATAATAAATGAATATAATGCCTTTCTTGAAAAGGTTCATTTGTTAGTATTTCCCAGTTTTAGTATTAACTATGCTGTGAACGCGATTAATTTCTGTAACTTACAGTTTACAAGTCCTAACTGTAGCACATTACTACCAATTATGAATGCATGGTTCAATAATCTTCAAAGTAATGAAGATTTCGCAACCTTTGCGAATACGTATACTTCATGGAACTTCCCTGCCGCATCTTATGAAAGTTGGATGGCAGAGTGTTATACGAGTTTCAATGGTAAGCTTTGTTACAAGGATTTATTACCAGAGGTTAAGAACGATACGGATGATTGTTATGAACAACTTCTTTCTTTTGCCGAGGGGAATGCAATAAATGCCTGGGAAAACTATATTCAAGGATTAGAAGCAGATTTTTATGCAGGTTATATTTCGCCATGTATCAATTCGCTGCAGGAATTGTTCAATATGACTTATACTCCATCTGAATATCATTATACACTTTATTACTATGATCGTGCTGGAAATCTTTTGAAAACGGTACCACCAAAGGGGGTAAAACCTTTTGACAATGTTACTGTACAAACTTTAATAAATGATCCATCCCAAATAGCAGATCCCTATCCTGATCATGATTACGTTTCAAGTTATCAATATAATACCTTGAATAAGGTTTGTTGAACAGTACACTCCTGATGCCGCAAGTCAGTTTTTTTGGTACGATGGTCTTGGAAGGGATTTATTTAAGTCAAAACCAGGAGCAGAATGGAGGCGATTTCTATAGTTATTCTCGATATGATAACTTAAGTAGAATTATTGAGTATGGTAAAATAAAGATATATCCATGGAACCCAACATTAATTAATAGTTTTAACTTTTTCAGCAATTATATTGCTCAAAACACAGTTCCTAAAACAGAGGTCGTACGGACTTATTACGATGAGAATATTTTCTCGTCATTCACGCTGGAGAATTTAAATATGCGGGTAGCTTCTACTACATATTCGCCCGGCACACCAGCAGATGAAAATGATTACATGACAGCAACACATTATACTTACGACATAAGTGGTAATGTAGCATCAGTATATCAGGAAAACAAATCAATTGCCTGTGCTTACTTCGATCAAAGCATAAAGGAGATTAAATATCAATACGACTTAATTAGTGGCAAAGTAAACAAAGTAATTTTCCAGCCTGACCAGCCTGATCAGTTCATTCATTCTTACTTCTATGATGCGGATAACCGTTTAAAAATGGTGAAGACTAGTAATAATGATGTTGCATTTACAGATGAAGCTAATTATACGTATTATTTACATGGACCTTTAGCCCGTACATTGCTGGGTCAAAACAATATTCAGGGCCTTGATTATGCTTATACCATACAAGGCTGGCTGAAAGGGGTAAATAGTAGCCTTCGCCAACCATGGCGTGAAATGGGGCGTGATGGATGGGTGCCTCCAGCTGGTTCGGGACTTACAAGCCCGAATGAATTGGTAGGAAGAGACGTGTTTTCATTTACGCTTAGTTACTTTGACGACGATTATCGTCCGGTAGGTGGTGCAGCTATTCACCCCGAGATTTCCGAGAGTGGCAATACATGGATCACTAATTATGCAGGAAGCTTGTATAACGGAAACATCCGGAATATGACTGTTGATTTGGAGTTGAGTGAATTTCCTGCCATGGGAACCGCCTATAAATACGCTCAGTTGAATAGGTTGGTGGGTACCCAAACAATGTTTAAGCCAAATCATCAGAGATGGGAATGGGATGTTAATTCTACAAGGACTCAAGCGTCTGAAGAACCGGAAATTACATA
>JADKJB010000024.1 GCA_016722525.1 Bacteroidota bacterium
GACCGCAAAAATTACTTTTATTTTCTATAATTGCAACTTTGTTTGTGTGTTCATGCAATAAGGATGATGACAACAGTTCTCATTCAATAGCACCAATACCAATTCAAATTGATTCTTTTCCAATGGCAATTGGAAATTTTTGGAAATATCACACCGAAGTTACCATATTGGATAGCACTGGACAAATTTACTTGACTTATTTGTATGACAACTCTGGACTGTGATTTCTGATACAATAATAAACGGTTGGAATGTAACTAAAATTCAACAGATAGACAGCAATTATAATGGTTCGGTAAATGTTGCATATTCTTATTACGCCAATAGACCAGATGGTTTTTTGGTGTGGCAGTTGAAAATTTTGGTTCGATGTTCGACTTGAAGGCATCAAGTTTCAGTTTATTTCCAATAAATGATATGACAATTAATTTACAGGCAGACTCAATTTTTATTCCAATCGCACCACTTCAGTTTTTTAAATTCACTTCAAATTTGAATGATACCTGGGATGTACTTACATACATAGACACAACAATTTTATACCAGAATAGAATTTATACCAACTTTCAAACAGTTAATACAAATGTTGGAGTTTTCAATTGCATACGATTAAAAGCAAACCGTGAAGAGAATGGGGTTTTAGACACAAACTTTACAATCTATCAGGATATAGCCACAAAAGGACTCATTGGTGAAAGCAGGTTTGCAAATTTATTATTCGGCGGGGGAGTTACAGGAAAATTAATTCAGACAACCAAGTTGGTGCAAATTAACTTTTAATGCACCTATTGAGCAGTTTGGCTGCCAATAACCGCCTGTTCACGCCATGCGGGCATGTTTCTTTAATTTTTATCTTTGGTATGCTCGTCCGGCGTAAACAGGCGGAACGTCATGCGTAATAGTACAGCGACAATCACAGACAATCAGAAATTGAACTTTTAGTATTAAATTTGACAACAATAAAAATAGATAGAATGGCAAAACAAGTTTTTATCAATTTAGCAGTAAAAGATCTTTCAAAATCTATGGACTTTTACACTGCATTAGGCTTTACAAACAATCCTCAATTTTCAGACGATACTGCAAAATGTATGGTGTGGAGTGAAAATATTTTTTTAATGATTATGACACACGAAAAGTTTGCCGGGTTTGCAACCAAACCAATTGCTGATACTAAAGCGGGTTTAGCAGGTCTGTTTTCATTGGCCGTGGACAGTGTTGAAGATGTGAATAAAATTGTAAGTGAAGGAATTAAAGCAGGTGGCGTTGAACCAAGCGAAATGAAAGATTATGGTTTTATGCAACAACGAACCATAGAAGATTTTGACGGACATACCTGGGAAATATTTTATATGGACATTACTAAATTCCCTAAGCAACAATAAACTGAATAAACTGAATTAAGTTCTAAAGAAAATAAAACTATAGCACACATCTGTTGGCAATGTGGTGGTTGAAGTGCTTCCAGGAAACATTTGTTAAAGGTTCAAGATGATAAATTCTATTGAACTTTTGTGCTGAAAATCCAAAACAGCTCCAAGTGCCAAACCTTTGTAGCAAAGGTTCGGCAGACTACTAATCGTAATTTTTGTCTATTATTTAAGTTACTAAAACAATTTTGATAAATCAACTAAAAAAATTACTTATGAGAAAAATTATTTTTGTTATGGTGGTTCTTTCATTAGGAACCACCTGCCTCAATGCACAAACAGCATGGATGGATGGACAAGATTTAAGTTTAAATTATGACAGAGGAAGAGGGGTTTCTAATTGGCAGGAGCATTATGATTTGGGTGCTAAGGGAGATGCTAATATGGCTGCAGGATATATTCGTGACAGAGCAGCAAATTTGAAAAGTCAACTTTCAAGAGCATCATATAGCAGACTTTATGCGGATATTACTTATTTGATTGCCAGCTATGGAATAAAATCTGCAGGATGGCTAAATGGCAGCGACTCAAGAGCACCATCTGATGATCCAAATAGAGCATTGTTAAATTGGGAAGCTCATCAGAATTATGTACTAAGTTATCCAGGTGGTTATGAGACGGCAAGCAAGTTGTTTTTTGACAGATTAACAGCATTAAAAGGAATTTTAAGTAAAGAAGAATATGCAAGATGCTATGCCGATTGCTCAATACTACTGTTAAATTTTTCTCGTATGAAATAAATTAAGATAAAGATACTCAGGTACTCGCAACAAGAAAAATTGTTTCAGTAATAAAGAAAATCTGACTGTATGTATAGTGTAAAGTACTCACCCTTGCCTCATCGCTCGTTTTAAGCAATAGGGCAGAGGAGGTGCCAGCATCTCCACAATTGTTTATCCGATTGGTCGTGATTCAACCACTTTATTTCCTGCTTTTATTAAATCTGAATCGGGGTGTGCGCCAAAACGGTTGACAAAAAGTAGGGTTGATATTCATAAGTAATTGGCGGATATTCCTAACTCGAGTAAAGTCGCTGTACTTTATCTTTGTTTTTCTAATTTATTCATTAATACAACTTCAATATGAAAAAGCTAATTTATTTACTCTGCTTCTTATACTCAACAGGAACCGTAGCACAATCAGCCTCCTGGCTGCAGGTTACAACACCAACAACAAAAGATCTCAATTGTATTGTTTTTCCAACTCCTCAGGTTGGATATATTGGAGGTGTGGATAGTTTGTTATTAAAAACTACCGATGGCGGACTCACATGGGTTGAGCTCTCGTATACCGGAATATCGTTCTTTCCGGGAGGAGATGATTTTATGGAATTGGATTTTATCACTGATGAAATTGGTTTTGCAACAGTAGGACCCTATTCTGGCACTTACCGAACCGGGGATGGTGGTTTAACCTGGACACCATTAATTACTTCATTGGCTATGTGCTACAATCACGGGTTGTACTTTTTTGCAGATGGAGAAGGATTCGTTGGTGGATCGGGTTGTTTTCAAGGTGAGCAAATGGATAAGTTTTTGTCCGGGATTGGGACACCGGTTACAATTAATACACCATCGTGGCAAGCAACAGATATGATAGTTGACATAGATTTTGATCTTAATTTTTTTGGTTCCGTTGGTTTAGCTGTTAGTGCGGGAGGGAGAATTCTCCGTACTACTGATAGTGGCCTAAACTGGGATACGATAACCTCACCATTAGGTAATTTGGTTCCATTGACTTCGGTGACCATTGTTAATTCGAATTTAGCATATGCCGGATACGATAATGGCAGCGGGATAGGAGGATTGTTGGTTTCAACTAACGGTGGCCTTACGTGGTCATTTGATCCGAATACAGCCACTTTTTATTATCCAATTTTCCATGACTTACATACTACCCCGCTGGGTACAACTTATGTTGGTGCTACAACAACAACACTTAACACTGGCTTTATCATGGAATCGGTTAATTCCAACATATGGAACTTGTACCCTGTGAATGAACCAATATACAGCATGACTTCCTATAATGATACCGTTATATGGGGTGCGGTAAAAATGGGTATGTGGTAAGAAAAGGCAATTCTGGTGCGCTCTCGGTTAATGATGTTATTTCTCCGGTAAACATAACGCTGTTCCCAAATCCGGCCAGTGACTTCTTTACAGTACAATTTTCGGAACCATCTGAAAATGGTGCCTTCAATATCGAAGTCTATTCCATGGATGGTAGATTGGTAAAAATGGCCGAAAGAGGAATACGTACCATTCAGATTTCAGATCTTAATAGTGGCATTTACATGGTTAAAGTAATTAAAGACTCCATGGTTTTTAGCACTAAATTATTAAAGCCCTGAGCAACCTGTAACCAAAGATCTTTATTGCTTCGAAACTGAAGGTATGTTTGTTTTAGATGTAGCAGTAAATTTAATGGTTTAAAAGAATAAGCCAGCCCTTAACAACCGCGACCGTTTCACAACTCCTAAAAAAACCGCAAAATTATTTTTTAACACCATTATATAATCAAAGGTTGTTTTAACGGGGGGGGTAGCGAAGCCCTACACCCCCCTTTTTTTTTTTTTTTTTGGCTTTTTTCCCCCCAAAACTACAAAAAATCTTTTTTTTTTTTAAAAAATTTTTTAACAAAAAAAAAAAACACAACACCCCCCCGTTTTTTCAGGAATTACCGATCGCTACAGATGACCTCAATAGAAAAATGTTAAAAACGCATTTCGTTACGTTCCCTACTTTTCGCATATAATATGGGAAAGCTGCGAGGTAGTTTTTATTTTTAACTATGCAATTCAAGCATGAAAAAAATTAAGCTTAAAGTGTATAGTTTGCCAAATCGTGGTACCGGCTTGCAAAGTAGTTCATCGAAGTACGGTTTTTACAAATTCACTTGTTCCGAAATCTGGTAATTATTTCGGTCATGTGAGTTCCTCGCAATGAGTTCACCTAAAAACCCGGCTCCAAAAAGTTGAGTGCCTATTATCATAGCCAATAATCCGAAGTAGAATAGGGGGCGATCGGTCATGTTGTAAACATGAAAAATGTATTTATCGACAGCCAGTTTCACAGCTATTCCAAAGCCGATTAAAAAACTGAGTGTTCCCAGCAGACCAAAAAGGTGCATGGGCTTTTTACCGAACTTCGATACAAAAGTGATACTTAGTAAATCGAGAAAACCGTTGATGAAGCGCTCCCATCCGAATTTTGTGGTTCCATACTTGCGTGGGCGATGTTCAACCACTTTTTCGGCGATACGTGAAAAGCCTGCCCATTTGGCAATGACCGGGATATAGCGGTGCATCTCACCATAAACCTCTATGTTTTTAACTACCTCATTGCGATAAGCTTTCAAACCACAGTTAAAATCATGCAGGTTATTAATGCCACTCATTTTGCGGGTGGTCCAGTTAAATAGCCTTGTCGGGATAGTTTTGCTGAGTGGATCGTGTCTTTTTTTCTTCCAGCCACTTACCAGGTCATCACCATCTAGGATCATCTGATACAACTCTGGAATCTCGTCGGGGCTATCCTGCAAATCGGCATCCATGGTGATTACTACTTCACCGTTAGCAACGTTAAAACCACTGTTTAAGGCTGCTGACTTACCATAATTTCTGCGAAAGCGAATTCCTTTTATTTGTGGATGCAAGGCTGCTTGTTGGGTGATAATATGCCATGAGTTATCACGACTACCATCATCAATAAGAATAACTTCATAGGTATATTGATGGGCATCCATCACTCTTTTAATCCAGGCACATAACTCAGGCAGTGATTCGGCTTCGTTTAACAAAGGAACGATGACACTTATGTTTGGTACACTCATTCTATAACCTGTTTTTTGCGCATGAAGATAGCTGCTGTGATCAATGAAATAAAACCTCCGCCTAACAATTTATTAAAAGACTCACTAAATGCCAGCGATGACATGGTAACCAAATCGATGCTATCCATAGCCTTCTCATAAAGCGAATCGGAAAGAATGTCCTTACCATCTTCTAAACTAATAGCCGCTTGTGTTTTATAGGCCGAAAGTAAACTGCCTTCGTAAAAGGTGCCGAACAGATAAAATGCCAATCCGAAAAGAGTGGCCGAGAACAACGTGGTAAAGATCCCAATAGAAAATCCCTGTCCGTAAGTCATGGCTCCTCCTAAATTGTGATCGCGGTGAAAGCGGGTTGCAATACTGATAAATACAATTGGAATCCACAGTCCCAAAATGCTGCCGCTGCCAAAAATATTACTGCCCGAGAAGTGCAGCAGCATGAAAAACATAAATACCGTTAACCCACTCATAGCGCCATAATGCAGCGCTGTTTTTGCCATGTTATTTTCCTGCATGCTGCAAAGGTAATAAGGATTATGGATGCTTTTGTCGGTAATTAACGAGAAGTGCAAGAAGGAAAAACAGGACATCAGAAAAATAGGTATGATCAACAAAACAAAAAGGCTTTAGCCCCCCAACCAAAATCCACTAACTCCGCCCAACAAGGCTGCGCATCCCAAAAGGCTTTAGCCCCCCAAACCAAAATCCACTAACTCCGTCCTTCAGGGCGGAGTGAAACAAGTGGCCTAAAACAAAGGGCTTCAGCCCCAGCAACGGATTAACTTAGCAACAACCTCAATACCTCCAGACTCAAGTCCATTGCTCAGCAACAGCAACCCAAAAGGCTTTATCCCCCCCACCAAAATCCACTAACTCCGCCCAACAAGGCTGCGCATCTCAAAAGGCTTTAGCCCCCCAACCAAAATCCACTAACTCCGTCCTTCAGGGCGGAGTGAAACAAGTGGCCTAAAACAAAGGGCTTCAGCCCCAGCAACGGATTAACCTGACAAAAACAAAAATAACTCCAAGCACAAATCCCCTGCTTACCATTACCAGCCAACAGGGCGGAGCCAGCCTATACAAAGTACCATCGGGCTTTAGCCCCAACAACCAGCCGGGCCCTTCAGGACAGCGCTAGCACAAACAATATAGTTTTTAGATGTGATCGCAGCCGCCGCAGCTGCCGCAGCATTTTACTCCCTAATTACTACAGGCTCATCACCTGTACAATCCACTACTTTACTTGCTTTGTTATGTCCATAACCACCATCAACAACCAGATCAACCAGAGATCCAAAACGATCGTGGATATCTATAGGATCGGTGAGATATTCAGCGATCGAATCCTGATCATCCCGCAAGGAGGCCGACACCATGGGGCCACCAAGTTCCAATACCATTGCGCTGATGATTTTATTATCGGGCACCCTGAATACCTATCGACTTTTTATTATTTCGGAAAAGTGTAGGTACCATATTACTGGCTGGTAAAATATAGGTAAAAGGGCCGGGGAGGGTCGATTTTAATAACTTAAACACTTCACGACTAAAAGGCTTGGTGTATTCTGAGATGTGCGACAGATCGCTTAATAGAAAAGAGAAATTCGCTTTTTGAGGTTTTACACCTCTGATTCTGCAGAGTTTCTCGAATGCCTTGCTATTCCGCACATCGCAACCGATTCCATAAATGGTATCGGTAGGGGAAAATAACCACACCGCCGCCTTTCAAAACATCAATAACCTGACTGATATGTCGCGGAGAAGGATTGTCGGGGTGAATTTGCAATATCATTTGGTAAAGATAGGGATTATGGTTAATTGCGCTGCAGTGGGATAACTCTAGCAAAGCGTTTTCAGTGGTATTTATTTGATTAAAAGCTGTAACTATAGCAATTGAGGTGGCTGTTTTTTCGCTTGGTGCAGAAGTTTAAAGTTGCAGTCTTCATTCAATAAAAAGCAGACTTTGATGGGATAATCTCAGCACATTGCAGCAGGAGGGAGAAAAAGAAAAAAAAGTGGGTAAGCTACTTATATCGCACCGCTACAACCGTTTATCCTTGCTACCTTCCGGTCCTGGGGAGGTTCACAGGAGCTGGTCGTATAAGACTTACCCGCTGCAAAGATAATAAGGATTCAGATGAAAGTGGTTGCCTCAAAAACTTAATTCTACGTTTTGCTAAAAAAACTTTCCAAAGAACTAAAAAAACCATCTTAAAACCCCAAGGATCCCAATTTCATAATAAAATTCATTGTGTTTATGCTTCAAGGGAGGTTTAGCGCCTTTTCCAAAATAATTTATAGCTAACCGTTCCAACTTAACCCTGAAATTCTTTCAAAAGTTGCCAGGCCGCTCCTAAATGTTCCACCAAATCTCCTGCCTTCATAGCTTCCTGCGAAAGTGCTTTTGCAGCCATGTCACCGGCGCAACCGTGCAGCCAGGCTCCCAGAATGCAGGTTTCACGTGGAGAGTAGCCACTGGCAAGGATTCCGGTTAAAAGCCCGGTGAGTACGTCGCCGGAACCACCCTTCGCCATGCCTGCATTTCCGGTAGGATTAAAATACATTTTACCATCAGGACACGCAATGGAGGTGTTTTTGCCTTTAAGAAGAAGATAGACATTAAATTTTACAGCGAAATCCCGTTGTTTGGCAAGCTTTTCGAAGTCGTCATGCCATTCGCCCGCTAAACGTTTAAATTCACCGGGATGAGGGGTTAGTAGGATCCTTGCGGAAGTTGTTGCAGCCAATCAGGGTGTGAGGAGAGGATATTTAAGGCATCGGCATCAAAAACTATGGGTTTATGGTAAGAATCAATCAGTTGCTTAAGCCTTTTTACTGCTTTGGGATCCTGACCTAAACCGGGTCCCACACCAATTGCCGAGAATTTATTACAATCAACAGGTAACAGCTCTTCGTTTTTAATAATAGCAACCATAGCCTCAGGAACAGCAGATTGCACTATGGGAATGCCCTCGTCAGGAACCAGTAATGTGAGTAATCCGCCACCACTTCTCAAAAATCCTCCTGAAGCAAGAACAGCGGCTCCCATTTTCCCCTTTTCGCCGGTTATTAACAAACCGTGTCCAAAATTCCCTTTATGGGAAAATTCCCTTTTTGGAACATAAATCGAAACTAACATTTCGCGATCAACCTGAAAATTTATCACCTCCGATTCAGGAATTGCGTTGGGTGAAAGCCCGATATCCAGTACCTCCACCTGACCGTAAAACTGGGCGTTTTCGCTCACCAGCAGCGCAAGTTTTGGATACTGAAATGTGAGTGTTGTATTAGATATAACTATTTTATTATCATTATTTAAGGAGGTGTTATCGGAATTAATACCTGAAGGTAGATCGATGCTGATAATAGGGTAGGAGGAGCTGTTCATGGCTGTGATCACTGTTCCTATTTCGCCGTCAATATTTCGCGACAACCCGGTACCGAAAATAGCATCAACCAGAAATGTTGTTTTAGGAAGCTGCGGAAATTCGAAGTTATCTTTAACGACGTTCACCATCCCTTGGTCGATCTTTTGTAACCGCTCCAAATTCAGCTTGCAATCCATACTTAACGCCAGATCAAATTGAAGCAGTGTAGCTTTCACTTCGTATCCGCTTCCGTATAGCATTCTTGCCAAAGCCAAACCGTCGCCACCATTATTCCCCGGCCCACAAAAAATTTGAATAAAGTTATGCTTATCAACGTGCTTTTTGAACCATTCGAAACATTTTTCCGCTGCCCGCTCCATTAAATCAATTGACTTTACAGGCTCTTCCAGGATGGTAAAAGCATCGGCTCTGCGAATTTGTGATGCAGAAAGAATGTACATGAGTGTTTAATTAATAAATTTAATTAATGTTATTTAAATACTTGTAATTCAATTAAATATAATAGTTAATATAGTTTGCTCTATGTTTCAAATATGCTGCTATCAAAAATAGTTATTTTCTGCCACCTGTCAGGTCAACCCTGAACAAGTACTACCACCGGTACAATTATTAAACTTGCAAATAGCAACAATTAAAATTATCTTTGATCATCTTAAACCCATCCAAATTATGAAAAAAATCTACTCATCCATTGCATTAGCATTTATGTTGATTGCGGCCAAGCCTGTAGCGGCACAAACTGGTCTCACCACAGCTGTCGATTTTACAGTAACCGACGTTGATGGAAATGTTCACAACCTGTTCGATATTTTGAACAATGGACAACACGTTTGCATCGATTTTTTCTTTGACACCTGTCCGCCGTGTATTGCAACTTCGCCTTATTTTAAAGAGACCTACAACAATTTTGGATGTAATGAGGAAGATATATTTTTTATTGCCATTGATGTTGGCGATACCGATCCTCAGGTAATTGCTTATGAAAACTCTGTTTTAGGTGGCCCTCCGGGATATCCATCTGTAAGTGGTATTGATGGAGGAGGTAATGCAGTAATTACAGCCTATGGCATTGGTGCGTTTCCCACCTATATCCTTATCAAACCTGATCAAACTATTATTGAGCAAGACATGTGGCCTATATCCAATGCTGCAGGTTTCACTTCTTATTTTGCATCACATGGTTTAAATCCTATTCCTTGCACTGTAGGCTTGAATGAACAAGCTGCTGATCTGGGCATTTCTGTTTTCCCTAACCCGGCAACCGATTTACTGAGCGTTAAATCAGATAAAACCATTGCAGGTTATCGTGTGATGAATATGCTTGGAGAAGAGGTTTTAATCAGCTCCGGTACAGGTGCTGCTAAAAACAATTTCAATAGTATCGATGTAACTTCTTTAAAATCAGGAATGTATTTTCTCGAAATGAATGTTGAAAATACACTTGCCCGTGTTGTTTCATAAGCAATAACATATAACTTCAATAAAAAGCCG
>JADKJB010000025.1 GCA_016722525.1 Bacteroidota bacterium
GGTTTAACTTACTGAACCTGAAAAGAAACTCTGAATACTAGAAAACAAACAGACTTTAAGTAGAAGGTCTAAAATCACGAGAAACTGTCAGATAACTAATCAAGTCTTAAAATCACTGTTGAAGTGTAAAAATAAAACTAGTATTCCTTAGACAATTTAAAGGTAGGCTCGGAAGCAAGACATCCTGTTAAGAAAGCGTTACGGATCATAAGTCTCTACGTGAAGTGGATTACCGTTGTCGATAATACTTTTGAGTCCTAAACAGTGTACCGAAATTATTAATTATTTATGGTAGCAAAGTGTTTAATTAAATTGTAATTTTTTTACGTTTAAAAATGTAAAGAAAATTTATTCAAAATAAAAATGTTGAAATAGGTAGCGTAAAACAACGTTTTAATCATTGTCACTGAAAATCAATGTTTGTCGAAGTAATGTTGTATAACACGATTTAATTCGGTCCCTAAGCTGCAGTTAATACGATAACAGCGATGGGTTTTAAAACGTTCCTTTTATTTTTCCTTTAGATAATAGTTAACAAAATAGTGCCAATTGTTTGGGGTTGGAGATTACCTGGAAAATCTCGTTTTTGCGAACCGTACTACAAACCACCTCAGGTAGATTGGTAGCGTATACTAAATGGAACCGCTATTATAATTAGCGGAGGAACAAAGCAAATTAAACCCGTAACTTCGGAAGAAGAGGTTGCCTAATTAAGTATCATAAAATCCAGGAGGGCGACTGTTTATTAAAACACAGGACTCTATAGGTACAAAATAGAATGTGGGTCTGACTACCTGCGGTGTTGTGTAATGAAAAGGGATGTTGATAGCATTGGATATAATTCACAATAAGCAGGCTGTAACTCGACAGTCCTAAGGTAGCGAAATTCCTTGTGGTAGTTCCAGCCTGCCAGAATGATGTAACGACTCCCTCCACTATCTCCGCTAATAATTTGGCGGGATTAGATTTTGTGAAGATGCAAAAACTGTAACAGCTGGACCCGGAAAGACCCTGCCTTTACTACCTTTACATTGTAATTAAAAATCGACAGCGCAGCTGAGGTGGGAGATTATTTGGAGAAGTAGTTGAAGTACCACCCCTGTTGATTTTCTTCACTATAAATTTTTATAAATTTGAAACGTGTATGGTTGGTAGTTTCGGCTGGGGCGGTCACCTCCTAAAAAGTAACGGGGGGTGTGCAAAGGTAAGTTCAAAGCAGAAAATAATTGTTTGTTAAGCGCAATATAGTAAAATTTGCCTAACTGGTAAGCAGACATGCTAACAGAAACTGGACGTCAGCTATAGTGACCCGGTGGTTTGTGTGGAAAAACCATCGATCAACGGATAAAGGTACGCCGGGGATAACAGGCTGATAACCCTTTAGAGTCCTATTGATGGGGTTGTTTGGCACCTCGATGTCAGCTTATCGCTTCCTGTAGGGCAGAACAAAGTCCTAAGGAGTTCGGCTGTTCGCCGATTAAAGCGGTACATGAGCTGGGTTTAGAACGTTGTGAAACAGTTCGGATCCTATCTACTGTACATTTTAGATAAAAATGTGTCTTATAACGGCATTGACAAAGCTATTTCTAGTACGAGAGGACCGAATATGGTGGATCACTGATTAGCGAGTTGTTGGTTTTCACCGGCAGGCTCGATCGTTATATCCGTTTACTGTTAATTACTGAGAGCATATCAAGTAAGAAACAAATTGTCTAGTTTATCTCTAAAAAAGTTTTAGACTACAACTTAAACAGGCTATAAGTATTGAAGTGGAAGCTCTCGGGCTAAATAGTGCTGATTTTTTGTGTAATAAAATGTTTTGTGTTTCTTTTTTTAGTTTAATCTCCCCAACGACAACTCCCAACCCTCCGACTTTTTGTGCGGTGTTGATCTTATAACGCAACTTCAGCTTTTACGCAAAAAAGTTTGAAATAGATAGCGAGAACGCGAAACGTTTAAAATTTTGTCCAATTGCAGTTGTGCTCTTGCCTGCCTCCTTTCTGACCTCTCGTCGGTTTGGGCTTTCCGTCGACAAAAACCGGGGTACTTTGAAATTGGGCGATGAAATCTGGTTTTTTTAGTGGACTGTCGCGCGTTTAAATTGAGCCCAAAGAATATCCGTGCTGTCCAAAATTTTTTTTTGTTTCTTTAAGGATAGGTGATTTTGAGGACCCTATAGAGGAGGGTAAGTGACCTCTCATCCGGGAGAATTACTTGTGGCAACTTCCTTCAAGTTCTACCATGTTTTGTCTGGGGACTTTAGGGTTCGACTCCCTACGGTTGCCACTATAAAACAATTATTTTTTAATGCCTCCTTTGAAAAAATTTTTTATCCATTTTTAGTATCGCTAAATAGTAAATTAGTGCATACTACTCATTTAACACAGTTAAAAACAAAAAGCGATACACCCGAAAAAATAAATTTGGATTGATTAAAGTTAAAAGGTGAATTCGTTTTAACAGGTTTCCTGTGTTTTTAGAAAGCACAAAAAATTGTTGTTTTTTGCTTGAAGGTTATCAGCCACGATGCGCTGGTATTCACGTTTTTTTACTTTCGTTTTTTTAAAAAGTTTCAAGGAAAATGTCTGTTGGAATTTTTTGATTTAATTAGGTATAAAAAGTGTGGTCTTGGCTCTGTGAATATGCTCGAAGTCTGCTATAACATATATTGCTGCTGTACGGAAGTATGATTAAGACAATAGTATTGATTAGCCGACAGTAAAAATAATTCGAGTAGCCGGGGGGGGGGCTCTAAGTTGAAGGAGACAAAAAGGAGTTGACTCACTAGCTGAGTCCAGGTTATTTCAAAACCCAAATTTATTTTCGGCGGGAACCTTAAAACTCAGTATCAGCTTAACATGGAGTTTCGCGCTTTATAATAGAGTGATGCAGCTTCTGAAAATTGCGTTAGATAAATAAAAATTTTAATAATATTTGCACCAAACCCCGGAGAGTACCTAAAAGATAAAGCTCTAGGTTTTAGTTAATTTAATTGATGAAAACTAGTGCTCGGGGATTCGAATCTTTTCTCTCCGAAAATGGGTAACAAAAGTAAATAAATTGTTGAAAGCGTATACTACCAGAATCATCGCATTCTGTGCGACGGTCTGACCTTATACTTCTGAAGTAGGTTGTTAAACCGTGGTATAAACAACAGCGTAGAATCGGTTGAAAACAGTATGAAACGTTTCTGGAAATTAAACCGAAGGTCGACAGAGGGTGTTATCCAAGGGAAAAACTCTGTCGACGAGTTGTAAATTTGTGAACAAAACAAAAGAGGGGGTTTTTGCAAAAAATTTTAAAAAATTTTAAAACGGATAGCTAGGATTTTCTTCTAAAGTGACATAATTACTGTGAAAAATTTCGACTAGTAAAAAAACGTTGAAATCGAAAGATTCTAAATTGAAAAGCGCGCCATTAATGGCGATAACCCTTCCGGCGAAGTGAAACAACATAGTAGCCGAAAAAAGAAATCAAAAAGAGAACCCGTTAGTAGTGGCGAACGAATACGGAAGATTGGCCATGGTTCTATTGTTTATTAAATACAATTCACGGTGTGTGAAATTCCTTATTGTGTTTATAAAAATTTTCCACTTTTTAGTAAAACTAAGTTTAGTTTGAATACCGGGGAACCTTCCTCGAAGGCTGTAAGAAGAGAATATCGATAGTGCAAAGTACTGCGAAGGAAGGTTGAAAGAAGACTGCTTTTTGTGGTTTTGAAAGAGGTTGAAATTTTAAAATTAATTCCAGACGTTGATTCACTAAAAAACTCGTCGTACCTTTTGTATAATGGTTCAACAACATATTTATTTCTAGCAAGCTTAACTACGTTTAGAAAAGCGTTTTAGTTAGTGTAAATAAACCCGAAACCTAGTGATCTATCTATTTACAAGCAAATTGGCTGTACTCTAGTATGTTGTAATATACAGGGATGAAAAATGGATAGGGGTGAAAGGCTAATCAAACTGGGAAATAGCTGGTTCTTTGCGAAATATATGGACGTATATTGTTTTTTTGAAAAGCGGGGGTAAAGCGAATTGCATACTTTTCAGCGGATGGGGTTTAACTTACTGAACCTGAAAAAACTCTGAATACTAGAAAAACAAACAGACTTTAGGTGATAAGGTCTAAAGTCACGAGGGAAACAGCCCAGATAACTAATTAAGGTCTTAAAATCACTGTTAAGTGTAAAGATAAAACTGGTATTCCTTAGACAATTTAAAGGTAGGCTCGGAAGCAGCCATCCTGTTAAGAAAGCGTTGCAGATCATAAGTCTACGTGAAGTGGATTACCGTTGTCGATAATACTTTTGAGTCTAAACAGTGTACCGAAATTGTTAATTATTTATGGTAGCAAAGTGTTTAATTAAATTGTAATTTTTTTACGTTTTAAAAATGTAAAGAAAATTTATTTAAAGTAAAAATGTTGAAATGAGTAGCGTAAAACAACGTTTAATCGTTGTCACTGAAAATCTAATGTTTGTCGAAGCAATATTGTGTAACACGATTTAATTCGGTCCCTAAGCTGCAGTTAATACGATAACAGCGATGGGTTTTTAAAACGCCCTTTTATTTTCGCCCCCAAATAATAACAGTTAACAAAATAGTGTAATTGTTTGGGGGTGGAGATTACTGGAAAATCTCGTTTTTTGCGAACCGTACTACAAACCACCTCAGGTAGATTGGTAGCGTATACTAAAGTGAACTAATTATAATTAGCGAAGGAACTCGGCAAATTAAACCCGTAACTTCGGAAGAAGGGTTGCCTGATTAGGTATCATAAAATCGGGAGGGGCGACTGTTTATTAAAAACACAGGACTCTGCCAAATTGCAAAATGAAGTATTGGGTCTGACACCTGCCCGGTGTTGTGTAATGAAAAGGAGATGTTGATAGCATTGAATATAATTCACAATAAACGGCGGCTGTAACTCTGACGGTCCTAAGGTAGCGAAATTCCTTGTCGGGTAAGTTCCGACCTGCATGAATGGTGTAACGACTCCCTCCACTGTCTCCGCTAATAATTTGGCGAAATTGAATTTTTTGTGAAGATGCAAAAACTGTACAGCTAGACGGAAAGACCCCGTGCACCTTTACTATAACTTTACATTGTAATTAAAAATCAACAGCGCAGCTGAGGTGGGAGTTGTTTGAAGACGTAGTTGAAACACCACCCTGTTGATTTTTCTTCACTATAAATTTTTATAAATTTAAAACGTGTATGGTTGGTAGTTTGACTGGGGCGGTCGCCTCCTAAAAAGTAACGGGGGTGTGCAAAGGTAAGTTCAAAACGAAAATAATTGTTTGTTGAGCGCAATAGCAAAAATTTGCCTAACTGTGAAGCAGACATGCTAAACAGAAACTGGATGTTGGCTATAGTGACCCGGTGGTTTGTGTATGGAAAAACCATCGATCAACGGATAAAAGGTACGCCGGGGATAACAGGCTGATAACCCTTTAGAGTCCCTATTGATGGGGTTGTTTGGCACCTCGATGTCGGCTTATCGCTTCCTAGGGCAGAACAAGGTCCTAAGGGTTCGGCTGTTCGCCGATTAAAGCGGTACATGAGCTGGGTTTAGAACGTTGTGAAACAGTTCGGATCCTATCTACTGTACATTTTAGATAAAAATGTGTCTTATAACGGCATTGACAAAGCTATTTCTAGTACGAGAGGACCGAATATGGTGGATCACTGATTAGCGAGTTGTTGGTTTTCACCGGCAGGCTCGATCGTTATATCCGTTTACTGTTAATTACTGAGAGCATATCAAGTAAGAAACAAATTGTCTAGTTTATCTCTAAAAAAGTTTTAGACTACAACTTAAACAGGCTATAAGTATTGAAGTGGAAGCTCTCGGGCTAAATAGTGCTGATTTTTTGTGTAATAAAATGTTTTGTGTTTCTTTTTTTAGTTTAATCTCCCCAACAACAACTCCCAATCCTCCGACTTTTTGTGCGGTGTTGATCTTATAACGCAACTTCAGCTTTTACGCAAAAAAGTTTGAAATAGATAGCGAGAACGCGAAACGTTTAAAATTTTGTCCAATTGCGGTTGTGATGTAGCCGCCTTTTGTTTCCGACTATCTCATCAGTTTGGGCTTACCGTCAACAAAAACCGGGGTACTTTGGAATGGGCGATGCTAGTTTTAGTGGACTGTCGCGCGTGATTAAATTGAGCCAAGAATATCGTGATGTCACTTTTTTTTGTTTATTTAAAGGTCTGAATTCGTTTAGCGGCAT
This sequence comes from Bacteroidota bacterium, assembly GCA_016722525.1. Lineage (GTDB taxonomy): Bacteria > Bacteroidota > Bacteroidia > AKYH767-A > OLB10 > JADKJB01. The sequence goes on from JADKJB010000025.1 coordinate 6,239, forward strand.
CATACGCTTGAAAGCACAAAATTATTGTTTTTGCTTGAAGGTTATCAACCACGATGCGCTGGTATTCACGTTTTCTTCGATTTTTTAAAAGGTTTCGAAGAGAATGTCTGTTGGAATTTTTGATTTTTAAAAAATAATAATTTTTTTAGGAATATAAAGGTATGATCCCGGCTCTGAATGAACGCTCGAAGTAATAACTTCACACGTTGCTAGTCAAAACGTCTTTTTGCTAAAAGAAGTGGAGTGCGGGTGAATACTGTTTAAACCTCCCTACAGTTCAACATACAATTGTTCTTCAGACTAGTTTAACTCTGAATGAAAAGGATTTAACCGCTGATGGATGGATCAATTCTAAGATTAGATAGTTGGTTGAGAGTAATGCTCACCAAGTCCGGCGATCTTTAAGCTGGTCTGAGGAAGGGACGGTCAACCACATTGGGACTGAGACAAGGCCCGAGGCTCCTGCAGGGGCGGCAGTGCAGAATCTTGGACAATGGACAAATGTCTGATCCAGCAAAACTTGATGAGTGACGAAAGGCGGAAGCCGTAAACCCTTTCGTCGGGAAGATAATGACATATACCAAAGCAAAGTCACGATAAAACTCTGTCCAGCGGCCGCCGAACCAATACAGAGGGGCAAGCGTTATTCCTCTTTATTCGGCGTAAAGGGTACGTAGGTGAACAAACTCAACTTT
>JADKJB010000026.1 GCA_016722525.1 Bacteroidota bacterium
AAGAAGCGGATTTCGGAGCACAAAATTGTCAACACACCACAGAATTTGATGCGAGGTAGAATGTTCAATTAACCACTGAACCCGCTTTTTTGTAAAAACCGCTGTTAGGCGTTCGTTGTTTTTTCGATGCGATTTCAGTAAATAAATTTAGTTTTTTATGTCTTTTGATAAGATTCAAGCATCCTTTCTCCAATTGCTTTTATTACCGGTACAACAACGGAATTTCCTAATTGCTTATAAGCTTGATTATTTGAAACGGGGAAGATAAACTTGTCAGGAAACCCTTGTAATCTTGCTGCTTCTCTAACTGAAAGTTTTCTTTTTATATCCCATAGCTTAGGTGTACGATTTGCAATTATAGTACAAGCATAAGTGTCTAAACAAGAATAAAAAGCCTCTTGAATTTGTGTCTTGGCTACATCTCCTACATGAAATCTTAGCGAACCATCTGCTTTTTGAAAAGAAAAGATTCCGTGTTTCCCCTTTTTAGTATTTGCAGCATATTTTGAATTGTCGTGCTTGACTCTAATTTCATTTGATTGAAAATGATAATCAATTCTCGCAATTTCGAAATCAGTTAATTTTAAACTTTTATCATCATTGTATTCGTTTGATATAATGTCTTTTAATTTGGGTATAATGTTTTTACCCTTTGGAAATTCAAATTCTATTTCTTTATCAAATCCCACACAATACCAACGTTCTCTTTTTTTGTGGAACTCCAAACTTTAAACTATCAATTATTGTCCAGTTAATATTATAACCTAATTGGATTAACGTATCCTCAATTACTTTTAATGTTTGTCCTGAGTTATGCGATTTTAAGCCTTTAACGTTTTCTAAAAGAAACATCTTTGGCTTATGATGTTTAATTATTCTCACAACATCGAAAAATAATGTACCTCTTGTCTTGTCTTCAAATCCTTCATTTCGACCAGAATAACTAAAAAGGTTGGCAAGGAAAACCTGCAAGTAAAATATCAAATGCGGGGATTTCTTTTGCTGGTATTTTTGTAATGTCACCATGTGGAACCTCTCCAAAATTTGCTTCATAAGTAATGTTTGCATACTTATCAATATCTGATGAAAAACACACTCACAGCCCAAATCGTCAAAAGCTTGACGAAAACCTCCAATACCGCAAAACAAATCAATAAACTTGTATCTCATTCCCATTTCCTATGTGTATTTTAAACAATATTTTATATTATTAATTAGTCCATCTTTCCTCTTTTCAAAATCTGCATTCATATTGATAGAAATCAAAAGAAATTAATATCAACACCCATAATATCTAATGTTATAGGTTCATAAAAATCATCCGATGGGTAAATTAAGCCACAAATATCGGTATTTAGTTGAGTAGAATAAAATAATAGCTGGTAAATATCTGCCACGCTTGTAAGTTCACTAGGATTACTTTCAGTTGGAGAAAAGTACTTGTTCTTAACGTCAAATACTGCTCGTGCCTTGCCATCAATAAAATCAACAATTATATCTGCGAGAAGGCTTTGTCCTATTTGTTGCTTCCAATTGATTTCAGCAAATTTCTTTGGTTTGTCCCACTTATTGATTTTATGGTCTAACTCACGTTCCAAAATTTTACGTACGTACTTTTCAAAGGTGTCATTTGAATTTTCTAAAAATGCATTCCATTGTATGCCACCTTCAGAGGAATATCCTAATTTGAAGTCTAATATTATTTTTAAAGCATATTCTAAAGTAATTGCATAGTAAGGATTAGTAGAATGAAAATTCAGTACATCAGGTTTCAGATTAATGTAATCTTTTTTGTAGTCTGAAACATTCTCGAAATGATTTAAAAGTTGTATCACCGAGTATCGATTATTTTTACTTAATCCAGTATATTCTTGTATTTTTAAAATTGCTGTTTTAATAATTTGATTTGCAGGATTATCAATCTTATAATCGTCAATTGATGTTGGGAAACCTTCAATTGGTATTAGTTTTTTATTGTATTCGAAAAATAATTTTCCCTTTTGGCTTAAAACTTTTGATTTTCTTAGGTGCAAATGAGCCAGTTAATCCAAAACCTAATAAATCAGTGCATACTTCAATAAAATTTTTCAATCAAACCGTTAACTCCAAACGATGAATCATTTGAGTATGAGCTTGATTTAATTGAATTGTAGTTTAAGTTATCTATATACAAAAGCATCTCAAAATAATGATTCAAGCTAAGTACTTTGTGTCTTGGTTTAATTCTAATTAAGGTCTTCTTTTTAATTGAATTTCACCAATTGTGTAGTCTTCTGTTGTTAATTTATTTTCAACAACAAAAAATGGCAAATTTGAGACTGACTTTTTTATCTGAAGAAGACCTTTAATGTCATCATCATCCAATGAAATAGCTTCATTTTCGAAAATTTCTATAATCTTCATGAAATATATTCAGATATAGCATTAACAAAAGCTTCTCCAGTTAATCTGTTTTTTAGCTTATCTCCTATAACCTCATTTACTTTGTTTACTTCTTTGTTGCAATAATCTTCAATCATTGATAGAATTTTATAATTAAACAAATCCTCTAGGTTTTCATTTGACCAATTATACAAATCAGCAGATTTGACAGATTCATTATAAAAAATAGTTTGACCAATTACTAGTTCATTATTCTTTAGAGTATTTTTAAGTTGAGTATTAATTTTCTTTAGTAAATCGGCCAATGAAATTCCACTTTCTGTTTTTGTTGTATCAGTCAACGCATTTTCATTTGGTGCAATGTAAATATCAACGAATCTTCTACTCAATGCAAAATCTATAGAGCCGAGAGTTCTATCCGAAGTGTTCATTGTTGCTATGATAAACAGGTTTTTGGGAATGTTAAGTATTTCCTCCTTACCTGCAATTAAAGTACTAAGGCTATAATTTCTATCTAAACATTGTATTATTTCTCCGAAAACACTCCCAACATTTGCTCTGTTAATTTCGTCAATAATTAAAACAAATTTGTCTTTTCCGGAACTCTTTACTTTGTCTAAAAATCTCAAAAACACACCTCTGTTCGTTTCAACTTTGTCACCATTTACTATAAAACCTCCAATGAAATCTTGATAAGAATATTGTGGATGGAATTGAATTTTTAGTATTGAATCTAAGTTAGAATTGCCAGTGATTATTTTCTTTGAAATAATGTCTGCAATGTAAGATTTTGAAGTACCAGGAGGTCCCGATAGGATAATTTGAAAATTGTCTTTGATTAGCTTTTGTATTTTTTCAACCGAGACATTTGTTTGATTATTCATGATTTTATTTTTATATTCATAATATGCTTGAGGTTCTGCAACTGCAATAACCGTTGATTCGTTCCATGAGCTACTTGTGGTATTTGGAGGGGAGCCGATAAGATTTCTAATCTCACCCATATCACATTCTTCGTTTGAAAATTCAATATCAAAAAGAACAGATTTGTCGAATAGACCACCAAGTTCTCGTTCGGTAATATTAAGTTCTTTTATAAATCCTTGAATAAGTTCATTAGGACTATATGAACGTTCGAATTTAGTGAAACGATTATACCAAACCACTAAAGGCCATAATTTGATTTTGTTGTTTGGGATTGTTAAATCTTTAATCTCGTCAACATAATTATTAGCAAACTTGATTTTGTTGTTGTAAATATCTTCTCTAATTATTTTTCTCCAAGTTGTGGCTCCACCAATGATATTATTTTTAATTCTTGATGAAACCCATTTCTTTAAAGTTTCTGATGGAGCTTGTGCAGCCCATTCCTTCATTGAAAAAGGGTTGATAAAGTCATATTTTTCAGGCTTTTGTTCAAAGTATGAAAAAGTAAGCTTAAATCGCTTGCAATTGGATAGCCTTTTTCTGTAATTACTTCAACTGGTAGAGCTGCTGTATCGTTTATGCCGCAGCCTTTAAGTATAAGAAATATATGAAAAATGCTAGCGTTCTTGACTTCGACATTTGTCAATTCCGTGTATGCTTCTTTTATTGTCTGCGTACTTATAAATTTCATACTTTAATTTCTTGGTCTACGGTTTCTTTACAATGACGCCTAACATCTTCACACTCGCAAACTCCTTTCGTTAAACAAACTGATCTCGGATATTGATCGCCTATTTGGTTGCCGGGTAAAAGAATGCTTTAAATGCACGTAGGAGGAAACTAGCATGACTTTTTCAAAATTAATTAGAATATTTGATTAAAACTAATTTGTGCTAAGTATAAAAGAAAGAGGTTCGGAATTGTCAAATCACTGAATGATTGAGACTCCTTGCACTTAGGCAGGTGAAATTGTTCGTATTTAACAAACAACAGCGCAGGAATTTACTATGCGCCTCTGTTTTATTTACCTTTTTAGAAATCAAAAATAATTTCAACGTCCATTAGGGCATTTTGACAAGCTGTTTACTACTTAATAACTTTCCGGTTCATTTTGCAACACGGTTTAAGGGGGTCAACCACCTAAAGTTGCTCCTGGGAATTGCCTGTTCCAACTATCAAATCAATTAAGTGGGTATGTGAAACGGCAGCCATTTTTTACCTGCTCAGCGCAAGCGATTTCAACCCATCTCCACACCAATTAAGTGTTGAAACCGTTTGCAAACGGAAACCAATTTTTGACTATTATTGTGATCTGATTCCAAAATGAGCGCTAAAAAACCCATCCCCCAACCGTCGCACCTGAAAAAGGTGCCTGATAATCAGCTAAATGCGTTTGATCGTTGGGAGGCTTATCTGCAAAGGAATCAAACCCGGCTGTTGTTGTTGCTGCCCTTAATTTTGGGTGTTTTGTTTGCTACGTTAACGTTCGATATGAAAATTAGCGAGGGCAACGACGATGCCATGTACATTGAGGCGGCCAGTAAATACGCTGCCGATTTTACCGGTTACTTTTACACCGCCAATGCGCCCTTTTATCCACTGGTGCTGGGTATAGTTACCATGGCGACCGGTCTCCACCTCACCATTTTTAAACTACTCAATGTGTTCTTTTTTCTGCTGCACCTGGCACTGTTCTACTATGCCTTCCGCAAGCGCATGCCATTAGTTATTCTTTGGCCGGTGCTGCTGTTTAGTTCCCTTAACTCGTACCTGCTGTATTATGCCAGTCAAACTTATACCGAAATGCTATTTTTGACGCTACAGGCGTTCTTTTTTATAGTATTTTTTAATTGGTATGAAAAATTAAAAGCTCCGTTAGCAGCCGGCAATAAACTGTTGGTAGTAGGCGAATTGCAAGCCAATAACTCGGCAGGCAACACTAAAAAAGGCTTATTGATTCGTGGTGCTTTGGCTATTGGAGGCGCACTATTTCTAATGACCTTTTGTAAAAACATTGCTATTGGTATGCTGGCAGCGGTAAGTTTGTTTTTGCTGTTGCAGCAGCAGTACCGTATGTTGCTTTTAACCGTTGCAGGCTATATGGTAGTGCGACTGGGCTTTGAGGGTGTGAAAGCCGTTATTTGGGGTGCCGGCAACCAGTATGGCAGCCAGAGTGCTATTTTGCTTCAAAAAGATGCGTATAACGCTGCTGCCGGTCAAGAAGATTTCTCGGGTTTATTACCCGATTCTTCGAAAATTTCAACTTATACATCTCCAAGCGGCTCTTCCAAATACTTGGCTTTAAAGATCCCGATAGCATGGAAACCAAAACCATTCTCTCCGTATTTATTTTCGCGCTGGTGCTATTTGCCGCCTGGCGCATTTACAGAGATGTGTGGGCACAAGGAAAGCAACTAAGTAATCACAAAAATAGTGCTGATGGCAAAAACAGCACCTCATTTGCCCGTTCCATAGCATTGGTACTGGTTTATGTAGGCACTATGCTGGGACTTACCTTTTTAGTGCTGCAAACCCGATGGGATCAGCCCCGGTTAATAATGGTGTATGTACCCTTGCTATTGCTGGTGGTGTTGTATGGTTTTTATTCCTACCTTCACCGTAGCGGCAGTGTTGGCTTATTGGGCTATTTGGCCCTTGCAGTACTTATTGTTGGAAGCAGCTTTATGACCACAGCCAAAAAAGCAGTCTCTAATTTCCCGGTTCTTAAAAAGAATATACAAGGCGATAAGTATTATGGCTACACCCCTGACTGGGAAAATTACCTACGTATGAGTGAGTGGTGTGCCGATAGCCTCCCTCCTTCCAGCCTGGTAGCCTGCCGCAAAGCACCCATGAGTTTCGTTTATGGCCGTGGCCGGCCCTTCTTTCCGGTATATTCGGTAATCGCCATTGATAGCACCACTAACCTCTCTAACCCCGATAGCGCCCTAAACTACTTTAACCAAAATAAGGTGACCCACGTGCTCCTTGCTAACCTGCGCCGTAACCCTAATAAAATTGATGGCTATATTATTAATACGATGCACCGTATGCTGCAACCCATAGCTCAAAAATATCCCCAAAAAATACAACTCGTTAAACAAATTGGTAATACGGAACCAAGTTATTTGTATGAAATTAAATATTAAGTGATGGGTAGTTTTTGGAGTTTTTTGCACTTAAAAGAAGTTAATAAAATTGAAATTGACTCAATAGAGCGTTCATTAGAACATAGAAAAATTATTGAAAAAAAAACGTTTCTAAATTCACTATATATCGAATGGTATACTAAAATTAAAAAAATTTCAAATTACAATGAATATGGCAATTTCTTAGAATTAGGAAGTGGAGCTGGTTTCATAAAAAAAATCATGCCCAATGTTGTTACATCAGATGTAATTAATATTTCAGGACTTGATAAAATAATTTTTGCAAATAATATTCCATTCGAAAACAAATCTTTGGATGCTATTATTATGGTAGATGTATTTCACCATATTCCAAATGTTAGAGAATTTTTAAATGAAGCTGATAGAGTACTAAAAACAGATGGAGTTATTGTAATGTCTGAACCATGGAATTCGATTTTTGGGAGATTCATATATACTTTTTTTCATCATGAACCATTTAAAGTAAATTCAGTCTGGGAATTAGCAAATCAAGGTCCTCTTTCTTCAGCTAATGGAGCCTTACCTTGGATTGTATTTGATCGCGATAAAGTAATCTTTGAAAAGAATTCCCCAACTTGAAAATTGAAAAAATCGTCTACCACACCCCATTTAGGTATTTATTAAGTGGAGGCGTTTCAGTTAAACAATTGGTTCCTGCTTTTTCATTTAAATTTTTTACCATGATAGATAATCTATTTTCTTCCAAGTTTATTTCAATGTTTGCCTATATTATTATTAGGAAAAAAAAGTAATGGATTCAACTTCAAAAAACTCAAAAAACACCAGTAAGTATTTTAATGAAAATGCAAAAGTTTCATTTATAAATCAAAAAAAACATTCATACTATTGGAATAATATAACCGAATATTGTAATTACTTCTCAAACGATGCTTTGAATGTTTTGGAAATTGGTTGCGGTTTCGGAGGTTTGATAGGAAACATTTCAGGAAAAAATAAAACTGGAATAGATTTTAATGCAGAATCAATAGAAATTGCAAAAAACAACTTCCCCGAAGTCGAATTTATTGTTATGGATGCTGAAGAAATTGTTTTAGTCCAAAAATTTGATTTAATTATTATATCCAATTTAATTGGCTTCATTTCAGATGTCCAAAAACTTTTTAATCAACTAAAAAATATCTCATGCTAGGACTAAAATAATTATAACCTATTATAATCACTTTTGGGAACCAATTCTAAAAATTGGTGAATTAATTAGATTCAAGAAGGCTACCCCAGTTCAAAATTGGCTCTCTCAATCTGATATTAAAAATTTATTGTACCTTGAAGGTTTTGAAGTATATAGGGAGAGCAAAAGAATGCTTATTCCAATCTATATTCCAATAATATCAAATTTGTTTAATAAATACTTTGCAAATCTTCCAATTATTAAAAATTTAAATATTAATAATTATACATTTGCGAAGCCGCTAGAATGTAATAACTCCAGCAATGATGTTCAATCGAGTTATTCTGTATCTATAATTATTCCTGCTTGCAATGAAAGTGGAAATAGAAAATGCTATAGTGCGAATTCCAAAATTTGGCAAATGGCAAGAAATAATTTTTGTCGGGAAATTCAAGTGATGATACTTGGGCAAAAATAAATGAGATTTCTGAAAATATAAAGATGTATGCAATATTGTGTGTGTCAAACAAGAAGGAAAGGGTAAAAATGATGCTGTTAAAAAAGGATTTTTTTTAGCAAAAGGTGAAATTTTGATGATTTTGGACGCTGATTTAACTGTCTCCCCCGAAGAATTACCAAAATTTTACAATGCCATTTCAACTCATAAAGCTGATTTCATCAATGGATGTAGATTGGTCTACCCAATGGAAAAACAAGCAATGAGATTTTTAAATATGCTTGGAAATAAATTTTTTTAGCGCAATTTTCACATGGCTGTTAGAACAATCATTGAAAGATACATTATGTGGAACAAAGTTATGTTTAAAGTTGATTATAATAATTTGAAAACAATAGAAAATATTTTGGAGATTTTGATCCTTTTGGAGATTTTGATCTATTATTTGGAGCGTATAAATTAAATTTAAAAATAATTGAAATGCCAATAAAATATAAAGAAAGAACGTATGGCACAACAAATATTTCAAGATTTAAACATGGATTAATTTTAATTAGAATGTGTGTTTTTGCCGCAAGAAAAATTAAATTTCATTAAAGTGTAATCTATCAAGGGAATTTTAGTATCTTCCTAGAAAGATTGCTTAAAATTTCCGTTCAGGCTAATTATCAGGGTAGCAATTTTTCATGACGACTTGTTTTGTAAACTGGAAGTCCCTAGAAAATATTTATAAAGTGAGAGTAATTCATTGCTCAGTGTTGTTCTGTGATCCTCCCAGCCTTTTCCCTTCAGATTAAAAACAGAATTTCAAGTTCAGCCTTAAAAACAAAAGAAAAAGAAAAAAAATTTGTTCAGCACTGGTTGCAGCCCTAATAAAATCGCCAAGGCTGGCTCTTACACTGTTGCATCCTTAACAAAGGCTTCCCAGGCAAATTGCTTTTTCATTTCCAAAACGCCTTTGGTAAGTTCCTCATTTCGGTTATGGGTAAAAAAATCAGCAATAGCGTGGGCTATATCTGCGGGATTGGTGGAGGTAACGTATCCGGCAACACCGTTAGGCACCATTTCGGGAAGTCCGCCCACATTGGTAACGAGCATAGGTTTATTAAAGTGATAGGCTATTTGCGTTACACCGCTTTGGGTAGCGTTGCGGTAGGGCTGCACTACGAGATTGGCCGCGCAGAAGTAGTTTTTTACCTGTTCCTTGGGTATGTAATGCGTATGCAAATGCACGCGGTGGGTGAGTTGCAGTTTTTGAATCAGCTGTAAATAGGGCTGCGGGTCGTCGTAAAATTCGCCGGCAATTATAAGTTGCACATTGCTGTTAGCGAGTTGCGGGTCGGCTAACGCTTCCAGTAGCAAATCGAGTCCTTTGTACTTCCTGATAAAGCCAAAAAAGAGCAGGTAATTGGCGTTGGCTTCGAGCCCCAGCAGGCGGCGTGCATCGGCTGTTGGTACGGCATCGCCAAAAATGTTGTAGATGGGATGAAAGCGCACTGTTGCCGGTGCCTGTGTGAAAGTACGCAGGTCGGCGAGTACGCTTTGGCTCATCACCACAAAGCGATCGCAGGAATTTACAAAGTAAGCGGTAAGCATTCGGTCGCCCCAACGCTGCTCATGCGGCACCACATTGTCGCAGATGGCTTGCACGGTGATGCCGCTGTTGCCTCTTTTGAGCAACCGTGCCACACTACCCAGGCAAGGCGCCATAAAGGGGAGCCAGTACCGTATAACCACCAGATCGGGCTTTTGTGCGCGTATGTAGCGGGCCGTTTTCCACCAGCTAATTGGGTTGATGGAATTGAGCAGGGTAACAATATGCAGTCCGGCGGGAGCGGGGTCGGCACCGGCGAATTGGGTAGCACCGGGAAACAAAAAGTTGGGGTACTGCAAGCTGAAAGAAACAATGCTGCAGGTATCGCCCCTATTGGTATAGGCTGCACACAGTGCTTCGTTAAAATTGGCAATGCCTCCCCGTAAAGGGTAAGCAGGACCTATGATAATTATTTTTGAAATGGCGCTTTAGTTTTGTTTGGTTGCAAAGATACTTTTTACCGGCAAACATGTGGCCTTCAAACTGCATCGAAAAACCCCCAGGTGCCTTCCTCACCCTTCCCAAACAGACCGATTGCTGAACATCGGCACCAGCCGCTATTTAGTCTCACCAACTATGGGGTGTTTTAAAATGCCGGGAGGCGGATTATAACCAAGCCCTGCAACCGGGCTTCTGGCCCACCACCATGCAAAGCATTCAAAAGGTAATTTATTGGGGATATGGTCACCAACGGCATTGCAGCGTAGCCTGTATTCGAACCGAGGTGTTCGGACATCTGCCATTGCAATAGGCATTGAACAATGCGGTTTAACTACCTATTAAGGTTTGAATCTCCTGCAGCAGGCACACCGGCATCAGCAACAGCTTCCTGTTTCAACAGCCTCTTTTAATTTTTACCGCATGCAGCATATCGGAGTCGATTCGGGAGAGGTGCAGCACTTCAAATCCCTGTTTGACATAAAACAACAGCGGAGACCTATAGGGCTCACCGTTCGCTTTTATATCGTTATTATGGTCGATGACCCAGCCATAAAATTCGCCCAAATCATTTTTAAGGCGTTGCAGGAGTGCGGTACCAATTCCTTTACCCTGATGTTTGCCGGCCACAATAAGAGAGAACCGTATTTCATTATCTTTTTCGAAATCAACGGCCCAGGCTGCAACATTGTGAGGAGTAGCTTCCACCAAATAATGGTTAAAGTTGGTGGCACCGTCGAGTAAAATCCCAAATCTATTATTCAAATTAACAGGAAACTCCTCATTCCACAGCTGATTGATTTGCTCAAATTGAGAGGCTGCAGTTAATTGTTGCGTTTTTAGTATTTCCATGAGTAGTATCCGTATGGCATGCACCCATCCAACTCACTGCCTCTCCCCTACTGTTTCCAACTTGGGTGCGCAGTGCGTAAAGATAAAGGTAAAAAATAGTGTTTGCACAAAATGCACTTGCATTGGTCCTGCTATTTTGTTGCACTCAGCACCAATCTGAGCAGTTCGGAACTATCCCAGGTACCGCCATACCAGCAACCATCGTAGGAAAACATCAATTTTTGATTGTAACCAATAAAAATTACCAGCATTGCAATCAGTAACACTCTAAAAGTAAATTTCGAACTTAGTTTTTCGATAAAAAAGCCCAATGGAAGGGCCATAATTACATAGTACTCCACATAGGGGCGGCAGCCATAGGAGCAGCCATAAGACCAATCGTGCCAGGATGCAAAAACGAGTGAAATGAGCAACAAATAAATAGTGAACCCTATGCTCTTTTGAGGGTGTTGCTTATACAAAATAACACAGCCTGCCAGAATTAAAAATACCATAGGATTATAAACCAACCATCCGTTATTGGTTGAAAACCATAACTGCACTAATTTAGGTGCAAACCAATTAGAAAACCCCTCTTGTCCGTAAGAATAGTGAAAGTAGTTTCCAAAGGCATAATTCCAATAAAACAATTGCGGGAGTACTACTAGTATTGCTGCAGCAGCAACTAACAAAAAATTTGTTAAAGCAGTTTTCGTATCATAGAATTTAATTGAATTAAAAATAAAATAAACAGGGAGAAACATCACATTGATGGGTCTAACAACAATGATTAACCCAATAATAACTCCAAACAACAAATAAAATGACTTCTTTTGATGTTGCCGGGTAACAAAAGGACTTAAATAAATAAAACAAGCAAAAAGGAAGAAGGAATAAATATGTGACATGCCTGTCTCAAAAATTGAATAATAGAAAATATTTGTTCCCAGATAAAGACTACTTAAGGAAACAAGAGCCACGCCCGGACTTAAATACCTGATCAAAAATAAATAAAGGAAAATAAATGCCAGAAAGGTATAGCAAACAGCAGCAATGTTTATCATTTTATGGTAGAATAAAGAAAAGCCATTGCTCTCATACCCCATCAACTTTGCTAAAAAATGACCGGCTAAAAAAAACGGGCTTTGCATTAGCGCCACACCTAAGGTATATTTGGTTTTAATGATACCATCTTCCACAGAGAAACCATTTCCGGTTTTCTTATCTATATTCAAAGGTAAATTATGACCATCAAAATTTACTATAAAAAGGGCGGGTAAGTATATATAATACCCTGCTTTATCAGCCCAAATTTCACTATGATAATTTTGCACACCTGATTTACTATGGCGATTGAATGTTAAAAAAATTGAAAATCCGAAAAAAAGTACTGCTATCCAGATTTTACTGCTAAAAAAGGGCGTTTTTATCATTTTACCAATTAAAACAAGATACCTTGGAGCTCTTCCACCAATAACTGAAATTTACCAGCCACAAATGTAAAAAAAAACGCCACTGTTAACTAAACGTATCTTAAAGCACTAAAAGCAGCGAATCCCCTTTTCTAAATTTAGTGCATCCAGTTTTTTAAGACAGCCTATTCCATCCTGCCAAAGCAACCTTTCAAAATCAATAGCGGAACTATTTTTATGCTGAAATCACTTTACCATTCAACGCGTTCAAAAAATAAAATCATAGCGAAGTTGGTAACGGCAGCAAGTTCATTTACAAAAAGTTTTGAGAGAGCGACTTTACCTCGCCACAAAGCCCTATCGAAGCCACTTAAATTTGGAATAAATGTTATTATCTATTTTACCAGATCATAACAAATCATTGCAATTCCGCAATCAAATTGTTTTACCATTTTTAATTTCAGGTTCAGGTTACTTGCTACCCCGTTAAAAATTGTCATGCCCTTACCAATGGCAGTAGGGTTTATAAACAAATGAAATTCATCAATTAATTTTGCATGAATAAGGGAAGTTACAAAAGTGCCACCACCATAAACAATTATATCTTTGCCTTTTTTACTTTTTAAATTTGTTATTTCCTGAACCAGTTCACCTGTTGCCACTTCGGTGTTGGTCCAAATTGATTGTTGCATGGTATGTGTAAATACAATTTTAGGTGTTGCTGTATATTTAAGGCCTCCCTCAAATTCCGGATCGTCCGGATTTTTGACCACATTTTCCCAATGCGGAATAAATCCTTCAGCCAGCTTTCTACCTAAAAGTATCGTATCAACGGGTTCCGTAATTTCTCTTACATAACTCGTAATATCATCCGTCCAGGGAAAGCACATCCAGTCCATTTCTCCATTTTGCCCTGCTATGAAACCATCCACAGTCATTTGTACTTGAAGCTTTAATTTTCTCATTTTAATTTTCTTAGATTAATAAAATTCGTTTTTATTGTGCGGGCTTTCCAATAACATAAGTAACAGACTCCTGTAATTTGAACTAATTGAAAACAGCGTTTTGTAACAGCAACTACTTTTTAGTACTGCAAATGTATTGTTAGGTATAGTTTTTTTTGAGTTTCTACACAATTTATTAAAATCATAAATTATATTTTAACACCAAAGATATAGCCTACCAGTGCTGATAGGCCCATTGCGATTGTCCCCCAAATGGTAATGCGTAAAAATTGATTTCTCTTTCAATGTCCGCTTTTTCTGTGTCAGTTTGAGAACTTACAGAAACGTATTCACCGGCAGCCATAGATAATGCGCCAGCTACAAGTCCGGCGACTGTTGCTAAAACAATAGGTTCTCTTGTTGCACTTGCAGCAGCAACTCCTATGGCAAGACTTGAAATAGAAATTATTCCATCATTTGCACCTAAAACAGCGGCTCTCAGCCAGTTGCTTCTGTGAATATAATGGCTGTCTAAGTAATTTTCAATTGTTATCATGGTATTGTTGTTTTTGAGTCCTAAAATTTCGCCAGACGTCAGTCCGTTTAAAACTCCTATCCTATCACTAGTAGGAAATACCCCTCTTAGCGATTGTTTGTTTTTCATTCCAAGCAAATTAGTCAAAAAAGTGTTTATACTCTTAAATATTTTGTATTGTGTTTCCAGGACTGACAGATTAAATCCATGCGCAGTTTTTGGCAACAAATAATATTTCTTATTAGGGGCTTTTAGTTGATCGAAATATTCTTTGATTTTTCTTGAGAGTTTAAAATATCTTCACTTCCCTGGATTAAATATACAGAATTTTAAATCAAATTATCATTCATTAAGTTAATGGATGCACTCATTGCCTGCACGCCCAATTTACTGTCGCCTGCATAATTAACAAACGAATAGTCGTCGCCCTCACTGCGATTTCTATTATCATTTTCATTGTCATACTCAGGCGAAACAACAAACCAAGATTCGGGAGCAGGCGTTGAATTTGCCTTTTCATATTTTTTTAGAATTCTGAATAGCTGCCCTACTTTTTTTGCTCTATCGTACGGTGGGGGTCCTATCATGTTCAATATTTCTAAAGCTTCGTTGTCCTTTTCACTTTCGGCAATTTTATAAATTTTACTATAAAATGCTACATCAATAGTTGCAAGCGATTTGAGAATGTCCTACACAAGCATAAAAAGTCTGGTCGCCTGGTAACTATTTTTGCATGTACCAACGCAGGAGGTTCCAAAAGCAGGATTTTTTGCTTTCCTAAATGTTTTAAAAGGTATTCTGATAACTCAATTCCATCGTTGGTCATTTGATCAAGGGTTAATGGATTTGCCAGTAAAAATTCCGGTGTAAGTTCTTCGGGAGCATATTTTCCAAAAGTCTTTCCTGTACCTCGTTGGTCCCATTGAACTATAATAAAATCTTTTTCCCGTTCTTTGTAAAGATGGTCTGATGGGACTAATCGGACTACCCGGACCTCCGTGAATAAATAAAATTATAGGTTTTGAGATTTCTCCTTTTATCGTAACCCATTGTTCTATACCATTGATTAATATGAAATTTTCCTCGGAAATTTTGGTATTCAAAGCTGAATCTCTATTTTCAATTTCAGTTTGTCCATTACAACGGTTGGTAGTACCCATGAAAGAAGAGGATAATGCTGTTAACCAAAATACAGCAGGTCTGGTAACTATTTGTAATTTTCATTTAAGTCTATTTCTTGCTGTCTCTGTTTTTTAAAAGAGGCCTGCGGAACACCAAACGTTAACGAGTGTCGACAAAAAACTCTTTAACTTCACAAATATAAGTCATTTGAAATACGATTTGTTCCATAAATTTTTGAAACTGAAGTTTAT
>JADKJB010000027.1 GCA_016722525.1 Bacteroidota bacterium
TCTTTCCCTCTTGAAGTAAATATTAAATGTAAATGTTTTGCGAATAAATCCTTTTTCATTTTTCTTTAAACTCGTTTTCTCGTTCTACGACACGTATTTGTTTTCTTTCTCTACTGCTTGTTCCTTTTTTGTTGCTGGAAACTGAAAAGTAAAAACAAGGAGTGAAGAATATGTAACACATTTTATTCAAATTTACCATATTATAATCAAAAGGAGGAGGGAGATTTTACAGAATGGAGGAAGGAGAAGTAGCAATCCGAGTATGAGCCCCTTTGACAACTTCAAGGTTCGGTATTCTTTCAAAAAAAGCAGAAACATTCTTGTAAGAAGAAAAATCAATACCAACGTACTTCGTCCAAGTTTTGAATAATGTACAAGTAACTATCTGCAATGCTGAACGATTCTCCTACCAAAAATTTCTTTCCTTCTCCATTCAGAATATTATTCTCAAGATAACTGAGCTTCTTGGCTGCATTTCCCCTCAAATATTCCTTCACCTCTTCCCCAATCGTTGGATTGAACAATCCACCAATGGATGGGTGCACTTCCGATGCGAGATAACTCAACAGATTTTGTAAGACAGCCCTTTCTGTGCTTCCGTTCACTCCTGCCACTTTCCCTGGGTTCTATTTTTCTCTGTTAGTATTCCCCCTCTCGCTAGAATGGAGAAATGAGGTGAAAAAAAGTACCAAATCGGCAATATACTGAAGGACGGCTACGTTTTCATTCAAAACAGTTCCGAGAACAAGAGCAGGTACATTCCCTTTTGGATTGATTTCATAAAAATTGGCACCAGAAGCTGTTTTGTGTTCTCTGATGTCCACTTGTTCGCTTTGTAAATTGACCTGTGCAGCAAAAGCGGCAATAAAAGAAGCAGCGCCGCAAGATGTTGGAGTGTAGTAAAGTTTAACCATTTTTTGTATTTTCTGATGAATGAAAGTAAGAGGAAGGGAGGTATTTATCAACGAGTCAAAGCATTTGCCGCTTCAGAATAGGAGAAAGGACCGAGTTGCCGTTTCATAATTGCACAATAACCATTTATTTTCGGCAACATTCCCACTGTGATGGAAAATTAATGACACGAAGACAATCCGGACCTTTTGTTGCAAGGATAATGTAAATTAATCCGGGACCTTTCGTTTCGCGGGAGTAGGGGTTGAGTAACCAGTTTTTTTGAAAATTATTTGGAGGAAAGAAAGTTCGGCAGGAATTAGCACCGGAAATATTCGTAGAACATTCAATGCGATTCAGCATTTAATTGGGAATTTGTAACAGTCTTCCAAACATTCATCCATCATGACAACAAGCAATATTACCGCCAACCATCCAATTACTTCTTCAATGGAAGTAATGAGTAAATTACAAGGGGTATCAAATCCAGAAGTTCTTGAAGCACTTCAACAAGTCGCCACCGCTGTGAAACAAGTGCAATCCATCATTTCTGCTGGAAATTTGAATGGAAATCTTTCCCCAAACGTGAACAATGCATCAGATAAATGCAGCAAGTGCCACCTCGATTGGAAGTGCGAGTGCAAATCTTGCTTCTCCTGTTTCTGACGATGTTGTCAACTCCGCTTTCTAAATGGTTGTGTTTCCAATGTTTCACCAATATCGAATTCACCAGTGACAGTGATCAATATAAGTGGGTGTACCTTCAATTCCGCTCTCACTGAAACCGCTCTTACCAGAGCAAATTCAATCAACAAAAATGCTTCGCTGATGCTTCAATTGTTGCCACTTGGATCCCTTTTATCGAACAACTGAAGAACGTTGGATTTTCAGGAAGTAAAGTTGTCCACCTCCTCAGAGAGTACAATGGCGATCGCTCCTTGGTTCTCCAAAAACTCTACGAACAATAAAAGACTATCCACCAATAGGAGCGAGTGGTGATGTTGTACAAATTCAATTATTTAATAAATTATTGCCATTGTTCCTCCATACTTTCTACTCCCTTAAATGATAGAATACCAATTGAAAGGAAATAAAAAGGGTAAAAAAGGGGGAAATGGGAGACGGCGACATGTGTATTTGTAATTAGGGGGAGGGGGTTGGTGATTCAATTGAATCCGATGTAATTTCATTTATAGTTCTCGCGTTCGTCTATCCATATCCATTTGATTGTAGTAATAATTCATCGATGAAGCACATGGACATTTTTGCTCCTTTCATTCCCATCTTCTATTCCTATTTCCAATTATTATACTTTAATGTAAACTATTGTGGGGGTGATTTCATGAACAAACATGAAAAAACAAGGAAATAAAAAGAAAATTACCTCACGAAAATTATGTTGCGATCGGTTGCCAATAAATCGATCAATAATAAAAAGGGTTTACTTTTTTAGTAAGCAGGGTTACTTAGTTTAGTTGAATGAACAGTTTTATTTGAAAATGAAGATTCACCAAGCAAACGTTTATGAGGGAAAAAGGAGAGATAAAAAGGCAAAGATTCACAACAATAAATCATTAAAAACAACAAATAACAAATGCAAGCAATAAAATGTGTAGTAGTTGGAGATGGTGCAGTTGGTAAAACATGCCTTTTAATTTCATATACAACCAATGCATTCCCTGGTGATTATATTCCAACAGTATTCGACAACTATTCAGCCAATGTTATGGTTGATAATAAACCAATCAATCTTGGATTATGGGATACAGCAGGACAAGAGGATTATGACAGATTAAGACCACTTTCTTATCCACAAACAGACGTATTTCTCGCATGTTTCTCCATCATTTCTCCAGCTTCATTCGAAAATGTGAAAGCCAAATGGTATCCAGAAATCAATCATCATTGTCCAAATGTTCCAATCCTCGTTGTTGGTACAAAATTGGATTTACGTGAAGATAAAGCAACCATTGATCGTTTGGCTGAGAAAAGATTAGCACCTGTTTCTCATGCTCAAGGTCTTCAATTAGCAAAAGAAATCAATGCTTCCAAATATTTGGAATGCTCTGCTCTCACTCAAAAAGGTCTTAAAGCTGTATTTGATGAAGCAATTCGTGTTGTTTTACAACCTAAACCAGTTAAAAAGAAGAAAGGAGCCTGTTCTTTACTTTAAACACAAATTTATTCCAAATTTTCACAATAATTAAAAATTTTCCGGTCTCCAAAAGACTGCATCTGTGGATAAACCATTTTGTACTTTATATAAATATTTAAAATAAATTAAAAAACTTTTTAAATACAATTTTAATTTTAGTTTTATTATTTGGTTTTATTTTAACTCTTTACAATCAAGAAAAAGTACTTCACTTTCTGATGTATGTTGCAAATGTGAAAAATAATTGTTTTTTACTTTGAAGGTTTGAAAATTTATCTAGCAATAAAATTACTTGTGACCTATTTCAAACAAATCTATATTTTTTTTAATTTATTTATTCTTTACAAAAATAGATTGAATATATATTATTTATCATATTCAACGATATTGTCTTAATCCTGTTAAAAAAATGTTTTAAAAAGCCGACGAAGCAATCAGAGCAAAGATAAGACCGTAAAGACCCAATGCTTCACAATAAATAAGATTGAGGACAAGTTTAACTGGAGATGTGAGGAAAACACCTGATTGTGGTGAAGGATTTTCAGAAATGGAACGAAGACCATCCCTTCCAACAATACCAACAGCAACACCAGATGCAAGACAAGTGAAACCCAAAACTAATCCACCTGTGAATTGAGCATATCCTCTTGCTGTGCTGTAATCAACTGCTGTAATTGATGATAGTACTATTACTGAGTAGATCAGACCGTAGATCGCCAATACACCAGCAATTATAATTGGAATGAATGGAACAATTCCTGACAATTTGGATTTGTTTTGAATGTTACTGAATGTGCTTTCTTGTTGTTGTAAACCATTTTCCCATTCAGGAAGTTGTTTATTTGCGGAGGAAAGTGAAAGGTGATGGAAGATATTTGGTTTAGAAGAACCATAAGCAGCACCAACAGTTGATAAAATGAGAGCAGAAGCAGCACCCATCAAACCAAATAATACTGCAGAAGATTGGGAACTTGTGTCAATAATTGTTGTGTATTCCATTTGAGTTTTATATAAATGTTTGTTTTGTTTTGTTGCTTGCATTGATCTCATTTCTGTTTGCAAGTAAATCTCAGCAAAGAAATCTTCTTGTGTTGAAAGGAAAAGTTCGTCACATCATGCCCAACATACGCTAACACTAAACAAAGTAAATCTACAAAAGTAGAAAGTGTAATTTTCTTCTTTGTTTGCTGAATTTTCTGCAATAAAATTATAATTATTTTTACTCGTTTATTTTTTTATTAAATTTTATTAAAATTATTTTTCTAATTTGTTTGTTGTACAATAAGGATACTTGGAACATAAGTAAATTCAAATATTTTTTATAATTTTTAATTTAATTATTTTTTATTATTTTTTTACAATTTATAATCCTCCACGAAGGCGAAGAACCAAATGGAGAGTTGATTCTTTTTGAATGTTGTAATCAGCCAATGTTCTTCCATCTTCCAATTGTTTACCAGCGAAGATAAGACGTTGTTGATCTGGTGGAATTCCTTCTTTGTCTTGAATCTTTTGTTTGACTTGTTGGATTGAGTCAGAGCCTTCAACTTCAAGGGTGATTGTTTTTCCGGTAAGAGTCTTTACGAAAATTTGCATTCCTCCACGTAATCTCAATACTAAATGGAGAGTGGACTCTTTTTGAATGTTGTAATCAGCCAATGTTCTTCCATCTTCCAATTGCTTTCCTGCGAAAATTAATCTTTGTTGATCTGGTGGAATTCCTTCTTTATCTTGAATCTTTTGTTTGACT
>JADKJB010000028.1 GCA_016722525.1 Bacteroidota bacterium
GAAAAGTTGAAGTTAATGTAATTTTGTGTCTATTAGTTAAAGTAGAAACTTCGATTAATTATTCAATTCTTTTTTAAGACAGTAACACTTTTTTGGGATACTACATAATAAATAACAGCTCCCTTTTATATATTATTGAATTTCTCCATTAATGTATTTGTATTATTTACAAAGTAAAATTTAAATTTTTGTATCTTTCCATAAGGTTTACTATAGCTAAAATCTCTCTCACTTCTGTTAATGATTACATAATACACTTCCTTTTTCCATCTCCGCTCAAACACAAAAATTCCAGCGCTATCAATATTCAAAATCAGTTTATATGTACCTTTACTTAAAGCTGGATTTTGGTTTCTAATTCCAATCCATTTTTTATAGTAATTGAAAATTGAAGTGTCAAATTGCACATTATCGTTTTTACTTTTTTGTCCGCTGGCTTCATACATTTCCGGTTCATAATTTTTGTTTTCCCAAACCATTGGCTTTCTACAATCCGGGTCGTTGGCGCCCCACATTCCCACTTCATCTCCATACAAAACACAGGTGCACCTGGCATACACATTTGAAATGCAATCATAAGTTTCATATCTTTCAATTGTGCTTCATTGGGTTTCGAGGTATTGTATTTCGAATTTCTTTCCGCTTGCGATTTACCAAAGAAATCACCCCAGTTGGCAAAATGCCCTAGGTCGGGGTTGGCGGCTGCACTGCTTAGCCGTTGGGCATCATGACTATCATATAAATTTTGCATGAAGTACATTTTCTTCCATACACATTTATCATCTCTCTGTTTTTTTCATCGAGTTGTAAACCATTGGATGCTTTTTTATTGATGAAATAATCTTGAGCCGCATATCCAAAATTATAATCTATCACCGCATCAAAACCGCATCTAAATATTTTTTCACTTCAAGGGGTCCATCTACAACTTCGGTGGTATAGGCTTCTTTGTTTAGTTGATGCACATATCCGTTCCATTCATAGACCAGAATTTTCGATTTATACAACAGGCCACATCCAGCCTCCATCCATCAATCCTCTTTATTTTGCCATTGGGCTGCATCCATCGTTGGGTACAAGCATAGATATATTCTTGGGTCCGCTAACAATTCCATTGGTATCTTCTTTTATTTCGGGTAGCTTCTTTACTCCGAACCAAGCCCCATATTTAAAAGGCATTCATCTCTCCATTAGCATTCCAATCATTAATAATAAACCAGTTGGCGTATTTACTTTTGTTGTTTATTTGTGCCACATCTTTATAAAAACATTTTCAATACCCATATGATTCCATACCCCATCGAAAATTATTTTCATTCCTTTGCATGCACTCCCGGCAATTAATTTCAAAGCTAATTTATCTGCTTCCGTCCATTGCCAGGTTTTGGGACTCATCCGGAATTTCTGTTGACATGGTTCTTATATCTTTCTGGTGCCGGACCAAAATAAGGATCCACATGATGGAAACAAATTGCATCATATCTGCGGAGGAAGGTTAAAAAATAGGTTCAAATAAATGGCATTGATACCCAGTTCCTGAGGTAATCGAGTTTGTTTATAATGCCTTGTAAGTCACCACCATATCTTCTTCTGAATATTAAACCAAATTGATTGTTTGTTATCGAGCTCCCAAGTTGCAAAACTTGTACCAACTCGCTCGTCCACGGGTGAACTTGCCATGTTAAGTTTTTGATGCGGATAGCACCTTTTCAATGACGATTGATGGGGTCGTTGGTAGTATCACCATTGCAAAAATCGTTCAGGGAATATTTTGATACCATACCACTGTTGAAGCCCATGAAGGATGCTTTTGAGCCATAGATTCAAGGCCAAAAATATGACAATGAGGTATAAATATCTCGACATAATGATTGCAAAATAACAGTATATTTGCTTACATATTATTAATTTCAATACGAAATGAAGAAGTTTTACCTTGGCCATTTTAACTATAAGTGCTTTATTAACTGCAAAGGCGCAAATTACAGCTATAAGTTCGGATATGCCGGTGGCTAATGACACCTTGCGATTTAGCAACGCTTCAACCACTGGAATAAATGCAGGAAGCATTGCCACTAATACAGGTGCGAATTACACTTGAATTTCAGCAATTGGTATCTACTTCAGTTGCTTCAGTCATTCAAAACTCGGCTTCTACACCCTATGTTTTATATTTTGCGGGTATGGTAGGTTATAAGCGAGCTGACTCAATTTCTCTAGGGCCACTTACATAAAAATGTATGGGATTTTTACAAAACCACCACCACCAAAATATACCATTGAAGGTACGGGGTTCACCACCCAGAGATTCCATTGGCAAGCGATTATAGTGACCCTGATGAATTGTATTATTTTCCGCTCAACTATGGAGATCAGGACTCAGGAACTTTTAGTGTATCAACTTCAATTCCTACAATAGGCAGTTATATTCAGGCAGGAAAACGCAAAAACACGGTGGATGGATGGGGATCAATTACCACTCCATTTGGCACCTTCAATGTGCTTAGAATTAAATCGGTAATTACTGAAACAGATACAATTAAAGTAACTACTCCATTTCCATTTACTTTACCTTTCTCAAATAACAGAGTAGAGTACCGTTGGATTGCCAAAGGAATTCATATTCCGATTCTGGAGGTTGTTATTGCAAATAATGCGATTACCTCCATGAAGTATCGTGACCAGTATCGTTATATTCCGGTAGCTCCGGTTTCAAATTTTAGGCCGATAATTTATTTCCAAAAATTGCTAATGTGGTAACGCTTACTGATCAGTCTGCAAATATTCCTACCCGTTGGAAATGGACTATTACACCAGCTACTTTTACATTTGCCAATGGTACCAATGATACCATGCAGAACATTAAGGTTCAATTTTCTGCCAATGGAAATTACACCGTAAGTCTTCGGCACAAAATACAGTTGGTTTAAATACATCCACCAAAACAGCCTATATAAAAGTAGGGATGTGCCAGTAATTAAATTCGGGGCCGACAAACTCAATGCAAATATTTCTGATTTAGCAACCTTGTCCGACAGCTCAACGAATACACCCACCTGATGGAAATGGACAATCTTACCCCTACCTATACTTTTAATGCAGGAAGTAATGATACCCTTAAAATGTAGGGGTGAAATTTACTAAAGGAGGTTTTTACACCATCGATTTAAAAGTTACCAATCCATGGGGAACGGATCAATCCACCAAGTCAAATTATATCTGGATTAATTTTCCGCCGGATTAAAAACATCGCAACAATCGAATACTATTATTTATCCTAACCCGGTACATAATGAATTGCAATTTATGTTACCTATACTCAGTCCGGTATTAATAACTATTTTAATACTTGTGGTTCACAGGTTTACTCAGGCATGTCATCATTTAACAATACGATTGATGTATCCCATTTGTCGGCAGGAGTTTACATCATAGAATTAAAAAGTGCCACCGAAACGATGACTGCTCGATTTATTAAAAAATTAATTTTAACTACTATTCGCCATGCGTATTCAAATGCAGCTATTCTAATTGCGATTGCGCTTAATATTCTAGCGCTGGTTTATAAATTCTCCCACCCAAAAAGATCAATACTTTATATGGATACCATATGAAATCCTCCATGCGAAATCAGGATACGTGGATGGAAGCCAACATGTATGCAGGAAGATTATTGCTTACCAGCATTCTTTTTTAATTGCCGGATTAGTAACAACGAATGTCATTCATTTTAGTTTTATGGAATTAGCCTTGTATGCCTTTGTTCTTGATTATATCATGCGCCGGAATTTATTACCTCACCGAAATGCACATGAAAAATGTTTTTGATGAAGATGGGAGGAGACGTAGCTTGAGGGAGTTCGAGTATTGGGTATTGAGTATTGAGACTGGGGGACATTGGCCTGATAAACCTAAAACCTAGCATTAACTAAATCAATTGTAAGTTATACATTTTCTTGAGGCATTTATTATTTACAGAATTTACAAGAAATATTTGAGATAATAGAGCTGGAAAAACTGAATTTATAGCCAATAAAGACTAAGAGCATTCTTAAAATAAAGAGACGGTTTTAATGGTTGGTAAATAGAATTTATATCTTTGTGATATAACCCGATACCGAACTTTGGTTGTCACTTTAAATTTGGATAGATAACCGAAACAAAGTATGCATAGAAGTAAGTTAGCGAAATCTCATGCCTAAACGCCAAAATACCTTTCGTTCTAATATGGTTCTTCGGATGTTCTCGAAGACAGACCATGACTTTCTTCAATGAGAATAATCATAAAGCTATTTAGAACATATAGTTGAAGACGAAGACACCATTTTGATGGAAGTGATAGAATACTATACGAATGGAAACCTTGATTATATTGAGAATTATAATAAAGGAATTTTAAATGGCGAGGCGAAACATTATTTGGCCAAATGGAAAACCCTTATATTCTTCTCTTATTCCGATAATAGGTTGAAGTGAAATGAAACATATATGGGATAATTCTACTGGCGTAATAATTGATAGCTTTTCAATAAGAAATGGTAAAGGAGGAATACCAGCTTATAACAAAAGGAAAGGTAACTAAAAGTACAAGTCGACAGTGGATATTAAACGGTGAATGTTTCGACTATAATGAAAATGGTAAGTAATTGGGACATACTACTAGCCGTTGATGGGGAAAAATATGGACCTTCTATTATGCTTTAAAGATAATAATAAGATTATTTAACCCTTAAATATGACAAAATTGATGGTCAGGTATTGGGCTTGATTCTGCTGGAAATCCGATTT
>JADKJB010000029.1 GCA_016722525.1 Bacteroidota bacterium
AAAATATGTATTTCTGCTTTTGGTCGGTTGCTGGCCAGCATAAATGCCGTATAACCGGAATACGTCATTCCATTGATGGCTTTTGCATCTACATCTGCGGCAATTTTACAGGCATTAAAACAAATGGCATCCGATAAAAATGTTTTAGAATTTTTATCAGGCAATAAGTGTTTGTTATAAATTTCATCTTCCAGTTTCGGTTCGTCTAATAATTTTATCAATCGTTTGAATAACGCGCGCGGTTTTTTCCAACAGAAGTTTCGCCACTAGCATAATTGCATCAGTCCATCTAAAACACCATTTGCCACATCGGTAATTTCTGCTCGTGATGACGCGACATTTTCTATCATCGATTCCTCATTTGTGTAGCAATTACAGGAGCAGATGCCCGAATACACTTAGCAATAATATTTTTTGTATCAACGGCATTTCTTCCATCGCTACTTCAACACCCAAATCACCTCGTGCCATCATCACTGCATCTGTAGCTTTTATTATGCTGTCAATATTTTTTGCTTCAGGTTTTTCAATCTTCGCCACTATCTTCAAAGAAGAATCATGCTGATGCAGAATATCTCTTAACTCATTTATTTCTTTTGCTGTGCGCACAAAAGATAAGGCAAGCCAGTTTACAGGTTGTGTTAAAATAAAAGCCAAATCTGCTCTGTCTTTTTCTGTTAATTGGTAAAGATATTTTGGCGTTTGGTAAATTAAATCCTTTTTGGAAGATAAATGCCGCCTGAAATTATTTTGCATTGCACGGTTTTCGCATCTAGAATTTCTTCTACCTGCAATTCTAATTTTCCATCGTCAATTAAAATAAACTCGTTTACTTTTAAGTCAGTCGTCAGTTTTTCATACGTAACAGAAAATATTTCTTTAGTACCAATTACATCTTCGCATGTTACTTTTATGGATTTCCTTCTTTTAATTCAATCGCATTATTTTGCATCAAACCTGTTCGCAATTTCGGACCTTGTAAATCCGCTAAAATGCTCATATTGCATTGTGTTCCTGTTTAGGTTTGTATAAGTGCTTAATAACTTGCTCGTGGTCGTCGTGGCGTCCGTGTGAAAAATTTAAACGAAATACATTCACCACTTTGATACAACTCAACGAGTTTTTCATAACTGTTGCTTGCTGGTCCAATGGTGGCTACTATCTTAGTTTTCTTTTGTATTGTTCATTAAAATGTCTGATTAATAAATTAGCGTTTGATTTCAGCAGATTTACATCAACTGAATAGCGGATTGCACACCTGAATTTTGCCAGTAAATCAGTGAAGTTCTTTTGTTCAAAATAATCTTCTTCACCATTTAACAGAAACAGAAAATCAAAGTTCTTCAATTCCGGAATTAAAATATTTCCTGAGTTTTTGTTTTGTATCAATTCTAAAGTGTAGAAATCAGCCTCATTTTTATACTTATAGGCATTAAAATGTTTGAGCTTTTATCTGCGGACTGTAAAATTCAATATCGTGCACGCGCTTAAAATTCCAGAAAAGAATTCAACATTATAATTCCGGATGAACAAGCTGATAAAATTAAAACAGTAGGTGAAGCCATTGCTTATTTAGAAGCAAACGTATAACACCACTACTGTCATTCTGAAAGAAGTGAAGAATCTGTCTTTACTTGCATTATCTTATTAATGAGAATTAGCCTATGAAGTTTAATCGTGTAGTGGTAACAGGAATCGGTGCCATTACACCTTTAGGAAATTCAATACCTGAATTTTGGAATGGTTTATCAAATGGGTTAGTGGCTGTGATTTTATAACCGGTTTTGACACACACAATTTCCGCACCAAATTTGCCTGTGAAGTAAAAGATTTTAATCCTGATAACTTTTTGATAAAAAGAATTAAAGAAATTAGATCCATTCGGTCAGTATGCTTTAGTTAGTGCAGATGAAGCATTAAAGATGCTGCTTTATTAGAATATACCGAACTCAATAAAAAAAGAGTTGGTGTATTGTTCACCTCAGGTTTCGGCGGCGTGCAAACGTTTGAAAGAGCTGTTTCAATATTTTCAAAACGGAAGAAATCCGAGATATTTTAGTCCGTTTTTGTGCCACGCACCTTGCTCGACCTCGTAGGTGGAAGCATTTCTATTAAATATGGGTTTTAAAGGCATGGAATTTTTTCGGTGGTGGCTGCCTGTGCAAGTTCTACCAACGCCTTGATTGATGCACTAAATTATATTCGGTTTAGGCAAAGCAGATGTCTTGATAGTTGGTGGTTCGGAAGCGTCGATAGTAGAAGTTGCGATTGGCGCATTTGGAGCGATAAAAAAGCACTTTCTGAAAGAAATAACGATCCGAAACAGCTTCTCGTCCATTTGATTTAGAACGAGATGGTTTTTGTGATGGGTGAAGGCAGTGGTTGCATGGTGCTGGAAAGTCTGGAACATGCACAAAAACGCAATGCTAAGATTTATGCAGAAGTAGCAGGTGGCAGCATGAATGCAGATGCGTATCATATAACAGCACCAAATCCTGAAGGTGAAAGCGTAGCGCAGGTAATGCAGGATGCCTTGGAAGACGCAAATATGTCTTTGAACGAAATTGATTATATCAATGTGCATGGAACTTCTACGCCTTTAGGTGATGGCAGAGATAAAAGCCATACAGCAGGTTTTGGCGAGCATGCGTATGAAGTAAATATAAGTGCTACTAAATCCATGACAGGTCATTTGATGGGCGCAGCTGGCATTATAGAAGCAATTACATCTGTACTCGCAATGCAGCATAATATGATTCCATAACTATCAATCATTTTACAGATGATGCAGCATTTGATACTAAATTAAATTTTACGTTTAATAAGCACAAGAGAAAAAAGTAAATGCAGTTTTATCTAATAATTTTTGGATTTGGCGGACATAATGCATCTATTATTTTCAAACGGTTTGTTAATTGATTCTTATTCGTGTAAATTCGTGTGGTATTGGCAAACAAATAGTATGATTTCCTTTTCAAAACTATTTTTCCTCGTAAACATATAGAACAGCAATTTCTGTTTAAAGATATGTATGAACATTTGCAAATGTTTCCCGTTAAAATCAAGAAGACAATTATATTCGTGCATTAACGCATTCATCGTTCACAAAAAAATAGAGAGAAAAATGAACGTTTAGAAATTTCTCGGTGATGCTGTGATTAATTTTTTTGTGTGGCAGAAGGTTTGTATTATAAAATGGATGGAAAAGACGAAGGCACATTGACAAAGCAAGAGCATCCATCGTAAACAGAAAAACCTGAATAAAATCGGAATTGAAATTGGTATTCCAAAACATTTACGTCATAAATTATCTGATAAGCAATTAGAAGAAGCACCTGATATTATTGGCAATGCATTTGAAGCGTTAATAGGTGCTTACTTTTTAGATTATGGAATGCATGATACAGAAGTGTTTGTCGGTAAAATATTAATGAAAGATTTTGATGTAGACAACTTTCACAAAAATATTTCAGACCCGAAAAGTTTTTTACTGGAATGGATTCAATCTAAGAAGAAACAAATTGCTTTTGTACACCATACAGCACCAA
Organism: Bacteroidota bacterium; assembly: GCA_016722525.1. Lineage (GTDB taxonomy): Bacteria > Bacteroidota > Bacteroidia > AKYH767-A > OLB10 > JADKJB01. The sequence continues at coordinate 3,549 of JADKJB010000029.1, forward strand.
CAGATACAGGTGGTTTGTTTTCTGTCACTTTAAAGATTGATGGTGAGGACAGAGCCAATGGAAATGGCAAGAATAAAAAAAGAAGCAGAGCAGGATGCTTGCTGGTCTGCTATTAAAAAGTCTGGAATTAGATAGTTAGGCAGTTAATTCTTCTTACAGTAATAATCATACATTTTTGCGCATCGGCATTTCCTTCTTTGCTGCTGAAAAATCAATACATGTAGCATCTGAATCTGTTTTTGGCTATATGTAACATTCCTCTGTTATACAATGCATTTATGAGTTTTGGATTTTGTTTCAAAGAAGCATTAAAATCAATCAGTGCATTTGCAGAATCTTTAAATACAACTTTGAAATTGCGCGGTTACAAAACGCTTCGGCATTTGTAGAGTCTATTTTTATAGCGCTTGAATAATCAATAATGGCATCCGGTGAAATTGCCTTTAGAAAATTTCAAATTACCTCTGTTATAAAATGCTTTTGCATGTCGCGGATTTATTTTTAATCGCACGGGTATAATCAGCAAATGCTGCATCTTTCTGATTTATTTTTCTAATTCACACCTCTGTTATTCCACAAATCATCATGCTCAGGGTCCACATCTATGGCTTTGGTATAATCATCTATCGCACCTTGTGCATCATTTAGCAGCCGCGTCCTATTCCTCTTGTATAATAACCATAATAACTGTCAGGTTGTCTTTCTATGATAGATGAAAATAAAGTGTAACTGTCTTTCCTCTTTATTACGATTCCAGGTAAGAAAACAAAAAATCAAAGTATATAATTAAAACAGAAGTTAGCACGGTTTAATTTTTTGGTGTTTCCAATTTCATTATTTCTTATCATTAAATAGAATCTGGCAATAATAAAGAACAACCCGATATATGGAACATAAGAATATCTCTCAGCAACAATAGCTTTACCAACCGGAACTACCTGAATTACCATTGCTACCGTAAAAAAATAAAAGAGAAATCCGAACAGCAATTCTTTTTGTATTTGTTTGAATTTGAAAAATAACAGAACCAGAGCAACAATAACAAGTGGCGAAAATAATATTCCATTGGTAGGAATTCATTCACTTTCACAGGATATAAATACATAGATGAAAAGGTGAATCGGAACAAATAATTTTGCTATATAAAAACAAGCCCGTAAGAAGCTAAAAACAATTTATCAAAGATGGAGAAATGCGCTACCATATTCATGGAGCCTGATTTGTTCTGAGAAACTAAACAAGTACTCCAAATAATACAGAAAGAATAAGAATGGAATTTTTTGAAGTAAAGAGGTATAGTTATTTTTACCTTCATAAAAATCTATTAAGAAAAGTACAGGTGTTAATGCTACTGCAGCAGATTTTGATAAACACGATAATAACATCATTGCCACAGCATATATCAGACATTTTATTATTATTTTCGGTAATAAACCGATGATATAATATAAGCGATAACAGAAAAAAGCAGTATACAAAAGATCTTTCTTTCAGATATCCAAGCCCCAGATTTACATGCATAGGATGTATGGCAAACAACAAGGAAACTATAAATGCCGCTTCTTTATTTGAGCAACAACTTAATCAGATAAAACCAAACCGGTATTCAGCAAATGCAACATAATATTATTGAAGTGATAAGGCGTTGGATTTAACTTGAAATAAATGATACTCTATAGCATTTGATAAGGTGGTTATCGGATGATAATTATCTAAATGAAAATGAGTAAACATAAACACTATGCTATTCCACGAAAAATCTTTCAGCATAGGATTGTTGATGATGTAACATCATCGTCCCAGTTTATAATAAAATAATTGCTTAAAGTGGTTGCGTAGAGAATAAAGGTGAGTACCAAAACTGGCGCAAGATAAAGCCATGCCGCTATGTTTTTTTTGGAAACAACTTTTGATGTTTGTGCCGGTTGTTTTTTATGTTTCTTCTTTTCAACCATATTATATTTAATGATTGTTTTTTAACGACTGATTGAATTTCAGATTTCCAATAAGATTTCAATGCTAATATAAAACCAAGCGCTAACAATGGTGTGAACACAAACCATTCTAAACCGCAGCCGCTAAGATAGAACCACCTATTATACAACAACCGCCAAAAATAGTATTTTGCAAAGCACTTCCAATTGGTTTTTCTTTTCTACCAGTTCTGTTTCAAAGCGTTTAAATGCTTCAGATAATACTAACGGTGAGCGCAATAATATCCATAAACTCAGGTGCGCTCTGCAATTGTGTTTCAATAAATCCAATGGATTCACTTCGCTAACAACATTTTGCGGATATGCTTTTTACTTACTTTCTGAATATCAAAACCAGGCATAATTACATTTCAACGCCTCCATAAGTAATAATAGCTCACCATCAACACAATTCTAACGGATAATACAAACGATATTTAGAACCTAACGCCACAGATTCTAAGATTAACTTTGCCAATGAAAACTCTTTGAAGTTTGAGATTTCAACCATTTATTTCAACAGAAACAAACTCTTTTCTAAAGCCTTCCACATCGCTGTTTTTTCCTTTGCGTGCCAGTAAAGTAGGTAACGCGCAGCACCAAGCGGGTCGCAATTTGCAAACTATTGAAATAATGCAACATTGCTTTTCGTGTAGTATCTTCAAATCTGCCAACCATACCTAAGTCAATAAATCCCTACTTGTGGTCCGGTCGGTCCATCCATTATCATTAAATTTCCCGGATGCAAATCAAAGTATGGAAAAACCCATCGTGATGCAACATTTGTATAATAGAATAGGCACCATAGTCTACAATCTTCGCTCTGTCTTCTTCAGAATATCTTTCGTAAGCACGTATATCTGGTTTATACCACGAATAAACTGCATACAAATTAAATCGCTAGTAGAATATTGTCTGTATATTTTTGGGAAATGAATTTCTGGATGTTTAGCAAAATTAATGGTAAATTCTTCTGCATTATCTGCTTCTAACCTAAAATCAACTTCTCTGTTGGTATATTCACAAAATTCAGTGAACATATTTTTAGGCTGCAAGTGCGGTATAAATAATTCCAGAAATGCACCTATCACTTTTATAATTCTGCTATCCGTTTGTATTAATTCGCGTGTGCCTGGTTTTATTAATTTCAATACTACTTCTTCACCGGTTCTCAAGGTAGCTCTGTGTGTTTGTGCAATAGAAGCGGAACCAAGCGGATTTGTTTCACTTCTGTAAATACTCTGTGTATTGGTTGTCCAATTTGTTCTTCTACTAATTCAGCAAATCGGTCGTAGCTGATAGCAGGTAAGGTATCTAATAATTTTTTATTCATCGGTGATATCTTTCGGCAGCATATCTTCACGCAAGCTCATAATTTGTCCGAGCTTAATGTAAGTAGCACCTAACATTTCCAAACGTCTCCTGAGTTGTACTGCAAATGCTGACGGATTAATTTCTTTTAATAAAGGCCAGTGCAGCCATAAAACAGGCGTAAAAATATCTTTAGTAATGCTGAATTTCGCTTTGGTAGCACGTCTGTGGCGCATATAAGCGTAACCGCCACCTAACAATAAACGGTGAGATGTCTGTTTGTTGTTAAAAAAACGCACAAACAGCGAACTTGCGTTCTATATATTGTTCAAATACTCTGTTAGCATCCTGGTCTTGCGGATGTAAGTCTATATTTTCCTGTGTTTCGGTTGCTTCCATAGTTTAAGAAAGAATAATTTTGTAAGATACTACATAGAAATAATTTCTGCAATTTTTTGAAATAAAAACCCTCATGGTTTTAAACTTGCACGAGGTTTTTTTATTTATTAAGACATAAGTTTAAGGTTTGTCTATTCAGATACCTACTATTTCAACCTTACGTTGTTTAGAAGCAGCTACACTATAAACAGATTTTGTTCTGTCTTTTCTGCTGTCGCTAATTTCTTTAGGTGACATAAGTTTCACCAAATGGAATTGCTAATGCTGATTTAGATAATACTTTAAAGTTATCACTAAACGTGATTCTACCAATTTAATAATACTGCTGATACGACAACTCAGACAATTTCTTATTGTATTCTTCTGAAGCTAATGGAGAAGTGTAACCTCTGAATTCTAAAGTAACTACATAACCACTATCCACCAAATTTGATAATTCTCTTACAACATCATCCACTCTTGAGTAATTTTTATCAATTTGAGTAAAGAAAGTAATATCATCAGGTGCATCTTCAGATTTAGAAGTAAAATCCGGTTGATTAGTTTTTGTAAGAAATTATATAATTCACCATAGTTACAACATTATTACTTTTGGTATATTTTATCAAAAAATAATTCAATTGGCAACATCGACATTATTTTCTCTGTAGTTCTAACTATAGTAATAATAGGAGATTCTGTTTTTAAAACTAGGTTTTAAAACTAATTCGATAGAATCTATATATAAATGCGGAACAGTATCAGCAGGAATAACCTGATTCAATACCGTATCAACTAAATTATGAGTTGAGTCCTCATATCTTATACGTATTTTAGTTTCTACTGTAGCAGGTACTGTAGGATACAGGACATTGTTTAGTTTTCACTTCACCGAATTCGTAGTTCAATGCAATTTCAAAGCACCTTGTGCTTTTGTTGCTTTCTTAAATCTGACACATTGAAATCATAAGCTGCACCTCTCTTAATGTTTTGTATAAGAAAGATAAATAGGCAATAGCAGCATCGTTTCCAATGGCACGGTAACCTGCACCAAAACCAACACCAAAATCTTTTTCTCACTAAAACGAACTTCAATTGCATTCACTAACAACAATTGATTTGCTTTCTTCTGATTTTGAAAAAACACACCTGGCTGCACATTCCAGTTATCTTTTATACCAACTTTTGCTTTTGCATATGCAGAATGTCTGGATGGTAATTTAGAAGAAGTGAAATATAGAAAGTTTTGATTTGGCTGATGTAAATTAGAAGTAGAACCACCTATATCTAAAGTAGTTTTTTCTTTAATTTTAGTTCTGAAATTTAAGCCCAATGTAAAGTTTGGATAAGATACATTGTTATTGGAAAATGATTCACCTGTTGGTAAATTCGGATCGAAAGAAGAACCATTGTATTGGTTGTCAAATTTAGCAATCCTAAAGCATCTAATGATTTAACGAGTAATACCGCAATGATACCAATAGTAAGTAAATGTTTTTCCTTGCTAAAATATTTTCCAAAATTCATCGTAAGATTTGGATTGAAAATACTAAGATTACCATCACCTGCTTTATCATAAAGGAAACTTACACCACCACCTATAACCATCTTTCGGAAATTTTTAAGTGCGCGGTCATCAGATTGCCGTTGTAGAGGTAGGAACTGGTAAAGTACGCCATTGGTCTGTATAATCCTGCCAAACGATTTGCCTTGCCATATTCCATAATACCTGCAAATGCGGGTTTAAGTATAATGGATTGTATTGTATTTGACTGAAATGCGGATCCTGAGCAAACGTTAGTTTAGCTGCTGATACAACCAATAAGCCTAAAATTAAATACCATTTCATATGCGCTAATATAAGTTTATTTTTTAATAATTTTATCTCAATAAGGATACATTTCCTTTTATTGTAATTTTCACACCATCTGAACATTCACCTACGAAATAATATCCGTAAGAATCTTCTGTTACAGGCTGTCCTTTATAGATACCATCCCAGCCAATATTTATATCATTACTTTCAAATACCTGGTTTCCCCATCTGTCAACAACAATAAGTTTCATCGATTTTAATATGGTTGAACGAGGAATGAACAGGTCGTTGATTTCATCACCATTCGGAGTGAAATGCATTTGGAATGAAGACATTTTTTTGCTGCATTCTAATTGCCTTACTTCTACGAATACGGAATCTGTGAAACTGCATCTTGTTATCCGTTTGTTGCCGTTACCACAAACCAGGTGGATTCATTTATCACAGCTGTTGGATTTTGTATAGCAGAATTACTTACTAAATCAACCGTGTCCAGTTATAAGGTCAACTTTCTGTAGTAGTAACATTTAACTGAACCTGTTCTCCAACGGTTACTGTTGGCTGGTCTGCAATAGCATCAAACACAGGTAAATCATTTACGAGTAGATTTAATAAAACCGTAGAGTCGCATCCCTGTGCACTTTCTAATGTTATAGTAAATTCACCCGATTCATTAAATGTTTCATTTCCTACCGTAAATACTTCTCCACTACAAATGCTTTGAGATATATTGGTAGTTGCGATTGCATTTCTGACTTTCAAATCTAACACAACAACAGAATCACAGGTATTACTTCCCTCTAATACAACTCTGTACACATCGGTTACCTTAAATGTCTGATTACCTATTGTCACAGAATCACCATTGCAAATTTCAAGAGAAAGATTCGTTTCAACAATAGTATCAACCACAGATTAAGTGCAACTAATGAGTCACAAGACAATGCCGGAAGTAAACGTATTAAAATAAGTTCGGTTTTAGTATAAACACTGTCACCAATTGTTATAGAGCCACCTTGGCAGAATCTGTCATTTAATGTTGTTACAATTGGGTCAAGAACAGTTAAATCCAGATTAACAATTGAATCACAACCATTAAAAGCTGTGCGTTTCTGAAAATAATCCTGTTTCTTTGAATGTTTTACTTCCAATAATTATACTGTCTCCATTACATAAAGTAAGTTCTAAATCAAAAATTGCAATTGGATTTATTGTTACATCCATAGTAGCAGTAGTAGCACACTGACCTGTAGTTGGAGTAAACGAATAAGTAGTAGTTCCAGGAGTCGCAGGTACTAATCGTAGCAGGATTCCAGGTACCTGTAATATTGTTATTAGAAGTACTTGGTAAAACATCCGAGTAGCATCCCGCAGTAAGGACCGAGTTGCGTAAATGTCGGGTGATATTAGCATTTCACCGATACCTGCATAGTAGCCGTTGTAACACTGACCGGCTGGTGGTATAAGTATAAGTTGTAGTTCCCTGTGCTGCAGTACTAATAGTAGCAGGACTCCATGAACCTGAGAGATATTATTGTTAGAAGTAGTCGGTAATATACCTGGCGTTGCACCCACGCAATATGAACCAAGTTGAGAAAATATCGAGTCACATCTATATTCACCGAGACTTCCGTGGTGGCTGTAGTTGCACACAAACCGGCAGTAGGTGTGAATGTAAGTAGTAGTTCCTTGCGAAGCGGCACTTATTGTAGCAGGGACTCCATGTACCTGTAATATTGTTATTAGAAGTAGTAGGTAATGCACAGGAGTAGCACCAACACAGTAAGCACCGAGTTGTGTAAACGTTGGTGTTGTATTCATATTACTGTCACCTGCTATAGCTAGGTTGTAGCACACTGACCTACAGTTGAGTAAATGTATAAGAAGTAGTTCCTTGCGAAGCTGTGCTAATCGTTGATGGACTCCATGTACCTGTAATATTGTTATTAGAAGTAGTTGGCAATGTACCCGGAGTTGCACCCACACAGTAAGCACCAAGTTGAGTAAATGTAGGTGTCACATTAGGATTCACCACTATTTGCATAGTAGCTGAAGTACCACATTGTCCACCTGATGGAGTAAACGTATAAGTAGTAGTTCCTTGCGAAGCCGTACTAATTGTAGCAGGATTCCATGTACCTGTAATATTGTTATTAGAAGTAGTAGGTAATGTGCCAGGTATAGCACCAACACCATAAGGACCGAGTTGCGTAAATGTAAGTGTTGTATTATTATTCACAACAACCTGCATGGTAGCGTAGTAGCATTGTCGCAGTCGGAGTAAATGTATAAGTAGTAGATCCTTGCGAAGCCGTACTAGTGTAGCAGGATTCCATGTACCTGTAATATTGTTATTAGAAGTAGTAGGTAATGTGCCAGGTGTAGCACCAACACAATAAGGACCAAGTTGCGAGAACGTAGGTGATGTAATATTATTCACAACAACCTGCATGGTAGCAGTAGTAGCACACTGACCCGCAGTTGGAGTAAATGTATAAGTAGTAGTTCCTTGCGAAGCAGTACTTATTGTGAAGGACTCCATGTACCTGAGATATTATTATTAGAAGTGGTTGGTAAAGTATTGGACCCACACAATATGGACCGAGTTGAGTAAATGTCGGCGTCACATTAGGATTCACTGTCACCTGCATAGTAGCAGTAGTAGCACATGACCTGCAGTTGGCGTAAATGTATAAGTTGTAGAACCTCGAGCTGCGGTACTAATTGTAGAGGACTCCATGTACCTGCAATATTGTTATTAAGTAGTCGGCAATGTACCAGGTGTTGCACCTACACAGTAAGGCCCAAGTTGCGAGAACGTTGGTGTTACATTAGGATTCACCGTCACCTGCATAGTAGCGGTAGTACCACATTGTCCAACTGATGGCGTAAACGTATAAGTAGTCGTTCCTTGAGTCGCAGTACTTATCGTAGCAGGGCTCCATGTACCAGTAATATTGTTAGAAGTGGTCGGCAATGTGCCAGGTGTAGCACCAACAATAATAAGGACCAAGTTTGTAAAGGTCTGTATTGGTTTATTATTTATTACCACTACCATCGTAGCAGTAGTAGCACATAAACCTGCAGTTGGAGTAAATGTATAAGTTGTAGAACCTGAGCTGCAGTACTAATCGTAGCAGGATTCCAGGTACCTGTATATTATTGTTAGAAGTGGTTGGCAATGTACCGGAGTTACACCAACACAATAAGGACCAAGTTGGAGAATGTGAGTGTTATTAGATTCACCAGTTACCTGCATAGTAGCGGTAGTAGCACATTGACCGGCAGTAGGAGAAAACGTGTTGTTGTCGTTCTCCGAAGCAGGTACTAATCGTAGCAGGGCTCCGTACGCAGTAATATTGTTATTAGAAGCAGTCGGTAATGTGCCGGAGTAGCACCACACAGTAAGGTCCAGTTGTGTAAACGTAGGTGTTATATTTGGATTCACCGTCACTTGCATAGTAGCCGTAGTAGCACATAGACCACAGTAGGAGTAAAGTATAAGTAGGAAGTTTTCTGGGAGCATCAGTACTTATCGTTGAAGGACTCAAGTTCCTGTAATAGTGTTATTAGATGTAGTCGGCAATGTATTCCGGAGTTGCACCGACACAGTAGGTCAAGCTGAGTGAATGTCGGCGTTACATTAGATTTACCGTTATCTGCATAGTAGCCTTAGTAGCACACCGACCTGCTGTGGGTGTGAATGTATAAGTCCGTTGTTCCTTGCGGAAGCAGTACTTATCGTCGCAGGACTCCATGTTCCTATAATATTATTGTTAGAAGTTGTTGGCAATGTACCTGGGTTGCACCCACACAGTAAGGTCCGAGTTGTGTAAATGTTGGTGTCACATTAGGATTCACGACTACCTGCATAGTAGCCGTAGTAGCGCAAAGACCAGCGGTAGGAGTAAAAGTATAAGTAGTGGTTCCTTGGGAAGCAGTACTTATCGTCGCAGGATTCCATGTGCCAATTATTGTTAGAAGTAGTTGGTAATGTACCGGAGTTGCACCGACACAGTAAGGACCACGTTGTGTAAATGTTGGTGTCACAAGGATTCACTGTCACCCGCATAGTAGCAGTAGTAGCACACTGACCCGCTGTTGGTGTAAATGTATAAGTAGTTGTTCCTTGTGAAGACGTGCTAATAGTAGAAGGATTCCAGGTACCTGTGATATTGTTATTAGAAGTAGTTGGCAATGTACCGAGTTGCACCACACAGTAAACTCAAGTTGAGTAAATGTCGAAAGTGATATTAGCATTTACCGTCACTTGCATAGTAGCCGAGTAGTAGCATAAAACTGCGCAGGGTGTGAATGGATAAGTCGTTGTTCCTTGCGAAGCAGTACTTATCGTCGCAGGACTCCATGTTCCTGTAATATTGTTATTAAGTAGTTGGTAATGTACCTGGTGTTGCCCCGACACAATACGGACCACGTTGCGTAAACGTAGGTGTCACATTAGATTCACTGTAACCTGCATAGTAGCAGTAGTACACACAAACCCGCAGTTGGCGTAAATGTATAAGTAGTAGTTCCTTGTGAAGCCGTGCTAATAGTAGCAGGACTCCATGTACCTGTAATATTATTATTAGAGGTAGTCGGTAATGTACCGGGTTGCACCCACACAATACGGACCACGTTGTGTAAATGTAGGTGTCACATTAGGATTCACGGTTACCATAGTAGCTGTAGTAGCACACTGACCCGCTGTTGGTGTAAATGTATAAATAGCGTAGTTCCTTGCGAAGCCGTACTAATCGTCAAGGACCCATGTACCTGTAATATTATTGTTAGAAGTAGTTGGCAACGTACCGGAGTTGCACCGCCACGGTAAGCCCAAGTTGAGTAAATGTCGGAGTAACATTAGGATTCACCGTCACCTGCATAGTAGCAAGTAGTGGCACACTGACCAGCTGTTGGTGTAAATGTATATGTAGTAGTTCCCTGAGCTGCAGTACTAATAGTAGCAGGACTCCATGTACCTGTAATATTATTATTAAGTAGTCGGTAAAGATACGGATGTTGCCCCTATACAATATGGGCCACGTTGCGTAAACGTAGGTGTAACGGTAGGATTGACCACTACTACCATAGTGGCAGTATTTGCACATAAACCTGCAGTCGGTGTAAATGTATAGGTTGTGGAGCCTGCTGATGCAGTGCTAATAGTACTTGGACTCCAGGTACCTGTAATACTATTATTAGAGGTAGTCGGCAATGCACCAGGTAGCACCAACACCAATATGGACCACGTTGTGTGAAAGTTGGATTTGTTTTTGATTTACGGTTATTGTATAATTTTCTGTTTGAATACCACAACCATTTGGTAGTGTAATAACACAAGTATATGTTGTTGTAACCGATGGATTTACTGTTATTGGACCATTCGCTGCGCCAATAATTGTAGCTGTTGGTGTCCAGCTATAGGTGGTTCCGGCTGGCGCATTATTTACTGTAATGGTGGCTGTTTGTGTACCGGTATTACAAAGTGTAGCATTAGCAGGATTGGAGGTAAGTGTAATTACCTGAACACCTGTATTTACTGTTACTTGTAATCACAAATATTTCCGGCATAACCATCAACCATAATATAATACTTTGTCCTATAGTTAAACCAGTTGCCGTTAATACTGCAGTACCGGACCCGAATCTTGATTTACACAATTTGATTTAGATGTGAAAGAAGTACAATTTGTTGTACTGTAAAGCATGAGCCTGGATACTGGTAGATACCACACAACCCGATGAAGTAATATTAAATAACAGAAGTTGCAGAGGCAATAAAAAGACAACCATGAGTTGTTTTCAATAGAACCACAAAATAAACTTGAACCTGTAACACCTATTGCTCCATTATCTTGTGTAAACCAACCACTGGTGTTTCCGCAGTAACCATTTAAATCGCAAATTTGTGGTGCAGAACCACAGAAATCCTGTGCTGGTGCATTTGTTCCGCACGATGTTGGCGGACAACCTATAATAGCATCCAGCCCCAACCGAAATTGCCTCATCAGATTTAAATTTAAATGTGAGACAGGTACCTGTTGAAGTATATGCTCTTGGTCCATGTGGTGTAAATATATCGCCATTCTCACCATTAATAAATCCTAATAAAGGAGAGGATGTGTTTGGACCATTATAGACGAATAATGTATCATATCCAAATTCCAAATCCCAATCTATAAAACTTACTCTGATAGGACCACCGTTACAGGAACAAAATGTAACAGTCTGAATTAAATCTTCACCATAAAAGAACATTCAAATGGCGTTGTGCCATCTTGTTGAAAATTTCTTTTACATGTGGTAATAGTTTGTCCGTTATTATTGGCAGTTGTAGAATATATCTGACCAAATGTTATGTGACTGCCTATAAAAAGAATAATGAAAGAAGTAGTAACTTATTCTCATAGTTGTATTTTATTTATTTAGTTCTTCTATTTTTTGTTTTAATAATGTCTTTGAAATTAATTCAACATGTACTTTACAATCAGCACCAACTTCTATAATGTTTGAGGTGTCTTCTTTTCTGAATATCTCTAATTTTGAAATATCAATGTCGGTAATTTTCATAGACGGACAGTTTTCTAAATCACTTACGGTATAAGATTCTGTATAAATCAAATGTATTTGAGTTGCGTTTTAAAAAGTAGAGATGCTTCTTAGTTGATCTTCGCTGTAGTGCTTTAAAATTCTGTAATCAAAGGTTTTTATTGTCAATAGTAATTAATACAGTATTTTTTCAGATGTGCCGTCAAGGCTTCTTTTTAGCAGCATTAGAAACAATGTCTTGTGCAACTATCTTTGCAGTAAAAGTGGTAACAAATAAAATTGATAGTAAAGTAAATAATTTCCTTTTCATATAATTAAATATTAATAAATTAAGAGAGTAACTGAAGAAAAATCTTTTAGCTACAAAATTTTTGCGTGTCTAGTTTTTTGGAAATTATGCAACCAGAACTTTAAATAGCATCGCAGTTTACGATACAAAATTAGTTAAAAAAATCTTAATAAAAATTTTTGAATGTAAAAATAAGATAATTTTTTTTTAAGTCCTACCTAATAATGGTGACATTGCCCTTTATTGTTATTTTATCACCTGCAAACATTCACCTTTAAGTAATATCCATATAAGCTACAGGAGAGAGTTGTCCCTTTATAAGTGCCATCCCAGCCATCCGAGATATTGTCGGTTTCCAAATAATTTGTGTCCCCATCTGTCATAAATTTCTAAATGCATATTCTTTAATATATTTGAACACTAAGAATTTATCATTCACTTCATCACCATTTGAGAGAATGCGTTCGGTATAAATATATTTTCT
>JADKJB010000030.1 GCA_016722525.1 Bacteroidota bacterium
AAGGTGTTGTTGGAGCTAGGACCAGAGCATCAATGTTTCTGAATTCATTAGATGAAGCATTGCATGATAAATTCTTCGATAAAGAAAAGAAATTCAGAGACTCATTTTTTTCGAACAAATTCTTATTGCAAGAGTTTATCTAAGGCAAAAAAGGGACCCTCCAAAGAGCCTTCTTGAAGGAGTAGCCTCGCTATGCCAGAGATTTAATATTTGGTATAATGTACATATATGCAATACAATTTTTCAAATTTTAAGAACGAATTAAAGAAAGTAGAAGAAATTCCTAGGTAAGTGAATACAGTCACTTAACGTTGGCCGTGCTTCACCTATGGGTAATAGACGGTATAGTAATAGATGCTTTACGGTGCTTAACAGCCTGTTAAGAACGTAGTTTCAATTTCAACAGAAGACCCTAAAAACCTCAGAATCAAACTCCTGGATAAAAACCCAGCTAAAGTCCATTGAGAAGGCCATTTTAGCCTCTAATTTAGGTCTTTCCGTGGCAGTTGATGATCAGGGTGTAAGGGTTATTTTTCCTCAATTAACCACAGAATCAAGAGTTTCATTGGTTAAGGTTTTAAAGGAAAAATTAGAAGAATCAAGAATAACTGTAAGAAAGGAAAGAGAAAAGATCTGGGAAGATATTCAAGAGAAAGAAAAAGAAGGTGACATAACTGAAGATGATAAATTCCGAGCTAAAGATGAACTTCAGAAGATAATAATAGACGACACAAATAATAAACTCGAAGAACCTTTTTGATAGAAAAGAAAAGGAAGTGATGAATTAATATGAACGTAGTAATTTTCTTTTTAATTCTACTTGTTTTAGTTATCGCCCATGAATTTGGGCACTTTTTTGCTGCAAAGAAATTTGGAATTAGAGTTGATGAATTTGGTTTTGGCTTTCCACCTAAATTATTTGGAAAGAAATACGAGAGACTGAATACACTATGAATGCACTTCCTTCGGGAGGATTTGTTAAAATTTTCGGCGAGAACCAAAAAGATTAGACTCAAAAGGGGATCCAATTATAGGTATATCAATGGATGAAATAGGAATTGCAAAACTACCTTTCTTCGTAGCTTTAGGAGAAGGAATGAATCTAACCTGGAATGTTACAAAGGGTACTGTGTACGGACTGTATGATCTTATAAGAGATGGAATAATGGGTAATGGGAATTTTAATTCTGTGACTGGTCCTGTGGGGATGGTGGGTATCGTGGGTGATGCTTATGATTTCGGATTTGTTTACTTGCTATCATTTTTGCGGCTCTTATATCTGTTAATCTTGCAGTAATAAACTTAGTACCATTTCCTGCTCTCGATGGGGAAGGCTATTCTTTCACTTATTGAAAAATAAAAGGTTCTCTTATTAGTCCAAAGGTAGCAAACATTGCCAATATGGCTGGATTCGCTTATTCTTATCCTTCTAATGCTTGTTGTTACTTACAACGATATTGTAAAGTTATTCTAGTATTCTATGGAATTATAGAATAGATAATTATGGAAAAGATTAAACTAGTTCACGAAGTTAGAGCGGTAAAAACTAAAAAAGAACTCGATTCGATAATCAAAGCTCAACGAATAAGTGAGCGAGTATTGTCTGATGTTTTAAATAAATTAAAAACCCACGCCAAGGCGGGGCAAGTAGGAATTACAGAGCTTGAAATAGCAAACTTTATTAAGAAATCTTTTATAAAATACAAAGCTCCAATACTATCTTTTCCTCCTATCGTTGCCTTTGGTAAAAATACTGCAAATATTCATCACATACCGGGGAATAGTAAATTAAAGAAAGGGGATTTCGTTATGTTTGATTTTGGAACAACAATCAACCACTACTGTTCTGATATGACTAGAACCTATATATACGGCACTCCTTCCCCTAAACAGAAGAAAGTTTATGAAGCAGTTCTTAGGTCTCAAGAGCTTGCCTTAAGTAAATTAAGAAAAGGTGAAAAGAAAGCAAACAATATAGACAAAGTTTCTAGAAATTTCTTACATAAAAAGTTTAAAGTTCTAAGAATTTTACTCAAGGACTAGGGCATGGAGTAGGAACCTGTTATTCATGAGTGGCCCAACTTTAAGCCAAGGAAGGCAGATACTCTACCTGTCGGATGTGTTATGACTGTTGAACCAGGACTTTACTTTAAAGGTTTCGGAGGAGTGCGTATTGAAGATATGGTTCTTATAACTAAAAATGGTTTCAAGAATCTAACGGAAGTTCCTAAGGAGTTCAACTTATTATACTTGAAATAAATAATCTCGCAAGATAATCTATATTATAGGTTTTTTCTGCTATTTACTGTAGATACCCTTATAATAAGGCTATATTAGAATTCAATTTTTTGCAAGAAAATTAAATGAAATTAGCAATTATAACAGGAGGTCCATCGTTTGAACGTGGTATATCACTAAACCCGCTCGGTCAGTACTCGATCACCTAGAAAGCGAAAGTATAGATATCATTCCTTTATCTAGATCAAAAGAAGAGCATACAAAATATCCAAGAAGGATTGGTATTCCAACAATCCATCTGATTTTTGACTTCCAAACTTGTTTCTTGATAAGAACCATTTATCTTTAAATAATTTTATTAAAGAATTAAAGAAGGTAGATATAGTTTTCCCTGTCATGCATGGGACTTATGGAGAAGATGGAGGTATTCAATCTTTCTTAGAAAAATACGATATTCCATTTATCGGCTCAACGAGCGTCTTGTAAAAAGCCTTTGATAAATTCATAGCCAACCAGACATTAAGAAATAATGGATTCTTTACTTTTACCGTCAGCACTTTTGAAAATCTATGACAAGAATAATTCAAAGTTATGAATTCCTTTGACACACATAAGCTTAAAGATGCAATTGTAAAGCCAGCAACAGGTGGATCAAGCATTGGAACATTTAGAGTAAAAAACAAAAAAGAAGCGATAGAAAAGGTAAATCTTATTTTTTCGAAAAGAATGGATACTAGGGTAGTGCTTGAACCATTCGCCAAAGGAAAAGAATTTACTGTAATAGTGCTAGAGAATTTCTAGGCTTCCTGTTGCTATAATTCCATCAGAAATTGAAATGGCATATCATGAAGGTAGGATATTTGATTTCAGAAGAAAATATTTACCTACGAACCAGGTTAAGTATCACTGTCCTCCTAGATTTTCTCTTGAAACAATTGAGAAAATAAGAAGAGAAGCATCTTTGGTTTTCTCTTTGTTTAAGATGAATGACTTTACTCGCTTTGACGGGTGGGTAATGCCTGATGGAAACGTTTGGTTTTCTGACTTAAACACGATATCTGGGATGGAGCAGAATAGTTTCTTGTTTCAGCAGTCATCACGTCTTGGTATGAGTCATAGTGATTTGCTGAACTTTGTTGTTAGAAATTCATCTACAAGGCAAGGTATTAACTTTCCTCAATTAAAAATAAAAACATTTCAAATAAAGAAAGGATGTTTCTGTATTATTCGAGGTGGAACTTTAGAGAGGCAAGTGTCGCTTATGAGTGGCAACGAACGTGTGGCTCAAATTAAGGAAATCAAATATATATAATCCTAAAACCATATCTTCTAGATAAAGAGGGTGGTGTCTGGGTAGGAGTCTTAACTTCAGAGGTCTGTATGGATAAATATAAAACAGGAGATAAAATCCGAAATTTACAGATAAAGGGTCTAAGTATAGCTTCACAAAAGGTTATAAAAACAAAAGACATTAATCTAAAAGACATAAAGCACCTCTGGATAGAGCTTAGAAAAGAACTGAATTCAAAGACATTAATAGTAAAGCCAAAAGATGATGGATGTTCTACAGGAGTTGCTCATCTATATAGAGAAATTGATCTTAAAAATTATTTAACTTATTTAATTCATAAGAAAACGGGATACCAAAAGGCACACTTTATAATCAAGATAGTATTATAGAAATGCCAGAAGGGGGAATTAATGAAATACTTTTTGAAAAGTTTATTGACACTGATTTCGTATCTGTTAAAAATCATAAATTAAAGTACAAGAGAAAGAGTGGATATGTTGAAGTAACGATTGGACTCTTGGGAAAGAAAAATAATATGCATTCATTTAATCCGGAGCATTACTATAGCTGAAGGGGAAGTGCGGTCTCTTGAAGAGAAGTCTAAGGAGGGAACAGGGATAAACATAACTCCACCACTGAAAGAGATTGAGTCTGTTGGAGCACTAAATAATGCAAAGAAGTTGATTGAAAAATTAGCTCAGGAATTTAACCTCGAAGGCTATGCAAGAGTAGATGCATTTATGAATGTTAAGACTGGAGATTTATCTGTTATTGAGGTTAATACTCTTCCAGGGCTTACACCTTCTACAGTGCTGTACCACCAGGCGCTTGCTGAGAATCCTAAAATCTACCCCAGAGAGCTCCTAGAGCTAATAATACGTAATGGAGGGTATTAGGTTGCATTTTACCCTTATTTATAGTATTCTAGAGCGATGTCACAAGATAGATTAATCAAACTTGCTTGCGGAAACTGTAAGCGAATAAATTACTGGTCAAGTAAGAACAAGAAAACTCGTTACTAAGAAAATCGAGCTTAACAAGTTCTGCAAATGGTGCAAGAAGAAGACTAAGCACAAAGAAATGAAGAAGTAGATTTTCTCTATAGATTTGTTATACTTAAAAGGGCTCAAGTGAGCCTTTAGTTTGAAAGGGCGATTAGTTATGGCATAACTTCGGTCTCCAAACCGCGGTCGGGGGTTCGATTCCCTCATTGCCCGCCAGGTATGGAAAGAAAAATTAAATTTAGAAAAGAAATAGAGTTACTTAAAGAACGAAATTCTCGAGTTGAAGTTGATAAAGACT
>JADKJB010000031.1 GCA_016722525.1 Bacteroidota bacterium
AACAACTGAAGATCTGACCGGTATTGCCGGTGGCACATATACTGTGACTGTTATAGATGCCGATTTAGATACAACTATTGATGTTGTTAAGATTGTGGAACCTGACTTAATTTCGGTTTCATTAGCTTCTGTGGATAGTGTATCTTATTTATAGTTTGTCTGATGGTGCTATCATGTTGATGTATTTGGCGGAGTAGGTGGATATCGGTTTTGTGGTCGAATGGAAGCTTAACTGAAGATGTTTCAGGGCTGATTGCCGGAAATTATTCTGTAACTATAACTGATGACAATGGTTGCCTTGGAGTTTTGATACACTCGTCAGTCAACCCGATTCCATTGAACTGGGATTAGTAACTTAGTGGATGCGAATGCAGCACCTGATGGTTTTGCATCTGTTTCTCCAACAGGAGGAACTCCTCCCTACTACCTACCAATGGTCAAATGGGAAACTTCTGATTTGAATTTTAATCTACTTCCTGGATCTTACACCATTACAGTGACTGATGCTAATTTATGTACAGCCACAGATGTTGCAGTTATATTTAATGCTCTTGGTCCATGTGCAATAATTGTCGATTCAATTTTGGTACCAGTTGTCCCGGACTTTTAGATGGTGCTATTTATATTGATGTGTTTGCGGCAATTTCACCTGTTACTTGTTATGGTCAAACGGTGCTCTCACACAGGACCTAACAGGACTTCAGCTAGGTACCTACACAGTCACAATTACCGATGTTATTAATTGTAATGCAATCCAAACAATTGTTGTTCCTGAAGCAGATTCAGTTACTATTGACTTCTCAATTATTCCTGAAACCTGCAACAACAACAATGGTTCTGTAATTGCATTTGCAGGTGGAGGGTCTCCCGGCTATACCTATTTATGGTCTAATGGAATTACTATTTCATCAATTAGTAACCTGGATGCAGGCAACTATACTTTAACAGTTACTGATCAAAATAATTGCGTACTCGTTGATACAGCCATTGTTATTTCTCGAGTACCCCCACAGGTAGTGGTGGACTCTGTTACAAATATAGTTTGTAATGGTACCAATACTGGTGCTGCTTATATTTCTGTTACTGATGGCAATGACCCTTTTACTTACTTATGGTCAAATACAGCAACTACTGAAGATGTTACAGGATTAGTTGCTGGCACTTATACGGTCACTGTTACTGATGCAGATTTATGCACAGCTTCAACAAATGTACCGATTTCTCAACTGACTCTTTTAAATGATTCAGTACAGATTACAAACACAAATTGCAATATTAGTACCGGTTCGGTGACCGTGTTTCCTTACCAGGGAACTGCACCTTATACTTATCTCTGGAGTACTTCACAAACTACGCAAACCATTTCAAACCTTGCTGCTGGTACGTATACAGTTACAATTACTGATGCCAACTTATGTACTCGTCAAAGTTCGGTTTTGGTTTCAACAAATTCCGGTCCTGTTGTCGTTGTTGATTCAATTCGCAGTGTAAAATGTTTTGGAGGAGCCACCGGTGGCGTGTTTATTTCAGTTTCAGGTGGTGCCGGTCCTTATGGATATTTATGGTCAAATACTGCTACCTCACAAGATATCACCGGCCTCATAATTGGCACTTATACAGTGACCGTTACCGATGCAAATTTTTGTACCGCAACTGTTGATGGAATTGTTACGCAGCCCTTAGCTGCTTTAAATGATTCTGTCAGGGTGACTAATGCTCGATGTGGATTGAACAATGGATCAATTATTAGTTTTCCTTACAATGGAACATCTCCATATACGTACTTATGGAATAATTCTCTTACCACTCAAACTATTTCTAACCTGACCCCGGGTAGTTATACGGTGACAATTACAGATGCTAATTTATGTACCCGTCAGCGGACTGTTTCAGTTGTTAATATCGCGGGTCCTGTGGCCGTGCTCGATTCGGTTCGAAATGTGCGTTGCTTTGGAGGGGCTACCGGTGGGGTGTTTATTTCTGTTTCAGGAGGTACCATTCCTCTTACTTATTTATGGTCAAATACTGCAGTTTCACAAGATATTACTAATCTGATAGTTGGTAATTATACGGTAACTGTCACGGATGCAAAGTTTGTGCTGCTGTGGTTACAGAGTTGTGGGTCAGCCTGCAGCTGCCTTAAATGATTCGGTCCGGGTCACTAATTCTCCCTGTGGTTTAAACAACGGCTCTATCATTGTTTTTCCTTATAGTGGAACCGCTCCTTATACCTATCTCTGGAGCAATGCACAAACCACCCAAACTATTTCAAACCTGGCACCCGGTTCTTATACCGGTAACAATTGCTGATGCGAATTTACTGTACCCCCCCGTCAGCGAATTGCATCAGTGGTCAATATTTCCGGGCCCATTGCAGCGCTCGATTCAGTGCGTGACCAATCCAACTTGTGGTTTTAAGCAGTGCTTTGGAGGAGCAAACCACTCAAACAATTTCACAACAGGCGGTGTATTTATTTCTGTAACCGGAGGATTGCTTCCTTATACCTATTCCTGGTCTAATAAGCTTGCAACTTCACAGGCCCCATACCGTCATTACAAATTTGTACTTGTGGTTGCTAACCAACCTAGCCGCCTTACAGTTATTGCACTAATTTCCTGTTTAAAACGGCACCGTTACCGCATACCTAATTGTTGTGCATTCCTTTTTCCCTCTCCCGTTCTTATAGCAATTTACCATAACCGTGGAAATGTGTTGTTACCCAAGGCGCTGATTAGTGCAAGCATTAAATGATTCAGTTCGAGCGCTTACAGAATCAAATGTAGTTGCACGTGTTTTAACCAAGTGGACTTTTACCCACCATTAACGGTATTGTTTTCCCTTATAATGGAACCTCTCCTTATACGTATCTCTGGAGTAATTCGCAAACCACTCAAACAATTTCAACATTGGCTCCCGGCTCTTATACGGTAACTATTACTGATGCCAATTTGTGTACCCGTCAACGGACTGCCACAATTACTAATACCACAGGACCTGTTGCAGCACTTGATTCGGTGAGAAGTGTGCGTTGCTTTGGCGGGGCAACAGGCGGCGTGTTTATTTCTGTAAACGGTGGATTACTTCCTTATAACTACTCCTGGTCTAATAGTGCAACTTCACAGGATATTACCAATGTTGTTGCTAACACTTATACTGTCACCGTTACAGATGCTAACCTTTGTACTTCCACCGTAAGTGGAATTGTTACCCAGCCTTTAGCAGCCTTAAATGATTCGGTTCAGATAATTAATTCAAGTTGTGGTGCTTCAAATGGCAGTGTTACTGTGTTTCCTTATTCAGGAACTTCTCCTTATACATATCTTTGGAATAATTCTCAAACAACTCAAACAATTAGTGCGTTGCCTTCAGGGGTTTATTCTGTAACTATTACTGATGCTAATTTATGCACTAGAATCCGTGTGGCAAATGTGAGTAATCTTGGAGCGCCGGTAATTGCTTTAGACTCTTTAAGAGATGTTAGATGTTTCAACGGTGCCACAGGAGGTATATTTATCAGCGTATCAGGAGGCGTGCAACCCTGTTCCTATTGATGGTCCGAATGGAGCTTTAACTCAAGACCTGAATAATGTAATTGCTGGGCCTTATACGGTTACTGTTGCAGTTTTAATAATTGCCAGGTTATTTTTGACACCACTATATCGCAACCTTTATTACTGAATGATTCTATTCAAGTCACTAATGCATCTTGTGGTTTATTGAATGGTGCTTTGACTGTTTTTCCATTTGGAGGTACTCTTCCTTATACATATTTATGGAACAATTCTCAAACTACACAAACCGTTTCATCCTTAGCTCCCGGGTCTTATACGGTAACAATTACTGATGCCAATCTGTGTACTCGTCAGCGCACTTCGACAATTACAAATACAGCAGGTCCACAAATTGCAATTGACAGTGTTATTAATGTCAAATGTTTTGGTGGGCTCACCGGAAAAATTTATATTTCAGTTTCCGGCGGTACTAATCCGATTAGTTATTTATGGTCAAATGGAGCTCTTACTCAAGATATTATTAATGTTGCCTCCGGTACATATACTGTAACCGTTACTGATGCCGGTCTTTGTACTTCAACAACAAGTTCTATTATCACTCAGCCATTAACAGCTCTCAACGACTCTGTTCAGGTTATAAATGCAAGTTGTGGAATAGCTAATGGTGCTGCAACTATTTTTCCTTTTGGTGGCACCCCACCATTTTCATTGTTGTGGAACACTGGCCTTACAACACCAACTATTTCGAGTCTTGCTGTAGGTTCATATACCGTTACAATAACTGATGCAAACTTGTGTACACGACAAAGAGTTGCAACCGTTATAGCTGCCGGCGCTCCTTTGGCAGTTATTGATTCAGTAAAAAACGTAAAATGTAATGGCGAACTTACTGGTGGTATATTTATTAGTGTAACCGGTGGCCAGCTGCCCTATACCTATTCTTGGTCTAACAGTGCAATAACTCAGGATATTACAAATATTGCCGCTGGAAATTATACTGTTACTATAACCGATGCTAACCTTTGTTCGGTTGTTGCAGATACTATTGTGTCGCAACCTGCATTGATAGTTGTTGGAAATTCAATTACGAACACTTCCTGTGGACAGGCGAATGGATCAATTACGGCGAACCCAACAGGAGGGATTATTCCTTACACTTATCTATGGAGTAATGGTTTTACTACTCAATCCATATCCAACCTGAGTGCTGGATCGTATACCGTTACAGTTACTGATGCAAATCTTTGTACTAAAGTTCAAAGTTCAAATGTTGGAACTAGTTCAGGACCCGTGGCTGTAGTGGATTCTGTTAGAAATGTAAGGTGTAATGGTGGTGCCACAGGTGCTGTTTTTATTACCGTTACCAATGGTACTTTACCTTATTCTTATTTATGGTCTAACGGAGTAACCTCTCAGGATCTTATCAATGTTGTTTTAGGCACTTATACAGTTACAGTAACAGATTTCAATAATTGTACATTTACTACTTCTGCTACCATCACTCAACCTGCAGTATTAAATGATTCTATTCAAGTAAGTAATGCTACTTGTGGTGCTGCTACAGGCAGTGCAACGGTCTTTCCATACGGAGGAACTTCTCCTTTTCAGTTTGTATGGAGTACCGGTGCCACTACTGCCACAATTTTAAATTTAAATTCCGGAAGTTATACAGTAACAATTACGGATTCCCTGGGTTGCACAAAACAATCTGTTGCTGTTGTTAACAGTATTGGAGGACCATCCCTTGCAATTGATTCTATTGTCAATGTAAAATGTTTTGGCACAGCAACCGGTGCTATTTATGTTGCTGTTTCCGGTGGTGTATCACCTTTGATATATCAATGGTCAAATAGCGCTTCAACTCAGGATCTTATTGGTGTTATAGCTGGAACTTATACTTTAACTGTTACAGATGGCAACAATTGTAATTCCTCAATTAGTGGAATCATAACGCAACCTGCAGTTTTAAATGATTCAGTAAATGTAATCAATGCAGCATGTGGCTCTGCAAATGGTGCTGTAACAGTATTCCCTTTTGGTGGTACTGCTCCTTACACGTATCTCTGGAATAACGGTGCTTTAACCCAGTCAATTTCAGGTTTGCTTGCCGGAACATTTACCGTAACCATTACTGATTTTGTGGGTTGTACAAAATCTCAAATAGTTTCAGTGGTAGCTTCAAGTGCTCTAATAGTGGTTACTGATTCTGTAACAAATGTCAAGTGTAATGGCGGTAATACTGGTGGGATTTTCATTACTGTTTCCGGTGGTGTATTTCCATACACTTACCTGTGGTCGAATGGAGCATTTATTCAGGATAATATAAATCTAAGTGCCGGTGCTTATTCATTAATCGTTACAGATCAGTTGCTTTGCAGAGATACTACTTTCTATAATGTACTTGAACCTGTTGCAATTCTTGATTCACTAAACGTAAATGCTGCTAATTGCGGTTTGCCAAATGGTTCTGCAAAAATATTCCCATATAACGGAGTGGCTCCATATACCTACTTGTGGTCAAACGGTCAAACAAGTCAAACTGTTATTAACGTTACTGCAGGCTCTTACACAGTAACGGTTACGGATGCCAATCTTTGTACTCATGTTCAAACCGCAGTTGTTCCTCAGGTTCCTTTGCATGTAATTACCACTGATAGTATCAGTAATGTTAGTTGCAATGGATTAGATGATGGTGCTATTTATATTTCTGTTACTTTAGGAGCATCTCCCTATAATTATCTTTGGTCGAATTCAGCAAGTACACAAGATGTTCAAGGACTGGCTCCGGGTAATTATACTGTAACTGTTACCGATAATAGTAATTGTATTGTTACTAAATCTTTCCTGATCACTGAGCCTTTGCCACTTAGCGACAGTACATTTGTTTTAAATTCAACTTGTGGTCAGTCAAATGGAACAGCAACCGTGTTTCCGATTGGAGGCACTTTACCCTACACATATCTCTGGAGCACCAGTTCAACTGCACAAACTATTTTTGGACTTGCATCAGGAAACTATACTGTTACAGTTACCGATTTAAATGGATGTACTTTAATTGATAATATTCCTGTTAACGATATTGGGGGACCGATTATCACATTGGACAGTATTAAGAACGTTGCTTGTAACGGCGGTAGTAATGGAGCTATTTATATATCAGTTTCTTCAGGAGCCGGCCCTTATATTTACACATGGTCAAATTCGATTTTTATCCAGGATAATACAGGATTGATAGCTGGAGCATATACGGTTACCGTTACCGATCAAAGTAATTGTCAGCAAACTGCCTCCTATCAGGTTTCACAACCAGCAGTGCTGGCCGATTCAGCAGTGGTGGTCAATGCCATTTGTGGCACTTCCAGCGGGACTATAACTGCCTATCCTTTTGGTGGAAATGCTCCGTTTTCATATCTATGGAGTACTGGTGCAACCACGCAAACGGTTGCAAATCTGTTTTCAGGTACTTATACCGTAACAGTCACTGATTTTAAACAATGTACAGTTACCTCACAGTATTCAGTTATTGATGTAGGCTTTCCTTTGATTACTGTTGATACGGTTATTGATGTTGTTTGTGCCGGAGCGTCTACAGGTGCTGTTTTTATTACACCATCAAGCGGAACTTTTCCATATAGTTTTCTGTGGTCTAATGGTGCTACCACTCAGGATATAACAAGCATACCTGCTGGAATTTACACGATAACATTAACAGATGTTAATGGATGTACTGCTTCTTCCACTAACCAGGTAGATGAGCCTGATCCTATTGCTGCTGCATTTACTATTTTGAATGCAAATTGCAATACTTCTAATGGTTCCATTTCTGTAGTAATTTCAGGAGGAGTTCCAGGCTACAATTATTTGTGGAATACTGGCGCTACAGCTACATTTATCTCAAATTTAGCTGCTGGAGTATTTACACTAACTGTTACGGATCAGAACAGCTGCCAGAAAATATTTAATCCTTCAGTCAGTAATATTTCAGCACCTGTTATTACTGTTGTTGATTCCGGCCACGTCTCTTGTAACGGTTTGGCAGATGGGTTTATAACTGTTTCTGTAACCGGCGGAGCACAGCCTTATAATTATTCCTGGTCCAATACTTCGCAAACAGGGAATCAACTCACCAACCTTGTTGGGAATGTCACCTATACACTAACAATTACAGATAATTTGGGATGTATTGCTATTCGTTCAATTTTAATTATTAACCCACCCCCCATAACCGTTAGTGCAGTTGTTCCTGTCCGGAATACAATTTATAACTTAACCTGTGCCGGAAGTAATGATGGAAGCATAAATGTAAATGCCTTGGGTGGAACAGCTCCTTTAACCTATCAATGGTCCAATCTGGCAACTTCTGATAGTATCGGAGGGTTAGCAGCCGGAATTTACACTATTACCATCACTGATTTGAATGGCTGTTCAGCTGTAAGAAGTTATACACTTACGCAGCCACCGCTCTTGATTGCCAATGCCGGTCCTAATAATGTCATCTGCGGAATAAATTTTGATACCTTATCTGCAACTCTTCCAACATTTGGTACCGGGTACTGGTTGGTGGTAAGTGGATTTGGAGTGTTTGCTGATTCTACTCAGGCGAATACAATTGTGAGTAATCTGGCTGAAGGTGTGAATGTTTTCCAATGGGTGGTCACCGATGGCATTTGTTCTGCATTTTCTCAAGTTGTAATTTCGTACAACACTCAAATAGAAGCAATAGCCGGTATCAATAGAGAAATATGTACCAATTCAGTGCTTTTAACAGCCACTGAACCGCAATTTGGTTTTGGTTATTGGGAGGTTGTTACCAGCTCAGGTGAGATTGCGGATTCTACCCAATCTTCCACTTTTGTAACTGGATTGAACCCCGGTTCTAATATATTTAAATGGACTGTTGTGAATGGAACATGTATCGACAGTGCTAAAGTTCTTGTGTTCGTGAAAGATCCTTCTGATTGTTTTGAAACATTGGAGATGCCAACCGGATTTACTCCTAATGAGGATGGAAAAAATGATGTTTTCTTTATCAAAGGAATAGATGATTATCCTGAAAATACACTCGTGATTTACAATCGTTGGGGTAATAAAGTATTCGAAAAATCAGGTTATAAAAATGATTGGAAAGGTTTGAATGATAGTGGTGAACAGTTGCCTGATGGTACCTACTTTGTAATATTTAAAGTTCAAAGCATTGGTGTTATTCTGAATAATTATGTGGATTTAAGAAGATAAATGTGAAAGCCATGAAACGAATTTTCACTGTTTTATTACTCTTGTCTATGCCCGGAATTGCTTTAGCACAGCAAAATCCGCTGTTTAGTCATTATATGTTTAATGGTTTATATATTAATCCTGCTTATGCAGGAAGTAAAGAATTTATAAGTACAACGTTAATTGCAAGAAAACAATGGACCGGTCTGGAAGGATCTCCTTCCACTCAAATTGCCAGTCTACATGCCCCATTAAACAATAAAAAAGTGGGCCTTGGTGCGGTTATTTCCAATGATAAAATTGGTATTACCAGTGAAACCGATTTCTATGCCAGTTACGCGTATCATTTGCCTATGAGCGTTGGGAAATTGTCTCTTGGAGTAAGTGGGGGATTTTCTTATTTCAAATCAAAATTTTCAGATTTAACAGTTTGGGATCCCGACGATCCGGTTTATGAAACAAATTCCCTCAGTAATATTCTTCCAAATTTTGGTGTTGGAGCCTATTATTATTCAAGAAAATTTTATGCCGGACTTTCTGCTCCTCAAATTTTAAGTTATGATTCTGATCAGAGTTTTCATATTAAAATTGATAAAGTGCATAAAGTGACCCGTCATTATTATTTCTCCACCGGTGGAATAATTCCTACTCCCGGTGAACTTAAATTCAGACCATCTGTAATGTTGAAATATTCTGCTAACGCTCCACTTCAATATGATGTCAATTTAAATGTACTTATTAGCGATATTATCTGGATAGGGGCTTCCTATCGCTCCAGCGATGCAGTTATTTTGTTGTTGGAATATCAGGTGGATAAAAAACTTAGAATTGGTTATTCTTATGATATGACACTCTCGGAAATAAGAAGGTATTCTTCCGGTTCCCATGAAATTATAATAGGTTATGATTTCGGGTTTAATGTTTTAAAAATGAAAACTCCTAGATATTTTTAAACGAGTTTATTGTAACTGATGTATTTCCGGAATAAGTGCACGCTTTATCTTTTTTATTTTCAGCAATTGCAATGGTATCTTGCAAGTCGCTAAATCTTCGTATTGCTGAAAATTATTTCGATCAATACGCATATTCTAAAGCAATTCCTAAGTATGAGAAAGTATTAAGAAAGGATTACGTTCCTCTTGCTGCAACTCATCTTGCTGAGTCTTATCGTAAAACAGGAAACTCTCTAAAAGCTGAAATCTGGTACAAGCGAATTGTTAAATCACCACAAGTTACTTTGCAAGACAAACTTGATCTGGCAGAAGTTTTAATGGAAAACGGTAAGTACCTTGAAGCCAAAATTTGGTATTTGGAATATCTCAAATTTAATGCTTCTGACAAAAAGGTGAAGCGGATGATTCAGGCTTGCGATTCCACTCATTTGTTTTTTGTTGATACGCTAACCTATGAAATTTCATTGCTTAAAATAAATAGAGATTTAGAATCAAATTTTAGTCCTGCTTTTTATAAACAGGGTTTGGTTTTCTTGTCGGATCGTACAGCACCGGGCAAAAATAAAGATCGGAGTGAATGGACTGGCAAAGAGTACCTGGATCTTTTTTACACCCGTCGAATTGATATAGATAATTGGCTGGAACCGGAATTATTGAAAGGCGACATCAATGGTTTGTATGATGAAGGACCTGCAGTTTTCTCAAAGGATAATACTACCATCTATTTTACTCGCAATGATTATTCCGGAGACGTTGTAGAGAAGAACAACAAAGATATAAGTCTGTTGAAATTGTATTATGGTAAACTTTATGGCAATCAGTGGAAATTGGAAACACAAATGCCTTTTAATAGTAATGAATACTCTGTAGGCCACCCGGCTTTAAGTCCTGACGGCAGGACCATGTATTTTGTTTCAGATAAGCCGTGGGGTTATGGAGGAACGGACATTTATAAAGTTTCCATGGCGAATGGCAAATGGTCTGAACCCGAAAACCTGGGCACCTCAATAAATTCAGAAGGTAATGAGATGTTTCCGTTTGTTGCAGCGGATTCTGTTTTGTATTTTGCTTCCGATGGCCATATAGGACTGGGCGGTCTGGATATTTTTTCTTCCTTCTGGGATGGTCTGAAATGGTCTAAAGCTGAAAATCTGCAACACCCTATCAATTCTTCTAAAGATGATTTTGGTTTTATTATTGATTCTGTAAACGCCGGCGGTTATTTTACTTCAAATAGGATAAAAAATAGTGACAAAATATTTGGATTCAAAAAGAATCCTCCGATTTATTTATTCCAACTTTTAGTTACTGATAAAAAAACATCTAAACCAATTAAATCTTTTAGTCTGGAATCATTCACTGCCTCTGGTGGAAATAAAATAAATGTTGCTGGTGTTAATGGTGAAGCTAATATGAACCTTGCAACAAATACCGACTATAAGTTGATTGTTAAAAGTGCAGGCTATTATGCTAAGCTAATCAGTTTTTCAACTGTTGGAAAAAGAAAGTCCGAAACTATTGAAAATTCTATTTCACTGGATAAAATTGAACTCAATAAAGCAATAGTTTGGAAATCGATTCTGTTCAATAAAAAGGATACTAAGATTTCTGTAAAAACAGAACAGGCTCTCGATTCACTTTTTACTATTCTCGAACTTAATCCTGCTATTCAAATTGAAATAGCATCACATACTGATTCACGAGGTTCATTTGTGGATAATATGAATATTTCCAGAAAAAGATCCGATGAAATTGCCATGTATCTTATTAATAAAGGAATAAATCCGCCTCGATTGATTTCAATAGGCTATGGTGAAGGCAAACTACTTAATTATTGTCGCGATGGTGTGCTTTGTCTTGAGGAAGATCATCAGGTCAATAATCGAGTTGAAATATCAGTAATTGGTTTATTGAAGTAGTAATTTTTCTTTTTTTTATGCAAACATCAATTCCCCTTGCCGAGCGTATAAGGCCTGTAACTCTTGATGCAGTAGCAGGTCAGAAACACCTTGTTGGAGAAGGTAAAATTCTGAGAAAAATTATTGGTGGTGGTGTATTGCCGTCGATAATTTTATGGGGACCACCCGGAGTTGGCAAAACTACCATTGCCCGGATTCTGGCCAACCATTTTAAACTTCCATTTTATGCCCTTAGTGCCGTAAATTCAGGAGTGAAAGAAGTGCGGGAAGTAATTGCTAAAGCTAAAGAACAGGGTCAAGCAATTTTGTTTCTCGATGAAATTCATCGTTTTTCTAAGTCGCAACAGGATTCATTATTGGCTGCTGTCGAGAGCGGAATCATTCGTTTGATTGGTGCCACCACAGAAAATCCCTCTTTTGAAATTATTCAGCCTCTGCTTTCACGATCTCAGGTTTACATTTTAGAAGAGTTGGGAAAAGAAGATTTGTTGGAGATTTTAAATAGAGCCATCCACACAGATCTGAACTTAAAAAATAAGAACATTGAACTTAAGGAAATAGAAAAGTTGCTGTTGCTCTCCGGTGGAGATGCCAGAAAACTTCTGAATTTATTTGAGCTCGTTGTGAATGCATCAAAAACAAATAATGTTGTATTTACTAACGATTTAGTTACAGAGATAGCGTCACAAAAAACTGCTTTCTATGATAAAACAGGAGAGCAACACTATGACATTATTTCTGCCTTTATTAAATCGATTCGGGGAAGCGACCCTAATGGAGCTGTTTATTGGCTGGCCAGAATGATAGAAGGAGGGGAGGAGCCTAAATTTATTGCTCGCCGAATGCTGATTTTGGCTTCTGAGGATATAGGAATTGCTAATCCAACGGCACTGGTATTGGCCAATAGCTGCTTTCAGGCTGTTGATGTGATAGGTTATCCTGAAAGCGATTTGATTCTTGCTCAAACTGCAATTTATCTCGCTACTTCTGATAAAAGTAATTCTGTTCTTTTAGCTATCAAATCAGCAAAGTCTACAGTCCGTGAAACCGGTGATCTTGCAGTTCCTATTCACCTCAGAAATGCTCCTACTAAGTTGATGAAGGATTTGAATTATGGAGTGGGTTATAAATATGCACATGATTTTTCAGGCAATTTTGCCATCCAGGAGTATCTTCCCGATTCCATTTCTAATACCCGATTTTATAGCCCCGGTGTCAATGAACGTGAAAAAGCGGCTCAATCTTGGCTGCAACGCAACTGGAAAGGTAAATACAACTATTAAGTATTCAACATTCTTTGTTTGAAACTCCTGTGAAATGTCAATAAAATGAAGCTGTAGGTTTACTATTTTTGCTAAATAATACTACCATTTCAAGCAAATTTTTTTATAATGCAATTTATTATTCAAAAAGCTTTATTTCGATTAAAGCCTGTTTTATTTTTTTTACTATCGGGTATTTCTCCATGCTGTTTTCTCACTGGCAATGCATCACCATTAAAAGCTAATTTATTTACTAATTGTAGTATTGATTCCTTTGTTGTGGTGAATCCACTTTGTAATGCAATTTGTTCGGGTGAAATTCAGGTTTTTGCTCAGGGAAGCGGAACGTTGTTTTACCAGTGGCCTCAAATTCCTGGTGCAGGATCCGCAATGGTTAGCGGGCTCTGTGCCGGCACCTATTCTGTTATAATTACCGATTCAGCTGGTTGTATCAGCATGGATTCTGTAACAATTTCAGAACCACCTCCCATTCTTTTTGACCTTCTTACTACAACTACTACTTGCCCCGGTGCTTGTTCAGGTTCTGTTTCTGTGATACCATTTGATACTATTCCATACACCTTTAGTTGGCCGGGTTTTGTTTCTTCCAGTCCTATTTTGGGAGGGCTTTGTACAGGCTCTTATACTGTTATTGTAACCGATCCTCAAGGTTGTAGTGCAATAGGATCTGCTTCTGTATTATATGATCCTCCCTTTCAGCTTTCTTTCAGTACAGTTCCTGCAACTTGTGTGTCATTTTGTGATGGCACAGCAACAGTAACGGCAAGCGGCAGCGGTCCCTTTATTTACCAGTGGCAAACAGGTCCTATCCAAAGTGCTGCAACTGCAACCGGACTTTGTCAAGGTCTTTATTCAGTCTTTGTAACCGATTCAAATGGGTGTGTAGTTTCAGATACAGTCAGAATTGGTTTAATACCTTCACCTCTTACTTCCTCTGTTTTAATTGAACCATCATGTTTTGGTAGTTGCGATGGCACTGCCGAGGTGGTCATTCTCTTCCTGGAAATTATAGTTATCAATGGAATACAAATCCCATTCAGGATTCCTCTGTTGCTACCGGACTGTGTGCTTCCATGTACATGGTTCAGGTTACAGAATTAACTATTGGCTGTGTATTTATTGACTCTGTTGAAGTATTAAATCCAGAACCTACCTTGCTTTCTTTTACTACTACAAGTTCGGAGTGTGTTAATTTTTGTTCCGGTTCCGCTTCCGTTCAATCATCAGGACCGGCACCTTTTACTTACTTGTGGCAAAATGGAGCAACTAGTTCTTTTATTGACTCTATCTGTCCGGGAATATATGAAGTAACCGTGACCGATTCTTTGGGATGCGCCAGCACAGGATCTGTTGAAGTAGTTGCTAGAGAGGTGTTATTTAATACTGTTAATGCATCCTGCAATAATTTGTGTAATGGTGAAGCAGAAGTGATTTTACCTTCAGGATCATGGCAAATTAATTGGAATACTATTCCGGTTCAAAACACTACGGTGATATCAGGTTTGTGTGGAGGTAGCTATTCCATTCTTATGGTTGACTCTTCCGGCTGTATACTCTCTGATTCTATTGAAATACTGATTGAGCAACCGATTCTTTCCAATATTTTAACTCAACCAGTCACTTGCTTATCCGCATGTGATGGTGCTGTTTCAGTTTCAGCCGTTGGCAATGGCCCCTTTTCATTTACATGGAACACCAATCCAGTACAGTTAACTGATTCTTTGTTTCAGTTGTGTGAAGGAGTTTATTTAGTTACCATTGTTGACTCTTTGGGTTGTTCAAAAATTGACACGGCCGTTGTGATCGGTCCGGATACCTTAACATTTTCTTTTACCTCTATGGTAAACAGTTGTACCGGTGTTTGTGATGCAAGTGCTGTTATTTTTCCCTCAGCACCCGGAGGTTATATATACAAATGGTTTACTTCGCCGATTCAATATGGTGCCGCTGCCTTTGGTTTATGTCCGGATTATACTTTAGTTGAAATCACAACTAGTGCCGGCTGTATTTATTTTGATTCTGTTTTGGTTATTGATCCAAATCCGGTTTTTGTTGTGATGAATTCAGATGCTATTACATGTGCAGGCGATTGCGATGGTTCTGTGGGCTGTGTTGCATTGGGTGGAAATCCCGGTTATACCTATGAATGGTCTATAGGAATATCTTCTCCGCAAGTATTTAATTTATGCTCTGGAATGTATACGGTAACGGTTACTGATGCTTCAGGCTGTACTAAACAGAATAGTATTGAATTGATAGAGCCTGATTCCATTTTTATTTCATTTGCAGTTACCGACGCCTCCTGTATTTCCTGTAGCGATGGCTCCATTACAGCTACAGTTACCGGTGGTGTTCGTGACTATTCCTATTTCTGGAATTCAGGTAGTAGTGTGGATAGTATTATCTCAAGTATTCTTCCTGGAATTTATCAGCTCTGTGTTTCTGATTTTAATTCTTGTTTGTATTGCCAATCAACTACAGTTTCTTTTTTGAATTCAGTAGCTAACTTGGGTCTCGAAACAATTAATGTTTCCTTATTTCCTAACCTTTTCAGACAAAGCTGTCTTGCAAATTTTAGGATTATTTCAGAATGATTCTGATATGCTGCAGTTGGAAATACTCGATCTTTCCGGCCGCAAAATTAATTCTGTTGAAATTGAAAATTTTACCCGCAATGCCAATCAGGCTGGTTTTGTTTTAACTAACCACGGCACAGCGCCCGGAATTTATTTTTATAGACTAATTGCTGAGAATCGTGTTTTGCAAAGTGGGAAAATTGTAATTGCACCAAAATAGTGAAATGAATTTAAAAGAAAACATATCGTTAAAGCAATACAACACTTTTGGTATTGATGTATTGGCATCTTATTTTGCTACCTTTTCAAATACTGCCGAGTTAGCGACCCTACTTTCCGATTTTAGCACCCAACAGTTACCAAAACTCGTCCTGGGTGGTGGAAGTAATATTCTTTTTACTAGAAATTTCGATGGTTTGGTGCTGAAAAATGAAATTCAGGGAATTGAAGTTATTGAGGAAGATGCTTCAGGTTGGTTGGTAAAAGCAGGAGCAGGAATAAATTGGCATAGTTTCGTTACATGGTGTATTGATAAAGGTTATGCCGGCATTGAAAACTTGTCACTTATTCCCGGTAATGTGGGTGCATCGCCAATACAAAATATAGGTGCTTATGGCGTTGAACAAAAAGATTCTTTTCATCAGCTGGAAGCTGTTGATATTTTGTCCGGTGAAAAGTTATTGTTCAATAAGGAGGAATGTGATTTTGGCTACCGTGATAGTATCTTCAAAAGAATTTTTAAAGGGAAGTTAATAATTACTTCAGTGACATTTGCGTTAAAAAGAATTCCTGATTTTAATACCACTTACGGTGCCATTGATCAGGAATTAAAAAAAATGGGAGTAACCAGCCTTTCTATTAAAAGTATCAGTGAAGCAGTTTGTAATATACGGCGAAGTAAACTGCCTAATCCAGCTGTCATAGGAAATGCCGGTAGTTTTTTTAAAAATCCTGAAGTTAGTAATTCGGTTTTTAATGCTTTGAAAATTTCTTTCCCGGGAATTGTTGGGTATGAATTGGCAAGTGGCAATTTTAAATTAGCTGCAGGTTGGCTGATTGAACAGTGTGGATGGAAAGGGAAAAGAGTCGGGAATACAGGTTCACACAAAGATCAGGCGCTTGTTTTAATCAATTATGGTAACGCCAGTGGAACTGAAATATGGGATTTGGCAATGAGCATTCAGGCATCCGTGAAAGATAAGTTTGACGTTTTGATTGAGCCCGAAGTAAATATTATGTGAGACCCGTAAGCGCCTTTAACTGATCAATGGTCAGTTGATAGATTGTTTTTAAATCCGCGACCATTTTTTCGTTTTCAGTTGGGATTTTTTCTGATGCAGCAATTTCCATTTGTTTGCAAATTTCCGCTACTTGTTTTGCCCCAAGGTTTAAGGAGGAACCTTTTAATTTGTGCGCAGCCTGACCAATTCCTTCAAAATCATTTTTAGATACTGCATTTTCTATAATCGATATGGAGTCTTTTGACTGCTCTGCATATAAAGTAATTAACTGTTTCATGAATTCGGTATCATCATTTCCCATTTCCACCAATCGGTTAAATAATTTCATATCGATCAAGATATCCACTGAGGATGTTATTGGATTTTTTGAGTTAGAATTATCAGTTGTTGGATGGTTCCCAATCCACTTGAATATCATTGACCTGAAATCTTCTATTTTAAGTGGCTTGGCAATGTAATCACTCATTCCTGCATGAAGGCATTTTTCCCTGTCTCCTTCCATGGCAAATGCTGTCATGGCTATTATTATTGGTGATGAAGGGCTTTCTCTGTTTGATTTAATTTTTTTAGTCGCTTCCAGTCCATCAAGAATCGGCATTTGAACATCCATAAAGATTAAATCGTATTTGTTGCTGAATGCCTTTTGAACCGCTTCTTCCCCATTGTTCACCACTTCAGGCTCATAGCCCAATTGTTGTAAAGCAATTCGTGCTATTTTTTGATTGATGATATTATCCTCAGCGATCAAAATGTGCAATGGAATCATTTTAGCCATTTCAGATGAGGCAATTTTTTTCTCATTGCCGGAAATAACATCTGCGATCAGTTCATTGAAGAGGAGAGAGGATGGAATTTCTTGAATAATTTTAACTATAAATTTGCTTGATTTTTCAGAAACAACATGACCTGAAGCAGCTTTTTGATTGAACCCAAGTATTGGAATCGGAATTCTTTCTGCATACAAAATGTGCAATTGATTTAAGCATTCATCAAGATCAAGGGAGGTAGAATTAAAATCGATAATTAAAATTGAATGCTGATTTCTTTTTAGGTTGGATAGCACTTCTGAGATAGATTCAACTATATTTATCTCCGCCTTCCAATCTGAGACATATGAAGTAATTTTTGATTTCAAAAATTCATTATCACTCAGCAGAAGTATTTTCGATCCGGGTTTTAATTTGTTCTTGATTCCTTCGGCTTTGGCATCTGGCTCCGGCGATCGTTCAGCTCTGATAGTAAAATAAAATACAGACCCTTTCCCGGGCTCACTCTCTACCCAGATTTTTCCGTTCATCAATTCTGTCAATCTTGCACTAATAGCCAAACCCAATCCGGTACCTCCATACTTTCTGAAAGTAGATGCATCTGCCTGGGAAAAAGATTTAAATAGCTTGTCAATTTGAGTTGCTGTCATTCCAACACCGGTATCTTTGACTGCAAATTTGATCTCTTCCAGGCCATTGACTTCTTTCTCAAGAGATACATTGACTTCGATTTTGCCATTGCTGGTGAACTTTACTGCATTTCCGACAAGGTTCACAAGTATTTGTCGTAAACGGGCCTTGTCACCTTTTATATATGGCGAAAGCAAAGGATCAATTGAATAGGCTAAAGTGTTTTCTTTTTCGAGGGCCTTGTAATGCAGAATCGTAAAAGTCTCTTCAATACTTGTTTTTAATTTGAAAGGTTGGTTTTCTAATTCCAGTTTTTCCGATTCTATTCTGGAGAAATCCAAAACATCATTAATAATAGCTAATAAAGCCTCTCCACTTAATTGGATGGAATCAACATATTCTTGTTGGCGCTCATTGAGAAGAGTGGTATTTAATAAATCCGACATTCCCAAAAGTCCATTTAAGGGTGTGCGAATTTCATGACTCATGGTAGATAGGAATTCTGACTTTGAGTGAGTAGCTGCTTCTGCAATCTCTTTTGCTTTGATTAACTCTTTTTCAAAATTAATGCGTTCTGTAACTTTCTGCGAAAGCACCGAAACTCCAATTATAGAATTGGAGTTGGAACTGATAGGGTAGTAGGAAACTTCAAAATGTTCAGTGGTTCCGTCATTATAGCCAATGACCTCATTCTGTCGAATAAGTGAACCCCTCATGACTTTTGGGATTACCGTATTCCATTTGATTTTATTTTCTTCACTTATATGATCTCTATAGTCTGTTCCCAGAGTAGGAATCTTTCCATTTCTTTTATTGCATTCTGTTGAAAAAGCCGTGTTCATTACGGTGATTCGGTTGTTGAAGTCAACGGAAAAAATGGGAGCATCTGTATTTTCAATTACCGCAGTAACGTTGGATCCTGCCAGCATTAACTCTTGCGCTGTTTTTTGAATGAAGTTGTATCGTTAATTATAAAAACAACATTTAATTCTTGTTTTGCATTGGTATAAACTGAATAGTTTGCTTGTGAAAATTTGATTTTTCCTCGTTTGTCGATAAGGCGGAATTCAAATTGTTCTGCTTTTGCCTGAAGTTATAATTTCTGCCAGCTGATTGGTAAAATAATGCAAGTCTTCTGGATGAATCAGGTTTGTGACTTTCAATGATAACAACTCATTTCTACTGTATTCAGTCAATAATTCAAAAGCTTTGTTTGTTTCCTTGATTATTCCATCACCGTCTGTTATCACTACAGGTACCCCTGTATTCATGATTAATGTTTCTTGTTTTGGTTCAGTGATGTAAATTTTTTCAGGTGGTGAAGGAATGAGAGGTTCAATAAGTTTTGGTGCTGCTTGGCTGGTTATTCTGATAAAAATTTCAGCACTTTGCATGATTAGGTCTGTGGTTCTTTTTATTTGAATGTAAAGTTTTTCATGATCTGAATTTGGTGATTCTATTGTGATATTAAGATAGGAATCATTTTGATTCTCAGAATTTGCAGCCGATAGTATTCGTTTGCTTAGTTCAGAACCGGTAATTTCTTCAAGATGTTTTCCTGAAAAGGAAGTTGGCGCATTTCCTTGGAGAAATTCGATCACTGCTTTGTTGGCAAGTTTTATTTCTCCACTTAAATCACTTACAATTATCCCTTCTTCAATATTTTCTAAATAGCTTCTGTACCTGATTGCATTTTCTGTTGCACTGTCTCTGGCTACACGATTTTCTGAAATGTCAAGAAATCTGCACTGAATGTATCCGTTTGTTCCCGGTATTCTGAATGCTGAAACATCCGCCCAGAAAAGTTGTCCCTCCTGGGTCCTGCATTGAGTCTTGATTTCATAAGTTGTTTTAGATAGGATGTTCCTTATAATTTCATCCGATGCGCTAATACTGTCGGCAGCTATGATCGTCCGTAATGAGATTTGTTCCAGTTCCGCATACCCGTTTATTCCAAACATTTTCATTCCTTTTGTACTCGCATCTCTTGCAACCAGGCCGGGACCTTCAAATATCATCCATGCATCAGGGTTGCCTGCAATAATCCCTGAAAATAGCTGATCTCTTTCATTTACCTGATTGTTGAACCGAATTCGGTACAATTGGTAAAAAATGCATATAAGCATGACTGAAAGTAAAAAAAGAAAGAATAAAACCGGTTGAATGTTGGCGGTTACAGAAGCGGTTATAAATACATACTCCAAGGCCGTTAGTACTATTACATTGTATAAAACAATATAGAGCACTTTATTCAAATGCAGATTTGAAAACAGTACCAACGTGATAATTCCTATTTCATAATGTGTATTAAAGTTGTTGATAGAAAAGAACCCTACCAGATGAAGCGTACTCAGTAAAAAAAATCCACTTCCTATATCTTTGATATGTTTTTTAATGAATTTAATCTGGTACGAGAGCCCAATCAGCAGAAATGGAAGAATAGCAAAGATGTTTCTGGGAACAATGAATTCAAGTAACGGACTTGTATCGGGTCCTTTGTAATAGAAGGAAAACAAGTAGGCAAGGCCAAACAAGGAGAATATTACACGGTAATAGTTCTCTTCATAATCAGCTAAAATTGACCGGTTGGGACTGACCCGTAATGGTTCCATAACTGGCAATTACATTCCATCTCAATAAAAAATGAGAAGAAAAATAATTTGTATTTAATTAAATTGTTGATAATCAGAACTTAATGCTTTGTTTTTAGAGTTTCCTTCAACCATAAAAAATGACGCACTTATCCTACAGGATTAATCGAAATAAGCAGGTAAATGTTACGTTTCAGCCTAGTTTTAGGAGTTCTTTTTTAGAAATCCGGAAAGTTCTTTGATGTAGGGTAAAGAAAAGTCAAAACTGATGCCTGCTGCTTTGTAAATGGCGCCAATGGGTGCGGTATATCCAAGTTTTAATGCATTGAAGTAAGCTTCAAGAGTTTCTTTCTGATTGGACTGATAATTTCTCCAAATTGCAATTGCTCCCAATTGAGCCATTCCATATTCAATGTAGTAAAATGGAACCTGATACAAATGCAATTGTTTTTGCCAGGTAAAATCAAATGCTTCTTCCTGACCCTCCCAATTGACCACATTTCCTGAAAACTCAGTGTTTATTTCATGCCAGGCTTTTTTTCGATCGGCGGCTGTATGTTTAGGATTGGTGTAGATCCAATGTTGAAATTTATCAATAGCTGCAATCCACGGAATAGATTCAATCATTTTTTCAATATGTTGAATCTTGGCAGATTTTAACTCCTCAGGGTTATTGAAGAAAAAATCCCAATGCTCCATGGATAGCAATTCCATACTCATAGATGCTAATTCAGCTACTTCCGAAGGAGTACTTCTGAATTCAACATAATCAAGATCTTTTGTAAGTATCGAATGAACAGCATGGCCACCCTCATGAACAATAGTAACCAGGTCACGTAAGGAATTGGTAGAATTCATAAAAATAAAAGGTACACCGGTTTCATACAACGGATAATTAAATCCACCAGGTGCTTTCCCTATTCTCGATTCCAGATCAATATGTTTTAAATTACGTAATGTTTCTATGCAATTTCCCAAAAAAGGATGAATATCAGAAAAACACTTAATAGTTTTATCAATCATATCATCACTCCCGTTGAACGGCTTCAAGGCAGGATTTCCACTTACATCTACATCTATATCCCAAGGTTTAAGTTCGTCGTAGCCCAATGTTTTTTTTCTGTGCTCCATGATTTGATTGGTAAGAGGCACAATTTCATCGGCAATCGCTTTGTGAAAGTTAAAGCAATCTTCAGGGGTATAATCAAACCGGCCAAGAGCCGCAAACATAAAATCTCTGAAGTTATTAAAACCGGCATTTAAAGCAATTTGATGTCGCAATGAAATGAGCTCATCAAAAAGATGATCCAGAGCTTCACGATCAGCTAGTCGACGTGCAACAATTTTTTTATAAATAGCTTCCCGCTTTTGGCGATTGTTATTCTTAAGATAATTAGCTGCTTGTTGCAAGGTCACCTCTTTCCCATCAACTTCAATGGTCATGGCACCAGCAATAGTAGCAAAATGTTGTTCCTTTTGCTGCAATTCAGCGAATAATGGAATGTTTTCTTCTCTGAAAATCTCAACCTGTTTTCGGATATTTCTCAACATGATTTCCATCCTTGAATCGTTGAGTTCGTTCAGGTTGGGGCAATTTAAAAGTTTTTCATTAAGCGCATTTGTAAAAGGGGCAATATTAGGTTCGATTTCAGAAACGAAAAAATTAAAAGCATCGGAGTACTCTTTGTTCGAAGTGTCACAGCTCATGTGAATGTACCTCCAGGCCAGATCTTCCTGTATCATCGATTCCAACTCACTTCTGTCAGATAACCACAATCTTAAGTCTGCTGCATCTTTAATTTCACGTTCACGCAAGTCGTTATAGTATCCTGAGATAGAATCCCATGTTTTTACAACTAATGAAGGGGTAATAAAAGTTCTTTTTTTATTTGTTCCAACAGGAGCAGGTTCAGGAATAAGCATGATACTTGAAAATTTTTATTGGGTTTCTTTTTTCTTGCGTGGTTTTGCCGCTTTAGGAGCTGCCTGTTTATTCTCTTCGGTTTCAGAATTCGCTTCTGCTGAAGTTGCACGTTTTTTCTTAACTATTTTTTCTTCTTTTTCTTTTGCTTTTTCTTCAGCTACAACCGGAGTTGTTTCAACCACTTCTTCAACTTGATCCTCAATAGCTACAAAATCTTTAACAAGATGAAACCAATTGATCATTTTCTTGATATCGGATGCATACACCCTTTCAGCATCAAATTCAGGAACTATTTTGAGGAAAAAGTCTTTCAGTTTTCCCGGTTCTGCTTTGGGATCTGCTATAGTATTGTTTGAAGCATGCTCCTTCATGGTTAATAAAACGGTCCGCAACGGTATGTCATCGGTAGTGGTGAATACACTGATGTCATCCAACATACTTATCCGTTGCGTCGCAGATACAGGCAGTCTTTTTTTGTCTGTTAAAGACTCCACAATAAAACCGGATTTAGACTGAGCAATAACTTTGTATAGCCCTGGCATTCCTGAAATTGAAATAATTCCTTTTAAACTCATGTATTTGGCTGATTATAATTTCCTCAAAAGTACTAAGTTTTTTATTAATTTGCTATCAACTGGATTCAGGCATTATTAAATCAAAAGAAAGCCGCCTCTCTAACGGGAGGCGGCTTTTTTCAAAGTTCTTATATTAACAGTAAATAGTCACAAAAATTGACCTGATCGGATTTTAAAGACTGTAATGGAATTTAATCCTTGATGAACTTGGATGTCAATGTGTTTGAAGTGGTGTTTACTCTCAATGTATATACTCCTGTAGCTACTTTAGATACATCAATTGTTACAGTTTCGTCTGTTTTTATTGGGTTTTCCGAAGTCAGTATCAATCGTCCGGCTACATCCATAATTTCAATTGAAGTGATTTGTGATTTTCCAACAAAAACTGATAATAGATTGTTCACAGGATTTGGGAATGAACTGATTGATGAAACTGATGAATTAATGTCTTGCAAAGATGAAAACAATCCATCGTATTTAATTTGCGCATTGGCTGCACTGGTATTCAAATCGACTAAATCGTCACCTGCAATTAAAGCAAATGCTACAACAACTGAATCACCTGAAGCAAGTGTAAAAGGACCAGATCCTACAACATCAATAACATCATTTCCTCCACCGGCAACCCCTGCTGTAGCTCTGGGAGTTGATAAAGTGCTATATTTTTCAGAGGTACTGTATCCATCCAGCATATTCACACCGGCGGAACCAGCAATATTATCAATTCCGTAGTGGTTAAAAGGTGTTGCAGTAAGTAATTTAATACCGGCCCACAATCCTCCAGCCTGTGTATTGTATACATAACCCATTTTTAGGGCGGAGTTTTCATCTGCTTTATTAAAACTGTAATCCTGTATATCCCAATCAGCAAATACTCCTGCCCATAAATCAGTAATTGTATTTGGAGCAGTATTTTTAATGGTGTATTCTACAATAATGTATTTGTCATCACCTGGATTACTCCAAGCTAATGCCTTGTGAGCTACAAGAACAGGCACCGGAGTAGTTGAGATATTGTCATTGAATTTTCCGAACAAATCGAATTCTGACTGTACGGAAGGAAATAATTTCTGTACCACTTGCGCTGACTGAAAGTCGTTATCCGTTCCGGCATCTCCACGTACATTATCCGATGTTTTTGTGGATCCCTGTGCAATCATCAATCCTGCTTCATAAACCAGATTCTCTCCGTTATAAGTGAATCCGAGTCCCTCTGTTTGTCCTTCTCCATTGTAACAAATCCTTCCTTTGCTGGTAATAGTAGATGCTACCTGGTTAATGGTAATATTGATATAGTCAACATTTACTATTAAATCTATAATCTGAAAATCAGAATATCCTCCATCTGCAAAATTAATTTTCATAGTTACCACTGTATTCTGAGGTGTGCCGGGATTAACAAGTACAAGAAACGGATCACCATTGTTGTTCACAGTTGCCATTGTACTCAGGGCGCCTACAAAGGTATTATTATCAATAATTGTCACCCATGGAGATGTAGTTGTCAGGGTTACATCAAGGTTAGTGGTAGCATCCAAAAAATTGGTGATGTCACCAGTTATTTTTACAGTGTCTCCAATCACAAAAGCATCATCATTGGAATCGGTGGTAACTATATTTGTCATTCGAACAGAAGGACTCGCAATAGTAAGAGCACTGAACATGTTTATTCTGCCTTTACCCAGTTTATTTAAGTAAACATTATTGCTGGGAATAGTATAAATATTGTCACAAGTAATTCTAAGTTTTTCACCAATTTGCAAGGCATTGTAGGTTGGAAATTCAGAAAGAATAATACCGGCGGCACCTGCTGCTACCGGAGAAGCCATCGAAGTTCCGCTCATATAGCCATAGGTGTTATTCGACATAGCAGCGTAAATATTTGAACCCGGAGCGCACACATCAATGTTGGCACCATAATTTGAAAATGATGATTTAGCATCACTGTTGCCGGTAGAGGCAACAGATAAAACATAGTTATACGAAGCAGGAAAAAATGCAGCCTCTGAATTGTCATTTCCGGCCGCAGCAATTACCAAAGAATTTTTATTGATCGTTGCATAATCTACTACATCTTGTCCAAATGAACCACCACCATTGCCACCCCAGGAGCAATTAATAATTTGACAACCTGCATCAGCAGCATAGGTAATACCCTCATAGGCTTCAGTAAGGGCACCGGTAGCGTCAGCAATTTTTACAGGAAGAAATTTGCAGTTAAAACCTGGAGCTGCCACACCTAAACCATTATCAGTTGTTGAAGCTGCGCATCCTGACACATGCGAGCCATGATTGCTGGCATTCACACTTGGATTGTTATCATTTTCACCTAGATCCCAACCTCTGAAGTTGTCAATGAAACTATCTCCATCATTATCAATACCATCAATAGGATCTGCTGTTGGTATCACCTTGCTGAATATCCCAGGCTGCATAAGCCTGGATTTTGCCTAAAAAATATTGATTTGTTGTGTTAGGGTCGTTGGGAGTGAAAAGTAGTTTTGGGAGGTATTTTGGCTCAGCATATTC
Organism: Bacteroidota bacterium; assembly: GCA_016722525.1. Classification (GTDB taxonomy): domain Bacteria; phylum Bacteroidota; class Bacteroidia; order AKYH767-A; family OLB10; genus JADKJB01. The sequence continues at coordinate 25,716 of JADKJB010000031.1, forward strand.
CACCATGCCAGTTTTCAACAGGGCGTTCATAACTTTTTCAACTGGCATTTCTGCATTGTATTTAACCTCATAAATCAATGACAAATCCACCATTTTGAAGCCGAAAGCATTGCGTTCACTGGCAGGTGCATTTTTCAATGGAAATTTTTTAACAATACTTGTTGATCCAATAGAATTTAGAGCACCATTAAGGCGATCACTACCAATAGAATTTGTTCTGGCAACACCTCTGAATTCCGGCTTAAGCTTGAAGATCAATGTCCCCGGAATCATGTCAGCACTTGTAACTCCTTTTGGTAACCTGAAAGTTTCATTCCTGGGATTGTCAGAAGCTTTTGAAATCTGTACACCCAGCATTAAAACTAAAGCGTAAATAAGTAAATTTTTTAAGTTCATTGGAGGGGTTTATTTATTGATTAAATGATTGTAAATTGCTAATTAACACGAATGTAAGCCAATTTCTTTTTACTTGCAACCTTTAAATAATTATGTTTAAAAAATTCAATCTTTTATTATAGAATTCCTGTTTTTCATGCAATCTTATCTCCTTTTTTTTCGTCATCTTGCCAAACATAAACCATTAGGACTATATGATTGTTAAGAGTTACATACAAAATAGTTGTAACGAACAATTTTGGTCCATTAATTAAGTTCATGTTAACAGTAAGCAGTATTATAAATTGTAACATAGAAATGTGATGTCGGACGAAACCATGTGGCACTAATTTTGTTGCATATTTATGTGTTTGTAAATTAAACCTAAAAACTAATGAGACAACTAAAAATTACCCCTTCAATTACTAATCGTGATAGTGCTTCTCTCGAGAAATATCTTCAGGAGATTGGGAAGGAGTCTATGATTGCTCCTTCAGAAGAGCCAATTCTGGCGCAACGAATCAGAACCGGTGATGCAGCTGCTTTGGATAAATTGGTTAGGGCAAATCTTAGATTTGTGGTTTCTGTTGCAAAACAGTATCAAAATCAAGGTCTTAGCTTGTTGGATTTAATTAATGAAGGTAATCTGGGCTTAATTAAAGCAGCTAAGAAGTTTGATGAAACGAAAGGTTTTAAATTCATTTCTTACGCGGTTTGGTGGATTCGTCAGTCAATTTTGCAGGCTTTGGCAGAACAGGCAAGAATTGTCAGATTGCCACTAAATAAATTGGGTGCCCTTAATAAAATAAAAAAGGCTTTCGTTCAATTGGAACAAAATATGAGAGAGAGCCAAGTGCAGAAGAACTTTCTGAAATATTGGAAATGTCAGAAGATCAAGTGTCTGATACATTAGGAGTTTCCGGTAGAGCCGTTTCTGTGGACGCTCCTTTCGATAGCAAAGACGATCAAAGTAATCTTTTGGATGTGCTTTCTAACCCCAATTCCCCATCAGCTGATACTGAAACGATTGCTGAATCAATGCAACAAGATATCATTCGTTCGTTGAATACTTTACCTCCTAAAGAAAGTGATGTTTTGAAGCTTTTTTATGGAATTGGTCATCAAAGAGCCCATACCCTTGAAGAAATTAGTATGAAACTCGAAATGACCCGGGAAAGAGTTCGCCAAATTAAAGACAATGGCATTAAAAGACTGCGTCACAATTCAAGAAGTAAATTACTCAGAACTTATTTCGAGTAATTTCATATATCCATAACTAAAAAGACTCTGGTACTGCCAGGGTCTTTTCTTTTAAACTCATGTTTTACTTAGAGTTTTTTAAATTGAATTCCTTTTCAGTTTTTGAGAATTCTTAAGATTTAAATAGTTCATTTTGGAAACAATGTTTTAACCTTGCTATTTCGTTCCAGCATAATTTAATAGATTTGAACACTTGATTTTTAAAACAATCCGGCTTTTACCTAAACATTAATTCACTAATTCTATTGAAGTTGTATGTTTTTAAATATAGAATAAGAAGTAGTTGAAAATGAAGAAATTTGAAATTCAAAAGGAACCTGTTGATAGATGGATCGTCGATCCAATGAAACGATTTATCAGCAACAGCACAACTAGTGGAATTCTATTATTTTCTTCCGCATTATTAGCTATGTTACTTGCAAATTCACCCTGGTCGAATCAGTTTCATCATTTATGGGAAATAGAATTTTCTATTGGGTTTAATGGATCATTTATTACTAAAAGTTTGCATCATTGGATAAATGATGGCTTGATGGCGGTTTTCTTTTTTGTGGTTGGCCTTGAACTTAAACGGGAAATAGTTGCCGGCGAGTTAAGAGATGTTCGAAAAGCAATGCTGCCTATTGGTGCGGCAATTGGAGGAATGATTTTTCCGGCGGCAATTTATTTTATGATTAATCCATCAGGTGAAGCTTCAGAAGGTTGGGGAATTCCGATGGCAACAGACATTGCATTTGCACTTGGCGTTTTATATCTTTTGGGAGACAAAGTTCCATTGTCATTAAAAATATTTCTGACTGCATTAGCTATCACCGATGACCTGGGCGCTGTATTGGTAATTGCATTCTGTTATACTTCCAGTATTGATTTTGTGAGTCTTTTCACAGGTGGTGTTTTTCTTCTTGTACTTATAATATCCAATCTTTTAGGTGTGAGAAACACTTTGTATTATGCAGTTGTTGGAATAGGAGGGTTGTGGTTGGCATTTCTTATGTCAGGAGTTCACGCAACTATTGCTGCTGTTTTGGCTGCCTTCACAATTCCTATAAAAGTTAAAGTTTCTGAAATTCAATTCGGCGAAAGGCTGGATTATCTTTTATCTAAATTCAAGGCTGAAAAACCCAATAACTTGCCTACCGTAACTAACGAACAATTGCATATTTTACAAGAAATACGCGATGTTTCAAAATATGCCTTAACTCCGCTTCAGCGACTTGAACATGCCTTGCATCCTTTAGTCTCTTTTGTTATTATGCCTGTTTTCGCTCTCGCCAATGCAGGGATAACCCTTTCAAATGATATTCTATCGCAATTCCTGAGTCCTGTTTCCTTAGGAGTTTTCTTTGGACTAATTGCTGGAAAAGTGGTCGGCGTGTTGTTGATGGTTACTTTGTTTCTCAAATTAAAGTGGGCCGTTTTGCCTGCTGGCATTAACAAAATGCATTTGATTGGTGTTTCATTTCTGGCAGCTATTGGCTTTACCATGTCGCTATTTATTGTTGGTTTAGCTTTTACCAATGAAGCCTACATCTTACAAGCTAAACTGGGCATATTGGTTGCCTCATTAACTGCAAGTATTATTGGTTTTTTTATTATTAAGAAAGCAAGTGCAAAAACACATGAATAAAGGAATAGATTTATAAAAACAATGAATTGATTCGTGGATCTTTTTTTAAAAAATTCAACTATTAAGTTCCAATATTTTATTTGCAAGCACCTCTGATATTTTCCTATGTGATTCTATGGTCCAGCCTGCAATGTGAGGCGACAAAACAACATTGTTAAGGGTGATGAGTTTTTTAAATGATTCCGGCAATTGTTCCTGTGTTAATTGTTCAAAAGAAAGGCTTTCAAATTCCAAAACATCAAGTGCAGCGCCTAATAGCATTTTGTTTGCTATGGCCTCAACAACAGCATCCGTTGCAACTACCTTTCCTCTTGATGTATTGATCAGATAAAATGGCTTTAAAAATTTACTGATGTAAGATTTATTTACCAGCTGATTGGTATCGGTTGTAAGTGGAACATGTAAAGAAAGGATATCCGTTTCTTTGAAAATGTCTTCCATTGAAACTTGATGTACCCAGGGAAACTGAATAAAATCTATTGTAATAAAAGGATCATAAACCAAAATTTTACAATTGAATCCTATTAGTTTTGAGCGAAGGTACTACCCGTATTTCCAAAACCAATAATTCCAACTGTCTTACCTTCTATTTCAACTCCTCTGTTTTCCTCTCTTAACCATTTCCCGGAACGCACTTCCTGATCAGCAATTAATAGTTTGTTCAACAATGCCAATAACATTCCCATTGCATGTTCTGCTACGGCATTACGATTTCCTTCAGGAGCATTCAAGCAAATTACACCTTTTGATTTTGCATATGCAACATCTATGTTTTCCAATATCAATAATCCGGTAACATCAACCAATGTAGCAATGAATGGAGCTGATGATGTTGCCGGATCGGCTCCCAGTCTCTTGAGTAATAATGGTAACATTGATCCCATTAAACTTCCCCAAAGTACAACTCCTGTAAGCGAAAGTCCAATTGTTATTGCAATGGAGAGCCAATGTGGGCCATAAAGATTCGTAAAAATTGACCATGCAGCTATTCTCATAAACCCTAACAATCCTAACATAGAACCAAGGAACAATCCTGAAATTATTTCTCTCTTGAGAATTCTAAACCAGTCGGAAATTGTTACTTCACCAAGCGCCATAGCTCTGATAATAAGTGTTGCAGCCTGTGAGCCTGAGTTCCCGCCGCTGGATACTATTAAGGGGATAAACAAAGCCAATACTACTGCACGGGCAATTTCATGTTCGAAAAAGGCCATGGCCGAGGCAGTAAGTAATTCGCCAAAAAATAATATCACCAGCCATGGTGCTCTCTTTCCAATCATTTTAAAAACCGGCATTTCCATATAAGGCTCTTCGAAGGCTTCCACACCTCCCAGCTTTTGAATATCTTCCGTATCCTCTTTCTTGGCTAGTTCAAGCACATCATCAATGGTGATAATGCCCAGCAAAATTCCATGTGAGTCTGTTACCGGAAGTGCTACACGGTTAAATTCGGTAAACACATTAATTGCAACCTCCTCATCATCGGTTACCAGCAGTGACACATTTTTGCCATCCATTATTTCACTTACTTTTTTGTGAAGTGGGGCAAGCAAAAATTCTCCTATTTTAATATCATCAATCAGATACCCTTTTTCATCAACTATGTATATGATATCAAGAGTTTCACTGCTCTCTCCATTCTCTCTTATATGATCAAGTACTTCGCTTATGGTCCAGTTCTGACGCACGGTCATATACTCCGGTGTCATCAAACGACCAATTGAATTTTCAGGGTAACCGAGAAGTGAAATCGCTATTTTGCGTTCCTTCTTGGTTAGTAATTTAAGAATTACATTCAATTGCTCAGGATCCAGTACTTCCAGCAAAGCGGTCCTGTTATCGGCCGACATATCATTCAGGATGAGTGATACGAGCCTGTTGGGTAATCTGTCAACAAGTGATTTTTGATCACTTAAATCTAAATTTTCAAAAGTACCAAAAGCCCTGTCGCGATCGATGGCTGCAAAAATTTGAATCTGATCTTCATCAGATAAACTTTCACATAAAAGCGCCAGTTCTTCCGGAAGCCAGGCCTCCAAAAGCGCTTTTAACCCTTGTGAATTTCGGGTTTCCAGCAGTGCTTGAATATCAGATGTTTGATTTTCTAACTCCATTTTTCGCAACATCATTTCAATTTGCGGGGCAATAGGAGCGAATTCAGAAAAAGATGCTACGTTACCTGACATGCTTCAATAGCACTAAACGGCAGCAATTGGTAAAATTCTGTCCACCTAAGCCCCTCGTTGAGTTTTAGTTCAGAATGACTTATCCCGCCGTATGACGGGAAGCTGCGTTATGCAAAGCCTTATTTCGACAGTGCCTGTTATACCCATTGGCGTCTCTCGACATTTCCGGGCAGCAGCATTTTTTCATTCAGTAACCTCACCTAACAAGCTTCAGATGCTTTGCAAAGTTAATCCTTTTTATAAAAAATCCGAAGCTAATTTGATATTTTTCCAGACAGTAAAAGTGTGAGTTCCACAAACTGAGTAAAATGCAGCTGCTCGGGTCGCTTATCCAAATAAGGAATGTGATCTCTTTCTATTGGTAGCAGCGACTTAATTGAGTTTCGGAGCGTTTTACGACGTTGATTAAAACCGGTTTTAATTATTTTTTTGAATAAAACCGGATCACATTTTAAAAGATGGTTTTCTCTTAACTTCATTCTTATCACTCCCGATTGTACTTTAGGTGGAGGTATAAAAACTTCAGGTGGCACTGTAAATAAATATTCAATATCATAGTGTGCCTGAAGCAATACACTTAAAATTCCATAATCCTTGCTCCCCGGTCCCGAGGCGATGCGTTGAGCGACCTCCTTCTGGAACATGCCAACCAATTCAGGAACCCTTTCATAAAATTCCAATACTCTGAACAAAATTTGTGAAGAAATATTATAGGGAAAGTTACCTATTATGGCGAAAGGTTCATTGCCAAGATCATGTAACGAAGCTTTTAAAAAATCATCGTTTATAATTCGATCTTCGAGCTCAGGAAACTTATTAATTAATACCGGAATGGATCGGTCGTCCACTTCTATGCAAAATAATTTTTTAGAGGTGTTTTGCATAAGATACTCCGTAAGTACGCCGGTACCGGGACCAATTTCAAGAACCTGATTGTATGTGCTGTCAGAACTTAAGGAATGAGCAATCCTTGCAGCAGTTTCAGGGCTATTTAAAAAATGTTGCCCAAGCGACTTAAGTGGACGAATGAAGGAATTCATTAAAAATTATATTTGGAATAGCTTCTGGTGAACTCTTCATCCTTAATTAAAGGATTTAAAACAAATGAGGTGAATTCTATTCTGGTATAAAACCCTTTGTCGTCATATATTATTTGAACTAGTGGCAAAAAGTGAACTTTGTCGATGTAAAATACAATGCGCTTTGCAAAACTATTTGGTACTTTAATGATCTGACCCGCGCTCACATCGTCGTAATCACTAATGTCTCGATTCGCCTCTAAAATCATATGATCATTAGCCAGAAATTTTTGGGCTATAGAAGTCACATTTTCTCCTTTAAGAACCTTGTAATTAAGATAACCGAAATCGGGGTTGTTAATCTCCAGAACAAAGTAATCTTTCTTATCAAAGAGTACATCTTCTTTTACCGAAAGTCGTCGGTAAAATTCGGGTCCTTGCTTGTCGTGGTACTTTTTTAACAGTCCGTGCAAATAATCAAATCCCAATTGCAACATGGTATACTGATGAGTTTTTCTTAAAAGCATACTGTTTACTGAAAGGTTGATGTTGATATAAGGGAATCTGTTAGGGTTGATGAGAATTTTTTTTGTGTTCTGTCCTTCAACATATAAAGCCTCGGCACCCGGATTAGGGTTAACACAATACGCATAAATTTTTAAAGGCTTTACTTGTAGTTTAACAATATAACCACAGGTGTGCGGTTTGTCATAAACACGTTCATCCAAATTCAATACATAGGTCGCTGTTCGTACTTGATCTATGCCATGCATCATTTTATCATAAAGCTCGGCCGGCTTATATAACGGCTGTGCGGAGCTGAAACAGAAACTAGCAGAAAAATAAAATAACCTACAATACGAAATTTCATAGAATCAAACAGTTTCAAGTAAAGTTCGAAATGCTACAAATTTGTCCTTGAATTTATCGAGCGCAGCTTTTTGCAAAGCAGGGGCAAATTGATCCCTGTATTTTTCATAGTCGGCCATATCCTTACAACTGTATTGAACCGCATAGGACGTTCCCCCGGAATCGGCATCAGCCAGCACCTTTAAAATTCTGTTTTCCGTGAATATGCCAGTGGCAAGCACTTCTGGAATATGCACCTCTCGCATCCATTTCAGCCATGCTTCTTTAACGTCATTTTCAACAGTTACAGTTACATTATAAATGATCATTAGAGTTCAGTTTTATTTTGGAAAGATACAATTTTACATTATTTCTCTGACCAGTGATTTATTATAATATAATTTGGCACTTAGGTTATCGGTAACGCAAGCATCGCTTTTAAGATCAGCTAACCATCAAAAAACAATTATTTAATTGAGCCCATCGCCTCTCAAAATTCGATACCTTTTTCGAGCATCCACAGCATACAGGGAACCCGGATATTTTGTCAGTAGCATTTCGAATAATTCTTTTGCTCTTACGTTTTCGTTTAACTTAGTTTCGGTTAAATCGGCTAGCTTATACAATGCGTCATCTCCCAATATATCATCGGGATAGGTTTCGAAAATCTTGAACCAAAGATCTGCTGCTTTGGCGAAATCACCTTTTTTATAATAAATACCTGCCTTTTTGTACCAGATTTCATCCATTAAAGAATGTGTCGGAAATTCTGTAACAATAGAGTCCAGTGTTACCAAGGCCTTGTCATTTTGATTGCAGAACTCCAGTAGGTCAGCCCGTGAATAAATTAATAGCGGGGTAATATTGCTATCGCCATCGAGGCCCAGATTGTCGATAATTAACAATCCAAGTTGCATGGCATCATTTGAAATTAACTGTGAGGTAGCAGCTTTTAAAACATTTAATTGTGCAGCCGCCCATTCAAATTCGCCCATGTAATAGGATAAACGGGCATTGCGGAATTTTGCCTCCCTGCCAATGGCATCATTTTTAAAGTCTTTGTCCACCTGAGAATAATACAGGGAAGCATCCCACACTTCATTCTTTAATATCAAAATATCACCCAGTTCAAGTTTGCATTGAGCCAGAAACAATGGACTATTTCTTGGCATAGCAAGAGCTTCTTCAAGCAACGTGACAGCCTCATCCGTCTTATTCAAATAAAACGCCTTAAGATGCGCGTAGTTGCTGATTAATGGTGCCGATATCTGGTTCTTTCCAAGTTCGGTTAATGTTGTTTCGTAATCCTGTTCCAGCTTCTGCAAATCAGCAGGAGTATAATTTCCGGATGAAGTTATTTTTTGATCCTGAGCAGCTATTATTTCAATGCGAGCGGTAATGTAATTTGAATTCATCTTACCCTTAGAAATAACGTAGTTAAAACAGTTTTCAGCAATTGCATATTGCTGGTTTGTTACACACAGTTTGCCTAAAGAAATAAGCCTTGATCCATTTTCATCATTTCGTTTGTCTAATGCTTTGGCTTGAATAAAAGCAGTTTCAAAATCTTTTTCCTGCAAAACCAACCAGAATAAAAGTTCATTATAAATTGGGTTTTGATTGCCCTTCTGAGTCTTTCTTAAAAGGGATGTTCTGATAATATCAGATAGCCCTCCTTCCAGATCGAAAGCCATTTTGTTTTGCAATATGGCTTGAAGGTTGGGTAAATAACTTTCATTAAAATCAAGAATCCCGATATACTCATCAACCATTTTTTGAGGTTGTTGCAACTGTCCATAAACATCGGCAAGTTCAAAACTAAAAGGATAGGCGCCATTCACCATTTTCCTTCCTTCTAAATAGGTGATTTCAGCATAATCCAGTTTGCGTTTTTCAATAAATGCAGCACCTAAAGAAAGAATTTGTTGAACATCAGGGAAAAGTGATTTTATTGCTTTTTCATATTGCTGTTTAGCATCACTCAACTCTCCTTGAGTTTCATAAAGCGTTCCTAAATCCACCCATAAAACTGAATTTGCAGGTGATTTTTTAATTTGTTTTTTAATCAGTTTTTCTGCATTTTTATAATCCTTGAGTGCAATCAAACAATTTAAATAGGGTTGATAAGCATTATAAGGATCTGCGCTGTACCATTTTTCAAAATAGATCACCGCTTTCTCACAATCGCCTGTAGAGGCATATTGATTTGCAAGGTCAATATTGTTCTGACCCTGTGCCCTAACGGCAGTGGATACAACAATTAATAAAAACAGAATACAAATTGACTTCAGGAAATTCATTTAGTTGATAATTGCAAATCCGGTATAGGGAATTAAAACCTCCGGAATATGAATTCCTTCAGGGGTTTGATTGTTTTCGAGCAACGCAGCTACTATTCTTGGCAACGCTAATGCACTGCCATTTAGTGTGTGCGCCAACTGCGGTTTGCCTTGTGCTTCACGGAAACGTAACTTCAGCCGATTCGCCTGAAAGGTTTCGAAATTAGAGACCGAACTGACTTCGAGCCACCTTTTTTGCGCAGCTGAAAACACTTCCATATCATAAGTGAGTGCTGAAGCAAAACTCATGTCACCACCACATAATCTTAATGTTCTAAACGGTAAGTTTAATTCCTCAAGTAAACTTGCAACATAATTACGCATCTCTTCAAGAATCTCATACGAGCTGTCAGGATGGGCAACTTGAACGATCTCCACTTTATCAAATTGATGCAGACGGTTCAATCCTCTTACATCTTTTCCATAAGAGCCGGCTTCTCTTCTAAAGCATGGCGTGTAAGCCGTTAACTTTACAGGCATTTCTTCATTTTTGAGAATAACATCTCTAAATATGTTGGTAACAGGTACTTCGGCAGTAGGGATCAAGTAGAGGTTGTCAATCCCTACATGGTACATCTGCCCCTCCTTGTCGGGAAGCTGGCCTGTTCCAAAACCTGAATCTTCATTTACCAGAATAGGAGGTTGTATTTCGCCATATCCTTTTGCAGTAGCTCTGTCAAGGAAAAAATTAATGAGCGCTCTTTGTAGTTTAGCCCCTTTCCCTTTGTAAACAGGAAATCCGGCACCTGTAAGTTTAACACCTAATTCAAAATCGATTAGGTCATACTTGGTGGTAAGCTCCCAGTGTGGCAGCGCATTTTCTGCCAATTTTGGAATCTCGTTTAACGATTGAAAAACTATTTCGTTTTCCTCAGGAGTTTTCCCTCTTGGCACAGAGGCATGCGGAAGATTTGGAATCCTCAATAAAATGGAAGTCAATTCTTTTTCGAAACCATCCAAACGTTCGGTGAGTTCACGGGTCTCATCCTTAAGAGCGGTACTTTTATTTTTCAGATCATTTGCTTCTGCCTGTTTGCCCGATTTAAAAAGTTCTCCCACCTGCTATGCACTGGTGTTTTGAGCAGCCAAAATGGCATCCAATTCCGATTGGGTGGAACGACGTTGTGTGTCGACATTTAATATATTGTCAATCACTTCTTTAGCAGGAAAGTTCTTAACAGATAATCGTTCTATTACTTCCTCCTTTTTCTCGCGGATGGTGTTAATCTGCAGCATATCCTTTATTTTGCAACAAAGTTAATATTAACTGTGGTTCATGTGAATTAAATGTTCCAACAATGGAGGTGATTTGGTAATTTCATTTCCAGTGAATGGAGATAAGTTCGAATTTTGGAATAAAATTAAAATTATTTAGTCGAAAAAATGGATGCTCAGTCAGTTAAAAATACGGCAGATTTATTATTTAATAAAGGAATAACAGATCCTGTTATTGGTATTGTTTTAGGTACCGGACTGTCGGCGCTTACTACCTATATCGAACCTGAATTAGTGCTTAACTATGAAACTATTCCGGGTTTTGCTCAATCTACTGTTGAGTCCCATGCAGGAAAATTGATTTACGGCAATTTAGCCGGTAAAAAGGTGTTGGTGATGCAAGGAAGATTTCATTTTTATGAAGGCTATTCGATGCAGCAAGTTACCTTTCCGATAAGAGTGATGAAACAGCTTGGGGTAAAAGCGTTGTTGCTATCTAACGCATCAGGAGGTATTAATCTTAATTTTAAAAGAGTGAATTGATGTTGTTAACTGATCATATAAATTTTTACCTGCCCATCCGCTAATTGGAAAAAATGAAGATCTCAGCATTCCGCGATATCCTGATAGGAGTGCTCCTTATGATTCTAAATTAAATGAACTTTTTATTATGACTGCTCACAGTTTAAACATAAAACTGCACTCAGGTGTTTATGTTGCGGTATCGGGGCCGAATCTTGAAACAAGAGCTGAATATCGATTTCTGAAAACCATAGGTGCCGATGTTGTGGGCATGTCTACCGTGCCAGAAGTACTTGTAGCAAATCATATAGGATTACCTTGTGCAGCTATTTCAGTAATTACCGATGAGTGTGACCCTGATAATTTGAAGCCTGTAGCTATTGAAGATATAATTGCAACTGCCTCAAAAGCAGAATTACATCTTACCAGATTATTTATGGAGACTATCAGGAATTTTAATAGTTAAATTTGTAGTGAACAGAAAGTTGTTTGTATTTTAAATTCAACTAAATTTGTTTAAATAATTTTCACTGTTTTATTTGTCGCATTAAAGTTTAAAAACAACTTTACTCAAAATTATCAGCATTTATGTTACAACAATCAACCCTTGATTTCTTAAAGGCTCTTAAGAAGCACAACGATCGTGAATGGTTTGATAAAAATCGCACAAAATATGAATCCGCGAAAGCTGATCATGCTGTATTTACGGAAGCGTTGATAAAAGAACTTTCTAAAATTAATCCTGCGCTCGGAACGCTGGCAGTTAAAGATTGTGTTTTTAGGATTTATCGCGATGTTCGTTTTTCTAAAAATAAAGCACCTTACAAAACCAATTTTGGTTGCTATTTTGTTGAAGGAGGAAAGAAATCGGAAAAAGCAGGATTTTACATTCAGCTTGAACCTGGAAATAGTTTTATTGCCGGTGGCTGCTGGATGCCTCAAGCTCCATTATTAAAAGCTATCCGACAAGAGATCGATTATAACCTCAAAGATTTTGAGGGTATTTTGAAAGAGAAAAAATTTAAATCGCTATTTGGTGGATTGTCTGATATGAAACTCAAAACCACCCCTAAAGGTTATAATGCTGAAAACCCTGGAATTGAGCATTTGCGCCAGACAAGTTTTATTGTTCAAACCGCTTTAGCGGATAAGGATTTTACTTCCAAAACAATTGTCAAAAAATCGGGTGAAATTTACAAAGCGATATACCCTTTTCTTAAATTTTTAAATACAGCTTTGAGTTGAAAACATAAATCCATAAAAAAAAGCCTTTCTTATTAGGAAAGGCTTTTTTATGGATTTTATTATTCTTAGTTCTGCTCTAATGGCAAAACCGAAACATAGGATTTGTTGTCAGTTTTTTTTCTGAAAGTAACTACACCTTCGCGCAAAGCAAACAGGGTGTGATCTTTTCCAATACCAACACCTTCAGATGGCATGTGCTTAGTGCCTCTTTGGCGAACAATAATATTTCCGGCAATAGCCATTTGACCACCGAAAATTTTGATACCTAAACGCTTACTGTGTGATTCGCGACCGTTTCTGGAACTACCGACCCCTTTTTTGTGTGCCATTTTATATTAGATTTTACTGGTTCTGACTTTTAAATTATGCTGAAATACCGTTAATCTGGATCTTGGTGAATTGTTGCCTGTGGCCGTTCGATTTCTGATAACCTTTTCTTCTTTTTTTCTTGAAAACGATCACTTTATCACCTTTTAGATGAGAAACAACTGTCGCAGAAACTTTGGCTCCATTAATAATTGGAGAACCAATTTGAGCTTTTCCACCGTTTTCCAGGAGTAAAACATCTTTAAACTCCACTTTATCACCCTCATTAGCATTCAGTCTGTGAACAATAACTGACTGATTTTCAGTTACTTTCATTTGCTGGCCGGCGATTGTTACAATAGCGTACATTAGAATTGAATTTTAGTTAACTACCCTTGATTTTACTAAGGGGATGCAAATGTACGAAAGCTTTGTTTAAAACCCAAGAACCCAATAAAAAAAATCCTTATTCATGTGCTACTTCCTTCTTTTTAAGATTGATAAGATAAACACCACTCAAAATCGCCACAAGGGCAAATAGGTGAAAAACACCCAGATTCTCATGATCAGCTAATCCCCAAATCATTGCCACGATTGGAATCAAATAGGTTACTGATGAGGCAAATAAGGCTCCAGAAGATTTTATCAACTTGTTAAATAATACAATTGAAATTGCCGTTCCAAAAATTGCCAGTAACAGCACATATCCAAGTGATATTATTGCATGCGGATTGGAGTTAAGACGTGATATGAAATCTGTCGAAAACAGATAAATTCCAGAAGGTGGTCCAACAATAAATAATGCAAATCCTGAAATGTGAATAGATTCTACTTCGTGAAGCTTATTCTTTATAATATTAACACTAGAGGCATATAAAATAGTTGCTATTACAATGAGAATGGGATACCACGAAATAGTTTCAAAATGTCCTGTGGAATTTATTAGAATAAGGCTCACGGCACCGGCCAGTCTAATCCTACACCAAGTACACGATTCATAGATACTTCCGATTTAAAACGAAATAGCCTATAATCAAAGTGAACAAAGGGGTTAAAGAATTTAGCATTCCTGCCATAAAACTGGGTACCTCTGTTTGTGCAGTGGCGAATAAAAAAGCAGGAATCCCATTACCTAATAACCCGGTAGCAAAAATAAATTTCCAATGTTCCCTTCTTATTTTGGATGAATGTCGGATTACGAAAGGAAATAAACACAAAAAAGAGGCAAACATTCTTATGGAAGCGACTTGATTGGGAGGAAAGTCCATGAGTCCTCTTTTCATCAGTATAAATGAGCTACCCCAAATCAACGCCAGAGAGATCATAAGCAGCCACTTTATGGATGAAGGGTTTTTTACACTCATAGTTTTATTTAAAATAAAAAGGCCGGTGTTTGAAACCGGCCTTTTTGAGATTAAGCGAGAATCGCTTTTTCTTTGATCGCTTTTCCGTTGCTACTTGCCTTAGTAACACCAAAGGCTTTCTTAACAGTTTCTACATGGTTTAATTCTTCCCATGGGAATAGTTTTACTTTTATTTTCTTTTCGTTTTTCTTGCCTTTATTGAAGACTTTGGTCACTTCTTTTGTTTCGCGACCCATATGACCGTATGCTGCAGTTTCAAAATAAATTGGTGTGCGTAGTTTAAAGCGTTGTTCAATAAAATAAGGACGCATATCAAACTCTTTCATTTTACTAATCACTCCGGCTATTTTTCCATCACTCATTGGAACTTTTGCTGTTCCATAAGTATTCACATACAAACCAACAGGTTGTGCAACACCAATAGCATAGGCTACTTGAACCAGCGCTTCATCGCAAATGCCGGCAGCTACTAAATGCTTAGCAATATGACGGGTTGCATAAGCTGCTGAACGATCTACTTTCGAAGGATCTTTTCCTGAAAATGCTCCTCCACCATGAGCGCCTTTACCTCCGTAAGTATCAACAATAATTTTACGACCGGTAAGGCCGGTATCGCCATGAGGGCCACCAATTACAAACTTTCCTGTAGGGTTAACATGGTAATATATTTTATCATTAAATAAAGCCTGAACTCTTTTAGGGAGTTTTTTCATGATCCTTGGAACAAGGATAGACTTTACATCTTTTTTGATCTGCTCCTGCATGGCTTTTTCACTGGCAAAATCATCATGCTGGGTTGAAATTACAATGGTGTCTATGCGTTGAGGAACATTGTCGTCAT
This sequence comes from Bacteroidota bacterium, assembly GCA_016722525.1. Classification (GTDB taxonomy): domain Bacteria; phylum Bacteroidota; class Bacteroidia; order AKYH767-A; family OLB10; genus JADKJB01. The sequence continues at coordinate 40,864 of JADKJB010000031.1, forward strand.
TATATTCAATGGTAACCTGGCTTTTTGAATCAGGCCTCAGATATTTCATGATTTTGCCCTCTTTACGGATTGCTGCAAGTTCTTGCAATAGCAAATGAGCAAGTTCCAACGGGAGTGGCATATAATTGTCAGTTTCGCGGTTAGCGTAACCAAACATCATTCCCTGATCACCTGCACCTTGCTCTTCAGGTTTGCGACGAACTACCCCCTGGTTAATATCCGGCGACTGCTCATGTATTGCTGATAGAATTCCACAGGAATTCGCTTCAAACATGTATTCACTTTTAGTGTATCCTATGTGACGAATTACTTCCCGTGCAATGTCCTGAACATCCAGATAAGCTTCTGATTTTACTTCTCCAGCCAAAACTACTAATCCGGTGGTAACCAAAGTTTCACAAGCTACTTTTGACATAGGGTCATAAGCCAATCAATTAACGCATCAGATATTTGATCAGATACTTTATCAGGATGTCCTTCTGACACTGATTCTGAAGTAAATAAATAAGCCATTTTTAAGTTTTAAAGAATAAATAAATGATAAGATGGAGTTAAGTCAAAGCCCCGAAAAGTCCTGTGTATCAAGGTTGTTTTCGATTTGACGGTGCAAAATTAGTAAATTATGCTGATTTGACGTATTTGATTCAATAAGATTTTATGAACCTTTTGAAGGTTTTAATCGAATTTTTTGCAAAACAAATGAGTAAGGTGATTACTTAGTTAATTGATGGAAAATCTCCTCCAGCGTACTCTCAGTTTTTTGAAGTGTCAATATTTTGAGATGATTCTTTACCGCAAATTCAAACAACTCACTCCTCAAATCGATGCCTGCCGGACTGTGTAATTTATATTTGTTTTTACCTAATGCTTCAACTCTTGAAATACCTTTGATTGATTTCAATAGTGAAATGTCAGTCGCTATTTCAAATTCAATTTCAAGTATACTCTCAGGTTGTGTTTTTTGCTGAATAACTTCCGTTCGGTCATCAGCTACAATTTTACCTTTATTTACAATTATTACCCTGTCACAAATTGCTTCTACCTCTTGCATGATATGAGTGGAAAGGATCACAATTTTTTCTTTACCAATTGTTTTAATCAGATTTCTTATATCCACCAACTGATTGGGATCAAGACCTGATGTAGGTTCATCTAAAATAAGCACTTCCGGGTTATGAATCATAGCTTGAGCAAGTCCAACCCGCTGCCGATAACCCTTTGAAAGTGCCCCTATTTTTTTCTTCTGTTCAAGCCCGAGACTGGTCATTTCAACCATCTCCTTTACTCTTTTTTCAACAAGTGACGATTTTATGTGCAAACCAGCTATAAAGGAAAGATATTCTTTTACATACATATCCAGGTAAAGTGGATTGTTTTCGGGCAAATAGCCAACCTGTTTTCTCACCTCAATGGATTGTTCTACTGTGTCAAATCCATTCACCGAAACGCTGCCCGATGTTTGAGGGATGTAACAGGTGATAATTTTCATCATGGTTGATTTACCAGCTCCATTTGGACCAAGAAAACCAACTACCTGTGCAGACCCTATTTCAAAACTAATAGCATCCAATGCCTTTTGGGCACCATATAATTTGGTGATATGATTTACCTTTACCGACATATTCATTGTTATGAAATGCAAAAGTAAGGAAAAAAGTGACCAGTCTCCAGTAACCAGTATTCAGGTCCACTAACCCACTCGCCAACTAACTAACCCACTCGCCCACTAACTAACCCACTCGCCCACTAACTAACCCACTCGCCAACTAACCCACTCACTTTCCCTATTCCCTATGACTAAATTCGGTCTCGTACTAAAATCCACCGGCAGTTTTTATCAGGTTATTGATGAAGACGGTAAAGTATTTCGTTGCCGTACGAAGGGTAAGATGCGGACATTGAACAAAGACACTACCAATCCGGTTTCGGTGGGGGATAGAGTGGTTTTTGAGAAGGAGGGCGATGTGGATGAGGGGATGATTAGTGAAGTGCTGGAGCGAAAAAATTATATCATTCGTAAATCGGTCAACTTATCGCGACAAGCGCAAATCTTAGCTGTCAATATGGATCTGGCTTTGGTGGTCGCCACTCCCGTTTACCCTCGTACCTCCACAGGTTTCATCGATCGTTTTTGGCTACTGCCGAAGCGTATAATATTTCTGCAGGAGTAGTGTTTAATAAATCCGATTTGTATGATGCCGATGTGAAAGCGTATGTGGATGAACTTTCTGAAATGTATCGGGAGGTTGGTTACAGTACTTACATTGTTTCGGCATTGAATGAAGATACACTTGTTGAATTAAAAAATGTCCTCAAGGGCAAAACCACACTTTTCTCAGGACATTCGGGTACGGGAAAAAGTACATTGGTAAATGCATTAATTCCGGGTCTCGATTTAAAAACATCCGAAATTTCGGCGCAACATCTTAAAGGCAAACACACCACCACCTTCGCCGAAATGCATCCCATACCCGGAGGTGGTTATATTATTGATTCACCCGGTATCCGTGAATTCGGAATTCTTGAATTCGACAAATATCAGGTGTCTCACTACTTCCCCGAAATTTTTAAGTCCTCAAAAGGATGCAAGTATGGTAACTGTTTGCATGTAAACGAAAAAGATTGCGCTGTACTCAGGGCTATTGAAAATTCCGAAATCGCCCTGACGCGCTATGCGAGTTATGTGAGTATATTGAATAATGAGGATATTTTTAAATGAGGGGTATAATTTTAACTTTACTGATGCTTTTTGTAAATTTTATTCATGAATAGGTAGGTGGAAGGTAGTAGGTGATTAGGTAGTGGTTGGTTGGTGGTTATGACATCCACAATTATTCTTAAGAAAATAAATATTTGATCTCTTGAAATTGAATTAACAATTTGCTTTTATCTGGAATCATAAATTAGTATAACTAATTCAAATAATTGTAAATTAATTTGTTTATAACCTGTTCATAACTATTTCGATTTTTTTTTTTGTATCAAAAATTCTTCTAACATTGATGTGGAATTGCGAACCAAAAGTTCCAATTTATTTTATTTGATTGGTTAGAATTTTCAGCTTCTCCCCCCAAAGTTTGAAATTCTGATAAGAGTGAATTGATTTTGTATTGATGAGTAACAGCCGAATTTCTTAGAGGAACTTGTTCGTGCTTTGAAAATACAATTCAGTTCCATGACATGTTTTTTTAATACTAACTAACATATAATTTTTATTCTCATGAAAACAATTCATCACCTTCTTTCACCGAAAGAAGACAAACGATTTAATCGTGTTGAAAATTTATTACCTACTAATCAGCTGTTGGTAAAATTTCACATTTGGTTTTTGATTTTGTTCTGTTACTGTACATTTTATTCAAAAGCACAAACTCCCTTAGATGCAGCAGTTTCCTTCTCGGGCACTGAAGGTTATTTTAAAGTGGTAGTTGCTGATACCAATGATGTGAATGAAATTGAAATGCTTGTTGGAACGGATGACAATGCTTCGGAAATGTTCTCACATATATTTACTTATGATCAAACATCGGGTTTACCTTCTGGGATGTCCTATTCACGTACCGGAAAAGAAATTAATGTAGGTATGGGTACTGTGACATTGCTGAATGCCTATCATGCCAAAGTGCGACTTAAAAATGGGTCAAATAACTGGTCGAACTGGTATGAGTTCATCGGAAATTAATTGGAAATATTCCATTTTATAATCAATAAATAATTCAATTCTTTTAATACGTACAGCCATGAAAAAGCAACTCTTATTTATAGTAATAATCTCAGTTCTCATTCAAACAATTTTATCACAAACTCATTTTCCGCATCATTTATATGGATAGGAACAAATTCATCATCGTGGTTGGTTTCGGGGAATTGGTCGGGTGGCGGTAGTGGTGCAACACCTGGTTCTGGTGACAATATTACCATCAACAGTAATGCTCCTAACAATTTGGTACTAGATCAAAACCGTACGGTAGCTAATTTTACTGTTGGTGGCGACACGGTTGATTTAGGGACTTATACTCTAATCACAACAGGAATAACCTATTTCAATGGTGGATTAGTAACACAACGGCAACCTAAATATATCCGGCTCACTGTGTCATTTTGGTAATGCAACCATTAATGCCAGAATGGAAGCCAACTTTGGCTATTACCATATGAATAGAGGAACATTTTTGAAGCCTATTATATTGGTCTCAACTGGATCGGCATCTACCTCGGGAACTGGGAATTGCAACTTTTCCGATAGCTTAACCATCAATCACAGTGGTGTCTATTATTTCACTATGAGCTCTACTTATGGAAATCAGTTCTCAGGCCCGTTACTATAGTCAATAACGCAACTCATGAATTGTATTTAGCCTCTGGTGATACCAGCTATTTTGAAAATAATTTAATTATTTCTAATACCAGTACAGGAGGTGTGCTTTTGGAAATACAGGAGGGTTTCCTATTTAGCCTCAGGTAAAACCATATCCATTGGCTAGTGGTTTTACCAACAATTATCTCACACTCAAAACTTCTATCAACAAGGTGCTACTTCCCAAACCTTAACCTTAACCGGAACTGCCATTTTGAACTTAATAAATGCTAACTTTGATGGAAACCTCACTGTAACCTCCTGGAATCTTGCTAAAGAACAGCACATTTAACGGCGCCACCTCCATCACCCGAAACGGCAGTTCGGGAAATTACCATTGCGATGGAGGAAATAATTTTATTGGAGCATTTTCATTAGATAATGCAGGAAGTGTAGGGAGGGTACGCTTCGCCAATACAATTCCTGACAATTTCTATGGAGACGCGACCTTTAATTCCACCGGCGGACAGGATGTGCAAATCGCCTATTCCGGCAATAATGTTGTTTCCGCGAATTTAACTGTAAATAGTAACAAGGTGGTGTTTAATACAGGGAGTGGTAAGGTGACTTTTTCGGGAGGGAATTCACAAATCTTAAATGGAAGTAATACCTTTCAGTTTAAAAAGTCGCAATCAATAAAACTCATGATTCGTAACTGTAAACACCCCGGGCAGCGTGGATGACACACTCTTTTTGATTAAGGGAACATTTTTAACCAAAGCCACCAATCTGATCAACTTAAAATTAGGAGCGAAAGTGACGGGAGCCTCCGACAGCAGTTTCATTGACGGTCCGGTTAAGAAAACGGGTAATACTGCATTTGTGTTCCCAACTGGAGCCAACAATTCGTACCGGCCTATCGAAATAAGTGCACCTGCGACAACTACGAGTGAATTTACAGCGGAGTTTATGGAGGATTCGGTGATGGTGAATACAGATAATAGAGACGCGACACTGTCGTATCTTTTTAGAAACAAATATTGGGCACTTGAAAGAAATTCTGGATCATCGAATGTATATGTAACTTTATCCTGGAGTGCCTCCAATGCCGTTGTTGACACATTTATTTCAGTATCCTCCTGGAATGGTTCGCAATGGAAAGATCTTGGACATGGCACTATTTCCGGTGACAGCGCAACAGGCACGATTAAATCCAACACGACTGCTGCCTATTATAACGAATTCACAATAGGATATCTTAATATCAATACTTTACCAAATATTCCAAATTGCTCATCAGTTCAAAATCCAGCATTTCTCCGATTTTGTTTGGTCCATACCTCTTCAGGAACGGTTAGTGTGACTGCACCTATTACTATCAATAATTCTGCGGCATTAGGTCCAGGTTTCTTTCCAATACCTATTCATTCTGGAGTTATTTTAGAAGGACTTGTAGGAGGCTTTGCAACTAAATGGTGGGAACCGAATTGTCCATTGATTACTGCGGATCATAAGGCAAAGTACGAAGTCGACAATCCGGCATTTCCGATTATTAATTTATATTTATTTTCCATTCAACCCGGAGCAACCATTCAAAATCTGCGTATCAGAGGAGCAAACTTGGATCACAAGGATTTTAATGATCCTGATTTTTTATGCGGAGGAATTTATGTACAAGGTATTGGCAACACTGCTGCAAACATACTAAATTGTGAAATTTTCGGCTTTAGTCAGGCTGGTATTTGGAAAAATTACGATACTGACTTGTTGAACATTGACAACTGTTACATTCACAAAGTGAAAGGCCGATCCAAATACGGCATAGGCTATGGTGCTTGGTTGATGAGTGAGCAGAGTCCGATTGCTCAAGTGGTCAATATTACCAATACAATTTTCGATGATTGTAAAGCAGCTATTGATGGTCAAGACACATTGTAAATTGGAATATAAACAAATGTACCTTAAGTCAGTTTTTTCAATCAGAAGATATCAATTCACATAATGACAATCGGTTTGAGATAGAAGATTGTCCTTGTTCTGGAATTACACCTGACTATGACAATAATTATGATTACAATCCGATACTTTTGAATTCAAGTTTAAATTTTTATGGAACTTATTGGGATGCTAATGTTAATTGCGTAAACACTGTTTGTACAGTCACCAGCCAACCTGGTCATGCATTTGGCTTACTTACTAGTGGTTTCAGTTCCATGACTTATTATCCAAACCTCATTGGCATACCAATTCATGATGTGGGAGGGTCGGTAACCAGTATTCAAAATACTGTTTTTCATAAAAATGGTCCATCGGTGCTAATGGCAATATCAATCTTTCGTATCCTAATTTGGATAACGCGCGGGACGGAGCCGGTAGTAATAATGTAAATATTTCAAAAACACTTTTGCAACTGATAAATTTGACAAGGATGTGGTTTTAACTACCAAAGAAAATAATGCAGGTTATGCAAAAATTGCAAACAATTATATTGAGGCCGACATTTGGAGTATTGATGGAGCCCATATTATAAAGAATTATAATTCGTTTAGTTATCAATCAGGCTCATTGGTTACAACAAACGCCCCGCAACCTCATGAACTCGCTCTTGAATTAAAGGCCGGAACTACTGCCTTACCGACCAGTTATTCGCTTTCTCCTTTGGAAGGTCATAAATACATTCAATATGTGGATGTAAATACAGCGTTTAATCTGGAAGCATCCCTAACCAATGCAGGTAGTTCGGCAGAATCTTATTACATTATAAGGCCAAATCCGAATACCAATGGAGTGAGTACCACATCAGAAGCACACGTTATTTCAAACGAAAATTATTTTTTCGATTCCAAGAAAGATTAAATGGTACTACTGTCCAAATCCTTTACATACAACAAACCTGGTTTGTATGGGATTGATGTGATGGGATTTGATGCGCATGATTATGGAACCAATGAATATGATTTCAGAGCTTCTTCGTGGCAACATATTCCGTGATTGTAAAAGGGACGCAGGAACAAATGTTGTATTTTAATATTAAAGACAGTTATCACATCGCAGCACCAAATCCCACAGGTGTAAAAACAAGCGTATTTAAACAAATTACTGATTTGGGAAGAGGATATTGCAGAAGGCGGTGATGGCTGGGAACTGGTGGAAATTGATTTGACTGGTTTTGCTTTTAATGGTACAACTAACATCTTGGATTCCATCCATACTGACGGAACTGAAAACACTTTATCGTTCAGTATTTTTATGGATTATCTCATCGAACGGTACCGCTTTTCAGGGTGCAGGTTTATGTAGATGACATTTATATTCCAAGAACAGGAAGTATCACTGGTGATAATTTAGTTAAGGATGGAAGTGTAGAGTTATCAAAAGAAAATCTCTGCCCTGAAGCTACTGGTTTCAGAATCTTGCTTCTCAATCCACAGGTGATTGCGGAAACACATCTGTTTCCATTAATCCGATTGAAAGAAAATCAGGAAATCAATCATTATATCTAGAAATTCCGTTTGAGGTTAAAGGTTGTACTTTTACAAATTCAATCAATAAAGTAGTTGCATCCGGGGAACGTATATAGATTTTACAGATTTGTTAAGTTGTGATGATTATTGGAATGGGACTTCCTCAAATGTAGGTTTTGAACTTTACCCTCCGACGGAGTTACGACTCCCTATATCAAGAGAAATTTTACATTCAAAATCCTATTACTATTGGTAGTTCAGAAACCCTTACTTTCACAGGTTGTGATTTGGTATTTGCTCCTGGAGTTGAAATAACTGTTGATGATGGTGGAGAATTAACTATTAATTTAGCATCAACTATTCCAATTACACCTTCACACTTATTTTCTTGTGATGAGATGTGGCAGGGAATAACTGTAAATCCAGGTGGAGTATTTAATTTTAATGGGTCTTTATCAGGCAATGATGATAATCTTTGCAAAATTGAAATGCAGAAGTTGCCGTTAATGCAATCGAAATGGATCAGGGTCACTGAATCCCAGTATATATTTAAATCACGTCACCTTTAATAATAATTTAATTTCAACAAAGTTGACTGATGATAATTATAAGCACTTTTCTTAGATCTTGCAAATATGAATGCGAGAGTGCATATTTGACTAAAGCCCCGTATCAAGGCGTATATCCTCAGAACCATATTTTACTTGAAGATGTAACCGAAGTTACAATTGAGGAAGTGGAAATGTTCCCAATACATTTACCGATATTTATTCAGGAATTCAAAATGGTTAGAAGTAATGCTTATGTATTGAGCTCACATTTCAAAGATTTGAAAAATAATAATGTAGGCCTTCTCAGAACGGAATTGGAATTATTACGGAGAATTTGACCAATGTACTCTGTACGTGTTAGAAGTTGAGTCGCAACGCAGTTCAAAAAATCTTCTATGAGGCATTTTTCCAGAGTAACTTTAATATTGACATCCATAATGTGGTTTATTTTAGAGATATTGATGATACTTGATTGCGTTTTTCATTCTAATTATAACAACAAAGTTGTAATTGATAATGTTGAAGACTTTTCACCACCAATATTGGGGGGCTTGTCTCAGGAAGAAATTTATATTCAGTCATCGTTTCAACAATGAATTTATCAATACAGATTTTGTGGAGACTTCAACGGGTTCATTTCAAAACACAGCTATAACTTTACGAGGTTTTTTTCTTACAAGTGGAGTAGCGAAGCGTTTAACAATAACTTAACAGATTACAGAATTGGTATTCATGCCATTAATTTGAATAATCTTAAATTGGAGGTTATGATATTAATAATAATAATCCTGTGCCTAATTACATTTACTTTAATGTCAATAATGGAACAAATCTAACAAACCCGCACACTTGCATTTGGCTGCCAAATTGGATAATGCGATTGTAAAATTAATGAAATTCTAAATGATGAAAAAGTATCTTCCAATTCCGACCTGCTTTCGAGGCATAGCTACAGATAATTCAGAAAAATTTAAACATCTGTGGCAAATAATATTCATAAATGGCTTCTTGCCATGATTGGAAGGTAATTGCATCAACTCCCGGTTAAAAAAATAATTTAATGAAGGATTATTTCGAAGGTATTCACTTTGTGATGCTCAGTTTACTAAACAAGGAACGGGAACCAATGACGCCTGGGATAACAAATGGGAACGGGACAGATGTTCGAGTATCCAAATTTCATGAAAGTTAGCACGTTTGACCTCCTAGTCAAATTGACTGGTATTATCAGGGTAGTACAGTAAATACTAAACTGTATAACCCGGATCCTTTGAATTCGCAACTACTCAGTCCGATTGAGCAAATTCCTGGAGCACATAATTGTTTAACTGCGAGTGTTTCTGATGATGATATAGATCGATTTGGTTTATGGACCTGTTGTTGAGATTCAGCGATTTATGATACAAACCCTGATGAAGCGGCAGGTCTTGCTAAAGAAGCGCTGTTCAAACGATTGAAAGCAAACCCCGATTTGGTAACCATTGGTAGCTCTGCTGACTCATCATTTAATGCTTTTTATCAATCCATGTTGTCAATCAATATTGGCAAATTGACTCTGTTCGAAGTTCATTATCTGAAATGATCTGAAGCTGCCGATGATATCAATAGTGGTTATTACAGAGGATAATACTATTGAAGAAAAACAATAAAATTATTTATGACGATTTATTAATACAGTTTCTAC
>JADKJB010000032.1 GCA_016722525.1 Bacteroidota bacterium
AATCATTATATTTAGAAATTCCTTTCAAAGTTGAGGGGTGTACTTTTACAAATTCAATCAATAAAGTTGTTGCCTCAATTGGAACCAATATTGATTTTACGGATTTGCTAAGTTGTGATGATTATTGGAATGGGACTTCCTCAAATGTAGGTTTTGAACTTTACCCTCCGACGGGAGTTACGACTCCCTATATCAAGAGAAAATTTTACATTCAAAATCCTATTACTATTGGTAGTTCAGAAACCCTTACTTTCACAGGTTGTGATTTGGTATTTGCTCCTGGAGTTGAAATAACTGTTGATGATGGTGGAGAATTAACTATTAATTTAGCATCAACTATTCCATTGCACCTTCACACTTATTTTCTTGTGATGAGATGTGGCAGGAATAACTGTAAATCCAGGTGGAGTATTTAATTTTAATGGGTCTTTATCAGGCAATGATGATAATCTTTGCAAAATTGAAAATGCAGAAGTTGCCGTAAATGCAATCGGAAATGGATCAGGTTCACTGAATCCCAGTATATATTTAAATCACGTCACCTTTAATAATAATTTAATTTCAACAAAGTTGACTGATGATAATTATGGAAGCACCTTTCTTAGATCTTGCAAATATGAATGCGAGAGTGCATATTTGACTAAAGCCCCTCATCAAGGCGTATATCCTCAGAACCATATTTTACTTGAAGATGTAACCGAAGTTACAATTGGAGGAAGTGGCAATGTTCCCAATACATTTACTGACATTTATTCAGGAATTAAAATGGTTAGAAGTAATGCTTATGTATTGGCCTCACATTTCAAAGATTTGAAAAACAATAACGTAGGGCCTTCTCAGAACGGAATTGGAATTATTACAGAGAATTCGACCAATGTAACTTGTACGTTAGAAGTTGGAGCCGCGACGCAGTTCAAAAATCTTCATAGAGGCATTTTTTCCAGAGGTAACTTTAATATTGACATTCATAATGTGGTTTATTTTAGAGATATTGATGATATTTCGATTGCTCTTTTTCATTCTAATTATAACAACAAAGTTGTAATTGATAATGTTGAAGACTTTTCACGCACCAATATTGGGGTGCTTGTCTCAGGAAAGAAATTTATATTCAGTCATCGTTTCCAACAATGAATTTACCAATACAGATTTTGTGGAGACTTCAACGGGTTCATTTCAAAACACAGCTATAACTTTACGAGGTTTTTCTTCTACAAGTGGAGCAGTTGAAGTGTTTAACAATAACTTAACAGATTACAGAATTGGTATTCATGCCATTAATTTGAATAATCTTAAAATTGGAGGTTATGATATTAATAATAATAATCCTGTGCCTAATTACATTTGCTTTAATGTCAATAATGGAACAAATCTAACAAACCCGCACACTGGCATTTGGCTGCAAATTGTGATAATGCGATTGTAAAAATTAATGAAATTCTAAATGATGAAAAAGTATCTTCCAATCCCGAACTTTTCGAGGCATTGCCGCTGATAATTCAGAAAATTTGAACATTTGTGGAAACACTATGGATAAAATAGGTTACTCAATGCGATTTGAAGGAAATTGCATCAACACCCGCTTAAAAAATAATATAATGAAAGATTATTTTGAAGGTATTCACTTTGCCGATGCTCAATTTACTGCTCAAGGGTCGGGAACCAATGACGCTTGGGACAACGAGTGGGAACGCACTGATGTAAACGAATACCCAAATTTTCAAAAAGTCGAAGGTACGTTTTTCCCTTCTGGGCAAATTCCCTGGTATTATCAGGGAATTTCAGCAAATTCAAATATCCATAACCCTGATCCATACAATCCAGCATTGTTAATTCCAGCAAATACTGGTTCCGGAAATCATAACTGCTTAACTGCGAGTGTTTCTGATGATGAATTAGATCGTGATTTGGTTTATGGCCCTGTTGTAGGAGATTCAGCGATTTATGATACAAACCCTGATGAAGCGGTATATCTTGCTAAAGAAGCGCTTTTCAAACGATTGAAAGCAAACTCCGATTTGTTAACCATTGGTAGCTCTGCTGACTCATCATTTAATGCTTTTTATCAATCCATGTTATCAACCAATATTGGCAAATTCGATTCTGTTCGAAGTTCATTATCCGAAAATGATCTGGAAGCTGCTGATGATATCAATAGTGTTATTACAGAGGATAATAATATTGAAGAAAACAATAAAAATATTTATGATTTAATTATTAATACAGTTTCTACAGGTGATACTTTAAGCAGTTCTGACACAACATCACTGGAATCCATATTTGAACAAGATTGGCGGACAGCAGGAAAAGGTGTTTATTATGCCGCCGGAATTTTGGGCAAAGAATACTATACCTCATCAAGTTACTCTAGATTTATGGAGCAACTGCTACCGATCAAAAATGATTCAGTTGTGAAATCTGCATTTGAAATAAAAATGCATCCCAATCCCTCCAGCAACAAATTATTTTTTACTCCAACTCCTTTAAAAGAGACAATAGTTAATATATTTGACAGCGCAGGGCGAACTATTATATCAAAACCTTTCAGTCAGGAAATGGATATTTCATTTATTGAAGAAGGATTTTATGTAGTACAAATATTTAGCAGTAGCGAACTATTGTTTAATAAAACATTTATTAAAATAAAATAATCAATTAACACCTTCATAGAATTATCTATGAAGGTGTTTCAATTTTACAAGAATGAAGAATTTAATTTTAATAGTAGTATTATTTCATACTTTAAATGGCTTTAGTCAAAATCGCAACTCGGTGTGGTGCTTTGGCGATAGTGCACTCATTGATTTTGGTGACACTTCCAGTGTTCAGGTTGGAAGTAGTGGTTTGGATACAAGAGGTTCCTGTGCTTCCATCAGCAATGAGATGGGTGAACTTTTATTTTATGCTTTCACCAGAGCCGGATTAGGTGGAAATATGGCTCTTGTTTTTGATTCAACACATAATATGATTCTGAATGGAGATAGCCTTTATGGTGAAGGATGGTATCATGAAATGGTAATTGTGCCCAATCCAAAATCTGATAGCACCTTTTATTTATTTACAATTGGGGTTACTTCGTTTTATGGACTGCATTACAACATAATAGATATGAGATTGAATAGCGGATTAGGTGCAGTTGTTTTGAAAAATCAACAACTTAATACGTTTGAACAAGTAGATTGTTTAACGGCGATAAAGCATGGAAATGGCCGAGATTGGTGGATTATTTCCAGGAAGTCTGATTTTTCAACAGGGGGATCAAACAATGATTGGTACATTTACCTTGTCACTCCTGATACTATTCAAGCAATGCCTGTTCAATCTTTAGGAACTCAAAATGTGACAAATTCAGGCAGGATCTGTTTCTCAACAGATGGAAACAAAATGGCATTCACAAATTTGCTTGGAGTTTTGGATATATTTGATTTTGATCGTTGTTCAGGAATATTGAGTAATCCGTATAATGTTGAAATTGGAGTTTCAAATCCACCCGCACCATTTAACTGGAGTTGTGCATTTTCAGGGATGGAAGCAAATTATATATCACTACAAATGATACACTTTCCTTTTTATTTCAATATGATTTGAATGCACCCAATATTGCGGGTAGTAAAGATACTTTATGGTCAACAAATTTCCCCAAATATACTGCAGGAGCCGTCAAGTTGGCACCTGATAATAAAATATATTTATCAAATTGGTACTATAATGGCTTACAATTTCCTTATCCATACCCCGATAGCATATACAATATGTACAATATGAATCTTTCAGTAATTAATCAACCTGATAGCTTAGGAGCAGCTTGCGATTTTCAGCCATATAGTTTCTATTTGGGTGGGAAGAGGACTTATGTTGGCTTGCCTAATAATCCTGATTATGAGTTAGGGCCTTTAGCCGGGAGCCCCTGTGACACATTAGTAAGCATAAACGAACCTGCAAGTATAAGCACTAACGCCAACCTACACGTGTATTACGCACCCGATTGGGAGAAAGCCTTTATTAATGCCGATAATTTAAAAGGGAAACATTATCGGTTACGCATGGTTGATGTATTAGGAAAGGAAGTGTACGCTGAGAGTGGTGCTTTAAATTCACCATATTTTACAAAAAATTTGAATTGTGCATCATTTGCGAAGGGGATGTATTTGATAACTTTTGAGACCGATAGCTATCGGTCGGAGAGGGAGCGAATGGTGAAGAAGTTTGTGGTGGAGTGAGAAAATCAGCCTCAGCTTCATGTTTTCCAAACACAATTCAATTTCTATTTCAAAGTCAGAAATAGCTCAATTAATTTTAAATGCGAAACCATCACACAAAACGGTCCCTATTAAAAACTATTTTGACACTAAAAGCTTCAAAAACACGATAACATTTAGTATCTCTATGCCCAATTATTCATTAGTGTCAACCAGTGCAGTGCGTGGTGTATTGGTATGGGTAGATGATGTATATTTGAAGAAATATGACAGTGCGCAGAATTTAATTAGTGATGGGGGTGTGGAGCATACAACAAAAAGTACTTTCTCCGTTAACCCTGAGGTGGCTAATATTTGGTATATGACCAATGCACAAGATGTATCAGCTTATTATACTTTGGATGGAGACCAAGGAGTAGTCGAGGCTGAAGTAAATGCAAACAGTACCTCCACAGAGCGCAAGTCAGGATTTCAAGCCATCAGATTAAAATTGCCGGGTGTATGGGCGGGAAGTGTTGGTTCGGGACTTGAAAACTATAGTTCTATCCAGCCTTTTCCAAATCAAACCACTCCTGCCAATGGAGTGGTAGTGTCAGCAGCGGTGGATTTTGATTATCGTGATTTTCTGGGTTGTGATGATCTAGCAACCAATTTAACCGGAACAAATTTGTTTGTGAGCTTCCCCGATGAACCGTATTCTGATTCAAATGGAGACCCTATTACTCTCACTGATGGGAAGTTCTATATTGACAGAGATATTACACTAAGATCCAATAATTCTCTTAATAATCCTGATAACCTTATAATAGAGGGGTGCCAGATAGTTGTATTGTCTAATTATCCACCTTGGAAAATTATCGTTGAACCTAGTGCAAAATTGAACATAGTACCTCTGATATTGGGATCTGGAAATCCAGGTAATAATTCAACCAGAATTTTTGGATGTGAAACTATGTGGGGAGGTATCTTGAATTCAGGTGGTATTATTGATATGTATAACATGCCAGGTTCTAGCAATGTGTATACCCCATCTTCTAATCCAACTGAAATCGAAGATGCTATTGTAGCAATTGAAAGCGATGGAGGAAGACTAGATCTACGATTTGTTGGTTTTGATAACAATTACAAATCCTTTTTATTATATGAAGAGGATTACGATTTTGTAGGCGCACCTTTTATAAAAGGTTGTAACTTTACCTGTTCTGTGGGAAACTTAGAAAAATATCCCTACTCAGGTTGGGAACCAAATACACATATTGAATTGCAAAACATCGATAATGTAACATTTGCCATAGGGGTTCTGCGGCATTAAGAAATAATTTTTCAGGAGCAGCCTATGGAATAAAATCACTGAATAGCAGCCTCAACATCGAAAACAACCTGTTCACCAACATGGTTCGGGACGATGATCAGTATTATAGAAGCAATGACGGAACCGCAATTCTTGCCTCTACTACTACTACCGGAAATACCATCCACATTTTTGGAGGTAACGAGTTTGAGAATTCACCACAAGCTATCACTTTTTATGGCAATATTGAAAGTGAAATAACAGGTAACAGTTTCAGTAATTTACTTCGAGGAATAAAGGTTAACAACAATGCTTCAGCTTTAAATAACATTTATGACAACACTTTCACCAGTGTATCAACCGCAGTTATTGGACGAAATATCGCCGGGAATTTTCAGGTTTATGGCAACACATTTAAAAATACAGTGCCGGTAACAATTAGCAGTATGCCTTATAACAGCTTCAATAGCACTGCGGTGACTTTACAGAATCCAAATATAGCATCCACAGGTTTAATTCGTGTTTCAGGCAATACAATAGACAATTATCGCATTGGCATTCATGCACGCAATATCAATACATAACCATTGGAAGTGATCTTTTTACAGCAAATTACGGTACTCCAAATACCATAAATTTTGGTCAAACTGAATTTAATGCGAACCATCGTGGCATATGGCTGGAAAATTGTCCTGATGCGCAAATTCAGGAAAATAATATTTCCAAAACCAACCCTTCGACACCTTCCGGAACGTTTACCGTGGAAGGCATTTTTCATACTATGGGTGCTAGAGGGTTAATTAATTGGAATGTTATTAATCAACTCCAGGTGCCAATTCATATCAGAGACGATTGTTCAGATACGGAGTTGCATTGCAATGACATTAACAATGATACTGATCCTGGCTTGGGAGTCTTACTCACAAGTGCAGTATTACCTGATCAAGGTTTCGCAACAACCCCTTGGAACAACAGATGGTTTGGCTACAATAGTACTACTCTTTTTGGAGTGAATACAGATGCACCGGGTGCTCCATTTGACTGGTTTTACAATACAGTAAATGCGGCATTTAATCCAAATCCTGATCCCAATGCCGCACAAGGCCAAGCTACTTCCGCAACAGGTATTACCTGTGCCGTGGAAGCAGCACCGGATGATCCTGATCGTGATTTGAGGTATTCAGATATTGTTGAGGATTCACTTTCATTTGCAGATTACGTGAATGAGTTCACTTACAAAACTAAACAGTATTTGTTTGAAAAAATATATGCAGATACCAACCTGCTTATTCAAAATACAAGCAAAGATTCGATTTTTAATGATTTTTATTTGAGTTATAAAGTTACCAATTTAGGCTTATTTGTACGGGTTGATTCTTTGATTGAAGCTGGTAACCTTGATGCAGCATACACTCTTAATAATTCCATTGCGGATACCAATCAAATTGAAACCAATCAGAAAGCAATAAATGGTATATTAGTTACTAAAGTATTGCGGGATTCTGTTTTAAATGAATCTGATTCAACTACATTGCAGGAAATAGCAATTCAGGATCCAATTTTGGGTGGTAAGGCGGTGTTTATGGCTCGAGCAATTCTTTTTGAGGAAATTCATGATGTATTACCAGCTCTTAGAACTAGTGCTCAACCCCCAATTCTACCTATTCCTAAAGCCAAAAAATCATCATTTGCACTTGTTCCAAATCCGGCCACCGATAGGTGTGAAATCCGTTTTTTAAATATGGAGCATGATTTTATATTAGAAATAAGAAACAGTGTGGGGCAACTAATTTACTATAAAAAGATTGCAGCAAAAACTTCGTCGTTCGAAATTGCATTGACCCAAATTAACTCCGGTTTCTATCTGGTTTCAATAAATGATGGAGTTGCTATTTTTGATCAGAAAAAATTGGTAATAGCTAAATAATAAATCATGAAAATGAAACTGTTCATACATATTATTTGCTTATTCCTAATTGCATCTCAACACACAAATGCACAAAAGCGAAACAATGTTTGGTGTTTTGGTGATTCTACAGGAATAGATTTCAATAACGGTCCAATACCCATCACCACTTCATTGAATACACGAGGAAGTTGTGTCAGCTATTGTGATACGACAGGACAATTGCAATTGTACGCATCAACAGGCGACAATAATGACTTTACTAACTGGCCTTACTATGCTAGAGTTTTTAATAATTCAAATTTGTTAATTGCAAACGGGGATTCAATACGTGGAACAGGATGGTACAAAGAACTCATTCTAATTCCTATGCCGGATGATTCAATGAAATACTATCTTTTCAGCATCGGTGTCACCTCAACTGGAGGGCCAGGTTTTAGTTACTCGATTGTTGATATGGCACAAAATGGTGGATTCGGAGAAGTGGTTCAGAAGAATTTGCTACTTCAATCATTTCAATGTTCGGACGGATTAACTGCAATAAAGCATGGGAATGGTAGAGATTGGTGGATCT
This sequence comes from Bacteroidota bacterium, assembly GCA_016722525.1. Taxonomy (GTDB): domain Bacteria; phylum Bacteroidota; class Bacteroidia; order AKYH767-A; family OLB10; genus JADKJB01. Next base: position 7,971 of record JADKJB010000032.1, read on the forward strand.
TATGTAGAAGGTGGGATACAAGCAACGATGAGTTTTATCAATATTTGATCACACCTTCAGGCATATCTAATGTGATAATTCAACATATCGGATCGTTTTCTAGTCAAGGATTTACAACTTTGAACTTTTCGGCTGATGGCACAAAAATTTGCTTATCAAATTATACGAGACTGCTGGAGCTTTACGATTTCGATCGGTGCTCTGGTATCATCAGTAACCCCGTTACCATTCAGCCCACACCAACTGCAGCCCCGTATGGTTGGTATTGGGGTTGTGAATTTTCTGCAAATGGAAGGTTTTTGTATGTGAGTACAAATCATCCAACTGTAAGTGTATTAATTCAGTATGATTTATGGTCATCCAATCCGGCAGCAACATGTGATACTTTAGAATTTAGTTCAGTTCCACAAATATCAAATGGCTTTTTAAAAAGAGGTCCTGACCAGAAAATTTACTTTAGCAAAGCTTGGGAGTGTTCTGCTTTTCCTGATTGCTACCCCTATCCCGACAGCGTTTACAACTACGTAAACATGAACCTCAGTGTAATTAACTACCCTGATAGTTTGGGCACAGCTTGTGGCTATGCCCCATTTAGTTTTTACTTAGGTGGGAAAAGGACTTATTATGGCCTTCCAAACAATCCCGATTATGATATGCCCGCTCTCGCCGGGAGCCCCTGTGACACATTAGTAAGCATAAACGAACCTGCAAGCACTAGTAGCACTAACGCTAACCTATACGTGTACTACGCACCCGACTGGGAGAAAGCCTTTATAAATGCCGATAATTTAAAAGGGAAAAATTACAGGTTACGAATGGTTGATGTTTTAGGGAAAGAAGTTTATTCAGAAAGTGGTGCTTTAAATTCACCATACTTTACCAGAGATTTAAATTGCGCTTCGTTTTCAAGTGGAATTTATTTGATAACATTTGAGACAGAAAAGGAGCGACTGGTGAAGAAGATGCAAGTTAATTGGAGATGATAGAAGATGTCAAAAAATAATTTTTCATCGAGGTAATTTTATTTTCTTCTCGGTGCTTTCGGAGATCGGAAAAACAGGAATGTAAAATGTATAATGTAAAATGCAGAATGTAAAATTATTTCATATGGTAAAATAGGACACCGAATCCACCACTGCATTAACCACCGAATTCAACCATTTTTTCAATGTTCCAAAAATAGCTCTAAAATTCTTAAAATTCCGGCAGCTAAAAGTCCTGAAATAGGAATAGTAAGTACCCAGGCCCAAATGAGTTTGATTGTCACTCCCCAACGCACTGCGGATATACGCTTGGTAAGTCCGGCACCTATGATGGAACCGGTAATGGTGTGTGTTGTAGAAACCGGTATTTTGAAATATTGTGTCACAAAAAGGGTGATGGCACCCGCCGTTTCAGCACTAAAGCCTTCGAAAGGGGTGAGCTTTGTAACTTTTTGTCCCATGGTCTTCACAATTCGCCAACCTCCAATAAGAGTTCCAGCAGCAATAGCACTGTAACATGCCAGAGGTACCCATTGCGGAATGTGATGTATGTCACCAATCATGCCTTGTGATAGCATGGCCGCACCAATAATACCGATCACTTTTTGTGCGTCGTTACCTCCATGTCCTAAACTATAAAGTGCCGATGAAACTAATTGCAGTTTTCGAAATGAATTATCTATTTTTCGTGGATTCGAATGCCTGCATATTTGCATCGTAATAGCTGCAATTATGTACGATAATAGCATTCCTATTACTGGAGCAAGTACTATAAAATAAATAGTAGGCATTATTTTAGCAAATTGTAATGCCTCAAAACCTCCTGCATGCGCCACTCCCGCGCCGGCAAAACCTCCAATAAGGGTGTGCGATGAACTGGATGGTATGCCCATCCACCAGGTAATCAGGTTCCATATAATGGCGCTGATAAGTCCCGCCATCACCACTACTAATGTAATGTATTCTGAAAAAACTGTTTTCGATACCGTATCTGCTACCTTTAGTTCAAAAATCCAATAGGCCAAAAAATTAAACATGGCCGCCCATAGCACAGCTGTAAGCGGTGATAACACTTTCGTGGATACCACCGTGGCAATGGAATTGGCCGCATCATGAAAACCATTGATGAAATCAAAAACCAAGGCAAGTACTATAACAACAATCAGTAAAGTTTCCATAGCTGTAGCTCCTGGTATCAGGCCATTTTCACAATTATGGATTCGATAACATTTGCAGCATCTTCACATTTATCAGTGGCTGTCTCTAATGCCGATAGCACTTCCTTTACTTTTATAATCTGAATAGCATCTTTCTCATGCTCAAAAAGTCGGGCTACAGCATTGTCAAAAATATCAGCAGCATGATTCTCTATACTGTTTATACGTACCAGCGAATCGGTGATGTCACGCATTTTGCGCATGTTTTTTAATTCGAAAATAGCACGGCGTAATTCTTCCGTTCCCGTCTGTATCAATTCAGCCAGTTTAATCATGTCGTGTGTAATAACATCCAGCTTATACAACTCTATCCTTTTCGATGAACCATGAATAAAATCAAGTACATCATCAATAGCCGAAACCAACCGGTGTATATCCTCCCGGTCGTAGGGTGTGATGAAGTTTTTACTGAGCTCCTTAAATATCTCATGGGTAATGTCATCACCAATGTGCTCAATTCTTTCTATCTCCCTAAACCATTTTACTTTTTCCTCAGGTACAGTGCATGTTACCAGTTCAACTATAGCCTTTCCACCTACAGCCAAATTTGCAGCGGCCTTATCAAATAAAGGAAAAAAGAGTCTGTCTTGCGGAATAAAATATTTAAGAAAGGGAAGTGCCATAATGAAGTAAGGTTAATTGAAGGTTTGCTGAAAGTTAACAGCAACAAATGTACTTTTCCTTCCTTTACGCAGCAAAATAGATCAAAATAAATAATTAAATAAGTGTAGGAATTTTTCAGTATCTAATGTAAATAACTAATAATCAAATATATGTAAATTATTTAAAGTCAATTTATTCATAACCGGGTGCTAATTGTCACACAGTTCGAAGCTTTAAATCAGCTACCTTTGTAAATATAAATTGCTATGATGTTGAAAAAAGGTTCCAAAATTTATAGTATCATCAATAATAAATGCCCGAGGTGTCATACTGGTGATTTTTTTGTCTTTCCTAATGCTTACGATCTTTCGAGTTTTTCTAAAATGCATAAGGAATGCCCTGTTTGTAAATTGACCTATGAGCCTGAACCCGGTTATTATTTTGGTGCCATGTATGTGAGTTATGCCATTAATGTGGCAGTATTTGTGGCTGTTTGGGTAGCTTGTGCTGTATTATTCGAAGACCTGAACGTATGGTACCAGGTACTCGCAAGTGTGGTATTAGGTTTGGTATTAACCCCTGTCACTTTCCGTTATGCAAGGTTGGGATGGATCAATTTTTTTGTGAGATATGATAGCTCTGCAAACACCAACAATAAAGTGCCGGCTATTACTTCACAATAATTCTTAAACGGGAATTTCCTCTGCCAATTTCATAAGGCACTACCTGGTAGGAGGAGATATATAGGATTTCAAGTCGATTCAATAACCCTATGGATGCAGGTAAATTAAAGTTTTCGCCACAGCCTGCCACATCCAACTCTATGAGCGAACTTAACTCGCCAATGAATGCAGGTAGTTGCTCTAAAAGATGGTTTTTGCCAATGTAAAGTGCTCTCAGATTTTTAATTTAGCCATCGATTCCGGTAATTCCTCCAAATCGTTATCATTCAAATACAGGTACTCTAGTTTCGACAAGTTTCCTATATCTGAAGGAAGTCGTTTTAACTTGTTATTTCTGAGATCTAACTCTACCAGTTCCGACAACTCAGAAAGTTCATTCGGTACTGATTCCAGTCTGTTGAAACGAAGATTTAATTTGCGTAAGCGCTTCAAGCTACCAATTTCAGGGGCCACAAACAGGAGGCGGTTCGATTGAAATGAAAGCTCCTCCAAACGATTTAAATTGCCCAGGAAAGGAGGGACGCTATCAATTTTATTTCTGAAGAGATTTAATTTTTCCAAATTCTCCATTTTGCTGACTTCGAATGGTACTTGAGTGAGTCCCGCGTTGGTGAGTTTTAAGTTGCGTAAATTTTCAGGAGTAGTATGCAGCGATTGCAATTTCCCGGCCGTATTGCAGGCCCCTAAAAGAATTGTTACTAAAACACAGAGCAATTTTTTCATGGCAACTAAGATAATGTATTTTTTTAAGCAACTTTGCGGTGTTCGATTTTGCTCCTTGCCGCTTTAGCCTGTGAAAACATACGAACATGAAAAAATAAACTGCTTTGCATCCTTTACAATATCTCAACAAATACTTTTATAAGTACCGTGGCCGGATGGTGGCCGGAATGCTTTTGTGGCAATTTCTAATATTTTGGAATTATTCCTGCAAAACTTATTCGCTATGCACTCGACGAAACCGATGCACAAATTGGCTGGTACCGACTCACCAAAGGGTTTGCTGTAAGTGATGATTTCTATAGTATAATTTCTTTCAACTTATTGGTTTTTGTTGGTCTGGTGCTTCTTGTGGCTCTGCTTAAAGGAATATTTATGTTTTTTATGAGACAAACAATTATTGTGGTATCGAGATACATTGAATATGATCTGAAAAATGAAATTTATAAACAGTACCAGCGGCTAGATCAGAATTTTTATTCTACCAACAACACCGGCGACCTCATGAATAGAATTAGTGAAGATGTAAGCAGAGTGCGCATGTATGTGGGTCCGGCTGTGATGTACACGGTCAATCTTGTTGTGATGTTTATTTTGGTGATTTGGGCTATGGTGCAGGTAAATCTCGAACTTACCCTTTATACGTTGTTGCCTTTGCCCGTTCTTTCTTTTGTTATTTACTCTGTGGAGGAAATTATTAATCGTAAAAGTGAAAAAGTGCAGCAACGATTATCCGATTTATCCACTTTCGTTCAGGAAGCCTTTTCAGGGATAAGGGTGCTTAAAGCCTTTGTTAGAGAGGCTCACAGCGATGAGCAATTCACCAAGCAATCCAATGAATACAAAAAAGCTTCGATGGAACTGGTTAAAGTAAATGCGCTGTTTTTTCCTGCCCTGCTTATTTTGGTTGGCTTAAGTACAATTATTACCCTCTATGTTGGTGGCATTAAGGTGATGCAAGGTGCTATTACTATTGGTAACGTGGCCGAATTTGTTATCTACGTGAACATGCTGACCTGGCCGGTGGCTTCGCTCGGTTGGGTGGTGTCACTGGTGCAACGTGCCGCCGCTTCTCAGCAAAGAATAAATGAATTTTTGCTCATAAATCCTGCCATCGTTTCAGGTAGTAATCAGCCTTTTGATGTAAAAGGAGCTATTGAATTTGAACATGTAAGTTTTTCCTTTCCGGGAAGTACTACCACTGTTCTGAACGATATCAGTTTTAAAATTCAACCCGGTCAATCGCTTGCCATTACCGGCAGAACAGGTTCGGGAAAGTCAACTGTGGCAGCTTTACTCGTAAGGCTTTATGATCCTACATCCGGTACCGTTACCGTTGATGGGTTCGATATTAAAAATGCCAACCTCGATGCCCTGCGTGCTCAAACCGGATTTGTTCCTCAAGAGGTTTTCTTATTTAGTGATACCATTGCCAATAATATTGCATTTGGTATTCCTGAAAAAATGCGGCAGGAAGAGAGAATTGCACGCATATCACAAGCCGCCTCCGATGCGGCCATCCTCGATAATATTATGGAGTTCCCTAATCAACTCGAAACCATGGTAGGGGAAAGGGGTATTACGCTTTCGGGTGGACAAAAGCAACGCATTTCTATTGCCAGAGCCATCATACGGAACCCCGCGATTCTGGTGTTCGACGATTGTCTCTCTGCAGTGGATACCCGTACCGAAGAAACTATTCTTGCGAACCTCCAACGAATTATGAAAGGACGAACAACAGTTATTATCAGCCATCGCGCTTCATCTGTGAAAGATGCCGATCATATTATTGTTCTCGATCAGGGTAGCATCGCTGAACAAGGAAATCACGCTTTTTTAATTTCGAAAAAAGGCCTGTATGCCGAAATGATTGAAAAACAAAGTATGGAGGAGGAAATTATTTAAATCCGATTTTGCACCTCATGTATACCTGCTTTTTTGTGCAGTTCACTTCAGTGAAAATAATTTTTGCAGCCATTTTTGGTTTAAATAATTGTTAAATGTTTGAATGTTATCAGGATGCTTTTTTATGCTGAATTGCTAATTTTATTCTTAAACCACCAAATAAATGATTAATAATCAAATATATATATTAATTCAGCGCCAACCTGATTTTTGGCACAAAAGTTTTTTGTTGTAACTCTTTTTCTATATTTCACACTAGATTTAGTGATTTCAGATTTTCCCTTGACTCGTATTGATATTTTACACTATTTTTGATATACCCCGAATTGTGTAAAATTTAACTTTCTTTAACCCCCCCCCCTACAAAATGAAAATTTTGAACAATGGTATGAAAAATACCAAGAATTTAGAAGTGTCAAAAAGCACTTGAATTTCTTTAATTTAGCTACAGTTGGTCTCTTGTTTTTATTGATTCCTCTCAGCGGTCAAACACAAAACCTGCCCATCACCGATTTCGTCCTGTTTGGTGGCAATGGTACATCACCTGCAGGTGCTACGGTTCCTGCAAGCCCTGGCTATGTGGTGCAAATCGGATCTTCTTCATCAGTTACCGGTGGAGCCATAGGTAGTTATGTTTTGGTTTGCACCACCGGTCCTGTTTCTTTAGGCGGAAATGTGAACAGTGGCGGAAAGGTAGCTCTTGCTAACAGCAACACAGTAACAGGTAAAGTTACTGCGGCTAATTCTGCTAATCTTACAGGTACCATTTTTTCGTCCGGTTCCAGTTCTAATATCAGTGGTAATATTGATGTAAAAGGTAATGTCGTTGTAAGTGGTGGAACAGTTTCCGGAGCAGTCACGCATCCAACAGGAACAACCTATACGGGTCCATATCCGGTAGGAGGAAATATTATTGGTGTTCTACTTTACCTGTTCTTCCTGTATTGCCGGCTGTAACTGCATTCCCGGCTTATGGAACCACCAATATCACAACAACCACACTACTACTCCCGGTGCATATAAAAACATTACACTTACCGGTAACAAAACTATTACACTTAATGGTCCCGGTATTTATATATTCAATACCGTTTATAATTCAGGTTCATGCAATACTTTTAAGTACAACTTTCAAAACAATCCAACAGGTACATTTAAGCTCTATTTTCATGGAAACATGAGCCTTGGAAAGTGTTCTGCTATCATGATCAATGGAGGTAGCGCCAATCGTATTTATACGGAAACACATGGTAATGGAGTAAGTTGTGGAAATGGAAAACAATCTTTTGTAATTGACAACGGTTCTTCCAGCAATAGCCCCTCGAAGTGGTTAGGAACAGTTTATGCACCTTATGCAGCTATCAGAATTGGTTCGGGCACCGGAAATAGCACTATTACCGGTGCTTTTTGGAGCGGAACACAAATCGATATTCAATGTAATGTAGCTATCGTTCACGCTCCATTTTCATTCTGTTCTACTCCTAATGCAAATGCCGGGGCAGATAAAGTTATTACCTGTGCTAATACCTCCGTACAACTGAGTGGTGCTTCAACCACTTCAGGCGTAACTTTTAGTTGGCTGGCTTCAAACGGTGGCAACATTTCGTCGGGTGCAACAACTGCAACTCCTACAGTAACATCTGCAGGTACGTATACGCTCACTGTTACCTCCGGTACCTGTACGGCTACCGATGTAACCGTTGTTACTTCCAATTCAACATCCCCCGGTGCTGAGGCAGGTAACACGAATGCACTTACCTGTTCTATTCTTGAATTAACCCTCAATGGCTCTTCTCCAACCGGTGGAGTAAATTATAGCTGGACCACCTCCGGTACCGGAAATATTGTTTCAGGTGGCACCACAGCAACTCCTGTTATCAATGGTATTGGTACCTATACCTCACAGTTACCAATCCTGTAAATGGTTGTTCCTCTACCGATTTTGTTGTTATTGAAGAAGGTCCATGTATTTTACCTTATTATAAACCTTGTCCGGGTGGAAAATTTGCAGGCAAAATAGGATGTGAACTCAGCTCACTGTTCAATAATTATGTGGTAGGTTCTGACACTATCAACGATATTTATTTCTTTGGAGGTGATAGTGTGTACATAGAAATCATTTCTATTGAGGGTCAAACCCAAAATCTGAAAAATCTTATTTATCAAACTCCGGGTTTTGGATTAACCGATACCATCCCTAACGGATTAAATCCTTTAATTATAACCGGTAAATATCCAATTGCCAATTTAGGAAATCTGATGCTGCCTCCTGTAGTATCTTTAATAAATTATGTCCGTCCCAATTATCCATCAGTGACTAATAGTGGAGTAGCTGTAACGGCCGGCGACATCGCGCAGGAATCTAACATTGCCCGTACAGGTTTTAATGTGGATGGAAGCGGTGTTAAAGTATGTGTTCTTTCCGATAGCTATAATACGGTTTCAGGAAATAATGCAGCCACTGATGTTGCTAACGGCGATTTGCCAGGGCAAATGGAACTACTCCTGTTCAGGTTATAAAAGAATATCCATATGGTGCCAGATCCGATGAAGGTCGTGGTATGTTGCAATTAGTTCATGATATTGCTCCCGGTGCTGAACTGGCTTTCCGTACAGGTGTAGTGAGTGAAGGTGATTTGGCCGCCGGTGTTATTGAATGCGCCCAGCAAGGTTGTGATGTGATTGTTGATGATATCACTTTCATCACTTCTCCCTTCTTTCAGGATGGCGTTATTGCCCAAGCTGTTGATTCTGTCACTGCTCTTGGTGTTTCTTATTTTGTTGCTGCCGGAAACTTCGATTCTAAATCTTATTCCGCACCTTTTAATCCTTCACCTGCTCCACTTGGACTAAGCGGTCAGGCTCATAATTTTGGTGGTGGCGATAATCTTCAGAGTATTACGCTGCAACCGGGAAATTATACAGTGGTGCTGCAGTGGCGCGACTCTATTTATTCATTGGGTCAGACTCAAACCGGAACTCAAAATGATTTTGATATTTATTTAACCAATCAATATGGTACTCAGTATTTCGGTTTTAACCGGAATAATATTGGCGGTGACCCACTCGAAGTTTTACCTTTTATTGTTCCCGGAACGAATCCGGTGCAAGCTAACTTTACAGTTATCAGAGCCAATGGAACGCAGGCTGCCGATATTAAAATTGTAGTGTTCAGAGGCGAACTTTCTTTTGATGAGTTTCCTGCCGGTACCTCTACTATTGTAGGACAAGCAAATGCAGAAGGAGCTATTACGCTGGGTGCTGTTAATTATTTTAATACCCCGGCATTTGGTGTCGATCCTCCTACAGTTCAGGATTTCTCTTCCCGTGGTGGTACATTCGTGAATGGTGTGGTGAGAAACAAACCTGATTTAATTGCCCCTAACGGAGGAAATACTACAGTGTTTTTATCAGGACCTAATGTGGATGGTGACCTGTTTCCAAATTTCTTTGGAACATCTGCCGCCGCCCCACACGCTGCTGCTGTTGGTGCATTGTTGAAAAGTGCCAAGCAAAAATTCTATGGCCAGGATCTCACTCCTGCCGAAGTTAAATCTATTCTTACCAGTACAGCCATGGATTTAGGTGTCGCCGGGTTCGACTTTAGTACCGGCGCCGGTTTTATTCAAGCGTTTGATGCTTTGCTAACATTTGCTGCACCTACTCCTGATGCAATTGCCCTGAGCTATGATACTACCATTGTACCGGGATCAGTTCCCTTTACTTTAATTGTAACCGGCGAGTTTTTTACCACATCTTCTGTTGTTATTTTTAATGGCGATACCCTTCCTACATCGTTCATTAACGGTTCCCAATTAGGTGTAACTGTGCCTGCATTCTTTGGTAACTATCCTATTTATGTATTTACTCCTCCAATTGTTCCAAATATAAATGATGGTGGAAATTCAGATAGTCTCTATTTCTTCACTACAGTTAAAAAATTAATTTCAGTCACAGCTGATAACAAGGTGAAAAAATTCGGCGAACAGCTTCCTGCTTTCACAGCTACTATTCTTGTTGATGGTGTTCCATTGGCAAATTCCGGTTATGCCTACAATGAGATAGGATTATCTCCATTGGTATTCAATACCCCTGCTACTAACAACAGTAACACCGGAATTTATTTTATCAGCGCAACAGCTTCTATCCTCGATCCTGCCTACAGCACGTTCTTTGATTATGAGTTTACCAACGGATTGCTCTCTATCGAAAAAATGCCGCTGGTAATTACTCCTAACGATACTACCATTACCTATGGGGATGAGATCGATGGCAGGAATCTGGGCTTTACTTACAATTATAATCAATCTAATATTGCCCTTGCCGATCAGGCTGCTTTCCTCAATAATTTGGTTGCAGATCATCAAACCGATATTGCTGAAGCAGTAGCATTGGTGGATGATAACATTTTCGTCAATCTGCGTTCTGTAGTAAGTGCTGATATTCTTAATAGAAGCTTCTTAACAAGTTTACGTTCTGTTGTCAGTCTTCGTTCAGTGGTGAGTTTGCGCTCTGTAGTAAGTGGATTCGAATACGATACTACTAAAATTATTGATATTTCTCCTGCTTCTATATTCGATTATCAGGTGGATTCTGCAAATTCTAATTTGTTTACTGCCGGACCTCTCAATAACTTGCGTTCTGTGGTGAGTTTACGTTCTGTAGTAAGTGGAACAGCTACTGTTAACCTCAGAAGTGTGGTAAGTGGAAACTCGCTGGTGAATAGTTCATCCAGTGGTGATACCAGCTCTGCTGACGCAATCATTATTATTGATGAAGAAGATTTTAATGCACCGCCTACCGATACTATTGAGGTGTTCTTGCCGATCAACCTGATTACCGGTTATAATGTCGGAACCCACCTCATAGCACCTGCGGCATTGTTGTCCTCTAATTTTGAAATCTCTTATGGTTTAGGAACTCTTACTGTGAATCCGGCTACACTTACAGTGAAAGCGGATAATAAAAATCCACTTTGTAACAGCCTTTCTGCATACACCTATTCGGTTTCAGGACTTAAAAACAGTGAAGTTGCAACCGCTGTTATTGCATCGGGACCATCTTATACTATTCTGGATAATCTGAATCAGGTTGTTACCGGAACACCTCCGGCAGGTACCTATCAGATTGTTCCTTCCAATGCACAATTAATTGCTCCTTCCAACTATACTTTAGTTTATGAGGCTGGCCAATTAATTCAACCTGCTGTGTTGAGCTTAACTGCTACTGCTACTCAACCAGCCTGTTTTGGTTTGTTTGGAAGTGTAACATTGCAGGGAGTAGGAGGTACCGGTGCTTACACTTATGGTGGCGCAGCAGTATCCAATCTTGGTGCCGGCACATACTCCTACAACGTTACTGATGCTAACGGTTGCACAGCCACTACTTCAGCAATCATCTCTGTGCCTTCCCAGGTAACTGCGACTACATCAACCACTAATGCCGGTTGTGTGGCTGCAACGGGATCTGCAACGGTGAATGCTTCAGGTGGCACACCGGGTTATACTTATTTATGGACTCCGGGCGCTCAAACAACTCCAATAGCTACCAATCTTGCTGCCGGTAATTATACCGTCTTAATTACCGATACAAAAGGTTGTACAAAGGTAGCTTCAGCTACTGTTGGTATCACAGGAACTCCATTACCTGCACCGGTTTGGTATGCGAGTGGTTCCAACGATAACAAAACTGTTGGTGTGTGTGGTGGTGGTACTTATGATTATGAAATTACTGGTCAAAGCGGAGCACTGAATTACACCTGGTCAGCTCCAGCCGGAAGTGTTATTTCTGATGGAAAAGGTCATACCGGTAATCCACTTACTGTTACCGGAACTAATCAGAACGGCGAATTTGAAGTGTTTATCACCCTGCCTTCCGGTTTTATCTCCGGTAACGTTACCGTGTATGGTACCAATGCCTGTGGAAATAGTCCAACTTCAACGTTGGCTATACGCTCAAAGCCATTGGCTCCTGCCGCCATCACAGGCCCTGTAGTGAATTTGTGTGGAAAAACCGGTCAAATTTATAGCATTGCTGTAACCGAGCCACCCTTACACATGGACCGTTCCAAGTGGTGTTAGCATTACCAACAATTATGGAACTTCTATTAAAGTTAATTTCACATATAGCTGCGCCGCTACAGGAAGTATAAAAGTGAAAGCAAATAACGCTTGTGGTTCCAGTGCCTTCACCAATTTGGCATATACTCTTGCACCGGCTATTCCCGGAAACATAACAGGTGCTGTTTCGGTTTGTAAAACCCAAACTGCTGTGGTTTATTCCATTGCTGCTGTTTCAGGTGCTACTTCGTATTTGTGGTCTGTAACAGGTGGTGCAACAATTGTTGGTAGCTGTACAGGAACTTCTGTTACTATTAAATACACCACATCAAATTCAACTTCAGTTGTTTTATCAGTAAAATCTAAAAACAGCTGTAGTGCATACTCTGCGGCTAAAACAATCACCATTGCGGTTAATCCAAATTGTCGTGTTATTAATGATGGTACTATAGTATTGAAAGATCTTCAGGTATACCCGAATCCTAACATCAGGTAAACTAAATGTTGATTTTTATACAGAAAGTACTACCAATTGTACCTTGAGAGTAGCCGACATGCTTGGAAATATTCTGATCAACGAATCAGTGGTCTCTGCCGAAGGTGAAAATCAAAAACAATTGGATCTTTCAGTTCTGGCTAAAGGTGTTTATTTCTTCAGCTTGATTCAAGAGGGTGTGGAAGTTAAAACAATCAGAGTAGCTGTTCAGTAACTAAAGTAATTCACATTTTAATTGCCCTAAGGAGGCTGTTTCATGTAGTTGAAACAGCCTCCTTTTTTTGTACTGTTAAAATTGCTTTTAATTGGAATAGTTTCGAATAATTCCAAAATTCAGCAATTTTTACTACTTACAATTTCAATACTTATTTTGTTGCTTTTTAATGTTGCTTTGCTTTTTCGTCCTGGACGAATAGAAAGGAACTTAACTGCCGTACATTTTCAGGCACTGTGCTGCTTGCATTAAATTATTCGTATTTTTAGCCTGAATTTAAAATTTTAGAATGAAGAGGCTGCTATCTTCTTATGTTTTAGTGTTGATGTTCCTGATGGGTTCGGTAAACGCTCAGGAAGATAGTCTGAAAAAGGCTTTGGGCAGTGCTGTTACCGATTCTGCTCAAACACAGATTTTACTGGAATTGAGTATGTCGCGGTTAGAGGATGATCTGGCTAAGGCGGAAGCCTATGCGAAGCAAGCACTGGAAGCAAGTACCAAAGGTAATTTTTTGGAAGGAATTGCTTCTTCCTATCGCTATCTGGGACTGTCGCAGTTCTATCAGGCTCATTATGGCGATGCTGTTGATAGCTGGCTGAAAAGTCTGGCTATGTACGATTCTATTGGCGATAGAACCAATGTTGCCAGGATGTATAGCAACCTGGGAGCTGTTTATGAAAGTCAGAGTGATGATGTGAAAGCATTAGAGTTTAACCTGAAATCGCAAAAAGTAGCTGAAGAAATAAGAGATACTTCAAGACTGATGTCGGCCTTAACAAATATAGGTGTGATTTATGGAAAAAAAAGCCAGACCTATGACAAGGCTTTGCAATTCAGTTTTGATGCACTTAAGTATGCGAAAGAATTGAATAACCTCGAGATGGAAAGTAAAATATCCACTAATATCGGAGAGATTTATTTTAATCAGAACAAGGATACTCTCGCTCTGGAATACTTCGAAAAATCGGTGAAAGGTTATGAGGGTTCTGAAAATATGACCTCCGCATTATTGAATATTGGAAAAGTATATGCCAGCCGCGGTGATTATAGCTCAGCTGAAAAATACCAGAAAGAGGCTTTTGCTTTAGCTGAAAAACTCGATCTCAAACGTGATATGGCCACCTCTTTGCTGAGCCCGGAGTACCTATTCAAAACAAGGTGAAACTACTTTGGCGCTTTCGCTTATGATCGCGCAAGGGTAATTGGCGAATCAATAAAAGTGCCCGAAGAAATGAAACAAGCCTATACCGGCTTGGCTCGTATTTATGCACAACGAAATGATTTTGTGAATGCATTTAAATACCAGGCACTTCTTACTAACATTAAAGATACGCTGTATAATATTGAGTACCAGCAAAAAATGTCTGGTGAGTTGTTCAATTTTGAAATCGGCAAAAAGCAGGATCAAATTACAATCCTGAATAAAGATAAGGAATTGCAGGAAATTGATTTGCAAAAACAAAAACTTGCCAAAAATGCTTTTCTGGTTGGTTTGATTTTGATATTAATTATTGCTTTTATTTTGTTTCGAAACTATCGCGTTAAAGTAAAAGTTAACAAGTTGCTTGATAAGCAAAAAGATGAAATTGAACATCTGTTGTTAAATATTCTTCCTGAAGAAGTGGCCCATGAATTAAAAAAAGACGGACACGCAACACCCCGTTCTTATGACAGTGTGTCGGTATTATTTACCGACTTTAAGGGCTTCACTACCATTGCCGAAGGAATGACGCCCATTGATTTGGTAGCTGAATTAAATGATTTTTTTGTTGCTTTTGATGATATCATTGAAAAAAATAACCTTGAAAAAATTAAAACTATTGGTGATGCCTACATGTGTGCAGGCGGTATTCCTACAGCCAACACAACGCATCCTTATGATATCATAAAAGCAGGATTGCAAATTCAGGAGTATATGGAATTGCATAACCGCAAACGTAAAAATTCCGGCTTGCCGGTTTGGGGCTTACGCGTTGGTGTGCATACCGGTCCCATTACTGCCGGAGTGGTGGGAAAGAAAAAATATGCCTACGATATTTGGGGTAGTGCTGTAAATATTGCCAGCCGTATGGAAAGTGCCGGTGAAGTTGGGAAAGTAAATATTTCGGAAGCTACCTATGTCCTGGTTAAAGATCGGTTTCAATGCTCGCACCGAGGTAAAATATCAGCAAAAAATATTGGCGAAATTGATATGTATTTTGTGGAATCGGAAGCTCTTGTCTTGGGTTGATGTATTAGCTGGGTGAATTTTAATTGGAACTTCAAAAGGCATTACAGCAGTTGCAAATTTGAATGCATTTTTTTAATGAATAGTTGGAATCAATTCAATCGATGTGCATCAACAATAAATAAAAAAAATTATTTACGCTTTATTAATTTTTTAACTTCTTCCAGATGTTTTTCTTTTACCTGCTTGCGAAGCTGAATAGAAGTTTTAGTAAAGTAATTATGTGCCGAAAGAAAACTTACCTGAAGCTGGTTCCATTCATCTTCGTTTTTTATGGTGCCGGAAGCTTTCATTTCCATAAAAATTTTATTGTTGATCGTATAAAAATCCTCAGTACCTAAATAGTCAAGATCGGCATCACAAATAATTTGTTGCAAATGATTGTTAGGACTCTGTGGGACTTTAGTAGCCATAATTATTTCACAGATGGTGGCTATTTCATCTTGCTCATAACCAAATGTTGGTAAAAATTCTTGAGCGAAATTGCAACTGTATTTTTCGTGATTTTTTGAATCTACTATGAAACCTGCATCGTGGTAAAGTGCTGCAATTTTTAAAAGTTCTTGGTCCCTTTCTGAAACACCCTCCTTTTCAGCAATCATTTCTACAGCATCTAAAACTCCTAACACATGCTCCACACTATGATAAAATTGGTTCGCAGAAAATTCGCTTTGTTTTTCAAGTATATGAATCTTGCTTTTGATACGGTCATAAAATAGATGAGTTGCCCCTTTTGACAGTTCGCTTTTGAACTATAAAAAGTAAGAATAATGTTTATGATATTCAAATTTAGGAATTATTTCCTGTGCTGACAATTTTGCACCATTTTTAATTGAATGGTTCAAACAGGGGTTTTTTTTAGTGGTTTAATCGATTAATGCATGGTGCTTTACAATTATTATTTTACAGAAGTGCGACATATTGAAAATAGTTGCAACAAAATAGGGAGGCGATGCATATAAATTGAAAATGGTTGGAAACGTATGTTCATAAGGTGTTCCCTAAAGTAGATTGTTTTTGAATAATTTTTTTTGAATAGTTAATGGGAATGAATGCTGTTTCGAACTTCTTCACTGAAGCAACTACTTCATGAAGTTTTTCTTTGTTTTAGGATGCTTTTCGACTTTTCATTCAATGCATCGTTGATTTAAATATAAATGTTGAGTTAGAATTTACTGCACCTAGCAAGTGTGGAAGCTTGATCTTTATTTTTATTTGTATGCTTAAAGGCTCCAATCATTAGAAACTTTGTTCACAATTAGTTTAACCTTTTTCCTTTTGTTAATTTTAAGGTTGCTTAATAATTAGTTGTTTATCGCAAATGATAGCAGATTTAAATATTAAAAAATTGATATTCAATAGTATAATTGAATGAATGCCGTTAGTCGATAAGTTCATTTTAGGTATAACCTGCGACAAATTCCACCTTTTTAATTACGGATCCTGCAAAAGTTAATTATTTTTATATTTTTGTAGTCTAAACAACTACAAATGGGAGATTTTGATAATAACGATCAAAAGGGTGATATTTTTTCAATACCGGTAAGAGCAGGCAAGCGTACCTATTTTTTCGATGTCAGATCAACGCGGTCTAATGATTATTATTTGACGATCACCGAAAGCAAAAAGAAGTTTACAGAGGGGTCAGATAAGCCGTTTTTCGAAAAACATAAACTTTTCCTTTACAGAGAAGATTTTGAAAAATTCCTGGAAGGACTCCATGGCGCTGTTGATCATATTAAAGCCAACCAGCCTGAATGGACAGAAAGAGTGTTTCATAATAACACCAATAATCCCGGAAACCCTGCGGATGGTAATCACTCAACCGATGGAAACACCCCTGAAGGAAGTGGTTACTCAGATGTTAATTTTGATGACCTTGGAAAGCCTTGAACGGTGTTCATAACTTGAAGTATGACTGAGTATTTGACCAAATAATTAAGCCGTTTTTTTTTAAATTTACTGAAACAATTATTCATCCCCCCCATGAATATAAAAGTTAATAATAAACTGTCGGACACCGACAGAAAATATCTTGCAGAAATAGAGGAGAACTATCGCCTTGGTGAAAAAATTTTTGGCTCCGAACCGCTAGTATATTACCAATTCAACTTATCTGCTCCAGATAATAATGAAGGGAATTCAGATCTTGAATTGCGGCGAAAAGACGTATTTTCCAATGAATCATTGAGTTTTGCTCAAGCTAAAAATTGAACTGAAATTCATTTAGTATAAGATTTCCAATTAGTATTTTCCTGAGTTATTTAACAGAATACTCCATGAGGCAACCTCTTGCCTCTATGTAACGTCTCCATGTTGTTAGCACCTTAAAATAATTGAAAATTTATCTTTTTTTTCTGAATTTTAATAGTTTACTTTGATTTTACTTAACTGCACACCTTATGAAAAGAATTTTATTTGCAATTATTGCTTTAATTTCGGTTAATCAAGCATCTTTCGGACAATCATGCGTGGGTACCCAAACATTAACTTCAACTCCGCCGCCGTCAGGAAACGGGACCTATTTTAGCGGAACAACAGTTACGTTCTGTTATTCAGCTACCGATTATGCGCAAAATGTGGCCGATTGGATTTGTGGAGTGGTGCCAACTTTCGGACCGGGATGGGATTTAAGTACACTGACTCCGGTTTCTGCTTCTCCAAGTTGTGACCTTCAGGGAAACTGGGCTTGGTATCCTACATGTACAGGAACAGCCTCAGGTCTCACTTTCGGACCCGGTTTTTATTATGATTCTCCCGCAGGCTCCACATCCGGAACTTTAGATGGAATTCCGGGAAATAATTTTGGTGATAATTGCCAGACTTTACATGGACTTTTGTTTCTCTATTCAGGTGCTTCCATGTACCTCAGCTCCAAATGGCACTGACCTTACCGTTGATGTAAACGCCTACTCAGATTATACTGTTGGATCATGGGGTAATGATGCCTGTCAGGATCCACCGGCCACTCAGGAAGCAACGGTTTTTTGTAACTGTACTTTAATTATTCCAACTGTTACTGTAGTTGATGCTACCTGCGCAAGTGCGAATGATGGTTCTATAACGGTTATTCCTACAGGTGTTCCTCCTTATACCTATTTATGGAATACTGGAGCAACTACCCCTACACTTGCTAATATTCCTGCCGGCATATATACGATAACAGTTACTGATTCAACATTATGTGACAAAGTAATCACTATTCCTGTTGGCGGAGACCCTGCTATTTTACTCAACCCGGTTGTGATAAATAATGGTTGTAATACATCTGGTGGTTCTATTGTATTGGCTCCCTCCGGCGGTGCCGGTGCAGGCTACACGTTTTTATGGAGTGACGGTTCTACCGGTTCATCATTAGGAAAACCTTATAGCCGGTACCTATACCGTTACCGTTACCGATTCTAACAGTTGTACCCAAACCGATACCTATACTATTGTTGATGGAATTCCTATTGTTCTTGCCACAACCGTTACCTCAACAGGTTGTACGGGATCTACCGGTACAGCTACTGTAACTATCACAGGAGGAATCGCTCCATTTACTTATGCCTGGAGTCCTTCAGGTGGTAATGGACCTGTTGCTTCTAATCTTTCTCCCGGCACTTACACCGTAGTCGTTACTGATGCAATTGGTTGTACCGCCACCGGTACTGCTACAGTTTCATCCATTGGTCTTTTTACTCTTGCCACTCAATTTGTGCCTTTAACATGTGATCCTGCTGGAACCACTACGGCAACTGTTACAGTTACTGGCGGAACCGCTCCATTTACTTATTTATGGACGCCTGCAGGTGGAAATCAATCTACTGCTACAGGACTTCCCTCTGGAAATTATACTGTTTTGGTAACTGATTCTAACCTTTGTGTTGATTCAGCATTTGTAAATATTCCTGCAGTAGTACCTGTTCAAATATCAATCAATACTGCATCAGTGCAATGTAATGTTCCCAATAGTGGAAGTGCCACTGCCATTGTTACAAGTGGTAATGCTCCTTTTACTTACCTATGGTCCGACGGTTCAACGGCTGCTACTGCAGCTAACCTTGCAGGTGGCACTTACACCGTAACGGTAACCGATGCCAATGGATGTTCGGCATCCACTATTGCAATTGTTGGAATTATTCCGGATGTATTTGCAAATGCAGGTACCGCTCAAACTGTTTGCTCCGGTCAACCAGCTACGCTCACCGCTGTAGCCTCCGGTGGAACTGCCCCTTTCGGCTATTCCTGGAGTAACGGTTCTGTTTTAAATCCGGAAACTGTTAATCCTACAGTTACTACTACTTATACGGTAACAGTCATTGATGCTAATGGATGTCAGGCTACTTCATCAGTAACAGTAAATGTTCAGGATTATCCAGTTGTAACTGTAAGTCCTGCCGCTTTCATCTGTTTTGGCAGTGCAACACCACTCTCAGCTACCGGTGGTAACTCTTACTCCTGGTCTCCGGTGGATGGTTTAAATGATGCAACTATTGCAAATCCTATCGCCAGCCCGACCGTGTCAACTACATATACAGTATCCGTTAGTAATGGCCTGTGTACTTCAACCGCAACTGTTGACGTTACTGTGGCTCCTGAGGTAATTGCCGGATTCAGTCCTGATACTACCAACGGACAGGCTCCACTCACCGTTAACTTTAACAATTCTTCTACCGGAGCAGCTACTTATGAGTGGTCATTCGGAGATGGTGGAACGAGTGGTTTGGAATCTCCTTCACATACCTACACGAATCAGGGAAGTTACCCGGTTTTAATGGTTGCCACTAACTCGCTAGGATGTACTGATACTGTCAGGTATTCATTCATAGTTGTTGAAGAACTTGCTTCATTGATTGTTCCTAATATTTTTACTCCTAATGGTGATGGATTAAATGATACTTTTAGTTTTATTGAAAAAGGAATCAGCAGTATCAACGTTAAAATTCTGAACAGATGGGGAACTGAAGTTTATTCATGGAGTAAAACAAACAGTGGATGGGATGGAGTTTCTAAAGATGGTGAAGAATTACCCGATGGCGTTTATTTATATATTATCAACGCTCAGGGTATTAATGATAAGCCCTATAATTTTCAGGGTACAGTGCAGTTAATTCGTAATAAGAAATAGTGCTCCGGCCCAACTGAATAAGTTGGGCCGGTATTTCTTCTAATTCCAAATCTTTATGAAAAATTATTTCAGCTTGCAATTGCTGCTATTGGTTGTTTCCGGTAGTTTATTCGCTCAAGGTAACCTCATTGTACCCGATGCCAGCCAAAAATCTGGTGTTTCACAACGTATAGGCGTTACCGATATTAGTTTGACTTACAACAGTCCTCTCGTTAAAGGCCGGACCATTTGGGGTGAAGTGGTTCCTTTCGGAGAAGTTTGGAGGGCAGGAGCCAATGAAAATACAGTGATCACTTTTTCAACGCCGGTTAAAATTTCAGGTAAAGTACTCCCCGCAGGTTCCTATGGCTTGCATATGATTCCCGGAAAAAATAGTTGGGTCGTCATTTTTTCAAACAATTTTCGCTCGTGGGGCAGTTATTTCTACGACCCTGCTGAAGACGCTCTGAGAATTGAAGTGACTCCCGAAGCTGCTGTCATGCAGGAATGGTTAAGTTACCGATTTACTGATTTAAAAGCCTCCTCTGCTCAAGTACTGCTCAATTGGGAAAAAATTGGTGTTGGCTTTTTAGTTGAAGTGAATTTACCTGAAACAGTTGTGCAAAGTATGCGCGATGAACTTAGAGGTGATAAGGGTTTTTTTGGGAAGCCTTATGGCAGGCCGCCGATTTTTGTCAGAGAAATAATGTTTATGGTCAGGATGCTTTGAAATGGATTGATCAATCCATTGAAATAAAAGAAACTTTCCCTAATCTGAACACAAAATCTAAAATTCTCGCAGGCTTAAATAAGACTAAAGAAGCCGGTGAGATGAAATCAAAAGCGTTAGCTATTGCCAATGAAGCAGAATTAAATGCTTACGGATATCAGTTATTAGGCACTAAAAAAGTAGATGAAGCTGTTGAGGTTTTTAAGCTAAATGTACAACGTTATCCTGGAAGTTGGAATGTTTATGATAGTCTTGCTGAGACTTTGGAGATAAAAGGTGATCAAAAAGGCGCTTTGGCTAATTATAAAATGGCACTGAAAAAAGCTCCGGAAGGTCAGAAAAAACGCATCGAAGAGGCAATAAGAAAAAATGAAAAAAAGAGTTGAATCATAAAAAAAGTGTATATTGATGAAAATTTATAAATCGTTGCCCTTACAATTGCAGCACTAGTTGTAAGGAATTAGTTTGAAAATTTGCCAGAGAGGTTTTACCAGAACACACACACAATCTTATTTCTGTTAATTCATTACCAAACCACACCACACAAAAAAACAGGGCACATGAGACAACTAAAGATTACCAAATCCATTACCAACAGGGAGAATGCTTCTCTGGAAAAGTACCTCCAGGAAATAGGAAGAGAAGATTTGATTAATGCGGAAGAGGAGGTAAAGCTTGCAAGAAAAATTAAGCAAGGCTGTCAGGCTTCACTCGAAAAATTAACCAGAGCGAATTTGCGCTTTGTAGTTTCTGTTGCAAAACAATATCAAAATCAGGGATTAAGTTTACCCGACCTTATTAATGAAGGAAACCTGGGATTGATTAAGGCTGCTAAAAGATTTGATGAAACAAGAGGGTTTAAATTCATCTCTTATGCCGTTTGGTGGATTCGTCAATCTATTATGCAGGCACTTGCCGAGCAATCAAGAATTGTTCGTCTGCCTATCAATCAGCTGGGCTCTGTAAATAAAATTAAAAAAACTTTCTCGATCCTTGAACAAAAATTCGAAAGAGAACCCAGCAACAGTGAAATTTCTATTGAACTGGATATTCCTGAGGAAAGTGTAGCAAATACCATGAAAATTTCTGGAAAGCATGTTAGTGTAGATGCTCCTTTTGTTACCGGTGAAGAACACAGTCTGCTCGATGTGCTCGAAAATCCCGATTCTCCTCTTGCCGACCGATTACTGATGCACGAATCCCTCGGTCAAGAAATTAATCGTTCTTTATCGACACTTACCCAAAGAGAGAGTGATGTAGTGAAATTGTTCTACGGTATCGGTTGTAATCATAGTTTTACGCTCGAAGAAATAGGTGCAAAATTCGATCTCACCAAAGAAAGAGTTCGCCAAATAAAGGAAAAAGCTATCCGACGCCTCCGTCATAACTCCAGAAGCAAGTTGCTTAAAACTTACCTGGGCTAAAATAAAGGTAAATTGTAAAACTGAATAAAAAAAAAGGACAACAATTGTTGTCCTTTTTTTTATAAATTATTTTTTACGATTTTTTCAGGCGAACAATTTCATCCTTTAATAAACTAACAGTCTGGTCACATGCTTTTTTAAACTCTTCAAACACAGGGAGAATGCGGTCTGTATGAATCTGATCTCTGGAATATTCTTCCAATTCAGAAACCATGTTTTTTAAACTATTAATCTTTAACAGATTTACTGATGATTTAAGTTTGTGAACAGTCTGGAATGTTGCTGGCCAGTTATTTTCTTTGATGTGGTTTCCCGATTCTTTCAAAAGCTGAGGAATTTGGCCAACCAGCATATGCAGCAAACTTAATACATCTTCAATGCTGCCACTGAAGAGTTGAAGCAGTTTTTCTGATGAAACTTTAATTTCATCGGAGCTAATGTCATTTTCAGAAAAAATTTCTGTGTCATTGACAACAACTTTCGATTTCGGTTTTACCTGCTTGAGTATTGCAGCTAAGAGTTCATTGGGACTGTATGGCTTTGTAATATAATCGCTCATGCCTAATCCCATGGCTTTTTCTTTTTCAAGATTACTGGCGTAGGCTGTTAACGCTATAATAGGAATATCGTTTACCGGAGCAGGCAAGGTCGTTCTTATGAGTTGTGTTAATTCATAACCATTCATTACAGGCATTTGCACATCCATAAGTATGATATTGAATTGACAGGTTTTTAAAAAATACATAGCCTCGTTGCCATTATTTGCAATCGTTACGATAAAACCCATTTTCGAAAGTAGTTTCTGTGCAAGAAACTGATTGACTTTGTTGTCTTCAACAAGTAAAACATTGATTGTAGATAAATCTTTATAGGAATATCATTTTTACTTTATCTGATGAAACCTTTCTTTCAATTTTACTCACTAATCTTAAATGGCAGTTCCACTTTAAAAACAGAACCTGTTCCAACCGTACTGTTTACAGAAATTGTTCCTCCCCTGTAATTCAACGAGATGTTTCACTATTGCCAGACCCAGACCTGTGCCACCCGATGCTTTCTCCGCATTTGCCTGAGTAAAACTTTCAAAAATATGATGCAAATGCTCTTCAGCAATTCCAATTCCGGTGTCGGTAACAGTAAACAATATTTTGATATTCAGATTTTTGGTTCCAGCATCTGCATATCAACAACTACCGATCCTTTTTCTGTAAACTTAACAGCATTACCAATAAGGTTGGTAAGTATTTGATTGAGTCGCAAAGAATCACCGATCAGTAAATCCGGAATTTGCTGATCATAAGTGAAATTGAGCCTGATATTTTTTTCATCGGCTTTTACTTTTAGCAACTGAGCTACACCGGTAAACAGTTCGCCAATTTTAAATTCATTACTATCGAATCTTAATTCTCCTGAGTGAATTTTGGAGTAGTCCAGAATATCATTGATAGTAGCAATTAAATTATTTGCCGATAACTTAATGGTATTGATATATTCCAGTTGCTCCGCCGTAGGTTTGGTATCAGCCAATAGTGCAGCCATACCCAAAACACCGTTAATGGGTGTTCGTATTTCATGACTGATGTTAGCAATAAATGCATCCTTGAGTTGAACGGTTTGCATTGCCTGCTCTTTTTCTTTACGCGTTTCTTCCAGATCGTAACGAAGTTCAATACCCTTTGTTTTAAGAGCGATTTCTTCATTCATTATTTCCCTGGAAATGGTGGTGAAGTTTTTGTGATGAAGCAATGAATTTTTGTAATCATCCAACTTTTCATAGGCATCAGACAAAAAACGATGGATAAGATTTTTAGGAAATTTGATCTTTAAGCTTTCAGCTATTTCGAGCGATTCATTCAAAATAGTTATGGCTTGCTCGTACTGGCCGGTTTCAATATACAAATTGCCAAGGCTCTTTAATAAATCGGCCTTCAATAACATGTCTTGAGTAATATTTACGTAATCGATAGCACGAAAAAAATAATCCATCGATTTATCAAACTCCTTCATTTTGGTGAAAAGAATTGCCAAACTGCCTGTCGGCTTCACCTGTAATTCCGGATTATTGATCTCATCAGCTAAAGTAAGACTGCGGTCGAGATAGGTAAAGGATTGTTCAATATCATCAATCCAATTGTAACAGTTACCAATGAAGTAATTGGTTTCAGCTACCTGAGCTTTATTATTCGATCCCTCAAAAAGGGTTAAAGAATTTTTATGGTTTTCTATGGCTTTTGGGTAATCACCCAAAGCTTTGTAAATAGTTCCAAGTTTGTTGTATACCTTTCCTTGAAGATCTTTGTTGTCGATTTTTTTACAGAAATTCAATGCTTTTAGTTGAGCATCGAGTGCCTCCTCATTATTG
Source organism: Bacteroidota bacterium (assembly GCA_016722525.1). Classification (GTDB taxonomy): domain Bacteria; phylum Bacteroidota; class Bacteroidia; order AKYH767-A; family OLB10; genus JADKJB01. Next base: position 32,683 of record JADKJB010000032.1, read on the forward strand.
CCTATTACAAAACAGATGTCAGCTATAACCTGTGCACTTTCGCAAGCACTAACAGGCTCTCCGGATTTGTCGAATAAAATACCTGCCTCTTGCAATTGACTGAGTGCAGGACGAACGATCCCCTTTTGGTAGTTAATTTTTCCCAGTTCTAATAAACATTCGGCCGTCCCTTTGTTGAAATTTGCATTTTTAGAAAGATGCAGTGCTTTTTCGAAAAATGCCAATGACTCATCCTGATCAGCATCCTTTAAGGTGCGAGCAGTTTCTATGAGGTGAGAAATTACTTCTTCCCCATTAGTACTTTCATTAAAAGCAACTTTGGTAAAATTAGAAGGCATTCATTTAAGGTTGGTTACCGCAAAGATAGGCCATTTCCACTAACTGGATAGCCACTTCGGAGTAGGATTTCAACAATTTTATTACTATTTTAATGTATTTAATGTATTGAAAATAAAGTATTTATATAACAATACAAAACAAATTACAATTAGTCAATCACCAATTGTAGTGATTTAATAGTACCGAAATTACAAGGGAATTCAATAGCTCAAATTGACGCTCCTCCAATAGACTCTCACAGGTAGAAAAAAGTTGCCTTTGTGGACTAATATAAATAGCAGGCAGTTTCTTTATTTCTTGTAGAAGGAATTTTTGAAAATGATCTTTCTGGTAAGAAGAAAAGGTAATTTCAAAAAAGGGGTCTCCAAGTACTTATCGCAATAGTACAAAATACCCTGAACGCTTCTCCGGTTTAGTTCTTCCATTTAACTGTAATGCATCGTAACTCAGCTGGTAGGTATAAACGCCTTCACTCGCATTTTTGCCCTCAAATTTGCCATTCCATCCGCCGGTAATGCCAATGTTGGAAGTCTCAAATAGCTGTTGTCCCCAACGGTTAAAAATACGAATCTTAAAATTTTTTACATTAGTTCCTTCTGCATAAAAAACATCGTTCTTGCCATCGTTGTTGGGAGTAAAAGCACCGGGAATAAAGAGTAGTTCAGGACAGTTTTCACCCACTTCAGCAATTGCAGTACGGGTACATCCGTTCGCATGGGTAACTACCACCGACCAGTTTCCGGGTTCGGTTATAGCAACCACTTGTGTGGTATCACCACCGGGACTCCACAAATAGGTTTGACCCGGACCAGCATCCAACAATACTTCAGCTTCGTTATCGGCGCATACAAAAAGTCCTTGTTGAAATTCCAGCTCTGGAGTGGCCAGTACGGTCAGCTGGAAGGTATCTCTAACAATGCACCCTCCGTTATTGGCACTCACTGTATATAAACCGCTATCAGCAACCGTAATCTGTGCGGCAGTTGATCCGGTGGACCACACATAACTGCAGCCGGTACAAGTGGCATCGAGTACTTTCGTAATTCCTTCGCAAACAGCTGTATCGTTGGGTAGCGCAACCAAGGAGGTCCTACCACACTAACGGTTACTGCATAGGTGGATTGAATGCCGTTCCAAATGTAGGAGGTAGTAACTCCGGGGGTAACGGTGAGCAGATTGTTGAATGAGGCTAGCGTATCAGTTGGGTTCGATTGTAACGACCACCAGCCTGTAGTATTCGTGACTCCTAACAAACCGGTGCTTTGGCCGGCACAAATAATGGTGTCACCCGTAACACTTAGTTGTTCCGTGATGGTTGTTATGGAAATATCATCGACATAATAAAATGCAGATGTGTTTAATTGTGCACAAGGAGGTGCAGGATTAATGAAGTTAAAAGCTGTAGTGTTGGCATCGTTTCTGAAATTGCCCAGAGTGATAAATTTTTCACCACCTACAGCCGTATAATAGGAGGTGAGCAGGGTCCATGAACCGGTATCCGCTACCACATTACTCAGTTCTGCCTGAGGGGTGACCGGAATAAACTGTGCTCCGGTTTGACTCAGTGCGTTAGTGGAAAAAGTAATACCAATGCGATTTGTAGCATATTTAGATCCTGTGGATCTCTTAAAATAAGCACTTACTTTGTAAAGTTGTCCTCCGGTAAATGGAGCTAACGGAGCTTGTATATACGTCCGCTGGTTGGCGCTGCCCATTTTTGTGTAAAAACCGGAATAGGCACTACCCCGTGAGCAGTAGTATTGCCTGCAAAATTAAGAGGCACACCCACATCATTGCAGGGAGGAATGCCTGTGTTAGCATGACAAAACTAAATAAATCAGAGGGATTTCCTGCATCGGTCCAGGGTTGAGCCAAATTTATTTCGCCGGGTCCGGTAGGGCAACCCGATAATTGTTCAAAACCCGGATTAGGGCATAAATTTTGGCCAAAGCTGTAAAAATAGTGTAATTGGAAAAGTATCAAGATAAATAGGAATCCTGCTTTTCTATTCATTTTTAGGTTGTACCAATTTAATGTTAATCAATTCAATTCTTCTTTCAATTGCAGCACCCGGATTGTAAATTGAATTCCTCTTGTCGCTCAGTACGTCACTCACTCCCTGATCCACCAGATCTTCGCCGGCTGCAACTTCAGTAACTTTTATACTGCCATCAGCAAAATAGGGAAGTAGAGCCCCCGAGTTATATTGCTTCAGGTAATTAACGAAACTTGAAATTCGTCTCTTGGAAAGGTTTACGTTATAGCTTGTTTCCGCCAACGGACTCGTTCTTCCTCTAACTTCCAGCTCCATTTTAATTCCTTTCTTCAAAGCGCTTTCTACTTTACTGCAGAATAAATTTAATGTTTTCCAGGAGGCTGTGACATTGTTGTTAAAAAAGTCTTCGACATTTTTCTCCGCTTCAGCCTTCGCTGTTCCTTGTAGAGGTCCGGCAAAATTCAGTTTGTAATCAGCGGTTCTTGCCACATAATTAGTATATAAATTCTCGTAATTTTTTCGTGTGTTAATACCCATTGTTTTTCTGTCGGGTTCATCGTTGTCAAAATACAATTGCAATGGTAGAAATTCATCATACGAGGAACGTGATGCCAACACGGTTACTTCATCAGCTGCAGTGACAGGTATTTTTACGGGTGCAACAACCACAACGGTGGTGTCTTTTAATCACTTCAACAGAATCAGTCGGGGTTATGTTGTAGTAATAAATATCATAGCAACAGGTCTTGCTTCTTATAAACATAGATCCTATGCGATTGCTGCTAAGCGTGCCACTTTTATTGTCGCGATTGAGAGTGAAATACACATCATTCACACTGGTATTGTAACCGGGTCCTAAATTTTCAGGAAGAGAAAATGTTCCGTTTGCCTTAACAGATTTAAAAATATCCATACCGCCCAATCCTGTATGGCCATAACTGCTGAAATAAAGAGTTTGATTAGGAGTATCGAAAAATGGTGTCATTTCATCATCAAACGTATTGATAGGTTCCCCCAGGTTGGCTGCTGGCGAAAATTGGAGGGCTGCATTAAATTCACTTTTCCATATATCCAGCTTTCCTTTTCCTCCGGGTCTGTTTGAAACAAAATATAAAGAATAGCCATCTGCTCCGCGAGCTTCTATAGCAGGTTGGGTGGAAGTAAATCCTTCCAGGTTTACTTCAGTACTCAACTTATTAGGTTTTCCCCATTTCCCATCTTCCCATTTGCTCAGATACATTTCGCAATCAAGTGAAAATTCCTCCGATTGCGAGCAGCGCGTGAAAACCATTAATTTATAATCAGGACTGAAAGCAACATTGCAATTATGGGTAGGAGCATCGTTAAAAAGGATACTCAATGGTATAGGCGTGGCACTTTTAGTTTTTGCAGTATTTGCCATGAGCATTCGCGACACATAATATTCATCCTCTTTTTTTGTTGTTTCGTATTTAAATCGAAGAGAGGAATAATAAAGAACCGTGTCGCCTACCAAATTAGCACCGAAATCTGAATATACAGTATTCACCGGTGTTCCGGCATTATTGAACACGGCACTTGGTTTCTTTTTAGCTATTTCAATTGCCAGTTTGCAATCCACCACTTCTTTTCTGGCTTTAACTCCGAAATAGGAGGTGTCTGTTGCATGAGTAGTTACATACCGTTCAAAAATCCTTCCCGATTCTTCATACATGCCCAGATATTTTTTCATTTCAGCATACCTGAAAAGTGCTATAGGAAAGCGGTTATTTTTGTCTCCAATTACGACCTTACCATACCAGGCTGCAGCTCTTTCATAATCTTTATATTGCCGGCAGGCCTCTGCCATTTTAAAATAGATAGAGAGATCTTCGGTTTCAAATTCCAGTGCTTTGCCATAATATTCAATGGCTTCAGCATATTTCGATTTTTCAGTCGCATTCTCACCTGCCGACAAATAGGCCTTTAACGTTTGAGCATATATGCAATCAGTGCCCGTAAAAAACAGAAAGATAAAAACGAGAAGCTGTTTGCTTTTATTCATAGATTAGTACAACGGGCAGGGCGGCTTTATGCCTAAAGGTTTAACTTTTGTGATAATATAAATCAGCGAAAGTTCATAGCCTCCTCTGCCATTGCTGGCACGATCGAGGTCGGAAGTATTAAAATCGTACGAAACACCTACACCGAGGTTGTTATAATCAACGCCGGCGGAGGCAATAAAGGCATCTGACTTTCTTAGCCAACCACCTAAAAGAAATGCATATTTGCGGCCGGGCATTTCGCTGAAACGGTAGCGTACTGATGTGCCGCCGGTCAGTTCTTTAAACGAGCCCTGATTCATGAAAATAACTGCCGGTACCAGGTCGAACCTTTCTGCCACAGCAAAATCTGCTTTGAGATCGGCCTGCAATCTGGGAAACATTTTGACTTTGGCTCCTAAGAAGGAATCATCAGGACGATTGATATGCTGGAAACTAATTCCTGCTCCAACTTTAGCTCGTTCCGATGCCCGCATCATCCATGCAATTCCTGCTCCAACATCACCATAACCATGATTTTCGCCAGCGAAATTTTCGGTATTACCTGCATTGGGATCGAATGAGTCACCTGTATATTGCTCATCAAAAGTAAGTGTTGAATAATTTATAGAACGTTGCGAATAACCAATTTGAATTCCGGCACCTAAAAAGTGTTTAGATTCCTGATCAAGTGATCGTATCATCGAAAAGGAAAGTGCGGCCTGAAATAATCCAAGCTCTGAATCGCCTGCCTGATCTTTATTAATTAACAGCCCGCCACTATAACGGTTTTTCTCAGATGAAAGTCCTCCTAATGCCATATCAAATGAACCCGAAAAAGTGCTGTAAGGTGTTGTTACCGATTTCCACTGCCTCCTGTGGTTTGCTACAAAACGAAGATCACCATTGAATAATCCGGTAAATGCAGGATTTAGATTTAAAGGACTTGCTTCAAACTGGGAATAGTGAATGTCTTGTCCGGTTAATCGGGAAGGAATAAAATAAATAAACGCAAACACCAGCAGCACCGAACACCTGGATGGTATCCATTTCAAAATAGCAGGAGTGAGTTGTGTTATCAAGGTTTAGCGAACTAATGTAATGTTTCCTTTTTTGAAGAATTTTTCGTTATTGAAACAAATAGCTTCAATATAATAAACATATACGGCAGGGGTGGCGATTTTTCCTTTATAATAACCATCCCATCCCTTTGCCGGGTTGTTGGTTTCAAATACTTTTTCACCCCAACGGTCATAAATTTTAAATGTCAATTCCTTAATGGTATTTCCTCGTACATAAACAATGTCGTTGCTTCCGTCGCTATTTGGTGTAAATGCATTGGGAATAAATATTTCCGGTTCATTGCATAATACGGCCCTCACTTCCACAAAAACCGAATCGCGATTGCTACAACCGTTTGAATCGGTAATTACAACATAATAAGTCGTATTACTGATTGGATTTGCAGTGGGGTTTTGGATAGTTGCATTACTCAGTCCGGAAACAGGAGTCCATGAATAGGAAAAATTACCGTTGGTGATAGCTGCCAGCACAACCGTTTCACCAATAAATACAATGCTGTCCGATATGGTTGCTTCCAATGGTGGAATAAAAGTGGAATAATTAACAGTGACCGAATCAATCGTTGAACAGCCATTTGCATCAGTAACGATTACGGTATAAGTGCCGGGGCATAACTGTGTGGCCGTATTTCCGGTTTGAAATTGCGGATCGTTCCATGCATATGAAATCGCACCTGTTCCTCCTGCCGAAGCAGCAGTGGCAGTACCTATACAAAGACCCTCACAATAGGCATCGGTAGCGGTGGTGGAAGCGGTGATGGGTACCGGAGATCCAATTGTTGCAGTAGCTGTTGAAGTGCATCCAAATGAATCGGTAACGGTGACTATATACGTTCCGGGACATAATCCTGTTGCTGTTTGGGTGGTTTGAGAGGACGGATCGTTCCATTGAAATGAATAGGGAGGAATTCCATTACTGATGTTAGCAGTGCTCTGCCCTGTACACAATCCTACACAGGTAACATTTCCGCCGCTAGCAGTGGCTGCAACAAAAGGAGGAATTACTATTGTTTTAACAATGGTTTTTCGACAACCTCGGGCTGAAACAACTTGCAAGGTGACCGTATAGGTGCCGGGGCCGGGGTAGGTGTGTGATGGATCGGTGATAGTGGCAACCGGAGAACCGTCACCAAAATTCCAGGTCCATTGTGTGGTGACTCCACTAATTGAATTTGATGAATCGTTAAAAGTGATGTTATAGGAACAGGGACTGAAATTAAAATTAAAATCAGCTAAGTAAGCCGGAAGCAGCGTCACATTTCCTACTGTGGTATCCGCACATCCCGGATTGAAAGAGGAATATGCAATCAAGGTAACCGTATAGGTACCGGTGTCGGGATAGGTGTAGGAGGGATTTAATGTAAGTGAAGTATCTGCAAGTGTGGTGGGATCTCCAAAATTCCATAGATAGGTGGATGCTCCAAAACTGTTGTTGGTGAATTGTACCGTATTGCTTCCGCAAGTTAAAATCGGGGTTTGAAGTGCAGCCACCACCAGAGTAGGACAAGCCACCACGTTTAATTGATAATCTCTTCTTGTTTTACTCAATAATAATCCGTTTCTGTATTCATTCACACACACACCAATCACAAACTGTCCAATCGTATTAGGCGTGGCCGTTAGTTGGCCTGTTTGAGAATCAATAGATAATGGCGAGCCTCCTAACAAATTACTAATAGTAAATGGACTCTGAAACAATACACTGTTGAAAGGCGGACCATAGGTGCCTACTGAATTAATGTCAATTACCGGTACGCTTTGTGACGCACCATTAAACGGCGTACAAATTTCATAAACCAGTGAATCCCCTTCGGCATCGGTGGCAGAATGATCAAATATAAAATCAAGTCCGGCACAAATGAAAGGTGGAGTGGTTGTGTAAAAACCGGGTTGCTGTTTTGTGCAGGTGACCCGGGAATGGTACAGTAAAAAGTACCACCAACAGTTAAAGGGTCAATTACATTTAAGATCGTTTGGTTCCGGCAACATCGTTGGTAAGCCAACTGATAGCCTCCCGGCCGGATGGGGAGATTAACATTTGCATAGTAGTTGCAAACACGATAACACACATTCGTTGGCGGAACAAAACAAGGTGAGTTGATGATAGGAGGAATGGTAGCGGAATCATTGGGCGTCAAATTCAAATTGGTGATCAACACATTGTTTGCGTCCCATATACCCACAAAAGCAGGATCATCAAACGGAGGAACCCCATTAAAACAATCCCGGTAAACAGTGAGCCGAATCCGATATTGAGGAACACCGGAAGTATTTGTACCCAAATAAGTATAATACAGCTCTCCACCAACAATATGCGTGGCGTCAACTTGATAACCAGGTAACCATAAAAGCAAAATAAAGAGGAGTCTCCTAAGCATACATCTGATTATGTTCCTGAAAGGGTGGAGTGATTTGCAAATATTTCCATAAAAATACAAAATAATGCCGAATAATGGTGGTTTCTTTCAACGTATATTTGTTCATAAATGGTAAAATAAGTCCTTCACCTTACTTTTACAGTCAATAAATGACGTTCCCCAATAAAACCTTCTAAATTATCACCTTTTTTAACTGGACCAACACCTTTTGGAGTGCCGGTAAAAATAAGGTCTCCTTTTTTAGTGTAAAATACCGGGATACGAAGGAAATAATATAATCAATTGAAAAATCATATCGGCTGTTGTCCCTGATTGTACCAATTCATTATTTTTTTAAGACTAAAAAGTAAATTATTGATGGGTTCAAGATTTGTTTTAGAAATAAATTCACCAACCGGCGCTGACGCATCAAAAGCCTTGGCAAGTTCCCAGGGTAACCCTTTCGATTTTAATGATGTTTGCAGATCTCTGGCGGTAAAATCAATTCCGATACTCAGTTCATCATAATACTTGTGTGCAAATTTCTCATCAATGTTTTTACCTAATTTACTTATTTTAACCACAATCTCCGCTTCATATTGAATAGCTTCTGAAAAATCTGGTAGAAAAAATGGTTGCCGGCGCTGTAGCTGTGCCGTTTCCGGTTTCAGGAAAATAACCGGACTTTCATTAACCGGATTATTAAGTTCTTTAGCATGTTCTGCATAGTTTCTGCCTACACAAATTATTTTCATAATTATTGCGGTTTGCCCGGATGAAACACCAGGTCGGTGAATGTTCTTTTATTCTGAATGTAATAATTCCAAACGATGGATCCATCGTAAATGGTAGCATGCTTGATGTGTTTGATCTGAATGGGTCTTTTTAATTTACCACTGAGCACCCATCCGTAAAATTTCCAATGAGCTCTGAAAACAGCAAAGCAATCGCCCGGTCCTCCTTCGATCAGGAACTTTATTCCGGCCACTCCATCCAGTATCAAACGTAGCAGAATCACAGGGAAGAGCTTTGATGCAGGTAAATTTTTATACAACATGGAAAGATTATTCCTGAAATTAAGGTATGTTTTGCGGGAGTTGTTTTTAGGCAAAGTAGCACCTCCCATATGGTACACAGTAGAAGAAGGCAAACACACAATATCATAACCCATATTTCTGATGCGCCAGCAAAGATCCACTTCTTCCATATGTGCAAAAAAAATGGAATCAAAACCTTTGGATGCATGAAAAACGGATGCCCTGATAAGCATACATGCCCCTGATGCCCAAAAAACAAAAGAGGGTGCATCGTATTGTCCTGTATCTTTTTCTAAAGTATTAAAAATTCTGCCTCTGCAAAAGGGATAGCCCCATGAATCAATAAAACCGCCACATGCACCTGCATATTCAAACTTTTCCCTATGGTGATACCACCTCATTTTGGGTTGACAAACAGCAGTATTAGGATGGGCTTCCATATAATTGACCAATGGATTCAGCCATCCTGCAGTGACTTCCACATCTGAATTCAATAACAAAAAGTATTCAGCCTCTACCTGTTTCAAAGCAGCATTATAGCCCTCCGCAAAACCCTCATTAGTGGCATTTTCTATTATTTTTACTTGAGGATAATGCTTTTTTATATAGGAAATGGAATCGTCGGTGGAGGCGTTGTCAGCAACAATTACCGTTGCTTGTTCAGTGCTGTGGAGGAGTATGTTCGGAAGAAATTCTTCCAAAAGCTTACGGCCGTTCCAGTTAAGGATTACAATAGCGGTCTTCAAAGGGATTTAAAACAGTTTAGAATGGTAAAAGTAGGGAAAATAAGCCTATTTTGACGTAATCCGGACTATTTCAAATAAATCTGCACCTTTTAATTTGTGATAGCAGAAGTCAAGATAGCGCAGCATATTCTAAAGAAGAATTGGTGCGGCAAAAAGGCTCAGGAACCTAAAAATACTAAGTGAAATCTGAACCAATTACTAGTTGAAAATTCACCGGGTTATCCCTGAATTTTATCGAAAAAGCAGCAAATAAGTTGTAAATTAAAACAAAATGGCGACCATCAAATAGCAGTTAAACGCTTGAGGGAATTCATTAACCAAACAGACGAACTCACTATTTCGGGTTTACAAAATTCTCAGTGGCTTTATTGCCATAATAATCGGTTCCTTTAATTTGCTGATCGAAATCGTTTGATTGCGTATCCCTTTTATGAATAATTAATTGCCATTGGTCGTTGACAGGTTCACCCTGTGCATCGGAGTGCAATAATGTAAAATCGTTGGTAACAAGATCCGGATTATAAAAAACAAACTTCCTGTTGGTTTGATTTTCCATTTTGTAATAATGCCATATTTCATAGGGGTAAGCACTGGGCTCCGTATAATTTTTACTTCTGGCATTAGGAGGACCGTACTGAAGGTAGACACGACCTCTTTCGGTAGCATATCCTGGCAAAATGCGGGTGCTGAATTCCTGTTTTACTTTAATGACTTCTGTATAATATTCGCGCCACGATTGCTCTGGATTGATAGGATTTCTTTTAACCCAGAAATCATATAAAAACTTCTGCATGATAGTAACATCAGCGAGTTTTAGTTGGTTGTTAAGGAAAGTCTGCTCCAGAGGATGAGCAATTGGCTGCAAACAGCTGATGTACACAATTAAAGAATCTTTATTGGTTATAAAGCTCGCAAAAGTGTTGGTGACATCGCGGTCTTTGAAATCAGCATCCGCCGGAAGTTCCACCACATTGCTTCTTTGAAAAAACGAGGAGTTTACCGCCAATACCTCATTTTGTTGATTCCGGATTTCAATAACGAGATTGAAATTTCCGGAAGGTAATGTGGAGATAGGGATTTCCCTCATGATGGCATTCACTTTTTCAGGATTTTGACGGGAAAACCCTTGCAGACTTTCCACTACTTTTTTGGATTCGGCTGATTCAATAAAGTAAAAAATGAGATAAGGAGAAGTTCCAAGTATTTTATCGGTGTTATAGATTTCTGCGTAAAACTTAAGTGTTTGTATGGGGGTTGGAAAAAAATTATCCACATAAGGCACTAAATCATAACCACTTTTTGTGAGTATAGAAGCCGTTTCACTTTTTGTATAGGAATCCAAAAACTGGATGTCAGAAACTGCAGCGATATTGTTAAAATACTCGAGTCCGAATAGCTGCGTAACCGTATAGGGCTTGTCCGGTACATTTTTATCGGTAATGGTCATTTCCAGCTTATATTTTCCATTGGGCAATTGGATCCGTTGCTGATCAAGGAAGCTGAATTTGATTTTAGCCGTATCATCAACTTCCGGGCTCAAAAGATTGTAATTGTCGGTGTGTTTAACCCCGACTTCATCACTGTATTTTACATTTATGTGAATGGTTCCCTGAAATTTTCCCGAAACATTTTTACTGTAAACTACAGATTTGGCATTTACCGAAAGGTATGTTTCCACAAAAGGGCCATTTTCAGGAGAATAAAAGGTTTTGAAAGAAAATAACGCCTGCAGGTTTTTTGCACTTATTTTGACCGGACAACTCAGTGCCAGTAAAATTAATAAATAGTAGATCCTTTTCATTGGGGATGGAATTAGAACGCTAAGTTACTAAATATTAGGGAGAAAAAAGTAACATGAATGTGTCATTTTTTGCAAAAAGGAGCCACCAAATTTTTAGTTAAATAGGGAATAGGCCACAAATTAAATGGCAATTGGAAATGCGCACAAACCTTGCAAGGCACTGTTTTCATGGGCGCTCAAACGTACACATATTGGAGGATGGGCAATTGCTCAAAGTCCTATTTCGCTAACTATTCCATTAAAACGATTACAATAACGAGGTTATGAATCCCTGCTTGAGTGCAAATACCAAGATGTTCAGCAACTTAATGAACCGCTGCATGCCGGCTAGACAGGGCAACTTGCAATGCCAGCTTGTTCAATGGTGTGAAATACTCACTCTTCAGGAATTTCCGTGCCGGACAGGCTCAAATAGTGGTTCGTTGTTTTTTATAATTCCCGATTTATTTACTTAAAACTTTCTTTTTCCTTTGTTAAAAAGTCTTTTGAAGATGTCCAGGAAATGTTTGCATATCTTTCGTTTTCATATTTTTGGAAAATAATTCTACCTTCCATCATATCTCTCATATATTGCATTCCTTGCCAAGCCGGGTAGAGTTCGTTCTTTGAAGGAGAGAAAAACCTGGTCACTTTAATAACACTATTTAAAGCTTTATTCCACCTGGTCTAAATAACTTGTACTTTTCATTGGTAAGTTCTGTAAGCAATTTCACAAAGTCGTTACACGAAACCCGATCACCTGCAATTCTTAAATATCTTGGTGATTCTTCATCCATTGCTGCATTTGCAGTAAATTCAGCAATATTGTGAGTTGTTGTAAATTCCATTATTTGATCCGGATTTCCCCAACAAAGAATGCGTTTTTGTTTAAACAATATTAAAGGCATATCTGTGGTTAATAATTCCATAAATGCACCATTGAATACCGAGGTAGATTTTATTGTAGCCTTGTCAAGATATTGATGAAATTCTCTGCGTAAATCAAAATTTCTATTCTGTCCTTCTTGTAAATTCATAAAATCACTGGAATAGTCGCTTGGTATAAACCGTGGAACATTCGCTTCGACAGCAGCGTCCAAAAACACACGTTGAGCATCAATAATAGTTTCTCTTAAGCCTGCTAAAGCAGAAACCAGACAATGCGCACCTAAGCAATGCTTTGAGATATCAGATTTATTATTTGTGTTAACTTGAAAAACTGTCACACCTTTTTGTTCTAAGTCTTTTATTTTTTTTAAATCCGTTTTTAAACGGACAATTGCTCTCACATCCGCTCCTTTAGCTAATAAGGCATTCACAATTTTACCACCCAAATTTCCGGTAGCACCTGCCACAACAATTATTTTCTTCATTGTATTTATTAAGATTTTTAATAATTAAGCATTCATACTGTTATTTAATTCAGCCAAAAAATAGCTCCATTTAAAACGCTTGCAAAACTTACCCAAAGTAGATAAGGGATTTGAAGTCCTGCAGCAATTCGATCAATTTTATAGAAATTAATTATCATTGCTAAAATACTGATCCATATCAGAATAATTTCTAAAAAAGCTAATCCTATTAACTGAAATTTAAAAAATATAAAGCTCCACAAAAAATTTAAGGACAGTTGAATTGCAAAGATAAAAATTGCTTTTCTTTTTAACTCTTTCAATGGTGATTGAAGAATAAGGAATAAAGAAATTCCCATTAAACAGTATAATAGGGTCCAAACAGGTCCAAATAAATAATTTGGAGGATTAAAAAATGGTTTATTCAATTCCATAAACCAATTATTAATTCCTGAAGCTGTAGCCAATCCTGATACTCCGCCAACTGAAAGCGTTAAAAGTACACAGCCAATAAGTTTTAAATATTTATTCATTGATTTATTAGTTTTATTCCTTTTCTATTTTTATTCCTTAAGCTTTAAAATACTTTTCCTAAAGTATAAATGAAAAAAAAATGTTAAAAGTTTGGTTTTATAATTTTAGTTTTAACCAGCACCAACTAACATTCAAGTTGTTCTGTTTTATAGTGAATCAAGAAATAGATTGGCATTCTTTAGATGTATCTTTTGTTTTATTTCGGCATTTTGTCAAAGGTTCTAATTAACATTCCTAGTCTGGGATTCTGCAAGAAGAATTCTCTGTGGGTATACATAAATCTCCAAAATAATCCATCCCATATTGGTTGCCAATCCCCCTTCTTATAATCACTCATTTTCATTAAATAATTGCTGCCACTGATGTATGGTTTTGTCGCCATCAATCCTCCATCAGCAAACTGGCTCATACCATAAACATTAGGTACCATTACCCAGTCAAAGGCATCTATGAAGAGTTCCATAAACCAACGATAAACTTCATCTGGATCAAATTCGCATAAGAGCATAAGTTCCCCAATACCATTAGTCGTTCTATGTGGTGACAATATCCAGTTTCAAGCACCTTTTTTATTGTACTATCAACGGGTACTATTCCTGTTGTGCCGTTCCAAAAGGAAGCGGGAATTTTTCGGCTAAATCCCGAATAGTTTTTCGTTCTTTCCTCTGTGCCTTTTTGCTCGTATACGGCTCTAATGAATTCTCGCCAACCAATTATTTGACGAATAAAACCTTCTAATGAATTTAAAGGGATTTCATGGTTTCCAGCAAACTGCAACACCTCATCAAGAACAAATTGGGGTCTTAGCAATCCAACATTCAGCATAGGTGTTAGTACACTATGGTGTAAAAATATTTCGGCTGATACCAGTGCATCTTCATACAATCCAAATTCTGAAAACGGGATTTTAAAAAAGTGCTGAGCCATTTTTTACTCTCTAAAAATGTGGATGGATAAATAAAATCATTATTCAGAACGCCATAGTTTTCGGGAAAGTATTTATTAGTGTAGCTAATAGCCTCTGTGTTAAAATTATTGGTTTTAAAAACTCAACTTTCAGGGCTGCTTTACCTTTGGGATATTTTAGACGGTTCTCTCCATCAAAGACCATTTTCCTCCAATAGGATTATTTTATTTTCTAATAAAATATTTTTACTCTGTCGTTGATATTTGTAAAATCGGTTTGAAACATTTTTCTTGCTTGAAAAGTAGGCAACATTTTCATCTGACGAATTAAGAAAAAGGGGAGTAGTGTGTTTTTTTATATGTATTTGATTAGCTTTAGCAGCATTTTTAATTCTTTGCTCCAACCAGTTGTCGGTAGTATCGATATATTCAAAAGAATTTATTCCTGTTGTTTTTAAATAAGAAATTAGTTTTCTTATATCAGCTAATTCATTTCCAGCTTCAATATATATGACTTTAATTTTTTGTGATTGTAAATAATTTTCATAAAATTTCATACTTGCCCGATGAAAGGCAATTTTGCGTTTGTGAAAATTGTATTGCTTAAAAAACAACCACTCTTCAACTAAATATATGGTATCGCATTTTGATACAAGAATATTTTGTTCAAATAATTGATGAGGAAAAACGATTCCTGTTTTAATCATTTATTTTGTTTGTTCATTCTGCATTTATCACTGCAATATTTTACCTCTTCCCAAACTTTTTCCCATTTCTTGCGCCAAATAAATGAACGATGGCAGACAGCACAAATTTTCGCAGGCAAAAATTCCTTTTTAATATTTTTCAAACACCTATTTTTTTAATCAATACTTTAGATTTTCTTCAAACTTAGGGTTTGGCGTAAGGTAAACGCCCTAAAGACTTCGAAACAAAATAGGCGTCAAGCCCCTGGCTAATTAGTATTTCGGCTTTTGATAGGTCCACAAACCCATCCTTCTCAACAAGAGAATCGGCAATGTCTACATGCTTAATACTTCCAATAATAATTTTGGTGCCATTTATTGTGATGTCAATGCATTGCTCCAACTCCATAGCAATTTTTACAATGGCATTATCAACAAATGGCGCATAGCAATCAGGATGATACAATTCTTTAAACCCTGCTTTTTCAAATTCAGAAATGCCGCTTTCATAGCGGGCAGATGTTTGATGTGCTTTTTTAAATTCAGAGGCATGGATATAGTTGAGCGTATATTCCTTAGCGTACAGAATATTTTGCAACGTATCACGTTCCACAGTGTCGGGTCTGCTTATTAATCCATAAAGTGGGATTTGCCCCTATATGAATTAGTGAATTAAATATGGCTAAGTTAGAGATTCCAGCTTCGGACTTTGTGCCAACCAACACAGCTTGACGAAAACCTGCTAATGAATTTACAAAGGCGGTTCTGTAGCGTTGTTCTAATTGAGCAATATCACTTTTTATTAAAATCATTTCTCGTTGTTTATTGTAAACAAGTAAATTAATTTATCGCTTACTTATTTTATTCATTGAAATGTTATTTTGCCTGCTGCATTTAAATCGCAACATGTCACTGTTCCTTTTGAACAAATGTTTTTGGCTGATACCACTGTTAACCCTCTTTCTCCATAAATTAAAGCTATTGCGTTTTAATTCCTTTCGCATTAGTTTAATTACATCAGCCTCCGTTAAGCTAAACTGAATTTTTATCGCCTCAAAAGGTGTCCGGTCTTCCCATGCCATTTCAATAATTCTGTTGGTATCTTTTAATTCCATTTGTTTAAATAATTTAGAATTTAGTTCGTTTCCAATTAACGGTAACAGGTGATCCTTCGGCAACAATTACACTATCAGGGGTTCGAGAATTTAAAAAGGAAAAATCAGATCCATACATGGAGTTAAAATCGCAATCGATTGAATAATCTACTACTTTATTTACTTGCCAGCTGGAATGATTTATTTTATATTCTTGTGTAACCTGGTCATTTATTTTGGTATAGCCATAGTAGTGTTCAAAGATATATTCTTCTATACTACCGGGTAACATGGGCTCTTTTTCTTTTAAAGCATTTACAGCGAGGTGATTCCAGTTATCATTAATTTTCCATTGGTAACTTATGTTTTTGCCGATGGAATTGTTAACGATACTATTTTTTGTAGGGATTGTCATGTAATGTTCGTCATAAAGTTTATTCGCAAGCCAGGCCACTGGTTGGTAGGGGACAGTTTCATTGATAAACACAACACCTCTTTTAGTAGTATTGCCATCCATTCGCTTTACATAAAAGCGAAAATTGATTTCTTCAAATGTTCCAAGAAAGGTAGTGGTATATGAAATAATTTGGTTTTAAACATAAACCCTACTAAGCTTACGTAGATTTTGTTTTGATAAAAATCGTGTATTACCCCTTTTGGCAAATAGGATTTTAGTAACTCAGGATCGATGGCATAATTTGCCATTATTAGATTTTCCCAACGGGCAGAAAGAAATGTTTCTGGCATATACTACCGAAAAATGATTGTGGGTTAGTGTATTATATTAGCTATAAAAATGAATATGAAACTAATTTTATAGCCCTATAATTGAAATTAGAAAATGGTAAAACTAAGATAATTATCTAGTATTTTAAGAAATATTTAGGAATTTATTTTTGTTCAATATTTAAGTTTCCCAAAATAAATTTAATTGTTTACTGGTTCAGGAAGAGGTATTATTTAGTTTTTCTTTGCTATCTCATATAGCATTAGACCAAAGCCTGAGCCAAAGAAGCGTAATTAGTCCTGCAAAGTAAGGGATAAGGTCAGTCATTTTTAGTTTTTAATTAATTTTAAGTAAATTCCAAATGCCAATATCGAAGGAACCCATAATCCAATAAAATTCCGTCTTCTTTATTTCTAGAAAATATAGTATCTCTGAAAATATCAAAGATAAAAATGCAGCAACAAATAGTAATTTGTCGGCTAAAGTGAATGTTTTCATAATTTTTAAAATTTAATTTGGAACAATTTATAAAAATAGTGACTATTAATTTTTACTTTTTAGATTTTATCTACACACTGATAAACAGAAGTACTTTTAGGAATTTTGTATTTTCTAAAATTTAATCCTAATTGCAATTTGTAGTATCCTTTTTCAATTATCATTTCATGAAGCTTTGTTACAGAAGACACAGCCTTACACAAAGTTATAGGTACATAAACAAAATGTATAGGGAAAAGTTTTGAATTCTATGATATTTAGCATTCAGTTGCTAGTGGCCCCCTAACACGGAGCAAGCTGACCTCTTCATTTATATTCGAGTATTGCTTTACGACGCTGGCAATAGTGCTCAATTATCCTACTTTGACTTTTAATTCCATTTCTTGAAGAATGTGTTTTCAGTTGATGTAGCATTGCTACTAGTATCGTTTCTTTACTTTGTTATTATACCTAAGTAATTATGGTAACAAGTGGTTTTAAATAATCCTAGCAGAGGAATTTTAGAATATGCCATCCTTGGTAGCCTTAAATTACCACTAGCAACCATTTTATAACCTATACAATCTCATTTACGATAGCCTCAAAATTGAGATGAAAGGATATATAGCCGTTCAGAAGAAAATAGTTGTATTTATATTTGCATTATAGAAAAGGATACTGCCTTTGACCCTGCATATAAAATACTTGCCGGTAACGATGAGTTAAAGAAATTCGTTCTTATTGGCACCGAAGAAGTCCTAACTGTGCAAAAATCAATAAAAATAGTCACGACGCATACCTGGACTGCTCGAGATGAAATACCGTACAACGAATCGCCCGAAACGCACTTTCTACCAGTTCAATAAGAGCAAAACAATAGTTGTTTTTTTAGCATGTACCTCGATTAGCAGCTGGTTTTGTCATTATGTCTTTAATTTCCTGCTTGTCAAGAATGCAAGAAGTGAATACAAAGCAGAAATGATTAGAAGATTAAACACAAAGTTGATAAGCGTATCGCTAACTGAATGTGATCGGCTGTCAATGTCTATGAAAACATAAACGGCAAATGCAAGTCCGCATAATAGAATCAGCCATCCGATTTTAGTTTTCGGAATTTAGAATATTCCAATTCGTTTGAACCAAGGTAAATTCATATTATTTTAGAGACGTCAGTCATTTTTATATTGTAATCCTCGATTGCGAATAAGTAAAAAGGCGTAGACCGTCAAAAGTGCCATTAGTGTAACATAGAAGAATTTTTTAATTGTCGTACCCTGAAATCCTTCATTGATAATGTTATACAAAATCCATAAAGTAAAGAGGATGTTGCCTGCAATTGCAGCTAATGAAAGCAATGCTGTCAATGGAGATTTTTCGTTTTTCATTGTCGTATAATTAAGTTAGTTTATTGTTCCTGCTTGACAGTCGCTTAGCGATGAGTAAAACTGACAGTATAACCAGCCAAGATATAAAAGGAATGAATAGAAAAATAAATGCAGGAAGTGCCTGCGAAACTGTCAATAATCCGCTGTAAACGGCCAACGAAGCAACTGTAATGTCTCGATACGACTTTAGTACAGGCAACAAAACGATTACAAAATTTGTATAAAAATAGATGCCCGAAGACTATTTAAATAAATCTGCCTTGGCGGATATGCAAGGCCCTTATGATTGCATTGAGTCAGCCTTATGGGAAATGGGGGCGAACTTCTATGCATTTTGGTTGATATATAGGAGAGGCGCTCCCTGCAGGAATTAGCAGGTGTATTGAGTTACTCGACAACCTGCTGGTGTTGTTGTCATACCGTCTCTTTTTGTTTATGTTCTGCACAGTCAATACGCAATTCATTGTCTGCAAGTGTGGTGTTGAGAAGGCCGCAAAAGTGTTTTTGCCCGTTTTTGTTTGCCTTGTAAAAATGACAAGTAAAACACATTCTTTGAATGGTAATAATACCCGATTTATTCAAATGTAAAATGATGTCCAACAAACTTAAAAGTAAATTCTCCTTGTCCGTTGTATGCAATTTGTCAATAGGAACTTGAATTTGTTTTGCAAACAAGGATGTCTGAACTGCAAGGTCTTTACCCTTTTTTGTTAAATGAATGATATAACTTCTTGTGTCGTGTGGCTCATATTCTTTTTTGATGAGTTGTTTTTGTTCCAGAGTTTTTATGGTCTCACTGATGGTTGCCTTTGTCATATTAAACTCGTCCGCCAAATAACTTACTTTTCTTTTTTCATCAGAGTGATGTAACAAAAAAATTAGCACTTGTACTTGAATTGGACTCAATGAAAATTCTTTACTCTCATTCCAGAGCAACACTCTAAACGCTTGTGAAACTCTTTCTAAAGAAGCTACAATTTTACTTTCTATACTTGAATTCTGATGTTCTAAATCAAATGTTGATTTTTTCATTGGTTACAATTTTCCATTTCAATGATAAAGTAACCCTGTTTTTTTATATCGGCTTCCCAATTTGGTCGTAATGTTTCAACATGACAAAATCTACATTCCTTTGAAGTTAATGGCTGGCCTTCTTGTCCTTTTGTTTTGATATATTCTTTGCCGTACTTGAAAATTACAGCTGTATCTTTAATTTCTTCGGGGCAAGAATATCAAAATGCGTTATTGTCCCGTTCTTTTTTTGTTACATAGGTGTCCCAAACTGCTACTTTCATTTTGTTGGTCGGTTTGTTTTGTGTTATGCTAATGCCTGAAATACAGGCCATTAGAAAAACAATATTTATAATTATTTTCATTTTCAATAATGATAACATGCCCCACAAAGGTAGTTATCCTAACTTTATGGGGCAAATTTTTTAACCTTTTACGTCTGCCATAGAAGCCCCAAAATTGAGGTGTAATACATTTCCGTTTGGAGTTACCAAAGCGGGTACTGATTTTACACCCGCTTTTTCTGCTTCGTCAATGCGTGATTTGTCGTTACCAAAGTGAACTATTTCTACTTTGTCTGCACCTAAAAGGTCGATGATGTCGTGTTCTGCACTTATACATACAGGACACCCTGCGTGATAGAAAACTGATTTACTCATTTGTTGTGAATTTATTTTGTTACGACAATATTGTCGATGCAAATATAGTTAGGATAACTAACAAAATGAAATAAAAGTTATAAAAATATTAAAATTTATGTCAAATAAGTCGTCTGTTTATGTTGGCTGTGTTGTTGGCCCCACTTTTGGGTTACCTTTTCGTGGTAGCAGCAGGTCCGGCATATCAAAGTTAAATATTCAAACGAATAAGGTACTAATCCTGAGGTACGTCTGGATTTACGCACACCTGTTTATTAGGAGCGCTACTCTTTAGTTTACCCCCGCCTGAATGACGCAATCGGGCAGGTCTCAAAAGCCGATAGCTATCGGCCCTTCTTTTTTATAGTTCTATTAATCTTGCTGTTAACTGCCGTTTTACTTTTCCCACAAAGATGTTCAGTCACTTCTTTGCACTAAAAGTTTTTTCATCGCAACAAATTCTCCAGCCATAATTTTAATTAAATACAATCCATCACTAATTGAAGCATCACCTGCAGTCAAGGATACAGAGTGTTTTCCTTGTGAAAAAGTACCATCTGCAAGAACAAATATTTCTCTACCTGTGATATCCAAAAGCTGGATCGAAACCTTTCCATTTCTTTTTTGCGACCAATTTATGAATGAAGTTTGTGTTAATGGGTTAGGAGCAATACTTAAATCCTCCACCAATTGCTTCCACTCATTTATTCCTACAACACCTGTATAAATGCTATCGCAAATAACACACCCACTAATATCGGTCACACATCCAACAATCCATCCATAAGGCAATAAGCCTGTAAGCGATGCAGTTGTATCAGAAAATCCTTGCCACGAATAAGAATACACTCCAATTCCATTCGAAGATAAAAGAGTAACAGTATCATCAGGACAAGTAGAACAAGAAGAACCAGTTTGAATGATTGAAACAATTAAATCACTATTGATAACTGTGAAAGAACCTTGTGAGATATTCCCTAAAGAATCAGTAATAACTACTGTGTTTACTCCATTACATAAATTGTTTACAGAACTGGTTGACTGCCCGCCACTCCACTGAAAAGTAAATGGAGGAATTCCTGCAGTTGGAAATGCTGTCGCCAATCCGTTGCAAAGACCGCATGTGGCTATTTGAACATTGATAAAAGAAACGTCAGATAGTTTGACTAACCAAATGTCTTGATATCCGTTGAATCCATTCACGTCTCCTCCGTCAGAATAAGAATCCCCGACAAAGGCATATTTTCCATCATTAGTTTTAATTATTGAAACGCATTCCTGTCCATTGGAATTATCATTACCATAACAAGAATGCCACTCAATGTTTCCTGTGCTATCAAGTTTTACGATAAAAGCATCTGCACCTCCATGATTTAGAGCTGCTTCAAAATCATTTGAGTCAGTTGTGCCGCCAACAAGGTATCCCCCATCCGAAGTTTGTGCTATTGAATTACAAAAGTCAATGGAAGTTCCGCCCAAACACTTTTGCCACTTTAAATTACCAATGCTATCAATTTTAATTACCCAACCGTCCATATAATGATTAATACTATCATGTCTGCCTGTTACATCTCCATCATAAGAAAGAGTTATTCCTGAAATTATATATCCTCCATCTGTGGTAGTGCTAATGGATTCAGGAAAATCATTTTTAGTCCCGCCATAACATCGCTGCCATTGAAGATTACCGATCGAATTTATTTTCACAACCCAATAATCAGAAGTGTTACCAGTTGTATCATGGTTTCCACTCACATCACCATCGTTTGAAAATACTTCGCCAACAATAACAAATCCACTATCATTACTTAATGTAATTGCACGCGCTTCATCGATACCATATCCCCCAAGACATTTCTGCCATTGAAGATTGCCAAAAGGGTTTAATTTCACTATCCAATAATCGCTGCTATTTCCATGAATTCCGGAAACATCACCATTTGAAGAATTACTTTCTCCGGCAACCACATAACCACCATCCAGAGTTTGTTTAATTGAATGTGGCCCGTCATAACCTTGTGAAATGCCATTCCATCCACCTCCATAACAATTGCTCCATTGAATGTTTCCTGTACTATCTAATTTAACTATCCAATAATCAGTTCCACCATGATTACCTGAAACATCTCCGTTATTAGAAAATGTACTTCCTGCTATAATATATCCACTATCAGATGTTTGTTGAATAGACCTAGCAAAATCACTTGAGGTCCCACTAAACATTTCTGCCATTGTAAATTTCCGACACTATCAGTTTTAACAACCCAATAATCGGGGCTGCTCCCTCCATGATGACCTGATACATCTCCTCCGTTTACATTTGCTTCACCAACAATAATAAAACCGCCATCATTAGTTAGTTGCATGAAGGTTGGTTCTTCTTTGCTTGAGCTTCCAAAACACTTTGACCATTCGATTGCTGGCTGTGCGAATGAGTAAGTCCCTTGAATCAAATAAATCCAAAGAATAAAACAATTCTTATACATTAATGAATTAGTTTTTCAAAGTTAGTCTATTTTCAATTTAGCAATATCACCCACAGTTTCAAGTTAGCAAAGTCGTTTATTGGGAGGACAATAATGGCGGATAACGTCATTCCGTCTAAAAACTCACCTTCTCATTACAAATATAACTCATTTTATAGCAATTTATCAAGTTTCAATTTTGAGGATGCATAGGTCAGGAGCAGAAAGTCGGATGTAGCATTTTGAAACCTTTTAATTTTGGTTTGAATAAATTATTTAAAAACAGATGGCATAAGAGGGTGGTTTTAATTTCAAACTTAAATTCAGCCAGGTTCATGTTCTCCATAAAAAGATGAATGATGCGTACTTCGTTTTCCTGTTCCACAATTTGATCCTGTGCGGTCCGCAAAGACTATTCCGTTTTCTCGGGTAATGTGGTAGGATAGGCGCTCCCTGAAGGAATTCCCCTGCAGGGTGGGCTACTCGATGATAGGCTGCCAATTTTACCCGTTTCGATTTATAGATTCATCCTTCTGTGTTAGTTTAATGGAAGTCCAAACCAAGTTACTTTGTAAAACATGGATTTTCGTCCCGATTTACTTTTACTAAAGTATAGTTTTAACCAATTTTTCTGCTCTGTCATTTGTGTTGATGCATCGTCAACGGATTTTGTAAGTTGTTTAATCATATTAGTGGTGTTCATGTCGGGGTTTGAAATTTGCCCTAATTTGATTTTTGCATCGTTCAATTTGTTGTCTGCAACATCAACCATAGTTTGTATTTCCGGGTCGGTTTTCAATGGAGTAAACTGCTTGTTTCGGTAATTTATAAAGTCGTTTAAGCCGTTAATTCCTTCATTGTAGTCAGCGACTGCTGAATTGAACAAGTTTACAGTTTTTGTTTGTCTGTCATTCTCTATTGCTAATTTTAAATGTTGCAATCTGTCAAACACCAATGAGTTTTTTACTCCATTTTTTTCTACCCTATAGGTCGATGAAATTAATTGGTCAATATGATTTTGTTTTTCAAATACTTGAATTGAGTCTTTGAAACTGAAGTATGGTTTAGTTTTATTTTGTTGCGTCTTGCTTTCGTAAAACTCTTGGTTCGTAATTGGGTAATTTAGAAACTGCCACAAATAGTCAAATGGAATATGAGATTTGATAAGTACTGAAGGACTTGCTTTGAAATAATCGTTGTTTATTTTCTTGAAAAACTTTCCCCCATTAACATAGCCAGAACCCCATGTTGGGTCAAACAGATACCAAGAAGAATCAATAAGTGCTGCACTCCAAGCATGTGGAATATAGTCGGTAAAACCATTTTGTTTTGTGTAACCTTCAACAACAAATGATTTCAAGCCTGATTTTATACAAATGTCAGTGAATAGTGAAGCGTAATTTTCACAAATTCCTTTTCTTGTCCTAAGTGGTTTGGCAATTTTTTCTTCTTTCTTTTCGTAAAAATTTATTGCAAACATATTGTCAATGTCGTATTGAATGCTTGAAGCAACCCAAATAAAAATTGCTCGTGATTTGTCTTTGTCAGTTGTAAAGTTGGAAGTAATGTAACCAGCAATTTGGTCTGTGGACTTTGTCAATGAGTCGGGAAGTTGCAAAGCTTTTTTGTCAATGGCAGAAAACTCATTTACTGTCGCTTTTTGAGCAAAAATTGTCTGCGCTGTCAAAATAAAAAGGAGTAGGAGTTTTATGAGTTTCATTCTGTTGACGGAGTTATGTGGAGATGTCGTGGTTTGGTTGCCTCTAACGGCAGTTCGTCTAAAAACCTCCGTTTCCTCAAAAATAATCAAATAAGCCTCCCTACCAACCCATAGTTGTGATTTAAGTTGCTTTCAGCATGAATAAATTGATAATGAGATGGGTGAGTCTCAAAAAATCTTTGGGCATAGGAGCTCTAAATGCATTTGTAGTGATATAAAAAACAAGACAAGTTTCTACAGGTAGCTAAAGAATACTTTTTTATCGATGTTGTTGATCAGTCTTCGAAGATTAAAAGCAGTGAGCAGGAGTCCGGCAGGATGATGAATTATTTTGCACAAATTGCATTGGACAATTCCAATCATTTTAAAACCGGAGCGGTTACTGATTTTGTTCACAAACATGACAATGAATGCTCACCCTTTGTTTTGGATCAATTAATCAACAACCCGTAACAAGAAGGCATTTGATTGAAGCAAGTTATTTCAAAAACACCTCCGGTTTATTGATAACAAAAGGATATGTGTGCCTGAGGCCCTCGAGTTTCATACTCCTATTAACATAATCAGCGCAGTTTTCAACATTTTTCTGCTGAGGTCTTTATTTGGTGACAGGTAATCTCTATAAACTTCGTTGATGCTATAGCAATATATGGCTGCGAATGAATCTGTAAAAAACATATACTTGATATTGCAGGGGTTGTGCAACGGCCGCGGCTGTTAGCAGCCGTATTCTCTCAGTGCGAAGATAGCCTCTCTCATTCTTTAACAACTTTTCCTTTCCGGAACAATCCATTTTTATCACTTAATTCGTAAATGTAAATACCTTTGGAAAGTTGTTCGGTATTAACCTGATAAGACCATTTAAGTTCCTGCTCCAGCACTTTTCTATTTGTTATATCAAACATTATTACTCGGCAATTTTGATGATTAGAAAAATTGAGATGAAGTTCATCTGAGAAAGGATTTGGTGAAATAGTTGCAAATGGATCATCAGAAATTGGAGTATTCAATCCAGTTACCAGTTGTTCAATAAATCCATTTCCGGGGAAACTCTCCATTTGTGGTATTGAAACTAAAAATAACAACCTGGTTATTAATCAAAGGCTCAAAACTAAAAATAGTGCCCTTATTGTTGACTCCTCCATATTGTGTCATACCATACATTTTGCCATCAGAGGCATATGAAAGACTCCCACAGGGTCGGTCTCCATTTGTTCCAATAAAATTCAAGATCGAACTAAAGGAGCTATTTGAAATATCATAACTGAATAAAATACCAGAATTATTTGCTCCTCCGTATTTGGTCAGGCCATAAAGCAAACCGTTACTAAACTGCAATAAAGTGCCACTTGGATTTTTTCCGTTGGAGCCAGTAAAATCAATAAGTTTAGTGTATGTATTGTTGCTTAAATCAAAGCTAAATAGGACACCTCCATTGATAGTCCCTCCATTATAAGTCATGCCGTAAAGTTTTCCATTAGTTGCTTCTATGAGATCTCCTATTGGAGAAGAACCGTTTGACCCTATAAAGCTAAACAAATTAGCAAATGTATTAGTTGCCGGGTCAAAGGAAAAGATGTTCCCATTCGTCGAGGATCCGCCAACTGAAGTCATACCATACAATATGCCGTTGCTTGCCTGAATCAAACCTCCTCTTGGATTGTCACCATCCGGCCAGTAAAAATCATGAACAACGTTATATGCATTAATTGCAGGATCGAATGAAAATATTACTCCATTACCATTGATACCTCCCCCCTGCGCAAGACCATAAATTATCCCATTGGCCAATTGTATCAAACTGCCGGAAGGAAATCCGCCATTAGTGAAATTAAAATTATGTACATCAGTAAAAATATTGGTTAAAGGATCAAATGAAATTAAAGTTCCTTTTTGATTAGCTCCCCAATTGCATACCGTTGCATACATTTTGCCATTAGATGCAAGGATGAAATTGCTGTACGGATTTATACCAGTTGGGCTAGCAAAAGAATGTTTCAATGTGAATCCGGTTCCATTCCCATAAATTTTAAAAATAGTTCCCCCGCCAGTTGATCCTCCAAATGATGTCATTCCCCAAAGTATGGGGTTCTGTGAAAAGGCACAAAAACTATTACATATGCAGAACAGAATCAGAAGTACTGTTTTCTGTTTGATTGTCTTCATGGATTTAAGTTTTTATTTGGTGTTAGTATTGAAGTTTATTCAGAGTAGTAATATTGATGCCAACGGCAGACTGTGAAAATACTAATTTCCCCTCACAATTGTTAATTTCTTCTAACAAATTCTTTAAAAATTGTCGCCTTGCGTGTTTAATTTTGATTCAAACTTTTACCTATGCAACACAGAATTTCGATTGATAGTAACCAATTATCCTTTGGCTCTCTTGAGGAAATTATAGCAGGAGAGGATCCCTTCCGTTTCCTGGATGTCTTAATGGAGAAACAGGATCTTGCCACGCAAGTTACCATAGTAAATCCCATTTGGTTGTTTCCGTAAGGGGTGGAAGAACCTAAAATAAATTTTCAAAACGACTTCCAAAACGTTGCTTTGAATTCTTGCAGGCACATTAAACGATAATTGCTTTACCACTTTGGGAATCCCTATCCGACATATTCGGGGCCGTATACGAGGAACAAATCAGGAAATTTCATGCACCATCAACAGCCATGATTTTAATGCAATTCAAACGTATGAGTATTACGGAATTGATCCTGCGATCAAGGTTGATGTGGGTTTCATATTAGGATCATTAGATACAGCCTATGCGGAAACCTATATGAATGCTGCAGAGCATTATTTGGTGGAACCTTGCATATCTCCGGCAGAAAGCTAGAATGCAATTGGCACCAAATACAAAAAGTGTGGTTCTATTGCGGAACAAGACAATTATACTCATTAAAAAAGTACAATCCCCCGAACTCCCGATTAGGTTGATTGCACAGTTGGTTATTTTGGTTAGTAAGAAGCCTCCCAATCCCTGGGGGTTTTTGTTTTAAAATAATAGCTTTGATAATCAAGAAGTAACAAATTTAACGTAAATTTAATTAGGTGTTGCATTATTAATTTAATACTTTCAATCTAACAAATAAAAATCCTAATTTTTAGGAACAGATTGGCCCAATTCACTGTTTTTAGTTTTATAATTTTTTAATCCTATTAGCATGAAGAAAATTATACAATTTATTGCTGCACTTTTTTTAATAAGCTGCTTGAATTATGGAGATCAAAAAGTATTTGGCCAAAATCTTGTACCCAACCCAAGTTTTGAAGATACTTTAAATTGCAATGGACCTTGGAATTGTAATTGCTATTTAGAAATAGCAATTCCTTGGTTTAATCCTAATATCGAAACCTCTGATATCTTCACTCCTTTTCCCTTATGTGGATATTCTACCAACTCTGGCATGCAATTACCAAGAACAGGGAATGTATATGCTGGTTTTTTTGGTCAGCTAGGCGAAACCAGAGAATACTTAGAAATCCCTTTATTTGATTCGCTTCTTGCCAATCAATGGTATTGTATAGGTTTTTACTTTTCTAAAAGTGATTTCTGTTCCGGAGCAATAGACAGAATTGGTGCCTATCTTTCACACGACAGTTTGATTTCCACGAATCCATATCACTTTGCTGTAAACCCACAAGTTGAATCACCACAAGGAGCTCTTTTAACAGATACAATAAACTGGATTTTAGTCAGTGGACTTTATAAAGCTATTGGAGGAGAAAAGTTTTTAACTATCGGCAATTTTCGAGATACAGCATCTACCCTATATCAAAACGTTGACTCTTCAAATATTCTTTGCAATCATGCTTACTATTTGATTGATGATGTTGTTGTGACAGCATGTGATAGTCTCACTTCACATTCCAATCTGGAAAACGGTACAAATGGTATTTTAATTTCCTATAATCAAGACAATCTACATATTTATTTAGGTAATAAGCTTGGAAGGCAAGGATTAATAAAAATATTCGATGTTTCAGGAAAATTAATCAAAGAATGCAGTATAGATTCCAAAACAGATTCTTTAATTATTTCAAAATCACAATTTAAGAGCCAAATTTATTTTATACAATATATAGATACAAATGGAACCTATTCTAAAAAAATTCTAATACTAAACTAACATGAAAAAACTAACAATTATCATTGTAGCTGCATGTTGTTCACCCAAATTTCAATTGCCCAAGTTCCTTGGATTTGGCCAGAATTTCGGTACAAATATCGCATTTGACTATGTTGGAACAACAGATCCAGCTTCTTTCGGCTTCAGAACAAATGCCCTGCCTCGAATGCAAATATTTGAACCTTTTATTCCAGCATTTAACACAGGCTTCTTGGGTATTGGAGATTATACTGTATTTAATCCTGCAGCAAACGTTCATGCTCATAATTCTACCAGCAATGATTTTGTTTCTTTCAAAGCTTCTTCTGCAAATACCGGTTTTTTAAGAAATGATGGTTTTCCTTTGGAATTGCTGGAGGCCCATTGAATTTAGCATCGATTATTCAGTATGAAAATTTTCCAATAGACATTCGAACGAATGATATTTTATCCAGAGTCTTTATTGATTTCACCTCAACGGTTCTTGGAACACCTCCACCTTCCCCCATTACTCGTATTGGGATTCCTGAAGATGGTGTGAATTTTCCACCCTTGTCAATTTTACATCTTGGTTTCAGCCCCGCAGCAACTGCAAACCAATTATATGGATTAGAAGTTGGGAGGTTTACACCGATTGGCAGATTTGGCATTGGAAACTTTGCAAGCGTTGTGGAAGGTAGTGGATCAGGAATTCTTCCATACCGAAAATTAGAAATTTATGACGAGGGATTAGATGCTTTACTTAATGCTTCTGCACCTCAGCTAAGATTAACATTTGCTCCCGGTCAAACTGTTAGTAATGGTATTTGGACTGATTTTCAAACAACTTCATTAGGAAATTTATTTATAAATCCAAGCACTTCAACATCTGGTACCGCGGTTAATGGTTTTGTTGGTATCAACACTTCAATTCCTGGAAATACTCTTGAAATTAATTCCAACTTAGCTTATTCGCCAGGTGTAATAGGAAATAGTGGTCTTATATTATCTGATATGAGATCTGGTAGTGGAACTTCTGCTGGAAATGGAAAAGTTCTAACTGTAAATAGTATTGGAGAAGTAATTTTGGCTCCCGATAATGATGGAGGATCAATTACTGCATGTTCCTCGCCAGGACTCACAACAAATTACATGACTAAAGCAACAGCCAGCACACAAATATGCCGTAATTGTTTAACGTCAAACCAATGTGTACCGGTTTTCTAATTAAAAACTGAAAATTCAAGGAACCATTTATCGGATAATGTTTCTCCGGCAACTTTGGGTTATAATACTTTGCCAATCATGGTTTCAAATTAATGCATCCCCCAGGAAGCCTAATTTCAAAACGAGTGACCGATGCAAATATCGGTCGGCTATAATGGCAATTTTGGCAATCTGCCTTTTTGCAATTTTAAAAGTATTGAAAATCAATACGTTAAAGCCTATTGGCGGAGAGTTAGGGATTCGAACCCCAGGAGGCTTTAACACCTCAACAGTTTTCAAGACTGCCGCAATCGACCGCTCTGCCAACTCTCCGGGCGCGAAAGTAGAATATTTTTTTCATTTTCAGTTCAGAAAAGAGAAAATAATGAATATTTTAAGGACGGGTTAAATCGTTTTTCCGGCTAACTTAACAAATCAGGGGCATGAACTTTATTTTTCAACAAATGTCGATTATTTCAAAATGCAGTCTTATCTTTAATCGCTTCGTGTGAAATTATTCGCTCTAATTGATTGTTAAATTCAACCTGTTCAGCTGTGGTTTTGCGGCTAATTTCATATTGAAATTCTAAATCGCTAACTTTAACATTCAACTCCAAACATCATGAAAAAACACGTATTTATTTTTGCCCTATCGCTGCTTATCAGCATGGGTTCCTGTACCAAACAGGATGATTTGCTAACTACTCAAGAATCAGGTGCTTTAGTGGTAAAGCAAAATCCAACAGCTATCCCGCAAGGTGATCCGGTTAGCCGATTCGATCTCGACAAACTGGTTATTGCCACTCTGGAAAGTCGTAATGATTTTCAGTGGGAATGGTTGGATTTGAAAACTTTGTGGAGCGCTCTTCAATACAATAATCATGCTCTTGCAATAGGTTATAAACCAGCAGGAACTGGTGATATCAGCACAAAAATACACCAAGTAAAGGTTAAAGAAGGTGCCTATAAAGAGGTGCATGATGCACTGCTGAAATTCATCCTTGAAGAATTAAATAGAGACCTTCAGCAACCAGTAACCCTGCAGGATATACTCATCGAGGACGATCAAACACTTCCCATCATCACTATCAGGCTCACCAATAAAAATTTACTTACAAAATTATACAATCTGCAGAATGTCCGTTACCTGGAGCCACTCGATTATTGGCCTGCCGATATGCAACGTGTATCCTCCGCTTCAGGCTGTGATGCTTCAACACAGGCACTTACATCAGCCGATTACACTACTATCACGCCAGGCGCTATTTTACCCTGGAATTATAACAATCATACGATTCCTGCAGCATGGAATTCAGCACGCGGACAAGGAATTACTATTGGGGTGATTGATGCAGGCATCAGTTCATCGCAAACACTGTTGGGCTCTCAATTTAATAGTGGTGTTTCGAATGTAGGTAGAACCGTTACAACCGGATTTACATTGGGTACATCTCCTTTTAATACTTGTACCCATGGAAATAGTATGAGTGGTTTAGCTGCCGGTCCACGGAACAATCAAAATGCCACAACCGGTGTGGCTTATGAAAGTAATCTGTATTTTATTAGGGCTTGCGAAGATGTGGTCCTCGATGGATCAGCAGAAAAAACTGCAGTTAAAAATGCACTTATTCAAATGGGAAATAATGCAGCCATTCGTATTATTAGTTTGAGTGTTGGTTCTCCATTTGGAAGCGGTGTGCTTAAAGATGGTGTTGATTACGCGTATAATCAGGGTAAAGTTATTTTAGCTGCTGCTGGAACTTCATTGAGCTGGACCAGTTGGTGGGGTGTTATTTATCCTGCAAATTATTCTTCCTGTAACGCTGTTACCGGCGTAAAAGAAAATGGTTCTAAATGTGCAACTTGTCACGATGGAAGTAAGGTTTTATATACTATAACTATGGAGAGAACTGCAAACAGTAATCGCAATTCGCTCACTTTGCCCGCTTCCGGCGTTACTCCATCTTATATAGGAGGAAGCTCCGCTGCAACTTCAACCGCAGCCGGCATTGCTGCTGTGGTATGGAGCGCAAAACCGAACATGACCAGAGCGCAGTTAATGACCTGTCTTACTAATACCACTCAGTTTTATCCTTCCCGTAACAGTACCAAAGGCTATGGCAACCTGAATGCAAGCGCGGCAGTAAATTATGCAATCGCAAATTATTGAATAAATTGTGAGAATGGATGAACGATCAAATGCTCCCTTATCAATTTCGTTCAGTGAAAGCAGTTTTATACCTGCCTCTTCCGGAATGGAAGCATTCGTTCCTGTGCTGAATTTGAAGCCCGGTGACTCCTGGCAACTTATTAGAAGTGATGTGGATGAAATAGGAATGACCCATCACCGCTACCAACAAATTTATCAGGGAATTCCTGTAGTGACAGGAGAATATATTCTTCATGAAAAAAATGGAAGAATTGTTTCTGCAAATTGATTGTTTTATGATCAACTTGCGTTGACTTCCACTCCAGTACTAAATGAAAGTATTGCATTGCAGCATGCATTAACTGATATTGGTGCTTCCAAATACCTGTGGCAAACCAGCGACAAAGAACAGGAAGCAACTGTGGGTCATTCTCATGGAGGCACTCTGCCACAAGGTGAATTGGTTATTTTACCTGCTATTGGTAACGATAAACAGCAAGTAGCTGCACTTTGCTGGAAATTTGATATTTACGCTTTGGATCCGCATCAAAGATATTATGTTTATGTAAATGCAATTGATGGCCGCATTCTGTTTAAGGAAAACCGTATTTGCACTTTTGTTGCTAACGGCAGTGGAAATACGAAGTATAGCGGAACCCAGTCTTTTACTACTGATTCTATTGCTCCGGGAAGTTATCGCCTGCGAGATGTTTCAAGAGGTGGAGGTGTTGAAACGTATGATATGAATAACAGCACCAACTACGGCACTGCTGTGGACTTTACCGATACCGATAATGTATGGACGGTAACCACCAATCAGGATGATGCCGCACTTGACGCCCACTGGGGTACTCAAAAAACGTACGACTATTATTTAGGTATTCATAATAGAAATAGTTATAACAATGCTGGTGCTATCTTAAGATCTTACGTTCACTATTCATCAGCGTATAATAATGCTTTTTGGAATGGTTCCCAAATGACTTACGGTGATGGTAATGGAACTACTTTTCGCCGCTCACCGAGCTGGATGTGGTAGCCCACGAACTCACACATGGAGTAACTAATTTTTCTTCCAATCTTGTTTATTCTTACCAATCAGGAGCACTCAATGAATCATTCAGTGATATTTGGGATTACCGTTGATTTCTTCTCCCGGCCAGGTGTTGCAAATTGGAAATTGGGTGATCAGTGTTATACTCCCAATACTGCCGGTGATGCTCTCCGTTTTATGGATAATCCCAATGCTGCAGGTGATCCCGATACGTATCTAGGTACTTATTGGTATACGGGTACCGGCGATAACGGTGGTGTGCATACGAATAGCGGTGTTCAAAATTATTGGTACTACCTTTTAAGTGTTGGTGGTGCAGGGACTAATGATGTTGGGTTTAACTTTAATGTTTCCGGTATCACTATCGAAAAAGCACGGTTGATTGCTTACAGAAATAATACTTTTTACCTCACTTCGGGCTCCCAATACAGTGATGCTGCTTTCTATTCTTTGCAAGCAGCTACCGATCTTTACGGAAATTGTTCTGCGGAAGCATTTTCTGTTAAGAATGCCTGGGATGCAGTAAATGTGATGGGATTGCAACTTAATGCTGCCGCTACAGTATCAGCCGGTCCGGTTTGCAATGGTGGAACTATTCAATTGAATGCTGCCGGCGGAACGACCTTTGTTTGGTCAGGTCCCGGAGGATTTTCTAGCACAGCTCAAAACCCTGTTATCCTGAATGCTGCTGCCGGTAATGCCGGAAGTTATTCTTGCTTGATTACCAATGCCAATGGATGTAGCAGCTCTAAAAGTGTTACTGTGAGTGTAAATCCTTCGCCATCGGTTTCTGCAATCGGAGGGGCCTCTATTTGTGCAGGAGCATCAGTGAATCTTTCAAGCACGGCTACAGTTCCCGGTACCGGCAACAGTTCCGGATCCAATAGTACGTTGATAAATATTCCAGATGCAAATCAAACGGGTATTAGCTCTCCTATTACAATTGGCAAAGCTACCAGTGCAGCATCAATTATTTCGGTTACCATTGATAGTCTGGTTCATCCTTATACCGGTGATCTGGTAATTCGCTTAGAGGCACCAAACGGTTCTTTTATTACACTTGCCAGTGGAGTAGGAGGTGCAGGCGATAATTTTTACAATACAGTATTTTCTTCATCGGCAGTAAATCCTATTGCAGGTGGAGTCGCTCCGTTTACGGGAACTTTTTTGCCACAACAAGCTTTTAGTTCGTTAACCGGATCTGCTGATGGAATATGGAATCTCAGAGTCATTGATGCTTACAGCCAGGATATTGGTTCGCTTCAAAAATGGTCAATTGTGCTTTCCCCTAATACCATCATTTCTTATAGTTGGTCACCAGTAACAGGTCTTTCTTCATCTACAACACAAAATACTGTAGCATCACCTGCTGTTTCAACTACCTATTCGGTGGTTGTTACCGATGCTTTTGGTTGTTCATCAACTGCAAGTACTTCAGTAACTATTTCAACTCCTGTTGCTACTACAACAGTAAGTAATCCAAGTTGCGCCGGCCAAACAGGAAGCATCTCTACTAACGTTACCGGAGGTTTTGCTCCCTATACTTACCTGTGGAGCGAAGGCAGTACAGGTGCTTCGTTGCTAAATGCACCCGGAGGGTTTTATTCGGTGGTTATTACTGATGCTACAGGCTGTAGTGTTACGGCATTTAATTCAATTAGTACGCCTTTAGCCCTTTCATTGGGTATTGGTTCCTCGGATGCTACTTGCGGGAATAGTGACGGTAGCATCAGCTTATCGGTCAGTGGAGGTGCGCAGCCTTATAGTTATTTGTGGAGTAATTCATCCACAACACCTGCCATTCAAAACCTTGCTCCCGGACTTTATTCAGTAGTTGTTACTGATGCAAACGGTTGCACAATTTTAGGTGATGCACTCATTGGTTCAACCGGCGGAGTTGCTCCAAATCCTCCCGGTCCGGTAACCGGTCCGATAGGTGCGTGCCGTAGTCAGTTAGCAGTGAACTTTAACGTAGCTCCTGTAAATGGTGCATTAAGTTATGTGTGGACAATGCCGGCAGGAGCAACAGGTATTTCAACCAGCAATTCAATTGTAGTCGATTTTAATAGTAATTATAGCGGAGGTGCTGTTTGTGTGAGTGCTGTTGGTGCTTGTGGCCAAAGTGCTCCGACATGTTATAACATTTCTTATTTTGCTGGTGTACCACCCACTCCGGCAGCAATTACAGGCCCTGCATTTGCTTGTGCCGGTAGCACTCAGGTGTTCACTTGTTCAACGTCGTTGAACGCCGAAAGCTATACCTGGACTTTACCCGCGAATGCTACGCTCATAAGTGGACAAGGAACAACTACTGCAACTATTTCTTTTGCTTCCAATTTTGTAAGCGGTGCAATAAAAGTAAATGCTGTAAATTGTAAAGGAGCTA
Source organism: Bacteroidota bacterium (assembly GCA_016722525.1). Classification (GTDB taxonomy): domain Bacteria; phylum Bacteroidota; class Bacteroidia; order AKYH767-A; family OLB10; genus JADKJB01. The sequence continues at coordinate 67,898 of JADKJB010000032.1, forward strand.
GTGGTATACGAAGCAGAACATTTTATGGAAAACCCACCACTCCAGGTACAATGACAGGTGCTGCCAATGGCGTTTGTGCCAATGCTTCCGGCACTTATTCTGTACCTGCAATAATTTCGGCTACTGCTTATAATTGGACTGTTCCTGCAACTACAACTATTATTAGCGGGCAAGGAACAAATTCTATTAGCGTTAGTTTTGGACCCAACTTTACTTCGGGCTCAGTAGCTGTTACAGCTTCTAATTCGTGTGGCACTTCAGCAGCCAGAGCACTTGCTGTGAAAAGTATAACCGCTACTCCGGGTACCATTTCAGGTATTGCAACCGCTGTGTGCGTGGGAACCAATGCCAATTATTCTATTACTGCTGTGGCCGGTGCTGTTTCCTATAACTGGTCTGTTCCAGCAAATGCGGTAATTCTAAGTGGACAAGGTTCCAATTTAATAAATGTTCAATTTAATCCCGGTTTCGTTTCCGGTTCCATTACTGTGGCCGCTGTTAATGGATGCGGTGCTTCTGCATTACGATCACTTGCTATTTCTTCTGCTCCGGCTACTCCGGGAACTATGACGGGTTCTGCTTCAAATTTGTGCAGCCAGTCCGGTGTGGTTTATTCTGTGGCTGCTGTCCCTAACGCAACTTCTTATAATTGGTCGGTTCCCTCATTTGCAACAATTGTTTCCGGTCAGGGTACCAATAGTATTACTGTTAGTTATTCAGCAGTTTCAGGCTCGGGTGGTAGTGTTTGTGTTGTGGCAAATAATGTTTGTGGTGCCAGCACTTCAAGATGTCTTACTTCTGTTTCAACATTGCCACTAAGACCTCCAGTCATAACTGGTCCTGCTGCTGTTTGCACAGGACAACAGAATGTTGCTTACAATGTAGTGAGTCAGCCAGGAGCAAATTACAACTGGACAGTTCCTTCCGGAGGTACTATTTTTAGCGGACAGGGAACAGGTGCTATCCTTGTGAATTGGGGTGCTGTTGCCGGTTCTGTTGCGGTAGTTGCTTCTAACTCCTGTGGTGCGCAATCTGCAAGGACATTAGCAGTAGCCATCAATTGCAGATTAACCGGTTCAGCTGATATTGATCTTGAACTATTCCCTAATCCTGCAAGAGCAATAACTCATGTTAAGTGGAATGGCATTGAAGGTGTGGCAACAATACTGGTTACAGATATAACTGGAAAAGTAGTACTTACTGAACGCATGGTGAGTAATGAAACAGATCTGGATATTTCTATGCTCAATGCAGGAATATACACGGTAAAAATAATTGCTTCAGACCGGTCTGAAAAAATCGCCCGACTAGCAGTTGAATAAATTGACTCCATAAACCATAAGGGACCCGTATTAAATTGATGGGTCCTTTTTTGTTGTTTTAATACATCATAAAAATCTTTTATTATTGTTTAAATTTTATTCTATAATTTATGGCTACCGAAGCAGCAGTACTTGCCCATGTGATGAACAAAACAAGGGCACTCACAAATATTTATCTTAATTTCTTGAAGGATGTTGATGCGTATAAGGTTTTTGAATTGGAAGGGAAACAACTCAATAGCATATTCTGGATCATGGCTCATCTGTCAGTAACAGAGAATTTTCTTTTGTTACGATCTACCGGAGGCGAAATAATTAAGATTGGTTGGGCACGACAGTTTGGACTGGGCTCGGTGCCGGTTTCCCGCGAAGACTCCCCACCCATGGATGAAATAACTGGTATGTTGCAACTGGTTCATGAAAAATCCATTCAGCACATCTCCGGTCTTGATGATGCATTTCTCGATCAGGATAATACTACAGGATTTGAGTTCGCAGGTGAAAAATCAGTCAGAAGCATCATCATTCATGCAGCCCGACATGAGGCAGCACATGCGGGCCATTTAGGATGGCTTTGTAAACTGCATGGAATAAAAACAATTTAATTTCAAGGTAACCGTAAAGCACCGAATTCGGTAATAAGAAATTCAAGTTTGCTTTTATCAAGTATAGCAATTCTTTTACCCTCAATAAGAATCAGTTTTTCTTTTTTAAGCTGTGAGATCGTTCGTATTACTTCTTCCAGAGAGGCTCCGGTAATATCCGCATATTCTTGTCGTGTGAGAACTACATTTAGGAAATCTACTCCCTTTTCCTTGCTGAGGCCGTAAATCTCGGCTACGGTTAAAAGCGCTTCAGCCATCTTTTGCCTGACCGTCAATTGAGAAATTGATCGCAACTTATTCTCTGCACGTCTTAACTCATCTGCGTAAAAATTTACCAATTCAGTGGCAAGACCTCCATTATGATTCATAGCACTGATAAAATCTGCTTTGGGGATAAAACAAAGGGTTGAATTTTCAAGCACGGTTGCTCCGATCGGATAAGCAGGAGTCTTTCCAAAGCCCCGGTGTCCTAGAATATTGCCAGTGTCGGCGAATCGGACTATTTGCGTTCGGTTTTTAAATCCGGAATTGTAAACTTTTACTTTCCCTTGATAAATGAAGTAAATACCTGAAACTGGTTCCCCCTCCCTGAAAACAGATTCCCCTTTTTTAAATGATAAGGTGATGCGCTTACTATCTGTTTTCTTTTTCCATTCCTTATTCACATACTTGTTAATATAGCAGTTTTCAGAATTGCATTTAATGCAGGAAGGCTTTGTCATTTTTGGTGACTGATTTAGTTGCAAATATACAATTCTGCAGTTGAGTTGCGTATAGGCTAATTAAAAACCGCAATTTTTAACAGCAGCAATCAAAAGTATTGAAGGAGATTTGATGGAATAGCATTCAATGTTGTGACTGCACTAATTACTGTTTTTTTGTTTTATTGAAAATAAAAAAAGCATAAGCAGGCTTGAAAACATTAATACAGCCACTGCAAAAAGTGCCTCATTGGCAAACGGAATCAAAATATAGGAAAATGACGCTACCCCTTGCACCAATAATACCAATTCATTTAAAAATATTCCGATGGTAAATAAGATCGCTGAAGTTTTAATTGCCACTGTTTGTTTTATGTGATTGGATTGAAACATATAAGCAATCAAAAAAACTGAAATAATAGCTAATAATACTAAATGAAGGTAAGCAATTACAATGGTTCGAAAACCAAAGGCAAGCTCACTGATGCTGGGTATCGTAGAAAATAATTGCAGCATCAATTTAACAGTGAGAGCAAGAGTAACAAATAGTATCAGGTATTTAATGAAGCTATTCGTCATTTTTTTTAACTGAGGCATATATTCTTTTAAGTTAGTGAAAAGTCTGATCCATGCCACTACTTGTACTATAGAAGCCAAAACAACAATCAGGTACAGCCAAACCGGAAGTTTCAGCCAAAGTGTTGAAAGAAAGTAGGCCGGAACGCAAGAGGAGGAAAATAATATAAAAACCCACTTATCTTCCTTGAAAGTTGGGATCAGCATACTTATTTTATTGAAAAATAATCCGGCGCAAGCAAAGAAAAACCAACCGTTATATTGAAAATGCAGGTAGTAGTAGATGGAAGCCAAATATAAATTCTGTTCTATGTTTTTTGAAATCATCATATACGCCAATAGAAAAGTTCCTGCTGATGACAGTGCATTTATTATAATGGCAAAGGTGTACCAGTTTTTACCTGTAAATTGCAATTTCCCTTTACCTGTGTCTTTAAAGAAAAGATAGGCAAATGCATAAGATGCAACTATTGAAAGCGTAGAAAAGAATATGGCGATTGGTCCATAACCCTGCATACTAAATGAAAATAGCATTCCATAAGCGCAAACGAGATTTGCATTGAGAATTAATACATATTTCTTTATTTGCGATGGAGTCAGTTGTTTGGAAATGGAATTAATTATTAATAGCATGATGGTATGTGAAATCCATCCTGCAAAAGCAAAATGAGAATGCGCATGTTGAAGAAATTTCTGATCGAATAGTGGAAACTCAAATCCGATTTTATAACGCATCACAACTCCGTAAAGTGCAACAATGCAGAGGTTGAATAAAGAGAAATTTATATACTTTTTTTAAAATAGGTTCCATCAATTTTGTTCCATCAGTTTTTTATACTACCGGCGATTTTTATTTGTATAACAGTCGAAATGCTTAAGGCCCTTTGCTTAATTAATAGTGCGTTGCTGCCAATAAAGTTTTCATCAACAGTGGTATTGAATAACTCTAGCCATCTTTCAAAATGTTTGGATTCCATAGAGCTTTTATTGTGTAAATTTAAATGTTTAGCCATAGTATTGCCCTGGTAGGTTCCTGTCCCAAATACTATTCCTTCCCAAAAATCATACATGACGGGGAGATGTTTGTCCCAATCAACAGGTATAATAGCTGTAAAGAAGAATCCAATCAAATCATCCTTTTGGACTTTTTCATAAAATTTATTTACTAGTAATTCAATTTCGGTTCTTCCTGATATTTCGGTTTTCATAAATTAATGATTTGGGTTATTTACAAATCCTTTTTATTGAATTGGCGTATAGCCACCCAGAAGGGTACAAGAATCCAGATGCACATAAGCAAAAAGGTTATACTCAATCCCATAGTTGTTCCAAAAAAATCTTTGAAAATTGCACCTGTATAACCCATCATCACAGATACATCCAGCTGTAACAGGATTAGAATTCTTACCAGATCAACCGGGCTGAAGGCACTGATAACAATCATGGCTTTTTCAATTGGATAGTCTGAAAATTGGAATACCAGGAATAGGATTAATCCGTCAAACAATAAGGAAAAGTATAGCCATACTAATAGTGCTATTCCGATCCCTTTTGATTTGTCACGTGTACTTATAGAGCTTAAAAAGGAAATGGATACAAATACAAGTGAAATGGCACATCCTGCAAATACCATCATGATCCCGGCTTTTTCAGGAACGAAAATTAAAATAGGTATTCCGGCTCCCAGTAAAAATGCTATTACCATGGAAAGCGATAAGCCTATAAATAAGCTTATGTAAATTTTATTTCTTTTAATAGGCTGACTCAGCAGTAATTCAATAAATTCACTACTGTTGTAAATGTAAATGGTAGAGAACATGATGGATACTAACGGTACACTCAACAAAATCATATTTAACAAGGTGAGCATTCCTTTTGAGGTATTATCCTCCAGACTAAAAACTGCCCACGTAAGCAAACTTAATAGAAGTGTATAGGCTATTAAAGTTTTGTTCTTTAATATATCAAGTATAACATATTTGATGATCCTGTTCATAAGCTACCTGATTTTAATAGTCCTGCAATAGCTTTTGATATTTTTTGTTCACCGGTAGCCTGCTTTAACTCTTCAATGGTTTTATGAAGTTGTATTTTACCATCTTGCATGTAAACAATTTGAGAAACCAGATCGTCCAATTCGTTTAAGAGATGGGAGGTGATCAGTATAAGCTTACCTTTTTCTTTTTCTGAAATAATCTTTTCTTTGAGAATTTCTGACGAAAGAGGGTCAAGGCCAGCTGTAGGTTCATCCAATATTAATACATTGGGATTAAACAGAAATGCAATTGTAGCACTTACCTTTTGTGTGGTTCCTCCTGAAAGTGTGCTCATGCGCTTACTGAACATTTCCCGGAGTTTGAAATTATCCATGAGGAATTCATCCACACTTCCTTCGGGCCTTCGAATATTTTTTATCATTTCTATGATCTGGCCGATGGTCATGTTATCCGGATACCTTCCAATCTGAGGCATATAACCAATTTGATTTCGGTATAGAAAGCTTCCTTTTATTGCTTCATTGTTGAAATTAATTGTGCCCTTATCGGGAATCACCATCCCCAGTATGGATTTAATCAATGTAGTTTTTCCGCATCCATTCGGACCTATCAAAGCAATACATTCACCTTTGCTAAATTTAAGGTTAATTGAATTTAACACCTTTAGTGTGCCAAAACTCTTGCATATGTTTTTGAATTCAATCATAAAGGAAGTGAACGCATGAGCGGTGTTTTGTCTTGAAATTCATCCGGTGTAAGACTCGGTAATATTTTCTCGGATTTGTCTAATAAGGTGATCATAAAGCTCCTGAACAGTAACATAGCAGGAGGGTTATTTTCTACTATCATAGAAAACATGCTGATGGGGTGATATGGAACATCTCCGATTTTGTCCTTGTTAAGGTCATAGCCCTCATATTTATCCCAGTAATTGCTATTGAATGTGTTTAATACTAATGTGCCGTTGGTGGATATATCAAAGGTATTACTAACAAAGTTATTTTGTGTAATGATGTTATCCATACAACTCGCCTGAATTTTCATTCCCCAGCCATTGGATTGAAAAATATTGTTTTCAACTTTTATGCGATTGGTGCCTTCCATAAATATCCCTGATGTATTTTTAATAAACTTATTGCCAAGTATGTAACTATCCGATATTTCCTTCAGCAGTAATCCATATGCGGCATCACCCCAATTTTCCTCAAAGATGTTATTCATCATAATTACATTTTTGGTAAACATGACTGCCATTACTGATTAAACAATTTTTAGAGAATTGAAGGTAAATCCCAAAAAAATTATCAAATAAAATATTATTACGGATGGTTACATGCTGACTGTCATAAATTTTTATCCCTCCCGGATCATCTAATGTGGCATAACCGGAATGCTGAATTTTAAATCCATCAAGCACTACATGGTTGGATTTAATGGATAGTACTTCGTATTTTTTTTGACCATCAAGTACCGGAAGATTTTTACCTAGAAGCACAATGGATTTGTCCACAATGATATTGCCTTCCTTGTATATTCCTCCATATACAATAAGGGTATCTCCATCTACCGCTTGTTGAATTGCTGATTTAATGGAATGGATTTCATAGGCAGCTCCAACAGGTATTGTTTTGCCTGTCACTACAAATGAAAAATGAATTGCCAGAAGAAAACATGCTATGTTTTTTAGCACCATATTATTTTAAAATACTTTCCCAGGTGGTAAAAGTAGCGGAAAGTTGTGTGGAATAGGTAGCTGCATTTTGTTTGTCGCTGAATGCTGCAACATTTCCTCTCATGGGACTATTGATATTAGCGCCTGTTATAAAATGCATCGTGTTAACAGCATGTAATTCATGAGGAGGAAGATAATCGGAAATTAGAATGGAATGGTACTCATGTTTTTGGGATTGCATAAAACTTTTTAAACAAGTAACATCATCAAATTTATAAACCCGGCCCTTTTCAGTAACCAATTCTCCGGCAAACCTTGGGTCAGAAATCATCATCTTACAATTATCACATTTCTCTTTATTTATTTTTATCGGTTCCTTGTCTATTGGACCGCAAGATGCCAGCAGAATTAATGCGAAGGTACTTTGAATCACTATTTTTTTGTTTAGCATTTCAGTCTTTGACTTTTTGATTTCAATAATGACTGCTGCCAACATCAACAATCCACTGGCAATAAATAGCCATCCTCCAATATCAGGAATGGAGTAGGCCCCGAAATTAAGTAATTGCTTGAATCCAATCAAAGGTGGCTGATAAGCCATTCCGGGTACTATTATTGCCGCATTGGGATTTAGATCGTGCCCGTAATCGTATTCCCACCTCCAAAAATCTATCATTGCAATAATACCAAAAAATACAAAACCTGCAAATAATAGATACAATCCCCTTTTTTTACCTGCAAGCATGACCACTACACTTGCCAAAGCAAAGAATCCAATAATATATGGAAGAACAGTGAATTCAATGAAATCATCTTCATGCAGTGTTTTCATTCCAATATAGTGATTTAAACCATTAATGATTTCAACATTTCCTCCTAATTTATTGCTGAAGATTTGTAAAAACAACCCCTCAGGGTATTGAGGCGCATCCAATTCAATTCGCCAAATAGGGGTAAAAATAGAAACTGCAAGTAGCACTGCTGTAATTAACAAAAAGGATTTTGAAACTATATTCAATCTGGTTGTCATTTTTTTTTCGCTTTATCTAACGTTCGGTAAAATTCAAAAGGGAGTAGTGGTAGAATAATCACCGCTACTCCCAAATGATTCCAACATCACTTATTTCAAATCTTATTCAGCTGCAACCGGCGCTGATTCACCAAGGCTGAATTTAATTGGAACTGTACTTCCTGCAGGAGATACTCTTACATAACCTTGCATTTCCTGATGTAATGCACTACAGAAATCGGTGCAATAGATAGGCACAATACCTACGCGATTGGGCACCCATTTTAAGGTAGATGTTTCTCCGGGCATTATCAGTAGTTCTGAATTTGCAGCACCTTTAATAGCAAATCCATGTGGCACATCCCAATCTTGTTCAAGATTTGTAACATGGAAGTAAACTTCATCACCCATTTTAACACCTTCAATATTATCAGGGGCAAAGTGAGAGCGTATGGAGGTCATATAAACATGAACTTTGTTCCCTTCACGAATAACTCTTGCTTCTTTTTCTCCCTTCGTTACATAAGGATGATTGTTATCATCAATCTTGTAAATTTTAACCTGTTTATCTTTTATTAACTCCGCAGGCATTGCTTGTGCATAATGAGGCTCTCCAATAGTTGGGAAGTCGAGTATCATTTGCATTTTTCGCCGCTGATATCAAATAGCTGCGCACTTTGTGATAACTCAGGTCCTGTTGGTAAATACCTATCCTTCGTTATTTTATTATAAGCAATTAAATATTTTGGAGAAGGCTTTTGCTGTCACCTCCAGGAATGCAAAGAGGTCCTACTGAATAAAAAGTTGGTACCCTATCTAAAACTTTTAAATCTTTGATGTTCCATTTAACAACTTCCGATGAAACAAAGAATGAAGTGTAGGCATTTCCATTGCCATCAAATTCAGTGTGCAATGGTCCGAGTCCTGGTTTTTTAACCTCTCCATACAGGGCAGCTTCATATTTTACAACCGGTATACCTTGAAAATCTCCATCGTATTCTTTGTTCGCAATTGCTTTCTGAAGTTTGTCATAACTAAATACCGGAATAATCGCTGCAAGTTTACCGCTACCAACAATATATTCCCCGGTTGGGTCTACATCACATCCATGTGGTGATTTTGGACAAGGTATCATGTAGCACATATCGGCAAGTTCTTTTGAATCAAGAACCAAAACTTCAGTTCTGATTTCTGAAACAGCAGAGTGAGTTTTTTCATCCATGTAGTTATGCGCATATCTTACGGCTGTCTTTTTAGCTTTTCCGGCTTTTACATACTCTTCGGCCTTTTTCCAATTTACAGCCATTATAAAGTCCTTATCTTTTTGTGAAGCATTAACTTCTAACAAAGTATTTGCCTGCTCCGTATTATAACAGGAGAAGAAAAACCAACCGTGTGATTTGCCTTTCCCTGCATGACTTAAGTCAAAGTTCACTCCAGGACACTGTATTTGAAATGCAATGTCCATCTTGCCATCTTCTTTTCCGACACTGATAAAACTTAAGTACCCTTTGAAGTTTTCTTTATAGGTATTGATAGCAATATCTCCATTGGCATTGTCTGGTGGAACACTATAGCACTCAATTGACCGCTAAAACCACCACTTACAAAATTGTAGTAAGAATCATATTTGCCAGGTTCAACATAAGCCTTCGATGCCGCATCACCTGACACGGCACTGCTGGTGTTTTTAGGCCGGCATGATCCTACAAACAGTGCTGCCGGAATCAAAGCCGTTAATGTTATAAAAGTTCTTGTTTTCATAGTTTTTTTTTTACTCAGTTTATTGTTTATGTATGTTTTGTTTTGTGGTTATTGCACACCATCATTTTTTCTCATGAATTCAAGTATCTTTCTTGCTTCATCGTCATTCAACCCCTGATTGGGCATCCTTACCAAACAAAGCTCCAGCTGCGCCTGCACCTCAGGGTCTTTATCTATCATGGGGTCAGGATTTGTAATGAAGTTCATGATCCAAACCGGATTTCTCCTCACAGTAACTTCTTTCCAACCCGGTCCAACTAATTTCTCTGCAGATGTTTTATGACAGGAAAAACATTTTACTCCTGCAATGTTTTCACCTTCAGTGGCTAATGCGCCATCTAATTTTTCACCAATTTCAACATTAGTGAATTTTCCCTCGCCACGGTTAGGATCATAGGAGGGGTTTCCGTTTTCAGTAGTGGTTGCTGTGTTATCTCCAAGAGGTTCTGCTTTCTTCTGACCTTCCGTAGACTCCGGACTACCTCCGCATGCTGCAAGTAGCACGGACAAAGAGATTGACAAAATGAGTGTTTTCATGAAATTGTATTTTTAAAGTGTTTGGTTTATAATTTATTGATTTTAAATGAATAACATTATTAATATCGAAACTCATTTTGACTAAGTAGGGTCTCACTTATTAAACAGTTCAAAGGTATTTGACCTGTTTTTTTCAAAGTATGATATATCACATGTAAAAGTATGATATATATCATATTATTAGTGCTCTTCAGATAGTTTAATTTGCATAGTTTTAAATATTTTATGTTATGATTGCCCTTAAAAATCAAACTGTAGCTGAAATTGTATTGGATTATCCAAACTCAGTTCGGCTTTTTGAAAGCTATAAAATTGACTACTGTTGTAAAGGGAAATTGACTTTGGAGGAAGCCTGTTATTTAAAAAATTTGGATAGCAACCATGTTGCAGCAATGATCACTGAAATCATTAGCGAAAAGAAAAATTTGGGTGAAGATTTCTCCCAATTAACTATACATACACTAATTGATATTGTTCTCCACAGACACCATAATTATGTCAATAACAGTATTCCAATAATTAAAGATCATCTTGGAAAAGTGCTTGCGAAACACGGTTCCGACTATCCGTTCTTAAGTGAGATTCACGATAAGTTCGCTGATCTTGCAATAGAACTGGAACAACATATGGTCAAGGAGGAACAAATTTTGTTTCCTTATCTGAGTTTTATTGAAGAGGTATTCCTGAAAGGAGTCGCAGACTCCAGAATTTCAGTGTTTTTAAAACATCCTGTTCATATGATGGAAAATGATCACGAGAGGGCAGGAGGTTCTGGAACAGATTCGATCAATTTCAAGTAATTATCATCCTCCATCCTCTGCTTGTCCTTCATTTAAAATTGTGTACCATGAATTAGAGGCTTTTGAAAAAGACCTTCATCAGCATGTTTTTATTGAAAACAATGTCCTTTTTCCTAAAGGCATTGCCATGGAAAAAGAAATACTCTTGCGCGGAAGCTTGAATTAGCAAATCTGAATTTGTTTGTGATTTTTAAGTATATAATTGAAAATGAAATAAATGCAATTATTTGATGCGTTGTTTCTTCAATAAAAAACCTGATTCTAAGGAAGTTTTTCGGTTCCAATCAGATTCTTGAATGACCTGAATTATCATCAATTTTTTTATCTTTGATCATAGGAAATTAAATACATTTATTGTGACCAGTCTTTTTAATTGCCGGACTTTTATTTCCGGATTATTTCTTCTACTTGCTTTTTTTACTCATGAGGTAAAGCTACCCACCTTATGGGTGGGAGTATGACCTACGAATACCAGGGACTTGTTGGTACCAATCAAAGTTATAAAGTGACCCTTAAAATTTATCGTTATTGTGATGCCTCTGCAGGTGGAACAGCTCCATTAGATCCATCCATGTTTTTGGGTATTTATAATCAGGATCCCCTTAATCCGAATGATGATAAAAACTGGTTCGCCACAGAAAATCTGATTTTGATTTCAAGCGGATTCATAACGCCTCCGAGTATAGGAAGTAATTGTGCATTCAGTTCTTCCGTTTGTGTGGAGGAAGGTGTTTTTGAAGCTGATATTTTGCTTCCCCCTGACCCGGGAGGCTATCACCTGATGGTGGAAAGATGTTGCCGAAATGGAAATCTTGTGAATCTGTCAACTCCCGGAAGCATCGGCCAAACCTATTATTGTTTTATTCCTCCTTCCCCAATAATTAATTCTTCTCCTCAGTTCAATGATATTCCGGTACCTTTTATTTGTGCCGGTGATACTGCAACTATTGTTAATAATGCATTTGATCCTGATGGCGATTCTCTCGTTTATTCATTTGAATTGCCCTATAGTGGATATTCATCCAGTATCACTGCTGTTCCTGACCCACAGATTGATAATAATCCATATGCTTTTCCCATTCCTCCGGTTTTGTATAATCCCGGCTATTCTATTAATTCACCTTTTGGTGCTGGTGGGGTAAATACCATTGATCCGATTACAGGCCTCACTAAATATTATATTCCTAACCAGGATTTTTTGTAGTTGCTATTGAAATCAAAGAATATAGAAACGGTGTTTTAATTGCTTTTATCAGACGCGATCTTCAATTAATCGCTATTCCTTGTCCGGTGAATGCCGTTCCTTCGCTTTCTTTTAACAATGGCAGCGGACAATCTAATTACACTATCACTGAAGGGCAAACTATTTGTTTCCCGGTGATTTTTTTTGATAATAATGGCGACAGCCTCTACCTCACTTCATCAGGTGCCATTTTTAATAGTGCCATAACAAATCCACCTGCTTCTCTTCCTAATGCAAATGGGGATGGTATTTTATTTTCTCAGTTTTGCTGGAGTACCGATTGTGGTCAAGCACGAAATGCGCCTTATCAATTTACCGTTTCAGTTATTGATAACGGCTGCCCTCCTAAAATTACCAACCAGGTTTATTCTATTAAAGTAAATCCGAGCCCAGGCCCTCCCGCACCTGCAGTTGCAATTCAACAAAACCCTCCAGGACCAATTTGTACCGGAACTGCTGTAACTTTCACAGCACTGCCTACATTCGGAGGAACGAATCCCATCTATCAATGGAAATTAAATGGGATCAATGTAGGTGCCAATTCAAATACGTATTCCTCAAGTTCTTTAAGCAATGGAGATGTTATAACTGTATCTCTAATTTCTAATTCTGTTTGTGTAAATACTTTTAATGCTGTTTCTCCTCCTGTGGTTATGATAGTGAATCCATTTGCTGCTCCTTCAGTCTCTATTTCTCAAAATCCACCCGGAACTTTTTGTGCCGGTACTAATATTTCTTTTACTGCCCTGCCGGTTAATCCGGGTGCAACACCCATCTATCAATGGACTGTGAACGGTTTAAATGTGGGTATCAATTCTCCGGTCTTTAGTTCGACTACACTTACCATAGGGAATCAGGTAGGCGTTTCGCTTTTAGCGGATCCAGGCTGCCCGGCTGCTGCTTCAAATATCATTAATGTTGCAGTGAATCCCGTACTTACTCCTTCTGTTACTATTACTAGCGATAATTTAGGCGCTATATGTCCGGGTGAATTGGTAACATTCAGGGCCTTTCCTACTAACGGTGGCTCTTTGCCAATCTTTCAATGGCAAGTGAATGGTGTGAATGTTGGAGTTAACTCAAATTTATTTTCTTCAGCTACGCTCAATAATGGCGATATCGTAAAAGTGATTCTAACTTCTAACGAAAATTGTTTAACTGTTGCTGTGCCAACTCCAATAACATTGTAATAACTGTTACGGCTCCTACATCCGCCTCAATAAGTATTTCAGCCAATCCCGCAACACCCATTTGTGAGCAGGATAATATTATTTTTTCGGCTGTTGCAACAAATGGTGGAACGAATCCTATTTATCAATGGCAGGTAAACGGTGCCTTTACCGGTGCCACCGGTCCTACTTATGCAATCGCTAGCTTGTCCGACGGAGATCAGGTAAGTGCGGTACTCACTTCTTCGCTGACTTGTCTCACTACAGGTACAGCAAACAGTAATGTCATAACGGTTGCTGTCAACCCTATTTTACCCGTATCCTCCTTAATCTCGATTTCGCCTTCAAACCAGTTTTGTACAGGCACTCTGGTTACGTTCACCGGTACTGTAGTTAATGGAGGTACAAATCCCTCTTACCAATGGCAGGTGAATGGAGCCAATGCAGGTGGAAATAGCAACACTTTTAGTGCCTCCACCTTGAATGATGGTGATCGTATCAGAGTCATTGTAACCTCCAATCTCAATTGTGTATCGCCGGTAACAGCCGCATCCAATATTATTATTGTAAGTGTTTTGCCACTAACAAATCCTTCAGTTTCCATTACAGCTAATACTGCCGGTACTGTTTGTCCAGGGAACGCCTATTGTTTTTACTGCAGCTCCGTTGGTTGGTGGAAGTAATCCCACTTATCAGTGGACGGTGAATGGTAACCCTTCCGGATCAGGTTTTGTCACCTTTACAACTTCCGCACTCAACGATGGTGATATTGTTAAGGTAGCTATGACCTCATCGGCAGTTTGCCCTTTCCCTGCAACTGTGAATTCTAACCCGATTGTAATGAATGTTATTTCAACAGTTATACCTGATGTAACTATCTCTGCAAATGTGGTTTGGCCTATTTGTGATGGCACCCCTGTTACTTTTAACGCCAGCGTGGTAAATGGTGGTCCCGTTCCTGCTTTTAACTGGCAAATAAATGGTGTGAATACAGGAACAAATTCGCCTGCTTTAACCATTGCAAATTTGGTGGATGGCGATTCTATCAAAGTGAGACTGGTTAGCAATGCCACATGTGCCAATCCGGTGGTTGTTTTTCGAATGTTATTGTTGCTGATGTTTTGCCAATTCTTTCACCAGCAGTATCAATAAATTTATCTCCGTCAACGCCGGTTTGTGATGGTGATTTAATAACTGTATTCTCAAATAGTGTCCATGGAGGTTCAAATCCTTCTTTTCAATGGTTTGTAAATAATCAGCCTTTCGGTTCTGGACAAGATTCACTCACTGCTGTATTTAATGATGGGGATGTGATTAGTTTAGTTTTTACATCTTCCTATCAGTGCTTGACTAATCCTACCGATACTTCCAATATACTGACAACCGTTGTGTTGCCGAATCTTACTCCATTAATTGCAATTACCGTGAACCCGCAGGGCCCTGTTTGCCCGGGTGATTTGCTCAATTTTAGTGCGAGCACTACCCATGCAGGAACCGCACCCGTGTATCAATGGCTCCTGAATGGTGCTGCTGTTGGTGGGAATAATCCGTTCCTGAATTCATTCGGATTTGCTGATGGTGATATTATTGAAGTTATTTTAACTTCTTCCGAAACCTGTGTCACTTCTCCAAATGCTACTTCCAATAGTATCCCCGTGCAAATTAGTCCTAACATTACCCCTGATGTCAATATTGCTGTTGCTCCGTTAGGCCCCATTTGTGTCGGTGATTTATTGTCCTTTACTGCTACTTTTACAGGAGGCGGTTTGACACCCTCATTTAATTGGAGAGTGAATGGTGTGACCACCGGTTTAACTGGTAATACTTTTTCTTCCACCACGTTGCAAAACGGAGATAATGTTGACGTAGTAATGACCTCATCTGCTTTTTGTGCTTTGCCTGTTAGAGATACTTCAAATCAAATTCCGGCAATAGTTAATCCATTACTCACACCAACTGTATTTATTTCCGCTAACCCATCCGGACAGTTTTGCGATGGAGCCGAAATCACTTACAGTGCGAGTACCACTAATGGGGGATTATTTCCATCTTTTCAATGGCTTTTGAATGGGAATGGGGTAGGAGTAAATAGTGACACCCTGGTGTCTTCTTTGTTTTTGAATTCTGATACTTTACAAATACAGCTCACTTCATCCGAAACTTGCCTTGCTCTTAATCCGGTCTCATCCAATTTAATCATCATTGACCGTCTGCCTCCTCTGGATCCTTTTATTATTGCTCCTGATGAAATATGTGAGGGAAAAGAAGTGACATTGGAAGTTCAGGCCATTGGCGGTACCGGTGGTCCTTATTATTTTAATTGGGATAACGGTTTGGGACAAGGTACTTCTTATACATTTATTCTTGATCAAACAACAACATACACCGTAACAGTCTCTGATTCCTGCTCTACACCACGTGATGCTTCAAAAACTATAACGGTCAATTTATTACCTGAACCTGCTTTTGTCATTGAACCTCCACAGGCAACAATTTTGAACCCCTATTTTGACTTTATTGATGCTTCTGTAAATACAACCACCTGGCAATGGGATTTTGGAGATGGACAGTCAACTACTCTGCAAAATCCTTCACACACTTACCTGGAACCCGGAACTTATGCAATTCAGTTAATTGCTACGAGTGAAAAGGGTGTGTGGACAGTACTAGTTCAGAACTCATTGTTGAAAATGTGGTGACATGGTATATCCCTAATTCATTTACTCCCAATAATGATGGAACAAATGATGAATTTGGGCCAGTCGGATATTCTATTGAAGGTTACGAACTATCAGTTTTTGGCCGATGGGGACAAGCAGTTTTTGTGTCTTCAGGTAGTTTCGATAAATGGAATGGAAATGATGAAAGTGGCAAACCTTATCCTGAAGGTGTGTATGTTTACAAATTGAAAATAGTAAATGATCCGGCCAGGAAAGTCAGAACAGGGACCGTTACCATAATAAGATAATGCTTATTTCACCGGGCTCTTTGGAGTAACTATTCCTTTCGGTTCCGAAATGAATGACCTTCTGATTCCTCCACCTGCAAAATTTAATGGAAGTGGATTTAGTCTCACAATTTTTTTATCAGGAAACAGTTCTCCGAAAATTTTTCCTACATTTTCATCTTTTAATTTTTCTGCATCAGTAAGTCTGTCATTATAGTATTCAGGAACTATAACAGTGTTATTGCAAATAAAAAAATTCAGGTAGGAAACAATAGGAGCCTGATAAATGATAGCGCCATTTTCAAAGCCCTGGAATCTTACTGTATCAACTGTTATGTCAGGTACTGAGTCTTCTTTCATATGAAAGCGCATGGCTGGAACCGGGAGTGCTATGATGGTAAATGGTTGATCATTTTCATCTGTAACTTTTTGAGGTATTCCAGGTTTTCCGTAAGAATAAAAAAATCCCCTGACGTTACCGGATCGAAACGGCGCTCCATAGGATCTATCTGAGCAATCAGAATTGTAGTATCATTGGCAAACCTTACGTATTGATCGATGTGGCCATTCCCTCCAAAGCCAAAAATATTGGAGGCCTTGGCTCCCGGGTAAATTTTTTCCATGGAGGGTGAACTGCCCAGCCAAATGATCTTTTTTAATCCCAAGGCTCGTTTCATTTCTACCGTGATTGCAGGAAGATCGTACCCCGGATTTCTTTGTAAGATAGTTTCCATAAAACAGATGGCAACCCCGTTATTGTTTACTTCAATCATTCCATTTTCAATAACCAAATCAGAAACAACAGTCTTTAATTTCATTTTACCGGTTATTTCCCCGGCAAACTTACCCATCATGATGGAGTCTTTTATTGTTGTGTTTCTTGTCAGGCTTGTCGTAACACCATAGTTAGCCCATTTAAATCCCAAACGTGCAGGTTGATCATTTGCATCAAAAATAAACCACGGCCCATGATCTCTTATAAATCCTTTGGCATTCGTATTCATGACTATTTTAATACGATTATAAGCAATACTGTCGTTTTTTAATTTTAAAAG
The DNA here is from genome assembly GCA_016722525.1 of Bacteroidota bacterium. Lineage (GTDB taxonomy): Bacteria > Bacteroidota > Bacteroidia > AKYH767-A > OLB10 > JADKJB01. Next base: position 85,295 of record JADKJB010000032.1, read on the forward strand.
AGCAAAATCCCGGAGACTATCTGAAGAAAGAATTAGATGGACAGGCACTTCCAAAGAGAGTGCCTTGATAGCTTGTGTAATCACTGCTTGCATGGCTGTATCGGAGGGCCAGATGGTCCAAACTGCTTCCTGATTTTTCCACTCAGCTACAACATGGTTCGACTTCGATGCAACCGGTTTGTTTTGTATTTGAGCAATTGTTGCAAAGGACTGTAGCTGTATCACGAATAAAACTAATAAGAGCTTAAAATTATTCATTGTATTTTTTTAATATTTAACTAATAATTATCTGAATAGTAAATAAAGGATGCACACTAATTACTTACTGGATGAATAGTTTTTTTTAATCGTATCTTTTTAGACCAATTCATTGATGGAGCTTCAATCAGTTTGTAAAATATCCATGCAAATGCAATTGAAATAGCTATATAGACAAAAAACATAAGCACTTTTATTGGGTCACTTAAGTGAAACCCTGTTAGGTTTCGCAACAAAAACTCGGCAACTACACCCGATACTTTGTGTGTGATGTATAAACTGAACGATATCATTCCCAAAAATGTTGTAATGGGATTATTTAATCTAACATAATTCATTGAAAGTATTGCCATCACAGATCCTGCTGCTCCATAAACACCCTGTTGCATGTAACAAGCTACGGTGGCCGCAAAGGAGGCATAAAGAAAGTAATTTTTACTAATCTGTTCTGTTTTATGTAAGAACAGCAGGATGCCTAGAATGAAAAATGAATTGTCTCTGAAAAACATAAATCGGTCATCATATAAAAAGTACGTGCAACTGATTCCCAAAAGTAAAAGTGATAAATACACCGGCTTTTTGGCTAGCGCCACTACTAATGGAAATAGGAAAGTAATTAGAATATAAAACTGAAACTCTACTTCAAGAGTCCAGTAGGCTTCAATATATTTTTCTATATCAAAAAGTTTATAGGAAAAGAATAAATTGGCCAGGACGCTTTTTAATGAAGTTCCGGGCCACGTCATTCCTTCAATAGGTCTGCCATTCAAGGCATAGCCTGCAAAATAAATACCCATCATCAAAAAAATTGCAATCCAGGCTGGTGGAATCATTCTGATCATTCTCTTTAGAAAAAATCTGCCCGCATCACCTATTTTGTACCCCGATTGATGCATTGATAAAGGTATAACATAACCCGAAATAAGGAAAAACATAGGAATACCTAATTTGGCCCATTCGAAAAATGAACCCAGTGGATTTGGTTTAATAGTGGGTAAAGTGGAATTTGCAAAATGATAACAAACCACCCCCAGCGCTGCAATGCCTCTCAACAGTTCGATAATCTGAATATGATGCCTGCTGCTACCTTGATTTTTTATTGTCATAATCCAATTGAATAAAAGTGATTCTTTTAATGGCTATCTTAAGAAGTGAATTTGTTTAATGGTGTTGTGTTGGTAGTTATTAACCCTCAATTATTTTTATACTTCGTGAGCTTTATTTTTTGAGCAAGTCTTAAGCTGGGCGTTTCAATCAATAAATAAAATATCCAGGCAAAAAGTATAGCTATTCCGGTATAAACTAGTACCATAACCACTTTTAAAGGTTCACTCACTTGTAACCCGGTTAAATTTCGCAAAATAAACTCAGCTGTTATACCCGCAAAATGATGGGTAATGTATAAACTGTATGAAATCTTTCCAAGAAATGTTGTGACCGGATTTGTAAACTGAACATAAGCAATAGTAAGAAATGTGATGATAGCGGCAAACGCATTTGGTAGTCCTTGTTGTGCGTAGCAAATTAACATCATTACAATAGTTGCATAACCCATGTAACCCCTTTTAATATGACCTGTTTTATAAAGAAACAATAGTATGCCTAATAGAAAAAAGGAGTTGTTTTGAAAAAATAATATTCTATCGAAATGAATCAAATAAGTTGCATTCACTGCCAATAAAATGGCTGTCAGCGCAAGCTCATTTTTGGCGTATTTTAGTAGTACCGGCAATAAAAAAGCAATGATTACATAATATTGAAATTCGACCTCCAAAGTCCAGTAGACTTCATTATAAAGTCCTGTTCCTATTAATGAATACGAGAAAAATAAGTTTGCAATGGTTGCTTCAAATGAAATACCGGGCCATGGCATTCCTTCCACAGGTTTTCCGTTCATGGCTATTGCTCCATAATAAATTATAAATAGCAAAAGCACTGCTATCCATGCCGGAGGGCCAATTCTTATGAGTCGTTTGCCTATAAATTTGAACGCGTTTTTTATGTTGTAGCCTGAAGCATACATGGCATAGGGTATGATGAATCCTGAAATAACAAAAAATACCTGAACACCCAATTTTCCCCATGAAAAAAAATCAGTTAATGCGTTAGGTTTGATAGTTGGAAGTGCTGATCCGGAGAAGTGAAACAAAACTACACTGAGAGCTGCAATGCCCCTAAGAAAATCCAAAATTTCTATGTGGGCGCTTCCCTTCTTCATCCGCTGTGCGGTTTCAGTCATATTCATATATCTGCTTTTCTCTTCGAATGGAGGCTAAAGATAAAAATAATGCATGTTATTTTCGCAATATATTGATTTACATGTTTTTCTTATTCTATTTTATAGCCAGTTGTACTGGTTTTGCTGCAAAATAAGCTGACTATTGGAATCCGGATTGTATAAAACTACTTTTTAAATACCTTTCAAACCCTTTCTCTTTGGAGGATTTTTGTTCGTTTTTAGACTCTTGACGCATATTCAGCTTACTCCTGTGATAAATGTTAGCTAAAAATTAAGGTAATTTTCAGATATTGAGCCCCTGATTGGAAATCGAAATCCAAAGAACTGCTTGAATCAAGTCCAAATAGACTTTTTGTTCAGCCTGATGAAGTATATTATTTATATTTACAGAATAAAAATCAAATATGATTGGTTTTTGGTAAGTTTTGTTTTACTCCCATTTTATCTTTTACTCCTTTTCAGGAAACAGGTAAACGAACTGTCTATAAAATCCAAACTGGCAAAATTAGTTTGACTTCAGAGGCCCCTTTGGAAGTTATTCGTGCTGAGAGTGTTGATTTAAGAGGTCTTATTGATACCACCAACAAAACTTTTGCTTTTACAGTTACGATTCTGTCTTTCCACGGATTTAACGGCCCATTGCAAAAGGAACACTTTAATGAAAATTACATGGAAAGTGAAAAGTATCCTGTTGCAACTTTCATTGGTAAAATTATTGAGGAAATAGATTTTACAAAAACAGGAAAGTACGAAATACGTACTAAAGGTGTATTAAATATCCATGGTGTAAAACAAGAAAGGATTATTAACAGCAAAATAGAAATTAGTAATAACAAAATGCAGATTCAATCCAAGTTCAAAATTACTATAGCAGACCATAATATCAGAATTCCAAAAGTGGTTTACCAGAAAATAGCGGCTGAAATAGATGCAGAAATTGAAGCAGTTTTGCTTCTCACAACTTATTAATTAAAGAAATGAACTATTTGAAGTTGTTTATTTATTTATTTATTTTCTTTTTTATTTCTTCTGTTCAGGCACAAGAGCCATTTTTCAGACAATTGCAAGTAACTGCTTCTTCGGCTAATCTCAAAATAAATTCAATCTGCCAGGATTCCCGTAAAATAATTTGGCTAGGAACAACGGAAGGTATTTATGAGTATAACGGTTATGGTTTTGATAAATTAGAGCTTTTAAAATCAATTGAAAATGAAAACATCACTTTTATTGCTCCAATTCCAAACAAAGGAATTATAGCAGGAACAAAATCCGGAAAACTGTTTACTGTTTTAAACGATAAAATTGAATTATTCCCTACCGGTGAGTTTTCTATAAAATCTGCTATCAGTGGTATTTGTTTTTCGGGAACAAATGAAATTTGGGTTTCAACTCTTGGAGATGGGATTTATTGTTTTTTGAATAATAAAGTTGATCATTACACAACTTTGGATGGTTTAGGTGATGATTATGTTTACACTATTTTAAGCGATTCTTCCGGTCGTATTTGGTGTGGAAGTGATAGAGGCCTTTCGCTTTCACGAATTCATTCAGGAAAAATAAGCTTTAGGAACTTTGATGCATCTGATGGGTTACCCGATAATATTATTCGGCAATTGACAAATGGACCCGGACATACGATCGGAGTTGGAATGGAAGAAAAAGGTTTTTGTGTTTTTAATACTGACTTGTTAACTTTTACCTATCCCGATGCGCTGAAAACATGGAAATATGGTTCGGTAAATAGTCTGATGGTGCTTGAAAATGAATTCTGGATTGGCACCGCAAAGTCAGGAATTATTGATTACGAATTCAAAGGCTATAAAAGAGTGCGTCAATTTGCAAAAAATGAAGGTTTTGATGGTGTTAACCTGAGCTGCATGCTCAAAGATCATGAAGGTAATATTTGGATCGGTGCCGGTAATGAACTTTATTTGTCTCCCGGAGAAAGTATTGAATTTAAGAAAACTCTCGAAGGTGTTGCTTTGAATAATATAAGAACTATTCTATGCGATAAGTATGATAATATTTGGTTTACCAATGACTCCGGTTTGTATTGCTACAATAAATCTAAACTACCAGGTACTCGTCTTTCTAAGCCATTGAAAGGAACTAAATTTGACCAACTGGGTATTATCAGTATGTATGAGGACAGCTACGGATTTATCTGGATGGGTACTTTTGATTTTGGTGTACTTCGATTCAATCCTTTAAACGGATATTCAAAATTGTTTTCGGAAAAAGAAGGAATCATTAATTCGAATGTACTGTCTATTGATGGTGACGGTGCAACCGTTTGGTTTGCCACTTTGGGAGGAGTTTCTAAATGCACTTTAATGGATTCAACAATTTCAGGTATTACTGGTTTTGTTAACTTTAATGAGCAACAAGGACTTGGTAATAATTTTATTTATAAGGTATATATTGATTATTTAAAAAGAGTTTGGTTTGCAACCGATGGCAATGGAATTACCTGTTTTGAAAATGGAAAATTTACTAATTACAGTGAAGATCAGGGTCTGAAAAGCAGAATTATTTATTCTTTAACCGAAGATCATTTTGGAAATATTTGGTGCAGTTCAGCGTCGGATGGTATTTATCGCTTTGATGGAAAGTCGTTCAGAAATTTTAGTGTAGCTCAGGGGTTAAGTGATATCAATATTTCTGCATTAATAACAGATGAATCAGGAAATATTCTGGTCATAAATAACAAAGGTATCGACGCTATCGACCCTCGTAATTTTCAGATTATCACTTATGGCGAAGAAGTAGGCGTAACTAATATTGATCCTGATGTAAATGTAACCTCTGCCGATCAAAATGGCAATGTTTGGATGGGTACTCAAAAGGGAATTATTAAAGTGTCGTTGGAACAAATGGTTGGTGATAAAAAGCCGACATTGATACTTAATAAAGTGCTCTGTTTTTTGGAAAATGTAGATACCTTGGTAACTAAAAAATTTGCTTATCACAGGAATCATATTTCTTTTGATTTCTGTGCAATTTGGTACACCGATCCACAAAAAGTGAGCTACCAGTATAAATTAATAGGCTATAGTAATGAATGGATTACCACTCGTGATAGATTTATTACTTTCCCTAATCTCCGGCCAGGAAGTTATTCTTTTAACTTGAGAACTTCTATCAACGGAAATTTCTCCAATTCGGATGCTACATCTTTCAGTTTTTTAATTGCTAGTCCGTTCTGGCAACAGCCATGGTTTATTGCCCTTTCCGTATTAACGTTTATTACTTCTCTTTATTTTTATTTGACTTATCGCGATCGTCGGGCTAAGTCCATAGAATTACTAAAAAAAGAAAAAATAGAATCACAATTTGAAATTCTGAAGAATCAGGTCAACCCCCACTTTTTATTCAATAGCTTTAATACTTTGATTACAGTGATTGAGGATGATAAAGATATAGCTGTTGAGTATGTAAATAAATTATCGGATTTTTTTAGAAATATACTTGCCTACAGAGAAAAAGATCTCATTACCATCAAGGAGGAGTTGGAGTTGGTAGAGGCTTATGTTTTTCTTCAAAAGAAAAGATATGGTACTAATTTCAGTGTTCATATCGAGTTGCCGACCGAAATAAAAGAAAGTTTTCTTATCCCGCCTCTTTCTCTTCAAATAGTACTTGAAAATTGTTTTAAGCATAATGCAGTCTCTAAAGAGACGCCTTTACTGGTTGAAATATTTTTGGAAAATAATACATATCTTGTGATCAAAAATAACCTTAATCCTAAATTAGTCAATGAGCCCTCCACAGGAATAGGACTTCAAAATTTAAAAAACAGATATATGCTAATGGCAAAAACAGATTTAGTAATTAAACAAACTAGTACGCATTTCAGTGTAATGTTACCCTTAATCAAATTGTAGTTTTAATCTTATGAATTATCTGATCATTGAAGATGAAGATCCGGCAGCTTTTACGACTTGAAAGGCTAATCAAAAAATTGATCCTACAGCAAAATGTTGATGCATCTGGTGTCAATTAAATCTGCAGTAAGTTGGTTATCAAAAAACGAACATCCCGATTTAATCCTGATGGATATTCAATTGGCTGATGGAAATAGTTTTGAAATATTTAAATCAATAGTGCCTAAATGCCCGGTGATTTTTATTACTGCTTATGATCAATTTGCATTGCAGGCTTTTAAATTTAATAGTATCGATTATTTACTTAAACCTGTTAAAAAGACGGAATTGGAACATGCATTAACTAAATTTAAGGAGCATGTTTCCTCAAGTAGGCCTAAAGAGGTTGCCGATCTCGAAAAACTGATTGATTTATTTAAGTCGAAACATGAATACCAGAAAAGAATTATTATTCGATTTGCAGATAAAATTAAGGCTTTGGAAATTAAAGACATAGCTTATTTTTATACCGAAAATAAGGTCAATTATCTGGCTACTTTTGATAACAAGACTTTTCCAATAGATCAGAATCTTGATGAAATTGAAGCAATCGTTGATCATGCCGTTTTTTTTAGAATAAACAGACAGTTTATTGTCAATATTAATGCTATTAAAAATATGGTATCTTATTCTAAATCAAGGGTTAAGCTTGAGTTAAATCCGCATACGGATATGGAGACCATTGTAAGCACTGAGCGATCCCCAAATTTTAAAGGTTGGCTTACCGGATCGGTTTCTTAAACCAATTATATTCCTGTTCAAACGGTACTTTTTCTCTTTCAGCTACTTTGGTTTTTAAAAATTTTTAATCCGCACTATTTTTGTTGTATTAAAACTTAATAATAGACAAAGCGATGATCAATAAGTATAAAAATTACGGCTGGTTTATTTCTCCGTTAAGGTTCGGGATAAATGTTTTGTTTTTTAGTTTTTCTGTTTTTTTGTTTTCAATGCAGAGTTGTAAACACGAACCTTTGGTACCCATAACAAATAATGATAATGGCGGTGGCGGAAATGGGGGTGGGGGTAATGGCGGAGGAAACGGTCTCCCATGCAATCCTGATTCTATTTATTTTCAGCAGCAAATTCTTCCTTTTTTAGTTTCAAATTGCGCTAAAAGCGGATGTCATGATGCCGCTACTGCTGAAGATGGTGTTATTTTGGATTCCTATGTCAACGTGATGAATACAGGTGAAGTGACTCCTTTTGATCTTAATGATTCAAAACTTTGGGAGGTTATTACTACAACTGACCCCGATGATAAAATGCCTCCGGCAGGAGAGCCACAACTTAATCAGCAACAAATTGCCATGATTGCCCAATGGATCAATCAAGGCGCTCAAAATTTGGTTTGTGATGATGAATTAGGACCATGCGACTCAACCGGTGTAAGTTATTTAGCTACTGTTAAACCAATTATGCAAAATAAGTGTGTCGGATGTCATACAACTGGAAATTCTACAAATGGTTTTGTAAATTTGTCATCATATGCCGGTGTTCAGGCTACTGCTCAATCAGGCGCACTTGTAGGTTCCATAATTCATAATCCAATGTATGCTGCAATGCCCAAAAATGGACCTTCTTTAAGTACCTGCGAAATTGGAAAAATTAGAAATTGGGTCGCTGAAGGTGCCCTCAATAATTAATCTTTTTTGTATGAATAAGATTGTAGTTTTCTTTCTTTCTTTTTGTATGCTCGGCACCATTCAAGGTTGCTATTACGATGTTGAAGAGGAATTGTACCCTGCCAGTAATACTAATTGCGACACAACCAATGTCTCTTACAATTCAACCATAAAGCCAATTATGGATGCTAGTTGCAATTCCTGTCACAGCGCGGCTTCTGCTCAGGGCGGTGTGGTTCTTGATACCTATACTACATTAAAAGATTATGCAATTTCAGGCGCTTTGCTTGGGGTTGTCAGGCAGGAATCAGGTTTTTCTCCCATGCCTAAGGGAGGAAATAAATTGAATGATTGTAGTATCTCTAAAATTGAAGTTTGGGTCACAAACCAATATCCTGAAAACTAAATACAATGATAAAACTTTTTAAAATCGGAATCGTAATAGCCTTATTGGCAGGTGGATATGCGTGGTATTTGTATAATAAACCCGTAGCTAAACTTGATAATGCTGACGCTGAATATTCGCTAAATGCAGATGAGTTGTTTCGTCAATTTGAAAATGATGAGGCCGCAGCTAACAAAAAATACCTGGGAAAAATTATTGAGGTCAATGGAAAAGTAAGAGATCTTAGCATTGGCGATAATGGTGAGTTAAATCTTATTATGGCTTCAGAATCCGATATGTTTGGCATCAATTGTGGAATAGGGAATTCGAGTGAAATGCAATATAAAAATTATAAAGTAGGAGATTCAATTTTAGTTAAAGGTGAATGCACTGGTATTTCAATGGATGTGGTTTTGACCAGATGTGTTATTGTTAATTAAGTATTTAGTTGTTTAGGAAATTTATTTTGTTCACACATTTTGAAAATATTTTATACTCAAAACACAAACTCTAAAATCTATGAAAAAATTAATGTTATTTTTTGCTATCGCATTGCTGACACTGCCTGTAGCCTCTTTTGCTCAAAATAAGTATTTTACCCGTGAAGGGAAAATTCAATTTTACTCAAAAGCATCTGATGAAGAAATTGCAGCAACAAATAAAAAAGTGACCAGTGTTGTTGATGCTGCATCAGGACAAATTGAGTTTTCTGTGCTTATGAAAGCATTTGAATTTCAAAAGGCTTTGATGCAAGAGCATTTTAATGAAAACTATGTGGAGTCAGACAAATTTCCAAAAGCTGTTTTTAAAGGTGCTATTGTGAATAATGCGGATGTTAAATGGACTGCTGATGGTTCTTATCCTGTTAAAGTTTCTGGTAAATTGACCATTCATGGCGTAACCAAAGATGTTGTTATTGATGGGACTATTGCAGTGAAATCCGGTAAAATTTCGGCTAATTCGGTATTTAATATTTTGATTAAAGATTACAACATCGAAATTCCAAAGTTGGTAAAAGATAAAGTATCCGAAACGCTGAAAATTACAGTTGATTTAAATTACGATCCTTTTAAAGCAAATTAATTTTTGTTATTCAAATATATGAAAAACAACTTTTTTCGCTCAGCATTGCTGCTGCTGATCTTTATCCCTTCGTTGCTGTTTGCTCAGGAGGATCTTCTAAATCTCCTGGGAGAGGATAAGCCGCAAGTGGAACATGTTACCAATGCTTTCAAATCTACTCGGGTAATTGCAAGTCATTCTATGGAACATGTTGCAGCGGGCGTACTCGACTTTAGAATTATGCACCGGTTTGGGGAATTCAATAGCGGTAGTTATGAATTTTTTGGACTTGATCAGGCTACGATCCGACTTGGACTCGATTATGGAATTACTGATAGGTTAACTGTTGGTGTCGGAAGAAGTTCTTTACACAAAGAACTGGATGGGTTTTTGAAATATCGACTGCTCTGGCAGTCAACAGGTGCTAAAAATATTCCATTTTCAGTAATTCTTGTTTCTGGAGCTACAGCAAATATGTTGAAGTGGGCCGATCCTGATCGTAAAAATTATTTTTCATCCAGAATGGGCTATTACAATCAAATTATTTTCGGCCGAAAGTTTACCGAGGCCTTTACTTTGCAAATCGCTCCCATGATGGTGCATCGTAATTTAGTTGAAAAATCAACTGATAAACATGATATTTATTCTGTTGAAATTGGTTCCAGAATTAAACTTACCAGAAGGCTGGCATTAACAATGGATTATTTTTATATTCTGCCAAATCAGTTACCTGATGAAAATACGAATCCGCTCTCCATTGGATTTGATATTGAAACCGGTGGCCATGTTTTTCAATTACATTTTACAAATGCACCTGCAATGAATGAAAAAACTTTTATTACCGAAAATAAAGGCAGCTGGAGTAAAGGTGATATTCATTTAGGTTTTAATATTTCCAGAGTGTTCACAATTGTAAATAAAAAGGGATAGTCCTGTTTAGGTAATTTATAGTTTTCCCTGGGATTGAAGAGAGATCATTCTGGATGGTGTGGTTCAGATGATTGTTATGTGTTTTGGTAAACCATCCCAGCGCTTGTTGGGATGGTTTTTTTGTGCTTTTGTTTAATTTAAGTTAAATATCAATATTTGATTTTGTAATTTTATTTTAATTGCCGGTTTAATTTAAACTACTTTTTTTTTAATAGAAAATTGTTTGTATCTCCCGAATAGAGGCCATTTTCGAGCTTTGTCCTTATTGTATTTAAAATTTATTTATGCAATTGTTACCAAAATTCTGATGTATGATTTTTGCATGATTTGTCAGAACCAATTTTAATTGGTGCTTAATTTTCTTTAAAGCCAAATTTCTTACAGTCTGTTTTCCATTTTTTTATCAATACTTTAAGTCAGTGTCTTATACAAACCCTTGGTATCATTGAATTATTGAATTTATGAACCTAGTGGTTTCTGACAATTTTTGTTTAAATCTTACAATAATTGGTTCTGCATAGCTTCTCTTTTACGGTTTTTTCAATACACGTATATATTTGTTTGTGAAACAATAACAGGTCATAATCGATTAATTCTCTAATCATGGATAAACATTTACGTAACTACATTACAGCAATAATCACGCTACTGGCTTTGATTTTGCAGTGCAGGAAGTATCGGCAAGTCATGCTATGGGAGCCGATCTTACCTATGAGTGTATGGGTGGAAATACTTACAAAATGAGGGTTTCCTTTTATCGTGATTGTATTGGCATTGCCGCTCCTACAAGTGTTTTTTGTTAATGTAAGGTCTAATTCCTGCGGGCAAAATCTGGGTATTACCTGTCTCCCTATTCCGGGCACCGGACAGGAGGTAACCCCGCTTTGTCCAACAGCTCTTTCTTCCTGTAACGGTGGTATTTATACCGGAATTCAGGAATGGGTATATGAAGGGGTAATTACACTACCTATGCAATGTACAGACTGGACCTTCAGTTATAATTTGTGTTGCCGGAATGCTGCAATCAACACAATTACAACTCCCAGTTCTAACACTTTTTATATCTATGCAACACTAAATAATACCATCAGCCCATGTAACAGTTCTCCTACTTTTCTAACAAGCCGGTTCCTTTTGCTTGTTTGGGTCAACAATATTGCTTCAACCACGGCGCTTTTGATGCAGATGGTGATTCACTGGTGTATTCATTGATTACTCCTTATCAGAATGCAACCACTACTGTCAACTATATTGCTCCATTTGGTCCTTCAAATCCACTTACATCTTCACCCGCATTATCATTTAATACTACTAACGGTGATGTTTGTATGACACCTCAAAATCTTGAAGTCACAGTAATGGCAGTGTTAGTGGAAGAGTATCGTAACGGCGTATTAATTGGAACCGTTGAAAGAGATATTCAAATTACTGTTTTGAATTGTAATAATACCCTACCAACATTATCTGGGATTAACGGAACCAATAATTTTAATACAACCGTATGTGCCGGTGACCCTCTCTGCTTTTTTATTAATTCAACAGATCCCGATGCTGCACAAAGTGTATTTATGAATTGGGATGCCAGTATTACCGGAGCAACGTTTACTACTACCGCAGGACCAAGACCAACAGGAAATTTCTGCTGGACTCCGCCACAAAGTGCAATTTCAAATAATCCTTATTGTTTTACAGTCAGGGTCAATGATGATGCATGCCCTATGGTAGGAACCCAGATTTATTCCTATTGTATTACGGTCATTGGAATTGATGTAAATGCAGGCCCCGATCAATTAATTGCCTGCAATGATCTGGCTACCGTGAATGTTACTGCCAGCGGTGGAACAGGAAACTACACCTATTTATGGAGTAATGGGGTCACGCTTCCGATTCAAACTGTCGGAGCAGGAACTTATATTGTTACTGTGAATGATGGCATTTGTTCCAGTCAGGATACGGTGAATGTAATTAGTGCATTTGAACCTACAGCGGCATTTACTGCTGCCGGATCTTGTCCGAATCTACCTGTACAGTTTACCGACCAGTCAACACTTCCCGGTGGTTCAATAATATCCTTGAATTGGAATTTTGGTGGAACAGGCACTTCTACATTGCAAAATCCCATTCACACCTTCCCTGGACCAGGCACTTATAATGTTTCACTGATCATTGAAACTACTTTAGGTTGTATTGACACTTTAATTCAACCTGTAGTAATTGCTCCGCCTCCGGTGGCATCCTTTACCGGTGGACAAGGTTGTGCCGGAAGTGCGGTTACTTTTAATAATTCAACTACGCCTCCCGGAAATTTAAACTGGAATTGGAATTTTGGAAATGGTCAAACTTCAGGAGGACAAAATCCTACGGTCATTTATACCAACCCGGGTACTTATAATGTTACTCTCATTGCCGGTGATACCCTTGGTTGCTCCGACACAATTATGCAACAGGTTGTTATTTTTCCTTTACCAACCGCTGCATTTACCTATAGCGCGGTAGCTTGCCTTGGCGGAAATATAACTTTTACTGATGGGTCTAATCCGAATGGAGGTACCATCACCGGTTGGAATTGGAATTTTGGAAATGGACAAACAGCTACCGGACAGAATCCGGTTATTAACTTCCCAACTACAGGAAATTTTGACGTTACACTTACTGTAACAAATAGTAATGGTTGTTCAGCAACGATATTACAAACTATAGCCATTAATCCTCCGCCAATTGCAAATGCCGGAGCCAATCAGGTTATTTGTTTGGGCGGAACTGCAACACTAGTGGCTTCAGGTGGTGGAACTTATTCCTGGACTCCCGGCGGACAAACTACCGATGTAATTAACGTTTCACCGTCCACAAATACTACGTATACAGTTACTGTTACCGACAATAATGGATGTACAGCGGCGGCGTCAGTGAATGTTACCGTGAATCCGTTGCCCGTTATCAATGTAAGTCCTTCTCAATCCATCTGCGCAGGACAATCTGTTACGCTCACTGCAACAGGTGGTGTAAGTTACAACTGGAGTCCTTCAGGGAATACAACCGGAACCATTACGGTTTCACCCGGTTCTTCAACTACATATGCAGTGACAGGTACTAATGCGAATGGTTGTAGTGCCACTAATTTTGTTGCTGTTACGGTGAACCCATTACCTACAGTAACTTTATCTAATTTGTTCCTTTGTCCGGGTGTTGATTCATACCTGGATGCGGGAAATCCGGGAGCTTCTTATTTATGGTCAAATGGACAAACTACTCAAACAATTCTGGTTGCTTTTGCCGGCGTTTATTCGGTAACAGTTACTAATTCGGCCGGTTGTACTGCAACTGCTTCAAGCCTCGTAAGTCTAAGTGGATCTATTGTTAATAATTTACAGAATGTAGAATTCTGTAATGGCGGAAGTGCAATTCTTGATGCTGGAAATCCGGGAAACACGTATCTCTGGTCGAACGGAGCTACCTCTCAAACTATAAATGTATCAAATGCTGGTGCATATAGCGTAACCATCACTAACAGTAACGGTTGTTCAGGTACTCTTTCCACCACAGTGAATGTAAATGCTATTCCTGATGCACAATTTACACCTAATGATGTTTGTATTAATGAACCAATGAACTGTATCGACATCTCAACAATTGGTTCCGAAGTATCACCGCATGGTCTTGGAATTTTGGCGATGGTAACGTTTCTCAACAGCAAAACCCTTCTCATTTTTATCCTGCCTCAGGAGCCTACAATGTGACTTTGGTAGTTACTTCTGATGAAGGTTGTATTGATACTATCTCTAAGTCATTTAATGTGTTTCCTCTTCCTGTTGCTAACTTTAGCTATAATAACGGTTGTGTAGGTGCGCCAATTAACTTTTCGAATACCTCTACGGCAGTGGTAGGAAATATTACAGGATGGAACTGGACCTTCGGGGATGGAACTACTTCTATACTTCAAAATCCACCTCATGTTTATTCAACTCCGGGTATTTATACTGTTCAACTTATTGTTACAACTAATGGGGGTTGTGGGGATAGTATTGTAAAACAAATTACTATTAGCCCGCTTCCGGTTGCCGCCTTTACAAGTTCGCTTTCCTGCAGAGGAACTCCTGTCCAATTTACAAGTAGCTCCTCAGTTCCAAATGGAGTGTTATCTGCATGGCAATGGAATTTCGGAAACCTTCAAACTTCCGGTTTGCAGAATCCATCTGTAAATTATAATGTCGCCGGTACTTATAATGTTAGTTTAATTGTTACTAGTAATAATGGCTGTACGGATACCCTTATTCAACCGGTAGTGGTACACCCCAAGCCTATAGCTGATGCAGGCCCGCAACAATTTATTTGTCGCGGCGATTCCGCTACTTTTACCGCAACAGGTGGACTGACTTATCTTTGGAGCAATGGTAGTACCAGCTCATCTATTTCGGTCGCTCCAACTATTGGTACAACATATTTTGTAACAGTAACGGATGCTAATGGATGTGAAGCAATTGACAGTGTACGATGCGCAATTAAAGGAGTGCCTTCCACGTATGCTGGTCCCGATAAAACAATTTGTGCCGGACAATCAGTAGCTCTAACAGGTTGGGGAGCAACCAATATTGTTTGGAATCCCGGAAATGTAAACTCTTCAACAATTAATGTGAGCCCTTCACAAACTACTACTTACACAGTAATCGCAACGGGTGCTAATGGTTGCTCATCAGCCGATACCATGGTGGTGTTTGTAAACCCGCTTCCATTGGCAAATGCTGGGCCCGATCAAATGTTGTGCGAGGGTACCACTGCCACGCTTACTGCTTCAGGCGGAACTTCCTACTATTGGAGTACTACCGGATCTAACAATCAATCCATATATGTAAATCCAGTCTTACCTCAGATTTATACAGTTCAGGTAACTGATGCAAATGGATGTAAGGCCTGGGATACTGTTTCTGTTGGAATAAGCCCAACCCCGGTAGCCAACATGAATCCTGTTTTTATTTGTGTTGGGAATTCAACAATACTTGATGCCGGTAATCCCGGATCCTCCTATTTGTGGTCACCTAATGGTGAAACAACTCAAACTATTTCAGTTTCTGATTCCGGTTATTTTGATGTAATTATTGTGAGTGCTAATGGATGCATCGGATATGCAGGTGCAACAGTGTATGTTGGCGGTAATGGACTTGTTCAAAATCCTGCAAATGTTCAAATTTGTGACGGCGATAGTACTGTTCTGACTGCCGGTAACCCCGGATCCACCTATTTATGGTCTAATGGAGCCACATCGCAAACTATAACTGTTGGGAGTGTGGGTGCTTATACAGTCACTATTACTGATAACACAGGCTGTTCGGCAAGTTTTGCAAACAATATCATTGTTAATCCTGTTCCTTCCTTAAGTTTTGTTACTTCACCAACGTGTGAAGGAGGTTCCACAGCATTTACCAATAACAGTACTTTATCTCAAGGAAATATTACCTCATGGATCTGGAGTTTTGGAGATGGGAATACTTCTAATCTGATCAACCCTTCAAATACGTTTCCCGGTTCAGGCAACTATAATGTTACTTTATCAGCAACAACCGGCATGGGATGTTCCACTTCATTCAACCAGCAAGTAATTGTTGAACCAATGCCCATTGCATTCTTTAATAATAATACAGCTTGTGCCGGTTCCTCAACCAATTTTATAGATGGTTCAATTATCAGCAACGGATCATTGGCCTCATGGAGTTGGGATTTTGGTGATGGCAATAGCTCCTCCTTGCAGTCACCTTCCTATACTTATGCCAATCCCGGACTTTATACTGTTACCATGATTGTTGCATCGGTCAATGGCTGTTCTGATACTATAACGCAACAAGTTGCAATTTATGAATCTCCAATAGCACAATTTGCTACTGCAAATGTCTGTGAAGGAAATTCAGTAAACTTTATAAATGCATCCTCAATTACTAATGGTTCAATTACCGGTTACCAATGGAATTTTGGAGATGGAAATAATTCCACCGCTGTGGATCCAACACATTTGTATGCATCCGCAGGAACTTATAATGTTACTTTAACTGTGAATTCAGATCTGGGGTGCTCTGCCACCGCAACTCAATCTGTCGTTATTTATTCAAATCCCGTAGCTGCATTTACAAGTACAAGTGTTTGTAATGAAATAACAACACAGTTTACTTCAAACAATACAGTTAATGGTAGCACAATCACGGGTGTATTTTGGGATTTTGGTGATGGAGGAAGTAGTAACCTTACTGATCCGGGTCACCTGTTCGCATCCAATGGTAGTTACCAGGTTTATATGGTGGCAACTTCTGATCAGGGTTGTATAGATACCGCTTTTTCTCAAGTAGTTGTTCATCCGGTTCCAACAGCAGATTTTATTTCTGGTGATGCTTGCTTGAATAATGCGGTCACACTTTCTGATCAATCCTCTATTTCTTCAGGAACAGTTTCAAATTGGAACTGGACCTTTGGTGATGGTACAACTTCCACTAACCAAAATCCGGTTCATAATTATTCTTCATATGGATCATTTAATGTGCAACTGGTAGCCACAAGTGATAATGGCTGTGTTGATACAACTAACGGTGTGGTGAATGTGTTTCCTTTGCCTACGGCCAACTTTACAAAAGCCGATGTATGCCAGGGAACAGTTTCAGAGTTCTACAATCTGTCTCAAATCCCGGGAGGGGGAATGATTAGCTGCTCCTGGAATTTTGGTGACGGAACAACTTCTGTGGATCAAAATCCGCAGCATGTATATGCTAACCCCGGAACTTACTTAGTTACCATGATTGCTACATCTCAAAATGGATGTACTGATACCATTTCACAAAGTGTAATTATCCATGAGCCGCCTGCAGCCGCATTTCAGTTTGTGAATGCATGCGATGGAACTCCTGTTTCATTTACAGATGTATCTACTTCATTTGATGGACCAATTACTTCATGGAACTGGAATTTTGGTGACGGAACAGTCTCCGTTTCTAATGATCCATACCATAGTTTTCCGGCATCCGGAACTTATGCAGTAACACTTGAAGTTGCTACGATTTATGGATGTACTGCTATTGTTACTGATTCTGTAAGTGTTTACAGTTTACCTATTCCAGTTATTTCAAGTGTTGCTAATTGTATATACGATCCGGTAACTTTTAATAATATTACGGCAGTTGGTGATACAACGATCTATCAGTACCTGTGGAATTTTGGTGATGGAAACACATCTGTGATACAAGATCCTAATCATCTTTATGCTTCAGCTGGAAGCTATAATGTTTCTCTGGTGATGACAAACGGTAATGGATGCAGCGCTACAGCATCGACTATGGTTGATTTGTCGCCGGCTCCTGATGCTGATTTTAACTTTACAGATGCTTGCGCAGAAACTGGTGTGCAGTTTAATAATACTTCAACCATTTCATCAGGAACAATTGCATCTTATATTTGGAACTTTGGTGATAGTAGTGCTACTTCTGGAACAGTGAATCCAATTCATACCTACGATTCTTCCGGAGTTTATACAATTATGTTAATTGCAATTTCCGATAATGGTTGTGTGGATACTACCATACAGCAAATTACAGTGTTTCCAATTCCTGTCTCTAACTTTAGTTACAGTCAGGCTGAAGGATGTGGACCATTAACTGTTTCATTCACGGACTCATCCTTTATCTCAGCAGGAACAATAGTTTCGTGGAATTGGGACTTTGGAAATGGTGAAACTTCGCAATTGCAGAATCCTTCGACTGTTTATACTACCGGGGGAACTTACAGTGTATCACTAACAGTTACATCCAGCATGGGCTGTGTGCAAACTTTTACACAAAACAATATCATTACCATTTATCCGGGTCCAGATGCGAACTTCACTGCTGATCCTTATGAAGCCAGTATTTTACATCCTGTAATTAATTTCAACAACTTATCCTCAGGTGCTACTTCCTATAGCTGGACATTTGGTGATGGTACCGGAACATCTCTGTTCGAGCCCATGCACACCTATCCAGATACCGGAACCTATTCTGTTACCTTGTTGGTGATAAATTCTTACGGATGTATTGATACAATTACTCAACTTGTACATATTGTTCCTGAGTTTGTGATGTATGTGCCCAATGCATTTACCCCTAACAGTGATGGTATAAATGATTTTTTCACTATTGCAGGAATTGGAATTAAGGAAGTTGTGATCAATATATTTGACCGTTGGGGTGAAAATGTGTATACAACAAGCAATCTTGCTAAAGGATGGGATGGAACGGTTCAGAAAGATAACGGAACAGCTCAACAAGATGTTTATGTTTATGACATTCGTGTTAAAGATGTATTTGGCAAAACACACCAACAGTATGGCAGAGTAACTCTCGTTAGATAAAAAAATATTGTTGATCAGGATCGGCTTTCCGGAACATGGAAAGCCGATCCTGTTTCTGGTCATTTTGTTGCATTAGTATTTGCAATTGTTTGTCGATAATCTCATTGCCTTTGCTTGAAATTCAAAAACTTTTTGAAAAGCATGGGTACTTTATTAATTCTAATTAATCCGAAGCAAATATTTAATCAACAGCAAATGCATATTTCAACATCTGATTTTTAGATGACTGCATGATTCGTTCTTTATGCAAACTTAAACTTCCAAAATACTGCATACTCTCTTTTTGAAAGTCGGAGCTTTTGTGGTCGTGATAAAAACTAATAGGGGCAGAGTTGAAAGTTGTTGTTAACAGAAAAGGTTGTCAGTGAGCTACAGGACAACCTTTTCTAAATTTGAATAGTAAATATTACCTTAAATCCACTACCTCAACACCTGGGTATTTTGCTTTATCAAAGTTGAACTGAGCATCCGGTGCATCGGGATTCATCACAAATTTATCAATTGAATAAGTCATGTTAGTCCCGTTTTTATCGAAAATTTTAGCAGATGTAATGACTTTATCTTTCTTATTAATGTTTATTTGAATTTTGAAATAGGCCTTTTTAGTATCATCAGGTACTAACTCAATTTGTTGAACAGTAATATTGTCTATTTTCTTTTCGCCGATATATTTAGATGAAAATCCTTTTTCATAAATGGTAAAAATAGTAGTAGGGGAGATGCCCTCACTTTTTTCGGCTACCTCGTTAATCTGAACTTCATTGGATTCTTTCAGGTAGGTCCATGCTGTTTTTCCATCAGAAATCACCTCTTGTCCCTTGAGCACTAATTTATATTTCTCACCTTTAACTAAAATACTTCCGGTTTGAGAATCGGTAGTTTTTGCTTTTTGGTCGAGGGAAATCACTTTAAATGAGGCTGAAAGTGATTTCATGGACTTGTATTTTGCACTGACTCCTTTCAGAATCTCCTGTGCTTTAGGGTCTTTTTGAGCTTGTGCGAAAACAGGATTAATAAATAATGAAGTGCTGGTAATCACCAGCAAAGTGGATAAGAAGTTCATTAATTCGGGTTTTGGTAAAATTAAGGCTTATTTGGCACATTCAAATATTGTTCCAAAGATATGGGATCTTTGATTTTGACCTCTCTTGCTTTGGAACCTTCAAATGGGCCTATTATTCCTGCCGCCTCTAATTGGTCAATAAGTCTTCCTGCTCTGTTATATCCCAGTTTTAACCGGCGTTGCAATAATGAAGCAGAACCCTGTTGATGTTGCACAACCATACGAGCAGCATCATCAAACAATGGATCACGGTCGGAAGCATCCATATCGGAACCACCACCACTTTCATTTTCACCAACATATTCAGGTAACTGGAACGCTTGAGAGTAACCTCGCTGAGAACCAATATATTCTGTAATTGCATCTACCTCAGGAGTATCTACAAAAGCACACTGTAAACGAATAAGATCGGCACCGGTGGATAACAACATATCACCGCGTCCAATCAACTGGTCAGCACCTCCTGTATCAAGAATAGTTCTGGAATCAATTTTAGAAGTTACCCGGAAAGCCAGTCGGGCTGGGAAGTTGGCCTTAATAGTACCTGTAATGATATTTACTGAAGGACGCTGAGTCGCAATAATTAAATGGATTCCAATCGCTCTGGCTAATTGAGCTAAACGCGCAATGGGAGTTTCAATTTCTTTGCCCGCAGTCATAATCAGATCTGCAAATTCATCCACTACCAAAACAATAAATGGCAGAAAGCGGTGACCATTATTTGGATTGAGCCTTCGGTTTACAAACTTGGCATTGTATTCTCTGATGTTCCGAACCTGCGCATCTTTAAGTAATTCATAACGCTGATCCATTTCAATACACAAAGAGTTTAAGGTATTAACAACTTTGCGGGTGTCGGTAATTATGGCATCTTCTTCACCTGGAAGTTTAGCAAGGAAATGACGCTCAATGGTTTTGAAAAGCGTTAATTCCACTTTCTTAGGATCCACTAATACAAACTTGACCTGAGAGGGGTGCTTCTTATAAAGCAATGACACCAACACTGCATTTAAACCAACCGATTTTACCTTGTCCTGTAGCACCGGCCATCAATAAGTGTGGCATTTTGGCAAGATCAGCGATAAAAACTTCGTTGGAAATGGTTCTGCCAAGAGCAATAGGAAGATCATAATCACAATTCAGGAATTTTTCTGAGGAAATAACTGAACGCATGGAAACAATTTCAGGATTTTGATTAGGAACTTCAATTCCGATTGTTCCTTTGCCGGGAATAGGAGCAATGATACGAATACCTAACGCCGAAAGACTAAGTGCAATATCGTCTTCCAGGTTTTTGATTTTTGAAATACGAACACCCGCCTGAGGTATTATTTCGAAAAGTGTGACAGTAGGTCCAACTGTAGCCTTTATTTTATCGATGGCTATATTATAGTGTCCTAGCGTTTCAACAATTCTGTTTTTATTAGCTTCAAGTTCGGCCTTCAGCTCATCACGATTTAATTGTGTTCTTGGAATCGAGTGATTCTCTAACAATTCCACCGTAGGGAATTTGTAAGAGGAAAGGTCTAACGTTGGGTCGTATTCACCTAATACTTCAACCGGATTAATTTCTGATTCATCCAGTACTTGTGAATCAGAGGGTATGGCTTCTATCGACAATGGAACTTCACCATTTGATTCAATTATAGGTAGCACTTCAGCAGGAAGTTCAGGAATATCAATTTCCATTTCTGTTGAAGCAATTGGAACCGGGACTGACTCTTCTTCTAAGTCAAAGGTAATTGAAGAGTCTTCGGCCTGCGATGTTATCAAATCTTCTTCTTCACTTTCCATATCCAACTCTACTGAATTTTCAATATGATCAATAACTTCTTCTGCAAATTCATTTTTAGATCTGTTGCCAATTATCGGCTGCGCAACAGCCTCAAGAGCTGATTCAACTTCTTGTTGCGAACGTTGTGAAGGATTTAAGAATGCAGGTATTTTAAATGCGATGTTAAATACTACTACAATAAAGGAGAGCGCAGCAAATCCTAAAATTAATCCCGTACCGGCATTGCCAACCATGCTCTGCATCCATTTGTTCATTTCAAAACCAAAAGCTCCGGCTAGAAAAAGAAATTTACCATTGCTGCCAATAATATAACCTAATGATCCGGCAACAAAAAAGAAAGTAAAGAATGAATACTTGAGTGTTTTTAATATGGGTAATAATTCAATTTTGAATAGTATCTTGAACCCTGTGATGAATGCAGTCAGTACAAAAACAAAAGCAGAAATCCCAAACCACTTTTCAATGAGCTGATGAGATATTACGGCTCCGAATTTCCCCAACCAATTATCTACTTTCAAATCGGGACGTGTAAATAACTCTAACCACGATCCTGTTACTTTATCATGGTCATTAGTCCATGTAAAGAAAAATGAGGAAAATGCTATTAACATAAAAACAGACATTAATAGCAGGAACAAGCCCGTGACCTTGTGTAAACGCTCGTCATGAAAGAAAGCTGTTAACTTTTCAAATCTTGGAGCAGGGTTTTGTTTCTTTTTTATTTTCTCTTTTACCTTTTCTTTAATGGGTTGTTTTTCAACCTTTTCTTCAACTTCTTCGGTGGTTGAATTTCTTACCCTATTCCCTTTAGTGGCCATTTTTGAAAATATTAATTATGAGGTAAATGTAGTTACTATACCATTTGAGCAATTAACAACTTGAACAACGAAATCAACACCTTATTGTGGATAAATAGCTGATACCCCTAAAATACCTGTCTTAACCCGCCCTACCTTTGTTTGAGTGGCATTTAAACCTTACCACTGACTTTTAATTTTATTTTCTATTGAAATTTGCTATTAAAAAGTTTTATTTCAGTTGTTTAGATAAAGTTAAAAAGATATTAATCAATAGTGTGTGAAGTTATTGCCCCAAAATCTAACAAAATGTTCAAAAGTTATGATGTAGAATGACTTCTTTAGTTAGAAATATAGTATAATTTAGATAAAGGAAATTTATAAACACAGCTCAAATAGATCTATCACGAAAAACTCAAACAAATCAAATACAATGAAAACAAAAATCAAACTCGAAAACAATTTTTAACGTTCGCTAGAAAGGCAACGTTGCTGGTTGGGGCTGTAGGTCTTGTCGCTTGTCTGAACACCGCCATGGCACAATGTCCAACTCCAACAATTACTCCTTCAGGCCCTGTCGACTTATGTACCGGCGGTTCCGTAACACTTACTGCCACAGCAGGTGTTTCTTATTTATGGTCAACTGGTGCAACAACTCAAGCAATAAATGTGACTACAGCAGGCAGCTTTATTGTTACTGTTGATGATGGTGCAGGTTGTATTGTTGCTTCTGCTGCAACAGATGTTAGTTTAAATTCCTCTTCTCCTGCAAACATTAATGGTATTATTGGTGCTAACAAAGTTTGCCCGGGTCAATCATTAGTTTATTCGGTGTCTCCGGTGCCTAGAACAGCTTTTTATGTTTGGACACTTCCTGCAGGTGCTACTTCAGGTGGTCTCAGCGTGATTCAAACTGCTTCTCCAAGCATTACAATTGATTTCAGTGGTGGTTTCGTAGCAAGTAGTATAAGTATTACTGCTAATAATGGTTGTGGTGTTAAAGGGCCAGTTTCAAAAAATGTTGGTCTGGATTTACCCAGCACTCCAGGAGTCATTAGCGGACCGGTTGTTACCTGTGCTCTCAGTACTTACACTTATTCAGTTCCATTAGTTGCTGGTGTTACTTCATACAATTGGACGGCTCCAATAGGATCCGTAGTAGTTGGTCAGGGAACCAATCAGGTTGATATTACATTCCCTGCAGGTTACATATCAGGAAGTGTAAAGGTTGCAAATCAAAATGCTTGTGGAACCAGTCCTCAAAGATCTCTGTCTACACGTTCTGTTCCTTCAAGCCCTCAGGCAATTACTGGACCTACAGTGGGTCTTTGTGGGTCAACTGAAACGTATACCATTCCTCCTGTAACTAATGCAACTTCTTACACCTGGACTGCTCCAGCTGGATCCTCAGTGGTAAATGGACAAGGAACTACATCTGCAGATGTCCTTTTTAGTGGAGTTTTGAATAATGGTTATGTACGTGTTGTTGCTAACAATATTTGTGGTGCATCTGGTGAAAGGAAGCTTAGAGTTGATGGTGAAGTTATTGTTACTTCTAACCCTGCTAACGTTGCTGTTTGTGCTGGAATTCCAGCTTCATTTACTATCAATACTCTTGGAAATACTGTGATTTATAGATGGCAAAAAGATGGTGTTGATCTTGTTGATGGTGGTACTATTAGCGGTTCAAGTGCGGCTATTTTGAATATCAGTTCAACAGTAGTTGGCGATGCAGGTTTGTATTCTTGTATCGTTAGTAATAATTGTTCTGTTCCTGATACTTCTGAATCGGCTACTTTAACTGTTTCGGATGTTCCTGGTTCTCCTGGACCTATTACAGGAGCAGCTGTTGGATGTCCTGGCGATTCAAATGTTCCTTATTCTGTAGGTACTGCGCCGGGTGCTACCAACTACGCTTGGCAAGTAACAAATGGTGCTGTCATTGCTTCAGGTCAGGGAACAACAGCTATTACTGTTGATTTTGGTCCATCAACTAACTCAGGATATGATATTTTTGTAATAACCGAAAATGCATGTGGTGCAACACTTGACACGTCGGAAACTTGGGTGAGACGTTCGATTTCAATTCCTAATTTTTCTACAGCTCCTTTGTCTGCATGTGCCGGACAAAATAATGTGGCATTTGATGTTAATCCTGTAGTTGGTGCTACATCCTATACCTGGACTGCTCCTGCAAATGCTACTATTGCAACAGGACAATTTACTGATGCGGTTACTGTTGATTTTGGCCCATCTTTTACCTCAGGTCAAATTTGTGTAACTGGAACCAATGCATGTGTTACTACTGTTCCAAGATGTAAAACTGTAGTATCTGTTCCTTCCTACCCGGGAGCTGTAACTGGTCCTATTATCAATTTGTGTAATAGCAGTGCTTCTTATTCAATTCCAGCTGTTGCCAGTGCTACTAATTATACCTGGACAGTTCCTGCCGGAGCATCGATTTCAAGCGGTCAAACCACCACAGGTATCTCTGTTGACTTTGGCCCAACCTTTACATCAGGTAATATTACAGTGATTGCTAAAAACCTTTGTGGCGATAGTCAAGTAAGAGTTCGTGATGTTTCTGCTGCTCCTGCAAAACCGGGAACTATTTCAGGAAATGCCGCTCCTTGCGCTAACAGTGCAGGCAATGTTTATTCTGTTGCTGCTGTTACAGGTGCTACCTCTTATACATGGACTATTCCTTCCGGTGCATCAATAACAAGCGGTGCAGGAACAAATTCTGTAACCATTTCTTTTGGAAGCGTTGCCAGTGCATTAACAGTTAAAGCAGTTAATGCTTGTGCAACCGGAGCCGGATCTACTTTAGCAATATCTTTCAGCTGTAGAATTCAAGCTTCAGAAGTGAATAATGGATTTAGTGTTTATCCAAATCCTGCAAGTGATCGTATCACTATTTCAAATGCAGATGGCATTGATGGAATGGTAACTGTTAAGATTTCTGATGTTGCTGGTCGTACTTTAATTAATCAGCTTGCAAATTCAGAAAATGGAAATACTACAATCGATGTATCTTCTTTGAAAACCGGAGTTTATTTAATTGAAACTTCAATTGGTAATGAAAGATTTGTAAGTCGTTTTGTGAAAGATTAATATTCACCTAACACTACTAAAAAGGCTGCTCAAATTTTGAGCAGCCTTTTTTTATGAGTTGAATTGTAATTGTATTTTTTTACTTTTCTTTTGCAGAGTAAAAAGCTCCATCTTCTGAAAAGTAATTTCATCGAAATCCTTGAATGCACACAGAGATAATTTCGAATCGTAAAAAGAGTTGAATAGGTTTTGAAAAATTAATTTAGTAGCTGAAAAATTAATTTAACCTGTGAATTTTTCAATCAAATCAGCTAACCTTGAGGAATATCCCATTTCATTATCATACCAACCAACAACCTTTACCATATTTCCAATCACAGAAGTGAGTTGTGCATCAAAAATACAAGAATATGGATTACCAACTATATCAATGGAAACAATGGGATCTTCTGTATACTCCAAAATACCTTTTAGAAAAGTATTGGAAGCTGTTTTGAACGCTGAATTTATCTCCTCTAAAGTTGGAATCTTTTTAACCACACAGGTTATGTCTGTTAATGATCCATCTGGCACAGGAACCCTGATTCCGGCTCCGCCTATTTTGCCTCTTAGGTTTGGAAATACTTCAGTAATTGCCTTGTCAGCACCGGTGGTAGTTGGAATAATGGAACAAGCAGCAGCACGAGCCCTTCTTAGATCTTTATGGGGAGCATCATGCAAACTCTGGTCACCCGTATAGGCATGAATAGTGGTGATATATGCGGAAGCTATTCCCCAGTTTTCTTCCAGAATCCTGATCATAGGTGCCGCATTGTTGGTGGTACACGATGCATTTGAGATAATTGTATCATTTGCTGTTAACAGATGATCATTAACACCCAAAACAATAGTTTTCATGTTGTCTTTGGAGGGTGATGAAATAATTACCCTCTTGGCACCTGCTTGCAAATGATGCCCTGCTCCCTCAGTGCTGTTAAACTTCCCGGTAGATTCAATTACTACATCAACACCTAGTTTTCCCCATGGTAAATTTGTCGGGTCTTTTTCAGCAAAAACAGGAATTTCCTTTCCATTCACTACAATGCTCTTTTCGTTAGCTGAAATAGTAGCATTAAAAATTCGGTGAATAGAATCGTATTTCAATAAATGTGCAAGAGTGGTGCTGTCAGTGAGATCGTTAATACCTACCACCTCAATGTTAGTTTTTTCAAATAATTTTCGAAAAGTAATTCTGCCAATCCTGCCGAAACCATTTATTGCAACTTTAATTTTATTTTCCATAATTATAAATTAAGATAATATAGAATGAAATTAGCCATTGATGAACAATAAGAAAAGGAAGGTTAAAAAATATGTCGTTCTGCATGGTAGGAGGATCTTACCAATGGTCCGCTTTCAACATAACGAAAACCCATTTCAAGCCCTTTTACTTTGAATTCAGCGAACTTATCAGGATGTATAAATTCTGCAACAAGTAAATGTTCTTTTGTTGGTTGCAAATATTGTCCAAGCGTAAGTATAACGACGCCTGACTTTCTAAGGTCCTCCATGGATGCAATCACCTCCTCATCGGTTTCTCCCAATCCAAGCATGATGCCTGATTTGGCATGTACGCCATTTTCCGAAATACGTTTTAATACCTCAAGACTGCGATCATATTTAGCCTGTATCCGAACCTGCTTGGTGAGTCTTCTCACTGTTTCGAGATTATGCGAAATTACCTCAGGTTTTTCATTAATGACTAACTGCAGGTTATCCCAATTGCCTTGAAAATCAGGAATGAGAGTTTCCATGGTAGTTCCTGGAGATTGAGCTCTGATTTGTCGAATAGTTTCAACCCAAACTCCGGCACCTCCATCCTTTAAATCATCCCTGTCTACTGAAGTAATAACACAGTGTTTTAAATTCATCAGCTTTACTGATTCCGCAACGCGAAAAGGTTCTTTATTATCAACCGCCGAAGGTTTGCCTGTTGCTACTGCACAAAACCCACACGATCTGGTACAAACATTTCCAAGAATCATAAAAGTGGCTGTTCCTGCACCCCAGCATTCACCCATATTTGGACAATTTCCGCTTTCGCAGATTGTATGCAGTTTGTTTTCGGTAACAAGGCCTCTAACCTTTTTAAACTCTTCACCAACCGGTAGTTTAACTCTTAGCCAGGAGGGTTTGCGCAGACGGGAAGCATCACTTAAAACAGAATTATCTTCGGGCATAATTACAAATCAAGAATCAAAATTACCACTTTCTGCCGTAAAGGAGATTAATATAAAAGTTAAAATAGAATTGATTATTCTCGGCATATGCCATGATAGGTATTTTTTACCGTATGCATCTAAGGAAGCACCAACTTCAATTACTTTAATATCTTCGGCATCATTTCCTGATTCAAAACTGAAGCCCAGTTTTCCATAACCGCCCGGGTAAACACGTATTTCTGAAAAACCTTCTGTGAAAGGAGCTCTTCCATAAATGTTGTCAATGTAATGCCTCTCAGGATCATATTTTTCAACTATCACCTCATATTCTCTATCAAATTCAGTAGGATAAAGTATATTCAGATAAACGGGCTTTGCAAAACCTAACGTAAGTCCAACTGTGTAATTTAAACGAACTTCAACACCTCCTTTTTCTGCTTTGCTGAACAAAACTTTTTGATTTCCAATTCCGGTTCTTAAAACAGTTAATGTATTCATTTTACCATAAAAAAAGGATTTGGCATTATCAAAATAAGGATTCACAGACCTGATTTCTTTAGCGTGCTTCATGCTCACTAATTCCGCCTCATAAATACGCTTTTTGTAACCTGTAATATGTTTCCCTTTTCTGAAATCTATTCCCATCCGCTAGTATGAATATTTAAGCCAAATGAAAATTCTTTTTTCATTAAAGCAGGTTTTTCTTCTTCGTATTCGAATGGGTTTTGTTGTCCCAACGATACAGTGGAAATGAAAATAAACAGTACAAGAAATAGTTGTTTCATATTCATCAGAAGTACAACAAAGATACTGAATATAATAATGCAATTTCCCCGACTTTATTGCTATTTTTGATCCATGCCAACCATAGAAACCAAATATCTGAATGAACTCAGGACCGAAGCTACTCATACAGCTTCGGGAAAAACGCTAATTACCGACGCCCCCATTGATAATAAAGGCAAAGGGGAGGCATTTTCACCTACCGATTTATTGGCGGCATCTTTAGGGAGTTGTATGCTCTCTATAGTTGGCATTGTCGCTGATAATCATGGATTTAGCATAGAAGGCGCAACATTAAAAATCACTAAAGTAATGGCTGCCAACCCTAGAAGAGTCGCAGAAATTGAAGTGATTTTTGATTTTCCACTCAGCTCATTTTCTGAAAGCCAGGTAAGGATAATTAAGCATGCAGCATTAACTTGTCCGGTAGCACTCAGCCTTCATCCTGATATAATTCAGAAAGTTATTTTCAATTTTAAATAATAATTTTTACAAATGTCTGACAGCCTACATCAAAAATTTATGGACAGAGCAATTGAATTATCCAGCATAGGTTCAAAAGAAGGTCACGGTGGTCCTTTTGGAGCCGTGGTGGTTAAAAACGGTGTTGTTATAGGTGAAGGCTATAACTGTGTTACTTCATCCAATGACCCCAGCGCACATGCAGAAGTGGTGGCTATCAGGCAAGCCTGTGCTAAGCTCCAGGATTTCCAACTTTCAGGATGTATTATTTATGCATCATGCGAGCCTTGTCCCATGTGTTTGGGTGCTATTTATTGGGCCAGGCCTGATAAGGTGTTTTGCAAATTCACGCTATGAAGCCTATGATGCCGGATTTGATGATGCTTTTATCTATGATGAAATACTGGTGGAGCCTCAGCATAGAAAAATTCCAATGATCCATGCTCCGGATGAAAAAGCTTTGGCTGTTTTTACTGACTGGAAATCAAATCCTGACAAAGTGGTTTATTAAATGCTGCTTTGAGTTAAAAATGAACCTGATTTCTGAACAAGAGCAACAATAAATCGAATTTGATAACAGTCTTTTTCATTATGAATTTTTCTTTTTTTAATAATTATCGACTTTAACTTCTTTTTTTTGAGTTTTTAGCTGTAATAACTTTTTGCGACAGCAGCTTTTTTTGCACTGCAATAAAGAAGTGCATCGGCTGTATGCCTACCTGCAGCAAAAAATAATTAGGGAAATTTTATTAAATTTGAACTCTCAAATTTTTAAATTCAATCGCAATCCCCTTAAAATCCAATAGTTATAATGTCTGGTAAACTTAATGCAATTATTGAATCGTTTAGTCGCTTTGAGGATTTACCGGCCTTTTGCATAAAAAACCAATTTGTAAAATACAAAGAATTAGAAGCAATAATTGCGTCTGTTCAGAGTGAAATCAGTCATCTTAATTGCAATCAAAATCCAACATTGGTGTGCTCACCTATGATGATGTGTATACCTATGCTGCAATCTTTGCGATCTTATTCAGCGGGCATTCATTTGTTCCAATCAATCCAGAGCACCCTGCCGATCGGAATGCAGCTATTTTTGATCAGGCAGAAATTTCAATAATTTGTTCAAGTAAAAATCAACAGTTGTTAAAGATTTATTGCCGGCTTCAATGAATATCATTGAAACAGAAATTTCAACTATTGGGAACGGTAAAATTAAATTGATCGATTTCAATGTTGCAAACATAGCCTATATTTTATTTACATCGGGTAGTACCGGTGTTCCAAAAGGTGTTCCCATTTCTGTTTCAAATCTGGATGCATTTTTAGATGCATTTTTTCAATTAGGGTATCATTTAAATGAAAATGACCGATTCCTTCAAATGTTTGATTTAACTTTTGATTTGTCGATAATGAGTTACATGGCTCCTTTGTGTATTGGAGCATGCGTGTACACAGTTCCTTCTGAAGGAATCAAGTATATGCAGGTTTATAAATTGTTGGAACAATACGATCTTACATTTACATTGATGGTTCCTTCTATCATCACTCACTTGAGACAATACTTTGATGAAATTCGTTTAGATAAACTTCGTTATTCTTTATTCTGTGGCGAGGCGCTATATGAGGATGTAGTTTTGGAATGGTCGAAATGCGTGCCCAATGCATTGGTTGAAAATGTATATGGTCCTACTGAAGCAACGATTTTTTGTACCCGTTATAAAATAAATTCAAACGGAAGTAATAAACAGCTGAATGGTATTCTGTGTATTGGTGCGCCAATGAAAAATGTGGGTGTTGCAATTATCAATGACAATTTGCAATTTTCAGCACCATTTGAAAAAGGGGAATTGTGTTTATCCGGATCTCAGGTCACGTCAGGATATTGGAAAAATGACCTTAAAAATGCAGAAGCTTTTTTTGAAAAAGAAGGGATTCGCTATTATAAAACAGGTGATCTTTGTTTTATGGATGGTGAGGGCGATGTGTTTTATAGCGGAAGGGTTGATTTTCAAGTTAAAATTCAAGGATTTAGAGTTGAATTGGGTGAGATTGAATTTCATGCAAGAAAATTCCTGGAATCGGCAGCCGTTGTTGCAGTAGCTACAGAAAATTCACAAAATATTTGGCAAATTTATTTATTTGTTGAAGGTGATTTGACCCATTTTGAGGAGTTGCAGAATTATTTAAAATTGCACCTGCCGGTTTATATGGTCCCTTCAAAAATAACAGGTGTTAAAATGTTTCCTCTTAATACAAATGGAAAAATTGATCGAAAAGCACTGATCCATATTTTTAATTCGCATGTTTCGTGATGAAAACAGAAGCTGTAATCAAATTTAGGAAAGAGACCGAGAAAGATATTAGTTTTTTGATTGATGGCATTATTGCCGCCGAGAAAAGTGGTTCCGATATTTTTAGTTATCTTACCATCTTTGGAATTTCTGAAAATGAATTTAGAGAAATATTAAGTGAATTGCTACCTGAAGATGTTCCCGGACAGGAATTTTGCTATTCAAATTATTCTATTCTGGAAGTGAATGGTGCTAATGCTGGACTTACATGCTCGTGGATGGAAGGCAGTGGTTTGAAGTCCAGTTCCATTATTAAAGGAACTTTAATGCAGTATTATTTTCCTAAAAATGCGATTGAACATGCAAAAAGCAGTAAACAAATGCTTGACTCGATCGCGTTCCACAAACATCCCGGTAATCTTATAATCGAGTATGTTTATGTGGCTCCTGATTTCAGAGCTAGGGGTTTAGGGAATTTACTGATAGATTATTGCATTGATGAAAATAAAAAATTAAATCCTGAAATCAATACTGCTTCCATAACAGTATTAAAATCTAACCCCAAAGCAATTAAAGCGTATCAAAATGCCGGGTTCAGTATTGTTGACGAAAAGCATTGTGATGATCCGGCAATATTGAAATTAATTCCATCTGATTCAAGAGTATTGATGGAGAAAATAATTTAAAATAGTAATTATAATATAAATTAAATGAATCAACAGGAAGTTCTTGATCAGGTAAATACCATTTTCAGAAATGTTTTTGAAAATGAGAATCTGGAAATTAATATGGAAACAACAGCTGATCATGTGGAAGAATGGGATTCTTTGAATCACACCATGATGATTGTTGAGATTGAAAAACACTTTAACTTAAAGTTTAAACTTAAAGAAGTGCTTTCTTTTCAAAACGTTGGTGACATGGTAAATACAATTGTCGCCAGATTGGCAATTTGATAAATTAAGTTATTTGAAATGGTTCTCAATTCTTTTTATTTCCTGATTTTTTTTATACTATTTTGCAGCATTTATTTTTTGCTGAATTCAAAGGGGAAATTGTTTCTGCTTATCACCGGTTCATTATTCTTCTATGCTTTTACCAGCATTCCTGGTTTGTTGATTTTGTTGGGATTAATATTGGTAAATTACTTCTCGGGATTGTACATTGCAAATTCTCCAAATAAGAATCTATTGTTGGTAGTATCTTGCGGGATAAACTTATCAGCTCTATTTATTTTTAAGTACTATAATTTTTTCTTTTCCGAGATAAATTCAGTTTTTGCTTTGGCAGGAATGGAGGTCAACATTCCAATGTTGCACTGGGTTATGCCTTTAGGAATATCTTATTCTGTGTTACAGGCAATTGGATACAATACAGATATCCAAAGGGAAATGCAGGAACCGGAAAAGAACTTTCTGGTTTTTGCTAACTATTTTTTATTCTTTCCTAAGGCGCTGCAAGGTCCAGTTGACAGGCCTCGTTTGTTGATGCCACAATTTCACAACATTCCTTCTTTTAATTATTCCAGAGTTATTGGCGGTTTATTGTTAATTACCTGGGGCCTTTTTAAGAAGCTGGTTATAGCCGACCGATTAGGGATTTTTGTAAATGAGATTTATGGAAATTCACATGATTATTCCGGAAGCATTTTTTTATTGGCCGGTTTGTTTTATACGTTTCAACTTTATGCTGATTTCTCCGGTTACATGGATATTGCAATTGGTACTGCTGAAATTTTGGGTTTCACTATGTTCAGGAATTTCAATAAGCCATTTGCTGCCACTTCAGTAACTGATTTTTGGAAACGCTGGCACATTTCTCTTTCTACCTGGTTGTATGAGTACATTTTCAACCCCATTTCTCTTTTAAAAAGGGATTGGGGTTTGTGGGGAATGGGGTACGCTATTTTTATCACTTTTTTAATTAGTGGTTTATGGCACGGTGCAAGTTGGATTTTTATTTTTTGGGGTATGATCAATGGCATCGCTCTCGGCTACGAATTGGTGACCTCCAAATGGAGAAAAAAACTATTTAAAAAACTCAATAAAAATGCTGCCAGGAATATTTCGATAGCAATTACTTTTATATTTACTATTTTGAGCTTCACCTTCGCAAGGTCAAATTCGTTAGAAGATGCTTACTATATATTTACTTCTATTTTGAATTTTAATAGCCCTTCTAGTATTTCTGACTCAGGTTTTGTTTCATTGAATTTAGGATTGGGAATTGCTGGTGTGGTGCTTTTGTTGTTGATGCATTGGTGGCAAAATATGCCTGATTGGAGAAAAGTAATTCAGGAGCAAGCCCTTCTTGTTCGATGGTCAGTGTATTGTATAGCAATTTTGATTATTATTAATTTTGGCATTTTATCAGGTAGTGGCTTTATTTACGCGCAATTTTAAATGATGAAAACGCTATATCTTCGGTTAATAATTTTATTTGTAGCGGTGCTGTCATTGAGTTTTGCTATCGATACATTTATCTATAAACCTTCACGTAAGCTTCCCTGGTCCTATGTATCTGATCTGATTTATTTGAAGAGTGAATTTTATACGCAAAATCAAGATAAATTCAATGCCGTTTTTATTGGATCAAGTATTGTTCGACGAGGTTTTAATTGTGAGGTATTTGATCAAAATGTGGATACAACTTTTACTATTAAGTCTTTCAATTTTGGTATTAACTGGTTAGGTTTTCCCGAGTCACTGCATTTTATAGATAACATTGCTTTAAAAAATAATGGGAATTTAAAATATGTTTTTATTGAATTAACCAAGTTGAAATTTGTAGATGCTGAAAATATGCATACTGCCAGATCCGTTTATTGGTATAATTTAAATTATTTGAAATTTACGGTAGAAGCAGCATTAGCTTCTCCTTCTTCCGGATGGATCCTGCGAATTGCATTGATTGCCTCTCATCTTTTAGGTTATGTGGAGAATTCATTGAACATTGATTATTTTAAAAATACAACTGATTTTGAAAGTCGGCAGTTATTGATTGCCGATTCATTGTCGGTGGTAGGACCTGATTACAGAGGATTTGATTGTATGGATGATGATGTGAAGAAAGTAGCTGCTGTCAATTCAGAAGAAAATGTACAAGCTGCCGTGAGTAGTTTCTTAAAAGATACCTCGGGCTTGGAGAAACGAAGAATTATGAGTGCAAATGGATTTTCCAAATTTGAAAAGGATGTTAAGTTTAAAGATGAAGTGAATACTGTTTATTTGGATCGATTAAACTCTATTGTTGAAGCAGGTAAAAAACAAAATATTTATGTTATTTATGTTTTAACACCGAAAACAGATAAAAGGCAGTATGATGAATTAATCCCTCTTTTTTATAAACTGAGTCCCCAGCATCGTATTAATTTAGCTGATAGCAGAAAATATCCTGATCTTTATTCTTTTGAATTGGCAGGTGATGAAACTCATTTGAACAGAAAAGGCGCACATCTTTTTAGTGAAATTCTAGCCAGGGAATTTAACCAGATTATGCGGTCTCAAGTAAAGTAGTAGGAGGGATCTACCGTCTTTTAGTGTGCATTAATTAACGAAAGACCAACAGGAGTTTTGGTGCGAAAATGATTAATCCGATGAGCAGAGACATTACTGAAACAATCAAAACCGCAGCTGCTGCAATATCCTTGACCTTACCAGCCTGAATATTATGCTCCGGTGATACTAGATCAACCAGGTATTCTAAGGCAGTGTTAACCAATTCAGTTGATATTACCATTCCAATACAGAAGGCAATTAATACCCATTCAGTAGTTGTTAAATCTAATAGTATCCCTGTCAGAATCACCAGAATCATAGCAACTAGATGAATTTTCATATTTAACTGTGTTTTGCAGGCTTCAACAAGTCCGTCATAGGCATATTTGAGAGGTTTCATGGCTATTATTTAAAACTATTTTGCATGTTTCAGGCAAGCAATTGAATCTTTGGTGACGAGTTGGAATTTTGGCCCATTTCGATATCCAGAGTTTTCGATTATTGTGGCTTGGTATTGTGGAAATTTGACTTGATTATAGATTCCAGGAGTAATTTTATTGCTTTTAATATCTAAAATAAAGAGGAATTAAATGAGAAATCCGCTCCCTGGAGGAAGCGGATCGATACTTTTGAATAGTAACCAGTTTAAGAATGAGCTGCCGGCTGATGCTTTTTAGGTAAATTTTTACCATAAGCAGGACATTTTTCTCTTGGCTTGCATGAGCTAATAAAACCAATTGCCATTACTACAAGAAGGAGGGATGTTATTTTTTTCATTTTATATGTTTTCGGATTTATTACTCTCACAATTAACTAATTGGATTAGTGCAAAGTAACAAAAATTTTATAATATATTTCTGGATTGTTGATAAATTGCCCAAGTTACTAACAACGACGGAATTGTTCAATTGTTACTTAAGTTCAATGTTAAATTCCTTTTAGTTCATTCTAAACCGGTATTTGCTGATAATTTGGTAATTTTCACCATTCGTAGCTTATGCAAAATAACAAAGATCTTCAGGTGGACCCAAAATTGGAAGAAAGCTGGAAACACTTGCTTTCAAAGGAGTTTTCATCTCCTACTTTAAGGAGTTAAAGCAATTTTTACTGGATGAAAAGGCCGGCGGTCAACTTATTTATCCTCAAGGATCACACATTTTTAATGCATTTAACCACACGCCGTTTGATAAAGTTAAAGTGGTTATTATTGGACAGGATCCTTATCACGGAGCAGGGCAGGCCAATGGTCTTTGTTTTTCGGTTTCCGAAGGAATTTCGCAGCCGCCATCTTTAAAAAACATATTTAAAGAATTGAATGCCGATTTGGGCCTTGATTTTCCTGATTCAGGAAATCTGGAACAATGGGCCGATCAAGGTGTCCTTTTACTCAATGCTACACTTACCGTCAGAGCTGGCCAACCCGGATCGCACCAAAATAGGGGATGGGAGCAATTCACCAATGCAGTGATCCGTTCCATTTCTGAACAAAAATCAGGCGTCATCTTTCTCCTTTGGGGTAAGTTTGCTCAGGCAAAAGAGGCAATTATTGACACCGGTAAGCATTTTCTGCTCAAAGCTGCCCATCCTTCTCCGTTTTCAGCCTATAATGGATTTTTTGGTTGCAGGCATTTTTCAAAAGTTAATGAAATTCTTATCCAATCTAAGCGTTCTCCAATTAATTGGAGACTTAAATCTTAAAACTTAAAGTGCAAATTACAAGTATACTTTTTAGATGGTGTATATTCATAGGTCTTTTTTCTGCTCATTCAGTGAGTGGCCAGACTATACTATATATGCAATCAAAAAATGCATTTGATAATAAAGTAGAAAGGCTATTTCCTAAAAAAGAGCAGCGTGATTCCATATCGGCAGTTCGAAGCCTTAATAAAATGATGGCTGTTTTTTACGACGAAGGTTATCTCGCAGCAGCGGTGGATAGTATTCGGGGAAACAAAGATTCTTTAGTTATTTATTTTCTGGCAGGTGACCGGTATGAATGGTTAAAGTTGAGTAATGGCAATATTGATGAAGGTATTTTAACCGAAGCCGGTTTTAGAGAAAAGTTATATGATCAAAAACCGCTCAGACTTTCAAGCATTAATAGACTGAACCAGAAAATCCTGACTTTTTGTGAAAATCATGGCTACCCTTTTGCCAGTTTGCAATACAAAGATTTTATTTTTGATAAGAATAAGGTCAACGCACAACTGTTTCTTACTACCGATAAACTGATCAGTATTGATAGTATTATCGTAAAAGGAAATTCGAAATTGTCAACAATTTATCTCTACAATTATTTGTCATTAAAATCTGGTGATATTTATAACGAAAGTGTGATCAGAAAAATCTCCAGCCGGCTTCGTGAATTACCTATGGTAACGGAAACAAATCCATTCAACGTGGCCTTTACAGAAGAAACAGCTCGAATAATTTTGCAGCTCGACGATAAAAAAGCAAGTCAGGTGGATGGAATTATTGGTGTACTCCCCGAAAATGCAAATTCCGGGAAAGTTCAAATCACCGGTGATTTGCGAATTCGCCTCCTGAGTTCTTTTGGCCGTGGAGAACTCTTCGACCTTAACTGGAAACAACCTCAATCTAAAACGCAGGATCTTAAAGTTAAACTCAATTATCCTTTTCTGTTTAATACACCTTTTGGAATTGATTTATCACTCGGTATCTATAAAAAGGATACCTCTTATCTTGAAGTGTTGCTTGGTGGAGGAGTTCAGTTTTTGTTAAAAGGAGGTAACTATCTAAAGGTATTTGTTAATGATAAAAAATCGAGCTTGTTATCTACAAAAGCATATGAGAGTTTAATTAATCTTCCTCCTTATGCGGATGTCAGAATTACCTCTTATGGTTTAGGATACAAAGCGCTGAAACTTGATTACAGGCTCAATCCAAGAAAAGGCTTTAGTGTGGAAGCATCTGCCTCTGCCGGAAATAAAACCATCAAAAAAAATGGTAGATTGAAGCCCGAAGCGTACGATAGCCTCCAACTGAAATCGGTGCAATACAGTGGTGAAGGTATATTCGACTTTTATTTCCCTGTTTTTTCAAGAAGTGTTTTGAATATTGGTTTTTTAGCTGCTGGAATTAGTGGGGAAAATACTTTTGACAATGAATTGTATCGATTTGGTGTTTTTTGTTTCTTTTTGTGAACGGCGCCTGGTATGAAAGAAATACAATTGATGAATATTTATCAGATACTCCTTTTGGTTTTGGAGCAGGTATAACTTTCGAAACAAAATTGGGCATTTTCTCTTTTAACTATGCACTTGGTAAAGAATTCGATAATCCCATTCGCTTCAAGGCAGCTAAAATACACTTCGGTTTAATAAATTATTTCTGATTTCATGCATATTGATTAATTTTAAAGCCTCTTTCATACAAGCAATGCAAACTGAATTGATAGTTTTCCTTTTTATTGGTCTGATTATAGGCGCTCTAGCTGCCTGGTTTGTGGCAAAATCAGTATTTTTTAAGCCATTGCCTATTACCAGTGAAGAGTATAATTCTTTATTGAATACCAAAACCCTGCTGGAACAAAGATTCAATGATGCAAAAAGTGAATCCGATTCAGGTAAAATTGAAATCTTTAAGAATCAGGAGAAAATTACTTTTCTGAATGTTGAAGTATCCCGTTTGGAGACCACGAATAAAGCACTCAATGAAAAATTTGATAACCAGAAGCAGGAAATCGAAGATCTTCACAAGAAACTAAAAGAACAATTTGAGAGTATTGCCCATAAAATCATCTTTGATAATTCAAGAATGATTCAACAACAGCATTCTGATAAACTGACTGATATTCTTTCTCCCCTCAAAGAAAAAATTGAAAAATTTGAAAATACGGTTAATACCACTCACAAGGAGAATATCAGAGAAAATCAAACTCTGAAAGAACAACTCAAATTGCTCCAGGACCTGAATAAATCTATTGGCGATGAAGCCCGAAATCTTACTTCCGCACTAAAAGGTCAGGTTAAAACTCAAGGTAACTGGGGGGAAGTAATTCTGGAGACTATTTTGGAAAAATCCGGATTGGTTAAAGATCGTGAATATTTTGTGCAAACCAGTATGACTTCCGATGATGGACGACGCCAACAACCCGATGTCTTAATAAAGTTACCTGAAGGAAAAACTATTATCATCGATTCGAAGGTGTCTCTTATTGCCTATGAACGTTATAGCAGTGCGGAAACTGAAGTGGATAGAGAATTGGCCATGAAGGAGCACATTAATTCTCTTCGCAGACATATCAAAGGGTTAGGTGACAAGAAATACCATCAATTGAATGAATTGAAAAGCCTTGATTTTGTTTTGCTTTTTATTCCTATTGAACCTGCTTTTTCTGCTGCTATTCAAAACAGCCCTGAAATTTTTAATGATGCATTTGAAAATAATATTGTTTTAGTTAGTACTTCTACTTTGCTGGCAACATTAAGAACTATTGCAAGCATATGGAAGCTGGAGTATCAAAATAAAAATGCTGTTGAAATTGCCAGACAAGGTGGTGCTTTGTATGATAAGTTTGTGGGTCTGATTGTTGACTTTGATAAAATAGGTGATAGTATTGATTCCTCTCACCGCTCCTGGGAAGCTGCCAAGAATAAACTGATAACCGGCAGAGGTAATTTAGTCACTTCTGTTCAGAAGTTGAAAAAGCTGGGCGCTAATGCATCCAAATCTTTGCCTGTAAATTATCAGGCTGATGCTATTGAAGAGGGAGACGATAGTTTAATTGAAGGAGAAACTGATTCCGAACCATCATGAGATTATTGCTATTTTTTTTCGTCACATTAGTTTTATTTTCATGCTCCGGACCTAAAAAACTGAGTAATCAAAATCTGGCTTATTTATATTCTCCGGGATTGAATTTTATCCTTCCCGAATACAGGGTTTGTAATATTAGCGAAGATACTTCAAGAGTGTTTTTTAGTGTGAAGACGGATGAGTTACTTTTTATGAAATCAGATTCCAGCGGTTTGTTCAAGGCTTCATTCGCTATGAGTTATCAATTGCTGAAAAATTATGAATCAAAGCTAACGGTCGATTCAGGCATCTATTATTTTAATCATGAACTCATTGAAGGTTCATCATCTCTGATTCAGGATCATTTTGATGTACACGCACCTGATAGCTCTGATTATATTTTGCAAGTTACATTGACCGATTTAAACCGTGAGCAAGCTGTAGCATCTTTTCTGAATATTGATCGTACCGGCATACAGCCTTCCGAAGATTTTATGGTTTTAAATGTGGAAACAAATACGCCATTCGTTAGTAATTACACCGATCGTAAGACCACATTCAGAATTATTAATAGCAGGAGTGAAAACAAAGTGCTGTATGTTCGTTATTTTCGAAGTAAATTTCCTCTTTCAGCTCCTCCATTTTCTACCAATGAAGTAAGACCTTTGAGTTATATTGGTGATGAAGTTAGCAGCATAGATCTTTCAAAAAGTGAATTATTAACTCTTGATAAACCAGGTATTTATCACTTGCAGTTTGATACCTTAACAAAGGAAGGTTTAACATTATTCCGATTTGATGAGGACTTTCCAAGACTTACATCAGCAGAGAATTTAATTGAATCGATACGATTTTTAACCACAAGAGAAGAGTTTGATAAAATTGTTGGTAGTGCAGATAAAAAACAAGCCGTTGATAGTTATTGGCTTTCGATGGCTGGAAACCGTGAAAGGGCACGCGTGCTGATTAGAAGCTATTATTCTCGTGTTCAAACTGCAAATATGCTGTTTACTTCTTATTTAGAAGGATGGAAATCGGACAGAGGTTTAATTTATATTATATTTGGTCCACCTAATACTGTTTACCGCACGAATAAAAATGAAAACTGGAATTACAGTCAAACCTATAATTATGGTCCGCTGAATTTTACTTTTGAGAAAGTGTTCAATCCTTTTTCGACTAATGATTATGAACTCCGTAGAAGCAGTTATTATGAAATGCCCTGGTATAGAGCTATAGATTCCTGGCGTGATGGAAGAGTTGTAAACGATAACTATTGATGAGAACACCATTTGAGGGCGAGAATGCCCGGAAAGAAGATGATACAATGATCTTCGGAATACGACCTGTACTCGAAGCTTTAGATTCTGGTAAAGAGGTGGAGCGTATCTTTATGCAGCGCGATATTAATAATCCGTTAGCTCGTGAGCTGAAGATGAAACTGGCTGAAAAGTCTATTACTTACACTGCTGTTCCAATGGAAAAGCTAAATAGACTTACACGTAAAAATCATCAGGGCGTTGTTTGCTTTCTTAGTCAGATCAGTTATTTTAAAATTGAAGATGTTGTTCCTGATTTATTTGCACATACGCGTTACCCTTTAGTCATTTTGTTGGATAAAATAACTGACGTTAGAAATTTTGGTGCAATCTGCCGTTCTGCAGAGTGTATGGGTGTCGATGCCGTAATCGTACCTGAAAAAGGAGGCGCTCCTGTGAATGGTGATGCAATAAAAGCTTCTGCAGGAGCATTGCTTCGTATAAAGGTTTGTCGCGAATTTAATTTGAAGAAAACAATAGAATTTTTGAAGGAATCAGGTTTTTCTATTGCCGGTTGCACTGAAAAAGCAACTAAACCATTATTCGACGAAAATCTCGACAGGCCTCTTTGCATAATTATGGGTTCCGAAGAAGATGGTATTTCTCTGGAATATTTGAAGCGTTGCGATTTTCTTTTGAAAATTCCTACAGTTGGAAAGACCGCATCACTCAATGTTTCTGTTGCAGCCGGAATTCTGCTTTATGAAATAAACAGACAGCGTAAATAAATACTTGTGCTGAACATCGGATGGTAAATTGATAGGTCGGGTAATCAGTTCACTGTTTTTATTCTGCTGGATCTTATTAAAGCAAAAATAAAACAGTAAATCTTAACATCTAATCCTCCCTGTTTTCGAATACTTTTTTTCCATTTATAAAAGTGGATCCCACCTTCACTTGCCATATTTTTTCTTCAGGCATGGTCATGAGATCCTCGTTAAGAATTACAAAATCGGCGTATTTGCCCTTTTCAATACTGCCGGTTTCTTCTTCTGCGAAAGCACCATAAGCACTCCAAATCGTCATTGCTTTAAGCGCCTCTTCACGTGATAAGGCATTTTCTTTTTGAAAACCATTCTCTGGGAAATTCTTTTGGTCTTTTCTGGAAACTGCTGCATAAAATCCATAAAGAGGATTTATGCTTTCAACCGGAAAATCACTGCCGGCAACTATATATCCGTTCTGTTTCAAAAGATCTTTGTAAGCATATGCACCTTTTATTCGCACCGATCCAATCCTATCTTCAGCCCAATACATATCAGAAGTAGCATGAACAGGTTGAACACTGGGAATAATCTGATTACGTTTGTAATAGTCCAAATCAATAGGATTAATTACTTGTGCATGCTCTATTCTCCATCTGTGATTGCTCGTTTTTGAAATGTACTTCTCATATATTTGCAACATCAGTCGGTGTGATGAATCACCAATACAATGGGTATTCAATTGAAATCCCATGGAGGAAATTTTTCTGGCTACGCTATCTAGATAGGAGGGTGGATGTATCAGAAATCCATAGTGATTGGGTTGATCACTATACGGTTCCAGCATACATGCTCCACGTGAACCTAAAGCTCCGTCAGCATACAATTTAAAACTATGAACACTTAGAGCAGCTTTTTTTATCTTCCCTTTGGTTGTGTAATAATCTGATTCTTCAATAGCCGCCATTGCATTAATTCGCATTTTAAGTGTGTCTTTATTCTGCAACGAATCTATTAGGTTAATTACATTTAATTTTAATCCTGCATTTTCTATTCCGGCATCAGTTATTGAAGTTAGTCCAACTGCAAAACAATTGACCTGAGCATTTAATAAGGCACTGGTTTTTTCACTTTGAGAAAATTGTGGAACTATACGGTAAACCAAATCAACAGCCCCGTCTAAAAGGATTCCTGTAAGTCTACCCTCATTTTTTTCAATTAACCCGCCTTCTACGTTAGTTGTTCTAGTGATTCCTGCTTGATCCAAAGCAACTTGATTTGCCAATGCAGCATGCCCATCTATTCGTAAAAGAAATACAGGAACATCCGGAAAGAGCAGATCTAGTTTGGTTTATCCGGATACTTTTTGTCGGGCCAATCGTTCTGGTCCCAACCCCCTTCCAAATAGCCAACCTCCAATTTTTTGATCCTGATGTTTTACCAGGGAATCTAAAACCCCTTCAAAGGATTGGGTTCCAATCAGCCATATTTTTTTTAGATCACAGCCATAGCCATAGAAATGACAATGTGCATCTTGAAATCCCGGATACACAAATTTGCCTTTTAAATCTGTTTTTTCATCCGATAGGTACGATTTTATTTCCTCATCAGAGCCAACAGCTACAATAATACCGTTTTTGACAGCGAAGGCAGTGGCTTTAGAAAAGTTGGCATCTACAGTATATACTTGACCGTTATAAAATATTTGATCTGCATGTAAAGAATCAGTTTTACAACCGGATAGTAGTGTTGTTGCAAAACTGTATGCTATTCCTAACCAAATAAAATTTCTTTTGAATATTTTTGTAAGCATAAATGTTTTTGGGCAATGATTAAATTAAGTGTTTTTTTTGATGAAATTTGAGGTATTGGCCTGAGCTAACGGTGTAATAATGATATCATTTAATACAACATGATCGGGCCTGCTGGCAGCGAAGAATACCACATCAGCAATATCTTCCGGCTTCAACGGTTCATAACCTTTATATACCTGAGCAGCTTTTTCATTATCACCTTTAAATCGTACTATTGAAAACTCGGTTTCTGCAGCACCCGGATTTATTGCAGTAACTTTTATTCCATATGGAAGCAAATCAATTCGCATTGATTTTGACAATGCATCTACGGCATGCTTGGTTGCACAATACACATTTCCTTTTGCATACGCTTCTTTTCCGGCAATGGAACCAATATTAATGATATGGCCTTTTTTTCTTTCTACCATTCCGGGCATTATTGCTTTTGATACATACAGCAATCCTTTAACGTTGGTGTCAATCATAATTTCCCAATCAAGTATATCTCCTTTATGAATTGGACTCAACCCGGAAGCAAGGCCGGCATTGTTAACAAGAACATCAATTTTTTTCCAATCATGTGGTAAGCTGCTAATTGACCTCTGCACATCATCATTTTTTCTAACATCAAAAGGCAAAGTGAATACTTTAGTTTCAAATGTTGTACTTATCTCTTTCTCTAATGTCTCAAGA
This sequence comes from Bacteroidota bacterium, assembly GCA_016722525.1. Lineage (GTDB taxonomy): Bacteria > Bacteroidota > Bacteroidia > AKYH767-A > OLB10 > JADKJB01. The sequence continues at coordinate 129,289 of JADKJB010000032.1, forward strand.
CGTTCTTTTCTTCTTCCATTAATTATTACATCCCACCCATGTGCTGCGAAACTGATGGCAATTGCCTTTCCGAATCCTGAAGTGGCTCCTGTTATAAATGCTACGGGCATATTTTAATTTTATTTTAATTGAGAATTTAATTTACTGTTTTTGTAGCTGAATGAAAAATATATAATAAGTCCTGCTACCAGCCATATGGTAAAACCTAACCAGTTTTTTACATGAATTTGTGCCATTAAATACAAACAGGTGACAATTCCCATTACCGGAATAATTGACAATTTCTTGGTGAAACTAAAAAAAGGCCATCACAGCAAATACTATGAAAAATATAAACATTGGAATAGAATCTACACTTTGAAATGGGTTCACATGATCATGAAGCCATTCTCTTTGATTTAAACTAACGTATACAAGAATTGCGAGGTATAGAAATGGTACAATCCATTGACCACTTAAATATGGAACTCTGAATTTTCTATGAATACCAGTTTTATTTTGGAGCATTAATACTCCTCCGCAAACTAGAATAAAAGCAAATAAGGTTCCAATTGAACACAAATCAACGACAGTATTCATATCAATGAAAAAGATAGGCAACCCAACCAGTAATCCAGTGATGATAGTGGCGAATGACGGTGTACCGTATTTAGGATGCACTTTAGAAAATGCTTTTGGAAGTAAGCCATCACGACTCATACTCATCCATATTCTAGGTTGTCCAAGTTGAAATACCAGTAATACACTTGCCATGGCAACAACTGCACTCACTGAAATTATTCCGCTTATCCAATCCAATCCAAGTTGACTAAACACAAATGCTAAAGGATCATCAACTGCAAGTTCTTTGTAGTTCACCATTCCGGTCAATACTAAAGCAATTAAAATATATAAAACGGTACAAATGATAATTGCATACATCATTCCTCTGGGTAAATCACGCTGTGGATTGTGACATTCTTCAGCAGTCGTTGAAATAGCATCAAAGCCGATGTACGCAAAGAAAACAGCTGATACCCCTGCAAGCATTCCACCCAACCCTTCAGGCATAAAGGGAGTCCAGTTTCCCGGATTAACATACGATGCTCCCAGAAAAATGACCATAATGACAACAATAAGTTTGATAGCCACCATGATATTACTGGCATTTCTGGACTCTTTCATTCCTCTATATACCAGCCAGGTGATGAAAATATTTATTGCTAATGCTGGAATATCTAAAATAATTTTAATTCCGGCAATAACAGGCGCAGTAATCCAAGCCTGATAAGCTTCACTATTGAGTAGGGCGGGATCAGGATTTGCAACCTGTATGGCCTCCATAGCTCTTTTGGCAGAAAAATAATCGATACCACTCCAGGCAGGAAGGTGTATCCCTTGAGGAAATCCAAGAGAAGGTAGTTGTAGGTGTTCCAATAACGAAGCGAAATACCCGGACCAGGAAATAGCGACAACTATATTTCCAATTGCATATTCCATTATAAGTGCCCAACCAATGATCCAGGCAAATAATTCACCAAAAGCAACATACGAATACGTGTATGCGGAACCTGAAACAGGAACCATACTAGCAAATTCAGCATAGCAGAAAGCCGCAAAACCACAAGCAATTGCTGTAAAAGTAAACAGCAAAATTACAGCAGGACCACCATCGGCACTGGCCTTACCAATAGTGCTGAATATTCCAGCTCCGATAATAGCAGCAATTCCAAAAGCCGTCAAATCCCTTACGCCAAGATGCTTTTTTAAGCCCCCCTGAACATTCTCATCATCTTTTTTAAGTTGTTCAAGAATATCGTGAACATGTTTTTTGCGGAATAAATTCATATTTTGGAAGTTGAAAGGCTATAGTTATCAAAAATAAGTAATTAAAGTTTACTATTTGAAATCGATTTAATCTTTTGAAATTCTTTTATCAGCGTGGAAGGTATATCTGCAATCGTAATCAATAAATAGTAAATATATTGGAAGTGGAACTGTTTTAATCATTGATACTATTTTGCTTTGTGCGTTTTCCGGAAATTAATACCGGAATCAGACACAGAAAAGGTAAAACCGGTACTTTGTACCTTACCATAGCTCCCATGATTGGGGTTGTTAATCCAATCAAAATAAGTGTACTGAATACAAAAAACATACAAAATAATAACAGGTTTTTATTTTTAACCATTAGCTGCCAATTCACAAATTTTAATCCCGCTACAAGAACTAATAATAATAATATGTTTTCTATTGCTGCTAATAGTATAAATATGCTGGATGCTTCCCAAACATAGGGTCTGGTTAATACATCAAAAGCAGCCACTGGTGATGCCGTTAATATACTTCCCCAGGAAGAATCGAAATCAGGCAAACTGATGTAACTATTCATTTCATTCGGAAAGGCATCGGCAAAAGCTTCAAAGTTTACTCTTTTCATTACCAGTACATCCACCGGGTCGAATCCATTCAAAAAATATTTAGCATTAAAAATCAGAATCATACACATCAGGTAAACAAAAAAATATTTCATAAAAGAAAACTTTTGTCCCGAAACCGATACCCAGGTAAATGCAAGCAAACATGGTGTGATCAGTATAAGCATGTAGGCCTTAATGTGAATGAAGAAAAACCCTGCAGCAAACATGCCAATCATGTTGCCTAACGATCGGCTGATTGTTAAAAGCCTTATGCAATGGTAAAAAACATGCCCATAGCGAAAATCAAAATACTCTCTTTGGATGCCATTGAGAGCCAAAATAGCACTCCTGGAGCAAGAAAAATTGCAGTTAGAAGTAAATAGGGTTCCTGTCGGTGAGTAATCTTGCTGCTTTATATATTCCAGTAAGTCCAAGCATGGAAAGAAATGAAAAGAAAACTATATGCACATAATAATAGCCCATGCTGAATAATCCTATCAATCCATTTAATCGTAAAATTGTTCGATTATCATTGTATACAATATCATTATTGTTCCAACCCAGAATCTTGCCATGAACTTTCATGAATGCTTCATCGTTACCAACACCGGTAACCATGGTGATAAAGTCAATCGGACTTTTTACAAAACTTTGTGTAATCGTTTTGGAAAAAAGAAAAAAATGATAGGAGTCTCCGCCATCATATTTGTATAAATAGAGTTCACTTGCCAGTATCCCTATCAATACTTTCACTGCAAAAAGTGAAATGAAATAAATGGCATTTATTTTTTCATCCATAAACCATTTCCATTTCATAATAATGAAACTGAAGAAGGCAGTGTAGCCAATGGCAAGTAGTGTTTCCATTGATTAAGAGATGTTTTTTATTTTAAGTTTTTGAATGACTGATTTCAAAGGAGCTTGCATCAAGATAATAAAAAAAATTAAAAGAAACGGTAATGCCTGGGCTTTGTATCTTACAATGGCTCCCATAACTGGTGTAACGAGACCTATTAATGTAAAGAATGTTATCGTGTAAAACAGACAAAAATAGGGTAAAATATTTCTTTTAATAACAATGATTTTTGATGTATAAATGGCGTATAATCCCAAAATAATAACAAAAATATTCTCCAGTGCTGAAATTGTAATTAAGAATGAACCGGTGTCAGTTAGGAAAGGTCGCGTGAAGCATGTAAGAAACCCTTGCGGGGCGTTTTTAATGATGCTAATTATTGAAGGTTCAAGTATGGGAATTTTGATGGCGGATCTGGCACCTGTTTCAGCAATCAAGTTGTAAAAAGCAGCTTGCTTGTGTGCCAATATAGCTGCTAAATCATAGTTTTGGGAAATAGCAGGCAGAATAAACAATAAACATAAAAATAAAATATGACTGGTTACAAAGGATATGAATGGGGAGATTTTAAATTTCATGGACATAAACCAGGCAAAAACAGTGGAATAATAAGCACAAATACATGAAATTTAGAAACTATCAACAAAATAGAGCGCCTAACAGGAAAAAAAGCGCTGCACTTTATGCCTGTTTTCGTTCATGATGAAATCAAAGTAATACATGCTGAATCCTAACGCAAAAAATACTAAAGCATCTTTCAGTAATCCGGATCCCCAAAAAAGTACAGATGGAAGTAAAATGAAAGCTAGAAAAATTTCTAAAGTCAAGTCCGGATATTCTCTTTTAAAAACTTTAACTATTGCAATTATTCCAGTGAATGACAAAAACAAACAAATACTACATGAACGTAATAATGCCCCAACGAAAAGAATCGTAAAAAGGCATTTAACCGAATCATGGTGCGATTGTCGTTGTAAGGCGAGAAGGTATCATACCAGTTGGTCATTTTATCATAATAGGGTTGTAATTCTGTGGCGCCCGCATTTAAACCGGTTAGCATTCTTAAGAAATCGAATGGTTTGGAGTAAATAGTATCGAATAGAATCTTACTGTCATCAAAAAACTTAAAAGTATCTGCTGTAAGGCGGTCTGTATAATAATAGGTATATAATAAACCAACTCCTACACCGGCAATTAATTTAATAATATAACCAGCTTGAAGAGTGCGTGTTGTTATGCCATCAATATGGTAAAACTTCAGTTTTCCGATCAGGAAAACAAATAAAGCAACATAGGCAAATGATAAAATTAGTTCCACTTTTTTCTTTACAAAAATTAAATTACAGTTTTGAATTTCCTTTGTCTGGAATTTTTGCAGTTTTTATGTTTACTTTTGCCTGCAAATAACAGAAAATAATCTTGAATACAATGAGCCAAACGGCACAAGCAGTTGCTGTTACTATGGAAACTGCTAAAAAATTAGGACTTTTAGCTGAGGAGTTTGAAAAGATCCAAAAGATTTTGGGCAGAAATCCGAATTTTACCGAATTGAGTATTTATTCCGTAATGTGGTCAGAACATTGTTCTTATAAAAATTCAATCACATGGCTGAAAACATTGCCTAAAGAAGGCCCTCATATGCTGGCAAAAGCGGGTGAGGAAAATGCAGGACTTGTTGATATTGGTAATGGTTTAGCTTGTGCTTTCAAAATTGAATCCCACAATCACCCTTCCGCTATCGAACCTTATCAGGGTGCAGCTACCGGTGTTGGTGGTATCAACAGAGATATATTTACAATGGGTGCCAGGCCAATAGCCCAGTTAAATTCTTTGAGATTTGGCAATTTAGATGCTGAAAAAACTAAATGGCTTTTAAAAGGAGTCGTTAAAGGAATTGGAGACTATGGCAATGCTTTTGGAGTGCCTACCGTTGGTGGCGAAGTGTTTTTTGACGATTGCTACAATGTTAATATTCTCGTCAATGCAATGTCTGTGGGTATTGTAGAAATTGGGAAAACAGTGAAAGCAACCTCATACGGAGCAGGAAATCCTGTTTTTATTGTAGGTTCGGCCACAGGTAAAGATGGTATTCATGGAGCTACTTTTGCCTCCGGTGATTTACATGATGCCTCTCACGAGGATTTACCCGCAGTTCAGGTAGGTGATCCCTTTCAGGAGAAATTGCTTCTTGAAGCAACTTTGGAAGTGATTGCAACAGGAGCCGTGATTGGAATGCAGGATATGGGAGCAGCAGGAATTATTTGTTCTACCTCTGAAATGTCAGCTAAAGGTGAACATGGAATGATTATTCACCTGGATAAAGTTCCAACACGTCAAAGTAATATGGAGGGTTGGGAAATATTACTCTCAGAATCTCAGGAAAGAATGCTGGTGGTAGTTCAAAAGGATTTGAAGATAAAGTGCAGGCAGTTTTTGACAAATGGGATCTGAATTGTACTCAAATTGGTGAAGTAATAGAAGGCGATCGTTTGCATTTTCTGATGAATGGTGAATTGATTGCGGATGTTCCTGCTGAAACCCTGGTATTAGGTGGCGGAGCTCCTGTTTATAAGAGAGATTTTCGTGAACCTGCCTATATCGCTGATGTTAAGAAATTTTCCATAGCAAAATATTCCGGTCCCAACAGATTTAATCGCTGTAGCTCAGTTACTTGCAGCACATCCGAATATTGCTTCAAAAAGTGGATCTATAATCAGTATGACTCCATGGTAGGTACCATCAACATGACTACTAATAAACCTGCCGATGCTGCAGTTGTTGATGTAAGAGGTACTCAAAAAGGACTTGCAATGACTGTTGATTGTAACCCCAGATATGTGAATGCTGATCCCTTTACAGGTTGTGCAATCGCTGTTGCTGAAGCTGCCAGAAATATTTCATGTACCGGTGCGGTTCCATGTGCTGTAACCAATTGCCTTAATTTCGGAAACCCTTATAATCCCGAGGTTTATTGGCAGTTTGTGAATGCAATAAAAGGTATGAGTGAGGCTTGTACACGATTCAATACCCCTGTAACAGGCGGAAATGTGAGTTTTTACAATCAATCGGTAATTAATAATGAAGAGGTTCCGGTTTACCCAACTCCAACTATTGGAATGATTGGCATTTTGCATGATAAGAAAAAATTGATGACTCTGAATTTTAAAGAAAATGGTGACTCTATCTTCTTGTTAGGCAAGTCCGAAAATGATATTTCTTCTTCAGAGTATTTATACAGTTTTCACAAAGTAAAAAACACACCGGCTCCTTATTTTGATTTAGATGAGGAATTTGCAGTTCAGGATTTAGTGCGAATGCTGATTGATAAAAATCTTATTAATTGTGCTCACGATGTTTCTGATGGTGGATTGTTTATTACACTGCTCGAATCTGCAATGGCCGGAAATAGAGGCTTCAATATTGAATGCGATCCGGAAATCAGAAAAGATGCTTTCCTTTTTTTGGTGAAGCTCAGGGTAGGGTTATTGTTACCGTGAATGCCGAACAACTTGATGGATTTATTGAAGTATTGGCTACCACTGAAGTTGAATTTACCAATCTGGGAGAAACAATTGGTGATTTAATTACTATCGATGGCGTATCCTTCGGGCAAGTAGATGATTTTAAGTTACTTTATGAAACCGCAATTTCTTCTAAAATGATTAACTAAAAAATATATGAAAAAATCAATCTTAATTTTAATTGCAATTCTATTCTTTAAAATTAGTGGTGCTCAAGACTCCTCTGGAATTAAACCCTATTGGAAATCAGCATCTGAATTGATTTTTTCTCTGGGTAATGTTGAAGCACTTGGAGCCGGAAATCAGAATATGGATGTAAGCGCTGTGCTCAGGTTTTCTGCATTCTTTCATTTTCAGGAGCAATTACACTTTGATTTTGGAAACAATTTTGGAATGTATACCGGAATTGGAATCAGAAACGTAGGTTTCATTAACAAATTGAATGATTCTATTACTTTGAAGCAAAGGGTTTATTCATTAGGAATTCCAATTGCTTTTAAGTTAGGAAATCTGCCGGGAGGTTTTTATGTTGCAGCTGGAGCTGAAGGTGAATTGTTTTTTCACTACAAGCAAAAGGTTTTTTATGATGATGAAAAATTTAAAAAAAAGCGACTGGTTTTCTAATAAAGTCAATTTATTTAATCCCTCCGTTTTCCTTGATATTAATTCAGGACGAGGTGGTTATATCAGATTCAAATATTATCTCAATGATTTTTTAGTTACTGATAAACAGGATGTCAAACTATATGGCGTAAAGTATGATTTCAGACCTACTAAAAGTCAAATGTTTTATGTAGCAATTGGAACTTCTATTACCCAAAAAAGCAGGTCCAAAAAATCTAAACATTCCACTAGCGACACTGCATTAAAATTTTAACAGTTAGCACTTTGCAGTGACTTAATGTAGAATGAAAAAAATCATTAGAATTGGATTAAAGATAATTTTATGGTTTTTCATTTCCACCATAGGTGTTGCTATCTTATACCGTTTTGTTCCTCCTCCATTAACACCGTTAATGGTAATACGACTCTTCGATCAGGCCTTTGATGAAAAGCGTGAAGTAAGATTGTATAAAGACTGGGTTTCATTGTCGGAAATGTCTCCTTCCATGCCTTTGGCTGTCATAACATCTGAAGATCAGAAATTTGAGGACCATTTTGGTTTTGATATGGAAGCAATTGAAAAGGCTCAAAAGTATAATGAGCGCCATAAAGGAAGAAAGTAAAAGGTGCCAGCACCATCAGCCAACAAACAGCCAAAAATGTTTTTCTTTGGCCACAACGTTCCTATATCCGTAAAGGTTTTGAGGTTTATTTCACTTTCCTTATCGAAGTCCTGTGGAGTAAAGAGCGGATCATAGAGGTATATTTAAATGTTATTGAAATGGGTGATGGGATTTATGGCGCCGAAGCTGCAGCCCAGGAGTACTTTCGAAAACCGGCATCAAAATTAAATAACTCACAGGCAGCTTATATTGCAGCCTGTTTACCCAATCCAATCAGATGGTCTCCTGCCAAGCCTTCCAGATATATTCAGAAAAAACAAGCTTGGATTTTAAGACATATGAGAATTGCGGAAAAGCCTGATTTTTAATTATTTAAAACTAAGCCCAAAAACACATACAAATTTTTCAAAAGCCTGCATTGATTCCAATTCTGAATATTGGATTTTGATAAGGCGAATATTGCTCTTCTGTGAGATTAAAAAGGACCATTAACATGAGAGAGGCATTGGTGCCAATAGGTTGAACATATCCTCCCCCTACCAGCACGCTGCTGATATTGTCTCGAACCAAAACGTCATAATTGGAACCTGGAACCGATGCCGGTACATCCAAATTTAATATTTCATATTCCACATGTGCGAATAAATTGTCAATAGGGTAGTAGCGTCCAAAAACTCTTCCACCATATATGGAAGTTTCATAATTACCAAAAGAGTCTTTATAACGATAATAAATATAAGTAGCACCGATCCCTGCATGTAACTTTTCGGTGATTTTATACCCTATCAAAGGAGAAACATCCACATAAGTGAGGTTTCCGAATTGTAATCCAAGATTACCTCCAAAGAACAATTTATCTTTAAAAAGGTACTTTGTTAGGTTTTCCTGTGCGAAAGAAACTGAGATAGAAAATAACAAAGTAAGTGCAATCTGAGTAATACTGCGAAGCGATTTCATTTTCATGAGTTTTTATATATACTTCTGCAAAGATAAGTTTTAGTTTTACGCTTTAGTTTGTTCAATCAAATTGTTGTCTCACTAATAAGGACCAAAGTGTCATAAAGCATACAATTGCCTGTTTCCTTAACTTCATAAAACAATAATTCCATGAATATTATTATCACAGGTGCATCATCAGGAATAGGATATAGCACAGCAAAAAGCTTTTTGCAAAGGACAAAAACAACACAATAATTGCCATATCAAGAAATCATGAAAAGCTGGTTCAATTAGCTTCGGGCGCTGAGCCGGGAAAGATAATTGGGGTCTCGCTCGATTTGAGGCAATACAATTATGCAAATCTACTGACACTCTTAAAGGAAAATGAAATAGGTCATATTGATATCCTCATTCATAATGCCGGTTCTTTAGTAAACAAGCCATTTGAGGAATTAAACGCATCCGATTGGGAAGAGGTATACCAGACAAATGTGATAGGTGTTGCTTTATTAACCCGGGCTCTTTTGGGTTTGATGGGAGGGGAGATCCATACGCACATCGTAACAATAGGCAGTATTGGAGGGATAGGAGGAACCTCAAAATTTCCGGGATTATCGGCGTACAGCAGCAGTAAAGGAGCACTAACTATATTAACTGAGTGCTTGGCAGAAGAATTTCAGGGTCGAAACATTTCAGCAAATTGTTTAGCGTTGGGCGCTGTTCAAACAGAAATGTTGACAAAAGCCTTTCCTGGATACACCGCAAAAATGAGTTCTGAAGAGATTTCGAACTACATAAATGAGTTTTCAAAACATGGGTGGCGCTATTTTAACGGGAAAATACTACAAGTTTCAACCACAAATCCCTAGTATTTTATTAATTATTCATCTGTATATCAATTATATAGATCAATGTTAATAACTCCAACAAATTTTTTTAACTAAAACCCTTGTTAGTTCAAAAGTCGTTATACATTTGCACTCCCCAATTAACACATAGGGATTTAAACAAATCGTTGTTTAAACTAAGAAATAAAATATTTTAAAAAAGTTTGCAAAGGATAAAATAGTTAGTACCTTTGCACCCCGATTAAAAGGATATTATAAACTTCCGCAAGGGGTTAAATATATAATAAACGTTCTTTGAAGGATTGCAGGAAATAATAAGCCAGGTTCATTACCTTAAGGGGTAGATGAATCAAAGAAGAAAACCTAGAGCAATTTAAATAAACTTTACAATGGAGAGTTTGATCCTGGCTCAGGATTAACGCTAGCGGCAGGCCTAATACATGCAAGTTGAACGGGATTAATTGTAGCAATACGATTATGAGAGTAGCGCACGGGTGCGTAACACGTATGCAACCTACCTATAACTGGGGGATAGCCTCCCGAAAGGGAGATTAATACCGCATAATATTATGAAGTGGCATCACTTTATACTTAAACCTCAGGGGGTTATAGATGGGCATGCGTCCGATTAGCTAGTTGGTGAGGTAATGGCTCACCAAGGCTCCGATCGGTAGGGGGTCTGAGAGGATGATCCCCCACACTGGTACTGAGACACGGACCAGACTCCTACGGGAGGCAGCAGTAAGGAATATTGGACAATGGGCGCAAGCCTGATCCAGCCATGCCGCGTGAAGGATGAAGGCCCTATGGGTCGTAAACTTCTTTTATACGGGAAAAAACCCCCCGATGCGTCGGGGGTTGATGGTACTGTAAGAATAAGGGTCGGCTAACTTCGTGCCAGCAGCCGCGGTAATACGAAGGACCCGAGCGTTATCCGGATTTATTGGGTTTAAAGGGTGCGTAGGCGGATTAGTAAGTCAGTGGTGAAAGCCCGTCGCTCAACGGCGGAACTGCCATTGATACTGCTAGTCTTGAGTATGGTTGAGGTGGGCGGAATGTGTCATGTAGCGGTGAAATGCTTAGATATGACACAGAACACCAATTGCGAAGGCAGCTCACTAAGCCATAACTGACGCTGAGGCACGAAAGCGTGGGGAGCAAACAGGATTAGATACCCTGGTAGTCCACGCCGTAAACGATGATCACTCGCTGTTGGCGATACACAGTCAGCGACTAAGGGAAACCATTAAGTGATCCACCTGGGGAGTACGACCGCAAGGTTGAAACTCAAAGGAATTGACGGGGGCCCGCACAAGCGGAGGAGCATGTGGTTTAATTCGATGATACGCGAGGAACCTTACCTGGGCTTGAAAGTTAGTGACCGGTTCTGAAAGGAATCTTTCCGCAAGGACACGAAACTAGGTGCTGCATGGCTGTCGTCAGCTCGTGCCGTGAGGTGTTGGGTTAAGTCCCGTAACGAGCGCAACCCCTATCATTAGTTGCCATCAGGTCATGCTGGGGACTCTAATGAGACTGCCCGCGCAAGCGGTGAGGAAGGTGGGGATGACGTCAAGTCATCACGGCCCTTACGTCCAGGGCTACACACGTGCTACAATGGTAGATACAGCAGGTTGCCACATGGTAACATGGAGCTAATCCCAAAAGTCTATCTCAGTTCGGATTGAGGTCTGCAACTCGACCTCATGAAGCTGGATTCGCTAGTAATCGGAAATCAGCAATGTTCCGGTGAATACGTTCCCGGGCCTTGTACACACCGCCCGTCAAGCCATGGAAGTCGGGGGTACCTGAAGTCGATCACCGCAAGGAGTCGCCTAGGGTAAAATCGATGACTGGGGCTAAGTCGTAACAAGGTAGCCGTACCGGAAGGTGTGGCTGGAATACCTCCTTTCTAGAGCGTTTTCTACTCAGGCTTATTATTTCCTCCTTTCTTCACTACATGATGCCGGAACCCATAACGAGAGTTATACAGTGGCTCAACAACTGATGCACGAGTAGGTTTGGTCAAATTGTTTATGTTTCCCTCGGGAATCCCAAACTGCCTCTCCAACCTTATAGTCCCGTAGCTCAGCTTGGTTAGAGCACTACACTGATAATGTAGGGGTCAGCAGTTCAAATCTGCTCGGGACTACACAAGCAGTTCGTTAGTTCGTTAGTTTTATAGTTCGTTAGTTCGTTAGTTCAGACCAATGAACTAATCACAAAAAATCTAAAAAACTAAAATCCTTGGGGGATTAGCTCAGCTGGCTAGAGCACCTGCCTTGCACGCAGGGGGTCAACGGTTCGAATCCGTTATTCTCCACCAAATACATCGGGAGTTTACCTGAAAAGAATCATAAAATTCCTGCACATTACGCATTAAACAATTACTTGAAACAACGGTTTCATTTTATTTGAAAAACAAAGAGTTAAAGCCTAAAGGGGGCGCCAGATTATCGGTTGTGGTTCGAATCCATTTAATTCACCAATTCGTTGGTTGTACTTTAGTCGTTATCGAATAACTAAAGCACAGGAGTTCCCAACAAATGAAGTTCTTTGACATATTGAGAGAAAACAAATTGAACATCACTGCAAATAATGCAATGATAAGAAAGTAATTAAGGGCGCATGGTGGATGCCTTGCCTCTCAATGGCGAAGAAGGACGTGATAAGCTGCGATAAGCTTCGGGGAGGTGCAAATAACCTTTGATCCGAGGATTTCCGAATGAGATAACTCTTACAGGTGACGCCTGTAAACCCGATAGGGAGCTAACCCGGAGAACTGAAACATCTAAGTACCCGGAGGAAAAGAAAACAATAGTGATTCCCCAAGTAGTGGCGAGCGAACGGGGAAGAGCCCAAACCGTTGTTGTTAAGGCAACAGCGGGGTTGTAGGACTGTAACGTGAATAATTAACAGAAGTTGAAGCTTTTGGAAAGAAGTACCATAGAGGGTGATAGGCCCGTAAACGTAATGCTTAATTATTCTAACAGTATCCTGAGTACCGCGAGGTCGGAGACGCCTTGTGGGAACCAGCCGGCACCATCCGGTAAGGCTAAATACACTTGAGAGAGCGATAGCGAACCAGTACTGTGAAGGAAAGGTGAAAAGAACCTCGAACAGAGGAGTGAAATAGAACCTGAAACCATGCGCTTACAAGCGGTCGGAGCTCTTCGGAGTGACGGCGTGCCTTTTGCATAATGAGCCTACGAGTTACTTCTCTCTGGCAAGGTTAAATCCGATGACGGATGCAGCCGAAGCGAAAGCGAGTCTGAATAGGGCGTATAGTCAGAGGGAGTAGACGCGAAACCTTGTGATCTACCCTTGGTCAGGATGAAGTTTCGGTAACACGAAATGGAGGTCCGAACTGGTGAGCGTTGAAAAGCTCTCGGATGAACTGAGGGTAGGGGTGAAAGGCTAATCAAACTGGGAAATAGCTCGTACTCCCCGAAATGTTTTTAGGAACAGCCTCGAGGTTGAGTGTCGCAGAGGTAGAGCTACTAATTGGGCTAGGGGGCTTCACCGCCTACCAAACCCAGATAAACTCCGAATGCTGACGACATATACTCGGGAGTGAGGCATAGGGTGCTAAGGTCCTGTGCCGAGAGGGAAAGAACCCAGACCATCAGCTAAGGTCCCTAAATATACACTAAGTTGGTTAAACGTGGTCCAATTGCTTTGACAGCTAGGATGTTGGCTTGGAAGCAGCCATTCATTTAAAGAGTGCGTAACAGCTCACTAGTCGAGCGATCGGGCGTGGATAATAATCGGGCATCAAGTGTAATACCGAAGCTATGGATTAATACAGCAATGTATGACTGGTAGGGGAGCATTCTAACAGCACTGAAGGCGTATCGTAAGGTACTCTGGAGCGGTTAGAAAAGCAAATGTAGGCATAAGTAACGATAAGGCGGGTGAGAAACCCGCCCACCGTAAGACTAAGGTTTCCTGATCAACGTTAATCGGATCAGGGTCAGTCGGGGCCTAAGGTGTAGCCGAAGGGCGAAGCCGATGGACAACAGGTTGATATTCCTGTACTGACATGGATAGTGATGGAGTGACGGAGTAGTGAAAGGTCTGCGTACTGACGGATTAGTACGTTAAAGCCCGTAGATATAGGCACCGCAGGAAAATCCGCGGAGCTTGTCGAAGGTGATAGTACCACAAGTCTTCGGATGAGTGGATAATGACCCTAATCAGACTTCCAAGAAAAACTTCTAAACTTATATCCATGCCACCCGTACCGCAAACCGACACAGGTAGTCGAGGAGAGTATCCTCAGGTGCTCGAGTGAATCATGGCTAAGGAACTCGGCAAATTGGCCCTGTAACTTCCGGGATAAAGGGCGCCCTCCGCAAGGGGGGCCGCAGTGAAAAGGTCCAGGCGACTGTTTATCAAAAACACATGGCTTTGCAAAATCGAAAGATGAAGTATAAGGCCTGACACCTGCCCGGTGCTGGAAGGTTAAGAGGAGATGTCAGTCGCAAGACGAAGCATTGAATTGAAGCCCCAGTAAACGGCGGCCGTAACTATAACGGTCCTAAGGTAGCGAAATTCCTTGTCGGGTAAGTTCCGACCTGCACGAATGGTGTAACGATCTGGACACTGTCTCAGCCATGAGCTCGGTGAAATTGTAGTATCGGTGAAGATGCCGATTACCCGCAACGGGACGGAAAGACCCCGTGCACCTTCACTACAACTTAACATTGACTTTGGATAATTGATGTGTAGGATAGGTGGGAGACTGTGAAGCGGTGGCGCTAGCCATCGTGGAGTCAACCTTGAAATACCACCCTTCAATTATTTGGAGTCTAATCCCGGCATTAGTCGGGAAACATTGTTTGGTGGGTAGTTTGACTGGGGTGGTCGCCTCCAAAAGAGTAACGGAGGCTCCTAAAGGTACCCTCAGCACGCTTGGTAACCGTGCGTAGAGTGCAATAGCATAAGGGTGCTTGACTGTGAGACCTACAAGTCGAGCAGGTACGAAAGTAGAGTATAGTGATCCGGTGGTTCCGCATGGAAGGGCCATCGCTCAAAGGATAAAAGGTACGCCGGGGATAACAGGCTGATCTCCCCCAAGAGCTCACATCGACGGGGAGGTTTGGCACCTCGATGTCGGCTCGTCACATCCTGGGGCTGGAGAAGGTCCCAAGGGTTGAGCTGTTCGCTCATTAAAGTGGCACGCGAGCTGGGTTCAGAACGTCGTGAGACAGTTCGGTCCCTATCTGTTGTGGGCGTTAGAAATTTGAGAGGGCCTGACTCTAGTACGAGAGGACCGTGTCGGACAAACCGCTGGTGTACCTGTTATCGCGCCAGCGGCACCGCAGGGTAGCTACGTTCGGTTAAGATAAGCGCTGAAAGCATCTAAGCACGAAACTTGCCTCAAGATGAGACTTCTTTATAAGGGTCGTCGAAGACTACGACGTTGATCGGATATAGCTGTAACAGCAGTAATCTCAAAGCCGAGTACTACTAATTACCCGTTAGCTTTCTCATACTGGGATGTTCAATTTGTTTTCTCTCTCTAAATGTCATAATGTTATTGTTGACTCGTTCAACTATCACATTTATGGTGATTATAGCGTTGGTGTCCACCTCTTCCCATTCCGAACAGAGAAGTTAAGCCCAACTGCGCAGATGGTACTGCATTTAATTGTGGGATAGTATGTCGTTGCCCTAAATTTTAAAAAGCCTCAGATCGAAAGATTTGAGGCTTTTTTTTTATCACTTTTTTTAGTTCTCAAGGTGATCTTACGGGAATGTAGAATGTGGAATGTAGAATGTAGAATGTAGAATGTAGAATGTAGAATGTAGAATGTAGAATGTAGAATGTAGAATGTAGAATGACTCTTTTTAATGACCTATTACCAATGACTTTTTCTACCAATAACTATTGACCGCCAATCGCCTTTTTTTCCGATATTCGCAGCAGTGAAAAAAAATGGCCTCATATGCTTTCTTCTCTGCGCATATTTTTTGATATGTGGAAATGAATTAGCCTTTTCTCAAACAGACTCACTAAAGACTCCCAGAGCCTTTCTGAAGCCTCTTTACTTGTTTCCTGGTCAAACAGCCGACCTGAATACAATCACGAATGATTCCATTTTAATATTAAGTCAATTCTACGATAACGGTCTCCAAAAAAGAGTTCATGTTGCAAGAACCGGGAACCCGGGTTCCGCTTCCATTTTTTCCGGATTGCATTCAATGGATCTTAAATTTTACAATCACGGATTTAATCAGTTCGAAGCGTATTTATTTCACCCATTAAGGAACAATATCGGTGACCGACCATTTCAACGGTATACTAATATCGGTTACCATCTTGGATCTAAAAAGGAACAACATATTGTGATTAGTCATGAACAAAAAATTAAACCCTGGTTTATTGCAGGTTTTGACTTTGGTGCTTTGGGGTCGCAAGGTGATTTTTCACGACAACTTAATTCAATTCGTAATTTCGATATTTATGTGGCTTACGAAGCACCCTCTTCATTTTACAGAATCTATTCAAGCTTCACTTCCAACAAAGTATTAAATCAGGAAAACGGAGGTATTACTACGGACACGATTTTTGAAAATGCTTCCAATCTCGACACCCGAACGCTACCTGTAAACCTTATAAATGCTACCGTTAATAACAGAACCCGTGACTATGTGCTGAAGCAGGATTTAAACCTGTCCCGTTTATTCTCTCCACGTGACAGCACAATGAAGCGGTTCAATGACAATTCTTTTGTTTTATCCACATCAACCTGGTGGAGCAGAAAGTCTGTGTTATTTACTTCTTCAAATCCCGATACCGGCTATTTCGAGAACACCTACTACGACACGCTTATTACAAACGATTCTTCATTTTATAATGATTTGTATAATTCGGCTCAGATTGAGTATTCGTCCGGTGTAAATAGTGCCGGATTTTCCTACAGTCTGGGTGCCGGTGTTGAAAATCAAAATGTCGCGTATTTCACCTGATACAGATACCACCATCAATGCAACTTCAATTTTGCTGTTGGGTGGATTAACTTTTAATAAATTGGATAGCAAATTTTCTTTCATTAAAAATGTTTCTGGCGACTGCAAAGATTGTTACCGGGAAACATCGAACTCAATTACAAACTAAATAAATCTGATGATAAAGCCATATTGAGTGTTGCAGTTTATAAATCTCCTCAGCTGATTAAAGATCAGTTTTACATTTCAAATCATTTTCGTTGGAGAAATAATTTTTTTCCTCATCGAGCGGTATGAAGTGAATGCAGGTGTGTATTTAAGCAGACTAAAACTAAATGTTTTATTGCAATCCTCTTTCACAAAGAATCAATTATTTTACCGTGAAGATTGTCTGCCTCAAACATACAATGATTTTGTGGCTGTTTCCACACTTTCCATAGGTAAAATTGTTAGGTTTCGAAGTTTAGGGTGGGACAACAAATTAGAAGTAAATAACTCCGGAAACGAAAATGTGGTCAGTATTCCGTTAGCTGCAATTTTTTCATCCATTTACTTTCAGAAAGATTTATTTAAAAATGCTCTGGGCTTAAAAATTGGTCTTGATGTAAATTACTTTACGGAGTACTATGGATATGGGTACAATCCTGCTGTTGGTGTGTTTTATATTCAGGAAGAAAAGAAGTTTGGCAATTATCCCCGACTGGGAGGATTTGTAAATTTAAAAATAAAGACTGCTTTTATATTTGTAAAAATTGAAAATTTCAACTCCGGCATCGGCGACCGTACTTACTATGGCGCGTTGCATTATCCTCTTCCTGGCAGAACATTAAAGTTCGGAGTTAATTGGACCTTTAAGGATTAATTTTTCTTATCACCTGACAGGTCCCCACCCTCCACCTGACAGGTCCCATCCTCTACCTGACAGGTCCGAAACACAACCCCGATTAACTATATCATGTAAATTTTATCGATTTAAATCGTACTTTCACCTGTCTTTCACTCTTTTTTTAATTTAATATTTGGAAGATTTCATACCTGACACCATGCTAAAAAACGGACTTCTACTTCTCGCTGTCAACTTTCTGTTGACAATTGCCTCAGCTCAGGAAATTGAGTGGCAGAATACGATTGGGGGAAGTGGTTATGAAGAGCTGCGTTCCATCCAGCAAACTTCAGATGGAGGATACATCCTGGCTGGATGGTCTGGTTCAAATATTTCGGGAGATAAAACAGAAAACAGCAATGGAGGAGTAGATTTCTGGATCATAAAAACCGATAGCTTGGGAACTTTAGAGTGGCAGAATACCATTGGGGGAGTGATACGGATTATCTTTTTTCGTTGCATCACACAACAGATGGAGGGTACATTCTGGGCGGAATATCACAATCAAACATTTCGGGTGATAAAACAGAAAACTGCATTGGTGATTGGGATTACTGGATAGTAAAAACAGATAGCATCGGAAATATACAATGGCAGAATACCATTGGGGGGAGTAGTGATGACGAACTAAATACTATACAACAAACAATGGATGGAGGATACATCCTGGGTGGATGGTCCAATTCAAGCATTTCCGGGTGATAAAACAGAAAACAGTAATGGACTAGATGATTATTGGATAGTAAAAACAGATAGTTTGGGAACTATAGAGTGGCAGAATACCATTGGGGGGAATTCAGATGATCGTTTTTATTCCTTGCAACAAACCAAAGACGGTGGATACATCCTGGGCGGAAGGTCCGTTTCAAACATTTCGGGTGATAAAACAGAAAACAGCATGGGTAATTCAGATTATTGGATCGTAAAAACAGATAACCTGGGAACTATAGAGTGGCAAAACACCATTGGGGGAGTGGTAATGATGAGTTTACTTCTATACAACAAACCGCAGATGAGGGATACATCTTGGGCGGATATTCCAATTCAAATATTTCGGGCGATAAAACAGAGAATGGCATTGGTGACGCCGATTATTGGATCGTAAAACAGATAGTCTGGGAACTTTACTGGCAAAATACTATTGGAGGAAGTGAAGGGGATTATTTAGAATGTGTGATCCAATCTACTGATGGGGGATACATTCTGGGCGGATGGTCTCATTCAAACATTTCGGGTGATAAAACAGAAAACAGCAATGGAGGATATGATTATTGGATTATAAAAGCAGATAGTCTGGGAGATATTCAATGGCAGAATACCATTGGGGGGAACGAAGTTGATCGACTTTATTCCTTGCAACAAACCACAGACGGTGGATTTATACTAGGTGGAATGTCCGATTCAAACATTTCCGGCGATAAAACGGAAAATTCTATTGGTAGCTCTGATTATTGGATCGTAAAAATCACTGAAAACTACAACCTAATCCACGGTAAAACCTTCGCCGATTTAAACTCCAACCAAACTCAAGAACCCACAGACCCAGCAATTCCGTACCTAAAAATTAATGAAAGCAACACCAACCGCTTCGCATTTTCGCAATCTAACGGATTTTATAGTTTATCAGTACTCGATTCCGGAAATTTTGAAATCACCCCGGAATTTGTTAATTTATTCAACCCAACTCCATTGCTTCACACAGGCTATTTCACATCTATTAACCAAATCGATTCTCTAAACGATTTCGCATTTCAACCAACATCAATTTTCAACGATTTATGTTTAGCCATCACTCCAACAGGTCCATTCAGATCTGGTTTTAATGCTAGTTATAGTTTAAATTATTCCAACCAAGGAACTACAACTCTCATCCCAACAATAGTTTTCTATCCCGATACCAATGTAAGTTTTGTTTCGGCAAGCATAACACCAACTATGGTCACACCTGATTCAGTTGTTTTTGTTTTGGGAACGTTAACACCCTTTCAATCCGGACAAATATTCATCACCGTTAGTGTCAATTTAGGATTGCCTATAGGAACACTCATCAACTCCGGAGCATTGATTCTACCTATAGCCAACGATGCCAATCCCGGATGTAATTCGAGTTACTGGGAAGTTTTTACAACGGGGTCGCTTGATCCAAATGATATTTTGGTGAATAGAAGTTTCTTATATGATTATGAGATGCCGGCGCCTCCGGATTTGGAATACATCATTCGCTTTCAAAACACCGGGAATGATACTGCTTTTACTGTCAAAATTCTAAATCCACTGGATACCATCCGACTTGATTTAAGCACACTCGATATTGTTTCCACTTCACACGATGCAGATGTACGGTTTGTGTACCACGAACGCAACCTGGAGTTTGTGATGAATACTATTTTACTTCCCGATAGCAACACGAACGAGCCCAAAGTCATGGATTTGTTCGCTATCGCATCAAACCTAAAACTACAGTTGCAGTCGGTGATTCCATTCAAAACTTCGCGGCTATTTATTTTGATTTTAATTCGCCTGTGATTACTAACACGGCAGTGACTCATATCATTCTCCCAACCGGATTGCAATTAACCACTAACCATTCGCATCCCACTATTTTTCCGAACCCAGTTAACAAGGAACTTACCATTCAATTCAATAATGAACAAAGTCAAAAAGTAACCATTCAACTCTACAACATCTATGGACAAAAAGTTCGGGATCTTTATTCAGGAACAATTGAATCAGAACATGCCATCAAAAAATTTGATGTTAGCGACTTGAGCCAGGGTGTTTATTTTATTCAGTTTAATTCCGGTAGGGGTAGCATACTAGTAAAAATGTAATTTATTAGAGAGTAATTTTACAATTTTCTAAATATTACGGTTTTTTTTTATTTTCTAAGGTCAGATATCAGATATTCAAAATCTTTTCAGGCTTCATTGCATTAAATTCACCAGTATTGTTGATTGCCTCATATTATTTTTTAATTTTAAATTTGGAAACCCAAATTTATATCCCTGATCATGCTTAAATAATTGAAAATCATGAAATTAATTGGATTTTTTACTATGTTTTTGTTTATTATTTCATGCATGAGCAATAAGCACAACGTCAAAAATGATGCAGTTTCCAAATCAAATCCTACTCCAGTTATTTCTGATACAACATCTTATTTTAACCTGTTAAATGCGACTTCAGAACCTTGGGTGGCAGGTATCCGTGGAGGAGGGAGTGGAATCGAACACTCGTTCCAAATATTTATTATCAGCGATCAGAAGTTGATTTTTGAAAAGGTATGGATGAAAGATAATGTATTTGAAGTTTTTGTATCGAAAAACCAGAATGCAATAACCAGTGATCCTGTTCAATACACCAAGAATGAAGTTATTACAGTTCGTGTTTCTGAATTTCAAAGAGTGAATGCTGAAAAAATACTGCCTCCGCTGCAATATGAGGGCGAAGCACTTATTGGATTTAAAGTAAATGGACAGCAAAAATATTTTATAGTTAAAGAAATCAAAAAACTTCCAACTCTGTACCGACAATAATTAATCACTTAAATAGAATTAAAATGAAAAATTTCACAAAGTTTACGCTGGTAATTTTTATACTAATGCTCAGCCATAGCATTAGTGCTCAAGAATGGATCACTTCCATTAAATCAGAAAATCCTACCTTCTTTGAAATTCAATCTGCCTTCAATAATTATTGGGAGGGAAAAATTCCTGAAAAAGGTAGTGGTTACAAACAATTCAGAAGATGGGAATGGTTTTGGAAACAAAGAGTTGGAGCAGCTGGAGTATTTCCACCGTCAGATATCCTGATGACTGAATGGATGAAATATAATGATAAGCATGGGGATGCAACTAACGAGAGAAATTCAGTCGCCGCCAATTGGTCATTTTACGGACCGTCAAGCAGTATTGGCGGATACAGAGGCTTAGGGAGAATTAATTGTATGGCATTCCATCCTACCAATGCAAATACTATTTGGGTTGGAACCGCCGCAGGAGGAATTTGGAAATCAACCAATGGCGGAACATCCTGGTCGACTAATTCAGATTATTTACCCGTTTTAGGTGTCAGCGATATTGCAATTTCTAACTCTAATCCAAACATTATGTATATCGCCACAGGTGATGGTGAAGCTGCTTTTAGTTTACAGAATGGATATGGTGATACCAAAAGTGTTGGAATTTTAAAATCAACAGATGGAGGAAATACTTGGAACACCACAGGATTGAACTGGAGTGTTACTTCACAAAAACTAATCCGTAGATTATTGATAGATCCATCAAACAATAATATACTTATAGCTGCAACTTCCGACGGTATTTACCGAACCACAAATGGCGGATCTTCGTGGAGCAATCAACAATCCGGTTGGTTTATGGATCTTGAGTTTAAACCAGGTGACCTAATACCATATATGGAACTACGTTTACTCCACAATCTACTAATGCTCAAATTTATGCATCTTATAACGGTGGTGTTTCCTGGAATCAAGTTACTTTTTTCTTTGATTATAATCGGATTAACCTGGCCGTTTCTGACGCTTGGCCTGATTTGGTTGATGCATTGTGTTCTAATGCGCAAGGAGGACTGGGAGGGTTGTGGTATTCCACTAACAGTGGACAATCATTTAGTCAGTATTTTTTTGGTACTTGCAGTAATAATTTATTGCATAATTCCTTCAATGCATCCGGATGTGGAGGGCAGGGAAACTATGATCTTTCTTATGCGATAAATCCTAGCAATGATTCAGAGATTTGGATTGGAGGAGTAAATACGTGGAGATCTACTGATGCAGGAAATTCATTTTATCTAAATAATATTTGGAATGTTTCTCA
This sequence comes from Bacteroidota bacterium, assembly GCA_016722525.1. Lineage (GTDB taxonomy): Bacteria > Bacteroidota > Bacteroidia > AKYH767-A > OLB10 > JADKJB01. The sequence goes on from JADKJB010000032.1 coordinate 151,750, forward strand.
AACGAATACAGTTCCTGAAGTACATGCCGACAAACATCTGATCGCATTTCACCCTCTAAATAATAGCCTGGTTTATGAATGTAACGATGGTGGTTTATATGTTACTAATAACGGTGGTTCTACATGGACCGACAAATCAAATGGTTTAGGAATTTCTCAAATTTATCGTATCGGCGCAACCTCTTCAGCGCCCAATAATGTAATTTGTGGATTACAGGATAATGGATCCAAGGAATTATACAATGGAACATGGTATGAAGCAACAGGTGGTGATGGTATGGAATGTATTATAAATCCTTCAAATTCCAATATTGAATATGGATCTTATTCATCAGTGTAATTTTTAAAACAACAGATGCCTGGAATACTCAATCTACCATTGTGAATTCAGGAGGCTCAGGGGCCAGATGAGAGTGGCGAATGGGTAACACCATATGTGATGCATCCAACCGATCCTAATACACTTGTTATGGGAAAATCTCAAATTTATTTCACAACTAATGGTGGCTCATCATGGAGTCAGATGGGAAATATTTCCGGAGCTAATTCAAAATTTATTGCCATCGCCATTGCACCCTCTGATCCTCAAACATTATATGCTGCAACTGCTCATGAATTTTTTGTAACAAGTAATGGTGGAAATTCCTGGAATCTGGCCGCAACTTCGACTGATGCTATAACATACATAGCTGTTTCGCCTAATAACCCTCAGCAGGTCTGGGTAACGAACAGCGGATATACGTCGGGTGAAAAAGTGTACACTACTAATGATGGTGGAAACAATTGGGTTAATTTTTCAGGTTCTTTACCAAATATCCCTGTTAATTGTATAGTATTTCAGAATGGGTCAAATGATGGACTCTATATTGGCACCGATCTGGGTGTGTTTTATCGTGATAATAACATGAACGACTGGATTCAGTATAATAATGGTTTACCTAATGTTATAGTTAATGAGCTTGAAATCTCTTACAACAATAATAAATTATGGGCAGCAACATTTGGACGTGGTTTGTGGAGATCTGATTTGTATAATTCGGTAGGTGTTGAAGAAAATGAAGTTTATAATAATTTTATCATATCACCAAACCCAACTAAAGACGTAATTAGCATTCAGGGCGAATTAAAGTTTGCAAAATCCGTTAAAATTAATTTAACAAATACCATTGGCCAAACCGTTTTGTCTAAAGAAATTAAAGCAGAAAATAATTTTGTCAATGAACAATTGGACCTGAAATTTCTTAATAATGGTTTCTATTTCTTGAATATAGATTCCGAAAATTCACGTCACACATACAAAGTTCAGAAGCTGGATTAATGTAACTATTGTGTTACTTCATTAAAAAACAAAAACCGCTGGAATAAGCGGTTTTTGTTTTTTATAGTTATATTTCGTAGAAATTTCATCATTATAGATTCATCATTATAGATTCATCATTATAGATTCATCATTATAGATTCATCATTATAGATTCTACATTATAGATTCTACATTATAGGTTCTACATTATAGATTCTATATTCTATATTCCCGTTTTACGTCTTCTGCTTCTTTTTTTTCGCTGCAGGAAACAACACATTATTTAAAATTAATCGGTAGCCCGGCGAGTTGGGGTGGAGGTTGAGATCGGTGGGAGGATCGCCTACCATGTGCTGATAATCCTCAGGATCGTGGCCGCCATAAAAAGTCCATGTTCCTTTACCAAATTCACCATGAATATATTTAGCTTCATTAACAGCTTTGTTTTCACCCATTACGAGCACACCGGGCTTAATTAATTCTTTATTGAAGCCGGTCGACTGTCCCATAAAACCAAAAATAACCTGTTCATGATCTTGACATAACATGGTTGGAACGACATCCCATTTTGCTGAGAAATCGAAGAGAGTGAAGAAGTCCTGATCGCGTGGTAAACGATTGGATTGTTTGCGATCAATGTTTGAGAACTCATATTCCATCGGGTTGGTGCTCAACTTAAAATTTTGAAAAGCAAAAGTTTTGCTGTAGTCAAGTTTAGAATTGTAGTCAGGAGTAGTGCCATCACCATCAAACATAGCTTCACAAATATCGATTCCTTCTGCAGCGAGAGCAATATCATAGGAATCGGTACCCGAACACATAGTAAACAGAAATCCTCCACCTGCTGTGAAGTCACGGATTTTTTTTGCAACGGCAAGCTTGAGTTGTGAAACTTTATTAAAACCGAGACTTTTAGCCATTGATTCCATGCTTCTCACCTGCTCCTGATACCAGGGAGCGCTTCGGTACATAGCATAAAATTTTCCATACTGTCCGGTGAAATCTTCATGATGTAAATGGAGCCAATCATAAAGCGGAAGTTTACCTTGAATTATTTCTTCATCATAAATTATCTCATAAGGAATTTCTGCATAGGTGAGTGCCAATGTAACAGCATCATCCCAGGGCAACTTGTTTTTTGGAGAATAAACCGCCATTTTAGGAGCCTTTTCCAATTTCACTATCTCCATGTTTACCTCCGGATCGGCAATTTCCTGGCGGATTTGTGCAGCTTGCGCATCAGCAATAACTTTAAAAGAAACTCCTCTGATATTGCATTCTTTTTCCAGGGATCCGGAATATAAAAAAAGAAAACTACCACCTTGATAATTCAGCAACCATTCAAGAGTACCTCCCTGGCGCGATAGTTCCCAGTAAGCTATTCCATAGGCTTTAAGATGATTTTTTGAGTTTCATCCATAGGAATGAGCACGTAGGAAGCAAAACTTGAAAAAGTCCCACAAATCAAAAACAACAGAATACTTATTTTTTTGAGCATCAATTTTTAGAAAGGTGGCTCATCTTCCATATCGTTAATACGAGACCTGCGAGTCACCCTTTCAGAATCGGTATTTCGGGAAATTGCAGGTAGCGAATCGTCTGCAAATTCATAAGAGTCGAGATCTGTAAATTTGGTAAGATGGCCGATGAATTTTAGTGAAATGGTTTTTAAGGCTCCGTTTCTGTTCTTAGCAACGTTAACTTCAGCAATTCCTTGTGTTGATTGCGCATTTTCATCCTCACTCAACCCATAATATTCAGGGCGGTAAATAAACATTACCATATCCGCATCTTGCTCAATAGCTCCAGATTCACGTAAATCGGATAGTTGGGGTCGCTTCGTACTTCCACGTGTTTCAACAGCACGACTCAACTGCGAAAGGGCAATAATAGGTACTCCCAATTCTTTTGCAATTGCTTTCAACGAACGGGAAATGGTACTGATTTCTTGTTCACGATTACCATTTTTATTATCGTTGCCTGCAACCATGAGCTGGAGGTAATCGATAATTATCATTTCCACTTTTTCTCGGCTACCAATCTTCTGCACTTTGCTCTTAATTCAAAAATAGATAGGGAAGGAGTATCATCAATGTAGAGTGGTGCTTCAGTGAGAGGTTTAATTTTAGCGTTTAATTGTTCCCACTCGTGATTTGCCAACTGACCTTTACGGATTTTTTCAGAAGTGATTTCAGTTTCGCTGGAAATTAAACGATTTACTAATTGTACCGAAGACATCTCCAGAGAGAAGAAAGCAATTGGTTTTTTAAATTGCACTGCTGCATTGCGAGCCATGGACAGAACAAATGCAGTTTTTCCCATACCCGGCCTGGCGGCAATAATAATAAGATCTGATTTTTGCCATCCAGCAGTTACACGATCAAGTTCAGTAAACCCACTTGGAACACCGGTGATGCCAGAAGTTTGATTGCTGGCAACTTCAATTTCTTTTATCGCTTTTGAAATAAGCGATTGCATATCCTCAAAGTTTCTCCTGATATTTCCTTCAGCTATTTCAAAAGATTTTTTCGGCCCGGTCGAGGAGGTTCAAAACATCCATGTTATCCTCATAGGCATCTTTGATGGTTTCGCCTGATATTCTAATCAATTCTCTTTGAATGTGCTTTTGGAGAATAATCCGCGCATGATATTCGATATTAGCGGCGGATGCAATTCGACTGGTTAATTGAGTAATGTAATAGGCTCCACCAACAATTTCCAGTTCGCCACTTTTTTTAAGTGCGTGTGTTACTGTTAAAATGTCAATGGGCTCGGCTTTATGAAAAAGATAATGAATGGCAGCAAAAATTTTCTGATGTGCATCTTTATAAAAGCATTCAGGGCGAAGCACATCAATTACAGCTGATAAGGCATCCTTTTCCAGCATTAATGCTCCCAAAACGGCTTCTTCAATATCGATAGCCTGTGGAGGAAGTTTTCCTAGTTGATGGGATAAGCTATTGGATGCTATATTTTTAACCAAAGATTTTCGTTTAGATGCACCTTGGCTTTCTTTATTCTCAATCATATTACAAAATTACTTATTCGTGGCAGGCAGGGCCGCCGGTAACAATAAAATAGTTTTCAACAAAAAATGTGGTAGTACTTTACTTGTTTATCAGATTAAAAAACTAGCAATCAACCCTCTATATAAACACCCATCGCACAAAATTTGTCGATCCGTTTTTCGACTCTCTGGGAGGGTTCTAATTCCAGGAGTTTAACCAACGATTTTTTTATCTCTGATTTGACAGTTTGATACATTTTTTCGGGATTGGTATGGGCGCCACCCAGAGGCTCTTTAACAATGCCATCCACCAACTTCAAATCAAACATATCTGTTGCTGTTAATTTTAAAGCATCAGCAGCTTTTTCCTTATTATCCCAATTTCTCCACAGAATAGATGAGCAGGATTCGGGAGATATCACAGAATACCAGGTGTTTTCGAGCATTAAAACTTTATCGCCAATACCTATACCTAATGCTCCTCCTGAAGCGCCTTCGCCAATAATTATACAAATTACAGGAACCTTAAGAATAGACATTTCAAACAAGTTTCTGGCGATGGCTTCACCCTGACCACGTTCTTCAGCTTCTAATCCGGGAAAAGCACCGGGAGTATCAATAAAAGTAACAATAGGTTTATTAAATTTTTCAGCAAGCTTCATCATTCTCAGCGCTTTTCGATAGCCCTCTGGATTCGGCATGCCAAAATTTCGAAATTGACGCATTTTGGTATTGCTGCCTTTTTGCTGGCCAATAAACATAATAGTTTGTCCATCAACCATTCCAAACCCACCAATCATAGCCTTGTCATCCTTGACGTTTCTGTCACCAAAAATTTCGACAAAGGAATTATTAGTGATGTTTTTTATATAATCCAAGGTATATGGCCGGTCGGGATGACGGGAAAGCTGAACCTTTTGCCAGGGCGAAAGATCTCCATAAACATGCTTTTTGGTATCTTCAATTTTCTTTTCAATTTCTTCGATTAAACTTTTTACATCCACCTTTCCTTTTTCGGCAATCTGTTTGGCTTTTTCGAGCTGATCATTTAATTCCTCTAACGGTTTTTCAAAATCCAAATAGTTCATATCGTAAAATATAATGAATCACAAATATATTAAGATAATTGCTTCCACTTCACTTTTGTACGAATTGCTGAATATAAATACTTATTTTCGCCTGAATTTTAATGCATTATGATTAGTTTTCCAATAGCTAAAATCAATCTTGGACTCAAGGTGCTTCGCAAAAGAGCCGATGGATATCATGATATTGAAACAGTTTTTTATCCGGTTCCTTTATGCGATATTTTAGAAATAACTGAGAATGAGAATACTGTAATCCGTGAGGACGATTTTCAAAGACAGCTAATAGGTGAGAAGCATTTAATCTCTTTGGCAAGTGGAAAAAGGATATTTTTTCTTCTTCAGGACTAAAAGTCGACAACGATCCTTTAAAAAATTTGTGTAAAAGCTTGTAAAATTTTTGATCAATATCATAAAATACCCTTTGATCTATCTATTCATTTGCATAAAATTATACCAATGGGGGCCGGCCTGGGTGGAGGGTCATCGAATGCTGCTGAGGTTCTAAAATCACTTAATTGCTTAACAGGCTCCAAACTGAGTTCAGAAGAATTGCTATCTATGGCTGCTGAATTAGGAAGTGACTGTTCTTTTTTTATACATAAGTTCCCCGCCTTTGCAGAAGGTAGAGGAGAGATTTTGAGTAAATTTGATTTGGATCTTTCAAAATATTTTATGGTTCTTGTTAAACCTGACGTGCATGTTTCAACAGCTGCTGCTTTCAGCGGTATAATTGCCGGTAAAAATAACCACAATCTGAAAAATTGTTTATTGAAACCGATTCAACAGTGGCAGAATTGCCTTGTGAATGATTTTGAAGAAACAGTTGTTAGAAATTTCCCGGTCATCAGGGAAATAAAAGCCCGTTTATTGTCGTTAGGTGCTGTTTATGCTGCCATGAGTGGAAGCGGATCAACGGTTTATGGTTTGTTTGATTCTTTTCCGCCTTCAGCAGATCACTTTAAGGATTGCAGTTATTTTTGCTTTAAAAAATAGAGGAGTCGTTTAGTTGCGCTGTTTTATTTCTTTGTTTTTGATACTTATTAAACTTCATTGATGATTTAAAATCAATTAATTATGTGATATCTTTGAAAAAGTTTGTTACTACTTCCAGTGAATGGATCAATTCAATTTTGATAATCAAGATTTATTCCCGAATTTTACCTCAATTCATTTATATTCAATTTTAGAAAGGATCATTTAATTTAAGCATGCCCAAAATTCCTATTTTCATTATTGGAATTAATCCAAGAAGTGGCACGAATTATTTACATCAATTGCTGGCCTTACATCCGGATTGTGATTATGCAAAACATTACGGTGAAGATTTTATTTTATACCACGCAGATAAAATTGTAGATTATTACCAAAGTGTTACTTATCACTGGAATCCGGAATGGGGTAATGATAAGATGGTTTTTAGAAAAGCATTGGAAAGTGGATTGATCAGTTACCTTGATCCCGGCAACACGACTGCAAAATATTTAGTGACAAAGACACCACATCCTGAAAATGCAAAACTATTTTTGGAAGTTTTTTCCAAAGGTTATATGATTATTATTGTTCGCCGAGGACAAGATCTTGTTGAATCTTATATAAAGACTTTCAATAAAAGATTTGCCGATTCCGTAAGGGGATGGAAACTTGGGGCTACTAATGTGCTTGATGTTATTAACGATAAGCAAATAATGGATTCCGGTAGGGTTATTTGTATTAAGTATGAGGATTTATATACGAAGAACGAGGAAGTAATGTCCAACTTGTTTGATTTCCTCAAAATGGATAAATCAAAATTTGATTTTGAAAAAAGTCAAAATTTCCATGTTATCGGCTCCTCTTCTTATAAAGGAAATTCTGAAAAGGTGACTTGGGAGCCCATACCTAAAAATGATACATTTAATCCATTGGGAAGATTTAGCAACTGGACTAAGTTTAAACATTTTCGATTTAATAAACTTGCAGGTAAAAATTCAAAAGCATTGGGTTATGAGTTGTATCATGAATCGTCGAACCCCATTTTCCTGGTTCGACATTTAATGCTTTTGACTTATGATTTCTTTTTTCGAATTTACCGAAGAACAAAAATGGAAGTGAATGGATCGATAAAATCCAAATCTGATTTTTGAAACTTGTTTGGATTTTATATTTTTGATTTGAATATAAATTTAACAGTGTTACTTAAGCTATATGTATAGGATGAATAACAAATTCAAACGTACATTCTGGTTATTTATTTGTCTGGCACTATTTGTTGTTTTCAATTTAAGAGCGGGTTTACCTGAAAAAGGTTTTGAAGCTCTTAAAATTTTTGATTATTTCAGTGCGAAGAAATATTTCGAAAAAGCACATAAGCATTACCCAACTATTTCATCCTACGGTCTCGCACTGATATATAGTCGCAACGACAATCCCTTTTATAATTTGGACTCTTCCTATTCCAAAATACTGGAATCAAGGGAGTATTATCCCTTACAGCAAAAAAGAGAATTCAAGACATCAAAAAAACTAGCTATTGATTCTTTAACATTAGTACATCTATTTAATCGGATTGAGGTTCTCGCATTTGAAAAAGCTGTTAAGTATTTAGATATTGACACACTCAATCATTTTATCAGCTACTATACTTTATCCACCTTGGTGCCTGCCGCTATTATAAAACGCGACAGTCTTGCTTACCGATTAGCTTTAAATCAAAAAAGTGCAAGTGCCTTAAAGGAATATATTTCAAAATATCCTCAATCTAAATTTTTAAATGAGGCCAGGCCCAAATACGAAAAGATGTTTTTTGTTGAAGAGACCCGCGAAGGAACAGCAGATGCATTTTCACGCTTTGCTTCAAACTATCCTCAAAGTCCTTATAAAGAACAGGCTGAATTAAAATTATACAAACTGCTTACCGATGGTAAGGCTGATCTTACTACCTATTTTAATTTCATACAAAAGTATCCCGGGAATTCATTTACTGATGAAGCTTGGCAAAAAGTGTATAGTATTTATAGATCTGAAAAACCTCAAAATACTATTCCTGATTTTTTAACTGAGTTTCCTTCCTTTATCTTTAAGGAAAGATTAATGGAGGAGTACCGGCTCGAGGGTGTTGATTATTTGCCCTACAAGCAGGGTGAATTGTGGGGTTTTATAAATGTAAACGGTGAAATAGTAGTTGAAGCAAAGTATGACTTCGTTGAAACTTTTTCAGAAGGAATGGCTATTGTTTCCAATAAAGGAAAATTGGGATATATTACTAAGACCGGTGAAGAACTGGTGCCTCCTATTTATGATGAAGCCGAAAATTTTCATAATAGTCTTGCGGTTGTTGGCGAGAATGGAAAATTTGGGGTGATTGATAGAAAGGGTAAAATGCAAATAGCACTTAGCTACTCTGAAATAGCTGATTTTTCAGAGGGTCTTGCTGTTGCATTTGATGGTCAATTTTATGGTTATATTAATAGAACCGGTGCTGTGATTATTCCTTTTCGTTTTGATGAAGCAGGTGAATTCAGAAATGGAACTGCTGTTTGTATGATCAATGAAATGTATGGAATTATCGATTCTGCAGGTAATGAAGTCATACCATTTTATTACGATGGAATTGAAAATTTTTACAATGGATTTTCCAGAGTTCGCAAGAATGACCTTGTTGGTCTTATTAACAAAGAAGGGACTCTTATACTACCTGCTGACTTTGATGAAATTGGACCTTTTAGCCACAACCGTGCACTCGTTTCAAAAGATGGGAAAATAGGTTATATCAATCTTCAGGGACGCATTGTAATACCGTTGATTTATAAATCAGGACCTGAAATAGTCCTGAAATCGGGATTCGATAATGGTTACGCTATCGTTAAAAGTAGTTCCTATTTTGGTATTATTGATTCATCCGGTAAACGAATAGTTCCCCTGCTATTTGAAGACATAGGAAAAATTTCTGAAGGAGTTGCTCCGATTAAAAAATCCGGTAAATGGGGTTATGTAAATTTAAATTCCGGCAAAATATTTATTAAACCGACTTTCGAAAAAGCGCTTTCCTTTTCAAAGGATAAGGCTATTGTTGTCAAAAAAGGAAGTACCAGGGTTATTGATAAAACAGGAAGAGTGGTGATTCCATTCGAAAATGAAGCAATTCGTGAAATTGAAAATGGAATTTTTGTTGCAACACGTTCAGGAAAAATTGGAATTGTAGATGGAGCAAATGCTGAACTTGTACCTTTTGAATATGATAAATATGTGTTGCTAAAGGAAAGATATTTGCGGCTATCCAATGCAGCAATAATATTGTGGTTTGACAATAAAACAAAAAAGGTATTTTGGAAAGGCTAAGGTGTTTTGTTTGTCTTTAAACATTTTATTCAAATCTAGAATTACGCATCAATTTATCATTAAAAGCACATTCATCAAATCAATTTGAACTAACTTTGAGCTATGGAATATGGTAAAGTAACTGAGAAGATCTTAAATGATCTTATTGCTATTTGCGGTGCCGCCCATGTAATTTCCTCCAGAGAGTTGTTGGAGAATTATTCACATGACTACACCGAAGATTTGAAGTATTATCCTGAGGTGGCAGTGAAGCCTGTAACAGCTGTTGAAATAAGCAAAATCATGTTGCTTTGTAATAAACATCATATACCGGCTACTCCCAGGGGCGCAGGAACAGGCTTGAGCGGTGGAGCTTTACCTGTATTTGGAGGAATTATTATTTCGATGGAACGATTTAATAAGATTTTTGAAATAGATGAATGGAATTTGCAGGCAACCGTTGAACCGGGAGTAATTAACCAGGTTTTTCAAGATGCAATTATGGAAAAGGTCTGTTTTATCCCCTGATCCGGCAAGTAGAGGATCCTGTTTTTAGGTGGTAATTTGGCTGAATGTGCCGGTGGACCTAAAGCTGTTAAGTATGGCGTTACAAAGGATTATGTGCTGAACACTGAAATTGTACTTCCTACGGGTGAAATAATTTGGACCGGGGCTAATGTGCTTAAAAACTCAACCGGGTACAATTTAACACAGCTGCTGGTGGGTAGCGAGGGCACTTTAGGAATAATAACAAAAATAGTATTTAGGCTGATTCCTTACCCTTCGCATAATTTGTTGTTACTGGTTCCATTTAAGGATGCCAATAATGCTTGCCTTGCCGTTTCTGCAGTCTTTAGAGCTGGAATTACACCTTCTGCCATGGAATTTATGGAGCGTGATGCCATCGACTTTGTATTGAAGTATGTGGATGTAACATTAAAAATAGCTGATGATATCAAAGCGCATCTGATCATTGAAGTTGATGGTAATGACCCCGAATCGCTTTTCAAGGATTGTGAAAAAATTACTGAAGTAATGAATCAATTTGGAGCTGAAGAAGTTTTGTTCGCAGAATCAGCACAACAAAAAGCGGAATTGTGGAAAATGAGAAGAGCTACAGGCGAAGCTGTGAAATCACATTCTATTTATAAAGAAGAAGACACAGTAGTGCCTCGCGCTGAATTACCAAAACTACTCTCGGGTGTGAAAGAAATTGGTAGAAAGTATGGCTTCAATTCAGTTTGTTATGGACATGCCGGCGATGGTAACTTACACGTTAATATCATTAAAGAAAATATGAGTGATGAGGATTGGAATACTAAAGTTCCTCTGGGAATCAGAGAAATATTCCAACTGACTGTCAGTTTAGGTGGTACCATTTCCGGGGAACATGGTATAGGATTGGTTCAAAAAGATTATATGAACATTGCGTTCAATGATGTTCAAATCAATCTCCAAAAGGGTATTAAACAGCTTTTTGACCCCAATAACATATTAAATCCCGGAAAAATGTTCAATTAAAATAAACTGACTTGAATAACGTTTGTTTTATAAGGTTGAAAATTGAAGGTGTTGCTTCAGACCATTTAAACTTGCGGTAATAGTATCCATCGAAATAAAATTAATTGAGTCATTCAGTCAGATTTTAATTCAAAATCAAATCATCCATTGTTTAAAAAAGTTTTTTACATAGCTATTTTTCTTCTCTCATCTCTAAACGGTAACGGACAGGAGATGTTGGGTATCAGCAATTCGAACTTTGCCGGAAATATGGGAATGGGATTAAATCCATCATTATTTGTGGGATCACCTTACAAATATGAATGGAATATTATATCCGGAGATTTGTTTGTCGATAACGATTATGTTTATCTTAAACGTCGTTCTTCGCTTTTGGTAAAAAGTTTTAAAGGTGAATCGGTTCCCGAAGAGCGTTTTCAGGATTACTATGATACCAAAACTAAAAATGCCTATATCAACGTTTTTCTTAGAGGACCTTCCTACATCAGAAACAATGATAATTTTTCCTGGGGATTTCATACCGCTTTCCGATCGAATTTAAGTGCCACCAATGTTCCGTTTCATGTTGCTAAATTCATCAAAGAGGGTTTCGATTATATCCCTCAACATGACATTCGATATGTATCTACTCCCTTTCGATCAGCTACTATGGCATGGGGTGAATTGGGAGGTACGATAGGGAAAAAGCTCCATGAAAGACGTGACAAAGGTTTACTCACCGGTGCTGTTACTTTAAAACTTATTTTAGGTTTCGATGCGGTTTATACTAATTTGACTGAATTCGATTACCTATTACCCAGTTCAGATACATTAATAGTTAATAATGCAACCGGAGAATACGCCCACGCTCTTTCTGATGGAGAAAAAACTCTTGATAAACCATTCAAGATAAGAGGTTATGGCGCTGGAATTGATTTAGGAATTACTTATTACAGAGGATTGGTGCATGGAGCCGGTGATTGTAATGAATCAGCCGAAAACAGAAAAAAATACAAATATCGATTAGGGTTTTCAGTGATCGATATTGGCATGGTCAAATTCAACAGTCAGGCTAAGGTGTTTTCTTTTAAAAATGCAAGCACTGTTTGGCCGGGAATTGATACGGTCAAGTTTAATTCTGTTGCTGCTTTAGATACATCTATAAGTTATCATTTTTACGGAGATCCTAACCAATCAGTATCCGGGAATAAATTCAACATCTTTCTTCCAAGTGCTATCAGTGCTCAATTCGATTATTGTGTAATGCCCAGGATATATGCAAATGCAAGCATCGTTCAGGCCATTCCTTTATCCAAAACTTCAATAGTGCGGGCTTCGCAGATTTCAATATCCGCAAGATATGAAACCAGAAAATTTGAAGTAACTGTACCTTTTACTATGTACGAGTATAAAACACCTCATCTTGGACTTGCTTTCCGTTACAAGATCTTTGTTTTAGGAACCGATAGACTGGGGTCTTTCACCGGTCTCTGGGATACTACAGGCTATGATTTGTTTTTTGGTTTTAAATTCAATGTTTGCGATATCCGTAAAAAGGGAGGGAAACAACCGTTTTGCCCAGTCAACTAGTAAGACCAACAAAGGATATTTATTGCCTTTTTTTTCTACTAAAATTTGGTTCAATAAATTTTTGGTGAATCAAGTCTTGATGGCCTGACTACCACCAATTCATTCAGCTCTTTTGAAATTAATTTAGCGCCATTGAATTGCTAATGCATCAGGCTGAAGTCTTGGAAAGTCAAAATTTAACGCTAAAAAATTATTTGAAATTCAGGGATACCACAAATCTTTTCCTCCTCCGGAGTAATCATAAAATCCAATTCCTGATTTTTTACCAAGATTCCCTGCAGTTACCATATTCACAAGTAATGGGCACGGAGCATATTTAGGATTACCAAAACCATCATGCATCACTTTTAGAATAGACAAACAAACATCCAGGCCAATAAAATCTGCCAGTTGCAAAGGGCCCATCGGATGTGCCATTCCAAGTTTCATCACAGTATCAATTTCTTCTACACCGGCAACACCTTCATACAAGCTATAAATGGCTTCATTAATCATAGGCATAAGAATTCTGTTAGCAATAAATCCGGGATAATCGTTGACCTCTGTGGGTGTTTTGCCAAGCGATTTTGACACCGACAGAATCAAATTGGTAACTTCATCGGAAGTATTGTAACCTCTTATTACTTCAACCAATTTCATTACCGGCACAGGATTCATAAAGTGCATGCCTATAACCTTGTCTCCTCTTTTTGTGACAGAAGCAATTTTTGTAATTGAAATTGATGAAGTGTTGGAGGCAAGAATTGTTTGCGGCTGACAAATACTGTCAAGCTCTTTAAAAATATTCAATTTTATCTCAATATTTTCAGTCGCGGCTTCAATCACTAGTTCTGCATCCTTAACTCCTTCTACCATTGAAGTAAAAGTTGTGATATTGGCAAGAGTGCTTTTTTTAATGTCTTCACTTATGTTTCCTTTAGTGACCATTCGATCGAGATTGCCTGAAATGGTATTTATTCCTTTATCAAGGGCATCCTGTCTGATATCAATCATAGCTACACTAAACCCATTTTGAGCAAACACATGTGCTATGCCATTTCCCATTGTTCCGGATCCAATTACTGCAATTTTTTTCATAATTTTATTTATTTACCACTTCCTTTTATAATTGTTCTTAGTGTATAGAATAATATTTTTATGTCGAGTGCTAAGGACATATTTTCAATATAAATTACATCATATTTTAAACGTTCCACCATTTCATCCACATTTTCGGCATAACCAAATTTTACTTGTCCCCATGAAGTTATTCCGGGTTTAACTTTGTGGAGATGTCTATAGTGAGGTGCTATCGGCATTATCTGATCAACAAAAAACTGTCGCTCTGGTCGGGGACCAACTAAAGACATATCACCTATAAGCACGTTATAAAATTGTGGTATTTCATCAAGTCTTATCTTGCGCATCATTTTCCGAAAGGAGTAATACGCGTATCGTTGTCACTCGATAGCATTGGTGTTCGGTTTCAGCACCAACAAACATAGAGCGGAATTTATAAATATTGAAAGGTACACCATGCAACCAATTCTTTCCTGAATGAAAAATACAGGACCTCTGGATGAAATTTTAAGAATGATGGCAACTGCCAAAAATACAGGACTGAGAATCAACAACAACAAAAATGAAACACAAATATCAAACAACCTTTTAACAGCTTGCTGCCACACAGGCATGAGTCCTGGTGATATTTCAATAAGCGGAGCGCCAAAAATTCCATTCATTTTAACTGAACCTGAAAGAATATCGTACATGTCAGGGATAATTTTTATAATCACATCAGCATCTTCCAGTATATTTAGAATTTTTCCAATATTCTCATGTTCTGATGATTCAATTGCAATAATAACTTCTTCAATTTGGTTAATTTCGATGGCTTTTTTAAGATCGTTAATAGATCCCAAATGAGGCAAGAGACCATTTAAAAGATGTCCATTGTTGTGATCGACATGAATAAATCCCTTGAATAAATTCCCCTGACTTTGTTCAGCCGATTCCAGTTCCTTATACAGTTTCAATGCTTTTTGATTACTACCTACCAGAACGGTATTAAATCCAATGATTCTGTTTTTAATTTTTCTTCCTGTTAAAGTAGTAAGAGTAAATCGAACGATAGCTGTAATTGAAAAATGCAAACCTAGTAATGCTAAAAAAGTACTGTAATAACTTTTATAGGAAACAATAGTGTCGTCAAGTAACAATGTAAAAAATATCAAAAGCACACCAATAATAGAAATGTATAAAGTTTGACCCAATTCGCGAAGTCTTGATTTTCTGAAAATATCAGAATAAATTCCGGTAAAGGCATATACAATTACCCAAAGAAAAGGTATTATAAGTATTCCGACATAAAACTTGTTATCCAGATGTAAATCGGGGCTATACCCATATTTAACTGTTTCAATGTACACTTTTCTATAAAAATAAAACAAGGCCCAGGCCACAGCAGCAGCAAGGAAATCACCGGTAATATATTTAAAAATCTGAAATTTTTTATTCATCAGAAATGCACCACTTTAATATTATCCAGATAAAAGGCGGGTTTTAAAACAGCGGGATCTTTAACAGCTCCGAAGTAAACTTTAAATTTCGTTGATGAATTATAGGAACTTACCACATAACCCATTTGGATGTAAATTTTATTCCAGTTCGCTGATGGATTCAGTGTGATTAATGGGATTTGATCTGTAGTAATATTCGGTTTAATTACAAATAATCCTATTTGCATTGCTTGATTAATTTTGTAATCCAATTCAAGATAAACAGCGGCATTCCCTCCCGGCAATGGGTAGTCGGATGTAGATGTTATTTCAAATTTTGAATTCACTGTATCAAGATATACCACTCCGCTACTGAGTCCTTCAAAAATATTAGGATCTCCAACAGTTAACTGACTCAGGTTAGTATCGCTTGTAGCAGTTGAGGTTAAACTAAATCCTGATCCTTCAAAGGATTCGCAAAAAGAACATTCTGATGTCTCAAAGTAGTTGAAATTTGGATCAATAGTTACAGTTCCATTTTCAGGTATATTTACATCAACTATATCGGCCGAATAAAAAGGATAGGGGGAGCGAGTGGAAGCAATTCCGTTGAGTTCAATGCCCGGACTTAAAATAAGACGATGCGCACCTGTTTTAAGAACAGGGAATTTTGCAGGTAGCTCATACGTGCCAAGAAATTCATTGTCGAAGTAAACCCAAACATCTCTGACTTTTATAGATGTGGAAGGACCAAATTCAGCCAGCGTTGGAGTAGGGTCAAAAGTGAATGGTTTAATTTCAATGTAACCGGCGCTGCTTCTTCCGGATTTATTAAATTACATCCTGATAGAAGGAAAAAAAATAGTAAGATGAAAATATTTTTAACTACTTTAAATAATGACATGTAATTGAATTTTTAAATAGTAGAATTTCTATATTTTTTTTCAGGCGATAATAGGAGCTGAAAATTTTAATTTTTCAATTATCTGATGTGCCACATCAAGTGCATAGAGTCCGTCATTGATACTAACAACCGGAATAGTGTTGTCGTGAATGGAACGTGCAAATGACTCCAACTCCATTTTAATTGCGTTGGATTCTTCTACTTTTGGATTTTCGAAATAAATCTGTTTAGTACCTTTACCTTCTCCCAGTTCAATGGTAACTGCAAGTGGATCGGGCTCTCCTATAACATTTTTTAAACGAACTACTTCAGCCGACTTTTTGAAAAAATCGACAGAGATATAAGCATCTCGTTGGAAAAATCTGGACTTTCTCATATTCTTCAATGAAATGCGACTTGCAGTAAGATTGGCAACGCATCCATTATCGAATTCAATTCTGGTATTTGCGATATCCGGAGTGTCGCTTACTACCGCCACACCACTACTGCTTATTTTTTTAATAGTTGACTTCACAACACTTAAGATAATATCAATATCATGAATCATTAAATCCAAAACAACTGAAACATCGGTTCCTCTGGGATTAAATTGCGCCAAACGATGTGTTTCAATAAACATGGGAGAACCGATATACTGTTTGGCAGCTAAAAAAGCCGGGTTGAATCTTTCCACATGACCAACCTGAACTTTTACATTCGCTTCCACTGCCAAAGCCAACATATCGCGAGCTTCTTCCACTGAGTTCGCCAATGGTTTTTCGATGAATACATGTTTCGATTTTTTCAAAGCTGCTACGGCGCATTCAAAATGAGACAGAGTAGGAGTGACGATATCAATGACATCGCAATGGTCGATAAGTTCATGCATATCACCATAGGCTTTACACCAAATTCCTCTGCTACCTTTTGGGAGATTTCGGGTGATTGGTCATAAAATCCGATCAATTGAAAATCGCTGATTTCTTTAATCAGTTTTAAATGGATTTTACCAAGATGGCCCGCTCCTAAAACACCTATTTTCAACATGTTAAAATTTTAAGCAAAAGTAACCCTTTTTTAGCGATCCTAAAATGATTATTTTTGTTGCGGATTCTCCGACTAATATTTTCAAATTAGATTATAATTTATTCATAAGGAGACCATTACGCAAATGATTGTCGATAATTTTAAACACCAGGGATTAAGAAAAAAACTGGTGGACGAGCTTCGCACAAAAGGTATTTCTAATGAACGGGTACTCACTGCCATATCAGAAGTTCCCAGACATGCCTTTGTAGATACCACCTTTCTGGAATTTGCTTATCAGGATAAAGCCCTGCCCATAGAAGCCGGACAGACTATTTCTCAGCCATATACAGTTGCTTACCAGAGTCAGCTGTTGCTGCCGGAACCCGGAATGACAGTGCTTGAAATTGGCCTGGGATCCGGGTATCAGGCAAGTGTTTTACATAAAATGGGTGCTAAAGTTTTTCGATTGAAAGACATAAAGTCCTTTTTAATAAAACAAACGCATTGATTAATGACTTGGGCTATAATATTAAAATGTTTTATGGGGATGGTTTCAAAGGATTGCCCTCGTTTGCACCTTTTGATCGAATTATTATTACTTGTGGAGCTCGCGAAGTACCCCCTGAACTATTGAAGCAGTTGTCGAATGGTGGTATCTTGGTTGTGCCTTTAGGTCCTGAAAAAGAACAAGTTATGACAACAATTTTGAAAAAAGATGCAAACACTTTTGAAACTATCACTTTTGATAAATTCAGATTCGTACCGATGCTTGAAAATAAGTCTCCTTTATAGAGATGTAGCAAAAAAGCTGCTTCCTTTTTTCAGTTGATTTTCATTTATCAATAAAATTCCTGTTTTTTTCTCTCATCTAAGGTTTAAAATCTGGCATGAGTAATACAGCTTTATTCATAGATCTGGGTTTTAAAATATTTATAAGTAATTGTAGTTGAGTGTATTAAATTCAATTTGTTGTTCATAATTGTCTTAAAAACTAAATTCCCCTACATGGAGGGAATGTATTTGGCAAGGTTAATTTTATAAAATAATTTAAACCAAACAAATATGAAAAAAACTCTATTAATTGCTGCGTCTCTTCTAATTGTTGGAATGACGCAAGCACAAGACAACAAATTCTGGGTTAGTGGCTCTGCACAGTTTCTTAACTCTTCCGATGACTCTGATGATAAGTTGACCGGAGGTTCATTCAGTCCGGCTGTAGGTTATAGTATCAATAAAACATTAGCTGTTGGAATATCATTGGGTTATGATGGCACTAAATTTGAACAAAAAATAACTGGGGGCACTTCCGAAACAACTACCAGTGAGTTTTCAGTTTTTCCATTTTTCAGGTATTACAAATCAGTAGGTGAAAAATGTTCTGTCTATGGAGAAGTTTTTGGTGGTTTTGGATCAGGAAAAAGTGAATTTAAAGCAGGAGGTATTAGTGCAGAAGATACCTATGGATTTGTTGAAGCTGGTATTTCTCCCGGCATCCAGTATTGGTTTCATGATAACTGGTCAGTAAATGCAGTTTGGGGAGCTTTAAGATACAGAGGTGATAATGATAAAGGGGATGCTCAGGGAGAAGAAGATTTTAAATCGAGTGATATAGAAGTTGGACTTAATTTATCATCGATTTCTTTCGGTTTGAATTTTCACTTTTAAAGGGATTTCACATTAAACAAAAAGAGGCTGCCTGTTTTGGGCAGCCTCTTTTTGTTTATGAACGTTATTATTTCAATGCCTTTTCATCAAACTTTCGAGTAAGAATTTCTTCCAAAGATTCGACTTCAATTCGCTTAGCTACAATGCATTTGTTTTCATCCAATAAAAATATTTGAGGAGTAGAAGAAATATCGAAATCATGACGGAAATTATTCCTGATTTCTGCATCAGCAACATTGATCCAATCCAATTTCTTTTCACTGATGTATTTTTTCCATTTATCCATTTCAACTTCAGTGCAAACGGCGTAAACCTGAACACCTTTGCTTTTTACTTTGTCGTAGTAATCTTTCAACTTAGGAGTTACTTTTTGACAATGACCGCAATCTGGATCCCAGAAGTACAAAATGGTATATTGAACTTTGATGTCATATAACGATTTTGGAACCCCTAAACTATCTTTCAGTGTGAGGTTCTTGACTTTAGCTCCAATAAGAATCGGCTTTAATACTTTGGCTCTATCCTGAATTTTAAAAAGTTGGGTATCATCAATCCAAAAAGCTTTTTCTTTGGTATAGTAGTTTTCTGCCATGTGAACAAACACTGCATCCATACCCATAATATTTGAAGTTTCATAGGAATTAGTAATCCACCAAACTACGTACTTAAACATTTCTGATCCCGGTTTCAATTGGCTAATAATATGATCAGCCTCCTTGTTAATAGAATCGGGCATTTGAAGAGTTAATTTCTTGAAATATTGCTCCAGCTTAGGATGGAAAACCGGGGTTAGTAACAGTCGGTCGTCAGTTAAATCTATATGATCAAAAAAATGTTGTTTATAATATTGATACATGAAAAGGGAATCGACCGTGCCATCAGCTTTAAGTACTTTTTCAGGTAATTTAACTTCATCGGTTACCCTGAATACTTTTGTTAAAAGCATTTCAGGATGCTGTTGCTCAAATTCGTTTTTGTATTTCACTACAGCACTGTCGATAGCTATTATTTTACTACGAATTTCATCGGTTTTGGCCTTATTATCTTTAGCACTTTCTAATTCAATTTTTAATGGTTCAACTTCTTTCGATTTAATAGCAATAAAATGAAGATAATCATAAAAAATAGTATTTTCATTGGATCCTTTGATCTTCATATTTGCAACAAAGTCATCCATGACTGTTTCAACACTGAAGTTTTGTTCTTTGTCAATGATTAATTCAAAATATTTCTTTCCCGGAACCACAATCAAATAAATACCACCAGCTAATTTTTCAGCTCCTTTAAAAGCAAAATTTCCTGAAGCATCGGCTTTACAGGAATCTTTCAAGTATTGTTTATCTCCAAAATAATTGGCCAGATAACATAACGAATCTTTAACTCCATTGACTTTTACTTTAATGTTATACCCTTCCTGTGCAAATGCCGGAACAGTGAAGCCTATTAACAAGAAGGCAAATAGTGTGTTTTGATTTTTGCATGTTGGTTGATGAGCTTTCTAGAATTAGCAAATTTAACGAAAGGTTTGATGAAGAAACGGTGAAAGCAGTTTTGAACGTCAGGCTTAAATTAAATTACTGTTTATCAATGATTAATGGGTTTATTTGCATTTCATATTAGTCTGGATTTCTGTATTCAGCAATAGTATTTTTTAACGATTTGTTCCCGTTGCCATCTTCTGCTTCAACATCAAGGACAATTTCGGTGCCTTGCTGGAGGGGTGTTTTAAAATAAATCTCTATTTCATTTCTAAATGAATTATACTCTCCACAAACCCATTCACCATTGATTTTACAAGTATATATTTTGATGCCAGTCAGATCAGGTTTGAACGGAATAACCAGCTTGAGGTTCCCTGAAAGCGGGTCCTCTTTAAAAATAGGATCCATAATAACCGGTGGAATTGTATCAATAAATAATGAAAATTTACCCAATACCCTTGTTTTAGCAGTTACCCATCCCTCTTTATACACGCCTCCTAAAGACGTCAATATTCCTCAGCTGTCAATAGCCATCACAATAAGTTTTGAAGCAAATCGAATCTGTGCAGCATCACTTTCGAGTGCTATTTCAACAGCTTCATGAATGGGCAGAAAGGCTGGTTCCATGTGGACTATCCGGCTAGCACCTGCAGAGTCATTTATGATTTCAGTCCTAACCTGAAGTTTTACATTTTCGTAGAAAGACTTTTCCCAATTGATATTTTATAAACTCGCCCGCGATCACCGACTCCTGATCGTACAAAACAATTTTTCCTTTCAACTTAGTTCCATTTTCATTTCTTCTATCACCTCGAATTACTTCAAATTTAATTTTGGTTTTATTCCCTTTGGTATCCTCCACTTCCAGCACGACACGACCTGTTTGCTTATTTTTTAGTGTCATGAGTCCCGTGCCCGTTGAATAAAAAGGAAGCTGGTTTCCACCCAATCGGTAACAATAGGTGATCTTTCTTTTGCTTTGCTTTAAATATTCATAATCAATGTGGGCATTTACAAATCGTGTTTCATCAAATGAGAAGCTATCAATTCTGCATTGAAAAACTATTGAATCATTGAAAGTAACAGTGTAGGCACGTATACCCAAAAAATTTTCCTCCGCGCCTGCAAGATCATATCCTTCAAAGCCAATAAAAAACTCCTTGTTGCAAATGACGGGTTCAGTTAAAATGAAAGAATTCACATTCCCTATTTCAATGAGTTGTCGTTCAGATCCAAATATTCCATTAAAAGACCGGGATGGTAGATCACCAAAGCTTTCAAAACAGGAGGTATGGTGTCGTCAATCGGATAACCCATAATTTCAGGATTGATTGGTTTTTCTGAATCTCGATTTCTGGTTTCAAAATGTACATGAGGTCCCTCGGCAGAACCGGAGCTTCCTGAAAATCCAATCAACTGGCCAGCATTTACTTTGAACCGACTGCTATCAGGAAAAAATTCGAGTTCAAATTGCTTTGTTGCTAATTGAATACTTTCAACTGAATCGGTTATTGCGGGATAAAAGGCTCTTAAATGGCCATAAACAGTCACTACTCCGCTTGAATGTGTAATGTAAATTACTTTACCATAACCCGAAGCACTTACTTTTACTCTTGAAATGTATCCATTATCAGCAGCTAATACCGGCCAGCCCTCAGTTTCATTGGTTTTATAATCAATACCTGAATGAAAATGGTTCCCTCTCAATTCACCGAAATTACCGGCTATTCGTTCACCTGAAAGCAATATTTTGCCGGCATTAAAAGTATTGATAGTCGTTTGTGCATTTAAAGAATGTTGAAAACCAAACATTAAAATGTAAAACAGAGAGGTCAAGAACTCCTTTTTACGCAGAAAAGTGATTGATTTAATCGTAATCTTTACGATGTTTATAAGTAAATGTATTAATTTCAAGTGATTGAAGGAGTTTGCTTAAATTTAAGGATTAACTAACTTTGTTGCAGAATTCAATTAATGCAAAAATGAACGATCGTGAATTACAGTTTAAAGAACTGAAAAATAAGGTCGAAAAATTAATAAATTTGCATGAACTGTTGGTTAAAGAAAATCAACATTTGCATGCTAATCAAATTCAATTAACTCAAACCATTGACCATCAGGTAAAGCAAATTGCAAACCTGGAGGAAAAAAATAAAGCAATCAAGCTGGCAAATGCCTTATCAGGGTGTAATGATCAGAACAACCATGATATCAAGCTGAAAATTAACGAGTATATTCGTGAAATTGATAAATGCCTGGCCTTGATCAATCGTTGAAGAACAAAATGGAAGAAATATCAATCAAAGTCTCCATTGCTAACCGTGAATATCCTTTAAAGATAAAAAAGGCAGATGAGGCACGGGTTCTGAAAGCGGCAAATTTAATTAATGAACGGATAAAGGAATATGAGCAGCAATATGCAGTTTCCGACAAGCTGGATTTATTAGCGATGTGTGTGATGCAATTTGCTACTGAATTCATCCATCTTTCTGAGGACATTCCTATTGAACGTCAGTCGGTTGAGGATTCAATTTCAGCGCTAAATTCAAGAATTTCGGAATATTTAAATGTTAAGAGCGTTCTTTGATGTTCAGGGTAACCTAATCTGTTAAGCCAGATTAAGGAAAGTAATCCCGCTTAAATTCTGATCAATGTTTTAAACTCAACACTAATAAATTGGGGACAAAAGCTTATAGGTCCGTAATGCAGGCCTCATGTAACAACTTCGGATGTTACACTCTCTTTGGAGGGCAGTGGAAGTAAGAAAATCCAGGCATCCCCACCCATGTCGTAAAGGGGTTTATTAACACCAGAATTTAATGCGGGTTTTTTAATTCCATTGTGTAAATCATTTCAATTACAAAAATATTCTTCTCAACATATAATTAATTTTTAAAACTAAAATTCAAAAATGGATCCATACTTATTGATAATAATTGCATCGGTTGTTGCCTTGGCTGTTGGAAGCCTGGTGACTTGGTTGATGATGCGCAAACAGAATATTAATCTTGAAAAAGCGGCCAAAGAAAAGGCTGATTCTATCCTTAAAGAAGCTGAAGCTAAATCGGAATTGATGAAAAGGATAAGCTGATGGAAGCAAAAGAGAAATTCTTTCAACTTAAAACCGAACATGACAAAGGCATTTTGGAGAAAGATAAAAAAATGCTGGAAGGCGAGAACAGAATCAAGCAAAAAGAGGCCACTGTTTCTCAAAAGATGGAGCAAGTGCAAAGAAAGCAAACTGAACTGGACCAACTTCAAGCAACCGTTAAAAGTCAAATGGATGGTATTGAGATTAGAAAAGAGGAACTTGATAAAATGCACAGTAAGCAAGTGCTTCAATTAGAGAAAATTTCAGGGTTGTCGGTGGATGAGGCCAAAACGCAATTAGTGGAAGCGCTGAAAGCAGAGGCAAAAACTGAAGCACACTCTTATATTAAAGATATTATTGATGAGGCCAAGTTAACAGCCAATAAAGAAGCGAAAAAAGTAGTTATTCAAACTATTCAAAGGGTGGCTACAGAACAAGCTATTGAAAATTCAGTAACTGTTTTTAATATTGATAATGATGATGTAAAAGGACGGGTAATTGGACGCGAAGGAAGAAATATTCGGGCTTTGGAAGCAGCCACAGGAATTGAAATTATAGTTGATGATACCCCTGAAGCAATTATACTTTCGGGATTCGATCCTATCCGGAGGGAACTGGCTCGTTTAGCATTGCATCAATTGGTTACCGATGGACGTATCCATCCGGCCAGAATTGAGGAGGTGGTTGCAAAAGTTAAAAAGCAACTGGAAGAAGAAATTATAGAAGTTGGAAAACGTACCGCAATTGATTTAGGTGTGCATGGGCTTGCGCCGGAACTGATTAGAATGATTGGTCGTATGAAATATCGTTCCTCATATGGTCAGAATCTTTTACAGCACTCCCGTGAAGTAGCCAATCTGTGTGCGATTATGGCTGCAGAACTTGGACTGAATGTGAAACTGGCAAAACGTGCCGGATTGCTTCACGATATAGGAAAAGTTCCTGATGATGAGCCGGAATTACCGCATGCTATTTTGGGCATGAAGCTGGCTGAACGACACAAGGAAAATCCTGAAGTATGTAATGCCATCGGAGCTCACCATGATGAGATTGAAATGACGAGCATGATTTCACCGATCATTCAGGTGTGTGATGCTATATCAGGTGCTCGTCCCGGGGCAAGAAGAGAAGTGGTGGAGCAATACATTAAGCGATTAAAAGATTTAGAGGCACTTGCCTTATCGTATAAAGGTGTAGAGAAGTCCTATGCTATTCAGGCTGGACGTGAATTGAGAGTGGTGGTGGAAAGTGAAAAAATTGATGATAAAACTGCTGAGTCTATGTCATTTGAAATTGCACAACGTATTCAAACAGAAATGACTTACCCCGGACAAGTGAAAGTAACTGTTATCAGAGAAACTCGTTCGGTGAATTACGCCAAATAATCTATTGCCGGCATCCTTCAAAAGGTGCCGGCATTTAATTTTATTACCGATGATCCGGAAATTTTTGCCAAAGTCGGGCTTTGCCCGAAATGTTCTGACGCTTTTTACCGGTTCCACTATTGCACAATTGATTCCTGTTGCTATCTCGCCTTTACTTACACGTATTTTTCCAGTCACTGATTTTGCGACCCTAACAGTCTTCTCAACTCTTGTTTCGTTTTTGGGCGTTATTGTTTGCGGCCGTTATGAAATTGCGATTGGACTTCCGTCCGAAGATAAGGATGCCAAGCAGATTTTGTATCTGGCATTGATGGTAACGCTGATTGTTTCTTCCATTGCGATGGTATTAGCCTTGATTTTTAATAATTTCATCGCAGAACTGCTCAATAATCAGGCTGCAGCACCTTATATTTTGCTGGTGCCTTTGGCTGCATTATTTTATGGTTTAAATCAGGCACTAACCTATTGGAATATACGAAAAAGGCAATATGCACTTATGTCTGGATCAAGAATTGGACAAAGTCTTACAAATTCAGGAACTAGTCTGGCATCCGGCTATTCTGGAGCTGCTTATAATGGTTTGGTAATAGGTCAGCTTTCAGGATTTGCGGCTGCATTTTTTTATACCTATTTCAGAACCCTATTTTCCGGCGGCGATACCTTTTCAAGAAAAGAAGCCAATAAATCTGAAATGAAAAGGCTTGCTCTCAAATACATTGATCAACCCAGAGTTAATGGAGTTCATGCATTTACTGACATGTTGCAGGTTACAGGTGTGGTTTTTATTATCTCAGCTGTGTTTGGCAGCATCACAACAGGTTTATACGGCCTTGCTATACGGATTTTACAAGCCCCTTTGAATATGATTGGAAGTTCGTTTTCAATTGTGTTTTATAAGGAAGCCTCTGAAAAAGTGGCTACCGGACAAAAAATCACAAAACTTTTAAAAACAACAATATTAACTTTGGCACTCATTTCGTTTCCCGTGTTTCTGATCATAATGATTTTTGGTCCCTCCTTATTTGCATTTGTATTTGGCGAGGTGTGGCGTGAAGCCGGCGTATATGCACGAATTTTAAGCCCTTGGTTGTTTGTAGGATTTATTTCATCTCCGGTTTCACACTTGCCTGTTATTTTAAACCAACAGCGGCAATTTTTTCTTCTGAGCTTAATTGGAAATTCATTGATGATTATCAGTATTCTGTGTGGTGCTTTTATTTTTGATGATATAAAAATGGGTTTATTGCTAATTTCTGTTTCTCAGGTTATTTTTCTTTCCTGCTTGTTAGTTTATTTTTATAAAATATCAAAGAAAGCTCATGGTTAGTTCCTGCTCAATTCAATTCCGGAATATTAATTAGTTAAGAATATAGCAATGCGTATATTATGTGTTACTTCTGCTTATCCAACTTCAGTGAATACCATTGCTGGAAATTTTGTGAAAGCTCATGTTACTGCATTAAGAAATGAAGGTTATACGGTTGATGTTATTGCAACGAATTTGTTTAGTGTCAGGGATTTATTCAAGTGGCTTAAATTTAAGTTGAATCCCGATGCTGAAGCCGATTGCTATTTTTTAGCATCAGCGATTAATTGGTGGCCATTTGGTCCATGGTTTCACCAATTTTGGTTTACGAAAACTATTGGTAAAGCAATAAAAAACTATCTGAAGGAAAAGGGTAATCCTGATATTATTCATGCCCATTTTATTTTGTGGGCAGGTTATGCATCCACTAAAAGTGCCGCATTAAAAACTATTCCTTTAGTTGTAACTGAACATTCTTCTTTGTATTTTGAAAACAAGGTTACTCTTGTAGAAATGATTGTGGCAGGTGAAACTCTAAAACAAGCCGCCGCTGTTATTTGTCCAAGTGAATTTTTAAAGAATAGTATTACAAAAAACATCAGTGGCTATGAGTCTAAGATGAAACTGATTCCCAATATTGCTGAGAATTTGTTTTTTGAAAAGTATGATTTTTCCTTAAAGGAGAATATCATAATTTCTGTTGGCAGGATGGTGAAAACAAAAGGATTTGATACTCTTATTGATGCATTTTCCAAATTGAATCATGCTGCTGAGTATAAACTAGTGCTTGTTGGTGATGGTGTTGAACTGGATCCCTTGAAGTTACAGGTGAAATCATTGGGTCTTTTAGATCGTGTAATTTTTACAGGAACCATTGATAAAAAGGAGTTGGTTCAATGGATAAGGAAATCCAAAATATTTGTTTCATGTAGTCACTTTGAGACTTTTGGAGTTGCAATTGCCGAAAGTATGGCTGCAGGCACACCTGTTTTAGTTACTAATGTAGGAGCCCCCTCCGGATTTGTGATCCCAGGAACAGGTGAAATTTGTTTAGTTGGTGATGTGAGTGATACAGTTAGCAAGCTGGATAGTATGATTTATAATTATAAGAAATTTGATCTCAATCAGATCAGAGCCTATGCATTGAGATCATTCAATGAGAGTGCGGTGGCAGTCCAAACAGGAGCGTTGTATCAAAAAATATTGCAGAACCTTTGATATGTGTGGAATAGCTGGTATTATAAATCTTTCCGGTGAAACTGTAAATAGGGTGGACATTGAAAAAATGACTTCTTTGGTTCAACATCGTGGCCCTGATGGATCCGGAATTTATTGCGAAAATAATATAGCTTTAGGCCACCGACGCTTATCGATTATCGATTTGAGTGAAGCTGGTGCTCAACCCATGAAATACAATTCTAAATACGTAATTGTTTTTAATGGAGAAATTTATAATTATATTGAGATTCGAACAGAATTGCAAAAGAAAGGTTATGTTTTCAATACATCAAGTGACACAGAAGTTATTCTTGCTGCCTATGATTTTTGGAAGTATGATTGTGTAAAACAGTTTAACGGAATGTGGTCATTTTGTATTTATGACCGTACATTGAATACACTCTTCTGTAGCCGTGATCGTTTTGGAGTTAAACCCTTTTACTATTCATTGGATGCTGCTACTTTTGTTTTTGGCTCTGAAATACGGCAATTGTTAGGAATTGGATTGCCTGCCTTTGCTAACAGAAATGTTTTGGCCAATTACCTGGTTCTTGGTTTAGAAGAATATAATGAAGAAACTTTTTTTCAAAACATTGTGAGGCTACCTCCGGCACATAACCTGATTTGTAATTTGAGTGATGGATCAGTTCAAATAGAGAAGTATTACACCATTCAAACAAATCCGGCAATTGCAGCTCTTTCATTAGAGGATTCAACTGATTTATTCCTGAACGAACTCATTCGGTCGGTAAATTACCGGCTTCGTAGCGATGTAAAAGTTGGAACATGTCTCAGTGGTGGATTGGACAGTTCTATGATAGCGGCATTGGCTTCTTTAAGCTATAGCGAAAATGCCAGGAAGCAATTCACTGCCATAACAGCCAGCTCTATTGACAAATTGAATGATGAGACTGATTATGCCAAGATGGTTGTTGAGAAAAGTAAATTGGATTGGATTACAACAACCCCTTTACAATCTGATTTTTTAAGTTCCATTGACGAAGTGGTAAGAACCCAGGAAGAACCATTCGGAAGCCCTTCGGTTTTTATGCAGTATTTTGTAATGAAAAAAGCTCATGATGCAGGATGCCCTGTTTTACTAGATGGACAAGGTGGTGACGAAACATTATTAGGTTATCAGCGCTATTACCCATCTTATATAATGTCATTGAAAGGAATTCAAAAATGGACCGGCTTACTTCAAAGTGCTAAAAATTCAGGATTGTCATCTTTGCAATTGTTAAAAAATTATTTTTATTTTACAAATTCCACAGTAAGAATCAAGCGTCAGGAAAACCGAAGTAGCTTTATGAACAATGAGTTTGTTCAACGGATCGATCATAATCTTGTTAAATCAATGGCTGATTCCTATAGAAATATCAAGGAAATGCAATTATTGGAAATAACTACTACGCAATTGCCTCATCTGCTTCGTTACGAGGATAAAAATTCTATGCATTTTTCAATTGAGACAAGACTTCCTTTTTTGGACTACAAAATGGTGGAGCTTTCTATTTCATTAAATGATAATTTTAAGATTAAAGACGGGTATTCGAAATACATTTTGAGGAATGCCTCTAAGGATAAATTACCCGATGCTATCGCTTGGCGGAAAAATAAAATTGGATTTGAAGCACCCACTTCCATTTGGATGAAGGAGCACCAGTTTATGTATGATGCAATCTATAAATCGAAAATTTTAAGTAGTATTATTAAGCAACAACCGATTCGTTCTCTAGACACTGTTTTGCTTTGGCGGTTATTTAATGTAGCCAAATGGGAGGAGGTTTTTAATGTCAGTTAAAGTTTGTCATTTTACATCTATTCATTCATCCGGGGATACCCGCATTTTTGTAAAGGAATGCTCTTCACTGGTAAAAGCAGGTTATGAAGTATACCTGATAGCTGTTAATGCCAAAGAGGAAGTGGTAAACGGTGTTCATGTTATTAATGTTGATGCTGCTGTTAAAGGTCGTTTGCATAGAATGTGGGTGACAGGCAAGCTTGTCTACGAAAAAGCACTTTCAATAGATGCGCATATATATCATTTTCATGATCCGGAACTAATACCATTTGCATTAAGACTGATTAAAAAAGGGAAAAAAGTAATCTATGATGTTCATGAAGATATTCCAAGGCAGATTCTGGCTAAATATTATATCCCAAAACCTTTCCGTAAATTAATAAGTCTGATCACTGAAGCTGTTGAAGATTGGGTTGCCGGCAAATTTTCCTGGATTATAACAGCCACTCCATTTATAAGAGATCGTTTTTTGAAATTTACTCCCAGAGTTACTGAAGTTTGTAATTTTCCGCTTATTAGTGAATGGAACGGAGCTTTAGCTTACCATGACAAGCCCTTGCACCTTTGCTATATAGGTTCTATTACTACGGCTCGTGGTATTGTCGAAATGGTTAAAGCCATGGACGGTTTACCTTACCAACTCCACTTGTGCGGTAGTTTTTCACCTCCTGCTTTACGGGAAGAAGTGATTATTTTACCAGGATGGAAACAAGTAGTTGAGCATGGTTACTCATCGAGAGCGCATGTAATGACCGTTCTTAATAATTCAAGAGCCGGACTGGTGACACTGCATCCAATAATAAACTACGTAGATGCCTACCCGGTGAAAATGTTTGAATATATGATTGCTGGTATACCTGTAATCTCATCTGACATACCTTTGTGGAAAGGAATCGTTGATGCTACTAACTGCGGTGTTTGTGTCAATCCCCTCCATCCGCCAGCTATCAGAAATGCCATCATCGAAATAATGGAAAATGAAAAGTTATCGCAGCAAATGGGTCTTAATGGACGTAATGCCGTTTCCGAGAAATACAATTGGCAAATTGAAGAAACTAAACTACTAAGTATTTATTCTGAATTATCAGCCCAATGATAACTGTAATTTGTCCGGTTTTTAATGAAGAAAATTACATTTCCAAAGTAATTGATTTTTTTATTAGTGCGCTGCCTAACGAAAAGGAGTTACTTATAGTGGATGGGGTTCAACAGATAATACAAAATGTAGTGGTAATAGTTATATAGCTAAATATTCGAATATAAGGCTACTGGAAAATCCGAATAAGTATGTTCCTTTTGCTCTGAATCTTGCAATTCAATCGTCAAAAGGAGATCCAATTGTAAGGTTAGATGCCCATACCACCTATGAACAAGACTACTTTACTACAATTGTGGATACATTTAAAAGAACCGGAGCTGATATAGTAGGAGGTCCTATGCGTGCTGTAGGAATAGCTCCCTTTCAAGAAGCAGTAGCAATTGCAACATCATCTTCATTTGGCGTTGGAGATAGTTCGTTTCATAATGAGTCAAAGGAAGGTTATGTGGATTCCGTTTATCTTGGAGCCTGGAAAAGGAATTTGTTTGACGAGGTGGGTTATTTTGATACTGATATGATCCGTAATCAAGATGATGAATTTCATTACCGGGCAAACAGTAAAGGAAAGAAAATTTACCTTAATCCGGCAATTAAATCCTGGTACAGTCCAAGAAGTACCTTTAGTTCCTTATTCAAGCAGTATTTTCAATATGGATTGTTCAAACCTCTGGTGATTAAAAAAGTGAATTCAGGATTAAAAATCAGGCATCTCATCCCCACAGCATTTGTTTTATATTTATTTCTTTTATTGTTATCTTTAAATTATCTTATTTCATTAATACCATTAGTGCTTTATCTTTTATTAGCTTGCTATTTTGCATTGAAAAATAATGTCAAACCGGCTGTAGTTACTCGAATGTTAGGTGTTTATCCTACATTACATATTTCCTATGGGACTGGTTTTATAATAGGTATACTAAAATTATGGACGGGGGAAAAGCCAAAAATTTAGATTCTATTCAGGTTGCAATTAAGTTGTGGCGAGGATATTCCTTGATGCTTACTGCGCTGCTTATTCCTTTTTATCCTAAGTTTCTGACACTCTTGATTGTTATTTGTTTTTTTCTATGGTTATTTGAAAAGAAGGAGGAATCGGTTAAAGAAAATCTTTTAAACAACAAACCCCTTCTTTTTTTAATTTCTTTTTATCTGTTGCATATTGTAGGTCTGCTGTGGACTTCCAACTTTAAGTATGCCGGACTTGATTTGCAAATCAAACTCCCATTATTATTATTTCCATTAATTTTTTCAACAAAAATTTCAATTGAAAATATAAGTGCAAAATTAGTAAGACTTTTTAATTTCAGTTTGTTAATAGCAGTACTTTTTTGCTTGTTGCGATCATCCTGGTGCTACTATGAAAATGGAATAAATTTATTTTTCTATAAGGATTTTTCATTTTTTGTTCATCCCGGATATTTTTCTATGTTTTTATGTTTTGGTTCAGCCTCGTTGTTGTACAATAGGTTAAGGGAACAGGATTCTTCGATGCTGCAAAAGAGCAGCGTTATGGATTGGGTTATGTTGGTAATGTTCTCTTTTGCAATACTATTATTGGCTTCCAAAGCCGGTGTTTTTGTTCAACTATTTTTATTGAGTTTTGGATTGATTCAAGTTATCAGGAAATTTGTGACTGAAAACCTAAAAAGTATTTTAGGTTTGTTGTTAATTTTATTGTGCACAATATATTTCGGATTGTTTTCTTCATTAACATCAGGTAGAATGAATGAATTAAAAACTGCTGTTGCAACAGAATCCTCCCATCAGGTTCACAGTTCAGGGATGCGATTGCAGGCTTGGCAAAGTGCAATGGAGCTTATTGCTGAAAACCCAATTTTGGGCTCGGGTACCGGAGATGTTAAAGATAAACTCATAGCTGTTTACCAGATAAAAGGATTTAATGAAATATTTGTTCTTAAGTTAAATGCACACAACCAATTCTTGCAATCGTTTGCCGGTTTAGGAATTTTTGCTTTTCTTCTATTGACTCTTACTTTTGGCTTAGCCTTTTCTAATAGTATTAAGGCCGGTAATTTACTTTTATCTGCTTTTATTGTTATTGTAGTTTTAAATATGATGGTAGAAGCAGTTCTGGAAGTAACAGCAGGATCTGTATTTATTTCTTTTGTTTTTTCATTGCTCGTAACTGATAATAAATCCGTAATAGATAATCAAGATGGAGAATCTTAAAAAGTATTACATTTTACATCCGTTGAGATCGGCGTTGTTTTTGGGATTATTGCTTCGTTTGATTGCAGTTGTTTTTTCCAAAGGATTTGGAATGCATGACGATCATTTTTTGGTTATTGAAGTGGCTCAATCATGGGCTGACGGTACCGATTATAATAATTGGTTGCCAGGAAGCGGAACAACACAACCTTCAGGACATAGTTTTTTTTATTGCGGATTGCACTACATATTGTTTAGCTTTTTACAAACACTTGGCATTTTTAATCCGGAATTAAAAATGCTAATAGTGCGTTTAATTCACGCTTTACTTTCGTTATTTACTATTTGGTTTGGTTTTAAAATTACTGCTCGACTTTCAAATGTCCAGGCAGCAGGTAAGGCAGCAATGCTATTAGCTGTTTTATGGTTCATGCCTTTTTTAAGTGTACGGAATTTGGTTGAAGTCGTTTGTATCCCTTTTCTGGCTGCTTCGGTTTGGTATGCCATGGATGCCCCTAACAGAACAAATCATCTCAAATGGTTCTTAGTAGCGGGATTACTTGGTGGCTTAGCATTTAATATTCGATTTCAATCTTTGTTTTTCATTTCAGGTATAGGCATGTCTATTTTATTGAAGATGAAATGGAAGGAATGTTTATATTTTGGCGGAGGTGTTTTGTTTTCATTCGGACTCATTCAAGGTGTTGTTGATTTCCTGATATGGGGAAAACCATTTGTTGAATTTGTAGCCTACATTCAATATAATATTGATAACGCTTACAATTATATTACGAATCCCTGGTACAATTATCTACTCTTAATTTTCGGAATTTTAATTCCACCAATCAGTATTTTCCTATTTGTTTTTATGTTCAAGAATTTCAGAAAGCAAACTGTTGTTGTACTTCCAATTCTAATTTTCCTGATTTTTCATAGCTATTTTCCTAATAAGCAAGAGCGTTTTATTATTCCAATTGTACCTTTTATTGTAATGGTGGGAATGGCAGGTATGCATTCTTTTTTTGAAAATCGTCCACTCAATTCTTCCTTAAGGAAATTTCTTTACGGGAGTTGGATCTTTTTTTGGGTGCTTAATTTTACATTATTGCCTTTCATTACTACCATGTATTCTAAAAAGGCAAGAGTGGAATCAATGATTTACTTATCAAAATATAAGGAAAATATCAATTATTTACTCTTAGAAGACACCAACCATGGTACACCAAAGATGCCTCCTGAATTTTATCTTGGAAAATGGGTGGGTTGTTATGAGTTAAGCAAGGATCAGTCTTTAGATACTTTAAAGTCGAAATTACTAAGGTATGGGAAACAGAACCATCCTGATTTTGTTCTGTTTTTTGAAGATAAAAATCTTGTAAAGAGAGTTGCAACAGTGAAATCGATTTTTCCTGGTTTAAAATTTGAAACAACTATAAGTCCCGGTTTTATAGACGATATTTTGTTTCGCTTGAATCCTAAAAATGCGAATCAGGTCATTTATATCTTTCGGGTGAATGAAAATTCTTAATTTTGAAGAAAATAACTGTTTTATGATTCCATTTGCTCCACCCAGAATAGATCAGGAAATTATTGATGCTGTTGTTGCTACATTGAAATCGGGGTGGATTACAACCGGACCGAAAACAAAATTATTTGAACAAAAACTCACCGCCTATTGTGGTAATAAAGCTACGTTATGCGTTAATTCAGCTACCTCAGGCCTTGAAATAATACTTAGGTGGTTTGGTGTCGGAGAAGGCGATGAAGTGATTATTCCGGCTTATACCTATTCAGCCACTGCAAATGTTGTAGTTCATTGTGGAGCTAAACCGGTTTTGGTAGATATAGGAGATGATTTCAACATGAATGCTTTAAATATCAAAAAGGCGATTACTACCAAAACTAAAGTAATTATGCCAGTTGATTTTGGAGGATTCCCTTGCGATTACGATCTCATAAATGGAATCGTGACTGAAACTTCAGTCAAGAAGTTGTTTCAACCAAATTCAACTAATCAGCAATTGTTAGGCAGGATACTGATTTTGTCGGATGCCGCTCATTCGATTGGAGCAACTTACAAAGGTCGAAAAACCGGTGCGCTGGCAGATATTTCAGTGTTTTCTTTCCATGCTGTCAAAAATCTCACTACGGCAGAAGGTGGAGCAATCGCGCTTAATTTACCTGAGCCTTTTGATAATATTGAAGTGTATAAATATCTTTGTATATATACACTTCATGGTCAGAATAAAGATGCACTTGCTAAAATGCAGAAAGGTAACTGGAAGTATGACATTATTGAGGCCGGTTATAAATGCAACATGACTGATCTATCAGCAGCAATAGGTTTGGTGGAACTTGCCAGGTATGATAGTGACATGATTCTTAAACGCAAATATATCTGCGAAAGCTATAGCGAATTTTTTAGTTCACAAAAATGGGCAATTGTCCCTCAGTTAAAGACTGATACTGCTGAATCATCCTATCACTTATATGCACTAAGAATTAAAAATTGTACTGAAACGCAACGTGATGCTATAATACAAAAAATATTTGATCAAAATGTTTCAGTTAATGTGCATTTTATCCCATTGCCATTGCTGACATTTTATAAGAATTGCGGATTTAATATTTCTGATTATCCCAAAACTTATGAAATGTTTTCTCAGGAAATTTCTTTACCTGTATTTTATGATTTGACCAATGAACAATTAGCTAAAGTTTGTGAAGCAGTGACATTAGCTGTTGAAGAAGTTTTGAGCATCTCTGAAAAGGAAATTTAACAAATGGGAAAGCGGCTGTTTGATTTGGTACTTTCATTTTTTGTTTTGATTGTATTAGCTCCTTTATTTATTGTTATTGCATTTTCAATTTTGTTTTCAAGTAAAGGTCCTGTTTTTTATTTGCAAAATCGAGTGGGTTTAGATGGAGCTGATTTTAAAATATTTAAATTCAGGACGATGCATGTAGGTGCAGATAGTTTTGGATTGTTGACTTTGGTGGACGCGATAGCAGAATTACTTCAACCGGTTTTTTTCTTGGAAAAGATAACATGGATGAATTGCCTCAGCTGTTGAATGTTTTTATTGGCAATATGAGTTTTGTAGGACCCAGACCTGAGGTCAGGAAATACGTGGCTATGTATAACTTGGATCAAAAAAAGGTGTTAACGGTTAAGCCGGGAATCACTGATTACGCATCCATTGAATATGCTAACGAAAATGAAATTTTAGGCAATGCTGCAGATCCGGAAAAAGAATACATTACTGTAATTATGCCGGCAAAATTGAAGTTAAATCTAAAATATATTGATGAAAAAAGTTTTGTTACTGATTTAAAAATTTTAACCGCTACTCTGGTGAAGATAGCGACTTCGGGTTAAGGCAATTCAGTAATTCATTAATTTCTTCCACTTTATCCGGTTGACCCAATTTTTGCCAGGAAAAAGCAAGATTTCTGATTAATCTTTTAAGCATATCGATATTGGAACAGGGCTCATAAAAAATTCTGTTATATTCCATATCTACCTTTTTCAGAAATTCATCAATATCCGCTTTCCCAAAAATATTTCCCTTACTGAAAGCATTAATATAGAAGAGTATTCCTGCTTCCGGATAGGTATATTCGATAGGGCTATTGCCTCGAATATCCTGGTAGGCCAACACAAAATGTTCAGGCAAGTTAACTCCAAAAATAGGAATATCCAGTTGCTGTGCTATGATGGAATAAATTATGGATAAGAGCAACGGATTTCCTTTTTTTGATTCAAGAACCGTGTTGATAAAAGAATTTTGTGGTGCATGAAAGTTTGCAGTGTTACCGGCAAATCCATGAGTTTCAAAAAGTACTTTATTGAAAACTATAACCTGTTCCTGAGGGGTCATTTGTTCATTTAGCTCGAGCCAGATATCTTTACGTATCTTATTCAAAGCCGCCCGTACTTTCTCCTCATCCAAGTCAGGATATTGATAGCGCGCAATCAAAAGCGTTCCGGCAAGCAGGTCGTGAGAGCTTCCTTTAGCCCATCGGGTGAGATCTTGTTTTAAGCCAATTAATTGGATTTTATGAACTATTGATTCAATACGCTCTTGCAATAAGGGGTTGAAAGCACTGCTCCATGCTTCCTCTAAAACAGGAATTACTTCTCTTCCAAATGACAGCAGTTGATCTTGTATATGGGCATAAATCTCCGGATCATTGTCATCCAAAAGACTAATCATCGCTTTTATTTCCTGTTCTTTCGGCTCGGTCATTATGAACACCTTTTAAACCTCTAATTTAATAAAAACTTATTTCGTTTGCGTTGGGTTACCCCCAAATTTTTCCAAAAATAATTTTCTTTAAATAGGCAGTAATTTTTAATTCAAAAAAATAATAGAACAAAAATGAAATAAGTATTGTCAGTAGAATAGCTAACATAAAAAATGCAATCGTATTTGTAAAGAAGTGCATATCAATTTTATCAAAAACAGTATGCAGGTAACTGAATATCAAAGGGTGTAACAGGTACATGGAAAATGACTGGTTGCCGAGTTTTACAATGGAATCAGGTAAAATGATTCCTTCAGTATGCAGGTCGTTAAGTAAAAAAGATGTTAATAAAAAACCACAGAAGAATAAATCATTGATGGCATTATATTCAATATTCAGAAATCCGGTGTAGTAGATCAGAAATAATAGAATGGAAGCATAAAAACTATACCTGCTAAATGATTTGTTAATTTTAATTTTCGGTAGCAGTAGTCCTAACGTGACCCCAAAAACAAAATGAATCCATATAGGATTCGACATAAAATTTAAATACTCGAACTTATAGTTCCTGAATATAAGGTAATCGGAAGAGAGCACACTCCCGCTAAACAAGGGAATAAAGATCAATAAAATAGCAAAAACAACATACATAAACCAATAACGACGCGTACCAAACAGAATTGAAACGGCAAATAGGAAATAAAAGAGCATTTCATAGTTTAATGTCCAGCCAACCTCAAGACAAGGCATTCCGTATTGAGGACCTTTTGTTGATGTAAACGGGGCAATAAAAAGTAGCGATTTCAATACCAGTGCCGATTGAGTAAAAAGATAGCCATCATTAATATCATCAGCAATATAAAAGAAGGTTATTAAATAGTATAATGGTAGTATTCTAATGAATCGATTCAGCATAAATTTTACTGAATTATTTTTGAAATCATCTTTGATTTTATTGGTGGTATGAACCATAATATAACCACTAATCATAAAAAAAATCTGGACTCCAATCCAACCATTGCCAAAAGCAATTTCACTCCAATCTGTGTTTATTGAAATTCTGAAATGATAGGCGCATACCAATAAAGCGGCAAACCCTCTGAGTGCCTGCATATTTCTATACAGAACTTTTTCTTTCAGGGATTCCGGCTGCATATTTTAGTGAAAAATACTACATCGATTTAATCTCTGCAACCAGTTTGGTTAGTACGGCTTTCGCATCGCCAAAAAGCATACTGGTTTTAGGGTCGTAAAATAACTCATTTTCAATTCCTGCATAACCTGCATTCATAGAACTTTTATTTACTAAAATATGCTGCGCATTTTCTACATCTAAAATTGGCATTCCATAAATAGGGGAGGCCGGATCATTTTTAGCAGCCGGATTAACTACATCATTTGCACCAACAACCAGTACCACATCTGTTGAGTTAAATTCAGGATTTATTTCTTCCATCTCAACGAGCTTTCCATAGTCTACATTTGATTCAGCTAGTAGCACATTCATATGTCCTGGCATTCGGCCTGCAACAGGGTGAATGGCATATTTTACTTCTACTCCACGCTCTTCCAGTAAATTCTCCAGTTCATGTATTACATGCTGCGCCTGTGCAACAGCCAATCCATATCCTGGTACAATTACCACCTTTTTTGAATAGTTCATCAAGGTGGCAGCATCACTGATTGTAATGTCCTTTATACTTCCGTTAACGGATGATGTTCCAGCAGCAGCAGCGTCTGAATTGCCGAATGCACCGAATATTACATTGGAAAGTGGTCTGTTCATAGCTTTGCACATGACTATAGTGAGTAACGTACCTGCCGATCCAACAAGGATGCCTCCTGTCAACATCACTTTATTGCCATATAAAAACCCTCCAAAGGCTGCAGCAAGTCCTGTAAAAGAGTTAAGAAGCGAAATTACAACAGGCATATCGGCACCGCCTATAGGAATAACAAACATAATTCCATAAAACAAAGCGGCTGCAAATAAAAGATAAAGTAACACATTGCTTGAGGTTCCACTGAAAATCATATACCCTGCATAAGCTAATACTCCAATTAGAATGGCACTATTAATAATGTTGTAGGAAGGAAGTCTGATGGGTTTGTTCATGGTCCCGTTTAATTTCAGAAAAGCAATAACACTTCCTGAAAAAGATACACTACCTATGATCATTCCCATGATTACTGCAATCTGAGGGCCGGTGTTGCCAACATTGTGTTGAAATTCCATCAAACCAATTAAAGCAGCGCAAGCACCACCCATTCCATTAAACATAGAAACCAGTTCAGGCATCTTTGTCATCTGAACTTTTTTGGCTGTCATCCATCCAATGATAGTTCCAATACCTATCCCCAAAAATATTAAGCCAACTTTAATTGGCTCACGGCTGGTAAAACCTTCGCCATTTTCATAAAGAAAAATAGTCCCGATTATAGCAAGCGTCATTCCTCCGGCTGCAATCAAATTTCCTTTCCTCGCTGATTTAGGATTACTCATCATTTTCAAACCTATCACAAAAGTGACAGATGCGATCAGATAGGTTACTTCAAGTATATTGTTGTTCATATTTTTATTGTGAATAGAAAGTAATTTAAAGCGGCAATTATTTATTTTTTCTTTTTAAACATTTCAAGCATTCTGTCAGTAACCACAAATCCACCCACTACATTGAGCGTTCCAAGAATTACTGCAATGAAGCCAAGTAAAAGAGCTCCGTAATTAGTTGCTGCTACATCCAGCATCACTATAATTGCTCCAACAACAACAACGCCGTGAATGGCATTAGCACCGCTCATAAGTGGTGTATGTAAAACTGTTGGGACCCTACCGATTACCTCAATGCCTACAAAATTGAAAGTATAACAAAATAAAATATTTCTCTGTTTGAGCCTATGAATTCTAGAATAATTTCCATTTGATTGATACAATTTAGTTAATGAACCTGTTTATTTTTTTTGAAGTGCCGGATGCACCACCACTCCATTGTGAGTGATGAGCGAACCTTTAGTAATTTCTTCATCCAATTCCCATTTAAAACCCTCTTTTGTGGCAAGGTGTAGCAGGAAAGTTTGAATGTTTTTAGCATACAGCTCGCTGGCATTTAGTGATAACATACTAGGCAGATTAGACTCTCCAATAATTGTTACCCCATGTTTGATCACGGTCTTATTTAATTCACTGAGAGGGCAATTTCCCCCTTGTTCAACAGCCATATCAACAATCACCGAACCTAACCTCATATTTTTTACCATTTCTTCAGTAATAAGAACCGGTGCTTTTTTTCCGGGAATTAAAGCCGTTGTAATTACCAGATCAGCTTCTGAGACATGCTTGAAAATAAGCTCTTGTTGTTTTTTTAGAAATTCCTCTGACACAGATTTAACGTAACCACCTTCAGTCGTTATACTGGTATCACCTGCAACTTCAATAAATTTACCTCCAAGTGACTCTACCTGTTCTTTGGTTTCAGGACGGATGTCGGAAACCAATACAATAGCTCCTAATCTTTTTGCGGTTGCTACAGCCTGCAGGCCAGCAACCCCGGCTCCCATAATCACTATTTTACAAGGTTTAATTGTTCCGGCTGCCGTCATCATCATTGGAAAAATTTTGCCCAATGCATTGGCTCCTAACAATACTGTTTTATAACCGGCGAGATTGCTTTGAGAACTGAGTGCATCCATTTTCTGCGCCCTGGATATACGTGGAATGGCATCCATGGAAAAACTTGAAATGCCTGCTTTTACACAAGCCTCCACCAAATCAGTGTTGGTGGCTGCCCACATGAATGAAATCAGGGTAGCCCCTTTTTTCATCATAGCAACTTCATTTAGCAGGGGGGCATTTACTTTTAATATGATATCAGCAGTACTATAAACAGCATTTTCATTCGGCGCTATGGTAGCTCCAACGGAACTGTAATCCTGATCTGAGAAAAAGGAGCCTTTTCCTGCATCGGCTTGAATTAGTACTTCAAATCCTGCACTGATAAGGTTTTTAGTTACTTCGGGCGAAATAGCCACTCTTAATTCGCGTTCTTTGGTTTCCTTTGGGATTCCTATTTTCATTTATAATTATTTTTAAATGGGAAAATCCGACTCCTTATGATAGGGTTTTTTCGGAATTTTGCAAAGGAAACGATTTAAAACGAGCTATCAAAGGGAAAACGTTTCTTAAATAGTCGTTTTTTACCATCTAACTGTTTGTAACTTAATTTGTTTAAATAAAAAAGTGGGAATGGCGATTAATAGCCTTCCTATTAGGGAATTTGCAATACTTTTGCTGAAAACAATCCTACTGATTAAATGATAAAATATACACCTCAGCTTTTAAAGAAAATAGAGGAAGCCTTTGAAGAAAATGGCTATAAGGTTCGCTACGAAAAGGGTAATTTCAAATCTGGTTATTGTATTATTGAAGACCGTAAAATTGTTGTTATCAATAAATTTTCCGCTATCGAAAACAGGATCATTTCTTTGATTGAAATATTAAAAACTATTGCTGAACCCAACAATTTTGATGGGGAAAAGTTTGAACAAATAAAAAAACTCTGGGAGAAAGAGTTAAAGGTGGAGGAACCCTCCGAGTGAAAATTACTTTTTTAGGAACAGGAACCTCTCAAGGTGTTCCGGTAATCGCTTGTAATTGTCGGGTTTGTTCTTCTCAAAATCCTAAAGACAAAAGATTACGAAGTGCTATTCTCATTGAACATGAAGGCACTAGCGTTGTCATAGATTCC
Source organism: Bacteroidota bacterium (assembly GCA_016722525.1). GTDB lineage: Bacteria > Bacteroidota > Bacteroidia > AKYH767-A > OLB10 > JADKJB01. The sequence continues at coordinate 193,131 of JADKJB010000032.1, forward strand.
GGACCTGATTTCCGGCAACAAATGCTCAGATCCAAAGTGCATCATATCGCCGGACTTGTTTTTACGCACGAGCATAAAGATCATATTGCTGGAATGGATGATATCAGAGCATTCAATTACATTCACAAAGAGAAAGTCAATATCTATGCAACTCTAGGAGTGCAGGAAGCTATGCATCGTGAATTTCCTTATATTTTTGCTGATTTTAAATATCCGGGTGTACCTGAAGTCGAAATGCATACCATTGGTAAGCAGCCTTTCACTATAGGAAATATTACATTAACTCCTATTGAGGTATTGCATTATCGTTTACCTGTTTTAGGCTTCCGAATTGGTGATTTTACCTATATTACTGATGCCAATTACATCCCTAAAGAGTCGATGGAGCAAATAAAAGGATCAAAAGTTCTGGTCATTAATGCCCTTCGGAGAGAGCCTCATGTTTCACATTTTACTCTCCATGAAGCGCTTCAAATTATAGACAAAATAGGGCCCGAACAGGCCTTCCTGACTCATATTTCGCATCAGTTAGGTTTGAACGACGATGTGGATGCTGAATTGCCTGTGCACATCAAATGTGCATATGATGAATTGGTCTTGGAGCTTTAGTTAAAATAATCCGGGTATATCAGGAAGAATTCCTTTTCCTGCAGATTTCATTTCACTATCTGAAACATTTTGTGCTTTTTCATTTGCACGGTTAATAGCCAGCTCCAGCAGTTCTTCTAGCTCATTTTTTCGATCAATTGACATCATTCGATCAGAAATTGCTATTGTTTTTACCAAACGGTTTCCTGTCATAATAACTTTTACATTTCCTTCGCCTGCTTCACCTTCAACTGTAATTGTATCAAGCCTTGCTTTAATCGTATCCATTGCTTTTTTCACTTCTCCAAGTTTTCCAAGCATATCAAACATACCCATTTTGTTGTGATTTAAATTGTTGTAATTAATACTAAAATTAGATTTTACTCTTAAATTGGAGGAAGCCGATTGCAATTTATTTTAGACATTTCGCAAAAAAATTGAATTAACAATATTATTTATGGACAGTAGATTTTAATAATTCAATATTAATTTTATCCCAATCGTCTTCTTTCGGGGTTTCAATAACCTTAGGAATATGTTCGAAGTTATTCATAATATATTTAAAGGGCACAATTCCAATTTTTCCTTTACCAATATTTTCGTGACGATCAAGATGAGTTCCCAGGTCGCCTTTACTATCATTTAAATGGAAAACTTTCAACTTATCCAAACCAAGAATCTCATCAAACTTTTCGAATGTTTCCTTGATACCGTTTTCTGAACGTATGTCATAACCCGCTGCAAAGGCATGGCAGGTATCAAAACAATACCCAATCCGGTCACTTTTAACAAGGTCATAAATTTGTTTCAGGTTTTCAAAACTCCCACCTAAGCTGGTACCCTGACCGGCAGTATTTTCAAGTAAAATCATTACTTTACTTCCTGCAGTATTTTGCAAAACGGTATTTAGGCCGGCCGCAATTTTTTGGATAGCCAGTTCGAAATCCTGACTTCCTGCGGCACCAGGGTGAAGCACACAATATGCTAAGCCTAACTCGCTGCATCTTTCCACTTCGTGTGTTAATGCAACTATTGATTTCACTAAAATTTCATTGTTTTCAGCTGCCAGATTGATCAGGTAAGAACAGTGTGAAAAAGCCACTTTGACATCAGAAGTCTTTGCAGCTTCCTTAAATGCCATACTTTCTTCCTTTGAAATTTCTTTAGCATTCCACTGCCTTTGATTTCTTGAGAAAAATTTGCATTGCCGTGATACCTAAAATTTTCGCTTCTTCAAACGACTTTTCCAGTCCACCGAAACAGAACAATGTACACCAAGTAACATAAATAATAAATTTAAATTTCAGCCACAAATAATTAGTAAATTGAAACAAAAATACGAATAAACTATATTTAATAACGGGCTTTGCAGGGAGATAAGGTTGATTTTTATTGACATGGCTTCCAATTGAATTGTTTTAATAAAGCAAACCAATGTCAGTTTGTTCTTTAACAGCAGTTTAAAAAGGGTAAGTTTTCTATCCGGCTATTTCATACAAAGAAAAGGTAGTTTTAAATGGATACTATTTAGTTCGATTAAACCGCTTACATTTGTTTTCAGAAAAATATTTACATATGAAAATTACATTTCACGGCGCAGCCAGGACCGTAACAGGAAGTAAACACCTTATCACCACTGAAAGTGGCTTAAAGGTGTTGTTAGATTGTGGACTTTTTCAAGGAATGGGTTCTGAAACAGATGAATTGAACAGGCATTTTGGATTTGATCCGTCAAAAATCGATTATCTTATTTTAAGTCATGCTCACATTGATCATTCAGGATTAATTCCTAAGTTGGTGAGAGAAGGATTTAAGGGTGAAATATTTTGTACTCCGGCAACAAAGGATTTGTGTGAGCTGATGTTGATGGACAGCGGTTCTATTCAGGAATCGGATGTGGAATACATCAATAAAAAAAGAAAACGTAAAAATTTACCACCTTTTGAACCTATTTATACTAGCGATGATGCTGCTAAGAGTCTGAAGTTTTTTAAAGAAATTGAATATCATACCTGGAAAAAAATAAATGATGAAGTGGCCTTTTATTTTACTGATTCAGGTCACGTACTGGGAAGTGCTGCTGTGAGTCTTGTCATCAACGAAAATGGCAAAGAAACAAAATTGTTTTTTTCCGCTGATATTGGACGACCTGGTGATCAGATTCTGCGTAAGCCGGAAGTTTTCCCGCAAGCGGATTACATTCTTTGTGAATCCACCTATGGAGATCGATTGCATGAACCGATACTTAATGCAGAACAGCATTTGTTAAAAACTGTGGTCGATACTTGTGTGGTCAATAAAGGAAAACTTATTATCCCGGCCTTTAGCCTTGATCGTACACAAGAGTTGATTTATGCACTCGATCGTATGGAAAGTGAAGGAAAGTTACCTCCGATAAAAGTGTTTTTGGATAGTCCCCTTTCTGTGAAAACGACAAAAATTGTAGAAGATCATATAGAATGTTACAATACTGATCTTCGAGATTATATGACTAAAGGGGATCATCGCCCTTTTTATTTCAACAACCTTCATTTTATTACAGATGTTGAAGAGTCAAAGGCACTCAATAAATTAAAAGAACCCTGCATTATTATTTCAGCATCCGGAATGGCCGAAGCAGGCAGAGTGAAGCATCATATTAAAAATAGTCTGGAAAGTTCCAACAATACTATTGTGCTGGTGGGGTATTGCACACCTGGAAGTCTTGGTGGCCGATTGGCTTCCGGAGCTGAAATGGTTCGGATTTTTGGAGAGGAGTATGCAGTGAATGCCCGAATTGAAATTATTGATTCCTACAGCGCTAACGCTGATTATGAAGAAATGATTGGTTATTTAAATTGTCAGGATCCTGAAAAAGTAAAAAAAATATATCTTGTTCATGGCGATTACTCAGCGATGGTTGCTTTTACAGATAGACTGGTAACTGCAGGTTTTAAGAATATTTACATCCCTAAAAAAGGGGAGGAGGTAAACCTTTAAAGAATGAAAAATTTAAATGATCCAGTTACTATTTCAATACATTCGAACTTTTAGATGTAGTTATTTTAAATAATGTACAAGAATGCTATTTTTACTTTTTGTTTAAAGGACTGACACATTAAGTAAAAAATTTATACTAGAGTTTATATGTTAACATTTTTTGAGTGGTACTTTTATTCCGGCTGTAAAGGTAATTCTATTTCTGTTTATTAAATTCCTTGTCGATCTCATCTTCAGTAGGAAAAACAATGGTATTATCACCTGCTTTTCGAGTCCAGAAAACATATTTGCCGGTTCCTTCACATGCGTAACCACTGAGTGAATCACCCGGAATCATGTTGTTTTGATTAAATGTTCTCCAACGATTGGATCGTTCTTGAACTGCTACTTTTACATCTATTTTTTCATCACAAACATTTTTCAAATTGATCCTATAACTCTTGGCGGAATTATAGCATGAACCACAATTACTTCCCCATGCAGAGCTGGATTTTGCAAGGCATTCAGCATATTTGTCTTTTGGAGCAGCACTTTCGTTTTGAGCCGATACACTCAAAGTAACTGCCAGGAAAGAAATAATTGATAGTAGAAATTTCATGGATTCAGATTTATAAAACATTAAATTATTCATTTCAGATTATTTACAGTTATTATTTTTAAGGATTATTTTGGCTTCATCATTACCCAGTTTCTTAGATGTATTCCAGTCTTCACAGGCCCCCTTTTTATCACCTGATAATTTTTTACTGAATCCTCTGTTGTTATAAGCCTCCTGATCGGTAGGGTCTAATTCCAGCGTTTTGTTAAAGTCCTCAATAGCAGCAGCAAATTCTCCTGTCTTATTGCGAGCACTTCCACGCGATGTATAGGCCCAGCGATGATCGGGTTTCAAAGAAATTACTTTGGTGAAGTCGGCAATAGCACCCTCATAATCTTTGGTTATATTTTTACAAAACCCTCTTTGTAGTAAAGCGTTGATGTGGTTCCCATCCAGTTCAAGTGTTTTATTAAATTCTTCCACGGCCAAGGCATAATCAGCATTGCGATAAAAATAGTCTCCTTTTTTAAAATAAGCTTCAGCAGTGGAATCCTGGGCAATCAAAGGTGCTGCTGCACCGAATAGCAAGCAAATAAATAAGATAAAATAGCGTTTTTTCATTTTCTTTTTATTATTCAAAGGGTTCCGAACTTTTATATTTTGTATCCAACACCATCCGTATCATATGCGTAAAAGCCTTTTTCATGCCTTCAACACCTTTTGCATCCAGGGTCATGGGTAGTGAAAATCTGGCATAATCTCGTTGAATTTTTCTGATGAAGAGTTGACGATCAACACATTTAGTTCCTCCGTTACAATTTATCAAGAATAATTTTTGTTCTGCATCATATCTCATGCTATTCAAATCCAATGATTTACACATCACTTGATCTTCCCGGAACGGTTCTGTACCCTCAAAGAATTTAGCTACAATTACCCCATGGAGCACATCAATACTGTAACCATGTCCCATCTTACTATTTATATAATTAAGGGTTTGTTCCATGGAAATATCCTGACATTTAACAGTCGTGACATTTATCATGAAGGTAACCCAAATAAAGAGAATACGTAAAGTGTTTCTGAGCATCGAAGCTGTAATTAATCAATTGATCCTGCGTTCAAATTTAATCAAGAATTGAACATATTAATCATTTAATTTGCCTTTGTTAATTTTCGTTATACTGTTTTTACGAAAAAAGTTCTGGTTCTTATATCTTTGTAGTATTATTTAAAAATAGAGTGAGTTGCTGAAAAATAAGGTATACAATCATTCAGAATTACTGAAGAACCCTAACCGGAAGTGGTTTCTAGCGATTATTGTGCCATTATTTTTGTTCTTGAATCTCTCTGCTTTTGCTCAGCAAAAACTTAAAACTCCTATTAAGCTCAATATTGAAGATGGTAATTTTGAACAGGTTTCTGTTGTTGTAAAAAACAACACCACCGGTGAAACCAACACTGTTCCAGGGACTGCCAAATTTGATCTGGACCTCAAGGTGGGTTGTGACTATATTTTGTCATTTTCAAAACCGGGATATATCACTAAAAAAATTGCCTTAAATACCAATGCTCCTGCTGACAGGGCTTCTCAGGGTTTTTACCCATTTAATTTTGAAGTCAACCTTTTTAAACAGTATGATGGAGTAAATATTGTGGTTTTCAATCAGCCCGTAGGTAAAATCTCTTTTAATAGGTTGATTGATGATTTTGATTACGATACCGATTACACCAAACAGATTCAATCAGCATTGAAATCTGCTGAAGAAGAAATTCGCAAAAAGCAAGTTGAAGAAAGGGCACAGGCTGCTCAACTCAAGAAAGAAGAGGAAAAGAAAAGGCCGAAGCTGCAGCACAAGCTAAAGTTGATGCTAAAAGCCAAACTGGAGGCCGACAAAAGGCTGCCGAAGAGGCTAAAGCTTTAGCTGCTCAAACAGCTAAAGAAAAAAAGCAGAAGAGGAAAAGAATAAAAAGGCTGCACAAGCGGTGATGGATGAAGAGAAAAGACGAGTCGCATTGGCGAAAATGGAAGAAGAGGAGCGCGCTAAGGCACAGGCTTTTGAAGCTGAAGAAGCTCGAAAGTTGGCAATTTCCAATGCCGCCAAAGAAGCAAATAGTTCTATTAGTCAAGGTATTGCAGGAGAGGAACTCCGACCTAACGCATCGGCTGTTAATGGGTCTGAAAAACCTGACAATAAGGCCTCCTCAGGTAGTGGTGAAGAAGTACCGATTTTTAAACCATCAAAAGGAAGTGGTGAAGATGAAATGATAGCTGCAAAAGCAGATCCTAACAAAAGAACTGAAAAGGGTATTGAAAAGGCTACAGGAATAAAAGGAGAAGAGGAGAAGCCTTCAGAAACACTGAAACCACCCCCGGCACCAAAGCAAATTGTTCCTCCAGATGAGAATTATGAGGTTTTGCCTGATGTTTCTGTAGAAGAAATTGTAGAAACAAACCGAACCATAACAAAAGTCACTGTAAGGAAAAACCAAAAAGAGACCATTTTTTCAAAGGTCATTTACAAATGGGGAGGAATCTATTACTTCCGCCAGAATATGTCAATCAGTGAAAGTCTCTATGCCTCAAGCACCGGTCTTAAGTAAATAAACCTTTTAAAGACCTTTTTAACCGTGTAAGGTGTTTGGTGATTTTGCACCTCAGTTTCTTCGAACTTGAAAGAGTTTTGTTTCGTAAGAAATGGATAATACTTGAATTCAACTTTATCAATAGTTTCCAATTGAAACCTTCATCTGTCCCCGACCTTAATCAGGATTCTTATTCCTGGCAAAAGGAGATAAATATTCTTATAGCAAGATACCTTACCATAGGCACTATTATAGCGATGGTACTGAATCCTGTTTTTGGATTGGTTGATTATTTCGCCCAACATGATAAATGGGTTGAATTTATGGCCATACGATTGTTGGTTACTTGTTTTTTGGGAGTTTGTTTGCTCTGTCGGCCATTATTGAAATTTAATCCTCAACTCACCGGATTGATTTTGTTTATGACAATAGTGACCCAGGATTCTTATTTTTATAGTCTTTCAACTCCTGCTAATATTCATCAGATATCACTTGCCTATATCACTGATTTTGTAGGAGCCAGTATGGTGTTGATGTGGTCGGCACCCTTTGCCATCGTTTTCATGTGTTATTTTATTTTAGTGAATTTTTTCTTTTTTACATTACATTCTTCGTTACCGGTTGAGCAATTTCTTTCAGAGGGAGGTTTATTGGTTCTTGCGGGTGCCCTGTTTTCCATGGCAATGGTTGTATTTAGATATCATGCGGTTAAAGGGATGTTAATTTCGAAACTGGATTTGATTAAGAGTAATGAATGGATGGCTTTACAAAATGAAATCATTGAACAAAAATCGATGGAGTTACAAAAGTCCAATAGCCGACTTAAAGAATTTGCCTATATCGTTTCCCATGATCTTAAATCACCTTTAAGAGGAATTAGAAATATTGCATCCTGGATTAAAGAAGATTGCATTTCCACCCTTAATCAGGAAGGAGTGAATCATTTAAAGTTGATGGATAAGCAAATTTTGAAAATGGAGAATCTCATTAAAGCCATTCTTGAATATTCCCAAACCGGTGCTGCCAAATCAAAAATCGAATGGATAAACCTGGATGAATTGATTAAAGATGTTATTGAAATGGTTGAAATTGATAACCGAACGAATTTTAAAATAAATGCACACGTACCTCAAATAAAAGGTACCCGAATTGTGATCAGTCAGGTACTGCAGAATTTATTAACTAATTCAATAAAACATAACGATAAAACATTACGTGAAGTTGAAATAGAAATTCGATCCAGCAGTGGTTATTTTCAGTTTATGATAGCAGATAATGGACCGGGTATAGAAGCAAAAGATCATTCTAAAATATTTGATCTCTTTCAAACACTTCGTGATGAAACTTCATTTGAAAACACAGGAATCGGACTCCCTGTTGCTAAAAAAATGGTAGAAGAAGAAGGTGGTAACATGTGGTTGGAATCAACGCCGGGAAAAGGCTCCAGATTTTATTTTTCTTTACCTTCCAATTCTTGAGTGTTTTTCACCAAGAAAATACTACTCCAGCGTCAATCCCCAAATAGTTGAAATTTATAAATGGGTTTCTCCTAACTCATAAATGTATTTATTTACTTTCTATTTAAGATTCTGGAAAAAGTACTCAGATACTTTTGTGAGAAGATGTGCACGGTCACGTCCTGTTACGTTATGTTCATGGCCGGGATAAACAAAATAATCGACCTGCACATTTTTTTGCACTGCCTTTTTTAAATACATCAAACTATGCTGCCAAACAACAACATCATCGGAGGTGCCATGAATAAGCATCATTTTGCCTTTCAAGTCTTCCACATAATTAAGTAAATTACTCTGTGAATATCCAACAGGATTTGTTTCGGGAGTATCCATGTACCTTTCAGTATACATTACTTCATAAAAACTCCAATCAATTACAGGCCCTCCGGCAACAGCCGCTCTAAAAATTCCCGGATTTCTTGTCATCATGTTAATCGACATATATCCACCATAACTCCAACCATAAATACCCATTCGGTTTTTATCAATATAACTCAATTTCATGATATGTTTAATGCCTGCTAACTGGTCTTGCATTTCAATAGTACCCAGTTTTTGGAATGTTGCCTGTTCAAAGGTTTTGCCTCGTAGAGGTGTGCCCCGGTTTTCAAGTGTAAAAATCACATATCCTCTTTGTGCAATATACATCATCCATAAATCAGAACCTGCCAACCAGTTGTTGGTAATCAAAGAAATGCCGGGTCCGCCATAAACGTAAACTATGACCGGATAGCTTTTTGTTGAATCGAACATTGCAGGTTTTATTATTCTGCAATACAAATCGTCTCCATTTTCATTTTTAATAGTATAAATTTCACGACTCACAGGAAGGTATTCTTTTAATGGATCATTTGCTGAAAGCAGGGTTTTTAAATTCTTACCTGATGCATTAACAACACTTATTTGCCGAGGTATACCTGGTCCTGAAAACTCATCAATAAAAAATGATCCTGATACATCCATCATTGCTTTATGCACACCTTCGCCTTTACTCAATCGGTTAATTTTCCCGGAACTGATTTGAACACTATAAATATCGCGGTTAATGGGTTTTTCGGAATTGGCAATAAAATTTACTTTTTGTTCTGATAAATCAAACCCAAGGAATTCTGTTACTTCCCAGTTGCCTTTACTAAGTTGTTTGATCAGCTTCCCGTTTTTGCTGTACAAATACAAATGGTTAAATCCATCTCTTCGGCTTTGCCATATAAAAGCAGATCCATCTTTGTTGAATACTATTGGGTGGAGTGGTTGAACATATTTTTCTTCTTTTTCTTCAAAAAGTGTGGTTAATAGTTCTCCTGTTTTTGCGTCATAACTGTTTAATTTGAGATGATTCTGATCACGGTTAAGAACAGCAACAAAAATTTGTTTTTCATCATTGCTCCAGGCAATATTGGTAAGGTACTGTTCAGCAGGTTCGCCTGTTTTAAGAAAAATTGTTTTGTCAATTGCCTGATCATAGATGCCGATAGTTACATGATGGCTTTTACTACCTGCCATTGGGTATTTGACCATTTTTACTTTAGCAGGTTGTTCTTCCAGTTGGTAAATGGGATAATCTGTCACCATGGTTTGATCCATTCGATAAAAAGCCAGTAAATTACCTTTTGTAGACCAAAAAGTACCTTTTGTAATCCCAAACTCTTCACGGTGTACTTTTTGTCCATTTAGAATAGCTGCGTCCTGATCAAAAGTAATTTGTTTTTTAACTGATCCTTTCTGAATCCATAAGTTGTTCGAGATGGTATATGCTAAGGCGTTAGTGGATGCATTGTAATCACTGTTTTCAACTTCCTTTTCCTGAATATCCAGAAGTACATTCATTTTGCCCGAATTTCTTTCACATTGAATGTAACGATTGCTATTTTTAAAATAGAAATGTTCCTTGTCGGTCCATGTTAAGGTAGGAAAAGTTGCAACGGTATCCAGTTGATTTTCTTTCAATAACTGATTGAATTTATATAAAGAAAATAACTCAACCAGCGATTTGCTTTCAGGGGTTCCGGTTACCAAAAGTTCAACACCGGAGTCTTTATTGATGTAGTAAAATTCGCTTGTTTTATGGATCCATTGCAGTTGTTCGGCTTTAGCAGGAACTAAACCTTTTCTGGCTGCCATCACCGCGTCATCAAGAGTTAGCAGTTTCGTTTGGGCACTGATAGATGTTATCAGTAAAAAATAACAGAGAATAAAAATTGAATGTAGTTTTTTGGATTTCATAATATTGGCAGCGAGTTGCATTTTTTAAAACAGATACTAAATTACAATAAAAGCATGGTATTCAAGATTCATATAAAATCTAATTGGGTTATTACCGGAAATCTATATTTAGAAAGCTGGGGTCTTACTTCAAATTAAAGCAGAATTTGTCATTCACAAAAAAAGCCACCTCATACAAGGTGGCTCTTTTTGTGAATTTTTATAAATTATTTAGGATCAATCGAAATTAATTCAACTTCAAATACCAATGATTCATTTGGACCAATATCCCCACCGGCACCACGCTCGCCATAAGCAAGGTTGGAAGGAATGAATAGCTTCCATTTTGAGCCAACAGGCATTAATTGTAATGCTTCTGTCCATCCCGGAATAACACCGTTTACAGCAAATGAAACAGGTTGACCACGATCTACTGAACTGTCAAAAACTTTTCCATCAATTAAAGTTCCATGATAATGAGTAGTTACTTTATCTTCAGCAGTTGGTTTTGGGCCGGTACCTTCTTTCATCACCATATATTGTAGCCCACTAGGTAATGTAATTACACCAGGTTTCTTAGAGTTTTCTTCAAGAAATTGTTTTCCTTTACTAACGTTTGCCTCTTGTTTTTTAGCTTGCATACCTTGAACATAAGCTCCAATTACTGCTTGTGCAGCTTCCGGAGTCATGATTGCTGTTTTTCCTTCAAATTCATCCTTAATACCTTTTGCTAATAATTCAACATCAATCGAAACAAGACCATCTTTTTTAAGATTTCTACCTATGGTTGAACCAATTCCATAACTCACAGAGTCAATAACGGTAGTGATTTTTTTATCTTCTCCTTTTGATTTTTTTTGCCCGTCGCAGGAGGTGAAAGAGAAAACCGTGAATGTTGCGAACAGTACCAATGCTGAATATTTCATATTTAAGTTTTTGTAAATTGGGTGCGAAGATACGACTTTTGATAAAAAAAAGATTAACTCCATTGAAAAACTCTTTTACCGTTAAATTATTGATGATTACATTCAATTTCAGACTATTCGCCAAAATCAAATTCATTTTTTTTGAAATTGTGGTAATTTACAGCATTCTGTCTTTAATTTAAATCTAAAGTAAAATGAAGTTATTGAAATTCAGTAGATTACTATATTTGATGGCAATTGGTTTTGTTTTAATTGCAAACGGAGTTCAAAGCCAGCAGGCAAACTTTACAAATCTGGCTGTTAGTTCAGGTTGGAGCGATCTGGAAGGTTTTACCTGGGATTCAACCGGGCAGCAGTATGTTTGGGAAAAAGCTGGAAAAGTTTGGGTAGTTGATACTAATGGTGTGAAAATAGCACTTCCATTAATAAATATTTCCAGCGAAGTGGGTGGTTGGCGCGATCATGGTTTGAATGGATTTGCTTTAGACCCAAATTTCAGAGTAAATGGTTATATCTATTTGTATTATACCGTTGACAGGCATCATTTATTAAATTTTGGAACAGGTTCATACAATGCTGCCACCAATACTTATTTTCAGGCAACAATTGCAAGAGTAACCAGATATACTTGTGATCCGGCTACCAATTTCACGACAATATTTCCCGGAAGTCGATTAGTTTTAGTTGGTGAGGATAAAAAAACCGGAATCCCTGTTTTACATGAATCACATAGTGGAGGATCACTCATTTTTGGAACCGATGGCAGTTTGTTTATTTCAACCGGAGATGGGGCCAGTTATAATTTCATTGATAGTGGAGGAGGGGCAACGTATTGGTCGCAGGCACTTTTGGACACGATTATAGTACCTAAAGAAAATGTCGGGTCATTCCGATCCCAAATGGTTGATTGTTTAAATGGTAAAATATTGCGCATTGATCCCGCAACCGGAGACGGGCTGGAAACAAATCCTTTTTTCGATTCATCCAACCCCAGAGCTCCTAAATCGAGAGTATGGGCTTTAGGGTTACGTAATCCATTTAGAGTAATTCTGCGCCCTGGAACTGGATTGACTGATATTACTGCCGGTCAACCCGGAACTTTATATATTGGGGATGTAGGTTGGGATACCTATGAAGATTTAAGTGTTAATGACAAACCCGGTCAAAATTTTGGTTGGCCGCTTTATGAGGGACTCACTCCTTTAACAGGTTACCAAAATACTAATACAACTAATAAGGATGCACCGAATCCACTATTTGGTGCAGGTGGATGTACACAGCAGTTTTTTAAGTTTAATCAATTGTTGATTCAAGCTACACTGAATACAACTTCTTTATTCACAAATCCATGTGATATTGCTCAGGAAATTCCAAATTCTATTCCTAAGTTTATTCATGATCGGCCAATTATCGATTACAAGCATGGAGCAAATAAAACCAGAACCGGTATCTATAACGGGGCTAATGCAGCAGAAATTGACATTAGTGATCCCTTATCTCCTGTTCAGGGAAGTATGTTTGGTGGTAGCGCCGCTTTGGCCGGTGTTTGGTACAGCGATAATCGATTTCCGGTGGAATGGCAAAACACCTATTTTCATGCTGATTATGTTGGGCAATGGATTAGAAATATTGTTGTGGATAGTCTTAACGTACCTTCTGTATCCAGAGGTTTTTGGGATAATAATGGAGTTATAGTTTATATGGCTGTAAACCCTAGGAATGGTTGCATCGCATATGTTAATTATCCCAGTCAGATCAAACAAATATGTTACGGTGGTATTGTAAATAATCTGCCTACAGCATCACTTTCTGCCGATGTATATTTTGGAGCCGGACCTCTAACAGTTAACTTTACAGGAAATCAGTCAACAGATCCCGAAAATCTTCCATTGGCATATTCCTGGAATTTTGGTGATGGCAATACATCCAGTCTTGAAAACCCGGTTCATATTTACAATCCGGGAACGGGTCAGCCCGTTTCTTATTATGCCAGTCTTACCGTAACAGATGACATAGGACAAATCAGTAAAGATTCTATGCTGATTTCAGTAAATAACACACCTCCTCAATTGCAGATAACCAGCTTCAATGATGGTGATTTGTATTCAATGAATGGATTTACCAACTTGCCACTCACGGCAAATGTCACTGACTTAGAACACCCCTCAGGCCAGTTGTTTTATGAATGGAGAACAATTCTGCATCATAATGCACACACACACATTGAAGAAATTGATACAAATAAAATTAGCATAACTACTATTTCACCTGTTGGATGCGAAGTAAACAATGTTTACTATTTTGAAATAGCTCTCACTGTGACAGACGCCGCAGGTTTATCAACTTCAGTAAGCGCTAATATCTATCCCTCTTGCTCACCACCAAACACAGCATTTTCAGTTTCTGATTCAACAATTTGCAAATCAACAACTGTTCAATTCAATGACCTTAGTACAAATTTTCCAATTCAATGGGAATGGGAATTCCAAGGAGGAACGCCGGCAACCAGTTCAAATTCCACCCCTTTGGTAACTTATAATAATGCAGGTGTTTTCGATGTCAAATTGATAACATCCAGCATTCAGGGATCCGACACCTTATTGTTAACTGATTTTATTCGGGTTTACACCTTGCCTAATGTAAACATAACGAGCTCCACTGGCCAAACTTCATTTTGTGCAGGGTCACCATTTTCCTTAATTGCAAATTCAACTTCAAATCTGGTTTCCTACAATTGGACACGCAGCAACATTGCAACCGGCACAGGACAACCATCGCTTCCTCTTACGAAGGGTGGAAATTATCGTGTAAAAGTTACCGACGATCATGGGTGTACCAAAGAAACCATTAAGTATGTAGTGGTCAAAAATCCACTTCCTGATGTTACACTTACTACTTCAGGACCATTAGTTTTTTGTCCTGGTGATAGTGTGGTTTTAGCCGTTAATCCTCAACCTGGAAATACTTATCAATGGAAAAAATATGCTAATAATATTGCCGGGGCTACCAATAGTAGTTTCACCGCAGTTGCTACCGGAACCTATAAGGTAATTGTTACAAGCAGTAACAATTGTATCAGATCTTCGGTTACTAAATCGGTTTCAGCTATTTGTCCTGAATTTATGACTGATTTATCTAAACAAATGGGAGTTAATGATATCAAAATATTTCCCAACCCTACCAATGACCATGCTGTACTTGATTTTATCAACGCTACTCCCGGTTTAGTTTCCCTTGATTTAACCGATGTTACAGGAAGAGTCTTGAAAATTATTGATAAGGAATGGTTCGAGGAAGGAAGCTTTGAGATATCAATTAATACTTCTGATTTGCCTGAAGGTATGTATCAAGTAAAACTTTATGACAATCTTACTATCAGAACTCAAAAACTAGTTGTTGTAAAAGCCTCAAAATAATTTAATTGAAAAAAATAAACACCGGTGTTTCATATTTATAGCTTAATTTTGCAACGTTTTCAAAGTAATTTGTGAAAATTAGCTTTGGAACATACGTGTAGTATTAATTTAGATTTTATCAACTATTTTGAAGAGTATTAAATTCCTTTCTGTTGAATTTGGTTTTGCCCGTTCAATAGGTTCACCATTGATCTGTTTTATTTTTTGCTGTTTAGGATTGCAACCGACTTTTTCTCAACAACCTAATTTTACCAATCAGGTTGTGAGCAGCGGTGGAGTGATGTTGAAGGTTTTCTGTGGGATTCTACAGGACAACAATATGTTTGGGAAAAAGCTGGTAAAATTTGGGTAGTTGATACTAATGGTATTAAAATCCCCACTCCACTAGTAAATATTTCTGCTGAAGTTGGAAGCTGGCGCGACCATGGATTAAATGGCTGCGCCCTTGATCCTGATTTCAGAAACAATGGTTATATTTATTTGTATTATACGGTTGACAGACACCATTTACTCAATTTTGGAACCGGTGCTTATAATTCATCTACGAATACTTATTTTCAGGCAACAATTGCAAGGGTGACCAGGTACACTTGCAATTCATTAACTAATTTCACCACTTTGGTACCTGGAAGCCGCCTGGTACTTATTGGTGAAACAAAAAAAACGGGGATACCTGTTTTACACGAATCGCATAGTGGCGGTTCATTGATTTTTGGAACTGATGGTAGTTTGTTGGTATCAACAGGAGATGGGGCAAGTTATAATTTCATTGATGGCGGAGGTGGAGCTACTTATTGGAGTCAGGCCATTAACGATTCAATTATTAGACCCGAAGAAAATGTGGGTTCATTCCGATCACAAATGGTTGATTGTTTGAATGGTAAAATATTGAGAATTGATCCGGCTACTGGAAATGGACTGGAATCCAATCCTTATTTTTCTTCAACTGCACCAAGAGCTCCTCGTTCCCGTGTTTGGGCTTTAGGACTTAGAAATCCTTTCCGCATGACGTTACGTTCTGGCACTGGAGAGTCTGATATAACCGCCGGCAATCCGGGTACACTTTATATTGGTGATGTAGGCTGGGAAACTTGGGAAGACTTGAGCGCTAACTCTAAACCAAAGCAAAATTTTGGATGGCCGCTCTATGAAGGCCTCACTCCACATATTGGATATCAAAATGCGGATATTCAAAATCCTGATGCTCCAAACCCTTTGTTTGGGACCGGTGGGTGTACGCAACCCTTTTTTAAGTTTGATGAATTGTTGAAACAAGCAACACTGGACCCCGATCCTTTTTTTGCAAATGCTTGTGATACTTTGCAGGAAGTTCCGGATTCAATATTTTCTTTTATTCATACGCGACCGTTAGTTGATTGGCAGCATGGTTTTCAAGCTCGAACCGGTATCTTCAATGGTATTGATGCAGCTGAAATTAATATTAATGATCCTTTATCACCTCTTCAGGGATCTATGTTTGGCGGTTATGCTTCTATTGCAGGAGTGTGGTATGACGATGATCGATTCCCAGTGCAATGGCAAAACACCTATTTTCATGCCGATTACGTTGGTCAATGGATTCGAAATTTTGTGGTTGATAGCTTAGATCAACCCACCCAGACTCAAGGGTTTTGGGACAATAACGGGGTAATCGTTTACATGACCCTCAATCGTAAAAATGGTTGTATCTCTTATGTCAATTATCCTAATGAAATAAAAGAAATTTGTTATGGAGGCATTGTAAACAATCGTCCTTCAGCAATTTTAATTGCTGATACCACCTATGGGGTTGGGCCATTAACAGTTCAGTTTGATGGAAGTCAATCAACCGATCCTGAAAATTTACCACTTACTTATTTATGGGACTTTGGTGATGGCAATAGTTCAACTTTACCAAATCCTGCTCATGTTTATAATCCTGGTACCAGCATTCCGGTTTCCTACTATGCGAAACTTACAGTGTTTGATGATATCGGTCAGTCTGATATGGATTCAATTTTAATTTCAATAAATAATACTCCGCCGAATGTACAAATCACGAGTTTTAATGATGGAGATTTATATTCAATGAGTGGATTTACAAATTTACCTCTTGAGGCCCTTGTTACCGATGCAGAACACAGTCAGGGAGAATTATTTTATCAATGGCGCACCATCCTGCATCATAATGTACACACACATTTGGAAGAAATAGATACTAATAAAATTACTACCACAGTTATTTCTCCTATTGGTTGTGAAGCCACAAGTACTTATTTTTTTCGTATATCCCTCACCGTTACTGATGCCGGGGGGTTATCCACAACAGTAAATTCAAATTTATTTGCCGCTTGTGATCCTCCTGTTTCTCAGTTTTTGGTTTCTGATACGGTAATTTGTGAAGGTGAAAATATTCAGTTTACAGACTTAAGCACTAATTTCCCTGTTCAATGGGAATGGGAATTTCCGGGAGGTACCCCGGCAGTCAGTTCCGATCCCAACCCTTCGGTAACTTATAACGCTGCAGGTGCATATGATGTAATACTTATCGCATCTAGTTTCAGAGGATCCGACACCCTGGTCTTGCAAAATCACATTCTTGTAGGTAGTCTTCCGGTTGTAACACTGGGGACTGATACTTCATTTTGCAATGATGTCGTTTTAAACGCTGGAAATCAAGGAGCAACTTATTTATGGAATGATAACTCGGTATCACAAACTTTGAATGTAGTACAGAGTGGAGTTTACACAGTGACTGTCACTAATGGTTCAGGTTGTTCCAACACCGATAGCATTGCCATTAATATTTTCAGTTTACCGGTATTTAGTCTTGGGCCTGATCAGGCTCTTTGTGATTCAACTAGTATACTCTCGGCAGGAATAACCGGAGTTTCATTTCTATGGAATACAGGTGATACTTCCCAATCAATAAATGTGAATACAAGTAGTGATTATATTTTGACAGTTACCAGTCTTCAAGGATGTACTTTCACTGATTCTGTATATGTGCTGTTTTATCCGGATCCAATTTTAAATATTGGGGCGGATACAACTTTTTGTGGACAAAGTTTGCTTTTAGATGCAGGTGCAGGTTTTCAAAATTACCTTTGGCAGGATGGATCTACAGGATCACAGTATCTTGTTCTTCAAAGCGGAACTTATTCCATAGCTATTACAGATTCAAATAGTTGTTCTGAATCAGATTCAATTATTGTAATTGTAAATAACCCTCCGGTATTTAGCCTGGGTTCCGATACTACGCAATGCGGTGGCAGTGTTCAGTTGTTAGGGCCGGCAGGTTTTCCTTCTTATCTATGGCAAGATGGCTCAACAAATGCTCAACTTCTTGTTCAGCAGAGCGGCATCTATTCTTTAGTAGTAGTTGATTCTAACGTATGTACATCCTCTGATACAATAACTGTGGTTATAAATAATTTACCGATTTTTACTTTGGGTAATGATTCCGTTCAATGTGGTGGAAGTATTCAATTGGTTGGCCCATCGGGTTTTCCTTCTTATCTTTGGCAAGATGGCTCAACAAATGCTCAACTTCTTGTTCAGCAAAGCGGTATCTATTCATTAGTAGTAGCTGATTCTAACGGATGTTTATCTTCTGATTCAATAACTGTGGTTATAAATAATTTACCTGTTTTTACCTTGGGTAATGATTCCGTTCAATGTGGTGGAAGTATTCAATTGGTTGGACCTTCAGGTTTTCCTTTTTATCTTTGGCAAGATGGGTCTAATTTGCAAAATCTAATTGTTCAACAATCGGGAACATATGTTTTAGGAGTTACAGATTCTAATAACTGTTCAACTGCCGATTCAATAATCATAAACATAAATAGCCTTCCGGCTTTTGATCTGGGACAGGATGTTTCGATTTGTGATTCCATTTATGTTCTGAATTCAGGTTTGGTTGGATGGAGTTTCTTATGGAATAATGGATCAACTGCTGATTCATTGGTGATCAATTCCACCGGATTGTACTATTTGCAGGTAACGGATTCAAATCAGTGCACTTTCTCTGATAGTATTAATGTTGCATTGCTCACTCCTGTTACTGCATCCTTTATTCCTGGCTTTAATGATACCTTATGCACAACGGATGCACCTTTCCTGCTCTCCGGTGGCCAACCAGCCGGTGGATTCTATTCTATTAATGGCGTGCTTACTACGGTGCTTTCTCCTTTGAATATTGGAGCTGGGTTAGTAGCTATTAATTATAATTATATTGCTCCAAACGGATGCTCCGATACTGCGACTTTTGAGCTCTTAATTCAGGTTTGTACCGGAATTCCTTTTGTTAAAAATGAACCTGCTATCCTGGTTTTTCCAAATCCTGCAGATGACCAAATTCTCCTGAATTTCAGTGAGCAATTGTTAAGTAAAGCAGTAAAACTATTGTTTTATGATAGTATTGGAAAAATTGTTTTTGAAGATGAATTTATTGCGTCTAAAGATAAAACGTACTTTATTGGTAATTATCCGAATGGCATTTATTCCCTTCTTCTTCAGGCACCTGGAATTTCCGAAGGAATCAAAATTATCATAGACAGGTAAGTTCGTGGTTGGTTTTTAGCGCTGACTCATACTTTAAGCTTACAAATAGTATAGTTTGTGGTCTAAGTTATTCGCATTTTGGCTGGGTGATTATATTCAAGATGAAAGTTTTACTTTAAATCCTTTCAGAAATTTTAGCTATTGCAGCTTGATTCTTTATCTTTGGTTTCTATTTCTGAACCGACTGAGTCTTAGATGTACACTTTCTCCCTGATAGATTATCTTTACGGACCTTTAGCTTTAATCCTAATTGTTGTTTCAGCTCGCTTGAAAAAATATAGGAAAGTTGAAAAATTTCCCGAATACCAGTATTTCACCAAAGGACTTTATGTAAAGCTTTTTGGTGGGGTTTCTGTTTGTATAATTTATGCATTGTATTACGGAGGAGGCGATACAATCATTTATTTTAATGACGCGTCTTGTATGATGCGATTATTGTTTTCCAACCCCTCCGGCTTTTTTGCTGTGATGACAGATGGGTTGAGTATCAATAACTACTTTTATTTCAACGATCAAACGGGCTTTCCTGTGTATTTCAGAGACAGTGCTACATTTTATGTGGTTCGTATAGCAACACCGTTTGTAATACTTGGTGCAGGCAGTTTTATCGTAGCAACTATGCTATTTGCCTATGCATCTTATGCCGGAATTTGGAAGTTGTATCAACTGTTTGTGATGGAATTTCCTGCACTTAAAAAGGAAATGGCATTTGCTATCTTGTTTATTCCTTCTGTTTTTTTCTGGGGTTCAGGTATACTCAAAGACACAATTACTATGAGTTGTATTGGTTACTATTCCTATTCCTTTTATATGATTTTTATTAAACGGCAAAAACTCTTTGGGAATATGTTGGCCATTTTTATAGCTTCTTACTTTATTATAATGATTAAACCGTATATCATTTTTGCTTTGTTACCTGGATCAATAATATGGTTCGTCAATCGACAAATTGGAAGTATCCAAAATAGTATTATTAAATTCCTTTTTGGCCCATTTATGTTCTCATTAGCCATTGCAGGAGGTTATTTTCTTCTTATAAATCTTGGTGATCTTTTAGGCGGTTATGCAGTTGATAAAGTTTTGGAAAAGGCTGTTGTAACCTATACCGATCTTAAAGCTGATTATTATGCAGGAAACTCCTTTGATATTGGAGAATTTGAAGCTACCATTCCAAGCATGCTTGCAAAAGCACCGGCAGCTATTAATGCTGCTTTGTTTAGACCTTATTTAACTGAAGCAAAAAATATTGTAATGGTTTTATCAGCTTTAGAAGGAACCTTAATTCTATTACTAACGTTACGGATTTTAATCCGGTTGAGAATAATCGGTATTTTTCCAATTATTTTTAAGAATCATTTACTAAGCTTTTCCTTAATTTTTAGCCTTTTCTTTGCCTTTTCTGTGGGTATCTCCACTTCCAATTTTGGCAGTTTGGTAAGATACAGAATACCGGTATTACCGTTTTTTGTGGCCTGTTTATTTATTATGGATTATTATTACAAAATCCGAAATGATGTCCAAAAACCAATTGAAGAAAATTTAAATTCTCAAAATGAAGATCCTTAAATTATTGAGTGAGATGGTTTTTTGAAAACCACATGTGAAGTACAATTATCAACCAAATTCGGTTATATAAAAAGTCTGCACCACCATAAAAGTCATCTTTAAGTTTTTTGACTTCCTCATATTTTAATGCACCATATTTTTTAATGGTTTCTTCCGATAAATATTCATCAATCAAATAGCTCAGAGAGGTTCTGAGCCATTTATTTAAAGGAATGGCAAATCCTTGCTTGGGTCTGTCGAAAAGATGCTTAGGAACATATTGGTACAAAACTTCTTTGAGAATATATTTATAAATGCCATGCCTGTATTTTAAATCCGGTGAAAGATTAAGAGCAAATTCAACCATCCTGTGATCCAGATAAGGTACTCGTGTTTCAATGGAGTACTTCATGCTTGCCCGATCAACTTTAGCTAATAAATCATCCTGAAGGTAGTTTTCAAGGTCAAATATTGCCTGAATTTCCATTGGATTAAGCTTTCTTTCCATTACACCGATATTTCCTGAATTATTTCGCTCTTCAATTACTCTGAGAAATGAATTAAAAGGTTTGTCCGGTTCGGTGGCACTATTTGATAAGTATTCATCCGACAAGACATTTCTTACTTCACGTTCTGAAAATAAATATTGCTCCTGAGAAAAAATATGACTGGTGAGATTAGTGTCATTTTCGAAATCAAGTAATTTACTCACCCTTTGGTAACGTGATGACATCTTTTTGAAAACTGATGCTGCAGGTGATCGGAGTGTTTTAATTAAAGGGTTGCTCAGCAGATTGGCCCATTTGTAAGAGCCATACCCAAAAAATAGTTCATCGCCACCTTCTCCTGAAAGTGTTACAGTTACGTAGTCCTTGGCCAATTTAGAAACCAGCATCGTTGGAATACAAGAAGAATCTGAAAAAGGTTCATCATAAGTATCCGTAATGGAATCAATTAAGTTTAATGCATCCTTATAGGATACAATAAACTCGTGATGCGATGTACCCAGAAATTTAGCAACGGCTTTTGCATATTCTGATTCATTGTGACTGTTCTCTTCAAATCCAATCGAAAAAGTATTCACCTTAACACTGGATAACATAACAGCCTGTGCTGTTATAAGGCTGGAATCAATACCACCACTTAAAAATACTCCGAAAGGTACATCGCTCTTCAGTTGATATTGCACTGAACTTATTAATAAATCGCTCAGTTTTACTAGCGCCTGATCTTTATGAGTGATAACATTATTAGAAATTTTGGAAGTAATATTCCAATATTTTTTTATTTCAATTCCTTCACTATTCACTTTCATCCAGCTTCCACTGTTTAATTTAAAAATGTTTTTGTAAATGGAATGTGGAGCCGGGATATATCCCAGGTGGAGGAATTTACTGATTGCTGTATGATTGATGGTCAGATCTAGACTCTTTAGTTTTTTTAATGCCTTAATTTCTGAAGCAAAAGCGAAGTTTTTGCCATCCCAATAAAAATAGAGGGGCTTAATACCCATCCGGTCTCTGTAAATGTAAAGTTCTTTTTCTTGTATATCATAAATAGCAAAGGCGAACATGCCATTTAATTCTTGAACAAAATTGGTTCCATATTGTACGAAAGCCTCCAGAATTACTTCGTGTCACTGGAAGAACGCAAAACAGTTTTTTTTGCAACACCGCCGGTAATTCCAAGTTTAGCACCTATTTCAGTGTAGTTGTATACCTCCCCATTGTAAACAATTACATAACGTTTGTCTGCTGAGAACATGGGTTGAGAAGCCCTATCGGATAAATCGATAATGCTCAGTCTTCGATGGCCTAATCCACAGTTACCATTAAAATAGTCTCCCTCCGAATCAGGGCCCCTGTACTTGATACTGTCCGTCATCTGTTTCAGTTGATCGCGATCGAAAATTCCATCTACAGAGTAAAAACCGGCTATCCCACACATAGTAACTTCGTATTTTATTGTTTTTTATTATGTTTTCTTTTGGTTGGATCTGTTAAATTTTCTCCTAAAAAAAATGCCTTATTTCCAAATTTGGAAAAGAGTGTAATTAAATTGTAGGTACGAGCGCCTGAGTTCATTTGCTTGATAATCAATCAAAAAGCTGAAAATTTGTTGTATTCATACGACCAAATTACGTATTTTTAGCCAATACCAATATTTAAAATTATTTTGCAGGAATAGAATAGCTGAAAAATGAACTATTGCTTCCCTGTATTTAGTTTTCCACTAATAGTTCATGACGGTTTCAGCATCAAAACACCCCACAATATATTAGAGTTGAGTTATATTAATAAGAGCTGTTTGTATTTTGAATATTGTTTAAAAGGTATTTTCTCTTCGCGATTTAGCTTAACATATCCTTGGTCTCAGCACCAGCATTTGTTCAAATATTCTTTCGATTGCAGTATTTTCTTTCTTTCTTTTGCTTTTATTGCAACTATTATTGCAAATCAAATAAAAATAATTGCTGAAATTTTTATTATGCAATTTTTGATCTTTGAATTTTCTAAATCTTCAAACCTATTTTTCAAATATTTATTAAATGGTCACTTTGATAAAATCGTAATAGATGAAAGTTATATAGTATGTCTGACAATTCCACTATTCGAAAATTTATTATCGTTTCGTCAGATGAATCCTGGAGCGATATATGGCATACTCAATTGCATTATTCCTACCAGCTTTCAAAGCGATATGAAGTCATTTTTATGAATCCTCCGAAAGGTTGGAAATTTTCAAATCTATTCCGTTTTAAGGTGGAATCCATTCAGGTTTTTGAGCATCTCACATTAACCGGATATTATAATTTTTTACCCTCATCATTAGGAAAATGGGTGTTGAAAGTAAACGATAAAGTAAACGAAATACTTTTAAATCGTTTGCTCCATTGTAGGAAAAATCAGCAATTTATTTTCTGGCATTTTGATCCTTTTAGGTCGCTTTATACTTTTTCTGGCAATACAAATTGTAAACATATTTATCATGTTATTGACCCAATTGCAGGTCATCACCACGATTTGGAGTTTTCGAAGATGGCGAATCTTGTTGTTATTACAAGTCCGAAATTCTTGAACCATTATACTGCTTTAAATAAGAATGTCCTTCAAATCAGCCAAGGTGTGGATCTTGATTTTTACCGGAATCACATGTTGGAAGATACCCCTGATACGTTAATTTCTAAAAATTCAGTGCTGCTTCTTGGAACGATTTCCGATGATATTGATTTTGAGTTATTGGGAAAAATCGCTTTAAGGTTTCCTGTCGGATTAGTTTTAATCGGTCCTGATAAAACTGTTAAGCAAGAATCGAAAAATAGATTTAAAGAATTGTTAGCTGTAAAAGGTGTTCATTGGCTTGGGCCAATGAAACCTGAAAATTTCAAAGAACATGTAATGGCTTGTAAAATTGGTATTATTGCTTATGATAGCTCTAACAATCAAAAAAATAATTTGCGATCTCCGCTGAAAGTTATTAGTTATCTGGGCTGTCACAAGCCGGTAATTTCAAATATTGATTGTGAAATTCCTGTTTTGTTGAATAAAGCTATTTATTTTGTTGATAAGGAAGAATCTTATTTTAATCTTATTGAAAAGTGTTACACGGATCAACTAAATTTTGATACTATTGCCGTGGATGAATATCTGGCATCGATTGACTATAATTATTTACTGAAAATTATTTTTTCGGCGCTGGATGAGCCATTAGCTTCTCGACAATGAAGAAAAAAATTCTAATTATACTTTATAATATTTCCAAAGCCCAGGAACATGAATGGTTTGTGGAAATGATTAATAGAGATTTGTTTGATATAGAATTTGCATTGATTAATGGGGAGAATTCTTACATGGATAAGTTTCTCCAGGAACATAAGGTGGTAGTTTATAATTTTAGTTATTCTAAGAAAACTAACCTTCCCGGACTTACTTGGAATTTGTTTAAATTGATGAAGAGGAACAAGTATGATATCGTACATACTCATTTGTTTGAAGCTAATATTGCAGGCATAACAGCTGCTTTTTTAGCGCATGTACCAAAACGGATTCTGACCAGACATCATTCCGATTTTCATCATGTGTATTATGGATCTGCAGTTAAGTACGACAAATTAGCGAATTATTTATGTACTGACATTGTTGCAATCAGCAAAAATGTTGAAAATATATTGTTAAATATCGAATTTGTGAATCCTAAGAAGGTTCATTTGATTCACCACGGTATTGATATGCATGATTATTTGCCTGGTGCAGTGAGTTTAAATCGTGTTGAAACTATTAAAAATGCTTACCAGCTGACAGATAATTCCGGACCTGTAATTGGGGTGATAAGTAGATTTATTGAATTGAAAGGTTTGCAATATCTTATTCCTGCATTTAAAGAGGTGTTATTGACCTATCCTGATGCCATACTATTTTTTGCTAACGCTAAAGGCGATTATGAACAGATGATATACGATTTATCGGCAGATGTTGATCCAAAAAATTATAGATTGGTGCCATTTGAAAATGATATTGCAGCCCTTTATAAAGTTTTTGATTGTTTTGTTCACATTCCCATAACTGCAACTGTCGAAGCATTTGGGCAGATTTATCTCGAATCACTTGCATCAATGGTCCCTTCTGTTTTTACGTTAAGCGGCGTAGCGCCTGAGTTTGCAATTGATAAGGTTAATTGTTTTGTAGTGCCTTTTAAGGATGCTGTTTCAGTTCGTGATAGAATTTTATTTATTTTGAATCATAAGAACGAACTGGATGCTATTAAAAGTAACGGATTTAATTTAGTAAAGGAAAAATTTGACATCAGATTCAAAATTTCTAAACTTGAACAATTGTATTCCTGATTCTAAATGAGAAATGAACCTAAAGTTTCAGTTTTAATGCCTTGCTATAATGCTGAGGCATATTTAAAGGAAGCTATCGATTCTATTATTTTGCAAACTTATAGGAATTTGGAGATATTACTTTTAGATGATGGCTCTACGGACAGTACTAAAGAAATGATTTTAGAATACGCGAGTAGAGATTTGCGAATAGTACCTATTTTTAATGAAAGTAATATGGGGTTGATTCGTACTCTTAATAAAGGGGTAAAGCTAGCAACCGGAGAGTTTATAGCAAGGATGGATGCAGATGATATCTCTTCTTTGGACCGGATTGAAAAAATCATTAGCGCATTCCAGTTAAATACAGAGATAGATGTTATTTCAGCATCTTTCTATTATATATCTCCTGAAGGTAAAGTACTGAGAAGGAATTTTCCTAAAGCAACTATTACAAAAGCTCTTCATTTTGTTTCTTTCTTTTGTACACCTGTTTTGCATCCGTGCGTAGTGGTTAAAGCAAAATTATTTAGTGAAAATTTGTTTGATGAACAATATTTGCATTCTGAAGATTATGAGATTTTTTCTCGTTTATTAGCAATGGGTTATAAATTTATGAATTTAAATGAACCATTGTATTACCTCCGCATGAACAGGCAAAGCGTTTCTTACAAATTTGAAAAAATTCAAATCTCTACCCACACAAAAATTTCTGCAAGAAATATAGAGGATTATTTTGGAATTAAGTATGATTTTTTTCTGCACAAGGTTATGATTAACCGAATCAGTTTTAGCGTTTCAGGTAAATTACTTAAATTGGCTATTAGGTCATTGCGTGATTTAAAAAATAAATTTATTGTTGTTGAAAATCCTTCTCCGGAGGAAATTTCTCAAATAAATGATTTTTTAACTGAACAGTATATTGATATTTATTTACAATCGTTAAAAGCAGGTAATTGGTTTATGAAACCATTCTTACTTGTTTATATGCTTTTTGATTGTAAATTTTTCCTTAATAAAAGAGGATTGCAATACATTCGATCAAAAATGTGGTTTTTGCCGGTTCAGAATTAATGATTGAAATTATATTTTCAAGCACTGATTTTGTGTGTTAATTATTTCAGTTTTACCACTTTTAAAACTCTAATTTCTTCTCGGAATCGGACAACACATGAATAGGTGCCTTTCGATAAGGTAATGGTGTTTATTGTAGTTGTATTAAATCCTTTTAAACCAACAATGTTTCTTTTCTCGGTTGCTATTTTACCTGCATCGTCATATAGTTCAACACTGTAATTACCTGATGTATTCAGGTTGAAGCTGATATTTATTATTTCATCAAATGGATTCGGGTAAGAGGAAAATAGTTCAAATTCATTATTTAAAACTTCACATTTTTTATTGTTTAAGGAATTGTTATCCTGTGAATCGTTTGGATAAAGTGCTTCAATGCAGTAGTAGGAGGGAATAAATGTAGATGCTACTTCATAGCTGGCATTAAACGTATAAAGCAGTATGGTTCCGGGTGTAAATAATCCTTCCCAATGTTCACTGATTGATGAATTGTTTTCTATCAATCCTTTTAACGTGAATTCTGTTATATCAACATTACCTGCATTAATCAACTCTGCCGTTAACTTGATGGTAGACCCATCCTGAGTGGCATATATTTTACGAACACCAATATCAAGTTTAGGAATAAGTACAGATATAACGGATTGGGCGGAATCAATACAACCATCAATGCTGGTGGCTATGAGTGTAATGTTATATATTCCGGTATCCGGATAAATATGAATGGGAGTTATTCCTACAGCCGTTCCACCATCTCCAAAATCCCACAGGTAATTGACAGCACCCGTTGTGGTATTTAATATGTTTAATGTAAAGGGTGGTGAACCATAGGATGGATTTGTACTAAATGAAGCTGTTGGTTTTTCAAATACAGTTAGCGTATTCGTAGCTGTGGCAAAACAGCCTTGGTCAGTGGTAACTGTTAAAGTAGCTGGATAATTACCCGGTGTAGTGGGTGTTACAATTGGATTTGTTGAAGTAAATGTTCCTAAGATTCCAAGATCCCAGTTCCAGCTAATAATTGTACCGGTAAGAACGGTGGAAGTATCAGTGAATTGAATGGGTAAATCTTCACAATTATTATTTGCCAAAAGCCTGTTTCAGGAAGGGGCTTAACAATTAATTGTTTCTGTGTAGCCGAAGAACAAAGTGTAGTAGGGTTTTGTACAGTTAATGTAACAGCAAAAGTATCTACATAGGTATAAATGTATGATGGATTAAGCAAGAAGGATAAACTCCCGTCACCAAAATTCCACTCCAGGTTTGCCGGAGATCCAGGTTGGAGGTTATCAAACGTAAATGTGGAAGCATTTCCAAAACAGGGTTCATTATAAGTGAAATCGAATATGGGGGATTGTGGTACCGTAACAGGTTTTTGAATCGTGTCTGTACATCCATGTATGGTGGTTGAAATTAGCGCGACAGTATAAATTCCTGCATTTAAAAAATTGAATTGAGCAATAGTATCGGTTGATGTTCCCAGGCCTGCAAAATTCCATAGCCAACTGGCTAATGTGTCTCCTGCAACTGTAGAAGCTGTACCATCGAAGTCGGTTAGTGATCCTGAACATGAAATAGTGGTTGTAAAATCAGCAATAGGTAAAGGGTACACATCAACAGAATCCATAAATGAACCGGTACATAATAAATCGTTATATACGGTCATAATCACCTCATACCTGCCTGGGGCTAAATAGGTATGTACCGGTGATGATAGTCCACTAAATCCGGAGCCATCTCCAAAGCTCCACACAATTGAATCAACCTGAGTTCCCGGTGGGGTAGTGACAAGTGGATTAAAATTGGAACTTAAATTTAAACAAACATTGCTGGCAGTAAATGAGGCAGAAGGAGAGGGTATAACATAAACTTGTTGCGTTATAGAACTGTCACAATTTGTTGGCGAAACCACAGTCAGCGTGACATCATAATATCCTGTATCTGCATATACGTGATTTGGATTTTCTAGTATTGAAGAGGTTAAATCACCAAAATCCCAGAAATAGTTAGAAATTGTATCGCCTCCTGTTCCTGTTGATGTACTGGTAAAATTGACTTGGTTTCCCTGGCAAACTATATTAGGTATCCAGTTGAATTGAGGAATCGGTTTATTTGCAATTCGAATATTCTGGGTAATAGTATCGGAACAGCCGTTAGCAGCCGTAGCAATAAGGTTAACATCGTAATTGCCTGCCAAAACTAAATATTGATGCGTTGGATTTATTAAGATGGAACTACCACCATCGCCAAAGTCCCATGTATAATTAATGGATCCACCACCTTGAATTGAAGTGGTATTTGAAAATGATACGGTTTCACCAATACATGTAGATGTTGTAAAAAAATTGGATACCGGACTTGGTAAAATAGTTATAGTTTGATTTATGCTGTCAATGCAACCGGTACTCGCTTCCACAATTAAATTGATGGTATAGGTGCCGGCAGAATCATAAACATGAATTGGATTTTGAGCTGCATCCGTTAAGGTACTATCACCAAAATCCCACAACCATGAAACTATTGTTGCACCTCCTGAAGCAATAGACAAATCGTTAAAATTTACCGGAACACCTGAACATTGGTTATTGCTGAATCCAAAATTAGCAGTTGGTAATGGACTTACTGTAATTGAATCCGTATAGGTATCAATACAACCTGCCGCAGATGTAGTGGTGAGTGTTACCGGATAAGTCCCATTTGTTGCATAAATGTATATTGGGTTGGTGGTACTAGCTGTTGGTGAGCCATCACCAAAATCCCAAAGCCAAGAAGCAATTGTACCGGAACTAATTACTGATGAGTCATTAAATTGAATCGGTAAGCCATCACAAGCTGCTGTAGCTGTGAAAAAAGAGGTTGGACTCGGACTAATGAAGATACTATCATTAAATGTATTTTGAACTCCCGATGGATCTGTTGAAGTCAAGGCGATATTATAAAACCCACCTCCGTTAGATGTTGCTAATACACCTGTTGTATCAGTACTAAAAATTGGATTCATAGTGCATGGATTTGCCCAACTAAGCCTGGAAAGAGATGCCGGTGAAGTATTGGAAGTGAATGCAAAAAATTTGGAAGAATCCTGAAATACTGTTATCGATTGAGGGCTTTTGATTCCTGCTACCGTGTCAGCAAATATGGATACAGGCGTATTAAGAAGATTATTTCCGATTTTAAAATTTTGAAGCTGACTCATTCCAAAAACAGATAGCAGCAGATGCCAGTTGATCCCATCCCTGATTAATTGAGCTCCCGATGGATTCACAGCAGTTGAAACCGATTGTGAAATAGTTGGAGCATTGAGAAGTGAATTGCCAAAATCAAGCACCTGTATTTTGTTTTGTCCATAACTGATGAAAAATCCAACATATTTATTTTGAACACAGTCAAATGAAACATCAAAACCCCATCCCGACACAAAGAGGGCATTGTTAATGGCTGTAAACCCCGAAGGAGTATTTGCTATTGAATTCCCAAAATCGATTCTTATTAAATCAGTACTTAACTCATTGGTAACAAACACATGGTAATTACTGCCGTCTTTGGCAATTTTCAGGTTTTTAGGGTTATTTAAATTAAAAAGTCCTAAATCGACCGCACTAGCTATATTGGCTTCAATAGAAGCTCCCAGATTGATTCTTATAATTTTCTTGTTGGAATTATTTGCCATAACAGCATACCAGATACCATTATCTTTTACCACATCCAAACCCGTTGGTTGAAGCAGTAATCCCCCAAAACCTCCGTAATAGTAAGGCACAGGAGTGTTATTGAAAGAGGTGCCAAAATCTAATCGCAACAAAGTGCCTGAAAGGTAGCTGGCAACAAAAACGAAATATTTACCATTGTCTTTTATTGCTTTAATTTGCTGAGGGAAATTGAGAGGTCCAACATTTCCCAGATTTTGGCCTGTAGGAACCAAATTCAAATCCCCGGGACATAAATCCCATTCATAATTCAAACCAATTGCACTGGTATTTGAAATTTGAAATGACTGGCCCGAACAAATACTGTCTGCCATGGAAAAACTCGTTGTAGCGCATTGACTATTGACTGCAGAGTGAAATAGTAATGCTAGAATAACGGATAGTAAAAGTGATTTTTGCATAAGTTGATACGGATTTGATCAAGTCGATAACCAAACAAAATTAATAAACTAAAATTGCATTTGTTATGAATTCAATTGTTTTGGTAACCAGGAGTTTGGGTAAATTTACAGAAATACGAAAACTGCTTCCTGATAGTTTCATTTTAAAATCAATGGATGATATTGGTTGTTTTGATAAAATTGAAGAAACGGGTAGTAATTTTAGAGAAAATGCCTTGATTAAAGCTCAATTTATTAATGATAAGTACCAATTAAATAGCCTGGCTGATGATTCGGGGTTAGAAGTAGCTGTTTTAGGCGGTGCTCCCGGAGTTTTTTCAGCCCGTTACTCCAAAGAAGGTAGTGATACCGAAAATGTGAAGAAATTACTCAAAGAAATGGAGAATTCAACCAATCGAAAAGCCAGGTTCAAATCCGTTCTGGCTCTAATCCTCGATGGCAAAAAGTACTTTTTTGAAGGGGAAGTTTCAGGCAAAATTGCTTTAAAATCCTCTGGTAGTGAAGGTTTTGGGTATGACCCTGTTTTTATTCCTGATGGTTTCAACCATACTTTTGCTGAACTTTCTCCTGATCTGAAAAACAAAATAAGCCATCGGGGAGCAGCAATGAAGCAACTGGTAAATTTTTTAAATACGCTTTAAATTGCCGGTCAGTTTTGAGCATACTTAGTCATTCGCAGTGTTTTCAACAATTGGAAAGTTAAAAAATGCCAATGTATTAGTGTTTAATTAGCACACATTGCCCGCCATTTTCTAATTTTGTAAAATATGAAAACCAGAATAGGAGTAATCTTTGGAGGCACTTCACGCGAAAGAGAAATTTCATTTGCCGGTGGAAGAACAGTATATGACAATCTCGATAAGGCTCTTTTTGATCCGGTGCCGGTATTTATCGACAGTTTCGGAAACTTTATCCTTATCAATTGGGAGTTTGTGTACAAAGGAAGTATTCGCGATTTTTCCCCCTCAAGACCAATTACCTCCCAGTGCAAACGAGTATCAGGTTTATGCCGAAAGTCTTGGTGAACTGAATATTCAGGAACAGCTCAAACTGGTTAATCGGATTGGAACCAGAATTGAACCATCCTCTTTGTCATCTATTATTGATTTTGCATTTCTGTGCCTGCATGGAAGCGACGGTGAAGATGGTCGAATTCAGGGGTTACTTGAATATTATAGGATTCCCTACTCCGGTTCAGGAATTTTATCTTCATGCATTGGCATGAATAAAGCACTCCAGAAAGTACTCATGCAAAATGCCGGCTTCAAAATCCCCGATTTCATCACTGTTAAAAGGGAAGATTGGACTGATAAAAAAAATCAGGAAGAAATATACAACAACCTTAAAAACAGTTTCCAATTTCCTTGTGTAATTAAATCTGCCAATCAGGGATCCTCCATTGGGGTTTATGTGGTGCAGAATGATGACTTTGAAAAATTCCGAATAGCTTTGGATAAGTCCTTTTTTACTTATCGTTTGATGAGGTCAGAATGGAATTCCAAAGATTTTAAATCTAAAGTTGAATTTATCAGAACGCTTACCGACATCCGTGAAGGAAGTGGTATTCCTGTAAAAATATCAAGTAAAATTATTTATCATCCCGAGGAGTTGCTATCGAATTTAAATCAACTTTTTTCTGAAGATGATGAAGAAATACTTATTCAGAGTGCCGAAGGTGAGAGTGAAGTGCTTATTGAAGAGTTTATTGAAGGTAAAGAGTTTTCGTGTAGTGTAATTGAAAATACAGTCGGTTTGCCCGTGGCGTTGCCTCCTACTGAAATAAGAAAAGGAAATGAACTGTTTGATTACCGGTCGAAATACTTGCCCGGTTTATCACGTAAAATTACACCAATACAACTTCCTGTTGGTGAGATACAGCGTATCAGAAATGCTTGCGAATCCTTATTTTCTAAACTTTCATTTAATGTGTATGCCAGAATTGATGGTTTTATCAAAAATGACGGAACAATTTTGCTGAATGATCCTAACACTACTTCGGGTATGTTGCCCTCTTCTTTTTTCTTTCATCAGGCTGCAGAGATAGGATTAAATCCTTCACAGTTTATCACTTACATTATCCGGGTATCCTTGCAAGCCAGAATCAGGGATATGAAATCGTATAAAATTATTCCATGGTTATTACAACACCTCGATCGTAATATCACAAGTCTTAAAACAGCAAAAAATTCAAAGAAAAAAATAGCTGTTATTATGGGAGGCTACTCTTCTGAACGACACATTTCAGTGGAAAGTGGCAGAAATATTTACGAAAAACTTTCCTCTTCGGATAGTTATCAGCCAATTCCGGTATTTCTCTCCGGTAGTGATAAGGAACATACTTTGCATTTAATACCCGTGAGTATTCTTCTTAAAGACAATGCAGATGATATTAAAGAGAAAATTGAGCATTTTAACAGACATGAAATCATTTACACTATCATTGGCGAATGTGCTGAAATAACTGCCCGGTATGCCGCTGATGGAAACACCGAAGCACCCAAACAAATTACATACAATGATCTTGCTGTTTTGGTTGATGGTGTTTTTATCGCATTGCACGGCAGGCCGGGTGAAGATGGTGTTGTGCAGTCAAAACTTGAAGCAGTTGGTTTGCCTTATAATGGTTCCGGTGTAGAAACATCAAAAATCACAATAGATAAGTTTACTACCAACGAAATTTTAATGAAAAGCGGACTTCATGCCGCAAAGCACCTGGTTGTATATGAAAACGAATGGAGAAGAGACCCAAGTGCATTTGAAGATGCTATATTGTGTGAATTCAGCTTTCCGTTTATTGCCAAACCTGTTGATGACGGATGCAGTTCAGCGGTAAAAATTATACGAAATGAAAATGAATTGCATGCTTTTTCCGATTTAATTTTCAGAAAAGGAGAAGAATTAGTGCCCGCTGCTGCAGCTCAACTTAAAATTAAACCTAAAGAAGAATTTCCGAATAAAACCTGTTTTCTTGTCGAAGAACTGCTGTTAGCTCAAGGTGCCTCCAAATTTCTGGAAGTTACTGGTGGACTACTAACTTACTTCAATGACAAAGGTGCTCTTGAATACGAAGTATTTGAAGCATCAGAAGCACTTTCAGAGGGTGATGTGCTTTCTCTTGAAGAAAAATTTCTTGCCGGGCAGGGTCAGAATATTACTCCGGCGCGATATAGCAAAGATGCCGATGAGAATCGTAGAATTTCAGCAATAGTTAAAGAAGAATTGGAAAAGACCGCTCGTGTTCTTAAAGTAGAAGGATACGCAAGAATTGACGCTTTTGTGAGGATCTTTGAAAATAAAAAGGTAGAAGTGCTCGTTATTGAAGTGAATTCTTTGCCCGGAATGACACCTGCAACATGCATATTTCACCAGGCAGCTATCAATCATTACAAACCTTACGAATTTATTGATAAACTGATAGAATTCGGATTCAAGAGAAAAGAACTTCGAAAAGAAGATTCTAAATTTTAACAAATGAAAGGCTTTATTGATTTTTTAAAATCGAAACTATTTTTATTGAATCTGATTGGTGCAATAGTATTGCTATTTCTTGTTTTTAGCTTTACTTATAGATTGCTCGATTCCTATACGCGGCACGGAAGCAGCGTGAGTGTTCCGGATATTAAGGGAATGCAGAAGGATGAACTCGAAGCTTTTCTGAAGTTCAAAAACCTTAAATATAAAATAGCCGATTCCACAATTTTCGACCTAACCAAACCTCCCGGTACTGTCATTGAACAAGATCCGAGGCCTAACGAAAAAGTGAAAGAAAACAGAACTATTTATATTTCTATCACGCGATCTACTCCTCCGGGAGTTAAAATTCCCGACTTGCAGGATAATTCTCTACGGCAAGCCGAAGCTATTTTAAAATCATATGGTCTTGTTACCGGTCAACTCATTTATAGACCTGATTTGGCTAAAAATGCAGTACTTGAAATGCAGATAAATGGAAGGACTGTGAAGACGGGTGATGAGGTTTCAAAAGGTACTGTGATTGATCTTGTTCTTGGTGATGGCTTTGGAAACACTAAAGTACCGGTTCCCCAACTGTTTGGTCTTAAACTGGATGAAGCCATGTTTGTGATTAATGCTTCATCATTAAATATTGGCGCAGTGGTATTCGACAATACTGTTAAGTATTCCTCCTCTGCTAAAATATATAAGCAATTTCCTTTACATAATGCCGATTCAACAATTAGCCAGGGTGAATCAGTGGATATATTTTTAACTCAATCCGATGCCGTCATAAAACTGCATGATCCGGAAATTAATTCTGAAGATAATGAACAATAAAAAATTACTGTCAAAAATTACTTTTGCCTTTTGTGTAAGTATTTTCTTTCAAACATATGTTAATGGACAAGGCGAGATGATTCTGCCTGTTCAGAATAATAATGTTATAAAAGCTGAAATTGCGAAACAAAAAGGGAATTATTATGAATATCGATCAAATGCCATTGGTCCGGATACCTTGTTTCTTCCTTTTTTTGATGACTTCTCAAAGGCATCCGTTTGGCCTGCCGCCGAAAGATGGATAGACAGTTCCACTTTTGTTAATTATAATTTTCCAATAAATCCTCCAACTATCGGAACTGTTACTTTCGATGGACTGGATTTTGAAGGAAATCCTTACAACAATACAAATGCAAACGCAAATGGTTTAAGTGATGAGTTAACTTCTAAACCTATCAACTTATTGAATGATAATAATGGATTGCCGTATAACGCTCCGATAGTATCTTTCTGGTTTTTTATTTTCAAAGGAAGGGGAGAGGTGATAATCCTGAAAGTAATGATTCACTTACTGTCCAGTTTTTGAATCCAGCAACGCAACAATGGGTTCCTGTTTGGAAAGCAACAGGTAGTACTTCTGGTGATACTATTTTTAGTAAAGTAAAAATTTCAATCAATAATCCGGTGTTTCGTCAGAACGGTTTTCGCTTCCGTTTCAGGAACTACGGTTCCTTAACAGGCATGCTTGATATCTGGAATGTAGATTATATTTCTCTAAATAAATTTCTTC
This sequence comes from Bacteroidota bacterium, assembly GCA_016722525.1. Lineage (GTDB taxonomy): Bacteria > Bacteroidota > Bacteroidia > AKYH767-A > OLB10 > JADKJB01. The sequence goes on from JADKJB010000032.1 coordinate 228,997, forward strand.
CACCTGATTTTGAAAATATCCGCGACTACGCTTATGTGTATCAAGGTGTTTCGCTACTTAACGACTACAGCCAAATACCCTGGAAACATTTTTCCTTTTTGTCTTCAGCACAACAGCAGGCAACTGTAACTTCTTCCACAGAACTTACTATCCGGAATAATAATGACGCCACTTCTTTTCCTATTAAAATTGCTGGAACTGTTTTTGATCAATACGGAAATAGTACACCCATAATAGGTGGAGGAGGGTTAAATAGTATAGTAGTTCCACTCAATTCAAATGTGGTTCCGGTTGCAAATTTATTTTCCAATACTAATTTTATTGATCCAACATCCAATGAGGAAGTTGATTTTACTGCAGTTTATGATATTGGTCTAACTAGCGGTGGAATTGTTGATGATTATTCTGAAAATGATACTCTGAGATATGTGCAGCATTTTGGAAAACAGTATGCCTTTGATGATGGATCTGCTGAGCTTGCATATGGGGTGAGTGGGATCGGAGCGGAGCTGGCTTATAAATTTGAAGTGCTTAAAGGCGATACACTCAGAGGTGTGGATATGTTTTTGCGCAATCAGGATTAAGTGTAACTAATCTAACTTTTAAGCTTGCAATTTGGATAGGAACTTTGCTGCCGGTGGGGCCTCCCGTATATGAGAAGTTGAATCAAACTCCGAATTATGTGGATAGCATCAATGGGTTTTATACTTATCTCACTGATCCTATTTACTTGCCCGCAGGAACTTATTTTTTTGGATACAGACAAACCAATGCCACAATTCTAAACCTGGGTCTTGATACAAACACACCTGCAGATGCTTCTAGAAAATTTATTAACTTTAATGGCAACTGGACTACCTCACAGCTTCCCGGCATGTGGATGATTAGACCTGCCTTTAGTAGTCAGCCTTTAGATGTTGGCAGTAATGAGATCAATTCACATACCCCGATAAATTTGTTCCCTGTGCCGGCTAAAGACTTAATAAATATCTCTTTCAATCATGCTGATAAAGATCGTATGAATATAAAAGTAACTGATGTTACCGGACGAATGGTGCTTAAACCAGTTGCTTTTTCACCGCAATTAAATGTTTCTTCACTTTCAACAGGTGTTTATTTTCTTCATATTTCTGACCCTGTTACTGGTTCCGAGTTCATAAATAAAATTGTAATTTCCGGTAATTAGAATCGTTTCTGATGCAGGAAGATTTAGAGGAACAAGAACAGGGGGAGCAGGAGGAGCTGTTTGAACATCATCGAATTATTGTTGATAAGGGTCAATCACTTTTACGAATAGATAAATTCCTGCTGGCGCGCTTGCAAAATGTTTCGCGCAATCGTATTCAAAATGCCTCTGAAGCCGGAAGTATTTTAGTAAATGGTAAAGCTGTTAAATCCAGCTACCGGGTAAAACCATTAGATCTCGTTACCATTGTTCTGGCACATCCTCCGCGTCTTGTTGAGATTATTGCTGAAAATATTCCTTTAAACATCGTTTACGAAGATGATGATCTGATTATTGTGAATAAACAAGCGGGTCTTGTCGTGCATCCCGGATACGGAAACTATACGGGAACTTTAGTGAACGCTTTGGCTTTTCATTTTTATCCTGAACTTCTGGGCAAATCTATTGAAGCCGAAAACGAACGACCCGGTCTGGTGCATCGTATTGACAAAAATACATCAGGTCTTGTTGTTATTGCAAGAACTGAAAAAGCGCTCACTTTTCTTGCAAAGCAATTCTTCGATCGTACTATCAAACGTCGCTATATCGCTTTGGTGTGGGGTGATTTTGATCATGAAGAAGGAACTGTAACCGGTCATATTGGTCGTAACCAAACAGATCGAAAATCAATGGAAGTATATCCTGGAGGTGAACATGGAAAACATGCTGTTACCCATTACAAAGTAATTGAAAGACTCGGTTATTTAACAATTGTAGAATGCCGTCTCGAAACCGGTCGAACCCATCAGATCAGAGCGCATATGAAGTATATTGGTCACCCTTTGTTTAATGATGAAACTTACGGAGGGAAAAGAGTCTTAAAAGGTACAACTTTCAATAAATATAAACTTTTTGTCGAAAATTGTTTCACTATGATTCCCGGTCAGGCACTTCATGCCAGGTCATTAGGATTTATTCATCCAACAACTAAAAAGGAATTGTATTTTGAAGCTGATTTACCTGCAAATTTCCAGGCTCTCATTGACAAATGGAAAAACTATATAGCTTCAAGAAATGAATCTTGATGAATTCATAGCACTTATTTCTTGTTCCTAAATAATTCTGAAATAAAGTGAGTTGTTTCCATTGTTTCCTTGTGAATCTGGTTGGAGTTGAATTTCTCGACTAACTCATACCGAATATATAAAAAAGTAAAATAGTAAGCGCTCCTTTTCTCTCTTTAAAATCTCAATATTCTTTTATGATGTTGTAAAGCGTATCTCTTTCTACAGGTATTTTTCCAGCATCAGTGATTAACAAAGCCAGTTGTTCAGTGGTAAGTGACGGTGTTTGCTCTTCAGAACCTGCCATTGAATATATTTTGGTGGAGTCATCTATGGTTCCATCAATATCGTCAACTCCAAATGAAAGACTCGTTTGTGCAGTATTACGACCAATCATTGGCCAGTAAGCTTTTATATGATTGAAGTTATCCATAAAGATGCGTGAAATAGCATAGTTTTTCAAATCTTCAATCATGGTCACCTCAGGAACATGATCCATTTCATTATCTTTATTTCTGAACTTAAGAGGAATAAAAGTATTGAAACCTCCTGTTTTATCCTGTAAAATTCTGAGACGATTCATATGATCAACCCTGTGGGCATAACTTTCAATGTGGCCATATAACATAGTTGCATTTGAAGCCATTCCAAGTTGATGGGCCGTTTCATGAATTTCAAGCCATTGAGCAGAACTACATTTGTCAGCACAAATTTTTTCTCGTATAGCCTCGTCAAATATCTCAGCTCCACCTCCGGGTAGTGAATCCAATCCAGCTGATTGGAGAAATGAAAGCCCCTCTTTATAACTCATTTTAGCTTTGCGGATCATATAATCTAATTCTACAGCAGTAAAACCTTTTATATGAAGTCCTGGTCTGTGTAATTTGATTTTTCGAAGCAAATCAGCGAAAAATTCAAGATCCATTTTAGGATGGACACCACCAACAATGTGCACTTCTGTTACAGGTTGACCATCGTATGCCTTTACGCGGTCAAGCATATCATCAACACTTAACTCCCAACCATCTTCCTTGTTTTTGTATAATCTCGAATAGGAACAAAATTTACATGCAAAAACGCAGATGTTCGTGGGTTCAATATGAAAATTACGATTAAAATAAACATACTGACCATTTTTACGCTCTCGTACCACGTTGGCCAAGGAACCCAAATATCCGAGTTCGCCATTTTCGTAAAGTTCCAGGCATTCCTTTGTGGTAATTCTTTCACCAGCCTGTATTTTATTTGCAATGCGCAAAAGTTCAGATGAAATGTTGTTTTCTATTAAATTAATAATTTCAGTTGATGCAGTTATCATTTCTTCAAATTCTATAGTTTAATAACAAAAATATCCGCAAAGGGTTTAAAGTGTAAAATTACTTAATTTGATTGTTCGAAGCAGGAAAAGAAAGGCTGCCTTTTTCAAAGACAGCCTTTCGTTCCTTAAATATTAAATTCCTTATTTATTTAAAAGAATTTTGTTGTTCATTTTCTTTCCACCGCTTGTTATTTCAACGAAATACAATCCGTTGGATAGTTCAGACAAATCTAAATAATGAGTACCACTGAAATCAGCATAATCTTTAGAGAGTACATTTTGTCCGATTGAATTGAAAACATTCACAATAGCACTTCCATTTGTATTATTTGTGTTGTGAATAATCAATTGTCCCTGAGTTGGGTTAGGATAAATTACAAATCCATCCTGAATTGGATCGTTAACGCCATTTGGAGAACAAAGAATTGGATAAATACCCATCGATACAGTGAGTCCCCAAGATGTTGGCGTCTCAGAAAATGCATGCCAGTCAAGCGTTGAGAATTGTTCCCAGGAAGTGTTAGTAGTAACCTCTCCATCAAGTGTACAAATAACAGCTAGAGTGTCACCAGGTGTTGAATAATCAAATTCAACTCCAAGATAGAATGGACCGGTTACATTTATTGGTGTAGGAAAGGTCACGAAAGTCAAACTTCCATTAACCACATCGGTTGCAGCAGTTGAATAAAGTACTGGTGTACTTCCCAGCTCAGTATTTGGAGAACTTGCGGCGCCATTGTCATCCCAAACTGTAACGTCGAATATATTAATCGTATTGGCTGCAGTTGCAACACCAAAAGCAATTAATGCACCTGTTACCTGGTAATTGGCTGGTACTGTTTGAGTGAAATAATCAGCTTTTGAAATATCTGCATAATCATTATGACCGGTTACATAACCTATGGTAGAATTATACAAAGAGGGTGTTCCGGTTACAGGGAAGTTTGTTAATGTATCACAACCTGCTCCACCGCCCTGAGTTACATTAATGTAAGATGTTTTAGTTTCAGTATCGTTTCCATTTGCATTTGTTACAACTAAAGTTACTGTATAGGAACCTGCAGTGCTGTAAGTAATGTTAGTCGGATTCTGAACATTGGATGTTCCAGGAGTCCCACCACTAAAGGTCCAGGCCCAGGTGGTTGGTGCACCAGAAGATAAGTCAGTAAAGTTGATGCTTGTCCCAACAAGGATGTTGGTGGAAGAAGCTGAAAAATTAGCTGTAGGAGCTCCTGCAACAACAGGAACACAACCCAAAGAGTTTAATAAGGAAGCACGTGAAGCCGTTATAGAAGCATTCATACGTGTACCTTGACCTGTGGTGAACATAAACATACAAGCATCATCGGTATAATCCATATAGTTCATGAACATTTCACCATTAGGGCCATTACTGCAAGAGATTTGAGGAAAAGATGGACAACCAAAATTGGCTGCCTGTTGAGTTGGGGTATCAGCAACGAAATCGTTACCGCAATTAGCATCTCCCCAGATATGACGAAGGTTCAACCAGTGACCAACTTCGTGCGTTGCTGTGCGACCTCTGTTGTAGGACGGAGTAGTTCCAAGAGCTCCTGGTCCACCAACCGATCCATTCAATAGAACAACACCATCTGTAGCTGCAGCTCCACCTGGAAACTGGGCATAACCAAGAAGTCCACCACCTAGGTTACCTACCCAAACATTTAAATAACTTGCTGCAGGCCATGCGTTGTCTCCGCCTTGTGCATCAAATTTAATCCCATCATTTTGTGAAAATGAAGTAGTTGATGTTTGTTTACGAATAATTCCATCCGTAGTGTTTCCATTTGGATCTTGAACAGCTAAACAAAATTGAATTCCTGTATTAGCTACAGCAGATTGAAACACAGAAGGAACACTTGTTACATCTGCATTAGTTGCAGAGTAATCTTGATTCAACACATCTAATTGTGCCTGAACTCGAGCAGTTGAAATGTTTTGAGTAGCATTGTTGGTGCTATAAAGTATGTGAAATACAACAGGTATGGTTACAACACCTGAAGTTCTCCAGCTTTTATCGTTTGCCATTCGCTGCTGAATCAATTGCTCAATAGAGTTCATTCTTGACTCATAACCCGGGTCAAGTGCTTTTAAGCGGTCAAGGTTTTCCATGGTTGCGCAACGGTGTTGTTGGGCATTTATTGATCCCAATGACAACATTAAAGCAGTAATAATTAGTAATACTTTTTTCATGATTTGGTTTTTGGATGTTAATATGAATTGATTGAAGTTTTAAACTATCTGGAGAAAAGGAATACAAAAATAGTCAATTCTGATCAAATTTGTTTGCTTGTTTTGAAGATTTATTTGGTGTTGTTGAAATCTTTTGAAATCCCATAAATATTATTAAAATATTGATAATCAATTTAATGTAAACCTGTTTGATTTCTGAAATGAAAAATGGTGAAGTGAATTAATGGCTGCAATTGGTAAAAATGGTTTCAATTACCAATTGTATAACCACTTCTGCCATAGTAGTGTCAAAATCAGTTGTTATCTTGAAATAGAATTGTTTTTTCCTTTTTTAAGAATTCAGAGTTCGTACATTTAGCACATGAAACAACGTATTTTAGTGGGCGAAGATGAACAGTCTCTTAGTGAAACTATTAAGTTGAATCGCGAACTCGAAGGTTATACCGTTCAAACAGCTAAGGATGGGAAAAGTGCGCTTAAATCATTCAAAGGTGAGCGGTTCAATTTGATAATTCTTGATGTTATGTTACCTGAAATGGATGGTTTTACCGTGTGTGAAGCTATCAGATTAGAGAATAATGAAATTCCGGTTTTGTTTCTGACTGCAAAAAACTCCAGCGCAGATAGGGTGAATGGATTAAAAATTGGTGGCGATGACTATCTGACTAAGCCTTTTAATCTTGAAGAATTGTTGCTGAGAGTCCAGAATTTGTTACGGCGCTCTGTTAAAAATTCAGATGGAGTGGGATTGTCTGAATATACTATCGGTGAAAATAAAATAAATTTCGCTCAGTTAGAAATATCAAAAGGTAAAGAAATAATTCGACTAACCCGCAAAGAGGCTCTGCTTCTAAAGTTGCTGATTGAACGTAAAAACGAAGTAGTCTCTCGCGAACATATTCTTGAAACAGTTTGGGGCTATGATATCTACCCATCCACCCGAACCATCGATAATTTTATAGTTTCATTTAGAAAGTATTTTGAAAAAGATGCAGGGAATCCTCAATATTTTCAATCTGTGCGTGGTATTGGCTACCGCTTTGTCGATTTGATGAAGTAAGCTATTCTAAAATTGCCGGGATTAGGTTCATTTTTTAAGTAAAGGATTTTTCAGTGGGTCTGATATGTTATAAAAACCAGGCTATTCTTTTTTGTTTGTTTAAATTTATTTGCTGAAGAACAAACCAAATTAAGTACTTTTGAAATATTAAATTTGTTTTAGCCAATGAAAAAAGGTATTCCGTTTTTAGCCAAGCTTATTACTACCTCACTCGCAATAATTTTTGGAGCCTATTTGCTGCCCGGAGTTCATATTGACAGTGCACTCACAGCTATTTTGTTATCACTGGTTCTTTCATTGCTGAATGTTTTATTGAAACCATTGCTAATAGTGCTTACTTTACCTTTTACCATTATCACTTTAGGTCTTTTTCTTTTGGTGATAAATGCCGTTATTATTATGCTGGCAGCTGAATTGGTAAATGGGTTTGTCATTGATGGTTTTTGGTGGGCTCTTATTTTTAGTGTTATTTTAACCTTGGTAGTTAGTGTACTTGAAGGTATCCAGCGGGCTGCAGCCGGAAACGAAAAAAATGATTAGTTAGCGTTGGCAAATATTTTTATAGGGACAATATTCGCAACGCTTGACATCTTCAGTTTGCGAAAAGGGAATTGAAGAATCATATATTTCATCCAACAATAAAGACAACCTTTCAGAAAAGGCATCAATGGTTGCTTGTTCAACAGGCAAGCCGTTGCCAGGAAATAAGATGCCGCTTCCTAAACTTTTTGCAACGTAAAATCCGGTTTTAATAATCCTTGAAGGAAAGTTTTTATTGTATAATAATGCATAAAATAATAATTGAAAGAGCGTTTTCTTTTTTGGATTAGAAAAAAGTTCTTCAATATCCTTGCTCTTCAGTTCAACCTTTCCTGTTTTGTAATCAATTATGCGAATGATTCCTTCGCGTTCATCTACCCGATCAAATTTTCCAAATAGTCTAACTTCTGTTTTGTCTTTTCTATGAAGGGTGGCATTAAATTCACCTTCCAATTTTTCAATAGTAAAAGGCGCTTCATTTTTGTCCTGTAAAAGTATTTTTTTTACCAGCTCCTTTATTACTTCAGCCATCAATATATCTTCGCCTTCCAATTGCAAATAAGAAATGCCATATTCTCGTTTAATAGCTGCTTCAACTTCACTGTCGGATTTTAATAGTAATTGGTTAATTTCATCAGTAGTAACCAACTCTAAACCTGAATAGAGTTTTTCGAGCGCACCATGAAAAATAGTACCAAATATATCAGCCTCAATTTTATCACTGCTTTCTTCTGCTTCTCTTAAATGAGCTATATATCTAAAGTAGTATTGAAGACTGCAATTGAGATAGGTGGTTAATGCTGAACTGGAAAATTTTTTCGGAAATTCAGATGTATCGCTGATGAGGAATTTATTCAATTCAATATATACATCCTCGCTTTTTTTAATTGTAATTGGTTCAATAATTCCAGCATCAATAGAAGTGTTGATAGTGCTGAAACTAAGTTTTAGATGGTCTCCCATAACTCGCTGGAGTTCATGTTTGATTTGAAGAATAAATCTGCTTGGTTCACCTCCGCCAGTTTTGTTAACTTCCGAATTGTATAGCAGATATATATTTTTCGCTTTATGAAGCAACCGATAAAAATGGTAAGAGAAGGATGCGTCTGCATCTTCAAAAGTGGGCAATCCAAATCCTTTTCGCAGAGAATAGGGAATAAATGAGCGATTACCTCCGGTTGCAGGAAGTATTCCTTCATTTGCATTTAAAATTATAATTGTTTCAAAATCAAGTCCCCTTGTTTCAAGAAATCCCATAATCTGAAGTCCCTTTACTGGTTCTCCTGTGAAAGGAATTTTTAGTCCCGACACACATTCAACAAGTAATTGCCAGGCTGTTGCCACCGGAATTAATTCCAAATACCCTTCCAGTTGCTGGATGAGTTCACTGATCTCTGAAATAATAAACCCTATTATTGTGTCTTCAAAATGAGCTGTTTTTTCTTTAGTATGATCTCTTCCCTCCTGAATTTTACTCAATAGGGATACAATGTATTCAAATAAACCTGCACCCGATTTTATGCTTACAAACACCTCATTGACAAGTGTAAATCCATATAGGGAAGCAATCTTTTCTGAATCCATATAGTTGAATGGTTCTGAATTTCCCTGAATGAACGTATCTCCGGTGAAACCGGTTAACAAAGGGTGTTTCAATATCCGTGTTACATGTCGATGGTAAAATAAAATGGTGTTGTTGGTAGTTGTTTTTGAGAATTTATGTGCATCATGCAGGATACTAATTAACTCTGAATATTGGCTCTGTTTCAACGGGTAACCCATGGTTACGTTTACCGGATCAATCTCGGGTGGCAACGAGTATAAAACAGGAAACAACATGTTTTCATCAGGCAATATAATGGCTGCCTTATTAATGTCCAGTTGGCCACTGGAGGTAAGTAACTGTAATAATTCTCCTGTATATTTTGCCTGGCCTGCTTTTAACGGAACTCCTGTAATCTCTATTCGTTTTTCAACACCCGAAAAATGATTACCTATTCCGTTTGGGTAGCCTTTAAATAAACTGGATTTCCTAAAATAGTAGCCTGCTTCATGACTTAAATTGTCAATGTAGTAGTGATCACTATCCCAAAAAACATGAGCTTTTTTCTTCTCCGACAATAATCGAATCATATCCTCTTCAGCTCTTGAAAACCCATAAAACCCTGCAAAAATAAAATGATCCCACTTGCTTTCAAATTCATTTGATTTGAGCTTTTTTAGAAGGTCCCTATAGGCTTTTCCCTCGTAGGCAAGTCCTTTTGAATCAAGATTTTTGTTAAATTCTGAATAAATCTGGCTCAGTCTGTTCCAGTTTTTAGCAAATTCTTCCTGAAGTGTTGTAAGTTTATTGGTATTGAATGCGCTAAGGAATTCATTGATCCATTTCATTGAATCTGCATCTGGTAAAAAGGCAGCTTCAATTTTTCTGAGTTCGCTAATGTTAGTAAATATTCTTGTGGTTTCAGAAAGTTGCTTATCGATTTCATCAAAATCATTGATCAGCATTTGGCCCCAGGGATAAAATTTGCCGAAATCCTGATCAGGCCAATGTTTTTTGTAAACGTCATACAACGCAAGAAGTAATGGTATTTCATCTGCTATTTGAAGGCTGCTGTGTTTGTTCACAAAATCTCCAATACCTAATATTCCCGGCGCAAACACTGGCTTCTCCTGTTTTTCAGCAAGCCTTTTCCTGAATATTAAACAGGCGCGCCGGGTAGGAAAAATAACACAAACTTTTCTGTAGTCGGTTCCAAATTGCTGGTCGATTTGCTCAATGATGGTATCAATAAAAGTGATCATGAAAATGGATGGTAAAAGATGGTTAGTTGGATTTTTGCAACCGCTAAGTTGATAAATTTATTGTTGAAAACACATTAAGAAGTGAGAAATATTGAATCGTTTGTGGCTGTAATTTTAAACCAATATGAACAAACCGCTATCTATTCAAATTTTTGTAGTTCTGTTATCCCTTTCGTTTGTAACAAATAGTGCAGCGCTTCCTTGCCATGAAGTGGTTGGTTATTATGCCGGATGGAAATGGTATAAACGAAATAAACTCGTCAATCCTGAAACCATTGATTATTCCAAATACACTATAATTAATTATGCTTTTTTTAAACCACTGGAAGATGGTACCGTAATAGAAGGCGATGCTTGGGCAGATAAAAATATTTTATTAGGTGTTGAATCAAAAAAAGCAGGATCGGCATTGAATGAAATAAAATCATCCCTGGTTTACCAAGCGCATTTGAATGATGTGAAAGTTATTGCATCAGTAGGAGGGTGGACCTATTCTTCTGTTTTCCCCCAAATTGCTGCAGACCCTGCCAAAAGAAAACAATTTGCTGTTTCGTGCATTCAGCTGCTGAAAAAGTATAATCTCGATGGAATTGATATTGATTGGGAATACCCGGGTCATAAGGCTCATAATGGAACCTTGGACGATAAACAAAACTTTACGCTGCTCTTACGAATACTTAAAGTATATCTTGATGAATATAGTGTTGCTATTAACCGAAAAATGTATCTTACTGCTGCATTCGGTCCGGCCCCTAATCACATGGAACAAATAGAATGGGATCAGGTTGTGCCCTTGCTGGATATTGTTAATCTAATGTCGTATAATTATTATGGAGCATGGGATCCGTAACGAATCATAATGCTCCTATTTATAAACCCCATGAAGGTAATGCTGCTTATAATATTCATGCATCTATTTCTCAACTTATTGAAATTTATAAGGTGCCTTCCGATAAAATTACTTTAGGTTTGGCTTTTTATGGTCGCTCGGTAACCATGAACAATAATGATGGCTTACACAGTCGCTCAAATGGACTTGCAGATGCACTAACTTTTCCTGAGGAGAAAGGAACCCCCTCTTATTATAACATTGTTTCGAAATCGAAATTGTTCAATCGAAATTGGGATGAATCGGCTCAGGTTCCTTACCTGACCGGAAAAAATGGTTTGCTTTCTTTTGTATCTTTTGATGATCCTGAATCTATTACCCTCAAAGCAATTTATGCATTAGAAAATAATCTCAAAGGTGTTGTCATCTGGGATATTTCTGGTGACTATATTGAAACTTTCCCTGGATCCGGTTTAATCTCTGAAACGCCTCTTTGTGATGCTATTAAGAAGGCATTCTGCGATTCGCAATTCCTTGTCAAACATGCCAATGACGACAATGATCCCGGTTTAATGGCCTTCCCTAATCCTTTCCGTTCCGAAATTGAAATTTCCTGGAATAGTGAATTCATAGCTAGTGAATTAAAAGTAGTGAATGGGGCCGGACAGGTGGTTTTTCAGACTTTTTCTAACCTTTTTGGTGATTTAAAACTGAATACTTCTGAATGGACACCAGGAATTTATTTTATTAGTCTGACTGCTCCAGGAAAAGCCAATCTGGTAAAAGTGCTAAAATTGTAAAATCTTCCAATTTTATCCATACTGATCTGCAGATTTATTATTTTTGATTTTCCAATAAAAATTATAAAATTATGTATCGGCTTGCTGTAGGAATTGGTGTTGTTTTTCTCTTAACTTTAAACGGATGCAGTCCAAAATCCAACCCTGAATCCAAATCAGCAGCGCCATCTTGGCTTGTTAATGGAAAACTATGTTATTGGAGAGATACCGATACGCTCAAGCAAAAATTGAATTGTAATGATAGAATTTTCCCCACCTCTTATCGGATACTTGATTCCAATTATCCTGAATTGAAAAAATTATTGGTAAAAGAAGGTAGCACTCCCGGTGAATTAGCACCAGATACCATTGCAATTGACATTCCTATGCCCGATGGATCATGGGAACCTTTTAAGATAAACCAGGTTCAGGTGATGGCAAAAGAGCTGGCTGCCAAATATCCCGATATAAAAACATATTCAGGCAAAAGTCAAATTTATCCTTCTGATAATATCCGTCTTGATATCTCTTCAAAAGGTGTTAGAGTGATGATTCTTTCTACACGTGGCAGTATTATGATTGATCCCTATTGCAACAATGATGAATTTCATGTTATCAGTTATTTCCGGAAAAATTTGCCAGAAAACTCTAAAGAGGATTTTGAAAGAAACTGAACAGAATATAACATAACTTAAAAGGTATAAACAACCAATTCCGGCCTAAGAAATTTATAACAGAGAAAGCTGTTTTAATTATCAGATAATCAGGTAACATCATTTCTATGCTTCAATTCGATCAAATAGAATCAAATCAAATCAAACCCGGCATACAAGCCCCCAATAAAAGTTCAACTAACTCCATCCTTCAGACCAGTGCATACGAATCAAAAAGGCCTTCAAGCCCAATAAAAAAGTTTAACTAATTCCAGCCTTCAGGCCAGTGCAAACGAATCAAAAAAAAGGCCTTTAGGCCCCCCCCCCAAAAAAGTGTAACTAACTCCTGCCTTCAAGCCGGAGTAAACGAATCAAAAAAGGCCTTCAGGCCCCCAAAAAAAGTGTAACTAACTCCGACCTTCAAGCCTGAGTAAACGAATCAAAAAACGGCCTTCAGGCCCCCCCCAAAAGTTTAACTAACTCCGGCCTTCAGGCCGGAGCATAAAAATCAATAAAATCGGGCTTCAGCCCCAGTAACGAATTCCTGTTAAGGAAATTATCTATCTCCTTATCATTTTAGTTTCATTGAGTCAACAATTACTCTCGCATAAATTATTTATTAATTAAAAACACCAACCATGTCATCTCACAAAAAAATCATTTTATTGGTTATTCTTTCATTAGCTGTATTCAAATTGCATGCAAAAGATGGCCGAAATGCCTGGACTCCCATTTCAAATGAAAGGGTACAATATTTAGGCGAAAGACTAATTAACCCGATAAGTTACCTGAGTTATCACTTGCAGCAGGGATTAATTTATGATGCCTTTAAGATGGCTCCTGTTGAAACGCCTGAGAGCAATCGTATTTCGCATGTAATTGTAAGTATACCAATGCCAGATGGCACATTTCAGGATTTTAGAGTGATGCGATCAGAGGTAATGCATCCTGATTTAGCTGCAAGATACCCTGATATCGAAACTTATTCTGGACAAGGAATAACTGATCCATCAGCTTCAGCAAAATTTGATTTCACCCAATTCGGGTTTCACGCCATGATACTTTCTGCAACTGGAAGTGTTTACATCGATCCTTACAGCCAACAGGATCAACAGCATTACATGGTATATTATAAAAAAGATTTTGTCACAACTAAAGACTTTGTTTGTCTTTCTGAAGGAGGACCTTCAATGATAGAGCAGGAACATGCAGGATTAGGAAATTCAGCAATAAATAAATCAGTGGGTCCCGAGTTAAAAACCTATCGTTTAGCAATGGCTGCCACTGGTGAATACACATCTTTTCATGGAGGTACTGTTGGAGGGGCACTTGCAGCAATTGTAACTTCAGTGAATCGTGTTACCGGAGTTTATGAAAGAGAGTTTGCAATTCGATTAGTACTAATTGCCAACACCGATACGCTTATTTTTACAAATGCAGCAACAGATCCATACACTAATAATGATGGAGGTATCATGTTAGGTCAGAATCAAACTACTTGTATGGCAAGAATTGGTGGAGCAAATTTTGATATCGGTCATGTTTTTAGTACCGGAGGTGGTGGTATTGCAGGATTAGGGGTGGTTTGTTTCTTTTCTCAAAAAGCACATGGTGTAACCGGATCCTCTTCACCAATCGGTGATCCTTTTGACATCGATTATGTTGCACATGAAATCGGTCATCAATTTGGAGGGAATCATACTTTTAATTGCGAAGTAGGAGCATGTCAGGGAAATAGGTCTTTCACAACCGCATATGAACCTGGTAGCGGAAGCACCATCATGGCATATGCCGGAATATGTGGAAACAACAATTTGCAAAGCAATAGCGACGATTACTTTCACACCAAAAGTTTTGATGAAATAATAGTTTATACCACCACCGGAATTGGTGCAAATTGTCCTGTAGTAACTACTACTTCTAACAATGCTCCGGTAATTAATCCGGGTGCTAACTATATAATTCCTTATCTTACTCCGTTTCGACTTACCGGTGATGCTACCGATCCTGATGGCGATCCTGTAACTTATTGTTGGGAGCAATTCAACCTTGGCCCGGGAGGTTCATGGAATGCTCCTGTATCGAATGCTCCAATTTTTAGATCTTTTGATCCTACTTCCAATCCAGTTAGATTATTTCCCAAACTGAGTAATATTCTAAGCAATACCCAAACTATTGGTGAAGTAAAACCATCTTATGCAAGAATTTTACAATTTAAATTGACCGCTCGTGATAATCGTTTGAATGGAGGAGGTGTCACTAATATGGATACTCCAATGCAAGTTGAAGTGATCAATACAGGACAAGCTTTTGCAGTTACTTCTCCTAATGTGACTGGCATTGTTTGGAGTGCAGGGGGGATTGAAACAGTTACCTGGGATATAGGAGGTAGCGATGTTGCACCAATAAATACTCCTTTGGTTAATATTTTGTTATCCACTGATGGTGGTCAAACTTTCCCGACAGTATTGGCTTCACAAGTTCCAAATAACGGATCCTTTAATGTCAATGTTCCCAATACTCCAACTACCACAGCACGAGTAATGGTAGAAGGCGATGGAAATATATTCTTTGATATCAATGATAAAAATTTCGAAATTGGATTTGTTGGTATTGCTGAAAATTCAAACTCAGCAGGCGTGTATATTAAACCCAATCCGGCAAAAGAAAGCTTTGAGTTTATTTTAAAAGATGTTTCATTGCTTGCGAATGAATCGAATGTATTTGAAATTTCTGATATGACAGGAAGGTTAATTAAATCAGAAAAAATTGTTTCCACCCGACAAATTATACAACTCAATGCAATCCCTTCTGGCTTGTATTTGTTTCGCTTCATGAACTCGGATGGAGTGCTAAAGACTGGCAAATTGTTGGTTCAATAAGATGTGGAAAAAATCAAGGGTTGATTTATAGAGTAACAGGTTCTGTATCCCACTGATTCATTTTGTCCGGATGGATGCTTGTTATTCGCTCAAATTGGAAGGTGTGTAAACATCTCTTTTTTAATCAATTAGGATGAGCTATTAAGATTCAATTATATACTAACATGTTATCAAATAAAAAGAGTGGAACATTTGTTCCACCTCTTTTATTACTACTTAAATAACTTTACTAAATCTTTACTATTTAAGAATAGCTCATTTTCTTTATTTGGTCATTACAACCAGGTACTTACTTGTACTCCAGAACTTCTCAGCATCTGTTATTTTGATTTCACTTACTTTGTCATTTTGCTTTTCGATAGTATAAGAGCCAGAAGGGTGATTGGTAACCAATTTAGCGTCTTTAATGTTATCCAATGGAATATTTGTAAGTTGAGTAATATCTACCGATTTGAAAGCTTCAGAATTTAACTGTGTGGAAAGTTTTTCTTCCTTACCTAAACCTAAGAAACCACCTTCTTTAGTTACAACATTCTCATCGCGAAGTTTTTTGTAGTTACCTACTGCAACATATCCAGTATTCATTTTGGTAGTTTGTCTTGCAATTACATCAGTATTGACTGAATCTTTTGTTGATAATGAAGCAACAGTTCCATTCAAGCTTTGAACTTGGGTATTCAGTGCCAACAACTGATCATTAAGCACCACCATTTGAGAATCTTTTGCAGCAATTTGAATGTTTAATGCAGCAATCATTTTGTCGAATTTACCCAATTTGAAATTAGATTGCTTTAATTTTTTATTCAATTCTTCAGTCTTAGCTTTACTTTCTTCAACTAATTGCTTAATAGCTGCAATTTCAGATTGAATACGCTCTTTTGCGTTCACATTCATTTCAGTTTTGTCACCTGCTTCAACTTTAATTGCATCTTGTTTTGCAGTGATTTCTGATAGTGTTCCTTCGATTTCATCAAATGAAGTGATAAACTCTTCGATTGACTTGTCTTTTGTACTTGAAACAGCCAGAATAGAATCTTTAGTAGCTGTCATTTGAGCCAATTCATCTTTGTAATTTTCACAACCTGTTGTTAAAGCACCAATCGCAAGAAAGCCGCCTAACACTAATTTTTGAACGTTTTTCATATTTTTTATATTTTTAGAGGGTTTGTTCTGACGGGTCGTATCTAATATCCATGCCATGACCAACTCGAAACCTGGTTTTTGCAATTTTTATGAACAAATTATGTATGTAAAAAATTGATTATAAAGTAGATAGTTGATGTTAATAAGTTCTGATTCTCCTTTTTAATACCCAAATTTGACTGCTATGTTTTCCCAAAATGAAACAGTTTTCAATGAAATTTTCCCAAAATGAAACCGTTATGTTACCTTAGCACCTCAGAAAGGGCAAACAAAAATGAATAGCAATTCCAGAATTAGAATATTTGTAATCGTCGCATTTTTAGCGTCCGGTAGTTTGCTTTACTATGCTTATAGCCGAATGCAGGAAAATGTAAACAGCCTGGTAACAACAGTTAAAGAAAGCGCACAGCCAGATCGTGATTTGATTAGGATCAAAGAACTTTGGACTTCAATTAATGCTGCCGGTAATAACGTAAGAGCTTTTGCTGTAACGCGTGATAATAATTACCTGGTGCAATTCCTTGAAATGAAGGATACCTTGAAAGCAGGTATTGATAGTTTAAAGTCAGGTGCTATTACAGCAGGACGAAACATTGATGATTTTATCAAGCTGGATACTCTGTTATCCTCAAAAATAGAAATTTATGATCATCTTCTTGAAATCAATTATAATCGGATTATTACTGATGCAATTAAAAACCTCGACGAAAATGAATTAAAAGACGATACTACTGATATTTTTAAGGATCAGGGATCTATGTTGCAGCGAATGTTTTCTGGTAAGTATAGTAGGAAGGCACTTAAGTTAAAAGCCGATAGTTTGCTTGCCGAAAGAAATACAAAGGTGACAGAGTTTAATAAAAACGCAAATCGTATCAGAGAAGAGGAAGCATTAAAATTAAGATGCAATCAGAAAAGGAATTAAATCTTCTGGCTGCTGATAAAATTGTGACAGCTCAAATTGAACGGGTCATAAAAAAACTGGAACAAGCAGAAAGAGAGCGAATTAATTTTAAAGTTACCGAATCAGAAGCTACTGCAAATGATGCTGCCAGATCGATACGAAATATTATGATTGTTGGGCTTTTGCTGATTTTAATTCTTCTGATTTTTGTTTTACGTGATATTGAAGTTTCCAATAAACGACGAAAGGAACTTATTCTGGCAAGACAGGAAGCGGAAAAGCTGGCAAAGGCCAAAGAAGAATTTATGTCTACGATGAGTCATGAAATCAGAACACCTTTAACTTCTGTGATTGGATTTTCTGAAAAATTGAGTCAAACCAATTTAGACGATACCCAACAACGTTTTATGAAAGCCATTTCCGGCTCATCAAGCCATTTGTTATCAATAGTTAACGATGTTCTTGATTTTACTCGTGTTGATTCAGGTAAATTGAAATTTGAAGAAGTTCCATTTAAGGCAGCCGATATTTTTAATGAAGTAGGTGAATCCTTTATATGGAAGGCACAAGAAAAAGGTATTCAATTAAAATTTTATATCCAACCTATTGCTACATTAATTTTAAATGGCGATCCTGTTCGTTTAAGACAGGTATTGTTCAATTTAGTTGGAAATGCAATTAAGTTTACTGAAAAAGGAAGTGTAGATATTACTGCCACTTTTACGGATGAAAAGGAGAAAGCAATTTTACTCTTTCATATTAGTGATACCGGTGTAGGAATTGCTGCTAATAGAATTGAAGCCATTTTTGGAGAATTTGAACAAGCCGATGCATCTGTGGTGAGAAAATTTGGAGGGAGTGGTTTGGGACTTTCTATTTCTAAACGGATTGTTGAACAACAAGGAGGAAGCATCACTGTAGAAAGTATGCCTGCCATTGGTTCAGTTTTCTCTGTTCGTATTCCTTACAAATGGGGTGAGCTTGAACCACGTGAAACTTCATTTACTGAAGATGAGCAGGAAACACCTTTGAAGGGACTGGCAGTTATTTTGGCTGAAGACGATCCTATGATAAGGGAATTGCAACATCATAGCCTTGAAAATTTAGGGGCCAAAGTGTTTCTTGCTGAAGATGGAAAACAAGCAATTTCTATATTTCACAAAAATCATGCTGATTTTATTCTTATGGATATTCAAATGCCTGAGATGACCGGACCCGAAGCCGTCAAAATTATCAGAAATGATTTTCCGAAAATAAAAAAATGTCCCTGTGATTGCTATGACTGCAAATATCCTTCAACATGATTTGTTAAAATGGATGGAGGAAGGGATGTCTGATTTATTACTAAACCATTCCGTGAGCAGGAATTGCTTGAGAAAATAAGTAAACTCCTGAATATTGAAACCAAAAATAAAAAGGAAATTTTAAAACCAAAAATTAAGGATGCAGACCCTTACAGTTTTAATCAACCAAGACCTGAAAACTATTACGATCTAAATGAATTGATCGCCTCCTCACAAGGCAATAACGAATTCACCCGTAAAATGATCAACCTTTTTTTAACCAGCTCTTTCGCTTCTATTAATAATCTCAAGTTTCATCTCAAACAAAATAATTGGGAGCAACTTGGTAAAACTGCTCATCGAATGATAGGCTCTTATAAGCAAATGGGAATTGGTTATGTGGCCTCCATGCTGAAAGAACTTGAAGAAACAGCTTCCGGTTCCCGAGAATTAGGTAAAGCAGCATGGCTCGTAAAAGAAACTGAATCGTACTCTTCAGAAGTTTTTGATTTATTAAAGAAAGAATTGAATAATTTTTCCTGAAATGTTATTCAATTTAAATATTGCATTGATGTTTGAATGCGTGGAAAAAAGTAGTATTTTTTTTATTAAAAAGGCTTTATTAAAAATATAGTTTCATGGTAGAAAGTTCCGGTAGTAAAACCAAAATTTTTGTTGTTGAAGATGATGAATGGTATCGCGAATATCTTGCTTATACATTAGCATTAGATCCTGATCATGATGTGAAGAGTTTTGCTACAGGAAAGAAATTTCTATCCAGCCTGGATGAATGCCCCGATGTTGTAACCATAGATTATGGTTTACCTGATATGACCGGCGCTACTTTATTAAATGAAATCAAGAAAAAATTGCCTTCCGCTGAAGTAATAGTTATTTCTGAACAAGATAAAATTGATACGGCATTGCAGTTACTGAAAGCCGGTGCTTATGATTATTTCGTAAAAAGCAAAGATATCAGAGAACGCCTGATGAATACTTTGAACCACATAAAAGATGGTTTGAAACTAAAAACAGATTGAATTCTCTTGAAAAGAAGTGCTGAGCAAGTACGATTTTCGAAAGAATATTATTGGAAATTCTCCCGCCATGATCCGAATTTTCGAACTGATTGAAAAAACACTTAATAATAACTTAACTGTTACTATTACCGGCGAAACTGGTACCGGTAAAGAAGAAGTTGCCAGAGCTATTCATTTTAATTCAACTTTTAGTAAAGGACCTTTTGTTGCAATTAATATGGCAGCAGTTCCTAAAGAACTTGCTGAAAGTGAATTGTTCGCCACGAAAAAGGAGCCTTTACAGGTGCCATTGCTTCGCGAATGGGTAAATTTGAAGAAGCTAATAACGGAACTATTTTTCTTGATGAAATCGGTGATATGGAACTTGCGCTTCAAGTAAAATTATTGCGCGTATTACAAGAAAAAACTATTACAAAGGTTGGAGGTAACCAACAAATTAAAGTCAACAACAGAGTATTGGTTGCTACACATAAAAACCTTCGTGAGGAAGTTGAAAAAGGGAACTTTCGGGAGGATTTGTATTATCGGATTTTTGGTCTCACCATTGACCTTCCTCCTTTAAGGGAAAGAGGTCAGGATATTCTTTTGCTCTTTGGACATTTTGTAAACTGGTTCTGCAAAGAAAATAATATGGCAAAAAAATCTTTTTCTAATGAGGTACAAGCATTGTTGTTAAATTATTCCTTTCCTGGAAATGTAAGAGAACTTAAATCTTTAGCTGAATTAGCTTGTGTAATGTCATCAGGAAATGAAATAACGGTTTCCGATATAAAAATTAACGACACCGCTTCGTCTGGCAGCTTCTTTAACGACCATATGACTCTCGACGACTATACCCGGAAAATAATTAAACATTATCTCGATAGCAATGATCAAAATGTAACTGGCATAGCTAAAATGTTAGGCATTGGCAAATCCACAATTTACAGGTATCTGAAGGATGAAAATTTAGAAAAAAAATAAGTCTTGTCAACCGATGAATATTTAATAAAGCAAATGAGAACTTATCGTTTTCAAATTTCAACTTGTCCCTTTCAACTTGTCCCTTGTCACTGTTCACTACTCACTTCTTACTGATCACTATTTACTGGTCACTGGAAACTGATCACTTGTCACTAATCACTTGTTACTTGTCACTTGTCACTGATTTATGTCAAAACTAACTGACGCACAAAAACGATACATTGAAAATTAATCCCGGACAAAGGGCTACAGGAGTGATTAAATCATTCCAGGATTTTGGTGCATTTGTTTCCATTGGCTTAGTCAGTGGATTACTTCACAATAAAAATATTCGTTGGGGTAGAGTAGAGCACCCTGAACATCATCTTCGGTTGAATCAAAAAATTGAAGTCATTATTCTGGAAGTTGATAAAACAAAACACCGGGTAGCCTTTGGTTTAAAGCAACTCAAAGAAGATCCATGGGAAAAATTTGCTGAAAAGTATAAGATTGGCGATACGATTTCTGGAACTGTATTATTTAAAAAGCCCTATGGATTAGTGATGCTTATTGTCACCGGAATTGAAGCACTTCTGCATAAAAGTGAATTGCCTGAAGCAACAACTTCTGATGATCCTCTTGCATTTTATCAGGTTGATGATGCCTTTGAAGTAGTGATCAAGGAAATCGATTTGAATGAAAAGCGGCTTAAAGTGAGCTTATTTCATTGAGATTTGGAAGCAATTATGCTTTTTATGGAAATTGTTGTATTTTCTTGCTCATTTGCAACCTTTTCTGGTTAAATTTCATCTTTAATGGGTCAATATACTCAGCAACTATGTATAACTTTAAAAATAATTACATGAAAAAACTACTTACTTTTTGCTTTTTATTCTTTCTTATTAGCCAAGTATCAAATGCTCAATGTGTTTCAAACCTCGTCTCAATAAATGGAACTTGTGGTATGGGAACATGCTCAGGCACGGTTGGAGTATCCTTTTCTGGTGGTGCATTACCACTTTCTGTTACACTTTCTGATGGATTTAACACCTGGGGACCTGTAAATGCAACCAGTTTCTGGCAATGGGGCAACCTTTGTCCCGGTATTTATTCCTTAACAGTGGTTGACGCGAATGGAGATACTTGTACTGGAATTAATAATTTCATAATTAATCAATTTCCAATTCCTGTAGCAACTATAAATGTAACCAATGCAACCTGCGCAGGATGCAATGATGGCGCAGCAACAGTTAATGTTTCAGGCGGATCTCCTCCTTATACATACCTTTGGTCTAATGGAGCAGTAGGTCCAGCTATCAATGGCTTGCCTCAAGGTACATATACCGTTTCAGTAACTGACATGAATGGCTGCTCGGATGTTGAAACTTTTATGATCGGTGTTGGCTCAAACGGGTATTTCACCGTTGGTGGAAATGTTTATTTGGATCTAAATAGTAATGGTAGTAAAGATATTGGTGAGCCGGGTGTAAGCAACCAGCAAGTAAATGTTGTTCCAGGTAATGTAAATGCTCTTACAAATAGCCAAGGCGATTATGCAGTAGTTGTTTCTCCGGCTTCTTATGATGTTACTTTTCAAAGTTCATCAGCGTGGAATCTCACTTCTGCTCCTTCAACCTATTCTGCCAATGTAACTACTGCTTCCGTGTCAGGTCTTGATTTTGGAATCTTTCCGGATTCAGCAAATGGTTCTGCTGTAATTTCATTTACAAGCGGATGGCCCAGATGTAATTGGTTGGTGCCTTATTATTTAACCATTCATAATAATGGTTTTACAGTTTTGGATGGTGTGATGACCTTAACATATAATTCCTTATTGAATTATTCATCTTCCAGTGTAGCACCATTCTCTCACATTGGAAATGTGCTTACCTATAACTATTCCAACTTATCACCAGGTCAGACAATCACCATTGTTGCTAATTTTATTGAGCCTGCCGGAAGCCTAACTATTTCCAGCAATCTTGCAATAACAGGAACAGATGCTTTTGGTTTCCAATTTGCCGAAAATTCTACCTTAACACAATTGGTTACCTGTTCCTATGATCCAAACGATAAAGCCGTGCAGCCTGAAGGACAGGGAGCAAGTAATTTTGTAACCATGGATTCCTGGCTTAATTACATGATCCGTTTCCAAAATACAGGAAACGATACTGCATTTACGGTAGTGCTTATTGATACAATGAATGCCGGACTTGATTTAGCTACTTTTACACTTATTGATGCATCTCATTCTGTTAATGTGACCACCAGACCTGGAAATGAAGTTACATTTACCTTCGATAATATTCTTCTTCCTGATAGTACTACCAACGAACCTGCAAGCAATGGGTATGTTATTTATAGAATAAAAGGAAATGCTACAAATCCTGATCCTACTCCCGTTACCAATACTGCATATATTTATTTTGATCTCAATTTACCAATCGTAACCAATTCCACTCTGACCACTTTGAGTGATAATTTTTTAGGTATTGCAGATGTGAACGATGACACAGGCTTGTATAATATTTTCCCAAATCCTATGAAAAATGGTGCACTACTTAAATATACCGGCACTGATAGTCATATTGCTTTAGTTGAATTAATGGATATATCTGGTCGTTTAATCGGAAAACCACAAACCATGAATAATGGATCGCTGTTTATTTCTAAAGAAGGACTTTCATCTGGTACTTATTTGGTAAAAATAACTGCAGATTCCGTTTCATATCTGAGATTGGTAGTGCAGTAAAAAATCCAAAAATTCAAAACTTAGTTATTGTAACAAGGACGTATCAAAGTACGTCCTTGTTACATTTATAGGAACGCTCCGGATTGCCAAATTCAATTAAAAAACTAATTTTTCAGAACTGTTACTTTACGTTATTTTCCTAAAACCAAGTATTTAACTTCATCTGACTAAGGATAACATCAAACTTGGTGCTTTTTTTAACTCACTCATTTCAACTTGTCCCTAAACTTCTTCAATAAACAGGTCAGCAGGCATGCTAACCTTACGGCCAAACTATAGTGAGAAAATATTACCCACTCACCCACTAACATTTAAAAACTTGTCCCTTTCAACTTGTCACTTTTTACTGGTTACTGGTCACTGGTCACTGAAAACTTGTAACTTGTCCCTTTCCACTTGTCACTTTTTACTGGTCACTGTTCACTGGCTACTGAAAACTTGTAACTTGTCCCTAACAACTTGTCCCTTTCCATTTTCACATGGTCATAGTCAACAAACTCAATAATTCAAGTACTGAAATTAGTTCGGTTTGTTGAAAAATCATAAACCTTGACTACTTTATCTCAGTTTTAAACAGGCTTTTTTACTTAACTTTGAACTGTTAATTTTACCCTAAACAGATATTAATTATTTCAATTTCAATATTTTATGGCTCAGGTGGAAATGAAAATGCCCAAAATGGGAGAGAGTGTTGCCGAAGCAACCATAATCAGGTGGCTTAAAAATGAAGGAGATCGGGTTGAATCCGATGAATCAGTTCTTGAAATTGCCACTGATAAAGTTGATTCTGAAGTTCCATCTTCTGTAGCCGGAACATTAGTAAAAAAAATGTTTAACGAAAATGATGTGGTTCAGGTTGGTGCTGTAATTGCGATTATCAATACAGGTGGTGAAGACAGTCCTACTCCGGCCCCTGTTATTGCAGCCACAGTTGCTTCAGTTGCCGCTGCTGCTCCAGTTGCCATGCCAGCTAACCCAATTGCAGTTCCATATGTTGCGCAACCTGCTGTTTCAACAAATGGTGCCGGTCGATTTTATTCTCCATTAGTCAGAACTATAGCACAACAGGAAAATATCTCTCAAAACGAACTGGATGCAATCGTAGGTACAGGTGCAGAGGGACGTGTTACCAAAAAAGATGTACTCCTTTTTCTGGAAAGGAAACAATCCGGTGGCGCTGCATTGGCTTCAGAACCTGTTGTAGTAGCTGCAAAAGCTCCAGAATCTGAAAATGTAATTGCTTCACCTGTTGCGAAGGCAACAAATTCAACTCCTGCTATTTCTGTTTCTGGTGAATTTGAAATAATTGAGATGGATCGCATGCGTAAGCTTATCGCTGAACACATGGTGAAATCGAAAACAACTTCTCCCCACGTGACTTCGTATGTGGAAGCTGACGTTACTAATCTGGTAATGTGGAGGAATAGGGAGAAAGGAATGTTTGAAAAAGAAAAAGAAAAAATCACCTTCACTCCGATTTTTATTGAAGCTATTGCACGGGCAATAAAAGATTTTCCGATGATCAATATTTCGGTTGATGGAACTAATTTAATAGTCAAAAAAATATCAATATTGGAATGGCTGCAGCTTTGCCATCAGGTAACCTTATCGTTCCTGTAATAAAAAATGCAGATAGAATGAATTTGCTGGGACTTACTAAAACTGTTAATGACCTGGCCAATAGAGCACGTGCAGGAAAATTAACTCCTGATGAAATTCAGGGTGGAACCTATACGATTACTAACGTGGGTAGTTTTGGAAATGTGATGGGAACACCAATCATCAATCAGCCACAGGTAGCAATTATGGCCGTCGGCGCTATTCGCAAGAAACCTGCTGTTATAGAAACCCCTTTTGGTGATACATTGGGCATCAGACACATGATGTTCCTTTCTCATTCCTATGACCACCGTGTAGTAGACGGCGCTTTGGGAGGTTCATTTGTACGACGTGTAGCCGATTATTTGGAGCAATTTGATATTAACAGAGAAATTTAATCTTATATATTTTAGAATTATGAAATTCAATAGCCTTCTTTCACGAATTTTATTCAGCTGTGTTTTAGTATTTTCAATTTCAACGGTTTTTGCTCAATCTACCAGAAAACCAGCTCCGCCAGTTGTGATTACAAAAGAACAGGCCTCTGAATTAAAAAAGCAAGCAGCCGATTTGTATAAAGCCAACAGCTTCAAAGCTGCCATTGATCCTTATGTGAAATTGGTGAGCTTCGATCCTGATAATATGGATTATAATTACAAGCTGGGAATGTGTTATCTCAATTCTAATGTGGATAAATCTCAGGCTATTCAGCATTTTGTTAAGGCTGCTGATAAAAAAGATGCTCCCAAAGATGTTTATTATCAAATGGGTCGTTCACTTTTGGCCGCAAATTTATTTGATGAAGCTATTGAGGCTTTCGAAAAATATAAAGAAGTGAATAAAGGAGTTGTTAACGCAAAAATGAATCTCAATCAATATATTGAATATTGTTATAACGGTAAGGAATATGTAAAAAAGCCTCTTGAAGTAAAATTTACTAATCCCGGTAAATTAGTCAATTCCATTTCTGCCGATTATGCGCCTATAGGTATGGCCGTTGATTCCGCTCTTTATTTTACCTCTAACCGCAAAGGAAATATGGGCGGAATAGTAGATGGTTTCGGTGAAATAATTCCTGATATTTATAGCACTTCTAAAACTGATACTTCCTGGACCAAAGCCAAAAACCCTGGTACAAATCTAAACTCGGAATTATATGATATTTCAACCGGTTTGAATTCTAATGGAGATAAGATGTTAGTTTATAAAGAAGGTGCTGAGGCAGCCGGTGATATTTATATTTCATCTCTAAAAGGAAAATCATGGCAAAAGGCTGAGTTATTAGACCCATCCCTTGCAACTAAAACACTCGAAACAGGTGCTTGTATTTCAAATGATGGAAAGCGGATCTTCTTTGCTGCTGATATGAAAGGAACTTTAGGTGGCAAAGATATTTTTATGATGGAGATGAATGAAAGTAAAAAATGGGGAGCCCCTGTAAACCTGGGCCCAACTATTAATACCAAGCTGGATGAGGAAAACCCCATGTTATGGCACGATGGAAAAACACTCTTCTTTTCGTCTCAAGGTCATACAAGCATGGGAGGCTTCGATGTTTTTATGAGCTATCGTCCCGATCCTGTTTCAGATTGGGCAAAACCTATGAACATTGGGTTTCCCTTAAATACCACCGGCGATGATCTTTATTTTACGCTTGCCGCTAATGCAAGAACAGGTTATGTGGCAACAGTTAAAAAAGGAGGTTTAGGTGATCTAGATATCTGGTATTTTAATTTAACTGAACCCCTCATTAAAAATGCAGGAGTACTCTTTCGTGCTTCAATTCTTTCACCTCAGGGACTTCCTTCCAAAGATGCCATGTGTAGCGTTGTTAAGGAATCAACAGGGGAAGTATTAGGTATTATGGAAGCAAATGGCGCAGCTGCCGAGATTTTTATTCTGTTGCCTGCAGGCAACTACAAATTGAAAGCCCGCTCACCTAAAATGGGTCGTTTAGAAGAGGATATTGTTGTTACCGGCGACGAAGGTGAAAAAGGAATTTCCAAAGTATTTAAAATGCAACCTAACCCTTCCTCAAAACCTTAATTACTTTTTCATGCAAATTAATTTATCCCGCCCTCTTGCATTTTTCGATCTGGAATCAACTGGTCTTACTATTGGTTCTGATCGGATCATAGAAATTTCTGTTTTGAAACTTCTCCCAGATGGTTCTAAAGTGACTTTTACAAAAAAAGTAAATCCCGAAATGCCTATTCCGGAAGTGGTTACTAAACTCACTGGAATAACGAATGAAGATGTTGTGGATGCACCTAAGTTTGCAGAGATTGCGGATGAATTAAAAGAATTCCTTAATAACTGTGATCTGGCGGGTTACAATTCTAATAAGTTTGATGTGCCTTTGCTTTTTGAAGAGTTTTTTAGAGTGGGTGTTCCCTTCGATTTAACAGGAAGAAAATTGGTGGATGTGCAAAACATTTTTCATAAAATGGAACAAAGAACACTTGCCGCCGCTTATAAATTTTATTGTGAAAAGGATCTGATCAATGCCCACTCTGCAGAAGCCGATATTATTGCGACTTACGAAATTCTGATTGCGCAATTATCCCGCTATAAAGATCAACTCGAAGGCAATGTTGATTTCCTGCACAAATTTACCAATATGCACAATACGGTTGACCTCGCAGGAAGGATGGTTTACAATGATAAGGGTGAAGAAATCATTAATTTTGGAAAGCATAAGGGAAAGTTAGTTACTGATGTTTTTGCAGCAGAACCATCTTATTATGATTGGTTGATGAAAGGTGATTTTCCTAGACAGTCGAAAGATGCCTTTACAGCAATAATGGAACGCCACAAGGAATCAAAAATGGAAGCGAAAATGAATTTGCTTCAACAGAAATTTGGCCAAAAGTCCTGATTACTTTGCTTCTATTTAATGTTTTGGTAACAGGGCCCAAAGTGTTCGTGGATTTCCGTCTTTATTTAACCAAATACATCACTTCCTTTACTGCAGCAATCACTCTTGCCGGATTAGGTAAAAAAGCATCAATCAGCGTTGGTGCATAAGGCAATGGAACATCACCACCCATGACTCTGATAACAGGAGCATCCAAATAATCAAAAGCGTCTAGCTGTACCTTAAAAGCAACCTCAGTTGCAATCGCTGCCAAAGGCCATGATTCTTCAACAATTACTAAACGGTTGGTTTTTTTAACCGATTGTATAATCGTGTTGTAGTCGATAGGTCGAACGCTTCGTAAATCGATTACTTCAGCATCTATCTGAATTTTTGCAAGTTCTTCTGCCGCTTTTAATGCTACCTTCATCATTTTGCCGAAAGAAACGAGTGTTACATCTTTGCCTGGGCGTTTTATGTCGGCAATTCCAATTGGCATCAAATATTCTCCTTCCGGAACCATTCCTTTGTCACCATACATTTGTTCCGATTCCATAAAAATTACAGGATCGTTATCTCTGATAGCAGATTTGAGAAGTCCTTTTGCATCTGCAGGATTAGAAGGTACTATTACTTTTAATCCGGGACAGTTCGCATACCAGCTTTCAAATGCTTGTGAATGTTGTGAACTAAGCATGCCTGCAGAGCCGGTTGGCCCGCGGAAAACAATTGGCACATTGAAGTTTCCTCCAGACATCGACATCATTTTTGCAGCCGCATTAATGACTTGATCAATAGCAACAAGTGAAAAGTTAAAAGTCATGAATTCAATAATAGGACGGAGGCCATTCATTGCTGATCCTACTCCGATTCCTGCAAATCCAAGTTCGGCAATTGGTGTATCAATAATCCGTTTAGCTCCAAACAAATCAAGCATACCCTGACTGACTTTATAGGCTCCGTTATATTCAGCTACCTCTTCACCCATTAAAAAAACCTTCTCGTCACGATGCATTTCTTCTGTCATCGCTTCCCTTAGTGCTTCCCGGAATTGTAGTTCTTTCATATTTTTAAAATAAATTTCATTGCCAAAACTCCTTCAGCGTGGCAAAAGTAGGAAATTTGCAGCACAAATTGGTAGGGGTAGGAGCTGAAATTAATGATCGAATTAACTTTAAATCATAGGAATATCCATCACTTCGAGTCATTAATTGACTGAAAACAAAACACCCTTCATTTCGAAATTAAGGTTATATTGGTGAAAATTTTAATTGCTCATAGTAGAGACATATTGCAATATCAACTCTTGCTTTCTTGCGTCAATGACTTCAGAACCGGCTTTTTTATTTGCCTTTGCAGTCATTCTGGGAACAATAGTTTTCCATTGCGCTTCAGATTTCTTTTTTGGGTCCTTTAAGCTATGGCATTTGGTACATTCAGTTTCGAAAATGGATTTCCCTTCATTCAAACTGGCAAGAGTTATATCTGTGTATTTTTTAGCTCCCCGATCTACATCAGCTTGGGTAGGACTGAGCAATTTAGTGCTTCCGCATGAAACAAAAACAAGTATTGAAATGGTGTAAATGATTTTTTTCATAAAATTGATGGTGTTGGAATTTGTAACTATTTTGTGATTTATTGATTCTCCGGTTACAGAGGATTTATCATCATAACTTTGATGAATTCATCCATTTAATTAGCTATAATTGCGAAATTTAGTAGTTTTTTACTTAGTTTCCAAATCCGATAAAAAACTATTAAATTGTTGAAGGTGATAATTTTATTTTGACTTCATATAGTGGATTTAATAGTTGAATCCGGCCCGGTGCTAATTTACTATGGCCAAGCCATTAATTTTTAGTAGTTCCTCACCCAATTTTTTTGAAAAAATTGCCGATCCTGTTTTATTTAAATGCTCTGAATTAAAGAAGTATTCCTTTTGTTGGCACATAATGTCATCTGAATAATTCAGATAAGGGATCTGGTATTTTTTTGAAAAGTGTTCAAACCAAGCCATCACTTCATCTCTGTTTTTAGTAAATCGCTGTCCGTCGATGTATTCCGGAGTGTAAACGAAAATTAATTTTATTTTATTTTGGGAACATTCCTGTATAAATTGCTCAAAAAGTTTAACTGCTGAAGAATCGATTTTTGGTACATAAGCATTCATCTTAGTCTGAGCGGCAGTCAAATCCTCATTCCAAACTTTGTTCATTCCAATGTAACCATGTTTTCTTCCACTGGTAACTGCATCGGATTTTACAGAGCTCTTAATCGCTTGAAATACTATACTGCTGTTTCCGGTATAACGAAGTAGTGGAAGGTAATAATCCAGCAAATTAAAGCCATGATACGATTGGGTATAGTGCTTCATGTTCTCATTAAATAACATGTAGGGTAGAAATTGTTCTGGATTGTATAAATCAATTCTTTTTTCCAAAGTAAATATATCTAATGATACTATGACATAAGAGGGCTTTTTGTTATACTTTAAAAGTTCCAAATGTCTCAAATAGGAAATCCAAAAATTATGACCATCAACACCTAAATTATAAGTTCTTTTTTTTAATGTGCTTTCCAGTATTTGAGGATCTATTTGTACCCAGGCCCTTGAGGAACCATAAATAAGTAGTTCGGAATTAATTGTGCCATCATATATAGCATTCCATACTGAAAATTCATCAGCAATAATACCTTTCGCTTTTTTTAAATTTAACGATAAGAAAAAATCAAAAATTATTGTTATTAATAGTAGTAGAATAAAAAATACTACTGAATTTCGAAATAGTTTTTTCATTTTATAAAATAAAAACGTAATGTATGTTTTTTGTTTTTAAAAGAGTCTTTATGGAGATTGTTATAATACTGAATACTTCATTAAAAAATTTGTAACAATGACTTGGCAATTGTATAGGGATTTGTGGTGGGTTGAAATCATATCCATTTACTTACTTCGATCGGTTGCTTCGTATTTTTGAAGTAGTTTTCTGTTCTTGCTTTTTCCGAACAACGCTGAACTATTATCTACAGCAACTTCAGAGGTAAAATTGGTGCCTTCTTTTAATTTGTAGCGCTGTACCTTGCTGGAAGGGAAAACGTCGTATAGTGTTGCATCATTTTCAATGGTAAAAGGTACTTTGATTTTATTGAAATCCACTGCTGTATTCATCCAGCGATAGTACAAATAGCCATCTTTTGAAATGTAATACTCAAACACTGGTGCCTTTCGTTCAAAGAGGTATTGATTGAATAACCAATTGTAATTTTTATTTGTAACCGAATTTACAGTTTGAATAAATTGTGCGGTAGAAGTAGTTTTATATTTGTAATCATCATAGAAGGTTTGCATTATTTTTAAAAAGATCGAGTCATTTGCAATCTGATTGCGTAACGTGTGTAAGGTCCATGCACCTTTAACATAAACATCTCCATCATGGTAATCAAAATACCGTCTTCCTGAGGGTCCTACTACCGGTCTTTTATTTTTGATGGTCCAACGGTAAAAAAGCAGGTGGTTATAAGCCAGATTTGATCCATATTCTTTTTCAAGATAGAGTACTTCGCCATAGGTGGTAACCCCCTCTTGAAGCCACACATCAGCCAGGTCAGCAACACTTATGGCATTACCAAACCATTCATGACCAGTTTCATGAAGCATAATATAATCTTCTTTTCCATACAAATCATTTTTGAATCCGTTTCCATACGCAATTCCTGATTGATGTTCCTTCCCCGAATACGGTGATTCTACTAATTTGAGACCATCATCATACCACGGAAATTCACCATACAGTTGTTCATATACCAGTAGATGGTTTTTGACCTGTTTAAAATGTTCCTTCGCTTTTGAAACATTCGGCTTTAGGACATAGTGATTAATAGATAAGGTTTGGCCTTTTAATCCGGTATAACTGTCATCAATTCTTTCGAAGTTCCCAAGGTAAAACGTAATATTGTAGGTGTTAATGGGGTTGTTCACCTTCCAGGTAAATGATTTATAAGTTGCATTCTCATCGATCGCTTGAAGGACTCCATTTGAAATGACCATTAAATTTTTTTCTGCAATTGAAAAACGCATTAGCGAACTGTCAGGTTCGTCAGAAGTGTGATCTTTACAAGGAAACCAAATACTTGCACCTTCCGATTCGCAAGCTACTCCGGCCCACGCATTTTTTTCTTTATCTTTCTTCCAAACCAAACCTCCCGCCCATGGTGGTTTTCTGGCAATAATTGGTTTTCCATCATAGTTCACATGTACCGAAAACGTTTGTCCTTTCTTTATTTGGTGATCCATCTTTAAATAAACAGCTCTGAATATTCTGGTGTATTTTAAAGTAGCACCCTCACGCGATCCAAATCGAATCTCATTGATTCGTAAAGATTTTTCAAGATCAATTTGTATCGAATCAATATCAACAAGTGCTTTGGCGCGAATTTCTACCCAGCCACCTAAAGTTTTTTCTTCCGGATGAAGTTGGATATCTAAACCATAAAATACAACATCAAAACTCTCGCGTACTGGTGTTAACTCACCTAGCAATATGGTCTCCTGATTGAATTTAGGCTCTTTCCCTGCCTTTTTAGGATTATGAACTTTAATATGAATTCCCAGCAGTGAGCAAGAGGAAAAGGATATTGTTAAAAGAAGATAAAATAGCAGTATCCTTTTTCTTTTTTTCATTTATTTCGAGGCATTTGAAACTTACACTAAAATTATGGAAATCATTGATGAAGTTTTGACAGGAACAGGCAGTCAATTTTAAGAATAATTTTTATAAATTAATTTTAAATTGGAATAAATATTTCTGTCTCAGTAATTTAATATAAGTACTCGATCTGTAATGTATAGGTATTTTTACTTCGGAAATTTAAACTTAAATTGTATTTAACATATTGATTAATAGACTTATAAATATAGAATACTATTTGGTTTTCTTATTTTAAAACTGACTGCTGTGTGTTAAATAGTTAACATCCGTAAAGGGGGTGAACACTAAAGAACAAAATAGTAATTAGTTATAAATTTAGTCTTCCAATTCCTCTCTTGCCCCACGGAGTTCATTGTATGTTTTCTGATTTTTTTGTTTTGCTGCAAGTTTTTCACCTTCAGTAAAAATTGCAATAGCTTTTTCTATGTTACCGGATCTTTCTAAAAGTTTACCATAATGATAATAGTTAGCAAGGTAGTCAGGGTAGGAGTGATGCAAGGCCTCCATAATCTTTTGGGCCTCTGTATCATTGCCAGAATTAATATATTCTAAAGCTAAAGCATACCTGCTGAACAAATCCTTCGGATCTTCTTCAATATATATTTTTAGCGTAGCAATTCTTTGGTTTTCCATTCAACAAAGTTAATCACAAACTTCTTTTTTTAACGATAGTAAGTCATTTCCTTTCCAGTTTCAAATGAGTTAAAATGATTAAATGCCTCCAATCACCAAATGAATTCTAACTGCCTGTAAACAGCTCTATTTTCAATCAAATTTAATTACCTTTGCAGTCCAAAATTCGAAAAATGAAAATACTTGTTTGCATTAGTAATGTACCTGATACTACAACGAAAATAAACTTTTCTTCTGACAATAAATCCCTGGTTACCACAGGAATACAATATATCATAAACCCATACGATGAGATAGCGCTGACCCGTGCTTTGGAACTGACTGAAGTCTCCGGTGGAACAGTTACTGTAATAAATGTGGGTGACACATCTACAGATCCAACTATCCGTAAAGCCTTAGCAATAGGTGCCAGTGATGCTGTCCGTGTTAATGCAGCCCCTCGCGACGCTTACTTTGTAGCCAAACAAATTGCTCATCATGCAAAATCTGGTGGTTATGACCTTATTCTCACCGGTCGTGAATCGATTGATTATAATGGATCTCAGGTAGCTGCCATGGTGGGTGAGTTGTTGGATATTCCTTCTATCTCAATTTGCAAATCTTTAAACATTGAAGCCGGTAAAGCTGTTTTAGAAAGGGAAATTGAAGGCGGAAAAGAAGTGATAAATTGTTCTCTTCCCCTTGTTGCAAGTGCAACAGAAGGAATGGCTGAACCACGCATACCAAATATGCGCGGAATAATGTCAGCACGGACAAAGCCTCTTATTGTGGTTGAGCCTATAGAAGTTGCTATGCTTACAACAATTGCAGAATATGATAAACCTCAGCCACGTGGTCAGGTAAACCTGGTTGAATCAGATAAAGTAGAAGAACTCGTGACGTTATTACATACTAAAGCAAAAGTGATATAACCGAAATCAATTGCAACATCGGAAAACTTTTTCTCCAAGCTAGAAATTTTGCTTTATAGGAATTAGTTTTCAACCAAGTATTCATTAACTTTTATTTTAAAAATCAGCACTTAACATTATTCATTATGTCTGTATTAGTTTATTGCGAAAATGCCGGAGGAAAATTTAAAAAATCCACCTATGAAGTAGTTTCCTATGCTGCCGAAATTGCAAATATGTTAGGAACATCGCTGACTGCCCTATCAATTGGTGATGTTGCCGAAGCAGATTTGCCCGTGCTGTCAAAATTCGGTGCTTCAAAAATCCTTCATGTTGCCAATGATAAACTCAAACAGTTTGTGAATATGGCCTATGCTTCAGTAATTGCGGAAGCTGCAAAAGCGGAAGGTGCCATGGTTGTTGTGCTTTCAAATACTTTTTCCGGAAAAGGGCTCGCTCCTCGATTGGCAGTGAAACTCGATGCAGGACTCGTTGATGGTGCTATTGCCTTACCAGATACCAGTGCTGGTTTCAAAGTTAGGAAAAGCGCTTATTCAGGTAAAGCTTTCGCTGATGTAGAAGTTACTTCTTCAGTTAAAGTAATTACCCTGATTCCTAATTCATATAAAGTTGTTGAAAAGTCTTTGGCTGCAAATATTGTAGCTTTTGCTCCTCAAATTAATGATAATAGTTTTGCGGAAATGGTGAAGGAAATTGTCCGTGCTGCTGATAAAGTTTCACTTCCCGAAGCAGAACTGGTTGTTTCTGCCGGAAGAGGAATGAAGGGTCCTGAAAACTGGGGAATGATTGAAGAACTTGCCGATCTTTTAGGTGCTGCAACAGCTTGCAGCAAGCCGGTCTCAGATTCCCATTGGCGACCTCATTCTGAACACGTCGGTCAAACCGGAATTTCTATTAGTCCCAATCTATATATAGCCATAGGTATTTCTGGAGCAATTCAACATCTTGCAGGTGTTAGCTCTTCGAAAAATATCGTAGTTATTAACAAAGACCCTAAATCTCCTTTTTTTAAATCAGCCGATTACGGTATTGTTGGTGATGCATTTGAAGTGTTACCCAAGCTTATAGCCGCCATCAAAAATTTCAAATCTGTTAATGCCTGATTCAAAGGTTGTTAATTTTTTTTTGTGGAGAAGATTTCATTGAATCAAACTAAATAGTATTTTTAAGGTAAATTATTCCTGGTCGGTTACCCCGATCAACCTCCGGAACCGGTATGAATAAAATCAAGCTTGAAATTGCAGGACTTTCTTTTAGTCAAACTCAATCAGGAGCCTACGCCCTTGTTTTGGGAGAAGAAGGCGGAAACAGGAGACTTCCAATTATCATCGGTGGTTTTGAAGCTCAAGCAATCGCTGTTGAACTGGAAAATATGACCCCTTCCAGACCCTTAACTCACGATCTTTTTAAAAGTTTTGCTCTTGCCTATAAAATCGAAATCCTCGAAGTAATTATTTATAACCTTAAAGAAGGTGTTTTTTACTCCAAATTAATTTGTTCAGATGGCACTCATCAGGAAGAAATTGACGCGCGAACCTCCGATGCCATAGCAATGGCTGTCCGGTTCAATTGTCCAATATATACTTACGAGTTTATTCTGTCCCAGGCAGGCGTTTCCATTGATGATGACCAATTACCTCTGGATGAACCCAAAGAAAAACCTAAGGAGAAAGAAAAAACTAAGGAAAAGAAAAAGGCCCCTCCTGAGTTTACTGCCTTAAGTGAAGAGGAACTTAAAGAATCTCTCATGAAGGCCATTGATGATGAAGCGTATGAACTGGCTTCTAAAATAAGAGATGAACTGAATAAGAGAAATAAATCTTAATTGTCTCTATAGCTTTTATGAACATAAAACTTCGTTTAACCTTTATGAGTTTTCTCCAGTTTTTTGTTTGGGGAGCTTGGTTGATAACTGTTGCCAATTATTGGTTTGCGACAAAACAATGGAGTGGAACTGAGTTTGGTGCAATTTTCTCCACTTTAGGAATTTCCTCACTCCTAATGCCCGCTTTAATAGGGATCATTGCCGATAGATGGCTAAATGCGGAACGATTGTATGGTGTCCTTCACATCCTTGGTGGATTGGCTTTAGCTTATATTCCTCAAGTAGACAATCCTGAAACATTTTTTTGGGTAATATTTGTTGCCATGCTATGTTACATGCCAACTATTTCTTTATCCAATTCAATAGGGTATACGGTGTTAAAAAATAATGACTTCAATGTAGTAAAAGTCTTTCCGCCAATCAGAGTCTGGGGTACAATTGGATTTATAGTGGCTATGTGGATCACCAATTTATCAGGAAATAAAGCATCTGCCGACCAATTTTATATTGCAGCTATAGCCGCATTTATTTTAGGTATTTATGCCTTCACGTTACCAGCCTGTCCGCCTCATAATGAAACAAAAAATAGCACTTCCATCACAGAGTCTTTAGGCTTGAATGCCTTTAAGCTTTTTGCCGACTCTAAAATTGCAATGTTTTTTATTTTTTCTCTGTTCCTGGGAGTGGCCTTACAGCTCACTAACATGTATGGCGATACGTTCCTCTCCGATTTCGAAAGAATGCCTCAGTATGCGGATTCTTTTGTAGTAAAGTATTCAACAATTGTGATGTCAATTTCACAAATATCAGAAGCATTGTTCATTTTAGCAATCCCCTTTTTTTTAAAACGATTTGGAATAAAAATGGTCATGCTTATAAGTATGGTTGCCTGGGTATTAAGGTTTGGGTTGTTTTCATTTGGGAATCCCACCGATGGCTTATGGATGATTATTTTATCTTGTGTTGTGTATGGAATGGCTTTTGACTTTTCAA
Organism: Bacteroidota bacterium; assembly: GCA_016722525.1. GTDB lineage: Bacteria > Bacteroidota > Bacteroidia > AKYH767-A > OLB10 > JADKJB01. Next base: position 265,897 of record JADKJB010000032.1, read on the forward strand.
TATCTCAGGATCCTTATATATTGAAATCTCTACCAATTCTAAAATCCGGTCAAGTGCTCAAGGTTTGTTTATGATGATGACTAATGGATTTGGGGCTATTTTAGGAAGTACCATCAGTGGTTATGTTATTGATAACTATTTTACCCATGAAGGTATCAAAGATTGGCATCAAATTTGGCTCACATTTGCTATTTATGCTTTATTTGTAACAGTAGCTTTTGCCATATTTTTTAAGCATAAACACGATCCGGCTGAATTGGAGTTGTCAAAACATTGAGGCTATTTTTTTAAGGAGTTTTGCCATTTTTCTGAATAGTTCATCCGGCACAAAAGGTTTCGAAATATATTCATCTACTCCCGACTCAAAACATTTGTTAATTTCTTCTGGAGTTGCATTGGCTGTCATCGCCATAATAGGAGTTTTCTTTTTATCTCCATCTAGTTGTCGAATTCTTCTCGTGGCCTCATAACCGTCCATCTCTGGCATTTGAATATCCATTAAGATGAGGTCATAAAGTGTGGCGTTTACTTGATCAACCGCTTCAACTCCATTGACTGCAGCATCTATGGTAATGTTTTGCAAATATTCATGAATGGTATCCTCAGCAACAATCCTGTTAAAGTCATTGTCTTCAACCAATAAAATTTTGATTCCATGCAAAAGTCCTAAATGGTCATCGTTCTCCTGACTTTTAACCTGCTTGATCGAAACATCCTTATCAATTGAAATTCTAAGGTGAAGTAAAATCGGGTGCCTAATCCCATCTTACTTTCTAATCCGATCTTGCCACCTTGAAGATCTACCAGTTGTTTGGATATGGTTGGCCCGAGTCCGGTTCCACCATACTTTCTGTTAATTTCACTGTTTGCCTGCGTGAAACTTTCGAAAATTGAATTCAGTTTTTCAGGAGCAATCCCAATTCCTGTATCCGTAACGTCAAATTCAATTTCACAGTTATCTGAATTTATTTTACAACTTTGCTCCCATTTCCACAAACCCACTCTCAGTGAATTTGATGGAATTTCAGCTAAGTTAATCAGCACTTGTGCCAGCCTGAAGGGTCTCCGATTATAGATGGGGGTAAATCTGAACTAAATTTTAATCTTAATTCCAGATTTTTCTCTTCAGCTCGCATGATGAGTATATCCCGAACATTGGATACAATTTGATGGATGCTAAATCCAATTTTTTCGAAAACCATTTTTCCGGCTTCAATTTTTGAAATGTCCAGAATATCGTTAATTATTGACATTAACTGTTCCGAAGCAGCCTGGATCATAGAAAGATATTTCCGTTGTTGCTCAGTGAGTTCTGTTCGAAGTAAGAGGTGTGAAATGCCTATTACTGAATTCATTGGAGTTCGTATTTCATGACTCATGTTGGCCAGAAATTGCTGTTTGAATCTTTCCGAAACCATGGCCTTTTCTCTGTCCAGAAAAGCCTGATCCCGTTCAGTTATTGCCAAAACTGCCTGGTTCGATTCATCAATTGCTTTCAAAGTTTTGGTGAGTGTAGTTTCTAAATCTTGAAAGTCGATGGGTTTGGTCACGAAATCAAATGCTCCCCTGTTCATGCACCCCGAATGTTTTGAATATCAGTGTACGCTGAAACAACCAAACATTTGCAAGTATAACCACCTTCAATGATTCGCTCCAATAAAGTCAAACCGTTCATAACCGGCATGTTTATATCGGTCATTACCAATTCAATAGTGGGTTCATTTTTTGAGCACTTCCAGCGCCTGTTCTCCATTTCCGGCAAAATGAATAATCAAATCACCTCCGCTGAGTTGCTTCGGAATTTTTTGTCGCATTAATAACTCCATATCAGATTCATCATCCACCACCAGAATTGTTCTTGACATAACTTTTTACTTGTTTAAAATTTTAGGGCTAATTTATTCCAAATTTGATTCCAACTGCAACTCTTCAAAACTTATTTTCAGAAGAATTTTTAAGCCGGTAGTAAGAGTTGTAAAATAAATAAGTTGTTGAAAGCTTTTTTATTTATGATGTATTTAATTGAAATTCAGCTAATTAATATAGTATTGAAATTTGTGAAAACATGTTAGGTTTTTTTTTTAAAGTGCTGATTGGAAATTGAAAACAATCTTGTACCTTTGCCCTTCCCAAAAAATGGGGGTTTCCCAAATTGAAAAATAATTAAAACCAGAATATGCCTACTATTCAGCAATTGGTTCGTAAAGGCCGCTCCAAGCTTGAAGATAAAAGCAAGTCGCCCGCTTTAACCTCATGCCCGCAGCGCCGCGGTGTTTGTACCCGCGTTTACACTACCACTCCAAAGAAGCCAAACTCGGCTATGCGTAAGGTTGCGAGGGTTCGTTTAACCAATAAATTCGAAGTTACTGCTTATATACCAGGTGAAGGACATAATCTTCAAGAGCACTCTATTGTGCTTATCAGAGGTGGTAGAGTGAAAGATTTACCTGGTGTACGTTATCACATCATTCGTGGATCTCTTGATACCTCGGGTGTGGAAGGTCGTAATCAGCGCCGCTCTAAATATGGTACCAAAAAACCTAAAGCCGGAGCACCAGCTGCTGCAGCTAAAGGAAAGAAAAAGTAATTGTTAGCAAGTTTAAAAAATTAGATACTTCAAAGATAAGTTAGTTCATTACTGAATAAATAAATGAGAAAGTCAAAACCTAAGAAACGCCTCCTGCTTCCTGATCCGAAGTTCAATGATGTGACCGTTACCCGTTTTGTTAACAGCCTCATGTATGATGGTAAGAAAAGCACGGCTTTTAAAACCTTCTATGACGCTGTTGAAATGGTTGAAAATCGCACCAAAGAAAATGGACTTGAAACCTTTAAAAAAGCACTTGGCAATATTATGCCTGCTGTTGAAGTGAAAAGCCGAAGAGTAGGTGGTGCTACATTCCAGATTCCAAGCGAAATCAGGTCTGATCGCAAAACAGCCTTAGGTATGAAATGGCTCATTATGTATGCTCGTAAACGTAATGAAAAATCAATGAAAGATAAATTAGCTGGTGAAATAATTGCCGCAGCAAAAGGTGAAGGGGCAGCTGTAAAGAAAAAAGATGATACTCATAGAATGGCAGAAGCTAATAAAGCATTCTCCCACTTCAGAGTTTAGTGATTTTATAATATTAAGAAACTGAGAACCGAAATTCAAGAATAGAGTAAAGACCAATGGCACTAGATATTAAAAATTTAAATTTTGTACGAAATATAGGTATCGCTGCTCACATTGATGCGGGTAAAACTACTACCACTGAACGTATACTTTATTATACTGGTGTAACTCACAAAATTGGTGAAGTTCACGATGGTGCTGCTACTATGGACTGGATGGAGCAGGAGCAGGAAAGAGGTATTACTATTACTTCTGCTGCTACTACGTGCTTTTGGAAATATCGTAATGAAAACTATAAAATCAATATTATTGATACCCCGGGCCACGTTGACTTTACTGTTGAAGTAAATCGCTCTTTGCGAATTCTCGATGGTTTAGTTTTTCTTTTCTCTTCTGTTGATGGTGTTGAGCCTCAATCAGAAACTAACTGGCGCCTGGCAAATAATTATAACGTAACCCGATTGGGTTTTGTTAATAAAATGGATAGGGCAGGAGCCGATTTTTTGAATGTTGTGAAACAGGTTCGTGAAGTATTAGGTGGAAACCCGCTCCCTCTTCAGTTACCCATTGGTGCTGAAGAAAACTTTAAAGGTGTTGTTGACCTAATTAACAACCGAGGTATTGTTTGGAATGATGAAGATCAGGGAATGACTTTTACTGAAGTTCCAATCCCTGACGATATGAAGGAAGAAGTGAAGGAATGGCGTGAGAAATTACTCGAAGCTATTGCTGAATTTGATGAGTCCTTGATGGAGAAATATTTTGCAGACTCTGAATCTATAACTGAACGTGAAATATTGAATGCCCTTCGTAAAGCTTGTGTTGCTAATAAAGTGGTTCCAATGTTATGCGGTTCGGCATTTAAAAATAAAGGTGTTCAAACTATGCTGGATTTGGTGATGGAGTTAATGCCTTCACCTTTGGATAAAGAACATATTACTGGGACCAATCCTGATACCGGCGAACTTGTATTACAGCCCTGGCTTTTAAAATAGCTACAGATCCTTTCGTAGGCAGACTTGCTTATTTCCGCTGCTATAGTGGTAAATTAGATTCAGGTTCTTATGTGCTCAATTCCCGTTCCGGTAATAAAGAACGTATCTCAAGAATTTTCCAAATGCACGCCAATAAACAAAACCAGATTCCTTTTATTGAAGCTGGTGATATTGGAGCTGCTGTTGGTTTTAAAGATATTAAGACAGGTGACACACTTTGCGCTGAAAATGCACCTATCGTTCTTGAAGCCATGAACTTCCCTGAACCAGTTATCGGTTTAGCTATTGAAGCCAAAACTCAAACTGATATGGATAAAATGGGTGTTGCCTTAGGGAAACTTTCTGAGGAAGATCCAACTTTCCGTGTTCGTACTGATGATGAAACCGGACAAACGATTATTAGTGGTATGGGTGAACTTCACCTTGAAATTATTGTCGATCGTATGCGTCGTGAGTTTAAAGTGGAAGTGAATCAAGGTGCACCTCAGGTAAATTATAAAGAAGCTATTAATGGTACTATTGAGCACCGTGAAGTTTATAAAAAACAGACAGGTGGTCGTGGTAAATTTGCTGATATTAAGTTTGTAGTATCCCCTGTTGATGCCGATTTTGAAGTAACTGATAAAAATGGTGGTCTTCAGTTTGAAAATGAAATTACCGGTGGTAATATACCTCGTGAATTTATCCCTTCAGTAGAAAAAGGATTCAAAGCAGCAATGGTTAACGGTGTATTGGCAGGATATCCGCTTCAAACTCTCAAAATCAGATTGATTGATGGTTCGTATCACGCAGTCGATTCTGATTCATTGTCATTTGAAATTTGTGCTCGTACAGCCTACAGAGAATCGTTGCCAGGATGTAAACCTGTTCTGCTAGAACCAATAATGAAACTAGAAGTAATCACTCCTGATCAAAATATGGGTGATGTAGTAGGTGATCTTAACCGTCGCCGTGGTCAAGTGGAAGGTATGGATTCAAAAGCTGGTGCTCAAGTAGTTAAAGCTAAAGTTCCACTTTCAGAAATGTTTGGCTATGTGACTCAATTGCGTACCATAACTTCTGGCCGCGCATCGTCAACAATGGAGTTTTCGCATTATGCTGAAGTACCGAAAAACCTTTCTGAAGAAGTAATTGCCAAAGTAAAAGGAAAAGGTAAAACAGCCTCTGTTTAATATATAAAAATCCATTAATCGTTCTTTATAAATACACATGAGCCAGAGAATCAGAATTAAATTAAAATCTTACGACTTCAACTTGGTTGATAAATCGGCCGAGAAAATCGTAAAAACAGTAAAGACCACAGGTGCAGTTGTGAATGGTCCAATTCCTCTTCCTACTGAGAAAAAGATCTACACCGTTCTTCGGTCACCTCACGTGAATAAAAAGGCTCGTGAGCAGTTTCAGCTTTGTTCTTATAAAAGGCTGCTCGATATATACAGTTCCACTGCTAAAACTGTCGATGCATTAATGAAATTGGAATTACCAAGTGGCGTTGAAGTTGAAATTAAGGTTTAGGTAGTTCTTGTAAATAATTGAATTTAAATAAGATATAAATTAGATTAAAATGTCAGGTTTAATCGGTAAAAAAATAGGGATGACCAGCATATTTGATGCTGATGGTAAAAACATCCCATGCACTGTTGTCGAAGCTGGTCCTTGTGTAGTAACACAAATTAAGACCAGTGAAAAGGATGGCTATTCTGCTGTTCAATTGGCTTTCGGTGAACGCAAGGAGAAAAATACTCCCGCTGCCTTAAAAGGTCATTTCGCGAAAGCAAATACCACTCCTAAAAGAAAAGTTCTTGAGTTTAAAGGATTTACTAAAGAGTATGCTGTCGGTGATCAAGTAACTGTTGATATTCTTTCAGAAGGAATGTTCTGTGATATAGTCGGTGTATCTAAAGGAAAAGGTTTTCAAGGTGTTGTAAAACGTCATGGATTTTCCGGTGTGGGTGGTCAAACCCACGGACAGCATAATCGTCTGCGTGCCCCTGGTTCATTGGGAGCATCATCCTGGCCTTCTCGCGTATTCAAAGGAATGCGCATGGCTGGTCGTATGGGCGGAGATAATGTAAAGCAATCAAATCTTCAAATAGTTAAAGTGATCGCGGAAAAAAATTTGGTGCTTGTTAAAGGCGCTATTCCCGGAGCAAAAGGATCTTACATTACAATAGAGATATAAAATGGAACTTATAGTAAAACAGTCGTCAGGTAGTGATACCGGAAGGAAAGTGACACTGAACGAAGAAATTTTTGGTGCAGAGCCTAATGATCATGCGATTTATCTCGATGTCAAGCAATTTCTTGCAAATCAACGTCAAGGTACCCATAAATCAAAAGAACGTAATGAGGTTCATGGTACCACCAAGAAGTTCAAACGTCAGAAAGGTACCGGTGGTGCTCGTTCAGGTAGCCGTAAATCACCTTTGTATGTTGGTGGTGGTCGTGTATTTGGTCCTGAACCAAGAGATTATACTTTCAAGTTAAATAAGAAAGTTAAAATACTTGCAAGAATTTCAGCATTGAGCCATAAAGCTAAAGCTAATAATATCACCATCGTTGATGATATTTCTCTTCAAGCTATCAAAACTAAAGATTATGCCCAGGTTTTGAAAAATCTTGAATTAAACAACAAAAAAACATTAGTGGTGCTGCCGGCATCAAATAAAAACGTATATTTGTCGTCCCGAAATTTAGAAGGAACCAAAGTTGTAACTGCCTCTGATTTAAATACATACGATATTCTGAATGCTCAGAATTTAGTATTGGTTGAAGGCGCATTGACTGTAATTGAAAAAACATTAGCGAAATGAACATCCTTCAAAGGCCTATAATAACTGAGAAAATGACCCGCGTAAGCGAAAAAATGGGTCGTTATGGTTTCGTCGTGAATCCTAAGGCAAATAAAATACAAATTAAAAAAGCAGTTCAGGATATGTACGGTGTAGTCGTGGTTGATGTTAATACCATGAATTACCGTGGTAAAATCAGAACCAGAGGTACAAAAACAGGCTTTACTAAAGGGAAAACATCTGCTTTCAAGAAAGCTATCGTTACTCTTAAGGCCGGTGAATCTATTGATTTTTATAGCAATATTTAATAAAGAAGAAGTAAAGAGATGGCTATTAAGAAGTTACGCCCAATGACCCCTGGTCAACGACACAAAGTTGTTATTGATTCAGATGAGATTACTGCATCAACACCGGAGAAATCTCTCATTGTTTCTAAATCACGTTCAGGTGGTCGGAATCACTCCGGAAAAATGACCATGAGGTACATCGGTGGTGGACATAGAAAAAAATTGAGAATCATCGATTTTAAAAGAGACAAACAAGGAATTCCTGGTACGGTTGCTACTATTGAATATGATCCAAACAGAACCTCCAATATCGCATTAATTCATTATTCCGATGGAGAAAAAAGATATATCATAGCTCCAAATGGTTTGAAAGTTGGAATGACTGTAGTTTCTGGAGATGGCGCGGCCCCTGAAGTAGGAAATGCTCTTTTTTTGAAAGATGTACCTCTGGGAACTCTTATTCATAATCTTGAATTAAGACCTGGTCAAGGTGGAATACTTTCCAGAAGTGCTGGTGCTTATGCCCAACTTGCTGCTCGTGATGGAAAATATGCAACTATAAAAATGACTTCCGGCGAAACAAGATTGATCTTGGTGACCTGTATGGCAACAATGGGTTCTGTATCTAATTCTGATCATAATAAAGAAAGTCACGGTAAAGCTGGTCGTACCCGTTGGTTGGGTCGTCGCCCTCGTGTTCGTGGTGTTGCCATGAACCCTGTCGATCACCCAATGGGTGGTGGTGAAGGAAGAGCTTCCGGTGGTCACCCAAGATCAAGAAAAGGTCTTTATACCAAAGGTCTTAAAACCAGAATTAAAAATCACCCAAGCGATCGTTACATTGTTGAACGTCGTAAGAAATAATTTTACAATTACTTTAACCAAATAGATATAATTTATTAATTAATAATGAGTCGCTCACTTAAAAAAGGCCCGTTTATCGACTTCAAATTAGAGAAGAAGGTTAACACCATGAATGATTCCAAGAAGAAGACTGTGTTGAAAACATGGTCTAGAAGGTCGATGATTGCTCCTGAATTTGTAGGACATACTTTGGCTGTTCATAATGGAAATAAATTTATACCGGTTTATGTAACCGAAAATATGGTTGGTCACAAGTTAGGTGAATTTGCACCTACAAGGACCTTCAGAGGGCACTCAGGTAATAAAGATAAAGCATCGAAATAATAATGGGAGCTAGGAAACGAACATCCGCAAATGCAAGGAAAGAAGTGATGAAAGAAACATCACTGGCACGACTCAGCAATTGCCCAACCTCACCGCGTAAAATGCGTTTGGTGGCCGATATGATCCGTGGTAAGAAAGTAGAAACTGCCTTAAATTCACTTAAATTTAGCACAAAAGAAGCCGCCGCTCGCTTAGAGAAGGTTTTGCTTTCTGCAATATCTAACTGGCAGGCAAAAAATGATGGTCAGCGTATTGAAGATCACGATCTTTTTGTGAAAGAAGTTTTTGTTGACAGTGGTCGCCAATTGAAGCGTTTAAGAACTGCTCCGCAAGGCCGTGGCCATCGTGTCCGCAAACGTTCCAATCATATTACTTTAATCCTAGACAGCAAAGCTGCTGTACAGGCAGAAACAACAGCAGTTAATTAATTTATAATAGTCAACCAAAGAATGGGACAAAAGGCACATCCAATAGGTAATCGTTTAGGTATCATCAGAGGTTGGGATTCCAACTGGTATGGTGGAAGAAACTATGCTGATAAACTCGTGGAAGATGAGAAAATCAGAAATTATCTTATGGCACGTCTTGCCAAAGGTGGTGTTTCTAAAATCATCATTGAACGCACACTAAAATTGATTACAGTTACTATTAACACTGCCCGACCAGGTATCGTAATTGGTAAAGGCGGAACTGAAGTAGATCGTATCAAAGAAGAATTAAAAAAACTTACTAAAAAAGATGTTCAGATTAACATCTTTGAAATAAAAAGACCTGAACTCGATGCTCAGTTAGTTGCTGAAAGTATTGCTCGTCAGTTGGAAGCAAGGATTTCTTTCCGACGTGCAGTTAAGACTGCAGTAGCTGCCACTATGAGAATGGGTGCAGATGGAATCAAAGCCATGGTTGCTGGTCGTTTAGGTGGTGCTGAAATGGCACGTACTGAACAATATAAAGAAGGACGTATTCCTTTACATACCTTCCGCGCCGACATTGATTTCGCTATAGCTGAGGCTCAAACAACTTATGGAAAAATTGGTGTGAAAGTCTGGATCTGTAAAGGTGAAGTTTTTGGAAAACGTGATCTGTCGCCTAATGTTGGAATGACAAGCCAAACTAAGAGTAAAGGACCTCAAGGTGGAGGCGGTGCTCCTGATAGAGATAGAAAAGGGGACCGTAGAGACAATCCTAAAAGAGGTAGAGGAAATAAATAATTTATCATTTAGCAGAATTTAATAATAAAATAATACAATGTTACAGCCGAAGAAGACCAAATTCCGGAAACAACACAAGATGAAAGCTAAGGGTAAAGCTACCCGTGGTGCTGATGTTGCTTTCGGATCATTCGGATTGAAATCGTTAGAAACAGCTTGGGTTACTTCCCGTCAGTTAGAAGCCGCTCGTGTTGCTGTTACCCGTTTCATGAAACGTGAAGGACAAATATGGATCCGTGTATTTCCTGACAAACCGATTACCAGAAAGCCAGCCGAAGTAAGGATGGGTAAAGGTAAAGGAGCACCCGAATATTGGGTTGCTGTTGTGAAGCCAGGAAGAATCCTTTTTGAAGCGGATGGTGTTCCAATGGCAACTGCCAAAGAAGCACTTAGGCTTGCTGCACAAAAATTACCTGTAATCACCCGCTTTATCGTGAGACGTGATTATCAGGAACAATAAAAACACTAATCATTACACAAGAGATTCCATAATACAATGAAACAGGATATAGTTAGAGATCTTACCACTGAAGAAGTCCGTGAAAGGATTGCAGAAGAGCGCGGTATCTATACAAAATTGAAGATGAGCCATACGGTTTCCCCTATTGAGAACCCGTTGAAAATCAGGGCTACCCGCCGATTGATTGCAAGGTTAGAAACTGAATATAAGAAGCGTATTATGGCTTCATCATCTGAATCTAAGAAATAATACAACATGTCAGAAGAAAGAGCTCTCCGGAAAGAGAAAACAGGAATCGTTACCAGCAATAAGATGCAACAATCTATTGTAGTGGCAGTGGAACGTAAAGTGAAACACCCTATCTATGGTAAGTTTATCAGTAAAACTGTAAAATTTATGGCTCACGATCAGGAAAATACCTGTGGTGTGGGTGATAAAGTACGAATCATGGAAACCAGACCTATCAGCAAAAACAAACGCTGGAGATTGGTTGAAATACTCGAAAAAGCAAAATAATAGGTTATTTATAAAGAACAAATAAGAAAATGATCCAGCAGGAATCCAGACTAACCGTAGCGGATAACAGTGGTGCCAAAGAGGTGCTTTGTATTCGTGTGCTGGGAGGTACTAAAAAAAGATATGCCTCTTTGGGAGATAAAATTGTGGTAACTGTGAAGCACGCAATCCCCGCAGGTAATATTAAAAAAGGAACAGTTTCCAAAGCCGTTGTGGTGAGGGTAAGCAAAGAAGTTAGAAGAAATGACGGGTCTTATATCCGTTTTGATGATAATGCAGTGGTGCTGCTCACTGCAAACGATGAACTCAGAGGTACCCGTATTTTTGGGCCTGTTGCAAGAGAGCTTCGTGAAAAGCAGTATATGAAAATTGTATCGTTAGCTCCGGAGGTGTTATAATGGAAAGAAGAAAGAATTCTCAGCCTAAACTGAAAATAAAAAAAGGCGATACTGTTAAGGTGATCGCCGGTGAAAGTAAAGGCCAGCAAGGCAAAGTCCTTGAAGTAATGCTGAGCGATCGTAAATTGATCGTTGAACGCGTAAATCTGGTGTCGAAACACACTAAACCAAATGCAAAAAATACCCAGGGTGGTATTGTGAAGCAAGAAGCAGCGATCCACATTTCTAATGTGATGCTCGTTGATCCTTCTTCAGGAAAAACTACCCGCGTGGGTCGTAAATTAATCGATAACAAACTAGTTCGTTACGCTAAAAAATCAGGGGAGGTAATAAAATAATGACTTACAAGCCCAGACTAAAAGAAAAGTACAAAAAGGAAATTGCAAATAACCTTAAGGAAAGGTTTGCTTATAAGAGTGTTATGCAGGTTCCAAGGTTACTTAAAATTTGTGTCAACCAAGGAGTTGGTGATGCAGTTACAGATAAAAAACTGGTTGAATATGCATTGAATGAAATGACCAATATTACCGGTCAAAAAGCTGTGCCAACCAAATCGAAAAAGGACATCTCTAACTTCAAACTCCGTAAAGATGTGAACATTGGTGTTCGTGTGACTTTGCGTGATGATGTAATGTATGAGTTCCTGGATCGTTTGATCTCAGTAGCACTTCCAAGGATTCGTGATTTCAAAGGAATTAATAGCAAAGGTTTTGATGGCAGAGGGAATTATACCCTTGGTGTTACAGAGCAAATTATTTTTCCTGAAATCGACATCGACAAAGTGAATAAAATTACCGGTATGGATATCACTTTTGTGACTAATGCAGCCACCGATGATGAGGCATTTCACCTATTGAAAGAATTTGGTATTCCGTTTAAAACTAATTAATATAAATGGCAAAAGAATCAGTAAAAGCCAGAGAGCGTAAACGCGCTAAAGTTGTAGCTAAATATGCTGAAAAACGCGCTGCTTTGAAAGAAGCAGGTGATTATATCGGTTTAAGTAAGCTCCCTAAAAATGCATCTCCAGTTCGTCTGCACAACCGTTGCCTGCTAACAGGTAGACCACGTGGTTATATGAGACAGTTTGGAATCTCAAGAGTTTTGTTCCGCAAAATGGCACTTGAAGGTAAAATTGCAGGTGTAACTAAATCCAGCTGGTAATTCAATAAATAAAAAAACAAGAAATACAATAATACAATGACAGATCCTATAGCAGATTACCTGACCCGTTTGCGAAATGCAATGAAGGCAAGCCACAGAATTGTGGAGGTTCCTGCATCCAATGTCAAAAAAGGAAATCACTAAGATTCTCTTCGATAAGGGTTATATTTTGAATTACAAATTCGAGGAAACCGAAAATAATCAGGGTAACATTAAGATCGCTCTTAAATACAATCCTGTTACTAAGCTTCCTGCAATCAAAAAAATTGAAAGAGTTAGTAAGCCCGGACTTCGTAAATACAAAGGATCTGATGATCTTCCTAGAATCCTTAATGGCCTCGGAATAGCTATTGTTTCTACTTCACAAGGTATGATGACAGATAAAGAAGCACGCCGAAACAATATTGGTGGTGAAGTTTTATGTTTAGTTTATTAATCAAATAATAAGGTTTATAATATGTCCCGTATAGGAAAACTCCCGATACCCATCCCTTCAGGTGTCACCATTGACTGCAAAACCGCAAAGGTTACTGTTAAAGGTCCTAAAGGTACCCTTGAGCAAAAGCTTGAAGATGGTATATCCGCAAAAATAGAAGGCTCTGAACTTATAGTTGAAAGAGCTACTGAGCAAAAAAGACACAAAGCACTTCACGGACTTTATCGTTCCCTGATTGCAAACATGATAACAGGAGTAACAACTGGTTATAAAATTGAACAAGAATTGGTAGGTGTAGGTTACCGTGCCGGTGCACAAGGACAGGTCCTTGATCTTGTTTTAGGCTATTCTCACCACGTTGTTTTCGAATTGCCAGGTGAAATTAAAGTTGCAACTCGTCAGGATAGAGGATCTAATCCGATCATTACTCTGGAAAGTTACGACAAACAATTGTTGGGACAGGTTGCAGCGAAAATTCGCTCTCTGAGAGTTCCTGAACCTTACAAAGGAAAAGGTATTAAGTTCGTAGGTGAAACATTAAGACGTAAAGCTGGTAAGTCAGCAGCTAAAAAATAATTCGATTCAATGGAATCCATAAAAGTAATCAGAAGAAAAAGTATCCGTAAAAGAATCCGTAGGATTGTAACCGGAACAGCATCCCGCCCTCGTTTGTCGGTGTTTAGAAGTAATAAACAGATTTATGCCCAATTAATTGATGATGTTAATGGTCAGACACTGGTAGCCGCCTCTTCACGCGAAAGCATCCTCGGTGATGAAAAAAACAATAAAGTTGCTGAAGCCTCATTAGTGGGTAAGGTGCTTGGCGAAAGAGCTGTAGCTGCCGGACTAACTGAGGTGGTTTTTGACCGTGGAGGGTATCTGTACCATGGCCGTGTTAAATCACTTGCAGAAGGTGCAAGAAATGCAGGATTAAAATTCTAAAACTACTATGTCGGTATCAAATTCAAAACGGGTTAAAACGAGTGAAATCGAGCTAAAAGATAGGCTCGTAGCTATAAACAGAGTAACTAAAGTTACCAAAGGCGGTCGCGCTTTTACATTCTCTGCTATCGTTGTTGTTGGTGATGAAAAAGGTGTTGTAGGATACGGTTTAGGAAAAGCAAACGAAGTTACAGATGCTATCACTAAAGGTGTTGATGATGCTAAGAAAAATTTAGTAAAAGTTTCTGTTGCTAAAGGGACTGTGCCTCATGAACAAATAGGGAAATTTGGTGGTGCTTTGGTGCTTCTCAAACCAGCTGCCCCTGGAACAGGTGTTATTGCAGGTGGTGCCATGCGTGCTGTTCTAGAAAGCGTTGGAATTACTGATGTACTTGCTAAATCAAAAGGCTCTTCTAATCCTCATAACGTAGTTAAAGCTACCATAGATGCACTCGTTCAAATGCGGGATGCCATTGCAGTTTCTCAACAAAGAGGTGTTGCAATGCAAAAGATATTTGAAGGTTAATCAATATATTACAGACTTTATTTAAGTAGTTACTTTATATAAATATCGGAAGAAATTCCAATCGGAAAATGGGAAAAATTATTATCACACAAATAAGAAGTGGCATTGACAGGCCTGCAGTTCAGAAAAGGACATTGAAAGCATTGGGCATTAATAAAATGCACCATTCAGTAGAGAAGGATGATAATCCTGCAATCATGGGAATGGTTCACAGTGTTCAACATCTGGTAAAAGTTGAGAAAAAGGTTAATTAGAATTTAAAACAATATAAGACTTTCGTTAAAATGAATCTTAGCAATTTAAGACCTGCCAAAGGATCGATCAAATCGAGAAAAGAATAGGAAGGGGACAAGGATCCGGACGTGGCGGTACATCAACCAGAGGTCACAAAGGTGCACAGTCCAGATCCGGTTATAGTTCAAAACCTGGATTTGAAGGAGGGCAAATGCCACTTCAAAGACGTCTTCCTAAATTCGGTTTCAAAAGCCTGAATAGAGTAGAATATAACGGAGTGAACCTGGATATTATTCAGGGAATTGTTGATAAGCATGGTATTACTGAAATTAATCACGAAGTTTTTGTGGGCCATGGACTTGCATCAAGACGTGATCGGGTTAAAATTCTTGGAAGAGGAGAGTTGAAATCCAAAGTGAACATCACTGCTCATGCTTTCTCAGACACCGCAAAATCAGCAATTGAATCAATGGGTGGAACAACTACAGCTACTGGTAAATGAAGAATTTAATAACTACAATCCGAAATATTTTTAAGATCGAAGATCTGAAAGCAAGGATCCTGAACACATTGGGATTCATTGTTATTTACAGACTAGGGGCTCATATTGTGCTTCCTGGTGTGGATCCTTCTGGGCTGGCTAGTTTACAAGCCCAATCAGAAGGCGGTATTCTTGGATTGATTGATATGTTTGCCGGGGGAGCTTTCTCTCAGGCCTCCATTTTTGCTCTTGGTATTATGCCTTATATCTCGGCATCTATCGTGGTGCAGTTGTTGGGTATTGCCGTTCCTTATTTCCAAAAACTTCAAAAAGAAGGGGAGAGCGGTCGTAAAAAACTGAATCAGATTACCAGATGGCTTACCGTTTTGGTAACTCTTGGACAGGCTCCAGGATACATTGTTAACTTAAGATCTCAAGCACCAGCCGCTATTATCATGGATGGAACTATGTTCTGGATAACATCTATTTTAATTTTGACCGCAGGAACTCTTTTTGTCATGTGGATCGGTGAACGCATTACCGAAAAAGGTATTGGAAATGGAATTTCATTGTTAATCATGGTTGGAATTATTGCAAGGCTACCTTCAGCTCTGAAAGATGAGTTTATGTCTCGATTGAACGAAGGTGGTGGTTTAGTAGTTTTTCTGGTCGAAATTGTTGCCTTATTTGCTGTAGTCGCTGCAGTTATTTTACTTGTTCAAGGTACACGGCGAATACCGGTGCAGTTTGCAAAGAAAATTGTTGGAAATAAACAATATGGCGGCGTCCGTCAATATATTCCTTTAAAAGTGAATGCAGCCGGTGTTATGCCAATCATATTTGCTCAGGCAATTATGTTTATTCCAGCAACAATCGCACAGTTTTTTCCAGAGTCAGCTTCCTGGCAGGGTTTTGCCGGAGCGTTTACTGATTTCCATTCGTTTGGGTATAACATCACTTTTGCCACCTTAATTATTCTGTTTACTTATTTCTATACTGCAATCTCGGTCAATCCTAATCAGATGGCGGAGGATATGAAGAAAAATGGTGGTTTTATTCCAGGCGTAAAACCTGGAAAGAAAACAGCAGAGTTTATTGATGACGTAATGTCTAAAATTACACTTCCTGGATCCATCTTTCTCGCCTTTGTTGCAATTTTGCCAACTTTTGCGAATTTAGCCGGAGTAAATAGTAACTTCGCACAATTTTATGGGGGTACGTCCCTTCTTATTCTTGTTGGGGTTGTATTGGATACACTTCAACAAATTGAAAGTCATTTGTTAATGCGTCATTACGATGGATTAATGAAAACAGGAAGAATCAAAGGCAGATCATCTGCTGTAGGAGCCGCTGTATAAGGCTGCTATGGTGGTTAATTGTTTATTATATTGAATAAATCAAAGGAGTTAAATTGCAGATAATCTACAAAACTCCCGAACAGATAGAGTTAATAAGAGTTAGTTCTTTACTTGTTGGAGATACATTAGCGGAAGTAGCAGCTTTAATCAAGCCCGGGGTAAAAACCATTGAGCTTGATAAAATAGCTGAAACTTTTATCAGAGATCATCAATCCATACCAGCTTTCAAAGGCTACAATGGTTTTCCTGCCTCTCTTTGCATTTCGGTTAATGCCGAAATTGTACATGGGATTCCTGGAAAACGCGAGCTTAAAGATGGGGATGTAGTTTCGATCGACGGTGGTGTTATTAAGGATGGTTTCTTCGGAGACTCAGCTTATTCATTTACAGTAGGAGAAGTGACTTCTGAAGTTCGCAAATTGATTCGTGTAACCAAAGAATGCCTTTTAAACAGTATTGAAATGGCAGTGGTTGGAGGCAGAATTGGTGATATCAGTGCTGCCGTTCAAGATCATGCAGAAATAAATCATCGTTGAAGCATTGTCTAATGCGATGTTCCGTGTTGAATTGGAAAATGGTCATGAGATTATCTCTCATATTTCCGGGAAAATGAGGATGAATTATATTAAGATCCTTCCAGGCGATAAAGTAAAGGTGGAAATGTCGCCTTATGATCTCACTAAAGGAAGAATAACATACAGGTACAAATAATATATCTACAAATGAAAGTCAGACCCTCATTAAAGAAAAGAAGCGTTGACTGCAAAATTGTAAGACGCAAGGGACGTCTTTATGTAATCAACAAAAAAAATCCACGCTTTAAAATGCGCCAGGGTTAATCAATTATATATTTAAATCAAAAGGAACATAAATGGCTCGTATTGCTGGTATTGATTTACCAAAAAACAAAAGAGGTGAAATTGGTCTGACTTATATCTTCGGAATAGGCAGATCAACAGCACAGAAAATTCTTACCGATAGTAAAATCGACTTTAATAAGAAAGTTCAGGAGTGGAATGATGATGAATTAACCAAAATCAGAACCTTCATTAACGATTATATTAAGGTTGAAGGTGGATTGCGTTCTGAAGTTCAATTGAACATAAAACGTTTGATGGATATCGGTTGCTATAGAGGTGTTCGTCACCGTATCGGTCTTCCTGTAAGAGGTCAAAGAACCAAAAACAACTGTCGTACCCGTAAAGGAAAGAGAAAAACAGTTGCAAACAAGAAAAAAGTAACTAAGTAAAATCATCATCCGGTTGCTGAATAAGCACCCGGGAACTAAAACGATAATGGCAAAAACAGCAAAAGTTACTGTTAAAAAGAAGATTGTGAAAGTGGAGCCTGTTGGTGAAGCTCATATCAACGCAACATTTAACAATATTATCATCAGTATAACCAATTTAACCGGACAGGTTGTTTCCTGGGCTTCGGCAGGTAAAATGGGTTTCAAAGGCTCTAAAAAAAATACTCCATATGCAGCTCAATTGGCAGCACAGGATTGTTCTAAAGTGGCCTTTGATGCAGGAATGCGCAAGGTAAAGGTTTATGTAAAAGGTCCCGGTTCAGGTCGCGAATCCGCAATCAGGACTTTGCATAACTCAGGACTTGAAGTGAGTGAAATCATCGATTTAACTCTATTCCTCACAATGGTTGTCGTCCTCCAAAACGCAGAAGGATATAATTACTAAAACAGTTTATTTTAAGTATTTAAATTAAGATTCATGGCCAGGTATATAGGACCAAAGACCAAGATTGCTAGAAAATTCAGAGAGCCGATTTACGGACCTGATAAAAATTACGAAAAGAGAAATTATCCTCCCGGACAACACGGGCAGTCGAAAAAACGCTCTAAACTTTCAGAATATGCAACTCAGCTGAAAGAAAAACAAAAGGTAAAGTATACCTATGGAATTCTTGAGCGTCAGTTTGCAAAAACTTTTGACCGTGCTTCCAGAAAAGAAGGTATTACCGGTGAAAACTTATTGCAATTGATAGAATCAAGATTAGATAACGTTGTTTTTCGTCTTGGTATAGCACCAACTCGTTCTGCAGCTCGTCAACTTGTATCTCATAAACACATAGTAGTGAATGGGAAAGTTGTAAATATACCTTCTTACACGCTTAAAGCTGGTGATCAGGTGGGTGTAAGAGAAAAATCAAAATCCTCGCAGGTAATTGGTGAATCGCTTAGCGCAAGATCTAATAAATACGCATGGTTGGAATGGGATAACAGTAAGATGGAAGGCAAATTTGTAAATGCTCCTGCTCGTGCTGAAATTACAGAAAATATCAAGGAACAACTGATTGTCGAGTTGTACTCTAAGTAATCTCAGATTGACTTCCTGCGAAGGAAGTTTTACATTTCATTTAAAAAACTAAAAAAAGAAGGATATAAAAATGGCAATATTAGCGTTTCAAAGACCGGACAAAGTGATCATGCTTCAGTCAACTGAGCATCTTGGTACCTTTGAGTTCCGTCCACTAGAACCCGGTTATGGAATCACTATCGGTAATGCGCTTCGGCGTATTCTCCTTTCATCTCTGGAAGGCCATGCAATCACTACCGTTAAAATTTCGGGTGTTGATCATGAGTTTTCAACTATCAAAGGCGTTGTAGAAGACGTTACAGAAATGATCCTGAATCTAAAACAGGTTCGTTTTAAAAAGCAGATTGAATCTACCGATTCAGAAAAAGTTCAAGTTACCATTAATGGCAAAACTCAGTTTACTGCCGGAGATATTGCAAAGCATACTTCTGCTTTCCAGGTTCTGAACCCTGATCTGGTGATCTGCAATATGGAATCAAGTGTTAAAATTCAAGTTGATATTACCATCGATAAAGGTCGCGGTTATGTTCCCGCAGAGGAAAATAAATCAAATAGCTATCCTATTGGAACCATTGCTATTGATTCCATTTTCACCCCCATCAGAAACGTACGTTATAACGTTGAAAACTACAGGGTAGAACAAAAACTGATTATGAGAAATTAGTGTTGGAAATTGCTACCGATGGATCTATTCATCCGAAGGATGCTTTGAAAGAAGCAGCTGAAATCCTGATTCATCACTTCATGTTATTCTCTGATGAGAAAATCACTCTTGAAAGCAAGCCTAAAACGCCAACTGAAGAGTTTGATGAGTCTTCATTACACATGCGCCAATTGCTTAAAACTAAACTTGTTGATATGGACCTTTCGGTACGTGCCCTCAATTGTTTGAAAGCAGCTGACGTTGAAACTCTTGGCGACTTGGTTTCTTATTCTAAAAACGACTTGTTGAAATTCAGAAATTTTGGTAAAAAATCGCTTACTGAATTGGAAGAACTGGTTAGAGCAAGAACCTAAACTTTGGAATGAATGTTTCAAAATATAAACTTGAGAAAGATTAATTATTAACAGAAGAAGATTCCCAACGGAATAGAAAAGATATAATAAAATGCGTCACGGTAAAAAAATCAATCACTTAGGAAGAACCTCGAGTCACAGGGAAGCAATGCTTTCTAATATGGCTGCGTCTCTTATCCTCAATAAACGTATCAACACCACTGTTGCAAAAGCTAAGGCTCTTCGCAAGTATGTGGAACCACTTTTAACTAAATCGAAGGAAGATTCCACGCATTCCCGCAGAACTGTTTTCAGTTACCTTCAGGATAAAGATGCCGTTACTGAATTGTTCCGTGATGTGGCAGCTAAAATTGCTGATCGTCCGGGAGGATATACCAGAATCATTAAAACGGGAAATCGTTTAGGCGATGCCGCTGAAATGTGTATGATGGAATTAGTGGACTACAACACCCTTATGGTGAAAGACACTTCTCCTTCAACGAAGAAAGCGAAAACAACTCGACGCGGACGTACTAAGAAATCAGATGCTGATGCAATTGCTTGAAGCTCCAAAAGCAAAAAAAGCTAAATCTAAAAAGGCTGATTCTGAAGGAGAAGCCGAAGCTTAAGAGAGATGAATTTATTCATACATTGATAAAAAGGATAAAGCAAACAGCTTTATCCTTTTTTTATGTTATTTTGCATTTAGAAATTAATTAGTAAAAATGAAATATACCCCCAAATCTCCGGCAATTCTCCTGTTACAGGATGGTACAGTTTTTTATGGCAAATCAGCAGGCAAAGTTGGCACTGATACGGGTGAAATTTGCTTTAACACGGGCATGACTGGTTACCAAGAGGTTTTTACTGATCCATCGTATGAAGGACAACTTATGGTAGCGACGAATGTTCATATTGGAAACTATGGTATCAAGAATGATGAGGCTGAATCCTCATCTATCAAAATTGCCGGGCTTATCTGCAGAAATTTTAGTTTGTATTATTCCAGAAAGTTAGCGGATATGTCGTTGAATGATTATTTTATTGAGCAAAATGTGGTTGCCATAAGCGATATTGATACACGGGCACTTGTTAGGCATATTAGAGATAAAGGGGCTATGAATGCCATTATCTCTTCCGATGAAATGAACCTGGATAACCTGAAAAAATTGCTTTCGAAAGTTCCTTCCATGGCCGGACTTGAGTTATCATCGACGGTGTCAACCCTAGAACCTTATTTTTTTGGAAACCCTCAGGCAACTTTTAAAGTAGCCGTTATGGATGAAGGTGTAAAAACCAATACACTTCGTTGTTTGTCGGATCGCGGCTGTTATATCAAGGTTTATCCTTACAACGCGTCCTATGATGAAATGAGCTTATGGGAGCCTGATGGCTATCTTATTTCAAATGGCCCCGGAGATCCAGCCGTAATGCCTCAGGTGGTGCAAACTGTGAAGGATATCCTGGCAGCCGATAAACCTGTTTTTGGAATTTGTCTTGGACATCAGTTGCTGGCTGAAGCTTGCGGTATCTCAACTTTCAAAATGTTTAATGGACACCGGGGTATCAATCATCCGGTTAAAAATATGAATTCCGGCCATTCTGAAGTTACTTCTCAAAACCATGGGTTTGCTATATCCCGTGAAGATGTTGAGAAATCAGATATCATTGAAGTTACTCATGTGAACTTAAACGATCATTCTATCGAAGGTATCAGAGTCAAAAACAAAAAGGCATTCTCTGTTCAATACCACCCTGAATCTGCACCGGGACCCGATGATTCAAGATACTTGTTTGATGAGTTTGTGGGGTCGTTGAAGGTGGCGAAAAGCGAAAATGTTCCGTAGGTTAAATTAAGTCTCTGAGCTGCACTCCATCATTTTAACTTTATCAGCCTGCGATCAATAACAAAATCACTTATATCAATAACTTTTACTTTTCCTATCAGAGGGTGTTGCGGATTTATTACGATGTTAAATTCCATCGGTACCACCGCAGAAGGAACCTTTAGCGCTACAAACTTCCTGGTTGTAAAAAAATCATCACCTATTTTTTGAGTCGAATGTGAGTGTGGAAAATCATTCCAGTCATTCGGTAGTTTTTTAAATAGTAAAGTATCAATAGGAAGATCATCAGGAAGCAAAATAGAAACAATGTTGAAGTCAATGGGAAGTAAGTTAAGTTGCAGGTTAACCACCATTTCAGTAAGGCACAAAGCTCTTGAATCTGATGTGTAAACCATGGGAGTACCTTTACTGTTCCATCGCCCACCACTTTTCTCTGCTCCCTGACCACTTAAATCATTACAGTATTTCTTCCTGCACATTCTGAAAATTATCATGCCGACACGCCGTGCTCAATACGTGTTAACGTATCATTGAGAAACTCAATACCAAAATTGTTATCTAAAAGTTTTTTAGGCACTTTGCCTCCCAAAGCAATGTTGGGTGTATCAAGCCAGATGTTGAAGTGTTCAGTGCTGCCGAATATTCCAACACCCCGGTTATAGAGCATATAGATGTGTAGAATTTTTCAGATTGAAGTTTATCAAAAGTTTTCCGCTCTTTACGATAACGTTGCATGGTGCGTTCAGACATACCCAAAAACCACGACCAATCAGCTAGACTAAAAGGGAAACTGCTGAGTACTTTGTTGAATTTTGAAAAAATGATACCACTGCGGATAGTTTCCATTATGGAGTAAATTGAATTGTTATCGTGAGCACCATAGGCCACTACGCTTTCGTTAAAAATATTTTCGTGCTTTTTCATCACAAATTGATTTAACACAAATGTCGTTCTTTTTATGTCATTTGTCAATGATGTTTATAATTTATTTCGTAAATAATTGAATATTATGCATTTAAATTATGTTTTGTTAAATCAATCTGCAAACAATTCAGTCGCAATTTACCTGTTCAATATCCATAGATTCATAAATATCAGGCTTATCCAAATGAACCAGTAGAGCAATAATTGGTAATCTTCAAAAAATTACTATTGTATTAACAAAACAGTTCAGCTCAAAGCTTAACCAACCGATTCACCGAAATGGAATATCCATCAGTTATTGTTCTCACCGAATAAACTCCTGATCGTAAATTTTCAATATTTATTTCATTCTCACCTGGACTTAAAAAAGAATGAAGAATAAGCTTGCCATTTATATCGAAAATGAAAACTTCGCTTTCGGAATTTGCATGGTTACTATTAACAACACTAATATAATTAGAAGCCGGATTTGGATAAATTTTAATGGATTCTGAATTTTCATTGTGTTCTGTCAAACTTGTTGTCAGGCATAATACACTATCAGATGCCAAAGCAATCTGTTCTATTGTGGCGTTAGCAAACCCTGTTCCAGAGGATATTGGAAAAATCGATAAAAATGTAGATGACTGTATTGGAGTTGATTCTGTACATCCAAGAGCAGGTGAACCTTGATTGCAGCTACTTTGACCAAGGCTATCTGTTTTTATCAATTGCATTTTATATCCTCCGGATTCTTTCCACATTCCCGCCATTATATAACCTCCGTCATTTGTTTCATCAGCGCGAAATCCAATTCCTGTATTAATAGGTCCGGTTGGTCCGAATTGTCCATAATAATAACACCATTCAGTATTTAAGGAGTTGGTTGTCTTAATCATCATCGGATAATAATTCCCATTACTCCACCAATGATATATCCACCATCATTGGTTTGTTTAACTGAATAACTTCTGCAATCCCCTGAATTTAATGAATAATATCTTGACGCAACATAAATGCCTGAACTGTCTGTTTCCAGTAGGAAGGGAGAGTAAGTAAAAAATAGTCCTCCATAAAACCCTCCAACAGCTCCTGTGATGATCAGGTTGCCCGAATTGTTTTGGATAATGTCATATCCATATGTTTGAAGTAGGTTTTGATTGGTAATTATAGTATATTTAAGAGTATTCAAGATAAGCCCTGTAGATGTTGTTGTAATCAAATATATTGAAGTATCACCTATCCCTGATTCGTATCCGACAACAGCGAATCCACTATCCCTTGTTTGAATCACATTTTGGCCTTTTCCATGGGAGTATCCTATTGTCTCAAATGACCTGATCCATTCGGTAATACCGGAGCTATCGGTTTTTACTAAAAAAAGTTCACTGGTAGCAGTTGAAAAACCATCAGTTGCGCCTGTGAGAATAAACCCATGATCAAATGTTTCTTTTACTGAAAAAGCCACATCATGAGCTGAAACAGAAATGCTTTGCGACCATTGTAGGTCGCCAGAATCGTTCACTTTTATCAAGTACACATTGGAGGGACCATTTAAAGGTGGTCCGGTAAAAGTTGTGGTTGAACCTGCCATTACAAATCCACCATCGAAGGTAGGAGTGATAGAATAGGCTTCTTCGTTATTGGTACCTCCATACTTTTTACTCCATTGAACTGTGCCATCAAAATCGGTTTTCACTAAATAAACATCAGACTGAATTCCAATTCCCCTGTAGAGCCCATGATCAAATAGCCGTCTTGCAGTTCTTGTACCGAATAGCCTGTTTCTATTCCTGAACCATAGAGTCGTTGAAATGCAGTTTGAGACCAACTTGTGAAATAAAGAAATGAAATAAAAACAGTGAGAATGTATTTGCTTTTCATCTGTATTGGATTTTTTAATAGTGAAAAGGTATACTTAATAAGAAAAAAAACAAATGTAACTTTTAACAAATCAAAAAAAGCGTTCTGGTTTAGAACGCTTTCAATTACTAATAAGTAGTGTGTATTATTGCTTTTTTACTTAGACATTGCAAAACTAGTCAGCACGGGTTCTGATGCCGGTATTTGTATGTTTTGTGATGTTGGAGCAATCACAGGTTCAGGAGTAGCTGGAATTTGTTGTATTGCAATATGAGGAGCGATAATCAACGATACAATTGAAATCAATTTGATCAGGATGTTCATGGATGGTCCGGAGGTATCTTTAAAAGGATCACCTACCGTGTCGCCGGTCACAGATGCTTGATGAGAATCAGAGCCTTTATATTCCATTTTTCCTTCAATCATAACACCTTTTTCAAATGATTTTTTAGCATTATCCCAAGCACCACCGGCATTGGATTGAAATATTCCCATTAAAACTCCCGAAACAGTAACACCGGCCATCAATCCTCCGAGTACTTCAGGGCCAAAACTAAAACCTACGATTACTGGAACAATCAATGCGATAGCGCCAGGTAAAATCATTTCTCTTATAGAAGCCTGTGTGGAAATAGCAACACATTTTTCATACTCAGGTTTAATTTTGTATTCCATAATTCCTGGCAATTCACGAAACTGACGGCGAACTTCATTCACCATGGCCATAGCAGCTCGTCCTACTGCAGAAATACATAAAGATGAAAATATAAAAGGAATCATACCTCCAACAAAAAGACCTGCTAAAACATCAGCTTTATAAATATCGATTTTAGTAATACCTGAAATTCCCGCAAAGGCAGCGAATAAGGCAAGTGAAGTAAGGGCTGCTGAAGCAATCGCAAATCCTTTACCTGTAGCAGCAGTGGTATTTCCAACGGCATCTAGATTGTCGGTTCTTTCGCGGACTTCTTTTGGTAATCCGCTCATTTCAGCAATACCACCGGCATTATCTGCTATTGGACCGAAAGCATCAATGGCAAGTTGCATAGCTGTGGTAGCCATCATGCCTGCTGCTGCAATGGCTACTCCGTAAAAACCAGCAAAGTGAAATGAAGTGAAAATTCCACAGGCAAGTATCAAAATTGGTAAAGCAGTAGATTCCATTCCTACTGCTAAACCTCCAATAATATTAGTCGCATGCCCGGTCGATGATTGGTTTACGATAGATTTCACAGGTCTTTTACCCATGGCAGTATAATATTCAGTAATAATACTCATCAAGGTGCCGACAATTAAACCTACTGCTATAGCATAAAAAACATCGTGTGAAGAAAATTCAAATCCTCGGATCGACATATTTTCGGGAAGCATCCACATCACTGCAAAATAAGATGCAATGCCGGTCAAAATAATAGAAATCCAGTTTCCTTTGTTTAGAGCGTTCTGAACACTATCTGTTTCATTTTTGATTTTTACAAAAGAGGTTGAAATTATTGAAAAAATCAGTCCTAAGCCGGCGATGAACATTGGTAATAAAATAGGAGCCATTCCGCCGAAATTGTCGACAGAATTAATTTCCTGACCTAAAACCATAGTTGCAAGAATAGTTGCTACATAAGACCCGAACAAATCGGCACCCATACCTGCCACATCGCCAACATTATCGCCAACATTATCAGCGATCGTAGCGGGATTTCTAACATCATCTTCAGGTATTCCTGCTTCTACTTTTCCTACCAAATCAGCTCCAACATCAGCAGCTTTGGTATAAATACCTCCACCAACACGAGCAAATAAGGCAATACTTTCAGCACCCAAAGAAAAACCTGCTAATACTTCAATAGTTTTTTTCATTTCAAGCCCCGTTGCTAATGCTCCTTCGGGTACAAATAACTGATATAGGACAATAAACAATCCTCCTAAACCAACTATCGCTAATCCAGATACACCGAAGCCCATAACTGCACCACCAGTAAATGAAACTCTTAATGCTTTTGAAAGACTGGTCCGGGCAGCTTGAGTGGTTCTTACGTTGGCTTTAGTGGCTATTTTCATACCTATATATCCTGCAAAAGCAGAAAATACAGCACCGAAAACAAAGGCTAATCCAATGATTGGACTAGAATGAATAGGTCTGAATTCAGAACCTGTAAGAGTTCCGGACCATGCCAGTACAATTCCAACAATTATTACAAAATAGCTCAGAATTTTCCATTCAGCTTTTAGAAAGGCCATGGCGCCATCAGCAATGTAACCAGCTAGTTCGGTCATCTTTGCATCTCCAGCATCCTGACGAACTACCCAGGACTGTTTTAAAAGCATTACAATTAATCCTATTAATCCAATAAAAGGAATAATGTAAATAAAATTTGTTTGTATTAACTCCATAATCAGTTTTTTATCTGTAAGATATCTTTTTTAGAAAGGTTGGCAAAAGTACGGTTAGTTGGCGTAAAAATCAAATGGTATTTGTTAGTTGTGCATTCCAGTTAAAATATTTAATTATTTGTATATCATGGGTTTAAATTAAAAAATTGTTTAAAATGGTTAAAACAATTTTTTTTTCAGGTGAAGCAGGGAGAATTAATAACTATTTTCAGCGAAAATATTCCTGAGAAACTATGGAAAAACAACATGAAATGAAAAGGGAGTTGGGTTTACTCGATTCTACTATGATTGTAGCCGGATCAATGATTGGATCAGGAATTTTTCTGGTCACTTCAGAAATGTCAAGAAATGTAGGGTCACCGGGTATCATATTATTGATATGGCTGGTAACAGGAATTATTACCCTTATTGCTGCATTGAGCTATGGTGAACTTGCCGGAATGATGCCACAGGCAGGAGGCCAATATGTTTACCTCAAAGAAGCTTTAGTCCGATGATTGGTTTTTTATTCGGATGGACCGTTTTTACCGTAATTCAAACAGGAGTTATTGCAGCAGTTGCGATTGCTTTTGCCACTTATTCTGCTGAATTATTTCCCGTTTTTGCATCTACAAACGTGATAGCAACATTTGGTTTTATTTCAATAAATGCCACGCAATTGCTCGCTATTGCTTTGATCATTTTTCTCACGTTCATCAATCTGCAGGGAATAAAAAGCGCCAAAATCGTTCAAACAATATTTACGCTGGCAAAATTAATTGCTTTGTTAGGTTTGATCGTATCAGGAATTTATGTCGGTATGCATTCCGATGTCATTAACTTGAACCTGGAGAATTTCTGGAAACCGTATTCAACAGTTTTAAAAGATGGTGCCATAACTACTGAAATGTTAACTGGCACTGTTTTGTGGGGAGCTATTGGTGCCGCCATGGTCGGCTCTTTGTTTTCATCGGATGCTTGGAACAACATTACCTATACGGCAGGCGAAGTGAAAAATCCTCAAAGAAATATTCCTATGAGTTTATTTTTAGGAACGTTGATAGTTACAGTTCTTTACATTTTGGCCAATGTAGCTTATATGGTACTATTGCCTGTTCATGGCTCTCCTGATGGTGCATCTGTCATGGAAAGAGGAATTATGTTTGCCAGCGAAAATAGGGTAGGTACAGCCGCCGCTTCAGTGATCTTTGGTAAATCGGCAATTGTAATAATGGCTTTGCTCATTATGGTGAGCACATTTGGTTGTAATAATGGAATTATTCTTGCCGGAGCCAGGTTGTATTATGCAATGGCCAAAGACGGTGTGTTTTTTAAACAGGCAGGTGTGCTGAATAAAAATGATGTTCCCGGTTATGCGCTGATTTTACAAGCCGTATGGGCATCTGCTTTGTGCCTATCTGGAACATACGGTCAATTGCTTGATTATTGTACGTTTTCTTCGCTCCTGTTTTATGTTATCACAATTGCCGGACTTTTCATATTGAGAAAAAAACGGCCAGATATGCCAAGACCTTACAAAGCCTTTGGATATCCTTTTCTGCCTATGATTTATATCCTGGTTGCCAGCGCAATTTGCATAGTTTTGCTAATAGTAAAACCCGATACCTGTGGCTGGGGACTAGCAATAGTCCTTCTTGGAATTCCAATCTTCTTGATTAATAAGAAAACACTTTCCGGAAATGGAGTTAAGAATTGATTTTTACACTGAACGTTTATAAGTGTATAACTTCTCCATAAGCGGCGGCAGCAGCTTCCATAATTGCTTCCGACATAGTAGGGTGGGGGTGCACAGATTTAATGATTTCATGCCCTGTTGATTCTAGTTTTCTGGCCACAACAACTTCTGCGATCAGTTCAGTCACATTCATACCAATCATGTGCGCACCTAAAAATTCGCCATACTTTGCATCGAAAATCAATTTTACAAAACCCTCCTTAGCACCGGCAGCACTTGCTTTTCCGGATGCTGAAAAAGGAAACTTCCCAACTTTAATTTCATAACCAGCTTCTTTAGCTCCTTTTTCAGTATATCCCACTGAAGCTATTTCAGGTGAACTATATGTACAACCAGGAATATTATTGTAGTCCAGAGGTTCAGGGTGATGACCGGCAATTTTTTCGACACATAGAATGCCCTCTGCAGAAGCAACATGAGCTAATGCCTGACCCTTGACAATATCCCCAATGGCATATATTCCTGGTATGTTAGTTTGATAAAAATCATTTACAACAACTTTCCCTTTATCAGTAATTACTCCAACATCTTCAAGACCTATTCCTTCAATATTTGGAGTGATTCCAACTGCAGAAAGTACAACATCCGCTTCAAGTGAAACCATTTCACCCTTTTTATTTTTAACACTTACTTTACAAACGGCACCTGAAGTATCCACTGCTTCAACTGTAGATTCAGTCATGATTTCGATACCTGATTTTTTAAATGATTTTAAAAGTTGTTTTGAAATTTCTTCATCTTCAACCGGAACTATGTTGGGCATGAACTCAACAATAGTAACTTTAGTGCCCATTGAATTATAGAAATAAGCAAATTCCACACCTATAGCACCGGACCCAACCACAATCATCGATTTAGGTTGAGAAGGAAGGGTCATTGCTTCCCTGTAACCAAAAACTTTTTTACCATCTTGTTTAAGATTTGGAAGTTCTCTGGATCGGGCACCCGTAGCTAAAATTATATGTTTTCCTTCCACTACTGATTTTGTACCATCGGCGGCAGTTACTTCAATTTTTTTTCCATTCAACAACTTGCCGGTTCCCATAAGCACATCTATCTTATTTTTCTTCAACAGGAATTGAACTCCTTTGCTCATGCCATCGGCAACTCCACGGCTGCGCTGAACCACAGCACTAAAATCGTGCTTTGCTTCATTCACATTAATTCCATATTCTGCAGCATGATTGATATAATCAAATACCTGAGCGCTTTTTAAAAGTGCCTTGGTTGGGATACAACCCCAATTCAAACATACACCGCCAAGACTTTCCTTCTCAATGATGGCAGTCTTCATTCCTAATTGTGATGCCCTAATTGCTGCAACGTATCCACCCGGTCCGCTTCCTAATACTAAAATATCGTAGTTCATGTGCTTTATCTTTAATTTCGTGGTGCGAAGATAAAGAATCTGGTAATAATCATAAGACAACATTTTTAATCATAAATAATTAATAATCAAATTTATATGAAATATATTTTTAGCATTAATGAACCAAACGAAAGGTTTTTAGCTATCACCATGAAAATCGATATTGCAAAGAATACCGAATTTATTGAACTTCAATTGCCCTCCTGGAGGCCCGGGCGATACGAACTGGGCAATTTTGCAAAGAATATCAAGGCTTTTGAAGTGTTTGATTCAGAAGGTAATCCTGTAGTTTTTTCAAAAAGCGCTAAAGATTGTTGGCGATTAAAAAATGCCAATGGATTACTAACTGTAAAGTATAAATATTTTGCTGCCCAGTTGGATGCAGGTGCCTGTTGGCTCGATCGGGATCAACTTTATGTGAACCCAATACATTGTTGTATGTATGTTGCAGGAAGAGAAAATGAAAGCTGCGAAGTAGTGCTTGAAATCCCTAACGATTGGAAAATTGCATCAGGACTTAAGCAATCAGAAAAAAACGTTTTGTATGCTGAAAATTATGAACAGTTGGTTGATTCTCCTTTCATAGCTTCTCCGAATTTGAATCATGCCAGTTATGTTTTAAATGGAGTTACATTTAATATTTGGATACAGGGAATATGTAATCCTGATTGGCCAAAAGTCATAAGCGATTTCGAAGAATTCACGAAGGTCCAACTGGAGACTATGAAGGAGTTTCCAGCCAAAGATTTTCATTTTTTGATTCAAGTGCTTCCGTTTCCATTTTACCATGGGGTTGAGCATCTGAATTCAACTGTTTTAGCTATTGGGCCCGGTTACAATTTCATGAAACCTGATTTATATAACGACCTTATTGGAGTGGCTTCTCATGAATTGTTCCATTGTTGGAATGTAAAATCCATCCGCCCGATTGAAATGTTACCCTATAATTACACCCGGGAAAATTATTCTCAATCAGGTTTTATTTATGAAGGAGTGACCACTTATTACGGAGATTTATTTTTAGGTCGCTCAGGATTTTTCTCATTCCAGCAAATGCTTACGGAATTTTCCGTGAGACTACAAAAACATGCGGATAATCCAGGTCGTTATAACTATTCAGTAACAGAATCGTCCTTTGATACATGGCTTGACGGATACGTTCCGGGAGTTCCTGGAAGAAAAGTATCCATTTATGATGAGGGATGTTTGATTGCTTTGCTATTGGATTTTATGATCCGCTCTTCAACACAATCGAAAAAATCACTTGACCAGGTGATGCAACTGCTTTATTTTGATTTTGGTAAGAAAGGAAAAGGATATACGAGCACCGATTATAAGGAAATTGCAGAATTCGTGAGTGGCAGAAGTTTTGATACTTTTTTTGCTGAACATATTTTTAAAGCATCCTCTTTGATCTCCTTAATTGGTGAAGTTGTTTCATTAGCAGGAATCAAAATTGTTCAAACCCCCGCTGTAATTGCTCATGAAAAATTGTTGGGATTCAGGACCGATATTAAAGGTTTGGGTAACGTAGTTTCTGCTGTTTTTCCCGGTTCACCAGCTCATAAATCAGGGCTTTTGAAAGATGATGAAATTATTGCTGTGAATGGAACCAAAGTTGAAAGTAATTTGTTGGATCTGGTTAACTTCTCCAGTGATGAAAAAATAGAGTTTACGCTATTCTCTAACCGCAAGTTGTGCTCTCTGAAAATGGAAAAAGATACCAATCAATATTATTGTAAATATTCCTTGGAATCAGAGTTGGAACTGACTGCATCTCAAGTTGAGTTCCGGCACCAATGGATCAAAAGATAATTTAGGATTAAACATGCTGTAATTATTTTGAATAGAGTATTGGGTTAACTTTACAATTTAACATCACGATATAATGAAACTGATATTTTATGAAAAATCCCTTCTTTGTAGTACTATTGAATGGAAAAGATTTTCTTAGTTTTGAGATTCCTGATAGCAGGTGTTATAAGTTTAGAATTTGTTTATAAAATTATCAAATTTTGAAGTAATGTTAAATTCACATGCCTCTTTCTAAAAATTCATCTTTTATCCTATTGTTTATCGGTTTAATAGCACAAAGTTTACCCGTGAAATCTCAATTCGAAATTCAAGGCCACAGAGGTTGCAGAGGGATTTTTCCTGAAAACACCATTCCGGCATTTTTGAAAGCAGTGGATTTAGGCGTAACCACCTTAGAGATGGACGTGGTTATTACGTCCGATAAAAGGGTTTTGGTCTCACATGATCCTTTTATGGCGCACGAAATTTGTTTAAACAGATTAGGAAATGAGATCAAGGAATCGGAAGAAAAAACTTTAAACATCTACCAAATGACAGCCGCTGAAGCCATGTCATTTGATTGTGGTTCTAAATTTCATCCCAGATTCAGCAGTCAACAAAAACTTGTAGCTCATAAACCTTTGCTGAGTGATGTTATTTCCACTGTTGAAACATATATTTTAAAACACAATTTACCTCCTGTTTTTTATAATATTGAAACTAAATGTACCCCTTCAGGAGATGGCATTTTTCATCCAGTTCCTGAAGTATTTGCTGATTTACTTTTCCAGGTAGTTGATTCTGCCAAAATAGCTGATAGAACCTACATTCAATCTTTTGATGTTAGAACATTACAGCACTTGAAAAAATTCGGAAAAAAAGTGAAACTGGTGTTGCTGGTTGAGAATACAAAAGGAGTGGAACAAAATATGGAAAAGCTGGGATTTTTGCCTGATGTTTATAGCCCTTATTTCAAGCTTTTAAAGAAAAAGGATGTTCAAGAGCTTCACAACAAAAATATCAAAGTTATTCCATGGACTGTAAATAATTTAAAAGATATGCACTCACTTATTCGAAAAGGAGTTGATGGTATTATTACCGATTATCCCGATCGTCTAATTGAAATAGTGAATAGAAAATAATTTATTTTTTTACAGCTGTTACAGAAATTTCTACGTTAGCTTCTTTGGGTAAACGTGCTACTTCCACTGTCTCTCTGGCAGGAAAATCACCTGAAAAATAGGAACCATAAACCTCATTAACAAGCGTAAAATTGGAGATGTTCTTTAAAAAAATTGAAGTCTTAACAACATTACTAAAGGACATACCGGCTTCTTCTAAAATGGCCTTTATATTTTGCATAACCTGATGAGCCTCCTCGGTGATGGAAGCCTGTGACATTTTCCCGCTTTCCGGTATTAAGGCAATTTGACCGGATACATACAAGGTGTTGTCGGCAAGCACAGCCTGACTGTAAGGTCCAATTGGTGCTGGTGCTAATGCTGTGTTTATAATTATTTTCATGTTTTATTGATTTTTGTGTGCCATGCAAATATATAATCTTCAGGCATAAGTTTAGTGTTCAAATGAAGATTCGCATCATTATGCAGTAGCCCTAAAGTTTGCGTATCTTTGTTTCAAATAAAAACAAGCCGTTCTATCGCTCTCTGTTCGTGACAGGGGGAGGAAAGTCCGGACAACATAGAGCGCCACACTTCCTAACGGGAAGGTCTTTGGTAAGTAATTGCCGGGGAACAGATAGTGCCACAGAAAACTATACCGCCCACTGGCTAAACTCAAGGAATCGCATCATTTAGCAAACCAATAAAATTGGAACTTGTTTGAATGGCTTTCTGGAGTTTGGCTAAGGGTAAGGGTGAAAATGTGAGGTAAGAGCTCACAATAAGTGCTGGCGACAGTCTTATGGGTAAACCTTGTGGGTTGAAAGGCCATGTATACGGATTTATAAATCTTCGTGATTTATGAAAGAGCTGCTCGCTCCATTCCGCGGGTAGGCCGCTCGAGGCAATCAGTGATGGTTGTCCCAGATAAATGATAGAATCCCGACGTAAGTCGGGAACAGAATCCGGCTTACAGGCTTGTTTTTATTTTTTTTACTTATATCAATATTAGTTTTATGCTTGGTGTCGGCATGTAATTATGAACTTTCACGGTAAAGAATTTGAAAAATCAATTACCATAGGCTACTTTAGTGCCCGTATCTTTTTGAAAAAGATTTAAATTTCATGCGTAGATTCCTGATTTATTTATCCAACAGTCACGAAGTAATTCTTAAATCAGTAATAATACTGATTGCTGTTATTGCTATTGCAGCACTTTTGCCTCACAAAGTAAGATATAAATTTGATTTTCAAAAGGGAAAAGCCTGGAATAATGATGAACTTATTTCCCCTTATGATTTTGCAGTATTAAAGGATGCCGACTCTTTAAATGCTGAAATTGTAGCAGTAAAACAAAATATATTTCCTCATTTTCAACTCGACACAATTGTTTTGACAAATGCTGTCGCTGCTTTAAAACAAAGGGTTGATGACGATTCCATATCCTTAGAACAAAGAGCAGAACTCTTTAATGCCGGAAAAATTATTCTCAATGAAGTCTACGGTAAAGGTATCATTCGTTTATCGGAAAGGGAGCAACCTGGCCCAAATGGTCGAATGGTACTGATCATTGGAAAATTGGCATTGCACAAAGGACTTGGTGACTTTTATGAACCATCAGCAGCATATGCCTATATCAGAAAAAGAGCATCTTCTTTTGTAAACGTAGGACCGGAGAGACTTGTAAACCTATTGAGCAATAGCGTATCTCCGAATATTTTTTATGATAAGAAATTAACTGAAACAATTATTTCTCAAAGGCTGACCGAAATTTCTTCAACTCGAGGGATGATAAGAAAAGGAGAAACCATTATTTCCAGAGGAGAGGTTGTTAATTCAGAGAAATTTCTGGTTCTTGAATCTTTGAAAAAAATACTGAATCATCAGTTCCCGATAAACAAACTACCCGTGAAATTTATTGGGGACAATTACTGATCATTGCTATTTCACTCTCTGTTTTACTGATATTTCTCGGCGTATTACGGAAAGATATTTTTACAGATAATCGGAAGCTATTACTCATTTTTGTACTTATGGTGCTGATGATTGGAGCGTATACCGGAGTTATGAAAATGACTGCTTTAAGCACTTATGTTGTTCCAATGTGCATTCTGCCAATTGTGATGAGGGTGTTTTTTGATGCCCGATTAGCGCTTTTTACGCATGTTATAACCGTTTTAATTTTGGGTTCCGTTGCACCCAATGGATATGAATTTGTTTTTATGCAGATCATTGCCGGCATGGTCACAATTTTTAGTGTAACACATCTCCGTAAAAGAGCCCAGTTATTTATCTCAGCAGGAATGATATTTATTTCCTATTTAATCTGTTACATTGCTCTTTCTGTGATTCATGAAGGGAGTATATCTGAAGTGAATCAAACTAACCTGATTTGGCTGATCGGAAATGTACTTCTCACCTTAGTGTCTTATCCGTTGATTTATATCTTTGAAAAGCTTTTCGGATTAACTTCCGATGTTTCACTCATGGAATTATCGGACACTAATTCACCTTTATTGCGTGAACTTTCTATTAAAGCTCCTGGAACATTTCAACATTCCATGCAAGTAGCTAACCTGGCCGAAGCTGCAATTTTTAAAATTGGTGGTAATTCACTGCTCATCCGGGTTGGAGCTTTATACCATGATGTTGGGAAGATGGAGATGCCAATGTATTTTATCGAAAATCAAACAACAGGCGTAAATCCTCATGATGAACTTTCGTTTGAAGAGAGTGCATCAATCATAATTGGTCATGTGATTAAAGGTATTGAGAAAGCCCGTAAAAATAAGTTGCCCGATTTGATTATTGATTTTATAAGAACACACCATGGCACTACTATGGTCCAGTATTTTTATCAATCGTTTCTAAAAAATTATCCTGAACAAATTGTTGATGAAGATGATTTCCGCTATCCCGGACCACTTCCTTTCTCTAAAGAAACCGCTGTATTGATGATGGCCGATTCTGTTGAAGCATCTTCTAGAAGTCTGAGTAATCCTAATTTTGAATCAATCAATAAGCTCGTTGATTCAATAATTGACAGGCAAATTGAACAACAACAGTTTATTAATTGTGATATAACTTTTAAAGATATTTCATCCGCAAAGAAAATTTTTAAGAAAATGCTGATGAGTATTTATCATGTGAGAGTAGAATATCCGAAAGCCTGATCAGCTGATTAGGATAATTGGATAATTTCTTATCTCATAAATTAGAAAAAATGACTGAATGACATTTTTTGATTGAACTTGTCTGTTTGGGCAACTTTTACGATAATTTACTGATGGGCTTTTTGTGACTGTTTTCCATATTTTTATGAAATTAGTGAAGGTATTTTTTGATACAAATTACATTCATTGCTTCAGATTTACACTATATGTGTGATTTTTATCACATTCGTTTCAAACCAGCGTAATTACCTTTACTCGCTAAATGTAAATTGCATGAAAACACGTTTCCTCATTTTATTGCTGTTAACCGGAACACTAGCAAAAGCTCAAAATTTGTTATTAATCCCTGATACTTTAAACGGACCGGTATTTAATCTGAATATTGCTGCCGGAACGAGGGGTTTTTATCCGGGATTTACCACTAACACCTTGGGTGTAAACGGTGATTACCTTGGACCTACTCTGATGGTTCGTAATGGCGATTTCGTAACTATGAATGTAACCAACAGCATTTCCGATACCACCACCTTGCATTGGCATGGTTTGCATGTTCCTGCCCAGGCCGATGGCGGACCACATATTACAATTTTGCCCGGTACAACATGGTCTCCATCTTTTCAAATCAAAGACAAGGCAGCTTTGTACTGGTACCATCCCCATCTTCACATGAAAACAGCAGAACATGTCACCAAAGGAGTTGCAGGATTGATTTATGTAAGAGATAACGAAGAGGATTCCCTTGCCTTGCCAAGAACCTATGGTATAGATGATATTCCGCTGGTAGTTCAAACAAGAGCGTTCAATGCAGCCAAACAATTTGAAGTTGTGTCAGCATTGGATACAGCAGTTTTGGTAAATGGTACTCTTAATGCATATGTTGGTTTGCCTGCACAAGTCATCAGACTTCGATTATTAAATGCTGCTACAGAGAGAGCTATTAATTTTGGTTTTTCCAATAATCAGAATTTTTATCAGATTGGTTCGGACGGAGGATTACTTAGTGCTCCGGTTTCATTGAACAGGTTGATGCTTGTACCCGGTGAAAGAGCCGAAATACTGGTTGATCTTTCTGCATTAAATGGGCAAACAATTTATCTGATGAGTTATGCATCTCAAATCGCCTCAGGAATTTATGGTGCAACAAATACTCAGGCAATGGGTCCGAATATCATCACAGGATATACATCAAATCCTTTAAACGGATCTAATTTTAATTTGCTTCAAATAAATGTGATTGCGCAAACTCCCGGCGCAATTTCTGCAATTCCTGCCGCACTTGCCAATGTTCAGCCAATACCTGCTTCTTCAGCTAATAAGACAAGGGATTTTATGTTCTCGCCTTTGGTGATGGGACCTACTAGCAGTCTCATAGGTCCTTTTGTGATTAATATGATGAGTTTTGACATGATGATGATTAATGATACCGTAAAACTCAATGATACCGAAATATGGCAGCTCACGAACCAGTCGAGAATTTCACATCCTTTCCATATGCATGATGTTCATTTTTACATATTGGATATCAATGGCGTTCCGCCTTCTCCCGGAATGAGTGGGAGAAAGGACGTGGTTTTGGTTCCGCCACAAATGGGTACGGTGAGATTTATTGCAAAATTTGAAGATTATGCAGATCCGGTATTTCCATATATGTACCATTGTCACATGTTAACTCATGAAGATGATGGAATGATGGGCCAGTTTATTGTAGTTGACAGCACAACTGGTGTAAATGAATTAGCCTCAAGTTTAGATCAGAACTTCAGCATTTTTCCTAATCCGGTTTTCTCACGAAAATTAAATATCAAATGGAATGGTGCCGCAATAAAATATGGATCATTTGCTGTTATTGATATGAAAGGCCAGGAAGTTTTCCTGAAATTTGTTGATATAACCCAGGGAAAAGAAAAGCAGATTGATATTGGTAATATTGCCGCTGGTATTTACACAATCCGATTGAAGACCCCATCGGGATATTATTATCAGAAATTGATTGTGATGGATTGAAACTGAAGATTTCTTTAGCTCATATGAGGATGGTTTAAGAATGAAACCATCCTTGATGAAATGCTATTTTCTCAACTTGGGTCCATGGCATCCCTTAACGCTTCCCCAATAAGGTTATAAGCAGTTACCGTTATAAAAATAGCCATTCCGGGAAATACCACCAACCACCAAGCCGAGAAGTTTTCTTTGCCAGCAGCTAAAAGGAACCCCAGGTGACTATATCCTGAGGAACACCAATACCTAAAAAAGAAAGTCCCGATTCTATTAAAATAGCCGATGCAATTCCAAAGGATATAGCTATCAATGCCGGGGCAATGGCATTTGGCAAGGCATGCAAAAATACAATTCTCATTGTTGAAAAACCCATGGAGGTGACCGATTGAATATATTCAAGATTTCTGATTCGAAGCATTTCTGCACGTGTAAACCGGGCTATTTCTGTCCAGGATGTGAATCCAATAACAAAAATCAGGTTGATTATAGAAGGCTTTGAAATGGATGCAATTGAAATAATTAGTATCAGTCGGGGGAGTGAGGTGAGAATTTCGATGAGCCTTGAAATTATTGAATCGACAGGAAGAAAAAGTTCTTTTCGAAAAAAGGAGTTAAAATTGAGTAATCGGCTCAATTGGAGTATTGCAATTAAGATTGAAAAAAAATCAGTATTGAAATTGAGAATTGAAATATAAAAGTAAAAGCAGATGCTTTCAAAGCATCTGCCAGATGAAATAAACGCATCTCAAAAGCATAAAACCATGCAGGAATCAATCCAACTATTAGCAGAGCTATTTTCCCTCTGTTAATTTTTAGTTGATGATCTCCAAAGAAACCCGCTAAAGACCCAAGGAATAATCCTATCAATCCGGCAATAGTCATTGAAAATACTCCAACAGTAAGTGATACTCTTGTTCCATGAATCAGACCTGAAAACAAATCTTCTCCTCTTTTACCCGTTCCAAGTAAATGTCTTTCCCATCCATTCAAACTTATGATTTGACCAGCACTGTCACTTTTACTTTGTTCGTCGAAAGGTCCCGTATAATCTGAGTTTTCGAGATCGGATTTATTAGGTGCATAGGGCACTAAGGGCATAATCACTGTTGCTCCTGTTAAGTTTTTCAAATTTGGGTCAGTGAATACAATCCGCTCATTTGAACTGGTTTTAATATCCACGAAAGTGTTATCAGTTAAAACCGGAAAGAAAACGTGGCCTTTATAAGAAAAAAAAAGTGGTCTGTCATTCGCAATTATGGGAGCAAGCAATGCAATTATTGCCAGTGTAAGGATGAAGCCCAATGAAAATCTTACAATCCTTTTTCTTTTTAGAATTTGCCATGTGCTATAGGGCATTCTTTCAATTGGCTTGGGCATCATTAATTACGGTTTTTCGTAAAAGTTATGCGTGGATCGGCCAATGCGTATAGAATATCTGAAATAAGGTATCCTGTCATAGTAAGAAGTCCGGTAATAGTAAAAATGGCTACTATCATAGGGTAATTTTGGTTCTGGATAGATTGTACAGTCTCGTAGCCCATTCCGGGAATTGTAAATATAGTTTCCAGAATAACTGAACCTCCCAAAGCAAAAGGAAAAATATTTGCAAACATGGTGATTAAAGGCAATAGCGAATTGCGAAAAGCATGTCTGAAAACTACTGTTTTAAATGGTAATCCTTTAGCCATAGCTGTACGAATATATTCTTCACTCATGTTTTCAAGAACTGCAACTCTCATGGCTCTTGATAGAAATGCAAATGAACTGTAGGTGTAGCAGATTAAAGGAAGAATGAGATAAGGAAGAGACAAGTATAACTTTTGAAACAGCGAAGCATCATCCGGGTATCCCATTACAGGTTTAATGCCTGATGCCGGAAAGAGAAATAGTGCATCCGGATTGGCAAAAGTCATCAGTAATAATGTTGCCACCCAGAAGGAGGGAAGTGAGTACAGAATAAATAAAATTAAGGATGATCCCCGATCGAAAGCTGAGTTTTTTTGCACCCGCCCAAACCCCTAATGGTATGCTTACCGCATAGGCAATTAATACTGAAAACAAAGCAAAAACATAGACCATCCGGCCTTTTGTACAATAACTTCTGAAACTGGTTGTCGTGTTTGATAGGAAATACCGAAATCACCCGCACCACTCCCTTTGAATGAATAGCACCTTTGCCTGTAATCCAATTTCCATCACCAAAAGCCAACGATGGTATTGGTTGTATGGATATAAATAAAAGTAGGAATGAAGTTTTTATAAATTTTGGGTGTTCAAGCCATGAATTGTAGGCAACAATAGTACGATAGTAGCCAACCTTGAAATTAGTATCAGTTGTGAGAGCTATTTCGCCAGTTCATTAATTCGTTGTATTCTAAATTCAATTTCTGCAGCCGACGAAGCATATTTGAGTCCATTTAACTCAAACAGGAGGGCCTTTACAGAATCTGATATTGTTTTTAACAATGATTCCCCTGTATGGATCAGTTGCATTCTGGCTTTATGAAAATGACTGGTAGTGGTATTGTTTCCGGTAATCTGTGATAACCTTTGAACAGATTCTTTTTCTCCTTTATCTGTGATGGTATAAATCCATGAGGGTTCACTTAAAGGTTTTATCGCAAAATAAAACACGGGTAAGTCAAGACCCAGTTTTGTTCTCCAGTAATCGCGCTGAGTGTTTTCAGAAAAGTTTTGTGTTGACATCCCTTCACCGGTAGCTACTGAAATCATTCTTTCAACAGGATCGCCCGGTGCATTTCTGCTGATAATAAATGCAAGTAATGAAATTACAACCAGGGTTGGAATAAACAAAAGTAACCGCCTGGCCAGGTACAATAGCATAACCAATTTTTACATTAAGGATTCGGTGAATCTATTGAAACAAGTCTGAGATTGTTTAATAAAATACCGGGTCGTTCAAAGTACATTTCAACATTCCCAAAACGTTTATGAATCACATTTCTTCGCAAGCTGGAAAAAAGAAAAATCATAGGTTGCTCTTCGTATACAATGTTTTGAAAGCGTTTTACTAGTGGCGACCGTTTTTCAGGATCCATAATTACCTTAATTGAATCAATAAGTGCATCGCTTGCTGCATTGCCAAAGCCGGGATAATTGGATCCCTCATTGAGCCAGGAAGTAGTGTGCCACAACTGTGTGAAATCTTCGGGCATTGCTGTTTGTCCCCACACTGCAATCATCATGTCAAAATCATGCTTTTTAGCATTAGCAACAAAAACAGAAAAATCAAGAGGATTCAAATTAACTTTAATTCCTGCTTTACCATAGGATTCGGCAAGCATGGTGGCGTAATCTTTCCAGTCAGGGGTGTTGGTCATGTAATTCAAAGAAAATTCAAATTTCAGTTTTGACCATCTTCCATTTTATCAAGAATATTGTCATTATCCGTATCTGTCCAACCCGCATCCGCAAGCAATTTTTTTCCTTGTTCCGGATCGTAGGGAATAGGTTTAAGGGCGTTATCGAAATCTTTCTTTAACATCGAAACCGGTCCCGACCATCCTCTTGTTCTTGCCTTTATTGATTACCTTATTCAAGTCATCAACGGGTGTAAGCAAAGCCATAGCCCGACGCACTTTTTTATCTGTAAAAAACTTCTTATGCAATACACCATCAGGGCGCATGTTCATTCCAATGTAAGTGTAATTGAATGAATCGGTAAATCTGGAATTATAGTTTCTGTTGAAATTACTGTCGGTTTGCAACTCAAGAAGTGTTTTTGTTGCGAGCAGGTTACTGCCATCCAGTACTTGAGCTTTAAAATCCAAAGCCTGAGCGTTTGGATCTTTATTGATGCGGTAAATAATTTTGTCTGGAAAGGAAGTTTCATAAATTGATGAAGATGCTATGGACCAGTGATTTTTTTTACGCTCCAGCGTAACACTTTGCCCAGGATCCCAACCTTCAACTTTATACATTCCAATTCCGGTAAGGAAGTTTAGTTCTCTGGAGAATTTTGAACTGTTGAATTCGTTTGCCCATTCCACAAGTTCAGGTGATTGATCGGCTTTAAATGCGGAATCATTAAATTGGGAGAAAGAAAATTTCTCAAGGCTCTTATTTTTGTCATAAAAGGTGGCTTGCATAATTGGCCAGTCTGCCCAGAAAATAAGATTGTGCATGTAAGGAGTTTTCATCACCACCTTAAATTTTTTCGGATTGGAAGCGTCTACTATAATTTCTTTCAGGTTATCCCAATAAGACTTCGCATGCGGGTTATCGGTTAACTGACATTTACTGGCTTTTACAGTAAAAACAACATCATTTGAAGTAAGCTTACTTCCATCATCCCATCTAGGTTCATCACGGAGTTCACAGTCGTAACTGAGTCCATCAGGACTCAAAATAGGCATAGCTTTTAACAAACCCGGGGCGATCTGCAGGGTTTGAAAATCGAGCCGAATAAGGAACATTTGAGTAAATTGGAAAATATCTGTCCGCATCGAAGAGGTTCCATTTGTGGGGTGGAGCAGATCAGGTTCAGCGATAGTATGGTATACAAGTATATTTTCCTTAGACCAATCAGGTAAAAACTGAGTAGCATCGGCTATTTTCAAGTAATTTATTGAATCAGAGATACCTATGACATCACTATCAGAATTATTCTTATTCTTGGTGGTACACGAAGTATTAACGGAGAAAGAGGCTAACCAAAGGTAAAACCAGGAATTTCCGGGTAGTTTCATAATTTTTTCGTTTCAGTTGTTACGCAAATATAGCTAATAGACCATCAAAAACTCTGAAAAGGCTGCAAACGAGGACTTAAAAAAAATATCAAATTGATGTTTGATTACAATAATCAAATGCATACCTTTGCCGCCCTTAGTTCAGGTGAGGTGCCTGAGTGGCCGAAAGGAACAGTTTGCTAAACTGTCGTACGGGTAACTGTACCGAGGGTTCGAATCCTCCCTCACCGCAAGGATTCAAAGCTCGAATTTTAGCAAAATTTGAATGGAGAGGGAGGATTGAAATAGTAAAGCTCAATAACGATTGAGAAATTAATTCCGGGTGTAGCGTAGTCCGGTATCGCGCCTGCTTTGGGAGCAGGAGGTCGTCAGTTCGAATCTGGCCACCCCGACAATAAGATACCAGCATTTTGTAGTGTACAAATCACCCAATGGTTCCGTAGCTCAGCTGGATAGAGCAACTGCCTTCTAAGCAGTAGGTCAAGCGTTCGATGATTATTATGCTTTTTTAAACAATATGGTATCATTCGTAACCATCTTTACCAGAAAACACCTCTTCCCATTCCCCAGAGTAATACTATAAACACTGCCCCTTCCCATGATATCTAAATTGGGCTTTGATAGTTCCATCGTTCATTTCCAAGAATTTTCTTTGAACTGTTCTTCC
The DNA here is from genome assembly GCA_016722525.1 of Bacteroidota bacterium. Taxonomy (GTDB): domain Bacteria; phylum Bacteroidota; class Bacteroidia; order AKYH767-A; family OLB10; genus JADKJB01. Next base: position 308,899 of record JADKJB010000032.1, read on the forward strand.
TGAATTATCCCGGAACCATAGATTAATTCGAGCGGACTCGTTCTAGGAAGTGTTTAGGAACTGTGATATTACATTTACCGGCATTGGGGTTGGCGTAGGTGATGGGTTGGTTTTGGAAAATGATACGTTCAGGATCTTCGAGGCCGGTGATGGCATCCCAGGATTTAGTAGGAACACATCTCTGCCGCCATAGCTTGAGTAAAGTGTTGGAACCAATGGTAACGTGGTATTATTTAAATGTTTCCACACAACCATCCACATCTAGGTACTGTCAGTTTGCCAGACAATTTCCACTGGCATGCCCGAAGTTTTATTTCACTCCCAGGCGGTTTCCTGCGGAATCGTATCTGACTTGAGGAACATATCGGATGGGTTGGTGGTAGTGAGTTGAAAATTACCAAACGAAGCTGTTCCTGAAAAAGAACTGGAAATGCACGTATTGCCATATTGCTCCACCACTATTTTTGTTGCCAAGGAACTTGTAGCACCGGTGCAAA
>JADKJB010000033.1 GCA_016722525.1 Bacteroidota bacterium
TGCCAATATCAGGCACAGACAATGCGCCACAATTGGCACTGTAGCTAGCAGTAGCATCTTTAAAAAAAGTAACTCCGGTATAACTATTTGCATTGGCAACATTATCAACTTGTATGCAGGTAAGGGCAGGGTTATGGGTAGCATCTAAAAATAAATTAGCATTATTCCCGTTTTGTATATTTAAACTCGTCAATGAATTATATGAGCAGTACAATGCAGTAAGCGCAGTATGGGTAGAAACATCCAAACTTGCTAAAAAATTATAGGAACAGTCTAAATAAGTAATAGCAGTATTGGCGGAAACATCCAAACTTGTTAATTTATTTTCGAAACAGCCTAAATATGTAAGAGCCGTATTGGTGGATATATTTAAACTCGTTAATTGATTTGACACACAGATCAACTGAGTAAGAGCCGTATCAACGGATACATCCAAACTCGTTAATTGATTGCTCCCACAGTACAACGTTGTAAGAGCCGTATTGGCGGAAACATTCAAACTCGTTAGTTGATTATAGTTACAGTTCAAATAAATAAGAGCTGTATTGGCGGATAAATCCAAACTCGTTAATTGATTGACCTCGCAATTCAAATAAGTAAGAGCCGTATTAGCGGAGACATCTAAACTCCTTAAAGTACAAAAACTACAAAATAAAGTAACAAGTGCTGTATTAGCGGATACATTTAAACCCGTTAATGGATTTCCGCCACAATCTAAATAAGTAAGTGCTGTATTAGCAGAAACACCTAAACTCGTTAATGAATTACCAATGCAGGATAAATAATTAAGTGCTGTATTAGCAGAAACATCTATACTATTTACGGAATTAAAATTGCAAGATAAATATGTAAGTGCTGTATTAGCAGAAACATCTAAACTTGTTATTGGATTACCGCCACAATCTAAATAAGTAAGTGCAGGATTTGCAGAAACGTCTAAACTTATATTGAATTAACGGAACAATTTAAAGTAGTAAGTGCTGTATTAGCAGAAACATCTATACTTGTTATTGAATTACCGGAACAATTAAAAGAAGTAAGTGCCGTATTGGCGGAAACATCCAAACTCGTTAATTGATTGCCAACACAATCCAAATAAGTAAGAGCCTGTATTGGCAGAAATATCCATGTTCGATATAAAATTCGAGTCAATGTCCAAAGAATCAAGAGCCGTAAACGCTTCAATGCCGGTTAAATCAGCTATACCTGCACTTGAAACATTCATATACCCATTGAAAGCTGATGCTTCGGTAACTTGTATTTCGCCATCTCCGTTGGTGTTTATTGAAGGATTATTTACAAGTGCTGCTTTAAATGCAGCATCAGGGATGTTTACAATTTGTGCATTAGCCAGGTTTATACTCACGATGCAAATGAGTGTGAGTAAATGTTTTTTCATTTTGTTAATTTTTTAAAGTTTGACCTAAAATTATTTTTTCTACGAAAAGTTTTTTAGTTTCGATAAAATCTGTTGCATGAATTTGCACAACATAAATTCCACTGCAAAATCATTCGTATTCACTTCTATCTTTTCCTCCCAGCCAGCGATCGATTAGTGCTACAGTTTTGTAAATTACTTTTCCTGTAATATCAGTGATGGTGACTTCAACTTTTTGGTTGATGCTTTTTAAAGAGATGGTGAGTTTATCTTTGGTAGGATTAGGAAAAATATTTATTGATGAAGCAAAAGAATTTTCAATTATTCCTGTGGCGGTTGTTTGTCCGGCAAGGATGGCTGGTTAGGAACGGTGTTGTATGCGTAATCTTTTACAATTAGAGATGCATAAGACGGTGTTACATCAACACGTAATCTCACCCAACCATAGTGAGTTTGTCCAGATAGTAATACTTTAATCCTAAATAATAATCTGATAAATTATTCCATAGCCCGACAGGCCCTATACCACCGATTCTCTCAAAGTATGATTTCCCGATGTTTGCCAGGATTGTTGTAATAACAGGTTACTGTCAATTACGGCATTTAATTGTAAAGGAATGGAACATTAACGGTAGTCAAAGTATCTTTTTAGAGCGTTGCCGTTTAATGGACTGGCATATACCATGCTGGAGTTCCCCAAAATAGATGGGCCGTAATAGGCTGTTAAAATGAAAGCATCATTCACGTTATTATCTAAATCAAGATTATAGTTTTTTGTATTTAGTCCAATAGGAAAATTATCCAGCATTTTAGAATCCGGAATTACATCCGTATAAACAATCTGTGCATTTGCACTTGCCGAAAACAACATTGCAGTAACGATGAAAATTGAGAGCTTTTTTAGTAGATTTATATTCATTTGACTTATTTTTTAATTGTTGATTTAAATTTATTTTTCTTCTGAAGTTTTTTTCGTTGCGATAAAATCTGCTGTTTGAATTTGTACAATATAAATTCCGGCTCCAAAATCTTGCGTGATTACTTCTATATGTTGCGTTTCTGTTGCAATGGTATTGTAAAATACTTTTCCTGTATTGTCAGCGATGGTTACTTCAACTTTTTTATTGGTGCTTCCTAAAGAGACGGTGAAATGATTGTTGGCAGGATTTGGAAATATTGTAATCTCTTCATTTTTATTCAGCTCATTAATACCTGTACTTATATTATCATAAATATCAACTACAGGATTAAAAATAGTACCATCACGCCCTCCTGCAAAAAAAGCTTTGGAGCCAACAGCGGTAGCACTTAAATCCCATCTTGCTACAGCGAGATTGGCCGTTGTCCAGAGACCGGTGCTGTTGTCATAAATATTAACTACAGAAGAAGGATTATTATTTATATCCACCCCTCCAGCAAAAAATACTTTGGTGCCGACAGTGGTAGCACTTAAATTGCGTCTTGCTACAGAGAGATTGGCTGTTGTCCAAAGACCGGTACTGTTGTCATAAATATCAACTCTAGAAGTAGGATTAGTTCCAGTATATCCTCCGGCAAAAAAACTTGGTGCCGACAGCGGCAGCACTTAAATCATATCTTGCTATGGAGAGGTTGGCGGTTGTCCAGAGACCGGTGCTGTTGTCGTAAATATCAACTACTGAAGAAAAAAACTACTACTTTCAGCCTCCTGCAAAAAAACTTTAGTGTCAAGAGTGGCAGCACTTAAATTACGTCTTGCTACAGAGAGTTTTGCAGTTGTCCAGACACCGTTGCTGTTGTTCCATATATCAACTATAGAAGAAGTAGTATTATTTGAAAACACCCCTCCTGCAAAAAAAGCTTTGGTGCCGACAGCAGTAGCACTTAAATGACTCCTTGCAGCAGATAGATTGGCAGTTGTCCAAAGACCGGTGCTGTTGTTGTAAATATCAACTACAGAAGAAGAATTGGTACCAATACCACCTGCAAAAAAAGCTTTGGAGCCCACAGCGGTAGCACTTAAATTCTTTCTAGCTACGGAAAGATTCGCAGTTGTCCAAAGACCGGTGCCGTTATCATAAATATCAACTACAGAATAAGGATTAAAGGGTGAAACATTAACTCCTCCTGCAAAAAAACTTTGGTGCCAACAGCGGTAGCATAAAGAAGTTCTTGGTGCAGAAAGATTGGCTATTGTCCATTGTGCATTTGCGGTTTGCACGTTTGTCATCATTACTGCAATCAGCAGTATAATTGTTGTTGATATTTTTTTCATTTTATTAACTTTTTAATCGATAGCTATCGGGATGAATTAAATTTTTTTTCAATGACAAGTTTTTCGTTGCAATAAAATCTGCTGATTGAATTTGCACAGCATAAATTCCGGGCTGGAAAATCTTTCGTACCACTTCTACTTTTTCAAAATTAGTTGCTACAGTTTTGTAAATTATTTTTCCTCGTAATATCAGCTATGGCGACTTCAACCTTGTTGTTGCTTCCCAAAGCAATGGTGAGATGGTTGGTGGCAGGATTAGGAAATACTATTATCACTTCATTTTTGTTCATCTCATTAATATCTGTACTTATATTATCATAAATATCAACAACTGAAGAAGGATTAAAACCACTACCAACCCCACCCGCAAAAAAAGCTTTAGTGCCAACTGTGGTAGCGCTTAATCCACTTCTTGCTACAGAGATTGGAGGTTGTCCAGAGACCCGTGCTGTTGTCATAAATATCAACTAAAGAAAAATTATAATAGGACCAATGCGCGCCTGCCAGCACTACCACCCGCAAAAAAACTTTGTTACCGACTGCGGTAACTTTTAAACCACCCTCTTACAGAGAAGTTGGCGGTTGTCCAGGACCCGTGCTGTTGTCATAAATATCAACTACAGCCCCACCGCCCGCAAAAAATGCTTTGGTGCCGACTGTGGTAGCACTTAAACCACTTCTTGCTACAGAGTTGGCGGTTGTCCAGAGACCGTGCTGTCGTCATAAATATCAACAACAGAATAATTAAAACCATTAAGCGACTGTCCTCCGGCAAAAAAACTTTGGTGCCGCCTCGGTAGCACCAAACCAACTCTTGATTGAGAGAGATTGGCAGTTGTCCGAGACCGTGCTGTTGTCATAAATATCAACTACAGAAGAATAAACACCAAAGCACAACCCCACCCACAAAAATACTTTGGTACCGACTGCAGTAGCACCTATACCACTTCTTGCACAGAAGTTAGCGGTTGTCCAGGGACCGGTGCTGTTGTCCATAAATATCAACTACAGAAAAATAATTAAGTAGAGGACCAGCATCATACCCTCCTGCAAAAAAAAGCTTTGGTGCCGACTGCGGTAGCATAAACCACTCCTTGCTGCAGAGAGTTGGTGGTTGACCAGAGACCCGCTGTTGTCATAAATATCAACTAAAGAGGAATTAACGCCATTAAGCTCTCCTCCTGCAAAAAAAGCTTTGGTGCCAACTGTGGTAGCACTTAAACCACTTCTTGCTACAGAGAGATTGGCGGTTGTCCATTGCGCATTAGCTATGTTTATACTCATGATGCAAATGAGTGTGAGTAAATGTTTTTTCATTTTGCTATTTTTTTAAGAGTGTCTTAAATTTAATTTTTAAAAACAAGTTTTTTCGTTGCAATAAAATCTGCTGTTTGAATTTTCACCACATAAATTCCATCTGCAAAATCTTGCGTGTTCACTTCTATCTTTTGTGTTTCACTTACTGTTGTTGAGTAAATTATTTTTTTAGTAATATCGGTGATAGTTATTTCAACTTTCTTGTTTGCGTTAGGTAAAGTGATAGTGAGATGATTTGTGGCTGGATTGGGGAAAAGATTTATTGATGAAGCAAAAGAGTTTTCAATTATTCCTGTGGCAGTTGTTTGTCCGGCAAGGATGGGTTGGTCTGGATTGGAGTTGTAAGCATAATCTCTTATAATAACAGAGGCATAATAAAGTGTTACATCAACGCGCAATCTCCACCCAACCATAGTATGTTTGTCCTGATTGCAATATTCTTAATCCTAAATAATAATCTGCTAAACTATCCCATAGCCCCCAAACTGTATCAGAAGAACTTCCACCGTAAATACCATTTTTCAAACTTTGTGATCCCGATGTTTGCCAGGATTGGTTTAATAACAAGTTGCTGTCAATTACAGTATTAAATTGTAAAGGAATTGAAACATTAATGGAATTAACCAGTATCTTTACAGCATTGCCATTTAATGGACTGGCAGTTACATTGCTGTATTTATCTAAACCAATTTGGAGAGGAGCAACGCGAAATGCTGTTAAAATGAAATCATTATTCGTGTCATTATTCAGGTCAAGATTATAGTTCTTAGTGCAAGAAAGGCCGTTACCTATACAGTTCATTGTTGAATCCGGAATTACATCCGTGTAAACAATTTGTGCATTTGCAGTTGTGGGAAAATAGCATTGTAACGATGAAAGTTGAGAGATTTTTTCAGTAGATTTATATTCATTTGATTTATTTTTTAATTGTTAATTTAAATTTATTTTTCAACTACAAGTTTTTGTTGCCATAAAATCTGCTGTTTGAATTTTAACAACATAAATTCCCTTTGCAAAATCAGTTGTATTAACTTCTAGCTTTTGCATATCACTTGCCGTTGTTGAGTAAATTACTTTTCCTGTAATGTCAGCGATGGTTACTTCAACTTTTTGTTGATGCTTCCTAAAGCGATGGTGAATTGACCTGTGGTTGGGTTAGGATAAATCTGAAAACCATTTTCTTGCTGCTGTTCCGTTAAGCCAAGAGCGGTGCAAAGACTTGTAACCTGCATGGGAATCGGGTGCTGAATAATGTCAGCAGCACCAATACCAAGTTGTCCTGACACATTTCTTCCGCAAGCCCAAACCGTTCCGTCATTCTTAAGAAAAAGAGAATGCCCAAAATCTCCTGCTGCAACTGCGGTAATGCCTGTTAGTCCGCTCACCTGCACAGGAGTGTTTCTATTAGTAGTGGTGCCATCACCAAGCTGCCCCCATCCATTACTTCCGCAAGCCCAAACCGTACCGTCATTCTTGAGAAAAAGGGAATGGGAAGCGGCGGCTGCCACTGCGACAATACCTGTGAGCGAGTTCACCTGAACGGGAGAGGTTTTACCAGTATTGGTGCCATCACCAAGTTGCCCTGAGCCATTGCTTCCGCAAGCCCAAACCGTGCTGTCATTCTTCAAAAAAAGGAATGACCATATCCGCATACCACAGCGGTAACGGCTGTGAGCAAGTTCACCTGCGCGGGATTCGGGTGAGCATTACCGTCAGAAGTGCCAATACCAAGTTGCCCAAACTGATTGTTTCCGCAAGACCAAACTGTGCTGTCATTCTTCAGAAAAAGAGAATGTTCGCCTCCGCCTGAAATATCTATAACACCTGTGAGCAAAACCTGTGACGGAGTTGGGTTAGGGCTACCGGAATAAACACCGTTACCAAGTGTCCCAAACGCATTCTTTCCACAAGCCCAAACGGTGCTGTCATTCTTAAGGAAAAGGGAGTGAAAAAGTCCGCATTCCACTTTGGTAATACCTGTGAGCGAAGGCACCTGCACGGGGGAGAATCTGTCTGTGGTAGTGCCATCACCAATATCTCCCGACCCATTTTGTCCGCAACCCCAAACTGTTCCATTATTCTTCAGAAAAATGGAATGATGGCCATCCGCTGCCACAGCTATAATGCCTGTTACGGTGTTCACCTGCACGGGAATTTTGTTGATATGTGGTGGTGTTGAGCAGTTGCCCAGCTTGAGTTAGTCCCCAACTTCGTGCTGTGCTACTGAGCAAACAGAGAGAGAATGTTCTTGTCCGGCTGCAATAACCTGAGCGGAGGAAATGGCTGGTAACAGCGTGCAGAGAGAGAAAATAAATGCAAAGAGTCGTCGGATAAATAGTTTTGTTTTCATTTTATTTTAGAATTTATTTATTAACGATAAGTTTTTTTGTTGCCGTAAAATCTACTGATTGAATTTGCACAACATAAATTCCTTCTGCAAAATCTTGAGTGTTTACTTCTATCTTTTCGTCCCGATAGCTATCGGGATTACTTGCCGTTGTTGAGTAAATTACTTTTCCGGTAATGTCAGCGATGGTTACTTCAACTTTTTCGTTGTTGCTTCCTAAAGCGATAGTGAGTTTATCGGTAGCGGGATTAGGAAAAATATTTATTGATGAAGCAAAAGAATTTTCATTTATTCCTGTGGCAACTGTTTGTCCGGCAAGGATGAGTTGGTTGGGAATGGTGTTGTATGCATAGTCTTTAATAGTCATTGATGCAGATGACATACTTACAGTTACATCCATTCTCCACCCAACCATAATAAATTTGACTTCCGTTTATTAACTGCAAACCAACATAGCCATCTACTACACTATCCCATTCCCCGGTGTTTGTAGGAGTGCTAGAACCTGACTGTTGATACCTTTTTAAGTATTGCAATGTGCTATCATGCCATGCCTGGCTTGAGCTTATTGAATCACCAAGAAAAACTTTTAACTGTATTGGACGTTGTGGTAACAACGGCACTGCTTCCTGTGGAGTTACACCTACGTAGCTTAATGTTAAACTTAGTGGGGTGAAATTTGCTCGCGCTGCCCGAATCACAAAGTCGGTTGTACCATCTCCGTCAAGGTCGAGGTTGTAGGTTTGTGATGACAAATTTGTAATGGTGTAGCTTTAAATCAGGCGCGATATCGGTGTACATTATCTGAGCATTTGCACTTGCTGAAAATAGCATTGCTGTAAAGATGAAGCCCAAATCTTTTTGTAGTAGTTTTTCATTTTAAATTTTTAAAGTTTGAATTTATTTTATTTTTCTGTCCATGGTTCGCGTCCCCGCGAACCATTTGTTGATCATTCTTTCATCACTTTGTCCGTGGATCGCGTCCCCGCGAACCATTTGCTAGGTACAATCATTCTTTAATCACTATACTTCTGTCCATGGTTCGCGTCCCCGCGAACCATTTGTTGATCATTCTTTCATCACTTTGTCCATGGTTCGCGTCCCCGCGAACCACTTGCTAGGTACAATCATTCTTTAATCACTATACTTCATTGGGCTATGTGGAAGGTTTCCGGCTTCACCGTTTAGTTACCTAAATCATTAAATTATGGAGTTAAAAGTAGAATCTATTGCAGCAGGTCCCACTACCTGAAATGGGTAGTTTTGCTTCGGCAAGCTTGCTTCGACAGGCTCAGTACAAGCAGTACAAGTGCTTCGGATTTATCAGATTGTCCTAAAGTATAAAGCTTAAATATGAGGATATTAGCTATCAAAAAGGATGTCTTCGGCATAAACATATGACCGCGGGGGGATCGCACCCTTAACAGAATGCCAATGCTGAAAATTTAATCAAGTTCTTAAAAACTCAAAAGAGATTTCCCTTTGCCTCTTGAAATCAGTTCATCACGCGAATGCACATGCAGGATTTCATAAATGTTTTTTACATGGTAGCGAACGGTGTCAACAGAGATGAAAAGTTTTTCGGCAATGAGCTTATAACTCATACCATTAAAAATACAATCAAGAATTTCCTGCTGTCTGTCGTTGAGTTGTGATTGGTCATTGGATGGCAACGCCGGCTTTTTAGTTCGAAAAACTTCCAGAATTTTATGAGCAATGCTGGGAGTCATGGGTGCTCCGCCTGTTGCTGCTTCGCGTATCGATTCAAGTATGCGCGAAGGCGAAGTGTTTTTTACAGATAACCTGATGCACCGGCAGAAATAGACTGAAATATTCTTTCATTGTCATTGAAAACCGTTTGCATGATGATCATAATTCCCGGGTGCGATTGATTGATTATTCCTACTGCTTCAATGCCGTTCATTCCACCCGGAAGGTCAATATCCATGAGGATTACATCGGGGTCGGCAGAATCAACTTTTCGCAACAAGTCAGTGCAATCAGCAAATGCACCGGAGCAAATAAAACCCTCACTACCGTTTATCAACTGAAGCAAGCTTTCACGCAACAGTTTATTATCTTCAAAAATGGCGACTTTAATATTCATATTCATTGGGTGTAAAAGTAATGCCTGGTTTTGAGAAGTGACTACCTGATTCGGGTAGTCTTTTTTTTATTTAAAATTGAGTCCTTGTATCAGGTTCGCGGGGACGCGAACCTGGGACATAGTACGTCCCCTGATTTGTCCATGGTTCGCGTCCCCGCGAGCCATCTGATTATTTTTCTTCTGTCCACGGCTCTTTGTAAGTGGTTCGCGGGGACGCGAACCATGGACATGTTGTGATTTGCGTCCAGAATTCACAACTTGCAATCCATCAACACATCAAGTAAATCCTTTGTCCATGGTTCGCGTCCCCGCGAACCATCTGATTATTTTTCTTCTGTCCATGGCTCTTAGTAAGTGGTTCGCGGGGACGCGAACCATGGACATGTTGTGATTCTGTCCATGGTTCGCGTCCCCGCGAACCATCCTGGCAATCCATCAACATATCAAGTAAATTCATAATAATGAGTTAACCAACCAAAGTCATCAATATTAGTTTCATAAAACCGGGCACTTGAAAATTTGTAATCTGAAGGTTTGGTACATAAATTCCATTTCGGCTGACAAGGATTGAAATGAATATAATCAAGTTTTTGCTCTGCTATTTTCCTGCTTTCAACTTCAATAGTTCTGCTTCTCCTTTCCCAAAAGTGATATTCTTTATTATTCTGTGTTGAACGATATTCGTTTAAAAGTTCATGATTGCTTTCCTTAATTTTTTTCTTAAATTGATGTCCTGTAAAACTCAAAAAATCTCTTTCGTTTTTTGATTCGATGCTATGGAAATCCTCTACCGTTAAAAGTTGAGATGATTCAGGAGAAAGCGGCTGCCATAAAAGGTGAATGTGATTGGGCATGATTACAAAACCATTAATTGCCGCACATTTATTTTCATGAAACCATTTTAATGAATCTGATATGATGGATTTGAATGCGTCTTCATTAAGAAGTGATTTCCATGAATTGATTGTTGCTGTGAAAAAATACATCTTCAGAAATTTGTTATTTGTAAGTGGTTCGCGGGGACGCGATCCACGGACACGTTGTCATTTTGTCCATGGTTCGTGAGGAACACGAACCATCATTCTTTTTTGTCCATGGTTCTTTGTAAGTGGTTCGCGGGGACGCGAACCATGGACATCTTGTGATTTTTTTTGCCCATGGTTCGCGTCCCCGCGAACCATCATTTGTAACAGTGGGACATAGTTGTCATTTATTTATTTCAAATTTACTATCAATATTACCTTAGTTCCTTGCCCTGTTTCTGAAGTAATTGAAATGCTACCATTCAGTTCTTTGGCTCTTGTGTTCATGTTTTTTAATCCGTTGCCGCCGGTTATTAAACGGTCTTCATTCATGTTGAATCCGACACCATCATCTTCAACAACCAATTTTAACGTATGATTGGTTTTGGAGATTTCAACATTTACATTTTTTGCATCGGAATATTTGTAGGCATTGTTCAATGCTTCTTTATAAAACAGGAAAAATGATTTTCTCTGTTCCATTGATAGCTTTATGTTGTTTAAACCACTATCCGATTTGAAATGCAATGCAATATCTTTTCCTGCCAGCAGCTCACCTCCAAATGCACGCATGTGAAGTATAATGTTTTCGAAATTATCATTTTGTGGATTCACTGCCCAAACAATATCATTCATTTTTTCCACCATATCGCGTGAAGCACTGCCTATTTTTTCGATAATCGCAATCGATTCAGTTGTGTTGGCAGTTGATTTCATACGTGCAACCTCACTCATTACTGAAATACTCTGCAAGGTAGAACCCATATCATCATGCAGGTCGCGGCTGATGCGTGCCCTGACTTCTTCCATTTGTTTCTTGCGGTTGCGTTGCATCCTGTCGATCAGGTATACAACAGCAGCACCAACAATGAAGCATAAAATCACAAACCATGTTTGACGCCACCATGGAGGAATAATAGTAATTTGCATTAGCGTTCCTGAATCATTCCACACACCATCACTGTTGCATGCTTTCACTTTGAAAGTATAATCACCAGGTTCAAGTTTTGAATACGTTACATATCTGCGTGTGTCGCTGTAAATCCAGTCTTGGTCAACTCCTTCAAGCATATAAGCATAACGATTTTTTTGATTCCGGAAGTAACTTAATGCAGCAAATTCGAAGGTGAAACTATTCTCATCATAATTGAGACTCAAATATCCGTTACCGATGGGTGTTTCTCTGTCAAATATTTTAAAAGAGGAAATAACCACCGGTGGAATTGATCTTTTGTTTTCAATTTTATCGGGTTCAATGATGTTGAACCCTGTAATTCCGCCAATAAGCAGTGTGCCGTCTTTCAACTTTATGGCAGCGCCCGTGTTATATTCATAATTCTGTATGCCGTCTTTCTCACTAAAATTCTTACAGGAAAAATCAATCGGATTGAACCTGCACAAGCCATAGTTGGTGCCCATCCACAACATCCCATTATTGTCACAAACCAAATTATAAATCCGGTCATCAGGCAATCCATTTGCTTTTGTGAAATGGGTGAAATTATCCTGCTCCTTGTTGTAGCGATTCAGCCCGCCACCGTTAGTTCCTATCCAAAGGTTTCCTTTCTTATCAAGGCAAAAACTCCTTACATTGTTGTTGTGCAAACTGTTTTCATTACCGGGAATATTGACATACCTTTTCCATTTTTTTGTTTGCTCGTTATATCGGCACAACCCGTTTTCAGTTCCTGCCCATATATTTCCATCCACATCTTCAGAAACAACAAAAGCAACTCCCGGAGGAAGAGCAGCAGCATCTTTCGCATCAGGAAAATTATACTCAAACTTTATTTCATTTATTTTTTCAAAATTCATTGCATTGCCATCAACCATGCAAATACCTGTTTGCCACGTAGAAATCCACATCCTGTTTTTACTGTCACAGAAGAGATTTCTGAATATGTTTTCGTTATTGTCCTTCAGAGGTTGTGGTCTGACTGAAAAAGACCGCTTCAGCTTTTCGTTATAAATCACTAATTCTCCATACCAGGTACCAATCCATACATTGCCTGCATGGTCTCTTGCAAGCGAGCCAAAAGGAAAACCCTGGCTAAGAAGCCTGTCATAATTACCACTACGGGTTTCAATATTTGCAGGACAGAGTGATTGTATATTGCTGAACTGTTGCGTTTCATTTGAATAACTGAACAGCCCATTCATTGTAGCAATCCAATAACCGGCATCTGTTTCCAGAAAGCCTCGTATGTTGGCGCTCCATCCTTGTCCTTCAGTGTATGAATTTTTAGCAGTGGCGGGAACTGCAGTTTTAAAAAGCGCTGTTGCCGGCTCCATCTTTATCAAGCCTTGCCCAAAGCATGAAGCCCATATCACTCCGTTTTCATCAACCAGTATTCTGTCAATCATATTGCCGGGCAGGCTGTTTGAATTTCCAGGTTCATGAATGAATTGAGTCAACTCTTCTGTAGATATGTTATAATGTATAATGCCCATTTGTGCAGTTCCCAACCACACTCCTCCATTATTATCTGCCGTACAGTTCAATATCATTCTGTCGGTCAATCCCGGTTCGGGAATTCGTTTATTTACATAAACCAGTTGTTCTTCTCCTGTACGGATATTGACGATGTTCAGGAAACCTGTTTGAGAGCGTATAATTACCACCGAATCGTTAAGCGGAAGATAGAATTGAAAAGCATAATCAAATTTCTCTTTATGCTTTAAATCAAATATCCATTCAAATGCTCTCGTAACGGAATTAAAACGAAATACGCTTTTCTTATTAAAGAAATAAAAATCGTTACCGGTAAAAAATACATCTGCAAAGGTTGAACTGTCTTCTATTCCTTCACTATCCAGGACTTTTACTTCTGTAATCGCTTTCGATTTTTCATCCAAATACAGTAAGTGAGGTTTTCCTATTGAATTGGGTGAAAGCAGCACACGGTTATCGGCCGATGTTAAAACTCTCCAGTCTTTGGGCTCTATAGTATAGGGAAGCGCAAAGCGTTGAGTGCCGGTTTTGCTGATTTTAAAAACGGACGATTTGCTTAATGCCCAATAATGGTCGCTGATGCCTTTTGCTTCGTATATGCGAAACAGGTCTAAGGAATCACCAAAAGGCAGCTTAAAAGTAAATGACTCTGTTGCCGGATTGTATTTGCAAAACCTCCCCGGGGTTTCAAAATAAATATCTCCGTATCGCGGAAACGCTCCGTACCATGCTACGTTAGTGGGCAGGCTGGTGCTGTCAGCAGGATTGTGACGGAATACTTTAAAGTTATAACCATCAAATCGCGCAACGCCTTCTTCACTTGTAAGCCATAAGTAACCTGTTGTGTCTTTATAAATACCACTGATGGTTCCTGATGGCAACCCCTGTTCCTGCGTGTAATTGGTAAAGGTAAATTGCTGCTGAGCGAAAGCTGTTGCGCATACCCAATACAAACTAAAAGCAAGCAGCAGTTTCATCATATTTTGTCGGTCAGTTTAGTTAATAGGAGTGTCGTTCATGCAATTCCGATACCTGTTTTCGTCCAGAAAGTCGCAGGAATTCCAAGTATAAAAAATCACTTCAGTACAAAACTTTAATAAAACACCCATACTTAAATATAAAACTTCTGACACAATTTTACCAATGCTGTGCGCTTGTTGCGCAACTAAAGTACACCTATTAATCAATTTTACCAACTTTTCTTGAAAATGGCTTTTTATTGGTTTTCCATTGGGTTTCACAAGGCAAAAAGAACTATTCCGAAAAATTGTTTACCTCCTTCCGGCTCTCGGAGCGGGTTCCGGAGAATAATTTTTACCGGGTGGGGAAGTAGTACCGTAAAGCCTGTACATACTCGGAACCATGATCAACTTTTTAAATCTCAAACGAACGAATGCAAGAGGAATAAAACATGCCAATAAACATGTTTTAATGTCAGCTCTTGTTTACAATCTTGAAAATATCTCCGGTTTATTAACAACAAAAGGATAAGTGTGCCTGCTACTCTCGATTTTCGCATTCATTTTAACAAAATGAATGCAATTTTCAACATTTTTCTTCCGAGGACTTTATTAGGGACAGGTAAACTTTAAAAAATTCGCTGCCGATATAGAATGATGTGGTTGCTAATGAAACCACTGAAAATTTATAATTGATTTTTGAGGAATTGTGCCTTTCAGATTGTACAGGCGCACAACGGTCATGGCGGTTAAGGACTGGTTTACTTTCATTATTAGTAAACTATTAATTTCTTTGCAATAAAATCTTTTTTTGTCGAGAAATTGACAAAATATACTCCGTTGGTTTCTATTTCGAAATTTAGACTTGTAAGTCCATTAACGTTTTCCATTTTTATAACTTGTCCAAGAGAATTTAAAATTTGAATGTATTGAACACTTGAAGGAAATGATATTGTGAATTTCCCATTTGTGGGATTAGGAAATAGACATGCTGCTGTGTGTAGTGAATTGTCATTAATTCCATTAACAGTTGTCAATTGAATGTTGTCTATCAAATTATATGCTTTTAAAAATCCTGCACTGTCAATCCTTACTGTAATATACTTTCCATTATTGGGAGCAATGAAAGAAAAAGTTCTTTGAGTCCATGTATTTATTATAGGTAGGGAATTATATATTACCTGACCAAAATTTAACGAGTCAGTTGAAAGTCCCAGCTGTAAAGGTATATTGCTATTATTAAAAATATTTGCTGCAAATTCAAAGTATGAAATTTCATAGGTGTTTCCAAGTATCAAATTAGCACTTAGTTCCAATGAAAGTTCATCATAAGTGCCATTTGGATTCTTTGATAAAGATACAAACCAATCGTTGCTGGGTGGATTTACTAAGCCACATGTATTAGTTTGTATATCTAGTTCATCATTGCTTCCAAAGCCCCATGAATTATTCATCCTGTTTGAATAAACAGAATTCTGTAAATTAAATTCACAACTTGAAGCTGAGTTGTTTTCGAAATCCCCATTAATTATTGTCTGTGAGTAACTACTTTCCATGAAGACTAAGGTAAATACTACTACAATAATAATTTTCATTTCACTTTTTAATTTTCTTATCCATTAAGCTTTTCGGTTTCGCTTTATTTTTT
This sequence comes from Bacteroidota bacterium, assembly GCA_016722525.1. Taxonomy (GTDB): domain Bacteria; phylum Bacteroidota; class Bacteroidia; order AKYH767-A; family OLB10; genus JADKJB01. The sequence continues at coordinate 15,485 of JADKJB010000033.1, forward strand.
TATAAGCGGTAGCTGGTCTCAATTTTTATTTATTATTTTTTCTAGTCGCAACAGTCTAGAACTGTCACTCCGAATTGTTGGTGGCACTCGTGTATGTCCGGTATATTTTTTTAACTTGCCCATAACGGCAGTCCGATGCCGCAGGGCGCCTCCGGAGACGAAAGATACAGATTTCCCCTTTACTTTGCAAACGGAAACATATTCACCACCTCAAAACGTCAGCCTTGCGCGCGACTGCCTGTGCTTGTTGCGCAACTAAAGTACACCTGTTAATTAATATTAACAACTTTTCTTAAAAATAGCTTTTTGCTGATTTAACTTTGATTTATGCAAGGCAAAAAGAACTATTTCGAACAATAATTTGCCTCCTTCCAGCTCTCACAGCGGGTTCCGGAGAATAATTTTTACCGGGTGGGGAAGTAGTACCAAAGCCTGTACATACCGGAACCATGATCAACTTTTTAAATCTCAAACGAACGAATGCAAGAGGAATAAAACATGCCAATAAACATGTTTTAATGTCAGCTCTTGTTTACAATCTTGAAAATATCTCGGTTTATTAACAACAAAAGGATAAGTGTGCCTGCTACTCTCGATTTTCGCATTCATTTTAACAAAATGAATGCAATTTTCAACATTTTTCTTCCGAAGCCCGCTGTGGTGATGGGTAATTTCTAAAATAATTGATACTGTTATTGCATTATATCGTTGCAATTGACGCTGCTCAATATTTATGCTTGATTTTTGAGGGGTTGTGCAACGGTCACTGCTGTTATGCCCTGTGCTGCTATCAGTCCGTGATTATTAGTTTGCTTGTACCGATTATTTTATTTTCTTGTGTCAACTGAATTAAATACAGCCCGGCTGGAAGATTGTCGCGGTAGAAAGTAATAGTTTGAGTTGAGACATTTTTTATTGATTTTACTTTTTGTCCAAACACATTGAAAATAATTAATTCTCCATTCTTAATTGTTGAATTAAATTGAATTGTTGCGGAAGAATAAAGTGGATTTGGAAATAAACTCATTCCCGTCTGCTCGTTGTCTGCTTCAGAAAGTCCGGTGACGCCATTACCATTATACCTCACCACAGTAAAATCAGTACTGGCCCCAGGTGAGTTTGGAGGGAAGGAACTTCCCACCGCCACAATTTTTCCATCGCTCTGTAGCACTACTGAACCACAATAATCACTGTGTATTACAATAGCAGTAGTGACAATTCCGCCTGTGCCAAAGGAAGCGTCTAACGTGCCATTGCCGGTGTAGCGAGCCAATGCAAAATCATAATTAGTAGTAGCATCGTAACTAACTCCCGCCACCACAATTTTACTATCGCTCTGTATTACCAACGAAGTGGCTTCATTATTTCCAGTTCCAATATTGGTAGTAACGATTCCGCTTGTACCAAAGGTAGAGTCTAAAGTGCCATTACTATCGTAACGAACTACTGCAAAATCGGTATTCCCACCTGGGCCACTTTTCCCGGCTACAACAATTTTGCCATCACTTTGTATGGCTACAGATTTGGCCGCATCATAGAAATTCCCAATATCGGTGGTCACGATTCCGCCTATCCCAAAGAAGGGATCTAAAGTGCCAATTGTAGTGTAACGGACTAATGCAAAATTTGTGTTGCCGGCAGTAGTACTATATCCAGCCACCACAAAGCTGCCATCATTTTGTATGGCTACTGAATTACCCTCCTCATAATCTCCAATGGTGGTGGCAGCAACTCCTGCTGTTCCAAAGGTAGAATCAATCGATCCATTAATATTGTATCGAAACAATGCAATATCAACACCCGTAGGAGAAGGAGGGAAGAAACCCTGTCGTCCCGCCACTACAATTTTGCCATCGTTCTGTATGGCTAAAGATGTAGCCGCTCCATTAGCGGTAATTACTAATCCGCCTACGCCAAAGGAGGAGTCTAACGAACCGTTGCTATTATAACGGGCTAAGCCTATAACATTAGCATTGTAATAGTAAGTATTTCCTGCCACCACAATTTTGCCATCACTCTGTATGGCTACTGAAGATGCAACTTCAGTTCCATTCCAAAAGCCATTTAAAAAAGAGGTAGTAACTATTCCGCCTATGCCAAATGTAGGGTCTAACAAGCCAACACTATCATACCGGGCTACTGCATAATCATTGTTACCAATGTATGAATTACCCACCACTACAATTTTGCCATCGCTCTGCATGGCTACTGCATAGGCTGCGTCAGTTTGAACAGTAGTAACAATTCCGCCTGTGCCGAAGGTGGGGTCAAGAGTGCCTGGCTGGGCGAAAGAAACAAATGGCAATGAGAAATAGGTCATTAATGCGAATGTTGTTCTAGTAAGTCTTGATATATGTTTCATGTCATTTGTTTTAATAGTTCCCTCTCGTTTGGCCTTTAGGTGTCGCCTTGTTTTTCATGGTCGCTGGTTTCCAATTTTTTTATTTTCTGTTCTCGTTGGTTGAGAGCATTTGTAAAAACCGGAATTCATTAGGTCTGGTTTCATTTTTATAGCATTGGGCATAAGTTTTTGTAGCTACCCAAGTATGGTTTAGCTTTCGTTATGACCAACAAAATGATTCTTTGTGCATAGCTGGATTGTGAAGCAATAAGTCCGTAATATATGTCTCACTTCCTCAAATCTCTTTTCTTGGTGCATATCATTCCGGAGCGACCATTAACACGAATTCACCTTCTATGCTATGCGCTATTGGCATATTACAATTAGAGCTGAGTATACTGTTGTCTTCATAAAGTGTTCCTGAAAAAAAGCCGCGAGTTATTGTGCCAGGTCCGGAATATTCTGTTAGTGTCGCCGTAGCACTGCCGTAACGGTCTATACGTGTACAGGAACTGTCTGGTTCGATTGTCCGTTGCTCATAATTCATAGTGTATGCTGAAAAGGCATCAGGAAAAAAAACCAAATTGGAATTATCTCCAGTGGGACCGTTCAATATTATGGTGGTCACTGAAGGATTATCGAATCCCAAGCCGAATACATTATATTGTGTGCCTCCTTGCCCCATTTCAGCAATAATTTGAAGTTGGCCACTCAAGCTCAATTGACAAAAAAACCCTGTTGAACCATCATTTAAGTAACCATATTCTTGTCCATCTATTCTCACTAGTAAATATTCTTCATCACCAACTACAGTGATATTGGAGGTAAGAAAATATGTTTTCGAACCTCCTAAAGTATTTCTACAATCCAATTGAACCGAAACCGCTACCGGATTGTTCGCCGGTATTTGGTTGGGCGCTATATATATTGCACCACTAACGAAGGCATTCAATGATCCATGGCTGTTCGAAACAGGCGCTACCACTCCGTTCATTGTCCATTCCTTGATTCTGAAATAATCCCATTCCATTCCAAAAGGTGTTAAAGGCTTGAGATCAATGTCATTCCCTAGTAAACTTAATGGAATCAGCGGCGCTAAATCCGGAACATCACCCAATGCCACGCTAAATGCGGTCACTTTTAACTGTATGGAATTACCTTTTGAACAGTGGATGAAGACGGGGTCATTGTGAAGTCCAAAAACCTGCCTAATACCCAATCACTGAAATGCGTTGTCGTGACTGTAACAGTGTTGGCATTCGTATCCAGTGAACTTTGCAGCAGGGCATTCCAGCTTCTATCAGCAGCCTGTGTAACTATCCCGAGAAAGTCTTCCGCGGTTTGCTGTAAAAGCTGATTGTCATAATGAAACGTGAGCTGCACTGGAATTGAAAATGTTGTTCCTTCCGGTTGCAACCGGTATCCGAAACCAAGTCCAAGAGGGGCCATATTCGTAATCGTTTGAATGGAGATATTTGTTGCCGATGATACTGCTCCGGCCGGTATGGTAATGGTCAGTTTGCCATCTGCTGAATTGAGCGTTCCTCCTGATGGGTCTATTAATGCATTAGTTATATCACCGGTAGGTGTCCCGATAGCTGTGATTATAGGACCCGGGCTTTGCGGTATGTCCGGAGAGTCGCTTTTTTTACAGGATATGAAAATGGCTGAAAAAGCAAGTACAATAGCTGATAAATAGAGTTTTGATTTTGTAGTGTTCATGGTATATGTATTTATTGGTATATTTCTTTATCAGACTACTATTCTGTACCCAGCATGTTTTTTAGTGATTCAAAATCGACTGCTTTTTGAATGTTTGAGATGTTTTCATCATATACAGGATCTCCGTGAACGACTTTATATACAACCGTAAAGAACTGAGGAACCGATTTCGGTAATTTGCTATGATAATAACCAGTATTGGGTTTGATGGCATAAAAAGACCCCTTTGTTCCTTCCTCTACAAAACCATTAAATCTTTCTTCGTCGTTCCACATACAAATGGCCGGATTGCTTAATTCGCTTTCGGGCTTTTTTAGATAATTATTTATGTTGTTCATGTATTTGTCATAATACGCTGCTGAACTGCCTGCCTGTTGTATGGTTTTCTCCAGTTTTATTTTAGTGAGCAGCAGGTATTCTTTCCGGCTGACATACATAAAGGGAAGCGTATCATTATAGGTAATCAACCATTGGTATTCTTTAACAAATTTTGGTTTGGTGCTATCACCCAAAGTCTCTTCCGAATAATAAAAACCGTCTCTTATTTGCGGCTTGTTTTTCATCTTTAAATACCCCCTGGGTTCATCATCGGGAAGTGTTGCTGCATAGAGTCCGCCTATCCATCCAATAGAATTCGCATATATGTTAACAGTTGTAGAGGTGGAAATCTGAACAAAATATTTCGACTTATCAGTACCGTTTACATCACACATGTACTTGAGTATGTACATAACGTATTGTAATGGATCTGAAATCCAGATTTTTGCGGCGGGAAGGTGCTTTCCGAAAACTTTGCTGTAACTAACCTCGCAACCTGTAGGCTTATAATTTGCGCTGACCATTTGGTGGATAGCTGCTATAACGGCTTTTTCTTTTGTTAAATCTGCTGCAGTTACGTTTCGAATGAAGCCCTGTTGGCTGCCTTTCCAGGTGCCGGGTTTTTGAGCCAGTAATTCTTCGTTGCAGTCTTGCGCTGATGATGACAGTGCTAAGCATGTTAAACTAATAAAATGGAGAATGATGATTTTCATTTTAATTGTAATGTCGAATGCAAATATCTACTATATTAGTCCGTTCGGTATCATGGAAAAGCATGATATTTGAGTCAGATGCTCAAAACCATGGAAAAATAGGAGGTTCACTACGGCTTGATTATGTTCTTTTGCATCAAGATAGTATTTTATACAGAATTCAATGAAAACAAATATTTTTAACACAATGTCAACAAGGTATCAGGTTTGATTGAAAAAACTTTAACCGTCCATATATGAAAAATTGTTTTGTATTATCAATCTTAGTGTCTGTATGTTCTGTTCTTTCAGCGCAAACAATCATGAACATGGATAGTTTACTTCGATTATTGCCATTGGCTAAGAAAGATACAAATACTGTGACACTTTATATAAATATCGGCCAACAGTATGAAACAGATGAACCGGAAACAGCTAAAAAATATTACCGGATGGCCGGGGATCTCAGCAAAAAGATAGGTTATACAAAGGGAGTTATTTCATTTATCAATAACTATACTTACATTTTGAATATGCAGGGAAAGTATGATTCTTCCCTATTATTAAATCAACAAGCTGTTGAACTCTCAAAAAGCTCAAACGATTCGTTGAGTCTTGCCAAGACATTGTTTAACACAGGTACTTCATACCGGAATTTAGGTGAGTATGAATCAGCGGTTCAGTACTATGAAGAAGGAAAGCAGATTTTCGAAAAATTAGGAGCTGAAGGCATAGGAGCTCAAGGGGATGACATCCTTCAGCTTCTTTACTATCAGATGCATCAATATTATAAGGGAATAGAGTTCGGAGAACGTTCAGTATCGAAATTTCGAAAATCTAATAATCCGACCATGTTAGGAACATCTCTGACGAATCTCGGACTTAATTACCTTTCGATAAAGAACTTTGATAAAGCTATTTCCTTGTTTATTGAAGCGCTGGAAATAAGTAAAATAATTGGTGATAAAAATATGGAGCAAAGCCAATATTTGAATATTGGAACTGTTTTTTTACAAAAGGGAGATTTTGAAAAAATGAAGTTATTCATGGATAAAGCTTTGGTTCTTTCAAAGGAACTTGAATTACGTGAAAGCGAATTGGTGGCAACTTTGGGTATATCCTACTATTACCAGTTTAAAAAAATGTACAACCTGGCTGAACAATATGCCATTGAGGCATTGTCATTGTCTTATCGGTTCAATTTGAGAATTCAACGACAAAAAGTGTTCGCTCATTTTTCCAATCTTGCGTATTCTATGCAGGACATGAAGCAGGGAGATTATTATGAGATACAAAATGTGCTCTTGGGAGATAGTATATTAAATGAAACCATCCAGGAAAACACATTAAAGCTTGAAAAAAAATATGAGACGGAAGAAAAAATAAGCCGGATAAATCAATTAGAAGCTGATAAACGATTGCAGCAGCTTTCAATTCGACAGAAAAACATATTTAATTATTTCTTAATTGCCGGATCTGCAATATTGATTATTATTACATTGCTATCATACCGCACCTATAAACAAAAACAAATATTGCAGCAACAACGCATAAGAGGACTAGAAACCCAGCAGCACTTGGCTGCCACAGAAGCCGTATTAAAAGGAGAAGAACAGGAAAGGTCAAGGTTGGCAAAAGATTTACATGATGGGTTGGGGGGAATGTTATCAGGAATTAAATATTCGTTTACTACCATGAAGGGAAATTTACTAATGACGCCTGAAAATCACCAGGCTTTTGAGCGTAGCATAGATATGCTGGACAGTTCAATAAAGGAAATGCGCAGGGTGGCTCATAATATGATGCCTGAAGCTTTAGAGCGGTTTGGGTTGGATACTGCATTGAAAGATTTTTGCAACGAAATCAATCAAAGCGGCGCATTAAATATAAACTATCAATCCATTGGTTTAGAAGGGGTTTTGATAGATCAAACAACAGCCATAACACTCTATCGTGTTGTGCAGGAACTGATCAACAACACCATGAAACATGCAAAAGCTACTACTGCAATAGTACAATTGACCATATCGCAGGGACAGCTTTCACTTACTGTTGAGGATAACGGGATAGGATTTGATACCAGTATTCTGAAAGTAAATAAAGGGGCTGGATGGATGAATATTCAGAACCGGGTTGAGTTCCTTAAAGGAAACTTGACATCACTTCAAAACAAGGAGAAGGTACTTCCGTTCATGTTGAGTTGTTAAGTTAAATCCTTACTCATAGTAATATGGCTATCAAAGTTTTTATTGTCGATGATCATTATATGGTAGTGGAGGGCATCCGTTCGATGTTGCTTCCTGAAATCAATATCGAATGGATGGGACATGCAATGAATGCCGCATCCTGCCTGGCATTCCTAAACCAACAGCTACCGGATGTTTTACTATTGGATATTAACCTGCCCGATAAGAGCGGTATTGATTTGTGCAAAGAAATAAAAGAAAAATATCCTGATATACATATTTTGGGGCTTAGCTCCTTCAATCAGCAAAGCTACATTCAAAAAATGATACAAAATGGAGCATCAGGCTATGTTTTAAAAAATGCCTCACTTGAAGAAATCGTGAAGGCAATTGAAGTTGCGATGCGAGGTGATATTTTCTTAAGCAGTGAAGCCTCAGTAACCATGCGCGAGAACAAATATGCTCAAATACCGGTAATTACAAGAAGAGAAAAGGAAGTGCTGAAGTTAATTGCAGAAGGCTTGACTAATAAAGAAATGGCAGAAAAGCTATTCATCAGCACTACAACTGTTGATACACACCGCAATAACCTGCTTTCTAAATTTAATGTGAAGAATACAGCAAACCTGATCCGGATGGCAGCTCAGTTTGATTTTATTTAGTTTATTCTTATCACCCATTCATCCCCTCACATTTCTTAAATTCAAAGGGATTAACCGGATACATTTAGGCAAAAATAGTATTCTAAAATGGAAAAGGCGAAGTTTAAAGTTTAGCACATTGCACTTTATGCTGATATTGATCTCCCCGTCAGGTTGTTCACTTCATTCAGAAAATCATAATACAAAGAGAAAATTATACCCTCACCCCTCTACAAAATACATCTCCATCTCTCCCTTGTTCTTTGCCTGAATTTTCACGCGGTGAACGCAGGTGAACGCAGGTGAACGTGCTACTGCTCGTTCGGAGTTCGTCTGCCCGAAGTTCGCACAACTGTTTATTAGAAGTTCGTAATACATTTGTATTCTCGTTTTGTGTTTGAGTAAGTTTTACTTCTAACTTTTCGATTGTCTTCTATGCATTCGCTAATCTTGTGGCTTTGTTTTTTTCTGCCAACTTTGCTGTTGTCCATTTTGCTAATTTGTGATGCAAAGGCAAAAGCAAAGCCGCAATACAAACTAACGCGAGCAACATTAGGATAGGTGAGTGATGTGTAATTCTTTCTAAGAATGGAGGATGTAATAAATTGAGAAACTCAAAGACAAGTAGCAATGCGATCACTCCAAAAAAAAGTAATCAGTTTGGTATTGGCAATAAAACTTCGGCTAAGAATCAGAAACAAGATAATAAGATTAACTAGTCCTATTGCCATCAAGGCATATTGAATAATTTTTTCTGTTCCTCTTCGAACTTTGTTTTTTCTACGGCTATCTCATGCTGCCGTAATTGTTCATTAAAGTCAAGTGTTTGTATGCGACTAATTTTGTATTACTGAAAACACTATCCCTTGTTTCAATCATTAGTTGTTGATATTTGAAAGGCCAGTCAATATGAGTTATCTGTGAGTTGGTTTTAAATATGTAAAGCAAATAAAAGAAAGCAAAATTGTACTTAAATTTCGTCAAAATCATGTGTCAGTTTTTAATCATTTCAGAGGTATCAATACCCTTTATGAGCAACCATAAGCAAAGCGATAATTCTCCAATAAAAATCGGGATAGCAAGATAAATAAACAATGGATTTTCAAAACCTTTCGAAAGGAACATTGTAAAGCTATTTACCAAATAACACAAACCCGTAAAGGCATAAAGTATCCCCAATATTTTGGGTAGCAATCTTGATTCATAAATTACATACCCTACAATCAGACAATAAAATCCAAAGAACACCAATCCAATAGCATAGCCTTGTGACTGGATATTTAGTGATAGTAGAGAAAGGGTTGCAAGTCGATCCGGTTGGAAAGTATTCAGGTAAGTATCGTTGCTTAATATCAGTAATGGTGAAATTTGATTCAGAAGATTTACTGAAATTATGGCAGTTTGGATAATAACAAATGCTACTGCTATTTGCAATAATAGCTTATTTGTTCGTTTGAATAAATAATAAATAATAAATATAGTCGGTAAACCCACTACAAAGTTGATTATGTCAGCAACAAAACCCCAACGAAAAAGCATTTCGTTGGCTTGAATATTATGAGCGGTAGCCAAAGCATCGTTTGACACTGTCAATGCCTGCCTGACGAAAACTTCGGAAAATAATCCTGTAGCTATTACAATTAAATAGCAAAAGCCTGCAATTCGTGCTAAATTTTTATTTGAGATCATTTAGTTGGAAGTATAAATTTGATATTGACGTTTTTCTATAGCTATCAGTTAAATTTACTTTTCGATCCATTGAGTTAGAAGGTTGTTTTCTTGCCTGACCGCAAACGGAAATCGGAATTAACGAAGTTTTAAAAATAGAGATACGTAGCACAACTGCCTGTTAGAAGTACAAAAGTTTGGATAACGCCTAATGCCCTCCTTTTCTAAATTGCGCTTAAACTCTTTGTTATGCGTTCGTTGTTCTTCTTCTAGTTACTGTCATCTATACTAACCGACATAATAAATAAACTTATTGTTTCAATATTTTAAATGTTTTTTTGTCATTTCCAATTCTCAAAAAAATAAATTCCCTTTGAGAGTCCACCCAGGTTTATGCTATTTGTTTTTTCGGAAAACATTCCGGTTGAAAGTAATATTCCCATGCTATCTGTAATCTTATATGGTTCTTCAATAAAGGACTTATCTAAGGTGATGGTGACATAATCATTAAAGGGATTGGGTGATATCGAAACATTGGTGGTATTTGAATTCAAATCTTCAACACCAGTTGGGTCACATGAACTTGAATGAGAACCAAGAAAACTTATTGTATTGTTAGGATGGCTTGTCCATTGGTTTTGGGATAAAGTCCATGAATTTTGAGGACCGGTAATGTTGAAGTTTCTTACAAGGGTATGGTCGAGAGTGCTACCTGTTCCAACAGACCAGAAGGTTCCCGGATTTACGCCTACCTCACCAATCACATCAAGTATATTTCCGTTTTTCTTTAAAACAACGGCATCGTTTCCGTTAAACTGGCATATCGTATTGGTGGCATCTGCCAGTGACAATATGGCTGTGCTTGCTGATGGGTTTGCAATAACAAATACATCATTTGATGCAAGTGTACCTGTTAAACTGTAAGTAGCGCTTGCTGTTGTTGAGCCGTTGTTATAAGTTTCAATTGTATAAGGGGCAAGGTTGATTGCTGTAGAACCCGGATTATAAATTTCGAGTGCCTTATCGTTGGAACTTCCTTCGAGGTATTCAGAAAAAAATAATTCATTGCATGAACCGCCACCTCCCCCAACTATGTTTACAGCATAATCTTCTGTTTCTCCATACATGGTATTGGAACACGGATCAACACCCGAGGAGTTATGATTTCGCACCCGCATGCGGGTAATACCTGATAATGCAGTTGCCGGAACATTGAAATTGAATGATAAATTTTCGAAAGGAAGACTATTATCAAGCTCGCCTAATTTTTCATTTGTGCTGAAGGTATTATCATGATTATAATCAATCCAAGCAGCAAAATAATTTGGGTCTGCTGATGATTGAACTATTAAACTGTAATTACCCCCGGTATTTACATTGGTGGAAAGGTTTGTATAATTAATGTAAACAGGAGGTGGATTTAACCCGGTTACATTTGAAATGCTACCTAATGAAACAGAATTTATGAAACTACTGGGCCCCCGAAAACCACCGAAATTTGGGTAGCAATATGGATACGAACCTGCAGCAATATTAACGGTATAATCTTCGGCCTCACTAAAACTTGAAGGAGTACAAGGACCAGCTGAAACCAGACCTGAGCGCAGTCGCATTCGGGTTGTTCCTACTAAAGCGGTTACAGGTACAGTATAATTGATATAGCTAACCTGATTTGCTGATGCACCGGTAAATTGCCCGATTAATTCACCGGGATCTGTAAAATCAAAATCACCATTAAAATCGATATATGCCGCACAGGTCAAAGTGCTGGGGCCAGAAAGAACCCAGAGAGAATATAAACCACCTTGGGCAATCTCATAAGGAACTACTATAGATGTATAATCTGTATAATAGGGATAGTTTGATGGACTACCGCTTGCAGTTATCCCTGCCCAATAATTTGGTGTATAAACCCCTTGAATATAATTGGTGCCGGGTCCGGGATTGGAAGTTGGTGAACAATATTGTGCAATTGCGTTCGACATTAAAAACAGTGATGCTGAAATTGCTAAAATTAGATTTTTAGTCATTGGTTTGCTTCTAATATTTCGGTATTGGTGAATCTTTGATTTCATTTTTGTTTATTGTTTTATATTGTTAAGTCTTTGATTGGTCTAGTTACAATGACGCATTACGTTTTGTTGGTTTAAGAAATTGGCGATTTCGAAGCACATAACTGCCAGCCACCACTAAACTTGATACGAAGCAAAAAGCTTCATTTAACCACAGAACCGCCAACTTCTTGTAGCTGCTGCTATGTGCTGCCTTGCTGTTAGGCCGAAGCACAAATGTTTGAGGTTCGCACCAAAGGTTGTTTGAAAGATTTGCATTCATTGTTGTAAATTTTTTTTTCTAATGGAATTACTCTTTCACAAATTTATAATTGTAAGTATTATATCCCTGCTTTACATGTAGAATATAAACACCAATACTTAAACCTGATACATCAATCTTTGATGTGTTTGTTGTTTTGATTAGTAATTCTCCCATCAAATTTGAAATCTCAATTTCTGCATTCAACAAATTATTTGTGATGATATTTAATTCGTTTTTTGTTGGATTTGGGGAAACGATTATTGCTACAGCATTATTATTTATTGAAGGAACGAAGGTAGTCGTGTTGTTAATTTCAACTTTATGATTTCCTGCTGATAACAAAATGGTTGTTTCTAAAACACCAACGCTGTCAGTGTTAAGTGAATTTACAACAGCATTGTCAACCAATACATCATACACTTGAGAAGGAACTAAATCAGCACCAAATATTTTTACTGTTCTGCTTCCTGCAACATTATTCATTACCTGATACAAAGCATTCGTATCTCCAACAGCATTAAAAAAGAAAAGTGTATTTGTCCAATCAACGCCAATGGTGTACGCGTTTTGTTGTGCAATACCACCAGCAACAGAAGCATTTAAATTGTCACCAATATCAATGGTGTGAAGAAAGACTAAACTGTCAATAATTGTTGTTGGCGCTACTTCAATGCGCCATGCTCCGGGTGTAGTATGAATAGTGTCAGGAGTAATACCCAACGGATAATTTATTCCGTCAACATAAAACTCATACCCAGTTCCTCCAATTCTTGTTGTGGTTGAGTTAAGCGGCAAGAGAGTTCTTATAGCAACATTTCCATTTCCATTTGCTTGTAAAATATCTTGCCCGTTAAATGTTTCTATATGATTGGGAACTGTCGTGTTCACAATACTTCCGTTGATAGTTGGTTGTTGTTGAAAGTGTAAAATAAATTTAGCATCGCGTTGATTAGTTGCTGTATTTTTTTAGATGCAAATGGTCAAGCACTATTACTTGATTGGGTTTATAAAACAAAACCCTTCTTCTGAACTTATCTAATTTTGTAGTATCATAACTTTGTTCTGCATCTGAAATGGAGTAACAATAATCGGCACCTGCACCCCAAAGTTCCCAACTACCTTTTGTGCAGAAGGAGAAAATATATCATTGTAATTCATGAGCGTTGGTGATTCATTTTGTCCGCCATCATTACTCACATTCACTCCCCAGTTAGTATAACTGTCTGTTGAATCATAGACACAAATACTGTTGTGGGGCAATTGTGCGCATATAGTAGTTTACATAATGCGGATTGCCATACGACCAGTAATAACCCGAATTATTTATTTGCGGAGCATTTTTATAGACGCAAAAAGTATTATTGTCCCGATGCTCATGTCCCGCTTTTTTTGTTGGAGCATCATACACCCAAACCAAAGTTGCTGTATCACTCCAATCGGTGCGAGAAACAGAAAGACCTGTTTTATCACTGAACCAATCAGTTGCTATATTGGGTTGAGTGACTATTGGCGCCGTAAAATCTTTATACATAAGTTTCTGATACCTCGGCCATGTCCAGGTAATATTGATTGGTAAGGAATAATATTGAGCTAACCATAAACTGCGTGGGTCGTTATATATTTGGGCATGACGATAAATAACTCTATCACCTTGTTCATTGGTAAAACCATCACCCCAGTTAATGGTGTAGCCATCGGGCTGAAGAAAGTACCAGTATTGATTGATACTGTTTTGAACCCATGGTAAATCACTATAAAAGTTTTTACCTGTGGCAATTCTCATGTTTTCAAAGAACTGAAACTCATCAACCAAACTCCACATAGCGTAAGCTGCCGTCCAATTCCACCCTCCGTCATCATCGCGGTAATAACCTGCTACAGGTAGAATTTCATTTACTGCTTTATCGTAACTGATTTCATACCACTGCCTAACAGAATCTTGTTGCAATACAGTAAGCCCATCAGCCGAATCAAGCACCAATGCATATTGATTTGCATAATATACATTCCAGATATTATGACCAGTGACATAAGCAGTGCCGGCCGATGTGAGAATATAAGTATTCATAAAATAACTGTATATTTTATAAAGATTTTGTGCAAGGTGTTGCCGCATGGGCACCGGCAGCGAATCATAACACCAGTCGAACAACATACCACCTACATCAGCTACATTGCGGATTAGTTCTTCGTTCTCATACCAACTGTAATTATTGAAATTTATAGTATCTAATTTATTATTTATCTGTGTAATTAAAAAACGACAACGCTTGAGTGCTGTAGAATCGTTGTTGATTTTATAAAGTGCAGAAACAAACTGACCTTGGTATTGCGCCCATTGAGAGTTAAAATCCCAAGTCCAAATCGTGGAATCAGTGCCAAGCAAATACAATTGAGGATCGTTATACCAATTGCTAAATACTGCGTTGTTAAAGTCAGTGTAGGTAGTGCCACAATCGCCAATGCTCATGTTGTTATGTAAATAGGCGAATCTTGCAGAATCAATATAAATTCTTGGTCGGCTGGTATGGATTGTTGGATAAACTTGTGCCTCAACAATGAAGCTAACAAATAAAATTGCAAAAAGAATTATTGATTTCTTCATATTGATTTCTTTACTTTATAACTTGCAATTATGGTTTGTCAAATGTATTCGTTTCGTTTTTGCAGAGCTGATTAGGATTCCGAAAGTTTAATGTTCGCACTGTCGCCAAAAGGTTGCGCATAACGTCAGACTGTGAAAATACTAATTTCTCCATCAAATTGTTAATTTCTTCTAACAAAATTTACAAAAACTATAGCCTTAACTACCTAAATTTGATTCAAACATTAGGATATGAATCAGATAATCCTGCCGATCGTAGCCAAATCACGTTTGGATCCCTGGAAGAGGCAATTTCTGTTGATGACCCTGTCCGATTTCTAGATGCTTTCGTGGAGAAACCGGATCTTTTTAAGTTAGGGTTTCAAATGAAAATTATTCAGGTGGAAGGCCGGCCTTCATTTCATCCCACGCTGTTTCTTAAAATTTATCTCTACGGCTCCCGAATGGCATTCGTTAATCACGCCGGTTAGAGAAAGAATGTAAACGCAATTTAGAGATGCAATGGCTGTGCGGTAAGTTTAATCCAATTACTACTCCATTGCTGATTTTAGAAAAGTAAATGGTAATGCTCTTGTAAATATGTTTAAATTGTTTGTGACCTTTTGAAAGAAGCCGATTTAATTGGCGGCAAAACTATTGCCATTGACGGAACCAAATCCGAGCTCATAACAGTAAGAAAAATAGTGCACTCTAAAAGTTAGATCGTCACTTTCAATACATTGAAGAAAGACCGAATATCTCTCTCAAATGGACACGCTCGATCAGAAGAAAATGCTTCCCAACTTCAGTGTTACCGAAAAACTGGATCGCCTCAAAAAGAATAAATTAAAGTATACCCCGACCCAAAAACAATTAGTCCCAGCGAGGGGCCTCAAATCAGTACCACAGGATCTGATAGTCGTAGCCTTTTAGTACAAGGACGGGTTGGTGAAGTTTGTTACAACTTACTCAGGCGGATGATGACGCTAAGCATTGTTGGTGGTTGCTACTCACCTATCAGTCGTAATGACCGTGATGCTTTATAAGCCATTGCTGCTGAAGCAAAGTAATTTGAATTCCTCCGAATTTACGTTGCTCGCCGACAAAGAGCTATAACAATGCCCGCGAAATTGAACAATGTCAATTGCTTAATTTAAAAACAATTATTGCACGACAGGAATTAGTAAACTAGCAATCCTAAAGGAACTACAAAAGAATATCTGGTGGATCAGTTTAATTATAACCTAAGAAACGTACAACTACACGTATCGGCCGGACAAACTGTTAAAACTCTTGGCACCTGGCATACCAAGAACAGGAGGATAAATATTTCATACCAATATAAAAGTACCGTACTCAAAATGTAAACACTGTCCGGTAAAACATTTGTGCACCGGTGAAACCAAAAAGTGGGAGGGAGTGAACGGAGTCAATACTACAGAAGCCGTTGAATTAAACAACAGGAATTACAAAGAAATCAAAATTATACAGAACCCGGCTAAGAAATCAACGAACATATTTTGGAACCATCAAACGAAAGTGGGGTTATAACTATACCAACCTCATTGGACGTGGAAAAGTAAATGGAGAATGGAGTTTGATAATGCTTTCATACAACATAAACGGTCCTTTAATATTCTTGAATTCGACGATTTAATGCAAACACTCAAAAAATGGAAACAAAATACCGAAAAGCTTGGAGACTTCGATCAAATCCTACTCCTAATGCTTCCATTACACTGCCTGCTTTTTATGAATTGAAATTGCAGCCTGATTTTTTATGAGCGTATATCGTTTAATTGGTTATAATTTTACATGCCACTCCTCCGAGATGTGGTTGGCAACAAGTTTTTCACAACTGACG
>JADKJB010000034.1 GCA_016722525.1 Bacteroidota bacterium
GTCTACTTTTGAAGAATATCATCTAACAAAAGTTTGGTAATCAATAGCTAGTAATCCTATCAACTTCATCATTGCTTTGCTTGAGTAAATAATCGTTCATGAAATGATTATAAGGTGAGCGTTTTCATTTTCATGAAAGTAGTAATCTCATGTTCAGTAAAAGTCTGGTTGATCCGGTTGAAAATCATTGCCGGATCTTTTGCCTGCAGATAGCTTTGAATTCGGCCCATCCTGTCGATGTGATGAAGCGGTCTTTCACGAAAAATGTTCAACACATCAATAGCGGAGTACCGCAGTTTTTCATTATCGATGGCAAATTCAAATATCTTCCGATTTGTTGTTTCGCATAAAAATGTTTGGTGTACCCTGCAAACACTTCATCACCACCATCTGCACTTAATACTACTTTAACTTTTTCTTTAGCCATCATGCATACCAAAATATTTGGAATGGCACCACCATCTGCCATCGGTTCATCATAAATATCAGGTAATAGCGGAATAATATCTAAAGCCTCTTTTTTCGCTGCATAAGTATTCATGGTGATCTGTTCCTAAGAATTCTGCAACTTTTTAGCATGATGTGATTCATCGAATTGCTGATCTTCAAATCAATAGTAAACGTTTTGAGTTGTTTGGAAGAATTTTTTGAATAAGTGCAGTTACGCAACTACTGTCATATCCTCCGCTTAAAAATACACCAACGGGAACGTCAGCAATCATTCGGTAATTAAATGAGGAAATAAGCAATTTTTCGAGCTCTTCACTAGCTTCTTCATAAGAAATAGAAAGCTTGGGTTTGTTGAAGGCTTCCAGTATACTCCAGTAGGGAGAAATAACAATATTTTTACTTTTGAGATTTATTTCCAGTCTGTTTCCCGGTGATAATTTTTTAGTTTTTTTGAAAATAGAGTAGGGGTGAGGAATATATCCATGATGGAAATACAAAAGCCAGGCTATCGAAATCAATTTGTTTTTTAAAACCTGGGTGCTGATGAAATGCTTTCAGTTCAGATCCGAATAGAAACAGTTCCCCATCCCAATAATAGAACAATGGTTTTACTCCGGCGCGATCACGAAACAACTGTACCTTGTTGGCGGTTGGGTTGTAAAGAGCAATGGCGAACATACCATTGAATTTACTTACACAAGATGTTCCCCATTCCTGGAAACGACCTCAGCACTACTTCGGTATCAGATTGACTTTTGAAATGATGACCCAATGCTTCCAGTTCTTTTCGTATTTCTGAAAAATTGTAAACTTCACCATTAAAATGAGCATATCTCCGGTGAGTTCATTGATCATTGGTTGATGTCCCTTTGGGGAAAGATCGATTATAGCCAGCCTGCGAAATCCAAAACCAACCACTACATCGCTAAAACGGCGTATTTCAACCGTCATCATCCGGGCCTCTATGAGCCAATGACGAGGTCATCTTCTTCAGTGTTTCAAGGATGAATCACCTGTAAAATCAATAAATCCTGCTATTCACACATAAGAACTACACTATACCATTGAATAGACCGAAAGGTTATAATAAAACCCGGTAAATTTTAATTTTTTACCGGGTTTTTAAATTTAGCATTATTAAACTTATTTCATGGGTAAATTTCAGTTTTACTTAAAGGTTTTGGGCCACTTATCATGAAAAAGGGGAGCATCATTTTAGCACTAATTAAATACAAAATAATTTGGAGCGACCCTACCAGCATGGAATCAACCAATGTAGCAGCAATGGTATATCTGAATACGTACCCATTTTGACTAAATCCTGGAACAAACGCGCCATAAATCACACCTGAAACAGGGTCGATACCTAATCCATAAAAAATCTTTATTTATGATAGGGACAGCATTGAATGAGCTGCTATTTGCTGAAATCTTCATTATTTTGCCCGAGTAACCATCCGAACCAGAAAGATAAAACAAATCGGTTCTATTGCCATTAATTTGTAACTTGACTGGATGAGTCGAAGAAGACATTGTAAACTCTTGCTCTGTGCGAAAGTCAAAGATTAATTTTCCAAAGCGATCCGGCAATATCATCAGCGGTTCCTCCAATATAATCAGGTCCGGTGGAGCCGCCACACAATACCCAAAGTTTACCGTTTGCATCCAATTGGATGCTATTGGGATTTATTCCTACCTGAATGGTACCCACATTTGCTACAGTGAGTAAATTAATAACAGATACCGTACTATCATTTCCAAATCCTCCTACATTAGTCACAAATAATACATTTTCAACAATAGCCATTTGTTCCGGTCCATTTCCTGTCGAAATATTTTTACTGATAGTATTGGAATTTAATTCTACTACTGCAATTGAATTGGAAAACCAATCGCTAATATATCCTTTATTACCTTTTCCAACCATATAGCGTGGACCCTGAAGCCCACCTATTGTGTGCTGGCTTGTAAAATCGTTGCTGTTTACTACTTCAACTTTTTGAGAATTATTCACAATAATAAATCCTTTGTTATTGTGGAGCATCATGGATTGTGCAATATCTCCCAAAGGAAATCCATTAACATTTTCAAATAAATTGTTTGTGATTACTCCGTTTGCAAGTGAAAGATAAGACACGCTACTGTTACCCGAACCAAAGGACCCTTCATTTACAATGAATACTCCATTTGTTATATTTGGTACCGGACTCTTATCATCCTTATCCTCTTTACAGGAAGATAACAGAATTGTAAATGAAGCTAAAATTATAGCTACCAGGGTGAGATTGGTTTTTTTCATGTTATTACTATTGTTTTAGAATTAAATCGAATTTGATTCCTATGCTGAACCATCTACCGGGCATAGGACGATAGGCAAGTACCTGATATGTGACATCGTATACATTCATAACTTTTGTGTACACGTGTATATTGAATTTTTTGCTGATGATTGCTTTTTCAATTGTAATATTTGCAACCTGAAATGGCTCCAATGAGGATGAGTTATCAGCAGTTACAAATCTTTCACCAGTGAAAGTATGATTGTAATTTAAAGAGAAGTGCGCATATTTTAATACTAAAACACTATTCAAAACATTTACAGGAACATAAATAAGTTGTTTGTCTATAGTTGCAGCTTCTTGTTGTGTTTGTGTTTTAGAAATGGACGAATTACACCAGGTATAATTAACATTAAATTGTAATTGTAATTTTTTAATTTCTTTATGAAAGTGAAGTGACATTTCAATCCCATTCGTATGCACCTGACGTAGATTGTTGGGAGCGTAAATACCTGAAGCGCCGGGTTGCCACTTAATCCAATTGTCAATCAAAGAATTGAACGCGGTGACAGTAAGTTTTGGTATAGAGTTATTTTTGTTGGTAAGAATAATTCCCAACTCCTCACTCCAGGCATCTTCAGGTTTTAAATTTTCATTGCCGCCGGGTCGCCAGAATAAATCATTCATAGTTGGCAAATTATAATGCCTGCCTATGTTTCCAAAAACAAAAAGTGTATTTTTAATAATTGTCCCTTGTAATCCCAAAGAAGGTGCTATAGGAGGATTTTCAATATTTGTGAATTCTTTCCTCAGGTTAAAATTTAAATTCCAATCATGGAAAGGCTGATACAAAAAGCCGGTAAATAACGACAAGGTTTTTCGGTTCTGATTAGTTGCATACTCATCAAAGTTAGCTACACTATTAATATAGGAAACCCCAGAATTGAAAATTAATTTATCGTGAATTGACCATCTCCACTCGATTTCCGAGAGATAATTAGTCACTTGGTATTTATTATGGTAATTTAATTTTGAGTCGTCATAAAATTGAAACTCACTAAAAATGGCGCCTTTTATTTTTAATACTGACCTTGCAAAATTATTTTATATCCTAAAGTAACTCTTAAATTACTGTCTCTTTGAGACGCATAACTGTGCTCACTAGTCATTATAGGAGGCAATTCTCGGTCATAAACCTGATACCATAGTCCTAAGGATAAGATATTTTTTTGATTTAATTTAAAATCCAGATTTTGAAGAATTCCGTAATTTTTGTAAGAGGCGTTTTTTTGTTTTACAACAGGTTTTTCACGATGAGTGAAATTTACAAATTCAAAATTGTTTTCTGCCTGATTATAAAATAATATCGTTTTACTAGATGCATATTTGTTCTCGGTTTTATACATAAAACTTCCAAGATATTTACCAAACGATCTTGTTTCTATATTTACCCTGATGCGATTTTTCTTTAAAAATTCCGGATCCGTATTTCCAAGAATAATTGTACTTCCTAATGCAGAATTGCCGTTCACCGGTCCCGATCCCCCATGTAGCAGAGTAATCTCATCACTTATAAAGGAGGGAATTAAAGAGAGATCTGATAAACCAAGACTCGATGAATTAATATTAAATCCATTCCATAAAACAACATTATGCCTGGCTTCTGTTCCTTTGGAAGAAATTGTTGCAGAACCCCCAAAACTGTATGTTTTTATAAAAGATGAAGAGTTGGCTGATAAAAGTTCAGCAATACTTTGATGTGGAGAGGAGGCAACTGAAGATGAATCAATGACTGAAATAAAATTTCCTTTGGAAAATACCATGGAACGATCTTCACTGATGGCAATAACTTTCAATTGCACAGTGTCGACTGTTTGAGCCGATGATTTAGCCGAAACACAGAGAAGTGAACCAAAAGCAACTAAAAAAATGGAAATTTTCATCTTAAGATTTGACAAAATTGTCACATCCTGAACGAAAGAAAATAAAGATGAGGTAGTTGATCAGAAGTATTGCTGAACAACAGAAACTCATCGCTTTTCCTCCGAAAGACGTGATGTTTTATCAAATACAGGCAGGTATTCTGACTCGACCAACTTTTCTTCTGTCTTCCCATGTAATTACACAGTGACATAATTTGAAGAAATTCTTTTAACAGGTCTTACAGCAGCGGGGACTGTTCAGGTTTTGCACCATGATTCCCAATTAATGACGCAGATATGTTTCTTTGTCAACCTATATTTTGTGCAATAATACAAACAAAAGATTAAACAAAATAGTTTTTACTTATATTACATTTAAACCAAATAGCAATTTTGATTCTGGCAATAATTGAAACAATTGTATATCAATCTATTAAGTTTTTTTTATTTGTATCATTAAAATAGTTCATTTCTGCTAAATAGCAATTTTGTAGTTAGGAGCTAAAGTTATAGTGAGCTAATAGGCTTAAAATCTTAAAAAGAGAAATAAAAAGTTATACCAATAAATAACTTTTATTTCTCTTTTAATTTTAAAGGATCCACAAAAATGTTTATTTTTTTTCCTTTTCTAATTTCGGTGATTGGAAATTTTTCCTCTTGATTAAGTAAAAAATAATTGAATTTTTCCACAAGTAGCGCTCCTAAATATTCCTGTTCGGTTTGACCGGGTGTTGGTATGAAAACTACTTTTTGATGACCAAGTAGGACCAAATCCATCAACGTTGAATAGCCAGGCCTGCAAATTAGCAAGGTATCCGGATGTAAAAATCTTACAAACTCTTCATCCTTTATGGCGGACAAGTATTGAACATTCCCTGATTTAGTTGCAATAGCAGACTCAGTAACTCCTCCTACCAACAGGCATCTTTTTCCAGTGGAAGTAAAATACAGAGATAATTTTTTTCGAGAATAGTACGCTGTGGTTCAGGACCGGATAATAGCGCTATGACATCATATACTTTTTCAATCGGCTGAGTTAATTCTTTAAACCGGGAGAGAATACCAATATGTTTAACCGGAATATTAATTCCGGCACTATCGGATAAGGTTCCCGATAAATTATTTGGTAAAGGTTCATCAGGAATCCAAAGTTCATCAAATTTTTCAATTCGTTTTTTATTTGCATGAAAAAGTATGGGTTCTAAGAACCACAAACTTCGGGAGCTTTTAATTTTAATTTGATGCGTTATGAAAACGGATTTAACTTTATTTGAATACAGGCCATACCTGTTATCTGAAATTACATGTGTTATATGATGTGTTTCGATTAATTCAGCTAAAATAGCGTGTTCATTTTTTATTGAGATTAAAAAATTCGGAAGTTGCCTCAAAATGGAAACTGCCATAGATCCTTTTTCAGGGTAAACAAATTGATATCCCGGTATGTCAACAAATTTAAGGGCAGGAAATTCCCTTTTAAGAATTGCTCCTCCTCTTCCCTGAGCACTGCATAAAACCATAGCATTTTGATTCAACAGTTCTCTGATTATTGGGATACATCTGGTAGCATGACCCAGTCCCCAATCGAGGGGAGCAACCAAAACAACTGCTTTACACAAATTCATAAGGGCAAAAATAGGATAAAAGCTTTGTTATTGAAGTGACTGGGTATTTACTTAATTTTGCCCATCTGATTTAAAACATATCTGTGGGAAAAAACAAACTTAGACGTTTTGCGGAACTGGAAACAATGGAGCGGGTTTTTCAACCGGGTACCTCTCATGAAAATACAGATTTTGAATTGAAAGGATTATGGGTGCAGAGGGTTTTCAAAAATCAGAATCCTTTGGTTCTGGAATTGGGATGTGGGAGAGGCGAATATACTGTTAATATGGCTAAGAGATTCCCTGACAGGAATTTTATAGGAATTGATAAGAAAGGGGCAAGACTTGGGAGAGGAGCAAAAACTTCAAATGAAGAAAATATTCTGAATACGGCTTTTTTAAGAATTCAAATTACACAATTGTTACTTTTCTTCTCCCCCAAAGAAATCAGTGAAATTTGGATTACTTTCCCTGATCCACAGCCTCAAAAAACCCGCGAAAATACAAGAATGACTTCGGCCCGCTTCATGGAAATGTATAAACTGCTTTTAGGTACTAACGGTTATGTGCATCTTAAAACAGATAATTTGGTGCTATTTGATTATACATTAGAAATTATAAAGGAATTTAATGTAACCATACATCATTGTACTGATGATTTGTATGCATCTGGCATTGTTAATGAAGTACTGGCAATTAAAACTACCTACGAAAAAATATATCTTGAAAAAGGATTGAAGATTTGTTATCTCAGTTTTTCATTCCAATAAAAAAAGCGTCAAATTTATTTTTGACGCTTTTTTAAGAAAAGGAAAAGTTGCTTATTCCTTAACGAACCTTTTCACAATATTGTTTGTATCAGAAACAATATTAATAAAATAAACTCCTGCTGGTAATGAAGCAATATCCTGAAGGATAGTTTCTTTACCAGGTTGAATTTTCATCACCGTTTTACCTATTACATTTACAATATTAATTTCGGTGATGTTTTTATTTAAACCTGTAATATTAATTTCCTTCTCTGCAGGGTTAGGATATACTCCGATTGTAGATGCATTGAAATTATCCGGTATTCCAACTGTTGTCCCGTTTTTTGCAGAAAGTGTGACGCCGGTATGTGTGGTTTTGTTATCATTTTGAGTAACGAATGCTGAAATATCGCAATTGTCGATATTGATATTTGTTGGTACAGTATACGTATAAGTTCTTGTTACTAAAGCACCTTGTGTTGTTGTTGCTATTGGATCACCCCATTGTCCTGTGAGCATGTGACGCAAAATATGGTTATGCGTATAATTCGCACTTCCTCCTGATTGATAACCAATAACTCCACTTTCGAGCAAAACCACATTTAATTTGTTGTCTTGGTTTTCAGTGCTGGTATAATACAATTCCACAGTAACCTGAAGTTCGCGGGTGGTAGCATTCCAAAGGGTTTCAGAACCAATGTTCACAGGAGTATTGCCGCCTTGTAAAATAATATAGGCTCCTGTTCCTTGATTTGGATAGGAGGTATCCCACCATCCTGGTCTTCTGATTGCAAGGTTATTCGGGGGATTTTGAGGGAAATAGGGTGGGATGTTGTAAGCCCCTGCCCAAACAACCCGGTTCATAGTTCCTGATGGATAAGCTGCTACACCGGCAAAAGCATCAATTGGATCGCCAAAGGGTGTCCGGAAGTCGGGTTGGCCTGCCGATGGATTTGCAAAAGAACCAGAATGAATATTAATGATAACAACCCTGCCTGGAAATGCATTATAGAGGGCATTGGCACGAATGTGTCCATCAGGACAATTCACGCAATTTACCCCTGTGAATTCCTCTAGCACTGCATTACGAGGCTGAACAGAGGTACTTACCAGCGTTTGAGCATAGGTAGCGCCAGCAAATAAAAGTGCTATTAAAGTTGGTGTAAAGATTTTTTTCATGTCGATCGATTTTGAAAAGTAAAGTTAAGAATATAAATGAAGTTTATAAATTGAATTATTAATTATTAAAACGTTGATTACCAATAGCAAAACAATTTAACACTATTTTGGTTTAAATATTTATCAAATAACCTATTTGCTTTAATTTGACCCCACAAAATTTAGCCTTAACTTTGCGCAATCCTATTGAAAACTCGTAGGTTTGTACTAATAATTCAACTCAATACATGGCAAATACCTCAGATACCCTAGAGCGGGTAATTATCAAGTTTGCAGGCGATTCAGGTGACGGAATGCAATTAACCGGAACTCAATTTACCAATACTGCAGCTTTGTTCGGCAACGACATCAGTACTTTTCCAGATTTCCCTGCAGAAATAAGGGCCCCTCAGGGAACGCTTGCCGGAGTATCCGGATATCAATTGCATTTTGGCAGCAATAGCATTTACACTCCAGGTGACAAGTGCGACGTGTTAGTGGTGATGAATGCCGCTGCTCTTAAAGCTAATGTCAAACAGTTAAAACCCGGTGGGACGATTATTGCAAATATTGAAGGTTTTGATTCCAAAAATCTGCGTCTTGCAAATATTGCTGAAATTGATAATCCTATTGAAAACGGATCCCTTGACAAGTTTCGATTGATTAAAGTGGATGTTACTAAAATGACACGAGCTGCATTGAATGATTCCGGTCTTGGTGTGAAAGAAATTGACAGATCCAAAAACATGTTTGTTTTAGGATTTCTTTACTGGATGTACAATCGTTCACTGGACAACAGTATTCGTTTCCTTGAAGAAAAATTTTCAAAGAAGCCGGATATTCTGAACGCAAACATTAAAATTCTGAAAGCAGGATATAACTACGGAGACACTACAGAAACTATTTTGCCGAGATACATAGTTAATCCTGCCAAAATGGCTGCAGGGGTTTACCGTAATATTATGGGAAATGAAGCTGCTGCCATAGGACTGATCGCCGCCGCAAAAAAGTCGGGTTTGGATTTATTTTATGGAACCTATCCAATCACACCCGCTTCCGATATTTTACATGAATTAGCTAAATATAAAAATTTTGGAATCAGGACCTTTCAGGCCGAAGATGAGATTGCAGCTATTTGTTCCGTAATAGGAGCATCCTTTGGAGGTAGTTTGGGTATTACTGCTTCTTCAGGTCCTGGTATTGCTCTTAAAGGAGAAGCAATGGGCTTGGCTGTAATGCTGGAAATTCCAATGGTTATAATAAATGTTCAAAGAGGTGGACCCTCTACAGGATTACCAACAAAAACTGAACAATCGGATTTAATGCAGGCTTTACATGGACGCAATGGTGAAGCGCCTATTCCCGTTATTGCGGCTAACTCACCTGCAGATTGCTTTGATGCTGGTTTTGAATCTTGCCGGATAGCTGTTGAGTTTATGACACCTGTTATGTTTCTTTCAGATGGTTACATTGCAAATGGTGCTGAACCATGGCGGTTCCCTAAAAGCGAGAATTTAAAAGAGTTTAAAGTTAAATTCACTACTGAATTAAATGGAGATAAGTACCTTCCTTACAAACGCGATGAGAAACTTTCCCGACCATGGGCAGTGCCCGGAACCAAAGGCTTGGAGCATCGTATTGGTGGAATAGAAAAGCAGCATGAAACCGGTAATATTTCTTATGAACCGGAAAACCATGAGTTCATGGTACATATGAGAGAAAATAAGGTTGAAAAAATTGCGGATTATATCCCCTTGCAGCAAATTGATAATGGTCCAGAAAAAGGAAAACTGTTAATCGTTGGATGGGGTTCGACTTATGGCGCAATTAAAACAGCAGTTATTGATGCCCGTGCTAAAGGTTACGATGTTTCCCATGCACACATACGTTATTTAAAGCCATTTCCTAAAAATCTCGGTGAGTTGCTTTATAACTTCGACCAGGTACTTATCCCTGAAATGAATATGGGACAATTGGTAAAAGTAATCCGTGATAAATATATGATTCCGGCAATTCCGTTGAATAAAATTCAGGGAATGCCATTTTCATCCGGTGAAATTCTGGAAAAAATTGAAAGCCTGTTGGCTAAATAATTAGAAGTTATCATTTAATAATAACATAATATATGTCAGAAGTAGCATCAAATCCTTCCCAACCCAAAATGACCGCTAAAGAACTGGTTACCGACCAGGAAGTAAGATGGTGTCCCGGTTGTGGCGATTATTCAATATTAAAGCAGGTTCAAACGGTTATTCCCGAACTGGGTATCCCACGTGAAAACATTGTATTTGTTTCCGGAATTGGTTGTTCCTCCCGGTTCCCCTATTACATGGAAACATTTGGAATGCACAGTATCCATGGAAGAGCTGCTGCTATAGTTAGTGGATTTAAAGCGACTCGTCCCGAGTTAAGCGTTTGGATGGTTTCGGGTGATGGTGATTCGCTTTCAATTGGAGGTAATCATTTCATTCATTTGCTAAGAAGAAACTTCGACATCAATTTGCTGTTGTTCAACAATGAAATCTACGGACTCACTAAAGGTCAATATTCACCAACTTCAGAAGTCGGTAAGATTACGAAATCAACTCCATTGGCTCTGTTGATCATCCTTTTAATCCGGCTGCATTGGCATTGGGTGCTGATGGAACTTTTATAAGCCGTTCTATGGATAGAGACCCTGTTCATTTGAAAGAGATTTTACGCAGGTCTTATGCTCACAAGGGAACTTCTTTTGTGGAAATTTATCAGAATTGTAATGTGTTTAATGATGGTGCATTCGAAATTTTCACTGATAAAGAAACTAAAAAACAGGAAACTCTTTTTGTAGAACATGGCAAACCTTTATTGTTTGGTCAAAATCTGGAAAAAGGAGTTAAGCTGGATGGATTCACTCCTGTTATAGTGAACATGGCTGATGGATATACTGCGGATGATTTATGGATTCATGATGAAACGGACCGTGTTAAAGCAGGAATATTGAGCAGATTTTTTGATAATCCCCGCAAAGGAGGTGATCATTTTCCAAGACCATTTGGTGTGGTTTTATGTAGAGAACCGCCCTTGTTATGAAGATGGAATGAATGATCAGATTAAAGAAACCATTGCAAAAAAAGGCGAAGGCGATTTAGATAAATTATTGAGAGGAAGAGATACCTGGGAAATTCAATAAAATTCAAATAGAAAAAGCTCCGAAATTTTACGGAGCTTTTTTTTTAAGATCTTAATTTAGAATTTAAAAGCCATTCCTAAAGTTAACCAGGAAACACCGTAACCTAATTCACCAAATCCTGCCACTTGAGGTGAAAAATAGTATTTAGCTCCTGCGAAAATGGAGGCATAGGCAGCATTCGAATGTGAAGTTGAGGTTACAAACACATTGTTAGGGTAATCCTCCTTTTCATTAACTACATGAAAGGCGATCATGGTACCGGCGTAGGTATCGAGGTTTTTAACTTCAAATAAATCGTAATGGAAGGTTCCGCGTGCTCCTATGATCAACACATTCCATTGGCCTTTATAAGTATCACCACCAGTTTCAATTTTATTGACAAATCCTTTGTAGCCAACAAATCCTCCTACTCCGATTACACCTCCCATTCCTAATTCAACAATGCCACGATCGTATTGCAACCCGAACGCGGGCGACTGAGATGAAAAACCGCTAAATCCATATACTCCCCCAATTCCGAAACCAATTCCTAATACATTATCTTTTTTTGCAAAAGTGGTGTTTGTTTTCTGCGCAACCGCACTAATCGTTGTTAGAGCTGTTGCTAAAATTAGTAGCAATATCCTTTTCATTTTTTTTATTTTTATTTCCTGCAAAGTAACAACGGAATAAAGGCTGTTTGAGTGTGATGCTACTTAATTTTATTAACAGAGTGCTGTTACTTTTCGAAACGATTGCTTGTAAATTGGAAAAACTAAATTTTAAAAACCTTCACAGATGAAGTAGTGATTGATTCTTTAGTTAAAATAGCAATTGCAAAAGGCGAAAATAAATGTTGATTTTTAATTCAAACATCTTAGTAGCACTATTCACATAGGTCCATTAACTTAGATATCGTGCAACAAGAGGCATGCGACGACCTCTTCCGAAAGCTTTTGGGGAAACTCTGAGTATAGGTGCGAATTGAAATCTTTTATATTCACTTGAATTCACCATTTTTAAAATACGTTGAACCAATTTTGGATCAAAACCCGTATTTATAATTTCATCAGGACCTTGACGACATTCAATGTATTGAAACAATACCTTGTCGAGTACCTCGTAATCGGGTAAAGAATCACTATCTTTTTGTCCGGGCCTCAATTCAGCAGAAGGGGGTTTGGTGAGAATATTTTCCGGAATAATTTCACCATTACGGTTAATATATCTGCATAAACTATAAACTTCAGTTTTATACAAATCACCAATAACAGATAAGCCACCAGCCATATCGCCGTAAAGGGTGCCATAACCCACTGCCAATTCACTTTTATTAGAAGTATTTAATAAGATGTAACCATGTTTATTAGAAATAGCCATTAACAAGGTACCCCTTATGCGTGCTTGAATATTTTCTTCGGCAACATTAAAAGGCAAATTGTCAAAACTTGATTTTGTTGCTGAAAGAAAAGTATCATAGATAGTTTCAATGGGAATTTTCAGCACATCAACACCCAATGTATTTGCAATTTTAACAGAGTCTGAAATGGAATGATCAGAAGAAAAGGGGGACGGCATCATCACTGGTAACACATTTTCTTTTCCAAGAGCTTCAACAGCCAAAGCAAACACTAAAGCGGAATCAATTCCTCCGGAAAGGCCCAGTGTAGCTTTTGTAAAATTCATTTTCACAAAGTAATCCCGAATTCCCATAACGAGAGCATCATGTATCCTTTCTATCTTTCCTGATTCAATTTGTTTGCAGGGTGTGTTAAAAGATTCGGATTCGAGATCAATAATTTTAAAATCTTCGATAAAGTATCCTAATTCAGCTACGAGCGAACCGTTGTGGTTTAATGCAAGCGAACCTCCATCAAACAGTATATCAGTTTGAGCACCGGCATGATTGACATAGAATAATGGTAGTTTATATTTTAAAACGTTTCTTCTTAAAATCGATTTTCTTTTTTCCTGCTGATGGTAATCAAATGGAGAAGCCGCAATGTTAATGATCAATTCAGGGCCCTGTTTAATGAGCTCCTCCATAGGAGAAAAAACATACAACGGATCATCCTCTTCATTCCAGAGATCTTCACATATAGTCAGTGCAATTTTTTTACCAGCAACAGTAACAATTTTAAAAGTTGAATTGGGTTCGAAATACCGATATTCATCAAAAACATCGTAAGTTGGTAAAAGGGTTTTATTTACTAGCTGTTGGATGCTGCCATCTGCTAATACAAATGCTGAATTAAATAAATTTTTACCTTTTAATATCGGGTTGAAAGACGGGGAGCCAACTATTGCCGTTATGCCGACACAATGTAAGGCAATCGTTTCTATGGAAGTAATACAGTTTTTGGTGAAGTGAGCTACATCCAAAAAATCGAGTGGTGGATACCCGCAAACGGCCAGCTCCGGAAAAATAATGATTTCAGCACCACCTTGTTGCGCCTTATTAATTAAAGCTACAATTTTATCAGTATTACTTTCGAAATTTCCTATATGACAGTTGATCTGAGCGATTGCGATCTTCATAATGCAAAGTTAAGAAATAAAAAATCCCGCACGGGGCGGGATTTTTTATTGATTTTTTTAGCTTTCAGTATTAAAAGAAAATACCTAAATTTAAGGAAATATAATTGCTATTTAAAGTAGCATTCTTTTCGGACCAGACATCTACAAACGAATTATGATAAGTTAATCCTGCATTAATAACAGAGTTTCCTGAAAATTTATATTCCATTCCTGCACCCAAAGAAATCCCAAAATTAAAAAAGCCAAATTCGCTTTGATTACTACTTTTTTCAGTGTCTTCATAACTCTCATCATCAAAATCTACATCACGGTTTGCTTTCACCAAAAAACCCGGAATTACACCAAAGGCTCCATAATATTTAGAATACCCAATTTCCTTGGTTTTGAGTTTTAATGTGATAGGCACATCAAGATATTGAAAACGTTGAGTAACCTTTCCTTTGGCATCTGGTCTGCCCTGAACTTCAATTAGATCAGATTTATATTTTCCGCCTCTTGCTGAAACCTCAAGTCCGGTAGCGAAATAATAATTCGTATTAGAAATACGGAAATCGGTCATGATTCCATAAATGTAACCTATATATCCTCCATCTGAATCAAAACCTTTACGATCAATAGATATCCAGTTATACGATGGGGAAAATTTTAATCCGAACATCAAAGCGGGCGACTCCTCATCTGCCTTTTGAGTAACAGGCGCTGGTGCGGCAGTAGCAGTTACAGCCGGTGCGGTTTCTTGAGAATGTGCGATTGACAGGACCATGAAAGATAAAATCCCTGAAATAATAAGTTTCTTCATAATTTTGGCGTTTTATAGTGCAATTTTAAGCAAAATTATGCGAAAGCTATTAAAGATCACAATATTTATTCTAACATCTGTAGTTTATTCTTCCTGCCAAAGGGAAAAGCTGGATGTAAATGTGGACGATATTAAAATTTCAACTACAATAAAACGATTTGAAAAAGATCTTTTTGAAGGCCCAACCACAGATGAATTAGAAAAATTTGAATTGCTTAAAAAGAATTATGGGGACTTTTTGAATGTTTTCGCTTTCAAAATATTAAATATACCAGAACAGAGTGACTCTGTCACAGCAAGTAATCTTAGTAAATTCGTAAGTGATCATGAAGTTAGTGATATTTACCGGCTCACAGATTCGGTGTATAAATCCACTGATGAAATCGATTTGGGTATGGAGTCTTTCTTCAGGCACCATAAGTATTATTTTCCTGAAAAGCCTATTCCTTCAGTGGTCACTTATATATCGGCCTTTAATTATGCGGTAATTACCACAGATAGTGTGATCGGAATTGGACTTGATATGTTTTTAGGTTCCAACATAGCCTATTATCCACGGTTAGGAATTCCTCGTTATTTGTTTGAAAAGTTCCGCAAAGAGTACATTGTACCTTCTGCTATTAAAGCATGGTTTCAAAGCGATTATGATGTATCGGAAGTAAAGAATGAATTACTGAGCCAGATGGTTTACCAAGGCAAGTTATTGTATTATATGAATGCAATGGCCCCTGAAATGGATGATACTTTACGGACCGGTTATACCGAACAACAGCTTAAATGGTGCGAATCCAATGAGGCTTCCATCTGGTCATTTTTTATCGAAAACAAAATGCTTTTTAATACGGATCCTTCACAATATTCTAAATTTGTGAACGAAGGCCCTGCTACAAATGGTTTCCCTAAAGAAGCTCCCGGTAAAATTGGCACATGGGTAGGAGGCCAAATTGTGAAAGCTTACATGAATAAAAACAGTGATGCTACATTAAAAGATTTGCTTAAAGAAAAAGATGCACAAAAAATTCTTGAAATTTCAGGATATAAACCCCAAAAATAATTTATGAAAAAATCAGATATTCGATTCAGTATTACCCTTGACGAAAATAAAGTTCCTGAAAAAATTCTTTGGTCTGCTGATGATTCCGGTTTACAGGGCGATAAAGAATGCAACTCTGTGATGATTTCAATATGGGACGCCAATGAAAAAAGCACTTTGCGTATTGATTTATGGACTCCTAAGATGATGGTGGAAGAAATGCAACACCTGTTCTATGAAACGTTCAGAGGTATGGCGGATACTTATAAGAGAGCGACTAACGACGAAGCTGCAGCTGGTGAAATCGCTGCATTTGCTGAGAAATTTGGCAAAAGTAGCGGCGTATTAAAATAATCACCTTTCGAGGTTATTGTTTTTCTGGTTTAAAAAGCAAACTCACTTCTTCAAAATATTTCAGGAGCTCTTCTTTTCCATCACCTGTTTCGGAAGAAGTCACAAATACCGGCGGGAGTTCTTCCCATGCATCCAGGAGTGTTTTTTTATAACGACTCAGTTTTGATGAAAGTTCATTACGGGTAAGTTTATCTGCTTTGGTAAAT
The DNA here is from genome assembly GCA_016722525.1 of Bacteroidota bacterium. Lineage (GTDB taxonomy): Bacteria > Bacteroidota > Bacteroidia > AKYH767-A > OLB10 > JADKJB01. The sequence goes on from JADKJB010000034.1 coordinate 16,241, forward strand.
ACTATTGAAAAAGGAATATTATGTTCACCGAGCCAAGTCAAAAAATCCAAATCTATTTGCTGTGGTTCCAGACGTGCATCAATAAGCACAACAGTAGATAAGAGATTTTCTCGCCTGAGCAGGTAGTCACGAATCATCTTTTCCCATTTCTCGCGTATCGAAAGTGGAACTTTCGCAAAACCATAACCCGGCAAGTCTACTAAATACCAGATCTCATCAATAATAAAATGATTAATTAGTTGTGTTTTTCCCGGACTTCCAGATGTTTTAGCCAGTCCTTTACGCATCGTAAGCATATTAATTAATGACGATTTGCCCACGTTCGAGCGGCCAATAAAAGCAAACTCCGGTTTATCCGCTGCAGGACAATTTCGGTAATCGGCACTACTGGTTAAAAAATCAGCTGTCCTGATTATCATTTTGGGAGGAATAAACTTACTGATTCTTTTGTGATTTATAAGTAGAAATATGACGTTCTTTTTAGTGTCATAAATTTCTTTAATAGTTACCATGATGCCGGTTTCTTCCACTTCGCCAAAGTGATCATTTAGAGAAGTGCCGAAGGTTTTCATGGTGGCAGAAAGATTCATGTAAGAATTGAATAATGGAGGAATATTTTCATCTAACTCACGTACATGCTGATTTAAAACTCTGTGACCATCTTTGTAGTTCAAACCCTCCAACTCTTTTAAAAATGCTGTTGTGTCATTATTGATCTTGAGAGGATGAATTGGCTCAACAAGTTTGTCGGGATCAGGAAAATAATGATACATAAAAGCAAGAATCATATCCCGTGCCTGCTGATTGAAATGAAGGTACATAGTAACTTTCCCGAAAAAATATTTGATATGTGGATGATCAACAACGATTGCTCCGAGGCCATCCCATAAATTATCGAGTGAAAAAAGGCCTTTCCTGTTTTCACTGCTGGGCTGGTATCGGGGTTGAACAAACGAACGCCCCAATTCGATGGTCCAGGGCATAAAATCACTAACAAATTTTTCAGAGAAAGTAAAAAGTTCAGTAGTGGCCAACAGCACATTATTGTTGGCATCACGGGAGGCTTTACTGCATTCAATAAAACGATATCCCCCAATTATTTCTTTATCAATCGGATTCCAAACTATAAGTTGTTTGTAAGGGTCTTTGGCAATATCATATTTATCGATGTCGGTGGCCAGGCCGGTACCACCACCTGCAGCCCTGAAAGTAATTTCGCGCAATCTTCCAATTTCCTGCATCACATTGGGTGAATCGTGGTAGGTGAGGATATAGATTTCGTTCGACCCGTTATTAGTATTACGGATAAACCTCCCGCATGGAGTTCTTTTTCAAGAATAACTTTATCGATAGGAGCAATAATTGGCTGCATATTTATCGTAACGGGTTCATTTTAATTTTGTGACCTTCTTTAGGCAATCGGTATACATGTTGTTTTACGAGTTGAGCCCATTCCTGTTCGGTATGAGTAGCATCAAACAAGGTGTGTGAAATTGCCTGTCCAAATATAACCTTAATTGTTTTATTCTTTTGCTTATACATTTCATCAGCAAGATAAAGCATTTCAATATTTGCTTTTATACCTATTTTTTACGAAAATTGGACAGATTGTAAAAGAAGTGGGAGTTTTCGCCACCAATATGAACAGGAATTACATCAATTGCATGTTTCCTTGCTTTTGTGATGAAACTTTTTCGCCACTCCAGATCCAAAATTAAACCTTTTTGCCTCCTTGACACCATTCCGGAAGGAAATATAAGCACTCCCGAGCCTGAAGCGTATAACTGATCGAGGTTTGCATGAACTTCGGTGGAGTTTTTACCATGCTTATTGACTCCAATAAATATTCCGCTAAGATTTTTAAGACTTAGTAGTATATCATTCACAATGAACCTGATATCTTTTCTTTTGTGAGCAATTGCCTGAATCATTGCAATCGCATCCAGTCCTCCCAGCGGATGATTGGCAGCAAATATACAACCCCCTGAAAAAGGTATGTTATCAAGACCCTCTATTTCTACATGCGCTCCAAATTCATCGATGATCGCATTTACAAAATCAAATTCTTGTTTATGACCATGGGTTCTTATAAAAAGATTGATTTCATCCTGATGAACTACTCTTTTAAGATAGTTGATAAAGAAACGAGGTAGCCACCGGTAAAGTTCGGGATTTTTGCTCTTAAAAATATAGTCAATGTCTATAAAGTTCTTATTATCAGACCCTTGCATAGAAAATAACGTGTGTTAGACTTCAAAGTTAGTGAATTCAATGAAGATTTAATAAATAAAAAATTTCCACATTTTACCACAGTTACTTTTTTTATACTTTTAAGCTGTAACTATCGTTAAATCTGTCCGTACGTGCGAGATCAAACAATTTATCATGAGCAAAAAAGTTAGCTTAGAGGAATATTTATTAACAATATACAATTATTGTGGTAAAATGTGGGATTTCTTTTTTTACCTTTACGCACCTCTTTTAGTTAAATCAAGGCTGCATCCTGAAATAGCTGCAAAAAAGAAGGGAGAACTGGTAAAATGATCCATTTAATAGGAGAATACGAAGTAAAAGTGGATGACAAGGGCCGTATTATGGTTCCTGCCCAACTGCGTAAGCAACTTCCGGCGGACATGCAGGATCGCTTTGTGTTAAACAGGGGACTTGAAAACTGTGTGACGATGTGGCCGTACCCATTATTTCTAAGAGAATCGGCTCGTATCAACAGGATGAACAGAGCCAAAAAAGTGATTCGTGAATACCAGCGTTTTTTTGCAAATGGTGCTTCAGATTTGGTTCTGGATAATTCAGGAAGGTTATTACTTCCTAAGCATCTTATGGATTGGGCTTCAATTGGAAGAGAAATAGTGATTTCATCATTTGGAAAAACAATCGAGATCTGGGCAAAAGATAAATTCAAAACTCCGGCTGCCGATGAGTCAGAGAAATATGCTGATATATCAGAACAAATATTTGACGACGAGGATCTCGACCTTAGTGAGGAGTAGATGAGTTACCACGAACCCGTCATGCTTCAGGAATGTATTGAAGGGCTAAATATTCAGCCGGATGGAGTTTATGTAGATGTCACATTTGGGGGTGGGGGGCATTCAAAAGCAATATTAGAGCGGTTAGGAAAGCAAGGCGTGTTATTAGCTTTTGATCAGGATCAGGATGCCGGAGTTAATCGGATAAATGATTCACGATTTACACTGATCAATGACAATTTCAGGAATATGTTCGAGCAGCTTCAAAAAAGAAATAATATCCCGGTTAATGGCATCCTCGCAGATCTTGGAGTTTCATCGCACCAGTTTAATGAAGCTGCTAGAGGGTTCTCGATTCGATTTGAACATGAACTTGATATGAGAATGGATAACAGCTCAGGAATAACAGCGCTGGAAATACTGAATACCTATTCTGAAAAGAATTAGTAAGAATTTTTTCAACCTATGGGGAAGTTAAAAATTCCAAACAATTAGCGGCAGTAATTACGAATCAAAGAACTATTCAGCCAATTCAAAATTCCACTGATTTGGTGAAAACAATTTCAAGGTTGGTTCCCAAAGCAAACGAAAATCAATACATGGCGCAGGTTTATCAGGCTTTGCGAATTGAAGTGAATGATGAACTGGCCGCTTTGAAAGAATTGTTGATGCAATCATCCGCTAGTCTTGCAAAGGGAGGCCGATTAACTATTATGTCATATCATTCTCTGGAAGACAGACTGGTGAAGAATTTTATTGCGAAAGGAAATTTTGAAGGCGAAGTACACAAAGACATTTTTGGAAATGTTTTAGGTATGCAGTTTAAAGCCATTACAAAAAAACCAATTGTTCCGTCAGAGGAGGAAGTTAAGAAGAACCCGAGATCAAGAAGTGCAAAATTGCGTATTGCCGAAAAAATCTGAATGCAGGTATCATGAACAGAGAGAAAAAACCGGTACAAGAAAAAAAAGTAATTCCTCCAAAGGAAAATAAAAGCATGACTTCGGCACGCAAGTATGTGAAATACCTGAATGTTTTTGGAATTTTCACGAAGGATATGGCCGTTAAAATTATGCCGTATATATTTTTTCTGACCTTAATTGCATTGGTTTATATTGCCAATAGTTACTATGCCGAAAGAACTATCAGGGATATCGACAGAGTGACTAAAGAATTAAAAACATTACGAACGGAATATATCACCGGTAAATCAGAACTCATGTTTGTGAGTAAGCAGTCGGAAGTTGCAAAAGCTGTCGCATGGCAAGGGATCAAGGAATCAGTGGAAGCACCAGGCAAAATTATAGTTTCACCTAAAAAAGAAGAAAACTGATTCTTATGGGTGATACTAAAAAAGATATTTTAAAAAGAATTTATTTCGTTTATGGATTCGTATGCATTTTTGGTTTTGCTATTATAGGGCGAATATGGCATTTGCAATTTGTTGAAGGTGATCAATGGAGGGCAAAAGCTGATAGCTTAACAACTAATCTGCAAACAATTCAGCCTGCAAGAGGTAATATTTACTCATCCGATATGAGTTTGTTGGCCACCTCAGTTCCAATCTATGATTTGAGAGTGGATATGCTTGCCGATCCTGTTACCAATGAAGTTTTTAATTCAAATATTGATTCTCTTGCTATTTCACTTTCTAAACTTTTAATGATAAACCGACTTCGGAGTATAAGAGAATTTTAAGAGATGCCCGTCGTGATGGTCAGCGTTATTTCCTGCTCAAGAAAAATGTTTCCTATAAAGAGCTATTAGCTGTTAAGAAGTTTCCGATTTTCAGGATGGGCAGATACAAAGGAGGCTTGATTCCTGAACAGAAAAGTAAAAGAATTAAACCTTTTAATCTACTCGCAGCAAGAACTATTGGATATAAAGTTGAGGGCGTTGAACCAGTTGGAGTGGAAGGGGCATATGACAAACATTTAACAGGTGTGAGTGGGATGCGGTTGATGCAAAAAATTTCCGGAAATGTTTGGAAGCCTCTCAATGATGAAAATGAAATTGAACCAAGAGATGGTAATGATGTAGTAACAACTATCGATCTCAATTTACAGGATGTTGCGGAAAATTCATTACTTACTCAACTGAGCATTCATAATGCAGATAAAGGTTGTGCTATTTTAATGGAAGTGGCAACCGGAGAAGTGATTGCTATCGCTAATTTGAAGCGTGGTGACGACGGTAATTACAGAGAAGAATTCAATTTTGGTGTTGGTGAAAGCACAGAGCCGGGTTCTACATTCAAATTAGCATCAGTAATGGCGCTTTTAGAAGATGGCTATATTGAACCGGATGATAGTGTTGATACGCAAGGTGGAGCTGTACGATATGCAAATAGAATAATGAAGGATTCTCATGAAGGTGGTTATGGGAAAATTTCGATGCAGCATGTTTTTGAGGTTAGCTCAAATGTTGGAATTTCTAAAATGATTTCTAAATATTATTCAAAAAATCCTCAAGCTTTTATTGACCGGGTAAAAGGTTTCGGATTGGGTAAAAAGCTCGGTCTTCAGATATCCGGAGAGGGAGCCCCATTTATAAAAAATACCGATGATAAATACTGGTCTAAAGTCACCTTGCCGTATATGTCGATTGGTTATGAGTGTTCGTTAACGCCTCTTCAGATCTTGACTTTTTATAATGCTGTTGCAAATAACGGAACTATGGTAAAGCCAATGTTCGTAAAAGAAATCAGAAACAAAGGACATCTGGTAAAGACATTCAAACCTCAAATTATTAAGGATAGTATCGCCTCACCAGCCACAATTGGCAAAGTAAAATCAATGTTGGAAGGTGTAGTGGAAAGAGGTACTGCGACTAATTTGAAACATGCACAATATAAAATTGCGGGCAAAACAGGAACTGCGCAAATAGCGAATGCGCGCGAAGGTTATAAAACCGGTAAGGTGAGATATCAGGCTTCTTTTGTAGGTTATTTTCCTGCTGATAATCCTAAATACAGCTGCATCGTTGTGGTGTATGCGCCTAATGGAAATTTGTATTACGCAGCATCCGTGGCCGGTCCTATTTTTAAAGAGATTGCCGATAAAGTATATGCTAACAAACTTGAATTGCACAAAGAATTGAAATACGAAGCAACTTTAGCTCATAATCTTCCCAAAACAAAAACAGGGCAGTTTAAACAAACTGAAAAAGTGATTCAGACATTGCAAATTCCTTCAAAACTTCCTGCCGGACAAGATCGCTGGATTGCTGCATTAAGTAAAAATGAACAAGTAGAGTTTACAGGAGTTAGGTTCCGTCACGATCAGGTTCCCAGTGTGGTAGGTATGGGATTGAGAGATGCTATTTATCTTCTCGAAAGTAAAGGGTTGCAGGTGCGGATTATTGGAAGAGGAACTGTAATAAAACAATCTATTTCTGCCGGTTCAAGAATTGAAAAAGGTCAGGAAATTATTATACAACTTAGTTGATGAAACAACTTAAGGAAATATTATATAAAGCAGGACTGCTGGAAGTGATTGGAACAACTTCAACAGAAGTTGAAAATATTGTATTTAACTCCAACGAGGTTCAAAAGGGATGTTTGTTCGTGGCAGTCAGAGGCACTCGTGTTGATGGGCATAGCTTTATTCTAAAAGCGGTTGAAGATGGTGCAACAGCAATTGTTTGTGAGGAGTTTCCAAAAACAATCCGCCAAGGCGTTACTTATGCAAGAGTAACAGATAGTGCCATTGCTTTGTCTGTGATTGCAGCCAATTTCTATGATAACCCTTCCGAAAAATTAAAACTGATTGGGATCACAGGAACCAATGGCAAAACAACTACTGCAACACTTTTATTTCACCTCTTTAGACGATTAGGATTCAGATGCGGACTTTTATCTACAGTTCAAAATCAAATCAATGAGGAGGTGATTGCTGCTACTCATACAACGCCGGATCCGATAAAATTAAATAGTCTGTTGTCATTAATGCTCAGAGAGAATTGCGAGTATTGTTTTATGGAAGTAAGTTCTCATGCGGTAGCTCAGCACCGAATTGCCGGTTTAACCTTCAAAGGGGGACTCTTCACTAATATTTCTCATGATCATCTCGATTACCACAAAACTTTTGATGAATATATAAGAGCTAAGAAAGGTTTTTTTGATCAGTTAGGTGAGGATGCTTTTGCATTATACAATGCTGATGATAAGAATGGTAAGATCATGATCCAGAATTGTAAAGGGGTAAAGAAATCCTTCGCTTTAAAATCGATGGCCGATTTTCGGTGTAAGGTAATGGAGAATAGCTTAACCGGTTTGATGTTGAATATAGAAGGCAATGAAGTGCTGTGTAAGCTTATAGGCAGTTTTAATGCCTATAATATTATTGGCGTATACGCTGTAGCTGTTATGTTGGGTGAAGAAAAACTTGATATTTTAACCGGGATTAGCAGCCTTGAACCGGTTGAAGGTCGTTTTGAATATATTATTTCCGGAAATCAGGTGGTCGGCATTATAGATTATGCGCATACTCCTGATGCGCTGCAGAATGTCCTGAACACGATTCGTGATATCAGAACGGGAAATGAAAAGGTAATTACAGTTGTTGGATGTGGTGGTGACAGAGATGCTGCCAAACGACCAATCATGGCTAAGATTGCCTGTGAAATGAGTGATAAAGTCATTTTTACTTCTGATAATCCCAGATCTGAAAATCCGGATACCATTATTGATGAAATGAAAGCAGGAGTTCCGGCACATCATGTAAGAAAAACGCTATCTGTTTCAGATCGAAAAGAAGCTCTTAAAGCAGCCTGCAGCATGGCAGCTCCCGGAGATATTATTCTTGTTGCAGGAAAAGGACATGAGAAATACCAGGAAATCAAAGGAGTTAAACATCCTTTCGATGACAGGCAGGTTCTGGAAGATTCATTTAGAATATTTGAAAGCTGATGCTATACTATCTATTTGAATACCTCGATAAAGCATTTGATCTTCCTGGCGCAGGACTGTTCAGGTATTTGTCATTTCGTGCTTCCCTGGCAATAATAATTTCGTTGTTCATCACATTATTTCTTGGAAAAGGAATTATTAGGATGTTACTTCAAAAACAAGTTGGCGAAACCATAAGAGATCTTGGACTCGACGGACAAGCTAAAAAGCAAGGTACACCAACTATGGGAGGACTCATCATTCTTTCTGCAATTCTTATACCTGTATTGCTGCTGACTAAGTTGAATAATATTTATGTAATTATTATGATCGTGACCACTATATGGTTGGGCGCAATTGGTTTTATTGATGATTACATTAAGGTTTTTAAGAAGGATAAAAAAGGACTTGCGGGTAAGTTTAAGGTGATTGGGCAAATTGGACTTGGTATTGTTGTAGGCTCTGTTTTATATTTTAATGAACAGGTAGTAGTGCGTGAAAAAAATGAGGGCAAGGCTATTACCATGCAAAATCAAAGCTCCATAATTGATGAAATCAGAGCGAGTGAAAATACACTTTATTCATCGGATGATGTAAAATCAACTGCTACTACTATTCCATTTACCAAGAATAACGAATTCGATTACTCTGAATTGGTATCATGGATGGGAACTGGCTCAGCTAAGTATACGTGGATAGCATTTATTCTTGTTGTGATTTTAATTGTGACCGCGGTATCTAATGGTGCAAACATTACTGATGGTATTGATGGTCTTGCAACCGGTACTTCAGCCATCATAGGTGTAACGCTGGCCATTTTTGCATATGTATCAGGTAATACTGTTTTTGCAAATTATCTAAACATCATGTATATTCCAAATGCCGGCGAGTTAATGGTATTCATGAGTGCATTTGTTGGAGCGTGTGTTGGTTTTTTATGGTTCAATGCTTATCCTGCTCAGGTTTTTATGGGCGACACAGGAAGTCTTGCCTTAGGGGGTATCATCGCAGTTTTTGCAATTGCGATCAGAAAAGAATTGCTCATACCAATTATTTGTGGAGTTTTCCTGATCGAAAATCTTTCAGTAGTGATTCAGGTCAGTTATTTTAAATATACGAAAAAGAAATATGGTGAGGGACGAAGAATTTTTAAAATGTCTCCACTTCATCATCATTATCAGAAATTAGGTTACCATGAAGCTAAAATTGTAACCAGATTCTGGATCATAGGAATTATGCTTGCCGTGTTAAGTGTTGTAACATTAAAACTTCGTTAAAGGATGAAAGGAAATAAAAAAATAGTCATCCTTGGTGCCGGCGAAAGCGGGTACGGTGCTGCTGTATTGGGTAGAAGCAAGGGTTACGACGTTTTTATTTCCGATATGGGAGTAATCAAAGAGGAGTATCGTGATTTGTTGGTAAAAGATGGATTCAGATTCGAAGAAGGTAAACACTCTGAACAGGAAATATTGTCAGCCAGTGAAGTGATAAAGAGCCCTGGCATTCCTGATAAAGCAGGAATAATAAAAAAAATTAATGAAAAAGGAATTCCGGTAATTTCTGAAATCGAATTTGCAGGCAGATATACCAACTCAAAAACAATTTGTATTACCGGAACTAATGGTAAAACTACTACAACAATGCTCACTTATCACATCCTGCAAAAGGCAGGATTAAAAGTAGGATTGGCAGGAAATGTAGGAAAAAGTTTTGCGCTTCAGGTTGCTCAACAGGATTATGATTATTATGTACTTGAGCTTAGCAGTTTTCAGTTAGACGGCATGTTTACTTTCAAAGCAGATATTGCTGTTCTATTGAATATTACTCCGGATCATCTCGACAGATATGAGTATAAACTGCAAAATTATGTGGATTCAAAATTCAGAATAGTACAAAATCAAACAGCTTCCGATACATTTATTTATTGTGCTGATGATGCTATTATTGAAGCTGAAATTAGTAAAAGAAATATTCCTTCCACCCTGCTGCCTTTTTCTATTCAGAAAGAAAAAGGAATGGCAGCATTTGTAAAAGACAACCAACTAAACATTAATATACAAAACCAACTCCTGCATATGTCAATATTCGATCTAGCTCTTCAGGGCAAACACAACCTTTATAACAGTATGGCATCAGGTATTGCCGCAAGAGTAATTGATATCCGAAAAGATACCGTAAGGGAAAGTTTTTCGGATTTCAAAAACATCGAACATCGCCTGGAACATGTAATGACAGTCCATGGTATTGAATTTATCAACGATTCAAAAGCAACCAACGTCAATTCTTCCTGGTATGCTTTGGAGTGCATGCAAAAGCCAATCGTTTGGATTGTGGGTGGTGTTGATAAAGGTAATGATTATGCAAATTTGCGTGAACTCGTAAGGACTAAAGTGAAAGCAATTGTTTGTCTGGGAACAGATAATGATAAAATTCATGAAGCTTTTGGAGATCTTGTTACTGATATCGTAGATACAAAATCAGCTTTGGAAGCGGTAAAAATTTCGTATGAAAAAGGTCGCAAGGGTGATGTTGTATTGTTATCGCCCGCATGTGCAAGTTTCGATCTCTTTAAAAATTATGAGGATCGTGGCTGGCAATTTAAAAAAGCAGTGAAGAGTCTATAAACAAAATTAGTATTTTAAAATCCATTCCCTGGTATGAACATGAATTGGCTGGATAATTATTTTAAAGGAGATCGGGTGATCTGGCTCACTGTGATGCTGCTTTCTATTTTTTCGATATTGGCAGTTTACAGTTCAACAGGATCCCTTGCCTATAAGTACCAATCAGGTAATACAGAATATTACCTTTTTAAGCATGCTTTTATTTTGATGTTTGGTTTTGGTTTAATGTATTTTGCGCACTTGCTTAAATATACGATTTACGCAAGATTTTCGAAAATTGCAATCATCATTGCAATTCCATTATTGGTTTTAACTCTCGCAACCGGGACAAATCTGAATGAAGCCAGTCGTTGGCTGACACTTCCAATTGTGAATCTTTCTTTCCAAACTTCGGACTTGGCTAAATTAGCTTTGATATTATTTGTTGCAAGAATGTTGTCCAAGAAGCAAGATAATATAAAAGACTTCAAGACTACTTTTTTGCCTATTATGGGTACTGTTATGATTACTTGTGGATTGATTCTGCCAGCGAACTTCTCAACTGCCGCTGTTCTTTTTGCAACATGTGTTATATTGATGGTGATAGGAAGGATCCGTATCAAGTATATTATGATGCTGATGGGTTCCGGAGTTGTTGCTTTTGCATTGTTCATTGGTATTGCCAAACTTTCAGGATATGAGGGCCGAATTAATACTTGGGAAAAAAGAATCGAATCATTTACCAATGATGATGGCGAAGGTAATTATCAGTCACAACAAGCTAAAATCGCAATAGCATCAGGTGAATTGTTTGGTAAAGGTCCCGGTAATAGCTCTCAACGGAATTTTTTACCACATCCATATTCGGATTTTATTTATGCTATTATTATTGAAGAATATGGTTTATTTGGAGGAGCACTCATAGTTATTTTGTATCTGATATTATTTTTCCGAGCCATTAAGATTGCACAAAATTCGCCAAGGGCATTTGCAACTTTCCTGGCTGTGGGGTGCGCCTTTAGTCTTACTTTTCAGGCAATGATAAATATGGCTGTGGCAGTCAATTTATTCCCGGTCACTGGCCAGCCTTTACCTATGCTTAGCATGGGAGGAACTTCAATTTGGTTTACCAGTATTGCTATTGGAATAATACTAAGTGTTAGCAGAGATTATGAAAAGGAAGGAGGGTTGAAGCCGGTTGAAGTCTGAACGTAAAGTTATTATCAGCGGAGGTGGAACAGGGGGACATATTTTTCCTGCAATAGCCATCGCAAATGCCTTGAAAGCGATAGATCCGTCTATCGACATTCTGTTTGTGGGTGCGGAAGGAAAAATGGAAATGGAAAAAGTACCGGCTGCTGGTTATCTGATCGAAGGGTTATGGATTAGTGGGCTGCAACGTAGTCTCAAATGGTCCAACCTGTCATTTCTATTCAAAGTTATTTCTAGTTTGTTAAAAGCAAATAAAATAATTAAAAATTTTAATCCGCAGGTGGCTGTCGGAGTTGGTGGTTATGCCAGCGGACCGCTGTTATTTATGGCTACACGAAAGGGGATTCCAGGATTAATTCAAGAACAGAATTCTTTTCCGGGAATAACAAATAAAATGCTTGCTTCAAAAGTGAAAAAGATTTGTGTTGCTTATGATAAGATGGATCGGTTTTTTCCTGCTGAAAAAATATTTATGACCGGAAATCCTGTGAGAGAGGATATGGTTATTATTGAAGGGAAAAAAAGTGAAGCTGCAAAGTACTTTAATATCGGGGAAAATAAGCCAACTTTATTGGTTGTAGGAGGAAGCCAGGGTGCACGAAGTATTAACCTCGCTATAAAGGCCAATCTGGAAATGCTTTCTAATTCCGGAGTTCAGGTGATATGGCAATGTGGAAAATTATTTTATGAAACGGCCAACGCTGCAGTAAAAGAATTGAATTCTCCATCAATAAGGGTGTATGATTTTATTTCCAGAATGGATTTTGCTTATGCAATTGCCGATACAATTGTATCCAGAGCAGGTGCGAGTACGGTATCAGAATTATGTATAATTGGTAAGCCTGCTATATTAGTTCCGCTTCCCACTGCTGCAGAAGATCATCAAACCTGGAATTGTAAATCTCTTGTAGATAAAAATGCTGCTTTGCTGATCAAAGATCAAGACGTTATGAATTTACTGGTAACCAGCGCCCTCGAACTAATAAATAATACTGAAAGAAAAGAAGAATTGAGCACTAATATATCAAAGCTGGCAATCAGAAATTCGGCCAACATCATTGCTGAACATGTGCTGCAACTAATAAGAAATTAAATTTTATAACGAAAAAATAGTCGGTCAATAGTGTTTCATCTGCAAAATATAAAATATATCTATCTACTGGGAGTGGGTGGCATTGGCATGAGTGCTCTTGCTCGTTATTTCAATGCTTCCGGAAGAACTGTATGTGGATATGACAAGACTCCTACTGATTTAACCGGAGAACTTATTCTCGAAGGTATTGATGTGCATTTTGAAGATAAAATTTCTTGCCTTCCTGATTTTTTATCCGGAAAAGGAATGAATCCGGAAGCTCTTGTGATTTATACCCCTGCAATTCCGCAAAATCATGCAGAGTATAATCATCTTATAGATTGCGGATATAAGTTGTGGAAACGATCGGAAGTTTTAGGACTGATTAGTGATGGTGCAGCAACAATTGCAGTAGGAGGTACGCATGGAAAAACCACTACTTCAACCATGGTAGCTCATATTTTGCGTGAGAATGGAATTGATTGCACCGCATTTATGGGAGGTATTTCAAAAAATTACAATACAAATTTGCTTCTAAGGAGTGCTGCTTCCGGTAATGAAGTTATGGTTGTGGAAGCGGATGAGTTCGACAGATCTTTTCTTACCCTTCATCCTGATATTGCTGTGATCACTTCAATGGATGCGGATCATCTGGATATTTACGGCGATCATCAGGCAATGATTGCTTCCTATCAGGAGTTTGCTTCACAAGTTAAACCGGAAGGAACCCTTATCTATAAAGCCGGATTGCCCCTCCGGGATAAGCATAAGCACGCACGTACTTATGGAATGGATACTCCTGCTGATTTCTGTGTTACCAATGTTAAAATTGAAAATAGTAATTATGTTTTTGATATTAAGCATGGGGAATCAATTTATAAGGAAATAAGAATGCAATGGCCGGGAAGACATAATGTCGAAAATGCAGCTGCAGCTATGGCAGCATGCCTGACTTTCGGCATTCCATTCGAGGGGATAAAAAAAAGCACTTGATACCTTTGAGGGAGTGAAACGTCGTTTCGATTATCAATTGAGATCGGAACAAATTACACTAATAGACGATTACGCACACCACCCTGCAGAATTAAGTGCCACCATATTGTCTGTAAAAGAACTCTATCGGGGAAAGAAAATTCTTGGAATTTTTCAACCTCATTTATATTCTCGAACTCGTGATTTTGCAGAAGGTTTCGGAACCAGCTTATCATTACTGGATGAATTAATTCTATTAGATATTTATCCCGCCAGAGAACTACCTATACCCGGGGTTACCTCTCAAATGATAGCTGAAAAAGTTACCGGCTCTAAAAAATTGGTTTGCCCCAAAGCACTCCTCCTACAGGAAATCCTTAAGTCTGATGCCTCTGTGGTATTAACTCTCGGGGCAGGAGATATCGATCAGTTAGTATTTCCAATCAAGAATGCATTGGAACAAAAATATTTTAAACAGCCTGCCTGATGAAAATAAATAAAAAAATGGTTAGAATAGCCCTGTGGTCGTTCGCAGGTCTTGCGCTGGTAGTTACTTTAGGGTTTTCAAGTCACGAGCAGGAAACCCAAAAATGCTTAGGCTTACGGATTAAGATAGCTGATGAAACCGGCCATTATTTTATTGAGCCCAAAGACATTTTGGAAGTATTGAATACCAAAGGGGGCAAAATTAAGGGTAGTGCCATGCAGGATATCAACATTTCACTGTTAGAAAAAATTGTATATACAAATCCTTTTGTAAGCAAAGCTGAAGTATATTCAACGATTGATGGATACGTTAATATTGATGTGTGGCAACGCAATCCAATCATGCGTATTGTAAACAATGATAATGAGCATTTTTATATTGATGACAACAGTGAATTTATGCCGGTGACGGACAAATATACCTCTCAGGTAGTAGTTTCCAGTGGAAACATTTTTGACGATTATGCGGAGCGAAGTCTCAAATATGCAGTGCCCTTTACTGGTGATAGTACTTCAAAGCCGGTGATTGTGCAATTGAATGAAGTTGCATTGTTTTTAAAAGGGAATGAATTCTGGGATGCTCAAATAGAACAGGTTTTCGTGAACGAAAAATCTGAATTGGAATTAATCCCCCGTGTTGGCAACCACAGAATTTTGATAGGGAACTCAGATAATTTGGAGGAGAAATTAGCAAGATTGTTTATCTTCTACAAGGAAGGGATTACTAAGGTAGGTTGGGAAAAATAGTCCATAATAAATTTGAAATACAAAGAACAGGTTGTTTGTACTAAGGTTCAAACAGGCAAAAAAAATTAAGTATAATCCTGAACAATCAATCACAATAAATTAATTAATGGAAAATTCTGCAATAATTGTCGGACTTGATATTGGAACTACCAAAATTTGCGCTATCGTAGGTAAGCGGAATGAGGTCGGCAAAGTTGAAATTCTTGGTATGGGGAAATCCGAATCTCTTGGTGTGATGAGAGGTGTGGTTGCCAACATTGAAAAAACTGTAAATTCTATTAAGGAAGCTGTTGCAGAAGCTGAGAATAAATCTAATGTGGTAATTGAAGAAGTGTATGTTGGAATAGCAGGTCAGCATATTAAAAGTCTTCAGCACAGAGGAATGATAACCAGAACAAATACGACTAACGAAATTAGTCAAACTGATATTGATGCAATAATATTGGACATGTATAAACTCGCAATGCCTCCCGGCGAAGAGATTATTCATGTGATACCACAAGAATTTATTATCGATAACGAACAGGGAATTAAAGAGCCTATCGGTATGTCAGGTATCAGATTAGAGGCAAATTGCCACATCATTACCGGATTAATTACTGCTGCACGTAACATTCAGAAATGTGTGACCAAGGCTGGTTTAAAACCCGTGGATTTGGTTCTTGAACCTCTTGCCTCTGCAGAAGCTGTACTTACTGAAGAAGAAAAAGAAGCCGGTGTGGTGCTCGTTGATATTGGTGGGGGTACTACTGATGTAGCTATTTTTCAGGATGGCATCATAAGACATACTGCTGTGATTCCTTTCGGAGGTAACGTGATAACAGAAGATATTAAGGAGGGGTGTACTATTATCAGAAGCCAGGCGGAATTATTGAAAATAAAATTCGGTTCTGCTTTGGCAAAACAGATGAAAGATAATGAAATAGTTTCAATTCCAGGCTTAAGAGGAAGAGAGCCTAAAGAAATTTCAGTTAAAAATCTATCCAGTATCATTCAGGCCCGGATGGAAGAAATCATTGAAAATGTTTATTACGAAATTAAAAATTCAGGATTTGAGAAGAAATTAATTGCAGGTATAGTTGTTACCGGTGGAGGCTCTCAATTAAAACATATTACTCAGTTAGTTGAATATATAACAGGAATGGATACCCGCATTGGTTATCCTAATGAACACCTTGGTCAGGGCTATGATGAGGTGAAAAGCCCCATGTATGCAACCGGTGTTGGGTTGGTATTGAAAGGTATGCATGAGTACGATAAAGCTCGCAAAGGAAATAAAGGAAAAGCAACATCACTGGCTATTGAAACAACACAACACAGAGGAAATTGGTTCAAATATATTTTTGAGAAAGGTAAAGAGTTTTTGAATGATGAAACCGATGACCCTAAATTGTAAAAGCAAATTAATACCCTATAAATTAACCCAAAATCAATTTTAAAACCTTAACAAAATGATGCAGTTCGAATTACCCAAAGAAAGGCCATCTATCATCAAAGTGATTGGTGTTGGCGGTGGAGGAAGCAATGCGGTCAATCACATGTACCGCCTTGGAATTAAAGGAGTAGAATTCCTGGTTTGTAATACCGATCATCAGGCTCTCGACATTAGTCCTGTTCCTTATAAAATTCAATTAGGACCCAGTTTAACCGAAGGTCGTGGAGCAGGTGCAATCCCTGAAGTTGGAAAAAATGCAGCCATCGAGAATATTGATGAGCTCAAAGCAATTCTTCGTGAGAATACGAAAATGGTAGTTATTACTGCCGGAATGGGTGGTGGAACCGGCACCGGAGCAGCCCCTATTATTGCAGGCGTTGCAAGAGAAATGGGTATTCTTACAGTTGGAATTGTTACGGTTCCTTTTGCTTTTGAAGGCAAAAAAAGAAAAGCTCAAGCCGATGCCGGTATAGAAGAATTGAAGCAAAATGTAGATACTTTGCTGGTGATCTGCAATGAAAAGTTAAGAGAGATTCATGGAAATCTTAAACTGACTGAAGCTTTCGGACATGCTGATAATATTCTGGCAATAGCCGCAAAAAGTATAGCTGAAATTATTACAACAACCATGCACATAAATGTTGATTTTGCAGATATTCAAACTGTGATGAAATCAAGTGGTGTCGCTATTATGGGCTCTGCCAGTGCTGAAGGCGAAAATCGTGCAATCAGTGCAGTTAAAAGTGCCCTTGACTCTCCTTTATTAAATGATAATGAAATTGAAGGTGCTCGTTATATTCTCCTTAATATCACTTCCGGTGAAATAGAAGTTACTATGGATGAAATGGGCGAGATCACTGATTTCGTACAGGAGCAGGCCGGTATGACTGCAGAAGTAATTATGGGTGTTGGTAAAGACGATACGCTTGGAAATAGAATAGGTGTTACGATAATTGCAACCGGTTTCAAAACTAAAGATCATAACACTTCTGTTGCACCGAAACCTGAAGCAAAAATTGTTTACAATCTCGCTGATGAATTAAAATCTGCTTCTCCTGTACCAATTAAACCAATTGAAGTTACACCGGTAAATATAGTTCCATCTCCATTAGCGGAAGTGGTTCTTCCTGTGGCTCAAGTGGAACAGCCTGTTTTAAAACCGGTTGTTATTAGTGCCTCAACCCCGACGCTGCAACCTTCAAATCAACAATTAAATCAGAATGTTGTTGAGGAGAGAATTGTCCATCATTTAATTTCTGATGAAGAAATTAGTGCAATGGCAAAGTTAAATGAGAACATTGTGCCAATGGAGAATATGGAACAAGTAAATGCGCAGGAGCCAACACTTATTACTCGTCAGCCTGAAGTACCTGCGGAACCAGAAGCTACTTTTGTATTTGAGGTAAATACTCCTGTCATTGCGGAAAAAGCGCCTGAACCTGTAACCATCCCTAAGTTACCAATAATTGAACATACCATATTTCAAGGGCCTCCACCTGTTAAACAAAATGAAATTGCTGTAGATCACGATGACCCTTTTCACAGAGCACAGGATAGAATCAGGAAACTGCGTGAGATGAGTATGAAAGTAAATTCACCGGGTGGTTTAGTGGATCTTGAAAAAGAACCTGCCTATAAAAGAAGAAATGTTCAGTTAAATGATGTTCCTGATTCAAGTGATATTGAAGTTTCAAGATATACATTGTCTGCTGACAAGGATAATAAACCTGAAATAAAGTCGAATAATAGTTTCCTGCACGATAGGGTTGATTAATTTGAAAATCGAAAATATGTCACTGGAAGAAAAAATTAATTCGAATATCAAAGCTGCTATGTTAGCTAAAAACGAAGCTGCTTTGAGGGCCTTGCGCGCTGTTAAATCCGCAATTCTGCTAGCTAAAACCAGCGGCGTTGGAGCCGTTGTATCGCCGGAGGATGAAATCAAAATATTGCAAAAGCTGGTGAAACAGCGGAAGGAATCTGTTGAGATTTATGAGAAGCAAGGTCGAGAGGATCTATCAAAAGGGGAGAAGGAAGAAATTGCTGAAATTGAAAAGTATCTTCCTGCTCAAATGAATGAAGCAGATGTCCGGAGCGAACTTATTAAAATTATTGCCACACTTGGAGCTGCATCTCCCGGTGACACCGGAAAAGTTATGGGCGCCGCTTCTAAAGCATTTGCCGGAAAGGCCGATAATAAAATGGTTGCAGCAATTGTAAAGGAATTGCTTGTTGGATAAATATTGATTGAAAAAGGGTTAATTTTCGATTAATTTGCACCGGCTCCGAGGGTATCGTGAGCCGGTTTTTTTTACTTTTGTAAGATTTTGTAAGTTTCCACTCCTTTCATTACATCTTTTTGCCTTTTTGAGTAAAGTAAGTCTTACTGAATCAACCGTGAACTTCGAATAGCATTTTCGATCCGGCATGAAACTCAGTGAAGAGATGAATAGGTTCTATGCAGCAATCAAAGAGTTATTGTAAAAAAATTTCATTGGGTTTTCTTCCTGCATTTTTTGCAGTGCTGGTGTCAACCATTTTTTGCTTTTATTCAAATCAATCATTTGCCACACATGCGGCAGGTGCCGATCTTACTTATCAATGTCTGGGTGGATTAGTTTATCAGGTTGATGCTACTTTTTACAGGGATTGTGGAGGTACTTCTGAACCGGGAAATATTACTATTACCTATAAATCTGCTGCATGTGGATTTACCCGAACTGCACTCGCAAATAAAGTGTTAGTAAACAATGGCACTGAAATCACCATGCCTTGTGCAACCTCACCTTCAACTTGTGGAGGGGGTATTTCAACAGGGATTCGAAAATGGGTTTATAGAACCGTTATAACATTACCTGCTGCCTGCTCCGACTGGGTATTTAGTTATCGTGTTTGTTGTAGGAACTGCTCTATTTCTACTATCCAGAATCCTTGCGCTTCCGGCTCTGAAGTTTATGTTGAAGCAACTTTAAATAATCAGGCCGCTTCTTGCAACAGCTCACCGGTATTCAGCAATATTCCAATAGCCTTTGTTTGCCTTGGTCAGAATTTTAATTTTAATCAAGGGGTATATGACCCTGACGGTGATTCTATTTCCTATGAGCTCATCACTCCTAAAACAAGTGCTATTGCTGAGGTAACCTTTATACCTCCGGCAACTCAATTTGCTCCTGTTAATTCTTCGACCCCATTTCTGTTAAATTCCGTTACCGGTGATATCAATTTTACCCCGTCCTCCTTGCAAATAAGCATTCTTGCTGTTCGGGTTAAAGAGTATCGTGATGGCCAGCTGGTAGGCAGTACGATTAGAGATATGCAGATTTACACGCAAAATTGTTCTAACGCCATCCCTGCCGCTTCAGGAATCAATGGCTCTTCTGATTTTATTGCTGAAGTTTGTGCTGATCAACAGTTATGTTTTACCATTCATACAAGTGATGTTGATACTATGCAGCAGGTTTCAGTTTTAACTTCAAATCCAATTCAAGGAGCTATCATTAACCAAACACCGGGAAACCGACCTGATATTCAATTTTGCTGGACACCAACTCAGAATGATATCAGTGCTAACCCACATGTGTTTACCGTTACTGTTTATGATAATGCCTGTCCCTTTAATGGAGTGCAAACTTTTTCCTATGCACTCTATGTACAAGGGCCAATTAATACCATCTCATTAATAAATCCAACTTGCTATGGTGGCAATAATGGATCCGCATCCGTTTCTGTTTCGGGTAATGCACCTTTCACTTATGTATGGAATACCATTCCGCCACAAACAAATGCATTTGCTACCGGCCTTTCATCTGGCAATTATAGTGTAGTTGTAACAGATGTTTCCGGGTGCTTGGCAACTTCTAATATTGCTGTCATAGATCCCCCGGTTTCAATAACTACAAATTGTACTGTTTCAGGTATTAATTCCTGTCAAGCAGGAAACAACGCTTCCATTCAGGTAAATACCACTGGTGGAACCGGTCCTTATTATTACCAATGGAATAACGGAGCTATTACTTCCTCGATCAGTAACCTTGGTTCGGGGGTATATACAGTAACCGTTACCGATGCAGGAGGATGTAGTACTGGTGCTACTGGAATTATTCCTCAGGCCGCAGGAGCAGTTTCAGCAACTATTTCAACATCCTCAAATGTATTGTGCTATGGAGGAAATTCAGGAAGTATAGGACTTTCAGTTTTGGTGGAACACCTCCCTACAGTTATCAGTGGAATAATGGAGCATCAACTCAAAATATAAATACACTTACTGCGGGTAACTATTCTGTTACCATTACGGATGCCAATGGGTGCAGCACAAATACCACAGCCACGGTAGTTCAGCCATTACAACCAATGCAAATTTCAATGAATTCTATCACAGAT
This sequence comes from Bacteroidota bacterium, assembly GCA_016722525.1. Lineage (GTDB taxonomy): Bacteria > Bacteroidota > Bacteroidia > AKYH767-A > OLB10 > JADKJB01. The sequence goes on from JADKJB010000034.1 coordinate 37,023, forward strand.
GTTATTTGTTATGGCGGAGTGAATGGAAGTATTTCAATTTCAACTAACGGAGGTTCTTCTCCATACACGTATAACTGGAGTAATGGAGCAACCAGTCAGAATGTAAATACACTTACCGCAGGATGGTACACTGTTACTGTAACCGATTTTAATGGATGCAATTCACTTATGTCTTTTACTATAAATGAACCTGCCTTACCACTTCAAATACTTCCGGTTTCTGTAATTGATATAGCATGCATTCCGGGTGCAACAGGTTCAATTGATGTTTCGGTGCAAGGTGGTGTAGCTCCTTATTCCTACCTGTGGAGCAATGGATCAACCAATGAGGATCTCATTAATTTGCAACAAGGTTCCTATTCAGTAACAGTTACAGATGTTCTTGGCTGTTCCGGAATAGCAACTTATACAATAGCTGATCATTCTGCAAGTATTGTTGCTTCAGTTACAGCTTTTCAAAATGTGCTATGTTTTAATGGTTCTAATGGTTTTATTGATCTTGAAGTGAATGGCGGCCAAACTCCTTATAATTACCTATGGAGTAATGGAATGACCACTCAGGATATTTCTTCTTTAGCTGCCGGAACTTATTCTGTAACCATCACAGATATTAATGGATGTACAACAAACATTTCCGTAGTTGTTCAACAACCTCCCTCGCCACTGATTCCACAAATTCAATTGTTAAACGCTGTCAATTGTAATGGTAGTAATAGCGGAGCACTAAGTTTGATAATCACCGGAGGTACTTCTCCATTCACCTATTTATGGAGTAATGGTTCAACAGCAATAGTGAATTCAGGACTAACTGCCGGTGTATATACGGTAACAATTACTGATGTTAATGGATGTAATGCAATTATTAGTGATTCTATTTCACAACCAGCGAATCCGATGGCAGTAATTTTAAATGTCGTTTCAGGAAACGCTTGTGATTCGGCGCAACCCAGTTCAATTACTATACAGTTAAGTGGCGGTGTAGCTCCATTCAATTATATCTGGAATACAGGAGCTATTACTCCACAAATATCAGGATTTACTTCCGGGGTTTATACCGTTTCGGTTACTGATGGAAATGGTTGCACCGTAGTTTCATCCATCCTGGCGCAAGGAACTCCGGAGCTTGTTCAGATTTCATCAACCATTACCCAGCCAAATTGTGCCGGCGGTCAAATGGGTGCAATTACACTGAGTGTTTCTGGCGGTTTGCCCGGATATACTTTTTTATGGAATACGGGAGCTTCCACTTCAAACATCACTGGTTTGCCACCCGGAATTTATTCTGTAACCGTAACCGATTCCAACGGATGTTTCTGCAACAGCTGATTATGAAATCTTAGATCATTCTTCTGTTACAGTTCACTTAAATGGCTCTTCAACAATTTGTGTTGGTGAAATGGCAACATTAGCAACAGATTCATTGCCCGGAGTAACTTATCAATGGTATTATGCAGGTTTTCCGCTAAACGGTGCAACAACCAATACATTTGTCACCCCTGCAGCAGGAGTTTATTCCGTGGCTGTTACTTCTTCGTGCGGAACGAATATGAGTAATCAAATTGAGATAATTGTTCGATCCATAGAGAATGTTTCAGTCACTAACCACCAGATTATTTGTCCGCCCGAACAGGTTCAATTGTTTGCTTCAGGTGGTGTAACTTATCAATGGACGCCGGCTACTAACATTTCTTTTTCTAATGTACCTGATCCAATTGTTAATCCCCTCGTATCTACTACCTACACCGTAACCATCACCAATGAGTTTGGTTGTAAAACAAATTTACATGTTGAAGTAGGAGTGATGTGTGATTCTCTTTTTGTTCCAAACGCCTTCTCACCAAATGGCGATGGAACCAACGATGGTTATGTTATAGATGGTATTGAAAATTATCCGGGAAACAAATTGTGGGTATATAACCGCTGGGGTAGCTTGGTTTATAAAGCAAAAGATTATCGCAACAACTGGGATGGAACCAGTAACGTTTCAGGAACCTACATGGGTAAAAAGGTCCAAACCGGAACCTATTATTTCATTTTGGATCTCAATAATGGAAGTAAACCGAAGTCAGGTTATCTAATTATCAGGAGATAATTATTTTTTAATCAAGAGATTAATTTTTCACAAACTTTTTCACCTTCTGCTCTTGCTCAGTGGATAATTTAGCGATGAATAGTCCGCTTGAAAACGTTGAACAATTAATTCGTGATGAAACATCTGAATTTACAACCACACCATTTTCAGTAAATGCTAATTTCCCTGTATTATCAAATAAGGAAATATTAAAACTATTTCCTTTTAAGTTGTGAGCTTTTACATTTAATATTTTCAAATTAGTATCAAAAAATATCGTGAGACTGGTTGCATCTGAATTATTGTCATCAATCGCAATTTTTTCCTGGGGGTCGAATGGATAGATGCAGGGTATAGAAACTCTGGTTGCACTCGATGTGAATGCGGTATTGCAAATAGAATCTGTAACTGTAACAGAATATCTTCCTGGATTGGTGACCAATAAACTTTGACTGGTGGCACCGGCAATACTGTTTCCATTTCGTTTCCATTGATACGTGCCACCAGAAATAGTAATTGCATTTAAAGTAACACTTCCTCCCTCACAAAACGAAGTTGGTCCCGATGGTGAGATGGCAGGAGCCACGCAGTTTACCTCCAGTAATGCCGAGTTTGCCGGCTTGGCTCCTGTTAACGGCGAATTAAAATCAATTTGTTTAATATAGGTATTGGCTACGTAATCGTATTCAAAAAGAACCCCATCGTTGTATAAGCCACCGCTATAAGTCATACCATATAATTTACTGTTCGAAGCTTCCATTAAAGCGCCAATAGGATAGCTTCCTTCTGTAAGCGTAAGATCTATTTTATTTGTGAATGTATTGGATGTATAATCAAATTCAAAAATTGTACCTACGTTATACGTACCACCATATTTTGTCATCCCATATAATTTCCCATTCGTTGCTTCAAGCAAGGAACCGTAAGGCTGATTGCCATCAATACTAGCTTGGAAACTGTGTATGTTTGTTACTGTGTGAGTGGTGCAATCAAATTCAAAAATAGTTCCATAGCCAACTCCACCACTACTTGTCATTCCATACAATTTGCCATTGCTTGCTTCAATCAGGGAGCCATATGGATTAACCCCTGCAGAGTTTGTAAATATATACGTATATGTAATCCAATTATTAATTGGATCATATTCATAAAGATAACCACTTGTGAACCAGTTGGAATCATCACCGGTTGCCATTCCATAAAATTTGCCATTACTTGCCTCTATTAAAGTGCCGACAGGGTCAAATTCGTTTTCATTGAAATTAATTTTTTTTGTGAATATATTTGTATTATAATCATATTCATATAGGGTGCCTTCACCCACTGATCCACCCCTTTGAGTTGTACCATACAATTTGCCATTAGATGCTTCCATGAGCGACCCCGAAGGATATAATCCATTAGCTGTAAGGTCGAAATCAAATTTTTTTGTGGAAGTATTTGAAGCATAATCGTATTCAAAAAGACATCCATATTGCTTTGATCCTCCATAATAAGTTACACCATAGAATTTACCATTAGATGCTAGCAGTAGTGAACCATCAGGATAGCTTCCTTTTGGAGCATAATTTAAATCAATTTTCTTTTGCACAGTATGAGTATTTAAATCATATTCAAATATCAACCCTGATCTTGCACTTCCGCCACCGTCTAAGGCTCCATATATTTTTCCATTCAAAGCTTGCATTACAGAAGTGCCACCGGAGTTAGGCGATCCCGATCCACCAATGGCACTGAATAACACTAGATGATTGTAGGTGTTGGTAATTACATCATACTCGAACAAACTAGCGCAATCTTTCGTTGTTCCATAAAATTTTCCGTTCGATGCTTGCAAAAGTCTAGTTGACGGAAAACCGCACCATGGATTGTTAGCATTTGGAAACTCAAATTTAGTTGTTAGTATGTTTGTAGAATAATCATATTCGAAAATGGTTCCTTCGAAATTGATTCCTCCATTACTGGTGGTACCATATAATTTCCCATTTGTGGCTTGTATCAAGCCAACATACGTAGTTCCAATAGGAAAACCTAAATCGATTTTCTTTGAATATGTTGACGTAACTATATCAAATTCAAAAATAACTCCATCATCTGTAGCTCCTCCATTTGAAGTTGTGCCATACAATTTACCATTGGAAGCCTGTAGTAATTTATCTTGTGGCTTCTCTCCTTGTAAACCATTAAAATTTAATTTTACGGTATAAATATTGGAAGTATAATCAAATTCGAATAGAACTCCCTTTCCGAAAGTTCCGCCCAATTTTGCTAAACCATACAATTTCCCATTCGTTGCCTGAATCAAGCTGGAACTGACGATCACCCCCGATGAAATAACCATGTCAAATTTTTTCGTATAAGTTTTGGAAGCAATATCAAATTCAAAAAGAACACCACCACCGCCAATACCTCCGCCATTGGTAGTTCCATAACACAATCCATTGGAAGCCAAAAGTAGTTCACCAAAGGGGGCTGAACCAGTAGATGGATGAAAATCATAGATTGAAGTGTAGTTATTTGTTAGTGGATCATATTCATAAATAATTCCTGCATTATATGCTCCTCCCTGAGCAAGGCATCCGTATAATTTTCCACTAATTTCAATCATCCCATTTTCAATTAAATTACTGCCCGGATTTCCTTCCAGTTCATAAACATTACTTAAAGCAGTGTCGCCAACTGTATAATTAAAAATGGAGCCAAATTGTATGGCTCCTGCAGAACACGTTCCAATCAAATTTGGCTGCGCTTGTGAGAATATAAAAAGTAGTACAAAAACAGAAGATAAAAGGATGTTTTTTTTCATGTTGTTCAAGTAGTAATTAATGGATGATTAAAAGTCCAAAATGAGTAAAAGTTGTGAAATAAGGTAAAGAGCTGAATGCTGCACTTAGTAACAAAAATAAGTAATTTTATCGACAAAATCTAATAATCAGCAATTTTAGGCCGGTTGCCAATTTTTAGAAAAAAACGGGATCATTGAGGTGATCCCGTTTTCATAGTTTATTTTTCTGAAGAATTACTCACTCACAACAGTGGTGCTTGCAAATGGTCTACCGTAAATTCTCTCTATTTTATTTTCAGGTTTAACGATTAAGTTGTTAGCATCATCCTGGTAACATTGAATGCGAATTCCTTTAGTCACCTTTCCATTGCTATCTTTTTCATAACCGGTAAGACAAATTTCACCTAAAGCCATTTTTGAAAAAGACACTTCAGTGATATTCATGGGTTGAGCTTCTCTACTGGAGGCAACTTGTTTAAGCACTTCAGTTGCCTGAATTTTTTCAACTAACATATGTACTTGACCATCATTATCTATTTTACCAACAATGTTCGATTGTGCATATGAAACCCCAATTGACATTGAAATGGCAATTCCAGATAGTAGAAGAAATTTTTTCATGGTTGTTTATTGTTAAATAGTAATTGATTGCTGTGAGACATTTTTAGATATGCTTTCAACTTGCTTTCGGGCAAAAAGGTTACGCTTTTATAAAATTTATTTTATAATACAAACAAACAACAGCAATTCCTTTATTTGCAAGGGTTTTGGCTAGAGTAATGTGTAAGTAATCGTACTGTTTTAAACACTTTTGAAACCTTGAACACCATCATGCCGTTTCAGAACCGATTTAGTGTTGTTAAACGGCTAAATCAGCCAAAACTATAACCTTTATTTATTATGGAAAAGCAATTTTCGGGTTTGTCAAATTATTCAGGAACCGCACGACTATTATTAGTTATGACGGTATTTACTTTGCTCACTTTGCTGCAAAGTAAGCAACAATTGCACGGAGAAGGATCTCCGCAATTTAAACCTGATACAACTAAAACTACCTTTTTGATGGTTTTGAATACCCAAACTACCTATGGTACGTTTGCCGGATATTCAGCAACCGACACAAACAGGTTGTTCATTAGGATTAATGATGCTGCCAATGAACGAATTTATTTCGGAATTGGTCAGCGAAGTACCGGCTCTGCCTGGTATTTTAGAGTCAAAGATCCCAATGGTAACGTTGTTTACGGACCAACGCTTCTGCCTACTTCAGGTACAGGATTTATTCCTTACCATAGACAAGCTATTGCAGGACCTAACATTTTTAATGCGCAAGGTTATGCACCTTTTGTAATTACTCCAACTGCCGGTGTTAATGGAAATTATTATATCGAATTTAATAAGGGCAGCGGAACCACAGTTGCTAATAACGAAGAAATCGGATTAGGTATCTTTGATATCACTGTAGGTATGCCTGTTTCTTTAACAACCAGCCCCGGTAGAGTTTTCTCTTATAACTGGAGTTTCAATACCGATTCATATGCAAATCCTTTCTTTGGTAGTTTTTATATTTATGGTGCAGATAGTTCAGTCACGAATGTAAATCTTAATGGTATTAAGCCCTATAAATTCAGAGTGTCATGTAATAGTTATGGAACTTTATCTACTGGAACTCCAGCTGCTAAACGAAGATCACAATTAGGATTTCGCGTTCCTCCTGAGTTAAAATTATTTTTGAGGGATCCCGAAATTACTGCTTTCCCAAGTGGTACTTTGCTATTTATGAGCGGTAGTGTTACTTTGAGTGGATGTACCCGCGACTCATTATGTATTAGCGTTAATTTAGTCAAACGCTCTGATGTTACCATACTCATTGATCGAAATAATAATGGAGTGTTCAATGCCGGTACCGCTGACCGACAATTATTTTTTCCTGGAGTAAACCCTGGTCCGCAATGTCTTCCTTGGGACGGTAAAGATGGTTTAGGCGCATTCGTCACACCTGGAACTGCGGTTCGGTTTTATATAAGCATTGAATCGGGTGAAGTAAATCTACCGATTTTTGATGTTGAAAGTCATCCTTCTGGTTATTCTATGAGTGTTGTGCGACCGGCGGCTGCATTATTTGTTGATTCTTTATATTATGATGATGCACTAGTAGGTGGTGGAACAAATTTAACCGGATGTGCCTTTCCTTGCCATACCTGGGTTTCAAATCCTATCAATACAGAATCAAATTCAATTGGAAATAATAATACTATCAATTCATATTGGTTTGCCCGTAAACAAAGTGTTCAGGTAAACCTTATCATGCCCGACTATTTGGTCACCAATGCAGGCCCCGATCAAAGTCTTTGTACAGGAACTGCCGGTCAGGATACGGTTCAATTAAATGGTTCTATTATCTACTCCCTTTCGACTTACAATGGATCAAAAAAATGGACATCTTTAGGTTCCGGAACTTTTCTTCCTAACGATTCTGCATTTAATGCAAAATATGTTCCTTCTGCTGCTGATATAGCTGCCGGTGCCGTCACAATTTTATTGCGCCCCCGTTATGCTTGTACAAATCCAATTGATACTTTAGTTGTTGCATTGAAAAAACCCCACAGTTAAGTGCAACCGCTTCAAATGTAAATTGCTTTGGTCAGCCTACAGGTAGCATTGCTTTAACTGTTTCAAACAGTACTTCTCCATACACCTATAATTGGAATAATGGATCAACTTCTCAAAATCTTTCTGGCGTTGCTTCTGGAACATATACGGTTACCGTTACATCAGCTAACGGTTGTATTTCTTCTATATCAAGAACTATTACTCAACCGACTGCTGCCTTAGTCTCTTCCTTAGGGGCCACAACAAATATTAATTGTTTCGGACAATCTAATGGATCGGCCACACTGAATGTATCAGGAGGTACTTCTCCCTATACGTACAACTGGAGCAATGGCAGTTCTTCCCAAAACCTTTCAGGTGTTGGAGCTGGAACGTATACAGTTACTGTTAGCGATTCACGTGGTTGTACTTCAACAACTGCTTCTATTGTTATTACAGGGCCTTCAGCTGCTCTTGTTACTTCAATAAATTCTATAACAAATGTTGCTTGTCGAAATGTTCCAAACGGAGCAATTTCTCTAGCTATTTCAGGTGGAACCGGACCTTATACATATTTATGGAGCAATGGAGCTTTAACTCAAAATGTAACAGGACTTGCAGCTGGAAATTATAGCGTTACTGTTACCGATTCTCGCGGTTGTTCTTCTGTTGAAAGCACTACAATTTCTCAGCCGGCAGCATCATTAAGCGGAATAGCAGTTGTGGGCCAGCAAGTCAGTTGTTTTGAAGGTAACAACGGTAGCATTAATTTATCCGCATCCGGAGGAACTGCTCCTTATTCTTATAATTGGAGTAATGGGCAATCAACTCAGAATCTTAGCGGTTTGGTAGTTGGAACTTATACAGTTACAATCAGTGATGCGAATGGTTGTTCCTCTATTCAGTCTGCAACAGTTACACAGCCTGCTGCCGCTTTAAACAGTTCAGTTGGCTCAAGCCAAAATGTAAATTGCTTTGGTGGTAACAATGGAACTGTAAATCTAAATGTAAGTGGCGGAACTTCACCCTATACTTATGTTTGGAGTAATGGGCAAATTACACAAAATCTAGCCGGTTTATCCTCCGGAACATTCACCGTTACGGTAACGGATGTTAAGGGTTGTACTTCTGTTTTAAGTACTGCTATAACTCAACCGGCTTCCGCGCTTTCAAGTGCATTAAATGTAACTCAGGATGTTAATTGTTTTGGAGGGAATAACGGAACCATTGACCTTACTGTAAATGGAGGTACCGGTCCTTATACTTATAACTGGAGTAATGGTCAGTCAACTCAGGATTTGACAGGTCTTTCTTCAGAGACCTATAGCGTTACTGTAACTGATGCGAAGGGCTGCACTACTATTGTAAACGGCACCGTATCGCAACCATCAGCAGCTTTAAATGGAAATACCAGTGTACTAAGTACGGTATCTTGCTTTGGAGGATCTGATGGTCAGGTTTCATTAAGTATAAATGGAGGAACCGCTCCATATACTTATACATGGAGTAATAGTCAATCAACTCAAAATTTAAGTAACTTGTCTTCTGGCACATATACTGTAACCGTTACTGATGCGAATGGTTGTACTGTAGTTAAAAATGCTACCGTTTCGCAGCCTTCTATAGCTTTGAGCGGAAGTACAACAACAACTGCAAATATCTCCTGTTTCTCCGGAAACAATGGAGCTATTGATCTTACTGTTGCAGGTGGAACAGCTCCATATACCTATAATTGGAGTAATGGAGCGATATCACAGGATTTAAATAGTTTGCCTGCTGGTAGTTACAATGTTACTATTACAGATGCTAACGGATGTACTGCTGCTTCATCAGGAACGATTTCTCAACCTGTCGGCGCTTTATCTGCTAACATAAATATTTCACAAAACATTCCTTGCTTCGGCGGAGGAAATGGTGCTATTAATCTCACTATAGCCGGAGGAACCGCGCCCTATATTTGCAATTGGAGCAATGGTGCATCTTCACAAGACATCAGCGGTTTAGCTGCAGGGGTTTATACAGTTACCATCACTGATGCAAATGGATGTAACTCTATTGCATCAGGAACTATCACGCAACCCTCTGCTGCACTTAGTTCTTCAATTTCCGGCAATCAGCCTGTATTATGTAATGGAGGCAATAACGGTTCATTGTCATTGAATGTGACAGGTGGTACTTTCCCTTATGATTTTATCTGGAGCAATGGTCAAACCACTCAAGATATCTTAAACTTAACAGCCGGCACGTATACCGTTACCATAACAGATGCGAATGGATGTACTACAATTAAAACAGGTACTGTTACGCAACCAGCTGCTGCTTTGAATGCAAATGCTATAGTAACTCAACAGGTGCTTTGTAATGCAGGTAATAGCGGGCAAATCGATCTTTCAGTAAGTGGTGGTACTTCACCATATTCCTATTTATGGAGTAATGGTTCAACAAATCAAGACCTTAACGGAGTTCCTGCCGCGTCTTATTCAGTAGATATCACCGATGCAAATGGATGTGTAACCAGTAAAAATGTTACGGTTACTCAACCTGCAGCTGCCTTAAATGGTATAGCTTCTTCTACTAGCCAGGTAAATTGTTTTGGTGGTAATAATGGAGCCGCTACTGTTGCTGCTTCTGGAGGAACAACACCTTATACTTATTTGTGGAGCAACGGATCAACATCACAAAATATTTCAGGCCTTGCAATTGGAATTTATTCAGTTACTATTACTGATGCAAATGGATGTACTACCAACAAAAATACTACAATCACACAACCGACTGCAGCTTTAAGTGCATCGTCTTCTGTAAATCAAAATGTATCTTGTTTTGGTGGTAGCAATGGAAGTATTAATCTGAATGTTTTAGGTGGCACCGCTCCTTATACTTATTTGTGGAGCAATTCATCAACCTTGCAAAACTTGATTGGTGTTACTTCTGGTACTTATTCAGTAACCGTTACTGATGCCAACGGTTGTTCTGTTGTTCAATCTAAAACCATCAATCAACCGGCGGCTGCCTTAAGTTCAAATGCGCTTGCTTCACAAAACGTATCATGTTTTGGAGGAAGTAATGGTACGGTTTCACTTTCTGTATCTGGAGGTACTTCGCCTTATTCTTATAGTTGGAACATTGGTGCTAATACACAAAACCTTTCTGGTTTATCATCTGGTGTTTATTCAGTTACTGTAACTGATTTAAATGGATGTACTGATTTGGCTTCCGCTACAGTAAATCAACCAGCTGCTGCACTTTCCTCTTCTGCTAACATGTCACAGTTTGTTTCTTGTTTCGGTGGAAATAATGGAGCCATAATCTTGACTGTTAATGGTGGAACAGCTCCCTTATAATTATATCTGGAGTAATGGATCATCAACTCAAAATATTTCAGGTCTTTCATCAGGTTCCTATACTGTTACTGTAACAGATGCGAATGGATGTACTTCTGCTCAAACAGAAAATGTTACACAACCTGTGGCTGCTCTTAGCGGATCAGCTAATGCTGGACAGAATGTTTCTTGTTTCGGTGGAAATAACGGAACTATTAATTTAATTGTCAATGGAGGAACTTCTCCATATACATTCAACTGGTCTAATGGATCAACTTCTCAAAATTTAACTTCACTTGGTTCAGGAAATTATACTGTTACTGTTACCGATGCAAATGGATGTACTCTTGTTAGAAATGCTTCAGTTAATCAACCAGCTGCAGCTTTAAATGGTAATGCTGTAGCTTCTCAAAATGTTTCCTGTTTCTCAGGTTCAAATGGCGCCATCACATTATCTGTAAGTGGTGGAACAAGTCCATATTCATACATTTGGAATAACGGACAAACTTCTCAAAATATTGGTTCATTATCAACCGGTACTTATACAGTTACTGTGACTGATGCCAATGGTTGTTCAACAATAAAAAATGCGACCGTTTCTCAACCTGCAGCAACATTGAATGCTTCAGCAAACGTTTCTCAAAATGTGTCTTGCTATGGCGGTACTAATGGTACAATTACACTTGCTGTCACCGGAGGTACTTCGCCATTTGCTTACAACTGGAATAATGGTGCTACAAGTCAAAACCTCTCCGGACTTATATCCGGAGTATATACAGTTACTGTTACCGATGCTAATGGCTGTACCTTCATTGAAGATGCAGGTATAACACAACCGGAAGCCGGTCTGGCAGTAACCCCAACCGTTAGTCAGAATGTCTCTTGCTTTGGTGGAAATAATGGCTCTGTAAATCTTGTAGTAAATGGAGGAACTTCTCCCTACTCTTATAATTGGAGCAATGGAAATACTACTTCAAACCTTTCAGGAATTGCTTCCGGCACATATACTGTGACTGTTACTGATGCAAACAATTGTATCTCTACGCAAATTGTAACTGTTAATCAACCAACAGCTGCTCTGGCATCATCGGCTTCTGTTAGTCAGCAGGTGAGCTGTTTTGGTGGAAGCAATGGCGTAGTCGATTTAACAATTTCAGGTGGTACTGCTCCTTATTTTTATAGCTGGAGCAACGGTGCTTCAACCCAGGATTTGAATGGAGTTGCTGCAGGTACATATTCAGTCACAATAACTGATAACAATGGATGTACAACTTCCTGTACAGTAACAGTTACACAACCTGTTGCTTCTCTTTCAGGATCAACAACAACTACTTCTAATATTTCATGTTTCTCTGGCAATAACGGTGCTATTGATCTCACTGTCGCCGGAGGAACTGCTCCATATTCCTATAACTGGACTACCGGTGCAACAACACAGGATGTATCAGGACTTGCTGCTGGAACCTATTCTGTTACCATTACAGATGTCAATGGTTGTACCGCTTTAACATCTGGACAAATTACTCAGCCTGTAGGTGCACTAGCAACAGGATTGAGTGTTTCTCAGAATGTATCTTGCTACGGTGGTGGCAATGGATCACTTAACCTTAGCGTAAATGGCGGAACAGTCCCTTATACCTATGTATGGAGTAATGGTGCAGCAACTCAGGATATCTCTGGTTTATCACTTGGAACATATACCGTAACCGTTACCGATGGTAACGGATGTAGTTCAATTCAAAGTGGAACCATATCACAACCTGCAGCCGCCTTAAATGGAATAGCTTCTGCGAGCCAGCAGGTAAATTGTTTCGGTGGTTCTAATGGAGCTATTAATCTTTCAGTGAATGGGGGTACATCGCCATACACATTTAACTGGAGTAATGGTTCATCAACTCAAAACTTAACAAGCCTTTCATCAGGAACATATACAGTTACTATTACAGATGCAAACGGTTGTACAACTGTTAAATCTGCATCTGTTACACAACCTGCTGCTGCTCTTGCAGGAAGTGCCAATACAACTTCACAGGTTTCTTGTTTTGCAGGAAGTAATGGAGCCATCGATGTCACTATTTCAGGTGGAACGGCTCCATATACTTATAACTGGAGTAACGGTGCCTCAACTCAGGATGTTAGCGGACTTGCTGCCGGATCATTTACAGTTTCTGTTACAGATGCCAACGGTTGTATTACTTCAGTTTCAGGAATAATAACTCAGCCTGCCGCTGCTCTTGCATCCGGGCTGAATGTTTCTCAAAATGTTTCTTGCTTCGGCGGTGCAAATGGTTCACTTGACCTTTCTGTAAATGGTGGTACTGCTCCTTATTCATATTCATGGAGTAATGGCGCTTCTACTCAGGATCTTTCTGGTTTAGCTACCGGAACTTATTCTGTAACTGTAACTGATGCCAATGGATGTACTTCTTTGCAAAGTGCAACTGTCAACCAACCTACGGCTGCTTTATCGGCAAATGCTTCTACATTGAGTCAGGTAAGTTGCTTCGGAGGAAACAATGGACAAGTACTTTTAAATGTAAATGGTGGAACAGCTCCATACACTTTCAACTGGAGTAACGGACAATCCACCCAGAACATTTCCAATTTATCATCCGGAACTTATGCTGTAACTATTACAGATGCTAATGGATGTACATCAACAACAAATTCTGTTGTATCTCAACCTGCTGCTTCGTTAAGTGGAACAACAACCACTACTTCAAATATTTCTTGTTTCTCAGGAAATAATGGTGCTATAAATCTTGCCGTTGCCGGTGGAACTTCTCCTTACACATTTAACTGGAGCACCGGTGCTACTTCTGAAGACTTGAATGGTTTGTCGGCAGGTAATTATAGCGTTACTATAACAGATGCCAATGGTTGTACTGCTGCTTCAAGTGGAATTATCACTCAGCCGGTAGGTGCCCTGTCAACTAATATTAATATTTCTCAAAATATACCATGCTTCGGTGGGGGATCAGGCGCTGTCAATTTAACTGTTACCGGAGGAACAAATCCTTATACTTATAACTGGAGTAATGGCCAGACAATTGAAGATATCAACGGACTTGCTGCTGGTGTTTATACAGTAACAATTACAGATGCTAACGGTTGTAATACATCTGCTTCAGCAACAATTACTCAGCCTTCAGCACCGTTATCATCATCAATATCAGCTAATCAGCCTGTGTCTTGCTTTGGCGGATCAAATGGTTCTCTGGATGTAAATGTCAACGGCGGAACATTCCCCTACAGTTATGTTTGGAATAATGGGCAAACTACTCAGAATATTCTGAATTTGTCCACCGGAAATTATACTGTTACTATTACTGATGCAAATGGATGTACATTAATTCAAAATGCGTCGGTTAGTCAACCTTCTGCCGCAATAAGTGCTAATGCAACTACCACGGCAAATATATCCTGTTTCTCAGGAAACAATGGAGCTATTGATGTTACTGTAGCAGGAGGAACTTCACCCTATACTTTTGTCTGGAATACAGGTTCAACCACCGAAGATCTGAATGGTCTCGCTGCCGGAACATATACAGTATCAATAACTGATGCTAACGGTTGTACTCAAAGTGCAACGGGAACAATTTCTCAACCTGCTGGTTCGTTGGCTGCATCACTTTCTCCAACACAAAATGTTTTATGTTTTGGTGGAAGTAATGGTAGTCTGGACCTTACTGTGAATGGTGGAACTGCTCCATATACTTATGTATGGTCTAACGGTGCAACAGCTCAGGATATCAACGGACTTTCAGCTGGTATTTATACTGTAACTATTACTGATGCCAATGGATGTAATTCATTGCAATCAGCTGCTGTTACTCAACCTGCTGCATCATTAAGTGCAACGTCTTCCAATGTGCAGCCTGTGCTTTGTTTTTCAGGAAACAATGGATCAATTAATATCAATGTATCAGGTGGAACTGCTCCATACACATTTAACTGGAGTAATGGAAGTTCATCGCAGAATTTGAATAATATATCTTCCGGAACATATTCAGTTACTATTACTGATGCAAATGGATGTACTACAAATTTATCGGAAACAATCACTCAACCTGCTGCGGTACTGAACTCAGTTCCTTCTGTAAGCCAAAATGTAAATTGCTTTGGCGGCACTAACGGATCCGTTTCGGTAGCAGTATCAGGTGGAACTGCTCCCTATGCATATGTTTGGAATAACGGTGCAGTCACTTCGTCGCAATCCGGTTTAGCTGCAGGTAATTACCAGGTAACTGTTACTGATGTGAACGGATGTTCAACCACTTCTAATATTAATGTCACACAACCGGCTGCCGGATTGTCATCTTCTATTAATGGATCTCAAAATGTTCTCTGTTTCGCAGGTAATAATGGATCACTTGATGTGAATGTATCCGGTGGAACTTCTCCATATACGTATTCATGGAGCAATGGCGCTTCCACACAGGATATCAGTACCCTTGCAGCTGGCACTTATACGGTGGTGATTACCGATGCAAATGGTTGTAGTGAAACACAATCAGGTACTATCACACAGCCATCAGCTGCCCTGGCAATAACTGCTGGTACAAATGTAAACGTGGCCTGCTTTGGTGGCAACGATGGTGGAATTGATATATCAGTAAATGGCGGAACAGCTCCGTACACCTATAACTGGAGTAATGGTTCAACATCTGAAGATATCAGCAATCTTGCATCCGGCACTTATTCAGTAACCGTTACTGATGCAAATGGTTGTACTCAAAATCAGTCTGTGGTTATTTCTCAACCAGTCGCTAGTTTAAATGCCTCTGCCGCTATCACAGGAACTATTTCTTGTTTCTCAGGCAATGGTGGCGCTATCGATTTAACTGTAACAGGAGGAACAGCTCCATATGCATTTGTATGGAATACCGGAGCCGTTTCCGAAGATCTTTCATCTCTCGCTGCTGGAACTTACTCTGTAACCATTACAGATGTTAACGGATGTACATTTAGTACTTCAGCAACTATCACTCAACCTGCAGGCGCACTTGCATCTTCACTTAGCATTGTTCAAAATGTTCAGTGTTTCGCTGGTGCAGATGGTGGATTGGATGTGACTGTTTCTGGCGGCACTCCTCCTTATACTTTTGTTTGGTCAACGGGTGCAACTACTGAAGATATTTCAAATTTATCAGTAGGCACATATACTGTCAATATTACAGATGCAAATGGTTGTATCTCCGCTCAAACCGGAGTTATATCGCAGCCTTCCGCTTCTCTTGCTTCTACTATAAATACTATTCAGAATGTATTGTGCTTTGCTGGTGCTGATGGTGAATTGGATGTAACTGTTTCCGGAGGTACTGCCCCTTACACTTTTGTTTGGTCAAATGGTGCAACAACTGAAGATGCTTCAAATTTGGTTGCCGGTACTTATACGGTCAATATTACTGATGCAAATGGTTGTATCTCATCACAAAGTGGTGTTATTTCTCAACCTGTAGTTATACTTTCTTCTGCAATCAATGCATCTCAGAATGTGGGTTGTTTCGGAGCAAGCACCGGATTAATTGATCTGAATGTTAGTGGTGGAACCGCTCCTTATGTGTTTACATGGAGTAATGGTTCTACAACTGAAGATCTTTCAAACATGCCTGCCGGAACTTATACCGTTTCTGTGGTTGATGCTAACGGATGTACTACTACTCAAACTGCTACACTCACACAACCTTCTGCTCCGCTTTCAACAACAGCTCAGGTTGGAAATAACGTTTCCTGTTTTGGTGGAAGTAATGGAACAATCGATCTCAATGTTGGCGGAGGAACCTCTCCTTACTCATTCTTATGGAGCAACGGTTCGGTAACCGAAGATATTTCCGGATTACCTTCAGGCAGCTACTCAGTGACCATAACTGATGCGAACGGTTGTACTGAAGTTAATTCTGCAACAATATCACAACCTGTTGCTGCTCTTGCAGGAATAGTTAACTCAACGAATAATGTTGGCTGTTTTGGCGGCTCAACCGGTTCTGCTGATGTAACAATTTCTGGAGGAACTCAGCCTTATTCATTTGTTTGGTCTAATGGATTGACTTCTGAAGATATCGCTGGCCTTGCAGCTGGCACATACAGCGTTACAATTACTGATGCTAACGGTTGTTTGGAAAACTTGTCAGTAACGATCACAGAACCATCAGCAGCTCTGAATACAGCTTTAAATGTTACACAACAAGTAAATTGTTTTGCTGATGAAACCGGCGCTATTGATCTTACTGTTACTGGTGGTACAGCTCCGTATCTTTACTCATGGAGTAATGGTTCAACTAGTGAAGATATCAGTCTGCTCTTTGCCGGAACTTATGATGTAACAGTTACTGATGCCAATGGATGTACTTCTCAAGGACAAGCTACTATTTCTCAGCCTTCTTCACCTCTAGTATCATTAATAAATGTAACCTCTAACGTCTTCTGTACAGGTGGTGCTACTGGATCTCTGGATCTTACTGCAAATGGTGGAACTGGTCCTTATACTTATCTATGGAGCAACGGATCAACCAATGAAGATATCAGTAACTTGTTAACTGGCATATACACGGTAACTGTTACCGATGCCAATGGATGTACTGCTATTGCCTCTGGCGGAATCGGACAGCCCGGACAACAGCTGAGTGCTGGTGTTTCAGTGATACAAAATGTACTTTGTTTCAATGGAAACAATGGATTTATTGATGTAACTATTTCCGGTGGAACAGCTCCATTTGTGTATGTGTGGAGCAATGGCGCAATCACTGAAGATATCGGAGGACTCGTTGCGGGTATTTATACTTTGACCGTTACAGATTTAAATGGTTGTGATACCTCCTTAACAGCAACAGTTATCCAACCACAAGCACCATTGATTCCTACTCTTGTTGTAGCACAAAATGTATCTTGTTTTGGTGGCTCCGATGGACAGCTTAACCTTTCTGTAACTGGTGGAACACCTGCATATGTTTATCTGTGGAGTAACGGTACAACCGGTACAACCCTTAACAACGTCCCTGCCGGAGTTTATACGGTAACTATCACCGATGGAAATGGTTGTAATGCCATCATCACTGAAAATGTTTCTCAGCCTGCAAGCCCTTTGGTGTCGCCGATAGTGGTGAGTCAGCCCGTTGCTTGTTACGGATTAAATAATGGTTCTATAACTGCAAATGCAAGTGGAGGTACTCCTTCTTATTCATTCTTGTGGAATACAGGTGCTACTACAGCAACTTTAAATGGTCTTGCTGCAGGAACTTACTCTGTAACTGTGACAGACAGTAAGGGATGTACCTATGCAGAAACTATTCAATTAAATCAGCCCTCAGCACCACTTGGACTGACTGGAGCTACCACTGTAGCAAATTGTCTTGATAGTATAGGCGGATCCGTTACTATTAATGTAACCGGTGGAACTATGCCTTATGCATTTGTTTGGAGTAATGGTTCAACTGCTCAAAATATTCCTTATGCGATACCGGGTAGTTATTCAGTTACAATTACCGATGCTAATGGATGTACTGAGGCAGGCACTTATGTGGTAGGAAATAATTCCGAGTTCAATATCACTCCGGGTGGCCCTACTACAATTTGTGTTGGCGAAACAGCTACACTAATAGCCGATTCCATTAGCGGTGGTTCTTACCAATGGTACTATAATGGAAACATATTAAATGGAGCAACCGGAAATGTATTTATAACTCCTGCGGCAGGCTTCTATTCAGTAAGTATATCTGTACCGTGTGGTACTTTCTTCACCGACTCTATTGAAGTTATTGTTAAAACAATCGAGAATGTGAGTGTGAGTAATACGCAAATCATTTGTCCTCCTGAACAAGCTCAATTATATGCAACAGGCGGCGTAACTTATCAGTGGAGTCCGGCAACCAATATTACGTTCACAAATGTACCGGATCCAAAGGTTAGTCCAATAGTAACCACTACTTATACAGTTACTATAACTAATGAATTTGGTTGTAAAACAGATTTGAATGTAGAGGTAGCCGTTATATGTGATTCACTTTTGGTCCCAACAGGGTTCTCACCCAACGACGATGGTACCAACGATGGCTATGTGATAGACGGAATTGAGAATTATCCAGGCAACAAATTGTGGGTCTACAACCGTTGGGGTAATCTGGTGTATAAAGCAAAAGATTACGACAACAGCTGGGATGGAGTTTGCAACGTATCAGGTATCTATATGGGAAAGAAAGTGCCAACAGGAACCTACTACTTTATTCTGGATCTGAATGATGGCAGCAAACCCAAAGCAAGTTATTTAATTATCAGACGATAAACAACAGGAGGAAACAGCGAGATGAAAATCAAACAAACGAAAAAGCTAACAGCTATGAAATTACTAAAGTGCGTCATTCTTTCAGCCATTACTCTGGTGTTTGCTCAACAAGGAGCAAAAGCGCAATTTGAACCTCAATTTACTCAGTATATGTTCAATGAGATGTTCATCAACCCGGCCTATGCAGGGAGCAGGGAACAAATCTCGGCGACAATGGTGTACCGCAACCAATGGGTAGGACTCGAAGGAGCTCCCAAAACCCAAACCGCAAGCATCCATGGTCCGCTGATGAATAAAAAGCTGGGATTGGGACTAACGATTATGAACGAATCGATAGAGTGACCAAGCAATTTGCAGTGTACGGAAGCTATGCGTATCGTATGCAGATTGGTAGTAATGGTGCACTGGCTTTAGGCTTACAAGGTGGTTTTATTAATCACCAGGAAGATCTGAGCGAGGTGATCACTACGGAGGAGAACGACAATGAGTTTTTGTTCAATACACCCAAAGTGACCTTGCCGAATGTAGGCTATGGTATGTATTACAATACAGAAAAGTTTTATGCTGGATTGTCGATACCTCGAATGTTAAAAAATAAAGTGGCCGGAGATGGCTCGAAAGCGGTGACGAATCAAATGAATTTTAAAACCTGGCATTATTACTTTATGACCGGTTATGTATTCCCGATATCGGAGTCAGTAAAATTGAAGCCGTCATTGATGGTGAAAGCAGTACAAGGAGCTCCGCTGATTGCAGATATAACGATAAATGCATTGTTGAAAGATGTGTTCTGGCTGGGAATAGCCTACCGTACAGAAGATTCATTTGCAGGATTGGCCGCCTTCCAAGTAACTCCGCAATTAAGAATAGGTTATTCGTTTGACTACACTACCACTGAACTCAACAATTACAGTAACGGAACCCACGAAATCACTTTGGGCTACGACTTCTCCTTCAACAAAAAGAAGGTAGTTACACCAAGGTATTTCTAAAAGAATTTTATAATTTAATAAATGAAACAGGCTTCACTTGAGGCCTGTTTATTATTTTGATGGTGGAGCAATTGTTTGATTCCGGAAACAACTTCACCATAACTCAAAAAAAAAGCCCGGCAACCGCCGGGCCTTTTTTGTTAACGTGAAAATTCGAACAATTACAAGTGTTAAACAACTTTGAACTTGTCCCTTTGAACTTGTCCCTTGCAACTAAATGTTACATCATTCCATCCATTCCACCCATTCCACCTGGCATTGCAGGAGCCTTATCTTCTTTAGAATCGGCAAGCACACATTCAGTAGTAAGTAACATACCTGCGATAGAAGCAGCATTTTCTAAGGCTACACGAGTAACTTTAGTAGGATCAATAACTCCTGCAGCAAGAAGATTTTCGAAAACCTCAGTGCGAGCATTGTAACCGAAGTCATCTTTACCTTCACGAACTTTCTGAACAACAATAGAACCTTCTCCACCGCAGTTAGCAACTATCTGACGAAGTGGTTCTTCAAGAGCACGACGAATGATCGCGATACCTGTGTTCTCATCTTCGTTGATGCCGGTTAATTTTTCCAGAGCCGACACTGCACGAATGTAAGCAATTCCTCCACCCGGTACAATTCCTTCTTCAACAGCAGCACGTGTAGCGTGTAATGCATCATCAACACGATCTTTCTTTTCTTTCATTTCTACTTCGGTAGCTGCACCAACATAAAGCACAGCAACACCACCTGCTAATTTAGCTAAACGCTCTTGCAATTTTTCTTTATCGTAATCAGAAGTAGTAGTTTCAATCTGAGCTTTGATTTGATTTACACGGGCTGAGATATCTGTTTTTTTACCGGCTCCACCAACTAACGTTGTATTGTCTTTGTCAATGCTGATTTTTCTGCTTTACCTAATAAAGTCAAATCTGCATCTTCCAGTTTGAATCCAAGTTCTTCTGAAATTACTGTTCCACCACTAAGGATAGCAAGATCTTCCATCATTGCTTTTCTTCTATCACCAAAACCTGGAGCTTTAACAGCAGCAACTTTTAATGAACCACGAATTTTATTTACAACTAATGTTGCCAGAGCTTCTCCATCAACATCTTCTGCGATAATCAAAAGTGGTTTTCCAGTTTGAACTACTTTCTCAAGAATAGGAAGTAATTCTTTCATGTTAGAAATTTTCTTATCGTAAAGCAAAATGTATGGTGCTTCCAATACAGTTTCCATTTTGTCTGCGTTGGTTACAAAATAAGGAGAGATGTAGCCTCTGTCGAATTGCATACCTTCAACTATTTCAACTGTAGTCTCAGTTCCTTTTGCTTCTTCAACAGTGATTACTCCCTCTTTTTTTACTTTTTCCATTGCTTGTGCAATCAACTTTCCGATTTCGCTGTCGCTATTTGCAGATATAGTTGCTACTTGTTCTATTTTTTTGTTGTCATCACCAACAGATTTGCTTTGTTTTTTCAAACTCGCAACAACCGCCGTTACAGCTTTGTCAATTCCGCGTTTCAAATCCATTGGATTGGCTCCGGCAGCAACATTTTTTAATCCTGCAGTAATAATTGCTTGTGCAAGAACAGTTGCTGTAGTGGTTCCATCACCTGCTACATCTGCAGTTTTTGAAGCTACTTCTTTCAGCATTTGTGCCCCCATGTTTTCAACAGGGTTCTTGAGTTCAATTTCTTTTGCTACAGTAACACCATCTTTTGTAATTGAAGGGGCACCATATTTTTTATCGATGATAACATTGCGACCTTTAGGTCCTAAAGTTACTTTTACTGCATTTGCTAATGCATCAACTCCTCTTTTCAGAGCATCACGGGCTTCAAGGTTAAATGTGATATCTTTTGCCATTGTTTTTGATTTATTTATTTATTAGGTTTGATTAGTTTATTCAGAATAATTAATTGATGAAATGGGATATCTCATCACAACGCAAAATTTAAACAACTGCAAAAATGTCTGATTCACGCATGATCAGATATTCTTTTCCATCATGTGTTATTTCTGTACCGGAATACTTTCCGTAAAGTACTTTATCGCCAACCTTAACTGTCATTGGCTCATCTTTTTTCCTTCACCTACCGCAACTACTAATCCTTGTTGTGGTTTTTCTTTTGCAGTATCAGGAATTATGATTCCACTTGCTGTTTTTGCCTCAGCAGCAGCAACCTCTACAATAACCCTGTCAGCCAAAGGCTTCATACTAATTTTGCTCATAGTTATATTTATTTTAAAATTTTAGAAATAGATTTTTTCGATGTTTGCAATTCATCATTTACTGTGCCAACAGGTCTTTTGTGCCACATTTGCAGGTTTGTTGGCAGTATAAAAAAAAAGTGTCACAGAGTATTGTCAAACTGACAGTCTGTGACACCTTTTAAAAGGTCTGTAACTAGTGCTTACTTGCTCGGATCAGGTTGCGCAGCAGGTGTGTTTTCTACCGGTGTAGTGTTTTGAGCAGGTTGAGTTTGCGCAGGTTGTCCGCCTAGAGGTGGCTGGGCACCACCAGGAGTTGGCATCGCAGCATTGTCAATTTGCTCTTGTATCACTGAAGTAGCTTCATTCTCTTGAGTCTTAGGCATTAACATAGTTCCTGTTACACTAAAGATCATTAATGCTATGGCTAAACCCCAGGTTAATTTTTCTAATACATCTGTGGTTTTACGAACACCCATAATTTGGTTAGAAGAACTGAATCCAGATGCCAATCCGCCACCTTTTGAGTTCTGCACCAACACTACTAAGGCTAGTACTAAGCAAATAATGATTATTAAAACTGTGATAATAGTGTACATTTTATTGTTTATTTAAAGTCAATTTATATTTTTAAATAGCTGTAAATCAATTTATTAAATTGATTTACTAATTAGATTTTTTCTCATTTTCTTCTAAATCCTTAATGAGGATTGCAAAGTAACTACTTTTTTCTGGAATTTTCAAGGCTAATTTTCGGTAGGTTTCAATAGCTTTACGGATATTGCCCTGTTGTGCATAGATTCTGGCAAGTGTTTCAGATATCAAATCTTCATGATCCTGAGCACTTTGTCGTGCCATGTTGCCCGGTGAGTAAAATTCGCTCTTTGATGCAATTATACGAGGTTCAGTCCGAATGAATTTTTCAATAAGTTGATTTTCCATTTTATTTAATGGCTTTTCTTTTGGTTCGGTGAAATGTTCAGCAACATTCTTGATATCAAATGCCGATAATTTATCTTCTGAAATAACAGGAACACTCTTAATCTTTAACCATTGCAAAAATGAATGCGGCTCGCCCTGACTGGTTTCTTTTTTCGAGGTTTCTAATGGTTGAACAGGCTTGCTTTCCGATTCAGAATTGGTGTTCTTTTTTCAAACAACTTCTCAATATTTATAGGAGGATGTTCCGTTTTCCCAAGTGAAACAATTTCTTCAGAAGTCATTTGCTTAACTTCTGTTACGCTTCCTTCATTAAAAATATTTTCAGTACTATTTTTTTCCTTTGCTAGTTCTTTTAACCGATGTTCAATTATTTCTTTTGGATCTTCTGTTTTTGTCGTTTCCTTTTCGGGAAGTAGCATTTCTTGTTGTTGAATGTTGGCAACAATGTTGTCCTGCGATACAACTTTCAAAATAGGTGCTTCATTCTCAACAATTGGAATCGGATCTGGGGTCTCTATTTTCTCAATTATGTTTTTACTAGTGCTTTCAACAGGCTTTTTTTCATTTTGATTCAAATCCTCAGTCACGACCTTTGCAGGATTTGATTTAATGTGAATTACTTCAGTTGTATCAAGTTTGATAAGATCGTACAACATAACTCTGTCTGAAGAATAAGCAGATGCTTTTCTCAAGTAACTCTCAAACCGAATATTCTCATGGCCATGATATTGTTTTGCCAATAACAAATGGGCATTCTGAAAATAAGGAAATTGTTCGGTAATTTCTTCCAACCCCTTTACCATATTGAGATTTATAGAGGAAGGTTTTCGGAGTAATGAAATGAATTGGTCTTTAATCATTTTTCTACCAGTTTATTACGGCTTTGTTAAAAATATCATCCACCAACTGGTTACATATTTCATTGATGAGTTCTTGCTCTATAGCCGAAAGATTTTTCCTGCTGTCATAATCAGAAAACCTGGAGAATGTAGTCTCAAAGTTTTGTTTTTCATCTTTAACATTTGCAAATTTTACTTTTACTGTAATAGTGAGCCTGTTCAATGCAGCTTGCTCATTTCCTTGAATCGCCGTTGGTTGTGAGACATAATCTGTAATAGCTCCTTCAAATTGTAAATCACCTCCGCTTTTGGTTTGAATCAGGTTGGTTTGTGAAACAAATTTATCCTTCATTTTTTCTGTAAAAATCTGGCTTAATGAGGGTTGTACCAAGGATGCTTGGTTGGGAAAATTAGCTATCGATACAGTCTTAACATCCGGTGAAATAGAGGCTCCGGTAAATGAGTAAACCCCACATCCATAAAAGAATGATATAAATAATATAACAAAAGAAAATTTCATAAATATTCGCATACCCTTAAACGTTAATTAATTCCGTACTCTTTTATCTTTCTGTAAAGTGTTCGTTCAGAAATGCCAAGTTCTTTTGCAGCATATTTTCTCTTTCCTCGGTGTTTTGCAACAGCCCTTTTTATAATCTCTTTCTCTTTTTCTTCCAGCGAAAGCAATTCTTCACTCAATTCCTCATGAGGCTGTACTCTGTTTCGGACTGAGCCGGTTGTATGGATATGGAAGGTTGAGTTACTGAAACGCCTGAATTAATTTCCTGATATAATTTGTCTATTATTTGTGCATTATCCTCTGAAAATTGCCGGGAACGCTTCCCGAAGAAATAAGTTCAAAACTAATTTTTTCATATCAGCGATATCCTTTTTCATGTCAAAAGTACTTTGTATAAAAGATCTCGTTCTGAAAATCATTGCCTCTTTGTCCCTCCTTAACTAAAACAGGCAACGGATTAAAGTTTTCCTTGGGTATATACTTAAGTAATACCTCAGCGGAGATATTTTTTTGCCGCTCTAAAATAGAAAGCTGTTCCGTAACATTTTTTAATTGTCTTACATTTCCCGGCCATCTATATTCAGTAAGTATTTTCATGGCATCGGCTTGCAGTATAACGGTTGGCATTTTATACCGTTCAGCAAAATCACTTGCAAATTTTCTGAAAAGTAAATGAATGTCTTCTGTCCGTTCACGTAATGGAGGAACATTTATTGGTACTGTATTTAATCGGTAATAGAGATCTTCTCTGAACTTTCCAATCCCTGATTGCTTCAGGAATATTTACGTTAGTAGCGGTTACAACTCTGACATCAGTTTTAATAACTTTTGAGGAACCTACTTTTATAAATTCACCGCTTTCCAGAACACGCAATAATCGTACTTGTGTGAGCATGGGCAATTCAGCCACTTCATCCAGGAAAATAGTTCCACCATTTACAACTTCGAAATATCCTTTTCGTGCCTCATGTGCACCTGTAAATGCTCCTTTTTCATGGCCGAATAATTCCGAGTCTATCGTCCCCTCAGGTATGGCTCCACAGTTTACGGCTATGTATGGGCCGTGTTTTCGGGTGCTGAGTTGATGAATTATTTGAGGAAATACCTCTTTTCCTGTTCCGCTTTCTCCTGTTATCAAAACTGTGATATCAGTGGGTGCAACTTGTCGGGCAGTATCTATTGCATGATCTAAAACTATAGAGTTTCCAATAATTCCAAATCGTTGTTTTAATTCTTGAATGGTCATTAATTCTATAGTTCAGTCTTGTAGTTTATGTATTATCGGGATACTTTTTTAAATTTTATTTTTTCTCTAATGGATACTCAACTTTCAATTTACTACTTTGCCGATTAGTGTCGCTACAGTACAGGAATCAACATATACATTCACATATTGTCCTGGTTTATAATTTTCTTTTGGGAAAACTACTACGGTATTCTGGGAATTTCTGCCCATTAAAAATTCATCCGATTTTTTTGAAAAGCCTTCTATAAGTACGTAGTGAATTTTATTTTTCATTTCTAAGGTGCGTTCTTTAGAGAGTGCTTGTTGCATAGCAACAATTTCACTTATTCTTCTGGATTTTATGACCTCAGGAATGTCATCCTTATATAAACGCTCCGCTTGTGTTTTTGGCCTCTCTGAATATTTATACATATAGGCGAAATGATACCCCGACCATTTCATTAATGATAAAGTGTGCTCATGGTCCTCTTCCGTCTCTCCACAAAATCCTGTAATGATATCCGTTGAAATACCACAGCCCGGAATAATCCTCCTTATTGCCTCTATTCGATCCATATACATTTCACGCGTGTATCCCCTGTTCATTCGCTCCAGTACCGAAGTACTTCCTGATTGCACTGGAAGATGCACATAGTTGCATATGTTATCATGTTTGGCAATAATGTGTAAAACATCATCTGTCATATCACGAGGATTGGAAGTTGAAAATCGCACTCTCAATTCCGATGAAACCAGTGCAACTTTTTCAAGCAATTGAGCAAAAGATACGGAAGCTTCTTTTTGTTCTTCAGTTATTAGCTCCTTCTTAAGTCCTCCTCCGGACCAAACATAGGAATCAACATTCTGTCCTAATAAAATAACTTCCCTGTAGCCTTTATGAAATAAATCTTCTGCTTCTTTAATAATTGATTCAGGATCCCTGCTTCTCTCTCGACCCCTCGTAAAAGGAACTACACAAAATGAACACATATTGTCACAGCCTCTTGTAATAGATATGTAAGCTGATACACCATTACTGGATAATCTTACCGGACTAATATCACCATAGGTTTCTTCTCTGGATAATAAAACATTAACCGCCTTATGTCCACCTTCTACTGAGGCAATTAATTTTGGTAAATCACGGTAGGAATCTGGCCCTGCAACTATATCTATTAATTTTTCTTCTTCTAATAATTTGGACTTTAATCTTTCTGCCATGCATCCCAAAACTCCAATGATCAAGTCAGGTTGATTTCTTTTTCTGAGCTTAAATTCTGTCAAACGTTGGCGAACTCGCTGTTCGGCGTTTTCTCGGATCGCGCAAGTGTTCAATAATATTACATCCGCCTCAAATTCATTGGTAGTGGTTTGATAACCTTCTTTTCCTAAAATAGAGGCAACTATTTCACTATCAGAGTAGTTCATGGCACAACCATAACTTTCAAGATACAGTTTTCGACCTCCAGTACTTGAAACTGTATCTAAAAGTAGTTCCTCCGTAGGCTCCAATTCATCCATTAATTTGTTTTCCTGATTCATTAAATAAGTTAATTTTGTGCAAATTTAAGAAATTTGAGATTACTGACAAAATGTCACTTTCTGCCTTTATTTGGAGGTTCTGAATTTTAATTGTTTACTTTGCCCCCCGTTTTAAATGTTCACGGTTACTAAATTTTTATTATTATCTATTTAAATAAATGGCTGAAAACCTTGTTATTGTTGAGTCCCCCGCAAAAGCTAAAACTATTGAAGGATTCCTTGGAAAAGATTATATTGTGAAGTCGAGCTTTGGCCATGTCAGGGATCTTGCTAAAAGTGATAAAGCCATTGACGTCAAAAACAATTTTGCTCCTCATTATGAAATAAGCGAAGATAAGAAAGCGGTCATTGCCGAATTAACACGACTTACTAAAAAGGCAAGAACAGTTTGGCTAGCAACAGATGAAGACCGTGAAGGAGAAGCAATCTCCTGGCACTTGTTTGAAACCTTAAATCTGAAAGAAGCGAATACACGACGTATTGTTTTTCATGAAATCACTAAACCGGCAATTCTTGAGGCGATTAAAAATCCCAGGAAAATTGATAAGCATCTTGTTGATGCTCAGCAAGCCAGAAGAATTCTGGACAGGCTGGTCGGGTTTGAACTTTCTCCTATACTTTGGAAAAAAATTAAACCCTCCTTATCAGCAGGTCGCGTGCAATCAGTTGCTGTTCGTTTAATAGTTGAACGAGAGCGTGAAGTTGAAGCACACAATTCAACCTCCTCTTTTAAAGTTTCAGCTTATTTTATTGTTGATGATGGTAAAGGCCTTAAAGCTACGCTTAAAGCCGATCACCCAACCAGGTTTAAAACTCAAAAAGAGGCCGAGGCATACCTGAAAAATTGTATAGGCGCATCGTTTTCAATTAAGAATCTGGAAAAAAAGCCCGGTAAAAAGTCGCCGTCAGCCCCATTTACAACCTCTACTCTTCAGCAGGAAGCTAGTCGTAAACTTGGTTTTTCTGTTGCGCAAACAATGGTTATTGCACAACGATTGTATGAATCAGGAAAGATTACTTACATGAGAACAGACTCTGTGAACCTTTCCAAAACAGCCATGGACGCTGCTATTAAAGAAATTACTAAACAGTACGGTTCCGAGTATTCAAATCCTAAACAATACAAAACTAAATCGGCATCCGCTCAGGAAGCGCACGAAGCGATCAGGCCAACTTATTTTGAACAACCTACCGTTGATGGCGAGAATAATGAAAGAAGACTTTATGAATTAATTTGGAAAAGGTCTATTTCTTCTCAAATGAGCGATGCCCAATTGGAAAAAACAATTGTCACAATAGCCTCATCAAATTCCTCCGATACCTTAACAGCAACAGGGGAGGTTATTAAGTTTGATGGGTTCCTGAAAGTGTATATGGAATCAACCGACGATGAAAATACCGATGAAGGTCAGGATGGTTTGTTGCCGCCACTCCAGGT
Source organism: Bacteroidota bacterium (assembly GCA_016722525.1). Taxonomy (GTDB): domain Bacteria; phylum Bacteroidota; class Bacteroidia; order AKYH767-A; family OLB10; genus JADKJB01. Next base: position 65,769 of record JADKJB010000034.1, read on the forward strand.
AGGACAACTTTTAGATTTGAATGAGATTGTGGCTATGGAGAAATTTACATATCCCCCCGCCCGTTATACTGAAGCCAGCCTTGTTAAAAAATTGGAAGAGCTTGGGATTGGTCGCCCTTCCACTTATGCACCAACAATTTCTACAATTCAAAAACGTGGATATGTGGTGAAAGAAGAAAGGCAAGGAAGGGAACGAATTGTTAATATACTTAAATTAAAAAACAATAAAGTCGCCGCCTCCACAAAAACTGAAATTACCGGTGCCGAAAAATCCAAAATGTTCCCAACGGATATTGGAACTGTTGTAAATGATTTTTTAGTCGAGAACTTTAAATCTATCCTCGATTATAACTTCACCGCTTATGTCGAAAAGGAATTTGATGATATTGCTGAAGGTAAAATTGCCTGGAATGAAATGATAAAGGAATTTTATGAGCCTTTTCACAAAACAGTTGAGTTTACAGAGAAAAACTCAGAAAGAGCCTCCGGGGAAAGAATTCTCGGCAATGATCCTGCAACTGGAAAAATTGTTTCTGCTCGCATTGGAAGATTCGGCCCGCTTGTTCAAATGAAATTAGATGAAAATGATGAGAAACCCCGCTTCGCCAAACTGAGAGCTGACCAAAGATTAGAATCTATTACCCTTGAGCAAGCACTCGATTTATTTAAAATGCCTAGAAATCTTGGTAATTATGAGGAGATTGAAGTCGTTGTTGGAATAGGCAGATTCGGACCCTTTGTAAGGCATAACAGTGTTTTTGTCTCAATTCCTAAAACCGATGATCCTTATGTGATTGAACTCGAACGTGCAATTGAATTGATTGAAGGAAAACGAACAGCAGATAGAGAAAAGCTGATTAAATCTTTTGCTCAGGATCCTGAAATGAAAGTTCTAAAGGGACGTTGGGGACCCTATATTGCCTTTGGAAAAAAGAATATCAAAATCCCTAAAGATAAAGATCCCGTTTCGCTTACCTATGAGGAGTGTGTGAAGTTAGATCAAGAATCTGAAGGTACTAATAAAGGAAGAGGGGGTAGGTTTGGTAAAAAAGCAGAGACCTTCAAAAAAACGGAACCCGCTTCCATAAAAAAGAAAAGTCCCGCTAAGAAAACCGCTGCAAAAAAAGCTCCGGTCAAAGTAAAAGCAACCCAATCAACTCCGGTTAAAAAAGTAGTTGTTAAAAAAACAGCAGCAAAAAAAACAGCAGCAAAAAAAACAACTGTAAAAAAAACAGCCCCTAAAAAAAAGAAGAGTAAATAAATATGCTTAAAGAAGAATTCTTCAGTCCTGTAAGTAACCCTGCTCTGGACTTGGTCCTTTCAGGAGTAGCCGATTCTATGGCGGCGGCAACTTCGGTGTATTCTTTAAATAATGGCTTTCCGGAAATTGAAAATGCCAAAATTGCGATAATTGGTGTCCCTGAATACCGTGGGTCGGTTTTTAATCGTCAAATGCATAGAGGAACTGAAGCAATTCGGGATAAATTTTATAGATTAAAAAAACATGATAATAATTCCAGGATTATTGATCTGGGAGACCTTATTCCTGGTAATACCATCGACGATACTTTTTTTGCCTTAACTGAAATAACGAATAGTCTTCTTAAAAAATCAATAATTCCTATTATCATTGGTGGTTCTCAAGATCTTACCATTGCTCAATTTAATGGTTATAGCTTCAAAGAACAACTATTGAATATTGCTGCCGTCGATTCCAGATTCGATCTTGGTATAGCTGAAGAGGAAGTAAACAGCTCCTCGTGGCTGGGTAAAATTATTATGCAGCAACCCAACTACCTTTTTAATTTTAGTAATATAGGATACCAAACCTATTTTGTAGGAGCGAATGCTGTTGATTTAATGAGCAAATTGTTTTTGATGCCTATAGAGTTGGCCAGGTCCGATCAGATATAACAGAAATGGAACCTGTTATTCGGGCAGCCGATATGCTCTCTTTTGATCTCTCTGCTATCCGACAGTCCGACGCTCCGGGTGCTACCAACCCATCACCAAATGGATTCAACGGCGAAGAAGCTTGTCAGGCAATGATGTACGCTGGTTTGAATGATCGCCTTTCAAGTGTTGGAATTTATGAATTTGATGCTGCTGCTGATCGCAATGATCAAACTGCTCATCTGGTTGCCCAAATGATCTGGTATTTTATTGAAGGGGTTAATAATAGAAAAAATGACTTCCCTTCCGCGAATCATGCTGCATATATTACCTATAGAGTTGCCAGTGATCACCTTGGAAAAGAAATTGTTTTTCTCAAACATAAAACAAGTGGAAGATGGTGGATGGAAATGCCTGTTAGCACTAAAAGTAATCGAATGAGTCACTATAATTTCCTGCCTTGCTCCCTTCACGATTATCAACAAGCTTGTAATAATGAAATGCCTGATAGATTTTGGCAGGCTTTGCAAAAATTGTAAATTCGAAATTGGTGCTTTGCTGAAGTTTAAAACCCTGTTTTAAATCTCTTTTGTAGGATTATTACTATTCGCATGATTTTTTTTTAAATTTTATCTCAACTTCAAAATTTCATTAATTAATTCACATTTTTGATTTAAACTATTGATTGTCAATGTTATGATAATTTTTGCTTGAAGCAAGATTCTCGATTTTGGAGCTAAAACTGTAAATTATAGATCTTTACAAACTATTTCGATTTTTGTTTTTGATTTAAAAAATTAGTTACTTTAGCCCCCTGAATATCTTATAACGAAAGAAAAAGTACTGAGTCAATTTAAAACGACAGCATCGGCATTATGAAGAAACTTTTATCCCTGGCACTGTTTATCATTTCAGTTTCCAGCAACCTATTCGGACAACAGGATCCGCAGTTTAGCCAGAACATGTTTAACAAATTACAAACGAATCCCGCTTATGCAGGAAGTAGTGATGGAATTTGTGGTACATTATTGTACAGAAACCAGTGGACCGGTTTCGAAGGTGCACCCAAAACAGGTTTGTTTAGTATAGATGCACCTGTTAATTTTTTGCATGGAGGTCTTGGATTAACAATTCTGGCTGCTGATGAACTTGGCTTTGAAAATACTTTCATTGCAAAATTGGCGTATGCTTATAGATTTAATATTGGTCAGGGTAATTTAGCTATTGGTGCCGATTTTGGTTTCTTGCAGAAATCGATTGATGGTGATTTCAAATCAAATGATCCTAATGATCCAATTATTCCTACTTCTTCCGTTTCAGGCAATGTCATTCCTGATTTAGGCGCTGGTATTTATTATAATTCTGATAAATTATATCTCGGTGCTTCTATGTCGCACATCCTTGAAAGTGAAGTTGATTATGGTGACTTTACTACCACTATGGCGCGTCACCTTTATTTTACCGGAGGTTACAGAATTGAATTTTCTCCGGCAATTTCATTAATTCCCTCCTTCCTTGTGAAAAATGTAGGTGACCAGACTCAGGCTGACATCAATGCCAATCTTCACTTTAATAACCGTTTCTGGATCGGAGGATCTTACAGACTTGAAGATGCAATTGTAGTGATGGCAGGACTTAATATTACCCCGAACCTTCGTTTAGGTTATTCGTATGACTTTACAACCTCCGATTTAAAGGATTATAGTAGCGGTACCCATGAAGTGATGTTGGGATATTGTTACAAAATCAGAAAAAAGATTACTCCTATCAACAGGAACGTAAGATTTCTTTGATATTTAACAACTATTTGCTCTAAAAGTAACTTATTTTTGGATTTAGCGTTAGCACACCTGTTAAACCTTAAATAACGAATAAGTAGCATGCAAAATAACAGTAACGTTCCTTCGTTACAGGAACAACTGTCTGGACTACTTGAAAATAAACCTAAATAGCGGAACATGAAAAGACTGATCATTTACTCGGCAATACTGCTGATTCTCAGTAGTTGCGGAGGCGGTAACAGAGGTCAGCTGGTTGGAGTTCAAAAGCGGGAAAAATGGTACCAAACCGATCCTTACGGTATGGTGTTTATCCCGTCCGGCTCATTCAATATGGGTCCCAGCGATCAAGACGTGCCTTATGCGGTAGTTGCTCAAAGTAAATCCGTATCTGTACACGCCTTTTATATGGATAATACAGAAATCACTAATAATGAGTACCGCCAGTTCGTAGAATGGGTGCGCGATTCATTAGCCCATCGTTTAATTGGTGGCGAACACCTTATTGATGAAGGTGAATACGGTGAAAGAATTAACTGGAGAAAGAAAATTGATTGGGAAGACGAAGAAAATGTTGAAACACTCAATGAACTTTTTCTGCCTGAAGCTGAAAGATTTTATCGCCGCAAAGAAATTGATTCACGTAAACTGAATTTTGAATATTATTGGATAGATCTCCATGAAGCTGCTCAACGTTCCAGCCGCGAACAAGGTAAAACAGACCGCTCTGTCTTTATTAAAAAGGACGTTATTAATGTTTATCCTGATACGTTAGCTTGGATACATGACTTTACGTACTCCTTTAATGACCCAATCACCAATATGTATTTTTGGCATCCATCCTACGATGAATACCCCGTTGTTGGCGTAAATTGGAAACAAGCCAGAGCTTTTTGTATCTGGAGAACTCAATTACTTAATAGCTATCTGATGGATAACGGTGAATCGTTCGTTCAGGATTTTCGTTTACCTACTGAATCAGAATGGGAATATGCCTCTCGTGGTGGTCTTGATTTATCTCCTTATCCTTGGGGTGGTCCATATATCAGAAACAGTCGCGGTTGCTTCCTCGGTAACTTTAAACCTATGAGAGGAAATTACCTTGATGATGGTGGATTCTATGCTGTTACTGTAACTTCTTATTGGCCCAATGATTTTGGTCTTTATTGCATGGCAGGTAATGTGTCTGAATGGACTAGCAATGCTTACGATGAGTCGGCTTACAACTTCCAACATGATCTCAATCCTGATTATAGCTATGAAGCCAAAGAATCTGACCCGCCATCTTTGAAGAGAAAAGTTATTCGCGGTGGATCTTGGAAAGATGTTGGATACTTTCTTCAAACAGGAACTCGTTCTTACGAATATCAGGATACTTCCAAATGTTATGTAGGTTTCCGTTGTGTCATGGATTTCATGGGACGCGACAAATCTGATTTCTAATACCCCCAAATTTAATCTAACCAACTCAAATACTAACTTTAAAAACACTAAAAAAACAATGGGATTAGCTTCATTCACCCAAGGAAAAGGGTTCAAAAACTTCATGGCGAAGCTCTATGGCTGGGGCGCTGCGGTAGTAATTCTAGGTGCTCTTTTCAAAATTCAGCACTGGGAAGGTGCCGGTTTAATGCTTACTATAGGTCTTCTTACTGAAGCGGTAATCTTCTTTTTCTCTGCTTTCGAACCTCCTCATGAGGACGTTGATTGGTCACTTGTTTACCCTGAACTTGCAGGAATGCATGAACCAGGTCATGATAAACATAAAAAGAAAAAAGCCGATCCTATTGCACAGGAACTTGACAAATTACTTTCTGAAGCTAAAATAGGTCCTGATTTGATCGCAAGCCTGGGTACTGGTCTTCGTTCTTTGGGTGAAAATACTGCCAAAATGAGCGACCTATCCAGTGCAACAGTTGCTACCGATGATTATGTGAAAAATGTACAAAATGCTTCTAAATCAGTTGGAACTCTTGCTGGTGCTTATGAAAAAGCCACTCAGGCAATGAATAGTCTAAGTACTTCCTCTGATGATGTTAAAGTTTATAGCGATCAGGTTTCTTCGGCGGGTAAAAACCTTGCCGCTCTGAACGCAATTTATGAACTTCAACTTCAAGATTCTAATAAGCACCTTAAAGAAACTTCTAAGTTTTATGATGGTATCAATGAATTGATGTCTAATCTTAATTCTTCATTAGAAGATACTAAGAAGTATAAGGATGAAGTTGCAAAACTTGCTAAAAATCTGTCCTCTCTCAATACGGTTTATGGAAACATGCTTTCTGCTATGAACATGAACCCGAATAAATAATTCTTATCCCAAATCAACGAATTAACTAACTAACCTAAAGAGAGAATATACAATGGCAGGTGGCAAACTATCCCCGAGGCAGAAAATGATCGGGATGATGTACCTCGTATTGACAGCACTGTTGGCACTGAACGTTTCTAAAGAAATTATTAACGCATTTGTTACCGTTAATGATAGTTTAGAAGCCTCCAATACCAATACAACTTCAAGAAACGAGAGGATTTACGCAGATTTCCAAAAAGCAATGCAAAATGACCCTACTAAAGTAGGTCCGTTTAATACTAAAGCGCAAAGCTCAAAGAAGCTATCTGCTGAAATGATAACTTATATTGATAATCTGAAGAAAGATATTACCGTAAAAGTGGAAGGTCTGGAAGCTAATGCAGCCGTGCCTGCACCCAGGGATATCGCTCGTAAAGATGATTATGATATTCCAACTAATATCTTATGTGGTGACAAAGCCGACGGACGCGGACATAAAGCGACTGAATTCAAGGAAAAAATAAATAAGTTTAAGGCAGATATCCTTAAACCACTTTCTCCTTCTGATCAGAAACTTTTTGCTCCAAGGCTTGACCAATTGCTGAATACAAAAGATCCGGATCCGAAATTGGTGCAGGATAATAAAGCAACCTGGGAAATGGCAACTTTTTATCACAATCCTGTTGTCGCAACTATCGCGTTGCTTACTAAATTTCAAGGTGACGTGAGAAACGTGGAATCTGAAATCGTAAATCACCTGTACACATCTATTGATGCCGGTAGCTTTAAATTCGATAACCTCGAAGCTCGTGTAATTGCTCCTACATCTTATGTGTTAACCGGTCAAGAGTATAAAGCAGATGTATTTCTTGCTGCATACAGCTCTACTTCCAATCCTGAAATCAGTGTTGGTGGAGCTTCAATACCTGTTGAAGGTGGTTTGGGAAAATATAGTACTCGACCAGGAAGTGAAGGTTTGAAAAATGGGGTGGTGTTATTAAAGTTAAAGATCCCGCTACAAATCAAATGAAAGAGTACCCTTTCGAAGCCGAATATATTGCTGCCAAACCGGCTTCTGTTGTTTCAGCCGATAAAATGAATGTGTTATATATTGGTGTTGAAAACCCAATGTCCATATCTGTACCAGGTGTTGCAGATGCTAATGTAACTGCTACTGTTTCTGGTGGTGGAACTACTCTTGTTAAAGATGTTAAATTGGGAAGTAGTAAATATATTGCTAAAGCTACTACTCAAGGTGAAGCAAATATTGCTATTGCTGCTAAATTAGATGGGAAAAGTGTTCCTATGGGCCAGTTTAAATATCGTGTAAAACGTGTGCCTGACCCGGTTGCAATGGTGAACGGTAAGAAAGGTGGTCCAATTAATAAAGCTGAATTAGCTGCTGCTACTTCTGTGAACTCAATCATGGAGAACTTTGACTTTGAACTCTATTTTAAAGTTAACAAGTTCCGTATGACACTTATTAAAAAAGGTAGAGATCCGGTTGAATTAGATGCTCCTAGCAACTTAATTACACCTGCTATGAAAGCAGCAATTTCAGGATCAGGTCCTGGTGCTAAAGTGTATTTCGAGTATATCAAGGCCTCTGGTCCTGATGGAACTACTCGTTCTCTTGGATCTGTAAACTTCGTGTTACAATAAGCCTGAAACTGTTTTCAGCGCTTCATAAATAAGGAGGAATAAAAAATGAAAAGAATTATCTTAGTCTTTTCCATCTTCGTAACGTTTGCAAGTGGTATCAGTGCCCAAAATGTGCTCGATGGTGTTTATGTCCGTGAACATAGTCCTACCAAAATGGTGGTGCCTCTTTCTTATCTCCGCGAAGCGGATGTGATGTGGTCTAAAAAGGTGTGGCGTATTATCGATTTGAAAGAAAAGATGAATCTGCCTTTTTATTTCCCGACTGAAAAAATCAATGATCGCCGGAGTTTGAATGACATCCTTTATGATGCCGTTAAGGAAGGTACACTCACTTCATACATGGATGAAGAGTTTATGACTCCTATGACTCGTGAAGAATTTCAGAGAATTGGTGGTGCCGGTGTAGATACTACTCAAATTACTGATCCCGAACCTCCTTATCTTACCCGGGACACCGTAATCATTAGAGAATTTTCTACCTCTAATGTGGTTGCTTACCGTGTTAAAGAAGAATGGTTCTTTGATAAACAGCGTTCTGTTATTGATGTTAGAATTATTGGTATCGCTCCTTTGATTTATGCTGTTGATGATAAAGGTAATCGTCGTGAAGGTGATCTGAAAATCCCTATTATGTGGATCTATTTCCCCGAAGCTCGTAAAATACTGACTAATCAGGAGGTGTTTATGAGAGGTAATGATTCCGACAGAAGAACTTGGGATGATGTCTTTCAAAAACGAATGTTCTCAAGTTATATCTATAAGGAAAATAACGTTTATGATCGACGTGTAGAAGATTACAAACAGGGAATGGATGCGCTCGTTGAAGCTGAAAGAATTAAAACTGAAATAGTAAATCTGGAACACGATCTTTGGGATTACTAGATTTATAAAGATACTATTCAAAAAAAAGTTCCGAACAAATCGGAACTTTTTTTTTGAATTATTCTTTACTAATGATTATGACCTTCATGATTTTCATGATCTGCACCTGCAGGCATTGCCATTGAATCACTGATTGCTGCGCTGGTGGTGTCACTCGCGTTACCAGCAAAGTTTGCATTCTTCACCAAATCCATACCGCAGACTTTGCATTGCCCCGGCTCATTGCTGGCACTGTTTTCACAGTTCATAGGACACACATAAGCATGCGTTGTGTTAATTACAGCAGCTTGTTCAGTTGCTGTTTCAGTGGTCTCTGCAGGCTTATTTTGACCACATGAGACCAGCATTGAAATAGATGCGATCAATGCAATTGATAAAATAGTTTTCTTCATTTTTTGTAGTTTTATATTTTAATTGAGTAAACCATAACGTACGAGAAACTAATCCCGATTTTTTAACTAATACAAACCAATACCCACTCACTAACCCACTAACCCACTTACTAACCCGCTTACTAACCCACTAACCCTCTTACTAACCCACTATTTACATATTTCTCCTATACTGCCCCCCCACTTCAAACAGTGCACCTGTGATTTCACCTAAGGAGCAATGTTTGGAAACTTCCATAATTTTTTCAAACATATTTTCATTTCGAATAGCAGCAAGTTGAAGATCACGTAACAAATCATGACTACTACTTTCGCTTCTTTTATGAAGTTGTTTGAGAGTATCAATTTGTTCTTCTTTTTCTTTCTCGGTTGCTCTAATAACCTCCAAAGGAACAACAGTAGGAGAACCTTTCGATGAAAGGAAAGTGTTAACGCCTATAATAGGGAGTTCTCCTGTATGTTTTAATGTTTCATAATACAACGATTCTTCTTGTATTTTACCGCGCTGATACATGGTTTCCATGGATCCTAATACACCTCCTCGTTCAGTAATGCGATCGAATTCTGTTAATACAGCTTCTTCAACCAGATCTGTGAGCTCTTCAATAATAAATGAACCTTGTAAAGGGTTTTCATTTTTAGCTAAACCTAATTCTCTGTTTATGATAAGCTGAATAGCCATTGCCCTTCTCACGCTTTCTTCAGTTGGCGTAGTAATTGCTTCGTCATAAGCATTAGTATGAAGTGAATTGCAATTATCATAGATGGCATATAAAGCCTGAAGTGTGGTTCTTATATCATTGAAGTCAATTTCTTGTGCATGCAAGGATCGTCCTGATGTTTGAATGTGGTACTTTAGCATCTGTGATCGCTCATTGGCCTTGTACTTTAACTTCATAGCTTTAGCCCAAATTCTTCTTGCCACTCTTCCAATAACTGCGTACTCAGGATCAACCCCATTCGAAAAGAAAAAAGAGAGGTTCGGTGCAAAGGCATTTATATCCATTCCCCTGCTGGCATAATATTCCACATAGGTAAAACCGTTAGAAAGTGTGAAGGCAAGTTGTGTGATGGGATTGCCCCAGCTTTCTGCAATATGATAACCAGAAATCGAAACAGAATAAAAGTTGCGTATGTTCTGGTCTATAAAATACTGCTGCATGTCGCCCATGAGTCGCAGCGAAAATTCAGTCGAAAATATACAAGTGTTTTGTGCCTGATCCTCTTTCAATATATCAGCCTGCACCGTTCCTCGTACAGAAGTCAGCGTGTCTGCTTTTATTTTTTCATATACTTCTTTTGGTAAAACCTGATCACCTGTAACACCTAATAAGAACAACCCCAATCCATCATTCCCTTCTGGAATTGAATAGTTGTATTTGGGTCTGGAATATTCCTTTTTAGAATTGTAAATTGTCTCTATTTTTCTGTACTTCTTTCTCCAGTCCGTTTTTTGATGTATAACTCGCATTGCTGATCAATAGCTGCGTTCATAAAAAATGCTCCAACAATTGATGCGGGACCATTTATGGTCATCGAAACCGATGTAGCGGGATCACATAAATTAAATCCGGAGTATAATTTTTTGGCATCGTCTAAACAACAAACTGAAACACCTGCATTTCCAATTTTACCATATATATCAGGTCGGTAATCCGGATCCTGACCATATAAAGTTACGGAATCAAATGCGGTAGATAATCTCTTTGCCGGTGTGCCTAATGATACATAATGAAATCTTTTATTGGTCCTTTCCGGACAGCCTTCACCTGCAAACATTCGGGTAGGATCTTCATTTTCACGCTTAAAGCGAAATACACCTGCTGTAAAAGGAAACTCGCCGGGTACATTCTCCTGTAATATCCAACTGAGCAAATCACCCCATGCTTTGTATTTTGGAAAAGCAACCTTGGGTGTTTTCTGACGAGACAACGATTCGGAATAAGTTTGAATTTTTTAATACTTTATCACGAACTTTAAATTCATAAAAATCGTTGGTGTACATTTTAACTTTGCAGGAAACTCTAACAACATTTTCCTGTTAGTACCATCTAAACGAAGCTCCAACTCACTATATTTTTTTTCTAATAAGTCGATCAAATTTTTATCTACAGAGGATTGTTCTTCATTCAACGAAGCCAATGTGGTTTTAATCGCATACAACTTCTGTGCAATTTCACTTTGTTCCGCAGCCCATTTGTCATAACTGCGATTGTTTTCCGCAATTTCACTGAGATAACGCGTCCTGTTTGGCGGTATAATATAGATCTTTTCACTGGCTTCATCAGTAACATGATAATCTGAATGAAGTGCTACTCCGGTTTTAGATGAAATGGCATTCATCACCGAACGATAGAGTCTGTTCATTCCAGGATCATTAAACTGCGAAGCTATAGTTCCAAATACCGGAATTTCTTCGTCCGGTGTTTCCCACAACTGATGATTGCGTTTGTATTGTTTCTTAACATCCCTTATTGCATCCAGCGCACCCCTTTTGTCAAATTTATTCAGCGCTATAATATCAGCAAAATCAAGCATGTCTATTTTCTCCAATTGTGTTGCAGCACCGTATTCCGGCGTCATTACATACAAGGCAACATCACTGTGGTCGGTTATCTCTGTATCCGATTGTCCAATACCTGATGTTTCTAAAATAATGAGGTCGTAACCTGCTGCTTTTACAACTTCCACTGCCTCTCTAACATATTTTGAAAGTGCCAAATTGCTTTGTCGAGTCGCCAACGAACGCATATAAACACGTGGGTTACGAATTGCATTCATTCTTATTCGGTCTCCTAACAAAGCTCCTCCGGTCTTTCTTTTAGATGGATCTACAGAAATAATGGCAATTGTTTTATCTTTAAATTCTAAAAGAAATCTTCGCACTAATTCATCCACCAATGAAGATTTACCCGATCCTCCGGTTCCGGTAATTCCTAAAACAGGTATTTTTTTGGTAGTAGCAAGTTCTTGAATTTTCGAAAGAAATTTTCCGAATTCTTCAGGATTGTTTTCTGCTGCCGAAATTAGGGTACCTATAGCCTTTGGGTCTTTTTCAACCAGATGTTCAATTTCTCCATTCAAATTTACTCCTGTTGCAAAATCACATTTTTCCAACATGTCATTGATCATTCCCTGTAGGCCCATCGATCGGCCATCATCAGGAGAGTAAATACGGGTGATACCATATTCTTGTAGTTGCTTTATTTCTGTTGGCAGAATAACACCACCACCACCACCAAAAATTCTAATGTTCGAACATCCACGTTCTTTCAATAAATCAAACATGTATTTGAAATATTCCATATGCCCACCTTGGTAGCTGGTTAAGGCAATGGCATTGGCGTCTTCCTGAATAGCACACTCCACTACTTCGAGTGCACTGCGGTCGTGTCCAAGATGTATCACCTCAGCCCCACTCGCTTGAATAATGCGTCTCATTATGTTTATAGAAGCATCATGCCCATCAAATAAACTGGCAGCTGTTACTATTCTGATCTTATTTTTAGGGAGGTATTTCTCTATCTGCATATTTAAATCCTATGACTTACAAATTTAGTAAAAAATAGTGTTTCACACTTTTGCAATAAAATATTGAAGATCAGCAAAATACGGCTTTGAAATTAGTTTTTAAAGTAATATTTCTTTCGTTTTATTAAGTTTACACCTTATGTTTTTTCTCCTTTCAAAAATCATGGACTTTATCCTCTCTCCACTCACGTGGATCGTTGTTCTTATGATCTTAGGTTTTTGTATGAAAAATGGGAGTCGAAAGAGAATATTATTTGTTGCTTCGTTTACATTATTGCTGTTTTTCACGAACCCATTTGTGGCTCATAAAGTAGTCGACATTTGGGAATTACAACCCTATAACAGTAATGCAATCGAACAGCCATATGATGTTGGAATTTTACTTGGAGGTAGTTTAAAATACTATGATTCACTTATAGGACGACCTGTTTATAGTCAAAGTGTTGACAGACTTTTGCAAACAATTGCACTTTATAAAGAACGGAAAATTAAAAAAATTCTACTCTCCGGTGGCTCTGGAGTACTATTGGAACCAGAAAATAAAGAATCGGTATTGGTGTTACGCGTTTTATTGCAATCAGGAGTGCTTTTGAGTGATGTTATGATCGAGAATGAATCACGAAACACCTATGAAAATGCACTGTTCTCCACTAAAATTATCAATGGAAAATGCAAAGGTTGCAGGGTGTTGCTCATCACTTCAGCTTTTCATATGCGACGATCTATTGCCTGTTTTAAGAAAGCGGGTTTGAATGTGACTCCTTTCCCTGTTGATAAAAAATCAAGAAAGCCACAATGGACCCCTGATCGCACTTTATTACCTGATATTGAAAGTCTTGGTTTTTGGGACATGCTTTCTCACGAATGGGTGGGTATGATATCTTATAAAATGGCAGGATATATTTAACCGCTTATCCAATTATAAAAATCCATCACTATCTTTGCACTCTAAACAAAATAAAATTTGAAAAATCTCTCAGTTGCTCTCAACATAGTTCTTTTAATCGCTGTAGCGTTTTTGTATTACAAAGTTTATTCAGGCAATTCCGAAACGGAGTCACTTCCGGTTACAAGTGGACAAGGAATGGCCTCTAATTCTATTGTATTCATAAATTCTGATTCGCTTCTTGAAGAATATAATTATTTTAATTCTTTGAAAGCAAGTCTTGAGAAAAAGCAAGATAGTATTGATGTATTTCTCCGTTCTAAGGCGCAATTACTTGAAAAGGAAGTAATGAATTATCAGGAAAGAGCAGGAGGGATGTCGCCTGATCAAAGGGCACGTGAAGAAGAACGGCTTATGCAAAAACAGCAGGGCCTCGTAGAACAAAAACAAAATTTATTGACCGAACTGCAAGATCAGGAATCAATAATGAACGATTCCATTCATGACAATTTATCACGTTACCTTAAGGAATACAACAAGAAAAAGAATTATTTGTATATTTTAGGTTACCAAAGAGGTAGTGGAATTTTGCTTGCTAACGATTCACTCGATATTACTAAGGAAATTCTTGATGGATTGAATGCTCAGGTAAAATAAAAATAGTTATTAGTCATTTTAAGTCTTGAATTTAAATTCGCATCACATCTCCTTTTTGCATTCATAGCCTCAGTCCTGACAGGTGGGTATTGTGCAGAAACACTTCGTTCAAAGTTCCACTTGTAATGAATGCATAGCATTAAATGTCGAACGTTTTATATAAGCAATGAAAGTTGCATGAAACAAATTTTTCTTATTCGAGAAATAAAAGTCATCGTGTCTTTACACCTAATTCACAATCAACCTGATTAGTTATTCATGTTAATAAATATTATAGGAAATTTACTTTCAGCTATAAAATTCACCACCAAATAAGCTATTTAATCAACCATAGAATAGTCAATTAGATGCAATCAATGTATTAACCTATGAAATTCAAACTAATGACTTTTCCCCAACCCTTCCAACTGACTCTCTAACAATTTTATCTTAGCTTCGGCATCAGACTTCTTTTTATTTTCAATGGCAACAACCTCTGGTTTCGCACTGGAAACAAAACGTTCATTATTCAATTTTTTCATCACCGATTCTAAAAAGCTTTTGGTATAACTTAATTCTTCAGTAATCTTCTTTTGTTCTTCTTCCTGGTTTATCAATCCCTGTGTTAGAACAAAATACTCGTGATCATTGATCATGATCGGAGCATGTCCATCCGGTTTGGTTGAAATTTTTTCAATAGCCGACAAGTTACACATTTTAATCACCATGGCATGAAAATCTTCAATGTTGTTCGATTTTCCAATAAACAAACTCACTGATAAGGGTTCGCGCATGGGAATGCTTTTAGTTTTTCTGAGATTACGTATCTCAGTAACAAGCTCCATTGCGGAAGCAAAATTATTCAACAATAAAATATTCTCTTTCCCGGTTTCAGGCCATTTCTCCATCATTATACTCTCTCCGTATTTACGTTCACGGATGGTTTGCCATATTTCTTCAGTAATAAAGGGCATGAAAGGATGAAGTAATTTCAAAAGCGATTCAAAAAAGGTGATAGTGGATTTGTAAGTTTCTTCTTTCATCGCTATTCCAATTCCCGGTTTCACAATTTCCAGGTACCAGGAACAGAAATCATCCCAGATTAATTTGTAAATCGCAATCAATGCTTCCGAAATCCTGTACTTGGAATATAAATCATTGATAGTTGCCGTTTCTGCTTCTAGCTTTGCACTAAACCATTCTGTTATTTTCGTATAGTCACGGTTATCGATTCCATCTTTACCTTCAGTGTCTTTCCAGCCATTGATTAACCGGAATGCATTCCATATTTTATTGGCAAAATTTCTTCCCTGTTCACACAATGATTCATCAAAAGGTAAATCGTTTCCGGCAGGAGAGCTGAATAACATCCCAATGCGAACACCATCCGCGCCGTATTTTGCAATCAGGTCCAGCGGATCAGGGGAATTGCCTAGTGACTTCGACATTTTTCTTCCTAGTTTGTCTCTGACAATTCCTGTGAGGTAAACATTGGTAAATGGTTTTTCTCCTCGGTATTCATAGCCGGCTATAATCATTCGGGCTACCCAAAAAAATAAAATTTCGGGAGCCGTTACCAAATCATTGGTAGGGTAGTAGTAGTTGATATCAGCATTGTTAGGATCCTTAAAACCATCAAATACCGATATCGGCCACAACCATGATGAAAACCAGGTGTCGAGTACGTCTTCATCTTGTGAAATTTTAGAATCTTTTTTAGTTCTGTTCCTTTAGCTGCAAAAAGTGATCGTGCTTCAACTTCTGTTTTAGCCACAACAAAATCACCACTCTCATTATACCATGCCGGAATTTGTTGTCCCCACCAGAGTTGACGCGAAATACACCAGTCGTGAACATTCTCCATCCAGTGCCTATAGGTGTTTTTAAATTTCTCAGGAACTAACCGTATGTTGTCATTCATTACATTCTCCAATGCTGGTTTCGAAATTTCTTCCATCTTCAAAAACCATTGCATCGACAATCTTGGTTCAATCACCGCATTCGTTCTTTCCGAAAAACCAATGTTGCTTTTATAGGGTTCCGTTTTAACAAGATGTCCCGATTGCTCCAGGTCTTTTGCTATTTTTTTACGAACAGCAAAACGATCTTCACCCAAATAGAAACCTGCTGCTGCACTCATTTTTCCTTCAGGAGTGAGAACATCAATGGTTGCGAGCTTGTGTTTTTGTCCCAGCTGATAATCATTGATATCATGAGCAGGAGTAACTTTAAGGGCACCTGTTCCGAAGTCCATGGTTACATAACTGTCGGTAATTAAAGGCACAGCCCTGTTCACCATTGGAACAATAATGTTTTTTCCATGCAAATGTTTGTATCGTTCATCCTCCGGGTTCACACAAATTGCTGTATCACCCAAAATGGTTTCAGGACGTGTAGTCGCAATCGTTACCCAGTCGTTCGTGCTTTCAACTTGATAACGTACATAATACAAAGTTGAATCAACTTCTTTATGAATAACTTCTTCATCTGAAACTGCGGTCATTCCAGCAGGATCCCAGTTTACCATCCGGGTACCGCGATAAATATGCCCTTTTTTATAGAGGTCTATAAAAACTTCAATAACCGCATCCGACAAATCATCTTCCATGGTGAAACGGGTACGTTCCCAATCGCAGGATGCACCAAGCTTTTTCAGTTGTTCCAGAATAATTCCACCATATTTCTCTTTCCATTCCCAGGCATATTTCAGAAAATCTTCTCTGGAAAGATCCTTTTTTTCAATCCCCTTTTCGCGGAGCATGGCAACAACTCGTGCTTCAGTGGCAATTGACGCATGATCGGTCCCTGGTACCCAACAGGCATTTTTGCCGAGCATACGGGCTCTTCGGATCAAAACATCTTGTATGGTGTTGTTAAGCATATGACCCATATGTAAAACGCCGGTCACATTAGGAGGTGGAATAACAATGGTATATGGCTCGCGTTCATCCGGTACTGAACGAAAAAAATTATTTTTTATCCAATACTGATACCATTTATCTTCGGTTACTGAGGGGTCGTAAGTTTTAGGGATTTCCATAAAGCTGTTTAATACAAGCCTCAAATATCCGAATTTATCTTAAATCCTGAACTTAAGAATCTGTATGTTTGTAAACGGATGACAATTCTTAAATTTGGCTAAATAATTTTCAGAATATGAAAAGTAAAAGTGGATGGTATGCCCTTTTTGGGATGGGGGTCGCTGCTCTCTTAGCAGTTTTGAATCATTATGGTTGGGTATCAATTAACCCTGGAATTCTGCTGATTACCCGATGGATTGCTATTTCAGGACTGATTTATTACGCCATTTTTAAGAAATCGCTGACTACCTGGATTCTTGCAAGTATGGTGATTGGAGCGGCATTAGGTCACGACGTTCCTGAAGTAGCAGTCGAACTCAGGGTATTGAGTCAGATTTTTCTTAAAATGATCAAAACCATCATTGCACCGCTGCTTTTTGGTACCCTGGTAGTTGGAATTGCCGGACACTCGCATCTTAAGCAGATTGGTAGAATGGGGTGGAAGTCGTTACTTTATTTTGAAGTTGTCACTACTGTCGCACTTTTCATAGGGTTAATTGCAATCAATATAAGCAAAGCGGGTGTCGGAATCAAAATGCCAGCAGGAGCCCATGAAGAACTTCCTAAAGTGGCACCACAGAGTATGACCGATGTAATACTTCATGTTTTCCCTGAAAATATTGCTAAATCTATTGTTGATGGACAGGTTCTTCAAATTGTGGTTTTTAGTATCATTTTTGGTATCGCTCTGGCCATGCTCAACGAAAAGCAACGCAAACCTATGCTCTCTTTTGCTGAAGGACTTTCTGATGTAATGTTCAAATTCACGAATATTATCATGTATTTTGCTCCTATAGGTGTTGGAGCTGCCATCGCTTATACCGTTGGGCATATGGGACTCGGGATTTTGGTAAATCTCTTCCATTTATTAGCTACGCTGTATGTCGCCTTAATAGTTTTCATTCTTGTAGTTTTGTTTCCAATTGCTCTAATCATCAAATTGCCTATCAAAAAGTTCATTAAAGCCATTTCAGAACCTGTTTCTATAGCTTTTGCAACCACCAGCTCAGAAGCTGCTTTACCTAGGGCTATGGAAGCAATGGAAAAACTTGGCGTTCCTCGTAAGATCGTAGCGTTTGTGATGCCTACAGGATATAGTTTCAACCTGGATGGAACCACGCTCTATCTTTCCTTAGCCTCAGTTTTTGTTGCCCAAGCCGCTGGCATTGACCTTACCTGGGAGCAACAGTTACTCATGGTGTTTACACTGATGCTAACCAGTAAAGGAGTAGCAGGTGTGCCCAGAGCATCTTTAGTCATTTTGCTTGGAACGGCCTCCTCTTTTGGCCTTCCTGTTGAACCAATATTTATTATTCTTGGTATTGATGAACTAATGGATATGGCCAGAACTTCTGTAAATGTGATTGGAAATTGTCTGGCTACAGTTGTAATTGCTAAATGGGAAGGTGAATTTAAGGAGGGTGGTGATGAGCCCGCTGTGGCTTGATTCTTGTCATTTCTTCAATTTATTTCAATTATTGGGCTAAATAGGAATGGATGAGCCTAAATTTACTCCTTTCATTCAAAATTCATGATCCAGAATGTACTTTTGGCCTGTATTAATTAATAAGGTTGATCTGTCTCAATGGATTTAGATTTAACTTTACAACTCAAACTAACGAAAATAAATTTAACAAAAATGAAAAAAAGTATCTACACCATGGTAGTGCTCTTTGCAATGAGCTTTACAGCATTTGCACAGGAAGAACAAAAAGCAGAAGTTAACAATGACCCTAATGCTCCTGAAATAGTTTTCGAATCTGAAGTACATGATTTCGGTACTATTGAATATGGTGGAAATGGTACGTACGACTTCAAATTCAGTAACACCGGCAAAAGCCCTTTGATCATATCTAATGCCCGTGGATCTTGTGGATGTACGGTTCCAAAATGGCCTAAAGAACCAGTTGGAAAAGGTCAGTCAGGTTCTATCAATGTTCAATATGATACAAAACGCCCTGGTCCTTTTACTAAAACAGTTACGATCAGTTCTAACGCTAAATCTGCCTCTAAAGTAATTACCATCAAAGGTACTGTTTCTCCTGCTGAACAAGCTGATGATCAAACACCGGTTAAGAAAGAGAATGCCGTTTCTCCTCTTGAAAAAGCCAAGTAAATTTTGTTACTCGTATTCTCATACACCAACTAAAATACATAAAATGAAAAAAATTATTTTGATGGCGGCAATGATTACTGCAATAAGCGGAATTGTTGTTGCTCAAACAGAAAAAACTCAAACCGCTGCCGTTAAACCAACTGAAGTTAAAGCATCTGATGCTGTAATGAAATTTGATAAAGAAGAATATAACTTCGGTGTCATTAAGCAAGGAGATAAAGTGGAATATGCGTTTGAATTTGTGAATGCGGGTAAAAGAGCCTCTTATCATTACCGAAGCTCATGGTTCATGCGGATGTACCGTTCCTGAATGGCCTAAAGAGCCTCTTAAAAAAAGGCGAAAAAGGTACGATTAAAGTAACATTTAATTCAGCCGGTAAAATGGGATTACAGGACAAAACTATTACCATCACTTCTAATGCTCCCGACAGTCCCAAAGTGTTACATATTAAAGGTAATGTAGAGCAAGCGGCCGCTACTCCGGAAACCAAACCAATGGAAACGCCTAAGAATTAAGGAATAATAACTGTTTCTAATAAATTTTATATGTTTGTACCCCCGGTTTCTGCCGGGGGTACTTATTTTTAAAGCCATGCCATCAATATCTCATAAAGGGCAAATTATGCCCGCATCACCTATCAGGAAGCTGATTCCTTATGCTGAAAAAGCAAAGCAAGAAGGTAAAACAATTTATCACCTCAATATCGGTCAGCCCGATATTGAAACACCCGAAGTAATGCTCAGTGCTGTTAAAAATAATACGCTCAAAGTAATTGAGTATAGTCATTCCGCTGGCAACGAATCGTACCGTAGAAAACTGGTGACGTATTATAATAAATACGGAATTCAATTGTCCTATACCGATATTATGGTGACTACTGGCGGATCCGAAGCTATTGAAATTGCCATGATGGCTTGCCTTAATGAAGGTGATGAGATGATTATTCCGGAGCCATTTTATGCTAATTATAACGGTTTTGGCATTCAGGCGGGTGTTAAAATCAAACCGATAATATCAAATATTGAAGATGGTTTTGCATTGCCTCCAATTTCAGAATTTGAAAAACTCATTTCTCCTGCTACCAAAGCTATTATGATTTGTAATCCCGGAAATCCTACCGGTTACCTCTATACAAAAGCAGAACTGGAAGCTTTGAGAGATCTTGTAAAAAAACATGATATTTTTCTCTTCGCAGATGAAGTATATCGTGAGTTTTGTTACGATGGCAAAGAGTATTTTTCTGTAATGAATCTCCAAGGGATTGAGCAAAATGTTGTGCTCATGGATTCCGTCTCTAAAAGGTATAGCGCTTGCGGAGTAAGAATTGGCGCACTCATTTCAAGAAATAAAGAAGTCATGGCCGCCGCTCTAAAATTTGCGCAGGCAAGGCTTAGTCCACCAACATTCGGACAAATTGCTGCTGAAGCCGCAATTGATACCCCAGATGATTATTTTAAAAAAGTGATTCAAGAATATGTTGCAAGAAGAGATTTTGTAGTTGAAGCACTTAATAATATACCCGGTGTTTTTTGTCCGAAACCAAGTGGTGCATTTTATGTTATTACTCAATTACCAATTGATAATTCTGATAAATTCTGCCAATGGCTTTTAGAGTCATTTGAATATAAAATGCAAACGGTAATGCTAGCACCGGCAACGGGTTTCTATTCCACCCCGGGAGCAGGTCTCAATCAAGTGAGAGTGGCCTATGTGCTTAATCTTGAAGACTTGAAAAATGCATTGAAGTGCTTAGAAGAGGCTTTGAAACTATATCCTGGCAGAACTGAATTTAAGAACCACGAAGGAATCAGCTTAAAGGTCTAAGATTTCTGTGCGGATCAGGTGTGCTATTGATGAATAACTCAATGAAAGGTAACTCTTCAACTGTGTTTTAGGCACCCACTTTACCTGCTGTATTCCTTCTTCGGCTTGTGGGGTTAAAGTACCTGTATAAGCACTATTCATAAGGAACCAGGCTGTTTTTTTTACCACCCATTCGTTTTTTAAAACGTATAGATGATAGGTCGGTGGCAGCTTTTTGATAATCCTGAGTTTTTTTATTCCACACTCTTCCCGGACCTCCCGAATTGCGGCTTGAGACAGATTTTCGCCTTTTTCTGTTTTACCTTTTGGAAGATCCCATTTTCCTAGCCTGAAAATCATCAAAATAGGATCATTATTTTTCGATTTACTTACGATTCCGCCTGCGGCACTTATTTTTTTGAATGTTTTTAAAAAAGCATGCATGGCAAAAAAGGGTCGATTTGAAATTAGGGTTATATTTTTAGAAAGTCCTTTTTTGGAGTTTATGAGTTTGGCACTCAATTCATGGATCTTTTTCTCATAAGAATCATCTTTGGTTATTTTATCTTCAAGGACAGATCTTTTAAAAGTGATCTCTTTGTCATTTATAAAAACTTTGTACATTTGTTACATCAGTATGGGAACAACCGCGTCAAATATAGCCGATTTTTTGTTACAAATCAAAGCTGTTAAGCTGCAGCCGAAGCAACCATTTACCTGGGCTTCGGGTTGGAAATCACCAATTTATTGTGACAACAGAATAATCCTGAGCCACCCTCGCATCAGAACCTATATTCGCCAGGAGTTAGTTAAAGTAATTGATGAAAAATTTGGTCCCCCGGATGTAATCGCCGGAGTCGCAACCGGTGCCATTGCACATGGTGTTTTAGTTGCTGAAGCTATGGGACTTCCTTTTGTTTACATACGATCTTCCGCAAAAGAACATGGCCGGCAAAATCTTATCGAAGGAGAAATTAGTAAAAATCAATCGTGTGTAGTTATTGAAGATCTTATTTCGACAGGCCAAAGTAGTTTAAAAGCGGTGAATGCATTACGTGAAAATGGTGTTTTAGTCAAAGGAATGATAGCTATATTTAATTATGGCTTTGATGTTGCCTCCGATGCTTTTCGTGTTGCGAATTGTCCTGTTTATTCACTAAGTAATTATGATGTGCTAATTAATCAAGCACTTAATCAGGGTTACATTGGAAAGGATGATTTGGAGAATTTAAAATTATGGAAAACGGAGCATGCTAACTGGAATCCATTGTAATTTATTATTAGAAAATAATTGTAAAACGACACGCATTCAGAGCCTTCAGGTAACTTTGAATCAAAGCCCTTCAGAAGTATTTAATTTCCTTTCAGATTTTACTAATTATGAGAAATTAATGCCTGAACAGGTGACTGATTGGGTCTCGGATAGTGAAACATGTTCTTTTAGCATTAAAGGAATGGCTTCTTTGGGGATGGCGTTCGATACCAAAACACCTGATTCGGAAATTAAGATAAAAAGAAATGGTAAAGCCCCTTTCGATTTCTTTCTCATTTGTAACATTGGAAAGATCGATAACTCTGATTCGTCTACCCTAAATTTGTTTTTTGATGCCGACTTAAATCCTTTTCTTAAAATGATGGCGGAAAAACCACTTACAAATTTTCTGAATCTGCTAGTTGACAGGTATAAAGCTATTACCGATTCTATCGCGTAATTTTTTACAAAAGATATTTTATTTCTTTGGTTAGGTAAAGTTGGGAAGTACCATCTTCGGTAATCAAATGCAATTTACCTTCAGGTGTGATTCCTTTTATCGTTCCGGTAAATTGTTGACCATTGTGTTCAAATCTGGAAGGAATGTTTCTTAGGTATAAAGCGTTCAGATAGTCCTCATTGATTTTTCTGAAGTTATTGATTCTTAAAAGATTATACCATTTGTCGATGCATGTATTTAATTCTGTAAGACATGATTTTAGAGAGAAAACCCGATTCTCTATCATACTAAGCGATTGAGCTGGAGGATGGTAAGTTTCAAAAATGAGCTGGTTTATGTTAATTCCAATTCCAACAATTGAATGCATGATCTGGTTGCTTCTGATAGAATTTTCTATCAATATACCGGATATTTTACCTGTTCCCGCTATTATATCATTCGGCCATTTGATAGCTGTAGAGGCAGAGGTTGATTTTTTGATAAATTCATGAACAGCTAGTGAAATCGTTTGATTTAAAATAAACTGATCTGCTATTTTTAAAAAATTAGGATAAAGTATATAGCTGATTAACAGATTTTTACCTGGTTCACTTTCCCATCCTGAGCCCCTTTGTCCTCTGCCTGCCTTTTGAAAACCAGCCATTATGACAGTGCCATCTTCCGGCACTTCCAAATGCATTAGTCTGGCAGCATAGCTGTTTGTGGAGTCGGTTTCTACAAGCTCTATCACTCTTTGCCCCGTTTTAATTCCTAACATGGTTTACTTTCTTGATTTAAGGAATTGACTTTACCTTTCAAAAAAACACTATTTTTGTACAAACATAGGTAAACAAGCTGAATGGGTAAAGTAAACAGGCTTCAAAAGGAGCAAAAGAAGAAGACTGATGCAGAGTTTCTGGTTGATGCAATTGTAACTGGAATGTTGGAAAAAAAAGGAAATCAGATAACAGTTTTGGACTTGAAACCCACTGGAAAAGCACCTTCCGATTTTTTTGTAGTGACTCATGCTGACTCCCATACTCAAGTGATAGCAATTGCAAGATCAGTAGAAGAAGAGGTGGAGCGGTTAACCGGAGAAAAACCTGTTTACAGAGAAGGTTATACCAATGCGGAATGGATATTACTCGATTATATTAATGTGGTGGTGCATGTTTTCTTAAAAGAACAAAGAGATTTTTACGGTATTGAAAAATTTTGGGCAGATGCTAATTTTAGAAATATTGAATGAACTAAAATTAGTTACGGTTGTTAAGATATAACTTGTCCATAAAATTACTGCCATAAAGGCCGATGGCATGGATATTGACAAAATAAAAAAAAGGAAATTAATCAGAAATGTCAGATACTCAGAATACAGATTCAACAAATGATGGCAAGAAGCGGTCGATGAATCCATTGAATAAAATTCCTAAACCAGGGGGATCTAAATTCAATTTTAACTTTTATTGGATTTATGCGATCCTGTTTGTGGTGATAATTGCCATTCAGTTTTTGGGAGTAGGCAACAAACCACGTGAAATTACCTGGATGCAGTTTGAAACCGAAATGCTGAAAGAAAATGAGGTAGCTAAACTCGAAGTCATAAATAAAGAACGGGTAAACATTTACATCAAAAAGGATAAATTAAGTCAGGATAAGTATAAGCCCGTTGCCAGCAAAACATTCAGTAATGCGGTTAATGAAGGCCCCCACTTTTATTTTACTATTGGTGATGTTGGTTCTTTTGAAAAGAAATTGGAAGAGGCTCAAAATGCCAGTCCAGATGCTGAAAAAATAAGTGTCAGCTACAATAATAACGATAAGAGTTATTGGGATCTTATTTCCTGGATTCTCCCTATTGTTTTACTGGTATTCGTTTGGATCTTCTTCATGCGTCGTATGGGTGGCGGTGGTGGGGGTAGCCAGATTTTTAATATTGGAAAATCTAAGGCTACTTTGTTTGACAAGGACATGCATGTAAAAGTGACATTTAATGATGTTGCCGGATTGGAAGAGGCTAAAGTTGAAGTTATGGAAATTGTAGATTTTCTTAAAAATCCAAAGAAATATACTTCATTAGGGGGAAAAATACCTCGTGGTGCTTTGTTAGTGGGTCCTCCCGGAACAGGTAAAACATTGCTTGCTAAAGCTGTGGCCGGTGAAGCTCAAGTTCCATTTTTCTCCTTATCAGGGTCCGATTTTGTTGAAATGTTCGTTGGTGTAGGAGCTAGCCGTGTACGAGACTTATTTCGTCAGGCAAAAGAAAAAGCACCTGCTATTATTTTTATTGATGAAATTGATGCCATCGGTCGCGCTCGAGGCAAAGCACCTTCATTCAGTGCAAACGATGAAAGAGAAAGCACATTAAATCAGTTGCTCACTGAAATGGATGGCTTCGGTAGCAATAGTGGCGTAATTATTTTGGCTGCTACCAATCGTGCCGATGTGCTTGATAGAGCTTTGTTGCGTCCAGGACGGTTCGATAGACAAATTTATGTGGAATTGCCGGACTTAAATGGAAGGAAAGAAATTTTTCTTGTACATCTTAAACCAATTAAAATCAATGCATCTGTTGATATTGATTTCCTTGCTCGGCAAACTCCCGGGTTCTCCGGTGCCGACATCGCCAACTTATGTAATGAAGCAGCTTTAATTGCCGCTCGTAATAATAAATTGATGGTGGACAAAGATGATTTTCTAGCCGCCGTAGATAGAGTAATTGGTGGTTTAGAAAAGAAAAATAAGATCATTACTCATCACGAAAAACAAGTTATTGCTTATCACGAATCCGGTCATGCAACCGTAAGCTGGCTGCTTGAACACGCTCATCCATTAATCAAGGTTTCTATAGTGCCGCGTGGGAATTCATTGGGTGCCGCATGGTATTTGCCTGAAGAGCGCCAGTTAACAACAACAGAACAAATTATTGATGAAATATGCGCTGCCTTAGGAGGCAGAGCTGCTGAAGAAATAGTTTTTGGTCAAATTTCTACAGGTGCCCTTAGCGATCTTGAAAAAATCACTAAACAGGCTTATGCAATGGTCACGATTTTTGGATTGAATAGTAAAATTGGTAACATAAGTTACTACGACTCTTCTGGAAATCAGGATTATGCTTTCACAAAGCCCTACAGTGAAAAAACGGCTCAGATTATTGATGAGGAAGTAAGTAAACTCATCGAATCCTGCTACATCCGTACTAAGGGAATTCTTTCTAAACACCGTGATCAGCTTGATAAGCTGGCCATGCACCTTCTGGAAAAAGAGGTGATTTTTAAAGAAGACCTGGAATTGATTTTTGGAAAACGCCCTTTTGAAATAGAAACTCCAAAAACTCAGCCTTTTACTATTCCTCCAGTTATTAGTACAAATGGAAATGGACATCATCCGGAGAAAATTGCCGAAGAAAAGCCTGTAAGTGACCAACCAGGTAGCTAAGAAAAATATTTTTTTTATATTTGGGGATGCAGGACAGTACCACCAGGGAAAAAGTACTAAAGAAGATTCGAAATGCTCTGATTTCGAAAACAGCGAATCCCTATCCGAACCTGGATTTCGACAGTCCTGTATTCCGTATGAACGATGAGGTACCTGAACTGATATTTGCACAGGCTTTTAAAGAAGCCGGAGGTCAATTTGTTTTTTGCAATACCATGCTGGATTTTGCAGAAGGATTGTTAAACCTTGCACAAACAAAAAAATGGACGCAACTTCTTTGTGTCGAAAGTCCATTATTTAAGTTTTTAAATGAATGTGAATTTCCATTAAGTAACGACCCATCAACAATTTCAACAACACATGCATCAGTTACTTTGTGCGAGTGTCTGGTTGCAAGAACAGGTAGCATCATGGTTTCATCTGCTCAAACAGCAGGAAGAGGAATTCCTCTTTTTACCCCGGTTCATATCGTAGTTGCTTTTCCTGGTCAATTGGTTGATGATTTAAAAGATGCTTTTAATTTTATTAAATCAAAATATAAAGATAACACTCCTTCCTCTACAACGTTTATTACCGGCCCTAGTAGTACTGCCGATATTGGCAATGAACTTGTGATAGGTGCTCAGGGACCATCAGAACTATACCTTTTTTTGGTTGACAAACCCGAATGGTAAACATGGACCCTAGAGACCCTGAATTTTGTATGGTGTATTCCTCTCCATTGCCTCATAAAATTAATATTGTGAAAGCCGTTCTTGAAGACAATCAAATCAAATCTTTTGAAGTGAATAGGAAAGATTCATCGTACATTTTTATTGGAGATATTGATTTGTACGTTTATGAATCAGATGCAGTGCTGGCAAAATTTCTTATTAAAAACAAATGAACTTTGAATAATTTTCTGCAACGTGCAATCACTGGACTGAGCTTTGCGGCAGTTATGATTGTTGCTATTCTTTTTAATCCCTGGAGTTTTATTGCAATCTTTTTTCTGATTTCTACACTTGGATTAATGGAATTTTATAAATTGGTTAAATCCGATCACACGCATCCGCAGGTTTTGCCCGGAGTGTTGCTTGCACAGATATTGTTTTTATTGTTCACATGGTTACAATGGAATCATACAGGATTGGAATGGATGATGATTGCAATTCCGATGGTGGCATCCATTTTTATTTTTGAATTGTATCGGAAAAAGGAACATCCTTTTCAGAATATCGCCATCACTATAACAGGAATGATTTACCTGACTCTCCCTGTATTACTCATGGTGAAAATTGCTTTCGGATTAACACCGTATGATGATGTACCCTACCATGGTGGAGTAATTATGGGATGCATTTTTCTGGTGTGGGCAAGTGATACCGGTGCCTACATGATTGGTTCGAAAATAGGCAGGCACCGTTTGTTTGAAAGAATTTCTCCGAAAAAATCATGGGAAGGTTTTTTTGGTGGTATGCTGGTTGCACTTTTTGCAGCATGGGTTAATTCCATTTGGTTTCCCGTTTTGTCAATGTCCGAATGGATGATTGTTTCAGTAATAGTTGTTACAACGGGAACACTCGGAACCTTGTTGAATCGATGCTTAAAAAGAAGTATAGGTGTTAAAGATTCCGGCAACATCCTACCCGGACACGGAGGTATTCTCGATCGCTTCGATGCTGTTTTGATTTCAATACCTTTTGTTTTTTTCTATCTTTTTCTCATAGGGAAATTTTCTTGAAGAAGCTAAATCAGTCATGATGAAAGGTTGATTCAATGGTTGATTCTGTGGTTGATTATTGCAGATTAATTTTCCAACTTTTCGCATCACTGACTGCCGCTGCCTACTGCCACTGCTACATTTTAATTCTATGGTTGATTCTATGGTTGATTCAATGGTTGATTCAGTGGTAGATTATTGCAGATTAATTTTCCAACTTTTCGCATCACTGACTGCCGCTGCCTACTGCCACTGCTACATTTTAATTCTATGGTTGATTCAATGGTTGATTATTGCAAATTAATTTTCCAACTTTTCGCATAACTAACTGCCTACTGCCGCTGCCTACTGCCGCTGCCTACTGCCGCTGCCTACTGCCACTGCCTACTGCCACTGCCACATTTTTGTTCAAAAAGGAATCTCCTCCTTCAGTTCCGATTTCTTAACAATATCAGCTACAAAACTTTTCAAATCACCATGATAATTTTTTTCAAAAACTATTTTAAATTTTTCCTGTTCTTTCCTGTACCTCAAAAATGCCATAAAATCAGTATTGTTTGGTAGCGGTGATTTTTTAAAATCATGACGGTATCTTTGTGGGGAATGTAGATTTAATTTTCCGATCCCTAACATAATTTCTGCGATCATTTTATATTTTAATTTTGCTTTTTCTTTTAAAGGAAGTGAAGGAGTGAAAGATTTATACAAGCTATCCAATTTTTTAGAACTTACCATCATATAGCTGCTAAATATTTCTTCGTCTTCGAGAAAATTTCGGTATTTAATCACCTCCGGACTTTCACTTCCATATTTAAATTCTAAAAATTTTCCGGCACCCTGTTCACCTATGAAAGTGGCGAAATTTTCGTTGAAATCGACACTGCTTTCCAAATAGATAGTTGCATGAGTTAATTCATGAATAATTAATTCAGAAATTCTTCCCGGACCTCTTTTTAAAATGTTCGATAAAATAGGATCAGTAAAATAACCGAGCGTGGACCATGCGGAAGGGGAGTAGATATCGGTTTCATAGCCCTGTTGTTTTACTAAATGCTCTTCTTTTTTAGCGCGGTGTTCTTTAAAAAAACCTTTGTAGGTAACTTCTCCTACAAATGGGAAATTCCATTTTTTTGCTTCCAGACTATAAGGTTTACAACCGGTCACCACCCACATAAGCGGTTTTTCATGCTGATCATAAAAAGTGGTGTAGTTATCGGAGTTTGCTAAACCAAGGGAGTCCATCGCAAATCTCCGTATCTCTTCAACCAGCAATAGTTTTTCTTTAATTTCTGAGTTTACATTCGGATCCTTTATTACCTCAGCAACCTGCACTGAATTACAGATTATTTTAAGCTGTCCGTTCAGTTGCTGCACACCATAAAAAATGAGCTTGTAATTCCATACAGCTACGAGCAGCGTAAGAAATAATAGAAATTTTAAAAAATTGAGAAATTTATTTATCATCAATAACTTGGAACCATATGAACAAAGATAAAAGAAAAAATTTCATTTTATTCAATATTGATTTTTGCGAGCATTTGGAAATTAGTGGAACTGAATAAAAGAAAAGCGTTACTTCGATCTGACTGGTTTTAGTGGTTAAAGTTCGTGGGCTATAGTATCATTCACTGGTAATTCTGTGGAAAATATCAGTTGTTGGGTTCTTGAGTTTTTTGTGAGATAGAAATGTTAGTTCATAAAGAAAAAATTGTTGTTCATAACCTGTTCATAACTAATCTGATTATTTTTTTTGCATCAAAAA
Organism: Bacteroidota bacterium; assembly: GCA_016722525.1. GTDB lineage: Bacteria > Bacteroidota > Bacteroidia > AKYH767-A > OLB10 > JADKJB01. Next base: position 95,315 of record JADKJB010000034.1, read on the forward strand.
TTCTTCTATCATTGATGTGGAATTGCGAACCAAAAGTTGCAATTTCTTTTATTGTTTGGTTAGAATTTTCAGCTTCTCCCCCCAAAGTATGAAATTCTGATAAGAGTGAATTGATTTTGTATTGAAGAGTAACAGCCGAATTTCTTAGAGGAACTTGTTCGTGCTTTAAAATGCAATTCAGATCCATGACATGTTTTTTAATACTAACTGTTATATAATTTTTATTACTATGAAAACACTTCGCCTCCATCTTTCACCGAAAGAAAACTTACGATTTAATCGTTTTGAAAATTTATTTCTTAGCGAAAAAAAATTAAAAAAATTTCACATTTGGTTTTTGATTTTGTTTTGTTGTTGCACATTTTATTCGAAAGCACAAACTCCCTTAGATGCAGCAGTTTCCTTCTCGGGCAACGAAGGCTATTTTAAAGTGGTAGTTGCTGATACCAATAATGTGAATGAAATTGAAATGCTTGTTGGAACGGATGACAATGCTTCGGAAATGTTCTCGCATATATTTACTTATGATCAAACCTCGGGCTTGCCTTTCGGGATGTCGTATTCACGTACCGGAAATGAAATTAATGTAGGTATGGGTACGGTGACATTTCTGAATGCTTATCATGCCAAAGTGCGACTTAAAAACGGGTCAAATAACTGGTCGAACTGGTATGAGTTCATCGGAAATTAATTGGAAATATTCCATTTTATAATCAATAAATAATTCAATTCTTTTAACACGTACAGCCATGAAAAAGCAATTCTTATATATAGTAATAATCTCAGTTCTCATTCAAACAATTTTTATCACAAACTCATTTTCCGCATCATTTATTTGGATAGGAACAAATTCATCATCGTGGTTGGTTTCGGGGAATTGGTCGGGTGGCGGTGGTGGTGCAACACCTGGTTCTGGTGACAATATTACCTTAAACAGCAATGCTCCCAACAATTTGGTGCTCGATCAAAACCGAACGGTAGCCAATTTTACCATCAATGGCGATACGGTCGATTTAGGGACTTATACATTAACCACCACCGGTGTGACCTATTTTAATGGCGGAAAAATAGTGAATGGACGGTTGCAGCCCGGTGGTGGGTTGTGCCACTTTGGAGGCACTGTTTTTGACGTAAAAATTGCAGCCAGCTGCACCTATTTTCACATGAACGGCGGAGTATTTTTAAAGCCGGTGGATCTGGTTTCATCGGGAACCAGTAACACTACCGGAACAGGAAATTGCACTTTTGAGGACAGCTTGACGATTACCCATTCAGGCGTTTTTTATTTTACGATGGGCTCTTCTACCAACGATTTTTTTAATGGGCCTGTGACCATCACCAACCATGCTAGCAAAGAGGTGTATTTGGCCAATGGCGACACCTCATTTTATAATGCGAACGTTACAATAAGCAGTACCGGTAATGGTGGTGTGGCATTTGGCAATGGTGGAGGTGTATCGGTTTTGGCAAGTGGCAAAACTATCAGCATTGGATCGGGGCTTTGCAGCGGACTATTTAACACTAAAAAACTTTATCCAAAACGGAACCACATCACAAACATTGACTTTAACAGGAACGGCAATCGTGAATATGACTTCATGTACCTTCAATGGTTCATTGGAAATTAATGGTCCGGGATTCTTGCTAAAAAATTGCACTTTCAATGGAGTAACAACCTTGACCAAAACAGGTACTACTAATTTGCATTGCTATGGAGGCAATACTTTTAATGAAACAACTACTATAGCCAATAACAATGCTTCAGGAAGAATTCGATTAGCAACTACTACTGGCGATGCCTATTTAGGCAATGTGGAGTTTGAAGGAACCACCATTCAAGTGGCCTATGAAGGAATGAATGATTTTTATGGCAACATTGCTCACAACGGAAATGTGGCCTCCGATGTAGTGTTTGATGCCGGGGTGGGACTTGTAGACTGAGAGGTAGCAGTAATCAGGAACTTACAGGAAACAATCATAGATACAGAAAATTAATAGTAGCACAAGGATTTAGTTCAAGCAGAGATATTGTTTTTTGGGTTGATATAAGTATAAAAGACACATTAAATTTGATTTCCGGCAAATTAATTGCCGGCCCGGTGACTACATTAGTCATGAAAGCAGGTTCAAAAGTTGTTGGTGGCAGCGATAGCAGCTTCGTTTCGGGCCCGGTAAATAAAATTGGAAATACGGAATTCGAGTTTCCGGTTGGGAAAGAAAATGCATATCGACCGCTCAAAATAAGTGCTCCAACTACGTCAACACATGCATTTACTGCAGAATATTTTAACCAGGGACAGCCTTTCGGCGAAAATCTGGATACTACATTAGCTTATATTGACGACTGCAATTATTGGAATTTAACCCGCAACGTTGGAAGTTCCGAAGTTTTTGTAACTTTAAGCTGGGAAAGTGGAGAATGTCCGGTTAAAGATACTACCTATCTAAAAATAGCCAATTGGTATGATGATAATTGGAATGATCTTGAACATGGTAATATTACAGGAAATTATAGCATCGGAAAGATGACAACTATGAATAAACTAACAGAATATGGGAATTTAGCATGGTCTTATGATTTAAGCATGTTATCAGGAATAAGTCCGGAACAATATTCAAAGGGCTTTGGTTTTGTTGAAAATCTTGGTCAAGTATTAGGAACAGATACTCTCTCGCATACAGAAGTATTATTTTACGGAGATGCCGGTAATACAGCATTATATATTCAAGATTCTATTTTCTCTTATATTTTTGAGAAAAGTCATACTGACACATCTTTAAATTATTCTAGACTTGATTCATTGTATAGAATTGATTTGAGATTACTGGATCAAAATCCGGAATATGAAATTCAAGCTTTTGATACTTCTCAAGGCACTAGAAATTATTTTTTAGGTCAATTGGGAACTAATGTTACACATGCATTATCTTACCAAGAAGTTCGTATTAAAAATTGTTATGATGGAATTGATTTAGCCTTTAATAGTAATGATGGATTTAAGTTTTATGTTGACTCCGATGCAGATTTATCAGATATTAAATTTTACTATCAAGGGAATGATTCAGTTCAATCAACTGATGGTATAATTTCCATTTATACATTATTTGGAATTAAAAAATATTCAGCAAAAAGTTATGAGTATGTGGATGGTCAGTGGAGTCCAACTGACATAGTGATCAACTTGGAGGATTCCTTAATTTCATTTACAATAGAATCAGAAAACCGGAATGTTCCAATTATTATTTCAATAGGTATTCCTAACTTTGCAACACCAGTTCATGGACCTCAAAATAAATTAAAGTGGAGTACTTATTGTGGTGGTGGTGGTAATGTCGATGAATTATTTAAAGACGTGGTTATTGATGTGGAAGATAATATTTATGTTGTGGGAGAAAGTATAGCATTAAATTTTCCTGTTACAATTAATGTAGTTCAAACTATTAACGTCGGTGATTATGATGTCACTGTTTTTAAATTTAAGTCTGATAGAAGCATTGATTTTTGCACCTATTTAGGGGGAAGTATTGGTGATTTTGCAAATGGGATAGCAATTGATGAAAATAAAAATATTGCAATTGTTGGTGGCACAACATCACCTAATTTTGCTCCATGTAACCCGCCTTGCACTGGATATTCTCAAGCAGTGAACGGTACTTTAATGAGTAATTCATTTATTTCAATACTTAACGCAATAGGAGAAGATTTATTAATGTCGACATATTATAGTGGCTCATCACCCAGTTCTGCCGCGAAAGTTGCTTTTGATAATGCGAATAATTTAATCGTAATTGGCAAGACAGCTGGGACTATACCATTGCCAACTCCTAATTCGGGATTCTATCAGGATCATAATGGTTCAGATGATGTTTTTATTGCGAAATTTGATAATGCTTATGAACTTGTTTGGGCAACTCACTTTGGAGGAAGCGAGGCAGAAGATGTGAATGGATTAGTTATTGACGCAGTAGGGAATATTTATTTTATGGGCTCATGCCTTGGAGAGTCAACTTCAAATCTAGGGTCACCTTGTGTCGCAAATACTTCAGCTGAATTTCCAATTTGTGAACCAAATGTTGGCAATCCTTTTTACAAGGTAATTCTGTTGCAAGTGAATGGAATGGATTTGTTTGTAAATTCGGAGCTGATAATTTTCTTTATTGGTCAACTTTATTTGGTGGAAGTAATCTAGATGCTTGTTTTGGAATTGAAGTTTCAAAATTAAATGGAGATATTTTTATTGGTGGAGTGACCTATAGTTCGTCAAGCGATAATTTCCCACTTTATACATTATCTACTTCTAATTTGAACGATCATGATCTTGATTCTTATGATGGATTTATAGCAATGTTTAATGCCAATTATGAACAAATGTGGTGTACTTATTTTGGAGGCAATGGTAATGATGATGTTAGGCATATTGCTCAAAATGAATCAGGACAGATTTATGCTACAGGTATGACGACTAGCACAGATTTGAATGTATTTCAATCCAATGGATATTATGATGGAATTTTAGATATAGACGCATCATTTCCTACTAGTAATGATTTATTTATATTAAAGTTTAATACAACTAAAGAATTAGTATATAGCACTTATTTCGGCGGTGATGGTTATGAATATCCATATGGAATGGATTTCCAATTTCAAAATTTTACAGGAAAGTATGATCTTATTATTGTCGGACACACAACAAGTGCAAATGCTTTAATTCCTGCCAATAGTCAACAATTTCCTTTAAGCACTTACATTGGCTCTCTAGGAACACCATATTATGCACCAATGTTAAATATAACTCCCAATGGACCGGCGGCCTTTATTTCCAATATTTACAATGTGAGTACTCCACTGCGAATTGGTGGAATAATAGCTATGCCAAAGCAAACTGTTCTAAATGGCATTCTAGATGTTTTTCCCAACCCATTTACCAATTTACTGAATTTAGGATCTATAAATTGTTTTATTTACCAAGTTTCTGTTTTTGATATACAAGGGCGAAAAGTGTATTCAAATCAATTGGAACAAATTGTTAATAACGTACAAATTGATTTAAACTTTCTGGACTCTGGAATTTATTTTGTTGAAACATGGGATGGTTATAAAGTATATGTAAAAAAAATTGTTAAGCTCTGAAGTCATGAATCCATTCGTTCTATTACTGATTTTATTTTGCATTGTTTCCAGTGCCAAATCACAGCCAACTTTTTCGACTCTGAGCAGTGGCATACAACCAAGTTCAGGAGGTGTTAGAACAATTTGTTATGATACTACCTCTAACATACTTTATGCGGCAGGAGGTTTTCATGCAACCGGGGATGGAGTTACAGCATTGAGAGTCGCACAATGGGATGGTGTTTCTTGGGATTCGGTTGGATCGGGGGCAATTTCAGGCATCGTTGGTAATTTGGTCATGTTTGATGGGCAAATATATGCAGGCGGGGGTGTATTTTCAACTGTTGGTGGAATAGTTGCCAAAGGTTGTTCCAGGTGGGATGGGAATAATTGGTACAAAGTAGCTGATTTTACTGAAAATTCTTATGCAAGTGTTTATGGATTGAATGTGATTGATAATGAACTTTACGTTCTTGGTGGGTATAATTTTATAGACAGTACTATTGCATACGGAATTTCTAAATTTGATGGAATTAGTTTGACAATTTTTCCAATTTTGGAACAAGTACCTAATTCCGGTTACGTGGTATGTGCAGCAAAGTTTAATAACGAACTTTATATTGGTGGAAATTTCAATGGGGGGACAGGGAAAAAGGATATAGCTAAATTTGATGGTAATAATTGGGTTAGTGTAGGGGGAGGCTTTTCTGGGGGATTTACTTGGGTAAATGACATGATAGTATATCAGAATAAGTTGTATATTGCTGGTTATTTTCAAGTTTCCGGGGGAGATCCTGGAAATGGAATTGTTTGTTGGGATGGTTCAAATTGGTGTCAAGCCGGAACTGGCTTGTTACCTTCCAATGTATGGAATTTGCATGAATTTGGTGGTGAACTCTATGCATGTGGACAAATTAATAATGCCGGAGGAATTTCGGTAACTTCAGTTGCAAAATGGGATGGAAGTAATTGGTACGATCTAGGAAGTTTTTTTGATAATAGTGCCAGCGCATTTGCATCAAATAGTAACGATTTATTTATAGGTGGTGGATTTATTACTATTGATGGAGATACAATGAATGGAATAACAAAATATACTCTCCCAGTCGGTATCGAGGAAAATGAATCAATTGTAAATGAAATCGAAATCTTATTTCCCCCAACCCCTCCACAAATTTCATTGACATCCAATCAAACCACGGTTTCATATATAAAATTCAATTATTTGATATTTCAGGAAAGGTGGTAATGGAAAAGCAACATAGTGGAAGTTCAAATTGCCGAATAGATGTTGCTGCGTTTGCGAATGGGATTTATATTGTTAAAGTTATTTCGGAGAATACTCTATATATAGAAAAATTAATAATTCAAAAGTTGTGAGCGGGAAAGGATTTTTTTAATTTAAGGTTAAGATAGAAATTCTATTTTAAACCTGTCCTAAAAAGTCAGCCATGTACCGATAGTATCAATTCTGAGCAGTAAAAATTTACAAGTGGTTATTACTGTATGTACATATTCATCCTGCAAACTACATCTTGGTATAATTTGATTCATAGTTTTTCTTTGCCAGTTAAACTGATAAAAAATTAAATATGATGAAGCAGTCATTTCTCATTTTATTTATTTGTTTGTTTAAAATTCAAACATGTGGAGGTCAAATATTCAATAGCTTACCTCCTGGTTTTAATTTCGCAGTTATATCGTTATATTTTGATTCAATATCAAATATTCTTTATGCAGGTGGTAATTTTTGGCAATATTCAAATGGAGTTGATGTCAATTATATTGCTCAATGGAATGGAAGCCAATGGGACTCATTAGAAGCAGGTGTTTTAGGTGATGTATTTGCAATTTCAAAGTTTAATGGTGAAATTTATGCTGGTGGCAATTTTTCTATTTTTGGAAATGTAAATGCCAAATCTATAGCAAAATGGAACGGAATTAATTGGCAGGCATTTGGTAATGTTAACAACACAGGGTCCTATTCAACAGTTTTGCATTTGAATGTTCTAAATAATGAATTATATGTTTTTGGTAATTTTGATTCTATAGGTAATTTGCTGGCTAATGGAATAGCTAAATATAATGGCCAAAATTGGTTTGGTTTTCCAAATTTGGACTCAATTGGGTATTTTAATGCATCTGCATGGTACAATGGTGAATTGTATGTAGGAGGAAATTTTGACGGAGGACCAGGTCTTCAGGACATAGCAAAATTTGATGGTAACAATTGGGTTTCTGTAGGCGGAGGGTTGTCTGGGCCAAATTCATCGGTTTCTGATATGAAAATATTCCAGAATAAATTATGTATTGTTGGTAATTTACTCATTGGCCAAGGTGATCCCGGAAATGGCATTGCTACATGGGATGGCGGTACATGGAGTCAGGCTGGAAGTGGATTATTGCCGTCCACTGTTTCTTCATTACATGAATTTCATGGTGAATTGTATGCAGGTGGTGCAATTCTTAATGCAGGAGGGGTGCCGGTTACTTACATAGCAAAATGGGACGGAACAAGTTGGTATAGTTTAGGTGCAAATTTTGATAACAAAGCCGGTTGTTTTGCATCATACAATAATGATTTATATATTGGTGGCGGGTTTTTAGCTATCAATGGAGATACAATGAATTATATCACAAAATATAACTTCCCAGTCGGAATTGAAGAAAATGAATCAAACGAAAAGGAACCCGAAATTGAAATTTCCCCAAACCCTGCCACAAACTACTTCGAAATAAATTCGAATCACAATTCCATCAATAAAATTCAATTATTTGATATTTCAGGAAAGGTGGTAATGGAAAAGCAACATAGTGGAAGTTCAAATTGCCGAATTGATGTTGCTGCGTTTGGGAATGGGATTTATACTGTTAAAGTTATTTCGGAGAATACGCTTTATATAGAAAAATTAATAATTCAAAAGTTGTGAGCGGGAAAGGATTTTTTTAATTTATGTAGGATAGTATCAATACTGAGTAGTAAAAATTTACAAGTGGTTATTATTGTATGTACATATCCATCCTGCAAACTACATCTTGGTATAAGTTCACTCATAGTTTTTCTTTGCCAGTTAAAGACATAAATTGCTGGTCAATAGAACAAACAAATACAAAATTTATTAGAAAAGCTTATTCTCAGGAGGTGAAAATTACTAATGAAAAACATACGTTCAAAAATTCCGATTGCCCCAAAATGAGTTCATGGGTTTTTGAACTCTTGGATTCCTGAGTTAAAAATTTATAATCGGTGAGATAGAGAAACAGGATTAGAAAATGACGAATAGCCAATGGGTGCATTTTAACTGCTGACTGCCACTGCCCTCGCGATCTCGCTAAATGAAGTTATAAAAACTTTAAAAACAATACTTATTCGCATCAATCAGTTCCTTAGCGATTCTTCTTCGTGCTTCTTTGGTGTTGAAAGGAGCTGATTTGGTAAAACGTTTTAATCCCATTAAAAGCATTCTGTTCTCATCACCTTCCGACATAGAGTTGATTGCATTTTTACCTGCAATACTTAAACGGTCAACGCTATCATTGAAATAGGTTTTCATGATATCATTATGGATGGCGATTGCTTCATTCCCTTTGATGTCTGCTAGTTTTTCGACACGCAGCAATACCGATTCACAGATGTAAATTTCAATGAGCATATCAGAAATATTCATGATGATTTCCTGTTCTTTTGCCAATTGCATCATGAATTTCTGCACCGCCGTGCCTGCAACTATCAGCGCTGCTTTTTTCATGTTGGCAAGTGTTTTCTTTTCAGCACTGAATGGCGCATCATCACCGTTACCAAATTCCGGAATGGCCATGAGTTCTTTCTGTACATTTTGTGCGGGCGTCATCAAATCGAGTTCACCTTTCATGGCGCGTTTTAAAAGCATGTCGAGCATCAACAGGCGATTGATTTCATTCGTGCCTTCAAAAATTCTGTTGATACGGGCATCGCGATAAGCGCGGTCCATGGGGCAGTCGGAGGAGTAGCCGTAACCTCCAAAAATTTGTACACCCTCATCAACCACATAATCGAGCACTTCGGAGCCAAATACTTTTAACAAGGCGCATTCAACGGCATATTCTTCGGCCGCGCCGAGTAATGCTTTTGCAAATTCTTTTCCTTCGGCAAGTAATTGTTTTTCTTTATCATCAATCTGGTGGCTGGCACGATACAAGGCTGATTCCATAACGTATGTGCGTATGGCCTGTTCAGCAAGTTTGTATCTGATGGCTCCGAATTTTGCAATAGGCAACTTAAATTGCTCACGGGTATTTGCATAATTAACAGAAGTAGTTACAGCACGCTTACATCCGCCCAAAGCGGCACCTGCAAGCTTAGCACGACCAATATTTAATATGTTAAATGCAATTAAATGACCTTTGCCAACTTCGCCCAGTAAATTTTCAACCGGCACTTTACAGTCCATGAAAAAAACCTGTCGGGTGGAGGAGCCTTTAATTCCCATTTTATGTTCTTCTTCACCGAGTGTCAATCCGGGTGTGCCTTTATCAACAATAAAACCTGTAAATTTATCTCCATCTACCTGGGCAAACACTGTAAACACATCTGCAAAACCTGCATTGGTGATCCACATTTTTTGTCCATTCAATATATAATGTTTGCCATCAGGCGAAAGTACCGCCTTTGTTTTTGCAGCAAGCGCATCCGACCCTGATCCCGGTTCAGTTAAACAATAAGATGCTTTCCATTCACCGGAAGCTAGTTTTGGCAGGTATTTATCTTTTTGAGCCTTTGTTCCGAAATATAGAATGGGTAATGTTCCGATACCGGTGTGGGCTGCCACTGCCACTGCCACCGAATGACCCGCTCCCATTTTTTCAGTGATCAGCATTCCGGTAATGAAGTCTTTTCCGAATCCACCGTACTCTTCGGGAACTGAAACACCCAGCAATCCGAGTTCACCGGCCTTGTTCATGATAGATTGCATTAATCCCTCTTCCTGAGCATCTATGCGATCTAAAATCGGGAAAACTTCTGCATCCAGAAAATCATCTGCCATAGCAGCCATCATCAAGTGTTCTTCTGTAAATTCTTCAGGGATAAAAGTATCCTGTGCATGGCTTTCTGTGATGATAAATTCACCGCCTTTATGAGAGTTAATTTTGGTTTGCGACATGGTATTTAATTTAGTATTCAAAATTAAGAAATAATATTCCGAAAAGATATACGGTCAGTAGGTAGAAATGTTATGGTTTGATTCAAATACTACATTAATAATACAATTAGACGGTTATTTTACGAGTGTTTTTTTATATAAAAGAATTGTTCACCAAAAGTAGTTGGTGAAATTGGATAACTCTGAAATTAAATTTTTTTAATTCAACAATTCAAAAATGCCGGCAGCGCCCTGACCTGTTCCAACACACATGGTAACCATGCCGTATTTTTTATCGCGACGACGCAATTCATTAAAAATCTGTACAGAGAGTTTTGCTCCTGTGCATCCTAAAGGATGACCGAGTGCAATGGCTCCGCCATTTACATTAACAACTTCAGGATTTAATTCTAATTCACGAATTACAGCTAGCGATTGTGATGCAAAAGCTTCGTTAAGTTCAATAAGATCTATTTGTTCTTTTTTCATTCCAGCTCTTTTCAGTGCTTGAGGAATTGCTTCAATGGGACCAATGCCCATAATTCTAGGCTCAACCGCAGCAACGGCATAAGTCACAAATCTGGCAATAGGTTGAACATTTAATTGTTTGAGCATTTTTTCAGAAACTACTAAAACAAAAGCGGCTCCATCACTGGTTTGTGAAGAGTTACCTGCAGTAACAGAACCCTTGGCATCAAAAACAGGTTTAAGTGTATTTAATTTTTCAATACTTGTATCAGCCCTGGGTCCCTCATCAATCTCTACAACGGATTTACGGGTTCGCTTTTTCTCGTTTTCATCCAGGTAGGTTTCTTCAATAGTAACAGGAACAATTCCTTCTTTAAAATACCCTTTTTGGATAGCGTTAATTGCTTTCTGATGAGAATTAAAGGAAAATATATCCTGATCTTCACGAGAAATATTGTACTCATTGGCAACGGCTTCAGCTGTAAGTCCCATGCCCCAATACCAATCGGCATGAGACTTTGCTACTTCATAGTTGGGGGCTATTCTCCAACCTCCAAAAGGGATAGGCGACATGGTTTCAACACCACCTGCAATGATGCAATCAGCCAATCCAGCTTTTATTTTAGATGCAGCAATCGCAATTGTTTCAAGTCCTGATGAACAATATCTGTTTATGGTCATTCCAGGAACTTTTATCGTATTCAATCCCATTAGGGAAATCATTCTTCCAATGTTAAGTCCCTGTTCAGCTTCAGGAGTGGCATTTCCAACTATTACGTCATCAATTTGATCTTTTTCAAGATTAGGAACTGATGCAACTAGGTGCTTAACAACAATTGCTGCGAGGTCATCAGCTCTTAAAAAACGAAATTTACCACGTGGGGCTTTTCCGACTGCTGATCTGAATCCGGCAACTATATATGCATCCATCAAAATTACTTCTTTGGTGTTGGTGGAACAGCAGGTGGAGTTGATGGTGGAGTAGCAGGAGTAGTACCAGTCGCAGGCGGAGTAGTTGTGTTAGTTGGTGGAGTGGTTGTTGGTGCAGCACCTGGAGGAGGCACGGCTCCTTTACCGGCTTGTTCTTTTTTCTTGGCAGCAGCTTTTTTGTCTTCCTCCGCCTTTGATGCCGCAATTGCAGCTATATCAACGCCATCCTTATAATTCACAGAACTGACTAAAGTGCTTTTTCGATTGTAAATTTTCCATTCTCCGTCGCGAACACCCATTTTATAGGGAGTTTCAGCCTGAACTTCGCCAGACTCAAAATATTTAGTCCATTTCCCATTCTTTTTCCCCTCGAAATATTCACCCTCTTGTTTTACACTTCCGGAATAAAAGTACCTGATATAGGTACCTTCTTTCACTCCATTTTGGTATTCAGTCTCTTCCATTATTTTTGCATATGGATAAAACCTTTTAGACATCCCATGGCGGACATCATTAACATATTCGATTTCGTGAATAATCTCACCTCCAGAATTGAAATACTTCCAAACGCCTTGTTTTTGGCCTATTTCATCCATTTTATTCCGATGCTTTTCTCTTCCGGGCGCATACTTTGGTTTCTGTTCTGATTGCGAAAAGCCCAGCATTGGCACTATCAGTAGCAGAAAGATTACTTTTATTGAGTACTTCATCATACGTTGTGTTGGTTCAAAATCAAGGCCTAAAGTTACAAATCTAAATTTAATTACGTAATGGTTTTCCTGTTGTTAAAATACTCTGAATTCTTTCAAGTGTTTTCTTTTCACCACAAAGAGACAGAAATGCCTCTCTTTCAAGGTCAAGGAGGTATTGTTCAGATACGTTTGCTGGTGCCGAAAGGTCACCTCCGCACATCACATATCCTAATTTTTCAGAAATTAATTTATCATGTGCCGACATATAATGGCCGGAATACATGGTGTTTGCGCCCGCATAAACCATTCCGAGTCCGGTTCGGCCAAGCACTCTGATGTCTTTTCTTTGCAACGGTTTGGTATATCCGGCATCTGATAAATCTATAACCACAGCTTTTGAATCTGCTATCAATCGACTGCGATTCATGGAAATATTATCAATTCCCTTACGAAAGATGCCTAAATCAAAAGCTTCTTGAGCTGAAGTAGATACTTTTGCGGTTGCAATAGTTAAAAATCTCTCTTTCAATAAGTTGAGTTCTATATCACCATCCCTGATGGAATCGCTCAGGCGAAGAGCAAATTCTTTGCTGCCTCCTCCACCGGGTATTAATCCTACACCAAATTCCACCATTCCAATATAAGTTTCGGCTGCAGCCTGAACACTATCAGCATGCATCGACATTTCACAGCCACCCCCTAAAGTCAAGCCATGAGGTGCAACAATTACAGGAACAGATGAATAACGAACTCTCATATTTGCATTCTGGAAAGCGCGTATAGCGAAATCAATTTCTTCATACTCCTGCTCTATAGCAAACATAAAAACCATTGCAAGGTTAGCTCCGGCAGAAAAATTGGCTCCGTCGTTTCCGATAACCAGTCCCTTAAAATCCTTTTCGGCCAAATCAATGGCTTTATTCATTCCCTCCAGAACTTCACCACCGATGGTATTCATTTTAGTCCTGAATTCTAAATTTAAAACCCCATCGCCAATGTCAAATAAGCTGCAACCAGAATTTTTCCAGATTATTTTTGATTCCCGGAGATTATCCAAAATTATAAAGGAAGAAGTACCTGGTATGGGCAAATAACTTTTTGTTGACAAATCAAAGCATTTACGGATTCCGTTTTCTGTTTTGTAAAAAGTTTTATTGCCCGATGCGAGCATTTCGTAAACCCATGGAGCAGGTTTATTTCCTGATTTCTCAATAAACTTAATGGACTCCTCAATTCCAACTGCATCCCAGGTTTCAAACGGTCCTAATTCCCATCCAAAACCAGCTTGCATAGCGGCATCTATTCGGTATAATTCGTTGGAGATTTCTGGAATTCTATCTGCAACATAACAAAACAAACCGTTAAAAGATGTTTTATAAAACTCGCCTGCCTTATCAGTACCATTGTAAAGCATTTTCATTCTTTTACGAATGTCATCAACCCCTTTAGTGGTTTCAAGAGTAGCAAACTTTATTTTAACCTGTGGTTTATATTCAAGAGTTTTAAGGTCTAGGGCGAGGATCTCACTTTTGCCATCGGCACCTTTCACTTTTTTATAAAATCCCTGGCCGGTTTTATCTCCGAACCATTTATTTTCAACCATTTTTGAGATGAATCCGGGAAGCTTAAATTGTTCCCGAGCAGCATCGTCTTTGCAATTAGCATACAAGCCATTTGCAACATGCACCATGGTATCAAGTCCTACAACATCAGTAGTACGAAATGTCGCCGATTTTGGTCTTCCTAATACCGGACCGGTTAATTTGTCCACTTCTTCAACAGATAGTCCTGATGCTTCAACCAAATGTAATAATGACATAATTGAAAATACACCAATTCTATTGGCAATAAAAGCAGGAGTATCTTTACAGAGAACAGTGGTTTTTCCCAGGTATAAATCACCATAACCCATGAGGAACTCAACTACTTCAGGATCGGTTGCTGAAATTGGAATGATCTCTAGTAATTTAAGATATCGGGGTGGATTAAAAAAGTGCGCTCCACAAAAATTTTTTCTGAAATCTTCACTACGTCCTTCAGCAATTAGATGAATTGGAATTCGGAGGTGTTACTCGTAACAAGAGTTCCGGGTAAGCGATATTTTCAACTTCTTCGAATACTTTTTCTTGATATCTAGATTTTCGACTACCACTTCAATGATCCAGTCGTAACCGGTAATATCTTTCATGTTATCAGTGAAATTTCCGGTTGCAATGAATGATGCCAGTGATTTTTTATAAAGCGGTGAAGGGTTAGATTTTATAGCAGCTTGCAATGAAGAATTCACAATTCTATTACGAAAATCAGGTTTTTCGGTTGTCAGCCCACTTTTAATATCATCTGTCGAAAGTTCTTTTGGAACAATGTCGAGCAACAAAACATTAACACCAATATTTGCAAAATGACAAGCTATCCTCGATCCCATAATTCCGGATCCTAGAACAACAACTTTTTTTGATAGTTCTTTTCATTAATCGGCAATTTTAATATTTGTCAAAAAGTAAATAATATACATGAGCCTTAAAGGCTCTTTGTCAATCATTGCGTCAATGAAAGATTTATGGAGTTTCAAATAGGGCATCAATCACAGCACTGTTTGCTTCAATAATCAATTTGCGTTTCAGACTGAGCTTCGGTGTCATTTCACCCCTTTCTATAGAAAATTCTCTGGAAAGCAATTCGATTTTTTTAATAGTCTCATAACTACCCAAACCTTTATTGATTTCTTCCACCTCTTCCATGATTCGATTTTTTACAGCCTGGTTGGAAGCGATCTCTTCATTTGTTTTGCACGGAATTCCTTTACGATCGGCCCATTCCCTGATGAAAGCAAAGGAAGGAACAATTAATGCCGCTGCAAATTTCTGATTTTCACCAATAACCATTGCTTGCTCAATGAATCTTGATTCTTTGAGCTTATTTTCAATGTTCTGAGGAGCAATGTATTTTCCTTGTGATGTTTTAAAATTTCTTTTTTTACGATCGGTTATTTTGAGCTTATTTCCAACCATTTCGCCTATATCACCGGTGTGGTACCAACCATCCTTATCAATAGATTCATCCGTTAAATCGGGACGTTTATAATAACCAAGCATCACATTGGGTCCTTTGCAAAGAATTTCTCCATCTTGTGCAATTTTAACTTGTACATCTTTAATCACCGGCCCAACTGTTCCTACACCCATACCGTTAGGCTCAAGAGTGTTAACACAAATAACCGGTGAAGTTTCTATACACCCATAGCCTTCAAGAATAGGTATTTGAGCCGCCCAAAAAACCCGTGCAAGGCGAGGCTGGAGCGCGGCACCACCAGATACTATTGCTTTTAGATTTCCACCCAAAGCTTCTCTCCATTTTGGAAAAATGAGCTTGTTAGCCAGATTCAGTTGCAGATTATAGATCAGACCTCCATCTTTGCCGGGATCAAATTTAAGTCCCAGATCAAGTGCCCAAAAAAACAGGGCTCTTTTTATACCGGTCAATTCGGTTCCTTTAGCAACAATTCTATCATAAACTTTCTCAATCAGTCTTGGAACAGCAGAAAATGCTGTAGGTTTTACTTCACGAATATTATCTCCGATAGTCTCCATGGATTCGGCATAATATATTGAAGTGCACAAATACATGTACAAATAGGTAAGCATTCGTTCATAGATGTGATTAAGAGGCAAAAAACTCAATATCTTATCGCCTTGCTTAACAGGAGGGAGGTGTTCTACCGCAATAAAATTGCTGACCAGGTTGTGATGGGAGAGCATCACTCCTTTTGGATTCCCGGTTGTTCCGGAAGTATAAAGTAATGTTGCCAGGTCATTGGCCTGAATGGTCGCTTTGACCGCTTCAAGTTTCTTTTCGTCTTTGTTTTTTTCTCCTGTTTCAATTAATTCTGACCAATGGGGAGCTCCCTCAACTCGATTATAAGTGTAAATGCCCTGCAAACCTCTGAGCCCGGATGAGAAGGATTTGACTTTATTGTAAAGTTCTTCTGTTGAAACAAAAATGAATTTCACCTCGGCATCTTCAAGGATAAACCGCAGATCATGTTCGCTAATAGTTGGATAGATTGGCACATCCACAGCTCCGGTTTGTAATATTCCCAGATCAGTGAAATTCCACTCCGGTCTGTTATTGGAAATAATTGCAATTTTATCATCTTTACCAACTCCTTTAGCCATCAATCCATAGCTAATCAGATCACTGTATTTTTTGAAATCATGTGAGCTGTAGGTAATCCATTTCCCATTTTCTTTTCCTGCAAACGCAATGTTTAAGGGGTGTTTAGAAAGCTGATGAGGGATCAGGTCGAACAATCTTTTTACTTCCATTTGTTATGAGCGGTTTTCTATTGAAACAAATTAAATCAATTTTGTTTAAATATGAACTAATTAAACGATATTTAGGTTTTATTTATGATGAAATTTAACGCACCACTCAATTCCATATTAAATATCAGGCTCCCCATAATAATGGCACCTATGTTTCTGGTTTCTAATGAAAAAATGATGAAATCGGCCGTAGAGAGTGGCATCATGGGGGTGTTTCCAACCTTAAATTACCGTGAAAAAGGGGAGTTGTCTGCAATCATAAATGAACTTCATGCATTTAAAAAGGCCCATCAGCATCAGGGTGATTTTGGAGTCAACTTAATTGTTCAAAAATCCAACCCCCTTTATGAAAAACATTTGGAAACATGTGCTTCTCAAAAAGTACCTTTTTATATTACCTCGTTAGGGTCTCCCGCTGAGGTAATCAAAGCAGCCCATTCTTATGGAGCCAACGTTTTTTGTGATGTTACAAATATTGAACACGCTGAAAAATGTGCGAGCCTCGGCTGCGATGGATTTATTGCGGTTGGTCAGGGAGCTGGCGGACATGCGGGCCCAAATCCCTTGACGGTGTTGGTTCCTTCTTTATTTGACCATTTTCCTGAAATTCCCGTTGTTGCTGCAGGTGGCATTGCTAACGGAGCCGGTATTATTTCTATGCTTGCCTTGGGTGCAGCCGGAGTTTCTATTGGCACCAGATTTATCGCATCTACCGAAGCAGGTGTTAGTAATGAGTATAAAGAAGAAGTTGTGAAATCCGGAATGGGAGATATCGTGTTGACCGAACGTCTTTCTGGTACACCGTGTACCATCATTAATACACCCTACGCCAAAAAGGTGGGGTATTCGCAAAATTGGTTCGAAAAGCAATTGAGCACTAACTCCACCACTAAAAAATACTTTAAAATGTTGGTGCAGGTTCAGGGGATGAAAAAACTGGAAGCTGCCATAAAACCGGGCAACTATAACAACTTATGGTGTGCAGGCAAATCTGTTGAGATGATTCATGATATTCTATCTTGTAAACAAATTATAGAAAGGTTGGAAGCTGAAATGACAACTTCGATTGCTGATTTGAATAAGATGTTTAATTGTTGAACTATGTCGAAGTTGCAACAACTTATCTTAAAATCGGAAACTTCTTTCTTCCGCAAATGGCTGTTGAATTTAGCGCTCTCCAGATCGATTCCTTTTAATGCGCCACATCATTTTAAAATAGTAGCTATTAAACCTGGCGAAGTGCAAATAGCATTGCCTTACAGAAAAAGTAACCTGAATCATGTTAAAGGAATCCATGCTTGTGCACTTGCCACATTGTGTGAATTTACTACCGGACTTGCAATCATAAGTTTAATTTCGGAAAAAGAATATAGAATAATTTTAAAGAGCCTTCGTGTTGATTATCTTTATCAGGCAAAAATGGATGTAACAGGTTTTTTTACTATTTCTTCTAATTTTTTGAAAACAGAAATTACGGATCCATTAAGGAACACTGATGCGATTTTTAAAGAATTTGAAATTAAAATTCACGATTCTCAAAACAATCATATTTGTACAGGTTTTGTGAATTGGCAAATTAAAAAATGGGGTAAAGTGAAGGCTGTTTAACCCTGCAGAGAAAAGACGTATAAATTTCGTCTTTTAAATTCATTTCACAGGGATTCCGCTATCATAGATCATTAACTAATGAAAAATAAAAGTTCTGACCGCATTGCTATTTCATTAATTTGCAAACTATTTTTATTAATAACTTTATTTGGTTCATGTAGCACTTTTCAGCCTTTAGTGATAACAGAGGTGAAAAATTTTAAGACAGCAAACTTGCTCACTAATCCTGAAATTTTATTTGATCTTCAGGTTAAAAATCCCAATAAATTTGGAGTAACGATTAAGCGTATGGGATTAAATGTTTTACTGGCAGAAACTTCAATTGCGACAGTTGAAATTCCTGGAAAAAGAAAAATTAAAGGTGCAACTGTTGTGAGTTTACCTATTGCCATCAAGCCATCTGCGAGCTCCCTGACAATTATAGCCGTAAGCGGCTTTATGGATATTTTTTCTGGTAAAGAAGATAAAAAGTTAGATTTAAGCGGAGAAATCCTTATCAGAAAATTTATTTTCGCCAGGAAAATTAAAATACAAGAATCAATAAAATTATAAAATAGCTATCTTAATCGCTTCTTTGAAGTCAATAAAATTTCAGATCATGCTATATTTTACATTTTAATGCTTATAACTTTTAGGTCACAAATGGCAAGAAATAATTAATCAATAACAGAAAGCTTAGAAATCCCTATGGAGTTTTTCCCTTCCAGTAATTTTATTGAATACATCCCTGCA
Source organism: Bacteroidota bacterium (assembly GCA_016722525.1). GTDB lineage: Bacteria > Bacteroidota > Bacteroidia > AKYH767-A > OLB10 > JADKJB01. Next base: position 114,303 of record JADKJB010000034.1, read on the forward strand.
GAAAGTATTTTAGTATCTAGTAAAATTGTGCCATTTGCTTTGATATTCTTTAGTAAAATTTCTCTTCCTAAAACATCGGTTAGTTGAATTTGAAAACTACGATCCCCATTCAAATTACCTAAATTAATCGTAACCATGGATCCGGATGGAGCAGGATTTGGAAAAATTTGAATTCCTGTTATTGAATTTTCATCGGATGGAAGTGCAGTAAGTGCGCAATTGGTGAGAGTATTAAATGCATCTGCTTTACCGTACCCCCAAATATTATCAGGAAGATTTGTTCCGGTAAATGTATCTTGGACAGCACAATTAACAATTGCATCTTTTTACTTGCATTGCAGTTGCATTTGGATTTTGTTCTAGAAACAGTGCTGCGATTCCTGCCACAACCGGAGAAGAAGAACTGGTTCCTCCATCGCGAAAATGAAATCCTCCTTCTGCAATTTTGGAGCATTATTAGGCTGATTTGCCCATACTGCTAAAAGCGATAATTGTCCGCTTGAAAGCATAATTCCTCCAGGAGCAGCAATATCTGGTTTTATTCTTCCATCCCTGGTAGGGCCCCAACTTGAATTCAATGCAATTTCACCGGGAATGGTATTTGCATCAGTGTAAGTTGTTCCTGCAAGAGTAACATAAGAGTTCCTGTTGCCATAGTTTCCAACAGTAATTACATTATCCAAACATTGAAAGCCACTCACAATGGTTGAAAGTGAGTCAGGTAATTTATAATGAATAATTTCGGGTACTATTGTCGAAGTGGGTAGTCCTGAATTAATATAGCCAGGGCCGCCTGCTAAATCATAAAATTTCCACATATCAAGCCTTCCCGAACCGGTAGTCATAAGTCTCCATTGGTAGTTCGTGGAATCAGGCACAATATTAAATTCCAGTAAATAAGCAGGCCCCTGAATACTTCCTAAAGATTGTATAATTGCAAGCCTGTTTCCTGTTGAACTGAACAAGGTATCTTGTTTGAATACTCCAAGGTTGTATGATATAGTACGAAATGGTAAATTCCCCCTGAAAGAGGATGAAGTAGTATTTACATCAGCTCCAATTGAAAAGTTGATATTGTCGAAATCTGAAGTATCTCCCCAAATCTGGAAAAACAATGAAGTGACTGCAGGATTATGCTTGATCCATGTAAATGAAGTGTCTGTTGTAACGTTATAGCCTAAGTGAAAAGGAAGCGTTCCTGCATTACCTGCAGCAGCAACCATAGCTCTTCCTGTTTGTTGGTTCAATAAAGTACTTATCATCTGTGACTGCAAATCATAACCATCATGGGAACCATAATAATCACCTAAACTTGCATTTATTACGCAGGGCTTTCCTAATAATTGTGCTTTACTAAAAATGTAATCTACTGCATCAATATAAGTCGGGTCGGTTATGTTATTAAAATCAAAAGCAACTTCAATTATATCTGCCGCGGGCGCAACACCTTTGTTTTTTCCATTTGCACTTCCATCGCCTGCTGAAATTCCTGTGACATGCGTACCATGACCAAATCCCTGTACATCATTGGATGATACGGCAAGTCCTGCATCAATTTCGGTGCTATTCCATTCCTGGCCATACCCATATGCTGCCGGAGTATTTGCGGCAACAGGCTTTCGCTGATCCCACAAATTTTTAACTCGGGTGTTTCCGGCGCTATCTAACATATCCGGATGTGTTAAATCAATTCCTGTATCAATTATTCCTATTACAACACCATTTCCTGTGTAGGGTTGTGTCAATGGTGCTACTCCAGCATGAACTTTATTAACATTCACGGTGGAGCGCATGGAGTCATTCATTACTTTATAATTGTTTACCGGACTTTCAATTTGTTTGATTTTATTTGAATTTGAAAAATATTGAATTGCATTTGCCGGAATTCTAACTGTAGCAATGTCGCCTATGTTATAACGAAATAAACCATTATTTTCCTGTGTGAGCTGTTTTATAGTATTGATATCTCCCTGGACCAAAATATTGATCTGTTTTTGCTGTAATTCCGGATCGCTCATTAGCTGATACAAATTCATGCTCAATTTTGAATGATTTTGACCAACTGCGAAATGAGATAATAGAAAAAAGAGGGCGCTAAATAGAGTGAGATTTTTCATGATTCAGTTTTCATTTTTTTACGTTTAAATATACCAAATGTTCAGTCATAAGAATTTCTCTTGGCAACAATTCTTTAAACAATTAAAAATCAAAATTGTTAACAATGTAAAGTATTGAATTTAAGCAGAATGAATGTTGAGCTTGTTGATAATTTTTTAACCCACTTTTACTCGAAAGCCTTATTTTTGCTTGAATTGATCCTAACCAACCCTAGCAAATAAGATGAAAAAAATAATTCTGAAATCCTTTCTGGTAGCTTTAGCTTTGATGTATACTCTTTCTTTAAAGGCTCTAAATCCTGCAAAGGAATACAAGGTTACACCTGATAAGTTTGGAATGCAGTATAAGGAAGAAAAGATAAAAACTTCGGATGGCGCATTGTTGAATGCCTGGTTTTTTGAAAATGCCAGAAAGTCGATTAATTGGGTAGTTATTTCAGGAAGTGGTGATGGGAATATGGCTGATCATCTGGAGATTGTAAACTCGTTTTTATCGGCAGGTTTTAATGTTGCCACATACGATTATAGAGGATATGGAGCAAGTAGTGATTTTAAAATTGATGCCGATTTATTTATCTATCCTCAATTCATCACAGATTTGAATGCGGTTTTGGATCACCTTCGTAAATCCAGAGCAATTACTAAATTCGATCTTTATGGTTTGAATATTGGTGCCGGCCTTTCTATAGGTGTTGGAGCAAATCGCACAGAAACAAAGAAAATTATTGCTGATGGCCCTTGGACCAGTCTTGAAGGAATGAAGTCTAAAATAAAAGACAAAACCGGTAAAGAAGTTAATATGCCTTTTGGTTATGATAAAACGTATGAACCCATCTATGCATTTGATAAACCTAAAGGCCCGTTGAAAAGTATGATGATCATTGTTTCAGCTCAAGACCCTATTATAGGGCCAGCCGATGTTAAAAGCATAAAAGGTGTTAATGAGGTATATGTTGTTAAAAATAGCCCTACTAACTCTGAGAATTTTTCAACTGATAAGAATGCTTATTTTGAGAAAATATCAAAATTCATGGCATCTAAATAAGGAAAAGACGTACTTTAGAAAAATTGAAGGATTTATTTCAGGTACCTTTAAATTAGCTGATTAACCGCCTCAACTCCTTTTAATTCGGGAATAGCTTTTAGCAGCGACTGTTCAATACCAGCTTTAAGAGTCATCATGCTCATGGAACAGGAACTACAAGCACCCAGCAATTGAAGTTTCACAATCATATCTTCAGTTACTTCAACTAAAGAGACATTTCCACTATCGGCTTCCAGGTAAGGTCTGAGTGAATCTAAAGTAGTTTCAATTCTTGCAATTAATTTTGGATCGTTATGTGGCATGGCACAAAATTACATATAATTAGTATCCCATTGTTTGAACCGGCTGGGTTGGCTGCAATGTTGCATTTCTGATTGCCACTTGCTGAGCAAGATTACCTGCCAAAGACAAGAATGCTATTGAAGCTGGTGAACTTTCATCAAGCACAATAGGAGCTCCGGTATCGCCTCCTTCGCATATACTTTGAACAAGAGGAATTTGGCCCAGAAAAGGCACTTTTAAATCGTTGGCCAGATGCTTGCATCCATCTTTTCCAAAAATGTAATATTTGTTTTCAGGTAATTCAGCTGGGGTAAACCAAGCCATATTTTCAACCAATCCCAAAACAGGTACTTTGATAGATTCCATTTGAAACATACTGATGCCTTTTCGTGCATCAGCTAATGCTACTTTTTGAGGTGTAGAAACTATCACTGCTCCAGTTACAGGAACTGCCGAAACCAGTGTAAGGTGTATATCACCGGTACCTGGTGGTAAATCAATAAACAGGTAATCCAGATCGCCCCATTCGGCATCTGAAAAAAGTTGTTTTAGTGCTTTAGAGGCCATCGGCCCGCGCCAAACAATTGCTTGTGAAGGATCAACCATAAAACCAATTGAAAGCATCTTAACTCCAAATTTTTCGATTGGCACCATGTAGGTTTTTCCATCCACTTCATTCACAAATAGGCGTTCATTTTCCACTCCAAACATGATAGGCAGCGAGGGTCCGTAAATATCGGCGTCAATCAATCCCACTTTCGCCCCGGTTTGAGCCAAAGCCACAGCAAGATTTACTGCCACAGTTGATTTACCTACACCACCCTTCCCGGAAGCTACTGCAATAATATTTTTCACACCGGGTAACAGTGTGTTTTCCATTGTTCTTCTGGATGTAACATCAGCAGTCATGGTAACAGTTACCTCGGCATCGGCATCAACAAAATGTATAATTGCGTTTATACAAGCTCTTTCAATAAGTGCTTTCAATGGACAAGCAGGGGTTGTGAGAACAACCGTAAACGATACCTTTTTTCCATCCACTTTCACGTCGCGGATCATATTAAGGGTGACTAAATCTTTTTTTAAATCAGGTTCTTCAACATTGCTTAATGCATCAAGTACCTGTTGGTTGGTTATGTTCATAATAGGACGATTGCTACTTAGATAATGTTTATAAACGTGAATTGTTTACCGATTGCAAAGATACAAACACTACAGCATCAGTTCTTGCGATGGGTCCCAGAATAGTTTTTTGAACTCAACTACCACATCATTTTCAATTCTTACTCCCTCATTTTCCAATAGTTGTTGCATTAAATTCGGAGTTCCAAAATGATGTTTTCCGGTTAAAAGTCCATTTCGGTTCACAACTCTTTGTGCTGGAACGCGAGGTTTTTGACTGTGTGCACCATTCATAGCCCAGCCAACCATTCGCGATGAGCCAGTTGTGCCCAGGTATCGAGCAATGGCTCCATAACTGGTAACACGACCTTTCGGAATGAGACGCGCTACTGAATATACCTGTTCAAAAAAAGAATCGGGATTCTTTGTGTGTTTTTTTGATTTCACCGGATGTAAATATAAAAATATTCGAACAAAAAAAAGGGGGCCGAAGCCCCCTTTTTAATCTAGAAACAAATTTTATTGAACTACGACTTTGCGCATAGTTGAATTACCTGCTGCCGTAATTTTTACCATGTAAACTCCTTTGCTCCATGATGAAATATCAACCCTTTCTGATTGGTCATCATTCACACTTGAAATGTTTTTAAGCATCACGGTTTTACCAACCACATCAGTTACTTCAATAGTAACATTTTGTGTTACAATGTCACTGAACCTGATTTCAAAGAAATCGCGGGCAGGGTTTGGCATAATACTCACATGCTGATTGATGTTGGCTTCTGCAACTCCAATTGAGGTACAAACATTCACTGCAATGTCATCAACAAAGAAATTAGTTCCACCTCCATTTATTGCATAACTTCTGGAAAGGAATGTAATTGTATGAGCGTTACCATCACAATAGGCATCAATATTCACAGTTTGTAAACTGTAACCAAGTACTCCGCATAATGCACTTGATCCGTTTGTTGTGTAAACTGTATCGGCATCAATTGCAATTTTCAAAAAGTCATCAGGACTGTCACAAATTATTTGCTCTAACCAAAAAGTTAAATTGGCGGTACTATTGGTTGCTAGAGTTACAGTTTGAACTAAAGATGCTTCTTCAAAAGCCGAGATACCACCGAACCATGACCAGATATCACCTGTTCTTGGTCCCGTTCCTGTACCGTTTCCGCAACCGGCTAAATCACAAAGAGGAGTACCAAAATTTGTTGAAAATTCAGTCCAGCTTCCTGAACCTATTCCGTTTTCAAAACTACCATCCACAATTACATCAGGGCAGCCTTGAACAGTAATGGTTTGAGTAGTAGAATTGGTTCCACATGCGTTTGTTACAGTTAATGTTACTGTATAGGTTCCGGCAATTGCATAAGTATGTGTTGGGTTTTGATCTGTACTGGTAGTACCATCACCAAAATCCCATAGATATGTTACTGCAGCGGTGGATGTACTGATGAAATTTCCTGTTAATGAAATTAATGCAGAAGTAAAGGCGGCAACAGGAGTTTGATCCACAATTATGTTGTTGGTTTCAGCATCAGTACAACCTGTTGTTCCATCAGATACAGTATACGTAACCGGGAAAACTCCCGTTAAACCTGTAGGGTCAAACGTATTTCCGGTAACACCTGTGCCTGCCCAAGTACCACCAAGCTGTCCGGTTACAAGTAAATCAAGGTTAATCGGAGCAGAATTTCCGCAAAGAGTATCAGGCACAGTCCAATCCGCTATAGGACCAGTATTAACTATCAGTGACCAGCCTATCAGTGTACCTAGATCTGGAGTGGCAGCATCTGAAACAATCAACTGCCAGGTTCCATTAGGAGGTCCTCCAAGATCATTAATAAGATCGAGATTAAGTCCATTTGCAGCAGTATAGCTTCCAGATATCGCAGGTAGGTTATTACAAACGCCTTCCATTTCGTTTCCTGTTCCCGTTTCAACACAAACATCAAGGTTATCCCCATCGCATCCAAAAGCTGTTGAAGGAAAACCCGGACGATCTAATAAAACAACTTGACTGCCAATTGGTGAAACAAGAGTGACAGTTAAATCACCTACCCATGTATGATCAATTTTGAAACAAACACCTGCAAGTTCAACATCCGCACCTAAAGTAGTACCTGTAATACCTGCAACTACTTGGGAGTTGGTTACTCCAAGAGTGTCTCCATCAGGAATAGCTAAATTTACACCCGCAAAAGTAGCTGTATCATTACAAGAACTTCCAGATCCTCCATTTGAACAACTCAAGATTTTAACATCATCAACAAAGAAATTTGTAACAGCTCCATTTGCAGAAAAAGTAGTTGAATTGAAAGATACAGTATGTGAATTCCCATCTGCATAACTACTCAAATCAATTGTTTGGTTGGAATAACCCAGCACGCCACAAAGAGGGCTTACACCATCGGATAAAAATACTTGATTCCCATCAACGGTTACTTCAAGAAAATCCTGAGCCCCGTCACAAACAAATTGCTCTAATGCAAATTCAAGTGTGATAGAGTCTCCAAGTGGGAATATCAATGATTGGGTTAAGGAAGATGTTTCAGTACCTCCGGTAAATCCACCGAACCAAGCCCAATAAGTACCACCATTTGGACCCGTACCTGTTCCGTTTCCGCAACCGGCAAGATCACATAATGGAGTTCCAAAATTGGTTGAAGCTTCAGTCCATGCTCCACCGCCAGGTCCTAATTCAAAATCGCCATCTGTTAAAATATCAGGGCAGTTTCCAGACCCTGTTGATGACATCACAGAAATATCATCAATAAAGAAATTAGTAACATTCCCATTTGCAGAGAACGTGGTAGAATTAAAGCTTAATGTGTGGCTGTTACCATCTGCATAGGAAGAAATGTCAACTGTTTGAAGTGAATAACCTAAAACACCGCAAAGTGCACTCACTCCATCAGTAGAGAAAACAATATTTCCATCTATACTAACTTCCATAAAATCCTGGGGGCCATCGCAAACGATTTGTTCTAACCAAAATGTTAATGAGACAGTTCCACCTGCAGGGATCACAAAAGATTGTTCAACACTAGCAGTTTCTGTTGTTGCTTGAATACCTCCAAACCAAGCCCAATAGGTTCCGGTTCTTGGCCCTGTTCCAGTACCTGTTCCACAAAGAGCTAAATCACATAGCGGCGTTCCGAAATTTGATGATGCTTCGATCCAAGATCCGGCGCCGGGGCCATTTTCAAAACCACCATCCGTTACCAGTTCCATTTGTGCTTGTATACTACCTGCCATAAGCAAGCCAGTTGCAAGCGAAAATATTTTTTTATAAATTTTATTCATTTTTTTCAGTTTTAGTTGGAGTTAGAAATTAATCAACAATTGAATATTTCTCAAGGTGGCTTAAAACAAATTGTTGTCTGTCTTTAGGTAGATTGTTGAAATTCTTACGTGTGATAGAGTAAGCTTTTACCTGATTTTTTGGACTACAACTTCTTGCTCCAGACCCTTGAGTTGTTGAAACCACTGCTCCTCTTTTTTGAGTAGCATATTTGGGATCGAGTTTAGCTTTTACAACACCCGAATTTGTTGTTTTTGATTGATTTCCTTTACTAACAACCGACACTGTGGCTGCTGGTTTGAGGTTTTTCGTTGGAACGTCTTTTCGTCCCGGCAACTTTGCCTGCTCTTGAGCAAATGCCCCAGTGTTGAAAATGGTTGCCGCCAAAGCAACAAATCCAATCTTCAGTAGTAATCCTGCTTTTTTCATGTGAAATTGTTTTAATTGATGATTTGTGTTATTGTGAATAGTTGTATGGAAGAGCAAACTTATTCATTAATGAACACTAATTTCAAGTGAAGCAATTTTATTTTATAACAACTCAGGATAAAGTATTAAACATTGATAAACAATTTAATATGAATTCTTCTTATTTTGTTATGCACATTTACTCCGTATTAGTTATTTTAGGCTTTTAATTCAAAAACAACCAATGAACAATCATGATTAAACATATAGGAGTTTTTACTTCAGGCGGCGACAGCCCGGGAATGAATGCCTGCTTACGAGCGGTGGTAAGAACCGCCATTTATCATGGAATTCAAGTAACAGGTATTATGAAAGGTTACCAGGGCTTGATTGAAGGGGATTTTTTACCGATGAATGCCCGATCGGTAAGTAATATAATTCATCGCGGCGGAACAATTCTGAAATCAGCAAGGAGTGCTGACTTTATGCAAAAAGCAGGACGTGATCAGGCTTTTAAAATGCTCTCGAATTCTGGAATAGATGCATTAGTAGCTATTGGTGGAGACGGTACTTTCAGAGGTGCAACAATTTTTAATTCAGAATTTGGAACACCATTCGTTGGAATACCGGGAACTATTGATAATGATTTGTATGGTACTGATTATACACTTGGATTTGATACAGCAGTAAATACTGCTGTTGAAGCAATTGATAAGATCAGAGATACTGCCGCCTCTCACGATCGTTTGTTTTTTGTGGAGGTAATGGGTCGTGATGCCGGCTATATTGCCTTATGGGCTGGAATTTCAGGTGGTGCGGAAGCTATTTTACTTCCTGAAGAAAAAACTGATATTGATAAATTAATCAGCTTGCTAAAGACTGGAGAGGAGCAACTCAAAACATCAAGTATTGTAATTGTCTGTGAAGGTGATGATGCTGGAGGAGCCCTCGAAATTGCAAAAATGGTTAAAGCAAAGCAACCGGGTTTCGATACCAGAGTAACGGTACTTGGACATGTACAAAGAGGAGGAAGCCCGAGTGCCTTCGACCGAATTTTAGGCAGCCGGCTTGGAGTAGCTGCCACCCAAGAATTGCTGAGAGGGGTACACGGTAAAACGGCAGGCATTCTGAATAATAAAATTACCTTTACTGACTTTACCAAAGCTACAAAACAACATGCTCCTTTGGATCCCGAAATGCTACGTTATTCTAAAATTCTCGCCATTTAATTTATAAAAATATGATTTTAGTTGCTGATAGTGGTTCTACAAAAGCCGATTGGATTGCAGGAAATATTGGAAATGTGGTTGATGAATTTCATACAAAAGGTTTTAATCCATTTTTTCATGACGAAAACTTTATTCTGTTTGAGCTGGAATCAAATGCTGGATTAAATAAAATCAAATCTGAAATATCAAAAGTTTATTTTTTTGGTGCCGGATGCTCCAGTACAGACCGAAATGAAATTATAAAAAAAGGTCTTTTGAAATTTTTTTATAATGCTGAAGTTGTTGTAGATCATGATATGCTGGGAAGTGCATTGGCAGTTTGTGATGGTATTCCCGGCATTACTTGTATCCTTGGTACCGGGTCAAATATCTGTTATTTTGACGGCAAAAATATTTCAGATACACGGCATGGACTTGGTTACATTATTGGAGACGAAGGAAGTGGAAGTTACTATGGGAAAAAACTTTTAGCCTGGTATCTGTATAAAATATTGCCGCCAGATTTGGATAAAGCATTTTTTGATACATATCATCTGGATAAGGAACTGATTATCAGAAAAGTTTATAAAGAACCTGATCCCAATGTTTTTCTTGCATCTTTTGCCAGGTTTTTATCAGATAATCAGGAGCACCCTTTTATAAAGAAATTAGTTTATAGTGGAATGAATGAATTTTTTGAAACAAATGTTTTAAGTTATTCTGAAAGCAAAAAAGTCCCTGTTCATTTTGTAGGTTCAATTGCATGGCATTTTCGGGAAATCCTTCAAGCAGTAGCTAATGAAAAAAATGTTCAGATTGGTAACATTATTCAAAAACCAGTGAGTGGTTTAGCTGCATATTTTTTAAAAGGAGGCATGATGCCAAAGTCCTAAAGTGTGTCAGGTTGAACTGCATCAGGTAGAAATTGCGAGGCGTTTCCACCGTTACGAATAATGTCTCTGATAATAGAAGAAGATAATGCACCATATTTTAATTCTGATAAAACAAAAATTGATTCAATTTCGGGTGCTATTCCTGAATTCATGTGTGCAATCGCTTTTTCAAATTCAAAATCAGCGGCATTTCTTAATCCTCTTAAAATAAATGCAGAATTCATTTTTTTACAAAAATCAACTGTAAGGCCATTGTAAGTTTTTACTTCAACACGAGCCTCATGGTTGAAGGTTTTTTTAAGCCATGCTTCTCTCTTCTCAAGAGGAAACATATATTTTTTTTCGGCATTATTTCCGATTCCAATAATAATTCGGTCGAAAATTTTTAACCCCCTGTTTACAATGTCTACATGTCCCATTGTGATGGGATCAAATGATCCTGGAAATACTGCTATTCGTATCATGGTTGATGGATTTGCTCTAAATTACTAAAAAAACTGAAAGTAACATTACCGTATTGTCTGCTAAAATTAAATCCAGAAAGATGTTGATAGTTTTGTTTAGATTCATGCTCTAATATAAGGAAACCATCACTGTTCAGTAATTTCCGCTTCATAACAATAGCATGAATTTCATCTCTCACTGCCACTTCAAAAGGAGGATCTGCAAAAATTATATCAAAAAAATGCTTTGTTTCTTCAATATATTTCAAGCAATCGGAACGTAAAGGATTGAGATTCTTAATGTCAAGTTTTTTACCCATTTCTTTTATAAACTGAATACATCCAAAATCCAGATCAACAGCCGTTACCGATTGGCTCCCCCTTGAAATGAATTCAAGACTAATATTTCCAGTTCCAGAAAATAAATCAAGACAGTTCAATTCACTAAAATCAAACCTGCTTTCTAAAATATTAAACAAACCGGTTTTTGCAAAATCCGTGGTGGGCCTTACAGGTAAATTGCCTGGTGGATTAAGAACTCTACCTTTGTATTTTCCGCTTATGATGCGCAAACTAACTGGCTGAATAAATTGAAATGATAGTGTGTAGGAATGGAATTAAATACTGAACTGTAAGCGTAGTGTTCAGGTCTTTCTGCAAATTGTGTGTTTCTGATATATTTATTAGTTAACACGTATGCCGCATCGGAGGCCTCAATTTCACCACAAAAACTAACATCCACAATTTCAGGATTCAAATGAAGTTGCTCACAGACAAAAAGAATATAATATACCATTTCTTCAGGTGATTCAAAATCATAACTATTATACAGAAGAATTTCTTTTCCTCGTGTAACTACTATTTCTATAAATTGATTGTGAGTGTTGATAGTCATTTTTTCCTCCTTGGAATTTCTATTAACTGAAAGCAAATATTCAATTAACGAAGTGGAGGAATGATGAATTTCAGCATTTGGAAACCAATGCGTAATAGAGGAATATAACGATGTAGGAAGAGAATAAACGTTTTTTGCTTCTACTTGTCTTAATTCATCGGTCATAATTTCATCATCAAAGTTGACTTTGTGTGAAAACTTAAGTTGATCTTCTGATGATGAAGGATCGTAAAGTGGATTTGGTATTAATGTTGAATTCCGAAAACCTGAACAGCAAATTACCCTTCGGAAATTGGATGTTTTTAGAATAACAGATTGTGTTCTTGCTTCCAGTAATGCGTCTTCATAGTCAAGGTTACTCGCAATAATTTTCCATGATTCCATTGCAATGAATTGTTTTGAATTTCTAATTGCAACTGCGCACGACAATTCATTTTCACAGGCATATATAAACAAATCGTAAACTTCAGGGCGATCGCTCTGATAGGATTCGTCAATTAAAGTGTGTATGTTTTGTATTTTATTTCCGGTTTCCAGCATCTGAATATTAGGTCACAGAACCTAACTTTATGATTTTATTTTTTTCAAAGGTAGGGATGTTTTGCCCTTCAAAATTTTTAATTTTTGTTTTCTCTTTTTCACGTTCACTTGCCATAGATATTAATTGAGCATCTTGAAAAAAATGGAACAGTAGTTTTTAATTCATTCTGCATAGATTCCTTGATTATATAAATTTTGACTTCCGTATTTTGATAGTTCCTTTGCTCACAAAAGAGGTTTTTTCTTAGAAATTAATTTGTTTTAACTGTTGTAAGGATCTGATTTTTACAAAATTGATTAAGGAATTGAATTTTAAAATAGTAACACTTACGAAATTTATAAATGTAAATTCACCAGACTTTATATTTTTGAAGCGTGGCCGAACAGTATAAATTTTTGTTTTTTTCTTTGTTGAATTTGAATGCTTCATGGTTGCTATTTTAAATCAAGCAGAACAAAATAATAGTAGTAACTAAAAGCACAATAATAACTATCTTCATAGCCGGTATTTATGATTTAGATATAGAAGACAAAGCTACATTTTTTTATCAAAAACTTAGTTTGATTCCTTCATAGGTTCCAGTTTTAACTTTAATTTGACAGATATATGATTCCACTTGACACATCCCGTATTTTCTCGGGCTTTTTAGCAAATTTTTCACATGATCCAACCTCGGGACAGGAAGAGGCACTAAAACGCATTGCCAATTTTGTTGCAAAAAGCGCAACAGGTGATACCTATTTGCTAAAAGGTTATGCTGGAACTGGTAAAACAACTATTATCAGTGCTTTAGTAAAGACATTGCCGAAGTTTGGAGTCAAAACTGTTTTGATGGCACCCACCGGAAGAGCTGCAAAGGTGATGGCAACCTATTCCAAGCGACAAGCATTCACTATTCACAGAAAAATTTATCGACCAAAACAAAATGAGGGGACTGGTTTTAGCTATTCTTTAGCACCAAATACCCACACAAATACCTTATTCATTGTAGATGAGGCTTCTATGATTTCTGATAAATCTGGCATGCAGGAAAGTTTTTTTGGTGGTCAAAATCTATTGCAGGACCTGATTGATTTTGTTTCTGCAGGTGAAAATTGTCGTTTGTTGCTCGTAGGCGATAATGCGCAACTTCCACCGGTTGGTCAAATAGAAAGTCCGGCATTGGATATTAAACATTTAACACGTGTTTATGGACGTAGGGCGGGCCATTTTGAACTTACTGAAGTGGTGAGGCAAGAAAAGGACTCCGGTATACTGAAAAATGCTACTGATTTGAGAAATGAAATAAGAATTGGTGGGAAGAACATCCAATTTGATAGTCAATTTACTGATTTCGAAAAAGTAAATGGTTATGAGTTGGGTGAGAAGCTTGCAACTGATTACAGTTCTCTTGGCCCGGAAGGGGTAGTCGTGGTTTGCAGATCTAATAGATCTGCAAATAATTACAATAAGCAAATACGGTACAGTGGTTTGTATTTTGAAGATGAAATATGTGCTGGTGATTATCTGATGTGTGTTAAAAATAATTATTTCTGGCTTGAAGAAAAATCAGAGGCGGGATTTATTGCCAACGGGGATACTCTGAAAATTACAAGGGTTCACCGTTTGGAAGAAAAATTTGGCTTTCGGTTTGCTGATATTTTTGTACAGATGGTTGATTATCCCGATCATCCAGCCTTTGAAGTAAAAGTTATTCTGGATTGTTTGTATACTGAAGCTCCGGCGCTTACCAAGGACCAATCTGCTGAGTTGTTTCGGCAAGTTTCAGAATCCTATCCAGAGGCAACCAGCAGAACAGCAAAAATGGCATTAGTTTCTAAAGATCCCTATTTTCAGGCTTTGCAAATTAAATTCGCCTATGCAGTAACTTGTCATAAAGCACAAGGAGGTCAATGGAAGCATGTTTTTGTGGATCAGGGTTATCTTACCGATGAAATGATTGATGTTGGATATTTACGGTGGTTGTATACCGCTATAACCAGGGCATCAGAAAAAGTTTATTTAGTAAATTTTCAAGAATTGTTTTTTAAAGAATCTTAAATCACGCCTTTTTTGGGGTTTCTCCCTGGTACTTTTCTGTAATAGTTTTTCATAAATTCAAAATCTTTTTCAATATCACCTGATAAATAAAAAGGAGGCTCAACAACAACTTCTTTTGTTGCATAATTAAATGCAACCATCACAATCGGAATACCTGCTTTTTGTGCAATATAATAAAATCCGGTTTTCCAAACGGGTGCATAACTTCGTGTTCCTTCAGGAGTGATGCATATTGAAAATTCAGGTTCTGTTTTGAAAACTTCTACAACGGCATCAACAAAATTGTTGCTTTTAGATCTATCAACAGGATAACCACCCAGATTCTTAAAGATCCACCCGAACGGAAAACGAAAAAGTTCCTTTTTTGCAACATATTTGGTTTCAAGACCAAGTACACTTCGTGAAGCTAATCCGAGAAAAAAGTCCCAGTTACTGGTATGTGGAGCAATAATCATGACAAATTTTTTCAAATCCGGAGATACTGCCCCTACAGTTTTCCAACCAAAGAGTTTAAAAAAGAAATTGTACACAAACTTCAAAATCCTGAGCCGTTGTTTATTTATTCCTGCAATATAAAAAAAGAAATTAATATGGAATAATACTCTTTTCAGCTTTGTTTATTTATTTTGGAACAGTTATTGAGTAGGAACGGCATAACCTCAAAAAACCATGAAACTAAACAGTTCCTTCTTATTCATGACTTTATTGTCATTGTTGTTTATAGCATGCTCACCTTCCATGGTTCCTTTTACGCAGCAGCTCAGAGAACAAAATAAACTTAACTTGGATGAACTTAAATCCATCCAGTTTTATACCAGCAATACTCTTGTTTTGAGAAGAGGAGAAAATCAGGACAAGAAAGAAACAACCAACGGTGAATTAAATATATTGAAAGATGCAGTTATTGAAGAGGTGATTATTAAAGCGGGAACACCTTGTGTAATCAAAGATGTTGTTGATGGTAACAGAGTCACTGTTAGTTTTGATAAGGGAGGAAGTAAATATCTGGTTTTTGGTAGCTTAAAAAATAAAGATGGATTCTATACTTTAATGGCCTTAGATTGGAAGAATGGAAAAGGTACATTGAATTATGGAGAGAAAACATTTTATTCATCACAAGGAAGTAAAGATGTTTTTCTGGTATTGAAAATGAAAACTCTGGAAAAATTTAAACTTGAAAGAAAAATTGAAAAGGGAGTTGAGATAAAATAAGAAACTGGTGTTGAGTAATTTACTTTCGAAACAATTTTTTTAATTAAGTGTAATATTTCTTTTGCTCTCCGAAGTCCGGCCTATCCTTTTCAATTAAATCTAAATCTTTTATTTGTGGGACGTACTGGGCTCGAACCAGTGACCCCTGCCTTGTCGAGGCAGTGCTCTGAACCAACTGAGCTAACATCCCGTAATACTTCTGCAAATATACGCATCAGGAAGCTGGTGAGAAAATTTTTACAATCATAAAAACACCGTATGCAGCCAAAGCCAGGCCCGAAATACGATTCATCCAAACGAGGAAGTTCCCTGTAATGATACCCTTCAGTCTTGTTGAAACCCATGCTTTAAGTAGATCAGTTCCAAATACCATCCCCAAAGTTGATCCATAGAAAAGTAAGGCATATAAACCTGTAAAATGTTCTTTTACAGAAATAGTTCCTGCAACTCCCAGCCAGAAAAGCAACGCTGATGGGTTTAAGGTATTCATTGTAAAGCCTTTGACAATATCAATAGCTCTGGTTTTAGAGTCATCAATAACTTCTAATGCATCTGCTGAAACAGTAGCTTTCTTAAAAAAAGTAAATACACCAAAACTGAGAATTAACAATCCTCCGGAAATACCGATAACCTGGTCGTACGCTCTCATATAAAAAAGAAGTGAGCTCCCATAATAAGTAAGTATCACAAAAAAACTATCACTTAATAAAACTCCAAACGCCAACATGCTAGCTGGTAGAAAACCTTTTTTAATACTGGTGTTAATAATCATGAAAAAAACAGGTCCAACCAGCAGTGCAAGCACACTTCCCAGCAACAATCCGCTGATAATTGGTTCCAGCATAATTTATTTTATAGAATTTTCGTTTTTGAAAAATATTTTCACCGAATGTCAAAAATATTAAAAAAAAATCCAGATGCCTAAAAGAAATTCAATTAAGTACTTGCAATGGACCGCTCCTTTTCAACGAAATCTTCCCATTTTGAAAACTGGGCATTTTTCATCACTCTGGGGAATTTATTTTGGGCTCCAACTTTGTTATTTACTTTCATCCAGTTGTAAAAACAGCAGAAGGTACCACTTCAACAAATATGTTGTTGAGCGCCGACATTCTTTCAACACGATAATCATCATTCAGGATTTTCAATTTTTCATCTAAAAATTTCCATCAAATGGTTTGCATCAACTGGATCGTCTGTACCAATAAACCATTTATGAGCAAATAAACTACCAGATGGAATTCCTGAAACAGTGAACTCATTAATTCGGATGTCCATTTCTTCACTTAACATTTCAATAGCTTTATTCATATTATCTATTGAAAGGTGTTCGCCACATAGACTTAAATAATGTTTAGTTCTTCCTACAATAATAATTTCACACTTTTCTTTATTTGTAAATCTTACAACATCTCCAATAAGATAGCGCCATGCTCCGGCATTAGTAGAAAGCATGATAGCATAATCCTGGCCATCTTCAACTTCATGAATCAGGCAGGTTTTTGGTTTTCCTATTATTTCACCTTCACTATTGAAATAATTGTCATTAAAGGGTACAAATTCAAAAAATATTCCATTGTTGATAATAAGTTTCATGCTCTTGTTATGAGGATCATCTTGAAAAGCAATGAATCCTTCAGAAGCAAGATAGGTTTCTATATAAATCAATGGTTTTGACAATAGCGACTCAAAACTTTTTCGATAAGGCTCAAAAGAAACCCCACCGTGTACATAAATTGATAAGTTAGGCCAGATATCATGAATTGTTTTTAATTTATACTTTGCAATCACCTTTTCAATTAGTAATTGAACCCATGCCGGAACTCCAACGATGATACCTATATCCCATTCATTGGCCTTTTCCGTTATTTCGCTTAACTTGGCATTCCAGTCACTTTCTTTAGCAATCTTCCTTCCTGGTTTATAAAAATGCTGAAACCAAAACGGAAGGTTACTGGTTGTTATTCCACTAAGATCTCCTTCGAAATAACTTCCTTTTTGATGTAAATGGGTACTTCCTCCAAGCATGAGTATGCCTTTTTCAAAAAGCGATTCCGGCAAATCATATTTCGCTAATGAAAGTATTTGTCGAATACTGACTTTCTGAATCGATTTAATCATATCCCTTGTTACAGGAATATGTTTACTGGATGAATCGGATGTTCCTGAACTAAGAGCAAAGTATTTTACTTGTCCGGGCCAGCAAACATCTTCTTCATTGTGAAGTGATTTGTTCCACCATTTTGAAAAAATAGAATTGTAATCGTGAAAAGGAACAGTTAAGCGAAACTTGTTAATGAATTGAGGGCTTGCAATTATTTTGGAGAATTTGTACGTCTGGCCAAAAAGTGTGAATTGGGATTTACGCAATAGCTGGCGCAAAACATTTTTTTGATGTTGCTCAGGTGTGTAGCGCTCAAAATGAATTTTTTGGCGAAGTTCAATTCCTTTTTTTATAATACTACCCAACAGAGGCATGCATGAACTTTTTTATAAGTGAATTTAAAACTTCATTGGCAATACTTTAAAAAAGTAGCGCCATTAATTTCAGCAGATTAATCAACTTCCCCGAAGTAAACTTAATCAGAAATATCGAATTTTCAAAATTAGGCAGTCACGGGCTCCATATTTTTGATAATTTCAACTCCAAATTCGCTGCATTTCAACAATGTTGCTCCTTCCATCAAACGATGAAAATCATAGGTTACTCGTTTGCCAGCGATGGCTCTTTCAACGCCTTTGTAAATGAGATCTGCTGCTTCCAGCCAGCCCAGATGCTCCAGCATCATTGCTCCGGAGAGAATTACTGAACCCGGGTTGACTTTATCCAAACCTGCATATTTTGGAGCCGTTCCATGTGTAGCTTCAAAAATAGCATGTCCGGTAATATAATTAATGTTTGCACCAGGAGCGATACCAATTCCGCCTACGCAAGCGGCTAGTGCATCCGAAATATAATCGCCATTAAGATTCAAAGTAGCAATTACCGAGTATTCATCAGGTCTTAAAAGAATTTGGTGAAGAAAAGCATCTGCAATAGAAGCTTTAATCAATAAGTTACCGGAAGATATAGCAGCTTTCATTTCTGCTTCAGCAATTTCTTTTCCTTTTAACTCAACAGTTTTATCATATTGCTGCCAGGTGTAAGTTTGCTGACCAAACTCGCGTTCTGCTAATTCATACCCCCAATTTTTGAATCCACCTTCAGTAAACTTCATAATGTTTCCTTTATGAACAAGGGTTAAAGAGGGCTTTTTATGCTTAATAGCATATTCAATAGCTGCCTTTATCAAACGTTCTGATCCTTCTTTTGAAACTGGTTTGATTCCAATTGAGGAAGTTTCTGGAAAACGAATTTTATTGACTTTCATCTCATTCTGAAGAAAATCGATCACCTTCTTTACCTCTGGAGTGCCGGCCATGTATTCTATGCCGGCATATATATCTTCCGTATTTTCTCTAAAAATTACCATGTCTGTTTTTTCAGGATGTTTTACCGGAGAAGGAACACCTTCAAACCATCTAACAGGACGCAGACAAACATACAAGTCAAGAATTTGCCGTAATGCAACATTCAATGATCGTATACCTCCACCTACTGGCGTTGTCAATGGGCCTTTAATAGCAATCAGATGCTCGCGAATAATATCAAGTGTTTCATCGGGTAACCAATTCCCGGTTGCTTTAAAAGCTTTTTCACCGGCAAGTACTTCTTTCCAAACGATCTTCTTTTTCCATTATATGCTTTTTCAACTGCTGCATCAATGACACGAACTGAAGAGGCCCAGATATCAGGACCGGTGCCATCGCCTTCAATAAACGGTATGATTGGTTGATCTGGAACATTTAATTTTCCATTGTTATTGGTGATTTTTTGTCCTTCCATTGTTATTTTATTGTATTGTAAATTTATTTTGAGAAATTAATGATTTTGTAATGTAAATTTTAGAAGTCGAGTTCCAGATCAAATTGCTGTCGCAATTGATTCAGATCAGGATTTTTTTCAGCCATTTTGCTGAATTTCTCTGCAGGTGTATAAGCGGTTTCTTTTAGTTCATTCTCAGCAACTACTCTTGGACGTATTTCAATTTTTGTGTTTTTTAGCTGACTTTTCAGCCACATCAGCAATTCTATTTTATTTTCTTGTATGTCATTTGATTGAATAGGATTATCTACAGGAATTTCAATAATGTAACTATCAATCAGCATAGCAGGATGTTTGTTGAGACAAGCAGCAAATTGTCTTCTGCCTTCACTCAAAACTTTTTTAGCAAATTCTTTGAGTGTAGCAATCATTTCTGATTCAGAAAAAGGATTGTCTAAAACTGGTTCCACGAATTTTGATTCAGAAGAGTCATCAGCATTAGCATTGCTTTTAGGTGGATTTAACTTGCCGGAAATAGATATTGTAGCTGATCCTGAAGTACGACTCCTGGTAGCTGTTTTTGCAGGAGGTATTGTTTTTTGATTCAGGAGAATAGGAGATTCAACAGGTATCGGATTTGATGGTGGAATAAATAAATTTTCATCAATTGAAATGGAATCTTTTTTTAATTCTGATTGCTGAATATTTAAATCTTTTTTGTGACGTCAGTTGCTAAAGGCTTAACATGCAATTCTGAATCATTAATTTTTTTTTTTCTGTCTCTGCAACTGTGAAATTGGCATTCCCGGTGTAGCTGCTGAAAGCGCCTTTGTGCATAGCACACATTTGAAGCACTGCCAATTCTACATGTAATCTTTGATTTTGAGAGGCTTTAAATTCAATGTCACACTTGTTGCCGATTTCAAGGAAACGAAATAAGATCTCAGCATGACATTGTTGTGCTTGAGCCCTGTATTTTTCTTTAGCTTTTCCGCTGACTTCTAATAACTGTACCGTTGAAGGATCTTTGCAAACCAATAAATCTCTGAAATGACTATTGAGCCCGCTTATAAAATGATGCACATCGAATCCTGCATTGATAATTTCATTTAATAATAGCAAAGTGGAAGGGAAGTCACCGGTAAAAAGATAATCTGTAATCTTAAAATAATATTCGTAATCAAGAATGTTCAAGTTGTCGATCACATGTTTATAGGTAACATTGTTGCCGGCAAAGCTCACTATTTGATCAAATATTGATAAAGCATCGCGCAAAGCGCCATCTGCTTTTTGAGCGATGAGGTGCAGCGCTTCAGCTTCAGCAAGTACATTCTCACTCTCTGCTATCCAATGCAAATGCTTGGCAATGTCATCAATGGTGATTCTGTTGAAGTCAAAAATCTGACATCTGGAAAGTATTGTAGGTATTATTTTGTGTTTCTCAGTAGTAGCGAGTATAAAAATCGCATAAGACGGAGGTTCTTCCAATGTTTTTAGAAAAGCATTGAAAGCCTGAGTGGTAAGCATATGAACCTCATCAATAATATAAATTTTATAATTACCCGATTGAGGGGGATAACGTACTTGGTCAACCAAAGTTCGCATATCATCAACGGAATTGTTCGAAGCTGCATCTAACTCAAAAATATTCATGCTTTGACCGCTATTAAACGAAACACATGATTCACATTTGTTACAACCTTCAGTATCAGCAGACAGATTCGTGCAATTTATTGTCTTGGCGAGAATTCTTGCACAAGTTGTTTTACCTACACCTCTTGGACCACAAAATAGAAAAGCCTGTGCAAGATGCTTGCTTTTAATAGCATTTTTGAGTGTTGTGGTGATTGAAATCTGGCCTACAACTGAATTAAAAGTTGCTGGTCTGTATTTTCTGGCTGATACAACAAATGGATCCATTTATTAAAATAGTTCTGAATGAAAACGGGTTTCAAAATTAAGTCTTTTCCCTTAATTTAAGGCTAAAAAAGACTTAAATTGAGAATGATATTGGGAATGGCATAAAAATTGACCCTTTTTTAAAATAAACGTCTTTAACTTTACACGTTATAATCCCATTTATTATCTTCTATAATATTGTGATACAGCTACTAAGTAGTTTTTATGGCTTGCGAAGACGGTTTTTCACCTTGCTGTTGTTTGTTCACTTATCTGGCATTTCTTCAAAAGTACACGCACAAAATCCCGCAATTAGTGCTCCGCAGGATTTCGACATTGTGTTTTGTCTGGACCTTAGCGGAAGCACGAATGGGCTTATTGACAATTTTCGGGAAAACATTTGGAACATTGTTAATCAAGTTAATAGCTTTCAACCTAAACAAAATTTACGCATTGGAGTAATAGGGTTTTCCAGACCAAGTTTCGGGAAAAGTGCAGCTTACGTGAAAATTTTAAGCCGGTTAACCAATAATTTTGATCAAATGGCTGCTGATTTGTGGAAGTTGAAGCCAGAAGTGGAAAAAGGTGATCAGTTTGTTAGTAATGCGCTCGAAAAGGCTGCTTTTGAAATGAATTGGTCCAAATCAAAAATAACAACAAAAATAGTATTCCTTGTTGGAAATGGTAATGTCAATACTGGAACAAATGACTATAGGAGTGTGGTTAATTCAATGTTAGAAAAGGATATTGAATTGGTACCCGTTTATTGTTTACGTGAAAAAAAAACACGTGAAACAGATGGATGGCAACAAATTGGCAGGCTATCTGGTCATCCCTTTCAGTCAGTTTGGGTTTCTAAAAATGAGCCTCTGATAAAAGCCGTGCCTGCAACCGAAAAATTAATTTCACTTTCCAAAAAGTTGAATAATCAACTTGTTCCACACACAAAGCTTGGCCAGGATGCTTTTATAGCATTAAGTGTTTGTGATCAAAAAGCATGGTCATCCAATCCTGTTGCTTTTGAAAGTCGGCTTTTTTACAGAACCTCCGAAGTTTATCTTGAAACTATAAAATCTTGGGATCTGATTGATGCTGATAATGCGTATACATCTGATTTATTGAAATCAGATTTTACATTTTTGGCTGATAGCCTGAAGAAAATAAATGTGAACCAATTGTATGAAAAAATATTGCAAAAAAAAGAATCTCGAAATCAAATTGTAAATGAAATTAAAAAACTCCTGCCACAAACCCGACAGGAGTATATCAATGAATTAGTAGCAAGGGATGAATTTGAGCCCGATCAGATTTTGGAAAGAGTTTTTTTAAAATTGATTGCTAACATTGCTTCTGAATCTGGAATTAAAGTCAAATAGAATGGATTACCGAATAATCATGCTTGTTAAAGTTGTATTAACAAACAAAGATGAATGAATTTTTGCTTGGCTAACAATTTCACTCTTGTCGGTTCCTTCTTCACCTATTCCAATTTTTTTAAGAGTTACATAAAACTTTGCAGAATTTTCGTTAACAAATGAGTTGACCCTGTCTGTATTCGCTTTTTTTACATTAAAATCTGAATCAGAGTTAACTTTAGAGATGTTAGGAGCATAAACGTTCACTTGATAGCTAATACTTTGTTTTGATTTACCACTCTGGAGATGATGATCAACGATATTGATTTGCATTAAATTGATAACGATAATATTTGAGGAACCAGATACATTTACTTTTACTAAATTGTTGATTGGGAAATCGGAAACGATTTCTATTTGAGGAAGATTTACTGTTACAATTCTTTCGTCATTTCTAACAAATGTTGCTGCATTTAAAGTCTTTTTGCGATTGCCTATTATTTCAACCAAGGGCAAATCAACACAAATTAAAAATTCTCCATTTTGTATAGATCCACTTGCAATGATTGATCCCGGCCGAGTCGCTTTGATTTCTACTAAAGGAAGATCTACTATTGGCATCAGGGTGCCTTGAAAAAATATGGCTCTAACTGGGTAGATGTAGCCTTGAGCTGAATTTTTAGTGTCGGTTTGAATGAGTCCTGGAAAAGTTACAGCACTTTTTGCAATGCTTATAACAAAGAAGAACAATAGAAGACCGGTTAAATTTTTGATAGTTTTCATTTTATTGATTTATTAGTAATGTTTTAGTTTTTATAGTACCTGACGATGCAAAGATATGGTTAATAAATAGTACCATGCAATACATAGTACTAATAAAATTGTTAATATATTGAAAATCAGCATAATTATTTTTTTAGGGGTAATAAAATTCAGTTGTTTAACATTGATTAAGATGCACCGAGTAGCATTTATGTTACAGAATTTTGTGATTTATTTTCAAATTGATGAATTTTTGGTTTCTTCACGTGATGATAAGTCCCTCAGAAATCAATAAAAACAATAAGAAGTTTGAGTTAGAAAACAGGAAATTTTTTAATAGGCTAAAAAAAAGACCTCCATCTGATATTGATCAGGAGGTACAGCTTCTGGATGAATTGGTGTTTAGTAAGATAAATTGTCTTGACTGTGCAAATTGCTGTAAAACAATCAGCCCTGTTTTCAAGGAGCGAGATATCACACGGTTATCGACGCATTTTAAAATGAGGCCGGCAGAATTTACGAACCAATTCCTGTATTTGGATAATGAAGGAGATTATGTGCTGAAATCAACACCCTGTCCGTTTTTACTTGCCGATAATAAGTGTAGTGTTTATGAACATCGGCCTTTTGCTTGTAAAAGCTATCCGCACACTGCTACTCTTCCAATTCGAAAGTCATGGGAACTTATTATAAAAAACAGTGCCGTCTGTCCTGCCGTTTATGAAATCACTTCTATTTTAAAAAAGAAATATAAGTGAAATGAATTAGTAAATGACTTTCATTTCCAGATTGTACATCAGAAATGAAAAAACGTCAGTTTGTTCTTCTATCTGTTTGGAAACAGGCTTTCCGGAACCATGACCTGCATTAACATCTATCCTTATCATAACAGGGTTACTACCGGAGTTATTCTCTTGTAGTGTTGAAATAAACTTAAAAGAATGAGCAGGGACAACACGGTCATCATGATCTGCTGTGGTAACTAAGGTAGCAGGGTAGTGAATAGCTTTTCGAATGTTGTGAAGAGGGGAGTAGGAGTAAAGCGCTTTAAATTGTTCTATATCTTCACTGGAACCAAAATCACCGGTCCATGCCCAACCAATTGTGAATTTATGAAAACGAAGCATATCCATGACTCCAACTGCTGGAAGAGCCACTTTGAATAAATCAGGTCGTTGTGTCATTACTGCCCCAACTAATAATCCTCCGTTCGATCTTCCTCCAATTGCCAGTCGCGAAGCTGCTGTATATTTTTCCTTAATAAGGAATTCAGCCGCTGAAATGAAATCATCAAATACATTTTGTTTTTGAGTTTTAGTTCCGGCCTTATGCCACTCTTCACCATACTCACCACCACCCCTTATATTAGGCAAGGCAAAAATTCCACCATTTTCAAGAAATACCATTCGTTCAGTAATGAATTCAGGTGTTTTACTGATATTAAAGCCACCATATCCAAATAGCAAAAGAGGATTGGTTCCATCTTTTATCCTACCTTTTTTCATTACTATAAACATCGGTATTTTGGTGCCATCTTTACTTTGATAGAAAACCTGCTGAGTTTCATATTCGTTGACATTAAAATCAACCATTGGAGTGAAGTAACTTGATTGAACACCTGAAATAAAACTATATTTATAAATTGTTTCAGGGAATGTGAATGAACTAACTGCAAAAAACAAAAGACTGTCTTTTTTATCGCCATTCAAATCACTAACGGTGCAATAGGTAGGAAGTTTGATTTCTTTTTCAAATTCTCCTTTAAGAGAATACACAATTAAGCGACTGCTTGCATCTTTCATAAAATTGCAGACAAGATAATTATTACTTCTGATTACATTCAGCAATACTTCATTTTGTTCAGCAATAATAGTTTGCAACCTTCCGGACTCAAAATCATAGTCAACTATTTTGTTTCTGGGAGCATTCTCATTGGTGAGAAGTAGTATTTTACTTCCTGTATTATCAATAACTCTCCAAGTTGATTTAAATCCGTCCGCAATTCTTTTAAATTCATTTATTCGATCTCCCGTTTTTCTAACAATGAGATCGTTTCCTGATGTAGATTGTGTTGACGCAATGAATAAAAAACTCTCATCGGAACTTACTGAAGCACTAAAATTTCGTAAAGAATTTTTACTGTCCTCATAAATTAACTGATCTTTTGATTGAGGAGTGCCTACTGTATGATAGAATATTTTATGAAATTCGTTTTTACCCGAAAAAGCAATTTCTTTTGATGGTTCATCATAACGACTGTAATAGAATCCATTTCCCTCCCATTCAATTCCTGAAAACTTTACCCAATTCAATGTTTCTGATAATTCGCGTCCTGTAGCACTTTCCATCACTTTGATAGTAGTCCAGTCAGATCCAGCCTTGGAAATACCATAGGCAGCGTATTTTCCATCATTGGATACTTTATATAATTTTATTGAAGTAGTTCCATCCTCAGACATAAAATTCGGATCCAACACAAGTTCTTCTAATCCCTTGATTCCTTTGCGTCTGTATAGTACGCTTTGGTTTTGCTTGCCATTATTCTTGTTGTAATAATAATACCCACTTTGAAAGTTAGGAGCTGATTGTCTGGGATAATTCCACAAAGATGTAAGTCGTGTTTTCAGTTTATCCCGAAAAGAGATTCCCTTCAAATAGTTAAAAGTGACAGTGTTCTGATTTTGAACCCACTCAGCCGTTTCTGCAGAATGGTCGTCTTCCAGCCATCTATAAGGATCTTCAACTATTGTACCATGGTAACTGTCCCTTTGCTCGCTTTTTCTTGAATCAGGGTAGTTGAAAGGCTGCCCTGATACTAGATTTGAGTAAATGAAAACAAATATCAAACAGATTTTAAACTTCATATCAAATGGATTTCTTTCTTTTGTATTCTTACAAAACACAAATCTGCGAAAAATCATGCAAATAACACATTATATTAAAAAGTGGTTCCTGGTTCAGACTTTATTTTTGGCATTAAGTGCTTTTTGGTTAAATGGATCTCCAATAGTAAATGAAGATCAGAGACTGGACAAATTCAAAGAAGTTTTTATCAGTAATTATTGGAAATTACACCCTGTGGAGGCTATATATTCGGGATTTCATAAAAATGACTCCCTTTTATCAGTACCTAGTCAGAAATACTTCGATTTTTGCAGACGCACTTTGAATTTTTTAAATGATAGCCTTAACAAGTTGGATGTAAGTAAATTGTCAGTAAACGCTAAAACCGATTTTTTCATGATGCGTGATCGAATAGAATCGGATAGATGGTACATAGATGAGTTCAGAGATTATGAATGGAATCCTGCTTACTATAATCTTGGAGGGGAATTTGCTGAAATTCTAAACGCTTCATTTACCACTTTGGATGAAAGATTACGAATTATTTCAAAACGCCTGATCAAATCAGATGAATACTTCAAGGCTGCAATGACAAATATTAAAAATCCGGTAATAGAACATACGAATCTTGCAATTCTTCAAAATGAGGGTTCATTAGAAGTATTTAAAACTCTTGTACCAGATTCAATCGCCAAATCCCGTTTAAGTATTGACGAAAAAAAATTATTAAATGAGCGTCTTGATCTTGTTCGCGAAAGCATTAGCAGTTACATAGAGTTTCTTAAAGGGTTGTTGGTGAATATGACTATCGATAATTCAAAAAGTTTCCGTATTGGAAAAGAATTGTATTCTAAAAAATTCCAATACGATATTCGTTCACGATATTCTGCTGATGAAATTTATGAAAAAGCTATATCAAGGAAGGCAGAGTTGCATACTCAGATGGCTGTTTTATCACGAAAGTTATGGTCTAAATATTTAGGTTCAATGCCAATGCCTGATGAGGACAGGGTAATGATTCGTATGCTGATTGATAAAGTATCTGAAACCCATGTTCATCGGGATTCGTTTTTATATGCAATAGAAAAGCAATTGCCTGAATTGGTAAAATTCGTAAATGATAAAAATTTGATTTATATAGATCCCTCAAAACCGCTGGTTGTAAGAAAAACCCCTGCCTATATGGAAGGTAGCGGGGCTGGAGCTTCTATTTCTGCTCCTGGTCCATATGATGTGAAAGCAAATACCTATTACAATGTTTCACCGTTATCTGGATATACTCCTGAAAGAGCTGAAAGTTACCTCAAAGAATATAATCATTATATTTTGCAAATTTTAAATATTCACGAAGCTATCCCCGGCCATTATACACAACTGGTTTATGCCAATCAGTCACCAAGTCTTATAAAAAGTATTTTAGGGAACGGAGCTATGATAGAAGGTTGGGCAGTATATACCGAAAGAATGATGCTCGAAGCTGGTTATGGAAATGATGAACCTGAAATGTGGCTAATGTATTATAAATGGCATTTAAGATCAGTGTGTAATACAATTCTTGATTACTCAGTTCATGTATTGAATTGGCCTGAAAAAGTTTCGATAAAGTTTTTAACTGATGAAGCATTCCAACAGAATGCTGAAGCGCAAGGTAAATGGACACGTGTGAAGCTTTCACAGGTTCAACTTTGTAGCTATTTTACCGGCTATTCCGAAATTTATGATCTTCGTGAAGAGTTGAAAGTAAACCAAGCAAGCACGTTTGATCTAAAACAATTTCATGAGAAATTTCTGAGCTACGGTTCAGCTCCTGTTCCGTACATCAGGGATTTGATGCTATCTGGAAATTAGTAGAAAAGACCTATTAAAACAATCAATTCAATTTTTTGTTACATCATGAAATGACATCATTCTCATCAGTTATTAAATTCAACTTTCAAGAAGGAGCTGCATCAACTTCTCACTATTATTCCGATATCAATGAATGTCGTGTTGACGTATTCGATTCAATTACTGATGTTCCTTTGGATAAATGGGAAAATTGCATCGAAATGGATGATTTATTTTTGTCAAAAAAATATCTAAGCGTTGTTGAAAGAAGTGCTTTGCCGGGTATGAAAGTAAGATATGTTATTCTTAGCTATGATGATTCCGTAAAAGCTATTTTGTATTTTCAAGTAATTAATTTGTCTGATGCAGGTTTGGGTGGAATCTTGAATTTGGAAGAGTACGGTGGTCTAGCCGCAACTATTTCTACAAGAATTAATGACCTTCTCTTTAGTCCTTCAGGAGAAAAAAGTTCTTTTCTGTTGGTTTGTGGGAACTTGCTGTTAAGCGGTGATCATGGAATCAGAGCTGTTGATGATGAAGCCTACTCTAAAGCTGTTCAATGTATATCAGGTATTAAAAAATTAATAAACGAGTCCTTAGGTAATAACGCCCGAATAGTTGCTTATATGGTTAAGGATTTTTATGAAAAGGAAGATAAGCTTGCAGGACCTGCTTTAAAGAAAGATTATTTTCTATTAAACACTGATCCGGAAATGATTTTCGAGATTCGACCACAATGGAGTAATTTCGAAGATTACCTTTCATCGCTTTCTTCAAAATACAGGCTTCGGGCCAATAATGTGAAAGCAAAACTTGGAAATGTTATCATACGAGATCTTTCCTTAGAGGAAATTATTGATGCCGAAAGTGCTTTGTTTTCATTCAATGAACAAGTCATCCGAAAAGCACCTGTTAAACTAGTCAAACCCTCCTCTGCTTATTTTGTAAATTTAAAAAGAACCTTTGGTGACAATTACAACATCAAAGCATTCATACTCAACAATGAAATAATTGCATTTACTTCTGCATTATGGAATAAAAAACATTTTGAAGCTCATTACATTGGAATTGATTATAGTTTGAATTCTGAATATAGTCTTTATCAAAATATATTGTACAGTTATATCAATGATGCTATTACTTGTAAATCAAAGCAACTATTTTTTGGGAGAACAGCATTGGAAATAAAAAGTACGACCGGAGCTAAACCGCATACTCTTTCCTGCTATTTTCGATTCGCGAACCGCGTTATTAGCACCCTGGCAAAGCCATTAGTCAGTTCTACCGGACCCCGCAGCTGGATTCCCAGAGACCCATTTAAAAATTGAGTATTTTTATTTATGAGGTTTACTTAGCCACTGGAATTGTGCAGTTCACCAAATAAATGGACACTTTGACGCAATAAAACTTGTTTTTTTGCTAATTTAACTGATATTTTTATAATATCTTCAGTTAAACGCGTATTTCATGTGCTTCAAACTTTCTTTCAATGTTATCCAACGGGTATTATTTTTGATGGCATTAATGTTATTTGTTCATTCTTTTTCTAAAAGTCATCAGGTATCAGCTACTCATGCTGCAGGTTCCGATCTTACTTACCGCAATTTAAGTGGTAACCAATATGAAATTGAAGTTTCTTTTTACAGAGATTGCGCAGGCATTGATGAACCGCCAGTTATTACTGTTTATTACCGTTCCATCTCATGTGGTTATAATTTAAATGTTACAGCAGTTGTTGTTCCGGGTTCAGGAAACGAAATATCAGTTCCTTGTAGTTCTTCTGTATCCACTTGTAATAATGGAATAACTACTGGTATAAAAAAGTTTACCTATATAGCCATAGTAAATTTGCCGTCATTATGTGCAGATTGGGTTTTTAGTTATAGTATTTGTTGCCGTAATTGTTCAATCACTACAGTTGATAATCCATGTAGCAGTGGTTCTAATCTATATGTTGAAGCAAAACTTAATAATCTTTTAGCACCTCAAAATAATTCCCACTCTTTTTCTAACAATCCCATTGCCTTTGTTTGCGTAGGACAAAATTTTAATTTTAATCAGGGAGTTTTTGATCCTGATGGGGATTCATTAGCTTATTCACTAATTGCACCTAAAACAAGTGCAACCACTGAAGTGCTCTTTCTGCCACCTGCGACCACTCTAAATCCTCTTGCTTCCTCATCCCCATTTATTTTAGATCCAATAACAGGTGATTTAAATTTCACCCCTAGCCAAATTCAAATTGGCATCCTCGCTGTATTAGTAAAAGAATTTAGAAATGGACAACTAATTGGTAGTGTTATCAGAGATATACAAATATATTCTACAGCCTGTTTTAATAACCTTCCAACTGTTACAGGAATTAATGGCACCAACAATTATAGTTTAACTGTGTGTCCGGGTCAAACAATATGTTTTGATGTTTTTACGAATGATGCCGATGTAAGTCAAAATGTTACCATGACAACCAATAATGGAATACCCGGAGGCCAATTCACTATTTTGCCTGGAAATAGACCTACCGGAACGTTTTGCTGGACTCCCGGATTTGATGACATAGATTTACTCCCAAAAACAATTACTGTTACTGTTGTTGACGATAATTGTCCTTCAAACGGCCAGCAAACATTTTCCTTTTCCATTTTTGTCCCCTCCCCATTTTTTTCATTTACTTCAACCCCTGCTACTTGTCATGGAGGTACTGATGGTACAGCCAGTGCAACAGCGGTATTTGGAAATTTGTATAGCTATTCTTGGAATTCCATACCTGTTCAGAATACACCAGTGGCTTCCGGGCTTTCAGCAGGTACGTATATACTAACCGTGAGTGACACTAATTTATGTTCTTTATCTGTTCCTGTTACTGTATATGAACCCTCCAGTATTTCTGTATTAGCCACCGTTGCGCATGTTACTTGCCATGCTGCTGCTGATGGGCTTATAGATATTACAGTGGATGGAGGTGCATTACCCTATACATTTGATTGGTCAAATAATGCAATCACAGAAGATGTAAGCGGACTTTCCTCTGGTAGCTATACTGTTATAATATTTGATGCCAATGGTTGTTCAATGAGTCAATCTTACTCTATCTCTGAACCTTCAAGCATTGCCGTTTCCTTCATAGGGGTAAACATAAATTGTTTTGGAAATAGTAATGGTGCTATTGATTTGAATGTTACTGGAGGAACATTCCCTTATGATTTTTTTATGGTCTGATGGAGCGGTTACTGAAGATATTAACAATTTAATTGAAGGCACTTATTTCATAACTGTTAAAGACGCTCATCAATGTGAATTGATATCCTCTTTTGCAGTAAATCAACCTGATGAAATTGAACTTGCATTAACCAGTGTTTCTACAAATTGTTTTTCATCAATGGATGGCAGCATAGACCTATCAATATCAGGAGGAACCGAACCTTATACCTATTTGTGGTCGGATGGCAGTATCTCGGAAGATCTTTTGCTGGTAGTTGGAGGAAATTATTCTGTTTTGGTAACAGATGCAAATAATTGCACACAAACAGCTTCTTCAATAATTGAATCTCCCGATTCCTTAATAGCAGCGGTCAATGTGGTTCATTTGGGGGGCATTGCACCCTATTATTATGAATGGTCAAATGGTATGATCACCGAAGATTTGACCAATATCACAGGGGGATTTTATACTGTAACAGTTACAGACGCTTCCGGCTGTATTGCAATTCTTACTGTTCAAGTTTATGAAACTATTGCATCTTCATTAGTGGATTCTGATTCTGATCTAAACATTCATGTTTTAAACACAGGAAGTGGCAACTACTTGTTAACTTTCACCCCGAATGTAAATGACATATTCACTATTTCTCTTTTTGATGACGCCGGTAGAAAAATTAGAAATATTTTTTCTGGTAATTTGAAGGCAAATGAAAGCAGAGATGTATCAGTAGAATGTGGCACGTTATCTGGAGGAATTTATTTATTGAAAGTATTTTCGAAAAGTTCCGCGCAAACGCTAAAACTATTTTTATCAAAGTAAAAATTTGTTATATTGATACTGATATAGCCCGATTTTTAAATTTATAAGGGGTGATTTTTTATAATAATCTACTGATTTTAATAATCTATATAGATTTCTCGTCGGTTTTATTTTCTCCTAGTCCAATACTCACCTGGCAATCTTTAATATTTCTAGACTAACTCATTTTCATGATGATATGTAAAAATTGAGCATTTCGGAAAATGTTGTCATTTAATTGAGGATTTTTACATTTTTTCTTTAACGTTTCATCTTTACAAGTTCCGGGTTAGCAATTTCAGAATTTTTAAGTTGATTTTGCGGGATTTGAATTTTTTAAATACATTCGGTAATTTTGTGGCTATCAAATCGCTTAAGATCAGTCTCCCGAAATTACGGCTAGTGAAAGCCTTTTCTATAGAATTTATTGATAAAGGTTCGAGTTAAGTAGTACTATGAGTTCGTTTTAGTTTAATAGAATTTTGAAATCAGTTGAACAAAATAAGTAATTTTGCATATGCAATGGTTTAGCACGATGAAAAGAATTCTATTTGGTTTGTTAATTCTTGTACTATTCTCTTGCCACAGTTATCAGGTACCTGAACTTAAATCAGTACGACTCAAAACTTTGGATCAAGAAGGTTTTATTTTTGATACAGGTGATAATAAAAAAATATTAGTTTTTGTTTTCATTTCTCCTGAATGTCCTTTATGTATCAGTTATACAAAGCCAATTATTGAAATGAAAAGTAAATTTGAAGGAAACCAGGTGCAATTTTATGCAATTTTTTCAGGAACATATTATAGTTCCGTTCAAATACGGGATTTTCAAAAACAGTATAATTTCGATATTATTTGCCTTCAAGACACTGGAAATAATTTTGCCCAACTGTTAGAAGTGACCGTAACTCCTGAAGTAGTACTTCTCAATCATGCCGGAGAAAAAGTTTATTCCGGAGCTATTGATGATTGGGCTTATGCTCCTGGCAAGAAAAGGCAAGTAATAACTAAAAAATTTCTTGAAGATGCCATTGCTAAAGTGATTTCTAACGAATATCCAGCAATTACAAAAACGGAACCAATAGGTTGTTCTATTGAATTATGAAAGAAGAAAAAAGCATATCAAAAATTATAACGTTTATTCCGATCAGGAATACTATTTGTTGTTTTTTTTTGCTTGTTATCGGTTGTACTAATTCAGCCACTCAAAAATCCATAACATTTAATAATGAGATTGCACCAATCATTCATAAGAATTGTACCCCATGTCACAGACCTGGTGAAGCTGGTCCATTTAGTCTTGTTACTTACGAAGATACCCGAAAAAGGCAAAAACAATTTTAAAGGTTATTCAATCCGGACTGATGCCTCCATGGCCTGCTGATACTTCTTATCAAAGGTACATTGGTGAAAGATATCTCACTTCAGATGAAAAGCGATTGATTACTGAATGGATCCATCAAGGTTGCAATGAGGGTGATCCTGCACATATTCCATCAGCACCTGAATTCCCAAAAGGATCGCAACTTGGAATTCCTGACATGGTGATAAGAATGGAGGAGCCTTTTATTATCCCTGGCGATAATAAGGATCGATTTATGGTGATAAAGATTCCTTTTGAATTGGAGAAGGATACTTTCCTACGCATGGCAGAATATGTTCCCGGGAATCGAAAATTATCTCACCATGTTAATGGTCATATTATACAATATAAAGAAGATGACAAAAAAAATATTTTTGAAGGCCCAAGATTTATTGATAGAGACGATGCCGGGACGTTGGATTCCTCTTATAGGTATTTGAAATTGTTGAATGACGATGGTAGCTACCCGCTTTTAACACCTTCAGTTTTTAATTATTTGCCAGGCGTTGTTCCGCAGATTTACCCTGTAGGAATAGGAGGTTACCGAATCAAAAAGAGAGGCGCTATTTTAATGAGGGATATTCATTTTGGCCCAACACCCATCCAACAAAGTGATCAATCGTATATAAATTTATTTTTCGATAGTCTTCCACCCATCAGACCATTTATGGAAACACAACTTGGCACTTTGGGTATTTCTGAAATTGTTCCTCCTCTGCTAATTCCAGCAGATACAATAATGAAGTTTGTAACCAAGGCCGTTATTTATCAAGATGTCTCACTTGTAACTATTAATCCACACATGCATTTGCTTGGGAAATCTTTCCTTGCCTATGCAATAACTCCAACTGCCGATACCATTCCATTAGTGCGAATCAATCAATGGGACTTTCGCTGGCAATGCTTTTATACTTTTAAAAAAATGTTAAAGATACCTGCCGGATCAATTATTGTTGCAGAAGGCGTGTTCGACAATACTTCAAATAATCACAATAACCCTTTCTCGCCCCCAAGGCAAATAACTGGACTTGGTGGAAGCATGCGTACCACAGACGAAATGTTTCAATTAATTTTAACTTATTTACCCTTTCAAAGTGGTGATGAAGAAATTTCGTTAGAAGGAATTTCACCAAATTTGAAAGGATTGCCATAAAAAAATCAACTTTTAACAATAAATTGTGGTAATTTCGTTCAAGATTCAATGAGATTTTTAAAGCACCTAAAAAAATTATTACTCATCATTTTAATGGTGGTTCCACTTTTTGTTTTTGCTCAGGATGGAGACAAGCCTACTAAAAAACAAAAGAAAGCTGAGCAAAAAAAGGAGCAAAGAAAAGTAGATGCAAAGAAATCTGAATTAAAAAGCAAGAAACAACATCTTAAAATACAGGATAAAAAAACCCGTAAAAGAATGAAAAAAAATAAGCGGAAGCGTTCAGTTTATGTATCAAGAAGGCCCGGCTTTTTTAACAGACTTTTTCACGGTTTTCGATAAAACTAAGCATATTCTCGCAGATCCACAGGAACAACTTGTGTAACTCCTTGCTCAGCCATTGTGATTCCGTACATAATATCAGTAGCCGCCATGGTCTTTTTATTGTGGGTAATAATGATGAACTGAGAATCGTTGGAAAACTTCTTTATAATTTTATTGAACTTGTCAATGTTTGAATCATCTAATGGTGCATCAACCTCATCGAAAATGCAAAAAGGCGATGGTTTTAAAAGGTATATTCCAAAAAGTAATGCAGTTGCAGTAAGTGTTTTTTCTCCACCAGATAATTGATGAATCGATAATGGTTTTTTGCCCTTTGGCTGCGCGATGATTTGAACATCCGATTCAAGAGGATTAGCTAAATCAGTAAGTATGAGATCGCAATTATCTTCTTCTGAAAATAACGAGCGGAATACATGAATAAAATTAGCACGAATGGCATGGTAGGCATCCATGAATTTTTCTCGGGCAGAGTTATCAATTTCAGCAATCGTTTTCAATAGTGACTCTTTCGCATCCTTGAGATCTTCCTGTTCCTTAACAATAAAATCATGACGCTCTTTTATCTCTTTAAATGACTCAAGAGCCATAGGATTAATTGGGCCGAAATCAGATAACTGTTTTTTAAGTTTTTCAGATCTATTCTTCAGTTCTTCCGGGTTTAATTCAGGATTAGGTTCCTGTTCCATGATCTCATCAAGTTCAATATTGAACTCTATGTTAAGGCGCTCTTTGAGAGAGGTCATCCTCAATCGGAGTTCATTTATCTGATTGTGAATTTCACGAATTATTGAATCTGAATGTTCTTTCTGTTTGCGTTTTTCTGAAATTGATTTCTCTTCTTTATCAATCTCTCCTTTCGATTTGTAATAATCATCTTCCTGTACACGTACGAGTTTATCTACTTCAGTCTTTTTATCATTGATACCTTTAAATTGCTCTTCAGCAATTTTGCCTTGTTCATGGAAAGAATGAAGTTGTGAAGAGATTCCTTC
This sequence comes from Bacteroidota bacterium, assembly GCA_016722525.1. GTDB lineage: Bacteria > Bacteroidota > Bacteroidia > AKYH767-A > OLB10 > JADKJB01. The sequence goes on from JADKJB010000034.1 coordinate 150,224, forward strand.
CAGCTCTATAGTATGTTCTTCCCTGCTCCTCACAAGGTTGTTCACCTGGTTAGTTTTAAAACTGATATCCCTGGAAATATTCTGTAGTTTGTTTTGCTGTTGAAAAAATTGAATATTTTTTTGATTATAAGCATTAGTCATGTCGTTTACATGCTTTTGCAAATCATTAGAAAGATCTTGTTTGATTTTTTGCTGCTCTAATAGATTCTGTAGAGCTGATTTCTGACTATCAATTGAAAATCCTGTTTGAATTTCATGTTGCTCTTCATGATTTGATAGTGCGTTATTCTCCTCTGTTAATTGATTTACCGTAGTTCGTGTATATTGAATAGCAGAACTCAGAAATTCTCGATTATTGCTGAGCGTGTTAACCTGTCCGGCTTTTTTTGCATATTCATTATCAAGCCTGCTTATATTTTTAGCTGCCTCAGAAAATGCATTGCGCTGTTCATTTATGTCTTTTTCAGTTTGATTTATTTGAGATTGTAAAGTCTCTATTTCTTGTTGATGTTCCTTAATCTGATCAGAAAGTTTTTGAAGATTTTTTTGTTTGCCAGTTCTTTTACCATCGCCCAAACCCAGAGAACCACCACTCATAGTATACCGCTGGCGAAGGAATCTGCCATTTTTTGACAAAATAATAAAGCCGTCGGTAAGCGGTGAGGTATCAATATTGTTCAAATCATCAGAATCTTCAAGAATATATACATTTCCTAAAAGATAATCAAATAGCTTCTTATATACACCATCAAAATCCGTAAGGGACAAAGCATGCTTGCATCCTGAAATAGAAATCGTGTTTGAATTTGTAGCATGTTTTAAACTGTCAAGTACAAAAAAATGAGCTCTTCCTTTAGATGAATTATTGAGTACTTGCATGGCTTCCCAAGCTTCGTTGGTGTTTTCAACAATGAAGTGATTCAGGTAAGGTTCAAGGAAATTTTCAATTGCATTTTTATATTCATCGTCACAACTGATTACTTCAGATAGAAGAGGTGCTTGTTTGAATTTAGATTCCTGTCTTTTTAAAAATTTAATTGATTCAGGAAAACCTTCCATCTTTTCAATAAGATCTCTGGTTAGTTCTAATTCATTAGTTTTAATGTCACTTTTGCGTTTTTCCTCAGCAAGCTGTTGGTTTAAAGTACGTAATTTATTTTCAGTTTCACGTAATTTAAGTTCGGATTCATCCCGGTACTTTTTGATATTCTGTGAGTCCCGCTCCAAACTATCTCTTTCCGGTATTGCTAATGAAATCTCTTCGTTAAGAGTGGTTAGTTTTGTTTCATTGTTGGAAAGTTGCTCATTTAATCTTCTCAATTCTTCATTGATGGAATTAGATCGGGTTAAGCGAACTGCAACTTGAGTTTCATAGCGATTTATTTCTTGCCTTGTTTCATGAAGTTGTTGATTAAGGCCCTTCAATTCATTGACTGATTCTTCATAGAGATGTTTGTTTTCTTCAACATTTTGTTTCATCTCAGAAAGCTGTAATTCAAAATTTTTCAGAGTTTCCTCTTCAGTTATTTTCTCTGTTGACAGCTGAGAAATACTTTCATTCAGTTCAGTAATGGTGTTTTCATCAGTTTCATTCTGATGTTTGAGTTGTCGCTGTTTATCGTGAAGGAAATTAATTTTTTCTTTAATATTTTTATTCTCATTTTCTCCCTTTGTGATTAAAACAATAATTTCATTAAGTTCTTTTTGAATGTTGGAAAGTGACTTTTCTTTTTCAAGGCTTTCGGATTTCAGACGCTGAATATTTGCTTCTATCACATCAAGATCAACATCAAACTGTATTTTTGCATCGGATACAGATTCTTCCTTTTTTTTCATTTCTGTCATTGACTGGCTGAATTCTCTTACGGCATATAAGGAGTAGGCAAGGCTGACTTCTTTGTACTCATCTTTGAGTCGATAAAATTTCTGTGTTTTTTTTGCCTGGCTTTCTAACTGTTTCAGGCTTTTGTCTATCTCAAAAAGTAAATCATTAACTCTTGTCAAATCAGCATCCGTTTCTTCCAGTTTATGGAATGTTTGTTTTTTGCGGATTTTATATTTTGAAATTCCGGCTGCTTCTTCTAAAAGGAATTTAATCGTATTATTTCGGTCGTTTAAAATTTCATCAACCATTTTTAATTCAATGATTGCATAACTGTCAGATCCTATTCCAGTATCCAGGAATAAATCAGTGATGTCTTTTAAGCGACAAGTGACATTATTCAAAAGGTATTCGCTTTCACCGGTTCTGTATAAACGTCGACTAATGCAAACAGTAGAATATTCTGTAGGAAGTATTCCTTTGTTGTTTTCAAAAGTAAGATGTACTTCAGCAAGATTGGCAGGCTTCCGGTTTTTTGTTCCGTTGAAAATAATGTTTTCCATTTTTTCTGACCGGAGCATACGTGTTTTTTGTTCTCCTAAAACCCATCTGATAGCATCTACAACATTCGACTTACCGGAACCATTTGGACCAACTACAGCAGTAACACCTTTGTCAAAATGAATAGTGACTTTATCACCAAAACTTTTAAAGCCTTTTATTTCAAGAGTAGTAAGACGCATGACAGTTCAATCTGAATATTTCTATATGTTTTTTAAAAACGGAGTGCAAAAATAACCTTTTCTACCCGATCCTTCGTCTCTCAAATATAGGATTAATTTGATTTTCAAATACAATGCATAGATTTGACTGGTTTTCAAACGATTGAGTTGTTAACATTTTCTATAGTGTTAAAAAACAAGGGTTTAATGCTTAACTCTTCAGACTTCGGTCTCATTACCATCATAAATTTTTAAGTGCCAAAGATGAATCGTATCAACATTAGTGGGCTGGTTTTTACAACTATAAAATTGAAAATATAATTATTGCAAAATATTTGAAAGGTATGTCACCAAACTGCCACAATTAAAAAATATGCATTCTTTATTATAAAAATGTAGATATTTGTCTCAAATAGTTTTGTACTCATGGATGATTTGAAAGTAGTCCTTTATATAGTTGTTGCAATAATTTGGGTAGTTTATAACAACTACAAGAAAATAGCAGAGGCTTCTAAAAAACGGAATTTTTCAAAACCTCCTGCGGAAATCATACAGGAAAATTGGCCTAAAACAGCTCCTACGGTTCTTAAAACTGTACCGCCAGTTCTTAAAACAACTACTGCAAGAAAAACTCAATATGTTGAAAAGCAATCAGAAAGGACTGCCTCAAGGATGCTTCAAAAAGAGGCCATTAAAGTTCGGGATCCGATAAAACGGGTTCCTTTAGCTTCCCGATCTAAGATGGAAAAAACTTTTTTAAATTCTCGGGAAGGTGGAACTACCCAACCCTCTAAAGTTGCATATTTCGAAGAAGCACAGACAGAGTTATATACATGGAATCCAGTAGTTGATCAGATTAAAAATACGGATATGAAGACTGCAATTATCCTTTCTGAGATACTTAAAAGGCCTTATAATTAATTAGTTGTAAATTAATTAAGTCAATCTTATGTAAAAAATGAAATAATGTTTGGAGAATACTTTTAAATATTGCTACTTTTACCCACCTCATTGAATAACTTATTAAAAACCTAACATAAAATTAACCCTATGCTGAGAAAAATTTACCTATTAACAGCTGCTGTTTTAATTGTGACCGGTTACACGGCGTTTGCCCAATCCGGTGCAATTAAAGGTAAGGTGATGGATAAGGCAACTAAGGAGCCTTTGCCCTTTGCAAACGTAATTGTTGAGATTAATGGCAGCCAGGCGGGCGGGGCTCAAACCGATTTCGATGGAAATTTTACCATTAAACCTCTTGTGCCTGGTAAGTATAACCTAAAAGCTTCTTTTGTTGGTTACAGCAGCGTCGAAATTACCGGTGTGCTGGTTTCAACAGATAAGATTACTTTCCAGGATCTTTTGATGACAAAGGGAGCTGTTGATATCACGGCAGTAGAAGTTACTTCTTACAAAAACCCGATCATCGATAAAGGTAATCCATCAACTCAAACCACAGTAACTCAAGAAGAAATTAAGGTTGCTCCAACCAGAGATGTAAAATCTGTTGCAGCAACAACTGCCGGAGTTTTCCAAAAAGATGAGGGAGATGATGTGAATATTAGAGGGTCCAGAGATAATGCTACCGATTATTATATAGATGGTATCAAAGTCAGAGGTTCCACCAACATTCCTCAATCTGGTATTGAGCAAATTACTGTTGTTACTGGAGGGGTTCCTGCACAGTATGGTGACGCTACCGGTGGTATCATCAATATTACCACAAGAGGGCCATCAAAAGAATTTTTTGGCGGAATTGAGTTTGTAACATCTGAATTATTCGATAAGTATGGATATAATCTTATTGGCGCAAATCTTTCAGGACCAATTTGGTCAAAGAAAGATGCTGAAGGAAAAATCGATCGCACTGTTGTTGGGTTTTTCTTCTCCGGCGAATATCAAACCGAAAAAGATCCTGATCCATCTGCAATAGGAATGTACAAAGTTAAGGATGAAATTTATGATGATATCAAGAAAAATCCCCTTTCCCCAAATCTTCAACAAGGTGGAAGTGTTTACAGAAACAAAACTGAATTCCTTACATTAAGTGATTTCGAAAAAATTAAGGCCAAACAAAATGTTGCTGCTAAAGGCTATCGTTTATCAGGTAAAATTGACATTCAGCCTTTAGATAACGTTACCTTAACATTTGGTGGATCCTATGATCATAATAATAAAAATGAATTCATTTATACCTATTCGTTATTCAATTTTGATAATAACAACAGTCGTGTCAATGATACCTGGCGGGTTTTCGGTCGTATAACTCAAAAGTTAGGCGGTTCAAAAGGAAACACAGAAAGCTCGGCCTCTGCCATTAAAAATGCTTACTATTCTATCCAAGTAGATTATAATAAGGAAAAAACTATTCTTCAGGATGAAAACCATGAAGATCGCTATTTTGATTATGGCTATATTGGTAAATTTGATGTTATTAAAAGACAAGGTCTTACATACGACAACCCAGCAATTATCGATGATCCTATTAACGGTCCGGATACTATATTTACAGCTGTAAATCCTTTTACGGGTGATAGTATTTTTAATGTTCAAAATAATCCAGCTGCGGATTCAATTGTGTTTTTCTCTCCTGGTGGTTTAAATAGTATTTCTGAAGCATACACTTCTCAATATTATAGTCTTGTAGGAAATAATTATATAAATAATTATCAGAATCTGGCTCAGATTGCCACTAATGGCGGTTTAAGAAACGGTGATTTGCCAAGGAACACTTACTCGTTATATCGTAGCCCTGGTTACACTTATAATCAATACAGAAATACGCAAAGTTCTCAGTTCAGAGTTTCTGCTCAAGTTTCTGCTGACATTAAAGATCATGCTATTTCCGCAGGTTTTGAATATGAGCAAAGATCAGATCAAGAATTTGTAATTAACCCGATTGGACTTTGGGGAGTTATGAGATTGAGAGCGAATGAAAAAAACAGACAGCTGGATACAGACAATCCAATATATAGTGGTAATACTATTTTTTACGACAGAAGATATGACAACGACGGCTCTATTACCTTCTTTGAAAACATCCGATCAAAACTTGCTTCTGCCGGATATTCAAATGTTGGGAATACAGACTTCATTAATATTGATGCAATTGACCCTAGTTTACTCACTTTAGATCTTTTTACAGCCGATGAATTACTTAATTCCGGAAATAATCTGATTGCTTATTATGGTTTTGACTATAAAGGTGAAAAACAAAGTGGAGCAGTCTCTTTTGATGATTTTTGGACTGCTACTGATGCCAATGGAAATAAAACACGCCCTATGGGTTCATTTGAACCAATTTATATGGCTGGTTATATTCAGGATAAGTTTGCTATTAATGATCTTATCTTTAACGTTGGAGTACGTGTGGATCGTTTTGATGCCAATCAAAAAGTACTAAAAGACAAATATCTTCTTTATCCAGCGCGTACCGCAGGTGAAGTTTCTCCTGACCGCCCTTCAAATATTGGCGAAAATTACATAGTTTATGTAAATGATGTTCGTGATCCTGAGAACGCGGCAATTGTTGGATATCGTGACGAAGATACATGGTATGATGCAGTTGGAAATGTGGTGAGTGATCCGCAACAATTGGCTCTTTTATCAGGGGTGAAGTTTCTCCTTGGTTACGTGATGTGAACTTTGTTATCAATGAAGGTGGAATTCAATCTGATGCATTCAAACCTTCTGACAGTTTTGAAGATTACACACCGGAGATTACTGTAATGCCTCGTATTGCGTTTTCGTTCCCAATTTCTGATGAAGCCTTATTCTTTGCGCATTATGATGTTCTTACGCAACGTCCGCCAAGCAGATCAAGAACTAATCCATTAGATTATTATTATATCGAATCACAAGGCGCATTATTGAATAATCCAAATCTTAAGCCTGAAAGAACTACCGACTATGAACTTGGTTTCAAACAATCACTTTCAAAAAGTTCTGCTATAACACTTTCTGGTTTTTATCGTGAATTACGTGATCAAATTCAGCAAACAAAAGTGAATTTTGCTTATCCTGTTAGTTACTTGACATTTGACAATATCGATTTTGGTACAGTGAAGGGTTTAAGTTTTGGATATGACTTAAGAAGAACTGGTAACGTACGACTCACTGCCAATTATTCTTTGCAATTTGCTGATGGTACCGGATCAGGTGACAGAACTTCAGATAAGTTGCTTCAGAATGGACAACCCAACTTAAGAACAATTGCTCCTTTGGATTTTGATCAGCGCCATGCCATAACTGTATCCGTTGATTATCGTTATGATTCAGGAAAAGATTACAATGGACCAACGATCAAGAATACTCAGATACTTGCTAATACAGGATTGAATTTAGTATTCAGAGCAGGATCAGGATTGCCATATAGCCGTCAGCGTGATGTCACTACTCAAGCTAACAACATCGGATTACAACAAGTTAGTTCAGGGCTATTAGATGGTGAAATTAACGGATCAAGACTTCCTTGGCAATACCGTATTGATTTGAGATTGGATCGTGATTTCAAAATTAAATTTGGGAAATCCGAGAATGGTAAAACAGCATTGTTAAATGTTTATATTCAGGTTCAAAACTTATTCGATACAAGAAACATCATTAATGTTTATCGCTACACCGGTAACCCTGATGATGATGGTTATCTGTCCTCTGCTACTGGTCAACAATTGCTGAATAGCGGATCACTTTCTGATGCAACTGCTTTCGCGGATCAATATGATATTAAAGTTAATGATCCATCCAATTACAGTTTACCAAGAAGAGCAAGATTAGGTATCAAACTTGATTTTTAATTAATTAACAACCGAAAACAAAATAACCAAATATGATGAAGCGCATTAAAATCACCAATTTTTCAATGGCTGTTGCTGCAATTCTGTCAATGACAGGTTTGACAGCCAATGCTAAAGAAAACGTGGGAGTTACGGGCAATTCAAACAAAGTTGCAAAAGTTGCTGCAGCAAACTGTAACCCAACCACTGCTCAGGCTGATCTTGATATCAACAACATCCGTACTACCGTTCTGGTTGGCGGTGATATGTGGTGGGATCTGTCAAACGCTAAATATGAAGTTCCAATAAACTCAGACAAGCATTCCATTTTCGCTGGTGCTCTATGGATCGGTGGAATTGATGCAGGTGGACAAATTAAAGTAGCTGCCCAAACATACCGTCAAACCGGTATCGATTTCTGGGGAGGTCCAATAGATACCTCAACGGTTACCATCCAACAGGATAAGTGCCAGAAATATGACCGTCATTGGAAAGTTACCAAAGATGAAGTACGCAAGTTTGCAGATGAATATGAACTCAATCCATCCAGTGCATCTTCAAATGCCACAAATGATATGAAGAATTGGCCAGGAAACGGTGATTATATTTCATCTTCAGAAGGTCAATATTTAGCTCCTTTCGTTGATGTGAATGGTGATGGCGATTATGATTACACTGCAGGTGACTACCCTGGATATTTTCTTCCAGGTGCATTGGGTCAGGGTACCAGCGATGATTTTCCAGTATTTCCTGGGACAGCAATTCCATTATGTAATGATTACCTTTTTGGTGATAAAACTATTTGGTGGGTTTTTAATGATGTTGGTAATGCTCACACAGAAACTAATTCAGAGCCAATAGGATTGGAAATTAGAGCTCAGGCTTTTGGTTTTAAAACCAATGATGAAATTAATAATATGACTTTTTATAAATATCAGATTATTAATAGGTCAACCCTTACTTTAACAGATACTTATTTTGGTCAATGGGTAGATCCGGATTTAGGAAATGCTATTGATGATTTTGTTGGTTGTGATGTGCCACGCGGTCTTGGTTATTGCTATAATGGAGATGCTGATGATGAAACGGGTACAGGTTATGGTCTTAATCCTCCTGCAATCGGAGTGGATTTTTTTCAGGGTCCGCTTGCTGATATAAATGATGGAGTTGATAATGATAGAGATGGATGTACCGATTGTACATTTATTCCTGGTACTATAGTTACATCTATAGATGATGATATTCTTCCTGAGCAAATAATTATGTCAAAATTTGTTTACTACAATAACGTAAACAATTCACCAATTGGAAATCCAAATGGATTCACTGACTTCTACAATTATTTACGTGGAATATGGCTGGATAATCAACCAATCACTTATGGTGGAGATGGCCGTAATGCAGCTGCTGCTGTTTGTGATTTTATGTTCCCTGGAAATACTGACCCAATTAATTTCCCTGTTCTTGGGGAATGGTCTGAATTTACTGCAGGTAACATTCCTGAAGATCGTCGTTGCTTGCAATCTGCTGGAACATTTACACTGACTCCTGGAGCAGTAAACTATATTACTACCGGTGTTGTATGGGCGCGAGCTCAACAAGGAGGACCACTCGCTTCAGTTGACTTAGTACGTTTAGCTGATGATAAAGCTCAGGCTTTATTTAATAATTGTTTCAAGTTAATTGATGGTCCGGATGCTCCGGATTTGGTGATCAGAGAATTAGACAAACGTATCATCTTATCATTACATAATTATGATAACTCTAACATTGAATTATATGCCAAAGCGGATCCAACGATTGTAGGTGTTCCTGATTCTTTGAAGTTCTTTACCTTTCAGGGTTACCAGATTTACCAGCTTGCTGATGGAACCGCAAGTACTGCTGATATTGGAAATCCTGATAAAATCAGGTTATTGCTTCAATGTGATGTTACTGACGGTGTAGCTCAAATAGTGAATTTCAATTTTGAGCCAGGTGTAAATGCGAATGTGCCTGTTGAAATGGTTAATGGAGCTGATAAAGGTATTCAGCATACGTTTGTTGTAAATCAGGATTTGTTTGCAACAGGTACTACCAGCTTAATCAACCACAAGACCTATTATTACACAGTAGTTTCTTATGCTTACAATCAATATAAGAAATACGATCCAAATGATCCTGCTGCACTTGACGGACAGAAAAAACCTTACTTAGCAGGAAGAAACAATATCAAAACATATACAGCAATTCCACATATTCAAACTGTGGAAAATTCCGGACAGATTTTTGGTTCTGAATATGGATTTGGTCCTAAAATAAAGAGAATTGAAGGTCAAGGTAACGGAGGTATATTTTTAGACTTCGCAAATAACTATGACAACGAAATTTCAAATCCTCCTTATAGAATTGCTCAGCCGGAATACTTTTATGGTGAAGGTCCATTAAATATTAAGGTTTATGACCCAATTCTTATTAAAGCTCATTTGTATGAGACTCGATTTGATGGAGTAAATGATACCAGCAATTGGACTATAACCAATCTTACCACCGGACTAGTCGATTCATCAGAAAGAACTTTATCACAACCACCCAACGAGCAAATTTTACCTGGTGAAGATGATCCTTCAATTCCAGAATGGGGATTAACTGCTCAAATAAATAAGGTTGCAGAAGCTGGTAAGCCTGGAGCAATAGATAACGCATATTTAGGTTCATCTATCAGCTACGCTAATCCTGATGCTGCATGGTTAAATTCTATCGTAGATATTGATGGAATTGACCCTACAACTCCTGATCCGGAAGATTGGATTCGTTCAGGTGATGGTGGAATTTATGCTGGCCTTGATGATGATCAAATATACGAAGGTGTAGTTGGTGGCACTTGGGGTCCCTATAAACTTTGTGCTAAGGACTATCCTGGTCCTAAGTTTTCAGGTATTGCTGAGGCTCAAATTACATTATCTCCACAAGGGCTATCTAAAACGGGTATATCCAGTGTTAATATAGTATTAACGGCTGATAAAAGTAAATGGACTCGCTCTGCAGTAATAGAAATAGGTGGTGGCGCAACAGGAGCTGGTACTATTGGAAGTGCAAAAGCATTCGATCTTCGTAAATCCCCTTCAATTGGCAAAAATGGTCAACCAGGTGATAATTCAATTAGTGCTGAAGGTATGAGTTGGTTCCCAGGTTATGCCGTAAATCTTGAAACCGGAGAGCGGTTGAACATTGCTTTTGGTGAGAATTCATTACTTAGTGATGAAAACGGAACTGATATGAAATGGAATCCAACAGCTACAAGGTACAATACAAGTATTGTTCCTGCTGAACCTGTTTTTGGAGGAATGCACTTCATTTACATTTTCGGTCATAATGGTGATAATCCAACTTCGGATGTTCCTATGTATGATTCTTGTCGATTTGTTCAGGAACGTTTAGCCACTCTGAATAATACGGATAAACGTAATGTTTGGAAAGACGGTATGTATGCAAGTTTACCTCTGCTTGCTTCCGCGTTCTCAAATCTTAATCTTCCTGATGGAATACCTTCAGATGTAACTGTTAAAATTCGTGTAGCAAAAACTTACAGAACTTATGCTACCTCCGACGTACTCAAGAGCAATCAGTCACTCACTACAGGAACGACTTATTTTGTAGCTTCAACACCTGTCATTCACAACGGTACCACCTATAGTGCAGTTGGAGAAAGTTTTGTAGCAGCAAATGCAATCTTTACCGGCGCCGGAACTGTAACCTCCACAACACCTGCAAACGGATTTAATCCATTGTATACATTCGGAACTGAAGAACTTGCAAACAATCCTAATAATGCTTCAGCTGCCACCTCATCACTTGATCTGATTAATGTGGTTCCAAATCCTTATTATGCATTCTCTTCCTATGAAGAAAATCAATTGGATAATAGAATAAAAATCACAAATTTACCTGCCAATTGTACTGTTTCAATTTTCACTATGGGTGGTACTCTGGTTAGGAAATTTAAAAGAGATGTAAATACTGACAATTCTGCAGGGCAAGAGCAAATTTCCGGAAAGCCAAATTCAGACACATCTCTTGATTGGAATTTGAAAAATCAGAAAGGAATTCCTATTGCAAGTGGAATGTATCTCATACATATAGATGCTCCAGGACTCGGTGAAAGAACTCTGAAATGGTTTGGTATGATCAGGCCAATTGACCTTGATACCTTCTAATATTCAAATAACTAATTACGAACCTCAGTAAACCAATCCAGAATATGAAGCAACTTATAAAACCTATAATTTCAAGTGTATTTACCATATCAATGATATTTGGAATATCCACTGCCTTTGCCGGTAATGAAGATCGTGCCGGACAAGCTGGAGCTACCGAATTGTTGATTAATCCATGGACCAGAAGTTCAGGTTGGGGAGGAATGAACTTTGCCAATGTTAGAGGTTTAGAATCTCAGTTCAATAACGTGGCAGGTTTGGCATTCACAAAAAAACAGAAGTAAATTTTAGCTATACCAATTGGCTGAAAGGTGCTGATGTTAAAATTAATTCTTTTGGTCTTGCTCAAAAGTAGGCGAAACCGGTGTGTTGGCACTCGGAATTATGGCGATGAGCTTTGGCGATATCCAGATTACTACTAATGATTTGCCAGAGGGAGGAATTGGTAATTTCAAGCCTCAGTTCCTTAACATCGGACTTTCTTATGCTAAATCATTCTCCAATAGTATTTATGGAGGAATAACTATCAGAATTATATCTGAATCATCATCAGATGTAAAAGCTCAAGGTGTAGCTTTTGATGCAGGAATTCAATATGTAACCGGTTTTAATGAAGCAAAGGATAACCTCAAGTTTGGAATTTCACTTAAGAATGTTGGTACTCCGATGAAATATTCGGGTGATGGACTCTCTTTCAGAGGAAATCCACCGGTAGGAAATTCATATCAACAAACTATTGAATCAAGAACGGAAAAGTTTGAATTGCCATCATTGGTTAATATTGGAGCCAGTTATGATTTCAAGCCTGCTGATTTACACAGAATAACTGCTGTTGCATCGTTTACATCTAACTCTTTTACTTATGATCAATTTGGTTTAGGTTTAGAGTATTCTTTCAAGGAAATGTTCTCTCTTCGTGGAGGATATTTGATGGAAAAAGATATGAATAACAACGATAACAGACTTACAGCGCTTACAGGACTTAATGGAGGAATTTCAATCGATTTACCATTAGGAAAAGGTGGTAAGAAAGTTGGAATCGACTATTCTTATCGTTCAACTGAGTTTTTTGACGGATCTCATGGACTTGGCGTTCGATTGATGCTCTAAAATTAATTCATTAAATTTGTACCATACGAAAGAGGACCCTTACAAGAGGGTCTTCTTTCATTTTATTATGTTTAGTAGAATCATATTAATTTTGAAATTATCATGTCACAAGTGAATTATTTTACTGAAGAAGGCCTTAAGAAACTGCAGGATGAACTCAGTCACTTGAAATCTGTTGAAAGACCAAGTATTTCAAGGCAAATAGCTGAAGCAAGGGATAAAGGGGATCTATCGGAAAATGCTGAATACGACGCCGCAAAAGATGCTCAGGGACTGCTTGAACTAAAAATTTCTAAACTGGAAGATTTATTGAGTACTGCCAGAGTTTTAGATGAATCAAAAATCGATACATCTAAAGTTTCAGTATTATCCAAAGTTCGAATACGAAATACTTCCAATAAAACGGAAATGACTTATACTCTGGTAACTGAAAATGAAGCCGATCTTAAATCGGGTAAAATATCAGTTACTTCTCCTATTGGTAAAGGACTATTAGGAAGGAAACCAGGAGATACTGTTGATATTGAAGTTCCATCCGGAATGATTAAATTTGAGATAATCGAAATCAGTCGATAATATGTCAACTATTTTTTCAAAGATCGTAAAAGGCGAGATTCAAGCCTATAAAGTAGCAGAAAACGAAAAATTTCTTGCTTTCCTTGATATCAATCCTCTTGTGAAGGGACATACTTTAGTAATTCCAAAAACCGAAGAAGATTATATTTTCGACATTAATGATTCGGAATATTTGGAATTAATGTTGTTTGCAAAAAAAGTGGCCTCTGGTGTTAGAAGGGCTGTTCCTTGCCTTCGAATAGGGGTTGCGGTCATCGGTCTTGAAGTACCACATGCTCACATTCACCTGATTCCTCTCAATTCCATGTCGGACATTAATTTTTCATTACCCAAACTGACTTTACCTAAAGAGGTTATGAAAGAAACAGCTGAAAGAATTAAATCAGAAATCATCATTTAGGATGATAGTTTTCTTCCAGGGTTTTCCGCTATAAAAGCTTTCCATCCACTAAATCCTTTTTGCTTTGCACTTTTGTTATTAGATTGAAAATGATGACAAACAGCGGCTGCCAGACCATCAGTGGCATCCAGAAATTTAGGCTGTTCACTGAATTTTAGCAAAGTCTGTAGCATGGCTGCTACCTGTTCCTTAGAAGCATTTCCATTACCTGTGATAGATTGTTTAATTTTACGAGGAAGGTATTCGAATACAGGTATATTTCTTGATAAGGCAGCTGCTATTGCAATACCTTGGGCTCTTCCCAGTTTGAGCATAGATTGTACGTTCTTACCAAAAAAAGGGGCCTCTACTGCGAATTCATCAGGATGGTATTCTTCGATTAAACCAATGGAGCGTTCAAAAATTTTCTTTAATTTGAGATGATGATCATCGATTTTGCTCAAGTCAATAACACCGGCAGCAACCAATTTCATGGCGATACCGTTAATTTCAATGATCCCATAACCCATTATGGTGGTTCCCGGATCTATACCAAGTATTATTTTATCAGAATTATTCATAAGAAGTCAAAGTTACAAATCGAAGGAATGGTGTATGTTTTTTTTTTCTAACATTGTTAACTGAATTACCAACCATTGAAATATTCAAATTGGCATTTTAAATTGGGGTTTGCTTTACTGAAAGCTGCTATTGTGGCTGGTTCAGTGTATTTCATTTATTTTAAGGTTATTTCCAAACCTGACTTGAATGATATGTTAAGTCAGTTAACTTCAACCATAAAACATCTGGAAATGGATCGGTCTTAATCTTATTGATTGTTTTAATGGTGGTAAACTGGTTTGTTGAAACCGCAAAATGGAAATTACTTCTTAGCAGGATACAGCCTGTAACATGGTCCAGAGGATTCAGATCAGTGCTCAGTGGAGTTACTATAAGTGTTTTTACTCCTAACCGAATGGGTGAATTCGCCGGACGCGTGATGCATTTGGAAAGTGGAACTCGGATTAAAGCCGCTCTTGCTTCAGTAATGGGAAGTATGAATCAATTACTTATTACCATTGTTGCAGGTGGAATTGCTTTACTGGCTTCACTCGATCAACTTGAAACAGCAGGCAGTAATTTGTATCGGGTAAAATTTTTGTTGATTCTTGCAGGTATTATCGCTGTTTTTTTTATTTATTTCAGAATACCATTGCTCTCCAGAATAGGGGAACATTACATAAAATTGCGTAAGATAAAAACTCTATACAAAAGTGTTTGGGTTGTATCCTTTTTTTGAGCTGAGTAAACTTACAGCATTATCTTTTTTAAGATATTTAGTTTTTACTTTTCAATTTATTCTGGTGTTGTATTTATTTGGTATTGATTTTTCTTATCTTGAATCGATGCGATTAATTGCACTTATATATCTGGTTATGGCAGTGGTTCCAAGTATAGCTTTGTCAGAACTAACCGTGAGGGGTTCTGTAGCGTTGTACTTTTTATCCCCTTTAACCGGGAATAGTGCTGGTATCATTGCGGCAACAACTTTTTTATGGTTTTTGAATTTGATAATTCCTGCAATTTTTGGTGCTTTGGCTGTTTTTTATTTTAGATGGAATAAGTGAATCTATGGAGTTAGAAATAATGTATATCGTACAATTGGTTTTATTTTTAATTTTTGCCGTGTATTTTTTTTTAATACTAAAATGGACAATTTTATGGCTGATTTACCCTGAGACTTGGCTGCTTGAGATGGATGACAAAATCATTAAAGTATCGGTTGTGGTTGCTGTGAGGAATGAAGCCATAAACATTAAAAATTTGCTTGAAGCACTTTTATTGCAAAACTATCCGTCAGAATCATTGCAGATAATAATCAGTAATGACCATTCAAACGATGAAACAGTCAAGGAGGTGATGGATTTTATCGCTAAGAAAGGAGCTGATTCATTCCCTGTTTTTTTACTCAATAGCCAAGATGGTGATCAGGTTGGAAAAAAAGCAGCCCTCGAGAGAGCAATAAAATTTTCTACCGGCGAATTGATCATTGTTACAGATGCTGATTGCAGAATGCCAATTAATTGGGTGAGATCATTTGTACATACCTATGTAGAAAGTAATGCTCCAATGATAACAGGTTTTGTCAGAATAGAGCCATTAAATAGTTTTTTCGCAAAACTACAGGCTTTTGAGTTTTTAAGTTTGTCAGGAACCGGTGCTGTATCTGTAATCAATCGCAAGCCCCTCATGTGTAATGGTGCAAATCTTGCTTTTACCCGACAGGCATTTGACAAGGCCGGTGGCTATAGCTATGGAAAAAATATTTCATCTGGAGACGATACTTTCTTAATGCTCAAAATAGCAGCAAATGACCCTGGACGTGTTGTTTTTAATAAATGTAAAGATGGAATTGTTTCTACTGGTGCCTCAAATAGTTTAAAAGAACTTTTTCATCAACGAATTAGATGGGCAGCAAAAGTTAAATTTTATAAAGAAGGATATATTAAATATACCGGCATTTTAATTGCCACCGTTAACATAATGCTCGTTACAACCTTAGTTTTAGGCATTGCAGGAAAGTTAGCCTGGGAATTGGTTCTGTTTTTTTGGTTTACTAAAGCAGCCGTAGATTTTATCTTTCTCGTTAATTTAACTTTTTTTGCAAATCAATGGCGGTTATTATTGTTATTTTTGCCGGCAGTATTATTGTATCCTTTTTATGCTATAATCGGTATTATACCTGCATTATTAAATACGGGTTATATTTGGAAAGAGAGAAAATTGAAATGAAGTTAATTTCTTAAGATGAATACCAGGCCTACGACTCCTTCCGGATTAATATGGATGCGATTGAAGAAAAATCTTCCTGCATTAGCTGGTCTGGCAATAATTATATTGGCATGTTTTATTTCTATTTTTTGTTTCCTGTTTATACCTGATAATTCCCCTGATTGTAATCAAATGAATCTTGCGCTTAGCACTTTGAAGCCTGGAAGCAAAGTAAAATTGGTTCAGATTCCTATTGTAAATCAAATTGAAAAATCATCGATATTAAGTCGGCTTTTTAGTGGAACCCCGGGAATTTATAAAAGTATTCCTGTTGATTCTGTCTGGATCGAAAATGATTCTATCTGCTTTGTTGAATTTACTGGTGATCCATCACTAAAGATGTTAATGGAAAAACAACCAATTGCAAAAGTGTTTTCGGGTTCTGATTCCTATACAAAGAATGGAAAATATTTTTCCTGGAGTAACACTGCCGGCGAAGTTGAATCGTATACAATACCAGAGATGAAAAGGGATTTTTTTAAAAATCGTGTGGTTAATCAAAGATTTATTTTGGGTACTGACCGATTTGGAAGGGATTTATTTAGTCGTATTTTGGCAGGAACCAGAGTTTCAATGTCTGTAGGACTTATTGCAGTAATTATTTCTTTAATAATTGGGATTACATTGGGCTCTTTGGCTGGCTTTTTCAGAGGTAAGGTTGATGATGTTATCATGTGGTTGATAAATGTTGTTTGGTCGATTCCAACTTTGTTATTGGTGATAGCAATAACCCTTGCACTTGGAAAAGGGTTTACTCAGGTTTTTATTGCAGTAGGTCTCACCATGTGGGTGGAAGTTGCACGAGTGGTACGAGGGCAGATTTTTAGTTTAAGAGAAATGGAATTTGTTGAAGCTGGAAGAGCTTTGGGATTTTCTAATTTCCGAATTATATTAAAACATGTTTTGCCAAACATTTTGAGTCCGGTTATTGTAATTGCAGCTTCTAATTTTGCATCTGCAATCCTTTTGGAAGCAGGACTCAGTTTTTTGGGAATGGGAGCACAACCTCCAACACCATCATGGGGAATGATGATCAAAGAAAATTATGGTTATATTATAGTAGATGCTGCGTATCTTGCAGTCTATCCCGGGTTGGCAATTATGATTATGGTACTGGCATTTACCTGGCTTGGCAATGGGCTAAGAGATGCTATTGATGCTAAAGAAGGAATGGGGAGCAGAGTATAATATGTATTTTTTAGGTACTTGAGTTTTTAGTTAAAGACTAGAAAATTATTGACTCAATTACACAGCAACTAAAAATTGTTCATGAACTCAAAACCAAAGAGTACTTAACTCTTCATTAGCAGAAGCTTCCAGGCATCATCTATTTTTTTAGCCTTAATTAATTCTTTTGCTGCCAATTGTAAAGCTAAGTTTGAATTGGAAGGGTTAGCGTTAAGCACCTCTCTAAGTTTTTTAATTTCTATTAAATTTTCAAATTCTTTAATTGCTTCTTCGGAAGGTAGCGTTTCTACATTACCTAATTGCCCTAAATCGTTTCCGGAAAGCACATCACTGTTGCGGATGTGTGCAGGTATTTGATCAATTCCAATTCCAAGTTTTAAATTTGGTTTAGCTACTTCAAAAAGAGCGGGGCCTGATGCTCTGCAATACCAATCATAACCACAACGGGCTACGAGATCAATTTTATGTTGATCGATTTTTCCCTGTTCATCTAAAACATTTTCATTGATATGCATTAAGAGAATTTCGCAAATGACTAAATTTCCTGCACCTCCTTCTTGTCCGGTTTCGATAACTTGTTTTACTATGCATTCAAATTGTACCGGTGACTCTTTTACTCTGAATGGTTTGATCAGTTCAGAAGGAATAGGAGTAAAGCCAGCTTTTTCAAATTCACTTACGCCTTTTGGATATTCGCAACTTGATAACGAGGCTTGTTGCACCATTTGAAAATTCACCACATTTATAACTACCTCCATAGTCTCATAAATGTTTTCTAACGTGTGTTTGATAGTATTGTCTCGAACCCGACGGGCAGGACTGAATATTAAGGTAGGTGGTTTAGAGCCAAAAGCATTAAAGAAACTATAAGGACTTAAATTAGGATTACCATTTTTGTCGATAGTACTTGCAAATGCAATTGGACGAGGAGCAACTGCACTGAGCATGTGTGCATGAAATTGCCCTGTCTTTATTTGTTTTGGGTCTATAGTTATCATTGTGTAAAGTTAAGCTTTAGTAACATTTTTCCGTAGAATATGTTTAATTAATTAAAAATCAAATACTTACTTTAATTCAAGGAAGGACCTATTCGATTCAATAATTGTTTATTTTTGCAACTGCTAATTAAAACCAGCAGGCATGCGCATGTGGCGTAATTGGTAGCCGCGCCAGACTTAGGATCTGGTGCTTCACGGCGTGGGGGTTCGAGTCCCTCCATGCGCACAAAAAAAAAGACTGCTTATTTTCTTAAGCAGTCTTTTTTTTTGAGAATTTATTTGAAGTTTTTTTTTAAAACCGATTTATTCTACGTTGCCATTTATTGAATTATTTTAATCTTATAAGTTCAAGTTCCAGGTGCAATTTTTGGTGAGAAGATTTGATTAGGTGGTTTTATAGTTAAACTTATTTACCAGCCTTTTTATTAGTCAACGATTCACTTTTTTAGTATTTAAATTCTTTGTTTAATCAATTTTTAATTGTTTTTTAGAAACTAATACTTTAATCCTATTTATGAGTTCGATACTAATTTGAACGGTTTTTTAATGTAAATTAGTAAAACGCTATTATGTAAATTAGTTTTCTTAGAAAATAGAATTTAGAAATGAACTAAAAATTTATTGCCATGAAATTCTTCATTTGTTTTGCTGCATTGTTATTTTTTGGAGGTGATGTTTCATTCGCTCAACCCTCTACCTTTTTAAAAATGTATAACAAAGGGAACAGTGGCTACTCTGTGAGAGAGCTTAATGGCAATACCTATGTTGTTGCAGGAGGAACCGATTATTATTACAATTATAATTGGAATCTTATGTCCCCTTTATTATCGACTAATATTCATCTTTTTAAAACAACTTCCAATGGCACGCTTATTTGGGAAAAGATATTTTCATCATTAAATCACCGAACTATTGCTACATGGATGGAGCCCTGCAATGACGGTGGTTTGATAGTAACAGGTCATATCAACAATGAAAATAACTGGCCACCTGACAGCAATGATATAATTCTTATTAAAACAGATGCAAATGGTGCGATATCATGGTCAAAAACATTCGATACAGGAAAAGATGAACTTGGTTTTTGTGTCAGGCAAACCAATGATAATGGTTATATCATTTCAGGTTTTCACGATGCCGCACCTACCAGCTTAACTGGTACTACGTATGTTCTCCTAATCAAAACAGATTCTAACGGTTCCCTACTATGGGAAAAAAAGTACCAAATACCAGTGCGTGATTTGGATACCGCAGAAGGATTGCCGGTTTTGGTAAACCAAACTGCTGATAATGGATATGTGGTAACCGGAACTACCGCTGCTTCGCATGCTGCAGATGTTTTTGTGTTCAGAACCGATCAAGCAGGAAATTTACTTTGGGCAAAATCCTATGAGCATGATGCCAGTTTTTTTCGGTTTTCTTTGGGATTGGATATTATGGAGACCCAATTAGGTGATTTAGTCATAGCAGGAGCTATGGATAAAAACAGGATTTTGAATCAATTTAATTACCCTTATATTTTACAAATAAGTAGTGTTGGTACTATTATTAATGCTAAAATATTTAGTACAGTCCCGGATCAACCTTTTCAAAGTGGGTTTTCATCTGTTGAAGAAACCTCTGACGGAGGCTTTTTCTTTACCGGAATGGGAGGGTATAGTGATTTTGGCAATCAGGCTCAGTTCTTAAAAACAGATAATTTATTTAATATGCAATGGTCCAGGGTATATACAATGGATGGAATTGCAACCATGGGATCACGATCAGGAAGAAGTACCTCTGATGGTAGTTATATTTTCACTGGCAAAAGGCAATTTTCAGGAACCGTGTTGATGAAAACTAACAATATGGGATTGTTGCCATGTAAAAATCCAACTGATTTGATTGAAATTGTTCCTTCAATTTTTGTTCAGGATCGATTTCCTACTGTGATTACTGGCATTAATTCAACAAATCTCGTTTTGAGTACTTTACTTTCTGCTGAAGATACATCAACAATTTGTCCTGTAATAGTGTCTTCACTACCTATAGCCTTACTCACATTTACTGCAATAGCAGCTGAAAATAATGCTGTTCAATTAAATTGGCAAACAGCTTCTGAAATAAATAGCAATCACTTTGTTATTCAAAAAAGTTTTGATGGAATTAAATATCAAGACCTTGGAATTGTGAAAGCAGCAGGTACCACAACATTCGTTCAAAACTATTCATTCATTGATGAAAATTATTCACCCACAGAGTTTATTTACTATAGGTTAAAGGAAATTGATTTTAATGGAGAGCAAACCCTTTCAAAGGTGGTTCTTTTTCATAACTCAGAAATGTCATTCACTCTAATCAATACAAGTGTTGATTATTCATCGCAAGTTATTAGTATATTTTTTAGCTCCGGTTATTCCGGTACAATCAGCTACTATTTAACTGATATGCTTGGTCAGGTCATTTTTAAGGGAACCCAACCTGTTGAAAAGGTTAAAAACGTTATCGAAATAGATGCCCATGATATGCCAAAAGGGGCCTATTTTTTTACGTTGAATAATGAGTCAAATAGTGAAAGCGGAAAGATTTTTTATTGATTGGACTCTTTTATTTACCTAAAAATCAATATATTGTTAATTTCACTCTGATTTTTCAGCAAAAAACCTTAATTTTGCATTCTTAGTTTCCCCTTTGATCCAATTTTTGTTGAGCAGATAAACAGAATCAATTACTTTCTCAAAAATAGGGGCAACCTGTAACTTCCGATAACCTAAAATTATTTAAATACCAGCTGTTAAAAAATGAACATTTCAAGAGAAGAGATCGGAACCTTAAACGAAGTCTTAAAAATCAAACTAATTCCTGAAGATTATCTTCCTAAGTTTGAAACCGAGTTGAAGAAGTTTCAGAAAACCATGAACCTTCCCGGGTTCCGTCCAGGTCATGTACCTGTAGGTTTGATTAAGAAAAAATATGGGAAAGCTATTTTGATTGATGAGCTCAATAAAATGGTATCCGGTACCTTAGAAAATTATATCAATGAGCAAAAGCTAGATATACTGGGCAGTCCTATTCCACAGCCGTCTGATGATTTAATAAACAATTGGGATGAACCAGGTAATTTCGAATTCAATTTTGAAATAGGTCTGGCTCCTGAAATTAGTCTTACTCTTCCACCATCGAAAACTTTCGATCAGTATGAAATAATTGTTGACGATGAAAAGGTAAATCAGTATGTGGATGATATTCGCAGGAAATATGGGAAATTTTCAAATCCTGAAACATCAGATGCCGATACTATTTTTTATGGAGATTTTGCAGAACTGGATGCAGAAGGAAATGCTAAAGCTGAAGGAATTATCAGCAGGTCTACCTTATCTGTTGCATCACTAAAAGATGCAACCATTCAGAAAGAATTTATTGGGAGGAAAAAAGGGGATGTAGTGAAGATTAATCTGGTTAAAGCTTTTAATGGCGACATGGATGAAATCGCACACATGCTTAATCAACCTGTTGAAAAAATCCAGAACAATACTTCAGATTTTAATTTCACTATCGATACTGTTAACCAAGTGGAGTTGGCGGATATGAATCAGGAGTTTTTTGATAAAATATATGGCGCTGGTCTGGTAAGTTCTGTAGATGAGTTTCGTGAAAGAGTAAGAACAGAAATTGCTGGTGTTTATGTTCAGGATACAGATATGAAGCTTAAACATGATGTTGAAGATCATTTGCTGGATGAAATGGGACTTCAACTTCCAGACAACTTTCTTCGCAAATGGTTGCAAACAGCGGTGGAACAGCCTATGACAGAAGAACAGGTTGAAAAAGAGTATAATGGATATTCCCGTGGTATGAAATTGCGTCTCATCGAAAATCGGGTTTTCCGTGATCAGAATATGCAAATTTCTCAAGATGAAATTCGTGATATGGCAAGACAATACATCATGCACCAGTTTTCGGGTTATGCTTCCGCATTAACCGATGATATTATGGATAGCCTCATTAAACGATACCTTGAAAAACGGGAGTCTGTGGAACGAATTATTGAAACTCTTTCTGACAGAAAAGTGTTTAACTATCTAAAATCAGTGATTAAGACCAATACAAACAAGGTTACTTACGATGAATTCCTGAAAATTGCCAAAAATCATCAACATAAACATTGATTCATTTTATATTTAAAGGAAATTCACCAATTTTACATACCCAATTTTAAACATAAACCAACTATGGATTACGGAAGAGAATTTGAAAAATATGCAGTAAAGCATCGTGGACTGAATAGTATGCATGTAGGTTCTTACATAAATTCAATCAACGCAAACTACATTTCCCCTACAATTATTGAAGAACGGCAGTTAAATGTTGCAACTATGGACGTTTTTTCACGTCTTATGATGGATCGAATCATCTTTATGGGAGTACCAATTAATGACTATGTAGCAAATATTATTCAAGCACAGCTGTTGTTTCTAGAATCAGCAGACTCCAAACGTGATATTCAAATTTATGTAAATAGCCCGGGTGGCAGTGTTTATGCGGGTCTAGGTATTTACGATACCATGCAATATATTGGACCAGATGTGGCCACTATTTGTACCGGTATGGCTGCATCAATGGCAGCGGTGTTGATGTGTGCGGGCACTAAGGGAAAACGTACAGCATTGAAGCATGCACGAATAATGATTCACCAGCCTATGGGCGGTGCAGAAGGACAAGCTTCTGATATTGAAATAACAGCACGCGAAATTCAAAAATTGAAAAAGGAACTTTATGAAATCATAGCCATGCATTCCGGTAAATCTTATGATGATGTTTGGAAAGATTCTGATCGTGATTATTGGATGACTGCAGAAGAATCAAAAGCTTATGGTATGATTGACGAAGTTCTGATTCGTAATAAAAATACAACTGGTAAATAATAAAACATTCTTTTGAAAAATAATAAAGAAATAAAATGCTCTTTTTGTGGACGCGATAAAAGCGCCACCAACGTACTTATTGCCGGTATGTCAGGTCATATTTGCGACCAGTGTATTGCGCAGGCGCAGCAAATTGTGAATGAAGAATCTTCTGAAAAACTGAAAAGTTCAATTACTTCCAGTCTGCAACTGCTAAAACCAATTGAAATCAAAGAATTCCTTGATCAGTATGTGATAGGCCAGAATGATGCAAAAAAAGTAATTTCTGTTGCAGTATACAATCATTACAAAAGACTTATTTATAGAACTCGTCAAAAGGAAGATGTTGAAATTGACAAGTCGAATATCATTTTAGTAGGTGAAACAGGAACTGGTAAAACATTATTGGCAAGAAGTATTGCCCGTTTGCTCAAAGTTCCTTTTTGCATTGCCGATGCTACGGTTCTAACGGAAGCGGGCTATGTGGGAGAGGATGTTGAAAGTGTTCTGACCCGTTTGTTGCAGGCTGCCGATTATGATGTTACAGCTGCTGAAAGAGGCATTGTTTACATCGATGAAATCGATAAAATAGCGAGAAAGTCTGATAATCCTTCAATTACAAGAGATGTATCCGGAGAGGGTGTGCAACAAGGTTTGCTAAAGATGCTTGAAAATACAATTGTGAATGTTCCACCTCAGGGTGGAAGAAAGCATCCGGAACAAAAAATGATTGCTGTTAATACACAGAACATTTTATTTATTTGTGGTGGTGCATTTGATGGTATAGAAAAAATTATTGCCCGTCGAATGCAAACATCCGCAATTGGTTTCTCTACTGGAAATGATATGGCTGAAATTGATAAGAGTAATCTCATGCAATACATTTCACCTCTTGATTTAAAAACATTTGGACTTATCCCTGAATTGATAGGGCGTTTGCCTGTGGTAACTCATCTCCTTCCTCTTGATAGAGCTACATTGAAATTGATTCTTACTGAACCGAAAAATGCTTTAATGCGTCAGTATGAAAAGCTGTTTGAAATGGAGAATGTAAAAATAAAGTTTGATGAAGATGTGATCGACTTTATAGTTGATAAGGCTGTTGAATTTAAATTAGGAGCCCGTGGATTAAGATCAATTTGTGAAGCAATTATGCTTGATCTGATGTTTGAAACTCCTACTTCCGGCAAGGAAAGCACCATTAAAGTCACGTTGAAGTATGCTATGGAAAAGGTTAATAAATCCACTATTAGCAAATTGAAAGTAGCTTAGAATTATTTTTTTAATACTGCTAAATTGGATAGATATATAAAAATTCAATTTAGCAGTTTTTTTTAGGTTACTTTTCTGATGTAATTTATAAAAGAATAGGGCCATTTATTTTTTTCATCTGCTGGATGATATTCTGAGGAAATTTCTTGCCAATCCTTTGTAGCTATTTCCGGAAAGTGCGTGTCACCAGTAAAAGCATGATGAATTTGTGTAATGTATAAATGAGTAGCCAGAGGAAGTGTACATTCAAAAATTTGAGCACCGCCAATTACAAAAACTTCCTTTTCTCCTATGCATTTGTTTAGCGCCTCTTCTAAAGTATTTACTACCAAACAGCCTTCTATTGAAAAGTTAACTTGTCGTGTAATAATTATTGATACCCTTCCCGGCAAAGGTTTTCCTATTGAATCATAAGTTTTTCTTCCCATAATCATATGATGCCCGAAAGTAATATTTTTGAAGTGCTTCAAATCAGCCGGAAGATGCCAAGGCAAAGCGTTGTTGTTACCAATTAAATTATTTTCATCAAAAGCAACAATCAAAGAAATTTTCATGATACATTTTAACTTAAAACCATTCTTGTAAAAAGCAACGAATTGGTCATTTTCATTCATGCTCTTTTAATAAAAATTATTAAACGGCAACAGTTGCTTTTATGGCGGGATGAGGATCATAGTTGGAAAGGAAAAAATCTTCAAATTTAAATTCGAAAATATTTTTTATGAGTGGGTTAATTCGCATTGTAGGTAACGTTTTACATTCACGACTGAGCTGTAGGTTTACCTGATCAAAATGATTACTATAAATATGAGCATCTCCAAAAGTGTGAATAAATTCACCTGGCTTTAAGTTGCAAACCTGAGCTACCATCATAGTTAATAATGCATACGATGCAATATTGAATGGTACTCCAAGAAAAAGATCGGCACTTCTTTGATAAAGTTGACAAGATAATTTTCCATCGGCAACGTAAAATTGAAAAAGAATATGACAAGGAGGCAGTGCCATTTGTTCAATGAAGCCGACATTCCAGGCATTCACCATTAATCTCCGAGAATCCGGGTTTTTTTAATTTGATCGATTAAGAGGCTGATTTGGTCAATGTGTTTGCCATCAATAGTTGGCCATGATCGCCATTGGTAGCCATAAACAGGACCAAGATTTCCATCCTGGTCGGCCCATTCATTCCAAATTGAAACACCGTTGTCGGTGAGGTATTTAATATTTGTATCGCCTTTAAGAAACCATAATAATTCGTGTATGATGGATTTAACGTGTACCTTTTTGGTTGTTACCAAAGGAAAACCTTCAGCAAGATCGAATCTCATCTGGTAACCGAAAACACTTTTAGTGCCAGTGCCCGTACGGTCACTTTTTGCAGCACCGTTGTCCATGACATGTCTCAGAAGTTCTTGGTATTGTTTCATTAGTAGTAGGAGTTGAATAGTGCAAAATTACCCATTTTAGAAACTCTCCAGAGTGAATTTCAAAACAGTTTTCAACTTTATTTAGGCATTGGTTTACTATTTACTTTTTCAAGATTTTTCTTTGCCAGACTAAATTCAGGAGCAGCTTCGATTGCCATTTCAAATGCAGTTTTAGCCAGATCCGTCTTTCCCATTTCGAGATATACAACCCCCATCAGGTTTTCAGCAGCTGCAAGGTAAGAAACGTTCATGCTTTCTCCTTGTTCAGTAGATATCAATACTTTAGATTTAGAGGCTTCCGGATGCGCTTTAATTTTGGCTGCAGTTTCCATACACTCGCCAAATCGCTTCATTGAAAATTGCATAGAAGCTACCTGATAACCATTTTCAGGACTTGCTGTTTCAGCATAAAGTTCTTCAAACAAGGGCAGGGCAATCTTTATTTCGCCAAGGTTTCTATACGAGTAAGCTTTAATTTCTTTGAGTGCATTGGTGGGCTTGGCTAGTTCACTCGCCTGAATAGCCTGACTGTATGCACCAATGCGGAAGTAAAGATGAGCTAGTGAATCATAAGTGGATGGATTGTCGGGTTGTAGGGTCAATATCTCAAAAAGAGCAAATTTAGCAACATCTAAATCATTAAAAATTAATGCATTGCGATATATTCCCCAACTGGTTGCCGTATCCGATAAAGACTTGTTTTTTTGTCCTAAAGCAAAATAAGATAATGGCAGAAATGTGAAGAGGAACAGGATTTTTTTCATGGTGGATTGTTTAAAAGTTATGAAATGCAAATTACCCAAAAAGACTTAACTTTGACAAGTCCGATGAAATATAGATTCCTCACACTTTTGAATGGATAAATACCTGGTTCAACTTAACGATTCCCAAAGAGACGCCGTACTTTGCATTAAGGGTCCTGTAATGATCATAGCCGGTGCTGGTTCAGGAAAGACACGCGTTTTGGTCCACCGAATAGTGCACATGTTACATCATGGTATTGATCCGTTCAATATACTTTCACTCACCTTTACCAACAAGGCGGCACGTGAAATGAAAAAGAGGATTTCGTTGGAGGCAGGTGATGAATCCAGGAACTTATGGATGGGTACCTTTCACTCCGTTTTTGCGAAGTTATTACGTGTTGAAGCCCCACGACTTGGTTACCCTTCTTCTTTTACAATTTATGATACCGATGATGCAAAAAACCTGATCAAAGATATTGTTAAGGATCAAGGATTAGATGATAAAATTTACAAACCGGGTTTAGTTTATAATAGAATTTCTTCAGCAAAAAATAATCTTTATTCCTGGAAAGAGTATCAAGATAATCCTGAATTGGTCAACGACGACAAGACTGCAGGAAAGCCTCATCTTGGTTTGCTGTATGAAATTTATCAGAAACGTAATTTCAAATCCGGAGCCATGGATTTTGATGATTTGCTTTTTAATACATACATTTTATTGCGGGACTTTCCGGATATCCTTCATAAATATCAGAATAAGTTCAAATATGTTCTTGTAGATGAGTTTCAAGACACCAACTATGCGCAATATATAATTGTCAAAAAACTAGCTGCGCAACATGAAAATATTTGTGTGGTTGGAGATGATGCGCAAAGTATTTATGCTTTTCGCGGGGCCAATATTCAGAATATTCTGAGTTTTAAAGACGATTATCCGGATCTGAAAACATTTAAGCTAGAGCAAAATTATCGATCAACTAAAAATATTGTTAATGCGGCTAACAGTGTTATCTCCAACAATAAACATCAGTTAAAAAAATCGGTGTGGACTGATAATGCCGATGGTGAACTTATTAGGATCATCAAAGGGTTAAGTGATAATGAAGAGGGCAACATGGTTGCTAATTCAATTTTTGAAGAGAAGTTACAGAATCAATTGCATTATAAAGATATTGCGATTCTTTATAGAACGAATGCACAATCCAGATCCATGGAAGAAGCATTGCGAAGAAAAGGGATTCCCTACAGAATTTATGGTGGTGTTTCATTTTATGCAAGGAAAGAAATCAAGGATCTACTCTCTTATTTCCGCTTAACAGTAAATCCAAACGATGAGGAAGCATTGAAACGGGTTATTAATTATCCTAAAAGAGAAATTGGTAAGACCACACTGGATAAGATTATAGTTGCCGCCGATCAGGAAAACTTAAGCCTGTGGAATGTTTTGGAAAAAATCAATAGCATTGAAACCGGAATTAATGCTCCAACAAGAGCCAGAATTTCTGATTTTGTAATTATGATTAAGAGCTTCACCGCTCAGTTAAAAACAAAAACAGCATTTGATCTGGCCAGCCATATTGCTATGTCAACAGGTTTGTTAAAAGAACTCTATGCTGATAAATCTCCCGAAGGAATCAGCCATTACGAAAACCTGCAGGAATTATTGAATGGTATCAAAGAATTTACTGATAAGGGTACTACTGCTTTGCCTGCACCTTCTGCTGAGCTTGAAGCTGATGTTACCTTGAGGACTTTAGACGTATTTCTTCAGGATATCGCATTAGTCACTGATGGTGAAACCGATGAGAAAAATGAAGATACAGTTTCATTAATGACCATACATTCTTCTAAGGGACTTGAATTTAAGTATGTATATTTAGTTGGGATGGAAGAAAACTTATTCCCATCTCAAATGGCACTGCAGTCCAGAGTAGAACTGGAAGAAGAACGCAGATTGTTTTATGTTGCCATCACCCGGGCAGAAATCCGACTTACACTTTCCTATGCACTGAGCCGTTATAAGTGGGGAAACCTTATCAGTTGTGAGCCTAGCAGATTCATAACGGAAATAAATCCTGATTACCTGGATGATCAGACTGCGGTAACTATTCGTCCAAATAGTTTTGAAAAACCTCGTAACTGGTCTGATTTCGGTAAACATAACTCAAAGCCTGAAGTTGTAGTTGCAACGCCCGGACCTAATTTTAAGAAAATCCCAAAACCAAGGTTCGCGGCAGTTTCTGAGGGAGCACCGTTTGAAGCGGCTGATCCTAATCAAACTGAAGTTGGAATGGATGTAGAACATCAGAAATTCGGAACAGGCAAGGTGGTTACAATAGAAGGCAATTTCCCTGAGCTAAAAGCTACAGTCACTTTCCCTGGAATTGGTAACAAACATCTACTTTTGAAATACGCTAAACTCAGAATAATCAAGTAATTTTTCTACTCCATAATAAAAGCTAATTTTGTTAATAATTTAAAACCTCATTTAATGTTGAAAATGGAATACAACTCAGCCCGTAATAAGCTGAATATCCCCGAATACGGTCGTAACATTCAAAAGCTGATTGAATATGCTATAAGTCTTGAAGACAGGGAAGAAAGAAATAAAATTGCTCATGCAATTGTTATTGTAATGGGACAGTTAAATCCACAATTGCGTGACATCACTGATTTCAAACACAAGCTTTGGGATCATTTGTTTATCATTTCCGACTTCAAATTAGATGTTGATTCGCCGTATGAAAAACCTACTTCGTTAACCTATAAAGTAAAACCTAAACGTGTAGGATATCCTAGCTCAGCAATCAAATTCCGTCATTACGGTCGAATCATTGAACAAATGATTAAGGAAGTGGTGGTTTTAGAAGACAATGCTCATAAAGAGCAGATGGTTTTAAATATTGCAAATTTTATGAAAATGCTTTATGTGAACTGGAATAAGGATTCAGTTAGTGATGAAGTGATTTTTGAACATCTTCGAATTTTATCTGGCGGTGCATTGGCTGTGAAAGCAGATACCAGGTTGGCTCAACCGGTTGATTTACCAATGAAAACAGTAGCTAAAAAGGGCGCTTCCAATCAACAAAGATCTCGTGCAAGAATGCCGAATAATGGAAATGGTAAAAATTTTAGAAAAGGTTGAGTTAAAAATTTATGGGAAATAGTTTTGAAGTAACTGGCGGTCTACGCCTACAAGGTGAAATCACTCCGCAGGGCGCAAAAAATGAGGCGCTTCAAATAATTTGTGCCGTATTGTTAACCTCAGAGCCGGTCACAATAAGTAATATTCCAGATATCAGAGATGTGAATAAACTTATTGAATTGTTAGCCAATATGGGTGTGCGGCTCACCAGAAAAGGGGAGGGCATAATCGAGTTTCAAGCAGACAATATTAATATTGATTTTCTTGAAACAACAGAGTTTGCAAAACAAGCGGCCGCTCTCAGGGGGTCCATTATGATTGTTGGACCCTTATTATCAAGATTTGGAAAAGCCAGCATTCCGAAGCCTGGCGGCGATAAAATCGGACGACGTAGATTGGATACTCACTTTATTGGATTTATGAGTTTAGGAGCGAAGTTTGATTTCGATTCTAAAGGTGAGTTTTATAAAGTAGAGGGAAAAAATCTTAAAGGTTGTTTTATGCTTCTTGACGACTTCAGTGAGCACAGCCAACATTGTAATGGCCTCCGTGATGGCAAAAGGAACAACTACAATTTATAACGCTGCTTGTGAGCCTTATATTCAGCAATTATGCAAAATGTTGAATAGAATGGGAGCTAGCATATCAGGAATTGGTTCCAATATGATCACAATAAATGGTGTGGATAGTCTTGGAGGTTGCGAGCATCGGATGTTGCCAGATATGATAGAAATAGGAAGTTTCATTGGATTGGCTGCAATGACAGCTTCAGAAATAACTATTAAAAATGCCGGGATTGAACATTTGGGGATTATTCCAAGTGTTTTCAAGCGATTAGGAATCCAAATGGAATTCAGAGGCGATGATATCTACATTCCCTCTCAGGAACAGTATGAAATCGACACATTCATTGATGGATCTATACTTACAATTGCCGATGCCATATGGCCAGGTTTTACGCCTGATCTTTTAAGTGTTGTGTTAGTTACTGCTACACAGGCTAACGGAACGGTACTTATTCACCAGAAAATGTTTGAATCACGATTGTTTTTTGTTGATAAACTGATTGACATGGGTGCTCAAATAATTCTATGTGACCCTCACCGTGCAACTGTTATAGGACTGAATCGCAAGCACTTACTTCGCGGAATTCATATGACTTCTCCCGATATCAGAGCGGGAGTGGCGTTGTTGATAGCTGCGCTTTCGGCAGAAGGCAAAAGCGTAATTCATAATATTGAACAAATTGACCGAGGATACCAGAAAATTGATGAAAGGCTAAATAAACTTGGTGCTAAAATTAAAAGGGTATAGTTAAATTAAAAACTGGTATTATATTTGTGTCAAACACGACGTAAAAAAAATCAAAATTAAACCATGAAAAGACTCCATCTCATACTGCTGATTGCTGGTATAGCCACAACGACTTTCGGATTTATGTATCAATCAGCTCCTCAGGGAACTAATATTGGTGATAAAGCAATAGATCTAGCTTTTACCAGTCCCGATGGTAAAACAATTGCACTTTCTTCCTTAAAAGGGAAAGTAGTTTTATTAGATTTCTGGGCATCCTGGTGTGGCCCTTGCCGATTTGAAAACCCAAATATCGTTGCAGCATATAATAAGTACAAAGATGTTAAGTTCAAAGGCGGTAAAGGTGGCTTCACAGTTTATAGCGTTTCACTTGATCAGAATAAAGAGGCTTGGATGAAAGCCATAAAGCAAGATAATTTAAGCTGGTCTTATCATGTCAGCGATCTTGGTGGATGGCAATCTAAACCCGCTCAAATTTATAGGGTCAATTCAATTCCTGCCAGTTATTTGTTAGATGCCAATGGCGTTATAGTTGGTAAAAATCTTAGAGGAGCTGCACTTGAAGAAGCACTGGAGAAATTGAAATAATTTATTAATAGTCAAGTAGAAAATAAACGACAGGTCTGCCAAAAGGCGGATCTGTCGTTTTTATTTACTTTTGCCTGCCAAAATGACCCAAAAGTGGCCATGGCAAAGTATTTGAAAGTCCGAATCAATGAAAGTCAACTTTAGAAGTCCATTTAATAAGAAAAAGATGAATCCAGACAAGGAAACTATTGAAGAAAATAATGAAAATGAGGGTGTTACAGCTGCAGGGCAGCCGTTCTCTCCTGATATTTCTCCTGAAACAGCAAATATTGATGCAGATTTGGAAGGTAATGACCTTGACAAACTCAAAGCCGATTTGGCAGAGACAAAGGATAAATTTTTAAGAATCTATTCCGAATTTGACAATTTTAAAAACGTACTCAACGTGAACGGTTAGAACTTTTAAAATCTGCTAACGAAGAGGTTATTCGCACTTTACCTGTTTTGGATGATTTCGAAAGAGCATTTAAAGCCCAGGAAAATAGTAAGGATCCGATTCCTGTAAATGAAGGATTTTCATTGATTTATCTTAAATTGACTGGTATTCTCGAACAAAAGGGACTCAAAAAAATGATTTCAGTTGGTGAAGAATTTAATGTCGATCAGCACGATGCAATAACTAACTTTCCTGTTGTGGATAGTTCTATGCAAGGGAAAGTTATTGAAGATGCGGAATGCGGCTATTTTCTTAACGGAAAAGTTATCAGACATGCAAAAGTAATTGTTGGGATTTAATAGTTAACAACAGGAAAATAGTTATGAGTAAGAGAGATTATTATGAAGTGCTAGGTATTGGTCGTGATGCTGCTGAAGGTGATATTAAAAAAGCCTACAGGCAGATGGCATTAAAGTTTCATCCGGATAAAAATCCCGGGAATAAAGAATCCGAAGATAAGTTTAAAGAAGCTGCAGAAGCGTATGAAGTTTTAGGTGATAGTGAAAAAAGACGCAGATATGATCAATTTGGTCATCAGGGTGTAGGCGGTGCCGGTAGTAACGGTGGATATGGAATGAATATGGAAGATATTTTCAGTCAGTTTGGAGATATTTTCGGAGGACACAATCCCTTTGAAAGTTTTTTCGGTGGAAATGGTGGAGGTGGACGCAGGCACGTCAATCGTGGAAGTAACCTAAGAATTAAAGTAAAACTTACACTTGCAGAAATTGCAAATGGTGTTGAGAAAAAAATAAAAGTTAATAAAACAGTTGCCTGTACTTCCTGTACCGGTTCAGGAGCTCAAAATGGTTCCGCTTTTAGTAAATGTGTAACTTGTAACGGTGCCGGACAAGTACGCCGCGTAACGAATACCATTTTAGGTCAAATGCAAACTACTTCAACTTGTCCTACGTGTCAGGGAGAGGGACAAACCATAACTAACAAGTGTAAGAGTTGCCATGGGCATGGTACTATTCCCGGTGAGGAAGTGATTGCTATCAATATTCCTCCCGGAGTTGGTGAAGGTATGCAGGTAACGGTATCGGGTAAGGGAAATGCTGCCGAGCGAGGAGGCGTACCGGGCGATTTACTTATTGTTATCGAAGAGGTGGAAGATGCCAATCTCAAACGTGATGGAAATAATTTGCACCACGACTTATACATCAGCATTCCCGATGCAGCCTTAGGAACAACTCTCGAGGTTCCTACCATCGATGGTAAAGCCAAAATTAAAATTGAACCGGGAACACAAGGTGGACGAGTTCTTCGTTTGAAAGGAAAAGGAATTCCACAGTTAAACAGTCATTACCGTGGTGATTTGCTCATCAACATCAACGTGTGGACTCCACAGAACCTCACATCTGACGAGAAAAAAATTCTCGAAAAATTAAAAACCGACGACAACTTCAAGCCTCATCCCGGAAAAGGAGACAAGAGCTTTTTTGAGAAGATGAAAGAGTATTTTAATTGATGTGTTGATTTGGTGATGTGCTGGTGTGCTGGTGTGTTGATTTGCTGGTGTGGTGATGAAGGAATTTGATAATGGGATAATAGGATACTGAAAGGTCATATCACTTGTCAGCTTTTCACGTTTAACGATTTCAAGAACCTAGAACGCGATAACTTAATCACTCAGCACGAAGGAGCTGAACACAAGATATCGAAATTCTCTGTTCTCTTAATACACCTGCTTCATCATCGGTCATGTCAAACCATGTTTTACCATCGGATGTTAAAGATAGTAAAATTTCGCTACCTCTCAATCACCACTTTACTACTCCCAATCAGTTTCTGCCTATCATAAACTGAAAACACATAAACTCCAGACTTAAACGAAGATGTATTTATTTTATTAATGATTTTTCCATTTCCGGAAAACTTCTCTTCCTTTATTTCCTTACCCTTAATATCTGTAATCTGTAGCTTCAACTCAGTTTCCTTTGTTAAATAAAACTCCAACTCAACTTCATCTTTGGCTGGGTTGGGAGTGAACTTTAGTACCTGTTTTTCTATAGAAGTTTCATTTACTCCTAAACTTCCAGGAATCCATTTGGCTATGCCGTTAACAATACTGTCGCCTGCGTATTGCATTGAGCCCCCCACATATAATTCATTTTGAAATTCATATAATACATGACCAGTAGAGCTTAACCCACCTGGAACAGGGTTCCAATTAATGCCGTCAAACCAACCCATGTATTTTATGGTATCTCCCAATGAATTTACAGCATAATACTGAGTTGAAGTGTTATATAATATTCCTTGATAAACTATTAAATCCCGAGCTGGAATATAAGGATTTGTTCCAACAGGGAACCAACTAGAACCATCCCAATATGCAACCCCGGTCGGAGTACTAACGCCTCCGGCTATAGTAAAATTACCTCCTACATATAATCTATTGTTTATTGTATCAGCAAAAAGCGAATTTGCTGGACCATTCAATCCTGTTCCCAAGGAATCCCAGGTGACCCCGTTCCATCGGCCGATCCCTGATGTCTGCACTCCATTGGTGCTGCTGAAAAAACCTCCTACAAAAAGTTGATTCTGAAATACGGTCATGTCATTTACGCCAAAAGATCCTTGTATGCCTGTTCCAAGATCATGCCATGAAGAACCATCCCATCTGGCAATTTTTAAGGCACTGATTGTGCTGTCTACCACTCCAAATTGACCAGCTACATATAAGTCACCATTAAATTCGGCCATGCATGTAACTTCTGTACCAGTGGTTATTCCTGATCCTAGAGGTTGCCATACTCCATTGCTGTCTAAACGGGCTATTTTGTTGCAGTATTTGTTGCCGGAAATTTTTGTGAAGCCGCCGGCGATATACAACTCATTCTGATATTCAATAAAACATTTTGCTGGAGGAGTATTTGAAAAATCAGCTGTTTCAGCAATCCAAGAACTTCCATCCCACCATCCCACACCGACAGAATTTATTGCAGTTCCATTTATAGTTCCAAAACCACCACAAACAGCTAGTTTACTATTCCATTCATACAATCCGTAAATATATCTAGGATCAACACCACCACCTACCCCTTCCCAATGCTGTGCATTGGAAAAGGATAGCCGGAGGATAAATAAAAATGTAATTATGCAGTATTTTATCATTTCACAATCATCAATTTATTGCTGAATATTTTGCCACTGGTAGCATTTACTTTAACTAAATACAGACCGGGTGGCAAGTGAGAGGTATTTAAGTTATACTTATTTTCTTTTTCAGTTAATTTTTCAATCAGAACAACATTGCCAAGACTATTTAATACTATAATTTGTTCCAGGTATTCTTTAGAATTATTCAACTTGATTTCCACTAATTCAGTTGTGGGATTAGGGTATAATTGTAATTCACTCACATTAGTAATTTCCACTTTCCCTTGTGAATGTTGCAACTGTCTCAAGTAAATTTCCTCTTCGTCAATCAGCACCGGGAAAGTATCGCCATACACCAAATGCAAAACATTTTGTGATTGAATTTTGCCAAGTGTATTTTCTTCTTGAGTAGCAATTTCTCTTATCATATCCGCCTAGCCATCGGTCATATCAAACCATGTTTTACCATCGGATATTAAAGATAGTAAAATTTCACTTAACGTCAACCAATCTGCTTCTGCTAACCCGGAAGTGAGAAGGAGCTCCAATTTTGTAGCTGCGCTGTCGAGTTCAACCGCTCTCGTCCGTCTGAAGAGCAGGCCACGAGGTTTGCGACGAGTATGTAGGGATTACTATCGTAGAGATGGAATGTGAGTTCATGTTTGATCTGTAGCATCATTATTTTTTATAACCTCAACCTGCTATATTACTAATTACATATTCTTAATTCTCACTCTATCAAACACTTCTTCACCAGCCGATCCTCCTCCGTTTGCACCTATCAGTTATGCTTACGATTTCGTGCCAATGGAGGTTTTCAATTACAATGCCATAAGGCAGCAGTTGCAGCGTAATTGACTGTATGAGTTTGTATCGATTGAGATTACTTTCTGAAATTTTTTACATTCTGCATTTTACATTCTACATTTTACATTCCTGCTTTGAGAATTATTATGCCCTTTAACTCATTCCAATATAAAACTTCTTTGCTGTAACTGAAAACCATTTTTATAACTTTACAAAAAATATACTCCGCTTTAAGATTTTGAGGAAGTTCTATATTAATTTCTTTACTAACTGTTTTGAAATTTTGTTCAAATACCGTTTTTCCCTCAGTATTATAAATTGATACGTTTGTTGTTTCCCTTAAAATTTCATCAAAAACAAGTGTTATTTGATAATTTGCCGGATTCGGATAAATTTGAAACCCATTCTCTGATTCTGTAGGCAGTGATTGCAAGCCCACAGTAGTTGTATCGGTATAATAGGCCAAAGCCCAATAACAACAAACACTATCTATTTCATCAAACGTTCCTGAGGCGAAAAGTGAACCTTGGAACTCACATAACTCATAAACTCCTCCATCGGAAGGGGAACTATTCAACGGTTGCCAAATTTGTCCATTCCATTTTTTTATTCTATCAGGAAAGGGTTGAAAGTCCTGACCGGCACCAGCATATA
The DNA here is from genome assembly GCA_016722525.1 of Bacteroidota bacterium. GTDB lineage: Bacteria > Bacteroidota > Bacteroidia > AKYH767-A > OLB10 > JADKJB01. The sequence continues at coordinate 187,199 of JADKJB010000034.1, forward strand.
GTTCTCCTTTATACATAGACAACGTTTGTAAATTTGGTACAAGAGGAATGCCACTTCCTACCTGATGCCAGTCTATCCCATCCCAATAGGCGACTTTTTCTATTGTAGTAGATCCAGAATAAGCAACATTACCACCTGCATATAAAATGTTAGAAAGGGTATCAACAGTCATACAAAAAATATATGGACCTAATCCATTACCCATTTGATACCATTGCGTTCCATCCCATCTTGCTATATTATCTACAAGCACCCCACCGGCAGAATAAAAACTACCTGCAACAATTAAATCTCCATTATAAACTACCATACTCCATACTTCTGTAAAATTTCCTAAAATGCCTCCTCCAACGGCAGAAAAATTACTTCCGTCATATTTCATCAAATTATTAAATCCTAAGCCTGCCCCATTTGGAAATTTTCCACCAATGTAAAGTTCGTTGTTGAAAACTTGCAATACATTTACCCGCCCTTGAGAGAGTGGAAATGCACCAATGGAATCAAAATTAGTCCCATCCCATTTCGCTAACTTGTGAATTCCAAAATTAATATTTGGAATTGGATTTCCTATGTGTTTGAAATCTCCTCCCAAGTATATATCACCATTGAATTTTTCAAATGTATAGACAGCACCACCATAAGAAACACCAATTGAAGTATCAAAAGTAATTCCGTCAAAAACACTGAGTAACCTGTCGGCGCTACTGCCCAAAGTATCTATTCCACTCATGTATAACTTGTCATCAATCACTTTCAAACTGGAGCTACCCCAAATGTGGGCATTCATGCTGCTCCAATATTGAGCATTACAACATAACGTCATGACCCAAAAAATGATACAAAATAAAACTTTTACAGATGACATTTTAAGCTATTTTTCAATTATTATTTTATAAGTTTCAATTGTGTTTTTTTCATTCTTTATGGATAAAAAATAAAAGCCTGACTTCAAATTTGTAATATCTAATTCCATTTTAAAATCTCCATGATCCTTTGTTTCTGTAACAATTATTCTACTGGTAATATCTCTTAAACTCAAATCAAATTTAGAACCAGATTTACTTTTTCAATTATTTCGATAAATATACGATTTTTTGCAGGATTAGGATAAATTTTATAGTTAACTAATTGACTTTTAGGAAAATTCGTAATGTCTTGATTAGAAGTCATTCTTGATAATTCAGAATCGGTATCAAAATTAAAATTATTGTATTCCTTTCCGTATACCAAAGTCATAATACTAATAGCATTCAAAACTGCCATTGTTGGTTCATTTTTATTTGCTATTTGCATAACCATACTTTTCATAGTAGAATCCATTGAAAAAACAGTTTTTCCTGAATCGGAAAGATTTGTTAGCATCAGAATAATGTTTTTCCAGTCAAGATAAGATTCACTAGAATCAGTAATTGCATCAAGAAGTTCATAAACAGTCGAGTTTTGTTCAAAATGCAATAATGTTCCAATTAAGTTCATTTTAAAATATATATTATCTTCCGATGCTAAAAGAGCAACATATTCTGATATTGAATCATTGTCAGAATAATAGTCCAGTAAATCATATATTATAGAATAGGACTCAATTTTATTGCTTTCAATTTCTCGTTCAATACCAAATACAGTAAATGTACCTGAATTATAGCCTTGTCTGGATAATAAAGAATTGTAAATATTCGTGTCATTGAAATTTGAAATAAAATTTTGAAAATATGGATAAACATCATTTGAAACAGGTAAATTTTTATTCATTATTAATTCAAAATTCCTTTCATCAATCGAATCCATTCGCAAAATTAATTCAGTTAATACTACATCACTTAACGGAGAATTAATAATCAAAGAATCGGTAATATTTACTTCTGATAGGATTGTATCGTTAATTATTCTTAATAAATCTTCTGTATTTCCTCCATCCAAAATAGCAATGAGTTCGGTCTTAATTGCAGTTAAAGAATCTCTAATAATTTCAAGACTATCTATTGCAACACGCATTTCATTATTATTCAAGCTAAAAGAAGGACAGGATGCAGACGTTTTACCAATTAGATTATCTGAGAGAGTGATATTACTTGATCCGATATAAGGTATTGTAGATTGACCATTTGATTGATTATGGTGATGATAAACATAGGGATATCCACTGCCAATGATTTTTAATGGACTATTTATACTAAATAAATTAAATTCATTCCCTGCTGGTTTTTTAGCATTTGGTCCAGATTGACCTTGCTGAGCCGGAAGCGTTCCTGCCCCACCATGTAACCAACAAGTTGGTTTAAAACCAGGATCTGTACAAATAATATCAGATGTGTGCCAATAATTACATCTGATTCGCAAAGTTTGGTTATTTGAAAACGAACCAATTCCGATTTTATTTTCAATAAATGAATTACCAAAACTTGCATAACCAATAAATCCAGCAGTATTAGAAGTTCCACCCATTAAAATTCCTATTGCAGCTTGTCCGAAATTATTATCTTTTATGCTTGTATTATCTGATCCCCAAACTAGAATTCCATTAAAGTCGTATGGTTGGGTGTGTAGGACATAAGGTAATTTAATGTCACCAAATTCATTGATATCCCAAATTCTGTCATTCCATCCTGCATTTAATCTAATTCCAGCATTGGTCGTCATGAAAGCACATGGACTTGAGCCTGATAATCCTAAATTAATATCAGAAAATGTGTTTCCATGATGCTGTGTCGCACGAAATGAATAAGAAAAAGTATTGAAAACATCTATCCCAAATCGATGATTTGTAAAATTATTTGAAATTGTTCTAATGTTACTGTCAAATGATTCAATGCCTTTATCAATATCCCCCATTGTGTTATTTTCGAATTCCCACATTTTATTATTACCCCATACCCAAATTCCACGACATGCTCTGCCGAATGAATTTGCTTCGCCATACCAGGGTGTTCTGTTTGGGTTATTGTTGAGTGTGTAAGGATTTGCAGTATTAGAATTATAAAAAATATCCAACAGAGTGCCTCCAATAAAATTTACGCCATTAATTCGACTTGTCAAATTTGCAAATCTATAGGGCAGAATTCTTATTCCAATTCCATTTTTTTCAAAAACATTCCCTGAATTGTCAGCGATGAGAATTCCTCCACCAAAATCAACTAAATATGGTGGAAATGCAGGATCCGTTGAAGGAGGGGCGCACGAATTTCCAAATGGAAATGCTGTACGGCCCAAAATGACTCCATTGTGTGCATTTTCAATTTTGGTCTCACCCAACATAGTAAGCATAGCATGCGCATCTCTGTTTGCATTTGAATTTTGATCAATTGTAGCGTGTCCCCACACCTCAACTCCCTGCCACATTACCGGACAACCTGACACACTGTTTGAAATAGAAGTCAATACTGAATTATCTTCCATTATCATACGAGCTCCGGTGCTATTTGTGGGGCCTCTTCTATCAAGAATAATTCGTCCTTCCGGTCCAAATTCTATAATAGAACCAGCATCAATAGTTAATGTGACATCTGGATCAACCGTAATTGTCCGATTCAATTTGAATGTACCTACCCCAAACATTGTATCGTCCCATGTGATATTCGATGTAATGTGATCGGGAACTTGAGTGCTATTTAAATACGTAACAACACCTGAGTTAACAGCACAACAACTCGGAGAAACAAAAATTACTTTTCTAAAACAATCTGAACAGGTAGGGGTGTTTACTGTTAACACAACTTCATAATAGCCAGGAATAGTATAGATGTTGGAAGGGTTTTGCGTATTTGCTGTGTTTCCATCACCAAAATTCCATAAGTATGTGACAATTGTACTTGGGTCGTTGAAGAAGCATGTGAAATTTGTAGGAGTGCCAATACATGGTGGGGTATTCGTAAATGTCGCAAATGATGTCGTAGTTAATGAAACATCGTCAATAAAAAAATAAGGGACTTCAAAATTAGGCCCAGCAGTATTCGGTCGCAGTACCAAATTTTCGTACGGCGAAAGAATTGATGTAGGATTAAAAAGGAAATTGAAAGTATAAAAATTCCACTGTGGACTTCCTGCAGTTGTACTGGTAATTGTTACAGTTCCTAACAATTCTTCAGCGGGACCAGAATATGGAAGATTTGGAACTGCATAGAATCCAAAATCCGCTGGGTATGGGCTCACTGGTTGCCCGAACGGGCATGCATCTAGAACTGAATAAAAGCTTAATGTGTAATTTATTCCAGGAACCAAAGGTGCAACCAAATTGGTTAAAAGTCCCTCAGACAATACCATCCCGGCATATCTATCATTATTGGTTGCTGCCCATGTGTCGAGACCACCGATACAAGTTGTTAACCAATTTAATGGAATACCATTGAAATTATTATTGCGAATTATAATATCACTTGTACCACTCCACGGTATTTCCCAATTCGTAATTTGAGAAGTGTTTGGTCCGAAATTATTAAAACAACCTGTTGGAAGCCAAGTTGGATCTGATGTAATTGCTGAACCCTGCTCAAATCCTCCATTGCAAATTAATTCCATCTGGCAAGCCACCAATGATGGGTTGTAGTTACAAACCGATAAATCAGCAAGGCGTTCAAATCCCCAAGTGAAATAGCCAAATGAGTTAATGGTGGTATCTGTTTTTACTGTACCATACGCATAATCTCCACTGAGATCTTTCTGTCCCATTTTAACCCAATTTGTACTTTGCAAGTTCATCACATTAATATCCATGTATCTATTAAAAATATGGCAATAGGCAGAATCCCATGACAACGTCACATAAACCTTTGAACTTCCAGTTACGCGATTGAGTGACCAATAATTACAATCACTTAAATATTCAATTGTGGTATCGGTAGTATCTGAAAATGTTTGTCCTGTATAAAAATATTCAGCAGTGTAAGCATCTGTTGCATTTGTAGGTGCACTGATAGCCATCATTCTAAAATAATTCCCCTTCCCTACCGGATACTGAAATCCAGTTGATCCAATTTTTTTGACCGGACCACTTACAAAACTTGAATTCGATGCACCACTGGCAACAGAACCTGCTTTCATGGTTAAAAGATTGGTTGAAGTCGTGATCAGATTTTTACTCACAAAAAACAGTGTATCATCCACGCTCAAAGTAGTATTAGCCGTAACATGATTTGCACTTTTGTTGATTGCTAATTTTTTAAATGAATAATTATAACTTCCATTAAGCGATTGTGAATTTCCTCCAGAGAAAGTTACTTTCCCAATAGCTGTATTAAACACCACCTTGTTGCTGGTTATAGTTACGTTCCCATGGAAAAAATTTTCACCAGAATAAGCTACCTGAAAATCTTGTCCACTTGAACCGAAAGTAACATTGCCCAAATAAGTATCAGGTGTAGTGCTCGCCATGCGAACTCTTCCGGCGGTTCCAGAGTTAGTATAAGATAATTCCGCAAAGACGTTGCCCCCGTCGCTGTGAAAATTTCCGGAACTGCCGTTTCTTGTAAGTGTTGTTGTTCCAATAAAAGTACTATTTTTAAGCAAGATTCCGGGAGAGGTAACAGTTAAATTTCCATCAAAATGGGCATTGTTGAAATTAACAATTGCGGTTCCGGTTAACGTCAATGTTTGAGCAGTTGTGCCTAACTGATAGAAGTTTTTGAGTGTGAGATAATTGTTGGTAAAACCACTGCTGCCAATGGATATGGTTTTACCTGAGGCTAAATAGGTAACTCCTCCTGTATTTCCAAAAACCACACCTCCTGTACTGGTATTAGAAATAATTAAATTATTTTCAAAATAGCTGGTATCACCAGAGGCTAAATACAATTCATGAGTTGCGTTATTGACTATAGTAACCGGCCCTGAGAACTGATCTCCATAAGTAGAGCTCATAGTGAAATAATAGACACCACTGTGATTGATGGTTAAGCTATCGGAAAAATTGCAATTCCCAGTTCCCGAGGTAGATGCCGATCCAGTTGAGATCAATAACACAGGCTTCAAAAATGTTCCTCCATTCATATGAAAATAGCCGCAGTAAGCTTCCGTTCGAGCATTTATGGTAGCACCACCAAAATGACACAGTGAGCCAGAAATGTTGAGGTTTCCGGTGCTTACTAATCCGCCATTAAAATAGGTCACTCCTGCTGTGGTTAGAGTATAAGTCCCTAAATCGACCGTATCGCCATTGATGGTAAAATTAGCTACCGTACGGTTTTGATCTAGCACCAAATTGTTAGGAGCATTACTGTTGATGGTAATATTGTCACCAGAACCAGGTGTTGCACCACTACCGCCACCCGACCAATTCCCCGAAACCAACCACGATGATGAATTTGTTCCTATCCATATAAATGATGCGGAAAATGAGTTTGTGATAAAAATTGTTTGAATGAGAACTGAGATTATTACTATATATAAGAGTTGCTTTTTCATGGCTGTACGTATTAAAAGAATTGAATTATTTATTGATTATAAAATGGAATGTTTCCTACTAATTTCCGATGAACTCATACCAATCCGACCAGCTATTTGACCCGTTTTTCAGTCGCACTTTGGCATGATAAGCATTCAGTAATGTCACTGTACCCATACCTACATTAATTTCATTTCCGGTTCGTGAATAGGTCATCCCGGAAGGTAAACCCGAGGTTTGATCATAAGTAAATATATGCGAGAACATTTCCGAAGCATTGTCATCCGTTCCAACAAGCATTTCAATTTCATTCACATCATTGGTATCAGCAACTACCACCTTAAAATATCCTTCATTGCCCGAGAAGGAAACTGCTGCATCTAGTGGGGTTTGGGATTTACCGGCATTCGCAATAAATAAAAATAACAGAATTAAAATTGATTTGAAATTTCTTTGCTGAAATAATTTGCAGCTAAAAACAAGGTGAGAATAATTTTGCATACTAATTGAATTTAAAATGTTTGTATAAAAATTTAAAACTGTAAACTGAACACACTTTTTCCATCTGCGTAAAAAGTGTATTTTTACACAGGAGTCAATAAAATTATAAATCCTTTATATAATGATGGATCCTTTTTATTCGCTGGGGGGAAGCAGTGGATCAATCAAAATTTCCGAGAAGACCCAACAAATGTATAAAAGAATACCCCACCCCCGACAATTGTTAATAACTATTTATTTCAAAAAAAATCCGGGCCAACTATTGGACCGGATCAGTTTATAATTTTAAAACAAAAATTCTGAGTGGTGAATTTAAAAATCAAATATGATTTATCAAAAACAAAACTACGCTACCTCACCACAACTTTCAACACCTCACTTTTCTCCTCACTCTCTAAATTCAGGAAATACATTCCTGATGCAAATTCACTAACATTAAAATTAAATTCATTTCCTGAAAATTCTTTTTTGTAAACAATTCTTCCTGCAACGTCTGTAAGAATTAAATGGTGCAGGCCGGATGAGGTAGAACGAATAGTTAACTTTTCATAGGAAGGATTTGGATATACCGAAAATAAATCTTCCGCGATTTCAATTACATCTGTTGGAATCACAATCGTTGTCAATGTAGTATTCGTAATTACCGGCGCATTGAAATCGAAATAAATCGCTGCATTATTTTCAATGATTTGTCCTAATAACAACCCCTGATCAATTTTAACTTTATATTGCACATATCCATGACTGTTAGGTTCATCGTTGGTGGAGTCGGGAAGATTAATATTGGGGAAGTTAAACTTTACCACATTTCCAACTATTTGAGTGAATGGATCATGACTGGATCCTAAATAGGTGAATGTGGCTTCCTGAAGTTTTGAATCAAGAGTATCAGTGATGACTATGTGTTGGGCAGGAGCGTTACCGGTATTTTGAAATGGATGGTGTAAGTGAGCCATTCACCGGTATTCGCAATGAAATCGACCGGGCTAACTTCCTTAATATTTGGATCGAAGCTATTAATGACGGAAAAACAATGAGTCAGATTATTATTCGCCGGGTTTAAATCACCTGTCAGTAGTGTAACATTTACGGTAATACAAATTTGATCACCTGCCTGTGCTAAAGTATCTGTTGTTAAGTAAAATTGAAATGCTTCGTGTATATCAATTAAACCGAAATCGGCAATTGAGTAATTCAAAGTGTTTGGTATTGCAATCGGAACCAGGCTTCCAATTGCATTGCCTGAATAAGTAGCAGGGCCACTGTAAAAAACTGTCACCGTTCCGGAAACACCGGATGCGCAATTGAGATTATACACTTGAGCAATATCACCTGCAATAACATTTACAAGAGCCACATTCGAAGGTCTGAATAATCCTGAATCCTGCACAATGGCATGCGTTCCCAAATCATTTTGCAGTTTACATTGTAATCCGAAATCCATATTTAAATCAACAGAGTCAGTAGGTGTCAGAACAGATTGCTGCTCACCCGAAGGAGGGCATAATACCTGAAATGGGACGTTTATTGTATCTACACTATAAGAGTAAGTCCCATTTGCTGCTACAAAATCATATAGTCCGGAACTGTTAGTATAAGTTTGCTGGACCAGATTTCCACCTTGATATAAATTAATTTTTAATGGAGAAATAGTTGCTTCTGAAGGATCGTCAATACAATTAGTATTATTATCGGAATAAACTTTGCCTGAAATATTATTGTAGAACTCGCATGAATTGGGGTTAAATAAATCACATATTGGCAATGAACTCAATGATGGTGTACTTGATGTAACATTTCCATAGTTTGGCAAACAGGTGAGTCCGGTGTTTTGCCAAAAGAAGTTTACAATCCTTTTTATTTTAGGCAAACAAAGCAGTTGTGGGTTATTGTCGAGATAAAATAATCGACACTATCAGGAAGTTCAGGCAACTGCGTAAAACTACCCTTGGTAAGGTAGAGCCTTGTTACGGTATTTGGTATAGTGGGAATCGTTTGAATGAGCGCATTGTCAATTATAGAAAGCAGATCAAGTGAAGAGGGTAAGGTTGGAATTGAAGTTGCAAAATTATTTTGTCTGAAATCCACATGTGTTACCGTGCTGGGGATAACAGGTAAATTTGTTAATTCCGAACTGCCAATAAATAAATAATCAAGATTTGCTGGTAATGTTGGTGTTATTATAAATCCCGGATTGCCAAAAGCAATTTGGGTAATGGTTGAAGGCAAGGCTGGTAAACTGGGGAAGGAACAGTCGTTAACTATAAGAGTTTCCAGTGAAGTAGGTAAAATGGGTAACCCAAGAAGTGGATTGTCAAAAGCAGAAAGATTTTTAAGTGATGCAGGAAGATTTGGTAACGTCAATAGCTGGTTTAAACCACAGGATAAGCTGATCAAATTTGCAGGAAGAGTCGGTAAGGATGTTAGTTGATTACTCACCACAAAAAGGCTTGCAAGGAAAGGAGGTAATGTTGGCAGGGAACTCAACTGATTGTAATTCGCATTCAGACTTTCGAGACCTAAAGGTAAACCTGGCAAGATGTCAGATTATTTGAATTGGCAATGATAGGTCAAGCCTGGAGGTAAGGCAGGAAGAGAAGGTAAGCAAATTATTTGTGCAATCTATGTAGATTATGTTTATTGGAAAATCAGCTATGGAGATAAGATTATTGTTAACACAATATAACGTAGTTAGTCCTGCAGGTAGTTCATTCAATGTTGTTAAATTATTACTGGTGCAATTCAACGATTGTAAATTATCGAAAAACTGAATTCCAGATAAATCACTAATATTTTTATTATTACAATTTATTGAAGTTTCACTGATAATTGCAGCGCATGTAGTATCCATCTGGTTCCCATTCATGCAGGATGCATAATTTGTTTGTAGGAAGGTGACAAAATTAGCGTCGGGGATGGTGACAAATTGGGCATTTAAAGAAGTACTAACAAAAAGACCGATCAAGATCAAATAGAGTTTTATTAAATCTATTTTCATAAAATATTTTTTTAGTTTTTTCAAAAATACTGATTCTATGTTAAATTTCAATCCATCAAAAGCCTGATTTTGGATTGTGTTTTCAAATCCATTTCCAAAGTTATTTTTAATCGGTGTGATTCCGTCAGAAAGTTTTTATAATTTACATAAATGGTTAAAATACAGATAAATACGAAACGATTATTGCAATTCCAATCCATTCACTAATTTTACCACATAAGGCGCTTGACGATGTTTCCATGGACATACCTCAGGGAGTGTATTTGGTTTACTTGGTCCCAATGGCGCAGGTAAAACATCTCTCATCCGTATCATCAACCAGATAACTGCTCCCGACCAGGGAGAAATTTTGTTCAAGGGTGAGAAGTTGCGACAAAAACATATAGGCAAAATTGGTTATCTGCCCGAAGAAAGAGGGCTCTATAAGAAAATGGAGGTGGGAGAACAAGCTCTCTATCTGGCTCAACTAAAAGGAATGAGTAGGAGCGAAGCCGTTTTAAGATTGCGTGAATGGTTCGATAAATTTGAACTACAGGGATGGTGGCGCAAAAAAGTTGAAGAGCTCAGTAAAGGGATGCAACAAAAAGTGCAATTCATTATTACTGTTTTGCATGAACCTGAGTTATTGATTCTTGATGAACCTTTCACCGGGTTTGATCCTATCAATGCGAATTTGATTAAAGATGAATTATTAAAACTCCGTGATAAGGGTACTACAATTATTTTGTCGACGCACCGAATGGAATCCGTTGAAGAGTTATGCAGTCATATTGCCCTCATTAACCGTTCTCATAAAATTCTGGATGGACCTGTTCGTGATATCCGTAAGGATTTTAAATCGGAAAAGTACGAAATAGAGTATGTTGGCAATGGTGTTGCTTTTGCAAATGCACTGTGGGCCGGTTATGAACTCCTAACACATGAGGCGCATGGTGATGTAATGCGAGCTGTTGTTAAAATGGGTGAAGGGGCAAGGACAAATGATTTGCTTCAGGCACTTATTTCCCAGGTAGAAATTCATTCATTCAGAGAAATCATTCCTGGCATGAATGATATATTTATTTCATTGGTTAAAGAAAGCAATAGTTTACAACAAGCACTATAATTTATGAGCACTATATCACTTATCATAAAACGGGAGTACCTGACAAGGGTTAAGAAGAAATCATTTATCATAATGACCCTTCTTGGTCCTATTTTGATGGCATCACTTTTTATCGTTCCTGTTTTGATGGCAAAATACGATAGCGACGATATTTCTAAAATTCAGGTTATTGATGAATCCGGACTTTTTCAAAATAAGTTACAGGATTCGGAGAGTATGGCTTTTGTAATGGATACCATTTCACTACCGGTTGCCAAAACAATTTTCAATCCTGAAAAATATACTGCGATTCTTTATATTCCTTCTAACGTGCTTCACAATACAAGATCCATCATGCTTTTTTCATCCAAGCAGGCAAACCTCAATATGGTTACTTCCATTGAAGGCACTATTCAGAAGGAAATTGAAACCATGAAGTTGAAAGCAAATGGTATTAATCAGGAAACACTTGATCAAATTAAAACCAAAGTTCAGGTTAACACACGTAAGTTAACAGAAGCCGGTGAGGAAGAAAGTAATGCAGGATTAACCACTGCGGTAGGAATGATAGGTGGTTTGCTTATTTATATGTTCATTTTTTTATATGGAGCACAGGTAATGCGTGGTGTTATAGAAGAAAAGACAAGTCGTATTGTTGAAGTTATTATCTCATCAGTTCGTCCCTTTCAGCTCATGATGGGCAAAATTATTGGCATTGCATTAGTGGGACTCACACAGTTTTTACTATGGATTGTTCTAACGATAGCTATTTCTAGTTTAGTCACTAGTATTTTTATTGATCCCAACCAAATGAAAGAGCAAATGGCACACAGGCAAACACCGTTGGGTACACCATTGCCGGAGGGAGTGGAGGATGGTGCAACTCAAATGGAGTCGGGTGGTGTTTCAGATTTAATGAAATCAATGGAATCTATTAATTTTCCGTTGTTGATTGGAGCCTTCCTCTTTTATTTCCTTGGTGGTTACCTGCTTTATGGAGCCTTATTTGCTGCTATTGGAGCTGCCGTAGATGGTGAATCCGACACACAACAGTTTATGTTGCCTATTACAATTCCGTTAATTTTATCTTTTGTAGTAGCCCAATCTATTTTACAAAATCCGGAGAGCAGCGTTGGCTTTTGGTTCTCTATGATTCCTTTTACTTCTCCTGTGGTGATGATGGTTAGAATTCCATTTGGAGTTGCGCCCTGGGAACTGGCGTTGTCAATGGCATTTCTGGTACTGGGTTTCATAGCTACAACCTGGCTCGCCGGCAGAATTTACAGAACCGGAATTTTGATGTATGGGAAAAAAGTGAGCTGGAGAGAATTGGGCAAATGGTTGTTTTATAAAGAATAGAAAACAAAGAGCAAAATTTGAAGAACCAGTGACGATTTGGAATTGAAAATTAATCCAATTCTCCTATTTTCCAATCAGCACATCAACCCATCAAACATATTTGTTTGAAAGATTTTTATGAAAATAGCAATACTCGATCTTGGAACCAATACTTTCCATCTGCTGATTGCGGAGGTGAAAAGTAATGGCACATGGGTAAAGATATTTAAGGAGCGTATTACTGTAAAACTCGGACAAGGTGGAATTGATCGGAATATTATTTCACCATCACCCTACCAGCGAGGAATTAAAGCCATTCAAAAATTTCACGAGGAGATAAAATGTCGCGGTGTTAAAAAGTTGTTGCTATTGGCACTGCTGCTTTGCGAAATGCAAAAAATGGAGCAGAATTTCGAAGAGAAGTGAAGAGAAGAACCGGTATTGATATCACTTTTGTTTCCGGTGATCAGGAAGCAACTTTAATTTATTGGGGAGTTAAGCAGGCACTCCATTCCTGGGATGATGTTAAATTGGTGATTGACATTGGTGGTGGAAGTGTTGAATTTATTATTGCAAACAGCAGGAAAATTTTATGGAAACAAAGTTACAAGTTGGGAGCTGCTTTGTTGCTCGATAAATTTGTTCCCAATGATCCCTTGAAGAAAAGTGATTTATCAAGAATCACAGCACACATTGATGAACAGTTACCTGATTTGTTTGTTGCAATCAGTAAATATCAACCACAACAACTCATAGGCTCAGCCGGATCTTTTGAAACTTTTGCTTCGATGATCAGATACCGGTTCCCTGAAGCCGGCTCCCACTATGGAAAAACCGAGCACCCCATTTCAATCGCCCACTTTAAACAACTTTACAAGGAATTGATCGTTTCCGATAAAGCACAACGAAGTGGAATGAAAGGTTTGATTAAGATGAGAGTGGACATGATTGTTATGGCCGCATTAATTCTTAAATTTGTCCTCGATAAAAGCAAGATAAAATCTATGAAAATGTCGGCTTACTCTTTGAAAGAGGGAGTCGTTAGTAACATTCACGCTATAAAATAAATTTTAATTCATATTACCAGAAATTAATTATGCCTAAAATACTAATCATCGACGACGAAAAGAGTATTAGAAATACATTGAAAGAAATTCTTTCTTACGAAGGCTACGAAGTCACCGAAGCGCAAGACGGAATTGAGGGCTTGAAATTTGTAGAGAAGGATAAATTCGATATCATACTATCCGATATTAAGATGCCAAAGATGGATGGCATTGAAGTGCTCGAAAAACTACAGGAAATTTCACCCGAGACGCCTGTAGTAATGATTTCCGGTCATGGTAATATCGATACTGCCGTTGAAGCCATCCGCAAAGGTGCATTCGATTATATTTCAAAACCACTCGATCTCAATCGCATGCTCGTCACCATTCGTAATGCCATGGATCGTTCTGTTTTGGTGAAGGAAACTAAAACCTTAAAGAAAAAAATCTTCAAGACAAACGATATTGTTGGTGATTCGGAACCGATCAATCAGATTAAAGCAATGATCGAAAAAGTAGCTCCCACCGAAGCTCGAGTATTGGTAACTGGTGGGAATGGTTCAGGAAAAGAACTGGTAGCCCGTTGGATTCATGAAAAGAGTAACCGCTCAGCTTCGCCACTGGTTGAAGTAAATTGTGCCGCTATTCCTTCCGAGCTTATCGAAAGTGAATTGTTCGGTCACGAAAAAGGTTCTTTCACATCAGCCATCAAACAACGTATTGGAAAATTTGAACAGGCTAATAACGGAACCTTGTTCTTGGATGAGATTGGCGATATGAGTTTATCTGCGCAAGCAAAAGTGTTGCGTGTATTACAAGATGGCAAAATCACAAGAGTAGGAGGAGAGAAGGATTTTTCCGTCAATGTTCGTGTAATTGCTGCAACCAATAAAGATTTGCGTACCGAAATTGAGAGAGGAAATTTTAGAGAGGATTTATACCATCGATTAAGTGTGATTGTTATTCACGTGCCATCTCTCAACGAACGTCGTGATGATATTCCATTGTTAGCTGATCATTTTTTGAACGTGATCTGTCAGGAATATTCAATGCCCGTAAAGGAATTCACGAAAGATGCCTACGAAGAACTTAAAAAAATTGACTGGACCGGAAACATTCGCGAATTGCGAAATGTAGTCGAACGATTAATCATCCTATGCGACAAACAAATTACCGGGAAAGATGTGTTGAATTTTGCCGTGGTAAAAAAGTGACAAGTGACAAGTGCGAAAGTGACAAGTGACAAGTGACAAGTTGAGTTTGTTGTGGTGTTGGGTCGGCTAAGCTCGACCATTGGATGGCGACTGTGAGTGCCGACTGAATCCAGATAGCTATCAGGATGCCGATTGGAGCCTGCAACTTGTCACTTGTCACTAATCACCAGACTAAACAACTCTCTCCCTACCTCAATCGCTCTATCCAAACCATTCACATCTTTTCCACCAGCTGTGGCGTAAAAAGGTTGACCTCCACCACCGCCTTGAATTTCTTTGGCTATGGTGCGGATGAGATTGGAGGCGTTGAGATTTTTAGTTGTAACCAAATTATCGGAGATGATAAGGGAAACATGTGGTTTGCCATCAATTTCGGTACCAAGCAGCAAAATAAGATTCTCAATTTGATTTCTTAAGTCGTAGGATAAATTTTTAACAGCATCAGCGGAAGCTAAATCAATTTTTTCGGCAATGATATGTACTCCATTTACCAGATTGATTTTTTGTTTTAATTCCGTTTTAACCGAACCAGTCTTTTCTATTAGGAGTGCTTCAATTTGTTTACGCAAGTTGTCCTGTTCATCTAAAAGTGATTGAATGCCTTTTGCAGGATCTTTAGCATTGTTAAGCAGTGTTTTAATTTCATCCATTTCATTTGATTGTTGTCGCATGAAATTTTCAACTCCCACACCTGTGATAGCTTCAACTCTTCGCACTCCGGCAGCTACAGAACTTTCAGAAGTAATTTTAAATAACCCTATTTCACCTGTTGCTTTTACATGGGTGCCTCCGCAAAGCTCAACTGAAAAGGAGGGTTCGAATGTTATCACGCGGACATACTCTCCATATTTTTCACCAAATAATGCCATAGCACCAAACTCAGTTGCTTTTGCGATTGGAACATTCCGTTGTTCGTTTAATGCAATGTTTTCCCTGATTTGTTCATTCACAATTTTTTCAATTTTTTCGATCTCTTCGTCAGTTACTTTGGTGAAGTGAGAAAGTCGAAACGGGTAATAGTTTCATTTACCAAGGAGCCTTTCTGAGCAACATGGGTTCCTAATACTTTTCTGAGTGCAGCATGCATGAGATGCGTTGCGGAGTGGTTACCGGTAATGTTTTTTCTTCTTGATCCATCAATTTTAGCTTGAAAAGAAGCTGCAGGATCAATTGGAAGTTTATCGCAATAATGTACAATCAGATTATTTTCTTTTTGGGTATCGAAAACTCTAATGGATTCTTTATCATTCGAAAGAAATCCTGTATCGCCAACCTGGCCACCGCTTTCGGCATAAAACGGAGTGCGGTTTAATACCAGTTGAAACTGTGTTTTACCTTTTGTTTTTACTTCCCGGTAACGAAGAATTTCACATTCACTTTCAAAGGATTCATAACCGACAAAATCAACCGGTTCGTCCTCTTTAACCTGAATCCAGTCGCTCAGATCTTTTTCGGCATCAGCACGAGAACGTGTTTTTTGTTCCAGCATGGCTTTGTTAAAACCATCCATATCTACTTCCAGATTACGTTCCCGCGCCTTTTTTCTCCTGATACTGATCGAATTTTTTGATACCGGTTTCTAAGGTTTTCAAAAAGGCATTTTCCTCCTCATGGATGACTCGTGCAATAAAATCCTGTTGCGTTTCCAATTCCGGAAATTGTCCTGCAAAAGTTTTTGCAAGAACAGGAACCAAAGAACTCAACACAGGCTCTTTGAAATTTAGAAAGCTGTATGCATAACGGACAGCACGTCTTAAAATTCTTCTTATCACGTAGCCGGCCTTGTTATTCGATGGAAGTTGACCATCTGCAATAGCAAAAGAAATGGCGCGAATATGATCCGACATAACACGCATGGCTACATCCGTTTTTTCAGATGCCCCATAAGCAATTCCGCATTTACTGCTGATGAATTGAATCATCGGCTGAAAAAGATCGGTGTCGTAATTGCTGGTCTTGCTTTGTAACGCCATGCATAAACGTTCGAACCCCATGCCGGTATCGACATGTTGAGCAGGAAGAGGTTCAAGAGAGCCATTTGCCAATCGGTTATATTGCATGAAAACGTTGTTCCAGATTTCAATTACCTGAGGATGGCTTTCGTTCACCAATGTTCTGCCGTCAACTTTTTTGCGATCTTCATCAGTTCTTAGGTCAACATGTATTTCGGAACATGGACCACAAGGACCGGTATCACCCATTTCCCAAAAATTATCTTTTTTATTTCCTTTAAGGATGCAATCTTCAGCAATCCATTGTTTCCAAAAATCATAGGCTTCCTGATCGAATTCCAGATTTTCTTTTTTATCTCCTTCAAAAACGGTCACATACAATCGGTCTTTTGGGATGCCATAAACTTTATGAAGCAGTTCCCAGGCCCATTCAATAGCTTCCTTTTTAAAATAGTCCCCAAACGACCAATTTCCAAGCATTTCAAACATTGTGTGGTGATAGGTATCCACACCTACTTCTTCCAGGTCGTTGTGTTTTCCTGAGACCCGTAAACATTTTTGTGTATTGGCAATGCGCGGATATTTGACCGGACTGTTTCCCAGAAAAATGTCTTTAAACTGGTTCATACCAGCATTGGTGAACATGAGGGTGGGATCATTTTTAATGACCATTGGAGCAGAGGATACCACCTGGTGCCCTTTGGAAGCAAAAAAATCGAGGAAAGTCTTGCGGATTTCTGTTGAAGTCATTTTTTTTTTGTCAGAATTCTATTGGTAGGAACCTCTTATTTATTGTAAAATCTTGTTATTTTTGCCTTAACAAGGAACGGCCTGCAAAATTAAGGTTTATCCTCTAAAGGACTATGCCTAAAGCAAAATATTACTTCAATACCAATTCCCTGAAATATGAAAAAGTGGTTATTTCATGGGGGAAGCGCATTCTGCGAGCTCTTGGCTTTTTTAGCAACAGCGATAGTTTTTAGTGTAATAATTGTTGCAATTTCCTACGCCTACCTTGATTCTCCAAAGGAAAAGCAGTTGAAACGGGAAATAAGTCAGTTAACCCTCCAATATGAAATTTTGCAACAACGATTTGTTCAGGTTGGTTTGGTTTTGCAGGATATTCAGCACCGGGACGACAATATTTACCGTGTTATTTTCGAAGCCGAACCCATTCCTACCTCAATACGGGAAGCCGGTTATGGGGGAATTGATAAGTATAAGGCCCTTGAAGGGACTGATAATGCTGATTTAATTATTGAAACAACACGTAAGCTCGATAAATTGACTAAACAGATGTATGTACAGTCAAAATCATTTGATGAAATTGTGGAACTAGCTAAAGATAAGTCACATATGCTGGCCTCTATTCCGGCAATTCAGCCAATCTCCAATAAAGACCTTACCCGAATTGCCTCTGGTTTTGGCTTCAGGATACACCCGATCTATAAAACCACCAAGATGCATGAAGGGATTGATTTTACTGCTCCAATCGGAACTGACATATATGCAACTGGGAATGGAGTTGTCAAATTCATTGAATACGATTCACGGGGATATGGGAATCATGTTATAATCAGTCATGGATTTGGCTATGAGACATTGTATGGGCACATGAGTAAAATTAATGTGCGGCCCGGTCAAAAAGTTAATCGCGGAGATATAATCGGAATTGTAGGAAGTACAGGTACTTCGACAGCTCCCCATTTACATTACGAAGTTATTAAACAAGGAAACAAAATTAATCCGATTAACTTCTTCTACAACGATCTCACAGCAGAAGAATATGAAAAGATGATTGAAATATCATCGCAGTCGAATCAGTCGTTCGATTAGGTCGTTTAAAGCCATAAAAAAGTTTTAAACAAGTTGTAATATTTAATGTTTTTTTATTATACTTTTATGTTAACTATTACACTAGTGAAATCTTAAGAAGTTTAGATATTTCATTAGTTTTAATTTCCGAGACAATGACATTAAATAACTTATTGTGTTTTATCAGCCGCTTTTTGGCCGGCAGAACGGTGTTGGGATAGTTTAATTTCTATCCCTTATAATACAATTCACATAAGTTTAACAATTCAATATTAAAATAATGAAACTAAATTTAAAAGTAAAAAATATTGTTCTAATAATCTTAGTTACAATTCAATCATCAAATGCATTAGGGCAATTTATTATTCCCTCCCCTTCATTTACAGAGTACCAAACAAGTGTAACTGTTGGGGCATACAATACTGGTAACGACATTCTTGACTTCGGTGGCAACAACTATTTTGTTAGTGTTTCAAGTTCACTTAATAATGCAGGATTATATTGGAACTTTAACAACGGCTCAGCAACCGGATACGCTTACTTTGCGTCTGGAGCTTCTGATATTTATCATGCAGATGTTTGTTTGGTGGTGGATCAAAATAACAATGAAATTCATGCAATTGTAGGATGGTATTACGGTGGAACGTTAGGATCACCTTCATTTTATATTGAAGATTATCTTTGGGATGGTTCTTCTGCATTTAATTATGTTACTTCAACATTTGTAAATGGAACTTTTGGTACAACTTTGAATGTTGATGGGGATGATTTGGGCAATTTCATCATGGTTTATGATGAAAGCAATACACTTTATGCTCTTTCCGGAGACATAAATTTCGGTAGTTTCAACATGAATAATAGTGGCAATGCTGTAACTATCGGATTAAATTCAGGGTTGTATCCTGATGTATCTATTTATTCAGACGCAACTCCGGGAAATCAAATAGTACATTTGACTTATGTTGATGGATCTGGAGATTTAAATATAGAATATGATACTTATTCTAATATTGCCGCAAACACCCCTTCATTTACTGCATGGACTGGACCCATTTCGCCTGCAACTTCAGGTTATTTTATTTCCAACCCACGTATTGCAAGCCCTAATAGCAGTGGTGCCTATGACGATTGGACGGTTGTATGGCAAGAAGACGATAGAACAATGACTTACTACATCAAAGGATTAAATTCAAAAGGTGGAAGTCTTTCTGCAATTTATACATATAATGATGGAACCTACACAAATTCGGTCATGCCCCTATTTGATGTCCAAAATTCACATCCTGTTGTTGCTTATGATTACAATTCAACTCCAACAATCTGGATAGGATGGATTTTTGACAACAGAACCGGATTCTATGGTTATATGAATTGTTTTTCTTCCTTATATCCCATCGGCCTCAAATGTAATGATGTTGCATTGCCCGACCCAGCTTTTGATTATTGGCAAGTCCCCAACATTGTTACCAATGATTTAGAAATTTACCCGTTGTCATTGGCCTCACGTTACGCTAGTTCCGACCAGTTATTGTTAACATATTATTTTGCAAATTCAACACCAGAAGTTTGGAATAAAAATGTCTCTTCTTCTTCAGCAATTGAGTTTAGAATTGACAACAATGTAATTGCAACATCAGATTTAAATGATTTGATTGACAAAGAAAAAATTTTTATACTTTTTGATTCTAAGGGCAATAAAGTTTTAGAACACATAAGTAAACAGAATGAAATGGAAAAGCTGATGCAAGATTATAAATTACCCCCCTCAATTTACTTTCTTCAAGTTATTTCAGATAAAGGAAAGACTTACATTGGTCGAAAATTGTTTATTAACTAATCAATATCCCAGAGATAAATGGATAAATTAACCTCTCTACTTATTTCTGGGGTATTAAACTATATATAATGGATCTTCTAAACAAAGTACTCTTCACAATTTGCATTGTTGTAACATTCATTACGGAGTCAAATGCTCAAACATTCATTATATTTGGGGATAAAACTTTTGGGACAATCACAAGTGATAACTCAGCAAAGATAATATATGATGGGGGAGATAAAATGTTTTTGACAGGCAATTCTCATGGAAATATTAATGGTGATAAAAGCGATCCTCTTTGTGATACAGTCATGGCTGATGTGGATTTGTGGATGCTTGCAATTGATACTTCTTTAAATATTTTATGGGATAAAAGTATTGGAGGGAACAATAATGAAGCTTATTTCAATACAATATTGTTGAATGATAATAAATTAATGACTGCAGCGAGAAGCCCATCAGATAGTAGCTGTGAAAAATCGCAAAATCACTGGGGTCTATCAAATAATGATGATTATTGGATTTGTGTTATTGATTCAAATGGAAATAAATTATGGGATAAAACATTGGGCGGTTTAGATCTTGAGGATTCGCCAAGAGTAATTCAATTAACAACCGGAGATTTTGTTGTGGGAGGAACTTCATCTTCACCTATTGGTGGCAATAAAACTGTTCCGAATTACGGTTTTCCTACAAGCCGTGATTTCTGGTTGATTAAATTAGATGGCATTGGAAACCAATTATGGGACAGAGTTTATGGGGGTGATGGAAATGAGAGTTCTGTTGGAGGAAATACATTATCACTTCTACCCACAGAAAATGGTAGCTTTATATTAACTGGTTCCACACAGAGTGATTCAAGCGGTGATATTTCACAACCAGCAAGAGGGTTTAATGATATATGGATGATCAAGTGTGATAGTACTGGAAATAAATTGTGGGATAAAAGATTTGGAGGTATCGGTCAGGATAATTGTAATTACGTAGCTCCAACAAATGATAATGGGTACCTATTAGTCGGCAGTACAACATCACCTCAAGGAGGGGATGTGACTGATGCACCCATTGGTTCACAAACTGATTGTTGGATAATAAAAATTGATGATGTGGGCAACAAACAGTGGGATAAGAGATATGGCGGTAACAATGGACAAGTAGCTTCTATAGCTCAACAGGATTACGATGGAGGATATTTAATTGGTGCATACACATGGAGTGATAGCAGTACCCATGTTAGTGAACCCTCTTACGGTGGTCAGGATTATTGGATGTTTAAAATTGACAGCATCGGAAATAAAATGTGGGACAAGCGATTTGGAAGTACCGGATACGACCAATTAACTTCCTTTCGTGTTATGCCCGACACTTCTATTTTACTTTGTGGCTGGGCGGACAATGGAATAACTGCTGTGAAAACCGATCCTGGCAAAGGAGGCAACGATTATTGGATTGTGCGTTTTAAATATGTTGACAATAGCGTTGGAATTAATTCTGATTTAGTGATGGATAATCAATTCACTATATCTCCAAATCCTACAAATGGTATTTTAAATATTAAAACTAATTTGATTGGAGATGCTTCTTTTATTGTCTATAACGTAGTAGGTGAAAAGATCTATCAACAGAAGCATGTTTTGCAGAAACAAAATATTTTAGATTTTTCGTTTCTGAACAATGCCATGTACATTCTTAAAATCCAAACAGATAAATATTCTGGTACAATTAAATTTGTCAAGTATTAGCATCCTTCACTCTCCTTAGTGTTGTGAAAGTTCGTCCATTGCCAATTGTTTAACAAACGCAACTTATAAAAGGACTTTATAACTTGTTTTGGAAATTCCATATCATTTGCTACTTTTGGAGGAAAGAAGTCCATATTAATCATGCCAGTAAGCCAACCTAGCTAGTCGTGCAGGCAGGCATTCCTGCCTAACCAGTCGGGCAGACCCGCCCAGCTAGTCGGGTAAGCGTAATTCGTAAAATTCGTATATTCGTACCCGAAGGGATTCGTAATTCGTTAACTTTCTTATGCCGTACAAAGAAACAGAAACCGTAAAATTATACTACACCATAGGTGAAGTATCGAAAATGTTTGATGTGAACGCCTCGCTCATTCGTTTTTGGGAAAGAGAATTTGAAGTATTACAGCCTAAGAAAAACAAAAAGGGTAATAGGCTTTTTACCGCGGAGGATGTTGCCAATCTGCGCATTATTTTTCATTTGGTTAAGGAACGAGGCTTCACTTTGCAGGGAGCTAAGGCAAAACTTAAGGACAATAAAACTGATGTTACCGACAATACCGGATTGTACGATTCACTTACGAAGATCAGAGGATTCCTTGTGGAGTTGAAGGATCAGCTTTAATCAGTGTTGGTGTAAATCTTCGCGTTATCATGTGAATAAAAATTAATGCGTATGAAAAGCTTTCATTTTATTTCAATTTTACTGGTTTTTCTTTTTAGTTGCGGAATCTCCAACGGCCAAAATTACCATCCACTTCTGAACGATAGCACAACGTGGGATGCATGGTCACATGACTACACTTTACCCGCATGCAGTGACTATGCCGGAACACGGGTTTTTGTAAATGGCGACACGGTTATCAATTCATTAACCTATTCAAGAATTTCAGGTTTTAATGCCACAAACATTACTCCTATGCCTTGTCCTGTTTGGGCATTTGATAACACCACTACCCAGGATTTTGCTTTTTTGAGAGAAGATACTTCTTTACAAAAAGTCTGGGCGTTCAACCCGAATTTAGGTTCTGAATATTTGCTTTTTGATTTTAGTCTCATGCCCGGCGATACACATGTTACATCCTTTGGACAGAATCCCCTGTTTCATGATTCCTTGATAGTTGATTCTGTTGGTGTAATACAACTTGCCGATGGATCCTTTAGAAAAATAATACACATGCATCTTCTTGCAGGTGTTTTCATTCAGGAATATATGATTGAAGGAATTGGTGGTTCTGCCGGCATGTATCTTCCTCCTTTAAATTGGGGCATAGGATTTGGCACTCTTTTAGGATGTGTTATTTATAATAATGATCAACTTTATAATCCCACTTCCTTTTCAACTTATTGTCCTGGCATTATTGGGAATACCAATATCATTCGTGGCAAAGCATTCGTTGACCTGAACAGTAATTTAATTTTTGATGCTGGTGATAGTCCGCTCGATTATGTGAGAGTGAATGCAAATGGAACAGGAATGTTTGATTTTACCGATACCTCCGGAAATTATCAGGTTTATGTTACCGATACCGGAAATTTTAATGTTACAGGTGCTGTGTTAAATAATTTCATTTCAAATCCTATTTCGCACACCGCCTATTTTTCAGCCTTTTCACAAACAGATTCAACAAATGATTTTGCCTATCAACCCATTTCAATATTTGATGAACTGCAATTGATTCTAACGCCGATGCATAAATTCAGAGCCGGTTATAATGCTACATATAAGTTGTGGATCAGGAACAGAGGTACTACCAATCAGACATCGGTTGTAGTTTTTTATCAGGATTCAGCATTGCAATATTTCACAGCTTCATTGACTCCTGCTGTTACATCAGCCGATTCAATTACCTGGAATCTTCCAAACCTCGCACCGTTTCAACAAACCTCATTCACAGTTACATTTAATGTAAATTCCGGACTGCCAATTGGAACGCCTGTTAATTCCTTTGCTCAGGTTTTGCCTGCGCTAACTGATGCATTCCCTTTAAATAATTATGATACTTCCAACGCTTACATTCATGGACCGTATGATCCTAACGATATTTCTGTCGACCGAGGTACATTGTTCACCAATGAAATGGCTAACCCACCGTTCTTAAATTACCTCATACGATTTCAAAATGTAGGAAATGATACTGCTTTTGTGGTGAGGATTGAAAATGGATTGTATCAGACGTTGGATGTATCTACTCTCGAATTCGTGAGTTCATCGCATCCATGCCAAATGAACTGGAATTATTTATTGAATCAAGTGGAATTTATTTTTCAAGGCATTAATCTCCCCGATAGTACAACTGACGAGATCGGCAGTCATGGGTATGTTGCTTACAGGATTAAACCTGTGAGTGGATTGATGGCAGGTCAGTTTATTTCAATCAAAGCGGATATTTATTTTGATTTCAATTTGCCAATTTCAACCAATTACGCATTGACACATATTGAAGAACCAACGGCCCTTTCTGAAATTTTACATAGTGATGAAGGCTTTCAGCTTTTTCCAAATCCGGTTGCCGAAACATTGAATATAGCTTTCAAAAAGGCAGATACTGGCAATTGTAAAATTAAGATTATAGATATCACTGGCAGAATAATACAAGAACAAACTATTGAAGGAGTTGAAAATAGGGTAGTAGTTAACCTGGTAAATTTAGCAGACGGAATCTATTTTGTTAAGGTTTCAAAAGGAACCACTAAAGGGATAAAAAAAATAGTTAAGTTGTAGTTTTAAGGAGCTGGCTGTGGAAACAGAATACAACTTTTACTGCACCATTTTCAGCAATTCTGCTTTCGAATTCATTGCCGCCTTATAACCGATTCTAAAAATTTCATTGGCATGAGCGGTATCAAAAACACTATATTTTCTTAAGGCAACTGGTTCCAGAAACAGATCACAGGTATCGGCTTTTGTTTTTGTAGTACTCATTATAGCAAGTTGAAAACATCTTTCCAAAAGACCTTTAATTCTTACACGCTTTAGTGTACCTATTGGATTTTACATGCACTCCTACAATGTAATCGCAATTTCCGATTAGAGGTTCCACAGGAAAATTATTCAATAACCCACCATCAACCATTACACTGCCTTTCATTATGGTAGGAGTAAAAATTAATGGAATCGAGCAGGTTGCAACAAGCGGATCTAACAAAGGGCCTTTATTAATATGAACAGTAATTGCATTAGTGAAATCAGTTAGGCAAACACTAACAGGGATATTCAGGTCCTCAAAATTTTTGACCTTAAGATTTTCAATAATAATTTTTTTGAAAGAGGATGTTTTCAAAAGGCCTTTCATATCAAAACTCAATCCGCCAATATTAAAGAGCTTTGTTTTTTTCATTATGTCAATCATGTTGTCAGGTTTCACACCAGCAGCATATAAAACACCAACCATGGCACCGGAACTAGTACCTGATATGGAAGAAACTTGAACATTCAATTCATCAAGGGCTTTCAAAACACCAGCATGTGCCAATCCACGGGCGCCTCCTCCTGATAAAACAAGACCAATGGTTTTTTTTTTCATTTGTTCGTTACCTTAAATGAATAGAATTTATGAATCACAAAACTCAAAATCCCTATGGATAGAGCAGAAACTATTCTTGCAAGGGTGGGAAACCAATCCAGTGTTTTAATAAGAAAACTCATGAAAAAGTAATTCAAAATCAGAATAAATAAAGCTACCAGAATATATCTTAACAATTGATGAATACCTCTTAAATCGGACTCCTTAAATACCAGATATTTGGTAATAAGAAAATTAGTAATTAAACCGCATGTATATGATAATATCAGTGAGGCCGTAGGAGCAGACAAAACAGTAAATTTGAAAATATGTATATCCTGTTTCTGGTAAATAAAGTTAAATGCAACAAAATATACGGATATATCAACTGCAGTTGCAGTTCCAGCTGAAAAGAAATAGCGAATAATTTTATTGTCGAGAATTTTTCTCACCATATATTTCTCAATAATAACGGCCCGGAGCCAGGTAGTTGGTTACATAATCGGTGATTCCCTCTTCAAGAGTATGAAAAGAATTGGTATAGCCAATGCCTTTAAGCTTCGACATATTAGCTTCAGTAAAATATTGATATTTTTCTCTGATATCTGAAGGGATGTCGGTGAATTCAATGTTGACCCGTCGGGCTAAAGCATGAAATGTTGCATTGGCGAGATCAAGAAAAGATTGAGCATGCCCTGTTCCCAGATTATAAATCCCACAATTTTTTCGATGATGCATTAAAAAACAACAGACTTCAATCACATCTTTTACATAGATAAAATCACGAAGCTGTTTTCCATCTTCAAAATCAGGGCGATGAGAACGAAACAATTTTACTTTACCTGTACTGCTTATCTGATTGAAAGAATGAAAAATGACAGATGCCATTCTTGCTTTATGATATTCATTAGGTCCGTACACATTGAAGAATTTTAAACCAGCCCAGAAAAAAGGTTTGTGATCTTGAAGCAACATCCATTTATCAAAATCATTTTTTGATTCACCATAGGGATTTAGTGGCTTTAATTTTGGAATGATATCATGATTGTCGTCATATCCAAACTCACCACCACCATAAGTTGCAGCCGAAGAAGCATATACGAGCGGTAATCCAAATTCAACACAACTGTTCCATACGGCTTTGGTATAATCCAGATTTAGTTTATTGAAAATTTCTACATTAAATTCAGTCGTGTCTGTGCGAGCACCAATATGAAAAATAAATTGAACTAGTTTATGGTTGGAGTTTAGCCAGGATAGAAATTCGTCGCGGTGAATCTTAAGGGTATATTCTTTTCCATCAAGATTCTTGTTCTTTTTTTCATTGGTAAAATCATCAACTATAACAATATCTTTATAGCCTTCAGCATTAAGTTTGCCAACAAGACAACTGCCAATAAATCCTGCTGCGCCGGTAACAATAATCATGATTTGTATAAATTGAAAATGGGTTGGGTTATTTGCGGTAATATTCCAGAGTCGATACCTTGTTGTAACAGAAACTCGATGGCGGATTTCCCCTCCGTGCCCAAATTTACGGAAAATTCGTTAACGTATAAAGCAATATGACTATCAATTACTTCGGATGCCATTTCCTGAGAGTGAGTCCTGATGTATGATTTACCGACTTCTGGGTTTTTATAGGCAAATTCGAGACTGGACCGAATAAAGTTGCTAATTTGTATTCTGATTGTTTCTTCTATTTTTCGTGATGCAACAATACAACCTAGTGGCAGAGGAGTGTTCCTCTTTTGTTCCCAGACTTCTCCTAAATCGACTAATTTAATCAGACCTTTTTGAGAGTATGTAAATCTTCCTTCATGAATTAATAATCCAGCATCAGCTTCATCATTAAGCACCATTTCTTCAATAGCTGAAAAAACAACTTCTTTTTTATTGGTTATTTCAGGAAAAAAAGTTGAAAGTAACAGATTTGCCGTCGTAAATTTTCCTGGAATTGCTACTTTTAATTTTGAAAATTCATCTTTTTTAATAGGCATTTTACTTACTAACAAGGGGCCAACACCTTTTCCTAAGGCACTTCCGGAATCTAGAATTACATATTTGGAAGATGCCGATGCATAAGCACCTATGCTGATTTTCGAAACGTCTAATTCGCCATGAATAGCCATTCTATTCAGCTCCTCTACATCGGCGAGAATAGGATTAAATGTAAATTCACCGGTAGCTATTCTCCCATTTACCAGGGCATCAAAAATAAAGGTATCATTCGGACAAGGTGAAAATCCAATGGTTATTTTTTTCAATTTTATTTTAGTTAAGGGTGTTTAATGATTTATTTAATCACCGGCTTTTTCTTTGATTTAATTTTTTGCTCTTCTCCAATTAAAAAACCAAATGGTCTGAATTGTTCAACGTTATCAAAAATTACTTTAAGCATACCAAGATAAGGTATAAAAAGCATCATTCCTGCTACACCCCAAAGCGTACCACCAATTAATAACGCAATCATTGTGGCAAGGGGATTAATAGATACTGCCGAACCAACTACTTTCGGAGTAATAAAGTTGTTATCAAGAAATTGAACAAATACACAAACACATAGAGCTCCAAAGGCTATCCATATGGAATCTTTTGTTATTAATGCCATTACTATTGGAAAAACACTCCCGATTAAAACTCCAATATAAGGTATTATATTGAGTAATCCTGCTATAACACCTAGTAAAATGGCATGTTTGATTCCCAAAATTAAAAACCCAATACTGTTTAATATAGCTAAAATACAAATATCAATCAGTAATCCGACCAGGTACTTTTGAGAAACCTGTGAAGTCCTGCGAATCACATGAAGAATTTGATCATGCTTATCAACTGGCGATATATACTTCATAAAATCAACTATTTTATGTTTGTAATAGGTGAAGAAAAAAATATAAATGGGTATTAAAGTGGCTGCTGCCAGAAAGATTCCGGTAGCACTAAAAATGTTGCTAAAAATTTCTCCACTGGATTGCATCGTGTTTAATATTTGTTCCTCCAGCCATGCAATTTGTTTTCCCTCACTCACATTAAATTTTTCTGATATAAAATGTTGAATAACTGTGAATTTTTCAATAAGTTTTTCTTTCAGCAAGGGAGCATCTTCAGAAAATGACATAATTTGACTACTAAAGAAATAGATAAGACCAAAAAGCAACAGCAACATTAAAATAATACTCATAATAATCGCAAGGGTTTTAGGAGTCCCCTTGTTTTCAAGCCATCGGCTGATTGGCAATAGTAAAAATGTTAGTAGAATTCCAAGGCTTACGGGAATCAAGAAAGTTTTTCCAACGTACATGACAAATACTATCATGATTATCAAAAAAAGATAGGTGGTAACTTTAAAATAGGCTGGATATTCTTTCATGGTCGCTTAAGGGAATAGGTTTCAAAAGTATAAAATTAAGCTCATTATTTGTAATGTCTTATAATTCAGCTATTTACTATGTTAGGCAATTTGATAAACCCCTTATTTTTTTTGGTGAATGAAAACTCAAATTCGAAGAGATCCTATAATTTTGTAAAGCTTTAAAAATCAGATTAAAACGATAAACATATGGCAAGACTTGGTGTTTATGGTTATATGAAGACCTATCACTTTGATGAACCGAAACAAATAAATAATATTCTCGTAAAATCCCAATTAAGAATAACCAATCAAATTCGTTGTAAAATCTCTTCACAAGTCTGTTAAATTTAGTAATGATTCAACTTAACCAGTACCAACAAAATTTACTTCACCGTTTCAATCAAACAGATGCTATATTTCCATCTGAAAGTTGTTTGCCTCAATTGTTTGAGAAGCAATGCGACTTAACCCCTGATGCTATTGCGGTAGAGTTCAATGGTGATGGACTTTCTTATCAACAGCTCAATCAAAAGCCAATAAAATTTCTGCTTTTTTGAAGCAGAATGGAGCAGGCCCCGATGTTTTGGTTGGTTTGTGTGTTGAAAGATCGATTGATTTGGTTGTCGGAGTTTTAGGCATTCTTAAATCCGGAGCCGCTTATGTACCATTTGACCCTGCCTATCCTTCCGACCGTATCGAATACATGCTTAAGGAATCTGGTATAAAGACCTTGTTGATTCAGGAGCAGTTTAGGGAGTATATTTTCTTCTACCAATGCTAAGTTAAAGGCACTCGATACAGAATGGAAGGATTTCGAAAAATTTAGACGCTTCCAATCCTGTCTGTATTCTAAAACCTGAACACCTTGCTTATGTTTTATTTACCTCCGGTTCAACGGGAATGCCGAAAGGCGTAGGGATGGTGCAACAGGCACTCATGAATTTAATTGCCTGGCAAAATACGAAAACAAATTTAGGAGTACCAGCCCGTACATTGCAATTTGCACCCATTAGTTTCGATGTTTCTTTTCAGGAACTCTTCACTACCTGGACCACAGGAGGAACATTGATTCTTATCAGCGATGAGATGCGACTGAATGCTATTAAATTGTTGGAATTTATTCAACAAAATAATATTCAGCGACTATTTCTTCCGTTCATTGCTCTCCAGCATCTTGCCGAAGTTGCAGATAATAGCCACATTTGGCCATCCGAATTACAGGATGTTGTGACTGCCGGTGAGCAATTACAAATTACAAAACACATTGCAAGTTTCTTTACGCATCTTTCAAATTGCAAACTCCATAATCATTATGGTCCAACCGAAACACATGTTGTAACTGCACTAACACTTACCGGCACCCCCGACACATGGATGCCGCTTCCTTCAATAGGAATTCCGGTTTCAAATACACACATTTATTTGTTGGATGATAAGATGTTGCCTGTTGAACATGGAGAACAAGGTGAAGTGTATGTAGCCGGTATTGCCCTTGCAAGGGGATATATTAACCGACCCGAACTCACAGATGATCGATTCATAAAGAATCCATTTGATTCACAAAAAGTTCACGTATATATAAAACCGGCGACCTTGGCAGATATTTTCCTGATGGAAATATCGAATATCTGGGTCGTGCCGATAATCAGGTGAAGGTGCGTGGTTACCGCATCGAATTAGGTGAAGTAGAAGTAACACTTAGTAAACACCCCCTTGTAACTCAGGTTGCAGTGACAGTTCGTGAAGACGAGCCGGGTGATAAACGTCTGGTTGCTTATTTGGTAATAGAAAATAATAAAAAATTATCGTCGGGTGAGATCAGGAAATTTATTGCCGAAATGTTGCCCGAGTACATGCTTCCATCATCATTCGTTTTTCTGGACGCACTTCCTAAAACTCCAAGTGGTAAAATTGATCGCCGGTCGTTACCTAAACCCGATGAATCTCGTCCCGATATAGGAACTCCATTTGTTGAACCTCAATCACACGAAGAAAAAGTGATCGCAAAAATGTGGTCGGGTTTGTTACGCATAAATAAAATTGGAGTGGATGATAATTTTTTCGATTTAGGAGGCAATTCGCTTCTGGCATTACAATCTATAGCAAGGCTTCGTCAGGAACAGGGCATGGATATTCCTGTTGTAAAATTATATCAGTTTCCTACCATTCGTGGCTTGTTGAATTCCATTCAGGATAATGGCACAAAAAAATCTTCTTACGATCGTGCTAAGGAACGTCACAGTAAAAATCATATTCCCGGTTCCCGCAAGTCGGTGGAAGATGGTATCGCTATAATCGGAATGTCCGGAAGATTTCCCGGCGCTTCCACTGTAGAAGAAATGTGGAAGAATCTCCTTGCCGGAAAAGAGACCACTAAATTTTTTACCAATGCCGAAGTGGATGCATTTATTGATCCTTCTATAAAAAATGATCCCTTGTATGTAAAAGCACGCGGTGTAATAGATGATGTCGATAAATTTGATGCCTCCTTTTTTGGTGTCAATCCGCGTTTGGCTGAATTGATGGATCCCCAACAACGAATTTTTTTACAGGTATGTTGGGAAGCTCTCGAAAATGCCGGATACACGGCCGCAGGATATGATGGATTGATAGGCGTTTATTCAGGAATGGGTAACAATACCTATTACACTAATAATGTTATTCACCATCAGGAGTCCATTGATATAGTAGGTGGTTTTCAGGTGATGGTAGCCAACGAAAAAGATTACATAGCTACCCGCATCAGCCATTTCATGAATCTTACCGGTCCCGGGCTAAGCGTCCACACTGCTTGCTCTACATCGCTAACGGCTGTGGCTATGGCCTGCCAGGGTTTGTGGAATAACCAATGCGACATGGCCATTTCAGGCGGAATCGCAATTACTTCTCCAGTGAACAGCGGACATATCTACCAGGAGGGTGGCATGTTCTCCGAAGATGGTCACACCCGTTCATTCGATGCGAATGCACAAGGAACTGTTTTTAGTGATGGCAGTGGAGTAGTAATACTGAAAAGATACAAAGCTGCCGTTGATAACGGAGATACTATATATGCAGTAATTCGCGGAGTCGGAATTAATAACGATGGTTCCGAAAAAGCAAGCTTCACCGCTCCTTCAGTAGCCGGTCAGGCCGATGTTATAGCAATGGCTCAGGCCGATGCAAATGTTACTCCCGATACCATTTCCTATATTGAAACACACGGAACTGCTACACCACTCGGTGATCCCATTGAAGTGGAGGCACTCACCCAGGCTTTCAGAGGAGGAACAGATAAGGTTCAGTTTTGTGCCATCGGTTCTGTTAAATCTAATTTTGGACACCTTACTGCAGCAGCGGGTGTGGCTGGTTTAATAAAAACTGCTCTTGCCCTTCAAAATAAAGTTATACCGGCTTCCATAAATTATTCTTCGCCAAACCCGGCAATTGATTTTGCGAATTCACCTTTTTATGTGAACAGTAAACTCTCCGAATGGACTTCCGTTGGTGCACCCAGAAGAGCCGGAGTGAGTTCTTTCGGTGTGGGTGGTACCAATGTTCATGTAATTGTTGAAGAGGCTCCTGAACAACAGCCATCAGGTATATCTCGTAGTAAACATCTCCTCTTGATTTCCGCAAAAGGAAAAGAAAATGTTGAGAATGCTACTCAAAAGCTAAAAGATTATTTTTCCAACCACCCTGACATAAATATTGCCGATGCCGCTTTTACATTACAAACCGGTCGTGTTTCATTTATCAATCGCAGAATAGTTGTTTGTGAGAGTTTGCAAGATGCTGTAAAACAATTGGAGGAAAAAAGTGTTTCCCGTTCCGCCTCACGTTCATTGGATTCGGTTGCAAGTGGTGTTGCATTTATGTTCCCCGGTCAGGGTTCTCAGTATGTAAATATGGGAAGCAACCTTTACAGAGATGAAATTGTTTTTCGTGATGCAGTGGATCGTTGTGCCGAAATTTTAATGCAACATCTAAAAGTAGATTTAAGAACTATTCTTTATCCTGCCAAAGGAAGTGAAGAAAAAGCCGCTCAACTTTTACAGGATACTTGCTATACGCAGCCGTCGTTATTTACAATCGGATATGCATTGTCGAAGTTGTGGATGAGCTGGGGGATAACACCTTCAGCATTAGTCGGACACAGCATTGGAGAATTTGCTGCTGCATGCATCGCCGGCGTTATGAGTCTCGAAGATGCTTTAATGCTTGTAGCAAATCGTGGCCGGATGATGCAGGAATTACCAAAAGGTTCTATGCTCTCGGTTCGAATGCCAGCAGACGATTTGATGGCATATCTCACTCCTGAGCTTTCACTCGCTGCCCTTAACGGTCCCTCATTAAGTGTTATTTCAGGTAATGAAAGCGCCATAGAAAAAGTTCAGCAAATATTAGAATCAAAAGAGATCATCTGTAAGAAATTATTTACTTCGCATGCTTTTCATTCACCCATGATGGATCCTATTTTGGAACCTTTCAAAGCATTGGTGAGCACCGTAAAATTAAATCCTCCTGTTATCCCGGTTGTTTCCACAGCTACCTCTGAATGGTTAACCGATGAGCAGGCAACAGATCCCGGTTATTGGTCGAAGCACTTGCGTTTACCTGTACGTTTTGCGGATGGAATCAAAACAATCTGGAGTAATAATCCATCTTTGGTTTTACTCGAAATGGGACCAAGGAACACCGCATCAACTTTAGCAAAACAACAAGCTACCGATCTCAAAAAACAATTTGCATTTCCTTCTTTACCCGATACATCCGAAAATGATGCTGAATGGAATACCATGCTTATGGCAATAGGTCAGCTTTGGTTATCCGGTATCAATGTAAGCTGGAACGATTTTTATGCACTGGAACAACGTAAACATATTCCTTTATCCACCTATCCTTTCGAATCAAAACGATATTGGGTAGATCCTGTTCCAAACGGACAGGCATTAAATACATTTCATCCGTACAATCCATTTGTTTCTGATGAGCAATATTATTCTCAGGAGCAATTTACAAACACAGATTTCACACAAAATATAATTTCAACAGATATGAACACGCCTTCGCGCAAAGACCGCATCATTGCTGAGTTAAAGAGTGTAATGGAAGAAGCTTCCGGAATTGAATTAGGCACTGCCGATTCTTCCTCTTCCTTTATGGAATTGGGAATGGATTCCTTGTTTCTTACACAAGCAGCATTAACCATTTCAAAAAAGTATGGTACAAAAATTACCTTCCGCCAGCTGAATGAAAGTTTTTCATCGCTTGATGCCTTATCCGATCATCTTGATAAATCGTTGCCCGCAGATGCATTACCTGCACCTGCACCGGTAGCAGTTCCTCAACAACGAAATTCAATGCCGCAGGCGCAACCAATGCAATTTGCACCACAGCCCGCAGGCCATGCAGCTCCTGGATCTATGCAATGGCTCATCAATCAGCAATTGCAGGTGATGCAGCAACAACTAGCTATGATGGGTGGCATGAATGGCGCACCGGCAATGATGGCACCTGCTCCGGTTCCTGTTCAGCAACAGGAAAACAAACCTGCTCCTGCAAACGTAAGTGAAAAGCCTGCATCAGCAAAATTAAGTCTTGCCGATGTGAGCGAAAATGAAAAGGCTGAATTATCTAAACCCTTTGGTGCAATAGCCCGCATTGAAAAAGCTGCTTCAACAGAACTCTCCGCAGAACAAAAGAAATGGATGACAGATTTTACTGCTCGCTATAATGCAAAAACTGCGAAGTCAAAATCATATACGCAAGCGCATCGTGCCCATCTGGCAGATCCTCGTGTGGTGACCGGTTTTAAACCAACCATCAAGGAATTAATTTATCAGGTGGTAGTAGATCGTTCCTTAGGTTGCCGAATGTGGGATCTTGATGGCAATGAGTATCTCGATGTATTGAATGGCTTTGGATCTAATTTCCTTGGTTATGGTTCGCCTATAATTATGAAAGCTGTTGAAGAGCAATTGAAAAAAGGAATTGAACTTGGCCCACAGCATCCGCTTGCCGGTGAAGTAGCAAAAATGATGTGTGAATTCACTGGATATGATCGTGCAGGTTTCTGTAATACAGGATCCGAGGCCGTTTTAGGCGCTATGCGTATAGCTCGTACCGTTACAGGGCGAAGTACAATCGTTTGTTTTAATGGATCCTATCATGGAATTAATGACGAAGTTATTGTCAGAGGCACTAAAAAATTGAAGTCGTTTCCGGCATCAGCCGGTATTATGCCTGAAGCAGTTGAAAATATGCTCGTGCTGGATTATGGTACCGATGAAAGTTTGGAAATAATTCGACAACGTGCTGATGAGATCGCTGCTGTAATGGTTGAACCTATTCAAAGCCGCAGAGCTGATTTTAAACCTAAAGCATTTTTGCAAGAGATCCGTAAAATTACTCAACAACATGAATGTCTTTTGATATTCGATGAGGTGATCACCGGATTTCGTTTGCTTCCTGGTGGAGCACAGGAATTTTATGATGTCAAAGCCGACCTCGGAACCTATGGCAAGGTGATTGGAGGAGGAATGCCTATTGGCGTTATTGCCGGTAAGAAAGAGTATATGGATGCACTTGATGGAGGACATTGGCAATTTGGTGATGCCTCAGTACCTGAAGTAGGAGTGACCTACTTCGCCGGTACATTTGTTCGTCATCCACTTGCACTGGCAGCAGCTAAAGCGGTGTTGCTCCATTTGAAAGAAAGAGGCATGTCCATCTACGATAAATTAAATGGCTTTACCAACAGATTTGTAGAAGCAGTCAATGCAAACGCTTCTAAAACCGGTGCCCCTTATCACATGGTTAACTTTGGTTCTCTCTTTAAAATGAAGTGGGACGTAGAACAACCTTTTGGAGAATTAATTTTTCTGCTTCTGCGCGACAAAGGAATTCATATTTATGATGGCTTCCCTTGCTTCTTTACGGATGCCTTTACGGATGCCGATGTAGATTTGTTGATTGCAAAATTCATTGAAACAACCACTGAGCTGCAAGTTGCCGGATTTCTTCCTTCTCAAAGTAATGTTAACGGAGCGCATGTGAATGGAAATATTTCATCTGGAAAATCGCATCAGGGTCCGCCTATTCCGGGTGCTAAACTTGGAAAAGATTCTGAGGGTAATCCCGGTTGGTTTGTGCCTGATCAACTAAAGCCTGGAAAGTACAAACAGGTTTTTAAATCATAGCTATTTATTATCAATGATAATTTTCAGTTGCACGTATTTTAAAAATAATAATGAATTCGAATAATTCTGGTGATAGTGAAAATTTGAAATTTAAAGCGGTCGATTTTGATCCGTTTGCTGACTCCATTTCCATTAAGGTTCCTACTACAGAACCTCAACGGGAAATTTGGACTAACGTTCAGTTTGGAGGGAAAGCTGCCAGCTGCGCCTATAATGAATCTGTTTCATTGCATCTGCAAGGAGATTTGCAGATAGAGCTTTTAAGGCAGGCTGTTGAGCAGCTTTTTGAAAGACATATTGCGCTGCGTTCAACTTTTAGTGATGATGGAATGGAAATGATAATTTCCGATAAAGTTAAAATTGAAGTGCCTTTAATTGATTTGTTCGGGTTGACTGATGCAAAGTCAACTTCCATGGTAAATGAAATTCTTCACAATGAAGCTGAGTATGAATTTGATCTTTCTGACGGGCCGTTGGGCAAAATTACAATTCTAAAATTTGATGCTCTTAAGTATCAGCTGATTCTTACCTTTCATCACATAGTTTGTGATGGATGGTCATTGGGAATTATGATGCAGGATTTAGGAAAAATGTATTCTGCTTTAAAAAGAAATGAGACTTACCAGGACGATCCTGCAGTTTCTTTTGTCGATTTTGCAATTGAAGAACAAGCCTATCTTAATACAGAAGAAAATAAAGTTGTGGAGAATTTCCTGGCTCAATCAATATCAGGAGCCATTCCTTCCATGGAGATTCCTATCAACAAACAGCGCCCTGCTTTGCGAACTTACAACGCAAATAGAATCGATGTGGAAGTAGATCCTGATTTGATTGAAGTATTAAAAAAAATTGGTGCTAAACAAGGAACTTCTTTTGTTGCAACTTTGGTAGCAGCCTTTGAAGTGTTCATGTACAGAATAACCGGTAGTGAAGACGTTGTTGTTGGATTGGCGGCTGCCGGTCAATCTGTTGAAGGTAACCAAAATCTTGTAGGCCATTGTGTGAATTTATTGCCGCTTAAAAGTTCTGTAAATCCTAAGGTTTCTTTTATCGAGTACCTTAAGTACCGAAAACCTCAAATTCTCGATGCTTATGATAACCAACGTTACACTTTTGGTAGTCTTATAAAAAATTTAAATATTCCTCGTGATCCTAGTCGTATCCCTCTAGTACCTGTTTCATTCAATGTTGATTTAGGTATTACAAATGGTGTATACTTTGAAGGTTGTACCTATAAATTTACTACAAACCCAAGGCATTATGAGAACTTTGAGTTTTTTATTAATGCCGCTGGTTCAGGGAAATAAATGACCCTTGAATGTACCTACAATACCGATCTTTTCGACGATCAATTGATGTTGTTACGGGTACAGGAATTTGTGGAATTAATGAAAAGCATTGCTGCAAATCCTGAAAAAAAACTGGCATATTTAAACATGCTTACCGAAGAGGAAAAACAGTTTGTGTTCGTAAAAAACAAAGGTAACTCAACTTTATACCCTAATGTTTGTATTCATGAACTTTTTGAAAAGTGTGCTTCGACAACTCCTTCAAAAATCGCAATTGAATATGATAGCAAGAAGTATACTTACCACGAATTAGATACCCATGCCAATCAATTGGCTTCTTACCTCATTAAGCAAGATGTAGGCCCTGATGTTATGGTAGCAGTTTTTATGGAACGATCCATCGATATGATTGTTGCTATACTTGGAATTCTTAAGGCGGGCGGAGCTTACGTGCCGATTGATATTTCTTACCCATCCGATCGTATTTCTTATTTGATTAGCGACTCCAATGCTCCGATAGTTATCACGCAAAAAAACCTTGCGGGAAATATTGAAAATGGATCAGCTGATGTGATCTGTTTTGAAGATTTTAATGCTTCCAAAGATCAATTTTCTAACCTGAAGCCACATGTTACTGTTACTCCCGGAAATGCTTGTTATGTTATTTATACATCCGGTTCAACTGGTAAACCTAAGGGTGTAATCGTTGAGCACCATACAGTGGTGAATTATATTTCTTGGTGTAATGATTATTATTTTGGTACATCGCCAATTGGCAATTTCGGATTGTACAGTTCGCTTTCTTTTGATTTAACTGTAACAAGTATTTTCAGCACATTAACCAGAAGTAAAACACTTACTGTTTTTAATCAGTATGATGAAATTCCGGATATTCTGAAAAGTACTTTCACTTCCAATAATGTGGTAGATGTTATTAAAATGACCCCTGCGCATATATTGTTGATTGAAAATTTTGGTATTAAGACCTCAAAAATTAAAAAGGCAATTGTTGGAGGCGAGGAACTAACTACACGACAAGTTGAAATACTTCATGCTATAAATCCTGATATGGAAATAGTGAATGAATATGGTCCAACGGAAGCAACTGTGGGTTGTGTAATAAAGGATGTAGTACTGCCTGCTGATGCCCTTACTATTGGGAAACCCATTGATAATGCCGAAATCTATATTTTGGATCCTAATTATCAACCATTGCCACCTGGAATTCCCGGCAGATTGTTTATTGCCGGTGGAGGTTTGGCTAGAGGGTATCATCATCGTGAAGATCTGACAGATGAGAAATTTCAAATTCTTACGCTAGCAGGAGAAAGCATTCGAACTTATGATTCCGGAGATTTAGCAAGATTCAGATTAAATGGCGAAATTGATTTTCTTGGCCGAATCGACAATCAAGTGAAAGTTAGAGGATATCGAATTGAGTTGGGTGAAATTGAATCGGAATTAATGTCTCAACCTTCCGTAAAGGAACAAATTGTGGTTGCTCGTGAAGATGTTCCGGGCGATAAAAAACTGGTAGCTTACATTGTTCTTAATCCCGGTCATCAGGAAGATGTAAACGCGATTAAAGATGGATTGAAAAATAATTTGCCGGATTATATGATTCCTTCGGTTTATATCTTTCTGGATCAGTTGCCACTTACCGTAAATGGCAAAATTGATCACAAGGCCTTGCCGGTTCCGGGTAAAGTGAATCATTCGGAATTATTTGTGTATGAAGAACCCAAAACTTCCTTGGAAGAAGTGCTTGCAAATATTTGGTGTTCGGTACTGGGAGTAGAAAAAGTTGGAAGAAAAGATAACTTTTTTGAACTGGGAGGACATTCAATTTTAGGTGTGAAGATGTTTAATGAAGTTGAAAAGCAATTAGGTGTTAAAATTCAATTATCAGTGATTTTTCGCTCTTCAACCATTGAGGAACTGGCGAGATTAATTAATAAAGAGGAATCTTCAAAACCTTGGTCTTGCCTGGTACCACTTCAAAATAAGGGATCGAAACCCCCATTGTTTTGTATTCATATGCACAATGGAAATGTGCACCGCTGGCGCGTATTGGTAAAGCATCTTGGCACCGACCAACCTGTTTATGCTATTCAACCCAGGGGCCTTGATGATAAGCAAACTCCTCATACCACCATTGAGGAAATGGCGGATTATTATATTGATGTTATGAAAGAAGTGCAACCTGAAGGTCCTTATAACTTGATTGGACTGTGCTTTAGCGGAATGGTGGTTTTTGAAATGGCCGCCAAACTTCAGGAACGAGGAGAGCAAGTGGCTTTTTTAGGAATGGTTAACAACTACGCTCCCCCTGAAAACCCTACCATTTACAAAGTGAAAAATGAATTGAATAAATTCATGAAAATGGAGATTGGTGATAAATTTAATTATGCTGTAGAGAAAAATAGAAACCTTGGCAAGAAACTTTTTTTTAAAGCTAAAAAATGATGCCTGGTGAAAAAGAAATCTTTATACCTGATATTCAAATCGATGAGCCGGTAGCTGATGTTGGAAATGATCTCAGAAATATACATTCCCTTTCTCTTTTAAATTATCACCCCACCCATGTTTACAAGGGATCTTTAGTAATTTTTAGGACATCAGACCCGATTGAAGCCTTTTTTGACGAAAGTTTAGGTTGGAAAAGACTCATAACGGGAACCATTGAAACTACCGTTATTGATGGGTGTAACAATGATACTATCATAACGGATGAACCATATAATGCGATTCTATCTATAAAACTTAAGGAATATCTCGATAAATTGCCTCAAACTGCGGGTTTAAGTTCTAATAAAAGGCCTGGGGATATGTTTTCAGCGGCACTTCTTTAAATTTTTATAGTATATTCGTAGCCAAATTCCCATGTATGAAGCTACATTTCAGCAATCTAAAGGAAATCAACAGGGAACGTAAAATGCCTGAAAAAGGTATACATGGCGATGAAGTGCATGTTTGGTCCCATACCATTCATTTCGATGATCCCTTTTTGCGAGAAGCGCCTTACCTGTTGTCGAACGATGAAATGACCCGTGCCTCACGTTATCATTTTGAAAAGGACAAAAGAGTTTATGAATCAGGTCATGTATTTATTCGAAAAATACTTGCTCACTATACAGGAATTGAAGCTTCAAAACTGGTGCTATCCCCAATAGTGAATCAAAAACCAATTCTGGAAAATTCTCCTTTTCGTTTACATTTTAATATTTCTCATTCCGGCAACAAAATATTGGTCGCACTCGGTTTTAATTCCGATGTAGGAATAGATGTTGAAAAAGTACTTCCTGATTTTGATATGGATGGATTTGCTGAAGCGAATTATCATCCAAATGAATTGACTCATTTCAGGACCTTGCAAAGTAATGAAGAGACAGATTATTTTTATAAAATATGGACTCGTAAAGAAGCTTGGTTGAAACTTACCGGTGAGGGTGTGAATGATAAGCTGAAAGAATTGGATTTTTCAGGGAAAGCAACATCAGGACAAATTCCGCCTCATGGTCATCATGATCTTTATATGTCGTCATGGAATGAATCACCTGAGTATATTGCTACCCTTGCTGCCTATTCAAACTCATCTAATACAAGATTTTTTATTTCAGATACACTTTTAAACGATTTTGTAATCTGATTTGTAAATTATTTAACTTCAAAATTATACACTAAAAATTGATATATATTTATGAGCGACGGTTCTAAATTTCTTAATGATGTACATGCCTATTTTGATAAGGCTGCTGCCTTTACCAATCATCCTAAAGGACTTCTAAAACAAATAAAAGTGTGCAATGGTATTTTTACTTTTAAATTTCCTGTTGAAATTGACGGAAGTATACAAGTGATTGAAGGGATTCGTGTGCAACACAGTCACCATAAAACACCAACAAAAGGTGGGATTCGCTATAGCGAAATGGTTGATGAACAAGAAGTAGAAGCATTGGCAACTTTGATGACTTTCAAATGTGCAGTTGTTGATGTGCCTTTTGGAGGAGCTAAAGGTGGTATTAAAATAAATCCAGCTAAATACCAGGTGAAAGATTTGGAAAAAATAACAAGGCGATATACTACTGAATTAATTAAACGAAATATGATAGGGCCGGGAATAGATGTTCCTGCTCCTGATTATGGATCAGGTCCCCGTGAAATGGCATGGATTGCCGATACCTACGCTACATTTAAACATGATGAAATAAATGCACTGGGTTGTGTAACAGGTAAGCCTCTCGGACAAGGTGGAATTCAGGGCCGCACTGAAGCTACAGGTTTGGGTTTGTTTTTCGGTGTGCGCGAAGCACTCAATAATAAAGAGGATATGAAAAAGCTGGGGTTAAAACCTGGAATCACCGGAAAGAAAATTATTGTTCAAGGCCTTGGAAATGTTGGCTATTTTTCTGCTAAATTTTGCAGTGAAGGAGGTGGATTGATTGTTGGAATTGCTGAAAGAGAAGGTGGAATTTATAATGCGAAAGGTCTTGATGTAGAAAAAGTCTTCAAACACCGAAAAGAGAAAGGTTCTATACTTGATTATCCTGGGGCTAAAAATTTTAAAAACTCATTGGAGTTGTTAGAAATGGAATGCGATGTACTTATTCCTGCCGCTCTTGAAAATCAAATTACAAAAACTAACGCTTCCCGCATTAAAGCAATGGTTATTGCTGAAGGAGCTAACGGTCCGGTCACTAAGGATGCCGAAGAAATTCTCAATAAAAAAGGAGTGATGATTATTCCTGATCTATATCTGAATGCCGGTGGTGTAACGGTTTCGTATTTTGAGTGGCTTAAAAATTTATCTCATGTCCGCTTTGGCAGGATGGAGAAACGTTTTCAGGAAATACAAACATCTCGTCTGCTCGCTGCTCTCGAGAATGTTACTGGTAAAAAGCTGGATAAAGTTCAAACTCAATTGGTGGTGCATGGAGCTGAAGAACGGGATCTCGTTAATTCAGGTCTCGAAGAAACAATGATTGCAGCTTTTAATGAAATTAGAAATATCAGAAATTCTAATCCCAAAATAGAGGACCTTCGTACCGCTGCTTTCGTTAGTGGGATTAATAAAATAGCGGCCAGTTATGGAGCTTTAGGTTTCTGGCCATAGGAACGAGAGTGTGGGCGAGTGGGTGAGTGGGTGAGTGGGCGAGTAAGCGAGTGGGTGAGTAAGTATGCCCATGGTTCGCGTCCCCGCGAACCATCGTGAAAAATGTCAGTCGTTTAATTTTGTTAGTACATTTTCAATTCCCTATTGAGCAATGTTGACTATGTCCATGGTTCGCGTCCCCGCGAACCATCGTGAAAAATGTCAGTCGTTTAATTTTGTTAGTACATTTTCAATTCCCTATTGAACATTTTTGACTGGTCACTGGTTACTGACCACTGGCTACTTGTCACTGGTTACTGGTTACTGGCCACTGTCACTGGTTACTGACCACTGGCTACTTGTCACTGGCCACTGGCCACTGGTTACTGGCCACTGGTTACTGGCCACTGGCTACTTGTCACTTGTCACTGGTTACTGACCACTGGCTACTTGTCACTTGTGACTTGTCACTGGTTACTGGTCACTTCTCGCCAATTATTGCAGACGCTTCAATCTCAACTAAAATTTCCGGAGCAATTAATTTACTTACTTCCACCATGGTGGCTGCCGGTTTAATTTCTTTAAAAATTCTGAGTGTGCACGTGCCACGTCTTCCCACTTTGAAATATCGCAAACAAAAATGCGAGTTCGAATTACATCCTTTAAATCGCATCCTGATTCCTGTAAAGCTTTCTCAATTTTACCAAGTATGAATTTTGTTTGCTCATAGTAATTATGTAAACCAATTACGGCTCCATTTTCAACCGCAGTAGTACCTGATACCTCTACTGTATTTCCAATTCTAACCGCTCTGGAATATCCAACTACATCTTCCCAGGGAGAACCCGACGAAATATTAATTCGTTTCATATTTTTAGATTTTATATCAAGTAAATATAAGCAGATTCTTCCGGTAAATCAAATAGACAATAAGAAAAGGAAAAATTATTATTCCGAAATTTCTGTAATGCTTTTATTGCTGTGACTACAACAGCTATTGTCTTTCATGTTGTAGCCTCTGTAAATAAAAATCAAGCCTAAAACGATCATCAACACAGGTGCAGCCTTAACCAAAAATGCTCTTGCTTTCAATCCTGCAACTTTGCCGAAAGCAGAAACAGCCATCATTGCAGGAAATGTACCCAGTCCAAACATCATCATATAACCTGCTCCTGAAAACGGATCTTGCGTAGCTGCAGCTCCTGCCAGAGCAATGTAAACAAATCCACATGGTAAAACACCGTTAGCCATACCTGCAATAAAAAGTGAGGTAGTATTCTTTTTTTTTATAACACTACTAAAGATCTTTTTTATAAATGCATTTATTTTTAGCGATACCACATTTGTTCCCGACTTTATCGGCAAATAATAAACGGTGATAACCGTTATAATCATAAAGGCTCCGATAGCAATGGAAATACTTTTTTGAAATCCTGCCATTAACAACGTGTGGCCGAGCATGCCGGCAATGAGTCCAATTACACCATAAGTAAAAATGCGACCGAGATTATAAAACGATCTGCCGAGTAAGTATTTAGTATTGTTTTCAGTTCCACCGGAAAGTGCCAAAGCAATGGGGCCACACATTGCTACGCAATGAAAGCTGCCTAAAAATCCCAATACCAATGCTGAAAATTGAAACATCTTTTGTTTACCTGACTACAATTTGTTTTTCGGTAAAGTAGGAGTGACCACCTGCTGTGTAATCCACTTTAACACGGTACATTCCTTTAAAGAGATTTTCTGTTGGAATATACTGTACCATAGTTTCATCAGTCTTGATTTCGATCAATACATCCTTGGTATCATCTGAGGGACGAAAAAGATGAATGTTGCCTTTTATATCACCTCCTTTTAATTCACTCGGAAACGAAACGGTAAGACCTCTCTCATCATAGTTGATCAAGGTAGGTTGTTGCAGATCATTATTCCTTTCAATGCTCTCTAATTTATCCTGATATTTCAATTCCTGAGCATAGTAATCGGTGGAAACCAACTCTACTTTCTCATTCATGCTCCTGGTAACAAAATATATTATCAGTCCTACAAATCCTATGTAAAGAATTGCTACCCTATAACCCCAGTTAATCTTCATGTTCTTGATATTTTTTATCTTTCATATGTTTACCGGTAGGGCCCATAAAATTGGTCTTAACGATTTCTATTTGTTCTGACCCTGAATATACTCCAATTTTAATTTTTGTTTTTCTTTTTGGAATTTGGTCTAATGCTACTATCACAAAAAACTCGCCTTCTGAAATGCTCTGGTTCTTTGCCATTAGCCCTGCTGATCCAACTAAAGTTATTTCTCCTTTTATATCTTCAAGTTTTAAAGTCACTGGAAAATCTTTAGTTGTTTTATTAACTATTTTAAAATTATACAGATTGCTAATTTTACCATCGGGCTGCTTCTGAAATAGCATACCCGGAGTGCGCAGTATGGTTGTTTCGGTATCTGATCTCATAGCTATACCTGCACCTAAACCTATAAGTAGCACTGACAACAAAACTGTATACAAGGCAATCCTGGTAGTGAAACGTATTTTTTGTTTTTTTGCAATCCCGTCTTCACTGGCATATCGTATTAATCCTTTGTTGAGCCCAACGCCATCCAT
Source organism: Bacteroidota bacterium (assembly GCA_016722525.1). GTDB lineage: Bacteria > Bacteroidota > Bacteroidia > AKYH767-A > OLB10 > JADKJB01. Next base: position 232,116 of record JADKJB010000034.1, read on the forward strand.
GATATGATCACATACGTCAATACAAGCTGTACAGTTAATGCATTCCAGTTGTGTTCCATTGCGTATATCGATTCCGGTTGGACAAACTTTCACACACTGATGACAATCAATACAATCACCAGCTCTTCTTTCTTCATTCTTTTTGTAATGTTTTCGAGGCTCACCGCGAACATAATCGTAAGCTACAACAATTGAATTTTTATCCAATAAAACACCTTGCAATCTTCCATAAGGACAAACTACCAAGCAAACTTGTTCTCTAAAGTGTGCGAATACGCCATAAAATACTCCGGAGAAAATTAGAATAGCTAAAAATCCGCTGAAATGCTGATCAATGGGTTCGGTAATTATTTTTTCAAGTTCGTCAATACCTATCAAATAAGCCAAAAAGGTATTAGCAATGAGAAAGGAAATTATATAAAATAGAATATGCTTACTGCATTTTTTAACTAATTTATCTGTGGTCCATTCACTTTTATTTAAAGCTTTCTGTGCCGGCCCATCTCCTTCAATCCAATATTCAATTCTTCTAAAAACCATTTCCATAAAGATGGTTTGAGGGCAGGTCCATCCACACCAAAGCCTTCCGAAAATAGAGGTGAACAAAACAATGAAAACTACAAAAGTGAGCATTGTTAATCCAAATAAAAAAAAGTCTTGTGGCCAGAAAATTAATCCAAAAATGATAAATTTTCTCTCGATTACATTTAGCAATAAAAGAGGATTGCCATTAACTTTTATAAAGGGTATTCCAAACAAAAGCAGCAAACAAACATAACTCACCCATTTTCGTGCATTATAAAAGCGCCCGAAAGGTTGCAGTGGTGTTATCCAAACCCTTTCGCCTTTTTTTCCTATGGTTGAAACCGAATCACGAAAGGATTCATCACTAGGTGTTTCCTGTACCATGGATCAATTATTACAAATATTTTTGTTCAATGAACTTTATGGTTAAAATGACTGATGCTATTCAATTCTTTATTTAGTTGCAACACTGGAATTAGCCGCATTAACTTTTGTAGTGTCCACTACCTGCGTAGCCGATGTGTCTGCAACTGCTGAACCGGTTTCAGAATACAAATCTCCTTGCGGTGCTTTGGCATTTGGGGGATTAGTTCCGGCAAGGGTTAAAATGTAACTCGATACTTGTTGCATTTGAATAGGATTCAATTGACTCTGCCATGAAATCATTCCTTTTGATGGAAAACCATATTTTACTATTTTAAATATATCTTTAATACCCCCACCATGTATCCAATAATTATCGGTTAGATTGGGCCCAACAATTCCTTCACCAAGCTTGCCATGGCAGACTAAACATTTTTCAATAAATATTTTATTTCCAGAAGCAATATCTGCATCTGATAGCATTTTAGTAACTGAATTTTCATCTACATTATTTGCTGCTAACTTGAGTCTGGCTTGTTTTTGAATATCAGCTTCAGCAAGTTGTTCATTGTATTCATCTAACTGTACATTGCCTGCGCCTACTACATGGTAGTGAATCATGTATATAAATGCAAAAACAATGGTCATATAAAAACCGTATTTCCACCAGGGTGGCAAGTTATTGTCGAGTTCTTTAATTCCGTCATAATCATGATCCAACAAAACATCAGCTTCCTTTTCAACAGGAACAGCATCGTTCAGCTTGGCATTCAGTTTACTCCAAAATGTTTCCTTTTTCACTTGCAAATGAATTGTCTCCTCAACAATAACTTCCTTAGGTTTACCTGCAATCTGCCATGTGAGCAATTTAATCACACGTGACATTACCAAAATAGTGGCCACCAATATTACTATGGTAAACAGGATCACATAATTCATCGGATCCGAAACAATTCCGGGTAACTGGGAAGGAACTTTTTCCGCTGCAGTTGTTGCTTCCTGTGCTATGGCAACATTGGTAGTTACCATGAACGTAAATATATAAATCAGTTTCTTTTTCATAAAGTTTAAATGGTATATCCCGTTTTTAATAAACTTTGTTATCATTTTCAAGTGGAAGATTTTCTGTCTCTTCTATTGTGGCCTTATCCATCATCGAAACTTTAATTCCAACCAGAATAAAGAACACAAAAAAGGTCATCAATGAAATCAAAGGAAAGATTTCAATGTCGGTTATTGATGTAAGATAGTTGATGAATTTCATTTGACAGCAGTTTTAGGTTCAGCTTTAATATCGGTTCCTAGTCTTTGCAGATAGGCAATCATGGCAATGATTTCACGGTCACTCATTATTTCAATACCATCTTTAGCAAGGTTTGCTGTTATTTGGTCAGCCTGTTTTTTAGCATCTGCAGCTGCTTGTTGATCGTAGCCTTCAGGATATGGAACTCCCAAAGTTTGCATAGCTTTTATCTTAGCAGGCAGATCTGAAAGATCCAGTTCATCTTCAAGCAGCCATGGGTAAGGAGGCATGAGTGATCCAGGAGACATTGTTGTAGGATCTTCCATGTGATTAAAATGCCATGAGTCTGGATATTTGCCTCCTACGCGATGCAAATCAGGACCGGTTCGTTTTGATCCCCATTGGAATGGGTGATCGTAAACAAACTCACCCGCTTTAGAATATTCTCCATAACGTTCAGTCTCAGAACGGAACGGACGGACCATCTGAGAGTGACAATTGTAACATCCTTCTCTAATGTAAATATCTCTTCCTTCCAATTCAAGTGGCGTATATGGTTTTACACTGCTGATAGTAGGAATATTAGATTTAATCAGGAATGTTGGAACCATTTCAGCAATACCTCCAATGAGTATCACAATCAAACTTGCAACTAACAGGATCATTGGTTTTCTTTCCAGTTTCCTGTGCCAATGTTCACCGGGGTTGTGAATGGCTGACTGTTTGATTAATGCAGGTGCTTCCGCTTCTTCATTCGCAAGTAAATTTCCTGCTCCTGCTGTTTTGAAAAGATTATACATCATTACAATTACACCAATCAAATACAAGGAGCCACCTACAACTCTCAATTGATACATCGGAATAATTTGAGTAAGAGTCTCGAGGAAGTTAGGGTATTTTAAGAATCCATCATCGGTGAATTCTTTCCACATTAAGCTTTGTGTGAATCCTGCCCAATATAATGGGATAGCATAAAATAGAATTCCAATGGTTCCAATCCAGAAGTGAAATCCTGCTAGTTTTTTAGAGTGTAATTCTGTTCTGAATATTCTTGGTATCAACCAATATAACATACCAAAGGTTAAAAATCCATTCCAACCCAAAGCGCCAATGTACGTGAGCTATGGTCCAGTCGGTGAAGTGACTTATTGCATTTACATTTTTCAATGATAGCATAGGGCCTTCAAAAGTTGACATACCATATGCAGTTACGGCAACCACCATAAATTTCAATACAATGCTTTCGCGGACTTTATCCCACGCACCTCTTAATGTCAGCAAACCGTTGATCATACCACCCCACGATGGAGCAATAAGCATGATAGAGAATACAGTTCCTAATGATTGTGCCCAATCAGGAAGTGCTGTATATAGTAAGTGGTGAGGACCCGCCCAGATATACAAAAATATTAATGCCCAGAAGTGAATAATCGACAACCTGTAAGAATATACCGGTCTATTGGCTGCCTTTGGAACAAAGTAATACATCAGTCCCAGATACGGAGTGGTTAAAAAGAATGCAACTGCATTATGACCATACCACCATTGCACCAATGCATCTTGTACACCGGCATAAACAGAGTAACTCTTAAATAGGCTAACCGGTATTTCAAAGGAATTGACAATGTGTAAAACAGCAACAGTTACAAAGGTGGCTATGTAGAACCAAATTGCAACATACAAGTGCTTCTCACGTCGTTTGATGATGGTTCCCATCATATTTATTCCAAATACCACCCAAAGAAGTGTAATTGCAATATCAATCACCCACTCCAGTTCGGCGTATTCTTTGCCCGTTGTCATTCCCAGTGGTAAAGTCACAGCTGCAGCAACAATGATTAACTGCCAACCCCAGAAATTAATATTGCTCAGTAAATCACTGAACATTCTGGCTTTGGTTAATCGTTGAAGCGAGTAATACAGACCCATGAAAATTCCATTTCCAACAAAAGCAAAAATAACCGCATTGGTATGCAACGGTCGAATCCTTCCAAATGTAGTATAAGGTAAATCAAAATTCAAAACCGGCCAAATCAACTGTATGGCTGCTATGAGCCCGACCAGCATCCCAACAAATCCCCTAAATGATTGTCGCAAAAGCGAAATTTTTGACGATCTTGTTATCATAATAAAATTTTTCTAATTCCATATGTTTTTAAATTGCTTTTTATGGTTTGGTTTCTTCTTTTGTTGTGTTATCATCATCAAGTAATATTCGTATTGCAGGTGTGTATTCATCTTCATACTGACCCTTTTTTACCGACCAAATAAAAGCGATTAAAAATCCAATGGCAACTAATAAACTGATACCAATTAATAGAAATAATGCACTCATTGAATGGCTAGAATTTTATAAGTGTCAAAAATACTTCTATGGCCTAAGCGCGAATATGACTTGAATCAGTCATAAAAGTGACTTTTATCATGTATTGTCAGGAAAATGTAATGTGGTTGATAATTAGGAGTTTAGCCCTTGTTTAAAAGCAATCAGATTGCTGGTTGTCGTGGTAAATAATATGATTGTAACTGTGCTCAATGGCATAATAACAGCAGCAAAAAGTGGAGATAGGTTGCCCTGAACCGCAAACCAGATGCCCACACAGTTATATAAAAAGGAAATTGCATAACTGATGTAAATAATTTTCATCGATGATTGAGCGAATTTTAAAAACGCAGGCAAACGATCAAACTCTGATGCATCCAGAATACCATCACAGGCCGGTGAAAAATTATTGATGTTATCGGAAACCGCTATGCCAACATTGCTTTGAATCAATGCTCCTGCATCATTCAAGCCATCTCCCAGCATCATTACATTTTTATCTTCTTGCTGTAATTGCTTGATAAAGGAAAGTTTGTCGGAGGGCGACTGGTTAAAATGCATGTTATCACTATTACCAAAGTAGTTGGTGAGATTTTGGCGTTCAGAATTATTATCCCCCGACAGTAAATGCATTTCATGGTTTTGGCCGAGGTTATTGATGGTAGCTCCTAACCCTTCTCTGTAAATACTACTTACGGTATAATATCCGAAATATTCTTCATTGATCGAGAGATGAACTGTAGTTTTGTTTGATTCCTGTAAGTCAGATTTTTGAAATCCGTTTACAAACGAAGATGATCCTATTTTGATGATGTTTCCCTCAATAATTCCTTCAATTCCTTTACCGGCAATTTCCACGTAATTACTAATTTGAATCCTGGTGTTTTGATTCAGATATTTGGTTAATAGCCTGCTTAGCGGATGTGTGGAGTTAGAAGTTAACGAATGGATGTAAACTTTTTGTTTTTCATTGGGCATCTTACCAATGAATTCGATAGCCGCATCACCTGCTTTTGTTAAGGTTCCTGTTTTGTCGAACACAATCGTATTTATGTGCGACAGTTTTTCAATGACTCCGGTATTTTTTAAATAAAACTTTTTGTTGCCAAGAATGCGAATGCTGTTTCCCAATGTAAAAGGGTAAGAGAGGGCCAGGGCACAAGGACAAGTGATGATAAGTACTGCGGTAAACGAATTTAATGCCTTAGGTAAATCGTTGTGAAAGAAATACCAGCCACCTGCACCAACTGCTATTAAAATAACAACAATCGAAAATATTTTACTCACTCGATCCACAACTGAATTAATGTTTTTGTCACCCTGTTCACTTCCGTAGTTACTCTCGTTCCATAATTGAGTTAGTTTACTTTGTGAAACTTCATTAATCACCTCCAGTTCAATTGTTGGTCCCATCTGTTTCCCACCTGCATAAATGCGGTCGCCGCTTTTTTTAGGAATGGGTATATTCTCACCCGTTACAAAACTATAATCAATATTTGCTTCTCCTTTTATAATAATTGCATCAGCAGGAATTAACTCCTCATTACGAATTATAATCCTATCACCACGTTTGACATCAGATACCGCCTTTGACAATTCTTTACCATTTTCAATCACTGTAATGGCTACAGGAAAATAGGATTTATAGTCACGTTCAAAGGATAAACGTTCATAGGTTTTGTTCTGAAATAGTCTTCCGGAAAGCATAAAGAAAATGAGTCCTGCAAAGGTATCCATGTAACCCGATCCGGAGCCTGAAAGTATCTCAAACAAACTTCTTCCGTACATGATAACGATACCTAATGAAATAGGAAAATCCATGTTTAATCTTCCCTGCCTTAATCCGGCCACTGCCGACTTAAAAAATCGGTATCAGCATACAGCAAAACAGGTAATGACAATAAAATATTCAGATAGCCAAAAAGTTTTCGGAATTCAGAATCAACTAGTTCCTCTAAACCAAAATATTCAGGGAAACTTAACAGCATGATGTTGCCAAAGCAAAAGAAGGCAACTCCAAGTTTATAATAGACGGTTTTATTGGATGAGTTTTGATTTTTTTTATCGAGGTTTTCCAGACTTATATGAGGTACGTAACCAATTCGGTCTAAGAGTTCTGCGATTTTTCGCAAACTTGTTTCATCCTCTTTAAAAACCAAACTTACTTCTCTTTTAAGGAAGTTAACAGTGGAGCGTTTTACACCGGTATCCAGTTTATACAAATGTTCCAGCAACCAGATGCAGGAACTGCAATGAATTTGTGGTATAAAAAGGGTAATGTTGGTGATGTTCCCATCGGTGAAGGAGATCAGTTTTTGTTTAACTTTCTCATCTTCCAGAAAATCGTAACGGGTGCTGTGTTGCTTCTTTCGTGTCTGTGCTACCTGGTGTGGCATTCAGAGTATAATAGTTACAAAGGTTGTTCTCATCTAAAATCTCGAAAACGAGTTTACACCCTCACAACAAAATACCTTTTCATGAGCATGAATGGTATCCTCCCTGCAGGTATCACCGCAATGAAAACAACTCAGCAACTCCTTCTCCGGAGCCACCTTACTTCCTTGAACCTCCATCTCCTGGTAAATTGATGCGAGGCAAAAGTAAGACAGCTGGAGGTTTTAGAATATGATTTTTGTCAGGAATGGGGATTTGTTACTTTACATGCTACATTCTTCAATGTGACTTCAATGACCCTCACTATCATCCTCGTCTGACGCGCTGGCCTGTGGTTTGGGACGAGGATGCGAGAAACATCAGGCCTGAGGATTATTTATTTTCACTTTTAGATTATCATCTTTCAATTTTAAATTCGAGTCAAAGCGAAAAACTCCAACAGAATCAAGATTTCAAGTTCCGCCTCTGCTGCTGAATTACCAGAACTATTTGGTCAGATAATCTGGGAACTCAGAGAAGAATGGAATATCCTGCTTCTGAACAGGGCAAATCATGTTATTGGTTGGTTCAACGTATCCCTTGGAGCAGTTGCTTCAACCGTGATGGATCCTAAAGTAATTTTCTCGGTAGCCTTAAAGTGTAATGCCAGTGGAATTATCCTTTCTCATAATCACCCTAGTTGAAATCTAAATCCAAGTTCTGCAGATTTGGAACTTACAAAGAAGCTGAAAATGGTGGGCAGATTTTAGAGATTCAGATTCTGGATCACATAATTCTGACTATGGAATCCTACTTTTCATTTGCGGATGAAGGTATTTTGTAGTGTATAAATTTATACTTGCGTTTGGAATAAAGTAACTAATATTTTCAATAAACAAGTCAAGTGGGTTACATTTAATGTCTTTGGGGTTTTAAATAATTCAATGTTTGTAAGTTTGAAAAATATTTTTACATTTAATATTCTGGGTAAATTTTATTAATACATTTGTCATAATAAAATTAGTAATTTAATTGCCCAGATATAATTATTAAATTAGTAAATTGTGTTTTTTGAGAATAAACTGAATATTAACAGTCAATTAAGGTTTAACATATTTATTTATTTTTAGTTCTTTAAATTCAATACCGTCTACTTAAAGTTATTGAATTAGTTAAGTGCAGGATTTCATACTTTGAAAGTGCAAATTAAATTTGTCTTAGCGGAGCTATGGCTAATTGTTAATCAGAAAATTTATTTTTCTAAATGCATTACTGTAAAGTACTACGTTAATAGCCTATATTAGAATTTATACCAATGTTTAACAATGTAAAAACTTAAACAAATGAAAAAGATCAGCATTTTATTGTCGATAAATTTTATTTTGCCATTGTATTTTATATCATCTTCTCAGTTTTTATTCAGCACAAAAGAAAATTATTCTGAAATGATGATTTATAAACGCGAAATATTTTCAAATTTCAAAAAAGATGAAGTAATTAATAATGGTTCATCAATAACTCAAGAGAACGAAGATGTAAATGATTTAGAAATTTATGGTTCAATTGCTTCTGAAGGGACACATGAAATTAAATATATCCGAAAACTCAACATCCAGTGAAGACAGTTCAGAAGAAAGCTATTCACTCTTGGAACTTGTAAGCATTCGTGAGAATAATAAGACAACAAATGATTTTAATTTAAAATTCTTATGATATGAAAGATACTAAATTACTTTGGGATTTGTTGGATAAAATAAAGAGAAATCATTTGGATTTTGAACACGATTCTGATTTCATTAATTTATGCGTAAGAGTGAGTAAGGAATTGGAATATTTAGCTTTAAATTCCACACTTGCCAAACAAAGAGTAGAAAATTTTAAAAAAGAAAGTCAAACCATTAATTTAACACAATAGTCACATGAAAGAACAACTACAAACTGGGTTTATTGCTGTTATTGTCTTTGCGGCTTTATTTAGTTCAGAAGAACTAAAAGCACAAACACCAATTGGATTGACACCTCCAGACACCGTTGGTGCCTGCATGGACAATTTGTATAGAATCATTGTTAATACAATGGGACTTTCTGCAGATACAATACGAATAAGTGGATCATTATCAGCCGTTGGAACCTCATCATATTCAACTGAAGGTATTGATTTTCGAATTGACCTCAACAACCCGCCTAGTTTTGCTACTACACTAATGGAAGGTGATAGTCTTGTTTTTTTAATTCCATCTAATAAATTAGATACATTATTTTATCACGCTTACATTGATTGCCATATCTTACCAAATGATACTACTTCAGGCTCTAATATTGATTTTGACCAAACATTTTTGTCTAATAGCGGAGTAAACATTAACGGTACTGGAAATACACACTTCCTTCAATATTAATTACCCTTTCATCAATGAATTGAATTCTAATTTAAATTTTACAGCCTACTATTTAACGGATTCTGTATTTACATTTATTTATAAAAATACGGGATCCATTGATGCCCATATGCGGTTCTCTTTTCAATATGACACCAGCGAATACTGTCATCAAATCAGTACCGATACATTGATATTTCAAAACGGAGTATTTGGAAACCCTATAGGTTACCCAACAGTAGTATTATTCTTCAACCCGGAGATTCTTTAATTATAAAGCAACTAGTAAGATTAGACACCTGCATTGATTCGTGTTCCAAAGACACAGCAATATTTAAATGGATTTGCGATTACCCAAGTATTGTATCTAATAATTTTGCAGTTCATGTCAGGACGATTATCTACACATTTATGATGTGAATAAAGATAATGATCCTAAAATAGATGTATTGAGAGTAACTCCTACTGATGCTATTTACGATTTTACTTGTATGAATGATTCTATAGGTACACTCTGGAGCTATAAAATTATTAATACCGGAAAAGAAGCTATTGATTCGCTAAAGTTCACGTTAATTCAAAGCAACAACAAGATCAATGCCATTAATCCTAATAATCTGCGATTTTTATCTCTAATACCTATCAGTTCCATTCAAATTTCTAAGAATGGTTTAATTTCCGGTGTAGATACGGTAACCATTCAACGATTATACTCGCTTTGCACCGACATTGTGCCGGATGCTTTGCATAGAATGGATGTGTCATTAACAGATTTTTTAAAAACGGACACTTTGTATATCAGCTTCAGAACTGTTCGCTGTAGTAGTGGTGATACTGCACTTTTTAATGTGAACAAGAATTATAATCAATGGAGTTTTGATAGTTTGGAAGTTTTTTCACCTTGCGGTGTCAACAATTTGGTTACTACAACTACCGGATTAATGACGGGGACCACTTTATCAGTGGGCAAGCTATTGGTTTAAATTATGATGTTAATTTGAAACTAGATTTTATGCCTACCGTTAGTGATTTATCATATACAGATAGTACAGGCGGAGAGACGGCTCAATTTTCTATAGATCTTAATTCCTTGTTAAGTACCAAGCCTCACGTTTATCAATTGTTAGGCTGTAACCAGCCCAATGCAGATTGTGATACATTGATGGGTTGGTTACGCGCAAAAGTGATTGCCAAAACCAATTTGATTGTAGAGAATCCGACTTCACAATCTTTCATAAGAAAAATAAATCCAAATACTAATGATACTGTTTTTAAATTCGCCAACTGGTGGCACAGTACATTCGATACTACAAGTTGTACGGATCGAGAGTATTATTACTACTTTAATTTGGCTGATAGCGCCATGCGAAACTATTTAGATAGTGGTCAATTTGTTTTTAATTTAACTGCTTGTTGTAGCTCCGATGATTCCCTACTCCATACTTTGTAGAATTTCATTTAATGGCAAAGCCCGATGCCAATTGTTTTAATGCTATTATTCCATTACGTCACGATACCGCTTTGGTAATTACCAACCCCAAGCAAAAGTGGCTAGCACTGAGTGTTGAGGACAACGATATCGCTATACATTGTCCGGGTTGCAGGGCACCTGGTATTATTGTGGATTATTATAAAATGAATAGAAAATCCTTAGGGCTTCAGGATTCTGATAACGATGGAAGGGCGGATAGTATCTCTGCTGTTATTGATACAGGAAGTACATGGTATCACACCAACAAGAACAAGATTAGACGCGATTTCAGTTCTTACAATGATCTCATCGAAGATTTCCTTATTGCCCATCTCCAACCCGGTGATCCAAGTGATAGTGGTTACAGTTATGCACAAATGCAAGATACACTTTTAAATTTACGTTTTAATGCTTTACAACTTAGCAGAAAAATTCCACACGGGCTTCAAACTATGAACCTAATTCCAGATACGCTTTTATTTTACATTGATAGTCCGGATGACAGTATTGGAGGCTGTTACGAATGTGATGATTTTGCAATGAATGCTAATGATTTTACTACTCAATTAAAATTGACCGTAACGGGAAGTGATATCTTTACTCATTTTCTGGATACTATTATTAACAACAACGAGTATCTTTTCAGGTTTGTAGATACTTTAGGAGGTAATTTACACAACAGTGCTTTTATAGATCCTGTTTTTCCAACTAATACTTTTGATGGCTTTTATGAAGGTCAGTTTTACCGGATGAAAGTCATTTACAGGGCATGTGGTAATTTTATGGGAGACAATAATGATATTGATACCCATGTGAAAGAGTCCAAAATCAGGAATATTATGTGGGTCAGTGGTAAAGTGCAAACCACATCTGCCATTCCTCAGATGTTGAACGATACTATGGCTCTCTATGATAGTCTCATCAGTATTTTGCCATCTGACACCTTGCTAGGCTATAACTTAATGGATACGTCATACGTTAACAATTACCTTTTTACTGCGAAACCTACGGATCTATTCATTATTTTGTATCTTCGGATGCCTCAAATGAATCCACAGTGACCAATGATCCAGGTTGTGAAAAATCCATGACAGCAGTTCTTCTTACAAAATTAGCGGGTGGTAAAAACATGTTTGATGCATACCCATATGAATATCGCCCACCTTTGGGAGCAGATTCCATTTTGTTCAAGTTCACCAGGGTATTATATTTCAAAAGCTAGTATTAAGAACCAAATTCCTTATACTAACGGGAATGCCAATTCTGATACCATTGATATTCCATTGACAGACACAACAGGAACAGTTGTGTTTAGATTGGATGATTTTCCTGCATTACAATGCATAACTCAGGTAGACACCCTTCAAATACCGTACAGACTTTTGGGCAGGTGATCAGTTAAACAACCGTTTTATAGAAATGAAATTACTTCCAATCAACTGTAATTTAGGTGTAAGTGGATGTTCCCGATACAACCATTCTGATGGGACTAGACCAACAAACAATAGCATGCTTAATACCAAGTGGATGCAGTTTTTCTGACACGTTGCGATTGAAACAGGGTTCTGATGGATATCAGGATTTGTTTATCAATCCAGACCTTTCTATTACCTCTACTGCATCTCTTCAGTTGGCACAAGAAGACACGGTATGTTGAATTTTACATTCACAAATAATTCTGATGACTCTCAGGCTGATCATGTATTTATTTCTATAATTCCCGATAGTATAAATAGTTATTTAAACGGTTGGCATTTTTATCCACAAGGATCAACAGTGCCTCTTTTTTTAACAGATACCATTATTCCCATAACAACTGCATTGGGTACGAATTCCAACATTAATGGCAATTTATGTGCTGTGGTGGTGCAGTGTGAACCTACTGATACAATTCCCTTCACCATCCATTACGGATGGAATTGTGGTGGCTATCCGACTTCTCCATATGATAGTACATTGGTGTGTGGTTATGACTCCTTAACCCTTGAAATTGCACAATTGGATGCAGATTTGGGATCAATCAATGGCAAAACTTTTGAATCACCATATTATTTATGCGACACCATCCCACTCATTACTTGCTTCCAAAACAGTGGATATGGATACCTGTACCCATATCAGGTTAATTTAACCAATGTTCACGCAGGTCTTCCGGTGGTTGGAGGATATGTTCAAAGTTCTACTGATACAGCTCATCTTATACATGTGTCCGGTGACACTTTGTTTAGCATTTCGGATTCTGCATTGAACGTCTTGTATCCGTCAACTGGAGGCTTCAATTATGATGATGGTGATTTTTGTGTGGTATTAAATATTTTAATCGAATGCCCCTTTGCCGGGGACTCAATACTTCCTAATATAGAATTATTCACGACTACTTTTTGCAATGAACCTAAAATCACTCCGGTAGATTATACCCAACATCCTAACTTTGTAATGAGTGATACACTTATTGTGACGCCTGCTTTATATCGAAAAATTCGCCATTGATACAGTTGCTTTACACAGGAACTCCGTTTACTTTTTACGTGGGTGCTTGTAACTTAAGTGCAGATACCAATATTGTTAATATTACGGATTTAGTTCCTCTGGTTTATCCTACAGTTCTATTAATTTTATAGATACCCCTCAAGCGATGGAATGCATCACTTACCCTATCACAGGCACTTTTAGTGCAGCAGACATTTGTCCAAATGCCCCAATACAGCACCACTTATTCATGCTGGAGATATGATTTCTGATAGCTGGTGTGTTCCTGCGATTTCCACCACTGACCTGTGCATCTTAGAGGCTGATACTATGGACTGGAGTGCTTTTAGTTCATCACTACCAAAACATTCACGCAATCAATTTACATTGATAGCCTCATAGTTAACGATACACTGAATTTTAAATACCACTGTAGTCATGGGGGTGGAAGTCTGTTACTGTAGTGGATAGTGGTTATTTACATATTGCCAATACATTAGTTGAAGCGCGATACGATGTGGAGAGGAATTACAGCAAATTTGAAGAGTAGAGTGATGATTTCGGAACAATCCACTGTAAGAGATGCAAATGTTGCTGTATTAGCCAAAAACAAATCCGTTATTACCATAATTGAGTCAAAACTGCTTGATAATGCCAGAAATGTAGTTATTCCAACTACATCTGGGAAACTACAATGGATGTAAATTTAACCATGTACACGACACCATTGCAATGGTAAGTGCTACTTTTAAACCCTCTTACCCAGGACAGCCCGCCCACGCCTTTAGACCTTTGTCAGGGGTAGAGGCGCACCATTGGGTGGGAACAATTGGGAAAAGCAGCAAACATAAGAATGTTTTTATGAATTTAATTGCAGGGGTAAGTGCAGAGCGTAGTCTTGTCAGGCTTGAGAATAATCATTTCATAGACATGCACAAAGACACCACGGAGGTATTCAATACCTCGCTACACGCAACAGGAGTGCTAGTACAATCCACGAATACTCAAACACCTTCTTCGCCACTATAACTTCGGATAATTATTTTTACAATTGTTTCTACGGAACTTATACCAATAGGTGCGCTACTGATATTCAAGGAGTGCATATGGATACTGTACAAAATGGCATCCATATTCGAAATGGAGTAAATACCTATAGTCTTGTAGATTCTTGCACCATCAATGCAGTAAGTATTGGAGTAGATCTACTTATTAATGCTGGAGCTACAGAATAGAACCAGAAACGTCATTTCTGCTATTAAAAATGGTAGCAACACGGCAGGAATTTTCATGGAAGAAAACTCTAAAAATAATGCACACTATTTTATCGCAGAAAACACCATCACAATAACGGGTGCCAGAGATGGTATCAAATCGATGTACGTGTTTAATCCAGTAATTGAATAATATCATTGATCAAATAGCCCCACCCTCTAGTCCAAATTCAAATAGAGGAATTCACTTAAGCGCAAGTGACAGTGCGGTGGTCAGTTGCAACATAATTAATAGTACCTACAATACTGGCAGTGCTCATTCTTATGGAATCCGTGTGGAAACTTCTACTTATTGTACCGTAGGCTGTAATGAGGTTTACGATCAATACAATGGATTTTATTGGGGTGGAACTTGCAGCAATTCGTCCTTTTATGGAAACGAGATGAATGACCATTATGTTGGATTACATTTGAACCAATATGCAGTAATTGGTCAACAGCCTGATAGTGGAATCGCTCCTTATCATGGAAACTCGTGGCTTGATACTACACACTACCTAAGTGGATATGGTGCAGTAAATTTAAATGATGCAACTTTAGCAAGTTTACAAGCTTCACTTTTCACTACGAACCAAGGCACGGCCGCCCACAATCCTAAAAGACCTTTAAATCCAGGATCGGGACCGTTCAATGGCGTGGATAATGGGCAATGGTTTGATGAGCAGTTAAGTGGAATTTATATCCTGCGGTGATTCGAACATTTGCGAATCTTTCACTTTTCATGACGGTGATGAAGAAATGAGAATGTTGATTGCTTGGGACAGTACACTGACCTAGTGGTTTTATTCCTGAATCAAAAATGATAGCCAAACAACAACTTTATGATGAATTAATAAATGATCCAATACTGGTTGCCTCAGATACAGTATATCAAAATTTTGTAGATGATAAACAATTCACGTCGATCGGATACTTACAGGAGGGTTCTGCAGGATTTAAGAATTCAACTGTCATAGATGGGTTCTTATATTCGTCTATAAAGACAGCCGATAGCTTGTGTAAGGATCTTGTCAGCGAGATTGTTCTCTTGGACAGTCTTTTGGTCGACAATTCATCCATAATTCTTTTAGAACAGCGAAATGATTTGATCGATGACTTAAATTTTTATCATCAAACTTTACAAAATTTAATCAATCAAAATCACATTGATTCTTATTATATTAGAAGCGGAAAGCAATAATAATTTAGTGGTTCCTACTGAACTTCCGGATGAAATGAAAAATTCATTAATTCCATCCAAATCGAATTCATTCAGGAAGGTTTATCTGGAATCACATCTTGGTACTCCCAAATTTTAGATATAGCACAACAATGTCCATTTGCAGGTGGAACATCGGTTTACAGGGCACGAATGTTTGT
Source organism: Bacteroidota bacterium (assembly GCA_016722525.1). Lineage (GTDB taxonomy): Bacteria > Bacteroidota > Bacteroidia > AKYH767-A > OLB10 > JADKJB01. The sequence continues at coordinate 247,894 of JADKJB010000034.1, forward strand.
AAGAGAAATGGGACATGTAATCGATTATGATGATGAGAGTATATGCCAACAAGCGGGATATTTCAGGAATTCACAGGCACCGATAACAGCAGATATGCCATTGGGTTTCAAACTAGTTCCGAATCCAGCCATTGATAGAGTTGAAGTAATTCTTAATGGCAAAATTGATGGGAATTTTTCCTTGTTAATCAATGATATGACTGGCCGGTCAGTGTTTCAATCAAATTTTGCTAATAAAGATGTAAGTTTTCATATTCCTACGCATTTTCTATCACCTGGTATTTATCAGGTCAGAATTGCCTACAATAACAATTATACCGAAATTCAAAAGTTATCAATCGTGCGATGAAACAAAAGGTACTATTTCTTTTCTTGTTTTTAGGCTCATTACAGTCAATGGGACAAGGCTACAATCATCAATGGTTGTTGGGTAGTTATAATTTCCCACAAGATCCAAAAGGAAGAATATTATTCGACGTAAATAGTCTCTCATTACTTAATGAAAATCGCAAGATGCCTTTCAAGGGAACTCAGGCTAATATAAGTGATTCTAATGGCAACCTTCTGATGAGTAGTAATGGAATTTGGATCGCCAACTCTACGGGAGACACAATGATGAATGGAAGCGGTTTAAATCCTGGCGGTTTATCAACTAGCTGGCCTTTGACTCCAACAGGTCATATAAATATGGTACTTCCCTTTCCAAATGATTCAGCCAAAACATGCTTTTCACAAACACTGTGGGGACAAATTTTTCCTGACATCTCTGGATTTTATAACCAGTAATAGATATAATCAAGATAATGGTTTGGGAGAAGAAAAGAAAAAAATGATACCATTCTTGCTGATACTTTGTTGGGGTGTGGGTGCTTGTAAACATTCTAATGGGAGAGATTGGTGGGTGGTAGTTATGAGAGACCATAATCCAGAAATGTACACCTTTCTATTAACACCAACTGGAATTGACACAATGTTTATTCAATCTACTGGTTTTGTCGCTAACCGTTATGGTAATGTTTCTCCATTAATATTTTCGCAAGATGGGACAAAATTAATTTATTGCACACCTATAGATCAAGGGCTTGGAGGGTCTAATGGAAATGGAACAGTTTTATGGTTTGATTTTGATCGGTGTACAGGCCAAAATAAGTAACATGGTCAATCTTGAGGTTTCCCAAAGTTCCTATTTATATGGTTCAGCCTTTTCTCCTTCAGGTAAATACACCTGTGTGTAGTAGCAAGATTATATTTCAAATTGATACCGATAATTTTGGTCGTAGACACAGTGGCTATCTTACGACGGTTTTGTATCGCCTGACTCCAATTGTTGTGCAACCATTTTGGAACATGTACCTTGCAGCCAACGGGAAAATTTATGTTACAAGCGGAAGTAGTGTACATCACTTGCATGAGATAAATTATCCAGATAGTGCAGGCATTGCCAGTGATGTACAACAACACTCAATTTTTTTAGGTTATGCACAACTAAGAGCGGTCCCTAACCATCCAAATTATTATTTAGGATGTGATGCATGCCTGTGCTTGCTTAACAACTAGTTTGGAGGAATTGAAAACATGATTTTAAATTTTCCGCCTTCCTAACCCATCCAATGGCGAATTCAAAATTTCGTATATATTACCTCAAAATGAAAAAGGAAGACTAGAAATATTTGATGTTAACGGAAGGCGGGTGTATGAAATGAATTTACCGCCGTGGAGTACAATGCAGGAGGTTTCTTTGCCTTCATGGATTTCTTCGGGTGTTTATAATTGTGTAATAACGAGTGGGGGTGTGAAAATAAATAAAAAAATTGCGGTGATTAAAGATTGATTATGATTTCGCATGCGAATCAACACCCCTACGAAGGAGGAATACCTGTGTATCGGGCTAGAGTAATTATTTCATTACTGAACGACATCATTGGCTATGATGATGAGAGTGTGTGCGAATTGCATGGAATATTGAGGCATTCAAATCAACAATCGGGAGTTGAAAAGGAGAAGAGAATAACCATACGTCCAAACCTGTCTTCTTGATTTTGCTTAAATAATTTCATCCTACTTCAATGACCCTTTTCAATGACCCCTCCGCAGCGATAACGACCAATGTCCAAAATTCTACTTAAGGGAAATTTATTTCAACAGGATAAGACCTTTTGGCAGGGAATTTTTGAATGTGAAATGTAAAATGTATAACGTGAAATGTAAAATGTAAAAGGTATAACGTAAAATGTACAATTAAGAATGTAAAATGTATAATGTAAAATTCGGAATGTAAAATGACACTTTCGAATACCCCAATGACTATTCCTCCACCACAGCACCACCCTTATAAAGCTGCTTCCTGTATTTCAAAGACGGCGATTTCAAAAATGGCCCTAGACCGAGCTTATCCCATATTTCATCAACACGTTTAATGGTGGCTTCTTCCGATGCTAAAATATTCGGCCAATCGCGATCAAAGCCATCAAACTCTTTTGTTTTACGAGAGTACCGTCTAATTCAATATGATTTACTTCACTTAAATCAACGGTCGTTGAGCCTGTCGAAACACCGGTTGTTGAGCCTGTCGAAACGCCTGCCGAAACGCCGGTCGTTGAGCCTGTCGAAACACCTGTCGAAACGCCGGTCGTTGAGCCTGTCGAAAACGAAAATAGCGTGATCTCTCCTTGGATCCACATTATTCGAAAACCTCCAAACCGCATCCGCAATATCACTCACCTCTAAAGTGTGCTCCAGAAAAATTACCATCTTCACATTTTTAAAACTCTCCTGCTGAAATATTTTTTCACTGAGTTCCTTTACATAATTTTTTCTGTTTTTCTGAACGGCAATAAACACCAGTGAAATTCCCATCGACAATAGACGATCATTGATATCGGTAATTTCGGGGAAAGATAGATTTTATTGTTGAAGCATTTATTGAAGAACTATTATTTTGTTGTGGTTGTTTTGCCAATGGAATTTCCTCAGGCAATTTTTTCGTAGCATCCAATCCCATTTTCCCACCAAATGCCATACGCGAACAGGAGTGATCTAAAACATCCGACGGACCTTGTGTAAACATGAAGTCTGTGGAAGGATCTGTATTTTCGGAAATGTATTTCGCTACTTCGAGGTTGTTATGAATGTTTACATCACCATCTACTACTACCATCATTTTGGTGAACATCATTTGTCCTGCTCCCCAAAGTGAGTTCATCACTTTAAGTGCTTGTCCGGGATAATCTTTTCTAATTTTAACAATCACCAGATTATGAAATACTCCTTCAACGGGTAAAACCATGTCCACAATTTCAGGAACCATGGTCATTTTTATGGGAGCTAGAAAAATTCGTTCCGTAGCTTTTCCTATCCAGGCATCTTCCTGCGGTGGTATTCCCACAATAGTGGCAGGATAAATGGCATCCTTCCTATGTGTAATGGCCGTTATATGAAACTTCGGATAATAATCGGCCAGTGAATAATATCCGGTATGATCACCAAAAGGTCCCTCTAAAATAAATTCTTCTTCGGGATCAATGTATCCCTCGATAATAATATCCGCATCAGCCGGAACCTGCATATCCTGTGTTAAGCACTGAACCAAATCAACTCGTTTCTTTCTGATAAAACCAGCCAGCATAAATTCATCCACGCCATCGGGTAGGGGAGCGGTTCCACTGTAAGCATATGCAGGATCACCACCGAGTGAAATCACTACGGGCATTCGCTGTTTTAATTTTTTATATTCATTAAAATGCCGTGCCGAAACTTTATGCCGGTGCCAATGCATCGCTGTTAATGTAGGTCCAAATACCTGCATCCTGTAAAGACCCACATTTCGAATTCCTGTCAAAGGATCTTTTGTTTGTATAACTGGCAAAGTTATAAACGGACCACCATCTTCAGGCCAGCATTTTAAAACCGGGAATTTAGTAATATCAGGATCCTTCATTACTACTTCCTGACAAGCTCCTCTTCCCTTGATAGTTTTAGGCATCCACGAGGCAACTTCTCCCAACTGAGGAAGCATTTTTAATTTATCGAGGAAATTGTTTTTGGGTGATGTGAAATTTTTGAAAAGTGATTCGATCTGATGTGCTATATCATCCAATTTTTCCACACCCAAAGCCATCGCCATTCGCTTTTCAGTTCCCATTGAATTTATGAGCAGTGGAAAATCATACCCCGTATTTTCAAACAACAAAGCCGGACCATAAACTTTCGATATACGATCAGTAATTTCTGTAATCTCTAAATGAGGATTTACATACTCCTTAATGCGAACAAGTTCACCAGCATCTTCTAAAACTTTGATAAAATGATTTTGATTGCGATATGCCACAGTTGTTTATTTTAGTTGTAAAGATAACAACGGCATCATTTAAAAGTTCAAAAATGGTTAATGAAAGTAAAGGTATTGGCCATTTCAAAGCGAGTGGGCAAGTAGGATATTGAGTTAGTGGGAAAGTGAGTTAGTGGGATGGTGGTTGTTCAAGTACAAGTGGACAGTGTCAAACCATTACATCCTTAACTCCATTCAAATTAAGAGAACACTGATTTAACGAATTTAACGGATTTGTACGGATGTTTTTTCTAAAAGGATCAAGTCAGTGATCATCATTAAAATCTGTAATATTCGTGTTCCTTACTTCTGTTACCAACTGGTTACTGGCTGCTGGTCACTGGTCACTTCCTACTTGTCACTGATCACTGATCACTTCCTACTTTTCACTTGTCACTTGATTCGGAGCATCTTTCTGCACTTGCTGCATAATCCAGCCACTGGTAACTGAACTAGGGCGCTCAATAGGAACACCTAATGCACGATCCCAAAGTAGTGAAGTAAGAACTCCAATAGCTCTTGAAACGCCAAAAAGTACTGTATAGAAATCATATTCAACTAATCCATAATGAATCAGCAAAATACCTGAGTGCGCATCAACATTCGGCCATGGGTTTTTAATTTTCCCCATAGATTTTAAAATTTCAGGAGTAACCTCGTAGAGTAACTGAACAATTTTGAACAATTCATCATCGGCCATATTGGCTTTTGCGAATTCTTGTTGAGCAGTGTATCGGGGATCTGTCTTACGTAATACTGCGTGTCCATAACCGGGGATGACTCGTCCTTCTGCAAGCGTTTTTTTAATGAACTCTGCTATTTGTTCTTTTGTAGGTACACCTTTAAATTCTTCTCTCAAATCCAGTATCCAACGAGCTACTTCCTGGGCAGCTAAACCATGAAGTGGACCGGCTAAACCATTCATCCCGGCAGCCAGCGACAAATAAGCATCACTCAAAGCAGATCCCACCAGATGGGTAGTATGTGCCGAAACGTTACCTCCCTCATGATCCACGTGAATGGTAAGATATAATCGCATCAACTTGCGAAAATCGAGATCATCATAGCCAAGCATATGTGCAAAATTGCCAGCCCAGTCCAATTTCGGATTCGGCTCAATGTGAATGCTGTTCTTGTAATTTTTTCTATAGATGTAAGCTGCAATTCTTGGTAAACGTGCAATGAGGTTCATGATGTCCTCATACATTGGATCCCAGTATTCTTTTTTGTTGATTCCTTCACGATATTTCTGTGCAAACACCGATTCAGTCTGCAAAGCCATAATGGCCATACTAAACTGGGTCATAGGGTGAGTTTTGGCAGGAAGCATATCCAACATATCAAAAACGTGCTTGGGTACATTTGCGCGTTTCATCCACTCATTATTGATGTTTATTACATCTTCAAGAGAGGGAATTTCACCTGTAAGTAAAAGATAAAAAATTCCTTCAGGCAATGGTTCAGGACCTTCTTTCGAAACAGGCAGTTTCTCGCGAAGTTCAGGAATTGAATATCCTCTGAATCGAATACCCTCCTCGGCATCTAACTTGGAAGTTTCTGTAATCATGCCTATCATTCCTTTCATGCCGGAATAGACCTGATCAACGGTATATTGGCCAAGGACATGATCGCCATGCTCTTTAACCATTTTTTTTGTTTGTTCAGCCATTGGAATGGCTTTGGAGGCAAATTTATCTTTTAACTTATCCATTTTCTGAAATGCAGCAACAAAATTAATTCAAGTGTAGTTATGGTATTACCAAAGGGCACGCGAAATTAGCAATATAACAAACAATCTGCAAGTAATTATGTTTATATACTTTGATTTTGGTGGTTGTTAGAAAGTGGTTTTACCCGGACTGGCCTTTCGCTTTTGTTTGAATTTCTCATCCTTAATATCCAGCTGAACAATCATAACTATGAGACTTGCTATAAATCCTATGATGATAACAGCCCAAAATACCCGTTCGGCAATTTTTTTACTTGCTTTTTGGCGCTCGGTTTTTTCTTGATTCTTATCCTTTTCCGGACCTTTATCCTTCTTCGATGTCTACCGGAATTTCCAACAACAAGTCCATCTTGGTCTTCCATAGAATTTTCCAAATCACTATCTGGATCGGATATCGGATTTATTTTATCGTCTTCAAGTACCATTTTTGGAAGCTTAGCGACTCATGAATTTAGTGCTTTTCCCATGAAATACTGCCATATTACCAAGGGTTTCTTCAATCCTCAGTAACTGGTTGTATTTAGCGATTCTGTCGGAACGGGAGGCGGATCCGGTTTTAATCTGTCCGCAATTTAATGCCACTGCCAGATCTGCTATGGTACTATCTTCCGTTTCGCCTGAACGGTGGCTCATTATACAGGTAAAAGAATTTTGTTTGGCCATGTCCACGGATTTAATTGTTTCTGTCAGAGTGCCTATCTGATTCACTTTTACCAAAATGGAATTGGCTGATTTTTCCTGAATTCCCTTGCTCAGTCTTTTAACATTGGTTACAAACAAATCATCCCCTACAATTTGCACCTTGTCTCCAATGGCAGCTGTGAGAGCATTCCAACCGGCCCAATCGTCTTCTGCCAGACCATCTTCTATAGAAACAATAGGGTAATTAGTAACCCATTCTTTCCAGAAACTGACCATCTCCGAACTGTTTAGTTTGTCACCTGTAGATTTGTGGAATACATATAAACCCGTTTTCTCATCGTACATCTCAGTGGATGCTGCATCTAAAGCAATAAATACATCTTCTCCGGGACGGTAACCCGCTGACTCAATCGATTGTAAAACGATTTCAATAGCTTCTTTATTGGATTTAATATTCGGGGCAAATCCACCCTCATCACCAACATTGGTAGAAAACCCTTTGTCTTTGAGTACCTTTTTAAGTGCATGAAAAATCTCAGTCCCCATTCTTAAAGATTCTGAAAATGATGGTGCTCCTGCTGGAACAATCATGAATTCCTGAAAATCTATGCTATTGTCTGCATGAGCTCCACCATTTAATATATTCATCAATGGAAGAGGTAAAACAGATGCGTTTACACCACCAATGTATCTGAAAATTGGTAATCCAAGTTCCTCTGCAGCAGCTTTGGCAACCGCCAGCGATACTCCCACAATGGAATTAGCTCCAAGATTTGATTTATTCTCGGTCCCATCCAACTCAATCATGATTTTATCAATGGCTGTTTGAGCAAATACATTCACTCCCTGCAGTTCATTAGCAATCACTGTATTTACGTTGTTCACTGCTTTCAAAACTCCTTTTCCCAAATAACGTTTCTTGTCGTTATCCCTCAATTCCATGGCTTCATGCTGGCCGGTTGATGCCCGGATGGCACTGCTGCTCTGCCTATTACACCATTTGAAGTAATAACTTCAACTTCAATAGTTGGATTACCCCTGGAATCTAAAATTTCTCTAGCTCTGACTGCACTTATTGAACTCATAATTTAAGGATTGTATGTAATTGAAAATGAATAATTTAAATTTTTTTCGGTGAATTATGATGCAAAGTTAAAACATTGATGGGGAATCTTTTCTATGCTTTCATCATTTCTTCACTGCAGAAGTTCTAATTTTGCAATTCAAACCTATTTTTTTGTTTATTGAAAGCTAATCCTGCTGTGAAAAACTTTAGAAAAAAACTCTTTGTAATTGGAATGGCACTTGTGATGCTGGTTTCAACTTTGGGTATTGCTCAGGTTTCTCACATTTGCAAAATGGCTTTGGCAGGAAAAGAAAATGCTGCATGTAAAAGTTTTTCAGCCGACAAACACGCATGTTGCCAAAAAACGACCTCTGATATTGCTGAAAAATTACCTTTCGAACCAGAGTGTTGTAAAGATGTAGTCAAAATTTATGTTATAAAAGTTGTTACTACACTCACCAAAACATCCAAATTCAGCATTTTGATTTAGCATTTTTTAGTTTACTGATACCCGATTTCAGCGCGCTGGCACTACATCAAAATGCATTATGTACCACTAAACCTGATTTTCCTCCTAATTTAACAGGTAAATTAATAATTCTTGCTTTTCAAGCTTTCCTGATCTGATTCACTGCCTGTATTAATAGGTTTTTTAGTGTTTTATTTTAATCAGAAAATCATGCAAAATTTGTTTCGTAAAATAATTTTCCTATGTTATTGGATCGTTCTAATATTCTTACCTCAATCCATTTATGCCCAGTATGGCACTGTCAAAGGCAATATTTTTGAATACGCTACTACACCACAATCCAAATCTGCACTCATTGGTGCTAGTATTTTTTGGAAGGGCACAACAATCGGAACTACCTCCGACTTAAATGGTCATTTTAGTTTGGATATACCAGATAAGTTGCCTTTGCAACTGGTAGTGAGCTTTGTTGGATTTAATTCCGATACTTTAACTGTTGTTAATTTAAATGAAATTAACATTTTTCTGAAACCAGCTATTTCTTTGTCAGAATTTATCGTCGAAGGCCGACAAGATGCTATTATGCTTTCAACAATAAAACCTATCAATGTGGAACAAATTGGTCAGAAGGAATTGTTGAAAGCTGCTTGTTGTAATCTTTCAGAATCTTTTGAAACAAATCCTTCTGTCAACGTTTCTTATACCGATGCTATTACCGGAGCAAAGGAAATTCAAATGCTCGGACTGTCAGGCATTTATTCTCAGGTGATGACTGAAAATATCCCAAATGTAAGAGGGCTGGCATCGGTTTATGGGTTGAACTATGTTCCGGGACCCTGGATGGAATCGATTCAGATTACTAAAGGCAGTGGATCAGTTGCGAATGGCTATGAGTCCACTTCGGGGCAAATTAATGTGGAGTATCTTAAACCTGAAAAAGCAGATAAATTTTATATCAATGGTTATGGTGCCAGTACGGGAAACTTGGAATTGAATATCCATAAAGCCTTTAAAGTTTCAGATAAAGTCAATTCGATACTTTTCTTGCACGGAGAAAATATGCAAACAAAATGGGACCATCAAAATGATAAATTTTTGGATATGCCACTTGTTTCTCAAGCCAATGTCTTTAACAGATGGTCTTATAATGATGGTAAGAAATTTGAAGGGCAGTTTGGAGTAAAAGCTATTTATGAAAAAAGAAGAAGTGGACAAACTTTTTACAAATGGAATGATACTGCAGATAGTACTTCCGGCTATGGAGTTCAAATTACTACTAAAAGAATAGAAGTTTTTTATAAATCAGGCATGGTCTTTCCTGCAACACCATGGAAAAGTGCAGGCCTCATACTCTCCGGTTCTTTTCATGATCAGAATTCATATTTCGGAATTAAAACATATACTGGAAATCAAAAGAGTGCTTACGGATCAATTATTTATATGTCTATTATTGGAAATACTAATCATAAATGGAAAACAGGAATTGATTGGAGACATGACATATACAATGAAAAATATCTCTTAGCTCCTTATTTGCGTACCGAAAATGTTCCTGGAATTTATGCTGAATATACTTTCAACAGAAATGAAAAATTTGGATTCGTTGCCGGATCCAGGCTGGATCTTCACAATGATTGGGGTTTATTCTACACACCACGTCTTCATATGAAATATAACTTTTCTCCTGATGTTATTTTTAGATTGTCGGGAGGAAGAAGTTTTAGAACAGCAAATGTTTTTTCTGATAATATAGCAATTATGGCTACTTCTCGTGATTTGATTATTGAAGAAGAGCTCAAGCCGGAACGTGCCTGGAATTTTGGTGGAAATTTCACTGCATTATTTAAAGCTTTTTACAGACCCGGTTCCTTCAGCGTCGATTATTATTTAACCGATTTCTCTAACCAGGTCATAGTTGACATGTATACTTCCGACAACGAAATCCAAATTTATAATCTTCAAGGCAACTCTTATTCTCGTAGTTTTCAAATAGCTGTTAATTATGAGGTTTTCAAACGATTTGATGTGCGTCTAGCCTACAAAATAGATGATGTAACTATGGATTATAATGGAATCTCGTCCCGTAAACCTCTTGTTCCTCAAAACAGATCGCTCCTAAATATTAGCTATGCTTCCAAGAATGAATCCTGGAAATATAATTTTACTACTCATTTTCAGGGGCAAACTAAATTGGGATTGGCAACAACTGCTGATGTTAATAATGGAAATGATCAGGAGTCTGATAATAAATCACCAGCATTCTTTACTTTTAATGCACAAATCACTAAAGTAATTAAACAATGGGATATATATTTAGGAAGTGAAAACCTTTCCAACTATAGACAACCAAATCCAATCATTAATGCCAATGATCCATTCGGACCTGGTTTTGATGCAACTAATATTTGGGGACCTGTTATGGGTCGAAAAATTTATTTGGGATTTAGGTATTCTATAAAAAGTGCTAATAAGCCAAACAGTAAAGATTAATTTACACAAGTATAAATTCTAAAATAATAAAACTTTAAATTATGAAAACTAAATTATCAATTGTAGTTATTGCCCTCTTAACTTCTATCTTTTTTAGTATGGATGTTAGCGCACAAAGTCAAGAAATTGTTATTCAAACAGCTGCTCAATGTGGTGAATGTAAAACAAATATTGAAAAAGCTTTGATGGCTGAAAATGGTGTAAGATTTGCTGAGTTGGATATTGAAACCAAAAAAGCAAAAGTTGTTTACAATCCTAAAAAAATTTCTCCTGAAAAGTTGCGCACAGTAATTTCAATGATAGGTTATGATGCAGATGATGTTCCAGCGGATTCAGCTGCTGTGCTGAAGTTAAATCCATGTTGTACCAAAGAGGGTCACAGAGATCATTAATTTCAGATTTCTAGGTCAATTGCTTGAAAATTATTTTTGAGCATTAAGTTAAATGATCGAAACAGGTACTTCCAGCAATGGTTGAGGAGGTTTCATGTATTTGGGTCTGGTACCAAACATAATATTTATACCTGCTCTGAATCCTGTATTGTATGATTTTTTCCAGTTAAGTAAGCCAGGTACGTTGTCACTGACAAAGTAAACCTGGTCATTTTTAAAATTCAAAGTAAATCCTGCACCTAATGTGGTTGGGGTTTTATTAATTCTGTTCAGTCCAATTGTATAATTGAACCAGGTTTTCGATTTGCCTGTAAAGCTGAATTGGTAATCGGTTTGATTTCCAGATTTAAATTTTTTGTTATGTACAACTATGTTTATTCTGTAGCGTGGTGTTATCAGATATGAAGTACTCACAAAAAGTTGGAATGGCAGTTTATATTTATAACTTTCATGAGTTGTTGTTACATCAAAACTGGAATACAAAGAATCTACTAAATTGGAAAGATAGGCCTCAGCACTTGTAGAATCATTGTTGACAAACTCATTTAGATTAATTCCATAATAAGTGAATGCTCCTTCCTTAGTGGAAGTGCTATAAGTTGATACATTTGAATTCCATTTTATGCTGCCCCAATCAATTGCTGAAATTGCAATTTCTATTTGTTGAACAGGTTTGTAGGTGATTCCAAGATCCAGGGCAAAGCCTGTATTGCTTTTTCCAAAGGCATAGGTTCCAAATCCCGTTGAACCAAATGATGTGGAATCAATTCCAGAAGTAAATACAGTAAGATCTGAGTTGGCAGTTATGCTAAAATCATTTGGGTCAGTGTAAATGGCAACTCCGCTCCCTTTTGTATAAATATTTTCCATACCATAAAGATACTTTAGTTTTATGCCTGTCTTAAGTTTTCTATTTACTTCCCTTGCCCAATTTACACCATATTCACGATAATGAACACCCTCAATTCCCGGATTGAGAATTTGAGTTTTCCCAAGAGTGGCAGCATTTCCATAATAGAGAAACTCTATCAAAGCTTTGGAATAATTGAATGCTGTATTTACTTTTTCAGTTGCATTTATTGAAAAATAACTTTTCCCCTTTTTAATCCCAATTGAAAGTAATTCTGCTTCGAATTCTAACCTTAAACTGTTTTTAGAATTCATGCCATTTATAGCATTTGTAGCATCCATATATAGTGAATCGTTTGCTTTTTTCTTAATTAGGTCATTGTACCGAAAACCATTGTTCGTATAATTATAGGAAAAACCAGATACTAATGGAATCCCAATGTTGAATTTTCCAATTGGAATAAATGAGGGATTCATATAGCTTCTTTGTGGCAAGTATTCGAGACTATAGGAACTCAATTGTTGTGAGAATCCTGAGCATGAATAAACTAAATGCACAATTAGTGCTATAGTAAAAATTCCATTGGTTTTTAACGGCATCATCATTGAATTTTCATTTTTGCAATAGCACCAATTTTTAGTTTTAATTTGTAATCGTTATAGATTTTTACATTGCTATTCCCATTATTGAAAGATGTTGCACTTGCGATTATCAGAATGTGTGAAGCCGATATTATTTTTTCAATTCGGCTTCTGGGAAATACGTGATTGTGAATTTTTTTGCCGGGAACAGTTACTCTTCCCGATACCATATCAACCGTCCCGGACGGAATAACCACTTCACCAGGAAGAAATAGAGTATCCAATGAATTCATGTTGTCATCAACGAATATTAACTGAATGGATGACTCCAGTGGGAATCCATTCTCCAAACCCATACGCAGAGTAAGTTCCTCTACATTATTAAGATCATTATAGCTGAACGGCACTGTATCTTTAATTCTAAAATCATTTGCTGTTCCAAAAAATGGTAATTCAACATGAATATCCATGGCAATTCTGCTAGTATCAGAAAGAAAATTTACAGTTCTGCCGGCAGGATTAGTAGTAACTTGCGACTGTGAAATGATATACTTGGGTTGTTGGTCTATTAGAGCCAATACATTGCTATTATCTTTATCTATGGTAAAACTGCTTTGTATAACTTGTCCCATTTGACTTATTGAAGGGCTAATGACTGGCAATGGGTCAGGGATACCGGAGGCAACAACAAAATTTGTGAGGTTGCCATTCAAAGCAGTTAGCTGATTTAATTTTGCATAGAACGGAATTCCTATTGAATTGCTGACATCAAAGCGAACTTTTGGTTCTGCAATTGAGAATGACCCGGTTCCAAATGAGTTATTGAAAATCGATATTTCAATCGAGTCCTGCATATTCGCTAGCGATTGTTGTCCAACATATCCATAAACCAATGAATATTCAGTTGCTGCAAATTCTGCTTTACAAATAATGGTGTTATTTGTTGAAACTCCGAGAGAGCTGCCTGCCAAAGAAATGGTATAGTTAATATTGAGCTTATTGTGACTCATTCCTCCCTCTGTGTAGTCTATTTTATAGCCAGAAAGAAGTACGCTTTTTAAAGCATTTACAGGAATATTTCCTGAATAGTTCAATGAAAGTGTTTCATCAAAGGGCAATCCATTTCTGGTCATTCCCGGAATCTGCACTTGCACTGTTCCATTTAATGGGAAATCAGAGTTTATCGACAATTCCAATTCTCCACTTTTTAGAAATAGGGTATCAATTTCAACTCCCTGACTGAAATTGAAGTCGAGATTTTGAGTTTTTTGAACTTGGACTTGTCCTGTATTTCCAAGTGTAAGAATTTGGCTGTTATTTAAACTGTATTGGCGCTGGAAGCTTTGATCAGGTGCATTTACCAATTGAGTAGCAGAAAGTTCAAAAGCTCTGCCTTGGTAAATAAGTGTGCAAAACTGATCAGGATCAACTGTTAGAATGGTGTTGGAATCGTTAACCTGAACAAGATCAGATATTCCTATTTCAGTATATACTAGAGGAAATGCTACTTCAGGTTCCCAAGCTGGTGGCTCCAGCAAACTCGCATCAAAATCATCTTTGTTACAGGATGTTCCCAACAAAGAAACCAGTACTGTGCAAACAAATGCAAATTTATGGAACCGGTTGAGTCTTTCTTGTTTTAGTTTTATTTGCTTTTTCAATGGAATAGTGTTTTTCCTTTGAAGCATTGTACGCTAAAACAACCAGGTATTTTACCCAGTTGAAAGAGTTATAATTACAATTGTAAGAAATCTGGGTTAATATGCCGTTTTTAAGGTTGGTAAGGCACAAATAAAAATTTTCCTTGTGTCACATGAACGGTGTCACCTGTGCCTGTACTTTCAAAAGCATTAAAGCTAAAACTTCCGGATACCAGTTGCTCAGCCTGATCCCATGATAAAAAGGAAATGTTTCCAACATTGGTGATATAGTTGGTTGAGGTAGCAGTGATGGAGTAATTCGCCGATTGCAAATTAAAATTTCCGGCTGTAAAAGGGCCATTATAAATTAATGCCATATTGGTGGTCCCATTTCCGGCAAGGAAAATTATTGAATTTCCATTAATTACTGTGGTTACATTTCCTTGTGATTCCCAGTTTACTCCATCTATTTTGGCTGTCATTTTTGCCGGACAAGGTCCGCAAGGGCCCCCGCAGTCTATTCCAAATTCACCTTGATTTTGTATATTATCAAAGCAATCAGGCACAGGAGTCGAAACTGCACTATCTGTTTTCCCACATCCTGATAACATAAAAAACCCCAGAAAAAGTGCCAGATGTATTAGCTGAATAAAGTTTGATTTGATCATCTTATATTAAGTTCCGAATTGCTAAATTAAGCATTGGTATCAAAAGTTGAAACAATTTTATTAAAAAAAGGATTATATTTCTATGTAAAGAGTTTGGTAAACCTGTATTTTCCCTTTTTAATCTAATAGAGCCGAACCTATTCTTTACAATTGTTGATGTTGTTTGGTAAACAACTGATTGCATTTTCATTTTCACTAATTTTGCATTCTATGAAAAGTTTGACACATGTTTTGAAAAATGGCATTAGGATGGTTTATCTTGAAAATCAAAGCCCTGTATCCCACTGTGGGCTCATGGTTGGTGCCGGCTCTCGCAATGAAGTTCAAGGTAAGGAAGGCCTTGCTCATTTTATCGAACATGTGCTTTTCAAGGGAACAAAAAAAAGAAAGGCCTATCAGGTTCTGAATCGTTTGGAAGTGGTAGGAGGGGAACTCAATGCTTATACTACAAAAGAAGAAACTTGTGTACATGCTTCTTTCATGCCTGTGCATTTTGAACGAGCAGTTGAACTCATTGCTGATATTGTTTTCAATTCTGAATTTCCCGAAAAGGAAATTGAAAAGGAAAAAGAAGTCGTGATTGATGAAATCAATTCCTATATGGATAACCCTATGGAGCAGATTTATGATGATTTCGAATGCCTGATTTTTAAGGGAAAACCATTGGGCAATCCTATTCTTGGCACGCATAAATCAGTTAAAGCTTATACACGGAAAGACATTCTCAGATTTATGAAAGAAAATTATATTAATCAAAATATTGTTTTTTCTTATACCGGTGATTTATCGTTTCAAAATGTTGTTGCTGTAGTCGAAAAATATTTTAGTAGTAACGGACATTCAGGAAAACTTGTTAAATCAAAAACTACAAGTGCTGTTGGAAAAAGTAGTGTCACTGAACCTAAAAAAACAATTCAGGCGCATTACATTGCCGGGAGTTTGGCCTATTCCAGCCATTCCGCTAAGCGATTTCCGCTTTTCCTTATGAACAATATTCTTGGAGGTCCTGGTATGAATTCAAGATTGAATATGAACATTCGTGAAAAGTATGGTTTTACTTACCATATCGAATCTGCTTACGTACCTTTCACTGATTGCGGATTATTCAACATTTACTTGGCTACAGAGAGAAAATTTCTTGAAAAGTCTATAAAGCTGGTGGATAAGGAGTTTGACAAACTTAAACAGAATCGTATTGGCAGCAATCAGTTAGAACGATTTAAATACCAGCTGAAAGGTCAAATTGCAATTTCACAGGAAAATAAAGCAGGAGTGATGCTGAATAATGCAAAAAGTCTGTTGAATTACAACAAACCTTTAAACATTGAAGAAGTTTTTCGGAAAATTGATGAGGTAACTTCAACGCAAATTCTCGAAGTAGCCAATGAAGTATTAAATGCTTCTCAAATCAGTAGTTTGCTTTATGATCCTGTATAATTTTTTGTTATCTAAAAACGGAATCCAACAGTAGTAACAACCCTATGGTCAGTGCGCTTATTGATAGACCCGGAAACAGCTTCATACGAAAGTGAGTAGGGACTATAAAACTCGCTTCGTTGTGAGTAGGCATAACCAATATCGACAAAATACTTCTTTTCCCTGTATCCGATGCCTCCTGTATAACTGATCATGTGTTGATCGGTTTCTTTTGTGGTATATTTAGATTTAAAAGGAGAAGAATAAAAAGCAGCACCTGCCCTGAATGCAAATTTTTCATATTTCCATTCCATACCGCCTCTTAAATTAGAAGCAAATCCATTATAATAGTTGTTGATAATTCTATTTTCAGCATTAAAATTGTAATCGCTTGCATCAAGGTTAGCTGCAGAATAATCTGTTAACTCATAATCAAAACTTATTAGTCCAAATTGTCCAAAAATAAATGCTAAGCTGCCAATTGCTTTAAAAGGAGTTGTTAAATTATAAGAATAGGAACCTTGCCTGGAATCATAACTGTGAGCACTTCCATCACCAAAAGTGGAACTCATGCTTGCACGATAGCGGTCACTTAAATAATAATAGGTAGGAGTATGAATAGCAGCCCCAATTCGCACCCAATTGGCAGGTTTGAATATCAATCCGAATTTTGCATTAAAACCATTACCCCTTGTTTCAAAAGATTGATCATAAACCATTGCTTTAAAATCAATTAAATTTAACGTGTCACCGCTTGTGATTTCATTATCCTTGTCTTTTTCCTGATAAGTGGATTCTTCTGTATAACTGATGTTGGGAAATGCAACTGTTACTCCAAAGTATAATTGATCGTTGTAACTACCTCCAAACCCAATAGAAAATTCACCCATTCCACCATTTGTTGAAATTGATTTCGACTGGTAAGCACCACCGTTAGGAATTACCGAAATATATTGATTCAAATTCAAAACATCAAGATTTAGAAGATAAGTTTGATATGCCAGATCAGCATCAAAAGCATAATCTTCAAATAAATCATCTTCTGTGGCACCTCCATTCAATTGTACTAAATCTGTAAATGAATCAAGAATAGAATTATTTTTGTTTTTTCCTTCAAAATAAGTGTCAGAATTAAAATTAGCTAATCGGTTATAACCTATTGCAAATCCAAATTGTTTCCAGCCGTTTTCTCTTTTATAAGGATAAGCAAATACTAAACCCAAATCCGGCATGTCAACGCTAAACTGGTTGTCCTCGTTGGTGTTACCTATAAATTCACTCTCTATTTGTCTGTTTTGAAAACCAAGAGAAAGTGAATTCAGATTTTTTTATACTCCAATTCCTGCAGGGTTAGTGCTCAAAGTCGAAAAATCGGCACCCAATGCTCCAAAGGCACCACCCATTGAAAGTGATCTCGCTGTGGAGCCAAACATGCTCTGACTATAACGTAATGCATCAATTTCATTTTGTGCCTTAAGTTGATAAGGACAAAAAAGGCATGCTATTAACATGCCTTTTAATAATTTCATCATCATTTATATTTAATAATTTTGAACTTAAAGTGCGCGTCGGCCTCCATTGTTACT
Organism: Bacteroidota bacterium; assembly: GCA_016722525.1. Classification (GTDB taxonomy): domain Bacteria; phylum Bacteroidota; class Bacteroidia; order AKYH767-A; family OLB10; genus JADKJB01. The sequence continues at coordinate 265,750 of JADKJB010000034.1, forward strand.
TCCATTACCTGAACCTGAAGATTGTCTTGGCTGGGTTGAAGGCTGGCTACTATTGTTGGAAGGGGCTGAATAGCTATTGTCTCTTTTTGGTTGGCCTGAATTACCTTGCTGAGAATCAGGTCGGCTTTGGTTAGTTTTAGGAGCACTTCTAGGACTTCCATAATCAGGTGACTTAGGTTCATTCTTTATTGATTGCTGACTCATAGTTCCTCTTGGAGTACTGTAAGAAGGATTTGAAGGCTTAGGATCAAAGTGTTTCCTCTTGGAGTACTATAAGAAGGATTTGAAGGCTTAGGATCAGAGGTGTTTCCTCTTGGAGTGCTATAAGAAGGATTTGAAGGCTTAGGATCAGAAGTGTTTCCTCTTGGAGTACTATAAGAAGGATTTGAAGGCTTAGGATCAGAGGTGTTTCCTCTTGGAGTGCTATAAGAAGGATTTGAAGGCTTAGGATCAGACGTGTTTCCTCTTGGAGTACTGTAAGAAGGATTTGAAGGCTTAGGATCAGAAGTGTTGCCTCTTGGAGTGCTATTTGAAGGATTCATTGGCCTGGGATCAGAGGTGTTACCTTTGGAAGGACTGTTAGTAGTATTGCCTTTAACAGGGTTTGAAGAATTATTTCGAGGGTCAGTGGAATAATTCGAAGGATTGTTATTTCCTTTAGAAGGAACATTGTCACCTTTACCTGAACCTGTTGATGGATTCATTGGTCTAGGGTCTGAAACATTATCATTTCCTTTGCCTGTGTTATCCTTGTCTGTTGCCGGGTTCATTGGTCTTGGATCAGATGAGTAGTTGTTATCTTTAATTGCATCAGTTTTGCCTGGTATTCCTGCAGGATTCATTGGCCTTGGATCCGAATAAGTGTTTTTGATTACAGGCACTGCAGCACGATCTGGTTTTACAGAATTCTCATATAATTGCCCAATGCTATTATTACCAGAAGTAACCAGATTTCCCCCATCTCTTCTCCTAGGACCATAATAAGTACTTGCATTATCATAGCTGTTATAATAATAAGGATTTGAATAGTTGCCATACATTCCATCATAATACCCATTCCAGTATCCGTTATTGTAACCATTGTTGTATCCGTTCCAATAGGAATTATAAAATGGCGAATAAGCATAAGGGTTATACCATGGAGTATACCAGGGGTTATAACCATAATAGCTATAAGGAGTGTAACAATAGTTATAGTAGGAAGTGAAATGAGGAGTCCACCAGTTGTAGCCTAAATAGATACTAACACCATAAGAATATGGGTTGTAATCATACCAGTAGGAATTGGTAAAGTAGTTGTCGTAATAACCATAACCAAAACCGATGTTGGTATGGAATCTCCTTAGTCGTGATGAATAGGCATAATCATAGTAATCATCATCATTATAATAATAATTATTAGTTACATTTGTATTGCCATTCTCATCTGTAGTAGTTGTTGTTGATGATGGTTGATTTTCTCCATTATAATCAAACCTTGAATTTTGATCCTGAGCCGGAGCAGCTGAATATTCTGAAGGAGCCGTGGTGGTCTGTTCAGAGGTTTCAGGAGTAGAATTTCTTTCGTAAACAGCATCATTGGATGAATAATATACATCATCATAATTTCCTGAACCGGATCTTGCCATCTTTTGAGATGAACAGGCGCTCAGCAAAACAACAGCTGATAAAACCGGAATAATTAATGCTTTCATGATAATTGATTTTAAAGGGTTTGATTGAATTTTCAAAATATGGTTTAACACTAAATTGTAAATGTGGTAATTCTTTCACAATTTTGTCACACCTTATCTAAAACAAAATCCATACCAATTTATTTTTCAAAAATATCCAATGGGAAAAGAAATAACAAGCAGGGCAGCCAACTATTCTGAATGGTACCAAGACCTGGTAATTAAAGCTGATCTGGCTGAAAACTCCGCAGTACGGGGTTGTATGGTTATAAAACCTTACGGCTACGCCATTTGGGAAAAGATGCAACAAGCTCTTGATAAGATGTTTAAGGATACTGGACATTCAAACGCCTATTTTCCTTTATTTATTCCAAAGTCTTTTTTTGCAAAGGAAGCTGCTCATATTGAAGGGTTTGCCAAAGAATGTGCCGTCGTTACCCATTATCGCCTTCGCAATACCAAGGATGGCAAAGGGATTGAAGTGGATCCTGATGCTAAACTTGAAGAAGAGCTCATTATTCGACCAACTTCTGAAACCATTATCTGGAACACTTATCGAAATTGGATTCAATCTTACCGTGATTTACCTTTGTTAATCAATCAATGGGCAAATGTGGTGCGCTGGGAAATGCGAACCCGGCTTTTTTTAAGAACGGCTGAATTTCTTTGGCAGGAAGGACATACTGCTCATGCAACAGCAGAAGAAGCGGTGGAAGAAACCCGCAAAATGTTGGATGTTTATGCTGAATTTGCTGAAAAATGGATGGGTGTACCTGTCATTAAAGGAATTAAAACTGCCAACGAACGGTTTGCCGGTGCCGTAGATACTTTTTGTATTGAAGCTCTAATGCAAGATGGAAAAGCGTTACAAGCAGGTACATCTCATTTTTTAGGGCAAAATTTTGCGAAAGCTTTTGATGTAAAATTTACCAATAAACAGGGTGTCCAAGAATATGTATGGGCAACATCCTGGGGTGTCTCAACTCGCCTGATGGGTGCTCTGGTGATGGCACATTCCGACGACGATGGTCTTGTGCTGCCTCCTAAATTAGCTCCAATTCAAGTAGTCATTATCCCAATTTATAAAACAGACGAACAGTTGGCACTGTTGAGTGATTATGCATTAAACATAAAAAAATCTCTCGAAAATAGGGGTATATCAGTAAAATTTGATAACCGTGATACTCACAAACCAGGTTGGAAATTTGCTGAATACGAACTTAAAGGTGTTCCTGTCAGAATTGCTGTTGGTCCACGTGATCTTGAAAATAATACTGTTGAAGTGGCTCGTCGCGATACTAAAGAAAAAAGCAGTTATCAAGTCACAGATCTTGATATTAAGATTGAAAATCTATTAAATCAAATCCAAGATAACATTTACAACAAAGCTTTGAATTTCCGTGATAACAGCACCTGGAAGGCAGATTCTTTTGAGGAATTCGTTGATATATTGGATAACAAAGGAGGGTTTGTGTATGCACATTGGGATGGTACTACTGAAACCGAATTGAAGATAAAAGAATTGACAAAGGCTACCATCAGGTGCATTACACTTGACAATAAGCCTGAAGATGGAAAATGCATTCTCACAGGGAATCCATCCTCTCAAAGAGTGCTATTTGCACGAGCTTATTAAAGTATTGAATTAATAATTATACAACATGGAAAAGGGTCCCTCATTTTTGATTTGATATTAACTTCACTCATTGAAAAAGGGCCGATCAAAGCTGAAGTATATCATAAAACAGAGGAGGCTTTTAACAATATAAAACTGGTACTAAGGAAACTCGAATCCCAGTTGCAACAAGCAATGGCTGTTGTTGATAAAAGAGTTGTTATCAAATATACTGAAAGGAGTTTGTTTGATCTGGAATTTAAAATATCCGACGACATTCTCATTTTTTCAATGCACACCGATGCTTTTACTTTTCCCGAAAGTCATCCTATTTGGAAAACCTCCTATTTGAATGATCAGAAATTAAGATCCTATTGTGGTTTAATCTCCATCTACAACTTTTTGACCGATTCTATAAAATACAACAGAACAAATGATGTTGGCGTTCTTATTGCCAGAATTTTTGTGAATTCAGAAAATCATTTTTTTGTGGAAGGTAAGCGCCAATTAGGCTTTTTATTCAATGATTTTGAATCGGATCTTTTGTTGGAACAGCGCATACGTGATTTAGTAGAAAATGCCATTATTTACAGTCTCAATTACGACATTCTAACCCCTCCCTATGAACAGGTTAGGTTGATTTCAGTACAGGATTTAATAGACAAAAACCTGTCGAGTGTTATTAGCACCGGAAAAAGGCTTGGGTTCAAGCTGCAATCTGATTCGGACATTATCAAGTGATTTTTTTTAAGTATTGTTGGTAATTACCTGCCTTTTATTTACTTTTGCAACCTCTTTTACAAAAAGAGAAATTATTCGGCCCGTTCGTCTAGGGGTCTAGGACATCTCCCTTTCACGGAGGAAACACGGGTTCGATTCCCGTACGGGCTACATTATCAGTACCTTAAAAAAGGAAATAGTATTAACAAACCATCAAAAAAATGGCTAATCACAAATCCGCTGAAAAGCGTATCAGAGCAAACGAAGCAAAGCAGGATCGTAACAAGTATCAGGCTAAAACTATGCGTAATGCATTAAAAGGCCTCAGGTCAACTAAAGACAAAAAAGCTGCCTCGGAATTGCTTCCCGGAGTTTCTGCAATGCTTGATAAACTTGCAAAAAAGAATGTTATTCATAAAAGCAAAGCTGCCAATTTAAAGTCGAAACTAACCAAAATGGTGAACGGACTGGCCTAACTAAGTTTTTATTAAAAGAATAAATTTTAAACCTTCCTGATTTCGGGGAGGTTTTGTAGTTTTACACTGAACTTTTTTATTTCAGCTTTTTATGGAAATTTCTTCAATCAAAGCCTGGGCAGAAGCCGATCGCCCCAGAGAGAAAATGATTAATCAGGGTCGGCACACACTCACAGATTCTGAACTTCTTGCAATTTTACTCAGAAGTGGTTCCGGTAGTGAATCGGCTGTTGAACTCTCGAGACGAATACTTCAGAGTGTCCAGAATGACCTTACCAGACTATCTCGCTTAACTGTTAATGAGCTGTCGAAGTTTAAGGGAATGGGGAATGTGAAGTCAATAACCATTATTGCAGCGCTCGAATTAGGTAGGCGTCGAAGGTTAGCCGAAGGCACCAAAAACACTAAAATCAGTTCCAGTACAGATGCTGCTGAGCTTTTTTTACCCGATTTAAGTGACCTCCTTTATGAAGAATTTTGGATACTTTTATTGAACAGGGCGAACCATATAATATCCAAAATTCAAATTAGTAAAGGAGGGGTAACCGGCACTGTTGTAGATCCTAAACTTATTTTTAAGGCTGCTGTTGAATCAACCGCATCAGGAATAATTCTTTTTCACAATCACCCCAGTGGCAATAAGCAGCCTAGCGATGCCGATATTTCTCTAACAAAAAAGCTTCGGGAAGCCGGAAATCTACTTGATATTCAAGTGCTTGATCACATTATCATTGCAGGGAACTCCTTTTATAGTTTTGCAGATGAAGGAAGATTGTAAGTGATAAAACCCTCTTCATTAAAACTACTTGAAAGGATTGTTTAATTTAGCACTTTCCCTGAAGTATGCCTACTGAAAACTTAACAATACTAACTACTGGTGTTACTCCCCGGTTGAAGTATACTTTTGATTTAATATTTAAAGAATTGCTTGGCATTTCCTACACTTTTGTTCATAATCAACAACAGTTTCTGAATTGCAAAGGTCCAAGACTCACTTATGGTGATCAGCAAATAAGTGATGAAATTTTTATTTATGCTTCAAAACTGCTTTTTGAAAAAGGAATAGAGGATCAACAAATTTCTGTTTTTGATTGGAATGGAGTTAAAGCTTTTTTTGCTACACACCCTAAATATGTTTTCCCATTCGACCCATTTGCCGCATCTTTTTATCTGGTGAGCAGATATGAAGAATACCTTCCTCACTTAAGAGATTCTCACGACAGATATGAAACGACTGAAAGTCTTTCTTTCAAAAGAATTTTTAGGAAAACCTTTGGTAAACATCTATGCTATAATGATCCGTGATCAGCTCAAACTGCGTTTTCCTGGCATGGTTTTTCCGGAAAAAAAATACAGATTCATTTCCACCATTGATATAGATAATGCCTGGGCCTATTTGGAAAAAGGTTTTATGCGCACTACCGGAGCCTATGCCCGTGCAATTTTTAGCTTCAATTTAAACGAAATAGTGGAACGGACTCGTGTTTTGTTAGGAATGGAAAAAGATCCTTATGACACTTACGAACTTCAATTTGAGTTGCAAAGGAAGTTTAAGTTCAAATCAATTTATTTTTTTTTACTAGGTGAATATGGACTCAATGATAAAAATGTCCCTATTGATTCTCGTAAATTTCGTTCTCTGATTAAATCAATTGCTGATTACGCTGAAGCAGGGATTCATCCGTCGTATGGTTCTAATAAAAACCCTTCACGGCTAAAGAAAGAATTAAATGAACTTTCTAAAATTCTTAAACGGGAAGTAACAAAAAGCAGGCAACATTTTCTGGTTTTGAAGTTGCCGGAAACTTACAGACGACTGATAGAGTTAGATATCACAGATGATTATACTATGGGTTATGCTTTGCAGGTAGGATTTAGAGCTAGTATCTGTTCTCCATATTATTTTTATGATCTCGATAATGAGCAAATAACCAGTCTAAAAATTCATCCATTTGCTGTTATGGATGCAACTTTAAAATATTACATGAAGATTGATCCTGCTGCTGCAATGAATCATATTCTTCCATTAATTGATGAGGTTCGAAAGGTTAACGGTGATTTTGTAAGCCTTTGGCATAATGAATCACTTTCAGAGAATAAAATCTGGGAAGGGTGGCGTAAAGTTTATGAAGATATGTTAGCTGCTGCTTCCTGAAAAACAGACGATTGATTATGATCAAGTACCTTAAGCACCACCAAATAGATAAAGCTTTGTGGGATGAAACCATTAAAAATGCTTCTAATGGAATCATCTATGGCTATTCTTGGTATCTTGACATAGTTTGTAAAAACTGGGAGGCAATGGTAGCCACTGATTATACAGTCGTTATGCCTATCACCCGTGGCAGAAAGTATTTGATGGATTATATTTACCCTCCCTTTTTCATACAACAATTAGGAGTGTTTTCCATTCAACCAATTAGTTCAGAATTATGTAATTTGTTTTTGAACTCCATACCTACTGTATTCAGATATATTGAAATGAACCTCCATTCAACGAACATTTGGATTCCTGATTCATTTTCTTCAAAGCAAAATAAAAATCATATTCTTGATCTTGATGTTGATTATCAATCAATTTGGAATAATTATAGCGAAAATCACCAGAGAAATCTTAAAAAAGCACGTAAAAACAATTTACATATTTTCAAATCCGCCAATGCAAATGACGTTATCACCCTATTTAGGAATAATCGAGGTCGGTTCTTAGTCAATCTTCAGAATGAGCATTATGCGATGCTGAATGAACTTGTTGATGCAGCTGCTACCAGAAATATGTCAAAAGTATGGATAGTGAATAATCAATATGGAATCCCGCTGGCTGGGGCAGTTTTTTTTGAAAGTCATCAAAGTGGAATTTTCATTTTTTCTGGTGTCTCCGGGGAGGGCAAGTCTCTTTCGGCAATGCATTTTCTGATTGATGAGTACATACAACAAAACTCGAATCGTCTAAAAACTCTCGATTTTGAAGGATCCAATGATCCTGAATTAGCTCGATTTTATAAAGGATTCGGTTCATCGGAATTTGTATATTTACAAATTAGAAAAAACCAACTACCACCACCCTGGAAATGGTTTAAAAATTAATCACTTTAAAGACTCAAGCATGGTAAATATTCTAAATCAGCAAAATTCAATTCTGAACAGATTTATTGCAGAAATCCGTGATGCAGTTATTCAGAAGGACCGAATGAGATTCAGGCGAAACCTTGAAAGAATAGGAGAAATTGCTGCTTTTGAAATCAGTAAAAAAATGGAATATCACAATAAAGAAGTGATTACGCCATTAGGTATTGCCACTGTGTCTGTTCCTAAATCAGAACCTGTTTTAGCTACCATTCTGAGGGCCGGACTACCACTCCACCAGGGCTTGTTAAATTATTTTGATCATGCTGATAATGCCTTTATTTCAGCCTATCGGAAACATCACAAAGATGGAAGTTTCGATATCAGTCTGGAATATGTTTCATCTCCCTTGTTAACAAATCGGTTGGTCATTCTTTCCGACCCAATGCTTGCAACTGGCCAATCAATAGTAATGACTTATAAAGCGATGCTGGAAAAGGGGCGCCCTGCTCATACACATATTGTAGTTGCCTTGGCAAGCACCCAAGGTGTTGAATATGTGAAAAAGCACTTGCCTTTAGGCATTACACTTTGGATAGGCGCGGTGGATGAGGAGTTGACAGCTCAATCGTACATAGTGCCTGGTTTAGGTGATGCAGGAGATCTTGCATTTGGCGAGAAAAGCTGATTTTTTGAGAACATCTTTGAATGGCCAGCGTTAAACAGAATTGGTATTAAATTTACGTGAGCGAATTTGTTAAGATATTATTGATTATTTTACTCAGCAGCGTTAAGTTTGTTGCAGGACCGCCTTTTGCGTATTTTGATGATAGATATGATTTTTCATTTTTTGAAACAGTTTTTTATTGTGTTATCGGTGGCATGTTGGGCGTTCTGGTGTTCACTTTTTTTAGTATTGAAATTCAACTTATTTTTAATTGGTTAAAAAAGCAAATAAAGAGGGCGGTAAAGAAACCTCAACTTTTTAGTCAGCCAAAAGCTACAGTTGAGAATATTGAGTTTGTGTATAATTTGGTTGAAAAAGACCAACCGAAAAAAGTTTTTACTCCAACTTCGAGGAAGTTTGTAAAAATCTGGAATAGATACGGGTTACCTGGTGTTGCATTTCTTACCCCAATTATTTTCTCCATTCCTCTTGGAACAATCATTGCCAATGCATTTGAAGATAATAAAAAAAAAATATTTCTATATATGTTTTTCTCTATATTATTTTGGTCCTTGGTTTTAACATCCATTTTTGAGTTGTATCACGTTGTTAGTATTCCTGAATTAAAAGAAAAAATTATCGGATGAAAAAGTACAAAGCAATTTTTTTTGATCTCGACCACACATTATGGGACTTTGATTTGAACTCAGAAGAAACTATTGCTGAAATTTTTCACAATCAAAAGCTGGAACAACTCGGTATTACAGACCCACAACTTTTTATTAAGGAATACAAAGAAGTAAATAAGCAGATGTGGGATTTATATAATGAAAATAGAATAAGTAAAGAATTTTTAAGATCAGGGAGATTTAGAATGGCCCTAAATGCATTCAATGTGTCAAACGATGACCTTGCAGATACTATGGCATCTGAATATTTGAAGATTTGCCCTCAAAAAACAAATTTATTTCCTGGAGCTATCGACACATTGGACTATTTATCCCAAAAATATTCACTTCATGTTATCACGAATGGTTTTCTTGAAGTTCAATACACTAAAATCAAAAATTCAGGAATAGGCAAGTATTTTGATCACATTCACATTTCAGAAGAAATAGGATTTAAAAAGCCCGAGCCTGAAATATTTCATTTTGCCGTAAAACAAGCCGGCACCATTCATGAGAATTGCATTATGATTGGCGACAATACTGAAACTGATATCGCAGGTGCTCAAAATGCCGGCATTGATCATATACTATTCAATCCTCATAGGCTGGAAGTTCCAAATTTTGTAAACCAGTCAGTGAATTCTCTTACTGAATTAAAAATACTACTTTAAGCTCATTTTTTTTCAGCTTCTTTACTTAACCATGGAATATTTACTTCAAAGTGAAGATTGTTGTGGATTTATTGGGGAATTATTGAATAATTAGTTTCACTTTTATTTTACCTAAGTTTTTTAAGTAATTATTACAATCTTATATTTGCATTCAATAAGAGTTTCCTTAAAAGGCATTCATGTTATTCAACTCACTTAGTTTTCTTCTATTTTTTCCGGTAATTCTAATCCTTTTTTACTTGCTTAAAGAGCAGTACCGTTGGATTTTATTGCTGGTAGGAAGTATTTTATTCTATATGGCATGGAAAGCTGAATACATACTCCTTTTAACAGGATATGTTATTGTTAATTACTGGTGTGCTATTAAAATAGAAGATTCTATTAAACTTTTAGAGAAAAAGATGCTCTTTTATTTTGCTGTTTTTAATATTGGTATCCTCTTTGTTTTCAAGTATTTTAATTTTTTAATAGTAACCTGAATGACTTTTTAGTTTTAGCAATATTGACATAAAATCAAGTGCTATTGACCTTATTTTACCTATGGGAATTTCTTTTATACATTCCAAATCATGAGTTATACTATAGATGTTTACCGGTATAATTTGAAAGCGGAACGTCATTTTGGAATATTTTTTCTATTTGTTACCTTTTTCCCTCAATTAGTGGCAGGTCCCATAGAACGAGCTGAAAACCTACTGACGCAATGCAGAAACCTTAAGAATAAATTAAATAATGAAATTGTTATTGCTGGAATTCATCAGATAATTCTTGGGTTTTTTAAGAAATTAGTTATAGCAGACAGGTTATCGCCTTATGTGGATCAGATATATTCTTTTCCTGAAGGATTTAGTGGTTTAAATTTAGCCGTAGGCACCTTCTTTTTTACAGTTCAGATTTATTGTGATTTCTCTGGATATTCTGACATTGCTATTGGTAGTGCGAAGTTGTTGGGGATTAATCTTATGGAAAATTTTAAATCTCCCTATTTAGCGAAATCAATATCCGAATTCTGGTCGCGTTGGCATATATCTCTATCAACCTGGTTTCGCGATTATCTCTATATACCACTTGGGGTAATAGAGTGGTAAAATGGAAGTGGTACTATAATTTACTCATTACTTTTATAATTAGTGGGTTGTGGCATGGAGCTAACTGGACGTTTATTTTTTGGGGCTTGTTACATGGACTTTATCTAATCTTTTCTTTTGCTACTGCATCTTCTTCAAATTTAGTAACTCATAAAATTTTTGGAAATGTTCCACGCTTGAAGGCCTTAATAGATGTAGTTGTAACTTTTATTCTGGTCTATTTTGCCTGGGTGTTTTTTCGGGCTGAAACTATTCAGGATGCATTTTTTATTATTAAGAAAATCCTAACACTTAACAAGGATATTTCTTTGTTTACTCTTACAATAAACGATTTCGGAATATTTAATTTTGTAATAAGTATTTTTTCAATTTTGATATTGTTTATCTATGAGGTTGGGCGGCATTTCAAAAAATTAAATCAAAATTTTAATAGTGTGATAGCAACTTCATGTATTTTGTTTATATTAACTTTACTGCTAGGGGTAATGGGATCTAAAAGTTTTATTTATTTTCAGTTCTAAAGATGAAACAAAGTATCAAATATGCTTTAATAGTTTTAGTGACTGGAATTTCGGTGACTATAATTGCCGATTATATTCTCCAGAAAGGATTTGAAAAATCTAATGATGATGTCATTGGAAAATTGAATGAGCTTATCAATGATACTACTCATTTTGATGTTCTTTGTTTCGGATCATCGCGTGCACTTGCACACATCGATCCGGCTATCATTTCCAAAGAAACTGGATTAACTTGCTATAATGCAGGACTCAATGGCGGTTGTATTGTTGATTTCAATATTTTGCTCAAAGCGTTTTTGATAAATCATCCTAGTCCGGCATATTTAATTGTACATGTTGATGATTTTACTTTTGAAACACAACGTATCAGTGAGCTCCCCAGATATTTCCCTTTTATCTCAAACCCTGTTATTTATGATAACCTGGTAAAATATGAAAAAACTCTTTTCTATGTTAAGTATTTTCGCTTTATCAGATTAATGTATTACAACGATTTGCTGAAATGGATTGGTTTAAAAGCAATATTGGGCATTGGTGCCAGAAATGAATACAAATTGATTAATGGCTACCGGGTAAATAGAAGCAAATGGACTGCTTATTATGAAGAAAGACGCACTGAAAGAACGGAGTTTGTAAAAAATTTAAATCCAATTCAGGAATTTGATCCTGAAGGTGTAAAGCTCTTTATGGAAATGATAGATCTGTGTAAAACAAATAATATCAAGTTACTCTTCTCCAGTTCTCCAATTTTTTCTCCGGGAATTTAAATAAAAATATACAAGAACTGAAAAGGAAGTCGAAAACCTGACATCGGCATATACTTCAGCTTTTCATTGGATGCATACAGAAGAATGGAATCCAAGCGAATACTTTTATGATTTTTTACACATGAATAAAAATGGTGCCGACCGCTATTCAAATGAATTGGCAAAATTCGTGAATGCTAATAAATGAAGTTATTTTTCAAGTGGAGTGGAATGCCCCGTTTGGAATAAATCAAAATAAAAATCCCGGCTATAGGCCGGGATTTTTTGCAAGCGGTGTTATTAAAGATTAGAATTTAGTGAATTATTGAGTATTACTTTTTAAGTCTGTTTTGTTTTCTTGAATTTGAGGCAATTCAGCTTTTTTGTTTTTATCAGAACAATCTGATTTCGATTTTTTCCCATCAGCACAACAGGACTTATTATTTGTGGAAGCAGTTTCTTTGCCTTCTTTTTTAGAACAGCATGATTTAGAACCAGTTGGCTTGCAATCTGCTTTGGTGGAGGTTTCATTCGAAATTTGCGAGTCTGTAGCAATTTGCTCTCCAACTACTGTTTTGGTTTGTACCTGATCTTGAATTTGACCACCTGACTGAGTAGTTTGTGCATGAGCAGCAAAAGTTAAACAGGTGGAGAACGCGATTAATGAGAGAATTTTTTTCATTTTGGATTGGATTTCTTTGTGCAAGTATAAAATATTTAATTTAAATTGTCAATAATTATATAGAAAAAACTGTGCCAAAAACACTCTATTCCCGAGGGTATGTTACATTTGCATAAAAAAAGCAATTGACTATTTCAGAAAACATTAAAATAGCCATGGGCGCTATACGAAGTCAATTGCTTCGGACTGTTCTAACAGCGCTTATTATTGCTATCGGAATTATGGCATTGGTGGGTATTCTCACAGCAATTGATGCCATTGAATCTTCAATAAACAGCAATTTTTCAAGCATGGGTTCCAACTCTTTTACCATCCGCAACTCGGGTATGGGTATCAGGATTGGAAGAGATGGTAAGAGACCAAAAAAATTTAAAAGCATTAATTTTCTTGAAGCTCAGCGGTTTAAACAAATGCTTACTTTCCCATCAACCATTGCTATTTCTACAGTAGCCACTCAGGTAGGGGTTGTGAAATTCAAAAATGAGGAATCAAATCCTAATGTTGTCATCATGGGAACTGATGAAAATTATTTAACAACTAGCGGATATTCGCTTTCAATAGGAAGGAATTTTTCTCCCACCGAACTCGAGTCAGGAGCCAATGTAGTAATTGTTGGTAGTGAATTGGTGAGCACGCTTTTCAAAGCAAAAGAAGATCCTTTGGAGCAGGTAATTAACATAGGAAGCAATAAATACCGGGTAATTGGAATACTAAAGGAAAAGGGCTCCAGTATGGGTTTTGGAGGTGATAAAATCGGTCTTTACCTGTATCACATGTAAAGCAAAAAATATGGCGACGACAATCGCACGTACACCATTTCGGTGATGGTCAAAGATATTGCGCAGTTGGAAACGGCACAAGGTGAAAGCACCGGCTTAATGAGGATGATAAGAGGAGACCGATTAGGAGTCGAAAGTTCCTTTGAGATTATAAAAAGTGACAGTTTGGCTAACCTTCTAATTGATCAAATTCAATATATTACTCTGGCAGCTACAATTATCGGTATCATTACATTGCTTGGCGCCGCTATTGGTTTAATGAATATCATGTTGGTGTCTGTTACTGAAAGAACACGCGAAATAGGTATCCGAAAATCTCTTGGTGCATCTCAATCCACTATTAGACGACAATTTCTGGTAGAAGCAATTGTTATTTGTCAGTTAGGTGGAATTGCAGGAATTATTCTTGGCGTTGCTATTGGAAATTTAATGGGGCTTGCCTTCGATGGAGGATTTATTATTCCATGGAAATGGATTTTTTTCAGGTGTTACGGTGTGCTTCCTTGTTGGAGTTGTATCCGGGTTGTATCCGGCAATTAAAGCAGCAAGGCTTGATCCAATTGAAGCATTGAGGTATGAATAAATACAAGTCGCATCGCTATTATTTTTATAAAATATTCTTTTTCAATACTATAAGTTCGATTGTTTGGTTTTTCGATTCAGTTAAATTGTAAATTATGGTGCGTATTTCAAAAGAGTTCCAATTGCTTGTTTCAAATGGTTATAAATAAAAATCGCATTGTTATTAAAGTTTTCATGCTTCCATTGTTTCATTCAGGAAAAATTTGTAAATTTGCCGTCCCTTAGAAAAGGGCTAAACTAATTAAATCATTTACAGCATGTTAAAGCAGTATGAGACCGTGATGATACTGAATCCTGTACTTTCACAGGAACAAGTGACAGAAACGGTTGACAAATTCAGAAAAATCCTCACCGACAACGGTACCGAGATTGTTTTCGAAAACAATTGGGGATTAAGAAAACTGGCATACCCGATCCAGAAAAAAAATACGGGATTCTACTATCTCATCGAGTTTAAATGTGACGGAGCAATTATTTCGAAACTGGAACTTGAGTACAAGCGAGATGAACGATTGATGCGGTTTTTGACTGTATCACTTGATAAGCACGCAGTTACCTACAATGAGAAAAAGCGTAAAAACGCTGCATTGAAGAAAAAAGAAGAAGCAGAATCTGTATCTCAAAATTGATCGACCAATGGCAAACAACGAAGTAAGATATCTCAATCCTCCGGCAGTAGAGGTGAACAAGAAAAAATACTGCAGATTTAAAAAATTAGGTATTAAGTATGTTGATTACAAAGACGCTACTTTTTTAACCAAATTTGTAAATGAACAAGGTAAAGTTCTTCCCAGAAGACTAACAGGTACCTCTTTGAAATTTCAGAGAAAAGTATCTACCGCAATAAAAAGGGCGCGCCATCTGGCGTTAATGCCTTATGTAACAGATCTTTTAAAATAAGGAGCACAGATCATGGAAATCATATTAAAACAAGATGTTAAAAATCTGGGCTATGCTCATGATGTAGTAAAAGTTAAAAACGGATATGGATTAAACTTTCTTATTCCAAACGGATTAGCTGTTATAGCAAGTGGTTCTAATGTAAAAATTAATCAGGAAGTACTTCGTCAACGTCAGCATAAATTCGAAAAAGTTAGAACTGATGCAGAAAAAGTGAAAAGCAACATCGAAAACGTGGTGCTTACAATTCCTGCTAAAGTTGGTGAAAATGGAAAACTATTCGGATCTGTAACTACTCAGCAAATAGCGGATGTGTTAAAGAAAATGGGTCACAATATTGAAAAACGCCAAATTTCTATCAAGGAAGATCACATTAAAAATGTAGGTACTTACATTGCTGAAGTTCAACTTCACCGTGATGTTGTTGTACCGGTTACATTTGAAGTGGTAGCAGGTTAAGAAAATTATATCTGAAAAAAAGGCAGCGCCGTAACGCGTTGCCTTTTGCATTTAATGAAGTTGTTAAATATTCTAATACAAATAAGAAGTTCATTTAAAGTACTTTAAAAATGGCAAATACAGGCGATATTCATGTGGGTTCAGTAATCAGGTTTAATGGAGAATTGGTTCAAATCATTGAATACCAACACCGTACTCCAGGAAACTTGAGGGCCTTTTTTCAAGCAAAAATGCGCAATCTTAAAACCGGAAAACTGGCGGAATATCGTTTCAGGGCCGGAGAATCGGTTGAATTGGCAAGAGTTGAATACCGTGAATTGCAATACATTTATAAGGAAAGTGAGCAATTCGTTTGCATGGATAATGACTCTTTTGAACAGTTCTATATTACAGAAGATTTGTTTGGTCAAGGATCCAAATTTCTGAAAGAAGGCATGCTGGTAAAAGTTGCTTTTGAACAGGACACCCCAATTTTGGCGGAAGCACCTACTTTTGTTGAATTGGAGATCACCTATACAGAGCCCGGTGTCAAAGGAGATACCGCAACCAACACGTTAAAGCAAGCTACTCTTGAAACAGGTGCCATTGTAAATGTCCCCTTATTTGTTGATCAGGGCGAAAAAATAAAGGTTGACACCCGCACATGGACTTATGTTGAAAGAGTTAAATAATTTTTAGCTCGACTGTATTTAGCTTAGTTTTTTTTCAGCCAATACCGGATTTATTTAGTCCTAAAATTAGTTGGAATCTTATTTGCTGAATCAACATTTTTAAACAATCTTTGTAGTCAATTACTGCTATTCCGCCTCTGTTTTATAAGGTATTTCCCGGAAAAATGTCTAAGGTATTTTTTGTTGTATTTAAATTTTTTTTGTTGACGATTTTTGTCAGCTGTGATAATACATTCAAAAAAACTGGCAACTATTATTATTCTGAGATTGCTTTTGATTCCAGTCAATCAAATACAGATACTTTAGTTGATTTGAATAACTATGATAGTGTAAAAAATTTTATAACAGGCAAGGAATTTTCCTCCAAAGGATCTAAAATGATTTTTGATGATTCCTTGAATGTAACTTTCTTTTTTAATGGCAAAGAAGAAAAGACATTTCATTGTAACATTGAAAAATACATCTTGAAGGAGGAGCGACTTGTGGTGATGTCTGACAGCAATGAATCCAAATCAATGAGATTTACAATTGCAAAGAATGGAATGCTTACAGACATTAACTCTTACGCGCAATACAAGGTCAGAGATTAAAATTAGCTGTTAAATTATTTTAAGCTAACACTTTTTCTGTTGCCTTTTTCTCTCATTTTCATCCAAATAAATTTTACGAATCCGGATCGATTTTGGGGTTAACTCCACGTACTCATCCCACTCAATATATTCCATTGCTTCTTCAAGTGAAAAATTGATTTTAGGAATGATCCTTACGTTATCATCACTACCCGCAGCCCTAAAATTAGTAAGCTGTTTAGCACGGGTTACATTAATAACCAAATCACCTGGCCGGATGTGTTCCCCAATTACCTGACCAGCATAAATATCTTCTCCCGGATTTATAAAGAAAGAGCCTCTGTCTTGCATTTTCTCAATAGAATATGCCGTAGACAAACCTTTATCCATGCTTATAAGTACACCGTTGATTCTTCCTGGAATTCCGCCTTTCCATGGTTCAAATGATTTAAATCTGTGAGCCATGATAGCCTCTCCTGCCGTTGCTGTCAAAATTTGATTTCTAAGACCGATTAATCCTCTTGCAGGAATTTCGAATTCCAGGTGTTGCAAATCACCTTTTGGCTCCATAATCAACAATTCGCCTTTGCGTTGCGTAACAAGTTCTATGACTTTTCCTGCAACCTGTTGTGGCGTATCAATGGTTAATACTTCAAGAGGCTCACATTTACGACCGTCAATTTCTTTAGTTATTACTTGAGGTTGTCCAATTTGCATTTCATAACCTTCCCTGCGCATAGTCTCAATGAGAATAGACAAATGGAGTATGCCTCTGCCATAAACCAAATAAGAGTCAGGAGAACCTGTTTCTTCAACTTTGAGGGCCAGGTTTTTTTCTAATTCCTTAAATAGCCGATCACGAAGGTGTCGTGAGGTTACAAATTTCCCTTCTTTACCAAAGAAAGGTGAATTATTGATGGTGAAAAGCATGTTCAAGGTTGGTTCATCAATAGCTACAGGCGTTAATGCTTCCGGATTCTCTAAATCAGAAACCGTATCTCCAATTTCAAAATCATCAAGCCCTACGATAGCACAAATATCACCTGCCGGTACTTCTGCAACTTTAGTTCTGCCAAGGCCTTCAAAAGTCATTAGTTCTTTAATCCTGGTTTTTACAATTCTGCCATCTTTTTTCATCATGGCAACAGGCATGTTTTCTTTTAAAGTTCCCCGGTAGACTCTTCCAATAGCTATCCTTCCAACAAATGAAGAATAATCCAATGAAGTAATTAACATTTGAGGCGTTCCTTCACGAAAAGGAGCTGGGGGAACGTACTCAATAATGGTATCAAGTAAGGCTGTAATATCTTCAGTGGGTTTATTCCAGTCAGTGGACATCCATCCATGTTTTGACGAACCATATATAGTAGGGAAATTCAATTGTTCTTCGGTAGCATCCAAATGGAAAAAGAGATCAAATACTTTTTCATGAACCTCATCAGGGCGGCAATTTTCTTTGTCCACCTTATTGATGACCAAAATAGGTTTCAAACCCGCATTCAAAGCTTTCTGCAAAACAAAACGTGTTTGCGGCATAGGCCCTTCAAAAGCATCAACTAAAAGCAAAACACCATCAGCCATGGTTAGTACGCGTTCGACTTCGCCTCCAAAATCAGCGTGACCAGGAGTGTCAATTATATTTACTTTAACTCCTTTATAGTTAATAGAGACATTTTTCGAAACAATAGTGATTCCGCGTTCACGCTCTAAATCGTTGTTATCGAGTATCAGTTCACCCATGAATTGGTTATCACGGAACAACTGACTTTGATGTAATATTTTATCCACCAAGGTAGTTTTTCCGTGGTCAACGTGTGCTATAATAGCAATGTTTCTAATGTTTTTCATGAATCAATGAGGCCTGAATTTGAGGGTGCAAAGGTAGGTTAAAATCTTCGATTAATCACGGTTTGCTTAAAGGTTCCATAAAACTCGATAATTGTATTATAAGAATAAAAAAATGTACTTTATGGTGTATTGTTAAACTTTTAGCTTTTCCGTTTTGTTTAACTTTTAATTAAACAAATTAAACAAAAAATTAAAACCTAAATTAATTATGAAAAATTCAATTAAATTTATTTCAATGAAATTTCTTGCTGTATTGATTATGCCTGCGGCGCTAACATTTACAGCTTGTAGTGATGATGATGATAACACTATGGTGCCAACGCCAACTTATGCCAAAATGATGGTTACTCATGCTTCGCCAGACGCACCTGGAGTTGATCTTTTGATCGACAATGTTAAAATTGAACTCAAGTGCAATTACTTATCCTAGCAGCACACCTTATATCACGGTTGCTTCAGGAAACAGAAACGTTAAAGTAAATGTAGCTGGCACTTCAACAACTGTTATTAACGCCACATTGCCATTGGGAGTTAACAAAAATTATTCTGTTTTCGCAATCGAACCAGTAGCTTCTATTTCAGCTTTAGTAGTTGAAGATAACTTAACAGCGCCTGCTGCTGGTAAGGCTCACGTAAGATTCATTCACCTTTCCCCTGATGCTCCTGCAGTAGATGTGGCACTTGATGGTGGAGCTGTTGTATTTGGTGATTATACCTTTAAAGAAGCTTCTGCATTTACTCCTCTTGATGCAGGTACTTATGATTTAGAAGTTCGTGTTGCAGGAACTACAAACGTAGCTTTAGATCTTGATCCAATCACTTTAACTGCAGGTAAAATTTATACAGTTTATGCAAAAGGGTTCCTTGCTGGAAGTGGTCCACAAGCCTTAGGAGCTGAAATTATTGTGAATAAATAGTGTTAACAGTTTTATTAGGAAGTCCTGCCTTCAAAAGGCAGGACTTTTTTATTTAGCGTGGATGTTAACGCAATGAATCGTTACTTTTGCCTTCAATTCGAGAAATATGAAATTTGATACTCCAGTAACAATTCAGGAATTGGCATTGCTCACCGGTTCCAAAGTAATTGGGAACGACTCTTCCATAGTGAGCGGAATTAACGAAATTCATATGGTTGGTCATGGAGACATTACTTTCGTTGATCATCCAAAATATTATGATAAGGCATTGCATTCAGCAGCGTCTTTTGTGATTATTAACAAAGAAGTGGTTTGCCCTTCCGGGAAGTCACTTTTATTTTCTGATGACCCGTTCCGGGACTACGTTAAAATTGTAAAGCATTTTAGACCTTTTCAATCTTCGCTTACTGCTATATCACCTACAGCAAAAGTTGGAAATGGTACTATTATTCAACCTAATGTCTTTTTAGGAAACCATGTTGTAATAGGGAAAAATTGTTTGATACATGCAGGTGTTGCTATTTATGACCATTGCATAGTAGGGGATGATGTAATTATTCATTCCAATACTGTAATCGGTTCTG
The DNA here is from genome assembly GCA_016722525.1 of Bacteroidota bacterium. GTDB lineage: Bacteria > Bacteroidota > Bacteroidia > AKYH767-A > OLB10 > JADKJB01. The sequence continues at coordinate 285,652 of JADKJB010000034.1, forward strand.
ATGCATTTTATTTTAAAAGAAGGCCGGAAGGCTATGACAAAATGGTATCCTGTGGCAGGGTAATCATTGAAGATAAAGTTGAAATAGGTTCGTGTTGCACCATCGACAAAGGCGTATCGGGAGATACAATTATTGGAGCAGGAACCAAATTCGATAATCATATTCATATTGGCCATGACACTGTAATTGGTCGCAACTGCTTGTTTGCTGCTCAGGTAGGTGTTGCAGGCGTGGTGAAAGTTGAAGATGATGTTATACTTTGGGGTCAGGTAGGTGTTCAAAAGACCTGGTTATTGGAAAGGAGCTGTGGTACTTGGCCAATCAGGAATAGCCAAATCCCTTGAAGGAAATACCACTTATTTTGGAAGCCCGGTTCGAGAGGCTCGCGAAAAAATGAAAGAACTTGCAATGATCAAACGCCTCCCTGAATTGATTAAATTATTGGATCCTTCAAATATTTAGTTTTGGAACTCGAAACCGAAAATAATCGCAACATGGAATTGGAGGCAAAAAAACTCCAATTGCATTGGCTTTTACAGATCACGAAAGCCATTAATTATAATTTACCTGTTGCTAATCTTTTTGAAATTTATCAGTCTGTTTTGAAGGAACATCTTGGTGTGGGTAGTTTAATTTTGCTCATCCATGAAGGAAACTGGCAAATACCGGTAAGTTTTGGATTTGAAGGACAATTGCCATTTACGGATTTCGATTTAGTTGCTGCAGAAGTACAGAAAATTTCAGAGCAAAATACTGAAACTCCGATTTGGTTTAAGTATTTTGAAACGGTAGTTCCGGTTTTTCATAATGACAGACCACTTGCATATGCGCTCATTGGAAATTTAAATGATCAAATTTTTCCTTCAAAACGTGAAATTATTACCTATATACACACCATCACTAATCTTATTGTTGTGGCAATTGAGAATAAGCGGATGGCAAAAGAATCAATACGCCAGGCTGCGGTAGACAGAGAATTGGAGCTTGCCGCACAAATGCAAACAATGCTTTTCCCTGCAAGTTTTGTTAAGAACTCATTTATGGATATTGCTGCTACCTATATACCGCATTCATCTGTTGGCGGCGATTATTATGATTACATACCGCTGAATGAGCATGAAGCACTTGTATGTATGGCCGATGTATCCGGGAAAGGGATTTCAGCAGCTTTACTGATGTCTAATTTTCAGGCAAACCTGCACGCACTGATCAAGCACACTTATACTTCCTTAGAGAACCTTATCATTGAATTGAATGATTGCGTAAACAGATCGGCCAGAGGAGAAAAATTTATTACTTTTTTCATAGCAAAAATCAATAATGCAACTAACGAAATCGAATATATAAATGCCGGACATAATCCCCCGATGTTGGTTCATGGCAATCAAATTATAATTCTGGAACAAGGCACAACGGGATTGGGAATGTTTGAAGAGCTACCTTTTTTGAATATAGGCAGATTGCATTTTCCACAAGGTTCTGTTTTGTTTTGTTATACAGATGGAATTATAGAAATGGAAAATCATGAGGGTATAGCTTACGGAACAGAACTGCTGGAAGTGTTACTTTTAAAACACCATGGCGCAACAACAATGGAAGATTTACACAGTGTTATGGTTGCATCATTTGACGATTATTGCAAAGGAATTGGTTACAATGATGATGTAACTTTTTTAAGTGTTAGAATTACCGGATAAATTCGTTTTCTGGTCATTGAAACTTTCTTTTTCACGGAAATGATAAACATCAAGTGCAACAATTCCGGCAATAAATGCCCAAAAGGGAACAGAAGCTTTTTCAGTATCCAGAAAATTGTTTAACATTCCATGTATCCAATAGGTAATCAGTCCTAGAATCAATCCTTTTGCCAGTATCCGAACACGTTTATCTTTTGAGTAAATAATCATGCGGGAAGCGCGATATATCGTAAAAATTCCAATCAGGATAAAAGCAATCGGCCCTAATATACCTTGTTCAGCGAGGGGGCCAATAAATTCACTGTGTGCATTGCCTCCTTCACCAAAATTTGTACTGATATAAGTTCTTTCACTCCATTTTTGATAAGGCGCATATTGGAACATATAAGTCCCTGGACCCCATCCGAACCAAGGCCTATCATCGAAAAGTCTGAAAGCGCTGTGCCACCTGTTAATTCGTTCTACGTTTGATGCATCAGTAGAAATATTCGACATAGATTCAACATGTGATGCATAATCTGATGAAGACTGCTCTTCGTTTTGTTCCAGTTCCATGATAATCTGAGTCTGGAATATAAAAATGAAGGCAACCACAGTAACAATTCCTGAAATTATTATAGCTGTTTTAATTCTCAGAAGGAATACCAGGTAACATAAGAGGGCAGCAACCAAACTAATCCAGGATGCCCGGGTATATGACAACACAATGGCAGAAATAAGAATGAGCAACGCCACAAAAGCCCAAATCCTTAAATTGATGGAAGTATCTTTGTCGGCGATATATCCAAAGATAAGCGGAATAAACATAGCTATCATAGCAGCGTATGCAGTATGGTCGTTATAAAAAGGTACCATAGATGTATGAGCAGCTTGTTCTGAAAATCCTTGTGAAGCATGTATTAGGGTAGTGTAAAAAATTATGATCATCAATGGGATTAAATAGCACCATGAAAAAATTTTAATGTTTTTGATATTTTTGAACATCTGAATAGCCAGAAAATAATACACTAAAACAAAGCAGTACCTCGCAAGAGTAGCTTTAAAGGAAACCAAAGGGAGTGAGCTGGTCAACGTAGTAATTGTCATCCATAATAAATGGAATATTATGGCAAGAGTAACAGGGTGTGACAATATTTTTTTATCGATGGGTTCATTTGCAATTGTTTTAAAAACAAACAACAACATAATACCAAAAATAATTGGTTCGGAGGGAAGGCTTACACCAATTCCAAGGCCTGTTTTGGAAAGATTAATTGACAAAGGAGTAACAACAACTGCAAAAAGCATGAGTAAATCCATCCTGTAGATTCCTGTAACAATAACAAGAATGACAGCAGGTAATAGGAGAATCCAAAATACTTCACTTACAAATCCTATACAGGCGGCTATGGCGAAAACGGTAATACCTCCGTAAAGCCACCACAACCCAACGCTATTTTTGGCTAGTGGTTGCATCAATTCAAGAGATGGAAATTAAAGCAATCTGTTGCTTTCAATTCGTTTCGTATTTTCAAAAATCACAATGATAATTAAGGAAAGCAATAACATAGCACCAGTAAACATAATTATCAATAAGCTTCTTACCGGGTAGGATTTCTTTTCGGCCGGCACCGGTTTAGTGACCAGATTAGAGTAAGTCAATTCTTTAGAAAGATCCTTCAAAGCGTTCTCATAACTGATTTTATAATCATTGTATGCACCACGTGCACGCCACAAATGTTCTTTTAGCGAAATATACTCGCCTCCCTTAGTAAGTAAGTTATCCATTACTTTGTCAAGGGGCCTGTTACCACCTGCGCCAACCCTTCCGGAAGCCATTTCGTTGTAGTATGTTTTTGTGAAGGATTTTATTTGGCCATCGTAATCAAGAATACCATACTTAGTTCTTATTTCCAACAATGCCAACTCCATCGAATCCATTTCTGCCTTTTTAAGATCTAATTGATTTTTGAGGATTACTACTACTTCACCCGATTTTTCGCGTTGCATCGATCGTGCTTTTTTATGCATAATGGAAAGTACCGAATCTACCATTTGGCTTGCAATTAAAGGATTGGTATCCCAAACAGTTATTTCAACAGATTCAAACTTAGTTTTATCCACTTTAATATTCTCACTCATCATAGCATATAGTATGGACAAGGGAAATTTAGCCGTAGTGTCAATGTCGTAATGTTGAAAAAGTTGAAAATCATCTATCAATTCATCTCTGATGTCATCCGATTCCAAAAGTTGAAGCATCTGTTCTGTAGGGCTTTCGGTTGAATAAGGAACAAGATTGGAGGGATATACAATAGCTGTTGACTTGAATTTTGGTTTAATAAATGTTTCTGATGAAAAAATTACAGCAAGTACTATCGACACAACAGCTACAAGTATCAAATGAACTTTATACTTATTGACAATGGCAAAAAGAAAAGTACATCAAAGCCATGCTTTTGATCAGCGGAATCCTTCATTCTGTGTTTTGATTAAGTGGTTACAGGGGGGCAAAAGTATAAAAAAATCAATTAAATCCCGCACCTAACCAATTATAAACAAGATATTTAACTCTTAAACAATAATTCAAATACAAAAGCGTTTCGCAGTTCAATTTTTCAGGATCAGGGCAATTGATTTAATGCTTATTAGTCTTAAAATGAGTGCTATAGTAGTACTTGCCAGTACGGAAATGCTGAGTGAAATGGCCCAGGGAATTTCTACAGTACTCATCAACCAGGTTATGCACAATGTTGCCCCGGTAAAGGCTACAAATTTTATAATTAACTTAAAATCAGGAACAAGTTGGAAAATACGGTAACAAAGAATGACTTGAATAAATGCAGTTATAAATTGTGTGAGCAGGCTGGAAATTGCTGCTCCGGTTGCTTGCAAATTCGGGATCAGAATAAAGTTAAGAATAACATTAAAAGCCATTCCTGCGCCGGCCATAATGTTTAATTGTTTTAGATTGCCATTTGCAGTCAATAAAGTTCCGAAAATATATGTAGTTGAAATTGCAAAAAAACAAGACATTAAAATACCAAATAATGTTGCGGATTCTACTACATGCTGTGTGTAAAGGAGGTCCATCACTTCAGATCGGTAAAAGATTGAAACTGAAGCCACCACTATAGCGGGAACGGCAATGAGTGCATAGGAAAGTTGTAACAGGCTTCGGATATTTTCTTTTTTCTTGAGCATGTGTGAAAACATAGGCAAGAGCAGGCTTGCAAAAAGGAAAGCCATCATATTGGCAGCATCTAAAATTCTATATGCCTGTGCATAAATTCCTGCTTGTAAAGATCCATCAGGTAACAGCCGTTCAATCATAACAGAGTCAATCCTGTTATAAAAGGTCATCAACAAGATGAGGATAGCAAATGGGTACGACTTTTTAAGTATCATTAATGCAAAAAGCGGATGCCAATTTAGTTTACTAAAAGTTGCTTTCTTTGCTAAAATGGTAAAAGTGAAAATTACTGTGAGAATATAAGCAAAGGTTTGAGCCCAAATGAACCATTCAATTCGAAAAGGGGTAGAAGTAACATTTCCCCAAAGTAAAAAAGCACAAATTATTATCATTATAGCCCTATCGAGGACCGATACAATACTGTCGGTTTTAAACAGGTGAAGTCCTGCCAAATTGGACCTTAAATAAAGAATGAAAGAGATAAGGACCTGGTTAAGAAGTAAAACCAAAAGCAATTCCACTTGCTGAATGCTATAGCCTAGTAGAAATGAGGCCACAAAACTGATAATCAAATATATGCCTGCTAAAAAAAAACGTAATAAAATTATCCCTGAAAGATGTTTATCTAACAAGTGACGGTTTTGAGAGATATTTCTATTGTTGAAATTGGTGATGCCTAAATCAAGTAGAATATTAAAAAGGAAGGAAAAGTTGAACAAAGCATAATATTCCCCATAAGCCACCGCTCCTGTCACATTTTGCACTGTTCGGTCGATGCCAAGCAGCCAAAAGGGTTTGATAAGCAGGTTCAGGAAAAGAAGAAAAGCCAGGTTGGTGATAAATTTTTTTGCATTCCGGAAAAGTTGGTGCAAATTTAACCTAATTATTTTGTGTCACTACAACATCCACGAATATGCTTAAAGAATATAAAACCGGAAAGAAGTACGTTGCAGGATGTGATGAGGCTGGTCGCGGGTGTTTGGCCGGGCCTGTATATGCTGCAAGTGTGATTTTGCCTAAAGGCTTTAAGCACCCTCTTTTGAATGATTCTAAAAAAATGAAAGAAGGGGATAGACTAATTTTAAGAGAGGTAATTTTAAAAGAAGCGATATCTTGGGCTATAGGAATATGCGATCATCAAGAAATCGATACTATTAACATCTTAAATGCTTCTATTTTGGCAATGCATAAAGCCGTTTCAAAACTTGATATTCTGCCTCAGTTTTTATTGATTGATGGTAACCGATTCAAACCATATATAGGCATCGAACATGAATGTGTAATTGGGGGCGATGGGATTTATACTTGCATAGCCGCCGCCTCAGTATTGGCAAAGACAGAACGTGATCTTTATATGCTTCAACTGCATCAACAGTTTCCCCAATATGGATGGGATCGAAATAAAGCTTATGCAACAGAATCGCATCGAAAAGCGTTAATTCAATTTGGTCATTCTCCTTTTCACCGAAAAAGCTTTCGTCTCAATTATCAAACATCATTTGATTTTTAAAAATCCTTATTAACACTTCTATGTAAATAAGTACCTATGATTGGTTCGAATGTGACCGCTGAATAAAGGTAGTTTTGGAGTATTCAAAAATTCCAAAGAATCCTTTCCATCAGTTATGAAAAGAGTTGTTAGTTCTTCCATTATTACACTCTTTATTATTCTTGCTGTTTCAATAGCCTATTTTTATTTAAGGAATTTCAGGAATGCAGGTGGTGATCCTATTAAAGCTATACCAGCTGATGCATCATTTTTCCTGGTTTTTGATCCAGCATTGAACAGTCTGATAATTTGATCAAATTCGAATATTGGCCAGTTTTAAGTAAATCTCCTGCCTTTGCAAGATTTAAAAGCAACATTATTGCAATTGACTCCATCAGCAAATCCAATGTTCGCTTCGGTAATTTCTTTTTAAATGAACCACTATTTTTATCTGCTCATGTTTCGGGAGCCAATGATTTTGATTTTCTATTCTTAAAAAGCATGAATTCTAAAACTGAAGAGTCAGTTTTAGCAGAAATCTTTCTTGAAATAGCAGGAAGCAATAAAACAATTGAAGAAAGAAGTTATGACGGAAACACGATCAAAGAAATTACTTTGATTGATAAAAGCACATTTTCGTTTTCAGTTTCTAAAGGAATTCTTATTGCCAGCTTTACGCCATTTCTGGTGGAAGATGCTTTAAGACAATTGAAACTTGGCAAACCGGTTTTCACAGATTTTGAAGCTGCAAAGACGAGTTTCAAGTCAACCGGAATGGATTTGTATTTAAACTTCAATTATCTTCCGCCATTTTTGAATATTTTCCTTGAATCAACGGGTAGCAAAGGAATAGCATCACTTCGGAGATTCAGTAATTGGTCCTGCTCAGGAATTCAAATTAATGGAAACACCCTGGTAACAAATGGATATATAAAACAAACAGATTCTCTTCGGCTGGTGAATTGTTTTTCAGGTCAACAACCGGTGCCAATGAATTTGATAAAAATACTTCCAGATAAAACCACCATAATTCAATATTTTGGTTTAAGTGATTTCAACCTTTTTTATTCTAAAATACAGAAAAATTATGCAGATGCCGGGCAACTGAATCGTAAACAAAAATTAATTCGCTCCATTACAGAACAGCACAAATTAAAAGTAGAAGACAAGTTACTGGAATGGATGGGAAATGAATATGCGATGGTGATTCTGGAGCCAACAGGATTGAATTTTGAGAATAATTCATTTGCTATTTTCAAAACAAAGAAGATAGGAGATGCAAAGAATTCTTTAAAAACCATGAGTAGAATTGTTGATAAGAAACTGAATATTAAAACCAAAGAAGAAACATACAACGGACATAGTATTGGGTTTGTAGGATTAACCGGAGTTTTACCAGCTTTGTTTGGTGAATCTTTTAACAAGGTGAATAAAATGTATTACACTGATATCGGCAATTACATTGTTTTCGGCAATCAGGCTTCTTCTTTAAGGATGTTTATTGATGAATTTGATTCAGGCGCCTTATTGAGTAAATCTGAACATTTCAGTCCGATCCAAAAGCAAATAGGAGTAGGAGGCAACTTTTTATTTTATGCAAGCCCAACGTCCAGTACCTATATTCTGAAATCGGTTTTAAATTCAACATGGAGATCTAACCTGGATACCTACAAGGAATTATTTGGAGGGTTCAACGACTTTTCTTTTATTTTAAAAGCATCCACAACAAAATTTGAAATTCAGGGAATGTTGAATTTTTCAAAGACAATGAAACGAGAAGGGGTCAGCCAGGCGTTTACAATTGAAACAGACTCATCGGTTATGATGAGACCTTTGCTTACCAAAGATCCGGTAAGCCAAACAAAACAATTAATTTTTCAGGATGACTCGGAAGCAATTTTCTTTTCAGATAACGATGGTGATATACTTTGGAAATTATCTATTGATGGAAAAGTAATGAGTGATTTTTTCGAAATTGATTTATTCAAAAATAGTTCGAGGCAATTTTTGTTCAATACCAAAGATTATCTTTATTTGATTGATGCCGAAGGTAAGCCTGTAGGAAATTATCCTATCAGGTTGCCTGCTCCAGCAACAAATGGGATATCGGTTATTGATTTCGAGAAAAAGAAAGATCCAAGAATTTATCTTGCATGCGAAAATAAACGGGTATATGCTTATTTACCTTCCGGCAAACCGTTACCCGGATGGAATTTCCAGAAACTAACAGGTACCATAACCGATCCTATACGGACTGTACGATTAAGTGGAAAGGATTTTCTGGTTATAAACGACAGAGAAGGAGGGATTTCAATTGTAAACAAATTCGGGGAAGCAGGTGTAACATTAATTCAGGAATTTATTGTTGCAAAAAATTCAGAATTTTTCGCCGACCCGTCAGGATCGTTTGTTACTACTGATTCAAATGGCAATGTGGTAATTGTATCTGCTGATGGATTGGTTCAAGTTATACCGTTGAATGCAGCGGGGCCCGATCATGGATTTGTATATCAGGATGTGGATGATGATGGGGAACCTGATTATGTCTTTTTAGATGGCAAAGAACTTACCGCATACAACAAAGGACTCGCATTAATTTTTAGGAAAGTATTTGAAAGCAGCATGACAGGCCAATTGCAGTTGCTTACCTTAAAGGATCAAAAGAAGGCTTTTGGAGTTAAATCTGTTGCTGCCAACAAGTGCTGGTTAATCAAACTGGATGGTTCCATTTATCAGGGATTTCCGGTAAAAGGATGTGGTACAATGGTTATTGAAGAAATCAACACCGGAGGAAAGTACAGCCTTTTGGTAGGAAGTTTAGAAAATAACTTTACCGTTTTTACCCTGGATTAATACCGACTATCGGAGTTGTATTTTTTGACCGGTTTTAACAGCAACACTTTCTGTTAAATGGTTCAGTTTGATGAGCTTTTTAAGTTTGACCCCATGTATTTGTGATATCTGCCAAAGATTCTCGCCTTCAGCCACTACATGATATGGTTGAGAAGGAGTACCTCTTTTGGGTTTTAAATAAACCATATCGCCCACATTTAAGTTGTCGTCGGCATTGGCATCATTATACTTAAGAATTTGCCAGAGTCTCATATCGTTTGCCATTGCAACAGATAACCAGGAATCATTCTTTTCAGCAATAGTAAAAGGAACCCCATTGGCATTCCGGAGTAAATTACCATTTTTAGCAGTTGAAGGTTTTTGGACTTTAGCAGAATGTTGTCTGGATGGCTTATGATTTGTTTTGGGTTTTACCGTTTTCTGTGATTTGGAATCCTTAGTTTGAGCAGCTAAAACTGGAGGTGTTGCAATTGTTACTGGTATTTTTTTACCACCCAAATCAAATTGGTGAAGATCATATTCTTCAATTAGTTTAATCAGCAATTCAGCATATCTGGGATTGGTAGCATATCCGGCACTTTTAAGGCCCCGGGCCCATGATTTATAATCTTGTATTTCATAATCGAAAAGAAAAGCATATCTGGAGCGGTCTCTTAAGAATCTTCCATGGTCATCATAAGATTCTAAAACATGATTGTACTTTCGGAAGCATTCATCTCTGGTGTCATCATCCTGATGAAAGGTTTCTCCGGTCCAGTCCTTGTGACACTTTATTCCGAAATGATTGTTAGCTTCTTTTGCAAGGGCGCTGTTACCACTTTCAGATTCAAGTATTCCCTGTGCCAGGGTGATGCTGGCAGGAACACCCATTTTCATCATATCCTTGATGGCATCTTCTTTATATTTTGTAATATATTCTGGAATGGTTGTCCTTTTTGGGGCCTGACCAAATGAATAGCTATCTAAAAATAAAATTGCAATCAGGAGGATAATATTTTTCATTTAAACGCAATATTGGATTAAAGTGCAATAAAAGCTAAAAATAGAATGATTCCGGAGGGGTTTTATTGTTATTAATTAACATTGTATTGTTCAAACCTATAAATGTTGTTAAAAAGACACTTTAATTCGTTTCAAAACAACTCTTTAATAGCAATAAATTAACCTAAGGGCCACCTGATTTCCCCATTTCTCAATAAAAATTTAGATTTAGCGTTAATATTGAATTCAAAATAAATGTATTACTTTTCAAGTTCCAATAAGAGATTGAATTTGATGTTCTATAATGCAGGAGTAAACAACTTTTACCAAAACCTGAAAATGCGCTTCTCATACCTAACTATTTAATTACTTTCCCATCCCAACACTGTAAAAATAATTTCCTATGAATCAAATAAAATCATTGTTGCTACTCACCATAGCAGTTCTTTCACTTCCCGGAACGATATTTTCACAAAGTTTCGAAAAAGGCAATAAAGTTATTGATGTGGGGATTAAAGTATCAATTTATAAAGTAAACAACCCGGATGACAAGGATGACAATGACGACAGTGATGGTGCTGCCAGTTATACAATTCCGATTGGATTTGAGTATGCATTATCGGATAGGATAGGAGCAGGAATTGAAATAGGTATATGCAATTATTTTACCGGTAAAGACACTATAACGGGTACCATTGCCAGCGCCAACAGTTTTGATGTGTTGTTTAAGGGAAATTTTCATTGGGTACGAGGAGGCAGAGTGGACTTATACAGCGGCCTTGGCCTTGGGTTTTCATCATTTAAATATGAGAGTAATGATTCAAAAAACAGTCATTTTAATTCAACTGGACCCTATGTTCGATTAAGTCTTATGAATGCCCGATTTTATGTATCCAAAGCAATTGCTATAAATGTTCATATAGGCATTCCATACATGAACTTTGAAAATGGAAGAATAGAGGATGATATTGGTAACGATTATGGCTATTCGCTTACTTTTACAGGATTTGATATAGGCACGGGATTGGCCGTGAAGTTTTGATTAGATACTTCAATATTGATTTCTAAAAAAGTGTAATCAAGGATGTAAATATTGAAGGCCGCCTGTATGTATTGCCAAAATTTTTGATCCTTTTGGGAAATAACCGGATTGAATCATTTTTACTATTCCGTAAAACATTTTCCCTGTATAAACGACTTCGATAGGAATAGTTGTTTCGGTTTTAAACCAATTCATAAATTGAACTAATTCAGGTGATGATTTAGCATAACCTCCAAAATGGAAATCGTGTTCGATGTGCCAATGAGATTTTTGGGTTACATCAAGTTTATTTTCAATATGGGTTTCAATTTCTTTTTCGATAGAACTATGGTCTCTTAAAACACTGTAACCTATCAAATGCTGATGAGATTTCAATTTTAACAGTAATCCGGCAGCTGTAGCCCCAGTTCCGCAACAAACTGTGATGTAATCAAATTCCGAGTCTTTTTCACTCAAAATTTCAGCTGCACCCAATACACCTTCTAAATTAGATCCGCCTTCAGGAATCAGCATATGGTTGATTGGGATTTCTGGAAATTGAGAAATAAATCCAGGTTCTTTCTTCTTTCTATACATTTCTCTGGAACAAAACAACAATTGCATGCCATCTGCAGCAGCCCTACTTAAAGTGACATTGTCGCCGTTTTTCATTTCACCTCTGATAATCCCATAGGTTTGTATTCCGCACAAAGAACCAATTCTGGCCAAAGCAGCTATATGATTTGAAAAAACACCGCCAAAAGAAACAATATTGGAAATTCCTTTTTCCTTAGCTTTTAAGAGGTTGTATTTAAGTTTAAACCATTTGTTGCCCCCATACACTGTATCTATAAGGTCGAGGCGGCGAATAAAAAGTTGAACATGATGATCTTTCAAAAAGGGTCCCTCATCAATAAAAGCAGAATTTGCCAGTTTGTTAAACATATCAGGTTACAAGACTGTTAAACACCGAAATTAACTTAATTTTGCAACATGTTGTTTACCGATAAATTTGATAAGGAAGATTATTACTTATCTGACGAAGGATTCATTATTTTTACTGAGGCCTATCATCTTAAAAGAGGATATTGTTGTCACAACAATTGCAAGCATTGTCCTTGGAAGGATAAAAAGCCCTCTCCGAATGATGAAAATGTCAAAAAATAATAGTATTTGTACTCTAATAAATTGAATGTCATGAGCACATTAACAGACAAATTGGATATTTCAAAACTCATAACCCCTACCGGCACAAAACTAGATTGCAAAGGATGGGGTCAGGAAGCCGCTTTGAGGATGCTGTATAATAACCTTGATCCGGAAGTAGCAGAGCGCCCTGAAGATCTCATTGTGTATGGTGGAACCGGAAAAGCTGCCAGAAATGTCGAGTCCTTCGAGTTAATTGTAAAGGCGTTAAAAGATCTAGAGGAAGATGAGACGTTGTTAATACAATCAGGAAAACCTGTTGGAATTCTTCCTACTCACAAGGATGCACCCCGTGTACTAATTAGTAATTCGATGCTGGTGCCGCATTGGGCCACTTGGGAAAATTTTAGAGCATTGGAAGCCAAAGGCTTAACTATGTATGGACAAATGACAGCAGGCTCATGGATTTATATTGGATCACAAGGAATTGTTCAGGGAACTTATGAAACTTTTGGAGAAGTGGCCCGCCAACATTTTGGTGGATCACTCAGAAATACCGTATCAGTTACAGGCGGTTTAGGTGGCATGGGTGGAGCTCAGCCATTAGCAGTAACTATGAATGAAGGCGTTTGCCTTGCGGCAGATGTAGAAGCATGGAGAATACAAAAACGATTGGATACCAGGTATATTGATATAATGACTCACAACATTGACGACGGCATAGATAAAGCATTAGAAGCAAAAGAGGGGAGATGCTGTATCGATAGGAGTGGTTTGCAATATTATTGATTTGCTGGAGCGGCTATTGGAAAGAGGTATTATTCCTGATATCCTTACCGACCAGACCTCGGCTCATGATGCCTTAGTTGGATATTTCCCTCAGGGACTCTCTGTGGAGCAGGCGAAAGTGTTGCGTGAGACTGATCCCGATAACTACATACAACAGAGTAAGGAAAGTATGGTAAAGCATACACAGTTGATGATTGAATTACAGAAAAGAGGTGCCATAACGTTTGATTACGGCAACAATTTGCGGGGCCAGGCTTTTGCCATGGGATTAAAAAATGCATTTGATTTTCCGGGCTTTGTGCCGGCATATATTCGACCCCTGTTTTGTGAAGGAAAAGGTCCATTTCGTTGGGCTGCCCTCTCGGGAGATCCCAATGATATTTATGAAACCGATAAATTGATTCTGGAACTTTTTCCGGAAAATAAGGGGTTAGCACGTTGGATCAAAATGGCTCAGGATCGGATTGCTTTTCAAGGGCTTCCTGCAAGGATTTGTTGGTTAGGACAAGGTGAACGGGAGAAAGCCGGTTTGGCTTTTAATGAATTAGTTGCTCAGGGAAAAGTGAAAGCACCCATTGTAATTGGTCGAGACCATCTGGACACAGGCTCTGTTGCATCTCCAAACAGGGAAACAGAAGCTATGAAAGATGGTTCTGATGCCATTGCTGATTGGCCAGTTTTAAATGCTTTAATTAATACTGCAGGAGGTGCCAGTTGGGTATCATTGCATCATGGGGGAGGAGTAGGAATTGGATATTCTATTCATGCAGGAATGGTTATTGTAGCGGATGGAACCGCTGATGCAGCTCGACGATTGAAGAGAGTGTTGCACAATGATCCTGCTATGGGTGTAATAAGACATATGGATGCCGGTTATGACATTGCACTTGATACGGCCAGAAAGCACAAACTGGATATCAGAGATCGTTTGAAATAATTGCCATTTTTTTATGGAACGTTATTTGAGTTAGTGAATTTTATAAACTGAAATTACCATGACTCGTTTTAATCATTTATTAATTGTTCTAGGAAGCATCACTTTTCTTGCATCGTGTGCAGAAGATAGCAGTTTTGATCCCAATATTCCCGGTAGTGATCGCGACAAATTTGTGGGTTCCTGGTTATGTAAGGAAACTATTTCAGGAAGTGCACCAAACACTTTTACTATTACCATTGCAAAACATGGGGAAGAAGATACCTTGTATGTGTACAATTTTAATAACCTGGGTGCGCCTGATTATGCGGTTTGGCTTGTTGCCGGAAACAGTGTAGTAATACCGGCTCAAACAATTACTCAGGTGAGTATTCAAGGCTCCGGGGTATATAGTAATGATAAAATTACATTGAATTATTCCTCTGATGGGGATCAAATTACAGCTTCCTGTACCCAATAATTCTAATTTTACTGCCACTCCATTTTTTTATAAGCGTTTCCATGCAGTTATTGAATTTTTCCACTATAAAAAATACTCCTACAGAGTTCAATTAATTTTCAGGACTAAATAGTTAAATGTTTACTAAGACTTTGATCATTGATTAGTTTTGCCCTACAAACTTTAGTCAGTTCACCCATTTTTAGTGGCTTTCTGCGGAAAATAGCCTGCAATTCGGAATTTGAATGATTAACCTTGTAGTATGGATTCCTTAAGGAAGCTGAAAAATCAACTATTAAAACATCTAAAAATGAAAAGAATTTTACTTGCCTTACTCATCTTAACTGGTTTTACTGTAAATGCACAAATCAGTATCACTCAGAATGAAATGCCTCATTCCGGAGATGAACTTTATCGAACAAGAGCCAACGTAAATCCATTCTTGAATTATGGGGCTACCGGAGCAAATTTTGTTTGGAATTTCACCAACCTAACTGCTACCACGCAGGATTCGGCGATATACCAGACAGTAGCCTCCACCAATTTCGTATATGCATTAACTTATGCAGATATTTTTTTCAATCCTAACCGTGCCAATCATGCATTAACGGGAGTTGATATTCCTTTCAATAATCTTTTACCTATCACCGATCCATATACGTTCTATTACAGAAGCGCCTCAGTTTATAAAAAGGTTGGGTATGGTGTAGGGTTAGCAGGTATTCCTGTTCCTATTATTTATTCGAATCAAGATGAGGTTTATAGCTTACCACTAAATTATGGAGATGTGGATTCCACATTTTCTTCCTATAATTTAAGTATTCCAACCCTTGCCTATTACGGATATGACCAAAGCCGTCTTAATGATGTCGATGGTTGGGGAGTTATTAATACTCCATCAGGAAGTTTTGATGCACTCAGAGTTAAAACTCAATTATATGGCAAGGATACTATCAGTATTGATTCATTAAGTTTAGGATTTGTAATTGATCGACCAGTTGTCACAGAATATAAATGGCTATCGACAGGCATTCGGGTACCTGTATTACAAATAAATACCACTGAGATTTTTGGAATTGAAATTATTACCGATATTTTCTTTTATGATTTACCTCGTTCTCTCAATGTTGCTCCTCCATTGGCAAATGTTGTTTGTCCGGGTGCCAGTGTTCAGATACCTTATACAGCGACAGGAGCATTTAACCCGGGTGCC
This sequence comes from Bacteroidota bacterium, assembly GCA_016722525.1. Classification (GTDB taxonomy): domain Bacteria; phylum Bacteroidota; class Bacteroidia; order AKYH767-A; family OLB10; genus JADKJB01. Next base: position 301,386 of record JADKJB010000034.1, read on the forward strand.
ATATTCTCACCTGCAAATATTTTCAGAGCACAACTTTCAGATGCAACCGGTAGCTTTGCGACTCCAGTCAACATAGGCTCGGTTACATCAACGGTTTCCGGTGTAATTAATGCTACAATACCGGCCAATACCCCAATTGGAACAGGATATAGAATACGAGTGATTGCTACTAATCCTGCGTTTACAGGAAATGATAATGGATTTGATATTAGCATTGGAGTCGGACCCTCAGCTACTGCAACTGCGTCCGGTGTAACCGAATTTTGTGCAGGTGGTTCGGTAGTATTGAGTGCTGCTACCGATCCGGCGTATACTTACCAATGGCTACTGAATGGAACAACAATTTCAGGTGCTACACTTTCTGATTTTACTGCTCTTGTGGGTGGAAGCTACACCGTAGAGGTGAGTAATGCTTGCGGTAATGCAACTTCGTCACCTATAACGGTAATAGTAAATGACTTACCTGAACATACATTTGCTCAATCATCGCTTTTGGTATGTGATGGATTGGCTGTAACTATAATTTCAACAAATACAACAGGACAAACATCTTTAGCTTATCAGTGGTATCTGGATGGCAACCTATTAACTGGCGAAGTAAGTTCAGACATTACAACAGTACTTCCGGGGAACTACACACTTCAGGTAACCAATACACTAACAGGTTGTGCATATACTACATCGGCAGTTTCATTAGTTGTTGATGTACTGGCGGAACCAATTATTACTGCTTCAGGATCTACTACTTTCTGTGATGGTGGTTCTGTGAATCTGGAAGTTCCTATAGCTGCCGGGGTGACCTTCCAATGGTATATTGATGGAACTATTTTAAATGGTGCTATTTTGGAAACTTTAACAGCAAATTTAGCTGGAACCTATACAGTGTTGGCAACATCTGCAAATGGATGTACCGCTGTTTCAGGAACAGGTGTTTCAGTTATTGTTAACCTTTCACCTGTGGTGCCTACATTATCAGCTTCAGGAAGCACTACTTTCTGCTTAGGTGGAACCGTTGCACTCAGCTTCACTCAAGAGCCTAATGTCACCTATCAGTGGCAATTAAATGGTGTTGCTATTTCCGGTGCAACAGGAGCAGTCTATCCGGTTTCTGACGGAGGAACTTACACAGTGATAGCTACAGGGGTTAGTGGCTGTACCAGTGTTTCAGCTCCCGGTATTGATGTGATTGTAAATAATCCTCCTCCATCGCCGGTAATAACTGCCAGCGGTAGTACCTTATTTTGTGAAGGTGGATCGGTAACTCTTGAAGTGCCACTCATAAGCGGTTATAGTTACCAATGGACGCTTGCTAATATTGATATCAATGGTGCCACCTCCAACCAATACACTGTAACAACAAATACTGGGTTCTATTCAGTTAATGTTACTGATGCGAATGGCTGCAGTAGTCCTGCAACAATCTCCTATCAGGTTACAGTAAATCCATTGCCTGCTGTTCCGGTCATCACACAATCCAATGATACCTTATATGTATCCGGTGCAGGTCAGTTTCAATGGTATTTGGATGGTAGCGCAATTACGGGTGCTACAGGTACATTTTATGTTGTAACATTAAATGGCAACTACACTGTAACCGTTAGTGATAGTAATGCTTGTGAAAAATATATCAGCTATTTTTCCTGTAACAAATGTTGGATTACAGGAATACACTACCATGATGGTAACTATTTATCCAAATCCTTCTAATGGATTATTTACAATTTCCACATTAACATTAAACAGCAAACCAATAGTTTATTTGGTAAGTGATGTCACCGGAAAAATCATTAAACAAGGTGAGTTTAACAGTGGAAGTCACATTTTAGATTTGGAAAAAATCGCATCGGGTGTATATGTATTAAATTTATCTAATGCGGAGGTAAATCAAACCGTCAAATTAATAAAGCAATAACCCACTATTGCAAAAGCAGCGCCCCCGTTAATTAACGGGGGCGTTCTTTTTTTTATCAAGCAACCAACATCGAAATTAAAATAGAATGGTCACACAAAAAACCAAACGTGCGGATGTTAAAAGTTTTAAACTAATTCCGCCAACACATCAACCCCACCGGTAACTTTTTGATTGAGGTGAACATTTACCAGCGAATTAACGGGGCAGGTAAACATCAACTCTGGAACCAAACTTAATAAAACCGAGTTGGGCACACTGACGAATCATATCTCCTTCATGCGGATAGCAAACGATACGATTGGCTAATGCCCCGGCAATCTGGCGTACTAAAATCTGAGTTTTATTATCTTTTTGGATGACCACAGTTGTTCGCTCATTTTCGGTAGATGATTTTGGATGCCATGCTACCAGCTTTTTCCCTTTATGATATTTTAGAAAAGTAATTTTTCCACTCACCGGGTACCAATTTGCGTGTACATTTAATGGAGACATAAAAATTGAAACCTGAAGACGCTGGTCTTTAAAATACTCCCCTTCATGGGTTTTTTCAATAGCCACAATTTTACCATCGGCCGGGCAAATTACATAATTGTCATTTCGAGATAATTCTCTTTTAGGATACCTGAAGAATTGAAGAATCAATAGAAAGATAACTAAAGAAATTGCCAGACTTGAAAACATAATAGTGCTTTTCCCTGGGAGAAAAAGCAGAATTAAAATATTAATAAGTCCCAGAATTGCCAACGTTGCTGCTATAATAGTATAGCCTTCCCTATGAATTTTCATTTTTCTGATTAATAACTATAAAAGAAATAAAGAAGCCGGAGGGTTAACAGCTCCGGCTTCCAAAGAATTAGTAATTTCCTCTTGATTTAATGGCTCTTTCCACTTTTTGTAAAGCAACAATATAGGCTGCAATTCTTAAAGTAACGTTATAATGCTGTGCTGTGCTCCACACACTATCGAAAGCTTTTTTCATCCAGGCATCAGCGCGTTTATTAACTTCTTCCTCACGGTAGTAGTAGCCAGTGCGGTTTTGCACCCATTCAAAATAGGATACGGTAACACCTCCACCATTTGCCAGGATGTCAGGAATAACTGTAATTCCATGATTTTTCAATATTTCATCTGCTTTGGCTGTTGTTGGTCCATTAGCCCCTTCAACAATCAATTTAGCTTTTATTTTAGATGCATTAGTAGCTGCACGAATTTGATTTTCCATTGCACAAGGAGCTAACACATCAGTTTTGAGAACCAGCAATTCTTCATTGCTGATGAGCTCGCCTCCTTTGAAGCCCTTAAGAATTCCTTTATGTTTATCGCGATAAGCCATTGCTTTTTGGATATCAATTCCTTTTGCATTGTAAAATGCAGCAGTGTGGTCAGAGATACCTACTATTTTAAGTCCTGCTGCAACAAAATGAGCTGCAGTAATAGATCCGACATTACCAAATCCTTGAACAGCAGCCGTACATTTTGTTGGATCCATTTTTAATTTTTCCATTGCTTCAAGTGCTGAAACAACAACACCGCGACCGGTTGCTTCAACACGACCCAATGAACCACCGAGATGTAGGGGTTTTCCAGTAACGATCCCTGGTGTAAATCCCCGGATATTTTAGAAAATTCATCAACAATCCAAGCCATTTCCTGAGGACCGGTATTCATATCTGGCGCAGGAATATCCTTATCCACACCAAATATATCAGCCATGGCTGAAGTATAAGCTCTGGTAAGACGCTCCAGTTCACCTTTCGACATTTTGCGTGGGTCGCAGGTGATACCACCTTTTGCACCTCCGTAGGGAATTCCTGCAACAGCACACTTAAAAGTCATCCATGCTGCAAGTGCTTTAATTTCTTCAGGATTTACATCCATGGAATAGCGGATGCCGCCTTTTGATGGTCCCAGAGCAGTACTATGAATTATCCGGTAGCCTTCAAAAACCTGAGTGGAGCCATTATCCATTCGGATAGGAAGACTTACAAGAATTTGTTTGGCCGGAATTTTCATGATTTGATAAACATCCTCATCAAGTTTAATGATTTTGGCAGCTTCATTGAGCCTTTCAATCATTGCTTCAAATGGATTGGTACTATCGGTAGCTACGTTCCCCTTTTTAGTGATTTTTATTACTGACATCAGTTAGTTGTTTTAAAACAGGCTGCGAAATTATGGATTTTTGACTAGTCGGCGAAATAGCATGGTTATTTTAATGTCATTGAATATCAGTCGTTTAAGCTGATAATCAATGCCGTTTAAGTGCCAATTTCATACATCTAGTATTTGAATATCAATTAGTTAAATTTATTTCCGGATTTTTTATTTTCAAATTGGTAATTTTATGACTTCAATTTCATAAAAATCAATTTCATGCGCTTAACTCTATTAATTCTGTTGGTTTTACCCTACTATACCTTCTCGCAACAAACGCTAAATGGCTGTCAGGATAAACACAGAATTGAGGACATAGTACAAATGAAAGAAGTTCATTAGTAACTGATTATAGCCTTAGTCATTTTGAAGTTTATATTGACTCAATTAATTATGCGGCTCAAGAACTGAAAGCTCACACGGGAATAACTTTTGTTGCCAGCCAGGCCATATTTAATAGTGTACAACTTGATTTGTTGGGTTTTGATATTGATTCAATTGTTGCCACAGGATATACACTAACACATACTTACAATGATACAGTGATTGATATACAGATAAGTCCTGCTGTTAGTTTGAATGATAGTATTCAGCTTTGGATATATTACCATGGAGCTCCGGCCAAGGATGTGAGTGGATGGGGAGGATTTTATTTCACAGGTGCGTATGCATTCAATTTGGGAGTTGGCTTTGATGCCAATCCACACAACTTTGGCAGAGCATGGTTTCCATGCATTGATAATTTTACTTCAAGAAGCAGTTATGATTTTTATATCACAACATCCAACGGTTCTAAAGCATTTTGTAATGGGTTACTCCAGTCCACTATCACAAACCCTAATGGTACTTTAACCTGGCACTGGAAGTTAAACCAAACAATTCCATCTTACCTTGCAAGTATGGCAGTTGCGCCTTACTTTACCTTGGAGCGTACATCAAATGGCTTGCCTGTTGAATGGGCCGCAACACCTTCCGATACAATAAATATTCTTAACACTTTTCGCAAATCTTGATACCACTTTAGCCACTTTTATAAATGCTTATGGCCCGTATCCTTTTGATAAAGTTGGGTATTGTCTTGTTCCATTTAATTCAGGTGCTATGGAACATGCTACAAGTATTCATATAGGTACTGGATTTGTGAATGGTTCGCAGACTTATGCCACATTATGGGCCCATGAATTATCGCACATGTGGTGGGGTGACAAAGTAACTTGCGAGACTGCTCAGGATATGTGGTTGAATGAGGGATTTGCTTCTTTTAACGAAGCATTGTATACTCAGGTTGTAAATGGCGAAACTGCTTACCGTGATTGGATCAGAACGAATCACAGAAAAGTTTTGCAGTTTGCTCATACACCCGCACAGGAGGGAAGTTATCTTACTATGAACAATATTCCTCATGAATATACCTATGGTATGACTGTTTACCAGAAGGGTGCCGATCTGGTTCATACCATGCGCTATTATATGGGTGATAGTGCTTTCTTTGCAGGATGCAATGCCTATATGTCAAATAAAGCATATAGTCACGCTTCAAGTTTTGATCTTCGCAATGAACTCACTGCAGGGTCGGGTGTGAACATGAACCGATTTTTTGATGATTGGGTTTTTACGCCTGGTAATCCTCATTTTTCAATTGATTCGGTGATACATGTACCCGGTGGGTTAGATCATATGTATGTTTACACCCGGCAGAGGAGCAAAGGGAATAATCATTTGTACGAGATGCCGATTGAGCTAAGTTTTACAAATGGGATTATTGAAACTGTTGTCAAGGTTGTAATAGATTCAGCCACTAATGTGTTTCATGTACCTTTGTATTTTTGCCAACTTGGACTACGCTCGACAGAAGAGAACAGTGAGTGATGCCATTGCATCCAACGAAAAAACTATTTCAACAACAGGCACCCAATTGTTTCAGGAAACAAACGTTAGTCTGAATGTACAAGTACCAGGCGTGACTCCATCCATTGTAAGAGTGCATCACGATTTCGTTGCACCGGATCCATTTCAACAATCCAATCCGGGCATACGATTGTCCGATTATCATTATTGGACTATTGAAGGAATATTCAAATCGGGGTTCCATGCAAAAGGAACATTTCTTTATAATGGGTCTGCTAGCGCCACTGCCGGATACCTTGATAATACACTGATTACCGGATCGGAGGATAGTTTGGTCATTTTATACCGGCCGGGTTCGGGATACAACTGGGAAGTTGTGCAGGGTTATACCCTAAACACAGGGCCTTCGGTTACCGATAAAGCAGGCAGTTTTACTGTTGACACTCTTAAAACAGGTGAGTATACAATTGGCATATATGATTACACCGTTAGTGTTTATGAAAATTCTGAAATTGAAAAATCGCTGATGCGGATTTCTCCTAATCCCTCCAGTACGAATTTCAATATAGAATTTAATACTGCTTCAACTCAAAACCGACAACTATTGGTTTTTGATATGGGCGGTAGGCAAGTCTATAGCACTACAATTTTAAGTCAGCAACAACAAGTTTTATGGCAAGCCAAAAATTGTAATTCAGGAACCTATTATATTATTTTAATGGAAGGTGGTAAGAAGATTTCGGGACAGCGGGTTGTTTTGAATAAATAATTTGTCAAGCATTTAGACCCTTTAAGACTGTAGTTGTTTTTAATGCTTATTAATTGTTTGAACTTGTAGGAGTTCAACTTTTTTAGCAATCAATTTTTTCATCCCTTCCAACAATCAATTAAGTTTGGAAAGCCAAAGTCCGTTGTTCAAAACAATGAAAAAAACTGTGTTTTGGAAATTGGTTTAATAATTTTTAACCAAATTTTACCACTCTCCACCCAACAATTTCCTTTCACCTGCCTCCTCATTTCAAAAGCACGCAAAAGTTATGCACCGTTTTTGGTCATTTAATGGGCTTAAGGAATTGCTATTGAGCGAACAGAACGAATGTTTTTCGGTTCATAAGTTGCGTTTTTTTTTTTACAAAATTTTTCCTTTTCAACCACCTACTATTGGTGTGAAATGGCAACAACAATAAATAGTTGCTATTAAATTTTAGTTTCGCTTTCCAATGCTTTTACTGCGGAAAGCAGCGTACAAAATTAACTGTATTCCCCCGATGCAGCGAATTTTTTGAGTGAAGAATATGTGCTGTTTTTAATGCAGCGTTACGGAATGTTTATAGTACTTATATACCAGAACCAGGAAAAACTTTTAATTTAACTACCATGGCTCACCCAACAACCAATTCTTTCACGCAAAGAAAAAAAGGCGCATTGCTATTTTCACAAACAGCACATTGCACCACACACAGCTGTTAAAAAAACAATTTTATTTTTAATTTTATTTTGTTGTAGCTCTCTAAATACACAGCCAGGCGGCCACCGATGCCACCTTTACCATCGAAAACGGAACGGGCCTGTTCTTTGTCGCACTGGCCGATTCCAATTGCACCCAAATAGAGGTGGCTATAGGAACAAAAGCAAATTTAACGGATGTGTTTAGTCACACCTTTGAGCTGGATCAATCACCCTCAGGCACTCTCACCTTTACCCGCGCCGGACTGCTGGTGCATTTGGGCCTGGGAGCCCTTAGCGAGCAACTGGTGTACAATTCAAGGTGCGCTTAAAAACCAGGCCGGTAACTGGAGTGATTGGTATGAGTTTATATCCAATTAACCAATGGGCGAATAGCTGCTTATTAGCAACCTCTAGCACAAAAAAAAATTGCAAACAACCATTTATACTCAACAATAAAAATTAATCCTCATGCAAACAAAATATATACTCACCACAATGCTACTGGTACTGAGTAGCGTAACTCACCTATTATCAGCATCCTATATCTGGACCGGCAATAGTAGTACTAATTGGAATACAACAAATAACTGGTCGCCAGCTGGAATTCCGGGAGTAGCCGATTTTATAACGCTCAACAGCAATGCGCCCAACAATTTGGTGCTCGATCAAAACCGAACGGTAGCCAATTTTACCATCAATGGCGACACGGTCGATTTAGGGACTTATACATTAACCACCACCGGTGTGACCTATTTTAATGGAGGTTGGTAAGCAACGGAAACTTGAACATTTCCGGGCTCGTTATGTCATTTTGGTGGTGCTACTATTAATGCCCGGATTGAAGCCAGCTGCGGCTATTACCACATGAACGGTGGTTTGTTTTAAAGCCGGTGGTGCTGGTTAGCTCGGGAACCAGTAACACTACCGGAACAGGAAATTGCACTTTTGAGGACAGCTTGACGATTACCCATTCGGGCGTTTTATTTTACGATGGGCTCTTCTACCAACGATTTTTTAATGGACCTGTGACCATCACCAACCATGCTAGCAAAGAGGTGTACATGGCCAATGGCGACACCTCATTTTATAATGCGAACGTTAAATAAGCAGTACCGGTAATGGTGGTGTGGCATTTGGCAATGGTGGAGTGTATCGGTTTTGGCAAGTGGCAAAACTATCAGCATTGGCTCGGGGGCTTTGGAGCGGATTATTTAACCTGAAAAACTTTATCCAAAACGGAACCACATCACAAACGTTGACTTTAACAGGAACGGCAATCGTGAATATGACTTCATGTACTTTCAATGGTTCACTGAATGTTAATTCTCCGGGTTTTTTAATTAAAAACTGCACTTTCAATGGAGTAACAACCTTAACTAAAACAGGTACTACTAATTTACATTGCTATGGAGGCAATACTTTTAATGCAACAACTACTATAGCCAATAACAATGCTTCAGGAAGAATTCGCTTAGCAACTACTACTGGCGATACCTATTTAGGCACTGTGGAGTTTGAAGGAACCATCATTCAAGTTGCCTATGAAGGAATGAATGATTTTTATGGCAACATTGCTCACAACGGAAATGTGGCCTCCGATGTAGTGTTTGATGCCGGGGGTGGGACTTGTAGACTGAGAGGTAGCAGTAATCAGGAACTTACAGGAAACAATCATAGATACAGAAAATTAATAGTAGCACAAGGATTTAGTTCAAGCAGAGATATTGTTTTTGGGGTGAAATAAGTATAAAAGACACATTAAATTTGATTTCCGGCAAATTAATTGCCGGCCCAGTAACTAAGTTAGTCATGAAAGCTAGGTTCAAAAGTTGTTGGTGGCAGCGATAGCAGCTTCGTTTCGGGCCCGGTAAATAAAATTGGAAATACGGCATTCGAGTTTCCTGTTGGGAAAGGAAGCGTATATCGACCATTGCATATCAGTGCACCCACAACCTCAACTCATGCCTTTACGGCAGCGTATTTTGATCAAGGCCAACCGGTAGGTGAAAATCTTGATGGTTCATTGGCATATATAGACGACTGCAATTATTGGACTTTAACTCGAGATGTTGGAAATTCACAAGTTTTCGTAACTTTAAGCTGGCAAAACGGGCACTGTCCGGTAAAAGATACTACGTATTTAAAAATTGCCAGCTGGTATAGTGATAATTGGAATGATAAAGGGCATGGAACAATGACAGGGAATTATACTTCAGGTACAATTACAACAACAACAACTAATTCATTATTTGAATATTTTACATTTGCATACGATTCAAATATTGTAAAAGTGCTTCAACCTGATGAATATATCACAGCAGATGGCTTTGTAGCAAATATGGGTCAGTTGCTTGGTACAGATTCGCTAGCACATCCTGAAGTACTATACTATGGAAGTGCATTTAACTCGAATTTTTATTTATCCGATTCAGTATTTACCTATGTTTTCATGTCTTCTGATTCCATTTATGGAATTGATTCCATTGCAAAACATGTTGTAATTGATAGTTTACTTCGAGTTGATATGAGATTAAAAGGCATTAATTCTGCTTTTGAAATTTCAGCAACTGACACCAGTCAAGGGTATAAAAATTATTTTCTGGGTTATTTGGATACATCTTATACCCACGCTTTAACTTTTCAAGAAATAAAATATACTGAGATCTATGATGGGATTGACTTGTTGTTTCATAACAATGATGAGTTTCGTTTTTCAATTGATAGCTCTGGATTAGCTGGTTCCATTCAGTTGTATTACCAAGGTTCGGATTCTGTGAAAATTGATGGTGAAGGATTTTTAAACATATTTTCACGGTTAGGAAATAAAAATACGGAATTAATGGTTTTGAATACGTTAGTGACCAGTGGAGAGGTATTGATGTGAGTTTTCAGCAAACAGATTCAATCATTAGTTTGGCTTTAGGAGCAGTTACTAGAAATGTTCCATTGATTATTTCCATTGGACCATGGCAATTCCCCTTTCCACCAGCAGTAATAAATCCACATAATAAATTAAAATGGTGTACTTCCTATGGTCTTTCAGGATTTGCTAATGATAACTTTTCGGATTGCCATATTGATCCGGCCGATAATGTGTATGTGGTTGGGCAAACATTCAATCCCAATTTTCCTATATTTCAAAACATACAACCGTATATTGGTTCAGCAGATATTTCAGTAGTAAAATTTTTGCCTGGCCGCAATAGAGCTTTCTCAACAATTTACGGAGGTTCAAGTGTCGATTTTGGGAATGCAATTAGGATAGATTATGATGGTAACATATTATTTACAGGATCTACTATAAGTGTAGACTTTCCTCCATGTCCAACATGTCTAACGCCTCAATCTACTTTAGGTGGTAAACTAGATGCCTATGTAGTTAAGTTAACTCCAAATGGTCAAACACAGCTGCTGTCTACCTATTATGGACTAACAGAAAATGATTTTGGTTATGGAATAGCAGTTGATAAAATAAATAATATTTACTTGGTTGGAGGAACCGCAGGCGGGGTTCCAATTCCTGCAAGCCAACCAGCAAATTCTTTTTATTCAGATTTTACTGCTAACAACAATGCAGGCATGCTTTATATTCAAGACGGTTTTGTTGCTAAAATTACTTCTTCAAATGTATTAGAATGGGCAACTCATTATGGGAGTGATGGCACCAATAACCCCGCTATCAAGAATGAATATATTGCATCAATTGATTTTGATGAAGTTGGTAACAATTTTTATGTAATGGGTGTTACAAGTTGCGACAAAGTACAAGTTTGTGCTGCTCCATGTTCTACGGATGTATCTCCGGATTTTCCAATAACAGGCAGTAATTACATTTATGATACTCCTAACGGTGAAGATTATTTTATAGTTAAGTTTAATTCATCACTTCAAGTTACATGGTCCACTTTATGGGGAGGTGATTTAGCTGATGTTTTTACGCTATATGGTATTACTCCCCCTAATCGAGCTATTGCCGTTTCACCCTATAATGACGATTTAGTTATTGTAGGATTTACAAGCAGTACCAATCTTGAAACAATGGATATGGGTGGATCGAGTTACTTTGACGGAACACCATCGGCCGGATTTATTGCATCGTTTGATAGCAACGATAATTTAAAGTGGAGTACTTACTACAAAGGTGAAACTCGTTCTGTTTCTGCAAATACTTTGGGTCAATTCATTGTTACAGGTAGTACAGATAATGCTACTTTAGATTTAGTGCAATCGAATTTAGGCGCCTATTACCAACCATTAAATAATGGCAACTTTGATGGATTTTATCTTAAATTTAATTCCGGTAGTATTTTAAATCATGCCACCTATATTGGAGGAGCTCAGAATGATTATCTGATGAGCAGTTCAATTCAAAAATCCAATGGTTCAAATAGTATAAGTGTTGGTTTTACGAGGAGCTCCAATTTCCCATGGCGCGATTTTATTCCTAACTATAATGGAGATTATTCTTTAGGTGACCCAGGGTTGACTACAACAGGTTCTGAGACAACACCCTTTGTTTTTAACTTGTACAATGTGAGTACACCTCTTCGTATAGCAAGCCCTGACGAATTCTCTGAAGAAACAGTAAAGCCTAAAAGTAATTGTGTTATTTATCCAAATCCTTTCACTAACGTTGTGCACTTTAAGACGACAGAAATATTAAAAGAGATAACTATTTATGATTTAGCAGGCCAACAATTAGTGCATGTTGATGCACCATTCAATGATTATTCCACTATCGATTTAACTGCGTATGCTCCTGAATTTATGGCAGAGGTTGTAACGACTGCAAAAGAGAGCGATTTAAAATTATAAAAATTACGGAATGAAAAAATTTAGTTTTTAATTTTATCACTTGTAGCACTACCGGCACTGGTAAAATGTCAAACATTTAGTAGTTTGCCTCCTGGATTGAGTCCTGCACCTTATGTGTTGTATTATGACCAGACTGATTCGCTTCTCTATGCTGGAGGCGTATTTAATTAATATGGTAATGGAACTCTTGCAAATAGTATTGCAAAATGGAATGGAAGCACCTGGGATTCCCTTGGTTCAGGTATCAACGATGGCGGTACATTTAGAGATATTATTAGATTTAACGATACTATATTTGTTGGAGGCACTTTTAGTAAAGTTGGAGGTTTAAATGCAAAGGGGGTTGCCAAATGGAATGGCTCCTATTGGGAAAATTTTGCAGATTTTGCTAGTATTACAACTTATGGTTATGTTTATGAATTAATGGAACACGACTCAAGTCTATACATCGGAGGCGGATTTATAACTGTAAACGGCACACCAGCCAATGGATTGGTACGATATGATGGGTCAAATTTTTATACCTATCCCGTTATTTCTTCCGGGTCAACAGCTATTGTCGCTGTGTGCTTTTATAATGGTGAAATGTATGTTGGAGGTAATTTCGATCCTGGTGGTGGACTTAATGATATTGAAATTTGATGGAACCAACTGGTAAGTGTTGGAGGAGGTTTAACAGGTGGTGCTACCATAGTAAATGATATGATTGTTTATAATGGAGAATTATATGTTTCCGGACATTTTTTAACGATCTATGGTGATCCGGGTGATTTAATTGCAAAATGGGATGGCACCAGTTGGAGTTCAGTTGGAAGTGGACTCTCAGGCGGAAATTGTTTAGACATGCAAGTTTTTAATTCTGAATTGTATGTTGGCGGCTCTCTTATTGCAGCTGGAGGATTGCCCGTAAACAATATTGCCAAATGGGATGGAACTAATTGGTATAACATAGGAGCCAATTTTAATAATTGGGTTATATGTATGGAAGCAATGGATAGTAACAATTTGTTTCTTGGAGGAGGCTTCACAATGATCAATAATGATACAGTAAAAAATATTTGTAAATATAATATTTTAACATCGGTGAATGAATTACAAAACGAAAGTAATTTTAGTATTTATCCAAATCCTGCAAATGATAAGATTACAGTTACTGTATCTGAAAACATAGAGTATGTATTTGAATTAAGAGACATTTACAACCGTATTTGCATCCAAAAAGAAAATATCAAAGAATTAGATGTTTCTACATTAACAAACGGTATTTATTCTGTCAGAATTCTGGTTAGCAATAAAATACAATATTCTGGTAAATTGGTAATTATTAAATAAAAATCGGGCAGCAGGTTAGTATCACCTGCTGCCTTCTTCATTATGAAAAACATAATTATTTTAATTGTTATCTTATTATTCTCACTACCAATTAGTGCTCAAAACCGTAACTCAGTCTGGTGCTTTGGTGATAGTGCAGGTATTGATTTTGGAAGTGGAGTTGCTCTGCCCATTGCGAGCGGAATGGATGGGCGAGGTAGTTGTGCAAGCATTGCAGATGAATATGGTAATTTATTGTTTTATGCAAGTACTATGTATCCATATTCTAATGTATTTGAATATTCCACATTTGTTTTTGATTCAAATAATTCTATTATGCAAAAACGGAGATTCTATTTTTGGAAAAGGTTGGTATCAGGAATTAATTATTGTTCCTAGTCCCGCAAACGATAGTACTTATTATTTGTTTTCTATCGGAGTATCGGGTGGTGATTTTGGACTTAAATATAGTATCATTGACATGCATGAACGGGGGCTTGGGGCTGTTACTGTTAAAATATTCAACTTCAAAGCTTGCTATGGTTGATTGCATTAATGCAGTGAAACATGGTAATGGAAGAGATTGGTGGCTTATTTTCAGAAAATCTGATGTTCCAACATTTGGCTCAACAACGATTGGTACATACCTAATCACTCCAACAGGCATTCAAAAATTTTCAATTCAATCTATTGGAGTCCAAAACAGAACAAACCTGGGTCACATTAGCTTTTCCCCAAATGCAGATAAGATGGCATTTTGTAACCTTACCGATGTAGTGGAACTTTTCGATTTCAATAGATGTGCGAATACTTAGCAATCCCATCACAATTGAAAACGATCCAGGAATGTCACCATATTTATATACCTGGAGTTGTGAATTTTCAGGCGATGCCAGTAAGTTGTATGTGTGAGTACGAACTTAGATACGTCTTACCTTTTTCAATATGATTTGAATGCACCTAATATTTCAGCGAGTAAGGATGCGATTTGGATATTACAAAATACACCCTCTGCGTGTGGAACATTAAAACTTGCACCCGATAACAAAATTTATTTATCAAATTGGTATATGATTTCTTTAATTTTCTTATCCATACCCAGACACTGTTTACAACATGTACAACATGAATTTATCAGTGATAAACCAATAGGATAGTTTAGGAGTTGCATGTGATTTTCAGCCGTACAGTTTTTACTTGGGAGGAAAGCGAACTTATTTGGGGTTGCCGAATAACCCCAATTACGACTTACCAGCTTTAGCAGGTAGCCCTTGCGATACCCTTGTAGGTAAAAACGAACTTGCAATTACCAACACTAACGCAAATCTACACGTGTACTACGCACCTGATTGGGAGAAAGCCTTTATTAATGCCGATAAGCTAAAAGGAAAAAATTACCGGTTACGTATGGTAGATGTTTTGGGCAAAGAAGTTTACACAGAAAGTGGTGCTTTAAATTCGAAATATTTTACCAGAGATTTAAACTGTGCTTCGTTTGCGAGTGGAATTTATTTAATTACATTTGAGACGGAGAAAGAGCGGTTGGTGAAGAAGATGCAGATTAATTGGAGGTGAGGGTAGATGAAAATAGTGATAGATTATCTTGATGTTTCCAGAATCGGTATTCATGCACTAAACATCCCTAACCTTAGTATAGGTGCAAACTTAAACACACCTGTAGCTGGTACAGGAAACACCATTTCTTTCAGTAAAGAAAAAGGACAATACCATCACGGGATCTGGGTGGAGAATTGCAATAGCGCAAAATCCAAAGTAATACGATCATTTCAACTGAACCCGGTTTTTATCTTGAAGGCATTACCGTCTACGAATCAACAGATGCATTAATTAATATGAACACGATTACGGATGCAACGGTTCCGGTAATTGTGAGGATCATGTCCTGATACCGAATTCCATTGTAATGTTTTGATAATGATGCAGAACCCGGCTTGGGAGTGCAACTGGTTGCAGCCGATTTACCAATTTCAGGGAGACAATAGCGATCCGTGGAACAACGAATGGTTTGGTTATGATAATTCTACACTGTTTGGAGTCACAGGTGGCAAACAATCAGTTCGATTGGTTTTACAATACAGGTGATACAAGTACAACCCAAATCCCAAAACTGGAACAGCAAAGCAGTTCCAACATCCGCTACCGGTTCAGGATGTGGTTCAGGCTGCAACCAATGACCCGGATCGGGATATTCGCTATGCTGCCATTGCTGAAGATTAACATTGGCATTCACTTGAGTATGAAAATGAATTCATTTATAAAGCAAAAATATTTATTTGAACAAATTTATGCCGATACCAGCCTTTGACCCAAAACACCAAAAAAGACACAACTTTCAGCAGATTCTATTCGGATTTATACGTTACAAATATTGGATTATTTATGCGTGTGGATTCATTAATCATGGCTGATAATTTAGCAGCTGCATTAACATTAAACGACACTATTCCTGCTGCAAACGAAATGGAATGGAACCTCAAAACAGTGAACACGCTATTAATTTCAAAAGTACTGGTTGATTCTGCTCTTAGTTCCACTGATTCTTCTACATTGGAATCGATCGCCATTCAAGATCCTTTAGTAGCAGGCAAAGCGGTATATATGGCCAGAGCCATTCTCTTAGAGAGGTGCATAATGAATTGCCGGGTTTGAGAACCATGAACCAGTTGTTAGAACCAGTGGTTAGTGAAATTAAAACCTCTTCATTCCAAATACTTCCCGAACCCTGCATTTGATCAATGTGAAATTCTTTTGAAGCAATGGAGCAAGACTTTATTTTGGAACTTAGAAATGAGTAGGACAGGTGCTGTACCATAAAAAATTACCCTCCAACACGTTAAAATTTGATTTGCCTTGAAAGCTACAAACCTGGTTTTTATTTGGTAACTACAAGGAGTGAAACCAATGGATTTCAATTTAAAAAATTAATCATTGCAAGATAAATAAACATGAAATCTACAATATTAGTTTTAGGATTTAGCTTATTACTTTTTTGCTCATTCAAAGTAACGCACAAAACAGAAATATGGTTTGACTTTTTGACTCAGCAGGCATAGATTTTACAAATATTCAAAATCCAATACCAATTGCAACTGGAATAGATGGGGAAAGTTGTGTGAGTATTTCTGATACCTTAGAAATTGTTATTTTATGCTGCTACAAGTAATAAAACCTTTGTGCCATTTTCCATATTTGTTCTGTTTTTTGATTCCACCCATGTTCAAATGATGATGACGATTCTATTCGAGGCACAGGTTAGCAACAAGGATAAATGTTTAATGCACAAATTTTGAAATGTGATGTTCAAATAAAATTTAAATGCCTATGGGCATTTCAGAATTAGCGTATCATCCATTCCTTAGCCATTTTTTAAGAATAGGCATAAATACTCCTGAAAATCGGTTTGAAATTGTAGAAGATTGCCTGCAGAGAGTTTTTCAAGATCAGAAGTGTTGTAAAATCCGTTCTTTAATGATCCTGGCTAAAATAATAAGATTATTGGTTTCATCGCGTTTATGCTACGCTACCATTTTGTTGTACTTTCTTCCAAATTCAGAAAATGCCATAATAAGAGTTTAAATACATTTCCTTTGTTTTAAATCGTTAAATTTGAATGATTGCATACCTTCTGAACCATTAGCTAATTTTTCCTGGACCCAGGCTCGTCGCGCATGGGTATCAAACCCGAAGAAACATAATATATTTTGTTTCTGCTTCCGGAGCAAATCAACTCTGCAATCAATTTACAAATTTTACCAAAGTAGTAAGTTAGGATAAGTCTCCCTGTTGATTTATATATTTTGATTTATCAGCAATATAAGATACAGACGATGCTGTTTCGATAAGGGTTTTGGTGAAGAGGTGTAATTTGAATTGTTTTCGATTTCCAGGTAAGTTTGGGGTTGTAGCCTATTAGTTCCTTGAAACGGATCACGCGTGGCCTTATACAATCTCTCCGGATTACTCATCGCAAGCCCTTTAATATTTTTGACCCTTTAATGCTTTCCCCTAAACTTTCATCTACTTCAATAGCCATGTGTGCATTTTCGCAACCTCAGCTAACTTGTATCGAGATACCGGCCTAAGTTCAATCCGATTCTAATATATTTATCGTTGCTGCTGGCGGTTGTCCAAATATCCATTGACTCAAAATGAGAGTGACTAGGATTCGGATATTCTGGGTTCATTAATTACAAATCAGCCATCATCAAACACTTTTTCATGGCATTCATACCTTCAAGGAGGCCACTTATCGGCAACTTTGAGCATATCCGATTTTGGAAATTGTAAATGTTTGGACGTAGCTTAAAGTATGCATCCTGATTATATGGAACAAATGTGTTTAAGCCATCATTGCCTCCTGAAAGCTGAATTACAATCAATATTTTTTCATCTATTCCGGGGTTAAATAGTCCTGGCTGCCCTCTAACCCTTTCAAGAATTTAGTATCAGCAACGACCCAGTAGCTACTGCCGACAATTGAAGAAATTTTTCTATCTATAGGCTGTATTTCATTTATCAGAACAGCACAATTGATATTCCGGTAAGCTCATTAAATAAATTGCTGTTTTTAAACTTTAATTTCGCCTCTGAGGACGAAGTAAATGATT
>JADKJB010000035.1 GCA_016722525.1 Bacteroidota bacterium
CTTTACCTATATCTATAATTTCAAATTCGACAAATACTAAACCAAAATAAAATGAAAAACATTCTTTTTTTAATTGTGCTTTTGACATCTTTTACTTCAAATGCACAAATCGGACAATGGCAGCTTTGCAATATGGGTTCTTGTAATTATTTTAATCGCAGCTTTATAGAATCGCAGGGGAAATTATTTTCAACAGGATGTTACTCGATGGACAATGGGTTTACCTGGTCTGCACCAGCTGGAAATACGGGTGCGTATTCTTATGAAATAAATTCAGCAGGAATATTTGCAGGATCAAGCTCAGCAATTTATTTTTCAAATACCAATGGATCTACATGGACGAATGTACATAATTTCGGGACTTTGAATTTTGTTTTTGGTATGGCGAAATTAAATGACACCATATATGCTGCTACATTTTCACAAGGAATCTGGATGACACCAGACAATGGTAATACCTGGGCAGCCATGAATTCAGGTCTGACCACTGACAGCATTTATTCAATTCTTTCCGTTAATAATTTGTTGTATGCAGGAACATTTAGTAATGGTATTTTTATTAGTGCAAATTCCGGATTAAGTTGGGCGCCTATAAATAATGGATTGCATGTGAACGAAATAATACGTTCAATGACTTCAGACAATATAAATATATATGCAAGCACAACAGATGCGCTCTATTATTCCAATAACAATGGAGCATCATGGATGCAGGCAGGAATACCAACAACTCATGTTGGTAAAGTTATCGCTGTAGGAAATGCACTTTTGGTGGGAGGAGCAAATTTTTCAGGAACAGAAGGTCTTTTTCGATCATTGGATCAAGGCAATTCATGGAGTCTTTATGATTCGGGGCTTCCTAACAGTTGTATTTATGTCGTAGGAGCTCTTTATGCCACCTCCAATTATGTTTTTTGCGGATTGGGCGAAACATACCAACCCTGTTCCTCCACAGATATATACAGAATTGATCGAAATAGTGTGACCACTAGCTTTTCAGAAAGTGTGAATTTAAACCAGGTTATTGTTGAAGAATACCCAAATCCATTTTCAGAGTCAGTAAGTTTTAGATCCACTTCTAACACAACCGTAGATATTATTTTATATGATATTACTAAAAGAATAATTCTAAATCAATCTTTTATTGCTACGATATCTATTAATACATCCAAACTTGATCATGGAATATATTTTTATGAAAGCAGAAACAAAAGTGGCCTGATTAATTCTGGTAAAATCATTAAAAATTAAGTTAACCATATCAAAGGCGTCAAAGGGTCATCGCCTAACAGGCCATGTGCCGCAAGCCTGGGGATTTTAGTAAAGAATGTGATTTCGTCTCCGTGTGAAACGTAAAGGGGAAATGTGTATCTTTCATCTCCGAACCCGGCCTGCGGCAATGGCCGGTCCGTTATAGCACATTGCTTAATTCAGAATCGAAGAATAATTTTAAACCATGCAAAAAATAAGAATACAGATTTTTATAAGTATTTATTTTCTGTTGAAATTTAGTTCTATTAATGCTCAGTCATTTCAATTGTACGGTGATAAAACATTCGGAGGTTCTAAAATAGAGATTAGCGACAATATTATTTTTGTTGGGAACGGAGAATTTATTATTAGCGGAGATAGTTATACGAATTTAGATGGCGATAAAACAGATGGTTTATGTTCGGATACATTATCGCCAGATATTTGGGTATTAAAATTCGATACGACTTTTAATATAATTTGGCAAAATAGTGTTGGTGGAAATAAATATGAAAGCAATTCCACTCTTGTTAAATCAAGTCAAGGCAGTAATTTCATTTTTAGCTGTGTTTCTACATCAACGAGTTCCTGCGATAAAAGCCAAAATGGTTTTGCTCCAACCTTTGATTTTTGGATTTATAATAGTGATTTATTTAACAATAAGATATTCGATATAACTTTTGGTGGAATAGGTTCAGATGATGATCCATCTGTTATTCAATTATCAAATGGTGAATACATTGTAAGCGGAAGTTCAAGTTCCGGAATTGGCGGAGATAAAACTGTTCCCAATTTTGGTGGGGCTGATTTTGGACTTTTGAAATTTGATTCTACTGGAACGAAGTTGTGGGATAAAGTTTTGGAGGAACAGGTAATGAATTATCAACAAACAATTTCTTCGATTTAATTCCAGACAATAATGGCAATTTTCTGATTTTGGGTTATACTGCAAGCCCGGTGAGCGGAAATATATCTCAACCTAGTCAGGGAGGGATGGACATTTGGCTAATAAAAATTGACAGCAGTGGAAACAAATTATGGGATCAACGATTTGGTGGTAGTGGAAGTGATTTGCCGAGAAAAATTATTCCAACAACAGACAAGGGATATATATTATGTGGAAGAACATTTTCGCCTCAAAGCGGTGATGTAAGTGAACCCCCTCATGGACTAAGAGATATGTGGGTTATAAAATTGGATTCTGTTGGAAATAAACTTTGGGATAAAAGATATGGAGGTACTGGCATTAATGATGCTAATTGGATTGAACAAGATTTTGATGGGGGATATTTAATTGGAGGAACTACTACTAGTCCAATAAGTTTAGATGTGTCGGAATCACCTTTTGGTGTCGGAGACTATTGGATTATTAAAACAGATAGTATTGGAAACAAAATATGGGACAAAAGATTTGGAGGGCCGGGCGATAATATACTAACATGTTTTGCATTATTACCAGACTCTTCAATTATGTTGTTTGGATATGCTGATTCAGGAACCACTAGCGTCAAAACACACCCTGGTAATGGATTGACGGATTACTGGTTGGTTCATTTTAAATACAATAATTCACCTATCGGTATCAATGAGTTATCATACGATAATCAATCTATTTCGATTTATCCAAACCCTGTTACTGATGAATTACTCCTTCATTCACAATCGAATTTGCCTCTACAATATTTCCGACTTTATGATTTAACAGGCAGATTAGTATATGAGCAATTGGAATTTGACGAAAAGACTGTGAACATTTCGCAATTGAAACCAGCCATATATTTCTATCAGATTTTGGGTTCAAGGAATAATTTCTATAATGGAAAACTTCTAAAGCAATAGTAGCTGTGCAGGCAACGTGCTATAACACGCAGTAGCACGCAAGCCGGCCTTAGGAAGTTTTTGTGGCTTCAGATCTTTTGGTTATCTTTGGGAAGCAGGAAGCACCTGGAATTCTTATGCCGGCCAGCGGCTACTGCGGGAACGTCAGGTTGTGAAAAAACTCCGTTTTTCACAACCAATATCCTCGGAGGAGTGGCATGTAAAATTATAAACCAATTAAACGCGATATACGCTCATAAAAAAATCAGGCTGCAATTTCCAATTCATAAAAAGCAGGCAGTGTAATGGAAGCATTAGGAGTAGGATTTGATCGAAGTCTCCAAGCTTTTCGGTATTTTGGTTTCCATTTTTGAGTGTTTGCATTAAATCGTCGAATTCAAGAATATTAAAGGACCGCTTTATGTTGTATGAAAGCATTATCAAACTCCATTCTCCATTTACTTTTTCCAGTCCAATGAGGTTGGTGTAATTGTAACCCCACTTTCGTTTGATGGTTCCAAAAATATGTTCGTTGATTTCTTGCCGAGTTCTGTATAATTTTTGATTTCTTTTGTAATTCCTGTTGTTTAATTCAACGGCTTCTGCATATTGACTTCGTTCAATTTCCCTTCCACCTTTTGCTCTACCGGTGCACAAATGTTTTACCGGACAGTGTTTACATTTTGGAGTACGGTACTTTTATATTGGTATGAAATTTTGTCCTCACGTTTTTGGTGTGCCAGGTACCAAAGGTATGCAAGGTTTGTCCGGCGGGACATGTGTAAGTGTCGTTTCTTCTGTTATATTTAAACTGATCCACCAGATATTCTTTTGTAGTTCCTTTAGGATTGCTGTTTACTAATTCCTGTCGTGCAACAATTGTTTTTAAATTAAGCAATTGACATTGTTCAATTTCGCGGGCATTGTTATAGCCTTTATCGGCGAGCAATGTAAATTCGGAGGAATTCAAATTCGATTTTGCTTCAGCAGCAATGGTTGATAAAGCATTACGGTCATTACGACTGATAGTGTGAGTAGCAACCACCAAACAATGCTTAGCGTCAACAGCCGCCTGAGTGTTGTAACAAACTTCAACAACCTGTCCTTGTACTAAAAGGCTACGACTATCAGGATCTGTGGTACTGATTTGAGGCTCCCCGCTGGAGACTAATTGTTTTTTGAGTTGGGTATACTTTAATTTATTCTTTTTGAGACGATCCAGTTTTTCGGTAACATCAGAAAGTTGGGAAGCATTTTCTTCTTGATCGAGCGTGTCCATTTGAGAGAGATATTCTTTGGTCTTTTCTTCAATGTATTGAAAGTGACGATCTAACTTTTTAGAAGTGTAATTATTTTTCTTACTGTTATGAGCTCTGGATTTGGTTCCGTCAATGGCAATGGTTTTCCCGCCAATTAAATCGGCTTCTTTCAAAAACGTTACAAACAGTTTGAACATATTAACCAGTGCATTGCCGTTCACCTTTCTAAAATCGGCAATAGTATGGTAGTTGGGTATCAACTTACCGCAAAGCCACTGCATCTCTAAATTGCGTTTACATTCTTTTTCAAGCCGACGTGAAGACCGGATTCCGTTCTGATATCCATATAAATAAATCCTGAGAAACAATTTGGGATGAAACGATGGTCTGCCTTCTATCTGAACATTTTCATTTGAAACCCTAACTTAGAAAGCTCCAGTTTTTCAACGAAAGCATCCAGAAACCGGACAGGGTCATTAACAGAAATTGCCTCTTCCAGGGATCCAAACGTGATTTGGTTACGATCGGCAGGGATTATCTGATTCATATCCTAATGTTTGAATCAAATTTAGGCAGAAATGGCTATAGTTTTTGTAAATTTTGTTAGAAGAAATTAACAATTTGATGGAGAAATTAGTATTTTCACAGTCTGACGTTATGGGCAAGTTTTATGAACTAAATCTGATTGGTAAGAAAATCACGGACATATCACATTTGATAGGCGAATATTTTCCATTGGCCAGCGTGAATGAAATGACACCTGACGTCCAAAATGTTCCAGAGGTTTGATTCAAATAGAAGAATATTCATTGACAATTTCAAATCCAATTTCACTATTTGGACAAGTCAAAGGCTTAAATGGATTGATAGGAAGGAAAATTATCAATGTAATTGATGATGATGAGCAAGCAACATTTTATACCGATGAAAACATTCATTTTCAAGTAAACTTAAGACAAGAATTTTATGCTGGACCCGAAGCAATGAGTCTTCATGGACCCGATAATCTCATAGTCGTGTGGAATTAAACCTGCCCATAACAGGCCATGTGCCGCAAGCCTGGCGCTTGGGGTAAGGAATGGGATTTTAGCTTCGTGTGAAACGTAAAGGAAATGTGTAATTTCGGCTTCGAACACGGCCTGCGGCAATAGCCAAACCGTTACTGGCTATAATAACTGAACACTCTATGAGCTATGCAGGACATGTTTTGATATGATAGCAAGAATGAAGTATAATAACTCCTTGCTAAAGAAACAATCCTATTTTAGACAGAAACAGAAATTCATAAAAGCTAAAGGCAAAATTACCAATCATAATAATTCTTTGACAAAAGAAGAGTTATTGAAAGTTAAGAAAATTGTTAAACTCCAACAAGAAAAGAGACACGAGCTTCAATTTTAGCTGCAACAATTACTATAGCAATTCTTATAGTCATCCTTTGGTGATATTGCATTAGTCGACGCAAAATTACAGCCAGTAACAGGCAGTTGGTCGCCAGGGCCAGCCGGTGCTATTAGTTTTTTTATTAAATTGGCGGCCGGCCCTGTCGCCAACCGCCAAACCGTTACCGGAAACCAACCTTAACAAACTAGGACAAAGATGAACCTTAAGATTTATTTGTGTTTCGTTTTGATGTTGTTTGTTACGACAAAACTGTTTGCTCAGTGGCAAACAATTTTTAAAGATTCTGCTCAGTATCAATTTAACTCAGTTTATTTTCTAAATAATGATACCGGTTTTGTTGGAGGATTTAATAAAACTCTTTCAGGAAATCAAAACGGAATAATTTTCCGAACAATTGATGGAGGTGTAACTTGGGATACAACAAATCTTGATGAATTAATTTTATGTGTTCAATTTATTAATCAATCTTTTGGGTTTTGCGGAGGCGATGGTGGTGCTGATTATTTAACCACGGATATGGGGGTTACCTGGCAAAAGCGCGGGAATTCTTCGACGATGTCCGACCACAGTAGCATATACTTTGTGAACCCATCTACTGGGTATCGTTCAAATATGCAACACTGGATACAGCAAACTGTTGATACCGGTTTAACATGGCAAAATATTTTCTATTCTGCAGGAGGTTCTTATTTTCCTGGGACTAGTAGAATGGTATTCCCTGACAATCAAATTGGATATCTTGCTCAAAGTCGGTTTGGACAATCACCAAGTGGAATTACTTCATTCTCGAAAACAACCAATGGTGGCAATAATTGGGTAGATCTATCACTTCCTGCCAACTTCTATCCATACTCCTGTTATTTCTTTGACAGCATATCCGGCATTGCAGTTGGACGGTATGGTAATTTTTCAAAAACCATTGATGGTGGTTTAACTTGGTCATTACCTACATCTATTTCAAATTATTTTTTATATGATGTATCTTTTGTAAATGATTCGGTTGGATATATTGTTGGGGGCTATAACAAATATGATACAGCTAGTTTAAGAAAAGGTATAATTTTCAAGACAATTGATTATGGTAATTCTTGGCAAGTTCTGGACAGTAGTTATTTTGATGGACTTACTAAATTACATTTTCCCTCAGATTCTGTCGGTTATGCTGTTGGCATGAATGGCATTATTTTGAAAATTTCAAATGCTAATTCTGCAATAACTAGTATTGATAATATAGCAGAAAGCGAAAATTCACTTTTTATTTATCCTAATCCAGCAAGTGATTTTATTTTTATTCAAAAAACATGGGGGACAAGATATATGTTTATGACACCTTTGGAAAAGTTGTATTAAAAATTAATGGTCATCCTGATCCATACGCTTCGACAAAATTAAACATCACATCATTAGTAGATGGCATTTATTTCATGAAAAGCGGTTTTATGAGTTCTAAATTTGTAATTAAGAAATGAGCTTGTTGGCTTCCGGTAACAGCCTGTTTACGCCAGGCGGGCATATTTCTTTTTAATTATTATCTTTGGTATGCCCGCCCGGCGTAAACAGGCGGAACGTTAGCGGCTATACTTTTTCAATTTAAAATGTATGTATTATGAAAAATAGAAAAATTATTTCGACGTTAGCCTTAATTCTTGCTTTGTTAGTTTTCAATGTTAAGGCAGTGTTTTGTCAAATTGATGTTGGCATTACAGCAATTATAAACCCTACTTGTTCGGTTATTCCCGGGGTGCCGGAACCTGTTATTGTAGTAATTACTAATTTTGGAAATACCACAATGACAACTTATCCTATAGGCTGTACAATTAATGGCGGTATACCAACCGTAGCGACCTGGAATGGTTTTTTAGCGCCATCAGTTTCTGATACATTTGAGTTCCCCATATTATTTAATTTCCCGAGTGGTCCGTTCTCATTTTGTGCATACGCATTACCCGGGGATGCAAACTCCACAAATGATACTACTTGTATATTTTGTAATGGCTCTCCAATGTCTGTAAATGCGAGTGAAAACTATTTAAAAAATAAGATTATAATCCAACCGAATCCTACCATAGGCATCTTTTCACTAACGATTGAGGATAAGATAGCTTACTCTGCATCTATTGCCATTACAAACATTTTGGGAAAGGTAGTTTGGAGAAGCGATATTCTTAAACAAGAATTTAATATCGACTTTTCAAACGAACCAAGCGGTCTATACTTAATTATTCTTAAAACACCTTATACAGTTTCGACTTCAAAATTGTTTGTGATTAAATAGAAGTGTGCAACAAGATAATTCTCGTATGTACAGCCGCTAACACGTGGTTGCCGCAAGGGCCGGCCGAAGTTTAAAGTAAATTATTAAATTGGTGGCCGGCCCCTGCGGCAACCGCGAAAACGTCAGGTTGTGAAAAAACTCCGTTTTTCACAACCAATATCCTCGGAGGAGTGGCATGTAAAATTATAAACCAATTAAACGCGATATACGCTCATAAAAAAATCAGGCTGCAATTTCCAATTCATAAAAAGCAGGCAGTGTAATGGAAGCATTAGGAGTAGGATTTGATCGAAGTCTCCAAGCTTTTCGGTATTTTGGTTTCCATTTTTTGAGTGTTTGCATTAAATCGTCGAATTCAAGAATATTAAAGGACCGCTTTATGTTGTATGAAAGCATTATCAAACTCCATTCTCCATTTACTTTTTCCAGTCCAATGAGGTTGGTGTAATTGTAACCCCACTTTCGTTTGATGGTTCCAAAAATATGTTCGTTGATTTCTTGCCGAGTTCTGTATAATTTTTGATTTCTTTTGTAATTCCTGTTGTTTAATTCAACGGCTTCTGCATATTGACTTCGTTCAATTTCCCTTCCACCTTTTGCTCTACCGGTGCACAAATGTTTTACCGGACAGTGTTTACATTTTGGAGTACGGTACTTTTTATATTGGTATGAAATTTTGTCCTCACGTTTTTTGGTGTGCCAGGTACCAAAGGTATGCAAGGTTTGTCCGGCGGGACATGTGTAAGTGTCGTTTCTTCTGTTATATTTAAACTGATCCACCAGATATTCTTTTGTAGTTCCTTTAGGATTGCTGTTTACTAATTCCTGTCGTGCAACAATTGTTTTTAAATTAAG
Source organism: Bacteroidota bacterium (assembly GCA_016722525.1). Lineage (GTDB taxonomy): Bacteria > Bacteroidota > Bacteroidia > AKYH767-A > OLB10 > JADKJB01. The sequence continues at coordinate 8,863 of JADKJB010000035.1, forward strand.
CAATTGACATTGTTCAATTTCGCGGGCATTGTTATAGCCTTTATCGGCGAGCAATGTAAATTCGGAGGAATTCAAATTCGATTTTGCTTCAGCAGCAATGGTTGATAAAGCATTACGGTCATTACGACTGATAGTGTGAGTAGCAACCACCAAACAATGCTTAGCGTCAACAGCCGCCTGAGTGTTGTAACAAACTTCAACAACCTGTCCTTGTACTAAAAGGCTACGACTATCAGGATCTGTGGTACTGATTTGAGGCTCCCCGCTGGAGACTAATTGTTTTTTGAGTTGGGTATACTTTAATTTATTCTTTTGAGACGATCCAGTTTTTCGGTAACATCAGAAAGTTGGGAAGCATTTTCTTCTTGATCGAGCGTGTCCATTTGAGAGAGATATTCTTTGGTCTTTTCTTCAATGTATTGAAAGTGACGATCTAACTTTTTAGAAGTGTAATTATTTTTCTTACTGTTATGAGCTCTGGATTTGGTTCCGTCAATGGCAATGGTTTTCCCGCCAATTAAATCGGCTTCTTTCAAAAACGTTACAAACAGTTTGAACATATTAACCAGTGCATTGCCGTTCACCTTTCTAAAATCGGCAATAGTATGGTAGTTGGGTATCAACTTACCGCAAAGCCACTGCATCTCTAAATTGCGTTTACATTCTTTTTCAAGCCGACGTGAAGACCGGATTCCGTTCTGATATCCATATAAATAAATCCTGAGAAACAATTTGGGATGAAACGATGGTCTGCCTTCTATCTGAACATTTTTCATTTGAAACCCTAACTTAGAAAGCTCCAGTTTTTCAACGAAAGCATCCAGAAACCGGACAGGGTCATTAACAGAAATTGCCTCTTCCAGGGATCCAAACGTGATTTGGTTACGATCGGCAGGGATTATCTGATTCATATCCTAATGTTTGAATCAAATTTAGGCAGAAATGGCTATAGTTTTTGTAAATTTTGTTAGAAGAAATTAACAATTTGATGGAGAAATTAGTATTTTCACAGTCTGACGTTGGTAGCAAGCATAGTAGAACGCGTAGAAACCAATAACTTGACAGCAAAGTCTAATTCCTATAACATACCCTGATAAAAGCGGACATGGCAGCAGAAAACAAAATCTTAACAGACAGAATTGAAAGTCACAAAATTGATAAGGCCAAAAGAATAATGTTCTTTTGCGGAATAGGACTAATAGTAGTTTCGGTTATTAAGTTTTTAATAGCGACTTCAAGCCAAATAACAGGTTTAGGTGGTGGTTTGACACTTTATTATTAATCGCTTTACCGCTCTACTTTTTATTAAAGAACCAAAAGCAACTAACCAATCGTTCTGGACAATTCATTGAGTGGACAAAGGACGCAATAGTATTTAAACTGAAAACGAAGTTTCACAACAGACAATTCAGCGAAACCAAATTGACAATATAAATATTAATTTAGATATCATTGAAGTGGTTAACAAGACAAACAAAAAATTTCTTCTCGACATTTCCGACTTTGATAAATACGAAGACAGACTTAAAATTAAAAACAATTTTGAAAGAGAAAAGAACTTTATATAACCGTACATTTTCAATAGACATAGTTCTTTGTTAAGCAGACCACCAAAGCAACCTGAACTTTACTCGGAAATCCATTTCCTATGGACACCTAAGCAACCTGAACTTTGCTCAGAAATCCATTTCCCTTAGACACCTAAACAGACAAACAATTACCGATTGAAATTCAATTCACATGTTCTTTTTGTGATGTTTCACTCACAAAAAGTTGGAAACTGTAAGAATGCCTGCTACCAACAGCGGTTTTGCAAGAGTCGCGCATTTTAGCTTCGTAACAATAATTTTCGTACATTTGAAATTCGGCTCTCCGTTGGGAACTTTTTCATTCGAAATCGCGCCCCTCGCAAAGCCGCGAAACGCCGTTAGCGGCTATACTTTAATCGCTCTTCATAAAATTGATAATTCATTTTAATAAACCATTTCCATGAATATTAAATCGACCTTAATATATTTAATATTTGTATTTGCAATGCTAACATGTTTTGTAAAACCAGCATCAGGATCTAATGATTATGGAATTACAGCAATTATTCAACCTACTTGTTCGGCTGCTGTACCGGGAACTTTGCACCCTGTTATTGTAGTGATCACTAACTTTTGGAACCACCTCGCAGACAAGTATTCCTGTCAGCTATACTGTATCTGGAAGCATTCCGACCACAGCAACATATAATGGATTTTTGGCTCCAGGTGCGTCAGACACTTTTGACATTTCTGTACCGGGGTTTATTGTTCCAAATGGACCTTATACATTCTGTGCCTATACAGAGGGTGATTCAACCCCTGCTAATGACACAACATGCATTTCATGTAATGGTTCTCCAATGTCAATCAATGATCATCAAGATAATTCGAATAATGGAATCATCATCTACCCGAATCCTACAGCAGGAACTTTTTCTATAAAAATGATGGACAAATTAGTTTACAATACATCCATTATTATTACAGACATTTTCGGGAAAGTAGTATGGACAAGTGATTTTATCAAACCGGAATTTAATATTGACATTACAAATGAACCAAACGGTGTGTATCTGATAAATTTAATTTCGACTTCCAGTATTTCAAATTCAAAATTAGTTTTGGCAAAATAGTCTTTGCGAGACAGGTACAAGCCGCTAACACGTGGTGTGCCGCAAAGGCCGGCCGAAGTTTGTAGAAAATATTAAATTTGGTGGCCGGCCCTGCGGCAACCACGAAAACGTTATCGGAAACCCATTTCACTTCGAACGAACGGCAGTGCTAATTCAAACGGTCATGAAAAAACAAATACTTCAAGTAAAAGAAATCTTTTGATTTTCTTATTTCTGATTTTTTCTTTGAGTTCATTTGGGCAAATATTGCCTGAATGGGTAGATACAATTGGAGGTCCTGTTCCAATTTATGCTTCACAGGTTGACATGAAAGTTGATCCAAGTGGCAATACTTATGTCGGAGCATTAAGAGCCGATACATTAGGTAATAATTACATGGAATTAGCAAAATATAATTCTTCAGGAACAAGACTTTTTACAATTGATACTTCTTTAAGTTATGCTTATTCAATAAGCATTGAAATTGATGATTCTATGAATGTATATGCTGCAATCGTTGATGGAAGCCCAAACAGAATACTTATTTTGAAATACAATGCAACAGGTAATTTAGTTTGGTCATCAACAAATGCTTCTCTTTCAAATTATTCGTTTTTAGGAGGCTATATTAAAACAACTATTGATCGTAATAATAATATATACGTATCTGGTCAGGGTGACAGCATTACTAATTTTTCTAACCATGATATTATTACTATGAAATTTAATTCATCAGGAGTTTATCAATGGTCGGCCCGGTATGATCATGATTGGAATGATGGCGGCATTGTTTACGTAGGATTGGATAGTATGCTAAATGTTTATGTTACTGGCAGAAGCTGGGATCCAATAACCAGTATAGATATTGCCTTATTAAAGTATAATTCTTCAGGCGTGCAGCAATGGGTTCAAAGATATGATACAAGTGGAATAGATTATGAAACCCCATCTTCCTTTGCTGTTTCACCTGGCGGAAATTGTTATGTGGGCGGTATGTATGGGGTTAATGGGGCAGGAGGTGCAGATTATTTAGTTATTAAATATGACAATAGTGGTAACTTTAAATGGGGCTCAGTTTATAACGTGACCGCAGGAGAAGACTGGCTTAAGGAACTTAAAATTGATTCATCAGAAAATGTTTATGTTACCGGAACATCAGCATTAAACAGCGGTGCTGATAGAAATTATTTTACTATGAAATACGATTCTTCAGGAAATATCCTGTGGACACGATCCTACGACAGTTCAAATGGATTTGGTTATGGTGAAAAAGCCAAAACACTTTGCCTTGATTATTTAAATAACATATATGTAACTGGGTTTAGTTTTGATGGTAGTATGTATATTTTTACAGTAAAATATGATACGAATGGTGATACGTTATGGGTAGCACCTTATAGTTACAATTCTTCGTCGACAAGTGAAGCCTACAATTGTTCATGTGATTCATACAATAATGTTTACTTATCGGGAATTCATCGTGATTACAACGGATTGGTGAGTTTAATAACCTTAAAATACGGTTCAACAGTAAATGTTGAGGAACTTGTAAGCAATAATGACTTTGTGCTTTATCCCAATCCAACAAATTCAATATTGAATTTATTTCTAAAAAATAAAGAGAATATTGTTGTCACTAATTTACTTGGCGTAATTGTTTTGGATGAAATTGGAAAAGGAAAAGTTCAGTTGGATGTTTCATTTCTTTCGACAGGAATTTATTTTATAAGACTAGGAAATGACGTTAGGAAGTTTGTGAAACAATAAAGCTAACATAATCGTGTGCGTGATATGGGTATTCCGAAAACACGTAGTAGCCGCAAGGGCCGGCCGATGATTATAGAAAATTATTAAATAGGTGGCCAGCCCCTGCGGTTACTACGAAACCGTTATTGCCAATGCTTGGGGACACTGCTAACATCAAACTGACCACAAGAAATAAACTATAACTATGGACGGAGAATTAAAACCCTTACCGAAGATTGGCAGACGAGTAAAGCCATTTAGTTTTGTTGGTAAGACAGGATACTTTTTGATTGCCGGTTTTTTCAGTGGAGGTTTTTCTGCAATTATTCTGCTTGGTTTACAGACGCTTATGACAAAGTTAGGAATTGAATGTTCTCTTGCTTTTAAAATAGTTTTTGCATTTTGTGCCATTGCTACCTTGACAGCACCTTATTTGTTTATTAAATATTTCGCAAAGGTTGACTTTACTAAAGTGGATATGACAATGCGATTAGTATTTTTCAATATTGCAGAATACATATTTATTCAAGGAGGGTTAGCATTATTTTATTCTAACGCAAATACCCTTTATTATGCAACAGACGGACAAAATGGAATGGAACTAATTTTCTTTAGCTGGTTGGCTCTTCCAATTCTTATACTTTTAAGTGGGCTATTTGATGTGCAGCATAAAAAGCATTTACAACAACGAACTGAATTTACTCAAGAACTACAACAATGACACGATGCGATAACGAGCTTCAAATGAACATCGGTTCTAACTTCAAACAGTTGAGCCTTTAACGAACAAAATCACATGCAGGTAACAGGCCATGTGCCGCAAGCCTGGTGGTTTTAGAAAGGAATGTGATTTCGGCTTCGTTTGGAGCGTAAAGGGGAAATGTTTATCTTTCGTCTTCGAACCAGGCCTGCGGCAATGGCCGAGCCGTCAGGTTGTGAAAAAACTCCGTTTTTCACAACCATTACCTTCCATAAAGCATCAGAACAAAGTTCAGTCATTTTAAAAGCTGTTAGTGTTTATCAAAATTTCAAGCAGCAAATTTCAAATCACAAAAGCAGAGTTGTCTAATAGGAGCTAAATTCGCCGGATTCGGCGAAAGCCGCCATGCTTTGCGATATTTCGGCTTCCAACTTTTGAGTGTTTGCATCAAATCGTCAAAATTAAGTATGTTAAAGGTGCGTTTGATGTTATAACTTAGCATGATCAAACTCCACTCCTGCCTGCTGCAGGCAGGCACCATTTACTTTTTCAATTCCAATAAGGTTGGTGTAATTATATCCCCACTTTCGTTTGATGGTCCCGAAGATATGTTCGTTAATTTCTTGACGGGTTCTGTATAATTTTTGATTTCTTTTATAATTTCTGTTATTCAATTCTGCAGCTTCAGCATACTGACTGCGTTCTATTTCTCTTCCTCCTTTTGCTCTACCGGTACATAAATGTTTTACAGGACAATGTTTACATTTTGGAGTACGGTACTTTTTATATTGGTGTAAAATTTTATCCTCTCGTTTTTTCGTATGCCAGGTGCCAAAAGTTTTAAGAGTTTGTCCGGCAGGACAGGTATATGTGTCGTGTTGTCTATTATATTTAAACCGGTCCACGAGATATTCTTTGGTCGTTCCTTTAGGATTACTGTTTACTAATTCCTGTTGCGCAACAATGGTTTTTAAATTCAGTTTCTGACATTGCTCGATTTCGCGGGCGTTGTTATAGCCTTTGTCGGCGAGCAATGTAAATTCGGAGGAATTCAAATTTACTTTTGCTTCAGCAGCAATGGTTGATAAAGCATTACGGTCATTACGACTGATAGTGTGAGTAGCAACCACCAAACAATGCTTAGCGTCAACAGCCGCCTGAGTGTTGTAACAAACTTCAACAACCTGTCCTTGTACTAAAAGGCTACGACTATCAGGATCTGTGGTACTGATTTGAGGCTCCCCGCTGGAGACTAATTGTTTTTTGAGTTGGGTATACTTTAATTTATTCTTTTTGAGACGATCCAGTTTTTCGGTAACATCAGAAAGTTGGGAAGCATTTTCTTCTTGATCGAGCGTGTCCATTTGAGAGAGATATTCTTTGGTCTTTTCTTCAATGTATTGAAAGTGACGATCTAACTTTTTAGAAGTGTAATTATTTTTCTTACTGTTATGAGCTCTGGATTTGGTTCCGTCAATGGCAATGGTTTTCCGCCAATTAAATCGGCTTCTTTCAAAAACGTTACAAACAGTTTGAACATATTAACCAGTGCATTGCCGTTCACCTTTCTAAAATCGGCAATAGTATGGTAGTTGGGTATCAACTTACCGCACAGCCATTGCATTTCTAAATTGCGTTTACATTCCTTTTCCAATCGGCGCGAGGACCGGATTCCATTCTGATAACCATACAAATAAATCCTGAGAAACAATTTGGGATGAAACGATGGTCTGCCTTCTATCTGAACATTTTTCATTTGAAACCCTAACTTAAAAAGATCCAGTTTCTCCACGAAAGCATCCAGAAACCGGACAGGATCATCAACAGAAATGGCCTCTTCCAGGGATCCAAATGTGATTTGGTTACGATCGGCAGGGATTATCTGATTCATATCCTAATGTTTGAATCAAATTTAGGCAGAAATGGCTATAGTTTTTGTAAATTTTGTTAGAAGAAATTAACAATTTGATGGAGAAATTAGTATTTTCACAGTCTGCCGTTATAGGCAACTGCCAAATGCACTACAATATTTAATTTAAATTGATAAGCTGTCAAAACCAGCAATGTCGAATGGGATATCATATCAACCAAATAGAAGGAGGCTCAATCTATCCCTTATTAAAGACCAACCTTTCTCAGCCGTTCATATAATATTCCATAATGACAAATAATTAATGAAATATTTATTATATTTGCTAATGCCATTAATTCCCAGTTAACATGAGACATAATATTTATCTATTACTAACCTTTGCAATCCTATACACACCAGCTTTGTCCCAAAATGTAAATCAAGAATGGTTTAAGGAATTTTCAGAAAAAAATGAAAGAGGAGATTTACGAATTAAGATAGATAATGAAGGATTCATTTATATTGCAGGCTCTTTTGATTCCGATAATAATGGAATTGATTGGAAACTTATAAAACTTAATCCTGGTGGCGACACTATTTTCAATACCACTTTTAATGGAGTATTTAATGGAGATGATTTTGTTAACGCAATTGCCCTTGACGAAGAAAATAACATCTATCTTACCGGAAGATTTTCTGCAGCCGGCAATCAAAGCAGTATAGCCACATTTAAAATTAACAATATCGGAGAAATTATTTGGCAAGTTATTTCCACACCCACTGAAGGGATTAATGAGGGTTTATACATTTTGACTGACACAATACAAAATGTATTTATTGGCGGCAAGTCAGGATCTTTAGAAAATTCCGATGTTTTTTTGAAAAATATAACACGGAAGGAGATTTGGTTTTGGAGCTATATTCATAGTTCTGCAAATAAATGAGTTGATTCGTGGCTTGCAGCCTTATAATAATGGGAACTTTGCTCTAGCATGTAATGTTTTTAGATCTGGAAATTGGGATATTCTTTTGTTATGCATCAACGAAAGTGGCTCATTAAGTTTTGAAGTTTATTATGATGGTAGAGATCAACTCAGTGATGAATGTAATGATATTGCTATTGATGAAGACAATAATGTATACTTGACAGGCTATTCTGTGAACAATGAATCTAAGGATTACGTAACAATAAAATGGAATGAGAATGGAGAATTAGAATGGTTTGCATTGTTTGATGAAATGCAGCAAGATGATCAGGCTGTTTGTGTTAAGGTTGTTGAAAATCAGGTTATTGTTTCTGGAAATTGTTTAACAGGTGAATCAGGTTCAGAGCATTCAGATATTGTTACAATTTTATATGATAACAGGGGAGTACAGCTATGGAAGCAAAGATTTAACGGCAGGGATTCCGGAAATGATGTGCTTGTTAAAATTCTTACTAATGTTGCCAACAATGAATTCATCCTTGCTGCAAAGGTTTGGTTTTCCGAATCCGCTTCTGATGTCTATTTGTTAAATTATACTATTGATGGTGGATTAATATGGTCAATAAGTTATAATGACAGCTTAAGCAGTGATAATTTTTTATCTGATGTTGCAATAGATTTTTTAGGGAATATATATATTAGCGCAAATGCCGAGAGCAACTTTAATGTAAAGGGAGAAATCGTTAAATTTAATCAGCCGGATAAGTATATTCCAGTTTTGAAGGATTTCTTAAAGACACTGGCTGTTGGTCTTTTAGATGTCTCTCCCGATAGCATTGTAAAAAATGTACTTTATGAACAATGCGCTGCTGTTATTGACAGTTTTTATAACATAAGATATACAGATTTGATCAGCAGATGTGCTGCTCGGGGATTGAATCTTCAAGAGCAAATGAATACTAAAATTAGTGAATATTTTAGTTTGCCTGAATTTGATTATGTTAATTATATTTTTAAGAGAATTTGGATTAATGGAACCAAATGCCAACCCATGATAGCTGTCCCTCATTATCATCATTTTAATCCAACACAACTCGAAGACAATCCTAAATTGGCATATACATTTGAAGAAAGCAATTATCCCCTTCCTTGCCTGAATTGCACCGGCGGAACAATTGATAATGAAACAACGGAGTCGTTTGTAACATGGCTAACTCTTCTAGGTCCCATGCCCCATTATTACGTAAATGGCAATCCATTTATCTATATTACAAACTGCCTGGTGTCTAAACATCCGTCACCTAATACAAGTTGGAATTGCGGGGCATGCCCTTCAACAATCCCATTTGATGGTATTCCTCAAGGAATGGGATCCGGTGCACAGGATTGGGAACTTAATATTGTTTCTAATCCAGATGGATGTTTAGATATACATGACCCGAATCCTTATAACCCACCAAACCTTAACAATTATTTAAGATTAAGCAAGATTTATGGTATGACTTATTTTAAAATAGTAACCTTAAATTATAGCACATTTCATTATGCTGTAAAAAAACTGGAAAATCCACTCATGGATAAATTTCATTATGATGATGTATGGACAATTTCACCGCCAAGCAAAATGGATGGAGATGTATTAAGTATATGTGAGGATGACGCCTACTTTAATACATGGGATGATGAACCATCGGGAGTGGGAGCAGGCAATTGGCCCCGGTATGCCATCGGATACGGCCTTTACCAACTAACTCGACCGGGTGTAGATTATCAAAAAACTCTTTATTTTTATATGCCATATCAAGGAGGCTTTTGGTTTGGTAATGGTCCTGATTTACGTTTATATTACGGAACCGATTTTACAGGTTCTAATTGTGTAAATGGTTTTCAACAAATAACAGAGGACTATGAAACACGTTACTGTGCTTTTTGCAATTCGGGTACATCGGTTTTTGGCTTCACACAACCAACAGACTATATTGCCACTACAAATTACAGCACAATAAAGAATTATTGGACTGATAATATTTTGACAATCGGAGTAACTTCATCCTCTACTACCCCACCTTTAACTAACTTGTATGAAATTGAAGCTCAAAACTATGCCCAAGCTACATGCAGCATTCCAGGTGCAGCAACATTGATTTCAACTTTTTCATTGAGCGCGAATGGCGAATATGATATTCAAAAATATTTAGGACCGGGGGGTACACAAGTTTCTTTCCCTGTTGGAACTCAATTATATCTTCAGATTAAAGCAAACTTCAAGAATGGAGAATATATCGATCTGAATAAATGTATTACCATAAATGATACACCTCGTGGTATGCTAAAAGTACAGATACGAGGAGATATAAAAGATTATAACGCAACGGTTATTAATTATGAGATAAAAATTTTTCAATAATGAAAAAAATAGCGATAACTATTGTGTTTATTGTTTTTTTTAGAAATTTATCATTTACACAAACAGTAACACAGCAATGGATAGTTTATCCATCACCACAAATGATATATCCTATAGTAATAAAGGAAGATCAATTATATATTGATGACAATTTGGATGTTTATGCAGGGGGAATATTTTATGATACAACATTTTTTTATAATAGCCTGGCAACAGTAAAAATCAATTCATCAGGAACCGTACAATGGTTTGCGACCGACGCCGGTCCAGGCGTGGTAAGTGCTGCACTTTCTGCAATTTCAGTAGATACGTTATATAATGTTTATATGTCTGGGAGTATAAATGATAATAGCGGAATTGGATGGGCTCGCACCAATAAATATGATCAATATGGGACATTGATTTGGTCTCATCAATTGGACACTACAAATGGTACGCTTGGAACGAGAAGCTATGGAAATTTTGTATCAACTGACAATTTTTGTTATGAGCATGTCAGACAAAAAAATATAACTATAATTAAGCTCGATTCATTAGGCAATGTAATTCTTCAATTTACAAATGATACTATTGATGCAACACAGAGTCAAGCTTTTATTGCAAGCGAATTTAAACGGGATTTAGCCAACAATATCTATGTTGCAGGAACTTATGTAAATACTCCAAATCAAAATGAACGAAAATACTTTGTGAAAAAATTTAGTTCGCAAGGGACATTTTTGTGGGAAGCATTTTATAATCCGACATTCGGTTCAGATAATCTAACCGATTTATTTATTGACAGTGTGCAAAATGTTTACCTGAATGGTATTGAAAATGTAAGCAGTGGATACGGAATTGTTGTGTATGACAGTACAGGATCCGAAAAATGGAATTCCTTCTTTCAAAACAACGGTGCAGGTTATGCTAATGATATTGCAGCCGATAATTCCGGAAATTGCTATGTGAATGGTGTAGCTCCTGATGCCAGTACTTATATGGGGTACTTATTAAAATATGATACTTTTGGTAATGTAATTTGGCAAAGAAACATTGATTCAGTTTCAGCAAATTCATTGGCAAAAGTAAAGTTGGATGCCGATGCCAATATATATGTAACTTACTCAGGAAGTTTTAATACGATTTCGATTGACTATGTAGTTACAGCTAAATTTGACAGTTCTGGTAATCTAAAGTGGAAAATTTATTATAATCAGCCTAAGTCAGTAACCGCGCTAGCGCTTGATGAGTTTAATAATGTTTATATTGCAGGGGAAGGATTTGTTATTAAATATAGCCAAATCACAAGTATTAATGAATTATTGAATAACGCTGAAGAAATAGAAATATATCCGAATCCTGTAACTAATAATGTTATTAATTTTTCTCGTTATTTGCACCATATATCTTTCTCGGTCTTTGATTCTTTTGGGAAAGAAATATTGGTAAATAAGAATTTTTCAGGGAAATCCGCATTGCTTCCTCAAAAGTTACAGTCAGGGCTTTACTTTATTGAAATTTACAATGGAAAAACTTTATTTTATAAAAAAATTGTCATAATTTAAATTGTATCTTATGAAAAGCATTATCTCATTTCTATTTTGCTTACTATTAATAACTACTGTTCATGCACAACAAGACAGTACTTATATCTATATTTACAATTGCGATAGTTGTGGCATTTTTGAAACAGTATCATTGGAACCAATAGAATTGGAAACAGAGGTTGAGATTTCCTCAGCAGTTTTAACAGACACTAGCACCAATACCCTTGCACAATTTTCTTCAATCACTTTACGAAAAGCCTTAACTCCTTTAAACATTCTAAGGTCTCATGAATCTTATTTGAACATTTATCCCAATCCGGTAAAATCAAATTATTTCTTAAATATAGAATCCGACAAGGATTGTCTCGCAGGAATTTTAATATCTGATATTGGGGGTCGCAAGGTTTTATTTTTTACACAAAAATTAAATAAAGGAATGAATGTAATTGAACAGTCTTCAAGCAAGTTAAACTCGGGGAGCTATTTTGTCAGAGCAAATTTTAACAATAGCATTTTTGTGAAGAAGCTTATTATTCAAAAATAAGTTCTAAAACATTATTTATCGAGTATTATATCCCACCTACTCACATACTTTCAATATTGAAAGATACAAGTCCTTACCGCAGCTGTGGATTTTAGATTAGAAATTAAACTGTTGCCCAAAATAGTGCGCACTTAGATTTCAGCAAATTCCAAATCACATAGTCTTGAGAATAAATAGCCGTTGACAAATAGATTCGTAAGATCAAAATAGACAAAACAATAAGGATACACATCCAGTATGCCTATAACACGTGGTGTGCCGCAAGGGCCGGCCGAAGCTATTTGTTTTTTTATTAATTTGGTGGCCGCCCCCTGCGGCAACCACGAAAACGTTAGCCAAAATGCAAAAAAGACATTACCTTTGTCGAACAGTTCATTGTTCAATATGACAGTTAACAAAAATATAAATTCAAAAACTAAAGATATTGAAAAAACTTTTACTCATCTCAACAGTTTTTCTCGGCTTGACAGTTGCTCATAAACAGACAAATGCTCAAGATACATGGACACAAAAGGCAAACTTTGGTGGGTCTGCACGTTGGGGTGCCTGTGGATTTTCAATTGGAAATTACGGGTACATTGGAACAGGAAAAGACGCCTCCAGTGACTTAAGTGATTTTTGGCAATGGAACCAAAGCACAGACTCGTGGACACAGAAAGCAAGCGTTACAGGCGCACGGCATGAAGCCCTTGTCTTTGCGGTAGGAAATAAAGGTTATATCTTCGGAGGAACAAACGGCTCATACTTAAATGATGTTTGGGAATATGACCCGGCATCGAACACTTGGACAGCAAAGGCGAGTTTTCCCTCCACCGGAAGAAGAAGTCCTGCCTCCTTTACAATAGGAAATAAAGCATACGTAGGAACGGGAAAGGATGGAAGCGTACCTTCCGAATCGGACTGGTATGAATTTGACCCCGCGCTGAACACATGGACTCCCAAAGCAAATTTTTTGGGAACAGGCCGTTCAGGAGCAGTCGGCTTTGCCATCGGGACAAAGGGATATGTGCGAACGGGAAATGATAATTCTTCCAACTATAGTTCTTCTGATTTTTGGGAATACGATCAAAGCAATAATGCATGGACACAAAAAGCAAGCTTGCCAGGAAGTGAAAGACGGGTGGCGGGTGGATTTGCAATTGGCGGAGTTGGATTTATCTGTACGGGATGGGATGGAACTTCCTATTTCACTGATTTATGGGAATACAATCAATCTACAAATTCTTGGACAGCAAGAGCAAACTTTCAGGGTGCAGGTCGCTATACCCCGGTTGCATTTTCAATAGGCGGATATGGTTACATAGGAACAGGAGCAACTCCTTCGCTGACAAATGACTTTTGGGAATATCATTCGTTGTATGTAGGCATTGAAGAAGAAATTTCTCAAACTACAATTTCAATTTTTCCAAACCCCTTTTCAACACAGACCACTTTACAGACAGACATTTTCTTACATAACGCAACTCTCACGGTGGACAACTGTTTCGGGCAGACAGTTGCGCAAATAAAAAACCTTAACGGGCAGACAATCTTTTTCAACCGAGACAATTTATCAAGCGGTCTGTATTTCGTTCGACTGACACAAGACAACAAAGTCATCGCGGTAGACAAATTAGTAATAGTCGACAATTGATTTCTCGGCTCGACAGTTGCGCATGAACACAACGCTTGTTTCTCCGTGTACAATTTCGCACGACAGCAATGCATTTTGGCTAACATCAAATTTGCGTCAAGCGGGAGGACGTGTCCCGGGGACACGTCCGTGGTTTTATTTTATCTTTGTCTTCGCGGACATTTTCGAAGCGAAAAGTCCGCTCGAACGCAAATTTGCAAAACGTTATGGCCCAATGCAAAAAAAACGACAATGACACAACAGGCAGACAAGAATAAAATTTCAACTTTGACAATTATTTGCGACTGATAAAAAACAAAAATGGAGGCCAGCTAACATTACAAAAACGGGGCGATACCGAAAAGCCATACTAGTAGGAAAAAATTAAATACAATTAAAATGAAAAAAATTACTCTTATTGCAATAGCGTTTTTATTCGCTATTTGTTTCACATTGCCCGTTGCTTCATTTGCTCAGTCAGGTTCATTAGACCTAACCTTTGATAATGATGGAAAAGTGACTACATCTTTTGGATCCAATACTGGCTTGGGTCACGCTTTAGCTATACAAAGTGATGGCAAATTAGTGGTTGCCGGGTTTAGCATCAATGCCATTTATAATGAATTTACTTTAGTTAGATACAATACCAGCGGCAGCTTAGATACCTCCTTTGATAGTGATGGAAAAGCAACAACGCCTATTGGAATTTCTGACGCTCGGGCAGAATCTGTTGTAATACAAAGTGATGGCAAAATTGTGGTGGCGGGGTATAGCACAAATAGCACTAACTTTTTTGATATTGCCTTGGTAAGGTACAACACCAATGGCAGCTTAGATACCACTTTTGATACCGATGGAATTGTGACAACGGATGTTGGACCTATTAGTGATGTGGGATCTGCTGTTACCATACAAAGTGATGGCAAAATTTTGGTGGCGGGATATATCCACCTTAGCACCAATACCTCTGTTGGGTTACTACGCTACAACACTAATGGCAGTTTAGATACCACCTTTGATAGCGATGGAATAGTGGCTACACCTATTGGAACTTTTCATGATGACATTGGTTACTCAGTAGGCGTACAGAGTGATGGAAAAATTGTAGTGGCCGGAGTTAGCTTCAGTGGATCAAATGATGACTTTGCTTTAGTTCGTTATGATACAAATGGCAGCCTTGATACCAGCTTTGATGCCGATGGAATTGTGACTACACCTATTGGAACATCTCTTGATGTTGGTTACGATTTAGCCTTTCAAAGTGATGGTAAAATTGTGGTTGCCGGAGTTAGCATCATTGGCTCTATTCAAAATTTTGCTGTAGTCCGTTACAATAGCAATGGTAGTTTAGATACCACCTTTAATGCTGATGGAATGGTGACTACAGCAATTGGCACTACGCAATCTGCAGGATTTTCAGTAGTTATACAAAGTGACGGAAAAATTGTAGTAGCTGGTCGTACAGGCAATGTATTTAATAGTGATGTTTTTGCTTTGGTTCGTTACAACACAAATGGCAGCTTAGATGTAAGCTTTGATACTGATGGAATTGTAACAACACCCATGGGAGCTGATGCCTATGGTTTCTCAGTAGCCCTTCAAAGTGATGACAAAATTGTAGTTGCGGGATTTAGCAGCATTGGCAATGTTGGTTCTTTTGCAGTAGCGAGGTATAATAATACTATCTCAGTAGGAATAAACGAAACTGATAATCAAACCACAGACATAAAAATTTATCCCAATCCATTTTCTTCCTCAACAACTTTACACACAAACTATCTTTTGAAAAACGCAACATTAACAGTTTACAATTTGTATGGACAAGTAGTAAAACAAATAAACAAGCTCTCAGGACAGACAATTATTTTGCAACGTGACAACTTATCAAGCGGTCTGTATTTTATTCATCTAACTGAAGACAATAAAATTTTAACGACTGACAAATTAATAATCACCGACTAACAACAGGACTGACAACAGCACTGGGCATAACAGCGGGTTTAAAGAAATGGCGGGTGACGTAGAAATATCAAGTTTTGTGCTTCTAATAAACATTAGTGGTAGCTTGACAATTTCGTCTTTGAAATCCGCCACTTCTCAAACCCGCAAAACGTCAGGTTGTGAAAAAACTCCGTTTTTCACAACCATTACCTTCCATAAATCATCAGAACAAAATTCAGTTATTTTTAAGATGTTAGTGTTTATCAAAATTTCAAGCAGCAAATTTCAAATCATAAAAGCAGAGTTGTCTAATAGGAGCTAAATTCACTTGATTCGTTGAAAGCCGCCATGGTTTGCGGTATTTTGGTTTTCAGTTTTTGAGTATGCACATTAAGATATCAAAATCAAGAATATTATAGGTGCGTTTGATGTTGTAACTCAACATGGGTGAACTACACCGCAGTGTATATCCAAATGTAGCGGAGAGTTCACCCCAAGGATCAAACTCCATTCACCATTTACTTTTTCAAGACCTATAAGATTGGTATAGTTATATCCCCACTTTCGTTTGATGGTTCCAAAAATATGTTCGTTGATTTCTTGCCGGGTTCTGTATAATTTTTGATTTCTTTTGTAATTCCAGTTGTTTAATTCAACGGCTTCTGCATATTGACTTCGTTCAATTTCCCTTCCACCTTTTGCTCTACCGGTGCACAAATGTTTTACCGGACAGTGTTTACATTTTGGAGTGCGGTATTTTTTATATTGGTATGAAAATTTATCATCCCGTTTTTCGTATGCCAGGTACCAAAAGTTTTAAGAGTTTGTCCGGCCGGACATGTGTAAGTGTCGTTTCTTCTGTTATATTTAAACTGATCCACCAGATATTCTTTTGTAGTTCCTTTAGGATTGCTGTTTGCTAATTCCTGTCGTGCAACAATTGTTTTTAAATTAAGCAATTGACATTGTTCAATTTCGCGGGCATTGTTATAGCCTTTATCGGCGAGCAATGTAAATTCGGAGGAATTCAAATTTACTTTTGCTTCAGCAGCAATGGTTGATAAAGCATTACGGTCATTACGACTGATAGTGTGAGTAGCAACCACCAAACAATGCTTAGCGTCAACAGCCGCCTGAGTGTTGTAACAAACTTCAACAACCTGTCCTTGTACTAAAAGGCTACGACTATCAGGATCTGTGGTACTGATTTGAGGCTCCCCGCTGGCGACTAATTGTTTTTTAAGTCGGGTGTACTTTAATTTATTCTTTTTTAGGCGATCCAGTTTTTCGGTAACATCAGAAAGTTGGGAAGCATTTTCTTCTTGATCGAGCGTGTCCATTTGAGAGAGATATTCTTTGGTCTTTTCTTCAATGTATTGAAAGTGACGATCTAACTTTTTAGAAGTGTAATTATTTTTCTTACTGTTATGAGCTCTGGATTTGGTTCCGTCAATGGCAATAGTTTTGCCGCCAATTAAATCGGCTTCTTTCAAAAAGGTCACAAACAATTTAAACATATTTACAAGAGCATTACCATTTACTTTTCTAAAATCAGCAATGGAGTGATAATTTGGCACCAACTTACCGCACAGCCATTGCATTTCTAAATTGCGTTTACATTCTTTCTCTAGCCGGCGTGATTAACGAATGCCATTCGGGTAGCCGTAGAGATAAATTTTAAGAAACAGCGTGGGATGAAATGAAGGCCGGCCTTCCACCTGAATAATTTTCATTTGAAACCCTAACTTAAAAAGATCCGGTTTCTCCACGAAAGCATCTAGAAATCGGACAGGGTCATCAACAGAAATTGCCTCTTCCAGGGATCCAAACGTGATTTGGCTACGATCGGCAGGGATTATCTGATTCATATCCTAATGTTTGAATCAAATTTAGGTAGTTAAGGCTATAGTTTTTGTAAATTTTGTTAGAAGAAATTAACAATTTGATGGAGAAATTAGTATTTTCACAGTCTGCCGTTATGCGCAACCTTTTGGTGACAGTGCGAACATTAAACTTTCGGAATCCTAATCAGCTCTGCAAAAACGAAACGAATACATTTGACAAACCATAATTGCAAGTTATAAAGTAAAGAAATCAATATGAAGAAATCAATAATTCTTTTTGCAATTTTATTTGTTAGCTTCATTGTTGAGGCACAAGTTTATCCAACAATCCATACCAGCCGACCAAGAATTTATATTGATTCTGCAAGATTCGCCTATTTACATAACAACATGAGCATTGGCGATTGTGGCACTACCTACACTGACTTTAACAACGCAGTATTTAGCAATTGGTATAACGATCCTCAATTGTATTTGCTTGGCACTGATTCCACGATTTGGACTTGGGATTTTAACCTCAATGGGCGCAATACCAAGGTCAGTTTGTTTCTGCACTTTATAAAATCAACAACGATTCTACTGCGCTTAAGCGTTGCCGGTTTCTGATTACGCAGATAAATAATAAATTAGACACCATTAATTTCCAATAATTACAGTTGGTATGAGAACGAAGACCTAATCCGCAACATTGCTGATGTGGGTGGCATGTTGTTCGACTGGTGTTATGATTCACTTCCTGTTCCAATGCGACAGCACCTTGCACAAAACCTTTATAAAATATACAGTTATTTTATAAATACTTATATTCTCACATCGGCCGGCACTGCTTATGTCACTGGTCATAATATCTGGAATGTATATTATGAAATCAATATGCATTGGTGCTTGATTCGGCTGATGGGCTTACTGTATTGCAACAAGATTCTGTTAGGCAGTGGTATGAAATCAGTTACGATAAAGCAGTAAATGAAATTCTACCTGTAGCAGGTTATTACCGCGATGATGACGGAGGGTGGAATTGGACGGCAGCTTACGCTATGTGGAGTTTGGTTGATGAGTTTCAGTTCTTTGAAAACATGAGAATTGCCACAGGTAAAAACTTTTATAGTGATTTACCATGGGTTCAAAACAGTATCAATCAATACTGGTACTTTCTTCAGCCCGATGGCTACACCATTAACTGGGGTGATGGTTTTACCAATGAACAAGGTGATAGAGTTATTTATCGTCATGCCCAAATATATAACGACCCACGCAGTTTATGGTTAGCTCAATATTATTCCTTACCAATCAATATTACCTGGACATGGCCGAGGTATCAGAAACTTATGTATAAAGATTTTGGCGCCAATAGTCACTCAACCCAATATAGCAACTGATTGGTTCAGTGATAAAACAGGTCTTTCTGTTTCTCGCACCGATTGGAGTGATACAGCAACTTTGGTTTGGGTGTATGATGCTCCAACAAAAAAGCGGGACATGAGCATCGGGACAATAATACTTTGCGTCTATAAAATGCTCCGCAAATAAATAATTCGGGTTATTACTGGTCGTATGGCAATCCGCATTATGTAAACTACTATATGCGCACAATTGCCCACAACAGTATTTGTGTCTATGATTCAACAGACAGTTATACTAACTGGGGAGTGAATGTGAGTAATGATGGCGGACAAAATGAATCACCAACGCTCATGAATTACAATGATATATTTTCTCCTTCTGCACAAAAAGGTAGTTGGGAACTTTGGGGTGCAGGTGCCGATTATTGTTACTCCATTTCAGATGCAGAACAAAGTTATGATACTACAAAATTAGATAAGTTCAGAAGAAGGGTTTTGTTTTATAAACCCAATCAAGTAATAGTGCTTGACCATTTGCATCTAAAAAATACAGCAACTAATCAACGCGATGCTAAATTTATTTTACACTTTCAACAACAACCAACTATCAACGGAAGTATTGTGAACACGACAGTTCCCAATCATATAGAAACATTTAACGGGCAAGATATTTTACAAGCAAATGGAAATGGAAATGTTGCTATAAGAAACTCTTCCGCTTAACTCAACCCACAACAAGAATTGGAGGAACTGGGTACCAGGTTTATGTTGACGGAATAAATTATCCGTTGGGTATTACTCCCTGACACTATTCATACTACACCCGGAGCATTGGCGCATTGAGTAGCGCCAACAACAATTATTGACAGTTTAGTCTTTCTTCACACCATTGATATTGGTGACAATTCAAATGCTTCTGTTGCTGGTAGGTATTGCACAGCAAACGCGTACACCATTGTGGCGTTGATTGGACAAATCTGCTTTTCTTTTTAAGTCTTTGTTGGAGATACGAATGCTTTGTATCAGGGTAATGAATAATGTTGCAGGAAGCAGAACAGTAAAAATGTTGGTGCTGATTTAGTTCAATATCAACTGTATGAAGTATTGGTTGACAATGCCGTTGTAAATTCATTTAACACTGACAGCGTTGGTGTTTTAGAAGCAACCATTTTGTTATCAGCAGGTAACCATAAGTTTGAAATTAACTTTACGACTACATTGCGTTCCTTCCAATAAATAATAATGCTGTAAGCAATAATCGTTTCCCCAAATCCAACAAAAACGAATTAAATATCATCACAAATAATTTTATTGAATGCAGAAATTGAGATTTCAAATTTGATGGGAGAATTACTAATCAAAACAACAAACACATCCAAGATTGATGTATCGGGTTTAAGTATTTGGTGTTTATATTCTACATGGCAGGGATATAATACTTGCAATTATAAATTTGTGAAAGAGTAATTCCATTAGAAAAAAAAGTAATAACAATGAATGCAAATCTTTCAAACAACCTTTGGTGCAGAATATCAAACATTTGTGCTTCGGCCTAACAACAAGGCAGCACATAACTGCAACTACAAGAAGTTGGCAGGTTTCTGTGGTTAAATGAAGCTTTTTACTTCGTATCAAGGATTTAGTGGTGGCTGGCAGTTATGTGCTTCCGAAATCGCCAATTTCTTAAACCAACGAAGCAAGATGAAATCATTCGTAACTAGACCAATCAAAGACTTAACAATATAAAACAATAAGCAAAATGAAATCAAAGATTCACCAATACCGAAATATTAGAAGCAAACCAATGACTAAAAATCTAATTTTAGCAATTTCAGCATCACTGTTTTTAATGTCGAACGCAATTGCACAATATTGTTCACCAACTTCCAATCGGACCCGGCACCAATTATATTCAAGGGGTTTATACGCAGAATTGTTAGGCAGGGATAACTGCAAGCGGTAGTCCATCAAATATCCCTATTATACAGGGTGCCATCTATAGTAGTTCCTTATGAGATTGCCCAAGGTGGTTTATATTCTCTCTGGGTTCTTTCTGGCCCCAGCACTTTGACCTGTGCGGCGTATATCGATTTTGATGGTGATTTTGATTTTACAGATCTGATGAATTAATCGGGCAATTTACCAGTGCATCGCAAATCAGGTTAATGCTGTCCGTTATACTGTACCTGTAACCCTTTAGTAGGAACAACCCGAATGCGACTGCGCTTCAGGTCTGGTTTCAACTGGTCCTTGTACTCCTTCAAGTTTTTAGAGGCCGAAGATTATACCGTTAATATTTGCTGCGGGTTCGTATCCATGTGCTACCCAGACACACCATTTACGGTGGTTTCAGGGGCCAATGGTTTTATCAGTTCTGTTTCATTAGGTAGCATTTCAGATGTAACCGGGTTAAATCCACCTCCTGTTTGCATTATTTATACAAACCTTTCCACCGGTATAAATACACGGGAGGTAATTACAGTTTAATAGTTTAATCGTAACTGAAGACCCAAATTATTTTGTTTGCAAGGATTAGTTATAATATCAGTGTTAAGCATACCTTCAAACTTAAATGAAAAATTAAACTGAGCTTGATAATAGTCTTCCTTTCGAAAATTTATCGTTTACAATTTCAATGTTCCGGCAACTGCATTATCGGGTCGTACACATGCGGGTGCGAAATCATAACTCCTCGGGGTGTTGATCCGTGTTCCAGCTCCACCAACGCAGGGAAAAACAGAGGGATTGCTGTAAACACTAGTTGGGGAATTGGCGGTTCATGCAATGATTATTTTTTTTTTCTGAATACCTCGAGGGAAGTTCCAACGATGAGCACTCAGGGAACCCATAATCCGGGTTCTGCAGCAATAATCAACCTTGCCCCTTGCCTGAGGTGAAGAGCACCCATAACAACGGCTCAACAACGGCGAAGAATTATGCACAGTTTAACGAGATTTACTTATCAAATGATGTATTTGTTGTTGAAAGCCATCAGCAAGCACAGCCATATTGTCACTGGCGGTCCCTGTGCGATATGCCAGTTTAACGGGAAACGTTCTGTTGAAACAAAAAACGAAATATACTTGATGGAATTCTGGGGCGGTGAACGTAAATCCGGGAACCTTCTGGTCTGTTGGAACAGGTAGCACTCTCGACCATACCCTTGTAGAAACTTCACAGCGAGCCCACCAGTCCTCAAAATTCTGGACTTTAACTCCCATGACCAATGGACAAGCCATCCCTAACAATACAATAAGATTTCTTGGTTCTCATTCAAGTTCATGTGAGCCCAGCTATTTGTTAAGAATTTGAATTTAAATAC